>NZ_VDMA02000002.1 GCF_006334915.2 Microbispora catharanthi
CTGCGTCGGCATCACCACGTGGGGCGTGCGCGACAGCGACTCCTGGCGCTCCAGCCAGACCCCGCTGCTGTTCGACGGCAACGGCAACAAGAAGCCCGCCTACACCGCCGTCCTCAACGCCCTCAACAGCGCTCCCAACACCTCGCCCAGCCCCACCCCGCCGGTCAGCCCGAGCGCCAGCCCGACCCCGCCGGTAAGCCCCAGCCCGACTCCTCCGGTCAGCCCGTCGCCCGGTACCTCGCCGCAGCCCGGCGGGTGCAGCGCGACGATGCGTACGATCAACTCCTGGCCCGGCGGCTTCCAGTCCGAGGTCACGGTCAGCGCCGGCAGCTCGCCGGTCAACGGCTGGACCGTGAACTGGACCTGGCCCGGCGGGCAGACCATCAGCAGCCTGTGGAACGGCACGCAGAGCGTGTCCGGCTCCTCCGTGACGGTCCGCAACGCCCCCTACAACGGCTCCATCGCGGCCGGCTCGTCCACCACCCTCGGCTTCACCGCCAACGGCACCGCGGCCACTCCGTCGGTCACCTGCAGCTGACCCCTCACCCCTGACGAAACCGGATCCGGTTCGGACGATGTCCGGCCGGATCCGGTTTCGCGTTGTCATACCTGCGGATTCGGGGGTGGAGGAGCGGATGCCGGCGGCGGGATGATGGCCGTGATGGACGGGACTCTGCTGCTGCTGGACGTCGACGGGGTGCTCAACCCCATTCGGCGCTCCTCTCCGCGCTTCCGCCGCTTCGAGTGCGTGGCGGAGGGCGAGTGGTTCCGCCTGCTGCTCGATCCCCGGCACGGCGCCAAGCTGACCGCGCTGCGCCGGGAGACCGGCGCAGCGCTGACCTGGGCGACGACCTGGGGCGAGCGCGCCAACGAGGAGATCGGCCCCAGGATCGGGCTGCCCCCGCTGCCGGTGATCCCGATCGACGGCGACCCTCCCCGCCCGCCCGGCGTGAACCTCAAGACCTGGCACGTCGCCGAGTACGTCCGGGGCCGGCCGTTCGTGTGGTTCGACGACGATCTCGGTCCGGCCGATCTGGAGTTCCTGCACGGCCATCCGGGCGTCGGGGAGTTCCTGGTCGTGGCCGTCGACCCCAGAGACGGGCTCGGCGACGCCCACCTGGACGCGGCCCGCCGGTGGCTGACCGCGCGGAGGCCGCAAGCCAGCTGGTGAGACAAGGCGGAGTCACAGGTGGGCAGGGGGTGGATTCTCAGGGTTTTCCCCGGAAGCCCCGGTAATCTCGCGGGCCATGACATGGCAGCGGAGGATCAACGGCGCACTCGTCAAGTTCACAGGAGTCCAGCTCACCCGTGTCCGGCCCGCCGCCCAGTCGTCGCCCGCGGGCTCCGCCCCGGCTCCGGCGCCGGAGGAAATGGTGCGTCCTCCCGCCGACCCTCGCGCCGATCGCCTTCTGGTCGCGCCGGTGTTCATCATGTCCCCGGTGCGGTCGGGCTCCACCCTGCTGCGGTCGATCCTGAACGCGCACCCCGAACTCCACGCCCCGCATGAGCTGCACGTCAGGCGGCTGACCGTCGGCTTCGGCACGCCGCTGGCCCGCAAGGCCATGGAGGCGCTCGGCCACAACCAGGCCGACCTGGAGCACATGCTGTGGGACCGGGTGCTCCACCGGGAACTGGTGCGGAGCGGCAAGCGGACCATCGTGGACAAGACTCCCGCCAACGCCTTCGCGTACGCCCGGATCTCCGCCTGCTGGCCCGACGCCCGATACGTCTTCCTGCTGCGGCACCCCGCGTCCATCGCCGACTCCTGGTATGAGGCCGACCCCGTCAGGCGCACCCGGGAGGAGGCCGCCTCCGACGCGCTGCGTTACATGAAGGCGGTGCAGCGGGCCAGGAAGGCGCTCACCGGCCTGACCGTGCGTTATGAGGATCTGACCGGCGAGCCGGAGAAGACGACCCGCGCCATCTGCGCCTTTCTCGAGGTGGAGTGGGAGCCCGGCATGCTGGCGTACGGCGAGCAGAAGGTGGTGCAGAAGGGCCTGGGCGACTGGAGCGACAAGATCCGGTCGGGCGCGGTGCAACCGGGACGCGACCTGCCCGGGCCGGACCAGATACCCGACCTGCTCAAACCCATCTGCCGCAGCTGGGGCTACCTCCCCAAGGAGGAGGGCCGATGAGGATCCGTTACATGCTCCTGCACGCCTACGGCATGGGCGGCACGATCCGCACCGTGGTCAACCAGGCGAACGCGATGGCCACGCTGGGCCACGAGGTCGAGATCGTCAGTGTGGTGCGCCGCCGTGAGGAGCCGCAGTTCCGGCTGCATCCCGACGTCACGCTCACCACGCTGGTGGACCAGCGGACCGGCGTGCAGGCCGACTCCCTCGGCCGGCGCGTGTGGCGGCGGCTGCGCGGCAAGATCGTGCCGTACGGCGAGTTCGCCGCGGGCTACTTCACCGAGCGCGTCGAGAAGGCGGTCATCGACTACGTCACCTCGGTGGACGACGGGGTCCTCGTCACCACGCGCCCGGCGCTGAACCTCATCTCCGCACGCCGCGCCTCCGAGAACGTCGTGCGGGTGGCGCAGGAGCACATGAACCTCGGCACCTATCCCGGCCCACTGCGCGAGGAGATCGTCCGGCACTACGGCGGGTTCGACGCGGTCGCCGTGCTGACGGCCAGCGACCGGCGCGAGTACGAGCAGGCGCTGCCCGGCACGAGGATCGTGCGGATCCCGAACGCGGTGCACTCGGTGAACCAGACGCCGTCCCGGCAGGAGCACCCCGTCGTGGTCGCCGCCGGACGCCTGGTCAGGCAGAAGGGCTTCGACCTGCTGCTGCCGGCGTTCGCCCAGGTGGTGAAGGAACATCCGGAGTGGCGCCTGCGCGTCTTCGGCACCGGCCCGAGGAAGGCCGCCCTGCGGGCGCTGATCGGCGAGCACGGCCTGTCCGGGCACGTGACGTTGATGGGCCGGACCAACCGCCTCGACGACGAGCTCGCCCGGGCCTCGATCTACGCGCTCAGCAGCCGTTTCGAGGGCCTGCCGATGGTCATGATCGAGGCGATGACCCACGCGCTGCCGATCGTGGCCTTCGACTGCCCGACCGGCCCCGGTGACGTGCTCACCGACGGGACCGACGGCGTCCTGGTGCCCTGCGAGGACGTGGACGCCCTCGCCGCGGCCATGAACCGGCTCATCGCCGACCGCGACCTGCGGCTGCGCATGGGCGCCGCCGCCGCGGCCACCGCCAGGGAGTACGCGCCGGAGAACGTCATGCCGCTGTGGGAGAACCTGTTCACCGAACTCCTGGGGGCCAAGACGGGCAGCGACGCGCGGTCACGGCGGTGACCCGGCTCACGCGGACGCGGTCCCGGCCGGCCTGTCGCCGAGGGAAGCGGCTGGGCCTGCCACCCGCGTGGGGAACAGAAGAGGCCCCTGGCCGGCGGTGACGCCGGTCAAGGGCCCTTCCGTCTGATCGGCCTGCGTCAGCCGTCGTTGTCCGACGACGGGATGTAGGCGCCCGGCACCTGGTCCGGCGCGTAGATCTCGCCGTCACCCGGGTAGGGCTTCTTGTAGTCGTGCGCCTCGTACCACGAGAAGCGGTTCATCTGCTCCGGGTTCCCGGAGTCGGCCCTGGCGTTGGGCCCATTGAACGCCTGGTGCGACTTCCAGGCGCCCCACTTCTTCGCGGTCTCCTGCTTGTCCGCGGGCACCTTCGCCGACGGCGCCGCCGCCGCGGCCGGGTTCTGCGGCGCCGGGGTGTCCGCACCGCAGGACGGCAGGTTGGAGCCCGACAGGCCCAGCGTCAGGGACGTGCGGTTCGGCAGGGCGGTGAACGGCGTGTAGTCGGGCTTGTTGGTGAAAACCGCCGCCATCGGGGTGGCGGCGCTGTCCTTCTGGTTCATCGGCTGGATCCCGAGGATCTGCTCGATGGTGCGGATCATGGTGATCTGCGTGTAGTAGCGGCTGTCCACGGTGCCGTGCTTGGCCCAGGGGCTGATGATCTGGATCGGGGCACGGTGGCCGTCGACGTGGTCGAGACCGTTCTGGGAGTCGTCCTCGACGACGAAGATCGCCGAGTCCTTCCAGTACTCGCTGTGCGAGATCTTGTCCACGATCTTGCCCACGGCCAGGTCGTTGTCGGCGACCTGGGCGGCCCCGTTCACCGGACCGCCGGTGTGGTCGCTGGACAGCCAGAACATGTTCAGGTTGGCCGGCCCGTTGGCCTCGAAGTCCCGCTTCCAGATCTCGTACCGGTAGATGTCCGGGACGCTGGTGTCGAACTTCGGGAAGCCGTGCACCGACACGTCGTCGAGCGACGGGATCGGCGAGGACGAGTTCAGGGTGTAGGCGGTGTCCTGGCCGGTCGCCTGCATGTTCTTGGTGTCGCAGTACAGGTTCTGCCAGGTGGCGCCGGACGGCTTGGTCAGGAACTGGTGGAACTCGCCGAAGTTCCGCACGGTCTTGCCCGCCGCCTGCGCACCGCTCCAGATGAAGCCGGTCCGCTGGTGGCCGAGGGCGTCGTCCTCGGTGTCGTAGCTGCGCAGGTACTGACCGGCCGAGGACTCGGTGTACTCCGGGTTGTCGGCCTGCATCAGCCAGTTGTGGCCCTCGGCCGAGTTAGTGCCGATGTCGTAGGTGTTGTCGTACAGCCCGAACTGACGGGCCAGCGCGTGCTGGTTCGGCGTCACGTTCTCGCCGTACTGGGCCAGCGACGGGTCGCCGTTGCCCTGCGGAATGTCACCGAGGACCTGGTCGTAGGTCCGGTTCTCCTTGACGATCAGGAAGACGTGCTTGATCGTCGAGGGGTCGCCGAGACGCTTCGGAACCGCGACGGCCTTCTGCTTGTTGCCTTCGGCCTTCTTGACGTCGTTCTTGCCCCAGCCGTTCTGTGCGAACACCCGGGCCGTGTACTTGGCGATCTCCCTGTCGTCCGGCAGCGTGAACCGCTGCAAGCTCGACGTCGTGTCGTGGGTGCCGTGCCCGGCGGCGGTGGTGGGACGGCGGGCGTCGATGCCACGGGTGTTGGAGACCAGTACTTGGTCGCCGATCGTGGTGATCTCGGCGGGGAAGTAGTCCGTCGGGAGCAGGCCGACGTAGCTCACCGGCTCCTGCGGCGTCGTGTAGCGGTAGACGGCGACCGCGTTGGCGCGGCCGAGCGTCACCAGCAGGTGGCCGTCGTCGGTGAGCGTCACCGCGTCGGGCTCGTAGCCCACCGAGGCCTCCGGCCACGGCTGGGTGGCGATGGTCTGGACGACCTTGTCGCTGGAGGTGTCGATGACCGACACGTCGTCGGTGGCGGTGTCGGTGACGAACAGCGCCCCGTTCTTGGCGTACAGGGCGGTCGGGTGCAGCCCGACGTCGATGCTCGCGGCGGCGGCGGCCGGGTTCCCCAGGTCGATGACGCTGACCGTGCCGGTGGTGGTGGCGCCGGTGTTCGGGTCGGCCGGCACCTGGGTGCCGTAGGAGTTGATCGTCGTCTCGCCGGGCTTCGCCGGACGTCCGCCCTCGTTGCCGACGTAGAGCTTGGTCCCGACCATGACCATGTCACGCGGGGCGTTGCCCACGGCCCAGCTCTGCTGGATGGCCCCGGTCGCCGCGTCCATGGCGATCACCCGGTTCTGGCCGTTGACGGCGACGTACACGGTCTTGCCGTCGGCGGAGAACACCGGCTCACCCACGAGCGCGCGCTTAGAGCCCTGCGCGGCGATGGCGATGTTGACCGGGTTGGCGAGGGAGCCGTCCGGGTTCACGGTGAACTTGGTGAACATGTCGGCCCGGCCCAGCCACAGCTGCGAACCGTCCGGTGAGTACGTGGGACCTTCCTGGCCCACGTCGTTGCCGCTGATGCGCAGGTTCGCCGCCGCGTTGTTGCCGACGAGCTGCTGCACCGTCCAGTTCTTCAGGTCGACGACGACGAGCGCCATGCCGCCGTCGGCGACCGAGGCCGCGAGGTGGGTGCCGTCCGGGCTGACCGAGGACGACATGATCTTGCCGTTGTCGATGACGAGACGCTCGCCGATGGGCTTGATGTACTGGTCGGCGGAGACGACCAGGCCCTTGTCGGTGGTCTGGCCGACCTGGTCGGTGCCGAAGACGTCGGTGGACGCGTAGGCGATGCCCCCGCCCGCGACGACGAGAGTTGCGGTGGCGGCCGCGAGGAGGCGGGTCCGCCGGCCGGTGCGCCCGTCGAGGAGCCCGGTCCGGACCTTGGCGACGCGCTGGCGCGTGACGTGCATGAATCATTCCTTCGGGGTGCTTGCGAGCAGGTCGACGTTCCCGTCGAACTGCCACAGGGGGTTCGGCGCGTCTCCCGTCGGAGTACGCACCTGGAAGTAGCCGTTGACCTCCTTGGGTCCGTCACCGTCGGCGACGTACCGCCCGTCGGCGGTGACGTCGAGCTGGTAGATGGCGCTGCCCACGGCGGTCGCGCCGGGGAGGCGCCAGGACACGACGCACCGCCAGTCGTTGCCCGGTCCCTCGTCGGCGACCCGTGAGTCGCCCTTGTCGCAGGACGCGGTGGCGCCCAGCTGGGCCTCGGTGACGGCGGGGCGGTGAAGCTGCTGTGTCTGCAGCCGGTAGAGGTGGGCGTACGCCGTGGCGAGCGAGTCCTGCAACTTCCCCTTCTCGATCCCCGAGCCCGTGGCCGGGGTCGCGACGGCGATCACGCCCACGGTGAGGACGACCAGTGCGGCCAGCGGCAGGGCCCCCGCCACGGCAACCCGCCGGCCCGACCCGTCGTACGTCAGGTCGGTGAAGTCGCGGCGCAGGAACAGCCGGTAGGCCAGCGCGGTGGCGGTGACCGCCCACAGCAGGCTCACCGCGAGACCGATGAGGAGGGGGCCCGCCTGCGCCGGGCTGGTGAAGAGCCCGCGCCAGGCGAGGAAGGCGCTGCTCGGCAGGGCCGTCCGCACCGCCACCGGCAGCGGGAGCAGCTGCGCGAGCTGCAGCACCAAGGCGAGCAGTGCGGGCATCAGCAGCCCCATCGGCGAGCGGCCCAGGGCGACCGAGCCGAGGAGCCCGACGGCGGCGAACGCCAGCGTCGGCGCCAGCACGCACACCCAGGCGAGCAGAACCGCGGCGGCGGCGTCCGCCGGGGCGAGGAGATGGCCGTCCAAGCCGGCGAGCGGCCGGTTGCCGACCGCGACCAGGCCCCCCGCCACCCCCGACGCGGCCAGCCCGGCCACCAGCAGCAGGAGCACGGTCAGGCTGGCGAGAGCCTTCGCCACGAAGATCCGCCTCGGTGAGCGGACCGCCACGAGGAGGTGGCGCCAGGTGCCCAGCCGGTCCTCGGCCGCGAAGACGTCGCCGGCGACCAGCGCCGTCAGCAGCGGGAGCGCCCAGCTGCACGAGAAGTCCAGTACGACCAGCGCTCCCGCCCAGCCGGTCGCGTTCATCCAGCGGCCGAAGACCGTGTCGGCGGGCAGCGAGCTCTGCAGGCTCACGGCGGCCACGAAGGCCGCCGGGGCGATCCAGCAGGCGAGCAGCAGCAGGCGGATGCGCCACTGGGAGAGCAGCTTGACCAACTCGAACCGATAGCCGGGCAGTACGGGCGCCGGCCGGGCGCCGACCCGGGGTCGGGTGGCGGTCGCGGTCATCGCGGGTCCTCCTGGTCGGTGTGCGCGGGTACGGTCCCGGTCAGGCTGAGGAACGCGGCCTCGAGCGGCGTCACCACGGGCGCCAGCTCCCGGAGCGCCACGCCGGCTCGCACCAGCCGTACGACCAGCTCGTCGATGGCCGGCACGGGCCCGCGGACCACGAGTACGCCGGCGTCCGGTCGCCGAGCGGGGTCGCCGCCGGGCGCGACGCGGAGCCCGGGCGTCTGCGACGCCAGCCGGTGGGCGGCCTCCGAGTCGGAGGTGAGCAGCCGGTAGTCGAGTTCGCCGCTCTCGGCGGCGAGCTTGCTCACCGGCCCGGAGAAGACGACCCGCCCGGTGGCGAGGATGGTCACCTCGGCGCACAGCGCGGCGAGGTCGTCCATCCGGTGGCTGGAGAGGACCACCGCGGTCCCGTCCGCGGCGAGTCCGGTGATGACGCGGTGCACGTGGTGCTTGCCCGCGGGGTCCAGGCCGTTGGCCGGCTCGTCGAGAACGAGCAGTCGCGGCTTGGTGAGCAGCGCGGCGGCCAGCCCGAGCCGCTGACGCATCCCCAGCGAGAAGCCCCGGACACGGTCGTCGGCGACGTCGGTGAGCCCGACCTGCTCCAGCGCGTCGTCGACGCCGGTGGCGCTACCGGTGTCATACCGGCCCAGTGAGGCCAGGGCCGAGAGGTTCTGGCGCGCGGTGAGCGAGGGATAGAGCCCGGGTCCGTCCACGAAGCCCGCGACGCCGTCGGGGACGGCGAGCGTCCGCCCGACCGGTGTGCCCAGGATCTCAAGGCGCCCGCCGTCCGCGACCGCCAGGCCCAGCAGCAGACCGAGGAGCGTCGTCTTGCCCGCGCCGTTCGGGCCGACCAGACCGTGCACCTGCCCGCGCGCCACGTCGAGGTCGACGCCGTCGAGCGCGGCGACATCACCGAAGGACTTCGTGATCTCGCGAGCCCGGACCGCGGGGCTCCTGTGCGTCTCGCTTTTTCGCATCCCTGTCCTTCCTCGGCAGCAGGCAACCGGCAGCGAGAAAGTTAGCCGCGCTAAGGACGCGGCAAGGTGTGCGTCACGACAACGAAGGATTTATGCCGCGTGAACAGACAGATGATCAGCGCCCCGCCTCCGCGGAGCGCTCAGCTGTACCTGCACGCCGATTACGCGACGATGCCCTCAAGAGTCTCAGGCGAGACTTGGCCCGGCCTGGTTAAAGGTATCGCCAAGCCATGTTCACCCCAGCGTGGCCTTCTGCCCGTAATATCCCCGTCTTGCCAGCACGTTCCCACGGGGGTTTTACATGCTTTCCTCCCGCAAGCGACTGCTGCGGCTGCTCGTACCTACGACGGCTGTGGCAACGACAGCGGTCGTCGGCGCGGTTCTCAATCCTGTCCTGTCCGCGAACGCCTCCACCCCCGACCACGGCGGTGGCCGGGCACGCAGCGTGATCTTCGTCAACGGTGACGGCATGTCCGCGGCTCATCGTGAAGCCGCGAGGCTGTACCTGACTGGTCTCGACGGACAGCTCACCATGGACAAGCTTCCGGTCTCCGGGCAGTTGAGCACCAGTCCGCACGACCCCGCGACGGCCATCACCGACTCCGCCGCCGCGGCTACCGCCTGGGCGACGGGGACCAAGACCTACAACGGCGCCATCAGCGTGGACGTCAACGGCAAGCCTCTGCCGATCCTGGGCATGCAGGCCAAGGCGGCGGGCAAGTCCACCGGCCTCGTCACCACGGCTCAGGTGACCGACGCCAGCCCTGCCGCGTGGTTCTCCCAGACCGCCAACCGCTCCGCTCAGGACGAGATCGCGCGGCAGTACCTGGCGGTCAGCAAGCCGGACGTCATCCTCGGCGGCGGCGAGGACTGGTGGCTCCCGGCAGGTACGCCCGGCGCGTGGCCGGACAAGCCCGCCGAGGATCCGAGCGAGGCCAGCAAGGGGACCAAGGGCAACCTGATCGACCAGGCCGAGAGCGCCGGCTACCAGTACGTCTCCACCGCTCAGGAGCTCGCCCGGGCGAAGCGGGGGAAGCTGCTGGGCCTGTTCGGCAACGAGGAGATGTTCCAGCAGAGGCCCGAAGGCCAGGGTGACGTCTACGCTCCGGCCGTGGACCTGGCCACCATGACCAGGAAGGCCCTGGACACCCTCAGCACGAACAAGAAGGGCTTCTTCCTCTTCGTCGAAGAGGAGGGTGTCGACGAGTTCGCGCACGAGAACAACGGCGCCCGCGTGCTCCAGGCCGTGGAATCCCTGGAGAAGGCCGTCCAGGTCGCCAGGGCGTATGTGGCCGCGCACCCCGACACGCTTCTCGTCGTCACGGGTGACCACGACTGTGGCGGTCTCACCGTGGAAGACACCTCAGGCAGCGACGAGAGCGGCAGCGACCTGTCGACCGAGGACGGTCCGTTCCCGGTCCACGGCAGCGGCCTCAAGTTCGTCATGGACTGGACCACCACCGGGCACACCGGCGTGGACGTGCCGGTTACGGCCCAGGGGCCCCTCTCCACCCTCTTCACCGGCAAGCACCCCAACACCTACGTGCACGAGGTCCTCTCACAGGTGCTGACCTCACGTCGCTGAACGACCGCTCGTCGCGCCGGCGTCGGCCAGCCTGTCGCCCAGGGAGCTGCGCCGGTACAGCACCTGCCGTCCGTCGCGGGCCCGGGTGACCAGGCCCGAGGCGTACAGCACGCGCAGGTGCTGGGACACGGCGCTCGGGGTGACCCTGAGACGGCGGGCGATCTCGACGGTGGGCAGCGGCTCGCCGAGGAGGCCGAGCAGCCTCGCCCTCGGCGCGCCGAGAAGCGCCACGAGAGCGGTCTGGTCCGCGACGGGCGCCGGGGCCCAGAGCGTCGCCACGCCGCGGCTGGGATAGACCAGCGTAGGAGGCTCCTCCGGGACGACCGGGGGTGCGGGCTTGTGCGCGAACACGGAGGGCACGAGCAGCAGTCCCCGGCCGGCCGCCGCGACGCGGAAGCTGCCGATCATCTTGTCGACGTGCAGCACGCCGTCGTCCCAGCGCAGGTTCGGGTGCATGCCCGCGAACAGCAGGCGGGCGCCTCCCACGGCCAGTTGCCGCGCCCGGTAGGTCATGTCGGCCTCCAGCACCAGCCGCATCTGCGGCCACAACGGCCTGACCGCGATCTCCCAGTAGCGTCCCAGGAGATCGCAGACGGCGTCCCGGAGCCGTACGACCGGCGCGTCGTCGGTGGTGGCGGCGTCGCGCAGCGGCCCGGGGAGCGGAGCCGGCGCGTGCGTGGCCGCCAGGTCGCGGCGGACCAGACCGGGTGGGGTCCGGCGGACCACCGCCAGCTCCTCCTCGAAGTCCGGGGCGAAGGTCTCGGGTCTCGGGGTCAGGAAGTCGGGAAGGGTGAACCTCTCCGCCACCAGGGACATCAGCAGGTCCGTGTCGAGCGTGCCGAGCCGCCCGACGACAGATCTGCGCCACGGGAGATGCACCGCGGACAGGCCCGGGTCGCGCAGCACGCGCAGGCTGAGCACCGTCTCGGTCAGGGGCGAGAGGGCGAACCTCGTGTCCGCGAGATCCTCGACGCCGAGCACAAAACTGATCATTAAGCCGTACGCTACATCGATTGGCGGCGGAACGCCCGTGGCGTGGACTTCGGTCCATGACCGACGCACTCCTCGATCGGCCCACGGCCGTCGTCGTGAGCGACATGACCGGACAGCGCCGCGTCCCCGATGAGATGGTCACCGGCGGGCCGGTGGGCGGGACATGAGCCGCCGGATGCTCGCGATCCTGACCCTCACCTGCGCGGTGGCCGTGGGCAACATCTACTTCCCGCAGGCGATCGGGCCGCTGGTCGCCGCCGGGCTGCACCTGCCCCCCGACGCGGGCGCCCTGGTGGTGACCGCCACCCAGGCCGGTTACACCGCCGGGATCGTCCTGCTGGTGCCGCTCGGCGACCGTTTGCCGCACCGCCCGTTCCTGGTGACCCTGCTCGCCCTCACCGCCCTGGCCCTGCTCGCCGCGGGCTGCGCGCCGGCCCTGCCGCCGCTCGTCGCCGCCAGCGCCCTGGTCGGTCTCGCCACCGTGGCCGCGCAGGTCGTCGGCCCACTGGCGGCCGGTCTTGTGGCGGCCGACCGCCGGGGAGCGGTGCTCGGCACGCTGCTGAGCGGATCGACCGGCGGCATGCTGCTGGCCCGCACCTTCAGCGGAACCCTCGGCGAATGGCTGGGCTGGCGGGCTCCGTACCTCGTCGCCGCGGCCCTGGCGCTGCTCCTCGCGGCAGGCCTGGCCGTCACGGTGCCGGTCACGGCCCCGTCCACCCGCCGGCGTTACCCGGCGCTCCTGGCCGAACCGCTGCGCCTGCTGCGCGCCGGGCCCGAGCTGCGCCGCTCCTGCCTCTATCAGGCGGCCGTCTTCGCCGGGTTCTCGGCCGTCTGGACCTGCCTGGCGCTCCTGCTCACCGGCCCGGCGTACGGGCTGGGCACCCAGGCCGTCGGGATGCTCGCCCTGGTCGGCGCGGCGACCATGCTGTGCACTCCCGTCGCCGGCCGCCTGGTGGACCGCGTCGGGCCGGATCCGGTGAACCTCGTCTGCATGCTCGGGGTCCTGGTCTCGGCGGCGGTCCTCACCGCCGGGTCGCTCGGCGGCACGGCGGGCCTGGCCGCGCTGACCCTCGGCACGCTGCTGCTCGACGTCGCGATGCAGTGCGGCATGGTCGCCAACCAGGCCCGGGTCTACGCCCTGCGCCCCGACGCCCGCGGCAGGCTCAACACCGCCTACATGACCTGCGCCTACCTCGGCGGCAGCGCGGGGTCCTGGCTCGGGGTCCGCGTCTGGAACGCGGCCGGCTGGCGGGGCGTGTGCGCGCTCGCCGGCCTGCTCGCCGCGGTCGCCCTGACCCGCCACCTCCGCGGTTACCGGCGTCAGGGATGTGCGAGGAAGCGGGCGACCAGAGCGGTCCCAGGAGCGGTTCGGCCCCCCGGCCCGGGTGCGGCCACGACGGTGTCGGGGGTGAGCTCTCCCCCGCAACGGTCGCAGGTCATCGTCGGCACGACCGGCGCTCCGCAGCCGGTGTGCACCAGTCGCAGCGGCGGCCCCTGGTCGGCCAGATGACGGTCTCCCCAGGCCAGCAGCGCCAGCACCACGTCGTACAACTCCCGCCCCGCCTCGGTCAGCCGGTACTCGTGGCGCACCGGCCGCTCGGCGTACGGCCGGCGCTCGGCCAGCCCGCCCTCCACCAGCCGGTCGAGCCGGTCGGCGAGCACGTTGGTCGCCACGCCGAGGTCGCGGCGCAGTTCCTCATACCGCGTCATGCCGAGGAACAGGTCACGCAGGATGAGCAGCGTCCACGGGTCCGCGACGAGACCCGCGGTGCGGGCGACCGAACAGTGAATGGCGGCGAATCGTTCCCTGTCCACGCCACCAGCCTAGTCCCTTGCTAACAGCAAGTGACTCTTCTAGAGTCCGAGTCACTTGTCGTCAGCAAGGGAGCAGGCCGTGTACCACTGGATCACCGGTCTTCGAGTCCGCCGGCTCTGGCGCCGCGTGGGAACGGGCGACTATCGGGCCGCCGTCGCGATCGCGGCGCCGGACGTGCTGTTCCGCTTCGCCGGGGACACGCCGCTGAGTGTCCAGGCCCGTGGCAGGGAGGCGTTCGAGGCGTGGTTCCGCGACCTCTTCGCACGCCTGCCGGGGCTGCGGCTGACCCTGCGCGACGTCGTCGTCCGCGGCTGGCCGTGGAACACCACGGTCGTGGTCCGCCTCGACGCCGCCGCGACGCTGGCCGACGGCACGGCGTACCGCAACGAGGCCGTGCAGTGGGTGCGCCTGCGCTGGGGACGCATGGTCTCCGACGAAGTGCTGGAGGACACCCAGCGACTGGCCGACGCACTGCGCCGCCAGGCCGCCGCGACCGGCCCCCATAGCTGAGTCCGAGCCGGGCGCCGTGTGCCAGACTGGGCCGCGATGGCGTCAGATCCCCTCACCCGCGCGACCACCTCCCTGTACGGCCTGGCATCTCGACGGCGCCCGCCGATGAACGGCCCGCAGTTCAGAGGCGTCTTCGACATCCACCTGACGGTGGCCGCGGATGACGTCGGGTCGCTCGGCGCCTGGGCGCGGGAGAACGGCGTGAAGTTCACACACATCATGCTCGAACGCGGGACGGCCCGTTCCCAGCCGATGCTCACCGTCCGGGGCGAGGGCACGCTCGGCGCGCAGAGGACGGCCGCCGCCGCCCACGCCGAGCGGTTGCGGGACGAGGGGTTCCGCGTGGTCCGGGTCAAGATCGAGGCGGCTCCCTGGAACGAGGACGTCCCGCAGACCGCCGAGGCCGCCGCGGCGATGCCGGGCCTCTACTTCGAACACCACGTCAAGGTCGCCGTCCGGGGAGACCTGGCGCCCCTCACCGAACTCGCCGTCGTCCACGGCGCGCACGTGTCGCGGAACGCCCGCCGGCGGCGCGACGACGGTTCACACGAGCGTTTCGTCACGCAGCGATGCCGAGGGGTCGGGCTGGCCACGGCCGGCCGCCGCTTCCAGGCGCTGCTGTCCGATCTCGCAGGGCACGGCTACGCCGTACTCGAAGCCGAGCGAGAGTATGTCGTGCACGACGACAACCCCGGTATCGACCACGGCTGGATAGAGGAGCGATGACGTCAAGCTGGGACCGGTTCAAGGGAGTCACCCTCCCCGAGGGAACCACGGTTCCGCCTCGTGGCACACCGTGGTTCCCATCGACCTACCTGCCCGTCACGGACAGGCCGGGCATCCGCCAGCCGCCGATCTTCGATCCGGCGCTGAAGCAGTTCGACCGTGCGTTCCGGGCCGGCGAACCGATCTTCGACGACCCGGAGGTGGGGCGCCGGTGGCGGCGGGCTCGCCGCCGGGCGATCGATCATCTGGTCCGGGTCGTCGCCGAGTCCCCGTGGAACGAGAACCTGGTGCTGCGCGGGAGCCTGCTGCTCGAGGCGTGGGTCGGCGAGGAGGCGCGTGAACCGGGCGACCTCGACTGGGTCGTCGTCCCGCCCACCGTGAACATGAACAGCCCGCTCACCGCCGCGATGTTCAAGGGCGTCATCGCCGCCGCCGTGGCCGGACCGGCCGACGGCACGGTGACCTTCGATCCCGGCGACATCGCGACGGACGAGATCTGGACGTACGACCGCGTCCCCGGGCGGCGGCTCGTGTTCACCTGGCGGGCCGGCGACCTCCCGCCGGGAACCGTCCAGCTCGACTTCACCTTCAACGAGCGCCTGCCCGTTCCGCCGGAAGTCGCCCTGATCCCCCGCACAGGCGGGGGCGAGCCCACGCCGATCCTCGCCGCCTCCCCGGAGCTGTCGCTGGCGTGGAAGCTGCTCTGGCTGGCCTCCGACGGCTACCCGCAGGGCAAGGACCTCTACGACGCCGTCCTGCTCGCCGAGCGCGTAGCGCTTCCCCGCGACCTCCTTCACGGGGTTCTGCGCGACGCGCTCGGAGAGCGCGAGGCCGGTGAGTTCGGCCCGGAGACGATCCGTTCTCTCGACGAGGTGGACTGGGACGAGTTCCGCGCCGAGTATCCGCACATCACCGGGAACGCGTGCGACTGGCTGGAACGGCTGGCGCGGGCGCTCGGCCCCGCCTTCGCGGAGGAGTGACCCCGATCAGGTCAGGCGGCCGACGTAAGCGAGCGCCTGCTTGAGCAGCACGCCCTGGCCGCCGGTCATCTCCTGCTGCACGATCGGGGAGGCCGCCTCCTCGGGCGTGAACCACTCCAGGTCCAGCGCGTCCTGCCGGGGCCGGCAGTCCCCGCGTACCGGGACGATGTACGCCAGGGAGACCGCGTGCTGGCGAGGGTCGTGAAACGGCGTGACCCCAGGCGTGGGGAAGTACTCCGCCACGGTGAACGGCGTCGGCGAGACCGGCACGTTCGGTAGCGCCACCGGCCCGAGGTCCTTCTCCAGATGGCGCAGGAGCGCGTCGCGGATGCGCTCGTGGTAGTACACCCGCCCGGACACCAGCGCCCGGCTCACGGTGCCGTCGGCGCCGATCCGCAGCAGCAGGCCGACGCGGGTCACGGTGCCCGTGTCGTCCACGCGCACCGGCACGGCGTCCACGTAGAGGATCGGCATCCGGCCCCGCACCGACTCGATCTCGTCGGGAGCGAGCCAGCCTGGCGTCGTTTCGGTCATTTCGGTCACGGGTCGATCGTACTTGCCCAGGCGGGGGGCGGTTCGCAGGTCGGCGCAACCCGTGCCGGGCCTCCGGCCACCGGCGCGGAGTCAGACCCGGACGGCCGGACCTCGGCAGGCGCGGACCGTGGATCAAGCCGGCCGGTGCCGCCGGTGGTCCTCAACATGCGGAGGTCCGAGCGGGCGAGCGAAACCGGGGGCTTGCTCCGGAGTTGCTCATGGCCTCCCGGCTGCTGCGCAGTCGGGAGCCCCTCCGGCTGCGCCTTCCGGTCGCCAGATGTGTCCGTCGGCTCAGGGGCGTGCTACCATCTCTGCAGTTGCAGTTGTGGTACCCATGAAACTTGTGTGCGCCTGGCGGGATGTAACCTTCAGGCGCATTTTGTTTTTCCGGCCTTCTCCGGAGGGGCCTCATCCGGCGACGCGGAATCTGTGCAGTGCGGATTCCGGTTCGGCCCCTGTTCAAGGAGATTCAACATGGCTGTCGGAACCGTGAAGTGGTTCAACGCGGAAAAGGGCTTCGGCTTCATCGAGCAGGAGGGCGGCGGCCCCGACGTCTTCGCCCACTACTCGAACATCGCCGCCCGCGGGTACCGCGAGCTGCACGAGGGCCAGAAGGTGTCGTTCGACATCACCCAGGGCCAGAAGGGACCCCAGGCCGAGAACATCGTGCTCGCCTGACCCAGGCCCGCATCGTGATTCGGGGTCCGCGCTCGACGAGCGCGGGCCCCGACTCATGTCCGGGCAGACGCTCCGTCATGCTGCACCTCGTCGATCCTGTAAGCGCCGCTGCCCAATCTGGGCAGGTGCGCTTCCGGCGAGGGCGGATGAAGATTCAGATCCTGGCCGCGAGGAGAGACGCCCGGGCGTGAACGCCCGCCGGCGTGCCGCCGACGGAGCCGTACTCGCGGGAGGCGCTCCCCCTACGGCGCATCTGCCTCAGAGTTTGTGCAGCTTCTTGTATGGGGTCATGATTCGTTCCTGCTGTGATCGGAAATCGACGATCACAGCCACCCCGTCCTCTACTTCCAAGACCACGCCAAGACCGTACCGATCATGGGTGACCTGGTCGTTCACACTGAACTGCTCGAGAGGCGGGGCGGGAGGCGGGGGCTTGAAGGGACTTGTGGGCAGGTGACGGCGGGACGCGCCGCTGGCTGGCTTCATTGCCTCCAGTATGTGCTGCTCGCCGAGCCGCTCACAACCAACCCATGGCCTTGACGCGCTATCTTCGTCCCGGAAGCGGTCTGCTTCGTGGCCTATGGTGGCGCGCGAGGAAGCTCACCGCAGCTGCCGGCGAAGCGATCCAGAACCCCACTGACCTGCGGGGAAGCCCTGAAAACACTCGCCCGAGCGACGGGCGGAACACGGTTTCCGCCTGGTGCGCACGGGCCCGGCGCGTCGGCCACGATCTCGCGGTAGCGGGCGGCCAGGGCGTCCCCAAGAGGCTCCGCGGCGAGCAGGGGGCGGTTGCGGACCAGCTCCAGGGGCGTCCGCGGCGGCGGGGCGGGAGGCATAGTGGGCACCCGTACGGCTCCATGCGCTGCCTTTCGCCGCATGCACGAGAGCGCGAAGCGGTCGGCGGC
Organism: Microbispora catharanthi; assembly: GCF_006334915.2. Classification (GTDB taxonomy): domain Bacteria; phylum Actinomycetota; class Actinomycetes; order Streptosporangiales; family Streptosporangiaceae; genus Microbispora; species Microbispora catharanthi. Next base: position 17,265 of record NZ_VDMA02000002.1, read on the forward strand.
CGGGCGTGGACGACGCATTGCCGGTATCCGCGCCGTCTCCGGAAAAGGACGATGGTTATGTGTTCAGCCGGCCGTTCGCCGATGTCGCTCAATCAGCCTTCCGGCCACGCCTGGACAGTCGACCCTATCTGGCAAGATAGGCTTCCGTTCCCTCGCAGGCAGGACACCGGGAGAAGAAACCATAGATGGACACATCCAGTTACGCAGGGCTGCTGGCGCAGGTGATACCGGTGGTCCTGCTTGCCGTGATCGTGGAATACCGCGGCGCCTACGAGGCCTGGCGTATCGTCGGCACGGAATCGCGAAAAAAGATGTCCCCGGAACAGGGACGCAGATTAGCCAACCAGTTCCTGTTCATTCTGGCCGTGCAGACCATATTCCTTTCCGTGCTCACCGTCCTCGAAATGGCGGCCCTGGTGGTCGCCGGCGGCAAACCGGGGTCACACACTCTGGCCGAATCGATCATCCGCTCCGATGCGACCCTGACCGTTGTCTCGATCGGGATCGGCCTGACCATCGCCATGCAAGCCCTCGCCGTCGCGCAGAGTTATCAGCGAGCAGGGATGATCGAAGACAGTCACCGGCGTCACTTCCACTGGGTGATACGAATAGCCGTCGTCGTTGTCGTTCTCGGAACGGGCCTGCTACTTAAGGGCTGATCAATGAAGAGGCTCCATGCGCCGGCCTCCATCCCCGAACAGGACCGCCATAAGCCTGATTCTTGTCGGCCAGATCGCATCACTGGCGGGCTGCGGCAGACAGCCGTACTGGGATCGAGATCCTCAGTGCGACGGTCTTGGGTGACGGGCGGACCATTGTCGCGGAAATGCTTACAGGGCCTCCTGAAGCCGACGGCACCTCGTGTTACGAGGTGACGGACAAGGAATCCGAGGAATCCGCCACCCAGGTGCGCATCGCGGTCCAGTTGCGCAACAACTGCACACCGGTCTTCCCCGGCAGCAGAAATACACTTCAGCTGAAGGCTACCCGCTGAAGGTGGAATTCCGGCTGAAAGCACCGCCGGCGGAGCGGAAGATCGTCGACAAGCCCAGCCGCGAGCCGATCACGGTCGTCGACGGATGACCGACCGTCCGGCGGCGGACCGACAGGCTCTCCGTCGCGGAAGTCCCCTTCAGGCTCATCGAACGTGACCCGGACGCCGGTTCGCCAGAAATCCCCCCGCCTGTTCCGTCCGCGCTCCATCTCGGGCGGAACAGGAACGGAACAGGGGGTCCAGACGTGGGCCGCAGGTGAGGTACGAATCAGCGGACGGGGAGGCCGGTGACGGCGCGGCCGATGATGAGGCGCTGGATCTCGCTGGTGCCCTCGAAGATCGTGAAAATCTTGGCGTCACGGTGGAAGCGCTCGACCGGGTGCTCACGGGTGTAGCCGGCCCCGCCGAGGATCTGGATGGCCTGCTCGGTCGTCCAGACCGCCGTCTCGCTCGCGACCAGCTTGCTCATCGACCCTTCGGCCTGCTCGAACCGCCGGCCGTGCCGGGCCGTCCACGCCGCCCGCCAGGTCATCAGTCGGGCGACGTCCACCCGGGTGGCCATGTCGGCCAGCAGGAACGCGACCGCCTGATTCTCCCCGATCTTGCGGCCGAACTGCTCGCGCTCCCGGGCGTAGTCGCGGGCGTACTCGTAGGCCGCACGGGCGACGCCGACGGCCATGGCGGCGACGAGGGGGCGGGTGGTCTCGAAGGTCCGCATCGCGGCCTGCTCGCCGGACCGCGCGCCGGCGCGCACCCGGGCGAGCCGCTCGTCCAGCTTCTCCTTCCCGCCCACCAGGCACCGGCCGGGCACCCGTACGTCGTCGAGGACGACCTCGGCGGTGTGCGAGGCGCGGATGCCGTGCTTCTTGAACTTCTGCCCCTGGGACAGGCCGCGCGTGCCCGGCGGGACGACGAAGGACGCCTGGCCCCGGGTGCCCAGGGAGGGGTCGACCGTGGCCACGATGACGTGGACGTTGGCGATGCCGCCGTTGGTTGCCCAGGTCTTCACGCCGTTGAGGACCCACTCGTCCTTCGCCTCGTCGTAGACGGCCCGCGTCCTGATCGCGCCGACGTCGCTGCCTGCGTCGGGCTCCGAGGAGCAGAACGCGCCGAGCTTGACGTCGTCGGGAGTGCCGAACATCTGGGGCAGCCACTCCCCCATCTGCTCGGGAGTGCCGTTCGCGGCGATGGAGGCGGCGGCGAGGCCGGTGCCCACGATCGACAGGCCGATCCCGGCGTCCCCCCAGAACAACTCCTCGAACGCCACGGGCAGGCCGAGCCCCGACTCCTCGAACCACTGCTGGGCGAAGAAGTCCAGCGAGTACAGCCCGATCTTGGCGGCCTCCTGGATGACCGGCCAGGGCGTCTCCTCGCGCTCGTCCCACTCCACCCCAGCCGGGCGGATGACGTCCCGGGCGAACTCGTGGACCCAGTCGCGCAGTTCGCGAAGGTCATCGCTCAACTCGGGGCAGAAGGTCATCGGGGGGTCTCCTCTCCTTGGTGTTACCAACGGTAACACCTGACGGAAGGAGGTGGTCAGCGCAGCCGGGACGCGTACTGCGGGACCGTCGCCATCGGCGGGCGCTCGGCCACGGCGACGTCCCGCGTCAGCGGGCGGTGCCCGGCGGGCCCGCGTTCGAACTGGACGAGCCGCGCGGACGGCTCGTGCAACGGAACGATCTTGTCCTGGCGCTCCAGCCGCGCCCAGGCGGTGTGCATGATCTGCCCGGCCATCCCGCCGAGCGCCTCCGTCGACTGGTGGGAGTGGACCCGGCGGCCCAGGTCGACCTGGGCGAGCGCGTCGAGCCCCACCATGTCCAGGAGGTCGATGAGGAGTCCCAGCTCCACGCCGTACCCGGTGACGAACGGCACCCGTTCCAGGACCGCGCGGCGGCCGGCGTACTCGCCCGCGAGCGGCTGCACGAATCCGGCGAGCAGCGGCCAGTGCAGGTTGAGCAGCGGCCGGGCGACCAGTTCGGTGACCCTGCCCCCGGCGTTCGGTTCCGTCGCGCCGAGCAGGGGCCGGTCGTAGCACGCCTTCACGTATCCGACCGCGGGGTCGGCCAGCAGGGGCCCCAGCAGGCCGGTCACGAACGAGGTCCGGAACTCGCGCAGGTCGGCGTCGACGAACACCACCAGGTCGCCGGTCGTCACCGCGAGGGACTTCCAGAGCGCCTCGCCCTTGCCGTCGTAGCGCGGATCGTGCAGCTCGGGCAGGATCTCGTCCTGCGCGAAGACCTTCGCCCCGGCGCGTAAGGCCCGGGGCGCCGTGTCGTCCGACGACCGGGAGTCGATCACGACCAGCTCGTCCACGAGCGGCACGGCCTCGACGAGGTCGCGCCGCACGGCGGAGACGATCTCCCCGACCGTCTCCTCCTCGTTTCTCGCGGGCAGCACCACCGAGATCGTGGCGCCTCCCTTGGCGGACAGCAGGGCGCGGGCCGGCCAGTCGGCCGCCGACGAGGTACGCCGACTCAGCCAGGCCTCCACCTCAGGCAGCACGCCCGTCCTCCCCCTGTCCGCCACGTTCACTGGCATCACCTTATGCGGCGGCCGGAGGAGGCGATCAGCACGAGCCCCCCTCCCAGCGCGAGCACCCCCGCCACGCCGTACATCAGGGCGGCGAAGCCGTACGGCGCCGCGGCCGAGGCCACGACCGGGCCGATGCTGGCCCCGGTGAACAGGAAGAAGGTGAACAGGGAGACGGCCGTGCCACGCGCGGGACCGGCCAGCAGACCCACGGTCTCGATCACAGCGGGGGCGGCGACGCCGATCGCGAAGGCGAAGACGGCAAGCAGCACCGCCAGTGCGGTGACACCGGGGGCGGCCAGCCCGACCACCAGCGCGAGCACCGCGGCGAGCCCGAGGGCCAGCGCCGCCCTGCGGGCCGGGGAGAGCCGGGCCAGGTACGGCGTGGCGAACGGGATGGCGATGATCGCCGGCAGCGCGGTGGCCCGCAGCGTCAGCAGCGCGGAGGGGTCGCCGGCGATGCCCGCGGGGCCTTCGAGCTGCAACGCGGTGTAGAGGGCGACGAAGGCGCCGAGGACCGTCAGCGTGGCGGCGTACACCAGGACCAGGCGCGGGTCGCGCAGCAGCGCCGGGACGACGGCGTAGGGATTCGCTCCGGTACGGCGGGCGGTGTCGGGCAACATCACCCGGCGCAGCACCACGGTCACGACGGCGAACGCGGCGCCGCCGAGCAGGAAGACCGGCCGCCACCCGAGCAGGTCGACGAGGACCTTGGCGGCGAGCTGCGCGACCACGGCCGAGGCGAACAGCGCGCTGACCACGGAGGTCATCGTGACGGCCCGGCGGCGGGGTTCGACGCGCTCGGCGATGTACGCGAACGCGGTGGGGGCGAAGACGGCGGTGGTGACGCCTTCGACCACCCGCAGGGCGAGCGCCGCCCCGGGCCCGGGGCTCAGCGCGACCAGCGCGGTCGTCACCGCCGTGGCAGCCATGCCCCAGGTCATCACGCGGCGCCTGCCGTACAGGTCGGACAGCGGGCCGAACAGCAGGAAGCCGCCCGCGTAGCCGAGGCCGAAGGCGCTGACGAGCCAGGTCAGGACGGCGGCGGGGGCGCCCCAATCGGCCGACATCCGGGCCAGCAGGGGGATCACGACGTAGAGGTGTCCGGTGGCGAGTAGCCCGGCCGGCACGAACGCGGCCACGGTGCGCCACACCGGCGCGTACGTCTCACGCGGCGTGGCGGGAGCAGCGGGTCCGGCGGGTGCGGAAACGACGGGAGTCGATGTGCTCATGGCGAGGACAGTAACCAACCAACCAGTTGGCTGTCAACCAACTAGTTGGTGGCAAGAATGGGTATGCTGAGGGCGCACCCCTGAGCCCCGTCCGCCCATGCACACGGAGGAAGCCGATGTCGCCCCGCAAAGACGTCAAGGACCCCACCGCCGCCACCAAGACCGCCCTGCTGGAGGCCGCGCGGACGGAGTTCGCGGCGTACGGCGTGGCGGGCGCCCGGGTGGACCGCATCGCCGAGCGTGCCGGGGTCAACAAGGAGCGGATCTACGGGCACTTCGGCAGCAAGGAGAAGCTGTTCGACACCGTCATCAAGTCGGCCCTCGACGAGGTCGCCGCGGCGGTGGCGATGCCGGGCAAGGATCCGGCGGAGTACGTCGGCAACCTCTTCGACTTCTACTCCGCCCACCCCGACCTGGTACGCCTGCTGATGTGGGAGGCGCTGCACTACAGAGGTGAGGACGACCTGCTGCCCGGCCAGGAGCTCCGGGTGGACAAGTGCCGGTCGAAGACCGAATCGCTCGCCGAGGGCCTCGGCCGGGAGCCGGACGTCTCCGTCGCCCGGATGGTGTTCTCTCTGGTGGGCATGGCGATGTGGCCGGGCGTCATGCCGCAGCTCGCCCGGATCACGGTGGGTGAGGAGGCGGCGACTCCCGAGGGACGCGAGGCGCTGCGCGAGCACCTCGTGGCGTTCGTCCGCGCCGCCGTCGAGAGATGACCGCAGCCGTCGAGAGATGACCGGCACTGTCGGGAACCGACCGGCGCCCCCAGACGTGGACGTCCTCCTCGATGCGTCTCCTCGTCCGCGCCGTGTCATGGTCGTGTCACGGCCGCGCCGACGGTGGGCGCCGTCGATAAACGGTGACATGCGGCTGACAACGCGCGCATATGCGGCGTCAATCGTGGTTCGGCATGGACGAGCCACGCAGCATCTCCTTTCGGCCCCGAGACCGGCTGTACGCCGCGGTCACGCGGGTGCTCGGCGTCATCGTGTCCGCCGCCCTCGCCGTAGGGGGTTGGCTGGTCTACACCGGCGCGCAGGACCAGCCACCACGGTTGTCGAACTCCGCGCCGGCATCGATCAGCTCGGCCTGGCCGTGGGCTCTGCCCTGGCCGTCGACGGGGCAGGCGGCGGTCGAGGTCGCCGGGAAGGCAGACAGCCTCAGTGTGTACGGCGAGCAGCGGCCCGTGCCGATCGCGAGCGTCACCAAGGTGATGACCGCTCTGGTGATTCTTCGCGACCACCCGCTCGGCAGGAACGCCGCAGGCCCGTCCGTCCAGGTCGACTGGCAGGCGGCGGTCGAGTCAGGGAACCGAGACGAGTCCACGGTGCCGATCACCGCAGGCCAGGTCTTCACCGAGCGGCAGCTTCTCGAGCTGATGCTGATCCCCTCGGGGAACAACGCCGCACGTCTGCTGGCCCGCTGGGACGCCGGCTCGGAGCAGGCCTTCGCCCGCAAGATGAACGCGGCCGCCGCCAAGCTGGGTATGACGAACACCACCTACACCGGGGCGAGCGGATATGAACCCACCACGGTCAGCACGGCGGTGGATCAGCTGAAGCTGGCCAGGCAGGCCATGAAGTCCCCGGTGCTGCGCGACATCGTCGCCACCGCCACGACCACCGTCCCGGGTATCGCGGGCGAGATCGTCAACGGCAACGCGCTGCTCGGACTGCCCGGGGTGGTCGGTATCAAGACCGGCACCAGCACCGCGGCGGGCGGAGCGCTGCTATGGGCCGTCCGTGCCACTTCCGGGGGCCGTGACCGGCTGATCCTCGGGGTGGTTCTGCGCCAGGGCGACCCCGACGACACGCTCGAGGAGAAGAAGGAGGCCGCGTTCGTCGCGAGCAGGAAGTTGATCGAGGCGGCCCTGCGATACCTCAATCCCGAAAGAAGGCCGACTTCGTGAATGCCCCAACCGTTCCGAGGATGGGTCGCTACCGTCGCCTCGGGCAGTTCCGGGGGCCGACGCTCTGCCCAGCACCGGCGACGGTGACCTGGACCGGGCTTTCCGGCGTCGTGGCGGCGGCCGTGCACACGATCTGCTCGACGGCCAGTGTGGACAGGTCGCGGGCCGCGGTCGACAGGGTCACCACCAAGTGGCCGGTCGGCTCGGCGGTCACCGAGAACGGGCCGGCTTCGGGCGGGACGTCGGTGGTCAGTCCATGCGCCTGTTCCTCCCCGGCGGGTCCGGCGGCCAGCAGCGCGAGCGTGTCCGCTGGGGACAGTGGACGCCCACTGAGCCGCGTCACCGCGCTGAGCCGGCCGTTCTTCACCAGGTAGAGGGTGATCGTCGTGGTGCGTGCGACGGCTCCGCTCGGCGGGTCGCCGGCGGGGATGGCGTCGCTGGGTTGCACGCCGCAGCCGGCCACGGCGACGAGCGATACGAGGCCCGCGGCGAGCACGCGGCGGGCGAGCCCGGTCCTCACTCGGGGCCTCCGTCCGGATCGTGTGCCCTGCGTGGCAGGCGCAGCGTGAAGACGGCGCCGCCGTCCGGGGCGTTGGTGACGGTGAGGTCGCCTCGGTGCAGGCGCGCGTTCTCCCGCGCGATGGCAAGGCCGAGGCCGCTGCCCTCGGACCTGGCCCTGGCCGCGTTGGCCTTGTAGAACCGGTCGAACACGTGCGGCAGCACCGCTTCGTCCAACCCCGGGCCGTGGTCGCGGACCTCGACGGCGATCCGGTGCGGGTCGGCGCGAAGCCGCACCGACACCGGCGGCTCGCCGTGCCGCAGGGCGTTGCCGACCAGGTTGGCGAGGATGACGTCCACTCGGCGCGGGTCCAGCCGTGCCGTCACCGCGGGGGGAAGCTCGGTGTGCACCAGCTCTGACCAGCCCCGGACACGCAGGGTCGCGTGCACCAGCTCGGCCACGTCGACCTCGTTCAGCGCGAGGGCCGCGACGCCCGAGTCGAACCTGCTGATCTCGATGAGGTCGTTCACCAGCGCCGTGAGGTTGAGCGTCTCCTGGCTGACCAGCCTGGCGGCCCTGCCGGCGGGGTCGGGCAGCCGGGCCGCCTCCTCATCCAGGACGTCGGCGACCGCGGCCAGCGCGGCCAGCGGGGTACGCAGCTCATGCGACACATCGGCCACGAACCGGCGGGCGTCGGCCTCCATCTCGCGCAGCTGCTTGACGTGCCGTTCCAGCTCTTCGGCGGTGTTGTTGAACGTGCGCGCCACCTCGGCCAGCTCATCGGAGCCGCGCACCGCGATCCTGGTCCGCATCTCGCCCTCGCCCAGCAGGCGTGCCGCCCGGCCGAGCTCGCGCACCGGGCGCAGGACGCCACGGGTGGCCAGCAACGCGAGGACGACCGCGAACGCCAGGGCCGCCCCGCCGGTGAGCCAGGCGCGTGCCGCGAGCCCGTCGATGCTGCGCTGTTCGGGGAGCAGGCTGCGCGCGGTGTAGACCTCGATACCCGACGCCCGCGCCGTCCGGTCGCGCTCGACGATCAGCATCGGCGTACCGATGATCAGGACGGGCGCGCCCTGCCACACCACGCGTTGCCACGCGATGTCGCCGCCGGCCACCGCCCGCCGCAGCCCCTTCGGAATCATCCCGGGATCCAGGACCGGCGCGTCCCCGCCCAGCCTCCAATCCCCCCGCGGCGGCCTGACCGGCGCGTTCGGGATCACCCCGGAATCCAGGGCGGGCGCGTTCCCGCCCAGCCTCCGGTCCCCCGGCGGCGGCGGTCTGATCGGCGCGTGCATCTCGTGGTAGATGGCGACCCCGGAGCTGTACCGGTCGGTCACCGCGCCGGCGATCTCGCCGAGCTCGTCCGGGCCCGGCGCCGGAGTCCGCAACGGGTAGAGCGCCTCCAGGCGGCTTCTCATCGCCTCCACCGCGGCATCCTGGGTCCGCTTCAGGATGGCGTTGCGGGCCTGGACGTACATCCCGCCGGCCACCGCCGCCGCGGTGACCACACACAGCAGCGCGAAGGCGAACAACAGCCGGGCACGCAGCCCCAGGCTCGGTCGAGGTGCCACCGGCTCACACCGGCCCGAACCGGTACCCGAACCCACGCACCGTCTGCACGTAGACGGGCGCCGCCGAGTCGTCCTCGATCTTCGCGCGCAACCGCTGCACGCACGCGTCCACGAGACGCGAGTCGCCGAAATACCCGTGCTCCCACACCGACTCCAGCAGTTGCTGGCGGCTGTGCACCCGGCCCGGCGTGCCGGAGAGCTCGAGCAGCAGGCGCAGCTCGGTCGGAGCGAGGCTGACCGGCACGCCGCCTTTGGCGACCACCAGCCCGGCCCGATCGATGGTCAGGTCCCCGTACCGCTCCAGCTCCGCCTGGTCCCGTCCGATCCGCCGGAGCACCGCGCGAATGCGTGCCTCGAGCACCCTCGGCTGCACCGGCTTGACCACGTAGTCGTCGGCGCCCGCCTCCAACCCGGCCACCACGTCCATGTCGTCGCCGCGCGCGGTCAGCATGATGATCGGTACCTCCCGGGCGGCCCGGATGCGGCGGCAGACCTCGAACCCGTCCATGCCAGGCAACATCAGGTCGAGCACGACGACGTCGGGAAGGTCCGCACGCAGCCGCTCCAGCCCCTGCTCACCGGACTCCACCGCCCGCACCCGGTACCCGTGCAGGGTCAGGGCCAGCTCAAGGCCCTCCCGCACGGCCGGGTCATCCTCGATCAACAACACTCGTGACACGCCGCCGGGTCTCACCGCACGCTCCGTAACTCGCCTGCCGGTCAACCCATCCACTGTCGGCCGGTCGTGTCCCCACCTCGTCCGCGCCGTGTCATGGTTGTGTCACGGCCGCGCCGACGGTGGCCGCCGACGATGAACGGTGGCATGCGGCTGACAACACGCACATAATCGGCGTCAATCGTAGTTCGTCATGGCTGAGCCACGCACCGGTCGGGCACCTGGACGAGGACGTCCGCGTCCCCTCGCCATGGTCGCTGGAACGTCCGGGGCTTCTTCTGACGGGGAGCCTCGCGCAGGATGGGACGTGGCTCCCGCGCCGTCCCCGGGCGCGGATGACGAACGACCGACGGGATCGATGATGGGTGACTACCGGGACGCCTACTCGGCGAGCCTGAAAGATCCGGATGCCTTCTGGCTCGCCGCGGCCGACGCCGTGACCTGGTCGCGCCGCCCCCGGCGCGGGCTGGACGCCGGCCGCGCGCCGTTCTATCGCTGGTTCCCCGACGGGGAGCTGAACACCTGCCACAACGCGCTGGACCGGCACGTGGACGCGGGGCACGGGGACCGTCCCGCCCTGCTCTACGACTCGCCGGTGACCGGCGCGACCGCCCGGTACACCTACGCCGAGCTGCGCGACCAGGTGGCGCGCTTCGCCGGGGCGCTGCGCGGCCTCGGCGTCGGCCGGGGCGATCGCGTGGTGATCTACATGCCGATGGTGCCGCAGGCGGTGATCGCGATGCTCGCCTGCGCGCGACTGGGCGCGGTGCACTCGGTCGTGTTCGGCGGGTTCGCCCCTAAGGAACTGGCCGCCCGGATCGACGACGCCGCGCCCAAGGTGCTGGTGTGCGCCTCCTGCGGGATCGAGCCGAGCAGGATCGTCGAGTACAAGCCGATCGTGGACGAGGCGATCGCGGCCACGCCGAACGCTCCGGAGAAGGTCGTCGTGCTCCAGCGCGACGCCGCGCGGGCCCGGATGGGCGAGCGGGACGTCGACTGGGACGAGCTGATGGCGGCGGCCGAGCCGGTCGGCTGCGTGGACGTGGCGGCGACCGACCCGCTGTACATCCTGTACACCTCCGGCACCACGGGCAGGCCGAAGGGCGTGGTGCGCGACAACGGCGGCCACGCGGTCGCGCTGACCTGGTCGATGGCCAACGTCTACGACATCGGGCCGGGCGACGTGTGGTGGACCGCCTCGGACGTCGGCTGGGTCGTCGGCCACTCCTACATCGTGTACGGGCCGCTGCTGGCCGGCGCGACCACGGTGCTCTACGAGGGCAAACCGGTGGGCACGCCGGACGCGGGCGCGTTCTGGCGGGTGATCTCCCAGTACGGCGTCACGGCGCTGTTCACCGCCCCGACGGCGATGCGGGCGATCAAGAAGGTCGATCCGGAGGGCGCGGAGACGGCGAAGCACGACCTGTCGGCGTTCCGCACGCTCTTCCTGGCCGGCGAGCGGCTCGACCCCGAGACCTACCGGTGGGCCTCGGAGAAGCTCGGCGTGCCGGTCGTGGACCACTGGTGGCAGACCGAGACCGGCTGGGCCATCGCCGCGAACCTCCGCGGGCTGGAGCCTATGCCGATCAAGCCCGGCTCGCCGACCGTGCCGGTGCCCGGCTACGACGTGCGGGTCCTCGACCCGTCGGGGCAGGAGGTGCCGCCGGGAGCCGAGGGCGCGATCTGCGTCAGGCTGCCCCTGCCGCCCGGCACCCTGCCGACGCTGTGGGGCGACGACGAACGGTATGTCGCGTCGTACCTGTCCGCCTACCCCGGCTACTACCTGACGGGCGACGGCGGCTACGTCGACTCCGACGGCTACCTGTTCGTCATGGGCCGCACCGACGATGTGATCAACGTGGCCGGGCACCGCCTGTCCACCGGTTCCATGGAGGCCGTGCTGGCCGCCCACCCGGCGGTGGCCGAGTGCGCGGTGATCGGCGTGCGCGACGCGCTGAAGGGGCAGGTGCCGCGCGGCTTCGTGGTGCTGAAGGCCGGCGTGGAGGTCGCGCCGGAGACCCTCCAGGCGGAGCTCGTGGCGGCGGTGCGCCGCGACATCGGCCCGGTCGCCGCGTTGAAGGAGGTCACAATCGTGGACGGCCTGCCGAAGACCCGCTCGGGCAAGATCCTGCGCAAGTCGATGCGCGCGATCGCCGACGGCCGCGACGAGCCCGTGCCCTCCACCATCGAGGACCCGGGAGTGCTGACCGCGCTGCGCCCGCACCTGCGCCGGGAGTGACGCCCCTCTCCCGCCGCCGGGGGTGACCCGGCTCAGCCGTGGGCGGCGTGGCGCTCCAGGAACGCGTACACGTCGGCCTCGTCGACACCGGGGAACGACCCGGGCGGCAGCGCGGCGAGCACGTGCGAGTTGGCGCGCGCCGACGGCCAGGCGTAGCCCTCCCAGCGCTGCGCGAGCTCGGTCGGCGGGCGGCGGCAGCACTCGCCGTTCGGGCAGTTCGACTTGGTGCGGTGGGTGGTCTCGCGCCCGCGGAACCACCGCGACTCCCGATACGGCACGCCCAGCGTGATCGCGAAGTCCTTCTCCTGCGACGGGTCCACGTGGGCGACGCAGAAGTAGGTGCCGGTGGGCGAGTCGGAGTACTGGTAGTACAGCGAGAACCGGTCGGGCGAGAGGAACACCTGGCGGCCCGACCACTGCTGGCACATCCGCTGGCCCTCGATCGCCCCCTGCTCGTCGGCCGGGAAGACGATCCCGTCGTTCTCGTACGCCTTGTAGATGATCCCTCCGGCGTCGTTGCGCACGAAGTGGCAGACGAGGTCGAGGTGGCGGGTGGCGAGGTTGGTGAACCGGTGCGCCGCCATCTCGTAGGACACCGCGAACACGTCGCGCAGGTCCTCCACCGACAGCGCCTTGTCCTGCTTGGCCTCCCGCAGGTAGGGCACGGCCGCCGCCTCGGGCACGAGGACGGCCGCGGCGAAGTAGTTGGCCTCCACCCGCTGGCGCAGGAAGTCGGCGAAGTCGCGCGGCTTGTGGTGCTGGAGCGCGATGTGCCCGAGTGTCTGCAGCAGCACGGTACGCGGCGTGTGCATGCCCAGCTGCTGGCGTTTGACGTAGATGCGCCGGTTGCGCAGGTCGGTCACCGACCGCGCCGATCGCGGCAGGTCGGGCGCGGTGTGCACGGCGAACCCGAAGTGCGACACCAGCGCCTGGACGGTGCTCTCCGACAGCGCGCCGGTCCGGTAGCCGACGGCGGTCAGGGCCTCGGCGGCGGCCTTCTCGATCTCCTCGAAGTAGTTGCCCAGCTCGCGCTGCTTGCGCCGCAGCTCCGCGTTGGCCGCCCGCGCCTCCTCCGGCGTGGCCGTGCCCTTCGCCTCCCTGGCCTTGAGCTCATCGAACAGGCTGAGAATGTGCTCGAGCACGTCGTTGGGCACCCGTGAGGAGACCTTCAGCCGGCTCAGTCCGAGCCCCGCGTAGAGCGGGTCGCGCTGGGCCTCCTCCAGGGCGATCTCGAGCTGGGCCCGCCGGTTCGGCGCCTGCCTGCGCAGCAGCTCCTCCACCGGCACGTTCAGCGCGGCGGCCAGCGACTTCAGCAGCGAGAGCTTGGGCTCGCGCTTGCCGTTCTCCAGCAGTGACAGCTGGCTGGGCGCGCGCCCGACCCGCTCGCCGAGCTCGGAGAGCGTGAGACCCCGCTGCTTGCGCAGGTGCTTGAGCCGCTGGCCGAAGGCCAGAAGATCGAGCTCGTGCGTCAAAGACAGCGGTTCTTCGCCCAGAACGGAGGTCATGACCCGATCTTATGCGGAAAATCGGCGTTTCTTCCAGCGACACGTGATCCACCCCACACGGATTGGTCTAGTCCATAGCGAAAACTCTGCGTTTCTTCACTGTCGAATACCCGCCAGTCTTACTCATAGCGGAAGATTTGGCGTTCTTTCGACTGACGGCTCCTTGTGAGTGTCTTGATATCGACACAAACTCGGAAGCAAGCCCCAGGTGACGCCAACGCACGCAACAAGGGAGTGACCGGAGATGTCGGATCGCCTCACCGCAGCCGCCCAGCGGCTGCAGCAGGACTGGGACACCAATCCGCGGTGGACGAACGTCGAGCGGACCTACACGGCCGAGGACGTGGTCCGCCTGCGCGGCTCGGTGCAGGAGGAGCACACGCTGGCCCGGCTCGGCGCGGAGCGCCTGTGGGGCCTGCTGCACCACGAGGACTACGTCCACGCCCTGGGCGCGCTGACCGGCAACCAGGCGGTCCAGCAGGTGAAGGCGGGCCTCAAGGCCATCTACCTGTCCGGCTGGCAGGTGGCCGCCGACGCCAACCTCAGCGGTCACACCTACCCCGACCAGAGCCTCTACCCGGCCAACTCGGTCCCCGCCGTGGTCCGCCGGATCAACAACGCGCTGCTGCGGGCCGACCAGATCAGCTGGGCCGAGGGCGACGAGGACGCCCCGCACTGGCTGGCGCCCATCGTGGCCGACGCCGAGGCCGGCTTCGGCGGCGTGCTCAACGCGTTCGAGCTGATGAAGGCCATGATCGCGGCCGGCGCCGCGGGCGTGCACTGGGAGGACCAGCTCGCCTCGGAGAAGAAGTGCGGCCACCTCGGCGGCAAGGTGCTGATCCCCACCGGCCAGCACATCAAGACCCTCAACGCGGCCCGCCTCGCGGCCGACGTGGCGGGCGTCCCCTCCCTGGTCATCGCGCGGACCGACGCCCAGGCCGCGACCCTCCTGACCAGCGACGTGGACCCCCGCGACCGCGCCTTCTGCACCGGCGACCGCACCGCCGAGGGCTTCTACCGGGTCCGCAACGGCGTCGACGCCTGCGTCGCCAGGGGCCTCGCCTACGCGCCGTACGCCGACCTGCTGTGGATGGAGACCTCCACGCCCGACCTCGACGTGGCCCGCGAGTTCGCCGAGGCGATCAAGCGGGAGTACCCCGACCAGATGCTGGCCTACAACTGCTCGCCGTCGTTCAACTGGAAGAAGCACCTGGACGACGCGACGATCGCCAAGTTCCAGCGCGAGCTGGGCCACATGGGGTACAAGTTCCAGTTCATCACCCTGGCGGGCTTCCACTCGCTGAACTACTCGATGTTCGACCTGGCCCGCGGCTACGCCGAGGAGGGCATGACGGCGTACGTCGGGCTCCAGGAGGCCGAGTTCGACGCCGAGCGACGCGGCTACACCGCCACCCGCCACCAGCGCGAGGTCGGCACCGGATACTTCGACCTGGTCAGCACGGCCGTCGCGCCGGACTCCTCCACGACGGCCCTGAAGGGCTCGACGGAGGAGGCGCAGTTCGCCGGGGCTCACTAACCACAGCGGACATCTCGGACACAGGTCGGTGGCGTGCCCCGCCGCCCATCCGCAGGTCACCCTCGGGGATCTGACGGATCGGCGGCGGGGCCTCGCCGTGCGCGGGGCCGGTCAGACGCGCAGCGCGCGGGCGTACCAGCGGCCGTCCAGCGCGTCGATGCGCAGCCGCCGGCCGAAGCAGTCGGACAGGTTCGGCCCGGTGAGCACCTCCCCCACGGGACCGGCGGTCAGGATGCGGGTGTCCCGCATCAGCAGGGCGTGCGTGGTGGTGGCCGGCACCTCCTCCAGGTGGTGCGTGACCATCACGGTCGTGAGCCCCTGACGGGTGCGGGCCAGGTCCTCCAGCGCCTCGATGAGGTCCTCCCGAGCCGGCAGGTCGAGGCCCGCGAACGGCTCGTCGAGCAGCAGGATCGCCGGGTCGGCCATCAGCGCCCTGGCCACCCGGATCCGGGCCCGCTCCCCCTGCGAGCACACCTGGAACCTGCGGTCGGCCAGGTCCTTGCAGCCGAGGTCGGCGAGCATCCGGTGCGCCCTCTCCCGCTCCTCGTCGCCGTACCGGTCCCACAACGGCGCGCTCGTCCCGGTGTGCCCGGTGAGCACGACGGTCAGCGCGGTGGCGCCCTCCTCCTCCAGCAGCGACTCGTCCACGAGCCGCTGGCTTGCCGCGACCAGGCCGATGCTCCGGCGCAGTTCCCGCAGGTCGACCGTGCCGAGCCGCCGCCCGAGCACCGTGGCCGTCCCCGAGCTCGGGTGCCGTACGGCCGCGGCGACCGAGAGCATCGTCGTCTTGCCGGCGCCGTTGGGGCCGAGGATCACCCAGTGCTGACCGTGCTCCACCCGCCAGTCGGCGCCGGTCACCAGGGTCCGGCCGACCACGCGGACGGTCACGTCGTCGAGTTCGAGAGCTGCTTCCATGAACACACAGCATGCTGTATGGAGGCACCCGATCGGGACGTCGTTTCAGGGTATGGACGGCGCGGGGGTGGCCACCACGCTGGGCGGCTGGCTCTCCGGCGGCGTGCTCGGGCTCGGCGGGGGCGACTCCCCGTCGCCCCACTGCGGCTCCTGGCTGATCCCCGACGGCGGGATCGGAGAGCCGGTCTGTCCCGGCTGGCCCGGCTGGCCCGGGTGCCCTGGGTGCCCTGGTGGGGAGGGCCGGGTGGAACGGCAGTCCCTCGGCCGCCCGCTGACGCAGTGCCCACCTGCGGGCGGACGCAGGGTGACTCCGGCCGCCGAGGGCGAGGGCGTCGGGGAGGTCCACCCGCCGTCTTCGGTCACCGGCCCGCGCACCGGCCCGGGCGGCGGCATGGTCCGCGTGGCCGTGACCGTCACCCTGGGCCGGGCACCGTCCACGATGGGCACCACCGGCGGCCGGGCGGTGCCGAGCACGTCCTCCGGCGGAAGGGCGCTGTCCTCGCCGGGGATGACCACGGGCAGCACGGGCGGCGGATCCGCCGTGCTCTCCATGTGGGCCGACCCGGCGCCCGCCGCCACCACCGTCACCGCGGCGATCGTCACGGTGGCGAGCGCCGCGAAGCCCGCGTGGGACACCTGTGCCCGGGAGCGCGCCGCCCGGCGCCGCGCCGCCCTGCCCTGTGTCGGCCCCTGCGCCGATCCCTGCGCCGATCCCTGCGCCGCTTCCTGGGAGTCCCTGCCCCGCCTGCGCTGCCCCTGCGCGGCCCGGCCGGAAGTGATCCCCGCCGGGTGGGGCACGGGCTGCCAGATCTCGTCGAGCACCGCGGCGACCGCCCGCCGCGGGTCGGCGGTCACGTGGACCCCGCCCGCCGCGAGCAGGGAGGCCAGCAGCCAGGCCGCGTCAGGACGGTCGGCCGGCTCGCGCCGCAGCGCCGCCGCCACGCCGCCCCGCAGCAGCTTCGGCACGGCGTCGATCCGAGGCTCCTCGACCAGGATGCGCCGGGTGAGCACGTCGAGGTCGCCGGCGCCGAACGGATGCAACCCGGTCGCCGCGAACGCGACCAGGCAGCCCCAGGAGAAGACGTCCGAGGCGGGGATGGCGTGGTGGCCGCGAAGCCGCTCGGGGGCGACCCAGCCCGGGCTGCCCATGATCTGCCCGGCCTGCGTGTGCGCCATCGCGACGTCGAGGTCACGGGCGATCCCGAAGTCGATGACGAACGGCCCGCGCGGGGACAGCAGCACGTTGCCGGGCTTGAGGTCCCGGTGGACCAGCCCGGCCTCGTGCGTGGCCACGAGCGCGGCGGCCGTGCCGAGGGCCACGCCGTACGCGAGGTCGGGGGTGAGCGGCCCCCGGGCGGCGACCACCTGGGAGAGCCCGGGGCCGGGGACGTACTCGGTGACGAGGTAGGGCCGCTCGCCGTCCAGACCGTCCTCGATGACGGCGGCCGTGCAGAACGGCACCACGCGCCGGGAGAACGCGACCTCCTCGGCAAAGCGGGCCCGCAACGTGGGGTCCCCCAGGTGCACCGGATGCGGCGTCTTCAGCGCGACGTATCCCCCGCGGGGATGCTCGGCCAGGTAGACCACGCCCATTCCGCCGCTGCCCAACCGGCCGAGCAGCAGGTAGCGCCCGATGACGACCGGGTCGCCCACGGTCAGCGGGCGCACACCGGGAGGCATGCCGTTCTGGGAAGCCGTTCCGCCACGTGCCATACGGAAGCTACCTCTCTCGAAGTGCCGCACAGCCACTGTGGCCGTTTGGAACGCGCCACGCGCTCAAGTAGCGGCAAGCGGCATGAGAGGTAAGGCCAATGACACCCTGAGGTAAGGCCGGACGGAGAAGCCGCAGGTCACATAGGCCTCATATGCCACAAAGCGCGCCTCGTCCCGATCAGGCGGCCTCGGCGCCGGAGGTGGGGTGGTGGGCGTGGACGGCGTCGAGGAAGCGGGAGACGTGCTCGAAGAACAGGCGGCCTTCGGGGAGGACGTCGGCGAGGAGGGGGAAGATGTGCGGCATGCGGTTCCACTCCTCGTAGGTCACCTGCACGCCGTTCTCGCGGGCGCTGAGGGCGACCCGGCGGGCCTCGTCGCGCAGGACCTCGGTGGAGCCGGTGACGATCATCAGCGGGGGGATGCCGGTGTAGTCGCCGTACACGGGGGACACGAGAGGGTCGAAGCAGTCGAGGCCGTCGGTCCAGCGGCGGGCGAGCCAGTCGACGCGGCCGGCCGGGAGCATGGGGTCGGACCAGATGTTGGCGCGGCGCCGGCTGGAGCTGAGGTCGGCCCAGGGGGACAGGCAGATCCCGGCGGCGGGAAGGGGCATGTTCCTGTCGCGGAGGGACAGCAACGTGGCGAGGGTGAGGTGACCTCCGGCGGAGTCCCCGGCCAGCACGATGTCCTGGGCGGCGTACCCGAGGTCGAGCAGGCACTCGTACGCCTGGAGCGCGTCCGACAGCGACTCGGCGAGAGAGTGGACCGGCCCCTGGCGGTAGTCGAGGGAGAACACCGGACGGCCGGCGACGGCCGAAAGCCGCCACGTGATCGGCCGGTGGGTGGCCGGGGAGCAGACGAAGTACGCGCCGCCGTGGAAGTAGAGCACCACCTTGTCCTCGTCCAGGCCGGTCCCGCCGTTCACCCATTCCCCCGTGCACGAGCCGAACCCGTCTGGAACGATGGACACGTGCTTGGGGAGGATGCCGGGGACCCGCTCGCCGAGGCAGATGATGCGGCTGGCCACGGCCATCCCCGCGGTGTTGCGCACGAGGATGGTGGAGATCGGTTTCATGGTGCCCCGCAGGACCCCGTTGATCGCGGCGGCCTGCCAACTGACCGGATATTCCGGACGGATGTCTACATTCAGCTCATGCCCCATGCAAGCCTCCCAAAAGGGACATTCCCCATTTGGTCATCCGTTCTACCGGTAGGTATGTTTCACTCCCCTTACAGCGGTGTTACGAGAAGGTAACGCCGCAGGACATGAGCCACCTTTGAATGGATATTCGAGGGCTTCGCTGCCCCGGAAGCTCGGTGTCAAGCCCGGCCACCGCGTGTTGCTGGTAAACGCTCCGCAAAATCTGACGATCGACGGCCACGACAAGGACGACGGAAGTCCCGAGCCGTATGACGTGATCGTGATGTTCTGCCCCGACGAGGCCGCCCTGCGATCCGGCTTCCCCCGGGCGCGCGAGCGCCTGGCGCGCGACGGCGGCCTGTGGGTGGGCTGGCCCAAGAAGTCGAGCGGCGTCGCCACCGACCTGTCGGGCGATGTCGTCCGCGCCTTCGGGCTCGGCGAGGGCCTGGTGGACAACAAGGTCTGCGCCGTGGACGAGGTGTGGTCGGGGCTGCGCTTCGTCTACCGCCTCGCCGACCGGTGATCCTCGGCCACGGCGCCGCCGTCTCCCTCTATCCGCGGCTGGCCTGGTACGGCTTCCGCAGGCACGCGACCTACTGGGCCGCCGCGCTGGCCGGGGCGTTCACCAACACCGTGTTCGGGGTGCTCCGCGCGTACGTGCTGATCGCGCTGTGGCAGGCCCGCCCCGGCCTCGGCGGCTACGACGTGGCGGGCGCGGTCACCTTCACGTTCCTCACGCAGGCGTTCATCGGCCCGATGCAGTTGTTCGGCGGCGGCCTGGACCTGCCGCAGCGGATCCGCACCGGCGACGTCGCGCTCGACCTGGTCCGCCCGGCGTCCCTCCAGCTGTGGTGCCTGTCGGAGGATCTGGGCCGGGCGGCGTACCTCTTCGTCGTCCGCGGCGGCCCGCCGACCCTCGTGGGCGCGCTGCTGTTCGGCATCGTCGCCCCGCACGCCCCGGCCGCGTTCCTCCTGAGCGTCGCCCTGGGCGTGGTCGTGAGCTTCGGGTGGCGCTACATCGTCGCGCTGGCCACGTGCTGGGTGATGGACGACCGAGGCCTCGGAGTGCTGTCGATGGTGCTCACGACGTTCTTCAGCGGGCTCATGCTGCCCCTGGCGATCTTTCCCGGATGGTTCGGCGAACTGGCCCGGGCGCTGCCGTGGTCGGCGATGGCGCAGGTGCCCGCCGACGTCTACCTCGGCACGGCCGACCCCGCCCGCGCCCTCGCCTTCCAGGCCCTGTGGGCCGCCGTCCTGCTGGCCCTCGGCGCGCTCATGACCGGCGCCGCCCGGCGGAAGGTCGTGATCCAAGGTGGTTGAGCGCCCGTGATCAGGACATACGCGCTGCTCGCCTGGACGTGGACGCGGGCGGCGGCGCAGTACCCGTTGTCGTTCGCACTCATGACGGCGGGCGGGCTGGTGGTCGGCGGCCTCGACATCGCGGTCATCTGGGTGATCTTCGCCAACACCGACGCGCTGGCCGGCTTCGGGCTGACCGAGGTCATGTTCCTGTACGGCGCGTCGCAACTGGCCTTCGCGCTCGCCGACATGCTGTTCGGCAACGTCGACAGGATCAGCCAGCACATCGGGGCCGGCACGCTCGACGTCATGCTGATCCGGCCCGTGTCGCCCTTCGTGCAGGTCGCGGCCGACCGGTTCACGCCGCACCGGATCGGCCGGTCGATCCAGGCCGGAGCCGTGCTGGCCGTGGGCCTGACGCGGCTGGACGTCCCCCTCGGCCGCGTCTGGATGGTGCCCGTCATGGTCGTCTCGGGCATCGTGATCTTCACGGCGCTCTTCACACTCGGCGGCGCGCTGCAGTTCCTGCTCACCGCCGCCCCCGAGGTGGCCAACGCCTTCACCTACGGCGGGGCGACGCTCACGCAGTATCCGCTGAGCGTCTACGACACCCGCGTCGTCCGGGGCCTGACCTTCGTGCTGCCCCTGGCGTTCGTCAACTGGCAGCCGGGCCTGTACGTGCTCGGCCGGCCCGACCCGCTCGGGCTGCCGTCCTGGACGGGCCTGCTGTCCCCCGCCGCCGCGCTCACGCTGGCCGCCGTCGCCGCGCTCGCCTGGCGTGCGGGGATCCGCCGCTACCGATCGACGGGGAGCTGACCAGTGATCGAGGCAGACGGGGTCGGGAGGACCTTCACGGTCCGCCGCCGGGTCGTGCACGCCGTGCGGGACCTGTCCTTCCGCGTCGCGGCCGGGGAGTTCGTCGCCTGCCTCGGCCCGAACGGCGCCGGCAAGTCCACCACGATCAAGATGCTGACCGGGATCCTCACGCCCACGTCGGGCCGGATCAGGGTCGCCGGTCTCGATCCCTCCCGCCGACGTACGGCACTCGCCCGCAGGATCGGCGTCGTCTTCGGCCAGCGGACGACACTGTGGTGGGACCTGCCGCTCCGGGACAGTTTGGAACTGGTCCGGCTCCTTTACAAAGTAGATCGCAAGGTGTTCCGCGAGCGGCTCGACGAGATGTGCGACCTGCTCGACCTGGGCGGCTTCCTCGCGACGCCGGTGCGCCAGCTCAGCCTGGGTCAGCGGATGCGGGGCGACATCACCGCCGCCCTGCTGCACGACCCCGCCGTGCTGGTGCTGGACGAGCCGACGATCGGGCTCGACGTCGTCAGCAAGGCGGAGGTGCGCGACTTCCTGCGGCGGCTGAACGCCGAACGCGGGACGACGGTGCTGCTGACCACCCACGACCTGGGCGACGTGGAACGACTGTGCCGCCGCGTGCTGCTGATCGACCACGGCCGGCTGGCCTTGGACGGCACCCTGGACGACCTGCGGGCGACCGCGCCCGGCGTGACGTCGATCGAGGAGGTGGTGGCCGGGCTCTATCTCAGAAGCCGAACGACTCCTCGTACTCCTCCTCCTGCTCCTCGTCCGGCTCCGGACGGGCCCAGCGGGAGGGCATGAGCACCGGGAGGAACAGCGCGACGCCGAGCAGGCCGTACACGCCGGTGGACAGCAGCGTGAGCATGCCCCGGCCGGCCTGCAGCAGTTCGGCCTGCACGGACGGCCCGGTGGGCACGAGGCTCGCGGCGCGCGACACGTCGAGGACGTAGACCACGGTCCAGGCCAGCAGCGCCATCGACGGGACGAACGTCGCCAGCGGGGACACCCGGCCGACCAGCACCAGCCCGAGCAGCAGGCCCACGACGGCCATCACGCCGAGGGCGATCAGCATCCGCGTGTCCTTGGCCGGGTCGACGCTCTGTGCCGCTCCCCGGACCGCCTCCTGGGATGCCCATCCACCACCGAGGAGAAGAGCCGCCGCGACGACAACGCCCAGGAGCAGCCCGAAGAAGTGCCGCATGAACACCGCCTTGGGTGAGAGGTCCGCGGCAACACTAGCGACAAAGGACGGTAAAGGGCAGCACTTACGCCGTGATGTCCTTACTCGTGAAGCGCGACCAGGCGAGGGAGCCGAAAACCAGGACGTACGCGGCGAAGGCGAGCAGCCCCTGCCCCATCTGGTCGAACGCCACCGGCGCCCGCAGCGCCCCGTCGAACGCGCCCCACCACGAGGTCAGCAGGACCGGCCGTACGGCCGCCACCTGCGGGATCGCGCTCAGGACCTGGCTGACCACCACCAGCACCACGCTCGTGGCCACCGCCCCGATCGGCGCCTCGGTCAGCGTGGAGACGGCGAGGGCCACCGCGCCGAGCGCGGCCATCCCCGCGGCGGTGTACAGGACGACCACCCCGACGCGCAGCAGGGCGTCGGCCGCCGGGATCGTCGTGCCGGACAACAGCGTCACCGGCCCGACGGGGAACAGCACCAGCCCGGCCACCAGCGCCGACAACGCCACCAGCGCGCACGCCGCGAGGCAGAAGACCACGACGTTGGCGTACTTCACCAGCAGCAGCCTGGTCCGGCCCGCCGGGGCGACGAGCAGGTAGCGCAGCGTGCCCTGGGCCGCCTCGCCGGCGATCGCGTCGCCCGCCACGACCGCAACGGTCAGCGGCAGCACGATCGGCATCATGACGGCGAACGCGGCGAAGGTCAGCATCAGGCCGTTGCCCGCGATCTGGCTGAGCAGCGAGCCGCCCGAGTCGGCGCCCGACGCGACCCGCACCGCGACGCCGACCAGCACCGGCACGACCGCGAGCACCCCGAGCATCGCGAGATTGCGCGGGCGGCGGAACGTCAGCCCGATCTCGGAGGCCAGCAGCCGCGTCAGGTGCCGCAGGTGGCTCGGGGCGGGCCCGGTGGCGCGGTCGGACGGCCGCTCCTCCCGTGGCGCCGTCCGCGCCTCCGCCCGCCGCGACGGCGGGGCCTCCTCCCCCGGCCGGGCCTCGGACACGGCTGCCGCTTTCTCACGCACCGACATCGAACCCCTCCCCCGTCAAACCGACGAAGACCTCCTCGAGCGTGGGGCGCTCCACGCCGAACCTACGCACGGCCACGCCCTCGCCGACGAGCAGCGCGCAGATCTCTTCCGGCGCCCGGGCGCCGACGACCGCCGTGACCTCGTCGTCCGCGGTCCGCACGTCGCCGAGCCCGGCCCGGGCCAGCACGGCCGCCGCCGCGCCGGCGTCCGGCGTCTCCACCCGCAGGCGCGGCTCCTCACCCGAGGCGCGCAGCGCGGCGATCGGGCCCTGGGCGACGAGGCTGCCGGTGCGCATGACTCCCACGTGGGTGCACATCTGCTCGACCTCGCTCAGCAGGTGGGAGGAGACGAAGACGGTCGTGCCGTCCTCGGCGATCCTCCTGATCAGCGTGCGGACCTCCCGGGTGCCCTGCGGGTCGAGGCCGTTGGTCGGCTCGTCCAGCACGAGCAGTTCCCTCGAAACCAGCAGCGCGGCCGCGATGGCCAGGCGCTGGCGCATGCCGAGCGAGTAGTTGCGGTAGCGCTTGCCCGCCGCCGCCGTCAGCCCGACCCGCTCCAGCGCCGCGCCGATCCTGGCCTGCGCCGTACGCGCGTCGGCCGACGGGTCGGCCGCGTCGAGGCGGCGCAGGTTGGCCTCACCCGACAGGTACGGATAGAAGGCCGGCCCCTCGACCACCGCGCCGACGCGCGGCAGCGCCCGGGCCAGTCCGGCGGGCATGGGCGTCCCGAGCAGCGACCACGTGCCCGAGGTCGGGGCGACCAGGCCGAGCAGCATGCGGATCGTCGTGGTCTTGCCCGAGCCGTTGGGGCCGAGGAAGCCGAAGACCGATCCGCGCGGCACGGCCAGGTCGACGGCGTCGACGGCCACCTGGCCGCCGCGGAAGCGCTTGGTGAGACCGGAAGTGACGATGGCGTGCGCGCCGGCGCCCTCGGGGGAGGGCGGGGGCGCCCCGGTGTCTTCCCGTGGCGCCCCCGCGCGCGTGCCCACCGTCACCGCGTCCACCGCGTCCACCGCGACCCCCGCTTGTCCGCGGTGCGTGGGCTCGGTCATTCCTTCACACCGGCTGCGCGGTAGAGGGCCTCCGGGGTCACGGCGCCGGCGAGCAGGCGGCCGTCGTCGGTGATCAGGATCGACACCACCTTCGTGCGCAGCAGCCGGCCGCTGCCCCACTGTCCGCTGACAGGGGTGGCCGCCCCCTTCAGACCGTCGAGCAGCGCGGCCACGTCCATGCCGTCACGCCCCTTCCCGTCCTGCTTCTGGGCGGGAACGTCGGGCAGGGAGGTGACGAGCACGCTGTCCCAGCCGGAGCCGACGACGCGGCCGCGGTCGTGCGCCTCGGCGGCCGCCTCCGGCCGGTGGCCGGCCGGAGGCGTGGCCGTCCCCTGCTCGACCTTCGCGCCGGCCGGCGGCGTGAAGGAGAAGTTCTCCGGCGCGGGAGCGGTGAACGACAGCGACTCGAAGCCGACCTCGAAGGCCGGCTCGGCCGCCCCCTTGGTGTACACCTGGACGCGCAGCGGCATCAGCTTCTCGCCGTCGAGCGCCACCCGCACGTCCTTGATCAGCGAGTCGGCCGACTTGGGCGTCAGCACGATCTGGTAGGCCGCGCGGCCCGCGACCGTGACGACGTCACCGACGCTGATCGCGGTGTCGGTCCCGGCCGCCTCCAGCGCCTGCCGCGCGGCCTGCTCCGGCGTCGCGAACGGCGACGCGAACGGCGACGCGGCTCCGGACCGCGGCGGGAAGGCTCCGTGGGGCCCGCCGTGGGGCCCGCCGCGGAAGGCCGCCGGGGCGGTGAGACGGGTCGCCTTGTTGGCGGCGCTGTCCCACAGCCACACCGTGTCGCCGTCGGCGACGACGTCGGTCTCGCTCATCTCCCCCGGCAGCATGAGGCGGAACCGGTCCTCCCCCGCGTACCAGATCTTGAGCTGGTGCGACCCCGACAGCAGCGACGCCGCCGAGGCCCCGGACCCCGGCGCCCCGGACAGGCCCGGCAGCGCGGGCAGGCCGAGCGACGCCGTCTCGACGATCGTGCCGGACATCGGCGGCATCCGGCCGCTCTCCCAGGTGCGCGCGACATCGGCCAGCAACTGCTCCGCCGTACGGTCCGGCAGGGACGGGTCGCTGCGCACCGCCGCGATCACCGGTCCCGTCCCCACGGCGGCCGCAACCACGGCCACCGCCGCCACCGGCACTCCCCACCTCACGGCGCGGGCTCTCTTCGCCATTTCACATCTCCCACTATGGGCGGAAAACCTGACGACCCGAGACTGCCGGGACGTTCCTGTGCCGACGCTGAGACGGGCTGAGAGGGCTCTCAGGCTCACCTGCACCCACACCTCCGGAAGGGTCCACACTGGGGCAATGCGGGTTCTGGTGGTGGAGGACGAGCGGCGGATGGCGGCGGCGCTGCGCCGCGGGCTGCAGGCGGAGGGCTTCGCCGTCGACCTGGCGCACGACGGGAACGAGGGCCTGCACCTGGCCCGCGTCGGCGACTACGACGTGGTCGTGCTCGACATCATGCTGCCCGGCATGTCCGGCTACAACGTGTGCAAGCAGTTGCGCGCGGAGGAGAACTGGGTGCCGATCCTCATGCTGTCGGCCAAGGACGGCGAGTACGACATGGCCGACGGGCTCGACCTCGGCGCCGACGACTACCTCACCAAGCCGTTCTCGTACGTGGTGCTGGTGGCCCGGCTCCGGGCGCTGCTGCGCCGGGGCGGCGGCCGCAGGCCCGCCGTGCTGAGCGCGGGCGACCTGTCGCTCGACCCCGCGGCGCGGGTGGTCACGCGGGGCGAGGCGCCGGTCGAGCTGACGCCCAGGGAGTTCGCCCTGCTCGAGTACCTCATGCGCCGGCCGGGCGAGGTGGTCTCGAAGCCGGAGATCCTGGAGCACGTGTGGGACACCTACGACACCGATCCGAACGTGGTCGAGGTGTACGTCGGGTATCTCCGCAGGAAGATCGACACGCCCTTCGGCCGCGCCGCCCTGCAGACCGTGCGCGGGGCCGGCTACCGGCTCGCGAGCGACGGCGGCTGAGCGTGTCCGAATCCCCTGGGCCGAAATCACCCGCATCAGGTCTGGCCGTGCTCGCGCGCCCGGTGACGTGGTGGCGGCGGCAGAGCCTGCGGTTCCGGGTCACCGCGGCGGCGACGGCCGTGCTGGCGCTCGCCCTCGCCGTGTCGGCGTACGTGTTCGTCGCGGTGCTCGGCGAGGCGCTCGTCCGCGGCATCGACGACCAGGTCTACCAGCGGGGACGTGAGATCGTCGCGCTGTCCGACGCGAACCGGCTGTCCGATCCCGTGGTCTCGGTGGACAACACGATCGTGCAGGTGCTCGACCGGGACGGGCGGATCGTCGACGCCACCCCGAACACCGACCGCCTGGTTCCCCTGCTGCCCGCGGGGGCGCGGGAGGCCGCCGTACGCACCGGTGCGCCCCGTTTCCTGGACGGCCGGCCGTACGCCCTGCCGGGGCCGCTGCGGGTGCGGGCGCTGAGCGCGGACCGCGGCGTGACGGTGATCGTGGCGCGGTCGTTCGGCGAGGTGGAGAGCAGCCTGGTGACCATCGGGCACGTGCTGATCGCGGGCATGCCGCTCCTGCTCGCGCTGCTGGCGGCGGTCTCGTGGCTGGTCGTCGGGCGCACGCTGCGGCCGATCGCGCTGCTGCGGCGGGGCGCGGCCGAGGTGGGCGCCACGGCGCGGTCGCGGCGGCTGCCGGTGCCCGAGGCGCGCGACGAGGTGCACGCGCTCGCCACGACCCTCAACGACATGCTCGGGCGGCTGGAGGAGGCCGACGCGCGCCAGCGGGCGCTGGTCTCCGACGCGGCGCACGAGTTGCGCAGCCCGCTCGCGAGCATCCGGCTCCAGCTGGAGGTCGCGCTCAGCCACCCGGAGGGGCAGGACTGGAAGGAGACGGCCGAGGGGGTGCTCGAGGACACCCTCCGGCTGTCCCGCCTCGCCGAGGACCTGCTCGCGCTCGCCCGGCTCGACGAGGGCCGCCTGGGCCGGCGGGAACCGGTCGACCTGGCCGAGATGGCCCGCCGTACGGCCGAGCGATACGGCCTCGGCCTCGACCTCGCGCCCGGTGCGTCTCCCGTCGTACTGGGCGACGCGCTGGACCTGCGGCGGGTGCTCGCCAACCTGGTCGACAACGCCCTGCGGCACGCGGCGTCTGCGGTCCGGATCGGCGTACGCGCCGAGGGGAGCGTCGCCGAGCTCACCGTCACCGACGACGGGCCGGGTATCCCGCCCGAGGAGCGGGAGCGGGTCTTCGACCGGTTCACCCGGCTCGACGACGCCCGCAGCCGCGACGACGGCGGCGCCGGGCTCGGTCTCGCGATCGTGCGCACCACGGTCGAGGCCCACGGCGGTACGGTCCACCTGGAGGACGCCTCCCCCGGACTGCGCGCCGTCGTCCGGCTCCCCCTGGCACGTTGAGGAGTTTCATGCTTCCCGAGTACGGCAGGCCCGTCACCGAACTGCTCGCCGAGCTGACCGCCCTGAA
This sequence comes from Microbispora catharanthi, assembly GCF_006334915.2. Lineage (GTDB taxonomy): Bacteria > Actinomycetota > Actinomycetes > Streptosporangiales > Streptosporangiaceae > Microbispora > Microbispora catharanthi. The sequence continues at coordinate 44,569 of NZ_VDMA02000002.1, forward strand.
GGAGGCCGACCTGCCGGTGCGCGGCGGCAAGGTGACGGCCTACGTCTACGACACCGGGCTGCCGGAGGTGCACGAGGCCGCGCACCGGGCGTACGCGGAGATGCTCGAAGTCAACATGCTCGATCCGACGGCCTTCCCCAGCATGGTCGCGCTGGAGCGGCAGGTGGTCGGGGCCGTCGCCGAGTTGCTCGGACGGCCCGGTGCGCCGGGCATCTTCACCAGCGGCGGCACCGAGTCGATCATGCTGGCCGTGAAGGCCGCCCGCGACGCCCGTCCCGGCGCCACCCGAGTGGTGCTGCCGGTCACCGCGCACCCGGCGTTCCACAAGGCGGCGCACTACCTCGGCATGGAGATCGTGCCGGTCCCGGTCGACCCGGTCACCTACCGGGCCTCCGTTCCGGCGTTCGAGGCCGAGCTGGACGACCGTACGGCGCTGGCGGTGGTCTCGGCGCCCTCCTATCCGCAGGGCGTCGTCGACCCGGTCGAGGAGGTGGCCGCGCTCGCCGCCGCGCGCGGCGTGCCGTGCCACGTAGACGCCTGCGTCGGCGGATGGCTGCTGCCGTGGCTGCGCGAGGCGGGCGCCGCGATCCCGCCCTTCGACCTGAGCGTGCCCGGCGTCACCTCGATCTCGTGCGACCTGCACAAGTTCGGGTACGCGCCGAAGGGGGCGTCGGTGCTGCTGTTTCGCGACCCTGAACTGCGCCGCCGGGCCTACTTCGCCTCTGCGGCCTGGCCCGGCTACACGATCATCAACGCGACCGTGCAGAGCTCACGGTCGGCCGGGCCGCTCGGCGGCGCCTGGGCCACCCTGCAGGCCCTCGGCCGGGAGGGCTACCTGGAGCTCGGCTGCAGGACGCTGGAGGCGACCCGGCGGCTGGCGGAGGGCGTGGGGAAGATCCCCGGACTGCGGGTGCTCGGGAAGCCGGAGGCCGCGCTGGTCGCCATCGCCGGCTCCTCCCAGGTGGACGTCTTCGTACTCGCCGACGAGGCGCGCCGGCTCGGCTGGTTCCTCCAGCCGCAGCTGTCGTACGCCGGGATCCCGGCCAACATCCACGTGACGGTCACCGGTGTGACGCTGGCGGGGGTGGACGCGATGCTGGAGGTGATCGCGGAGGCGGCCGAGGCCGCCCGGCGACGGGGGCCTGCCGAGGTGCCCGAGGGCCTGCCCGAGCTCATCGCGTCCCTCGACCTCGACGCCCTGGACGACGCCACGTTCGCCGAGCTCGCCGCGTCGGTGGGGATCGACCTCACCGCGACGGGACAGCCGGGGATGGCGGTCGTGAACGCCGTGCTCGACGCCCTGCCGGCCGCGACCCGCGAGGCGATCCTCGTCCGTTTCCTGTCGGTTATGTACTCCTGATGCGGTTGTCTTCCCGATCTTCACCTTTTGGGCGTGCACCCGCCCGTTGTCCGTCATCTGGCGTTGATCAGATGCCTGCCGCAAGCAAGCACGAGCTAGCGAAGGCATCTACGTGGATCACAACAGTTTCCGGCGCTGGGCGACGGCCACGGCGGCCCTGGCCCTCTCGGTGACGACGGCCCTGCCGGCCGCCGCCGACGCCGCACCGCCGCCGGTGGACGTGCAGCTCCTGTCGTTCACCGACCTGCACGGCTACCTGACGCCGCAGAACGACGCGGCGAACGGCACGGTGAAGGACGCCCAGGGAAGGACGATCGTGGTGGGCGGCGCCGCGTACATCGCCGCCCACCTGAAGAACCTGCGGCAGGGCCACGACAACTCCATCACCTTCACCACGGGCGACGACTTCAGCGGCTGGCCGGTCGAGGTGGCCTACCACCAGGACGAGCCCACCGTCGAGTTCCTCAACTCCATCGGCGTGGAGTTCGCGGCGGTGGGCAACCACGAGCTGGACCGGCCGCTGGAGTTCCTCCGCGGCCACATGGGCAAGGGCCAGTGCTTCGGCGTCGTCGACGTGGACAGCTGCTTCACCGACTCCACCGGCCGCAGGTTCCACGGGGCGGACTACGCGATCTCCTCCGCGAACGTCACCCGCAAGGGCTCCACCACGCCGATCTTCAAGCCGTATGTGATCAAGCACGTGAAGGTCCACGGCGGCCGGGAGGTCCGGATCGGCTTCATCAGCCTGACCACCACGACGACGGTCGCCGGCTCGACGTCGTATCAGCCCGAGCTGGACAACCTGCCGCTGGTCGAGACGGCCAACCGGTACGCGGCCGAGCTCAAGCGCCAGGGCGTCGAGGCCATCGTGGCCGACGTGCACGAGGGCGGCTCGGCCGGCGGCTACTACAACGGCTGCACCAACCCGTCGGGCCCGGTCGTCGACTTCGCCAAGCAGGCCTCCCCGGACATCGACGCGATCGTCACGGGGCACTGGCACGCGCTGTTCAACTGCACGATCCCCGACCCGGCCGGCAACCCCCGTCCCGTCGTCGAGGCGGCCAACCACGGACGCCTGATCAGCGAGATCAACCTCAAGATCGACCCGAGGACGGGTGAGGTCATCCGCTCCGCCACCACGGCGGTGAACCACCCGGTCACCCGGGACGTCGCCCCCGACCCGGCGGCGGTGCGACTCGTCGGCTACTGGAACGCCCGGTCCGCGCGGACGGCCGCCCGCCCGGTCGGCAGGATCAGCGGCGACATCACGCGGACCCGCGCCGCCGACGGCGAGAGCACTCTGGGCAACCTCGTCGCCGACATGGAGTACGCCGACGCGCGGCGCGGCGGGCCGGTCGACCTGGCGCTGGTGGCCGCGGCGCCGCTGACGGGCTCCGCCAGCCTGCGCGGCGACCTGCGCTTCGCCAAGGGGGCCAACCCGGCGGACGCCGACGGCACCGTCCTGTTCGGCGAGGCCTGGGGCGCGTACGGCTACGCCAACCCGGTGCTCACCGTCTCGCTCACCGGGCGGCAGATCGAGCAGGCGCTCGAACAGCAGTGGCAGACCCAGGCGAACGGCACGGTGCGGTTCGGCCCGCTGGCGGTGTCGGCGAACGTCCGCTACTCCTATGACGCCTCCCGGCCGGTGGGCGACCGGATCGACCCCTCCCAGGTGCTGATCGGCGGCGCCCCGCTGGACCTCGGGAGGACCTACCGGGTGGCCGCCCTCGCGTACACCCTGATCGGCGCGGACGGCTTCACCGCGCTGACCGCCTTCACCGACCCCGTGCGCAACTCGCGCGACTACGACGCGTTCCGCGCCTACCTCCAGGCGAACGAGACGGTCGCTCCGCCCGCGCTCGACCGGGTGACCGCGCTCTGATCGCGCTCTGATTCAGGGCCGGCGCGGCGGTCTCCCCTCCCGGAGACGGCCCCGCCGTGCACCGTCCCAGCAGACTCCCGCATGTCCCGTCGGCAACGGCGACCGGCCGCCGATCCGGTGTCCCGGCGTCGGACCGACCCAACGAACCGGAGCCCCCGTGCACCTTCGCAAGCTTCTGTTGAGCCTGGCCCTCGCACCCGCACTCGCCGCGCCGACGGCCGCCCACGCCTCGGCGGCCGGCGGCCCCGGCGTGCTGCCCCAAAAGACCCACTTCGACCTGCAGGCCCACCGCGGCGGCATCGGCATGACAACCGAGGAGTCGCTGGAGGGCTTCGCCAAGGCCCTGCGCCTCGGGGTCACCACCCTGGAGCTGGACACCCACGTCACCAAGGACGAGAAGGTCGTCGTCAACCACGACCGGCAGATCAGCGCCCAGAAGTGCCGCGACACCGGGCCGGTCGTGCCCGGCGACCCGATGTACCCGTACGTCGGCAAGTACATCAAGGACCTGACCCTGGCCCAGATCAAGACCATGGACTGCGGCTACCAGCAGCTGCCCGGGTTCCCCGAGCAGGAGGTGATCCACGGCTTCCGGATGGCCGAGCTCAAGGACGTGCTGGACCTCGTCAGGAGCTACCACGCCAAGCAGGTCACGTTGAACATCGAGACCAAGGTCGAGGCGGGCGCGCCGGACCAGACCGCGCCACGCGAGCTGTTCGTCCGCCGGGTGTACGAGGAGATCCACGCCTCGGGCATCGAGGATCAGGTCACCATCCAGTCCTTCGACTGGGGCGCCCTGAACGAGATGCACAGGCTCGCCCCGGGCTGGCCGCTGGTGGCGCTCACCAACTACGACTTCCTTCAGGTGGGCAGACCCGGCGCCTCGCCGTGGCTCGGCGGGCTCGACGCCGACGACTTCGACGGCGACTTCGTGAAGGCCGCCGCCGCCATCCCCGGCGTCACGGCGCTGTCCCCGGTGTACGGCTTCCCGCAGAACGGGAAGATCAGCGACCCCGGATTCCGCTTCTACGTGGACGAGGCGATGGTGACGCGGGCGCACGCGCGCGGTCTGAAGGTCATCCCGTGGACCTGCGACGACCTGGCGACCATCGAGGCTCTCATGGACATGGGTATCGACGGCGTCATCACCGACTATCCGAACGTCGTCCGCCAGATCATGGCCGACCGCGGTATGCGGCTGCCGAAGGCCTACGAGCCGCGCTGACGGTCGCGCCCCACGCTCGAACCGCGCTCTGATCCGGCGCCGGCAGGGCCGCCTCCCTCATCCGGAGGCGGCCCTGCCTCGGCTTACGGACCGGCGCTCACAGTGCTGCATCCTGCGGGGACGGCGTTCTCCTGCCGGCCCTCCCGGCCCTCAGCGCCGCCAGGGCCGGCACCGCCACCGTGAACGCCAGCGCCACCAGCAGCGCGCTGACCCACAGCGGAGATCGGTAGCCCAGCCCGGCGCCGATGGCGACCCCGCCCAGCAGGGGCCCGGCGGTCGCGCCCACGTTGAAGGCGGCCGTCGCGAACGAGCCGCCCAGCGACGGCGCGTCGGCCGCCGCGTAGAGCGCCCGCGCGATCAGCGTGGAGCCGACGGCGAAGGACAGCGTGCCCTGCACGAAGACGAGCACGAACACCGCCGCCGCGTTGCCCGCGGCCGCGCCGAACACGATCCAGCCGGCCAGCAGGGCCAGGCCGCCGGGCACCAGCAGCCACATCGGCCGCCTGTCCGCCATCCGCCCGCCGATCGACACCCCGGCGAACGACCCCAGGCCGAAGAGCGCCAGCAGCACCGGCACCCACTGCCGGCCGTACCCGCCGACGTCGGTGACCACCGGAGCCAGGTAGGTGAAGGTGCAGAATGTGGCGCCGTTCACCAGGGCGCCCAGCAGCAGGGTCACGAGCAGCCGGGGCCGGCGCAGCGCCAGCAGTTCCCGCCGCGCGTCGGGCACGGCCGCGTCCGGTGGCGTGGGCGGAACGGCGCGCGCGACCGCGACGACGGCCGGCACCGAGACGACCGCCACCGCCCAGAACGCCGAGCGCCAGCCCCACACCTGGCCGAGCACGGCGCCGGCCGGCACCCCGGCGACGCAGGCGAGCGTGATCCCGCTGAGCAGTACGGAGGCGGCCCGGCCCGTGGCGCCGGGCCCGGCCATGGCGGTCGCCGTCGCGAGACCCACGGCCAGGAACCCGGCGTTGGCCAGCGCTCCGGCGACGCGGGCGGCCAGCAGAACGCCGAAGCCGGTGGTGACCGCGCCGGCCACGTGAACGATCATGAAGACGGTCAGGAAGACCAGCAGCGCCCGCCGTCTCGGCCACCGCAGGCTGAGGACGGCCGTCAGCGGCGCGCCCACGATCATCCCCACGGCGAAGGCCGACGTCAGCGCCCCGGCGGCCGGGACGGACACGTGCAGGTCACGGGCGATGCCGGGCACCAGGCCCGACAGCATGAACTCGGAGGTCCCCTGGGCGAAGACCGCCAGTCCGAGCATGTAGATGGCGATTGGCATGACAACTCCACACCGCGTCGTAAACGTCATAGACGTCGCGAAAGGTCGATGAAGGACACGGCGCGCCGCGGCGACGGCCGGACGACGAGGGAAGGTCCGGCCGGGCACGCGGGGTCGCCGCACGAGGACCCCCGGGTTCCGGTGACGCGGTCGGCGACCATGACGGTGACGGTGGTGCGGAGCCCGGGAGAAACGGCCCGTACGACGGTGATCCGGTGACAGGCACGGCGTAGCCGTGCCGGACGCGATGCGCCCCGGCGTGGGGATCCGGCGCGGCGACTCAGCCGCGCGACACATCAGCCACCGGATGACCGGTGGCTAGCGTCTCGACGCCTCGGGGCTGGACATGGGGGAAACGTTAGTTACGGTGTGAGCGCCCTGTCCATCCCTTTGATCACGCGACAGCCGGGGCCCCGCGGGGATCCGGGGCTCCCGCCACCCGGGCTCACGCGCCGCCGAGGCGGGCGACGACCGCGAGAGCCCTGCGGGCGCTCGCCGCGTCGTGGACCCGGAAGACCCGGGCGCCCTGCAGCGCCGACACGGCGAGCGTGGCCAGCGTGCCGGCGTGGCGCTCCTTGACGGGCAGCCCGCCCAGCGTCTCGCCGACGAAGTCCTTGTTGGAGACCGCCACGAGCACCGGCCACCCCGTGGCGGTCATCTCCCCGAGCCGCCGGCTGACCTCCAGCGAGTGCCAGGTGTTCTTGCCGAAGTCGTGAGCCGGGTCGATCAGGATCGCGTCGCGGCGGACTCCCGCGGCGACCGCGCGCTCCGCGAGGTCCGTCGTGTACGCGACCACGTCGGCCACGACGTCGGCGTACGCGACGCGGTGCGGCCGGGTGCGCGGCTCCACCCGCCCGGCGTGCGCGCACACCAGGCCGATGCCGTACGCCGCCGCGACCCCCGCGAGGCCGGGGTCCACGCCGCCCCAGGTGTCGTTGAGCAGGTCGGCCCCCGCCTCGGCAACGACCTTGGCCACCTCCGACCGCCAGGTGTCCACGCTGATGATCACGTCGGGATGCCGCTCGCGCACCGCGGCGACGACCTCCGCCACGCGGCGGATCTCCTCGGCCGGGTCGACCTCCGTGCCGGGACCGGCCTTCACGCCGCCGATGTCCACGATGTCCGCCCCCTCGTCGATGAGGCGGGAGGCGGCGTCCACGGCGGCCTGGAAGGCGTAGGTGGACCCCTTGTCGTAGAAGGAGTCGGGGGTCCGGTTGACCACGGCCATGACCGCGAAGTCACCGGGACCGAAGGCACGGCCGCGCAGGCGCAGGACGGACGGCGTGCCGGGCTGCGAACCGGGCTGCGTGCCGGGCGCCCCGGTGGGCATCGGCGAACTGGACACGCCGCCAGCGTACTGCCGCCGGCGTGCTGAGGGCCGTCCCGCGGATCTCATCGTGGCGCAGTTCGACTTCCGCATCGGAACCCGTCGATCGCGAGGTCAACGGTCCGGGTCACGGGGGAAACTACCTATTTTGGGCCGTCGGGTGGGCTACCTCGGTTTTCCCCGTTATAGGGCAGCGGTCCCCCGTGAACGCTGGTTGACGGAGGCCGGCACCCGCATCCGGCCGTGGACGAGGAAAGCGACGATGAACAGCATCTCCAACCGGATCGAGCATGCCGAGCGGATCGCGGAGCGCGCGCTGGGCCAGCAGCGGCGGTTCGCCGCGGACGCGTCGCACGAGCTGCTCACCCCCATCGCCGCCATTCGAGCCCAACTGGAGGCCGCGCGACTCTACCCCGACGACGTGTCCGAGGCGATCGACGGGGCGCTGCGAGCCACGGGCAGGCTGGAGGCGATCGTCTCCGACCTCCTGTTGCTGGCGAGCATCACGACGATCACGCCCTCCGAGAGAGAGGAGATCGACCTCGGCCGGCTCGTCGCCGCGGAACTGGGACACAGGCAGGCCCACTGCCCGCTCGAGGTCCACCTCGCCCCGGACGTGATCGTGCGAGGGCTGCGGCCGCTGCTGGCCCGCGTGGTGAGGAATCTGCTCGACAACGCCGAACGGCACGCCGCCACGGCCGTCCGAGTGGACGTCCGCAGGGACGGCGAGCGGGCCGTCCTCGCGGTGAGCAACGACGGCGAGACCATCCCCGAGGCCGACCGCGAGCGTATCTTCGACCGCTTCTTCCGCAGGGACACCGCCAGGAGCAGGTCCGCGGGCGGCTCCGGCCTCGGGCTCGCCATCGCCGGGGAGGCCGTCAAGGCCCACGGCGGGGACATCTCCGTCCAGGACGCCCGGCCCGGGACCCGGTTCGTCGTCCGCCTGCCGCTCACACGGTCCGCCGAGACCACGCGGGAGGAGCGGAGGGGACAGGTCGTACGCCTGCGCGGCACTCGCCCGAGGCCGAGCCCGCCGTCGGCGGAGGGCGTCGCGCTGCGGTTGCCCGTCCTCCACGCCGGTGAGACGGCCGGGGCAGGCGCCGGCCCGGAACGGCGAGGCGTTCGGGCGCTCGCCGAAGGCGGTGGGGAGACCGAAGATCGCGTGCTCGTCAGCGGGGACGGGGAGGTGGCGTGACTCTGCCGCGATCCCGGCCGTCCTGACCGCAGTCCTGACCGCCGGCCTTCCGTGCGGTCACCCACGCGGCGATCTGGGCGCGGGAGTTGAAGCCGAGCTTGGTCAGGATGTGCTCGACATGGCCCTCCGTGGTTCTTAGGGCGATGACGAGTGCCGAGGAGATCTCCCTGTTGCTCATTCCCTGGGATATCAGCTCGGCGATCTCGCTCTCGCGCCTGGTCAGCGGTGACGCCGCCGGTACGGCCGCCTCCTGCGGCTCCTCGCCCCGGCCCTCGGTCCCGCGGGCGTCGGCCGGCTCGCCGAGCGCCTCGGCGACGGCGTCGTCCAGCGTCAACCGCCCTCCCTGGCGCAGCGCGCGGTCGAAGGCCCGCTCCCCCATCCGCGCCCGGAGCGCGTTCACACACCGCTCGTGGAACTCGCCGTGCTGCACCATCCACAGGGCGCTCATTCCGGCCGTCCGGCACACCCCCACCGCGGCGCCGAACATGCGGGCGGCGGCGGCGTGCCGGCCCTCGCTCTGCATGATCCAGCCGAGCGCTTCCATCGACGTCCCGATCGCAAGCCGGTCGTCGAAACCGCGGCCGACCCGCAGGCTCTCACGGGCCAGAGACGCCGCCCGGGCGTTGTCCCCCCGCTGCCAGGCCTGGATGGCGCACACGTTCAGCACCCAGGACCGGATCCAGCTCTCACCATGGCGCTCGGCGATCGCGAGGCTGCGCTCGAGCAGCCTCGCCGCCTGTTCCAAGTCGCCCAGGTAGCCGACCGCGGCCCCAAGCGAGAAGAGGCCGACGACGAGGGCGATGCCCTCCCCGGCGGCGGCGAGCCCCGCCACGGCCTCCTCCAGCACGACGGCCGCCCGCGCGTGGTCGCCGCTCTGATGGCTCGCTATGCCGGCGACCAGCGACGCCCATGCCAGGATCCTGGCATCGTCCAGCTTCTCCGCGAGCGCCCGGCCCTGGCCGATGCGAAGCTCCCCCGCCGTCGGGTCGCCCTGCATGAACGCCAAGTGCGCGTCGGCGCACAACGCCTCGGCTCGTACGGCGGTCGGCCCCGGAGTCACCTCCAGCAACCGGTCGAGCCAGTAACGGCCCTCGCTGTAGAACGCGTTGGGCATCCAGAGGGGATCGAACAGGAGCATGGCCATGCGCAGCCCGGTCTCCGCCTCACCGGGCTCATGGAGGCAGAACTCCATGGCGGCGCGCAGATGTGCCCGCTCCAGCCGCAACCGGGCGTACCACGTCAACTGGGCGGGGCCGAACCACTCGGCCACCGCCCGCTCGACCAGACGGAGGTAGTGGTCACGGTGGCGCCGGGCCAGCGTTCGCCGCTCGTCGGGCCCCTTCAGCCGAAGCCTGCCGAACTCCCGCAGCGTCTCCAGCATGCGGTAGCGGACCTGGCACCCGTGCTCCTCGCGCAGCAGTAGCGACTTGTCCAGCAGCGCGTCGATCAGATCGAGCACGTCCTGCTGTTCGATGCCGTCGCCGGTGCAGACCGCCTCCACGGCCTCGAGATCGAAGTGGCCGGGGAAGATCGAGACGCGGCTGCACAGCGTGCGCTCGGACGGGGAGAGCAGTTGGAAGCTCCAGTCCACCAGCGCGTGCAGGGTCCGCTGGCGCGGGACGACGGTCGGGCTCCCGCTCGTGAGCAGGCCATACCGGTTGTCGAGTCGTTCGAGCAGCGCGTCGACCGTCAGCGCCCGCAGCCGTACGGCGGCCAGTTCGATCGCCAGCGGGATCCCGTCCAGCCGGCGGCACAGCTCGATCACGGCGTCCTCGTTGTCCGCTGTCAGGCGGAACCCGGGCACGACGGCCGCCGCCCGCTCCAGGAACAGGCAGACTCCGTCGTACAGCTCCGGCGCCCTCCCCGGGAGCCGCCGGTCCGGCTCGGGAAGCGCGAGCGGCGCCACCTCCATTTGGTGCTCGCCCATGACCCCGAGCGACTGGCGGCTGGTGGCGATGATCCGCAAATCGGGAACGGCCCGCAGGAGCCGGTCGGCGAGCGACGCGCAGGCGTCTCGCAGGTGCTCGCAGTTGTCGAGCACGAGCAGCGTCCGCTGCGCCGACAGCGCCTGGATCAGCGAGGTGAGAGAGGACTTCTCCGACTGGTCCCGCACGCCGATGGTCGCCGCCACCGTCTCGGTGATCAGCTCCGGGTCGTCGAGGGCGGACAGATCGACCAGCCAGACCGCGTCGAACGCCCGGTGCTGCTCGGCGGCGACCCGCAGCGCGAGCCGGGTCTTGCCGACGCCGCCCGCTCCCGTCAGAGTCACCAGGCGCGAGATGTTCTGCAACCGTCGGATCTCGGTCAGGTCGCGCCTGCGGCCCACGAAGCTCGTCAGCTCGGCTGGAAGGTTGCCGACCCGACGCGTGAGCGGCGCGGTGGTGACCACCACTTCACGCTAAGCGGGGCGAACTACCAGGTCAAACGCTGTTGTTACCGCAACACCGGGCCACCCGCCCGCCTCCCTTCGACCGGGACGCCCGGGAAGTCCGGGAGCTTCACCCGCCCGCCGGCGGTCCTGCCGGTATGGGTCACCGTGGCGCGACCGGGACAGGTCTCACGCTCGACGGGCGAGGTGATGGAACGATCCAAACAGTCCGCATACGATTCATGCCGCGGAGCCGCCCTCGGCAAGGGCCACGAAGTCCTGCGCCATCGCGGGCAACCGCCGCCGGGCGTGCACGACCGCGATGATCTTCCGGAGCGAGGGATCGAGCGAGCGGACCACGAGACCGGCCCTGGCCGCCTGCTCGGCCATGCCCCGATACCACAGCAGCGAGGCCCGCCCCTCCCGTACGGTCCGCAGCCAGCCCCGCCGCTCGTCGGACTCGACGGCCGGGATCGGGCGGACGCCGTACGTGGCGAAGATCTGGTCGAACTCCCTGCGGCGGGGGTTGCCGGGGGCGGGCAGCACGAGCCGCATGCCGTCGAGCCGGGCCACGGGGACGGGATCGGGCAGGTCGAGGCCGGGCGGGGAGATCAGCACGATCTCCTGGCGTTCGAGCGGGTGGCTCACCAGGTCGGTGGGCACCGGGAGGTCGGTCAGCCCGAGATCGGCGCGCTGCTCGCGTACCGCGCTGACCACCCCCTCCCGGCCCTCGCACCGCACGATGTGCACCCGGATCCCCGGATGCTCGGCGGCGTACGCGGGCAGCAGGCGCCCGGCGAGGCCGGGCTCCAGGCTCGGCGTGGACGCGATCCGCAGCTCGGCGCCGGAGGAGTTGCCCTGCGTCGCGAGGGCCTCGATCTCGGCCACCGCGTCGAGGGCCTCGCGGGCCAGCTTCACCACCCGGCGTCCCTGGGCCGTCACGACGACCCCGCGGCCCGAGCGCGCGAAAAGCGTCATTCCGAGTTCACGTTCCAGGTCGCGTATCGCGCGGGACAGAGCGGGCTGCGCGATATAGAGCGATCTGGCGGCATCGGTCATGGTGCGGTGCTCCGCAGTGGCGACCACGTAACGGAGCTGCTGCAGATTCATGCGAAAAACGCTAGGGCAGACGAGCCCGGCGATTCCGGAACATCGCAGAGATCACGCCGGTCGATTACACATCGTGCCCGACATCTGCTACATCCGTGATGGATGAGAAAACAGTATTCTTTTGCCCCAAATCCACAAAGGGGGCAATGTCGTGGCGCAGCAGTACCCTCCCCAGGAGCCACCCGGGGAGAGTTCTCCCTATTCAGGACCGCCGTATTCGCCGCAACCGGAGGCCGGGTCCGCCTCACCGGACGGATCGCGATCCCCCGGCCCGGCCCCCGGACCGTACGGTCCGCCGGGGTGGGGCGGCCCGGAGGGCGGCGCGTGGCAGCAGGCGCCCGGCGCCGCTCCATACCCGCCGCCGCAGCCGCAGAACGGCTCCCAGGCGCCGGGAGGTCAGCCTTACGGCGGCCCCTATCCGCCCGGGGCACATCCCCAGGGCCCGTCCGCGTACCCGGGGAACGCACCGTCCCACGGCCCGGCCTATCCGGGGAACGCCTCGCCGCAGGGCGGCCCCCAACCTTCCGGCCCTCCTGTTTCCGGCTCCCCTCTTTTCGGGCAGCAGCCTCACGGTGCCGTCTCCGGCATGCCGCAGGGCGGCGCCGCCTACCCGCCGAGCGGGCCACCGCAGGGCGCGGGGGCCTACCCCGGGACTCAGCCGCAGGGCGGTGTTCCGAGCCCCGGACCGAATGGCGGCACCCCCTACCCGCAGGCCGCGCCGCCCTATAGCCAAGGCGCGCACCCGGGGGCCGAGGCGCAGGGCGGCGCCTATGCACCGAACGGCCCGTACCCGGGCGCGACGCCCTATCAGCCCGGGCCGCAGTTCCAAGGCGGGGCACAGTTCCAAGGCGGGGCACAGTTCCAAGGCGGGGCACAGTTCCAAGGCGGGGCACAGTTCCAGGGCGGGGCGCAGCCGCAGGCCCCGGCGTGGCCGGACGCGGCGGGCGCCGGAGCGCACGCACAGCCCCCCGCGCAGTCCCTTGCGCAGCCTCCCGCACAGGCTCAGGCGGGGCCCTACGCGCAGTCCTACGCACCCCCGACCTCCCCCGCCGCCCCACCCGGCTCTCCGTACGGGCCGCCGAACGGGCCGCCGAACGGAGCGGCGGGCCACCAGGGAGGCCAGGCATACGCGCCGAACGGGCCTGCCTACCCGCAGGCGGCGCCGCCCCAGGGAGCGCCGTTCCAGGTGCCACCACCGCAGGCACCACCGCAGGGGCCGCCGCAGGGGCCGGGGTGGGCCCCGCAGCCTCCGCCTCCCCCGCGCGGGCCCGCCGCCCCGTATCCGCCGCCCGCCTGGCGGCCGCCCCGCCGCAAGTCCGGCGCGGGGGCGGTCGTCGGCGCGCTCATTGGCGTGCTGGCGCTGGTCTTCGTGCTCGTCGTGATCGTGAGCGCACTGGCCGGCCTGTCGGACCACGACGAAACGGTCTCGCCGGTCGCGATCCCGACCTTCACCTTCTCGCCGTTCCCCTCGCACGAAGCCACCACGGACACGGAACCGACCCGGAAGCCCACCTCGAAGCCGACGTCGCAGCCCACGACACGGCCGACTCCGGTGCTCAACCGCACGACGAAGAACAACACCCTCTATCGGGCAGGATCGCTGGCGAAGACGAACTGCCGGGCCGGGAACGCCAGCATCTACAACCACGCCCAGTTCAAGGCGCTGATCCTCAAGACCGGCGCGTGCATGGGCAAGGCCTGGGCGCCGGCGCTGGAGCGGGTCGGGATCGACTGGACCCCGCCGAAGTACATGATCGCGGCCCGCAAGGGCAGGGGCGCGTGCGGCGACTATCCCTCCCCCGGCAGCAACGTGCCGTACTACTGCCCGAGCAACAGCACGATCTACGCCTCCACCTCGGCCATGACGAGGGAGTACGGCTCGCTCGGGTCGTGGAACGGGATCATCATCAGCATGATGGCCCACGAGTACGGCCACCACATCCAGAGCCTGTCGGGCATCTCCGACTCCTGGTGGCGGCAGACGCTCGACACCGGCTCGCGGAGCGGCAAGATGGCTCTGAGTCGCCGGCACGAACTGCAGGCGACGTGTTTCGGCGGCATGTTCATGCGGTCGGTCGCCGCCTCGTATCCGATCGACACCACCCGGCGCAACACGCTCCTGTGGGCCTACAGCCACCTGGGCGACCAGCCGGGAGGGCCGCGCGACCACGGAAACACGCGCAGCAACGCCGGCTGGTTCCGCCAGGGATACACCCGCCCGATGGCCTACCAGTGCAACACCTGGGTCGTCGGCTCCAGTTCCGTGTCGTGATGGGCCCCCCGATTTACGTCTACCTTGTCCGGATATGGGGGTTAGAATCCCTGCCACAGCTTCGGAGGAGAGAGCGGTGAACCATGCGAGGCGGGGGTCCCGCTGACGAGGCCGGAGGGCCCCTGGAAGGTCAGCGGCCAGGTCAGCCCGGTGGAAATGCAGGTCAGCCCAGTGGAGCCGGCGGAGACACAGGTCAGCCCGGTGGGAACACAGGTCGGCGTGGTGGGGGCGGGGGCGGGGGCGGCAAGGAACCCATGGGCCCGCCGCCCACGGCGGCCGCGCGCGGCGAGGGGCCGCGTTTCGGCCCTCGGCTGACCACCGCCTCCCTGATCGGCTGGACGGCGCTGTCGGCCGTCGTGCCCGGGGCGGCCCACCTGCGGGCGGGCAACCGCCGCACCGGGATCGCGCTGCTGGCGACGTTCGGCGTCGTGCTGGTCGCCCTGGTGGTCCTGGTCCTGCGCCTGAAGGACAACGCGGGGGTCGCGCTGCGCGGCAGCACGATGACCGCCGTCATGGCCGGCGCCGCCGTGTGCGCGCTCGCCTGGTTCGCGCTCGTGCTCCTGTCGTTCGTCGCCCTGCGTCCGCAGCGCCTGACGCAGACCGGGCAGGTGGTGTCCGGCATCGTCGCGGGCGTGCTGTGCGTGGCCGTGATGGCCCCGTTCGCCTTCACCGCGAACACGATCAGGACGGCCAGCCAGTTACTCGACGACGTCACGGCTCCGGTGGAGGGCTCGACCCCCGTCCCCGTACGCGCCGAGGACCCGTGGAACGGCCGCACGCGCGTGAACTTCCTGCTGATCGGCGGCGACGCGGCGGGCAACCGGCTCGGGGTGCGCACCGACTCGATGACCGTGGCCAGCGTGAACATCGCCACCGGCAACACCGTCCTGTTCAGTCTGCCGCGCAACCTCCAGTACGTCCGCTTCCCCCCGAGCAGCCCCCTGCGCAAGGTGTTCCCCAACGGCTTCAACGCCGAGGGACAGGGCCTGCTCAACTCCGTCTGGTACTACGCCGACAACAACCCCCAGGTCATGGGCGGCAAGAACAAGGGCGCTCAGGCGCTGAAGGACGCCATCGGCTACACCCTGGGCCTGAACATCGACTACTACGCGATCGTCGACATGTACGGCTTCGCGGCCCTGATCGACGCGGTCGGCGGGCTCAAGATCCGGGTCGAGCAGGACGTCAGGTGGGGCGGCAAGTTCGGCACCGCCGGGACCATCAAGGCCGGATACCGGACGCTCAACGGCGAGGAGGTGCTCTGGTACGGCCGCTCACGGGTGGACAGCGACGACTTCTCCCGCATGGCCCGCCAGCGCTGCGTCATCGGCGCGCTCGCCCAGCAGGTCACCCCGGCCACGGTGCTCGCGAACTTCAACAAGATCGCCGCGGCGGCCCGGCACATGTTCCGCACCGACATCCCCCGCGACCTGCTGGAGCACCTCGTCCCGCTCGGCATGAAGGTGCGCAGCGCCAAGATCACCAGTCTCCAGTTCGTGCCGCCGCTCATCTACACCGGCAACCCGGACTGGGTCAAGATCAGGCAGCTGACCAAGGAGGCGATCCGGCAGTCGATGTCCGACCGGGGCGCCGTCGCGGCCACCGCCTCGCCGATGTCGTCCGCCGGGTCGGTGGCGTCCGTCGCCCCCTCCGGCTCGCACTCCCCGTCCGCGTCGCCGAGTCCGTCTCCCTCCCGTACGCCGGTCGTCGCCGGGGCGAGCCCCCGCAGGACGCCCACCACGAACGACAAGGCGGCCAAGAGCCTGTCGGAGCTGTGCGGCTTCTGAGCCAACGCTTCTGAGCCAACGCTTCTGAGCGAGGGCTCCTGAGCGGGCGACACCAGCGGGTTTTTCCGCGAAGGCGTGGACGCCGCCCTCCGGATGCAGCAAGGTTGTCACGTAACGTATCCACCCAGTCACGATCCGCCTAGTAACGGAGTGGACTCGTCGTGCGCGTACTCATCCAGTTGCGTCCGTCCCCCGACCTGGTCGCCGCCGTCGCCGACCCGTCGGTCCCCTCGATGGCGTCGGACGTGGCCGACGGCCTGCCCGGGGTCGTCCTCGACCACTCGTACGCCCCCGTGGCCGTGCCCCGCCCGATGCCCGCGTCCCCCGGCGGGGACCCGCTGTCGCTCAACCAGCCGCTGGTCTTCTCCATGGCGCCCCAGGACGCCTCGGTCGTGGTCCGCGGGGAGATCGCCGACGACGAGGTCACCAGCAGGATCGCCCTCCTGCCCGCGGCCCGCCGCGACGTGGTCGCGGTGTACGCCGACCCGGCGATCGAGACCTCGCTCACCTGCGGGGGCGACCCCGCCGTCGGCGACTGGCACGACGTCGAACGCCTGCTACGCGTGCCCGACCTGACGGCCGAGGGGCTGGACGGCTCCGGCGTCCCCCTCGCGGTCGTCGACACCGGCATCAACGCGGCGTACGTCAAGTCCGCCCGCGGCCACGACGTGACAGTGGATCACGAGCGGAGCTGGAACCCTCAGAGCGTCTCCGGAACCCCGGGGGACTTCCCTGTCGACCACGGCACCATGTGCGCCTTCGACGCGCTGATCGCCGCGCCCAAGGCGTCGCTGGTGGATGTGCCCGTGCTGCTGTCGCGGCGGCAGGGCGGCTCGACGCTCGACGGCCTGCTGTCCGACGCGATCGCCGCGTACGCCCATCTGCGCGAGGTCCTCGACGCCCAGCCCGCCGAATCGCGGGCGCTCGTGGTGACCAACAGCTGGGGGTCGTTCTCCCCGCGCTGGGACTTCCCGCCCGGACACCCCGGCAACTACTCCGACAACCCGGCCCATCCGTTCAACCTGATCGTCGGCAGCCTGGCCGAGGCGGGGGCGGACATCCTGTTCGCCGCGGGCAACTGCGGGACGCAGTGCCGCGACAGCAGGTGCGCCTACCCCGACCGGCCCATCGTCGGGGCCAACTCCCATCCCCGCGCGCTGTCGATCGGCGGAATCGACACGGCGGGCACACGGGTGGGCTACTCCTCGCAGGGCCCCGGCCGACTGGCCGCGCGCAAGCCGGACGTCTGCTCCTACACGCACTTCGCCGGCTCAGGCGCGCTCGGCGACGGCGAGCCCGACTCGGGCACCTCGGCGGCCTGCCCCGTCGCGGCCGGGCTGGTCGCCGCCGTACGCTCCCGCTGGCCCTCGACGGTGCTGCCGCCCGCCCAGCTCAGGACCCTGCTCCGCCGGACGGCCGATGATCGCAGTGCCGTAGGGTATGACCACGACTACGGATACGGCGTGGTGGACGCCGCCGGCATCATCGCCGCGCTGCGCCGCCGAGCCGCGAAGGCGGCCTGAATACCACAGCGCCGCGAAGGCGGCCTGAGAACCACAGCGCCGCGAGAGCGGCCTGAGGCCGCCGCGTCGTCCGGTGACGAGACGTCCAGCAGGGAGGCGGGGCCGGTGGCCGAGGTGCTCATCACCGTGCGGCTCGCCGCGCCCGCGACGCTGGAGGCCGCGATGCGGCGGCTCGGCCTCACCGAGGACGAGGTCGACGCCGCGTACGGCCTGGTGCCGGTCGATCCCGGCAGGAACCTGTACGTCCTGCGGGTGACGGAGGACGCCGGACGGCGCGTCGGCGACTCGGGCGCCGGGGCGGCGGACGGCGGGCCTTACTCCGATCCGCCCATCGAGCCCTACGGCCCGCCGCGATGACCGCTCCGGTCTGGGTGGTGTCCGGTCCGCCGGGCGCGGGCAAGTCGACCGTCTGCGACCTGCTGCTGGCCCGCCTCGACCCCGTGCCCGCCCTGCTCGACAAGGACACGATGTACGGCGGCTTCGTCGAGGCCACGCTCGCCGCGTACGGCAGGCCCCCGGGCGAGCGTGAGGGGCCGTGGTACGACGAGCACGTCAAGCGGCACGAGTACGCCGGCATGACGGCGACGGCCAGGGAGATCCGCTCCCACGGCTGCCCGGTGATGCTCGGCGGGCCCTTCACCTCCCAGGTGCACGACGCGGCGCTCTGGCACGCGTGGGTGGAGGCGCTGGGCGGACCTGAGGTGCGCCTGATCTGGATCCGCTCCGACGGCCCGACGCTGCGTGAGCGGCTCATCCGCCGGGGCCTCGCCAGGGACGGGCAGAAGCTGGAGAGGTTCGCCGAATATCTGCGCGCCATCCGCGTCGACGAGCCGCCCGCCGTGCCCTACGACGAGGTCGACAACCGCCTCGGCGCCCCGCCGCTGGAGGTCCAGATCGACCGGCTGCCGGCGAGGGCGTAGGCGGCGCCTCCAATCGTTCCCGTCTGGTGTCGCGGAACGCGGGGATGTGAGGCAAACGGTCGGTCGCCCCTCTCACTTCAGTCGAACGGGCGGTCGAGTCCAATACCGTCCGAGGCATGGAAGCGATGCGCTTCCGTCGCGTCCGGGCGCGCGGCGCCCGGGCCGGTCCCGATCGGTCCCAGAGCATGGAGACGACCTTGAAGGCAGTCACGATCCAGGCATTCGGAAGTCCCGAAGGTCTGGCGGTCATCGACCTCCCTGCCCCGGCTCCCGGAGCCGGGCAGGTGCTGATCGCCACCGAGGCGATCGGCGTCGGCGGCGTCGACGCCGTGATCCGAAGCGGCGCTCTGGCTGCCTACGGTTTCACGGAAGGCCATATCCCCGGCGGCGAGGTGGCGGGCACCGTGATCGCCGTCGGCGACGACGTCGACACGTCGTGGATCGGGCAGCGGGTGTGGGCGTTCACCGGCGTGGGCGGCGGCTACGTCGAACAGGCGATCGCCGCGATCGAGGAGGTCCTTCCCCTTCCCGCGAGCCTGTCCGCCGTCGACGCGGTGACGCTCGGGAGCTCCGGGGTGGTGGCCCACTTCGGCCTTTCCCATGCCCGCTTCGCGCCCGGCGAGTCGGTGCTGGTACGCGGCGCGGCCGGCAGCATCGGGATCATGACGGTCCAGCTCGCCGCTCACGGCGGTGCCGGCGCGGTGGCGGTCACGACGTCGTCGGCCGAGCGCGGCGAGCGCCTGCGCGCGCTCGGCGCGACCCACGTGCTCGACCGCTCCGGCGAGGGCGGCGCGGACGCTCCCGCGGGCTACGACGTCATCATCGACATCGTCGCCGGCGCGGACATGCCTTCGTTCTTCGCCAAGCTCAACCCGAACGGTCGCATGGTGGCCGTCGGCGCGGTCGGAGGCCAGCCGCCGGCGGACTTCGGCATGAGGATGATGGCGGCGTTCCGGAAGTCGATGTCGTTCGCCACGTTCAGCGCCGACACCGTGGCCGGGCCCGAGCGGCGTGCCGTGAGGACCGAGCAGTTCGCCGCCGCGAGTCGCGGCGCGCTGCACACGGTGGTGCACGAGGTGCTGCCGTTGGAGCAAGCCGTGTCGGCGCACCGGAAGATGGACGCGGGCGAGGTGTTCGGCAGGATCGTGCTGACGCCGTAGCCCTCGCGGCTCACGCCGGTCGCCGGTTACACGATCCCGTGCCCGTACGCGGCGGCGAGCGGCCGCAGGTCGGGGACGCCGAAGACCGCGCACATCGACGCGAACGTCTCGGCCTTGTCCTCGCCGTAGCGGCGGACGTGGGCCGCGTAGGAGTCGGCGGTGACGAATCTCGGCGGGTCGGTCTTGCTGTGGAACTTGTCCGCGAACATCACGAGCTCTTCCTCGGCCGACTCCGCGTGATAGTCGGCGGGAGGCAGCGGCAGGCCCTGTCGCAGCACGTCCTCCCGGCTGATGCCCACACCCGTGTGGTGAGAGCAGAACCGGCACAGGCTCTCGGGTAGTCCCTCCCCGCGGAGCAGTTCGTGGCCGAGGATCCCATGGCGCACGTAACCGGCGTGGTCGAGCCGTCCGTCCTCGTCGTAGAGCAGGTAGACGCCGATGTCGTGCAGGAGGCTTCCGGCCCGCACCAACTCGGCGTCGACGTCGAGCCCGGCGCGGTCGGCCAGCCGCAGGGCGATCGCGCAGACGATCTCGCAGTGCGTGTGGACGAGGTCGAACGCTTCCTCCGTGGGCGCGTGTTTCGCGTGCAGTGCGCGGATCTCAGCGTCCGTCGGAAGCCGCATGCGCGGAGTCTAGCAAGCGACGATCATGGGCCATGGGACGCGGCTCAGGAGGGCACCCGTTCGCCCAGGCTCTCGCGCAGGCTCCTGATCTCCTCGCGCAGGGCCGACAGCTCGGCGAGCGTCGAGCGGTCGTCCCTGGCCTCCTCCTCCATCGCGCTCACCACGACCGCGATGAAGAGGTTCAGCACGACGAAGGTGCAGACCAGGACGAACACCACAAAGTAGATCCATGACGAGGGATGACTCTCCATCAGCTGCCGGTTGATCTCCGACCAGCCGTCCCCCGTCATGACCTGGAACAACGTGTACAGCGACGTGGGCAGGTCGCCGAAGTACTCGGGCGCGGCGGCGCCGTACAGCTTGGTGCCCATGACGGCGCCGACGTACAGGACGAGGCCGAGCAGGACGACGATCGAGGTCATCCCCGGGATGGCGGTGAGCAGCGCGGAGACCACCCGCCGCAGCGACGGCACCACCGAGATCAGCCGCAGCGCCCGCAGGACGCGCAGAGCCCGCAGCACCGACAGGCCGCCCGCCGTGGGGAGGAACGAGAAGCCGATGATCAGCAGGTCGAAGACGTTCCAGGCGTCGCGGAGGAACCGCCACCCGTAGACGTAGATCTTGGCCAGAATCTCCGCCACGAAGACGTACAGGGCGACATGGTCGGCGACGTGCAGTTCCGTGCCGTACCGGGCGACCGCCTCGGCGGAGGTCTCGACGCCCAGCGTGGCCGCGTTGAAGAGGATCACCACGGTGATCGCCTGCTGGAACCGCCGCGACTCGATCAGGCGGCGGACACGTTCACGCACGAAGGACTCCTGGGGGCCATGGAAGATCGCCACAGAGCCTAGTGCCACCGCCCGACATATCCGTTCCCGGTCGGTCTGAAGCACTCCGGGCTCAGTGTTCGATCCACTCACGTCGCGCCGTCACCGCATGGCGGCCGCCGCCGCGAGGTGGGATGACGGACGGAAAGCCCAAGTTTCCGGACCTGTCTTCGCGACCGTCCTTGGCGCGTCCTCGGGCCGCCGGGAGAGTCGAGCCATGACTCAGACGACACCCGGCACGCAGGAAACGGAGCATCGGAGCCTGGGAACGCTCATCCGGGCCTGGCGGGATCGCGCGCTGCTGACCCAGGAGCAGCTCGCCGACCGGGCAGGCGTCAACGTCCGCACCATCGGCAGGCTCGAAGGCGACGTCGTGGGGCGACCCCGCAGTGCGTCGCTTCAGCGGCTGGCCGAGGCGCTGGGCCTGGACGGGCGGGAGCGGGCGGCGCTCGCCGCGGCCGCCTGCCGCATGCCGGCCCGGCGCGACGCGGGGTACGCATGCCCCGGCATCCCGCACCGCGGGGCGCCCGAACAGGAGGCCGGCTCTCTGGGGCGAGAGCAGAACGACACCGGCCTGACGGAGGGCGTGCATATGATCGGCCGCAGCGCCGGGGCCGTCCGGTCCGATCACCGGCTCGTACGCCGGTTTCCGGAGCCGTGTCTCCTCGTGGATCTGTCGGGTAGGCCGGAGCCCGACGAGGTGCTCCGCCACCTGTTGTGCACGCTCCGCCTGCCTCACGGGGAGACCTCGAACCTCGGGGACTGGGGCCGGCTCTACCAGACGGTCCTGACCGGCCACAGGCTGCTGATCGTGCTCGCGGACGCCGCGCCCGCGAGGGTCGGATCCGCGTGCCGGTGCCGGTCCCGCCGGGATGCCCGGCGCTGATCCCCAGCCAGATCGTCCGACAGAGCCGCGGAGCGCGACGCCCCTCCGGGGACGATCCGGAAGGGCGCCGCGGATGGTGGTCTCAGGCGGCCACGGCGCGGCTCGCGAGCGGCTCATCGCTCCTGCAGACCACGCAGAAGAGCCAGAGCTGGACCGCGACGATGCTGCTGCCGTCGCGGATGTAACGGCAGTAGGCGCGGTAGTTCCCGGTCGCCTCGTACGCGCTGCCCGCGGCCACGCACTTCCCGCATGCGTTGGGCTGGGAGTAGGTGGCTTCGAGGAAGGAGCCCGACGGGGGAAGTGAGGTCGAGCAACTCACAGCGGGCGCGAGGCCGGCCGTGGAAGGTTCCGCCCGCACCGGGGCCGCGCTCGCGATTCCGCTCGACATCAGCGCGAAAGCCGCGCCCAGTCCGATGGCCGTCTTCGTGAAGCGCACAGTCATGATGCCTCTCTTTCGATGGCTTCCATTGGGCGTGACCGGCGCCGCCGGTCGTCTCGGCGGTCAGCGCTCCGCGGGACCGGCGCCTGTTGAGGCCGCCCACACCCCGTCGGCCCGGTCGCACGCCTCGGCGGCGTGCGTGGGGCTGACGCCGGTCTCCCTGAGCACGTCGTAGCAGAAGACGTAGCCGCCGATCTCCCCGCTGGCGGCCCGTTCGCAGGCCATCCTCTTCGCCGTCGTCTCCGGATAACCCGCGCCGGCGAGGTAGGAGAGACAGTCACTGGGGGACGCCTGGGCGGGGGACGCGACGACGACCGCCGACCCGGCCGCCGCCAGGGCGACAGCGACCGTCGTGGCCGCTCGGAACCGTCTGAACATGCGAGTCTTTCCCTTCTGCGGAACCGTTTCCGGGGGAACCGCCTCGTGCGGCCTTCACGTCGGCGGCTTCGGAGGGCCGGGAGGGGAGCAGTGGCACTCCCTGCCGCAGAACGACGTGCAGCACCGGTCCTGGGATCCACTCTCATGGCTGCGTACGTGGCGGACCAGGGCGTCCACCGGACATTCGTCGGGTATTCGCGGCATGCCCGATTGCCTGTGCGACTTCGGGCCGCGAGCCCGTGGACCGGCGGCCGCGGTCCGGTCCGGTCCGGTCCGGCCTCCAGCCCGGCGAACCGCGCAAGCCCGCCTCGGCGGACAGGCCGCGCTCCGGCGCGGATCTCAGCGGGCGGCGGCGTCGACGGCCTGGGCCGACAGGACGTGGTCGAGGACCATGAGCGCGCAGCCGGTGATGCCCGCGCCGGGGCCGAGGTGGCTGCGCTCGATGCGCAGGCTGCGGGTGGCGAGCTGGGTGGAGCGCCGGTAGACGACCTCGCGCACGCCCGACACCAGCGGCTGGAACATCTCGGCGACGTCGCCCCCGAGGACCACGACGGCGGGGTTGAGCAGGTTGACCGCGCCGGAGATGACCTCGCCGAGCCAGCGACCGGCCTGCCGCACCACGGCCATGGTCTCCGCGTCGCCGGCCCGGACCAGGGCGGTCACGTCGGCGAGCGACATCACGTCGCGGCCCTTGGCCCGCAGGTCGCGCAGGATCGCGGTGCCGCTGGCGACCGAGTCGACGCAGTCGAGGTTGCCGCAGCGGCACAGCACGCCCCCGCCGTCCCGCACGGGGATGTGCCCGATCTCCCCGGCCGCGCCGAGCGCGCCGCGCAGGATGCCGCCGCCGGAGATCACTCCCGCGCCGATCCGGGTGGAGACCTTCACGAACAGCAGGTCGTCGAGTTCCGACGCGTAGACGACCCGGTGCTCGCCCATCGCGATGACGTTCACGTCGTTGTCCACGAGCACCGGCACGCGGAACCGCTCGGCGATGATCGGCGGGATCACCACGCCGGTCCAGCTCGCCATTACGCGGGCGCTCTCGACCCGTCCTGCGGCGAACTCCACGGTCGCCGGCACGCCCAGCCCGATGCCGACGACGTCGTCCCGCCCGTCGAGCAGCTTCTCCCAGGTGTCCATGAGCAGGGGCAGGACGACGCCCGGCCCCTCCTCGACGTCGATGTCCAGGTCGGTGCGGTGCAGCACCTCGCCCGCGAGGTCGCACAGCGCGATCTGGGTGCGGCGGGCGCCGAGCGAGGCCACCGGGACGACTCCCCCGGAGGCGGCGAAGCGCAGCCGCATGGGCGGGCGGCCTCCGGTGGACGGCCCCTCGGCGTCCTCCAGGATCAGCCCGCGCTGAAGCAGATCGGCGACGCGGTGCGCTACGGCGGGGCGGGACAGGCCCGTCACACGGCCGATGTCGGCGCGCGTCACCGCCTCCCCGCTCCGGATGAGCTGGAGGACCTCGCCGGTGGTGGCTAGACGTGACATCGAGCGTAAGTGAAGCACAGGAACTCACCTAAGTTCAATGACTTATTCATTCTGAGTTACAAAAGTGGGCTTGAAAAGTCGCATAACTTCCCGATACTGTCCCATCCGTGCCCGATCGACACCTGGTGCCCGATCAACGGATCGGGGCCGGACGCGCCGCCGGGCACACGTCCCGGGACGACAGCCCCGGGGCGAGTTGGACCCGCCTCGCGGCGGCCCCGGCAGGAGGAGGACCTTCCGTGACGAACCCCGTTATCACCGAGGTCACCGATCGCGTGGTCGCGCGGAGCCGCGAAAGCCGCGGGGCCTACCTGGAGCGGGTGCGCCGCGCCGGGGCCGAGCTGCGTGAGCGGGGGCCGGCCCGGGGGCGGCTCGGCTGCGCCAACCTGGCCCACGGCTTCGCCGCCGCGCCCGCCGAGGACAAGCTCGACCTGCGCGGTACGGCGAAGCCCGGCGTTGCCATCGTGACGTCGTACAACGACATGCTGTCGGCGCACCAGCCGTACGAGACCTACCCGCCGGAGCTGAAGCGGGCGGTCCGGGCGGCGGGCGGCGTGGCGCAGGTGGCGGGCGGCGTGCCCGCGATGTGCGACGGCATCACCCAGGGCAGGGCGGGCATGGAGCTGTCGCTCTACAGCCGCGACGTGATCGCGATGGCGACCGCGATCGCGCTGTCGCACGACATGTTCGACGCGGCCCTGCTGCTCGGGGTCTGCGACAAGATCGTCCCGGGGCTGCTCGTCGGCGCCTTACACTTCGGGCACCTACCGGCCATATTCGTCCCCGCCGGGCCGATGACCTCGGGCCTGCCCAACAAGGTCAAGGCCAGGGCGCGGCAGTCCTTCGCCGAAGGCAAGATCGGCCGCCTGGAGATGCTCGACGCCGAGGCGGCGTCCTACCACTCCCCCGGCACCTGCACGTTCTACGGCACCGCCAACTCCAACCAGCTCCTCATGGAGGTCATGGGCCTCCACCTGCCGGGGGCGACGTTCGTCAACCCGCACACCGAGCTGCGGCACGCGCTGACCGCGGCGGCGGCGCGGCGGGCGGTCGAGATCACCCCGCACGGCGAGGACTACACGCCCGTCGCCGAGATCGTGGACGAGAAGGCGATCGTCAACGCGGTCGTCGCGCTGCTCGCCTCCGGCGGCTCCACCAACCACACGATGCACCTGGTCGCTATGGCGGCGGCCGCTGGCATCGAGCTGACCTGGGACGACATGGCGGCCCTGTCCAAGGTCGTGCCGCTGATCACCCGGATGTACCCCAACGGCCAGGCGGACGTGAACCACTTCCAGGCCGCGGGCGGCATGGCGGTGTTCATCGGCGACCTGCTGGACGCCGGGCTGCTCCACGAGGACGTGCTCACGGTCGCCGGGCGCGGCCTCGGCCTCTACCGCTCCGCCCCGGCGCTCAAGGAGGGCGCGCTGGTGTGGGAGGAGCGGACAGAGCCCAGCGCCGACACCGAGGTCCTGCGGCCGGTCGCCGAGCCGTTCTCCCCCGACGGAGGCATCCACATGCTGTCGGGCAACCTGGGCCGGGCGGTGAGCAAGGTCTCCGCCGTCAAGCCCGCGCACCTGGTGATCGAGGCCCCCGCCAAGGTGTTCGACGACCAGCTCGATCTGCTCGCCGCGTTCGAGCGGGGCGAGCTCGACGGGCAGGACTTCGTCGCGGTCGTCCGCTACCAGGGCCCCCGGGCCAACGGCATGCCGGAGCTGCACAAGCTCACGCCGCCGCTGGCCGTCCTGCTCGACCGCGGCCAGAAGGTGGCCATCGTCACCGACGGCCGCATGTCCGGCGCCTCGGGGAAGGTCCCCGCGGCGATCCACCTGTCTCCCGAGGCCGCCGACGGCGGGCCGATCGCGCTGGTGCGCGACGGCGACGTGATCCGCCTCGACTCGGCCGCCGGGACCCTCACCGTGCTCGCCGACCTCACCGGGCGTACGCCGGAGGGCGCCCCGCTGACCGACGAGCAGTGGGCCGGCACCGGCCGCGAGCTGTTCGCCTCCTTCCGCCGCACGGTCGGCCCGGCCGAGCGCGGGGCGAGCGTCTTCGGAGGTGCCGCGTGAGCCTTCCCTGGCTGGTCGCGGACATCGGCGGAACCAACGCCAGGTTCGGTTTGGTGACGCGGCCCGGAGGGCAGCCGGAGGCGGTAGCCGTACTCGACGTTTCCCAGCATCTCGGCCTTGCCGATGCCGTAGCCGCCTATCTCGCAGACCATGCGGGCGGAGTTCGGCCGGGGGCCGCGTGCCTGGCGATCGCCGGTCCGGTCGACAACGACCGGTACCGGCTGACGAACGCGGGATGGTCGGGATCCGTGGAAAAGCTCGGCATCCCGCGTACGGTGCTGCTCAACGACTTCGAGGCGCTGGCGATCTCGCTGCCGCACCTGGCGGGGGACGACCTCCTGCCGCTCGGCGGCCCGCCGCCGACCGCCGGCCTGACGAAGGCCGTGCTCGGACCCGGCACCGGGCTCGGGGTGGCCGGTCTCGTGCCCGTGCGGGAGGGCTGGCAGCCGGTGCCCGGCGAGGGCGGGCACGTGGCGGTTCCCACCGTCACGGACCTGGAGATGGAGATCGTCAGGGCGCTGCGCGCGGACGGCCTGCCGTACGTGGACGCCGAGCACCTGCTGTCGGGCACCGGGCTGCCGCGCCTGCACCGCGGGCTCGCGCTCGTGCGCGGCGTCGCGCCCGAGGCCCGTACGGCGGCGCAGATCACCTCCTCGGACGAGCCGCTGTGCGCCGAGACCGTGGAGGTCTTCCTCGCCCTGCTCGGCGGCTTCGCCGGCGGCGTGGCGCTCACCCTCGGCGCGCGGGGCGGGGTCTACCTGGGCGGCGGCGTGCTGCCGCGCCTGGTCTCGCGGATCCCCGGCAGCGCGTTCCGGGCCCGGTTCGAGACGACCGCGCCGGCGCTGACCGAGTACGCCGCCGCGATCGCCACCGTTCTGATCATCGCCGAGCAGCCGGCGCTGACGGGTGCGGCCGCCTGGCTCGCCCAACGAAACCCCCATGTGGAGCTGGTATGAGCAACCTTCTCGACCTCGCGCCGGTCGTCCCGGTGGTCGTCCTCGACGACGCCGAGAGCGCCGTCCCCCTCGCCCGGGCCCTGGTGGCGGGCGGGCTGCCGGTCATCGAGGTCACGCTGCGCACTCCGGTCGCCCTCGACGCGATCCGGCGGATCGCCGCCGAGGTGCCGGAGGCCGTGATCGGCGCGGGCACCGTGCGCTCGCCCGAGGACGTGGAGGCCGCGGCCGGGGCCGGCGCTCGCTTCCTCGTCTCCCCCGGCACCACGCCCGGCCTGCTCGCGGCCATGCTCGCCTCGGGCGTGCCGTTCCTGCCGGGCGTCGCCACGGCCACCGAGGCGATGACGCTGGCCGAGCGCGGCGTGCGCGAGCTCAAGTTCTTCCCGGCCGAGCCGGCCGGCGGTGTCGCGTACCTGAAGTCGCTGGGCGGCCCGCTGCCCGACGTGCGGTTCTGCCCCACGGGCGGGATCACGCCGTCGAACGCGCCGGCCTACCTCGCCCTGCCGAACGTCGGCTGCGTCGGCGGAAGCTGGCTCACGCCGCGCAGCCTCGTGACGGCGGGCGACTTCGCCAGGATCGAGAAGCTCGCGTCCGAGGCCGCCGCGCTGCGTCCTTGAGCGCTCCCACCCGCGCTGCGTCCATTAGCGCTCCCCTCGCGCTGCGCCCCTGAGCGCTCGCTGAGTTTCCCCAGCTCGCCGGCCCGTCCTTCCTCCCTCGGCGGAGCCGGTGGCCATGCTCGCGCCCGCGACCCGGGCACGTCCATGGGTGCCGGGCCCGCGACCGCTCACCTGCGGTGGCGGGCCCGGCGTCGTCTCACGACACAGCACCCAGTCTCACGACACAGCACCCAGTCTCACGACACCGGGCCCAGCAGGGCGTCCAGGCCGATCGGGTCCTCGTGCGTGCCCTCCGAGGTGCACGCGTGCGCCCCGGCCACCGCGCCCAGCCGTACGCACTCCTCCAGGGGCCGGTCGGCCAGGCGGCCGTACAGGAAGCCCGACACGAACGCGTCGCCGGCGCCGTTGCTGTCGGCCACCGGGCCCGGCAGCGGCTCGGCCGGGAAGCCGCGGACCTTCCCTTCGGCCAGCACGTGGCAGCCCTCGGCCCCGTCCGTGCACACGACCACCGACGCGCGGCCCCGCTCCGCGATCGCCCGCATGACCTCCTCGCGCCGCCCGCCGAGCTTGGTCGCGGACAGGAAGACCACGTCGGAGGAGTAGGCGAAGTCCTCGTGGTGCGGGTTCTCGCCGTCCCAGTCGTGCAGGTCGGTCGAGACCGTCGTGCCGTCCGGGATGTCGGCGTACACGTGCCGGGCGAAGTCCACGATCGAGACGTGGACGTGCCGGGCCGATCGGAGGGCCGGCAGGTAAAGGTCGCGGGGCATCCGCTGGCCGGGGACGGCCCGGGGGTCGAAGAGCGAGAGGCGCCTGCCGTCTGGGCCCACGAGCAGGACGCTGCGGCGGGTGCCCGCCTCGGACGGGGCGTGGGCGAAGTCCACGCCGCGGGCGGCGAGGTGGTCGCGGATCAGCGCGCCCTGCGGGTCGTCGCCGATGAGGTCGACGAACTTCACGCGCAGGCCGAGGGCGTGGCAGCCGAGCGCTACTCCCGCGCCGGTGTTGCCGATCCGGTCCACGACGGGCGGCACGGCGTAGGTGTCGGCGTACGGCAGGGGCAGTTCGGGCACGTAGACGGTCGTGTCGACACCGGCGC
Organism: Microbispora catharanthi; assembly: GCF_006334915.2. Classification (GTDB taxonomy): domain Bacteria; phylum Actinomycetota; class Actinomycetes; order Streptosporangiales; family Streptosporangiaceae; genus Microbispora; species Microbispora catharanthi. The sequence continues at coordinate 73,362 of NZ_VDMA02000002.1, forward strand.
CGCCGACGACCAGGACGTCGAAGGGGTGATCGGTCATTCGCAACGCTCCTGAGGACGTCATGAGGGTCCGGCGCGGTGATCTCGCACGGTCGCCGGAACGGGGGTGAAAGGCGATCAGGCCGGGGCGGGCATGCCGGGACCGGCCTGCGGGTACAGCGGACCCGCGCCGGGCGCTTCACGCCGCACGGGCGGCCGGGACCGGTGGCGGCAGCGGCCGGGGTCAGGCGGCAGCGGCAAGGCTCAGCGGTTGACCAGCGGGCCCGAGCTGGTGGAGCCGCGCACCACGAGCTCGGGCTGGTAGACCAGCTCGACGTGCTTGGCGGGAGTGCCGCCGATCTCCTCGAGCAGGGTCTCGACGGCGGCGGCCGCCATCGCGCCGATCGGCTTGCGCACGGTCGTCAGCGGCGGGTCGGTGAACGCCATCAGCGGCGAGTCGTCGAACCCGACGACCGACACGTCCCCGGGCACCGACAGCCCGCGCTCGCGGGCGGCGCGGATCGCGCCGAGCGCCATGAGGTCGCTCGCGCAGAAGATCCCGGTGCAGCCGCGGTCGAGCAGCGCCGAGGCGGCGGCCTGCCCGCCCTCGACGGAGAACAGCGAGTGCTGGATGAGGTCGTCGACGTCGGCCCGGCCGAGCAGCTGCGTCATCGCCTGGCGGAAGCCCTCGATCTTGCGGATGACCGGGACGAAGCGCCGCTGCCCCAGCGCGAGGCCGATGCGCTCGTGCCCGAGGTCCACCAGATGCTGCACGGCCAGGCGCGCGGCGAGCCGGTCGTCGGGCGAGATGAACGGCACCGGGATGGCCTCGTTGTAGCCGTCGACGAGCACGATCGGCAGCCCCCGGTCGGTGAGCCGGGTGTAGCGGTCCATCCGCGCGGTGGTGTCGGCGTGCAGGCCGGAGACGAAGACGATGCCGGACACGCCCCGGTCGAGGAGCATCTCGGTGAACTCGTCCTCGGGGGCACCGCCGGGCTCCTGCGTGCACAGGATCGGCGTGTAGCCGTGCTGGATCAGCGACTTCTCCATCGCCTGCGCGAACGCCGGGAAGATCGGGTTGCCGAGCTCCGGGATCACCAGGCCGATCAGGCCGTTGCTGCGCTGGCGCAGCCGCTGGGGCCGCTCGTAGCCCATCAGGTCGAGGGCGGTGAGCACGGCCTGGCGGGTGGCCGGGGAGACCCCCGCCTTGCCGTTGAGCACACGGCTCACCGTCGCCTCGCTGACTCCGGCCTGGGCGGCGATGTCGGCGAGCCGTGTGTTGTTCATGAGCATTACTTTAGACATTGTTCCCGGTCCACCAGGTGGCGGAGTCGGGCGCGAGCCGGACCACCCCGCCGGACGTCTCCGGCCCGCCGCTGGCCAGCAGCAGGTCGCCCGGCGCCTCGATCTCCACCCACTCCGGCGTCATGTTGAGCACGCAGACGAACGAGTCGCCGCGCCGGAACGCCAGCGTGCCGGCCGGGCTGTCGATCCAGGTCAGCGTGCCGTCGCCCAGCTCCGGGTGCTCCCGCCTGAGGGTGAGAGCGGCCCGGTAGAGGCTGAGCATCGACGCGCCGTCCCGCAGCTGCGCCTCCACCGACAGGTCGCGCCAGCCGGCCGGCATCGGCAGCCAGCTCTCGTAGATCCCCGGCGGGGTGAAGCCGTACGGCGGCTCGCCCGCGGCGGTCCACGGGAGCGGCACCCGGCAGCCGTCGCGCCCGCTGTCGGGGTCGCGCAGCCGCTGCGGGTCCTGCAGGTACTGCTCGGGCAGGTCGAGCACCTCGGGCAGCCCCAGCTCCTCGCCCTGGTAGACGTAGGCCGAGCCGGGCAGTGCCAGCATGAGCAGCGCCGCCGCCCGCGCCCTGCGCAGGCCGCGCTCGCCGCCGCCATAGCGGGTGACGTGCCGCTTGACGTCGTGGTTGGACAGCACCCAGGTCGGGGGCGCGTCCACCAGCGCCGACGTGCGCACCGACTCGTCGATGACCTCCCGGAAGCGCGCCGCGTCCCAGGGCGTCTTGAGAAAGTGGAAGTTGAACGCCTGGTGCAGCTCGTCGGGGCGGACGTAGTTGGCCAGCCGCTCGGGCGAGGGCGCCCACGCCTCGGCCACCCCGATCCGCTCGCCCTCGTAGGAGTCGAGGATGCGGCGCCAGGCCCGGTGGATCTCGTGCACGCCGTCCTGGTCGAAGAACGGCACGACCTGCGCGCCGATCATCTCGGCCTGGCCCCGGGCTCCCACATCGGGCAGGCCCGGCGCCTTGACCATGCCGTGCGCCACGTCGATCCGGAAGCCGTCCACGCCGAGGTCGAGCCAGAACCGCAGCACGTCGGCGAACTCCTCGTGCACCTCCGGGTGCTCCCAGTTGAGGTCCGGCTGCTCGGGGGCGAACAGGTGCAGGTACCACTGGCCGTCCTCGACCCGGGTCCAGGCGGGCCCGCCGAAGATCGACTCCCAGTCGTTGGGCGGCAGCTCGCCCGCCGCGCCCTTGCCCTCGCGGAAGATGTAGCGCTCCCGCTCGGGGCTGCCCGGCCCGGCCAGCAGCGCCGCCTCGAACCAGGGGTGGCGGTGGGAGGTGTGGTTGGGCACCACGTCCACGATGATCCGCAGGCCCAGCCGGTGGGCGTCCGCGATCAGCGCCTGAGCGTCCGCCAGCGAGCCGAAGAGCGGATCGACGTCGCGGTAGTCGGCCACGTCGTATCCGAAGTCGGCCATCGGCGAGGGGTAGAACGGCGTCAGCCAGATCGCGTCCACGCCGAGGTCGGACAGATACCGCAGGCGGCTGCGCACGCCGAGCAGGTCGCCGATCCCGTCGCCGTTGCCGTCCGCGAAGCTGCGGACGTACACCTGGTAGATCACCGCGTCGCGCCACCACCGGGTCGCGACCGCGGACGGCTGGACGGCGAGTTCGGTCATTGGGATCCCCCGATTCTCATATAGGGTCACGCCTTCGTCGCGCCGGCCGTCAGGCCGGTGACGAGGTGGCGCTGGACGAGCAGGAAGACGACGGCCGCCGGGATGGCGATCAGCACCGACGAGGCCGTCAGCAGGCCCCACTCCGCCTTGTGCTGGCCGACGAACTGGCTCAGGCCGACCGCGAGCGTGTACTTGTCGTCGCCTGTCATGAACGCGGTCGCGTACGCGACCTCCGCCCAGGCGGTGATGAACGAGTAGAACGCGGCCACGGCCAGGCCGGGCTTGGCCAGCGGCAGGATGAGCCGCCAGAACGTGCCGAAGGGGGACAGGCCGTCCACCCGGCCCGCCTCGTCGATCGTCACGGGGACGGTGTCGAAGTAGCCCTTCATCATCCACGCGCAGAACGGCACGGTGGAGGTGAGGTAGGCGATGACGAGGGACGGGAACTGGTTGATCAGTCCGAGCCCGGCCATCAGGTTGTAGATCGGCACGATCAGGATCGCCACGGGGAACATTTGCGTGATCAGCAGCATCCACATCACCGTGCGGAAGCCCGGGAAGCGGAAGCGGCTGACCGCGTAGCCGGTGGTCGCCGACAGCAGCACGCCGAGCACGGCCGTGATGAGCGAGACGACGACGGAGTTGGCGGCCCACGTCAGGAACCGGGTCTCCCCCAGGACCTGGGTGTAGTTGGCGAGCGTGGGGTGGTCGATCGGCGCCACCGAGGCGGTCTCGATGACCGTCCGCGGCTTGAGCGAGGTCAGCACCAGCCACGCGACCGGGAACACCGACACGATGCTCGCCGCGATCAGCGTGAGGTGCAGGGCGATCGACTTGCCGGGGCTGCGCCTGTCGCGGCTCCACGCGCCGGCGGGAGCGGCCCGGCTCACCATGCCTCCCCCTGCTGCCTGAGCGCGCGCCGGTAGACCGTGGCCATCACGACGAGCAGCGCGAGGATCACCATGCCCCAGGCGGCGGAGCCCGAGTAGTTCCTGATGCCCTCGAACGCCTGGCGGTAGGCGTACGTCACGAGGATCTCCGTGGCTCCGCCCGGTCCTCCCTTGGTCAGCAGGAAGATGACCGGGAACTGGTTGAACGTCCAGATCGTGCCGAGCAGGACGACCGTGTTCGACACCGGGCGCAGGCCCGGCAGCGTGATGTGGCGGAAGCGCTGCCACGGCGTGGCGCCGTCCACCTCGGCGGCCTCGTGCAGCTCGCGCGGGATGGCCTGCAGGCCGCCGAGCAGCGCGAGCATCATGAACGGCACGCCCAGCCACACGTTGCAGGCGATCACCGAGACCTTGGCCCAGAACGGGTCGTCCAGCCAGGCGATCCCGGCGAACCCGGCGGCCCGCAGCATGGCGTTGACCACGCCGAACTCGCCGTTCAGCAGGTAGCGCCAGATGAAGGCGGACACGAAGGCCGGCACGGCCCAGGGCAGCACGAGCAGAATCCGGTAGAGCGACCTCAGCCGCATGGGCCGGTTCAGCAGCATCGCCAGGCCGAGGCCGATGCCCACGTGCAGGGCGACGCACACGACCGTCCACACGACCGTCCAGGCCAGCCGTCCGAGGAACTCCGAGGACGTGAGGATGTCGGCGTAGTTCTTCAGGCCCACGAACTCGTAGGTGGACGGGATGACGTTCATCCCGATCGTGCGGCCCATGTTGCCCTCGGTCGCGTCGGTGAGCGACAGGTACACGCCCCGCACGAGGGGGTAGCCGACCAGCACCAGCATCACGATGACGACCGGCGCGGTCATCGCCCAGGCGTACCAGTGACGCGACAGGAGGCGCCGCGCCCCGGAACGGGGCGCGGCCCTTCTCGTCGCGACGACGTCAGCCGTCATGTCCTACAGGCTCCAGCCCTTGAGGATGCCCTGGTATGCGGTGGCGACGTCCTTGAGCATGGGCTCGGTGGTCGTCTGCCCGCCGGCGAGCTTCTGGTAGCCGTCGACCAGCGGCTGGAACAGCGAGGCGGCCTCGGGGATCCAGGGACGCTCGACGGCCGTCTCCATCGGCTTCTGCCACTGGGCGATCTTCGGGTTGGCCGTGGCCTCGGGGGCGCTGTAGGCGGGCTGGCGGGTCGGCAGCAGGCCGAGCTTGCCGGCGATCTTGGCCTGGCTCTCCGCGCTGTCCATGAACTGGACGAACAGGTACGACGCGTCGAGGTTCTTGGAACCGGCGTAGACGGTGTAGTCGTGGCCGCCCAGGGGCGAGCCCGCCTTCGCCGAGCCGGCCGGGACCGGGGCGACGCCGAAGTTGTCCGGGTTGTCCTTGAACACCTTGCCACCGAGGTTGTCGGCGTTCGACCACGGACCATTGAAGATCATCGCGACCTTGCCGTCCTTGAACGCGGTCTCGGCGTTCGTGTAGCTGTCCTGCAGCGCCGGCTTGACCGCGGCGCCCGACGTGATCAGGTCCTCGACGACCTTCACCCCCGCCACGCTCTGCGGGGACGAGATCGTGATCTTCTTGTTCTGGACGTCGACGAAGTCGCCGCCCTCGCCGTAGATGAACGGAAGCAGGAAGTAGGCGTCCACGTTCAGGGCGAGTCCGCCCGCTCCGGTCTTCGACTTGACGTCGAGCGCCGCCTTCTTGAGGTCGGCCATCGTCGCCGGAGGCTCGTCGTAGCCCGCCTTCTTCAGTAGTTCCTTGTTGTACAGGAGGCCGAGGGTGTCCGTCACCTGCGGCACGCCGTACGTCTTGCCGTTGTACTTGCCGCTGGCGGACGGGACGGGCAGGAACTCCTCGGGCTTGTCGACCGCGGGGGTGCCGTCGAGCGGCGCGAGGTAGCCGAGCGAGGCGAACTCCGCGACCCACCCCACGTCGGTGCGCAGCACGTCGGGCGCGCCCGACCCGGACTGCGCGGCGGTCTTGAACTTGTCGCGCGCGTTCGCGAACGGCACGTTGACGTAGTTGACCTTGATCTTCGGGTACTTGGCCTCGAAGTCCTTGATGATCTCCTGGAAGACCGGGCCCTCGGTCGTGGCGTCCGAGGTGTCCCACCAGGTGACCGTGCCGGTCACCTCGGCGGGGGCGGCGCTCTTGGCCGGGGCCGATCCGGCGTCGCCGGAACCGTCGCCACAGGCGGTGACCGCCAAAGCGAGCGCCGCGGCCACCGCCGCGGACGTGAGGACTCGCCTCATCTGCGTCGCACTCCTTGCTCAGGGGGATTTGAGCGGAACGTAACAGGGGTGCGAAGGGGATGAAAGTCCTTACAGAAACTTTCAGCAATTTCGTTACATTTGACGCCTCGCAGAGGGGCACGGGGGAGGTCACGGCGCGACCCTGACAGCCGTCTTTAGTAAGGGGAAAGTTAGGAGTAACGAGAAGTTGCACGTAGATGCCGGATCTTTCACGACACGTATGGACACGAGTGCCCGCGACGCGATGTACTACCTCATCATTCACACCGAAGGCTGGGGATCCGGGCGTGCCTGCCCGGGAGGAACGAGCGCGCATGAGCACCGTCGTCCTCGACAACGTGACGAAGATTTACCCGGGGGGGTACCTCGCGGTCGACCGCATGAACCTGCGCGCGGACGAGGGTGAGCTCCTCGTCCTGCTCGGGCCGTCGGGCTGCGGGAAGTCCACACTGCTGCGCATGATCGCGGGACTGGAGGAGATCACCTCCGGCGACCTGTGGCTGGGCGGGCAGCTCGCCAACCACCTCGCGCCCCGGGACCGGGACGTCGCGATGGTCTTCCAGAACGGCGCCCTGTATCCCCACCGGACGGTGCGCGGCAACCTGTCGTTCCCGCTGGAGATCGCCAAGGCGGACCCCACGATGGTCAAGCAGCGGGTCGTCGAGCTGTCGCGCGCGCTGCACATCGACGAGACGCTCGACCGGCGGCCGGGCACGCTGTCCGGCGGCCAGCGCCAGCGCGTCGCGATGGGCCGCGCGATCGTGCGCCAGCCCTCCCTGTTCCTGATGGACGAGCCGCTGTCCAACCTGGACGCCGGCATGCGCACCGAGCTGCGCATGGAGATCTCGTCGCTGGTGCGCGCCCTCGGGGTCACCACCATCTACGTGACGCACGACCAGGTCGAGGCCCTCACCCTGGCCGACCGCATCGCCATCATGAACCGGGGCGTGCTGCAGGACATCGGCACCCCGGCGCAGGTCTACAACGACCCCGCGACCGCGTTCACCGCCGCGTTCCTCAACTCCCAGCAGCTCAACCTGCTCGCGGCGACCGTGCGCACCCCGCAGAACCAGTTCATCATGCTCGACTTCGGCCCTCATCAGATCACGATGCCCTGGACCGATCCACGGGCGTATGCGGTGTCGCAGCACACCGGCATGCAGATCATCGTGGGTATCCGGCCGGACGGGCTGGTGCCGGTGCCGGAGCGGACGGAGGGCCCGACGTTCTTCGGCCGGGTCAGGACGCTGGAGTATCACGGCCACGAGTGGCTCGCCTACCTGGAGGCCGGGATCCCGGCCGTCAACGTGCCGGAACCGCCGGACCGCCGCCAGCTGAACGGCGCGGGAGGCGGCGGCAGGGCGCGGTCGATGATGCGCCGCCTGCTGAACGGCTCGGCCCCCGCGGAGGAGGAGGAGCAGCCGCCGCCGCTCTCGCAGTCGGGCACGCACCGCCGCGCGGACCTGATCGTCAGGCTCGGCAACCGGCCCGTATGGCGCGCGGGCGACGCCGGCCGGGTCGCCGTCGACGTCTCCCGGCTCATGCTGTTCACGATGGACGGCACCCGCATCGACCCGCCGCGCCGGTAGGACCGTCAGGCAGTACGGCTGACGCCGCCGGCCAGCACGGAGACGATCCCCACCAGGCGGGCGATCTTGTCCAGCTCGGCCCGGTGGAACGCCGGTCCCTGGGAACGCGCCACCACCAGGTGGATGCCGTCCATCGGCACGCTCGCCAGGTGCAGCCCGCCCTCCTCGAACGCCGAGGCGCGCAGCGGGGTGAGGTCGGCCGCGGGCACCTTCTCGGGGGCCTGCCAGCTTCCGTGGACGATCGTGCCGTCGGCCGAGTCGACCCCCACCGCCCACTCGGCGCTGACCAGGTCGGGCACCGCGTCGACGAGGGTGACGTACGCCCGGTCGGGGTCCGCGGCGACGTGGCCGAGCAGGTCGTAGTCGGGAGTCGAGCCGGGCACCTCCCGGGTCGGCCACACGGCCTCCACCCGCGTGCCGGGGACCACGCCGATCCGCTCGCGCAGCTCGCCGGGCTCGAAGACGCCCGACCAGGAGACGGTGAAGTCGTCGACCGCGCGGCCCGCCTGCCGCTCCAGCACGGTGACCTGCAGGATGTCCGCGCCCATCACCCCGAACGCGCGCGCCACCTGGCCGAGCACCCCGGGCCGGTCAGGGAGCGAGACCCGCAGCCGCAGCAGCATCCCCACCACCTCCTTCTCGTGCGACACCAACAGTGTCGGACACACGTTTCGCGGCTGTTACGCCGGTGGGTCACGGAATGGCTGCAATGTTTCTGGAACTTGCAGCAAAGCCTTGCATGGCCCGGGGTCCGACAGTAGCTTCCGGCCCATGGTGACCCCCCAGCACCGGCGTACGCGCGTGCCCACAGCGCTGTCCACCGTCACTGCGCTCGCCGCCGCGCTCATCGCCTTCCCCCTGCCGCCTGCCCCGGCGGCGTCGGCCTCCGTCGCCACGGGCACGGTCACGGCGGGCACCGCCACGACCGCCGTGACCGCCGCGACCGGCGCGCCGTCCGACGCGGAACTCGCCCGCGACGCCCTCCGCGCGGACCTGTCCCGCGAGCGACTGTACTTCGCGATGACCGACCGGTTCGCCGACGGCGACCCCTCCAACGACCGGGGCGGGCTGTCCGGCGACCGGCTGACGACCGGCTTCGACCCCACCGACAAGGGCTTCTACCAGGGCGGCGACCTCACGGGCCTGATGGGGAAGCTCGACTACATCAAGGGCCTGGGCAGCACGGCCATCTGGCTCACGCCGTCGTTCGAGAACCGGCCCGTGCAGGGCACGGGGGCGAACGCCAGTGCCGGCTACCACGGCTACTGGATCACCGACTTCACCAGGATCGATCCGCACCTCGGCACCAACGCGCAGATGAGGAGCCTCGTCAAGGAGGCGCACAAGCGCGGCATGAAGGTGTTCTTCGACATCATCACCAACCACACCGCCGATCTCATCGACTACGCGGAGAAGACGTACGGCTATCGCGGCAAGGCGGCCTACCCCTACGTGGACGCCTCCGGCCGGGCCTTCGACGACCGCGACTACGCCCTGCGCGACGACTTCCCGAAGGTCACCGCCGAGTCGTTCCCGTACACGCCGGTGGTGACGGCCAGGTCGAAGGTGCCGTCCTGGCTGAACGACCCGACCATGTACCACAACCGGGGCGACTCGACCTTCTCGGGGGAGAGCTCCGAGTACGGCGACTTCTCCGGCCTCGACGACCTGTGGACCGAGCGGCCCGAGGTCGTGAAGGGCATGACCGACATCTACAAGACGTGGGTCAAGGAGACCGGCGTCGACGGCTTCCGCATCGACACCGCCAAGCACGTCGACATGGAGTTCTGGCAGCGCTTCGCGCCCGCCCTGCACGGTTACGCCGCCAAGCTCGGCAACGACAGGTTCTTCATGTTCGGCGAGGTCTACAGCTCCGACCCCGCGTTCGAGAGCCGCTACACCACCACCGGCACGCTCGACGCCACGCTGGACTTCGGCTTCCAGGAGGCGGCGCGCTCGTACGCGAGCGGTGGCGACGCCGCGAGCCTCGGCAGGTTGTACGCCGCGGACGACTACTTCACCGACGCCGACTCCAACGCCTCGTCCCTGCCGACGTTCCTCGGCAACCACGACATGGGCCGGATCGGGTACTTCCTCAAGCAGGACGACCCCTCGGCCGGCGACGCCACGTTGCTCGCCCGCGACCGCCTGGCCCACCAGCTCATGTACCTGACCCGCGGCCAGCCGGTCGTGTACTACGGCGACGAGCAGGGCTTCACCGGCGGCGGGGGCGACAAGGACGCCCGGCAGCCCATGTTCGCCTCGAAGACGGCCGACTATCTCGACGACGATCTCATCGGCACCACCGCCACCCACGCGACCGCCAACTTCGTCACCACCCATCCCCTCTACACCTCGATCGCCGAACTGGCCCGGCTGCGCGACCGCTATCCCGCGCTGGCGAACGGCGCCCAGACCGTGCGGCTGGCGAGCGGGAACGTGTTCGCGTTCTCCCGGATCGCCGCCAAGGAGCGGGTCGAGTTCGTCGTGGCGCTCAACAACGGCGCGGCCGCCGAAGCCGTCCAGATCCCGACGTACTCCCCCGGCACGTCCTTCACCCAGGTCTACGGCGGGACGGGCAGGCTCACCGGCGCGGCCGACGGGAAGCTGCCCGTGACCGTGCCGCCGCTGTCGGCCGTCGTCTACCGTGCGGACAAGCCCCTGGCCGCCCCGGCCGGGGCGCCGGAGATCTCTCTCACGCTGCCCGCCGAGACGCTGCGCGGCACGGCCGGCGACGGCCGGGTGGCGATCTCCGCCGAGGTGCCCGGCGACGGGTTCGCGCAGGTCACCTTCGCCGTCAAGGCCGGGGACGCGCCGTGGCGGGTGCTCGGCACCGACGACGCCCCCAACGGCCACACCTTCCGCGTCTTCCACGACCTCACCGGCGTGCCCGAGGGCACCCCGCTCACGTACAAGGCCGTCGTCAAGGACGCGGCGGGCCGCTACGCGGGCGCCACGGCGACCGCGACGGCCGGGCCGCAGCCCGCGGAAGAGGAGCCGGGCGCGGTCAAGCGCGACCACCTGGTGGTCCACTACAGGCGCGACGGCGGCGACTACGACGGCTGGGGTCTGCACGCCTGGGGCGACATCGACCAGACGGTCGAGTGGGGCTCGCCGGTCGCCTTCGAGGGCGAGGACGCGTTCGGCCGCTTCGCCTGGCTGAAGCTCAAGCCAGGGGCCACCGAGGTCGGCCTGATCACTCACAGGGGTGACACCAAGGACCAGGGCGACCGGATGGTCAGCCCGGCGCGCACGGGCGAGGTGTGGCTCGTCGAGGGCAGGCCGGACGTCTACGCCTCCCGGGCCGCCGCCGAAGGGTACGCCACGGTCCACTACCGCCGCCCCGACGGCGCGTACGACGGCTGGGGCCTGCACCTGTGGGGTGACGCGCTCGCCGACGGCGCGGGCACCGAGTGGGGCTCCCCGCGGCCGCCGGACGGGACCGACGCGTTCGGGGCCTTCTGGCGGGTGCCGTTGAAGAACGCCGACGCGCCGCTGAACTACATCATCCACAAGGGCGACACGAAGGACCCCGGGCCCGACCAGTCGTTCGTGCCCGCCAGGCAGGCAGAGGCGTACGTGAACTCGGGCGGGACGGCGATCCACGGCAGCGCGGCGGCGGCGCGGAACGTCGCGGTGCTGCACTACCACCGGGCGGACGGCGACTACGGCGGCTGGGGCCTGCACTTCTGGGGCGACGCGTCCGGCTCGGTCGAGTGGGGCGACCCGCTCAAGCCGGCCGGGACCGACGCATTCGGCGTGTACTTCGAGGTGCCGCTCGCACAGGGCGCGAAGACGCTGGGGTGGATCATCCACAAGGGCGATCAGAAGGACCAGCAGGCCGACCAGTCGCTGGACCTCGGCGTGACCGGCCACGAGGTGTGGAAACTGTCAGGTGTGGACGGATACCTGCTGCCGCAGCCCGCGGCCACCGGGGCGGACGCCGACCTGTCCAAGGCCACGGCCCAGTGGATCGACCGCGACACGGTCGCCTGGAAGGGCGAGGTCGCCGCGGCGAACCACTACGCGCTGGCCTACTCCCCCAAGGGCGACATCGCGTACGACAAGGGCGACCTGACCGGGGACGTCCATCTCATCCGGCTGGCGCCCCGTGCTTCCGATGAGCCCAGCACGCTCACCGACGCCCAGAAGGCCGCGTGGCCGCATCTGGCGGCGTACGGCGCGCTGAAGGTGGACCCGCGCGACGCCGACCTCGTGCGCGACGCACTGCGCGGCCAGGTCGTGGCGATCGAGCGCGGGCCCTCGGGCGCGCTGCTGACCGCCACGGGCGTGCAGATCCCCGGCGTGCTCGACGACCTGTACGCCGGGGCCGCCGAGGTCCCGCTCGGCCCCACCGGCCGCGGCGGCCTCGCGGTGTGGGCGCCGACCGCCCAGAAGGTCGAGCTGGCCCTCTACGACGGCCCGTCCACCGATCGCAGGACGGTCCACCGGATGCGCAGGCACGACGCGACGGGCGTGTGGTCGCTCGACGGCCCGGCGTCGTGGCGGGACAGGTACTACACCTACCTCGTCACCGTCTACGCCCCGGCGGCCGGGAAGATCGTGACCAACGAGGTGACCGACCCCTACAGCCTGTCGGTCTCGGCGGGCTCGGGGCGCAGCCGGTTGGTCGACCTGGACGACCGGTCGCTGCGTCCCGAGGGGTGGACGGCGCTGAGGAAACCCCCGGCGGTGCGCCAGGACCGGGCGTCGATCTACGAGCTGCACGTGCGCGACTTCTCGGCCTCCGACACCACCGTGCCGGCCGCCGAGCGCGGCACCTACAAGGCGTTCACCGAGACCGGCAGCGCCGGGATGACCGAGCTGCGGAGCCTGGCGAAGGACGGGCTGACCCACGTCCACCTGCTGCCGGCCTTCGACTTCGCCACCGTGCCCGACCGGAGGGCCGACCGCACCGAGCCCGGCTGCGACCTGGCCGCGCTGCCGCCGGACTCCGACCGGCAGCAGGCGTGCGTCGCGGAGACGGCCGCGAAGGACTCGTTCAACTGGGGCTACGACCCGCTGCACTACACCGTGCCCGAGGGCTCGTACGCGACCGACCCGGACCGGAGGATCAAGGAGTTCCGCGAGATGGTCGCGGGGCTCAACGGCGCGGGCCTGCGAGTGGTCATGGACGTCGTCTACAACCACACCCACGCCGCCGGGCAGGACCCCACCAGCGTGCTCGACCGCGTCGTCCCCGGCTACTACCACCGGCTCATGGACGACGGCACGGTGGCCACCTCCACCTGCTGCGCGAACACCGCCCCGGAGCACGCGATGATGGGCCGGCTCGTCGTCGACTCGATCGTCACCTGGGCGAAGGAGTACAAGGTCGACGGCTTCCGGTTCGACCTTATGGGCCACCACCCGAAGGCGAACATCCTGGCCGTGCGCAAGGCCCTCGACGCGCTCACGCCCGAGAAGGACGGCGTGGACGGCAAGTCGATCATCCTGTACGGCGAGGGCTGGAACTTCGGCGAGGTGGCCGACGGCGCCCGGTTCGAGCAGGCCACCCAGGCCGGCATGGCGGGCACCGGGATCGGCACCTTCAGCGACCGGCTGCGCGACGCCGTGCGCGGCGGCACACCGTTCGACGTGGACCCGGGCGTCCGGGGCTTCGGCTCCGGGCTGGCCGACTCCGGGCCGGACGACCGGCTCGCGCGCTACGAGGACCTGATCAAGCTCGGACTCGCGGGCAACCTGCGCGACTTCACGTTCACCGGGTCGTCCGGCGCGCCGGTCAAGGGCTCGGAGGTCGACTACAACGGCAGCCCCGCCGGGTACGCCGCCGCGCCCGGCGACACGGTGACCTACGTCGACGCCCACGACAACGAGACGCTGTTCGACGCGCTCGCCTTCAAGCTGCCCACGGACACCCCGATGGCCGACCGGGTCAGGATGCAGTCGCTGTCGCTGGCGACGGTCCTGCTCGGCCAGGGCACCGCGTTCGTCCACGCCGGCAGCGAGCGGCTGCGGTCGAAGTCGCTCGACCGCAACTCCTACGACTCGGGCGACTGGTTCAACCGCCTGCTGTGGGACTGCCGCCAGGGCAACGGCTTCGGCGGCGGCCTGCCGCCCGCGAAGGACAACGAGGCGCGCTGGCCCTACGCGCGGCCCCTGCTGGCCGACCCCGCGCTGCGGCCCGACTGCGCGGCGATCGGGGCGGCCAGGGCGAGGTTCGGCGAGTTGCTGCGGATCCGCTACTCCTCCCCCGCCTTCTCGCTGGGCTCCGCCGCCGAGATCGGCAGGCGGGTCTCCTTCCCGCCGTCCGGCACCCCCGGTGTGATCGTCATGCGCATCGACGCCACCGGCGTCGATGCCGCGAACAAGGCGATCTACGTGGTGTTCAACGCCACCGGGAAGACCGCCGCACCCGCCGTGCCCGCGCTGAAGGGCGCCCGGGTCGCGCTGCACCCCGTGCAGGCGGCGTCGGACGACCCCGTGGTCCGGCAGGCGTCGGCGGACGGGGCGACCGGCACGCTGACCGTGCCCGCCCGCACGGTGGCGGTGTTCACCGAGACGCCGTAGGGGCGCCGTGGGGACGCCGTAGGAGTGGCGCCGGGCGCGGGGCACCCCCGCGCCCGGTTGCACTCATTAAGAGACTTTGGGCAACTTTGGGACGAGCTTTTCGCTGTCGCGAGTTTCCCTAAAGATGACCATCAGTAGCCTCGGGTAATGCTCCTCCCCAGGCGCTCCCCGTCACTGCGAGCCCGGCTGGCACTCCTCGCCACCGGGACAGCGGCGATCCTGCTGATCCCACTCGCGATCGTGGTGCACGTACTCGTCCGCGACATGGTCGCGGACCGCATCTGGGACCGGAGCCTGGACACCGCCACCCACGTCGCCGCGCAGATCCGCGACGGGCGCCTGCGCAACCCCATCCCGACCGGCGGGAACGACATCGACCTGATCGAGGTGTCGGGACCGGACGGCCGGGTCGTCGCCGAGAGCGCGGCGGCCAGGGACGTGCCCCGCCTGAGCCCGTTACGCCCGGCCCCCGACCGCGAGGTCACCCAGACGACGGCCTGCTCGCCCGCCGGTCGCGACTGCCTCTACATCACGGTGCTGCGGGTCTCCCCGGGGTCCGGCTCCGACCTCGTCTACGCGGGCCGGGCTGCCCCGGCGATCCTCGACACGTCCTTCACGCTGCCGGCGCTGCTCCTGGCGGCCCTGCTGCTCGCCGCGCTCGCGGGCTGGACGGCCTACAAGGTGACGGGCCGCGCGCTGCGGCCGGTGGAGGCGATCCGGTCGGAGCTCGCCGAGATCACCGAGAGGAACCCCGGCGGCCGGGTGCCCGAGCCGCCCGGCGACGACGAGTTCTCCCGGCTGGCCCAGGCGGCCAACGACGCGCTGTCCCGGCTGGACACCTCGATCCAGCGGCAGCGGCAGTTCGCCGCCGACGCCTCGCACGAACTGCTCACCCCCATCGCCGGGATCCGGGCCCAGCTGGAGAGCGCTCGGCTGCACCCCGAGGACACCATTGAGGCGGTCTGCGCCGCGCTGCGCGACACCGAGCGCCTGGAGGCGATCGTCGCCGACCTGCTCCTGCTCGCGCGGATCCCCACGGTTCCCGAGACCGCCCGGGAGGATGTCGACCTGTCCCACCTGGTCGTCGCCGAGGTCGAGCGGCGGCCCGAACGGCTGCCGACCCACCTCCACAACACCCCGGGGGTGACGGTCAGGGGCATGCGCCGCCACCTCGCCCGGGTGGTGGCGAACCTGCTCGACAACGCCGAGCGGCACGCGCTGACCGTGGTCTGCGTGCGGGTCACGCGCACCGAGGACGCGGCCGTCCTCTACGTGCGCAACGACGGCAGGCCGATCTCCGAGGCGGACCGCGAGCGGATCTTCGAGCGGTTCTACCGCACCGACGCGGCGCGCAGCCGCGACCGGGGCGGCACGGGCCTCGGCCTGGCCATCGCCCGCGAGGTGGTGGAGGCCCACGGCGGCTCCATCCGGGTCGAGGACGTCACGGACGGCGAGCCCGGCGTGCGTTTCGTGATCACGCTGCCGCTGGCCCCGGACGATCCCGCCCCCGATGGCGCCGACCCGTCCGGCGACACCCAAAGTTAAGGACCGCGCCCCTGGTCGTTCAGCCCAGTAACCCCCAACTGGAGGACCTGCTGGCTAGTTTTCGGGACACCCCGGCCCCCTTGGGTCACACGGGTTCCCGAAGTCGCAGGTAGAGGAGTCACTCGTGCGAGTGCTGGCAGTCGTCCCCGCCCGTGGAGGCTCCGTGGGCGTCCCCCTGAAGAACCTGGAGAAGGTGGGCGGAGTTCCGCTCGTCACCCGGGCGGTGGACGCCTGTCTGCGCGCCGAGCTGGTGGACGAGGTGGTCGTCAGCACCGACCACGACCGGATCGCCGAGGTGGCCGAGGCCGCGGGCGCGCGGGTCGTGCGCCGGCCCGCCGATCTCAGCGGCTCGACCGCCTCCAGCGAGTCCGCCGTGCTGCACGCCCTGTCGGAGATCCCCTCCGAGAGCTCCGGCGAGCAGCCGGAGATCGTCGTACTCGTCCAGTGCACCAGCGCGTTCCTCGATCCCCGCGACCTCGACGCCGCCGTCGCGAAGGTACTGGACGGCGAGGCCGACTCGGTCTTCTCCGGCACCGAGACCTACGAGTTCGTCTGGACCGGCGCCGGCCACGGGGTGAACCACGACCCGGCCGTGCGCCCGCGCCGCCAGGACCGCGAGCCCCACTTCCGCGAGACCGGCGCGTTCTACGTCATGCGCACGGAGGGCCTGCGCGAGCGCGGCCACCGTTTCTTCGGCAGGGTCGCGGTCCAGCCGGTGCCCGTCCGCCACGCGGTCGAGATCGACACCCCGGAGGACCTGGAGATCGCCCGGGCGCTCGCGCCGTTCGTGGACGAGCCGCTGCCGATCGACGTGGACGCTGTCGTCACCGACTTCGACGGCGTGCACACCGACGACCGCGCGTTCGTCGACTCCGACGGCCGGGAGATGGTCGCGGTCAGCCGCTCCGACGGGATGGGGATCGCGCTGCTGCGCCGGGCCGGCGTGAAGGTGCTCGTGCTGTCCACCGAGCGCAACCCGGTCGTCGCCGCCCGCGCCGCCAAGCTCGGCGTGCCGGTGGTGCAGGGCCTCGGCGCCAAGGACGTCGCACTGCGTGAATGGCTGGCCGCCGAGGGCCTGGCTCCCGAGCGGGTGGCGTACGTGGGCAACGACGTCAACGACCTGTCCTGCATGGCGATCGTCGGCTGGCCGGTCGCGGTGCCCGACGCCCACCCCCGGGTGCGCGCCGCCGCCCGCGTCGTGCTGTCGGCCCCCGGGGGCGCCGGAGCCGTGCGGGAGCTGTCCGACCGGGTGCTCGCGGCCCGCCCGGCCACCGCGCTGGAGACCGTCCCGGCCCCCGCGCCCGTCAGCGTGCCCGTCACCGCGCTCGGCCACCTCGGGCAGGTGCGGCCGGTGCGGATCGGCCGGTCGCTGGTCGGCCCCGGGCAGCCGGTGTACGTGATCGGCGAGATCGGCATCAACCACAACGGCGACGTCGACATCGCCCGCAAGCTCATCGACGTGGCCGCCGACGCCGGCTGCCAGGCCGTCAAGTTCCAGAAGCGCACCCCGGAGATCTGCGTGCCGCTCGAGCAGCGCGACCAGATCCGGCAGACGCCGTGGGGCGAGATGACCTACATGGAGTACAAGATCCGCACCGAGTTCGGCGCGGACGAGTACGCCCACATCGCCAAGTACTGCGAGGAACGCGGCGTCGACTGGTTCGCCTCGCCCTGGGACGTGCCGTCGGTGGAGTTCCTGGAGGACATGGACGTCGTCGCGCACAAGGTGGCCTCGGCCTCGGTGACCGACCACGAACTGCTGCGCGCGCTGGCCGCCACCCGCAAGCCGATCATCCTGTCCACCGGAATGTCCACGATCGAGGAGATCGACGCGGCGGTGGAGATCCTCGGCACCGAGCGCCTGGTGATGATGCACGCCACCTCCACCTACCCGCTCCCGCCCGAGGAGGCCAACCTCCGCATGATCACCACGCTGCAGCAGCGGTATGGCGTGCCGGTCGGCTACTCGGGGCACGAGCGCGGGCTGCAGATCTCGCTCGCCGCCGTGACGCTGGGCGCGGTGACCGTCGAGCGGCACATCACCCTCGACCGGGCGATGTGGGGCTCCGACCACGCCGCCTCGCTGGAGCCCACCGGCCTGGAGCACCTGGTCCGCGACATCCGCATCATCGAGACCGCACTCGGCGACGGCGTGAAGCGCGTCTACCCGGGCGAGGAGGCCCCCCGGGCCCGCCTGCGCCGGGCCACGGCATGATCACTCTCTCCGTGGTCGTGCCGGTCAGGGACGGCGAGGCGTACCTCGGGGACGCGCTCACGTCCCTGGTGCGCAACCGGACGCGCGAGTTCGAGACCGAGGTCGTCGTCGTGGACGACGGCTCGGCGGACGCGACGCCGGAGGTCGTCGAGGACTTCCGGCGCGACCTGCCGGGGCTCACGGTCGTCCGCAACCCGATGCCGCTGGGACTGGCCGGCGCCCGCAACGCCGGGCTGAAGCTGGCCGCCGGCCGGTACGTCACCTTCCTCGACGCCGACGACTGGCTCGCGCCCGGTTACCTGTCCCGCCTCGTGGCCGCCATCGACGGGCTCGGGTGCGACTTCGTGCGCGTGGACCACATCCAGGTCGAGGGCCGCAGGCGGGAGACGCACCGGGCGCCGCAGCCGCGCCGCGGCGTCGTGCTGGACCCGCGCGACGGCATCCTGCCGGCCGATTTCAAGACGATGGTCGACTATCCCTACGCCTGGGCGGGGATCTACCGGCGCGAGCTGGACGACCTGCTGACCTTCCCCGCCGGGCTGCACACCGCCGAGGACCGCCCGTGGATCTGGCGGCTGCACCGCCTGGCCCGGTCGTACGCCGTGGTCTCCCTCGCCGGGGTGTTCTACCGGCGGGGGCTGACGGCGTCGCTCACGCAGATCGGCGACGAGCGGCAGCTCCACTTCTTCGACGCCTACGACATCGTGCTGGACGAGGCCGAGCCGCGCTACCTGCCGAAGGCGGCCCGCAACCTGTGCGCGCTGCTCGCCCACCACGTGGAGCTGGCCGACCGGTTCACCCCGGCCGTACGCGCCCGGTTCGACGAGCGGGCGCGGGCGGCGCTCGCCCGGCTGCCCCACGAGGCGCTGACCGAGGCGATCGGCGGGCTGGAGCCCGAGCGGGCCGCTCTGCTCCACTCCTACCTACCGGGCCCCCACACGACAGGAGGGCCGCGTGCCTGACTCCACGCTGTTCTACGCCTCCACGCTGTTCGGCGCGATGACGCTCGCGGCGGCGATCGACGAGGGGCGGTTCCGCGACGGCGGCCGGGTCCTCCTCGTGTCGAACAACGCGGCGATCCCGGAGGTCACCCCGGCGCTGGACGAGGCGCCGGGGTTCGCCGCGCTGCGCGACAGGTTCGACCGCGTCCTGTCCTGGAACGAGATCATCGCGCCGCTTCACCCGTCGGACTGGAAGCCCCGCTCGATCGAGACGCCCATGCTCGGCCGCCTGCTGCGCGACCTGATCGGCGAGCCGGACGAGCTGGTCCTGGAGTCGATCGCGGTCTCCCCGTCGCGTACGCTCGCCGGCCTGGTCAAGGACTGCCCGATCACCGTCTACTCCGACGGCCTCATGAGCTACGGGCCGACCCGCGACCCGCTCCCCCACGAGATCGCCGGCCGGATCGCCCGGCTGCTCCACCTCGACCTCGTCCCCGGCCTGGCGCCCCTGCTCCTGGCCGAGCACGGGGTGCCGGCCGAGGCCCTGACGGACGCGTCGTTCGCACGCGTGGTGGGCCGGGTGACGGAGGCGGCCGAGGCGGTTCCCCGCGCCGAGGCGGTCGTCCTCGGCCAGTACCTGTCCGCGCTCGGCCTGGTCACGGCCGCCGAGGAGGCCGCGCTGCACGAGCGCATGCTGCGCGGACTGGCGGCGCGCGGCCACCGGACCGTGCTGTTCAAGCCGCACCCCGCCGCCGGGCGGCGGCACGCCCGCGAGCTGCGGCCGGTCGCCGCGGAGCTGGGCGTCGACCTCCTCGTGGCCCCCGAGACGACGCCCGCCGAGGCGTGCTTCGCCGCGCACCGCCCCGAACTGGTCGCCGGGTGCTTCTCCACCGCGCTGGTGACCGCGCGGCGGCTGTTCGGCCTGCCGGTCGCGGCCACCGGCACCGATCTCGTGCTCGAACGGCTCACGCCGTACGAGAACGGCAACCGGATCCCGGCGACGATCGTGGACGCCACGCTGCCCCGGCTGGAGGCCGACGGCACGGTCACCGAGCCGCCCGCCGCCGACCTCACCGCCCTGGTGGCGGCCGTGGGCTACTGCATGCAGAGCGGGGCCCACCCCGGCCTGCGCGAGACCGCGGCGGCCTACGTGGGCGCCCACGGACCGGCGCGCTACTTCAAGAAGCGCAGGCTGGAGTCGCTCGGCCTGATCGAACGCCCGGCCCCCGCGCCGGCCCGTCCGCAGGCGCGCCTGCGCCGCCTGCTGTCCCGCTGATCGGGCCGGCGGGGGCCGCTTCAGAACGCCTTGAGGTAGCGGCGCATCCGCCGCTTGGCGCGGTAGCCGTACCGCAGGACCTTGGGCGGCACCTCCAGGCGCAGCCGGGCGCGGCGGCGGGCGGCGGCATGCTCGGGACCGTCGAGGAGCGAGCGGCCCGGCTCCAGCGTCCCCGCGCGGGCCGCGGCGACCAGCGCCGCGACGCGGCCGGTCCAGTCGCTGGCCGAGGAGTCGTGGAAGTAGTTGGCCCGGCACCACTCCTCGGCCGGGACCCGGAAGTCCGCCTTGGCCAGGTCGTCGAGCGTGCCCAGGCAGCCGCTGCCCTCGAACACCAGGTTGATCATCTCCGCGCTGACCCCGAAGTCGGACAGCACGAGCAGCGGCACGTTCCCGGCGATCGCCTCAAGCGCGGCCGTCGAGCTGACCGTGACGAATCCGGCGGCCCGGCTCAGGTGCTCGTGCATCGGGCCCGCGGCGAAGCGCACGGCGCCCGCGGGCACCCGGCCCTCGGCCTCCATCGCGGTCCACAGCCGCTCGTAGTGGTGACGTTCGTTGTGCGTCTGCCGCTCGTCGTCGCGGGCCCGCAGCTTGACCACCACGTCCAGGTCGGGTCGGGCCCGTCCGAGCGCGGCCAGGGCGAGCAGGATCCGCTCCCGTTCCTCGCGCCGCCTGGGCACCTTGGCCTGGGTGGCGAACACGACGCGGTCGCGCACGCCCCCGGTGTCCTGCGCGGCCGGTTCGCGGGGCAGGAGGTCCAGGTAGGGCAGGCGGGCCAGCGCCACCGCCCCGCCCCCGCCGAGCCGCGCGCCGATCTCGGAGAACTCGGCGACCTCCCGGCCGCTGTGCACGACGAACAGGTCGCAGCCGCTGCGGAACAGCCAGGCCTTCTCCGTCGCGGGCACCGAGATGCCGGGCAGCCCCGACACCAGCACCGGCCGGGGCCGCAGCCCGGCCAGCGTCTCCGCCGCCAGCGCGTCCACGACCGGCCCGGTGCAGGCCAGCAGCACGGCGTCGGGCCGGAACCGTTCGGCGGCCCGACGCAGCTGCCGCGCGGGCAGGACCGGGGGAAGCCCCTCGCCCTGCGCGCGGGTGCCGCTCACCGCGGCGGCGATCTGCGCCGCCGAGGGGGTGATGGGAGTGCGGACGACGGCCAGATCCGTGACCCAGTCCTCCGGAGTCGCGTCGAGCAGGCCCGCGGCCCACTTGAGATACGAGTCGGAGTCGGCCACGGCGAGCAGACGGGTCAAGGAGCGACCTTTCCGGGATCGTGCGTGTGGGGCTGATGAGGTTCGTGCGCGAAGAGCTGGAGGTGGGAGCGCAGCGACGGGGCGGCCGAGGCCGTCCACCAGTCCTCCGGCACGTCCACGGTCTCCACCCGTACGCCCCGGGCCGACAGCAGGACGCGCAGCGAGGTCACCGCGGTGGACGGCAGGCTCAGCACCCGCTGGTCCGGCCGCAGGTCGCGCAGCGTCATCTCGGCGGGCGCCCCGGCGTCGTACACGGTCAGCCCGGCGATCCTGCGCACCCGGTCGAGGTCCCCGGGGTCCTCACGCCGGTGGGGGAAGTACGCGACGGGCTCGTCGATCCGCTCCAGCCAGCGCAGGTAGCGGTCGCGGTGGATGAGCCCGTTGCGTACGAGCGAGGTGCCGAGCACGACGGTGCGCTCCGGCGGCGGCCGGTCGGCGGGCTGGGCGCGCAGCCAGGCGAAGTCGTGCCGGACGAGCCGCGCGCCCGTGCCCTCCACCGCCTCGGCGAGGCCGGTGGGCACCGGGAGCGCGGTGAACACCGTGGGCCTGCGGGTGCGCAGGCGGAACCCGGCGGCCGCGGCGAGCACCTTGCGGCCGAGGCCCGGGGTTCCGCGGGCGCGCAGCAGCGGACGCCGCGCGACCAGCAGCTCGAGCAGGCGGATCGTGGCCAGCCCGTCGTCCACCAGCACCGTACGGCCGGGAAGGGCCGTGACGAGGGCGAGCTGGACGCGCCCGGAGAAGGCGTCGCCCACCGCCCACACGCGGCCCGGCCGGGGAACCCGCTCGGCCGGCTCGGCGAACTCCAGCCCCTCGGGCAGCCCGAGCCGCTCGAGCTCGCGGCGGGTCAGCCGCAGGGCCGGCAGCCCGGCCCGCGGCACCACCGTGGTGACGGCCCCGAGGAGCCCCGCGTGGTGCGCCTCGACGACGCACAGCAGCTGCAGGGGGGACTCCACCCACGCGACGGCCTGCCCCTGCTCGGCGGCGTGGCGCCGTCCCTCGTTCTCCACGCCCCGTAAAGAAACGTTCACGACGCGCTCACCCTAGCCGCCCGACACGACGACGGCGGGAACACCCGGTGAACAGACCCCGAAGGGATCTTCTCGGGGCATTACGGCAGCATGGGAGGCATGAACGTCGTCACCTTGAACAACAATGTGCGGATGCCCCAGCTCGGTTTCGGTCTGTGGCAGGTGGCCGACGACGAGGCCGAGAAGGCCGTGGCGACGGCCCTGGAGTACGGCTACCGCAGCATCGACACCGCGAGGCTGTACCGCAACGAGGAGGGCGTCGGCCGCGCCCTGCGCGCCTCGGGCGTCCCCCGTGAGGAGCTGTTCGTCACCACCAAGCTCTGGAACGACCAGCACGGCTACGACAAGGCGCTGCGCGCCTTCGACGCCAGCATGCGGCGGCTCGGCCTGGAGACTCTCGACCTGTACCTGATCCATTGGCCGGCGCCCAAGCAGGACAGGTACGTCGAGACGTGGAAGGCCCTGGAGAAGCTGTACGCCGACGGCCGGGTGCGGGCCATCGGGGTGTCCAACTTCACCGTGAGCACGTTGGAGCGTCTGCTCGCCGAGACCGATGTGATCCCCGCGCTGAACCAGATCGAGCTGCACCCGCAGTTCGCGCAGCGGGAACTGCGCGGCCTGCACGCCGAGCGCGGCATCGCCACCGAGGCGTGGAGCCCGCTCGGGCAGGGCAAGGGCCTGCTCGACCTGCCCGTCCTGGCCGAGATCGGCGCGAAATACGGCAAGACGGCCGCGCAGGTGGTGCTGCGCTGGCACATCCAGCTCGGCAACGTGGTGATCCCGAAGTCGGTGACGCCGTCGCGCATCAAGGAGAACATCGAGGTCTTCGACTTCACGCTGAGCCCGGAGGACATGGCCGCGATCAACGGTCTCGACGAGGGCCGCCGTCTCGGCCCCGACCCCGCCACCCTCGGCTGACCGACCGGCGGCGGAGGATTCACCAGAGTCTCTCCCATAACGGACGCGGTGCGGTCACCCGGTCACGCTGCGTACGTTTCCCCTGACGAGCACGCGGCAATGATTGCTGCCGTGCCCCAACCACGACGATCGAGAAAGCTGTGGGCCGGGCTCGCCGCGGCGCTCCTGCTGTGCCTCGGGCTCACCGGCGCCTCCCGTGCCGAGCCCGCCCCCACGCTCGCGGCTCAACGGCCCAATATCGTGCTGATCCTCACCGACGACCTGGACGCGGCGGATCTGAGCCGGTTCCCCAACATCACGAACCTCCTGGTGCGTCAGGGCACCACGCTGTCGCGCTTCTTCGTCACCAACCCCTGGTGCTGCCCCTCCCGCTCGTCCATCCTGCGCTCGCAGTACATGCACAGCCACCAGGTGGAGAGCAACCGGTCGCCGACCGGCGGGTTCCCGAAGTTCCGGCCATTGGAGGCCTCCACCCTCGGGACGTGGATGCACGACGCGGGCTACCGCACCGCGCTCATGGGCAAGTATCTCAACAACTACCCCGAGGGCGCGCCGCGCACGTACGTACCGCCCGGCTGGGACGAGTGGCACGTCCCCGTCACCCGCCTCTACCAGGAGTACGGCTACACGCTCAACGAGAACGGCGTGATCCGGCGGTACGGCGACGCCCCCGAGGACTACCTGGAGGACGTGCTGAGCGCCAAGGCCGCGGCGTTCGCGACCGGTTCCGCCGCCGAGTCCTCCGCCGGGGCGGACGCGCCGTTCTTCCTCTATCTCGCTCCGGTCGCGCCGCACCTGCCCGCGCACTACGCGCCGCGCCACGCCGCCGCCTTCGCCGGCGAGCAGGCGCCGAGGACCGCGTCGTTCGACCAGGCCGACCTGTCCGCCGAGCCCCGCTGGCTCAGCGAGCGCACGCCGCTGTCGGCCGCCGACACGCGGCGGATCGACCGGGTCCACCGCGACCGGCTGCGGGCCATGCTCGGTGTGGACGACATGGTGGGCGCCCTGGTCGAGGCGCTGCGCCGGGCGGGCCGCCTGGACGACACCTACATCTTCTTCACCTCCGACAACGGCTTCCATCTCGGCCAGCATCGGCTGCGGCCGGGCAAGACGACGCCCTTCGAGGAGGACATCCGGGTGCCCATGGTGGTGCGCGGGCCGGGGGTGCCCGCCGGGGGCGTGGTCGACGCGCTCATGTCGACGGTCGACCTCGCGCCCACGTTCGCCGAGCTGGGCGGGGCCGCGGTGCCGCCCACGGCCGAGGGCCGCTCGCTCGTCCCGCTCCTGCAGGGGCACGACGTCCCCTGGCGCGACGCCGTGCTCGCGGAGTTCTACCACCCCTCCTACTCGCCGAACTCGCCGCCCACGTATGCGATGCTGCGGACCGGGCGGTACGCGTACGTCGAGTACGAGACCGGGGAGCGGCAGCTCTACGACCTGCGGGACGACCCGGCGGAGCTGCACAACATCGCGGCGACGGCCGGGCCGGGCCTGACGGCCGCGCTAGCGGCCCGGCTCGCGCTGCTGCGAGCCTGCTCCGGACCGGCGTGCCGGCTGGCGGACGCCGCCGGCACAGTGATCTCAGACACAGTGGTCTCAGGCACGGGGGTCTCGCTGGGCGGCGGAGTGTCCCTGGGGACGGCCGCGGTGGCCCACGGGTGAGGTGACGGAGCGGATAAAGGCGGGCGCCCCGGCAGGTTCGGGGCACCCCCTATTCATTTCTGCCCATATGGCTATGGGAGCGCTCCCAAGCGTGCTATGTCCTAGTATGTCCCATTGACCGGCTCTAACCACCCAGGGAGTAACAGTTAGGTTTCGGCATATTGACGCCCCGGTTGCTCATAGAGGACCCTTCGTGGGAGCGCTCCCAACGGTGCTTAGTACACCGTGCGGGAGCACCGAGCACAACCTTCGATCGCGGGCCGTGAGATCGGGGACCGGCCTGGGATGCACCTCCCACGAACGATTCGGGATACCACCTGAGAGGGGTCCGGAATGATTGCAAACTCGCGCCGCGGCAGGCTGCTCGCGGTCGCCGCGGTGGCGGCGCTGGCTCTCGGCGCCACCGCCTGCCAGTCCGACGACAAGCCCGACACCGCGTCGGGTGGCGGGTCCACGGCGGCGGCCGGCCCCGTCACCATCACGCTCCAGACGTTCGGCGGCGGCAAGAACTTCGGCTACAAGGAGGCCGTCGACAAATGGAACGCCGAGCACAAGGACATCCAGATCAAGTATGACAACCTGACCGACCAGTTCGAGCAGGTCTACTGGCCGCAGATGATCCAGTGGCTGCAGTCCGGCGCGGGCGCCGGCGACGTCGTCGGCATCGACGAGGGCGGCATGGGCCTCGCCAAGGCGCACCCCGAGTGGTGGGCCGACCTGGGCGAGTTCGGCCTGCAGAACCGCAAGAGCGACTTCGCCGCCTGGAAGTGGGAGAACGGCGTCACCGCCGACGGCAAGCTGTTCGGCCTCGGCACCGACGTCGGCGGCATGAGCCTGTGCTACCGCCGTGACCTGTTCGAGAAGGCCGGTCTGCCCGCCGACCGCGAAGAGGTCAGCAAGCTCTGGCCGACCTGGGACGACTTCGTCAAGGTCGCCCACAAGTTCCAGGACAAGATCAAGGACACGAAGTTCGTCGACGGCACCAACACGCTCTACAACGTGGTCCTGGTGCAGGAGGGCGCCAAGAACGGCAACGTCACGTACTTCGACAAGGACAACAACCTGATCGTCGACAAGAACCCGGCGGTCAAGACGGCGTACGACTTCGCCCAGAAGATCAGCCAGGAGGGCCTCACGGCCAAGCTGCGCAACTTCACGCCCGAGTGGAACACCGGCATGAAGAAGTCGCAGTTCGCCACCCTCGGCTGCCCGTCGTGGATGCTCGGCGCGGTGAGCGGCGACGGCGGCGCCGGACCGGACTTCAAGGGCAAGTGGGACGTCGCGGCGGTGCCCGGCGGCGGCGGCAACTGGGGCGGCTCCTGGCTGGCTGTGCCGAAGCAGTCGAAGCACCCCAAGGAGGCGGCGCAGGTCCTCGACTACCTGACCGGCAAGGACTCCGAGGTCAGCGTCTTCAACTACGCCGGCAACATGCCGAGCAACGTCCAGGCGCAGCAGGACCCGGCCGTCCAGGGTGCGAAGAACGAGTACTTCAACGACGCCCCCGTCGGTGAGATCTTCGCCAAGTCGGCCTCCTCGCTCCAGCCGATCTTCCTCGGCGTCAAGCACGCCCAGGTCAAGAACGCCATCGAGTCGGTCGTCTCCGCCATCGACGACGGCTCCGTGCCGTACGCGAACGGCTGGAAGAAGCTCGTCGACGACGCCGTGAAGGCCGCGGGCTGATCCTGCCCGCCAGGTGAGCACCGGTCCGCCGCAGCGGCACCCCGCCGGCGGGCCGGTCGCCTGCTTTCACCCGAAAGGTAATCTATGAGCCTGCACGTCGACGCCGGGCACCCCACCCGGGCACCGATGCCGCCCAGCCGGAGGCATGTCCGGCCGAGACCGGGCCGGTCCTTTCTGACCTGGCTGGACCTCAAGGCCGCGCCCTACCTCCTGGTCTCTCCCTACTACCTGCTCTTCCTGGTCTTCGGGCTCTTCCCGCTCGCCTTCACCCTCTACTACTCGTTCTTCGACTACGACCTCACGGGCACGGTCGAGTGGACGGGCCTCGGCAACTTCACCGCCCTGCTCGACGACGCCGATTTCTGGAAGGCGGTCGTCAACACCCTCGCGATGTTCGTCATCGCGACGGTCCCGCAGATCCTGCTGGCCCTGCTGCTGGCCAACGCGCTGAACAAGCGGATGAAGGCGCAGCTGTTCGTCCGGCTGGGCGTCCTGCTCCCCCTCGTCACCTCGGTCGTCGCAGTGGCGGTCGTCTTCACCCAGCTGTACGGCCGCGACTACGGCATGGTCAACTGGGTGCTGAGCTGGTTCGGCATAGATCCCGTCAGCTGGAAGACCGAGCGTCTCCCCTCCTGGCTCGCCATCGCGACGATGATCGACTGGCGCTGGACCGGCTACAACGCGATCATCTTCCTGGCCGGCATGCAGACGATCCCCAAGGACCTCTACGAGGCGGCCTCGATCGACGGCGCGTCCCGGCGGCGCCAGTTCTGGCAGATCACGGTCCCGATGCTCCGGCCCACGATGATCTTCGTGGTGCTGAACTCCACCATCGGCGGTCTCACGCTGTTCTCCGAGCCGACGACGTTCTACAACGGCAACGTCCACGGCGGCACCAACAGCCAGTTCCAGACCGTCTCGATGTTCATCTTCGAGCAGGGCTTCCGCGAGTTCGACTACGGCTACGCCTCCGCGGCCGCCTGGCTGCTGTTCCTGCTCATCCTCATCGGATCGGCCATCAACTTCCTGCTCATCCGCCGGATCGGGGGCAACAAGTGACCACGCTCTCCGCGCCCGCCACCCCGCGGCGGCGCCGCGCCAAGGCGCCGGGAGGTGCCGCCGGCCTCTGGACCGCCACGCCGATGACGAGGCTCGTCCTCGCGGTCACGATCATCATCTCGGCGTTCCCGCTGTACTACATGATCGTCATCGCGTCGCGCACCAACACCGAGGCGACCGACATGCCGCCGCCGTTCCTGCCGGGCGGCAAGCTCGGGGAGAACGTCCAGCGCGTTCTGTCCAACCCCGACGCGCACTACCTGACCGGTCTGACCAACTCGCTGATCATCGCCGCCACGGTGACGGTCTCGGTGGTGCTGATCTCGACGTTCGCCGGCTTCGCGTTCGCCCGGCTGCAGTTCAAGGGCGGCAAGATCCTGCTGCTGCTGGTGCTGCTGACCATGATGGTCCCGCTGCAGCAGATGGGCCAGGTCCCCCTCTACCGGCTCATGGTCAGCCTCGAATGGGTCGGCTCGATCAAGGCCGTGATCCTGCCCTTCCTGCTCAACGGCTTCGGCGTCTTCCTGATGACGCAGTACACCGAGCAGGCCGTGCCCAACGAACTGGTCGAGGCCGCCCGCGTCGACGGCGCCTCCACCCTGCGGATCTGGTGGAACGTCATCCTGCCCGCCGTACGGCCGGGCATGGGAGTGCTGGGCATCAACACGTTCATGCTGAACTGGAACGAGTTCATGTGGCCGCTGATCGTGCTGAACCCGGACAACCCGACGGTCCAGGTCGCGATCAACTCGCTCAACGCGAAGTACGGGACGGACTACGTGCTGATCTTCAGCGGCACGCTGTTGTCGATCCTCCCGCTCATCGTCGTCTTCATCCTGTTCGGCCGACAGATCATCGGCGGACTCATGGAAGGTGCGGTCAAGGCGTGACAACGCAAGGCACACGACCCGAAGCGGAGACGGCCGGCCTGATGTTCCCCACCGGGTTCGTCTGGGGCGCCGCCACCTCCGCCTACCAGATCGAGGGCGCGATCACCGCGGACGGGCGGGGCCGCTCCATCTGGGACACCTTCTGCGGTCAGGACGGGCGCATCGTGGGCGGAGACACCGCCGAGATCGCGATCGACCACTACAACCGGTATCGCGAGGACGTCAAGCTCATGGCGGACCTCGGCCTCACCGCCTACCGGTTCTCCGTCTCCTGGCCTCGGATCCAGCCCGACGGCTCCGGCGCGTACAGCGCCAAGGGCCTCGACTTCTACAAGAGGCTCGTCGACGAGCTTCTCAGCTACGGCATCGACCCGTGGCTGACGCTCTACCACTGGGACCTCCCGCAGGCGCTCGAAGACGCCGGCGGGTGGCCGTCGCGCGACACGTCGAAGCGCTTCGCCGACTTCGCCGCGACCGTGCACGCCGAGCTCGGCGACCGGGTCAGGAACTGGAGCACGGTCAACGAGCCCTGGTGCGCCGCGTTCCTCGGCTACGCCTCCGGCGAGCACGCCCCCGGGCGGCGCGAGCCGGCCGCCGCGCTGCGCGCCGCGCACCACCTCAACCTCGCGCACGGCCTGGCCGTCCAGGCGATGCGGGCGCAGAACGCCGACTCGCAGATCGGCGGGTGCGTGAACGTGTACCCGGTCACGCCGGCCACGGGCAGCGAGGCCGACCAGGACGCCGCCCGCCGCATCGACGGGCTGCAGAACCGTTTCTTCCTGGACGCGCTGCTCAAGGGCTCCTACCCCGAGGACGTGCTGGCCGATCTGAGCCACCTGTCCGACATGGAGTTCATCCAGGACGGCGACCTGGCCACGATCGCCGCCCCGCTCGACATGCTGCTGATCAACTACTACAGCCGCTTCACCGTTTCCGGCGCGCCCGGCGGCGCCGCGTCCGCGGCCGCCGCGCCGACGGACTCCGGATCGCCGTGGATCGGCAGCGAGCACGTGGGCTTCGTCAACGGCGGCCGCCCGGTCACCTCCATGGGCTGGGAGATCGACGACAGCGGCCTGCACGAGATGCTGCGGCGGATCGCCGACGAGTATCCGCGGGTCCCGCTCTACATCTCGGAGAACGGCGCGGCCTACGACGACGTGATCGGCGAGGACGGCACGGTGCACGACCCCGATCGGGTGGCCTACATCGACGCCCACCTGCGGACCTGCCACGCGGCCATCGAGTCGGGCATCCCGCTTCAGGGCTACTTCGCCTGGTCGCTGATGGACAACTTCGAGTGGGCCTGGGGATACGGCAAGCGCTTCGGCCTTGTCTACGTCGACTACGAGACCCAGGCGAGGACCATGAAATCGAGCGCTTTGTGGTATGCCGACACCATCAGACACGGCGGCCTGCTGGGTCGGGCACAATAAGCGCAGACACGACAAGGGGGCAGTATAGATGAACGGGGACCGCCGTTCCGGAGGCCGGCCGACTCTGGAAGCGGTCGCCGCACGCGCCGGGGTCGGCCGCGGCACCGTGTCGCGGGTCATCAACGGCTCGCCCAAGGTGAGCGACCGGGCCCGCGACGCGGTGTTACTGGCGATCCAGGAGCTCGGCTATGTGCCCAACCGGGCGGCGCGCACCCTCGTGACCAATCGGACCGACACCATCGCGCTGGTGGTGTCGGAGTCGGAGCAGCGCGTCTTCGACGAGCCGTACTTCGCCGGGCTGATCCGCGGCATCGGCTCCGCCCTGGCGGAGACCGGCCTCCAGCTCATCCTCACGATGGCGCAGAACCGTGCCGAGCACGACCGGCTGGAGCACTACCTGACCGGGCAGCACGTCGACGGCGTGCTCCTCACCTCGGTGCACGGCGCCGACCCGCTGCCGGGACGGCTGGAGGAGCTGGGCG
Organism: Microbispora catharanthi; assembly: GCF_006334915.2. GTDB lineage: Bacteria > Actinomycetota > Actinomycetes > Streptosporangiales > Streptosporangiaceae > Microbispora > Microbispora catharanthi. The sequence goes on from NZ_VDMA02000002.1 coordinate 103,893, forward strand.
TGCCGACCGTGCTCGGCGGCCGCCCGGTGGGGCTCAACCCGTACAGCTTCGTCGACATGGACAACCGGGCCGGTGCCCGGCAGGCGGTCAAGTACCTGCTCTCCAAGGGCCGTACCAAGATCGCCACCATCGCCGGTCCGCAGGACATGGGCGTGGGCGTCGACCGTCTCGCCGGATACCGCGACGCGCTGCTGGCCACCGGCATGACCGAGCGCGTCGCGTACGGCGACTTCTCCGAGGAGAGCGGGGAGGCGGGCATGCGCGATCTGCTCGCCCGTCATCCCGACCTGGACGCCGTGTTCACGGCCTCCGACCCGATGGCGGTCGGCGCCCTGCGGGTGCTGAAGGAGCAGGGCCTGGTCGTGCCCGACGACGTCGCGGTGATCGGCTTCGAGGACTCCAAGGTGGCGCTGCACACCGATCCTCAGCTGACGAGCGTGCACCAGCCGACCGAGGCGATGGGCCGGCAGATGGTCCAGCTCCTGATCGCCCGGATCAACGGCGAGCCGCTGGAGCAGCCGGTCGTCATCCTCGACACCCACCTGGTGATCCGCGCCTCCGCCTGACGGCCACGCGAATTCGCGACCGCCGCGCACCTGTACGTGCGCGGCGGTCGCACCATAACGCCGGCCAGGACCGGGAACATCTGCCCGAGTAGGCACCCGTTCGCTCGCGGCGATCGACGGCCTTGGATGGAGTGGTTTCGGTCTTCAGGCCGCGCCTGTGCTGGGTGGAGCAGTCACGGAGAGGGCGCGCAGGTCGTCGAAGGCTTGGAGGAGATGTGCGTCCAAGCTCTGTGAGGGGTCGTCGATCCAGGCGTGGACCGCTTGGTGGAAGGCGGCCCAGCCGGTCTGAGCAGCCAGGCCGGCCAGCCGATGGGTGACGCCGCGCTGCCGCAGTGCCTCCGCCACGGCTTCGGTGATCGACGCGGCCTTGGCCAGGTCGCGTTCACGGAGTGCCGGTGTCGCCGCGATGACTTGTAGTCGTGGTTCGGCGAACGGGCGGTTGTCCTCAAGGATCCGTTCGACCTTCCGGAAGGCGCAGAGCAGCATTTCGAGCGGCTGCAGATCATGAGGCGCTTCGGCTACCTCCCGCGTCAGCGCGGCGCGCAGGTCGGATTCGCCGTCGAAGAGCACCTCGCGCTTGTCCGGGAAGTGCCGGAAGAACGTGCGTTCGTTGACGCCGGCCCTGGCGGCGATCTCGGCCGTGGTCGTCTGCTCGAACCCGCGTTCCCGGTACAGCTCCAGGGCCGCCTGCTGAAGGCGGCGGCGCGCTTCTGCTCCGCTCCGTGGCCGCCGCCGCCCGGCTGGAGTCACTGGGGGCCACACCACACCGCGGCTCCCTGGACGACCTCGACAGCCTGCACAGGGGCGCCGCAGCCGCCGACGGAGTCGTGCACATGGCCTACGGCGGCGACTTCTCCGACCTCGACGACATGATGAGGCGCGACCGGACCGCGATCGAGACACTCGGCCGGCCATTGGAACACTCGGGCAAGCCGCTCGTCGTCACCTCGGGCACCCTGGTCATGCCCGCCGGGCGGGAGACCACCGAGAAGGACGAGCCCGACGCGGCCGGGATCGCCGCCTTCCGCATCGCGGGTGAGCGAGCGTGTCTCAGCTTCGCCACCCGGGGAGTGCGCACGAGCGTGGTCCGCCTCGCTCCCACCGTCCACGGTCCCGAAGACCACGGTTTCATCCCCATGCTCATCGCCACCGCGCGAAAGACCGGCGTCTCGGCGTACATCGGAGACGGCGCCAACCGCTGGCCCGCGGTGCACCGGCTCGACGCGGCGGTCCTGTTCCGCCTGGCGGTGGAGAAGGCACCTGCGGGCAGCGTGCTGCACGGAGTAGCCGAAAGCGGCGTCACCCTGAAGAGCATCGCAGAGACGATCGCCCGGGGCCTGGATCTGCCCACGGTCTCGCTGACCCCCGACGAGGCCGCCACGCACTTCGTGAGCCCGTTCATGGCCACCGCCTACGGCTTCGACGGGCCCGTCTCCAGCTCCTGCACGCAGGAGCTGCTCGGCTGGTCGCCCTCCTACCCGACGCTGCTCGAAGACCTGGAGCACGGCGATTACCTGGTCACGCCGGCCGCCCGGACAGCATGAGGCGGACGCCCGGACAGCATGAGGCGGACGCCCGGACAGCATGAGGCGGACGCCCAGACGACACAGGGCGCCCGCCTCGCGGTCAGCTGCCGGCGGACGAGAGCAGGCGCTCGGCCTCTTCCTCCGACATGTTCTCCAGCTCGGCCACCAGCAGGTCCTCCAGCGCGACCGCCAGCTCGGCCACGGTGCGCCGCTCGAAGATCGTCCGGACCGGGACCTCCACCCCGGTCCCCCGGCGCAGCCTGGCCGCGATCCTCGTCGCGAGCAGCGAGTGCCCGCCCAGGGTGAAGAAGTCGTCGTTCACGCCGATGGAACCGACGCCGAGCAGTTCCGCCCAGATCTCGGCCACCAGCAGCTCCGCGTCCGTGCTCGGCGGGACATGCCCGGCCGACGGCGTCCGGACCGGCGCGGGCAGCGCCGCCCGGTCCACCTTGCCGCGGCTGGTGAGCGGCAGCGCGTCGAGAACGACCCAGGCGGTCGGGACGAGATGGCGCGGCAGGGTCCGCGCGAGGTGCCCGGCGAGCTCCTCCCCGGTCGCGGTCCCGGTCACGTACGCCACCAGCTCCTCGGCGTGGACCGTCACGAACGCCTGGCCGACGCCCGGGTGGTCGAGCAGCCGCGCCTCGACCTCGCCCGGCTCGATCCGGAAGCCGCGGACCTTGAGCTGCCCGTCGAGCCGTCCGAGGAACTCCAGCGCGCCCTCCTGGTTCCAGCGCGCCCGGTCGCCGGTGCGGTACCTCCGCGATCCCGGCGACCCCAGCGGGTCGGGGACGAAGGCGGCGGCCGTGAGCGCCGGGCGGCGCAGGTAGCCGCGCGCCACCCCGACCCCGCCGATGACGAGCTCGCCGATCACGCCCTTCGGGACCGGCGCCCCGGCGGCGTCGAGCAGGTGGACCGTCGTCGCGCCGACGGGCCGCCCGATCGGCGGCCTGCCGTACGGCGTCGCGCCGAGGTCGGTCGCGGTCGCGATGACCGCGGCCTCGGTCGGGCCGTAGGTGTTCACCAGGCGGACGCCGTCGCCGAACCGGCCGCGCCAGCGCGTGACCGCGCCGCCGGACGCCTGCTCGCCGCCGATGACGACCAGACGGAGCGCGGGCGGCCAGGCGATCTGGTCGATCTCCTCGACCAGGTGGTGCCAGTAGGCGGTGGGCAGGTCGAGCATCGTGATCCGCTCCCCGCCCGGGGCGGCGAGCAGGTCGGGGAGGGTCGCCGCCCCGCCCGGCAGCAGCACCAGGGTCGCTCCCGCGGCGAGCGTGGGGAAGACCTCTTCGAGGTGGGTGTCGAAGCTCAGCGACGCGAACTGGACGACGCGGTCGCCGGGCGCCAGGCCGTACTCCTCGCGCATCCACCGGATCCGGGCCGCGATGGCGCGGTGCTCGACGGCGACGCCCTTGGGCCTGCCGGTGGAGCCGGAGGTGGAGATCACGTAGGCCACGTCGCCCGGGCGCGTGCCGGCCGGTTCGCCCTGATCGTCGGGGGCCGCATGGTCCTCGCCGCCCAGCGGGTCGACGGCGGTGAGCCCGGCGGGCAGCGCCCGGGTCGTGATCACGTGTGTGGCCCCGGCGTCCGCGAGCGAGAAGGCCAGCCGCTCCTCCGGCTCGTCCGGCTCGAACGGCAGGTAGGCCGCGCCGGCCCGCCAGACGGCGAGCAGCGCGCTGATCGCCTCGGCCGAACGGGGCAGGCAGACGCCGACCACGTCGCCGGGGCGCACGCCCTCCGCCCGCAGCGCCGCGGCGAGACGTGCCGCCCGCCGGTCCAGTTCGCCGTAGGTGATCTCGGTCTCCCCGCAGACCACCGCGACGGCGCCGGGCGTGCGCCGGACGGTCTCCGCGATCATCTCGGGGACCATCGGTCCTCTGCTGTCCGGCTCCGGGGCGTCGGCGCCGTCGCCGGCCATGGCACGGATGTCGGCCTCGTCGTCGCCGGTCCAGACGCGCAGCTCGGAGATCCGGCGATGCGGCTCGGCCACGGCCGACTCGAGCAGGAGCAGGAAGCGCTCGGCGAGCCGTCGGACGGCCTCCGCCTCGTGCGGAGATCCGCTGGACCCGTCGTGGCCGAACGACACGACGATCTCGCCGTCCTCGAACCACGCCTCGGCGTACAGTCCGAGCTTGACCTGCCGGTACCCGTCGGGGAAGAAGCCGACGGACAGGTCGCCGAACGGCCGGGTGGGCCCCAGGTCCTGGGTGTGCAGGATGAACATGGTCGGCATCAGCGCCTCGGCGGGGTGCCCGATCCGCTCGAACGGGACCGAAGGCCGGCTCAGCGCCGTCAGCGCCTCATGCCTGATGCGCCCCAGCAGCTCGGTGAACGACGGATCGCCGTCGAGGTCGCCGCGCAGCACGACGGTCTGCGAGAGGTAGCCGATCATCGGCTCCAGCTCGACCCGGTCGCGGCCCGCCACGGCCGTGCCGACGAGGACGTCGGTGTGGCCGGTGTGCCGGTTCAGCAGCACCTGGTAGGCCGTCATGAGCACGGTGAACAGCGTGGTCCTGTGCTCGCGGGCGAGCCGGTCCAGCTCGCCCGCGACCTCCCGGCCCATCCGGACGATCTGGAAGCCCGCGCGCCCCTCGTCACGGATGCCCTCGTCACCGCTGCCCCCGCTCCCCATGCCGCAGGGCAGGTCGGGCGGCGGCGGATCGGCCAGCCGCTCCTGCCAGTACGGCACCGCGCGCTCGGCGCGGCGGCGCTGCCAGCGGGCGTAGTCGGACGGCTGGACCGGCAGCGGCGCCAGACTCGGCGCGCGCCCGTGCAGGCGCGCGGTGTAGCACTCCGCCAGGTCGTCGAAGAGGATCCCCAGCGACCAGCCGTCGCCGATGATGTGGTGCATCGTGACGCACAGGACGTGGTCCAGCGCGCCGATCGCGATGACCGCGACGCGCAGCGGCACGCCCTCGGCGAGGTCGAACGGCGCGTTCACCCGCTCGGCGACGAGCCGCCGGGCATGCTCCTCGTCGCCGGCCTCAATCCGCTCCACCGGCGGGAGGGACCCCGCCGCCCCCGGCGGCTCGGCGACCGCCCAGGGGACGCCGTCCTCCTCGTCGAACCGGGTGCGCAGGCCCTCGTGCCGGGCCACGACGTCGGCGAGGGCCTGTTCGAGGGTGCCGGTGTCGAGGGGCCCGCGCAGCCGGCGGACGGTGTACATCGTGTACGAGGCGTCGCGGGGATTCAGCCTCTGCAGGAGCCAGAGCCGTTCCTGGCCCGGCGACAGGGGCGCCCTCATGCGTCCGACGCCATCTCGTCGAGCACGACCGCCAGGTCCTCGGCGCTGAGGCCGTCGAGCTCGTCGCGGAGCGCGGCGATCTCGGCGAGGTCCAGGTCGTCGTCGTCGAGCCGGTCCATCGCCGCCGCCAGATCGGCCACCGTGGGGTTCTCGAACAGCACCACGATCGGCACGTTGATCGCGAAGCGCGCCTGGATCCTGGCGATGATCTGGGTGGCGGTCAGCGAGTGCCCGCCCAGCTCGAAGAAGTCGTCGTCGACGCCGACCGGTTCCGCGATGCCGAGCACCTCCCCCCACATCGCCGCGAGGTCCTCCTCCAGCGGGGTGGACGCGGGCCGGTAAGGCCGGCTCCGCGCGCGAGTCCACTCGGGCACGGGCAGCGCCTTGCGGTCGAGCTTGCCGTTGGGGGTGAGCGGCAGGGCGTCCAGCACCACGAGGTGCGCGGGCACCATGTACTCGGGCACGTCGCGGCGCAGCCGGTCACGCAGGGACGGCCACAGGTCGGCCTCCTCGGGCTCCCCGGGCTCCCCGGCCGCGCGTACAACGTAGGCGACCAGACGCGGCAGCCCGTCGGGACCGTCGCAGACGCCGACGGCGGCGCCGGCCACCTCCGGCGCGGCCCGCAGCACGCTCTCGATCTCGCCGAGCTCGATCCGGAACCCGCGCACCTTCACCTGCTGGTCGGCCCGGCCCAGGTAGCGGAGCCTGCCGTTCTCGATCTGGGCGAGGTCGCCCGTGGCGTACAGGCGGGCCCCCGGCGCTTCGGAGAACGGGTCGGGCAGGAACCTGGCCGCCGTCTGGCCCGGCATGCCGCGGTATCCCCTGGCCAGGCCGGCGCCGCCGATGTGCAGCTCACCGGCCTCGCCGGGCGGCACAGGACGCCCGTCGGGGCCGAGGATGTGCACCGTCGTGTTGCCGATGGGCTCGCCCAGGTCCACAGGCGCGGGAGAGGGGGCCACCCGGCCGGCCGTCGACCAGACGGTCGTCTCGGTCGGGCCGTACACGTTCCAGAGCCGGGCGCCGCCGTCGAGGAGGGCGTCGGCGAGGTCGCGGGGCAGCGCCTCGCCCCCGCACAGCCGGGTCGCGACGTTCTCGGGGACCCCGCCGGATTCGAGCAGGATGCGCCAGCTCGCCGGGGTCGCCTGCATGATCGTGACGGCCTCGCTCACGGCGCGCGACCGCAGGGCGCGGCCGTCCGCCGTCTCGTGCCCGGACGCGACCACCACCCGGGCACCGCAGGCCAGCGGCAGGAGGAGCTCGAGCACCGAGATGTCGAACGACAGCGTGGTGACCGCAAGCCAGGCGTCGCGCGGGGTGAGCTCCAGCAGGGAGGCGAAGGACTCCAGCAGGTTGACCACCGCGCCGTGCGGCACGGCGACCCCCTTGGGCCTGCCGGTGGAGCCGGAGGTGTACATGAGGTAGGCCAGGTCGCCCGCGGCGCCGCCGACCGACACCTCGCCGTCGGCCGGCCCGTCGCCGGACGCCCAGCCCGCGACGGGAACGCCGTCCTGCGTCAGCTCGACGACGTCTGGGACGCCGTCGAGCAGCCGGGACTCGACGCCCTGGCCGGCCAGCACCAGCCGGATGCCCGCGTCCTCCCGCATGAACCGGAGCCGGTCCTCGGGGAATCCCGGGTCGAGCGGCACGTAGGCGCCGCCGGCCCGCCACACGGCGAGCAGGGCGACGACCATGCCGGGGCAGCGCTCCAGGCACAGGCCCACCGGGACCTCCGGGCCGATTCCGCGGGCGCGCAGCAGCGCCGCCAGCCGGTCGACCCTGTCGTGCAGCTCCCGGTAGGTCAGCACGCCGCCGGCGCCGCTCACCGCGACCGCGTCGGGGCTCGCGTCACGCCACCGGCGGATCAGCGCGAGCGCCGTATCAGGGCTGGTCACGCCGCTCACCGCGTCACTCACTTTCATGCACCTTTCACTTCGGGAACACGCTCGCGAACGCGCCGCTCAGCGCCGACAGCGGGATGTCCGGGTCGGCCCCGGCCCGCCGTACGACCTCGGCGAAGCCGCCGACGAGGCGGCGCGCGGTCGCGGGCGCGAACAGATCGCTGCTGTAGTCGAGGACGCCGCCCAGCCCCTCCGGGCCCCGCCACAGGTCCATCGAGACTTCCGACTTCGTGTGGCTGGGCGGGACCGTGTAGACCTCCCGGTCGAGGTCGGCCATCCGGGTCCCCAGCAGGTCGTCCTTGGGCAGGTTGTGCAGATTGAACATGGCCTGGCACAGCGGCGGCCTGCTGATGTCGCGGGAGACGCGCAGCGCGGCCAGGACGTGCTCGAACGGCACCTCCGCGTGCCGCATCCCGGCCAGGGTCGCCTCCCGCACGCGGTCCAGCAGCTCGTGGAACGACGGGTCGCCGGACAGGTCGGCGCGCAGCACCATCGTGTTGCCGAAGTAGCCGATCAGCGGCGCCAGCTCGCTGCGGGTACGGCCGGCCACCGGCACGCCGATGCAGAAGTCGGTCTGGCCCGACGCCAGGGCGAGGGTCGCCTGGTAGGCGGCGACCAGGGCCATGAAGGACGTGCAGCGCCGCTTCCTGGCCACCTTCTCCAGCGGCGTGATCTCCTCCGGCGGCAGCAGCAGGTGCTCGCGCCCGCCGCGCCCGGACCAGCGGTCCGGGCGGGGGTGGTCGGCCGGGAGGTCCAGCGCGGGCGCGCCGGTCAGGCGGCGCGTCCAGTGCTCCAGGCCCTGCGTGTGGTCCCGCTGTCTCTCCTGTACGGCGAAGCGGGGGTACTGCGTGGGCAGCTCAGGCAGCTCGGGCTCACGTCCCTCGCGCCCGGCGGCGTAGCACTCCGTGAGCTCGCGCAGGAGCACGTCGAGCGACCAGCCGTCCATCACGATGTGGTGCAGGACGATGCACACGACCGCGTCGTCCTTGCCCGGCTCGGCCAGCCCGGCCCGCAGGGGAGGCTCGTTCTCCAGGTCGAACGGGCGCTCGACGAACTCCTTCAGCGCCCGGTCGAGGTCCGCCTCTCCGGAGAGCGCGATCTTCTCCAGCGGCACGGGTCCGGGCGGCAGCACGACCTGCACGGGGGCGTCCCCGCGCAGCCGGAAGCGGGTCCGCAGCACCTCGTGCCGCTCCACGATCCGGGTGAACGCCGCGGTCAGCGCGTCCACGTCGAGCGGCCCGCGCAGCCGCATGCACCAGGGTGTGTTGTAACTGGTGTCGCCGGGGTCGAAGCGGCTGAGGAACCACAGGCGCTCCTGTCCCGGCGACAGCGGCCACTCCTGCCCGCCGGGCTCCCGCGCCGCGCCCCCGAGGGAGCGCAGCAGCGCCGCCCGGCGCTCGGGGGGCAGCCCGGCCAGCTTCTCGATCAGCGCGGCGCGGCGCTCCGCGGTGGTCATCTGTCCCGGGCGCTCAGCGTTGCCGGGTCGCGTACGCTCAGCGTTTCCGGGTCGCGTGCGCTCAGCGGGCGCATGTCGGTCCACACCGTCTCGATGTGGTCCAGGCATTCCTGCCGCGTGCCCGCGAAGCCGGTGGCCCGCCACCCGGCGGGCGGCTCGCGGTCGCTCCACCATACGGAGTACTGCTCCTCGTCGTTGACGACCACGAGCATCGGGGAGTCGATCATGTCACCTTCCCAAGACGGTCATTGCGGAAGACGGGGCCCGGCCACCGCCCTCGATCAAGCGGGGACAGGCGGGCCAACCGGCGGGGCCGGCCGGCGACGCCGTGCACAGGACGTAGTGGTGGGGGGCGAGCACGTCAGTCCGGCCGGCCGCGGCACGCATCACGGCGGCGTGGACGGCCTCGGGCGTGTCCAGCCCGGGACGCGCGACGAGATACCCGGTCAGCCGGGCCGCGGCCGCGTCTCCGGCGTCGTCTCCGGCGTCCTCCACCACGACCGCGGCGAGGTCGGTCCCGCACACCCGGCGCAGCAGCGCCTCGGTCTCCGGCACGTCCACCCAGTCGGGGCCGATCGCCGTCCACCCGGCGGGGCGCAGCACCGGGTCCAGGCCCGCCACCTTCGCGACCTGGTCCAGCGGCACCTCCTCGGAGACCGCCCGGACCAGCAGTTCCTCCAGGCCGGTGAGCATCCGCCCGGCGACGTCCCCGGGCAGGAAGGCCGTGTCCACCAGCACGTAGAACTCGCAGGTGGACGGGGCCGGGCCGGTGGCGAAGAAGATCCTCGCCTTGACCTTCGAGTAGGCGCCGACGAAGAACGTCCTGGTCCGCTCGCGCAGTGCGGCGAGCGCAGCGGCGTCCCCGGGATCGACCGGCGGCAGGCCCTGCCAGCGGCCCGCCTGCCTGACGTCGTTGAAGAACGCGTCCAGGTCGATGTCGGCGCCGCGGTCCCATGCCTCCGCTTCCCACGCGGCCAGCACGAGCGCGGGGTCGTAGTGCCCGTTCCGGTAGGTCGCCATGGTCCTGCGGTGTCCGTGCCGCAGCGCGTCGGCGAACGTGCCGGCCCCCATCTCGACGACGCACAGCCCGTCCTGGGCTGCGGGCCCGGCCATCGCCTCCATCCCCGGGTGGTGCCGGTTCGACACGATGAGCTGCAGCGCCGCCCTGGGGTGCCCGGTGACGGCGGCCAGCAGCGCGGCGCTGGCGACCGTGAGCACGCTGGAGGTCGTCACGCCGTGCCGGGCGGCGAGCGCCTCGGCGGCGACGGCCACCGCCGGGGAGTCCATCCCGTGCCGGACGAAGCGCGGCTCCTCGGGTTCCCTCGTCGGGAAGTCGAACATCGAACGCGGGGCGGACGCCAGCCCGGTCCGCCAGTGCCGCAGCGCCTGGCCGCCGGGCGGCGGGTCCGACCGCTCGGAGGCCGCCTGGTCGAGCGGCTGCCAGCCCGGGCCGGGCAGGTCCTCCCCCGCGACCAGCCGCGGCCACTCCGCGGCCACCATGTTCAGCGACCAGCCGTCGAGCGCGAGATGGGACAACGCGAGCGCCAGCGCGCGCGGCCGGCCCCTCTGGCAGACCACCGCGCACCGGATCGGCAGCTCGGCCGCGTAGTCGAACCCGGTCGCGGCCAGCTCGGCGGCCAGCGCCTTGGCCGCGCTCATCGGCTTGGCCGCCGCCTCGTACACGCCGACCGTGAGCCGGCCCTCCCGGCTCACCCGCTGGACCGTGTTCTCCCCGGTACCCTCGCCGTTCCGGACGAACGCCGTGCGCAGCGTCTCGTGCCGCTCGACGAGACGGCCCACCGCGCGCAGCACCGCGTCCAGGCCGGCCGCGCCGGTCACCGGCAGGGTCCAGGCCAGGTTGAAGTAGGGGTCGCCGTCGTCCAGCCACTGCGTGGAGCGCCAGATCCCCTGCTGGCCCCAGGTCAGCGCGGCCTGCCCGCCCCGTGCGCCGCGGAACTCCACGGTGCGCGGCGGCAGCGCCGTGAGACCGGTGACCTGCGCCGGCGGGCTCGTAGTCACTTCCGCTGCCCCGCGATGTGCTCGACCAGGCCGTCGAGCGTGTCGAGGTGGCCGCCGTCCAGGTCGACGTCGCAGTCGAACTCGGTCTCCAGCAGGTCGATCAGCCGGAGGTAGGCGATCGAGGTGAGGCCGAGCGCGGGCAGGCTGCAGTTCGCCGCCAGGATGTCGGCGACGGTCAGGTCGCCGCCGCTCGCCTTCGACACCAGCTCGGCCACGCGCTCCCTCAGCACGTCTCCTCCCGCAGGCGGGCGACCTCCGCCGCGATCCCGGCGATCGTCGGCTCGTCGAAGAACACGTCGAAGGACAGCTCCACGTCCATCCGCTCGCGCACCTTCGCGATGATCTGCGTGATCGACAGCGAGTGCCCGCCGAGGTCGAACAGGTCCTCGTCCGGACCGATCTCCGGCATGCCGAGCACCTCGCGCCAGATCTCGCCCACCTCCGCGAGGTACGGCACAGCGTCCGCCTCGCCGGCCCGTGCCGAGGGGGCCGGCTCCCCGGCCCGGGCGAAGGACGGCTCGACCACGCCGTCGACCACCGGGGACGGCAGCGGCAGGTCGGCCACGTCGGCGTCCGGAGCGGCGGCCAGCGCCCGCAGCAGGGCGAGCAGGTCCTCGGCGACGGTCTCGCAGCCCGACCGGCCCAGGACGAGCGGGTTGAACTGCAGCCGGGCCGCGACGCCGTCCGGCGCGTCGACCACCTGCAGGTGCAGCGTGCCGCGCACCGCGTGGTTGAACGACATCCAGTCCACCGACGCCTCGACGCCGGGGAACTCCGGCGCGCTCCCGTCACGCCTGCGGTAGCTGACCGACACGGGCGTCAGCGCGGTGCGCGGGCTCACGCCGCCGACCGCACGCGCGAGCGGCACCTCCCGGAACCGGTACGTGGCCCGCAACTCGTCGCGTACGGTGTGGGCGAACTCGGCGAACGTCCCGCCGGGTGCCGGGGCGGGCACCGGCAGCTCGTTCACGAACAGGCCGATGTGGCCCCGCGTCTCCTCGGTCCTGGTCGACAGGTCGACGGCCACCGCCGCGTCCTCGTTGCCGTACGCCGCGAGCAGGGTGTGCACGGCGGCGAGCACCAGCTCGAACCGGGTGACGCCCATCTTGTCCGCGGCGACGGCGAGATCGGCGGGAAGCGCGAAGTCGACGGCGTCGCCGTCCGCCGCGCGGGTCGAGACCCCGGACAGCCCGGGCAGTCGCAGGTCCTGCCGGTCCTGCCAGCGGCCGCGCCAGAACTCGGCGGCGTCGCCGAGCAGCTCGGCCACCCGGGCGTTCTCCCGCTCGACGGCCTCGCCGTAGGTCAGGGGAAGGGCCGGCGACGGCAACCCGGCGTAGGCGCCGGCCAGGCCGCGCACCAGGATGTCCTTCGACATGCCGTCGAAGACGGCGTGGTGGGCGACGAAGACGAGCAGGTGCCGCTCCGGCGCGAGCCGGAACACCGTGAACCGGGCGGTCGGCCCGGTCCCCAGGTCCAGGGCGAGCGACGCCTCCCGGTCGACCAGCTCGCCGGGCTCACGCCCTGCGTCCTCGAACCCGGAGGCGTCCTCGAACCCGATCGGCGGCGGCACGGCGGCGGGCACCAGGCGCACCACGCCGTCCCGCTCCGCCAGGGCCGAGGCCAGCTGGGGATGCGCGCGGACCACGTCGTGGCAGGCCGCCAGCAGCCGGTCCACGTCGAGGGGGCCGTCGAACCGGATGGCCAGCGGCATGTGGTACACCCGGCCCCCGCAGCCCATCTGCTCCGTTATCCACATGCCGTGCTGTGCGAGGGACGCCTGCTCCCCCTCGTCGATGAGTGTCGGTGACATCTCACTTGCCTTCCGTCGTGCTGATCACGGAGTCGCCCAGCAGCGCGGGCAGCTCCTTCTTGATGACCTTGCCTGACTGGTTCCTGGGCAGGCTGTCGACCACGAGGACCCGTTCGGGCAGCTCGTGCCAGGCCAGCCGGTCCATCAGGAAGGCGCGCACCTCGCTCTCCGACAACCCGAGGCTTTCCGACAACCCGGGGCTCTCCGACTGTCCCGGCGACCGCGGCGAGCTGGGCACGACCGCGGCGCCCAGCACGGAGCCCAGCACCGGATGCGGGAGCCCGAACACGGCCGCCTCGGCGATCCCCGGGTGCTCGTGAAGCGCGGCCTCCACCTGGAGCGTGGACACCTTGAACGCGCCGGTCTTGACCACGTCGCTCTCCCTGTCGACGAGGTAGAGGTAACCGTCGGCGTCCACGTATCCGACGTCGCCCATGCGCACCCAGCCGTCGCGGAACGACCGGGCGCTGGCCTCGGCGTCGCCGTAGTAGGACCGGGTGGCGGTGGGCGACCGCATCCACACCTCGCCGGTCTCCCCGGGCGGAAGCGGGTTGCCCTCCTCGTCGGTGATGCGCAGCGAGCCGCCGAACGCGGGCCGCCCCAGCGCGGCCGGCCGCGTCCGGTCGTAAATCATGATCGTCTGGGCGGGGGCGGCCTCGGTGGACGTGTAGTAGTTCGTCACGGTCGCGTTCGGGAAGGCCACCGACAGACGTTCCGACAGGGCGGGGGGAAGCGCGGCCGCCGCCGACCCCAGCAGCACCACGCTGGACATGTCGTGCCGCTCGTGCAGCCCGGCGTCGAGCAGCTCGATCGCCATCGAGGGCACCAGGAACACCGTGCCGGGACGGTAGGTCTCGATCAGCCGGGCGAACCGGCCGGGCGTGAACCTCGCCGGGGTCAGCACGGTCGGCCGGGCGTCCAGCGCGTTGATCAGCATGGTCTGGCCGGCGTTGGTGCCGATCGGGAAGGCGTGCAGCAGGTGGCGCGAGTGGGCGAACCTGCGGTGCTTGGGCTGTGTGACGCACCCGTAGGCCAGGTTGGCGTGGCTCGCGCCGACCCCCTTGGGCCGCCCGGTCGTGCCGGAGGTGTAGAGGATCTGCGCCAGGTCGCCGGGCCGCACCCGCGGTCCTTCCTGCGCCGTCTCCGCCCCGAAGCCGGCTTCCAGCTCCGCCGGGGTCGCGGTCCACGGCTCCCCGGCCCTCTCCACCGGCCCCGGTCCCGACGGCGCCGTGAGGTCCCGGCCGAGCAGCACCGCCGACGCCGCGCAGTGCTCGATCATGTAGCGCAGCTCGGCGGGCGCCAGCCGGTCCGACATCGGCACGGCCACCGCGCCCGCCTTGAGCACCCCGAAGAACGCCACGGCGAAGTCGATCCAGTCGCGGCTGCCGAAGTGCAGCGCCACCCGGTCGCCCGGGGCGACGCCCCGGTCCGCCAGCCCGGCGGCGAGCGCCGCCGACCTGCGGTCCCAATCGGCGAAGGTGAGCGTCCCGTGCCCCTCCACGATCATCGCGACGCCGTCCGGTTCCTGCCCTGCGCGCAGCCGCAGCAGCTCCGGCACGGTGAGCGCGGGCGCGCCCCGCGTCCTCGTCGTCCCCGTCATGCGTGCTCCTTCTCGGGTTCGCGGGCCGCCCGTGCATCCGCCCGTGTGTCCGTACGGGCGGCCGCGATGCGTTCGGTCAGGGCCTGGTAGCCGACGACGTCGTCCGGCAGGGCGTCGGGCACGTCGGTGTCGAACCGGCGCAGCACCCGGATCCGCAGCGCGACCAGTGCGATGACCGCGATCGCCACCGCGAAGCAGGCGTACATGAAGCCGATCCCGCGGCCGGCGCCGGTGCCGAGCACCGCGCCCGCCGTGCTCGCGAGCGGGCCGTCCGGGGCGAGCAGCGGCTCGAAGACCTGCGCGCCGTACGGCGCGACCAGGCCGAACCCGATCGGCAGGGTGGACCAGGCGATCAGCGTGTTCAGCGCGATGACCCGGCCGTGGAACCGCTGCGGCACCTTGACCTGGATGATCGTGGCGTAGACGCCGTTCAGCAGGGTGAGGCACAGCGACATGCCGAACGCGCCGACCGCGATGAGGAACAGGTCCTGGCGCAGCCCGGTCAGCAGGCAGAACACCGACAGGGCGAGCGTGGACAGCAGCACGCCGAGCAACCGCCTGCGGCGCGGTCCGCCCCAGGCGGCCATGGCCAGGCCGCCGAGGAAGGCGCCGAGCCCGCCCGCGAACGACACCCGTCCGACCTCGGCCAGCGACCCGAACGACAGCACCAGCGGCGAGATCATCATGAACAGCGGGGACAGGAAGATGTTCAGCACCGCGAAGTAGAACAGCATCGCGCGGAAGCCCCGGTTGCCCCAGGAGTGGCGGATGCCGCCCATCATCTCGGCGAGCACGCTCTCCCGCCGCTTCCAGGCCATCGTCGCCGGGAAGCGGATCAGCGCGACGGTGAGCGTGGCGACGACGTAGCTGACCACGTCGATGACGAGGATGCCCTCCAGCCCGATCGCCGCCATCAGCCCGACCGCGATCAGCGGCACGATGAGCTGCGCGGTGCCGGTGGCCATCTGGACGACGCCGTTGGCATGCCCGAGGAACCGTTTCGGCACGAGCTGCGGGATCGCCGAGCCGTACGCGAGCCGTTGGAAGGTGAGCGCGACGGACAGACAGACCAGCAGCGGATAGATGTGCCAGGTCTGCAGGTTGCCGGTCCACAGCAGCAGTCCCAGCACGAGCTGGGTGCCGCCGGCGGCCGCGTCCCCGGCCATCATGACCTTGCGCCGGTCGAACCGGTCGACGATGGCTCCGGCCAGCGGGGCGACGAGCATGCCGGGCAGCAGTCCGAGCACGGAGAACAGCGCGAACCGGGCGAGCGAACCGGTGGTGAGATAGATCCACAGCGGGATGGCGAACTCGGTCAGCGCGGAGCCGGTGATCGAGACGAGCTGTCCGGCCGCGACGACGAGGAAGCGCCGCATGCTGGGCGGTGGGCCGACGCGCACCGGCGTGCCCGCCGCGCCGTCCGGGTCGTCCTGCGCCCCGCTCACCTCGGCCGTAGCCGCGCCCACCTCAGCCGCGTCCGCTTCAGCCGCGTCCACCTGGGCCCCGGCCGCGGCGGACCGGCGCGAGACGCCCTGCAGCCACCAGGTGCGGTCCTCGTCCCGTTCCATCCCCTCCGTACGCCCGGAGGCGAGGGCGGCGTGGGTGCCGGTGACGATCTCGGCCAGCTCCTCGTTGCGATACCGCAGGAAGAAGTGCCCGGCCTCGTCGAGGACGACGCACGCCGTCTCGTCTGACAGGCAGTGCCACTCCTTGTAACGTTCCTGGTAGAACTCGGCCGCCGGGTCGCGTTCGCCGACCACGGAGATCACCGGCGCGCGCAGCGCCGGGCCGCCGCCCTCCTCGAAGATCCGCGTGAAGTAGCGCTCGGCGGAGCGGGTGCCTTCGCGGCGGTTGCGCACGATCAGTTTGACCTGTTCCCGGCCGAGGTCCTCCACGTCGAGCCCGGCCGCGGTCAGGGCGTTGACCCGCTGCTGGTCGCTGGTGAGGCGGTCGAAGAAGGCCCCGAGCCAGTTCAGCCCGCGGCCCGGGCGGGCGAAGGGGAACACGCCGCCGAGGTACAGCGCGTCCACCGTGCGGCCGTCGGCCTCCAGCCTCCGGGCCATCTCGGCGGACAGCATGACGCCGAGGCCGCAGTGGCCGTACAGCACGAGCGAGCCGCCGTCCCTGTCGATGATCTCGGAGATCTCGGCCACGCAGTCGAGCACGACCTCGTCGAACGGCCGGGCCTCCTCGCCCAGCTCGTGACCGGGCACGGCGACCGAGTAGAGCGCCCAGTCGTCCGGCAGCGCGTCCGCGAGCGGCTGGTAGACGACCGCGCTGCCCCCGCCGTACGGCACGCACACCAGGGTGGTGGTGGCGGCCCGGGCGGGGGTGAGCCGGTGCAGCAGGGATCGCGGCACGTCCCCCTCGGCCGTGAGCAGCCGGGCCAGCTCGCGGACGGTGCGGTGCTTGAACACGTCGAGCACCGTGATCTGCCGGTCCGGATGCGCCTTGCGCAGCCGGGCGATGACCCGCATCGCCAGCAGCGAGTGGCCGCCCAGGGCGAAGAAGTCGTCGAGCGCCCCCACGCGCTCGACGTCCAGCACCTCCGCCCAGACGCGGGCCACGTCCTCCTCGGCGCCGGGCGCCGGGGCGACGTATTCGGCCGCCGCCACGTCGGCCTCCGGCTCGGGCAGCCGCGAGCGGTCCACCTTGCCGTGCGACTTGAGCGGCAGCTCGTCCAGCCAGGCGTACCGCGACGGGATCATGTACGCGGGCAGCCGGTCGGCCAGCCACGCGCGCACGTCCGCGGTCTCCGGTCGCGCGCCGTCCACGGCGCTTTCGGCGACGGGGACGAGGTAGGCGACGAGCTGCTCGCCGCGTGGCTCGACCACGGCCTGGGCGACGTCCGGATGGTCGGCCAGCACCGACTCGACCTCGCCGAGCTCGACCCGGTAGCCGCGGATCTTCACCTGCAGGTCGCGGCGGCCGAGGAACTCCAGGTCGCCCGCGTCGGACCACCGGCCGAGGTCGCCGGTGCGGTACATGCGCGCGCCGGGCGGGCCGTACGGGTCGGGGAGGAACCGGTCGGCGGTCAGGCCGGGACGGTTCAGGTAACCGCGGGCCAGCCGGTCGCCGCCGAGGTAGATCTCCCCCGGCACTCCCGCGGGCACCGGCCGCAACCGCTCGTCCAGCACGTACGCCCGCGCCCCGGGCAGCGGCGAGCCGATCGGCAGGCTCACGCTCGCCTCGGCCGGGCCGTCGGGGGCGGGCAGCCGGGCGACGTCGTAGGTGGTCACGCCGACGGTCGCCTCGGTCGGCCCGTAGTGGTTGACGACCCGGCAGCGGCCCGTCGCCTCGAGCTCGGCCGCCCAGCCGCGCGGGGCCGCCTCGCCACCCAAGAGCAGCAGCTTCCTGGGCAGCAGGTCGTCAGGTCCGGCGTCCGCGAGCAAGGCGGCCAGATGCGATGGCGTGATCTTGAGGTAGTCGATCCCGGTCCGCCGGAAGATCTCCGCCAGCTCGGGACCGGCGGTGCGCGAGGGCACCAGGTGCAGGGTGCCGCCGGTCATCAGGCACAGGTAGAAGACCGTGACGCCGAAGTCGAAGGCGAGGGACTGGAGCAGGGCGAAGGACGACCCGGGCTCCACGCCCAGCCGCTCGCGCACGCCGGCGAGGTAGACCATGACCTCGTGGTGCTGCACCGCGACGCCCTTGGGCCGCCCGGTGGTGCCGGAGGTGTAGATCACATACGCGAGGTCGCCCGGCGCCGCGGGTTCCCAGGGGTCGCCCGGCTCCTGCGCGTCGTCGTCGAGGTGCACGGCGGTGATCGCGTCGGGCAGCCGGTCGCGCAGGTCCTGGCTGGTCACGACGATCGACGCCGCGGCGTCGTCCAGGACGTACTCGAGCCGGCCGCGCGGGTGCTCCGGGTCGAGCGGCAGGTAGGCCGCGCCCGCCTTGAGCACGCCGAGCACCGCGACCGCGAGCCCGGTGGACTGCTCCAGGCAGATCGCCACGCGATCGTCGCGCCGCACGCCGAGCCCGCGCAGCCGCCGGGCGAGCCGGTCGGCCGCGGCGTCGAGCTCGGCGTACGTGAGAGTGTCGCCGCCGCAGGCGACGGCGGTCGCGGACGGGGTGCGGGCCGCCTGGGCGGCGATCACCTCATGGAGCGCCGACGCACCGCCGAACGCGTCCGACGGGGGCGCCGCGGCCTCGGGAGCCGCTCCCGCGAACCCGAGCACGCGGTCGCGCTCGGCCGCCGGGAGCAGCTCCAGAGTCGACACCCGGGCGTGGGGATCGGCGACGATCGACCTGAGCAGGTTCTCGAAGCACTCCGCCAGGCGCGCGATCGTGGCCGGCCGGAACAGCTCGGTGCGGTAGGTGATGTTGCCGCGCAGGCCGTCGCCCTGGTCCATCAGATAGAGCGCGAGGTCGAACCTGCTGGCGGTCACCTCGAACGGGTACGCCGACATGGTCAGGCCCTGGGTGCGCAGCGGGGCCGACCGGTAGTTCTGCAGCGCGAACATCACCTGGAACACCGGCGATCTGCTCACGTCGCGCTCGACGCCGAGCTCGCCGACCAGCCGGTCGAAGGGGAGTTCCTGGTGCGCGTAGGCGTCCAGCGCCGTCTCGCGCACCCGGCCGAGCAGCTCGGTGAAGGTCGGGTCGCCGGACAGGTCGGCCCGCATCGGCAGCGAGTTGATGAAGAGCCCGACGACCCGCTCCAGCTCCGGCAGGTCACGCCCAGACACGGGCGATCCCACCGCGAAGTCGTCCTGGCCGGAGTACCGCGCGAGCAGCACCTGGTAGGCGGCGAGCAGGGTCATGTACAGCGTCGCGCCGTTCTCCCCGCCCAGCGCCGTGAGCGCGTCCACCAGCTCGCGGTCCAGCGCGACGCCGTGGGCGGCCCCCGCCGAACCCTGCTCAGGCGGGCGCGGCAGGTCGGTCGGCAGCTCGAGCGGCGGCAGCCCGGCCAGCCGCTCCCGCCAGTAACGGATGTCGTCCTCGTGGGTCCGTTCGCGTTCCCACAGCGCGTAGTCGCCGTACTGCACCGGCGGGGCGGCGAGACCGGCGTCGGTGCCGGTCCGGTACGCCTCGTGCAGGGCGAGCAGCTCCTCCATCACGATGTCGCACGACCAGCCGTCGGTGACGGCGTGGTGCATGGTCAGGAGCAGCACGTGTTCGCGGGCGCCGAGCCGGACCAGGAGCAGCCGCAGCAGCGGGCCGGTCGCGAGGTCGAACGGCCGGCTCAGCTCCTCCTGCACGTCCTCCTGCACCGTCGCGGGGTCGTCCGACAGCCGCAGCTCGACCACGGGCTCGTCGTCCAGCACGATCTCCGGAGTCCCGTCGTCGGTGGTGACGAACCGGGTGCGCAGGCTCTCGTGGCGCCGGGCCACCTCGGTGAGAGCGCGCTCCAGGGCCGCGTCGTCGATCTCACCGCCGTCCAGCCGGACGGCGAAGGCGACGGTGTAGGCGGTGGTGCCCGGGGCGTACTGCTCCAGGAACCACAGGCGCTCCTGCGCGTGCGAAAGCGGCGGGTGGGTGCCGACCGGCCGCGGCGGCACGGTGACCCTCGCGGCTTTCCCGGCCCTGAGCCGCTGCGCCAGCAGCGCCTGCTTGGCCGGTGAGAGGCCGGTCCGAGTCACGACGCCGGCACCTCGGTTGAAATTTGCATTAAGAACATGGCATTCCTCTGTGCGCTCTGCGCCCGGTACGCCGGCGATTCGATGCGAAGACGCGGACGACCAACGATCCGGCGACGGAATCACCGCCGGTGAGCTTCCTGCCTGGTGCCTGGCGCGGCACGGAATCCACTGCCGCTCGCGCCGGTAACCCCCATTTCGGACGCGGTAGTGGGAACGCTCCCACGGCAGTGGAGGCTAGGGATCACTGCTTTCGTTCGTCAAGTGTCATGGAAGTTTCTGTCCGTTATTAGCCCCAAGGCGGGGAATGTGAGGTTATTGCCGCAGATCACGGACAATGCGGTCGTAATCTCCCAAATTCGCCATATGGCCAGGGATTGACAGAGCTTCTTACCGCACCTACCCTCCGTGGGAGCGCTCCCAGACAGGATGCTCCTGTCAATGATGCCGGCGCTCCTGTCCATGGATGCTGGTGCTCCTGTCCCTGGCAGCGGCGCCCGGCGTCGAGCGCGCCCTCGACCAGAGACGCACCAGGAGCGGACCACCTGTGATCGTCACCGCTGCACCGCCCCGGAGCCCGCGGCATGCCCTCAACGACGGGGATCTCCGCTCACTCCTCCTCATCCGGCACTTCGAACGCGCCCTGCTCCGCCTGTTCGAGCAGGGCGTGCTGAGCGGCACCACCCATACCTGCCTCGGGCAGGAGTACATCCCGGTCACGCTGTCGGCCCTGCTCCGCGACGACGACTTCGTGTTCAGCAACCACCGGGGGCACGGCCACTTCCTCGCCCGCCATCCCGACCCGCACGGCCTGCTCGCCGAGATCATGGGGCGGGAGGGCGCCCTGTGCGGGGGAGTCGGCGGCAGCCAGCACATCTACCACCGGCGTTTCCTGTCCACCGGCGTGCAGGGCGAGAGCCTGCCCGTGGCGACCGGGGTGGCCTTGAAACTGGCCGGCACGGGAGCGCTGGCCTGCGCGTACATCGGAGACGGCACCTGGGGCGAGGGCGCCGTCTACGAAGCGCTGAACATGGCGTCCCTCTGGCGGGTGCCGCTGCTCGTCGTGGTCGAGCACAACGGCATCGCCCAGTCGACCCCCACGTCCGCGCAGATGGCCGGCACGATCGCCGCCCGGGCGGCGGCCTTCGGCGTCCGCCACCACCACGTCACGTCCACGGACGTCGGCGAGATCAGGGACGCCCTCGCCCCGCTGGTCGACGCCGTGCGGGCCGAGCCGTCCCCGCTGGTCGTCGAGTTCGCCACGCACCGCCTCGGACCGCACAGCAAGGGCGACGACACCCGCCCGCCGGAGGAGATCCGCCGGGCACAGGAGTCCGACTGGTACGACCGGCACGCCGAGACCGATCCCGAGCGGTTCGCCCGGCTCGACCGGGAGCAGCGAGAGCTCGTCGAGCGGGTGGTCGCCGAGGTCTCCGCCCGGCCCCTCTCCCGGCCGGGAGGAGCGGCGTGACCAGGGTCTCCGAGCACCTCAACCAGGCGCTGCACGATCTCATGGAGTCCGACCCCTCGGTCCACCTGCTCGGCGAGGACGTCAGCGACCCCTACGGCGGCGCGTTCAAGGTCACCCGGGGACTGTCCGGCCGGTTCGGCTCCCGCGTGAGGTCCACGCCGCTGAGCGAGGGCGCGATCGCCGGGGTCGGGGCCGGGCTGGCCCTGGCCGGCGACAAGGCCATCGTCGAGATCATGTTCGCCGACTTCGTGGCGCTGGCGTTCGACCAGATCACGAACTTCGCCGCCAAGTCCACCTCGATGTACGGCAGGCCCGTGCCGGTGCCGCTCGTGGTGCGCTGCCCCACGGGCGGCAACCGCGGCTACGGCCCGACCCACAGCCAGAACCCGCAGAAACACTTCATCGGCGTGCCGGGGCTGTCCCTGTTCGAGATGACGCCGTTCCACGACGCGGGCGAGCTGTTCTCCCGGATGTTCGGGCTCGGCCGACCCTGCCTGTTCTTCGAGGACAAGGTCCTGTACACGCGGCAGATGTACCGCACGGACGACCTGTTCCGGTTCGAGCTGGTGGACGACGTGGCGCGGGTGTACCTCGACGGCGCGGGCCGTCCCGACTGCACGCTGGTCACCCATGGCGGGCTCGTCCACCGGACGCTCGACGCCATGCGGGCGCTGCTCCTGGAGGACGACCTAATCTGCGAGCTGCTGGTGCCCGCCCAGCTCTACCCCGTGCCCCACCTGCCGGGACTGGAGGACGCGCCGCACGTCTGCGTCGTGGACGACGGAACCGAGGGCGGCACCTGGGCGGCCGAGGTGGCCACGGCGCTCTACCCGCGCCTGTGGGGCCGCCTGCGCCGCCCGATCACGCTGATCAACTCGGCGGACGGGGTGATCCCCGCCGCCCCCCATCTGGAACGCGAGGTGCTCGTGCAGGCCGACAGCATCCGGGCCGCGGTGAGGGAGGCGCTGTCGTGACCGACTTCCGGGTGCCCAAGCTCAACAACAACGACACGTCGTACGTCCTGGTCGAGTGGCTGGCCGAGGACGGGCAGGCGGTGCGGGACGGCGATCCGATCGTGCTGCTGGAGACGTCGAAGGCGACCGAGGAGGTCGAGGCCCCGGCGGACGGCGTCCTGCGGCGGCTGCTCGCCGAGGGGGCCGAGTGCGAGCCGGGGCAGGTGATCGCCCGCCTGCTCGGGAGCGCGGACGAGGCCGCCGGGGACACCGCGGGCGAACCCGCGCAGGAGGCCGCCCAGAAGACCGCGCAGGAGGCCGCGGACGAGAACCCGGGCAGGCCGGAGACCCCGGTGCCGCCCGGCGACCCCTCCGGCGTGGTCGTCACGGCGCCCGCGCGCGAACTGATCGAGGCGCACGGCATCGCCATGGAGCGGGTGTACGCCCTCGGCCGCAAGGTGATCAGGCGGACCGACGTCGAGGAACTGCTCGGCGGACAGGCGCCGCCCTCCCCCGCCGCCGTCACCGGCGACGCCCCGGCAGCGGCCGGAGCGGGCGGGGACGACGACGCGCAGTGGATCACGCTGTCGCGGGCGCAGCAGCGGACGGCCGAGGTCGTCGAGCGGTCCCTCCGCGAGATCCCGGCGGCCTTCACGGCGATGAACGTCGACGTGACCGAGGTCCTGTCGCTCGCCCGCGACCTCACCCGCAGGCTGCGCACCCTGGTCGGCCTGCCCGAGATGGTGGTGAAGGCGGCCGGCGGGCTGCTCGACCGCTTCCCGATGTTCTTCGCGGAGCCCGGCCCCGGCCCGCGGGCGAGAAGGGCCGCCACCGCCGACGTGGGCGTGACGGTCGACGTGGGCCGCGGGCTGTTCATCCCGGTCGTCCGCGACGCCGGCAACCGGCCGCTCGCCGAGATCGCCGGCGACCTGGTCGGCTTCCGCAAGACGGCGCTTACCGGGTCGTTCCGGGAACGCGACCTCCAGGGGGGAGCCATCACGCTCACCCTGCACACGCACGACGGCATCGTGTTCGCCGTCCCGATCGTCTTCCCCGGCCAGACGTGCGCGCTGTCGCTGACCGCGCCGCGTTCGGAGGTCGTCCAAGACGGTTCGGGCTTCGCCGTACGCAGGACCGCCACAATAGGCCTCGCATACGACCACCGTTTCATCAACGGTCGCGATGCCGCGGAGTTCCTCGGCGAACTCCGCACGGCGCTCGAATCACCCGCGCGTTTCCTCACCGAGAATGGATGAAGCCATGAACTCACCCGCACGGTTTCCGGCCGACTTCGTCTGGGGCGCGTCCACCGCGGCATACCAGATCGAGGGCGCGACCACGGAGGACGGCCGCGGGCCCTCGGTGTGGGACACCTTCTGCGCGGTCCCCGGCAACGTACGCGACGGCGACAGCGGAGAGCACGCCGCCGACCACTACCACCGATACAACGAGGACCTGGATCTGATCGCCGATCTGGGCCTGGGCAGCTACCGCTTCTCCATCGCCTGGCCGCGGATCCAGCCGACCGGCTCGGGCAAGCCCAACCAGAAGGGCCTCGACTTCTACCGCCGGCTCGTGGACGGGCTGGCCGAACGCGACGTCCGGCCGATGGCCACGCTCTTCCACTGGGACCTGCCGCAGGAACTGCAGGACCGAGGGGGCTGGGAGAACCGGGACACGGCCGAACGCTTCGCCGAGTACGCCGAGATCTGCTTCGACGCCCTGGAGATCAGGGACTGGCTGACGATCAACGAGCCCAAGACCGTGGTCGACTGCGGATACCGCTTCGGCAGCCACGCGCCGGGCTTCAAGGACGACGCGCGCGCGTTCGTCGCCTGCCATCACCTGCTGCTCGCCCACGGCCTCGCCTCCCGGGTGCTGCACGAGCGGCACCCCGGACGCCGCATCGGGCCGGCGCTCAACCTGCACCCCACCTACGCGGCCGACGACACGCCGGAGGCGCGCGAGGCGGCCCACCACCAGGACGGGCTGGAGAACCGGCTCTACCTCGACCCCGTGTTCAAGGGCCGCTACCCCGAGGACACGCTGCGCTGGATCTCCGAGCGCGGCCCGATGGCCGACCACATTCTCGACGGAGACCTCGGCGTCATCAGCGAGCCCGTCGACGTCCTCGGCGTGCAGTACTACACCCCGGTCTTCGTGGACGGCAAGGGCGAGCGGGTCTTCCTGCACGAGCGGGCCCAGGCCGAGTGGCTGGAGATCTACCCCGAAGGCCTCCACGACATCCTCGTCCGGGTGCAGCGGGACTACCCCGGCGTGCCGATGGTCATCACCGAGAACGGTCTGGCCACCGTGGACGGGGTCGACGCCGACGGCCGCGTCCGCGACGAGCGACGGATCGCGTACCTGCGCGACCACCTGAACGCGGTGCACCGCGCCATGGAGGCCGGCGCGCGGGTCGAGGGCTACCACGTGTGGTCGCTGCTCGACAACTTCGAGTGGGCCGAGGGGTACAGCCAGCGGTTCGGCATCGTGCACGTGGACTACACGACGCAGCAGCGCACTCCCAAGGACAGCGCGTTCTGGTACCGCGACGTGGTGAAGAGCGGCGAACTGCGCTGACACCCCTGCGGGCCCGCACGGTCCAATGAACAGGGCCCGATGAGCAGGGCCCGATGAACAGGGCCCGGCAACAGGCCGGCGGCTTTCCGCCGCCGGCCCGGGCTTCTCCCCGCGCCTTTTCCACCGGCGATTCCCGCGGCCCGGTTGACACCGGCCGCGCCTATTCGCGTGCCCGGAAACCATGGTGCGCGACGGCACGATGACGGCTGCCCGGAGCTGCTGAAACTTTCAGCACGGAATGGTGGGCGGTCGCCCATGCACGTGCATGCGAGAACCGGTCTGCGGCAAATTGATGCCGTTATACCGATCTACGCGATAATCCCGCGAATAAGTTGACGCGTCCGCCGAAAAGACTTAGCTTTACCCGAAGTGGGAGCGCTCCCACCATGCTCCCACCCCGCTTGGATCAAGCGCGATGAGCTGGGATAAAGTCCCTGCATACCGTCAGATGACCCGCTTCTTGACGTCGCGTCAGCGAGAGGACTCCCCCGTGCCCGATTACACGATTGCCGGCGGCGGATACCAGGCCACGATCAGCGAGCGGGGCGGCGCGCTCCGGGCGTTGTCCCACGAGGGCCGCGATCTGGTGACGAGCTGGCCGGAAGGCGGGCCGGTCCCCTACTACAGCGGCACCATCCTGGCCCCGTGGCCGAACCGGGTGGTCGGCGGCACGTACGTCTTCGAGGGGCGGCGCCGCCATCTGCCGGTGAACGAGCCCGACCGCGGCCACGCCCTGCACGGCCTGGTCGCCGAGCTCGACTGGAAGTGCGCGGAGCTGCTGTCGGTCGAGGACCACCACGGCCACGTACGGCTGACGCACGTCGTGGAGCCAACCGAGGGCTACCCGCACAGGATCGCCCTGGAGGTGCGGCACTCGGTGTCCGAGGAGGGCCTGTCGACCACGCTGACGGCGCAGAACGTGGGCGAGACGGCGGCGCCGTACGGCTGCGGGCCGCACCCGTGGCTGCTTGCCGGGTCCGACGTCACCGCCTACGAGCTCGGCCTGCCGGCCGGGCGGGTGCTGCTCACCGACGACCTGCTCGCCCCCACCGACCTGGTGGAGGTCGCGGAGACGCCGTACGACTTCAGGACGCCGCGCGTGATCGGGGACACCGCCGTCGACCACGCCTTCACGGGCGTGACGGAGGGGCGCGTGCGCGTGCTCGGGCCCGAGGGCGGGGTGGAGCTCACCTGGGACCCGGCGGTGATGCCGTGGGTCCAGGTCTGCACCGGCACGGGGCTCGGCCACCGGGGGCTGGCCGTGGAGCCGATGACCTGCCCGCCCGACGCGTTCAACTCGGGCACGGATCTGATCGTTCTGCAGCCGGGGGACAAGCACGAGGCCACGTGGACCATCGCGGTCACCACTGCGTCATTGGAAGGGTGAATGGACAGCAAGACGAAGAGGCGGTTGTCCCCCGCCCAGCTCGACGAGGTCACCCGCGACGCGCTGGGCTGCGGGGTGACCTCGTCGGAGGAGCTCGCCGACGGCTTCGCGAACGCCGTCTGGCGGCTCGGCCTCGACGACGGACGTCAGGTGGTGCTCAAGCTCGGGCCGCCGCCCGATCTGCGGCTGCTGGCCTACGAGCGCCACCTGCTGCGCACCGAGGCGATGGTCTACCACCTCGCCCAGCCCGTGGGGCTGCCGATGCCCACCCTGCTCAAGGCGTCGTTCGACGACCCGCTGCTGGGCGGCGACTACCTCATCCTGTCCGCCCTCGACGGGATGCCGTGGAACCGGACGTCGCTCAGCCCCGCGGAGGAGAGCGCGCTCCGGTTCGAACTGGGCCGCCACCTCGCCCGCCTGCACGCCATCCCGGGCACGGGCGTCTTCGGCTACCCGTACGCCGGGCTGACCGGCCGGACCTGGCGGGAGGCGTTCCTCGTCATGGTCGGCGCCCTGCTGGACGACGCGGTCTACTACAACACCCCGCTCCCCGCGACGATCGTGGAGATCGTCGGGCTCGTCCACATGAACGCGCACGTTCTCGACCAGGTCACCACCCCGTCGCTGGTGCACTTCGACATGTGGCCGGGCAACGTGTTCCTGAACGGCGACAAGCGCGTCCAGGCGCTCATCGACCACGAGAGGGCGTTCTGGGGCGATCCGCTCGCCGACTTCGTCACCCCCACCATCTTCGACGAGCTGCGCGAGGACGATCCGATGCTCGCGGGCTACCGGCAGGAGGCCGGCCCGCTGACGCTGGACCACGCCGCCCGCGTCCGGATCGCCCTCTACCGGGTCTACCTCTACCTGATCATGCTGGTTGAGGACGGCCCGCGGCAGTATCCGGAGGAGGCCTACGCCCCCACCAGGGACATCACCACGCGGTCACTGGTCGCCTGCCTGGACCTGCTGCGCGCGGGGTCCCGGAACCACGCGCACGTCTGAGGTCACGCCTCCAGCGTGAGGGACTGCGAGCCGCACCCGTTGCCGGTGTGCGGCTCGGAGTCGCCGGTCGCGGCGAGGGCCGCGGGCGCTCCGACGGTCAGCGACGCCACAAGGGACAGGACCATCGCCCCGGCCGCGACACGGGGCAGGTGACTGACACGAGCACTCACAGCGGACTCCAGAAGGCCGACTCCATTGATCACAAAATAGCGGTCCCGCGCGCGCTCCGGTAGGCCCACATCTGGCGGCCCGGCCCCCCGCGTGAGATGATTTCAGCGGGTGATGAATTATGGAGACGACATGTGTGATCGCGGGCGGCGGGCCCGCGGGGGCCATGCTCGCGCTGCTTCTGGCCCGCGCGGGCGTCGACGTCACTCTGCTGGAGAAGCACGGGGACTTCCTGCGCGACTTCCGCGGTGACACCATCCATCCCTCGACCCTCCAGGTCCTGGACGAGATCGGCCTGGCCGAGGCGTTCCACCGGCTGCCGCACCGCAAGGCGTACTCGATGTCCATACGGACCGACGACGGCCAGGTGCCCATCGCCGACCTGCGGCGACTGCCGGGGAAGTACCGGTACATCGCCTTCGTTCCGCAGTGGGACTTCCTCGACCTCCTCACCCGCGAGGCGGCCGCGTATCCCAACTTCCACCTCCTGATGAACGCCAAGGTCGTCGATCTCGTACGGCACGACGGCGCGGTCCGCGGGGTGCGCTACCGCGACGAGCGGGGTGAGGAGCACGAGATACGGGCCGTGCTCACGGTCGCCGCCGACGGCCGGCACTCCGACGTGCGGCGGGCGGCCGGGCTGTCGCCGAGACGGTTCGGCGCGCCGATGGACGTCGTCTGGTTCCGGCTGACGCGGGAGGAGAGCGATCCCGAGCAGCCGTTCCTGCGGGCGTCGGCCGGACGGCTCATGGTCGCCATCAACAGGGAGACGTACTGGCAGCTCGCCTATCTCATCCCGAAAGGCGGCTTCGCCGCGCTCGAGGCGAAGGGCGTCGACGCGCTGCGCCGCGACGTGGAACGGCTGCTGCCCTACCTCGGCGGCAGGACCTCCGAGCTGCGCGGCTTCGACGAGACCGGCGTGCTCAGCGTCGAAGTGAACCGGCTCACGCGCTGGCACCTGCCCGGGCTGCTGCTGATCGGCGACGCGGCCCACGCCATGTCGCCGGTCTTCGGCGTCGGGATCAACCTCGCGGTGCAGGACGCGGTCGCGGCCGCCAACATCGTCGGGCCGGCGTTGCTGCGCGGCACGGCCCCCGCCGCGGTGCTCGCCAGAGTGGAGCGCCGCAGGAAGATCCCCACGGCCGTCGTGCAGACCGCGCAGCGGGTGGTGCAGGAACGCCTCATCCGGCCGGCGCTCGCCGGTCCCGTTGCGTCGGTTCCCGACCTCACCCGCGTGCCGGTGGTGCGCTCGCTGGTGCCCCGGTTCATCGGGCTCGGCGTGCTGCCCGAGCACGTACGTCTTCCGCTGCGAGAAAAAAGATCTCAGCAAATGGACAGGAAGGGGCCCACACGGGACAGGGTGCAATAACCTTGGTACCCGTGAGCGCAACGAACCTCGACCCCGTGGGCGGCCCGGACACCCGGCGTGCCCTGGACACCTGGCGCGACCTGCCCGCGGCCC
This sequence comes from Microbispora catharanthi, assembly GCF_006334915.2. Classification (GTDB taxonomy): domain Bacteria; phylum Actinomycetota; class Actinomycetes; order Streptosporangiales; family Streptosporangiaceae; genus Microbispora; species Microbispora catharanthi. The sequence goes on from NZ_VDMA02000002.1 coordinate 132,617, forward strand.
AGCAGCCGGACTGGCCCGACCGCGGCGAGCTGGACAAGGTCGTCGCGGAGCTGGCGTCCCTGCCCCCGCTGGTGTTCGCCGGCGAGTGCGACCAGCTCAAGGACCGCATGGCCGCCGTGGCGCGCGGGGAGGCGTTCGTCCTGCAGGGCGGCGACTGCGCCGAGACCTTCGCGGGCGCGACGGCCGAGAACGTGCGCAACAAGCTCAAGACGCTGCTGCAGATGGCGATCGTGCTGACCTACGCCGGCCGCGTGCCGGTCGTGAAGATCGGCAGGCTCGCCGGGCAGTTCGCCAAGCCGCGGTCCAAGCCCATGGAGACCCGCGACGGCGTCGAGCTCCCGGCCTACCGGGGCGACATGGTCAACGGCTTCGACTTCACCGCCGAGGCCCGCCGTCCCGACCCGAACCGGCTGCTGCGCGCCTACCACTCCTCCGCCGTCACGCTGAACCTCGCGCGGGCCTTCACCAAGGGCGGCTACGCCGACCTGCGCCAGGTCCACGCGTGGAACCAGGACTTCGTCGCGGAGTCCCCGGCGGGGCGGCGCTACGAGCAGCTCGCGCGGGAGATCGACCAGGCGCTCTCGTTCATGCGGGCCTGCGGGGCCGACCCCGAGGAGTTCCACACCGTGGAGTTCTACTCCTCCCACGAGGCCCTGATCCTCGACTACGACCGGGCGCTCACCCGGATCGACTCGCGTACGGGCCTGCCCTACGACGTGTCGGCGCACATGGTGTGGATCGGCGAGCGCACCCGGCAGCTCGACGGGGCGCACGTCGAGTTCTTCAGCCGCATCCGCAACCCGATCGGCGTGAAGCTCGGTCCGACCACCACGCCCGAAGAGGCCATCGCGCTGATCGACAAGCTCAACCCGGACAACGAGCCCGGACGGCTCACCTTCATCGCCCGCATGGGCGCGGGCAAGGTCCGCGACGCCCTGCCGACGCTGGTGGAGAAGGTCAACGCGAGCGGCGCCACCGTGGCCTGGGTGTGCGACCCGATGCACGGCAACACCTTCGAGGCGCCGAGCGGCCACAAGACCCGCCGCCTCGACGACGTGCTCGACGAGGTCGCGGGCTTCTTCGAGGTGCACCACGCGCTCGGCACCCACCCCGGCGGCATCCACATCGAGTTCACCGGCGACGACGTGACCGAGTGCGTGGGCGGCGGGCACGCGATCGTGGAGGAGGACCTGGCGCTGCGGTACGAGACGGCGTGCGACCCCCGCCTCAATCGCGGTCAGTCGCTCGATCTCGCCTTCCGCGTCGCGGAGCTGTACCGGTCGAGCTGACCCGCACCAAGCCTTACTGTGCCGCCCGGTCCTGCCGTCTGAATCCGCCGTCGCCCTCCGATCACTCGGACGGGGTGACGGCGGTTTCCGTTTCCGGGGCGCGGCCCGGGGGCCTCAGGAGTTCTTGGCCTCCGCCTCGATCTGAGCGCGGATGGCGTCCATGTCGAGCGCGCGCAGCTGCCGGATCAGGTCCTCGAGCGCCGGCGCGGGAAGGGCGCCCGGCTGGGCGAACACCACGATGCCGTCGCGAATCGCCATGATCGTCGGAATCGCGGTGATCTCGAAGCCCTCCGACAGGGCCGGCTGCGCCTCGGTGTCGATCTTGCCGAAGGTGATGTCCTCGTGCTCCTCGGACGCCTTTTCGAAGATCGGCGCGAAGGACCGGCAGGGGCCGCACCAGGATGCCCAGAAATCGAGCAGTACGATGCCGTTGTCGGCGATGTCGTTGAAGTTCTTCTCGGTTACCTCGATGGTCGCCATGGGCGACTCCTTTCGCTCGGTCTTCAGCGGGCATAACCAGCCGGACAATCCCAGCATTCCATTTCGCGATGAGCCTCGTGTGATTGGGCAGGAGACCTCCTTGACCTAGAAGGAGCACCCGGATGACGACTCATGCCGTACGGCCGACCGACTTGACGGCCCAGAAGGGCACAGGCGCCCGGATCGCCTCATGGTTGTCGAGCACGGACCACAAGGTGATCGGCAACCTCTACCTGATCACCACGTTCTTCTTCTTCCTGGTCGGCGGCCTGCAGGCGATGGTCATCCGGGCGGAGCTCCTCGAGCCCGGCATGCAGTTCGTCACGTTGCAGCAGTACAACCAGCTGTTCACGCTGCACGGCACCATCATGCTGCTGTTCTTCGCGACGCCGTTGTTCGCCGGATTCGCCAACGCGATCATGCCGCTGCAGATCGGCGCTCCGGACGTGGCGTTCCCGAGGCTGAACATGGCGAGCTACTGGCTGTTCCTCTTCGGCGGCCTGATGGTGCTCGGATCGATGCTGACCGGTGGGGCGCCGACGTTCGGCTGGACGGCCTACACGCCGCTGTCGACCGCGCCGTTCACCCCGCAGCTCGGCGGGGACCTGTGGGTGATGGGCCTGGCCCTGTCCGGACTCGGGACGATCCTCGGCTCGGTCAACTTCATCACGACGATCATGTGCATGCGCGCCCCGGGCATGACGATGTTCCGGATGCCGATCTTCACGTGGAACGTGTTCTTCACCTCGATCCTCGTGCTGATCGCCTTCCCGGTGCTCGCCGCCGCGCTGCTGGCACTGGAGATCGACCGCAAGCTGGGCGCCCACATCTACGACCCGCAGACCGGCGGTCCGCTCCTGTGGCAGCACCTGTTCTGGTTCTTCGGCCATCCGGAGGTCTACATCATCGCGCTGCCGTTCTTCGGCATCGTCACCGAGGTGATCCCGGTCTTCAGCCGCAAGCCGCTGTTCGGGTACGTCGGGATGGTCGGCGCGACGATCGCGATCACCGCGCTGTCGGTCACCGTGTGGGCGCACCACATGTTCGCCACCGGGAACGTGCTGCTGCCGTTCTTCTCGCTGATGACGTTCCTGATCGCCGTGCCCACGGGGGTGAAGTTCTTCAACTGGACCGGCACGATGTGGCGGGGCCATCTCACCTTCGAGACGCCGATGCTGTGGGCCGTGGGCTTCCTCGTGACGTTCCTGCTCGGCGGGCTCACCGGGGTGATCCTGGCGTCGCCGCCGCTGGACTTCCACGTGACCGACACCTACTTCGTGGTCGCCCACTTCCACTACGTGGTGTTCGGCACGGTGGTCTTCGCGATGTTCTCCGGCTTCTACTTCTGGTGGCCGAAGCTGACCGGCCGGATGCTGAACGAGCCGCTCGGGAAGATCCACTTTTGGATGCTGTTCATCGGCTTCCACATGACGTTCCTCATCCAGCACTGGCTCGGCGCGCAGGGCATGCCGCGGCGGTACGGCGACTACGCGGCCAGCGACGGCTTCACGTGGATGCACCAGGTGTCGAGCGTGGGGGCGTTCCTGCTCGGGCTGTCCACCCTGCCGTTCCTCTACAACATCTGGTGGACCGTTCGGCACGGGGAGAAGGTGACGGTCAGCGACCCGTGGGGGCACGCCAACGCGCTGGAGTGGACGACGTCCTGCCCGCCGCCGCGCCACAACTTCGTGTCGATCCCGCCGATCCGCTCCGAGCGGCCCGCCTTCGACCTGCGCTATCCGCGGATCGGCGGCAAGCCGGGCGAGCCGCCGGAGACCAAGCGGGACTTCGTCGATCCCGACGCGAAATAGGAGCGCGGAACAAAAAGGGGCCCCCGTCGCCGGGGGCCCCTTCGCGTGCGGGTCGTCAGCCCTTGCCGCCGGGCAGGTTCAGCCCGATCAGCAGCGGGTCGTGGTCGGAGGAGCGGAACGCGTCGGGCCGATAGAGGCTCGGCGGGTTGTACTCCAGGTTGTAGTCGAGGATGCGCGGCTCGTCGGCGTTGACGTGCCAGATGGTCGCCCCGGTCACCCGCTTGACCAGCTGCTTGCCGGCCATCGCGTGGTCCAGCTCGCCCGACAGCCCGTCGAACAGGTAGCTGTAGCGCTGGGCCGCGGGGACGAACCGCTTGGACAGGCTGGTCAGGCCGCCCGTCTCCAGGGTGTGGATCGGGTCCTCCTCGCCGTACGCGTTGAGGTCGCCGATCACGAGCGGGTTCGGCAGGTCCATCGAGTCGATGAGACCGAGCACGGCCTTGGCCTGCCGTACGCGCTCGGCGTTGTAGCAGCTCTGCCCGTCGCCCTGGTCGGTGTCGCCGCCGGTGGCCTCGTCACAGCCCTTGGACTTGAAGTGGTTGACGAGCAGCGTGAACGGCTGGCCGCCGCCCGCCCGGCGGAAGGTCTGGATCAGCGGCGGCCGCCGGAAGACGGGATCGGTCGAGGACCGCGTCTCTCCGACGGGGGTCAGCTTCGCCGGCTTGTAGATCGCCGCGACGTGGATGGCGTCGGTGCCCGGGTAGGGGTGGGTCAGGGCGGCATACGTGCCCGCGCCCACCTCGGCGTTCAGGGCGTCGACCAGCGCGTTGACGGCCGTCTGGCCGTTGTTCTCGACCTCCATGAGCCCGACGACGTCGGCGTTCAGGCCCTTGAGCGTCGCGACGGTCTTCTTGAGCTGCCGCTGCTGCTCCTCGGCGGTGTCCGCGCCGCGCGAGCCGAGCGTCGTGAACCAGTTGAGCGTGTTGAGACTGGCCACGCGGACGTTGCCGCCCACGGGAAGGGGCGCGGGCAGCCGCGGGTTGGTGCGCAGGAAGGCGACCTGCTTGGTGGGCTCAAGCAGGTACTCCCCGAAGCCGTAGGTCAGCACGCCGGTCATGCCCACGGCGGTGTCGCCCAGCCGGACGACCTGCGGCGTCGTGTACGGGATGGTGGCGGGGTTCTCGGTGCTGGAGCCGTCGTCGACCAGCAGCGACCTGCGAGCGTCGAGCGCGGGGTTCACGCCGGGCCGGTCGGTCGGCTGGAAGAGCCTGCCGCCGGCCGAGACCGTCACCTCGCCGTACCGGCCGAGGTTGTAGTGGTCGGTCACGGTCAGCGGCTCGGGGAAGGTCACGAGCACGTTCTCGTACGGCTCGAAGGTGGCGCCGTCGGCCCGCGGCAGGTCGTAGGCCTTCGGCGTGATCGTCCCGGTGCCGCACACGTCCACCGCCGTGACCGGGGACAGCTCGGTGAGCCCGTTGAACTCGGTGACCCTGCCGGTGACGAGCACGCGGTCACCCGCCTTGACGTCCTTGAACGACGCCCGGGCGAACGCGAACAGGCCGTCGGAGGTGGCCGGGTCGGCGTCAGGCGTGGGGTCCTGGAAGTAGAACCCGCTGAGCTGGTTCGTGGCCTGGAAGTCGCCGGTCACCACGCCCTCGACCCGGACGGTCTGCCCTGCGAGCGGGGAGGCGGCGCCGCTGCCCTGGACCTCGGCGATCTGCCGGTTCGCCGGCACGTCGCACGGGTCCGTGCTGGGCGTCGGCGAGGCGGAGGGCGACGCCGACGGCGAGACCGAGGGCGAGGCGGACAGTGAGGCGGACGGCGAGGCGGACGGCGACGGGGAGGCGGCGCCACAGGGAGCCGGGGCCGTCGCGGTGTTGCGCGGCGCGGGCGCGCCCGCGGCGAAGTCCGCGGCGTTGTCGTCGGTGTCCGCGCAGCCGCCGCCGGCGCGCACCGCGGCGGTGGAGTTGCTCAGGCCCGGGGCCGCCGCCGTGCCCTCGAAGTAGTTGGCCGTGCCGTATCCGACGAGGTCGGCGATCTGCGCGGTCTGCTCGGGCGTGCAGGGCGAGGAGCCGCCGTTGCAGGCGAGACCGGTGGCCGAGCGGACCAGGGCGACCTTGCCGGCCGCTGCGCTCAGGCTGAGAGTGCCGACGGTGTCGGCGGTCGGCAGCGTACCGCTCGGCGTCGATCCGGCGGAGAGCTGGACCAGGTGATACCGGCCGGGGGCGAGCGAGCCCGACAGGTCCTGCTTCTGGGAGCCGAACTGGCCGGTCCCGGTGGCACTCGTGTACTGAAGGGACCAGCCGTCCAGCGAGATCGTGGCGGTGCCGCGGTTGAACAGTTCGACGTAGTCGTTGGTGTAGGGGGCGCCGGAGTTGCCGCCGCCTCCGTACACCTGGCTGATCACCACGGCGCCCGGCTCGGCCGAGGCGGGCGCCGGCGACGCGACCGTGACGCCGGCGGTCAGGAGACCGGCGGCCGCGAGCGCGGCGACCGCACGGGCGCCGCGTCTCGCGCCACGTCTCAGGTCGCGGCCACCGGGGTGGTCATCGGGAAAGGCCCGGGAGAGAGCACGCATGTCCCGGACTTTAGGGGTAGACCACCGCGACACCAGGACCAATAAGTGTCTTTAACACAAACTTGTATGAATTTGCCGATTGCCTGACGTCGCAACCGTAGGCGTGCTGCCCTTGCGCGTCGCGGTTCGGGATGGATCGGTCCTTTCCGGGTCGGTCCCCCGGTCAGCAGTGGACGACGGCCACCGGACAGGTGACCGCGTCGATCAGCGGCCGGGTGACCGATCCGAGCCTGCCGAGCACCCCCCGGGCGCGGGTCGCGCCGACGACCAGCATGGTCGCACCGGGTGCGGTGTCGGCCAGCACGTCGAGCACGGGCCCCTCGACGGGCTGGAGCACGGTGTGCACGTCCGGATACCGCGCCCGCCAGGGCTCCACGGTGCGTTCCAGGGCCTCGACGGCCTCCCTGCCGGGGACGTCGGACATCACCATGGGCGCCATTCCCGCACTCCAGGCGGCGGCCGGGTAGCGCCAGGCGTGCACCGCGATCAGCGACAGCCCGCGCAGGGCGGCCTCGCGGAAGGCGAAGGCGAGGACGTGGTCGTCGCCGCCGCCGACGCCGGCGACGATGGGGCCGGGGTGCCTGCGATGCGGCAGCGATCCCGTGCCACGGACCACGATCACCGGGCAGAGGGCGTGCGTCGCGACGTGCCCCGCGACAGACCCCATCATCCGGCGGGCCGCGCCGCTCAGGCCGCGCGATCCCACGACGACGAGGTCGGCCGTCTCCGACAGCGCGACGAGCCGGTCGGAGGCCGGCCCCTCGAACAGGTCCTCCCGCACGCGGACGCCGCTCGTGCACTGCCGGGCGCATTCCGCGCCGTGCCACAGCACGTGCTCGGCCGCCTGGTGCAGCGACTTGCGCGCCTCCTCGTCGCCCGCGCCGTACGGCGACTGCCAGGCGTGGCAGACGGTGATGGGCGAGTCCCTGAACTCGGCCTCGTCCATCGCCCAGTCGAGCGCCTGCATGGCGAAGTCGGAGCCGTCGTAGCCGACGACGATGCCCTGGTTCGTGGCTGGGCCACCGGCTGGGCTGTTGGGGTCCATGCCCTCATGCTCCGCCCGGGCCGTGCGGTCCGGCAGGGCGGAAAGTCCCGAGACCGGGAGGACATCCGGCCCCTGGCGGAGGTCAGGTCAGGACCGGCTGCCGGCGAGCACTCCGGGACGGCGGTCGTGCTCCATGCCGGGCAGCACGACGACGACCGGGCACCTGGCCCGCAGCAGGCAGGCGGAGACGACCGGGTTGAGCACGGGGTAAGGCTCGGAGTCGGCCTCGTGCGCGCCCAGCACCAGCAGGTCGGCGCCCTCTGTCGCGCGCAGCAGGACCTGCGCCGGCGGACCCTCGACGACAACCGGCTCGACGTGGCGCTCACCGAGTTCGGCGACGGCCTGACCGGCGACGTCCAGGGCGGTCCTGCGCTCGTCCTCCCGTGAGGTGCGGCTCGCGATCGGCGCGTAGTGGGCGTGCAGCCCGCCCGTCCACTCCCAGGCGTACACCGCTTCGACCCGCGCGCCGCGCAGCGAACCCTCGGCGGCGGCCCACCGCAGTGCGGCCTGCGACGCCATCGACCCGTTGATGCCCACCACGATCTTCGGCTGGTTCACGTTCCGCCTCGCTCTCCGCTCTCAGTCTCGCCGACCAGGGTTAACAGGGTGTTGCCGCGGCGAAACGGTCAGAAGACACCGCCCACGAGCATCCCTGTACCCACAAAGACCGCCTGTCCCTCCCGCCACAGGAGGGACAGGGCCATGTTTTGGGGGGCCGGGCTCACCTGAGGACAGGGTATCTGCGAACCGGAGCGGTGCCGCTCCCCCCCTTTGCCGATCCGGAGACTTCCGCTGACCGTCTCGTTGCCCGCTCCACATCCTCAAGGACACCGCACGGCGGCCCGCGGCGGCAGTGCCGTACGGCTCGGGCCGCACGGGACCTTGGGCCCAGGTCAGGGATCACCCTGATGCGCCCCAGGGCTCCCGGCCGTACGCTTGCCGCAGACCGGGGAGGGACGATGGGGAACGCGGGTCCGATCGACGAGTACGTCGCGTCGATGCGTCATGCGCTGCGGGGCCCGGGCGGCGCCAAGCGCGACCTGCTGACCGAGGCGCGCGACAGCCTGCTCGACGCGGCCGAGGCGTACGAGGGCGAGGGCCTCCCCCGGGCCGAGGCCGAACGGCTGGCGGTCGCCGACTTCGGGACCGTGCCCGAGGTCGCGCCGGGCTTCCAGGGGGAGCTGACGGTGAGCCAGGGCCGCCGCACGGCCACGCTGCTGTTCCTCAGCGTGCCGCTCATCGCGTTCATGTGGGCGGTGATCTGGCGGATCTTCCCCGGGAGCCCGCATGTCGACGAGATCAAACCGGCGTGGTTCGGGCTGCTGGCCAGGACGGTGGACCTGCTCCAGCTCAGCGTGGGCGTGATGGGCGGCGTCGCGCTGCTCGCGTTCGGCCGCGGGGCGCGGCACGTCCGCCGTCCCGCGCGGCTCACCCGGTGGCTCGGGTTGTTCGTCTGGATCGAGACGCCGCTGATCGGGATGTCGGGCCTGGCGCTGGCGGCGGCCGCCCACGGCCCTGCGGGGTTCAGCGGCTACCTCCCCGGGCTGGCCGTGGCCCTGGTCAGCGACCTGCTCTCCGTGTGGCAGCTGTACAGCGCGGCGCACTGCCTGCGCTGCACCAGGGCCGTTGCCGCGCTCAGCGCAGCGGATCGAGAACGCTCCCTATCGCGGTCGTGAACGACCGCCAGGCTGACCGCTCCCCCGCCAGCGCCTTACGCCCGGCGTCGGTGAGGCGGTAGGTCCGCCGTTTGCGCCCCCCGTCGGAGGCCCACTCGCCGGCGAGCAGCCCGGCCCGCTCCAGCCTGCGCAGCGCGGGGTAGACCGTGCCCGTCGGCACGTCGAGTGCGCCGCCGCTGCGCTCGCGCAGCGCCTCGATGATCGCGTAGCCGTGCAGCGGCTCGCGCTCCAGCACGGAGAGCAGCAGGGCGTCCATATGGCCCCGGAGCGCATCGGCGTTCACGCCCGCAGCCTATCCCGGTTCTTCACGCGTCCAGTCTATATGTAGGCTGTCTATATGTAGACAGTCTACGTATCGGCTTTAGGACGCCAAGGAGAGACCAATGGACGTCGTCGGCCTCGCCCGGATGCAGTTCGCCGTGACCGGAAGCCTCCACTTCCTGTTCGTCGTGCTCACGCTCGGGCTGGCCCCGCTGGTGGCGATCATGCACACGCGGTACGCCATCGGCGGGAACCCCCTGCACGAGCGGATGACCCGCTTCTGGGGGCAGATCTACGTGATCAACTATGCGCTCGGCATCGTCACCGGGCTCGTGATGGAGTTCCAGTTCGGGCTGAGCTGGAGCGGGCTTTCGCACTACGCGGGCGACGTGTTCGGCGCGCCGCTGGCCATGGAGACGCTGCTGGCCTTCTTCCTGGAGTCCACGTTCCTGGGCCTGTGGATCTTCGGCTGGCACCGGCTGCCGCGCGGGCTCCACGTGGCCTGCATCTGGCTGGTGACGCTGACGGCGTACGCCTCGGCGCTGTTCATCATGGTCGCCAACTCCTTCCTGCAGAACCCGGCGGGCTCGGCCGAGGAGGGCGGACGGCTCGTGCTGCGCGACTTCGGCGCCCTGTTCACCAACCCGACCCTCGTCTTCGCGCTCCCCCACGTGCTGAGCGCCGGTCTGTGGGCCGGCGGGTTCGTCGTGATGGGCGCCAGCGCCTACCACCTGTACCGGCGCACCCCCGAGCGGGAGTTCTTCACCCGCTCCCTGCGCATCGGCGTGCTGACCGCCTTCGTCGGGTCGCTGTTCACCGTGGGGTTCGGCTACGCCCAGTTCGGGCCGGTCAGCGACGTGCAGCCGGACAAGTTCCACGGGGCGGTCCCCGGCGTCGCACTCGGACTGATGATCATGATCGGGCAGTTCGTCCAGTTCGGCGTGATGTTCGTGCTGGCGCCGCTGCTCATTCGCGACCTGCTGGCCCGCTGGCGCTGGCTGCACCCGCTCCTCATGATCATGACCCCGCTGCCGTTCGTCGCGGCGATCGCCGGCTGGATCGTCCGTGAGGTAGGCCGCCAGCCCTGGCTGGTGTACGGCAAGCTCTCCGTGGCCGACGCCCTCACCCCCGGACTGACCCGGGCGGACATCACCGCCTCCTTCGCGGGGTTCGCGGGCGTGCTCGGGCTGCTCGCCCTCGTCGACTACGTCCTCATCGCCCGTGCCGTACGGCGCGGCCCGGGACGGGTCGCGCTCGGCGCCGCGGACCTTCCCGTCACCGCCGAGCCCGTCCCCGCCCACTCGCTGTAGAGGACACGCCGCCCATGGACATCTTCTGGTTCCTGACGTTCGCCGTCCTGCTGGCCGGCTACTTCGCCTTGGAGGGCTTCGACATCGGGCTCGGCGTGCTGCTGCCCGTGCTGGGCCGCTCCCCCGCCGACCGCGACCGCCTCGTCGGCGCGATGGCGCCGTTCGTGCTCGCCAACGAGGTGTGGCTGGTCGCGCTCGCCGGCGTACTGTTCGGCGCGTTCCCGGTGCTGGAGGGCCAGGCGCTGAGCCGCCTGTATCCCCTCGTCGTCGCCCTGCTGCTGGCCTGGATCGTGCGCGACGCGGGGCTGTGGTTCCGCCGCAGGGCCGACGGCGCCGCCTGGCGGCTGGCGTGGGACGGCGCGCTGTGGGCGGGCTCGGCGGGGCTGGCGCTCGCGTGGGGCGCGATCCTGGTGGCCGTCGCGCGCGGCCTGCCCGCCTCGCCCCTCGACGTCCCGGCCGTGGCGGGAGGTGTGGCGCTGCTCGCGCTGCTCGCCTGGCACGGCCGCACCTTCGCGGCCTGGCGCCTGCGGAGCGGCCCGCACGGGAGCGGGCGGGCGCTGCTGCTGTCGGCCTGCGCCGCCGCCGCGCCCGCGGTCCTGGTCATGGCGGCCGCGGCCGCCCACATGCTCGGCAACGCCGCCCCGGATCAGACACTGACTGTGCTCAGTGTCATGGTGGTCCCGGTCGCCCCGATCCTCGCGGGCGCGCAAGTATGGGTGTGGCGCACCTTCTCCAGGGGCGCGCTGCCGACGTTCTTCTGATTGGGGACCGTTGCACAAGGATCTCCTCCGGCTGGCCCGCGCGGAGCGGAGCGTCCGCATCCATCTCGCCTGCTGCCTGGCGGCGGCGGTGGTGGCCGGGCTGCTCGTGCTCGTGCAGGCGGAGTTGCTGGCCGGGGTGCTGTCCGGCCGGTTCGCGGTCGCCGTGTTGCTCCCGCTGGCGCTCGTCGTCGCCTGCCGCGGGCTGCTCGGATGGGCGCAGGGAGTGCTCGCGGGCCGCGCGGCCACCGCGCTGAAGTCGGCCCTGCGGCGGCTGCTCCTCGGCCGGGTGGAGGGTCTCGGGCCGGCGTACCGGTCGGGTGAGCTGGTGACGCTCGCGGGCCGGGGACTCGACGCGCTCGACCCCTACCTGACGGGTTACCTGCCGTCGGTCGCCGTGGCCGGGGTCGTGCCGCTCGCGGTCGTGGTCCGGCTCTTCGTGGCCGACCTGGCCACCGCCGTGATCGTGGTGCTCACGCTGCCGCTGATCCCGATCTTCGGGGCGCTGGTCGGGTGGACCACCAAGACCGTGACGGAACGGCAGTGGCGCGCGCTGGCCCGCCTCGGCGGCCACTTCCTCGACGTCGTGCGCGGCCTGCCCACGCTGCGGGCCTTCGGCCGGGCCCGCTACCAGGCGTCGGTGATCCGCGAGGTGGCCGAGGCCCACCGCGCGGCGACCATGCGCACGCTGCGGGTGGCGTTCCTGTCGTCGCTGGTGCTCGAACTCGTGGCGTCGCTGTCGCTGGCGCTGGTCGCGGTGCCCGTGGGGCTGCGGCTGCTGTCGGGCTCGCTCGACCTGCGCACGGCGTTGCTCGTGCTGCTGCTGGCCCCGGAGGCGTACCTGCCGCTGCGCGCGATGGGCACCCGCTTCCACGCCGCCATGGAGGGCGTCGCCGCCGCCGACGAGGCGTTCGCGGTGATCAACCCGCCGCAGGAGGCAGGGCAGGAGACCCGGCCGGCCGGAGCCGCGACGGGCACGGGGAAGGCACCAAGCGCGAGGAGCGCGGAAAAGGCAGGGCTCGCGGGGCGTGCCGCGCCGCTCGGCGGGCCGCCGGAGATCCGGCTGGAGGACGTCACCGTGCGTTACCCGCGCCGCGAGGAGACCGCGCTCGACCGCGTCTCGCTGGTCATCCGGCCGGGTGAGCGGGTGGCGATCGTGGGCCCGAGCGGCGCGGGCAAGAGCACGCTGCTGCACCTGCTGCTCGGGTTCGTGACCCCGTCCGAGGGGCGGGTGCTGGCGGACGGGACGGATCTGGCCGGCCTCGACCTCGACGAGTGGCGGCGGCGGCTCGCCTTCGTGCCGCAGCGCCCGCACCTGTTCGCGACGTCGGTGGCCGACAACATCGCGCTCGGCTCTGCCGCCGGACCCGACGAGATCAGGGCCGCCGCCGAGGCGGCGCGGGTGGCCGAGTTCGCCGGCGCCCTGCCGCAGGGGTACGACACCCCGCTCGGCGAGCGCGGCGCGAACCTGTCGGCGGGCCAGCGTCAGCGGGTCGCCCTGGCCAGGGCCTTCTGCCGTCCCGCCGCCCAGGTGCTGCTGCTGGACGAGCCCACGGCGCGGCTCGACGGCAGGAGCGAGGCGGCGATCGTGGCGGCCACGCGCAGGCTGGCCGAGGGCCGTACGGCGATCATCGTCGCGCACCGCCCGGCGATGATCGACCTGGCCGACCGGGTCGTCCGCCTCGACGGCGGCGTCCTCGTCCCGCCGGTTCCGGTGCAGGGCGGGGAGGCCCGATGAGCCGCGCGCAGACGTCTACGGAGACGACCACGGAGACGACCACAGGGGCCTCACCGCTGTCGGTGGTCACCGGCACCGGCATGGGCCGGCGGCTCGTGCTCGCCGCGCTCGCCGGGGCGGCGGCCGACCTCGCGGGGGTCGCGCTCATCGCGTCGGCCGCCTGGCTGATCACACGGGCCGCCGAGCAGCCGCCCCTGGCGGCGCTGTCGGTCGCGATCGTGGCCGTGCGGGCGTTCGCGACCACCCGCGGCGTGTTCCGGTACGGCGAGCGCCTGGCCGGGCACGACGTCGCGCTGCGGGCCCAGGCGGGCACCCGCGAGCGTCTCTACCGGGCGCTGATCCCGGCCGGGCCGCTGCCGCAGCGCGGGGCCGACCTGCTCAGCCGCATGGTTGACGACACCGACGCCGTGCAGGACCTGCTCGTCCGCTGCCTGCTGCCCGCCGCCGCCGCGCTGATCACCGGCGTCGCCGCCGTCGTCATCGCGGGCTTCCTGCTGCCCGCCGCCGCGTTCGCACTCGCCGCCGGCCTGCTCGTCGCCGGGGTGCTCCTGCCCGCGGGCACGGCCGCCGCCGCACGGCGCTGGTCGGCGCGGATCGCCCCGGCCCGCGCCGATCTGGCCGCCCGGGTGGCCGACCTCGTCCACGGCGCGGCCGACCTCGCGGCCTACGGCGCGCGCGACCGGGCGCTGTCGGCGGCGATGGACGCCGACGGGCGGCTGTCCCGGTTGGAGCGGGGGCAGGCCAGGATCAACGCCGCCGCGCTCGGCGTCGGCATGCTGACCCAGGGACTGACCGTCGTCGCCGTGGTCCTGACGGCCCAGGCCGCCGGTCTCGACCGGGTCGCGACCGCCGTGGCCGCCCTGACCTCGCTGGTCGCCTTCGAGCCCGCGCTGCCGCTGGCGGCGGCGGGCGAGCGGTTCGCGGGAGTGGTCGCGGCGCTGCGCAGGCTCAGGGAGATCGCCGCCACTTCCCCTGCGGTGCGCGAGCCCGCGGACCCGGCGCCCGCGCCCGAGCCGCCGCTGACGGTCGAGGTCGACGACCTCGTGGTGCGCCACGGCGGGCGCGAGCCCGCGCTGAACGGCGTGAGCCTGACGCTGACGCCGGGCCGCCGCGTCGCGGTGGTCGGCCCGAGCGGCGCGGGCAAGAGCACTCTGCTGTCGGCGCTGATGCGGACCGTGGAGATCGAGTCCGGCGTGATCCGGCTCGACGGGATCGACGTGCGGCGCCTGTCCTCCGACGACGTGCGGGCGCTCGTCACGGGCCTCACCCAGGACCCGTACGTCTTCCAGGCCACGGTCAGGGACAACCTGCGCCTGGCCGGGCCGCAGGCGTCCGCCGAGGACATCGAGGCGGCCGTGCGGCGGGCCCGCCTGGACGCCTGGACCGAGCGCACCGGCTGGGACGCGGTGCTCGGCGAGGACGGCCGCACCGTCTCCGGCGGCCAGCTCCAGCGGCTCGCGCTGGCCCGGGCCCTGCTGTACGACCCGCCTGTGCTGCTGCTGGACGAGCCGGCCGAGGCACTGGACGAGGAGACGGCCGACCTCCTGATGGCCGACCTGCTGGACGCCACCCGGGGCCGCACCACGCTGCTGGTCACCCACCGGCTGCGCGGCCTGGAACAGGTCGACGAGATCGTCGTGCTGGAGGGCGGCAGGGTCACCCAGCGCGGCACGCACGCCGACCTCGTCGCCGTGCCGGGCTACTACCGCGACCTGTGGGAGTCGGAGGCCCTCACCCGCCACCGCGGCTGAACGCTCTCGCCCCGCCACCTGTTCGTGTGAACCTTCCGTGAAGAAGGCATTGCGGATCTTGTCAGATGTAAGTAATTTTCAGACAACGCGATGACCTTGCATGGCATTTACCTACACGCATGGCGCTCGCCGAACTGGCTACGAGCCGAAAGGGAGTCTCATGAAGAGAAGGTGGATCGCGGGAGCGATCGGCGTGCTCGCGGTGGCGCTGTCGGCATGCGCTCCCGGGGGCGGCGCATCCGGCCAGGGCGGCGAGGCACAGGGCGACAAGGCGGGCGGTGACAAGGTCACGCTGAGCCTGTGGTCGTGGCGGGTGGAGGACGTCAGGGCGTACGAGAAGATCCTCGCCAAGTTCGAGGAGTCGCACCCGAAGATCCACGTGGAGTTCAAGCCGTTCCAGGCCACCGAATACAACAACATCCTGGCCACCGGCCTGTCCGGCACCGCCGGGCCCGACGTCGCCCAGCTGCGGGCGTACGGCGGGCTCCAGCCGCTGGTCGAGGCGGGCCAGCTGGTGCCGCTGGACGGCAAGGTCGAGGCGCTGTCCGGCTTCGACGCCAAGCTGCTGGAAGGCGCCAAGGGCCACAAGGACGGCAAGATCTACGGCGTGCCGTTCGCCTACCAGACGCTCCAGGTGCTCTACAACAAGAAGCTGTTCGGCGACAACGGCGTCCAGCCCCCCGCCACCTGGGACGACATGATCGCGGCGGCCGGGAAGCTGAAGGCGGCCGGGATCACGCCGTTCGCCGTCGCGGCAGGGCCCGACGCGACCTGGACGCTGCCGATCGTCCACGAGATCTTCGGCAACGCCCGTTACGGCAGCACGAAGTTCCGGGACGCGCTGCTGAGCGGCGAGAAGAAGTTCACCGACCCCGACTTCACGGCCTCGATCAAGCTGCTCAAGGACCTGGAGCCGTACTTCCCCAAGGACGTGGTGGCTGTCAAGATCCCCGACGTCCAGGCGCTGTTCGCCACCGGGAAGGCCGCGATGTACCCCACGGGCAGCTTCGACCTGGCGCCCGTGCTCGCGGCCAACCCTAGCCTGGAGGTCGGCGCCTTCCAGGTCCCGCCGCCGCCCGGCTCCCCGGTGACCACGCCCGTCACGCCGGGCTGGGCCGACGGCTCGTTCGGCGTCAACGCCAAGTCGGCCCACCAGGCCGAGGCGCTCGAACTGGTCAAGTGGATGGCGACGCCGGAGTTCGGGCAGCTCTACGCGAGCGAGCTCAAGCAACTGTCCGCGGTTCCCGGGGTCACGCCGTCGGACCCGCTGCTGGCGGAGATGGCGAAGAACTACGCCGCCAACGGCGCGCCGTACACGCTGCTCGTCGACTTCCGGTACGGCCAGCCGAACGGTGACGCGGTCTTCCGGGACGAGGTGCAGAAGATGCTGGTCGGCCAGACCGATGCCAAGGCGGTCGCCGAGAGCGTGCAGAAGGGCGTCGAGCAGTGGTTCAAGCCGGGGAACTGAGCGCGCGCCGACGCTCTCCCGGGCGCTCTCCCGGGCGATCCCCCGGACGTCGCGCGGCACGCACCGGCGCCGGTCGCCGCTACGTGCCGCGATGGCGGGTGCTGGCCGTCTTCCTGCTGCCCGCGCTCCTGCTCTACTCGGTCTTCATCGTCTATCCGCTGGTCACCGCGCTCGACTACAGCTTCTTCGAGTGGCGCGGGATCCGGCAGACGGGGTTCGCCGGGCTCGGCAACTACCGCGACCTGTTCGGCGTCTACCCCTACGACCGGCAGCTGTGGCGGGCGTTCGGGCACAACGCGCTGTTCTTCGCCGGGACGATGCTGATCCAGAACACGGTCGGGCTGCTGTTCGCCCTGCTGCTGTACCGGTACGGCCGCGGCAAGCGGTTCCTGCAGGCCGCGTTCACCACGCCCTACCTGGTGGACCCGCTGGTCGTCGGCTACCTGTGGAGCCTGCTGCTCAACCCGACGTTCGGCCCGGTCAACTCCCTGCTCGAGGCGGCCGGGCTGGACTCGTGGGCGTTGCCCTGGCTGGGCGACACGCGTACGGCGCTTCCGATCGTCATCGTGGTCAACGCGTGGCAGTGGGTGGGCTTCCCCATGCTGCTGTTCTCCGCCGCGCTCGCCGGAATCCCGGCCGAATACCACGAGGCGGCCCGGGTCGACGGCGCCTCGGCCTGGCAGGCGTTCCGGCGGGTGACGCTGCCGTTGCTCACCCCGGCGATCGGCGTGGTGAGCGTGCTGACGTTCATCGGCAACTTCAACGCCTTCGGGCTCGTCTACGCGATGGCCGGGTCGACCGGGTCCCCGGCGGGCTCGACCGACGTGCTCGGCCTGCTGTTCTACCGGGTCGCGTTCGTGGAGGGCGGCACGGAGGCCATCGGGCGGTCGTCGGCGCTCGCCGTGCTGATGTTCGTGTTCATCTTCGGGGTGTCGCTGCTGGCCAGCTCCTACTTCCGCCGCCGCGAGAGGAGACTGCTGTGACGGCCCGGCACCGGGCTCCCGGGCGCGTCGCCGTCCACCTGCTGCTGTGGGGGTACGCGGTCGTCGCGCTGCTGCCGTTGGTCGTCATGGTGCTCAACTCGCTGCGGCCCACGAGCGAGATCTTCACCACGCCGCTGGGGCTGCCGGCGTCCCCCACGCTGCACAGTTACGCCCGGGTGTGGACGGAGGCGTCGTTCAGCACCTACCTGCTGAACTCGCTGGTCGTCACCTGCGGCGCGGTGCTGCTCGGCACGGCGGTCTCCGCGCTGGCCGCCTATCCGCTGGCCCGCTACGACTTCGTCGGCAACCGGGTGCTCGGGGCGTACTTCCTGGCGGGGCTGATGCTGCCGATCCGCCTGGGCCTGGTGCCGATCTTCTACCTCATGGACTCCATGGGCCTGATCGACTCGCTGCTCGGGCTCACGCTGCTGTACGCCGCGTCCGGGGTGCCGTTCTGCATGTTCGTGCTGTCGGCGTTCTACCGTTCCCTGCCCGGCGAGCTGGACGAGGCGGCCAGGCTCGACGGGGCCGGCGAGTTCCGGATCTTCGGCCAGATCATGCTGCCGCTGGTGCGGCCCGCCCTGGCGTCGGTGATGCTGTTCCAGTTCGTGCCGCTGTGGCATGAGTTCCTCTACCCGCTGGTGCTGTTGCGCTCCGACGAGAAGTTCACGATCCCGCGCGGGTTGTCGCAGTTCTTCGGCGAGTACACGACCGACTGGTCGGCGCTGTTCGCCGGGCTGGTCCTCGCCACGGCCCCGCTCTTCGTGCTGTTCGTCCTGGCGACCAAGCAGATCATCGCCGGGCTGACCGCCGGCATGAGCAAGTAGAGGCAGGGCGGCGTGAGCCTCGGCGGAGACTATTCGAACGGGATTCTCGTGCGGCTGCGCGGCGCGATCCGGTCTCTGCGGCCCGCGGAGCAACGGGTCGCGCGCGCGGTGCTGGCCGACCCCCAGGGCGTCGCGGACCGGCCGATCGGGGTGCTCGCCCGCGAGTGCGGCACCTCCGAGGCGACCGTGCTGCGCTTCTGCCGGGCCATCGGGCTGCGCGGTTATCCCGAGCTGCGGATCGCGCTCGCCCGCGAGGCGACGCTGGAGGCGTCGCGTGCCGGGAGTGTCCGCCCGCTCGACGGGGACATCAGCGCCGACGATCCGCTGGAGGAGATCGTCGCCAAGATCGGCTACAGCGACTCCCGCGCGGTCGCGGAGACCGCCGAGCACCTCGACATCGCCGCGCTGGAGCGCGCGGTCGACGCGATCGCCGAGGCCCGCCGCGTGGATCTCTACGGCGCCGGGGCGAGCGGCTTCGTCGCCGCCGATCTGCACCAGAAGCTGCACAGGATCGGCCTGATGGCGTTCGCCTGGCAGGACTTCCACAGCGCGCTCACCTCGGCCGCGCTGCTGCGCCCGGGCGACGTCGCGATCGGCATCTCGCACACCGGCACCACCGTCGACATCCTGGACGCGCTGCGACTCGCCGCCGACCGGCGGGCGACCACGATCGCGATCACGAACTTCGACCCCTCGCCGATCACGGAGCTGGCCGACATCGTGCTGAAGACCGCGGCCCGCGAGACCCCGTTCCGCTTCGGCGCGATGGGCAGCAGGATCGCCCAGCTCACCGTCGTCGACTGCCTCTCCGTCGGGGTGGCCGCCCGGCGCACGTACGACGAGACCCTCACCGCGCTTGAGGACACCTTCCGCGCGATCAGCGGCCGCCGGCGCAGGTAGCCACTGTTCCGGAGAAAAGCGATCGCCGGCGGGCCGTCCCCCCAGAGGCCCGCCGGCGACGTTCGTGGGCCGTCAGCTCGTGGGCGACTTCTCCGCGAGCGTGGCGGTGATCGTGTTCTCCTTGCCGTCGCGGGTGAAGGTGACGGTCACCTTGTCGCCGGGGCGCGAGCTGCGGATGGTGCCGAGCACCGCCTCCGCGCTGTCCACCAGCTTGTCGTTGATCTTGGTGATCAGGTCGCCCTCCTTGAGGCCGGCCTTCTCCGCCGGGCTGCCGGCCGTGATCGAGCTGACCACCGCGCCGGACGAGCCGCCGACCGCGTCGGCCACGCTCACGCCGAGGAACGCGTGGGTCGCCTTACCGGTCTTGATGAGCTGGTCGGAGACCAGCTTCGCGGTGTTGATGGGGATCGCGAAGCCGACGCCGATGTTGCCGGAGCTGGAGCCCGAGGTGGCGATCGCGGTGTTGACGCCGACGACCTGCCCCGAGGAGTTGACCAGCGCGCCGCCGGAGTTGCCGGGGTTGATCGCGGCGTCGGTCTGGATCATGCCGCCGATCGTCGTGCCCTGGCTCTGCGGCTGCTGCTGCTGCTCCATCCCCCAGGGGAACTGCTGCTGCTGCTCCTCGGGGGCCTCGGTCAGCGTGCGGTCGAGCGCGCTCACGATGCCGGAGGTGACCGATCCCTCCAGGCCGAGCGGGCTGCCGATCGCGAGGACGGCGTCACCGACCTGGAGCTTGTCGCTGTCGCCGAGGGAGGCGGGGGTCAGGCCGGACACGCCCTGCGCCTGGATGACCGCGAGGTCCGTGAGAGGGTCGGTGCCCTTGACGACGGCGTTGGCGGTCTTGCCGTCGCTGAACTTCACGGTGACCGTGCCGCCGGCCCCGCCGCCGATGCTCACCACGTGGTTGTTCGTCAGGATCAGTCCGTCGGCCGACAGGATGACACCGGACCCCTCGCCGCCGGCCGTGGCGGTCTTCACCTCGATGGACACCACCGACGGCATGATCGCCTTGGCCACCGCGGCGATCGTGGTGGTCGAGGAGTTGGACACTCCCTTGACCACCGGGCTCGCGATCACCGTCTGCCCGCCGTTCACGCTGTTCGCGACGAGGGCCCCGGTGACCCCGCCGCCCAGTGCCACGGCCACGAGGGCGAGGCCCGCGCCCGCCTTCTGGCGGGCGGTCAGCGTGCCCTTCCGCGCCGGAGGCGGCGGAAACTGCGCCGTGTCATAAGAGCCGCTCCCGTAGGCGCCGTACGACTGGTACGCCCCGGCGTACTGCCCGTGCTGCGGCGGGGTGCTGCCGAACTGGCTCCAGCCGTGACCGGGGAGTATCTCGGTGTTCTCGTTGCCGGGAACGTGCTCAGGTGAGCTCATCGCCATCCCCCTCAATGGATTCGCCGGTGATCCCGGCTCTCCGCCGGTACACGTAATACGATGACGCATCGGCGATAAGGTCACGCTAAGCGATCAGCGGTGGGGATCCCCGAGCGCCCTACGCGTACTTTATGTCAGCTCGTCCGCGGCCAGTACTCGTCCCTGAGCAGGCGCTTGTACAGCTTGCCCGTGGGGTGGCGGGGCAGCTCGTCCCGGAAGTCGACCGACTTCGGGCACTTGTAGTGGGCCAGGCGTTCCCGGCAATAGGCGATCAGCTCGGCCTCCAGGGCGGGACCGGCGCCCGCCGGGTCCGCCGGCTGCACCACGGCCTTGACCTGCTCGCCCATCTCGGGGTCCGGCACCCCGAAGACGGCCACGTCGGCCACCTCGGGATGCAACGCCAGCACGTTCTCGGCCTCCTGCGGGTAGATGTTCACCCCGCCAGAGATGATCATGTACGAGCGCCGGTCGGTGAGGTAGAGGAACCCGTCCTCGTCCAGGTAGCCGATGTCCCCCAGCGTGGTCCAGCCGCGGCCCTTGGGATCCTGGACCGACGCGGTCTTCTCGGGGTCGCCGTGATACTCGAACTTCGGGCCGTCGGAGAAGTAGACCGTGCCGTGCTCGCCGGGCGGCAGCTCGCCGCCGTCCTCGTCGCAGACGTGGGTGACCCCGAGCAGCGGCCGGCCCACCGTGCCCTTGTGGGCGAGCCAGTCCTCCGGCCCCGCGTACAGGAAGCAGTTGCCCTCCGTGCCCGCGTAGTACTCGTGGATGATCGGCCCCCACCACTCCATCATCCGCTCCTTGACCTCGACGGGGCAGGGCGCGGCGGCGTGGACGGCGCAGCCCAGCGACGACAGGTCGTAGCGCCGGCGCACCTCCTCGGGCAGCTTGAGCATCTTGACGAACATCGTGGGCACCCACTGCGCGTGGGTGACCCGGTGCCGCTCGACGAGCGCCAGCGCCTCCTCGGGGTCGAACCTCTCCATCACCACCACGGTCGCGCCGAGGCGCTGGAAGGACATGCTGTAACGCAGCGGAGCGGCGTGGTAGAGCGGCGCGGGCGACAGGTACACGCTGTCGGCCGAGGGCGCGAACAGGAACTGGATGAGCTGCACCAGGGCCCCGGGGGCCTCCAGCGGCGCCCGGCTGAGCGGCGGCTTGACCCCCTTGGGGCGTCCCGTGGTGCCCGACGAGTAGAGCATGTCGGCGCCCTGGCACTCGTCGTCGAGCGGCGTCGCCGGCTGCCCCGCCACGGCCTCCTCGTAGGAGGTGAAGCCCGGCGCGACGCCGTCGACCATGAGCCGCAGCTCGACCCCGGGCGTGGCCTCGGTGACAGCGCTCGCGACACCGGCGAGCTTCGCCGAGGAGATGAAGACCCGCGCCCCGCAGTTGTCCACGATGTACGACAGCTCGTCGGCCTGGAGGCGAGAGCTGATCGCGGTGTAGTACAGGCCCGAGCGATGCGCGGCCCACGCGATCACGAGGAAGAGCGGATGGTTCTCCAGCATGAAGGCGATGTGGTCGCCAGGCTTCAGGCCCGCGGCCCGCAGCAGATGGGCCAGCCGGTTGGATTCCTCGTCGAGTTCACGAAAGGTGATCACGCGGCCGGTGCCCGCCATGATCACCGCAGGCTTGTCCGGCGTCACCGCCGCGATCGCCCCAGGGTGCATAACCGAACGTTACTCGGTTTGCTTTCCGCGCGGTAGGCGCGAGTTCCCGATGCGTCCGGTCAGCTCTCCAGCGCCCGGTAGGGGTCGCGCAGCGGCCTGGCGCGCTCGGCGAACGCGGCCTTGATCTCCGCCATCTTCGGCCCCGGCGCGTAGAAGCGGCCCTTCGTCTCGCCGTACGGCCGGAGCCACCCGGTGGCCGCCAGCTCGCGCAGGTCGCGGGCGGCCTGGCCCTGACTCAGCCCCTCGTCGGCCTGGTACATGCCCCGGCGCAGCCGCCTGGAGACGAACACCTGATAGAGCGCCGAGACGGTGCGCGGGTGCAGGCCCTGCGTCCCGGTCCGCTCCTCCAGCAGCATCCACACCTCGCCCGCCTCCGCGAGCCGGCGTCCCACCCGCTGCGCCTGCATGTGGTGGCAGCGCAGGACGAACCGCACCCACGAGAGGGTGTCCCCGTGCGGGCTCCACCGGCCGCGTCCCACCTCGCCCAGCACGTCGTAGTAGTCGTAGGTGGTGCGGCCCTCGCCCAGCCACTCCTCGATCGAGGCGAACTCCGGCGTGGTGATCTGGTCGCGGCCGAGCACGAGCGTCTGCAGCGCCCGCGACATGCGCCCGTTTCCGTCCCGCCATGGGTGGATCTTGACGAGGTTGAGGTGCGCCATGGCGGCGCGGACGTAGCTGGGCGCGTCGAGGTCGCCCTCGTTGAGCCATTCGACCAGTTCCGTCAGCAGGCCGGGGACCTGCTCGTGGTCCGGGCCCTCGTAGACCACCTCGCCGGTGGCGGAGTTGCGCACGTAGATCCCGCCGGGCCGCACCGTGCCCGGCGTCTTGTCCACGTGGTGGCCGATCATCATGAAGTTGAGCCCATGAAGCAGGCCCACGTCATAGCGGAAGGCCCACGCCCGCGAGAGGGTGCCGATGTAGGTGAGCGCCTGCCGGTAGCCGGCGATCTCGCGGGCCACGGCGGTCGACGTCTCCAGGGGGTCCTCACCCGACATGATCGACTCGATGTCCTCGACGCTGGCGTGGTAGCCCTCGATGGAGTTCGACCCCTGGATCGCCCGCGCCTGCAACTGCCGCCGCAGCAGGCCGTCCCAGCGATGCGCCTCGGCCAGCCGATACTTCAGGTCGCGCCGCATCTCCTCGATCTCGGCGAGCACCTTCTCGTCCGCGGCCTCCAGTGCCGGTGTGCCGAACAACATGGAGTCATGACAGCATGGACGAATCATCCGGTCAAGCGACTGGATGATTCGTCCATGTGTGTACGCGTCATGCGGCGGGGATGACCGAGCCCTTGAACGTGTCCTCGATGTACTTCTTCACCTCGGGGCCGGTCAGCAGCCCGACCAGGGTCTTCACCCGCGGGTCGCTCTCGTGCCCCTGCGCGACGACCAGGCCGTTCGCGTACGGGTTGCCCTCGGCCTTCTCCAGCACCAGCGCGCCGGAGGACGGGTTGAGGTTCGCCTCCAGGGCGTAGTTGCCGTTGATCACGGCGGCGTCCACGTCGTCGAGCGAGCGCGGGAGCTGGGCGGCCTCCAGCGGGCGGAAGGTCAGGTTCTTCGGGTTGCCGGTCACGTCGCGCTCCGTCGCGGCGGTGCCCACGCCGTCCTTGAGCGTGACCACGCCGTTGTCGGCGAGCAGCTTGAGCGCCCGGCCGAGGTTGGTGGCGTCGTTGGGCACGGCGACCGTGCCGCCCTGCGGCAGCGAGGCGAGGTCCTTGACCTTCCTGGAGTACAGGCCGAGCGGCTCCAGGTGCACCGGGGCGACGAAGCTCAGCTTGGTGCCCTTGGAGGCGTTGAAGTCGTCCAGGTAGGGCTTGTGCTGGAAGTAGTTGGCGTCGAGCTGGCCGTCCTGGAGCTGCAGGTTGGGCTGCACATAGTCGCTGAACTCCACGATCTCCAGCTTCAGTCCCTTCGCGGCGGCCAGGTTGGCGGCCACGTACTTCAGGATCTGCGCGTGCGGCACCGGACTCACGCCGACCTTGAGCGGGGCGTCCGCCGCCGCCGTGCCGGAGGCGGTCGCCGTGTCCGGAGACGAGGACCCGCAGGCGGACAACACGAGCGCGACCACGGCGACGATGACGAGGCCGAGCGTTCTACGCATGGGACAGAACTCCTTCAATGGGTTAACGGTGAGAAAGTCGACGGGCGACGGCGTCGCCCAGGGTCTGCGCGAGCTGCACCACGACGACCAGGACGACCACGGTGACGATCATGAGCGTGGTCTCGAACCGCTGGTATCCGTAGCGGACGGCGAGGTCGCCGAGACCGCCGCCGCCGATCACCCCGGCCATGGCCGAGTAGGAGATGAGCGTGACCACGGTGACGGTCAGCCCGGCGACCAGGCCGGGCAGCGCCTCGGGCAGCAGGACGCGCGCCACGATCGTCACCCGGCCCGCCCCCATCGCCTCGGCCGCCTGCACGATGTCGCGGCCCACCTCGCGCAGCGCCGTCTCGACCAGCCGGGCGAAGAACGGCACCGCGCCGATCATCAGCGGGACCACCGCGGCGGCGGTCCCGATCGTGGTGCCGGTGAGCACGCGGGTGACCGGGATGACCGCGATCATGAGGACGATGAAGGGCAGCGACCGCCCCACGTTCACGACCAGGCCGAGCACGCGCCGCACGGCGGGCGCGGGGAACAGCCCGCCACGGTCCGTCCCGGCGAGGCAGACGCCGAGCGGCAGCCCGAACAGCACGGTGAACAACGTGGACCAGCCCACCATCACCGCGGTCTGCCCGGTGGCCTCCCACACCAGGGGGCTCATCTCCGACCAGGTCATGCGTCCTCCTCCACCAGCAGGCCGCGCTCGCGCAACTCCGCGAGGGCGGCAGCCGTACCGGCTCCGGTGACCCGCAGCCGCAGCCGGCCCGCCGGGACCCCGGCGACCTGTTCGACCGCGCCTGCGGCGATGGCGACGTCCACGTCGTGCGTACGCGCCAGACGCGACAGCAGGGTCTGGTCCGCGGCCAGGGCGACGGTCACGGTGCCGGGCTCGGCGGGCGGCAGCGGGAACAGCTCGGCCGCCAGGCGCGACCCGGGGGTGGCGAGCAGCTCGGGGATGGGGCCCGCCTCGGCGATCCGCCCGTCACTCATGATCGCCGCCGAGTCGCAAACGGCCTTGATGACGTCCATCTCGTGGGTGATGAGCAGGATGGTCAGCCCCAGCTCCCGGTTGAGCCGCCGGAGCAGGGCCAGGATCGACTGGGTCGTGGCGGGGTCGAGCGCGGAGGTGGCCTCGTCCGACAGCAGCACCGACGGCTCGGCGGCGAGTGCCCGCGCGATGCCGACCCGCTGCTTCTGGCCGCCGGACAACTGCGCGGGATAGGCCCCGGCGCGGTCGGCCAGGCCCACGAGGTCGAGCATCTCCGCGACGCGCCGGGCCCTGGCGGCCCGGCCGACGCCCATGACCTCCAGCGGGAATGCCACGTTGCCCGCCACCGTGCGCGACGACAGCAGCGCGAAGTGCTGATGGATCATGCCGATGCGCTGGCGGGCGCGGCGCAGGTCGGCCGCGCCGAGGGCGGTCAGCTCGCGCCCGTCGACGGTCACCACGCCCTCGTCGGGACGTTCGAGCAGGTTGACGCAGCGCAGCAGGGTGCTCTTGCCGGCGCCGCTGCGCCCGAGCACACCGAAGACCTCGCCCCTGCCGACGTGGAGGTCGACGCCGTCGAGCGCGACGACGTCGCCGTAGGCCTTGCGCAGGCCGGAAACCGTGATCACTTGCTGTCCTTCGAAGACGTGTGGGCCGACTCCGTTTCGCCTCGCGAACGTGCGGCTAGCGCGTGCCGGGCGGGAAGGGCAGATGCGTGATCCGGCGCAGGATCAGATCGGGCAGCGGGGAGAGCGTCATCGGTGAGTGCCTTCGCGGGGAGGGTGCGGACGGACGATGTTCAGGCCGCGGGACACCCTCGCTCGGGCGGGTTCACCAGGTTCGATACGCTCACGACCGGCTGAAACAGAAGCGAGCTAATCCTTATTCCATACCGGAAATGTGTCCTTTGTCACAAGGAAGGGCCCGCGTCACAGGGAAAGGCCCGCGCCTCCGAGACGACGGAGACGCGGGCCGGGTGGAGGGGGTCAGGCGACCGCCTGCCGGGCGAACGAGGCCGGAGTGAGGGCCAGGTCGAGGGCCTCGCGCACGTCGCTCACCGCGTGGACGGTGAGGTCGGCCAGCACCTCGGCCGGGACGTCGTCCAGGTCGGGCTCGTTGCGCGCCGGGATGAGCACGGTGGTGATCCCCGCCCGGTGGGCGGCCAGCAGCTTCTGCTTGACCCCGCCGATCGGCAGCACCCGCCCGGTGAGGGACACCTCGCCGGTCATCGCCACGTCGGCCCGGACCGGCCGGCCCGACAGCAGTGAGGCCAGGGCGGTGGTCATCGTGACACCGGCCGACGGGCCGTCCTTCGGCACCGCGCCCGCGGGCACGTGGATGTGCACCGACCTGTCCTTGAGCGACCCGACCGGCAGCTCCAGCTCCGCGCCCCGGGACCGCAGGAAGGACAGCGCGATCTGCGCCGACTCCTTCATCACGTCGCCCAGCTGACCGGTCAGGGTCACACCGGTCGCCCCGGTCTCCGGGTCGGCCAGCGACGCCTCGACGTAGAGGACGTCGCCGCCCGCGCCGGTCACCGCGAGGCCGGTCGCCACGCCCGGCACCGCCGTACGCTGCCGGGCCTCCGGCAGGGACGACTCGGGCACGTGGCGCGGCCGGCCAAGGTAGGAGACCAGGTCGTCGGCGGTGACCGTCACCGGGAGAGCGGCCTCGCCGAGGGCGACCTTCGCCGTCACCTTGCGCAGGATCCGGGCGATCGAGCGCTCGAGAGAGCGGACGCCGGCCTCGCGGGTGTACTCGCCGGCCAGGCGGCGCAGCGCCGCCTCCTCCACCGCCACGTCGTCGGCGGTGAGGCCTGCCTTCTCCAGGTTGCGCGGGAGCAGGTGGTCGCGGGCGATGGCGACCTTCTCGTCCTCGGTGTAGCCGTCGAGCGTGACGATCTCCATGCGGTCGAGCAGCGGCCCGGGCACCTGTTCCAGCACGTTGGCCGTGGCGAGGAACAGCACGTCGCTCAGGTCGAGCTCGACCTCCAGGTAGTGGTCGCGGAACGTGTGGTTCTGCGCCGGGTCGAGCACCTCGAGCAGCGCGGCCGTCGGGTCGCCCCGGTAGTCGGCGCCGACCTTGTCGATCTCGTCCAGCAGCACGACCGGGTTCATCGAGCCCGCCTCGCGGATGGCGCGGACGATGCGGCCGGGCATGGCCCCCACGTACGTGCGCCGGTGACCGCGGATCTCCGCCTCGTCGCGGACGCCGCCGAGGGCGACGCGGACGAACGTGCGGCCCATGGCGCGGGCGACCGACTCGCCGAGCGAGGTCTTGCCGACTCCGGGAGGCCCGGCCAGCGCGAGGACGGCGCCGCTGCGGCGGCCGCCGACCACGCCGAGGCCCTGGTCGGCCCTGCGCTTACGCACCGCGAGGTATTCCACGATGCGGTCCTTCACGTCGTCCAGACCCGTGTGGTCGGCGTCGAGCACCGCGCGGGCCCCGGCGATGTCGTACTCGTCGGTCGTGTGGACGTTCCACGGAATGTCGAGCACGGTGTCGAGCCAGGTGCGGATCCAGCCGCTCTCGGGCGACTGGTCGGAGGCCCGCTCCAGCTTGTCGACCTCCTTGAGCGCGGCCTCCCTGACCTTCTCCGGCAGGTCGGCGGCCTCGATGCGGGCGCGGTAGTCCTCCTCCTCGTCGGAGGGGTCCCCGTTGAGCTCGGCGAGCTCCTTGCGCACGGCCGCGAGCTGCTGGCGGAGCAGGAACTCGCGCTGCTGCTTCTCCATGCCCTCCTGGACGTCCTTGCGGATCGTCTCCGCGACGTCGAGTTCGGCGAGGTGGTCGCGGGCCCAGCCGACCAGCTTGTCCAGCCGCTCGGCCGGGTCGGGGGTCTCCAGCAGCAGCAGCTTCTGCGGCGTCTGCAGCCAGGGAGCGTACCCCGCGCTGTCCGCGAGGACAGCGGGGTCCGTGATCTGGTTGACCGCGTCGACCACCTGCCACGCGCCCCGCTTCTGCAGGATCGTGGTGGTGAGGGCCTTGTACTCCTTGGCGAGCTCCTCGGCCCTCGGCCCGGCCGTGACCGGCTCCAGCACGGTCGCCTCGACCCACAGCGCCGCGCCGGGGCCGGTGGTGCCGGTGCCGACCCGCATGCGGTCGACGCCGCGGACCACGGCCGCGGGCTCGCCGCCCGGCAGGCGGCCGACCTGTTCCACGACGGCGCTCACCCCCACCGGGCCGTAGCGGCCGTCTACGCGGGGCACCAGCAGGACCGTGCTCTCGCCACTGGCGCGGGCGGCGTCGATGGCGGCGCGGACCTCGGAGGCCGACAGATCGAGGGGCACGACCATGCCGGGCAGGACGACCTCGTCGTCGAGCGGGAGGACGGGAAGGATCTGGGACATCAGCACTCCACTAGGTTGAGTTGTGTCGGCTCAACTAACAGGAGTCCGATCCTGTTCCCTGTTCTGCGTCAGTTCGCTGTGAGCGATCGTAATCGTGTAATCAGCCTTGCCGCGACGGCGCGCCCACTCCCCCGGGTAACGCATGATGTGGTCCATGACATCCGGAAATATCCGGCTTCGCTCGGCGCCAGGCCGGTGGGTGCTGCTCACCACGGTCCTCGGGTCGGGCATGGCGACGCTCGACGGCACCGTGGTCAACGTGGCCCTTCCCGCCCTCGGGCGCGACCTCCACGCCGGGATGTCCGGCCTCCAGTGGACCGTGAACGCGTACACGCTCACCATGGCCGCGCTGATCCTGCTCGGCGGTTCGCTGGGCGACCGGCTCGGCAGGCGGAAGGTCTTCGTCGCCGGGGTGGTCTGGTTCGCCCTGGCCTCCGCCCTCTGCGGGGCCGCGCCGAACACGCCCGTGCTCGTGCTCGCCCGTGCGCTCCAGGGCATCGGCGGGGCCCTGCTGATCCCCGGGTCCCTGGCGATCATCCAGGCGAGCTACGTGCCGGACGACCGGCCGCGCGCCGTCGGCGCCTGGTCGGGACTGGGCGGCGTGGCCGCCGCCCTCGGGCCGCTGCTCGGCGGCTGGCTCGTCGAGACGGCCGGCTGGCGGTGGGTCTTCCTGCTCAACCTTCCGCTCGCGGCCGTCGTGGTCGGCGTCGCCGCCCGGCACGTGCCCGAGACCCGGGACGCCGGGCCGCACGGCCGCTTCGACGTGCTCGGGACCGTCCTCGCCGCACCCGCGCTGGCCGGGCTGACGTACGGCCTGATCCTCGCGGGCGACGGGCTGGTGCCGCTGGCCGCGGGGCTCCTCCTGGCCGCGTGCTTCGTGGTGGTGGAGATCAGGCGCTCCCCCCGGTCCCTCGTCCCCGTGGGTGTGTTCGCCTCGCGGGAGTTCACCGCGGTCAACGTCGTCACGCTGGTCATGTACGCGGCGATGGGCCTGGTGTTCTTCCTCCTGGTCGTCCAGCTCCAGGTCTCGGCCGGGTTCTCTCCCGTCGCCGCCGGGTCGGCGATGCTCCCGGTCACGATCCTCATGCTGCTGCTGTCGCCCCGGGCCGGCGAACTGGCGAGGCGGGTGGGCCCACGCCTCCCCATGACGGGAGGGATTTTCCTGTGCGCGGCCGGACTGCTGCTGATGAGCCGCATCGCCCCGAACTCGTCCTATCTCTCCGACGTGCTGCCCTCGGCGGTCGTGTTCGGGCTCGGCCTGTCCGCCGCCGTCGCCCCGCTCACCGCGACCGTGCTCTCCACGGCGGAGGAACGGTACGCGGGCGTCGCGAGCGGGATCAACAACGCCCTGGCCAGGACGGGCGGCCTCCTGGCCGTCGCCGCCGTCCCACCGTTGGTGGGGCTGGCGGGGGACGCCTACGACTCCCCGGCGGCGTTCACCCGGGGGTTCCACACCTCGATGCTGGTCGGCGCGGCCATGATGGCCGTCGCGGCGGTCGTCACGTTCGTCACGATCAGGACGAACGTCCTCGCGGCCGCGTCCGAACCTCCCGCCCCCGGCTGCCCGGTCGACGCACCACCCCTCGATCCCCGGCCTCCGAGGAGTTCGGGCACTAGACCAGCAGCGTCTTGAGGTCCTCACGCAGGGCGGCCGCGTCGCGGAAGTGGACGGCGGCGAGCCCCGCCTGCTCGGCCGCCGTGACGTTCTCCAGCCGGTCGTCCACGAAGACGAGGTCGCCGGGGGCCACTCCGAGCCAGGCCACGGTCTCGTGGAAGATCTCCGGCTCCGGCTTCACCAGGCCCATCCGGCCGCTGTAGAACCGCGGGCCGATCGGCCGCATGAACGGCAGCGCGTCGATGCCCTCGGCGACGCAGACCGGCATGTTGGACAGCAGCGCCATGGGCACCCCGACGGCGGCCAGCTCGTCGATGATCGCCACGGTCTCCTCGTTGGGCCGCGACCAGCTCGCCGCGTCGAGGGCGACGACCACGTCAAGCTCGGCTCCGTCCATCGGCCTGCCGTACACGTGGGACCAGTAGGCGGCCGGGTCGAGCGTGCCCCGGTCGAAGTCGAGCCGCACCTCCCAGTAGCGGTCCTCGAACCCCGGATCACCTCCCGCCATGCGCGCGACGTCCTCGGGGGCCTGGGGAAGCGACACGACGTTGCCGTAGTCGAAAAGCACAGTCTTCATGGTCGTACGATCATAACCGGTGTTCGTAACTCAGGCCACGTAGGGCTTGAGGTACGCGTTGGCGCTCCCGCAGCGCAGGTAGTTGCGCACGGTGTGGAAGTCGAGCCAGTCGATGTCGCAGGAGACGTCCCGCTCGACGCCGTCGAAGCACGACGCGAGCACGGCCGGGATCGCGGCGATGTCGTCCTTGTCGGCGATGTTGATCCAGCGGCGCACCCCCGGCGGGCGCGCCCCTCGTCCCCGGACCGGGACCGGCGCGAGCCGCTCGAAGACCACGTCGCGCATGCCGAGCGGGCTGCCCAGCGTCACCAGCAACTCGACCGACAGATCGGGGTGCGCCCACAGCGCCTCGTACGTCACGACGCTGCCGAGGGAGTGGGCGACGACCACCCGGGGGCGGCGCCTGCGGACGACGTCGGCCACCGCGTCGCGGGCCCGCACCCGCGGGTCGCCACCGCCGAGATAGGCGGCCACCTCCGGGCAGAAGTCCTGGGCGAACCGCACCGCCTGCGGGCCCATCCTCGCCAGCAGCCACCCGGCCAGCCGGTGCGCGAGACCGGTGAGCGACTCCCCCGCCGCGTCGCGGAACGGACCGCCGAGCTGGGCCGCCCAGTCGGCGAGGACCAGCTTGGCCGGCGCCTCCATCTGCCGCGGCGGCTTCGGCGGCCCGCTGTGCAGGTGGTGGGCGTAGTAGGCGATCTCGGCGAAGTACTCGCCGGCGCCGTCCGCCCGGCCGGTGAGCCCCTGGTGCAGGTAGGCGTTCCACTTGGCCCGCATAACCTCGGCGGCGCCGCCCGCCGACCCGCCGGCCTCCTCGTAATAGTGGTACTTGCCGATGCCGTGGACGCCCACGATCGAGGTCATGCTCCCCGTCCGTCCCTGTCGCCTGGAGTACGGGGGCCACTGTGCACGACGCGATGGACCGCGACAACCCGCAGCCGCGTTTACGGTGATAAATGGAGAGCGGCGGTGATATTCACCCCGATAAGTTGGTCGTCCCGTCCGTACGCCAGAGGAGAGAAAGGGAGAGAACCGATGTCAGGCCCGTTGCACGTGCGCGGCTCGATCGTCGTGCCCGAGGCGGAGCTCGCCTGGCGCTTCTCCCGCTCGTCCGGCCCGGGTGGCCAGGGCGTCAACACCACCGACAGCCGGGTCGAGCTGAGCTTCGACCTCGCGCACACCACCGCCCTCGGCCCGGCGCTCAGGGCCCGCGCGCTCGAACGGCTCGCCGCCCGCGTCGTGGACGGCGTGATCACGGTGGCGGCCTCGGAGCAGCGCTCGCAGCTGCGCAACCGGGAGGCGGCGCGGGAACGGCTCGCCGCCCTCCTCCGCGACGCGATCGCGCCGCCGCCCAAGCGGCGCCGTCCCACCAAGCCGTCGAAGGGCGCCGTCGAGCGCCGCCTGGCGGCCAAGAGACAGCGCTCCGACCTCAAGCGTCTGCGTCGTACGGAGGACTGAGCCGCGACGCGCTCTCGCGCAGGTGCCGGATGCCCATGTCCAGCGCCGCCTCCAGGTGGGTGACCCGGCCGGTGGACAGATGGAGCAGCACGCCGCCCTGGATGCCCGCGAGCAGCGCGGCCGCCGCCTGCACGGGATCGATGGCCGGGTCGATCTCGCCCGCGGCCTGCATGTGCCGCACGCCGGCCGCGATCTCCGCCTCCCACCGGAGCATCAGCTCGGTCACCACGGCCTGGGCGCCCGGCGTGCTGTGGCCCACCTGCGACATCACCACGTTGAGCGGGCACTGCCGCCCCTGCTCGCGGTAGCGCTCCACCACGCGGTCGCGCCAGGCCCGCCAGGCCGCCCACGAGGTGAGCTCGCCGAGGTAGGGCTGCTGGTCGGCGAGCACCCGGTCGGCTTCGAAACGGGCCACGGCCAGCAGCAGCTCCTCCTTGCCGCCGGGAAAGTAGTGGAACAGCTGGCTCTTGCTGGTGCGTGTACGGGCGCGCACGTCGTCGAGGGTGGTGTCCATCACCCCGCGCTCGCGGATCGTCTCGGCCGCGCCCTCGACGATCCGCTGCCGCGTGGCGGCCCCCTTCGTGGTCAGCGTCCGCACCGCGACCTCCTTCGGACCGACTTTTCTGGGCTTACTGGTCCATTTTGCCGAGATGGGCGGCGATGGCGTCCTCCCAGGAGCGCAGGAACGCCGGGTAGCCGGCGGCGAAGGCGGCCAGATCGGCCTCGGCCGCGGCGGTGAGCGGGGTGAGGTCGTAGGTGACCGTCACGTCGCTGTGCCCGCGCTCCGCCCGAGCGAGCGTGACGCCGACAGTGCCGGCGTGGACCCCCTCGCGCACGCGGGCGTAGGAGACCGACCGGCCGGGCTCGCGGTGCAGGACGATCCACGTGGTGGTCGCGCCGTCCGCATGGGTCTGGAAGACCGTGCCGGGCGCCGTGTCGTCCGTGACCCGTTCCGGGAACCGCGGCTCCCATCCCTCCACCCAGTCCCGTTCGCCGTACGGGGTGAACAGCCGGAACGCCTCGGCGGGCGCGAGCGCGACCCGGAGACCGCCGGTGAGGCGGCGGCGCCGCGGCCCGGCGCTCACCTCTCCTCCAGCCGGTGGGCGTCGGCGGCCGTGAGCGTCAGCCCGTAGATCTCCTTGAGCTGCCCGATCTTCGCGAGGGTCTCCGGCCCGAACGGCGCCTTGCCCTCGAAGGCGTGCAGGACGATTCCCTCCACGAGGTCGCCGAGGGACATGTCCAGGTATTCGGCCAGGCCCTTGAGGACCTTCAACGTGTTGCGCTCGACACGAAGGCCGGTCTGCGCCCGCTGCACTGTTACCATGGTAACAAGGTACCACTCCTATGCGGACAGCCCTGCCGCGTCGAAGACGAGGGCGCCGCCGACGACCGTGGCGAGCACGGCCACGTCCTTGATCCGCTCGGGGGCGACCGCGAACAGGTCGTCTCCCAGGACGACGAAGTCGGCCAGCTTGCCGCGCGACAGCGTGCCCTTGTGCCGCTCCTCCCCCGCGGCGTACGCCGAGCCGATCGTGTACGCGCGCAGCGCCTGCTCCACGGTGAGGGACTCGGTGGGGGTGAACGGCACGCCGCTCGCCGTACGGCGGTTGACCAGGTCGTGGATGCCGAGCAGCGGGGCGCCGTCGGCCACTGGGCAGTCGGAGCTGCCCGGGACCACGATGCCGGCCTCCAGGAACGACCTCTGCCGGTAGCAGCCGAGGGAGCGCTCGGGGCCGAGGGCGGCGAGCATGCCGTCGCCGAGCTCGGAGACGAACCGGCCCTGCGGCACCGGGATGACGCCGAGCCTGGCGATCCTCGCCACCTGGGCGTCGCCGGTCACCGCGCAGTGCTCGATGCGGTGGCGGGCGTCGGGCCGGGGATCGCGCGCCTGCGCCTCCTCGTAGGCGTCGAGGACCACGTCGACCGCGTGGTCGCCGATGGCGTGGGTGGCGATCTGCCAGCCCGCGGCGTGCGCCCGCAGGATGA
The DNA here is from genome assembly GCF_006334915.2 of Microbispora catharanthi. Classification (GTDB taxonomy): domain Bacteria; phylum Actinomycetota; class Actinomycetes; order Streptosporangiales; family Streptosporangiaceae; genus Microbispora; species Microbispora catharanthi. The sequence goes on from NZ_VDMA02000002.1 coordinate 166,550, forward strand.
AGGCGCGCAGCGCCTCGGCGTCCTGCTGCAGCAGTCCCCGGTTGCCCGGCTCCCCCTCGTAGTCGCAGCACATGGCGGCGGTGCGGCCGATGAGCGAGCCGTCGGAGAACAGCTTGACCGGCCCGATCCGCAGCCGCTCGTCGCCGATGCCGGTGCGGAACCCGAGGTCGAGCCCGAACCAGCCGTCGCCGATGTCATGGAGGTTGGGCGAGCCGGGCATCAGCGTGGCCCGCTGCGGCAGCACGCCCCGCCGCACCGCCTCCTGGAAGGCGGCGAGGTCCCAGGCGCCGTTGCCGGCCAGACCGCGTCCGATGCCCGGCTCGGTGAAGCTGGTCAGGCCCTCACCGGCCGCCACCCGGCCGGCCAGCGCGATGCCCTCGACGAAGTCCTCGAACGGCACCGGGCGCAGCACGGCGTCCGCCAGGCCCTGGGCCTGTTCGGCGAGCAGCCCGTCGGGCCGGCCGTCGGCGTCCCGCCCGACCGTGCCGCCGGCGACGTCCGGCACGTCCTCGACGCGGTCGAAGCCCATGCGGGCGAACGCCGCCGTGTTCGCGACGCCCATGTGGCCGGAGACGTGCTGCAGCCAGACGGGCCGGCCCCCGGCCGCCCGGTCGAGCGCCTCGCGGCTCGGGTGCAGCCCGCCCAGCTTGTTCTGGTCGTAGCCCGCTCCCTTGACCCACGCGTCCTGCGGCAGGCCCGCGGCGCGCTCGGCGACCTTCGCGTACAGCTCCTCGAGCGTCCGCACCTGGCCGTCGCGCAGGTTCAGCTCGCGCAGCCGCTGGCCCCGCATGCTCAGATGATGGTGGGCGTCGTTGAACCCCGGCACCACCGGCGCCCCGCCCAGGTCGACGACGGCCTCGGCGGTGAGCCCGTCCAGGTCCTCGTCCAGCCCCGCGATGCGGCCGGCGAACACGCCGAGCCGGGTCGCGGCGGGCCGACCGGGGTCCAGCGTGGTGAACCGGCCGTTGACGAACAGGACGTCCAGACGCATGGTGCTTCCCTTCGAGCTAGCTCAGGCGGCCGTGGTGACGGGCCGGGCCTTCGCCGCGACGGCGGAGCGGTGCCGCAGGCCGGCGACGCACGCCATCGTCAGCAGGATGATCACGATGTACTGCGCCACGACGAGCCAGATCGTCCCCGACCAGGTCAGCAGCGCCTGCGCGACGAGCGGGGTGGTGCCGCCGATCAGCGCGCCGCACAACTGGTAGGACAGCGAGATGCCGGTGTAGCGCACCCTGGCCGGGAACACCTCCGCGAGGAAGCCCGCCAGCGCCGCGTACGACGCGCCGCCGAACACGATGCTCAGGGCGAGGCCCAGCGTGGCCAGCGGCGCGGAACCGGTGCCGACCAGCAGGAACGTCACCGGCGTCATGACGATCAGCACCGTGAACGCCGCCAGCATGAACTTCGCGGCTCCCCAGCGCTGGCCGAGCACGGCCCCCACGGGCTGCGTGACGAACTGCACGACCGACACGACGAGCAGCACGTTCAGCATCGTGCCCTTCGTGATGCCGAGGTCGGTGGTGGCCCACGACAGGATGAAGGTGTTGGTGAAGTAGGCCGACGCGATGCCGACGCCGCTCGCGCCGATGCCGAGCAGCACCAGCGGCCAGGCCGTGCGGAAGACCTCGGCGACGGGGAGCTTGGCGACCTCCCGCTGCTCGCGCATCCGCACGAACTCCGGCGACTCCTCCACCCGCAGCCGGATGACCAGCCCGATCACGAGCAGGACGGCGGAGGCGAGGAACGGGATGCGCCAGCCGTACGACAGGAACGCGTCGTCGGGCAGCAGGTTGACCAGCGCGAACATGCCGGTGGCGAGGATCGATCCCGCGGGCGAGCCCTGCTGGGCGAACGCCGCGTAGAAGATGCGCTTGGGCCCGGCGTGCTCGGCGGCGATCAGCACGGCGCCGCCCCACTCGCCGCCCACCGCGATGCCCTGCACCAGCCGGAGCACGGCCAGCAGCACGGGCGCGGCCATGCCGACGGACGCGTACGTGGGCAGCACGCCCACCAGGGTCGTCGCGCCGCCCATGAGGAGCAGCGTGGTGATGAGTGTGCCCTTGCGGCCGATGCGGTCGCCGAGGTGGCCGAAGACCACACCGCCGAGAGGACGGGCCAGGAACCCGACCCAGAACGTGGCGAAGGACGCCATGACGCCCGCCGTGGGGCTGGCCTCAGGGAAGAACAGCTTGCCGAACACCAGCGCCGAGGCGGTTCCGTAGATGTAGAAGTCGTACCACTCGATGGAGGTGCCGACGAAGGAGGCGATGCCCGCGCCGCGGGCCTTGCTCGTACTCAATGCGTATCACCAGGGGGACTAGGCGAAGTGATGCAGTCGGGACAGGGGCACCTCGGTGGCGGGGTCCACGTGGACCTCGGCCCCGTCCACCAGGACGGGACCGGGCTCCCTGGAGACCTCGACCCGCGGGGTCGCCGTGTTGCGGCACATGTCGGCCCTGGTCAGGCCACGCGCGCGGCGGATGGCCGCGTAACGCAGGCCCGCGGGCAGCGCCTCACGGGCGTCCGCGGAGTCCAGCGCCTCGTGGGCGACGAAGATCCGCGACAGGCGGGCCGGCGCGTCGCCGAGCCCGCCGAAGTACGGGCGGTAGATGCGGGGCTGGGTCAGCCGGGTCGAGCCCGAGCCGCTGCCGGACACGCCCCAGGCGACGAAGCCGGCTTTGATCACGAGTTCGGGCTTGGTGCCGAACCACGCCGGGTTCCACAGCACGATGTCGGCCAGCCGCCCCGGCTGGAGGGTGCCGACCTCGTGCGCGATCCCATGGGCGACGGCGGGGTTGAGTGTGAGCTTGGCCAGGTAGCGCAGCACCCGGGCGTTGCCGGGCCGCGCGGTGTCCGGTTGGCCGGCCCCCGCGCGCAGTGCCTGCAGGTGGGCGAGCTGCCAGGTCCTGCGGATCGTCTCGGCGATCCGTCCCATGCCCATCGAGTCGGAGTTGACGATGCTGATGGCGCCGAGGTCGTGCAGCGCGTTCTCGGCCGCGATGGCGTGCGCCCTGATCCGGCTCCGGGTCACCTCGACGTCGCTGCCGATGTGGTGGTTCTGCCGGTGGACGGTCATCGTCATCGGGAACAGCTCGCCGACCGTGTTGGTGGTGTAGGGGATGGTCGGCGTCGTGGACGACGGCAGGATGTGCGGCTCGGAGAGGATCTGGAGCAGGTCGGGGTGGCCGCCGCCGCCCTCCACGTGGTAGGCGTGCACCGTGCGGCCCCGGGTGGCGGCGATCGTGTCGGCCAGGTAGCCCGACTCGTTCATCGAGTCGGTGTGCAGCGCCACCGGCAGATCCGCCTGCTCGGCGACCCCGAGACAGGTGTCCACGATCCGGGGGGTCGCGCCGAAGTCCTCATGGATCTTGAAACCCCCGGCGCCGGCGAGCACGGCCTCCTCCAGCAGCCTCGTCGAGCTGGAGGAGCCGCGGGCGAGGAAGGCGACGTTCATCGGGGTGCCCCGCCACGCGCTCATCAGCGTGTGCAGGTTGTGCGCGGGATTGCAGCCCACGTCCCAGACGCCGCCGAGGCCCATGCCCACGACGGTCGTCACGCCGGAGGCGAGCGCCGCCGGGGCGATCTCGGGCGAGGACAGGTGCACGTGCGAGTCGATGACGCCCGGCGTCGCGATGAGGCCCTCGCCGGTGACGATCGCGGTGTGCGAGTCGATCGCGAAGTCCCCGCCGCCGATGCTGACAACCCGGCCGTCCTTGACACCGATGGCCGTCTTGCGCACACCGAGAACCGCGTCGAGCAGCACGACGTTGGTGACGACCAGGTCGAGCGCCGACTCCCTGTCGGCACGCGGGGAGGCCAGCAGCCCGTCCCGCAGCGTCTTGCCGCATCCGCCCAGCAACTCGTCGCCATACGGCGTGTCGTCGTGCTCGACCTCGATCCACAGGCAGGTGTCGCCGAGCCGTACGCGGTCGCCCGTGGTCGGGCCGTAGATCCTCGCGTAGGTCTCCCTCGGGATGGTCGTCACGCCTTCACCACCTCCACGAGCCGCTCCACTCCGGGAGGGAAGGCGAGCGCCGTGCCCGCCGGGATGTCCAGGCGCATGCCCTCCGCCTGCGCCCGGTCGAAGGACAGGGCGGGGTTGACCTGGTCGAGCGGGAAGTGCGAGGAGACGTAGACGGTCTGCTCGCCCTCGTTGCGCACGGTGATCCGCCCCCGGTCGCGCCCCGCGTTGAGGCTCAGCTCCCCGTCGGCGGTCTCCACCGCGCCGGGGCCGCGCCCGTCCCCCACGCCGAAGGGGGTGTCGACGCAGACCAGGGCCGTGCCGTTGGGGAACAGCGCCTCGACCTGCACCTGCGGCACCAGGTCGGGCACGCCCTCCATCACGTCGTCCGCGGTGAGCAGCGACCGCGCCGCCGCCACGACCTCCTCCAGGGACGCGCCGTCCCAGGCCTGTTCGAGGATCTCGTCGCAGAGCAGGGCGATGGCCTCGGGGGCGTTCAGCCGCCGGCCCCGGGCCCGGCGCCGCCGCGCCAGTTCCGCGACCGTGAAGAGGGTGAGCCGCTCCTGCTCGCGAGGCGTCAGGTGCACAGTCCGCCCTCGCTTTCGTCTCCGCCCAATGACCCGTCCTTACGGGCGAGTCAACCGTAGGCGCAGGCCAGGGGCCTTCCCAACGGCATTCCGTCGCGGAAATCGGCGGCTACATTGTGCAGGTGAACACTCCCCCTCCGGCCCCGGTCACCGAGCTCGCGTTGCGCTGCCTCGACGACATCGACGACATCGTCGAGGGGTGGCTGGCCCAGGTCGAGCTCGTCGACCCGTACGGGTCGCCCGACCCGCCCGTCTCCCGGGACGAACTGCGGGGCACGGCGCTGACCGGGCTGGACATGCTGCTGCGGCACATCGCCACGGGATCGGTCTCCCCCGGCATGGCCGGGCTGTCCGAGCGCGTCGGGGAGCGCAGGGCCGGGCAGGGGGTGCCGCTGGAGTCACTGCTGGCCGCCGCGCGGCTGGACGCCCGGGTGCTCTGGCAGGCGATGAACGCGCGGGTGACGCCGGAGGCGCTGCCCGGCCTGATCGCCGGGGCCCACCTGGTCTGGGAGGCGGTGGAGCAGCACGTGACCGGGCTGATGACGGGCTACCAGCGGGCGGTGCTGGAGATGGGACGGCAGCGGGAGGACCAGCGCAGGGCCTGGTTCACCCGGCTCATGGACAACCAGGGCCGCAATCCCGACGTGGTGCGCGACGCCGGCCGGGTCCTCGGGTTCGACCCGTCGCAGCCGCTCCTCGCCGTGGTCGCCCATCCCGGGGAGGGGGCGGCGCTGCGCGCGGCGGAGGCCGCAATGGCCGGGAGCATGGCCGGGAGCACGGCCGGGAGCACGGCCGGGAGCACGGCCGGGAGGACAGTGCACTGCTATCGGCACGAGTCGCCGACCGGCGACGTGCTGATCGTGCAGCCGCCGGCCCGGACCGCCGATCCGCCGCGGTCGGTCCTCGCCGCGCTCGCGGGGGTGCGCTGCGGGGTCTCCCCCGTCGTCACCGGCCTGTCGGAGGTTTCCCGCGCCGTACGGCTGGCCTCGGCGGCCGCGGGGGCGTCCCGGGCCGGTGCGGGGCCGCGGCGGCTGGAGGACGCCTGGCTGGACGTCTTCGTCGGCGGCAGCAGGGAGCTGGCGGCCGAGCTCGCGCACCAGGTGCTCGGCCCGCTGTCCGCCCTGGGCGGGTCGGAGGGCGAACGGCTGCTGGAGACCGTGCGGATACACCTGGGCGGCTCGGGCTCGGTCGCCGACACGGCCGCGGCCCTGTACTGCCATCGCAACACCGTGCAGCACCGCTTCGCGCGCTTCCGCGAGCTCACCGGCCGGGACGTGCGCGTCCCCGAGGACGCCGCCGTCGTCGCCCTCGCGCTGCGCGCCGCCGGCGCCCTCCCCTAGACGCGCCGTCCTAGAGCCTGCGGTCTTCCATCTCCCAGACGTGGTCGACCACGTGCCAGATGATGCGGCGGGCGGCATACCGGACGGGCCAGCCCTCACCGCCGGGAGGAAAGGCCTCCGCGGGCCGCTCGAGCACCCGCGCGATGTCCTCGCGCATGGCGGTCAGGCCGGCCTCGTCCTTGAAGGGCTTGTGCCGCACGCCGATCTTCCGGGCGTACGCGCGCTCGGCCTCCACGACGTGGGAGACCATCTTGTCCCTGTCCCTGCCACCGCCCCTGGGACCCTTGCGCAGCTCCTCAGGGGAGGCCGCGGCCGCCTCGGCGAACACCGCCCAGGCCGCGCGGGCGAGGGCGGCCGCACGCGCGGCCTCCGGCGCCTCCACCGGCTCCCGGTCGAAGTCCGGAATGGCGGAGATCGCGCCGAAGTCCGTCGTGCTGTCGCCCTTGACCCGCTCGACGACCGCCGGGTCCCCCGGCGCGAACTCCAGCCCCGCCCGCTCGGCGATCACCCGGAAGCGCGGCGTGTAGTCCACGAGCGTGTCGAGCGCGGCCTCCTCCGTCCTGCCGATGCGGCACCAGCCCGGCCAGTCGATCGAGCAGGCGAAGACCTTCTTCGGGCCGATTTCCAGGTAGACGCGATGGTTCATGCCGGCCAGCATGCCACCTGTACGTGACAGACCACGTCAGGTTTCAGACCAGCTCGATGAGGTCGGCCACGGAGTTGACCACCTGCGTGGGCCGGAACGGATACCGGTCGATCTGGTCCTTCTGCGTGACGCCGGTGAGCACCAGGATCGTGTGCAGGCCGGCCTCGATGCCGCAGACGACGTCGGTGTCCATGCGGTCGCCGATCATCGCGGTGGTCTCGCTGTGCGCGTCGATCCGATTGAGGGCACTGCGCATCATCATCGGGTTGGGCTTGCCGACGAAGTACGGCTCCACTCCGGTCGCCTTGGTTATCATCGCGGCCACCGCGCCGCAGGCCGGCAGCGAGCCCTCGGTCGAGGGGCCGATGGGGTCGGGATTGGTCGCGATGAAGCGGGCGCCGTTGTCGATCAGCCGGATCGCCCGCGTTATCGACGTGAAGCTGTAGGTGCGGGTCTCGCCCAGCACCACGTAGTCGGGGTCGAGGTCGGTCAGCACGTAGCCGACCTCGTGCAGGGCCGTGGTCAGCCCCGCCTCGCCGATCACGTACGCCGAGCCCTCGGGCCGCTGGTCGGCGAGGAACTTGGCGGTGGCCAGCGCGGAGGTCCAGATCGCCTCGGGCGGCACCTCCAGCCCGGCCGCGCGCAACCGTACGGACAGGTCGCGGGGGGTGTAGATCGAGTTGTTCGTCAGGACGAGGAACCGCTTCCCCGACTCCTTCAGCCGCCTGATGAACTCGTCGGCACCCGGCACCGGCTGCCCCTCGTGGACCAGCACCCCGTCCATGTCGGACAGCCACGACTCGATGGGCTTTCGCTCGCTCATGTGTCCAAGCATGGCAGGTGACGGTGCAGCGAAGCACATCCCTCACCGCGTCCGGAAATATCCGGATGCGACCTCAGGTTAGGGGTGGCATGAGCGAGGACAACATCCGCGGGGTGCCGCGCGGGACGGCCGAGGCGCCACTGTCGATCCTGGAGCTCGCGACCGTCGGCGAGGGCTTCACGCCCTCCGAGGCGCTGCGCGACGCCACCGAACTGGCCCGCCGGGCCGAGGAGTGGGGCTACCACCGCATCTGGGTCGCCGAGCACCACGGAATGCCCGGAGTGGCCAGCTCCTCTCCGGCCGTGCTCATCGCGCACCTCGCGGCGGCGACCAGGTCGATCCGGATCGGCTCGGGCGGCGTGATGCTGCCCAACCACGCCCCGCTGGTGATCGCCGAGCAGTTCGGCACGCTGCACGCGCTGCACCCCGGCCGCATCGACCTCGGCCTCGGCCGCGCCCCCGGCACCGACATGGCCACGGCGAACGCCCTGCGCCGCTCGGCCGAGGTGGACCCCGACGAGTTCCCCCAGCAGGTGGCCGAGCTGACCGGCTTCCTCGACGGCTCCTTCCCGCCCGGCCATCCGTACGAGAAGATCCGGGCCGTGCCGGGCGGTGCCGACTCGGCGGCCACGGGCCGCCCGCCGATCTGGCTGCTCGGCTCCAGCGGGTTCAGCGCCAGGCTGGCCGGGCTGCTCGGGCTGCCGTTCGCCTTCGCCCACCACTTCAGCGCCGGCAACACCGAGCCCGCGCTCGACCTCTACCGCTCCTCGTTCCGGCCCTCGGAGGTGCTCGACCGGCCGTACGCGCTGATCGGGGTGGCGGCCGTCGCGGCCGACACCGACGAGGAGGCGCTGCGCCAGACCATGCCGGGCGCGCTGTCATGGCTGCGCCTGCGGCACGGGCGGCCCGGCCGTACGCCCACTCCCGAGGAGGCGGAGGCGTACCCGTACACCCCGATGGAGCGGGAGTTCGTCCGCGAACGGCTGTCGACGGTGGTCCACGGCGACCCGCAGACCGTGCGGGACGGGCTGGAGGAGCTGCGCAAGCGCACCGGGGCCGACGAACTGATGATCACCACGCAGGTCCACGGCGGCGGAGCGCGCCTGCGCTCCTACGAGCTGATCGCCCGCGCGTACGGCATGATCCCCTGATCCCCGGCGGAAGCGGTTGCGGGAAAAATCGCGGAGACCGCGAACATCGGCGGACCGACGGTCATCCAACACGACGGAGACCGGAGGGGAGGGGCCCTTCCGGGGTTATCCGGCGAAAGGAAGGACCATGATCCTACGGGGGATCCGCAACGGCGTCCTGACCCTGTCCGCGGCGGCGCTGCTGACCGCAGCCGCCGCCGCTCAGGCCGGCGCCGCGTCCGCCGCCCCGGCGTCCGTGAGCGCCGCGAGCTGCGCACGCGTCAACCACTCGTCCGGCTACGTCACCCAGACGGTGAAGGTGACCAACAACTGCGGCTACACCGTCTCCTTCTCCGTCCGGCGCGTGGGGCCCGACAGCCCCTGCTACATCGTCCGCCCTGGTCACTACCGGACGTACAAGTGGGGCAACGGGCTGAACTACCAGGGCATCAGGTGGAACTGCTCCTGAGGTTCGCTTCGCGGACGCCCGCCTGAGCGGGCGTCCGCCCAGGACGTCAGCGCCCCGCGGGAGCGAGGGCTTCGAGTGCCTCTTCCGCCCGGCGCATGGAGTCGCGGGGGTCGGCCTCGGGGTTGCCGATCTCCGGGTCGAAGTTGAGGTCGTGGAAGACCTCGGTCACGCCCTTGGCCTCGAGCGCCTCGACGTCCCGCCGGATCTTGTCGTACGACCCGGTCAGCGGGCCCTCCTCGGACGGGCGGACGCGGGTGACGCCGCGGACGACGAACCGCAGCGCGCCGGGGTCGCGGCCCGCCCTCCGGGCCGCCTCCTTCACGATGGCGATCTGCTGGTCGATCGTGTCCAGGTCGGCGCGGCTGGAGCTGATCCAGCCGTCGGCGATCCGCCCGGCCCGCTCCAGCGCCACCCGGGCCGTGCCGCCGAGCATCACCGGCGGCGGCGTGGCCGGCTTGGGGTCCTGGTGCGAGCGCGGCACCTCGTAGAACTCGCCCTTGTGCTCGACGACGTCCTCGGTCCACAGCCGCCGCAGCAGGCCGACGTACTCCTCGCCGCGCCTGCCCCGCCGCTCCATCGGCACGCCCGACGCCGCGAACTCCTCGGGCAGCCAGCCGAGCCCCAGGCCCACGTCGAGCCGGCCGCCGGACACCTCCTGCAGGGAGGCGAGCTGCTTGGCCATCAGGACCGGGGAGACGAAGGGCAGGTTGAGCACGGCCACGCCGAGCCGTACCCGCTCCGTGACGCCCGCCAGGTAGGCGAGCGCGACGACGGGGTCGTGCACGCTCCGGTAGACCGGCCCCATCGGGTTGCCGACCGGATAGAGCAGGCGCTGGAACGTCCACACCCCGTGGTAGCCGAGTTCGTCCGCGCGGCGCGCGATCCGCCTCATGTTCTCCGGCGTCGCCCACGAGCCCGACACCGGCACGGAAAACCCAATCCTCATAAGGGCACTTTAGGGTGTCCCCGTGATCGAGGAACTGGCGCGGCTGGCGCGCCGCGACGGGCCGGTGACGGTGCTCAAGCAGACCCGCGTGCTCGTGGTCCGGGCCGGCGACGTCGTCGTCAAGGCGCACCCCCCGGACACCGACGAACGCGCCCTGCGTGCCCGCCTCGACGCCGCCGGGAACCTGCCCGGCGTCATGCTGGCCCCTCTCGGCCTCGAACGGCTGGACGGCAGGCTCGTCACGATCTGGCCCGCCGGCGACGCGCTGACCATCGCCGACGTCGACGCGGGGACCACCCCGTGGGAGGAGGGCGGCCGGCTGCTCGCCCTGCTGCACTCCCGGCCGGCACCCCCGGAGCTGCCGCCAGCCGGGGGACCGTCACGGCTGCCCAGGGCCATGGCCGAGCTGGCGGCGGCCGGTGTCCCGGACCCGGTCGCCGCGCCCATCCGGGCGGCGTACGCGACGCTGCCGCCGGTGCGTGCGGGCGGCGCGCTGACGCACGGCGACTGGCACCTCGGCCAGATCGTCCGCCACGACGGCGTGTGGCTGCTGATCGACCCCGACGACCTGGGCGCGGGCGACCCCGCGTGGGACCTGGCCCGCCCGGCCGCGTGGTACGCCGCCGGCCTGCTCGACCCGCGGGACTGGGAGCGCTTCCTGACCGCCTACCTCGCGGCGGGCGGGACCGCCGTCTCCGCGGACGACCCGTGGCGGGAACTCGACGCGCCGGCCCGGGCGTTGACCGTCCAACTGGCCGCGACGGCGGTGGCCACGGCGGCGCGAGCGGGGGAACCGCCCGACGACGCCGCCGAGGCCCTGGTGTCCGCCTGTGGGAGGATCGTCGCGGCCACGGAGGCCGAGACCTGACCGAGGGAGAGTTCGTCACATGGAGTGCCCCAAGTGCCGTGGACGGATGCGGACGTTCGACCGCAACGGGGTCCACATCGAGCAGTGCGACAACTGCCGGGGGATCTTCCTTGACTACGGCGAGCTGGAGACGCTGACCCGCATGGAGTCGCAGTGGGCCCAGCACCAGTACGCTCCGCCGCCGCCGGCGCACGGAGGGCCCGCCTGGGGCGGTCACCACGGCGGCCACCACCGTGGGCACAACAGCTGGATCGGCATGCTGTTCTCCAGCTGACCCCCGCACGAAGGCTTCGAACGGAGGCCGCGGCCCGGATCCGGGCCGCGGCCTCCGCGTGTCCGGTCATCCCGGGAACGCGTCCGGGTCCACCTCGCTCGTGGTGGCGTTCCCGCCGAACACGGCGTCGAGGGTGAGCGTCCAGTCGCTCCACCTCACGCTGTACCCGGCGTAGACGGTCTGGAATTTCAGCGCGTCGTCGAACTTGGAGAAGCCGCAGTTCCTGGTGAAGGCACGGGTGCCCCTGTCGTAGTCCACGCCGGTGGTGAAGTAGACGCGGTAGGTGCCGTCCTTGATGTTCGCGACCTTCGCGGTCGACCGCTTGCGCACGTAGAAGCTGACCGCCTTGCGCCCTCCGCGCACGAGGGTCACGACGCCGTCCTGCGTGCCGCCGTTCTTCACGGTCAGGCTGCCCCGGCCGCCGCGGATCGCCGAGAGCAGCGTCGCGCCGTTGCCGAGGCGGCGGGCGCGCCGGGCCGGCGGCTTGATCTGGACCACCGGGTAGTCTCCGGCCTTCGCGAGGTCGCCCGCGGAAGCCCTGAAGTCTTTGAACTCGCCCGACCGGCCGAGCCCGGCCAGCACGGCCGGCCCGCTGCACAGGACGTGCGACGTCACGTCCTCGTCCAGCGCGCCGAGCCTGCCGTTCAGGCCGCGCAGCGCCGCGACGTAGTCGGCGTGCTCGGGGGCGACCTCCGCGGGAGGCCGCAGGCCGCCGAGCCGCTCCAGCGCGGACTCCAGGGCGCTTTCCGCCCGGTCGATGCGCTGGTGGAGCGACCGGAAGGTCCGCGCTTTGGCGATGGCGGCGAGCGCCGTGCGGGCCGGGCGGCCGGCGGCGTCGAGGGCGCTCCGGTACGCCTCCGGCGTCAACGCCGGCGGGCCGGAGGCGGTGGCGGACGGCGCCGCCTCCTCGCCGGAGGCGGCCTTTCCCGATCCGCCGGGCGATCCCGTGCAGGCCGCGAGCGTGACGGACGCGGCCAGCACGGCGACGGCGCCGGCCGGGACGGTACGTGAGAAGGTCCGGGGGGAGATCACGCGAAACACTGTCAGCCGGTGAGCGGACGCTGTCAACACGAGTTCACGCCGACGACGTCGTCCCCTCCGGGCCCAGGGTGAGCCACCGCGTTACGCCGATCGACTCCAGGAACGGCAGGTCGTGGGAGACCACCACGAGCGCGCCCCGGTAGGCCGACAGCGCCTGCGCGAGCTGGCGCACGCTGGCCAGGTCGAGGTTGTTGGTCGGCTCGTCCAGCAGCAGGAGCCGCGGTGCGGGCTCGGCCAGCAGCAGCGAGGCCAGCACGGCGCGGAAGCGCTCACCTCCTGAGAGCGTGCCCGCCGGCCGTTCGGCCCGTGCGCCCCGGAACAGGAACCGGGCGAGCCCGGCTCTGACGGTGTTGACCGACGCCGCGGGCGCGACCGCCCGCACGTTGTCGACCAGGCTGAGCGCGTCGTCGAGCACGTCGAGCCGCTGCGGCAGGTAGCGCGCCGGGACGTTGAGCCGGACCGAGCCCTCACCCGGCGGGATCTCCCCCAGGATCGTGCGCAGCAGGGTCGTCTTGCCCGAGCCGTTCGGCCCCAGCAGGGCGACCCGCTCCGGGCCGCGGACGACCAGGTCGCCGATCGGCCCTGCGGCCGTGCGCAGGCCGTCCAGTTCGAGCACGGTGCGCCCGGCCGGCACCTCGGTGGCGGGCAGCTCCACCCGGATCTCGGCGTCGTCGCGCACCGCCTCCTCCGCCTCGGCCAGCCGCTCGCGGGCGGCCGCCACCTTCTCCTCGTGCATCGTGCGGTGCTTGCCCGCCGAGACCTGGGCCTGGCGCTTGCGCTCCTGCATGATGATCTTCGGCTCGCGCTTCTGCTCGTACATCTTGTTGCCGTAGCGCACCCGCCGCGCCAGCTTGGTCCGCGCCTCGATCAGCTCGCGCCGCTGGCGGCGCAGGTCGCCCTCGGCCGCGCGGACCATCCGCTCGGCGGCCTCCCGCTCGACCGCGAGCACCTCCTCGTACTCGCCGAGCGTGCCGCCGAAGGTGCGGCGGGCGGGCAGGTCGGCGATCTGGTCCACCAGGCCGAGCAGTGCGCGGTCGTGGCTGACGACGACCAGCGTCCTCGCCCACGACGAGACGGCGTCATAAAGGCGCCGCCGCGCGTCGAGGTCGAGGTTGTTGGTCGGCTCGTCGAGCAGCAGCACGTCGGGCTCGGCAAGGAAGCGCGCGGCGAGCCCGACCATGACGGTCTCGCCGCCCGAGAGCGTCGCGACCGTCCGGTCGAGGTCCACCCCCGCGAGCCCGAGGCGGTCGAGCTCGGCACGGGCGCGCTCTTCGACGTCCCAGACCACCGCGTCGTAGTTCGCCTCGCTCAGGTCGCCCCGCTCGATCGCGTGCAGCGCCTGCCTCGCGGGCGTGATCCCCAGCAGGTCGGACACCGTACGGCTCGCGCCGAGCGGGAGGTTCTGCGGCAGGTAGCCCAGCCGCCCTGTGACCGACACCGAGCCGCTCGGCGGGGTCAGCTCTCCGGCGATCAGCTTGAGCAGGGTGGACTTGCCGCTGCCGTTGACGCCGATGAGCCCGGTCCGGCCGGCGCCGAACGCGAAGTCGAGCTCCTCGAAGACGGGCGTCCCGTCGGGCCAGGAGAACGACAGATCCGTACAGACAATGGAATGAGACATAAGGCGGCTCCGGGTATCCCCAAGGGCGGAATGGTGAACAAACCGTGGAGACACCGCGGGCACGGGCCGCGAGGCGAGGGTCTGCCTGAGGTCGCTGCGCCGGACCACCGATGGCGGCCGTGGGCGCGGTGTCGAGACCTCAGAGCTCCAAGTGACCCTCCAGGGTGCGGCGGCAGGACGTCCGTCACCATAACCGGGACGTAGAAGGGGACGCCATCGAATTAATCGGCCGGGCGCCGGGCCGACACCCGGCGTCCTCCTTGCCGGCGAGGGCGGGCCGTAGTCTCACCCGTCCCTGAAGGTGACAAAAGACCTACCCCGCTCCACCGGTTCGGGACCTTGTCGGTAAGGTGAACCTGCCCTAAGTTAGGTTAGGCTTACCGACCGTCCGGAGGACGATGTGTTCGCGAGTTACCTCATCGGCCTTCGTGAGGGCCTTGAGGCCACTCTTGTGGTCTCCATCCTGGTGGCCTTCCTCGTCAAGAGCGACCGCCGCGAGCGGCTGCCCATGGTCTGGGCCGGCGTCGGCGTGGCCGTCCTCCTCTCCGTCGGGTTCGGCGCGCTGCTGACCTTCACCGCGGCCCACCTCGCCACGCAGCAGCAGGAGATGTTCGACGCCGTGACATCCCTGGCGGCGACCGTCTTCGTCACCTTCATGGTCTTCTGGATGCGCACGGCGGCCCGCAAGATGTCGGGCGAGTTGCGGGAGAAGATGGGCGCGGCCCTGGAACTCGGGGCCACCGCCGTGGTCGTGGTGGCGTTCCTGGCCGTCGCCCGCGAGGGACTGGAGACCGCGCTGCTGTGGTTCGCCGCCGTCCAGGGCGCGACCAGCAGCGCGAGCCCGCTGATCGGCATCACGCTCGGGTTGCTCACCGCCGTCGCGCTGGGCTGGGGGCTCTACCGCAGCGCCCTGCGGATCAACCTCACGAAGTTCTTCACCTGGACGGGCCTGCTCCTGGTCCTGGTCGCCGCCGGGATCTTCAAGTACGGCGTGCACGACCTGCAGGAGTCGGGACTGGTGCCCGGCCTGAACACCCACGCCTTCGACATCAGCGGGGTGCTCGACCCCAGCGCCTGGTACTCGACGCTGCTGAGCGGGATGTTCAACATCACCCCGCAGCCCAGCGTGCTGGAGGCCGTCGCCTGGCTCGTCTACCTGGTTCCCGTCCTCATCCTGTTCCTGCGGCCCGCGGCCAAGACGCCGGCGAGCCCCGCCTCCAAGTCTCCCCAGCCCGCTTCCTGACCGGAGTCCACCGAAATGCGCACCCCCATCGTCCTGGCCGCCGCCGCGCTGACCCTCGCCGGTCTCACCGCATGCTCGTCCACGGGCTCCGGCACCACGACCGAGGCGACCGCGGCCGGCGACGGGAAGATCACCGTGGCCGCCACCGACACCGAGTGCAAGGTGGCGAAGTCCGACCTGGCCGCCGGCACCTCGACCTTCTCGATCACCAACAACGGCTCGAAGGTCACCGAGTTCTACGTGTACGCGACGGGCGACCGGGTCATGGGCGAGGTCGAGAACATCGTGCCCGGCCTGACCCGCGAGGTCGTGGTGGAACTTCCGGCGGGCGTGTACGAGACCGCCTGCAAGCCCGGGATGACCGGCAAGGGCATCCGCGGCCCCCTCAAGGTCAGCGGCGAGCACAAGCCGCTGACCGGCGACGCCAAGCTCGCCGAGGCCGTGGCCAGCTACAAGCGCTACATCAAGAGCCAATCCGACACGCTGCTCGACAAGACCAAGGAGTTCACCGAGGCCGTCAAGGCCGGCGACGTGGCCAAGGCCAAGGAGCTCTACCCGGTCGCCCGCACCTACTGGGAGCGGATCGAGCCGGTCGCCGAGGTCTTCGGCGATCTCGACCCGGCCATCGACGCGCGGGAGAACGACGTGCCCGACGGCGAGGAGTGGACCGGCTTCCACCGCATCGAGAAGGACCTGTGGGTCAAGAAGGACGTCGGCGGCGACGGCCCGATCGCCGACAAGCTGATGACCGACGTGAACACGATCGTGACGAAGGCCGCGACGGTCGACCTGTCCCCCGTGCAGCTCGCCAACGGCGCCAAGGGGCTGCTCGACGAGGTCGCCACCGGCAAG
The DNA here is from genome assembly GCF_006334915.2 of Microbispora catharanthi. Taxonomy (GTDB): domain Bacteria; phylum Actinomycetota; class Actinomycetes; order Streptosporangiales; family Streptosporangiaceae; genus Microbispora; species Microbispora catharanthi. Next base: position 182,351 of record NZ_VDMA02000002.1, read on the forward strand.
ATCACCGGCGAGGAGGACCGCTACTCGCACACGGACCTGTGGGACTTCGACGCCAACCTGCAGGGCTCGAAGGCCGCCGTCCAGGCGCTGCGCCCGGTGCTGGAGGAGCGCGACGCCGAGCTGGTGAAGACGCTCGACGCGAAGTTCGCCGACGCCGAGAACGCGCTCGCCGCCCACCGCAGCGGCGACGGCTGGAAGCTGCACACGGACCTGTCCAAGGACGACCTCAGGGCGCTGTCCGACGCGATCAACGCCCTGGCCGAGCCGATCAGCAAGGTAGCCTCGGTGGTGGCCCGGTGACCCGGAAAAGCACAGTGAGCAAGGGGATCAGCCGCAGGCGGCTGTTCGGCCTCGGCGCGGCGAGCGTGGCCGCCGTCGGGGCGGGCGCCGTCGTCACCCGGTCGTTCGCGGAGGAGCCGGTCGCCCACGCGGCCTCGGCCTCCGACCCCGTGTCCTTCTACGGCCCGCACCAGGCGGGCGTCACCACTCCCGCCCAGGACCGGCTGCACTTCGTGGCGTTCGACGTGATCACGAAGAACAAGGCCGACCTGGTGGAGCTGCTCCAGGAGTGGACCGCCGCCGCGGCCCGGATGACCCAGGGCAAGGACGCCGGCACGTTCGGCGCCGTGGGCGGGGCGCCCGAGGCGCCGCCGGACGACACCGGCGAGGCGCTCGGCCTGCCGGCCTCCGGCCTGACGCTGACCGTCGGCTTCGGCCCGTCGCTGTTCGACGAGCGGTTCGGCCTCGGCGACCGCAGGCCGCCCGCGCTGGCCGACCTGCCCGCCTTTCCCGGCGAGGACCTGCAGCCCGAGATCTCCGGCGGGGACATCTGCGTGCAGGCGTGCGCGCACGACCCGCAGGTGGCGGTGCACGCCATCCGCAACCTCGCCAGGATCGGCTTCGGCAAGGTCTCCGTCCGCTACTCGCAGCTCGGGTTCGGGCGCACCTCGTCCACCTCGCGGGCGCAGGCGACGCCGCGCAATCTCATGGGCTTCAAGGACGGCACCAACAACCTCAAGCTCGAAGACACCGCCATGCTGCGCGACCACCTGTGGGCCGCGCCCGGCGACGGCCCGGCCTGGATGGACGGCGGCACCTACCTGGTCACCCGCAAGATCCGGATGCACATCGAGACCTGGGACCGCGCCCCGCTGGCCGAGCAGGAGGCCATCTTCGGCCGCGACAAGGGCAAGGGCGCGCCGCTCACCGGGCACGGGGAGTTCGACGCGCCGGACTTCGCCAAGAAGGGCCCGGACGGCACGCCCGTGATCGCCGGCAACGCGCACGTACGGCTCGCGCACCCCGACGCCCACGGCGGCGCGCGGCTGCTGCGGCGCGGTTACAACTTCGTGGACGGATCCGACGGCCTCGGGCGGCTCGACGCCGGCCTGTTCTTCATGGCCTACCAGCGCGACCCCCGCAAGCAGTTCGTCCCCATCCAGCGGATGCTGTCCCAGAAGGACGCGCTGAACGAGTACATCAAGCACGTCTCCAGCGGCCTGTTCGCCTGCCCGCCCGGAGTGACCGACGGCGGCGACTACTGGGGCCGCACGCTGTTCGCCTGACATCTCCGCCGCCCCCGCGAGAACCGGGATGTGTATAGTCCCGGTTATGCGGATGGGCGAGGGCGTCGAGTGGGGGCTGCACTGCTGCGTGACGCTGGGCTGGCTCGACGACCAGGCCCCCGTGTCGATCCGCCGGCTGGCCGCCTGGTTCGACCTGCCGCAGGAGTACCTGAAGAAGCGGCTGCAGCCACTGGCCCGCGCCGGGATCCTCACCTCCACTCCCGGCGTCCGGGGCGGCTGGTCGCTCGCCCGCCCACCCGATCGGATCACGGTGATGGACGTCGTCACCGCCGTGGAGGGGCCGCTCGAAGCGTTCCGCTGCACGGAGATCCGCAAGCGCGGAGCGAGCGGGCGTGACGCCGGTGCCGAGTTCGACCGGCCCTGCGGCATCTCCAGCCTCATGCGCCAGGCCGAGCTGGCGTGGCGGCGCGAACTGGCCGGCCGTACGATCGCCGACCTGATGGAGCAGGCCCCCGCGGGCGCGGCGCGCACCCGCCGCAACTACGGCCGCATGACCGACTGATCCCCACCTTGGCAACGGAGCATTCTCATGGAGAAAACAGGGACGTTGAATGTCCCGATTAGCCCTCGCGAGGCCACGCCGCGAGGGCTCGGCTCGACCCTCGTTCTGGCCCTCGGGACGTTCGCCGTCGGGACCGACGCGTACGTGGTGGCCGGGTTCCTGCCCGCGATGGCGCACTCGCTGCGCGTGACGGAGAGCACCGCCGGGCAGTCGGCGACGGCGTTCGCCATCGCCTACGCCGTGCTGTCGCCCGTCCTGGCCACCGCGCTGGCCCGGATGCCGCGCCGGGCCCTGCTGGTCGGCGCCCTGGCCGTGCTCGCCCTGGCCAACCTCGCCTCGGCGCTGGCGCCGAACTTCGGCGCGCTGATGGTCACGCGGGTGCTGGCCGCGTCCGGCGCCGCCGCGTTCACCCCGAACGCGGGCGCGGTGGCCGCGTCGCTGGTCGCGCCCACGCAGCGGGCCCGGGCGCTGGCCGTGGTGGTCGGCGGCCTGACCGTCGCCACCGCCCTCGGCGTGCCCCTGGGCAACCTGGCCGGGAAGATCCTCGACTGGCGCGCGGCGCTCGGCCTGGTCGCGGCGCTGTGCGCCGTCTGCGCGCTGGGCGTGTTCGCCGCGATGCCCGCGTTGCCCGGCAACCCGCGCATCCCGCTGCGGGAACGGCTGGCGGCGCTGCGGCAGCCGGGGGTGGTCGCGGTGCTGCCGCTGACCGTGCTCGGCCTGGCCGCCAGTTATGGGCTCTACGCCTTCGCCGTTCCCGTGATGCGCGCGCTCGGGGCCGGAGCGCGGGCGGAGACCTGGCTGCTGTTCCTGTACGGCGTCGGCGCGGTCGCGGGCAACCTGGTGGCGGGCGCCATGGTGGACCGGCGCGGGCCCATCCCCGTGCAGGCCGTGGGGTTCGCCGTGCTCACCGTGACGCTGGCCGTCTCCGCCTGGGCGGCCGGGGCGGGCACACACTGGCTGCCGCTGACCGCCGTGCTGATGGCGGCCTGGGGCGCGGCGACCTGGTTCCAGACCCCGGCGCAGCAGGTCCGGCTGATCAACGCGGCACCCCGGGAGACCGCCGTGGTCGTCGGCCTGAACTCCTCGGCCCTCTACGCCGGGATCGGTCTCGGCACGGCGCTGGCCGGCGCTCTGCTTCCGGTCGGCCCGCCCGTGGCGCTCGCCGTCTGCGCGGGATTGGCCCTGGCGTGCCTGCCCTACCTGGGCGCCACCCGCCGGTACCGCTGACACCGCCAGGGCGACAAAAGATTATATAGCAGCATTCGCGGCATCAAATCGCCGCCAATCCCATTTATTACCCCACAATGAACATTTCCTGAATTCTCAGCCGCACCCTTCTCCTCTCGCTCGCTCATTCCCGCTATCTCCCATAATCCGGAATACGGGGATAAGGGCCACGGGGCGAAGGAAAGCATGAATGAAGCGTTGGATCGGGATCGGGCTGGCGCTGGCGCTGGGCGCCGCCGTCGTCCTCGCCCTCCTGCTGGGCAACGGCGGGGACGGCGGCGGCGGTGAGCAGCGGACGCTCACCACGGTCCGCGGTGTGATCGGTTCGGAGAAGAAGCCCTTCTTCGACGATCCCGCGGTCAGGGCGGCGTTCGCCAGGCACGGACTGCGGGTCGATGTCGACACCGCGGGATCCCGCGAAATCGCGACCACGGTGGACCTGCGCCCGTACGACTTCGCCTTTCCCTCCAGCGTCCCGGCCGCCGAGAAGATCAGGCAGGCGCGCAGGATCGCGCGGACGTACTCGCCGTTCTACTCGCCGATGGCGGTCGCGACGTTCCAGCCGATCGTGGACGTGCTCGAGAAGGCGGGCGTGGTCCGCGACTCGGGTGCGGGCTACCAGGTCCTCGACCTGCGCAGGTTCCTCGACCTCGTCGCGACGGGCACCCGCTGGGACGCGCTGCCGGGCAACACCTCCTACCGTGCCCGCAAGCGGGTCCTGCTCACCACCACGGACGTCCGTACGTCGAACTCGGCCGCCATGTACCTCGCGGCGACCAGCTACGTGGCCAACGGCGACGACGTCGTGACCTCGCGGGCGCAGGTCGCCGAGGTGGCGCGGACGGTCGCCCCGCTGTTCCTCGACCAGGGCTACTCGGAGTCCTCCACCGAGGCGCCCTTCGAGGACTACCTCGCGCTGGGGATCGGCAAGACGCCGATGGTGGTGATCTACGAGGCGCAGTACGCCGCGCGGCTGTTCGCGGGCGGCGGCGCGATCCGGCCCGACATGCGGCTGATCTACCCCGCGCCGACCGTGCTCAGCAAGCACACACTCGTCCCGCTCACCGACCGGGCCGCGGAGGTCGGGCGGCTGCTGCAGGAGGATCCCGAGTTCGCCCGTCTCGCCGCGAGATACGGCTTCCGCACCGCCGACCCCAAGGTCTTCGCGGATCTGGTGGCCACGACCAAGGCGCCGGTGCCCGCGAGCCTGGTCGACGTCGTGGAGCCGCCCGCCTACGACCGGCTGGAAGAGCTCGTCTCGACTGTCGAGCAGCGCTACCTGGCCGGCGCGAAGCCGTCGTCCTGACCCTTTGTTCAGGAAGACAGTTTCCAGGAAGAGTCCCAAGAAGAGAGGACACCCGTGTCCGAGGATCTGGTGCTGACCCCGCCCGCCCCGGTGGCGGTGGTGCCGGCCGACAAGGCGGCCGGCATGCTGCCGCTTCCCGGCGAGCGCGGCGCCGAACTCGCCCGCAAGGCGTCCGGCTTCGCCGAGGAGCTCACCACGCTCGACCACCGGTCGCCGGAGTTCACCAGGAAGGTGCACGACATCACCTCGATGGGCGACTCGGAGATCAGCGCCTCCTCCCAGGTGGCCAACCGGATGCTCAAGCGCCCGGTCGCGGCGCTGGCCTCGGCCAAGGGCGAGGGCGCCGACGGCCAGGCGCGGGTCGCCGGTCAGCTCGTCGCGCTGCGCCGCACGATCGTCGACCTCGACCCCAAGCAGGCGACCGCCGGCACCCGGCGGCTGCTCGGGATCATCCCGTTCGGCGACCGGCTGCGCGACTACTTCGCCAAGTACCGCAGCGCGCAAAAGCACATCGACGACATCATCCGGGCGCTCAGGTCCGGGCAGGACGAGCTGCGTAAGGACAACGCCGCCATCGAGGGCGAGAAGGCGAACCTCTGGGAGTCGATGACGAAGCTCCAGGAGTACGCCGTGCTGGCGGCGGCGCTCGACGCGGAGCTGCAGGGCCGGATCGACCAGATCGAGCTCACGGACCCCGAGAAGGCGAACGCCCTGCGGTCGGACGCGCTGTTCGGCGTGCGCCAGAAGCACCAGGACCTGCTGACCCAGCTCGCCGTGTCGGCCCAGGGCTACCTCGCGCTGGATCTGGTGCGCAAGAACAACCTGGAGCTGATCAAGGGGGTGGAGCGGGCCACCACCACGACGATCGCGGCGCTGCGCACGGCCGTCACGGTGGCCCAGGCCCTCGCCAACCAGAAGCTGGTGCTCGACCAGATCACGGCGCTGAACACCACCACCTCCGACCTGATCCTCGCGACCAGCGAGATGCTGCGCACCCAGGCGGGCAACATCCAGACCCAGGCCGCCGCCACGACGGTGAGCATGGAGGCGCTGAGCAAGGCGTTCGACAACATCTACTCCACGATGGACATGATCGACGGCTTCAAGGCCAAGGCCGTGGAGAGCATGGCCCTCACCGTCGACAACCTGACCGTGGAACTCGACCACGCCCGCGCCTATCTGGAGCGCTCCCGCCGCGCCGACGAGGCCGGGTCGTGAGGCGAGCGATCACGGCCGCCGGCCCGGCCCTGCTGCTGGCCGTGCTGCTGACCGTGCTGCTGGCCGTCGCGGCCGCCTGCTCGGGCGCGGGCGGGGACGCCCCTCCGCAAGACGGCCCTGACGTGCTGCGCGTCCTGGCGGGCAGCGAGATCAAGGACCTGGAGCCGCTGCTCGCCAAGGCGGCCGGCGCGGCGGGCGTGAAGGTGTCGCTGTCCTACACCGGCACGCTGGACGGCGCCGAGCAGGTGGCCAGCGGCGGCGCGGACGGCCGCTACGACGCGGTCTGGTTCTCCTCCAACCGCTATCTGTCCCTGATCGACGGGGCGAGCGCGCGTCTGTCCACCCAGACCAAGATCATGGTCTCACCCGTGGTGCTCGGCCTCAGTCGTGCCAAGGCCCGCGAGCTCGGCTGGGACACCGGCCAGGCGACCTGGACGGACATCGGCGAGGCCGCGAGGAAACACCGCTTCACCTTCGGCATGACGAACCCCGCGTCGTCGAATTCGGGCTTCTCCGCCCTGGTCGGTGTGGCGGCGGCGCTGTCGGACGCGGGTGAGGCGCTCGACCAGGCCCAGATCGCGGCCGTCACGCCCCGGCTCACCGGGTTCTTCTCCGCGCAGACCCTCACCGCGGGCTCCTCCGGCTGGCTCGCCGACGCCTTCCGGCGGCGCACCGACGTGGACGGGCTGATCAACTACGAGTCCGTGCTGCTCGGCCTGCGCACCGCCTCAGGCGAGCCGCTCACGCTGGTCTATCCCGGCGACGGGGTCGTCACCGCCGACTACCCGCTGACGCTGCTCGCCTCCTCTGCCAAGAAGGAGCTGTACGGCAAGCTGGCGGCCTGGCTGCGCACACCCGGGGTGCAGCGCGAGATCATGACGACCACGGCGCGGCGGCCCATCGTGCCCGAGGTGCGGCCCGACGCCAGGTTCGGCACGGCCCCGCTGCTGGAACTGCCCTTCCCCAACCGCCGCAGCGCCGCCGACGCACTGATCAACGCGTACCTCAACCAGGTGCGCCGTCCGTCGCGCACGGTGTTCGTGCTGGACACCTCCGGGTCGATGGAGGGCGACCGCATCGACGCGCTCAAGCAGGCGCTCACCGCGCTGACCGGCGCCGACGCCTCGGCCTCCGGCCAGTTCTCCCGGTTCCGCAACAGGGAGACGGTCACGCTGCTGCCGTTCAGCACCGTGGCCGGCCCGGCGAGCACGTTCACGGTGCCGGAACACGATCCCGCGGCGGTCCTGCGTCGGATCCGCGCGTACGGCGACGTCCTGACGGCGAGAGGCGGCACCGCGATCTACGACGGCCTGCGCGACGCATACGAGACGGTCCGGAGCGGGCAGGGCGGCGGGCAGGGCGGCGAGGACTTCACCTCGGTCGTGCTCATGACGGACGGCGAGAACACCGACGGCTCCTCCTACGAGGACTTCGCCGGCTTCTACCGGACCCTGGGCACCCGGATCCCCACGTTCGTGGTGCTGTTCGGCGACAGCGACGTGGCCGAGATGCGCCAGGTCGCCACGCTCACCGGCGGCGCGGTGTTCGACGCCCGGCAGGCATCGCTCGCCTCGGCGTTCAAGGAGATCCGTGGCTACCAGTGACCGGATCCTGTCCTACCTCGGCTCGACGCGGAACATCGTCGGCTCCGCCCTCGCACTCGGCGGCCTCGGGCTGCACTTCCTCGGCCTCGCCGGCTCGCTCTGGCCGGTGGTCGTCGCCGGGCTGTACGGCGTGGGCGCACTGCTCACCCCGCCCGACCGGGTGCGGCTGACGATCTCCCACGCCGAGGTCGAGACGCGGGCGCTGCGGGACGACCTCGACGCCCTCGTGGCCAAGGTGTCGCCGCCCCGCTTCCCCGAGGACGTCGTGGCCAAGGTCGGCGACCTCGCCTCGATCCTCCGCGGCGTGCTTGCCAGGGCGGAGGCGCTCACCTCCGCCCCCGACCACCTGCACGTCGTCTCCCAGGCCGTCCGCGACTACCTGCCCACCAGTCTGGAGGCGTACGCCAACCTGCCGAGGTCGTACGCGCTGACCCGCCGGGGATCGCGCGAGCGCAGCGCGCACGAGGAGCTGATGGCCCAGCTCGACCTGCTGGAGTCGGGGTTGTCGGCGATCGCGGAGGCCGTCTACCAGGGGGACGAGCAGGCGCTCAGGGACCAGGGCCGGTTCCTGCGGGACCGCTTCGGCGGCTCGTCGCTCGACCTGTAGTCACAAGCGGGCTCCGTACACCGCCCTGGCCTTCTCGATCAGGTCCAGGTGATCGCGCAGCTGGGCCCGGGTCCGCAGGCGGGCCCTGGCCCTGACCAGCTCGTCGAGCAGGTCGAGCCACCGCAGGCACCAGCGCACGTCCTCCTCTCTTGCCACATGCCGCCCCCGCACGTCGAGGTAGACCGGGCTGGTGTGGGCGTACGCGCGGCCGCGCGGGGAGCGCGGATGGGGGCCGCCGCGGACCACGGCGACCACGTAGGTGGCGTCCGCCACGGACAGCGACGCGGTGATCTCGTGGCCCGGCCCCTCGGCGAGCACGCCGGCCGCGGTCCTGATCTCGATGTGCTCCACCTCCGGCCCGACGGCCCTGGCCCGGATCGCGACCGTCTCGCCGCCCTCCAGGCCGAGCGTGTCCCCCGGCCCCAGGCCGTTCACCGTGAGCTCCAGCCAGGGGCCGGTGGTGGCGAACGTGCGGCCCCGCCGTACGGCCTCGGCGAACGACTCGGCGCTGAGCGGCCCGTCCACGCGTGCGTAGACGCGCTCCCAGCCCGGCGGGCTGGAGACCGTGTCCTGGCGGGTGAACGACAGCATGGTGTCGGTCCCGGCGAGCGCGGCGAGGCGGTTGCCCGCGCCGACCAGCCTCCGGTAGACCTCGGCGGTTCCCGGCGCGGGCGACAGGTCGCCGAAGTGCAGCACCTCCACTCCGTCGACCAGGCCGAGGGCGGCGTCGACGACCAGGGCGCGGCCGCTGCAGTTCCTGGTCCCGTTCGCGGCCACGTCCTCCGGGGAGGAGACCGGGCCGTGGAAGGGGTGGGCGTACCCCAGGACCGCGCGCGGCTCCCGCAGGTCGCCGCAGACCGCGGCGTTGGGCGGCCAGTCGGCGTCGGCGCCGAAGCCCGTGTGGTAGACGGCGGGCGGCGCGGCCACCCCGAAGACGTGGACGTGCCCGAACAGGTCGTTGCGATACTCCACGCCCATCCGGGCGACGTGCCCGGCGTCCGACCACGGCAGGTCGCGCCCGGCCCAGTGCTGGAGCGCCTCCCGGTCGTAGACCCGGTCCCCCGCGACGTTCCCGGCGACGAGGTTGAGCACGTGCAGGTCCTCACCGAGCTGCGCCGCGGCCGCCTCCGCCGGAACGGCGACCAGGTCGCCCGCCCAGTTCATGTGGACGTGCAGGTCGGCGCCGTACCAGCCGCGGGCGGCGGCGTCGTACAGCCGCTGCGGCGCGAGCCCGACCAGCGTCTCCTCCCCCGTCCTGGGGACGACCGTCGTCTCGGCGATGCCGTACTCCATGCCGCGCGTCACCCGGATCGTGACCGGCTCGCAGGGCACGGCGAGCACGATGTCGTCGCCGTGGAAGAACGGCCTGTCGTCGTTGTCGCGCCGTTCCGGCACTCCCTCCGGATACCACCCCTGGCCGTCGGCCGACGTGACGCTCCACCGGCACGGGAAGCCCGCGCGCAACCGCAGCCGCGCGGCCGGTGCGGGCCGGGTCAGCCCCGCCAGGTCCACCTCCTCGCCGTCCACCGTGAGCATGGTCGCGGTCGTCACGTCGAGGAGCCTGGCCCCGCCCGCCGCGATCCCGTACGGGACGCCGTCGGCCGTCACCTCCACCGGGTGCGGCAGCGCGGAGTCGACCAGCAGGATGACGGGCACCGACCCCGGCGACAGCAGCGGCCGGGCCTGGCCGTGCTCCAGGCGGTGCTTCAGTCGGTGGCCGTCCGCGGTCAGCCGCAGCGCCACCAGGCCCCGGGGGACCTCGCCGGCCAGAGTGTCGCGGAACTCCGCGTCGAGGTCGGGCCTGATGCTCATCCGGTCGGCCTCCTCGGGAAACCGCAGGAACGGCATCATCCGGACGTAGCCCAGTGGCGGCTCTCCCCAGGTCATCCCATGTGCGGACAGTAACGCCCGGTACTCCCGCAGAGCGCGTTCCACCTGCGGCGGCATCATCGGATCGTGGTTCATCGCACCTCCCCGTAATCGAAAGCGGCCACATGGTGGCACGGTTTCGGCCCGGGAAAACGTGCAACAGTGCATTCCCGGTCACACGGGTAGCGATCTTTCTCACCCGGGAGGAAAGGTGATCCCCCGGGTGTCATGAGAGGCGTCCGCGGGCAGGAAGGCCGCCAGGATGCGGTCGGCCGCCAGCGCCGGGGTGAGGGTGCCGTCAAGGACCTGTCGTTCGATCTCCGGCGCTATCTCCCCGGTGGCGTCGCGGAGCATGGCCAGCAGCCGCTCCCTGACCAGCGCCCACGTCCACTCGACCTGCTGACGGCTGCGCCTGGCGGCGAGGTCGGCGCCCTCCTGGTGGCGCACGACGTGGGCCCACAGCTCCTCCAGCCCGGCGCCGGTGAGGCCGCTGCAGGTCAGCACGGGCGTGGCCGAGCGCAGCAGCCGCAGCGCCCCGGACAGCTCACGCGCCGCCTTGCGCGCGGCCGTCTCGTGCTCCCCGTCGGCCTTGTTGACCGCGATGACGTCGGCCAGCTCCAGCACGCCCTTCTTGATCCCCTGGAGCTGGTCCCCGGTGCGGGCGAGGGTGAGCAGGAGGAAGGTGTCGACCATGTCGGCGACCGCGGTCTCCGACTGGCCGACCCCGACCGTCTCGACGAGCACGATGTCGTAGCCCGCCGCCTCCACGACGACGATGGCCTCGCGGGTGGCCTTCGCCACGCCGCCGAGCGTCCCGGCCGTGGGGGACGGCCGGATGAAGGCGTTCGGATCGGCCGACAGCCTGGCCATCCGGGTCTTGTCCCCCAGGATGCTGCCGCCGGAGCGCCGCGACGAGGGGTCCACGGCCAGCACGGCGACCCGGTGCCCCTGCCCGGTGAGATGAGTGCCGAGCGCCTCGATGAAGGTCGACTTGCCGACCCCGGGCACCCCGGACACGCCCACCCTGCGGGCCTTGCCGGCATGCGGGGTGAGCTCGACCAGCAGCCGCTGCGCCATCTCCCGGTGGTCGGCCCTGGTCGACTCCACCAGTGTGATGGCCCGGGCGGTCCACCGCCGGTCGCCCGACAGCACGCCCTTGACGTAGTCCTCGATCACCGATGCGATCACCGATGACCCAGCCGGGCGGACAGCTCGCGCAGCAGCTCCAGGGCGGCGTCGGCGATCACCGTGCCGGGCAGGAAGATCGCCGAGGCGCCCGCGGTGCGCAGCTCCTCGACGTCGCCCGGGGGAATCACCCCGCCGACCACGATCATGATGTCCTCCGCGCCGAGGTCGCCGAGCGCCTGCCGCAGCGCGGGCACCAGCGTCAGGTGCCCGGCCGCCAGCGAGGAGACCCCGACCACGTGCACGTCGGCCTCGACGGCCTGCCGGGCGACCTCCTCGGGCGTCTGGAACAGCGGGCCGACGTCGACGTCGAAACCGAGGTCGGCGAAGCCGCTCGCGATCACCTTCTGGCCCCGGTCGTGACCGTCCTGGCCCATCTTCGCGACGAGGATCCGGGGCCGGCGGCCCTCCGCCTTCTCGAACTGCGCGCACGCCTCCCGGACCCGGTCCGCGGCGCCGCCCACCTCCGCGCGGTACACGCCCGATATCGTATGGATCTGCGCGGCGTGCCGTCCGAAGACCTTCTCCAGCGCGTCGGAGATCTCCCCGACCGTGGCCTTGGCCCTGGCGGCGTTCACCGCGAGCTCCAGCAGGTTCTCCCCGCCGGCCGCGCCCTTCGTCAGCGCCTCCAGCGCCTCGTTGACGGCGGCGGCCGAGCGCTCCTCGCGCAGCCTGCGGAGCTTGTCGATCTGCTGGTTGCGCACGGCCGTGTTGTCGACCTTGAGCACCTCGATCGGCTCGTCGGCCTCGGGGCGGTACTTGTTGACGCCGATCACCGGCTGCCTGCCGGAGTCGATGCGGGCCTGGGTGCGGGCCGCCGCCTCCTCGATGCGCATCTTGGGCAGCCCCTGGTCGATGGCCCTGGCCATGCCGCCGGCCCGTTCGACCTCCTGGATGTGGCCCCAGGCCGCCCGCGCCAGCTCCCGGGTCAGCCGCTCGACGTAGTAGGAGCCGCCCCACGGGTCGATCACCCGGCAGGTGCCCGACTCCTGCTGAAGCAGAAGCTGGGTGTTGCGGGCGATCCGCGCCGAGAAGTCGGTCGGCAGCGCGAGCGCCTCATCCAGGGCGTTGGTGTGCAGCGACTGGGTGTGGCCCTGGGTGGCCGCCATCGCCTCGACGCAGGTCCGTACGACGTTGTTGAACACGTCCTGCGCGGTCAGCGACCATCCGGAGGTCTGGCTGTGCGTGCGCAGCGACAGCGACTTGGGGTTGTGCGGGCCGAAGCCCTTCACCAGGCGGGCCCACAGCAGCCGGGCGGCGCGGAGCTTGGCGACCTCCATGAAGAAATTCATGCCGATGCACCAGAAGAACGACAGGCGCGGCGCGAACGCGTCGACGTCCAGGCCCGCCTGGACCCCGGCGCGCAGATACTCCAGCCCGTCGGCCAGCGTGTAGGCGAGCTCCAGGTCGCAGGTCGCCCCGGCCTCCTGGATGTGGTAGCCGGAGATCGAGATGGAGTTGAACTTCGGCATCTCCTTGGAGGTGTACTCGAAGATGTCGGAGATGATCCGCATCGACGGGTCCGGCGGGTAGATGTAGGTGTTGCGGACCATGAACTCCTTGAGGATGTCGTTCTGGATGGTCCCCGCCAGCTTGTCGGGCGTGACGCCCTGCTCCTCGGCCGCGACGATGTAGAGCGCCAGGATCGGCAGCACCGCGCCGTTCATCGTCATCGACACGCTCATCCGGTCGAGCGGAATCCCGTCGAACAGCTGCCGCATGTCGTAGATCGAGTCGATCGCCACGCCCGCCATGCCGACGTCGCCGGCGACGCGGGGGTGGTCGGAGTCGTAGCCCCGGTGGGTCGCGAGGTCGAAGGCGACCGACAGGCCCTTCTGCCCGGCCGCCAGGTTGCGCCGGTAGAACGCGTTGGACTCCTCGGCGGTGGAGAAGCCGGCGTACTGCCGGATGGTCCACGGCTGGGTGACGTACATCGTCGGGTACGGGCCGCGCAGGAAGGGCGCGACGCCCGGGTAGGTCTCGAGGGACGGGCCGTCCTCCAGGTCGGCCGCCGTGTAGAACGGCTTGACCGCAATGCCCTCCGGCGTCTCCCACACAGGAGTCTCCCAGGCCGGGCCGCCGGGGATGTCCGCGGCCGCGGCGCCCGACCCCAGGTCAATCTCCGAGAAATCCGGAATCATCGGTCCACTCCCAGATCGTCGAACGTCGCGCGGAGCACCCCGAGCGCGTCACAGCCGGCGTACAGGGTGGCGTCCACCCCCTCATACTCCCCCTTCCCGGCCAGCCAGACCCTGCGCGCCCCGGCCTCCCGCAGCGCAGCCGCGACCGCCGCGGCGTGCTCGCCGTACAGCCGGTCGCTGGAGCACAGGCAGGCCACGGGGGTGCCGCAGTCGCGGAAGGCCGCGCCGATCGCGGCCGGGTCGGTGCCCGGGCCGCTGGTGACGGTGGCGACGCCGCCCGCCGCGAACAGGTTGGCGGCGAACGTCGCCCTCGCGGTGTGCGCGGCGACCGGCCCGATCGTGGCGAGGAACACCGTGGGACGGCTCGGCTGGGCGTCGGCGAGGTCGCGCAGCGCCTCGAACTCCTCGGCGTAGCGCATCACCGGCAGTCCCCCACCCGACACCTCACCCGACGCCCCACCGGACACACCGCCGGACGTCGCGGCGAGCCCATGGCCGGGCCGCCGGGACACCGGCCTCTCCTTCAGGTCGGGGAACTCGCTGACTCCCGTGATCGGGTCGCGGCGGTGGGCGAGGTTGTCCGCGCGCCTGGCCCTGGTCGCCGCCAGCCGCTCGGGAACCAGCCGATCCAGCGCGGCCGCCATGCCGCCGGCCCGCTCGATCTCCTGGAACCACTCCCAGGCCCGGGCGGCGAGGTCGTCGGTGAGCCGTTCCACGTACCAGGAGCCGCCGGCCGGGTCGGCCACGTGGGCGACGTTCGCCTCCTCCACCAGCAGCGACTGGGTGTTGCGGGCGATGCGGCGGGCGAACGCGTCGGGCAGCCCGAGGCAGGCGTCGAACGGCTGGACGGTCACCGCGTCCGCCCCGCCCGCCCCGGCCGCGAAGCAGGCCACGGTCGTGCGCAGCATGTTCACCCAGGGGTCCCTGACGGTCATCATCGCCGACGAGGTGACCGCGTGCTGAAGCTGCCTGCCGGGTTCCCGCGCGACCTCTGTGACCTCGGCGATCCGCGCCCACAGCCGCCGTGCGGCCCGGAGCTTGGCGATGGTGAGGAACTGGTCGGCGGTCGCGGCGTAGCGAAACTCGATCTGCCCGAACGCCTGCTCGGCGGTCAGGCCGGCATCCGTCAGCGCTCGCAGGTAGGCGACGCCGGTCGCGACCGAGCAGCCGAGCTCCTCGGCGTCGGCGCCGCCCGCGTCGTGGTAGGGCAGCGCGTCGACGGTGATCGCCCGCAGGCCGGGGTGATCCGCGGCGCAGCGGCGGGCGAGCGCCACTGCGGTGCCGGTGTCCACGGTCGCGCCGATGCGGGCCGCCAGCCCGATCGGGTCGGCGCCCAGATTGCCCCCGGGCAGCGCCACCCCGCCGGCCACCCCGTCGACCAGGCGCAGGAACGCCTCCGCCGCCTCGGCCGTACGCGGGCCGGCGTCGAGGACGACCGGGGCGAGGTCGAGCAGGACGCCGTCGAGCACGGCCGGCAGCGCGGCCGGGTCGATCGCGCTCAGATCGAGCCACAGGGATGTGACGCCGTTCTCCAGGTCGGCGTGGATCGCCTCCCGGGTCGCGGCCGGATCGGGGTCGGCGTGCCGCTGGCGCACGTCCCACGGGCCCGGCGCACGCGTCGTTCGCGGCGCGGCCGGCAGGTCGGCGGCGTCGTACAGCGGGGCGACCGCCACCCCGTCGTAGGTCGCGGTGGTCAGGGCGGCCTCGGCCTCGTCCGGCGAACCGTCCCAGCCGGATCTGCGCAGCACCTCGGCCGCGAGCGTCCTCCACTGCTCCCGCGTGGCCTGCGGGAACCCCGCTGCGGGATCGGCGAGATCGTCGAGTTCAACAGGCGGCACCGTCATGAACCGGATGCTAAATGCACCGGCCCGGCCTCGGGGCTCCGGGGTCCCGGTCTGTGGACAACGCCGACCGGGCGCAGTCGCGATCTTCCTCGGTATTGCGATGCCGGGCCGGGCTCCTCAGGACGTGGCGAACGCGGCGTTCCAGGTCTCGGGGCCGACGATGCCGTCCGCGTCGAGGTGCCGGTCCTTCTGGAACCTGCGGCACACGTCCTGGGAGTCCGGCCCGTACGCGCCGTCCACGGCGATGTCGTAGCCGAGCTCCTTCATCCGGGCCTGCCAGGCGCGCACGTCGTCGCCGCGCATCACGGGCGGGTATTTGAGCAGGCGGCCGGGCCACTGCCGCGTGGGCTCCGGTTCGGGCTCCGGCTCCGGCTCCGGCTGTGTGGTGCCGGGACGCGGCGCGCCCTTCCTGATCCAGGCGTACAGCGGGTCGCCGGGGCAGTCGGTGGAGTAGCCGTCGCGGTGGCCCTTGATCTCCTTGCCCGCGCCGCCCTTGGCGCGCAGATACTCCACCGCGTCCAGGATCGCGTGCAGGATGCCGTCGGTCGGCTGGATCAGGCCGGCGTTGCCGACGAGACCGAGCACGGCGTAATGGCCGGAGTTCAGGCCGGGGCCGTTGGCGGCCGGCAGGTGTCCCGGCCCGCGGCCGACGAAGACCTTCCGATGCGGGCAGGCCACCATCGAATATCCGATGTCGATCCAGCCGTTGCCGTCGATGTGGAAGTTCTGGATGGACTTCACCATGGCCACGCACTTGGCGTGGTCGGTGACGATACCCGGGTCCACCCGGCCGCCGGTGTAGTGGACCTTCACCCCGCGGGTGGAGGTCAGCGACGAGTACGAGCCCCTGGGAGGACGCGCGCCCCATTCAGCGCGGGACACGAGATCGATGGCCACAGTGCTCTCCGTTGAAAACCGTACGACTGGACACCGAGCGTAGCGGTAACGCCCCAGCAGGTACTGCCTTTTGCCCATATGAAACTGCTTAAACAGCAAGCAAACTGAATAGGCCCATAAATCCATTCGACAGAGCGAGTCGTACGTCGAGATCATCGCCGTATGTCCGTTCTCAAGGAGGTCGACTTCTCTCCTCACTCCACGCCCCCACCGCCGGTGCCGATGCGGATCTGGCTCGACGACACCGACAGCCCGGCCGACGTGATCGACGCCATGGCGCTGTCGCCGTTCGCGACCGGCGAGCAGCCCTGGTCCCGCACCACCAGCCTCGGCCGGGTCCGCGCCGACGCCCCGCTGACCGCCGAGGGCGGCCGGCTGCTGCGCGTCGCCCAGCACACCGACGGGTACGAGACCCGGCTGATCGCGGGCGAGGGATGGACGCTGCGGGTGGTCCGCGGGGCGAACCGGTCGGCGACGCTCACCGCCACGGCGGTGAGCGAGGAACTGGCCGGCTCGGTTCTGGAGCAGGCGACCAGGAACGCGGAGGAGGCGGCTCCCGACGCCGACCACGTGCGAATGGGCTTCTGGTGGAGGTCGAGCCACGGGCCGCACCGCTCCGCCAAGCCCATCACGACCTCCTCCTGGCGGGAGATCAGGAGGAACTACCCCACGGCGGCCGTCGGCCGCCTGGACGCCCTGATGGCGACGACCGCGGCCGATGTGACGGGCCGGCTGGTCCTCCTGCACGGCCCGCCCGGCACCGGCAAGACGACGCTGCTGCGCACGCTCGCGCGTGAGTGGGCGTCCTGGTGCCAGGTCGACTGCGTGCTCGACCCCGAGTTGCTGTTCAACGACCCGGGCTACCTGATGGACGTCGCCGTCGGCTGGGACGGCCCGGGTGAGGACCAGGAGCCGCGCTGGCGGCTGCTCGTCCTGGAGGACTGCGACGAACTGATCCGCGCCGAGGCCAAGCAGTCGACGGGCCAGGGCCTTTCGCGCCTGCTCAACCTGACCGACGGGCTGCTCGGCCAGGGCAGGGACGTGCTCGTGGCCATCACGACCAACGAGGACCTCAGCAGGCTCCATCCGGCCGTCGTACGGCCCGGACGGTGCCTGGCCCAGATCGAGGTCGGCCGGTTCGACGCCGGGCAGGCGGCCGAGTGGCTGGGCGCGGGGGGCGCCGGCGCGGGCGGCGCGACACTGGCCGAGTTGTTCGCCCTGCGGGACGGCCGCCCGGCCGCCGCCGAACCCGCCCCCGCCACCGGCCTCTATCTCTGACCGGCCGCACGATCTGACCGGCCGCACGATCTGACCAGCCGCACAGAGCACGGTCGCCGATGGCGTAGCGTCCCATGTGTCGGATACGTAAACCATCCGATGTGCCAGGTCGGGGCGGTAACAACAATCGGCGAGGTGGTCACCCTGCTGTCGGCCGGACCGAGCCCCCAGGTGAGCCCCGTCGTCCTCCACCGGTGGTCCGTCGAGGCCCGGGAGGCGGGGACGGCGAAATATCTGGATCCGTTCGCTCCCGGCGGCGAGCGGGAGTGGCCCTACATCCGCTGGACGTCCCCCGAGCGGGAGATCGGCTTCGCGGCCACCGAACTGGTGCCGTCGTGGACGGCCGCCGCGCCGCCCGGCGCCTGGCTGGAGATCGAGATCCAGGCGAGGACCGTCACCGGCGACCTGACCAAGTGGTACGTCATGGGCCGGTGGGCCGAGACCGACGCCGACATCCACCGCACGTCGCTGCCCGGCCAGGGGGACGCCGACGGGGACGTCGCCGTCGACACCTTCGTCGCCGCCCGCCCCGTGACGTCGTACCGCGTCCGCGCCACCCTGTACGGCAGCGGCGGCGGCATGCGCTCGCTCACCGTGATGGCCTCGGCCGTGGGGCAGGCGGGCAGAGGCGGCCCGCCGGGGCCGCGGGCGATCGAGCTCGACGTGCCGCGCCGTTCGCAGAAGGTCCACGTGGGGCACTATCCGCAGTGGGACGGCGGCGGGGAGTCCTGGTGCAGCCCCGCGTCGTTCACGATGGTGCTGGGCTACTGGGGGCTGGGGCCCGCCCCGGCCGACCTCGCCTGGGTGACCCCCGGCGACCCGTGCCCGGCGGTCGACCACGCCGCGCGCGACATGTACGACCACAGCTACCAGGGCACCGGCAACTGGCCCTTCGGCGTCGCGTACGCCGGACGGTACGGGCTGGACGGCTTCGTCACGCGGCTGCGCTCGCTGGCCGAGCTGGAGCGGTTCATCGCCGCCGGGATCCCGGTGATCACCTCTCAGGCGTTCCGCGATCACGAGCTTCCCGGTGCCGGATACTCCACCGGCGGGCACATCATGGTCGTCACCGGATTCACGGCGGAGGGCGACGTGATCGCGAACGATCCGGCCGCGCCGGACGACGGCGGCGTGCGGCGGGTGTATCCCCGCGCGGCGTTCGAGAGCGTCTGGCTGCGCGCCACGAGCAGCGGGGGGATCGCGCACATCGTGCATCCCCCCGGCACTCCGCTTCCAGACTCCGGGGGGAACTGGTGACCATTCGGGCCGTCGACGTCGCGCGGGTGGACGACCGCCCGCTGTGGGTGGAGACCTCCGGAGACGAGGTCTGGTGGGACGAGCCGCGCCCGCGGGAGGGCGGCCGGCGCTGCGTGGTGCGGCGCAGGGCCGACGGTGTGATCGAGGACGTGCTCCCGCAGGGCTGGAACGCCAGGAACCGGGTCATGGAGTACGGCGGGCGGTCCTGGCGGGCGCACGAGGGCCGTCTGGTGTTCACCAACTGGGCGGACGGCCGGATCTACCTGTGCTCCCCCGGCGGGGAGCCGGTCCCGCTCACTCCCGAGGAGCCCGCCCGCTACGCCGACCTCGTCGTCCACGGCGACGAGGTGTGGTGCGTGCGCGAGCGGGGCGACGCGCGCAGCGGCGAGCGCGACATCGTCGCGGTCCCGCTGGACGGCTCCCCCCTGCGTAGCGTGGTGAAAACCCATCATTTCCTGATGAACCCGCGCGTCTCGCCGGACGGCCGGTCGCTCGCCTGGATCGGCTGGAACCACCCGGACATGCCCTGGGACGCCACCGAGCTCTGCGTCGGATCCGTGGACGGCGGCCCCCACCGCGTCCTGCTGTCCGGCGCGTCCACCTGCCAGGCCGAGTGGCACGACGACGAGAGCCTGTACGCCGTCACCGACCCCACCGGCTGGTGGAACATCCACCTCGTCGGCCTGGACGGCACGGCGCGCGACCTGACCCCGGTGCCGCTGGAGTTCGGCGACGCCACCTGGAAGATCGGCGCCACGTTCTTCGCCGTCGCCGACGGGCGGATCGCCGCCGTGTACGGCACGGCCGACGAGCGGCGGCTCGGGGTCCTCGACGACCCCGCGAAGGCCGGTTCCGTCCGCGACGTCGGCGGCGGCTACACCTACTGGGCGTCCGCCCTGTCGGCCCGGGGCTCCCATGTCGTGGGCGTCGCGGCCTCGCCCCACCGGCCGTACGAGGTGGTGCGGGTCCACCTGGAAACGGGGGCGCACGAGGTGCTGTCCCCGGGCAAGCCGGTGCCCGAGGACACGGAGCTGCCGACGCCCGAGGCGGTGACCGTCGAGGGGGTCCACGCGCACCTGTACGCCCCGGCGGGCGGCGGGCCCGCGCCGTACGTGGTGTTCGTGCACGGCGGTCCGACGAGTTCGGCCCCGCCGGTGCTCGACCTGGAGATCGCGTACTTCACCAGCAGGGGCATCGGCGTCGCCGAGGTCAACTACGGCGGCTCCACCGGCTACGGCCGGGCCTACCGCGAGCGGCTGCGCCACAGCTGGGGCGTGGTGGACGTGCGCGACTGCGAGACGGTGGCGCGGTGGCTGCTGGACAGCGGGCGGGCGGAGAAGGTCGCGATCAGAGGCGGCAGCGCGGGCGGCTGGACGTCGATGGCCGCGCTCGTCCACAGCGACGTCTTCTGCGGCGCGGTGTCCCACTACGGCATCTCCGACCCCGAACACTGGGCGGCGGAGACGCACGACTTCGAGTCGCGCTACCTCGACGGGCTGATCGGCCCGCTGCCCGAGACCCGGCAGCGCTACGTGGACAGGTCCCCCGAACTGCATGCGGAACGGGCATCCGGCCCGGCCCTGCTCCTGCACGGCCTGGAAGACAAGGTGGTCGATCCCGCGCAGTCGGAGCGCTTCGCCGCCGCGCTGGCCCGCCACGGGCACCGGTGGGCGTACCTCACGTTCGAGGGGGAACAGCACGGGTGGCGGCGTGAGGAGACCATCGTCCGGGCCCTGGAGGCCGAGCTGGCCTTCTACGGGATCGTCTTCGGCTTTCCGACGCCCGAGGTCCCGCCCCTGACGCTCCACAAGGGGGAGACACGGTGAGCGAGCGGAGCGAGCGAACCAATAGACACGGCGCGATTCGCTCATGCGACTCCGAGCCGTCAGGCGAGGAGGTGGCATGAGCGAGGTCGCGACGATCTGCTCGGAACTACTGCGGATCGACACCACCAACGACGGGTCCGGCGACGGGCCGGGCGAGCGGCGGGCCGCCGAATACGTGGCGTCCCTGCTCGCCGAGGTCGGCATCGAGCCGATGGTGTTCGAGTCGGCGCCGCGCCGCACCAGCGTGGTGGCGCGCATCCCCGGCGACAGCCCCGACGCGCTGCTCCTGCACGGGCACCTCGACGTCGTGCCCGCCGACCCGGCCGAATGGCGTACGCACCCGTTCTCCGGGGAGATCGAGGACGGCTGCGTGCACGGCCGGGGCGCGGTCGACATGAAGGGCACGCTCGCCATGACCCTCGCCTGGGCCCGCGAGAACGCGCGCAGGGGCGTGCGCCCCAGGCGCGACCTCGTGCTGGCGTTCCTCGCCGACGAGGAGTCGACCGGCGAGTACGGCGCGGGCCACGCGGTCGAGCGGCACCGCGACCTGTTCGAGGGCTGCACGGAGGCGATCAGCGAGTCCGGCGGCTTCTCCTGGTATGAGGGCGACGTCCGCATCTACCCGGTGGCCGTCGGGGAGCGCGGCACCGCCTGGATGCGCCTGACCGCCCGCGGCGTGCCCGGTCACGGCTCCAAGCCCGCCGTGGACAACCCCGTCGCGGAGCTCGCCCGGGCCCTCGCCCGCCTCGCCGACCATTCCTGGCCCGTACGGCTGACGCCCGAGGTGGCCCGGCTGATCGACGAGCTGGCGCGGGCGCTCGGCCGGCCGATCGACGTCGACCGGCTGGAGGAGGAGATCGAGCGGATTCCCCGCGCGGCAGCCCTGTTCAAGGGCGTGCTGCGCAACTCGGCCAACCCGACCATGCTCGACGCGGGATACAAGGTCAACGTCATCCCCGGCACGGCCGAGGCCCACGTCGACGGCCGGTTCCTGCCGGGGCAGCGCGACGAGTTCCTGGAGACCGTCGACCGGCTGCTCGGGCCGAAGGTCACCCGCGAGTTCGTCAGCTTCGAGGAGGCCGTCTCCTCCCCCGCCGAGGGCCTGTTCGACGAGCTCACCGCCGCCCTGCTCGCCGAGGACCCCAGCGGCAGGCCGGTGCCGTACGTCATGACCGGCGGCACCGACGCCAAGTGGTTCGCCAGGATCGGCATCAGGGGGTACGGCTTCGCGCCGCTGCTGCTGCCGCCGGACCTCGACTACTTCGGCATGTTCCACGGTCTCGACGAGCGCGTTCCGGTCGAGGGCCTGGAGTTCGGCGTCCGCGTCCTCGACCGGCTGCTCGTCGCGCCTTCGTAGAAACGCTCAGCCCTGGTAGAAGGCCAGGTCAACCCCGGAGACGCTGTGCCGGACGAGGGCGAACCCGCCCAGGCCGGCATGCGCGGCGACCTGGGCGGCGACCGCCTCGCTCAGGCAGACCAGGCCGGGAGCGGCGAGGTCCTGGGCCATCTTGGATGCCTGGTTCACGGGCGCGCCGGCCACATCGCGGCCGCCGTCCGGCGTCCGCCCGGACAGCACCGGCCCGCTGTCCAGCCCGATGCGGCAGGTCATCCCGGCCTCGGCCAGGGCGGCGCGCAGTTCCAGGGCGAAGGGCACGGCGGGGCCGGGATCGTCGAACAGGTAGATGGCCAGCGGACCCGCGACCTTGACCTCGACGGCGCCCTCCGCGGGCAGGAGGCGCAGGCCCAGCTCCCGCATGCGGGCCGACAGGTCCAGCCCGCTCAGGAGCGCGACCTCGGGAACGTCTTTCCCCGTCCCGGCCTCGCCGCGCTCGGCCAGGACCACCGTCCGCACCCGCAGGTGCTTTTCCGCGAGCGCCGCGGCGAGCCCGGCGTCCTGCGGGTCGAGACGGAGCAGGTCCTCGTAGAAGGCCGCCGGATAGGGAATGGGGTACCACCCGTCGGGGGGTGCCGCGTCGCCGGCGCGCGGGCCGTCAAGCACCCGGTAGACGGCGCCCAGAGGCCCGTCCTGCCCGCCGTGCCCGTCCTTGCGGCGCAGGACGAAGCCGTGGTCCGCGGGCAGCCGCTCGGCCACCGCCTCCGTGATCGCGATCTCGCCGCCCTCGGTGTGGTTCTCCGCGAGGTGCTCGATCGCGTCGGCCTCGGCGCCGTACAGGCCGCCATCCAGGCCGTAGTAGTCGCCGTGGTGGACGCCGATGCCGACGCGGATCCGGCAGGTGCGCCCGATCTCGTCCTGCGCCCGCAGCAGCGCCGACAGCAGCAATCCCGCGTCGGTCGTGGCGGGATGGAACATCTGGGCGTTGTCGGCCGCCCAGACGCCCACGGCCCGGCCGCCCGCGCCGGTCCCGTACGCGTGCAGGACGCGTTTCGGGCCGTCGATGAGCGCCAGCACCTCCAGCAGTCCGAGGCTGCGGCTCAATTTGGTCAGCCCGGCCGAGTCGGACACCACGCTGTATCCGGTCGTGACGTGCGCGCCGAGCAGGCGTCGGCGGCGGTGCGGCCGCTCGCCCGCCACCGCTCCACCAGCGTCAGCGGCAGGCCCGGGGCCGCGTCCCTGGCGAGGTCGAAGGCACCCGGATCGTGCCGGGTCATCGGAGTGTCGGGGGTCACACGCGAACGCTACTATCCGCTCACGGATAGTAGCGCTCGGTTATTCGGCTGAAGTTGGAGCTGCCGGATTGAGTCTTCCCGCAGGCCGGCTGACAGGAGTCACGGGCTGGTGCAGGTGGCGGTGGGCGTGGCCGCGCTGCCGTTGGCGGTGAAGCCGAAGGTGGTGGACGAGCCGGCCGCGATCGAGCCGTTGTAGGCGGCGTTGCGGACCGTCACGGAGGAGCCGGACACGCTCTGCGTGCCGTTCCACAGGCTGCTGATGGTCTGCCCGCTCGGCCAGGTCCACTTCACGGTCCAGCCGTCGACCGGCGCGCTGCCCGCCCGTACGGTCACCGTCGACTGGAACCCGCCCGGCCAGCTGTTGGTCGTCTCGATCGTCGCTGAGCACGCCCCGCCGACCGGCGGAGTCGGCGAGGAGTCCGGCGACGGCGACGGCGTGCTGCTCGGAGAGGGTGACGGTGACGGTGACGGTGACGGAGTCGAGCCGCCGGGGGGCAGGAGGGTGATGGTGAAGGTGTCGTCGACGGTGGTGTGCGGGAGGTTGACCGTGGTGGCGTTGCCGGACAGGGTCGCCACGGTGTTTTGGACGGTGACCGGACCGGTGACGGCGCCGCCGTTGTTGTAGGGGATGCGTTCGACGAGGACGCGGACCTGGTTGTTCTGCACGATGTCGGTGGTGGTGTCCAGGCGCTGCAGGGTGACGGCGATGTTGCCGGTGGTGCGGCCGCCGCCGATGAGGATTTTGGCGGTTCCGCTTGTCTTGGTGGCGAAGGCGTCGTAGTTGGAGCTGGGGGTGACCGAGGCGATCTGCCCGGTCTGGGAGCCGTAGAAGCGGTAGACCCACCATTCGCCCTTGGGCTGGTATTGGCCGGAGGAGTTGTGGGTGAGGAGGTTGGCCAGGTCGTTGTGCAGGTTGCTCCCGCCGGCCCAGTTGGCGCGCAGGCCGTCGGCCCCGGCCCGCTCGAGCCGGGCGATGTACCAGGCGCCGTCGGCGGGGTTCTGCTCGTTGGAGGCGCCGTATTCGTTGATCTGGTAGGGGCGGGGGTGGGCGATGCCCCGCGAATCGAGAGTGGTGTTGGCGGTGGCCACGTTGGCCACCGGGTCGCCGGGCAGGGAGTGCCAGCTGACGATGTCGGGGACGAGGTTGTTGGCCTTGACGTAGTCGAGGTACTGGGTCCACCAGCCGCCGGTGGACGGTACGCCCGCGAAGCTGGGGCCCACGATCAGGTGGGAGGGGAACGCGGCCCGGATGCGCTGGTAGGCGCGTTTCCACATCTCGAAGTACTGCGACTGGGGGCGGTTCCAGAACAGGGTGATGTTGGGCTCGTTCCACAGGTCCCACTGGACCGGTGCGCCGGTGGCCCGCACGTCGTCGATCAGGCGGGTGAGGAAGGCGTCGTAGTCGCTCCAGTTGCCGTTGTCGCCCGGGAAGCGCGAGATCGGGTAGCCGTCGGCGCCCCACAGGTCATGCACCAGCAGCACGAACTGTCCGCCCAGCGACCGGGTGCGCAGCAACTGGGCGCGGGTGGCGTTCCACCGCCGGTCGTACTTGCCCGACACCCAGCCGCCGGGGCTGTCGAGCTGCGCGCCGCCGGCGCGCATGTACCGGAACTTCACATCGGTGAAGTAGTTGTCCGGCGGATTGGCACCGTTCTCCGTCATGCCGTAGATCCACCCCGACGCCCGATACGTCGGGGAACCACCCGCGACCGAGAAGTCGACGGTGATGGACTCATCGGCCGCCTGGGCCGGCACTGCCGTGCTGAGGACGGACCCGGCGACCAGCGCCGCCGCGGACAAGAGGGCGGCCAGACCACGGCGGCGCCTATGCCGCCAACTGAATGCGATGTTCACTCATGACTCCTTCGACGGGGGGGGTGGGAGATCGCAGGACGAGCCGGGGCGTTGTCCTGAAGACTGTGGCGTCGCCGCAGGTCTTATCGAATCGGTTCGCGCTAGCGCGGCAATGAGAGCGAGCAGGAGCCGGATCCGGTGGATTCGGCTCGGCCCGGGGGCCCCTGCCGATCACCACCGACCCCGGCAGGAGGGCGCTCGCGGACCAGTGTGGAAACCTCGGCGAAACCCTGTCAAGGCACTGACGAATCGTTTCGATGGTGCGGACCTGGACCTCATTCCTGTCGGCCTGCGGCGACGGAGGTCCTGAAGCCGGATCGTCTCGGCGGCAGGCGTTGAAATTTTCATCTCCGCGCCTCGCAGATGATCGGGATCCCGCCCTGGTGGAAGCGGATGGACATGCCTCGGCGGGCCGACGGCCGAGGCGGTGGGCAGCCCGCCCCTTGACGGGACTCCTGCCCGTCGTATTTGCTCCGCCGCACCACCACATCGTCCATGCGGAAGAATCGATTCGACAGAAATTCCTGTCAGCGCTAACAGAAATCAGCGATCACGTTCACGCACCCGGGAGTATCGGATGAAGGTCCCTCGCCTGCGGCTCATCGTCTCCGGCTACCCCTCCGACGCGGCCGAGAACGCCGTACAGGCCGACGTCGTCGCCGCCGGCTACCGCTAGAGAGGGGACTCAGCGCAGGCGGGGGTCGAGGGCGTCGCGCACCACGTCGCCGAGCATGAGGAAGCTCAGCACGGTCGCGGTGAGGAACAGCGCGGGGAAGACCAGCAGGTGGGGGTGCTCGGCGAAGAACGTCTGGGCGATGTTCAGCTGCAGGCCCCACGACACGTCGGGATACTGCAGGCCGACGCCGAGGTAGTCGAGGGTCGCCTCCCCCGCGATGACGTTCCCGACGTTCAGCATGGCCACGACGATGACCGGCGCGACGGAGTTGGGCAGGATGTGCCGCACCATCAGCCTGCGGTCGCTCGCGCCCAGCATGCGGGCCGCGGCGACGA
Source organism: Microbispora catharanthi (assembly GCF_006334915.2). Lineage (GTDB taxonomy): Bacteria > Actinomycetota > Actinomycetes > Streptosporangiales > Streptosporangiaceae > Microbispora > Microbispora catharanthi. The sequence goes on from NZ_VDMA02000002.1 coordinate 208,191, forward strand.
AGTCCATGTCCTTGACGGCGATGACCTGGCCGCGCATCAGCCGGGTCATGGTCGTCCAGCCGAGCAGCACGAGGACCAGCGTCATCGCCCATATCCCGTGGTCGGGGAAGGCGACGAGCACGACGGTCGCGCCCAGCACGAACGGGATGCCGAAGAACACGTCGGTGAGCCGGGAGATGACCGCGTCGGCGACGCCCCCGTAGTAGCCGCCCACCAGCCCCAGCAGGATGGAGATCAGCATGGCGAAGACGGTGACCGAGACGCCGACCACGATGGACGCCCGGGTGCCGTGCACGACCTGCGACCAGTAGTCGCAGCCCTGCAGGTCGTACCCGAACAGCGCGCCGCTCGCCGGGCCGCGCTTCGACATGCGCAGGTCGCAGGCCTCGTTGGGGCCGAGGTGGGCGAACAGCCCGGGGAAGGCCGCCATCGCCACGGCCACCAGCAGGACGGCCGCGGAGAACCAGAACACCGCCCGGCCGCGCAGTTCCAGCCAGGCGTCACGCGCGAGCACGGCGGATCCTCGGGTCGAGTACGCCGTACAGCAGGTCGACGGCCAGGTTGGCGAGAATGAAGATCATGACGAGCAGGGTGACGACGCCGACGACGACGGGACCCTCCTGGAGCTGGATGGACTGGAACACCTGCTGGCCGATGCCGGGCAGGTTGAAGATGCCCTCGGTGACGACCGCCCCGGCCATGAGGTTGCCGAAGTCGACACCGAGGTAGGTCACGACCGGGATGAGCGAGTTGCGCAGCGCGTGCAGCCCCACCACCCGCCGCCGGGACAGTCCCTTCGCGGTCGCCGTGCGGACGTAGTCGGCGCGCAGGTTCTCCACGAGGGAGGTGCGGGTGAGCCTGGCCACGTACGCCAGGCCGAACGAGCCGAGGACCATGCCGGGCAGCAGGTAACTGCCCGGCCAGCCCTCGTCGGTCCCCGCGGTCGGGAACAGCCCCAGGTTGAGGCCCAGCACGATCTGGGCCGTGTAGCCGACGACGAACACCGGGACCGCGATGACGAACGTGGTGCCGGCGAGGACCGCCGTGTCGGCGGCCCCGCCGCGGCGCAGCCCGGCCAGGACGCCGAGGCCGATGCCCACGACGAGCTCGAAGACCCAGGCGGTCAGCGCGAGCTGCGCGGTGACCGCCCACCGGTCCTGGAGGAGCTCGCTCACCGGCTGGCCGGTGAAGGTCTCCCCCAGGTCCCCCTGGAACACCCCGAGCATGTAGCGGCCGTACTGCACCAGCAGGGGGTCGTCCAGGTGGTAGCGCGCCCGCATGACCGCGAGCACCTGCGCGGGCACCGGCTTGTCGCCCGCGAGCGCCAGGATCGGGTCGCCCGGCAGCGCGAACACCATCGCGTAGATCAGGAAGGTGGTCGCGAAGAACACCGGGATCGCCTGGGCCAGGCGCTGCGCGGCGTACCTCACCCTTGTGTCACCCCTGCTTCACGGTGATCGTGTACAGGTTCTTGCCGTACGGGGTCACGTCGACGCCGCTGAGCCGGCTGGTGAAGCCGATCTGGTTCTGCCAGTTCCACAGCGGGATCATCGGCATCTCGGCCAGCGCGACGTCCTCGGCCTTCTGGTAAAGCGGCAGGCTCGCGTCCAGGCTGGGCGCCGAGTTCGCCTGCTTGATCAGGTCGTCGAACTCCTTGTTCTCCCAGCCCATCCGGTTGCCCGCACCCCACATGTACTCGAGGTAGTCCTGCGGGCTCGGGTAGTCCATGACCCAGTTGTTGCGGTACGGACCGTCCTCCTTGCGCTGGCGCAGGGTCGACAGGTAGTCGGCGGCCGGGATCTTGCGGAACTTGATGTCCGAGATGCCGAGGTTCTGCTTCAGCTGGTTGGCGACGGCGGTCATCCACTGCTCGTAGCTCGGGTCGGCGTTGGAGAACCACAGGTTCAGCGTGCCGCTGAAGCCGCCGGCCTGGTCGAACAGCGCCTTGGCCTTGGCCGGGTCGTACGTGCACGCCTCGCCGCAGGCGTTCTCCCGGTAGCCGGGCACCAGCGGCGCAAGCAGCGACGCCATCGGCTTGAACGCGCCGTCGTAGACCGCGTCCACGATGGCCTGCCGGTCGATGGCCATGGAGAACGCCTTGCGCAGGTCGGGGTTGGCGAACCGCTTGTCGAAGGTCGGGAAGCCCAGGTAGTCCATCGTGCCGTCGGGGGTCTGCACGAAGCGGTCGCCGAGCAGCTTCTTCGCCTCGCCCGTGCTGGCCGGCGGGACCGTCGTCATCAGGTCCACCCGGCCGGCCCGCAGGTCGGTCCACGCCGTGTCGCGGCTGGCGTAGATCTTGAAGGTGACGCCGTCCGCCTTGGGCTTGCGCTCGCCCGCGTACGAGGGAGACCGCTTGATCGTGATCTGCTTGTTGTGCTCCCACGCGCCGTCGAGCACGAACGGCCCGTTGCCGACCGGGGCCTGGTCGAACGCCTTGAGGTCGGTGAACGCCGCCTTCGGCATCGGCGCGAACGCGATGTAGGCGAGCGTGATCGGGAACTGGCTGAACGGCGCGGTGAGCGTCACCTCGAGCGTGGTGTCGTCCACCACCTTGAGGCCGCTCATCTTGTCCGTGGACGGGTCGCCCTTCTCGGGGTTGAGCTTGTCATAGCCCTCGATGTTGGCGAAGTAGTAGTTGTTGGTCCAGCCGTTGGGGCCGTAGGCCGTGGCGTTCCAGGAATCGGCGAAGCTCTGCGCGGTGACCGGCTCGCCGTTGCTGAACTTCTGCCCCGGCTTGAACTTGATCGTCCAGACCTTCTGGTCGGTGCTGCTCACCGACTCGGCCGCCCGCATCACGGGCTTGCCACTGGCGGCGTCGATGGAGACCGGAGTCTCGAAGAGCGTGTCCAGCACCGTGATCGAATAGTCGCTGGAGGTGTTGCCCGGGGTGAGATGATCGGGTTCCGTCAGCGCGACGGAGAACGTGTTCGCCTCCTTGCCGCCACCCTGGGACGACGATCCTCCCCCGCACCCGCCGCTCAGCATGATGGCCGCCACAGCGAGGGCGGCCGCCCGGCTTCTCGTGACCCTCACTGGTCCTCCGCCTCTCCGTCGTATTGCGGGTGAGGGTAGGAAACGGGGCCGCCGACTGCATCGGAGACTTTACGTATTCCTTGCGCAACCTTTACCCGGCAGGCTGAGCATGGAGGATCCATGGATGCAATCAGCCTCAACGCGCGGAGCCTGCACGCCGTCGCCGAACTGGGCTTCCAGGTGGCCCGGCAGGGGGCGCACGGGGCGATGACCGCGCTGGGCGAGGTCATCCCCGTGGAGGCCTACGAGTTCGTGGCGTTCGACCCGGCGACCGGCCGGCACCGTTCACTGGTGTCGGCGGGGTACACGCGGGTGGACGACGACGCCGCGGAGGAGTACGCCCGGCTCGACGCCTACCGCCGGGCCATGTCGCTGCGCACCCCCGTCGTCATGGGCTCCCCCGGCACCGAGCGCTACTTCCGCCGCCACCTGGAGCCGTACGGCTGGCGCGCGGGGATCACGACGCCGCTGTTCCTGACCGGCGGGCGCTACACCGGGCTGCTGCACCTCAGCTCCCGCGCGGACCTGCCGCCCGAGGCGCCCGCGGTGATCAGCGCGGTCTCCCCCGCCCTGGCCCACCTCACCGACGTGACCCGCTGCGTCATCGACCCGCTCGGCCTGCCGCCCGGCTTCCATGCCGTGGCGTACGAACGGGGCGGGCGGCGCAGGGACGTGGCCGGATGGCCCGCGTCGGAGGCGCTCACGGCCGAGCCGGCGATGGCGGAGCTGGCCAGGGCGTTCATCGACTCCCGCGAGCTGTCGCGCCGGGGGCTGTGGCTGGACGGCACCGGCCAGTGGCGCGAGCTGCGCCTCCACCGGGCCGGCGTGGGCTTCCACGGCTCCATCCAGGGCGCGGTCATCGCCGAGCGCCCGTGCGCCCTGCCGTACGATCTGACCTCGCGCGAGATCGAGGTGCTCACCCGGGTCGCGCAGGGCGACTCCAACCCGCAGATCGCCGCCGCGCTCGTCCTGAGCGTGCGCACCGTGACCACCCATCTGGAGCACATCTTCGCCAAGCTGGGCTGCGACAGCCGTACGCGTCTGACCACGAAGGTTCTCGCCGAGGGGCTGTGCCGGCTCGACATCCCGTAATGATCGCCCTCGCGGGACGCGCCGAGGCCGGGTCCGACATTATTGGCCCATGTCGGTTCACGAGCGTCGGCGGCTCCCCACGGGCTTGGAGCTGCTGTTCGGCGACGGCGGCGACGGCCGGGTGCTGTCCGTCGACCTGCCGTCCGGGTCCCTCGTGTGGCCGGACCCCGACTACGACAGGCTGCGCACCCATCACCGCCCCTCGTTCTGGCTGAGCGACGAGCCGGTGCCGGCCGGGCTGTGGGCCCGGCTCCGCGCCGAGCACCCCCGGTCGGGCCTGTGGCCGGTGCTGCTGGAGGACGGCGTGCAGCCCTGGTCGGCCGGGCAGATCGCGCCGGACTCGCCCGGCCAGGTCGACTACTACAGCGCGGCCGGGTTCATGGCCGAGGCGTGGCAGGACCTGCTGCTGGGCCATGAGGCGTACCTCGCGCCGTTCGGGACCGAGTGCCCGGGGATCGCGCCGCCCGCCGCGCTCGTGGCCGACCCCGACGTGGTCGCCGACTGGTACGCGGACGTGGTGGCCGAGCGGATGACGCCGCTGGGGCTCGTCGCGGTGAACCGCGGCGCCGACGCCTTGGTCGCGATGGGCTGGCAGGGGGCGCTGCACCACAACGAGTGGACCGTGCCCCTGGCGGCCGTGGTGCGCAGCTGGGAGGAGCGGTTCGGGGCGCGGGTGGTCGGCATGGGGTTCAACACGCTGGACCTCAGCGTCGCCGCGCCGCCCGCCACCCCCGCGCACGCGCTGCACGTGGCGGCCGAGCACTGGACGTTCTGCCCCGACAGCATCCTGCAGGGCCCGGGCACGCTGGCCGACTACGCCGAGCAGATCGTGGGCCAGAACGCCTGGTCGTTCTGGTGGGATTGAGGCGATACTTACACAGGCACGCGATAATGACCAAAAACGACTGTGAGCGAGGGAGGCGGTTTGGGCGGCACGGAGCTGGGCGGGGGCGAACGGCCCGTCAAGGTGGCGGGCTTCAACACCGGCACCGCGAACATCGCCCGGATGAGCGACTACCTGCTCGGAGGCAAGGACAACTTCGCCGCGGACCGGAAGTTCGCCGAGCAGCTGATGACCATCGCGCCCGAGGTCAAGACGATGGCCGTGGACACCCGCGAGTTCCTGGAGCGGGTGGTGCGCTTCCTCGTCGAGCAGGGCGTGCGGCAGTTCCTCAACGTGGCGTCCGGGCTGCCGACCCGGCGCAACACCCACGAGGTCGCCCAGGAGCTCGCGCCCGACGCCCGCGTCGTGTACGTCGACGACGACCCGGTGGTGCTCAACCACGCGCGGGCCGTGCTCGCCCGCAACCCCGGCACCGGGGTGGTCGACGGCTCCATCCTGCGCCCGGCGGAGATGCTCGCCGACCCCGAGATGCTCCGGCTCATCGACTTCGAGCAGCCGGTCGGGGTGCTGATCCCGGCCCGGCTGCAGTACCTCCCCGACGCCACCGAGCCGTACAAGTGCGTGGCCCACGTGCGCGACCACCTCACCCCGGGCAGCTACCTGGCCATCGGTCACGCCGTCTTCGACAGCCGTCCCGAGCTGGCCGCGCCGATCGTCGATCTGTTCCGGCAGATCGTGCCGCAGGCCGACGACGCGCCGCGAGACCGGGAGAAGGTGCTGCGCTTCTTCGACGGCACAGAACTCGTCGATCCCGGCCTCGTCTACATCCGTCAGTGGCGGCCGGAGGTCCCGCAGAGCACCGGGCAGGCCCAGCGGGTGTGGATCGTCGGCGGCGTCGGCCAGGTGCTGTGACGACCTACCGGATGAGCACGCACGAGGGGGTGCCCACCGCCAGCGCCTGAGCGGTCGGCTCGGGCAGCCCGTCCTTGAGCGCCAGCACGGCGACGGAATCGGACCGCTGGTTGGCGACGTAGAGGCGGTCGCCGTCGATCGCGAAGTGGCGTGGCCAGCTTCCGCCCGACGGCACTTCGGCCGTCATCGTGAGGCGGGGCCCGTCCACCTCGAAGACGGCCAGGGTGTCCGGCCCGCGGTTGGCGACGTACAGGTGGCGGCCGTCGGCGGACAGCGCGATGTGAGAGGGCAGGTTCTCCCCCCCGCTCTCCACCCCGCTCTCCACCACGGCGCCGCTCGCCCGCACCACGCCCACCTCGCGCCACTCGCCGTCGTAGACGCGCACGGTGCCGTCGAGCTCGCCGGTGACGTACCAGTGGCCCTCGCGGTGCAGGAAGTGCCGCGGGCCGCTGCCGGAGGCCAGCCGTACGGGGCCTTCCGGATGCGGGCGCATGCCCGGCAGGAAGCGGCGCACCTCGTCGGTGCCGAGGTCGGTCACGTACAGCACGCCGCCGGGCCCGAAGACCGCCTGGTGCGCGTGCGGGCCCTCCTGCCGGTCCGGGTGGGGGCCGCGGCCCTCGTGCGGAAACGTCAGCGGGCCGGGCTCGGGCATCCCGTCCTCACCCAGCCGGTAGGCCGTGACGGTCCCGTCGCCGTAGTTGGCGATCGCCAGCCACCGGCCCTCGGGGTCGAGCGCCAGGTGGCACGGCAGCGAGCCGCCGCTGGGGTGCTCGGCCAGGAGCCGGGGGGTGGGCTCGTCGGCGAAGACCGCGAGCCCCCCGTCCGCGGCGCGTTCGAGCACGGCGTACAGCAGCGGCAGCCGCGGGTGCGCGGCGACGAACGACGGCCCGGACGCGGTCGTCTCTGCCACCGCCTCCAGCCGCCCGTCCGCGTGCGCCCGAGCCACCGTCAGGCCGGGGCCCGACCCCTCCGTGTCGGGGGTGTATCCGCCGATCACCAGACCGGGTCGGGACATTCGCGCTCCAAAGGCTCAGATCGTCGGGATATCGCATGGTATCGGCCAGACGGGGGCCGGGTGGACGACCGCGACGGGGCAAGGGGCGCGCCGCAGCAGGCCCTGCCCGACCGAACCGAGCAGCCGGGCCCCCGTTCTGTGCGCACCCACGACGAGCAGCCGCGCCTCCCGGGCGCACGCCACCAGGGCGGGCAGCGCCGGCGCCTCGACGACCCTGGTCCCGATCGCGGGCCGGGCCCGGCAGCGCAGCCGCCACGGCTCGACGATCCGCGCCAGCGCCCGCTCGCCCTCCGGCTCACGCCCTCCCGTGGCGTACACCACGGTCAGCGGCAGCGACCTGCCGCGGGCGACCTCCACGGCGAAGCGCAGGGCGGAGTCCGCCTCGGGACCGGCCGGCCGCGCCGCGTCGATCCCCACCACCACCCCGCCGGCGGGCGGCGCGGACGCCGGCGCGCCGACCACGACGACCGGGCAGGCGGCGTGCGCCGCCGCGTACGCACTGACCGAGCCGCGCAGCAGCCCGGCCAGCCCACGCACGCTCCGGTGGCCCAGGACCAGCATCGCGGCGTTCGCGCTGAGGCTGACCAGTGTGTCCTTGGGGTCTCCCCGCACGAGCACGGGGCGGACCTCGCGGCCCGGCAGCAGGCGTTCGGCCAGCCGTACCCCCTCGAACAGCCGCAGACCCGCCAGGCGGCGCTCCTCGGCGGCGACGGCCTCGGCGCGCTCCGGGTAGGGGCCGTCCCACACCTGGCACACCGTGACGCCCGCACGGCGGCGGGCCCGGCACTCCGCCGCGGCCCACTCGATCGCGGCCCGGCTCTGCCGTGTGCCGTCGTAGGCGACCACGATCTCCTGCTTCATCTCACTCACGCGGCCCGCGCCGCGTGCGCAGAGCGCACCCCATGTCACCAGCAGATCACCCGGGCCGCGGCGGCGACGCCGGGCGAAAGCCACCGGCCCACGGGACCTTCGGCCCGCCCGCGGCTTAGCGTAGAGACATGATTCGGGTGTTCCTGGTTGACGACCACGAGGTCGTGCGGCGTGGTGTGGCGGCGTTGCTGGACGCCGAGGACGACATCGAGGTCGTCGGCGAGGCGGGGACGGCCGAGTCGGCCGTGGCCCGCATCCCCGCGCTGAAGCCGGATGTGGCGGTGCTCGACGTGCGCCTGCCCGACGGCGACGGGGTGGACGTGTGCCGTGAGGTGCGCTCGAAGCTGCCCGGCCTGGCCTGCCTGATGCTGACCTCCTACGCCGACGACGAGGCGCTGTTCAACGCGGTCATGGCCGGGGCGGCCGGCTATGTGCTCAAGCAGATCCACGGCTCGGACCTGGTCGGCGCGGTGCGCACGGTGGCCGGCGGACAGTCGCTGCTCGACCCGCAGACCACGGCCGCGATGCTGCACCGGCTGCGCGACCAGGCCACGAAGAAGGACCCGCTGGCCGCGCTGTCGGACCAGGAGCGGCAGATCCTGGAGCTGATCGGCGAGGGCCTGACCAACCGCCAGATCGGCGAGCGGATGTTCCTGGCCGAGAAGACGGTCAAGAACTACGTGTCCAACCTGCTGAGCAAGCTCGACATGCAGCGCCGCACCCAGGCCGCCGCGCTCGCCGCCCGCCTCAAGGCCGGCCGCCAGGACTGAGCCGCCAGGATCGGGCCGGGCGACGCGCCCGCACAGGGTAATCATCCGGGCCGGAGTGTCTCAGGACGCCGGCGAGACCCGAGCGATACGGGCATATGCCCTATGTCGCTTATATCCAACTGGCGCATGGGCAGGTGGTTGCCAGGTGTCTCGTCACTGCGCGGACGTCTTCAGAACCGATCTCGTCTCGGCGGTCCGGCGGCTTGCGGTGGCCGCGCTCGTCGTCTCGCTGGCCGGCCTCGCCGTTCCGGAATCGGCGGACGCGGCCTCCGCTCCGCTGCGCCGCAAACCGCACGCGGCCGCGGCCGCCGCGAAAAAGGCGGCGGCCCGTGCGAAGGCGGCGGCCCGGGCGGAGGCTGCGGCCCGTGCGGAGGCGAAGGCCAGGCCCAGGCCCGGCCCGCGCGGTTATCAAGTGGCCCGAGGCGGGCGGACCAGCGCCAGGCAGGACAGGTCGGGCCGCGGCAGGAACATCCTGAACCTCAACGGCGTCTACACGCCCTCGCTCCTGAGCGGCCCGCAGTCGACCGCCGTCACGTCCGCCGGGAAGATCACCAGCCAGGGCGCGTACTGCGCCCCCGGCAGCCGCTCCTGCAACATCTCGCAGAACATGAGGTGATCAGCCCAGCGGGACGCTCCACTCCAGTCGGGCGCCGCCGGCCTCAGGGGAGGTGAGGGTGAGGGCGCCGCCGAGTCGTTCGGCGCGGTCGGCGAGGTTGCGCAGGCCGCTGCGGCGGCCCTCGGCCGGGATGCCGACGCCGTTGTCCTCCACCACGAGGGTCAGCCGCCCGTCCCCGGCGTGGACGGCGACGTCGGCGCGGGTGGCCTTGGCGTGGCGGACGAGGTTCGACAGGGCCTCGCGCAGGACGGCGAGCAGGTGTTCCGCGACCTGTGCGGGCACATCGTTGTCGAGCCGGCCCTCCAGGCTCAGGCCGGGCATGAAGCCCAGGTGCCCGCGGGCGCCCTCGACCAGATCGACGACCTGGGCGCGCAGGCTGGGCGAGGCGTCCTCGCGCGGGGTCTGCAGGGCGAAGATGGTCGAGCGGATCTGCCGGATGGTGGTGTCCAGCTCGTCGATGGCGGTCTGCAGCCGGGAGGAGGCCTCCGGCCGCTCGACCAGGCGGACGGCGCTCATCAGCGTCATGGCCACGGCGAACAGGCGCTGGATGACCACGTCGTGCAGGTCCTTGGCGATGCGGTCGCGGTCTTCCAGCAGGCCGAGCCGCTCGGCGTCGCGGCGGGTCTCGGCCAGCTCCAGCGCGACGGCCGCCTGCCCGGCGAAGGCGTGCAGCGTGCGCAGCTCCGACTGGCTGAACGGCATCCGCCCCGGGCGTTTGACCAGGGCCAGCACCCCGCGTACGGCCCCGGCCGCGCCCAGCGGCACGGCCGCCACCGGGCCCGGGTCCACGTCGCCGGCGAGATGGACGTCCCCGCCGGCGGGGTCGTCCAGCATGAGAGGCTCGCCGCTCAGGAACGCCCGGCCCGACAGCGAGCCCTCGATCGGGACGTCGCCGTCCTGCGGCACGCCGCCCTCAAGGGCACCGTCCTCCAGCGCCACCTGCAGGGTGTCGCCGCCCTTGCGCGGCAGCAGGATCGCCACGGCGTCGGCGTCGGCCATCTCGCGGGCGCGCCGGGCGATGAGGGTGAGGACCTCCTGCGGCTCGCCGCCGGACAGCAGCCGGGTGGTGATGTCCGAGGACGCCTGCAACCAGGTCTCGCGGCGGCGGCTCTCCTCATACAGACGGGCGTTCTCGACCGCCACTCCGGCGGCGGTGGCCAGGGCGACCACGATCGCCTCGTCGTCCTCGTCGAAGCTCCCGCCGCCGCGCTTCTCGGTGAGGTAGAGGTTGCCGAACACCTCCTCGCGCACCCGGACCGGCACCCCCAGGAAACTGCCCATGGGCGGATGGCCGGGCGGGAAGCCGTAGGACTCGGGATGCTGGGAGATGTCGGTCAGCCGCAGCGTCTGCGGCTCCTTGATCAGCAGGCCGAGCAGGCCCAGCCCGTGCGGCCAGTGCTCGATCCTGGCGATCTCCTCCTCGCTCAGCCCCACCGGCACGAACTGGATGAGCGTGTTCTCCTCCCCGATCACACCCATCGCGCCGTACGTCGCGTCCACCAGCGTCGTGGCGGTGGCCACGATGCGCCGCAGCACGACCTCCAGATCGAGGTCGCTGCCGATCGACACGACCGCCTCCAACAGCGCGTGCACCCGATCCCGGGTGGCCAGCACCGCCTCCAGACGCGACTGCAACTCCGCCAGCAGATCATCCAATCGCATGCTGGGAATCAGCGACCGCGGCTCGTTCTCCGTCATAGTGCAGAAGTCTGGCAGCATGGGGGCCCGGTGGGCGCGGGGGTCCGGTGCGCCTTCAGATGCGGGGACGGCGCCACCTCTGGTCGGCCGCCGCCCAGGCGGCCTCCCATTCGCGGTAGCGCCTGCGATCCAGCCGGTGACGCGCGAGCGCGAAGCAGGCCCAGGCCAGGACGGCGGCGCTCGCGACGACGCCGGCGGCGGCCAGTCCCGCCCTCGTCACCGTCTCGGCCCGCTGCGGCGGCGGCGCGGCCGGCCTGCCCGCGGCGTCCACCCACAGCCGCGCGTCCGCCGGGCCGTCCCGCAGGAGGAGCGCCGCCGGAACCACGCCCGCGCGGACCTCACCGGATGGCAGCGTCCACCGCGCCGGGATCGCCGCGGGCAGACCGCGGCCGTTGGCCGGCACTGCGGACGTGTCCCCGATCGAAGTGGCCTCGACCAGGGTGGCCTCGACCAGCTGCCGTGTCCCAGGCCCGACCCGCTCGGCCGCGACACCGTCGTCGTACACGGTACGAGCGGCCAGCGCCGCGGGCCACGCGGCGATCAGGACGGCGGCCAGCGCCGCCGCCGCGAGCGCCGCCTCGACCCGGTCGGAACGGCGGCGCAGCGGGTTGCGATCGGGCCGGTAGCGGCGTAACCGCGACACGACCCAGCGGACGATCGACCTCATCGCGCACCTCCTGTCGAGCCACAGGAGGTCCCACTTCCCCGGGCGGGCCCGTCCACGCCCGCCCAGATGGGCTCAGCTCGGCTTCGCCCGTGCTGTCGCGACGTTCCTCCGGGAGGTGAGGATTGGGCGGCGGCAGCGCATAGCGGGCGTCCAGGTGGCGCACGAGGCGTCGGCCCCTGGTTATGGGGTCGTGCTCGGCGGCACGGCCGCCGAATCAGTCCATCACGTCGGACGCGGCGCGGCGGACGCTCTCGCTCTCGTCGATGACGAACCCCAGCCGCATGATCATCTGAGGCGCCTCTCCCGAGCACAGATGCCTGCGGATGAACTCCCGCAACTCAGGCATCTCCAGTGCCTGTGTGTGGAAGGCGACGCTCACGCCGTACGCGGAGGCGTGCAGCAGCATCCGCTGCAGCGCCTCACCCGCGCGCAGCCAGTCCTCCCGGCCGTCGCCCGCGGTGGTGAGCAGCGCCACGAGGCCCGTCGAGGCGGACACCCGCTCGTCCGGCGCCATCCCCCACTCGTGGCCCCGGGCGTAGTCCCGCTGTGCGAAGTGCTGGGGCTGCGTGCGCCGGGGATCGGTCGGATAGCCCGCCGCGGGCACCCCGTCGCGGCGTGAACTGCCGGGCGGCCGGGCCCAGCGCATGAGTTCGAGGACGAACAAACGGTTCTGCGACTGCACGTCCTGGGCCGCACCGGTGAGCGCGGCGAGCACCCGTGCGGCGGCCTCCGCCCCGATCGGCATCAGGTGGCCGCCCTCGGCCGCCGCCTCCGCCACGAGCGAGTCGACCAGGCGGTCGGGCACCGGCAGAGCGGTGAACCCGGACCGGTGGGTGCGGCGGCGCTCGATCTCCGCATGCAACAGGCGGGTGTGCTCGCCGGGCTCCCGCCCCGGCCGCACGCGTACGGTGGCCAGCAGCAGCGGGCCCTCCGGATCGGGGAAGCGCCGCACCTGGGGCTCGTAGCCGAGGGCCTGCAGCGTGATTCGCACGTTGAACAGCGCGGCGCCGCAGCTGATCGTCATCTGCCGGCCGGTGGGGTCGGAGACCCGCAGCTTCCTGTCGGGGTCGGCGCGCAGGCAGATCTCGCCGCCGGAGACGCCGAACGACCAGGGCTGGGTGTTGTGGATCGAGGGCGCCCACAGGGCCGCTTCCACCGCCGTCCTCGCGGCCTGCACGATCCCTTCAGTGGTCCGAGTGTTCACGGTCTCCTCCCCTGCGGTCGGTCACAGCAATGGCGGGGCGATGAGCAGGTCGTCCACGAGGAAGGCGAGGTCGGCGTCCACCTCGACGACGCCCTCGACCCGGCGTACGGCGTGCAGCAGCGGCTTGATGTCCGACCTGCGGGGCACCTGTCCGTTGATCGCGACCACGCCGCCGGAGACGGTGATCCGGAGGTCGTCGGGGCCGAGGTTCAGCCGGGCGGCGACCTCCTCGATGTCGGCCAGGATGTCCTCCGCCGGGCGGACGAACACACGCAGCAGGTCGCCCTGGTGGACCGTCCCCACGATGCGGCCGGTCATGGCGTCGATCACGGGCAGCTGCTTGATGCGGTTGCGGTGCATCAGCCGGGCCGCGTCCCGCACGGACGTGCCGCCGGTGACTGTGATCGCGGGGCGCGTCATGATCTGGCCGGCCTTCGTGCCCGCCGCCTTCCGGTGCTCCTCACGCCTGCGGGGACCGTCGAGCACGCTCTCGCCCGGATCGATCTCCTTCAGCAGGATGTCGTCCTCCGACACCACCCCGACCGGGCGCCGGTCGGCGTCGATCACCGTGACGGCGCCCACCTTGAACCGCTGCATGGTGGCGACAAGGTCTGCGAACGACGCGTCCATCGGCACCGCGATGGCGACCTTGCCCATGACATCCTTCACTTTCGCCGTCATGACGACGCCTCCCATCTCTCAGTGCCCAGCGTGCCTCGCCGCGTCTTCCGAGGTCAGCGGTGAAGGTCCTGACCGCCCGGGACTTTCGGCCACCGATCGCGCCGTCCGGGGCACGGCATGGCGAAGGGCCCCACCGGTAGGGCCGTCCGTCCCTTCGCATCCGGCCCGTACGGCGGTGCGATGGGACTGGGAACGGCAGACGGCCGGGGAAGGAGCCGATCATGCACATGAAGGTGCGAGACGTCATGACGAGCGAGGTCGCCTCCGTCAACGGCAGCACGCCGTTCAGGGACGTGGCCGAGGTGCTCATCGCGCACGAGGTCAGCGCCGTGCCCGTCGTCGACGGTGAGGGCCACGTCGTCGGGGTCGTCTCCGAGGCCGACCTGCTGCGCAAGGAGGAGTTCCGCGAGCAGTTCTATCGCGAGGGCTACCGGCCGCCGCTACGCGCCCGCCTGCGCGAGGCCGTGGGGCACGGGGCCGCCAGGAGCCAGGAGCGGGCCCGTGGGGTGACCGCCGCCGAACTCATGTCCACCCCCGCGGTCACCACCCGGCCGTACACCAGCGTGGTCAGCGCGGCGCGGCAGATGAGCCAGCACGGCGTCAAACGCCTGCCCGTCGTGGACGACGAGGGCGTGCTCATGGGCATCATCAGCCGTCACGACCTGCTCAAGGTTCTCGCCCGCGCGGACGCCGACATCGCCCGCGAGGTACGGGAGGACGTCATCGAGAACTGCCTGTGGGCCGACCTGTCGGGCGTCGAGGTCTCGGTGTCGGAAGGCGTCGTGACGCTCACCGGCGCCCTGGAACGCCGCTCGCAGGCGCGGGTGCTCACGCGGATGGTCGAACGGACCAACGGCGTGATCGGGGTCGTCGACCGCCTGGAGTGGAAGGAGGAAGACGTCGGCCCCTGGGAAGGAGCCTGATCCCGGAGCCTGGGCTCATGTTCCCGGTTCATGTCGGGGGCTCCGGACCCTGATGTGGGCCGGGTGGTAGGTGAAGGCCCAGCGGTCGGTTCCGATCTTGCGGCGGGTGTAGCGGTCGGGGTGGCGGTAGCGGTCGCGGTTGTGGAACTGGCAGGCCGGTCCGAGCAGCTTCAGGTCGGTGAGCCCGCCGTTGCTCCAGTTGTCGGCGTGGTCGATCTGGCACATGGTGGCGGGCAGTGGGCAGCCGTCGATCCAGCAGGTGGCGTAACGGGCGAACACGGCCCTGCGTTGGGCGGGGGTGGCCAGGCGGACCTTGCGGCCCATGTCCAGCACCTGCCCCTCGGCGTCCATTACCAGGCGGACCAGGCTGCTGGTGCGGGCAAGGCGGTGCACGCTGGAGACCGGCAGCATCTGCCCGGTCGCCAGCAACACCCCCGGCGCCGCCCCCAGCAGCGCCCCCGGCAGCGTCCCTGGCGCTGTTCCCGGCGCTGTTCCCGGTGGCCTCCCTGGCACGCCCCACTCCGATCCCGGTGTCCCCGGCGCACACGAGCACCGCGCGTCGCCGCCGCACCCGCACCCGCCCTCGCCATGCCTCCGATGCTCGTGGCCGTGGTCCTCACACGTGCCCTGCACATGCCGGCAGTCCCCCGCAGGCCGATGCCCGGCGTGGGCGTGATGCGCAGCGGCGTCCCCGGGAGGAGGATCCGGCCGCGCTGCCTGCGAAGGTGAACCTGCATCTGCCCCGGCGTCACCGCAGTCGCCGCAGTCGCCGCAGTCGGCGGGGTCGGCGGGGTCGGCAGGATGGCACAGGCCCTCATCCTGGGCAGGTGCGGCAGCGCCGATGCTGCCCACGTCGCAGGGGCCGCCCATCTCGCCGAGGGCACTGCCACCGGCATCTTCGACGTCGCCGGGATCGTCAGCGCTTCCGATGTCGCCGGTGGCGCTGGTGCCTTCGCGGTCCCGGCCGTCCTCGTCGGCCTCGGCGCCCTCCGTGTCCTCGGCATTCTGGGCGTCTTCGGCGTCCTCGGCGTCCTGGGCGTCGTCAATGTCTTCGGGATGGTCGGGGCCGGGGTGGTCGGGGCCGGGGGCGGCGGGTTCGGGGTCGGCGGGTTCGGGGTCGGTGGGGAGGGATTCGGCGGTGACCAGGACCAGGAGCTCGGCGGCGACCTTCTGCTCCAGCAACGCGATGAACGCATCCGCCTGCCGGACCCGCAACGGCCGGTCATCGCCCTCCGCGCGCGGCTTGGCGTAGGCGTCCAACAGGGCCCGCAATCGGGCGGCCGCCTCACGCGGCAGATAGAACTCCCCCTCCACGCCCCCACCCCTGGTCGGGCGGACCCTCAAAAACCGCCGCCCGAAGTCGGCCCGCTCATCGCGGTCCTCACCGTCGGGGTCCAGCACCGCCCGTAGGTAGCGGCCCGCTTTGGCCACCTCCGCCGCACCCGCCTGACCCGCCAACTCCAGCAAAATCGACTCAGCCAACCCCGCATGCTCATCACTCAACTGCGCGGTAGCCGCGCAGATCGCCTCCACCACCCCCGCCGCCAACCCACCCTCGGCGAACTTCTCCCGCACCCGAGGCAGACGCGCCAACTCCACCGCCAACGTCAGCAGACGCCCAGCGCCCGCGACGCTCATCCCCCCAGCGGTACGCAACCAACTACGGGTCGAGGCATGCCCATGCCGCTTGGCCTGCCCCGCACCATGCACCCGCCCCACCCGATCCGCCAACGCGCACGTGATCCGATCCCGCGCAAACAGCAACTCCTCAGCCTCGGCAAGACAGACATCCACATCCTCCGGCACCGCCGCCAACGCCAACGCCTGCGCCGACTCACGCAGAGAACCCACCAACACCCACGACGACCGGCCCTTGTCCCGACCGGCACCGGCCCCACAACCACCGGCCCCACAACCACCGGCCCCACAACCACCGGCCCCACAACCACGGGCCCCACAACCACGGGCACCCGAGCCATGGGCACCACCGACACCACCGCCAGCGCCGCCAGCGCCGGCACCTGAGGCGCCAGCCCTGTCGGCGCCAGTGAAGGCGCCGGTGAAGGCATCGGCATGCGAGGTCGCAGACGCGCGGTTTCCGGCAGTGGCATTCGAATGCAGCCGAATTTGCTCGACGAGGCAATTCCACCTTTGTGTGACCCGAGGGTCCCGGCTCGGCTCACCAAAAAGCTCCCGAACGTGCTCGCCGCCGTAGGTCGCGCTTCCGGAGGACCAGAGGGGCGATCGGGATGTCAGCCGCTCCCACCAGTTCTCATCGGGAATGTTCGAACGACCGAGGCGGCCAGGATCGGCAAGCGGCGACTCCATGACACCTCCTCATGCTCATTCGAAAACCTGTATGAATTCTTTCACGCCCCGCTCACCCTACTCAACCGCGGAGGAAAATTAGATGGAGTCACAGACAGAAACGCAATTCGGGGCATAGACCCCTTTCGCCCGACTCCCTCGGTGACCCTCCGATTCCCGAGTCCCGGAATTCGCTCACGAATTCCGTCTCCCGCCCGTGCGCACGTGCCGCCCGCCGACGAGGGCAGCGCTGCCGGTCCCCGGCTCCTCTGTCACGTCCGCGGCTCGGGCAGCGCGAGACGGCGGTCCCGCGCCGCCCGGACGAGCGCGGCGGCGATTTCAGCGGCGGCGGAGGATGCCGCGACGCGGGCCTTCACCTGCGACGACGCCGGGTGCACCGGCGTCGCCACCCGGGCACGGCAGAGCGAATTCCGGAAAAGGTGGTTTCCGTCCTCCCATCGGCGGTAGCCCAGTAAGGGACCGACCAAGCGAGAGACAAGGAGAAGCACGTGATCACTCACGAGCAGATCCCCATGGTGCTCGACAACCCGGTCCACGACCCCAACGGTGACAAGATCGGCGAGGTCGCGCAGGTCTTCCTCGACGACGCGACCGGACGGCCGAAGTGGCTCTGCGTCAAGACGGGACTTCTCCACACCAAGGAGACCTTCGTCCCGCTGCACGACGCGAGCCTGACGGCCGATCATGTCGAGGTCCCGTACGACAAGGAGCACGTCAAGAACGCGCCAGACGTGGACCTGGACGCCGACGGGCACCTGTCGGCCGACCAGGAGCGTGAGCTCTACCGTCACTACGACATGGACTGGGACGGCGCCTGGGAACGCGCCAACCGGCCCGACAGCCTCGCCGGCTGGGCCGACAGCGCCGGGCGGCGCGAACGCGAACGGCTGGGGACCGGCGCCGACGATCCCGGCGACTACGCGGACTACGCCGTGACCCGCGGTGGGGAGCGGTACGGCACCGACGACCCGGCGCTCGGCTCCAGGGACCGGCTGGACGCCGAGATCCCCGGCACGCGACCGGGTGAGCCGCTGGCGCGGCGCGACCCCGAGACGCGGTCCGAGGAGCTGTTCGGCGGCGGCGACCCCTCGCGCACGTCGAGCGAGCGGTACGGCACCGAGGACCCGGCGGCCCGGTCACAGGAACGGTTCGGCACCGGCGATCCGTTGACCGGCGCCGGCGACCGGTTCGTCACCGACGAGGACGCCCGTGATCGGGACATCCGCCGCCGGGACATCCCCGGCCAGGACGAGCCGCGCCTGTAACCCGGACCAACCCGGACCAACCCGGCAGAAGCCGGGAAGCCGCTCGTCACCAGCCCCGTTGCCCCGGTGCGCCTCCGCCGCCGGGGCAACGGCATGCCCGGCCGCTTACCCGGCCGCTTCCGATCGTCTTTCAGTCGTCGTCGATGACCTCGCCGTGCACCACGCGGCCCCGGTTCGCTCCGGCGGGCCCGCCGAAACCACCCGCGCCGCCGAAGCCCGCCCCCTCGTCGAATCCCGCAGTCCGCTCGAAGAGCGGCGCGTACGGCGAGCGGGCGGCGAGCGACCGCACGCGGCGGCCGAGGAACCACGACAGCCAGCGCCGCGCGATCGGCCGGGTGAACGGCAGGATCATGAAAAATCCGAACACGTCGGTCAGGAAGCCGGGGGCAAGCAGGAGGGCGCCACCGGCGACGATCAGCGCCCCGTCGGTGAGTTCCCGGTCGGGCATGCGCCCCGACTCGATGGCCGTGCGCAGCGCCGCCCACGCCCGCCGCCCTTCACGGCGCACCAGCCAGGCGCCGAGGATGCTGTCGGCGATGAGCAGGGCGACCGTCTCCCACCCGCCGATCGCGGACCCCACCCGGATCAGAATCCAGATCTCCAGGATGGGAACCAGGAGGAACCCGAGGAACAGCCCGATCCGCACCATGTCTTGCCCCACTCACCCCGGCACTCGTACGTCTGCGTCAACGTCCCCGCGGCCGCTGGGGTTCCTGTGGATCGTGGCTATCGCCTCGGGCGAAACCGATCGCCGAACCCGGCGACCCCCCAGACGGCAATGCGCCAGAAGGCCTCAAAGATGATCTTCCGGCTCATCTTGCTGCTGCCCACGGTGCGCTCGACGAACGTGATCGGTATCTCGGTCACCCGCAGGCCCTGCCGTACGGTGCGGAGCGTGAGGTCCACCTGGAAGCAGTAGCCCTGCGACTCGACGTCGTCCAGCCCGATCTTCTCCAGCGTGGCCGCGCGGTAGGCCCGGAAGCCCGCCGTGGCGTCGCGCACCGGGATGCCGAGCACCAGCCGGACGTAGGTGTTGGCCCCCCGGGACAGCAGCTCGCGTGAGAACGGCCAGTTGACGGTCTTGCCGCCGGGCACCCACCGGGAGCCGATCGACAGGTCGGCGCCGTCGGTCACGGCGTCGAGCAGCTTGTGCAGCTCCTCGGGCTGGTGGGAGCCGTCGGCGTCCATCTCCACCAGCACGTCGTAGCCCTCGGCCAGGCCCCAGCGGAATCCGGCGATGTAGGCGGCGCCCAGCCCCTGCTTGCTCGTCCTGTGCAGGACGTGGACGTGGTCGTCCGCCTCTGCCAGTTCGTCGGCGATCCGGCCGGTGCCGTCGGGGCTGTTGTCGTCCGCCACGAGCAGGTGCACGTCGGGCAGCGCCTCCCGCAGCCGCCGCGTGATCAACGGGAGGTTCTCCCGCTCGTTGTACGTGGGGACGATCACGAGCACCCGCCCTGGGGTCCGCTCCATCAGCTTCTCCTCCGCCCAGAGATGGCCGCCACCGTCGCTCCGGCTCCCATGAGTACCATGATCCACTCCGGCAGCGCACCTAGCTCCGCCGCCACCGTGTTCTTCGTCCTGACGGGGACATTCAGGACGTTCATCCCCGCCACCAGCTCGCCGGTACGCCATCCGACCCGGCCGTCGGGGCCGACGTACGCGGAGATGCCCGTGGTCGCCGCGGTGACCACGGCCCGGTTGAACTCCACCGCCCGCAGCTGCGACATCGCGAGCTGCTGGGGCGGCAGATTGGTGAGCGCGTAGCTGGCGTTGTTGGTCTGCACGACCAGCGGCGTGCCGCCGGCCAGCACCGTGTCGCGCACCGTGCTGTCGAAGGCCACCTCGTAGCACTCCACGCTGCCGATCGTCACCGGCCCCATCCGCAGCGCTCCCGGCTTGTCGCCGGGGACCGACTGCCGGCCGACGAGCTGCGCCCGCGACGACAGCGCGAGGAACAGCTCCTTCATCGGGGTGTACTCGCCGAACGGCACCAGCCGCCGCTTGTCGTAGTACGCGCCGGGGCCGGTGACCGGGTCCCAGACCACGCCGCGGGTGGCCCGGTTCTCGGCGCCGATCTTGACGACCGCGCCGACGAGGATCGGCACGCCGATGTCCTTGGCGGCGGAGTCGATCACCTGCCGGGCGTACGCGCTGGAGTAGGGATCGATGTCGGTGGAGTTCTCCGGCCACACCACGATCTCGGGCCGCTGGAGTTTCCCCGCGCGCACGGCCTCGGCCATCCGGTGCGTCTCGTCCGCGTGGTTGCGCAGCACGACGGCGGGCTCGTCGCCGAGGAAGTACATCCCCCGCCCAGGGACGTTGCCCTGGATGACACCGATCCGCACTGTCCTGCCCTCGTCGCCGGGCCGGGGCACGACCAGCCCCAGCACCGGTACGGCTATCGCGGCGAGCAGCGTCCCGGCAAGCACCCGGTCGGCCCGCCACCTCAGCGGACGCCGTGTGACCAGCGCGGCGAGCAGAGCCCCCGTCAGGGCGACCGTGAAACTTACAAGCGGGGCGCCGCCCAGCGCGGCGAAGCCGGTGTACGGCGACTCGCCCTGGCTGAAGGCCAGCCGCGCCCACGGGAAGCCCCCGACGGGGAACAGGCCACGGGCCCACTCCTGCACGACCCACAGGCAGGCCACCCACAACGGCCACAGGCGCAGCCGCATGACGAGGACGGCCACACAGGCCAGCCCGGCCCAGAACAGGCTCTCGATGCCTGACAGGGCCAGCCAGGCGTCATCCCCGATCGGGCGGACCCAGGCCAGCGCCGGCAGGAGGAACGCCAGCCCCCCGGCGTACCCGATCCACGCCGCCCGGCGCGGCCGCAGGCCGTACAACGCGAGGGCGAGCAGCGCCACGCCCACCGGCGCGCAGAACCACCATCCGATGGGCGGGAAGGCGAGGTAGAGCACCAGGCCGCCCGCGACGGAGGCGGCGAGGCGGATCAGCACGCCCGGCACCCGTGGCTTCGGCGCCGCGGCGGCGGGCGGAGCCGCGTCCTGTGCCGTCTTCAGTGCCACGGGACAGTCTCTCCTCGCATGTCGATGGTCCTGACGCTAAAAATCATTCCAGGTCAGAGTCGCAGACGGCGGCTCAGGCCGCCAAACCGGCCTCAGCCACTGTACGGCGGCGAGGAGCAGGTGGAGGAGGAGAGAAGAAAGGGAAGAAGGCCCGGGCGGCCCTTCGGACCGGTTCCGTCCCGTCGGCGGCGGGCGCGGAGCTCCGTTGTCTACTGGGTGCCCGGGCCCCTCCTGGGTCCAACCCCCCGGCCGGATGGGGTGCCCCGCCTCGGCGGGACGCCGCCCTGCGCCTGGCGTGCTGACGGGGTCACGCTCCGTCATCGACGCAGAGGTCGGCGGCGCCATAGAGCGGCCAACCGGTCAGTCCCGTGCTGGACTGCGCAGCAAACTACCGACCTCAGCGCAGATGTCAACCGCGTCCCGATCAGCGGAAACACCACATTTCCGCAGGTGGGAGGGGTGGCCGTTCAGCGCCGTTCCAGACCGTTCAGAACCTCGGGCAGTTCCTCCGTGTGGACGACGCCGAGGCGGCTCGTGGCCCGGGTGAGTGCGACGTAGAGGTCGCTCGGGCCGCGCGGCGACTCCCGCAGGATCCGGCCGGGTTCGACCACGATCACCGAGTCGAACTCCAGCCCCTTGGCCTCGGTCACCGACAGCACCGCCACGGGCGCGTCCAGCGCGGCCGGGCCGGGGCCGGTGGCCGCTTCGGGCACCGCGGCCCGGACGATCGTCCCGATCTCCTCGGTCATCCCGGCCGGGGCGACGACCACGAGGCGGCCCTCCCCGACGACCTCCGCGGCGACCACCGGGCCCGCCTCCGCGAGGGTGGCGACGCGCAGGGCCCACGGCCGCTCGCCCGTCTCCCGCACCGACTCCGGCGCCTTCAGGTCGGCGCCGACCAGTTCGAGCACGCGGGCGGCGACCTCCATCAGCTCGGCGGGGGTGCGATAGTTGACGCTGAGGTGCTCCTCACGCCAGCGGCCCGAGACGTACGGATCGAGGACCCGGGCCCAGCTCGCCGCGCCCGCGGCCGACCCGGTCTGGGCGATGTCGCCGACGATCGTCATCGACCGGCCGGGGATGCGCCGCATGACCATACGCCAGGCCATCTCGGACAGTTCCTGGGCCTCGTCCACGATCACGTGGCCGAAGGCCCACGTGCGGTCCCTGGCGGCCCGCTCGGCCGTGGTGAGATAGGTCTCCTCGGCCTGCTGCCGTTCGGCGAAGCGCTCGGCGTCCATGATGTCGGCCAGGCCGGTCAGCTCCAGCACCTCGCGGGCGTAGGCGATGCGTTCCTCGCGCTCCTGCTCGGCCCGGCGCGCGGCTCGCAGCACCCCCTCGTCGATGTCCCCCAGCAGCTCGGCGGCCTCGTCGAGCAGCGGCACGTCGGCCGCGCTCCACCAGTTCTCCCCCGGCTTCTCCCCCGATCTGGGCGGCTCGCGCAGCAGCAGGTCGCGCTCCGGCGCGCCCAGCCCGGCCGCCGCCATCCGGTCGCGGTCGGTGAACAGGCCGATGAGCAGCTGCTGCGGCGTGAGGTAGGGCCACAGCCGGTTGAGCGCCACCCGCACCGGCTCCTCGGTGCGCAGGTCCTCGCGCAGGTCGGCGAAGTCGGCCTCGTCGAGGTTGCCGCGGCCCAGGTGCCGGGCCGCCTGCCGGGTGAGCACGGTCAGCAGGTGGCGGATGAAGACGGCCCTGGCCTGGTTGTGCGGACGGCGGGAACGGCCGGCCTTCGACCGGGCCGCCTCCAGCGTCTGCCGGTCGAGCTTCAGCGTGAACTTGTCGAGCTTGATCTCCACGGGCGTGCGCGGCATCCGCTGGCGCTCCCGTACGGCCCGGGCGACCACGTCGGCCATCGCGATCCGGCCCTTGACCGCGGCGGCCTCGGGCGGCTCCTCCCGGGTCGCGGTGACGCCCGGGTACAGCTCGCCCACGGTGGACAGCAGCACGTCGGTCTCGCCTAGGGACGGCAGCACCTGCTCGATGTAGCGCATGAAGGTCGGGTTGGGCCCGAGGATCAGCACCCCCCGGCGTTCCAACCGCTCACGGAAGGTGTAAAGGAGGTAGGCCGCGCGGTGCAGGGCCACCACGGTCTTCCCGGTGCCCGGGCCGCCCTGGACGACGAGCATGCCGTTCAGGTCGCTTCGAATGATCTTGTCCTGCTCGGCCTGGATGGTGGCGACGATGTCGCGCATGCGGCCGGTGCGCTTCTCGCCGAGCGCGGCCAGCAGCGCCGCCTCGCCGTTCAGCGAGGCCCGGTCGGCGTCGGTGAGGCTGTCAAGGTCGAGCAGGTCGTCGTCGATCGCGGTGACCCTGCGGCCCCGCGTGTGCAGGTGACGCCGCCGCGTGACGCCCATCGGGGCCGCCGGGGTGGCCCGGTAGAACGGCTGCGCCACCGGGGCCCGCCAGTCGATCAGCAGCCGGTGCTGGTCGTCGTCCGCCAGGCCGATCCGGCCGATGTACAGCCGGCTCGCGTCAGCCCGGCTCTCTTCGGCATGATCCAGCCTCCCGAAGCACAGGCCGTGCTCCACCGCCCACAGGCGGGCCAGCCGCTGGGTGTACATGACGGCGAAATTGTCGCGCTCCGAGCGGTTCTGGTGGGTGCCGAAGGCTCCCTGGGCCAGCACGGCGTCGAGCTGCCCGCGCGTGCGCTCCCGCAGCACGTCGAGGCGCTCGTACAGCGCGGCGACGTACTTCTGCTCCCGGGCCAGCTCGCCCGTCGAAGACTCTGGCATAGGCCGCCAGATTCTACGTGCCGTCCCGCTCATCTCCCGCATCGGGCACGGCGGGGTAACGGGTGCGGTCACAGGTGGATCTCGGCGCGGATCACGCTCTTGACGGCACTCGAGCCCGTTCGTACGGTCGCACCAAAAGTTAGGAAACTTTCCTAACCGCCTTCGTGGGAGAACGTATGACCCGGCCCATCGCGGGGACGCCGAGCCTGCTGCGCGCCATCAACGACCGTGCCGCGCTGATGGTCCTGCTCGAACGCGGCCCGCTGACCCGGCCCGAGCTGGGGGCCCTCACCGGCCTGTCCAAGCCGACCGCCTCCCAGCTGCTGGCCCGGCTCCAGGAGGCCGGCCTGGTCGTCCTGGACGGCATCCGCGAGGGCCTGCCGGGCCGTACGGCCGAGCTCTACCGGATCAACCCCCGCGCGGCACACGTGGCGGCGCTGGACGTCACGCCGGCGCGCATCGCCGTGGCGGTCGCGGACGTCACCGGCGCGGTCGTCGCCGAGCACCGCCTGGCCACCCCCGGGCGCACCGGGGGCGACGTGGTGGAGCGGGTCCGCGCCGCGCTCGCAGGGGCGTGCGGCCCGGCCGGGCTCGACCCGACGGAGCTGAGCCGGGTGGTCGTCGGCATCGGCGGCGCCGTCGACCCCTCGACGGGCAGGCTGGGATACGCCGCCCACATCCCGGGCTGGCACATCCCCGACCTGATCGGGACCCTCCGCGACGGGATCGGCGTGCCGATCGACGTGGAGAACGACGTCAACCTCGTCGCCCAGGCCGAACGGTCCACGGGCAGCGCCCGGGGCCACCAGGACTACGTGCTGCTGTGGGCCGACGAGGGCATCGGCGCGGCCCTCGTCATCGGCGGCCGCCTCCATCGCGGGGCGACCGGCGGCGCGGGCGAGGTCGGTTACATGCCCGTGGTCGGCGCCCCCACCGCGCGGGACGTCGGCAGGCGGGCCAACCACGGGTTCCAGGCGCTGTCGGGCGGCCCGGCCGTGCTCGCCCTCCTGCGGGCCCACGGCGTGCGCGGCTCCACGCCGAGCGGCGCCGTCCGCAACGCGGTCGCCGTGGCCGGACGCGGCGGCCCGGACGGCGAGAGCGCGCGCGAGGCCCTCCGCGACCTCGCAGGCCGCCTCGCGCTGGGGCTGGCCGCGATCACGGCCGTGGTCGATCCCGAGATCGTCGTGCTGTCCGGCGGCGTGCTGCTCGCCGGCGGCGAGGTCCTGCGGGAGACGGTCGAGCGGGAGCTGCACGCGCTGACCATCCCCCGGCCCCGCGTGCTGCTGTCCACCCTGGAGGGCAATCCGGTCCTCGCCGGGGCCCTCGACCTCGCGCTCGGCGCCGTACGCGAGGAGCTGTTCGGCGCGCTGAACAAATCCCCTTCGACGCACTGTTGACGCACTGCTGACGCACTAGGGAGGCACCCCCCATGAAACGCCTTCTCTTCCTCTCCGCGGCACTATCCATCGGGGCCGAGCTGGCCGCGCTCACCGCCTGCACGGCCGGCACCGAGAGCGGGCCGCCCAAGATGGCCCAGAGCGGGGCGAGCCACGAGCCGGTCACCATCGAGTTCTGGCACGGCTTCAGCGCCGACAACGAGCTCAAGGCCTTCGACGAGACCCTCGCCGGCTTCCGGAAGAAGTTCCCCTGGATCACGGTCAAGCCGACCAAGGCCGTCCAGGACGGCCAGATCCTCCAGTCCGTGCGCGGCGGCAACCCGCCCGACGTGGCCCTGTCGTTCACCACCGACAGCGTCGCCGAGTTCTGCAAGGCCGGGATCTTCCAGGACCTCAACCCCTACCTGAAGGCGAGCGGCATCGACCCGGCGTCGCTGTTCCCGAAGGTGATCGCCGAGTACACGCAGTATCAGGGCAAGCGCTGCGTGATGCCCATGCTCGCCGACGCGTACGGCCTCTACTACAACAAGACGCTCATGCAGGGCCACCAGCCCCCGAAGACGATGAGCGAGCTGGCCGACCTCGCCAAGAAGCTGACGGTCAAGGACGACAAGGGCGACATCAAGGTCGCCGGGTTCGTCCCGACCAGCCAGATGTACGAGAACGCCCCCATCCACACCGGTGTGATGGTCGGTGCGAAGTGGACCAATCCCGACGGCACCTCGGCCATCGGCTCCGACCCGCAGTGGAAGAAGCTGATGACCTGGCAGAAGGAGCTCACCGACTGGTACGGCTACGACAGGCTCGAGAAGTTCCGCAAGAGCTTCGGTGACGAGTGGTCGGCCGAGAACCCGTTCAACACGGGCAAGGTCGCCATGGCCGTCGACGGCGAGTGGCGCACGGCCATGCTCGCGGCCGACGCCCCCGACCTCGACTACGGCACCGCGCCGCTGCCGGTGGCGGACGACCAGCCGCAGAGGTACGGCGCGGGCTTCATCGCCGGCACCGTCATCGGGATCCCGCGCGGCGCCAAGCACGCGGAGGCCGCCTGGGAGCTGGTGAGATACCTCACCACCGACACCGGCTCGCTGGTGACGCTGTCGAACGCGATCAGGAACGTGCCGAGCACGCTGCCCGCGCTCCAGTCGCCGGACCTCAAGAAGGACCCGAACTTCCAGACCTTCCTCGACGTCTTCGCCAACCCCGACAGCACGACGCTGCCGGCTCACGTCAACTCCGTCTTCAACCAGCAGACGCTGCAGGAGGCGCAGATCAAGTGGGAGTCGGGCCGCGCGTCCGACCTGGACGCGCTGCTCGCCGAGGTCGACAAGAAGATCGACGAGAAGCTCAAGCTGACGGCGGGCGGCTGAGCCGATGGCAGGAACGGCTCTCAGCCGCCCGAACCCTCTCAGCCGGGGAAATCTCCGTGCGCTGCTCTACCTGTCCCCCTGGCTCGCCGGGTTCGCGATCTTCTTCGTCTACCCGCTGGTGTCCACGGTCTACTTCTCCTTCCAGCGGTACGACCTGTTCACCCTGGAGCCCGTAGGGCTGCTCAACTGGGAGTACTTCCTCAAGGACCAGGCGGCCTGGACGGCGATCCGCAACACGCTGTGGCTCGTCGTGGTGATGGTCCCCTTGCGGGTGCTGTTCGGCCTCGGCGTCGCCCAGCTGGTGACCCGGTTGAAGGCCGGTGCCGGGGTCTACCGCACGATCTTCTACCTGCCGGCCCTGGTGCCGCTGGTGGCCGGGACGCTGGGGTTCGTGTTCCTGCTCAACCCCGGCACCGGGCCGGTGCAGGCGATCCTGTCGGCGGTCGGGCTGCCCGCGCCGGACTGGTTCGGCGACCCGGCGTGGTCGAAGTGGGGCCTCACTCTGCTGGGCCTGTGGTCGGTCGGCGACCTGATGGTCATCTTCATGGCCGCCCTGCTCGACGTGCCGAAACAGCTCTACGAGGCCGCCGCGATCGACGGCGCGAACGGCTGGCGGCAGTTCACCTCGATCACGCTGCCGGTGATCCGGCCGGTGCTGATGTTCGCCCTCGTCACCGGGGTGATCCAGACCCTGCAGTACTTCACCCAGGCCGAGGTCGCCGCGCGGGTCGCGTCCGGGGCGACCGATTCGGCCGGGTCGGTCTTCACCCCCGGCTACCCCGACCAGTCCACGCTGACGTTCCCGCAGTGGCTGTTCCAGCAGGGCTTCCGCGACTACGCGATGGGCTACGCCTGCGTGCTCGCGCTGATGCTGTTCGCGGTCGCGATGGTGTTCACGCTCATCCTGCTCCGGCAGTTCCGCGGCCTCGGTGAGGAGGACGTATGACGAGGCGCTCGGTGGTCAGGAGAGGCACGGTACTGCTGTGGGTCGCCCGGCACGCGCTGGCCATCGCGCTCGCGCTGATGTTCCTCGGCCCGCTGGTGTTCATCGCGCTCACGGCCCTGATGAGCGACCGGCAGGCGCTCACCTCCGACCTGTGGCCGCACACCTGGAACTGGGGCAACTTCGCCGAGATCTTCGAGAAGGCGCCGCTGCTGACCTGGATCCGCAACACGCTGCTCTACTCGGTGCTCGCCACCGCGTTCATGCTGGTGTCGTCGATCCCCGTGGCGTACGCGCTGGCGCGGTTCCGCTTCCGCGGCCGCCGGCTGGCGTTCCTGCTGGTGATCACCACGATGATGCTGCCGCCGCAGGTCGTGGCGGTGCCGATCTATCTGATCTGGGCCCGCTTCCACCTGACCGGCACGCTGTGGCCGCTGATCCTGCCGATGCTGCTCGGCGACGCGTTCTCGATCTTCCTGCTGCGCCAGTTCCTCGTCACGATCCCGCGCGAGTACTCCGACGCGGCGAAGGTCGACGGATGCGGCGAGTTCCGCACGCTCGTGCGGGTGATCCTGCCGATGGCCCGCCCGGCCATCGCCGCCGTCGCGCTCTTCCAGTTCTTCTACTGCTGGAACGACTACTACGGGCCCCTGCTGTACGCGGGCACCGACCTGGACAGCTGGACGCTGTCGCTGGGGCTGGCGGCGTTCCGGTCGGTGCACCGCGTGCAGTGGAACCTCACGATGGCCGCCACGCTGCTGGCCATGGCCCCGGTGATCATCGTGTTCTTCTTCGCCCAGAAGGTCTTCATCGAGGGCGTCAAGCTGACGGGAGTCAAATGAAGCTGGCCGTTGTCGGGGGCGGTTCCACGTACACGCCGGAGCTGATCGACGGCTTCGCCCGCCTGCGCGGCGAACTGCCGCTGTCGGAGATCGCACTCGTCGACCCCGACGAGCGACGGCTCGCGACGGTCGCCGGGATGGCCCGGCGGATGCTCGCCCGCGCCGGGCACCCGGCCGCGCTGACCACCGCCACCCGCGTCGAGGACGGCGTCGCCGGCGCCGCGGCGGTGCTGCTGCAGTTGCGCGTCGGCGGCCAGGCCGCCAGAAACGTCGACGAGACCCTGCCGCTGGAGTGCGGCTGCGTCGGGCAGGAGACCACGGGCGCCGGGGGCCTCGCCAAGGCCCTGCGGACCGTGCCTGTGGTGCTGGACATCGCGGAGAAGGTGCGCGCGCACGCGCCCGGCGCGTGGATCGTCGACTTCACCAACCCCGTCGGCATCGTCACCCGGGCGCTGCTCGACGCCGGGCACCGGGCCATCGGGCTGTGCAACGTGGCCATCGGGTTCCAGCGCCGCTTCGCCGCCCTCCTCGGCGTGGCCCCCGAGCGGATCGCGCTCGGTCACGTCGGGCTCAACCACCTCACCTGGGAGCGGTCCGTCCTGCTCGACGGCGTGGACGTGCTGCCCCGCCTGCTGGACGAGCACGGCGAGGGCATCGCCGAGGCCGTCGGCCTGCCGGTGCGGCTGGTGCGCCACCTGCGCGCCGTGCCGTCGTACTACCTGCGGTACTTCTACGACCACGACCGCGTGGTGGCCGAGCAGCGGACCTCGCCGTCGAGGGCCGCCGAGGTGGCGGCAATGGAGTCGGCGCTGCTGGAGATGTACGCCGACCCGGCCGTGGACACCAAGCCCGACCTGCTGAACAGGCGCGGCGGCGCCTTCTACTCGGAGGCCGCCGTCGCCCTGGTCGCCTCGCTCATGGGCGACCGCGGGGACGTGCAGGTCGTCAACACCCGCAACAACGGCACGCTGCCGTTCCTCGACGACGACGCGGTGATCGAGGTCCCGGCCGCCGTCGGGGCCGCCGGGGCCGTGCCGCTGCCCGTCGATCCCGTGGAGCCGCTCTATGGGGGCCTGATCGCCCACGTGTCGGCGTACGAGTCGCTCGCCCTGGAGGCGGCCCTGCACGGCGGCGAGGACCGCGTCAGGGACGCCCTGCTGGCCCATCCGCTGGTCGGCCAGGCCTTCCTCGCCGACGACCTCGCCGCGCGCCTGGTGGAGGCCAACCGCGCCTTCCTGCCGTGGGCGGTGGCCCGGTGACCCGTACGGTGCTCGCCGTGGACGGCGGCAACAGCAAGACCGACGTCGCCCTCGTCCGCGAGGACGGCGAGGTGCTCGCCACCGCGCGCGGACCGGCGTTCCTGCCGCAGAGCGCCGGGGTCTCCGCCGCCGTCGACGTGATCGGGACGATCGTGCGCCGTGCCCTCGGGATCGCCGCGCCGCCGTACGCCGACCACGTCGCGGCGTACGTCGCGGGCGCGGACCTGCCGGTCGAGGAGGGGTGGCTGCGGGCCGAACTGCTGGCCCGCGGCTACGGCGCGAGCGTGGTCGTCGGCAACGACACCTTCGCCCTGCTGCGGGCCGGGTCGGGCACGGGATGGGGCGTGGCCGTCGTCTGCGGCGCCGGGATCAACGCGGTGGGCGTCAGCCCCGCCGGGCAGGTCGCCCGCTTCCCCGCGCTCGGCCGCCTCAGCGGCGACTGGGGCGGCGGTCACCACCTGGGCGAGGAGGCGCTCTGGCACGCCGTGCGGGCCGAGGACGGCCGCGGCCCCGCGACCGCGCTGACCGACGTCGTGCGCGCCTGCTTCGGCGCCGCCACGGTCGAGGAGGTCGTCGTCGGGCTGCACTTCGGCGACCTGCCGGCCGACCGGCTGCACGCCCTCGTGCCGCCCCTGCTGGCCGCCGCCGCGGACGGGGACGCGATCGCCGGGTCGCTGGTGGAGCGGCAGGCCGAGGAGGTCGCGCTGCTGGGCGTCGTCGCCATGCGGCGGCTCGGCCTGCTCGCCGCGCCCTGCGAGGTCGTGCTCGGCGGCGGCGTGCTGACCGCCCGGCACCCCCTGCTGACGTCGCTGGTCGAGCGGCGCTACGCCGAACGCGCGCCGCTCGCCCGGCTCGTCGTCGCCGACGTGCCGCCGATCGTGGGCGCCGCGCTGCTCGGTCTCGATCGCCTCGGCGCGCCCCCCGAGGCGTACGCCCGGGTGCGTGCGCACTTCCTCCGGGAGGAGGACGGCACTCAGCCCTCGGCGGCGTCCGCTTCCGGCTCCTTCTCGATCACCGGGGAGCGGTAGTCGTACGGCGTGCTGAGGACGACGGTCGTGCGTGTGCTGACGTTGGCCGAGGCGCGGATCTGCTGGAGGAGCTCCTCCAGTCCCAGAGGAGAGGCGACGCGAACCTTGAGAATGTAACTTTCATCGCCCGCGACGCTGTAGCACGCCTCGATGGCGGTCAGATGGCTCAGCCGCTCCGGCGCGTCGTCCGGCGCGGAGGGGTCGATCGGCTTGATCGAGACGAACGCGGTCATCGGAAGGCCGATCTCGTCGTAGTCCACGAGAGCGGCGTATCCGCGGATGACACCGCGCTTTTCCAGCCTGCGTACCCGCTGGTGCACGGCGGAGACCGACAGCCCGGTCTCCTTGGCCAGATCGGTGAAGCTCATCCGGCCGTCAGTCGCCAGCAGGGTGACGATTCGGCGATCGATCTCCTCCACCCCAGCAACGGTAGCGCCGCCCGAGACTGTCTCGTCCCGAAGCCACCGAATTGCGGTGTTCACAGGAATGTCAGTGGGCCTGGCTACCTTGCGATCATCGCCGAGACCGGAGGTCGACTGATGTATCGACAGGGAGACGTGTTGATCGTGCCCGTGACGGAGGAGTCGGTGCCGCGCGGACTGCGCCCGGTGCCGCGCGACCCGCGCGGGAGGCTGGTGCTGGCGGAGGGCGAGGCGACCGGGCACTGCCACGCGATCCCGGGCCCGGGAACGCTGTACCCCGGTTTCCTGCACCTGCCCGCAGGCGGACGCCTCGTCCACGAGGAGCACGACCCGATCTCGCTGCCGAAGGGCTGGTTCCGGGTGATCCGCCAGCGGGAGTACGTGCCCGGCTCGTTCCGGACGGTTGCCGACTGATGGGCCGACTGATGGAGACGATGGAGACGATGGAGACGCTGACCTGGGAGCGGGTGGCCTTCGCCACCGGCGAAGGCGACCACGACGAGGCGTCGGCGGGAGTGCGGCTGGCCTACCGCGAGGCAGGCCTGCGCGAGCCGGAGGTGATCGTACGGCTGGCCTCCCCCGCCGCCGGAGCGATCGCGGCGGTGTGGCTGCTCGGCACCGACGAGGTCCGGGCGGCGATGGAGGAGATCGGCTTCGGGCGGCTGCGGGCCCTCGACGGCGTCGACCCCGGGGCCTCGGTGCGCTACGAGGTCCGCACCGTCCCCTGGGAGAGCGCCAGGGCGGAGGCGAGCGCCGCCGCCGGGCCCGCCGGCTGGGCCCGGTTGTGGGAGGAGACGGGCGGCCGGCTGTGGCCGCGCGTCGACCGGCTGGTCACCGAGATCCGCAGGGCGATCGGCGACCTCGGCGGCGACGTGCTGCGCCAGGCGACGCTCGACGCGGTGCTCGGCCAGCACGACGCGCCCTGGCTGTCGGCCTTCGAGGGTCTGGAGGGGCTGAAGCGGGCCGCGCGGCACGCGGGCTGGTGGTGGCCGTACGAGCGGGTCGCGATCGTCACCGACCGGCCGGTGGAGCTGCACCTGGACGACGTGGGACGGCTGCACTCTACTTTCGGCTCCGGGCCTTTCGGCTCCGCGGCCGAGGCCCCGGCCCTGTCGTACGCCGACGGCTTCGCGCTGCACGCCTGGCACGGGATGCCCGTCCCCGCGGGGTTCGGCGCGACCATGGCCGCGCTCACGCCCGAGCGCATCCGCGCGGAGGAGAACGCGGAGCTGCGCCGGGTCATGCTGGAGCACTTCGGCCTCGACCGCTACCTCGCCGAGTCGGGCGCCCGGCCGCGGCACTCCGACGAGACCGGCGTCCTGTGGCGGATCGACCTGCCGGGCGACGAGCCGGTGGTGATGGTCGAGGTGGTCAACTCGACGCCCGAGCCCGACGGAACCCGGCGCACCTACTTCCTGCGGGTCCCGCCGTGGGTGACCAGGGCCCGCGAGGGGGTGGCGTGGACCTTCGGCGTACGCGAGGAGGACTACCACCCCGAGCGGGAGACCTGATCCCGGGCGGCATCCCAGGCGGCATCCCAGGCGGCGGGGACGCGTTCCAGCACGCCCCCCGCGAAGACGTCGTAGAGGCCGAGGGGCTCCAGGTGGACGTACCCGATGTGGCAGTCGCAGACGGGTAGCGGGCAGGCGCGGGGCCGCAGGGCGGGGCGGTACGAGCCGTCGTAGAGGTTGCCCAGGACCTCCGGCACGAAGTGGCAGCGCCTGACCGTCCCCTCGCCGTCCACCGAGATCACGCTGTCCCCGGTGCGGCACGGCAGGCCCAGGCTGCGGTGCGCGTGCCGGCTGTAGCCGAACAGCGGGTCGACGGCCGTCCAGTCCGCGGCCTCGGCGTCGCTGTAGACCCGGCCCTCCTGCGCGTTGACCCACAGGTAGGTCTCGGGCGGCAGGTCCGCCCGGAGCCTGCGGGCGTCCGCCAGATGCGCGGGGTCGCCGACGATGCCGACGCTGTGCCGTACGGGCAGCGAGCGGACCTTGGGCAGGAACCGCTCGTAGGGCACCTGGGTGGGGTGGTAGGTCACCCACAGCGCCGCCCGGTCCGACGCCTCAGCGAGCCAGCCGGTGCGGCAGCTCAGGTTCGTCTGGATGGCCACCCGGCGCACGTTGCCGAGCCAGGACAGCCGCACCAGCGCCTCGCGATACCAGGACCGCACCAGTCCCTCGCCCCACGGGGTGAACAGCACCGAGATCTCGGCGTCCTGGGCCGCCACCCACGCCGTGAACCGCTCCAGGGCGGCCCGGTCGGCGCGCAGTTGTTCCGGGGTGTCCCTGCGCTTGGCGAACGGGCAGTAGCCGCAGTCGTAGTCGCAGCTCGCCAGTGGCCCCCGATAGAGGATGGTCAGCACGCGTCGTAATCCTCCATGAGCGCCCTCACGCGCGGCGAGAACAGCGCGGGGCCGATGGCGTCGGAGTGGGCGAGCCCGTCGGGGGTCGGGCGCACGGCGGACGCGTCCGCAGTCAGCCAGCCCGGGAAGCGGTCCAGCAGGGGGAAGTCGTCGAGCACGTCGGTGCCGAACCTGGACCGGTAGAGGTCCCGCGACAGCCCCTCGGTCCGCAGCAGCGACTGGATGAGGTGCCGCCTCCTGCGCTCCTCCTCGTCCAGGGCGAACCCCACGTTGGCCACGCCGAAGTCGTCGCGCCGCACGTAGTCGTCGATGATCGCCCGCACGTGACGGGCCCCGACCGCGTACTCGAAGGAGTGGTGCAGGGCGCTCGTGTACGACCGGGCCCCGCAGCCGAGGCCGACCATGCCGTCGGTCTGGCAGCAGTAGTCCGTGGACGCCGTCGTATCGGGCAGCCGGAACATCCGCATGGACACCTGTTCGTACCCCGCGTCGAGCAGGTGGTCGCGGCCCAGGCGGTACAGCTCCATCCGCTGGTCGTCCCAGGCGCGGCCCTGCCTGCCCAGCCCCGTGAGAGGCCGGACGTACAGCGGGTAGAGGTACAGCTCCTCCGGCTTCCACGTCAGCGCGGCGTCCAGCGAGTAGCGCCAGGAGTCGGACGTCTGCCCGTCGATGCCGTAGATCAGGTCGATGTTGAGGGTCGCGATGCCCGACGCCCGGATCGCGTCGAGCGCGGCGTCCACCTCCGCGCGCTTCTGCGGCCGTACGGCCGCGCGGGCCTCGGCGTCCGCGAAGCTCTGCACGCCGATCGAGATCCGGCTCGCGCCCCGCTCGGCCAGCACGGCGAGACGGTCGGGCGTGGCGGTGGCCGGGGAGGTCTCCACCGACAGCGGGATCTCCCGCAGGTCGACGCCCATCGCCCGCTCGGTGAGGTCGAACAGGCGGGTCAGCTCCCGGGCGTCAAGGTAAGTGGGCGTGCCGCCGCCGAAGGCCGCGGTCGCGAAGCGCGGCCCGTCCAGAGCGGCCCGTACGGCTCGCGCCTGCCGTTCCAGAGCGTCCAGGTAGGCCCCGGTGAGGCCCTCCGGAGCGCCCGTGCGGGTGAACAGGTTGCAGAACCCGCACCGCATCTCGCAGAACGGGATGTGGACATACAGCGCGCCCGCCCGTTCCCCCGCCCAGACCTCGCTCAGCGCCGGGCGCGGATCGAGCGGCCGGTAGGCGGTCTTGTGCGGGTAGGCGTAGACGTATCCCTCGTAAGGCGTCAATCGTGCTCCCCATCTGGATCAACCAGAATGAACTCGGCGTAGGGCACCGTCCAGACGACCTCGTGACCGACCCGGTGCCCGACGTGCCCGTCCTCGCCGTATGCCGTCCCGTGGTCGGAGCAGACGATGACGAGACAGGGCCGGCGCATCAGCGCGTACAGCCTGCCGATGTGCCGGTCGACGTATTCGAGCGCGGCGGCGTGGGTGTCCGGGCCGTCGCGGGTGGCGCCGGGCAGGTAGAAGTGGTTGGGCTGGTGCAGCGCCGACACGTTGACGAACAGGAAGACCGGCCGGTCCCGCCGGGCCAGCACCTCCTCGGCGCGGTCGATCTGCCGTTCCAGCGAGTGGGGGCCCGTCACCCCGAACTCCGGCTCCCAGTGGCTCTCCGCGAACAGCCCGGGCAGGGCCGAGCCCAGCGGAGTCAGCTTGTTGAAGAACCCGACCCCGCCGATGCAGACCGTGTGGTAGCCGGCGCGGGCGAGCCCGGCGGGCAGGTCGGGCGCGTCGAACACCCAGGTGCCCGCCCCGGTCGTCTCGCTGCCGGGGAAGGTGGCGGCGAACGGGCGCGGGTGCGGCCCCGGCGTGACCGGCGTGGGCAGGAACCCCGCGAAGATCGCGGCGTGCGCGGCATAGGTGAAGCTGCCGGGGCTGTGCCGCCGCTCCCACCTCCGGCCGCCGGGCAGCAGGCCGGGCAGCCGCCCGGCGTCGGCCAGCTCGGCCGCGACGTCGTAGCGGAGCGTGTCGAGCGTGACCAGGAGGATGTCGTGGGTCCCCACGATCTCGTTCATGTCCATCGCCGGTCCAGGATGGCCTCCACCTGCTCGGCGTAGGTGTCCCTGCCGTTGCCCGCCAGGTCGCCCAGGCCGGGCAGCAGGTCGCCGAACGCGTTGACCTCCGCCATGGCCACCGACCGCAGGTCGGCCCCGACCATCACGTCGGCACCGGTGGTCAGGCTCCCCGGGAAGCAGGCGGCGGTCCGGGCGGCCACGTCGAGCACCCGCTCCATCAGGCCGGGCCGCGCCCTGACCACGCCGAGGTCGCCCCGCTGGCCGCCGAGATGCAGGTTGGTGATCGGCGTCCTGCTCGTGCGCATCACCGCGTGGGTCGGGGTCCCGGCCACGGTCACGACGCGCAGGTCGAACGTCCGGCCGTCCGCCGACGCCTTCGGGAACCACCGCTCCACGTGCAGCCCGTCGGGCGCGAGCGTCTCGACCAGCGCCTTCACATCGGCCTCGTCCTCGTAGGCGCGGACCCGCAGCGAGTTGCACAACGTGCCGCCGATCCACGCCGCCGACGTGACCGCCTTGACCCGGCCCGCGTGGGCCTGGAAGGCGACCACCCCGGAGGCCGACGAGCCGTGGGCGGGCTTGACGAACACCCGGGCCCAGCCCCGCTCGGCCATCCGCTCGCGCAGCTCGCCGTACGAGCCGGCCTCGAAGGCGGGCGGCACCGGCACCCCGGCCGCGGCCAGCCGGGCGTGGCAGCGGCGTTTGTCGAACATCACCGCGATCTCCTCGACGTCCCCCAGCAGACGGACGCCGGGAACCGCCGCGATCCTCCGCAACCCGGCCGTGAAGGCGGCGTACCAGGCCGCGCCCCCGCCGACCCGGGTGGGGTCCCCCGGGCCGCGCAGCAGCGCGTCGGTCGCCGCGTCCTCGCCCGGCGAGTCGATCCGCACGAGCGTCCCCGGAGGCAGGCCGATCTCGCGTCCGGTCAGCACCTCACGCCAGGGGACCACCCGCGGCTCGGGCAGCCCCCGGGCGACGACGGCGTCGCGGAACATCGTCACCCGCCGGTCGCCCGGCACCCCGACCACGGCCAGGTGCGGCGTCACTCGCTCACCGCCACGTAGCGCTCGTCGTCGGGCTGCCGTTCGGACAGGTCCACGTCGACCCCGGGCAGGGACGCGGCGATCCGGGCCGCCATCGGCCCGCTGAGGTAATGGTGGTGCAGGTCGAGCCGGCGCAGACGGGTCAGCGGCTGCCCGCCGAGCAGCGCCTCCGCACCGGCGTCGGTGAGCTCGCCCATCGACAGGCTGAGCTCCTCCAGCCGGGCCACCACGGGGGCGGCGGCGACCGCCGCCGCGATCTCGTCCTGCGCCGGGCTGTCGCACAGGCCGAGCCGCCGCAGCGCGGGCAGGCGCTCCCCGGACAGGATCGGCGCCAGGTCGGCGACGGTGGTGTCCCCGCCGTACTGCTCCAGGCCGAGCCACATCTCCAGGTGCTCCAACGCGGGCAGATCGCAGGCCCCGACCGCACGCACCACATCGGCGGGCAGCCCGCCGGACTCGAAGCGCAGCACCCGCAGCCGCTCGTGCCGTACAGGCCGCAGGGTCAGCCCGTCCGAGCCGCGGACGTCCAGCCGCTCCAGCTGGGGGAACGCCTCCAGCAGCGGGGTGACGTCCCCCTGCTCGATCCAGGAGATCTCCATCAGCTCCGCGCTGACGAAGCCCAGGAAGACCGACCGGAGACGGGGCAGCCGCGCCGCGTCGGCGGCCAGGACCGCGGGCACGTCGCGCCCGTCGTGAACCAGCACGATCGACTCGATCGAGTCGCCGCCCATCGAGTCGATCAGGCGCCGAAGTTCCTGCTCGAGTCCCGGCTCTCCCCCGTTGCCGGACAGCCCGTTGGTGAGAGCCCACGCGACCGCCGATGGGTCGGCGACCGTCTCTCCCGGTTCCACCACCGGCCTGCCGGCGAAGAACTGCCCGGGCTCCCACTCCTGGCCGTACAGGTAGAGGTCCTCGTGGACGAAGGTCTCGCCGGGGTCGGGCGCGGCCGTCACTCGCTCACCGCCACGTAACGCCAGACCTCACCTTCGTCCTCCTCGGCCTCCTCCTGTTTCGACAGGTCGACCTCGACGCCCGGCAGCGCCTCGGTCACCCGGGCGACCATCGCGTCGGTGAGGAAGTGGTGGTGCAGGTCGAGCGCGTGCAGGTGGGTCAGCGGCTGCCCGCCGAGCAGGGCCTCCGCCCCGGCGTCGGTGAGCATGCCCATCGAGAGGGCGAGAGACTCCAGCCGGGCGACGACCGGCGCGGCGGCCACGGCCGCCGCGATCTCGTCCTGGATCTCGCTGTCCTGCAGGCCGAGGTGGCGCAGCGCCGGCAGCCGCTCGCCGGACAGGATCGGCGCGAGGTCGGCCACCGTGGTGTCGCCGCCGTAATTCTCCTCGCCGAGCCACAGGTCCAGGTGCTCCAACGCGGGCAGGTCGCAGGCGCCGACCGCGCGCACCACCGCGGCGGGCAGCCCGCCGGTCTCGAACCGCAGCATGCGCAGCGACTCGTGCCGCACAGGACGAAGCGCCAGGCCCGTGCCGCCGCGCACCTCCAGCCGCTCCAGCCACGGGAACGCCTCGAGCAGCGGCGTCACGTCCGACTGCTGAATCCAGGAGATCTCCGCCTCGTCGGAGCTGATCGCGCCGAGGAAGAGCGAGCGCAGCCCGGGGAACCGGGCGGCGTTGTCGACGAGCAGGCCGACAAGGTGCTCCGACGAGGTTCCGTAGCAGTCCTCCCACTCACCGATCACGAGTGCCGGAACCTTGGCCGTGTCCACACGCTTCAGTAAGGCGTCGAACGCCTCGTCGACGTCGTAGTCGTCGTCCATCTCCGCGCTGATCCGCACCGCCACCGAAGCCGGGTCGGGGATCTCCTCGTCCTCCTCGGGGACAACTTCGATCACCGGCAGCCCGGCGTAAGTGTCCTCGTACCGGTGCTTGTAGCCGAAGTAGGTGTCGTACGGGATCATGGGCGGACTTTCTCGTCGGGGGGAGTCGGCAGGTCCGTCCTACCAGACCCGGGCGACAATTCCGCGATCACGCGTCCGCGGCCAGCGCCCGTACGTCGGGGTGCATGCCGGGGGTCGCCGACACGAGGGCGGCGAGCGAGCCGAGGATCGTCACGGGCCGCGTCCTCGACGCCTCCACGGCGGCCAGGTAGCGCCAGGCCACCAGTTCGGCCACGTCGTCGCGGGCGTCCGGGTCCACCCAGGCCGTGGCGATCATTCCCAGCAGGGCGGCCTCGGTCACCCAGTCCTCCGGCCCGTACGCCAGGTCGGCCAGCACGCTCCTGCGCTCGGACTCCGCCCACGCCTGACCGGCCTGGTGGTGGGCGATGCCGAGGCAGGCCCACGCCTGGACCTGCCTGATCCACAGCGGCACGGCCGCGGGCTCGCCGTACGGCGACAGCGGCGGGTGCACGAGCACGCCGAGCAGGTCGCCGAGGGACAGGCCGGACAGGCGTACGGCGTGGTCGTAGGCGGCCGGCAGGTGCGGCCAGCGCAGCGTCGCGACGGCGGCGACGGCCTCCAGCGCCTCGCGGGACGGCGGCGGCACGGCGGGCACGGCCGTCATGCCCTCGTAACGCCACACCCGGCGTGTCACGCTCCGCACCGGGCCGTGGGCGTACACCTCCGGCACGGTCAGCCGCGCGTCGGGGGCCGGCGCGTCCGCGACGGTCACCTCGAAGCCGGGCACGACCAGGGAGAAGGCGAGCAGCGCGCTGGGCGGCTCGGGGGCGGAGACCGTGAGCTCGCCGTCGGCCGGGATCTCCTCCTGCTCCACCACCTGGTAGAGCACGTCGATCACCGACTCCGTCGGGCCGGGGACGCGTCCCAGCCAGAGGCGCAGCGCGCAGTGCTCGCCGAGGACCGCGTCGCCGTGCTCGTTGCCGGGGTCGTCACGCAGGTGGTCGGCCAGCTCCACCAGGTGCCGGACGTCCCCGTCCCGCTCGAAACGCATTCCGCAGGCCGTCGGGTAGGCGTTCGCGTGCCGGGGCTCGCGCCGCAGCGCGCGCTCCACCCACTCCAGGCCCTCCTCCGGGCGACCGCTGCTGTACAGCATCTCGCCGATGTCGGTGTACAACGCGAGGTTGGCGGGGTCGTGCTCGAGCGCCCGCACCATCGCCC
Source organism: Microbispora catharanthi (assembly GCF_006334915.2). Classification (GTDB taxonomy): domain Bacteria; phylum Actinomycetota; class Actinomycetes; order Streptosporangiales; family Streptosporangiaceae; genus Microbispora; species Microbispora catharanthi. The sequence goes on from NZ_VDMA02000002.1 coordinate 247,653, forward strand.
GCTCGGCCTCGGGCCACCGATGCAGGTCGCGGCACGCGTATCCCTCGGCCAGTGCGGCCTGGAAGGACGGCGCCAGCGCGTAGGAGCGGGCGGCCAGCTCCACCGCCTCCTCGGCCTCCCCCACCCGGCGCAGGAGGAGCGAGGCCAGCCAGAGCAGCGACACGTCGTCCGGATGGGCGCGCAGCGCGCCCCGCACCAGGGCGACGTACGGCAGCAGCGCCTCGCGGCCGTCCTCCGGCACCGTGCCGGGCAGCCCGGAGGCCAGCAGCGAGACGAGCGAGCCCAGTTCGCCGGGCGGGATCCGCCCGGGCAGCTCGGGGTCGAGCACCCACGGCACGTGCGCCCAGCGTCCTCCCGGCTCGTGCCGCTGCACGGAGATCAGCAGACGCAGCGCGGGCACGTGCTCGCCTCGCGCGGCCAGTGCGTGGGCGCGGGCCAGCGCGGTGCCGAGGAAGACCGGCTCCTCCAGGGGGAACAGGTCCGGCCCGCCGCCCGGCCCGGCCAGCAGCCGCGCCAGCATCTCGTGCGCCTCGGGCAGGGCGGGATCGTGGGCCAGCGCCGCCGCGACGTGCGCGGCGGCGTGCCCGGTCTCCCCGTCGGCCAGGGCCAGCCGCGCCATGCTGACCTCGCCCTCGGCCTGGGCGCGGGGATCGTCCATGCCCTCGTCGATGCCCTCGTGCGTCATACGTCCTCCGATCCGGCAGTCGTGATCATCACTCTGCCAGAGCGGCGGAGAGCACGGCCGCAGGGATCAGTCGACCACGACCAGGTCCCTGGTGGTGTTGTTCATCCGCTCTCCGGCGGTCTCGCCGCAGACGACGATGTCCTCGATCCGGGCGCCGTGCCGTCCGGGCAGGTAGATGCCCGGCTCGACGGAGAAGGCGAACCCCGGCCGCATCTCCTCGGTGTTGCCCGCGACGATGTACGGCTCCTCGTGCGTCTCCAGGCCGATGCCGTGCCCGGTGCGGTGGACGAAGTACTCGCCGTACCCGGCCTCCGTGATCACCTCGCGGGCGGCGGCGTCCACCGACTCGCAGCTCACGCCGGGCCTGACGTGGGCACAGGCGGCCTCCTGGGCGCGCTTGAGCACCTCGTAGTACGCCGCGAAGTCGGCCGGGGGCTCGCCCACGCAGTAGGTCCGCGTGGAGTCGGAGCAGTAGCCGCTCGGCATGACGCCGCCGATGTCGACCACGACGGGCTCGCCGGGCCGGATCACCCGGTCGGTCAGCTCAGCGTGCGGGCTGGCGCCATTCGGGCCCGAGCCCACGATCACGAAGTCGACCCGGGCGTGACCCGCGTCGATGATCGCCTCCGCGATGTCCTTGCCGACCTCCCGCTCGGTGCGGCCGGCCTTCAGCAACTGGGGCACCAGGTTGTGCACGGCGTCGATGGCCGCCCCCGCCTCCGCGAGCGCCGCCTTCTCCGCGGGCGACTTGCGCATGCGCAGCTCGCGCAGGACGCTCCCGGCCAGCACCTGCTCGGCCCCGGGCATGGCCGCGCGGAACCGCAGCGACTGCAGCGCCCACATGCGGTCGGCGAGCCCGACCCGGGCGACCGGGCCCAGGCGGCGGGCCACCTCGGCGAACGGGTCGTCGGTCTCGTCCCACGCGACGAACTCGATGCCGAGCCGGGAGGCAGGCGAGTGCTCGGCGGCCGGCAGCTCCAGGCGCGGCACCATCAGGAACGGCGCGCCGGACGCCGGCACGACCAGGCAGGTCAGGCGTTCCAGCGGCATCGCGTCGTAGCCGGTCACAAAGCGCAGATCGGGGCCTGGCGTCAGCAGCAGCGCGTCGAGGCCGGCGCGGTCGACGGCCTCGCTCACTGCGGCCGGACGGGTCGTGGGATACAGGTCGGAGTGCTCCGGGGACATCGTCGTCACGCGACCTAATCTAACGAGCGCGGGCCCTGACGACCTACTCAGGTGCGCATACCACAGGCGCCACGCGGGCGAGCTTCGCGGGGCTCTGGCTTATTCCACGCCATAGAAGAAAACCAACCCCTGCGGAATGCAGGACTGCTACGCTCCGCGTCAGGGCGAGCACGGAACGTCCGCACGGCACTGCAAGAGCGGCATCGAGAGCGAGACAAATGGTCGGCGTAGTGGGCGGCACGAGGCCCGCCCTTCCCCCCGCGGACGACCGCGACCCGGACATGACGCCCGGCGCCGCCCCCGTCGGCACCCTCGTGGTTCAGGACATCGGCGGACGGCGGTGGGCCGAGCGCCGGGAACGCGCCGTCGAGGAGCGCCGCGTCACCCTGGCGCTGCGGGAGGCGATCCTGCCCGAGCCCGGCGCGTCGATCGACCTGCCCTACGCCCGGATCGCGGTCCGGTACGTCCCGGCGGGCCGGGCGTCGAGCCTCGGCGGCGACTGGTACGACGCCGCGCCGCTGCCCGACGGACGCATGTTCCTCGCGGTGGGCGACGTGTCCGGACACGGCCTGCCCGCGATCGCCGAAATGGCTCAGCTGCGTCACGCGCTGCTCGGCCTGAGCATGACGGGAGCCTGCCCCGGCAGGCTGCTGACGTGGCTGAACACCCTGGTCCTCACCCGGTTGGACGACACCACCGCGACCGCCGTGTGCGGCCACTTCGACCCGGCGACCCGCCTTTTCACGTGGGCACAGGCGGGCCACCCCGCCCCGATCCTGGTGCGTCGCGGGGGCGCGCGCCAGCTCGGGGCGCCCCGGGGGGTCGTGCTCGGGGCGACGTCGAGCCTGCCGTACGGGGTGGCCGACGTCCGCCTCGAGCCCGGCGACCTGCTGCTGATGTTCACCGACGGCCTGGTCGAGCGCCGCTCGCGCGACATCGGCGCCGGGGTCTCCCTCATCGTGGAGGCGGCCGTGGCGACCGGGCTCGGCACGGCCGGAGCGGACCTCGACGCGGGCCTCGACCGCCTGCTGGAGGCGATCGGCGGCCCCAACCCCGAGGACGACACCTGCCTGCTGGCCGTGGCGGTGACCGGAGAGGGCCCGCGGCACCCCTGACAGGCGTGACAATGGCAGGGTGCTGATGCTTCTCGACACCCCGTCGCTGTACTTCCGCGCCTTCTACGGAGTCCCGGAATCGGTGACCTCGCCGGACGGCATGCCGGTCAACGCGGTGCGCGGGCTCCTCGACATGATCGCCACCCTGGTCCGGCAGCACTCCCCCGCCCAGATCGTGGCGTGCATGGACGCCGACTGGCGGCCGGCGTTCCGGGTGGCCGCGATCCCGTCGTACAAGGCGCACCGGGTGGCGAGCGGCGACGAGGAGGAGGTGCCGGACACGCTGGCCCCGCAGGTCCCGGTCATCGAGGAGGTCCTGGACGCGCTGGGCATCGCCCGCGTCGGCGTCGCCGGATACGAGGCCGACGACGTGATCGGCACCTACGCGACCGCCGCCGCCGACGCCGTGGACATCGTCACGGGCGACCGCGACCTGTTCCAGCTCGTCGACGACGAGAAGCCCTGCCGTGCCCTTTACACAGTAAGGGGAATCCGCAACCTCCAGATCATCGATGAGGCGTTCGTCCGGGAGAAGTACGGCATCCCGGGCCGGGCATACGCCGACTTCGCGACGCTGCGCGGCGACCCGAGCGACGGCCTGCCCGGTGTCGCCGGGATCGGCGAGAAGACGGCGGCGGCCCTCATCACGCGCTTCGGCTCGCTGTCCGCGCTGCTCGCCGCGCTGGACGACGGCGGCGCCGACGGCTTCCCCGCGGGCGCACGCAACAAGCTCGCCGCCGCCCGCGACTACCTGGAGGTCGCCCCTGCCGTGGTTCGGGTGGCCCACGACGTCCCGGTCCCGGACGTCGACATCACCCTGCCCGCCGCGCCGCGCGACCCCGAGCGGCTGGTCGCGCTGTCGGAGAAGCACGGCCTGGACAGCCCGCTCAACCGCCTGCTCGCCGCGTTGGCCTGACCCCCGGCCGTTACGGCCCGGAATGTCCACACTCGGGTAGGTTGATCGCGTGCCGTACACGACGATCCGCCTCCCCCACGAGGACGGGCTCCGCCCGGGGTTGAAAGCAGGGTTCGCCCGCATCCGCGGCGAGTTCGACCTGCCGGACGGTTTCCCCGCCCCCGTGCAGGAGGAGGCCGAGCGGGCCGCCGTCTCCCCCGCCGTACCTGGCGAGGATCAGACCGGCCTACCGCTGGTGACCATCGACCCGCCCGGCTCGATGGACCTCGACCAGGCGCTGTGCATCGAGCGGCGCGGGACGGGCTACCGCGTCTGGTACGCGATCGCCGACGTCGCGGCGTTCGTCCGGCCCGGCGGGGCGATCGACGCCGAGGCGCGGGTCCGCGCCGAGACCGTCTACATGGCCGACGGGCGTGTGCCGCTGCACCCGCCGGTCCTGTCGGAGGGCGCGGCCAGCCTGCTGCCCGGGCAGGCCCGCCCCGCGGCCCTGTGGCGGCTCGACCTCGGGTCCGACGGGGAGATCGAGGCGGTGGACCTGCGCCGCGCGCTGGTGCGCAGCCGGGAACGGCTCGACTACGAGACGGTCCAGGCCGCGGTGGACAGCGGCCGAGCGGAGGGGACGATCGCGCTGCTCGCCGAGGTGGGGCCGCTGCGGCTGGAGCGTGAGCGGGCCAGGGGCGGGCTGTCGCTGCCGACCCCCGAGCAACAGGTGGTCCCCGACGGGAACGGCGGCTACCGGGTGGAGTTCCGCACGAACCACCCCTGCGAGGCGTGGAACGCCCAGATCTCGCTGCTCACCGGCATGGCGGCCGCCCGGATGATGCTGGACGCGGGCGTCGGCGTGCTGCGGGTCCTCCCCGAGGCGGGCCCGGAGGACGTCGGCAAGGTCCGCAGGGTCGCCGCCGCGCTCGGCGTGCCCTGGCCCGACGGCACGTCGTACGCCGAGGTCGTGCACGGGCTCGACCCAAAGATCCCCGGCCATGCCGCCTTCCTGCACGAGTCGACGGTGCTGCTGCGCGGCGCGGCCTACGTCGCCTTCGACGGCTCGGCACCCACGCAGGTGCTGCACGCCGCCCTGGGGGCGCCGTACGCGCACGTTACCGCGCCGCTGCGGCGGCTGGTCGATCGGTACGGCACCGAGGTCTGCCTGGCCGTGGCCGCGGGCCGCCCGGTCCCCGAGGAGGTCGCGGCGGCGCTGCCCGACCTGCCGGAGCAGATGGCCGCGGGCGGCAGGCGGGCCGGCGCGGTGGGGCGGGCCTGCGTGGACCTGGTCGAGGCGGCCGTGCTGCACCCCAGGATCGGCGAGGTCTTCGAGGCGGTCGTGGTCGACGTCACCGACGGAAAACCTGGCGGGCAGGTGCAGGTCACCGAGCCCGCCGTCATCGCCCGCTGCGACGGCGACCGCCTGCCACTCGGCGAGCGCGTCCCCGTACGGCTCACGCGCGCCGACCCCGCCACCCGCGAGGTCCGCTTCACCGCCGCCTGAGCGGCCACGCGCCGCCTTTCCGGGCTTTCGGTGATGACCGTCGTTATTCTGCGATGATCACGTCGGCGGAGGCCACATGACCACAGACGACTCCGCGCCGGAATCCGGCCGCGGCCCCCGCCCATGGGGCGAGTACGCCCTCATGATCCTCGGCCTCTCGGTCCTGTGGGGCGGCGCGAACTGGTTGAAGAAGACCTGCGAACCGCCGAACGCCGTGTGGGCGGCGGGCATCCCCGCCGTCGCCCGATTCTTCGCCGCCAACCCGCTGCGCGCCCTCGGGTACGCGGCCGAGGGCCTCAGGATGGGCACCGCACCGGCCGTGCTCTTCATCTGCCAGGAGCTACGCACCACCCGCCCGCTGCGGCAGTACCTGGCGATGTGCCTCACGCTGCTCGGCGTGGCGCTGCTGACGCTGGCGGGCGGACTGGTGATCCCGTCGAACGCCGCCGCCTACTCCGTCGCGATGGGCCTGCTGCTCGGCACCGCGCTGCCGGGCGCCGCCGGTCTCGTCCACGTCGCGTTCGCCTGGATACGGGACCGGACGGCGGGCCGCCGTGCGGCAGCCGGCGCGGGTCAGCTGACGGAGGAGTAGGCGACGACCCCGCGGCGCATGGCGTCGATGGCCTTGACGGCGTTCTCGGCGACCTTGCTCCCCTTGGGCGCGGCGTCCCTGAGCTGGCCGAGCAGGTCGAGCAGCTGCTTGACCCAGCGGACGAAGTCGCCCGCCGCGAGATCGCAGTCGGTCAGCACGGCGTCGAGACTGTGGCCCTTGGCCCAGCGGAAGGCCGCCCAGGCGAAGCCGACGTCGGGCTCGCGGACGAACGACAGGCCGTGGTCCTGCTCGATGCCCTCCAGCTCGCCCCACAGCCGCACCATCTCCCCGAGCGCCTCGCGCGTGGCCCCGGCCGGGATCTTGGGGCTGCGGACGTCGTCGGCCTGCCGCGACTCATACACCAGCGACGACACGCACGCGGCCAGTTCGGCGGGGTCGAGACGGTTCCACACGCCCGCCCGCAGGCACTCGGCCGTGAGCAGGTCCAGCTCGGTGTAGAGCGAGGCGAGCCTGCGGCCCTGTTCCGTGACGGTCTCGCCGTCCAGGTAGCCGAGCTGGTCGAGCACGCCGCAGACCCGGTCGAAGGTCCGGGCGATGACGTGGGAGCGCCCCTCGACCCGGCGGCGCAGCCCCTCGGTCTCCCTGAGCAGCTTGTGGTAGCGCTCGGCCCAGCGGGCGTGGTCCTCACGCTCGTCGCAGCCGTGGCAGGGGTGCTGGCGCAGCTCCCGCCGCAGGCGCGTGATCTCCTCGTCCTCCGCGGCGTGGTCGCGCGCCCGCGGCGGCTTGCCGAGGTCGCGGTCGCCCAGCTTCGCGTGCACCGTCGAGACGAGGTTGGCCCGTTCCTTCGGCGAGCGCGGATTGAAGCCCTTCGGAATCCTGATCTTGTCGACCGGCTCGACCGGCACCGGGAAGTCGGCCGCCGACAGGCGCTTGACCTGCTTGCCGATCGTCAGCACGAGCGGCGCGGGGCCCTCGTGTCCCCGGCCGTTGACACCGGGGTCGAGCACGACCGCGATGCCCGCACGGCGCCCGCCCGGCACCCGGATGACGTCGCCGGGCTTGAGCACCTCCAGGGACTGCACGGCCTGGGCGCGGCGGGCCGCCCCCCGCTGGCGCGACAGCTCGGCCTCGCGGTCCGACAGCCGCCTGCGCATCGCGGCGTACTCCTCGAAGTCGCCGAGGTGGCAGGTCATGGCCTCGGCGTAGCCCTCGAGGGCCTGCTCCGCCTTGCGGAGCTGACGGGCCAGCCCGACCACGGCCCGGTCGGCCTGGAACTGGGCGAAGGAGTCCTCCAGCAGGGTCCGCGCCCGCTCCCGGCCGACCTGCCCGACGAGGTTGACCGCCATGTTGTACGACGGCTTGAAGCTGGAGCGCAGCGGATAGGTGCGGGTGCCCGCGAGACCGGCGACGGCGAGGGGATCCATCCCCGGCTGCCAGACCACCACCGCGTGGCCCTCGATGTCGATGCCGCGCCGCCCGGCCCGGCCGGTGAGCTGGGTGTACTCCCCCGGGGTCAGGTCGGCGTGGGTCTCGCCGTTCCACTTGTCGAGCTTTTCGATCACCACGGACCTGGCCGGCATGTTGATGCCGAGCGCCAGCGTCTCGGTCGCGAAGACCGCCTTCACCAGCCCCTTGGTGAACAGCTCCTCCACGACCTCCTTGAAGGCCGGGAGCATGCCCGCGTGATGGGCGGCCAGGCCGCGCTCCAGGCAGTCGCGCCATTCGAGGTAGCCGAGCACCGCGAGGTCCTCGTCGGGCAGGTGCGCGGTGCGCTCGTCCACGATCTGGCGGATCTCGTGGCTCTCGGCCTCCGTGGTGAGGCGCAGCCCCGAGTAGAGGCACTGCATGACGGCGGCGTCGCAGCCGTTCCTGGAGAAGATGAAGGTGATCGCCGGCAGCAGGCCCTCGGCGTCGAGCTTCTCGATCACGTCCGACCGGCTCGGCGTCGTGCCCCGGCCGGGCCGCGAGTAACCCCGTCTGCCCCTGGCCTGGGCCAGCCGCATCTCGTCTCGGGAGATCCGCATGAGGGACGGGTTGACCCGCAGGGTGCCGTCGCCCTCGTCGACGAACAGGTCGAACATCTTGTTGCCGACCAGCATGTGCTGCCACAGCGGGACCGGCCGGTGCTCGTCCACGATGACCGTGGTGTCGCCGCGCACCTCGCCCAGCCACTCGCCGAACTCCTCGGCGTTGCTGACCGTGGCCGACAGGGCCACCACCCGCACCGACTCCGGCAGGTGGATGATGACCTCTTCCCAGACCGCGCCGCGGAACCGGTCGGCCAGGTAGTGGACCTCGTCCATCACCACATATGCGAGGCCGGTCAGCGTGTTCGAGCCCGCGTACAGCATGTTGCGCAGGACCTCGGTGGTCATGACCACGATCGGGGCCTCGCCGTTGACGCTGTTGTCGCCGGTCAGCAGGCCGACCTTGCGCGCGCCGTACCGCCTGACCAGGTCGTTGTACTTCTGGTTGGACAACGCCTTGATCGGCGTCGTGTAGAAGCACTTGCGGCCCTGCTCCAGCGCCAGGTGGACGGCGAACTCCCCCACCACCGTCTTGCCCGACCCGGTCGGCGCGGCCACCAGCACGCCGTCCCCGGCCTCCAGCGCCTGACAGGCGTCGATCTGGAACTCGTCGAGCTCGAAGTCGTATAGTTCGCGGAACGAGGCGAGAGCGGGTCCGGCGCCGGACTGCCCCTCACGGAAGGCGGCATAGCGTTCCGCTGGCGTACTCATACCGTCAACCCTACCGATAACGGGATTCCGGGCGTCCGTCATCGGAGATCCTTTTACGCGACCGCCTTTACGCCGTAGATCAGCATGGTCGGTCAGGGGGCCAGGACACGCAGCGCTCCCGGCTCCACGGCGCAGGTCAGGGGGGCGGGGCCGGCCCGCTCGCCGTCGGCGTACGCGACGACGTCCCCGTCCAGGGCCTCGATCTCCACCCGCCGGGCCCGCCGTAGGGTCACGGCGGGGTGCCCGGTGTGGCTGCCCCGGTAGACGCGGGGGAACGTGCGCAGGAACTCGCCCTTGGGCACCGCCCCGAGCACGAGGACGTCGAGCAGGCCGTCGTCGGGCCGGGCGTCCGGGCACACCCGCATCCCGGCGCCGTACGACCGGGTGTTGGCCACCGCCACCAGCATCGCCTCGCGCTCGGCGGCCTCCCCGTCGAGAGTGATCCGGAAGGGGATCGGCGTGAACGACCGCAACTCGCGCACGAGCGCGACCAGGTATTTCGCCATTCCGGGCGGCCGGGTCATGGCGTTGGCCCGCTCGTTGACCCGGGAGTCGAACCCGCAGGCGAGGACGCCGGCGAACCACTCGCCCGTGCCCAGCCTCGCGGCGTCGATCGTCCGGCAGGCGCCCGCGGTCACGATGTCCGCGGCGGCGAGCGGATCCTTGCGCGGGATGCCGAGGGCGTCGGCGATGTCGTTTCCGGTCCCCGCGGGCACGATCCCGAGCGGCACGGCCGTCCCTGCCAGGGCCTGCAGGGCCAGGTGGACCAGGCCGTCGCCGCCGAAGGCGACGAGCGCGGCCGGTCCGGCGGCGACGGCCTCGCGGGCCCGGCCCAGGGCGTCCGCCGCCGAGGTCCCGACGACCACCGAGACCGGGCGGCCGCCCGCCCGCAGCCGCCGCAGCACCGGGTCGAGCAGGCGCAGCGTACGGCCACCGCGGGCGGCGGGATTGACCAGCACGACGATCTCATCGGCCATAGGCGGAACCTACCGCCACCCACCAGGCGACACCAGAGGGATATTCGGTCAGTCCCTCACGTCGACCGAGTCCGCTGTGCCCTCGGCGGCGGACGGCCCGTCGAGCTCCTCCTCGATGGCCCGCGCGTGCGCCGCGTCGGCGGCGTCGCGCTTCTTGTCGTGGAAGTACATGAACGCCTCCGCGACGAAGAACAGCGCGACCATCGGGAGCGCCAGGGCCAGCATGGTGACGGGGTCCTGGCTGGGCGTCGCGACGGCAGCGAAGACGAACATCAGGAACACGACCATGCGGGTGTGCTTGGACACCGTCTTGAAGCGGAGCACCCCGATGACGTTGAGGAACACCAGCAGCAACGGCATCAGGAAGGAGACCCCGAAGATGATCAGCATCGCCATCGCGAAGCTGAAGTACTCGTTGATGCTCACCAGCGTCAGCGTGCCCTCGGGGGCGAAGCTGAGCAGCAGCGCAAGGCCCTTGTCCAACGTAAGGTAGGCCAGGCCCGCTCCGGCCGTGAACAGCGGGACGGAGAGCCCGAGGAACGCCATGGTGTAGCGGCGCTCGTTCTGGTACAGGCCCGGGGTCACGAACGCCCAGATCTGGTAGATCCAGAACACCGCCGAGACCACCACGCCGAAGATCACGGCGACCTTGAGGTTGACGAAGAACGAGTCGAAGACCCCGTTCACCACCAGCGTGCACTTGTCGCCGTTCAGCTGATGGGCCTGCGGCAGCCGGCAGTACGGCTGCTTCAGGAAGTTCCAGATGGGCTCGAAGTAGATGAACCCGACGGCGGTCCCGACGACCACCGCCAAGATGGCCTTGATCAGCCGGTTGCGCAGCTCGCGGATGTGCTCCATGAGCGTCATCCGCCCGTCATGTGCCGTGGCGGCGGGAGTCGACCGTTTCAACAGGGCCATCTGGTTCGTCCTGGGGTCAGTGGGGGTGCGGCGCCTAGTTGGAGCGCTGCTCGTTCTGCGAGCTCACCGGCTGCTGGCTCTCACGCAGCCTCCGGTTCTCCTCCTCCAGGACACGCAGCCGCTCCTCGACGGACGGGGTGGCCGGCGGGATCTGCGCCGCCGGCGGAGCGACGGGCTCGGCCTGCGCCTTGACCGTCTGCCGCTCCTCGTCCTCCTCGCTCATCTTGCTGGTTTCCTTCTTGAACATGCGCAGCGACTGCCCAAGGGCCCTCGCGGTGTCCGGGAGCTTCTTCGCGCCGAAAAGAAGGATCAGAACCAGGAGGATCAGAATCCATTCCATGGGTCCGAGGTTGGGCATGTCATGTCCTTACCGCGAGGGCCGTGGGTACTACCCCCCGATCGTACGCGCACCGGCCGCCAAAGTTCACCTGTCCTCGGGGCTCAAAATCACATCAATCGTGGGCAAAGTCCCTTATTCGGACACTCCGAGCCGCCCCTTGGCCCGCTTGACTTCGGCGTGCAGGTCCCGCGCCGCGGCCAGCACCCGGACGGCCGGCCACATGAGGACGGCGAGCCCCGCCACGGCCACCGCGGACAGGGCGAAGATCAAAGTCATGCGCTCCCCCAGGTCACACGGTCTCGTAGTTGGCCAGCGCCTGCTTGGCGGTGGCCGTCACCCGCTCGGCGAGGGACGCCGGCGACAACACCCGGCCACTGTCGCCCAGCCGGAGCGCGAGCCGCACCAGCCAGGACTGGTCGCGGGCCCGCAGCGAGACGCGCAGGCGGCCTTCGCCCAGCTCGGTGACCTCCTCGCAGGGGTAGTACTCCGCCACCCAGCGGCCCGCCGGGGTCAGTTCCAGCTCCACCAGCTCGTCGCTGTCCGACGGCCGGAACACGCCCCGGGTGACATCCATCGGCTCGGCCCCGGCCGGCGGGTCCACGGGCACGTCGAGGATCTCGACGTCGAGGATCCGGTCGACGCGGAACATCCGCATCGCCTCGGCGCGGTAGCACCAGCCCTCCAGGTAGTGCCGCCCGTCCACGAGCACGACCCGCAGCGGGTCGACCTCCCTGGGGGTGATCTCGTCGCGCCCCGGCACGTAGTAGCGCAGCGACAGCCTGCGGCCCCTGCGGGCGGCGTCGGTGATGACGGCGTGGGCGTCCGGCGCCGCGCCGATCTCCACCTGGACCTGGCTGCTCACCGTGGCCGCGCCCTCGCCCGCCGCCTGCTCCAGCTTGGCGATGACCCGGCCGAGCACGTCGCGGCCCTGGAACTCGGGCAGTTCGTCGAGCATGCGCAGCGCGACGAGCAGCGCGCTCGCCTCGTCCACACCGAGCTTGAGCGGCCGGGCGATCGCCTCGGCGTTGTCGATGAGGATCTCGCCGCCGTCCCACGAGACGTCGATCAGGTCGCCGGGCGTGTGCCCGGGCAGGCCGCACATCCAGACGAGCTGGAGGTCGTCGACGAGCTGCTTTTCCGACAGGCCGAACAGTCGTGCCACCTCGGGCACCTGCGCGCCCGGATGCGACATGAGGTAGGGCACGAGCGCCAGCAGCCGCGGCAGCCGGTCCGAACTCACTGCAACGCCCCCTTCAGACGGCGGATCACGGCATCGCGCGCGTCCGGCGGGTCCAGCACGACGGCGTCCGCGCCGAGGCTGGCCAGCCACCCGGCGAGCCGTTCCGCGTCGGCGAAGGTCACCTCGGCCTCGTCCCACTCCCCCGGCCCGTTACGCACTGCCTGGGCGGCGTGCCGCAGACCGAGGCAGGTGCCCTTACGTACGCGCACCAGGGCGACCCGCTCGTTCGGCAGCTCCTGGTAGCCCACCATGGCCCGCAGGTCCAGCCCCTCCGGCACGGTGAACGCCCCCGGCCGCCCGAGCGTGGACACCGCCCCGGTGATCCGGCTCAGCCGGAAGACCCGGGCGGCGCCGCGGTCGCGGTCGTGCCCGACCAGGTACCACCGGCCGCGCCTGCTGACGACCCCCCACGGCTCGACCGTCCGCCGCAGCACCGACTCGCTGCCGGCCGACCGGTAGTCGAAGGCGACCCCGCGCCGGTCCCGCACGGCCTCCCACAGCGCGGGGAACGCGGGGTCGCGGGTGTCCACCCGCAGCTCCAGCGGGCTCTCCGCGAGGTCGGCGTGCACGCCGCCCGCGGTCAGCTTCAGCAGCGCCCCGCCGGCCGCCTCGGCGAGGCTCGCCCGCTGCCACACCTGCGCGGCCAGGCCGATGACGGCGGCCTCGTCGGGCTCCAGGGTGATCTCGGGCAGCTCGTACGCCTCGCGTACGATCCGGTAGCCGGGGTCGTCCTCCCAGGGGTCCTTGTGGACCTCGATGGGGATGCCGATCTCGCGCAGCTCGTTCTTGTCGCGCTCGAACATACGCTGGAAGGCCTCGTCGTTGTCCGGGTCGTACCCGGGGACGGCCTGCCGGATCTGCTCCGCGCTCAACGGCCGCCGCGTCGCGAGCAGGCAGATAACCAGATTGAGCAGCCGCTCGGTCTTCCGCCGCGACATCGGGCCTCCCTTCCAGTCGAGAACGCTACCCTTTTCGGCGTGATCAGATGGCGCAAGGGCGAAGTGGTGCGGGTCCGGCGCGAGTGGCCGGGGGCGGTGGAACTCGACGTCGCCGTCGCCGAGGGCGAGTGCCGGGCGCTCGCCTATCCCCCGCTGGTGGGACGCCCTGAAGTGGGCGACACCGTGCTGCTCAACACGACCGCCCTCGCCATGGGTCTCGGTACGGGAGGGTACGCCATGGTGGTGGCCGTCCCGGAACGTTTACCGCAAGATCCTTCCGGTCCCGGCCACCTGGTGAAAGCACGCTACACCCCGTTGCAGGCCACCGTGCTCGGCGCGGACGAGCAGGGGTCCCCGCACCACGAGGCGCTGCGGGAGGCCGATTCGGTCGATGGAATGCCCGTCGTGGTCGCCGACCTGCACTCCGCCCTGCCCGCGATCCTGTGTGGTCTGTACGCGGACTCCCCGGGGATCAGGGTGGCGTACGTGATGCAGGACGGCGGGGCGCTGCCGGCCTGGTTCTCGATGTCGTGCGCGACGCTGCGCGAGCGCGACTGGCTGTGCGGGGTGGTGACGACCGGCCAGTCCTTCGGCGGGGACGTCGAGGCGGTCACGCTCCACACCGGCCTGCTGGCCGCCCGCCACGTGCTCGCGGCCGACGTCGCCGTCGTGACGCAGGGGCCGGGCAACCTCGGCACCGGCACCCGCTGGGGCTTTTCCGGCGTAGCCGCGGGCGAGGCCGTGAACGCCGCCGCCGTGCTGACCGGGCGGCCCGTGGCCGCGCTGCGGGTCAGCGAGGGCGACCGCCGCGAGCGGCATGTCGGGGTGTCGCACCACTCGCTCACGGCGTACGGCCGGGTCGCGCTGGCCCCGGCCCAGGTCGTCGTGCCTGATCTGCCCGGCGCGTTCGGGGCGACGGTGCGCGAGCAGACCGCGGCCCTGGCCACGCGTCACGAGATCGTGACGGTGCCGGTGGAGGGCCTGCACGAGGCGCTCAAGGCGTCCCCGGTGCGGCTGTCCACCATGGGCCGCGGCCTGGAGGAGGACCTGGCCTACTTCGTGACCTCCGCCGCCGCCGGGAGGCACGCGGCGTCACTGCTGTCGTAGAAGTCCTTGAACGTGAACGCCTCCGGGCCCGGCCCCTGAGCCCGGAGCAGGTCCAGACGTGCCACGGCCTCGTCGAGCGGCGGCAGGTGGCCCTCTGGCACCCACCACATCACCGTGTACGGCTCGGCGATCCGATGGAACCACTCCCGGCGGCGCCGCATCACCTCCAGGTGCGCACTGCGGTAGACGAAGTTCCACAACGTCTCGCGGGACTCCCAGACCGAGAGGTTCACGACCAGCATCGGTCCGTAGTCGTGCTGGATCAGGTCCGTGGGCTCATCGCCCTCCTTCATGCGCCAGACGAAGCCGGGCGCGGCGTCCGACACCTGGTAGATCGGCGCCAGGGCGGCGAGGAAGTCCGCCAGCGTGGGGGAGTCGAGGGGTTCCCTGAGATGGGCGACGTTGAGCTGAGCGAGATGCATGCCGGGATTCTATGTCAATCTACGTTGTTTTTAGAAGGCGTGAAGGCCACACAACACTCCTCCGGTCTCGGGTCCAGCCTCGCGGCGAACCCACTCTCGCCCAGACCGGCCAGCAGCCCCTCGCACAGCGCGAGGTTCATCGAGCACACGAGCAGCGGATGGCTGTCGGCCAGCACATGGAAGGGGCAGTTGCGCAGCCGCACCCGCCCGTCCTCCTCGTACGGCTCGTAGCCGCGCGCGCGCAACACCTCCAGGAGATCGCCGGAGGCGGCATCGGAGGCGACGAGGCGCTCCCCCGCCCGCCGGGCGGCCTCCTCGGCCTTCTCCTCGCCGCCCAGCAGGTCGACGGTCTCCGCCAGCACGAGCGCGAGCGTGCGGTAGTCGCGGGGCGGCAGGCTCACGGTCCGCTCCTCGCGCACCCGCCGGTAGACCTTCGCCGGGCGGCCGCCGCCGGGGCCGGCTTTGCCGCTGAGCCGCCGGAAGCCCGCCTCCAGCAACCCCGCGTCTACCAGTTTGTCCAGGTGGTGGGCGGCCAGCGTGCGCTGGACGCCGGTCGCCTCGGCCGCCTCGTTGCGGCCCACGTCCCGCCCCTGCTCGGCCACGAACCGGTACAGCGCCCGCCGTACGGGATCGCCGAGCACGCTCATCGACTCCAGGTCGTCGCTCGTCACAGCCGGAGTTTAGGTCGTGGCGGCCGCCACCATCGGACGCCGGCCGGGACGGCCGGTCAAGGGGCTGTTGACACCACCGCGGAGTACTGCTTTCATTAGGAAACCTTCCTAACTAAACCCCCTCACGGAGGGCTCATCCCCCGCCCCGCGCCCCCTTCCCGCCACGACGCATGGCCGCGGGCGGAGAACGGAGCGACGCACGTGAAAGACCCGCTGATCAGGCGCACTCCCCGGCGCGCGGCTCTGCTGCTCGTGGCCGCCGCCGCGGCCGTACTCCCCTCGAACGCGGCGGGAGCCGCCACCGGCGGCCCGGCCGCCACCGCGGAGACCGTGAAGGTGACGGTCAAGGCGGCGCCGGTCGACCTCACGGACCCGAAGAAGAAGGAGATCGCGATGGAGCTCGTCTCCAGCGCGGAGAACTCCTCACTCGACTGGAAGGCCCAGTACAAGTACATCGAGGACATCGACGACGGGCGCGGCTACACCGCCGGGATCATCGGCTTCTGCTCGGGCACCGGCGACATGCTCGATTTGGTCGAGCTCTACACCACGCGCAAGCCCGGCAACGTGCTGGCCAGGTATCTGCCCGCGCTGCGGAAGGTGAACGGCACCGACTCGCACCAGGGGCTGGCCCCGAACTTCCCCAAGGACTGGCGCGCCGCCGCCGCCGATCCCGTGTTCCGGCAGGCGCAGAACGACGAGCGCGACCGGGTCTACTTCAACCCCGCGGTGGCCCAGGCCAAGGCCGACGGCCTGCGCGCGCTCGGGCAGTTCGTCTACTACGACGCCATCGTGATGCACGGCCCCGGCGCCGACCCGGTCAGTTTCGGCGGCATCCGCAAGACGGCCATGAAGAAGGCGAAGACCCCGGCGCAGGGCGGCGACGAGGTCGCCTACCTCAACGCGTTCCTCGACGCCCGCAAGGCGGCGATGAAGACCGAGGAGGCGCACAGCGACACCAGCCGGGTCGACACCGCCCAGCGGGTGTTCCTCAAGAACGGCAACCTCGACCTCGACCCGCCGCTGCGGTGGAAGGTCTACGGCGACGGCTACCAGATCCTCGGCTGACGCCCGTACGCCAGGGGCCCCTTCCCACCGCCGGGTGGGAGGGGCCCCTGTCGTCCGTCGCTGTCAGGCCGCGCCGAGGACGTCCACGACGAAGACGAGCGTGTCGGTGCCCTTGATGCCGCCCTGCGCGTTGCCCTCCTTGCCGTAGCCGAGGTCCGGCGGGATCGTGATCAGGACGCGGCTGCCGACCGGGACGCCGGTCAGGCCCTGCGCCCAGCCCTTGACGACCTGGTCGAGGGCGAACGTCGCGGGCTGGCCGCGGTCCCAGCTGGAGTCGAACTTCTTGTCGGTGCCCCAGATCTTGCCGACGTAGTGGGCGAGGACCGTCTGACCGGCCTTCACCTCCGGGCCGCCACCCTTGATCACGGTCTTGACGACCAGCTTCTTGGGCGCCTTCTCGCTGGTCTTGGTGGTCAGCGCCGGGGCCTTGTCGCCGCTCGGGTTCTCGACCTTCACGCCGTTCACGGCGGGGTCGACGGCGGTGCCCTGGACGGACTTCAGCGCGGCCCCCAGCACGTCGATGACCAGCACCTGGGACACGGCGTTGAAGTCCTGACCCTGCTGCTTGGCCTGGTTGAGCTGCTCCGCGCTCAGGTTGTCCTTGGCGATCACGGCCATCACCCGGCCGCCCGGCTTGGCGCCGATAAGCGCCTCGTGCAGCGCCTTGGGCAGCTGCGGGCTGACCGAGACGAACTCCGACTTGCCCTGGTCGTAGTCGGAGCCTGCCGCCTTGTTCTCCTTGCCGTCCCAGTTGTAGACGGTGACGTTGGCGGTGAGGACGTCGCCGTCCTTGGCCGGGGTGCCCTGGCCCTCGACGACCTTGATGGAGGCCGACGTGAGCGAGGGCTTGCCCGCCGGGAAGGTCACGGTGGGCTTCTTGCCGGCCTCTCCCGTCACCTTGATGGCCGAGGCCGCGGCCTGGCCACTGGAGGCGGGGCTCGCGCTGGACGTGCTCTTCTGCGCGGTTCCGCAGGCGGCGACGAGCAAGAAGGGTAGGGCGGCGACGAGTGCCGTACGACGGCGCATATGGGAATCCTCAAACAGACAGCGGGTCCGGGCCAGGCTACCCGAACCCGCCGTCAGAGCGGTGTAAGAGATCACATACCCGCGATGAGCTTCTCGACTCTCTCGTCGACGCTGCGGAACGGATCCTTGCACAGCACCGTCCGCTGGGCCTGGTCGTTGAGTTTCAGGTGGACCCAGTCGACGGTGAAGTCACGCCGCTTCTCCTGGGCCTTGCGGATGAACTCCCCGCGCAGCTTGGCCCGTGTGGTCTGCGGCGGAACCGACTTGGCCTCGAAGATGCGCACGTCGTCGGCCACCCTCTCGACGGCCCCCCGCTTCTGCAGGAGGTAGAACAGCCCGCGCTTGCGGTGGACGTCGTGGTAGGCCAGATCGAGCTGCGCGACGCGCGGCGACGACAGCGGCAGGTCGTACTTCTGTCTGTAACGTTCAATCATCTGGTACTTGGTGACCCAGTCGATCTCCCGCGAGACGAGGTCGAGGTCGCCCGTATCGACCGCCCGGAGCGTGCGCTCCCACAGCTCCAGCACCCGCTTGGCGATGGCGTCCCCGCCGCGCCGGTCGACGAAGTCCTGCGCCTTGGTCAGGTACTCCTGCTGGATCTCCAGCGACGAGGCCTCGCGGCCGTTGGCCAGGCGCACCCTCCGCCGGCCCGTCATGTCGTGCGACACCTCCCGGATCGCCCTGATCGGGTTCTCGAGGGACAGGTCGCGCATCACCACACCGGCCTCGATCATGCGCAGCACCAGGTCGGTGGCGCCGACCTTGAGCAGCATCGTGGTCTCGCTCATGTTCGAGTCGCCCACGATGACGTGCAGCCTGCGGAACCGCTCGGCGTCCGCGTGCGGCTCGTCGCGGGTGTTGATGATCGGCCGGGACCGGGTGGTCGCCGAGGAGACGCCCTCCCAGATGTGCTCGGCCCGCTGGGAGACGCAGTAGACGGCTCCGCGCGGGGTCTGCAGCACCTTGCCCGCACCGCAGATGATCTGGCGGGTCACCAGATAAGGGATCAGGACGTCGGCCAGCCGCCCGAACTCCCCGTGCCGGCCCACGAGGTAGTTCTCGTGGCAGCCGTAGGAGTTGCCGGCCGAATCGGTGTTGTTCTTGAACAGGTAGATGTCTCCCGCGATGCCCTCCTCGCGGAGCCGCTTCTCGGCGTCCACGAGGAGGCCCTCCAGGATCCGCTCCCCCGCCTTGTCGTGGGTGACCAGCTCCACGACGTTGTCGCACTCAGGGGTGGCGTACTCGGGATGGCTGCCCACGTCCAGGTAGAGACGTGCGCCGTTGCGCAGGAATACGTTGCTCGATCGGCCCCAGGACACCACTCGCCGGAACAGGTACCGCGCCACCTCGTCCGGCGACAGCCTCCGCTGCCCGCGGAACGTGCAGGTGACGCCGTACTCGTTCTCCAGCCCGAATATGCGTCGATCCATCACCTCACACTATTCCCATAAACCGGCGGCCGAACAGTGATCAGGCGGTGGAATGCCGAGAAGGAGCCGTCAGGCGGCGTAAATCTCCGTCACCTTGACGATCTGCCCGCCCTGAACGGTGATGAGCGCCCGCAGGTCGCCCGCGTCGGCCCGCAGGACCAGCTTGCCCCGTGAGCAGCGCTGGGTGCCGAGGTACTTGCTGTCGATGGTCTGGTCCTTGCCGTCGCAGCCGACCGCGCTGAGGAACACGACGTTCTTCGCGATCGGCGCGGCGAAGGCCGTCACGTCTCCCCCCGGCGGCCCCTCGAAGTGGCCGCTGGTGCTGCCGCCGTACTCCTTGACGAACTTGACGGGCCGGTACTCCGCCACGTTCTCGTCGTGCATGGCGACCAGCTGGCCGCGTACGACACCGTCCCTGCTGGGGCTGAGCCCCTTGGTGAAGTCGTGCCCGGGGTCCGACTGGATGGTCCCGCCGAAGGGGGCCGGCGTCTTGTCCGTGATCGGCGGCCCGGCCTTGCCCGGCTTCCGCGTCGGCGCGGTCGTGCTCGAGTCGGTGGGCGTGTCCGCCGCCGGGGTGTCGGAGGCCGCCGGATCGGCGGACGGCTCCGCGGGCGACGCCGGGGCCGTCACCGTCACGGTGGCGGTCACGGTGGGCGAGGCCGAGGTGCCGGAGGCTCCGGAGCATGCGGTCAGCGACAGGAGGGCGACGGCGGCGGCCGGAACGCCCGCTCGCCGGAAGAGATCAAAAGTCGTCATAACCGGATGAGGGTAGCGAAATCGGGGGTTGGCTGGACCGAAATGCCCGAGCCGACCGCATGAGACGGCGGCGCCGCGCCCCTGATGAGGGCGCGGCACCGCGGTGTACGGACGGGAGGACGGGCTACTCGCCTGAGCCCGTGTCGATGTCGCCCTCGGGGGCGATCGGCGGGGCGGTGTCGGGAGCCTGCTCGGCCTGTTCCCGCTCTGCCTGGGCCTCCTCGGCGGCGGGCTGCCGCGCGCCCCCCTGGCTCTCCTGGGCGGCCTCCAGGAGCTTCTCCAGGCGGGACCCGGTCAGGCGCAGGAACTTGCGGTGCTCCCTGCCCCGGTCGAGGACGGCGACCTCGATCTGGGTCACCGGGGGACGCTCGCCGCCCGGCTCGGTCAGGGCGGCCAGCGCGGCGTCGAGGGCCTGCGGCAGCGGCAGTCCCTCGCTGTAACGCTCCTTCAGGCGCCCTCCGACGGCTTCGGCCTGGCCGCCGATCACGGCCATGCCCTGCTCGTCGAAGACGGAGCCGTCGAAGGTGATCCGGTAGATCTGGTCGTCCTCGGCCGCCTCGCCGACCTCCGCGACGACGATCTCCACCTCGAACGACTTGATCGACTCGGTGAAGATCATGCCGAGGTGCTGGGCGTACAGGTTCGCCAGGCCGCGGCCGGTGACGTCGTTGCGGTTGAACGTGTAGCCGTTGATGTCCGCGTAGCGGATGCCGGCCAGGCGGAGCGACTCGAACTCGTTGTAGCGCCCCACTGCGGCGAAGCCGATGCGGTCGTAGATCTCGCTGATCTTGTGCAGCGCCTTGGACGGGTTGGGAGCCACGAACAGGATGCCGTCCGCGTACTGCATCACGACCACGCTGCGACCGCGAGCGATGCCCTTGCGGGCATACTCCGCCCTGTCCCGCATGATCTGCTCGGGCGAGGCATATCCTCCGAAGGGGATGGACACCGGGGGTGATCCTCTCTTGGGTTAGCGCAGCGGCGCGGTCGGGCCTTCGGGGGCGGTCATCCGCCTCTCCAGCATGGACTCCACGAACTCGGCGACCTCGTCGTCCGGGAGGCGGCGGAAGCCGTCGGCGGTGATGACGGACACGACCGGCCAGATCTTCCGCATCACGTCGGGGCCGCCGGTCGCCGAGTCGTCGTCGGCGGCGTCGTACAGGGCGTGCAGGCAGGCCAGGACCGTGTCCTGCGGGCTGGAGTTCTCCCGGTAGAGCTTCTTGAGCGAGCCCCGGGCGAAGATCGAACCCGAGCCGATCGAGTGGAACTCCCTCTGCTCGTACGGCCCGCCGCCCACGTCGTAGCTGAAGATCCGCCCGGTGTCGTGGGACGGGTCGTAGGCCGCGAAGAGCGGCACGACCACGAGGCCCTGCATGGCCATGGGCAGGTTTCCGCGGATCATGGTGGCCAGGCGGTGCGCCTTGCCCTCGGTCGACAGCGAGCGACCTTCGGTCTTCTCGTAGTGCTCCAGCTCGACGCGGTAGAGCCGGGCCAGCTCCAGGCCGGTGCTCGCGGTGCCCGCGATGCCCATGCAGGAGTAGTCGTCGGTGCGGAACACCTTCTCGATGTCCCGCTGCGAGATGATGTTCCCGGAGGTCGCACGCCTGTCGCCCGCCATCACCACGCCGCCGGCGCAGGTCGCCGCGACGATGGTGGTCGCGTGCGGGATCTCGTCACCCACCGGCGCCGCCAGCGACTCGTTGCGGGCGGGCAGCAGGTTCGGCGCGTGCACGCCTAGGAACTCCGAGAACGACGACGATCCCGTATATGTGAAGAGGCTGTTCATCCAGGCTGGCTGAGATGCCACGCGACTCCCTCCAAGCATGCGTTGTTACGCCCGACCATACTCAGGTCTCAGCGCTGGTTGCACTCTTCCCGATCAGCTCAGCGCGAACCAGACATCCCGCAAGAGGCCGGGCGCGCGTCCCTTACTCGTTCACCAAACCGTTTCTTTACGTGTCGGTAATCGCGTGCGAGTGTCGATTTGTCCGTACGTCAGGACTTACGGGGAGGTCGATCATGAGACCTGCGCTCGCGGTGGCGGCGGTGGCCCTGTTGACCCTGGGCGCCTGCGGCACCGGCGGCTCCGGCGACTCCACAGACGAGGGCGTCACCCTGACCGTCACCGCCAACGCGATCTCCGGCGGCAAGAACGCCGAGACCGCCGACTGGACGGCCAAATGGGTCATCCCGCGGTTCGAGGCCGCGCAGAAGGCCAAGGGCCGCGACGTCCGCGTGGTGTTCCAGCCGAGCGGCGTGGACGACGAGCAGTACAAGACGAAGGTCGCCCTCGACCTCAAGTCACGGGCGGGCGCCGACGTCATCGACCTCGACGGCATCTGGGTGGGCGAGTTCGCCCAGGCCGGGTACGTCAAGCCGCTCGCCGAGGTGGCCGGTCCCGAGGCGGACTCCTGGGAGGGCTGGAGCCAGATCCCGCAGGCCGTGCAGGGCCTCGGCGCGTTCGAGGGAAAGAGGTACGGCCTGCCGCAGGGCACCGACGGGCGGGTGCTGTTCTACAACAGGGCCCTGTTCCGGAAGGCCGGCCTGCCGGACCACTGGCAGCCGCGGAGCTGGCAGGAGATCCTCGACGCCGGCGCGGCGCTCAAGAGGGCCGGAGTCCCCGTCCCGATCCAGATCGACGCCGGCACCGCCATGGGCGAGGCGACGACCATGCAGGGCGCGCTGCCGCTGCTGGCGGGCGCGGGGGCGCAGATCTACGCGGACGGCAAGTGGACCGGCGCCTCCCGGGCGCTCAGGGACGTGCTGGACTTCTACCGGCAGGTCTACTCCGGCGGCCTCGGCGACCCCAGGCTGCAGCAGGAGGCGCGGGGGCGGGACAAGTCGTTCGCCCAGTTCGCCGAGGGCAGGATCGCCATCCTGGCGGAGGGCGACTACTTCTGGCGGTCGGTGATCGAGCCCGAGGCCGAGGTCGCCCCGATGAAGGACCGCGACTCCGTCGTCGGCTACGCCCTGATCCCCGCCCAGCGCCCCGGCGCCGGCGTCCGGGGCCAGGACTTCGTCAGCATGTCCGGCGGCGCCGTACGGGTGCTCAACCCCAACTCGAAGAACCCGAAGCTGGCCTGGGAACTGCTGTCGTTCATGCACTCGGCCGAGGCCACCAGGTCGCAGCTCGCCGGGGCCGCCCGGATCACGGCGCGCAAGGACGTGAACGACACGGTGCTGGGGGCCGACCCGATGCTGAAGTTCGTCTCCGACGAGGTCCTGCCCCTCACGGCGTACCGGCCGCCCCTGGCCGTCTACCCGCAGGTGTCGGTCGCCCTGCAGGAGGCCACGGCCGCGGTCGTGGCGGGCACGAGCGTGGACGAGGCGGCCGCCGCCTACCAGCGCAAGGTCGAGTCCCTCGTCGGCGGCCCCGCCCATGTCGCGAGCTGAGCATGGCGCGAGCTGAGTCCGGCACGCTGGGCCGCCGTCCCGCCGTGGGGTTCGTGCTGCCGGCGCTGGTGCTGATCGGGGTGTTCCTGGTCTTCCCCGCGCTGTGGACCGTCTATCTGGGCCTCACGGACTACCGGCTCACCGGCCTGGCGGCGGCCGATCCGCAGGTGGTGGGGGCGGCCAACTACGCCGAGGCGCTGGGCGACGAGCGGTTCCGCACGTCGCTGTGGCTCACCGTGCAGTTCGTGCTCGGCTCGGCCGTGCTCGGGCAGGCGGTGCTCGGGTTCGCGATCGCGTGGGCGCTGCGCGACCGGCGGGGGCCGCTGAAGAGCCTCACCGAGGGGCTGGTGCTGCTGGCGTGGATCCTGCCGTCGTCGGTCGTCGCGTTCCTGTGGATCGCGCTGCTCGACCGCGACGGCGGGACGCTGAACGCGATCCTGCACACGCCCGGCTTCGCCTGGCTGCTCGACCACCCCATGGCGTCGATCATCGTGTTCAACGTCTGGCGCGGCACGGCGTTCTCGATGATGCTGTACGGCGCGGCGCTGGAGAACGTGCCGCCGTCGCACCTGGAGACCGCCCGGCTCGCCGGCGCGTCGACGCTCCAGCAGCTCAGGGACGTGGTCCTCCCGCACATCAAGGGGCATGTGCTGACGAACCTGCTGCTGATCACGCTGTGGACGTTCAACGACTTCACGGCCTTCCAGCTCACCGCCGGAGGGCCCGAAGGGCGGTCGGAGATCCTGCCCGTCTACATCTACAACGTCGCGATGAGCGGCGGCAGGCTCGGTTTCGGCGCCGCGGTCTCCTTCCTCGTCCTCGTGGTGAACCTGGTCCTGGCCTTCGGCTACCTGCGCCTCCTGCGGTCCCGGGGGGAAGTGAGGCCGTCATGACGCCGGTGCGCCACATGCTGGGGACCATCGGGCGGGCCGCCTTCCTGGCCCTGGTGCTGGGGTTCTTCGCGCTGCCGCTGCTGTGGCTGGCTTCGGCGCCGTTCGACGCCCACCCGTCGATCACGGCCTCGGTGCCGGAGTTCACGCTGGCGAACTTCCGGGCTCTGCTGGACAACCCGTACGCGCTGGGCTCGCTGCGCAACTCGCTGATCCAGGCGTGCGGCAGCGCGGCCCTGGTCGTGACGCTGGCCGCGCTGGCGGCGTACGCGCTGTCGCGGGCGCGGGTGCCCGGCCGCGACGCGCTGCTGTACGTCCTGCTGCTCCTGTCGTCGGTGGTGACGGGGACGGCGGCGATGGTGCCGCTGTTCGAGCTGGCGACCCGGCTGAACCTGATCGACACCCACCTCGGCGTCGTGCTCACGCTGTCGGGTGGCCTGCTCCCCGCCGCGATCTTCATCCTGAAGGACTTCATGGACGCCACGCCCACGTCGTACGAGGAGTCGGCGCGGGTGTTCGGCGCGTCGCCGGGGCAGGTGCTGCGGCACGTCGTGATCCCGCTGGTGCGGCCCGGCCTGGCCACGATCGCGGTGTGGGCGGTCGCAGGAGTGTGGGGCAGCTTCCTGCAGCCGTTCATCCTGCTGCGCGACCCGGACAAGGCCCCCGGCGCGGTCATCCTCTACACGCTCTACACCGAGGGCGGCGCGCCGCGCCTCGATGTGATCTCGGCGTTCTCGCTGCTCTACTCGCTGCCGGTGGTGGTGATGTACGTGTTCGTCAGCCGGAGGTACGGCTTCCGCTTCCACGGGGGGATCAAGCGGTGATCGCGTTGCGCGGCCTGACCAAGGAGTTCCCCGGCGGGGTGCGGGCGGTCGACTCGCTCGACCTGGAGATCGGCGACGGCGAGTTCTTCGCGCTGCTCGGCCCGTCGGGCTGCGGCAAGACGACGCTGCTGCGGACGATCGCCGGCCTGGAGACCCCCACCTCGGGGCGGATCGAGATCGGCGGCGTGGACGTGACCGGAACGCCTCCGGGACGGCGGGACGTCGCGATGGTCTTCCAGGACTACGCGCTGTTCCCGCACATGGACGTGACCGCCAACATCGCCTATCCGCTGCGGATCAGGAAGGTCCCGCGGGCCGGGCGCGAGGCGAAGGCCGCCGAGACGGCGTCCCGGCTCAGCCTGTCGGAGCTGCTGGACCGCAGGCCCGGCCAGTTGTCCGGCGGGCAGCAGCAGCGCGTGGCGCTCGCGCGTGCGGTCGCCTGCCACCCCAAGGCGTTCCTGTTCGACGAGCCGCTGTCGAACCTGGACGCGCGGCTGCGCCTGGAGGCCCGCACGTTCCTCAAGCGCCTGCAGCGCGAGCTGGCGGTGACCACGGTCTTCGTCACGCACGACCAGAGCGAGGCGCTCGCGCTGGCCGACCGCATCGCGGTCATGTCGGCCGGGCGGATCACGCAGCTCGGCACGCCGTCCGAGGTGTTCCGCCGCCCGGCCACCACGTTCGTGGCCTCCTTCATCGGGTCGACGCCGATGAACCTGCTGCCGGGCGTCGCGAAGGACGGCGTGCTGCGGGTGGCCGGGGCCGAGTTCCCCCTGCCGGACGGCGCGCCCGAGGGCGAGGTCCTGTACGGCCTGCGGCCCGAGTACGCCGACCTGACCACCCGGGAGCCCGGGGAGAAGGGGGCGTTCCCGGGGAAGGTGGCGGTGGTGGAGAACCTCGGCACGGCCCATCTCGTCACGCTGGAGTGCACGGACCACTTGCTGCAGGTGGTGGTCCCCGAGGGCGCCGAGCCCCCGCCGGGGACGGCCGCCTGGGCGGTGCCCCGCCCAGGCCGGGCGCTGCTCTACCGCGACGACACCCTGGTGGGTGGCGCGTGACGACCAGGGCCGCGATCAGCGGGACGTGGACGCTGGACGACCGGCTGGCCGGGCCGGTGGCGGAGGTGCCGGTGGAGGTGCGGCCCGGCACGGCCGCCCTCACGGTGCGCCTGTCCTACGACCGGTCGGCCGGCGTGCTCGACCTCGGCTGCGCCGGGCCGGCCGGGTTTCGCGGCTGGTCGGGGGGCGCGCGCTCCGAGTACACCATCACCCCGTCCTGGGCCACCCCGGGCTATCTTCCGGGCGAGATCGAGCCGGGGGTGTGGCGGGTGCTGGTCGGGCTGCACCGGGTGCCCCTCGGCGGCCTGCCGTACGAGATCCGGGTGATCAGGCACGTGCGGCCGCCCGCCCGGCCGCGCCGGCGCCGCAGCCGCTTCTCCCGCGTGCCCGCGCCCGTCCCGCCCGAGCCCGCCGCCGTACGGCGCCGCCTGCCGTCGCCGCCGGGATACCGCTGGCTCGCCGGGGACCTGCACGCGCACACCGACCACTCGGACGGGACGCTGAGCGTCTACGAACTGGCCTGTGTGGCGGCCGCGGCCGGGCTGGACTTCCTCGCGGTGACCGACCACAACACCGTCAGTCACCACGTGGAGCTCGCGGCGGCCTCGGCGCTGGCCGGCCTCGTGCTCGTGCCGGGGCAGGAGGTGACCACCGACCTCGGGCACGCGGGCGCGCTCGGGGACGTCGGCTGGATCGACTTCCGGCGGCCCCCCGACGAGTGGGCGAAGGCCGTACGGGACCGGGGCGGGGTGCTGTCGGTCAACCATCCGGTGGCGGCCGACTGCGCCTGGCGGCACCCGATGGCCGACCGGCCGCGGGTCGTCGAGTTGTGGCACTGGAGCTGGTGGGACCGCAGCTGGGGCGCGCCGCTGGCCTGGGCGCAGGCCTGGACGCACGATTCGATCGGCGACCCGGCCGGCGATCTCGTGGTGGTGGGCGGCGGCGACTACCACCGGCCCGAGGAGGGTCACCTGCCCGGCGCGCCGACGACGTGGGTGCTCGCCGAGGGCGACGGCCGCGGTCCCGAGGCGGCCGGGGCGGTCGTGCGGGCCGTGGCGGAGGGGCGGACGGCGGTGTCGGCCTCCCCCGGCGCCCCGCTGCTGCTGCGGCTGGAGGACGAGTTCCTCGCCGTGGACGCCGACGGGCTGGTGCTGTGGGGTCCGCAGACCCGGCGGGTGGTCAGGGGGGACCTCGCCCTCCTGCCCGCCCATCCCGGGGTGCACCGGCTGGAGACGCCCGCCAACGAGGTGGTGGCCGTCTGCACGTGACGGGGGGTTGCGCTCCGCCACCGATGGGGAGGTGCAGGGCAGGCCGCCGAGCGGAGGAGGGTGAGGACGTGGAGACGGTGAAGGTGGGGATCGCCGGGCTGGGCGTGGTCGCGCAGGTCGTCTACCTGCCCCTGCTCGCGCGGCGGCGCGACCTGTTCCGGGTCGCGGCCGTGTGCGACCTCGACCGCGGGCACGCGGAGACGGTCGGCCGGGAGGCGGGCGTCCCGGCGTACGACGACCCGCTGGCGATGCTCGACAGGGGCGGGTTCGACGCGCTGATCGTGCTCACGCCGGGATCCCACGGGCCGCTGGTGCGGGCCGCCCTCGAACGCGGCCTGTGGGTGCTGTGCGAGAAGCCCCTCGCCTACAGCCGGGCCGAGCTGAGCGGCTTTTCCGGCGAACGGCTGATGGCCGGCTACATGAAGCAGTACGACCCGGCCTCCCAGCGGCTGCTGGAGGCGCTGCACGAGGCCGGCGGGCCGGAGGTCGTCCGCCACCTGGACGCCACCGTGCTGCACCCGTCGGAGGAGTCGCAGCTGCTGTTCGCGCGGGCGCGGCCCGGACATCCCGCGCCCGAGCGGGTGGCCCCCTACGCGGAGGCCGACGAGCGGGCGCTCACCGCCGCGCTCGGCACGCCGTCGGAGCGGCTGCGGCGGCTGTACGCCGAGGTGCTGCTGAGCAGCCTGTGCCACGAGCTGTCGCTGATGCGGCTGTTCACGGGGTCTCCCGACACGGTGGACCACGTGGCCGTGTGGCCGGTGGAGGCGTTCCCGCCGTCCCTGGAGGTGAGCGGGACGCTCGGAGGCGAATGCTCCGGCAGATACGGCATCCGCTGGCACTACCTGCCGAGCTACCCGGCCTACCACGAGGTCATGACGCTGCACCACGAGCACGGCTCGCTGGAGCTGCGCTTCCCCTCCCCCTATCTGCTGAACGCGCCCACCCGGCTGACGGTCACCTGCCGCGTCGGCACCACCGAGCGGACGGTCGTCAACGAGGACGTCGCCGAGGCGTTCGAACGCCAGCTGCGCGCCTTCCACCGCTTCGTCACCCAGGAGGAACCGCCGCTCACCGGACTCGACGGGGCCCTGGAGGATATCGTCACGGCGCAGCGGATCGTGCACCGGTACGCGCGGTGGTCGGGCATCCCCATCGGCGGAGAGTGCGCCCAGGAGGTCACCGGCGCCCCGCGGGAGGCGACCGCCGGGGCCGACAGCAGCTACGCCGAGGAGGGCGGGAGTGGAGCCAGCGGTCACGCCGAGGAGAGCCTCAGCAGATAGCGACAGGATCGTGGTGGTCCCGCACACGCACTGGGACCGGGAGTGGTACCTCCCCTTCCAGCGGTTCCGGGTCGGGCTGGTGCGAGTGCTCGACGAGGTCCTGGACGCCATGGCCGCCGACCCCGCCTACCGCTTCACGATGGACGGCCAGCTCGCGGCGATCGAGGACTACCTCGAGATCCGGCCCGCGCGGCGCGGCGACGTCGCCCGCTTCGTCGCCGAGGGACGGCTGGCCGTCGGGCCCTGGCTGATCCTCGCCGACGAGTTCCTGTGCTCGGGCGAGACCCTGCTGCGCAACCTGGAGTACGGCATGCGGGGCGCCGCCGCGCTCGGCAGCGCGATGCCCGTCGGCTACCTGCCCGACCAGTTCGGCCACTGCGCCCAGATGCCGCAGATGCTGGCGCTGGCGGGGCTGCGCCTGGCGTGCCTGTGGCGCGGCGTGCCCGCGCACGTGGACCGCGACGCCTTCGACTGGACCGGCGCCGACGGCACCACGATCAGGACCGGATATCTGCCCGGCGGCTACGGCAACGCCTTCGGCCTGTTCACCGGCCCGGCCGAGGGCATGCCCGACCGCGTGACGGCCTTCGTCTCCACGGCGGAGGGCTGGGCGGCCGGTGACACCCTGCTGGCGATGTACGGCGCGGACCACTCGGCGCCCGCCCGCGAGATCACCGCGTCGGGGCTCCGCGTCGCCACCCTCGCCGAGGCCCTGACCCGTGATCCGGCGAATGGAGAGGTGCCGCGGGTGGCGGGCGAGCTGCGCTCGCACGCGCGGGCCAACATCCTGCCCGGCGTGATCTCGGCCCGGGTGCCGCTGAAGCAGGCCATGGCCCGCGCCGAGCGGGTCCTCACCCGCTACGCGGAACCGCTGTCGGCGCTGTGGCTCGCCGACCGGTCCGCCGGTGAACGCCTCATCGACATGGCCTGGCGGTCGGTCATCGCCTGCAGCGGGCACGACTCGGTCACCGGCTGCGGTTCGGACGAGACCGCCCAGCAGGTGGCCGCGAGGATCGCCGAGGCCGGGCAGACGGCCCAGGCGGTCGTGGACCTGGTCGCGGCGTCCCTCGCCGAGGCCGCGCCGAAGGGCGCGCTCGTGGTCGTCAACCCGTCCCCGTTCGAGCGGACCGGCCTGGTGCTCGCCGACCTGCCGGAGGACCGCGCGTCCCTGGCGGACGCCTCGGGGCGGGCCGTCCCCGTCCAGCGGCTCGAACACGCTCCGACCCTGCTCGACGAGACCGTCATGGACGACCTCTCCCGGCTTCTCGGGCGCGTCCACGAGCGGGAACTGTACGGCCACGAGATCGTCTCCTGGCACGCCGGGGACGGCGTGTTCACCGTCACCGTGAGCAGGCACGCCTCCGGCGCGTACGCCTACGAGGACCTGCGCCGGGCGGTCCTGGAGGCCGGTCCCGGGCCGTGGGTCGTCCGCACGGTGGCCGAGCCCGTGGTCACCGTGGCCGCGCTGGTCACCGTGCCGCCGCTCGGCCGTGCCGTCCTCACGGCCCGTCCGCCCGCGCCCGGCCTGACCGCACCCGTCGCGAACGCCCTGAAGACCGACCCGTACGGATTCGAGCCGGTGCTGGACAACGGGCTGCTGCGGGTGCGCGTGGCCGGCGACGGGACGCTCTCGCTGCGCGGCGCGGACGGGGCCGAGGTCCACGGCGTCGGGCGGATCGTCCACGGCGGGGACGCCGGGGACACCTACAACCACGCGCCCCCGCCGGACGACCGGCTCCTCGACCGGCCCTCCCGCGTCGTCGTCGAGGAGGTCTGCTCGGGCCCGCTGACCGGCGCGTACGAGATCACGCGGGTGTACGACTGGCCGGCCGGCCTCGGCGACGACGAGACCGTGCCCACGGCCGTCACGACCCGGGTGGAGCTCAGGGCGGGCGAGCCGTTCGCGCGGTGCGAGATCACGATGGACGTGCGCTGCCGCGACCACCGCGTCCGCTGGCACGCGCCGCTGCCCCGCGCGGCGGCCGAGTCGTACGCAGAAGGGCAGTTCGCCGTGGTGCGGCGCGGCCTGGCGGCCGAGGGCGGGGGCGGCGAACGCCCGATCCCGACCTTCCCCGCCGAGTCCTTCGCCGCCGCCGGCGGCCTGGCCGTGCTGCTCGACCACGTCACCGAATACGAGATCGTCAGGGACGAGATCGGCGGGGACGGGACGGAGATGGCGCTGACGCTCGTGCGGTCCGTCGGCTACCTGTCCAGGAACCGCAACCCCTACCGCGACGAGCCCGCCGGGCCCGAGGTGCCCACCCCGGCCGCCCAGTGCCAGGGGCCGCTGGCCGTGCGCTTCGCCGTCCTGCCGTACGCGGGCGAGTGGCACGAGGCCGGGCTGCCGAGGCTCGCCGAGGAGTTCCGCCACGACCTGCTCGCCGTACCGGGCACCGGCGGGGCCAAGGCGGGGGACATGGACGGGGACGGCCCGGGCGGAGGCGGTCGCGTCGCGATCAGCGGGGACGGCGTCATGATGGCCGCCCTGCGCGAGCGGGACGGACGGCTGGAGGTCCGCCTGGTGGCCGAGCATTCCACGGCCACCGAGGCGGTCGTCCGGGGAGATTTCACCGCGGCCTGGACGGCCGGCGTGCTGGGCTCTCCCCTGAGCCCTCTGGAGGTGTCCCGCGACGAGGTGTTCCCCGGCGACGGGGCGGACGGACAGGGGCCCGCGAGGTCCCCTGGGTCATGGCGGACAGTGCGCGTCCCGCTGAATCCGTTCGAGATCGCGACCGTTCTTCTCGGCGGAGCCTGACACCCGGCCTGCACGGCGTCACCCCATCGGGGCCACCTTCACGGGGCCGGTGGAACCGGGACGCCTGCCGGATACCGCGTCGTCTGGCACGTCATCGTCTGGCACGTCGTCTGCCGCATCGTCGCCGAGGACGGCTTCGCGCGCCGGTCATCGCGGCGCGGCGGCGAGGGCGCGTTCGACCGGAGTTTCCGGGCCCGGCGGCGGCCATGCCGGGGGAAGCTCCCCCGGCGCGACCGCCACCGGCCCGGACGCCTCCCGCCGGGGCTACTGCCCCCCCTTCTGCACGTAGGAACGGACGAACTCCTCCGCGTTCTCCTCGAGGACCTCGTCGATCTCGTCCAGGATCGCGTCCACGTCGTCGGTGAGCTTCTCGTGGCGCTCCTGGACGTCCGGGGACGCCTGCGCCTCGGTCTCTTCGACTTCGTGCTCCTGGCGCCCTGTCTGCTTCTGGCCGCCGGTCTCCTTGGTCGCCATCCCTGACACCTCCGCTGCTCGGGGGGACGCCTCTCCCCATATCTTCCCCGAACCGACCGACAATGCGCGCGAAAGAGCGTGCG
This sequence comes from Microbispora catharanthi, assembly GCF_006334915.2. Classification (GTDB taxonomy): domain Bacteria; phylum Actinomycetota; class Actinomycetes; order Streptosporangiales; family Streptosporangiaceae; genus Microbispora; species Microbispora catharanthi. The sequence continues at coordinate 279,246 of NZ_VDMA02000002.1, forward strand.
ATCTTCGGCCCGGCCACTGTGGCCAGACAACCCGGTGAACGCCGGGAAGGCAAACGCGCGGGGATTCGGGCCTGCGGCGGGCAATGCCGGCCCACGGGAACCGTCTTCGTTAGACCGGATCGTTATCGACCTCACACTCCCCGTGGCCGCCTTTCGGCGCAGAGCGACCGCGTCCGGGACGACAATTGATGGATCACGGCACGACCTAGCGCACGGGTGGTCGATGGCATCGCACGCACGGCAACTGCTGGCGGATCGGTACAAGCTGCTGACGCCCTTCCATCGTGACGGCGGCGGAATCATGTGGCAGGCACACGATCTCCGCCTCAAGCGCGACGTCGCGATCAAGGAAGTGCAGCCGCCGTACCGGGTGGACGTGGCCGACCTGCCGGCCGCCCGGCGGCAGGCGCTGCGGGAGGCCCGTTCCGCGGCCCGGCTCAGCCACCCGGCCGTGATCACCGTGCACGACCTGCTGGAGGACAAGGGCCGGCTCTGGATCGTGACAGAGCTCCTGCAGGGCCTCACGCTGGGCGCCACCGTCCGCCACCTCGGCCGGCTGCCGGTCCACTGGGCCGCCTGGGTGGGCTTCCAGCTCCTGTCGGGCGTACGGCACGCGCACGCGATGGGCGTCGTCCACGGGGACATCCGGCCCGCCAACGTCGTGCTGACCGAGGACCGGGTGGTGCTGACCGACTTCGGCATCGCCGCCTTCGACCGGGATCCCGGCGGGTCGACGACCGTGCCCGTGGCGCGGTCCGGCGCCTACCTCGCCCCCGAGCGGCTGCGCGGGAAGGGCCTGGCCCCCGCCGCCGACCTGTGGTCGTTCGGCGCCACGCTCTACTGCGGGGTCGAGGGGCGGCCGCCTTATCCGACCACGGAGCCGCTGCCGGCCGCGGCGCTGCTGGGCCGCGAGCCGGAGCCGCCGCGCCGGGCGGGCCTCCTACGACCGCTGATCGAGGGCCTGCTGCGGCACGACCCGGACGAACGGCTCACCGTCGACCAGGCGATGCACGTGCTCGTGGACGTTCTGCGGCGGCAGGGCATCCCGGCGGCGACGCCGGGCCGTACGGCCGGAGAGTTGCCCAGCCGCACCGCGCCCAAGCCGAGCGGGACGCACCCCTACAAGCCGCCGCCTTCCGGCCACGGGTGGCCTCTGGCACCCGGGGAGCTCACGACCGGACGCTTCCACGACGTGGAGTCGCGTCGCCGGGACAATCCCTACTGGCCCGCCCCCACGACCGGGTCCCGCCGACCCGGGCCTCCGCGCCTCCCGTAGCCTCCGGACCGCCGGGCCTCCGGCTTCGCGGGACGGGTCGGCGGCGAGCCGGTCAAGCAGCTCGGCCGCGCCGGCCCCCGCCACATGTGGGGGCCGGCCTTCATCGTGCTCAGCGCGCCGCGCGCACCGCCGAGACCAGTCCGCCGACGCCCTCGTCCTGCTGCGACGGGGTGAGCACCGGACGCCCGTAGGCCTCGGCGCGCTCACGAAGGGTGAAGGTCTCCGCCTCCCAGCCGAGGCCGTCCAGCCAGCCAACCGGGTCTTCCGGCATCTCCCAGACCCACATCGACGCCGGCGATCCCGGAGTGGCGTCCCCGCGGAAGCGTTCGACCACACCGGGCGAGCCCAGTGTCAGGCCCATCCTGCTGCCTGCAGCGGACAGCGCGCCGACCCGTTCGAGCAGCGACTGCACCGCGTCCTCGGGCAGATAGATCAGCAGTCCCTCGGCGATCCACACCGTCGGCTGCGCCGGATCGTGCCCGGCCGCGGCCAGGGCGCCGGGCCAGTCCTCACGCAGGTCGATCGGGACGGTGATCCGCTCGCAGCGCGGAACGGCCCGCTCCTGACGCAGCACCGACGCCTTGAAGCCCAGCGGTTCGGCCGTGTCGACCTCGAACAGCCGGGTCCCCGCAGGCCAGTCCATCCGGAAGGCCCTGCTGTCCATCCCGGCTCCGAGCAGCACGACCTGCCGGACGCCGGACGCGACCGCCCGGTCCAGCAGGTCGTCGAGGAACTTCGTCCGGATGACGATCGAGAAGGCTACAGCGAGCCGGCGACGCCGCGCCGCCTCGTCCGCGTGCGGGGGCGGCGGCACCCCAGGGCCTCTCCCGCCGGCCGTGGCGAAGGCCAGGGCCAGCGGGTCCCGGAACAGCGGCTGCTCGCGGGCCGTCTCCATCGCCCTCACCCGGGCCACACCCAAGGCTGTGGCCCACACCCCGGACGGCTCGACCCGTCCCGCCGCATCGGTCATGCGTTCACCCTAGACGAGTAAGTCCGATCTCCGGTCAGTGGTCGTAGGCGATCAGCGACCGGGTGATCGGGGCGTTGGTTGCGTTGTTGTGCCAGATCGCGGTGGCCATCGTAAGGACGCGCTGGGCGACGCGGACGGCGACACCCTCGAAGGACCGGCCACCATGGTCTTCCAGGTTGAGCTGGCCCTTGAGGGTGTCGTTGACCGACTCGATCAGTTGCCGGACCTTCTTGAGCATCGGCTCGCCGTAGCGGGCCTTCTCGTCCTTGCGGGACGGCCGCAACATCCTGATCCCATACTCGCCCAGCAGCGTCTCGAAGTCCTTCCCGGCGAACCCCTTGTCGCAGATCAGCAGGATGCCGTCGTGCTCAGCCGCCACGCCCGCCTCGACTTCGAGCAGCGCGGCCAGTACCTCGCGCTCGCCGATCTTCGGGTCGGCCAGGGCCCACAGGATCGGCATGCCCGCAGGGGTGCACACCAGGTACAGCTTCAGCCCCCAGTAGAACCGCGAGTGGCTGGCGCAGTAGCCGTAGCCCGCCCATCCGGCCAGGTTTGAGCGTTTCACGGTGGGCCGGGACATGCCACAGGGTATCGGGGTGGAGTCCACGATCCAGCAGTCGTCGAGCCAGAAGTCGCTCGATTTCGCGAGCATCCGGATGACCCGTTTGATCAGCCCGAGCGCGGCGCGCAGCCGCTTGTTGTAGCCGGACTGCTGCGACAAGTAGGGGAACAGGTCCCTCAGGTGCTTGCGGGCGTAGCGCAGCCAGTGGGCCTTGGAAGTGAAGCCGAGCATCGACTGGGCGACCGCGACACAGACCAGTTCGGAGTCGGTCAACACGGGAGGTCTGCCCATCCATCGCGGTCCGCCCAACTCGTCGTCGATCTTCACGTACAGTGCGGTCAAGAGGGTGTTCAGGTCTTGCGTCACAACATGATCCTGAATGCCCTCTGCTCATTCCTGATCACCGGCCACAGACCGGGCTGGCGTTCCTGCCGAACACCCTGCTAACCATGCTGGTGGGCCTGAAGGTGACGCCGTGGCTGATGCGCCGCACCGACGATCGCGTGCTCATCGTCGCTGCGGCCGACGCGGGGGCAGCCTCCGGGCTGATGAACACCGGCAAGCAGATCGGCGGCGCGCTCGGCCTGGCCGCCCTGGTCGCTGCAACGGCGGGGGAGGGTGGCGAACCCGGCGGCCCGGCCCCGCGCAGGAGCTGGCGGCCGGCTACGGGCAGGCCTTCGCCGCCATCGCCGTGGTGCTGGCCGCCGTCGCTCTCCTGGCGGCCGCACTGCCGCGACGGCGCCACGCCGCCCCGGCGCACCCGGCGCTTCCCTCGTCGCCGGCCAGCACTGCGTACGAGCGCAGCCCCGCCCCTGGCCACGGCGGCGCCTGCCATGCCGGCATCTCCTACGTGTCGTCTCGATCGTGGCTTGCGAGCAGGGGCAGGACGATCTGGTCGACGATCTCGGCGAGTGCGGTCTCAGGCAGCGGACGGTGATGGACGAGCGTCTCCACGGCGACGAGCGTGATGGGCGCGACAGCGACCCGGGCCGGGGTGCGGGCGTGGTTGATCTCGCCGCGTACCACAGCGCGTTGGAGCAGGGCGTCCATCTCGCGCGTACCGGCCTGGCTGAGGCGCTCGCGCAGGTAGTCGGTGAGATCGCTGTCATCTGCCCGGCCGTCGCCGATGACTTGAAGGACGGGGGCGAGCTCGATCATGCGTGAGCTGACCAGGCGGAGCAGGGTCAGCAGGTCGGTGCGCAAAGAGCCGGTGTCAGGTATGGGCGGGGGTGCTGGCACCTGCTGACGCATGGCGGCCAGCACCAGGTCACGTCGATGCGGCCAGCGGCGATAGAGCACCGTCCGGCTCGTCTGGGCGCGGGCGGCCACGGCGTCGTAGGTGAGCTCGTGGTAGCCGACAGCGCGCAGTTCCTGCCAGGCCGCCTCTAAGAGGACCGTCTGCAGTTCCGCCCCCCGGCGGCGTCTGCGCCGGGATCCATCCATCTCCGTTTTAGGCACATCATGTATCTTATCTTCTACTTAAGAAACAAAACGAACCTTAGGGGAGAGTCATGCGTGGCAAAGGCGTGCAGTACGACACCGGTACCTTTCCCAACGGCGACAGCAGCCGCAGCCTCTTCGACCCGGCGACCGTCGCACGCGAGATGCGCATCATCGCCGACGACCTGCACTGCAACGCCATCCGGATCACCGGCGGCGACCTCGATCGACTCACGACCGCCGCCCAGCACGCGGCCGAGGCCGGACTGCAGGTCTGGTTCTCACCATTTCCCTGTGAACTTACCGAGCAGCAGATGCTGCCCTACTTCGACGACTGCGCCGACCGGGCCGAAACGCTGCGCCGCCAGGGCGCCGACGTCGTGCTCGTCACCGGGTGCGAGCTGAGCCTGTTCGCCCGCGGTTACCTGCCTGGCGACACCTTCACCGAACGCATGCAGGCCCTGCGCGCAGCGCCCGAGGAGCGCGCCGCGGCACTGGCCGCGCTCCCCCGCCCCGTCAACGCCTTCCTCTCCCAGGTCGCCGCCTCCGTACGCCCCCGCTTCGGCGGCCCGCTCAGCTACGCCTCCATCCCCATCGAGCACGTCGACTGGACGCCCTTCGACATCATCGGCGTGGACGCCTACCGCAACCGGCACAACGCCGCCACCTTCCGCCAGGACCTGCGCGAGCACTTCACCCACGGCAAGCCCGTCGCCGTCACCGAGGCCGGCTGCTGCACCTTCCGCGGCGCGGCCGACTGGGGCGCCGGCGGCTGGACCGTGGTTGAGAACGGCCGCGTCAAGCCCGGCACCGAACGCGACGAGGGCGAGCAGGTCCGCTACATGGACGACTTGCTGACCGTCTTCGACGAGGTCGGCATGGACACCGTCTTCTGGTTCAGCTTCGCCGGGTTCGAGCTCCCGCACCGCGCCAACCCCACAGACGACCTCGACATCGGCTCCTACGGCATCGTCAAGATGCTCGACGGCGCCCAAGCCACCACCTATCCCGGCATGCCGTGGGAGCCGAAGGAAGCCTTCCACGCCCTCGCTAGCCACTATGCGAGCAGGACCAGGACCGCGACGACATCGCCCTGATCGCCACCACCGTGCCATCACATAGGACTTACTCGTCTAGCCAGTCTGGGGCGTCACACCGGCGTGGTGGGAAACAGCGCTCCGGGGGCCAGGTGCGACCTGGCGGCGACGACGTCCTTGGGCGAGATGAGGTCCAAGTGCCAGTCGCCGAAGCGGCGTATGGTGCGCGTGATCAGGGGGCAGACGGTGGCCAGGTCGTCGGGGTCCACGAGATGGCCTTCGGCGACGAGGGCGTCGGCGGCATCGGCCTACAAGCCGCCTCGATCCGGGCTCAGGCCGGCCGGGCGGCGGGCCGGAGGCCGTCCATCAGGAGGTCCAGCAGGCGACCGGCCTTGGCTTCATGCTCGCGCCGGGGGGCCACGGTGAAGATGCCGATGAGGGAGGCGGCGATGTCTTCGGCGGTGACGTCGGAGCGGAGGTCGCCCGCCACGCGACCGGCGTCGAGAATCGTGGTGATGGCCGCCAGTAGCTCGCTCCGGGTCTGCGCATGGGCGATCTCGCCCGACTCGATCATCGCGAGCAGCGTGTCGAGCATGCCGTTCTTGGTCGCGATCCAGTCCCCGAACAAGTCCATCCAGCGCCGCATCGCCGCAGCCGGAGGCAGCTGGCCGAGCAGCTCGCGGGCGCCGGCCGTCAGCCGCACGACCTGGTCCCGGTAGACCGCATCGACCAGCGACTCGCGGGTCGGGAAGTGCCGGTAGACCGTGGCGATGCCGACTCCGGCCTCGCGGGCGATCGCACGCATCGACGGCTCGGCGTCAGCCGACATGAACACGCGGGTCGCCACCGCGAGCAAGTGGTCGCGGTTACGGGTTGCGTCCGCCCGTGGCGCGCGCATCTCCGCCTCAGCCAAAACGGATCACGCTCCGGTTGTGTTAGGGTCATCCATGGAAACGGAGCATAGTCCGTTTCAAGGCGTTCCCTAGCCCCCAAGGAGACAGGCGTACATGCAGGAACAGAGCGATCAACCGCCGACGGGCAGGAGCAGGGCGGTCCGGCTCGATTCATTCGGCGGCCCCGAAGTCCTGGACATCCGTGAGGTTCCCGCTCCGCAGGCCGGCCCGGGACAGATCCGCGTGCGGGTCACCGCGGCCGGTCTGAACCCGATGGACTGGATCATGACCGCCGACGCGGACACCGCCGCCCGGTTCGGCTTGAGCCTCCCGGCCGGGTTCGGGACCGACTACGCGGGACTGGTCGACCAGGTCGGTGACGGGGTGACCGGCTTCGCGCCCGGCGACCGGGTGTTCGGGGGCGCCCTGTCCCGCGCGGTCTCCGACTTCGTCGTGATCGACCTGGCCGGGGGGATCGCGGCGAACGAGGCCCATTACACTCCCGACGGCGTCGACGACCGCACCGCCGCCACCCTCACGATCGCCGGCCGCACGGCATCCGCCGCCCTCGCCGTGGTCGACCCCGGCCCGGACGACACAGTGCTGATCGGCGGCGCGGCGGGCGGGGTCGGGGTGTTCGCCGTCCAGCTGGCCCGGATCGCAGGAGCGCGCGTGATCGGGACGGGATCGGCGACATCATCCGATTTCCTGCGCGATCTCGGAGCCGAGCCGGTCGCCTACGGCGACGGCCTGGCCGACCGGGTCCGAGCCCTCGCTTCCGGCGGTGTCACCGCCGCCATCGACCTGCACGGGACGGAGACAGTGCACGCCGCAAGGGAACTCGGCGTCCCGGACGGCCGCATCTGCACCATCGCCGCGCAAGTCGACGGCGTGTCGACGGCCAACGGCGCGAACGCCGCCCCCGGCGCCCTGGAAGAGGTCGCCCGCCTGGTCGCGGCGGGCCGACTCCGGGTGCCCATCGCGGCGAGCTTCCCGGTCGAGCAGATCCGCCGCGCGGCCGAGCTCCAGGCCGGCCGGCACGTGCACGGCAAGGTCGTCATCGACCTCTAGATCAAGGCCGTCGCGACGATGAACGCGATGTCGTCGTCACTGATCGGGCGGGGACGGACCGGACCCGGTTGGCGCGACAGCCTCTGACAAGCTGCGGCACTCATCGCCGCATTCTCGGCGGCCCTGGACGATGACGCGCATGCCGAGAGTGCCGCCGAATCATGAGGCAGCCCAGTTTCCCGGCATGCCTACCCTCCCGAGCGATGACCTCTGGAGAAGCTCGCTTGATCTCCTCCCCGAGGACCTCAAACCCGACGCTCGAACTGCTCGCACGCGCTGACCGGCGGAAAGGTCCCGCCGGTGAGGTGGCCGACGGGACGTTCGCATGGAGTGGTCAGCGCCTGCGGCGAGTCGTGTGTCAGTTCGGCGTGACGGTCACCGGGGCGTCGTCCCCGAGGTGCACGTCATCCATGCCCTCACCGAGCTCCTTGGGCAGGGGGCACTTGAAGCGCGCCTTACCCTCCGGGGCCGGCTTGCCGCCGACGTAGACCTTCTCGTCGCTCGTGCCGAACTCGCCGCTCCCGTCGCCCTTGACGTGCACGATGCAGACGACGCCCTTGCCGGGCAGCGGAGGCTGCTTGCAGAGGGTGCGCAGCTTGCTCTTCGGGACCTCCTTGCCGTCCACGAAGACCTTGCCGCCCCTGAACTTGTCCTCCCAGAACTTGCCGCCCTTGTCGGCCCTGTCGCCCTTGGCCTTCATGATGCAGGCGACGCCCTTTCCGGGCAGCGGAGGTCGCTTGCAGAAGGTGCGCAGCTTGCTCTTCGGGACCTCCTTGCCGTCCACGAAGACCTTGCCGTCCTGGTCGACCTTGACGGTGGTCTTGCCCTCCCCCATGGCCGTCGGCCCACCCTTCACGGCGCAGCCGACCCCCGGCTTCGGGGCGCCGGTGGAGGTCGCGGACGCGGCCGTGGCGCCGCCGATGCCGAGGCCCACCGTCATGACGACCCCCGCGAGGATCATGCTCCTCTTCTTCATTCTGCTGGTCACTCCCCTAGATCGGCTGCCCGTGGGGGGCTGCCCGTGATCGGTTGACGGAACGCTCAGCAGTTTGGGCCCCTACACCTGAAGCGAGCCTGAAGAGGTAAGCGATGATCTTCATGTTCACCTTAGGTTCTTACCTTCACCCTGTTGCCGTGCGCCTACTTCTGGTGGAAGACGAACGCAGGCTGACCGAGCTGCTCAAAGACGGCCTGACCAAAGAGGGCTTCGCGGTCGATCTCGCCTACGACGGGCGCGAGGGCCTGTGGATGGCGACCGAGCATTCGTACGACGTGATCGTGCTGGATGTGATGCTGCCGTTGCTGCACGGCTATGGGGTCTGCGCGAAGCTGCGGAAGGCCGGGAACTGGACGCCGATCCTCATGCTGACCGCGAAGGACGGAGAGTACGACGAGGCGGAGGCACTGGACATCGGCGCGGACGATTATCTGACCAAGCCATTTTCGTACGTCGTACTGCTGGCGCGACTCAGGGCACTGGCCCGGCGCAAGGTGCGGGAGCGGCCGACGGTGCTGACCATCGGGGATCTCCGGGTCGATCCGGCGGGGCTGAGGTGCAGTCGCGGGGACGTACAGATCGCGTTGACACCCAAGGAGTTCGCGATCCTGCACTGCCTGACCCGGCACGCGGGCGAGGTGGTGACCAAGTCCGAGCTGCTCGCCCGGGCGTGGGACTTCGCGTACGACGGCGATTCGAACGTCGTCGAGGTCTACATCAGCGCGCTGCGCCGCAAGATCGACAAACCGTTCGGACGGACGACGCTGAAGACCGTGCGGGGCGTGGGCTACCGGCTGGAGGGCTGACATGGGCGTACGTCTACGCACGACGCTGACGGCCACCGCCGCGGTGGCGGCGGCGCTCTGCCTGGCCTCGATCGCGCTGTTCGCCGCGCTGGACTCGAGCCTGACGGCCTCCACCAAGGAGTTGGCGGCGAACGACGCCAAGAAACAGATGCAACATCTGAAGGCGGAGTCGGAGCCGGGCGACCCGGGGTACGGAAAGGGAATGGTGCCACCGCTTGGAAAGGGAGCGGTGCCGCCGGGCGGGAAGGGACCGTTGCCGGGCTCGGCTGCCACCGGCGAAGACGACGGCCCCCCGTTACCCGACGAGGCCGTGCTCGTGGTCAGACGGACGTTCGAGACCGAGGACGGCCCGGTCACCGTCCTCGGAAAGGCCTCCAAGGGACCCGCCCTGGCGGCGATGACCACGCTGAGGAACCTGCTGATCCCGGGGGTTCCGGCGCTCCTCACGGTGGTCGCGCTGTTCACCTGGCTGGCGGTCGGCCGCGTGCTACGGCCGGTCTCCGCGATCAGGGCGAAGGTCGCCGACATCACCGCGTACGGCCTGCACGAACGCGTGCCGGAACCGGACACCCGAGACGAGATCGCGGCACTGGCCCGTACCGTCAACGCGACCCTCGACCGGCTGCAGACCGCCGTCGACGCGCAGCGACAGTTCGTCGCCGACGCCGCACACGAACTCCGCAGCCCACTGGCGATCCTGCGAACCCGACTGGAGCTGGCCCTGCCCGCCGAGAAGCCGCTGGCGACTGCGGCACTGGACGATGTCGCACGCCTCCAGTCCCTTTCCGCCGACCTCCTCCTGCTGGCCCGGCTCGACGCCGGCGAACCCCTGTCGCGGGCCGAGGAACTGGACCTGGCCCAGGTCGTCGCCGAGGAGGCCGTCCGCAAACGCCCTCGTCCGGACGTCCACGTGTACCTCGACCTCACCCCCGACCTGCTCGTCAACGGCTCCGCCGACCAACTCCGCCGCCTTGTGGCGAACCTCGTCGACAACGCGGTCCGCCACGCCTCCACGTCAGTCCACGTCACCCTCACGTCTCCGGACGACCACGCCGTCCTCGACGTCGTGGACGACGGCCCCGGCATCCCCCCGGAACACCACACCATCGTCTTCGACCGATTCACCCGCCTGGACCACGCCCGCACCCGGGACACGGGAGGCTCGGGGTTGGGGCTGCCGATCGCCCGGGATATCGCGCGGGCTCACGGGGGGACCCTCCATGTCGTCCCGCACAGCCCGGGCGCACGGCTACGCGCGGTCTTCCCGTTGTCCGGACGGTCTGTTGCGTACCCGCTGGGTGACCTTGCGGTGCGGGCCCGCGTGTAGGAGGCGCAGCCGCGGGGGGTACTGACTTCTCGCCCCATGCGCTCGCCGGCATCGCCGCCCGACGCGCCCGCGGCCGGGTCGCGGTCACGACGAGGCCGGTGTCACCGTGCCGGATGTCAGAGCCGCCTGCACGATGCGGATCGCCTCGCCCGTATCGATGCCGACGCTGGCGACCACGGCCGCGTAGTCGGCGGCGGCCCGGCGGGCCCGCTCCAGGCCATCCTCGCCGGCGGCCGACACGAACGAGCCCGCCCGCCCGCGCGTCTCGATCAGTCCTGCCTCCTCCAGCTCCCGGTACGCCCGGCCGACCGTGTTCACGGCCAGGCCAAGGTCGGCCGCGAGCTGGCGGATGGTCGGAAGGCGGGTGCCCACGGCCAGCGTGCGATCCTGAATCTGCCGGGCGAGCTGGGCCCGCAGCTGCTCGAACGGCGGCACCGGCGAGGCCGCGTCGATGACGATCATCGGACGCTCATCACCCGCCGGGCCACCGTCGCGCTCGACGGCGTCCTGACGCGGAGCGCGACGCACGCGACCACGCCCAAGATGACGTTGGCGACCGCAGCGGCGCTCAACCAGCCGGGCGCGGTGCCGAACAGCAGCACCATGGGCAGCGACCACTGCACGCTCGGCGTGGTGAGGTCGCGGGCGTCCTCGACGCGCATGATGACGTCGGCGATCAGCGACTCCTCGTCCTCCGCCACGACCGGGCGCCGCAGCAGGTGGCGCAGTTGCATGGCGCTGATGGCTGTCACGCCGAGCAGGCCGATCAGCAGGACGACGGCCAGTTGCCGCACGGTGGGGTCGGGAACGGCCAGGGCGCTCCCGGCCAGCACCATCGCGCCGGCGAACGTGGCGACCGCGAAGACGGCGTACGGCAGGCCGAGCACGGCCCGCCAGCCGGGCTGGATCGGATGGGCGGCCCTGCGGGACAGCGACGCGCCCGCCCGCTGATCGACGCGTCGCACCCACCAGTCGAGCAGCGACTGTGCGAGCAGCAGCCCGGCCACCAACGCGGTCAGGGCCAGCAGCGGCAGCGGGCGATGCGACTGGAAGCCACCGAAGGCGGAAGTGGCGGCGAGCGCACTCGCGATGATCAGCACGGCCAGGATGAGGTGAGCGGCGAGGCGGGCGCGTCCCCGGACCGCCAGCCGGCTGGCCAGCAGCGGGGTCGGGCGGGCACCGGACAGGCCGTGCCGGGAAAGCCACTCGCCCGCCAGTCGCAGATCGGCGGCACGCGCCGACGGGCCGGCGTCCGGTAACGGTTCATGGGCCATAACCCCTCCTTTGTCGCAAGATTTGTAGCAACATCATGAGACATACCTTGAGACAAAGTCAACGCCCCGTGAGCTCCTCATCGGGACGTGGCCGTTCGGCCGGTGCGTGAATGCAGCGTCGGCGCGGAGGCGGGTTGTCGCGAGAGCCCTCACGCGCCGTACTCGTCGGTGTCGGCGATCTCGGCTATCCGTACGCGGTCCAGCTGCAGACCCCACCAACGGCCGACGTCCGCGGGGTACGGCAACGTCTCACGCCTCTGCCGACACCACCAGTTCCACGGCAGCGCATCGGCGGCGGATGCACGGTCATCATGGGTCACCCACGCCGGTCGGCGTCGTTGTCGTCCTCGGCAGGCAGGGCGCCGCAGTGCCCGCACTCGCCCCTTCCGCGCTGGGCTTCGCGGCACGTGGTCAGCTCGGCTGTACAAGCGCGGCCAGCCACGCGGCGCTGTAGGGCTTGACCACGTAACGGTCGGTACCGGCGTCGAGCAGGCGGACCATGTCGGCCTTCCCGTCCCTGGCGGTGGCGACGATGACCGGGCCACGGCTCGCCGCGCGGAGCATGCGCAGCAGGTCGGCGCCGTCCATGTCGGGCAGACCGAGGTCGAGCACGATCGCCGGCGGGGTGCCGGTCCCCCCGGATCACCCGGCACGGCTGATCGGGGTCACCGGCCGGCGCCGGTCTCGCTCAGCCCTCGCCGGTGAGGGCGGCGACGAGGTCGGCGGCCGTACGGCACCGGTCGAGCAGGTCGCCCACATGCGCCTTGGTGCCGCGCAGCGGCTCCAAGGTCGGCACGCGCTGCAGTGACTCGCGGCCCGGGATGTCGAAGATGACCGAGTCCCAGGAGGCGGCGGCGACCGACTCGCTGTACTGCCGCAGGCACCGGCCGCGGAAGTAGGCCCGGGTGTCGGTGGGCGGCATCTCGACCGCGCGGTCGACGTCCTCGTCGGTCACCAGACGCTGCATCCGGCCCCTGGCGACCAGCCGGTTGTACAGGCCGCGGTCGGGGCGGATGTCGGAGTACTGCAGGTCGACCAGTTGCAGCCGCGGATGCGACCACGGCAGGTTGTCGCGGGTGCGGTAGCCCTCAAGGATCTCCAGCTTGGCGACCCAGTCGAGCTCCCGGGACAACTGCATCGGGTCCTCCGCGAGCCGGGTGAGCACCGACTCCCAGCGGTTGAGCACGTCCTTGGTGAGGTCGTCCACGCCCGAGCCGAAGCGGTCCTCGACGTACTTGCGGGCCTGCTCCAGGTACTCCATCTGCAACTGCACGGCGGTCATCTTCCGCCCGTTGCGCAGCGCGATCTCGTACTTGCAGGTCGGGTCGTGGGAGACCGCGCGCAGCGCCGCGACCGGCGACTCGGGGGTCAGATCGATGGTGAGGAACCCCTCCTCGATCATCGCCAGGACCAGCGCCGTCGTGCCCAGCTTCAAATATGTCGAAATTTCCGACATGTTGGCGTCGCCGATGATCACGTGCAGCCGCCGGTACTTCTCCGGGTCGGCGTGCGGCTCGTCGCGGGTGTTGATGATCGGCCGCTTGAGCGTGGTCTCCAGCCCGACCTCGACCTCGAAGAAGTCGGCCCGCTGGCTGATCTGGAAGCCCTCGCCGCGCGAGTCCTGGCCGATCCCGACCTTGCCCGCGCCGCAGACGACCTGCCGCGACACGAAGAACGGCGTCAGGTGCCTGACGATGTCGGCGAACGGCGTCGCGCGGCGCATGAGGTAGTTCTCGTGGCAGCCGTACGACGCGCCCTTGGCGTCGGTGTTGTTCTTGTACAGCTGGATGGGGGCGTTGCCGGGCACGGCGGACGCCCGCACGGCGGCGTCGTACATCACCCGCTCGCCCGCCTTGTCCCAGAGCACCGCGGCCCGGGGGTTGGTGCACTCGGGTGTGGAGTACTCCGGGTGGGCGTGGTCGACGTAGAGGCGCGCGCCGTTGGTGAGGATCACGTTGGCGAGCCCGAGGTCCTCGTCGGTGAGCTGGCTCTGGTCGGCCACCTCACGGGCCAGGTCGAACCCTCGGGCATCGCGGAGCGGGTTCTCCTCCTCGAAGTCCCACCGGGCCCGGCGAGCCCGGGCGGCCGACGCCGCCAGGTACGCGTTGACGACCTGTGAGGAGGTCACCATCGCGTTCGCTCCCGGTTGACCGGGCACGGCGATGCCGTACTCGGTCTCGATGCCCATCACCCGCCGAACCGTCATTCGCACCCCGCCTGCTTCAGGCCGTCGTAGTCCATATCCGAGCCTAGCCCTTTCTCTATGCCCTGCTACCGAACAGTTACGGCACAGATGCCTCGGGACTTTGCGCCGGAATGGCCGTCGCAGTCCGGGAGGCACCCCCACGGCCCCGGGGATGGGACCTCCGGGACCGGTCGAGCAGGGCCCCCAGCCTGGCACGAAGCCAGCGCTGACCGGGCTTGTCCACCATACGGTAGATCAGGTACGCGAGCCCGATCGAGACCGCCATCGTGATCGCGACCAGCGGCCACGGGTCGATCACGTCCCGGTACGCGGGGATCACGACGGCCGAGACCGTCTGGTGCAGGAGATAGAGCGGATACGTGAGGGCCCCCAGGGTGACGAGGCGGCGCCAGCGCACCCACCGCAGCCAGCCGAGGGCGACCGCGGCCATCAGAAGGTAGACGACCGTGATCGCGACGACGACGGCCTCAGGGGGCGCGGGGTAATGCTTGATGCCGACCAGGCGCACCCGCTCCCCTACGCGCTCCATGGCGGCGTACAGGGACATTCCGTAGCCCGCGGCCACGAGCAGCCACGGGATGAAAGCCCCCGAACGCACCCCGAAGCGATGGATCAGGAAGAAGGCCATGCCCGCGATGAAGTACGGCGCCTGCCGCGGCATGAAGACGAAGACCAGCGTCTCGTTCTGGGTGAACTCGGCCAGCAGCGCCAGGCCGAACCAGGCCGCCAGGAACACCAGGCAGCGCCGCAGCGTGATCCCCACGAGAGAGAACAGCGCCACGAGGACGTAGAACCGCAGCTCCACCCAGAGTGACCAGAAGACGCCGCCGGCGTGGCCCACGCCGAAGGCCCCCTGGAACATGGTCAGGTTGAGCAGGTACTCACCGTCGCTGAGCTTGGGGTCGAACCCGGCGACCCCGCTGAAGCGGTACATGATGAAGATCACGAGCACGGCGAACCAGTACGCCGGATACAGCCGCGACACCCGGGAGACGGCGAACTCCCCGATCGTGTGCCCCCAGACGCTCATCAGGATGACGAACCCGCTGATGAGGAAGAACAGCTCGACGCCGAGGATGCCCAGCGTGGTCAGGCGGGCGACCGGCTCGAACAGCTTGGTGGGGAACTCGTCCCACAGCGACTTGCTGGCCGCCATGAAGTGGAAGGCCATGACGGCGAAGGCGGCCACGAAGCGCAGGACGTCGAGCTCGACCAGGCGGCGGCTCCCGACGGCCGCGGCGGCGGCCCGGACGGGGACCGCGTCCGGCGCGGCCGAGGCCGGATCGGACCGGCGCACCGGCTGTCTTACAGGCTGTCCCACAGCGGTCACCCGCGCGAGCCAAGGAAGATCATGCCTTCTTTGACGTGATCACTCAGGGTTTCGGTTCCCTCGGATCACGATCGTCACGAAAGGTCACTTTTGTCCCGCCTGCTGCCGCCTGTCTGCGTGCCGACGCCGGAAAGGGCCCGGAAAGCCGGAGGAGCGGCGCGACCCGGGGTCGCGCCGCTCCTCGATGGCACCGGTCCGGCCGGAGCCGGGGTGTTACAGGTACTGGCCGGTGTTGGCGACCGTGTCGATCGACCGCCCGGCCTCGGTGCCCTGCTTGCCCTGCACGAGGGTGCGGATGTAGACGATCCGCTCGCCCTTCTTGCCGGAGATGCGGGCCCAGTCGTCGGGGTTGGTGGTGTTGGGCAGGTCCTCGTTCTCGGAGAACTCGTCCACGCAGGCGGCCAGCAGGTGCGAGATCCGCAGGCCCTTCTGCCCGGTGTCGAGGAACTCCTTGATGGCCATCTTCTTGCCCCGGTCCACGATGTTCTGGATCATGGCGCCGGAGTTGAAGTCCTTGAAGTAGAGGACTTCCTTGTCGCCGTTGGCGTAGGTCACCTCGAGGAAGCGGTTCTCCTCGCTCTCGGCGTACATCCGCTCGACGACCCGCTGGATCATCGCGGCGATCGTGCCGTCGCGGCTGTCGCCGTGCTCGGCCAGGTCGTCCGGGTGCAGCGGCAGGTCGCTGACGATGTACTTCGAGAAGATGTCCTTGGCCGCCTCGGCGTCGGGCCGCTCGATCTTGATCTTGACGTCCAGGCGGCCGGGCCGCAGGATCGCCGGGTCGATCATGTCCTCGCGGTTGGAGGCGCCGATGACGATGACGTTCTCCAGGCCCTCGACACCGTCGATCTCCGAGAGGAGCTGGGGGACGATGGTGTTCTCGACGTCGGAGGACACACCGGAGCCGCGGGTGCGGAAGATCGAGTCCATCTCGTCGAAGAACACGATCACCGGGGTGCCCTCGGACGCCTTCTCACGCGCCCGCTGGAAGACCAGGCGGATGTGCCGCTCGGTCTCACCGACGTACTTGTTGAGAAGCTCGGGGCCCTTGATGTTGAGGAAGAAGCTCTTGCCGGACTGGCCGGTCTTCTCCGCGACCTGCTTGGCCAGGGAGTTGGCCACCGCCTTGGCGATGAGCGTCTTGCCGCAGCCGGGCGGGCCGTACAGCAGCACGCCCTTCGGCGGCCGGAGCTTGTGCTCGCGGAACAGGTCGGCGTGCAGGTAGGGCAGCTCGATGGCGTCCCTGATCTGCTCGATCTGCCGGCCGAGGCCGCCGATCTCCTCGTAGGAGATGTCGGGGACCTCCTCGAGGACGAGCTCCTCCACCTCGGACTTGGGGATGCGTTCGTAGACGTAGTTGGAACGGGGTTCGAGCAGGAGGGAGTCGCCGGCCCGCAGCGGCTGGTCCAGCAGCGAGTGGGCGAGCTTGACGACCCGCTCCTCGTCGGCGTGCGAGATGACGAGCGCGCGGTCGCCGCTCTCCAGCAACTCCTTGAGCATCACGATCTCGCCGACGTCCTCGTAGCCGAGGGCCTCGACGACGTTGAGCGCCTCGTTCAGCATGACCTCCTGGCCACGCTTGAGCGAGTCGACGTCGACCGCCGGACTGACGTTCACACGGAGCTTGCGCCCGCCCGTGAACACCTCGATCGTGCCGTCATCCCTGGCCTCGAGGAAAACGCCGAATCCGGACGGCGGCTGTGCCAGCCGGTCGACCTCCTCCTTGAGGGCGACGATCTGATCCCTGGCCTCCTTGAGGGTGGAGACCACACGCTCGTTCTGGCTTGTGAGGGCGGCCACCTGTGCCTGCGCCTCGTGGAGACGCTCCTCGATGACCCTGGCCTGCCGGGGAGACTCGGCCAGCTTCCGGCGCAACGCGGTGATCTCCTCTTGCAGGAAGGAGACCTGTGTTGTGAGATCCGCGACCTCCCGTTCGCGCTGCGCGGCTCGAGCCTCAGCGTCGTCGCGAGCTGCCACGCCCCGTCACCTCCTTCCCCGTCGAGAACGACTACTCAAGACCCTACCTATCTTGGCGCTGTACGTAACCTGGCCGGGCAGTGTTCGTGTAGTTACGTTGGGTGTTCGGCGTTTGATACCTTATGGACCGATTGTTCGGTTCACCATTAGGAACACACCCATATGTTCCCGTGTCACGCGGCTTTGCCGGGTTGTGGCTGAATCGTCACACTTGTTCGATCCCCTCTCCATACGCCCCCTTGGCGGGACGCCTGCGCCGCGGCGGGGGCGTGACGCCGTCCGCCATGCGACGGGCCATGACGAGAAATCCCGTGTGGCCGACCATCCGGTGGTCGGGCCGTACGGCGAGACCTTCGACATGCCAGTCGCGAACCAGGGTCTCCCACGCGTGAGGCTCGGTGAAACTCCCGTGCTCCCGCAGGGTTTCCACCGTTCTGGACATCTGGGTCGTTGTCGCAACATAGCAGCAGATAACTCCCCCGGGGGTAAGGGACTTCGCCGCCGCGTCAACACACTCCCAAGGCGCGAGCATGTCGAGGATGACGCGGTCGACGTCCGCCTCGTCCAGCGCGTCGACGAAGTCACCGACCACCAGGCGCCACTGCCCCATCGGGCCGCCGAAGAACTTCTCCACGTTCTTGGTGGCCACCTCGGCGAAGTCCGCGCGCCGCTCGTAGGAGGTGACCTTCCCCTCCTGGCCGACCGCGCGCAGCAGGAAACAGGTGAGCGCGCCGGACCCCACGCCGGCCTCGACCACCCGGGCGCCGGGGAAGATGTCGGCCATGGCGACGATCTGGGCCGCGTCCTTCGGGTAGACCACCGCGGCGCCGCGCGGCATCGACACCGCGTAGTCGGCGAGCAGGTGCCGGAACGCCAGGTAGGCCGTGCCGCCTGAGGACCGCACCACGGACCCCTCGGGCTGTCCGATCAGGTCGTCGTGCGGGATCGACCCCTTGTGCGTGTGGAAGACGCCGCCCTCTTTCAGCGTCACCGTGTGCCGCTTGTTCTTGGGGTCGGTGAGCTGGACCTGATCTCCGGCCCGGAAGGGGCCGTGCCTGCGAAAACCCATGCGGAAAAGGCTAGTGCCGCGACCGACGAGATTCGCCCGGACGGGGAGCGGCGACGGCCGGGAAAACACCTGGCCGGTGCGGTGTCACTGCTGGTAACAATGGGACATGTTGCCCCAAGAGGCGATCCCCGCCGGGCCGGCCGTTCTGCGCCTGCCGGTCGAGGGGGACGCCGACCAGATCGCCCGAGCCTGCGCCGACCCCGAGATCGCGAGGTTCATCCCCTTCGTTCCCTCGCCGTACACGCGTGACGACGCGCTGGCGTGGATCACGAAGGTCGTCCCCGCCACCTGGGAGAACGGCGGCGCCGACTTCCTCATCGCCGACGCCGCCACCGACCAGGTGCTCGGCACCGCCGGGCTCAAGCCGCCGGACCGGTTCGGCGCGACGGAGGTGGGCTACTGGCTCGCGCCCTGGGCTCGCGGGCGCGGCGTCGTCACGGCCGCCGTGCGGGTGCTCGCCGAGCGGGCCTTCGCCCGGGGTGTCCCCCGCATCTCGCTGATCGCCGAGGTGGACAACGTCCCGAGCCAGCAGGTCGCCCACCGGTGCGGTTTCACGCACGAGGGCGTGCTGCGCGCGGCCGGCTCCACCGGTGGGGAGGTCCGCGTCGACCTGGCGGTGTTCGGGCGGCTGAGCACCGACCCCGGCGACCCGATCGCGCCCTTCCTGCCGTTCTTCCCCGGAGGGTTCCCCGGCGGCTCGCTCACCGACGGCGTCGTCCGGCTCACGCCGCTGACCACCGCCGACGCGGCGGACTATTTCGCGCTGGCTTCGGTGCCCGACGTGATGGACTCGCACGTGCCGCCCACGCAGCCGGAGTACGCGGACACCGAGGTCGTCTGCCGGTACGCCGGGCACCGGTGGCTGACCGGCCAGCGGGCGGACATCGCCATCAGGGACGCGGCGACCGGCGAGTTCGCCGGGGACATCCAGCTCACCGGCGTCATCCCGCCGCTCGGCCAGGCGATGCTCGGCTACAGCCTCCGTCCCGACTTCCGCGGCAGGGGCCTGGTGACGCGGGCGGCGAACCTGCTGGTCGAGTGGGCGTTCGCGAACACGCCGCTGAGAAGAATCGTCGCCGGGACCTCGCCCGGCAACACGGCCTCCCACCGCGTGCTCGAACGGGCGGGATTCACCCGGGAGCACCTCGTCAAGGGGCTGCTGCCCGGCCCCGGAGGCACCCGCCTGGACGACATCCAGTGGGCCAGGACACGCCCCTGAGCGGAACGGACCTCCCGCGCTCGGGCGCCGCCCGGAACCCGGCGCCCGAGCGCGGGGGCGTCCGCGGCACGGCACGCCCGTCGGGCGTCCCGGCCACGCCGGTGCAGGCCGCCTCAGTCGGCTCCGTACGCGGCCCTCAGCTTGGCGAAGGCGGCGTCGGCGCCCTGGAGGGCCCGGTCGATCTCCTCGTCGGTGTGCGCGGCCGACAGGAACCAGTTGTGCCAGGGATGGAGATAGACCCCCTCCTCCAGGCAGGCTCCGGCCCAGGCGATGCCCTTCTCCAGGGTGTCGTCGCCCTCGAACGACAGCCACGGCACCTGCACCGGGCCGGTCTGGCGGACCACGAAGCCGTGCGCGGCCGCCTGGGCGGCGAGCCCCTCGCGCAGCCGGGTCCCGGCCCGGTGCATGAGCGCGACGCCGTCGGTCTCGCGCAGGATCTCGATCGTCGCCTTGGCGGCGGCCATGGCCGTGGCCGAGAACCAGAAGGAGCCGGTCGAGTACAGCGTCTGGGCCGCCCCGCGCAGCGCGTCGGTCCCGGTGAGCGCCGCGATGGGGAAGCCGTTGGCCATCGCCTTGCTCCAGGCCGTCAGGTCGGGACGCACGCCGAGCGGCTCCCACGAGCCGCGCAGGTCCAGCCGCCACCCGGCGCGTACGTCGTCGATGACCAGCGCCGCGCCGATCCGGTCGGCCAGCGCCCGCACGCCCCGGGCGAAGTCCGCGTCGGCGTGCTCCTGGTCCTCGAACGAGTCGTGCTTGAACGGGGTGACCAGGATGGCGGCGACGTCGCCGTCCGCCTGGGCCGCGGCGGCCTCGGCGCCGGCGAGGTCGTTGTAGGTGAACTCGATCGTGTCCGCCCGCTGGTCGGGGGTGACCCCCGACAGACCGGGCGTGCACCAGGGGTCGGCGCCGTGGTAGGCGCCGTGGGCGACCAGCGCCTTGGTCCTGCCCGTCGCCGCCCTGGCCACCATCAGGGCCTGGGTGGTGGCGTCGGTGCCGTTCTTGGAGAACATGGCCCAGTCGGCGGAGGGGATGAGGTCCACAAGCAGCTCGGCGAGCTCCACCATGACCGGGCCGGGGCCGTTCAGGCAGTCGCCCTCCGCCTGCTGCGCCGCGGCGGCGGCCTCCACCCGCGGGTTGCGGTGGCCGACGATCATCGGTCCCCAGCTGCACATCAGGTCGACGTACTCACGGCCGTCGGCGTCCCACTGCCGGGCGCCCTCGGCCCGCACGAAGAACTGGGGGTAGCGGTCCCCGTGCAGGGCCGCGTTGAGGTGGCCGTACATGCCACCGGGGATGACCTTCGCGGCACGGGCCCGCAGGGAGGCGTCGAGGGACATGGGCGGCACTCCTGAGATCGGGGGAATCGGGGAGGTGGGGAGCCGGGGATCAGGCGTCCGGGCCGGGGTCGTCAGCCACGAAGCCGTCCAGCCCGGCGTCGGAGCCGAGCCCGCCCGCGACCCGCGCGGCGACGGCCGTGCCGAGGCGGGCGGCGCCGAGGACGTCCCGGCCGCGCAGCAGTCCCGCGGCGAATCCGGCGCAGTACGCGTCGCCGCAGCCCGTGGTGTCGACCACCGGCACGTCCAGGGCGGGCACACGGGTGAGCCCCGCGGCGGTGGCCACGAGGCTGCCGGCCGCCCCGAGAGTGACGATCACGCCCTTCGGGCCCTCGGCGAGCAGCGCGGTCGCGGCCTCCTCCGGCGTCGACGCCCCGCTGAGCATGAGCGCCTGCTCCTCGTTCGGCAGAAGGTAGTCGACGTGGGGCAGGAACGCGCGGACGCCGGGCATGAGGTCGGGCATGTTCGACAGCAGGTCCAGCGTGACGGCCGTGCCGCCCTCGCGGGCCTTGTCGAGCAGCGCGAAGAAAGCGGGGTCGTGCAGGCCCCAGGTGACGTCCATGCCGCCGAGGTGCACCACCTGCGCGCCGGTGAGACGGTCCGCGTCGAGGTCGGCGGTCGCCAGGCCCAGGTTGGCCCCGGGCACGTGGAACGACGGCCGTCCGCCGTCGGGGCGGATGGGCAGGATCGAGGCCGCCGTCTGCTCCCCCGCCCTGCGCACCACGCCGCTCACGTCGACGCCGCGCCGCGCCATGATCATCAGGAGGAAGTCGCCGAGCTCGTCGTCGCCGACGGCGCCCATCGAGGCGACCGGCACGCCGATCTTCGCCAGGGCCACGGCCGTGCCCGCGGCCGCACCGGCCGCGGTGATGCGGATCTGCTCCAGCAAGTGGGTGTCCTGACCGGCCGGGATGGACTCGACCGGGCGGGCCAGGACGTCGACGATATGCACGCCGACCGTCACTACCGTCATGAGCGGATAATAGACGGGCGCCCGACTAAAATGTCAACCGAGGTGGTGGACCATGCCGAAGATCGTCAATCACGAGGAGCGCAGGGGTGAGGTCGTCGCGGCGGCCCGCCGGATCATCCTGCGCGAGGGCATCGAGGCCGCGACGACGCGGGCCATCGCCAAGGAGGCCGGCTACTCCAACGGGGTGCTCACGCACTACTTCGCCGACAAGGACGAGATCCTGCTGTCGGCCCTGGAGGCCTCCCATCGCCGGATCGCCGACCGGCTGCGGGAGAAGCTGTCGGGCCGCACCGGCCTGGCGGCGCTGCGCGAACTGCTGCTCGACAACGTGCCCCTCGACGAGGAGCGGGCCGGGGAGACCGGGCTGGAGGTGGGCTTCTGGGGCCGCAGCCTGACCAGCCCCGCGCTGCTGGAGGTCCAGCGGCGGGAGGCCGCCGAGCTCCGCTATCTGGTGACGAGCCTGCTCAGGTCCGCCGCCGAGGCCGGTGAGATCCGTACGGACGAGGACCTGGAGGACGTGGCGGAACGGCTGCTTGCGCTCGTGGACGGGCTGAGCGTGCACCGGCTGCTGTATCCCGCGCACGTCACAGGCGAGCGGCTGGAACGGCTGATCCTGAGCGAGATCGACCGGCTACGCCCCTGATCCGGCCGCCGGAGCCGGTGGCCCCGGCGGCCTCGGGATCGTCAGGCGTTGCGGTGGGGCTCGTACCTCATCGTGCGCGAGACGCCGACACGCACGGTCGTGCCGGGCAGGATCGGCACCGGCTCGTTCGGCGGGATGTCGTAGAAGTTGGGGTCGCCGGGCGGCTGGATCTGGGTGCCGTTCACCGAGCCCAGATCGAGCAGGTTGACGTCCCAGTTGTCCAGGAAGACCCGCAGGTGGCGGCGCGACACCGAGCCGTCGGGGCTGGTGACCCTGGCCGGCCTGGCCTCGCCCGACTGCACCTCGGGCGCGCGCTCGGGGTCGCGGCCCAGCAGGTAGTCGGCCTCCAGCGGCAGCGCCATGCCGTCGTCGAGCAGCAGCACGCCGAGCAGCGGCCGCGGACCCTTGTACGGCACCACCGCCCGCTGGTCGATAGGGATGCCGCAGACCGCGCAGTAGGGCGCGCGCGGGTCGTTGAAGTGGTCGTTCTTGCAGTCGACTCCGTAGACCATCGGCCGCTGCTCCAGCTCGGGCGCCGCGTCCATCTGGGTCGCCTCGCCCGGCTCCTCGTCGGCGGGTGCGTGCGGCACCGGCTCGAACGGCCCGCTCGGCGGGCCGTCCGGCCCGCCCAGATCATGCGGCCCACCCAGGTCGTGTGGCCCGCCCAGGTCGTGCTGGAGGTTCAGGTCGTGCGGCGGGTTGAGGTCGTGCGGAGCGCCCCGATCCTCGGCGGGTTCGGGCAGCGGGGGCAACGGCTGCGGCCCCGAGTGGTGCAGCGGATTCGGGTCGGAGAGGGCGGGCGGCAGCGGCGGCAGCGGCTGGGAGACGTGGGACGGCGGCTGGACGGGCGGCGGCGCGAGCGGCTGGGAGGATCCCGGGGACGGCGCCCCCTGCTCGGCCGACGGCCCGCCGCCCGGCATGGGACCGGACGGGAACGGCGACACGGGCGGCGGCGGCACTGGCGACGGCACTACGGGCCCGCGCGGGGCGATCGGCTCAGGAGCACCGATGGGCGGGGGCTGCACGCCCTGCTGCTGCCCCTGCTGCTGTGGCTGGGGCGGGCGCGGAGGCAGCGGCGGGAAGGCGAGGTCGCCGTGCCGGGTGAGGTCGCACTCCAGCCCCGCCCCGGTGACCACACCGCCGTCCAGCCTGGCGTACGGGCTCGACGGGCCCGCTCCGGGCAGGCGCAACTCGACCCGGGACACCGGGCCGTTGACGAGACGGTCGGTCCAGGTCAGCGCGTCGTGCCCGGCGAGGCGGACCTCGCCGTCGGGGCCGCCCGACACGGTCGCGTACGCGGCCCCGCTGACCAGCACGGCCACGCCGCCCCCGGCCGGCCCGGCGACCGCGCAGGCCACCGGCTCACCGCCGATCGACCTGTCCATGGCGCGCGCGAGGACCTGGGCCACCCGCCGGGCCAGCGCCCGGCCGTCCCCGCCCGTCGTGGCGGTCTCGCTCAGCGCGCCCAGCAGGTCGTCGACCGGCTGGTCGCCGCCGGTGGCGCACACGAGCAGCAAACCGTTCAGATGGGCGACCACGCCCTCCCCCGGCAGCGGGCGGACCACCCCCACGCCCTGTTCCGTCACAGAAGTTCTCCCTCCGGAAACGCCACCGGATGACCGGCACCATCGCCGGCACGCCATGTGCCGGATCGATCACCCCAGAAAGTAGCAAAAAAGAGTGATGAACCGGCCTGCCGGAGTCCGCGGCGGGCGGCCGGACGGCGCCCGGCCCCGGTCTCGATCAGCACCCTAGTCCCCGGCGACGCCGCGCTCACACACCGCTGAACATGCGGTTGACGTCGGCCGTGGCGAGCACTCCGTAGATCTCGCCGCCCCGCTCGACGAGCAGGTACTCCGGCGCGGGGGTGTCCCGCATGGCGTCCAGCAGGGGCTCCCCCTCCAGGTCGGCGCCGAGCACGAGCGAGGGCTCCAGGGCGCGTGACAGGGCGCCGACGTTCACCCACGGCCTGCGCTGCTCGGGAGTGGCGTTGACCGCCGCCTCGTTGACGATGCCGACCGGCCTCCCGTCGTGGTCGACCACCACCATGGCCCCCGCCCCCGCCTCGCGCGCCCGGCGCAAGCCCTCCGACAGCGGCACCTCGGCGGTGACCGGGATCGCCCGGCGGGCCAGCACCCGGGCCCGCAACTGCGGCAGCCGGGCCCGTACGCGGGCCACCCGCAGCGACTGGGAGGCCCCGAGCCAGATGAACGACGCCAGCACCACCGTCCAGAGCATGCTCCCGATGCCGGGCTCCTGCCCGGCCATGAGGTTCATGAGGAGCGGCACCACGACCACCGCGACCGCGACGCCGCGGCCGACCCAGGCGGCGGCCATCGTGCCCGTGCCCGCGTCACGCCTGATCTTCCACACGGCCGCCCGCAGCATCCGCCCGCCGTCGAGCGGCAGCCCGGGCAGCAGATTGAAGATCCCCACAATCAGGTTGGACGACCAAAGCTGCCAGATCAGCACCGGCACGAGCCCGTCGGGCGGGTGCAGGAACATCGACAGCGGGTCGACGGGACCGGTCACGAACGCGACTGCGGACACCAGGTAACCGATCGTCGCAAGGCCCAGCGAGAGCAGGGGCCCGGCGAGCGCGACGTTGAACTCCCGGCCCGCCGTCTCGGGCTCACGTTCGATCTCCGAGACGCCGCCGAGCATGTAGAGGGTGATCCGGCGCACCGGCAGGCCGTAGTACTTGGCGACGACGCAGTGCGCCAGTTCATGGAGAAGGACCGAGGCGTAGAGCAGGACGGCGAAGACGAGCGCCACCGCGGAGCTGCCTATGAGCCCGTATCCGGGAAGACTGGCGGCGAAAACCGGCTGGAAGCTGAACGTGATGAACGCCGCCACGATGAGCCAGGTGGGTGAGACGTAAACCGGGATGCCGAACGGCCGTCCCATCCGAAGTCCGGTGGACTCCTTGACCGGTGTGCTCATGTGGCCGCCTTCCCCTCCCACGCCCCTCGATGCTACGCGCCGGGCCGTGAGGTCAGCCTAAGAGCTCGCCCGCCCCTCGCGCACCGTGTGATCGTCTCGGCGCGCGGGTCTGGGCGGCGGCCGGCGGACCGGCGCGGCGGCCGATACGGATTCCCGCGTGCCGCGGGTAAAAATTCGCACACACTTTCGCGCCGTGTGGGTCACTCCCGCTCTCCTGGGTAGGCGGGCGCACATGGGCCTGCGCGCGCGCCTGTCCGACAGCATGACCAGCGCCCTGACGTCGGCGCTGCTCGTGCGCGTGGGGTGGCTGGCGCATCGGCTCGTCCGGCCCGAACCCGTCCTCGTCGAGCGGTTCCGCCGACGCCTCGACGAGATCAACAGCGGTGACGGCAGCGGGCGGATCCAGAAGCCGGAGCACCGCACGGGAATGGCCCCGCTGGCCGAGGGCATCAACGCCGCGCTCGACCACGCCGCTCGGTGCTCCCGGTTCGCCTCCGACGTCTCGCACGAGCTCCGCGGCCCCCTCACCGCCCTCCGGGTGAGATTCGAGGAGGCGCAGCTTCACATTCCGGAGACCGAGCTGGATGAACTGCTCCGCGAGGGCTTGCGGGACATCGACCGGCTGGAATCCATCATCGACGACCTCCTCACGTCGTGCCGGCTGCGGGCGGGGATCTCGATCACCCGGCCGCGCCCGGTCGACGTCTCCGAGGTGGTGAAGGAGGACGTCTCCCGGCAGAGCGGACCCGTCCCGGTCCTGCTCCGGCTCCAGCCCGGCGTGTACGTGAACGGCGTGCCTACACAGCTCGGCCGGATCCTGCTCAACCTGCTGAGCAACGCCCAGCGGCACGCCAGGCGATCGATCGTCGTCACCGTGCGGCGTGATCGTGACATCGCCGAGATGGCCGTCGACGACGACGGGGACGGGGTGCCGCCCGCCGATCGGGAGCGGCTCTTCGAGCGGTTCTTCAGGTCGGAGAAGTCGCTCCGAGTCGATCCTCACGGCGCCGGGCTCGGTCTGGCGATCTGCCGGGAGATAGCCTCGGCGCACGGCGGCACCATACACATCGAGGACTCCGCCGCCGGCGGCGCGCGCTTCGTGGTCCGGCTGCCCGCCATCGATCCGGTGAGGCGTGATGTGCCGGTCCTCGCCGCCGCGGGGTCGGGCTCGGCCTGAGCTCGCCACGGCGCGCGTGGAGAGGGGCGGGAGCGTTCTGTCGGCCCGGTGTCCTACAGTTCCGGCATGACCCTCGCCGAAGAGCGCGCCGTCATCGGGGCGCTTTCCCCCTCCCGGGCCGGTGACTTCATGACCTGCCCCCTGCTCTACCGGTTCAGGGTGATCGACCAGCTCCCCGAGCGGCCCTCGGCCGCCGCGGTCAGGGGCACGCTCGTTCACGCCGTGCTGGAACGGCTGTACGACCTGCCGGCGGAGGCGCGGACGGTCGCCGCCGCCCAGGATCTGCTGGAGCCCCAGTGGCGGCGGCTGCTCGCCGAGGAACCCGACTACGCGGGGCTGTTCGAGGACGACGGGGAGCGGGACGCCTGGCTGGCGCAGGCCCGTGGCATGGTCGACCGTTACTTCACGCTGGAGGACCCGCAGCGGCTGGAGCCCGCCCAGCGCGAGATGTACGTCGAGGTCGTGCTCGACAGCGGGCTGCTGCTGCGCGGCTACATCGACAGGCTCGACGTGGCCCCGACCGGCGAGATGCGGGTCGTGGACTACAAGACGGGCACGGCGCCGGGTCGCGACTGGGAGGCCAAGGCGCTGTTCCAGATGAAGTTCTACGCGCTGGCGCTGTGGCGGCGCAGCGGCCAGGTCCCCCGGATGCTCCAGCTCATGTACCTGGGCAACGGCGAGATCGTCCGTTACGTCCCCGACGAGGCGGACCTACGGGCGACCGAGCGCAAGGTCGAGGCGCTCTGGGCGGCCATCGAGCGCGCCGTGCGCACCCGCGAGTGGCGCGCCCGCCGCTCGCGGCTGTGCGACTGGTGCGACCACCAGGCGCTGTGCCCGGAGTTCGGCGGCACCCCGCCGCCCGTACCCGACCGCGAGCCCGGGCTGTCCGCCCGCGTGAGCAGAAGGTCGGCCAGCGACGAGCTGTGACTGTGTCTCCCGCTTCGCTCATCGGGCGCTCACATCCGCCGATCGTGTCGAAGGCTCGCTCGGACTCCTCCTTTGGGCTCCTTCGTGGGGAGGAGGGGGGATATCCCTCCCGGGCAGGGTGGACGCGGGCGGCGAACGCCTAGATTTGGTACGTGCGCACCACCCCCGGCAGTACGCGGTCCTGGCTTCGGGCTCATCCCCTGATCTACGACTCGATCCTCGCGGTGGTGCTGACGACCGCGTCCCTGTGGTGGATCGCCTCGGCCGCCCCCGGGCAGGAGGCCGGTTGGCTGCGCTCCGCATCGCCGCGCCCGACGGACGCGCTGAACCTGATCCTGGCGGCGGCCTGCACGCTGCCCGTGGCCCTGCGGCGTAGCCGGCCCTTCGTGCTGCTGGTGGCCACCTGCGTCCCTCAGGCGGCGCTCGACACGCTCCACTACGACCCCGGCCTGAGCGAGTTCGGCGGGCTCGTGCTGCTCTATTCGGTGGCCGCCTGCCGGGGGCTGGCGCTGAGCCTGGCCGCCCTCGTCGTCTCCTTCGCCTCCTACGTCGCCAGCGCCGTCGCCGGGGTCATCACCCCGTCCTGGACCGACCACGTCGTCGTCACCGCCGTCCTGCTGCTGTGCTGGGTGTGCGGCCGGGCGCTGCGGCTGCGCCGCGCCTACCTCGCGGAGCTGGTCCAGCGGGCCGACCGGCTGGAGCGGGCGCGGGAGGCCGACACCAGGGCCGCCCGGGCCGAGGAGCGCTCCCGCATCGCCCGGGAGCTGCACGACGTCGTGGCCCACCACGTCAGCGTGATGACGGTCCAGGCCGCCGCCGCCCGCAGGATGCTCGACACCAAGCCCGACGTGGCGCGGGACGCCCTCACCGCCATCGAGGAGATGGGCCGTACGGCGATGGCGGAGATGCGCAGCATCGTCGGCGTGCTGCGCACCGACGGCCCGGCCGAGCGGGGGCCGCAGCCGGGCATGCACGACCTGCCGGCGCTGGTGGAGCAGATGCGCGAGGCGGGGCTGCGGACCCAGCTGTGGATCGAGGGCGAACGGCGCGGCCTGCCGCCAGGGGTGGATCTGGCCGCCTACCGGCTCGTGCAGGAGGCGCTGACCAACAGCCTGCGGCACGCCGGGCCCGCCGCCCGCGCCTGGGTGACCGTACGGCACGAGCCGAACGAGCTGAGCATCCACGTGGAGGACGACGGGCGCGGCGCGGCGGAGGAGTCGGCGCGGATCGGAGGCAAGGGACACGGCCTCGTCGGCATCCGCGAGCGTGTGGCGCTCTATGGTGGAGTTCTGCGGATCGGTCCCCGCGCCGGGGGCGGGTTCGAGGTCCGCGCACACTTCCCCCTCAATCACAGCCCCCTCAAGTAGAGCCCCCTCAAGCAGAGCCCCTTCAAGGACAGACCATGACGATCAGGGTGTCCCCCTCCACCCGGCGGCCCGCCGCCCCTCTCAGGACGGACGCATCATGACGATCCGGGTGTTGCTGGTCGACGACCAGCCGCTGCTGCGCACCGGGTTCCGGTTCATCCTGGAGGCGGAGCCGGACGTCACCGTCGTGGGCGAGGCGGGTGACGGCGCGGTGGCCATGGAGCAGTCCCGGGCCCTGCTGCCCGACGTGGTGCTCATGGACGTCCGCATGCCCGGCACCGACGGCATCGAGGCGACCCGTCGCATCGTGCGGGAGGCCGCGCCCAGCGCCCACGTGCCGAAGGTGCTCGTGCTGACCACGTTCGACCTGGACGAGTACATCGTGGAGGCGCTGCGCGCGGGCGCGAGCGGGTTCCTCCTCAAGGACGTGCCGCCGGACGAGCTGGTCCAGGCGATCCGCGTGGTGGCGGCCGGCGACGCGATCGTGGCGCCGAGTGTCACCCGGCGGCTGCTGGACAAGTTCGCCACCCGGCTGCCCTCCGCCCACCAGCAGGCCACCCCCGCGCGGCTCGACCGGCTCACCGAGCGCGAGCTCGAGGTGCTGCGCCTGATTGCGAAGGGCATGTCGAACGCCGAGATCGCCGCCCAGCTCGTGGTCAGCGAGACGACCGTGAAGACCCACGTGGGCAACGTGCTGACCAAGCTGGGGTTGCGCGACCGGGTCCAGGCGGTCGTGCTCGCGTACGAGACCGGCCTGATCGTCCCCGGCGCCTTCTCCTGACCTTCGGTCTACGACCACGGGAGTAGCGAGGCGGGCCCCGGTCCTCCCACGGTCGCGGGCGAGAGCCGTACGGGAGGCCGATGCCGGGTGGAGGCACGCCCCGATACCGTCGTAACAGGGGCGTGGCCGAGGTGGCGGAACACGCCCCGCCGGTACGGCTCCCGCGGACCGTCTGGGGGGAAGACGGCGGGGGCCGTACCGGCGGAAAGACTCAGTCCGCGGGAGCGGCGGCCGTCTCCGGCGAGGCCGCGGACCCGCCGCCCGAGGGGGCGTTCTCCGGGAAGTGGCAGGCCACCTGGTGGCCGGGGGCGAGCGTCTCCAGCGGCGGCTCGACCTGCTTGCAGATCTCCTGCGCCTTCCAGCAGCGGGTGTGGAACCGGCAGGCGGGCGGCGGGTTGAGCGGAGAGGGCACGTCGCCCTGCAGCCGGATCCGCTCCCGTTCCTTGCGCCGCTTCGGGTCCGGGATCGGGACCGCCGACAGCAGCGCGTTGGTGTACGGGTGCATCGGCGCGTCGTACAGGCCCTTGCGGTCGGAGATCTCGACGATCTTGCCGAGGTACATCACCGCGACGCGGTCGCTGATGTGCCGCACCACCGACAGGTCGTGCGCGATCACCACGTAGGTGAGGTCGAGCTCCTTCTGCAGGTCCTCGAGCAGGTTGACGACCTGGGCCTGGATCGACACGTCGAGGGCCGACACCGGCTCGTCCGCGATGATCAGCTTGGGCTTGAGCGCGAGCGTCCTGGCGATGCCGATGCGCTGCCGCTGACCGCCGGAGAACTCGTGCGGGTAGCGGTTGTAGTGCTCGGGGTTGAGGCCGACCAGTTCCAGGATCTCCTGGACCGCCTTCTTGGTGCCCTGCTCGGTCTTGATGCCCTGGATCCGGAACGGCGCGCCCACGATGGCGCCGACCGTGTGCCGGGGGTTGAGCGAGCTGTAGGGGTCCTGGAAGATGATCTGCACGTCCCGGCGGAGCGGACGCATCCGGCCCTGGGACATGTGCGTGATGTCGTTGCCCTCGAACAGGATCTTCCCGCCGGTCGGCTCGATCAGCCGCGTGATGAGGCGTCCGGTGGTGGTCTTGCCGCATCCCGACTCGCCGACCAGGCCGAGGGTCTCGCCCTTCTGCACGTCGAAGCTGATGCCGTCGACGGCCCTGACCGCGCCGACCTGCCGCTTGAGCAGGCCCTTCGTGACCGGGAAGTGCTTTTCCAGCCCCTGTACGGACAGCAAGGGCTCCTCGTTCACGAAGCCTCCAGGTTCGGCTTGATCTCGTTCTCCCAGATGGCGCGCCGCCGCTCGCGCGGCAGGTGACAGCGCACGAGGTGGCCGCCCTCGGTCTCCAGCAGCTCGGGGACCTCCGCCTTGGCCCGGCCGCCCGTACGCTCCTCGAACACGCAGCGCGGGTGGAAGGCGCAGCCGGACGGCACGTTGATCAGCGAGGGCGGCGAGCCCTTGATCGGCATCAGCCGCTCGGTCGGCTCGCGGTCCAGGCGCGGCATCGAGCCGAGCAGGCCCCAGGTGTAGGGATGCTCGGGCCGCTCGAAGATGTCCTCGGACGTGCCGTACTCGATGCACTTGCCGCCGTACATCACGAGGATGTCGTCGGACAGCTCGGCGACGACGCCGAGGTCGTGCGTGATGATGATCAGCGCGGCGTTGAAGTCGCGCTGCAGGTCGCGCATCAGGTCGAGGATCTGCGCCTGCACGGTCACGTCGAGCGCGGTCGTCGGCTCGTCGGCGATCAGCAGCTCGGGGTCGCAGCTCAGCGCCATCGCGATCATGGCGCGCTGCCGCATGCCGCCGGAGAACTCGTGCGGGTAGCTGTCCACCCGCCGGTCCGGCTGCGGGATGCCCACCCGGCCCAGCATGTCGATCGCGTGCTTGCGCGCGACCTTCTTGCTGACGTCGTTGTGGATGCGGTAGGCCTCGATGATCTGGTCGCCGACCGTGTAGAACGGGTGCATCGCCGACAGCGGGTCCTGGAAGATCATCGCCATCTTCTTGCCGCGCAGCGTCCGGACGTGCTCCAGGCTGGCGCCGACGAGTTCCTCGCCGTCGAGCCAGATCTCCCCGGAGATGCGGGCGCGGCCGCCCTTGTGCAGGCCGAGGATGCCGAGGCTGGTCACGCTCTTGCCGGAGCCGGACTCGCCGACGATGCCGAGCGTCTTGCCCCGCTCCAGCGTGAACGACAGCCCGTCGACCGACTTGACCAGGCCGTCGTCGGTCGGGAAGTGGATGCGCAGGTCCTTCAGTTCCAGGAAGCTCATCCCAGCCTCACCCTCGGGTCCACGACGGCGTACAGGAGGTCGACGATCAGGTTCGCGAAGACCACGAAGAACGCGGCGACGAGCGTCACGCCCATGACCTTCGGCAGGTCCTGGGCGAGGATCGCGTCGATCGCGTACTTGCCCATGCCGGGCAGCGAGTAGGTGCTCTCGGTGAGCACGGCGCCGCCGAGCAGCAGGCCGAGGTCGAGGCCGAAGATCGTGAGAATCGGGGTCAGCGCGCCGCGCAGGCCGTGCTTGACCACGACCGCCCGCTCGTTCAGGCCCTTGGCCCGTGCGGTGCGGATGTAGTCCTCGTTCATCGTCTCCAGCATGCCCGCCCGGGTGAGCCGCGCGTACCCGGCGGCATACAGGAAGGCCAGCGTGATCCACGGCAGGATCAGGTTGTAGGCCCACATGGCCGGGTTCTCCTCGAACGGCGTGAAGCTGCCGCCCGGGGCGGTGATGCGGAACGGATTGCCGTAGCTGAAGACGACGAGCGAGACGATGCCGGTGAAGAAGATGGGCAGCGAGACGCCGGCCAGGGCGACGCCCATCGCGGCCCGGTCGAACAGGCTGCCGCGTTTCAGCGCGGACAGCACGCCGGTCGCCACACCGGCTATCACCCAGATGACGGCGGCCCCGATGGCCAGTGAGATCGTCACGGGCAGCCGGTTGAGCAGGTCCGGCCAGACCGGGAGCCGGGTGAGGAAGGAGTAGCCGAAGCAGGGCGCGGGGCAGTGCTCCACGCCGGGGCCGTAGTCGTAGTCGGCGCCGGCGACGATGCCCTTGGCGAACCGCCCGTACTGCACGACCAGCGGATCGTTGAAGCCGAGCTTCTCAGCCGCGATCTTCACCTGTTCCGCCGAGGCGGTGCGCCCCACGTAGCGCGCGGCCAGGCTCTCCGAGGTGGCGCCCGCCAGGCGGGGCACCAGGAAGAAGATGGCGAACGTGGCGATGCTCACGATGGTGAGCATCACGACCGCCCAGATCAGCCGCCGGATGATGTATGTGACCACAGTCCCCCCGGCTCCGGGGGCCGGCCCGGTCGGACCGGCCCCCTTGCCGCGTTCACGCGTCTATCGGATCTGTCTGGTCTCGGCGGGCGCTTACTTGACGCCCATGCCGAGGTAGTCGTACATGCCGTACGCCTCGTTGACGAAGATGTTCGTGGCGTTCTTGCTGCGCACGAGCAGGGTCTTCGTCCAGACGTTCGGCAGGATGAAGGAGTCCTCCATGACCTTCTTGTCGATCTGGGTCCAGATCGCGTTGCGGGCGTTGGTGTCGGTCTCCTTCATCGCCTGGTCGATGAGCTTGTCGACCTCGGGGTCGCGGACGCTGATGTTGGAGGAGCCGCCGGTGTCGCGGATGACGCGGCTGTCGACGATCTGCTGCAGGAAGCCGAAGCCGTCGGGCCAGTCGGACATCCAGCCGTTCATGGCCAGGCCGATCTTGTTGTCCTTGGCGTAGCCCGGCTTGCCGGCGTACAGCGCGAAGTAGTCGGCCTGCGGGAACGGCTTGAGCGTGAGCTTGATGCCGACCCGGCCGAGGGACTGCTGCAGCGCCTCGGCGGCCTGCTTCTCCTTCGGCCGCTCGGCGCGGTAGGAGATGTTGGTCTCGAAGCCGTTGGGCTGGCCGCAGGCGGTCAGCGCCTCCTTGGCCTTGGTCAGGTCGCCCTTGTTGTCGGCGCCCGGCGGGTAGAGGTTGAAGTCCTCGTGGCCGGGGATCGCCGGCGGCAGCAGGCTGGTCGCGATCTGGCCGCCGGAGAACTCGCCGCCCCAGGCGGTCTGGAGGGCCACCTTGTCCGTCGCGTACTGGACGGCCTTGCGGCAGTCGATGTTGTCGAGCGGCGGGACGTTGCCGTTGATCGAGGTGTACCAGAGGCGGGTGCTGGTCGGGTTGTCGGAGTTGGCCTTCATCGCGGGGTCGGGCAGGACCCGGCCGAGGGCCGCCGACTGCACGCCGATGCCCGCGACGTCGACGTCGAGGTCGCCGGCGATGATCCGGTTGTCGATGTCATCGGCGTTGACGTTGGTGGAGACCTCGTAGCCGTCCGGCAGCGCCTTGCGGTTGGGGTCGGTCGCCGGGTCCCACTGGTCGTTGCGGACCAGCGTGAAGCCCTTGCCGATCTCGTTCTTCTCGAACTTGTACGGCCCGGTGGAGATGATGTGCTCCTTGTACTTCGCGCCGGTGTCCTTGTCCTTGGGGACCGGGATCGTGGCGGGAAGCTGGGCGAAGTAGTCGAAGTTGCTCAGCGGCTGCTTCAGGTGGAAGACGATCGTGCTGTCGTCGGGCGTCTCGATCGCGCTGTCGGTGTTGACGTCCTTGGACTTGTACGCGCCCTTGTAGTCCTTCGGCCAGGCGAGGAAGTCGTTGAAGTAGGTGTACCCGTCGGGGAACACCTCCTTGTCGAACGACCGCTCCACGGCGTACTTCACGTCCTTGGACGTGACCGGGGTGCCGTCCTCGAACTTGATGCCCTGCTTGAGCTTGTACGTCCAGGTCTTGGCGTCGTCGCTCGGCTTGCCCATGTCCTCGGCGAGGTCGGGGACGAGCTGGTTGCCTTCCTTGCCCACGCCGGACTTGAACATCAGCAGCGAGCGGCCGTACAGGCGGATGAAGTTCCAGGAGTAGCCGTAGTAGGTGTCGCCCGGGTCGAGGGAGTCCCAGTCACCGCCGTTGGCGAACTTGAGGATGCCGCCCTTCTTGTCCGACGGGTTGACCACCTGCGTCAGGGCGGCGTTGAACTCGCTCTTGGTGTCGGAGCCGGCGGCGGCGCCGCCGGAGGACGACGGCGCGCTACTGCCCGAACCGCCGCCGCAGGCGGCCACGGCGAGGGCGAGCACGGCGCCGGTGGCCGCCACACCCAGTCTTCTTCTTAGCATTGCAAACCCCTTGGTGATAGGAGCCGGGGGACTTTACGGGGAAGGGAGGGGCTCAGCGGGCCTTCGGGTCGAGAGCGTCCCGCAGGCCGTCGCCGAACAGGTTGAACGCCAGGACCGTGATGAAGATCGCCATGCCGGGGAAGAACATGAAGTGCGGGATCGTGTAGAACCGCACCGCGTCCGACAGCATGCCGCCCCAGGTGGGGGTGGGCGGGCGCACGCCGACGCCGAGGAACGACAGCGCCGCCTCGAACAGGACGTTCGTGGGGATCAGCAGCGTCGCGTAGACGAGGATCGGCGCGACCAGGTTCGGCAGCAGCTCGCGGAAGATGATGTACGGCCCGCGCGCCCCGAGGCTGCGCGCCGCGTCCACGAACTCCCGCTCGCGCAGCGACAGCGTCTGCCCCCGGATGATGCGCCCGATGTACGGCCAGTTGAAGAAACCGATGATGAACACCAGCAGCGAGACGCGCAGCGTGTCGCCGGTCAGGCCGAACGCCGAGTCGGGGACGATGCCCGCCAGCGCGATCGCGAAGACCAGGATCGGGAACGCCAGGAAGACGTCCATGGTCTTGCTGATGATCGAGTCGACCAGACCGCCGAAGTATCCGGCGGTGACCCCGAGCAGGGTCCCGATGACCACCGAGAGCAGCGTGGCCAGGAAGGCGATGAGCAGCGAGATCCGGGCGCCGTACACGACCCGGCTGAAGATGTCGCGTCCGTTGACCGGCTCGATGCCGAACAGATGGTCGGCGCTGATGCCGGTGCCCGTCTTGGGCGCCATCGTGGAGGAGTCGATGAGGTCGGAGTTGAACTGCGTCGGGTCCTGTCCGAACGCCCCGGCGATCACCGGCGCGAAGACCGCGACCAGGATCAGGAAGATGACGATCAGACCGCCGGCCAGGGCGACCTTGTCGCGCTTGAGCCGCATCCATGCGATCTGACCGAGGGACCGGCCCTGGATCGCCTTGCCGCCCGACGCGTCGACGACGGCCTCCGGCGTGGCCTGCGCGTCCCCACCGGTGACGTCCATCGGCGCGGTCATCGATCCTCCTTCGCCCTGCCCGAGCGGACCGCGCCCGCGGTGACGCGCTCGGGGTAGCCCGGGATCGATCCGGCGACAGAGAAGCGGCGGCCGCTCACGACCTTGCCTCGCACGGCCATTTGGTGCAGGCCCCCTGGATCCCAGACGACATTGTCCGAAGGGGCCGCGTGGTGTGCGACCCCCGGAGGCAGAATCTATGGTCTGAGCTGGGCTGACCAGTCCCCAGAGGCGCCCTGTGGCTCAACTGTGATTCACGCGAAACTCATTCGTGTTGATCTTGAAGGGTTTGTCCGCGTCCGGTTTCGATTATGTCGTGGAACTGTAACATTGCACTGGCCGGTAACTTCGTCCCACGATGTGGGATGATCAGCTGATTCCCCGGCGCTTGAGAATGGCCTCGATGTCGGAGAAATCATCCCCTGCGGGCTGTTCCACCTGTCGTGGTGCCGTCTTCCCGGTCTGTGCCGTTTTAGGCGTGGCCGTTTGAGACGTGGCCGCTTTAGGCGCGGCAGGCCGCTCAGGCGTCGCGGCGGCGCCGCCCGGCTCCGGCCGTGCCGTACGGGTCCGGGACAGGGCACGGCCGCGCAGCGTGCCGGAGACGACGAACAGCAGCGCCGACAGCCCGGCCAGGACCACCCCGGCCCACACCGCGGGCGACAGGACCAGGCCGGTCACGAAGCCCACCGCCGCCGCGCCGATGTTCCAGAGCGTCTGCAGCGCGCCGGTGAGGTAGGCCGCCAGCGGCAGCAGGGACCATGCGGTGGCCCGCAGGCCGGCCGTCACCCCCCTACGCCGGAAGGTCAGGTAACTGAGCCCGACGCCCACCGCGGTGAGGCCGGCGCACAGCGGCAGCCAGGCGATGTCGTTGAATGTCATGGCGGGTCCCCTTCGTCCACGGCGTACCCCCATCCTGGCACCCCGAAGGCGGGGACGCGGGGGCCCGCGCTACCGGACGAGCGACCGCAGGAAGTCCACGTCGACGTCGAGCAGCGAGGGCATGACGACCCGCCCGGGCGCCTGGGCGATCGGCAGGACGCCCGGCACGGCGACGACGCGGCAGCCCGCGGCGGTCGCCGAGGCGACGCCGTTCGGCGAGTCCTCCAGCGCCACGCACCGCTCCGGGTCCACCGACAGCAGGCCGGCCGCGGTCAGGTACGGCTCCGGGTGCGGCTTGGTGCGCGTGACGTCGTCGGCCGTCACGACGATCTCGAAGTGCTCCCGGCCGACGGCCTTGAGCACGGCGTCGGCGATGATCCGCAGCGACGAGGTGACCAGCGCCGTGCGCACGCCCTGGTCGCCGAGCCCGCGCAGTAGGTCGAGGGCTCCCGGCATGGGCTCGACGCCTCTCGACAGCCGGCTCTCCATGCCGTCGATCAACCACTCCCCCACGACCATGGGGTCGACGTCGGCCTGCGTCAGCTCCAGCATGTACGCGACGGTGCGGTCCCAGGAGCCGCCCACGAGCTGCTCCTGATGCTCAGGGCCCCAGGCCCCGCCGAGGCGGGTGACCACCTCGGTCTCGACCTCGAACCACACCCCTTCGGTGTCGACGAGCAACCCGTCCATGTCGAACAGCACGGCGTCCACGTGGCCCCTTCCCCCGGTGAGACCCCCGATCAGGGGGGGACCAACATGGTAAGGGGGGCACGTGAACGCCCATGCGGCCGGTCAGACGTTGAAGTACTTCGCCTCGGGGTGGTGGACGACCAGGGCGGAGGTCGCCTGCTCCGGGTGGAGCTGGAACTCCTCCGACAGCGTCACGCCGATGCGCGCGGGGTCGAGCAGCTCCACGACCTGCACCTGGTCCTCCAGGTTGGGGCAGGCCGGGTAGCCGAAGGAGTAGCGGCAGCCGGCGATGTTCACCTTGAGCATGTCGGCCAGCGACTCGTCGCCGCCGATGCCGAGCTCCGACCGCACCCGCGCGTGCCAGTATTCGGCCAGCGCCTCGGTGAGCTGCACCGACAGACCGTGGAGCTCCAGGTATTCGCGGTAGGCGTCCTTGGCGAAAAGCTCGGCCGTGGCCTCGCTGATCCGGTTGCCCATCGTGACCACCTGGAAGGCGACGACGTCGGTCTCCCCGGACTCGCGGGAGCGGAAGAAGTCGGCAAGGCACAGGTGCCGGTCGCGCCGCTGCCGCGGGAAGGTGAAGCGGGTCCGCTCCTTCCCGTCGTCGTCCAGGATGATGAGGTTGTCGCCCTCGCTGACGCAGCGGAAGTAGCCGTAGGCGACCGCCGCCTCCAGCAGGTTCTCCGTCTGCAGCCGCTCCAGCCACATCCGCAGCCGTGGCCTGCCCTCGGTCTCGACCAGTTCCTCGTACGACGGGCCCTCGCCGCCCCGGGCGGCCTTGAGGCCCCACTGGCCCATGAACGTCGCCCGCTCGTCGAGGAAGGCGGCGTAGTCGGCCAGCGGGATGCCCTTCACGATCCGGTCGCCGAGGAACGGCGGGGCGGGCACCGGGTTGTCGGCCGCGACGTCGGAGCGGGCCGGCAGGTCCTCCTCGGCGGTCCGCTTCAGCACGGCGCCGGTCTTCACCCGCCGCGCGCGCAGCGGCGGCAGCGTCGCGCCGTCCTCACCTCGCTTGACCGCCATGAAGGCGTCCATGAGGCGCAGGCCCTCGAACGCGTCACGCGCGTACCGGACCTCGCCCCGGTAGAGGTCGGCCAGGTCCTGCTCGACGTACGCCCTGGTCAGGGCGGCGCCGCCGAGCAGCACGGGATACCTGTCCGCGATGCCCCGGGAGTTCATCTCCTCGAGGTTCTCCTTCATGACCACCGTGGACTTGACCAGGAGCCCGGACATGCCGACCACGTCGGCGCGGTGCTCCTCGGCGGCCTCCAGGATCGCCGACACCGGCTGCTTGATGCCGAGGTTCACCACGTCGTAGCCGTTGTTGGACAGGATGATGTCCACGAGGTTCTTGCCGATGTCGTGGACGTCGCCCTTGACCGTGGCCAGCACGATGCGGCCCTTGCTGCTGCCCTCGACCTTCTCCATGTGCGGTTCGAGGTAGGCCACGGCGGTCTTCATCACCTCGGCCGACTGCAGCACGAAGGGAAGCTGCATCTCGCCGGAGCCGAACAGGTCGCCGACGACCTTCATGCCGTCGAGCAGCACGTCGTTGATGATCTCCAGGGCCGGCCGCTGCGCCAGGCCCTCGTCGAGGTCGGCCTCCAGGCCCTTGCGCTCGCCGTCGATGATCCGCCGCTTCAGCCGCTCCCACAGGGGCAGCCCGGCCAGCTCGGCCGCCTTGCCGGCCTTCATGGACGCCGCGTCCACGCCCTCGTACAGCTCCATGAACCGCTGCAGCGGGTCGTAGCCCTCGCGCCTGCGGTCGTACACGAGGTCGAGCGCGACCTGCCGCTGCTCGTCCGGGATCCGGTTCATCGGCAGGATCTTGGAGGCGTGCACGATCGCGGAGTCGAGCCCCGCGTTGACGCACTCGTTGAGGAAGACGCTGTTCAGCACCATGCGGGCCGCCGGGTTGAGGCCGAACGACACGTTGGAGACGCCCAGCGTGGTCTGCACGCCCGGGTAGCGGCGCTTGAGCTCGCGGATCGCCTCGATCGTCTCGATGCCGTCGCGCCGGGTCTCCTCCTGACCGGTCGCGATCGGGAACGTCAGGCAGTCGACGATGATGTCCTCGACCCGCATGCCCCAGGTGTTCACCAGGTCCTCGATGAGCCGGGTGGCGATGCGCACCTTCCCCTCGGCGGTGCGGGCCTGGCCCTCCTCGTCGATGGTCAGCGCGACCACGGCCGCGCCGTGCTCCTTCACCAGGCGCATGATCTTCTGGTAGCGCGAGTCCGGGCCGTCGCCGTCCTCGTAGTTCACCGAGTTGACCACGGCCCGGCCGCCGAGCATCTCCAGCCCGGCCTCCAGCACGGCGGGCTCGGTGGAGTCGATCACGATCGGCAGCGTCGAGGCGGTGGCGAACCGGAACGCCAGCTCCTTCATGTCGGCGACC
Source organism: Microbispora catharanthi (assembly GCF_006334915.2). GTDB lineage: Bacteria > Actinomycetota > Actinomycetes > Streptosporangiales > Streptosporangiaceae > Microbispora > Microbispora catharanthi. The sequence continues at coordinate 319,007 of NZ_VDMA02000002.1, forward strand.
CCGTCGCGGCCGACGTAGTCGACGCACAGGTCGAGCATGTGCGCGCCGTCGCGGGCCTGCGCCCTGGCGATCTCCACGCACTCCTCGTAGTCGCCGGCCAGCATCGCCTCGCGGAACGCCTTGGAGCCGTTGGCGTTGGTCCGCTCGCCGATGGCGAGGTAGGAGGTGTCCTGCCGGAACGGCACGTGCTGGTAGAGCGACGCCGCCCCCGCCTCCGGGCGGGGCCGCCGCTCGCCGCGGGCGCGCCCGCCCACCCGCTCGACCACCTGGCGCAGGTGCTCGGGCGTGGTGCCGCAGCAGCCGCCCACGAGCGCGAGCCCGTAGTCGCGGGTGAACGCCTCGTGCGCGTCCGCCAGCTCCCCCGGGCTCAGCGGGTAGTACGCGCCGTCGGACGTGAGCTGCGGCAGCCCGGCGTTCGGCATGCAGGAGATCGGGATCCGCGAGTGCCTGGCCAGGTAGCGCAGGTGCTCGCTCATCTCGGTCGGGCCGGTGGCGCAGTTGAGGCCGATCAGGTCGACGCCGAGCGGCTCGATCGCGGTCAGCGCGGCGCCGATCTCGGAGCCGAGCAGCATCGCGCCGTTGGTCTCGATGGTGACCTGCGTGATGATCGGCACGTCCCGCCCGGCGGCCTCGACCGCCCGCTTCGCGCCGACGACCGCCGCCCGCACCTGCAGCAGGTCCTGGCAGGTCTCGATGATCAGGGCGTCGGCCCCGCCCGCGATCAGGCCGGCGGCGTTGTCGCGGTAGGCGTCGCGCAGCGTCTCGTACGGCAGGTGGCCGAGCGTGGGGAGCTTCGTGCCGGGGCCCATCGAGCCGAGGACGAACCGGGGCCTGTCCGGCGTCGACCAGTGGTCGGCGCGCTCCCTGGCCAGCCGCGCGCCGGCCTCGGAGAGCTCGAAGATGCGGTCCGCGATGCCGTACTCGCCCAGGGCCGCACGGTTGGCGTTGAAGGTGTTGGTCTCGACGCAGTCGACGCCCACCTCCAGATACGCGTCGTGCACGGCCCGCACGATGTCGGGACGGCTCACGTTGAGCACGTCGTTGCAGCCCTCGTGGCCCTGGAAGTCGTCAAGGGTGGGGTCGTAGGACTGCAGCATCGTCCCCATGGCTCCGTCGGCGATCAGAACTCGCTCGGACAGCACTTTTCGGAACGACGGTCTGCTGGTCATGGAGGCAAGCCTATCGGCCCCGCCGGATGGAATATCGTCCGCGCGCGCGAAACGGGAATACCGGTTGCGTGAGGGACGGCGGGCCCACGTCCGCCGGCGCGGCGCCGCAGGTCGGCGCAGCGCGACGGGCCGGTGCCCGGCGGAGGTGACGTACGGGGCCCCTCACCGAATAGTCTTGGACTGAGCCATACTGCACAAGGCCAGTGAGGAGGCGGCGCGTGATCGAGTTCGAAGGGCTCCCCGAGCTCGTCGACCCGGTGCTGATCGCCGCGTTCGAGGGATGGAACGACGCCGGCGAGGCGTCCAGCGGTGTGCTCGCGCACCTCGAGTCCGAGTGGAAGGCCACCCCGCTCGTCGAGCTGGACCCCGAGGACTACTACGACTTCCAGGTGACCCGGCCGGTGGTCGAGCTCGGCGACGGCGTGACCCGCTCCATCGTCTGGCCGACGACCCGGCTGCTGCTGGCCCGCCCGCCGGGCGGCAAGCGCGACGTGGTGCTGCTGCGCGGCATCGAGCCCAACATGCGGTGGCGGTCGTTCTGCGCCGAGATCGTCGGGCTCTGCCACGATCTCGGCATCGAGCTGGCCATCCTGCTCGGCGCGCTGCTCAACGACTCGCCGCATACCCGCCCGGTGCCGATCACCGGCTCGGTCAGCGACCCCGGCATGGCCCGCGCGCTCAACCTGGAGCTGACCAAGTACGAGGGCCCGACGGGCATCGTGGGCGTGCTGCAGCACACCCTCGGCACCGCCGGGCTGCGGACGGTGTCCCTGTGGGCGTCGGTCCCGCACTACGTCGCCCAGCCGCCCAACCCCAAGGCCACCCTGGCGCTGCTGCGCCGCATCGAGGACATGCTCGACATCCCGATGCCGTACGGCGACCTGGCCGAGGAGGCGCGGGCCTGGGAGCACGGCGTGGACGAGCTGGCGGCTCAGGACAGCGAGGTGGCCGAGTACGTGCGGGAGCTTGAGGAGCGGAAGGACGCGGCCGAGCTGCCGGAGGCCAGCGGCGACGCCATCGCGGCGGAGTTCGAGCGCTACCTGCGCCGCCGCGACCGCGGCACCGACCGCTGACCTACTGGGACATCGTCGACGGGTCAGGCCGGCCACCAGCTGAGGTAGCGCTCACCGGTGTCCGGGAAGATCGTCACGATCGTCCGCCCCGACAGGTCCTCGCGGCGGGCCAGTTCCGCGCAGCCGTACGCCGCCGCGCCCGAGGAGACCCCGACCAGCAGCCCGGTCGTAGCCGCGATGAGCCGGGTCATGGCGGCCGCCTCGCCGTCCGGCACCCTGATCACGTCGTCGACGAGGGTGACGTCGGTGACGGGGCTGGTGAAGCCGCCGTTGAGGCCGGGGATCCGGTGCGGCCCGGGGGCGCCTCCCGACAGCAGGGGGGAGCCCTCCGGCTCGACCGCGACGACGCGCAGGCGGGGGTTGCGCTCGCGGAGGTAGCGGGCCGTGCCGGTGAGGGTGCCGCCGGTCCCGACTCCACACACCAGCACGTCGACCTCGCCGCCGGTGCCGGCCCAGATCTCCGGCCCCGTGGTCGTGTAGTGGGCCATGACGTTGGCGGGGTTCTCGTGCTGGCGGGCGTACCAGGACCCGGGAACGGCGGCGTGCAGCTCCGTCGCCCGGTCGACGCATCCCTGGAAGCCGAGGACGTGGTCGGTGAACTCGACCCGGGCGCCCAGCATGCGCAGGATCAGCGTGCGCTCCCGCGACGCGTTGTCCGGCATCACGACGACGCACGGGTATCCCCGGCTGACGGCGAGCGCCGCCAGGGCGATTCCGGTGTTGCCCGACGTCGACTCGATCACCGTCGCGCCGGGGGTCAGGGCCCCGGACGCCTCGGCCTCCTCGATCATGCGCAGCGCCACCCGGTCCTTGATGCTCGACAGCGGGTTGGCCGCCTCCAGCTTGGCGAGCACGGTGGCGGACGGGGGCAGGCCGTCGAGGGCGAGGCGGAGCAGGGGCGTGTCGCCGATGAGATCGTCGATTCTGGCCGCTATGTCACGGCCGATCAGGGGGATCATGCCTGCTCCTTCGCGGCCACCAGCAGGTATTCGTGCGAGCGGTTGGTCAGCATCGGGTCGTCGTCGCTCACCGGCCGGTCGTAGCAGTGGATCCGCTCGTCGCCGAGGGTCAGGTGCCGGCCGAGCACCCGGGCGACGTCCCAGGCCAGCGGCACGAATCTGCCGGCCAGGCGGCGGTTCTGCACGGCCAGCACCGCCCGCGCGCCGGGCCGCATGACCCTCGTCACCGCGGCGAAGGCCTCGTCGAGCGCGCTCAGGTAATCGTCGTAGTCCCGCAGCGCGTAGAACTGGCCCTCCACGGAGGAGTCGGTGTCGAGGTCGGTGCCGAAATAGGGCAGGTCCGCCAGGACGAAGTCCACCGACTCCTCCGGCAGCGGCGGCGTGCGGGCGTCGGCGCACAGCATCGTCTGGCCGGGATACTCCTCCAGGCGCTTTCGCGCCTGCTCCGCGCGCTCCGGCGAGACCTCCAAGCCGATCCCCTTCCGGGACTCGACCGCGCACGCCACCAGCGTCGTCCCCCAGCCGGCGAACGGGTCGAGCACGACGTCGCCCGGCCGGCTCATCTCGACGATCAAGGGCCGCAACTGGCTCACCCAGCCGCACTGGCCGGCGGCCTCCGGCAGCGCGTACGCGGGGTCCTCTCCCTGCAGCACATGCCAACTCGATCTGCCCATCAGTCCACACCAGCCTTCTGTGTCGCCGTCGCATCGGGACGGATGTCTGTCTCTTCCGGGTCTTCGGGGTCTTCTGTGTCTTCGGGGTCTTCGGGGATCCGCGCGTGGACGGCCCGGGCGGGCAACCGTGACTCCAGGCGGAGCATGGTGAGCGCCGAGCAGGAGACGCCTCCCGCGAGCAGCAGCCACATGGAGACCGGCGACAGGCTCAGCAGCGCGGTCAGCACGGCCGGAGCCAGCGTGATCGGGATCGCCCAGGAGAACTGGTAGACCGCCATGTACCTGCCGCGGGTCTCCTCGGGAGCCGCGCTCGACACGAGCGCGGACAGCGGCGCGCCGTGCAGCATCTCCCCCAGTGTGAACAGCGCCGTCGCGGCGAAGACCCCGGCCAGGGCGACCGGCCGCGCGGGGACCCCGGCCAGCAGGGCGAACGCCGCGAACGACGCCGCGAACGTGGCGGCGCCCGCCGCGACGGTGCGGGTGCGCCGATAGCGGATCAGCCGCCGCGTCACCGGGATCTGCAGCAGCGCGATGCCGACGGTGTTGACCGCGTACAGCACGCCGACCAGCGACGCGGGGACGTCCAGTTCCTGGGTGACGTAGACGGGCAGCGCCACCGACAGCACCATGTAGCCGAAGGCGGTCGGCACGTTCTGCAGGGTCAGCGCGAGGAACGTGCGATCGCGCAGGACGAGCCGGTATCCCCCGCTCCGCCGATCCGTCGCCGCCCGCGGGACCGTAGGAGCCCGGCCGCCGGGAACAGGGATCGTGCGGAGGATCAGCGCGGCGCCGACGAACGCGACGGCGCTGACGAGGACGATCACCCGGTAGGCGGCGTCGCTGCCCAGGCCGAGCGCGGCGCCCGCGATGAGGCCGCCCGCGCCGAGTCCGGCGTTGCGCAGGCTGCGCTGCGCGGCGAGGAGCCTGTCGCGGTCCGCGCCCCGCGCGATCGAGGCGACGAACGATTGGATCGACGGCGGGTAGGAGCCGTCGCCGAGCGCCACCAGCGCCACCGCGAGGAACATCGTCAGCGGCGAGTCCACCAGCGGGTAGGCGGCGAACCCCACGGCGCGCACCAGGTAGCCGCCCACGACGACGGCCCGCGCGCCGAAGCGGTCGACGAGCACGCCCGCGATCGGGTTGCCGACCAGGCTGAACAGCGCCGCCCCGGTCATGATGACGCCGACCCGCTCGATCGGCAGCCCGGTGACGTGGTGGAAGAACAGCAGGGACAGGGGCAGGTACATGCCGCTGCCGGTGGCGTCGACCACCATTCCGGCCATGTAGCGCGCCTGCGTCGACGGACGGGTCACGACGGCACCGCCCCGATCCGCACCTGCTCCTCCAGCCGCGCGCCGAGCGAGCGCAGCCTGCGCTCGCACTCCGCCCGGGAGGGGGCCGAGGCGATGGCCACGGTCAGGAAGTCGGCCGAGCCCGAGGCGGGCGGGACCACCTGGCCCGGCTTCGCGTAGAGCCAGAAGCGCTCCACCCAGGGCTCCCGCGGGACGTCGGGCAGCGCGTGGATGAATCCCGGCCGCTTCATCATCAGCACCTGACCGGCCATCCGCGCCGGCTCCGGCCGCCGCCCGGGGCGTACGGCCCGCTCCACGTCGGGCAGCGGCAGGCCGAGCTGGGCCCGGATGGAGCACTCGGCGAGGTTGACCCCGAACAGGGTGTGGAAGACCTCGCGGATCTTCCCGCCGCCGGACCGGCAGGCGATCTCACACAGCACCAGCCGGTCGTCGGGCGTGTGGAAGATCTCCGCGTGGAAGGCGTGGTCGCGCAGCCGGCCGCCGGGCCGCCGCAGCGCCGCCAGCGTCCGCCCGGTCAGCTCCAGCAGGCGGCCGGTGAGCGGGTCGCCGGGGTCGAGCGCCAGGTCGACCCGGGAGCCTAGGTCGGTGCCGAACGACGCCAGCTCGTACTGGTACTGCGAGGGCCAGGCCAGCACGACCTCGCCGTCCACCACCAGCCCGTCGACGTGGCACATGCGGCCGGGCACGTACGCCTCCAGCAGCAGGTCGTCGCGCTGCTCGTCCCGCTGCGAGCCGTACGCCTCGGCGAGGAAGGCCGTCAGCGCGTCCCGGTCGCGCAGGATGCGCAGGCCGATGGAGTTGAAGCCGGCCCTGTTCTTGACCACGAGGGGGAACCCGTGGACGCCGGCGAAGGCCAGCACGTCCGCCGCGGTCCGCGGCACGGCGTGCGGGGCGACCTCCACGCCGGCCCGCGCCGCGTGCTCCTTCATCAGGGCCTTGTCCCGGAACGGCAGCACGTCGGCGGCCCGCGCGCCGGGCAGTCCGAGCTCCTCGCGCAGGGCTGCCACGCGCAGCACGTCGGCCTCGTGCTCCCCGATGAGGTGCGTGGCGCCGTACTCGGCGGCGAGGCGCGCGACCCGCCCGGCCACCTCGTCGTCGTGGTCGAAGAGCTCCAGGTGCGTGTAGCCGAGGTTCCCTTCGGGGATCCGCTCGCCGAACGGCTCGAACCTGTCACGGGCGGCGAGGATCACCACCGGGCCCTCGTGGTCGCGCAGCCAGCGGTCGTACGGGAACGGCTCCAGCGGGTTGCGGTGCACAATAACAACGCTCATGCCGGCACCTCCGCCAGGGATCGGGCCTCGGCCGCGTGCGCGAGCCAGGTCCGCCCGTCCTCGCCCACGATCCGGATCCGGATGGCGTCGTCGATGACCTCCGCGCCGCGGCGGACGGCCGCGTCCGTGTCGGGGCCGGTCACCGCCACCAGGCCGAGCCGGTCCCAGTTGTCGCGCAACGCGTGCACGGTGTCGCCGGGCTTGGCGGTGACGCGCACGTCGAGGACGCCGTCCCGCGCCGCGGCGTCGGCGACGCCCTCCACCGACTCGACCCGGCCCGGCTCGCTCACCAGAGAGCGGACGCTGGCCCCGGCGTGCGCCTCCGGCCGGTCCGGCAGCTCGGGGACCAGCCCGAACGGCCAGCCCAGGGCATATTCGACCAGGTCGATGCCGTACGCGCCGCGCACGAGCTCCGGAATCATGTCGCCGGCGACGCGGTTGTGGCTCTCGATGATCACCGGGCCGTGCGGGCCGAGCCGCAGCTCGGTGTGCGTGACGCCGTCCCTGAGACCGATCAGGTCGAGGAAGCGGCGCACGCTCGCGCGGATCCGCTCCCGGACCGGCTCGTCCAGCCGGGCGGGCACGGCGTGGCCGAGCTCCGCGAACCGGTCGGCGTGCACGAACTTCTCGGTGATCGCCACGACGACGTGGCGGCCCGCGAAGCTGAACGCCTCGACGCTGAACTCCGGTCCCTCGACGTACTCCTCGATGAGGAAGTCCCGCAGGAGGTACATGGTCGAGACCCGGTCGGTCCGGGTGCCGCGCAGCCCTTCCACCGTGGCCCAGACCTGCTCGGCGTCCTCCGGCCCCCCGACCCGGAAGACGCCGATGCTCGCGGTCGCGTCGGTCGGCTTGACGATGAACGGGTAGCCGTGGACGGCGCCGAAGTAGTCCAGGTCCTCTCGCCGCAGGAGCGGCGCGGCGGCCACCGCGGAGGGGTCGAGCTCCGCGCCCGGAACCGACGCGAGATGGCGGCGCATGGCCAGTTTGTCGCGGAACCTCCTGGTGACCTGGTAGCCGGTGCCGCCCAGGCCGAACAGGTCGTTGACCCGTCCCGCGTTCTCCAGCCCCGGCTCGGTGATGGACAGCGCGACGCGGAACCCCGGCTCCTGCCACAGTTCCCTCGCGACGGGCTCGACGGCCGCCCAGTCGGTGTAGTCCAGGACGCGCAGGACGTCGGCGAGCTCCTCCTGCTCGGGGCTGACCTTGGTGGGGTGCTGGAGCAGCAGGACGGTCAGGCCCAGCTCCTTGGCCTTGCGCACGGTTTCGTCCGTGGCGCCGACTATCAGGACCGTGCTGTCCGGATTCATCGATCCATTCCTTTCTTCGGGGGGTCGGGGCAGGCCGGCTCGGGCCGTACGGGAGGCCGTGCCGGCGCGAGGCGGTGACACGGTCCCGGCGGAGGCGAGGACGCGCGCGCCGGCGGGCACGTCGCCGAGGACGAGCGCCCGCGCCCCGATGACGGCGTCGTCTCGCACGCGCACCGGGCCGAGAACGGTCGCGCCGACGCCCAGCACCACGCGGGCTCCGATGACCGGGTGCCGCCGTTCCCCTTCCGCGCGCAGGTTGTCGCGCCACCAGCCGACCGCCCCCAGGGTCACCTGGTGGTAGATGGTCACGTCGTCGCCCACGACCGCGGTCTCCCCGATCACCACGGCCGCGCCGTGGTCGACGAAGACCCTGCGCCCGAGCACCGCACCCGGGTGGATCTCCACCCCGGTGGCGCACCGGGCGAGGAGCATCAGCAGCCGGGCCGGCAGTCGCCTGCCGTGCCGGTGCAGCCGGTGGGCGACCCGGTGCAGCCACAGCGCCGGGAGCGCCGGGTGCAGCAACGCCTCCTTCCGGTCGCGCACGGACGGGTCCCGCTCGACGATCGTCCGCAGGTCCTCGGCCAGGAGGCGCAGCAGTCCCTCCTGCCGTTCGCTTCCCGGGGGCGGCGGAGAAGACCTGAAATCGGCATGCGGCATCTTCGCCTCCTCACATTCACCTCGGCGAATAAACCATGAATGAAAGCCCGGATCGATTGAATGGCAGACCGCCACTGGCCTGGGGTACCCCACGGCCATTTCCGGGGCAGTGAATTACGGACCCTTTTTCCTCGGTTATTGGGTAAGCGTGAGGGCCCTGGAACCACAGGTCAACCCCTACCCGACCGGCCTTCGACCGGTAATCAGCGGGCCGACAACCCCAACCGGACAGGCGTCCTACCGAATTCTCCGAGCCCAAGGGGGTGAATTCTCCGGGCGACGGAGTCGCAGAATGCGCACGCGCCGGCCTGCGAACAGACCGGCGCGGCAAAAAAGAGAAAGGCGCGGACGCGGTCCGCTCAGGCCCGGGTGCCGGCGGGGTGCGGCGCGCGGGCGGGCGGGACGGCCGCGGCGGGCCGGGCGAGGGCCTCGTCGAAGCGGGCCCAGACGAGGGCGGCCAGGTCGTCGTCCACGCCGAGGGGCGCGCTGACCAGGTCGGCGCCGCTGCTCACCACCCGGTCGTGGAAGAAGCCGGGCGCGAGCAGGTAGGAGGCGACGGCCACGCGCGGGGCGAGGCCGGCCCTGGTGCGCTCAAGCGCCTCGGCGAGCGTGGGCGTCCCGGCCGAGGCGAAGGCGGCGGTGACGGGACGCGAGAGCCGTACGGACAGCAGCCGGGCGGCGGCGCGGACGTCGTCGAGCGCGACGGGGTCGGACGAACCGGCCGCGCCCAGGATCACGGCATCGCAGGGCCGCAGGCCGGCCTCGGCCAGGCGGCGCGCCAGCACCGAGGTCAGCAGCGGGTGCGGCCCGAGTTGCCCGGCGACGACCGCGTCGGGCCGGGTGCGGGCGACGACGGCCGGCAGGTCGATGTGCGCGTGGTATCCCCCGGCGAGCAGCATGGGGACCACCACGACCGGCCCGGCCACCCGTGACAGCACGTCGGACAGCAGCGGCGCGCTGATCTCCAGGAACCCGAGTTCGACCGGCGCGCCGGGCCTGCCGCGGCGCACCCGGGCCGCCAGGGAGTCCATGACCGACTCCCAGTGGCCGCTGCGCGCCCCGTGCGCCGCCATCACGAGGGTCGGGGTCACCGCTCGTCCCGGCCGCAGGCGAGGCGGTAGCCGCGCTTGACGACGGTCTCGACGATGCCCGAGGGGCCGAGCGCCCGGCGCAGGCGGGTGATGGCCATCTCGACCGCGTGCTCGGCCGAGTCGCGGGAGGGACCGCCGGGCAGCACGACCCGCAGGTCGGCCCGGTTCACGACGTGCCCTGGGCGCTCCGCGAGCCGCTTGAGCACGGCCATAGGGGCGGGCGGCAGCGGCTTGAGCTCGCCGTCGACCACCACGGCGTGGCCACGGATCTCCAGCTCGTGCCCGCCGGCGACGAGCCGCGTGACGCCGCTTTCCGGCAGGTGGCGGGCGAGGGTCCGGGCGAGCGCGCCGAGGCGGGCCCGGTCGGGCTGGACGACCGGCACCCCGCGCTGGGTCAGCGGCCCGGCCGTGACCGGGCCCACGCAGGCCGCCACCACGCGGGTGCCGAACGCGGCGAGCAGCGCGTCCTCCAGCCCGTCGGCGCGGGCGGCGCCGAGCATGGCCAGCACTGCGGGGGCACTGGTGAAGGCCACCGCGTCCACCGAGCCGGTGATCGCCTGGCTGATCAGGCGGCGCAGCGGCGAGGTGTCGCGGTAGGGCAGCCACCGGTAGACCGGCACCTCGATCACCTCGGCGCCCGCCTCCCGCAGCGACGCGACGAAGCCGTCTAGCGGCTCGCCGTGCAGCTGCACGGCGATGCGGCGGCCGTGCAGGTCCTGCGCGAGCAGGTACTCCTTGACCTCCTCGCACGACTCCGTGGCCGGAGTCCAGAAGTCCACCAGGCCGGCCGCGCGGACGGCCCCGCGCGCCTTGGGGCCGCGGGCGAGCAGCCGCGCGCGGCCCAGGTGCGCGTTCAGGTCGGCGGACAGGCCCCAGCCCTCCGCCGCCGCCATCCACCCGCGGAACCCCACGCCCGTGGTGATGACCACGTCGTCGACGGGCGCCTCCAGGCAGGCCCGGGTCGCGGCGAGCAGCCCGGCGTCCTCCGCGAGCGGCACGATGCGGATCGCGGGCGCCCGCACGACCCGGGCGCCCCGCCGTTCGAGGAGCGCGGCCAGCTCCTCGCTGCGGCGGGTCGCCGTCACCCCGATCGTGAACCCGGCCAGCGCGTCCGGCGCCGTCTCCAGGCTCATCGGGGTCTCGTCCACCAGCGCGGTCATACCACGCTCACCTCCACGGTTCCGTCGGTGACTCGGATGGGGTAGGTCGGCACGGCGACGCCGGAGCCGTCCGCGCACACACCGGTCACCAGCGAGAACACCTGCTTGTGCATGGGCGAGGCCACGGTCGGCTCACCGTTCCTGGTGCCGACGATGCCCCGGGACATCACGTACGCCCCGCTGAACGGGTCGAGGTTGCCCAGGGCGTACAGGGCGCCGTCGAAGGTGCGGAAGACCGCCACCTGCCGGTCGCCGACGAGCACCGCCGCGCCCTGCTCGGGCAGCAGGTCGGTGTAGGAGCAGACCGGGGTCCAATGGCCGGCAAGGGCCGGCGTCGCGTCGAGGATGGTCATCTGCGGGTCACCTCCAGTGAGATTGGCATCGGCTTGATCTGGTCGCGCTCGGTCTCGAAGGAGATCGAGGGGTCGGGCACGCCGGGGGCGTTGACGAAGCTGACGAAGCGGCGCAGCTTGTCGGGGTCCTCGATGGTGGCGCGCCACTCGTCGACGTACGTGGACACGTGCCGCTCCATCTGCGCGTCGAGTTCGGCGCAGATGCCGAGCGAGTCCTCCATGATCACCTCACGGAGGTAGTCGAGCCCGCCGTCCAGGTTCTCCAGCCACGCGGCGGTGCGCTGGAGCCGGTCGGCGGTGCGGATGTAGAACATCAGGAACCTGTCGATCGTCCTGACCAGGTCGTCGGTGGACAGGTCGGACGCGAGCAGGTCGGCGTGGCGGGGAGTGAAACCGCCGTTGCCGCCCACGTAGAGGTTCCAGCCCTGCTCGGTCGCGATGATGCCGAAGTCCTTCGACCGGGCCTCGGCGCACTCCCTGGCGCAGCCGGACACGGCCGACTTCAGCTTGTGCGGCGAGCGCAGCCCCCGGTAGCGCAGCTCCAGGGCGATGGCCAGGCCCACCGAGTCCTGCACGCCGTACCGGCACCAGGTGGACCCGACGCAGGACTTCACCGTCCGCAGCGCCTTGCCGTACGCGTGGCCGGACTCGAAGCCGGCGTCGACGAGGCGGCGCCAGATGGCGGGCAGCTGCTCGACCCGGGCCCCGAGCAGGTCGATGCGCTGCGCTCCGGTGATCTTCGTGTAGAGCCCGAAGTCGCGGGCCACCTCTCCGATCACGATGAGCTTGTCCGGGGTGATCTCGCCGCCGGGGATCCGCGGGACGACCGAGTAGGTGCCGTTCTTCTGGATGTTGGCCAGGAACTGGTCGTTGGTGTCCTGCAGCGCGGCCTGCTCGCCGTCGAGGATGTGGCCGCGGCCCAGGGAGGCGAGGATCGAGGCGACCGCGGGCTTGCAGATGTCGCAGCCGCGGCCGGTCCCGTGCTCGGCGATGAGCTGGGAGAACGTCGTGATCCCCCGGACGTTGACGATGTCGAACAGCTCGGCCCTGCTGTGCGTGAAGTGCTCGCACAGCGCCTTGCCGACGTCGACGCCCGACTTCACCAGGATCTGCTTGAGCATCGGCACGCAGCTTCCGCAGGTGGTGCCGGCCCGGGTGCAGTCCTTGATGCCCTGCACGTCGGTCAGGCCCTTGTCGGCGATGGCCGCGCAGATCTTCCCCTTGGTGACGTTGTTGCAGGAGCAGACCTGCGCGTCGTCGGGCAGGTCGACCGACGCCTTGCCCGCGCCGGCGAACAGCAGATCGCTCGGCGCGCCGGGCAGCGGCTTGCCGACGAACGGCCGCAGCGCGTTGTACGGCGCGGCGTCGCCGACGCAGATGCCGCCGAGCAGGGTCTTGGCGTCGTCGCTGATGAACAGCCGCTTGTAGACGCCGCCCACGGGGTCCATGTAGGTGACGTCGAGCGCGCCCGACATGGCGCCGAACTGGGCCACGTCCACGCCGAGCAGCTTGAGCTTGGTGGACATGTCGGCGCCGGTGAAGGCGGCCGGCCCGTCAAGGATCCGCTCGGCGGCCACCTCCGCCTGCGTGTTGCAGGGCCCGACGAGGCCGTAGACCATGCCCCCGGCCAGGGCGCACTCGCCGATCGCGTAGATGTGCTCGTCGGAGGTGCGCATGCCCGCGTCGACCACGATGCCGCCGCGCTCGCCGACCTCCAGGCCGCAGGCGCGGGCGAGCTCGTCCCGCGGCCGGATGCCGGCGGAGAAGACCACGACCTGCGCGTCGATCGCCTCGCCGTCGGGCTTCACGAGCGAGGTGACCCGGCCGTCCGGGCCGGCCTCGATCGACCGCACGCCCGCGCCCGTGTGGATCGTCAGCCCGAGCCCCTCGATGTGCCCGCGCAGCACCGAGCCGCCGCCCTCGTCCACCTGGCGCGGCATGAGCCAGCCGCTCATCTCGATGACGTGCGTGTCGAGGCCGAGCCCGCGCAGGGCGTCGGCCGCCTCCAGGCCGAGCAGGCCGCCGCCGATGACCACGCCCGCGCGGGCGTCCCGCGACGCGTCCCTGATGGCGTCCAGGTCGTCGATCGTCCGGTACACGAAGCAGCCCGGCAGGTCCCGGCCCGGCACCGGCGGCACGAACGGCGCCGACCCGGTGGCCAGCACCAGCACGTCGTACGGCTCGCTGTCGCCGGCGTCGGTGGTGACGGTGCGGTTCGCGCGGTCGATCGCGGTGACGCGGACGCCGGTCCTGAGCGTGACGCCGTCCGGCACCGGATAGGTGAGGTCCTCGACGCTCTTGCCGCTGAGATAGGAGGTCAGCGCCACCCGGTCGTAGGCCGGGCGGGGCTCCTCCCCGAAAACGGTGACCGTCCCGTCGAAGCCCCGGCCGGCGAGCGTCTCGATCAGGCGGTGTGCCGTCGGGCCGTGTCCTACAACGACGAGTCTCATCCGCTTACGGTCCTTCATGCGCTCACGCCTTCCTGCTCACACAGCCAGCCGACGATGCCCTCGACCGCGTCGCGGCAGCTCCCGCAACCGGTGGTGGCCCTCGTCGCGGTGGCCACGGCCTCCACGTTCCGCGCGCCGGATTCCCAGCACGCCCTGATCTGGCCCTTCGTCACGTTGTTGCACTGGCAGACCCGGGCCGAGTCCGGCATCCGGGTGGGGCTGTCGGCCACCGCGGCGCCGCCCACGCCCGCGAGATCGGGGAACAGCAGCCCGGTGCGGTCGCCGGGCAGGGGACCTCCCCGGTCGAAGAGCTGGGTCAGCGTGCCCACCGCGGAGGTCTCGCCCAGCAGGATCGCGCCGACCAGCCGGCCGTCCCGGATGACGAGTTTGCGGTAGGTGCCGTTGTGCCGGTGGGAGAAGCGGACGATCTCCGCCTCGTCCTCCGTCAGCTGGGTCTCCCCCATCGCCGCGAGCTCCACGCTCCTGGCCTTCAGCCGGGTGACCAGCCGCGAGCCCCGGTAACGCGCGCCCTTGTCGGCGCCGGTGACGAGGTCGGCCACGACCGACGCCTGCTCCCAGCCGGGGGCGACCAGTCCGTAGACGCGGCCGGCGTGCTGGGCGCACTCCCCGATCGCGAAGATCGACGGGTCGTCGGTGCGCAACTCGTCGTCCACGACGACGCCGCGCTCGACCTCCAGCCCCGCGTCGCGGGCGAGCCCGACGACCGGGCGCACGCCGCAGGCCAGCACGACCAGGTCGGCATCGATCAGCTCACCGCCGGCCAGCTCCACGTGCCGCTCCCGGATCGCGCTCACGGTGATGCCCGTGCGGATGGCGACGCCGAGCGCGCCGAGCGTCTCGCGGAGGATGAGCCCGGCCTCCTCGTCGAGCTGGCGCTCCATCAGGTGCCCGGCCAGGTGCAGCAGCGTCACCGGGACGCCCCGGCCCGCCAGGCCCCGCGCCGCCTCGATGCCGAGCAGCCCGCCGCCGACCACGACCGCGCTGCGCGCGCTCGCGGCGGCCTCCCTGATCCGCTCGCAGTCGTCCAGCGTGCGGAACGCCGTCGCCCGCTCCACGCCGGGGATCGGCGGGACGACCGGCTCGCTGCCCGTGGCCAGCACGAGCACGTCGTACGGCTCGCGCGTCCCGTCGGCGGCGACCACCGTCTGGCAGTCCCGGTCGATCGCGGTGACCTCGACGCCGAGGCGGACGGTCACGCCGTGGTCGGCGTACCAGCGGGGGTCGAGGAGCCGGACCTGGTCCGGGCTCGACGTGCCGGCCACCACGTTCGACAGCAGGACCCGGTTGTACGGCTGCCACGCCTCGGCGCCGAACACCGTGATCTTCGCGTCCTTGTCCCGGGCGCGGACCTCGCTCACCAGGCGCGAGCCCGCCATCCCGTTCCCCACCACGACGAGCCTCACGCGACACGCTCCCCGTCTTCGGCGCACCGCTCGATCGCGGCGGCGCAGACCTTGAACTCCGGCATCCGCGACGTGGGGTCGAGCGCCGGGTTGGTGAGCAGGTTGACGCCCTCCCAGTGGAACGGCATGAACAGCGTGTCCGGCCGGATCGAGGCGTTCACGCGCGCCACGCCCTCGGCGGCGCCCCGGCGGCTGCGCACCCGGACGCGGTCGCCGGGGGCGACGCCGAGCCGCTCGGCGAGGTCCGGGTGCAGCTCCACGAACACCTCGGGCGACGCCTGCGTGAGCGGGCGGATGCGGCGCGTCTGCGCCCCCGACTGGTAGTGGGCGAGCACCCGCCCCGACGTCAGGTAGAGCGGGAACTCCTCGTCCACGTCCTCGGCGGGCGGGCGGTGGTCCACCGGCACCAGGCGGGCCCGGCCGTCCGGGGTGGCGAAGCCGTCGAGGAACGGCCGCGGCGTTCCCGGGTGTGGCTCCCCCGCCGTCTCCGGACACGGCCAGAACACGCCGGTCTCGGCCGCGATGCGCTCGTAGGTGATGCCGGAGTAGTCGGCGACGCCCCCGGCGGAGGCCCGGCGCAGCTCGTCGAAGACCGTGCGCGGGTCGGCGGGGAACTTCTCGCCGCAGCCGAGCCGCTCGGCGAGGCCCCGCAGGATCTCCAGGTCGCTGCGCGCGCCCGGCGGCGGCGCGGCGGCCTGGCGGCGCAGCAGGACCCGGCCCTCCAGGTTGGTCATCGTGCCCGCCTCCTCCGCCCACTGGGTCGTGGGGAGCACGACGTCGGCCATGGCCGCGGTCTCCGACAGCACGAAGTCGGAGACCACGAGCAGGTCGAGCGCGTCCAGCCGCCGGGCGACGTGCCCGGCGCGCGGCGCGGAGACGACGGGGTTGGAGCCGAACAGCAGCAGCGCCCTCGGTCCCTCCGCCGTGCCGAGGGCGTCCAGCAGCTCGTACGCGGACCGGCCGGGGCCGGGCAGGTCGGCCGGGTCGATCCCCCACACGGCCGCGACGTGCGCCCGCGCCGCCGGGTCGTCGATCTTGCGGTAGCCGGGAAGCTGGTCGGCCTTCTGGCCGTGCTCCCTGCCGCCCTGGCCGTTGCCCTGGCCGGTCACGCAGCCGTAGCCGGAGCCCTCACGGCCGGGCAGCCCGAGGGTGAGCGCCAGGTTGACGAACGCCGTGACCGTGTCGGTGCCCTTGGCGTGCTGCTCGGCGCCCCGGCCGGTCAGCACCATCGCGCGCTCGGCCTCGCCGAGGATCCGTACGGCCTCGCGCATCCGCGCGACCGGGACGCCGGTGACGCGCTCCACCCGCTCGGGCCACCAGGCCGACACCGAGGTGCACACCTCCTCGAAGCCGGTCGTGCGGGCGGCCAGGTAGTCCAGGTCGGCGTACCCTTCGGCGATCGCGATGTGCAGCAGGCCGAGCGCGAGCGCGAGGTCGGTGCCCGGGGTGACCTGCAGGTGCAGGTCGGCCATCTTGGCGGTCTGGGTGAGGCGCGGGTCGACGACGACGAGCCGGCCGCCTCCGGACCGCATCGCGATCAGGTGGCGCACGAAGGGGGGCATGGTCTCGGCGACGTTGCCCCCGGCGAGCAGGACGGCGTCGGCGCGGGCGATGTCGGTGATGGGGAACGGCAGCCCCCGGTCCATGCCGAAGGCCCGGTTGACCGCGGCCGCCGCCGAGGACATGCAGAACCTGCCGTTGTAGTCGATCTGGCTGGTCCGCAGCGCGACCCTGGCGAACTTGCCGAGCTGGTAGGCCTTCTCGTTGGTCAGCCCGCCGCCGCCGAACACCGCCACGGCGTCCGGTCCGTGCGCGGCCCCGATGGCCTCGATCCGGGCGGCGACGTAGTCGAGCGCCTCGTCCCAGCTCACCGGGCTGCCGTGCAGCAGCGGGGCGGTGAGCCGTTCCGGCGAGGTCAGCAGCTCGGCCGCCGTCCAGCCCTTCTGGCACAGGCCGCCGGCGTTGGCCGGGATGTCCTCCCGTGGACTGATCTCGCCCTTCGCGACGTACATGCCGCACTGGAGCGCGCAGTACGGGCAGTGCGTGGCGGAGCCCACGGCGGTGCCCGCGGAGGCCTGTGACATCACAGGACCGGGAGCGTGCAGTGAGATCGGCATGGATCCGATGGTGCTGACAGGCGGTTTCACCGCTGGGTCCCTTCTGTTACCGCTGTGCTACAAGGCGCCAACCGCGCTAACTTCGGCGAGCGCCGCGTGTGAGAGACCCCGTCGTCTCGAAAGCTCACTTGTGCTGTCGCCGCTTGTGAGTCATGAGCCCGGAAAAGGCGGGCGCCGCGTGGGCGCCCGCGAAAGGCCGCGTCTCAGACCCGGGCGGCCGCCAGGCTCGGCGCCGACTTCGCTCCGAGGGTGCGCATGTAGCAGAACCAGGTGAGCGCGAAGCAGACGGCGTAGAAGGCGGCGAAGGCCACCAGCGCCGCCCCCGCGCCGCCGGTGGCGGATATGGAGCTGCCGAACCCGCGGTTGATGAAGAACCCGCCGAAGGCGCCCACCGCGGAGATGAACCCGATGGCCGCCGAGGCGTCGCGCTTGCCGGTCGCCAGCGCCTCCTCGTACGCGGGGGTGCCGTGCTCGACGCCGGCCACCGCCTTCGCCCGGAAGATCGCCGGGATCATCCGGTACGTGGAGCCGTTGCCGACGCCCGCGGTGCCGATCAGCAGCATGAACGCGGCGAAGAACAGCACGATGCTGTGGGCCGACATGGCCCGCCAGACGAGCAGGACCGAGGCGATCATCGCGGCGAAGTTCCAGAACGTCACCGAGGCGCCGCCGAGGCGGTCCGCCAGCCAGCCGCCGACCGGCCGGATGAGCGACCCGACCAGCGGGCCGAGGAACGCCAGCGAGGTGAGCGAGGCGTGCTCGGGGAACTGCGACTTGATGAGCAGCGGGAACGCGGTCGAGTAGCCGATGAACGAGCCGAACGTGCCGATGTAGAGGACCGACATGATCCAGGTCTGCGCCCGGCCGGCCGCCTTGGCCATCTCCCTCGGCTCGGCCTTGGCCGAGGTGAGGTTGTCCATGCAGAAGTACGCCCCGGCGGCGGCGGCCAGGACGAAGGGCACCCAGAACAACCCGGCCGCGGCCAGCCCGAACCCGGCGATGACCAGCGGCATCAGCAACTGCACGGAGCTGACGCCGATGTTGCCGCCGGCCGCGTTCAGGCCGAGGGCGGCGCCCTGCCTGTTCTGGGGGTAGAAGTAGGTGATGTTGGCCATGCTGGAGGCGAAGTTTCCGCCGCCGAGCCCGGCCGTCGCCGCGATCAGCAGGAAGGCCCAGTAGGGCGTGCCCGGGTCGTTCACCGCCACCGCGAGCAGGACGGCGGGCACCAGCAGCAGCGTCGCGCTGACCACCGTCCAGTTCCGGCCGCCGAACCGGGCGGGCGCGAAGGTGTAGGGGATGCGCAGCGCGGAGCCCACGAGGTTGGGCAGCGAGACGATCCAGAACAGCTGGTCGGTGGAGAACTTGTAGGCGCCGAGCTTGACCGCGACGATGCTCCAGACGGTCCACAGCGTGAAGCCCAGATGCTCGGCCAGGATCGAGAACGCCAGGTTCCGCCGGGCCACCTTCTTGCCGGTGCTCTCCCAGAAAGCGGGATCGTCCGGTCGCCAGTCACCGATCCAGCGGCCCTTCCCGTGTGTCGCCGCCTGCGTCGCCGTCATCGTTCCTCCTGCGTCCTCATCAGCTGGGGCCGGTAACAGAAGCTAGGAAGAGCGCGTTACGCACTTTGACCATGCGTGACCGTGCGGCCGTTACATGTGCCGCACCCGCGAAACATGCAATCCACACGCATAACGGACGCAACATCGAGTTAACACGGGCGCGCCCCTCACGCGGCCCGCGTTTCATCCGTGTGTCGTCCTTCGTGCCGTCCCCGGCCGGTCGCCGTCACACAAGGTCAGCAGCCCCACCGCGACCCGTACGCGGGTATTTCGGGAAATTCCCGCGATCGCAGTAGTGCCATTCCATGACCGGACTACGGCATTTTCCGCTGTGGCATGGCGCGGACATTTCGGTTGACATGTGACCGGTTTTCCGCTCGCAGGAATATCGCGGCGGGGAAAGGGGATATCGATGCCGCCTCCCGCCGTACGAGGGCCCCCGAGGGCCCCGCGCACTCGGGGAGGACGGATGCCAGCGGTCTCGCGCCGCGCGTTTCTTTCGACGGGGCTCCTCTGGTCGGCGTGCCTGCCCGCGGCGATGCTGACCGCGCAGGGCGGGCTCGTCGCCACGGCCACGCCCGTCTGGGCCGGGAACCGCCCGCGGCGGCCGCGTGTGTACACCCGGTCCGACTGGAAGGCCGATCCGCCCAGGAGCAAGGCCGAGGTGCTCGACCGTGCGCCCGACCGGCTCGTCGTCCACCACACGGCGACGGCGAACACGGGCGCGACCGACCTCGATGCGGCCTTCCGGCTGTCGCGGACGATCCAGCGCTACCACATGAAGCACAACGGCTGGGAGGACATCGGCGAGCAGTTCACCGTCAGCCGGGGCGGATACGTCATGGAGGGCCGCAACCGCTCGCTGCCGGCCGTCGAGGCGGGCAAGCACGTGATGGGCGCGCAGGCCGCCGACCACAACGACCACACGCTGGGCATCGAGACCGAGGGGACGTACACGTCCTGCCTGCCCTCGGACCGCCAGCTGTCCGCGCTGACCGCCCTGCTGGCCTGGCTGTGCGACGCCTACGAGCTCGACCCGCACGAGGCCATCGTCGGACACCGTGACCTCAACAGGACCGCCTGCCCCGGCGACCGCCTCTACGCGTACCTGCCTCGGTTGCGCGACGACGTCGCGCGCCGCCTGGGCGGGCGCGGGGACGGGCGGGCCGAGCCCCCGCCGCCGCGGCTGGCGCTGCCCGACGGTCCGTACGAGGGGGCCGCTCTCATCGGCGACCTGCCGTTGGAGCACGGTCCCGCCGTCGGCCCGCACGACCTGTCCCGCTGAAACGGCCCTACTCAAACGGCCTCGCTGAAACGGCCCTACTCAAGCGGCACGGGCGGTCCCCTCCGAGAGGGGACCGCCCGAGTGGCGCCTTGCGTCAGATCCGCTCGACGTTCGGCCCCCGGCAGCGGTTGCGCGTGTCGAACACGAAGGCGCTCTCGCGCTGGACCAGGGCGTAGTCGAAACAGTCGTGGTCGGTGAGGACCACGACGGCGTCGGCCGCCGCGATCTCCCGCGGCGACGCCTCGGCGATCGCCACGCCCTCGGGCACGAGGGCGAGGTCGACGTGCGGATCGGCCGCACGCACGTCCGCGCCCAGCTTGCGCAGGTGCCTGGCCACCTCGAGCGCCGGGGACTCGCGGCAGTCGCCGGTGTTCTTCTTGTACGACAGGCCGAGCAGGAGCACCCGGCTGCCGTTCAGGGCCTTGCGCCGGTCGTTCAGCGCCAGCACCAGCCGGTCGACGACGTGCGCGGGCATGTGGTCGTTGACGTCGTTGGCCAGCTCCACGAACCGGAAGTTGTGCCCCAGGCTGCGCTTGACCTTCCAGGACAGGTACGACGGGTCGATCGGCAGGCAGTGGCCGCCGACGCCGGGCCCCGGGGTGAAGCGCATGTAGCCGAACGGCTTGGTGGAGGCGGCGTCGATGGCCTCCCACACGTCGATGCCGAGCTGCCCGGCGAAGACCGACAGCTCGTTGACCAGGGCGATGTTGACGTGCCTGAAGGTGTTCTCCAGGAGCTTGCACAACTCGGCCACCTGCGGCGAGGACACCGGGACGACCCGCTCGACGACGGCCTCGTAGAAGGCGCGGACCCGCGCGAGGGCGGCGGCGTCGAGGCCGGAGACGACCTTCGGCGTGTTCTCCAGGCGCCACCGCGCGTTGCCGGGGTCGATCCGCTCGGGGCTGTAGCCGAGGTGGAAGTCGCCGGGGGCGCGCAGGCCCGATCCCTCCTCCAGGATCGGGCGCAGGTACTCCTCCGTCGTCCCCGGATAGGTGGTCGACTCCAGCACCACGGTCGCGCCCGCCCGCAGGCGCGGGGCGAGCGACCGGCCGGCCGCCGCGATGTGGCTGAGGTCGGGCACGCCGTCGGTCAGCGGCGTCGGCACGGTGATCACGCAGACGTCGAAGCCCTCGGCGTCGGCGTAGTCCGCGCTGGCCCGGTAACGACCCGTCGCGTGCGCCGCCGCGAGCGCGTCGTCGCCGATGTCCTCGACGTACGACTGGGCGGCGTTGAGACGCTTGACCCGCCACTCGTCCACCTCGACGCCCACCACGTCGAACCCGGCGTGCACGGCGCGCACGGCCAGCGGCAGGCCGACGTAGCCCTGCCCCACCACGACCAGCTTCTCCATCAAGGACCCCCGTCCCTTGTCTGTCACGATGTGCCGTCTCAGCCGCGGCGGTTCACGAGCGGGCGCCACCAGTCCTGGTGGTCCCGGTACCAGCGCACGACGCCGGCGAGTCCCTCGTCGAAGTCCACCCGGGGCGCGTAGCCGATCGCCCGGATCTTGCCGCTGTCCAGCGCGTAGCGCCGGTCGTGCCCCGGCCTGTCGGGCACCTGCTCGACCATCTCCCATCCCGCGCCGAAGGCGTCGAGGATGCGGCGGGTGAGGTCGAGGTTGCTCAGCTCGACCCCGCCGCCGATGTTGTAGACCTCGCCGGGCTCTCCCTTGTCCAGCACGAGCTGGATGCCCCGGCAGTGGTCGTCCACGTGCAGCCACTCCCGCACGTTGCGCCCGTCGCCGTACAGGGGCACGGGCCGCCCGTCGATCAGGTTGGTGACGAACAGCGGGACGACCTTCTCCGGGTACTGGTACGGCCCGTAGTTGTTGGAGCACCGGGTCACCCGGACGTCCAGTCCGTACGTGCGGTGGTAGGCGCGGCAGAGCAGGTCGGCCCCGGCCTTGGCGGCCGAGTAGGGCGAGTTCGGCAGCAGCGGCTCCGCCTCCGTCCACGTCCCCTCGTCGATCGAGCCGTACACCTCGTCGGTGGACACCTGGACGAACGTGCGGACGTCCGCCTCCAGAGCGGCCTGCAGCAGCCGCTGCGTGCCCAGCACGTTGGTCGTCACGAAGTCGCCCGCACCGGTGATCGAGCGGTCGACGTGGGTCTCGGCGGCGAAGTTCACCACCACGTCGTGTCCGGGGACCAGCTCGCGCAGCAGCTCCGCGTCGCACACGTCGCCGTACGCGAACGTGAAGGCGGGGTCGCTCTCCACGGGGGCGAGATTGGCCGGGTTGCCGGCGTAGGTGAGCGTGTCCAGCACCGTGACCCGGGCGTCCTCATATCCGGGGTAGGCGCCCGACAGCAGCGAGCGGACGTAGTGGGAGCCGATGAAGCCGGCCGCGCCGGCGACGAGGAGCTTCATGCGCGAACCTGCACCTTGCTGTGGTCTCCGATCATGAGCTGGTAGGCGTTGGGCACCCCGGTCGCCTTCGTGACCTCCGCGTTGCGGCCGATCAGCGAGTGGGTCATGCCGCGGACGCCGCGGATGGCCGAGTCGGCGAGCACGATGCTGTAGTCCACCTCGGCGTCCTCGATCACGCAGCCCTCGCCGATCGAGGTGTACGGCCCGACGTACGACCCGATGATCTTGGTGTCGGCGCCGATCACCGCCGGGCCGCGGATGACCGAGCCCTCGACCACGGCGCCGGGGGCGATCACCACGCGCCCGCTCACCTCCGACAGCCCGTCCACGGTCCCCGCGACGTCGGGCTCGACCGCCTCCAGCACGATGCGGTTGCACTCCAGCATGTCCTGGAGGCGGCCGGTGTCGCGCCAGTAGCCGGTGACGAAGTGCGACCGCACGCGGTGCCCGGTGTCGATGAGCCACTTGATCGCGTCGGTGATCTCCAGCTCGCCCCGCGCGGACGGCCTGATCGCGCGGACGGCCTCGTGGATGGCCGGGGAGAACGTGTAGACCCCGACGATCGCCAGGTCGCTGCGCGGGTGCTCGGGCTTCTCCTCCAGCGCGACGATCTCCCCGTCCGGGCCGAGCTCGGCCACGCCGTAGAACTGCGGCTCGGCCACCCGGGTGAGCAGGATGCGGGCGTCGCACTCCTCGGCGCGGAAGGCGTCGACGAGGCCGCGGATGCCGCCGACCAGGAAGTTGTCGCCCAGGTACATGACGAACGGGTCGCCGGCCAGGAACTCCCGCGCGACGAGGACGCAGTGAGCCAGCCCGAGCGGCGCCTCCTGGGGGATGTAGGTGACGTCGAGCCCGAACGCCGAGCCGTCGCCGACGGCCTCGCGGACCTCCCGGCCCGTGTCGCCGACGATGATCCCGACGTCGGTGATGCCGGCGTCCCTGATCGCCTCCAGCCCGTAGAAGAGCACCGGCTTGTTGGCGACCGGGACGAGCTGCTTGGCCGAGGTATGGGTCAGCGGGCGCAGCCTCGTGCCCTTGCCGCCCGCCAGGACGAGTGCCTTCACCGCTGTTCGCGTCCTTCCCCGATATCCGGTGGGCGGCTCATCGCGGCTCACCGCGGAGCAGCGAGTAGAGGACCTGGTCGTGCCAGCCGCCGTCGCGCCACTGGGCTCGCCGCAGGACTCCCTCACGCACGAACCCGATCTTCTCCACCGCGCGCTGCTCGCCGATGTTGGCCACGTCGGTGAAGCACTGGAGGCGCTCGGCCCGGGTGTGCGCGAACAGGTAGTCCGCCAGCAGGCGCTGCGCCTCGGTGCCGATGCCGCGGTTGCGGAAGCCCGTGAAGACGCAGATTCCGATCGCCCAGCACCAGCACGTCGTCTCGGGTCCCCAGGCCGTCTTCCACCAGGCCACCCATCCGGCGGTGTCCCCGCCGGAGTCGATGGCCAGCCGCCCGTAGTCGTCGCCGAGCAGGCCGTTGTCCGCGAACTGACGGCGCAGTGCCCCGGAGTGGCGATATCCGTACCACTGGAATTCGCCCCGCGCCTCGGGCGTCGCCCGTTCCGCTTCGAAAACGTCGAGGTCCGCCTCGCGGACCGGCCTCAATGTGACGTCCATGATCTCCCCTCATCGGGCATGCGGGAGCCGCGCAGAGGGAACGGAATCGTCCCGCGCCTTTTCTCCCCGGCGGGGCCGCGGAATTCCGTTCGGCCGCCCGCCAGTCGCCAATGCTATGCGCGGATCCGCGCGGACCCGGCGGGCCACATTGCGAACGAGCGTGAAAGGTGCGGATCGGGTTTCTCAATATCCCGCAAATTCGGATGTGCGACATGAGGAGGCCGACAGCCGCTCATCACAATGACGCCATGACCAACGTATCCGTTGTGATCCCCTGTTACCGATCCGCCCGGACGCTGCCGGCCCTGGTGGAACGCCTTCTCGCCGTTCTGCCCGCCGCCGCGAACCTCTTCGAGGTCGTGCTCGTCGTGGACGGCTCGCCCGACGACACGTGGGAGGTGGCCCAGGGCCTCGTCGAGCGGCACGACAGCGTCCGCGCCGTGCTGCTGGCCCGCAACTACGGGCAGCACAACGCCCTGGTCGCGGGCATCCGATGCGCGCGTTACGAGGTCATGGTGACGATGGACGACGACCTGCAGCATCCGCCGGAGGAGATTCCCCGGCTCCTGGCGGGCCTGGGGCCCGACCTCGACATCGTGTACGGAGTGCCGAGCGGCGGAACCCACGGGCGAATCCGCGATTTCGCCTCCAAATCGCTGAAGTCTGGCCTTTCCGGGCGGTTCGGCGCGGAAAACGGCGCGGACATCTCCGCGTTCCGCGCCTTCCGGAGTTTCCTGCGGGAGTCGCTGGACGGCGTCGGGGGTCCGCACACGCAGATCGACATCGCCTTCTCCTGGGCGACCACCCGGGTCGGCACCGTAGAGGTGCGGATGCAGAGCCGGCTCGTCGGCCGCTCCAACTACACGCCCGCGATGCTCGTCCGCCACGCGATCGGCGTGTTCGTCGGATACAGCACGCTCCCGCTGCGCCTGGTGACCTATTTCGGCCTGCTGACCGGGGCGTTCGGCATCGTCCTGCTGACGGTCTTCCTGTGGACATACTGGTCGGGCGACAGCACGGTCAAGGGCTTCACCTCGACCGCGTCGATGATCGCGTTGTTCGCGTCCGCCCAGATGATCGCGCTGGGCATCATCGGGGAGTACCTCGGCAGGATCCACGTCGAGAGGATGGGACGCCCCACCTACATCGTCCGCACCCGGGTGGAGAGCGGTGCGGCGCAGCCGATGACGGTGACGGGCGGGCCTGAGGGGTGGAGCGCGTGAAGCGGGTCGCCATCGTGCAGTCGAACTACATCCCCTGGAAGGGGTACTTCGACCTGATCGCGCACGTCGACGAGTTCATCCTGTTCGACGACGTGCAGTACACCGACAGGGACTGGCGCAACCGCAACCTGATCAAGACGGCGGCCGGCCCGAAGTGGCTGTCGATCCCGGTACGGCGGGGCCCGCGCAGCCGCCTGATCAACGAGGTGGTCGCGAGCGACATGGAGTGGCCCCGCGCGCACTGGCTCCTGCTCGCGCAGACCTACCGCAAGGCCCCCTGCTTCGAGGAGGTCGCACCGGCGGTCGAACGGCTCTACCTCGACTGCCGGGGAGACCGGCTGTCGGACATCAACCGGCACTTCCTGGAAGGATTGCTGGGTCTGCTCGACATCCCGGCGACCCTCAGCAGCGCCGAGGACTACGGCGCGGCGGGCGCCAAGACCGAGCGTCTTGTGGACCTGTGCCGCAAGGCGGGCGCCGACGAGTACCTCACCGGCCCGGCCGCCCGCGCGTACCTGGACGAGAGTCTGTTCGACCGGGCCGGGATCGGGGTCCGGTGGTTCGACTACTCCGGCTATCCGGAGTATCCGCAGGCGCACCCGCCGTTCGACCACCACGTCAGCGTGCTCGACCTGATCTTCAACACCGGGCCTGCCGCCGCCCGATATCTCAAGAGCGCGCAGTGTCTCAAGAGCGCTCAGCGCTCCACGGCCGGGCCGGCGATCTCGTAGACGGTGAAGTCCCCGGCGCGGAACCGCGGGGCGGCGACGTCTCCGAGCCTCGCGCCGGGGACCGTGAGCCGCTCGTCCACGAACAGCCAGCGCACCCCGTAACGGTCCCGCAGCGACCGGGCCGCCTGCGCCGAGGGCGCGGCGAACAGCGCCTCGTTCGCCCGGAGCCGCTCGCGGTCCCAGAACGGCAGATACCAGAGCACCTGGCCCGGACTCCACCGGTCCAGGTTCGCCGTCGCATACGCCCATCCCTCGACGAGCATCCGCCGCTCGGTCAGCGCCGACACCCAGGCCGCCCGGCTGTCGCAGGGGCCGTCGACGCCGAGGCGGCAGTGCAGGTTCGTGGCGACGACGTCGCCGGGACGGGAATGGTCGCGCAGCCACCGTGCGGCGGTGACGACGCCCTGCGGCATCGCCTCGGCCCGCGCCCCGCGCTCGGCGTCCTCCGCCGCGACCACCGGGGCCTTGTAGGTCACCGGAAGCACCCGGGTGAACCAGGCGGCCGGCGCGGCGAACGCCGAGGTCACGGCCAGCGTGAGAGCGAACGAGCGCGGCCCGCCGCGCCGCGCGGCCACCAGCCCGACCGCGGTCAACCCCACGAAGACCAGCAGGGCGGCGTACGGCAGGGCGAGCACCCCGAGCGGCTCGCCCGCGGGCAGCGGGACCCGGACGTCGCACAGGATCCGGACGCAGTAGGCGGCGACGGCTCCGGCGCCGGCGGCGCACACCATGGACAGCGGCGACGTCCCCGACCGTCGTGTGACGACGACGAGGCCGTAGACCGAGACGATCGCCAGGTAGGGATAGGGCGCCTGCAGGAAGTAGATCTCCGACAGACCGGGATGCCCGAAGAGCAGCGCCACGCCGAGCCCGGCCAGGCCCAGGCCGAGGGACAGCACGACGGCGGGCCGCGTGAGCGTCCTGGGCCGGCTGAGCAGGCCGAGCGTCCCGCACCAGGCGACGGCTCCGGACAGGACGCACAGCAGGGTGAGCCCGCAGACCGCGGCCACGGACGCCTCGAGCGGCCCTCCGTCGCCGACCACGCCGCCCCAGGTCACCCGCATGAGGGACAGCGGGGCGACCGTCGTCCCCCCGCGCACCCCGCCGTACAGGACGAACTGGGCGTACATCAGGAAGGCGGCGCTCATGCCGACAGCCGCCAGAGCCGGGCCCGGCGGGCGGCGGCGCCGCACCGCCTCGACGACGGCCACCGCCGCCAGGCCAGCTGTCAGCAGGGGCAGGTAGGTCGCCTTGGCCCCCATGACGGCCGCCAGGAAGACCCCCAGCAGGAGCCACTCCCGCGGATTCCGCCGCCGGTTCTCCAGCAGATCGGTCAGCAGGAGGAAGACCGGGACGAACAGCAGCGCGCCGAAGGTCTGAGTCGGGCTCGACCACGACTGCACGGGCTTCCAGACCAGAGCCCCGCCCACCGAGCCGAGGTAGAGGTTGGGCGCCGCGACGAGGAAGACGGCGGCGAGGGCGATCAGCGCCGCGGCCCGCGACCCGGTCACGCGCCGGGCGGCCATGCCCAGCAGGACCACGAGCGCCGCGATCATCGGCAGCATGCCGAGGCGGAACAGCAGCACCAGCGGCTCGACGCCGGTCACCCAGCTCGCCGCGGCGTAGTGGGCGTAGACGAACCAGTGGTATGGCAGGGACTCCCCCGCGACGATCGGCATCGTCGGAGGCACGTGGTGCCGCATCTCGCCGATGAACGCCAGGTGCAGGGGCATGTCGGGGTAGGACGCCCCGAGCGCCGGCCAGGTGAGGGCCTGTGTCCGGAAGAAGTTGACGGCGCTCCAGATCACGAGATAGGCGACGACGAGGGCCAGCGACCAGGACCACCAGACCGGCGAGCGGGCCGTGGCGGGGGCGCTCCTCCAGTGCCGCCGCAGGCGGGGCACGAGGAGGAAGGCGGCGTACGTCGCGACCGGCCACGCGAGGACGAGCAGCGGCGCCCCCACGGCGCGGGCCGCGACGTAGGCGAACACCTCCAGCGCGTATCCGAGGGCCAGGCCGAGCGCGACCTCCTCGGCCCGGGAGCGGTCACCTCGGTAGAGGGCCCGGACCAGCAGCGTTCCCGGCACCGCGAGACAGGCGACGACGTAGCCGCAGAAACGGGCCATGTCGGAGACGCGGACGCCGTAGCGGCTCAGCGCGACCGCTGTCAGCGCGAGCACCACGACGGCCGGCGCCCATCTCCTCAGCGTTCGCCGCGCCGGTGCGCCGTTCGTCGGCGCGGCGTTCATCGCCGCACCGGTCATCGATTCTTCCGGGGATTCAATCGGGTTCCGGGTCCGCGGACCTCCCCCGGTCGCGCTCCTCGCGACCGAATCGAACAGCGCTTTCCCATTCGATCGGGACGGGCCCGTCGCAGGGATTTCCCGAGGCGAGGTGTCAGCCATGCGTGCGATTCTCGCGGCGGCGGCACCGCGAATTCGCCCGCGACCTCGTCCCGGGCGGAATCCTGGACATTCTTTTGCGGGTGTCCCGCTCACCGGCGGCGAATGCGGAAATCGCGGATCGCCTTTCCGGCGTCCCGCGAACCTCCGTCACGAAGGACGGTGCGCCCGCACGACCAGGGTGACTCCCGGAAGCGATTTGACGGGCAGATATCTCTCGGCCGCGACCACGGCGCCCAGACCCAGGTTGACCAGGCGCGGCACGTCCGTGACGTCGGAGCCGCTGGTGCGCTTCCTGCGCCAGGCGACGATCGGCCGCATCAGCACGTTCCAGTTCCACATGCGGTCGACGACCAGTCCGGCCCCGCGTAGCAGGGCGGTCAGCTCCTCCCGGGCGTACCTGCGGAAGTGGAAGGACGCCACGTCGTGCGCCGACCACAGCGCCATGTCGCACGGGACCGTGATCAGCGCGCGACCACCCGGCCGCAGCACGCGCACCAGCTCACGGGCGGCCGTGTGGTCGTCCTCGATGTGCTCGAGCACGTCGAACGCGAGCACGAGGTCGAAGGACTCGCCGGGCAGCGGCAGGTCGCACGCGTCGGCGTGGATCGCCCGCAGGCCCCGCCGGACGGCCAGCTCGACCGCGGTCTCGGAGTAGTCGGCCGCCAGCGCGTCCCACCCGTGCGCGACCAGCACGCGCGTGTTGCCGCCGCCCGCGGCGCCGATGTCGAGTGCCCTGCCGGGCGGGCCGAGCCGCCGCAGCTCCCGGGCGAGCATGGCGCGCCGCTCCCGGTACCACCAGTGCCGGTCCTCCAGCTCGACCGTACGGCGGATGTCAGTGGCCTCCATGGGCAGCCTTCCCTGTTGATCAGTTCTTACGGCGGGCCGGAAACGTCCAGAGTCCGTGCACGAGATAGCTCAGCGGCACGTTCACGACGATGACCACCGCCTGCGCCACCATGATCGGAACCCCGGCGAGCTCCACCAGGAGCGGAACACCCGTGACCGACGCCGCGAGAAAGCCCAGCCCGACGGCGTAGAACCGCAGGTGGCCCAGCACCCAGGACGATCCGGACACGCGGAAGACCATCAGCCGATACCACGGATAGACGACGACCGAGGCGGCGAACTGGCTGGTCACGAGCAGGATGAGGTAAGGGACCCGGTGCCCGAGCGCGGCCAGTTGGACGCCGAGGATCGCGTAGTAGACCACGGCCGACATCGCGCCGCCGCCCAGGTAGAGCACGCGCCGCCGGTCGAGCGCCACGGACAGGACCCGCCGCGCGAGATTACGGCGCGCCGCAGGCGGGCGGCCTCCGGCGTCCGTGCCGCGCCGATCGTCGAAGGGCACGGCCGGCCGGCGATCGTGACGCGGACCGGGACCAGGGCCGTGACGCCGGGTGGATCCCGGCGCGTGCCCTGACGTGGATTTCGGGGCGAACCCGGCGGCGTTCCGTCCCACTGTCAGCGCACCTCGTAGCCACGCACCACGTCGACGACACGAGCCGCGCCGGCCTCGCCGAGACCCGCGAACAGCGGCAGCCGTACGAGCCGGTCCGCGACGTTCTCGGTGACCGGGCAGCCGCCGGGGGCGGTCCTGCCGTGCCGCAGGCCGGCCGGGGAGCTGTGCAGCGGCTGGTAGTGGAACGCCGCCTGCACGCCGTGCGCCGCGAGGTGGGCGATGAACGCCTGCCGGTTGCGCAGGTCGGGCAGGAGCAGGTGATAGAGGTGCGCCGGATGCGCGCGGTCGCCGGGAACGGCCGGCTGCGCCACCCCGTTCTCGGCCGCCCAGTCCGCCAGGCCCTCGTGGTAGTCGCGCCAGACCGCCTGGCGCAGCCGCTGAATCGTGCCGAACGACTCCAGCTGGGCGGTCAGCATGGCGGCCAGGACGTCCGAGGGCAGATAGCTCGACCCGATGTCGACCCACTGGTACTTGTCGACCTGTCCCCGGAAGAACCGGCTGCGGTCCGTGCCCTTCTCCCGGATGATCTCGGCGCGGGCGGCGAGGGCGGCGTCGTTGACGAGCAGGGCGCCCCCCTCCCCGCACTGCACGTTCTTCGTCGCGTGGAAGCTCTGCGCCGCCATGCACCCGAACGACCCGAGGGGCCGCCCCCGGTAGGAGCCGCCCAGCCCGTGCGCGTTGTCCTCGATCAGGGCCAGGCCGTGGCGGCGCGCCACCGCGCCGATCGCGTCCATCTCGCAGCCCACCCCGGCGTAGTGGACGACCACCACGGCCCTGGTCCGCTCGGTGATCGCGGCCTCGATCAGGCGTTCGTCGATGTTCAGGGTGTCGGGCCTGCTGTCCACGAACACCGGCACCGCCCCGCGCAGGGCGTAGGCGTTGGCGGTCGACACGAACGTGAACGACGGCATGAGGACCTCGTCGCCGGGCCGCAGGTCCAGCAGGATCGCCGACATCTCCAGGGCGTGCGTGCACGAGGTCGTCAGCAGGGCGTGGCCGGCGCCGGTCAGTTCGCACAGGAGCCGGCCGGCCCGCTCGGTGAACGGCCCGTCCCCGCAGGTGGACCCTCGGCGTATCGCCTCAGAGAGGTAGGCGAGTTCGTTGTCCGCGACGTGGGTCCGGTTGAAGGGGACAGCCTTCAGGCTGGTTGTGCTCACCGCCGTAGTGAACAACGGCCCCGCACCCCCGCCCCGCCGCCGCCGCGCGTGGTTGGCCAATCATGGCGCAAGCCTTACGACGGGGGCGGGGGCCGGCCGGGCTACCTGGCGTTGACGACCTGCACCACCTCGTTCGAGGTGCTGGGTGCGAAGCGCACCCACGCCTCGGCCTGCGCCGTGAGACCGCCGAGGTAGACGGCGGTGATGTGGTGCTCCCCCACCGACAGCGCCGAGGTCGTGAACGTGGCGGGCGTGTCGGCGCCGGTCTGCATTCCCGAGCCGATGACGACGCCGTCGTCCTTGAAGACCACCCTTCCTGCGGGCACCAGCGTGCCGCTGCGGGGACGCACCCGCGCGGTGAACGTGACCGGGAACTTCGCCTGGGAGGGGTTCGGCGAGGAGGTCAGCTCGGTCGTGGTGGCGGGGTGGAACGGCAGCGTGACGCGGGTCGGCGGCGGGACGACCGCGTTGATCTCGTTCGCGCCGTCACCGACGTTGTCGGCCTCGGTGGTGCCCTCGATCGTGACCGTGTTGTCGAGGAGGAGGGTCCGTCCGTCGGCGACGGCGCCCTCCGCGACCTTGATCGAGCCGCGGGCCAGGACGGTGCCGCGGAAGGTGGAGTAGGTCCCGAGGGTGGCGCCCTCGGTGGCCTGCCAGAAGATGTTGTCCGCCTGTGCCCCGCCCACGAGCATGACGTTGCTGACCCTGGCCGTGGTCAGCGTGCTCGCGCGGAAGATGAAGACCGCGTCCGGGTTCCCCCCGGCGTCGATGGTGAGCGTCCCGTCGATGCGGAACGTCCCGTCCGCAGAATCGTAGACGCCCGGGGTCCTGCGGGTTCCGCCGAGCTCGGCGGGCACGGTGACGGAGGGGCCCCGATCGGAGACGTCGTCGTACGCGGCGGTCGCGTCGGCCATCACCTGCGCCGCCTCGGCGTCACCGGTGTGGATCTCCCCCTCGACCACGCCCGGCGGGAAACCGGTGACGGTGGTGCCTGGGCTCACGTCGACGTCGCCGGTGATCAGGGTCGCGTTCGCGCTGATGACCGTGCCCGCCGCCAGCACCGCCGTGTGCTCGGCGGCGCCGAGGTCGACCGGGGGCTGGTCCGCGCTCGCGCGGCCGTCCATCACGACGAGGACGCCCGCGATCAGGGCGGCGACGAGGGCCGCGTACAACCACACCGCGGTGGCGCCGCGTGGGAGAAACCGGCGGTGACCGGCGACTGCCGCCATGAGAGGACTCCTCCTTCTCGGGATCCGGCCGTGCCGCGTGATCGGCCCGGACGGGTCGATCGGCGGGACGCGGCGGCCTGCCCGCGGGTAAGCATTGGGTAAGGGACCCGGCAGGGGCGCGGCCGGACACCGGGCGGAGGCGTTTCGTTGCCCGTTCTTTGCCCGGCGCCGGCCGTTCCGTTCAGCCCTGCTGGAACACGACGTCGACCCAGTAGTTCGACGAGCGGAAGCTGCTGGCCGGGAAGGTGTCGGTGGCGCTGTAGGCGTACACCCCGTTGCCGCCCGACGCGCTGTCGGAGGGCGCGGTCAGGGGTCCGTTGCTGCGCGGCGAGGTGAAGTACGGCCTGGTCAGCGAGTAGCGCCCCGAGGTGTGGTACGAGACGACATAGGTGGTGCCCGCGGTGATGGGAACGGGATCGGGGAAGTCGACCTGCTGCCACCCGCTGGCGGTCTCGTTCGTGAAGGTCGCGGTCGCCAGTTGCGTGCCGCCGGCCGTCCACAGGCTGCCGACGTGGGTCCCGGTGTTCTGCGGGCCCTTGTAGAACCGGACGCCGGTGACCAGGCCGCCGGTCGCGGAGGTGAACTTCACGCCGAGCACCGCGTCCTGGTCGTCGGGCTGGTTGGCGACCGCGGGGGTATCGGTGTTGTCCCAGAGCGTCTGCGAGGGAGTGAACATCACGTCGACCCAGTAGTTCGACGCCCGGTAGCTGCTGGTCGGGAAGGTGTCGGTGGCGCTGTAGGCGTACACCCCGTTGCCGCCCGACGCGCTGTCGGAGGGCGCGGTCAGGGGTCCGTTGGTGTACTGCACGGCGAAGTACGGCCGGTTCATCGCGTAGAAGCCGGACGTGGTGTGGTACGACGCGATGTACGTGGTGCCGGAGCTGATGGCGACGGGGTTGGGGAAGTCCATCCGCTGCCACCCGGTGGCCGTCTCGTTCGTGAAGGTCACGGTGGCGAGCTTCTGGCCGCCGGCCGTCCATAAGCTGCCGGTGTGGGTCCCGGTGTTCTGCGGGCCCTTGTAGAACCGGATGCCCGTGATCACGCCGTCCACCGCCGGCTGGAACTTCACGCCGACCACCACGGCCTGCGGATCGTTCCGTGACGCCTGGTCGGGGGTCACGCTGTCGCTCCACAGACTGACGCTGGACACGCTCTGCACCAGTTCCGGCGATGTGCTCGGGGCGAAGTGGATGACCTCCTCGCCGTTGAAGGTGTCGCCGCCGAGGTAGACGGCCGTGATCCGGTGCTGCCCGGCGGCGAGGCTCGACGTGGTGAGCCTGGCGGGATGCCCGTCGTCGTGGTAGTCGGTGCCGATGACCGTCGTCCCGTCCTTGAACGCCACGTAGCCCGCGGGGACGATCGACCCGGACTGCGCCTGGACGTTGGCCGTGAAGGTCACCGCGTCACCCGTGTCGGACGGGTTGAGCGAGGAGGTCAGGGTCGTGGTCGTGGGCGGGTTGTTCGGCACCGTCACGCGGGTGGCCGGGGGGCTCGTGGTGCCCTGCAGGCCGATCGTGTTGTTGAGCGAGAACAGCCGTCCGTACACCGCGGCGCCCGAGCTCACCGACACCGCGCCGGAGGCGAGTACGTTCC
Organism: Microbispora catharanthi; assembly: GCF_006334915.2. Classification (GTDB taxonomy): domain Bacteria; phylum Actinomycetota; class Actinomycetes; order Streptosporangiales; family Streptosporangiaceae; genus Microbispora; species Microbispora catharanthi. The sequence continues at coordinate 352,653 of NZ_VDMA02000002.1, forward strand.
CGCGGAAGGTGCAGAACGTGCCCAGCGACGCGGTGCCCGTGAGCTGCCAGTACACGTTGTCTTCCTGGGCGCCGTTGATCAGGGCGATGTTGCTCACCCCGGCGGCGGTGAGGGTGGAGCCCCGGAAGACGAAGACGGCGCCGGGGTCGGCCTGCGCGTCGAGCGTGAGCGTGCCGTTGATCGTGAAGGGGCCGCTGCTGGAGTCGTAGACGCCGGGGGTCCTGGTCGTCCCGCCGAGGGCGGGCGGGATCGTGGCGTCCGAGGACATGGCGGCGATGGCGTTGTACGCGTCGACCACGTCGGCCTTCGCACCCGCGGCGGCGGCGCCGGTCCGGATGGAGCCGCTCACGGTGCCCGGCGGGAAGCCGGTCACCGTGGTCCCCGGGCTCACCCCGAGGTCTCCGGTGATCGAGGTGAGGTTCGTGTTCGTCACCGACGTCCCCGCCAGCACCGCGTAGGTGTCGGCGTCGCCGACGGTCAGGGACGGGTCGGCGCTCGCGCCTCCGGGGATCGCGACCCCCAGTGCGAGGACGGCGAGCAGAGCCGTGAGGGTGGCCGAGAGGCGGCGCCGGACGGTTCCGCCGCGGCGTCCGCCACCCGTCTTCCGCGGGGCGGGCTCCCGCCCGCGTTTCATCGCGTTGCCATTCATTTTCCGACCTTTCTCGCGTAACCGGACGAATGCCACATAACCATGCGCGTCGCAGCGGACTTTCTATGCGAATCGACTCGCGGAGCCGACAGATGCGATGCGCAAACGATGACGCGAAGAAGGCCGTCACGGAATGGGTGATTGCCTCGCCGATGAAGAGGATCTATGCGCGGGCGAAAAAGATCTACGAAATGCCCGCTCGGGTTGGATAGTACTCCAGGGCCTTCGGAGTTTCCATACGGTGCGCTCCCTTTGCTGCGTCCGCCTCGCCTTTCATCGCATTTCCAGATAAGCGAATCGCCTTTTCCGCCCTCGACGTTCCGACGGGCCGAGCGGGAGCGCCGCCCGGCCCCGGACGGTCAGGACAGGACGGTGAACGGACGGCAGTTGCCCGGCCAGGCGGGGACACCGCCGGTGCCCGGCGCCGGGAAGACCGTGCACCGGGTCTGCGCCACCCGATCCGCGGCGGCCACGGTCACGTACAGGTCGTTGCCCGTGCCCGCGAGCTCGGCGTCCACCGAGACGGCCAGCACGCCGCCGGGGTAGCCCGCGACGTGGGACAGGTCGTACCAGGTGTTCGTACGGGGATCCCGGACCAGGGTCCTGCCGTCACCGGGGACGCGGCCGAGGAACGTCAGGAGCGAGCCTGGATTGCCGACGAACGAGCTCGAGTCCACGCTCGTCGTGGGGCCGGCGGGCCCCGCGGGGCCGGGCGGCCCGGCCTGTCCCGCCGGTCCGGCCGGTCCCTGAGGTCCTGCGGGACCCGCGGGCCCGGGTGGTCCTTCCGGCCCGGTCTTTCCCTCGGGTCCTTCCGGTCCTGCGGGTCCGGCCTTTCCCTCCGGTCCTTCCGGACCTCTCTGCCCTTCCGGCCCGGGTGGCCCCTGCGGCCCCCGCTCGCCGGTCTCCCCCGCCGGCCCGGCCGGGCCCGCGGCTCCCCGCTCGCCGGACGAGCCGAACGGCACGAACGGACCGGCAGGCCCGCCGGCTCCGGACAGCCAGGGCGGCGCGGACATGAAGGGCCCGGCGACTCCACTCGATTCGCGGGGCCCGCCGTCGTCGTCCCCCAGAGGTACGGCTGCCGCGGGGCCGGCCGGCCGCACCGGCGCGGCGGCCTTCGTCGCCCCCGGCGGCGCTGACGGCGGAGCGGCGGCGACGCCTTCTCCGGCCTCGTCGTCCCACGGCCAGGGCGGCGCGGCGAACGTGTCGGTGGTCCCTCCCCGTGCGCCCCGCCCGCCCGTCGCGCGTGCGCCCCGCGGCGCGCACGACCGCTTCTTCGCCTTCTTCGCGCCGCGGTTCGCCGACCCGTGCGGACGCCCGGACCCGGGACCGCATTCCGTGTCCGCCTTCGGCCCTCGCGGGCCGTGGCCGAGGGTCGCGGACGCGGTCACGCTCGCCGTGACGCCCGCGCCGGCCGGAGCGGACAGCGCCATGACTCCGCCGGCGACCACCCCGGCGACCACCGTGGCGACCACCGTGGCGACGGCACGGCGCAGTGCGCCCGTCCCGCCGGGCGACCGCCACGTCGCCCCACTTTCCCGAGGATTCACGCGAACCCGTCCTTCCAGTGAGAAATCCAGCTTCTGATGCCCACTCCCGGGCCGGCGCGAAATCCCGGCGGAATCTTTTCCCGGGTAAACCGCCACGCGGGTGTTCCGGCCGCCGGACGGCCGGGGCGCGCCGATTTCACACGCATCCCTCGCCCCGCTCTTTGACGGCGGTTTACCCGGCCCCGCGCCGGCGGCGCGCACAGAGCGCGCGAAATGCGAAACGGCATCCGCCCTGCAGGGAACTCTCCGCTTCTGCGCATGTCGCCGGGCGAAATTCGGTCACCGCTATCCTTCGCTAGCCGTCCTCAGCTTAAGGCGTTCCGTCGCGCGAACCAGAGGTTGTACATGCCAGGCGAATGGAAAACAATCGGCGCTGCCCGGAAAACAGGATTTCCCCGCACCGCGCGTATCTTCGGCACCGTCATGACGGCCGCGACCGTCCTGCTCGCCACAGCCTGGGCGCCGGTGTCCGCCGAAGACTCCGCCGAAGACCTGGGCCAGAGCGATGTGAAGATCGTAGGCACGCACCCCTCCGGCTCGCCGCAGGGCACGCCCACGCCCGACGCCAAGGTTTCCCCGCAGCACACCACAGACGCCACCACGAGCGGCCCCACGCGGGCCCCGCGCCTCGGCGGCTGGCGGCGCCTGCGTCTCGGCCACGGCCGGGCATCCCGTCAGACGTGCCCGCCGGGGTCGATCATCTGCGTCGAGAACAGCCTGCCGGGCAGTCCGCCCTCCGAGTGGGACGTGCCCGGTGCGGGCAGCCCGACGATCACCGGCTACGCCACCCAGATGAGCGTCAACGCGGGACAGACCCAGCAGTTCAAGGTGAACGCCCCCTCGATCACCTCCTACCGGATCGACATCTACCGGGTCGGTTACTACAGCGGCCTGGGCGCGCGGAAGATCGCCACCGTCAACCCCTCGGTCCCGCTGCCGCAGTCGCAGCCGGCCTGCCTCAACGACACGGCGACGGGACTGGTCGACTGCGACAACTGGAGCGTCTCGGCGTCCTGGGCCGTCCCGGCCGACGCCGTCTCCGGCGTCTACCTCGCGAACTTCGTCCGTACGGACGGCACAAGCGGCGTCAGCCAGAACATCTTCGTCGTCAGGAACGACGCGCGTAATTCCGACATCCTCGTGCAGACCTCCGACGCGACCTGGCAGGCGTACAACACCTACGGCGGCAACAGCCTGTACAAGGGCCTGCCCGTGGGCCGCGCCTTCAAGGTCAGCTACAACCGCCCGGTCATCACCCGCGCCGGATGGCCGGAGACCTATTTCTTCAACGCCGAATACCCGATGATCAGATGGCTGGAGTCCAACAGCTACGACGTGAGCTACACCAGCAGCGTCGACACGGTGACCAGCGGCTCCCAACTGCTCAACCACAAGGTGTTCTTCTCCTCGGGGCACGCGGAGTACTGGTCGTCGGAGATGCGCGACAACGTCGTCAACGCCAAGAACAAGGGCGTGAGCATCGCCTTTTTCACCGGCAACGAGATGTTCTGGAAGACGAGGTGGGAAAGCAGCATCGCCCCCTCGGCGACCCCGAACCGGACGCTGGTCTGCTACAAGGAGACCGTCGCCAACATGAAGATCGACCCGAGTCCCACCTGGACCGGGACCTGGCGGGATCCGCGATTCGCCCAGCCGCCCAACGGCGGTTATCCGGAGAACGCCCTGACCGGGACGCTCTTCATGATCAACGGCAACGTCAACAACGCGATCACCGTTCCGGCGGAGTACGCCCCGATGCGCCTGTGGCGCAACACCTCGGTCGCGAACCTGCAGCCCGGGCAGGTCGCCACGTTCCCCAACGGGACGCTCGGCTACGAGTGGGACGAGGCGCCCGACAACGACTTCGCTCCGGCGGGGCTGGTGCTGCTCTCCCGCACCACTCTGGCCAGCCCCAACAAGTTCCTGCTCGACTTCGGCGCGACGTACGGCGCCGGGGTCGCCACGCACAGCCTCGTCCTCTACCGCGACCCGAGCGGCGCGTACGTCTTCGGCGCGGGGACCATCCAGTGGTCGTGGGGGCTGGACGCCGTCCACGACCGGCCGGGCACGCCGACCGACATCCGGATGCAGCAGGCGACCGTCAACCTGCTCGCCGACATGCGGGTGCAGCCGGCCACCCTGCAGGCGGGTCTGGTGCCGGCCACGCCGTCGGCCGACACCTCTCCCCCGACCTCGACGATCACCACCCCGTCGAGCGGCGCCTCGGTGCCGGGCGGCACCACCGTGACGATCTCGGGGACCGCCTCCGACACCGGAGGCGGCGTCGTGGCGGGCGTCGAGGTGTCGGTCGACGGCGGCACCACGTGGCATCGGGCGACCGGCCGGACCAACTGGCAGTACGCGTGGACGACGACCAGCAACCAGGGCCCGGTCACGATCCAGTCCCGTGCCGTCGACGACATCGGCAACGTCCAGCGCACCCCGGCCAGCAGGTCGGCGACCGTCAACGCGGGATGCCCGTGCTCCATCTGGTCCCCGGACACCGTGCCCGCCACCATCACCAAGGACGACAGGCAGCCCGTCGAGCTCGGCGTCCGGTTCCGCGTGCGGACCCCCGGCTACATCTCCGGGATCAGGTTCTACAAGGGACCGCTGAACACGGGGACGCACGTCGGCAGCCTGTGGACCAACACCGGTCAGTTGCTGGCGCAGGCGACCTTCACCGACGAGACGGCGAGCGGGTGGCAGCAGGTCAGCTTCTCGACGCCCGTGCCGGTGAACAACGACGTCACCTACGTCGCCTCTTATCACACCAACACCGGGAACTACTCCGTCAACCGGGACTACTTCGTCACGCAGTACTCCAACGGCCTCATCACCGGACTGGCGGACGGCGCCGACGGCGGCAACGGGCTCTACACCTACAGCAAGACGAGCACGTTCCCGACCAGCACCTACCGGGCCAGCAACGCATGGGTCGACGTGGTCTACTCGCAGGCGACCACGCTGTGGGACGAGTCGGCGACGCCGGACGTCATCGCCCAGCCCGACAACAAGGCGGTCACGCTCGGCGTCAAGTTCCAGTCCTCCGTCTCGGGCGCCATCCGGGGGATCCGGTTCTACAAGAGCACCCAGAACACGGGTGTCCACGTCGGCAGCCTGTGGACGACCGACGGCCAGCTGCTGGCGAGCGTGACGTTCACCAACGAGACGCCGTCCGGGTGGCAGCAGGCCCTCTTCTCCACACCCGTGAACGTCACGCCGGGCACCACCTACATCGCGTCGTACTTCACCCCGACGGGGTTCTACGCGCTGAACCGGGACTATTTCACCACCCAGTACAGCCGCGGCCCGCTCACCGCTCCGTCCAGCACCGCGTCCGGGGGCAACGGCGTCTACACCTACGCCGGGACGAACACGTTCCCGACCGCCACCTACCGGGCCTCCAACTACTGGGTGGACGTGCTGTTCGACCCCGCCCAGATACAGGCCGCCGCCCGCCGGGCCCTGCGCTACGGAGTGGACCGGGCGTACGGGAACCCGGGGCCGCAGTCGGTTCCGCACTCGCTTCCGCACTCGCTTCCGGGGCGACGGCCCGCGGCGCCGTACGCACCGGCACCGCTCGCCCGCAGGATCGGCCGGCCGCAGCACGGCACCGCGCGGGCGCCGATGCTGGAGAGGCTCCCGTATCTGGTCTCCGGTCCGGTGAAGGACAGGAAAGGTCACAGGGCCCGCCCGCGATCGATCACCCGATCACGGTGACCCGTACCAGTCCTCGATGCGGGCCGCCACAAGCGGCCAGTCGAGGCCGGCGACGGCCGCCCTGGCGCGCCCGGTCATCCGGGCGCGGGCCTCGTCCCCGTCCAGCACCGAGAGCAGGCAGGTGAGGAGGTCGTCGGCCGATCCGCTGCGGAAGACGCGGTAGGCCTCGCGGTCGGCCACCACCGGGTCCAGCGTGGCGTCGGAGGAGACGACGACCGCGGTGCCCAGGGCGAGCGCCTCCAGCGCGGCCGTGGGCACCCCCTCCCCGAGGGAGGAGAGCCTGCGTGAGGAGAGCACGAACACCTGCGCCCGGCTCACCAGCGCGTAGACCTCGTCGCCCGGAAGATGCCCGGTGAACTCCACGCCCGGTTCCGGGCCTGCGAGACGCTCGAGGCGGGCGCGCTCGGGTCCCTCGCCGACGATGACGAGGCGCACCCCGGGCCGTGCGGCCCGCAGCCGGCGGAACGCCTCGATCGTCAGGGCGTGGTTCTTCACCGGGACGAGGCTGCCCACGCTGACGATCAGTCCGGGCTCCGGGGTGGCCCGCGACCGGAACGCCTCGAGCCGGGGCAGGTCCACCCCGCTGGAGATCGTGAGGATCGCGTGCGCCGGCACGCCGGCTCTGCGCAGGTCGGCTGTGGGCCGGGTGCCCAGCGCGGTGAACCCGGCGACGTGGCGGAAGGCCCACGGCATGATCGCCCGATGCCGCATCGCCAGCGCGCCGTGCACGGTGACCAGCAGCGGCACCCCCAGCCTCCGGGCGACCGGGCCGAGGAAGAGCGCCTCACGGTGGTCCCCGTGCAGGTGCACGACGTCCAGCGGCCCCAGGCGCGGGAGCGCGCGGGCGCAGTCCATGGCGAACGCGAGGGGGTCCGACCTTCTGGCGACGGCGCGGGTCACGCGGCTACGCGCCGGCGTCACCGCCGCGACGCCCGGTGGGACCCCTCCGTGCCGGAGGGCCACCAGCACCCGGTGCCCCCGGAGCGCCTGCTCCTGGGCGACACGCGCGGTGTGGCGTTCCTTGCCTCCCGGCTCCGGAGGCATCCGGTATGAGATATGGAGAATCCTCACGTCATCCTCTCCGATGGATTCCGCGCCCGCCCTCGGCGTGCGCGGGTCGGCTCCTACGCGGATCCGCGCGCGCTCACCGGATCGCGGGCCGCACGCCCGCGCCCGCGCAGCGAGGCCGCGACCCACCGCACATCGGCGGCGCGCGGCAGCAGATCCCCCGCGCCGAGTCCGGCGACCCTGGCGAACCACCCGACCTCCACCGCGGCCATGGCGCCGTAGCTCAGGGTCGAGGCGAGGGCCGCCCCGGCCGCTCCCCACAGCGGTATGAGCACGGTGTTCAGCGCGACGTTCGCCGCGAGGGCGCACACGGCGACGGCGGTCATCGTCATCGGACGGCCCAGCCGCACCAGGTACTGCTCCACCGGCCGCAGCAGAGACCAGGCCACCGTGCCCGGGGCGAGGGCGAGCAGCGGCGTGAGGCTCCCCGAGAACGCCGCGCCGTACAGGGTGGGGATCAGCAGGGGCGAGACGCACGCCAGCGAGCAGACGACGGCCGACCCGAGCATGAGGTTGAGCCGGACGGTCCGGGCCGTGACGGCCCGGGCCTCGGCCTCGTCCCTGACCGCCTGGCGGGCGACCACGACCTGCGCCAGCGCGTCGGTGGGCACCCTCGACAGGGACAGGAACGAGGTCGCGACGGTATACAGGCCCACCTCGGCCGGCGTCACCCAGACGTTCAGGAGCAGCACGTCGACGGTGAGCAGGAGATGAAACGCGACCGCGCCCAGGTGGTAGCGGCCCGACAGCGCGAGCTGGCGGCGGGCGAGCGCCGCCTCCCCTCGCGCCGGCAGCCCGAGCGGCCGGACGTACAACGCGAAGGGGAGGATCGTGGAGACGGCCCAGCAGGCGACCACCGCCGTCAGCGTGAGCGTCCCCGTGACCGCGAGCAGCAGGATCGGGACGTACAGCACCACGGCGGACAGCACGGTGGCCCTGTTGGCCAGGCCGACCCGGGACTGGAGCAGCAGGACGCCCTTCAGGTTGAGCGCCGCGACACCGAACGGCACGGCGAGCAGGGCCATGACCATGAGCTGGGGGGCGACCGGCAGACCCATGACGGTCACCACGCAGAAGGTCGCCGCCCCGGCGGCGGCACCGAGGACCAGCCCGAGGACCATGGCGTTGCCGACGAGAGTCCGATGGCGGTCGAGGACCGGCCACAGCGCCGTCTGCGACCTCCCGACCGACAGGTGGCCCACGACCGTGGCGATCCCCGCGGTCGTGGTGACGGTCGCGTAGACGCCCCGCCCCTCAGGCTGCAGGCCGCGGGCGAGGAAGACGCCCGCCACGGCGGCCATGGCCAGCGGGAACGCCTGGCTGGCCATGGTCTGCAGGAAACTCCGCACGTCCTAGCTCCGCCGGCGAGCCGTGAGCAGCCGCTGGTACAGGTCGAGGTGTTCGTCGGCCACGGTCTCGATGTCGAGGTTCTTCCACGCCCAGGCGCGGGCCGACGCGCCCAGCGAGGCCGCGAGCACCGGGTCGTCGACCAGCCGGGCGATGCCGTCCGCCAGGGCGCGCGGCGCCCGGGAGGGCACCAGGACGCCCCGGTCCCGCAGCAGCTCGGGGGTGCCTCCGACCTCGGTGGCGACGATCGGCCTGCCCGCCGCCATCGCCTCCATGACCGCGTTGCTCAGGCCCTCCGCCGTCGAGGGCAGGGCCACCACGTCGGCGCGGGCCAGCAGTCCCGCGGTGTCCTGGCGGAAACCGAGGAATCGGACGTCGACCCCCGCCTCGGCGGCCTGCCGCTCGAGCCGCTCGCGCTCCGGGCCGTCCCCGGCGAGCACGAACGTGCAGGGGCGGCCCCGGCGGGCGAGGAGCGCGGCGGCCTCGACGAGGAAACGCTGCCCCTTGTTCTCGCTCAGGCGGGCCACGCACAGGACCACGGGCAGCGCGGTGTCGACGGGCTCGGGCGCGGCCCGATCGAAGGCCGAGGGCGGAAGCCCGTTGTAGATCACACTCACCTTGCGGCCCGCAACGGCCTCGACCTCGCGCGTGCCCTGGGCGATCACCGCCGAGTTGGCCACGATGTGGTCGGTCATCCGGTTCACCACCCGCTCGATCGCCGCCGTCCACGGCTTCTTCGGCCGCAGGTAGCCCTGGGTGCGCCGGGCGGTGACGACCACAGGCACCCGCGCCAGCCGGGCCGCGGGAGTCCCCAGGAGGTAGCACTCCCACAGGTAGCCGTGCAGGACCTCGGGACGGAGGTCCCGCAGCAGCCCGACCAGGCGGGCGAACGCCCGCACGTTGCCGGGCGGCGGGACGACGCCCCTCGGATTGCGGGAGAAGCCCAGGCGGTGCACGTCGATCCCGGCCGCGCGCAGGTCCTCGGCGTGCGGGCCGCCCCTGGACATGACGAACACGTGGACCTCTACTCCCCTGTCCCGCAGCCGCTCCGCGAGCAGGCACAGTTGCCGCTGGGCGCCTCCGAGGCCGAGGTGCCCGATGAAGAGCACGACGCGCCGCACTTTGCCTTCGTCTGTCGGTGGCATCGGACGACCTCACGTTCCGCGTACGAGTGAGCCGGAGGCTTCGGGATCGGCGGCGCGCTCCTCCGGTGGCCCGCCGTAGGTCGGCGTCCTGGTCCACGCGATCGCCGACAGCAGGCTCGTCACCATCACGATCGGGATGCGCTGCCGGAACATCAGGCCGATGTTCGACATGGTCGTCGCGTACGCGATGGAGGCGGGGACCAGGAACAGCAGCAGGATCAGGAGCGTCCTGCGGTCGTGGCGCCACAGGCGGCGCGCGCCCTGGACGGCGCAGAAGAGCAGCCAGTACCAGATCAGCGTGTCGATCTTGCCGAGCTGGAGCGCCATGCTCCCGCTCGCCCACGGGAAGGGCGACAGCAGCGTGTAGGCGAGCTTCGGTCCCAGGTCGCTCCACGCGTTGCCGCCGTCGTCGAAGACGACGCCCGACCCGCCCTCGGCGTTCGCCAGCCGGGTGTGCTGCGACTGCCCGCGGTCGAGTTGCGCCTGCATCGTGCCGAGCGGCCCGTCGCTCTGGTCGACGCCCTGCAGCAGGACGAGGACCGGGATCAGCACGACGGCGAAGACGACGAGGCTCCGGCCCGACAGCGCGCGTCTGACCCGGAAGACCCCGGCGAGCAGCGGCAGGCTGCACATGAACACCATGTAGGGGCGCACGTTCCACAGCGCCCAGAGCAGCGGGCCGAGCGCGACGACCTTGAGCGGGTCGAAGCGCCGCAGGTTGGACACGGCGAGGCCCAGGCACGCCACCACGAGGAACGCGTTGAAGCCGTCCTTGAACATGTCGGAGGTGTGCAGCAGGAACCCCGGCAGGAACGCCGTGAGCACGAGGAGCCGGAACGCCGCCCGCTCGTCGGCGCCGAGGAGCCGGGCGAACCTGTACAGGACGACGCACAGCGCGCAGCCGAGCAACGCCACGACCGCGGTGCAGGCCAGGGGCGCCTTCCCGCCGCACAGGTACATGATCAGCGCGAAGACGTGGCACGGGACCGCCACACCGTAGACCGAGCCCAGTTCGTCGGAGGTGACGTAGTGCACGCCGTTCCGGTGCCACAGCTCGACGATGCCGAGCGCTCTCGCCTCGTAGGAGTAGTTGTCACCGCCGTATCCGAGGCCCGACCGCATCAGCAGGACGTGGACGGCCAGCCGCAGGGCGAAGGCGGCAAGCAGCACGGGGAGCGCCCGCCAGGCCACCTGCGGCTTGAGGCCGGCGTGCACGACGACGACGAGCAGCACCGCGGCGGCGATGACGACGATGTACTCCACCGGCGTCACCTCGCGTCCCTCGGACACGCCTCGGCGTACAGCGCGTCGAACCACTCCGCGGCCCGCCTGATGTCCACCAGGTCGGCGCTCTCCCGGGCGCCCGCCCTGAGCCGGGCCAGCGTGCCGGGCCGCATCGCCCGCAGGATGCCCTCGGCGAGCGCGTCCGCGCTGCCCGGCGGGGTGAGGATGCCGTTGCGCCCGGTCTCGATCAGGTCGGGCACGCCCCCGACGGCGGTGGAGACCACGGGGACCCCGGCGGCCAGGGCCTCCATGACGACGACCGGCAGCCCCTCCCAGGAGGAGCTGAGGACGAGCAGGTCGGCGGCGGCGATCAGCCCGGCCGCGTCGGACACGTGGCCGGCGATCCGGACCGCGGCGTCGAGCCCGAGCGCCGCGATGCGGCGGCCCGTCGGCTCCAGTTCCGGGCCCGACCCGGCGAGCAGGAACACGGCGCGCGGCTCGGCCGCGACGACCCTGGCGGCGGCGTCGACCAGCAGCCCGTGGTTCTTCTGCGGCCGGAAGTTGGCGACGTTCACGACGAGGAAGGCGTCGTCGGGGACACCCCACTTCCGACGGGTGACGGCGGCCAGCGCGGCCCTGTTCCGCTGCTCCGCCACGCGCACCCCGTGCACGCAGGTGGCCGGGGCGCGACCGCGCCTGCCGGTACGCGCCCTGGCGACCTGGGGCGAGACCGCCACGGTCCGGCTGTCCAGCCATCCGGTCAGCCGGTCGAGCAGCATGGTCACCGGTCGGTAGCGCACGTTGTGCACCGTCGAGACCAGGACCGGCCGGGGCCGCCACAACCGGGACACCGGCCGCAGCAGCGCCCCCGGCAGCGGCGAGTGCAGGTTGACGACGTCCGGCCGAAGGCGCCTGACCTCGTGGAGCAGGCGCGCGAGCCGCAGCGGCCGTGGGCGGGCGGTGAGGTCGACGACCTCGATCCCCGCCGACCTGAGCCGCCCGGTCAGCTCGGAGGTGGAGGCGCTCAGGCACACGACCGTGTAGCGGTGCGCCTGCCTCGAGGCGGCCAGCAACCGCTCCACGAGGAGCACCTCCGCGCCTCCGACGTCGAGCGTCTTGATCACTTCACAGACATGGACACCGCGCATCGCGCTCGATCCCCTCGAAAGGCGTTCCATCGGGGTGCTAGCGGCGCTCGACGGCCCGCAGCCCCGAGCCCGTGACGCCGATGTACTTGCCCTCGTAGGCGAAGACGCGGAAGAGCGGCTGCCGCTCGGCGTACTCCCGGAAGACCAGGTTGTCCTGGATGTCGTCCATCACGAGCACGTGCCTGCCGGTCAGGTGGGACCGCACCCGCCGGATGAAGAATTCCCGCCCGTGCCTGGTCTTGTCCGAGTCGTAGTGGACGAGATCGACCATCGTGTCCGGGGACAGGAAATCCTCGAGATTGCGACGGTCGCCCTTTATCCGCAAGGTCCATCGGCTTTTCAGGTCGTTCGGCACGACATATCCGATAAAACGCTCCGGGTTGGCAAGCCGGAAGAACGGGAAATCGCTGGACATCAATCGGCCGGCTCCGTTGACCCGCATCGCGGCGAGCATCGCCGCGGTGGACCAGCCGGCCGCCACCCCCGTCTCCAGGGCGAGCGCGGGCCGGACGACCCTGGTCAGCAGGTAGAGCAACTCCATGCCGCCCGCGCCGCCCAGGTGCACCCCCGCCGCGGCGAGCGCCTCCATGCGCGGCCGGGCGAGGTCCGCGAGGGACTCGGCGAACTCCTTGCCCTCCCGCCACAGGACCGGGTCGACGCCGTTGCCCCAGGCGTCCATGTCCTGCGCGTGTTTCGCGGCCCAGGCGCGCGCGGCCTTCCTCTCCCGGTCGTGTCCATGGCTCAGCCGAGACCATATTTTCCGCGTCATCACGGGGAGATAAGCGGGGCGGGCGGCATTTCTGGCGACGACGCGAATATTCATGATCGAAGGATACGCGGGCGCTTTATTCGAGAGCCGGAACGCCACCGGAATATCTCGGGAAAACAAGCGAGCGGCGGTGTCCGGGAATTCACCCGACACGGTAGATCGTGTAATCGCCCGCGCGATATGCGGGGGCGCCGCCCGGATTTCCGCCCAGCCGCTCGAAGACGAGCCAGCGCACGCCGTAACGGTCGCGCAGGTGCCTGCTCGCGGCCGGAGAGGGAGTGAGGAACGCGGCGTCGTTGTCCCGCAGCCGCTCGCGATCCCAGAACGGGATGCTCTGCACCGGCAGGCCGGGACGCCAGCGCGCCATGTTCGACGAGGTGTACGTCCAGCCCTCGACCAGCACCCGTCGTTCGGCCAGCGCGGCCAGCCAGAGATGGCGGCTGTCGCAGGGGTTCCGATATCCCCACCGGCAGTGGGCGTTCGTGGCGACCAGGTCGCCGGGGTCCGAGTGCGCCCGCAGCCACCGCGCCGCCGCCATGGTCCCGGCGGGCACCGCCTCGGCGGAGGCCCCGGCCCGGTGAGCGGCGGCGCCCGCGCCCCCGCCGTACGGGACGGCCCTCGCGATCCACGCGCCGGGCAGGCCGACGGCGCTGACCATGAAGACGACGAAGGCCCAGACCCGCGCGCGGCCCCATCCCCTGACGAGGAGCACGAGGGCGGCCGACGCGACGGCGACCGCCAGCGCGACGTACGGCCGGAAGAGGAGGACCTCCGGACGGCCGGGCTCCAGCGGGACCACGACACCGAAGACGACCCGGAGCACGACCTCCACCAGCACCCCGGTGCCGACGGCCACCGCCGCCGCCGTCTTCGTGAGCCTCGCCCGGCGCCGCACCTCGGACAGCCCGCGGACCGCGACGATCGCCAGGTAGGGGATCGCCCCCGCCAGGAAGTAGATCTGGCTCATCTGGCAGTGCCCGAACACGACCACCGCCCCCAGGCCCGACACCCCCATGCCGGTCAACAGCAGCGGCCCCGGGCCCATCGGCGCCCGCGACCGGCGCACCAGCCCGGCGGCCCCGAACCAGACGGCCGTCCAGCACAGCGCGTAGAGAAGCGCGCCCCCGAGCGGCGCCGTGCCGCTCCCCGGCCGGCCGGTCAGCTCTCCCCAGGTGAAGCGCATGAGCGAGAGCGGATCCACGACCATCCCGTTGCGCGCGCCGCCGAACAGCACGAACTGCGCGTAGAGGAGGCACGCCCCGGTCATCGCCGCCGCGCCGAGCAGCGCCGGGGGAAGGCGGCGCCGCCTGACCGCCTCCACCGCGCCCACCGCCGCCAGCCCGGCGGCGAGCAGCGGCAGTTGCGTGGCCTTGGCGCCCATGACTCCGACGAGGAAGGCGCCCAGCAGGACCCACCGGCCGGCGCCGCCGCGGCGTTCCAGAAGATCGGCCACCAGCAGGACGACGGGCGCGAACAGCAGCGCCCCGAACGTCTGCGACGGGCTCGTCCACGACAGGACCCGCCAGGTGAACACCCCTGTGGACGCACCCAGGTACAGGCTCGGGGCCGCGACGAAGAACGTGCCCGCGACGGCGGCGAGCGCGCCCGCCCGGGAACCGGTGACGCGTCGCGCGATCATCGTGAGCAGGACGACGAGCGCGGCGAGCACGGGAAGCATGCCGAGGCGGAACAGCAGCACCACCGGCTCGATTCCGGTCACCCAGCTCGCCGCCGCGAAGTGCGCGTACACGAACCAGTGGTAGAGCAGCGGCTCTCCAGCGACCATGGGCACGGTGGGCGGCATGTGGTGCTTCAGCTCGCCGATCAGCGCCAGGTGGTACGGCAGGTCGACGTTGGCGGCCGCCATGAGCGGCCAGGTGAGCGCCGCCTGCCGGTAGAAGGTGACCGCGCTCCAGGCGACCAGGACCACGACGGCCAGCGACAGGGCCCACGACCACCACAGCGGCGCCCGTGTCCTCGGCGCGCGTGACACGCGCCGGCGCAGCCGCGCCGACGCGGCGACGGCCGCGTAGGTGGCGGCCGGCCACGCCAGGACGAGCAGCGGCGCCCCGGCGGCCCGGGCGGCGGCGTAGACGACGACCTCGGCGACGTAGCCGAGCGCGACGCCCAGCGCGATCTCCTCGGCCAGGGTGCGGCGGCCCCGATACAGGGCACGCACCAGCAGCGTCCCCGGCAACGCCACGCAGGCGGCGAGGTAGGCCGCGAAGACGAGCAGGTCCCGCGTGGACACTCCGTAGAACATCGCCACGCCTGCCGTGAACGCGGTCGCCGTCGCCGCCGGCAGCCATCTGCCGAGACGGCCCGGCCTCCCGTCGCGCTCGCGGACAGGGGCGGTGTCCCCCGCCCGTGGCGGCAGTGTGGCGAGCGCTGTCTTGGCCATGGGGGCAAGCCTGACGAGCGCGGGCGCGATGCCGTGGCCGCGGCGCGGGCGGCCGGTGGACTCCTTGCCACTCTTTTGTACGGGCTCCCGGTTCGGACCGTCGCTTTACTTTTCCGTCGAAGCGCCTCGGGACGGGCTCCGGAGGTCCTCGATCATGCCTCGGTAGGGAATGCGAAAAGGCTTCGCCGCCGCCGTGACGGTGTCGGCGAAAAGCTCAAATCGCGGGTTAGCTTCTCCGTCGTGAACAGGCTCATCACCGAGGAGCCCGTGATGAGACCGGTCGGCCGAATTCGGGTCATGGAAATCATCGCGCGCATGAACATCGGCGGCCCGGCGACCCAGATCCTGGGGCTGTACGAACGGCTGAACACCGAGGAGTTCGACCACCGCCTCTACACCGGGCAGGTCGAGGAGGCCGAGGGCGACCGGCTCAGGGAGACGGCGGCGCGGGTGCACCGCGTCCCCGGCCTCGGCCGCTCGATCCGGCCGGGCGACGACTGCCGCGCGCTGCTGCGACTGGCCGCCGAGATGCGGGCCTTCCGGCCGCACATCGTGCACACCCGGACGGCCAAGGCGGGCGCGCTCGGCCGGGTGGCCGCGCGCCTCGCCCGGGTCGGTTCTGCTCGGGTGCACGTCTTCCACGGCCACCTGCTGGACGGCTACTTCTCGCCGGCCAAGCGTCGCCTCTACGTATGGACGGAGCGGCGGCTGGCCGCCATGACCGACCGGCTGGTGACGGTGGGCGCCAACGTGCGCGACGACCTGCTCGCGGCCGGGATCGGCCGGCCCGGGCAGTACGTCGTGATCCCGCCGGGCGTACGGCTGGGCCGGGTGCCCGGCCGGGAGGCCGCCCGCGCGGAGCTGGGCCTTCCCCAGGACGCGCCGGTCGTCGCCTTCGTCGGCCGGCTGACCGGGGTGAAGCGGCCCGACCGGTTCCTCGCGGTGGCGCGGGCCGTGCTCTCCCGCCTGCCCGCCTGCCGGTTCGTCGTCTGCGGCGGCGGCGAGCTCACGGACGAGGTGGAGCGGGCCGCATCCGCCACGCCGGGCGCCTTCCATCTGCTGGGGTGGCGGGCGGACGTCGAGGCCGTCTACGCGGCGGCCGACGTCGTCCTGCTCACCTCCGACAACGAGGGCACGCCACTGACGTTGATCGAGGCCGGCATGGCGGGCACTCCCGTCGTCGCCACCCGCGTGGGCAGCGTCGAGGAGGTCGTCCGGCACGGGGTCACCGGCCTGCTGGCGGCCCCGGACGCGGGCGAACTGGCCGAGCACGTCTTCCGGCTGCTGACCGACCCGGTGCTCGCCTGCCGCATGGGCGAGTCCGCCCGCCGCTGGACGACGGAGTCCTTCGCGGTCGAGCGCCTGGTGGCCGACACCGAGGCGCTCTACCGGTCGCTGTACGCCGCGTCCCGCCCGTCGTTCCCAAGGAGCATCGCATGAGAGTCCTCGTCACCGGAGGCGCCGGGTTCATCGGCGCCAACCTCTGCCGGGCGCTGACCACCCGGCCCGAGGTCGAGAGCGTCACCGTGCTGGACGACCTGAGCAGCGGGGACGCCGCCAACCTCGCCGACGTCGGGGCCGACCTCGTGACCGGCAGCATCCTCGACCGGGACCTGCTGGCCGAGCTCGTGCCCGGCGCGACGCACGTGATCCACCTCGCCGCGCGGCCCTCGGTGCCCCGGTCGGTGAAGGACCCGCTCGCCTCGCACGCCGTCAACGCGACGGGGACGCTGCACGTCCTGGAGGCGTGCCGGGCCACCCGCCCGCACGTGATCCTGGCGTCGTCCTCCTCGGTGTACGGCGACAGCGACGAGGCGTGCAAGCACGAGGACCTGCCGACCCGGCCATTGAGCCCGTACGGCGCCAGCAAGCTCGCCACCGAGGCGTACGCGCTGGCGTACGCCGCCAGCTACGGCCTGCCGGTGCTGCCGTTCCGCTTCTTCAACGTGTACGGCCCGCTCCAGCCGGCCGGGCACGCCTACGCCGCGGTGATCCCGGCGTTCGTCAGCGCCGCGCTGGCGGGCCGGCCGGTCCCGATCAACGGCGACGGGCGGCAGGCGCGCGACTTCACCTACGTGGGCTCGGTGGTGGACGTCATCACCGACGCCGCCGTCCGCCGGGTCACCGGCGACACGCCGGTGAACCTGGCCTTCGGCACCCGCGTGTCCCTGCTCCACCTCAAGGACGCCCTGGCCGCCGTACTCGGCCGGCCGGTCGAGGCGGAGTTCCTGCCGCCCCGCGCGGGCGACATCCGCGAGTCGCAGGCGTCGGCCCGCCTGCTGCTCGACCGGTTCCCCGGCGTCCGGCCGGTGCCGCTGGAGGAGGGCCTGCGCCTCACCGTGACCTGGTTCGAGAAGACGTCCGGCGCCTGGGGTGCCTGACATACCACCTTTGCGCACGAAGTCCTATTGCGATCCTGTCAACCTCCACTTGCTGGGAGAAGGCCTTGACCACGTCAAGCGGGAACACCTATCTGATCACGGGCGGGAGCGGCTTCGTCGGATCCCACCTGACCGATGCCCTGCTCGCTCGCGGCGACTCGGTCGTCGTCCTGGACAACATGTCGACCGGCCGCCCGGCCAACCTCGCGCACCACGCGGGTGACCCGCGGCTGCGCGTGGTCCGGGGCTCGGTCCTGGACGAACTCGTGGTGGACGAGCTCGTGCACGAGTGCGACGTGGTGGTCCACCTTGCCGCCGCCGTGGGGGTGAAGCTGATCGTCGAGCAGCCGTTGCGCTCGCTCACCACCAACGTCCGCGGCTCGGAGATCGTCATCGAGGCGGCGCACCGCTACCGGCGGAAGATCCTGGTGACCAGCACGAGCGAGATCTACGGGAAGAACTCGGCCGGCCCGCTCCCCGAGTGGTCCGACCGGATCCTGGGCAGCCCGGACGTCGTCCGCTGGGCCTACAGCACGGCCAAGGCGGTGGAGGAGATCCTGGCCAACGCCTACCACGGTGAGCGCGGCCTGCCGACGGTCGTCGTCCGGCTGTTCAACACGGTGGGGCCGCGGCAGAGCCCGGCGTACGGCATGGTCATCCCGCGGCTCGTCCGGCAGGCGCTGACGGGCGTGCCGCTCACCGTGCACGGCGACGGCACGCAGACCCGTTGCTTCGCGCACGTACGCGACGTCGTGCGGGCCCTTCTCCTGCTGCTCGACGACGACCGCGCGGTCGGCGGGACGTTCAACGTCGGCTCCAGCGACGAGGTGAGCATCCTGGAGCTGGCCAAGCTGATCGTCGAGCTCACGGGGAGCACGTCCGGCGTCGATCTCGTTCCGTACGCCGAGGCGTACGGCAAGGGCTTCGAGGACATGACGCGCCGGGTTCCCCACACCGGCAGGCTGCGCGCGCTCACCGGGTGGACACCGGCCCTGTCGCTGGACGACATCCTGCTGGAGACCATCGCCGACGCCCGCGCCGAACTCGCGGCCCCGGGCCGGTGAACGGCACCACCGCCCTGGTCACCGCGATCAGCGCCTTCGCCGGCTGCGCGACGGCGACCCCCGTGGTGCGGCGCCTCGCGCTGCGCTGGGGACTCACGGACAGGCCCGGTGGGCACAAGTCGCACCGGCGGCCGACGCCCTATCTGGGCGGGATCGCCATCATGCTGTGCACCGTCGTCCCCCCGGTGGCGCTCGCCGGCGCGGCCGGCCAGCGGATCGCCGGCATCCTCGTCGGCGCCGTGGCCATGGCCCTGCTCGGGCTGATCGACGACGTCGCGCCCCTGCCCCCGCCGACCCGGCTGGCCGTACAGGCGCTGGCGGCCGGGGTGGCCGTGACGAGCGGGGTCGTCGCGCCGGTGACCGGATCCTGGCCCGACGTGCCGATCACCCTGCTGTGGATCGTCGTGGTGACCAACTCGTTCAACCTGCTCGACAACATGGACGGCGCCCTGGGCGCGGTCACCGTGGTCAGCACCGCGCTCCTGGCCGCCGCCGCCTTCGTGTCCGGGCGTCCGGAGCTCGGCCTGCTCCTGGCCGCCCTGTCCGCCGCCGCCCTGGGGTTCCTGTTGTACAACTGGGCGCCGGCACGGATCTTCATGGGGGACGCCGGTTCGCTGTTCATCGGGTTCGTACTGGCCTCCTCGGCGGCACTGGTGATCACCGGCACCGGAACCGGAACGGCGGTCGCGGGCCTGCTCCTGCCGACCTTCGTCGCGACCGTCGACACCGGGATCGTGCTGCTGTCGAGGCGCAGGGCGGGCCGGCCGCTGCTGCAGGGCGGCAGCGACCACCTCTCACATCGACTGCACCGGCTCGGTCTCGGCAAGCGGCTCACGGCCCTCGCGCTCGCCGTGCTCGCGGCCGCCGCCGGCCTGGTCGACCTGGCGATGACGCTGGGCTGGATCGCGCCGGTCGGCGCGGCGATCGGCGGCGTCGCCGCCGCCTGCGTCGCCGTCGTGCTGCCGCAGCGCGTGCCGGTCTACCCGCCGACCCGTCCCCGGACCTCTATCCCTGTAAGGGGCTGACACCGATGGAACTGCTCTATTACGCGCGACTGATGCGCAGATACTGGCCGCTCCTGCTGCTGTCCGTGCTGGCAGGAGTGGGAACCGCCCACCTCGTGACCGTCAACACCCCGCCGAGGTACCTCGCGTCGATCACGATGCTGGTGTCCGCCGACGCCAGGGATGGCGGTCTTTCGACCGCGCTCCAGGCGGGGGCGCTGTCCCAGCAGCGGGTGCAGTCGTACGCCACCCTGCTGACCAGCCGCCAGGTGGTCGGCCGGGTCGCCCGCGGGGAGGACGTCGCCGACCTGCAGGCCAGGATCACGGCCGAGGCGATCCCCGACACCGCGTTGCTGCGGGCCACGGTCGCCGACAGCGTCCCGGTGCGGGCGGCCGCCCGCGCGAACGCGCTGGGCGCCGTGTTCGCCCGGCTGATCGACCAGATCGAGCGGCCCACGCCGAAGAGCCCGCCCACGATCCGGGTCACGGTGGTCGACGAGGCCGAGGTCCCCAAGGAGCCGGTCGCCCCGCAGCCCCTGACCGACATGGTGCTCGGCGCCCTCATCGCGCTGTTCGCGGCCGTCGCCGGCCTCGTTCTGCGCGACCGTCTCGACACCACCGTCAAGACGGCGGAGATGCTGCAGCGGGTCGCGGAGAGCTCGGTCCTCGGGGTCATCGGCTACGAACGGGACGCCAAGCGGCATCCGCTGGTCCTGCGCGACCAGGGCCGGTCGTCGCGGGCGGAGGCGTTCCGGTCGTTGCGGACGAACCTCCAGTTCATCGGCGTGGACAGGCAGCCCAAGTCGCTCGTCGTGACCAGTTGCCTGCCGGGCGAGGGCAAGTCGTCCACGTCCGCCAACCTCGCGATCACCATGGCCCAGGCGGGCTGGCGGGTGGTCCTGGTCGACGCCGACCTGCGGCGTCCCAGTGTCCCCCGCTACCTCGGCATCGAAGGCGGCACCGGGCTCACCGACGTGCTCATCGAGCGGGCGCGGCTGCACGACGTCATCCAGACGTGGGGGCAGCCGGGCCTTTCCGTGCTGCCCAGCGGCCGGATCCCGCCGAACCCCAGCGAGCTGCTCGGCTCGCGGGGCATGCGCTCGGTGCTGGCTCAGCTCACCGAGGAGTACGACATGGTGATCATCGACGCGCCGCCGCTGCTGCCCGTCACCGACGCCGCCGCCCTCGGGGCGATCTGCGACGGCGCGCTGCTCGTCGTGCGGCACGGCAAGACCCGGCGCGAGCAGGTGCTGCGGGCCGGTGAGCTGCTGTCGTCGATCAACGCCCGCCTCGTCGGCACCGTGCTGAACTTCGTGCCCGCCAAGCAGGGCTCCTACTACGGCTACGGGTACGGATACGGGTACGACTCGGCGGGCCAGGAGACCGCGTCGGAGACGCCGCAGCCCCAGGCGCCCATGCCGGTGTAGCGGACGAACCACGTGCGTGGGGCCGCGTCAGGTGACGCGGCCCCACGCGTTCGTGTGCGGCGACCGGCCGCGTCAGGCCGGCGCGTGCGTCAGCAGGCGGATCGGGACGGCGAGCGCGTCCGCGATGCGGCGGGCCGCCTCCCGGTAGGCCCTGCGCGGGCCTCCGTAGGGGTCGGCGATGTCGGGCCGCTCCACCCGGACCAGCCCGCGCAGCGCTCCGGTCTCCTCCAGCAGAGCCCGCGCCCGGCGCACGGGATCCCCGTGGCCCAGCACTCGTCCGGCGGGGACGGCGCGGGCCAGCGCGCCGAACTCGACGATGGTGAACGCGCGCGCGGCCGCGACGGGATGCAGGGCCACCGCCCCGGCGCGGTGCTCGGACGAGGCGGCCAGCACGAGATCGGCGCGGGCCACCTCCTCGGCCGTGAGAGGCCGTGAGGCGAAGTTGTCGGGATCGCCGCCGAGCCGCAGCAGCACCGCGCAGGCCCGCTCGGCCATCGGGAGCCCCGCCCGGGCGTGGGTGCCCGCGCTGCCCACGAGGATCGGCGAGCCCGGCCCGAGCGCGGCCAGGGTGAGCCGCTCGGCCATGGCCGACCTGCAGATGTTCCCCGTGCACACGAACAGGATGCGGAAGCCGGCCCCGGGAACGGAGCCGGCACGGTCATGAGAGTCATGGGCAGGGTCACGAGTGTGCTCACACGCAGGGTCATGAGCGGCAGCACAGTCCGGGACACGGTCACAGTCACGCGTACGCTCCATGTAGCGGGACGCTAGGACGCGGCGGGCAGCGCGACCGCGCACGGCACGCCGCTCTTTACGGTCTCTGGCCCGTCACCGGTCTCCGCGGCGGAAGGCGCGGACCGCCCCATGCGGCCCGCGCCTCGTCACCTCGCGGGGCAGCCCTCGTCGTTTCGCCGGATCACGGTGTCCTGCGGGCGGACGAGCGGCTGCACCGGAACCACCGGCGCGGCCGCGGAGTAGGGCTCGAGCAGGTCGAGCTCCACCGTCCTCGTCTGCCGGGGGGCGAACTCCAGCACCGACGAGAAGATCGGATGCGACCGCTCGTACTCGGTGTAGAACCCGGAGGGGCGGCCGTCCACCCGCATGCCGGTCGCCTCCGCGCCGACGGCGCCGTACAGCGACACCCACAGCAGGTTCGACCCGGGGACGTGGGGCCGTCGCGGAGAGTCGAGCCGGTCGGTGACGTAGCCGGGCAGTTGCCCGCGCGGCACGTCGTTGGCGAGCCCGATCCGCACGGTCGCCTGGCGCATCCCGTCAGGGCGGCAGGGCCCCAGCTCATAGGTGAGCGACCGGCCCAGGTAGTAGTCGAGCTTGGTCCCGGCCGAGTTGTTGACGACGAGCGCCGCGTACGGCCCCGGCCGCTCGGGCAGCACACCCCCGAGCGGGGTCGCCGCGAGCCGCCGCTCCTCGTCCTCCCTGCGGTTCCAGATCTGGACCCTGCGTTCGGCCGCCAGCCGGGACAAGACCGGCAGCAGCCGGGCCGGCTGAGGATCCGACCCGATCAGCGCCTCGCTCACGGCGGCGGCGATCCTGATCAGGTACTTCTTGCGCTCCGCCGGATCGGGATAGCGCTCGTACGCCACCCGCTCGGTGAGGTCGACGACGTTGCCGGCGGTGACGGTCTCGCCTCCCGGCAGCCGGACCGGCCCGACGATCTCCAGCAT
This sequence comes from Microbispora catharanthi, assembly GCF_006334915.2. Lineage (GTDB taxonomy): Bacteria > Actinomycetota > Actinomycetes > Streptosporangiales > Streptosporangiaceae > Microbispora > Microbispora catharanthi. The sequence goes on from NZ_VDMA02000002.1 coordinate 375,232, forward strand.
GCGGGCAAGACCTACCGGGTCGGTGGCGATGGCGCCGTCCACCGACTGGCCCGTCTGCCGCCGCCACAGGCCCGCCCAGGTGCTCGCGGCGTACGGGAAGTGCGGCGACAGGTTCGACACCGACAGCAGGGTGGTCGCGCCCGGCCCGTAGCGCGCCAGGAAGCGCGGCCCGTAGTCGGCCACGGGCTTCGAACTACTCGCGAGACCGTTGTTGGCCGACAGCCGCGCGATCGCGAGCTTGCCTCGGTCGGCGGTGAGGATGCCGAACGCGCCGACCAAGCCGCCCGTCCCGCGTGCCTCGGCGTTGGTCTGGAACGCCAGGAAGTACCGGCGCGGGCCGTCGCGGCCGAGCATGGGCGGCGCGAGCGCCGCGACGTTCGCCGCCGCGCCCACCCAGCCCTCGATCCTTCCGGTCTCCCTCAACAGCGTGTCGCGTGCCCGGTTCACGGCCTCCAGGCCGGTCCTGGCCGGAGTGTGCGCCAGTTGCGACCGCGCCGCCGCGATGCGCACGCCGGCGCGGTCGAGGACCGGCGCCAGGGCGTCGAGAACCTCCAGCGTCCGGCTCTGGTCGCCCCCGGCGAGGGCGCCGCCCCCCGGCATGAGCGGCGCGGCCGCCCGCTGGACCCCGGCCAGCACGTCGGTGAACTCCGCGGCCGCCCATGCCAGGCCGCGGATCGTCGTCGCCGCGTCCCCCACCAGCGGCACGTGTGTGAGCAGAGCCCAGTCGGGACCGCTGGTGAGCCGCCACGCCTCCGCCGCGTGCCGCCGGGCGTCCGCGAGTGTCACGCCCAGCGAATCGCCCGGCGACGCGAGGCGGGCGGTACGCAGCCGGAGCAGAGCGTCCCGCGTCGCCTCCAGGTGGTCGCGCACGCTCAGCCCGAGATGCACGGACCAGCCCCCGGCCAGCACGAGGCCGAGGGCCAGCGACGGCAGGCCGGCGACGACCAGCCTGCGCTTCCTCCTCCTTGGCACCGGTCTGCTCGACACCTGTCTACTTGGCGTCGGTGGACCGGCGGCGCCGTGCGGAGAGCAGGGTGCAGCCGAGCGCGACGGCCAAAAGGCCCGCGCCCGCCGCGGCGATCCCCATCGGCGCGCCCGTGAACGGCAGCTGAGGGCCTTCGGCGGCCGCAGCCGGTGCGGGGCCACCGCCGCCCATGGTCTCCTCAGGTCCCATGCCGGCGGGCGCCCCCTCGTCGGAGCTCTCCTCCTCGATGCCCTCCTCGGGCTCCTCCTCCGGCTCCTCCTCGGAGAGGTTCTCGCCGGGGGCCCCGGCGACGCCGGCCGGCGCCCCGTCGGCGCTCTGCACGGCGTTCTGCACCGGGACGACCCCGCCGTTGCCGCCCGCGCCGACCGGCGCGACGACGGGCTGGCTCGGCTCGTTCTTCGTCTCGTTGGTGGTCCAGGCGCCGGGCCCGGTGTTGTTCCACCCCGGGCTGCCCCACCACATCGGCCCGTTGTTGTTGCAGTTGCCGTTGGGGCAGTTGTTGTTGGTCGACGTCTCCGGCTCCGCGACCTGCACCTGCTCGGCCGGAACCACGCCGGCCACGACCGGCTCGACGACCTGGTCGACGCCGTCCGCGCCGCGACCGCCCCTGCCGTCCGCACCGCCACCGCCCGCGCCGCGACCGCCCGAACCCCTGCCGTCCACGCCTGGAAGGCCGCCACCGAGCAGCTCGCCCTCCCTGGCGAGACCGGTCAGGGCATCGAAGGGATCATCCGCGAACGAGCCCAGGAACACCAAGGCGTACGGGTCGAAGGGCCTGGGCGGGTACGGCTTCATGGCGACCTTCGGCGCCGCCGCGTAGGTCTGTGCAGCGGCCACCCCGGCGCTGCCGAGCGTCAGGCCGCCCGCGACCGTCACCGCCAGAAGAATAGGTACTGTATTTTTTCGCGCCACTTTGGACTCCCGATAACGGCCGCTCAATTATTTGAGCATTTGCCCGGATTGCCAGCGATATTTCGCTGCTCGACTGTTATATGCGCCCGGCGAAGAGCCGCCCCATCGCGGCGCACGGTGCTTACCGAAGGATCGTCCAGGTTTTCGCTTCGTTGACCGCGGTCACGTCGCCCCAGGTGATCGGGCATATGAGCCAACCGTACGGGCCTGCGCGGGCGATTGCGGGGCGGGACACGCACCACGCCCATGCCCCTGTGTCCGGCGAGCCAAAGAGTTCGCCAACACCTCCTGCGGGACCGCCGCCGGCGGATGGCCGAAGGCCATACTCGGTCCGTGCGCGGAGCAGACGACGGAGCCGTGAGAACGGTCACGCGGGCCATCGGCGAGCTGTGCCTGCCCGTGGGGCTGGTCCTGCTGCTGTTCTACGCGTACCTGCTGTGGGGCACCGGCGCGGAGACCGAGCGGGAGCAGCGCGTCCTGCAGCGACGGCTCGGCGAGGTCTTCGGCAGGCACGACGGGCACGCGGGTTCGGGCGTGGGTGCGGTGCGGCTCGGCGACGCCCTGGCGCTGCTGCGCATCCCGAGGCTGGGCGCTCATTACCGGTTCGCCGTCGTCGAGGGCGTCGGCTCGGCGGAGCTGCGCAAGGGCCCCGGCCACTTCCCCGGCACGGCGCTGCCCGGCCAGGTGGGCAACTTCGTGCTCTCCGGCCACCGCACCACCTACGCCGCGCCGTTCAACCGGATCGACGAGTTGCGGCGCGGCGACGACATCGTGGTGGACGCGCGGGACGCCCGCTACACCTACCAGGTGACGCGCAAGGAGGTCGTGGACCCTGCCGAGGTCGACGTCGTCGATCCCGTCCCCGGCCACCCCGGGCAGCGGCCCACGACCGCGTTCATGACCATGACCACCTGCCACCCCAAGTTCTCCGCGGCGCAGCGCCTGGTCGTCCAGAGCGTGCTCGTGCGCCGCGAGGAACGCCAGGACTGACCGAGGGAGATCCGGCGTGTACAGGTTCCTCTGGCGGCGGCTGCCCGGCGGCACCGCGCTCCGGCTGTCCGTCGTGCTGCTGCTGACCGGCGTCGCCGTGGCCGTGCTGTGGTACGTCGTGTTCCCCTGGCTGGCGCCGCGGGTGCCGCTCGGGTAGCGAAGCCGTCTGCGGCTGTCCCCTGTGCCCCATAACTCGGAAGTAGGGGAAAAGTGACCTGTCCCCTGCCGGGCCCGCCGGACGTACGTTTGCGGGTGCCTCACCCGGGACTCCACCGATCACCGGCGTGCCAGTGCCGTCGGTCCTTCCGGTGCGCCTCGTGGTGGTCATCCCCCGACCGAGGAGACTCCGAATGCACATGTCCCCGATGCGATTGTCACGGTTCCTTCGGACCGTCTCGGCCCTGCTCCTGGGACTGGCCGTGCTGTTCACGGTGTCGCCGGCCAGGGCGGCCGCGCCGGCCGGCGAATCGGCGGCGAGCGCCGTGCGCGTGCTGCGATACGACGCGAGCCGGGCCGCCGAGTTCCGCGCGGTGATGGACCAGGCCGCACAGGTCTGGAACGCCGGCGTCGCCAACGTCCGGCTCGTGGCGGGCACGCCCGCCGACTTCGTGGTGCTCGCCGACAACGGCTGGCCCCGCACGAGCGTCACCAGGCTCGGCCGGGGCACCGTCTGGATGGGCAGGGAGGCGACCGCCCAGGGGTACTACCCGCTGCGCATCGCCACTCATGAGATCGGCCACATCCTCGGCCTGCCCGACCGGCGCACCGGCCGCTGCACCGACCTGATGTCCGGTCACAGCGCCCCGGTGAGCTGCACCAACGCCAACCCCAGCGCGGCCGAGCGCGGCGAGGTCGACGCGAACTTCGCCAGCTCCGCCCTCGCCGCCGGCGAACGCGCAGGCCGACTCTTCGTCGACCGCGCGGACGCCGCCGGCGACCTGGTCCCCGCGCCGTAACGGGCTCCAGGGGAGCGCCGTCCGAGGGGGCGGTTCAGAGGTTCGGTTTCGAGGGGCACCGTTCGAGGGTTCGGTTGACAGGGTGCCGTTCAGGGAAGCGCGGTCAGAGGGCGACACCGAGGAGCGCGTCGGCGACGTCGCGCACCAGCGCCGGAGAGGAGGCGTCGTCGCCCTCCTCCGCCGCCCAGGCGTCGATCGCCGCGAGCGCGCCCGGGGCATCGAGATCGTCGGCGAGGCGCTCGCGCACCGCCGCCAGCACCGGGGCGCCCGCGGGGCCCGCCGGGCGGGCCACCGCCGCCCGCCACCGCGCCAGCCTGTCCTCGGCCGCGGCGAGCTGGTCCGGTGTCCACTCCCAGTCCGCGCGATAGTGGTGCGCCAGCAGGGCCAGCCGTATGGCGACGGGGTCGGCGGTCTGCCGCAACCTGGAGACGAACACGAGGTTGCCCCTGGACTTCGACATCTTCTCGCCGTCCAGGCCGACCATGCCCGCGTGGACGTACGCCCGCGCGAACGGCCACTCGCCGGTGGCCACGTGGCCCTCGCACGCGCCCATCTCGTGGTGGGGGAAGATCAGGTCCGAGCCGCCGCCGGCGACGTCGAAGCCGCTGCCCAGGTTGCGCAGGGCGATGGCCGTGCACTCGATGTGCCAGCCGGGCCTGCCGCGGCCGAACGGCGACTCCCAGGACGGCTCTCCCGGCCGTTCCGCCCGCCACAGCAGCCAGTCGAGCGGATGGCGCTTGCCCTCCCTGCCGGGGTCGCCCCCGCGCTCGCCGAACAGCTCCAGCATGGTCTCCTCGGTGTAGCCGGAGACCGCGCCGAACTTGGGCGCGGACGCGACCGAGAAGTAGACGTCCCCGTCGATCTCGTACGTGGCGCCCCGCTCGGCCAGCCGGGCGATCAGTTCGGCGATCTCCCCGACGGTCTCGGTGACCCCGACGTACTCGCGGGGCGGCAGGATGCGCAGCGCCTCCATGTCGGAGCGGAACAGCTCGATCTCGCGCTCGCCGAGGGAGCGCCAGTCGGTCCCGGTCGCCTCGGCCCGCTCGAGCAGCGGGTCGTCCACGTCGGTGGCGTTCTGGGTGTAGTGCACGTCGTGGCCGGCGTCCCGCCACACTCGGTTGACCAGGTCGAAGGCGAGGTAGGTGTTGGCGTGCCCGAGATGGGTGGCGTCGTACGGCGTGATGCCGCAGACGTAGAGCCGGGCCTCGCCGGAGGGGGCCGTCTCCCGCACCTCACGGGCAGCGGTGTCGTACAGACGGAGCGGAAGGCCCGGACCAGGCAATCTGGGGACATTCGGAGCAGACCACGATCGCATGGTGTGAAGCCTATCCGCGCGGCCGGCGGACCGGTTCAGCCGGTGTGCTCCACGAGGTGTCGATCTCGTGCCAGGTGGCGGGGTCGTCCGGCTGAGGGCAGAAGTCGTAGCGCAGCCCCTCCTCCGCGAGGGCGACCAGCGTGATCGAGAGGCTGGCGAAGACCCGCCCGTCCGCCAGCCGCTGCCGCATGACCAGCGCACGGGGATCGTCCCAGGGCACCCCGGCGCCCGACGCGGGATCGAGCCACTCCCCCCAGAACCGCTCGGACGAGCCGCCCGTGGTCCACGGGGGCCGCGCCGCCCGGGCGAAGCGGGGCCGGAACCAGGCGGTGCGCGGCCGGCTCTCGCCGCGGTCCCAGCCCGAGTTCACGATCACGTGCACGCCCTGGGGCAGCTTCTCCTCGGCCAGGGTCTCGCCGTCCCAGCTCCACAGCCGTACGCCGTCGAGCCCGCCGAGGACGAGATGAAAAGGGTCATACCAGGACAGGTCGACCGGGGGAAGTTCTCCCGCGGCGGCGGCGAGGAGCGGCAGCTCGCCGCGCGAGTGGCGCCTGCCCGCCGGGGCCGCGACGCCGTCGCCGTTGAGCAGCGCGGCCACGCGCCGCGCGGCGGGGTCGGCGGCCAGCCAGGTGCCGCCCGCCTCCAGGTCGCGGCCTCCGATCAGGCCGGGGTACGCGGGCCAGTGCCGGTCCGGCGACATCCACGGCCGCGTGACGAACTCGTCACGCACTCCCGCCAGGAGCACCGGCGCGCCGGCCTCCGGCTCGACGCTCACGACGACCGTACACAATGCGTGTTCCCTCCTATATCGGTAGAGACCCCTGCAGAGTGCACAATTCGCACGTTTTGCGCAAGCCTGTCTGCGGCGATCAAATCGGGGGCCACGGGATCGCCGGCCAATCCTCGGAGGGATGCGGGTGTACCCCGGTGGCCAGCAGCCTCTTGACCCGCTCCCACGTGGCCTCCACCTCGGCCTGGGTCAGCAGCTCGCGCAGGCGCCGGCCGAGGCGCCCCCTCTCGATCTCGCGCTCCAGCCGCACCAGCACGTTGACCGCCTCGCGCGGGAGCGTCTTGCCGCGCCACTGCCACAGCACGGTGCGCAGCTTGTCCTCCACCGCGAAGCAGACCCCGTGGTCGACCCCGTACACGTGCCCGTCGGGCAGCGGCAGCAGGTGGCCGCCCTTGCGGTCGGCGTTGTTCACCACGGCGTCGAACACGGCCATGCGGCGCAGGGCGGGGTTGCGGCTGCGCATCAGGGCCATCAGGTCGGTCTCGGGATCGGCGTCGATCCACAGCTGCACCATCCCCGGGCCGAAGGGGCCGTCCCGGTAGACGGTCGGCGGCACGATGCGCCATCCGGTGACGGCCGCAACCTCGTAGGCGGCCACCTCCCGGGCCGCGAGCGTGCCGTCGGGGAAGTCCCACAGGGGGCGCTCCCCGCGCACCGGCTTGTACACGCACGCCGCCGCGTGCTCGCCGTTCCTGATGGAGCAGTAGAGCGTCATGTTCGTGGCCTCGACGAGTCGTCCGGCCACTTCTAAGGTGCCCTCCCGCAGCAGGCGCATGGCCGCCGCGTCGTCCAGCCCCGGCCCGTCCACGTCGCTGATGCTCGCCTCGCCCTCGGCCGTCATCCGGTTCCTCGCCCGCGCGGCGCCAGGCCGCTCTTCCACCCGTTCACGCCGCGCCTCTCATGCCGACAACCCTCCGGGGTGGTGACCGTTGAGGCGGACGCATATATGGCCCTCGGACTCGAGAGGCCGGCCGCACAGCGGGCACGGCGGACGGCCCGCGGCGACCACCTCCAGCGCCCGGCGGCTGAACGCGCGGGCGGCGGCGGCGCTGATCCGCACCCTGAGGACGGCGGGCTCGGGCCGGTCGTCCAGCGGCGGCTCGTCCTCCTCGTCGTCCTCGGTGGCCTCCTGCGCCTCGATGATCACCTGGGCGGTCTCGGGATCCCAGGCGAGCGCCATCGTGCCCACCCGGAAGTCCTCGTCGATCGGCAGATCGAGCGGTCCCTCGTCGGCCAGCTCCGCGGGGGCCATGGCCGGGACCGGCGCGCGCCCGCCGCTGCGCCGCAGCACCTCGTCGAGCAATTCGTCGAGGCGGTCGGCGAGCACGGCGACCTGGAACTTCTCGAGCGCCACCGTGGTGATCCTGCCCTGGCCTCGGGCCTGCAGGAAGAAGGCTCGCGCGCCCGGTTGCCCCACGGCACCGGCCACGAACCTGTCAGGCGGATCGTAGTCGAAGACCGGCATAGCCCCGACCCTATGTGGTCCCGGGTCCACCGCCGACGGCGGCATCGCTTCCGGTGATGGTTTCTCCCCCGTCTCGGTCCTCCGACACCTCCGGCGGGGGCACCAGGTTGGCCACTCCCCCGCCCACGTCGTTCGCCCTGAGCAGGAAGGGACGCAGGGGGGTGTAGCGGATCACCGTGACGGACGCGGGGTCGGCCGTGATCCGCTGGAACTGGTCCAGGTGCACGCCCAGCGCGTCGGCCACGATCGCCTTGATCACGTCCCCGTGGCTGCACACCAGATAGGTGGCCTTCTCGCCGAGCCGCTCGTTCCAGTCGCGTACGGCCCGCACGGCCCGGTTCTGCACCTCCGCCAGCGCCTCCCCGCCGGGGAACACCGCCGCGCTGGGATGGGCCTGCACCACCCGCCACAGCGGCTCCTCGGCGAGCTCCTTCAGCGGCCTGCCCGTCCAGTCGCCGTATCCGCACTCGCCGAACCTGTCGTCGGTCTGCACGGAGACGGGGCGGCCCTGCGCGATGGCGGCGGCGGTCTCCCGGCACCGCTCCAGCGGGCTGGACACGATGGCGTCCAGTTCCAGGGGCGCGAGCCGCTCCGCCACCGCGCGGGCCTGCTCCCGGCCGCGCTCGTCGAGGTGGACCCCGGGGGTCCAGCCGGCCAGCACGGGGCCGGTCATCGCGGTGAGGCCGTGCCGTACGAGGAGGACGGTCGTCATGACTGCACCACCCCGAGGGCCAGCAGCGTGAGGAGGAACGTTCCGGCGAAGACGCGGTAGACGACGAAGACGGTGGTCGAGTGGCGCGCCACGTAACGCAGCAGCCAGGCGATCGAGGCATATCCGACGACGAACGACACGACGGTCGCGATCAGGGTGGGCGCGACCGGCGGGCCGCCGCCGTCGCCGACGTGCCGCAGCTCGAACAGCCCCGAGAGGATCACCGCCGGGATCGACAGCAGGAAGGAGTAGCGGGCGGCCGCCTCGCGCGTGTATCCGAGGAACAACGCGCCGGTCATCGTGGAGCCCGAGCGGGAGGCGCCGGGGATCAGCGGCAGCATCTGCCAGGCGCCGATGACGAGGCCGTCGCGCATGTTGAGGTCGGCGACCTCCTTCTTCTTGCGCCCCATCTGGTCGGCCACGAGCAGCAGCAGGCCGAAGACGATGAGCATGGCCGCGTTCAGCCACAGGTTGCGGGCCGGGCCCTCGATCGCGTCCTTGAACAGCAGGCCGGCGACGCTGATCGGGATCGTGCCCAGGCCGATGTACCACCCCATGCGCGCGTCGAGGTCGCCGCGCAGCTCCGGGGTCCACAGGCTGCGCAGCCAGGTCCAGGTGATCCGGACGATGTCCCGCCAGAAGTAGATGAGCACCGCGAGCATGGTGCCGAGCTGGATCACCGCGGTGAACGCGGCGCCGGGGTCGCCCCATCCGGCCAGCTTGGGCACGATCAGCAGGTGGGCCGAGCTGGAGATGGGCAGGAACTCGGTGAGACCCTGCACGAGCCCGAGCACGATCGCCTGTAGTACGTCCATGGTGCGGACAGCCTATCGGCTAGTCTGTCCGCACCATGGACCAGCGACTAGTCGGGCGCAGCGGTCTGTCGGTGTCCAGGATCGGGCTCGGCACGATGACCTGGGCCCGCGACACCTCCGCCGAGGAGGCGACGGCGCAGCTCACCGCCTTCGCCGAGGCCGGCGGCACGCTGATCGACACCGCCGACGTGTACGGCGGCGGCGACGCCGAGCGCCTGATCGGCCGGCTCATCCGCGACGTGGTTCCGCGCTCGGAGCTGGTCATCGCCACAAAGGCCGTGCTCACCCCGGGAGGCGAGCACGACGCCTCCCGCCGTCACCTCATCCGCGCGCTCGACGCCTCCCTGGCCCGGCTCGGGCTGGAGGAGGTCGACCTGTGGCAGCTCCACGCGTTCGACCCCCGGGTGCCGCTGGAGGAGACGCTCGCCGCCGTCGACTTCGCCGTCTCCACCGGGCGTACGGCCTACGCGGGCGTGTGCAACTACACGGGTTGGCAGCTCGCCGCCGCCGCCACGTGGCAGCGGTGCGGCGACTCGCGGGCCCCGATCGTCGCGGCGCAGGTGGAGTACTCCCTGCTGGCCAGGGACGCCGAGGAGGAACTGCTGCCGGCCGCCGGGCACGTGGGCGCCGGTGTCCTCGCCTGGTCGCCGCTGGGACGCGGCGTGCTGACCGGCAAATACCGCACCGGCATTCCCGCGGACTCCCGCGCCGCCACCCCGCACTTCGCCGAGTTCGTCCGCCCATACCTGGACGAACGGTGCCGCAGCATCGTGGAGTCGGTGACCACGGCGGCCGAGGGGCTCGGCGTGTCGCCGCTCGCCGTGGCGCTCGCCTGGGTGCGCGACCGCCCGGGCGTGTCGTCCGCGATCGTCGGCGCGCGCACCCACGCGCAGCTCCTCGGCGTGTTGCAGGCCGAGAAGCTGACACTGCCGTGGGAGATCCGCGAGGCTCTGGACGACGTCTCCGACCCCTGATCGCCGCCCCGGATGTGGGAGGCGAACGAGAATCGTCCTCACGTATCACACATCGATACCGAACTGCAACTTTCTACTGCATAACCCCGCGCTCCGGCGAAGAGTGGCGGGTATGTCGGGGGATGGACCAGAGCACTGCGGAAGGGGACACATGGGGATCGTAGGCAAGGCCTCCGCGATCTCCGCCGGGGCTCTCGCGATCACCCTGGCCGGAGGACTCCCTCTCGCCGCATCCCCGGCACAGGCGCTCGACTGCACGGGCGGCGGCGGCCTGGTCTCGGGCATCACCGGCGGCGTCTGCTCCCTGGTGGACGGCGTGAGCCGCCTTGCGGACGGCGTCACCGACGTCGCGGACAAGGCCACCGGCGGGGTGACGGCACCGGTCACGAAGGCCGTGGACGACACGCTGAAGACGACCACCGAAGCCACGGGCACCGCGGTGAACGACGTCGGCAAGGCGGTCGACACGGCCGGACAGACGCTCACCGGGGCGGCCGGCACCGCGGCCGGTGCGGCGAGCGGAGCGGCGGACGACGCGAGCGGAGCGGTGAGCGGAGCGACCGGAGCTCTGACGGGCGACGGATCCGGAGCCGCCCACAGCCCCGCCCCCGGCGTCCAGAAGCTCACCGACGGGCTGACCCGCGCCGTCCAGGACACCTGCCTGCCCCTGGTCGCCGGCGAGGACTGCGCGTCCCATGAGCACCGCGAGAGCGGCGAGGGCGCGCGGAGCGCCGGAAAGACGCGGCCGGCCGACAACAAGGCGACACGGCCCAAGGCGCCCATGACACCCGAGGGCACCCTTTCGCCCGAGCCGTACCGGCCGCGTCTCGTCGCGGCGCTCGACGACGTGCCGGAGACGGGCCGCGCGGCGAAGGTGGACCCCGACGAGGACGGCGTGATCCCCCTCCTGTGGCCCGGGCAGAGGATGCCCGAACTGCCCGGACTACGCGGCGATTCGGCGGGGGCGCGCGCTCGGGGCCACCGGTCCTACGACGCGGCGGGGACGGCCCTCACCGCGGCTCTGCTGCTTTCGGCGCTGCTCGCCACCCGCGTGGTCTCGGCCCGGCGGGCACGCGCCGGGCAGCAGGAGCCGGACGAGTCGATCCCGTTCGAGGGCGGCCTGCGGCTGCCGGGGAAGGCGGGCCGCCACCGGCTCGCCTGAGGGCGACACGCGTGGGCCGGGCCTGAGCTACTTCTTGCCGGTTGATGGGTTGATACGAACCCGTGCCGGGTGATCGCGCATCAACCGCAGACCGGGTTATCCATGCCGTGGAGGCACCGCGAGGTGCCCGGGGCCACGGAAGGAGCAGCTCGAGATGAGATGGAGCATCGTCCTCAAGGCGCTGGCCGTCCCGGCGGCGGCCGTCGTGCTGACGACGACGGCGACCGGCGCGGTCGCCGGATCGGGAGACGGGCCGGGGTTGGGGTCGGGGTCGGCGCCCGGATCGGGGTCGGTGTCCGGATCGGCGTCCAGGTCGGCGTCGGGCCGGACCGGCACGGTGCGGCCCGACGACATCCCGCGGGGCGGGACCGCCAAGCTCCCGCCCCGCGCCTCCGACTCGCTGTGCGACCGGGGCCGGAAGAGCGCGCAGACGTGTGACGGGACCGACCCGATCCGGAGCCGCTGCGCCGACGGGGCGTACACCGTGGCGAGTTCGCCGCTCTGGTATCACGACGGCCGCGGACGGGCCACGCGGCCCGCCGGCGCCACCGTCGAGTTGCGGTACTCCCCCCGGTGCGGGACCAACTGGTCGCGGGTCACGCTCGACGAGGGGCGCACTGCGCCTGTGCGCGTTCTCGTGTGCCGGGGCGAGGGCTCCGGCGACTGCACCGAGACCTACGCGACCCGCGGTGGCACCGCGTACTCCGACCAGCTCTACGCGAAGGACGTGGAGGCGACGGCGTACGCGCTGTGCTGCGGCACCTCGCCGGACATCGCCTCCGCCTGGGCCCGGGGCTGAGCCCGCCGCGGAACCGTCGATCCGCCGCCCGTACGCCGCCTCGTGCGGGGGAGCCGGGCGCGGGAACGGGGGCCGGCCCCACGGCCGTCCGGCCTCATCGCACGCCCGCGAGGAGCCGAGGGCGGAGCGCGCGAGGCGAGGGGGCGCGCGCGGGTGTGCGGGGTCAGCGGGCGCAGCGGGTTCTCGCGTGGGGGCCTTCCCCTTGCCCGGTGACCACCCAGCCCTCCACCCAGACGCATCCGCGCGCGAGGGAGAGCATGTCCCCGTAGGCGCCAGGCGGCGTGTTGTTCGACCATTGGGAGCGCACCTGGGCGCTGTCCGCCGGACGATGCGCGGCGAGCCACACCGTGTAGAGATGCGGATTGTCGAAGTACGCCGAGGCCCAGGCCGTGTCGCAGTCGGGATTGCGCCGCAACCGCAGCGTCCCGAAGCGGGTGCCGTCGGGCAGGTTCAGCGGGACGGCGTCGAGTATGTCGACCGCCTCGAGGTCGTCTGCGCACCCGCGGGCCCGGGGGTCGTCGCCGTCCATGTCCTCGGCCCGGCTCCCATCCCCCGCCCTGTCGGTGACGTGCTGGTTACGCGAGGTCCAGCCGGGCGCGAGCCCCACGCCGCGCATGGCGGCGGCCAACGCCACCCCGCCGGCGAGCACGACGACTGCGGCGAACACGAGCAGGCGCCCGCGCCGCCGCACCCAGGCCGCGAGGCCGCCGTCGTGCGCGCTGCCCCGCCCGCCACCGCGAACTCCGCCGTGTTCGGCCGGTGAGACCACCTCGGCGGCGCCGCGAGCCGGGGACGAAGGCCCTTCACCGGCCGGGGCCGGTTCCGGCGGTTCCGCCGTCCGCCCCGAGATCTCCTCGCTGACCCGATGCCAGCGCCGCGCCCACGCGTCCTCGTCGCCCCCGCAGGCCTGTACGAAGGCGAGGGTGACCTCCAGGCTCGGGAAGACACGGCCGCCCGCGGCCCGTGACAGCACCGTTGCCGAGTAGTGCGCCCTCTCCGAGAGGGCCCGGTAGGTGGGCGACCCGGCCTCCTCGCGCAGCCGCCGCAACGCGACGGCGAACGCCTGTACGGGCCCATCCTCGGGGCTGAGGTCGCGCTCTGGTCGTCCCATGGTCCCCACACGAGTTCGGCGGCCACGTCGCCACGGGCGCCGCCGTCCGGGGGCGTACGGGGACGGGGCGGCCCGGGCACCACGCTCGCGTCTGACGGTCCATGCCCGCTCCGGAGAACGGGCGGGCGTCAGACACGCCCAGATGCTAAGCGCAGGGACGGGCCGCGGCAAGATTCGCAAGCCGCCGCGGCCCGTGCGCCCGCCCGACGCGAGAGGCGGGATGTCGCGAACGGGGTGCCGTCAGGCGCCCATCGCGTGCACGCCGCCGTCGACGTGGACGATCTCACCGGTGGTGGCGGGGAACCAGTCGGACAGCAGCGCGACGCACGCCTTGGCGGCGGGGGCGGTGTCCGCCAGGTCCCAGCCGAGCGGCGCGCGCTCCGGCCAGGAGTCCTCGAACTCCTTGAACCCGGGGATGCTCTTGGCCGCCATCGTGCGCAGCGGGCCGGCGGCGACGAGGTTGACCCGGATGCCGTGCTTGCCCAGGTCCCGGGCGAGGTAGCGCGAGCACGACTCCAGCCCGGCCTTGGCCACGCCCATCCAGTCGTACACGGGCCACGCCTTGGTGGCGTCGAAGTCGAGGCCGACGACCGCGCCGCCGTCCTTCATAAGCGGCAGGCAGGCGACGGCGAGCGACTTGAACGAGAACGTCGACACGTGGACCGCCGTGGCGACGTCCTCCCACGAGGTGTTGAGGAAGTTGCCGCCCAGGCAGGACTGCGGCGCGAATCCGATGGAGTGGACCACCCCGTCCAGCCCGTCGAGGTGCGCGCCGACGCGGTCGGCGAGCGCGTCGAGGTGATCGTTGTTCTGGACGTCCAGCTCGATCACCGGAGGCGGCTCGGGCAGCCGCTTGGCGATGCGCTCGACCAGGCTCAGGCGGCCGAAACCGGTCAGCACGACCTGGGCGCCCTCCTCCTGCGCCAGCTTGGCCACGTTGAAGGCGATCGACGCGTCGGTGAGGACGCCGGTGACCAGCAGTCGCTTCCCGTCCAGCAAACCCATGTCCAGCTCCAGTCAGTCGGGTGTCCGGCTCAGTGGCCCATGCCGAGGCCGCCGTCGACGGGGATGACCGCCCCGGTGATGTAGGAGGCGTCGTCGCTCGCCAGGAACCTCACGACCCGGGCGATCTCCTCGGCCTGCGCCTGCCGCCCGAGCGGGATGCTCTTGCGGATCTGCTCCTGCTGCGTCTCGTCGAGCACCGCGGTCATGTCGGTCTCCACGAACCCGGGCGCGACCACGTTGACCGTGATGCCGCGCGAGCCGAGCTCGCGGGCCAGCGACCGGCCGAAGCCGACCAGGCCGGCCTTGGAGGCGGCGTAGTTGGTCTGGCCGGCGGAGCCGGACAGGCCGACGACGGAGGAGATCAGGATGATGCGCCCGCGCCGCAGGCGCAGCATGGGCCGCACGGCCCGCTTGGCGACGCGATAGGCGCCGGTCAGGTTCGTGTCGATGACGTCGGTGAAGGTCTCCTCCTTCATCATCGGCAGCAGCGTGTCCTTGGTGATCCCCGCGTTGGCGACGACCACCTCGACCGGGCCGTGCTCGGCCTCGGCCTTCTCAAAGGCGGCGTCGACGTCGGCGGAGCTCGTCACGTCGCAGCGAACCCCGAACAGCCCCTCCGGGGGCTCGCCGGAACGGTAGGTGACGGCGACGGCGTCTCCCGCGGCGGCGAGCTCGCGGGCGATCGCGAGGCCGATGCCGCGATTTCCGCCGGTGACGAGTACAGAGCGAACCATGCGACCGACCGTATCGGCTACTTGGGGGTAGTCCACTTGTCCGCAGGGCACAAGATCACAGGGTTAGGATCGTGGACATGCGCCAGATCGACCCCGACTTCCTCGCCCTGCCACTGCGGCGGCTGGCGGACGCGGCCCTGCAGCGCGCCCGTGACCTGGGAGCCGAGCACGCCTCGTTCCGGCTCGAACGCGTGCGCGCCGAGACGCTGCGCCTGTTCGACGCCCGGCTCGAGGGGTCCTCGGACGCCGACGACCTGGGCTTCGCCGTACGGGTGATCAAGGACGGCACATGGGGCTTCGCCTCCGGGATCGAGCTGACCCCGGAGGCGGCGGCCCGGGCCGCCGAGGAGGCCGTGCGGGTGGCGGCGGTCAGCGCGCCCATCAACCGCGAGCCGGTGGAGCTCGCCTCCGAGCCGGTGTACGACGACGTGACCTGGGTGTCGGCCTACAAGGTCGACCCGTTCGACGTGCCGCTGCCGGACAAGGCGGCGCTGCTCGCGGAGTGGTCGTCCGGCCTGCTCGGCAGGGTCGACCACGTCTCGGCCTCGCTCATGCAGGTCAAGGAGCAGAAGTTCTACGCCGACACGGCGGGCACGGTGACCACGCAGCAGCGCGTGCGGCTGCACCCCGTCCTGACCGCGATGCGGGCCGACGGCGACCGGTTCGACGACATGCGCACGCTGGCCCCGCCCGTCGGCCGGGGGTACGAGTACCTGACCGGCACCGGCTGGGACTTCCCCGCCGAGCTGGCCGAGATTCCCGACCTGCTCGACGAGAAGCTCAAGGCGCCCTCGGTCGAGGCCGGGCCGTACGACCTGGTGATCGACCCGTCGAACCTGTGGCTGACGATCCACGAGTCGATCGGCCACGCGACCGAGCTGGACCGGGCGCTCGGCTACGAGGCGGCCTACGCCGGCACCTCCTTCGCCACCTTCGACCAGCTCGGCAGCCTGCACTACGGCTCGCCTGTGATGAACGTGACGGGCGACCGCACGGTCGAGCACGGCCTGGCCACCGTCGGCTGGGACGACGAGGGCGTGGCCGGCCAGTCGTTCGACATCGTCCGCGAGGGCACGCTGGTGGGCTACCAGCTCGACCGGCGGATGGCGCTGCTGAAGGGCCTCGGTCGGTCGAACGGCTGCGCGTTCGCCGACTCCCCCGGGCACGTGCCGATCCAGCGGATGGCCAACGTGTCGCTCCGGCCGGCGGCCGACGGCCCCTCCACCGACGAGCTGATCTCGCGGGTCGAGCGCGGCGTCTACGTCGTCGGCGACAAGAGCTGGTCGATCGACATGCAGCGGTACAACTTCCAGTTCACCGGCCAGCGGTTCTACCGCATCGAGAACGGCCGCCTGGCCGGTCAGCTGCGCGACGTGGCCTACCAGGCGACCACGACGGACTTCTGGCGCTCCATGGAGGCCGTCGGCGGCCCGGAGACGTACGTGCTCGGCGGCGCCTTCAACTGCGGCAAGGGCCAGCCGGGTCAGGTCGCGCCGGTGAGCCACGGCGCCCCTGCGGCGCTGTTCCGCGGCGTGCGGATCCTCAACACTGCCCAGGAGGGTGGGAAGTGACCGACATGGTGACCACACCGCAGGAGACGGTGGAGCGGGCGCTCGCGCTGAGCGAGGCCGACGGCTGCGTCGTCATCGTGGACGAGGGCTCGACCGCCAACCTGCGCTTCGCCGGCAACACGCTGACGACCAACGGGGTCGCGCGCTCGTCCCAGATCACCGTGATCTCCGTCGCGGGCGCCGGGGTGGGGGTCGTCTCGCGCTCCGCCGTACGGGCCGACCAGCTGGCCGACGTGGTGGCCGCGGCGGACCGCGCCGCGCGGGAGGCCCGGCCGTCGGAGGACGCCCGGCCTCTGGTGGAGGGCACCGCCGGTGCGGGCTGGGAGCGCCCGGTGGAGCCGACCTCCATCGGCGTGTTCGGGGATTTCGCCCCCGCGCTCGGCGAGGCGTTCGCCGCCGCCGACGCCTCGGGACGCAGGCTGTACGGCTTCGCCGAGCACAGCGTGACCTCGACGTTCGTCGGATCGTCCACGGGCCTGCGGCTGCGTCACGACCAGCCGACCGGGCGGCTCGAACTGAACGCCAAGTCGGCGGACATGACGCGCTCCGCGTGGACGGGCGTGGCCACTCGCGACTTCTCCGACGTGGACGTGGCCGCCCTGGACGAGACGCTCACCCGGCGGCTCGACTGGGCCAAGCGGCGGATCAGCCTGGAGCCGGGCCGCTATGAGACGCTCCTGCCGCCGACGGCGGTCTCCGACCTGATGATCTACCTGTACTGGGCGGCCGGCGCGCGGGACGCCGCCGACGGCCGCACGGTGTTCTCCCGGCCGGGCGGCGGCACCCGTGTGGGCGAGCGGCTCTCGACACTGCCGATCTCGCTGCACAGCGATCCGGCGCGGGCCGGCGTCGAGTGCGCGCCGTTCGTCGTCGCGCACTCCTCCAGCCGGGAGCAGTCGGTGTTCGACAACGGCCTGCCCCTGGCCCACACCGAGTGGATCAGCGACGGCACGCTGGCCAACCTCGTGCAGACCCGGCACTCCGCCGGGCTGACCGGGCTCGCCACCACCCCGCAGATCGACAACCTGATCATGACGGGCCCGGAGGACGGCCGCTCGCTGGAGGAGATGATCGCCTCGACCGAGCGGGGCCTGCTGCTGACCTGCCTGTGGTACATCCGCGAGGTCGACCCGCAGTCGCTGCTCCTGACCGGGCTGACCAGGGACGGCGTCTACCTGGTCGAGAACGGCGAGGTCGTGGGCGAGGTCAACAACTTCCGGTTCAACGAGTCGCCGGTCGACCTGCTCGGCCGCCTCAGCGAGGTGGGCCCGAGCGAGCAGACGCTGCCGCGCGAGTGGAACGACTGGTTCACCCGCGCCGTCATGCCGCCTGTCCGGGTGCCCGACTTCAACATGTCGACGGTCAGCCAGGCCAGCTGAGCCGTTCTGTGACCGGAAACGGTCACCGCGCCGAGGTCCCACGGAGCCGGTCGAATGTCCCCGGCTCCTCCCCGCCGGTTGATCGGCATCGGCCGGGAGGCGCCATGGCCCCCGGGGAGTGACGCCCACCGTGGCCGGTGCGCTCCAGTGGCGGCTGAGCGCCTCCCCGGCTGCTCGGACATGAGCCGCCCATCCGACCGGCTCTGCGGACCGCGGACGGTGCCCGTCCCCAGTCACAGCACCAGGCCCTATTCGGTGTCCTCGAGACGGAAGCCGACTTTCATGCCGACCTGGAAGTGGGCCACCTCGCCGTCCACGATGTGCCCGCGCACCTCGGTCACCTCGAACCAGTCCAGGTGCCGCAGCGTCTGAGCGGCTCGCCTGACGCCGTTGCGGATGGCCTGGTCGACGCTCTCGGCCGAGGTGCCCACTATCTCGGTCACCCGGTAGGTGCGGTCCGACATCACGTCCTCCTGCCTGTGCCTGTCGCGTGATCGTATCGCCGTGCGGGAGTCACCCCCGCCATCCCCGGGGTCTACCGTGGAAATCGTGAATCCATGGCGCTGGTTGCGAAAAGACCGCCCGGTCGTTCACCAGGTGACGGACGCCCAGCCGTCGCTGTCCGACGACGTGCGCAAGCGGGAGATCAGTTACCTCATCAAGATGGGCATCCGGCTCGTGTGCCTCATTCTCGCGGTGGCTGTGCCGGCCCCCTGGCCCGTCAAGGCCCTGTTCGTCGCGGGGGCGGTTCTTTTGCCATACCTTGCCGTTATCGGGGCCAATCAGAGAGGTCACGAGCCTCCCCCGCCCCCGGACTTGACCTCGCCTAACCAAAACGAGATACCACGCCATCGACGCGAGATCGGGTCGTGACAAAGTCTTGACGCAACCCATGGGTTGGAGGTGTACAGTTTAGCCAAGCGCTCTGGTCCCCCGTCGGAGCGCTGGTGCCGGCGTTCCGGGCCCCCGTCGGAACGCCGATGAAGCGGCGCCGGGTGGTTTGCCCCCGTAACCACCCGGCGTCGCCCTTTTCTGACACTTTGCACAGGTCTCGACTTCGCACAGGTCTCACGGACCGGCCGTCGCGGTCGTCCCCGGCAGGGACGGCCCTTCCGCCGAGCGGCCCCCGGCGCCCGCCCTTCCCCTCTATGCGGCGCGCCGGGGCCGTGGAAGCCGGTGTCAGGAGTCGGGGGTGTCAGGGGCCGCGCGCGTCTGCGCGGTCGCCTCCGCCCAGTCCTTGGCCATCCGGGACAGCCGCTCCACCACATCCGGCGGCGCGCTGCCGGCCCCCTGCGCCAGTCCCACCAGGTAGGCGGTCAGCGGGGCGGCGGGCCGCGCCACTCCGTGCGCCACATCCCTGGTCAGGTCGAGCACCGCGGCCCGGTCCACCCGGGCGGGGTCGATGCCGAGCTCGCGGCAGACCAGTGCCGTCCATTCCTCCAACACGTTCACGCGCACTCCCTTCACCCGCGCCCTCGGGCCCGCTCGCGGGCCGCGCGGAGATCGTCGACGGTGTCGCAATCGAACCACGGCGGGGTCTCCCCGGGTGCCACCGGCGGGCGCACGAGCGCCGGCCCCAGCGGGCCGAGCAGCCCGCGCAGCGACCGCCCCTCGTACGCGCCGAGCGCGGCCCGCAACGCGGCCGTCCGCCAGGCACCGGTCAGCCACTGCTCGCGGCCCTCGTCGTCCACGAGCACCGCGCCCGCGCCGTTCTCCTCCACGGCCGCCAGGAGCGCCCTGACGTGGCCGGCGACGACGAACGGCAGGTCGGCGGCGAGCAGGACGACCAGTGGGGACGTCACCTCGGCGAGTCCGGCGCGCAGCGCCGGCACCGGCCCGCCGCCCGGCGGGTCCTCACGGGCGAACAGCACACCCGGCATGTCCCTGGGCGGGCCCACCACGACCACCGCGCGGGCGTCGCGGACCGCCGCCGCCACCCGCTCGACGAGGGGCAGCCCGCCGACGAGCGCACCCGGCTTGTCCGCCCCGCCGAGCCGCTCGGCCCGGCCCCCCGCCAGGATCACGGCGTCGTACGGCGGCGGGGAAGCCGCCTCACCGGCGCCGGTTCCGGAACGGGGACGCACGGGTGCTCCCTGAACTCTCTCTCGTGGCTCTCTCGATGGCTCTCTTGCGGCTCTCTTGGGGCTCCGTCAGCCGCCGATGGCCGACATCGGGCGGGCCGGTTGGAGGAACGCTGGGTCGTCGATGCCGTGCCCGGCCCTCTTCCCCCGCACCGCCGCGACCCACCGCGCCACCAGCTCATCGTCCGAGGCGCCCGAGCGCAGCGCCGAACGCAGGTCGGACTCCTCGGTGGCGAACAGGCAGTTGCGGACCTGGCCGTCGGCGGTGATCCGGACGCGGTCGCAGGCGCCGCAGAACGGCCGGGTGACCGAGCCGATCACGCCCACCCGGTGCGGACCGCCGTCCACCAGGAACAGCTCGGCGGGGGCGCTCCCCCGCTCGCGCGGGTCGTCCTCGGTGAGGTCGAAGGAGTCCTTCAGCAGCCCGAGGATCTCGTCGGCCGTGATCATGTCGTCGCGGCGCCAGCCGTGCTGGGCGTCGAGCGGCATCTGCTCGATGAAACGCAGCTCGTACCCCTGGTCGAGGCAGTAGCGCAGCAGCGGCGCGGCCTCGTGCTCGTTGACGCCGCGCATCAGCACCGTGTTGACCTTGACAGGCGTGAGGCCCGCCGCCGTCGCCGCGGCGAGCCCGTCCAGCACGTCGCGCAGCCGGTCGCGGTGCGCCAGCCGGACGAACACGTCGCGGTCGAGCGTGTCCAGCGAGACGTTGACGCGGTCGAGACCGGCCCGCGCGAGCGGCTCCGCGAGGCGGGCCAGGCCGATACCGTTGGTCGTCAGCGACACCTGGGGACGCGGGCGCAGCGCGGTGGTCGCGGCCACGATCTCGGCGAGTTCCCGCCGAAGCAACGGCTCGCCACCGGTGAAGCGGACCTCCCGGATGCCGAGCCGCTCCACGCCGACCGTCACCAGGCGGACGATCTCCTCGCCGGTGAGCAGTTCGGGCTTGGGCAGCCAGTCGAGGCCCTCGGGTGGCATGCAGTACGCGCACCGTAGGTTGCACCGGTCGGTCAGCGACACCCTCAGATCGGTCGCGACCCGGCCGAACGAGTCAACCAGCACGAGAGGACCTCCAACCCCAGAGAGCCTCAAGCCTAAGCCCTGCCGTCACGATGACGGCAACCTCGGTGTCCCCGGCGTGATTCCCTCACCCCGGGACGGAACGGGTCCGTTCCCGGAACGGGGTCGCGACGGTGCGCCGCCGTCGGCCGCTCCGCGTCCCCCGGCCACGACCGGCGAGCGGACCTCGGGCGGCCTGCGGACCTCGGGCGGCGTGTCCACCGCCGCGCGCGGTCACCGGTCGCGGCGGCGCTCGATCCGCTTGCGGTGGGCGACCTCCCGGCGGTGCTCGGCCAGCGCGCGCTCGCGCTCGCGCCGGTTCACGCGCGCCTGGCTCTTGGTGCGCTCCAGTTCGAGCCGCAGCGCCTCCTGAGCGGCCGTGCCGCGCCGCGTGACCCGGGCCGCCGCACGGGCGGCCAGCTTGGCCGCGCGCTTGGGATTGACCCGCCGCTCCCCGCGCTCCCCCACAGGTACGGCGGGGGCCGCCTCCGCGCGTTCGAGCAGGGCGACCCCGTGCCGCATGAGGAACTCGTACAGCTCGGGGTCGGTGGGTTCCGCGCCGAGGACGAACCGGGTCGCGCGGAGTTCGCCGTCCTCGACGATCTCCAGGACGCCCACCCAGAACGGGCTCTCGAAGTAGACGGACAGGGAAATCACGATGCCTCCACAGGTATGCCGACAGGCGGCTTGGCGAAGCCGCTTTCCGGCACACCGGACATCCTCCGAGGCTCCCCGAGGGGACACGAGAGGCGGATACGAGACCGCCGGCACCGGTTCCACACCAGTTCGCACCAGGGCCGGCGGGTGCCCGGGCTACCAACCGGGGACCGCGTTTTCGTGTGCGCGGCCCAGCTTAACGGCCGCCTCCCGCCACGGCCATCGCCTTCCCGGGACGCAGCACGGAGCACGGGGCAGACTGATGGGCATGGAACCGATCTCTCTCGACATGCGTGCCAGGGAACTGCTCGAACGCGCCGCCGCGTCCAGCGGGCGCGCGGCCGACACCGTGCACGGCGGCCACGAGCACGCGCTGCGCCAGACGCTGCTCGCCCTCACCGCCGGGACCGGCCTCGCCGAGCACGAGAGCCCGGGTGAGGCGACCCTGCTGGTGCTGCACGGTCATGTACGGCTGAGCAGCGGCGACGCCACCTGGGAGGGGCGGTCCGGCGATCTGCTGGCCATCCCCGACGCACGCCACGCGCTCGACGCCGTCGAGGACAGCGCGGTCCTGCTCACCGTCGTCAAACGCCCCTGATCGCGCCCGTCCAGGGACCTCTGGCAGGTCCTCATGACAGGTCGCCGGCCCCGGTGGTCCCCCGCCTCGCTCGATGCGGCCGCGGGCGGAAGGAACGGCTACACCGCCTGGAGGACGCAGCCCAGGGCGAGCAGCGCCAGGACCTTCACGAGCTCCAGCGCCACGTAATACAGGTGCGCCCTCGACCTGTGCCGCGCCGGATCCTCGCCGGACAGGACGCGGTCGGACCTGCGGTTGAGCGGCGGGCGTACGGCGGCGATCTGGATCACCAGGACGGCCGCGGCGACCGCCGTGAGCGCGACCGCGGGAATGGCGGGCGATCCGGTCGCGACCGCCACGATCACGACGACCGCCAGCACGGCCTCGGCGGCGTTGAGCGCGCGGAAGACGAGCCGGCCGATGCCGAGCCCGATCGGGACCGTCACCCCCGGAGCGCGGAACTTCAGCGGCGCCTCCAGGAAGGAGATCGCCAGCACCATTCCGAGCCAGACGAAGGTGGCCGCGCCGCCCACGGCGGCCGAGGCGGGGTTCATTCTCGCTCTCCTCTCGCGCACGCGAAACCGGCGGGGGCGGGCGGGGCCGCGCTCAGGTGGGCGTCCCGCCGGTCACGGTCCGCCCTCGCCCTCCCTCGCCCAGGGTTCCACGCGGGCCCCCCGGTTCCCGATCCAGGGTCACGTGCCAGCGGGAGATCGCGGCTCCCTGTCTTCCCCTCCGCGTGCCCTCTGTCCGCCCCTCCGGCGCCCTCATGACCCCGTGGCGCTCGTCAGCCGGACCGCCGGCACGGGTCCGATCGCGGCGCGGTCGCCGGCGTCACTTCCAGCCGGTCCGTCGCCGCAGCCAGGCCAGCGCCGCCCGGCCCTGCGCGAGCTGGAACGCGCGGAGCGTCGGCAGGCCCGGCGGCGGGGGGAGGCTTCCCCGCTGCAGGAAGAAACCGGTCACGGCGGCCAGGACCGCGGTGACCGCGTCGCCGTCCGCCTTCGCCGCGACCGGGTGACCGTCGAAGACCTCGGCGGGCGGCGGCCCGCCCTGCATGGCCACGCTCGGCAGCATCCCGAGCAGGTCGAACCACGGCGCCGCCAGGCACGCCCAGGGCCAATCCACCACGCGAACGCGCCCGTCCGCGGTGAGCAGCAGGTTGTCGGCCCGGAGGTCGGCGTGGGCCAGCGTGTCGCCCTCCACCGCCCGGCCCCAGGCCGCCTCCAGCTCCGCCAGCCGGTCCAGGTGCCGCCGGGCCCACGCGGCGTCGGATCCGTCCACGCCCAGGCCGTCCGGGCCGGCCGCCAGGCGCCGCCATCCCCGGTATTCCTCCGCGAGCCGCTCGGCGGCCGGCGGCACGGCCACGGGCGCGGGAGTGAGCGACTCGGCCAGCTCGGCCATCGCGCCGAGCACGAGGTCCAGCTCGGCCGGAACCCAGGGCTGGGCCGGCGTGCGGCCATCGACGTCCTCGAACAGCAGGACCACCCAGCCGTCCTCGTCGAACGACGCGAGCAGCCGGGGCGCGGGCGCCGCGGCCGGCAACGCCGCGGCCACCCGGGCCTCTGCCCGGTGGATGCCGGGGCTGACCGGGTTCGGCTCGGGCCCGACCGCCTTGACGAAGGCCCTGCCGCCACCCGCGAGCCGCAGGCGGGCCGCCACGCCCGGGGAGAATCCGCCCGGCTGGGTGACGGCCTCGGTCACGCGGTCGCCGAGGTGCAACTCGACGGCCAGCCGCAGGTGCGCGGGCACCGCGGCCCACGGCAGCCGTACGCCGCCGGCGGGCGGGGGCGGGCCGTCGTCATCGGGGCGGCGACGCCGCTCCTCCTCGTCCCGACAGCCGGGGTCCCGGGAATCGTCGCTCATCCCGGCATGATGGGCGGCGGGCGGGCAGGGCGGCAAACGACTTTCCGCCGCGATATTCGGTTGGGATTCCCGCCGGTCCCCGGCACAGTGGATCTCGATTGAGGAGGAGAACCACGATGCCGAAGCACATCGCCCCGAAGCTGCTGTCCTGGGCGAGCGAGATCGACGACGGGACGATCGACCAGGCCGCCCGGGCGGCGCGCCTGCCGTTCGTGCCCGGTCACGTCGCGCTCATGCCGGACGCGCACGTGGGCATCGGCGCGACGGTCGGCTCCGTCATCCCCACGGAGGGCGCGATCATCCCGTCCGCCGTCGGCGTGGACATCGGCTGCGGCATGGTCGCGACCGAGACCACGCTCACGGCCGCCGACCTGCCCGACTCGCTCGACCCGCTGATGCGGCTGGTGGAGCGGCGCATCCCGGCGGGCGTGGGCAAGGGGCACGACGACCGCGCGGTGGACCGCGCGCTCGGCGAGCTGGGCCGGCCGCACACCGGCCTGACGCCCAAGCAGGAGAACACCGTGGCCTGCCAGTTCGGCACCCTCGGCTCGGGCAACCACTTCGTGGAGGTCTGCCTCGACGAGCGCGACCGGGTCTGGACCGTGCTGCACTCGGGCTCGCGCGGGATCGGCAACCAGCTCGCCACCGCGCACATCAACGGCGCGAAGCGGCTCATGCGGAGCCTGGGTGTCGGGATGGAGGACTACGACCTGGCCTACTTCACCCAGGGCACCCCGGAGTTCACGGCGTACATCGAGGACATGCTGTGGGCACAGCGCTACGCCATGGCGTCGCGGGCGCGGATGGACAGGGTGCTGAGCGAGGCGCTGTTCCGCGTCGTCGGCGCCGGCGCCCGGGTCCGGACGATCAACTGCCACCACAACTTCACCCAGATGGAGACCCATCAGGGCAAGGAGCTGTGGATCACCCGTAAGGGCGCGATCAAGGCGGACACCGGAGACGAGGGCGTGATCCCGGGCTCGATGGGCACCCGGTCCTACATCGTGCGCGGGCGGGGCAACCCGCTGTCGTACAACTCCTGCTCGCACGGCGCGGGGCGCAGGATGTCCAGGAGCCGGGCCAAGCGCGAGCTGTCGCCGGCCTCGCTCAGGGAGGCGATGCGCGGCCGGACCTGGAACTCCGACCGGGCCGCCGCCCTGGTCGACGAGCACCCCGAGGCGTACAAGCCGATCGACCAGGTGATGGCGGACCAGAAGGACCTCGTGGAGGTCCGGCACACGCTGCGCCAGGTCTTCAACTACAAGGGATGAACGGAGGGGCGCCGCCGTTCCGCCCCCACGGTCTCGCGGGGCGCTGCGCCGGCTGGACGGGCGCCGGCCGGACGCAGGACGAGACCGCTCGCCACCCGGGCCGGGATCCGGTAGGGCGAGATGGTGAGGTCCTGCTCCGGCACGGTGTAGTCCAGCCGGGCAAGCCGCGGCGCGAGAGCCTCCAGCAGGCCCACGGTGACCGGCTCGCCCGGGCATCGGTGGCCGGCAGCCGGGTCGCCCCCGCCCTGCGGGATCAGGTCGTACGGGCCGACCTCACGCCCGACGAAGCGGCGCGGGTCGAACGCGCACGGATTCGGCCAGAGCGCCGGATCGTGGTTCTGGTCCCAGATGTCGAGCAGCACGAGCCAGTCGGCCAGGATCGGCTCGCCCTTCCAGGTGAGGTCCTTGACGGCCTTCCCCGCCACGAACGGCGCGAAGGGGTAGAAGCGCCGCACCTCGTGCGCGAACGCCTCGGCGTACGTGCCGTCGGCGTCCTCGGCCAGGCGGACCCGGGTGACCGGCCAGCAGTGCAGCGCGTGCGCGGCGAACGTGAGGAACCAGCTCACGGCGACGGTGGGGCGCACCAGGTTGAGCAGTTCGACCGCCGCGATCCGGGGCGCGAGCGGCTCCCCGTCGGGCTCCCGGTGGCGGGCGGCCACGGCGAGCGCCGAGGCGTCCGGCACCCGCACGGCCCCGCGGCGCACGTCCTCGACCAGTCCCGCCAGCCACGCCTCGCGGCGCCTGCGGGCGGCGCGGGCCCGCCAGTGCCGCGGGCCCGGTGACCCGAAGCCGTCGACCAGCGCGACGAGGTCGGCGGCGAGGGGCCCGGTCTCCTCCTCGGTGAGCGGGATGCCCGCCCACCGGCAGGCCCCCCGGGTGATGACGCGGGCGGCCTCGTCGAAGAGCACGACGTGTCCCCTGTCCGGCCACGTCGCCACCGCCGCGTCCCACGCCGCGGTGGTCTCGCCCACCAGAGCGGCGACGCTTTCCGGCGTCATGAGCGACAGGAACATGCCCTTGCGCGCCCGGTGCGCGGCCTGGTCGAGCGTGTGCACCGCGCCGTGGCCGAACAGCGTGCTCTTGATCGGCTCGGGCAGCGCGGGAGCCCGCTGGACGTGGTTGTCGTCGTAGAAGAAGCGGACGGCGTCCGGCCCGCGCAGCACGACGGCGCGCTGGCCCATCAGCCGGGTGTGGACCATCTCTCCCTGGGTCTCCCGCCAGCGGGCCGGCAGCCAGGCGTAGCCCTCGAGCAGCAGGAGCAGCGTGGTGTCGAGCAGCGGCATATCGTGCTGCCTGCCCCGATTCGCCCCGGGGAAACGGCCCACCGGGCCGGTACGGCGGTCAGCCCCGGATGCAGACGCCGCCGTTCAGCGTGAAGCCGGTGGGATCGGGGTTGGCGCCCGTGAGGGTGCCGTTGAAGCCGATCTGCAGCGACCCGCCGCCCTGGATCACCGAGTTCCACGGCATGGCCGAGGCGGTGACGTCCTTGCCGGACTGCGACCAGGCGGCCGACCAGCCGTTGGCGACCTTCTGTCCCGCGTCGGGAAGGACGAAGCGCAGCGTCCAGTTGTTCATCGGCGTCTGACCAAGGTTGATGATCTTCACGGTGGCCGAGAAGCCGCCGCTCCACGACCACGCCGTGTACTCGATCTTGCAACTGACCGGGGGCGGCGAGTACGTCGGGTAGCCTCCCGACGCCCGGGCCGTTATCAGGTCGGACGGCAGGCTGAGGTTGCCCGCGGCGTCCTGCGCCACCATGAAGTAGACGTACGACTGGCCGGTGACGAGGTTGCCCTCGGTGAAGTGCGTGCCGATGGCGGTGCCCACCGGGATCCAGGCGGTGTCGGTGCGCCGGTAGACGTCGTAGCCCGTGACGCCGACGTCGTCCGTGGACGGGGTCCAGCAGAACGACGTCCCCTTGAAGTCGGGCAGGCAGTCGGCCTGGATCCCGGCGGGCTTCGTCGGCGGGGTCGTGTCGCCGGTGCCGGGGCTCGGCGACACGGACATGCCGGTGACCGCCGCGGTGCTGAACGGCGCGGTCGGCCTGCTGGTGTTGCCCGCGGCGTCCTTGGCCACGATGTAGAACGTGTAGGTGCGGCCGATGGTCAGGCCGGTGATCACGGTAATCGTGGACGTGGTTGAGGTCGCCTTCACGAAACCGTCGGGCGTGAGGCGGTAGACCTCGTAGCCGGTGACGCCGACGTCGTCGGTGGACGCCGTCCAGCACAGGCCGACCACGCCCTGGGGCGTGCCGCCCGTGGGCAGGGGCGGCGGGCAGGGCCGCACCTCGCCCGGGGCCGTGGGCGGCGTGGTGTCCGTCCCGGGGGACCCGCTCGGCTGCGGCGTGGGTTCACCGGTGGACGCCGAAGCCGCGTACACCACACTCGTCGCGAGGACGGGCGGCGCGGCGATGTTGGCCGCAAGCAGCGCGGCGGCGACGGCGCCCGCCGCGGTCCACGCGGCCGGCCACGACAATCTGGACACGAGCCACCCTCCGGAACGACGATCCGCCGACGACATCGCCCGGATCATCAGGTCGGCGCCGCGGGCCCGTCAAGCTTGCTCGCATCCGTGCCGGTCGTTCCGTAAGGAATATGAAAGTTTCAGCGAGGTGGGCCGTTGTTACCGTCGCGGGATGAAGATCGTGGTCACCGGCGCGGCCGGTTTCATCGGAACTCGCGTCGCCGGGCTGCTGCGCGACGCCGGGCACGAGGTGCGGGGCTTCGACCTGCGCGGCGGCGAGGACGTCACGGCCGGTGACGTACGGGACGAGGACGCCGTCGGCCGCGCCATAGACGGCGCCGACGCCGTCGTGCACCAGGCGGCCAAGGTCGGCCTCGGCGTCGACGTGCGGGACCTCCCGGAGTACGTGTCGGTCAACGCGCTCGGGACCGCGGTGCTGCTCGCCGCGATGGCGCGGCGCGGGATCGCCCGGCTGGTCCTGGCGTCGTCGATGGTCGTCTACGGCGAGGGCGTCTACGACTGCGCGGAGCACGGCCGCCTGCGCCCCGGCCCCCGGGACGAGAAGGACCTGGCCGCGGGGCGGTTCGAGCCGGCGTGCGCGCGCTGCGGGCGGGCGCTGACGCCGGGGACCGTGGACGAGGACGTCCCGGCCGATCCGCGCAACGCGTACGCCACGAGCAAGCTCGCCCAGGAGCACCTGGCGGCCGGCTGGGCGCGTGAGACCGGCGGCGCGGCGGTCGCCCTGCGCTACCACAACGTGTACGGCCCCGGCATGCCGCGCGACACCCCCTACTCGGGGGTGGCCGCGATCTTCAGGTCCGCGCTGGAGGCCGGGCGGGCGCCATTGGTGTTCGAGGACGGCGGCCAGCGCAGGGACTTCGTCCACGTCGGGGACGTGGCGGCGGCCAACCTCGCCGCGCTTCACGCGCTGGAGTCCGCTCCGCCCGGGCGGCTTCGCGCGTACAACGTGGCCAGCGGCGAGCCCCGCACGATCGCCGACCTGGCGGACGCGCTCAGCGCGGCCCGGGGTGGACCGGCCCCCGAGGTCACCGGCCGCTACCGGCTCGGCGACGTGCGGCACATCGTGGCCTCCCCGGACCGCGCCGCCTCCGGTCTCGGCTTCCGGGCCCGGGTCCGGTTCGCCGACGGCATGCGCGAGTTCGCCTACGCGCCGCTGGCCGGCTGACCTACGGCCCACCTACCAGGGCGACCGGACGAACCCCTGCAGCAGCAGGCCTGCCACCGCCTGCACGGCCAGCAGACGGCGGTCTCCCGCGCGCCCGGCTCCCGTACGCCCGGCCGCCGCGACGATCCACAGGGCGTACGGCAGCCAGATCCGCTCCACCTCGCCCCGGGTGACGCCGCTGACGTCGAGGGCGAGCACCGCGGCCAGCGCCGCCACGGGCAGGATCCGCTCCCCGGCCCGCCCCGGCGCCGCCAGTCCGGCGGCGGCGGCGGGGCCGGTCACCAGGGCGAGCACGGCCAGGTCGGCGACCAGGAAGTACAGGTAAGGCCGGGCCGCGCCGGGGTCGGCCGCCCACTCGGCGTGGGTGGCGAGCACTCCGGCGGGCCACCAGAAGCCCCCGGCGGCGAACAGGGCGCTCACCCCCGCCATCCCGCCCAGGCAGGCGGCCACGGTCGTGCGCGGCACCTCCGCCGTGACCGCCGCCACGAGGGGGACGACCAGGTAGGGCACCAGGCCGTAGCTGAGGTAGGGCAGCGCGCCCAGGGCCAGCCCCGCGCCGAGGCCGAGCGTCACCCGGCCCGTCCGGCTCCGCGCGCCGAGCACCAGCAGCGCCGTCCCCCACGCCCCCACGCCCGCGAAGAACGCGTCCATGGTCGTCGCGATCCACACCGCCGCCGGGCACAGGGCGAGGTACGGCAGCGCCCGCCTGGCCGCCTCCTCCCCCGCGACGCGCCACACCGCCAGCCCGATCGCGACCGTGGCCGAGCATCCCGTCACGACCACGAGGACGGCGGCCCAGAACGGTCCCGGCAGCCCGGCGGCCGCCAGTGCCCACAGCACCAGCACCGGCAGCGGTGGATGGCCGCGCACGTGCGTGGGATAGGCCGGCAGGTCGCGGGTGAACCCGGCGAGCCAGCCGAGGGGGTCGTCGCCCACGGCCCCGAGCCCGGCCAGGTATTCCTGCGGATGGGTGAACGGCCACGCCAGCCCCTCCCCCGACACGGCCAGCAGGACCGTCCACGCGAGCGACGCGCCGAAGGCCGCCGCCAGCGCCGCGCGCATCGGCAGGTGCGCGGTCAGCCGGGGCAGCGCGGGGACCGCGACCACGGCGAAGGCCGCGGCCGGAAGCAGCGCGAGCGTGGGCAGGCGCGCCAGCGCGTGCAGCGGCGGGAGGTGGTCGATGCGCAGCACCCCTCGGGCGTGCAGCAGACCGCCCACCGCGAACGCGACCGCCACCAGCGCCGCCCAGGCCGCCAGTGCCCGTCGTCGTGTGATCACGGGCCACACGCTAGGCGCGCCGGAGCCGCCGTCCCCGCCTCGTGGACCGCCCCGTAGTCACTTCGTAAGAACTCGGCGGCCCCTGCGGCCCTAGCTTCTGCGACATGCAGATCGATGTGGTGCTTCCCTGCCTCGACGAGGCGGCGGCGCTGCCCTGGGTGCTCGGCCGGATGCCGGACGGCTGCCGCGCCATCGTGGTGGACAACGGGTCCACCGACGGGTCGGCCGAGGTCGCCGCCCGGCACGGCGCGCTCGTGGTGACCGAGCCCAGGCCGGGCTTCGGCGCCGCCTGCCACGCGGGCCTGACGGCCGCGACCGCCCCCCTCGTGTGCTTCATGGACGCCGACGCCTCCCTCGACCCTAGACAGGTCCCGTACGTCGCGGAGGGGGTGGTGAGCGGCGCGGCCGATCTGGTGCTGGGCCGCCGCAGGCCCGTCACCGGATCGGCGTGGCCTCCACACGCCCGGCTGGGCAACCGGGTGCTCGCCTGGCGGCTGCGCCGCCGCACCGGCGCCCCGCTGCACGACCTCGGCCCGATGCGCGTGGCCCGGCGTACGGCGCTGCTGGCCCTGGGCCTGCGGGACCGGCGGTTCGGCTACCCGCTGGAGATGGTGCTGCGGGCGAGCGAGGCGGGCTGGCGCATCGGCGAGGTCGAGGTCGACTACCTGCCGCGAGTGGGCCACTCGAAGGTGACGGGCACCGTACGCGGCACCGTGCGGACCGTCCGCGACATGTGGCGGGCGGCGTGACGCCGGCCACGAGCGGGAACGCGACCCAGATCGTCGTCATCGCCAAGGCGCCCGCCCCGGGGGCCGTCAAGACGCGGCTCACGCCGCCTTACACGGCGCGGGAGGCCGCCGCGCTCGCGGAGGCGGCGCTGCGCGACACGCTGTCGGCCGTCGCCGCGGCCCCCGCCGCGCGCCGGGTGCTGGCCCTGCACGGCGAGCCGGGGCCCTGGCTGCCGGCGGGGTACGACGTGGTCGCGCAGCGGGGCGACGACCTGGCCGCACGGCTGACCGCCGCCTTCGCCGACGCGTGGGCGGCCCTTCCCGTCCCGGTCGTGCTGATCGGCATGGACACCCCGCAGGTCACCCCCGCTCTGCTGGCCGAGGCCGGGCGGTTGCTGGGCGGGCACGAGATCGTGGTCGGCCCGGCCGCCGACGGCGGGTTCTGGCTGCTCGGGCAGCGCAGGCCCGATCCCGCGCTGCTGGCCGGGCTGCCGATGTCCCGGCCCGACACCGGGGCGCTGCTGATGGAGCGGATCCGCGCCGCGGGCGTGCGGGCCGCCCTGCTGCCCGAGCTGACCGACGTGGACACCGCCGCCGACGCGCGCGCGGTGGCCGCGCGGGTCCCCTCCTCACGGTTCGCGGCGACGCTGGCGGCCCTCGGCGCGGACGCCCCCGCGTGATCGGCCCCCTCTACGCCGAGTCGCTGGACGGCGCACGGGTCGAGGTCGAGTCGGCCGACGGCGGGACATGGCCGCTGGAGTCGTGGCGCTGGCTCCACGGCGCCGAGGGGGACGAGGCCATGCTCGCCCGCTGCGCCGACCCCACACTCGACGTCGGCTCGGGACCGGGGCGGCTGACCGTGGCGCTGACGAGGCGCGGAGTGCGGGCGCTCGGCATCGACGTCACCCCCCGGGCCGTCCGGCTCACCCGCCTGGCCGGCGGGCGGGCCCTGTGCCGTGACGTGTTCGGCCACGTGCCCGGCGCCGGCCGCTGGGGCACCGTGCTGCTGGCCGACGGCAACATCGGCATCGGCGGCGACCCCGACGCCCTGCTGCGGCGGGTCCGCGAGCTGCTCCGGCCCGGCGGCGAGGTCGTCGCCGAGCTCGATCCGCCCGGTGCCGCGACCCGCGCGGAACGGGTCCGGCTGCGCCGGGAGGGCAGGGTCACCGGGTGGTTCGCCTGGGCGCGGGTCAGCGTGTCCGACATCGCGCCGCTCGCCGGGCGCACCGGCTTCCGCCCGGAGGAGGTGTGGACCGAGGCCGGCCGCTGGTTCTCCGTCCTGAGCCGGCCCCGTTGAGACAGGCCGGAGCGAGGCAGGCCGGAGTTTTGACCGCCGATGACGGGAAACGGGGGCGACGGTCCCGGTCCGTGCGGCGGCACCGCCGATAGCCTGCGCGGGGAGCAGGCGGAAGCGGACGACACGGATGCCGGGGATCGCGCGGATTGCCGCGGGGATGGTCGCGTGGGTGCGGACACGGCCCTCGCGGGCGCGGCACGGAAACCTCGTCGGCGGTGACCCCGCCCGCGGGAACCTCTCCGCCGAGAACCGTGTCACCGAGAACCGTGCCGCCGAGAAGCCTGCCGGCAGGGACCTCGCATTCGTCTCGGTTCTCACCGTCGCGGCGGCGACGCTCTACGCGTTCTACTCGTGCGTGACGCTCGCGCGGTTCCGGGCGGGCGCGTACGACCTGGTGATATTCGACCAGGCGATCCGCTCGTACGCGCGCTTCCAGCCACCGGTGTCGATGCTGAAGGGAGTGCACAACGGGTTCGGGCCGGGGTTCTGCCTGCTCGGCGACCACTGGTCGCCGGCGCTCGCGCTGCTGGCGCCGCTGTACTGGATCCACGACGGGCCCGCGACCCTGCTCGTCGCGCAGGCCGTCCTGCTCGCGCTGTCGATCCCGTTCGTGTGGGCGTACGCCTTCCGCGCCTCCTCGGCGGTCACGGCCGGGCGGCGCGTCGCCTGTCCCGTCGCGGTCGCCTACGCCCTGTCGTGGCCGATCACCGAGGCCGTGGCCTTCGACTTCCACGAGGTGGCGTTCGCGCCGCTGCTCACGGCGGTCATGCTGGAGCGATACCAGGCCGGGCGCAGGCGGGCGGCGGTCCTCGCGGGGCTGGCACTACTGCTGGTCAAGGAGGACATGGGCCTGCTGCTGGCCGGGTTCGGGCTGTTCCTCCTCGCCCGCCGCCGCGACCGGAGGCCGGGCGCGCTGCTCGTCCTCGGCGGGGTCGCCGCGACCCTGGTGGCGACACGGGTCCTCATCCCGCACTTCGGCGGCAGGGCCGGCTACTACTGGGCGTACTGGACGCTGGGCCCGGACCTGCGCCGGGCCGTGGTGCACGCCGTGACGCGGCCCGGCGACGTCGTCGCGCTGCTCGCCGATCCGCCGCTGAAGCTGCGCACGCTCGTGCTGACGCTCGCTCCCGTGCTGTTCACCGCCGTGCTGTCCCCGCTGGGCCTCGCTCTGCTGCCGCCGCTGCTGGAACGGATGCTCGCCAGCACCTACCCGAACTGGTGGACCCCGAGATACCACTACACCGCCTTCGTCGTCGCGGTCGTCTTCGCCGCCGGGATCGACGGCGCGCTGCGGGCGGCCGCCCGCTTTCCGGGGCGGTCCGGAAGGCTCGTGCGCGGATGGGCGCTGCTCGTGCTCGCCACCGCGCTCGCGCTCGTGCCGTTCTTCTCGTTCGGGGCGCTGTTCACGCCCTCCTTCCACGCGGAGACGGCGCGGACGCGCGCGGCCGGGCGCGCCGTCGCGGCCGTGCCCGACGGCGTGCTGGTCGAGGCGGCCGGCTCCCTCGCCCCGGCCCTGTCGCCGCGTACGCGGACCCTGCTGTGGGACCGCACCCCGCGCGGGGCGCCGTGGGTCGCCGCCGACGTGGGGGCCAGGGACTTCCCGTTCGACTCGGTCCGCCGGCAGCTCGCCAGGGTCGAGACGCTGCTTCGGCAGGGCTACCGGGTGGTGTTCCGGGAGGCCGGCTACGTGGTGCTCACCCGGCCGTAGCCGGCCGCCTCACGAGCGTACGTACGCGTGCGGAGTCGTGCCGAAGGCGTGCTTGAACGCCTGGATGAACGCGCTGGGGCCGCTGTAGCCGCAGGCGGCGGCCGTCGAGGTCACCGACCGGCCGCCGGCCAGCAGAATGAGCGCGCGATGCAGCCGCAGTTGGGTGCGCCACTGCGGGAAGCTCATGCCGGTCTCCGCGCGGAACAGCCTGCTGAGCGTGCGCTCTGAGGCGCCGACCGCCGCGCCCAGCTCGGCGAGCGTCCGGCCGTCCGCCGGGTCCGCGTCGAGGATCGCGGCCACGTCGCGCAGCCGGGAATCGGACGGCGCCGGCAGGCACAGCGGGAGCGCCTCGACCTTGCGGAGCTGGTCGAGCAGCACGCGTTCCAGGTTGGCCCGCTGCGTCGCGGTCAGCTCGTCGTCGCCGGTCAGGGCGACCACCACCTCCCGCAGCAGCGGCGTGATCGCCAGGACCGTGGGCCGGTCCAGCCGCAGCGGGTTGACCGGGGGGTCGAAGACCAGCGCCCGCATCTCGGTCGGCCCGTACGCCTCGTGCGCGTGCGCCACCCCTGCCGGTATCCACACGCCCCGATGGGGCGGCACCACCCAGTCGCCGATCGGGGTCGAGATCCGCAGCACCCCGCGGTGCGGGTGGATGAGCTGATGCGAGGCGTGGTCGTGCCAGTCGATGCGCTGGCGGTGGGCCAGCGGCACGCGGGACGGGCCGCCGCTCGCGGGATGGCGGGTTGCCGACATGACTCGGCAGAGTATCGCTAGTTCGCCGACTCGGTCGTCCGGGATGCTCGACGGAGCCTCTCAAGGAGACGATCGGTGACAGAGACATCCGTGCAGGCGCCGGCGGCGCGGGCGACGTCCGCGTGGCGGCGCATGTGGTTATGGGCGGCCGCGCACGCCGTCGACGACCTCTACCAGGGACTGGTGCCGGCCTGCGTGCCCTATTTCGTCCTCGACCGGCACTACGGCTACGTGGCGGCCTCCGGCCTGACGCTGGCCGCGGCCCTGGGCAGTTCGATCCCGCAGCCGTTCATCGGCCTGGCGGTCGACCGTTTCCGCCTGGGCTGGCTGGCCGCCGCCGGCGTCGCGCTGGCCGGGCTCGGCCTCGGCCTGTCCGGGCTGATGGAGCCGTATCCCGCGGTCTGGGCCCTCGTCCTGCTGTCCGGGCTCGGCGTGGCCATGTTCCACCCGGCGGCGGGCAAGGGGGCCAGGGAGACGGCGGGAGACAGCGCCACGGCGATGAGCGTCTTCGCGGCGGGCGGCAGCGTCGGCTTCTTCCTCGCGCCGGTGCTGGCCACGCCCGCCCTCATCGCGATGGGCGTCGGCGCCACGGTCCTGTTCATCCCGCCGGCCCTGCTCGTCGCGTTCGCGCTGCTCAGGAACCGGCCATCGGCCCGGACGGCCACGGCGGGCACGCGCGCCGGCACCGACAGGTGGGCACCGTTCATGGTCCTCACCGGCATCGAGGTCGTCAGGTCGGTGACGTTCTTCGGCGTGCTCACCTTCATCGAGCTGTTCTGGATCAGGCACCTGAACGCCGGGCGCGGCCTCGCGGGCGCGGCGCTGGCCTGCTTCCTGGTCGGCGGGGTCGCGGGCACACTGATCGGGGGGCGCCTCGCCGACCGGATCGGGCTCGTGCGCACCGTGCAGATCGGCGGCCTGCTGGCCATACCCGCGCTCGCCGGGCTGCGCCTGCTGCCGGGGCCCTACCTGCCGCTGGTGTTCGCCGTGGCGGCGGGCATCGCGATCAACATCCCGTTCGCCGTGCTGGTGAAGCTGGGCCAGGACTACCTGCCGAACCGGCCCGGCACCGCGGCCGGTGTCACGCTCGGGCTCGCCGTGAGCGTCGGCGGGCTCGCCGCGCCGGTGCTCGGCGTCACGGCGGAGGCGTACGGCCCGCAGGGCGTCTTCACGATCCTCTGCCTGGTGCCGATCGCCGCCGTGGGACTGGGGCTCTTCCTTCCCCGGAGGTGACCCCCACGGGCGCTTCCCCGGCCTCAGCCTCCGGTGACGACGCCCGGCGTGGCCGCGAGCAGCAGGACGTCGATCCCGGCGGCGCCGATCGCGGCG
This sequence comes from Microbispora catharanthi, assembly GCF_006334915.2. Lineage (GTDB taxonomy): Bacteria > Actinomycetota > Actinomycetes > Streptosporangiales > Streptosporangiaceae > Microbispora > Microbispora catharanthi. The sequence goes on from NZ_VDMA02000002.1 coordinate 411,151, forward strand.
GCGAAGGGCGCCACGGGCACACGCCGGCCGAGCAGCAGGCCGGCCGCGGCGCAGCGCCCACCCCGGCGAGCGCGAGCCATCGGATACCTGGCGGGTCACCTACGAGAAGACCAGCAGAGCGGCCGCGCCCGAACGATCCTCGGATCGAGCGTTCGCTGTTGGGAACGGCAGACGAACGACAACGCCCCTGCGCTCGTGAAGGGGGCGGATGCAACTTGCGCAGGGGCGGGCGTCAGCGGGAGTCGGCGGTGAATCCCGCCGTGGCCGGGTCGCTGGTCTGGCTGGCCACGACCGAGGCGCGCAGACTCACGATGGCAGCCAGGCCGGCGATTGCCTTCTGACTACAGGCCCCCACGCTTGGAGTCGAACGCCGTTAGCCGGGCGACCACCTTGTCCGGGTCATCCGGGTAGATGAGGTCGACGGGCCGGGTCAGCTTGTAGAGATCACCCCTGGGTGGGAACTGGGTGAGGTCCGCCTCGCTGATCATGGGCTCCTTGGTCGTCAGTACCACCGGCTCGCCGAAGTCGAAGACGACGGTGAAGCTCTCCACGTCGTGGTGCTGGAACTTGGGCGGGAACTGCTGAGTCACCTTCAGGAAGCTCTGGGGGTCGACATCGACGTCGTTCTGTTCGATGGTGATCGTCCCCTTGTCCGTCTCTGCGCTCACCCTGAAACCGACGGTGCGCAGACGAACGCTGTTCATGGGGTCGGAGGGGTTGATGTCGACGCGGTGCTTGATGCCGCCTCTGAAGTCGCAGGTGATCTTTGTGTTCTGGTACTCGATGGTGCAGTTGATCGCGAGGATGGAGCAGGGGATCTCTGCGCCGATGGGCGGAAGCATGGGCATGGGTGGTCCTTCCGGTAGAAGACGCGCGGGGTTATCTGCCGGTCTATCCAGACCGGGACCCGACCACCCGCGTGATGCGCAGATTTACCCGGGCGTGTGACCAACAGTTGCCCTCCTAAGTGCCCGTCAGCGGGAGGGGGGCGTGGGCGCTCCTTCAGAGTCGGTCGTGGGGAGCAGCCGGCCCAGGCGCCTCGCTCCCCGCTGACGGTCGCATGGGCGGCGGCGAACCCGGCCACCAGCAGAGCGGCGGCCAACGCGACGCCGACGAGGGCGCGGAACGAGAGCCTCAACATGTCCTCCTTCTAGTCGTGACGCGAGGGGTGGGGGACGCTGTCCCAGCCGCCTCCTCGATGTCGTTATCGACGCCGAAGCCTTGTAGTGCGCTCTGGTGACCAAGTTGCAGTTGACATGGAACGACAACCGCAGGACTGCCGGAGGGAACGTGGTTGTTCGGCCGGTGCGGTGAATGCAGCGGGCTGCGCGAGGAGCACGCGTCGGAGCCGTGTTCGATACCGTTCGAATCGTGGAGCAGATGCGGGTGAGTGGGCACAACTGGCCCGACGACGAGTCACTGATCGGCGGCTGGGTGCTCCCCCACGGCGAGCTCCTGGACTACTGGACCGTAACCGCCGTGGTCACGTCCACGCCCGCTACCTCGCACCCGCGCTGTACGCGCCCTGGACAGATCTGTGGGGGCGGACGGGGCAGGTGCGGCGCCGAAAACACCTGCTCGCCTACCACGTCGGCCTGAAGGGCCGATATGCGCTACCCGACCGCTCGGACATGCTGCTGTACCAGATCCCGCCGACCGGGCGCTGGATGCTGCGAGACGCCGACGAGGAGCGCCTCAGCCGGTACGAACAGCACCGAGTGCCCGGTCCCTGAGTAACGCTTGAGGCGCGGGACGCGCGGCTCATACCGCACCCCCGAAGCCGCTGGCACCGCTCACCGAGGCACCTGTGTCCGTAGCAATCGTGCGCGTGCCAACAGCCACGCACCGCGCCGCAGGTGTGGCAGGGCGAGGGCGGCTGTCTCACCATAGGACCATGGCCAGCTCGTGCGCTAAGCACCACCTGACGCACAGGATGCGTACGCCTGGCGCACCCGGACTTCAGCCGGGGGTGACGGACGCCAGCCGGTCGGCCAGTCTCTGGAGGGTGGCGGCGATCTGGATGTTGGTCTGGTAGTCGTCGCCCATGCGGACGATCACTGTCCGCGTGGACGGTGACACCACCATGATCTGACCGTGCGCGCCCATCGCGGCGAGGTCGCGTCCGCCGTCGCCGCGGGGGAGGATCCACCAGCCGTTGCGGTATCCGACGCCGATGCCGGCGAAGGTGGTCACGAGCTCACGGTCGGCCGGCTCGAGGCTGCGATCCAGAAACGCCCCGGGCGCCACCTGGCGTCCGGCGACCTGTCCCCCGTCGAGCATGAGCTGGCCGATCCTGGCCAGGTCACGGGAGGTCACCACGAGACCGCTCTCGTGGTAGGGGAACCCGTGGTCGTCGACGCACCATTCGGCGGGATGCTCCGCGCCCAGGTCGTCCCACAGCCGTTGCAGCGGCTGCCGCGTGAGAAGCGTTCCGGTCAGCCGCCGGTACGCGAGGCCGACGAGGTTGGGCGCGTAGTCGTTGTAGGTGAACGGTCCCGGCGGGCTTGCGATCCTCGGCCGCCGCACGACGGTCCCGGCCAGGTCGGTCGCGTAGTAGACCGACGGATAGTCCCGATCGACCCACGGGAACGAGATGTCGTCGGAGAAGGCGATGCCTGAGCGCATGTCGATCAGGTCGCCCAGCCGAATGGCGGAGAACCGGGCGTCCCTGGCGCCCAGTTCGGGAACCGCCCGGGTGATCGGCAGGTCGAGGCCCCCGATCGTGCCGTCCGCGACAGCCCGCGACACGAGCAACGAGATCACCGTCTTGGACACCGAGAACGCGGCGGCCGGGCGATCGGGCGCCCCGCCGTTGCCGTACCACTCGCACACCAGCATGCCGTCGTGGATGACGACGATGCTCTGCGCCTTCTGAGTGGGCAGTGACTGGCGGATCGGGCAGTCGCCGGCCGCCCTCGGCCATGACCGGGGCGCCGTGGCCGCGCGTACCGACGTGTGCTGTTTCCATTCGACGTCGGTGATGCTCGAGTCCTGGCGCGTCAGCACCCGCAGGACATACCTGACATCACCCTCGGCCAGGATCAGGAGGAAGATCATGACGAACGCGACGAACGCGGCGACGGACAGCGGGAGGACCCAGACGGTGTGCCGCGGCACCCGGCGGAAGTACGGTCGCACAGGGTAAGTATACGATATATACATACATGCGTTGGAGGTGCGAGTGCCACGCCCGAAAACGATCGACCGGACGGCGATCCTGGCTGCCGCGCTCGACGTGGCCGACGCCGACGGCGTGCCGGCCGTGAGCATGCATTCGATCGCCAAACGGCTGGCGGTGACCCCGATGGCGCTCTACCGGCATGTCGCGAACAAGGCCGATCTGCTGGACGGCATCGTGGAGCTGCTGATGGCCGAGATCATGGCGGACGTGCCGGCGCCGGGCCCCGCTGCCGAGCGGGACGCATGGCTGGACGCCCTCATCCGCATCGCCGACCGTGCGCGGGCGGTGGCGTCCCGGCATCCGGCGGCGTTCACCCTGCTGCTGAGCAGGCCGGCGGCCTCCGCGGCCGCGCACGAGGTCCGCGCGCACATCCACGACCTGCTCCGTCGGGCGGGCGTCGGCGGCGACCACGTCGAGAGACTCGAACGCATCGTCACCACCACCGTGCTCGGCATGGCGGCCGGGCAGGCGTCGCAACGGTTCGCCCACCATCCACCCGGCGTGCTCGACGAGGACGTCCGCGCCTTGGCCACGTTCGTGACGGCCGGCATCGAACCCTTCCGCGCCCCAGAAGAGAAAGCGTGTCCATGACCGATCAGGCGTTCCTCGACCACGTCGCCGACCGTCTCGCCGCCCTGCCGGGCGTCCGGGCCGTCACCCTCGGCGGCTCTCGCGCGCAGGGCACCCACACCCTCGGCAGTGACTGGGACATCGCCCTCTACTACCGCGGCCACTTCGACCCGGCCGACCTGCGTGCCGTGGCGCCACACCGACGTGCACTACCGGAACCTCGACGTCGTCCGACGGAAGGATCATCGTGGACAAGGGCAGACGGTTACGTACGGCAAGAGCAAACGCTCCGCTCAGTGCCGAAAACCTCGAACGCAACCTCGTCGGCGGGTGGGCGGCCGGGCCCCACTTCCGCATACGGCAGGCCGCGGCCCCCGATCTCAACGCAATCAGCGAACTGGTGCCCCTCGCCGGCGTGAAGCTCGAAGATGCGCTCGCCGACGCAGTCAGCAGGGGTGTCAGCGGCGGCAAGCCTTTCATAGGCACCTGGCCGAGCAGTTCGCAACCTAGGATGCGAGGCAGGCCTACCTGAACGCCTCGCTGGCACTGGTCGCGGAACATCGCGACCGCGACGTCGCCGGGCAGTCAGTCGCGCTGCTCGATTTCATCTCGCATCTTCAGGAATTCCGCCGCAGCCTGGTCGCCGGACTTGAAGTACATGGCGATCATGCCTCTGGTGTTGCTGTCGGCCCAGACGCACACGCCGCTCGGAACGTTCTCGGCGAACTTGGCGTCACCACATCTTGCAACGCCACCGAGCGGTCCCGGCCGGACCTGCTTCATATGGCTGGCTTTCGCTCCCATTGCGGCGACGAATCGTTCGATTGTGGTGTTCGGGTTGGAGACAGGAGCCGACACGGCGAAGGCCATGACCATATCCTTCTCCCCCGGGTCGCCGTAAAAAGCGGCTACTGTGCCAGTCGCTTGCGGAATCGCCTTCTTCAACGCGGCAAGTCTCCGATCGGTCGCCCTACGAAGGTTGTCAGTCACGCGCTTGGCACGCCCGCCGAGTGTCTTCGGCTCGACAACGTGCGTCTGCATGGGGCTCTGGCTGTTATCCGTCTTCTCGGCGCCGTCTCTGAGAGAGAAATAGACCACAAGGCCGACAGCAGCCACCACTCCGGCAAGGAAAACAGGGGCGATCCTGCTGACGGTGCCCCTTGTCGTCGGAGGTTCCGAAGGCGGTGGGTAGCCGGGATGGGGCGGCTGGCCGCCGTTATGGTCTGCGGGCTGACCGTCTGACTGCCCGTATGGCGAGTGGGATCGGACATCCGGGTTCGGGTAGCCCGGCGGGTCGAATGGGGGTTGCGACACGGACTCTCCACGAGTAGCCAGGTGCGGGGCGCGGCAACCTTATCCTCGATCCACATGCCACCACAAAGCAGAGCAAATATGGCTATGTAATCTCAGTCGTCTCACTCCATAACTGGTCACGTGAGTACTCCTTTCGGGGCGGTCGAGGAACACTGCACACGCGCCCGCTGGCCATCGCGTCTGCCGTCGCCCCACTGCGGAGCGGTAGCGGGCCGGCGGAGAAGGCGGACCCTGCCGCACGTCCGGCCGTCGTGGAACCGGACGTCCGTCTCGAAGGCGTCACCCGTCGTGCCAGCTCAGCAGTGGTGGGAATGGCCCGCTTCGCTGCCGTACATGTCGTGGTAGGGCCATTGGTTGACGTAGCGCGGGCGGCGCATCGGGGTCAGGTCGAGAAACTGGTAGGTGCTCATCATGAACTCGGTACCCCGCCCGTACGTCGTGTAGGTGTGGAAGACGGAGTCCTCGTCGCGAACGAAGACGCTTATGGCCTGTCCGCCACCGTTTACCACGAACGCGGTTTTCATGCTGCGCTCCAAGGTCGCCTTGTCCTTGTAGTTGAACTCGACGGGCGCGACCGACTCGTCGTTGGTGACGTGGAAGTCGTAGTTGAAGTCGCTTCCGGCCGAGGAGTACCACGGGATTGTCCAGCCCATCCGCGCCTGGAAAATCTCGATCTTGGCCAGGCAGGGCATCCGTCTGTACCGGCGGACCGGCCATGCGGTCAGTCGTCCCGCGCTGGAAACCCGCGAACGCGGCCAACCGGGACAGCGGGTTGTGCTCCCCCTCGACGAGCACGACGTACAGGAAACCCACCCGTCGGCCGAAGTTGACGATCCAGCGGCCGAGCAGCGATCACCGTCAGTTGTGATGGCATCGTCGTAGGTCAGGCCAGCAGCTCCTGGACAGCGGTTTTCAGGTCGGCCAGGGCCGCGCGGTAGAAGCGGGGTCCGTAGGACACTCGTGCCACGCCCATTTCCCTGAGCGTGGCCAGGTCCAGATATTCACCGGTGTTGCCGTTGACTGGGCCGGGCAGTTCGGTCACGAGGGTGGCGATGTCGCGCTTCTGGCGCACGCCGATCGGGTAGATGCAGTCGGCGCCGGCGTCCCGGTAGAGCCGGCCCCGTCGTATCGCTTCCGCGACCCGATCCGGCTCAGGTATCCCGCTGGCGGGTAGGAAAGTATCGACGCGGGCGTTGATGACGATCGGCACTTCGGCATCGTCTGCAGCGGAGCGGATACCCGCGAGCCATTGGGCGTGCGCACCGGCCTCGACCAGGCCGCCCGCCCGGTGGTCGGTGTCCTCCAAGTTGCAACCGACCGCGCCGATGTCCAGCAGCCGATCCACCAGTTCACGTGGCTGCATGCCGTATCCCGCCTCGGGCATCCACCGTGACCGGGACCGACACCACCCGGGCGACCCGCCCGGCCGCGGCGAACATCTCCTGCCATGGCGCTGCATCTCTTCACTGTGCAGCTCGCGGAGCCTTTCGGCGCGAGCCTTCAAATCCGCCACGTCAGCGGCCATCGGTATCCTCCACGTCAAAAGAATGGCGCGTCACAGGGGTGACTGTGTTCGCCATGTGCACGTAGTCGGTACTCACCGTTTCTCCTTCTGCCCGAATCTTTTCTAGATACTTGGGCAGATACTGTTTGTTGGCAATTCAACAACTCTGCCGTCTCTCTTCAGGCATGACTCTTTGCACGCGCTCCCTGGACGTGCTGTCGGATACATGCGTAGGACTTCCAGTCCATACGCAACCGCTTAGACGCGTAGCGATCGTGGAAGTCCGAATATTGTCAGAAGTGAGTTGTCATGGAATCGTGTAAGCGCGGTGATCCGGTTGTCGGTCAGGTCAGTACGAGCACTCCGTGTGCGTGCAGGATCGGCGTCCGCGGATCACGTTGGTAGACGCCGAAAGCCGGTTGGCCGTTTGCCCGCGTCGAGATCAGCACGTGTCGGTAGCCGTTGCCCAGCGCAACTGTGGCCAGGAAGTGCCGGATGGCGCCCCGACCCTGGTATTCCAGCGGCAGTGGCGGCATAGTCAGCCACGCGTCGTTTGTCAGCATGGCCACGATTGCATCGACGTCTCCGGCCTCGAATGCGCGGCTGAAACCAGCCACGATCCGGCGTTCTCGTGGCGAGTTCGGTAGCGGAGCGGTCTCCCGGTCGGGATCCGGTGGCTCATGCGCCAGCGCACCCCGTGCTCGTTTCAGCGCGCTGGTGACCGCGTTTTCGGTCGTGTCGAGAATGTTTGCCACCTCGGCGGCCCGGGATCCCAGTACGTCCCGCAGCACCAATACGACTCGTTGCCTCGGCGGCAATTGCTGCAGCGCTGCCACGAACGCCAGCGACACCGACTCTCTGACCTCGTATCGCCACTCCGGTCCAGGCATGTGGTCGGCGATCTCGTCGAGCAGCACATCCGGGTACGGCTCCAGCCAGCTCGGTTCCGCTCGGCGTCGCGATGGCCGTGCATCTGGCGCATGATTCGTTTCGTCTTGGTGTTCACGCCTTCGGTGCCGCGCCGCGATCGGCTGCCTGACGTTCGGGATGATTCGCGCCGACGAACTCGGCTGGGAGACCACGAGCTGCTGGGTGGCGCTCTGCGTCGGTGCGGCGTTGCTGCTCACGTTCGTGGTCGTCGAGACGCGGATCGCCGAGCCGCTGCTCGAACCGTCCCTGTTGCGCAACCGGGTCTTCAGCGGCGTGCTCATCGCGGCTGTACTGCTGAACTTCGCCGCGTACGTGTCGTTGACCTATTCCTCGATCTGGATGCAGTCGGTCTTGGGTCTGTCGCCGGTGACCGCCGGTCTGGTCGCGCTGCCGATGCCGGGAGCCGCGTTCGTCGTCTCCGTCTCGTTCGGACGCGTCATGCACCGGCTGCCGCCGGGGCGGTGATCGGCAGCGAGATCCTGCTCATCGGCGTCGGTGACCTTCTCGGTTTCGCGCTCGTGCACGTATGGGCATCCTGGCCGGCAATGCTGCCGGCCTTCTTCGTCGTCGGGCTCGGGGTCGGCCTGGCCACGCCGCCGCTGAGCTCGACCGGCACGGCCGCGGTGCCGGCCCAGCGCGCCGGGATGGCGGGCGGTGCCGTCTACACCGCCCGACAGGTGGGTTTCGCCTTCGGCACCGCGCTCCTCGGCAGCGTCTTCACCGCCGGCGCGCACCACACTCTCGCCGACCGGCACATAGAGTCCGCGGGCTCGGTCGCGCACGACATCGCCGGTGCGCGCAGCGCTGACCTGTTGCGCACGGTGCCCGCAGGCGCACGCCAGCTGGTCGACGAGGCGATCCACGCTGCGGCCGCCAACGGTATCGCTGTGCTTCTCGCCGTCGCCGGGCTCCTGGGCGTCGCCGGGGCCGTGGTCTCGTTCGTCATGCTTCGAGAGCGACCCGTGCCGGAGACCGCCGCCGAAGCCAGACCGGAGGCTGCCCTGGCCGAGTAGCGTTCGCGCACGCGACGCGCGGCCAGGGTCCGCGCGTATCGGTGCCCAGGCAGGGAGTTCTGTCCCTGGCCTGGGCATTCGCCGCCATCGGCACACGCCGACCTGGGTACGAACAACGGACGGTTGCTTCGTGTCCAAGCTCAGAGAAGCGGCCGCTCACCACTGCAGGACCCGGACGGGGAAACGCGCCAGGTGCGGTAAGGCCCATTCACCGTGAAGTTCCTGTTGGTGCTCGGTACCGAGATACTGCTCTTGTCCTTGGTGTTTCCCCGGGGCCGCCTCGACCCACTGATCGAACTCGCGCCACATCTGCGCGGGATCCGTCGCCCCCATCCGCTCGAGCTCGGCTCTTTTGGCCGCGATGTCGAAGCCGCCCGGCAAGTGCTGTTCGTCGTATCCGATCGCCCAGGGCGGCGAGCAGGTACACGATCTCGGGGCGTGCCGGTGTCAGGCAGAATCCCATGACCCCGCCCTCCTTCCCAGTCGTGGCGGGTGGGCGCCCTCTCCCTTGCCTGTGAGCCCCGGTTGCCGTCACCTACGGGCAGATGTCGCGGTCGGTGGACCGCCCGCAGGTGACTTCCCGCGATGATCCTGAGCCTGGCCGCGGCGGGGAGTCAGCCGGCGGTGACGACGCCCGGCGTGGCCGCGAGCAGCAGGACGTCGATCCCGGCGGCGCCGATCGCGGCGGCGAAGGGCGCCACGGGCACACGCCGGCCGAGCAGCAGGCCGGCCGCGGCGCACGCGGCCACCCCGGCGAGCGCGAGCCACCGGGCCGGGCCGGCCGGTCCCGGAGGCGCGACCACCAGCAGCGCGGACGCGGCCAGCAGCGGCAGCGGCAGGAGAATCCGCACCCGGGCGGAGCCGAGACGCTGCGGCCAGCCCCGCACCCCCGTCGCCACGTCCGCCTCGATGTCGGGCAGCACGTTGGCGAGGTGCGCCGCGCAGCCGAGCAGCGCCGCCGCCAGCACGGCCCACCACGCCGGCAGGGCGTGTCCCGGCGTTCCGGCCGACACGAACACCGGCACCGCGCCGAACCCGGCCGCGTACGGCGCCCACGAGGCCGCCGTGCCCTTGAGCCACAGGTTGTAGACCCAGGCCGCGGCGACGGCCGACAGGTGCGTCGCCCCGGCCACCACGCCGCAGGCCAGCGAGAGCGGCACGCAGGCCGCCAGCGCGGCGAACGCCGCGACGCGCACCGTACGCGCGGACACCAGGCCCGCGACGATCGGCTTGGCGGTCCTCCCGGCCGCGGCGTCCCTGGCGGCGTCCACGGCGTCGTTGCACCAGCCCACGGAGAGCTGGCCGGTCAGCACGGCGAGGACCGTCAGCGCCGTCCCCGCCGGACCCCACCCGGCGACCGCCACGAGCGCCGCGACCAGGGTCGTCACCGCCGCTGCCGGACCCGGGTGGCACGCCCGGGCCAGCCCGGCCGCCGTCCGCGCCGCCGTCCGCGCCGCCGTCCGGGCCGCCGTCCGGGCCGCCCGGCGGCGCCCATCCGCCGCCTCGCCCGCGAAGTCCGCCGAGGCGAGGCCCGCGCGACGCGTGCGGCGAACCGGCGCGGCGGCACCCGCGCCGCCGACGGCCGCCGTTTCGTCGGGCGGTTCCGCTGAACCGGTCACGATCCCGAGCGTAACCGGGCATCCCAGGAACAGATCACGATCGGCCCCGGAAGGTATGCGACGGCCGCCAACGGGCAAGAGAGACTTGTCACGGTTTTCGCCTGCACGGGGATGTGAGATGACGCGGATCGCGGCCGTCCATGGTGTCGTTCCCCCGCATCGCCACTCACAGGCGGAGATCACGGACGCGCTGGCGAGGGTTTGCCTTCCGCCGGGCGCCGATCGCCGGCTTCTCGACCGGCTGCACGCCAGTGCCCGGGTGGAGCACCGCAACCTGGTGCTGCCGCTCGACCAGTACGGCAAGCTCGACGGCTTCGGCGCGGCCAACGACCTGTTCATCGAGGCCGCGCTCGACCTGGGTGCGCAGGCCGTCACCGGGGCGCTGGAGGCGGCCGGCCTCACCCCGGCGGACGTGGACATGATCATGTGCACCTCGGTCACCGGCGTCGCCGCGCCGTCGCTGGACGCCCGGTTGGCCAACCGGATCGGGCTGCGCCCGGACGTGAAGCGGGTGCCGGTGTTCGGTCTCGGGTGCGTGGCGGGCGCGGCGGGAATCGCCCGGCTGCACGACTACCTGCGCGGCTGGCCCGGCCACGTGGCGGTGCTGCTCTCGGTCGAGCTGTGCTCCCTCACGTTGCAGCGCGACGACACCTCCACGGCCAACCTCGTGGCGGGCGCCCTGTTCGGGGACGGCGCCGCCGCGGTGGTCGCGTACGGGGACGAGCGCGAGCCGCCCCCCGCGGATGCGGCGCGGCCCGTTGTGGTGGCGACGCGCAGCCGTCTGTATCCCGGATCGGAACGTGTCATGGGCTGGGACGTCCGCGACAGCGGCTTCCGGGTCGTGCTGGACGCCGGGGTGCCCGACGTGGTCCGCACCTATCTGGGCGACGACGTGCACGGGTTCCTCGCCGACCACGGCCTGACCGCGGGCGACGTCACCGCCTGGGTCTGCCACCCCGGCGGCCCCAAGGTGCTGGAGGCCGTCGCGGAGACGCTCACGCTCCCGGACGGCGCGCTCGACCTCACCTGGCGTTCGCTGGCCGCCAACGGAAACCTGTCGTCGGCCTCGGTGCTGCACGTGCTGCGCGACACCCTCGCCCTGCGGCCCCCGCCGCCGGGCACGCCGGGCCTGTTGCTGGCGATGGGCCCGGGGTTCTGCTCCGAACTCGTCCTGCTGCGCTGGTAGGGAGGAGGAGCCGTGTCATCCTGGCCCGTGTCACTTTGGTACGTGCTGCTCGTCGCGCTCGTCGCGGTGGAGCGCCTCGCCGAACTGGTCGTCGCGCGCCGCAACGCCCGCTGGAGCCTCGGCCGGGGCGGCGTGGTGTACGGCAGGGGTCACTATCCCTGGATGGTCGCCCTGCACACCGGGCTGCTGGCCGGATGCCTGCTGGAGGTGTGGCTGGCGGACCGGCCGTTCGTCCCCGGCCTCGGCTGGCCGATGCTCGGGCTGGTCCTGGCCGCGCAGGCGCTGCGGTGGTGGTGCGTCACCACGCTCGGCCCCCAGTGGAACACCCAGGTCATCGTCGTGCCCGGCCTGCCGCTCGTGACGCGCGGGCCGTACCGGTTCGGGTGGCTGCGCCACCCCAACTACGTCGCGGTGGCGGTGGAGGGCGCGGCGCTGCCGCTCGTGCACTCCGCCTGGCTGACCGCGCTGGCCTTCACCCTGCTCAACGTGCCGCTCATGGTCGTGCGGCTGCGCTGCGAGAACGCCGCGCTCGCCACCGCGGCCCCCGGATCCGCCGCGCGTGACGCCGGAGCGGGGACCGCGGCGTGATCGACGTGCTGGTGGCCGGCGGCGGGCCCGCCGGGCTGGCCACGGCCATCCACGCGGCGCTGGCCGGCATGGAGGCGGTCGTGGTGGAGCCGCGGCCCGGCCCGGTCGACAAGGCGTGCGGGGAGGGTCTCATGCCCACCGGCGCCGCCGCCCTGGCGGACCTCGGGGTGGCCGTGCCGGATGGCAGGCCGTTCCGCGGCATCCGTTACGTGGACGGGCCGCACCGGGTGCAGGCGGAGTTCCGGGACGGCCCGGGGCTGGGCGTGCGCCGGACGGCCCTGCACACCGCGCTCGCCCACCGCGCCCGGGACCTCGGCGTCCGCGTGGTGACCGGCCGGGTGGACGCGGTGCGCGCCACCGGCGGGGGCGTACGCGCCCACGTGGCGGGCGGGCCGGAGCCGTGTGGGCCGGACCTGTGTGGGCCGGAAGAACTGGGCGCGCGGTGGCTGGTCGCGGCCGACGGGCTGCACTCGCCGATCAGGGCGCGGCTCGGGCTCGACCTGCCTTCCGGCGGCCCCCGCAGATACGGCCTGCGCCGCCACTACCGGGTCGCGCCGTGGACGGACTTCGTGGAGGTGCACTGGGCGCCCGGGGGCGAGGCGTACGTCACCCCGGTGGGCGACGACCTGGTCGGCGTGGCCGTGCTGAGCAGCGAGCGGCGGACCTACGAGGAGCACCTGGCGCGGTTCCCCGGCCTGCTCGCCCGGTTGGACGGCCCGCCCGCCACCCCCGTGCGCGGAGCCGGGCCGCTGCGCCAGCGGGTGCGGCGGCGGGTGGCCGGGCGCGTCCTGCTCGTCGGTGACGCCGCGGGCTACGTGGACGCGCTCACCGGCGAGGGGATCTCGCTCGCGCTGCTGTCGGCCCGCGCCCTGGTCGGGTGCCTGCGGGCGGGCCGCCCCGAGGAGTACGAGACCGCCTGGCGGCGCCTGTCGTGGCGATCCCGCCTGCTGACGGCCGCGCTGGTGCGGGCCAGGCGGCATCCCCCCGCGGCCCGGATGATCGTGCCCGCCGCGCGGCGCCTGCCCGCGGTGTTCGGGGCGGCGGTGCGGTCGCTCGCCTGAGCGCCGCGTCCTCCGCGACCCCGCGCCTTCCGCGCTCCCCAGGCCTTCCGCGCGAAACAGGCACGGTGCCCGTGAATTGTTACAGCCGGATTCACAGTTCATGAACGCCCGTTTTTAGGGCGCCTCCGGAGATCCCTATACGCGGCAGTAATAGAACCTACTTCGACATGAATGAAGTGGCCATATTTCGTGACCGGTATGCAAAGATCTAGCCTGTGTACCGAATGGCGAGGCCGATGTTACGGCAAGGATGACTGGAGGGTCGTCACTTGCCCCACTTGCCGCACATCGCCGTGCTCGCACTGCTAGCCCTGCTCGGTACGCTCCTGATCGCCGCGCTGGTCGTCCTCGCGATGCGCCTGCGCCGGCTGCGCGTTATGCAGGCCGAGGCCGTGCGGCAGGCCGCGGCCGAAGCCCGCGAGCAGTTCGGCCGCGACGTGCACGACCTCGTGAGCAGCCGCCTGTGGCTGGCCACCCTGCGCAGCGAACTCGCCTACCGGCTCGCGGACGACGACAGCCCCCTGCGACCGGCGCTGGCCGACGTGGTGCAGTCGATCCGCCAGGCGTCCGCCGACATCCGCAACGTGACCCGCTCCTTCCGGGACGTCTCGCTCGCCTCGGAACTGGCCAACGCGCGGGCCGTGCTCCGCGCGTACGGAACCGACTGCAAGGTCGAGGCGACCGAGGCGGAGCTGGGCGACGAGATGAGCGCGGTGCTCGCGATCATGGTGCGGGAGGCGGTGACCAACGTCCTGCGCCACAGCAGGGCGACCCTGTGCACGATCGAGATCGTCGTGCGTGGCGGCATGGCGACGCTCACCGTCGCCAACGACGGCGTCGACCCCTCCGTGCCGCCCGGCGACGGCACCGGGCTGGACAACCTCCGCAACCGGGCGGCGGCGCTCGACGGCGTCGTGGGAACGATCCTCGACCCGGACGGCTGGTTCCGCCTCATCGCCGAGATCCCCCGCAAGGGCGGGGACCGCCGCTGACGCCGGCCGTGCTCACCCGCCGGGCGGCCCGGCGTCCAAGGCGCGATGCTCGGGCCTCCGCGCCCTCCGCGCGTTTCTGAGCGACCGCCTGCCGGGCGTGTGCGCCTCGCGCACCGCCCGGCCCCCACCCGCTCGCCGCCCCGCACAAGGCCCCGGCCGGCCCCGCACCGCGGCGTGGCGCGTTTGACCAGCCCCTTGACCGAATAGTCCACACGGCATCCCGGAGACGACCGTGAAAAGCATCACCGTCGACCCATGACTGCGTCACGGTTCGTTATGTGCAGATTTCACATAGCGCAGTTGACGGGCGTAACTTGGCCCTTCTCTTTATTTCCGGAATTCTTTGATGTGACCGGCCTAAGGGGACATCTGGTGATTAGTAAGTACGAGATTTACTGCCTCGCAGATCCCTTGTTCTACGACACCCTCGACACCAAGCGCGCGGAGCATCCCGACTTCGCCATCGCCGCCCGGCCCACGCCCGACGGGTGGGCGCACGCCGAGAGCGAGACCTGGCTGCACTACGCGCCGGCCGGCGCGACCCTGCCCACACAGGGCTGGAAGATCCACATCTCCTCCTCCGTGCCGGAGGCGGAGCGGGTGATCGCGGCGGCCTGGGACTACTGCGTGCCCCGCGGGCTGGCCTTCAAGTTCCTGCGCGGCCGGCGCGTGATGACGATGCAGAACTCCAAGTACGCCTTCCGCGGGTCGAGCGGCAAGCTGGTCACCATCTATCCCGTGGACGAGGCTCAGCTGGAGCTGACGCTCAAGGAGCTGGCCGAGATCCTCGACGGCGTCGAGGGCCCGTACATCCTCAGCGACCTGCGTTACGGCGAAGGACCCCTGTTCGTCCGGTACGGCGGGTTCGCCGAGCGCCACTGCCTCGACGACAACGGCGAGCGGGTGCTGGCGATCGAGGACGCCGACGGCAACCTCGTCCCCGATGTGCGCGGTCCGGCGTTCGCCCTGCCCTCCTGGGTGACCCTGCCGGCGTTCCTCGAACCACACCTGGCCGCGCGCAACGCGGTGACGTTCGAGGGCGTGCCGTACGCGGTGGACAGCGTCCTTCACTTCTCCAACGGCGGCGGCGTCTACCTGGGGCACGACAGGCGCACCGGGGAGAAGGTGGTGCTCAAGGAGGCCCGCCCGCACGCCGGGCTCGACGTCGAGGGACGCGACGCCGTCACCCGCCTGCGGCACGAGGCCGCGATCATGGAGCGCCTGGCCGGGCTCGACGTCGTGCCGGCGCTGCGCGACTACTTCACCGTCGGCGAGCACCACTTCCTGGTGCAGGAGTACGTCGACGGCACCTCGCTCAGCCAGCTCATCGCCCAGAAGCACCCCCTCACGCGGGCCGACCGCACTCCCGAGCTGGACGAGGACTACGCCGAGTGGGCCATCGGGATGCTCGCCAAGGTGCGGGCCGCAGTCTCGGCGCTGCACGAGCGCGGCGTGGTGTTCGGCGACCTGCACCCCTTCAACATCCTGGTGGAAGGCGGCGTGGACGGCGACCGCGTGGTCCTGATCGACTTCGAGGTCTCCTCGCCCGTCGAGGAGCGCAGACGGCCCACGCTCGCCAATCCCGGCTTCGTGCCGCCGCGCGAGCTGGCCGGCGTCGAGGCCGACGAGTACGCGCTGGCCTGCCTGCACCTGGGTGTGTTCGCCCCGATGACCACCATGCTGCTGCAGCTCCACCGGCCCAAGGCCGCCCAGCTCGGCCGGCTGATCGTCGAGACGTTCCCCGTGCCCCCCGCGCTGATCGAGGGAGCCGTACGGACGATCCTCGGTCAGGATCCGCCCGCGCCGGAGCCGAGCCGGCTCCCTCGGCCGGGCCGGCTCACCGAGGGGTGGCCCGCCGTCCGGGAGGCCCTGGCGAAGGCGATCCTCGCCTCGGCGACACCGGACCGCGAGGACCGGCTGTTCCCCGGCGACATCGTCCAGTTCGAGCCCGGCGGCGGGGTGAGCCTCGCCAACGGCGCGGCCGGCGTCCTGTACGCGCTGGCGGCGACCGGGGCGGGGCGCTTCCCCGAGCACGAGGAGTGGCTGCTCAGGCAGGCCGCCAGACCCGGCATCGGGCCCGGCTTCTACAACGGCCTCCACGGGGTGGCGTACGCGCTGGAGGCCCTCGGCCGCCGCGAGGAGGCGCTCGACGTGGCGCGGCGATGCGCGCGGGAGCTGCCCGAGGGGCTGGACCTGAGCCTCTACCGCGGCCTGTCCGGCATCGCCCTCGCCCTGATGCACCTGCACGACGCGACCGGCGAGCCGGAGTTCCGCGAGCGGGCCGCGCGTGTCGTGGCGACGGTGGCCGACCGGCTCGGCGGCCCGGACGACGTGCCCGAGATCAGCGGCGGGAAGTACCCGCACGCGGGGCTGATGTACGGCTCGTCGGGACCCGCCCTGATGTTCCTGCACGCTTACGAGCGCACCGGCGACCCCGGGCTGCTCGACCTCGCGGCCACCGCGCTGCGGCAGGACCTGCGCCGGTGCGTCGGCCGCGAGGACGGTCAGCTCCAGGTGCAGCAGGGCTGGCGGACCAACCCCTACCTCGACGAGGGGTCGGCCGGCGTCGGCCTGGTGCTGGACCGCTACCTGACCCACCGGCACGACGAGACCTTCGCCGAGTCGCTGGCCGCCATCCGGCCGGTCGCGACCCTGCACTACTACGTCCAGTCGGGGCTGTTCGCGGGCCGGGCCGGCATGATCGCCTGCCTGTCGTCCGGCTCCCGCCCCGACCCGGAGGCCGCCGCGGCGCAGATCGCCCGGCTGGCCTGGCACGAGCTTCCCTACCAGGACGGGCTGGCATTCCCCGGAGCCCAGTTGCTCCGCCTGTCCATGGATCTCTCCACCGGGAGCGCCGGCGTGCTGCTCGCGCTCGGCACCGCGCTGCACGACGAGCCGGTTCACCTCCCGTTCCTCGAGCCCCCCGGACGGTCCCAGGCGCAGGGGCCCCTGCGCACCGCCGCCGGGTCGAACGTCCCGACCAGCCCCGGAAGGAGGTGAACGCACAATGGCGCTTCTCGACCTGCAGACCCTCGAGGCCCCCGGCGGCCACGGCGGTGGCGACGGCGGCAGCAACCTGAGCCTGCTCGGATGCACCCCGCACGAGAACAGCAGCCTCAGCATCGTCTGCGGCTGACGACCCTCCGGTGAACACGAACTTCAGCCGCATCCCCGGCTGATGGAACCCATACAAGGAGCTGATCCAGATGGCGCTTCTCGACCTGCAGACCCTCGAGGTTCCCGGCGGCCACACCGGCGGCGGTGGCGGCGGCAGCAACCTGAGCCTGCTGGGCTGCACCCCGCACGAGAACAGCAGCCTCAGCCTGATCTGCGGCTGATAGCACGCTGAGGGAGTCCTGGGCGGTCGTCGCGGCCGCCCAGGCTTCCGCGTTTCCGGCCCCGGCCGGCCGCCGGAGCCGTCCCCGTCCCCCGTCCTGTCCGGCCTTTCACCTCTGGAGGACCCGGTGAGCTCTCGTCCGGCGGACCTGCTGATCGCGCGGGCCGTACGGCGCGGCGGCCCGTGGCTCGCGGCGCTGGCGGCGACGGCGCTGCTGGGCGCCGCGGCCGACCTGTTGCTCCCGGCGGCGCTCGGCCGCGCCGTCGACGCCGTGGTGCGGACCCAGGCGCGGGCCGGGGCCGAGGCCGGGTTCGGGCTCACCGGCCCGCTCACGACCGCCGCGCTGCTGGTCGCGCTGGTCGTCGCGTGCGACGCGCTGGGCGTGCTCGCGGCCGGGGTGAGCGGGGCGCGGGCCGCGCGGTGGCTGCGCTCCCGGGTGGTGGCCCACACCCTGTCCGTCGGCACCGGCATGACCCGCCACTTCACACCGGGTGAGATCGTCACCCGCGCCGGGGTGAACGTCGAGGAGGCCGGACGGACCCCCGAGGCGGTGGTCACCGCCGCCACGCTGATCGTTCCGGCGGCCGGCAGCGTCGTCGTCCTCGCGCTGATCGACCCATGGCTCGCGGTCACGCTCGTGGCCGGTCTGCTCCTGATCGTGGCCGTGCTGCGCGCGTTCATGCGCAGGACGACGGCGGCCTCCGGCGGCTACCAGCAGGCCCAGGGGGAGATCGCGGCCATGCTGGTGGGCGCGCTCGCCGGGGCCCGCACCATCACCGCGGCCGGAACCGAGGACCGCGAGGCCGCGCGCGTGCTCGCCCCGCTCCCCCGCCTGCGCGCCCACGGCCTGGCGCTGTGGCGCCTGCAGGCGCGGGCCGGCGTCCAGGCCGCCGTCGTCGTCCCGCTCTTGGAGATCGCCGTGCTCGCCGTCGGCGGGCTGCGCCTGTCGGCCGGCGGCCTCACCGTCGGGGAACTGCTCGCCGCCGCACGCTACGTCGTGCTCGGGGCGGGCCTGGGGTCGGCGCTCGGGTACGCGGCCCGCATCGCCCGCGCCCGGTCGGCCGCCCAGCGACTGGAGCAGCTGTTCGCCGTGCCGCCCCCGGCGTACGGGGACCGGCCGCTGCCGCCGGGCTCGGGCACCCTGGAACTGCGCGACGTGACCGTGCGGGCCGACGGCGTGCGGCTGCTGAGCGGCGTCAGCCTGGTCGTGCCGGGCGGCACGTGCACGGCGGTGGTGGGCCGCTCGGGCTCGGGCAAGTCGTCGCTGGCCGCCGTCGCCGGCCGGCTCGTCGATCCCGAACGCGGTGCGGTCCTGCTGGACGGCGTGCCCCTGCGCGAGATCGGCCGGGAGCCGCTGCGCCGCGCGGTCGGGTACGCGTTCGAGCGGCCCGCGCTGTTCGGCGAGACGCTGGGCGAGGCCATCGCCTTCGGCCTCGGCGCAGGGGACGACGCCGGTGAGCGGAGCGGAGACGCGGCGCGGGCGGCCGCGACCGCCGCCCGCGCCGACGCCTTCATCCGGCGGCTGCCGCTCGGGTACGCCACCCCGGTCGGCGAGGCGCCGATGTCCGGGGGCGAGATCCAGCGGGTCGGCCTGGCCCGCGCGTTCGCCCAGGCCGGCCGGCTGCTGATCCTGGACGACGCGATGTCGAGCCTGGACACGGTGACCGAGCGGCAGGTCGGGCGGGCGCTCACCGGGAGCCTGTCCGACCGCACCCGCCTGGTGGTGGCCCATCGCGTGACGACGGCGGCGCAGGCCGACCAGGTCGTGTGGCTGGAGAACGGGCGGGTCCGCGCCACCGGCACGCACGAGCGGCTGTGGGACGATCCCGGTTACCGCGCGGTCTTCCGGGCGGAGGAGGCCTCATGAGGCGCCGCGCGCCCGCAGGAGGGCGGCCGGGAGCGGCCGCCGGGCAGGTGGTCGTGGGCGCCCTGCGGCGCGAGCCCTCCCGGCTGCTGTGGCTGGCCTGCTGGTCGGTGGCGGAGGCCCTGCCCGCGCTGACCGGCGGGTACGCGATCGCGCGGGCCGTGGACGACGGCTTCGCCGCGGGGCGGCCCGGCGCCGGCCTGATGTGGCTGGGTGTGCTGGCCGCCGCGTGGGCGGTGGCCGCGGTGGCCGCCCGGCAGGTGCTGCTGCTCATCGCCGGGATCGTCGAGCCGTTCCGCGACGACCTGCTGGAGCGCGTGGTGACAGGGGCGCTGCGGGCCGGGCGGGGCGGCGACAGCGCGGCGGTCGCCCGGATGAACCACCAGGTCGAGCTGGCCAGGGACGCCTTCGGCGCGATCATCACGGTGGTCAGGACCTTCGTGTTCACGGTGGCCGGCGTGGCGGTGGGGCTCACGACCCTGGCCCCGGAGGTCGTCCCGCTCGTGCTGACGCCGGTGGCCCTGGGGCTCGGCCTGTTCCTGGTCTCCCTGCCCGCCCTGGCCCGGCGTCAGCGCGAGTTCATCGTCGCCGACGAGCGTACGGCGGCCGCGGTCGCGGCGATGGCGAGCGGCCTGCGGGACGTGACCGCCTGCGGCGGCGAGGCGCGCGTCGCGGCGAGCGTCGGGCGGGAGGTCTCCCGGCAGGCGGGGGCCGCGCGGGCGCTGGCCCGGGTGACGGCGTCACGGGCGCTGTCGCTGGCGGTGGGAGCGTGGCTTCCGGTCGTGCTCCTGCTCGCGGGCTCGCCCTGGCTGGTGCGCCAGGGGGTCACCGGCGGGGTGATCCTCGGCTCGCTGACCTACGTGATGCAGTCGCTCTCCCCCGCGCTCGGCGGCCTGGTCCAGGGCCTCGGCGTCAGCGGCGTCCGCCTGGCCGTCACGCTGGAGCGCATCCTGCACGCGCCCGGCCCGCCCGCGCCGCACGGTGACCGGGAGCCCGGCGGGGTCCGCCTGGAGCTGCGCGGGGTGCGCTTCGCCTACGGCGCCTCCGGGCAGAAGGCCCCCGAGCCGGTGATCGACGGCCTGGACCTCGACGTGCCCGAGGGCGACCATCTGGCCGTAGTCGGCCCGAGCGGGATCGGCAAGTCCACGCTGACCGCGCTCGTCGCCGGCCTGCTGACCCCCGACGAGGGCGAGGTCCTCGTCGGCGGCGTCCCCGCCGCGCGGGTCCACCCGGCCGCCCGCGCGCTGATCCCCCAGGAGGCGTACGTCTTCCCCGGCACCCTGGCGGAGAACCTGACGTACCTCGCGCCGGGGACGCCTCCCGAGCGGGTGGACGAGGCGGTGGCGGCGTTCGGGCTGGCGGAGCTCGCGCAGCGCACCGCGGGCGGCCCGCTCGACCCGGCCGAGTTGTCCGCGGGCGAGCGGCAGCTCGTCGCGCTGGCCAGGACCTACCTGTCCCCCGCCCGGCTGGTCGTGCTCGACGAGGCGACCTGCCATCTCGACCCCGCGGCGGAGGCGCGCGCGGAGGCGGCCTTCTCGGCGCGCGGGGGCACGGTGATCGTCGTGGCGCACCGGATCTCCTCGGCCCTGCGGGCCCGGCGGGTGCTGGTCATGGACGGCACCCGCGTCCTGCTCGGCACGCACGAGGAGATGGTGACCTCCTCACCGCTGTACGCCGACCTGGTGGGTCACTGGGAGGGCCCGGGGAGGCTAGCGGCGGGAGCGGTAGCGCAGGATGCCGATGTCGCGGCCGGCCGAGGGCCACAGCCAGCCGCACTCGGAGGCGATCTGGATCGCCTCGACGCGTGAGCGGGCACCGACCTTGGTGAGGATGCGGGACAGGTAGTTGCGGACCGTGCCCCGCGACAGCGACAGGCGGTCGGCGATCTCGCCGACGGTGGCGCCGCCGGCCGCGGTCTCCAGGACGTCGAGCTCGCGGGCGGTCAGCGGGTTGCTGTCGGCGTCGAGCGCGGCCACCGCGAGCTCGGGGTCGATGACCCGCTCCCCCTTCGCCACCCGGCGGATGCAGTCCACGAGGTGGCCCGGCGAGGCGTCCTTCACGACGAAGCCGCGCACGTTGGCGTCCAGCGCCTTGCGCAGCGCCATGGGCGTTCCGAGCCCGGTGAGGACGACGGTCCTGCAGGAGGGTAATCGGCGGTGCAGCTCGGCCGCCGCGGTGAGGCCGTCGACACCGGGCATCCCGATGTCGAGCACCGCGACGTCGGGGCGCCGCAGGCAGCCGAGCCGGACGATGTCCTCGCCCTTGTCCGCCTCGGCCACCACCTCGAGGTCGTCCTCGCTCGACAACAGAGCGACCAGCGCCTTGCGGATGAGGTGCATGTCCTCGGCGAGCATCAGTCGGATCAAACCAGACCCCCTACACGCGGTGCGAGCGGATGCTCGCCGTTGGTGACCGCGGCGCTTCACTCACTATGAAGGTTCCGCGCACATGCCGTGACTGCTCTACCCGAACTGTCACCTTTAATCAGGAACCGCGTCAGAGAAAAGCCGGACGCCCGGCCCCTTCACGGGAACCGGGCGTCGCGGTCGGGTGTTCTAGTGGCGCCAGACCTTCACGTAGTCGGTCGCCTCGGAACCCTTGAGCCGGCGGTTGCCGTCGAACCGCACGGCCCAGGTGCCGGACCGCCAGGCCCGGACGCTGGTGGCGAAGTCGCCGTCGCCGTCGGTCTCGATCGTGTCCACGTACTGCCACCTCGGGGAGCCCGAGGGCTGGAAGTAGACCTCCACGTCCTGCGAGCCCAGCCAGTGCCAGTCGTTCCAGTAGTCGCGGCTGTCGAAGCAGTAGCGGTCGCCGCCGCGACGGCCGGAGAAGTTGTCCCAGTCGTCGTAGTACCAGTCACCCCAGCACTGGGCGACCTGCAGCGTGCCCTTGAGGGTCAGCGCGCGGCCCTTGCGGACCGGCTCGGGCGTGGCGTCGAAGCCGGCGATGCGGGTCGCCTTCGGGCTCGACGGGCGCGGCGCGTGCCACTCCCTGCGCTTCACCGTGAAGGAGCGGTCCTCGGTGTACTTCTTGCCGTCGAGCCCGATGGCCTCGACGTGCACGCGGTAGGTGCCCGCCCGGTCGCTCCAGTCGAAGCTCCACGAGCGCGAGGCGCGGTCGAACTTCGGACCGTCGTCGTGGCCGCCCCGCCGCTTGCCGAACCAGTGGTCGCCGCCGTGGTCGCCGTGGCCCCACGGACCCCACAGGTCGATGTCCACGCTCTGGACGTCCTTGGTGGTGACCCGGGCGGTGACCTGGGCCGACCGGCCCCTGCTCACCACGACCACGTCGGGGTCGACGTCGACCGACACGATGCGCGGGTCGGGTGTGTACGGCTTGTGGAAGTTCTCCCCGGCGGTGGGGCTCGGCGTGGGCGACGACGTAGGCGCGACAGTGTCCGCGTACGCGGGCGCAGTCGCGAGCGCCGTGGCGCCCATGGCGACCGCTACCAGGGTGGTAGCAGCTCGTTTCACCATGAGGGTGTTCCTCTCCCCGTTCAGGAACGCGCCCCCGGTTTGGGACGCGCCTACGTCATAGACGTCACAAGGGAGAGAAAAGTTGCCTCACTCGTTCATTAAAGAGATAACAAAACGGTAACTGTCCTTTACGTCTAAATTATGCCCTTTTGAGGTAATGACGGCCTTTTCACGCTTCTCGTTGCGGGCTGGCATCGGCGGCATACCGGGACGTACCTGCATATTCGGCACGCCATGCGCCCTCGCCCTCCGCGCGGACCCGGGCCGTGAACCAGCCGTCCCTGCGGGTGACCGCCTCCCCGACGGTCTTCCAGCGGGACGACCCCGCGGGGCGGAAGCAGATCCTGACCCGCTGCCCGGCGAAGGGCCGGTAGTCGACCTTCCCGACCGGGTCCACCCGCAGCAGCGTCCCGGTGACGCGCACGCCGTCTCCGTCGCGCACCACCTTGAGCCCCTCGATCTCGGTCGCCCTGCGCAGGTTGAACCCCACCCGGGCGACGGCCCGCTCGCCCCGCGCGTTCACCGCGGTCGCGGTGACCGTCCACGGGCCGCTCGGATACCACCGCGACAGCGGCTTGTCCGGGAGGAACCGCCAGGTCTCCCACTCCCCCGACGAGATCCGGCGGACCGGCCGGCCGGCCCGCGACGCGCCCACCATGCCGGGCATCGCGGCGGACGCCAGTCCGCCCAGGCCCGGCAGGGGCACACCCGCGGGTACGGCGGCGTCCGGGGGGACCATCGGGTCCGGGGAGCCGGGCGGCACCGGCACGGCGTCGCCGGACGGCGGCGAGGGGGTCGCGTCCGGCTCGGGCTCCTTCCCGGGCTCCCCTCCGGGCTCGTCGCCTCCCGAGGGGGCGCGGCCGGGTTCCAGGACGACGGAGACGCGGTCCGCGCCGCGCGCCACCACGTCGACGACCAGCCGCACCGACCCGCTCGGGCCGACCACGGGGTCGGACGGGCGCACCTCGACCGAGCGGATGGCCAGGTCACCGGAGGCGGGGGCCGGCGCGGCCGCCGCCGTCGTCGCGGTCGCGAGGACCAGCTTCGCGAGCAGAGGTCTCATCATGCCCCGTGACCGTACGCACGCCCGCGGGCCGCCCCGCCCCCGACACACTCCCGGCCCGGTAAAGATTCGGCTCGTAAAAATTCGGCCGGGAGAACCCGCCTCGTGATCAGCCGGTCGTGTACAGCTCCTCGATCACCTCGGCGTACCTGGCGTGGACGACCCGGCGCTTGAGCTTCAGGCTGGGGGTGAGCTCGGCGGTCTCGGCCGTCCACTCGACGGGCAGCAGCCGCCACCGTTTGACCTGCTGCACCCGGGCGAGCTTGCGGTTGGCGGACTCGACCGCCGCCCCGACCTCCTTCAGCACGTCCGGATGCGCGGCCAGGTCGGCAAGGGAGCCGAAGGCGATGCCGCGCGCCCGCGCCCACTCGGGCGCCACCTCGGCGTCCAGAGTGAGGATCGCCACCGGGTAGGGCCGGCGGTCGCCGTACGCGAGGGCCTGCCCGATGAGCGGATGCTCCTTCAGGTGACCCTCGATGGCGGCCGGGGAGACGTTCTCCCCGCCGGAGGTGATGAACAGCTCCTTCTTGCGGTCGACGATGCGGACGAAGCCGTCCTCGTCGATCGACCCCACGTCGCCGGTGTGCAGCCAGCCGTCGTCGTCGAGGAGCTCGGCGGTCGCCTCGGGCAGGCCGAGGTAGCCGCGGGTGTTGAGCGGGCTGCGGGTGAGGATCTCGCCGTCCTCGGCGATCCGCACCTCCACGCCCGGCTCGGCCCGGCCCACCGTGCCCAGCTTGAAGACGTCCGGCGAGTTGACGGTGAAGGCGCCGGTCGTCTCGGTCATGCCGTACACGTCGATGACCTTCAGGCCGAGGCCGGCGAAGAACCGCTGCACCTCGACCGGCATCGGCGCGGCGGCGGTGGCGCACCAGCGTGCCTGGTCGAGCCCGATCAGGCCGCGGACGACCGACAGCAGCGCGGCGTCGGCCCGCTCGTACGCCTCGCGCACCTCGGGCGTGACCGTGTGGCCGTGCTGCAGCCCCTCGACGTACGCGAGCCCGGCGGCCATCGCGGCGCGCACGCTCTCCTGCTGCTCGGGCGGCTGGGTGGCCAGCAGCGCCTGCAGCCGGGCCGTCATCTTCTCCCAGACGCGGGGGACGCCGAAGAACAGCACGGGGCGCACCTGGCCGAGCGTGGCGCCGAGGTTCGCCATGTCCGTGCAGAAGTAGACGTGGTTGACCTTGACCAGCGGCAGGTACAGGCTGAGCACCCGCTCGGCGATGTGGGCGTAGGTGAGGTAGGAGATCTGCGTGCCGTGCGTGGGCAGGCGGATCATCCGCTGGGTCGTGACGATCTCGAACAGCACGTTCGCGTGCGTCAGCGGGACGCCCTTGGGGTTGCCCGTCGTGCCCGAGGTGTAGAGGACGGCCAGCGTGTCCTGCGGGGTCACCGCGCGCCAGCGCGCGTCCACCGAGGCGGGGTCGGCGGCCAGCGCGTCGGCGCCGAGCTTCAGCAACGCCTCCCAGCTCAGGAAGCGCTCGTCGCCTTCGGGGGCGCCCTCCAGCATGACGATCCTCGTGAGCGCGGGCAGCTCGCCGAGGACCGGCTCCCAGCGGGCCAGGTCGGCCGGGCCGCCGAGCACCGCGATCCGCGCCCCGACGTCGCGGGCGACGTACGCGACCTGCTCGGGGGCGAAGGTCGCGTAGATCGAGCAGGGGACGGCGCCCGCGTGGACGGCCCCGAGGTCGGCCAGCACGTGCTCGCTGCGGTTGACCAGCATCAGCGCGACGGCGTCGCCCGGCCGCAGGCCGAGCGCGGCGTAGCCCGCGGCGATCTGCAGCACCCTCCTCCGCGCCTCGGCGTAGGTCAGGGTCGTCCAGCCGTCGCCGGCCGGGTCGGAGTAGGCCGGCGAGTCCGGATGCTCCTGCGCGGCCCACCTGAGCTGCTCGCACACCGTCCTGCCCGCGATCTCCCGCTCGATCGCGGCCCGTTCCTCAAGTACGCCGGTCATCGCGCCTCCCAACGGGCATATCGCACGCGTGGCAT
The DNA here is from genome assembly GCF_006334915.2 of Microbispora catharanthi. GTDB lineage: Bacteria > Actinomycetota > Actinomycetes > Streptosporangiales > Streptosporangiaceae > Microbispora > Microbispora catharanthi. The sequence goes on from NZ_VDMA02000002.1 coordinate 436,835, forward strand.
GCATCGCACCACACGAGATCGCCACGGACAAGACCCGGGCGGTGAGCGGGCGCGGGCGAGCGGGTGAGAACGCCGCCGCCCGAGCGGTTCTAGGGCGACGAGTGCGGTCCCTGGTCCGTCCCCGGGCCGAACCGGCGCCGGTACTCCACAGGAGTGAGCCCGGTCTTGCGGCGCATCAGCGCACGCAGATTGGCGGCGGTCCCCAGCCCAGTGTGCCGCGCGACCGCTTCCAGTCGCGACTCGCCCCGCTCGATCACGCCAAGGCGAGCCGTTCCCCGGTGAGCCACGCCAGCGGTGTGGTGCCCAGCTGCGCCCGGAAGCGCCGATGCAGTGTCGCCGGACCCTCCTGCTCACGGAGTTGGCGATCTCCGCTCCGTGGTCGCGACCGACGATGTACAGGCCGAGGTCGAGCGCGGCCGCGCTCCCCGCGGACGTCAGGATGTCGCCGTCGTCCACGAACAACACGTCCGTTTCCAGCCGGACGGAAGGGAAGCGGGCCCGGAAGGAATCCGCCCACTGCCAGTGCGCCGTGGCCCGGCGCCCGTCGAGAACCCCCGCCTCCATGAGCAACGAGCCCGCCCTTCGCCACCCTGCACTTCGCGCCACCAGCACATTCGGACAAACGGGATATAAAGCCAGGTAAGGTACACGGGATGGTGCGTGATCGGGGGGATCGCATGGCATCCGGAAGATCGGGTCCGCCGATGGGCGAGCGGACGTTCTTCGGCCATCCACGGGGACTGGCCACGCTGTTCGGCACGGAGATGTGGGAGCGCTTCAGCTACTACGGCATGCGCGCCGTCCTCGTGCTGTTCCTGACCGCGCCCGCCACGCGCGGCGGCATGGGCCTGCCCGAGACGACCGCGGTCGGCATCTACGGCGTCTACATCGCCTCGGTCTACCTGCTCGCCCTCGCGGGCGGCTGGCTCGCCGACCGGCTGCTCGGGGCGCGCAGGACCGTGCTGTGCGGCGCTCTGGTCATCATGGGCGGCCACGTCAGCATGGCGATGCCCATGGGCGGCGGGTTCGTCTGGCTCGGCCTCGTGCTGATCGCGCTGGGCAGCGGGCTGCTCAAGCCGAACATGTCGGCGCTGGTGGGCGAGCTGTACCGGCACGAGGACGACGCCCGGCGCGACTCCGGCTACACGATCTTCTACATGGGAATCAACCTGGGCGCCTTCCTCGGCATCATGATCGTCCCCTGGCTCCAGACGGGCGGCCGCTGGCACCTCGCCTTCGGCGCGGCGGCGCTCGGCATGGCCATCGGCCTGACGCAGTACGTCCGGGGCCGGGCCACCCTGTGCGGCGCCGGCGAGGAGCCGGACCACCGCCTGACGCCGGACGAGGAGAGGCGCTTCAAGGTCGTCGCGGGCGTCTCGCTCGCCGTCGGCGCGGGCGCGCTGGCCCTGTGGGCGCTCAGCGGCACGCTCACCGTGGATCGCTTCGCCCTCGTGCTCACGATCGTGACGGCGGCCGTGCCGGTCGCGTACTTCGCCTTCCTGTTCTCTTCTCGCGAGGTCACCGAGGAGGAGCGGACCGGGCTGTTCGCGTACGTGTGGCTGTTCCTGGCCGCCGCGATCTTCTGGCTCGTCTACGACCAGGCCGGCAGCGCCCTGCTGCTGTTCGCGAAGAACGACACCGACCTGAACGTGCTCGGCTTCACGATCCCCCCGGGCTGGGTGGGCAACGTCAACTCGCTCGCGATCATCATCGTCGCCCCCCTCTTCGCGGAGATGTTCCTCAAGGCGGGCACCCGGATCAGCACGCCGCTCAAGTTCGCGGTCGGCCTGGTGATCGTCGGGCTGAGCTTCGTCGTCATGTCGGTCGCGGCCGGCGTCGCCTCCGGCGGAGTGAAGGTCTCGATCATGTGGCTGCTGTCGGTCTACCTCATCCAGACCGTCGGCGAGCTGTTCCTCAGCCCGGCCGGACTGTCGGTCACCAACAAGCTCGCCCCCCGGGCGTTCGAGAACCAGCTCATGGGCCTGTGGTTCCTCTCCATGGCCCTCGGCGACTCCGTCGGCGGCCAGGCCTACCGGCTGACCAAGGTCGTGCCGATGCCCGTGTACTACCTCGCCCTCGCGCTCGCCGCGATCGCGGCGGGGCTCGTCATGCTGATGTTCGTCCGCAGACTCCGCACGCTGATGGCCGAGCACCACATGCCGCCCGTGCCCACGCCCAGCTGAACAGAGACAGGGCCGAACGGAGACAGGGCTGAGCGGAGACAGGGCCGAACCCGGCGCTCACAGGGTCGGCGTGAGCGGCTCGCACGGGCGATAACGGGCGGGGTCGCGGGCGATGCGGCGCACCGCCTCCTCCATCACGGCCGGCGGCTGGGTGAACGGCAGCCGCAGGTAGCGCTCCAGCGTGCCGTCCACGCCGAACCACGGGCCCGGAGCCAGCCGTACGCCACGGGCGGCGGCGGCCTCGGCGACCGAGCTCGCCACCGGCCCGTCGAGCCGCACCCACAGCGAGCCGCCGCCGCGCGGCACCGTGAACGCCCAGCCGGGCAGCTCCTCGCGCAGGACCGCGGCGAGCGCCGCGCAGGACGCGCCGAGCGCACGGCGGCGCTCGGCGCGCGTCTCCTCGATCCGCTCGAACAGGCGCGCGACCACAAGCTGCTCGAAGACCGCGCCCGCGATGTCCACGGCGGCCCGCAGCGCGGCCAGGCGGCGGACGGTCGCGGCGCTCGCCCGGATCCAGCCGACCCGCAGGCCGCCCCACCACAGCTTCGAGGCCGAGCCCACGCTGATCACCCGGCCGTCGGTGTCGAACGCGGCCAGCGGCGCCGCACGCGCCGTCTCGTCCAGCACGATCTCCGCCCAGCTCTCGTCGGCGATCAGCGTGACGCCGTACCGGCGGGCCGCCTCCACCAGTTCGGCGCGGGCGGCGTCGGCCATCAGGTGGCCGGTCGGGTTGTGGAAGTCGGGGATGACGTAGGCCAGACGGGCCGCCGACTGGCGCATCGCACAGCTCACCAGGTCGAGGTGCCAGCCGTCCTCCTGCACGCCGACCGGCACCAGACGGGCTTCCCGCATCCGGGCCGCGTCGATCGCGTGCGGGTAGGTCGGCGACTCGACCAGCACCGGGTCGCCCCGCCCGACGAACGCCGACATCAGCAGGTGGACGGCCTGCTGGGCCCCGGCCGTGACGAGGATCTGCTCGGGCCGCGTGGGCAGCCCCCGCTCGCCGTACCTGCGGGCGATCGCCTCGCGCAGCGACGCGAGCCCGGCCGGGTGGTAGCCCATGCCCAGCGCATACCTGTGGTAGGCCCGGCCCACCTCCTCGATGGCCTCGCCGAGCAGGGCGCTCGCCGGAGGCGCGGCCGCGTGCAGCGGCAGCAGCCCGTCGTCGTCGGACGCCAGCCACGGGTTGTCGGTGCCGAGCGCGCCCGGGTCGGGCAGGGCCGCGCGGCTGCCGGATCCCTGCCTGCTCTCCAGGTAGCCCTGCTCGCGCAGCCGGTCGTACGCGGCGGTCACGGTGGTGCGGCTCACACCGAGGGCCTCGGCCAGGTGCCGCTCGGCCGGCAGGCGCACCCCGACTGCGAGCCTCCCGTCCAGGACAAGGCCGCGTACGGCCTCCGCGAGCGCCCGGTAGTAGGGCCGGACGTCCGGTGTGTCTCCCGTGCCTTTTCCTGTGCCGCTCCGGACGAGCCTGGCGAGCTGAGGAGCGCTGAGGTACCGGTCCATAAAGGCCAATTTCTCTGATTGGCCCTTTTCCCGCAACCCCGCCTGCCTGCACGATGGGCCGACTATGACCGAACTCTCCCTCCCCCGCCCCCGTTCGCTCCCGCTGCGGCTCATCCGCCTCTACACCGGCCTGGCGCTGTACGGCGCCGGGATCGCCCTGCTCGTCAGGTCCGGGCTGGGCCTCGACCCGTGGGAGGTCTTCCACCAGGGGATGTCGGTGCGCACGGGGTGGTCGATCGGCCTGTGCATCAACCTGGTGGGCGCGCTGGTGCTGCTGCTGTGGATCCCCCTGCGGCAACGGCCCGGCCTCGGCACGATCAGCAACGTCCTGGTGGTCGGCACCAGCGCCGACGGGGTGATGGCGCTGGTCCCCGCGCCCGCGGCCTGGCCGGTCCAGTGGGCCTTCCTCCTGGGCGGCATCGTCGCCATCGCCGCCGCCTCGGGGCTCTACATCCACGCGGGCTTCGGTCCGGGGCCGCGCGACGGCCTGATGACGGGCCTCAACCGGCTCGGGCTGTCCATCCGGCTCGCCCGCACGGTCGTCGAGATCACCGTGCTCGCCGTGGGCTGGCTGCTCGGCGGGACGGTCGGGATCGGAACGGTGGTGTTCGCCCTGACGATCGGCCCGGTGACGCAGGTCTTCATGAAGCTGTGGGCCCCCACGGGGGACACCGCGCGGCCATCGGGCACGAAGCCGGCTTGATGAGGCGAGCGCTCTGGGAAGGCCTGGTCGCCGGGGTGGCCGGGGCCGCGGCGACGACCCTCGGCGAGAAGATGGAGCAGCGCCTGACCGGGCGGCCCGGCCCCTACGTCCCGGCGCGGGTCCTCGAACGCCTGACCGGCATGGCCGCCTCCGCGGGACGGGAACGTGGTCCTGCGCTAGGCGGGACACGCCGTCCGGCGCGGGTAGGTGAGCAGCATGCGGATCGAGGACTACGCCCTGATCGGGGACACGCAGTCGGCCGCCCTCGTCGGCCGGGACGGCTCGATCGACTGGCTGTGCCTGCCGCGGTTCGACTCCCCCTCCTGCTTCGCCCGGCTGCTCGGCGACGAGTCCAACGGCTTCTGGCGGCTGGCCGCCGCGGGACGTGACAGGGCCGCCCGGCGAGCGTACGTCGAGGACTCGCTGGTGCTCGCGACCGACTGGGAGACCTCCACCGGGACGGCCAGGGTGGTCGACTTCATGCCGGTTCGCTCAGGCAACCCGGACCTGGTCCGGGTGGTGGAGGGCCTGTCCGGGGTCGTCGAGATGACGACGGAGATCCGCATCCGCTTCGACTACGGCCGGATCGTGCCGTGGGCACGCCGAGCGGGCGGCCATCTGCACGCCGTCGGCGGCCCCGACTCGGTCTGGATCCACTCGCCCGTCCCGCTGCGAGGCGGCGACTACCGGCACGAGGCGACGTTCACGGTCGCCGCCGGGCAGCGGCTGCCGTTCGTCTTCACCTGGCACCCCTCCCACCAGCCGCAGCCCCAGGCCATCGCCCCCCTCGCCGAGCTCGGCCTGACCGTACAGGCGTGGCGGGACTGGGCCGCCCGTTGCGGCTACCGGGGCCCCTGGCGGGACGCGGTCGTCCGCTCGCTGATCACGCTCAAGGCGCTCACCTACAGCCCGACCGGCGGCATCGTCGCGGCGCCGACCACGTCGCTGCCCGAGCACCTGGGCGGGGTGCGCAACTGGGACTACCGCTACTGCTGGCTGCGCGACGCCGCGATGACGCTCGACGCGCTCCTGCGGGCGGGGTACGTCGAGGAGGCGGACGCCTGGCGCGTGTGGCTGCTGCGCGCCATCGCGGGCCGCCCCCAGGACCACCAGATCATGTACGGCGTGGCCGGCGAACGCCGCCTGCCGGAGATGACCCTCGACTGGCTGTCCGGGTACGAGGGCTCACGCCCCGTCCGCATCGGCAACGGCGCCGCCGGCCAGTTCCAGCTCGACGTCTACGGTCAGGTGGTCAACGCCCTCTACAAGGCACGCAAGAAGGGCATGCCGCCCGACGACTACACCTGGTCGCTGTTGATGAAAGGGGCCGAGTTCCTCGAACACAACTGGGACCGGCCCGACGAGGGACTGTGGGAGGTGCGCGGCCCCCGCCGCCACTTCGTCCACTCCAAGATCATGTCGTGGCTCGCCATGGACCGCATGACCCGGGGGGCCGCGGAGCTGGGCCGCACCGGGCCGTTCGGCCGGTGGTGCGCCCTGCGCGACCGCATCCACGCCGAGGTCTGCGACAAGGGCTACGACCCCGGACGCAACACCTTCACCCAGTCCTACGGCTCCCGCGAGCTGGACGCCGCCCTCCTGCAGATCCCCATCGTCGGCTTCCTCCCGCCCGACGACCCCCGCGTCACCGGCACCATCGAGGCCATCGAACGCGAACTCATGACCGACGGCTTCGTCCTGCGCTACCCCGTGGCGGAAGACAACCCCGTCGACGGCCTCCCCGGCGGCGAAGGCGCCTTCCTCGCCTGCAGCTTCTGGCTCGCCGAAGCCAGAGCGATGACCGGCCGCCACGACGACGCCGTCGAACTGTTCGAACGCCTCGTCGCCCTGTCCAACGACGTCGGCCTCCTCGCCGAGGAATACGACCCCAGAACAGGCCGCCAACTCGGCAACTTCCCCCAGGCCTTCAGCCACATCCACCTCATCCACACCGCCCAGGCGCTGAGCCGGGAGGTACGCGGCGCAGGCACGGCGAAGGTGAACATCTGACAGCCACGCTCGCGGGTGAGAGGACGGCCTGCGCCCGGTAGCGTGACGGGCATGCGGATCGAGGACTACGCCCTGGTGGGCGACATGCAGTCGGCCGCCCTCGTCGGCCGGAACGGCTCGATCGACTGGCTGTGCCTGCCGCGGTTCGACTCCCCCTCCTGCTTCACCCGGCTGCTCGGCGACGAGTCCAACGGCTTCTGGCGCCTGGCCCCCACGGGACACGAGCAGGCCACGCGCCGGGCGTACGTCGAGGACACGCTCATCCTCGAGACCGTCTGGGAGACGCCCACGGGCGCGGTCAAGGTCATCGACTTCATGCCGCCCCGGCACGCCAACCCCGATCTCGTACGGATCGTCGAGGGCCTGTCCGGCACCGTGGAGATGACGACGGAGATCCGGATCCGCTTCGACTACGGCCGCATCGTCCCCTGGGTGCGCCGAAGGAACGGGCACCTGCACGCCATCGGCGGCCCCGACTCGGTCTGGATCCACTCCGCCGTCCCGCTGCGGGGCGGCGACTACCGGCACGAGGCGACGTTCACGGTCGCCGCCGGGCAGCGGCTGCCGTTCGTGTTCACCTGGCACCCCTCCCACCAGCCGGAGCCGGAGCGGATCGACCCGCTGGAGCAGCTGGCCGAGACCCGGCTCCTGTGGGAGGAGTGGGTCTCGCGATGCGGTCACCGGGGTCCCTGGCGCGAGGCCGTGGTCCGCTCGCTGATCACGCTCAAGGCGCTGACCTACAGCCCCACCGGCGGCATCGTGGCCGCGCCGACCACGTCGCTGCCCGAGCACCTGGGCGGGGTGCGCAACTGGGACTACCGCTACTGCTGGCTGCGCGACGCCGCGATGACGCTCGACGCGCTGACCGGCGCCGGATATGTCGAGGAGGCCGCCGCCTGGCGTTCCTGGCTGCTGCGCGCCATCGCCGGCCGCCCCGAGGACGTCCAGGTCCTGTACGGCGTGGCCGGCGAACGCCGCCTGCCGGAGATGACCCTCGACTGGTTGTCGGGCTACGAGAACTCGGCGCCCGTGCGGATCGGCAACGGCGCGGCGACCCAGCTCCAGCTCGACATCTACGGGGAGTTCGTCGACGCCCTCTACCAGGCGCGCAAGCAGGGCATGGCGCCGGACGACCACGCCTGGGCCCTGGTCACGAAGGTCATGGAGTTCTTCGAGCACAACTGGGACCAGCCCGACGAGGGACTGTGGGAGGTGCGCGGCCCCCGCCGTCACTTCGTCCACTCCAAGGTCATGGCCTGGGTCGCGGCCGACCGCATGGTCCGCGTCATCGAGGAGCTGGGCCGGCGCGGCGACGTGGAGCGCTGGCGTGCCCTGCGCGACCGCATCCACGCCGAGGTCTGCGACAAGGGCTACGACCCGGGACGCAACACCTTCACCCAGTCCTACGGCTCCCGCGAACTGGACGCCGCCCTCCTGCAGATCCCCATCGTCGGCTTCCTGCCCCCCGACGACCCCCGCGTCACCGGCACCATCGAGGCCATCGAACGCGAACTCATGACCGACGGCTTCGTCCTGCGCTATCCGCTCGCGGAGGACAACCCCGTCGACGGCCTCCCCGGCGGCGAAGGCGCCTTCCTCGCCTGCAGCTTCTGGCTCGCCGAGGCCCGCGCCCTGACCGGGCGGCACGACGAGGCCGTCGAACTGTTCGAACGCCTCGTCGCCCTGTCGAACGACGTCGGCCTCCTCGCCGAGGAATACGACCCCAGGACAGGCCGCCAACTCGGCAACTTCCCCCAGGCGTTCACCCACATCCACCTCATCCGCACGGCCCAGGCGCTGGCCCGCCACGCCGAGCGGCGGTAGCCGGGGCTCCTGGCGCACTCGCGGAATCCGGGCGACCGTTACAGCCGGGCGGGCATCGGATGGGCGTCGCCGCCGCGCGCCCTTTCGGCGCGGCGGTCATGCGTCGCAGCCGCAACTGCGCCGCGCGACCAGGTGGGCCGCGGGAAGCGACGCGGACGCGGGCGCGCGGTCGAGGAGCAGTGCGACCGCCTGCTCGGCCATGGCGTCCAGCGGCTGCTCCATGACGCTGAGCGCGGGGGCCGTGTAGGCGCTGTCCGGAGTCCCGTCGCAGCTCATCAGGGCGAGGCGGCCGGGGATGGGCAGACCGGCGGCCGACGCGGCCGCGAGGACTCCGATGGCCTGTTCGTCGGTCGCCGCGATGAGGGCGCGCGGCATCGTCCCCCCGGCGATCAGCTCCGCCGTCAGCCGCGCCGCCGCCTCCCGCGAGTAGTCGCAGCGCAGCAGCAGGGGTTCGGGGCCGGAAGAGGAGGCGGCGCGCTGCCAGGCGTCCCGCCGCTCGGCGACCGGGCCGGCGTCGTGCGGACCGGACAGGAAGGCGATGCGCCGGTGCCCGTGGCCCCGCAGGTGCTCGACGGCCGCGCGGACCGCAACGTCGTTGTCGGCGGACACGAGCGGGGCCTGGCCGGGAACCGGCCGGTGGTGGACATAGGCGGAGGGCACGCCGGCCGCCACCGCCTGGGCCGCGACGTCGGCGCCGCCGTCGGCGGAGACGACGATCAGGCCGTCGACCTGCGCCGCGAGGAAACGCTCGACCATGTGCTGCTGCCTGCCCGGGAGGTAGCCCGCGTTGCCCGTCATCATCAGCGTGTCCCGCCTCTCCAGCGCACGCTCGACGCTCCGCGCGAGGGCGGCGAAGTAGGGGTTGGACGCGTCGGCCAGGACCAGGCCGACGACCCCGGTGGTGCCGGCTCGCAGCGCCCGCGCGATCCGGTTGGGGCGGTAGCCCAGCTCGGCGGCCGCGGCGAGAACCCGCTCCCTGGTCGCGGGGGCCACCGGGCGCGGGCCGTTGTTCATCACGTAGCTGACCACCGCCGTGGACGTGCCGGACCGGCGGGCCACGTCCGCGAGCGTGACGGCCATGAGAGGCTCCTTTCCTCGTACGGCTTGCATCCTCTCATCTAAACGATTAGAACTGCCACGTGAGCCGTCCGCCGACGGCCAGACCCACCCTCGCCCGCATCCGCCGTCCCGCCCCCGTACGAGGAAAGCCCCCATATGCCCCCGACACCTCTCCTGGTCGACACCGACACCGGATCCGACGACGCCGTGGCCCTGCTGCTGGCCGCCGCCAGCGGCCTGGGCGACGTGCGGGCCGTCACCACCGTGGCCGGCAACGTCCCGCTGCCGACGGCCACCCGCAACGCGCTGATCTCCCTGGAGATCGCGGGAGCGGCCGACGTCCCCGTACACGAAGGGTGCGACCGCCCGCTGTTGAGGCCCTTGTCCACCGCGCAGCACGTGCACGGGCAGGACGGCATGGGCGACATCGGCCTGCCCGGCCCGCGGCGCGGTCCCCAACCGGGGCACGCGGCCGACGTCCTGCTCTCCTACGCCCGGCGGTTCCCCGGCGAGCTGACCCTGGTCACCCTGGGCCCGCTGACCAACCTGGCCGCCGCCCTCCTGCGGGAGCCCGGCCTGCTCGGCCGCTTCCGGCACGTGTACTGCATGGCGGGCGCGGCGGACGCCCACGGCAACATCACCGCCACCGCGGAGTTCAACGTGTGGGCGGATCCCGAGGCGGCCGGCGTCGTGCTGCGGGCGGCGCACCCGGACACGGTCACCTGGGTCGGCTGGGACGTCTCCCGCAAGTACGCCGTCATGACGCCGGAGGACCAGCGGCGTCTCGAACGGCTCGGCACTCCCGTCGCCGCCTTCGCCCATCGGATCAACCGGACGGTCGCCGAATGGGCGCGCGAGGTCACCGGCCTGGCCGGGTACGACCTGCCCGACCCGATCGCCATGGCCGTGGCGCTGCGGCCCGATCTGGTCCTCGAAGAGGAGCGGGCGCATGTGACGATCGCCCTCGGCGACGAGACCCGGGGGCAGATGATCGTCGATCGCCGCCGTGCGGCCCGTGAACCCAATCTGACCATGGTGCGCCGCGTCGACGAGGCCGGCTTCAAGGACCTGCTGTTCGCCACGTGCGCCGGAACGGGTCGGGCCGCATGACGCTCACATCGTCCACCCCGCGGCCGGGAGGGCGCTTCGAACTGCACTGCCATCTCGACGGTTCGGTCCGCCCCGCCACGGTCGCGGATCTCGCCAGGGCTCAGGGGATCACGCTGACGCGGCCCGCGCACACGCTCGTGACCGCGCCCGCCCGGTGCGGCAGCCTGACCCGGTTCCTCACCTTCATCGACCTCCCGTTGCGCCTCCTGCAGACGCCGGACGCGCTGCGACGCGCGGCGCGCGAACTCGTCGAGGACTGGCACGCGGACGGCGTGGTGTACGGGGAGGCGCGTTTCGCCCCGCAACTGCACGGCCGGCGGGGCCTGACCCTGGACGAGGCGGTCGAAGCGGTCGCCGGCGGTCTCGCCTCCGGCGCGGCGGCCACGGGCGTACGCACCGGGCTGGTGCTGTGCTGCCTGCGGCATCAGACGCCGGACGAGAGCGTCGCCGTCGCGGAGACCGCGGTGCGGCACCGCGACGTGGTGGCGGGGCTCGACCTGGCGGGCGACGAGCGCCTGTTTCCCGGCGCGCCGCACCTGCCCGCCTTCGCCGTCGCGCAGGCGGCGGGACTGCCCTGCACCGTGCACGCGGGTGAGGCCGCGGGGCCGGAGAGCGTCTGGGAGGCGATCGACGTCCTCGGCGCGCGCCGCATCGGCCACGGCGTGCGGTCCGCCTCCGACCGGGCCCTGCTCGACCGGCTCGGACGCGAGCGGATCGCCCTGGAGATGTGCCCCACCAGCAACGTCCAGACGGCCGCGGTCCCCCGGCTGGCCGATCACCCGGCCCACGCGCTCCTGGCGGCGGGCCTGAACGTCACCATCAGCACCGACACGCGGACCACCTCGGGGACGACGCTGCGCCGGGAGTTCGGCGCGCTGCGGGAGACGTTCGGCTGGACGGCCGACGAGGAGACGGCCTGTCAGGCGCACGCGGCCGCCGCCGCCTTCGCCTGGCCCGCGGCCCGGCCGGACTTCCCGCAGGGCATGAGCCGGGGGACGGCCTGACCGCGGCCTTCCTCGGCGCCGCCCCTCCCGTTGCCCGTCGCCCCCGCCCGGGCCCGGGGCGGGGGTTACGACTGGCCGGCGATGCGGGCGAGGAGCCGCGCGAACTCCGGCGGCGGCGCGACGACCAGCCGGGTCTGCCCGTCGTGGCTGATGAGGTCGGCCTGGATGCGGGTCAGCTTGCCCCGGCGCCACCAGTACACGTGGGGGCTGAGCCCGTCGGCCCGGCCGGCGTGCTCCCGGTGGGCGAAGATGCGCAGGCGCTCGATCGCGCGGACCACGCCGATGCCGGCCACCGGGTGCACCGCGACCATGCCCCGGTGCGGCAGCACGGCGAGCATGCCGTCCTCGGGCACGTCCATGTACGCCGTCAGGCGGCGCAGGTGGGCCGCCGCGCTGGGCGCGGTCAGCAGCGAGACCTCGGTCCCGGCGAGGTCGAGCCGCGACACGGTGGGCCGCTCGTCGGTCAGGGCGTTGCCGATCGCCACGTCGAGCGCCTCGGCCGGCGGGATGGGCCAGCAGAACGCCTCCTCCGGGCGCACCGGACGGGCGCCGACGGTCAGCACCTCGATCAGGTCGGCGCTGAGGTGGCGGCCGATGATCCGGGAGGGGTCGGGGAAGGCCGGGTCGTCGGCGGCGTGGACCCGCGTGCGCAGCAGCGGCTTGATGGGCGTGAGGTTGCAGGCGTCGAACGGCTCGCCCGACACCGCGTGGGCCAGATGCTCGGACACCAGCATCGGCCAGTCCTCGCGGGCGCGGCGACCGGCCTCCCGGCGCAGGCCGACGAGGTTCACCACCCGCTCACGCTCGGGCGAGGTCAGCGCCAGCGACGTGCCGTCGCCTGCGAACGCGCAGGTGTAGCCCATGGTCTCGGCGACCAGGGCCAGCAGGGAGTCGAGATCGACATCCTCGACGGCTCTCGGGGCGGGATGATCCGGCCGCGTCCGGCTGAGCAGTCGCCGCAAGAGTCCCAACGCACCATCCCTTCGCCACGGCCCGGGCGCATCCGGGCGCGTCTCAGGTTGCCGCGTCAGAGTCGCGGAAGGTGCCCGCGACAGAGCACGATTCGGTCACAATAGCCACATTCGTCTCCAACCACATCGACATCTGTGGTGCGCCGTGGCCGACGGGCAGGCCCGCGACGGTCGGGACGCCCAGCGGGGCCAGGAGTTCCGTCAGCACGGGCAGCGGGTCGCCGCAGTCCACCCACGATCCCAGCACGATGCCCGCCGCGCCGTCGAGACACCCGGCCTGCAGCAGTTGCGTCACCATGCGGTCGATCCGGTAGGGCTCCTCGGTGACGTCCTCAAGCAGCACGATACGGCCCCGCGCGCGCAGCGCGTACGGCGTGCCGCACAGGGCGGCCAGCAGTGCGAGGTTGCCCCCGGTGAGCCGGCCCTCGGCCCGGCCCGGCACGATCACCCGGTCGCCCGTGACCGGCGCGGGCGCGCCGCCCTCGAACAGGGCCTCGCGCAGGTGGGCGAAGGTGACCTGCTCGGGCCCCTCCGGGTCGCTGATCGTCGCGCACGCCGGCATCGGCCCGAACAGCGTCGCCAGGCCCAGCCGGTCGGCGAAGGCCCGGTGCAGCGCGGTGATGTCGCTCGACCCGAGCAGGATCTTGGGACCGGCCGCCGCCATGGCGTCCCAGTCGAGCAGCCCGAGCAGCCGGGTGGTGCCGTAGCCGCCCCTGGCGCAGATGACCGCCGCCACTTCGGGATCGCACCACGCGGCCTGGAGGTCGGCCGCCCGTGCGGCGTCCGGCCCGGCCAGGTAGCCCTCCCGCGCGAGGATCGACGCCCCGTGCACGACCCGCAGCCCGAGCCCGGCCAGGACCTCGGTGCCGCGCTCGAGCCGCACGGGATCGACGGGGCCGGCCGGCGCGACCAGCGCGACGGTGTCGCCGGGCCGCAGCCGCCGGGGCAGGCTCGGGACCGTTACAGAGGCGTCACCGCACGCCCCGCCGCGGAAGCGCTCGCTCACCCTTCAAAGGGTGTCAGACTTAGCGGTATCTATGCGACCTCCGACGCACATCCTCGTGGTCAACGGTGTCAAGGTCCGTCGTCCGGTGTTCGTTGTCGCGGCGCCGCACTCCGGCGCGGACCTGCTGGGCCGCGCCCTCAAGCGCTCGCCCGGTTTCCACGTGACCATGGGCAGGGGCCCGGTGGCCCGGGTCGTCTACGCCTTCGCCAGGAGACCGTCGATCGCCCGCAGCGGCGGCGCCCCGCAGGTGCTGCGCGACGTGCTGGCGGAGGCATGGCAGGTGGTCCCGGCGGCGTGCGCGGAGTGCACGACCGCCTGCCGGGAGGCGGGCGGCATCGTCGGCGCGGGGCCGTGCGTCGGGCCGGGCACGCTGTCCCGGTTCGGCGACGCCAGCCCCGACCTGCTCTACAGCGCGCCGGTGCTGCTGCGGGCGTTCCCCGACGCCCGGCTCATCCAGATCATCCGCGACGGCCGCGACGTCGTCGCCGACATGCTCGCCGACCCCGCCTGCATGACCTGGGTCAAGCCCCACATGCTGAGCGAGGACGCGGAGTTTCCCAACCCGTTCCTCGGCGTGCGCTCGGCCGAGCACCGCGAGCGCTGGGCCGGGATGCCGCCCGCGGGCAAGTGCGCCCTGCGCTGGCGCGGCGCCGTACGGCTGAGCGCCGCCCTGCGCCGCGAACTGCCCGGCGAGCACCTGCTCACCCTGCGGTACGAGGACATCGTGGCCTCGCCGGGAGAGGCGATCGACGCGGTGTCGTCCTTCCTGGAGGCCAAGATCTCCACGATCGCGCTGTACGGCACGACGATCCCCCGGCCGGGAAGCTGGCGCAGGCGGCTGTCGGCCGAGGACGCCGAACTGGTGGAGAAGGTGGCCAGGGAGGAGCTCGCCCGCCTCGGCTACCGCTGAACGGCGTCTCAGGCGTGCTCAGGCCGTCTCAGGCCTGATCAGGCGTCTCAAGACCTGATCAGGCGTCTCGGGCGCCTCAGGAACCGCCCGGGCCCGAGCCGGTGAACTGCGTGCGGTACAGCTCGGCGTAGGCGCCGCCCCGCTCCAGCAGCTCCTCGTGCCGGCCGCGTTCGGCGACCCGGCCGTCCTCGACCACCAGGATCGTGTCGGCCTCGCGGATGGTCGACAGCCGGTGGGCGATCACCAGCGACGTCCTCCCCCGCAGGGCGGTCTTCAGCGCCTGCTGCACCGCGGCCTCGGACTCCGAGTCCAGATGGGCGGTCGCCTCGTCCAGCACCACCACCCGCGGCGCCTTCAGCAGGAGCCGGGCCAGGGCGATGCGCTGCTTCTCCCCTCCCGACAGCCGGTAGCCGCGGTCGCCGACGACCGTCTCCAGCTCCTCCGGCAGGTTCTTGACCAGGTCGGCGATCTGGGCCGCGCGCAGGGCATCCCAGATCTCCTCGTCGGTCGCCTCAGGACGGGCGTAGCGGAGGTTGTTGCCGATCGTGTCGTGGAACAGGTGGGCGTCCTGCATGACCACTCCCACCGTGTCCCTGATGCCGTCCAGGGTGACGTCGCGGACGTCCACGCCGTTGATCCGGACGGTCCCCTCGTCCACGTCGTACAGCCGGGACACCAGTTGGGTGATGGTCGTCTTGCCCGCGCCCGAGTGGCCGACGAGCGCCACCAGCTCGCCCGGGTGCGCGGTGAACGACACGCCCTTGAGCACCTCCTGCGAGGGCCCGGTGTCCGGGCGGGCCACCGACTCGAGCGACGCCAGCGACACCTCGGAGGCGGCCGGGTAGCGGAAGCGGACGTCGTCGAACTCGATGGTCACCGGCCCTTCGGGGATCGGCCCCGCGTCCGGCTTCTCGGCCACCATCGGCTTGAGGTCGAGCACCTCGAAGACCCGGTCGAAGCTCACCAGCGCGGTCATCACGTCCACGTGGACGTTCGACAGGCTGGTCAGCGGGCCGTACAGGCGCATGAGCAGGGACGACTGGGCGACCAGGGTGCCGAGCGCGAAGGCCCCGGAGATCGCGAGCACGCCGCCGAGACCGTAGACGAGCGCGGTCGCCAGCGCGGCGACCAGGCCGAGCGCGATGCGGAACACCGTGCCGTACATGGCGACGATCACACCCACGTCGCGGACCCGGCCCGCGCGCTCCGCGAAGTGGGCCGCCTCGTCGTCCGGCCTGCCGTACAGCTTGGCGACCATGGCCCCGGCCACGTTGAACCGCTCGGTCATCACCGAGCTCATCTCGGCGTCGAGCTGCATCTGCTCGCGGGTCAGCGCGGACATCCGGCGGCCGACCCACTTGGCCGGGAAGATGAAGATCGGCAACAGGACCAGCGCGACCAGCGTGACCTGCCACGACAGCACGAGCATGGTGCCGAGCACCATGACCAGGCTGATGACGTTGGACACCACCGACGACAGCGTGCTGGTGAGGGCCCGCTGCGCCCCGATGACGTCGGTGTTCAGCCGGGAGACGAGCGCGCCGGTCTGGGCGCGCATGAAGAACGCTACCGGCATGCGCTGCACGTGGTCGAAGACCTCGGTGCGCAGGTTGTAGATCAGGCCCTCGCCGATGCGGGCGGAGAACCACCGCTGCACCAGGCCGAGCCCGGCGTCCAGCACCGCGAGCGCTCCGATCGCCGCGGCGAGCCACACCACGACGTCGACCCGCCCGGGGGTGATGCCGTAATCGATGATCGCCTTCATCAGCAGCGGGTTGGCGACCACGATGACCGCGTCGACCACGACCAGCGCGAGGAAACCGGCGATCTGGGCGCGGAACGGCCGGGCGTAGCCGGCGATACGCCGGACTGTCCCCGGCGTGAGCCGCTCCTTCGTCACGGAGCTGTCACGCCGTAAGGACCGCATCACCTGAAGGCCGTAGCCCCCGTTCATCATCGACATATGTCGTACATCCTCCCAGCCGTGCAGCGGTGGGAGGACTCCCCCGATTCCCCCGTCAGCTCGAAGCGAACAGCACTTATCCGTGCGACCCGAACAGTGCCCCTCAGTTCGCCCCGAACAGTGCCCGGATGCGCGCCACCTGCTCGGCCCGCTCGGCGGCGGCCTGCTCCTCCAGCGTGCGTCCCGGCGCGGCCTGGAGCAGCCGCTTCGTGGCGGCCGCGGCGGCGCGGTCGGTCGAAAGCAGCGCGGCGGCCAGGTCCTGTACGGCCTGGGCCAGCTCGGACGCGGGCACCGCGATCTCGGCCAGGCCGAGCCGTACGGCCTCGGCGGCCCCGACGGTACGCGCGGTCAGGCACATCTCGATGGCCCGGGGAACCCCCACGATGTCGGCCAGGGGCTTGGTCCCGGTCAGGTCGGGAACCAGCCCCAGCGCGGGCTCCTTCATGCAGAACTTCACGTCGTCGGCGACGACACGCAGGTCACACGCGAGTGCGAGCTGGAAGCCCGCCCCGATCGCGTGGCCCTGCACGGCCGCGATCGACACGATCTCCGGCTTGCGCAGCCACAGGAACCCCTTCTGGGCCTCAGCGATCCGCTGCTCGAACTCGGTGTCGCCGAGCGCCGCGGCGCTCGCGAACGATCCCTGTCCGGGCACCCCCTCGGGCCTGAACATGCGCAGGTCGATCCCGGCTGAGAAGGACGGCCCCTCGCCTTTGACCACGACCACTCTCACCTGCTCCGGAAGGGTCTCCCCGATCCGGGCCAGGGCCGACCATGTCGCGAACGTCTGAGCGTTGCGCTTGTCCGGCCGGTCCAAAGTGACGGTCGCGATCTCGCCGTCCACCTCAAAGCGCAGTCCGACCTCGGCCGGCGCGGCCGCCGAGATCGTCGACACATCGGAGCCGTCGCCCGTCTCACGGGCGTGCTCCAGATTCCCCCCCATTGCCGCTTCCGCCATGCCCTGCTCCTGCTCCGGTGCGGAGCGGCGTCGCCTCGCACGGCCGGTCCGGTGCGGCGCACCGTCCGTGCCGGGCGTCCGCCCTCCTGTTCATCTCGCGGTCGCGTCCGAGCTTACCGAATATCGTTCTGGCGAGTCGGACGCGACCGCTCCTCCTGCAGGAACGAGCGGCTGCGGTCGCGCGTCTTGAGGTGGATCTCTAGCGCTTGGACTTGCCCCGGGTCGCGCCGCCGCGTCCGCGCAGAGTCACCCCGGACTCGCTCAGGATGCGGTGGATGAACCCGTACGAGCGGCCGGTGGAAGCAGCCAGAGCGCGGATGCTCTCACCCGCGGAATAGCGCTTCTTGAGATCAGCGGCCAGCTTTTCCCGGTCGGCCCCGGTCACCCGGGTGCCCTTCTTCAGAGTCTCGGCCACGAGTACCTCCTGTAGTGCCAGACTTCCGCAGCGTTACTTCAGCCCATGATCAGTCATTTCGACGGGATCGGCTACCTACTCCGCGGGAAAAGATCCCTACCCGCTCAAATTAAGATCAGGCAAGCGCCACAAGATCGGAAAATTCGTCGCTCCATGCGTCTTCTACTCCGTCTGGCAACAGAATCACCCTATCGGGCTGCAGCGCCTCCACCGCCCCCTCGTCGTGCGTGACCAGCACAATCGCGCCCGTGTAGGAGCCGAGGGCCGTCAACACCTGATCGCGGGAGGCCGGATCGAGGTTGTTGGTGGGCTCGTCGAGCAGCAGCACGTTGGCGCTCGACAGCACCAGCGTCGCGAGGGCGAGACGGGTCTTCTCCCCGCCGGACAGGACCCCGGCGGGCTTGTCCACGTCGTCTCCGGTGAACAGGAACGACCCCAGCACCTTGCGCAGGTCGACGTCGGCCAGGTCGGGCCCGGCCGAGCGCATGTTCTCCAGGACCGTGCGCCCGGGGTCGAGCGTCTCGTGCTCCTGCGCGTAGTAGCCGAGCTTGAGCCCGTGGCCGGGCAGAACCTCGCCGGTGTCGGGCGTCTCGATGCCCGCGAACAGACGCAGCAGGGTGGTCTTGCCCGCGCCGTTCAGGCCCAGGATGACGATCCGCGAGCCCCGGTCCACCGCGGCGTCGACGTCGGTGAACACCTCCAGCGAGCCGTACGACTTGGACAGGCCGCGGGCCGTCAGGGGGGTCTTCCCGCAGGGCGCGGGGTCGGGGAAGCGCAGCTTGGCGACGCGGTCGGAGCGCCGCTCGCCCTCGACGCCGGAGAGCAGCCGCCGGGCGCGCCGCTCCATGTCCTGGGCCGCCTTGGCCTTGGTGGCCTTCGCCCGCATGCGGTCGGCCTGGGACAGCAGGGCGGACGCCTGCCGCTCGGCGTTGACCCGCTCACGCTTGCGCCGCTTCTCGTCGGTCTCCCGCTGGGCGAGGTACGCCTTCCAGCCGACGTTGTAGGTGTCGATCACGCAGCGGTTCGCGTCGAGGTGGAGCACCCGGTTTACCGTCGCATCAAGAAGGTTCACGTCATGGCTGATGATCACCAAGCCGCCCTGGTGCGAGCGCAAAAAATCACGAAGCCAGCCGATCGAGTCCGCATCGAGGTGGTTTGTCGGCTCGTCAAGCAGGAGAGTCTCCGCTCCGGAGAACAGGATGCGGGCCAGTTCCACCCGGCGTCGCTGGCCGCCGGAGAGGGTCGCCAGCGGCTGGCCGAGGACGCGGTCGGGCAGCCCCAGGCTGGAGGCGATCGAGGCCGCCTCCGACTCCGCCGCGTAGCCGCCGAGGACGTGCAGGCGGTCCTCCAGGCGGCCGTAGGCGCGCACCGCCCGGTCGCGTACGCGCTGGTCGTCGGCCGCCATCCCGGCCTCGGCCTCGCGCAGTTCGCGGAGCACGTCGTCGAGGCCGCGGGCCGACAGGATCCGGTCGCGCGCCAGCACGCTCAGGTCGCCGGTGCGGGGGTCCTGCGGCAGGTAGCCGACGCTGCCGGAGATCGTGACCGTGCCCGCGGCGGGCAGGCCCTCTCCCGCCAGGACCTTGGTGAGGGTGGTCTTGCCGGCCCCGTTGCGGCCGACCAGACCGATCTTGTCGCCCGGGTTCACCCGGAACGAGGCGCCCTCGATGAGCAGGCGCGAGCCGGCGCGAAGTTCGATGTCGGTAGCGATGATCATGGTTAAGGGGACACTCCCGTAGGTGATGGGGTCAGGATCGGCACCGGGAGCGATCAATCGGGAGTGCGCATGGGCTCAAGTGTAGTGCCGCCGTGTCCACCACCGCCTGCGATGAAACCCCGCCCTCGCCCCGCCACGCGGCCGGTCAGGGGTCGATCACGCGGATCCGTACGGCGCGGAACAGCGCGGGGGCGCCCTCCAGGACCGCCAGCCGGGGGTCGGGGACGGTGAGGAAGGGGCCGGTCTCCAGGGCGAACAGCGGCGCGAGGCGCCGGTCGCGCCTGATCTCGTCGATCGAGCGCCGGTCCCCGCCGAGCACGACGGCCTCCAGGTCCGCGAGCCTCGGCAGGAGCACCCGGACGGCCACGTCGGCGGCGGCCCCCAGTGCCTCGGCCGACTGCTTGTCCCTGCGCCGGGCGAAGCGCTGCTGCGACCACCCGCCGGCCGCGCTGCGCCCGTGGACCTGACGCGAGCCGACCTTGCCCGTCACGAGGCGGGCCCCGGCGAAGACGCCGGCGGCGTGCCCCCCGAGCCGGGCCAGCAGCACGCCGACTGTCCGCTCACGGCACACGTGGGCCACCAGCGCCGCCGCAGGCGGGGGAAGGCGGAACTCGCCCTCGTGCCCGCCGTCACCTTCACCGTCGCGGGAGGGGCGCAGCGGCGGGAACGGCACGTGGCACTCGGCGACCGCGCCGTCGGCGGCGTCGAGACGGACCAGGTCGGGCAGGACGACGGCCTCGATCGCGCCGTGCCGCTCGGCGAAGCGCGCGATCCATCCGGCGAGCCGCTCGGGGGCGACCGAGATCCATCTGCCGCCTCCCGCGGCGGGCCCTGCCGTCATGGCTGATCAGCCTACTCGTGCACCGTCTGTCGGATTCCGTCCAACTGACGGGGAAATATAGGTGAATTTCCTTCTGTGGACGGCAAGTCCGGGGGCCCGGCGTCCCACAATTCAATCGTGTCGCTCCCCTCCCCCTCGGCGGCGCCGCTCGCCGCGACCTCGCAAATCGCCCCGGCGTCCGGCCCGGCCCCGGCGACCCCGTTCCCCCCGGACAGCGCGCGGGAACACGCCCCGGCGGACACCGTGTGGGAACACGGCCCGGCCACCATGGTGCGGAGGTACACCCCGGCGGCCGCCGCCCAGCCGTACGACCAGCGCGCGTACGCGCCCGCGGGTCCCGCGCCCGGCTTCCCCGGCCCGGCCGCCCCGTTCTTCCTCCCGGTGGTCGACCTCGACACCGGCGGCGCCGTGGCCATCGAGGTGATCGCCGAGGGCGCCTCCTCCGGCGGCCCGGGCGTGGCGGGCACGGTGAACGGCCTGCTGGCCGCCGCCCGCGAGGAGGCCCTGCTGCCGCTGGTCCTGCCGATCTCCGCCGCCGCCGTGGCCGGGGGTACGGCCGGCCTCGCGGCGCTGCATGAGGCGATGCGCATGTGCAACCGGCGTCCCCGCGAGGTCATCCTCGTGATCGAGGGCGATCCCGCGCCCGTGGAGCGCACGGCCCTGCTGTCCGGGATCGACGGTCTGCGCGCGGTGGGCTACCTCATCGCGTTCGGCGGGGTCGGCACCGCCGCGCTGCCGCTCGACCTGCTCGCCGACGCCTCGCCGTACGTGATCGCGCTGTCCCCCGACCTGGTGGCGCGGGGGCCGCGCGATCCCCGGCGCAGCGCGCTCGCGGAGTCGCTGGTCCGGCTCGCGCGCGGCGTCGGCGCGCACGTGCTCGCCCCGGGCGTGCGGGACGAGACGGAGCTGGCGGCCGTACGCGGCTGGGGCATCCGGCTCGCGCAGGGCCCCCTGCTCGCGCCGTCGGACTGGCGGCCCTCCCACGGGTACAACCGCGTCCACGTGCCGCTGCCGGTGCCCGAGGCGGCCGCGGTCACCGCGTCGCTGGGCCCCCGGGTGCAGGAGCTCCTGCTTCCCGCGGTGACGCTGCCGGCCGGGTCGACGGCCGAGGAGGTGGTCGCCGTGCTGAGCGCCGAGCCCTCGATCACGAGCGTGATCCTGGTGGACGAATACCAGCGGCCGCAGGGCAGCATCGACCGCAGCCGGTTCCTGCTCTTCATGGCCGGGGCGTACGGCCACGCGCTGCACGCGAAGAAGTCGGCCGGCCGCCTGGCGGACACAGCGAAGATCGTGGCGAAGACGACCCCGGTGATCGCGGCCATGCAGGTGGCGGGGCGGGACAACGCCCGCGTGTACGACGACCTCGTGGTGGTCGACGAGGTCGGCAGGTGCATGGGCGTGGTGCGGGTCGGCGACCTGCTGCGGCACGCCGCCGACCTCCAGGCGCAGCCGGCCCGCTGAGGCCACCACGGGACCACGGACGAGGGCGCGTCCGGCCTTCTTCAGGGGCAATACTACGGCGGCGTCGCCGTTCACCTCAGACTTGCGACACATATGTCGCAAGTTGTAGCTTCACTGCGTCCCGCTTGATGCGACCAGTGACGCCCCTGAGAGGGAGAACCACGTGGAGTACACCCGCCTCGGCCGCAGCGGCCTTTCGGTGTCCCGGCTCGTCCTCGGCACCATGAACTTCGGGTCGCGTACGTCCGAAGAGGACAGTCACGCGATCATGGACCGTGCGCACGAGCACGGTCTCAACTTCTTCGACACCGCCGACGCGTACGGCGCGCAGCAGGGCGAAGGCGTCACCGAGCAGATCATCGGCCGTTGGTTCGCCAAGGGCGGCGGCCGGCGTGACAGGACCGTGCTGGCCACGAAGGTCTATCAGCCGATGGGGAACTGGCCCAACGAGCAGTTCCTGTCCGCCCTGCACATCCGGCGCGCGTGCGAGGCGTCGCTCAGGCGACTGGGGACCGACCACATCGACCTTTACCAGATGCACCACATCGACCGGAGCACGCCGTGGGAGGAGATCTGGGAGGCGTTCAGCGTCCTTCGCCGGCAGGGAAAAGTGCTCTACTTCGGCTCGTCCAACTTCGCCGGCTGGCACATCGCCCAGGCGCAGGAGGCGGCGCGGTCCCGGCACTTCCTCGGGCTCGTCAGCGAACAGTCCATCTACAACCTGATGTCGCGCTGGGCCGAGCTGGAGGTGCTGCCCGCCGCGCGGCACTACGGGCTGGGGGTGATCCCATGGTCGCCGCTGCACGGCGGCGTGCTCAGCGGCGTCCTGCGCAAGCAGCGTGAGGGGGTCGCCGCCCGCAGCGGCTCGGGGCTCTGGGCCGCCGCGCTGGCCGAGCACCGGGACTCCGTCGAGGCGTACGAGAAGTTGTGCGCCGACCTCGGCGAGGACCCGGCCCACGTCGGACTGGCATGGCTGCTCGCCCAGGACGGCGTGACCGGACCGATCGTCGGGCCGCGGACGGTCGAGCAGCTCGACGGCTCGCTGCGCGCACTGAGGATCACGCTCGACGACGGCACGCTCGCCACGCTGGACGCGCTCTTCCCGCCCCCCGGCCCCAACGGAGCCAGGCCGGCGCCCGAGGCGTACGCCTGGTGATCACGCCCCGTCCTGCCTCGCCGGTCAGAGCCAGCCCTGCGCCTGGGCCTTCTGGACGGCCTCGATCCGGTTGCGCGCGCCGGTCTTGTGGATGGCCGCCGAGAGGTAGTTGCGCACCGTGCCCTCCGACAGGTGCAGCCGCAGCGAGATGTCGTTGATCGTCGAGCCGTCCGCCGCGGCGGACAGCACGTCGCGCTCGCGCGGCGACAGGGGGTTCGGCCCGGCGCTGAGCGCGGCGGCGGCCAGACCCGGGTCGATCACGCGCTCGCCCCGCAGCACCCGCCTGATCGCGGCGGCCAGTTCGCTCGCGGGGCTGTCCTTCACCAGGAAGGCCACCGCCCCGGCCTCCATCGCGCGGCGCAGATATCCGGGCCTGGCGAAGGTCGTGAGGATTACCACCCGGCACCCGGGAACCCGGCGGCGCAGCTCCTCGGCGGCGGAGATCCCGTCCCTGCCGGGCATCTCGATGTCGAGCAGCGCGATGTCCGGTGTGGTCGCCTCGGCGACGGCGATCACCTCGTCCCCGTTCGCCGCCTCTCCGACCACCTCGATGTCGGGCTCCAGGCCGAGCAGGGAGGCGAGCGCTCCCCGCACCATGCTCTGGTCCTCCGCCAGCACGACCCTGATCACTCGCCCAACCTATCCGCGATCATCTCCGCCTTTTGGCCCAGGGGCGGCGGAACCGCGACCCGCACCCTGAATCCCCGCTTGCCGGCCTCGACCTCCAGGTCTCCGCCCGCCGCGCGCACCCGCTCGCCGAGCCCGGTGAGGCCGTTGCCCGGCTCGTGCGCCCCGCCGCCGCCGTTGTCGGCGATCTCCAGCACCGCGCCCCCCTCCCCGTACGACACGTCGATCTCGCAGCGGGTGGCCCCGGAGTGCCGTACGACGTTGGTGGTGGCCTCGCGTACGGCCCAGGCGAACAGGCCGTCGAGATCCTCGGGCAGCGGAGTGCCGCGGGTGCGCACGGTGAGGGCGACGTCGGCGGCGCCCAGCGCCGACCTGGCGCCGTCGATCTCCTCCGACAGGCGGCGCCGGCGGTATCCGCCGACGGCCTCGCGCACCTGGGCCAGCGCCTGCCGCGCCACCGACTCGATGTCGGCCACCTCCCCGGCGGCCTTCGGCGAGCCCTGCTCGCCCAGGCGGCGGGCCAGCTCGCTCTTGAGCACGATGAGCGAGAGGCTGTGCCCCAGCAGGTCGTGCAGGTCGCGGGCGATCCGCAGCCGCTCCTCGGTCGCGGCCAGCCTGGCGACCTCGCTCTGCGCCTGCTTGAGCTGGACGACGAGGACGCGGGTGTTGCGGACACTCATGAACAGCACGCCGAGTGTGACGATCTGCAGCACGAGCGCCCACACCGTGCCGTCGTCGGCGCCCATGACCTTGCCCTCGGCGACGACGAGCGCGGCCATGGCCGCGAGACCCAGCAGGGCGCGGCGGGGCGGCAGGCCCATCGCGTAGACGACCATCAGGTAGACCGGGAGGGTCAGCCAGGAAGGGCTCCGGAAGATCAATGGGAAGACGGCCCCCATCACCGTCGCGACGCCGAGCAGGGGGAACATCCACCGGGGGTGATCGTCGAGTTCGCGCGGGCCCAGCACGATCGTCAGGTAGACGGCTATGAAGACCACGAGCGCGGCCATCGACCAGGCCGCCCGCGCGCCGCGCACCGTGCCGTCGACCACCTCGGACACCGGGTAGAAGAGGTAGATCAGGCCCAGCGACATGCCCATCAGGCGCCTCAGGCGGGAGGGACGGTCGTCCATCCCGCCGAAGGTGAACACTCTGGCCAGCCGGCTCATCCCGCTGTCCCTCCGAACGTGGTGGATATCAGGCGCGCACCGTCGCACGGTGTCGATCAGGTGCGCGCCGTTGCAGTGTGTCCGATCAGGCGCGCACTGTCGCACTGTGCCGATCAGGCGCGCACTGTCGCACGACGGTAGGCGACGAGCGCCAGTGCCACCAGGGCCACTCCCCAGGCGAGGATGCCGGCCGCGTCGGCCGCGTGCGGGGTCTCACCCGCCGCGATCCGCCATCCGATACGCGCGTAGTCGTACGAGGGGGTCACGTGGGCGATGCTCTTCATGGCCGCGGGCATGATGCTCTCGGGGAACCAGAGCCCGCCGAGCAGGGCCAGCCCGAACATGCCGATCATCGCGACGGGCTGCGCGGTGTCGGGCGGCAGCAGGGATCCGATCGCCAGGCCCAGCGCCGCGAAGGGGATCGTGCCGGCCCACATCACGAGGATCAGTTCCACCCACCGCACCGGCGACAGCGACACGTGCTGGGTCAGCACCGCGGCCAGGCCGACCAGCAGCAGCGACGGCAGCACCAGCAGCAGCGAGGAGATCAGCTTCGTCAGGATGATCGCCCGGCCCGGCAGCGGGGTGATCTGGAGCTGCCGCAGCCAGCCGCTGTGCCGCTCCTGCGACCAGGGCACGGCCGTCGACATCATCGCGGCGGCCAGCGCGCCGTACGCGGCCATCGAGACCATCAGCAGGACGCTGCCGCGCAGCCCGGTCGCCTGGTCGGAGTCCGACCCCCAGAGGTTGGAGTAGAGGAGGTAGAAGCCGACGGGGAAGGCGACCACGAAGATGACGTAGCGCTTGTTGCGCAGCATCCGCAGCAGTTCGACCTTGATGTAGTGCCGCATCGTCAGGCCTCCTTGGTGAGGGCGAGGAAGGCGTCCTCCAGATCGGCCCCGTGGAGCTGGAGGTCGCGGATGTCGAGGGTGGTCTTGCGGTACAACGCGGCGACGGTGGCGTCGAGGTCGATGGTGCGCAGGGTGACCCGGCCGCCCTGGAGTTCCACGCCGGTCGTCCCCGGCAGGGCGTCGAGCCCGGCGACCGGCTGCTCGCCCAGCAGGAAGCTCACCGCCTGACCGGCGACCCCGGCCTTGATCTCGGCGGCGGTGCCGTCGGCGACGACCCGGCCGCGGGCGATCACGACGACCCGGTCGGCGTTCTCGTCGGCCTCCTCCAGATAGTGGGTGGCGAACAGGATCGTCCGGCCCCGCGCGGCATACGCCCGCATGTTGTCCCAGAACGTACGGCGGGACTCGACGTCCATGGCCGCGGTCGGCTCGTCGAGCAGCAGCAGCCTCGGCCCGCCGGCGATCGCCAGCGCGAACCGGACCCGCTGGGTCTGGCCCCCGGACAGCCGGTCGGCCCGCCGCCGGGCGAGCTCGGTGAGGTCGGCGAGCCGGAGGATCTCCTCCAGCGGCAGCGGACGCGGGTAGAGCCGCCGGACGAAGTCCACGGTCTCGGCGACGGTCAGCTCGGGGATCAGCGCGCCCTCCTGGAGCATCGCGCCGATCTCCCCGTTGGCGACCGCCGTCTCCGGCGGCTCGCCGAAGACCCGGATCTCGCCGGAGCTGGGCCGCAGCAGGCCCAGCAGCATGTTGATCGAGGTGGACTTGCCGGCCCCGTTCGGCCCGAGGAGGGCGACCGTGGCGCCGGCCGGGACCTCCAGGTCGAGGCCGTCGACCGCGAGCACGTCCCCGTACCTCTTGGTGACGTCGGTGAAGGCGATGGCGTTCATGCCCTCACGGTAGGGATCGGGCGGGTCCGATCATCAGTGCCGCGTCTCCGGCCTTCGCGGTGACATTTGTCATCCGCCTCCCTCCCCGCACGAGAGGGGAGGGAGGAAACACAGGGGTCGTCAGGCCACTCGTCTCAGGTCCATCTGGAAGTTCTGCCGCCAGGTGACGCCGCCGTCGAGGGTGTACTCACCGACCTCGTGCCACGTTCTGCCGGTGAAGCTCAGGGTGTACCGGATGGTGGGCCCCCCGGTGTGAAGGCTCCACTGGAAGAAGTGGTCGCCGACCACGGGCACGGCCTCGGTGACGTGCCCCTGGGAGAACGCCTCCCACCGGTACTGCCCGGTCTGGTCGCTGTAGCCGACGACCGCGAGCGCGGTGTCCACGATCCTGCGCGGATCGGCCTTGTCCCGCCCCTGGCCCTCCACCGTGAGCACCTGGCCGCCCGCCTTGTAGGCCACCTTTTCGGTCTGGAGGAACTCCTGCCGGCCGGAGGCGGTGTCGACCCATCCCGAACCGGCCCATCGCCCGACCATGAAATCGAGCCTGCGGATCGCGTCGAGTTGCGTCGCGGGGACGTCCGCCGCCCCCGCGCTGGTCGCCGAGTGCTCCGCCGCGACGGCGGGCGCGCCCGCCGCGAGGGTGAGCGCGCAGATCAACGGCACCAGCAGACGATGTAATCGCATCATGACGCGATCTTGGCACACGGCGCGCCACGGTGACAGCGCGTCGAAAAAGCCTGATTCAGAGGCGGCAGGCGAAGATCGCGGTGACGAGGATCGCCTTGGCGCCGATCTCCCAGAGCTGGTCCATCACCTGCTGGTGGCCCTTGCGCGGGACCATCGCCCGCACGGCCACCCAGCCCTCGCGGTGGAGCGGGGAGACGGTCGGCCCCTCCATGCCGGGGGTGATGGCGATGGCCTCGTCGATGCGCTCGGCCCGGATGTCGTAGTCGATCATCACGAAGTCGCGGGCCACGATCACGCCCTGCAGGCGGCGGATGAGCTGCTGGAAGCCGTTGGCCTCGGGGGCGCCGGCCCGCTTGATCAAGATGGCCTCGGAGTGCGCGATCGGCTCGCCGAACACCTCCAGGCCGACGTTGCGCAGCGTCGTGCCGGTCTCCACCACGTCGGCGACCGCGTCGGCGACGCCAAGCCTGATCGCCGTCTCGACCGCGCCGTCGAGCTTGATGACCCGGGCGTCCACGCCCTGGTCGGCGAGGTGCTTGCCGAGCAGCCCGGCGTACGAGGTGGCGATGCGCAGGCCGGACAGGTCGGAGACGCCGGAGTAGGCGCCCGCCGTGGAGGCGAAGCGGAACGTCGACCGGCCGAACCCGAGCGGCATGACCTCCTCGGCCGGGGCGCCGGAGTCGAACAGCATGTCGCGCCCGGTGATGCCGGCGTCGAGAGTGCCCTCGCCGACGTAGACGGCGATGTCGCGCGGGCGGAGGAAGAACAGCTCGCAGGAGTTCTCGGAGTCGACGACCACGAGCTCCTTGCTGTCCCTGCGCTGGCGGTAGCCCGCCTCCTTCAGCATGGTCTGGGCGGCTTCGGAGAGCGCGCCCTTGTTCGGTACGGCGATGCGCAGCATGAGTGGGAGATCCTTTCGGGCAAGAACGAGGTCGATGGACGATCTGTGGCCGCCGCGGCGGCTACAGATGCTTGTAGACCTCGTCCAGCCCGATTCCGCGCGCCAGCATCAGGACCTGGACGTGGTAGAGCAGCTGCGAGATCTCCTCGGCCGCCCGGTCCGCCGACTCGTGCTCGGCCGCCATCCAGCTCTCCGCGGCCTCCTCGACGACCTTCTTGCCGATGGCATGGACGCCGGCGTCCAGGGCGGCCACGGTGCCGGACCCCGCGGGCCGGGTGCGCGCCTTCTCTGCCAGCTCGGCGTACAGCTCTTCGAAGGTCTTCATGGTCTCTCTCGGGTCGTGTGCCTGCGCGTTCAGGGTATCGGCCCCAGGGTAGTCGCGGGGGCGGGCCACCGCGCCCCGCGTCCACCCTGCGAGATCGGGCCCCTGCCCGGGCCCTCTGCGAGACCGGGTTCAGCCGAGGATCTTCCTGGCCAGCCTGAGCTGCTCGAGCGCCTGCTGCGACTCCCCGCCCTCGTGGCCGTTGAACGGCCAGACCGTGATGTCCTTGGGGCCGGCGTAGTGGTTGTAGGCCCCGAAGACGGTCGAGGCCGGGGTGACCCCGTCGCGCAGGGCGACGGAGAACCGGGCGGGCGTGCGGGCCCTCGCCGCGAAGTGCAGTCCGTCGAAGTAGTCGAGGGTCGCGAAGATGTCCTCGACCCGCGTCCTGTGGATCCCGCAGAACCGGCCCAGCTCGCCGTACGGGTCCTCGTCGGTGATCTCCACGGCGCGCCGGATGTCGCACATGAACGGCACGTTGACGAACGCGTAGGCGAGGTCCGGCACGAGCGCGGCGGCGGCCAGCGCCATGCCGCCGCCCTGGCTGCCGCCGGCCACGACGACCCGCCCGGCGTCCACCAGGGGGTGCGACCTGGCCGCCTCGACCGCGCGCACGACATCGGTGTAGAGCCGCCGGTAGTAGTAGTCGTCGCGGTCGAACACCCCCTGGGTGAGCTTGCCGGGGATCTGCGCGCCGTTGCCGCCCACCGGGTCGGGGGTGTCGCCCGAGCGCCAGGTGCCGCCCTGCCCACGGGTGTCCATCACGAACGTCGCGTATCCGGCGGCCGGCCACAGCAGCCAGTCGTGCGGCCGGCCGCGGCCGCCGCCGTACCCGATGAACTCGACCACGCAGGGCAACGGTCCCGACGCGCCCGCGGGCGCGATGAACCACCCCTTGATCGGATGCCCGCCGAATCCCGCGAACGTCACATCGGCCACGTCGACCAGCGCGAGGTCGGCCTCGTACGGCTCGAAGACGGGGTTCAGTTCGTGCACGCGGGCTTCGGCGAGCGTGCGGTCCCAGAAGGCGTCGAAGTCGGCGGGCTCCCGGCGCTCGGGCAGGTACGCACGCAGCTGGTCAAGGGGCATGTCGACGAACATGGGGGCTCCCGTGGGGTGGTCGGCCTGGCTCGTGTACGCCGCAAGGTTACACAAGTGCCCTGTTTCAGACTTCTGACCCGGTTAAGAGTCGTCCGCCGGAATCCGCCTCACCATCCTTCACCCATATGAGCTGGGAAATCGCGCCTTGAACGGCGTGACGTCCGGATTGACGGGATGAAACACCCTCTTGAAACTAATCCGGTTTAGTGCTGGACTCTGCACGAATTCGAAGCGTGGGAGGTGCGCCGCGCGGGCAGGGCCTCGCGGCCGGCCGCCTCTCGGGGGGCACGACATGTCAGTCGATCACTTTCCGTAGAGATCGGAGACGTCCATGCGACGAACGACGGCGGCCACCTGCGCCGCCCTGATCGCCGCCTTCGGCGCGGGCTGCGCGACCAGCGGCACCTCGGAGACCAAACAGGCCGACGCGAACGCCCCCGCCGCGATCACATGGTGGTCCACCGGGGGCGACGACGAGAGCGCGGCCTTCCAGAAGGCGGCCGACCTGTACACGAAGTCGCACCCCAACGTGACGATCAAGGTGCAGACGCTGGCCTGGGACGACGCGTACGCCAAGCTGCTGGCGGCCTCGACCAGCCGCAGCGGGCCCGACATCATCTCCGGCGGCATGACCTGGACCATCCAGTTCGGCCTGCGCGGCGGCATGGTCGACCTGCGCAAGTACGGCATCGAGCAACTCCAGGCCCAGGCGCAGCCCGCCCAATGGAAGTCGGCCGTCTCCCCCGACGGCACCGTCTACGGCATCCCGCTCGACATGTCCACCGAGGCGCTCTATTACCGGACCGACCTGTTCGACAAGGCCGGGCTCAAGGAGCCGCCCAAGACCTGGGAGGAACTGACCGCCGACA
Source organism: Microbispora catharanthi (assembly GCF_006334915.2). GTDB lineage: Bacteria > Actinomycetota > Actinomycetes > Streptosporangiales > Streptosporangiaceae > Microbispora > Microbispora catharanthi. The sequence goes on from NZ_VDMA02000002.1 coordinate 467,037, forward strand.
TCGAGAAACTCAAGAAATCCGGGGTGAAGACGCCGTTCAGCATCGACTGGGGCAACCTCGACTGGATCGGCTACTTCAACTTCCTCTACCAGGCCGGCGGCAGCTTCTACACGCCGGACTGCAAGCCCTCGCTCGACACCCCGCAGGCCGAGCAGGCGCTGTCGTACTGGATCGACCTGCACCGCAAGTACGGCGCGCCGACCGACACGGTGACGACCTCGGACGCGCTCGACCAGGGCATCGCGATGGTCTACGGCGGCAACTGGAACGCCCTCGGCATCGACACCAGCAAGCCCAAGATGAAGGGCAAGTGGACGATCGCCCCGCTGCCGGCCGGCCCGGCGGCGCCCACGACCTTCATCGGCGGGCGGGCCGTCGGGGTCACGTCGTACAGCAAGCACATCCAGCAGGCGGCGGACTTCGTCAAGTTCCTCTACACCGACGAGGCCGTCGACGCGGTGACGGCGGAGTCGAAGGCCCGCAACATCGCCTACATCCCGCCCCGCCCGGACAAGATCGCCGACTCCCCGTTCACGCCGGAGCACTCGGCGGTATTCGCGGGGATCATCAAGACCGGCGCCGCGGCGCCCGGATGCCCCGGCTGGGACGAGAGCGCGTCCGACGTCGCCAAGCAGTTCCAGGCCGCGATCCTCGGCAAGGCCGACGTGAAGACGGCCCTGGCCGAGGCCGCCAAGGTCATGGAGCGCAACGCCGGATAGCCGGGACGGCCGTGGCTCGCCGGTGCCGCCCGACCCCGCACCGGCCGCGGCCTCCGTCCTCCGCACCTGCCCGGGCCGGTGCCGCCCGACCCCGCACCGGCCCGGGTCCGCCCACGGTTCCCCTCCGGATGGAGAACGACATGGCAACCCACACCGCCGCGCCCCGGCAACGATGGCGCCGCTACGGCACCTCCTATCTGATGCTGCTGCCGTTCCTCGGCCTGTTCGCCGGGTTCCTCGTCTGGCCTTTGGCCAACTCGCTCTATCTCAGCTTCACGAAGTTCGACGGGGTGAACGCCCCCGAGTTCCAGGGCCTGGAGAACTTCCGGCACCTGCTGTTCGACGACGACCGGTTCCGGCACGCCCTCGGCAACACGTTCCTCTACGTCGTGGCGTCCGTCGGGATCGGCACGCTGCTGTCGCTCGGCCTCGCGCTGGCCTTCAGCGGGTCGAGCTGGCCACACCGCATCATGCGGACGATCTTCTTCCTGCCCTCGGTGACCTCGTCGATCGCGCTCATGCTGCTCTGGAAGTGGATCTTCAACCCCGGCGACTTCGGCCTGGCCAACACCGCCATGACCTGGTTCGGCGGCAGGGCCGTCGAATGGCTCGCCACCCCCGGGCTCACGATCCCCATCCTCGTGCTCATGTCGGTGTGGGGCGGGATGGGCTACGGGATGGTCCTGTACGTCGCCGGGCTCAACACGATCCCGCAGGAGTACTACGAGGCGGCCCGCATCGACGGCGCCGGCACCTGGCAGCAGTTCCGCCGGGTGACGCTGCCGCTGCTGCGTCCGGTCACCACATACGTGGTCGTGACCGGCCTGATCGGAGCCTTCCAGGTCTTCGAAGCCGTCTACATCGTGTTCCGGGGCACCAACAACATCGGCGGCGTGCTCGACTCGGGCCTGATGATCGTGCCCTACCTCTACGACCAGGGCTTCACGCACTTCAAGCTCGGCTACGCCTCGGCCATCGCCTGGGTGCTCTTCCTGATCATCTTCGCCCTCAGCATGGTCAACCTCCGCATCGGCCGCGCCCTGAAGGAGCTGTGATGGCCGTCGCCCCCACGACCACACCGATCGTCGCCGACCCGGCCGCCGCGCCCCGGCAGGCGCCCGCCGCCGGGGCGGGCACCACCTGGCGCGGCCACCTGCTGCGCCTGCCGTTCTACCTGCTGTCGCTCACCATGATCGCGCCGTTCTACTGGATGCTGATCACGGTGTTCAAGCCGGTGACGGAGCTGAACCGGCAGCCGCCGTCGTTCGTGCCCGAGCATCCCACGCTGAACAACTTCTACGACCCCGGCTACTCCCCCACCCAGGTCAACCCCGGCCATCTCCAGGGCATCTTCCAGCGGTTCCAGGTGGACTTCGGGTTCGGCCGCTTCATGTTCAACAGCCTGGTGATCACGGTCGCGATCACGGTCGGGTCGCTGCTGGTCGCCTCGCTGGCGGCGTACGTGATCACCAAGCATCGAGTGCCGGGGCGGCGGCTGATCTTCCTGCTGATCGTCGCCTCGATGATGGTGCCCTGGCAGACCACCCTGGTGCCGAACTACGTCATCATGCGGAACCTGGGCTGGCTGGACACCTACCAGGGCTACATCGTCCCGGCGCTGGCCAAGGCGTTCGTGCTGTTCTTCCTGGTGCAGTTCCTCCACTCGGTCCCGGACGAGCTCATCCAGGCCGCCCGGGTCGACGGCGCCGGGGAGTGGCGCATCTGGTGGCAGATCGTGCTGCCGCTGCTGCGCCCGGCCCTCGCCGCGATGTCGATCTTCATCGTGCTCGCGGAGTGGAACAACTTCCTCTGGCCGCTGATCATCGTGCAGAGCGACGAGATGGCGAACATCCCGGTCGCGCTGGCCCGCCTCAACTCCTACTTCACCGGCGCGCAGAACCAGGGCGCGATCATGGCCGGCGGCCTGCTCGCCTCCCTGCCGTCGATCGCCTTCTTCCTCGCCTTCCAGCGCTACTTCACCCGCGGGATCGTGCTGAGCGGCCTGAAGGGCTGAACGGCTCGCGCCCCCGGGGACGGGTTCCGAGCGCGACGGCTCGGGCGACCTCCTCGGGGTGCGTCAGCTGGGGGTGATGGCCCGCGCCCGCAATCACCGTCACGGTGGCCCGCGCGAGCGTGTCCAGAAGGGCCCGCCCCTCCGTGCTGAGAGGGTCGCGGGAGCCCACGACGACGTGCACGTGTCCCGGGTAGCGCGTCAGCTCGGCCCGGAGGTCCGCCCTCCACCGGGGCGACGCCGTGGCGGCCAGGAGCCTGGCGGCGGTGGCGGCGGCGCCGCGGCGCAGATCCTCCACGCTCGAGTGGAGGGCGGCCGCGTGCGCCGGGTCTCCGGTGAGCCGCTCGGCCAGCGCCCGGGGTGAGACCCGGTCGAGGTACCGACGGGCCAGGAGCCGGGCGGCGCGAGCGGGGCGCGCCTGGAGGAAGAACGGCGCCACGAGCGTGAGCCGGTCCACCGCGTCCGGATGGGCGGCCGCGGCCTCGACGGCGGCCGCGGCGCCGATGGAGTGACCGACCAGGTGGCGTGCGCCGGTCTCGGTGACGAGGGCGGTCAGCCAGGACGGCCAGTCGTCGCGGCCTCCCGCGCTCATCCCCAGCCCCGGCAGGTCGGCGGCGCGGGCCTGGCCCAGCGCCGCGACGACCGGCGCCCAGGTGTCGGCGTTGACCGGCAGGCCCGGCAGCACCACCGTGGGCGCGTCCGGCTGGCCGAGCTCGAACGTCCGCACCCCACCCGGGCCGGTGAACCGTCTGCCGCCGGCGGGGGCGTCCCCGAACCGGCTCGCCGCCAGGCGGTCGGCCCAGCGGCGGATCGTCGTGGCGGTGTCCGGCATGGTCAGCCCGTGACGGGCGGCGAAGGCCCGCGCCGAGCCGGTGGGATAGCGGTCGCTCGACAGGAACGTCAGCGTCTCCGGGTCGGCCTTCGTGAGCCGGCGGGGCAGGCGCTTCAGCACGGCTACCGGAACCCGCGCCCGGGGCGCCTTGACCCGGTAGTGCTCCGCGACGAGCGCGAGCAGGCCGGGCAGGGCGGGCGTGTCGTCGTCCAGCAGCCAGTAGGAGGCGCGCTCGGCCGTCTCGTCCACCGGCAGCAGGGTCATGAACCGGGCGAGGTAGTCGACCGCGACCACGGGGACGAACGTCCGCGCGTTCCCCGGAACCGCCGCGAGGCCGCCCCGCCAGAGGTCGCGCAGGGTCGACGCGAGCCCAAGGTACTGGCCGGACTCACCGGTGACGCTGTCGCCGATCACGCTGGCCGGATTGACGACCGACCAGGGAACGCCCAGCCGCTCCGCCTCGGATTGGAAGACGGCGTCCGCCTCCACCTTGGACGCCTCGTACGCGCCCAGGGCCCGGTAGGTCTCCCGCCGCTGCTCCTCGCTCCAGGGACGGGGGTCCTGCCCGCCCACGCGATAGCCGGAGACGTGGACGAGGCGGCGCAGCCGCGGCAGTCGCGCCGCGAAGGCGACGACCGCGCGGACGCTGCCGACGTTGGCACGGCGGGCCTCGTCCGCCGACATGCCGAACCGGTAGGCGCCGGCGCAGTTGTAGACCTCCGTGACGTCGTCGAGCTCCCCCTCGATCAGCGACGGCGTCGTGAAGTCGACCCGGAGGTCGGCCGGGGCCTCGTCATGCCCGTGCTCGGCGAGCCAGCGGGCGAGCCGCCGGTAGGACTCGTGGCTCCGGCCGGCCGTGCTCACCCGGACGCCGGCCTGACCGAGCGCGAGCACCAGGTGGCGTCCGACGAAGCCGGTCGCGCCCAGGACCAGCGCGTGCCGGTCCCCGGCGCTCACGACGACACCTCCGTACGCTCACCCAGGGACGCCTCGTTGTCGTGGAAAGCGCCGTCGATCGGTACCGCGAGCGCCCGGGCCGCGCAGTGCGGCATCGTCCCCGGCGTGACTGCCGGAGCACCGCGGGCCAAGCGACAGCCCTGCCGCCGGATCAGCTCCGGCATCGACTCCACCAGCCGAGCACTTGTCTCGGATCCTTCGGTTCCAGCCATGCGCAAAGACTAGACCGGTCTACATATTTCATTCAAGCGAGCGTCCGCCGCTTGAGCGGGCTGTAGCGTCCGGCCGTCACGGAGGATGAGTTCCGGACTCTGGTCGAGGGCGCCCGCCGGGATGGCGGGGGCGTGCCGGCTGATCAGGTCCAGCTGCTGCGGGAGTTCTTCCTGGAACGTGGTTCGACCGGGTCTGGCGGAGTTCGCGGATTCGGCAGGCGCGCCGAGGTGGCCGCCCCGGGCCCCGGGTGAGGAACAGCCCCCACACGCCACCGGGCCGCCCGTACGGACGGCCCGGTGAGGTGCTTCAAGGCGGGGTGGTGAGGAGGATTCAGCGGCCGGTGAAGCGGCTTCCGCGGCCGCGGCGCCCGCCCTGGCCGCCGTATCCGCCCTGACCGCTGTATCCGCCCTGGCTCCCGTACCCGGCCTGACCGCTGTATCCGGCCTGACCGTGCCCGGCCTGGCCGCCGTGTCCGCCCGTGCGGCCACGGTGGTGGCCGCCGCCGGTCTCGGCGCGGCCCTCGGCACGGCCGTCGCCGGTCCAGGGACCGCGAGGCCGCTCGCCCTGCTCGGACCGCCTGCGCCGGCCGTCGCCGTCACCCGGACGGTCGGCGCCGCGATGACGGTCTCCGCCGTGCCGCCGGCGGCCGGGCGTCCGGTCGTCCCGCGCGGGCCGCAGCGGCCTGCGCACGTCGGGCTCCCACACGGGAACGGCCGCGCCGTTCGGCCGCCGGGCCCCGGCGATCTCGGCCAGGATCGGATCGCCCGGCGCCACCCGGTGACGGGACGGGGTCACCCCCGCCTTGCGGGTCATCGAATCGGTGGCGCGGCGCTCGCTCGGCAGGACCAGAGTCAGCACCACGCCGCGCTCGCCCGCGCGGGCCGTACGGCCGCCCCGGTGCAGGTAGCTCTTGTGGTCGGCCGGCGGGTCGACGTGCAGCACGAGGCTCACGTCGTCCACGTGGATGCCGCGGGCGGCGACGTCGGTGCAGACGAGCACCCCGATGGTGCCCTCGCGGAACCCGTCGAGGATGCGGGTGCGCTGGTTCTGCCGCTTGCCGCCGTGCAGACCGCCCGCGCGGACCCCCGACCGGGCGAGTTGCTTCACGACGCGGTCGACGCCGTGCTGGGTGCGGACGAACAGGATCGTACGGCCGTCCCGGTTGGCGATCTCCGCCGTCACGTCCGCCTTGTCGTCGCGGTGCACCTGGATCAGGTGGTGCTCCATCGTCTCCACCGAGGAGGTGGCCGGGTCCAGGGAGTGGATCACCGGGTCGGTCAGGAAGCGGGTGACAAGCCTGTCCACGTCACCGTCGAGCGTCGCGGAGAACAGCAGGCGCTGCCCGTCGGCGGGCGTACGCGCGAGCAGCGCGCTGACCACGGGCAGGAACCCGAGGTCGCACATGTGGTCGGCCTCGTCGAGGACGGTGATCTGGACGTCGTCCAGCGCGCACTCGCCCTGCTCGATGAGGTCGGTGAGGCGGCCGGGCGTGGCGACGACGACGTCGACCCCCCGGCGCAGGTCCTCGATCTGGCGGCCCATGGACATGCCGCCGACGACCGTGCGGGTGCGCAGCGACAGTCCGCGGCCGAGCGGTTCGAGGGCGTCGGCCACCTGCAGGGCCAGTTCGCGGGTGGGCACCAGGACGAGGGCCCGGGGCCGGCCGGGGCGTGCCTTCTCCCCCGCGATCCTGGTCAGCGTGGGCAGGCCGAAGGCGAGCGTCTTGCCGGAGCCGGTCTGGCCCCGGCCGAGGACGTCGTACCCGGCGAGGATGTCGGGGATGGCCGCCCGCTGGATCGGGAACGGCGCGGTGATGCCCTGCCGGGCCAGCCCCGCCACGAGCGGCTTGGGCAGACCCAGCAGTGCGAACTCGGCGCGGGTCTCGGTGCCCTCACCGAGGTCAAGCATGGTCACGAAATCGTGCCTTTCGTAGAAAGAACGTGCCGGAACACGTGGGCGCGTCACTTCTGCGAAAGGACGAGCCTGTACAGGTACGGCAGGCGAGCCGTACCGATCGGGGCGCCGGGGGCCGGAGAATGAAGCGGCCTGCGCCCGGGTGATGCCGTGAGCGCGTCCCGCAGAAGTGGAGACCGCCGGGTGGCGGCATCCCACGGACGCCCGTCACTCACGTCGCACAATGCAAAGCAAAGAACAACTGTACGGCATTCCCGCGCCGCGACGGCGATTTGCCGGGCGGACTGCGGCGGGAGCGCCGCGTCGTGAGCACCCGCGTCGCGAGCACCGCGTCGTGAACGCTCCGGGAAACGATCGCCGGAACGCGTGTGTCCGGGGCACGAGGCCCCGGACACGCGGGTGGCGGGACCGGACCCGGCCCGGCCGGTCAGACGTTGAAACCGAGCATGCGAAGCTGGTCGCGGCCCTCGTCGGTGATCTTGTCGGGACCCCACGGCGGCAGCCAGACCCAGTTGATGACCACGTTGGAGACCAGGTCGGCGAGCGCCGAGTTGGCCTGGTCCTCGATCACGTCGGTCAGCGGGCAGGCGGCGCTGGTCAGCGTCATGTCGATGGTGGCGATCGGGCGCTCGCCCTCGCCGGCCGGGTCGAGGTTGACGCCGTAGACGAGGCCGAGGTCCACCACGTTGATCCCCAGCTCGGGGTCGACGACGTCCTTCAGCGCCTCGAGCACGTCGTCAAGGGAGCTCTCCCCGTCGTAGGTCCCGGTCGCCGCCTCGGTCGCGGTTCCCGTCGGGGTCTCGGTCGGCTTGCTCACGTCGTCTCCTCACCTCGCGGCGCCCGCGGGGCGGCGCCGTACTTCCCAACGCGGCCGGGGCGGCCGGTCATCCCTGGCTCCTCATCAGCGCGTCCTTGTAGGCCATCCAGGCCAGCAGCGCGCACTTGACGCGGGCGGGGAACTTCGCCACACCGGCGAACGCCACCGCGTCGCCCAGCACGTCCTCGTCGGGCTCCACCTGGCCCCTGCCCTGCATGAGCCGGGTGAACTCCTCCACCACCGACAGCGACTCCTCCACCGTGGAGCCGGTGGCGAGCTCGTGCAGCACCGAGGCGGCGGCCTGGCTGATGGAGCAGCCCTGGCCGTCGTAGGACACGTCGAGCACCTTGCCGCCGTCGGCCACCTTCACCCGCAGCGTCACCTCGTCGCCGCAGGTGGGGTTGACGTGGTGCACCTCCGCGTCGTACGGATCACGCAGGCCCCGCCCCTGGGGATGCTTGTAGTGCTCCAGGATCAGCTCCTGGTACATGGATTCACCGATCATGGCTCAGCCGAACACCTTCTGCACGTGGTGGAGGCCGCGGACCAGTGCGTCGATCTCGGCCGTCGTGTTGTACAGGTAGAAAGACGCCCGCGTGGTCGCCGGAATTCCGAACCTGAGGTGGAGCGGCCGGGCGCAGTGATGACCTACCCGCACCGCGATCCCGTACACGTCGTCGAGGATCTGCCCCACGTCGTGCGGGTGGATCCCCTCCAGCGTGAACGAGATCGTGCCGCCGCGGGCGATGGGCGTGCGCGGGCCGATGATCCTGAGCCCGGGGACCTCCGGCAGCGCCTCCAGCGCGTACGCGACCAGTTCCTTCTCGTGCGCCTTGATCTGGTCCATGCCGACGGCGGTCAGGTAGTCGGCCGCCGCGCCGAGGCCGATCGCCTCGACGATGGGCGGCGTTCCCGCCTCGAACTTGTGCGGCACCGGCGCGTACGTCGAGCGGTCCATCCAGACCGCCTCGATCATCTCGCCGCCGCCGAGGAACGGCGGCATGGCGTCGAGCAGCTCACGGCGGCCCCACAGCACGCCGATGCCGGACGGCCCGACCATCTTGTGGCCGGTGAACGCGACGAAGTCGACGCCCAGCTCGGTCACGTCCACGGGCTGGTGGGGCACCGACTGCGACGCGTCGAGCATCATCAGCGCGCCGACCTCGCGCACGCGGGCCAGGATCGGCGAGACCGAGTTGACCGTGCCGAGCACGTTCGACTGGTGCGCGATCGAGACGATCTTCGTGCGCTCGTTGACCAGCTCCTCCAGGCCCCCGATGTCGAGGCGGCCCTCGTCGGTCACGGGGAACCAGCGCAGCGTCGCGCCGGTCCGCTGCGCGAGCAGCTGCCACGGCACGATGTTGGAGTGGTGCTCCATCTCCGAGATGACGATCTCGTCGCCGGGGCCGATCCGGAACCGCTCGTCCTCGCCGACGGGGTTGCCGAAGGCGTACGCCACGAGGTTGAGGGCCTCGGAGGCGTTCTTGGTGAAGACGATCTCGTCACGCGACGGGGCCTTCACGAACGCGGCGATCTTGTCGCGCGCGGCCTCGTACGCCTCGGTCGACTCGCTGCCCAGCACGTGCAGCGCCCGGCCGACGTTGCCGTAGTGCCAGGTCAGGTGATCGCGCATGGTCTCGATCACCTGGGTCGGCTTCTGGGAGGAGTTGCCGGAGTCGAGGTAGACCAGCGACCTGCCTCCGGGGAGTTCGCGGCCGAGGACCGGGAAGTCCTTCCTGATCCTCTCCACGTCGAAGCCGGGCGCACTCATCAGGCGGACGCCTTCGACGTGTACGCCTCGTAGCCCTCGGCCTCCAGCTTGTCGGCCAGCTCGGGGCCGCCCTCCTCGACCACGCGCCCGCCGGCGAAGACGTGGACGAAGTCCGGCTTCACGTAGCGCAGGATGCGGGTGTAGTGGGTGATCAGCAGCACGCCGGTGTCACCGGAGGCGCGGAACCGGTTGATGCCCTCGGACACGACGCGCAGGGCGTCGACGTCGAGGCCGGAGTCGGTCTCGTCCAGCACCGCGATCTTGGGCTTGAGCAGCTCCAGCTGGAGGATCTCGTGGCGCTTCTTCTCGCCGCCGGAGAAGCCCTCGTTGGTGTTGCGCTGGGCGAAGGCCGGGTCGATGGACAGCGCGTCCATGCCCCCCTTCAGCTCCTTGGCGAACTCGCGCAGCTTGGGCGCCTCGCCGCGGACCGCGGTGATCGCCGAGCGCAGGAAGTTCGACACGCTGACGCCGGGCACCTCGACCGGGTACTGCATGGCGAGGAACAGGCCGGCGCGGGCGCGCTCGTCCACCGACATCTCCAGCAGGTCCTCGCCGTCGAGCAGCACGGTGCCGGAGGTGACGGTGTACTTGGGATGCCCCGCGACGGCGTACGCCAGCGTGGACTTGCCCGAGCCGTTGGGGCCCATGATGGCGTGCGTCTCGCCGCTGCGGACCGTCAGGTCGACGCCGCGCAGGATCTCCTTGTCGCCCACGGCGACGTGCAGGTCACGAATCTCAAGGGTGGACACTTGTATTTACTCCTTCGAGAGCGAGACGTACACGTCGTCGCCTTCGATCTTGACTCGGTAGACGTTGACGGGCCTGGTCGCGGGCGGCCCGGTGGGCTTGCCGCTGCGCAGGTCGAAGCAGGAGCCGTGCAGCCAGCACTCCAGCGTGTGGTCGTAGACCTCGCCCTCGCTGAGGCGGACCTCCGCGTGGGAGCACACGTCGTGCAGGGCGAAGACCTCGCCGCCGGTCCGCACCAGCGCGACCGGCGTCTCCCCGACCTCCAGGCCGATGACGCCGCCGTCGGGGATGTCGCCGACCTGGCAGACCTTCTCCCAGTGGGCGGTCTCGGCGCTCATCGAGCCAGCTCCGCCTCGACCGCGGACAGGACGCGCTCGCGGATCTCCGGCACCTCGATCTTCTCCAGCAGCTGGGCGAAGAAGCCGTGGATGACCAGGCGGCGGGCCTCGTCGAACGGGATGCCGCGGGCCTGCAGATAGAAGATGTGCTCGTCGTCGAGGCGGCCGGAGGCGGACGCGTGGCCCGCTCCCGCGACCTCGCCGGTGAGGATCTCCAGGTTCGGCACCGAGTCGGCGCGGGCGCCGTCGGTGAGGATGAGGTTGCGGTTCAGCTCGTAGGTGTCGGTGCCCTCGGCCTCGGCCCGGATGATCACGTCGCCGATCCAGACCGCGTGGGCGCCGTCGCCCTGTAGCGCGCCCTTGTAGGTCACGTTGCTGCGGCAGTTGGGCACGCTGTGGTCCACCAGCAGGCGGTGCTCCAGGTGCTGGCCCTCGTCCACGAAGTACAGGCCGGTCAGGTCGGCGTCGCCGCCCGGGGCGGTGTACGACACCGAGGGCGACAACCGTACGAGGTCGCCGCCGAGGGTGACCACGAACGAGCGGAACGTCGCGTCCTTGCCGAGCCGCGCGTGGTGGTGGGAGACGTGCACGGCGTCGTCGTCCCAGTCCTGCAGGCTGACGACCTTGAGCGTCCCTCCCTCGGCCACATCGAACTCGACGTTGTCGGCGTAGACGGCGCTGCCACGGTGGTCCAGGACCAGCACGGCCTCGGCCATCGGCTCCACCGACACGAGGATGTGCCCGTAGGCGGCGGCGCCCGCCCCGGACCCCCGCAGGGTGATCACGGTGGGCCGGGAGGCGGCCGTCATCTTCGGCACGGTGACGACGGTGGCCTTCTCGAACGACGAGTAGGCCTGCGCGCTCACCCGGTCGGCCGGCGTGTAGGCCTTGCCGAGCCGGGCGTCGTCACGGCCGACGGTCTCGACGCGCACCTCGGGCGCCGCCTCGACGTCCACCACGACGCCGCCGGTGACGGCGGCCGTGCCGTTGTGCAGCCCCTTCAGCCGCGACAGCGGCGTGAAGCGCCACTCCTCCTCGCGGCCCGTCGGCACCGGGAAGTCGGCCACGTCGTACGACGACTTCTCGTGCAGCGTCGACAGCGGCTTGGTCTCCAGGCCCATCAGCCGACCGCTCCTTCCATCTGCAGCTCGATCAGGCGGTTGAGCTCCAGGGCGTACTCCATGGGCAGCTCGCGGGCGATCGGCTCGACGAAGCCGCGCACGATCATGGCCATCGCCTCGTCCTCGCCGAGGCCGCGGCTCATCAGGTAGAAGAGCTGGTCCTCCGACACCTTGGAGACCGTGGCCTCGTGGCCCATCGACACGTCGTCCTCGCGGACGTCCACATAGGGGTAGGTGTCGGAGCGGCTGATCTGGTCGACCAGCAGCGCGTCGCACTTGACGGTCGAGGCCGAGCCGGCCGCGCCCTCCTCGATCTGCACCAGGCCCCGGTAGGACGTGCGGCCGCCGCCGCGCGCCACGGACTTGGAGATGATCGTCGAGGACGTCTTGGGCGCGAGGTGCACCATCTTGGCGCCCGCGTCCTGGTGCTGGCCTTCGCCGGCGAAGGCGACCGACAGCGTCTCGCCCTTGGCGTGCTCGCCCATCAGGTAGACGGCCGGGTACTTCATCGTGACCTTGGAGCCGATGTTGCCGTCGATCCACTCCATGGTCGCGCCCTCGTACGCCACCGCGCGCTTGGTGACCAGGTTGTAGACGTTGTTCGACCAGTTCTGGATCGTCGTGTAGCGGCAGCGGGCGCCCTTCTTCACGACGATCTCGACGACCGCCGAGTGGAGCGAGTCGGACGAGTAGATCGGCGCGGTGCAGCCCTCGACGTAGTGGACGTAGGAGTTCTCGTCCACGACGATCAGGGTCCGCTCGAACTGGCCCATGTTCTCGGTGTTGATCCGGAAGTAGGCCTGCAGCGGGATCTCGACGTTCACGTTCGGCGGCACGTAGATGAACGAGCCGCCCGACCACACGGCGGTGTTGAGCGCGGCGAACTTGTTGTCGCCCACCGGGATCACCGTGCCGAAGTACTCCTTGAAGAGCTCCTCGTGCTCACGCAGGCCGGTGTCGGTGTCGACGAAGATGACGCCCTTCTCCTCGAGGTCCTCACGGATCTTGTGGTAGACGACCTCGGACTCGTACTGGGCGGCGACGCCGGCGATGAGGCGCTGCTTCTCCGCCTCCGGGATGCCGAGCTTGTCGTAGGTGTTCTTGATGTCGGGGGGCAGCTCGTCCCAGGACGCGGCCTGCTTCTCCGTCGAGCGGACGAAGTACTTGATGTTGTCGAAGTCGATGCCGGTGAGGTCGGAGCCCCAGGTCGGCAGCGGCTTCTTCCCGAACAGCCGAAGGCCCTTGAGGCGCAGGTCGAGCATCCACTCCGGCTCGTTCTTGAGCGCGGAGATGTTGCGGACGACCTCTTCGGACAGCCCACGCCGGGCGGTGGCCCCGGCCACGTCCGTGTCGGCCCAGCCGAACTTGTAATTCCCGAGGCCTTCCAGCTCCGGGCGGTCGGTGACAGTCACCTTCCGGACTCCTTGCTCGTCGATGTGCTCGATAGGTGTGCGGCCGATAGATCGGCGATCGATGAATCGGCGGTCGATAGATCGGGACGCGCGTGCCGTGCGGCGAGCGCGTGTGAACTCACGTGGGTGGTGCAGACCCCGTCGCCGTTGGCGATCGTGGCGAGCCGCTGCACGGGCGTGCCCAGCAGCCGGGCGAAGGCCTCGGTCTCCGCCTCGCACAGCTGGGGGAACTGCGCCGCGACGTGCGCGACCGGGCAGTGATGCTGGCACAGCTGCTCGCCGCCCTTGCCCGTCGCGGACGCCGACGCCGCGTAGCCCTCGGTGGACAGCGCCTCGGCCAGCACGCGGACCCGCTGGTCGGCGGGGACCTCGCGCATCAGCGCCTCGAGCCGGCCGACCAGCCCGGACACCTGCGCCCGCGCGAACTCCGACACCGCCTCGCCGCCCAGGCGCTCGGCCAGGAAGCGCAGCGCGCTGCCGGCGAGGTCGTCGTAGGCGTGGACGAAGGCGCTGCGCCCCGCGTCGGTGATCGCGAACATCTTCGCCGGCCTGCCGCGCCCCCGCTGGGCACGCGGACGGGCCGTACGCGGCTCTATCATGCCCTCGGCCAGCAGCGCGTCGAGATGGCGGCGCACCGCGGCCGGGGTCAGCCCGAGCCGCTCACCGAGCGCCGCCGCGGTCACCGGGCCATGCTCCAGGATGAGACGCGCCACCCTGGCCCGGGTGCCGCGCTCGGCACTGATGTCCATGTGCACAGGGGATGCCGGAACGGGCCGCGTCACCACGGCCTTCTCGGCGTTCTGCTTCCCCTGCACGTTTTTCACAACATCAGTGTGCCGTAATTCCTTCCCCGGCGACAAACCCAAGGCGGGGTCGACGGAGATGCAATTTCTCACGCAGGTAAGCCTTACCTAACCTGCGGCGATGGGACTTTTCCGCATCCTTTACCTCCCTGGGCTGGAATGGCGGCACTCGCCGACGAGAGCGCGCCTCCCGCTCCCTAGACTCGATGCCGTCGACGACTGACAGGGCGGCCCGCATCCGGCCGCTCCGGCGGTCGGTCCTGTGAGGGGAGGCCGGTGGGAGTGCCGGGGGTTGACAGCACGTTCGAGAGCACGCTCGGCAGCGCGGGCGACGGCGCGCCGGCGGTCGAGATCGACGGGCTGGTCAAGCGCTACGGAGGCACCACGGCCGTCGACGGGCTGACCCTCACCTGCGCGCGGGGCGCCGTCACGGCGATCCTCGGGCCGAACGGCGCGGGCAAGACCTCCACGATCGAGATCTGTGAGGGCTTCCGGCGGCCGGACGGCGGGACCGTGCGCGTGCTCGGCCTGGACCCGGCCGACCCCGCCCTCAGGCCGCGCCTGGGGATCATGCCGCAGACGGGAGGCGTGCCTCCCGCCGCCCGCGCGGGCGAGTGGCTGCGGGTGGTCTCCCGGTTCTACGCCCACCCGCTCGACCCCGACGCCCTCCTCGGCGTGCTCGGCCTGACCGGCCACACGCGCACGCCGTACCGGCGGCTGTCGGGCGGCCAGCAGCAGCGCCTGTCGCTCGCGGCGGCCGTGATCGGGCGGCCGGAACTGGTCTTCCTGGACGAGCCGACCGCCGGGCTCGACCCGCAGGCACGGCACGCCTGCTGGGACCTGGTCGCCGCACTGCGCGCCGCCGGGGTGTCGGTGGTGCTGACGACCCACCAGATGGACGAGGCCGAGAAGCTCTCCGACCACGTGGTGGTCATCGACCACGGCCGGGTGGTGGCCGAGGGCACGCCCGCATCGCTGACCGGCGCCGAGCGCCAGCTCAGGTTCCGCGCGCGCCCGGGACTCGACCTGGAGGAGCTGCTGGCCGCGCTGCCGCCGGGCAGCGCCGCCAAGGAGTCGCCCTCGGGGCACTACATCATCGAGGGGCAGGTCGGCCCGCAGCTGCTCGCCACCGTCACCGCCTGGTGCGCCACCGAGGGCGTCACCACCGAGGACCTGCGCATCGAGCGGCGCACGCTGGAGGACGTCTTCCTCGAACTGACCGGCAGGGAGCTGCGGTGAGCACGATCGCCACGCTGGATCTCACGCCGCGGCCGGGAGCCGCGCCGCTGCACCGGATGGTCCTCGCCCAGGCGGGCGCGGAGATCCGGGCCATGCTGCGCAACGGCGAGCAGCTCCTGCTCACCATGATCATCCCGGTCCTGCTGCTTGTCGGCTTCTCCACCGCTCCGCTGGTGGACATCGGCGGCGGCGCCCGCGTCGACTTCGTCGCCCCCGGCATCCTCGCGCTCGCGGTCATGTCGACCGCGTTCACCGGGCAGGCGATCGCGACCGGCTTCGAGCGCAGGTACGGCGTGCTCAAGCGCCTGGGCGCGACCCCGCTCTCGCGGGCCGGGCTGCTGCTGGCCAAGACCGTCGCGGTCGTCGCCGTGGAGGCGCTGCAGGTCGTGGTGATCGTCGCGGTGGCGCTCGCGCTCGGCTGGTCGCCGCACGGCGACCCGCTGTGGGCCGTGCCGCTCCTGTTGCTGGGCACGGCGGCCTTCAGCGGCCTCGGCCTGCTCATGGCCGGCACACTGCGGGCGGAGGCCACGCTGGCCGGGGCCAACCTCGTCTACCTGGTGCTGCTCGGGCTCGGCGGCGTGCTGTTCCCGCTGGACCGGTTCCCGGCCGGGGTGCAGCACGTGCTCGGGCTGCTGCCGATCAGCGCGCTCACCTCCGGCCTGCGGACCGTCCTGAGCGACGGCGGCGGCTTCCCCGGCGGCGCGCTGCTCGTGCTGCTGTGCTGGACGGTGGCCGCGCTCGCCCTGGCCGCCCGCACGTTCCGCTGGGAGTGACACCCGGGCCGCCGGAATGACACGGGTGGCCGGAAATGACACCGGACCGCAGGGAGTGACACCGGACCGCAGGGAGTGACGACGCCCGGGGCCCTACCTGCGGCCTGACGGCCGGCGCATATGATTGCGGCGTTTGTCCGTGATCAATGCCATTTTTGTGGGGTCGCCGGCATGACCGCTGAATCCCTTCCGGGAGCCGAGCCGTATCGCATGAGGCCGTCGCCGGGCAGGGCCCTGCGGGCCACCTCGGACGCGATACCGCCGTCGGGGCTGGTGCTGCTGGGCATCCTGTCGGTCCAGGTGGGCGCCGGACTGGCCAAGAACCTGTTCACGCAGCTGCCCCCTTCGGCCGTGGTCTTCCTGCGCATCGCCACCAGCGCCGTCATGCTGCTGGCCGTCGTCCGGCCCAGGGTGCGCGGGCTGTCGCGGCGCGACCTCGCCGTCGGCGTCGCGTTCGGGCTCAGCCTCGGCCTGATGAACCTGTCGTTCTACGAGGCCCTCGCCCGGCTGCCGATCGGGATCACGGTGGCCATCGAGTTCATCGGGCCGCTCACCCTGGCCGTGGTGTCCTCCCGCCGCCGGCTCGACCTGCTGTGGGTGGCGCTGGCCGCCGCGGGCGTGATCCTGCTCGCCCCCTGGGGAGGGGCGGGCACCGCGAGCTGGGTCGGCATCGGGTGCGCGGCGCTGGCGGGGACGTGCTGGGCCGCCTACATCGTGTTCTCCGCGGCCACCGGCGCCCGCTTCCCCGGAGCGAGCGGGCTGTCGTTCGCCATGATCGTGTCCACGATCGTCGTCGCGCCCATCGGGGTCACCGCGGGCGGGAGCGACCTGCTGCGGCCCGAGATCCTGCTGATCGGTGCCGGGGTCGGCCTGCTCTCCTCGGTCATCCCCTACTCGCTGGAGCTGGAGGCCCTGCGCCGGATGCCCAAGCGGGTCTTCGGCATCCTGATGAGCCTGGAGCCCGCTGCCGCCGCGCTCGTCGGCCTGTTCGTCCTGCACGAGGTGCTCCAGGTCCGCGAGTGGGCGGCGATCGGCTGCGTGGTCGTCGCCTCCATCGGCGCCACCCGCGCCGGCGACGGCTGAGCCGTACGGGTCAGGCCGGTGGACTACAGCCGGAGGACGGCGTCGGTCCAGGTGGACACGGGCCGGAACCCGAGCGCCCGGTTGACCGCGAGGATCGCGGCGTTCGACGCGTCGTTCGCGGTGGTCACCAGGGCGACGTCGGGCCGGTCCGCGGCCAGCAGCCGCAACGACTCCCGCTTGATCCAGGTGGCCAGGCCCCTCCCCCGGTGCGCGGCGACGACCGCCGTGTCGTCCACGCCCGCGACGGCTCCGGTGTCGGGCGACACGCGCAGCTCGGTATAGCCCGCGACCTCTCCCGCGGCATCCAGGGCGACCGTGACGCGCTGCCGGCGGCCCCGCAGCACCAGCGCCTCCTCGAAGTCGCGCACCGTCTCGACGGTCCACCGGGGCTCGTCGGCCCCCTCCGTGTGCGGTGCGTCCGAGATCGCGTTGCGGGCCCGGGCGTACGATTCGACGAGGTCGTCCGGGGCCCGGGTGATCCACGAGCACAACCGGTATCCGGGCACCGGACGCGCGTCGCCTCTCGGCGGAAGGGTCAGCACGGAGACGATCTGGCTGTTCCCCGGCGTCGCGCCCACGGCGGCGGCGAAGGCGGCGCCGCTCGGGCCCGCGTGGCGGCCCACCAGACGGGCGCACCCGAGCGTCCGCGCGTGCACGGCGACGGTCTCCAGCAGCGCCCGGCCGAGGCCGCGCCGTCGGCGGGACGGCGCCACACAGATCTCCACCGAGGCGCCCGCGGCCCCGCGGATCCACGACAGCCCGGCGTACCCGCCCTCGCCGGCTCCCCCCTCGACAACCCAATGCAGGCGGGTCACGAGCGCCGGCGGGTGCAGCACGACGCCCCGCCACACCTGCTCGGTCGCGAACGGCTCCTCCGGCGCGTCGAGGCGGTGGCACTCCGCGCGCAGGCGGTAGATCTCCGGCAGCGGATCGCGGTCGGCGGCGAGGTCGACCGGGCTCGGCGTCTCCACGCGGTGATCCTAGGAACCGCGCACCCGTCGGCGCCTCCGGTTTTCCGGAGGCCACGCCGGCCGCGTTACGCCTACCCGTGCGGCCCGGCCTCCGGCTGCGCCGGGTCGGCCGACCAGATCGCGCGCACGTGCTGGAGATGGTGGTTCATCAGGCGCTCGGCCGCCTGGACGTCGCCGCGTACGAGGGCGTCGAGAAGGTCGAGGTGCTCACGCGCCGAGGCCGCCATCATCCGCGCGTCGGGCAGCCCGCGCAGCCCGTAGAGCCGGGCCCGGGCGCGCAGGTCCCTGACCGTCTCGACCAGCCGGACGTTGCCCGACAGGGCCAGCAGCGCGAGGTGGAACCGCTGGTCGGCGGCCACGTAGGCGAGCAGGTCACCCCTCCCGGCGGCCGAGACGATCTCCTCGGCGAGCGGGCGCAGGGCCTCGGCCTCCGCGCCCCGGGACTCTCCGGCGAGCCGGGCCACCGTGGGCACCTCGATCAGCCGCCTGATCTCGATGATCTCGTCGAGGTCGCGCTCGGACACCTCCGCGACCCGGAAGCCCTTGTTGCGCAGGGCCTCGAACAGGCCCTCCTTGGCGAGGTCGAGCATCGCCTCCCGCACCGGCGTGGCCGAGACCCCGAACCTGACCGCCAGCGCGGGGGCCGAATAGACGACGCCGGGCCGCATCTCCCCGGCCACCAGCGCGTCGCGCAGCGCCTGCGCCACCTGCTCGCGCAGGTTCTGCCGCGCTCCGGCGCCCGGCGCGCGGAGGCCGTCACGCTCGCGGCCCGCCGGTCCGTCCCACGCCCCGCCCATCGACCGGCCACCGCCCTCCTCGGTCCCGTACGGCCGATCGTACCGGCCCCTGCCAGGGAAACGATCAGCGCGTACCCGGGCGGGCCCGAAGGAGCGGGGCGGCGCTGAACTCGCCGGACGGCGCGCGGCCCGGAGAAGGGACCACCCACACGGCCGCCTACGATGAATTCCGTGAATCCCACGACTGACCGGATCCGCGGCACGCTGCTCGCCTTCTATCGCTCGTTCATGTTCCCGACGAGCGAGTCGATGCGGCGGTGGGCCCTGGCGGCGATCGTGGTCAACGTCGGCATCACCGTCACCGGCGCCGCCGTCCGCGTCACCGGCTCCGGCCTCGGCTGCCCGACCTGGCCGCGCTGCACGCCGGACAGCTTCGTGCCGGCGAGGATCGACACCCACGCGCCCCTCAACATGGCGATCGAGTTCGGCAACCGGCTGCTGGCGTTCCTCGTGCTCGCGGTCGCGGTCCCCTGCGTGATCGCCGCGTGGCGGCTGTCGCGGGGCGAGCGCGGCCGCCCGGTTCTGCTACGGCTCGCACTGCTGCAGCCGGCCGGCGTCCTCGTCCAGGCCCTGTGGGGCGGCGTCGTGGTCCACACGATGCTCAACCCGGTGACCGTCAGCGTCCACTTCCTGCTGTCCATCGGCATGATCGCCGCCGCCGTCGTGCTGTTCGCGCGGGCGGACGAGGGCGACGCCCCTCCCGAGCGGGTGGTCCACCGGGACATCCGCACGCTCGGATACGTGCTGACCGCGGCCGCCCTCGCGCTGCTGCTGGCCGGGATGGTGGTGACCGGCACCGGGCCGCACTCGGGAGACGAGGCGGCCTCCCGCTTCGGCTTCGACATCCAGAGCGTGGTGCGGCTGCACACGGACATCGCCTACGTCGTCGTCGGGCTGACGTTCGCCCTGGTGTTCGCCCTGCACGTCACCGACTCCCCCGGCCGCGCCCGGCGCGCCGCGCTCGTGCTGCTCGGGGTGGAGCTGTCCCAGGGCGTGGTCGGGTACGTGCAGTACTTCCTCGCGGTCCCCGCGGCGCTGGTGCTCCTGCACGTGCTGGGAGCGACGCTCGTGTGGGTCTGCGCGCTGCGCGTCGTCTTCCTGATGCGGACCCGGGGCCCCGCGCCCGCCCCCGCTCCCGAGCGGCCGGAGCTCCACCACGCGGGCGTGTGACCCGAGGTGGCCGGCTTACCGGGCTCCTCGTCCCGCAAGGGCGTCCTGTCCCAGGTCATCCGCCCCTGGACCTGGTCACGTACGGCCCTGCGCCGGGGTTTCCAGGGGCTGGTCGCCCTGAGCGTGCTGCCGCTGGCGCCGATGACCTGGGCCTGGCTGACGAGCGCCGCCCACCGGGTGACGGCGGAGCCGGGCACGCGCTGGACCGCCGAGGTGCCCGCGATGCCGGCCGCGCTCGTGCTGGGCGCGGGCGTCTGGAACGGGCAGCCCAGTGCGATGCTGGGCGCCCGGCTCGACATCGCCGCCGAGCTGTACCGCACGGGAAAGGTGCGGGCCCTGCTGCTGTCAGGCGACAACAGCCGCAGGGACTACGACGAGCCTTCGATCATGCGTGACTACCTGATCGCGCACGGCGTCCCGGCCGGAAAGATCGTGCTCGACTACGCCGGGTTCGACACGTGGGACTCCTGCGTACGGGCCAAGGAGATCTTCGGCGCGTCCCGTCTCGTCGTCGTGACCCAGGTGTTCCACCTCCCCCGGGCCGTCGCGCTGTGCCGCGCGGCCGGGCTGGACGCGTTCGGCGTCGGCGACGACTCCAGCCGCGACTGGCCGATGGAGACGGTGGCCTACGCCGTCAGGGAGTTCCCCGCCTCCGCCAAGGGCCTGCTGGACAGCATGGTCCTGCACTCCTCCCCGCGTTTCCTCGGCCGTCGCGAGACCGCGCTCGACCGCGCGCTGGCCGGCTGAATCGCGCCTCGCCGGGCGGCCTCCACGAGCGGCACGGCGGGCGGCACGGCGGGCGGCTCGGCGGGCGGCACGGCGAAACTTTCATCGGGCGGCACGCCCTGAGCTGGGCGGACAGGACCGGCGGAGGCCCGTCCACTGGCCGGTGACGGCGCGGCACGTTAGGGTCCGGGCCACGTGGGAGCGCTCCCACCATCCCCAGAGGGAGGTGAGGCCACACCCACAGTGGCTATCGCACCGCGGGTACGAGGCGGATCCTCCTCCGCCCACCCATCGCGCAACGCCCGGGGGCCGCCGTGACGGCATCCCCGGGCGTCTCCCGCGGACTCACCCCGGCGCCGGGCCGTGCCCGGCGAGATCAGGCCCCGCTCAGCCGCAGCTGATGTCGCTGATCGACGGCGTGGCCGACCCGCTGCCGAGGAACCCGGCCGTGGCCGAGGCCCCCGGGGCCAGCGAGGAGTTCCACGCCGGAGCGTGGATCATCGCGAACGGCCCGCTCTGCATGGACGTCCCGTTCCACGCCTGGGTGATCGTCGCGCCGTTCGACATCTGCCACTGGACGTACCAGCCGTTGAGCGGGCCCGTGCCGGTGTTCTTGATCGTGACCTCGCCCTGGAAGCCGCCCTGCCAGGTGTTGGTCAGCTTCACCGTGGCCGTGCACGCCGGGTTGCCGGACGTCGGGGAGGCCGAGGGGCTCGGCGACGGGCTCCTGGTGGGCGAGGCGCTCGGCGAAGGGCTCGGCGAAGGGCTGGGCGAGGCGCCGTCGTTGAGGAAGTTCACGTCCGAGCAGCCGTAGAAGGTCTCCTGGCTGTCGGACCGGTACCAGACGGCGTAGATGATGTGCCGGCCGCTCTTGTTGGGCAGCTTGCCGGAGAAGCGGTAGGCGCCGTTGGTGACCGCGGGCTCGGGGTCGACCGTGAGGAACGGCTGCTCCTCCATGTCGGCCCACGTCAGCGGCTTGGTCGGGTCCCATCCGTCTTTGGTGACGTAGAGCTTGAAGCCGCCGGGGTGCGGCACCCACGCGCCGTAGACGAAGTCGTAGGTGCTGTTCGCCTTCAGCGTGGTGGTCGGCCAGTCGGTCCTGGGCGCGTCGTAGGCGGCGTACTTGCTGAAACCGCCGCTGCACAGCTGGCCGTCGGGGATGAAGCCCCGGGTTCTGCCGCCTCCGTCGGAGCGGAGCACGCCATACCAGTCGTAGAGAGGCTGGGTGCCGCCGGCCGCCACGGCGTCCTTGCAGGCGGGGTTGTTCGGGATGATCTGGCCGCCGGTGAGACCGTCGGTGTAGCACGCGTACGTGCGGCTCGCGGGGGCCTGCAGGGCGCCGTGCGCCTCTGCCGCGGTCTGCGTCAGGACCGCGACGAGACCGGCGAGCACGGCCGCCACCGCGGCGAGTACGGCGAGCTTTCGCCCCGATCTCAGGGACAGCGATCTCCAACGCGGGGATTGCGCTGTGGTGCTCATGATGGGGGGTTCTCCTCATGGTGGGCGGGCACGCCTTCGGGGAAGGTCGCGCCGTCTTGGGCTGTCGTACGAGAAGAACGCGTGCGACATCGCCGCACGCCCTCCTGGAGCCCACCCATCAAGTGGCCACCGCGCACAGTGATTGAAACACGCACCGGCCGTCCGGGCCAAGCGGTACCGCGATCGTGCCGCGGCGCGGAATCAGCGCCGCGGGTCGCCGGGCCCGGCACCCGGCCCGGCGCCGGGGCCGCCCTGTGGCGGGCCGTGTGGCGGACCCTGTGGCGGGCCCGGCGGCTGTCCGGGACCGCCCAGCGGGTGCCCGTATCCGGGCGGCGGCCCGCCCGGCGGCGGACCGTAGCCCGGCCCGCCCGGTTGCCGTCCATACCAGGGCGGCACCGCGGGGCCACCGCCGGGCCACCGGCCCGGGGGCGGGGCGCCCGGCGCGTACCCCGGCGGAGGCACCCCCCGCGCGGCGTTCGCCTGGTGACGCTCCGGCAGCGGGAACGACAGCCTGGCGTAGGCCATGAGGTCCGCGAGCGACCGCTGCTGGACGCGGAAGGTCTCCTCGTCCACCCCGCCCCGGGCCGCGCGGGCGTGCAGCAGCCCGAGCTCGGTGGAGGCGACCTGGTAGTCGATCATCGCCCGTGCCCCGGCCCTGCCGCCGTGGGCCTTGGCCCACGCCCTGGCCTGCCGCCGGCGGCGCAGGGACGACAGCATGAAGATGTCGGCCTGGTTGATCAGCCCGTTGCGCTCGTACGGCGGCAGGTAGTGCTGGATCAGGCCGACGATCCGCCGTCTGTCCCGGAAGATCACGATGAGCTCGACGATGAGCAGGATCATCAGCAGCAGGTAGGCGATGGCGAGCCCGCCGAGGCCGCCGAAGGAGGCGAAGCCGTTCCAGAGGCCGTGCAGCAGCATGGCGCCGATCCACCCGATGACGATGACGACGACCCCCACCGCGCCGCCGCGCTGGGCGGCGTACGCGACGGCGATGCCGATCAGGGAGGTGAACAGCGGATGGGCGAACGGCGACAGCACGGCCCGCAGCACGAGCGTGGCGGCCAGCCCCTGCGCGCCGTTCTCCTCGAGGGCGGCGAGGTAGTAGCTGACGTTCTCCGACATGGCGAAGCCGAGCCCGACCATGCTGGCGTAGATGATCCCGTCGGTGGGCCCGTCCAGCTCCTGCCGCCGGAACCACAGCAGCCCGAGCAGGACCAGCCCCTTGGCCGTCTCCTCCACGGGCGGGGCGCCGAACGTGGCGACGAGGTTGCGCGCGCTGGTCGTGTCCCCGAGCTGATGGGCCACGTAGACGAGGTTGAGCGAGTTGAGCACGCCGGCGAGCAGGACGGCGATGCCGGCGCCCCAGGCGAACGCGAAGATCAGGTTGCTGCGCGGTTCCGGTTCCATCCGGTCGAGGGCGAGCACGCCCGCG
This sequence comes from Microbispora catharanthi, assembly GCF_006334915.2. Taxonomy (GTDB): domain Bacteria; phylum Actinomycetota; class Actinomycetes; order Streptosporangiales; family Streptosporangiaceae; genus Microbispora; species Microbispora catharanthi. The sequence continues at coordinate 490,362 of NZ_VDMA02000002.1, forward strand.
AGCAGCAGCGGCACGGGGGCCACGGCGAGCCCGAGCGCGATGAAGAACTGGACCGGCTCGCCGTTGATGATGTCGAAGGAGAACGACACCAGGGCGCAGATTCCGGCGACGACCAGACCCACGATGAGGCCGATGGACGGACGCTCCCTGAGAACGGCGCGGGGGTCGAGGCCTGCCACTGTGCGACTGTAACCGACCACGCCCGCCGCGGTCCTCCTCCGGCCTCAAAAGATCCCCATGCATTCCGTGCCGAGGCAAGTATCTCGCAGGCGTGCCGGCCGTCCCCGGCACGTCCCCGTTGCGGGCACAATGGGCGATCATGGATGTCGCACCACGTGACGGGCTCGGACGACGCGGTTTCCTCCGTGTCGCGTGCGCCGCCGCCGTCGGCTCGGTCGCCGCCGCATGCGCGCCCGGGTCCCGGGAAGGCTCCACTCCCGCCTCCCCTTCGCCCTCCTCCACCTCCACCTCGCCGGGCAGGAGGCCGGTGGCGGAACGGCTGCTGCCCGGCGACCCGGACTGGCGGGTGCGCAGGCGGGGACCCGACGAGGCGATCGAGGGCTACGGCGACCGCGCGAGCGTGCTGCCCGGGGAGTCGTTCGGGCTGCACGTCTCCACCGCCGAGGGCCGCTACCGGGTGACGGCCTACCGGATGGGCTGGTACGGCGGGACGCTCGCCCGCAGGGTGTGGCGTTCGGGGTGGATGAGGGGACGCGACCAGGGCCGCGGACGGCTCGCCGGCGACACCCGCACCGTACGCGCCGGGTGGCGGCGCTCCCTGACCGTGTCCACGGAAGGCTGGCCGGAGGGGGCCTACCTGCTGCGCCTGGACACCGAGCGCGGCCACCAGCGGTACGTGCCGCTGGTCGTGCGCTCGGCCTCCGGGGCCGGCCGCACGGTCCTGGTCCACGCCACCCCCACCTGGCAGGCGTACAACCGGTGGGGCGGCTACAGCCTCTACTACGGCGAGGACGGCCGCTACGAGAGCCGCTCGCTCGCGGTCAGCTTCGACCGGCCCTACGACAGCACCGGAATGGAGAAGTTCCTCATCCACGAGCGGCCGGTGGTGGCGCTTGCCGAACGACTCGGCCTGCCCCTGGCGTACACGACGGGCGGCGACCTGGAGGCCGGCGACGACGTGCTCAGCGGCGCCTCCTCGGTGATCTTCCTCGGGCACGACGAGTACTGGACGCCCGGGGTGCGCCGCACGGTGACCGAGGCCCGCGACGCCGGGGCCAACCTGGCCTTCCTGGGCGCCAACACCTGCTACCGCCGCGTCCGGATGGAGGAGGACGGCAAGCTGGTGGTCTGCTACAAGACCGCGGTGGACCGCGACCCGCTGCTCCGCACGCGCCCGTCGCTGGCGACGACCGACTTCCGGGCGGCGCCGAAGGCCGATCCCGAGTCGTCGCTCATCGGGGTCTACTACGACGGCTATCCCGTGGACGCGCCGTTCGTGGTGCACGAGCCCCGTCACTGGATCTTCGCGGGCGCCGGCGTGCGCCGTGGCGACGCGTTCCCGCACCTCGTGGGCGTGGAGTACGACCGGGTGAACACCGACGTGCCGACGCCCAGGCCGCTGCAGATCCTCGCCCACTCGCCGGTGACCTGCGTGGGGCGGCCCAGCTTCGCCGACGCGGCCTACTACACGGTCCCGAGCGGGGCCGGGGTGTTCGCCTCGGGGACCATGCGGTGGGCCGAGACGCTCATGGCACGCACCCGCGACCTGCCGCGGGCCCACGGGATCGACGCGCGTACGCGGGCCTTCGTCACCACCGCGACGACCAACCTGCTGAAGGGCTTCGCCGAAGGCCCCGCCGCCGAGCGCCTTCCCACACCCGACGACAACGTCCGCCGCACCTACCGCGCCTGACGCCGAGAACCCGGCCTGACGGTGGGGCCGGCCCTGTTGACGAGTAGATCGATTGGTCGATATAAAAGCATAGACCGAACGTTCTATTCATACGAAGGAGCCGAAGTGCCGCAACGGACCACGGCCGAGGTCATCGACCGTTTCAACCACGCGTTCGTCCACCACGCCCCCGAGGTCCTCGACGACCTGATCGCCGAGGACTGCGTGATGGAGGCGATCCAGCCGGCTCCGGACGGAGAGCGCGTCGAGGGACGCCAGGCGTGCCTGACGTTCTGGCGGGCGCTCGCCGACGACCGCACCACCCAATTCGGGCCCGAGGACGTCTGGGTCGACGGCGACCGCGCGACTATCCTGTGGCGCTACCGCTTCGGCGACGGCCCCGAGGACTCGGTGCGCGGAGTCAACCTCATGCGGGTCCGGGACGGGAGAATCGTCGAGGCCCTCGGCTACAGCAAGACCGGCGCCCCCGTCCCGCTCGCCACCGACTCCGAGGCCCGGGCCTGACGATGCGCAGCTACCACCTGGACAGCGGCGCCGGGCTCGCGGGTCTGACGATCAGAGACCACCCCGATCCGGTCCCCCGCGCCGGTCAGGTCGTCGTCGCCGTACGCGCGGCGTCTCTGAGCTTCCGGGAACTGATGATCGCCCGCGGCGACTACGTCCTGCCGGTGAAGCCGGACGTGGTCCCGGTGTCCGACGGGGCCGGCGACATCGTGTCGGTCGGGCCCGGGGTCGGCTCCCGGCGGATCGGCGAACGGGTCACCGCCACCCTCTTCCCGAGCTGGCAGGACGGCCCGTTCGGCATCGAGCACCTGCCCCAGCGCGGCGGCTCGCTGGACGGCATGCTCACCGAACGCGCCGTGGTCGACGAGGACGCGTTGGTGCCGGTCCCCGGCCATTTGTCGTACGAGGAGGCGGCGACGCTCCCGTGCGCCGCGGTCACCGCCTGGAACGCCGTGACCGGCGCGGACGGCCTGCGTCCTGGCCAGACCGTGGTGACGCAGGGATCGGGCGGGGTGTCGCTGTTCGCCCTGCAGTTCGCCAAGACGCTCGGCGCCCGGGTGATCGCCACCACCAGCGGCCCCGAGAAGGCAGCCCGCCTGCTCGGCCTCGGCGCGGACGAGGTCATCGACTACCGGGCCGTCCCCGACTGGCCCGCGAGGGTCCGCGAACTCACCGGCGGGCGGGGCGCCGACCGCGTCATCGACGTCGCCGGCCTGTTGGAACAGTCCCTCAAGGCGGTGGCGGTGGCAGGGCACGTCGCCTGCGTGGGCTTCGTCTCCGACACCGCGCCTCCGCTCGATGCGCGCACGCTCTTCGCCTCCGGCGCCACCGTGCGCGCCGTCGCGGTCGGCAGCCGAGCCCAGTTCCTCGCCATGAACCGAGCCGTCGAGGTCAACGACCTGCACCCGGTCATCGACCGCGTGTTCCCCTTCGATCAGGCTCACGACGCCTACCGCTATTACGCCTCAGGCAAGGCGTTCGGCAAGGTCGTCATCACCGTGTGACCTCGGCGCGTACGTCACCGGGCGACCCGGTCGCGACCGCACCGGATCAGCGCGGCCGCACCTACCGCGCCTGATCCGTACGGCGGACGGCCCGACGGCGTACGCGCCGCGCCGTAGCGGCACATGACGTTCCACGGGGGACGCCCGCGACGCCCCCCGCCCACCACCGTTGATCTCCCATCGAGGACGACGAGAGGTGCGGAATGGAGACGTTGCGGCGCCTGGCCGGTCTGCCGGCCGGGCGGATCGGCAAGTGGGCGGTGATCGCCGCCTGGCTGGTGATGCTCGTTCCCCTCGGCGCGCTGGCCGGGGGCATCGGCCGGGTGCAGGACAACGACGAGACCAACTGGATGCCCGCGAGCGCCCAGTCGACCCGGGCCGTGGAGCTGGCCAGGTGGGAGTTCCCCGCTGGGAGCGACAGCACGCTGGTCCTCGTGTACGCGCGGGAGGGCGGCCTGAGCGCCGCCGACCGCGAGACCGTGCTGGACGATCGGGACCGGCTCCGGGCCCTCGCGGGCGGGAACGTGACCGGCCCGGCGCCCTCGGCCGACGGGGAGGCGCTCACGCTGACCGTCCCGGTGCCGGGCCGCGCCATGGAGACCGGCGAGGCCGGGGAGATCGTGGCCCGGGCCCGGGAGATCATGCGGGCCGGACTGCCCGCCGGGCTCGCGGCGGCCGCCACGGGGCCCGCCGCCTTTCGCGCGGACGCGACGGCAGCCAACGGGCGGATCGACGGGACGCTGACCCTGGTCACCGTGGGGGTGGTCGCGCTGCTCTTGTTCGTCACCTACCGCAGCCCGGTCCTGCCGCTCGTCCCCCTCGCCTGCGTGGCGGCGGGCGTGGTGGCCGCGCAGGCCGGGGCCGTGCTGGCCGGCAGGGCGGGCGCCGAGGTCAGCGGCTCCGGTTCGATCCTGATGATCGTCCTGGTCTTCGGGCTCGGCACCGACTACGCGCTCCTGCTGATCTCCCGCTATCGGGAGGAGCTGGCGGAGCACGCCGACCGGCACCGCGCGATGGCGCTCGCGCTGCGGCGCACCGTGCCGTCCGTGGCGGCCTCCGCCGCGACGATGGCCCTCGCCGCGCTGGCGCTGCTCGCGGCGGACATGAACTCCACCAAGGGGCTCGGCCCGCTCGCCGCGGTCGCCGTCATGGCGGCGCTGCTGGCGATGACCACCCTGCTGCCGGCGCTCCTGACGGCGCTGGGCCGGGGCGTCTTCTGGCCCGCGATCCCCCGTCGTCGGGCTCCCGGCGCCCGCAGCACGCGGATCTGGCAGCGGATCGGGGCGCTCGTCTCCCGTCGGCCGCGCCGCGCCTGGGCCCTGGCCGGGCTCGCGCTCGCCGCGCTGACCTGCGGCACGGTCTTCCTGCGGGCGGGCGTCCTCGACGGCGGCGACAACTTCACGCGCAAGCCCGAGTCGGCGGCCGGGCAGGAGATCATCCGCGCGCACTTCCCCGGCGGCACCACCGCTCCCGCCCTCGTCTACGCCCCGGTGCGGGCCGCCGCGTCCGTCGCCGCCCTGGCCAGGACGGCGCCCGGGATCGCCTCGACCGGCTCCGCCGAGACCTCCGCTTCGGGCCGCTGGGTGCGGATCACCGCCGTGCTCGCCGACACCCCGGCGAGCGAGCCGGCCAGGCGATCGGTGGCGGGGTTGCGCGCCCGGCTCGCCCGGGCGGCGCCCGGCGCGCTGGTCGGGGGCCAGACCGCGGCGCTGCTCGACCGCGACGCCGCGATGGACCGCGACCTGGCGGTGATCGCCCCTCTCGTCATCGGCGTCGTCACCCTCGTCCTCGGCGTCCTGCTCCGCGCGGTCGTCGCGCCCCTGCTGCTGCTCGGCTGCGCCCTGCTCTCGTCCGGCGCGGCCGCCGGTCTGTCCACGCTGCTGTTCCACGCCCTCGGGTTCCCCCGCACCGACCAGACCGCGCTCACGCTCGGCTTCCTGTTCTTGGTCGCGCTGGGCGTGGACTACACGATCTTCCTCATGGCCCGGGCGCGCGAGGAGGTCGCGCGGCATGGTCACCGGGAGGGAACGGTGACCGCGCTCGTCGCGACCGGGGGCGTCATCACCGGCGCCGGCGTCGTGCTCGCCGCGACGTTCCTGGTCCTGACCATCACCCCGGTGGTCCTCAACATCCAGCTCGGCCTGCTGGTCGCGCTCGGCGTGCTCGTCGACGCGTTCGTGGTGCGCACGATCCTGGTCCCCGCCCTGGCCCTCGACATCGGCCCCGCGACCTGGTGGCCCGCCCGTCCCGTGCCCGCGCCGCGCCCGCGAAGTCAGCCCTCCGGGATCGGCAGCCCGCCCTGGTAGGCGAACACGACGAGCTGGGCGCGGTCGCGCGCGCCCAGTTTCGTCATCGCACGGCCCACGTGCGTGCGCACGGTGGCGGCGCTGACCACGAGCCTGAGCGCGATCTCGTCGTTGGACAGGCCCGCGGCCACCCACCCAACCACCTCGCGTTCGCGCTCGGTGAGCGCGGACAGCCGCGCCCTGGCCTCGCCGGGCGGCCCCGGCCGCCCGGCGAACCGTGCGATCACCCGCCGGGTGACCGCGGGCGACAGCAGGGACTCGCCCTCGGCCACCACCCGCACCGCCCGCAGCATCTCGTCGGGCTCCGCGCTCTTCAGCAGGAAGCCCGAGGCGCCCGCCCGCAGCGCGTCGAACACGTGGTCGTCCAGATCGAACGACGTCAGCATGACCACCCGGGTCGTGGGGGCCTCGGCGACGATCCGCCGCAACGCCTCGATCCCGTCGAGCACCGGCATCCGGATGTCCATGAGAACCACATCGGGGCGCCACCGGCGGACGGCGGCCACCGCTGCCGCCCCGTCGGCCGCCTCGGCCACCAGGTCGATGTCCGGCTCGTCCTCCACCAGCATGCGCACGCCCATGCGTACCAGCGCCTGATCGTCCACCACCGCCAGCCGGATGACGGGCCCGGGTCCGTCCCCCGCCGGCCTCATCCGCGGGTCCCGCCGCCGGCGCGTGGTTCGCAGGGCAGGACGGCCAGGACCCGGAAGCCGCCTCCCGGGCACGGGCCCGCCTCCAGAGCGCCGCCCACCGACGCCGCGCGCTCCCGCATTCCGGGCAGGCCGTGCCCGCCGCCCTGTCCTGCGCCATGCCCGCCGCCCCGGACGTCACCGTCATGCCCCGGGCGGCCGGTCCCGTCGTCGGTCACCGTCACCGACACCGTGTCCGGCCCGTACGTCACCCGCACGTCCGCCCGGGACGCACCGGCGTGACGCACCACGTTGGTCAGCGACTCCTGCACGATCCGATATCCGGCCAGATCCACCGCGACGGGCACCCGGCGTCGCGCTCCCTCGACGACCAGGTTCACCGGCAGGCCTCCCCGCCGCACCGCCTCGACGATCTCCGGCACCCGCTCCAGGCCCGGCGCCGGGGCCAGGCCCTGGTCCAGCGTCCCGGGCAGCGTCCGCAGCGCCACCCGCAGTTCCTCCAGCGCCTGGGCGCTGACCTCCCGCACGGCCCGCAGCGACTCCTCCGCCCTCTCCGGCCGTCTGTGCAGCACGTGCAGGGCCACCCCCGCCTGCATGTTGATGACCGCGAGGCTGTGGCCCACGATGTCGTGCACCTCCCGGGCCATCCGCAGACGCTCCTCCTGGACGTGGCCCAGGCGCTCGGCCTCGGCGGCCCGCGCCCTGACCCGGCGGTACGCACGCACGGCCACCCCGGCCGCCCACGGCGCGAGGAGCCACAGGGCGGCCAGCGCGGGCACGCCCATCTCCGGCGCGGCCGGCGCCGCAGTCCAGGACGAGAACGACAGGTAGGCGACGGCCACCGCCGCCAGCGCCGCCGCCGACACCCGTTCCGGGCGCCAGGCGGCGACCGAGTAGACCGCCACCGACGTCAGTTCGAGCACCGGGGCGTACGGATGGCCGCGGGCCAGGAAGGCGATCGTCGCCGTGAAGGTCGTCGCGAGGGCCGCGAGCGGCCACGCCCGCCGCGCCACGAGCCCGGCCGCCGCCACCGCGACCAGCGCGTACCCGGCCGCGTCGAGCCGCAGGCCACGCTCGGACAGGGCGGACGCCGAGCCCAGCGCGGCGAGGACGCCGAGGACGGCCGCGAACAGGGCGTCGAGCGGTTCCAGCCGGCGCGGTTCGCCGCCGGGCCCCGCCCATGCGGCACGCCACACCGCCATCCGTTCCATGGCTCGAACGTACGCAAGGACGCGGCCGGCGGCATCAGCGCTGCGACGTATTCCGGCGGCACGCCCGACGTAGGCGGGCCGGGCGGGAAGGGATCAGGCGACCAGGGAGTCGAGCGCGACGGCGAGGAAGAGCAGCGCCAGGTAGATGTTCGACCAGTGGAAGAACCGCATCGGGCGCAGGTCGACGCCGGTCTTGCCGGCGTTCACCCGGCCGAGCAGGCGGTAGACCTCCACCAGGCAGACCGCGCCGAGCACGAGCGCGGCGGCCGGGTAGAGCAGGGAGGTGCCGGCGATCGGCCACAGCAGCAGCGAGCACAGCACGGTGGCCCAGGTGTAGGCGACGACCTGCTGGACGACCCGGCGCTCGGTGGTGACCACCGGAAGCATGGGCACGTCGGCGGCCGCGTAGTCCTCGCGGTAGCGCATGGCGAGCGTCCAGGTGTGCGGCGGCGTCCAGAAGAACACGACGCCGAACAGCACGACCGGGGCCCACGACAGCCCGCCGGTGATGCCGGCCCAGCCGATCAGCACCGGCATGCAACCGGCGATGCCGCCCCACACGATGTTCTGCGACGTGCGCCGCTTGAGCACCAGCGAGTACACGAAGACGTAGAACAGGATCGCGCCGAGCGCCAGCGCGGCGGCCAGTCCGTTGACCGTGAGCGCGAGCCCGAGCGTGGAAAGAGTGCCGAGAATCACACCGAAAATCAGCGCGCCCATCGGCGACACGTCGTGCTTGGCGAGCGGCCGCCTGCGGGTTCGCCGCATCGTCCGGTCGATGTCCCGGTCGATGTAGCAGTTCAGGACGTTCGCGCTGCCCGCCGACAGGGTGCCGAACACCATGGTGGCGGTCGCGGCCCACAGGTCGGGCAGGCCATGCGCCGCGAGGAACATGACCGGCAGGGTCGTGATCAGCAGCAGCTCGATGATCCGGGGCTTGGTGAGCGCCACGTAGGCCTTCACGAGCGCCCCGATGGAGCGGGGAGCCGTGGCCGTCGCGGCGGACCCGAGGGGGGCCACCGTCTGCTTGTTCGTCAAGACAGTCAAGGCGCTTCCAACACGTGCGGGGTCAACGCGTAACCTCTGATTAGGGCGGATCTCCGGGCAGCCTGTCTCCGGGCAGCAGCCGGCACTTGCGAAATCACTGTAGTCGCCACCGCAGGTGGTCCCCGAACCGGGGCCGAAGCCGCAGGCACCGTTACCGAGGTGGCTACCAAACGGTATTACGAGGAACCCGTTAGGGTCCCCTGTGGGCGGGAAATGCCAGAACCGGCGCGAAAACAAGAGGGGATCGAGCAGTTGAGCAGCGGAAGCCTTGAGTGGAGTGACCTTGACCGGCAGGCGGTCGACGTCGTGCGGGCCCTGGCGATGGACGCCGTGGAGAAGGCGGGATCGGGTCACCCCGGCACCGCGATGAGCCTCGCGCCCGCCGCCTACCTTCTGTTCCAGCGGGTCCTGCGTCATGACCCCTCGGATCCCAAGTGGGCGGGACGAGACAGGTTCGTCCTTTCCTGCGGGCATTCGAGCCTGACGCTTTACATTCAGCTCTACCTGTCCGGCTACGGCCTGACCCTGGACGACCTCAAGGCGCTCCGGCAGTGGGGCAGCCTCACCCCGGGCCACCCCGAGTACGGCCACACGGCCGGCGTGGAGACCACGACCGGCCCGCTCGGCCAGGGCATCGGCAACGCGGTCGGCATGGCCATGGCGGCCCGCCGCGAGCGGGGCCTGTTCGACGCGGACGCCGCCCCCGGCGCCTCGCCGTTCGACCACATGATCTGGTGCTTCGCCTCCGAGGGTGACCTCGAGGAGGGCATCAGCCACGAGGTCAGCGCCCTGGCCGGCCATCAGAAGCTCGGCAACCTGGCCGTGGTCTTCGACTCCAACCACATCTCCATCGAGGACGACACCCAGATCGCCCTGTCCGAGGACATCACCAAGCGCTACGAGGCGTACGGCTGGCACGTCCTGGAGGTCGACTGGACCGCGACCGGCGAGTACGAGGAGGACGTCCAGGCGCTGTACGACGCGCTTGAGGCGGCCCGCGCGGAGACCGAGCGGCCGACGTTCATCAAGCTCCGCACGATCATCGGCTGGCCGGCGCCGAACAAGCAGAACACCGGCAAGATCCACGGCTCGGCCCTGGGCGCCGACGAGGTCGCGGCGACCAAGCGCGTCCTCGGCATGGACCCCGACAAGAGCTTCGCGGTGCCCGCCGAGGTGCTCGACCACGCGCGTGAGGTCGTCGAGCGCGGCCGGGCCCTGCGCGCCGAATGGGACAAGGGCTACCAGAGCTGGCGCGAGGCCAACCCCGAGCGGGCGGAGCTGTTCGACCGGATCTCCAAGCGCAAGCTGCCGGAGGGCTGGGACAAGGCGCTGCCGTCGTTCGAGATCGGCTCGCAGGTCGCCACCCGGAAGGCGTCCGGCGAGGTGCTGAGCGCGCTCGCGCCGGTGCTGCCGGAGCTGTGGGGCGGCTCGGCCGACCTCGCGGAGTCCAACAACACCACGATGAAGGGCGAACCGTCCTTCATCCCGGACGAGTACCAGACCAAGGAGTTCCCCGGGAACCGGTACGGCCGGACGCTGCACTTCGGCATCCGCGAGCACGGCATGGGCGCGATCCTGAACGGCATCGCGCTGCACAACGGCACCCGCCCGTACGGCGGCACGTTCCTGGTGTTCAGCGACTACATGCGGCCGTCGGTGCGGCTCGCCGCGCTGATGAAGCTGCCGGTGACCTACGTCTGGACGCACGACTCGATCGGCCTGGGCGAGGACGGCCCGACCCACCAGCCGATCGAGCACCTGTGGGCGCTGCGCGCGATCCCCGGCCTGGACGTCGTCCGCCCGGCCGACGCCAACGAGACGGCGGCCGCGTGGAAGGCCGTCCTTGAGCACGACGACCGCCCGGCGGGCCTCGCCCTGACCCGGCAGAACGTCCCCACCCTGGACGGCGCGGGCGACCCCGACGCCGTCGCGCGGGGCGGCTACGTCCTGCAGGACGCGTCCAACGGCCAGCCCGCGGTCGTGATCATCGGTACCGGCAGCGAGGTCCAGCTCGCCGTCGAGGCCCGCACGATCCTGGAGTCGCAGGGCATCCCGACCCGCGTGGTCTCCATGCCGTGCGTGGAGTGGTTCCGGGAGCAGGACGCCGCCTACAAGCAGACCGTGCTGCCCCCCGCCGTCAAGGCCCGGGTCGCGGTCGAGGCGGGAATCACGCTGGGCTGGCGCGAGTTCGTTGGAGATGCGGGCGAGGTCCTGGGGCTCGAGCACTTCGGCGCCTCCGCGCCGTACAAGACGATCTACGAGCAGTTCGGCCTCACCGCCGACCGCGTCGTCGCCGCCGCCAAGGCCAGCCTGGCCAAGACGGGCGCCGACAAGGGCGAGACGACCGGAAACTGAGGGACGAAGGATGAATGAGAATCTGAAGCGGCTGACCGACGCCGGAGTCTCCATCTGGCTGGACGACATCAGCCGGGAGCGGCTGCGCTCCGGCAACCTCGCCGCCCTGATCCGCGACAAGAACGTGACGGGGGTCACCTCCAACCCCACGATCTTCGCCTCCGCGCTGAGCAAGGGCGACGCCTACGACGCGCAGCTGCGCGACCTCGCCGCCCGCGGGGTGACGGTCGAGGAGGCCGTACGCGCGATCACCACGTTCGACATCCGCTGGGCGGCCGACGTGCTGCGGCCGGTCTTCGACGCCACCCGCGGCGTCGACGGGCGCGTGTCGATCGAGGTGGACCCGCGCCTGGCCCGCAAGACCGAGGCGACGATCGCCGAGGCCCGCGCGCTGTGGTGGCTGGTCGACCGGCCCAACGTGCACATCAAGATCCCGGCGACCGTCGAGGGCCTGCCGGCGATCACCCAGGCCATCTCCGAGGGCATCAGCGTCAACGTCACGCTGATCTTCTCGCTGGAGCGGTACCGCCAGGTGTTGGACGCCTGGCTGAGCGGCCTGGAGAAGGCGAAGGCCAACGGCCTCAACCTGGCCACGATCGAGTCGGTCGCGTCGTTCTTCGTCAGCCGCGTCGACACCGAGATCGACAAGCGCCTCGACAAGATCGGCACGCCGGAGGCCGCCGAGCTGAAGGGCAAGGCCGCCGTGGCCAACGCCCGCCTGGCGTACGCCGCGTACGAGGAGGTCATGAACTCGCCGCGCTGGCAGACGCTGCGCGCGGCCGGCGCGCACCCGCAGCGCCCGCTGTGGGCCTCCACCGGCGTGAAGAACCCCGACTACCCCGACACCCTGTACGTGGAGCAGCTGGTCACGGCCGGGATCGTCAACACCATGCCGGAGAAGACGCTGGACTCCTCGGCCGACCACGGCCGGATCTCGGGCGACACGATCCGCCCCTTCTATCAGCACGCGTGGGACGTCATGGCCTCGCTGAAGCAGGCCGGCATCGACTACGACGACGTCGTCCGCGCGCTGGAGGAGGAGGGCGTCGAGAAGTTCGAGACGTCCTGGACCGAGCTTCTCGAAACCGTCGACGGCGAGCTGCGGAAGGCCTGAGCTGCATATGACAATCGAGGTAACCCTCGGCGACGAGGCGGACGCCGTCACGGCGGTCAAGGACAAGCTCGTGGCCGAGGGGGTGCCCGCGGCCCTCGCCGCGGGCGACTCCACGCTGTGGGGCCCGCAGGCGCAGTCCGAGGCCGCGATCCGGCTGGGCTGGCTCGACCTGCCCCGCAGCAGCCGGGAGCTGCTCCCGGAGATCGCCAAGCTGGTGGAGCGGGCCCGCGCCGAGGGCCTTGACCACGTGGTGCTCGCCGGCATGGGCGGCTCCTCCCTCGCACCCGAGGTGATCTGCGCCACCGAGGACGCGCCGCTGACCGTCCTCGACACGACCGACCCGCACCAGGTGCGGCGCGCGCTCGCCGACCGGCTCGACCGCACGATCGTCGTGGTGGCGAGCAAGAGCGGCGGCACGATCGAGACCGACAGCCACCGGCGCGTCTACGAGCAGGCGTTCCGCGACGCGGGGATCGACCCGGCCGAGCGGATCGTGGTCGTCACCGACCCCGGCTCCCCGCTGGAGCGGACGGCCATCGAGGCCGGATATCCGGTCGTGCTCGCCGACCCGAACGTGGGCGGCCGCTACAGCGCGCTCACCGCGTTCGGCCTGGTCCCGAGCGCCCTGGCGGGCGCCGACGTGACCAGGCTGCTCGACGACGCCGCCGCGGTGGCGCCGCTGCTCGCGCAGGACGAGGGCAACCCGGGCCTGGAGCTCGGCGCGCTGCTCGGCGCGCGGGCGCTGCACGGGCGCGACAAGCTGATCCTGCGCGACGCGCCGTCCGACATCACGGGCCTGCCCGACTGGATCGAGCAGCTCATCGCCGAGTCGACCGGCAAGGAGGGCAAGGGCATCCTGCCCGTCGTCGGCGCCGAGGCCGCCGAGGCGGACGACCAGTTCCTCGTCACCATCGGGCCCGACAGCGGCACGACCGTCGACGGCCCGCTCGGCGCGCAGTTCCTCGTCTGGGAGTACGCCACGGCCGTCGCGGGCCGGGTGCTCGGGATCAACCCGTTCGACCAGCCCAACGTCGCCGAGTCGAAGGAGAACACCACCCGGATCCTGCAGGAGGCCGGCGACGGCCCGCTGCCGACCGGCACTCCGGTGCTCACCGACGGCCCGGTCGAGGTGTACGGCGACCTGCCCGGCGACCTCAAGAACCTGGCCGACGTCCTCACCTGGCTGCTGCGCGCGATCCCCGAGCGCGGCTACCTGGCGATCATGGCGTACCTCGACCGCGAGGCCGCGTTCGACGCGGCGGTCGTCGGCGAGGCGTCCTTCGAGGAGATGACCGAGACCTGGGCGAGCGCCGACGTCGCCACCCTGCGGGCGCTGCTCGACTACCGCACCGACCACGCGGTCACGTTCGGCTGGGGCCCGCGATTCCTGCACTCCACCGGCCAGTACCACAAGGGCGGGCCGGCGTCGGGTGTGTTCCTGCAGATCACCGGGGCGGTGACCGACGACGTCGAGGTCCCGGGCAAGCCCTACACGCTGGGCAGGCTGCAGCTCGCGCAGGCGCTGGGCGACCTGGGAGCCCTGACCTCCCGCGGCAGGCCGGCCGTGCGTCTGCACCTCACCGACCGCGTCGCCGGGGTCAGGCACCTGCTCTCCGTGGCGGAGGAGCTCTGACCATGCGATGCGTTACTGGCGAAGGGCCCGTCCGCGGGGAGGACACATGACGGAGCAACAGGAGCCGCAGGCCCCCGCCGGCGACGCCCTGCAGACGCAGGAGTCGCGCAGCGCCGCGCAGGAGGCGGGGGACGACCTGACGAGCGCGGAGCGGGCGGTCCTGGCCGCCGCTCAGGCCGCCACGACCGCGACCACCGAGCTGACCATGGCCGCCAACCCGCTGCGCGACCCGCGCGACCGGCGCCTGCCCAGGGTCGCCGGGCCGTGCGTGCTCGTGCTGTTCGGCGTCACCGGCGACCTCGCCAAGCGCAAGCTGCTGCCGGCGATCTACGACCTGGGGAACCGGGGGCTGCTGCCCCCGGGCTTCTCCCTGGTCGGCTTCGCCCGCCGCGACTGGGCGCACGAGGACTTCGCCCAGGTCACGTACGAGGCGGTCAAGGAGCACGCGCGGACGCCGTTCCGCGAGGAGGTCTGGAAGCAGCTCAGCGAGGGCATCCACTTCTGCCCGGGCGAGTTCGGCGACGACGGCGCCTTCGACGTGCTCGCCATGATGCTCAAGGAGATCGACGAGACCCGGGGCACCGGCGGCAACTACGCGTTCTACCTGTCGGTGCCGCCGAAGTTCTTCCCGCTCGTGATCGAGCAGCTCAAGCGGACGAACCTGGCCAAGGGCCCCGAGGGCTCCTGGCGCCGGGTCGTCATCGAGAAGCCGTTCGGGCACGACCTGAAGAGCGCTCAGGAGCTCAACGCGATCACCAGCGCGGTGTTCCCGGAGAGCTCGGTCTTCCGGATCGACCACTACCTCGGCAAGGAGACCGTCCAGAACATCCTGGCGCTCCGCTTCGCCAACACGCTGTACGAGCCGATCTGGAACCGCGGCTACGTCGACCACGTCCAGATCACGATGGCCGAGGACATCGGCATCGGCGGCCGGGCCGGCTACTACGACGGCATCGGCGCGGCCCGTGACGTGATCCAGAACCACCTGCTCCAGCTTCTCGCGCTGGTCGCGATGGAGGACCCCACGTCCTTCGACGCCGACGCGCTGCGCCGGGAGAAGGAGAAGGTGCTGCGGGCCGTCAAGCTGCCCGCCGACCTGGCCGCCGGCACCGCCCGCGGCCAGTACGTGCGGGGCTGGCAGGGCGGCGAGCCCGTCGTCGGCTACCTGGAGGAGCAGGGCATCTCCCCCGACTCCGCCACCGAGACGTACGCCGCGGTCAAGCTGGAGGTGGCCAACCGCCGGTGGGCCGGGGTGCCGTTCTACCTGCGTACGGGCAAGCGGCTCAGCCGCCGCATGACCGAGGTGGCCGTCGTCTTCCAGCGGGCGCCGCACCTGCCGTTCAGCAAGGACGACACCGAGATCCTCGGGCACAACGCGCTGGTCATCCGCGTCCAGCCGGACGAGGGCATCACGGTGCGCTTCGGCTCCAAGGTGCCGGGCACGGCCATGGAGGTCAGGGACGTCAACATGGACTTCGCCTACGGCGAGTCGTTCATGGAGTCCTCCCCCGAGGCGTACGAGCGGCTGCTGCTCGACGTGCTCATCGGCGACCCGCCGCTGTTCCCGCACCAGCGGGAGGTGGAGCTGTCGTGGAACATCCTCGACCCGATCGAGGAGTTCTGGGCCTCCCAGGGCCAGCCCGAGGGGTACGCGTCCGGCTCCTGGGGTCCCGCCTCGGCCGACGCGATGCTGGCCAGGGACGGACGCGCGTGGAGGCGGCTGTGAGCGTGGCTGTCAGCGCGGCGCATCTGGGGTGGAGCGAGCGGAGAGCGGTGTGACGACCTTCAACCTGACCGAGACGACCGCGTCGAAGATCTCTTCGACGCTCACCCGCCTGCGGCACCAGATGGGCGCGCCCGCCGTCGGCATGGTGCTGACCCTCGTCGTGGTGGTGGACGAGGCGGGGCAGTACGACGCCCTGCGCGCGGCCACCGACGCGGCGCGGGAGCATCCCTCGCGCATCCTCATGGTGATCATCCGCGATCCCGCCGAGTCCAACCGGCTGGACGCGGAGATCCGCGTGGGCGAGTCGGCGCCGGGCGAGGTCGTGCTGCTGCGCCTGTACGGCGAGCTGACCGAGCACGCCGACTCGGTGATCACGCCGTTGCTGCTCACCGACACGCCGGTGGTGGTGTGGTGGCCGGGCGAGTGCCCGGAGATCCCCGCCAAGCACCCGATCGGGCACCTGGGCAGCCGCCGGATCATGGACGCCAGATCGGCCGGAGACGCGGTCGCCGCCATCTCCTCGCGGGCCGGCAGCTACGTCCCCGGCGACACCGACCTGGCCTGGACCCGGCTCACGCCGTGGCGCAGCCTGCTGGCCGCAGCCTTCGACCAGCCCATGGGGAAGATCACCGGGGGCGTGGTGGAGGCCGCGGCGGGCAACCCCAGCGCGCCGCTGCTGGCCGCCTGGCTGTGCGACCGGCTGGAGGCGCCGATCGAGATCGCCGACTCCGGCGGCCCCGGCCTGACGGGCGTGCGGCTGTCCATCGAGGGCGGTGGCGAGCTGACGGTGAGCAGGACCGACGCCAGGCTCGCCACGCTGTCGCGGCCCGGCAACCCCGACCGGCGGGTCGCCCTGGCCCGCAGGCCGACCTCGGAGCTGCTGGCCGAGGAGCTGCGCAGGCTCGATCCCGACGACATCTACGCCGCCTCGATCCGCCGGCTGGCGGAGATGAAGGGGCGGGGACGGGCGTGACCGGCGTTCCCACCGTCATCGTCCACCGCGACGCCGAACTGCTGGCCCAGGCCGTGGCCGCCCGCCTCATCACGCGGCTGGTGGACACGCAGGCGGCCCGCGGTTCGGCGCACCTGGTGCTGACCGGCGGCACCGTGGGCATCGCGACGCTGGCCGCCCTCGCGGGGACGGCGGCGCACGACGCCATCGACTGGCGGGCGCTCGACATCTGGTGGGGCGACGAGCGGTTCCTGCCGACCGGCCATCCCGAGCGCAACGAGACCGGGGCACGCCAGGCCCTGCTCGACCACGTCGACGTGGACCCGGCGCGGGTGCACCCGATGCCCGGCCCCGACTCGGGGATGACCGCAGAGGAGGCCGCCGACGCGTACGCGATGGAGCTGGCCAAGGCGGCCAGGCCGGAGGACCACGGGCCGGTGCCGTCGTTCGACGTGCTGCTGCTCGGCATGGGCCCCGACGGCCACGTGGCCTCGCTGTTCCCCGGCCAGCCGGCCGTCTACGAGGAGGAGCGGCCGGTCGTGTCCGTGCACGGCTCCCCCAAGCCGCCGCCGACCCGGCTGTCGCTGACGTTCCCCGCGCTGCGGGCCGCCAGGGAGGTCTGGGTCGTCGCGGCGGGCGAGGAGAAGGCTCAGGCGGTCAGGATGGCACTGTCCGACGCCGGACCGTTCCAGGTGCCGGCCGCCGGGGCGCACGGGCGGCAGCGCACGCTGTTCCTGCTCGACCGCGCCGCCGCGCACAAGATCCCACCGTCGTTGGGGCGGATCGCCTCCCCCTGACGGGAGATCACAACGGAACGGACGGGCCGGGGCACACGCCTCCGCCCGGCCGTTCCACTTCCCGCCGACCGAGCACGCCGGCAGATAACTGTCACAGTCGGAGGCCGCAGGCGGAGAGACGTCACTGCGGAGAGACGTCACTGCGCCGGGCGGAAGCTCCGGTCCTCGCGAAGCCCGCTGCGCTGGGCCTTCGCTGCGGTCCTCCCTCCCGCCCGCTCCGCTCCTTGAGTGCCGCGCCATCATTCGTCGGCGGATCGTGCCCCGTCGAGGGTGGCGCGGGCCTGCTCGGCACGCTGGCGGGCGGATCGGGCGGCGCGTTCGGCGTTCGTCTCCTCCCGGCGGGCGACCTCCAGCCGGTGTTCGGCCGCGTTCAGCTTGTCCTTGGCCTTGGCCAGCCTGGCCGTGAGCGTCTCGACCTTGGCCGCGCGCCGGTCGTGCTCGCGTACGGCCTCGGCCCGCTCGGCCTCCCAGTCGGCGCGGCCGCGCTCCGCCTCCTGCGCGGCCTGCTCGGCCTCGGCGAGGGCGTTTTCGAGGTTCTCGATCCGGCGACGGCGTTCGGCTTCCCGGCGCTCGGTTTCGCGCCGTTCGCGCTCCCGCCGCTCCTCGTCGCCGGCGTGGCGCTCGGCCTCGGGTTCGGCCTTCGGCGTGGGCTTCGTGCGTGCTGCGGGTTCGGGGGCGGGCCGTACGACAGGGGCGGGGGTGAAGCCGCTGTAGCTCAGGGGGCGGGTCAGCTGCCCCAGGCGCACCTGCTCGGCCGCCTCCTCGTCCACCACGGCGGCGTCGAGGGTCTGCTCGATCTCCAGGTCGGCCGCCGGGGCGAGCGGATGCCCGGCCTCCTCCGCCGCCTCGCGTACGGACCGCACGAGACGGGCGACGAGCGGGGTCCGTTCGCGGCCCGCCTCGGCCAGGGCGTCGGCGTCCTGGCCCCGCCAGGCCTCCCGCAGCCGCCGGCCGAGGTCGAGCAGCCGGCCGAGCTCCGGGCTCCGTTCGCGGGCCGTCCGGTTGACGGCCCAGGCCACGACGGTGGGCTTGCGCAGCGCCTTGATCCGCTTGGCCAGCGCGGCGTCACCGGCCGCCTTCGCCTCCTTGGCCAGCGCGTCGCGGGCCGAGGTGAACTCCTCGGGCACCATGCCGTAGAGCCGGTCGGCCGCCTCGTCGAAGTCCACAGACCACGTGTACCCGAGTTCCTCCTGGTGTTCCAGCATGGTAGGTAGTCTCCGCATGGAGTTCTTCTGTTATCACCGCGATCGGCCCGGCTCGGGGGCGCTGCGCGACGAGCTGCTGGAAGAGCACTGGTCCTACATGGACCGGTACGACGCGGAGATGATCGCCCGTGGCCCGACCTTCGACCGCGTCACCGGCATCGCCACAGGCAGCGTGCACATCGTCGACTTGCCGGATCCCGCCACGGCGCGTGCGTTCGCCTTCGACGAGCCCAACTACCAGGCCGGTGTGTATCGGGACGTGATGGTACGGCGATGGCGCGACGTGCTGGGGCGCACCATGTGGGACTTCCCCGGCGGCAGGGACGGCGGCAACCGATATCTGGTGCTGGGTCTGGGGTCCGGGGAGGCCGTCGACCTCGTCCCACCGCCCGAACGGGACGAGCTGATCGCGTATGGGCCGCTGCTGTCCGACGACGGCGCCACCTGGCTGGGTACGGCGGTGCTGGTCCGGGCACCGGACCCGGACGCGGCACGGGCCGTCCTGACCCGAGACCGGTACGCCGGCATCGAGGTGCATGATTGGCAGTTCGGCGGGCGGCGGTGACGCACCGCGGCGACCCGTCCTGGTCCGGTGCCCTGAGCTACACCGGACCAGGAGGATCACCCGTGAGGACGTCAGCTCGGGGATGCCGTCGCCATCACGCCCACGGCGATCCGCGCCTCCATCACACCGGGATCCTCGGTGTGGGTGAGCGTCGCGCCGAGGGAGCCGAGCAGCCTGCGCATGCGCGTGTTGTCGTACAGAAGGGTCGCCCGCACCTCGGCGAAGCCGAGGTCCCTGGCCTGGGCGAGAAGCATCCGGGCCAGCCGGCCGCCGAGGCCCCGGCCCTGCCAGCGGTCCTCCACGAGAAGGGCGATCTCCGCGATGCCGGGATCCGCGGAGAACATCAGCGACGCGAGCGCGACCACCTGGCCGTCGCGCCCCGCGACGAGCGACTGGCCGCGGGCCCGGTCGCACAGCCGGTCGAACATGTGCGGCGGCAGGGTGGGGTTGGCGGTGAAGTAGCGGAACCTGCGCGTCTCGGGTGAGCAGCGCTCGTGCAGGTCGCGCAGCGCCTCGCGATAGAGCGAGGTCAGCGGCTTGACCTGCACCTCCGCGCCGTCGGCGAGCCGCACCGGCCCCTCGGCCGCGGACGGTTCCGCCGGCGGCTGCGCCAGCCTCACCATCGCGGCGGCGCGGGCCGCCTCGGTCAGGGTGAACGGGAGCCCGGAGCGGCGCAGCCGGATCGACCGCCGCGGCGCCACGGGCACCACGAGCAGGGTCGGGTCGGGCAGCTCGAGAGCCTCCCCATCGTCGCGCTCGCCGTCCTCGGTCCGCGAGCGTGCGGCGGTCGCGCCGTACACCCAGCGGGCGTCGTCGGCGCGCAGCAGCTCGCCCAGGATCTCCGGCAGGCGCCAGGGAGCCGAGCGCAGCCGGGCGGCGAGCAGCAGCGTACGCGTCGGCTCGTCGGTCAGTTCGTGCGCGGTGGCGGGCACGATCCGCACCCGCCTCCCGCCCGCGGCCTCCAGCGCCTCGCGTACGGCCTCGGGGGAGGCGGGGATGTCCGTGACGAACTCGTCGACCGTGCCGTCCGTGTCGGGCTGCACCGAGAGGCCGAGGATGTTGCCGCCCTTGTCGGCCAGGGCGGTCGCCAGCGACGCCAGCCGCCCGGGCCGCTCGTCCACGGTCGTACGGATCCGGAAGAACCCCATCGCTACCCGCTCCCTCCGTTGCGCTGGTCTTCAGCGTGCCGGAGGCCTGTTACACGTTTGCTACACGGCGGTGAGCCGATCGTTTCCTTTCGATGGAGGACGTTACGACTACGGTTATCCGCATGTGTCTCCACGGATCTCCACGACATCCGTCGCCGAATAGCGAGATGAGCACGGATATAGCAGGATGTGCCCCATGACCGCTCCCCTGTCCCCCGGTTTCGTCAACGGTGAGGTGTCCTTCTGGTACCGGTCACTGGGGGTGCCCGCGCCCGGAGAGCCGCTCGGCGGCGACCTGCAGGCCGACGTGGCCGTGGTCGGCGCGGGCTACACCGGGCTGTGGACCGCCTACTACCTGAAGAAGGCCGACCCGTCGCTGCGGGTCGTCGTGCTGGAGAAGGAGTTCGCCGGGTTCGGCGCGTCGGGACGCAACGGCGGCTGGCTGACCGGCGCGCTGGCCGGCTCACCGGAGCGGTACGCCAAGACCCACGGACGGGAGGGGGCCCGGCGGCTGCAGCGCGCGATGTTCGAGGCCGTCGACGAGGTCATCCGCGTCGCCCGCGAGGAGGGCGTCGACGCGGACATCGTCAAGGGCGGCCTGCTCACCGTCGCCCGCGGCCCCGCGCAGGACCTGCGGCTGCGCGAGGAGCTGACGGGCCAGCGCGCCTGGGGCTGGGACGTCGACGACGTCCGGCTGCTGACAACCGACGAGATGAACGACCGGCTGCGCGTCGCGGACGCCACCGGGGCCACCTGGAGCCCGCACTGCGCCAGGATCCAGCCGGCCAAGCTCGTCCGCGGCCTGGCGCGGGCCGTACGGGACCTGGGTGTAGAGATCTACGAGCGGACCCCGGTGACCGCGATCACGCCGGGCCGGACGACACACCCGGCAGCGGCGGTCACGCCGTACGGGACCGTGCGGGCGGACCACGTGCTGCGCTGCACAGAGGGGTTCACCGCCACCATCACCGGTCACCATCGCGACTGGCTGCCCATGAACAGCTCCATGGTCGTCACCGAGCCGCTGCCCGAGCGGGTCTGGGCGGAGATCGGCTGGCAGGGCCGCGAGCTGCTCGGCGACATGGCGCACTACTACATGTACGCCCAGCGGACGGCCGACGACCGCATCGCCTTCGGCGGGCGCGGCAGGCCCTACCTCTACGGGTCGAGGATCGACGAGCGGGGGCACACGCACGACTGGACCGTGGACGCCCTGTGGGACCTGCTGGTCGCGTTCTTCCCCGCCGTCGCCGGGTCGCGGGTGGAGCACGCCTGGTCGGGCGTGCTCGGCGTGCCGCGCGACTGGTGCTCGGCCGTCCACGTGGACCCCGCGACCGGCCTCGGCTGGGCGGGCGGCTACACGGGCCACGGCGTGACCACCACCAACCTGGCCGGGCGCACGCTGTGCGACCTGGTGCTGCGCCGCGACACCGACCTGACCCGGATGCCGTGGGTGGACCGGCGAGTGCGCGCCTGGGAGCCCGAGCCGCTGCGGTGGCTCGGCGTCCACTCGATGTACCGTCTCTACCGCCTGGCCGACGCCCGCGAGAGCAGGGGTATGACCAGGACGTCCGTACTGGCCAGGATCGCCGACAAGATCACCGGGCACTGAAAGGCTTCACGTGAGTTCCTCCCTCCTGTTCCGCGGCGGCCGCGTCTTCGTCCCCGGCGGGTTCGCCGAGGCGGTCCTCGTCCGCGACGGCGTCATCGCCGCCGTCGGCGCCGAGTCCGACCTGGTACGGCTGGCGCCGGACGCCGAGCCGGTGGACCTCGGCGGCGGCCTGCTGACGCCGGGGTTCACCGACGCCCACATCCACCCGGTGCAGGCCGGGCTGGAGCGGGCCAAGTGCGACCTGTCCGAGGTGTACGGGCTCGACGCCTACACGGCGGAGATCGGCGGCTATGCCGGGAGAAATCCGGACAAGGCGTGGATCGACGGTGGCGGCTGGGACATGTCGGCCTTCCCCGGCGGCCTCCCCCACCGGTCCCAGCTCGACTTCCTCGACCGCCCGGCGTACTTCGTGCAGCGCGACCACCACGCCGCCTGGGTCAACACGCGGGCTCTGGAGCTCGCCGGCATCACGAAGGACACCCCCGACCCCGCGGACGGCCGCATCGAGCGCGACCCGGACGGCACGCCGAGCGGCGTGCTGCACGAGGGGGCCATGGACCTCGTCGGCCTGCTCACCCCGCGCCCGACCCCGGCCGACGTCGACGCCGCCCTGATGGACGCGCAGGCCCATCTGTTCTCGCTGGGCATCACCGGCTGGCAGGACGCCATCGTCGGGTCGTACGCCGGGTCGGACGACCAGCTGCCCGCCTACATCTCCGCGGCCTCCTCCGGGCGGCTGAAGGCGCGCGTGGTCGGCGCCCTGTGGTGGGACCGCGCGCAGGGCGCGGAGCAGATCCCGAGCCTGGTCGAGCGGCGCGCGACGGCCGAGGGCCTGGACCGGTTCCGGGCGACCTCGGTCAAGATCATGCAGGACGGCATCCCGGAGAACTTCACCGCCGCCGTCATCGAGCCCTACTGCCGCTGCGGCGGCACCGGCCTGTCGTACATCGACCCCGCGCTGCTCGGCGGGTATGTCAAGGAGCTCGACGCCCTGGGCTTCCAGGTGCACTTCCACGCCATCGGCGAGCGGGCCGTGCGCGAGGCGCTCGACGCGCTGACCGGCACCGACCCCGCCAACCGGCACCACATCGCGCACGTGCAGATCATCACGCCGCAGGACGTGCCGCGCTTCGCCGAGCTCGGTGTGACGGCCAACCTGCAGGCGCTGTGGGCCACCCACCACCTGCAGATGGACGAGCTGTGCATCCCCTACCTCGGCGAGGAGCGCGCCTCCTGGCAATACCCCTTCGCCGACCTCGTACGGCACGGCACCCGCTTCGCCGGAGGCTCGGACTGGCCGGTCTCCTCGGCCAAGCCCCTGGAGGCCATGCACGTGGCGGTCAACCGCACCGAGCCGGGCGGCTCCGTCCACGCGACCTACCCCACCGCCCAGACCCCGTTCCTGCCGGAGCAGAGCCTCGACCTGCGGACCATCATGACGGCCTACACCGAGGGCTCGGCCTGGATCAACCGCTCCCCCGCCGGGGTGATCGAGGAGGGCCGCCCGGCCGACCTCGTCGTGCTCGACCGCGACCCCTTCGCCCTCGACTCGAAGGACATCTGGACGACCGAGGTCGTCATGACGTTCCTCGACGGCGAACAGGTGCACGGCTGACCAGGACGGTGCTTCGGGGGCACGCGACCGGATCCGGGCGGTGGTGCCGGCCTACGAACGCGGCCTGTGACGCGCTCCCCGCGCAGGCGCCGCCGCGCGCATCACGCGGGGTGCTCGGCGCACAGGCAGCCGACGCCCTTCTCGATCCATTCCCGGCCGGCCCACTCCGGGTGCCGCTCGATCATGAGCGCCCCGACCTCCTCGACGATCGTCCGCTCGCTCACGGCCGAGTCCCGGCGCGCCCAGGTCTCGTCGCGCAGCAGCTCGAGGTAGTCGCGGACGTCGGCGAGCAGCCGCGGGCCGCCGACGTCGCCGTGGCCGGGCACCACCACCCGCGGCGACGCGTCGGCGAGCCGCCGCATCACGCTGATCCAGCGGATGCCGGACACGTCGGTGTCGTGTGGCGGGAACCACGGGAAGATGGCGAACTGCCCGGCCTCCACGAGATCGCCGGTGAACATCACCCCGGCGTCGGGGACCGTGATCACCTGATCGCCCCTGCTGTGCGCCCGGCCCGCGGCCCGCAGCCGCACCACCCGGCCGCCCAGGTCGAGGTCGTACGCGTCGTCGTAGACGACGTCCGGGGTGGCGATCTCGACACCCTCCAGCTGCCGGGCGACCGGTTCGCCGAGTCCCCTGAACATGTCGAGGTAGGCGGCGCCCTTCGTGGCCAGGTCCTCGGCCTGCGCCCGGTTGACCAGGAACGTCGCCTCCCCGGCGAACGCCTGCGCCCCGAACGCGTGCTCCGGGTGGAAGTGCGTCGTGGTCAGGTACAGCCTGCGGCCCGCCGCGTACTCCGCCGCGAACGCGAGCACGGTCTCGGCGTTTCGCGGGCCCATTCCGGTCTCGACGACCAGCACGGAGTGCGCGCCGCCGATGACGCCGATGTTGGGCACCAGCTGCACCCGGCGGTTGGGGATCACCACCAGGTCGCGGGCGAGCTCCCGCACCTCCTCGATCCGCACGACGGGCTCGGGCAGCATGTGTTCGGACATCGCATCCAATCCTTGGAGAGCCTGGCAACAGGGCCGCTCCAGTCCATTACGGGATGCTCCGGCGCGTCCAACACCGCTTGCGCACGCCCGATACCGTGCCGGTATCGTCGCCGGTGATGGACCTACGCTCGCTGCGCTACTTCGTGGCGGTCGCCGAGGAGCGCCACTTCGGGCGGGCCGCCGCGCGCCTGCACATGACCCAGCCGCCGCTGAGCCGCGCCGTACGGCATCTGGAGGCCGATCTCGGCGCCCTCCTGCTGCATCGGTCGCCCTCCGGCGTCACGCTGACCGCCGCCGGCGCCGCGCTCTACGACGAGGCGCGCGCGCTGCTGGAGCAGGCCGAGCGGGTGCGCGCCCGGGTCGCCGCCGCGGCCGGCGCCGCCACCCTCACCATCGGCACTCTCGCGGACAGCGCCGAGCAGGCCGGTGCCCGGCTCGCCGCGGCCTTCCGCCGGCGTCACCCGGGAGTCCAGGTCCGCGTCCGTGAAGCCGACTTCACCGACCCGACCACGGGCCTTCGGGCCGGCCTCGTCGACGTCGCCCTCACCAGGGAGCCGTTCGACGACACCGGGATCACCACCCGCCTGCTGCGCTCCGACCCCATGGGGGCGGTCCTGCGGGCCGACGATCCGCTCGCCCGCCGCGAGACCCTGCGGCTGAGCGATCTCGCCGACCGCCCGTGGTTCCGGCTGCCCGACGGCACCGATCCCGTCTGGCGCGCCTACTGGAACGCCACCACGCCCGGCGGCGGACTCAGGGACGGCCCGGTGGTGCGCACGGTCCACGAGTGCCTGCAGGCCGTTCTGTGGAACGGCACGGTCGGGCTGGCGCCGACGGCCCACGCGCTGCCCGAGGGGCTCACGTCGGTGCCGCTGGCCGACATGCCGCCCAGCCGCCTCGTCCTGGCCTGGAACAGCGCCGACGCGAACCCGCTGATCCGCTCGTTCACCCGCATCGCCGCGGCCGTGTACCGCGCCCCGAGCCGGGAGTCGGCGCATACGTGACGGCCCTTCGGCCGCCCTCCCCTACGAGTCCGGGTGCGTGATCCGTAGCACCGGACCGCGCATCCGGGCGGCGTATCTTCCCCGGGAGGACCACCCCTCCTTCACCGGAGCCGCCCGATGCCGTCCGTACCGCCAGAGCCGTCGCCCTCACCGGTCTTCCAGCCGCTGGGCGACGACGACCCGCGAATCGTGGGCGGATACCGGCTCCGGGCCAGGCTGGGCGCGGGCGGCATGGGGAGCGTGTACCTGTCCGCGACCCCCGGCGGCAAGCCCATCGCGGTCAAGGTGGTGCGCCGCGAGCTCACCGAGGACCCCGAGTTCCGCCGGAGGTTTCACCAGGAGGTGGCCGCGGCCCGGCGCATCCACGGCCTGTTCACCGCCCAGGTGCTCGACGCCGGCCCGGACGACCCGCTGCCCTGGCTGGCCACGGCCTACGTGCCCGGGCCCTCGCTCCAGCAGGCCGTCTCCCGGCTCGGCGCGCTGCCGCCGCGCACGGTGCTGCTGATCGCGGCCGGGATCGCCGAGGCCCTGCAGGCGATCCACGCGGCGGGGGTGGTGCACCGCGACCTCAAACCCTCCAACGTGCTGCTCGCGGCGGACGGCCCGCGGGTGATCGACTTCGGCATCGCCAGGGCCGCCGACGCGAGCGGCCTGACCGCCGCCGGGTTCCGTATCGGGTCCCCCGCCTTCATGGCGCCGGAACAGGCCCTCGGCGCGACCTGTGAGGCCCGGACCGACGTCTTCGCGCTGGGCGTCCTCCTCGCCTACGCGGTGAGCGGACGGTCGCCCTTCGGAGGCGGTCCCGATCCCGTGGTGCTGTACCGCATCGTGCACGAGCCGCCCGACCTGTCCGGCTGCCCGGACGGGATGCGGGGCATGCTGGCCCGCTGCCTGGACAAGGACCCCGGCAGGCGTCCGCTGCCACGGGAGGTGCTCGCGACCGTACGGGACCTGCTGGGCGGCGACGTGGTGTTCGGCGAGGGCTGGCTGCCCCGTGTGCTCGACGCCGAGCTGACCCACCGGGCGCGGTTGCCGGAGACGCCGACGCCCGCCCCGCTCCGGCCTGCCGCCCCCACCGTTCCCGCCACGCCCTCCGGCTCCGCGTACGGCAACGGGAACGCGCGGGGCGTGAGCCGCAGGACGCTGGCGCTGTCCGTCTCCGGAACGGCCGTGCTGGCCGCCGTGACGGCGCTCGTCGTCGTCCGGCCGCAGGACCTGCCCACCGGGAGCGGCGCGTCCTCCCCTCCGGTCACGGCGGCCGGCTCGTCCGTCCCTCAGCCGCGGACGCCGCTCCCCACTCCCCCCACTCCCATGGTCTCCCCGTCCTCCGTGCCGGCCGCGCCCCGGTACGACATCGTCTACCGGGACCGCCCGATCACGCTTCCCCCGATCAAGGAGGAGGGCCAGTGGGTGCCCTCCCCGTACGCGATCGGCGACCTGGAGATCGACCTGACCGGCGGCAAGGCCGTACGAGCCTTCAGCGGGGGCTGGAGCCTGGGCTACGGGCTGGGGGACGACCGCCGCGCGTTCTTCAGCAAGGCGTCGGACACGACCGCGGCCGTCGTCAAGGGCGAGGCGTCGCCCGACGCCTGCGACCAGGCCATCGACGAGCGGCCGGTGACCGACCTGCCTTTCGGCAGCGTGCCTGCCGGCCGGACGATCTGCCTGCGCGACGACTCCGAGGGCGATCTGGCGGCGGTCTCGGTCAAGCGCGCCGACCGGGCCACCGGCGGCGTCTCGGTCCGGGTGTCGGCCTGGCACAAGAACTGACCACTCCCGCCGGGACCGCGTTCATGATCCGGGAGCTTCACGGGCATACTTGACCAACCCGATCTTGACCGGTGATGATTGCGTGCATCCGTCCCCCCGGGGGTGACGTGAACGGGACCGAGCACGCGCCGCACACCGGAATCCGGCTGGTCGTCGTGGACGACGACGACATCAGCCGTGCCGGGATCACGGCCATCCTCTCAGCGGTCGAGGAGCTTGAGATCGTCGCCTCGCTCGACCATCCCGCCGCGACCGCGTGGGGCGAGCAGTGGCGTGGCGTCGACGTCGTCCTGGTGGACGCCGCGGACGAGCGCAGGAACGACGACCAGTTCCCCGGCGTCTCCGTCGTCGAGTCCGTACGCCGCCACCGCGACCGGCGCGAGACCCGCGTCATCGTCTTGACCGGGCATTTCTTCGACGGCGCCGTGCGGCGCCGGGTCCGCGAGGCCGGGGCCGACTTCTTCTACCACCGCAGCGAGCTGGCCGACGCCGCCGCCCTGCGGGCCGCCGTGCTGCGCCGGGCCGGCCGGCCGGTGCCCGAACCGGAGGACCCCGAGGAGGAGATCCGCCTCGGCGTCTCGCCGCACAGCCGGGTCAACGCCGCCGTCGCGCACGCGCTGGCCGAGAGCCTGCCAGAACGGCTGGCCGAGCGGGCCAATCCCCGGTCCCGCGCCTGGGAACGGCTGCGCCGGGAGTTCAACCGGCACGCCCGCCTCCAGACGATGACGTCCGACGGCCGGCTGCCCGACCGGACGCAGGACACGCCGTCGCTGCCGCAGATCTCCCGATTCCTGACATGGGCGACCAAGGTGAAGACCCGGCGGCCCCCGCCAGATGGCTGAGCCGCTGCCCCCCATCGGCGAGGTGGCGGCCGGCTCGGTCCCGTACGGCCTGCGGCGCGTGTACCTCAACATCCGGCTGGCCTGCCGGGTCGCCTGCGTGATGATGACCATCGCCATGGGCACGCTGCCGCCCGCCGTCGCCTGCGCGGCCGGAGCCGCGTGCTGCGCCTACGACCTGCTGGCCTTCCGCTTCTTCCGCCGGGGCGGCCGGATCCGGCTGCGCTACCGCCTCGCCCTGGACTCGGCCGACGTCGCCGCCTGGGCCCTGGCGCTCGGCCGTCCCCTGGACGCCCCCTCACTCCTCGCCGCGCCGCTCGCCGCCGAGACGGTGATCGAACGCGGGGCCGCCGGCGTGCTCGTGCCGCTGGTCGTGGGCGGCGTGACGTCCCTCGCGTTGCGTCTCGGGAGCCGTCCCGAGTCGGTCGCCCCTTTCGTCTGGCCCGCGTTCGGCCTCGTCCAGGGGCTGCTGCTCGCCCGCTACCTGCAACGACGGGTGCACCGGCGGCTCCGCACCGCCGCCGCCGAGCGGGAGGCCGCCTACAGTCAGGCCGTGCTCGCCGGGCGCAACAGCGTCGCCGTGGGGGCCGACACGATCGTGGACGTGCTGACCCGCACCTGGCCGCTGCTCGCCGTGCCCGGCCGGTCGGCGGGCTCCCCGCTGTCCGCCTGGCGGCGCCGCCTCGCCGAGGAGACGGCGGACCACGCCGAATACCTGCGTACGGCGTTGCTCCGCTGGGAACAGCGCCACAACGCGTCCAGCCCCGACCTCTCCCGGGACGTCGAGTTCCCGCCCGCGGCGGACGGCGGCCTCCTGCTGTCGCCCCCGCAGGTGGCCGCGCTCGGCGCCGCCCTGGACGCCCTGGGACTGTCCGGCCGGGTGGAGGTGGCGGTGACGCGGGCGTCCCCGCTGGGCGGGGAGCAGACCCTGCGGGTGGCCGGGCGGCGCGTGGTCCTGCCCGCCGACGGGCGGCCCTCCGTGCCGCCGCTGGATCTCGGCCCGCCCATCATCGCCATCGGAGGCGCGGGCTCGCTCGTGCACTCCTGGCCCGACATGGACGGCGTGCCGCTCGCCGCGACCGTCCCCCTGGCCCTGCTCGCGTGGTGCCTGGCCTGCTGGGCGCACGTTCTGGTCGCCCGGCGCGGGACCGCCGCGCACGGCGCCGTGCTCGCGGCGGCGCTCGGCTACGGCGCCCTGGACGCGGCGGTCTCCACCACACTGCTCGGCAACGTCAGCGCCGGAGGGCTCACCCGGCTGCCCTTCCTGCACTTCCTGCTCTGGACCGGCCCCCTGGCGGCCATGTACCTGCGAGACCTCACCCCTCGCCGTCGCGCGGGCGCGGTGGCGTTCCTCCTCCTCGTGGTGTGCGGGTGCGCCTGGCTGCTGCCGCACGTCGTCTCCCTCGCCGACCTGTCGGCCCTCGTGTGGCCGCTCGCCCTGACCGCCGGCGCGTCCGGGTTGCGCGACCTGCTCGACCACGACACCCGCGCCTTCGCGGACTCCGTCGTACGCGCTCACGACGCGGCCGCCGCCGCGGGCTTCGCCACCGGCCGGGACGACGTGCTGCGACTGGTCGAGGACGCGGTCAACGAGGCGTCGGAACGCG
Source organism: Microbispora catharanthi (assembly GCF_006334915.2). GTDB lineage: Bacteria > Actinomycetota > Actinomycetes > Streptosporangiales > Streptosporangiaceae > Microbispora > Microbispora catharanthi. The sequence continues at coordinate 519,894 of NZ_VDMA02000002.1, forward strand.
TCGCGGTGCATCGCGACGTGCTCGACCCCGCCTTCGTCCCCGAGATCGAACGCCGCCTCGCCCTGGTCAACGAGCGGCTTGTCGCCATTCGATGCGGCTGATGTTCCCATCGGGCCGGTGCGCGATCCGGCCCCGCGAATCGCGCAGGACGTGCGGTTACCGTCGAGAAAACCCTCTTCACGGCAGGGGATTCCTCTCATGCGCGGATTCATCGCACTCACGGCGGCGACGACGGCCGTCGCAGCCCTCGCGCTCATTCCCGTGAGCGCCGCCGAAGCCACGACGACCACCTTCCAGAGCCTTCGGTCCTACCGGTCCGTGGTCAGCGCCACCTCGGGCTGGCAGAGCACCGGGGTGAACGTGCGGCGGGGCGACCGTTACAGCGTCGAGTACCTGCGCGGCTCCTGGACGGTCGACGCCGCCAGGTTCGACCGGGTGGACGCCGACGGCTACGACTGGGACACCGACGCCCGCATCTACCAGGGCTGCAAGATCCTCGACGACGAGACGTACGGAACCCTCCTCGCCAAGACGGGGCGCTCGCTCACGGCCGTGGGAGGCTACGGCAGACTGCGGGCGGGCGGCTCCGGGCCACTGCGGCTGCGGATCAACGACGCCGACGGGTGTCTCGGTGACAACGCCGGCCGGATCACGGTCGTGATCCGTGTCTGGAGCGATCACTACTGGGGCTGAACCGCCGCCGGGCATGACGAGGCCCCCGATCCGGGCGGGATCGGGGGCCTGTGCCGTACCGGAATCAGCGGCGGAGCCGCGTCACCTCTAGTAGATCGGGCGGGAGGAGGAGCGCAGCCGCTCCAGCGCCTCGGCGAGAATCTGCGCGCCGTCCTTGTCGCTACGGCGCTCCTTCACGTACGCGAGGTGCGTCTTGTACGGCTCGTTCTTCGGCGGAGCAGGCGGGTTCGACTGGTCCTGCCCGGCCGGCAGCCCGCACCGCGGGCAGTCCCAGAACTCGGGGACGGCCGCGTCACTGGCGAAGCTCGGGCGCGTCTCGTGCATGTTCGCGCACCAGAACGGGACCCGCACACGGGGGGCGGCCTCGCCGCGTTCGGCCTCTCCCATGGGGCCGGCGCCGACTCGGCTGCCACGGATCGCGTTGCCACTACCCACCGATGAACTCCTTGCTCGATCGCCCCGCGGACGGGGGGAGGTGAATCTCTGTCACGCGTGGCCGGAGGCCGTCCGCTACGGCTTGAGCAGGAAGCCCAGCGCGATGATGCAGACGAACCAGACGATGCCGGTGATGATGGTGAGACGGTCCAGGTTACGCTCCACCACCGACGAACCGCCGAAGGAGGACGAGAACCCGCCTCCGAACAGGTCGGACAGGCCGCCGCCCTTGCCCTTGTGGAGCAGGACGAGCAGCACCATCAGAGCGCTCGACAGGATGAGGGCGATGGAGATTCCGATTGTCACCGTAGACCTGTTCCTATGTCCGGGCGTGCACGACGCGTTGTGCACGATGCCATCGGCGTGACGATTCAATTGTGTTCTTTGAGGGTACGACCTGGTGTCAAGTCGCACCCCCCAAACGGCTCAGCTAGCCGGCGGTCTCGCCAAATCGGCAGATCTTGGCGAATTCTCCCGCGTCGAGGCTGGCCCCTCCCACGAGGGCGCCGTCGATGTCGGCCTCCGCCATGATGCCGGCGACGTTGTCCGACTTCACCGAGCCACCGTAAAGGATACGGACAACAGAGGCCACATCATCACCGTAAAGCTCGGCGAGTCGCGTCCTGATGGCGCCGCACACCTCCTGGGCGTCCTTCGGCGTGGCGACCTCGCCGGTGCCGATCGCCCAAACCGGCTCGTACGCGATCACGATGGACTTCGCCTGCTCGGCGGGCACGCCCTCCAGCGCACCGTCGAGCTGCGCCAGCGTGTGCTCGACGTGGCGGCCCTCCTGGCGCACCGGCAGCCCCTCGCCCACGCACAGGATGGGCGTCAGCGAGTGCCGGTAGGCGGCCTTGACCTTGGCGTTGCACAGCGCCTCGTCCTCGCCGTGGTACTGCCGCCGCTCCGAGTGCCCCACCAGCACGTACGTGCAGCCGAGCTTGCCCAGCATGACCCCGGAGATCTCCCCGGTGTACGCCCCGGAGTCCTGCGCCGACAGGTCCTGGGCGCCGTAGGCGATGCGGAGCTTGTCGGCGTCCACGAGCGTCTGCACGCTGCGCAGGTCGGTGAACGGCGGGATGACCGCGACGTCCGCCTTGTCGTAGTCGCGGTCGGTCAACGTGAACGCCAGCTTCTGCACCAGGTTGATGGCCTCGAGGTGGTTGAGGTTCATCTTCCAGTTGCCGGCGAACAGCGGCTTGCGGGCCATCTACTCCTCCAGCGCCGCGAGTCCGGGCAGCGTCTTGCCTTCGAGGTACTCGAGGCTCGCGCCGCCACCGGTGGAAATGTGCGAGAAGCCGTCCTCGGGCAGGCCGAGCCTGCGCACGGCCGCCGCCGAGTCGCCGCCGCCGACCACGGTGAACGCCTTGGAGTTCACCAGCGCCTCGGCCACCGCGCGGGTGCCGCCGGAGAACGCGTCGAACTCGAACACGCCCATCGGGCCGTTCCAGAACACGGTCTGGGCGTCGGCCAGCTTCGAGGCGAACAGCTCCCGGGTGCGGGGGCCGATGTCGAGGCCCTCGCGGTCGGCCGGGATCGCGGTGGCGTCCACGACGTCGTGCGGCGCGTCGGCGCCGAACTCCGTGGCGGCCAGCACGTCCACCGGCAGCACCAGCTCGACCCCGCGGGAGGCCGCCTCGTCGAGGAAGCCCTTGACCTGGTCGATCTGGTCTTCCTGCAGCAGCGACTTGCCCACCTCGTGGCCCTGGGCCTTGAGGAACGTGTAGGCCATGCCGCCGCCGATGAGCAGGCGGTCCACCTTGGACAGCAGGTTCGCGATCACGCCGAGCTTGTCGGAGACCTTCGCGCCGCCCAGCACGACGACGTACGGCCTGGCCGGGTCCTCGGTGAGCTTGCGCAGCACCTCGACCTCGGCGAGGATCAGGTCGCCCGCCGCGTGCGGCAGCCGCTTGGGCAGGTCGTAGACGCTGGCGTGCTTGCGGTGCACCGCGCCGAAGCCGTCGCCGACGTAGAGCTCGGCGAGGGCGGCCAACTTGCCGGCGAACTCGCCCCTGACCGCGTCGTCCTTGGACTCCTCGCCCGGCTCGAAGCGCAGGTTCTCCAGGAGAGCGACCTGCCCGTCCTGCAGGCTCGCCACCACGCTCTGCGCGGACTCGCCGACCACGTCGGCGGCGAACGCCACGTCCTCGCCGAGCAGCTCGGCCAGCCGCCGGGAAACCGGGGCGAGCGAGTACTTCGGCGTGACGGAGCCCTTGGGGCGGCCGAGGTGGGCGGCGACGACGACCTTCGCGCCGCGCTCGATCAGCTTCTTGATCGTCGGCACCGACGCCCGGATGCGACCGTCGTCGGTGATCGTCTCCCCGTCGAGGGGGACGTTGAGGTCGGCGCGCACGAACACGCGCCGGCCCTTCACGTCGAGCTCGTCGATTCCGATCATCAGAGGGAGGCGCCCACGTACTCGATGAGGTCCACGAGACGGTTGGAGTAGCCCCACTCGTTGTCGTACCAGCCGACGACCTTCACCTGGTTGCCGATGACCTTGGTGAGGCCGGCGTCGAAGATGCAGGACGACGGGTCGGTGACGATGTCGCTGGAGACGATCTCGTCCTCGGTGTAGCTGAGGTAGCCCTTGAGCGCGCCCTCGGCGGCGGCCTTCAGCGCGGCGTTGACCTCCTCGACGGTGGTCTCGCGGCCGACCTCGACCGTGAGGTCGGTGGCCGAGCCCGTCGGGATCGGCACGCGCAGCGCGTAGCCGTCGAGCTTGCCCTTCAGCTCCGGCAGGACCAGGCCGATGGCCTTGGCGGCGCCGGTGGAGGTCGGGACGATGTTCAGCGCGGCGGCGCGGGCGCGGCGCAGGTCCTTGTGCGGGCCGTCCTGCAGGTTCTGGTCCTGCGTGTAGGCGTGGATGGTGGTCATCAGGCCCTTCTCGATACCGAAGGTGTCGTTGATGACCTTGGCCATCGGGGCCAGGCAGTTGGTGGTGCAGGAGGCGTTGGAGATGATCGTGTGAGCGGCCGGGTCGTACTTCTCGTGGTTCACGCCCATGACGATCGTCACGTCTTCGTTCTTCGCCGGGGCGGAGATGATGACCTTCTTCGCGCCGTTGTCGGCGTGCACCTTGGCCTTGGTGGCGTCGGTGAACAGACCGGTCGACTCGACGACGACGTCCACGCCGAGGTCGCCCCAGGGCAGCTTGGCGGGGTCGCGCTCGGCGAACGCCTTGATCGCCTTGCCGTCAACGGTGATCTCGTCCGCCGAGGCCTTGACCTCGTACGGCAGGCGGCCCAGGATGCTGTCGTACTTCAGCAGGTGGGCCAGCGTGGCGTTGTCGGTGAGGTCGTTGACGGCGACGATCTCAATGTCCTTGCCGCTGGCCGCCACAGCGCGCCAGAAGTTGCGGCCGATACGGCCGAAGCCGTTGACGCCTACGCGGATGCTCACGGATCCGATCTCCCTCGTACGTCGTGCGCCGGGTACCGGCGCCAGGGCTGTGTTAAACCTCAATGACAGACCTTATCGGACCCAAATTGGTGTAGACCACCGGGCCGTGCTTTGACGGCGTGTCAGGCCGGACGAGCCGGTGAGCGGGCCCTTCCCGCACGACGGCGACCCCGCCACACCCGGTCCACCGGGCCCTCGCCCAGGCGCCCGCCGCCGCGTCCTCGGGCGGCTGAAAGGTGGCGCGGCGCGCACGCCGCACCCGGTGCGCCGGGCCGGGACGGAGCCGGGAAGGCGTCGCTACTGCACGAGCATGTCCGCGGTGAGGTTGGCCTCGGTGTTGGCGATGCCGAGATCCTGGGCGCGCTTGTCGGCCATCGCGAGCAGCCGCCGGATGCGCCCGGCGATGGCGTCCTTGGTCAGCGGCGGGTCGGCGATCTGGCCGAGCTCCTCCAGGGACGCCTGCTTGTGCTCGACCCGCAGCCGGCCGGCGATCACCAGGTGCTCGGGGGCGTCGTCGCCGAGGATCTCCAGTGCCCGCTGCACCCTCGCGCCGGCGGCGACGGCCGCCCTGGCCGACCTGCGCAGGTTGGCGTCGTCGAAGTTGGCCAGGCGGTTGGCGGTGGCCCGCACCTCGCGGCGCATCCGCCGCTCCTCCCAGGCCAGCACGCTGTCGTGGGCGCCTAGCCGGGTCAGCAGCGCGCTGATCGCGTCGCCGTCGCGCACGACCACGCGATCGACGCCGCGCACCTCGCGCGCCTTGGCGTGGATCTTGAGCCGCCGGGCCGAGCCGACCAGGGCCAGCGCCGCCTCCGGCCCGGGGCAGGTCACCTCCAGCGACATCGACCGGCCGGGCTCGGTCAGCGAGCCGTGCGCGAGGAACGCGCCCCGCCAGGCCGCCTCGGCGTCGCAGGTGGCCCCGGAGACGACCTGCCGTGGCAGCCCGCGCACGGGACGCCCGTGGTTGTCGATCAGGCCGGTCTGCCGGGCCAGCGCCTCGCCGTCCTTGTAGACGCGCACGACGTAGCGCGAGCCCTTGCGCAGCCCCGCGGGGGCCAGGACCAGCACCTCGGCCTTGTGGCCGAAGACCTCGCCGATGTCCTTGATCAGCCTGCGGGCGGTGGCGTTGGTGTCGAGCTCGGCCTCGATCACGATGCGCCCGCCCACCAGGTGCAGCCCGCTGGCGAACCGCAGCAGCGTCGAGACCTCCGCCTTGCGGCAGCAGGGCTTGAGCACCGGAAGGCGGCTCAGCTCGTCTTTCACCACACCCGTCATGGCCATCAGCTCGTGTCCTCCCCCAGACAGACTCTGCCCGTCAGTCTCTCGCACCTGGCGGACACGCAATCACCGCTTCTCACGGAAAATCTCATCCAGGACAGCGGCAAGACGTGGTCCGTCGTGCCGTGCAGATCCGTCAGAGGCGGCCACATCGGCCAAAACGACCCGGCCGCCCATCGACCAGGCCGCCTTCTCCAGCGCCCTCGGGTCGGCGACCACACCGCCGTCGGCGATGACCGCGTCGACGACCAGTGCGGGGGCGTGCTCACCGAGCACCTCCAGGTGCCGTTCCGGCGAGAAGCCGTCGGTCTCCCCCGCCTGCGGCGCGAGGTTGAGGATCACCAGCCGCCTCGCGCTCGTCTCGTGCAGCGCCCGGGCGAGTCCGGGCACCTTCAGGTGCGGCAGCACGCTGGTGAACCAGGAGCCCGGCCCGAACACCACCCAGTCGGCCGCCTCGATCGCCTCGATCGCCTGGGGGCAGGCGGGCGGGTCGGACGGCACCAGCGAGATGGAGCGCACCCGCCCGGGCGTCAGCGCGCAGGCGACCTGCCCGCGCACCGTCGTGACCGTCCCGTCCAGCTCGACCTCCGCCTGGATGTCGAGCGGCACGGAGGCCATGGGCAGCACCCGGCCGTGCGCGCCGAGCAGCCGGCCCACCCATTCCAGGCCCACGACGGGATCTTCCAGCAGCTCCCAGAGCGCGACGATGAGGAGGTTGCCGACGGCGTGGCCGTGCAGTTCGCCCTCGCTTCTGAAACGGTGCTGGACGACTTCGCTCCAGGTCTGGCCCCACTCGTCGTCGCCGCACAGGGCCGCGAGCGCCATCCGCAGGTCACCGGGCGGGAGAACCCCCAGCTCGCGCCTGAGACGCCCACTGGAGCCGCCGTCGTCGGCCACCGTCACCACGGCCGTCAGGTCGTCCGTGACGGTCCTGAGGGCCGACAGGGAGGCGTACAGGCCGTGGCCGCCGCCGAGCGCGACGACCTTGGGACCGCTCGCGGCGGTGGCGGGGTGCGGGGAAAGCATCGGTCTGCCGGGGGTGGGGGACTTCCGGGGATGATCGGGGACGGAGGGGTCCGCGGGTTTTTCCGGGGCGGGGTCCTTCATCGTCCTCCTCGCCTCGCCACGAGCACCGCTCTGCGGAGCCGTGGCGCTCATGTCGTGCCGATCGGCCCGGCCCCGGCGCCTGCCGGGGCTCGCCGTACGAGGTTCCGCCCGCGGGCCCGCCGGCGGACCGGGCGGGGGCCGTCACTCGCGGCCCGTGTCCCGGTGGCTGACCTGGACGTCCATGCCGCGCTCGCGCAGGCGGGCGCCGAGCTGCTCGGCCATCGCGACGCTGCGGTGCTTGCCTCCGGTGCAGCCCACGGCGAGGGTCGCGTAGCCCTTGCCCTCGCGCGTGTATCCGGCGGCCACGACGCCGAAGACCTCCTCGTAGCCGTCGAGGAACTCCTTGGCCCCGGGCTGGCTGAGCACGTAGTCGCGCACGGGGGCGTCGAGCCCGTTCATGGGCCGCAGTTCCGGCACCCAGTGGGGGTTGGGCAGGAACCGGCAGTCCACGACGAGGTCGGCGTCGACCGGCAGGCCGTACTTGTAGCCGAAGGACACCACGTTGACCTTCAGCCCCGGGCGGTCCTCGCCGCCGAAGAACGACACGATCTTCTTCCGGAGCTCGTGGACGTTCAGCAGGGACGTGTCGATGACGAGGTCGGCGTTGGCGCGGACCTCGCGCAGGATGCCGCGCTCGCGATCGATCCCGTCGACGAGCCGCCCGTCACCCTGGAGAGGGTGGGGACGCCGGACGTTCTCGAACCTGCGGACCAGCTCCTCGTCGCTCGCCTCCAGGAACACCACTCGGACGCCGACGCCGCGCCCGTCGAGTTCCTCGATCGCCGCGTTCAGGTCGGTGGTGAAGGCGAGGCTGCGCACGTCGACCACGGCCGCGACGCGGTCGGTCGCCATGTTCACCCGGCCCGCCTCCTCGGCGAGCGAGGACAGCAGCCCCGGCGGCAGATTGTCGATCACGAACCAGCCGAGGTCCTCCAGAGCCTTCGCGGCGGTGCTGCGCCCCGCCCCCGACATTCCGGTGATCACCACGAATGCCGGCTCAGTCGTGCTCATCGCCCGCTCACCGCCTTGCCGCCCATGTCAGCTCGCCCAACGTCAGCCCCGTCCACCGTCCGCCCACGCCGGGATGGCCTGGCCCGCCCGCAGGGGACCGGGCCCCCTCCCCACGGGAGGGACCTCTGGTGCCGGAGCATGACACCTCTTCACCTGATCGCGCCACCGCCACGCCGGGCGACCCCGACGGCGCCCTCCCCGCTGCCCCTGCCTGCTGCCCCGGCCGGGACGGGACATGCCGAGGTGCTCGCGCGAGCACCTCACGACCCCTGCCCCGCCGGGGACGGGCTCTCACCGCGCAGCGCCGCGACGATGGCCTCGGCGGTCGCACGGCCGATGCCGGGGACCTCGCGGATCTCCTCCGCGCTCGCCTCCCGCAGCCGCTTCACCGAGCCGAAGTGCCGCAGCAGGGCCTGACGGCGTGCCGGGCCCAGGCCCGGCACGTGGTCGAGCGCGCTCTCCTTGAGCGATTTCGACCTCTTCGTCCGATGGTAGGTGATGGCGAACCTGTGCGCTTCGTCGCGGACGCGCTGTAACAGATAGAGGCCCTCGCTGCTGCGCGGCAGGATCACCGGCTGGTCGTCGCCGGGCAGCCAGACCTCCTCCAGCCGCTTGGCCAGCCCGCACACCGCGATGTCGTCGATCCCGAGCTCGTCCAGGGCGCGCTGGGCCGCCGCCGCCTGCGCCGGGCCGCCGTCCACCACCACGAGGTTGGGCGGGTAGGCGAACTTGCGAGGACGGCCGGTCTCCGGGTCGATCGGCGTCGCGGCGCCGCCGCGCTCGGCCGCTCCGTACCCGTCCGCGTCGTACCCTGCCCCGTCGTGCGCCGCCCCGTCGTGCGCCGCCGCGTCCTCCGTCTCCGCGTCCAGCTCGCCCGTCGCCGCCCGCTCCTCCAGATAACGCTTGAACCGCCGGCAGATGACCTCGTATATCGAGGCGACGTCGCCTTCCGCGGTCCTGATGGAGAAACGGCGGTACTCGCTCTTGCGGGCCAGGCCGTCCTCGAAGACCACCATCGAGGCCACGACGTTCTCGCCCTGGATGTGCGACACGTCGTAGCACTCGATCCGCAGCGGCGCCTGGTCGAGGTCGAGGGCGTCCGCGATCTCCTGCAGGGCCCGGCTGCGCGTGGTCAGGTCGCTCGCGCGGCGCAGCTTGTGCTGGGCGAGCGACTCCTTGGCGTTGCGCTCCACGGTCTCCATGAGGCTCTTCTTGTCGCCGCGCTGGGGAACGCGCAGGTCGACACGGGAACCCCGCTGCTCGCTCAGCAGCTCGATCAGTGCGGCCTCGTCCGGGGGCCGCGCCGGCACCAGGATCTCGCGGGGAATCGTCGCCTCGCCGTACATCTGGAGCAGGAACTGCTCCACCAGCTCGCCGGGGCCGGCCTCCTCGACCTTGTCGACCACCCAGCCGCGCTGCCCGCGGATCCTGCCGCCGCGCACGTAGAAGACCTGGACCGCCGCCTCGAGCGGGTCCTCGGCGAGGGCGATCACGTCGCAGTCGGTGTCGTCGCCGAGCACGACCGTCTGCTTCTCGAGGGCCCGTTGCAGCGCCTGGATGTCGTCGCGCAGCCGCGCGGCCCGCTCGTACTCCTCCACGGCCGCCGCCTCGCGCATCTCGCGCTCCAGCCGCTTGATGAAGCGGCCGGTGTTGCCGGCCATGAAGTCGCAGAAGTCCTCGGCGAGGGCGCGATGCTCATCGGGGGTGACCCGGCCGACGCAGGGCGCGGAGCACTTGTCGATGTATCCCAGCAGGCAGGGCCGCCCGATCTGGCCCGCCCGCTTGAAGACCCCCGCCGAGCACGTCCGCACGGGGAAGACGCGCAGCAGCAGGTCGACGGTCTCCCGGATGGCCCAGGCATGCGAGTAGGGGCCGAAGTAGCGGGTGCCCTTCCGCTTGGCCCCGCGCATCACCTGCACCCGGGGGAAGTCCTCCCCCATCGTCACGGCCAGGTATGGGTACGACTTGTCGTCGCGGTACTTGACGTTGAACCGGGGGTCGAACTCCTTGATCCAGGAGTATTCGAGCTGGAGCGCCTCGACCTCGGTGCCGACCACCGTCCAGTCCACGGACGCCGCGGTCGTCAGCATGGTCTGCGTCCGCGGGTGCAGGCCGGCGAAGTCCGCGAAGTACGAGTTGAGCCGCTGCCGCAGGCTCTTCGCCTTGCCCACGTAGATCACCCGGCCACCCGGGTCGCGGAAGCGGTAGACGCCTGGCGACTCAGGAATCGATCCGGGCGCCGGTCGATAAGTTGCCGGATCCGCCACACCCAAAGACTACTGGGCCCCGCCGACATTCCCGTCGCCCTCGCGGCGGCGGGACACGAACCGGCCTTTACGCTGTAGATCGCCGTGCCGCCCTGCCCCATGGAGACGTGGCCGGTCGCCGGTGCTCTCGCGCTTGACCGTCAGGATGGCTGGACTTCGTCGAAGAAGGCGAGGGCTTCGGTGGGGTCCGGGCTCACGAGGCGTTCCAGACCGGCCGTCGTGATCTTCGCCCACCTGCCGGCCCGTGCCCACATCTGCTCCTCGAAAGCGCGGATGGCCTCGTCCAGATCGCCAGGGCCCTGGCTGACGGCGACGGACTCGGCGAGTTCGGCGCCTTCCAGCATCGCGAGGTTCGCACCCACCCCCAATGGGGGCATCAGGTGGGCGGCGTCGCCCAGCAGCGTCACCCCGGGGACGTGGGTCCAGGTGTGGGGCGCGGGCAGGACGTAGAGGGGGCGGTGGACGAAAGCGGTGCCGTGGCGGAGGAGGTCGAGGACGGGAGCGGCCCAGCCGTCGAACAGAGCCAGCAGGCTTGATCGCACGGCCTCGGCGTCAGCCAGGTCCAGACCTGCGTCCAGGCCCGCGCGCCGGTTCAGGCCCATATGCCGGTCCAGGTTCGTGTGCCAGTCCAGCGGCGCGCGGAACTGGGCGTACACCTTGACGTGGCCGCCGCTGTTGCGCTGGGCGACGAGATTGCGGTTCACGCCGTACACAGCCATGGCACCGTCGCCGATCAACCGGGCGAGGTCGGGGTAGCGGGTGTCGACGTCGTCCAGGGAGGTCTCGACCGAGGTGACGCCGGTGTAGTGCGGCGTCGCGGACGAGACCGCCGGGCGGACCCGGGACCAGGCGCCGTCCGCGCCGACCACAAGGTCGAACGTCTCCTGTCGCCCGTCCGCGAAACGGACCAGCACGCCATCCCCGGTCCCCGGCACCACCTCCGTCACACCCCGCCCCCACTGAACGTCCAGGGGGCCGAGCAGCAGGTCGCGGAGTTGCCCGCGGTCGATCTCCGGATTGGCCCGGTCATCCGGACGGGGTTGCCAGTCGCGGAGGACGGTCCCGTCCGGGCCCAGGATGCGCATGGCCTGCCCCTCGGGGCGGGACAGCGCCTGGAACTCCGCCAGCAGCCCCGCCTTGTCCAGCGCGAGCTGGCCCAGATTTTCGTGCAGGTCCAGCGTGCCACCCGGGGGACGGGCGTCGGGGGCGGGATCGCGTTCGAGGACGGTGACGGGGTGATCGTGGCGGTGCAGGACGCGGGCGAAGGTAAGGCCGGCGGGGCCGCCCCCGATCACGGCGATACGATGTCTCATATCTATACACTGTATTGCTCTGAGACGGTGTATCGCAACCAGTACGATGCATGCATGACTGTGTGGGACCGGCCGGAGCCGCCGACTCGCCCCGTGCCGCTCGACCGGGAGCGCATCGTCGCCGCCGCCATCGCGCTGGCCGACGAGGGCGGGCTGGAGGCGGTGTCGTTGCGCAAGGTCGCCGCCCGGCTGGACGTCGGCCCGATGCGGCTGTACGGATACATCTCCACCAAGGAGGAGCTGTTCGACCTCATGGTGGACGAGGTCTACGCCGAGATTCTCCCCGGGGAGCAGCCCGGTGACTGGCGGGAGGTGCTACGCATCCTCGCCCACCGCACCAGGCAGGCCGCTCTCCGTCACGAATGGCTGGCCGACCTGCTCGGCGGCCGTCCGGCCCTGGGCCCGAACGCCCTCGCCGTGACTGAGGCCACGCTGGCCGCCTTCGACGGCCTCGCCGACCTCGAGACCGTCATGCGCGCTGTGGAGACGGTCAGCGCCTACTTCACCGGCGCGATCAGGCGCGAGATCGCGAACCTGCGGGCCGAGCGCGCCACGGGCCTGTCCGAGCGCGACTGGCAGCGCGCCTCCGGACCGCATGTGATGAGGATGCTGGCCACGGGCCGCTTCCCGGCACTGGCCAAGGTCGTGCACGACGGCACGGAGGTGGACGCTGAGGCGTCCTTCGCGACCGGCCTGGACTGGGTCCTCGACGCCGTGGCCGCCAAACTCGCCCGGCCGCCGGCGTGACGTTCAATCGCTTGGGATGCCGTGGGCGGCCGCCCGCCATCGCGCACGCTTCCGCGCGATGACGGGCGGCGAGGTCTCCTGGCGCCCGCAGGCGAGGGAGTGCTCGCCCGCCTGCGGCCACCGGGCACCGAGCCCGCCCGAAACACCGGACCCGGTGGCCCCCGTCAGGCGAGGGTGATGCTGTCGCCGCTCACCGTGATCTTCTTCTCGGCCAGCGGCTTGGCCGCCGGGCCGTTGGTCACGGAGCCGTCCTTGGCGCTGAACTTGCTGCCGTGGCACGGGCAGACGATCTCGTTGTTCGAGACGCTCGCGACCGGGCAGCCCTGGTGGGTGCACTTCGCGCTGAACGCCTTGAACTCGCCGGCCGCCGGCTGCGTGACGACGACGTCCTGGTCCTTGAAGACCTTGCCGCCGCCCTCGGGGATGTCGGAGGTCTTCGCGAGCTCGCCTCCGCCCTGTGCCGCCTGGGACTGGCCGTCCTGGGACCCGCCCTGGTCCGCCGACGCCGTCATGTCGTCCCCGTCGGAGGCACCGCACGCGCTCAGCGCCACCGCCAGCCCGGCGCCTCCGGCGCCGAAGATCACGGCCCGGCGTGTCGTATCCGTCATGCTCATCCTTCCCTGATGCGGCGGCCCGGGACGTCCACGGCCCCGGGTCCTTCCCCTGCGCGACGCGTCACCCTGTGTGTCCTCAGGTACGGCCATCACCCCGTGGCCGGTTCACAGTGACGCGGTCGGAAGCAGAACAGTAGGGAGAAATCATGAGACGAACACTCATACGCCCAAAATCTTGCGCAGGAACGCGCCGGTGTGGCTCTCCTCGACCCGGGCGACCTCCTCGGGCGTGCCGGCGACGATGACCCTGCCGCCTCCGGACCCGCCCTCGGGCCCCATGTCCACGATCCAGTCGGCGGTCTTGATGACGTCGAGGTTGTGCTCGATCACGATCACCGTGTTGCCGGCGTCCACGAGCCGGTTGAGCACGCCGAGAAGCCGCCTGATGTCCTCGAAGTGCAGGCCGGTGGTGGGCTCGTCCAGCACGTACACGGTGCGGCCGGTCGAGCGCCGCTGCAGCTCGGAGGCGAGCTTAACCCGCTGCGCCTCGCCGCCGGACAGGGTGGTCGCGGGCTGGCCCAGCCGTACGTAACCGAGACCGACGTCGTTGAGGGTCTGCAGGTGACGGCGGATGGCGGGGATCGCCTCGAAGAACTCCAGCGCCTCCTCGATCGGCATGTCGAGGACCTCGGAGATCGTCTTGCCCTTGTAGTGGACCTCCAGCGTCTCCCGGTTGTATCGGGCGCCGTGGCAGACCTCACAGGGGACGTAGACGTCCGGCAGGAAGTTCATCTCGATCTTGATGGTGCCGTCGCCGGAGCACGCCTCGCAGCGCCCGCCCTTGACGTTGAAGCTGAACCGGCCCTGCAGGTAACCGCGGACCTTCGCCTCGGTCGTGGCCGCGAACAGCTTGCGCACATGGTCGAAGACGCCCGTGTACGTCGCCGGGTTGGACCTCGGCGTACGGCCGATCGGCGACTGGTCGACGTGGACGACCTTGTCCACCAGGTCGGTGCCGACGACTCGGGAGTGCCGTCCTGGCACGGTCTTCGCGCCGTTCAGCTCCTTGGCCAGCGCGGCGTACAGGATGTCGTTGACCAGCGTCGACTTGCCGGACCCCGAGACGCCGGTGACCGCCGTGAAGACGCCGAGCGGGAACTCGACGTCCACCCCCTTCAGGTTGTGCTCACGGGCGCCCTTCACGACGAGCTGCCGCTTCTTGTCCCGCGGACGCCGGATCTCCGGCGCGGTGATCGCCTTGCGTCCCGACAGGTAGGCGCCGGTCAGCGACTCCTCGCTGGCGAGCAGGTCCTGCACGGTGCCGGACACGACGACCTGGCCGCCGTGCTCGCCCGCGCCGGGGCCGATGTCGACCACCCAGTCGGCGGCGGCGATCGTGTCCTCGTCGTGCTCGACCACGATCAGCGTGTTGCCCATGTCGCGCAGCCGGATCAGTGTCTCCAGCAGGCGCTGGTTGTCCCGCTGGTGCAGGCCGATGGACGGCTCGTCCAGCACGTACAGCACGCCGACCAGGCCGGAGCCGATCTGGGTGGCCAGCCGGATCCGCTGCGCCTCGCCGCCCGCCAGCGTGCCGGCGGCGCGGTCGAGGGTGAGGTAGTCGAGGCCGACGTCGAGCAGGAAGCCCAGCCGGGCGTTGATCTCCTTGACCACCCGCTCGGCGATGTGCATGTCCCGCTCGGACAGCCGCAGGCCGGACAGGAACTTGGCGCAGTCGGCGATCGACATGCCCGAGACCTCGGCGATCGAGGCCTCACCCACGGTCACGGCCAGCGAGACCGGCTTGAGGCGGCGGCCCTTGCAGGCCGGGCAGGGCACCTCGCGCATGAAGCCCTCGAACCGCTCCCTGCTGGCGTCGCTCTCCGACTCGGCGTGCCGGCGCTGGACCCAGGGGATCACGCCCTCGAACTCGGTGTAGTAGGACCGCTGCCTGCCATACCGGTTGCTGTAGCGGATGTGGACCTGCTCGTCGTGGCCGTGCAGGATCGCCTTCTGCGCCTTCTTCGGCAGCCGCTCCCAGGGGGTGTCGAGGTCGAAGCCGAGCGCGTTGCCCAGCGCCTCAAGCAGCCGCACGAAGTAGTCGCTGGTGTGGCCGTTCGCCCACGGGCTGACCGCACCGTCGCCCAGCGTGCGCTCGGGGTCGGGCACAAGGAGGTCGGGGTCGACCTCCATGCGGGTGCCGAGGCCGGTGCACTCGGGGCAGGCGCCGAAGGGCGAGTTGAACGAGAACGACCGGGGCTCCAGCTCCTCGAACGACAGGTCGTCGTAGGGGCAGTAGAGGTGCTCGGAGTAGAAGCGCTCACGGTTGGGGTCGTCGTCGGGAAGGTCGACGAAGTCGAGCGTGATCGTGCCGCCGGACAGCTGCAGCGCCGTCTCCACCGAGTCGGTGAGCCTGCGCCGCGCGCTCTCCTTCACCGACAGCCGGTCGACGATCACCTCGATGTCGTGCTTCTCGTACTTCTTGAGGGTGGGCGGCTCCTCCAGTCGCACGATCGTGCCGTCCACGCGGGCGCGGGCGTAGCCCTTGGTCTGCAGCTCGCGGAACAGCTCGGCGTACTCGCCCTTGCGGCCGCGGATGATCGGGGCGAGGACCTGGAACCGGGTGCCCTCCTCCAGTTCGAGCACACGGTCCACGATCTGCTGCGGTGTCTGGCGGGCGATCGGGCGCTCGCACTGCGGGCAGTGCGGCTTGCCGATGCGCGCCCAGAGCAGACGCAGGTAGTCGTAGACCTCGGTGATCGTGCCGACGGTCGAACGGGGGTTGCGGCTGGTGGACTTCTGGTCGATGGAGACGGCCGGGGAAAGGCCCTCGATGAAGTCCACGTCGGGCTTGTCCATCTGACCCAGGAACTGCCGGGCGTACGCGGACAGGGACTCCACGTATCGCCGCTGTCCCTCGGCGAAGATCGTGTCGAAGGCCAGGCTGGACTTGCCGGAGCCCGAGAGCCCGGTGAAGACGATCAGAGCGTCTCGCGGGAGGTCGAGCGAGACGTCCTTCAGGTTGTGTTCGCGTGCGCCACGCACGATCAGGCGGTCAGCCACGGTGGTCCCGATAGGTCGATGAGGTGAATGGAGGTGCACGGGCAGGCTATCCAGAGCCACCGACAATTTCGGGGGGGGCATCGTCCGGCGGCCGGAGGGGGCGGCCCCGCGTGCTTTCGTGGGACACGCTCCGTGAACCAGAGTATGAGCTTCGTCAAACCCGCGCCCGGCATCCGCGCGAAACCCCTGCTCATACAACCGCCGGGGGCGCCGTCCTCTTCCCTCGCGGTTACGGGGACGGCGGCCGGGGAGTCCAGGGTCCATGATTCTGTCCATGTCCGTTATCGACGAGATCGAGCGGGAGCTGACCGAGGCGACCGAGCGCCTGCTGGCGACCGCCGCCCGCCTCACCGACGAGGATCTCCGCGCGCCGTCCCTGCTGCCCGGGTGGACGAGGGGACACGTGCTCGCGCATATCGCCCGCAACGCCGACAGCTACGTCAACCTGCTGGCCTGGGCACGCACGGGGGTGCGCACCCCGCAGTACGCGTCGGCGCGGGCCCGCGAGGCCGGCATCGAGGCGGGCGCCGGCCGCCCGGCCGGTGAACAGCTCGCCGACCTGCGCGACAGCGCGGAGCGGTTCGCCGCGGCGGTCGGGCAGATGCCCGCAGAGGCGTGGACCGCGCCGGTCTCGGGGATGAACCCGCCCGACCACCCCGCCTGGTACGTCCCGATCCGCCGGCTCAGGGAGGTCGAGGTGCACCACGCCGACCTCGGGGCAGGCTACGGATGGGCCGACTGGCCCGAGACGTACGTGAGGCGAGAGCTGTACGACACGATGCTCTGGCTCGGCGACGAGAGCCCGGTGGGCGAGGTCGTCGCCCTCGACCCGGGCACCGGCGATGTCCTGAGGACGTGGACCGGCCTCGGCGACGGCCCGGCCGTGGAGGGCACGCCGCGCGAGCTGCTCGCCTGGCTCACGGGCAGGACCGACGGCACGGGCCTGCGACTCGCTTCACCTCAGGGGCACCTCCAGCAGGCCGGGAGGCCGCCGTCCCCGCCGCCCTGGCCGAAGCCGTCCCCGGCGGGGCTGCCCGCCGAGCCACCGTCGTCCTGGCCGCCGCCGGGAACCAGAGAGGAACGATCATGACCTATACCGGAAACGTCACCAAGGGCGGACCCGCCGAGGTACGCGAGGTCCCCGGGCTGACGATCTCGAAGATCGAGGTCGGCGACTTCGGCAACAACGCCTACCTGCTCCGGTGCACGGAGACCGGCGACGGGCTGTTGATCGACGCGGCGGCCGAGCCCGACCGGCTCCTCGACCTCATCGGCGACATGCCGATCAGCTCGATCGTGACCACCCACCGGCACCGCGACCACTGGGGGGCCCTGAAGGAAGTCGCCCGCGCCACCGGCGCGCAGACCGTCGCCCACCCCCTCGACGCCCCCGAGCTGCCGGTGAAGATCACCCGGGAGGTCGGGCACGGCGACCGGGTGACGGTCGGCGTGGTGACGCTGGACGTCATCCACCTGCGCGGCCACACCCCCGGCTCGATCGCGCTGCTCTATCAGGACCGCCACCTGTTCACCGGCGACTCCCTGTTCCCCGGCGGCGTCGGCAACACCCAGAAGGACCCGGCGCGGTTCGAGCAGCTGTTCACGGACGTGGTGGAACGGATCTTCGATCGTCTTTCCGACGAGACGTGGGTCTACCCCGGCCACGGCAGGGACACCACGCTCGGCGCCGAGCGGCCGCACCTGCCCGAGTGGAAGGCCCGCGGCTGGTGACGTGACACACGCCAGGACGGCCGGCGTCCCGCAGCGGACGGCCGGCCTCGTCCCGGCGCCTCCGGTCCGATCGAGCCGGGGCCGTGTGATCCGTGCGGCGTGAGCCGAACCACCCGATCCGGATCGCATGATTCGGGGACGCGTGAGCCGGTTCTCGTGATTCGGAGGGCTCCTGTGGGGCAGCGGCTACCGCACGGACCGTCGGAGGAGCCCCGGATGACCCCCCTCGTGACCCCCCTCGCGAGCACGGCCGCGTGGAGCGGCGACGACACCCGCCTCATCGTGGCCGCCCTGGCCGGCATCGCGGTCATCGTGCTGCTGATCACGAAGCTGCGGACCCACCCGTTCCTCGCCCTCGCGCTCGGCTCGGGTGTGCTCGGCCTGGTGGCCGGCATGGCCCCCGAGAAGCTGATCGACAGCTTCTCCGCCGGACTCGGCTCGACCGTGGCCGGCGTCGGTGTGCTCATCGCCCTCGGGGCCATGCTGGGCAAGCTGCTGGCCGACTCGGGCGGGGCCGAGGAGATCGTGGACGGCATCCTGCGTCGCAGCGGCGACCGCGCCCTGCCGTGGGCGATGACGCTCATCGCGGTGCTCATCGGACTGCCGATGTTCTTCGAGATCGGGCTGGTCCTGCTGATTCCCGTCATCCTGCTGGTGGCCCGGCGCAGTGGCCGTCCGCTGCTGCTGATCGCGATCCCCGCTCTGGCGGGCCTGTCCGTCCTGCACGGCCTGGTGCCCCCGCATCCCGGGCCGCTGGTCGCGATCGACACGCTCAAGGCGGACCTCGGGCTCACGCTCGGGCTGGGCCTGCTGGTGGCGATCCCGACCGTGGTCGTGTCCGGCCCGCTGTTCGCCAGGTTCGCCGCCCGGTGGGTGCGGCCGGCGCCGCCCGAGCGCCTCGGACGCGAGCAGACCCAGGAGTCTGAGAACACGGTGCCGGGGGACGCCGACCGCCCCCGGCCGGGGTTCGGCGTCACGGTGGCCACGATCCTGCTTCCTGTCGTGCTGATGCTGGGCCGGGCCGTCGCGGAGATCGTCCTGCCGGAGGGCCACGCGGTGCGCACCGTGTTCGAGGTCCTCGGCACTCCCCTGATCGCCCTGCTGATCGGCGTGATCGTGGCGATGTTCACGCTGGGCCGCGCCGCGGGCTTCGGCCGGGCCCGGATCTCCTCGGCGATCGCCGACTCGCTGCCGCCGATCGCCGGGATCCTGCTCATCGTGGGCGCGGGCGGGGGATTCAAGCAGACCCTGATCGACTCGGGCGTCGGGAAGGTCATCGGCGAGGCCGCGCAGGGAGCCCACGTGCCCGTGCTCGTGCTCGGCTGGCTGATCGCCGTCGGGATCCGGCTGGCCACCGGTTCCGCCACGGTCGCCACGATCTCCGCCGCCGGGATCGCCGCGCCGCTGGCGGCCGGGCTCTCCCCCGCCCACGTCGCCCTGCTCGTGCTCGCCATCGGCGCCGGGTCGCTGTTCTTCTCCCACGTGAACGACGCCGGGTTCTGGCTGGTCAAGGAGTACCTCGGGATGTCCGTCGGCGAGACGATCAGGAGCTGGTCGGTGATGGAGTCGATCATCTCGGTGGTGTCGTTCTGCTGCGTGCTCCTGCTCGGGCTGGTGGTCTGAGGACCGCGGAACGGCGTCCGTATAGTGGTCGGCGCACACCGTCCTTCCCCTGGAGCCCGGGCACCTCATGGAGATCACTGGAATCGAACTGCGCCGGATCGCGATGCCGCTCGTCGCGCCGTTCCGGACGTCGTTCGGCACCGAAACCAGCCGCGACGTCCTGCTGGTGCGGGTGGTGACGCCGCGGGCCGAGGGCTGGGGCGAGTGCGTGGCGATGTCCGAGCCGCTGTACTCCTCCGAGTACGTGGACGCGGCGGCCGACGTGCTGCGGCGCTTCCTGATCCCCGCGCTGCCCCGCGAGCTGGACCCCCAGGCCGTCGGTCCCGCCCTCGCGCCGTTCAAGGGCCACAGGATGGCCAAGGCGGCGCTGGAGGCCGCGGCGCTCGACGCGTCGCTCCGGATCACCGGCGAGTCCTTCGCCCGCTACCTCGGCGCCACCCGCGACCGCGTCCCCTGCGGCGTCTCGGTCGGGATCATGGGCTCGGTGGCCGAACTGCTCGACATGGTCGGGGCGTACGTCGAGGAGGGGTACGTACGGGTCAAGCTGAAGATCGGGCCGGGGTGGGACGTGACGCCGGTCCGCGCGGTCCGCGAGCGCTTCGGGGAGGACCTGCTGCTCCAGGTGGACGCCAACGCGGCCTACACCCTCGCGGACGCCCGTCACCTGTCCCGGCTGGACGACTTCGATCTCCTACTGATCGAGCAGCCGCTGGCCGACGACGACCTCGTGCAGCACGCCCGGCTCGCCCGGTCGATCCGCACGCCGATCTGCCTGGACGAGTCGATCGAGTCGGCCGCCCACGCGGCGGCGGCCATCAGCCTCGGCGCGTGCTCGGTGATCAACATCAAGCCGGGGCGGGTGGGCGGATACCTGGAGGCCCGGCGCATCCACGACCTGTGCCGCGCCCACGGCGTCGCGGTGTGGTGCGGCGGCATGCTGGAGACCGGGATCGGGCGGGCGGCCAACGTCGCGTTGGCCGCGCTGCCCGGCTTCACGCTCCCGGGCGACACCTCCGCCTCCCGGCGCTACTTCCACACCGACGTGACCCCGCCGTTCGAGCTGGACGGCGGGCACCTCGACGTGCCGGACGGCCCGGGGCTGGGCGTGACCCCCGTCCCGGACGTCCTGGACGAGGTCACCACGGCGACGGAGTGGATCCGGCTGTGACGCGATCCGGCTGTGACGGGCCCGAACCGGTCAGACGTCGCCGAGAGCCCAGGTCAGGCGTCGCCGAGGGCAGGGTGCGGCCGGGGCTCGCCGGTGGTGAAGACCTTCACGATGCGGTCGGCCGCGAGAGCGGGCTCCTCCGCGCTCTCGACCACGTCGCCCCAGGACCAGCGGTAGAACCAGCCATCCGACATCGCGACGCAGTCCACGGTCTCGGTGAACAGCGCCGCGTCCGGGTCGCGGACCTTCAGCGACGGCGGGTCGGGGCGCAGGGACGCCTCCAGCCCTCGCAGCTCAAGCTCCCGGGCCAGTTTGCCGAGGAAGTACGTCCGGGTGTGCTCACGAGGCATGGCGACCAGGGCTCCATTGGACTAGGCGTTTTCTCCACGTGATTGGCCCGGGCCCAAGGTGGCGGGCCCCAGCCGACCGGGGCCCTGTTCGTGCGACGACGTCAGCCCGCGTTCTCCGAGCGTCGTTCCCTGCGCTGCTGCTGTTTGAACATGAGAACGCGAAGCGGAATCGCGGACACGATCGCGATCTGCATGGTGGCGCCCACCTTGATCAGCTGGTCGCCGCCCGTGAGACCGGCCGCCCAGATCGTCAGGCAGGCCACGTTGATCAGCATCCAGGCCAGCACGACGGCGGCCAGGTTGCCCTTCGGCTTGGGGTATTCGATCCGGCTGACCATGAGCCAGGCCACGGCGAAGATGGCGGCGAGCGTGACGTAGTTCGGCTGGAAGAGCAGCACGATCGACACCACGGTCATCGCGCCCATCGGGATCGGCAGCCCCATGAAGTCGCCGCTCTTGGTCTTCACGCAGGCGAAGCGGGCCAGCCGTACGACGCCGGCGAGCAGGACGGACCCGGCCGCGCACAGCACCAGCCACAGCGGGAGCTTGCCGGAGAAGCCGGCCCAGATCATCACCATGAAGGCGGGAGCGAAGCCGAAGCTGATCACGTCGGCGAGGTTGTCCAGCTCGGCGCCCATCGCGGACGCGCGGAACTTCCTGGCCACCAGGCCGTCGAACAGGTCGCAGGTCGCGCCGATGAGCAGCAGCACCACGGCCGTGCCGAAGAAGCGCGGGTCGGGGACGAACTTGACGCCGGCCTGCAGGTTGCTGATCGCCGACCAGGCGAGCACGCAGACGGCGAGGAAGCCGCTGAGGGCGTTGCCGAGCGAAAGGGAGTCGGCGGCAGACAGGCGGAAGGCCTTGCCGACGGGCCCGCGCGGCTCCTCATCCACCTCCTCCACCGGCCAGGCGGCTTCGGCCCCGAGGTCAGATGTGGTCAAGGCGTGTCACCCCCGCGACAGTCCGGGTGCCGACGGTGACCGCCGGCTTGATGCCCTCGGGCAGGTAGACGTCCACCCGGGAGCCGAAACGGATCAGTCCGACCCGCTCGCCCTGGGCGACCTTCGCGCCCGCGAACAGGTAGGGCACGATGCGGCGCGCGACGGCGCCGGCGATCTGCACCATCTCGATGTCCCCGAGCGCGGTGTCGAAATGCCACACGACACGCTCGTTCTTGTCGCTGTCCTTGTTGAACGCGGGCACGAAGCCGCCGGGCACGTGCTCGACCGCGGTCACCGTGCCGGCCGCGGGCGCCCGGTTGACGTGCACGTTCAGCGGGCTCATGAAGATCGCGACCCTGGTGCGGCCGTCCGGCCACGGGTCGATGCTCTGCACGACGCCGTCGGCGGGCGAGATGAGCCTGCCCTCGCCGGGCGCCCGCTCGGGGTCGCGGAAGAACCACAGCATCCCGCCGGTGAGGGCGGCGAGCGGCGCCGCGGCCAGCGCCCAACGGGGCGACCTGCGGGTGAGAACGGCGGTGACGGCCGCCGCCGCGGCGGTCGGAGCCAGCCACGGGGAGACCCCGCGTGCGAGCCTGACTCGGCCCCGGGCACTTCCCGCGAGCCCGGATTCAGGGCCGCGGGGCAACGATTCGTTGGACACAGATGACCTTTGTACTCTTCTGGCGACTATGGAGCGGCATGCGAGCTAACGATCGATATTACCGATCCGGCAGTCAATGCGTGGCACAACGAGAACAAGCAAACAGGGTGAGTGCCCGTTTCGCTAGCCCTGCGGGGCTTCCGCCTGAGACGCCTCCGTCTGGGAGGCTTCCGCCGGAGTAATGGTCCTGTCGTCGCGACGAGCCTTGATGAGACTGGCGACGGTGGTCACGGCCATGGTCGCGCCGATGACCGCCAGCGACACCCAGATGGGGATCTGAGGGGCCCAGGGGACCTCGTTCTCGTGAAGTGCTTCGAGAATCAGCTTAACCCCGATGAAACCGAGGATGAACGCCAATCCGTAGCTGATGTAGACCAGCCGCTGCAGCAGTCCGCCGAGCAGGAAGTAGAGCTGACGCAGCCCCATCAGGGCGAACGCGTTCGCGGAGAACACGATGAAGGCCGCCTTCGTGAGGCCGAAGATGGCCGGGATCGAGTCGAGGGCGAACAGCAGATCCGTGGTGCCGATGGCGATCATCACGATCAGCATGGGCGTCACCATGCGCCTGCCGTCCACCCGCACGGTCACCCGGGAGCCGACGTAGTCGGGGGTGGTCGGGAAGACCCGCCGGGCCCAGCGCAGGAGGATGTTCTCGTTGAACTCCTCGTCCTCCTTGTTGTGGTCCCGGACCAGCGTGTACGCCGTGTAGATGAGGAAGGCCCCGAACGCGTACAGCAGCCAGCCGAAGCGGCTCAGCGCGGCGGCCCCGATGGCGATGAAGATCCCGCGCATGACGAGCGCGAGGACGATGCCGACCAGCAGGACCTTGTGCTGGTAGATCCGGGGCACCCCGAAGCGGGTCATGATGATGTAGAAGATGAACAGGTTGTCGACGCTGAGGCTGTATTCCGTCAGATAGCCCGCGAAGAACTCGCCACCTGTCCCGGCACCGGCCCAGACCGTTAACCCGATGCCGAACAACACGGCCAGGCAGACGTAGAAACCCACCCAGATGCCGGCCTGCCGCATGGAGAACTCGCGTGGTTCACCACGATCGACGATCCACAGGTCGACGGCGACCACGACGACGAGACCCACGATGACCAGGGCCCACAACCACAGGGGCGCATGTACCACGATTACCTCCGGCGCGCGCTGAACACACTGCCGGAGGTCTCTCCCGCCCGTACGCGCACGGCGGACCGACGGCCCCGGGTGCTGACACCGTGATGACGGAACCGCCGCGAAGGGATACTCCCCCCCAACCCGTCCAGTATATGGATCAGACTTAGCGTCACCTAATCCTTGCCGGAACGTCGTCGTTCGTCGGAGAAAACAGGCGACGGCTCACCAGGCCGACGGTCTTGCGTCACCGGCGCGAGAGGGTGGTCGCACCCTCCCGCCACCCCGGTCGCCACTACGGCGCCAGCCCGTACGCCGCGAGCACCGCTCGCAGCGCCGCGTCCTCGTCGGGCAGCTCGCGGCCCCGGCGCGCGGACGCCTGCGCCAGGCGGGCGGCCAGGGCGGGCTCGCCGAGCAGGCGGCCGATCTCCCGGCTCAGCGCCCCGGGGTCCTGCGGCGGCACCAGCAGGGCCGCCTCGCCCACCATCGCGGGAACGCCGCCCACCCGGGTCGCGATGATCGGCCTGCCCGCCCGCAGCGCCTCCTGGACGCTCAGCGGCTGCCCTTCCCATCTGCTGGGCACGATCACCGCCGTCGCGACCTGGAGCAGGTCTGCCGGCTCGGCCCAGCCGTACAGGACCACGGGCAGTTCCTCGGCGTCGACGCGGGCCTGAAGCTCCTCGCGCAGCGGTCCGTCGCCCGCGATCACGAAGACCGGGTCCCCCTTGTACGGCCCGGCCGCCGCGTCGAGCAGCGTCTCCAGGCCCTTCTGCTGGGCCAGCCGGGCGACCGTGAGCAGGATCGGCCGCTCCTGCGCGGCCTGCGGCGCGTGCCCCGCGCCGGACAGCCGGGTGGCGATCTCGGCCCGCACGTCCTCGGCCGAGCGGGCGGGTTCTGCGAGCGGCGGCGCGGGCACCACCGCGAGGTCCACCCCCCGGGCGCCCCTGGCCCGCATGCGCTCCGCGACGTCCGGCGAGATGGCCAGCACGCGGTCCGCACGGCGGGCGACGATCCGTTCCAGCAGCCGGTAGACCGCGCCGATCGCGCCGCCCGCCGTGACCGCGTTGTGCAGGGTGACCACGAGGCGCGGCCACCCCCGCGACCCCGTGAGAGCGAGCGCGGCCAGCGCGCCGGCCCGCAGTCCGTGGGCGTGGACGACGTCCGCGCCGCGGGCGAGCCCGCGTAGACGCAGAGCGGTCCGCAGGTCGTGCGCGGGGTGCGGCCGGTCGGCGATGTCGACCTCGGCGAAGCCCGCGCCGGTGCCACTGAAAGAGAAGGCCTCCTCGGTGCCGCCGGGACCCGCGACCAGCACGCGGTGTCCCCGCGTGACCAGCCCGCCGGCGAGCATCCGCACGTGCCGGGCCACGCCCCCCACGCTCGATCCCAGCACGAGCACGACACGACTCACGCCCGCTCCTCGTCCCCGGCTCGGAGTCCGGCCATGCCGGAGGCGTGCGATTCGGCGCCTCGCCAGACGCTGTGCCTACTGATCCGCTCGCTCATACCGCCTCCTCGGCCGACGGGTCCGCCGGGCTCGCACCTCTTCCACGCCTCACTCCGGACAGGGCGGCGGTAACGTCCCCGCGGTCCACGAGCGCGGCGACGAGGACTCCCGCGACCACGGCCGTCAGACCTGCCAGAGCGGCCGTCAGGAGGCCGCCCCACGGTCCTTCGCCCGACAGGGGAAGCCGGGCGGCCGCCGCGCCCGCGAGGAAGCCCGCGCCCCCGCCCAGCAGGGCGGCCAGACCGGCCCGCGAGACGCCGTGGGCGGCCCGCGCGCCTCGCGCCCGCACGACCGAGGCCAGCAGCAGCCCGGCCCCCACCGTCATGCCGGCCGCCTGGCCGAGCGCGAGCCCGCCCAGGCCCCAGCCGTCCGGTAGCACGAGGACGAACGCCACCTGGGCCACGGCGACGACCAGCCACCCGGCGACCTGTCCCCGGGCCGCCGCCCTGCCCTGTCCCGCGGCGTACAGCACCCGGCTGAGGTGGGCCACCAGGCCATACCCGATGAGCCCCGGCGCGAACAGCGCGATCCCCCTGGCGAACTCCGTCGCGGCGACCGCGGTGTCGGCCCCGGCGAGGAAGACGTGCGCGACCGGCACCGCGACCGCGGCGAGCGCGCCGGCCGCCAGGCCGCAGACCAGCACGACCGCGCGCGTCGTCCGCGCCGCCAGCGCCGCGAAGCCCTCGCCCGTGTCCTCGGCCTGCGCCCGCGCGGCGAGCGCGGGGAACGCGCTGGTCGCGATGGGCACCGCGAGCACGGCGTACGGCACCTGGTAGATCGCCCACGCGTAGTTGTAGGCGGGCAGCGCGCCCCCGCCGACGCGGTTGGCGACGGGGATGAGGATCGCCGCGGCGGCCTGCTGGGCGACCAGCGCGCTCAGCCCGGCCAGGGCGAGCCGCCGCACCTGTACGGCGACGCCCTCGGGAAAGCGGAGCGTGGGCCGCCACCGCAGGCCGAGCCGCCACGTGGGCCCGACCACGGTGACGACCAGAGCCAGCACGCCGAGCGTCGTGCCCGCCGACAGCGCGATCTCGGCCGGTCCTGGCACCGTTGCGGGGTCCTTGTGGCCGCCGCTGAGCGGCCCGAAGGCCAGGTAGGCGACGATGACCACCACGCTCGACACCAGCGGCGCCAGCGCCGGCCCCGAGAACCGGCGATGGGCCTGCAGCACGCCGTAGAGCACCACGGCCATGCCGTACAACGGGATCTGCGGCGCGAAGACGACGAGCATGCGCGCGGCCACGGCGGCGACCTGACCGGCGTCGCAGTGGTCTATCTCGGCGCCGACGAGCAGCCTCGCCACCGGTGCCGCGACCAGGGCGGTCAGCGCCGCGAGCGGCACCAGCAGCACGACCACCCAGGTCAGCAGCGCGGAGGCGATCCGGCCGACCTCCGCACGTGCCCCGCCGTCCGATCTTGCGGCGGCGCCGGCGAGCACCGGGACGACCATCCCGGCGAGCGCGCCGCCCACCACGACCTCGAAGACGATGTTCGGCACGTTGTTGGCCGTGTAGTAGGCGGTCGCCAGGCAGTTCGTGCCGACCGTGCGCGCGAACGCCAGTTGCTTGGCGAAGCCGGTCACCCGCGCCAGGACCGTGATGACCCCGATGAGGACCGCCGCCCCCGCGATCCCCGCCCCGAGCCGTCTAACCATGCCGCTTATCCATGCCGCTTATCCATGCCGGTGCCGTACGCCTCCGCGCACGGCCCTGGTCGACCAGGTCACCCGCGCGACCCCGACGTGCCGGGGGTGGTCTGCGGAGCGCGGCGGCCGAGCATGTCCAGGCGGTTGAGCACCGGGTTGCCTGCGATGACCTTGGTGAAGCTGACCTTCTCCGAGGCGGCGGTGAGAGCGGCGACGACACCGAAGGCGGCGATCCGGCCGGGCCTGCCCAGCCGGGCGGTGGCCGCCAGGCCGAGCAGCGCGCCGAGCGCGTTCGCCCCGGCGTCGCCGAGCATCGCCCGCTCGCCCAGGTCCTCGGGCAGCAGCGCCGCCGCCGCGCCCAGCGGAACGGCGGTCAGCGCGGCGGCCCGGGCGGAGCGCGGGCCGTACGGCGCGGCGATCGAGGCGGCCAGCAGGGGAACCCCGGCCAGCAGTCCCACCTTGATCGCGCGGCCGGGCCGCAGGTCGAACAGATTGGCCAGGTTGGCGCTGCCGGCGATCAGCGCACCGTCGACGAGCGTGTCGAAGGACCGCGCCACCGCGCCCCCGTCCCGGGCGTCACGGGGGGCGAGCGCCGCCGCGGCGAGCCCGGTCGCGCCGATGCCGAGGATCTTGACCGCTCCGCTGGTCACCTCACCGCGCGCGAGCGCGGCCAGATGGCCCTTGAACCCCTTCGACGAGGTCGTGCCGAACAGGTCGTCGTACGCGCCGAGGACGCCGCTGCCCGCGCCGGCGAGCACGGCGGCCGCGCGGGCCCGTACGGGGAGTCCGGGGGCGAGGGCGGAGGCGGCGACGGCGCCGGCGGCGAACGCGGGGCCCTCCAGCAGCGTGACCGGCTCGCCCCGGTGGTTGACCCGGGTCCAGTACTCGTCGGCGGTCTTCTCGTCGCCGATCGGCGGGCGGCGCCGGAACGCGGCGAAGGCGGCGCGCGCGGCGGCCGCGCCGAGCGCGGCGCCGACGGCGGCCCCGAGGGCCGCGGCGGCGCGGGTGCCGGCCTGGGGACGTCTGGCCACGGCTGTTGCCCTTCTCTGTGTGATCGTCAGGCGTGGTGTGCCGGCCGGCGGCTCAGCCCCGGCTCGCCGCCGGGGTGGGGGTCTGGCTGGGCGCGGTCACCGTGGGCTCGAACGCCGTCGCGCCGCTGCCGATACCGTACGCGCCCGAACGGCCGGCCAGTTGCTCCCGCAGAGCGTAGACCACCACGACACGGCCCGCGGCGAAATCGACCGTGTCGACGGTCGAGACCGCCGAGGCCACGCCGCCGGTGTCGTGCAGCGCCGCGATGACGCCGCCGTTGGCGGAGGCGGTGACGGTGCCCGCCAGGACGGTGCCGAGAGCTCCGCCGTCGAGGCCGGCCGCGACCGAGACGAGCGCATTCGTCTGCCGATCGGCGTCCTCCCCCTCGTACGGCTGGGCCGGCGCGAGCACGATGGCCATCGTCGCGCGCTGCTCGGGGTCGCCGTTCAGGGTCAGGAAGTCGCCCGCCTGGAACGCCTCCAGCACGCCGGTGGCCGCGGGGTTCGCCCGGCCCGCCTGCGCGCGGTCATTGGTCACGATCGCGCCGGCGAGCATCGCGGCGGCCTTGTCGTACGGCGTGGCCCCGTCGGGGAAGGCGGTGCCGGCCGGGGCGAGGTTGGTGGCCAGCCCGTCCACCACGCTCGCCTGTTCGGCGTCGACGAACTTCTCGGTCAGGCTGACCCTGCCGGTGTAGGCGGCGCCCGCGCTCGTGACCAGCTTCTCGACCGGGTCGCGCAGGGCGGCCGACGCGCCGGGAGCCTCGACGAGCACGACGCGCTCCCCCGCGAGCTGGCCGCGCACGAGCTCGGGCAGGTGGGTCGTGACCAGCGAGTCGGAGCCCTCCTCGCGGCTCTGCAGCTGCGAGATCTGGGCCAGGTTGCTCTCGTTGGCCTTCCGCAGGGACGCGGTCATCTCCTCTGCCGACTTGAAGAACGTGGGCTCGAGCACGGTGCTGCCCAGCACGATGCCGACCGTGAGCGCGAGGAAGATCGCCACGATCGAGACGAGGTGATAACGGAAATCGATCACGAGAAGAGTCCGACCAGCCAGAAGATGAAGCCGTTCCAGGCCACGCGCAGGCCGTTCAGCCACACCTGGCCGATCGGCGATACCGAAAGGACCACACCGATCGTGACCAGCGTGGTGGCCACGAGCAGCAACAGGGAGGGCGTGGAGATCCGGCTGCGATAGAGCCTGCTCACGCCCTTGGCGTCCACGAGCTTGCTGCCCACCCGCAGGCGGGTGAGGAAGGTGCTCGCCGCGCCAGACCTCCCCTTGTCCAGGAACTCGTCGAGCGTCCAGTGGGTGCCGACCGCGACGATCAGCGTGGCGCCCTTGTCGTCCGCCAGGAGCATCGCGATGTCCTCGCTCGTCCCGGTCGCGGGGAACACGACCGCCTCCTGGCCCAGCTTGTGCACCCGCTCGAGCCCCGGCGCCCGCCCGTCGCGGTAGGCGTGGACGACCAGTTCGGCGCCGCAGCACAACGCCTTCTCCGAGACGGAGTCGAAGTCGCCCACGATGATGTCGGGCGCGTACCCGGCCTCCAGGAGCGCGTCCGCCCCGCCGTCCACGCCGATCAGCACCGGGCGGTACTCCCGGATGTACGGCCGGAGCGTGGCGATGTCCTCCTTGTAGTGGTAACCCCGCACCACGATGAGGGCGTGGCGGTTCTCCAGGGAGGTGCGGATGTCGGGCACGCCGACCCCGTCGATCAGGAGGTCGCGCTCGCGCCGGACGTACTCCATCGTGTTCGCGGCGAAGGCCTCGATCTGGACGGCGAGGCCCGCGCGGGCCTCGGTCATCGCCGCTTCGACGCTCTCGGCGGTCTGCGGCTGCCCCTTGCCGACCAGTTCCTCGCCGAGGTAGACCATGCCGTCGTGGACGCGGATCACGTCGCCGTCGGCGATCCGCTCGAACAGTTCCGGCGACGCGTTGTCGATCAGGGGGACGCCCGCGTCGATCAGGATCTGCGGCCCGAGGTTGGGGTAACGGCCGCTGATGCTCGCGGCGGCGTTGACCACGGCCGCCACGCCGCACGCGACGAGAGCCTCCCCGCTGACCCGGTCGATGTCGACGTGATCGATAATCGCGATTTCCCCGGGCTTGAGGCGCTTGGTCAGCCTCTTCGTCCGCCTGTCGATTCTCGCCACTGCCGTCACCCCGGGAAGGCCGTCGGCCTTCCTGCGGCGGAGGCCCGGAACATTCAAGCTCGGGACCTTCATCATGACCATCCTGCCAGAGGCGGCGACCGCCACGCTTCCACACCCCACGGCTCGTCTGAATTGTCACTGCAAGTCAGGGATGTTGCCGAGGTGCGCCGACCGGGGGCAGCCGAGCCAACGCACACCTTCCGCGACGCCGTCCGCCCCCGTTCCTCCGCCCCCTTGTGCCGGGGCTTGACTGCTTCCCGGCGCGCCCTGCTCCAAACGTCACCCCCGCGCGCCCCGCCGAGTGTACGCGCCGGGCGGGCCGGCGGCGGCGAGCAGCGGCAGGTCGGTGCGACCGCGCGACCCGTGCGACCCGTGCGACCCGAAACGCACCGCACCGCACTGCATCTGCACCAAGCCGCACCTGCACCGCACCGCACCGCACCTGGATCGGCGACGGCCGGAGGCCTCAGCCCGTGGGCTGAAGGGCCCTCAGCCGGCGGCCCGGCGACCCGGGCGCTTGGCCGCTCCCGAGGACGCCTTCTCCCAGGCGGCCTTGTCGGCGGCGGCGATGGACAGCAGCTCGGCGGCGTGCGCCCGGCCGAGCTCGGAGTCCTCCAGCCCGGCGAGCATCCGCGACAGCTCCCGCTCGCGGCCTTCCTGGTCGAGCGTCACGACGCCGCTGCGGACGACCCTGCCGTCGCTCGCCTTCTCGACCACGAGGTGCTGGTCGGCGAAGGCCGCCACCTGCGGCAGGTGGGTGACCACGATGACCTGCGCCGTCCTGGCGAGTTTGGCCAGCCGCCTGCCGATCTCCACGGCCGCCTTGCCGCCCACCCCCGCGTCGACCTCGTCGAACACGAACGTCGGAACGGGGTCGGCCCCGGCGAAGACCACCTCGATGGCGAGCATCACCCGGCTCAGCTCGCCGCCGGAGGCGCCCTTGGTCAGCGGCAGCGGCGGCGCGCCGGGATGGGACGCCAGCCGGAGCTCGACCTCGTCCACGCCGTGCGAGCCGAAGCTGTCGATGGCGGTGATCGCCACGCTCACCCGCGCGTGCGGCATGGCGAGCGCGGTCAGCTCCTCGGTCACCGCCTGGCCGAACCGGTCGGCGGCGACCGTGCGGATGGCCGTCAGCTCACCGGCCAGCTCGCCGAGCCGCTCGGTGAGCTCGCCGTGCTCCCGCGTCAGCTCCCCGATGCGCTCGTCGTCGCCTTCGAGCTCCGTCAGCCTCTCGGCGGCCCGCTGCGCCCATGCGAGCACGGCCGTGACGTCCTCGCCGTACTTGCGCATGAGCCCGTTAAGCGCCGCCCTGCGCTCCTGCACCGCGGCGAGCCGCGCCGGGTCGGCCTCGACCGACTCGGCGTACGCGGCCAACTCGGTCGCCACGTCGGAGACCAGGTAACCGGCTTCGGCCAGGCGGTCGGCGAGCCCGGCGAGCGCGGGATCGAAGTCGCGTACGGACTCCACGGCCGTCTTCGCGTGACCGAGCAGCGACACGGCGTCCTGCACGTCCTGCGCGCTCGACATCGGATCCCCGAGCAGCGCGGCGTGCGCGGTCGTGGCGGCGGTGCGCAGCGCGTCGGCGTGGGAGAGCCGCTCGGCCTCCTCCTTCAGCTCGGCGTCCTCCCCCGGCCTGGGCTCGACCTTCTCGATCTCCTCGAGGCCGAACCGCAGCACGTCGGCCTCCTGCGCCCGCTCTCTGGCCTTGACGGTCAGCTCGTGGAGCAGGTCGCCCACCTGCTTGTGCCGCTTGTATGCCTGCTCGTAGGCCCGCAGGGGTTTGACCAGCTCGTCGCCGGCGTAACGGTCGAGCGCCGCGCGCTGCCTGCCGGGCTGCAGCAGCCGCTGCTGGTCCATCTGCCCGTGCACGGCCACGAGGTCGTCGGCGATGTACGTCAACGTGCCCACCGGCACGGCACGGCCGCCCAGCCAGGCTCGGGAGCGACCCTCGGCGGAGACCGACCGGGAGATGATGAGCTGCCCGTCCTCGACCTCGCCGCCGACGTCGGCGACCTGCTGAGCCACGCGGCCCCCGGGCTCGATCACGAGCGTGCCCTCGATCAGCGCCTTGTCGGCGCCCGGCCGGACCCTGGCCGGGTCGGCCCGCCCCCCGAACAGCAGGCCGAGACCGGTGACGACCATCGTCTTGCCGGCCCCCGTCTCACCCGTGACGACGGTGAATCCCGGCGACAGCTCCAGTACGGCCTCGTCGATCACGCCGAGCCCCTGGATGCGGACCTCCTCGACCCGTGGCCGCACTGGTCCCTCCCGTTTTGCCGACCGAACTCGCCAGAGATCCTACGCGTAACTCGTCAAGATTTTCGAGGACAGCGTGTCCGGACCGCGACCCGAACGAGAATCTGTGGACACGAAAGCCCTGCTCATCCGGCATATCACCACCAACCGCCACAACCCGCTGTGGATTGCGGCGCCTCACGCGGTCAGCCGGAGCGTACGCGGCCCCGCCAGCCCTGCACCGGCAGGCCGAACTTCGCGACCAGGCGGTCGGTGAAGGGCGCCCCGGTGGTCTCCACACCGAGCAGGCGGGCCAGCCGTACGGGCACCTCGCCCCTGCGGACCTCCACCCGGGCGCCGGGCGGGATGTCGAAGCGCCGGCGGCCGTCGCACCACAGCACACCGGCACTGGTGTCGGGGAGGATCTCCAGCGCGAGCGTGGACTTCGGCGACACCACCATCGGCCGGGCGAACAGGGCGTGTGCGCTGTTGGGCACCAGGAGCAGCGCCTCCACCTCGGGCCAGACGACGGGACCGCCGGCCGAGAAGGCGTACGCCGTCGATCCGGTGGGGGTCGCGCAGATCACGCCGTCGCACCCCCAGCGCGACAACGGGCGGCCGTCGACCTCCGCGACGACCTCCAGCATGCGGTCCTTCTTCTCGACCGACGCCTCGTTGAGAGCCCAGGTCCGCGCGAGAACCGACCCGTTCAGGCGCACGACGGCATCGACCGTCATGCGCTCCTCGACCTCGTAGCGGCCCTCGACCACCAGGTCCACCACGGACGCCAGATCCTCCACCTCCGCCTCGGCGAGGAAGCCCACATGCCCCAGGTTCACACCGAGCAGCGGCACCGCGGCCGGGCGGGCCAGTTCGGCGGCGCGCAGCAGCGTGCCGTCACCGCCCAGGACGATGATCAGCTCGGCCTCCTCCAGCGCCGCCCCGTTCTCCGGGACCACCTCGACATGGGCGCAGCCGAGCTCCTCCGCCTCCTCGTCGAGGACCCGGACGTTGATGCCCGCCCCGATCAGCCGTTCCATGACCAGGCGGGCGCTGCGCACGGCCGCCTCCCGGCCCGTGTGCGCCGTCACCAGGACGGTCCTCTTGGCGTCCGCCCGGTCGCCCGCCGCGCCGCCCGTGCTCATCGTGCTCATCGTCTCCACGCCTCGCCGCCCGCGCTCACCGGGGTCCCTCCGCGACCGCCGTGTCGATGGCCGCGTCCACGTCGGGCACGGGGTCGTGTCCCGGCCCCTTCCCGAGCCACAAAACGTATTCCACGTTCCCCGACGGCCCCGGCAACGGGCTCGCCGTCACGCCCTTCACCGTCAGGCCGAGCGAGCCCGCCGCCGCCGCGACGTCCCGCACCGCCTGCGCCCGCAGGTCCGGGTCGCGTACGACGCCTCCCGCGCCCACGCGCTCCTTGCCGACCTCGAACTGCGGTTTCACCAGCATCGCGAACTCCGCCGCCTCGGCCGCGCAGCGCACCAGGGCCGGGAGGACGAGCCGGAGGGAGATGAAGGACAGGTCCCCGACGATCAGCGTCGGCGGCTCGCCCACCATCTCCGGGGTCAGGTCGCGGACGTTGACCCGCTCCATCACCGTGACCCGCTCGTCCGTGCGCAGCGACCAGGCGAGCTGGCCGTACCCCACGTCGACCGCGAGCACGTGGGCGGCGCCATGCCTGAGCAGCACGTCGGTGAAGCCGCCGGTCGAGGCTCCCGCGTCGAGGCACCGGCGTCCCTCGACGCGGAGCCCTTGGAACGCGCGCAGCGCGCCGAGCAGCTTGTGGGCGCCCCTGGACACGTAGTCGGGGCCCTCGGCCGTCTCCGTGACCACGATGGGGGCGGCCGTGTCCACCTGCGTGGCCGCCTTGCCCGCCACCCGACCTCCGACGCTGACCCGGCCCGCCTCGATGAGCTGGACCGCCTGCTCCCTGGACCGGGCGAGCCCACGGCGTACGAGCTCGCTGTCCAGCCGGACACGCTTCATCGGGCCCGCCCCGCCGCGCCGTCGCGTGCCGTCCGGCCCTGCGTCCGCGCCCGGCTCGCGGTGTCCGCGGCCGCTCCCGTGGCGCTCACTGACCACTCTCCCGGCCGCCGTGCGCTTCGGGCCGCCGCCCGCCCGCATCCTCCACGGACGCGAGCACCGCTTCGAGGCCGGCGAGGACCTGTTCGAAGACGCCCACATGCTCGGACACCGGCGCGTGAGCCAGCCGTCCGAGGGGCGACAACGCGGCCTGCACGCCGTCGGCGCCCGAGGCGAGGTGCTCCCCGGCCGCGATCCCGCTGTCCGTCATGGTCCCTTCCTGCTCCGATCAGCTGCCCCGTCACGTCTCCCCGTGCGCGGCCGCACGCGCGCTCCCGGGCTTCGGCCCGGCTCTCGCCGGATAGGGTCCCGGACGTCGCCGTACGACACGCGGCCATGCCGCGGGTCCCGTGCGAGCCCCTGCGGCGCTGGTCGCCTCGACGCTATCGGACCCCACCGACGATCGTGCGCCGTCCGGCCGTTCCACAGGGGATCGCGGCCTTCCCCCGCATGATCTCGCCTCAGGCCTCGAGGGAGGCCATGCTCGCCTCGCCGTCCCTTTGGTTGCGAAATCTACGGCTCGCGGACCGCCGGACGCGTGCCGTGACCTTTCCATGACCCGACGCGGATTTCGCGCAGGCCGCCCGTGGAAAGCTACTGTCGGTAGGTAGAGGGGAATCACATCGTCGACCGGTGATCCGTGCGCGGTTCACAAGCGGACACGGTCCGCGAGAAGACACGGTCCGCGAGGAGAAGGGCAGGCGCATGGCGACCGTCGAGGAATGCCGGGCGGCGCTGGACAAACTCGTCGAGCACTTCGACGAGATAAGCGAGGAGGACCGTGCCAGGCACGTGGTCGAACGCCGGCTGGCCTGCCGGATCTCCGACCTCGGCGTGACCTTCTACGGCCGCATCCACCGGGGCGGGCTCGACCCCTTCAAGGAGGTGCCCCCGGAGGACGGCCGGCCCGCCGAGGTCAAGCTGACGCTCAAGAGCGAGGACCTGGTCTCGATGGTCAACGGCGAACTCGACATGGGCCGCGCGCTGCTGGGCGGCCGGGTCAAGATCGACGCGAGTCTCGGCGATCTGCTGCGCCTTCGCAAACTCCTCTGACCGCTGCGCCAGAGCCGCGACGCACCCCCGCGCCGAGACATACGCGCCGAGACTACGCCGCGCAGACGGCGGGGCCCGAACCGCGAAACGCGGTCACCGGTGGCGGCCGTCTCGGCGTCACACCGTGGTCCGGCGTGTGA
The DNA here is from genome assembly GCF_006334915.2 of Microbispora catharanthi. Taxonomy (GTDB): domain Bacteria; phylum Actinomycetota; class Actinomycetes; order Streptosporangiales; family Streptosporangiaceae; genus Microbispora; species Microbispora catharanthi. The sequence continues at coordinate 555,198 of NZ_VDMA02000002.1, forward strand.
GCCGGTGAACGGCCACCTGTGCTGACGTGGATCAGCCGTCCTGAGAGTGGACGACGCCGGTGCCGCGGTAGCCGTTCGGCTCCTGGAAAGAGGTGCTGCTTCCCGCGGCCTCGAACGCCGACCGACGACGCCGTGACGCGTGTGCGCCCGGCGACGCCGCCACCACGCCGGTCAGCGGCCAAGCGCCGCCAGGGCGGCCTTCACGGCGTCCTCGTCCGCTTGGCCGTCCCCCGCCGCCTCCCAGGCGGCGGCGCACGCCGCGCGCAGCCCCTCGACGGGGTCGCCCTCCCCGGAGAGCACGAGCTCCCCGTCCTGCCACACGGCCGTCCACCCGCCGCAGGTCCAGCCGCCCGAGCCGCGCCGTACGGGGACCACGGGGACGTGCAGGCCGGACAGGTCGGCGGCGATGTGGGTGGGACGGTGATGGGGCGCGGCGGTGAGCACGTCCAGAGGAGTGGCGACGCCGGTCAGCACGAGCAGGCTGTCGACACCGGCCCGGGTCGCGCCCTCGATGTCGGTGTCGAGCCGGTCGCCGACGATCAGCGGCCTCTCGGCGCGGGTGCGGATCATCGACTCGCGGTGCAGCGGCGGCTCAGGCTTGCCGGCGACCACGGGCTCGACGCCGGTCGCGGTGGCGATCACGCGGCTCATCGACCCGTTTCCGGGCTGCTCGCCCCGGCCGGTCGGCATGGTCGTGTCGCCGTTGGCCGCGACGAACCACGCCCCCTGACGTACGGCGAGCGCCCCTTCGCACAGCAGCCCGTAGGACAGGTTGTCGGCGATGCCCTGCACCACCGCGGCGGGCGCGTCCAGGGCCGTGGTCACGGGGCGCAGGCCGTGCTCGCGCAGGGCCATCCGCAGTCCCATGCCTCCTACCACCAGGACGGCGGAACCCCCCGGCACGTGCTCGGCGACCAGCCGGGCCGCCGCCTGCGCGGACGTCACCACGTCCTGCGGGGCGGCCGGAATGCCCAGATGGCCGAGATGCTGGGCGATCGCCCCCGGCGTGCGGGACGCGTTGTTGGTCACGAACGCGAGCCGCACGCCCTGCTCCCGGGCCTTCACCAGCGCCTCCGGCGCGCCGGGGACCGCGTGTTTGCCGAGGTAGACGACACCGTCGAGGTCGAGCAGCAGCGTGTCGTAGGCGTCCACGAGCACGCCGGTGGTTTCTGGCATGTCGGAAGTATGGCCTACGGTCACGCCCGCCTCGCCCGCAGCGTGGCCCTGACCTGCTTCAGCGCCGACACATAGTGCCGCAGGTCGGGGCGCATCGCCACCGCCACCGCGAGAGGCTCCTGCGCTCCCTCGATGTCCCCGCTTCGCCACAGCGACAGGCCGAGACCGAAGTAGGCGTAGTCCTCGGCGGGGTTGGCGTCGACGATCCAGCGGAAGCTGCCCGCGGCCTCGTCGTAGCGCTTCGAGTTGAACTGGGCCCGGGCGAGGGCCTCGCGGATGCTGCGCGAGTCGGGCTCGGCCTGTGCGGCGTGCTCCAGGATCGCCGCCGCCGCGGCCGGACTGCCCTCCTCGAGCAGTTTCATGCCACGCTTGAACCACTCATAGACGCCACCGGAAGGCGTACCGCCCGGATCATTGGAAGAAGCAGCGGCCTCGTTTCGTCCTTCGATCATGGGGTAAGCCCTCCTGCACTCCGATTTCACAAGCAACCGGGCACCGCAGCGTCGGGGAGTCCGGGCACTTATGGCAACATGCCCGGTATGGAGAGTTCTGAACGGGCGGGACTGGTGCTACGTCCGTTCCACGGCGTCCGTTACGCGGTGGACGATCTGGCCGCTGTCACCTCCCCGCCGTACGATCTCATCTTCCCTGACGAACTGCGGGAACTGCTCAGTCGTCATCCGAACAACGTAGTGCGCCTGATCCTTCCCGGGATCAGCCACTACGGCGAGGCGAGCGCCACGTTGAGCGAGTGGCTCTCCGATGGAGTGCTGACGGTCGACTCCCTGCCCGGCCTGTACGTGTACGAGCAGAGCGGCGTCGGCTTCCTGCAGCGGGGCCTGATCGGAGGCGTCGGGGTCGGGTCGACCGCGATCCTTCCGCATGAGAACGTCCTGCCGGAGCCCGTCGCCGACCGGCTCGCCCTGATGCGGGCGACGCAGGCCAACTTCGAGCCGATCTTCCTGTTGTACGAAGGCGGGGGCACCGCCTCCCGGCTCGTCGACGACGTGGCGACACAGCGTTTCCCCCTTATGGACGTCCGGACCCGTGAGGGCGTGCACCACCGGCTCTGGGCGGTGACCGACCCCCACGAGATCGAAGCCGTCGCGGAGGACCTGCATGATCGTCAGGCGCTGATCGCCGACGGTCACCACCGTTACGCCACTTACGAGGCGCTGCAGAAGGACCACGTGGGTCCCGGCCCCTGGGACTACGGCCTGGCGTACCTGGTCGACTCCACGGCCTACCCGCCCGATCTCAGGGCCATCCACCGTGTCATCCCGGGGCTGCCCCTGCAGGAGGCCGCAGCCCGCGCCAAGGGCGCCTGGCAGGTCCACGAGTTCCCCTCGATCGAGGACGCCCTCGCGGGGCTGGCCACGGCGACCGGCCCCGCCTTCGTGCTCGCCGGCGAGGGACCCGCCCATCTGCTGACGGATCCGGACCCGCTGCAGGTCGAGCACGCCATGCCGTCCGGGCAGTCCCCGCGGTGGCGGATGCTCGACACCTCGGTCCTCACGACGTTCCTCCTGCCCAAGGTGTGGGGAATCAACGACAGCGAGCAGTCGGTGATGGTCGTGCACCACGACCCGCTCGCCGCCGTGGAGAGGGCGCGCCGCCTCGGCGGGACGGCGGTGCTACTGAATCCGCTGTCCACGGACGACGTCCTCACGGTCGCGGCGCAGGGTGAGCGGGTGCCGCGCAAGTCGACCTCGTTCGGTCCCAAGCCCCGTACGGGCCTGGTCATGCGGACCTTCGCCACTGACTGATCACCTCGTCGCCGGGCTCCGCCGAGACGGCGTCGTCCCCCTCGTCTGTCGCACGGGCAGGGGCGATCTCACCGGCATCACCGGCCTGACCGGTCTCGGCGGCGGTTCCGTCGTCGGCGTGGGGCGTTCTCCTGCGTGGCCTGCCGCGGGGCGCGGCCGGTTCGACGCGGCGTGCCGTACGGACCTCGATCTCGTAGCGACTGCCGCCGCGCCACCAGCGGCGGCGCAGCGCGCCCTCCACCTCGACCAGATCATCGAGCTGCCAGCCGGCCAGCATGTCGCGCACGCCGTCGTCGAGCGTCGCGCACTCGATCGCGTCCGACCGCTGATGGCCCGAGCGGCCTCCCGGCCTGCGGACCGCGAGACGCCACTGCGTCAGCAGGGCTCCGCTCGGCAGTTCCCGGTGTGCCGGCACCATGGACAGCCGCCCGGCCAGCACCACCTCGTTGCGGTGCATGTGATCTCCTCTCTGCCGTGGAGATCACTATGCGTGACCAGGTTGGGCCGGCGCGGCCCTGAATGCCATTCTGTGAATACCGGTTCTAGTTTCAGGAGTGGGCTGTGGACAACGTGACTCCACTCGGCGGCGACGTCTACGAGATCGACACGCGGATGGCGGGCTATTCCGGCATCACCGCGGGCTATCTGATCCTCGGCGACCGCCCCTGCCTCGTCGAGACGGGCACCTCGACCTCGGCTCCCGTGGTCAGGGACGCCCTGTCCTCCCTCGGGGTGGGACCGGACGACCTCGCGACCGTCGTGGTCACCCACATCCACCTGGATCACGCAGGAGGCGTGGGGGACATCGCGAACTACTATCCGTCCGCGGAGATCGTCGTCCATGAGAAGGGCGCCCGTCATCTCGCCGATCCCTCGCGGCTCATGGCGAGCGCCAAGATGGTGTGGGGCGACAAGCTCGACGTACTGTTCGGCGCTCTGGCGCCGACCGACGCGGCCCGCATCAGGGCCCTCGGCGACACCGGGACGATCGACCTGGGCAACGGCCGCGCCCTGGCGAGCCACTACTCCCCCGGCCATGCCAAACACCACGTCGGCCTGCTGGACTCGCTCACCGGCGACCTGTACGTGGGCGACGCCGCCGGCGTGTATCTGCCCGAGACCGGGGACCTGCGGCCCGCCACGCCGCCGCCGGACTTCGACCTCGACGTCGCCCTCGGCTCGATCGCGCTGTTCACGGCCCTGAAACCGCAGCGGCTGCTGTTCAGCCACTACGGACCGGTGAAGGACGTGCCTTCGACCCTCGAACGGTCGGCCGAGGAACTCCGGATATGGGTGGATCTCACCAGACGGGCCAGGGACGAGGGACTCGACCTCGATCACGCCGTCGCCATGGTGCGCGACCGGACGCGGGAGCGGTACGCCGCGCTACGCGCCGACGAGGCCACCGCCGAGCAGTTCGAGCTGCTGAGCGGCGCGCCGTCGAACGTCGCGGGGATCATGCACTGGCTGGACCGTACCCCGCGCTGACTCCTGGCCCCAGAAAGACCCGGCCCCTGAGGCGCGGCTTCCGCCGGAAAAGTAAACGGGCGCCGCCGAGGCGGCGCCCGTACGGAAGGAACGTCAGGGCTGGCGCTTCGCCCGCTCCTCGGCGTCCTCGGCGTCCACGGGGTCGTCGAGCACGTCGCCGAAGTTCGGCTCGATGAACGCGGGGCCGTAGGACGGCGCGCTCTTGGCGGAAGGCCGCTCGGCCCCCTCATCGGCGTCGCGCGTCTCCTCGGCACCCGGTGCCGGCGTTGCCACAGGCGCCACCGGTTCGGACACCTCGCCGGCCGAGGACGTCTCGGCCACATCGTCGCCCGCGGAGTCGCCGTCCGCCGAATCCTCGGTCAGCTCGTCCTCGTCGGAGAGGTCGTCCTCCCGGGGGGCGCCGGGGAGGTCCGCCTCGTCCTCCTCATCCTTGACCGCCTCTTGAGTGCCCTCGTCGCCGATTTCCTCTTCATCGTCGGCAAGGTCGTCCAGGAGGTCACCGGACTCGGCGCCGGACTCGTCGTAGTCCTCCTCCAGGTCCTCGATCAGTCCGCCGGTCAGTTCGGCGTAGCGTTCGGCCGCGTCGGTCTCGCCGTCCTCGTCGAACGCCATGGCACGAGCGAACCAGTCGGTCGCCGCTTCTTCGTGCCCCGCGTCGGCCAGGGCGTCCGCGTACGCGAACGCGAGGCGTGCCGACCACGGCTTCGGCTGAGGGTCGCGCAACTCCGGAACCCGCTGCAGCGTGATCACGGCCGCGTCGTGCTGGCCGAGGTCACGACGGGCCCCGGACTCCACGATGGCCAGCTCGATCTTGCCCGCGCGGTCCAGCCGTTCGGCCTCGCGCGACCGGACGAGGTCGAGCGCCCGCTCGGGCCGCCCGAGCCCGCGCTCGCAGTCCGCCATGATCGGCAGGTACTCGTCCGAGCCGCTGATCCGTCGGGCGGCCCGCAGGTCACCCAGCGCCTCGGCGTACTGACCCGCGTGGTAAGCGGCGATCCCGGTGGCCTCGCGCACCACGCCGATCCTGCCCGCGAAGCGGCGGGCCACCTTGGCGTGCTCGTAGGCCTTCTCCGGATCCTCCGCACTCAGCGCACGGGCGGCCGCCACGAGGTGGCCGGCCACGAGGTCCGCCAGGTCGTTCGGCAACGAGCGAAGCTCCGCACGCGCCTCCCGGTCCAGCTCGTCCGGCGTGATGTCCGGGTCGAGCGGAGGAATCTCCTCCCGCGTCCTCGGCCTGCTCGGCTCGTCCGGCCTGCCGTAGCGGCCACGGCTGCCGCCCCGCTCGTCGCGGCTGAAGGGACGCGCCGCGCCGCGCTCGCCGCTGAACGGCCTGGACTCGTCACGGTCCCTGCCGAACGGCCGGGCACCGCGATCGCCGCCGAACTGGCGCCGTGGCCGGTCGCCGGAGCCCGACTCGCGCCCGCGGAACGTCCGAGCCCCCTCCTCACGGTCGCGGCCCGAACGCCTGTCGTCGCGGTCCCGGAAGGACCCCCCGGGCCGGTCCCCCGACGAACGGCTCGGCCTGTCGCGGAACGAGTCCCGGTCGCGGTAGCGGTCGCCACCTGCGTCCTGCCGGTCCCCATAGGGGCGCCTGGGCCTGTCCCCGCCGCCCCTGCCGTCGCGGTCGCCGAACGAACGCCGCGGCCGCTCCTCGCCACCGAAGCCTCGATCGGTGCCCCGGTCGCCACCTCGATCGCCGTACGGGCGCCGGGGACGGTCCTGGCGCTCGTACCCGCTTCCGCCCCTGTCGTCGCGGCTGTAACCACGCTCCTGGTCCGTACGTCGCGGCGGGCGACTGCCAGACCCGTCACGATCACCGCGCTCATACCGAGGCGTGAAAGAGCGCCCTTCCCGGTTCTCCCGGTTCTCCCGGTTCTCCCGACCCTCACGGCCGTCGCGCTCCCGGGAGCCGTAGCGCCCGCCGAAACCGCCGCCCTGGCGCTGCGGGCGGTCTCCGTACCCGCCGCCGCCTTCCCGCCGATCCGTGCGGCGCTCGCCGTACGGCCGGCTGCCGCGGTCGTCGGAACGGAACGGGCGTCCGCCCCGTTCCTCGCGATCCCGGGAGCCCTGTCCGCCTCGGAAGCCGTCGCGGTCCCCATAGGGGCGGCGCGGCCGATCGGTGCGGAAGGCGTCCCGGTCCTGATAGACGCGCTCCCCGCGTCCTTCGGAGTCTCCGGCTTCCCTGCGTCCCTCGAAGCCGCCGGCCCCGCGCGGCCGGTCACCACCGCGATCGAAGCTCCGTCTCCCGTCGCGGTCGCGGTACCCGCCGCGATCGTCGGTGCGGCCACCCGCGCGATCTCCGCTGTCGAAGGGACGGCGACCCCGGTCATCCTGGTCGCGGTAGCCGCCGCGCCTGTCACGATCCCCATAGGAGCCGGTCGCCCTGTCGTCACGACCACGCGATCCGAACCGTCCCCCGGACGGTCCGCCCTGGTCGCGGGAGCCGCGCCTGTCGGACTGGAACGGGCGCTCGCCGCGGTCGTTCCGGGAGCCTTCTCGCCGCTCTCCATAGCGACCGCCGAAGCCGCCGCTTCCTCCGTTACCGCGGAATCCTCCGGCGCGCTCAGCCCGGTCTCTGCTCTCTTCGCGGTTGTCTCCGCCACGGCCCGCGCCGTCGCGCCCGTCTTCTCTGTTCACTTCTGTCCTCTGTTGCTTGCTCACCGCGTCCGGTTCGCCGGCCGCAGGGCTCTGTCTTCCCACTGTCCTGACTATTGGGGATCCGCCCCATACCCGATGAGTTCCAGGGAAGACATGTGGTTTGCGCCGCAGGTCCGCTGAGATCGCGTCCGCCGCAGCCTTCGCTTCTCGTCCGATGCGACGAAGGCCACCCGTGGGGGTGGCCCGGCATTGCCAGCCTAGCGCGCCGTCACCACCACCCGGGCCTCGACAAGAGCTTTCGTTCCCCGTCAACCCGGGCTTCGGCGTGGTGAAGACATGGCCTCATAAATGCGGAAGGGCCACCCCAACGGGTGGCCCTCCACAAAGATTGTCCGGCGGTGTCCTACTCTCCCACACCGTCCCCGGTGCAGTACCATCGGCGCTGACAGGCTTAACTTCCGGGTTCGGAATGTAACCGGGTGTTTCCCTGCCGCTATGACCGCCGTAACC
>NZ_VDMA02000030.1 GCF_006334915.2 Microbispora catharanthi
GCCTGGCGGCTCGGGGTCGCGTCGTGCCGCAGGCGCGCAGATCAGCACTTCGCGAATCGCGCTGTGCCTACCGATTCGCTCGCTCCGCTCGCTCATGCCACCCCCTCGCCTGGCGGCTCGGGGTCGCATTCGCGAATCGCGCTGTGCCTACCGATTCGCTCGCTCCGCTCGCTCATGGGCAGGACACCCCCCATTCGTCCGGCCCGCCGGCTGACCCCCGGCGGAACACTCGTGTGGAGCGACGTCTGATCCCGGTTACCCCGGTGCGGCGGCCCCAAACCGGGCGGCCGGGTCTGCCGTGCCTGTTGTTTCCCCTGCGTCTGCGGGGGTAGCCGCCGAGGTATGACGGAAGAGACGCTCAACCGTTTCGGTGAAGTCACAGCCGTCGTCGTCGGGGACGTGATGCTCGACTCGTGGCTGCGGGGCCGCACGAAGCGCATGGCCCAGGAGGCCCCGGTGCCGGTGGTGACCGTCGAGCAGATCGAGGATCAGCCGGGCGGCGCCGCCAACACGGCCGTGAACCTGGCCGCCCTGGGCGCACGGGTCCACATGGTGGGGATCACCGGCGCCGACCCCGCCGGGGCGACGCTCAACGCGACCCTGGGACGGCTCGACATCGAGGGCCTGGTCATCGTGCGGAGCTGGCGGACCTCGGTCAAGCGCCGGGTGCTGACCGACGGCCAGATCGTGGCGCGATACGACGAGGAGGACGAGGCGCCGCTGCCGGAGGCGGCCGAGCGCGAGCTCATCGAGCAGATCGCCCGCCTGGCGGCGGACGCGGACGTCGTCATCGCCTGCGACTACGGCGGCGGGGTGTGCACCCAGAACGTCCGCCGGGCGCTGTGCGACCTGAGCATCGAGCGGAGCGAGGGATCGCGCGGCGCGCCGATCCTCGTGGTGGACGCCCACGACGTGGCCGCCTGGCGGGACTGCCGGCCGACGGCCGTGCTGCCCAACTACGCCGAGGTGCGGCGGCTGCTGGGCGAGGGGGACGACCACGACCGGGTGGCGTTCCTGTCCGCGCGCTCGGAGGACCTCATCGAGGCCACCGGCGCCGACCTCGTGGTCACAACGCTGGACGGCGAGGGCACGCTGCTGCACCGGCGCGGCAGGGAGCCGCACCGCACGTACGCGACCCCCGCGCCCGACACGATGAGCATCGGCGCGGGCGACACCTTCACGGCGGCGTTCTCGCTCGCCCTGGCGGCGGGCGCGGAGCCCGAGCGCGCCGCCGACATCGGCCAGGCGGCGGCGAGCGTGGTGGTGCGCCGCCAGGGGACGGCCGCCTGCTCCCACGAGGACCTGCTGCAGGCGCTGCGCCCCGACACCGCGCTGCCCCCCGAGCGGCTGGCCGCGTGCCTGGAGCGCGACCGCGCCGAGGGCAAGCGGATCGTCTTCACCAACGGATGCTTCGACGTGCTGCACCGCGGCCACGTCGCCTGCCTCGAGGAGGCCGCCCGGCTCGGCGACGTGCTGGTCGTCGCGGTCAACAGCGACGACGGCGTGGCCCGGCTGAAGGGGCCGGAGCGCCCGATCAACCGGTGCGAGGACCGGGTGGCGGTGCTCGCGGCGCTGGGCTGTGTGGACTACATCACCGTCTTCGACGAGGACAGCCCGACCGAGCTGCTGCGGCTCGTCCGGCCGGAGGTGTACGTCAAGGGCGGCGACTACCACCCCGACCTGCTGCCCGAGGCGGAGCTGGTCAGGGAGCTCGGCGGAGAGGTGCGGGTGCTCGGTTACGTTCCGGACCGGTCCACCACGGCGATAGTGAACCGGATTCGAGGGTAGAGGGGCCTCCATGACCGAAGAACAACGTTCGCCGACCGGCAAGCCCATGGTGGAGGCGACGCCGATGGACGTGATCCACGTCCGTATCGCGTCGTTCGCCCTGGTCTTCTGTTTCGCCGTTCTGGTGCTTTCCTTCGTCGGGCGCATCTGGGTGCTGACCGGGATCGTCGTGGCGATTATGGCGATCATCGCGATCTACATGGCGCTCGCCGTACGCAGGCAGAAGAGGCTCGGCGGCGGGCCGCAATCGAGAGGATGACGAGTGAGCCTGAAGGACAAGGTCGTCGTGGTGACCGGCGCGAGCGGCGGAGTGGGCCGCGCGGTGGTCCGGCAGCTCGGAGCGGAGGGCGCGAAGGTCGCGCTCATCGCACGTGGAGAGGCGGGCCTCGCCGGCGCCGCCGTGGACGTCGGGGCCGAGGGCGGCACCGGGAAGACCTTCGCCGCGGACGTCTCCGACTACGACCAGGTCCGCCAGGCCGCCCAGCGGGCCGAGGCCGAGCTGGGCCCCATCGACGTGTGGATCAACATCGCGTTCACGACGGTGTTCGCGCCGTTCCTTGAGATCACCCCTGAGGAGTACGAGCGCGAGACCAAGGTGACCTATCTCGGCTATGTCTGGGGCACCCGGGTGGCCCTGGAGATGATGAAGCCGCGCGACAAGGGCGTCATCGTGCAGGCGGGCTCGGCCCTGGCCTACCGTTCGATCCCGCTGCAGTCGGCGTACTGCGGCGCCAAGCACGCGATCGTCGGGTTCACCGAGTCGGTGCGGACCGAACTGCTCGCCGAGGACTCGGGCGTGAAGATCACGGTGGTGCAGCTCCCGGCGCTCAACACCCCGCAGTTCGACTGGGGGCTGAACCGGATGCGGCGGCACGCGCAGCCGGTGCCGCCGATCTACCAGCCGGAGGTGGCCGCCGACGCGCTCGTCTACGCCGCCGAGCACCCGGAGCGCAAGGAGTACTGGGTCGGCGGGATGACCGCGGCCACGATCATGGGCCAGCGGACGGTGCCCGCCCTGCTCGACCGCTACCTCGCGAGGACCGGGGTGAAGTCGCAGCTCACCGGTGAGAAGGCGCCGACCGGGGTGTCCAACCTGTGGGAACCCGCGGACGAGGACAAGGACTACGGAGCGCACGGCGGCTTCGACCGGCGGTCGCACGGCCGCAGCGTGCAGTTGTGGGTGTCGCAGCACCGCCGCCTGGTCACCCTCGCCGGTCTCGGGCTCGCCGCCGTCGCCGGTCTCGGCCTGCGCCGCCGCTGACGGTCCCAAAATCCCGACATATCGGGTACGTGCCTTTTGCGGCGATACGAGGGGGCGTACCGGGGTAGTCGGGGGCGATGGATGAGCTTGACTACCGCTTCCTGTGCGAACTCGCGGCCCAACTCCGGGTGGACTCGGTCCGGGCCGCCGCGGCCGCCGGCTCAGGACATCCGACGTCCTCGATGTCGGCGGCCGAGCTGATGACCGTGCTGCTCGCGCGTCACCTGCGCGTGGACGTCGCGGATCCGGCCAACCCGGCCAACGACCATCTCGTCTTCTCCAAGGGCCACGCCTCCCCTCTCCTGTACGCGATGCTCAAGGCCGCCGGGGTCGTCACCGACGAGGAGTTGCTGACCTTCCGCAGGCGCGGCAGCCGTCTGGAGGGCCATCCCACCCCGCAGGTGCCGTTCGTCGACGTGGCCACCGGCTCGCTGGGCTTCGGCCTGCCCGTGGGGGTGGGGCTGGCGCTGACCGCGCGCAGGCTGGACCGCCTGCCCTACCACGTCTGGGTGTTGTGCGGCGACAGCGAGCTCGCCGAGGGATCGATGTGGGAGGCGTTCGAGCACGCCGGGCACGAGGGGCTGAACAACCTCACTGTGATCATCGACGTCAACCGGCTCGGCCAGCGCGGCCCGACCCGGCACGGCTGGGACCTCGGCGCGTACGCCGCCAGGCTCGGCGCCTTCGGCTGGCACACGATCGAGATCGACGGCCACGACCCCGGCCAGATCGACTACGCGCTCGCCGACGCCCGGGCCACCCGGCGCCGCCCGACGGCGATCATCGCGAGGACCTGCAAGGGCCGCGGCGTGTCGGCCGTGGAGAACCGCGAGGGCAAGCACGGCAAGCCGCTGGAGGACGCCGAGCAGGCGCTCGGCGAGCTCGGGGGGCCGCGTGCCCTCACCGTCGAGGTCACCCCGCCCGACGCCCCGGCCACGCCGTACCGGTACGCCGACGGCGCGCTCGACCTGCCGAGATACGAGGTGGGCGAGCGGGTGGCCACGCGGACCGCCTTCGGCGAGGCGCTGGCCGCGCTCGGCACGGCGCGGGGCGACGTCGTCGCGCTCGACGGCGAGGTGGCCGACTCGACCAAGCTGGAGGCCTTCGCCAAGGCCCACCCGGAGCGGTTCTTCGAGTTCTACATCGCCGAGCAGCAGATGGTCGCCGCCGCCATCGGCATGGCCGCCCGCGGCTGGACCCCCTACGCCGCGACGTTCGCCGCCTTCCTCACCAGGGCGTACGACTTCGTCCGGATGGCGGCGGTGAGCCGGGCCGGGATCTGCCTGGTGGGGTCGCACGGCGGGGTGTCGATCGGCGAGGACGGGCCCTCCCAGATGGGCCTGGAGGACCTCGCGGCGTTCCGCGCGGTGCACGGCAGCACGGTGCTGTATCCCTGCGACGCGAACCAGACGGCCCGGCTTGTCGCGGACATGGCCGCTATGGAGGGCGTCCGCTACCTGCGGACGACGCGGGGCGAGACGCCGGTGCTCTACGGCCCCGACGAGGAGTTCCCCGTGGGCGGCTGCAAGATCCTGCGCACCGGCGGCCAGGCGACCGTCGTGGCCGCGGGCGTCGCCGTGCACGAGGCCCTGGCCGCCGCCGACCTGCTCGCCGAGGACGGTGTCTCCGTCACCGTGATCGACGCGTACTCGATCAAGCCGCTCGACTCGGCCGAGCTGGTCGAGATGGCCAGGGCGACCGGGAAGGTCGTCACGGTGGAGGACCACTGGCCGGAGGGCGGGCTGGGCGACGCCGTGCTCTCGGCGCTCGCGGACGCGCCGGTGCCGGTGCGCAAGCTGGGCGTGTCGCGGATGCCCGGCAGCGCGACCTCGCAGGAGCAGCTGGAGGACGCCGGCATCGACAGGGGCGCCATTCGCGAGGCCGTCCTGTCCCTGCTCCGCTGAACGCCGCTAGCGGTGGGCGGCGAGGGCGCGGGCCGTCGGCGTCCCCGCGTCCGGCGGGTAGTCCGCGACGTGCCCCTGGTAGAGGACGTTCCCGCCGTGCCTGCCGGGGCCGGGCCCGAGATCGATCAGCCAGTCGGCCTGCCGGATGACGTCCAGGTTGTGCTCGATGACCACGACGGTGTGCCCCCGGTCCACGAGCGCGTCCAGGACCCGGAGCAGGCCGTCGATGTCGCTCATGTGCAGGCCGGTGGTGGGCTCGTCGAGCACGTACGTCGTGGGCCGCTCGGCGTCGCGCAGCTCCTTGGCGATCTTGAGCCGCTGGCACTCCCCTCCGGACAACGTGGTGAGCGACTGGCCCAGCCGGAGATAGCCGAGACCGGCCTGCGACAGGTGCCGCAGCGCCCGGTCGACGGCCTTGTCGGGCAGCCGGTGCCTGGCCTGGTCGACGGAGAGGGCGTCGACGTCGGCGATGGACAGGCCGTCGACGGTGTACGCCAGCACCTCGGGCGTGAAGCGCCGCCCCTCGCATGCCTCGCAGACGACCTCCTGGCCGTCCATGAAGGCCAGATCGGTGTAGATGATCCCGAGCCCGTCGCACTTCGGGCAGGCGCCTTCCGAGTTCGCGCTGAACAGCGCGGCGGAGACGCCGTTGCGCCGGGCGAACAGCCTGCGGACGGCCGGCGCGATGCCGGTATAGGTGATCGGCGTTGACCGGCGGTTGACGCCGACCGGCCGCTGGTCGATCACGACGGCGTCGTGCTGCTCGACGAGTTCGGCGGCCAGGCTGGACTTCCCCGAGCCGGCGACGCCGGTGAGGACGGTCATCACGCCGGCGGGGATGTCCACGGTGACGCGCCGCAGGTTGTTGCGCGTCGCGTCGGCGACGGTGATCGCCGCCCTTGTCGTCGGCGGGGCCGTACGCGGGGCGGTCTTGAGCGGCGCGGGCCGGGAGAGCGCGCGTCCCGTGGGAGTGCCGGCCCGCCGGAGCTCGGAGAACGTGCCCTGGAAGACGAGCCGGCCTCCGTCGGCGCCGGCGCCGGGACCGATCTCGACGACCTGGTCGGCGACGGCCATGACGGCGGGGTCGTGCTCGACGACGAGGATGGTGTTGCCCCTGTCGCGCAGCCGTTCCAGCAGTCTCGTCATGGACTCGACGTCCGTGGGGTGGAGCCCGGCCGTGGGCTCGTCGAACACGTAGAGCATCTCGGTGAGGCTCGACCCGAGATGCCTCACGATCTTGACGCGCTGGGACTCGCCGCCCGACAGCGTCGTCGTCGCGCGTGCCAGGTTGAGATACCCCAGGCCGATGGCGTCCATGGCGTCGAGCCTGGCGGTCAGCGCGGCGACGACGGGGGCGACATCCGGTGCGTCGACGCCCCGCACGAGCCCGGCGAGCTCGGCGACCTCCAGCCGGGACAGCTCGCCGATGGTGCGCCCGAGGACGGTGGCGGCGCGGGACGCCTCGTTGAGCCGCTCTCCCCCGCAGCTCGGGCAGACCTGCGACCGGGTGAACCGGCGGATCGTCTCCTGCTTGCGCTCGGACATGTCCCCCGAGGCGTGCAGGTAGATCCGCTCGAACCGCTCGACGACCCCTTCGTAGTCCTTCGGCAGCCCGCGCCCCAGCCGCCGCGCCAGCCGCGCCGCCGCCTCGCCGCCGTGGAGCAGGGCGTCGCGCGCGTCCCGGCTCCAGTCGCGCAGCGGCGTCTCCGGGTCGAACACGCCGATGTCGGCGTACTGGGAGTACCAGTAGTTGCCCGCGCCGAACCCCGGAAGCCGGATCGCGCCCTGCCGCAGCGACCTGTCCGGGTCGAGGATGCGGTCCACGGCCGTGACGACGACGTCGCCGAGCCCCGAGCACGTGGGGCACATTCCGGCCGGATCGTTGAACGAGAAGTGGTTCGACTCGCCCACGTGCGGCTTGCCGAGGCGGGAGAACAGCAGCCGCAGGTAGGTCCAGGTGTCGGTGACCGTGCCGACGGTGGAGCGGGCGTTGCCGCCGAGGCGCCGTTGGTCGATCACCACGACCGGCGACAGCCCGTCGATGTGCTCCACGTCGGGACGTGTCCACTTCGGCAGCCGGTTCCTCGCGAACGGGGGAAAGGTCTCGTTCAACTGGTAGCCGGCCTCCGCGGCGATCGTGTCGAAGACCAGCGACGACTTGCCGGACCCCGAGACACCCGCGAAGACCACCAGGCGGTCGCGCGGGATGTCCACGTCCACACCACGGAGGTTGTTGGTGCGGGCCCCTCTGATGGAGATGTGTGGTGAAGCCATACTCGCGACCGTACGAGCAATTGCGGCCGGAACCTGACCGCGATCGCGGGCATGATGGGCGGGTGGCCGACGTGACCCGACGCATGCTGGCCCTGCTGTCGACCCTCCAGACGGGCCGGTCGTTCAGCGGGGACGAACTCGCCACGCGCCTGGACGTCAGCCCCCGCACCGTACGCCGCGACGTGGACCGGCTCCGGGAGTACGGCTATCCCGTCGAGACACAGCCGGGACCGGGCGGCTACTACCGGCTCGTGGCGGGCCGGACGATGCCCCCGCTCGTCCTCGACGACGACGAGGCGATCGCCGCGTTGCTCGGGCTCGCGACTCTCGCCTCCTCCGGTTCCGGCGAGGACGGGGCGCTCGACGACGCGGCCACCCGCGCGTACGGCAAGCTCGACCAGTTTCTGCCCGCGCGGCTGCGTCCGCGCGTGGCCGCGCTGCGGGCGAGCCTGGAGACCGGCCGGCAGATCGCGCCCGCGGTGAACGCGGCGCTTCTGGCCGGTCTCGCCGAGGCGATCAACGACCGGGAGGTCGTGCGATTCGATTACAGCGACAGGCACGGCGAGGAGAGCCGCCGGCGGGTGGAGCCGCACCGGCAGATCCATCTGCTGCTGCGCTGGTATCTGCTGGGCTGGGACCTGGACAGGAACGACTGGCGGGTGTTCCGCCTCGACCGGGTCCGCGACCTGGTGCGCACCGGCGTCCGGCACGCTCCCCGCGCCCTGCCGGCCGACGCGGCCCTCGCGTACCTCCGTCAGGGCCTCAACACGGACCGGCGGCGCGTACGGCTCGTCGTGCGGGCGCGGCCCGACCAGGTGGCCGACGCGTTGAAGTTCGAGGACGCCGAGATACACCGAGGGCCCGGCGACGGGGAGACCCAGGTCACCGTCTGGCTCGACTCCTGGGAATGGCTCGTCCTCGGCCTCGCCCACCTCGACGCCGAATTCTCCGTCATCGAGCCCGAGGACTTCCGCGACGCCTATGCCGCCTTCGCCCGCCGTCTCCTCGCCGCCGCCGGCCGCCCTTGAGAAGGGGCGGCCGGCGGCGCGCGGGGTAGGTCAGCGGGCCTTGGCGGTCGCCTTGCGGTTGGCCTTCTTGATGGCGTCCACGAGCTCGTCCTTGGTCATCTTCGATCGGCCCGGGATGCCGAGGCGGCTGGCCACGTCGTAGAGATGCTGCTTGGAGGCGTTCGCGTCGACGCCCTCGGCCGTCTTGCCCGGCTTCGGCGTGCCCTTCTTCGCCTGCTCGTCCGACGGTCCGCGCCCCTCCTTCTTCTCCCAGTGGTCGCCCACCTTCTCGTAGGAGTGCTTGAGCGCGGCGAACGCCGTACGGTGGGCGCGCTGGCCCTCGCCGTACGTCTCGACGGCGGAGTCGTGCGCCTTGATCCACGTCTCCTGGGCCTCCTTGGGCGAGCGCTCCAGGGTCGAGGGCAGTTCCTTACGTCCTGGCATGGTCCATGCCTCCCTTCAGACCGTCGGAAGTCCGTTGGAGGGGGTCAGATGGTGGGGTCGTCGTAGCGCCGCTCCTCGTACACGTGGCGGCGGGTGGCGGTCGCGTCCACGGGGGCGGCGGCGGTGACGGTGGTCCTGCGGCGGACCGTCGTCAGGCGCCAGATGCCGAAGAGCAGCCCGGCCAGACCGCCCACCATGAGGATCACCCCGATCACCTGGATGTCGAGGCCCGCGATGGTGAAGTCGACCGCCCAGGTGAGGATGGCCCCCAGCATGATGAGGATGATGCTTCCGGCGATGGTCATGGCGTTTCCTCCTTCGCCCTCTGCTCTATCCCCTCCACGGATTCCAAACGTCGCATGTGGGTGCCCGTATAGGGCAGCATGCGAGTCATGACCGATACCCCCATTGTGGTGATGGGACTCATGGGCGCGGGGAAGAGCACCGTCGCCCGGCTGCTCGCCGACGCGCTCGGCCGTCCCATGCGCGACAGCGACGCCGATCTGGAGGCCAGGTACGGCACGACCGCCGCCGCGATGGCCGCCGGTCTGGGCGCGGACGAGTTGCACGCCCGCGAGGCGCTGGTGCTGCGGGACGCGCTCGCGGCCCGTCCTTCCCCTGTCATCGCGGCCGCCGCCAGCACGGTCGAGGACCCCGAGACCCGCCGCGCGCTGGCCCCCGCCTTCGTGGTCTTCCTCGACGGCCCGCCCGAGGTGCTGGCCGAGCGGATGAGGTCGAGCCCCCACCGCCCGCACTTCAAGCCCGACCTCGTACGCATGCTGACCGAGCAGCGTGACCTGCGGTTGCCGGGGTTCCGCGAGGTGGCGGACCTGACCGTGGACCCCTCCACGAGCAAACCCGAGGAGATCGCGGCCACGGTGCTCGCGCATATCGACGGTGCGAAGACCCGCTGAAACGCCCCGCGTGGACGACAGGCCCGCCCGGCCCTGGGTCAGCCGGGCGTGGTCAGCCGACGGCGATGCGCATCTGGTGCGGGACGACGGGCAGCGGCGAAGGGCAGCCCGCCCCGGCGAGGAACCAGACGGTCTTGCCGCCCCGGCCCGAACTGGCCACTCCCCAGTCGTCGGCGAGTTCGTCCACGATGAGCAGGCCACGGCCGCCGATGGAGTCGAGGTCCGCCTCGCGCTGGTTCGGCACGCCCTCGCCCTGGTCGAAGACCTCGCCGTACACCCAGGTGCCGTTGCTGCCGAGCCGGAGGGTGAAGACGTTCCCGCCGTGCCGTACGACGTTGGAGGCGAGTTCACTCACGATGAGGGAGCAGTCGTCGACGAGCTCGTCCAGGCCCCACCGGCCGAGCTCGCGGCGGACGAGGGCCCGCGCCTCGGCGACACTCGCACCGACGGCGGGCAGGAGGCATTCCGCGGTCCAGACGGGGGCCGGGTTGACCGGCGCCGTACCGAAGGGGAGAGTCACGCGCGCCTCCTTAGGCTCATGGGAGCGCTCCCACGGCTCAAGATACGGCACGCAACGCAGTCATGTGAATTCATAGAAACAAGATTGTTTCCGGTCAATGCCCGATCTGTGATGGGCGCGAAGGAGAAAACGGCGGCGGCCTTCCGCACCGCGCCGCGAGTGCGCACGTCAGCGGCGTCACATCCGGCACTCCCCGCCTCCGCCGCGCGACCGGGGGGCGTGCCCTCGCGGCCAGCGTCGACGTGAAAATAACTGAAATACGCCCATCCCTGGCTTTCGTTGCGCGCGGACCGAATCATCTCGCATGTCCACCGTGAGACATAAGTGCCATTTCGTCCGGCGCCCCTCTCACCCGAGCGCGGTGATCCCCCAGCGGTGGGCGACCCGCTCCCCCGGGGCCAGGCGCACCAGGCACTCGCCGGTCGCGAAGGCGTTCGGCGGGCAGCTCATCGGCTCGACCGCCACTCCGGCCCGCCGGTACGGCTCGGCCAGCGTGTCCCCGGTGAAGACCTGGATCCATTCGACGCCGGGCGCGGCCCACAACTCCACGCCCCGGGAGCCGTCGGCCGTCCGGAGCCGGGCCCGCACCAGCCCGTCGCCGTCGCGCCGCAGGGACGTGTAGGGGGTGTCGAGCACCGTGCCGCCGATGGCGCGCCCCTGGCGGAAGTCGTACTCCGTGCCCTCGACGGGGCGGCGGCCGACCGGGATCTTCTGCTCGTCCACCGGGGTCCACTCGGCCGCGGGCACCTCCAGCACGGCGTCGTCCACCGTCTCCTCGCCGAGGGTGAGGTAGGGGTGCGCGCCCATGCCGTACGGCGCGACGCCGTCCCCCACGTTCACGGCCGACACCTCGACCTCCAGACCCGCCTCCCCCAGGGCGTACGACGCCGTCAGGTCGAGCACGTGGGGATAGCCGAGCTGGGGGAACAGCCGCAGCCCGAGGCGGATCGAGGCGTCGTCCCGGTCGAGGACCGTCCAGGGCATCAGGCGGGCGAAGCCGTGCGCGGCGTTGCCGGTCCTGGGCTCGGTGATCGCGAGCTGCCTGGCCTCGCCGTCGAAGTCGTACCTGCCGTCGCGCACCCGGTTGGGCCAGGGCAGCAGCAACTGCCCGGCGCCGCCCACCGGCTGCGCGTCCGCGGGATACGACATGACCAGCGGCCGTTCGTTGTACGTCAGGGCGCGCAGGCCCCCGCCCACCTCGGTGACGGTCGCCGCGTATCCGTGCGCGGCGATCGTGTGCTGCGCGCCGGTCGGGGGAACGGGTTCGCGAACCGCTGGTTCTGTCATGAGAGGGATTTTCCCATCCGTCCCACGACACTCGGAGGGGGCCCTGCGGAGACGCCTCAGGGGTGGGCTGCGGCGGGCTCTCAAGCAGTTCTCAAGCCGTGAGCCCGGCGGGCCGGGCCCACGTCCTGGGCGTCACGAGGAGAGTGTCTGGCCCGTCAGGCCCTCCTGCGCGGTGAGCAGCGCGCGCAGTTCCTCCGCGCTCTCGCCGCATGCGGTCATGATCAGGCCCCGGTCCATCTCGATACGGGACAGCGACCGGGTCAGCCGGGTCGCGTACCAGCGGCCGGCGTCGCTTCTCCAGATCGACCAGCGACCGGCGTACTCGCTGCTCAGTTGTCTCCAGGCAGCGTCCTCGGCTGAGAACCGCACTCGTCACCACCTCCAGGCTCTGTGCCGGGAGACAACGATGTGCTCATCCGGACACGATTGGTAGTGAGAAGCGGTCTCCCCCCTCCGGCGGCGCCGCCACCCCGGCCCCGATGAAGATCTCCCGCCGGTTGCGGTGACTTCACCACGACTTGATCCCCGTTACTCCCGTACCACCCGTGTCATGCCGGGCCGCGGAACGACGCTGGTGTTCGCGGGGCAGGCAGGGCCGGGCGCGAGGCGGCGCCCTGAGGCAAACGTCCCCTCTCCGGTCACACCGGACATGGTTTTACTACCTTGCCGGACAGTAGGTCAGGGGAGAGATTCGAGAGGGCCGACATCGAGCGAAGGGAAGGTCACCCATGCCCGGACTCCCACGGCTGCCGTTCGAGCGGCCGGACGTCCTGGGGATATCCCCCGGCTTCGGCGAAATGCGGGCCAGAGCGCCGATCACCAAGGTCACGACCGCCATGGGCGACGAGGCGTGGCTGATCACGGGCTACGAGGAGATACGGCAGGTGTTCGCCGACGACAGGTTCGGCCGCTCCCACCCCGCCCCCGAGACCGCGGCCCGCCTGTCGAACAACGCCCTGCTCGGCGGCCCGTCCGGCGAGTACGCCACGGAGCGGTCCGTCCACAAGGAGATGCGGCGCCTGCTCGCCCCCGCGTTCTCGGCCCGGCGCATGCGGAGGTTGTCGGACCGGATCGGCTCGCTGGTCGGCGACCTGCTCGACGGGCTCGCCGAGCAGGGCCCGCCCGCGGACCTGCACACCGGCCTGTCGCTCCCGCTGCCGATCCAGGTGATCTGCGAGCTTCTCGGCGTGCCGTACGAGGACAGGGACAGGTTCCGGGCCGTGGCCGAGGCGATGACCGACCTGACCCATCCCGAGCGGTCCGCCGCCGCCCAGATGGAGATGAACACCTACACCTATGAGATCGTGAAGGCGAAGCGCGACGACCCGGGCGAGGACGTCTACTCCGACCTGGCGGACGCGTCGCTGCCGGAGGACGACGTGGCCAGGATCGCGGGCGGCCTGCTGTTCGCCGGCCACGAGACCACGGTCAACCAGATCGACTACGGCGTGCTGCTGTTCCTGCGCAACCCCACCCAGCGTGACGCGCTGCTGAACGATCCCTCCCTCGTGGACGCCGCGGTCGAGGAGATCATGCGGGTCGCCTCGCCGAGCGAACACGGGCTGGTGCGCTACGCGCACGAGGACGTCGAGGTCGCGGGGGTGCCGATCCGGGCGGGTGAGCTGGTCATGCTGTCGACCCCGGCGGCCAACAGGGACGAGCGCGCCTACCCCGACCCCGACACGTTCGACATCCGGCGGCGCGATCCTCAGCCGCACGTCGGGTTCGGCCACGGGCCACACCACTGCCTCGGAGCGTCCCTGGCTCGGGTCGAGCTCCGCGCGGTCTTCGGCTCCCTCTTCACGCGCTTCCCCACGCTGGCGCTCGCGGTGCCGTACGAGGAGCTGAAGGCGCACACCGACAGGCTGGCCGGAGGGTTCCCCGCGCTGCCCGTCACGTGGTGAGCGTCAGCAGGTGGAGGCGGCCCGCTTCCCGGGCAGCTCGTCCTCGTCGCGGTAGAGCAGGCCGATGTGATCGAACCCGGTCATGATTCCGTCCCGCGGCCCGTCACGCTCTCGGCATCCACGAGCCCGGCGGCTTCGGCGTCGGCGAGCCGCCGGTACGCGCGGTCGCGCAGCCGCAGCACCACCGTCGCCAGCAGCGCCGCGACCAGCGAGCCGGTCAGGACCGCCAGCTTGACCTGGGCGTCGCGGGCCGTGCCCAGGCCGAACGCCAGCTCGCCGATGAGCAGGGACACCGTGAACCCGATGCCGGACAGGATCGCCAGCCCGCCGACGTCCACCCAGGCCAGCCCCTCGTCGATGTCGGCACGGGTGAAGCGCGCGGTCAGCCAGGTGGCCGCCATGATCCCCAGCGGCTTGCCCACGACGAGCCCGACGACGACGCCCAGCGACACCGGGTCGGCGAGCAGGTTCGTCACACCGCCAAGCCCGCCGAGCGGCACCCCCGCGGACAGGAACGCGAACAGCGGCACCGCCACCCCGGCTGAAATCGGGCGGAACCGGTGCTCGAAGTGCTCGGCGAGCCCCGGCCCCGCCTCCGGGCCGCCCGCCTTCTCACTGCGCAGGACGGGTACGGCGAAGCCGAGCAGCACCCCGGCCACCGTGGCGTGGACACCCGAGGCGTGAACCAGCGCCCAGGTCACGCCGGCCAGCGGGAGCAGCAGCCACCACGAGCGCACCCGCCGCTGCACCAGCACGGCGAAGACGCCGAGGGGCACCAGCGCCGCCAGCAGCGGCAGCACCGACAGGTGCGACGTGTAGAACACCGCGATGATCACGATGGCCATCAGGTCGTCCACGACGGCCAGGGTGAGCAGGAACGTACGCAGCGCGGCGGGCAGCCGCCGCCCCGCCACGGCGAGCACCGCGAGCGCGAACGCGATGTCGGTGGCCGTCGGGGTCGCCCATCCCCGCGCCTCGCCGTCCATGAGCGCGTTGACCAGCAGGTAGAGCAGGGCCGGGACGATCACACCGCCGGCGGCCGCCGCGACGGGAACGACGGCCCGACGGGGATCGCGCAGGTCCCCGGCCACGAACTCGCGCTTGAGCTCCAGGCCGGCGACGAAGAAGAAGATCGCAAGCAGCCCGTCCGAGGCCCACTTGGCGAGGCTGAGGTCCAGGTGCCACACGGCCGGCCCGACCGTGGCCGAGCGCAGCCCCGCGTACGCCTCGGACCAGGGCGAGTTGGCGCAGACGAGGGCCGCGACGGCGGCGATCAGGAGCAGCGCGCCGCCGATCGTCTCCTTGCGGAGGATGTCGGCGATGCGCCGGGTCTCGGCCCGGGAACCGGGACCGAGGAGGGAAAGTCGGCGGGTAGGGGCCATGGGCGCTCCGTTTTCCGGGCTCGGTTCGACGACCGCCGACCAGACTTCCCGGCACCCCGCATCCATCCTAGGGCGTATCCGACCGGATTATTGCCCACTGCACCTTTCGTCCCACCGGTTTCCCCTCGGGAGTGCCCGCTCTCAGGTGCCGGAGACGGTAGGTTCTCGATCCGTACCACGACCCTGTCGGCCCCCTTGCCATGGGAGCGAGATGTCAGGTCCGCGGCACACTCCCTTTCCGATCGACCAGCTGCTGCGTGCCGTACGGCTGGAGATCGCAGCGGAGCTGCGAAGCGACGGAGACGGGGAGAAGCTTTCCCTGTCCGAGGGGCGCCGGCTCGGCCACAGCGCGGAGAAGTACGAATACCTGTTCTCCTGCAAGGCGTGGAAGGAGATCTTCTCCGGAGAAAGGCTGCTGATCCGCCCTTCCCGATCGCGTGACGCCTGGGCGAGCGCCGAAGTACGGCGCATGCCCGATGGGAAGGTCAAAGTCCGCACACCGGCGGATCTCGGCGCCGGGCCCATCCAGGCACAGGTGCGTTTGGACGAAACGGCAGGTTGGGAAGCCGTCGTCGAGCGACTGGAGTCGGCGGGCAGAGCCGCGGACTCGGTCAACCTGACCTCCGCCGGCTGGCTTATGGACCAGGGGCGGCCCCGCGTCGAGCGTTGCGCGACGCCGGAGCGGTTCATCCGGGGATACCGTGAGCGCACGCTCAACGACGGGCAGCGCCAGGCCGTCGAACAGGCGCTGGGGAGCGAGCTGACCTACATCTGGGGACCGCCGGGCACCGGGAAGACCGACGTCGTGGCCGCCATCGCGGAAGGCACTTGCCGGCAGGGGCTGCGCGTACTGTTCGTCGCCCCGACCAAGGTGGCCGTGGATCAGGCGCTGGAGCGGATCTGCGATCTGCTGTCCGGCGAGGAACGCTTCGGCAGAGGCTTGGTGCAACGGGCCGGGGAGATCGAACTACCTTCGCTGGCGGCCAAATTCGGCGAGCAGATCGACCCGGCCAGGATCGCCGAAAGACTGTCCGCCTCGCTCGTGGAACAGATCAGCGACGTCCGTCGCCGGTTGGAGGCGGCTCTCCAGGACCTGACACTGCATGCGGACGTGGCGACTGCCGAGGAGCGGCTGGCCGTTCTGCGCACCGACCACGACAGGGCCGCTCAGCGCATCGCTCTCCTGCAGCAGCGAATCCAGCTGGCGCACCGGGCGATCGGCGAGATCGACCACGAGATCCGGAGTATCGCGCCGCCGACCGGGCTGTTCGCCAAGAAGAAGCAGGCCAAGCTGGAGCAGCTTGGCCGGATGCGATGGGATCGTCAACAGGAACTGGTCGCGGCCGACGACGAGCTTCCCCTCGCACATGCCGCCCAGAGCCGGTACGCGACCGAGATCGCCGAAGCGGAACGGGCCTTGACGGCCCAGCGCAGCCGGCTTCGTGCCGTCCCGGCTCGTGGCCCGCTCCAGGAGGCCGTCGACCGGCTGAGGCAGCACCTGCCGGGGCTGGAGCAGGAACTGCGGAAGATCGCCGACGTGGTGCGCGGGAACTGCATGGTGATGGGAACCACGGTCGCGAAGGCGGTGCAGTCACGCAGGCTTCTCGACTCGATCGACGTGGTCATCATCGATGAGGCCGGCATGGTGAACACCCCCTCCGCCTGGTGTGTGGCGGGGCTCGCGGGTCGCCGCCTCGTCATCGCCGGCGATTTCCGCCAGTTGCCGGCGGTGACCAGAGCCTCCGGTGATCGGAGCAGCTCCCAGGAAGACCGGGAGCACGCCCGGCTCTGGATGGACCGGGATCCGTTCACCACGGCGGGGCTGGTCGACGCCACCGGCAGGGCCCTCCGCGACGATCCGCGCCTGGTCTGTCTGGACACGCAGTACCGGATGCGACCGGCCATCTGCGAGGTCGTCAACGTGGTCGCCTACCCGGACGCGCCGCTGCGCACCGGTCGAGAGGACTACGGGCGGCTTCCCCCATCTCCGCTGCTCAGCGGGCCGCTTATGCTGATCGACACCACCCCGCGCCGCCTGCCCAACCCCACGGCCAGGTATGGCGCGCACACCACCAACCCGGTGCACGAGGCCGTCGTCCACGAGCTCATCCGTGGCCTGCAGTACGACGAGGTCCTCCCCGCACGCAAGTGGACCGACCTCGCCGCCGGCGAGCGTCCCACTGACCGCATGGCCGTGATCGCACCGTTCAAGGCACAGGTTAAGGCGCTGCGGGACAGCCTGGCCTACCGGTTCGGCCAGGACTGCGACGGACTCGTCGACACGGTTCACCGCTTCCAGGGCAGCCAGCGTCCCCTCGTGGTCATCGACACCGTCGCCGGATCAGGAGACAAGCCCGGCTACTTCTACGAGGGCCTGGGGCTGTCCTCCTCCACCTGCCGCCTGCTCAACGTGGCTCTCAGCCGTGCGCAGGATCACCTCGTCGTCGTGGCGGACATCCAGTTCCTACGCGCCAAGCTCAACCCGGCCGGCGAGGCCGCGCGCATGCTCACTCATCTGGAACGGCATGCGCACAAGCTCTCCGTCGACGACCTCGTCCCCTTCCGCTGCGCTGCCGACCTCGCCGGCCTGCCCGAGGAGGAACTGGCAAGGCCGGCGT
The DNA here is from genome assembly GCF_006334915.2 of Microbispora catharanthi. GTDB lineage: Bacteria > Actinomycetota > Actinomycetes > Streptosporangiales > Streptosporangiaceae > Microbispora > Microbispora catharanthi. The sequence continues at coordinate 17,304 of NZ_VDMA02000030.1, forward strand.
TCTTCCCGGCCGACGAGGTGCCACGAGCCATCGCCTGGGACATCGCCCGCGCCCGGCACAGCATCGAGATCTACTGCGCGTTCCTCGACCCGAACCCCGTGCACAACTGGCTCCGTCACCTCGCGCCGCGTGTTCAGGCAGGAGTGCGGGTCACCGTCCACACGAGAGATCAGTCGGAGGACGCTCGCCGGAAAGCCCTCATCGAGGAACTCCGAGCTGCCGGATGCCAGGTCGCGACACGCGAGCGGATGCATGAGAAGGTGCTCATTCTCGATGACACCGTGCTCTGGCACGGATCCCTCAATCTCCTGGCCAACACCGGCCCTACCGATCTCATGATGCGGATCACCGATCCGGGGGCCTGCCGGCGCGTCCGTCACATCGTCGAGCGAGCTCGCATGGAACGCCCCGCACGCCCCTGGCCGCAGCGCGGGTTCTCCGGGCCCCGGCCGGAAGGCGACGGCGAGCCTCGTCCAGGCGCGGTCGTCGGCGGCCGCCTCTATCTCGACGTCCCCTTCGAGGACAAGGATGAGCTGAAGCGCTTGGCACGGGCCGAAGGCATGTCCGCGTCCTGGGACGGCAGGCGGAAGTTGTGGCACGTCGATGCCGGTATTCCCCGGCATGTCGTCCGCCGATGGCTTCCACCGTCGAATTCCTGACGTTCACCAATGACGTTCATCAGCGACGTTCACCAGTGCCGGTCACCAGTGCCGGTCACCAGTGCCGGTCGCAGTGATGGTCGCAGTGATGGTCGCAGCGGGCCGAACACTCCGAGCCCAGCCACCCCCTCCACTGGCTCAGGCCCTCGCTCGATGTCCAACCGCTCGGTGTCCCGCTGCTCGGTGTCCCGCCGCCCACTGTCTGGCCTTCCCTGTCGGGCGTGGGAGGTGTCAGAAGGGCGGTTCGTCGAGTTCGCCTCCGAGCAACGCTCCGTGTGTCCCGGTCTCGCCCTCCGGTTCCGATGGCGTTGCTACCTCCGTGTTCGGTTGTGAGGCCTCCTGTGGGAGCGGTGGTTCGGGGGCCGAGGGGAAGGTGGGGGTGTCGGGGAGGTCTCCGAGGTACCGGTAGGGCGATGGGGTGGGCTGGCTGCGGGGACGGGGATCACAGGCGGAGAGAATGATCTTTGGGAGAGGGCTGGGGTAGCGGTGCCCCAGCGGGCTGGTCCAGATGACCAGGTAAGGACTGGCGGTGCTGACGCGCCAGCCGCCGTGGTGCCGGGCGCGGTGGTCGTGGCGGCAGGCCAGGTGCAGGTTCTCCGCCTTCGTGGGCCCCTGCTCCGCCCACGGGAGGATGTGGTCCTGGTCGGTCCGGGTGGCGGGCGTGCGGCAGCCGGGCCAGGAGCAGACCCGGCCCCGGATTTGCACGTATCGTCGTAACGCCGCTCCGGCCTGACGCCGCCGCTCCGTATCCGCCGCGCCGTCCTCCAGACCCTCGGCTCGCCCGCCCACCGCGCCGTCCGCCATGCCGTCCTCCTCGCCAGTGGCCAGGAGGCGTGCGGCCTGAGTGGACAGGTCGGCGACGACCGGTGCCCACGCCCCGAAGACGCTGGCCGGCTGGGCGGCCAGCACCCGCAGGAGACTGAGGGTGACCTGTAGTTCGACAATGCCGCCGCGCCGCCGGTCGCGGGCGGGGCGGCCGGGGGTGTGGGGGCGGGCCCGGGTGAGTCCGGTCAGCGCCAGGTGGCCGTTGTCGTGACAGATGGCGTATCGCCACTGCCCGCCGAGCATGCCTGCGACGATGCGCCGGGCCAGGCAGGGGTGAATCACTCCCCAAGCAGGCAGATGGGCAGGATGCTCGTCCAGGCCGAGCAGTGTGGTCAGCTCGACCCGGATCTCCCGCACCGGCCACCCTGCGGCGCGCGCCCAAACACCGGCACCCGCCTGTGCATGACATTCAGCTCGGGCACGCCGCAACTCCGCCCTGTCGGGCCTGGCCCTGTCGGACCCAGCCTTATCGGGCCCGGCCCTGTCGGGCACGACCTTGTCGGGCACGACCTTGTCGGGCCCAGCCTTACCAGGCACCGCCTTATCGGCCCCAGCCTTATCGGACCCGGTCCCGCCCCGCCCGGTCTCATCATCAGGTGCGGGCGCGCCGACCGCTGTTTCCTCCGGCCCTGTCGGATGCGCGTCCATTGGATGTGAGCCGCACGCGGGCGACAGTCCGCCGGACCCATTTTCCGGGCGGCTACACGTCTCGGCGTCACGGTCGTCTTCGGCCGCGTCTCTGTCGGCGCCGGTGAAACCGTCAGTGCCGTCAGTGCCGTCAGTGCCGTCAGCGCCGGCAGTGCGACCGCCACCACGTTCACCGAGGTCGCTACCAGGGCGCACGCCGCCATCGCCGTCGGGGCGGTTGGGGGCGGTGTCAGGGCGCACGCCGCCACCGCGGCCGGGGTGGTCAGGATCGTCGCCGCTGCCACCGGCGTTGTTGTCACCGTCGGGGGCGTTGCCGGCATCGCCTTCCCGGGTGTCGGGGGTGTCGTGGAAGGGGTGGCAGAGGACGTGGGTGATGATCTCCTCATCCGACATCCCCTCGAACGTGCCGTCCAGACTTCCGAGGAAGAGGTCCACGCGGATGTGATCGATCGGGCGGCGGTCGCCGGCCCGTTTGCACGCCCGGGCCAGCTCATCGATGCGGTCGCACCCGGCCGCCGCCCGATCCAGAGGCAGGTCCAGCCCGGACACCGTCGCGGTGCCATCCTCGTTGCGGGTCCCCACCACCCGGCGGCGGCGTACCGCCTCCGCGTACCGGCGCTCGGCCCAGGCGGGATCGATCGCCAACGCCAGGCGCTGGATTCGCTCGATCAACTCGCCCACCGTCCAGGACGACGCCTGGGGCACCAGTTGTTCACACACCAGGGCGGCCTGCTCGTCGGTCAACCCCACCGTCCACCGGACGAACGCCACCGCCCGGGGTTCGTCCAGGGTCCCGGCCAGCATCGCCTCCCCCAAAATCGGCAACCGGCGGTGAACATTCCAGGCCAGCTCGAAGGTGGAGTCGGCGCGGCGGCGTGACCACACCAGCGCCGCACGCGCCTCATCCGGGCCGAACTCATCCGGCACCTCCAGCCGCGCCACCTCGTCACCCGAGAACAGGTCCCGTAGCCCCACCTCCAGCAAGGCCCGCAAGAACCACGCCCGGGCATGACAAACCTGCCGGTAGGCCGCCTTGAGCACCTCCACCGTGTCGAACCCCGACACGCGCTCCACGTTCACCTCGGCCAGCAGTCCGGCCAGCTCCGCACCTGGGGGTATCAGCGTGAGCCCGTCCGGAATCGGAACCGCGGTTCGCGACGGCGGAAGCACGCCGGCCGTTCCCACGCCGGACGACGAGGAGGAGCGGGAACAATCAGAAGCGGACGGCATGGGCGGCACAGGCGACGAGGACGACGCGCCGGGCACGCGAGGCACCGACGACGCGGACTGCCTGAGCCATCTCCGAGGCGCGGGCGGCACGGAGGGCACTGGCGACAAGGCAGACACAGAGGACACGGACGGGCCTGGCATTGGCGGGCACCCCCTTCACGGCCGGAGACGAAAGCACCATGGGTTCCCGGCCGCTTGGACCGGGACTTACTCACACAGACTCGGCTACTTCATCAACCCGGCACATGGGCCACAAACCAGAACGCCAACCAAGCTCACCCGTAACAACTACTCCAAAGGCTAACCGAACACATACTCGAAAACAAGCGTGACCAGCACAAACATGGGGTCACAACCTCGCGCCGTCCACGAACCGGGAACGCGGGAGCGGATCGGTAGGGAGCGAGGACCGGAGCGAAGGCCCAGACCGGCCCGGCGAAGATTCTGAACGAGCGAGGAATTCCGGCCCGGTGGAGCGGGGCGGGCTTCGTGAGTACCGATGATCGAGAAGACGCCGGTCGGGATGAGCTACAGATGCACCATCGACACCTTGATCGCCCAGGCGATCCGCCACGGACTCGCCCCGTCGATCGCCGCCGCCTCGCATAGCTCACAGGGATGGCCTGCAGTGCCGCGTAGATCACCGGCATGATGAAGCGGGTCCACGTCGCCGGCCGTGCAGAAGATTCGCAGCTCCCCCGCCCCGTCGGCGCGGCCCGTCTCCAGTAGCACAAGAAAGCCCAGGTCGGCTGTGCCGACCTGGGCTTTCATTGGGTGCGCCGCCAGGGACTCGAACCCCGGACCCGCTGATTAAGAGTCAGCTGCTCTAACCAACTGAGCTAGCGGCGCCCGCGATGTCCGTAACCTTAGCAGTCCCGCGAAGGTCGCGCACATCGCTCGGTGATCGGAATGTCGCGGCTCAGCTCCGCCAGGCGCCGCTGGAGAAGGGCACCGGCTCGCCGCGCAGGCCCGGCCCGTCGCCCCACTTCGTGACGACGTACTGGATCGGGATGTGGCCGAGGTCGCCGCCGACGGTCAGCGTGTTCTCGTTCCAGGTGGTGCCGGTGAGCTCGGCGAAGGTCTTGCCGTCGATGTCGAGCATGACGCCGCTGTCCGACGGGACGCCCGGGCCGCGGTCGCCGATGAAGAACTTGGCCTTCTTGCCCTTGTAGAAGATGTAGCCCTCGGTGCCGAGCGGCCAGCTCGGGCTGGCGAACATCCCCTGCTGCATGGGCTTGCCGATGGCCGGCAGACCTGTGTCGCCCTGGCGGCCCGAGGAGTCGTCCCAGAAGTACGAGCCGGTGGTGCTGCCCTGGAGCAGGACCTCCTCGTGCGCCGGGATGGCGAGGGAGGGCTGGCGCGCCGGGATGGCGGCGGAAACGTTGACGGCCTCTTTGACCGGCTGCTCGACGGGCGCGGGCACGGCGGCCACGAGGGACGCGGTGACGGCCGCCGCACCGACGAGCGTGGCCGCGGCGGTGAGGCGTCGGTTGCCACGCATGTCAAACAGAGTCTTCATCAGGGCTGGGGATCTTTCGTGAGACGACAGAGAATGGCCATGCGTCATCTAGGGACCTGCGTGCGGCAGACCGCGAAGACGGGCCACGTGTCCGGGCAGGAGAAGTCGTTCACCCGGAGGCGTGTGCGCTGAAGCTATGGCGATCGGCCGGAAGGCCGTCGTGAGTCAGACGTGTGATCCGAGATGCCTTGGCTCAGAGGTCGATGTGGGGTCACCCACGGTGATCTCCTCTCCAAGTCCAATCCAGCCACCGGTCGGCGGCAAACAGGACACTACAGGACGAGTCAGGATGGAGCAAAGTAAAAGCCGCATACCGCCCAGAAGATCTACCTCTGGTCCTGTTTACCCCAAGAGGGGCAACTGCCCGCCACCCCGGCCTTTGTGATGTTGACGGTGCGTGACGGAGGCCCCGTCCGCGCGCGGCAAAGCGCGGAGGCCATACGGCAAGAGAGCACAAAGGAAATCACCGGGGACGGCGCGATAAAGCAACCCGCCGCAAAAGCGGAGCCGCCGAGCAGAAGGAAGACCGCCGGTTTACGAAGGCAAAGGTCATTTCCCGGAGCGGCCGGGGCGAGGCCCGCTCCCCGGTTCGGACAGGGAGGGGACGGGGAGGGGACGGACGGGAGGAGAACGGGTACAGGACCCGGAAAATGCCGGAGCCGGGCAGTCCCCCAACTGCCCGGCTCCGGATCAAAGCGGTTCCGCCAGGAATGCCCTCCCCAAAGGCACCGGCGGGTCCCCCGCTTTCCGGACGCGGTTCCCCCATCCGCGTCCTTTATCAAGAAAGTCTGTCGCCCTCTCCCGAGGACTTGCTTCAACACTACAAGGGGCCCTGTCATGAAGTCGTCATAGGCAGGTTGATTTCCGGCCTACATCCGAACGGGCTCCGCCCGCCCGTGCTACCTCCCGAGGTCCAGCCTGACCTCGGTGCCCTTCTGGAGCGACCGGCTCACCGTGCAGTGGCGCTCGTGGACCCGCTCGGCGACGGCCTCGAAGACCTCGCCGGAGTCCTCCGGGGGCAACTCCACGTCGTAGGTCACCGTGACCGAGCGCAGCAGCGTCGGGCTCTCCTTCTCGGCGGAGACCTCGACGGCCAGCCGCACGAGCCGGTGGCCGCGCTTGGCGGTGAGCGGCTCGACCGTCATGACGTTGCAGCCGCCGACGGCGGCCAGCAGCAGCTCCACCGGGCTGAACAGGCCGTCACCGGAGCCCATCGTGATCTCGGCGCCGCGCTCGTTGCGGGCGACGAACCCGTCCTCGGTCCGCTCGACGCGTACAGAGCCCATGACCTCACCCTACTGGCAGCGCCAGCCGGACGAGTGTTCCTCCGCCGGGGGCGGGAGCGGCCGACACGCTGCCGCCGTGGCTGTCCACGACCTGGCCCACGATGGCCAGGCCCAGCCCCGATCCGGGTAGCGCCCGCGCCGAAGGCGCGCGGTAGAAGCGGTCGAAGACGTGCGGCAGGTCATCCGGCGAGATGCCGGGGCCGTGGTCGCGCACCGTCAGCACGCCGCCCCGCAGCGACACCTCGACCAGGCCGCCGGCCGGGCTGTACTTGGCCGCGTTGTCGAGCAGGTTGGCGACGGCCCTGGCGAGCCGGTCGGGCACACCCCGCACCACCGTCGGCTCGGCCGACACGGAGTACGCCGTCGACGGCCAGTGCCTGGCCGCCCTGGTGACCTCCCGCTCCACGAGCTCGTCGAGGCGCACGCTCTCCACGAGCACGGCGGGCTCCTCGTCGCGAGCCAGCTCGACCACGTCGGAGACGAGCGCCGTGAGCTCCTCCAGCCCGCTCACCACGGCCCGGCTCACCTCCTTGCGGACCTCCTGCGGCAGGTCGCCTCTCATCAGCAGCTCGACGTTGGTCCGCAGGGCGGTGAGTGGCGTGCGCAGCTCGTGGGAGGCGTCGGCGACGAGGCGCTTTTGCGACTTGGCGGAGCGTTCCAGCGCGTCGAGCATGGCGTTGAAGCTGCGGGCCAGGCTGCTCAGCTCGTCGTCGCCCGTCACGTCGATGCGGGTGGTCAGGTCCCGGGTGGTCGCCACCCGTCCCGCCGCGTCCTTGAGCGCGTTGACCGGCCGCAGCGCGGCCCGGGCGGCCAGCCAGCCGAGCGCCCCCGACAGCACCAGGCCGCCGAGCGCCACGGCGAGGAAGGGCCAGCCCAGGTCGTCCACGTCGGCGAGAGCGGCCAGCACGCCGTCGGGGGGCGGGTCGCCGTAGCCTCCGTAGTTCTCGTACGTCCCGTAATGGTCCATCGCCCACTCGACCCGGCGGCAGGTGATGACGTAGGCGGCCACGATCACGACGATCACGCTCACCGCGCCGGCCAGCGCGGAGGCCATCGCGAGCCGCCAGCGGAGCTTCACCGCTCCTCCCCGGTGGCGGAAGGAGCGGCGGGCTCCCTGAGCGCGTACCCGAGGCCGTGGACGGTGTGGATCAGCCGCGACTCGCCCGCCGCCTCGGTCTTCTTGCGCAGGTAACCGATGTAGACCTCCAGCGGGTTGGACCCGGGCCGGAAGCCGTAGCCCCAGATGCGTTCGAGGATGACCTGCCGGGTCAGCACCTGACCGCCGTTGCGGATCAGCAGATCCAGCAGGGCGTACTCGGTCCTGGTCAGGTCGATGAGCCGCCGGCCGCGCCGGGCCTGCCTGCTGTCGGGCAGCAGGACCAGGTCGGCGAAGCCGGCCTCCGGGGGAGGCGCGGCGCGGCGCAGCAGGGCGCGCACCCGGGCGAACAGCTCCTCCAGCGCGAACGGCTTCACCAGGTAGTCGTCGGCGCCCGCGTCGAGACCGGCCACCTTGTCGCCGATGCCGTCCAGGGCGGTCAGCATGAGCACCGGCAGCCGGTTGCCGTCTCCGCGCAGCGTCCGGCAGACCTCGATGCCGTTCATGCCCGGCATGAGCACGTCGAGCACCACGAGGTCGGGCGCCGCGCCGCCGATGACGTCGAGCGCGTCCATGCCGTCCCCGGCGGTCGCCACGCCGTACCCCTCCACACGGAGCGCCCGGGCGATCGCGTCGCGGACTTCGGGTTCGTCGTCGACGACAAGCACCTGTGTCTTGACCACGCCGCCATTGTGACGTGCGGAGATGAGAGGTTGCTAAGCGTTCGCCCCCGCGCTCAGGCGTCGGGGTGTTTGGACAGATAGTCGACGTAGACCGGCCGTAGCGCGTCGCCGAGCTCGCCCTCGCCCGCCCCGATCGCGTCGCTGAGCAGCGCCGAGACCCTGCTGAGGTCGTTCGCGGTCTCGTCACTGTTGCCGCTGGCGGCCTCGGCCGCCGGGATGACCTTCAGCAGGTCCCACAGGAATCCCAGGTCGCCGTGCCGTACGGCGTAGCGCACGGCGCGGTCGTGCAGCTCCTTCGCGGGGAGCGACTCGAGCTCTTCCACGTCCATCCGATCTCACCCCCAACTCGTCGGTTTCCCCCAGGTTTGCCGCTTATACCCCCGAGGCGGGAGAAAGACCGCCGGAATCGGATGGGCTTTTTGCCGCTCCTCCCCGCCCCCGGCGCAGGCCGCCTATTCCGGCCACACGCGAACCGCGCACTCTTTGCCGTGCCATGGAAGGATTCTTGAGGTGAAGGTCATACTCAAGATCATCGTGGTGGCCGCGGCCCTGTGGGCGTCCACCAAGCTGGTGGACGGCATCACCGTCAGCGCCGGCTCCACCGCCAAGCAGATCGGCACCCTCCTCGCGGTCGCGCTGATCTTCGGCCTCGTGAACGCCGTCATCAAGCCGATCATCAAGACGATCGGCTGCGCGTTCTACGTGATCACGCTCGGCCTGTTCGCCCTGGTGGTGAACGCGGCCCTGCTGCTGCTCACGAGCTGGCTCGCCGAGCAGCTCGACCTCCCCTTCCACGTCGACGGGTTCGTGGCCGCCTTCTGGGGCGCCATCGTCGTGGGCGTGATCAGTTGGATCCTCAACATGATCCTCGGCGACGACTGACCGGCCCGGGGCGGGTGTGCCATCCGCCCCCGGGTCACTCCCGCTGAAAAGCATGTAATCTGAGTAGGGAATGCAGGCTTAGTCGAGAGGCGGGCAGATGAGCGTGGACGTGCACCAGCACCTGTGGACGCCGTCCCTCGTCGACGCGCTGCGCCGCCGCACCCGCCCGCCCTACCTGGACGGATGGACGCTCGTCCTCGACGGCGAGCCGCCGTACGAGGCGGATCCGGCCGACCACGACGTGGAGATCCGGCGCGAGCGCAACGCCCACCTCGACCTCGCTCTCGTCTCCCTGTCGAGCCCGCTCGGGATCGAGCACCTGCCGCCGGAGGAGGCGTGGCCGCTCATCGACGCCTACCACGCCGACGCCCGCGCGCTGCCCGCGCCGTTCGGCGCCTGGGCGGCCGCCCCGGTGACCGACCCCGATCCCGTACGGCTCTCGCGCACCCTCGGCCGCGCCCTCGACCAGGGCCTGGCCGGGCTGCAGCTCCCGGCGACCGCGCTCGGGGACGCCCGGGGGCTGGCCCTGGCCGCCCCGCTGCTCGACGTGCTGGAGGACCGCGGCCTGCCGCTGTTCGTCCATCCGGGCCCCGCCGCCGCGGCGGGCCCGGCGTGGTGGGCGGCCGTCGTGCCGTACGTGCAGCAGATGCACGCCGCCTGGTACGCGTTCGAGGCGTTCGGCCGGCCCCGGCATCCCCGGCTGAAGGTGTGCTTCGCGCTGCTGGCCGGACTGGCCCCGCTGCACAGGGAGCGCCAGTTGAGCCGGGGCGCCGCCGGGCGCGGCCTGGTGGACCCCGATCTGTTCCTGGAGACGTCGTCCTACGGCCCCCGGGCCGCCGACGCGGTGATCCGCGAACTCGGGATCGACGTCCTCGTCGCCGGGAGCGACCAGCCGTACGCCGAGTCGGCGTGGCCGGACCCCGGCGACCCCGCACAACGAGCCGTCGATCACGCCGTCCGCGTGGCCAATCCCGGCCGCCTGCTGTCCCGGAAGGAGTCGCACCAATGAGCACGCCCACGATCCAGGAAGGCGCGCTCTGTGCCTCCTTGACCGACCTGGCCCCCGTCGGCGACCTGCCCGCCCGCGCGCTCGACCGCCGCGAACTGCTCGCCCTGGTCGAGGACCTGGCCGCGCGGCCCGAACTGTGGCGTCACCACCTCAACTTCCAGGGCGCGGAGGACGGGGGACGCCACTACGTCTCGCTGCACCGCGACTCGTACGTGGACGTGTGGCTGCTGTGCTGGCGGCCCGGGGACGACACCGGCTGGCACGACCACGACGTCTCCTCCGGCGCGGTCCGTGTGGTGGCCGGCGAGCTGAAGGAGTGCAATCCGCGCATCGGCGGCGTCCACCTGGAGACGCCGGTCGCGGCGGGCGAGGCCTTCTCGTTCGGGCCCGACCACATCCACCGGCTGACCGGCGAGGCGCCCGGCTCGGTCTCCATCCACGCGTACTCGCCACCGCTGTGGCGCATGGGGCAGTACTCCATCACCGACGACGGGACCATGCGCCGCCTTTCGGTCGGGTACGCGGACGAATTGCGCCCGCTCGACCCGGCTTAGGGCGGCGCGAGTAGTTCGATCATCACCGAGGGTGACGCTAGGCTGCTGCCATGACCAGCGTGCTCGATGACTGGCTTCAGCCCCGTCCGGGAGGCGGGGCCGGGGGCGTCTCCGATCGGCTCTCCCGGCTCCGGCCCCCGGTGGGCGAGCGGCGGGACGACGGGGACGACGCCGATCACCCCGACGCCGATCACCCCGACGCCGATCAGCCCGACGCCGATCAGCCCGACGCCGGCCTCATCCCCACGGGCCCCCAGACGCGGTTCCACGAGCGCATGACCTACGGCCTGCGCACCGCCCTGAACGCGCAGGTCCCGGGCGACCTGGTGGCGGTCAGCCGGATGGACGTCCTGCTGGGGCCTGATCGGCGCGCCCGTCCCGACGTGTCCCTGGTGGACGACCTCGCCGCCTCCGACGACCGGAGGACCTGTTATCTCGCCGAGGAGGTGCGCCTGGTCATCGAGGTCGTCGGCCCCGACTCGGCCGCTTCGGACCGCGACGTGCGGCCGCGGCACTACGCGGCGGCCGGCATCCCCCACTTCTGGCGGGTCGAGGAGAGCGCCGACTTCCGGCCCTTCGTCTACTCCTTCGCACTCGACGCCGACGGCGCCGGATATCAGGTGACCGGCGTCCACCACACCCGCCTCGCGGTGGACGCCCCCTTCCCCATCGCCATCGACCTCGAACGGCTGCCGCGCTGACTCAGCCCGGCTGTCCCCGCGCCGGGCGTGCCGCGAGCACACCCGACGCCAGTTGGAGGGCGCACGCCCCCAGCCCTGCCAGCAGGGGCACGGTCCAGCCGCCGGACAGTTCGTGAAGCAGGCCGAACGCGAGCGGCCCGATCGCGGCCAGCACGTAACCGCTCGACTGGGCGACCGCCGACAGCGCGGTCACCGAGGCCGGATCGGGCGCCCGCAGCGTGATGATCAGCAGGGCGAGCGCGATGGAGGCCCCCTGGCCGAGCCCGAGGATGATCATCCACAGCCACGGCGTGGTGGTGGGCGCGAGCAACACGCCCAGATATCCGCCGATGGTCAGCAGCACGGCCACGACCACGTGCGGCACCTGGGAACGGGCCCGGCCCGCGTGCAGGGGGACGGCCAGCGCCGCGGCGATCTGCACGAGATTCGTCAGGCCCAGCAGATATCCCGCCTCGTCGGCCGGCAGGCCGGCGGCCTGGAACACGGTGGGCAGCCAGGCCAGCAGGACGTAGAAGGTCAGCGACTGCAGACCCATGAACGCCATGACCGGCCACGTCGCCGGTGTCCGGAGCAGGGCCGCGTACGGCCGGCGGCCGGGGTCGCCGGACCGGGAACGGCCGTCCCGCCCCGCCGCCGTCACCGTCGCCGCAAGGTCCTGCGCGGCCGGCCTCGTGAGCGCCACCCACCACAGGGCCGCCGCCAGCAGCGCGAGCAGGGTCGCCGACCCCGCCGCCGCCCGCCAGCCGACCTGCCCGGCCAGCGGGACCATCGTCGCCGAGGCGATGGCGGCCCCACTGACCATGACCGAGACGTACAGGCCGGTGAAGAGCCCGATCCTGCCGGGGAAGTGCTGCTTGACGAGACCTGGCATGACGACGTTCATGACGGCGATGGCCGTGCCGGCCAGGGCGGCGCCGCAGTACAGCGTGGGCACGCCGTCCGCGCTGCGCAGGGCGACACCGGCGGCCAGGACGAGCAGACCGGCCAGCAGCGTGCGGTCCAGCCCGATCCGGGTGGCCAGCCCGGGCGCGGCCGGGGCGAGCAGACCGAGGCACGCCACCATCACCGTGGTGATGGCACCGCCCCCGGCGGGGCTGAGGCCGAGGTCCCGCATGATGGCCGGGAGGAGCGGTGACACGCCCGCGAGAGCGGGCCTCAGGTTGAGCGCCGCCAGGACGAAACCGCCCACCAGCAGCAGCTTTCCCCGATTGTCCGTGATCCTCCTCATCATTCGCCAAACCCTACCGGGACGGTGTCGCGCGCCCGCCCGTCCCCCGGCCGGGGTGGCCGGCGCTAGGGTTCGGTCGGGAGGTGGGCGGTCATGGCGGAGGAGCACGTCCAGTCGCTGGCCCGGGGTCTGGCCGTGATCCGGGCGTTCGACGCGGCGAGCCCGGAGCTGACGCTCAGCGAGGTGGCCCGCAAGACCGGTCTCACCCGCGCCGCGGCGCGCAGGTTCCTGCTGACGCTCGCCGGCCTGGGCTACGTGCGGACCGACGGGCGCCTCTTCTCCCTGTCGCCCCGGGTGCTCGATCTGGGCTACGCCTACCTGTCGAGCCTCTCCCTGCCCGAGGTCGCGCTGCCGCACCTGGAGCGGCTCGTCGCCGAGGTGCACGAGTCGGCGTCGGTCTCCGTGCTGGACGACACCGACATCGTCTACGTGGCCCGTGTGCCGACGGCCCGGATCATGCGCGTGACGATCGCGATCGGCACCCGCTTCCCGGCGTACTGCACCTCCATGGGGCGGGTGCTGCTCGCGGGGCTCCCCCCGGAGGATCTCGACGCCTACCTCGCCCGCGCCGATCTGGAGCGGCTGACCCCGCACACCACCACCTCGCCGGTCGCCCTGCGCACCGCCCTCGACCGCGTACGGGCCCAGGGCTGGGCCGTGGTGGACCAGGAGCTGGAGGAGGGACTGCGCTCGATCGCCGCGCCGATCAGGGACCGCGGCGGCCGGGTGGTGGCGGCGCTCAACGTCTCCTCGCACGCCAGCCGCACCACCCTGGAGTCGGCCCGCCGCGACCTGCTCCCCCCGCTGCTCGCCACCGCCGCCAGGATCGAGGCCGACCTGCGCGCCACCGGAGGCGGGAGCCGCGCACAGCCCGGCAGTCCGTGACCCGGCAGACCCCCCACGTCCCCACAAAAGCGACCATCTCTCACCAAGGAACTGACAACGTTGTCTAGGGCCATGAAATGGGAGATGATCCCTGCGTGGGAGAGACCAGACGCGGCCGTCCGACCATGAACGACGTGGCCGCCGCGGCCGGTGTGGCGCTCAAGACCGTCTCCCGCGTCGTCAACAGCGAGCCAGGCGTCAACGCCGCGACCGCGAACCGGGTGCAGGCGGCGATCGAGCGGCTCGGCTACCGCCGCAACGACAGCGCGCGCATCCTGCGCCGGGGCCGCACGGCGAGCATCGGCCTGGTGATCGAGGACGTGGCCGACGCCTTCTACTCCAGCCTCAGCCGCGCCGTGGAGGACGCCGCGCTGCACCACGGCTATCTGCTGTTCACCGGGTCGTCCCGGGAGGACGCGGCCCGCGAGCGCGATCTCGTGCTCGCCTTCTGCGCCCGCCGCGTGGACGGGCTGATCATCGTGCCGGCTGGGAGCGACCACGGCTACCTCGCGCCCGAGTTCGAGGCCGGGATCAAGGCGGTCTTCGCCGACCGGCCGCCGGGCGCGGGGTGCGAGGCGGACACCGTCCTGTGCGACAACGCGGGCGGGGGCCGGACCGGCACGGCCCACCTGATCGCGCACGGCCATCGCCGCATCGCCTTCCTCGGCGACTCCCCCGGGATCTTCACGGCCGCCGAACGGCTGCGCGGTTACCGGCAGGCGCTGGCCGCCGCCGGCCTGCCGTACGACGAGGGCCTGGTGGTCATGGCGCCGCCGGACCCGGCACGGATGCGGGCCGACCTTGCCCGGCTGCTCACGGCGTCCGACCCTCCGACCGCGTTGCTGGCCGGCAACGGCCGCACCACCGTGGAGACCCTGCGGGCGCTGGCGTCGCTCACGGGCGCCGCCGACGCGGGCGCCGCGGGCGGCCTCGCGCTGGTGGGGTTCGACGACTTCGAACTGGCCGACCTGCTGGGCATCACCGTGGTGGCGCAGGATCCCGCCCGGCTCGGCCGTACGGCCGCCGACCTGCTGTTCATGCGCCTGTCCGGGGACGAGGAGCCGACCAGCAGGATCGAACTGGCTACGCGGCTGGTTCCGCGGGGCTCGGGCGAGCGCCCTCCCCTGCCCCTCCGGGACCGTACGGCGGGCTGACGCGGGACGACAGGGCGCCGCGCAGATCACCCCGCAGCGCGAGCACGACGGCGATCACGCCGCAGCCCGACAGCGCGATGGCGAGATGGGCGGGCACGAGTTCGGCGAGGGCGCCCGAGGCGGCGGCGCCCAGCGCCTGGGCCGTCATCAGACCGGACATCTGCAGGCCGAACGCCTGCCCGCGCGCGGCCTCGGGAACCGCGTCGAGGAACCGCCGCTGGAGCCCTAGGTTGTAGGCGAGCCCCGCCGCAGCCAGGGCGGCCAGCGCCGCCGCCCCGGCGACCCCCGGCCGGGCGGCGAACCCGAGCAGCGGCACGCCCAGCAGGAGCGCCAGCGGGAGGGTCAGCCGTTCGCGCGCGGCGGGCGGGGCGAACCTGCCGACGGCGAACTCCCCCACGCCCATGCCCGCCGCCGCGGCGGCCAGCACGACTCCCGCGCCCCACGCCGATCCCTCACCCGTGAGGTAGGGCACGTAGACGGCCTCCGCGCCGATCGAGAGCATCGGCGGCAGCCACCCGGCCAGCAGCAGTCCCCGGACGGCGCGGTCGGCCAGCAGCGCCCGGTTGACCCGCAGCGTCGTCCGTACGGCCCCCGCCCGGCGTGCGGAACGCGCCGGGCGGTCGCGCAGCCCGAACCCGGTCAGCGCCGCGCTGCCCAGCGAGAGCGCGGCGGTGATCAGCAGCGCCCTGTGCGGGCCGGTCACGGCGAGCAGACCCCCGCCGACGGCCAGCCCGGCGACCTGCGCCCCCGCCGAGGTCGTGGTGAACAGGGCGCGGCCGAGCACGTACGCGTCCCCCGCCAGCACGTCGGGCAGCACGGCGGTGCGCGCGGCCGAGAACAGGGGTGCGGGCACGCCCGCCGCGAACACCAGCGCGAGCATGGCCCCGATCGGCAGGTCCCCGAGGCCGAGGACGAGACATGTGGCCACGCGCAGAAGGTCGCCCGCGACCATGAGGGCCCGCGGGCGCCACCGGTCGGCGAGCGCCAGCAGGAGCATCCCGCCCGCCACCTGCGGCAGGAACCCGATCATGTACGCCAGCGCGGCCAGCCCGGGTGACCCCGTCCGCGCGTAGACCAGCACGGAGAACGCGAGCATCTTCACGGTGTCGCCCAGGACCAGCAGAAGCTGGCTCCCGAAGAGCACGCGGAACTCCGGGACGGCGAAGCACGCCCGGAACGTCGATCTCTCCTGGTTCGCGGCCACGGTCACGGCCCACCTCCTTGGCGCACATGCTCGGCCCGCCGCCTCGGGCCGCGCTAACGTTTCGGAAACTGCCGAAGGGTGGGCGTGTGTACCGGATCGAGGTGAGCCCGCAGGACGTCGCGGCCAGCCGTTTCGCGACCTCCCCGCTCAACGAGACCATGCACGCGATGTGGATGCTGTCGGGGCGGCTGGAGGCGGGCGCGCACGCGTCCTGGGCCGCGACGGCGCGCCCCCGGTTCGCCCGGCTGCTGGCCGGCAACCCGGGGGCGCGGGCGATGGTCGCGCTGTTCCGCCAGGGGGCCTACATCGCCGACTTCATCGCGCCGCCGCCCACGGGGATCAACGTCTCCTTCGCCGAGGAGATCGCGGCGATGCGGGCCACCCCCCTGGAGCGGGCGCGGGCCGAGATCGCGATGTCGCTGGACGGGCGGCCGCCCCCGCGCGCCGAGATCATGGAGGTCCTGGAGCACGACGACGTGGTCGCGTTCCTGGCCGACGGGCTCGAGCGCACCTGGACCGAGCTGGTCGCGCCGCAGTGGCCCCGCTTCCACGCGATCCTGGAACGCGACGTGATCCAGCGGGCCGGGCGGCTGGCGACGTACGGCTGGGCGGCGGCTCTCGACGACCTCGGCCCACGGGTCCGCTGGCGACCGGCGTCGGCCCTCATCGAGGTGGCGGCCTCCGGCGACCGGGACGAGCGGCACCGGCTCGGCGGCCGCGGCCTGCTGTTCCTGCCCAGCCTCTTCGTCCGCAAGGTGATCGCCTACCTCGACGAGGCGTGGCCGTACGCGCTGGTGTATCCGGCGCGGGGGGTGGCGGCGGCGCAGCCGCGGGCGGGCGGCGCGGCGGCGCTCGCCGGGCTGGTCGGCAGGTCCCGGGCCCGGATCCTGGCCGAGCTGGAGACCCCGGCGACCACCACGCAGCTCGCCGCCCGCCTCGGGCTGGCGCTCGGCACGGCCGGCGGCCACCTGACCGCGCTGCGCGCGGCCGGGCTGGTCGCCGGCACCCGGGTCGGGCGGCAGGTCCTCTACCGGCGCACCCCTCTCGGGGACGCGCTGATGGCCGGCCGGCTCGACTCCTGAGACTCAGCCCTTGAGACTCAGCCCTTGAGCGCGCCCGCCATGAGACCGCGCATGAAGAACCTGCCGAGCAGCACGTAGATGACCATCGTGGGAATGGACGCCAGGATCGCCGCCGCCATCTGCTGGCTGTACGGCGTCGTCACGGCGCCCGCGATGTTGTTGAGCATGACCGTGGTCGGCCAGGAGCTCGGCCCGGTGAGGAAGACCGCGAACAGGAAGTCGTTCCACATCGAGGTGAACTGCCAGATGATCACCACGGCGAACGCCGGGCCGGAGACCGGCAGCACGATCGACCAGAGCGTCCGCAGCATCCCCGCACCGTCGACGCGGGACGCCTCGATGAGCTCGTCGGGGATCGTGACGTAGTAGTTGCGGAAGATCAGCGTGCAGATCGGGATGCCGTACACCACATGGGCGAGGACCAGGCCCGGGATGCCGCCGTACAGCTGCACGCCGAGGGTGTCGCCCACGTTCACCATGAGCTGCACCAGCGGGATCATCACGCCCTGGTAGGGGATGAACATGCCGAACAGGAACAGCGTGAACAGCACGTCGGCGCCGGGGAAGCGCCACTTGGACAGCACGTACCCGTTCAGCGCCCCGAGGGCGGCGGAGATCAGCGAACCGGGGACCGCGAGCAGGAAGCTGTTGACGATGCCGGGTTCGAGCTTCTCCCAGGCGACGCTCCACGCCTCGGTCGTCCACACCTTGGGGAGGTTCCACGCCTGCGTGGGGTCGGCCTCGGTAAGCGGCTTGAAGCTCGTGACCAGCAGCACGTAGACCGGGATCAGGAAGACCAGGACGAACAGCAGCAGCAGGACGAGCCGCACCCACGTGCCGGCCCGGCCCTTGTCGCGGACCGGGGCGGCGGGCGCCGTACGCGGGGCCTTCTCGGCGGCTTGCGCGGTCATGAGCGCTTCCCCTTACGGGCGTCCCAGATCAGGTAGGGCACGACGAAGACGGCGACGGACAGCACGATGTAGGACGCGATCGTCGCGCCCTTCGCCGGGTCGTGGGAGTCGTAGACCGCCGTCCACATGAACGTCGCGGGCACGTCGGTGATGATCTGCTTGCCCGACACCGCGACGACGAGGTCGAAGACCTTGAGCGAGATGTGGCCGAGGATGATCAGCGCGGACAGCGTCACCGGGCGCAGCATCGGCAGCACCACGTGCCGGTAGACCCCCCATTCGCTGCAGCCGTCCACCCGGGCGGCCTCGCGCAGCTCTTCCGGCACGCCCCGGAACCCGGCGAGGAACAACGCCATGATGTATCCGGACATCTGCCAGATCGCCGGGATCGCCATCGCAGCCATGCCCCAGTCGGGGTCGCGGAACCACTGCCACTGCAGGAAGTCGAGCCCCGCGTAGTGGAAGAGCCGGTTGAGCCCGACCGCCTGCTCACCCGTCGCGCTGTTCATCAGCCACCGCCAGACCACGCCGGTGGCGATGAAGGAGACGGCCATCGGGAACAGGTAGACGGCGCGGAAGCCGCTCTCCGCCCGGATGCCCTTCTCCATCAGGAAGGCGAGGAGCCAGCCGAGAACGAGCGCGCCGCCGACGAAGACCACGGTGAAGACGATCGCGTGGCGGACCGACAGGCCCCAGCGCTCCTCGCTCCAGATGCCGGTGAAGTTCTCCAGCCCGACGAAGTTGCCGGGGATCTCCGCGATCTCGTCGTGCTTGTCGGTCATGGCGAGCTTGAAGTTCCAGCCCAGCAGGCCGTACACGAAGACCGCGATGAGGATGATCGACGGCGACACCAGGAGTAGCCCGGGCAGCCATCTGCGCACCCGCGTCACTTGTACCTCTCAGAAGATCAAGTACGGCCCACGCCTCGCCGTTGCCGGACAGGGGCGTGGGCCGTACGAGGAGATCAGCTCACTGGCCGCTGTTCTTGGCCGCCGCGACCAGCGCCTGCTGGAACTTGGCGACGTCCTTGTCCTGCTGGAACAGGCCGACCGCGTCGGTGATCGCCTGACGCCACTGGTCGTTGGCGACCACGCCGTGCTGGATCGAGCCGGCCAGCTTGTCGCTCGACCACTGCTCCAGGTCCCAGGACAGGTAGTCCTTGTAGAGGGACTGGTCGGCGTCCTTGCGGGCCGGAATCGAGCCCTTCAGCGGGTTGAACGCGTCCTGGCCCTCCTTGCTGGCGGCCACCTTCAGCCACGCGATCGCGCCGTCGCGGTTGGGCGCGCCCTTCGGCAGGGTGAAGCTGTCCGACAGCCACATGAAGGTGCCGTCCGTGCCCGGCGACGCGGCCCAGTCGAAGTCCTTGTGCGACTCCTTGCCGAGACCGCCCTCCGGCGGGTTGTGGAAGTAGCCGTAGGCCCAGTCGCCCATGATGTTGAAGGCCGCCTCGCCGTCGGCGACCTGCTTGGCCGCCGGCTGCCAGTCGTCCTGCGGGCTGCCCGCGTACGACAGGATGGTCTTGAAGTTCTCCAGCGCCTTGGTCACGTTCGCGTTGGACCAGTCGGCGTTGGCCGTCCACAGGGCGTTGTAGGCGTCGGTGCCGAGGGAGCCGAGCAGCACGGACTCGAGCAGGTGCACCAAGGTCCACTGCGAGCCGATCGACAGCGGGATCTTCCCGGACTTCTTGACCTTGTCGAGGTCGGTGATGAACTCCTCGACGGTCTTCGGCGCGCCGTCGATGCCGGCCTTCTTGAGGACCGAGGGGTTGAACCACAGGACGTTCGACCGGTGGATGTTCACCGGCACGGAGTACACCTGGCCCTGCACCGAGATCTGGTCGATGAGCTGCTGCGGGAAGACCTCCTTGAGCTTCAGCTCGTCGTACAGGAAGTTCAGCGACTCCAGCTTGCCGCTCTTGATGTAGCCCTGAAGCTCGGCGCCGGCGTGGCCCTGGAAGGTGTCCGGGGGCTGGTTGGCCTGCAGCTTGCTGGACAGCAGCGCGCGGGCCTGGTCGCCCGAGCCGCCCGCCACCGCGGCGTCGAAGAACTCGAAGTTCGGGTTCTGCTTGGCGAAGATCCCACGCATCGCCTTGAGGCCGTCGGCCTCACCGGGACCCGTCCACCACGAGAAGACCTCGACCTTCTTCGCGGCCTGACCGCCTCCGCTCTCCTGCTTGTCACCGCCACCACAGGCGGAAAGAGTGAGCAGACCTGCAACAGAGACCGCGACGGCCGCCATCCACCGTCGTCTCATCGCAACATTCCCTTCAGGCTTTTCACGAGGATTTCGGGCCCCCGAAGACACATATGGCTGACAACGTTGTCAGCAGGCCCAATCAACCCACTTCCACCGGCACGCCGTCAAGTTTGTGCCGATAACGTCTCTGCATACGGGCCCTGGCACGGTGTTAGGGGCGTGCGTCAAAGCGATCGCCGCGACCGGGGCCCGGGAAATTGTCGGCGCGGGCGCTCACACTGCAGGCATGACGGTCACACAACAGGGGGGACCAGATCATCTGTCGGAGGACGACCTGCCGGACATGGCGGACGTCGAGTCTCCGCAATGGGCGCGACACTACGGCACGATGGCCGGGCTCGGCTTCCTCACGGTCGCACGGCGACTGCCCCGGCTGATCCGGCAGGCGCTGGGCATCGCCTGGGAGGCGAGTTCCCGCGACACCGTGGCCACGGTCACGTTGAGCACACTCGGCGGCGTCTTCACCGCCTTCGGCCTGCTCGCCACGACGGGCGTGCTGACCGCGCTGTTCCAGGCGGGCCCCACTCCGGAGCGGGTCCGGGCCGCGCTGCCCAGCCTGCTGCTCGTGGGCCTGGCCGCCACCGCGCGCACGGCCCTGCAGGCGGGGTCCAACTGGGCCCAGTCCCGGCTCGAACCCCAGGTCAGCCGGATCACGGAAGAGCGCCTCTACACACTGACCAGCCGGGTCGACCTCGTCAGCTTCGACGACCCCGAGTTCCACGACGCCCTGCAGCGGGCCCGCATCCGCGGCATGCAGATGGCCGAGATGATCGTGAGCACGACCATCGACACGCTGTCGGGCCTGGTCGGCATCGTGGCCGCGGCGGGCGTGCTGGGCGTGCTGCATCCCGTGCTGCTGCCCCTGCTCCTGCTCGCGGTCGTCCCCGACGCCTGGGCGGCCGTCCGGACCGCCAGGATGCGCTACACGACCGCCCTGGTGCTCGTCCCGGCCAGACGGCGCAAGTGGATCATCGAGGAACTGCTGGCGGACAAGGACACCGCGGCCGAGGTCCGCACGTTCACCATGCGCGGCTTCCTGCTGCGGATGTTCGACGCGGTCGCCCGGGGCGAGCAGCGGGTCATGCTCGACCTCGCGCGACGGCAGACCGTCGCCCGCGTCCTCGGCGAGGCCTTGGGCGGTCTGGGGCAGGGCGCGGTCTACGTCGCGCTCGGCCTGCTGCTCGCGGCGGGCGCGGTGCCCCTCGCGGTGGCCGGCACCGCGGTGCTGGCCATCCGGTCCGGCCAGACCTCGCTCTCGAACTTCATGTACGCGACGAACCGGCTCTACGAGGAGGGCCTCTACTTCACCGACTTCCTGGACTTCATCGCGCACGCCGAGAGCCGCATCCCACCCGCCCGCGAACGGACGGCCCCCGACGACTTCGGCCGCATCACGGTCGAGGAGGTCGCCTTCTCCTATCCCGCCGCGCCGGCCCCCGCCCTGCGCGGGGTGTCGGTCCGCATCGAGCGCGGGGAGGTCGTGGCCCTCGTCGGCGAGAACGGGTCGGGCAAGACGACCCTCGCCAAGATCCTCGCCGGGCTGTACGAGCCGGACGGCGGCCGTGTCCGGTGGGACGACGTCGACCTGGCCGAGGTCGATCCGGACAGCCTGCGCCGCAGGATCGCGGTCATCGCCCAGGACCACACGCGGTGGCCGCTGACCGCCCGCCACAACATCACGATGGGCATGGAGAAGGGCGAGAGCGAGGTGGTCCGCGCCGCCGAGGTCGCCGGTGCCGACCAGGTCATCGCCGAGCTCCCGTACGGCTACCGCACGCTGCTCGACCGCCGGTTCAAGAACGGCCAGGAGCTGTCGGGCGGGCAGTGGCAGCGCATCGCGGTGGCCCGCGGGTTCTATCGGGACGCACCCCTGCTCATCTGCGACGAGCCCACGGCCGCCCTCGACGCCAGGGCGGAGCACGCGTTGTTCGAGCGGATCCGGCGGCACGCCGACGGCCGGACCGTGCTGCTCATCACGCACCGCCTCGCCAGCGTCCGCTACGCCGACCGCATCTACGTGCTCGACCACGGCAAGGTGCGCGAGCACGGCACGCACGAGGAGCTGATCGCCCTCGACGGCCTCTACGCCGACCTCTACAACCTCCAGGCGGAGGCGTATCGCACGGCCTGACCCGCGTGACCGGCCTGCTCACGAGCGGGCCGGGCACGTGTACGTGTCAGGAGGCCTGCTCGCAGCCGGGGAGCATGTCGCGCATGGTGAGCACGTCCTTGTAGTACTGGATCTTCCGCTGGATCCCGCTCTGCTTCTGGCGCAGGTCGGCGATCTGGGCCTCGACCTTCCGGTCGTGCTCCGCCAGCAGCGCGATCCTGTCCTCGATGGTGTGCTCGCCCTGCCGTACGAGCTGGGCGAAGCGCAGCATCTCCGCGATCGGCATACCGGTGTCGCGCAGGCAGCGGATCATGCCGAGCCAGCTCACGTCGTCCTCGCTGAACCGCCGCTGGCCCGCCGCGTTACGGTCGACCGGCTCCAGCAGCCCGATCCGTTCGTAGTACCGAAGAGTGTCGAGGCTGAACCCGGTCTCCTCGACGACCTGTCCAGGTGTGTACACGCCCACGTCATTGATCCTGGCACATCGCATCTCGTCCACATGAAGGCTTTCGCGTACCGGTGGGTCGTTTCTGTAGGTGTCTCGCAAGTGGATCGCAACTCGCGGATTTATAACGGGTCGTGCCACATACGATCCGGTGCCCGCGTCTCCCCAGGGAGCGTCCGGGCGGCGTCCCCGATGGAGCCAGTGAGAAATGCCCGGCAACCCCCGCTCGATCGCCGGTTTGGTGACCCTTTCCGCCGCGGTTCTGCTGTCGATTCCGATGACCCCGGCCGCCGCGGCGACGCCCGGCGACCACCTCCCCTGCCGTCCCCGCAGCGGCCCTCATCTCGCCGGCAGGGACCTCACCCGGATGACGCTGCCCGTCGACCTGTCCTGCGCGGATCTCAGGGGCGCCAAGCTGGACGGCCTGACCGTGCGGAGCGTGCTCGTCGGGGCCGATCTGACCGGGGCCTCGCTCAAGGGGGCCCACCTCGGGTACGCCCAGATGGCCGGGGCCACGCTGCGCGAGGCCGACCTGTCCGAGGCCGAGCTGTACTACGCCGACCTGCGCGGCAGCGACCTGCGCGAGGCGACGATGGACGACTCCTCGCCCTACTACGCGCATTTCGAGGGTGCCGACCTGAGCGGGGCCACGATGGCGCGGGCCAAGACGTACGACGCGCAGTTCGACGACGCGAAGCTGGTCGGCGTCGATCTGACCGACGCCGCCGCCTACGGCGCGGACATGCGCCGGGCCGACCTCAGACGGGTCAAGGCGGCGAAGGCCAGCCTCTATGGCGCCACCTTCATCAAAACCGTCCTGCGGCAGGCGGATCTCAGCGGCGCGCAGCTGTACGAGTCGGTGATGACCGGCGCGGACTTCAGGGGGGCCGACCTCGCCGGGGCCGATCTGCGGGATGTCAGGGACGCCCGGCTGGCCGGGAGCAGGGGTGTGCCCAGGTTCCTGCCGGCGCCGGACCCGTCGTGCGAGCCCGGCAGCGGTCAGGACTACCGGGGCTGGGACCTCACCGCGGTCACGGCCTTCCCCGACGATCTGAGCTGCGCCGACCTGACCGGAGCCAAGCTGGACGGCGTCGACCTGACGGGGGTCAAGCTGAACCGGGCGATCCTCCGTGACGTCTCCGCCGTCGGGGCGAGCCTCCGCTCCGCCAAGGGCGCCGACCTGCGGGGCGCACGACTGCGGCGTGCCAAGCTCGGCAGCGCCGATCTCGTGGGGGCCGACCTGTCGCGGGCCGACCTGTCGGACGCGGCGCTCGGCAGCGCCGGCCTGACGCAGGCCAAGCTGGTCGGCGCCGACCTCCGTGACGCGGAGCTGATCAGCGTCACGGCCGACCAGGCCGACTTCACCGGCGCCAGGATGGACCGGGCGTACCTCCACAGCGGCAAGTACCGCGACGCGGTCTTCCGCAAGGCCACCTTGACCGACGCCGACCTCAGCGACGCCGAACTGCGGGGCGCCACCTTCGAAGGCGCCGAGGTCACCGGGCTGAAGCAGGACTTCGCCGAGGACATCGACCTGTCGGGGTCCTCCAGCCGCATGTCCGTCGGCTGGCTGGTCTTCTTCGGCATCGCCGGCCTGCTCGGTCTCTGGATCGTCGTCGGGCTGACCACGGCAAGGGTGCGGCGGAGGAGAGCCGCCAGGGCGCAGGCCGCCGAGAGAGCGGTCCGGTTCGAGGACGCCAGACGCGCGCAGGAGGAGAACGTGACCCGGTTGGGCGAGGAGATCGACGGCCTGACGGACCGGACCGGCGACGTGGACTGGAACGCGGTCCTGGACGCCTACGACGCGGCGAAGGAGGCGCTGGCGAGAGCCCACGACATGAGCGACCTGACGGACGTCGAGACCATCGTGGCGCGCGGCCGCAAGGCCCTCACCCGCCGCCGGTGAAAGCCGCTTGTGCTGGAGTGCGCTCCAGGCGGCAAGGTGGTCGGCATGAGAATCGCTCTGGGGACGATCCCCTTCGGGACCACCGTGGACGAGGCGACCTCCTTCGCCATCCTCGACCGCTTCGTCGAAGGCGGCGGAACGATCCTCGACACGGCCAACAACTATCCGTTCTGGCTTGAGGGCGCGACCGGGGACGAGAGCGAGGCCACCGTCGGCCGATGGCTCGCCTCCCGGCGCAACCGGGACCAGGTGGTGATCAGCACCAAGTGCGGCGCCCGCCCGTCCACGCCCGGCGCCCGTACGCTCGACGCCGCCGAGGGCCTGTCCGCCGGTGTGGTCCGGGCCGCGATCGAGGGCAGCCTGCGGCGGCTCGGGACCGATCACGTGGACGTGTACTGGGCCCACATCGACGACAGGTCCACGCCACTGGAGGAGACGGTCGCCGTCTTCGACGAACTGGTGCTCGCCGGCAAGGCCAAGGAGGTGGGCGCGAGCAACCACGCGGTGTGGCGGCTGGAGCGGGCCCGCTCACTGGCGGCAGCCCGTGGCGGCACCCGGTATGGCCACGTGCAGCTGCGCCACTCCTACCTCCGCCCCCGGCCCGGCGTACGGCTGCCCGAGGGCGGGCACACCCTGGTCACCGAGGATCTGCTCGACTACGTGCGCTCCGAGGGCGACCTGACGCTGTGGGTCTACACGTCGCTGCTCGCGGGTGCGTACGCCGGCAAGCCGCTGCCCGAGCACTACGACCACCCGGGCACCACCAGGCGGCTGGCGGTGCTGGACGAGGTGGCCGGCGAGCTCGGCGCCACGCGCAACCAGGTCGTGCTCGCCTGGCTGCGGGCGCAGGACATCATCCCGATCGTCGGCGTCAGCTCGATCGCCCAGCTCGATGAACTGCTTGTCGACGTCAAACTCGGCGACGAGCAGATCGCCCGCCTCGACGCCCCCGCCTGACGCCGGGGCTCGTGTGCGCCCGCGGCGGGGAGTCGAAGCCGGCCCCGCCGCAGGCGCCCTTCTGTCTGTAGATCTTGTGGAGCTTTTGAATGAGCGTTTAGGATCCTGAACGTGGCATCAGGAGAGCGGACGTTCACCGAGGACGCCCGGAGGGCGCAGATCATCGACTGCACCATCAGGGCCCTCGCGACGCTCGGCTACAGGCAGGCGTCGATGGCGAAGATCGCCGAACTGGCGAAGATCACTCCTGGGCTCATCTCGTACCACTTCGGCGGCAAGGACGAACTGATCGACGCTGTCGTCGCCCACGTGGTGAAGCTCGCCACCGACCTGATGGTGCCGCGCATCCTGGCGCAGACGACCGCCGCCGACGCGCTGCGCGTGTATTTCGAGACGAACCTCGAGTTCATGCGCCTGCACCGCGAACCCCTGCTGGCGCTCGTCGAGATCATCACCCACGACCGCGACGGCCCGTACGCCAAGCAACAGGAAACCGCGCTCACCGACATCGAGAAGGTGCTGGCCTGGGGACAGCACACCGGTGAGTTCCGGGACTTCCCGTTACGGCCGATGGCGATCGCCATTCGCGGCGCCGTCGACGCCGTTCCAGGTCACCTGCTGAACGACCCCGACCTCGACCTCCGCGCCCTGGCCGCCGAGTTGTCCACCGTCTTTTCTCTCGCCACGAGGAGAACCTCATGACCCCGGCGCTGGAGATCAGCCGGCTGACCAAGCGATTCGGCGGCAAGCTCGCCGTCGACGCCATCGACCTCAGCGTCCCCCCGGGCTCCTTCTTCGGACTCGTCGGCCAGAACGGCGCCGGCAAGACCACCACCCTGTCCATGGCCGTCGGCCTGCTGCGACCCGACGACGGCAGCGCCAGGATCTTCGGAGAGGACGTCTGGTCCGCCCCGGAGCGGGCCAAGGCCATGGTCGGGGTGCTGCCGGACGGGCTGGCCATGCCCGAGCGGCTGACGGGGCGCGAGGTGCTCACCTACCTGGGCCTGCTGCGGGGCCTGGACAAGGAGGTGGTGGCGCGACGGGCCGAGGACCTGCTGGCCGTGCTGGAGCTGGACGGCGCGGAAAAGACGCTGGTCATCGAGTACTCGACCGGCATGCGCAAGAAGATCGGGCTGGCCACCGCACTGCTGCACGCGCCGCGGCTGCTGGTGCTGGACGAACCGTTCGAAGCGGTCGATCCGGTGTCCGCCGCCACGATCAAGACGATCCTGCGCGGCTTCGTCGCGGGCGGCGGCTCGATCGTGCTGTCCAGCCACGTCATGGCTCTGGTCGAGCAGTTGTGCGACCACGTCGCGGTGATCGACAGGGGCACGGTGGCCGCGGCCGGCACGCTGGACGAGGTGCGCGGCGCGCGCTCGCTGGAGGAGACCTTCGTCGAACTCGTCGGCGAGCGGGACAGCGGAGTCAAGGAGCTGTCGTGGCTGTCGCGCTGACCATGGCCCGGATGAAGGTCGCGATGCTGCGCCACGCCTTCCATGGCACGCGGGCGCAGACCGCGGGAACGGGCGCGGCGCTCGGCGCACTGCTCGCGGCGGGAACGGTCTATTTGGCCTTCACCGATCCGGACCTGCCGGCTGCCGGATACGCGGTCTGGCTGCTGGGCTGGATACTCGGCCCGATCTTCATGGGCGGCGGCGACGAGACGCTGCGTCCGGAGTACTTCTCGCTGCTCGGCCTGCCCCCGCGCCGGCTGGCGGCCGGACTGCTGGTCTCGGCCTTCGTCGGCGTGGCGCCGCTGGTGAGCCTGACCGCCCTGCTCGGGCTGCTGGTCGCGGGGGTCCGGCTCGGCGTCGCCAACGCTCTGGTGGCCGTGCCGGCGATGGTGCTGCAGCTGGCCGTTTTCGTGCTGCTGTCGAAGGTCTCCGTGGCGGTGGTCGGGCTGGCGCTGCGCACCCGGCCGGGTGCGATCGCCTCGGGCGTGCTCAACGGCGCGATACTGGCGGCGCTCGGCCAGATCTGGGTCTTCTTCGTGGTCTTCGGCCAGACCGGCGTGCCCGCCGCGGTCTGGTACCTGCCCTCCGGGTGGGGGCTGCTGGCCGTCCGGGGCGAGTGGTGGGCGCTTGGAGCGCTGGCCCTCCTGGCGCTGCTGCTCCTGGGCGCGTGGGCCGCGCTGCTCAGCAGGCGTGCGGGCGCCGCGCGGCCCTCCACGCGGGGCAGGCGCCCGATGCGGGCGGCGACCGCCAACGGCGCGATCGTCGCCAAGGAGCTGCGCACCTGGTCGCGCGACCTGGTGCGCAACCACCAGCTGACCTTCGCGTTGTCGTACGGCGTCTGCTTCGCGGCCAGCCCGCTGATCCTCGGTTGGGCCGGCATGCTGCCGTACGCGGGTCCGATCTTCATCGTGATGGCCGCGGCCATGACCGCCAACCTGTACGGCACCGACGGCACCGCACTGTGGCTGACGCTGCTGACGCCGAGCGCGAGCGACGTGCGCGGCAGACAGCTGGCCTGGCTGTCGGCACACGCGCCGGTGGCGATCGTGCTGACCGTGGCGTTCACCGCGGTCACCGGTGGACCGTGGCCCCTGATCCTGGCACTGCTGCCCGCCCTGCTGGGCGGCGCGGCCGGGCTGGTGCCGCTGGTCTCGGTATACGGGCTGGTGCCCGGCACCGACCCGCATCGCCGCGCGGGTAACCCGCTGCGCACCAGTGAGGACGACGGCGGCCTGACCGGGCTGGCCTATCTGATGCTGGCGCTGGTGCTGCTCACGGGCGCACCCGCGGCGCTGGCGGCGCTCCGGTACGGCTGGGCCGGCCTGGCCGTCGGCGTCGTGACCGGCGTGCTGTGTTACTGGGGCTTCGGCCTGCTCACCGAGCGGCGGCTGCGGTCGCACGGCCCGGAACTGCTGGACGTGATGCGGACCGGCCACAAGCCGCGGACGACGGTGAAGTCCCGCTTCGAGCAGCTGTCCAAGACGCAGAAGACGATCGCCTGGTGGTGCTTCGGCTTCGGCGCCATCCCGCTGGTCCCCCAGGGCATCGTCGCCGCCGTCTTCGTGGCCGACGGCATGCTGCGCCACAGCTGGTTTCTGGCCACATACATGCCGCCCGGGCTGCGCTATCCCGTCGCCGCCGCCTTCGCCGCGCTCGGGCTCGCGATGTACGGCACGGGCGTCTGGGTCGTCACGCCGCGGTCATCTCGATGAGGCGGGCGGCCATCGCTAGAGCCCGAGCAGGCCGTCGATGCCGGCCTTGATCTGGTCCTCCGTCAGGCCGCGTTCTACAGTGAGGTGCTCGAACAGGCTCGGCACGAACGGCGCGAGCAGCAAGTGGGCCAGGACCGTGGGGTCCGATTCGGGCCTCATCTCGCGCAGCAGCACGGACACATGCGTATGCATGGTGAGGTAGGCGCCGCTCTGGTAGCGCGCTCCCGGTGAGGCGGCCTCCGCCGCACGCATGATTTCGCCCTGCTCGATGATCCGGTCGGCGACCGTGTGGAGGAAGGCACGCAGCCGTTCGGCAGGCGGAGCGCCGGGGCCGAGGGGCGGCGGACCGGTCATGAAAGCTTCCTGGAAGCGCTGCTCGCCGTCGTCGAGCACCGCGAACAGGAGGCGGCTCACGTCGCCGAACCGGCGGTAGACGGTGCCGACGCCCATCCCCGCGGCGTGCGCCACGGCGTTCATGGTGACGGCTTCCGGGCCATGCTCCGCGATCAGGCGAGCGGTCACGTCGAGGATCTTCCGCCGGTTCCGAGCGGCGTCCGCGCGCTCCGGCAGGGCCTGTCCGGTGACGGGAAGCTCGGTGCGGGGCATGGTCCCGAGGCTACCGGACCGGAGATCCAATCTCCTTGCTTGCAAACCGGATTGTTATCCGATTTACTGCCATCGAACCGGATAACTATCCGGTTGATCGTCGTCGTTCGGAGGAGACGTCATCATGAGTGCCAAGATCGCGGTCATCTACTACTCGGCCACCGGCAACGTCCACCAACTCGCCAAGGCGGTCGCCGAGGGCGCGGAGAAGGCCGGTGCCGAGGTCCGGCTGCGCCGGGTCCCCGAACTGGCACCGGACTCCGCCATCGACGCCAACCCGGCCTGGCGCGAACACGTCGAGGCCGCCAAAGACGTCGAGGTCGCCACGCTGGACGATTTGATCTGGGCGGACGCCTACGCCTTCGGCTCGCCGACCCGTTTCGGCAACATCGCCTCACAGCTCAAGCAGTTCATCGACACCACGGGCGGCATCTGGCAGCAGGGCGTCATGGCCAACAAGCCCGCCACCGGTTTCGCCAGCGCTCACAACGCCAACGGCGGCAACGAGTCGACGATCCTTGCCCTCTACAACACCTTCCACCACTGGGGTTCGATCATCGTCTCGCCCGGTTACACCGACCCGGTGGTGTACCCCGCGGGCGGCAACCCGTACGGCACCGCCCACCGGGGCGGCGCGGGCACCCCGTCCGAGGAAACCCTCGCAGCCGCCCGCTACCAGGGCGAACGCCTGGCGGACATCACGACCCGCCTCCTGGCCGGCCGGGCTGCTTGAATGGCGGCATGCTGCACCTGCTGATCGTGAACTACACGGGCTCCGAGGAAGAGGCCGCCCCCTTCGTCCGCGATCACGTCGGCTATCTCGAACGGCACCACGCGGACGGCCTCTTCCTGGTCTCGGGGCAGACGGTGCCGTCGTCACAGGGCGGGGCCATCGTGGCGTGCGGCGTGGACCGCGAGACCGTCGAGCGAATCAGCGCCGAGGACCCGTTCGTCGTGAACGGCGTCGCGACCTACTCGATCACGACGATCGAACCGGGGCGGATCCACCCGGCTCTGGCAGAGCTGCTGAGCGCGCAGACAGCTTCGCCCGGCCCGCGCTGGAGCCGGCCCGGTGAGGCTGCGGGACACTGAGACGACGGCAGGAGAGGGGTGCCACTGGGATGCGCGTGCTCATCGTCGAGGACGACGAGGAGATGGCACAGGTCGTCGCGGTGGGCCTGCGCCGCGCGCAGATGGCCGTCGACATGGCGTTCGACGGTACGGAGGCGCTGGAACGGCTGGGCTCCGGCGGCGAGGCGTACGACGTGGTCGTCCTGGACCGGGACCTGCCCGGGACGCACGGCGACGAGGTCTGCGCGGCGCTGATCGCCGCCGGATGCCGCAGCCGCATACTGATGCTCACCGCCGCGGGCACGGCCGACGACATCGTGGACGGGCTGGGCCTGGGCGCCGACGACTATCTCCCTAAGCCTTTCGACTTCCCCGTCCTCGTCGCCCGGATCGCCGCCCTGGCCCGCCGCGCGCACCCCGCCGTACCGCCGGTGTTCCGCCACGGCGACCTCCTGGTCGACAGCGCTCGGCGCACGGCCGTACGGGCCGGCCGGCCGCTGGCCCTCACTCCCAAGGAATTCGGCGTCCTCGAACTGCTCCTCGCCGCCGGAGGCCGTGCCGTCTCCGCCGAGGAACTGCTCGAACGGGTCTGGGACGAGGCCGCCGACCCCTTCACGAGCGCCGTGAAGATCACCGTCAGCCGTCTGCGGGCCAAGCTCGGGGCGCCGCCGGTCATCGAGACGGTGGCCAGGAGCGGTTACCGGATCTGAGAACGTCCGACCGAGCAGAGCGCAGGATCCAGCCGAAAGGTCGCCACGTTCACATGCCCGTCCACGGCCCCGCCGCCGCCCGCGACATCGTGCCCGCCGCTCTGCGCCGGCTCACCGGCCTGGTCGTGCGCGCGAGCCTGCCCCGCCGCACCGTAAGGCTGCGGCTGACCGCCTTGTACGGAGGGCTGTTCCTGGTGTCCGGCGCCGCGCTGCTCGCGGTCACGTACGGTCTGGTGGTCGGCGCCGTCGACCGTCCGCCCGCCGTCGTGAAGCTGGCGGTGACGGTTGCCAGCCCCGGCTCGAGCACGCCGGCGGGCCAGGCACCCGGAAACTGGGGGCCACCGCACGGCGACGGCGAAGCGACGGACGCCGTGATGGCGGCCGTGCAGAGGGACGTGCAACAGACCGTGGCCCACCAGAAGTCCGCCATGCTGCACACCCTGCTGGTCCAGTCGGGGATCGCCCTGGGCCTGATGTCACTGGCGTCCGTGCTGCTGGGCTGGGTCGTGGCCGGCCGTGTCCTGCGCCCGCTGCGGACCATCACCTCCAGTGCACGGGACATCTCGGCGACCAGCCTGCACCGGCGGCTGGCCCTGGCCGGCCCGCGGGACGAACTGCGGGAGCTGAGCGACACGTTCGACGCGCTGCTGGCCCGGCTCGAAGGTTCCTTCCAGGCGCAGCGGCAGTTCGTCGCCAACGCCTCCCATGAGCTGCGTACGCCGCTGGCCCGCCAGCGCGTGCTGGGCCAGGTCGCCCTGGCCGACCCGGAACCGACCCTCGAGTCCCTGCGTACGGCCCACGAACGGATACTCGCTGCCGGACAGCAACAGGAACGGCTCATCGAAGCGCTGCTCACCCTGGCCCGCGGTCACACGGGCCTCGACGAGCGCCACCCCTTCGACCTGGCCCGGCTCGTCGGGGAAGCCGTGGCCGCGCGGGCAACCGCGGCGCACGAGCGGCAGGTGACCCTGCGCCCCTCGACCGGCGCGGCCGTCTCCTCGGGCCACCGGGCGCTCGCCGAACGGCTGGTAGCCAATCTGCTGGACAACGCGATCCGCTACAACGTGCCCGGCGGGGAGGTGGACGTCACCACCGGTACTCAGGCCGGACGCGCCGTCCTCACGGTCGCCAACACCGGCCCCGTCGTGCCCGCGGACGCCGTCGAGCGGATCCTCCTGCCCTTCCAGCGCCTCGGCCCGGCCCGTACCGGCCGCCGCGGGTCGTCCCAGGGGTTCGGCCTGGGCCTGTCCATCGTCTCGGCCATCGCATCCGCCCACGACGCCGGCCTCACCGTCGTTCCACGACCCGAGGGCGGCCTGGTCGTCACGGTCGTTTTTCCCGTAGCGGCGACGCAACCGCCGTGAAACCGGCCGTCGCGTAGAACGTCCGTCATCGCCGCCGCACCGACCGCGGCGACGTCCACGGCACGATCGACGCGAGTTCAGGAGCACTCCGCATGAACAACACACCGGCGGAACCCTCGTCCGCCGAAGCCCCATCGGCCGGCCGCAGGCCCGGCAACCGCCGGATCGGGCTGTCCCGGCAGCGGCGCGCGCTGGCCGCGACCGGAATCGCCGTAGTCGCCGGCAGCGTTCTCGTCACCGGCCTGACCGCGTCCGCCAGCCCGTCGACGGCCGCGCAGCACGCCGACAGGCCGGCGGCCTGCGTACCGTACGACCCGACCAAACCCCAGCCGCCCGCGCAGGACCCGGCCCCGACCTCCGTCAGCACGGGGGAGCAGGTGTACCACTGCATCTTCGACAACTACTACGGCGGTGCCCGGCTCGACGACCGCCCACTGCTTCAATACGCCTTCCAGGCCGTCGTCCGGGAACTGCGCAAGCGCGGTGTCGACCGGCCGGGCGCCGTACTGCCGGCGCTGACGGGCGACCGCGACAAGGACTGGCAGCTCTTCAGCCGGCGGCTCCAGGAGGTGCTGGACGCGGTGCCGGACGACCAGGGGCTGCGCTCCTCGCTCGCCGGAGCCGCGATCCAGGGAATGTTCGCCGCCCTGCACGACAACCACGCCGGTTACTCCCCCGGCGGCCCGGGTGCCCCGCAGGGCGCCCACCCGTGGGGCCTGGGCATCGGCCTGAACAGGCTCCTCCCCCCGGCCGAGACCGCCCCGGACTTCACCGGGCCGCTCTTCCTCACCACGGTCGGCACCGGCACCCCCGCCGCCAAGGCCAAGCTCAGGCCCGGAGACGTCATCGAGACGGTGAACGGCGTCCCGGTCTTCACCAACGGCCTGCTCAACCCGGGAGTCGTGGACTCGCTCCATCCGGCGTACCCCCGGCGCACCCCGGTGACCCTCACCGTACGACGGCCCGCCACCGGCCGAACCCTGCACGTGCGCGTCACCCCCGGACCGCTGCCCGCGCAACCTCAGCCGCACGTGACCGCCACCCTGGTGGCCGGCAGCATCGCTCGCATCCGCTTCGACGCCTTCTACCCGGGCGTCGCTCAGGAAGCCCTCAAGGCGATCGCCGGCCTCCAGGCGACCACCAAGCTCACCGGCATCATCTTCGACCTACGCGGCAACCACGGAGGAGTCGGGGAAGAGGGCAACACACTGATGGGCGCGTTCGTCCACGGCGCCGCAGCCGTCTCCTTCTGCGACGCCGACGGCACCTGCGACCCCCAGCCCGTCAACGACAACACCCCGTTGCTGCATCTGCCCATGGTCACCCTCACCGACGACGGCTGCGCCTCCGCGTGTGAGATGTTCGCGACGGGCGTCAAGGACCTTCACCTGGGCACCCTCGTAGGCACCCGCACGGCGGGAGTCAACTCCGGTCCCGCCCACCTGTACGCGCTCAACGACAACACCCTGATCCGACTGCCGTCGCAGCACGTCATCGGCGCGAACGGCGAGATCATCGACGGCGTCGGTGTCCCACCGGACTACTACGCGCCACTGACCGCGGCGGACGCGTCCACCGGCAACGACCCGGCCCTCGACAAGGCGAAGGCGATCCTCCGGTCCTAGCCGACGTGAAGCCGGGCTGACCTCCGCAGCTGGTGGCCCGGCTTTCGCGTGTCTAGAGGTCATACAGGCTCGCAGCCCACGTATGAAAGGACCTCTCCCGAGCGGGCCTACTTAAGGTGGTCAGAAAGGTAGCGGCGGACGAGGCGTTTGCATTCGGCGATGAGGTCGGGATCGCCGTCGGGGTGGGCGCGGAAGGCCAGTTTGAGCACGGCGTCGGCGGCCTCCACGGCGACGACGAAGGCGCGGGACAGGCCGTCGCCGGGCGCCACGCCGAGCAGGTCCACGATGAGGGAGCGCAGGCGGTCGGCGACGACCACGTTGTTCTCCAGCGCCTCGTCGAGCATCCGCTGGGTGCCGGGGAAGGCGGGGCCACCGGGAGCGGCGAGCACCTCGCCGAAGTCCACCACGCCGAAGCCGGGGGTGGTCCGCTTCATGCGCACGAACTCGTCGACGACCAGGTCCACGGCATCCGCCCAGTCGGACGGCGGCGCGGCGGCCAGCCGGGACGCGATCCGGTCCAGGTACGCCTCCAGGTTCCGCAGCGCGAGCGCACGGACCAGGCTCTGCTTGTCGGTGAAGAACTGGTAGAAGGTCCCGATCGGCACCTCGGCCCGGCGGGCGACCTCCTTGGTGGTCAGGGAGGCGTACCCCACCTCGTCGAGCAGCAGGGCGCACTCGTCCAGCATGCGCTCGACCCGCTCCTGACTGCGGCGCTGTGCTGGCCGTCGGCGCAACGCTCCCCCTGTTGTCATTCCGCCATTCTCTCCCGCTTTTCGGACAACGGAGCTAACATGAGTTCTCCTCATATTAGCTGAGAGAGGCGGCACTATGTTCCTCTGGGGTACGGCCACCGCGTCCTACCAGATCGAAGGAGCGGTGAACGAGGACGGCAGAGGGCCCTCCGTCTGGGACACCTTCTCCCACACGCCGGGAAAGGTCCGCGACGGGCACACGGGCGACGTGGCCTGCGACCACTACCACCGTTACCCCGAGGACGTGGCGCTGATGGCCGGTCTCGGCGTGAACGCCTACCGCTTCTCCATCGCCTGGCCGCGGGTGACGCCCACCGGCGCCGGCCGGGTGAACCAGGCCGGGCTCGACTTCTACGACCGTCTCGTGGACGCGCTGTGCGAGCGCGGCATCACTCCCGTGCCGACGCTCTTCCACTGGGACCTGCCGCAGGCGCTGGAGGACGAGGGCGGCTGGCTCAACCGCGACACCTCCCGCCGTTTCGCCGACTACGCCGCCGTCGTGGCCGAGCGGCTGGCCGACCGCGTACGCATGTGGATCACGCTCAACGAGCCCTTCGTCCACATGGTGGAGGGATACGGCCTGGGCATACACGCCCCGGGCAGGGCGCTCATGTTCGACGCGCTGCCGGTGGCCCATCACCAGTTGCTCGGGCACGGCCTGGCCACACAGGCGCTGCGGGCGGCCGGGGCGGAGCAGGTGCTGATCACCAACAACTGCACTCCGGTCTGGCCCGTCTCGGACTCCCCCGAAGACCTTGCCGCCGCCGAGACGTACGACATCCTGCACAACCGGCTGTTCAACGACCCGATCCTCACCGGCGCCTACCCCGATCTCTCGGCGTTCGGCGTCGAGATCCCCGTGAAGCCCGGCGACCTGGAGGCGATCGCCCAGCCCCTCGACGGGCTCGGGATCAACTACTACAACCCCACACGAATCGGCGGGCCCGGCGGGGACGGCCTGCCGTTCCGGTTCGAGGAGATCTCCGGCGTACCCACCACCGCGTTCGGCTGGCCCGTCGTCCCCGACGGCCTGCGCGAACTGCTCGACTCTCTTAAGGCCCGATACGGCGACGCACTCCCACCCGTCTACATCACCGAGAACGGCTGCTCGTACGACGGCCTGGACGACCAGGAGCGGATCGCCTACCTCGACGGCCACATCACGGCGATGCGCCGGGCGGACGTGGACCTGCGGGGCTACTTCGTCTGGTCACTGCTGGACAACTTCGAGTGGGCCGAGGGCTACCACCAGCGGTTCGGACTGGTCCACGTCGACTTCGAGACCCAGCAGCGCACCCCGAAGGCGTCCTACCACTGGCTGCGGAAGTTCCTGGAGGCTCAGAGCACCGACACGTGAACGTGGTCGTAGTGGTTGGCGGTGATGCCGCCGCGGTCGGACATCATCCGCCACCCGGCGCCGGTGCGCATGTCGTAGAAGCGCTGCTGCCAGATGATGTACATGATCCCGTACTCGCTCGCGTGCTGGATGCACCACTGCGCGAGAGCGTCTCCGCGCTCCTTGGCCACGGCGTCGGGCATCCGGCCGCCGCTGCTCATCATGAAGTCGCAGGCCCGGCCCTTGCCGTGCTCTCCCGGGTCACCGGGCCGCAGGCAGCCCACGCCGAAGGGCATCGGGAACTGCGACATGATGGCGTTGCGCGTCGAGATCATGCGCTGCGTCAGGCCGCTGCCGGCGTCGGGCGCCTGGAAGCCGTACTTCGCCATCAGCCGCTCGACCTCGCCGCGCCTCGCCTTGAGCTCCTTGATGTGCGCCTGCAGCTTGTCGATCTCGTCGGCGGCCGAGGCGGCCGCCTTCCTCTGCTTGGCGACGAGGTCCTTGACGCTGTTGAGCCGCTCGGTCCTGGCGGTGCCCAGGTAGGCCAGCGTCGCCAGTGAGCTCGGGTCGGCCGACAGGGAGAAGATCCGGGAGGCGTCCGCGCCCCCGCTCATGTACGAGGTCTGGGCGAACGCGGCCACCTGCCGCTGGGCCGCGAGCAGGGCTCCCTTGAGCTTTTTGACCCTGCTGGACGCCTTCTGCGCGGCCCTCTTCGCGTCATCCAGGCTGAGGATCTCGCCGCGGTACTCCTTCTGGAGCGCCGCGGCCTCCTGGGTGAGCTTGCGGAGCTTGGCCTGCTGGTCCGGCTCGGCCTCGGCGGTGAGCGCGCCCGAAACGGACGGCGCGACGAGCAGCGCGGTGGTGACCACCGCCAGCCTGGCCCAGCGTCCCGACCGCACGCGACCTCCACTCGGATTCGGCCTGAAACTATAGAAGACGATCTTTACGTCTGCTACCGGAACAGGTGAAACTCTTGGGTCCAAAGCGGACAACCGCCGGATTCCCCGCGCTGTAACCAATTCGAGACTTACGCGTCGCCTTACCGCACTTGAACGCGATTTCACCCCGACAGAGATTCGGGAGATCGTCACCCCCCACGAAGGGCTCACCGATGTCCCGACGAGAGATCGTCTCGACTCTGGCCGCCGCGGCTCTCGGCGCGGCGCTCCTGCTGCCGGTCTCCCCGGCGCAGGCCGGCCAGGGCGACCCGCTCCCCCCAGGGGACCAAGCCGACCTCTACCAGCTCGACAGCGCGCCCGGCACCTCGGGCACGCTGACCCAGAAAGGCTTCGACGTCGTCCAGCGGCACCTCGCGGACGACAAGGAGCACGTCGAACTGACGGCGACCCCCGCCGAGCTCAAGAAGCTCCAGATCCTCGGCTACCGGCCGCAGCCGGTGCGCAACCCGCAGGGCCAGACGCAGTTGCAGGCCGCGAAGGCGCAGGCGGCCGGCGGATACACCGTCTGGAAGTCCTACTCGGAGAAGGGCGGGATCGCCGACCAGCTCCGATCCATCGCGGACGCCAACAAGGACATCGCGAAGCTGGAGACGATCGGCAAGACCCTCCAGGGGAAGGACATCCTCGCGCTGAAGCTGACGAAGCTGGCCCGGGTGCTGCCCGACGGCGTCAAGCCGTCGGTGCTCTACTCGGCCACCCAGCACGCCCGTGAGTGGATCGCGACCGAGGTCGACATGCGGCTGCTGAAGTATCTGGTGGCCAACAAGGGCGAATCCGACGTCGGCCGGCTGCTGACCACCACCGAGGTGTGGTTCGTACCGGTCGCCAACCCCGACGGCTACGACTTCACCTTCACCGAGGGCAACCGGCTCTGGCGCAAGAACCTGCGGGACAACGACGGCGACGGCCAGATCACGGGCAACGACGGCGTCGACCCCAACCGCAACTTCCCCACGCGCTGGGGGTACGACGAGGAGGGCTCTTCCAGCGTCTTCAGCAGCGAGACCTACCGCGGCACCGGCCCGGCGTCGGAGCCCGAGACCCGGGCCATGGACGGCCTGCTCAAGCGGCTGCGTTTCAAGGCACAGGTCAACTACCACTCCTACGGCCCGCTGCTGCTGTATCCCGAGGGCTGGCAGGTCGAGACGAAGACCGCCGACGACCCCGTCTACCTGGCGCTGACCGGCACGGACGAGAACCCGGCCGTCCCCGGCTTCGACCCGGGGGTCGGCGCCGAGCTCTACACGACGAACGGCGAGACCACCGACCACGCCCACAAGGCGTACGGCACGCTCGCCTGGACGCCGGAGCTGGAAGAGGGCTGCGACGGCTGCGGCTTCGTCTTCCCCGACGACGAGGCGCTGGTGCAGGCCGAGTTCGAGAAACAGCTTCCCTTCGCGCTCGACGTCCTGAAGTCGGCGCCGAACCCGAGCGAGCCGGTGAGCCACCTCGGCAACACCGTGCCCGACTTCGTCGTGGACCCGTTCGACGTCAGCTACGGCACCGACCAGGTCGTGCAGGTGGACGCCAAGCGCAAGCTCGGGCCGGTGTTCCTCAACTACCAGATCAACGGCGGCCACACCACGATCGTCCCGACCTCCGAGTGGAAGGGCGGAGAGCGGTACGGCGACGGCTACGACACCTACTTCCACCAGCTCAGGGGCACGGTCAAGGGCGCGAAACCCGGCGACACCGTGAAGGTGTGGTTCCGCTCGCTCACGAAGAAGAGCGAGGAGTTCACCTACAAGGTCGCCACGGACATCGGCGGCAAGGTGCTGATCGTCGCGGCGGAGGACGTCACGGGCATCAGCCCGGCCCAGGGCGTCACGGAGGCGAAGTACGCCGACGACTACGCCAAGGCGCTCGCGGAGGCCGGCTACTCCTCCGACGTGTACGACGTGGACAAGAACGGCCGTAAGGCGCCCCACCCGCTCGGGGTCCTCAGCCACTACAAGGCCGTCGTCTGGGAGACCGGCGACGACATCATCCCCCGCGCGTCCGGGCAGCCGGGCGGCAGCGCCGCCAATCTGGCCGAGTCCCTGGAGCTGGCGTTCCGCG
The DNA here is from genome assembly GCF_006334915.2 of Microbispora catharanthi. Classification (GTDB taxonomy): domain Bacteria; phylum Actinomycetota; class Actinomycetes; order Streptosporangiales; family Streptosporangiaceae; genus Microbispora; species Microbispora catharanthi. The sequence continues at coordinate 56,181 of NZ_VDMA02000030.1, forward strand.
ACTACCTCAACGAGGGCGGCAAGCTGCTCGCCACCGGCAAGTACGCGCTGTACGCCCAGAACACGAACGGCTCCTACTGGTACGAGCCGGACTATCCGGCGCAACCCGAGTGCACGACCCTGAGCAAGCCGCCGTGCCTCTCGCTGAGCAACGACTTCGTGCAGTACTACCTGGGCGCCTACACCTACGTGGAGGGCGGCGGCCAGGACGCCGACGGGAACACGTTGCCGCTGCGGGGCGCCGGCGGCGCCTTCGCCGGCTTCACCGGCACGCTCAACGGCGGCGACTCACCCGGGAACCAGAACCGCACCTCCTCGTTCGTCACGACCTCCTCGGTCCTGCCGGCCGACCGGTTCCCGCAGTTCGCCAGCTCGGCCCCGCTCAAGTGGCAGTACGGCGCGGGATCGCCGTTCAGCCCGCGCACCGGCTCCTGGGACGTGCAGAGCGGCCAGGCGGACGTGTCCTACAAGCGCCTGACGAGGACGATCGACCTCACCGGCAAGACCAGTGGCGAGCTGTCGTTCTGGACGTCGTACAACACCGAGCCGAACTGGGACTTCCTGACCGTCGAGGCGCACACGGCGGGCCAGGACGACTGGACGACACTGCCCGACGCCAACGGGCACACCTCGCAGGAGGCGGGCGACAGCTGCGCCGCCGGCTGGGTGGACATCCATCCCTTCACCGCCCACTACCAGACGTACGACGGCGCGTCGTCCTGCACCGCCACCGGCACGACCGGCGCGTGGCACGCGGCCACCGGCTCGTCGAACGGCTGGCAGCAGTGGTCGGTGGACCTGACGGCGTACGCGGGCAAGAAGGTCGAGGTGTCGATCTCCTACATCAGCGACTGGGGGACCCAGGGCCTCGGTGTGTGGCTGGACGACGTGGCCGTCAGGGCCGACGGCGCGACCATCGCGGAGACCTCGTTCGAGGACGACCTGGGCGGCTGGACCGTCGCCGGGCCGCCTCCCGGGTCGGCGACCGCGCTGAACGACTGGGCGCGCAGCGACCGCACGCTCGACGACGGCGCGGGCATCACCACGAAGGACACGGTCTACTTCGGCTTCGGCGCGGAGGGCGCGACGACGCAGGCGATGCGGACGGACCTGGTCCGCCGGGCCATGGCGCATCTCCTCGGGCGAGCGCTGCCGTAGGACCCGCGGTCCGGCCCGCGCCGCCCGGCGCGGGCCGGACCCCGGCGGCTCTTGCCAAGGCCGACCAGAACATGGTTCGGTCTGACATGGGTCGGTCTGACAGAGTGCGCGAAGAAGCGCCCGATCAGGAGGCAGGCATGCTGCAGCACGACACGCTGTTCATCGGGGGCGACTGGGTGGCCCCCGCGGGCACGGGCACGATCGAGGTGATCTCTCCCCACAGCGAGGAGGTCGTCGGCCGCGTGCCGGACGGCACCCCCGCCGACATGGACCGGGCCGTCGCGGCCGCCAGGGACGCCTTCGACAACGGGCCCTGGCCGCGGATGACGATGGCCGAGCGCGCGACGATCGTGGGACGGCTGGCGGACGTCTACGAGGCGCGCCAGGCCGAGATGGCGGAGATCATCACGACGGAGATGGGCTCTCCGATCACGTTCTCCCAGCTCGCCCAGGCGCCGCAGCCGCTGGGCATGCTCAAGTATTTCGCCGGACTCGGCGCGACGCTCCCCGAGGAGGAGGAGCGGCCCGGGCTGTTCGGCCCGGTGATCGTCCGCCGCGAGCCGGTCGGCGTGGTGGCGGCCGTCGTCCCCTGGAACGTCCCCCAGTTCGTCACCATGACCAAGCTGGCCCCGGCGCTCGTCGCGGGCTGCACCGTGGTGCTCAAGCCCGCTCCCGAGACGCCGCTCGACTCCTACCTGCTCGCCGAGATGATCAAGGAGGCCGGCATCCCCGCCGGGGTCGTCAACATCGTCGCGGCCGGCCGCGAGGCGGGCGAGCACCTGGTCTCCCACCCGGACGTCGACAAGGTCGCCTTCACCGGCTCGACCGCCGCCGGCCGCAGGATCGCGTCGATCTGCGGCGAGCAGCTCAAGCGCTGCACGCTCGAACTCGGCGGCAAGTCGGCCGCGATCATCCTGGACGACTGCGATCTGCCCTCGGCCATGGGCTTCCTGTCGATGGCCTCGCTGATGAACAACGGCCAGGCGTGCGTCGCGCAGACCCGCATCCTCGCCTCCCGCAACCGCTACGACGAGGTCGTCCAGGCCGTCGCCGAGATGGTGACGAGCCAGCAGGTGGGCGACCCCGCCGACCCGGCCACCGGGATCGGGCCGCTGGTGGCCAGGCGGCAGCAGGAACGGGTCGAGGGCTACATCAGGACGGGCATCGAGGAGGGCGCCAAGCCCGTCGTCGGCGGCCTCGACCGGCCGTACGACCGGGGCTGGTACGTCGCCCCGACCGTCTTCGCCGGGGCCACCAACGACATGCGCATCGCCCGTGAGGAGATCTTCGGCCCGGTGCTGGCGGTGATCCCGTACGAGGACGAGGCGGACGCGGTGCGGATCGCCAACGACAGCGACTACGGCCTGTCGGGCTCGGTCTGGACCGCCGACACCGACCGCGGGATGGACGTCGCCCGCCGCGTGCGCACCGGCACCTACGGCGTCAACATGATGCACACGCTCGACCCGAACACGCCGTTCGGCGGCTTCAAGGCCAGCGGCCTCGGCCGGGAACTCGGACCCGAGGGCCTGTCGGCCTACCTGGAGACCAAGTCCATCGCCCGCCTGGGCTGAACGCGTCCCGGGAAGAACGCGTGGGCGGAACGCGTCCCTCCGGCCCGGTGCGGCGCGCGTGCCGCACCGGGCCGGTGAAACCGCCCAGCGCGCCCCCGCGACGCTGGGCCACACCGTGTGAAGGTGTGCGCCGATCCCCCAATCGGCGGCGCGGATGGAGGGGTTCCGAATCCGCACAACCCGTATAGACGACCCTTATCGGGTTTTGGTTCGCGAGATCCAGTGACCAATTTTCCGGACCAGGTCAGGGGTGGCCGCCGCCTCCGCATGACCGTAGCCGGGCTCGATCCACAACTCCTTCGGCTCGGCGGCGCACTCGTACAACTGGTAGGCGTGCTCGGTGGGGAAGAACGGGTCGCTGTCGCCGTGCACGATCAGCAGCGGTGTGGGCGCGACCAAGGCCGCCGCCTCGTACGGCGGGAGCGGGACGGGGTCCCATCCGCCGCCCGCGATCCTGGTGCGCTTGGCCAGCCGGGCCGCCAGCCGGCCGTGCCAGCGCTCGATCGCCCAGTGGACCTGGCGCATGGGTTTGGTGCCCCGGTAGTACCAGCGGGCCGGGCCGCTCACCGACACCACCCCGTCCACGCCCCGGTGCAACGCGGCATGCCGTACGACCACCGCGGCGCCCATCGAGAAGCCGACCGTGGCGATCCGGCGGTAGCCGATGGCGCGGGCGTGCTTGACCGCCGCGTCCACGTCGAGGACCTCCAGGTCGCCCACCGTGGACCGGCCGCCGGAGCGGCCGTGCCCCCGGAAGTCGAACGACACCACGCCGCCGAACCTCGACAGGACGTGCACGATGCGCCTCGTGTCCGGCCCTCTCCACGTTCCGGTGAAGCCGTGCGCGACCACGATTCCGAGATCGAGGGAGCCGTTGGGCGTGTGCGCCGCGTCGATGCGGACACCGTCCGCCGTGCGCAGCATCGCCCCGAAGGCAGCAGCGAGAGCCATGCCCCCGACCTTATTTCCCACCGCTTCACCCCCTGTGCGACGGGGATCTCTCACAGGTCGGCCGTCGAGCGCAGCCGGTCCCAGGCCACCCCCAGCCTGACCTCCTCGTCGTCGAGTGACTCGATCTGGTCCCACTCGGCGTACCGGATCTCACCGTGCATGCGCCGCACGAGGGCGCCGAGCAGCGACGGCCGCCACAGCCCGGGGCCGCGCTCGTACCCGAAGAGCTGCCCGGCACGCCGCCGGGCGATCAGCAGCCCGGCCAGCCGGAACGCCTGATGGACCTCCGCGAGCAGCGGCCCGTCCTGGACCAGGCGGACGTCCACCGTGTCGCCGGCGACCTCCCCCGACGGACCGCGGACGGTGCGGCCGAGCAGTCCGCCGAGCCGCATGGTGTCCGTGCTGTCCTCCCACCTCTCCCGCACCTGGAGGGTCCTCTCCGGCGCGTCCTGTTCCTCAGTACCGGCCGCTCCCGGGATCCTGCTGACGACGTTCCTGGTCAGCCAGCGCTCCAGTGCCAGGTCCTGCCGGTGGCCGGCCACCCGTACGGCGCTGCCGATATCGGTCACCACGCTCATCTCGATGCGGTACGGCCCCGGCCGTTCCTCCCTCCGGAACAGCCGGTCGGTCTCGGTCATCAGCCATCCCGGCAGGCCGCCCAGCCGCGGACCGAGCGCCAGCGGCCCCGACAGGATCGCCGTGACGTACGGCCGGTCGCCCGGCCGCACCTCCAGGTCGTCCACCTTGCATAACAGGCGGTCGTCGCTCTCCCTGACGACCTGCCGGTCGAGCAGGTGCAGGCGGGCGTGCAGCACCCGTGCCGGCTCACTCACTGACCATTCACCTCCTCACGTACCGGGCCGTCACTGTCCCGCCTTCGTCGCGAGCATCAGGGGGATGGCCGCGAGCGCCACGACGAGAAGCAGCACCATGTAGAAACTTCCCAGCACGTTGCTGAATCTGCCGTTGACCTTGTCCCCCATGTAGTCGGGATCGTTGGCGATCATGAGAACCGGCAGGTAGGTGAGCGGAAGGGCCGCGGCCGAGAAGACCAGCGAATACTCGGTCACCTTGATCGGATCGATGGTGGTGAGGATCAGCGCGGTCGCGACGATCACCGAGGCCAGCACGGTCACGTGGAACCGGGCGGCGCGGCCCGGCACCACATACTTGCCCCACTGCCAGCCGAAATACTGGCTCAGCGAGTAGCCAGACGACAGGGCGGTCTCCAGCGTCGCGCCGAACGTGGCCGCGAACACCCCGAGGATCACCAACCCGAGCCCGATCTTGCCCAGTCCCTCCGCGACCGGCAGCACCATCTGCCCGAGCGAGTCGGGCTCGGCCTCGACCGGCATGAAGGCGGTCGCCGCGCACGCCGCGATCGCCAGCGACAGCACGCCGCCGAGGGGGAAGCCGACGAACACGTTGGCCCGCGCCGTCACCAGATCCTTGCGCGTCCACTTCTCCTCGACGCCACCCGAGGAGAAGAAGAACACCTCGTACGGCGTCATCGCTCCGCCGAGCAGCGCGATCGCGTAGTAGAGGTAGGTCGGCACGCCCTCGTCCTGCGGCGGCCGGACGAGCTGCGTGGTCAGCTCGCCCCAGTCGGGCCCGAGCTGCCACAGCGCGACGAGGAACACGACGAGCGCGAGCCCGGCCAGCCCGAAGACGCGCTCCATGGTCTCGAACTTCACCCGCCACATGACCAGCCAGGCGACCAGGGCCACGGGCGGCACCCACAGCAGATAGTTGAGACCGGTCACCAGCTCCAGCGCGAGCGCGGCGCCGCCGATCTCGGCCGCGAGCGTGAGCACGTTGATGAAGAACGACGCGCCGAGGTTGACCAGCCCGGCGCGCGGCCCCATGCGCTCGCGGACGAGGTCGAAGACCGGCCGCTGCGACACCGCCGCGATCCTGCCGGACATTTCGGCGAAGACGCAGATCCCGATGATGCCGACGACCACCACCCACGCGAGGGACATCCCGAACCTCGACCCCACGACGGCGTTGGCGACCAGGTCGCCGATGTCCACGAAACCGCCGAAGGCCGTCAGGATGCCGAGCGTGACCGCGATCAGTTTCTTCACTTGTGCTTCTCCGCGAAGTCGCTCAGCTCGCTCGCGAGCCTGTCCAGCTCCCGTGCGGCCGCCTTCGGGTCCTTCACCCCGTCGCGGCGCTCCTGGATGAGCAGGTCCTCCACCTCGCTCTCGGCCTTCTCGGTGAGGCGCAGCACCTCGTCCCTGATCCGGTCGGAGGCGTCCGAGGGCGGCTGCACGCCGCCGAACTGGTCGTTCACGCTGCTCAGGTCCTGCACCGCCTCGGTCAGCACAACCTCGGCGTACGGCCCGGTCATCCGGTCGCGGTACGCCACGGCGGAGCGGGCGAAGCGCACGGCCGAGACGGCCGACTCGGCCGTCTTCCCGGCCTTGAGCGCGTAGTCGTGGTCGTCCCACGCGGGGCTGACGCAGGCGGACAGCAGGAGTGCCGTCAGGAGGGCGAGCAGCGCCAGCCGAGCCGACGCGATCATGTGCGCCGCCGCAGCAGGAGGTAGGCGAGGACGAGGATCGGCACGAGCAACTCGGCCCAGGCGATCAGCAGCACGAGACCTTCATCCGTCACAGTCGACTCACCTGCCCGAACGACAAGCCTTTAGACAGGATGGAATGCGACTCGCGCCGACGGCGTTGCCATCGAGGGTCCCTTACGGCGGCGGCGTGTAGCGGCGATCGGGATCAACTAAAATGGCTGGGCCGTGTCATGCGGCGGATGTGCGTCTCGCTTCGGTCCCGGGACGCGGACGACACCCCGACGAACCAGAGCGAGAACTTCACTATGCCTATGAACACCCGCGACGACCTGCGGAACATCGCGATCATCGCGCACGTCGACCACGGCAAGACCACGCTGGTCGACGCCATGCTATGGCAGTCCGGCGCGTTCCGGGCCAACCAGGACGTCGACGAGCGGGTCATGGACTCCAACGACCTGGAGCGCGAAAAGGGGATCACCATCCTCGCGAAGAACACGGCGGTCAGGCACGGCGGCATGACCCTGAACATCATCGACACGCCCGGCCACGCCGACTTCGGCGGCGAGGTCGAGCGCGGCCTGTCGATGGTGGACGGCGTGGTGCTGCTGGTGGACGCCTCCGAGGGCCCGCTGCCGCAGACCCGCTTCGTGCTGCGCAAGGCGCTCGCCGCGAAGATGCCGGTGATCTTGTGCATCAACAAGGTGGACCGGCCGGACGCCCGCATCGCCGAGGTCGTCGACGAGGTGTACGAGCTGTTCATCGACCTCGACGCCACCGAGGAGCAGATCGACTTCCCGATCGTGTACGCCTCGGCCAAGGCCGGGCGGGCCTCGCTGGAGCGCCCCGCCGACGGCGGCATGCCGGACTCCCCCGACCTGGAGCCGCTGTTCGAGACGATCAAGAACACGATCCCGGCGCCGGTCTACGACCCGTCCGCGCCGCTCCAGGCCCACGTCACCAACCTCGACGCCTCCAGCTACCTGGGCCGTATCGCGCTGTGCCGCGTCCACCAGGGCACGATCCGCAAGGGCCAGCAGGTCGCGTGGTGTCGCACCGACGGCAGCGTGCAGCGCGTCAAGATCTCCGAGCTGCTGATGACCGAGGCGCTGGAGCGCAAGCCCGCCGAGGAGGCCGGGCCGGGCGACATCATCGCGATCGCCGGCATCCCGGACATCATGATCGGTGAGACGCTGGCCGACCCCGACGACCCGCGCCCGCTGCCGCTGATCACGGTCGACGAGCCGGCGATCTCCATGACGATCGGCACCAACACCAGCCCCCTGGTCGGCAAGGTCAAGGGCGCCAAGGTCACCGCCCGCCTCGTGAAGGACCGTCTCGACAAGGAGCTGGTCGGCAACGTCTCGCTGCGCGTGCTGCCCACCGAGACCCCGGACGCCTGGGAGGTGCAGGGCCGCGGCGAGCTGGCCCTGGCGATCCTCGTGGAGCAGATGCGCCGCGAGGGCTACGAGCTGACCGTCGGCAAGCCGCAGGTCGTGACCAGGGTCGTCGACGGCAAGGTGCACGAGCCGGTCGAGCGCCTCACGGTCGACTGCCCGGAGGAGTACCTGGGCGCCGTCACCCAGCTCCTGGCCGTACGCAAGGGCCGCATGGAGCACATGACCAACCACGGCACCGGCTGGATCCGCATGGAGTTCCTGGTGCCGGCGCGCGGCCTTATCGGCTTCCGCACCGAGTTCCTCACCGAGACCCGCGGCACCGGCCTCGTGCACCACGTGTTCGAGACGTACGAGCCGTGGTTCGGCGAGCTGCGCACCCGCAACAACGGCTCGCTGGTCGCCGACCGCGCGGGCCAGGTCACCGCGTTCGCCATGCTCAACCTGCAGGAGCGCGGCACGCTGTTCGTCTCCCCCGGCACCGAGGTGTACGAGGGCATGATCATCGGAGAGAACTCCCGCTCCGACGACATGGACGTGAACATCACCAAGGAGAAGAAGCTCACCAACATGCGCTCCTCCACCAGCGAGGAGACCGAGAAGGTGATCCCGCCGCGCGTCCTGTCCCTGGAGCAGGCCCTGGAGTTCATCCGCGACGACGAGTGCGTGGAGATCACCTCGGAGACCGTGCGCATCCGCAAGGTCGTCCTCGACGCGTCCAGCCGTGGCCGCGCCGCCGCCCGCGCCAAGCGCGGCAGCTGATCCCGCCCCGGCCCGGGCGCGGGCCGGGCGCCGAAGCCCTCGCCGAACGATCGGCGGGGGCTTCGTGCTTTGGTCAGGAGTCTCCCGTGGGCCAGGTCAGCCGGCCCGCGCGCAGGTCGTCCACGACCGAGCGGAGCCAGCGCTCCTCCGCGTCGGTGACCGCGAGCATGTACTCGCTCTCGATGGCGGTGACCCTGGGCAGATCGCCCGTCTGCGCCGCCAGGGCGCCCTCCAGGCCCGCCCTCGTCTCCGCCAGCCGCTCGGCACGGCGTTCCAGCAGCCGCAGCGCGTCTTCCGGCGGGATCATCATCAGGTGTGACAGTGCGGCGGGGAACTGCGGGAACTCCTGCTTGGGCACGGCCAGCATCTGGTCGAGCCACTCGCGGGCGACGTGCCGTCCCGCGTCGGTGAGTTCGTACACGGTCCGCTCCGGATAGGCCGGGTCGCGGGTGGTCTCGCGGACCGCGATCAGCCCCTCGGCGTGCAGCCGCTCGATCGTGCGGTAGAGCCCGGCCCGCTGGCTCACGTTGACGACCTGGTCCTTGCCCCACTGCTTGATCAGCCGCTGCACGGCGTACGGGTGCATCGGCTCGTGGTGCAGCAGCGCCAGCACGGTCAGCGCGAGCGGGGAACTACGGAGGGAAGCGCTCATGTCCCCGATCCTAGCCTCAAACGAACTAGTTGACGAGCAACTAGTTGCAGTGCAACTATTCCTACTGCGAGCGATCAACGGCTCGCGGCAGACGAGGAGTGGTGAGCATGAGCAAGGTGACCAGCGCGTTGGTGATCGGCGGCGGCATCGCCGGGCCCGTGACGGCGCTCGCCCTGGCCAGGGCCGGCATCCGGGCGACCGTGCACGAGGCCCACGACAGCGCCGCGGACGGCGTCGGGGCGATGCTCAGCCTGGCCCCGAACGGGCTCGACGCGCTGCGCATCGTGGGAGCGTACGAGGCGGTGCGTGCAGTGGGTCAGCCTGTCCCCGGCGTGGTGATGGCCGACGGCGCCGGAAACCGGCTCGCCGAGTTCGGCGGATTCCCCGGCCTGCCGCCCACCCTGGCGATGCCGCGCGCCGCCCTCTTCCGGGCACTGGCCGATCACGCGGTGGCGACGGGGGTGCGGATCGAATACGGCAGGCGACTCGTCTCCGCCGAGGAGACCTCCGAGGGAGTGACCGCCACGTTCGCGGACGGCACCACCGCCACCGCCGACGTGCTGATCGGCGCCGACGGCATCCGGTCCACCGTCCGCACCCTGATCGACCCCGGCGCTCCCGGCCCCGAGTACGGCGGGGTCCTCAGCTTCGGCGGCTACGCCGACGACGGCGGCGTACGGGCCGAGCCGGGCGTCATGTACTTCGCCTTCGGCCGCACCTTCATCGGCTACTGGCGACTGCCCGACGGCCGGATCTGCTGGTTCGCGAGCCTGCCCCGCACCGAGCCCCTCACCTACGCCGAGGTCGTCCGCGTTCCCGCCGCGGACTGGCTGGCCCGCCTGCGCGACCTCTACGCCGGTCACGTCCCTGGCGAGAAGCTGCTGGCGGGCACCAACCCCGGCGACCTCATGATCACAGGCCCGATGGAGCGCATGCCGTCGGTGCCGCACTGGCACCGCGGCCGCATGGTCCTCGTCGGCGACGCGGCCCACGCCCCGTCGTCCAGCTCCGGGCAGGGCGCCTCTCTGGCGGTGGAGAGCGCCGTCGAACTGGCCCGCTGCCTGCGCGACCTGCCGCTGCACGGGGCTTTCGGGGCGTTCGAGCGTCTCCGCCGCCCTCGGGTGGAGATGATCGGCGGCGACGCCGCGGCCAAGAACAAGGCCAAGGCCGGCCAGGCCGGCGACCGGCCCGCCATGCCGACCCCCGAGCAGATGTTCGCCCCCGTCCACCTGCATCACATCGACTGGGACGCGCCCATCACCGCCTAGTCCGGCGGGGACCGCACCGGGCAAGAGCGGGTAAACGGCCGTTACGGATGGCGTCGTGTGCCGCTCCCCACCGCGCCCGGCCGTGCTCTGCTGTCGCAGGCAACGAGTGTCTGAGGAGGAGCGATCATGCCCCGCACAACCCGTTTCGCCCTGGCCGCCGGGCTCGCCCTGGGACTCGCCGCCGCGGCCGCCCCGGCCGTGCCGGGGCTGTCCGCCGGGATGGCGGCGGCCTCCGCCGTGCAGGCCCGCCCCAGTGAGTCAGCCAGTGAGTCAGCCAGTGAGTCGGCGGGTCAGTCGGCGACCGCCGTCATCAAGAACACCGCCGGGCGCGTCCTCGGCACCGTGCGAGTCGAGCGGTATGACGCGAAGAAGTCGAGGGTCAGCGTCAGCGTGCGGGGGCTCACTCCCGGGTTCCACGGCTTCCACGTCCACGCCAACGGCGTGTGCGACGCACGCTCGGTCGACCGGGCGACGGGCAGCGCGTTCACCAGCGCCGGAAGCCACCTCGGCCCCGGGGAGCACGGCGACGGCGCCGGGGACATGCCGCCGCTGCTGGTGGCCGCCGACGGCACCGCCTCCGCGTCGTTCGTGACTGACAGGTTCACGCTGGAGCAGTTGGGCGACGCCAACGGCAGTGCGTTCGTCGTGCACGCCGGGCCGGACAACTTCGCGCACATCCCGGACAGGTACTTCCACCGGCCCGACGCCACCGGCGCCACGGGCCCGGACGCGGCCACGCGCAAGACCGGCGACGCCGGTGCCCGGATCGGCTGCGGGATCGTCAAAGTCCGCGCCTGATCCGGGTCCGTCGCTTGCGGGCGGCGTCAGGAGATGTGGCGGCGCAGCCAGTCGACCAGCGGGGCCAGCGCCCGCCAGGTCGAGCGGACCCGGTCGAGCGTCTCGGGGGTGTGCAGCCACGGCTCCGGTTCGAACCGCCGCCCGGCGTGCAGCGTCTTGTGCCGGAGGAGTTCGAGCCGGGGGTGGTCCTCCGCCGTGCCGCGGGGGCGGGTCTTGAGCCGATCGCCACCGACCGTCAGATCATCGGGCAGCGCCGCGAGGATCTCCCCCAGCAGGGGCCCTGCGGTGTCGTCGTCCAGGGCCTCGCGGAAGCGTGCCACCTGGTCGCCCGGCATCCACCAGCCCGCCGCCACGTAGAGGCCGTCGGCGTCCACCTGCACGTAGTAGCCGACGCCCTCCACGCCCACTCCGCAGTAGGCCCCCTGATGCGTCTTGTACGGCGACTTGTCCTTCGCGAACCGGACGTCGCGGTGCGGCCGGAACAGGTGGGCCGGTCCGAACTCCGGCTCCAGCTCGTCCATGAGCGCGAGCATCGGCGCCCGGACCCCGGTCTCGTACAACTCCTTGTGGGCCGCCCAATACGCCTTCGAATTGTCGGCGACGAGGCCCTCGTAGAAGATGAGCGCCTCGTCAGGGAACCCGCTGAAACCCATGCCACCCACCTTCGCACGCCCCACCGACAGTCCCGGGACCGGGACCGGGACCGGGACCGCGCGGACGCGCACAGCGCCGCCGTCTCGCCGTGCCGAAGATCGTCCTGGTGATCTCCCGGCCGAGCGCGGTCGCGGCGGTGCGGGCCAGCGACCGGAACTCCTTCGAGGCGAACATCTCCTCGATCGCCGACTGCCTGGGAGTCTTCGCCGGTCTCTCCGCCGGTCTCTCCGTCGGTCTCTCGGCCAGCGCTTCCTGCTCGGGCTCCTGCTGCCGGGCCAGACGCGCGGCGAGGATCTCGTACGCCGACTGCCGGTCCACGGCCGTGCCGTACTTCGGCAGGAGCGAGGACGCGGCGATGGCCCCCCGCACGACCACGGGGGCGGACGGCGCCATGAGCGACCGCGGCGCGCGCAGCCGTGTCCAGGCGACCGGCGTCGGGGCCCCGGTCTCGGACAGGACCGTGACGACCGCCTCCCCGATGCCGAGCTCGGTGAGCAGCCGTTCGAGGTCGTAGGAGGAGACGGGGAACGTCGAGACGGTCGCCTTCAGCGCCTTGGCGTCCTGCGGGGTGAAGGCGCGCAGGGCGTGCTGCACGCGCGCGCCGAGCTGGGCGAGGACGTCGGCCGGCACGTCCTTGGGCGTCTGGGTGACGAAGAAGACCCCGACCCCCTTCGACCGGATCAGCCGCACGGTCTGCGTGATCGACCTGAGGAACGCCTTGGACGCGTCCTCGAACAGCAGGTGCGCCTCGTCGAAGAAGAACACCAGCGACGGTTTGTCGGGATCGCCTACCTCGGGCAGCGTCTCGAACAGGTCCGCGAGCAGCCACATCAGGAACGTGGAGAACAGCTGCGGCCGGTCCTGCACGGCGGGCAGCTCCAGGATGGAGATCACGCCGCGCCCGTCCGGCGTGGTCCGCAGCAGGTCGCGCACGTCGAACTCCGGCTCGCCGAAGAACGCCTCCGCCCCCTGGGCCTGGAAGTTCACCAGGGCGCGCAGGATGACCCCCGCGGTGGACGCCGACAGCCCGCCGATGCCGCTCAACGCCTCCGGCGTCTCGGTCAGATAGCGGATGACCGCGATCAGGTCCTTGAGGTCCAGCAGCGGCAGCCCGTGTGTGTCGGCGAAGTAGAAGATCAACCCGAGCGACGACTCCTGGGTCTCGTTGAGTTCGAGCACCCGCGACAGCAGCGTCGGCCCGAACGCGCTCATGGTGGCGCGCAGCGGGATGCCCTCTCCCACGCCGCCGAGGGAGAAGAACTCGGTCACGCAGCCCTCCGGCGCCCAGTCCTGCCCCACGTCGGCCGCCCGGCGGGCGATCCGGTCGCCCGGCGTCCCCGGCGAGGCCAGTCCGGACAGGTCTCCCTTGACGTCGGCGAGGAACACCGGCACGCCCTGACCGGCGAGCTGCTCGGCCATGAGCTGCAGCGTCTTGGTCTTCCCCGTGCCGGTCGCCCCGGCCACCAGGCCGTGCCGGTTCATCATGCGCACCGGGACGCGGACGCGCTCGGCGGGGTCGGCCGTCCCGTCCGCGCGTACGAGCGCGCCCAGCTCCAACGCCGGCCCCTCGAAGTCGTAGCCCTTCATCGGTTCGTGTACTTCTTCCCGGGCGTGGGGTTGCCGAGCAGCTCCGAGACGGTCACGTACGTGAAGCCCTTGTGGTCGAGTTCGTCGAGCAAACGGGGCAGGGCCTGCACGGTGGTGGGGTGGATGTCGTGCATGAGCACGATGTCGCCCGGTTTGGCCGCGGCGCTGCGCTGGGTGATCACCGTGGGGTTGCGGTTGAGCCAGTCGAGGGTGTCGACGGCCCACAGGATCTGTGCGAGCCCGGTCTGCTTCGTCTCGTTGTCCACCGCCTGGTTCGTCGCGCCGTACGGCGGGCGCATGAGCCGCATCGTCACGCCGGTCACCTTCCGCACGGCCTCCTGCGTACGGTCGAGCTCGCGGCGCAGCCCGTCGGACGACAGCCCCGGCAGCGAGGCGTGGTCCCAGGAGTGGTTGCCGATCTCGTGGCCCTCGGCGACCATCCGCCGGACGAAGTCCCGCGTCTCGCCCGTGATCATCTGTCCGAGGATGAAGAACGTGGCCCGGGCGTGGTGGGCCGCGAGCAGGTCGAGGACGTGCCCGGTGTATTCGGCGGGCCCGTCGTCGAACGTCAGCGCCACGCATTTGTGCTGCCTGCAGTCGACGTGCCGCGGCGGCGGGACCGCGGGCAGGCGCGGCCCTGGCGCTCCCCGCTGCGTCCCCGCGAGCCGGAAACGCAGCAGGTCGGCGTCGAAATGTCGCGGCGTGCCGAAGCGCGGATGCGGCCCCGCAGGTCCGGGCCGCTCCCCCGAAACCGATACGGTCCTGGCCTGGGCACATCCGCCGAGCAGCAGCAACGACAGCAGAACGGATCCGATCCGCATACGACCCCCCGGAGCAGGCGGGGGGCCACGAACGCTACGGATAGCCTCCGACCGCTCCCCCCCGCAGAACCTTTTCCAGCTCCTCCCACCAGGACGGCACGTCCGCCTTGAGCTCGGCGTACCTGCGAGCCACCCGGATGGCGCATCCTGCGGGGTCCGTACCCAAGTGCCGACACTTCACGGCACCCTCGCGCCAACGGTAAAAGCCCTCACGGAAGGTCACGACCAGGCCTATCCAGACGGAGAGAGTAGCCTCGTCACCGATCTCGTAGGCGTCGGCCACCCCGAGCGCGGCGAGTTCCGCGCGAAGTTTTTCCACCGCGACTCGCGATTCACTCACCGGCCACCGCCCCCTGCACAGCAGACACGCACAAAAAGGGATGTACCCAACCTTGGAGCGGCGCTTGCGGATTCATTCTGTAATCATCGACTACTAAGCGTCACCACGCAGCCCTTACTGGTCAGTCATGTGCGGGTTCTCCAAGGTCAGGGAGCTCACGGACGTCGGGCGGCTCTCCGAGATCAGGGGGTTCGGGGGGCTCGGTGACCACCATCACGAAGCGCAGCGGTTCCTCGTGCTCGTTGGCGTACCGATGCGGCCGGTCGGCGCTGAACACGACGGCGTCGCCGGACCCCACGACGTGGCTCCTGCCGTACACGGTCAGTGTGAGCCGTCCCTCCAGGACGGTGAGCATCTCGCGAGTGCCGGCGGGGTGCGCGTCGCCGTCGTGGTGCTCGCCCGGCCCGAGCCGCCAGTCCCACAACTCCAGGATCGCGGGCGCGTCCGTCCCCACGAGCAGGCGGGCCGACCCTCCCCCGGGATGCCGGAACGTCACCACCTCGGACTCGTGCACGACCCGGACGACCGGGGTGTCGGCGACCTCCACCAGCCGCGCGAGGGTCACGCCCAGCGCGTCGGCGATCCGGGTGAGCGTGTTGACGCTCGGGTTGGTGCGGCCCTGCTCGATCTGGATGAGCATGCCGCGGCTCACGTTCGACCTGGCCGCGAGCTCGTCGAGGGTCAGCCCCCGGTGGGCCCGCTGGCCCCGTACGTTCGCGGCGATGGCCGCGGTGATCGTCGCAGGATCAGCCATGGGTACAGCGTAGTGATCTCCTATTACAATCCATTGCACTATCGAGGCAATCTCTTGGGGGATCTGTGACGGCGGTGGCCCTCGCTACGGCATGCGCGGTGATCTTCGGCACGGCCGACTTCTTCGGGGGTCTCGCCACCAGGCGGTCGAAGGTGCTGGCCGTGGTCGTGCTCTCCCAGCTCGGCGGCCTGCTGCTGGTCGCCGCTCTCCTCCCGGTGCTGCCGGGCCACGCGAGCACGGCGGCACTGGCCTGGGGAATGGCCTCCGGGGTCGCCGGCGCCTTCGGCATCGTGCTGTTCTACCGCGGCCTGGCCACCGGCATGATGTCCGTGATCGCCCCGACCACTGCCACGACCGCGATGGCCGTCCCCGTGGTGTTCGGCCTCCTCACCGGCGACCGGCCGTCCGCCCTGGCGCTCGTGGGCGTCGCGCTCGGCCTGTTCGCCGTCCTGCTGGTCAGCCGCGAGCCGAACGGCGGGGCGAGCGGCCCGAAGGCCGGTCCGATCCTCGCCGCCCTGGTGTCGGGAGCGGGTTTCGGCGGGTTCTTCGTGCTGCTCAAGCTGGCCCCGGCCGACTCCGGCACGTGGCCGCTGCTGGGGGCGAGGATCGCCTCGATCACGCTGGTCGCACTGCTGGCCCTCGCGACGCGCAGGAGCCTGCGCCCGGTGCCCGGCACCCTCACGGTGACGATCGCGGCCGGGGTGCTCGACATGGCCGCCAACGTGCTCTATCTCTTCGCGGCGCAGCGGGGGATGCTCACCCTGGTGGCCGTCCTGGTGTCGCTCTATCCGGCGAGCACGCTGCTGCTCGCGCGGTACGTCCTGGGCGAGCGGCTGAGTCCCGTGCAGATCACCGGCGTCGGGTTCGCGCTCGGCGCGATCGCCCTCATCGCCGCCGCCTGAACCGCGTCCCCAGCCGCGCCCCCAAGCGCGCCCCGATCCGGGGCCCGTGGGCGCGGGACCACGTCCCGGCGCGCCTCACGGGCCCGTCAGTCACGGGTCAGGCCGCGCACACCTGCTCGGGGACGCGTACGACGCCCTCCTCGCGGGCGTAGTCCTCCAGCATGCCCCGGAGCTGGCGGCGGCCCCGGTGCAGCCTGGACATGACGGTGCCGATCGGAGTGCCCATCCGGTCGGCGATCTCCTTGTACGCGAAGCCCTCGACGTCGGCCAGGTAGACGGCCACCCGGAAGTCCTCCGGCAGGGCCCGCAGGGCGTTCATCACGACACTGTCCGGAATCTGGTCGAGTGCCTCGATCTCGGCCGAGCGCAGCCCGGTCGACATGTGCGACTCGGCCGCGGCCAGCTGCCAGTCCTCGATCTCCTCGGCGGCCGACAGCTTGGGCGAGCGCTGCTTCTTCCGGTAGTCGTTGATGAAGTTGTTGGTGAGGATGCGGTGCAGCCACGCCTTGAGGTTCGTGCCCTCGCGGAACTGGTGGTAGGACGTGAAGGCCTTCGCGACGGTCTCCTGGACCAGGTCCTCGGCGTCGGCGGGGTTGCGCGTCAGACGCATGGCGGACGCGTAGAGCTGGCTCGTCACCGGCACGACCTCACGCTCGAACCATGCCTGCCGCTGCTCGTCGGTCGAGATCATCTCTTCCCCCTACGGAACTTCTCCCCCGTTACCCGTCCGGCCGGAACACATGCGAGGTCGCTCGTTCATCGTTGTGCCAAGGACATCGTGCCGCTTGGGGCCTAAGCACGGTGTTAATGTCGTCCGGCCTGGTCAGCGCCATCGCCGTAAAGACCAGGCCCGCGCGGCCAGGTCACGCGCAAGCCGAACAAGTCTCATTAGCGTAACACCGGAGCCTCAATCCGGAGTAAAATGTGGCAGATTTCACTGGCGGTCGGCAGGTGCGGGTCGGCGGCGCCGGGTGCCTCCTCCTTGGTGTTCATGGCGAGGACCGTGCCAGAGTGGCGGCATGAACCACCTGGATCGGCACGATCCGGTCACGAGGGCATGGGTGGCCGACGCCATCCAGGCCGTCGAGGCCGACGCCAACCGAAGCTGCGACACTCACCTGCATGTATTCCCGCTCCCCTCGCACTGGGGTGTCGACCTCTATCTGAAAGACGAGTCGGTGCACCCGACCGGTTCACTCAAGCACCGTCTCGCCCGGTCCCTCTTCCTGTACGGCCTGGCCAACGGCTGGATCGGGCCCACCACCACGATCATCGAGGCGTCCAGCGGGTCCACCGCCGTGAGTGAGGCGTACTTCGCCCGGCTGCTCGGCCTGCCGTTCATCGCGGTGATCCCGGCGAGCACCTCGCCGGAGAAGCGGGAGATCATCGAGTTCTACGGCGGCAAGTGCCACCTGGTGGACGACCCGAGAGCGATCTACGACGAGTCGCACCGGCTCGCCGCCGAGACCGGCGGGCACTACATGGACCAGTTCACCTACGCCGAACGGGCGACGGACTGGCGGGGCAACAACAACATCGCCGAGAGCGTCTTCCAGCAGATGGCGCTCGAACGGCACCCGGAGCCCGCGTGGATCGTCGTCGGCGCGGGCACCGGCGGCACCTCGGCGACGATCGGCCGCTACATCCGCTATCGCCGCCACCAGACCCGGCTCTGCGTGGCCGATCCCGAGGGCTCGGCGTTCTATCCGTCCTGGATCTCGGGCGAGGAGCACGGCGGCGCCGGATCGCGGATCGAGGGCATCGGCCGGCCGCGGGTCGAGCCGTCGTTCCTGCCGACGGTCATCGACCGGATGACCCAGGTGCCGGACGCCCTGTCGATCGCGGCCATGCACTGGGTCAGGGAGGTCACCCGCAGGGAGGTCGGCGGCTCGACCGGCACCAACATCGCGGCGGCGGTGCAGATCATCCGGGAGATGCGGGAGCGGGGCGAGCGCGGCAGCGTGGTCACGCTGATCTGCGACGGCGCCGAGCGCTATCGCGACACCTACGGCGACCCGCGCTGGCTGTCGGAGCGGGGCATCGACATCGCCCCCCACCTCGAAGAGCTGCGCGCCTTCCTCCGGAGCTGACGGGAGGCGGGCCGGGAAATCCCGGCCCGCCGCCGTGTTCCTTGCTTTCTCGTGTCAGTCGCCGAGCAGGGCGTCGACGAAGACCTCGGGGTCGAACGGCGCGAGGTCGTCCGGCCCCTCGCCGAGGCCCACCAGCTTCACGGGCACGCCCAGCTCACGCTGGACCGAAATCACGATGCCGCCCTTGGCCGTGCCGTCCAGCTTGGTCAGCGCGATGCCGGTGACGTTGACCACCTCGGCGAAGACCTGCGCCTGGCGCATGCCGTTCTGCCCGGTGGTCGCGTCGAGGACGAGGAGCACCTCGTCCACCGCCGCCTTCTTCTCGATGACCCGCTTGACCTTGCCCAGCTCGTCCATGAGGCCGGTCTTGGTGTGCAGCCGTCCCGCGGTGTCGATGATGACGGTGTCCGCCTTGTCCTCGATGCCCTTGGCCACGGCGTCGAACGCCACGGACGCCGGGTCGCCGCCCTCCGGGCCGCGCACCACACCCGCGCCGACGCGGTCACCCCACGTCTGGAGCTGATCGGTGGCCGCCGCGCGGAAGGTGTCGGCGGCGCCGAGCACGACCTTCCTGCCGTCGCCGACCAAGACCCGGGCCAGCTTGCCCGAGGTCGTGGTCTTGCCGGTGCCGTTGACCCCGACGACGAGGACGACGGCCGGCCGCTCCCCGTGCGGCTGGGTGTGCAGGGTCCGGTCGAGGTCCGGCGCGATCTGCGTGAGCAGTTCCTCGCGCAGCAGCTTGCGCACCTCATCGGGGGTGCGGGTGCCGAGCACCTTCACCTTCGTCCGCAGTTCCTCCACCATCGCACGGGTGGGGGCCACACCGACGTCGGCCGTGATCAGAGTCTCCTCGATCTCGTCCCAGACCTCGTCGTCGAGCCGGTCCCGCGACAGCAGTTCGAGCAGGCCCCGGCCGAGGACGTTCTGCGAACGGGCGAGCCTGCCGCGCAGCCGCACCATCCGGCCGGCCGAGGGCGGCGGGACCTCGATCTCGGGAGCCTTGATCAGCTCTTCGATCGGAGGGGCGGGCGGCGGCAGCGTGGTCGTCGTGCCGCCGTCCTCTTCGCCCAGCCCCGTCTTCGCGGGCTCCTCCACGACGGGAGCCTTCGGCTCGGGCGGGGCCGGCGGGGCGGGCGGCAGGTCCTTCGCCTTCGGCCGGAACAGCAGCCACAGGCCACCCACCGCCAATATGGCGACGATGGCCACGATCACGATGATGCCGAGGTAACCGTCCACACCATGCAGTTTCCCAGATGACCCGCATTACTCCAGCCAGGGGCGTACTTCCTAGACCTTCTCGCGGAGGCGCTGGCTGACGACCTGGGTGACGCCGTCGCCGCGCATCGACACGCCATACAGCGCGTCGGCGATCTCCATCGTGCGCTTCTGGTGCGTGATCACGATGAGCTGTGAGGTCTGTCTCAGTTCCTCGAACAGGGTGAGCAGCCGCTGGGTGTTGGTGTCGTCGAGCGCCGCCTCGACCTCGTCCATCACGTAGAACGGCGACGGGCGGGCCTTGAAGATCGAGACGAGGAACGCGACCGCCGTCAGCGACCGCTCGCCGCCGGACAGCAGCGACAGGCGCTTGACCTTCTTGCCGGGCGGCCGGGCCTCGACCTCGACACCCGTGGTCAGCATGTCCTCGGGGTCGGTCAGCAGCAGGCGGCCCTCCCCGCCGGGGAAGACCCGCTGGAAGATCTGCCCGAACTCGCGCGCCACGTCCTCGAACGCCGCCGCGAAGACCTGCTCGACCCGGTCGTCGACCTCCTTGACCACGAGCAGCAGGTCGCGCCGGGTCTTCTTGAGGTCTTCGAGCTGCGAGGTGAGGAAGGCGTGCCGCTCCTCAAGGGCGGCGAACTCCTCCAGCGCCAGCGGGTTGACCTTGCCGAGCTGGGTCATCTGCCGCTCGGCCGTCCTGGCCCGCTTCTCCTGCTCCTCCCGCACGTACGGCACGGGCGGGTCGCCGGGCACCGGCACGCTCGGCCCGTATTCGGCGATCAGCGGTTCGAGCTCGATGCCGTACTCCTCCAGGGCACGCTGCTCCATCTGCTCCAGACGCAGCCGCCGCTCCGTCCTGGCCATCTCGCTGCCGTGGACCCGGTTGACCAGGGCGTCCAGCTCGGAGCTGAGCTCCCGTACGCGCAGGCGCACCTGCTTGAGCTCGGTGTCGATCTGCCCGCGCGCCCGCTCGGCCTCGTCGCGCTCCTCTGCGGCCCGCGCGAGCGAGCCCTCCAGGGCGCTCAGGGCGGCACGCGCGCCGTCCGCCACCGCCGCGGCGATCTGCGCCTGCCTGCGGCGGCGTTCCCGGTCGGCCGCGGCCTGGGCCCGGTCCTGCCGCTCACGCTGGGCCGCGCGCAGCAGGGCGTCGGCGCGGCCCGCGATGCCCCGCACCCGCTCCTCGGCCGTACGGACGGTCAGCCGGGCCTCCATCTCGGCCTGCCGGGTGACGCCACAGGCGGCGGCCAGCTCGTCGCGGGTGTCGGTGGTCGGCTCCGCCTCCAGCTCCGCGGCGTACTCTGCCTCGGCGAGCTGCTCCTCCAGCTCCACGACCGCGGCCTGGGCCTGCTCGCGCGCCTCCTGGGCGTCCACCGCTGACCGGCTCAGCCGGGCCGCCTCGTCCTGGGCGGCCTTGACGGCGGCCTCCAGCCGGGCCAGCTGCTTGGCCGCCGCCGCGGCCCGCTGGTCGGCCTCCCGCTGCCTGCCGCGCAGGCGGTCGAGCCCGGCCTGCGCCGCGTTCAGCCCGTTCTGCGCGGCGTTGACGCCGCTCTGGGCGGCGCTCACGCCGCTCTGCGCCTCCGTGACCCGCCCCTGCGCCGCCTCCAGCGCGAGCTGGGACTCCCGTTCGGCGGCCACGGCCTCGGCCAGCGCCTCCGCGTGCCGTTCGGCCTCGGCCCTGGCGGTGGCGAGATCGGCGGCGGCCTCGTCCAGGGCCGTGCGCATCTGCAGCAGGGAGGAGCCGCCGCCCGAGCCGCCGTGCGCGGCGTGGACGCCGAGCAGGTCGCCGGACGTCGTGACGGCCCGCAGCTCCGGATGGGCGTCCACGACTTTGCGCGCGGTGAGCAGGTCGGGCACCACGACCACGTCGGACAGCAGCGCCTCCACTGCGGGGCGCAGCTCGTCCGGCACGGTCACCAGGTCGGCGGCCCATTCGGCGCCCGCGACGGGCGCCTCCGGTCGCCCGCCCGCGCTCTGCCCGCCACCGCTCTGTCCACCGCTGCTCTGCCCGCCACCGCTCTGCCGGTCGCCCGCGATCAGGAGGGCGGCGCGGCCGGCGTCGGCCTCGCGCAGGTGCTCGACGGCGGCCACGGCGGCGGTCAGCGAGGCGACGCCCACCCCGTCCACGGCCATCACGGCCGCGACGGCCGCCTCCGCCCCCGGGCGTACGGCGAGCAGCGTGGCGATCGGGCCGAGCACGCCGGGCAGACCGGCGCCGAGCAGCGCGGCGGCCCCGTCCGCTCCCCCGGCCAGGCTCATCTCCAGGGCCTCGCACCGGGCCTGGAGAGCGGCGACCGCGCGCTGTGACTCCTGGTCGGCCGCTCGGGCCGTGCTCACGGCGGCCTTGGCGGCGGCGAGCGCGTCCCTGGGCGCGGCCAGGTCGGCCCGCGCCCGCTCCACGACGGCCTCGGCCTGCTCGGCCACGGCCCTGGCCTCCTCCACCGCGGCGCGGGCGAGGTCCACGCCCTCCTGCGCGGCCTCCAGCTCGGCCGCGAGCTCGGGGTCGGCCGGCGGCTCGTCGAGCGCCTGCGCGTCGAGCTCGTCCTGGGCCTGCTCCGCACGCCGGGTGGCGTCCTCGACGGCCTTGGTGAGCCTGCCGATCTCGTCTCCGGCGGCCCTGGCCCGGCTCCTGGCCGACTCCACCTGGCCGCGAAGGCGGGCGAGGGCCTCGCGGCGGTCGGCCGCGGCGCGGGCGGCGACGGTCAGGCGCCGCTCCTCGGCGGCCAGCGCCTCCTCGGCCTCCGCGCGGACCTCGACGGCGGCCGCGAGCCGCTCGCGCGCCTCGTCCAGCTCCTCCGCCAGCACCCGCTCCTGCTCCCGCACCTCGGCGGCCTCGCGTTCCAGGTCCTCCGGGTCGCGCCCGCGCCGCTCGATGGACGCGGCGTCCGCGGCGTGCCGCCGCCGTTCGGCCGCGAGGCTCTCCACGCCGCGCAGCCGCTCCCGCAGGGCAGAAAGGCGGTAGAAGGTCTCCTGTGCGGCCTTGAGGCGCGGCTGGGCGTCGTTCTCGGCGGCCTCCAGCTCGGCCTCCCGCCGCTGGCCCTCGGCCAGCTCCGCCTCCACCTGGGCGCGCCGCGCCTGTACGGCCGCCTCGTCGGCCTCCTCCCGCTGCAGCGTGTCGCGGAGGGTGATCACGTCGTCGGCGAGCAGCCGCAGCCGCGCGTCACGCAGGTCGGCCTGGATGACGGCCGCCTTGCGTGCGATCTCGGCCTGCCGGCCCAATGGTTTGAGCTGGCGGCGCAGCTCGGCCACGAGATCCTGGACGCGGGTCAGGTTGGCCTGCATCGCGTCGAGCTTGCGGAGGGCCTTCTCCTTGCGCTTGCGGTGCTTGAGTACGCCCGCGGCCTCCTCGATGAACGCCCGGCGCTCCTCCGGACCCGCGTGCAGCACCTGGTCGAGCTGGCCCTGGCCGACGATCACGTGCATCTCCCGGCCGATGCCGGAGTCGGACAGCAGCTCCTGGATGTCGAGCAGGCGGCAGGTGTCGCCGTTGATGGCGTACTCGCTCTGGCCGGACCGGAACATCAGCCGGCTGATCGTCACCTCGGTGTAGTCGATCGGGAGCGCGCCGTCGGTGTTGTCGATCGTCAGCGTGACCTCGGCGCGGCCGAGGGGCGGGCGGCTGGAGGTGCCCGCGAAGATCACGTCCTCCATCTTGCCGCCGCGCAGCGACTTGGCGCTGTGCTCGCCCATCACCCATGCGAGGGCGTCCACGACGTTGGACTTGCCGGAGCCGTTGGGGCCCACCACGGCGGTGATGCCCGGCTCGAAGCGGAGGGTGGTGGCCGAGGCGAAGGACTTGAAGCCGCGTAAGGTGAGCGTCTTGAGGTACACGTCCGCCCCCCTCGGTGCCGCCTGGCGTTCGGGGGGAAAGACTACAGCTCCCGAGGGCCGGGTACGCGGGGATAGGCACCGGCGGCCCGCCTGGGAAACGAATATGGGTAAGGCAAGCCGGGCGGTTCACCCATCCCGCCCACGGCCCGTTGTTTGTGATCGGTTAGCCGTCGAATCAATTGCCGGGGAACGACGGCGGAAATGGCAAGGGACGCCTTTGCGGGGCGTCCCTACAATCCTTTCCCGTTCCTGCCGGTCCCTCAGGTGAGAGCCGGCTCGCGATCCTGCAGCCGGACCAGGGCCTCGTCACGAGTTTGCGCCGAGAGCGCGTCGTTCTGGGCCTGGAGCCGGGTGAGTTCTGCCTCGAGGTCGCGGATGCGCTGCTGGAGACGGCGCATTTCCGAGATCATCCGAGGGTCAGGACCGCCGACGTGGCCGAGTAGAGCCTTCGCCATAGTAAAGGGTCCTCCACGCTGAGTGACCAGACTGGTTCGCGCACTTCATGCCGCGGGAGGGGTGCGCGTGGTTCCTCTCAAGAGTCGCACCGGCAATGGAGACGGTCAAGTTGAACGCTCCGCACAGGCGTGCCGGTGGGCACTCTCGCTAGATAAATATACCGGATTTGAGGGGTTTGAGGGAAGCCCTACCTCTCGACAAACCCGGCGATACCTCTCTTCGCATCGCTCCAGCGCTCGACCACCCCCTCAACACGGCCGGGCGTGTCTCCGGTGCGTAACAACGACAGGAGCCGCTCGCACGACTCCCTCGGGCCCTCGGCGACGACCTCGACCCTCCCGTCGGCGAGGTTCGAGGCCCACCCGACGAGCCCGAGCTCCAGTGCGCGGGCACGGGTCCACCAGCGGAACCCCACACCCTGCACCCGTCCCCGGACCCATGCCGTCAACCGAACCACGCCTACAAGTATCCAGATCGACTTCGGCCGCCACAGGCGGGGGTCCCTAAGGGCGGGCGTTCCTCGGTCGGGGCTGGCACTTCGGGCAGCTGTAGGAGGACCTGTTCATGAACGCCTCCCGCCGGATGGGCGTCCCGCAGCGGCGGCAGGGCTCGTCCCGCCTGCCGTACACGGCGAGCGAGCGGTCGAAGTAGCCGCTCTCGCCGTTGACGTTCACGTAGAGGCTGTCGAAGGACGTGCCGCCCTGCCCCAGCGCCTCGGTCATGACCGCGCGGACCGCCGCCAGCAGTTCGGTGATCTTCGGCCGGGTCAGCGTCTCCGTCGGCCGCGCCCAATGCAGGCGCGCGCGCCACAACGCCTCGTCCGCGTAGATGTTGCCCACCCCGCTGATCAGCGACTGGTCGAGCAGCGCCCGCTTGATCCCCGTACGGCGCAGCCGCAGCCGTACGGCGAACTCCGCGTCGTCGAAGGCGTCCTCGAGCGGGTCGGCGGCGATGTGCGCGATCGGCTCGGGCACCGGCCGACCCCGCCCCGCGGCCATGGGCGCCACCAGGAGGTGCCCGAAGGTGCGCTGGTCGACGAAGCGTAACTCCAGGCCGCCGTCGGTGAAGCCCATGCGCACGCGCAGGTGCTTCTCGATGGGCGACAGCGGGTCCACGACGAGAAGCTGGCCGCTCATGCCGAGATGGGCGATCAGCGCCTCACCGGGCTCCTCCTCGCCGGAGGCGCCGTCCCGCAGGGGCAGCCACAGGTATTTGCCGCGCCGCTCGGCCGACGCCAGTGTGCGGCCCTTGAGCTGGGCGGGCAGCTCGCCGACGTTGCGGCGGACCGCCCGGGGGTGCAGGACCTCGGCCGCGGCCACCGTCCGGCCGGCGACCCAGCTCTCCAGGCCCCTGCGGACGACCTCGACCTCGGGCAGTTCGGGCATGCGCCGTCTCCCGGGCTCAGGCGCGTACGGGACCGGCGCCCTCGCGGGCGTCGCGCAGCGCGCGGATCGCGGTCCAGGCCGCCTCGGCCGCCTGCTGCTCGGCCTCCTTCTTGCTGCGCCCGGAGCCCTTGCCGTACTCCTTGCCGCCCACGCGCACGGTCGCGGAGAACGACTTGGCGTGGTCGGGCCCGCTCTCGTCCACGTGATACTCCGGCACGCCGAGCATCTCGGCGGCGGTGAGCTCCTGCAGGGACGTCTTCCAGTCGAGCCCGGCGCCCAGCGACGCCGACCGCGTGATGAGCGGGTCGAACAGCAGGTGGACGACGCGGAACGCCTCGTCCAGGCCCTTGTCGACGTACACCGTGCCGATCAGGGCCTCCAGCGTGTCGGCCAGGATGGATGACTTGTCCCGGCCGCCCGTGCCCTCCTCGCCGCGGCCCAGCCGCAGGTATTTGCCGAGGTCGAGCGTCCTGGCGACGTCCGCGAGCGCCCGCATGTTGACCACGGCGGCGCGCAGCTTGGCGAGCTGGCCCTCGGGCAGGTCCGGGTGGTTGCGGAACAACGTGTCCGTCACCACGAGACCCAGCACCGAGTCGCCCAGGAACTCCAGGCGCTCGTTCGTCGGCAGCCCGCCGTTCTCATACGCGTATGAGCGGTGCGTCAGCGCCCGCTCGAGGATGCCGGTGCTGAGCCGGACATCCAGAGTCTGGAACAGCTCGTCCCTCGCGACCTCGACGGGCACGGGCTTTACAGACGGTGCGGCCATGAATTCCTCCCAACTCCTAGGTGCAGGCAGGGCCGTGCACGGGAGGCAGGTGGACCGGCCGAAGGCCCGAAGGCGTGGTGGACGCCGGTCCGCCGGGAGCCGATGGCCCCGGCGCCCACCACGGCCGCGGGCGTGCATGTCGGTGCGTACCGTCCAACCGCCACCGCACGTTCCTTTGGAGAACGGTAACCCTTTGAAGCACGGTAACGCCGACCGGCTCGTTTTGACGATCCGGCCGGCGTCCCGACGTTCCCTTACCGCGCGATCAGGCCGACGGCTCGACGACCTGACGGCGGTTGTAGGTGCCGCAGGTCGGGCACGCCACGTGCGGGCGCTTGGGCGAGCGGCACTGCGGGCAGCTCACGAGTGCGACCGCCGCCGCCTTCCACTGGGACCTGCGGGCGCGGGTGTTGCTCCGCGACATCTTCCGCTTGGGGACGGCCACGTCAACCCTCCTGATCGTCTTCCTGTTCCACAACCAAACCCTGCAGCGTCGCCCAGCGGGCGTCGATCGTTTCGTGCCGGTGGTCAGGGCCGGCCTCCGCCAGCCTGATCCCGCACTCCGCACACAGACCGGGGCAGTCCTCACCGCACACCGGGCTCAGCGGCAGTGCGAGCACCACCGCGTCACGGAATACCGGCTCGAGATCGAGCAGTTCGCCGTCGAGGAGCAGATCGTCCTCTGCGGCGTCCTCCGCCGAGTAGAAGTAGAGCTCCTGGAAGTCGACCTCGATCTCCGAGGTCAACGGGTCCAGGCAGCGCGAGCACTCCCCCGTCAGGGGAGTCTGCGCCGTGCCCGTGACGAGCACGCCCTCCATCACCGCCTCGAGCCGGATGTCCAGCTCGACGTCGGCGTCCTTGGGAACGCCGATCATTCCGACCGCGAGGTCCGCCGGTGCCGGGAGGACCGGGCTGAGCGTGCGCATCGATCCCGGTCGGCGCCCCAGGTCGTGGGTGGATATCACCCAGGGGGCTCGGGGATCGAGGCTGTGCAGACTCATCCTGCTCTCGTTAGGCATGGCGAATCACCGCCGTCGTGCAAGGCTGAAAGGCAAGAATACCAGCTCAGGTTCAGCCCCTGAGCCGCTCCACGAGCAACTGGTGGACGAGGTCGGGGACCAGGCCGGACACGTCCCCGCCGTACCGGGCGATCTCCTTGAGCCTGCTGGACGACAGGAAGGAGTACTCGGGGTTGGTGGACATGAACAGCGTCTCGACGCCCGACATCCGGTAGTTGAGCTGGGCCATCTGCAGCTCGTAGTCGAAGTCGCTGACCGCGCGCAGGCCCTTCACGATGGCCGGGATGCCCTGCTGCCTGCAGAAGTCGACCAGCAGGCCGTGGAACTTCTCGACCCGGATGTTGCCGTACTCCTTCGTCACCGCCTGGAGCATCTCGATGCGCTCGTCGACGGTGAACAGGCTGTGCTTCTCGATGTTGATGAGCACGGCCACGACGACCTCGTCATACAGCCGTGACGTCCGGCCGATGATGTCCAGATGACCGTTGGTCACGGGATCGAACGACCCCGGGCAGACGACACGACGCAAGGCGCACCCCCATAGATTCACGGGTTCCCGGCTGCGCGACCGTACCAAACGGCCGCTTCGCCGTATCGACGGACCCTGTCTTCCGTGAAACCCGCGGGCCACACCAGGTCCTTACCCCTCGACTCCCGCTCGACGGCGACAAGCGCACCCTCCGCCAGCCAGCCGTTGTCGCGCAGCGCCGTCAGCACCCGGGAGACCGCCTCGTCGGAGACGGCGTAGGGCGGATCGGCGAAGACGAAGTCGTACGGCTCCTCGCACGGCCGGCCCACCACCCGCTCGACCTTGTCGGCCCGCAGGGACGCCCCCGGCAGCCCGAGCGACGTGATGTTTTCCCGGATCGTGCGTGCGGCCCTGGCGTCCGACTCGACCAGCAGCGCGTGGGCCGCCCCCCTGCTCAGCGCCTCGAGTCCGACGGCGCCCGACCCGGCGTACAGGTCGAGGACCCGGATCCCGTCCAGCGGCCCGAGGGCGGAGCCGACGGTGGCGAACAGGCCCTCCCGGGTGCGGTCGCTCGTCGGCCTGGTCGATCTCCCCGGCGGGACGGCCAGCCTGCGTCCCCCCGCCGTCCCTGCGATCACCCGCGTCACGCCTTCATTGTCCCGCCCGCGACGGCCTTCCCGGCACGGCGGGCGAAGGGGCCGGAAGATCGCCAGTGCCGCGACCGACAAGGTTTGCCCGTTGGCAAAGATTGGCGGGAGGGGCACGAGGTCAAGAGTGGGCAAGCGGCGGCGACGAATGAGTAAGAGCCGTATCGCGGGCTCCGTCACATGCGCATCATGAGTTCTGCGGCCTTCACGGTGACCCAGGGGAAGGCCGACCGGCGTGGTCGTGAGCCCTTCCGCACGTCGGCGCCCTCGGCACCTGACCCGAGGGCGGGCCCAGCCGGGGGCGGCATTCGGGGGGAGGCCGTCCCAAGGCTGGGCCCTGGGTCGTCAACGGGCGTCGTGTTCACACGGCGCCCGTTTCAATTTCCGCCCTCGCGCCGGCGGTCACGCTTTTTCGAGGAACTCGGCGCGTTCGTCGGCGACCATGGTGTCGATCTCGGCGCGCAGCGCCGGGTGGGCCGACAGCGTGGAATCGGCGGACAGCAGCGCGGTCGCCTCGGCCCGGGCGCTCTCGATCACGTCCTCGTCGCGCAGAAGCTGCAGCAGCTTGAGCGATGACCTGCGCCCCGACTGGGCGGCGCCGAGCACGTCGCCCTCCCGGCGCTGCTCCAGGTCCACACGGGACAACTCGAACCCGTCCAGCGTCGCGGCCACCGCGTCGAGCCTGCGGCGCGCCTGGGTGCCCTCCGGGGCCTCGCTCACGAGCAGGCACAGCCCGGGCAGGCCGCCCCGGCCCACCCGGCCGCGCAACTGGTGGAGCTGGGAGACGCCGAAGCGGTCGGCGTCCATGATGACCATCACCGACGAGTTGGGGACGTCGACGCCGACCTCGATGACCGTGGTCGCGACCAGGACGTCGATCTCGCCCCGGGCGAAGGCGCGCATCGCCGCGTCCTTGTCCTCGGGTGCGAGCTTGCCGTGCAGCGCCTGAATCCGCAGGCCGGCCAGCGGCCCCTCCCCGAGCATGCGCGCGACGTCGAGGACCGCCAGGGGCGGCCTGCGCTCGTCGTCGTCCTTCGCCAGGTCGCCCTCGTCGCCCTCCTGGTCGCCGATGCGCGGGCACACCACGTACGCCTGGCGGCCCAGGCCGACCTCCTCCCGGACCCGCTGCCAGGCGCGGTCGAGGAAGTGGGGCTTCTCCGCGGCGGGCACCACGTGAGTGGTGATCGGGGCCCGGCCCGAGGGAAGCTGGGACAGCGTGGAGACCTCCAGGTCGCCGAACACGGTCATGGCCACCGTTCGCGGGATCGGCGTCGCCGTCATGACCAGCACGTGGGGGCGTCCGCCGCCGCCCTTCTCGCGCAGGGCGTCGCGCTGCTCGACGCCGAACCTGTGCTGCTCGTCCACCACGACCAGCCCGAGGTCGGCGAACTGGACGTGCTCCTGGAGCACGGCGTGGGTGCCGATCACGATGCCGGCCGCGCCGGAGGCCGCGTCGAGCAGCGCGCTCCGCCGCGCGGCGGCCCCCATCGAGCCGGTGAGCAGCGCGACCGCGGTCCCGCCGAACATCCCGCCGGCCGCGAGATCGCCCAGCATGTTCACGATCGACCGGTGGTGCTGCTGGGCGAGGACCTCGGTGGGGGCGAGCAGCACGGCCTGCCCGCCGGAGTCGACCACCTGGAGCATCGCGCGCAGCGCGACCACGGTCTTGCCCGCGCCGACCTCGCCCTGCAGGAGCCGGTGCATGGGGTGTTCACGGGCGAGGTCGGCGGCGATCTCCTCGCCGACCTGCCGCTGCCCCTCGGTGAGCTGGAACGGCAGCCGCTTGTCGAACTCGCGCAGCAGCCCGTCGTCACGCCCGGGGCGGGCCATGGCGAGCCAGGCGGACGCGGCCATGCGCCGCCGCACCAGGACGGCCTGCAGGACGAACGCCTCGTCGAACTTCAACCGGTCGTGCGACCGGGCGACGTCCGCCTGGCTGCGGGGCCGGTGCACGCGCCGCAGCGCCTCCTCGATCGGCAGCAGCCCCAGCCGCTCCCGTATCTCGGCGGGCACCGGGTCGTCCAGGCTGAGCACGTCGAGCACCGTGCGCACGGCCCGGCGGATCTTCCAGCTCGGCAGCCCCTGGGCGGAGGGGTAGATCGGCACCAGCGCGGAGGCGAACTCCTCGGCCGTCTCCTCCGTCTCGTCGAACGACTCGTACTCGGGATGGGTGAGCGAGACGCGCCTGGTCCTCCCGCCGACGAAGACGCCGACCTTGCCGGAGAACATCGCCTCGGTGCCCGGCGTGAGCCGCTGCTCGGCGACGTAGGCGCCCTTGCCGAAGAAGGCCAGGTGCAGCTTCTCCTTGCCGTCGGTCACCTCGATGTCGAGCCAGGTGCCCTGCCGGTTCTTCATCGGCCTGCGCACGGCGGACGACACCTTGGCCACCACGGTGACGTGCTCGTCGTGCTCCAGCGACGCGATGGGCGTCAGCTCCCCCCGCTGCGCGTAGCGCCGCGGATAGTGGCGCAGCAGTTCACCGACCGTGCTGATGCCCAGCGCGCTCTCCAGCGGGGCGGCCGACCTGCCGACCACCTTCTTGAGCGGCTCGTCGAAGCTCGTCACGACACCAATTCCTACCCGTACAGGCCGACAATCCGGCTACTCGACGCCGATCAGAAGGGGATAGCCGCCCTGCCCGCCCTCGTACACGACGATCTCCAGGTCCGGGCGGACGCGCTCCAGGTGGTGGCGTACCGCCGGCAGGAGCACCTCGGGCGCCCTGGCGCCGGTGACGAGCGTGACCATCTCGCTGCCGCCGGAGACCAGGCGCCGGACGACCCCCACCGCGGTCGCGGCCAGGTCCGCGCCGATCAGCGCGACCTCGCCGTCCACCACCCCGAGCACGTCACCGGGGCGGCAGATCCCGGCACTGGTCATCGCCTCGCGATCGGCCACCCACACGTGCCCGTGGCGGGTGTGCCCGGCGGCGTCGGTCATCGCCACGATGTCGTCGTCGAAGCGGCGCAGCGGGTCGTGCACGGCCAGCGCGGCCAGGCCCTGCACCGACGCCCGGGTGGGCAGGACGCTGACCGTCACGCCCTCCTCCCTGGCGATCTCCGCGGCGGCCGCGGCGACGTCGTGCACGGCCGCGTCGTTGGGCAGCACCGCGACCTCGGTCCCGGCCTCGCGGACGGCCCGCAGCAGGGCCGCCGCCGTCGGGGCCGAGCCAGGCTCGCGCCGCACGACCACCGCTCCCGCCTCCCGGAACAGGGCCGCCAGGCCGTCCCCTGCGGCGACCGCGACGACGCCCCTCGCCGGGCCCGGCTCGTGCGGCCGTCCCCCGAGGTAGGTCACCTTGATCCGATGCGGACGTCCCGCCCGCAGCCCGGCCTCGATCGCCGCGCCCGCGTCGTCCACGTGGACGTGGACGTTCCACAGACCCTCCCCGCCGACGATCACCAGGCTGTCCCCCAGCGCGTCGAGCTCGCCCCTCAGCCGGTCCACCTCGTGCGCGCCCGCGTCCAGGAGGTACATGACCTCGTAACCGGGGCCGCCCTCGTCCCGCCGCCCGAGCTCCTGCGGCGCGATCCGCCCGGCCGGGGCAGGCACCTCGTGCCGCTCGCTGTACGCCTCGGTCACCACCTCGGCCAGGCTCTCCAGCATGATCACCAGCCCGGCCGCGCCCGCGTCCACCACGCCGTTGCGGGACAGCACGCCGAGCTGACCCGTCGTACGGCGCAGGGCCCGCCGCGCCTCGTCCGCCGCCCGGCAGGCCACCTCGGTCAGGTCGTCGGGCGCGTCGCGTACGGCGTGCGCCGCGGCCGACAGCACGCTCAGCACCGTGCCCTCCACCGGCCGGACCACCGCCGCCCTGGCCATCTCGGCCGCCCTCGTGAGGCCGTCGCGCAGGTCGGCGCCGCCTCCCTGCGCGCGCCCGAGCACCTCGCCCATGCCCCTGACGGCCTGGCTGACGATCACCCCGGAGTTGCCCCGCGCGCCGAGCAGGGCCCCGCGCGTCAGGGCCTCCCACGTGGCGCCCGCGTCCGCGTCGCCGGGCAGCGCGTCCACCGCCTCGGCCGCCGACAGGATCGTGAGGTGCAGGTTCGTGCCGGTGTCCCCGTCGGGCACGGGGAACACGTTGAGCGCGTCGATCTCCGCCCTGGCCCGGCCGAGGGCCGCCGCGCAGTGGCGCGACCAGCGGCGCACCGCGGGGGGATCGAGCACCTTGAGCATCAGGCCGACCTTCCTTCCGCGCGCTCCAGCCCCTCGATGCGCTACCGTTGGCGGGTACGAGACTATCCCCGTTCGCCGGAGTCCCGTTTGGCGTGCACCGGCGAACATCGGATATCCTCGTGTGGCCAGCCGGTTGTCCCGGCATTGCTCGGATGAGCCGCTGCACCGGCGCCGGGCCGATCGACTGATTCAAAGGAGCGATTACCGTGGCTTCCGTCTGCGACGTCTGCGCCAAGAAGCCGATTTTCGGCAACAACATCTCCCACTCGCACCGCCGCACCCGCCGCCGCTGGAACCCCAACATCCAGACCGTGCGCGCGGTGGTCAACGGGACGCCGAAGCGGATGAACGTCTGCACCTCCTGCATCAAGGCGGGCAAGGTCTCGCGCTGATCGTCTGACTCCCTCGAGAGCCCGCCACCGGATCGGTGGCGGGCTCTCGCGCTCCCGTGACCGGCGACGGCGAGGATAAGCACCGGAATATCCCCGGCACGGTGCGGTTGATCACGGTCATGGCCCAGATTCTCGTCACGGGCGCGACCGGCAACGTCGGCCGGGAAGTCGCCGCTCAGCTCATGTCCGCCGGTGTCCCGGTGCGCGCGTTCGTCCGCGACGCCCGGACGACCCGCCTGCCGCAAGGCGTGGAGATCGCGACAGGAGACCTGTCCGAGCCCGAAACCCTGGAAAGGGCGCTGAGCGGGATCACGACGGTGTTCCTGGTATGGCCCTTCCTCACGTCCGAGGGCGCGCCGGCCGTCCTCGCCACGATCGCGGGCTCCGCCCGCCGCCTCGTCTACCTGTCGTCGTCAGGCGTGAACGAGGACGCCGGGCGGCAGACCGATCCGATCAACCAGCTCCACGCCGACATGGAGAGCCTCATCGAGGCATCGGGCCTGGAGTGGACCGTCCTGCGTGCCGACACGATCGCCTCCAACGCGCTGGGGTGGGCCGGGCAGATCCGGCAGGACGGTGTCGTACGCGGCCCCGACATCGCCCCCACGGCGGTGGTGCACCAGGCCGACGTCGCGGCCGTGGCGGCACGCGTGCTGACCGGCGACGGGCACGTGGGCGCCACGCACGTGCTGACCGGACCACAGGTGGTGAGCAGGGCCGACCAGGTCCGCTTGATCGGAGAGGCGATCGGCCGTCCGCTGCGCTTCGAGAAGGTCCCCGTGGAGATGGCTCGGGAGCGGATGCTCGCGGACGGAAGGCCGCCCGCCCTGGTCGAGGCACTGCTGGCGAGCACGCGACGACCCCGCTCCGACCTGATCACCTCGACGGTGGAAGAGATCGTCGGAAGGCCCGCGCGAACATTCCGGGAATGGGCCGCCGACCACGCGGCCGACTTCCGCTGACGACTCAGGCGTCCCCCCGCATCCGCCAGCCGTGGTCCACGGGACCGATGCCCGCGCCCAGCGGGAAGCCGTGCGCGATCGCGCCCGTGACGTACTCCTTGGCCCGCCGTACGGCGCCGGGCACGTCATCGCCGAGAGCGAGGTACGACGCGATCGCCGAGGCGAGCGTGCAGCCGGTGCCGTGGGTGTGCCGGTTGTCGTGCCGCTCGGCCGTGAAGCGGTGCGCGCTCGACCCGTCGGTGAGCAGGTCGACCGGCTCCCCGGGGAGGTGACCGCCCTTGATCAGCGCCCATTTCGGGCCGAGGGTCAGCACGGCCTCGGCGGCGCGGGGCAGGTCGTCCTCGTCCTCGACCTTGACGCCCGTGAGCTGCTCGACCTCCCACAGGTTGGGGGTGACCACGGTCGCGGTCGGCAGCAGCACGCTCTTGACGGTCTCCACGGCCTCCGGCGCGAGCAGGCTGTCGCCGTGCTTGGACACGCCGACCGGATCGACCACGACGGGCGCGGTCACGCCCGCGAGCACCTCCGCGACGGTCTCCACCAGCACGGACGACGCCAGCATGCCCGTCTTGATCGCCTGGGCTCCGATGTCGCCGAGGACCGAGTCGAGCTGTGCCCGCACCGCCTCCGGGGGCAGTTCCCAGTAGCCCTGCACGCCCAGTGAGTTCTGCGCCGTCACGGCCGCGATGACGCTCATGCCGTGCACGCCGAGGGCCAGCATGGTCTTCAGGTCGGCCTGGATGCCGGCGCCGCCGCCGGAGTCCGAGCCCGCGATGGTCAGGACACGTGGTGGGGTGGTCATGCGCCCATCCAACCAAAACGCCCGCCGCTCCCCCGAAAACGCCCCATCCCCATCCGGGCGGACCCGATGAGAGCGGTCAGTCGCCGCGCCGGGACGGGCCGGGGCCGGTCACCTCGCATCGCCCCTCGGAGAGCACGCAGTCGGCGGGTGCGGCCGACGCGCCGTCCGCGTGGACGGTCAGCGTCAGCGTGCCGCCCTCGTCCAGCGCGGCCTGCGAGCTCAGGGTCAGGGTGTCGCCCTGCTGCCGCCAGTCCGCCCCCTCGACCGCGGTCACCTGCCCGCCGACGGCCAGCCGGATGGTCCATGCGGGCAGGGCCGGTCCCTCGTTGCGTACGGCGATCCGGGCCGCGTATCCGCTCTCGTCACGGTCTGTCACCGTGAACCGCACCCGCACCGCCGGACCGCCGCCGGCGAGAGCGGATCTCGTCCACGCCGTGTTCGTGCCGGTCGTGTGGTTGGGGCCGGTCGTGTGGTTGGGGCCGGTCGTGTGGTTGGGGCCGGCGCCGGCCCCGTCCGTGCCCGCGGTGTCCCCGGCGTCCCCGGTGTTGTCGGTGTCGTCCAGCGCGGTCTCACCGGGAGTCGCGCCGCCATCCGACGCGGTGTCCGTGTCGTCCGGGGCGGCCGTGACGGCGGCGGAAGCATCGCCCACCCGTGGAGACGGGTGGGCCGACGCGCGCGGGGCGGCGGTGGACGGGGTGCGCGTACGGGCGGACGCGTGGTCGCGATCCCGGCCCTTCGAGGCCGTCGTGGAAACCGGCGTGGCCTGAGGAGCCGCCGAGTTCTTCCCCGTGTCGTTCTGGCCTGTTCCACCCTGATCGACACCGGTCTTGCCGGAGTCCCCCTGGCCGTTCTGGGCCGGGTCGCCGGTCGGATCGCCCGGGGCGGGCGTCTCGCCGAGGGCCTGGCCGGAGCCGGACGTTCCGTACGGCCCGTCCGCGGCGGCGCAGTTCTCCGAGGTCGGACAGGCCGTCGTCGGCTGCTCCATGCTCAGGGAGGTCCGCCCGGCGATCAGCCGCGCGCCGCCGGCCGTGACGCCCACGGCCAGCAGCACCGACAGCCCCGACACGAGCGCCAGTCGCCGCATCCGTCTCGGCTGCTTCGCCCGGTCATCCCAGTCCCGGTCCTGCCCGGGAAGGCCGCCGTCCCCGGCGCCCGCGGACGTCACCAGACGCTCGGACGGTGCCCGCCGCTCCGGCGGCGCCGGCCTCCCGGACCCCAGGCTCCCAGAATTCAGGCTCCCGGAACTCGGGCTCCCGGAACTAAGGCTCTCGGACTCCAGCCTCTCGGGCGACAGGGCGGCGAACATCCGGGTCGTCGCCTCCGACGGCGGCACGGGCCACGGCACGGCTCCACCGGTCATCACAGGGCCACCGGTTGTCATGGGGCCACCGGTTGTCACACCGCCAGCGGTCGTCTCCGAAGGCGGCGCCGGCCAGGGCGCGTCCCCGCCGCTCGGCCGCGGCCCGAAGCGACCGAGCCCGGGAGAGGTCTGCGGGGTGTCCTCCGGCGTCGCCGGCGGACGGAAGGCCAGGTGGTCCGGGCCGGCACCCCTCTCCGAAGGGTCGTCCTGAGCCGGGGAGGGCTGCCCCTCCCGTTCCCTGCGTCCTGCCGTGTGACGGCCCATGACGGTCCTTCCTGTTGCCGACCGCCATACTTAATAACAGATCTAATACGCCTATGTCACAAATTTCACATCAAGCACGGAAGTGATCCCATCCCCCTTTGACCCAGGTCTGCCCGTCTACCCGCACTCCGCCACCCTCCGTGACCGCCCCTATACGCGTCCACTCGGGCGGCAGCCGTACCTCCGGAGGGAACGTCGCGGCCAGGGCGTGGTCGTCACCGCCGGTCAGCACCCACTCCAGGGGGTCCGCGCCGAGTTCGCGCGCCGCCGCGGACAGCGCCTCCGGCACGGGCAGAGCGGCGGCGTCCAGTTCGACGGCCACGCCGCTCGCGTCGGCGACGTGACCGAGGTCCTGCAGCAGGCCGTCGCTGACGTCGAGCATCGCCGTCGCGCCGAGCAGTGCGGCCCGCGGACCGCAGGGGTACGGCGGCCGGGGACGGCGGTGCGCCTCCAGCAGGGTCACCAGATCCGGGGAACCGCCGGTCACGCCCGCTCCGAGCAGGGCCAGGCCGGCCGCCGCGCAGCCGAGGCGGCCGGCCACCGCGACCACGTCGCCCGGACGCGCGCCCGACCGGGTCACCGGGGACCGGCCGCCGAGGTCGCCCAGCGCGGTCACGCCGAGGACGACGGTCTCCGAGCGGGCGATGTCGCCCCCCGCCACGGTCGCCCCCACCAGGTCGCACTCGTCACGGAAGCCGTCGGTCAGGGCGTCCAGCCAGTCGGCTCCGATGTCCGCGGGCAGCCCCAGGCCGACCACGAGGGCGGTGGGATCGGCCCCCATGGCAACGATGTCGGAAAGATTCTGCGCCGCCGCCTTACGGCCGATGTCGTAGCCACTCGACCAGTCGCGGCGGAAGTGCCTACCCTCGATCAGCAGGTCCGTGCTCACGACAACCCGCCCGTCGGGAGCCTTCAGGATCGCGGCGTCGTCGCCGGGGCCCAGAAGTACGGCCGCGGTCCGCGGAAGGCGTCCCGATATCCGCTGAATTACTCCGAATTCGCCGAGATCTCCGACTGTGATAGCACACCCCTAGTGCATTCGAGGTACGGTTACGCTCCGGCACTGATCTCTACCCGGAGGACGTCATGGTGCAGGCCTACATCCTTATCCAGACCGAGGTCGGCAGGGCCGCCAACGTGGCCGAGGAGATCTCCTCCATCCCCGGGGTGACACAGGCCGAGGATGTCACCGGCCCCTACGACGTGATCGTCCGCGCCCAGGCCAACAACGTGGACGAGCTCGGCAAGCTCGTGGTGGCCCAGATCCAGGCAGTGCACGGCATCACCCGTACTCTGACGTGTCCGATCGTCCACATCTGAGCGGAACACGAGCCGGGGAGACGATGCGAGAGGCGAAGGGGCCCGTACGCGCCGCGCTGGCAGGCACGGCCCTGGCGGCGCTCGCCCTGCTCACCGGCTGCTCGTCCACCGTCCATGTGGAGCCGCCCACGCCCACCGGCGAGGCGGCGGCGGCCTGTCGCAAGCTCGACGCGGCGCTGCCGAAGACGCTCGACGGGCTCGACCGGGCCGACTCCGAGCCTCCCTCGCCGTACGTCGCCGTCTGGGGTGACGGCCAGATCGCCC
Source organism: Microbispora catharanthi (assembly GCF_006334915.2). GTDB lineage: Bacteria > Actinomycetota > Actinomycetes > Streptosporangiales > Streptosporangiaceae > Microbispora > Microbispora catharanthi. Next base: position 93,743 of record NZ_VDMA02000030.1, read on the forward strand.
TGCGCTGCGGCGTGCCCCGGCCGGCCGCGATGGAGCCGACGGCGGAGGTCGCCGACATCAACGGCGTCGGCTGGTTCCAGGACCCGCGCCGGCCGACGCTGTTCACGTCCACCAACCGGGTCGCGTACGTCGAGGTGACGATCGGGCAGGAGCACCAGGCCGGGGCCGTGCTGGTCGACCTGGCCGAGCCGATCAAGTCGAGCGTCCCGGAGTAGCTACCGCAGACCCGCGCGCCGGCGCAGCGCGAGCTGGATCAGCCGCTCGACCAGGCCGGCGTACGGCAGGCCGGTGGCGGCCCACAGCTGCGGCGCGACCGACAGCGACGTGAAGCCCGGCATGGTGTTGATCTCGTTGACGATCAGCTCGCCTGACGGCGTGTAGAAGAAGTCGACCCGCGACAGGCCCTCGCAGCCGAGCGCCTCGAACGCGCGCACGGCCATGGCCCGCAGCGTCTCCGCCACCTCGGCCGGAATGTCGGCCGGCGCCTGGAGCGCCATCTGGTCGGGGTAGTACTTGGCCTCGAAGTCGAAGAACTCGCGGTCGCCACGGACGAGCACCTCGCCGGGGACGCTCGCCTCGGGAGCGGCGTCGCCGAGCGACTCCAGCACCGCGCACTCGATCTCCCGGCCGACGATGGCGGCCTCGACCAGCACCTTCGGGTCGTGCTCGCGGGCGACCTCGATCGCCGCCTCCAGCGACTCGGGGTCGTGCGCCTTGGAGATGCCCTGCGACGACCCGGCCCTGGACGGCTTGACGAACACCGGCCAGCCCAGTTCCTCGATCTCCTTGAGCACCCGGCCGCGGTCGAGCCGCCAGTCGCGGTCGCGTACGACCACGAACGGGCCGACCGGCAGCCCGGCGGCGCGCAGCACGAGCTTCATGTACGCCTTGTCCATGCCGACCGCGCTGGCCAGCACACCGGAGCCCACGTAGCGGACACCGGCCATCTCCAGCAGGCCCTGGATCGTCCCGTCCTCGCCGAACGGCCCGTGCAGCATGGGGAACACGACGTCCACCCGGCCGAGCGCGCGCGGGATCTCACCGGATTCGAGGGCCACGAGGGCGCCGGAGTCTCCCGGGAGCGCGAGCGCCGTGCCGGAGTCGTCCACGACGGGCAGGCGGCCGGACTCGATCGCGTAGGACTGGTTGCCCGACGCCAGCACCCAGCGCCCGTCCTGGGCGATGCCGATGGGGATGACCTCGTACTTCGACCGGTCGATGGCCTCCAGCACACTGCCTGCGCCCATCAGGGAGACGGCGTGCTCGGAGTTGCGGCCGCCGAAGACGACTGCCACGCGCACGCGTGACGGGGACTCGCGATCCTCATTCATGATGCCCGAATCTACCGTGTTCGAGACGCAAAACGGCTTGTCAGCCGCGCGCGTCGCGGAGGTCCGTTATCCCCGATCAGACCCTGGTCAGACGCCGTAGCGCTCCGGCTTGGGAGTACGCGACATCAGCAGCACGGCGGCCTCACCGGGGGTCATGCCGTCGTGGACGACGCCGACGACCACCTCGGTGATGGGCATCTCCACGTCGTGCTTCCTGGCCAGTTCGAGCACCGACTCGCACGACTTCACCCCCTCGGCCGTCTGCTTCGTGGCGGCGACGACCTCGGCCATCGTCATGCCGCGGCCCAGGTTCTCGCCGAAGGTGCGGTTGCGCGACAGCGGCGAGGTGCAGGTGGCCACGAGGTCGCCCATCCCGGCGAGGCCGGCGAAGGTGTGCTGGTCCGCGCCGAGCACCGCGCCCAGCCGGGCGATCTCGGCCAGCCCCCGCGTCATGAGCGTCGCCCGCACGTTGTCGCCCAGGCCCATGCCGACGGCGACTCCGACGGCCAGCGCGATGACGTTCTTGACCGCGCCGCCGAGTTCGACGCCCACCACGTCCGGATTCGTGTAGGTCCGGAACCACGGCAGATGGCACGCCTCCTGGAGCCGGGCGGCCACCTCCTCGTCGGAGCAGGCGACGACGGCCGCGGCGGGCTGGCGCTGGGCCAGTTCTGGGACCAGGTTGGGCCCGGAGACCACGGCCACCCGGCGCTCCGGCACCTCGGCCACCTCGCAGATGACCTCGCTCATCCGCTTGCAGGTGCCGAGCTCGACGCCCTTCATCAGGCTGACCAGCACGGCCCCCGGCGGGATGTGGGGCTTCCATACCTGGAGGTTGGCGCGCAGCGTCTGGGACGGCACCGCGAGGACCACGAAGTCCGCGCCGTCCATGGCCTCGGCGGGGTCCGTCGTGGCGCGGATGGTGTCGGGCAGCCGCGTCCCCGGCAGATACTCGGGGTTCTCCCGGGTCTCGTTGATCGCGTCGACGATCTCCGCCCGCCTGCCCCACAGGGTCGTGGAGGTGCCGGCCTCGGCGAGGATCATCGCGAACGTGGTGCCCCACGAGCCCGTTCCGAAAACAGCCGCCCTGCTCACTGGCCGCACCACTCCTCTTGCTCCGCGCGCTCCTCCCTTACCGTACGCTCCGCTCAGCCGCCGGCCGCGTTCTTGGGGTCATAAGGGACCTCCGGCGCCTTCTCGTCCCGAATCTCGGCGAGCAGCTCGGTGACGGCGGCCGTGATGTCCGCGGTCGCGTCGCGCAGGACCGAGCCGCGCATGGGCTGCCCGGCGTACTTGGACAGGTCGACCGGCGGCCCGGCCAGCACGTGGAAGGTCTTGCGGGGCAGCAGCCTGGGCTTCTTCTCCCCGTACGGCAGCAGCTCCTGAGCGCCCCAGTGAGCGATCGGGATGACCGGCACGCCGGTCGCGAGGGCCAGCCGGGCGACGCCGGTCTTGCCGACCATCGGCCACAGCTCGGGATCGCGGGTGATCGTGCCCTCGGGATAGAACAGGATGCAGGCGCCCTTCCGCAGCCGTTCCTCCGCGGTCTTGAGCGACTTGGTGGCCTCGGTGCTGTTCCGCTCGACGGGAATGGCCTGGAGCTGGGCGACGGCGTGACCCAGCACGGGGATCCGGAAGATCCCCGCCTTGGCCAGGATCGTCGGCCACCGCCCGTTGTTGTACAGGTAGTGCGCGAGCAGCACGGGGTCGGACCACGACAGATGGTTGGCCGCGATGATCAGCCCGCCGCTGCGGGGGATGTGCTCCCCGCCGCGCCACCTCCGCTTCACGAACAGCCGGGAGAGCGGCTTGACGACGACGACCGCGAGCGTCTCCCAGAAGCGCGGCGGCCGGCCGACACGCCGGCTCACCGTGGCGGGGGCGGGCGCCGCAGGTGTGGCCGGGGGTGTGGCCGCAGGTGTGGTCGGGTCGGACGAGGGCTCGCTGGGGTGGCTCACAGGGTCTCCAAATCACCGGGATCCAGCACAAGTCTCCCGGTTGGCCAAGGGCGATGTCGAGGCGGGATGCTACAGGCATGCACCTCGCGCGATGGTCAATAGTGGTCCCGGTGAAGACCCTGATCCGGGCCAAGACGCGGCTCGCGGCGGCGGCCGGGCCGCACCGGGCCGACCTGGCGGTCGCGGTGGCCTCCGACACCGTGGCGGCGGCGCTGCGGTGCCCGCTGGTGGCCCGCGTGGTGGTCGTGACGGCCGACCCGCTGCCCGCGCGGCGGCTGGCCGCGCTCGGGGCCCACGTGGTGGCCGATCCCGACCGGGGGCTGAACACCGCCCTGCGGACCGGGGCGGAGGAGGCCGTACGGCTCGCGCCCGACGACGCCGTCGGCGCCCTGCAGGCCGACCTGCCCGCCCTGCGGCCGGCGGAGCTGGAGACGGTGCTCGCGGCGGCGCCGGAGTTCGACCAGGCGTTCGTCCCCGACGCCGCCGAGGTGGGGACGACCTTCTACGGTGTGCGGCCTGGCGTGTCCTTCCGGCCGGGGTTCGGCGGCGAGTCGCGGGTCAGGCACCTGTCCCGGGGGGCCAAGGAACTGACCCCGCCGGGGATCGCGTCCGTACGCAGGGACGTGGACACCGTGGAGGACCTGCGCGACGCCCTGGTCCTGGGGGTCGGCCCCGCGACCGCCGAGGTCGCGGCCCTGATCCTCGGCGGCACGGCACCCCGGCCGTAGCGGACGGCTGCCGACCGTCCCGCCGGTCGCGGCGGGCGGACGTGAGCGGCGGAGGCGGCGCCGCCGGACACGCGAAAGGCGACCACGCCGAGCCCCCGCTCCGGCGTGGTCGCCCGTGACGTCGCGTCAGTGGGCCGCCTCCGCGCTCTCGCGGGCCTGCTTGGGCAGGAGGAAGGACACGGCGAAGGTGAGCAGGAGCATTCCGGCGACCACCCAGAGCGTGATCTTCATGGCCTGGTCGAAGCTCCCGGCGGTGGGCACGTCGCCGAGCAGGTCGAAGAAGACCGTGCCGAGCAGGGCCACGCCGAACGCGTTGCCCAGCTGCTGCACCGCCGTCAGCGTGCCGGACGCCGAGCCCGTCTCGTGCTCCTCCACGCCGGCGAGCACGATGTCGAAGAACGGCGACATCAGCAGGCCCATGCCGATTCCGCTGACGACCAGCGCGGGGGTGAGCTGCCAGGGGCTGACGTGCATGCCCGCCATGTTCAGCGTGAGCAGGACGCCGAGCACGCCCAGCGTCATGACCAGGGTGCCGCCCTGGAGCAGCCTGCGCCCGAACTTCTGCAGCCCCTGCGCGAGACCGAATCCGAGGATCATGCCGCCCGACCAGGGGACCATCGCGAGCCCCGCCTTGAGCGGCGAGTAGCCGAGGCCCAGCTGGCAGTAGAGGTTGAAGGCCAGCATGAACCCGGCCATGCCGGAGAAGAACACCATGCCGGTGAACAGGCCGCCGGTGAACGCGCGCTTGCGGAACAGGCTCGGCACGATCAGCGGGTCGCCGCCCGCGCGGCTGCGGCGGGACTGGAACCAGGCGAAGACGGCGAACACGAGCACCGAGGCGGCGAGCATGACGAACGCCCACGCGGGCCAGTCGTGCTCGCGGCCCTGCACCAGCGGGTAGATCACCAGGAAGGCGCCCACGGACGCGAGCGCGACGCCGGCCAGGTCGAGCCGCGGCGGCCGCGGCGACCTCGACTCGGGCAGGAAGCGCAGCCCGGCGACAAGCGCGGCCAGGCCCAGCGGCAGGTTGATGAAGAAGATCATCCGCCAGCTCGTGCCCCAGAAGTCGGCGGTGACGAGCCAGCCGGCGAGGATCGGGCCGCCGACGGCCGACAGGCCCATGACCGGCCCGAACATGCCGAACGCCTTGCCCATCTCCGCGGGCGGGAACATTTCCTTGATCATGCCGAGGCCCTGGGGCAGCATGACCGAGCCGAACAGGCCCTGGATCACCCGGGCGCCTATCAGCATCTCGGGCGACTGGGCGACGGCGCACAGCAGGGAACCCACGGTGAACCCGGCGGCGCCGATCAGGAACATGCGCCTGCGGCCGAAGATGTCCCCGAGCCGGCCGCCGGTGATCAGACCCACGGCCATCGAGAGCGTGTAGGCGGCGCCCAGCCATTGGATGACGGCCTCGGAGCCGCCGAGGTCGGCGCGCATCTCGGGCGCCGCGATGTTGGTGACCATCGCGTCGAGAAGGTCCATGACCTCCCCGGCGAGGATCACGAAGAGAGCGGCCCAGCGCCAGCGGTACGGCGCTCCGGTCGCCGGTGCCGGCGGCGCCGCCGCCGTGATGGATTCGGACATCGCCCCTCCTTCGGATGAACAGTGTTCAGAGTAAAGTGAGCGCTGTTCTACCACCGATCGGTGTTCAGCGCCAAGTTCGATGTTCACCACGATATATCGCGTTTGCTCGACGTACAAGATATATCTCGTTTCAAGAGCGGTGTTCCTGAACACGGAGCGGTGTTCACTAGCATGGGCGGAACAGCGGGAGGTCCTTATGACGCAGCCGGACATGCCCACACCGCCGTGGGAGCGTCCGCCCAAGCGACGTACGCCGGCCAGGGTTCCCCTCACCCGTGAGCGCATCGTCGACGCCGCCTACACGGTCCTCGACCGTGAGGGCTACGACCGGCTGAGCATGCGGCAGGTCGCCGCCGAGCTCGGCGTCGCCGTCTCGGCGCTGTACGTACACGTGCGCGACAAGGACGAGCTGCTGCAGCTCATGTACAACCGCACGTTCGAGGGCTACGAGGTGCCGGAGCCCGACCCCGAGCGCTGGCGGGAGCAGGTCATGGACTTCGCCCGTCAGGCGCGTGAGCGGCTGCTGAGCCATCGCGACATGGCGAAGATCACGATGGGTCAGGTTCCGTTCACACCGGAGCTGCTCCCCTACGTCGAACGGCTGCTGGCCGTCCTCGGCGCCGCCGGACTGCCGCGACGGGTCCTGGCCATCTCCGGCGACATGCTGTCCACGTACATCAACGGGTTCGCGCTGGAGGAGAGCCTCTGGCAGCAGCGCTACCGCGAGACCCACACCTCGTGGCACAAGCTGCGCGACGAGGTCAACGAGTACTTCGCCTCGCTGCCGCCCGACCGCTTCCCGAACCTGGTGGCGCTCGCCGACATCATGGTGGACGAGTCGAACGACTACCGGTTCGATCTCGGCGTGGAGATCATCCTGCGCGGCCTCGCCTCCTACATCGGCGAGCCGGACCCCGATGAGGAGGGCAAGGAGAGCGGGGAGGGCTAGAAGGCCACTGAAGATCTTGCGTTCTGGCCTCGTTCTTCCCGGCATGAGGCCACAGTGGCTCATGTGCAGGGTGAGTGGGCTGGGGAGCTGGTCGGGCCGGATGTGTGGCAAACCTGCCGGGAG
>NZ_VDMA02000031.1 GCF_006334915.2 Microbispora catharanthi
CCACCGCGAGGTCACCGGTGGGGATGCGCACCTCGGCCCCGTCGCGGAGCACGGCCACATCCTTGGCGCCCAGTTCCAGCAACGCACGCAACGCCGCACCCGCACGCCGCTTGGACCGCGCCTCGAAATACCGCCCGGCCAGGATGAACGCGGTCACCCCGGCGGCGGCCTCCAGGTAGATGTTGCCCGAGCCGTCGCTGCGGGCGATGGTCAGATCGAACCCATGCCGCATTCCCGGCACCCCGGCGTCGCCGAGGAACAGCGCCCACAGCGACCAGCCCAGCGCGGCGATCGTGCCCAGCGATACCAGGGTGTCCATCGTGGCGGTGCCGTGCCGCAGGTTGGTCCAGGCCGCGCGGTGGAAGGGCAGGCCGCCGTAGACCACGACGGGGGCGGCGAGCGTCAGCGACAGCCACTGCCAGTAGGTGAACTGCAACGGCGGGATCATCGCCATCGCGATCACCGGTACGGCGAGCACGACGGAGACGATCAGCCGGGTGCGCAGGGGAGCCAGCTCGTCTTCCGGTTCCTCAGGCGCCTGCTCGGGTCTGGGCGGCTCGGGCAGCCTGGCGGTGTATCCGGCCTTCTCCACCTCCGCCACCAGCGTCTGCGGGTCCAACTCCACAGGGAAGGTCACCTTGGCCTTCTCCGTGGCGTAGTTCACCGTCGCGGACACGCCCTCCAGCTTGTTGAGCTTGCGCTCGATCCGGTTCGCGCACGACGCGCAGGTCATGCCGCCTATCGAAAGCTCGACGCTGCCGCCGGTGGCGGACGGCTTGTCGTCGGTGATGGAGGCCATCACCCCTCCTTTCCGCGTCATGCCCGCTGTCAGTGGCCGGAGTGGGAGTGTTCGGCACCGTGGTCCGCCGTGGCGGTGGGGACCGCCCCTGAGGGTTGCTCCGCCCGTACGGTGAAGGCGACGGTGTGCACGGTTCCGTCGTGCTGGAAGTCGAGGAAGAGCCGGTAGTCGCCGCGGCTGGGGACCTCGGCGTAGAAGGTGATGCCCGGGCCGGCGGGGGTGACGCCGTCACCCGGAGCGCCGTCGGGGTGGACGTGCAGGTAGGCCAGGTCGCCCACACGCAGCGCGACCAGGTGCCCGTAGGCCCCCAGATAGGGCTGCAGGTCGGTGACGGGCTTGCCGTCCCTGCTGATCTCGGCGGTGATCCTGCTCGCCGCACCCGGTGTGAGCGTGCCGTCGAGCCGGACGGTGTATCCGTCCACCGCCACCGTACGGCTGGGCGCAGGCAGGGCCGGGGGCGCATAGTCGCCGGGGACGTACAGGTCGGCGCCGAGGGTCAGGCCCTCCCCGCCCTGCGGCGCGAAGTCGGCGAAGATCCGGTAGGCGCCGGCGCCGGGCAGCGTCAGCGGCACCGACCAGATCCCCTCGCCGGACAGCTCGGGGTGCAGGTGCCGGAAGATCGTCGCATCCCGGCTGACCACGATGAGGTGCAGCTTCTTGTCGTGCTGGGTCTCGTAGGCGGTCACCGGGCGGCCGTCGGGACCGTTCACCGTGAACCGGAAGTCGGTCTCCGTCCCGGGGGTGATGCTCGTGGTCTGCGGCGTGAGGGTGTAGCCACCCTGGGACACCTGGAGTCCTCCCGGTACGTGTTCCGTCTTCTGCGCGGCCGGTGAAGGGGTCGTGTGGCCCCCATGGCCGTTCTTCGCGGGCGCCGGTCCGGTCGCGCCGACGGCGCCGCCGACGCCGAGCGCTCCCGCGAAGACCACGGCGAGACCGAGGACATAGGTGCCCAGCCGGGCTGGCGTGTTCATTGCTTGTCCACCACTTCGTATCCGGCCTCCTCGACGGCGGCCCTGATCTGGGCCGTGTCGAGGGGGCTGTCGCTTTCGACGGTCACAATCCCGGTGGTGAGATCGACCTCGACGCCGGTGACACCGGGGACCTCGCCGACTTCTTCCTTCACGGAGCTGACGCAGTGGCCGCAGGTCATGCCGGTGACGGTGTAGGTGGCTGTGGTCATGACGCTTCTCCTTCGTGAGCGAGATCGATCAGGAACGGACGAGACGGGCGACGGCGTCGGAGGCTTCCTTGATCTTGACGTCGGCCTCGGTGCCGCCCTTGGCGATGGCCTCGGCGACGCAGTGCGCCATGTGCTCGTCCAGCATCTCCAGGGCGAACGCCTGCAGCGCCCTGTTGGCGGCCGAGACCTGGGTGAGGATGTCGATGCAGTACTTGTCCTCGTCGACCATCCGCTGCAGTCCGCGGACCTGTCCCTCGATCCGGCGCAGCCTCCTGAGGTGGTCTTCCTTGGTCCCCGTGTATCCGGCCATCTCCCCGCCTTGCTCTGAGGTCTGTTGTCTCTATTGAACACCCTACCCCCCTAGGGTATTTCGCGGGCCCGCCGTGACCGAGGGCGGGCCCGCTCGGTGGGATCTACACCCCCACCGCCTGGGTGTCCGTCGTGGCGGGCGCCGCCGATGCGGACTTCCGCATGAGCAGCAGGGTCAGTACGGCACCGGACGCCGCCACGACCGCCGCGCCGACGAAGGCGGCCTGGAAACCGTCGGTGAGCGCGGCCGGGCCATTCGCCGCGGCCGCTCCCCCGCTGGTGGCGAGCGCGGTCATCACGGCCAGGCCGAGCGCCGAGCCGATCTGATAGGTGGTGTTGACGATGCCCGAGGCCAGCCCGCTCTGCTCGGGCCGCGCGCCGGACATCGCCGACATCATCGCGGGGATGTAGGCCAGGGACATCCCCACCGCCGCGACCAGCGAGGCGGGCAGCACGTCGGCGACGAAGGTCCCGTCCGGACGCACCAGGGACAGCCCGGCCACCCCCGCCGCCAGCACGGCGAGCCCGATGACGATCAACGGCTTGGCGCCGAACCTGCCGAGCAGCCGGGCGGTGATCCCGATCATGAAGATCATGATCGCGATCGTCATGGGAAGCAGGGCCGCTCCGCTGGGGAAGGCGCTGTAGCCCAGGACCTGCTGCAGATAGAGGTTGAGGAAGTACCACATCGGGATCCAGGCCGCGCCCAGCAGTGCCATCGCGAGGTTGGCGACGGCCAGCCCGGGGGTCCGCCAGATCCCCAGCGGCATGAGCGGCTCCCGGATCACGCGCTGGACGAGCAGGAACAGCGCGAGCAGCACGATCGCCCCCGCCAGTTCCAGCAGCGTCGCGGCGGAACCCCAGCCCTGTTCGGGCGCTCGCACGATCGCGAACACGGCCAGGGCGATCCCGGCGGTGACGGCGACGCCGCCGAGCACGTCCACCGACCCGCGCCGGCCGGCGACCGCGGGCAGCAGCGCGGGCACGGCAAGCAGGGTGGCGACGCCGATGGGGATGTAGACGATGAAGACCCACGGCCAGCTCAGATACTCGGTGATGACTCCGCCGAGGAACACCCCGGCGGTGCCGCCGGCCGGCGCCGCGGCGCCGTACAGGGCCATGGCCTTGCCGAGCTCCCGCGGATCGTGCCCGAAGAGCATCATGAGCAGGGTCATCGAGGCCGGGGCGATGAGCGCGCCGCCGACGCCCTGCACACCACGGCCGAGGATCTCCATCCACGGGCTGCTCGCCGCGGCGGCGACGGCCGACCCGGCGATCAGGACGAGCCAGCCGGTGATGAAGACCCTGCGGGCGCCGAACAGGTCGGACAGGCGTCCGCCGAGCAGCAGCAGGCCGCCGAAGGCGATGACGTAGGCGTTGAACACCCACTGCAGCGCGTCCGAGGAGAAAGCCAGGTCGCGCTGCATGTCGGGTAACGCGACACCGATGATCGAGGTGTCCATGATGACCATGAACTGCGCCGCGGCGAGCACGACCAGTGCCCGCCACCTGCGCGGATTGACGGCGTTCATGCCGCACTCCTGTTCTTCGCATCCGCCTCGCGATGGGAGGATGCGCTAGGGGGTTGGGTGTGATGCCGAATCGGACCGGCCCCGCAGGTGGGCGTGCATGGCAGTGCACGCCCACCGCCTTCTCCGGGGCTCGACCCGCTAGACCCGGCTCGCCAGTTGGTAGCCGGCCTGTTCCACCGCGGCGCGGATCTCCTCGTCGGTGAATCCCGCGCCGCTGACGGTGACCACGCCGGTCGGCAGATCGACGGCCACGCCGGTGACGCCGCCGACCTTGCCGATCTCCCCGGACACCGACGAGACGCAGTGGCCGCAGGTCATCCCGCTCACCGAATAAGCCCTGCCGTCCGCCGCGCCTGCCTCAGCGGTCGCCGCGGCCTGAGCCGACTCCGTACCGCACGCACATGCCGTGCACATACCCGTCCTCCTTATGTCGCTTACCCCCGGGGGGTACCTGTCGCGAGAGACCATAGCATACCCCCCAGGGGTGTCAACGCTCGCAGGTGGCGAGATCGGCGACTGACCGCCATCCGTCCCGCCTCCCGCATCTCGTGCGCGACGCCTGTCACCCCCGGCGGCCGCTCGCGCCGTTCAGGATGCACGCCCCAATCCACGACTGACTGAATTCAGGAATCCGTGTACTGTCGAGGCATGGTCGCCATCGCCTCCGACATCGACGTACTGGCCCGGTTCGGCCGCGCCCTGGCCGACCCGATCCGCTGCCGCATCCTGATCGCGCTTCGCGAGGCTCCGGCCCATCCGGCCGACCTGGCCGACCTGCTGGGCGTCTCCCGCACTCGCCTGAGCAACCACCTGGCCTGCCTACGTGACTGCGGCCTGGTCGTCGCCGTGCCCGTCGGCCGGCGTACGCGTTACGAACTGGCCGACGAGCGGCTCGGCCATGCGCTGGACGACCTGCGCACCGCGGTGATCGCGGTGGCCGCCGACCGCACCTGCGTGGACGCGGATGAGAAAGGGTGTTGCTGATGACCACGATCTCCCTCGGCCCGACCTCGGCCCGCCGCGACGCGCTCCGGCGGCGCATCCGGCTGTTGGTGGCCGCCACCATCACCTACAACGTGATCGAGGCTGTCGTCGCCGTCACCGCCGGCACCCTCGCCTCCTCGGCCGCACTGGTCGGATTCGGCCTGGACTCCGTCGTAGAGGTAGCCTCCGCCACCGCGGTGGCCTGGCAGTTCTCCGCGACCGACCACCAGGCGCGGGAGAAGACCGCGCTGAGGATCATCGCGATCTCCTTCTTCGCGCTGGCCGCCTACGTCACCGTCGACGCCGCGCGCGCCCTGCTCGGCGCCGGTGAGGCCGAGCACTCCACTCCCGGCCTGGTCCTGGCCGCCCTCTCACTGGTGATCATGCCGTTGCTCTCGTACGCCCAGCGTCGCGCCGGCCACGAACTGGGCTCCGCCTCCGCGGTCGCCGACTCCAAGCAGACCCTGCTGTGCACCTACCTGTCGGCGGTGCTGCTCGCCGGGCTCGCCCTCAACAGCGCCTTCGGCTGGTCCTGGGCCGACCCGATCGCCGCCCTGGTCATCGCCGCCGTGGCGGTCAAGGAAGGCCGCGAAGCCTGGCGCGGTGACGCCTGCTGCGCCGCTCCCGCCCTCACCTCGTCCACCCCGTCCACCCCGTCCACCTCGTCCGGCGCGTGCGCCGACGCGTGCTGCTCCCCTGCCCAGGACGACCCCCGGTGATAGGCGGCCCGACGCCGTCCCGCGTACGCGCCGCCCCCACGGTCATCGGCGCGCAAAGGGGTTGCATCCGATACCCAGGTACAGGCTTACCGTCAGAGGCGTGACACAGGACATCGCCCTTGACCAGGGATGGGCTCCCTCAGCATGCACCTTGCCCACCGCGGAGCAGCCGCTGCGGGTGGCCGAGTTCGACACCTTGTTCGCCGACGCGGTCCAGGCGGTGCGGCGCCCCGGGCGTGAGCGGCTGCGGCTGGAGCTCGTCTTCAGCCCGGAGCACGCGGCCCGGGCGGCCGAGCTGACCGCGCGGGAGAACGGCTGCTGCTCCTTCTTCTCCTTCACCCTGGCCATCGCCGACGGCGGCCTGACACTGGACGTGGCGGTGCCGCCGGCGCAGATCGAGGTGCTGGACGCGCTGCAGGCACGCGCCGCCGCGGCGGCCGCATCAGGGTCGGCCATAACGGGACCTGCCACATCGCGAGGATCGGCGTGAGGCAGGATCTCGACGGCCCCTACCTACGCAGCGGGCAGGTGGCCAAGCAGGCCGGGGTCAACCTGCAGACGTTGCGCTACTACGAGCGTCGCGGGCTGATCGCCGAACCGGCGCGCAGTCCCGGCGGGCACCGCGCCTACCCGCCGGAGACCGTCACCCTGCTGACCGTCATCAAGGCCGCCCAGCGGCTCGGCTTCACCCTGGACGAGGTCGCCGAGCTGATCGACACCGGTCGGCGCGGTCACCCCACTCCCGACCTGCGTGCCCGCGCCCAGGCCAAGATCGCCGAGGTGGACGCGCGTATCGCCGACCTGACCACCATCCGCACCGCGCTTACTCAGGTGGTCACCGCAGGCTGCGACAGCCTGACGAACTGCACCTGCCCCGACTGCCCGCTGCCGTACGCCGACCTGGCCACCGGCCACACCCCCGAGGACGGCTGACCATCGTGAGCACCCACCCCGACCATCGGGCCTCTCGCGCGAGCTCCCCCTGCGGATGCGGCGGGAGCAGCTGCGGATGCTGAGCACCCGCACCGCGGCGAGGAGAGTGACCCGGCGACGGACGGGCCGCCGCCATGCGTTGTACTACCGGCCATGACGGTCATCCGCTCCCTGCTGCTTTTCGTCCTGGCCGCCGTCGCGGAGATCGGCGGAGCGTGGCTGGTCTGGCAAGGCGTACGCGAGCAGCGTGGCCTGCTGTGGATCGGCGGCGGCGTGATCGCGCTGGGCCTGTACGGGCTGGTCGCCACGCTCCAGCCGGACGCGAACTTCGGCCGCATTCTGGCCGCCTACGGCGGCGTCTTCGTCGCCGGGTCCCTGGCCTGGGGCATGCTCGTTGACGGGTTCCGACCCGACCGCTGGGATGTCATCGGCGCGCTCGTCTGCCTGGCCGGCGTTCTGATCATCATGTACGCGCCGCGTGGCTGACCGAGCAAGGTGGGTGGAATCAACTCGGCGTCGATGACCAGCATCTTCGACGAGCGGCCCAGCCGGAGGAATACGTGTGGGTGTCGCAGGACCTCCACTTATATCCGTCAGAATAATTCTGTCTGATTAGATTTCTGGACGCCCTCCCCTGCCGAATTGTGCTCCCGGAGGATCAAGCTGCGGCGCTCCTCGCCGCCTTACGGCCCTACGCCGGCCAGGACGGTCGTTGAACCTCGAGCTGGACTCAGCGGATGACAAGAAGGAACCCGCTGGTCACCCGCGTGACCGTTACTCCTTTTCCTTTCCTCCTTACCTGTTCTTCCCCTGAATAAATGGTTTGCCCGCAGATGGCGCGCACTGGAATGCTCCGCCGAGCAGGAACAGAGAGGAAACCGCGACGTGGCCGTCACCGCATCCAGCAAGCCGTCCGAGTCCGAGCCGGAAGTCCGCACGGCGGCCGGCGTCCTCCGCGGCGGCCGGGAGGCGGGCCTGGCGGTCTTCCGCGGCGTCCCGTTCGCCGAACCGCCGGTCGGCGCGCTCCGTTTCGCCGCGCCGCAGCCGGTGCGCAGCTGGGACGGTGTGCGCCCGGCGGTCGCGTACGGCCCGCCGCCCCCGCAGTCCGGCCTGCTCGGGGCGTCCCAGGACACCGCCGGCGACGACTGGTTGACGCTGAACGTGTGGACGCCGGATCCGGATCCGGCGGCAGGGCTCCCGGTGATGGTGTGGATCCCCGGCGGCGGTTACGTGTCGGGCGACTCCAGTCTCCCGGAATACGACGCAGGACGCCTGGCCGGGAGCGGAGTCGTGGTCGTGACCCTCAACTACCGTCTCGGTATCGAGGGTTTCGCGCAGATCGACGGAGCTCCGGCCAACCGGGGACTGCTCGACCAGGTCGCGGCCTTGCAGTGGGTGCGGGACAACGTCCGGATGTTCGGCGGCGACCCGGGCCAGGTCACGGTCTTCGGGGAGTCGGCGGGTGGCGGATCGGTCGCCGCGCTGCTCGCCATGCCGCGCGCCGCCGGGCTCTTCCGCCGGGCGGTCGCGCAGAGCGTGCCGGGGACGTTCTTCTCCCCCGAGCTCGCCGCCGACATCGCCGCCGCCTGCGCCGCCGAGCTGGGAGTACGGCCCACAGTGTCCGGCCTGTCGGCGGTGGCTCCGGACCGGCTGCCCGCCGTGGGCGACGCGATCTCCGCCAAGACCGCCCGATGGCGGGAGCGCTGGGGGCAGATCACACACCGGCCGATCCCGTTCGCACCGGTCGTCGACGGTGACGTCCTGCCGGCGACCCCTTGGCAGGCGCTGGCTGACGGCGCTGCCCGGGACATCGGGCTTCTCGTCGGGCACACCCGTGACGAGCACCGGTTGTTCAGCCTGATCGACGGCGTGCTTGGCCAGGTCACGCACGAGCAGACCGAGACCGCTCTGCACATGCTCGCCCCCCACCCGGACGGCGCACGCCTATACCGGGAGGCGTTCCCGGCCGCGGCCGATGAGGAGCTGTACGAACTGGTCAACGCGGACTGGCTGTTCCGCATGCCGAGCCTTCACCTCGCCGACGCGCAGATCGCGGGCGGCGGCCAGGCTCACCTCTACGAGCTGACCTGGTCCGCCCCGGGATTGGGCGGTGCCCTCGGCGCCTGCCACGGCCTGGACGTGCCGCTCGTCTTCGGCAACCTGAGCAGCGGACAGCCCGCCATGCTGATCGGCGACCCACCCTCCCCGGCGGCGGAGGAGCTCTCCGCGCAGATCCGCAGGGCGTGGACGGCGTTCGCCGCTCACGGAGACCCGGGCTGGCCTCCGTACGACACCGACCGCCGTCTCGCACAGCTCTTCGACACGCCGTCGGTGGTCACCGCCTATCCGGAGGAGACCTCGCGGCTGCTGTGGCAGGACCACACCTTCCCGGCGCTCCCGCTGCTCGTGCGGTAGCGGCCGTCAGCCGGCCGAGCGCAACCGATCCGGTTCGCCGCCGATCGCGTCCCGCAGCGATCAGCCGCAGGCCACCCGGTTGACGTCGCGCACGATGTAGTTCCAGTAGTCGGCGTTAGGCCCGGAGATCGTCGCTGGTGGAGGTCATCAACAGTGGTGTTCCGGCCGGTCGGCTCTCAGCCGCAGTGACTCCAGGCGATGCCGCCGGTGTCGGTGTGCGGCAGGCTCGTGCTGTCCTTCCAGAAGCCGCGCACCCAGGCGTCGACGCTCACGCAGTGGCCCCGGCCGTACAGGTAGACCGGACCGGCGTAGGAACGATAGGTGCTGCTCGCGTCGGTGGCGACCTGGCCGTCGGAGACCCGGAGCGTGATGCCCATGCCTCCCGACGCGACGAAGTCGACGTCGCGGCGCAAGATCGCGCAGTTCTTGCCGTTGGAGCTGTTGTAGTAGAGGAAGACGACGCCCGAGCCGGTGGCGGGGGCGGTGTCGCTACTGAGGGGGGTCGCTTCCACGACGGAGTATCCGGACCCGCAGCTGCCCACCATGTAGGTGTCCGCGCTTGCGGGAGCGCCGACGACCGCGGTCGCGGCGATGACGGCTGCGGCGCCCAGGAACCGGAATGCGTTTCGGCGCATGATCGATCCTTTCGGAAGGGGATCGGAAAGAGCGGTACACGAGTACAGAGCCCTCCGGACGCGCGATCGTGACGCGCGAACCCGGGATGAGACCGAGATCACACAGCGAACCGGGCGATCGCCACGTGGGCTCGAAGAGGCCGGCCTCGCCGCGGGTGGCGGCCAACTCGTCGCGAATGCCGACCAGGTCGGCCTCGGCCCGTTAGGCGCGGCGGCGCAGCTCGTCGCGGGCGTCCTCGGCGTGCTGATGCGGGCTCCGAAGGCCTCGCCCAGCGTCTCCCGCTCGCGGGTGGCGTCGGCGCGGAGCTGTTCGGCTCGCCTTCTCCACCGTCCGGTTCGTTCTGGCCAGGACCTCGGCGCGTTCCCATTCGGCCTGGCGCTGCTGCAGGGCTTGGGTGGCGGCCTCGTTCTGCGGCCCTTCGTTCTCTCGATCAGAACTTTCCCGGCCGGGCGGCAGTCCAATGTGGCATGCACATCGATGACAGAGGAATCCGCAAGCACAAGGTGGTTCGGCTGGGACGCCCGGCCATTGCGGCGGCGCTCGCCGCGGGGATCGCAATGACCGGCGTCACGGCGGCGAGCGCGGCCGCGACGTCCGCCGACGCGGCCGCCAACGCCACCACCAGTGCGGGCGGCAAGTTTGGCCCATACGGCTACGGAGGGGTGCGGCTCGGGATGACTCTCAAGCAGGCCGAGGCGACCCGCAAGGTCGTGAAGAAGCTCGACGAGGGTCAATGCTCGGGGTGGGATCTCAAGGCGCACCCGACCGGCCGCGACAGTGTGGGCCTCTACATCTCCAAGCATCTGGGAGTTGCCCTCATCCAAGCACCCAAGGGCGTCAAGACGCCCGAGGGCATCAAGGTCGGCTCCACCATGAAGCAGGTCAAGAAGGCCTACCCCCGACTCGACACCACGGGCAACTACCCCGTCGCTGTCGTTCCCGGTAACCCGAAGGCCCTGTACTACTTCCTGTCGTACCGAGGCAAGGTCTACGAGTTGGCTCTGGCCCTGAAGAACCAGGACTGCACCAACTAGGCCCGGCCAGTCTCGCAGAACCCCCTCGCACAACCGGCAGGTTCTGCGAGGAGTTCTGCGAACGGCGACCTGCGCGAACACGGCCGCCCGGTGCGGCGAGGGAGCGGGGCCCGAGGGCGCCCGCTCCCCGCTCGCGCGTCGCCGCGCCGTGACGCACGGTCGTGCCGGTCAGCCGGTGGTGCAGGCCGAGCCGTTGAGGCTGAAGGCCGAGGGGTTGGGGTTGCTGCCGGAGTAGGTGCCCTGGAAGCCGAACGAAGTGGTGGCGCCGGGGGCCAGTGAGCCGTTGTAGGACACGTTGCGCGCGGTCACCGACGAGCCGCTCTGGCTCACCGTGGCGTTCCAGGAGTTGGTGATCTGCTGGCCGCCGGAGAAGGACCAGGCCAGCGTCCAGCCGTTGATCGTGCCGCTGCCCGTGTTGGTGACGGTCACGTCGGCGGTGAAGCCGTTGTTCCACTCGTTCTTCGAGTAGGACACCCGGCACGCGCCGGTGCCTCCCGGCGAGGAGGGCGAAACCGAGGGCGAGGGGCGGGGGGAGGGCGAAACCGAGGGCGAGGGATCGGTCGTGCCGCCGATGGTGATGTTGGAGTTGCCGCTGCTCTGGTAGCCCTCGGTGGCGAGGATCTGGTAGTCGTGGGTGCCGAGGTTCATGCCGTAGCGGGCCCAGGCGTCGAAGTGGTTGCCGGTGGTGATGGTGCCGCCGACGCGCTTCTGCTGGCGGACGCTCCAGTACTGGTTGAAGGTCTGGTTGCCGTCGATGGACGGGGCGTTGTAGCGCGTGGTCTCGTAGATGTCGTAGGTGCCGCCGTCGCTGGTGACGGTGCCCTTGTAGGTGCCGGTGGGCCGCCAGGAGCCCCAGCTGTCGACGATGTAGTACTCGACCAGCGGGTTGCGGGTCCAGCCGTACACCGACAGGTAGGAGTTGCCGGAGGGGTTGAAGCTGCCGGAGTAGGTGACGGTCCTGCGTCCGCCGGGCTTCCAGCCCTTGCCGGCGACGAAGTTGTTGGTGTTGCGCCATGAGGTGCTGTAGTTGCCGCCGGACCCCAGATCCATGGAGACCGTGCCCTGGCTGTCGGTCCAGAACGAGAAGAAGTATCCGTTGTTGGTGCCGGTCTGGTTCGTGGTGACGGCCGCGTGGGCGACGCCGGGCAGCAGCGCCACGGCCGCGGCCAGCGCCACGGCGCAGACACGGCCGATCAACAGCCGCACACTGCCGCGCCCGCGGCTTCTCATCCGGACGGGACTGTGATTCATGTACGCACTTCCTCCTCAACGGGCCGACGGCGGCCGGGCTACGTGATGCCGACGGCCGGGGTGGCGGCCACCGCACGCCGACGTCGCACACCGCGGCGGAGGTTGGCCGGTCGTCACGCGGTCGCCGACCTGAGGACCATGTCGCGGTTCGTGACCCGGATCGACAGTGGTCGAGGCCCTTCGTTCGAGCGAAATTATCGGACAGACGGCGAAAGTGTCAGCCCGAGCCTGTGGGGCTGTCAACGACTCCCGTAAAGCCGGTTCCGCCCAGAGGTGTCGTCTCGACGGATCGGTCCTGCTCACGGGCGACCGGCAGTGGGGCGGGCGCCGACGGAGGCGATGAAAGTTACGCGGAACCCGCCGGGCATGGCCCGAGGAAGCCGTGCCGCGATCGGTGCGCTCCTCGCGTTCCGCGGCGTCATGAGTCGCGTCTTTGGAACCTTCAGCAGCACGATCAAAGGATTTACTCAGCCGTCCGCCACCCGAAGCTCATTCCGCTTTTCCCGTTGAGTGGCCGCTGACATGCCCTGATGTGAAACCGTACCTGGGGAGTTCGAGCTCTGGTAGGCGGCTGCCCAGAAAACTATCGGTACGGAGGCGAAAGTATCGGACCCTCTCGCCCGGAGTGTCGACGATCCCCCGACAGGCAAGTTCCGTGAGGCGCGGGGGTCGCTCCCCGCCGACGTTCACCCGGCCGCCAAGAAGGCGCTCGCGGAGATCTGGAACGCCGAGGACAAGGACCACGCACTGAAGGCGGTCGAGAAGTTCCAGGACGCCTACGGCGCCAAGTACCCCAAGGCGTCGCCAAGGTGGTCGACGACCTGGACGAACTACTCGCCTTCTGCGACCGGACGAGAAGTCCTGCGAGGACCAGTCACCCGCCGCTGCTCGATGATTCTTGATCCACAGGTATTGATCGCTCCCCCCACCCCTCGGGTTGTTACTTATGCCTATGTAGCAGCTCCCTGTCTAGGACTGGAGCTTCACATCGGAGCTTCGGCTTTCCAGGAGGAGTGCTTCATGGTTTCGCGTCAATCGGCAGGCGCACGCGTCGTCTCGGCGGCATGCGCGGCGTTGGCTCTGAGCGTGTCCGCGCCCGCCATCGCGTCGACGGACAACGCCCCGGTCAAGGTAGGGGACGTGCAGAAGGCGATGGAGGCCCTGGTGAAGTCAGGCCACGTGGTGGGCGCCATCGGCGAGGTGTATGTGAACGGCAGGCGGGTCGGGAAGGGATCGGCCGGCTCCCGGCTGCTCGACGGCGGAGGCGGCGTGATCCCCTCCACCGCCCGCTACCGGATCGGTTCGCAGACTAAGAACATGACCGCCACCGTGGCCCTGCAACTCGTCCAGAGCGGCAAGCTGAAACTGGACGACAAGCTCAGCGAGGTGCTCCCCGAGGTGGCGGAGAAGGATCTAGTGGAACGGGCCGACGAGATCACGGTACGCAACCTGATCCAGCTCTCCTCGGGCATCCCCGACTTCCTCACCCCCGAGATCGACCCGCTCGGCTCCACGATCACGTATCGCCCCGTCGACTTGCTGGCCGCCTCGCGCAAGCAACGACGGCCATCGGAGATCGGGACCTTCAACTACTCCAACACCGACTACATCCTGCTCGGCATGATCATCGAGAAGGTGACCGGGCATTCGCTGGCGACCGAGCTCAAGCAGAGGATCTTCACCCCGCTCGGCATGCGGGCCACCTACCTGCCGATCAAGGCCGCCGAGGGAATCAAGGGCCCGCATGGGCACGGCTATAGGAAGGATGAGACGGGCAAGCTGCTCGATGCCGACAAGCTCAACGCCACCACCATGCTGGGCGCCGGCGGCGTGATCTCCACCGCGCATGACATCAGCGCCTTCCAACGCGCATTCATCCAAGGCAGGCTGCTGCCGGACTCCCTACGCAAAGTGATCAACGATCCGGTGCCCGGCCAGCCGTCGCCGCCGCAGGGCGGTCCGTGTATGGGCAAGCCGGCCTTCCAGCCACGTGGCGGCAGCGCCCCTGGCTTCGTCGCCGCGACCTACACCTCCCCGGACGGGCGGCTGCAGTTCGCGGTTTCCGTGACGGTGGCCATGGATGACGCCGAGCGCGGTGCTGTGGCGCAGCGTATCGACCACGCCCTCGCATCGGTGTTCTGCCCTGCGACTGCCGCTGGCTAGACCTGTTCTCCGCGAGATCGTTTCTCTGGATCGCGTTATGAAGAGTGGGTTGGCCCGTCTGACTGGGTCTGCGTGGCCCGTCGGGTAAGCCGGCAGGACCTCGTTTTCGGTGCCCGGCCGAGCTCGCCCGTTCAGGGGATCGTGATCTGCCTCGCGATCTGTCTGCTCATGGCGTCGTAGCCGGCCTGGTTCGGGTGGAACCAGTTGTCGAAGGCCGGCCATGAGCCCGCGTAGAGCAGGTTCGGGAGGGTGATGTAGGGGTCGCCGGTGCAGGCCTCGTGGCCGTCGAACAGCCCGCTGATGTCTATGGAGTGGATGTTGGCCTCGGTGGCGGCGGCTTTGATCACACCTGCGAGCCGGGTCACCTTCGGCCGCAGCCAGCGACGGGTGGCATTGGTCATGCCGACGCAGTCGGTGGCGGTGGGATCTCCGCTCTCATCGGGCGGAGTGAGGATGCCGGGGTAGGTCACCACGTAGACCTTGTCCGCCCCACCCGCCGCGGCTGCGATGTCCTGGTATGCCGTGGTCAGGAAGCTCTTCAGGCTGTCGATCCGGGCGTCGAGCTTGTCCTGCCCGCTGCCCGCCCCGTAGACCTCCAGACACGAGGGCGGAGAGTGCAGGCAGGTGTTGATGACGTCGGCGAACCCTGCGTCGTTGCCGCCCACGGTGAGGGTGACCAGCCTGGGCCGCAGCGCGCGGAGCAGTTGGAGCTGGGTGCTGGGCTCACCGAAGAAGGCGGACCCCGCCTGCTCGTTGTTGGGGATGTCAGTATACCAATCGTTTTCCGGACCGGGTGTCTCGTGGAGTCGCCCGTCGCCGAGGAACCATGCGGTGTACAGTCCTGCAATCCACGATCCGTCGATCCTTTCCTCCATGTAGTACCGGAGGCCGGCGATGTCGCCCAGGTTGGAGCCGGAGCAGGTCAGGTCGATGAAGTTCAGCAGGTTTTTGTCGATGGCGACCTGGTAGGGCCAGTTGTAGGTGCCCCGGTGGCACAGGTTTCCGTGGTCGCCCGGGTTGTTCTGCGATACGTCGGTGCCGTCTTCCCAGCCTGCTGGGGACAGGTTGTCGCCGCCGCCGAGGCCCTCGCCCGAGGAGTAGGAGTCGCCCAAGGCGACGTATCCTCCGGTCGGCACGGGCACGAAGGCGACCGCGTCGAATGCCGTGTCCGATCCCTGGGTGCCGTCGTCATCCGGTGTGATCGAGCGCAGGGTGACGGTCATCCGGCACGAGGAGGGGCCGGTCGACGTGGTGGAAGAGGAGCCGCCGCACAGGTAGTAGCCGAGCGGCGCCCAGGCGTTGACGTATCCGCCTTGGTCGATCGTGCGCCGTAGTTTCCTGTTGTTCTGGGCGCCGGGAAGGTCGGGCTCGCTATCTGGAAGGTCGCTGGCTTTGATCTCGTACGTGGCGTGACCGGTGGCGGCCGCAAGGTCCGGTACGAATGCCTTCACCTGGTAGACCGTGCCGTAAGCGGGGTCGGCGGTCAGGGTCGCCGCCCATTGCCCGCGCACCTCGGTATTCGCGTACTCCGTCCCGGCGGTGTGGGTGAAGAAGACATGCCCCGCCGCGCCACCGCCGATCTGATGGAGGTCGATGGCGGAAACGCTCGAGGCTGTGTTCAGCACGTCCTCGCCGTCGGGTCCGACGAGGCGGAAAGTGGCGTTGGCCGAGGCCGGGGCGATGGCGCCGGGGGCATGGCTGTCGCAGTTCATGAGGTTGGGGGTCAGCCGGGCGGGGTTCTCGTCGTCGCCGAGGGCGGTGTCGTCGACGACGATCGCGTTCGCCCCCGGGTCGGCCGATCCCGTCAGGGAGCAGGTCGCGCTGTCCGGATCGGCGTCGGGCTCCGCGGCGCCGGGCTGCGGGAAGTAGGTGTGACCGTTGGGCGCGTTGCTCGGTGTGGAGGTGGCACAGGATGTGGCGCAGTCCGTCCAGGTCACCGGCTTGTCCCACCAGCAGAGGCTGTCTTCCGACGGGCAGGGGTCCGAGGACCCGCCGACCTGACCGGGGAGGCAGTAGTTGACGTCCACATCGCAGAACGTGGTGGGGCCGGGGACTTGCAGGAACCGGCCGACTCCATCGTCCCAGTCATAGGTGCCGCGGTATTTCAGATAGCCGCGGGTGTCCATCTGAGGGACGTCGATCCATCCGAAGACCCGCTCCTGATAGGGCCAATGGGACGGCGTGCGAGCATCTCCGTACGTCACCTGCGTCCCGTTGTGCAGGAAGGCGTGCCGCGGAGGGTAGATCGGGTTGGCGGGATTGTTGAACCACCCCAGCCCCTTACGGTCGGCGGGATCGGTGTGCACGCCGGAGTTGTATCCCCAGATAGCGGCGTACCAGTTCTCCGCCTTCGTGGGGTCGTCGTCGTTCATGGTGATGCCGAGGCTGTGCAGTTGCAGCCATTTGTCCTGCAGGACGGTCACGGCCGCGGCGATGTTGGTGGCATAGTCGACGGCCACTCGCAGCTGCTGGTCACTGGGGATGGCAGCGCCGATGGACAACCGCATGCCGTCGGTGATCTGGGCGATGCCGTACCCGCAGTCGGCTTGGGAGTAGTCGATCGAGGTTCCGTCGGTGCCGGTGCCGTAGTAGTTGGCGATGAGCGGGTTCGCCGGCCGGCCCGGCAGCGCGTGCCAGCTGGCCTGGCTGAAGTTGGACTCCTGGGCGAGGATGCCGTACAGCACCAGTGGCGGCACGGCGGGCGCGCCGGAGACCAGGGGGAAGTCCTCACTGGGGTATCCCGGGGCGAGGGGTTTGCCGGCATCCCGGGCGTACATCTCCAGATGGGTCGGCCGCGCACCGGTGAGTCCGGGCTTCAGTGCACCCTGGACGGCCTGGTTGACCGCCCATAGAACCTGTTCGGAGGTCGGCTGCCACACCTGCTTGAACACGTCGTTGCGTGGCACCGCACAGGCGTACTCGCCATCCATCCCGAGCGTCTGGGCTGCTGAGGCGCCATCGAGCCGCAGCTTCGGCAGGGCAGCGGTACGCAGCGGCAGTGGGGCCGGCAGGTTGCGGGCCGTCGGGCCGGCGGCGCCCCTGGGGAGGATGTCGGCCCGCTTGCCGTCCTTGCCGCGTTGCCCGGGCAGCGCCGCACCGCCGGACAGCGATACCGACTCCGGATCGACGGCTGCGGGCGCGGAGACAAGATCGGAGCCGACCTCCAGATGGGCGGCGCCGGACACGATCGTCCGGCCCGCACGGCCATTGTGCAGGTGGAGGACGAGTGACGTACCGGTGGCGAGGCGCCGGCCATGACCGGCCGCCCACCCCCAGACCTCACCGGTCCCACCTACATGGGTGATCAAGTGGACGCCTCCACCGGCGGACGGCGTCACGTCGGTCACCCGGCCGGGGAACCGATGCAGCGCGGCGATCCGGTCATCGGTGACGTCCACCAGGTCGCCGCCTCGCGCCGCGACGATGCGGTCGCCGGCCGGAACGGCCGAGGTGATCTCCGCCCGCACCGTGGTCGTCCGCGTCTGGCGTCCACTGGCGACGTCCAGCACGCCAACCCGGGTCGGGCGCTGGTCCCGGCCCAGATAGCTGGTCAGCGCCACCTCGCTGCCTGCGCCGCAGCCCGGATTGAAGTACGCCAGCGACACGCCGGAGGCGAGAGGCCGTACGGCGCCGGTGTGCGCGTCCACCGCGTACGCCATGCCTCCGCTGTTCATCCCCGCCTCGGAGTTCGACGCGCTCCACGGCGCTACGACGACCACCGCCCAGCGCCCGTCGCCGGTCAGGCACTGCTGTCCGATCCAGCGTTCGTCTTCGCCGTGGCCAGGCTGGATGGTCGCCAGCGCATGCCACGTCCAGCCGTCCGCCGGCCCCGCCGCGTACAGGTGGTACCCGGAGGTGTCGCCGTCCCCGAAGACGATCTCGTCCCCCTCGGGCACGACCGGGCTTCCGGCCGGACGTGTCCCCTCCGGAACGGCCCCGCCGGGACGCGGGGCCGTCTGTTCGGTCGTCCCGGCGTACGGCGCGGCCTCGGTGGGAACCTCGGTGCCGCCGAGCAACAGGCCGAGCGAGACCACCAAGGCCGTCGTGCTCCGCACGACGCATCGTGCTGTCCGAGATGACCAAAGGTACACATCGACTCCATTCGCGGATGCCGCACCGTCGGGGACGTGGGCGAGGGCAGACCGGCCGGCCGCCGGGAGACCAAGAGTTCGAAGCACAGGTCGCCTCCGCATCCGCGAGAGACGAGTGACAGCGGTGCCGCCGGCTCTGAAACCGTCGACCCGACACCTGCTTTCGGGCCTGCTGAGGAGCGAAGTCGCTCAGGCGCCGAAGGACCCGGACGCTCCGCCGGACCCGTTGCCGGCACAGCACCAGCCGTACGCGTAGGCGAGCACGTCCGGGGCGTAGAGCTGGTCGGAGTAGGCCCAGGTGTTGTACACGCTGTACTGGTCGGTGCAGTCAGTTGATCCGGTGCCTCGGCACAGCTTGACACTCACCAGACCGTCACCGCGGTCCTTCTCGCTGTTGACGGTCACCCGAGCCCAATTGGTCTTGCACGTGGGCGAGTAGCGCAGCTCGATCGTGGCGTTCGCGGCCAGGGTCGGCTCACCGCGGGTGTTGTGGAACCAGAGCGTCGAGCGTCCCACGGTGTAGGCACCCGCTGAGCAGCCGGTGGTCTCCGGATCTGTGTTGTCGCAGGTCGCCTTGCCAGGCGTGTCGTGACATCGTGATGCAGGCGTCGGGGTGGCCGCCGGGGCCACCGACTTCGCGTTCGCGGCTGTCCCGCCTGTCGCGAGAGCCATGATGCCCAGGGTGGGCAAGAGGATCATCTTAAGGGCGAGGGCGACGCGCCATCTGGCCATGGGCCACTCCTTTCATGTCGGGAAAATCACGATGTTCGGCCACACGAATGGAATAGCCCCCGAGGAATTTGATGCGCGACGCTCCCGCCGTACGCCGCAACAACTCGCACCAACGCGCTCTCCCCCACCACGCCTGCTCATCGCGCAGTGACGCTCACGATGCCCGCTCACGTGCGGCCTGCGGCACCCGGGCGCGTCCGCCAAGAGTCGGCGCGCACATGTACCCGCGACCGGGCCACCTCCACCGAAGTCGAGGAGCCCGAGGCCGACCGTATCTACGGCCCGGCAGCAGCGCGTACGCGGTCTCGAAGGCGGCTGGACCGCGAAGCCCAGGCGATTGCGGGCCCGCCGCTTGCCACCACACCCGAGTCCAGGTCAAAGCCCGTCCAGGGCACCGGGAAGGCTTACCTCCGGTTTTCGTTCCGGTGTTCCTCAGGCCCCGTGTTCGTCAGGAGGGAGACGGTGTTTCCGAGCCGGGTGAGCAGGTCGCGGGCGTGACGGATCTGCTCGGGGCCAACGCCGGCAGGCGGCCCAGCCGTATGGCCGGGACTCCGGACGCGGCACGCCCGTGTTACTGGCGGGACCCGCCGGTAACCGGATGAAATGACCACATGCCCTGGTTGTCCCGCCGCCGTCCGGCCGAGCTCGCCTCGCCGCCCGAGCCCCCGCGAACCCCCCGCGCCGCAGCCTGGTGGATCCTGCCAGTAGTGCTGCTGGTCGGCAGCACGGTGGCTGCCACCATGTGGTGGCTGCTGACCGGCCTGCCCACGGCCCCGCCGGGGCAGGCCGGCATCGCGCGCGGGGAGGCCCTGCGCACCGCGCTGGCCGCCGGCGCCGGCGTCGGCGCCGCCGTCACCCTGGCCCTGTCGTTCCGCCGCCAGCGTCACCAGGAGATCACTACCGCCCATGCCACCCACGACGCCACCGAGCGCCGTGTCACCGAGCTGTACACCAAAGCCGCCGAGCAGCTCGGCCATGACAAGGCTGCCGTCCGCCTGGCCGGCTTGTACGCCTTGGAGCGCCTGGCCCAAGACAACCCCGGCCACCGGCAGACCATCGTCAACGTCATCTGCGCCTACCTGCGCATGCCCTACACGCCGCCCCGCAGTCCCGGCCCCCAGCGGTCGGCCCCATCGACGCCGGGCCCCTGGCAGGTTGCCGCCCCCGCCGATCCCGACTTAGCAGAGGGAGAACGGCAGGTCCGCCTCACCGCCCAGACCATCCTGGCCGAACACCTGCGGGACGAACGCCCCGACCAGCGCGCAAGTCTCCCCTCGCAGCCCCGCCACTGGCCCGGCATGCGCATCGACCTGACCGGCGCCACCCTCATCGACCTTGACCTCGCTGAGGCCCACCTCGCCGAGGCCCAATTCGACGGGGCGATCTTCACCGGGGACACCTCGTTCAACGGGGCGGTCTTCACCGGCCAGGCCCAATTCGAGGGGACGACCTTCACCGGGGACACCTGGTTCTTCGGGGCGACCTTCACCGGCGGCGCGCGGTTCAGCAGGACGACCTTCACGGGGGAGGCCGATTTCGACGGGGCGACCTTCACCCTGGACGCTGTCTTCTTCAGGGCGACCTTCTCCGGGAACGCCCGGTTCAGCGAGGCGACCTTCACCGACCATGCCCTGTTCCCCGAGGCGACCTTCCACGGAAACGCCTGGTTTGACGAGGCGACCTTCACCGAGTTCGCCCGGTTCGACGGGGCGACCTTCACTAGCGACGTCGTGTTCGATGGGGTGACTGTCACCGACTTCACTGGATCTAGGATGAGCAGGGCCGAGTGGACTCAAATCGCCGACCATCCGGATCACGTGTGGCCGCCGGGCTGGCATACGGTGACCTGCCCGGACGGCAGCACCGGCCTGGCCCGCCAGGAGAGCGCCGCGGGCGAGGAGAACGGCGAAGACGCCGCCACCGCGCCGTCCATCCCTCCAGAGGAGCCGGCTGGCACGGAGGAGAAGCCCCGCGAATAAAGAGAGAACGCTCCGAGCGCGTCGCCATGCCCATCTCACGAAGTCGTCATCGATCGCGTACGGACCATGGTTATCCCGGACGGGTTGCCGTACCGGGTCGGTGGGCGCGAATCCGACCAGGTAAGCCCGGTCGAGTCGGCGAGGTGTACGCCCAATCGACGGCCGACTTCGGGCAGGCCGCGTTCATGATGTCGCCCCCGGCGCCTGAGCTGCACGCCGCCACTACTGGTCCTGGTTCTTCTCCGCCTGACGCTGCTGCTCGAGGTAGGCGCGGCGCTGCTCCTCGGCCCGCTCCCGGCAGCGGCGGAGGAACTCCTCGTCGTCGTCGGGGTTGGAGGGGACGAACCGGCCCGGCCGGTCGTACTCGGGGAAGCGCCCGGTGTTGCCCTTGTACGGCAGCCCGCCGGGCCGCGTCACGGTCTGCGGCCGGCCCGCGATCAGCCACAGGATCGACCCGACCTCGGGGAGGAACAGGACGATCAGAATCCACAACCCCTTGGGCAGGTTGCGGCAGTCCTCCTCCGCCGCGACGATCACGTCGAACAGGCAGAAGATCCATAAGGCGAGCAGAACCAGACCGAACCCGCCATAGATGAGGGGCATCCCGAATCCTCCCAGTTTCAGACGCGCAGAGCGTAGTGGATCCGATCTTCGTCTGTAGGGACTTCCGGGAAGCGATCTTTCCCGATGCGACCTTCGAGGCGCTGCCGAAGCGGGAGGCGTTCACCGAGTTCTTCCACACCAGGCGAGGCGTCGGCCATGAGCGCGAACGGGTGCCTCTTGACCCCGGCTCGGACGCGTTCGCCGCAGGCATGCCCTCAAATGATTGTTAACGCTAACAATTCGAGCTCGTCTTCGTCCTCCTCCACGAGAGATCAACCGGTGGTGGTGGAGCGGAGCAAAGCCGAGGCGAGGGCACGGTGTCAAGTGACGCAGTACGTCCGGACGCGAACGCGGGAGGGCGTGGACGCGGCCCAACTGCCGCATCAGGGGCCTTTCCGGGCTCACCGGGGGCGACGACTGGTGAAACGTTCATCCGATGACCGCCCTCCCGGATCGCGCACCGACCGCGGCGGTTCCGGGATCACGAGGTGATTTACGCGGCACGGGGCTTTCGCAGCCGCAGCCTACGCTTGACACATTTCGGTGAGGTTTCCACACTGAGCCCCGAGGCGGTCTCCCGCTGTCCGGTGGTGGTGCGCGGGGCGGAGGCCCGCCGTTCGCGACGCCCTCGTGATGTGCGCTCCCTCGCACGGCAGCACGGCGTCCAGCGCTGAATGCCCCGCGTCTCCCCCTTTCTCTGGTTGCAGTCATGGAGGCTCAGGCATGGGCGCACACGCCGTTCCGCCGCCGGGAACCCGGCGGCCCCCCACGGACCCGTCCGCGTCCGGGCCCGGCTCGCGGAGCCGGTCGCTCCGGCGTGCGATGGGCCGGGCTATGGCGGCGGTGGTGGCCGTCCTCGGGCTGTTATCGGCGGCCATCGCGACCCGGCCGGCGTCGGCCGCGGACAATCCCTTCCAGCGCGGGCCGAACCCGACCGTGGCGAGCGTCGCGGCCACCAGGGGGACCTTCGCGACCGCCCAGACCAGCGTGCCGGCCGGCAACGGCTTCGGCGGCGGAGTCATCTACTACCCGACCGACACCAGCCAGGGGACGTTCGGCGGGGTCGCGATCGTGCCGGGCTACTCCGCCCTGTTCGCCAACGAAGAGGCCTGGATGGGTCCCTGGCTCGCCTCGTTCGGCTTCGTGGTGATCGGCATCGAGACCAACAGCCGCACCGACAGCGCGGACGCCCGGGGGACCCAGCTGCTCGCCGCACTGGACTACCTCACCCAGCGCAGTTCGGTACGCGACCGGGTCGACCCGAACCGGTTGTCGGTCGTCGGTCACTCGGCGGGCGGCGCGGGAGTCCTCAGCGCGCTGCTCCGGCGGCCCTCCCTCAAGGCCGGGGTCGGGCTCGCGCCCGGCTCTCCCGTGGGCAACTACGACTTGTACAACGACCGGGTGCCGACGATGTTCATCTCCGGGCAGAAGGACACGACGGTCACGCAGTCCTACCTGAACGGGCTGTACACCACCATCCCGGCCTCGACGCCGAGCGCGTGGGTGGAGATCACCGGGGTGGACCACCTGTTCGCGACGCGGGCCAACACGACCGAGATGCGGGTGCTGATCCCCTGGCTGAAGATCTGGGTGGACAACGACACCCGGTACACCCAGTTCCTGTGCCCGCTGGCGGACTCCACCGGCATCTCGATGTACCGCAACAAGTGCCCGTACGTGCCGCCGGGCGGGTCGTCGCCGTCGCCGAGTGCCTCCCCCTCGTCCAGCCCGTCGCGCTTCCCGTCACCCTCGCCCTCGCCCTCGCCCTCGCCCTCGCCGTCCCAGTCGCCATCGCAGTCGCCGTCCGCCAGCCCGTCGCCCCCGCCGCCGGGCGCCTGCGTGGCCGAGTACCGCACGGTGAACTCGTGGCCCGGCGGCTTCCAGGGAGAGGTCACGGTGACGGCGGGCGGCTCGGCGGTCAACGGCTGGACCGTCAGGTGGACGCTCGGCAGCGGCCAGACGATCACCCAGCTGTGGAACGGCACGCTGAGCACGAGCGGTTCCGCGGTGACGGTGAAGAACGCCTCCTTCAACGGCTCGATCCCGGCGTCCGGCTCGGCCACCTTCGGGTTCCTCGCCACCGGCACGCCGTCGACCCCCTCGCTCACCTGCACCAGCCCGTGATTGATCGCGGCACGTTGTGCCGATCGATGTCCCGTTGACTCCGGAGAGGGCCGCACACACGACCCTCTCCGGGCTCCGGCAGGGCCTCTTATGGCGATGGGAGACCCTGCCGGAGAACACCCACCCTTACCGCCTCCTCGCTCGGGGCCTTCGGGTCGCAGGTCATCCCCCCGGACACCCGCTGTGTCTCGCCGGAGCGGAGCTCCCGGTCGAAACGATTCCGAGTGTCCGTACCCGCCGTGGACTTGGAGAACTGAATTGTCTGATTTCACCCGAAGGCAACTGCTGCGATTCGGCGCGGTCGGAGCCGGAGCCGCGCTGGCGCCGTTCCAGTGGACGGCGGCCGCCCGGGCCGCGGCGGTGGCCCCTCCCGAGGTGCGCGCCGCGAACGATCTGGCCCTGTGGTACGACGCGAGCGCCGGCACCGACTGGCTGCGCGCGCTGCCGATCGGCAACGGCCGGCTGGGCGCGATGGTGTTCGGCAACGTCGACACCGAGCGGTTGCAGCTCAACGAGGACACCATCTGGGCCGGCGGGCCCTACGACCAGAGCAACACGAAGGGCGCGGCGGCTCTCGGGCAGATCCGGCAGCTGGTCTTCCAGAACCAGTGGAGCCAGGCCCAGACCCTGATCGACCAGAACATGCTGGGCAACCCCTCCGCTCAGCTGGCGTACCAGACGGTGGGCAATCTGCGGCTGACCTTCGGCAGCGCCAGCGGCGTCTCGGAGTACAACCGCTTCCTGGACCTGACCACGGCCACCACGACGACGACGTACCTGCAGAACGGCGTGCGATACCGGCGTGAGGTGCTCGCGAGCGCGCCGGACCAGGTGATCGCCATCCGCCTGACCGCCGACAGGGGCGGCTCGATCACGTTCTCCGCGACGTTCGACAGCCCGCAGCGGACCACGCGCTCCAGCCCGGACGGCACGACGGTGGCGCTCGACGGCGTCTCCGGCGACCAGCGAGGCCTGGCGGGCAAGGTCAAATTCCTGGCGCTGGCCCGGGCCGTCGCCGACGGCGGCACGGTCAGCAGCTCCGGCGGCACCCTCCAGGTGCGGGGCGCCAACAGCGTTACCGTGCTGATCTCCATCGGCTCCAGCTACGTGAACTTCAAGGACACCAGCGGCGACTACCAGGGCATCGCGCGGCGCTATCTCGACGCCGTCAACGGCAGGACGTACGACGACCTGCGCGCCCGCCACGTCGCCGACTACCAGCGGCTGTTCGGGCGCACCACGCTCGACCTCGGCCGCACCTCGGCGGCCGACCAGCCGACCGACGTGCGGATCGCGCAGCACGCCACCACCAACGACCCGCAGTTCTCGGTGCTGCTGTTCCAGTACGGCCGCTACCTGCTGATCTCCTCCTCCCGGCCGGGCACCCAGCCGGCCAACCTGCAGGGCATCTGGAACGACTCGCTGACGCCGGCGTGGGACTCGAAGTACACCCTCAACGCCAACCTGCCGATGAACTACTGGCCGACCAACACGACGAACCTGCCGGAGTGCTTCGAGCCGGTGTTCCGGATGATCAACGACCTCACGGTCAGCGGCGCACGCACGGCCCGGGTGGAGTACAACGCGGGTGGCTGGGTGACCCACCACAACACCGACGGATGGCGGGGCTCGTCGGTGGTCGACTTCGCCGCGGCGGGCATGTGGCAGACCGGCGGCGCGTGGCTGTCCACCATGATCTGGGACCACTACCTGTTCACCGGCGACCTCGACTTCCTCCGGCAGTACTACCCGGCGATGAAGGGCGCCGCGCAGTTCTTCCTGGAGACGCTCGTCCAGGAGCCGAGCCTGGGGTATCTGGTGACGAACCCGTCGAACTCCCCCGAGCTGAACCACCACTCGGGCGTCAGCGTGTGCGCCGGCCCGACCATGGACAACCAGATCCTGCGCGACCTGTTCAACGGCTGCGCCAAGGCCAGCGAGGTCCTCGGCACGGACGAGAGCTTCCGGAGCCAGGTCCTGGCCGCCCGGGACCGGCTGGCTCCGATGAAGGTCGGCTCGCGCGGCAACATCCAGGAGTGGCTGTACGACTGGGTGGAGACCGAGCAGAACCACCGGCACATCTCGCACCTCTACGGCCTGCACCCCAGCAACCAGATCACCAAGCGCGGCACCCCCACGCTCTACAACGCCGCACGCCGCACCCTCGAACTGCGCGGCGACGACGGCACCGGCTGGTCGCTGGCCTGGAAGATCAACTACTGGGCGCGGATGGAGGAGGGCGACCGTGCCCGCAAGCTGATCGGCCTCCTCGTGCGGACCGACCGGCTCGCGCCGAACATGTTCGACCTGCACCCGCCCTTCCAGATCGACGGCAACTTCGGCGCGACGTCCGGCATCGCGGAGATGCTCCTGCAGAGCCACAACGGGGAGTTGCACGTGCTGCCCGCTCTGCCCTCGACGTGGCCGAGCGGGAAGGTGCAGGGCCTGCGGGGACGCGGCGGCTACACCGTCGACGCGACCTGGGTCAGCGGCGGGAACACCGAGATCCTCGTCAAGTTCGACCGCGACGGCACGGTCAACGTACGCAGCCGGATCTTCACCGGGACCTATCAGGTGGCCGACGCCGAGACCGGCGGTGCCGTCACCGTCACCAAACCCGAGGCCGACGTCATCGCGCTGCCCGGCCAGGCCGGCCGCACCTACCGCCTGACCGGGTCCGGCGGCACCTCCACGCCGTCGACCTACGTGCGGATCGCCAACGCCACCACCGGCCTGGTGCTGGACAGCGGCGGCAACGTCGCGTCGGGGTCGAACCTCAAGCAGTGGAACTGGGACGGCAGCAACAACCTGCAGTGGCAGCTGGTCGACCTGGGCGGCGGCTGGTATCGCATCGTCAACCGCACCAACGGCATGGTCGCCGACAGCTGGGGCAACACCGCCAACGGCGCCAACGCCAGGCAGGCGGCCTGGAACGGCGGCAACAACCAGCAGTGGCGCCTCAACGATCTCGGCAACGGCCGCTACCAGATCGTCAACCGCGGCACCGGCACGTCCCTCGACGGCATGGGCTACACCACCGCCGGCTCCGCCGTCGGCATGTGGACGCCCAACAACAACACCAACAACCAATGGACGATCACCGGCGTGTGACCTGGCTGATCCCGGCATGATGGAAGGGGGTGTCGGGGCGCGGGGGTTCGCCACGAACGCACGACGGGTCACCCGACGGTTGACTCGACGGATTTCCTGAACGGGTCGGCGCCGCCCTGGCGCACCAGGGCGGCGTCGACCACCGTACGGCGGACGTCGTACACGTCTGCCGGACGGCACCGGTCCTCGGAACGTGTTGCCGATGACGGAATCATCGGCAGGGTGCCTCGAACGGCAGTTCCGGTATGTACTGCTGCCACTGCTTCGGGGTGAGGGTGTTGGCCGTGGTGGCGCATATCCGCTGAATGGCCCGGCCGAGGTTCATCTCGGTGAGTTCGATGGTGCGGTCGTCGCCCGCACTGGCCAGGGTGTGCCCGTCGGGACTGAAGGCGGCACCAAGGATCGGGCCGATGTGACCGGCGTTCAGGGGCTTGCCCTGCGGCATGGCATGCGCCGGGTCGGAGACGTCCCACAGCATGAGTGTCTTGTCGTCGCCCGCGCTGACCAGCGTCCGCCCGTCGGGGCTGAAGCCTACCCAGCGCACCGGGCTGCTGTGCCCTGTCAGCGGCTGACCTACCGGTTTGGGGCGCGCCGGGTCTCGGAGGTCCCACAACTGCACGGTGTGGCCGGCACCGGCCGTGGCCAGCAGCGTGCCTCTGGGGCTGAAGGCGCCCCACAGGATGCCACCGGTGTCACCGGTCTCGATCGTGGACGTCGGCTGGGACGGTTCTCGGTCACGGGCATCCCACAGCCGTACCTTTTGGTCTGCGCTGGAGGCGGCCACGATGTGGCCGTCCGGGCTGAAGCCCACCCAGTGGGCGGGACTGACTTGGCCCGCCAGCGGCTGCCCCCACGTTTTCGGGTGCACCGGGTCGGACGCGTCCCACAGCCGGAGTGTGTGATCGGCGCCATCAGTGGCCAGGAGGTGACCGATCGGGCTGAAGGCCAGCGCGTGGGGAGCATCGGTGGCGCCTGTCGGGATCGATCCGAGCAGTCTGGGGTGTGCGGCATCGGACACGGTCCACAGGCGCACGGTGCGGTCGTCGACGGCTGCGGCCAGGGTATGGCCGTCGGGGCTGTAGGCGACCTGGTCGACGGTGCCGGATGTGGTGAGCGGCTGCCCGAGCGCTTTGGGGCGCGACACGTCTGACAGGTCCCACAACCTGATCGTCCGGTCGCTGCTCGCGCTGGCCAGGGTGTGGCCGTCGGGGCTGTACGTCACCGCGTGGACGGTGCCGGTATGGCCCGACAGAAAGGTCCGGGGGAGGTTCCACAGCCGTACGGTGCGATCGACGCTGGTGCTGGCGAGGGTTCGCCCGTCGGGGCTGAAGGCGACCCAGACGATGAAGCCGGTGTGGCCGGTGAGCGGGGCACCCAGCGGGGCCGGGTGGGCAGGGTCGGTTACGTCCCACAGCCGCACGGTGTTGTCGGCGCCACCGGTGGCCAGGATACGGCCGTCGGGGCTGAAGGCCACCGCGAGGATGGTATTGGTGTGGCCGTTCAGGGGGTGCCCCAGAGCGGCGGCGTGAGCGGGGTCGGACACATCCCATAACCGCACGGTGTTGTCGTTGCCCACGCTGGCCATAGTCCGGCTGTCGGGGCTGAAGGCCACCGCGTAGACGGCGTCGGTGTGGCCGGTCAGGGGCCGCCTCCACAGTGAGGGGTGGGTCCGGTCGGTGACGTTCCACAGGCGGATCGTGTGGTCGTGGCCGGCGCTGGCGACCGTACGCCCGTCGGGGCTGAATGCGGCCGAGGCCACGGGGGCGGTGTGGCCGGTCAGCGGTCGGCCGAGAGCGGCCGGGTGGGCTGGGTCGGACACGTCCCACAGCCGCAGTGTGCGGTCCTGACTGGCGGTCGCGAGGGTGCGTCCGTCCTTGCTGAAGGACACCGAGAACACATAGTTGGTGTGACCGGTGAGTGGTCGTCCCCATGGCCGGGGGTGCGCGGGGTCGCGAACGTCCCACAGCCGTGCCGTGAGGTCGCGGCTCGCGCTGGCCAGTGTGCGGCCGTCGGGGCTGAACTGCAGCCAGTACACCCAGCTGGTGTGACCGGTCAGCGGCCGTCCCAGGGGGGTCGGCCGGGCCGGGTCGGACACGTCCCACAACCGGATGGTGTTGTCGCGCGCGCCGGTGGCCATGGTGCGACCGTCCGGGCTGAACGCCACCGCGTACACCGGTGCGGTGTGCCCGGTCAGTGGGGTGGACAGGGGGACGTTTCGGCTGTCGAGCAGGCTGGTGACGGCCTCCCGGTTGGGCCGGATGCGATACGCCGCCAGGTCCAGTTCGGCCGCGAGCGACGGGTCGGTGGTCCGGACCTGGTCCGCTTCGGTCATCACCTGCTCCGACAGCGCCCTGTCGCGCTCCGCCCTGGCGACGGAACCCTGCTGCAACGCGATGACGGCGGCAGCCGAGGCGACCAGGGTGAGCACGGCCATGAGGGCGACGGCGGCGCGGCGCAGGGCGACTGAGCGGTTGTGCTGCCTGGCCGAGGCGGCGAGGAACCGTTCGACCCGCCCGCTGATCAGGACGTCACCGCGATGGCGTTCGGCCCATTCGGAGGCGACAGCCAGACGACCGCCACGATAAAGGGCAGCTGGGTCGCGGTGCTCGTTCTCCCACGCGGTGGCGGCCGCCGTCAGTTGCTGATGCACGAGCAGTCCGGCGCGATCTTCGTTGATCCAGTCGCGCAGTCGCGGCCAGGCGTGGAGCAGCGCCTCATGGGTCATCTCGACGGTGTCGGTGTCCAGCGTGACGAGGCGGGCACCGGCCAGGGAGTCGAGGACTTCGTCGGTGTCGTCGGGGCTGGTGTCGAGGTCGGCGCGGCGCAGCCGCCGTTTGGTGTCGTCGGTGCCCTCGCCCACGGCGACGAGCCGGAGAAAGATCCCCCGCGCGATGTCCTGCTGCTGCGGGGTCAAACCGGCGTACACGGTCTCGGCGGTCCGCGCGAGGGCGTTCTTGATCCCACCGGCGGTCTCGTAACCGGACAGTGCCAGCGTGTTGCCGCGGCGACGGCGCCATGTCTCTCGAAGCGCGTGTGAAACCAGGGGGAGCACGTTCGCCTGCCCAGCGGCGTCGGCGACGACCCGCGCCAGCAGTGCACCCTCGACCGCGCACCCGGCCCGCGACGCGGGTTTGGTGATCGCCTGACGCAGCTCCTCGGTGGACATCGGGCCGACCAGCAGCTGAGCGTCACCGAGCGCCTCGACGAGGTCGGGGTGCTCGGCGCAGCGCGCGTAGAAGTCGGCGCGGACGCCGAGGACGACCCGGGTGCGGCTGTTGGCGGCCCGGGCCGCAGTGACCAGCACGTCGATGAACCGCTCACGCTCCTGAGTGCTGCGGCAGAGTGTGAAGACCTCTTCGAACTGGTCCACCACCACCAGCATCTCGCTGCCGACCGGGCGGTCCGCCAGGACCTGCAGCGCGGTGAGATGCAGGGCGCGCGGCTCCTTCGTGAGTTCGTTGTGAAGCATGGTCGCCGACCCTCCGCTCAGAGCGGCCAGCTGAGCGGCGCACTCCTCGAGCGGATGCGAGCCGGGCGCGAACAACAGGATCGGCCACCCCGCGGTCCCGGACTCCTCGCCGCGGATCCGGGGAAGCAGCCCTGCCCGGAGCAGCGACGACTTTCCCGATCCGGAAGCCCCGAATACCACAAGGAATCGAGACTTCCGTACCCGGGAAACCAAATCCTGGGTGAGCCGCTCCCTGCCGAAAAACCATTCCGCGTCCTCCGGTTGGAACGCCGCCAGCCCGGCATAAGGACCGCGAGCCCCGTCGTCGGCCGTCATGGGAACGGATTCGGCGGGGACCGCGGCCGCGCCTTCCGCCGCCAGTGCCCGCCATCGATCCTCCCATTCCGACAAATCGCCCCCGCAGGCTCGTACGTAGGCGAGTGTGACGGCCAGACTGGGCAGTTTTCTGCCCGACGCAGCATCGGCCAGCGTGGTCGACGAGTAATGAGCGCGAGCGGCCAGCTCCCGATAGGGAGGGCTGCCCGCTTTGACGCGCAACAAGCGCAGGTCGGCGGCGAAACTCGTCAACTCGCCGCCGTCGTCCTCCAAAGGCCGCTCGGACCGTGGCATCCCCGTCTCCCCCGATTGATGCAATCGGGGACCTATTGTCCGGAACCTGTTGTCAGGCGTCCACCCCCCGACACCGGACAACCGGCCTTCAGTACAACCGGGTCACGGACGGCCGGTGGCGGCCAGATGTCACCGCCGCCCACTGATCGGCGCGACGGCATGACCGGGGACGCGCCCAGAAGAACGAGAGGGAAATGAGACGAGACAGATCACCTGCCCCCGCTTCGGCCGGCACGGCCATGACCCGATTGGCACGGAAGGCGGCGGCACTGTCCATCGGCGCGGCATTGTCCATCGGCGTGCTTCCGGCCACAGCGGCGCACGCCGGCCAATGGGTCACGTGGAAGAACTTCAGCACCGGCAAAGCGCTCGAGGTCTCCCACTCCTCGAAGAAGAAGGGCGCCACCGTCGGCACCTGGCCGTGGAACGGCACCAAGACCCAGTGGTGGTGGGACCAGAAACTCAGCAACAGGTACTACGTCGAGCTCAACTGGAACAGCAATCTGTATTTGACGGCCTACAACAGCTGCGGGTCCGGAATCACCCAATGGCCCACCGGCGCCGGCCATCACGCCTACACCACACAGGAGTGGAAGGAAAAACGCCTTCGCGCCCGCGGCCTGGACCAGGGCTGGGCCCTGATCAACAAGGCCGGATGCAGCGGTGACGCCTATCACGACATGCTCTCCCTGAGCATCGAACACCGCAGCTGGTATCCGGTCTTTCTGTATCCCGAGAATTACGGAGCGTGCAGCCTCGCGATGTATCCGAGCATGTGGCCCGTCGAAGACTGCACCTGGAAATAGGAAACAGAGGAAAACGTGAACGACGACCACAGCCGCCGGCGGCGAAGACTGCTCGCGGCCGCCACGGTGGGCGCGGCCCTTTTCGCGATAAGCGGCCTCGCCGCGGCGAGCGCGATGGCCGACGGCGGCGGGCCCGCCGCGGGCAATCCACCGCCCAGCCCCAGCCCCAGCCCCACGATGCAGTTCACCGAGACGCCTCCCTCGCCCGACCCCGAGCCGTCGACGTCGGAGTCCCCGCCCCCTCTCGGCACGATTCCGGAGGTCACCAGCACGGCTCCTATCGCCATGCCCCTGGACTCGGTGATGACCTCGCTCAGCGACGTCGACCTCCTCGAGACCGCGGGTGAGCTGAAGGCGCGCGACTGCATGCGGTCGCTCGGCTTCACCACCTGGACCACCGGCGCGATTCCCGGCCCCAGCGCCGACAAGGACAGCGACCTGTTCGACTATCTCCCGTCCGCCGACGCAACGCAGTCGGGGTATCCTCCCGCGCTCTCCGACAAGTTCCCGGCCCTCGACGCGTCTTCGCAGACCGCGGTCAGCGAGGACGCGGTGCGCGCGTACACGGGCACGGAGGC
This sequence comes from Microbispora catharanthi, assembly GCF_006334915.2. GTDB lineage: Bacteria > Actinomycetota > Actinomycetes > Streptosporangiales > Streptosporangiaceae > Microbispora > Microbispora catharanthi. The sequence goes on from NZ_VDMA02000031.1 coordinate 32,058, forward strand.
CACGACCGCGAGCGGCGCCGCGGTTCCGGACGGCGGCTGCGAGGCCGAGGGCGACAGGCAGTTGAAGGGCGCCGCGGCCGAGTTGCCCGTCGACCCCCGGCTCCTCCTCGTGGAGGCGCAGTTCTCGGCCCTGCGCGACGACCGCATGCAGCAGGCCTTCGCGACCTGGAGCGCGTGTATGGCCAAGCGCGGCTACCGCTACGACGACCCGCTGAGCGCCCACCTCGACCCCCGATGGGCCGAGCGCACATCCGACACCCCGGCCGGCGCCGAGGAGAAGGCCACCGCGGCCGCCGACGCCGCCTGTCAGCAGGAGGGCAACCTCGTCGGGATGTACAAGGCCCTGGAGACCGCCTACCAGAAGCGGCTGCTCGACGAGAACAGGACGCAGCTGACGACCGCGCTGTCGATCTTCAACACCTGGGTCTCGAACGCCAGGGCCATCGTCGCCGCCAACTGATCGGCGGCGTGACCGTCACCTTCCGCACTCTCACCTTCTGCACGCCGGCCCGCCGGTCATGGCGGGCCGGCGTGTCCGCCTGCATGAAAGTGCCGTTTCTCTCGAACCGAAGAGGTCATGGATGACAGCGCATCGGCGCTTGGCCTTACTTTCCGTCACGACTCTCATATGTTCGCTTCTGTCGGCTCCCATGGCCACCGCCTTCGCCGCGGAACCGCCCGGACCGGAGGTCGACATCGCCGCGCCGCGGCATCCCGGCGGCGGCGCGGCGGCGGTGGACCCGCGTCAGCGGGACGCTCTGCTGGGCAACGGGTGGCAGACATCGGGCGATCTCATCTGGACGACATCCGGGGACGGCGACGGCTTGCACGTCCTGGTCGCCGATGAGAAGAGCGGCTATGCGTGGCGAACCGTCGCCACGCTGTCCGAGCCGGGTTTCGACGCGGACCAGTGGATCGGCAACGCCTGCCTGACGGGAGCGGGACGGCGAATCGTCGTCGTCTACGCGCCCAGAACCTTCACCAACAAGGAGGAACTGTCGGCTCGGGGCGGCTTCACGGCCGTGGTCGACCTGGTCACCGGTGAGGTGCGGAAGCTGCCGGTGCAATCGTCCCTGGCCTACTTCAACCCCGGTTGCGGGAGCGGGGAGTCGGCCGTGCTCACCCAGGAGGGGGTGGAGCAGGAGGCGAAGACACGGGGCAGGACCCGGCTCCTGCGACTCGACGCCGGCAAGGGTTCGGTGGGCGCGCCCCTGGAGGTGAAGGGCGAGGTGACCTCCGCGGTCCCGGTGCGGGACGGGGTGGTGGCCGCCGACGGCAGGCGTCTCGTCATGGTGAACGACAAGGGGAAGCGCGTTCCCCTGCTGCGCACCGGTGACGTGCCTCTCCGGCTGCACGTGGACGCCGACGGGGGCGTGGTCTTCCTGGACCACGACAAGGACGCCGCGGTGATCCGGCGCACGGCCGTGCCGTCCCGGCCTCGCGCCGTGACTCCGGCGGAAGTCGTGGACCTGGCCAAGGGGAAGCTGGGGTCGGTCGGCGTCGCGGCCGGCTCCGCGGGGCGGGTGTTCCTGACCGGCGACGTCACCACCACGGCGCGGCTTCCCGCTTCCGTCGCGCGGCTGGACGCCTCAGCGGGGGCGCAGGCCTCGACGGAGGGACACGCCGCTCTCGTGTCCGTCGACTGGGCCGGCACCGCCGACCCGCGGGCGGCGGTCTCCGCGCCCGCGGCTCCGAGACCGGTCGCCATGGCCATGCGGGTGACCGCGACGGGCAAGACCGTCGACTTCACGGTGGACACCGCCGCTCATAGCTCGGCGAGCCAACCCGATGCGGGCCGTTTGTCCAGCCCCGCGCTGACGCCTCCGGACCGGCCGTCCGCGAAAGCCGCGGTCAGTGGCTCCTCCAGCGATCCGATCGAGGACGAAAGGACGTGCTCGGTCCCTCGCAACGACCCCCGCAACCAGGCCCTGCAACCCAAGCCGAGGCAGGTGGAGTGGGCGGTGGACCAGGCCGTCCGGGGCGCCCTCGCGAGCTTCAAGCGGCCACAGAACTGGAACAACCTGGGGATGCCCGAGTACTACCCCCAAGGGCTGTTCCCCCGGCCTGGCCTCGTCGGAGGGGGCTACATCCCGGCGCAGGTGATGCTCGGGGTGGCCGCGCAGGAGTCCAACCTGTGGCAGGCGACCCGCCTGGTCGTTCCGGGTGAGACAGGAAACCCTCTCATCGGCAACTACTACGGGCTGTCGATCTACAACTCCGACCCCGACGACGACTGGGACGTGCACTGGGACAAGGCGGACTGCGGGTACGGCATCACCCAGGTGACCGACGGGATGCGCCTGCCCGGCAAGGGCCAGCAGACAATGCCGTACGACCAGCAGCGGGCGGTCGCACTGGACTTCGCCACGAACATCGCGGCCGGCGTCCAGATCCTGGAGCAGAAGTGGAACCAGACCATGAGCGCCGGAATGAAGATAAACAACGGCGACCCGGCCAAGATCGAGAACTGGTTCTTCGCGCTGTGGGCCTACAACAGCGGCTTCTACCCGGACAAGGGTGACGGCTTCTGGGGCGTCGGCTGGGCCAACAACCCCATCAATCCTCGATATCCGGCGGACCGCGCCCCCTTTCTGGAGACCGGATACACCGACGCCAAGACCCCGCAGTACTGGCCGTACCCGGAGAAGGTGCTGGGCTGGGCCGGGCACCCCATCGAAGCCCTGGAGTCGCCCGGCACCTACGTCGTCGGTTTCCGCCCCGCCTGGTGGAACGGCACCGACACCACTGCCCCGCAGCACAGACGCGACGTCAAACCGCCGCGCGAACTGTTCTGCAACAGCTCCAACGCCTGTTACCCGGGGCAGAAGTTCTCCAACGACCTCAACGAGCCGGCCGGGCCGTGCAGCCAGAGCGACCTGCGCTGCTGGTTCCACCAGCCGGCCACATGGAAGAGCGACTGTTCCTACAGTTGCGGCAACGAGATACTCCGTTTCGATCCCGGCTACGCCTACCAGGACAACGGAACGGCCTACCCGCCCGCCTGCAGCGCGACCGGTCTGCCCCCAGGCTCCCTGATCATCGACAACATCCCCGGCGGAACCCCCACACCTCGGTGCGGGACCACCGGCGCCGACGACGGGCACTTCACCTTCACGTTCAACGACGACGGGCAGGGCCACTACCCCTCCAAGATCGACCTGCACCAGCTCGGCGGCGGCTACGCGGGCCACTACTACTTCGGGCACACCCGCGACCCCGGCCGGTGGTCGATGCAGATCGAGGGCACCTGGACGCTGGGCGAAGCCCTCAACCAGCCCGCCCAGGTCCTGGTCCACCTGCCGGACCACTACGGCTACACCAAGAAGGCGACCTACGAGATCGAGACCGGCAACGGCGTACGGAAGCGGACGATCTCCCAGCAGGTCGACAGCAACCAATGGAAGTCGCTCGGGGCGTTCATGTTCGACGGCGTTCCCAAGGTGACGCTGAGCACGGCCGTCGACGGGGCGGAAGGAGACGAGAGCATCGTCTTCGACGCCATCGCCATCCGGCCCATCAAGGGCACCTTCGCCGAGCACACGGTGGACGCGGTCGCGCTGTTCGACGAGAACCAGAACATCGACGCGAGCAGCACCACATGGATCATCAGCTCGCCGCTGAACAGCCGCCAGTCCTTGTACGACTGGGGATCGAAGTTGTCCGGCGATGTTCTGACCCTGCCGGCCTGCGGCTCGGGGCCGGCCGGCACCTGCGTGATGCCGGCGGTGAAGGCCGCCATGCAGGAATGGAATCAGCAGGTCGTCGAGGCGGGGACCGATCCGGTCAACCACCCGCCCGGCAAGGCGATCACCGACTGGATCCATTTCGCCAATCCCTACACCGACCGGCCCACCAGCTCGAGCATGCCGTCCTGGTTCGACGCACGCGACACCAGTTACAAGATCAAGGAGAAGGCGACCGTCTCCTTCGTCAAGGCCGACGACGGCACCATCGTGGACGGCAGCCAGTATGTCGACTACGACGACCGCACCGGGGACACCGTGCTCCCCAAGTTCGTGATGATCACCTTCCAGGCCATCCAGGACGACTACGGCATCGACCCGCCCGACCTGACCTACAGCACCGCCGACCTCAACGAGCACGATGGCAGGGTCAAGACCGTGACGCCGAACGGGGACGGCATCCTGCCCGGACGTGCCTTCCTGCCCACCGGCCGGCCGGCCACGCTCGTCGACAACGGAACGTGTGTGGCGGCCAAGTCCGTCTCCGGCGGCGAGATCGGCTATCGGCCCATGCTGGGGGCGTCGAATCCCAGCCAGGCGGTGAGCAGATGGCTCTCCCGGGTGTCCGGCGACACCCGCGTCCCCCAGGAGGTCCAGCAGGTGGCGGCCGAGATCACCTATGCCTTCTTCGCGCCCTCGGGGGTGACGGAGCTGGCCGGGTCGCTCTTCAACAACGCGCCGCCCATCTGGCAGCAGCTCGACTTCAAGGTCTGCGCCGACGGACAGGTCCGGCAGAACGGCAGCGACCCAGTGCTGCGCTCGAGCTACATGCCGGACCAGTACCTGTATCACAACGGCCAGGCGATCGACCTGACCGGGCAGCCGACCGGCAGCGCCGCACCGGTCGTCAGGGGGGACTTCGGAATGTTCAGCCGGGCGCCGAGAAGCGGCGGCCTGTGGTCCAGCGCCTATGGTTCCTGCAACGGATCCGGGCAGGAGGGAAACCCCTGGAACCTGTCGGCGCCGGAATCGGCCGGTATCGATCCGGGCAGCGTGCACCTATGCGAGTAGCCGGGTGACGACCGCCGACGGCCTGCCCACCTCCACCGGTGCTCCTCTGTGAGATTCGCACACCGGGAGGCGGGAGGCCGTCGGCGACACTTCGTACCAGGCGACCGCGGGCCGGATACGCCCGGCCGAGCTAGGGCGGAATCCGATCGGCCGGCGATACGGCGGGCTGTCCGTTTTGACGTGTACTAATCGCAGGTCAACGGCGAAACTCGTCAACTCATCGCCGTCGTCCTCCAAAGGCCGCTCGGACCGCGGCATCCCGTCTCCCCGATTGACTCGATCGGAGCGATATTGTCCGGAACCTGTTGTCAGGCGCCCATCCCCCGACACCGGACAACGGATCTCCCCTAGAACCGGATCACGGACGGCCGGTCGTGCCTGACCGCGCCGGACGTTCGGGGCCACGAGGCCGTCACCGGCCGGCCCTCCCCTCTCCCTGACAACACCGGCAAAAGGAGGAGCCATGCTCCGGATCAGACCACCGGCGCTCGCCGCGGCGGCCGCGCGCTGGGCACGGAAGGCGGCGATCGTCTCGGCCGGCGCAGCGCTGGCCTTGGGCGGAATTCCGGCGCTCGCGGCGCATGCCGACGGGAAAATCACTTGGAAAAACTACTGGACCGGGAAATACCTGGAGGTGTATCGGTCCTCCCTCGACGACGGCGCCCGGGTCGGCCAGTACAAATGGAACGGGGGCGACAATCAATACTGGTACGACATGAAACTCAGCGACGGGTATTACCTCGAATACAACAACAACAGCTGGTTGCTGCTGACCGCGTACAACAGCTGCGGTGACGGCGTGACGCAGTGGGAAGACGGCAGCTGGAGCACCCAGGAATGGAGGGAGATTCACGTCGACAGTGATCACGGGTGGATGCTCATCAACAAGGCCGGATGCAGCGGAAACGCTTACAACGACGTCCTCACCGTGAACGGCGGCTACGAGGAAGGCGGCGCGAGCGGCAGCCCGTACGACGTGCGTCTGTACAACGAGAGCAGCGGTGCCTGCAACCGCACCCTCGTGCCCGCTTCGTATCCGCTATCAGAATGCTTTTGGAAGTAGGAGGGGCCGACACGATGCAGCCGATGACCCAGGAAAGCGGTTTCCGGCGGAGGAAGCGGGCCACGCTGATCGCGGCGCTCGGCGCCGCCGCGCTCGTCGTGGGTGGCGGTGCCACCGCGGCCGTCGCCGCCCCGGGCGGGCCGGGCGGGCCGGGCGGGCCGGGCGGGCCGGGCGCCGGTGGCGCCTCGCCGTCGCAGGTCGCGAGTTCCGATGTACCCGAGCCCCTCACGACGCCTCACGACATGCCGCCGAAGGTGCCGCCGCTGCCCGAGCCCTCCCTCGGGACCATCCCCGCCGTCACCGGCGGCACGCCCGTCGCCATGCCCCTGGACGCGGTCATGACCTCACGCGCCGACATCGCGCTGCTCGAGAAGGCGCGCGAGTTGAACGCCGGCGACTGCATGCATGCCCTGGGGTTCACCACATGGGCGTCAGCCACGCTCAGCGCCCCCGCCGACGACACGGACGTCAAGGACAGGGACGTCCTGGACTACCTGTCGCCGGCGGACGCGGCCCGGTCGGGATACCCGGCCACCTTCACCGACAAATCGGGCGGAGCGCACCCTGGTCAGAACGCGGCGCAGGCCTCCGGCGGCTCCACCACTCCTGCCGGTTCCGACGCCGTACGCGCCTACCTGGGCGCCGAGGCCCGGACCGCGTCCGGCCGGGCCGTGCCCGCGGGCGGCTGCGAGGCGGCGGGAGACGCGAAGCTGAAGGGCAGCACGCCGGACCTGCCCGCCGACCCCCGCAGGCTCGCGGCACGAGCGATCGCCTCGACCATGCACGACAGCCGCATGCGGGCCGTCTTCGCCGACTGGAGCTCCTGCATGGCCAAGCGTGGCTTCAGCTACCGCACCCCGCTATCTGCACAGAACGATCCCCGCTGGGGCGAGCGGACGGCCATGACCCTGGCCGGCGACGACGAGAAGAGCGTGGCCGCGGCCGACGCGGCCTGTGAGCAGGAGACCAACCTGGTCGGCACCTACAAGGCGCTGGAAAGCGCCTACCAGCAGGAACTGCTCGACCAGAACCAGGCGAAGCTCAAGACGGGCCGCGCGATCTTCGACCGGTGGGTGTCGGACGCCAAGGCCGTCATCGCCGCCCACTGATCGGCCTGTCCCGCACAACCTCTCGCTGAGGAGCACCCGGCCGCCCGACCGGCCACCACCCATCGGGCGTTCCCACCGCACCATGCCGGCTCGTTGGTCACCGACCACGAGCCGGCATGTCCGCGTGCCCGAAAGCGCATCTCCCGCCCTCCCACCTTGCGATTGGCGGTCACCGGTCGACGTGCTCGCCCGGCTTCCCGAAGCGTCGCCCGCGGCCGCGGTGTCGCTGGCGATGCGGCAGCGCACGGCCTCGTGGCATCTCGATGAGTTCGGGCGCCGGCGAGATCTCGCCGCTCTCGACAAAGATGCGACGATAAGCTTTCCGATCAGCAGGGCGTCCGCGTCGGCCGTCGCTCAGGGGCCGCTCTGACGGGCGAAACGCGGGCCGGAGGGATCGGCCGCGTCGCGGCGAGAAATTTCTCCGGGACCGTGTCGATCCGCGGGCCGCTCGTTCGACGTGTGGGTGTGAGGGCCGAGAGGCGGCCCCGCCGGACGAGGAGAACGCGATGCCGAAGTACATGCTGATCATGCGGGGCACCGACGAGTCGAACGCGGCCATGATGGCCGACATCGACGAGATGATGGCCACGACCCGCCAGTTCATCGAGGAGATGGTCAAGGCCGGCGTTCTCCTCGCGGCGGAAGGGCTGGACGATCCGGGCCAGGGCGTCGTGGTCGACTTCAGCGGCGAGGCCCCGGTGGTCACGGACGGGCCGTATGGCGAGACCAAGGAACTGTTCGGGGGCTTCTTCCTGCTCGACGTCGCCTCGAAACAGGAGGCGGTCGAGTGGGCCAAGCGGGTCCCGGCGGCCCCCGGGTCCAAGATCGAGGTCCGGCGGGTGCCCGGCAGCGACGAGGTCCCGCAGGTCGGAAAGTGATCACCGAGGACTGGGCCGGGCGCGAGAGCAACGGCCAGATCTGATGGGTACGGCCGATGTCGAGGCCGTCTGGCGGATCGAGTCGGCGCGGATCGTCGCCGCGCTGACCCGGTTCACCGGCGATTTCGGGCTGGCCGAGGACGCGGCCCAGGAGGCGGTGGCCGAGGCGCTGGTGTCGTGGCCGCTCGCCCCTCCGGCGAACCCGGCCGGCTGGCTGATGGCCACGGCCCGGCGCCGGGCGATCGACGCGATCCGCCGCCGGACCGCCCTCCAGGACCGATACGCCCTGCTGGCGACCGACTTGGCGGTCGACTCGGTGGCTGACGAACAGATCGATCCCGACAGGATCGATGACGACGTGCTGGCGCTGATGTTCGTCAGCTGCCACCCGGTGCTCTCCCCCGAGTCCCGGGTGGCGCTGACCCTGCGCGTGGTCGGCGGCCTGTCCAGCGAGGAGATCGCCCGCGCGTTCCTCGTACCCGTGCCGACCGTGCAGGCCCGCATCACCCGGGGCAAGAAGACGATCGCGGCGGCCGGGGTGCCGTTCGAGCTGCCGCCGGCGGCCGAGCGCCGGGAGCGGCTGGCCGCCGTGCTCAGCGTCCTCTACGTGATCTTCACCGAGGGGTCGACCGCCACGTCGGGCGACCGGCTGCTGCGCCCCGACGTCGCGTACGAGGCGATCCGGCTGGCCCGCACGCTGGCCGCGCTGCAGCCGGACGAGCCGGAGGTGCACGGCCTGCTCGCGTTGTGCGAGCTGACGGCCGCGCGTTTCCCCGCCCGGACCGGCCCGGACGGTTCACCGGTCCTGCTGGAGGAGCAGGATCGGCGGCGGTGGGACTTCTCGGCGATCCGCCGTGGGCTGGCGGCGCTGGCCAAGGCATCGACTCGCGGCCTCGGCCCCTACGGCCTGCAGGCCGCGATCGCCGCCACCCACGCGTCGGCGCCCTCGGTCGAGGCGACCGACTGGGACCGGATCGTGGTGCTCTACGAGGCACTCGGCCGGGTCGCGCCCTCGCCGGTGGTCGAGCTCAACCGGGCCGTCGCCGTGGCCATGGCCTCGGGCCCGGCGCAGGCCCTGGCCATCGTGGACGAGCTGATCGCCTCGGACCGGCTCCCCGGCTCGCATCTGATCCCGACCGTACGCGGGGAGTTGCTGGCCCGACTCGGACGGCGAGCGGAAGCGCGCGCCGAGCTGGAGCTGGCGGCCCGGCTGTGCGCCAACCAGCGCGAACGCTCGGTGCTGCTGCGCAAGGCGGCCACGCTGAGCTGACTTCTCCAGCCCGGCCAGCCGGGACAAAAGCGCGGCCCCGCCCCCCTTCACATCGGCGAGGTCTTCGGCGTGAGCCCGAGCACAGCGTTCGGTTCGCGTACGCAGCGAAAGTTCTCCTCGACCCCACGCCCGAACTCCGCACCGGCCCCGGGGGCCGCGAAGTCCGCCCTGACCTGATCCATCAAGAACGATGGCATCTGCCCAGAAGATCTCAGTAGCGTCCGGCTATGAGCGTTGATGAAGGAGGAGCCGCAGCACCACCGGCAAAGGCTGATGATGACCGTCCCCCGTCCCGGAGGCCATGGTCGATTCTTCGGCGGTATCCCGACTTCCGTCGGCTCTTTGTCGGCAACTCGATATCACTGCTGGGCTCAAGCGTCACCGTGGTGGCGCTGCCGTTGACAGCGGTCGTCTACCTGGACGCCTCGCCCGCCCAGATGGGGTTCTTGAGCGCGGCGGCGTTGCTTCCGCACCTCGTTCTGGGGTTGCCCGCGGGCGTATGGGTGGACCGCATGCCCTACCGGCGGATCCTTGTCCTGACGGACCTGGCGCGGACCCTGCTGCTGGGCTCGGTTCCGGTCCTGGCCGTACTCGGCCTGCTGCAGATCTGGCATCTGTACGCTGTGACGGTTCTCGCGGGCGTCTGCGGCCTTCTGGAGGCCGTGACCGCCCAGTCGTTCACCCCCGCCCTGGTCCCACGTCAGCAGCTCCTCCCGGCCAACAGCGCGCTCATGCTGAGCAACGCGACCGTCAATACGACAGGCTCAGCTGTGGGTGGTGTAGTGGTCTCGCTCCTGTCCGCGCCGGCTGCCATCGCCGTCGACGCGGTCTCGTTCTTGCTCGCCGGCCTGTGCAAGGCCCGTATTCGCGCCCCCGGAGCGGGGGCCGTCCACGCGGAGCGGCGGCAACGTCACCTCGGCGCCGACATCGTCGAGGGGGTGCGCGTGGTCTTCGCCCATCCGACCATGCGCGCTGTGACCCTCGCGGCTACCATCGGCGCCCTCGCCGGCCAGATGCAAAACGTTGTCTTCGTGCTCTACCTCGTTCGAGACCTCAGGCTGACTCCGGCCCTGATCGGCGTGTATATCGCGATCAGTGGCGTGGCGGGCATCCTCGGCGCCCTGGTGGTGGACCCCGTCACCCGGCGCATCGGCCCAGGCCGGTGTTTTGTCACCGGGATGCTCATCGCGGCCGTCGCCGGCCTGGTGCTCGCGGCCGCGGGCAGCCTTGTGGCACTGACGCTCGTCATCCTGGCCGTGGCGCAGTTGCTGCGAGGGGCCGGTCCCTCGCTCTACGGGGTCAACCAGCAAACCCTCCGGCAGACTCTGATCGCCCCCGCCCTGCTCTCACGCGCCAACGCCACATGGCGTTTCCTCGTTTCCGGGATGCAACCCCTCGGCGCGCTCCTCGGTGGGCTCCTCGGATCGTTGTTCTCTCTCCGAGCCACCCTCGTCATCAGCAGCGGCGTGATGCTCCTGGGCACCGCGATCGCCTACGCCTCACCCCTACGCTCTCTACGGGAAATCCCCGCTCCGGAACGCAGCGACGAAGGTCCGGCCTGACGCTTGCCCGAACTCCGCATTCGGCGCCCGTACGCTGTCGGCCGGGCCGGCCGCGACCGGGCATCTCGCCGAGCCAGGAGCCGGCGCGGAGCCTGATCAGGCGATCCAGTTCGTCCATCCGCCCGGCCGGGATGCCGCGCCGCTCTAGATCGAGACGGTCAAACGCTCCGAGCTGGCCGCAACCGCCTACGACCACTAACCCTCCGGACCGATCATGTACGTGGACGGTGCCAGCGTGCGCAGGACGTCGAACTCGTTGCCCTCGGGATCGGCCATGACCACCCAGCTCCGGCCGGAGCCCTGCCCCACGTCCACCTTGGCGGCGCCGAGGCCGAGCAGCCTGGCCACCTCGTCGTCGGTACTGCCGTCGATCGGGCTGACGTCGAGGTGGAGCCGGTTCTTCACGGTCTTGCCCTCGGGCACCCGAATGAACACCAGAGTGGGCGGCATCTGGCGGGCCCGGACCTCCTCGACGGTCGGCTCCCAGGAGCCGATCTCGACCTTGCCCTCGCTCCGGTCGATCACCTTGAAGTCCAGGACCGCGCACCAGAAGGCCGCGAGCCGCTCCGGATCGTGGCAGTCGACAACCAACTCGGTGAACCTACTGGTCATGACTCCCCCAACAGTGCGGACGGGGGCTTAGCCTATGGGGCCGCGCCACCCGTCCGGCAAGTCCGGGATCGCTACGACCACCGACCCTTGAATCGATCATTTGGCGTTCGCTCCAGGAGCGCGCGTGGCGACCCCGGCGGCCTGAAGCGCGGCCGAGGCCGGGCGGAGCCACGGTGTTCCGCCCGGCCTCGGGTTGATTGGTTCAGGTGGGTTGGGTTACGGGCAGTTGCCGATATCGCTTTCGGAGGAGGCCAGGACGACGTTGGTCTTGGCCAGGCCGAGGGCGTCGACGGTGATGTGGACGGCGTTGACGGTCAGGCCCTTGTCGGGGGTGGTGAATGGGGTCTGCTCGTTGAGGACGAGCTTGACGACGCCGACGTTGACCGTGGTGTTGGGCTGGACATTTGTGGGTTCCGCGATGACCACCGTGTTGCCGACCTTGAGAAAGGCGATCGTGGTGGCTCCGGTGGAGCCGGCGCAGGTGGTGGTGGAGGTGGATTTGATGGTCTTGACGGTGATCACCGGGATGCCGGTGATCCCGACGGTGGTGTCGTCGATGGAGGCGGTGGCGACGGATTTGCCGGGGAATTCGGTGGTGGCGACCTGGGCGCACAGGGCGTGCGCGCTGATCAGTCCGCTGAGGCTGGCGGTGCAGGGCACCGAGGTGGTGCCGGTCGAGGTGGTGGAGATGGCGCCGGTGTCGGGGGTGCGTGCGATGTTGACCAGTTGGATGCCGGCCAGGGCGGCGTCTGCGGTCAGGCCGTAGGCCCGTCCGGTCAGCCGCTGCGGCGTGACGGTGACTTGTTCTTCGCTGCACGGTGAGGTGACGGAGTTGTTGTTGGCGTCGCCGCCGTAGGTGGCGGTCCACCGGTAGGTGCCGGCCGCGCCGATGGTCACGTCGCCGGACGCGGCGGTGCCGCTGCCGGACAGCGTGCCGGTGCGGGTGGCGATCGGCGTCGCACAGTCGGTGTCACCGGGGCCGTACAGCTGGAACGTGACAGTACCTGTGGGGTGGAACCCGGCGGAGACGGTGGCGGTGTCGGACACGACGCCGCCGGCCGGCACGGACCCCGACGGGGTGGTGGCGACGCCCGGGGTGGCCTTCACAACCACGACCTCTTCATCGCCGCACGCGGAGGTGACCGGGTTGTTGGCGTCATCGCCGCTGTAGGAGGCCACCCACCGGTAGGTGCCCACCCCGCCCGCGGGGATGTTCCCGGACGCGGCGGTGCCGCTGCCCGACACCGTCCCGGTACGAGTCGCGATGGGCGTCGCACAGTCGGTGTCGCCGGGTCCGAACAGCTGGAACGTGACGGTGCCCGTCGGGTGGTACCCACCGGACAGGGTCGCCGTATCAGAGACGTTCCCGCCCGCGGGCACCTGGCCCGACGGCGTCGTGGCGATCGACGGGGTCGCCTTCGGAACGTGCTCGGTGATCGTTTCGGTGAAGCCTGGTGACAGGACGCCGTTGAGCAGGAAGTCCACCTTGCAGGTCAGGGTGCTTCCCGGTGCGGCTCCGGCGCCGACGGAGACGACCTCGGTGAAGGTGGCGTCATCGCCGCTGGTCACCGTCCGGCTGCCCGGGGTCAGGGACACCGACAGGTTCGGATTGCAGTCGCGTAGCTGATGGGTGACCGTGACCGGCAGGTTGTGCAGGGCCGCCAGGATGGTGTCGCTGACCTCCGAGGCGTTGAGGCCGGAGAACAGTTGTCCATCCGTGGCGTCGGTGATCGCGGTCGCCTGCCCGCCCGTGTTCAGCCCGGCCAGGTCGAACGCGAGCACGGTGATGTCGGCTGCCTGCAGGGCGCTGATCGCGTCGGCCAGCGTATGGCCGTTGCTGGGGTCATGGCTGGGGGCGTCCCCGATCAGCAACACGATCCGGGTGCTGTTCGGCCGGAAGCCGATCGCCCCGGACGCGACCTGGAACAGACCGTTGATGCCGTCCTCGGGGAGGTCGCCGCCGCCCGTCGCGACCAGCGAGTTGAGACCGTTGGTGACGTCGGTCTGGTTGGCGGTGAGGTTCTGCGCCACCCGGAACGAGGTCGCGTCCGCCGACACGTCCCTGTACTCGGCGACCGCGAACTGCGCGTCCGGCTGCGCCGAAGCGACGTTGGACAAGATGGTGTTCGCATTGGTCCGCACGTTCGAGATGACCCCGCCCATGCTCCCTGTCGTGTCGATCAGGAACGTGATATCCGGCTTGGGCGGGATCGCCGGAGTGGACACGGTCTTGGCGATCGTCGTCGACTGGCCCGGAGCCAGTTTCAGCGTCACGTCGGCCGGGGTGACCCCGGGCGCGGCGGACGCCGTCCCTACCCCGGCCACCAGCGTTGCACCGGCCACCACCACGCACACGGCGGCCCGTAATCTTCGCGTCATTCTCACGGTGTCATTCCTTCTGGTGTGGCGTTATGCCATTAAGGAATTCGGGATCGCCGGCCATCCAGAATTTCTCTGAATGGCCACCCGGGACGCCCTCTCCTCACGTATTCGTGCGAGCGGATAGCAAATTCGCGTCGGTTGACAACCTCGGTGACACTTTCAGCGCCAGCCGCTTATCAACGAGGGGGTGTGGCCACGGTCATATGGTGACTGTTCGACGAATAGATGTAAATAGGCCACTTACGGCAAGTTCCCGACTGGCCACAGTCGGCCACTCCTTGCCGATGAGAGGCGCCCGTGAGCAGCGATCTTTGCCGGGATCTTCTTCAGGCATGCCCGATGAAATGAGTGATCCGCCGTTTGCCGCTTCAGAAAAGAACGGCCGTTTCCAGCCCTCCGGACCGTCTGAATCACGGTTATGAGCATCGCCGCAGAGCCGACCGACGGCCTCCCACGCCATTCGGCATCGGTCCGCTATCTAGGACCGGGGCGCTTCACTTCCTGCCCGCGTCCTTTGAGGCCGGGCCGGGCGGCCAATGTGTGCGGATGCTCCGCACCCGGAATGCGCTCCATCACCGGCAACCCCGAACACCGCCCGCACCCATGCGATGTCGGAGGATCTTACGGTGCGGCACCGGCTGGTGCGGCCCCCTATGGCCGGCAGCGCGGCGCGGTGTGGTTCGTCGACGGGGCGTGGAGGATTAGAGGGCTGGTCAACCTATGGGGACGCACGTCGCGTACAGCTCGACGCTGATCTTCTCGCTCGTAGGGTTCACCACGACGAAGTCCCAGGCGTTCTGAACAGCACCGGGAGTATCGCTCGTGCTGCCGGGTGCGCTCACCGGGAACGCCACCGGCTTGCTCAAGTCATGGGCTCCGCGAAAAGCATGACCTCCGCCCACGGCCCGCAGACCCTCTCCACACACCACGTTCGTCGAAAGGATCTCCCGGCCGCCGACCCCTCGCGTCTCCTTCACGACGGTCACGGCCGACCCGTTGGACTGGTTCGCCGCAGCGATGCCGCCCAACGCGAGCGCCGCTAATGACAGTGCCCCGACCACGGCCAGTGTGATCTTCCCGCCCAGGTTTCCGTGAGATGCCATGACGCTCCGCCCCTGTTGTCCATCCCGTTGATCAAATCACGAAGGCGGGAAAGTGGTCTCGAGACCATCTACTGGGACGCCGACACCGCTCGCTTACACGCGTGCAACTGTTCGCCCGCACGCCGACCGGACTGGTGCCCACAGTGGTCGGCCGAGCGTTCCTGCGGGAGGCGGAGGTCGCGGTGAGCGCGTCGCGGCGGGCGAGGGCGACGGCGCGGGCCCATGCCGACGAGCTGGTGGGCGAGCTGGTGGTCGCGGTGCAGATGGGCTTTGGCACGCGGCAGCTGCCCGGCGCGCTGAGCGCGCTGCGCCGCCGCTTCCCGCGGCTGGAGGTCACCGTCTTCGAAGAGCCGAGCTCCGCCGAACTGGAGCGATTGGGGCGCCGGGGCGTGCTGGACCTCGCCCTGATGGCGGCGTGCGAGCAGTCCCCCGACGACGCCCACCACCTCGGCGACGAGGAGTTCGTCGTGGTGCTGGGCGCCGGGCACCGGCAGCTCGCCGCCGACCGGGTCGAGCTGCGCGAGCTGGAGAGGGAGCCGTGGGTGAGGTTCGACCGCGACAGCGCGCTCGACGGCGTGCTGCTGAACGTGCTGCGGGACAACGAGCTGACCCCCACCACGGTCGCCCGCGTGTCCCAGACGGCGACGGCCGTGCGCTGGGCCGCCCACGGGCTGGGGGTGACGCTCGTCCCGGCCTCCGCGGTGCCCCACGGTCACGAGCACCTCGTCCGCCCGGTGTTCCCGGCCGTGTCCCAGCCCGTCATCGCCGTGGTCCGGCCCGGCGCGGGGCCCGGCGGAGACGGCCCTGCTCGAACTCCTGCGTCAGGAGACCTGGCACAATGCCGCATTCTTCTCACCGATGTCCTGACGGCCGCACCGCCACCGGATACGACAAGACCGCCACCTCCTACGAGGTGGCGGTCTTCTCGCGCCGCGTCGATCCCCCACGAGCGACCGGTGCGAGCCCATGGCCGACGGCAGGACGAACTCACAGCTGGGTGGCGACTCCGTCCACGACGGATTCGGCGCCGGCGGTGTAAGTGGCATCGAAGGCGAGGAACGCGGCTGCCCTGGCGATCTCGTCGGGTGTGCCGAGTTCGCCCTTCACACGGTCAGCGAGAGCATCCAGGTCGGCCAGTGAGGCCACATCGCCTCGGACGGCCACCGCGTTCTTGCCGAGCCGCTCCCTCGCGGCGTCGAGCGTGGCCTGAGAACGACCGGTGATCACCACGCGCGCTCCGCCGTGCACCAGCAGCTCCGCCATCGCGAACCCTATGCCGCTGCCGCCGCCAGTGATCACTACATTTTTGTCGCTGTACTTATCCATGCCAGGATTCTTTTGTTCTTTCTCTCAAAACTCGGTGATGTGCCGGGGTTTCGCCGCGGCCCGGCTCGGTGAGTTCTCATTGTCGAAACCGGCGTTCTGGAATGCCGTCGGCGTCAACCCCTGGGGAATTCGCCGCCGTCCACGACGAGCTTGCTCCCGGTCAGCCAGCTCGCCCGGCCGGACACGAGGAACAGCACCGCGTGGGCGATGTCGTCGGGCTGACCATCTCGCCCCAGCGGCACGGCGCCGTCGTTCTGGTCCGCGCCTCCTGCGCGGCCGCGGCGAGCGCCTCCGCTCCAGCCCGTGTCCGTACGTCGGCTTCCACGAAGGTGGCCCACTCCGGCACCGTGCTCGTCGCCGACCTGGCGGTCCTGAGCACCTCGTCGAGCTGTTTAACGGTACGTCCGGAAAAGAACGAGAGGCAAAGACGAAATGTAAGCAGATGCCATAGGCGATACCTATGGCACCCGGCCCCTCCGCCGGTCACCGGTGCCGGAATCGGATCGAGGCAACCTCGTCCACCGCGTCCACGTCTCCCCCGCTGAACAGGCGAGTGCTCGTAGGCTGAATCTCACCCGTGATGGACAGGAGGCTGAGGTGGCCGAGACGACGCCGACCGAGACGTTGGTGGCCGAGGTGATGGCCGAGCTGGCCGGGCTCGAGGACCCGAAGGCACGCGAGGTGAACGAGAAACACGGTGACGATCACGGTGTGAACCTCAGCAAGCTGCGCGCGCTCGCGAAGCGGCTGAAGACGCAGCAGGAACTCGCGTGCCGGCTCTGGGAGACCGATGACAGCGCGGCGAGGCTGCTGGCGATCCTGATCTGCCGTCCGAAGGCGTTCGAGCGTGACGAGTTGGACGTCATGCTGCGCGAGGCGCGCACGCCGAAGGTGCACGACTGGCTCGTGAACTACGTGGTGAAGAAGAACCCGCACTCCGAAGAGCTGCGCCTGGCCTGGTCCGCCGATTCGGATCCAGTGGTCGCGAGTGCCGGCTGGGCGCTGACCACCGAACGCGTGACGAAGAAGCCTGAGGGCCTCGACCTCGCAGGGCTGCTCGACGTCATCGAGGCGGAGATGAAGGACGCCCCGGATCGCCTGCAGTGGGCGATGAACCACTGCCTGGCTCAGATCGGGATCGAGCACGCCGAGCACCGCGCCCGTGCCATCGACATCGGTGAGCGCCTGGAGGTGCTCAAGGACTACCCGACTCCCCCGGGCTGCACGTCTCCGTTCGCGCCCATCTGGATCACGGAGATGGTGCGCCGACAGCACGATAAGTAGGAAGGTTCGCGCTCCCGCCCGTGCCGCGACTCCCTCAGAACGCGGCACCCGATACGAGCCGGCCGTGAGCGGCCTCGCGTCGCCTACCGCTGGAGAGCGCACCCGGCCTGCCCGAGTGCGCCCCGCGAGCGCCTGACGCCCGAGGCCGCCGCGCTGATCCACGACGGCGTCGCGGAGAACACCCGCATCGCTTACCGGCGCGCGTGGCGTGTGTTCGAGTCCTGCTGCGAGCAGTACGGCTCGACCGCGATGCCGTGCGGTGAGCTGACGCTGGCCAACTACCTCGCGGTCTGCATCACCAAAGCGGGCGACAAGGGGCTTCATTTACCGTTCGGCCAACCTTCATGTCGGGCGTGCGGTCAGCGTCATGGGGTGTTCCTAGCCTGAGCTGGTCCCAGACGCCCCCCTCTGGAGGACAGCCATGCCGTCCCGCCGGATCACCGCCCTCACCACCGCCTTCACGCTGTCCGCCGCCGCCCTGGGCCTGTGGGCCGCCGGAGGCTTCAGCGCCCAGGCGGCAACGTTGCCGACGCCGGACCACACGGTGGTCGTAGTCTTCGAAAACCACGCCTACTCCCAGATCGTCGGCAGCTCCAGCGCTCCTTACATCAACTCCCTGAAGAGCGGCGGGGCCAACCTGACCGCCTTCTACGCCGAGACCCATCCCAGCCAGCCCAACTACTTCGCCATGTTCTCCGGGTCGACCCAGGGCATCACCGACGACTCCTGCTACACCCCCGGCTTCAGTTCCGCGCCCAACCTGGCGTCGGAGCTGCTCGCCGCGGGCAAGAGCTGGGCCAGCTACAACGAATCGCTGCCCAGCCAGGGCTCGACCACGTGCAGCAGCGGCAAGTACGCCCGCAAGCACAACCCCTGGTTCGGGTTCTCCAACGTGCCGACGTCCACCGCGTACACGTTCGCCCAGTTCCCCACCGACTTCACCAGACTGCCCAAGGTGTCGTTCGTCGTCCCGAACCTGTGCAGCGACATGCACGACTGCTCGGTATCCACCGGGGACACCTGGCTGAAGAACAACCTCGGCGCGTACGCGACCTGGGCCAAGACCCACAACAGCCTTCTCGTGGTCACCTTCGACGAGGACAACCGGCTGAGCGGCAACCGCATCGCCACCGTGCTCTACGGGCAGCCGGTGCCGGCGGGGTCGTCCTCCGGCACCACCTACAACCACTACAACCTGCTGCGCACCATCGAGGACATGTACGGCACCGGCCACGCGGGCAACGCGGCGTCGGCATCGGCCATCTCCGGCATCTGGAACTGACCGCGTGTACCTCGCGGACGGTCGCGACGCGCCCGCCGTCGTCCCCCACCGGGGACGGCGGTGGGCCGCGGTTCCGGGGACCGTGCTGGCCCTGGGCACGGTGAGCCTGATCACGGACGTGTCGGCGGAGATGATCACCGCCGTGCTGCCGCTCTATCTCGTCTCCGGGCTGGGGCTGTCCCCGCTCGGCTTCGGCGTGCTGGACGGCGTCTACAACGGGGTCGGCGCCCTGGTGAGGCTGGCCGGAGGCCACCTGGCCGACGGTGGGGGCGGGCGGCACAAGGCGGTCGCCGTGGCCGGCTACGCCCTGTCGGCGCTGTGCAAGCCGCTGCTGCTGGTCGCCCACACCCTGCCGGTGATCGGCGCGGTGCTGGCCCTCGACCGTACGGGCAAGGGCCTGCGCACCGCCCCCCGGGACGCCCTCATCTCCCTGGCGGCCCCGCCCGAGCGCCGGGGGCATGCCTTCGGCGTGCACCGGGCGATGGACACCGCCGGAGCCCTCTGCGGACCCGTCCTGGCGTTCCTGGTGCTGGGGGTGGCGGCGGAGGGTTACGACGCCGTCTTCACGGTCAGTGCCTGCGTCGCCGCGCTGGGCGTGCTGGTGCTGATGCTCTTCGTCCCCGGCCGTCCCGGCGGCGTCGGCGTCGCCCCGAAAACGAGCCGGAGAGCGGGCCGGAGAGCGGCGCCCTCCGGCCCGCTCCGGGCACCCGCGCTCCTGCGGATGCCCGGCGTGGGGCGACTGGCGGCGTGCGCGGTGCTGCTGGGGCTGACGACGGTGAGCGACTCCTTCGTCTACCTGCTGCTGCAGCGCAGGTTCGAGGTGCCCGCGCGGTGGTTCCCCTTGCTGCCGCTCGGGACCGCGGCCGCCTTCCTGCTGCTGGCCGTGCCCGCCGGCGCCGTCGCCGACCGCGTCGGGCGGCGGAGGCTGTTCCTGCTCGGACACCTGGCGTTGCTCGTCGCGTACGGCCTGGTGCTGGCCGTCCCCGGCGGGCCGCTGCCGGCGGTGGTGGCGGTGCTCGTGCTGCACGGGGCCTTCTACGCGGCGACCGACGGCGTGCTGGCGGCCGCGGTCGCCGGCGTCGTGCCGGACGCGATGAGGGCGAGAGGGCTGGCCCTGGTGGGCACCGGCCAGGCCCTCGCCCGATTCGCCTGCTCGATCGGGTTCGGCGCCGCCTGGACGGCCTGGGGCGACGGCCCGGCGCTGGCCGTCGCGACGGCGGGGCTGGCGATCTCCACCCCCATCGCGCTCGCCGCACTCCGCTCCTCCGCGTGCCCCTCCGCGCAGCGGACGGCCTGAGCGTGCGGAGGGAAGGGAGCCCCGTGACCATCCCACCCCGCCTGACGGTCCTGCTGGCTGCGGTGCTGCTCCTCGGGAGTCTGTCCGCCTGGGTGGTGGTGCACGCCGCCGCCCGCGCGGAGAGCCGGGGCCTGCCGCGGACGGGGGAGCCCTCCGCCGGTCCGGGTGCGGTCACGCTCGCGGCGGGACAGGGGCGCCGGATGCTCTTCCGGACGATGGCGTGGGGTCCGCACCGCGACGAGGTGGTCGCCGTGCCCGCGGACGACCCGGGGGGCCCGCGCGTCTCGTCCGGGGTGCGGTGCCTGCGCTTCCACGCCTCGTCCGGCACCGGCGCCTGTCTCCAGGCCGCGCACGGCCCGCTGGGCGACACCTACCGAGCCGTGGTGCTCGACGCGCGGCTGCGGGAGCGGCGCGCGTTCCCCCTCGCCGGCATCCCCACCCGCACGAGGGTCTCCCCGTCCGGCCGCATGGCGGCCTGGACCGTCTTCGTGGGCGGCGACTCGTACGCGGGGACGAACTTCTCCACCCGCACCTCGATCCTGGACACGCGCACCTGGTCGCTGGAGGAGAACCTGGAGGCCTACCGCGTGCTCAAGGACGGCCGTCCCTATCACGCTGCCGACGTCAACCTGTGGGGGGTGACCTTCGCCGACGACGGCCACTTCTGGGTCACCCTCGCGACCGGGGGCCGCACGTGGCTGGCGCGCGGGGACGTCGCGGCCCGCACCCTGACCACGGTGCGGCAGAACGTGGAGTGCCCGTCGCTCTCCCCCGACGGCACCCGCATCGCGTTCAAGAAGCGGGTGGCCGGCCTGCCCGAGGACGCGCCGTGGCGGCTGTACGTCCTCGACCTTCGGACCATGCGGGAGACCCCGATCGCCGAGCGGCGCAGCGTCGACGACCAGGCGGTGTGGCTCGACGCAAGCACGCTCGGCTACGCCCTGCCGGGCGACTTCGGCGCCGACATCTGGACGGCGCCGGCGGACGGCTCAGGAGCCCCGCGCCGCCTGCTTCCCGCGGCGCTCGCGCCCGTCGTCGTCCAGTGAAGGCCGCCGCTCCCGGAGACCTCCGCTGAAGGTCGGCCGTGTGCGGGAAACGGGCCCGGCTAGAGCGGATTGTCGTGGGCGATGAGGGCGAGCTGGACGCGATTGTCCAGGCTGGTCTTCGCGAGGATGCGGGAGATGTAACTCTTGACCGTGCCGACGCTCATGTGGAGCTCGGCCGCGATGTCTGCGTTGGACCTGCCTCGGCCGACCGCGGCGGCGACCTCACGCTCGCGGTCGCTGAGCCTGGACAGCAGCCTGCGTGCGTCGGCGCGACGGCGGTCCTCCGCCTCCGGCGCCAGGTGGGCGATCAGGCGCCGGGTCACACCGGGCGACAGGATCGGCTCACCCGCCGCGACCCGGAGGACCGCGTCCACGATGCCCTCCGGCGGGGTGTCCTTGAGCAGGAACCCGCTGGCCCCGGCGCGCAGCGCGCCGAAGACGTGCTCGTCGGCGTCGAACGTGGTCAGCATGATGACGTGGGGAGGGTCGGGCCGCCGCCGCAGCAGCCGGGTGGCGTCGATCCCGTCCAGACCCGGCATGCGGATGTCCATGAGCACCACATCGGGCGCATGCGCGTCGACCGCGGCTCCGACGTCGGCGCCGTCGGCCACGCCGCCCACCACGACGAGCTCGTCGGCGCCCCTGAGCATCAGCGTCAGACCCGCCCTGACGAGCGGGTCGTCGTCCACGACCAGCACGCGTATGGCGCTCACACCGGCCATGGTAGCCAGACCGCCAAGCGGAACTCGCCTTTCTCCACCCCGGCCTGCTCCACCCGCCCGCCCGCCAGCTCGGCCCGCTCCCGCATCCCGGCCAGGCCGGCGCCCTCCCCCCGGGGAGCGTGCACCATGGGATTGCGCACCATGGGATTGCGCACCTCGATGGCGAGCCCCCCGTCCGGCCTGCCGCCGAGGCGGAGACTCACCGGCATGCCCGGCGCGTGCTTCCTGGCGTTCGTGAGGCCCTCCTGGACGATCCGGTAGGCCGCCCGCGCCGTCGCGCCCGGCAGCTCGGGCAGGCGCACACCGCCGTCGTGCATCTCGACCTCCATGCCCGCCCGCCGTACCTCCTCGACCAGAGTGCGCAGGTCCAGCTCGGCCAGGACGGGCGCCTCGCGGAGCACCGAGATGACCTGGCGCAGCTCCTGCAGCGCCTGGTGCGCGCTGGAGCGCACCACCGCGGCCGCCTCCACCACCTCCTCGGGGTCGGCCCGCGCGTTGAACTCCAGCGCCCCGGCGTGCAACGCCAGCAGCGACAGCCGATGCGCCAGCACGTCGTGCATCTCTCGGGCGATGGCCAGGCGTTCGGCGTGGCGGGCCCGCTCGACGCGTCGCCGTTGCTCCTCCTCGGCCCTGCGGACCCGCTCCGCCAGCGACAGCACCAGTTGGCGGCGGGCCCGCGCCAGCATCCCCCATCCGGTCAGCGCCACCCCGAACAGCACCGCGACCAGCGCCCACACCGGGTACGGCGCCAGCCCCGGCGGCCGCAGCCAGAACCGGGCCAGCGTCGCGGCCACCCAGGCCGCGCCCACACCGATCGCGACGATCGAGCGCCGGTACAGGGCGGCCATCAGCGTGGCGATGCCGGCCGCGACCGACGCCGAGGCCGCGGGCACCGCCAGCGCCACGGCCACGAGCGCCATGGTGGCCGGCCATCGGCGCGACAGCCACAGCGCCACGCACGCCGCCGCGCCGCCGGCCACGTCCGCGACCAGCCACCAGCCGGAAGCCGCGCCGAGGTCGTCTCGCACGACGACCGCCGCCGCGGCCAGCGCACAGGCGACGCCCCCCACCCGGATCGCCCGGTCCCGCCGGGTCCTGGCAGGGCCAGGCCGTACGTCTGCTGTCACGGACGCCCAGCGTAATGACGGCGCGCCCGCCGACGGCAGCAACCAAAGTCGGCGCCGGGTTGTCACCTGGGTTGCCACGGGCAGGACCCGGGGCGGCAGACGTCGGTGGTGTGCGCGGAACACGCTGGCCGCATGACGGCGAACAAGACGCGCGGCCGCCTGGCCGCACTGCTCCTCGCGGTGATCACACCGCTCGTGGCCGAGTTCACCCTCGGCAATCCGCCACTGCGCATGGCCTGGCTCCTGCTGCTGTGGATCCCGATATACGGCGCGGGCGTCGTCCTGGTGCGCGAGCTGGTGCGGCGGGCCGGGACGGGCTGGACCGGGGTGCTGCTGCTCGGCGCCGCCTACGGCATCGTCGAGGAGGGCCTTGCGCTGCAGGCGCTGAGCAGCCCCACGATCTACGGCGCCGCCGGATGGGCGCCCCGGATCCTGGGCGTGAACAGCGCCTACACCGAGCTGCAGATCCCCTACCACGCGGTCTTCAGCGCCGCGATCCCGATCCTCCTGGCCGACCTGATCGTCCCGTCCCTGCGCGACCGCCCCTACCTGGGCAGACTCGGCACCTGGCTGGCCGGGGCGGTCTTCGTCCTCGGCACGCTGCTGCTGCGGACGACGGTGGTGACGAGCATCGACCCCGGGTACGAGGCGCCGCCGGCGATCCTGGCGGGCTGTGCGGCCGCCGTGGTCCTGCTCGCGGCGGCGGGGCTGCGGCTGAAGTCCCGCCCGGGCATGTCCTCGATCAGCCCGCCCGCGCCCGCGGCGGCCGGGGTGTTCGGCGCCGTGGCCGTCTTCGGATACCTGGCGTCGCTGTTCCCCTTCGGCGGCGCGACCCAGCCCGCCTTCACCCACGGCGGGTGGGTGATCGTGCCCATGTCGGCCGCCGCCGTTCTGGCGGTCACCGCCGCGTGGCTCCTGCGCCGCTGGACGGCCGGCGGCCTGTGGACGGACCGGCACAGTCTCGCCCTGGCCTCCGGCGCCCTGATCGCCCACACCGCCTTCGGCCTGATCTCCAACACCGACACGGCGGCCGACCGCGCCGGCCTGGCGGCCGTCGGCGTGGTCATGATGTGTCTGCTGGCCGTGCTGGGCCGCCGGGTCGCCGGCCTCCCTCGCCTCACATGAGAGCCGGTGACGAGAGAGTGTGCCGGGGTGGGCGAAGCACTCTGGCCGGGCCTGTGAAGCCGGATTCCGCCTATCCGTTCCGCATGGACGCTGCGAGCGCCCGGCGCGCTTGCGCGAGCCACTGTCGTCAACGCCGTTCACTGGAGAAGCACGGCGCCGAGGGCGCTCGTGATGAGGATGGCGGCGAGGAGGACAGCCGTCGGCGGGAGCGATCGGCGGGAAGGCATGGACTGGTCGTCCAGAAGCAGGTCGTCGGGCGAGGGGCTTGCGGCGGCTGCACGGTAGGTGGCGGCCAATGGGATGCCGCGATACCAGTGGCGGGCCAGAGCCTGCCAGAGAAGGTGTTCATCAATGCCTGCTGTGTCCTGCTGACCGATCGCCGTGAGCAGGAGGGCGCGGTGGACGTCGAAGGTGACCTTGACCTGCTGGCCGTAGAGGCGTGCGCTGGGCAGAGCGGCCCGGTAGGCGAGGAGCGCGACGACACCCCCGGTGGCGTGACAAAGGAGAAACAGCCCAGGGTCGGCACCGGCGAGGATAAGGAAGATTCCGGAGGTGGCGCTGTAGGCAGCGGCGAGGGCGGAAACGGTGAGGAAGAACTCCAGTTCGGTGCGGGCGGCGATGAGGGCGGTGCGTTGCTCTTCGGGGAGCAACGGATACAAGCGCGGCCAGACGACGACGGCGTCTAGACCGTAGCGGTCCTCGGGGTGTAGTTCGGCGTTCTTGAGGATGTTGCCGAGGCGAGTCGGCATGACCTCGGAGGGGTCGCTGGGATAGCTGGTGTGGAGACGGGCGTAGTCCCGGTCGTCGACGGGGTCGAGGGCGGCCAGGCGGTTGCGGTGCCAGCGCAGGCCGAGGGCCCGTAGTGGACGGCCGATCAGGCCGGGCCAGTAGCCTTCATAGAGCCGGACGAGGGTGGTCGCGGCACTGGCCAGCCACGCGGCGGCGAGGAGCGCGACGACGAGGAACGCCAGCATGTGAATGATCTTGATGGTGACATCCTGCCGCTGCCAAGCGTTCACCGCGCCGGCGACTCCTCCCCTCGCGGCGGCCACGGTGAGAAGACAGCATCCGAGGAACGCCAGCACGGGAAGCAGACCGTTGAGGAAGAAACGGCGGTCCAGCAGCCCCCCGGCCTCCTTGACGACGGTACCGAGCACGCCCTCAGCCGCCCATCTGCAGCCGGTGACGGGGCGGTTCCGGGCGCTGGCACCAGGGCGGCGCGCTGTGCCGGTAGTGGGCCAGCCGGTTGAGATGGCCGCATCCGGGTTCCTGACAGACGACGGGCGCCAGGCCGGTCCGTGGCTGTCCGGGAAGGGTGGAGTCGCCGAGGCCGCCCGCTCCAGCCATGACGGGGGCCGGCGGCGTGTAGTCCGGTGAGGCGAGGTGAGCGGCGAACACCTCTGCCGGGACGATCCCGACGGTATGGTCGCCATCCCGAAGGACGAGCACCCTTACGCCCAGGTCGAGAAGGGTGACGGAGGGCGAGGCGGCGAACTCGGCGAAGGTCACGTCGGCGTCCACCTCGATGACAGGCGCGAGGCGGGGCACGGCCGTGCGCAGGTCGGGCTCGGCGACGTCGATCAGGTCGGCGTAGCGGACGGCGGCGACCGCGTGACCCGCGTCATCGTGGACGATCCCGAGGCTGCCGGACGCCAGAGCCGCGCGCGCCGCTTCGAGCCCTGTCCGCCACGGCAGGGCCGTAAAGAAGCCGTCGGCCTCGGACAGCAACGTCGGGCTCATCGCCAGTCACCAACCAATACGAATGCGGCCCAATGATAGGGATTACTGTAGATTCGCCGTTTGTAGTCGGGGGAACGATCCGCGGCCGAGGCTGCCCACCTGCTACGGGTCTCCGCCGCCAAGAACCGGGCAGCCCGGTCACCGTCCGGATCGGCGGCGTCGAGGAGACGGCTATAGGCGTCACGGGCTGCGGTGAAGTCGCCGCACCGGAATCGGACATCGGCGATGTCCTCGGCATAGGAACCCGGCGCCTGCTCGCACCGGCGGATCACCTCGTCGCCGGTGATCGACCGCAGCGTGTTCTGAGCGCGCTGGAGCGCGACCGCTTTCCCGGCGCCGGCTGCGAGTTCGCGGTAGAAGTCGGCCATGAGCAGGCTTGCCGACAGTTCGTCGACGGCCCAGAGGGTGACGAGGACCGAGGCCGCCCCAGCGTAGATCAACGAGCGGGTCAGGCCGACGAGTTCGTCGCCCGGGCGGCGGGCGTTGACACCACTCTCACAGGCGCTGAGCGTGACGAGGTCCGCGCGGAGGGAGCGGTTGAGGATGCGCTCAGCGGTGAGATCGCCATCGGCGAGCGTGATGCCGGAACGGAGCGGCGACTCGGGCACGAACGTTCCGTGGCAGCCGAAGTGGACGATCCGCGCGGGTTCGGGACCGAGATCGGTGTCGAGAGCGGTGGAGGTGGCGTGCGGGCCGAGCCGGAGGACGGCGTCGTCGCCGAAGATGCGGGCGAGCTCTTCGGCCTGGCGGCGGGCGCGGGGCAGCGGCCGGTCGTGCGCGGTGTCGGCGTAGGCGAGCACGCGGCGCCGCGATGAGTCGTGCTTGGCCTGGCAGTACCGCATGACGGTCGCGCTGGGCGTGGTGCACAGCGGGTTGCGGGCCGCGAGGGGAGCGCCGTCCACATGGAGCATGCTGAACGGCAGATAGTGGAGAGTGTCGTGCGGGACGATCCATACCAGGTCCCCGGGTGCGCTGACCTGGGCGAGAGGGGCGGTGAGCGCGGACAACGGCCCGTCTGCGGGCAAGGTGCCGTGGGCGTGCAGAGCGGAGACCAGTTCGGTGGTGTGAGCGCGCAGGGTGTCACGGGTCAGAGGGATGCGTTCGGTGCGTGGCGCGTCGGCGTCGTCGTCCAGGAGGAACAGGAAAGTCTCCCGTTCGGTGACGAAGTACTCGGCCAGCACGGTCCTCACCCGGACTCCTCGGGGCGCAGCAACGCTTTCACTTCGGCGAAGGTGAGAGGGGTACCGCGGGACAGGTTCACATACTCCTCCCCTGCCAGGTCGACGGCGGCGATGCGGTCCTGCACCCTCGCGAGGGCGGACAGGGCGTCACGCAGGCCACGCAGCGCCGCCTCACTGCCGGCCGGGGTGCCGGCGGCGGCGAGGGCGGCCCGCCTGTCGGCGACGATCCGCCGCGCTTCGGCCTCGGCGGCGACGAGGTCGGGTGGGGCGGTGGCACCGGGCGGGACAGTGGTGCCCAGCAGTTCCAGCAGCCCGCGGGACCGGGCCCGCTCCACCAGGGCGAACGCTGCCGCGCGTGGTGTTCGCGGCCAGGGGCCGCCGCCTTCGGGGGCGTCCAGGAGCAGGCCGAGGGTGAGGAGAGTGAGGCGTTCGATGGAGGCTCCCGTGCTGAGCCGTACCTCGTCGTCCAGGATCCGCATCCGGAGCGTCTCATAGACCTCGGCGGCCTGGTTGAGGGTGTGGTAGGCGCGCCAGGGAGCGCTGTCATGCTGGGCTCGACCCAGCTCGAGCAGGACGTAGAACGCGGCGACGAGCTGGTCGCTGGCCCGTAGCAGCCGGACGGCTTCCATGAGGAGTGCCTCGGCCTGGTCGCGGCGTCCCAGGTCCCACATCCGCAGGCCGAGTGCGGCGTGGTCGCGTGCCTGGCTGGGGGGCCAGCTGTCCAGTGCGATGGTAGGGGCGCTGGAGGGGGCGAACTGGCTGAAGTCGGCGACCGGGCCGGTCGCCAGGGCGAGGAGCCGGCCTGTGATGGAGATCGCCGACCGCTTGCGGGGCAGGCCGGCGGCTCGGTACTGCCTCAGGAGGCGGCGGCTGTCGCCCCAGCGAGGGCGCTGGGCCAAGGCTTCCGCCTTCAACTTCGCGGCTGGTTCGGGCTCGCCGAGCTCCTGGTGGACGAGCGAGACGGCCAGCAAGGTGTAGCGCCGGACAAGCGGGGTGAGGGTGGGGTCGTGGACGGGCGGGTCGAGGAGCGCCAGGCCGTCGGCGGGCGTCAGGACAAGGAACAGTTTCTCGCCGCTGGAGTTGAGGTAGGACAGCGCGGATTCCACAGCGGCGACGTCCTGGTGGCCTTCCTGCCGCCAGATCGTGCACGCTTCGGTGAACGACGCCCGGAATTCGTCGCGGTGGCCGGTGGCGGAATAGATGAGGGCTCGAGCGTAGGCGCAGTGGGCGCGGGCGAGGCGGAACCGGCGGCGGGCTTCGGGCGTGCGGGGGACCGCGTTTTCGGCACGTTCGAGTAGAGCGAGGGCGGCGTCGGCCCAGTCGAGTGAACGGAGCCCTGGACGGACGGTGAAGGCGCTGAGCCCGTCAAGATCGAGGGTCATGGCTCGGGTCTGCTGAACCGATCGGGCGGCCTCGTGGGCGAGAGTGTGGACGAAGCCGAGGTCGGGACGGCCGGACCGGTTGCGCACGAAGTCTCTCAGCCAGGGCTCTTCGAACAGGATTCGCCGGGTCTCGGCGTCACTGTCGAGGTAGTGGTGCGCGTCGTTGACTCGTGCCTCCCACCCCGGGGAACGCGACTGGACCGCCATACCCACGGAGCCGGGCAGATCGCAGATCGCCAGCCACAACGCCAGCCACAGTAACCCGGGAGAGTGGGTTTCGAGCGCGGCGTAGAGCACCAGGACACCCTTGTCGAACAGGACCCGGTAGGGATTGGACAGCAGCCAGACGACGGGGTGCAGGCGAAGCGTGTAGACGGGGCGCATGATCAGCAGCGGGATCAGGGAGACCGCGAGGGCGGTCCACAGTTCGTTGCCGTGAAGTGCGGGGAGGCCGTTCCACAGCTTCTCGACCAGGAAGCCGAGGAACAAGCCGCCGATGACCTGCAGCCGCGTGAAGGACAGCTCGGCCCTGTGCCTCAGCTCTCTCATCTCCTCCATCAGGACCCGGTAGGAGCGGTACTGCAGCACGTAGTTCGCCGTGACGCACAATGCCGCGGCGGTCGTGATGTCCGGGCGGTCGACTCGTCCGAGAGCCGACGCGAGGGCGGTCGAAGCGAGGGGCAGGAACGTCGCGTAGAGGTAGAAGGCGCGGGCGGAGCGAGCTGTCGTCACTGGGCCGGTCACCTCGCCACGGTCGCGATGGAGACCGTGCGCAGGTGACCTGCCTGGTCGGACAGGATCAGGGAGCTTTCCTCGGCGGTCCAGTAGGAGCGTAAGCGGCCTCCGGGCTCGCCCCTCCACGCGGAGCGCAGAGCGCGGGCCGTCATCCGCGGCGCCGGGAGGGTGGGGTCGTCACCGGTGAGCGCCGCTTCGGCCAGAGCGACGCAGGCGCGCAGGACGGGGACCGTCGTTCCTGCCCGCTGTAGCCGGTCGAAGGCTCTCGCGGCGTCGGCGGTCCGTCCGAGGCGAACGAGCAGAATGGCGACCATGGCGCGAGCGAACAG
Organism: Microbispora catharanthi; assembly: GCF_006334915.2. Classification (GTDB taxonomy): domain Bacteria; phylum Actinomycetota; class Actinomycetes; order Streptosporangiales; family Streptosporangiaceae; genus Microbispora; species Microbispora catharanthi. The sequence continues at coordinate 61,367 of NZ_VDMA02000031.1, forward strand.
CTCGTGCGCGGGATGACGCAGGAGCATGCGACGGGTCGCGCAATCACGCCACTGGCGGCACGCCTCGTCCGGGGCCGCGGCCCGGGTGAGGACGATGGCGCGGCTCCAGGACACGACCGCGCGGGCGTTGCCGACGGCGTGGGCCAGCCGGGCCCGGTACTTGGCCGGGTAGTGAGGGCTCACCTCGCTGTCGACCAGGTCGAGAAGCCGATCGGCGAGGTCGACCCAGCACAGGGCGTCCAGGCCGGTCCGGTGAGCGGGATCTCCGGTGCTGTCACCGCGCGAGGCGAGAGCCGCACGCTTGGCGAGGGCGCGGATCAAGTTGAGGTCCGGCCGGGCCGGATGGTTGAGGATCGAGTCGCGAAGCCATTTCCCGGCCATGTTCCGGGCTCGGTCGGGATCTTCGGTCAGGAAGCCGACGGAGGATCGGTAGGAGATGTACAACGGACCGGCTCGTCCGCGCCCGGCTGCGAGGGTCGCGGTCTCCGCCGCGGCCAGGAGCAGGGCGGCGGTGGCGAGCCCGGGACGCGGGTGAAGGGCGGCCAGAGCGACCGCCGCGAACCCGCTGGTCAAGGGTGCGCGGATCAGCGTTACGGCGACTCGCATGGGCGTCGGCAATGTGCGGTCGAGGCGTGCGGTGAGTTCGACCAGCAGCCACGGAAGGGTCACCCACGCGGCAAGGAAGAACCCTCCGGCGACACCGGTGGGGCCGCGGCTCCATAGATCGGCGCAGGCCGCGCCGACGGGCCCGGCCGCCACCGCGAACGTGCCGCAGCGAAGCAGAGCGGTGCCGGCAAGGCGGGTCAGCCGGGCGAGCCGCTCGGGGATGGCCAGGCAGCACACGTCCGTCCAGGCAGCCTGGACGGCCACGAGCACAGCCGCGCCGGCCAGGGGCGCGCGGTCGGCCAGGCTGAATCCCAGGCCGGACACGACCACTGCGGCGAGCGGCGCGAGCCCGCCCAGCAACCCGATGACCCGCCAGAAAAATTCGGCCGGCGCGGTACCCATGATGACCGGCCCGTACCGGTTCATCGCGACGGCCATCCGCCAGACGCTGCGGCGGTTGTGCTCGGCGAGATGGAGGAACCTCAAGATGCCGCCCACAGCCAGCGGCGTCGCCCACCAGTACACGATCAACGGGTCCAGCGGCCACAGCAGAGCGTGCACCGCGACGCCGAGCCCCAGAAAACTCAGCCCGGCGATGCCGAGGGCAAGGCCGAGGACGGCGATGAGCGCGATCCCCGCCGTGCCGGCGTTCCCAAGCCGGACGAGCAGCGGAGCGAGCAGAGAGGCGATCCCGACGCCGATCGCTCCCAGGAGCACCACCATGCCCGGACTGTAAGTGCGGTAAGCCGGTCGTGCGATCTCCTTGGCCAATTGCGTGGACAGCCATCGGCGTTTGAACTCCTGGACGTTCACCAGAGTCACAACCGCTGCCGCAACAGCCACCGCAGGCGTGACCACCGACGCGGTCGTCACCACAGTCGACCCCCTCCCGCATGCCTGACTTTATCGGGATTCTGCTGGCATCTGTAGCAATCGCCTAAACCGGCCAACCCCAGTTTGGAAGGGCCAAGCACCGTCAAACAGCGAAGTCAGTCCGCGCCGCCCTCTCACTCCTAAAAAACGCGCGTCATGCTCAATGCCCAACCGACCTGACCCTGAGCCGGAACAATCACGAGATATGATCCAGAACCGATTTTTGGGACTATACAAACAAATGGTGTAACTCCTAACCAAGGAGACACCTGGGACGAGTACGGTGATCCAGGCATCACCGAGCGGGTTCTGTCGTCGCCGTGCGCGGGCCGGGAGATTCGCCGGTCTGGAGGGCGGCGAAGTCGGCATGCGCCTGCTCGACGGCTTCGGGGTACGCCGCGCGCTTGGCGTGCTCGGCGAGCGCCCGGTAGTTGCTCGCGACGGACGGGTTCCATCCCTTGCGCTTACTTCCTTGTCGGTGCGGGTGCGAGTCCTGCTGGTTCCGACTCGCGCAGCACGGCCCAGGCAGCGGCGCGCAGGTCAGGCGCCAGGAACAACATCATGAACGCGCCGACGACCAGGTCGCGCGGCGGCGCGGCCACCACCGCCTCGTCAGCCGGCGCCGGCAGCGGCCCGATGACGGCCCGGATCGCGGCCGAAGACCGGGACGGCGCCGGCGCCGATGCACACGAAGCCGGCCGCTGCGGCGGCCGTCCGCGGGTCGTTGCCCCGGACGGCCCGCTGGGCCTCGGCGAGGGCGGCGGCGGGCGGGCGCCCGGCGGCCAGCCGTTCGTGGAAGGCCACCATGACGGGGGTCGTCGCCGCGTCGGGGATCGGCAGCACCGAGGCGACGAGCTGGGACGTGCCGCGGGCGAGGAACGCCACGGCGAGGCCCATCAGCTCGTCGCCGGTGCGCACAACGGAACGGCCGCTGTCGCAGGCCGCGAGCACCAGCGTGTGCGGCACCCGCGGCAGCCGTTCCACGTCGTAGGCCATCAGCGGCCCGTCGGCGAGGGCGATGCCGGAGAACAGCGGGTTCTCCGCCGACAGGTGCCCGTGCGCGGCGAGATGCGCGAGCCCGGCCCGCGACAGGGCGGCCGAGACCGCCTCGACCGACGCCGCGGCTCCGGCGAGCACGGCGCCGTCGTGGATCGCGCCGACCGCCGCCGCCTCGGGCCCCGCGGCCGGGAGCCGCGGGCCCGCCACCGCGACCACCCGTCCCCCGGCCGCGACACCCGCGCGACCCAGGCCGGCGCCGCCCCTGCCGTCACCGTCCGCCGACGCGAGGCGGGTCCGGGCGAGGTGCCACAGCGTCGCGGACGGCGCGACTGTCACGGGCCGTCCCGCGCAGGACGGCAGGAGGGACCACGGCAGGCTGTGCAGCGGTCCGGTGGGCACCACGACGAGCGGGCGGTCGCCGATCTCGGCCAGCGGCCCGAGCAGCAGGGCGTCGAGCCGGGCGGCCGCGGCGTCCAGCAGCGCGACGGACGCGGCTAGCACATCGGGCCGGGCGTCCGGGCGCGCGTATCGCCGCACGCCGAACGTCAGCCGCTCGATCAGGTCGGCCGCCTCGGCCGTCGCCCCGAGGCGGTGGACGCCCAGGCGGCCGTCCACCACGGTGAGCACGTGCAGGTCGGCGCCCCGGCGGACGTACTCGACCAGCGCCCAGGAACCGAGCGAGGCGGCGAGGTCCCGGGGCGTGACCGGGGCCGCGGGCACGCCGCCGGGAGTCCCGGCGAGCCGGCGGCTGTGGTCGCGGATGCGCCGTTCCAGGTCCGCCTGCCGGGCGAGCAGCGGGGCGGGCGCCGCCGCCTGACCGGCCAGGTCCCTCGTGACGGAGCGCAGCCGGGCCAGCAGCGCGGTCAGCACCGGGTCGTCGGGCGGACGGACCGGCGCGGCCAGCAGACGGCTGGCCCGGGCGCGCTCCGACCACTCGAGGAGGCCGTCGGGGCGGCCGGCCTCGAAGGCCACCTCCAGTCCCAGCGCCACCAGGTCCGCCCGATGCGCCGCCGCGTGCACCCTCAGGTCGGTGGCCCCCATTGCCGAGGCGTGCTCGTCCAGGACCCGCAGGCCCGTCCGTACGGCGGCGAGCACGCCGCGCGCGTCCCCCTCGGCCCGCAGTTGAAGCGCCCGCGCGTACCAGCCGCGCGCCCGGACGAGCGCCGGCCCCCGGGACCGGGACGCCGCCGCGGCCCGGCTCAGGTAGCCGGCGGCCACGTCCGCCGTCCGATAGCGCCGCTCGGCGGTCAGCCCCACTCCCGCCCGCGCGTCCCCAGCGTCTCCGGAGCGGCCGGGCCCTTCCTCACCCCGCCGCCCGGCGCGGCGCTCAGCGGTCACCTGGGCGGCCACGATCGCGGCGTCCAGCGCCGCCGCGGGCCATCCCGCCGCGTCCAGGGTCGCGACCATGACGTCGATGACCGCCCCCGGGAGGCGCGGCCGACGGCCGGCGGCGCGCTGGGCGGACAGGACGGACAGCCGGGCCAGTTCCGTCCATTCCCGCCGCCCCTGGGCGCGGAAGCGGCGCAGCGCCGCACGGGCGTGGCCCAGCGCGGCGGCCGGATCGCCGGACAGGATCTCGGCCTGCGCGAGCAGCACCTGCACCTCGGGCACCTTGAGCGAGCGGCGCTCGCGGCGGTAGGCGTCCACCGCGCGGGCGGCGGCCGCCTTCGCCTCGGCCGTGAGCCCCACCGACAGCAGCAGCTCGGCCCGGTCCTGGTGCAGCGTGCCCAGCTGGGCGCCGTGCGCGCCGATGATGCGCTCGGCCCGGTCGAGATGGCGCAGCGCGGCCGGTACGTCGCCCCGCAGCGTCTCCATGAGACCGAGGTTGTTGGCGATCAGGCCGATCGTCAGCGGGCGGCCGAGCTCGCGCGCCAGCGTCTCCGCCTCCAGCAGGTCGCGTTCGGCCGCGGCGAAGGCGTGGCGGTCGGAGTGGACGAGGGCCCTGTTGATCAGCATCCGCTGCACGCCGAGCAGGTCGGCGTGCTGACGCAGCACCTGCAGCGCCGCCTCGAACTCGGCAAGCGATTCGTCGAGGCGGCCGATCACGTGCAGCACGATCGCGCGCTGCGCGCGGGCGCGGGCGGCCGCCATGCCGGTCAGATCCGGCAGGGCGGCGTCGATCTCGCGCAGCGCGGCCTGTGGCCTGCCCCGTTGCAGGACCGCGAAGGCGAGCTTGTACCGCGCCTCGGCGGCCAGGTCGGCGCGGCCGGCCCGCACGCCCCAGGCGGCGGCGCGGCTCAGGTGCCTGATGGCGTTGTCGAGCTCGCCCACGTGCAGGAGCGCGTGCCCCCAGGCGCGTTCGGCCGTGGACGCCGCCACGGCGTGGCCCCCGCGGGCAGCGCGCCGGGCGGCCCGCTCGGCCGCCGGGAGGCCCGAGACGGGGTCGCGGTCGACCGCGGCCAGCGCCGCCTCGGCCTCGGCCAGCGGCTCGACCGTCGGCTCGGCCCCGGCCGGCGTCACGGCCCTGAGCACCAAGCCGTCCGGCGGGCCGCCGTTGTCGCCGTCGCCGGGAACGGCGGGGGCGCGTGCTGGAGCGTTCCCGTTGGCCCTTGCGCCCGGCGGCGTTTCCTGCGTTGGATGTATCACGGCCAGGCCCTCGTGGTTCCGTCTGAGGAAGTTCGCGTTCCGGATAAGTCGTGACCCCGGGAAAGGACACTATCCAGATGCCAGTCGACGCGGGCACCACATCGCACCAACCGGACCAACTCATCGTCGACCTTCTGCACCTGGAGGTCGTCGAGCGCATGCTGAACGAACTCGGCGTCGTGCACGCCGCCCTCGCCCCCGACGACCGGGACGAGCTCCTCGGACTGGCCCGCCTGCGCGAGCTCAAGGACGCCGACGACGATCCCGTCGAGGTCGGCGAGCTCCTCGCCCTGCTGCGGGAGAAGGCGGCCGCCGACCGCGGCGGCTGGATGCCGACGATCGGCAAGAACCGGGTCGTGGACGCGGTCATCGGGGACGGCCACAAACCCATGTCCCTGCCGGACGGCGCGGTCCTGGCGAGCGGCCACAAGCCCATGCACCTGATGAGCGGCGGGATCTCCGCCCTCGGGCACAAGCCCATGTCCCTGGGCGAGTTCGACGTGCTGGGGCACAAGCCGATGGACGGCGGGCAGCCGGAGCCCGCCGGCCCCGCCGATGTGCCGCAGTCGCTCCCCGGGCACGAGGACGCCGGGCGTGGCGTGCGGGTCGGCGTCGTCGACACCCCGCTCGCGTCCACGGAACCGGGTACGGCGGAACAGCCGCTTCCGTACCGCTCGGGGCACTCCGCGTTCGTGCGCAGCCTCATCCAGCGGGAGGCGCCGGCCGCCGAGCTCTCCGTCGAGGGGGTCCTCGACCCCGGCACGGGCCGGGCCGACTCCTGGGACACGGCCCGGGCCATGCTGCGGCTGGCGGCCGCCTTCCAGCCGGACATCCTCAACCTCTCCCTCGGCTGCTTCACGCTGTCCGGGGGGCCGCCGCTGGTCATCGCCCGCGCGATCGAGCGGCTCGCCCCGCGGGTGCTGGTCGTGGCCGCCGCGGGCAACCACGGCGCGCTCCCCCATCTCAGCTCCGGACGCAGCCGGCGCTCGGCCTGCTGGCCGGCCGCCGTTCCGCCCGTCGTCGCGGTGGGCGCGTACGGCACGGTGGACGGGCACCCGGTCATGCCCGGCTGGAGCCCGGACCTCCCGTGGGTGGCGTGCCTGGCGCCCGGGGAGGGGGTCGTGGGCTCGTACCTCACTGGAGAGGTCGACATCGACGGCCGCCGCCAGACCTTCCAAGGCCACGCCCGGTGGAGCGGCACCTCCTTCTCTACCGCCCTCGTCACCGGCGCGGTCGCCGCCCGCACGGTCCCGGGCTCGGTGACGCCCCGGCAGGCGCTGGACAAGCTTCTCGCCGAGGCCGACGAGGTCCGGCCGTACCCGCTTGAGGGCTGACGGGCCATGCGCGACGATCCGGTAGTCGTCGACCTCGTGCTCCGGGCGCGCGAGGGCGACGCCGCGGCGTGGGACGCCATCGTCGAGCGGTACGCGCCGCTGGTCTGGGGGGTGTGCGGCCGGTACGGCGTGACCGGCAGCGACGCGGACGACGTCGCCGGCGGCGTCTGGCTGCGGCTGGTGGAACGCCTCGACACGCTGCACGAGCCGGCCGCCCTTCCCGGCTGGCTCGTCCGCACCACCCAGCGACAGTGCCTGCAGCTGCTGCGCGCCCGTAAGCGGCAGGTTCCGGTGGACGACCCCGAGCCGGGCGCCCGCGGGGAGGAGGACGGCGTGGACGGCGAGCTGCTGGTGGCGGAGCGGCGGCACGCCCTGCGCACGGCCTTCGCCGAGCTGCCGGCCCGGTGCCGGGAGCTGCTGAGCATGCTGTTCGCCGAGCCGCCGGCCTCCTACGCCGAGATCAGCACCGCGCTCGGCGTCCCGGTGGGGGCCATCGGCCCCACCCGCGGCCGCTGCCTGGATAGGCTGCGCAGGAGCCGGGCGCTGGCCGCTCTCCAGCTGGCCTAGGTGGTCGACGTGGACGGGGGCGACGACGTGACGGACGTACCGAGCCGGTGGGACGACGACCGGCTGCTCGAGGAGCTGGGTCACGCGGTACGCGAGGCCCGGGTGCCCGAGTCCTTCGTGCGTGCCGGGAAGGCGGCCTTCGCGTGGCGGACCGTCGACGCCGAGCTGGCCGAGCTGCAGCTCGACTCCCTGCACCCGGCGCGGGAACCGGCGGGCCTGCGCGACGAGCCGCGGCCGGACGGCTCGGGGCCGCGCGTGCTGAGCTTCGCCGCCGGCGAGCTGTCCATCGAGGCCGAGATCCACCCCGACGCGGTGCGCGGGCAGCTGGTGCCCGCGCAGCCCGGCGCGGTCCTCGTGCGGGACGACGACGGCCCCGTCCGGGAGGTCCCGGTCGACGAGGTCGGCTGGTTCGTGATCGAGCCGGTCCCGGCCCGGCGCTTCCGGCTGCACGTCCGCACGAACGCCGGGGCCACCGTCATCACCGGCTGGATCGAGCCTCGGCCGTAGGCGACCGCGGCCCGCCGGAAAACTCGCGGAGATTCGCTGTATCACCGGTCCCCCTGCGCCATCCGTCGTGCGACAGACCACCGCGTCAGCGGTGACGTACCGCACCGGAAGGACCAGGATCGTGAGCGATCCCGCACGCGCGATGAGCAAGGAAGACGCCTACGCCGAACTGCTCGACCTGCAGTCGAGCGACGTGATCCGGCTGGAAGGGGAGGGCAGCCCGGACAGGGTGAGCCTGGACGGCTGGGACGGCGAGCAGCCCCAGGACGGCAACGTCGCCGGAGTCGTCGTCCGCTACCTGGCGTCGGGCACGGTGACGTTCGGGCAGCCCAGCCACCCGGCGGCGCCTGACCGGCTGGACCCCCGCAACGCGCTCGCCCTGGTGCGGCTGTGCCAGTGGCTGAAGGACACCTACAACGTCGTCGAGCTGTACCACCTCGGCATCTCCGGCGGCGGCGTCGACAACCAGGGCCGCCCGCGCACCGACTGCCACGGCCAGGGCCGCGCGGTCGACTTCGCCGGCGTCAAGGCGGTCGCCGAGGACGGCGAGGAGTGGACGCTCACCGTCAACGACGACTGGGGGACCGTGTCGACCGCCGCGACCCCGGGCGGGAACTGGCCGCCCGGGACCGGGTCCGACACGTCCTACCGGCTCGACGACGAGGACGCCGACCCGTTCACGCGCGACTTCTGGCGCGCCGTGTACGAGTTCGTCGCCTCGGAGTGGCAGGACCGCACCGACGGCCCCGACGGGCTGGACACGCCCACCTCCATCGGGGAGCGCAGCTTCATCATGCACCCCGACCACCCGGCCACCGCGCCTGGGACGCCGCACGGCCGAGAGGCCCACAAGAACCACATCCACATGCAGATCGGCGTCACCGGAACGGCGGCCTGAGCATGCGCAACCTCACCTTCTGCGACATCCGGCTGCACCCCTCGACGGTGGACTCCGCCTTCGAGGAGGCCATGACCGGCGACGTCATGCCGGGCGCGGGCGACCTGCCGCACCCGCCCGGCACGCTGTTCGTGCGCAGCCTGTACCGCGAGGCCGGCTACGGGTTCCCGCCGGCGTACCGCTGCGTCGTGAACTCGATCCTGGTGAGCGACACCGGGTTCTTCGGCATGCGCCCCCGGATCGCCCGGCTCGGCGCCGACACCAAGGAGCCGCGCTTGCGGCCCGTCGCGGGCGCGGTGCCGGACGACGAGACGGCGCTGGACGTGCTGCGGACGAGGGAGGGCCACTCGCTGGTGATGGCCGCCGTCCACCTCCCGCTGCGGATGATCCAAAAGACCTTCGAGAAGGAGCTGGTGGCCGCGCTCGAGGAGGAGGTCGCCGTGCCGTCCCGATTCAGCGCGGTGTCCGGCGCGATCTGGACTCGCGACGACGAGGCCGTCCACGGCCGGGTCGAGTACCTCGTCGCCGCCACAGGCGACTTCGCCGAGCTGCGGCTGCGGCCCCGGACGGTCGAGCGGATCGAGGCGGCCGGCGGCACGCTGGTCGAGTCGCGCGGGTTCCGCCACGTCGGCACGGTGTCGGGCGAGCCCGCGCCTCAGGCCGGGGGGTGACGACCATGGACAAGCTCTGCGGGTTCGTCGCTCCGTCCGGGGCGAAGGCGTACTTCTTCACCGGCGAGCGCTACATCCGGTACGACGTCGAGGCCGACGGCGCCGACGAGGGCTACCCGCTGGCGATCGCCGACCAGTGGCCCGGCCTGTTCGAGGCGGACATCGACGCCGCCCTGCCGTGGAGCGACGGCTCGGTCTTCTTCTTCCGCGGCGACCAGTGCCTGTCGTACGACCTCGAGAACGGGATCGTGCTGGACGGCCCGCGGCCGATCGCCGAGATGTGGCCCGGGCTGTTCGAGTCCGGCATCGACGCCGCGATCCTGTGGGGCAGCGGCAACGCCTACTTCTTCTCCGGGGAGGAGTACCAGGAGTTCGACGGCGCAACCGGCCGGATCGACCCGGAGGCCAAGTCGGTCGCCGACGACTGGCCTGGAGCGTTCCCACGGATCGAGGCGGCGCTGTGGTGGCCCAGCGGCAACCCGTACATCTTCTCCGGGAACGAGTACGCGAGGCTCGACCCGGACGACGGGTCGGTGGCCGAGGGCTTCCCCCGGTCCATCGAGGACTGGCCGGGGCTGCCGATCGGGCCGCTGGCCGAGGACGTTCCCGAGCCTGTCGCACCGGAAGGGCCGACCGGCTCGGCGCGCTCGGTCAGGGACTTCTTCCCCGAGTTCAGCGCGCCGTTGGAGGGCCGTCTCCCCTACCTGTACCAGGACGTCAAGGGCCTGGTCACCACGGGCGTCGGCAACCTCGTGGACTCCCCCGAGGAGGCGGCCGCCCTGCCGTTCGTGCACAAGGACACCGGGACGCCCGCCACCCGCGCGGAGATCGCGGCCGAGTGGCACCGGATCAAGGACGCGCCCGGCCTCGCGAAGAAGGGCCACCTGGCGGCGAAGGCCATCCACACCCTCGAGCTGCCCGACGCCGCGATCGACGAGCTCGTCCGCAAGCGGTTCGACGTCAACGAGGCCCGGCTGTCGGCCTTCTTCCCCGGGTGGGCGGACTGGCCCGCCGACGCCCGGCTCGGGGCGCACAGCATCGCCTGGACGGGCTCGTTCTTCCCCATCCGCTGGCCGGGCTTCAACGCCGCCGCGAACGCGGGCCGGTGGGAGGACGCGGCGGCCCAGTCCCACCTGCGGGAGGACGGCAACCCGGGCCTCGCCCCGCGGAACCGGGCGAACCTCCGGCTGTTCCGCAACGCGGCCGCCGTGGTCGGCCGCGGCCTCGACCGGTCCCTCATCTACTACCCCGCCGCCCTGTGAGCGGCCTCCCCACACAGTTCAGGAGCCAGCGATGGTGAACCCAGCAGGACCGATCATGGCCGGCGGCTTCGAGACCGTCACCCTCAACGACGCCGGCGTCGAATACTCCCTCGTCTTCCTCCCCGACAAGCACAACGACGAGCTCCAGGCCCAGGGGGCCAACCCCGTCTTCTACTGGCTGCCGGAGCGGATGCGCCTGGCGCGCAAGCCGAACGGCGATCTCAGGCTCAGCTTCCTGCATTTCCTCGGCGTGCAGGACGGCCAGACGAACCTCGGCGTGGCCCCCGGGCAGACCCGGGAGACCTCGGGCGGGGTGCTCAGCTTCGCGATGACCGGCGCGCCGCCCGAGGGCGTCCTGCGGGACGCGCACAAGCAGATCCTGGAACGGATGCAGCAGGGCAGCCGGGACCGGTTCTGGCAGGTCAAGCCGGGCGTGGCCGACCGGTCCACGATCGCCGACATCCGGCCGATCCCGATCAGGAGCTCCACGCTGCGCCTGATGATCACCGACCAGGACGGCACGCAGGGCGGCAACGCGGGCGACCCGTTCTTCGTCACCGCCCAGGGCGCCGGGAACGGCAGCCTGATCCCGACCGCCGAGCACCCGTTCGTCGTCAACCTCGGCACGTTCGCGGCGGCGCAGGTGGAGCAGGGGCTGCTGGGCACCGAGGTGCCCATCGGGGTGACGGCCGACCTCACGCTGCCGCTGTGGGCGCCGATCACGCGGCTGCACATGACCGCCAACTGGGAGCGGGTGTTCAGCCACTTCACGGCCCAGGCCAACGCCAGCTGGTGGTGGAGCTCGGGCGACCTCAAGGCCACCTGGAACACGCTGCGGATGAACGGCGACATCAAGGTCGAGCTGGAGATGGACCGCACCATTCCCGGCGCGGACAACAAGGAGGCGATGGTCACCAAGTACATCGACATGCTCGTGGCGATGTGGCTGGACCAGGCGAAGCAAGTGATCTTCCAGCCGATGCCGGAGGTCCAGGACCCGGGCCCGCCCAAGTCCGGCGGACTGCTCAACCTCTTCGGCTGGGGCTTCGGCGCGGGGTTCAGCCTCAACTTCCGCCACGATCGGGTGGAGATCGCCAACTCCTTCACCTTCGAGGTCGACGAGATGTACGCGCAGCCGAGCACGATGGGCGGCAACGTGGACGGCGTGGCCGACCTGCTGGCCGCCCATCCGGAGCTCAAGAGCCGTTACATGCGCACGCTGTACCTGGACAACTGGGACCGCAAGATCACCACGGTCTGCCGGCCCGTCGTCAAGTGGCCCGACCCGGACCACGGCGTGAGCGGCGATCCGGTGAAGTCCGCCACAGTCCAGATCGGCTACCCCAGCGTGGAAGGCGAGATCGCGTGGTCCGCCCACGAGTTCCGGCCGCCGCCACGCCCGCAGGAGGTCGACGCGACGACCGACGTGCGCGGCGAGGGCGCCCCCGTCGGGGAGACCACACCGCTCGCCCCCGCCTCCTCGCCGACCCTCGTCTACGCCAGCGGCGCGACCAACGAGGTCTTCTTCGCCCGGCAGACCCAGAAGAAGGCGGAGCAGGTCGCCGGCGCGCCGGAGGGGTGGCGTCCGGACAAGGTGTTCGTCCGGCGCACCATCGAGTTCGACGAGTCGCCCTCCATCCTCGACGACCGGTTCTCCCGGATCATCATCGAGGCCAACGAGGTGCACCTCGACCCGGAACCGTTCGGCACGCTCACCGACAGCCTGACCGTGGCCGTGCGCGCCGACAACGCCGGCGCGCTCGTGCTCGCCCCGATCTCGATCAACCGGGATCTGACGGCGGGCAACCAGATCGTCGAGGTGCAGGTGCAGCCCAAGGGCGAGGGCCCCGACGGCGGCGAGCGCCCGATCGTCACCTTCACCTTCACCATGGCCGACACCGGGGAGAACTACAAGGAACGCCGGTTCGCCCTCTACACGGGACAGCCGGGACGGCCGCCGGCGTACCGGTACCGGGCGCGCGTGATCATCAAGGGCACGCTGTTCGAGGACGGGGACGAGTGGATCGGCCCCTGGACGGACGGCGAGGGCAGCGGCGACCTGTCCGTGCGGGTGCCGAAGAAGACCGCTCCCGGCGTCACCGTCGTGAGCCAGGACTGAGCGGGATGAACACGCCAGGAGTCCCGGCCGACGAGCCGGGCCCCCGCGTCGGAGCGGCCGACCGGAGCGAACCCCTGCTGCCGGACTCGCAGCTGGGCTCGCCCTGGTGGGCGCCCGCACCGGAGCTCGTGCCCGCCTCCGAGGGCACGTTCCGGTTCCTGTTCCGCGTCACCGGTCACGACGACGAGGGCTCGCCCGTCCTCAGCGCGACGGTCACCGCCGTGCTGCGCTTCCCCCCGCCGCCCGCCGGCGCCCAGACCGTCCCGTGGACGGACGTGAGCGTACGGCTGCGCATCCCGTTCGTGGACGCCGACACCGGCCGGCCGACCTCCACCGAGCTCCCGGTCGACGTGGACCGGCACGACGGCCTCGTCCACTGCAGGGCCGAGATCAGCGGAGCCGTGGCCAGGGCCGCGTACGGCGCGCTGAGCACACCGGGCTTCCAGCCGGACGACGGAGCGGGAGTCGTCGTCAGCACGAGCTTCGTCGGCGTGCAGGAGACGCCCGCCGCGTGGGCCCTCTCCGGGGAGAACCCCGACAGGCCAGGCAGTCTGGAGGTCGCGCCGGTCCGGGGATGGCCGTTCGAGGAGCCGCTCCGAGAGGAGCACCCGATCCCCGAAGAGCATCCGAACTGGTCGGACGTGGTGACCACCGAGGTCCGCGTTCCCGGCGAGCTCACGACCGCCGGGCGGGGCGCCGTCCGGCTGACCCAGGTGTCGCCGCCGTTCACGGAGTCGCCGTTCACGGAGTCGGCGCTCACGGAGTTGTCGCTGGGGCGATCGTCCCTGACGGAGTCGGCGCTCACGGACACGTCCGCGGCGGCACGGGCCGTGGTGGAGGCGTCGCTCGCGGACTCGGCGGTGGCGGAGCCGGCCTTCCTGGCGGCGTCGCCGGCCGAGGCCCCGATGGATGCACCGGTGGAGGCGCCGGCGGAGGACCTGCCGGCCCCGCTGACCCTCGCCCGGGTGCCGCTCCCCCTGCCGCGCGCCGGCCGCCGCCTGGTGCTCCGCGACGACCTCAACGGACGGCGCGGCGGGATCCTCGACGGGACAACGGGATCGGAAGGGCCCGACCCGGAGGGGCTCGCCACGGACCCCCCGTCGTTCACCATGGACATGGGCGTGTCCGTGACCCGCTCGCACCGCCTGCCGCTGCTGGTGCCGTGCCGCGACAACCCCGGCCTGTACCGGCAGGACGCCGGGGGCGCAGAGCCCGTGATCGTCGGCTGTCAGGACGCCTTCCAGCTCGGCCGCGTCCCGGCCCGGCGGTTCGCGCCGGCTCCGCGCCTGGACCGCGACCACCGGTACTCGGTGTGGGAGTCGCTCCAGCAGCCGGCCACGTACCTCGTCGTGCCTGCCCACTACCGGGTGGCCCGCGACGTGGCCGGCCGCCCCCAGCTGGAGTGGCTGCAGGTGTTCGACGCCACCGTGGACGCGGGCCTGCCGTGCCGGCTGCAGGCCCGGTGCGTGCCCGACCTGTCGGCGGCCGAGCTCACCGAGCTGGAGTCGCTGCTGCGCGCGGACGCCGGCGGGCGCGACGTCCGCGTGCTGCTCCCGACGTCCCCCTCGGTGGGGTCGACCGGGGTGTCGGTGCGGTCGAGCACATTGGAGGGCGGCCTGCGCGCCGTCCTGGACGACGACGCGATCCGCCTGGCGCTGCACGTGGACTACGACGACGCTGTCGTGGCGGTCACCCAGTTGCGCGGCGGCGACGCGGTCGCGCAGGTCGTCTTCGACACCGGCGACTCCTCCACGTCGATCGCGACCACGGTGCACCTGGACGTGGACGAGCTGGCCGGCCCGTACCCGGGCGGGCCGGTGCGGGTCACCGCGACCGGGCTGCGCAACGACGCCGACACGGCGGCCACGGTGACGGCCCTCTGGGTGCGGGCGGCGGTCGGGGGGTGGCAGCGCGTCCCGCTCGACCCGCCGGCGCGCGTGCCCGCCCACGGGGACGTCGCGCTGCCCGCCGCCGTCCGGGACGGGGCCGTCGTGCCGCAGGCGCTGCTCGACCCCGCGGACCCCGCCCAGCTGGTCGTCCGCAACGTCTACCTGGAGAACCTGCACACGGCCGTCCTGATCCGGCGGGACGTGGACCTGCGGGCCGCGGGCATCGCCGGCGTGGGACTGGTCTTCGCGGTGTCCGGCATCGAGGTCGCGCGGGCCGTCCTCCCCGCGGACGCGCCCACGCTCGAGGTCACCCTGGTGCAGCCGCTGGTCGCCGACCGTTCGACGTTCGACCGGAAGGTCGCCGTGTCCGTCACGCTCACGCGGGACGACGGCACCGTACGGCCGGCGGCGTCCGGCCCGGTGGTCGTGGACCTCGCGACCGGCGCGATCGTCCGGCTGTCCCGGCTCATGGGGGTGTGACGCGGCGACGGACGCACGAGCCCTGGCTCACGTGGCCAGGGCTCATCCGCGTCCGGCGGCCCGCGTTCCCGTGACTGATCTTTTGCGGCGAGCACCTTTACGAAGTAAACCAACCCCTAACCATGCGATCGAGACCCTCATGGCGGGGCACCTGCGGATAACGGCCGACATGGGCCAGTCACCCGTAGCGATCGATCTGTCGCGACGCGGTGCCGGCGGACGCTACGGCCACTCCCCACGAGTCAGATCCAGCCGCTGGTGGAGCAGGGCCTGCTGGGCCGGGTTGGCGGTCAGGCCCAGCGCCCGCTCATCACATAGCCGCGCCTGGCTCGTGTCGCCCAGCGCGCGCAGCAGCTCGGCTCGGGTCGCGTGCAGGAGCGGGTAGCGGGACAGGGCCCCCTCCAGGCCGGTCAGCTCCGCCAGCGCGGCCGCGGGCCCCTTGACGTAGCGCAGGGCGACGGCCCGGTGCAGCCGGGTGACCGGCGAGGGCGCCACCGCCAGGAGCATGTCGTACAACACGAGGATCTGTGCCCAGTCGGTGTGCTCGAAGCCTGCGGCCTCGGCGTGACAGGCCACGATCGCGGCCTGCAACTGGTAGGGCCCGGGCCGGCGATGGGTCCTGGCGGTGCGGATCAGCAACGCGGTCGCCTCGGCGATCGCGGCGCGGTCCCACAGGCCGCGATCCTGCTCGGCGAGCGGCACCAGACGCCCGTGGGAATCGAACCGGGCCGCGCCGCGCGCCCGGTGCAGCCGGATGAGCGCGAGCAGCCCGGCCACTTCCGGCTCGCCCGGCATGAGGCCGGCCAGGAGCCCGGCCAGCCACTCGGCGTCGTCGGCCAGGTCGCGCGCCTCGGCCCGATCGCCGCTGCTGGACAGATATCCCTCGTTGAACAGCAGGTAGACGACCGCGAGCACGGCGTCCAGCCGCTCGGGCAGCTCCTCGGCGGCCGGAATCCGGTAGGGGATGCCCGCTTCGGCGATCTTTCGTTTGGCCCGGGTGAGCCGCTGGGCGACCGTGGTCTCCGGCACGACGAAGGCAGCGGCGATCTGCGCGGTGCTCAGCCCGCACACCACCCGCAGGGTCAACGCGATCCGGGCCTCGGGCGACAGCGCCGGATGGCAGCACGTGAAGATCAGCCGCAGCCGGTCGTCGCTCTCCCCCGGCTCGGGCCACCGCAGCCGGGCCAGCTTGGCGCGGTAGTTCGTCTCCCGCCGCAGCACGTCGAGGCCGCGGCGGCGGGCCACGGTGAACAGCCAGGCGTCCGGCCGGTCCGGCACGCCCTCGACCGGCCAGCGGCGCAGCGCGGTCTCCACGGCGTCCTGCACCAGGTCCTCGGCGGCGGAGAAGTCGCCCAGCAGCGACACCAGGCACGCCGCGAGGCGGCCCGCGTGCTCACGTACGACGCGGGCCAGCACCTCCCGGCTCCCTCTGCCGCTGTCCGGTCCGCTCATGCGGCCGGTCGGATCTCCACGATCGGGCACGCCGGCCAGGACCTGGCCAGCTTCAGCGCCTCGTCCAGATCGGCCACCTCCACCTCCGCGTAACCGCTGACGACCTCCTTGCCCTCGACGAACGGCCCGTCGGTGACGACGGGCTCGCCGCCGCCGAGACGTACGGTGGTCGCGGTGTGCGCGGGCGCCAGACGCATGTGATGCGTGATCTTGCTGGAGTTCTCGGCGAACCAGCGGACCACCGCCTCGTAGGCGGCCTCGCGCTCCGATTCGTCCATCGCCTCCAGCCGCTTGGCGAACTCCTCGGTCTCGACGAACATCAGCACGTACTTCACGGTTGACTCTCTTCCTTTGATCGGCCTTCACCAGGAAGACGAATGGGCACCTGCCCCACACGACACCAGGCGGCACGACTTCGCCGGCGCGGCCGAGTCAGGCGCTCAGCACCTTGCGGAGCAGCTCGCCGAACTCGGCGGGGTGTGTGGTGAGCCCCGTGTGCCCGCCGGGGAAGTGGACGAGCTCCGTGCCGAACCGCTCGGCGAGGAAGGCGGCGGGACGGTAGGGCAGTTCGCCGTGTGAGTCCGCTCCGGCGGCGAGCACGAGCCGGTCCGACAGAACCTCGAGGCGATCCACGTCCGGTGTGTAGGCCATGAAGCTCGGCACGATGCGCCCGAGGAAGTAGGGCATGTCCGCCATCGTCCGCTCCGCCCGGGCCGCCGCCTGCGGGGGGAGTTCGGTGGCCGCCTTGACGTCGACGGGATCGGCGCCGGGCCGCCTCAGACCGGCCGCGAACACGGCCGCCGCGGGCATCAGTCCCTCCCTGCGGAACGTGTCCTGGACGCGGGCGAGCAGCGCGCGATGCTCGGCGGCGTCCGGCAGCACCTCCACCAGCGGCGGCTCGTGCGCCACGACGCGTTCGATCCGCTCGGGATGGGTGGTGAGCAGGTGCAGCGCGACGATCGCGCCCGAGCTGCAGGCGGCCACGCGGGCGGGCGCGTCCGGTGACAGCAGCTCCAGCAGCCGCACCGCGTCGTCGGCGTGCCGCTCGACCCGTTGCGGGGCCTCCGGGTCGTCAAGCGGGCTGCGGGACAGACCGCGCGGGTCGTAGGACGCGACCGTGTAGTCGGCGGCCAGGGTGTCGGCGACGCCGTCGAAGGAGGCCGCCCCGCCCGTGCCGCCGGGGATCAGCAGCAGGAGCGGGCCCTTTCCGCGCACCTCGTAGCGCAGGGTGGCGCCGTCCACGCGCAGGTGGCCGATGGCCGGGCTGGTCATGTCGAGTCTCCTTCATCGTGCGTGGGCCAGTGCTCAAGGAGGGTGTGCAGGGCGTCGAGACAGCGGACCCAGGTGTCTTCCGCCGGGCGCGCGTGCGCGAACCCGCCCGCGGCCTCCAGGCTGGTGAAGCCGTGGAGCGTGCTGCGCATCAGCCGGACCGCGTCGGTCAGGTCGGGTTCCTGCAGCGCGTAGGCGCGCAGCATGCTGTAGGTCAGCTCGACGGCGCGCCGTGGCCCGGCGGCCCGGGCCACGAGCTCGGGATCGATCTGGATCGGGATCTGCGTCGCCGTGTATCGGCCCGGGTGGTCGTGGGCGTACTGCCGCCAGGCGTTGGCGTACGCCACCAGTGCGTCCTTTCCGGCCCGTCCGGCGGTCGCCTCCGCGATGCGGATGGTCTTCTCGTCCGCGGCCAGCAGTGCGATCCGCCCGCGCAGGTCCTCGAGACTGCGGACGTGCGCGTACAGGCTGGCGTCCTTCACCCCGAGTCGTCGCGCCACCGCCGACATGGTCACGTGCTCGAGCCCGACCTCGTCCGCCAGCTCGGCACCGGCGAGCGTCACCCGATCCGCCGTCAAACCGGCCCGCACCATGTGCATGCCGCCCTTCTCCACCCTGGAGCACCGTGAATATTCCTAGGACCCCTAGGTTTTTCCTTGGGGTCCAAGGTTGCCTCAGGCCGGGCGAGGAGCGCAAGCGGTTACCGCGGTGATGTCTCGGACGGCAGGTGTCAGGGGCGGTCGGGGCCGGCGGCCTGGCTGAGCTGGAAATCGGCCGCCTGGCGGGTGAACAGGCGGGCGTATTCGCCGTCGAGGGCCATCAGCTCGTCATGGGTGCCCTGTTCGGCTACCCGCCCGTCGGCGAGGACGACGATGTGGTCCGCGCCGCGCACGGTGTTGAGGCGGTGCGAGATGAGGAGGCGCGTACGGCTGCCTCGGTAGTCGCGGAGCCGCTGATGGATGGCGTACTCGGCCTCGGGGTCGAGCCCGGAGCTGGGCTCGTCGAGGATGAGCAGGTCGGCGGTGTCCGCGCGGAGGAGGGCGCGGGCGAGGGCGACGCGCTGCCACTGCCCCCCGGACAGGAGCACGCCCCGGCCGGGGTCCTCGTCCTGTTCGGCGGCGAAGAACCGCGACAGGATGGTGTCGTAGCCGCGGGGAAGGCTGACCAGTTTGTCGTGGACGTCCGCCCGGCGGGCCGCCTCGTGGATCTGCTCCGGCCGGTCGAGGGAGCCGACGTCGCCGACGGCGACGTTCTCCGCCGCGGTGAGGTCGTAGGCCACGTAGTCCTGGAACACGGCTCCGATCCGGCGGCGCAGGTCGTCGACGCGCAGCTCGCGCATGTCGGCGCCGTCCCAGCGGACGCTGCCGCGCTCGGGGTCGTAGAGGCGGCACAGGAGCTTGACGACGGTGCTCTTGCCCGCGCCGTTCAGGCCGACCAGGGCCACGCTCCGCCCGTACGGGATGGTCAAGTTCAGGCCGCGCAGCACGTACGGATGGCCGGCGTCGTATCGGAACCACACGTCGCGCAGTTCGATGCCGCGCCGTAGCGGTGGCACGTCGCCGCCGGTGGCGGGTTCCGGCAGGTCGGGTCCGATGGTGACGACGTGGGCGTAGTGGCCGGCCAGGACGAGTGCCTCGTTCAGGTGTGCCAGCTGGATCACCATCCCGGAGAGGGAGGACTGGGTGCCGGCGAGTGCGGCGGTGAGGACGGCCAGGTCGCCGATGCCGGCCTGACCCCCCGCTATCCGGGAGACCAGCACGATCAGCGCGGCGCCGGCGATGACCGTGCTGAGGGCGGTGAGCGCCCCGTTGTAGCGGACGGCCGTCAGGTCCATCCGGCGTTCCGCCCGCTGCTCGGCGGCCAGTTCACCCAGCATGCGCCGCCGCAGGAAGCCCCCGATGCCGAACAGCCGGATCTCCTTGGCGGCCTGATGGTCGAGCATCAGCGTCTGGTAGAACATCCGGCGGCGTTCCGCGGGGGCCATCTCCAGGCGGAGGTACGCCCGGCGGCGGCCGAGCCTGAGCTGGACGATCAGTTCGGGCACGGCGGCCGCGGCAACGACGGCGGCGAGGAGCGGGCTGAGCGTGGCGAGCGCGCCGAGGAGCCCGGCGATGGTGATGCCGCCGCGTGCCGCTCCGAGCGCCGACTCGGTGACGAGTTGCGGAGCGGTCTGGGCGGACTGCTGGGCCAGCTGGAGCCGATTGTGGAAATCCGGGTTCTCCAGCCTCGTCAGTCCCTGCATCCGGCACACCGCGGTGAACAGTTCGTCGCTGGTGCGCCACGCGATGCGGCGCTGCTGCTCCCGCTGGACCCACCCGGACAGGTGGGGCAGCAGCGCGGTCAGGGCTCCGAGCACGGCCATCGCGGCGGCGAGCGGCGTCGTCGAGGGGCCCGACCCGGCGGTCAGGCGATCGATCAGCAGTTTGGTGAGCCACGTGATCGCGACGGGGGCGGCGCCGTTCAGGACCGCCATGGCGAGCTGGGACAGCGCGAGAACCGGTCCGGCCCGCCAGACGAGCGCCAGGGTGAGCCGCAGCGGCCCGAGTCGTGACCTCACGCCGGTCAGGCCGGGGACGGCGCTGCCGCCGGCAGCTCCGGCTTCAGGCTGCTGCCGGCGACGGTTCCGTCGGGGCCGACCAGGAAGAAGGACGGGAAGGCCCTGATCTCGAACGCGTCCGCCATCGCGCCGCCCTCGCTCTCCACGACGACGCTCACGTCGTCCGTCAGGGCGGCGAGCAGCTCGGCGGGTCTCTTCTCGCCCTCCACCACCACCGCCAGGACTCGTACGCCGTCGGCGGCGGCGTCACGGGCGGTCGTGACGAAGGCGGGCGCCTTCGGCAGGCAGTGCGGGCAGTCGGTGCTGAAGAACCCGACGAGGGTGCGCTCGCCCGCGAAGTCGTCCGTGGTCACCTTCGTGTCCGTGACCGTGAGCGCGGAGAAGGCCGGGACCTCGGCGCCCACGGCGAGCCCGGGACTTCCGGGCATTCTCCCGGCGAGGGAGTCCTTGGTGATTTTCCGGAGTTTCCTGATGACCGCGCCGGTCAGGAGCAGGTTCACCAGGACGAGCCCGCCGAGCAGGACGACGGCGGCGGCCAGGACGGCCATGGGCGTTCCCTTCGATGGATCAGCGGAGGAGGTGGAGCAGGTCGTCGAGGAGCACGACGGCGCCGACGGCGACCGAGGCCCCGAGCAGGCAGAGCGCGGCGGCGGGCGGCGCGACGGGCGTGCCGCCCGCAGCGGACGTCATGGCGGCCCCGGCCATCGCGCACGCGACGAGAACGGCGTTGCGCGCCACGTGCCGGCGGTTGACCGGCTCGTCCGATCCACCGAAGCATCGGCACGCGACGGTCGTTCCGCGCCGCAGCGCCGTCACCAGGACCGCGGCGAACCCGAGGAGCAGGCCCCCGGCGAGCAGGAGGCCCGGCCTGCCGTCGCCGTCGAGGCCGGGCGCCGCCAGCATGACGACGGTCCCGGCCTCGACGGCGACGACCACCACGGCGGCGGGCGTCCCGAGACCCGTGGGAAGGCCGCCGAGTCGCCGAACCGCCGTGGTGAAATCGCCGAAGGCCCGCCGCGTGCGCAGCTTCGTGAGGACGGAGACCAGGAAGACCCCCATCAGCACGAGCCGGACGGTCAGCACGGCATAGACCATGGGACGTGCCGGCCGGCGTCAGCAGTAGCCGATGTTCTGCCAGGCGCCGCTGCAGCTGCTCCGCCAGTATGTGATGCAGAGGAAGCCGGTCGGGTTGGGGTAGCAGTCCTTGTAGCGGTTGCAGCCGCCCGACGGCCAGTATTCGAAACAGTTGTCGGCCTGGGCTTCGGCACCGGGGAGGAGCTTTTCGAGCAGCCGGTCTCCCAGGCGGTTCAGCTTACGGATCATGGTTTCTCCCTTTGCTGGGTTCGGGCGTGGTAGGCCGCCCGCCCTGTGAGGATGCTCGGCGCGGCCTTCGCCGCGGTTGCGCGCCGGATGCGCGATACGCCGTAGGGGCCGCGCAACCGTCGCGCAGCCGGGACTCGGCAGAATCGCGATCGGCTGACCAGGCCGAAAGGTTGATCATGCAACATTTCGTGATTTCGCTGCTGTCTCTGGCCGTGGCCGCCGCGGTCGCCGGGATGGTCGCGGCCCGGCGACGCTTCGTCGTGGTGCGGGTGGCCGGGACGAGCATGGTTCCGACGTACCAGCCGGGAGATCGGGTGCTCATACGACGCGGCGGGCGGGCGGTCCCGCGGCGCGGCCAGGTGGTGGTCTTCCGGCGCCTGCAGCCGGGCGGCACGGGCTCTTCGGGACGCGCGTCCGGACTGCGCGGGACGGAGTGGCTGATCAAGCGGGTCGCCGCCATGCCGGGCGACAGGGTGCCCGACCAGGTCGCGCCGGGCGTGCACGCCGCGCCGGGTGACGTGGTCCCGGCCGACCGGCTGGTGGTCCTCGGCGACGGCCCGACCAGCCGGGACTCGCGGCACTGGGGCTACCTGCCGGTGAGCGAGGTGCTGGGCGTCGTCATCCGCAGGTTGTCGTGATCGGGCGAGGCCCCGTCCACGCCGTCCACGCCGTCCACGGCGGCCTCTGCGGTGTTGCCGAGCCGCTGGAACAACCGGTGCGCCGCCGTCCAGGACCGCGTGGCCGCCTCCTGGTCGCCGCAGTCGTGCTGGACCCGGCCGAGGGCTCTCAGCGCGAGCGCCTGCTCGTGGAGGTCGTGCAGCCCGCGCGCCGTGCGTACCGCGTCGTCGAGCGCGCGTACCGCCTGGTCGGCGCGGCCGCCGAGACGGTGTGACTCACCCAGGACGCGGAGCCCGGCGGCCTGTCCGGAAGGAACTCCGAACTCCTCGAACACGGCCAGCGCCCGCTCGATCGGCTTCGCCACGTTCCGGCGCCCGAAACGAAGGCACAGATCGCCGAGGGCGAGCAGCAGATACGCCTCCAGCAGCCGCTCCCCGCGCCGCCGGCAGATCTGCAGGCCCTCCCACAGATGGTGGGAGACGCGCCTGCCCGTGGCCTGGTCGCGGCAGGCGGCCGCCATCTCCCGCAGGGCGAGGGTCCTGGCCACCAGACTGTTCCCGCGGATCGCCAGGCGGAGCGCCCGGTCCGCGCAGGCGAGCGCGTCCTCGTGGAGCCCCTGCTCCCGGTCGGTGACGGCGCGGACGTACCAGAGACGGCTCAGGGCGAGCTCGTAGCCGATCTCCTCAGCCATGGCCATGGCCTCGTCCGCCACCGCGCGGGCCTGGTCGGGGTCGCCCCCGCGGCACAGCGCGAACGCCCGCAGGCACAGCAGGTCGAGCGCGCCATGCCGTTCCCCCGCCGCGCCGAACACCGCGAGCGCCGCCTCGATCGCCTCGGGGCCGACGCCGCGCCGCTGCTCCACGCCGATCATGAGCAGGTGGCCGAGGCCGCGCGTCATCACCGCCTCGCCCCACCGGTCGCCGCCCAGTGCGCACGCCCGCAGCGCCAGCTCGTGGGATGACGCCCAGTCCCGGTAGTGCCCGCGGAAGGCGTAGTAGCCGGCCGCGCGGGCGGACAGTTCCCAGGCCGCCTCGTTCAGACCGAGCCGGCAGGCCTGCGCCACCCCCGCCAGAAGGCTCTGCCGCTCGCTGTCGAACCAGGCCGTCGGATCGCCGACCAGGGCCCTGGTGGTGGCGGGGTCGGCGTACCAGCGAGGGGCCGCGCCACGGATGACGGAGGCCGCCTGCTCCGGCAGGCCGCTCTCCGCCGCCTCCGCGAGCGCGAGCAACGCGCCGAGAACGCGGGTGATCGCCTTGTCCCGCTCGCCGGCGGTCTCCTCCAGCTCGGCGCGTTCCCGCGCGTAGAGCCGTACCAACTCATGGAAGCGGTAGCGGAACTGCCCGTTCCCGTCGCTGCCCTCGCAGTTCAGGAGCTGGGCGTCGACGAGCATATCGGCGTACGTCTCGGCTTCGCGCACCGTCACGTCGAGGGCCGCCGCGAGCATCCAGGCGGCGAAGGCGGGGACGTCGAGCAGGCCGAGCATCCGCAGCGCCCGCCGGCTGGTCTCGTCGAGCCTGTCGTAGTCGGCGGCCAGCCCCGCCCGGACCGACAGGTCGCCGAGAGAGAGCTCGTCGAGGCGCCGCCGCTCCGCCCGCAGGCGATCCGCCAGGTGGTCGAGTCGCCAGTGCTCGCGCAGCGCCAGTTTCGCCCCCGCGATCCGTATCGCCAGGGGCAGGTGACCGCAGAGCCGGACGATCTCGGCCGCGACCGTGGGCCGCGCCGCCACCCGGATCGGCCCGGCGATCCGCCCGAGCAGCTCCGACGCGCATGCCGGATCGAGCGGGCCGACGCGTACGGATCGGGCGCTCAATCCGGCGACCCCGCGCCTGCTCGTCAGCAGTACGGCGCAGCCCGCGCCACCCGGCAGGAGCGGCCTGACCTGCTCCTCGCCCGCGGCGTCGTCCAGCACGACCAGCACACGACGGTCGGCCAGGACGGTGCGGAACAGCTTCCCGCGCTCCTCGGCCTCGTCCGGCACCGCCCGCGCGTCCACCCCGAGGGCGATCAGGAACCGCCCCAGCGCCTCGGCCGGGACGATCGGCCGAGGGCAGGTCCCGCGCAGGTCGATGTAGAGCCGGCCGTCGGCGAACGTCTCCCGCAGGCCGTGGGCGACGTGGACCGCGAGCGCCGTCTTGCCGGTGCCCGCCCCGCCGTACAGGGCCACGACCGGCGTCGCGGCGGTGTGTCCGTCCGCGCCGGTGAGCCACAGCCGCAGTGACTCCGCCGTGTCCTGGCGTCCCGTGAAGTCCGCGATGTCCGGTGGCAGATGGCACGGCACCGTCGTCGCGGGCCCCGTCCGCCCCTCACCCGTCCGCCCCTCACCCGTCCGCCCCTCACCCGTCCGCCCCTCACCCGTCCGGCTCTCCGCGTCGCTCCCGGCTTCGTCCCCGGCGGTGTTTCCGTCAGCGTTTCCGGCGCTGTAGTCGGCGGTGTCCCGGGCTTCGAAGTACGCGGCGCGCTCGTCCGCGCAGGCCGCCCCCTCCGGCCCGAGGATCTCGCCGGCGAACGGTCCGATCGCTTCGTCCCGCAGGATCGCCTCGTGCACCCGTCGCAGCATCCGGCCGGGTTCCACGCCGAGTTCCTCACCGAGCACGGTCCGCGTCCGCTGGTAGACCCGTAACGCCTCGACCTGGCGCCCGGCTTGGCTCAGGGCCAGCATCAGGCAGGCGTGCAGCCGCTCCCGGTAGGGATGCAGCTCTGCCATCTCGGTCAGGCCGGTGACCAGCTCCGCGTGGCGGCCCCGGGCCAGGTCGACGACGGCCAGCTCCTCACAGGTCAGCAGCCGTTCCTCCTCGAGCCGCCGCGCCTCGTCGGCCACCATCGACACGTCCCCGATGTCGGCGTAGGCGGGCCCCCGCCACAGGCCGAGCGCACGCTCGAACAGCATGCCCGCCTTCGCCGGGTCCGCGTTCCTCCTGGCGGCCCGCCCCGCCGCCGTGAGCTCCCGGAAGCGCAGCACGTCCAGCTCCGGCGGCAGCACGGTGATGGCGTAACCACCCGTGCTACGGACGACGCGGTCGCGCTCACCCAGCGCCTGCCTCAACCGCAGCACGTATATCTGAAGGGTCTTGTGCGCGCTGCGGGGCGGTGTGCTCCCCCACAGGGCCTCGACCAGCGCCGGCACCGCCACCGGCCTGCCCGGCGTACACAGCAGGGCCGCCAGCATGCGTCGCAGCATCGCCGCGCCCAGCGGGACGGGCACCCCGTCGCGGCTCACCCGCAGCGGCCCGAGAACGTCGAACTCCAACACCGTCACCCCTCGCGAGGCCGGTCACCGGGGCGAGCCTTCGATCAGCCGAGGTGCCCGCCGCCTCCTCCCCCGGCCATGCCCTGCCCCGGCGGCCCCCCGTCGCATGGCCACCTTCTCTTCACTAACTGTGCGGGCGCAGCCCGAGCATCGGAGACGCCGGTATATCCGTCGTATAGGCCCTGGTAGCGCGGCGCACTTGTCCCCCGTGCGAGCTACCCGCGAATGTCCACCGCGCGGTGACGATTCCAGACCGTCGAATCCCTAGCGTTCTCGGCGTAACCGCGGCGCTCCGGTCGCGGAGTCTCCCAAAGGAGTCGTCATGCGACTGTTGAAGCAGCTGGTGGCCGTCGCGGCGGTCGCCTTCGCCGGCAACCTGGGCATGGGCGCGGTACAGGGGAACGCGTTTCTCACCCTGGTCCTCGGTGTCGCGACAGCCGTACTCGCGGTGTTCGTGTACGCGTGGGCGGTGCGGTGGTCGGAGCGCCGCGCGCCGGTGGAGGTGGCCGGGGAAGGCGCCGCCTCCGCCGTCGGCCGGGGGATGCTGATCGGTGCCGGGGCGTTCACGGCCGTCATCGTGAACATCGCTCTCGTGGGCGGTTACCGGATCGAGGGCCTCGGCTCGGTGACGGGCGCGGTCGGGCTGCTCGGCTTCAGTGCCGCCGCCGCGGTGACGGAGGAGCTGCTGTTCCGCGGCGTCCTGTTCCGGATCGTCGAGAAATGGACCGGCACGTGGATCGCGCTGGGGCTGACCGGCCTGGTGTTCGGCCTGATGCACCTGGGCAACCAGAACGCCAACCTGTGGGGCGCGATCGCCATCGCGATCGAGGCCGGCGGCATGCTCGCCGCCGCCTACGCCGCGACCCGCACCCTGTGGCTGCCGATCGGCCTGCACTTCGCTTGGAACTTCGTCGAGGGCGGCGTCTTCGGCACCGAGGTCTCCGGCAACGGCGCGACGCAGGGGCTGCTGCATGGTGTGACGTCGGGTCCGGACGTGCTCACCGGCGGCGAGTTCGGGCCGGAGGCGAGCGCGTACGCGGTGGTGTTCGGCCTGCTGCTGACGGTCGTGTTCCTGTGGCTGGCCCGCCGTCGCGGCAACCTGGTTCCCCGTCGGCGCCGTGCCCGCGCCGGCGCGACCGCTACGCTCTCCCAGTGATCGATCTCCGGCGGGTCCCCGATCTGTGGAGGCGGTCCGACGTCACGGTCCGGGATCTTCCGCTCGCGCTGCTGCTGGCCGTCTCGTCGTTCCTGCCGGCGATGCACAACCACGGGACGCAGCTCGGCGACCTGCCGACCCGCCCCTTCGACGCGGCGGCCGTCCTGGTGGTCGCCCTCCAGTGCCTCTCGCTGGCCGTCCGGCGACGATGGCCGGCCGTCTGCCTCACCTTGGGGTCGCTCGGCTTCGCCCTCGACCAGCTCCTCGCTTACCACACGGCGGCGAGCACCGCACTGCCCATCGTGCTGATGAGCACGGGCGCCCATCTGGAGCGGCACCGGCGCGTCACCGCGGTCCTCCTCTCCGTGGCGTACGTGCCGCTGGCGGTCGCGCTCGACCGGACCGGCTCGGCCGAGGGACTGGAGGGATATGTCACGTTCTACCTGGTGCTGGTCCTCGCGTGGGGCATCGGGGCCTGGCTGCGCTCCACCCGGGCCGCCGAGGCCGAGGGCCGCCGCCGCGTCGCCGAGGCCACCCGCGCCGCCGAACGCACCCGCATCGCCCGCGAGCTGCACGACGTCGTGACCCACCACGTGACGGCGATGGTCGTGCAGGCCGAGGCGGCACGCTACCTGACCGCCGCACCCGACCGCCTCGACGCGGCACTGAGCGCCGTCACCGACACCGGCCGACGGGCCATCTCCGATCTGCGGCACCTGCTCGACCTGCTCAACCCCGATCACGACACCGACGTCAGGATGCCGTCCGTCGGAGAACTTCGCACTCTGGTGGAGCAGACGCGCCAGGCCGGGCAGCCGGTGGAGTTCGCCGAGGAGGGCAGTCCGGCGGAATCGTCCGGCAGCGCGGAGTTCGTGGCCTATAGGGTCGTGCAGGAGTCCCTGACGAACGCCCTCAAATACGCCCACGGCAGCCGCACCGAGGTCCGCGTGCGCTATGGCGAGAAGGAGATCCTCGTGGAGGTCAGCACCGATGGTTCCGGCTCGCGGACCGGCTCGCCCGGCGGGAGCGGGCGGGGCCTCGCCGGGCTCCGCGAGCGGGTCGACGCCCTGGGCGGCGAGTTCAGCGCCGGGCGGCGGGCGGGCGGCGCCTTCGTCGTGCGGGCACTCATCCCCGCGGGGAGCCCGGCGTGAACGCGCCGGTCCGGGTCCTGGTCTGCGACGACCAGGCGCTGATCCGCACCGGATTCGCGACGATCATCGATGCGCAGCCCGACCTCGAGGTGGTGGGCGAGTGCGGGGACGGTCGCGCCGCGGTCGACCTCGCTCGCCGGCTGAACCCGGACATCGTGGTGATGGACGTGCGCATGCCGGTGCTCGACGGCATCGGGGCGACCCGCCTGCTGGCCGGCGCCGGGGTCGCGGACCCCGTCAAGGTGCTCGTGGTGACGACGTTCAACCTGGACGAGTACGTCTACGAGGCGCTGCGTGCGGGGGCGAGCGGGTTCTTGCTCAAGGACGCCCCACCGGCACAACTGCTGCACGGCATCCGCACCGTCGCGACGGGTGCCGCGCTGCTGGCCCCCGAGGTGACGCGGCAGCTCGTCGGCAGGTACGCGGCGCGGATTCGTCCCGCCGAGGGCACGCCGGACGACGTCGCGCTGACCCCGCGCGAGCTGGAGGTGCTGCGCCTCATCGCCGACGGCCTGTCCAACGGTGAGATCGCCGCGACGTTGGTCATCAGCCAGGAGACCGTCAAGACGTACGTGTCGCGCATCCTCACCAAGCTCGACCTGCGCGACCGCGTGCAGGCCGTGGTCTACGCCTACCGCAGGGGCCTGGTGACCTGAGACCGGCAGACCGCGCCTTGCCGCTCCTGCGGGCGCGGGCGGACCCGGCGCGGCGGTTCAGCCGATGGTCAGGTCCTGGATGCCGACCACGCGCAGCAGCTCCAGCCGCTCGTAGGACTCGCTGCCCGGGCGGGCGGTGTAGGCGACCAGCCGCTGGTCGTGCTCCGGGCTCAGCAGTACCTCGCAGTCCAACTCCAGCAGGCCGACGACCGGATGCAGGAAGCGCTTGACGTCGGCGCGGCGCACGGCCACGTCGTGGGTGTCCCACAGCGCCGAGAACTCCTCGCTGCGGGCGCGGAGCCTGCGTACGAGCCCTGCCAGCCGCGCGTCGTCGGGGCGGCGGGCGAGTGTGGCGCGCAGATCCGCCACCGCGACGCGGGCGGCGCGGTCACGGTCCTCGGCCGGGAAGAGTTCCCGCGCGGACGGGTCCGTGAAGTAGCGCCAGGCGACGTTGTGCTCCGCCTCGGGGCGGGCGGACACGTCACCGTGGAGTGCTTTGGCCATCGCATTCTGCGCGAGGATGTCGCCGCGGTCGCTCACCACCTGGGCGGGGATGTCCGTCAGCCGGTCGAGGACGAGCAGCAGGCCGGGACGGACGTGCTCCGTGGCCGGCCGGTCCCGCGGCGGCTCCTCGCCGGCGAGATGGAAGAGGTGGTCCCGTTCGTCGCCGGTCAGCCGCAGCGCGCGGGCGACGGCGGCGAGCATCTGGCGCGACGGGCGCGAACCCCTGGCCTGCTCCAGCCGCGTGTAGTGGTCGGTGGACATGCCCGCCAGCTGCGCCACCTCCTCGCGGCGCAGTCCCGGGGTGCGCCGCCGCGCGCTCTGCGACAGCCCCACGTCGGCTGGGACGAGTCGGGCACGGCAGTGACGCAGGAAGTCGGCCAGTTCGGTTCTGTCCACACTCCCACCATGCCCCGGGGACGCCGGACGCAGCCAGGGACCGCCTGTCCCCGGATGAGGACGTCTCTCCCGCCGACGCCCGCACCGCCGCACGCTGGGAGCCGGTGCGGCGGACCGGCGGCGCCCTCACGGGGCGACGAGACGAGCACCGGAGAGGTGCCGTGTGCCACCCGCGGCACCCGCAGGACGGCTCCATCCGGTTCGCCGGTGCTACGGATCACCCGGATCTTTCGATGAAGGAAGGCATGGTTCGCATGCGGTACCGCACGCTCGGCCGGACCGGTATCAAGGTCAGCCCCTATGCGCTCGGCGCATTGATGTTCGCCACGTCCGTCGGCAACCCCGACCCCGACGACTCGATCCGCATCATCCACAAGGCGCTCGACGCGGGGATCAATTTCGTCGACACCGCCGACGTCTACGGCGACTCCGAGGAGATCGTCGGCAGAGCACTCGAAGGGCGCCGCGACAGCGTCGTCCTCGCGACCAAGTTCAGCCGCCCGATGGGTGACGATCCCAACCAGCAGGGCGCCTCACGGCGCTGGATCATGACCGCGGTCGAGAACTCGCTGCGCCGCCTCCGGACCGACCGCATCGACCTCTACCAGATCCACCGGCTGGACCTCGACACCGACATCGAGGAGACGCTCTCAGCGCTCTCGGACCTGATCCACAGCGGGAAGGTCCGCGCGATCGGCTCGTCCGCGATGCCCGCCTCCGGCGTCGTCGAAGCCCAGTGGGTCGCCGAGCGGCGCGGCCTGGAACGGTTCCGCACCGAGCAGCCGCCCTACTCGCTCCTCAACCGCGGCATCGAGAGAGAGGTCCTGCCGCTCGCGCAACGCTACGGGATGGGCACCCTCGTGTGGGCCCCGCTCGCGCAGGGACTGCTCACCGGCCGCGTACGCAAGGGGCGGCAGAACGACCTGCGCCGCGCCGGCTTCTTCAGGCACCTCAACGACGAGCACCGTCTCGACGCGGTCGAACAGTTCATCTCGCTCGCCCAGGAGGCGGGCCTGCCGATGACCCACCTCGCCATGGCGTTTGCCATCGCCCATCCCGGCGTGACCAGCGCGATCATCGGGCCGCGCACGATGAGCCACCTCGACGACCTGCTCGCCGGCGCCGACGTCGCACTCACCGACGACATCCTCGACCGGATCGACGAGATCGTCCCGCCCGGCACCGACGTCGGCACACTCGACCAGGCCTACGTGCCGCCGGCTCTCCAGCAGACGAGCCTGCGCCGCCGCCCCGCCGGCGAACGCACCGCCGCCTAGAAGGCCACTGAAGATCTTGTCTCGATAACGGCCGGTGCTTGTGGTCGGCCGTGGTTCGCTCAGGCGGGTTTGGGCTCCAGTGTCCAGACGTTGCCGGTCCGGGTGAGTCCGAGGTTGATCAG
>NZ_VDMA02000032.1 GCF_006334915.2 Microbispora catharanthi
TCGTGGGGGCGGTGTCGGAGATCGTGCCGTTGACGACCGAGGCGGTGATGACCGATGCCTCGGCGGGGGTGGACGATGTGGGGTTGGTGCCGCACAAGACGACCACGACGGTGGCGATGGATTTCGGTCGGGTGTCGCTGGACCGGGATCTGATTTTGTATTTGTTCGGTACGCCGGGTCAGCATCGGTTCTGGTTCATGTGGGATGACCTGGTGCGGGGGGCGATCGGTGCGGTGGTGCTGGTCGACACGCGGCGGTTGGCCGACAGTTTTCCGGCGGTGGACTATTTCGAGGAGGCGCGTCTGCCCTTCGTCGTCGGCGTCAACGGCTTCGACGGGCAGTACACCCACGGGGAGGACGAACTGCGCGAGGCCCTGACGTTGTCGCCCCAGGTCCCGATCGTCCGCACCGACGCCCGTGACCGCGAATCGGTCAAGAGCACCCTGATCACGCTGGTCGAACACGCGCTGACATCCCACGTGAGCGCGGTCCGGTGAGGACCGGCAACGGGCCGGACCGGCGATCTCGCCCCGCCGGCACGGGCGTGAAGGGCGTGCGGGCGGATAGTCTGGGGAGACTGATGGTTCACCGACCCGTCCACTCGCTTCGAGGCTGGCCAAACACGTGTTCGAGACGCTTTCCGACCGGCTGACTTCGGTCTTCTCCTCCCTTCGGTCCAAAGGCAGGCTTTCCGACGCCGACATCGACGCGACCTGCCGCGAGATCCGCATCGCGCTGCTCGAGGCGGACGTCGCGCTGCCGGTCGTGAAGGACTTCGTGGCCCGGGTGAAGGAGCGGGCCCGCGGCGCCGAGGTCTCCCAGGCGCTCAACCCCGCGCAGCAGGTCGTGAAGATCGTCAACGACGAGCTCATCGAGGTGCTGGGCGGCGAGACGCGGCGGCTGCGCTACGCCAAGAACCCGCCGACCGTGATCATGCTGGCCGGCCTCCAGGGCTCCGGTAAGACGACCCTGGCCGGCAAGCTCGCCAAGTGGCTGAGCGACCAGGGGCACGCCCCGCTGCTCGTCGCCTGCGACCTGCAGCGGCCCAACGCGGTGCAGCAGCTCGCCGTCATGGCCGAGCGGGCCGGGGTGGCGGTGTACGCCCCCGAGCCGGGCAACGGCGTGGGCGACCCGGTCGCGGTGGCCCGGCAGTCGGTGGACCACGCGCGCCGCCAGCAGCACGACGTGGTCATCGTCGACACCGCCGGCCGCCTCGGCATCGACCAGGAGCTGATGAAGCAGGCCGCCGACATCCGCGACGCGGTCACGCCCGACGAGGTCCTGTTCGTGCTCGACGCCATGATCGGCCAGGACGCGGTGAGCACGGCTCGCGCGTTCATGGACGGCGTCGGCTTCGACGGCGTGGTGCTGACCAAGCTCGACGGCGACGCCCGAGGCGGCGCCGCCCTGTCGGTGCGGCACGTCACCGGCCGGCCGATCATGTTCGCCAGCACCGGTGAGAAGCTCGAGGACTTCGACGCCTTCCACCCCGACCGCATGGCGGGCCGGATCCTCGACATGGGTGACATCCTCACCCTGATCGAGCAGGCGCAGAAGACGTTCGACGAGCAGGAGGCCGCCAAGATGGCGGGCAAGCTCGTCTCCGGGGACGGCTTCACGCTGGAGGACTTCCTCGAGCAGATGATGATGGTCCGCCGCATGGGGCCCATCAAGAACCTGCTCGGCATGATGCCGGGCATGGGGCAGATGCGCGAGCAGCTCAACCAGGTCGACGACCGCGACCTGGACCGCATCGCGGCGATCATCCGCTCCATGACGCCCGGCGAGCGCCAGGATCCGAAGATCATCAACGGCTCGCGCCGGGCCCGCATCGCCAAGGGCTCGGGCGTGACGGTCACCGAGGTGAACAACCTGGTGGTCCGCTTCTTCGAGGCGCAGAAGATGATGAAGCGGGTGACCCAGGGCATGGGCATCCCGGGCATGCCCGGCGGGCGCAAGCAGAAGGCGCAGAAGCCCAAGAAGGGCCGCCGCGTCAGCGGCGACCCGCGCAAGGCCGCGCTCGGCAAGGCCGGCGCGAACGCGTCGTCCTCGGACGCTCCCAAGCTGCCCAAGGGCCTGCTCGGCAACCTCGGCGGCGGCCAGCTGCCCCCCGGCTTGGAGCTGCCGCCCGGCTTCGACCCGTCGAAGCTGAAGCTGCCCGGCCAGAACTGACGACCGGACCGCCCGCCCGCCGGTTCTCGGCGGGCGGCGGCTGTCTCGTCGCGTCCCGTGTTCTCCGAGGATCGCCGGTGTCGGTCAGAGGCCGGCGCGGTGTCCTCAGAGGCTCGCGCCTGGGGCCATCGGCCTGGCGTCGATCCTGCCGTCGTCGCAGACCGTCGCGGTGAACGGGACCTCCAGGTGCGCCACCTCGTCCGGCGGAATGATCATCAGACGGGCCGAGGAGGGGCACCGGGTCTCGTGCCCGCTCGGCACCACGGTCCAGTGGAGCCGGGCATGGGCGCTCGCCCCGGGGCGCAGCGTCACCCGATGCGGGGTGACGCTCTCGCGGCGGGTGCGCGTGCGCAGCACGTCGCCCCGGCCGTCGATGAGGACGAGCCCGACGAAGCCGTACACCCAGCAGGTCTTGCCCGACGTGTTGGTCAGCACGAGCGGCGCGTAGCGGTTGCCCGCCGCCGGGTCCTGCCGTCCCACCCGGGCCCGCAGGCCGGTCGTACGGCACCGCTCGGGGGCTGTGCCCGTGCTTCGTGTGCCCGTGGTTCGTGTGCTCGTGCTTCGTGTGTCCGTGGTTCGCGCCGCGGCGCCGTACCGGACGGACGCCACGCCGGCGGCGGTGGCCCGTCCCGTGTCCGCGGCGGGCGGGGTCGTCGTGTGCCGGGTCGTCGTCCTGGCCGGGGGAGCGGCGGCCGCGGAGGGCGTGGTGCCCGCGCCGCAGCCGGCGGCCAGCAGGGCGAGGGCCGCCACTCCGGCCGTGAGGGTCCTGTTCGCAACTCGCATGACTGTTGGACGGCCTGCCGGCGCGATCAGTTCGCATGCTCGTTCCGGAGCCATGGGCGCATCCGTGCCGAAATCAGGGCGGCGGCGGGACCGTCCTTTGCGGAGCATGGGGAATCATCTGGCAGAATGTCAGGCTGGAACATCGTGGCCAGGTGGGTGCCCTCTCACCCCCGCCGGTCGCGCCTGTCCCTCGGGCGGGCTCCCATCGTGCCCCACTCGATGAGACACCGCTCACCCACGCTCTAATGCAGGAGAGACCACACCCGTGGCAGTCAAGATCAAGCTCAAGCGGCTCGGTATGATCCGCAACCCGCAGTACCGCATCGTCGTCGCCGACGCCCGGAACAAGCGGGACGGCCGCGCCATCGAGGAGATCGGCCTGTACCACCCGAAGGAGAACCCCTCGCGCATCGAGGTGAACTCCGAGCGGGTGCAGTACTGGCTGGGCGTCGGCGCGCAGCCGACCGACCCGGTCCTGAAGATCTTCAAGCTGACCGGTGACTGGCAGCAGTTCAAGGGCGAGCCCGCCCCCACCACGCCGCTCCAGGTCGCCGAGCCCAAGCCGGACCGGCACGCGGCGTACGAGGCCGCCGCCAAGGAGTCGCTCTCGGGTGACGCCGGCGCCGCCGCCACCACGCCGAAGAAGGCCAAGAAGACCGTGAAGGCCGAAGAGACCGCCGAGGCCCCGGCCGCGGAGGAGAAGCCGGAAGGCGAGGCCTGAGGTGCTCGAGGAGGCCCTCGAGCACCTGGTCAAGGGCATCGTCGAGCATCCGGACGACGTCCGGGTCCGCGCACGGCGCATCCGCACCGGGCGCGTTCTCGAGGTCCGGGTTCATCCCGACGACCTCGGCAAGGTCATCGGCCGTGGCGGCCGTACGGCGAAGGCGTTGCGCACCGTCGTCAACGCGTTGTCGAACGGCAAGTACGTGCGGATCGACCTGGTTGACCTGGAAGAGGCGCGCTGAGCCGAACGACGCGTCCGGGGGGCCCCGCACAGGGGTCCCCCGGTGTGTTTTCCGGCTTCGAACCGGTCTCTTCCGGGGGTTTGCGGTGACAGATCGGTTCGGGCGGTGGCGTTCGGACCGTCGCGTAGAAGCCGCGTTGAAGCGGTAGCGGAGGTAGGCGACAAGTGCAGCTAGTCGTGGGCAGGATCGGCCGCCCGCACGGTGTGCGGGGCGAGGTCACGGTCGAGGTGCGCACCGACGAGCCCGATCTGCGCTTCGCTCCGGGGGTGGCGCTGGCCACCGACCCGGCGTCGGCCGGTCCGCTGACGGTGGAGCGGGCCCGGTGGCACAAGGGGATCCTGCTGCTGACCCTGGCCGGCGTGGAGGGCAGGGAGGCGGCGGAGGCGCTGCGCGGCACGCTGCTCGTCGTGGACTCCGCGGACCTGCCGCCGATCGAGGACCCCGACGAGTTCCACGACCACGAACTGATCGGCCTGACGGTGGTCACCACCGAGGGGGAGCGGGTCGGCGAGGTCAGCGACGTCCTCCACCACGGACAGGACCTGCTCGTGGTGGCCCGTCCCTCCCGCGACGAGGCGTACGTCCCGTTCGTCAAGGCGCTCGTGCCCGAGATCGACCTCGGCAAGGGAATCCTCGTCGTCGACGCCCCGCCCGGCCTGCTCGACGCCGCAGAGGCGGAGTAGGGGCCCGCAGATGCGCGTCGACATCATCTCGATCTTCCCGGAGTATTTCGCCCCGCTCGACGTCTCTCTCATGGGCAAGGCCCGCGAGCGCGGCATCCTCGACATCCACCTCCACCAGCTCCGCGACTGGACGCACGACGTCCACAAGACCGTGGACGACACGCCGTACGGCGGCGGCCCCGGCATGGTGATGAAGCCGGAGGTCTGGGGCGAGGCCGTCGACGCGGTGATCGAGGACGGACGCGCCGCCTCCGGGGGGGACGCGCTGCCCCGGCTGATCGTCCCCACGCCGAGCGGCAGGCCGTTCACCCAGGAAGTGGCGCTGGAGTACGCCGAGGAGCCGTGGCTGCTGTTCGCCCCGGCGCGGTACGAGGGCATCGACTCCCGCGTCGTCGCCGAGTACGGCGAGCGTCTGCGCACCGACGAGGTCAGCATCGGCGACTACGTCTTAGCCGGTGGAGAGGCGGCCGTCCTGGTCATGGTCGAGGCCGTGGGCAGGCTGTTGCCGGGGGTCCTCGGCAACGCGCGCTCCGTCGCGGACGACTCCTTCGCCCCGGGAGACATGGCCAACCTGCTGGAAGGCCCCGTCTACACCAAGCCGCCCGTGTGGCGGGGGCACGAGGTGCCGGAGGTCCTGCTGTCGGGCCACCACGGCAGGATCGCCCGGTGGCGGCGTGACGAGGCGCTGCGCCGTACGCTCGACCGGAGGCCGGAACTGGTCGCCAGGCTCGACCGGGACGGCCTCGACAAGCACGACCGGCGCGTCATCGAGGAGTTCGAGGAACGTCTCGAGGAGCGCCGTTCCGCCGCCGCGTCTCGCCCCGGGTTTCGCGCAGCGCCGGAAGATGTGGCAGACTGAGTCGCTGCTGCCTACTTCGGCATGGCCGGGTGCGCCCGGTCTGGACGTGGCAGACAAGACGTATCAAGCCAAGCACGCGTGTCCCCCTCGTCGCCGAGCCCTCGGGCCGGCCGGGTGGACCTCCGCGTGCCCATGTGAATGAGGAACCGCCGCCATGCACACGCAGATCCAGGAGATCGAGAAGGCTGCCCTTCGCAGCGACGTACCGGCTTTCCGCCCGGGTGACACGCTGGAGGTCCACGTCCGCGTCGTCGAGGGCAACCGGTCCCGCATCCAGGTGTTCAAGGGCTTCGTCCTGCGCCGCCAGGGCGGTGGCATCCGTGAGACGTTCACGGTCCGCAAGGTCAGCTACGGCGTCGGCGTCGAGCGCACCTTCCCGGTTCACAGCCCCGTGATCGAGAAGATCAACGTGGTTACCCGCGGCGACGTGCGCCGGGCCAAGCTGTACTACATGCGTGACCTGCGCGGAAAGGCCGCGCGCATCCGCGAGAAGCGCGAGGCGCAGCCGGCCGCCAAGTAAGGCTTTGGAGATCGTGGTCCGTGCCCCAGGCGCGGGCCACTTTCTTTTTGCCGGTGATGCGGTGTCCCCGGCGCTCGCCGTCGCGGACATCATCTAGGCTCAGCAGCGATGGCTAGCGAGGGACAGGGGCCGGGCACGCGTCGCCCTGCCGAGGACGGGGTGGACGTGGTCGCCGAAGACGTCAAGCAGAACGCCGAGGACGGGAAGAAGAAAGGCTCGTTCTGGCGGGAGTTGCCCGTCCTGATCGTGGTCGCCCTCGCTCTGGCCCTGCTGATCAAGTCTTTCGTGGTCCAGGCGTTCTACATCCCATCCGAGTCGATGGAGGACACGCTTCTCATCAACGACCGGGTGCTGGTGAACAAGCTGGTCTACCACGTACGCGACATCGAGCGCGGCGACATCGTCGTGTTCTCCGGCGTGGACTCCTGGGACCCCGAGGTGAAGCTCGAGGAACCGTCCAACCCCATCGCGGCCGGGCTGCGCTGGCTCGGCACCGCGTTCGGGGTCGTGCCGGGGGAGAAGGACTACATCAAGCGGGTCATCGGCGTGCCGGGCGACAAGGTCAAATGCTGTGACAAGCAGGGCCGGGTCACGGTGAACGGCGTGCCGCTGAACGAGAAGTCGTACCTGTATCCCGGCGACGAGCCGTCCGGGCGCGAGTTCGAGGTCACCGTCCCGCCGGACCGCCTGTGGGTGATGGGCGACCACCGCTCGGTGTCCTGGGACTCCCGCCTGCACATGGGCGACCCGGGCGGCGGCACCATTCCCGCCGAAAAGGTGATCGGCCGCGCGTTCGTCATCGTCTGGCCGTTCAACCGGGCCAAGATCCTGCCGATTCCGGAGACGTTCGCGCAGCCGGCGCTCCATGCCGCCCTCGGGGCCGCCCCGTTCGTCGCGGGCTTCGCGGGGGCCGTGCCGCTGGTGGCCCTGCGCCGGCGACTGGTGAGGCGACGAAGGACGTGACAGAGCCGGAGGAGGCAGCCGTGGGAGAGTCCGACGAGAGTCGCTTAGGCACCGCCGGGCCGGTCGGATCCGCCGACGTTTCGGAGGCACCGGCGGAGCCGGCGGCCGCGGGCGAGGCGGGCGAGGACGAGCGGACCGTCGGCGGGAAGAAGGACCGGCCCGCGAAGAAGAAGGGCTCCGGTTTTCTGGAGACCCTCATGTACGTGCTCGGCGGGGTCGTCGTCGCCCTGCTGGTCCACACCTTCCTGCTGCAGTCGTTCTACATCCCGTCGGAGTCGATGCAGAACACGCTCCTGGTCGACGACTACGTGGTGGTCAACAAGCTCGCGTACAAGCTCGGGCCGGTGGAGCGCGGCGACATCGTGGTCTTCAAGGGCTGGAACGGCGAGGACACGATCAAGCGGGTGATCGGGGTGGGCGGCGACCACGTGAAGTGCTGCGACGCCAAGCATCGCATCACCGTGAACGGGACGCCGCTGGACGAGGAGGGCAAGTACCTCTACCCGGGGGTCGAGCCCTCCGGCCGTGAGTTCGACGTGAAGGTCCCCAAGGGGCGGTTGTGGCTGATGGGCGACCATCGGAACAACTCGGCCGACTCGCGCTTCTACCCGGACGACGGGCACCAGGGCACGATCTCCGAAGACGACGTCACCGGGCGGGCGTTCCTGCGCTACTGGCCGCTGAACCGGATCTCGTTCCTCTCCCGGCCCGACACTTTCTCCGTCGTACGCTGATCTCACCTGCGGCTTTGCCGTCGGCGGTGGTTCCGGCCGTATCGCCGGTCCCGAATGGGGCGTAATCTGCTTGTCGTCATGACAGCTGCCTATCGCCCGCGCCCGAGTGTCGTACGACGGGACTCCGGACTCTACGGCTACGAGCGGGCCCTGGCCCGGCGGGGGTTCACGCCGGTCGCCGGGGTGGACGAGGCCGGTCGCGGCGCCTGCGCCGGGCCGCTGGTCGTCGCCGCGGTCGTGCTGGGGCGGGAGATCGACGGGCTGAGCGACTCCAAGCTCCTGACCGAGGCCGTGCGCGAGCGCCTCTACGAGCGGATCACGGCGACGGCCCGGGCCGTGAGCGTGGTCGTGATCCCTCCCGAGGAGATCGACTCGCGCGGCCTGCACAAGTGCAACGTCGCCGGGATGCGGCGGGCCGTCGCCGGCCTGGGGCTCGTCCCCGGTTACGTCCTCGTGGACGGCTTCCCGGTGGCCGGGCTGCCCGCGCCGTCGCTGGCCGTGTGGAAGGGCGACCAGGTCGCCGCGTGCGTGGCGGCGGCCTCGATCGTGGCGAAGGTGACGAGGGACCGGTTGATGCACGGGCTCGACGAGGTCTACCCGCAGTACGGCTTCGCCCTGCACAAGGGCTACGTGACCCCCGGCCATCGGCGGGCCCTGGCGCGGCATGGGCCGAGCCCCCACCATCGGTTCTCGTTCGTGACGGTGGCCAGGGTGACTCGTGGGACAAGGATCCCGGCCGGGGGCCTATGGACGGGGCAGGATGAGGACATGCGCGAGAATGAGGTTGGGACCGGTGTCGTCTGAACGGGTCGGCCTCGACAGTGGGATCCCGACGGGGAGTGGCAGAGGAGGACCTGGATGAGCGCGGAAGATCTCGAAAAGTACGAGACCGAGATGGAGCTGCAGCTCTACCGGGAGTACCGCGACGTGGTGGGCCTGTTCACCTACGTGGTCGAGACCGAGCGGCGCTTCTATCTCACCAACTCCGTCGATCTCGACGTCCGCACCGCCGAGAACGGCGATGTCTTCTTCGACGTCAAGATGCAGGACGCCTGGGTCTGGGACATGTATCGCCCGGCCCGCTTCGTGAAGAACGTGCGGGTTGTGACCTTCAAGGACGTCAACGTCGAGGAACTGGCCAAGCCCGACCTCGAGATGCCCAAGGAGGGCTTCTCCAGCTGATCGTGCGCGGCCTGTCCCCAGAACGGCGTTCGGCCGCTCGGCGCGAGCCTTCGGGGCGCATCGTCGTGGCATGCGTCTCGTCGCGTACGTGCTCGTACTGGTCCTGCTGACCGCGGCTCCCACCCGGCCATCGGGCGCCGTCCGGCCCGTGGCCGCCGGAGGCCGCATGACGCCGTACGCGGCCACGACCGCGAGGGCGCCGGGGGCTGTGAGGGTCCTGACCCACCGGCCCGCGGATCCGTCGCCGACGAGTGCGCCCCAGTCCGCCGATCCGTTGCCGGCGGGCGCGACCCGAACCGCGGACGCATTGCCGGCGAGTGAGCCCCGGCCCGCGGACGCCAAGACGTTCGGACCGGCTCGGTCCATCGGGCCGGTAGGCGAATCGCCGGCCGGGCCGGACCGGGCTCAGGACGCCGTGCCGGCGGTGACCGCCCGCTCTCGTGGGAACGCGCACCGGGTGGGGCCGGTCGCGCCGGGCCCGATGGGGCCGCGTGGAGACGCGTCCGGCTGGCGATGGCCGCTCGCCGGGCCCGCACATCCGATAAGGCGCTTCGATCCGCCCCCACAGCGGTGGCTGGCCGGTCACCGGGGTGTGGACCTGGCTGCTCAGCCCGGAGAGAAGGTCATGGCCGCAGGACCGGGAGTCGTCGGCCTGGCGGAGCGGGTCGCAGGCCGGGGGGTCGTGACCATCTCACATCCCGACGGCCTGCGCACCACCTACCTGCCGGTCCGGGCCGTGGTCCGGCCTGGCGACGTCGTCGCGGCAGGTCAGGTCATCGGCGTCGTCGAGGAGGACGCCGTCGCTCACTGCGCCGCCCCCTGCCTGCACTGGGGACTCTTGCGCGGACGTCTCTACCTGGACCCGCTCCTCCTGTTCGGCCGAGGGCAGGTCCGCCTCCTGCCCCGCCGGCCCGTCGGCGAGGCCCGCTGGCCGTCATGATGGCCGGGAGGTGTGACAGCCGGGCCCGCTGGTCCGGGCGAGGCTGACGAATGGTGCGCGTCCGCAGCGCCCAGGCGCGGTGCTCATGGGCGGTGCTCGGCTGCTTGGGCGCGCTGCTCAGAGGCGGTGCTCGGTTGCTTGGGCGTCAGGCGCGGGGATGAGCCTGGCGGTAGGCGGCCCGCAGCCGCTCGATGGACACGTGCGTGTAGATCTGTGTGGTGGCCAGGGAGGCGTGTCCGAGCATCTCCTGCACGGATCGCAGGTCGGCTCCGCCTTCGAGTAGATGGGTGGCGGCGGTGTGGCGCAGCCCGTGCGGCCCCATGTCGGGGGTTCCCTCGACCTGGGCCAGGCGGGCGTGCACGACACGCCGGACGGTGCCCTGGTCGATCCGGCCTCCTCGGACGCCGAGGAAGAGCGCGGGGCCGCTTCCCTCGCGAATCCACAGGGGCCTGCCCCGCACGCACCAGGCGTCCAGGGCCTGCAGGGCGGGCAGCCCGAAGGGGACCGTCCGCTCCTTGCGTCCCTTGCCCAGCACGCGGACCGTCCGGCGGTCCCGGTCCACGTCGTCCACGTCGAGGCCGCACAACTCGCTCACCCGCATGCCGGTCGCGTACAGCAGCTCCAGCATCGCCCGATCGCGCAGGTCCCTGGCGTCGCCCGGCCCCTGCGTGGACAGGACGGCCTCGGCCTCGGTCTGGTCCAGCACCTTCGGCAGCCGCCGTTCGGCCTTCGCCGTGCCGAGGAGCAGCCCGGGGTCGCTCGCCAGCCATCCCCGTCGGTGGCAGAAGGCGGTGAAGACCCGGGCGCAGGCGGAACGGCGGGCCAGCGTCCCCCTCGATCGTCCGGCCTGGTGCTGGTCCCCCAGCCAGTCACGCAGGACGGTGACGTCAAGAGCGGACACGTCATCGTGCCCGGCGGCCCTCATGTGCGCGAACAGCGAGGAGATGTCCCCGAGATACGCCCTCAGCGTGTGCGGCGACAGGTCCCGTTCGAGACGCAGATGCCGCTCGAACTGCTCAAGGACGGCGTCGAACTCCCCGAGTCCCTGCCCTTCGCCCGCTGCCACGACGTCGTCCTTCCCTCTCGCTTCCGGCCCGATGCGGGTGCGCCGGCGCCGCCCTGTTCCATCGCGCCCTGTCCCATTTCCCGGCTCGCGGCATCCGATGCGCGGGAGCGCGTCCCGTGAGCCCGGTGGGGAAGGAGAGGCCACGATCCGCATGCTAACCATCGGTCTCATCCCGGAATGCCGGCCGCCTGCACCGGCGCACGCTGCCGCCCACACGCGCTCCGCCCGCACCGGCGCGCGCTGCCCGCCCGGCCATCAGGCGGATGGTCTTGGCAGGAGGACGGGGTGGCGGCCGCCTGCACCGGCGCGGTCAGCACTCGCAATCGTGCGAGCGGGCCGACGACGCGCCGACAAGAGTCTCGCCGAGCACGCCATGATGACGGGCGCCGCCCGTCTATTGGCGCGCGGCAGGCCGCAGCCGCCACCCTCGATCCACGTTCTCCACGAACCCCGCGGCGGCCAGAGCGCCGAGGCAGGCGAGTGCCGTCCCGATGTCCACACCGGCGGCGACGGCGATCGCGGCGGGACCTGTGGCGCCGCGTGCGGGGATCGCTTCGAGCACACGCCTGGTCTCGTCGTTCAGCCCGTCCCGAGGCCGCACGGGCCCGCGTTGCTCCGGTGCGAGGTCGTCCCCGATGGAGCCGACCAACTCGATGATCTCCTCGGCCGAGGTGACGCAGACGGCCTTGCCCTGACGGATCAGGACGTGGCAGCCCGTGGAGACCTCCGTGGTGATGGGACCGGGCACGGCCATCAGCTGCCGGTTCAGGCCCCAGGCATGAGTGGCCGTGTTGAGCGCACCGCTGCGCGCGGCGGCCTGCACGACGACGGTCCCCCGGGACAGGGCGGCGATCACCCGATTGCGGATCAGGAACCGCAGCCGGGTGGGGTGTGCGCCCGGCGGCCACTCACTGATCACCACGCCCTGCCGGCGCACGGCACGGAACAGGTCCTCGTGCGCGCTGGGATAACACACGTCCGTCCCGCAGGCGAGCACGACGACCGTCGGCGTTCCGGACGCCAGCGCGCCCCGATGGGCGGCGCCGTCGATCCCGTAGGCGCCACCGCTGATCACCGTCCATCCGCGCCCGCCGAGACTCATCGCGAACTCGGCCGCCACGGTTGTGCCGTACGCGGTCGCGGCCCTGGCTCCGACCACGGAGACCGAGCGCAGGCAGGAGAAGCGCAGGTTCGCCCGTCCGTCCACCCACAGTCCGAAGGGCCTTGCGTCGCCGAGGTCGTCGAGCTGGGTGGGCCATTCGACGTCGCCCGGAACAACGAGCCGCGCTCCTCGCCGCATGCCCTGAGCCAGGTCGTCTGACGGGTCCGTGTAGCGGGCCGCCCAGGCGGCCGCATGCCGGCCGAGATCCAGGTGGCGCCTGGAAGCCTCGGCGCGGTCCTTCTCATCACGCGCGAAGCCAGGGTCGAGCACGCCGCGTCTCGCCTGCTCCATGGCGCCCACCGGACCATAGCGGGCGATCAACCGGCCCATCACCGCGTCGCCTGCCTCGGCCATCCGCATGATCGCCACGCGGGCCGGCCGTTCCGCCCTTCCGGGACCGGTGGCACCACCGGCGTCCCCAGCCGGGCCGGAGGCGTCTGCTGTCTGTGAGACGGACTTGCCGGCCGGCGCGTCGCCGGCGGTGGAGAACTCGGTCATTTCCATCAATCCACTCCGAGCCACAGTGCGAGGGCCGCCGACGTCTCGGCCTGGCCCGGACGGTCCTTGCAGGTGAGATCCGCGATCGTCCAAGAGATGCGGAGCACGCGATCCAGGCCGCGTGCGCTGAGCGTGCCCACGTCGAGACCTCGATGGAGCGGGGCCATCGCGGCGTCGGGCAGGCGGAAATCACGGTGCAACGCGGATGACGACACCTCCGCGTTGGTACGCCAGGGAGTGCCGGCCAACCGTTTGGCGGCTCGCTCGCGCGCCAGCCTCACCCGCTCGGCCACGGTCGCGCTGGTCTCCACGAAGTGCCGGTCCGCGAGCAACTCGGCGCGGGTGGCCCGGCCGATCTTCACTTTCACGTCGACGCGGTCCAGCAGCGGCCCGGAGAGCCGGTCGAGATAGCGGCGGCGGCCCGCCGGGGTGCACTTGCAGGGGTGTCCAACCGTTCCCTGCAGGCCGCACGGACACGGATTGGCCGCCAGGACCAGCATGAACCGGGCGGGAAACGTGACCGCGCCGACAGCTCGCGCGATGGTCACCGTGCCCGACTCGAGGGGTTGCCGCAGGGAGTCGAGCACGGTCGTTGCGAACTCCGGCGCCTCGTCGAGGAAGAGCACGCCTCGGTGTGCGAGCGACACCGCTCCGGGCCGCACGACGCCTCCGCTCCCACCACCTACGACGGCCGCCATCGTG
The DNA here is from genome assembly GCF_006334915.2 of Microbispora catharanthi. Taxonomy (GTDB): domain Bacteria; phylum Actinomycetota; class Actinomycetes; order Streptosporangiales; family Streptosporangiaceae; genus Microbispora; species Microbispora catharanthi. Next base: position 13,230 of record NZ_VDMA02000032.1, read on the forward strand.
GCGCTGTGATGCGGCGCCATGAAGGGGGGCCGGGTGAGCAGCGGACGCCCCGGCGGCAGCGTTCCCGCCACCGAGTGGATGGCCGACACCTCCAGGGCCGTCTCCTGGCCGAGCGGCGGCAGGAGCGTCGGCAGGCGCTCGGCGAGCATGGTTTTGCCGCTCCCCGGCGGGCCGAGCATCCAGAGGTTGTGCCCTCCGGCGGCGCACACCTCCAGCGCTTTGCGGCCCATCGGCTGCCCGGCCACGTCGCACAGGTCCGGCCCCGGTGCGCCCCGGTCGCCGCCGTACGGCCCTGCCGCACGCGACGCGTCCTCGACGCGCCCGGCGTACCCGCCATGCTCGGCGTGGTCAGCGTGGTCAGCGTGGTCAGCGTGGTCAGCGTGGTCGGCGTGGTCGGCGTGCTCGGCGTCCTGCGACAGCGAGGCGGCGTCCGCCACCACCGGAAGCCGATGCAGGTCGCCCGAGCGCAGCCACCCCACCAGTTCGGCGAGAGTGACGACGGGAACCACGGTGAGATCGGGCACGAGAGCGGCCTCGGCGGCGTTGAGCGCGGGCACCACGACCGTGCGCACCCCCGCCTCGGCGGCGGCGAGCGCGGCCGGCAGCACGCCTCTGATCGGCCGGACCCGCCCGTCGAGACCGAGCTCGCCGAGGAACATCGGCGCCGCGATCCGCTGCGCGGGCACGGCGCCGGCCGCGCCGAGCACCGCGATCGCGATGGCCAAATCGAAGATCGATCCTCGCTTGGGCAAGGTGGCCGGGGACAGGCTCACGGTGACCCGTGCGTCGGGCCAGGCGAACCTGCTGTTGATCAGCGCGGACCTCACGCGGCCCCGGGCTTCGCTGATCGCGGTGTCGAGAAGCCCGATGAAGTGTGTCCCGGCGATGCCGGGGCCCACATCGGCCTCGACCTCCACGAGGCGTCCGGTGACGCCCACGAGGCCGACGCAATGGGTCCGGGCGACGGGCATCTCAGACCACCCCGCGTTCGTGCCTGAGTGAGAAGTCGCCGGCGAACCGCTCGATCGCGATCACGTCGACCCGTATGCTGTCGAAACGCTCCGCGTGCATGGCCAGCCATCTGACGGCCAGCGTCCGCAGGCGCAGCAGTTTCTCACCGGTCACCGCCTCGAAGGCGGTGCCGTGGCTCCGTCCGGAGCGGGTCTTCACCTCCACGATCACCAGCGCGTTGCCGTCACGGGCGACGATGTCGACCTCGCCCTCCGCGCAGCGCCAGTTGCGGTCGAGTATGCGCATGCCCTTCGCCGTGAGAAAGGTCACGGCGAGTTGTTCACCCTGCCTGCCCAGCCGATCCTTCGCCGCCATGGGACCACCTCCGCCGCAGACACTCGCCGAAGCGGCCCCGGGCCCGTGCCACCGAACCTCTTTCTGTGGAAAAGCCCGCAGCGTGATTCGACGGCTGTGGACGGGCGGAGGAAATCGCAGGTGGGCCCGGTGAGGAGGCTCTCGTCGTCCACAGCCGAGGCCGGGAGCGGAAGCGGGAGGGGTGGCCGTGGGCAGACTGCGACCGGCATGGATACTTGCCCCGGTTCCCGGGAGGCGGCGCTGCCGTCATGGAGCACGCCGCCGGGCATCGGGCGCCGCAGGGCATCGGCAGTGAGGAGCCGGCAGTGACCGCGAAGCTGATCAGGGAATTGGGCGCGGGCGCCGGGGTCACCCTGCCCGAGGTCCGGGTCATCGGCGAGGACCCCGTCCTGCCGTCCGTCTTCCCCCTCGGCACGATGGCCGCGGCCTCGGCCGGCGCCCTGACCGCCGCCGTCGCGGCGTACGCCGCCCGCGCCGGGGAGTGCGGCGAGGAAGGGGCCGGCGGCCGGCGGCCCACTCGCGGCGAGCTCGGCGATCCGGATGTGACGATCGATGTCCGGCACGCCGCCGTGGCCTTCCAGAGCGAGAGGCATTTCCGCGCCGACGGGAAAGCCATGGACGTCTGGGCCGCGCTGTCGGGGGACTACCGCACCTCGGACGGCTGGATCCGGCTCCATTGCAACTTCGATCACCACCGTGATGCCGCCGTGCGCGCGCTCGGGCTGTCGCCCGGCTCGGGCAAGGAGGACGCCGCCAGGGCGTGCGCCGGCCGCACGGCGATGGAGATCGAGGAGGCGGTGATTCGCGAGGGCGGCTGTGCGGCGGCGATGCGGAGCAGGGCCGAGTGGCTCGCGCACCCCCAGGCGCGGGCGCTGGCCGGCCTTCCTCTCGTCGGCGTCTCCCGGTTGACAGGTGGGGACGGCCAGACGAGCGAGACCGGCCGCAGGGGGACAAGCCGCAGCGGGGCCGGCAGCGGTGGGACCGACAGTGGTGGGGCCGTTGGTGGGGCCGGCCGCGCGCGGGCCGGCCATATGCACGGCGGCCCCGGCAACGGCCTCCCGGCCGGGACGGCGCGGCCGCTCGGCGGCGTGCGAGTGCTCGACCTGACTCGCGTGATCGCCGGGCCGGTGGCCGCGCGGGCGCTCGCGGCGTACGGCGCGGACGTGCTGCGTGTGGGCGCCGCACACCTGCCCGAGGTGCCGGGGCTCGTGGTGGAGACGGCGTTCGGCAAGCGGTCGTGCCACATCGACCTGCGTTTCGAGGCGGACAAGCTGCGGGAGATGGTCCGTCAGGCCGACGTGGTCATCCAGGCGTACCGGCCCGGGGCCCTGCGGGCCAGGGGCTTCGGGCCGGACGGCCTCGCCGCTCTGCGGCCCGGCATCGTCTGCGTCGACATCTCCGCGTACGGCGCCCGGGGGCCATGGGCCTCAAGGAGGGGATTCGACAGCCTCGTCCAGATGGCATGCGGGATCGCCCACGAGAACGGCGACGGCCTGCGGCCGAGCCCGCTGCCCGCGCAGGCTCTCGATCACGGCACCGGCTACCTGGCCGCGTTCGGCGCGGTCGCCGCGCTGCTCCGGCGGGCGGCCGAGGGTGGCTCGTGGCACGTCGACGTGTCGTTGGCGAGGACCGCGGCGTGGCTCGACGATCTCGGCAGGATCGACGGGGCGGGGGTGCGGCAGCCCCGGGTGGAGGATCTGCTGGCGACGATGGACAGCTCCTTCGGCACGCTCACCTATGTGACCCCGCCCGGCGCCGTCGACGGTATGCGGCCGCACTGGACGAGCCCGCCGCCCCGCCAGGGGGAGCACCCCGCGGCATGGGCTCCGTCCCCCTGACGACAACCGTCCTCCTGACGACAACGGACGCCCGCCGGGCCCGGCCGTTGCAATGTCTGTGAGGCGTGCGCGGGAGCGCGCGGGGAGGCGGCGGGGCGATAGCCGGCGAGGCGTGTGCGCGCGAAGTCGGAGGGCCGGCAGGGCAATGCTCGGCGAAGGCCCTGTGCCAGCTGGTTCCGGCAGGCCGAGGGGGACCGGCGGGGCCGGTGGTGGTGTGACGGCGTGCTGATCCGGCAAGGGTCAACTGAAGGGGCGGATCCGGGTAGACTGTTCGACGGCCTGCTAGGCGGGCCGAATTCGCACGCCCACTCACGAGCCGCCTTCTCGGTCCGGACCGCGTCCGGTGAAAGCGGCACGGGGCGTCAGGGCGCGGGCAAGACGCCCGCGTGACCAACCGAGACCGTGCCCGAGGGCACACGACCATGGAGGACCATCACCATGGCCCCTGTCGTCACCATGCGGCAGCTGCTGGAGAGCGGCGTCCACTTCGGCCACCAGACCCGTCGGTGGAACCCGAAGATGAAGCGCTTCATCTTCACCGAGCGCAACGGCATCTACATCATCGACCTGCAGAAGTCGCTGTCGTTCATCGACCGTGCCTACGACTTCGTGAAGGAGACCGTCGCGCACGGCGGCACCATCATGTTCATCGGCACGAAGAAGCAGGCGCAGGAGTCGATCGTCGAGCAGGCGTCGCGCGTCGGCATGCCGTACGTGAACCAGCGCTGGCTGGGCGGCATGCTCACCAACTTCTCAACCGTGCACAAGAGGCTCCAGCGGCTGAAGGAGCTCGAGGAGCTCGACTTCGACAACGTGGCCGGCTCCGGGCTCACCAAGAAGGAGCTCCTGATGCGCCGCCGCGAGAAGGAGAAGCTGGAGCGCACCCTCGGCGGTATCCGTGACATGGCCCGCGTCCCGAGCGCGGTCTGGGTCGTGGACACCAAGAAGGAGCACATCGCGATCAACGAGGCCAAGAAGCTCGGCATCCCGGTCGTCGCGATCCTGGACACGAACTGTGACCCGGACGAGGTCGACTACCCGATCCCGGGCAACGACGACGCCATCCGCGCCGTCAGCCTCCTCACTCGCGTGATCGCCGACGCCGTCGCCGACGGTCTCATGACCCGTGCGGGTGCCGGCCGCGGTGACGAGAAGCCCGCGGGCGTCGCCGCCGCCGAGCCGCTGGCCGAGTGGGAGCGCGAGCTCCTCGAGGGCGGCGAGGCCGCCCCGGCCGCCGAGACCGCCGAGGCCCCGGCCGCCGAAGCTCCGGTCGCCGAGGCTCCGGCCGCGGAGGCTCCGGCCGCCGAGGCTCCGGCCTCCGAGCAGCCCGCGCAGGGCGAGCAGGCCTGACGAACGACCACGGATCCCCGCCGGGCGCGGCGCCTCCGGCCGGCCGCGACGGCGGGGATCTCCCAGGGAACGACCTGGTTCCGGTGCGGTAGGGCCACGCCCGCCGCGCTGAGGGCTTCACCGGGTGGGCGCTCGGCACGGGTGCCCACCCCCCAGACGATTCGCATCCGGGTCCCGAAGAGGAAATTGGACAATGGCTTCCGTAAACATGGCCGACGTCAAGCGGCTTCGCGAGCTGACCGCCGCCGGCATGATGGACTGCAAGAAGGCGCTCGAGGAGTCCGAGGGCGACTTCGACAAGGCCGTCGACATCCTGCGTCTGAAGGGCGCCAAGGACGTCGGCAAGCGCGAGGCCCGCACCGCGTCGAACGGCCTGGTCGCCGTCAAGCACGAGGGCGACTCCCTCGCGGCGCTTCTTGAGCTCAACTGCGAGACCGACTTCGTCGCCAAGAACGAGCGTTTCCAGGAGCTCGCCGCCGACATCGTCGCGCACATCGTCGCGACCAAGCCCGCCGACGTGCCGACCCTGCTCGAGTCCGAGCTGAACGGCAAGACCGTCAAGGAGCTGCTCGACGAGGCCAACGCGGCGCTCGGCGAGAAGGTCGAGATCCGCCGGTTCGCGCTGCTGGAGGGCGGCTTCATCACCTCCTACATGCACAAGACCGACCCGCAGCTCCCGCCGGCCGTGGGCGTGCTCGTGCAGCTCGACACGCCGAACGCCGAGGTCGCCAAGGACATCGCCCAGCACACCGCCGCGATGGCGCCGAAGTACCTCAGCCCCGCCGAGGTGCCCGCCGAGGTCATCGAGAAGGAGCGGTCGCTGTTCGAGCAGATGACCCGCGAGGAGGGCAAGCCCGAGGGCGCCATCCCGAAGATCGTCGACGGCCGGGTCAACGGCTGGTACAAGGACTTCACCCTGCTGGAGCAGGCGTTCGTGAAGGACAACAAGAAGACGATCGCGAAGTTCGCGGACGAGGCCGGCGTCAAGGTCCTGGCCTTCACCCGCTACAAGGTCGGCCAGGCTTAGGCTTACTGCCAGGAGCTTTTCGACCCGCGCTACATCCGAGGAGGCCGCCGCCGTGCAGGAGAACACCAGACCCGCCACGCCGGCGGCTTCGTCGTACGACGGGCCGCTGCGCTGGAAGCGGGTGATGCTGAAGCTGTCGGGTGAGGCGTTCGCGGGCGGGGAGTCCCTCGGGATCGACCCGCGCGTCGTCGCCCAGCTTGCGGACTCGGTCGCCGAAGCGGTCCGTGAGGGCGTGCAGGTGGCGGTCGTCGTCGGCGGCGGCAACATGTTCCGCGGCGCCGCCCTGTCGCAGGGCGGGATGGACCGCGCCCGGGCCGACTACATGGGCATGCTCGGGACTGTCATCAACTGTCTCGCCCTGCAGGACTTCCTGGAGAAGCGCGGCATCGACACCCGTGTGCAGACCGCGATCACGATGCAGCAGGTGGCCGAGCCCTTCCTGCCGCGCCGCGCGATCCGCCACCTGGAGAAGGGCCGCGTGGTCATCTTCGGCGCGGGGCTCGGCTCGCCGTTCTTCTCGACCGACACCTGCGCCGCACAGCGCGCGCTGGAGATCGGCGCCGAGGCGTTGCTCAAGGGCACCCAGGTCGACGGCGTGTACGACTCGGACCCGCGCAAGAACCCCGACGCGGTCCGATTCGACCAGCTTGATTACGGTGAGGTGCTGACGCGGGGCCTCGGGGTCATGGACGCCACCGCGATCAGCCTGTGCATGGACAACGGCCTGCCCATCGTGGTCTTCGATCTCATGGGCGAGGGCAACATCCTCCGGGCGGTCCGTGGTGAGAAGATCGGCACGCTGGTGAGTCCGGCAGGGAAGTAGGGAGCCGCAGTGATCGACGAAACCCTCCTCGAGGCCGAGGAGAAGATGGACAAGGCGGTGACGGTCGCCAAGGACGACTTCGCGAGCATCCGCACCGGCCGTGTGACGCCCTCGATGTTCAACAAGATCAATGTTGACTACTACGGGTCGCCGACGCCGATCCAGCAGCTCGCGTCGTTCCACGTCCCCGAGGCGCGCATGGTGCTCGTGCAGCCCTACGACAAGGGCTCGCTGACCGCGGTCGAGAGGGCCATCCGCGACAGCGACCTCGGCGTCAACCCGAGCAACGACGGCACCGTGATCCGCGTGGTGTTCCCCGAGCTGTCGGAGGAGCGCCGCAAGGAGTACATCAAGGTCGCCCGCAACAAGGCGGAGCACGGCCGGGTGTCCGTACGGAACATCCGCCGGCACGCCAAGGAGACCCTCGACAAGCTCGTCAAGGACGGCGAGGCCGGCGAGGACGAGGTCCATCGCGCGGTCAAGGAGCTCGACGACCTCACCCAGAAGCACGTCGCGAAGATCGACGAGCTGCTGAAGCACAAGGAAGCCGAGCTGCTCGAGGTCTGACGTCGCGGCCGGAAAGCGGGCCGTACGGCACGACCGTGATCCTTGTGCCGCACCGCGCGAGCGGAGCGGCGCAAGGATCACGCGTATATAGAGAGTTGGGACGCTGTGGACGGAACTGCTGCCGCCGGCGACCGGAACCCGGTGGGGGGCCCGGCGGGCCCCTCCGGCGCCGGACACGGCCCCGAGACGGGGAGTCGCACCGGCGCCGGTCAGGCGTCCGCGCCGAACGCCCTCGGCGGCGCCGGCACGGGCCGTGACGCCGGACAGAGCGGCGTCACCGGACCCGGCACCGATTCCGCCGCCGATTCCACTCCCGAGGCCGGCCGGGCTGTCACGCCGAACGGTCTCGCGGACCCGGCGGGCACGGGCGCCCCGGGCGGCACGTCCGGCGATGCCGCCGAGAAGCCCTCGGGCCGCACGGGCCGCAACCTCCCGGCAGCGGTGGGGGTCGGCGTCGCGCTCGGCGCGGCGGTCATCGGCTCGCTCTACACCGTCAAGGTCGTCTTCCTCGTCGTGGTCCTGCTGGCCGTCGGCGTCGGCATACACGAGATCGTCAAGGCGTTCGGCGGGTTCGGCATCCGGGTGCCGCTGCCGCCCCTGCTGGCCGGCATGGCGGCCATGGTGCTCGGGCCCTACTGGGGCGGCACGTCGTTCCTGGTCGGCGCGTTCGGCGTGACCGTGATGGTGCTGCTGGCCTGGCGCATGTTCCAGGGCGCCGAAGGCTTCGTCAGGGACGCGACCGCCGCGGTGTTCGTCGCCGTCTATCCGGCGCTGCTCGCGGGGTTCGTGCCGTTGCTGCTGGCTCCCGAGGACGGGCCGGACCGCGTGATCGTCTTCGTCGTGGTCACCGTGTGCAGCGACATCGGGGGATATTTCGCCGGGATCTTCTTCGGCAAGCACCGGATGTCGCCGCACATCAGCCCGAAGAAGACCTGGGAGGGCTTCGCCGGGTCCACCCTCGCCTGCGTCGTGGGCGGCGCGTTACTGGTCCACTTCCTGCTCCAGGGCGAGTACTGGGAAGGCGCCGTCGTCGGCCTGGCGGGAGTCGTGTGCGCGACGCTCGGCGACCTCGTCGAGTCGGTGATCAAGCGTGACATCGGCATCAAGGACATGGGCACGTTGCTGCCTGGGCACGGCGGGGCGATGGACCGCCTCGACTCGCTGCTGTTCACGCTCGTCCCCGTGTGGCTGCTGCTCACGCTCCTGGTCCCGGTCGCCTGACCCGCCGGTCCGGGTCCCGGCCCGGCGCCCCACGCGTCAGATCCGGCTGGTCATCGCCAACCGTTCGCTGATCGCGCGATGGCCGCGATCGGCCACGAGGCGGAGTTCGGACTCGGTGAGCGGAAGCAGCCACAGCCACCGTACGGCGTCACCGCCAAACATGAATCCCGACATGTCCGGCAGCCCGGGCGGGTCCATCAGCATGAGCACCCCCTGGTGCCCGCCGTCCAACGGGAACGTGACCGGGTTCTGGAACCAGCGGGCCGTGTGCCCGTGCCCCAGCCATGTCACCGAGCGCCACGGATACTGCCCGAGCCAGGCGAACAGCCGTGCGGCGACCCTCGGATCCTGCCTGGTCGCCAGCGCCAGTTCCACCCGGCACGCCGTGTCGTACATCTCCGCGGCGGGCATCCGCTGGCAGCTCATGCCGACCGTGGACAGCACCGTGTAGTCCCGCGTGAACGTGGGCGGGCGCTCGCTGACGCCCACCAGGGGGAACCGGTCGCCGCCGACGTCCCAGTAACGGCCGGGCGTCCCGAGCCTGCTGTCCAGGTGGCCGAGCACGAACTGCTGGTAGGTGGCCCAGCTGCCCTCCGCCTGCCGCCACTGCCAGTACGCGCGGGCCCTCGCCATCCGGGGGGACAGGCCCTCCAACGCCTCGCCGAGCGGCCAGGCGAAAGGCGACTCCCCGACGGCGTCCCGCGCGTACCCGGGCATGCCGCGCTCCATGTCGGCCCACGCCGGAATGACCGCCAGGAGCGTGTCGTTCTCGTACAGGGCGACGCCGTCGCCCTCCTCGAACCACAGCACCGACAGGGACTCCGCGTCCAGGGGCGGCCGGCCGGAGGGATGCGCGGTGTGCGCCTCGGGCATCACCGGCGGCAGCCCGGCGTCGGCCCGGCCGAGATCGGCCTCGGCGGGCGCGGGGACGTGGTTGGCCAGCCAGACCGCTCCGTGGACGATCCCCTTCGCGCCACGAAGGTAAGCTACGGAGGAGGTCCGGTCGGCTTCGATCGTCAGTGTGCGGCTCCCGTAGGGGTTGGTGCTGGTGAGCACGACAGTGGTGTCCACACCTCACCTCTCGTACGCCTCCGGGATTCGACCGCCAGACAGAATGTAAAGCCGGTTGCGCCAGTCGTTAAGACCACGGCCGCGGATGATGGAAAGGGTTTTGCGTGAGCGAGCAGCCGAAGACCGGGCAGCTGACCTTCGTGGCGCCCCGCAGGGCCAAGCCGCAGCGCCACCTCGCCGACCTGACCATGGCAGAACGCAGGGCGGCGGTGGCGGAGCTGGGAGAGAAGCCGTTCCGCGCCGACCAGCTCTCCCGCCACTACTTCACCCGGCTGACCGGCTCTCCCGAGCAGATGACCGACCTGCCGGGCGCGCTGCGCGAGCGGCTGGTCGAGCAGCTCATGCCCCCGCTGCTGACCTCCGTACGCGAGATCACCTGTGACGGCGGCATGACGCGCAAGACGCTGTGGAAGCTGTTCGACGGCTCGCTGGTCGAGTCGGTCCTCATGCGTTACTCCGACCGCGTCACGATGTGCGTCTCCTCCCAGGCCGGGTGCGGCATGAACTGCCCGTTCTGCGCGACGGGCCAGGCCGGGCTCACCCGCAACATGTCCACCGCCGAGATCGTCGAGCAGGTCGTCGCGGGCGCGCGGGCGCTGGCCGGCGGCGAGGTCCCGGGCGGGCCCGGACGGGTGACCAACGTGGTCTTCATGGGCATGGGCGAGCCGATGGCCAACTACAAGGCCGTCATCGGCGCCGTCCGCCGCCTGGTCGACCCCGCGCCGGAGGGCCTGGGCATCTCGGCGCGCGGCGTCACGGTGTCGACGGTCGGCCTGGTGCCGGCGATCGGCAAGCTCGCCGACGAGGGCCTGCCGGTGACGCTCGCCGTCTCCCTGCACGCGCCGGACGACGAGCTCAGGGACACGCTCGTGCCGATCAACACCCGGTGGAAGGTCGCCGAGGTGCTCGACGCGGCCTGGAAGTACGCGGCCAAGACCAAGCGGCGCGTGTCCATCGAGTACGCCCTGATCAAGGACATCAACGACCAGGAGTGGCGGGCCGACCTGCTCGGCCGCCTGCTCAAGGGCAAGCTCGTGCACGTCAACCTGATCCCGCTCAACCCCACGCCCGGCTCGAAGTGGACCGCTTCACGTCCCGAGGACGAGCGGGCGTTCGTACGCCGCCTGGAGTCCCACGGCGTCGCCGTCACCGTACGGGACACCCGGGGGCGGGAGATCGACGGGGCGTGCGGGCAGCTCGCCGCGGCGCCCCAATAGCCACCGCCCCAGTGGTGGTCTAGGGTCGCGTGCGGCGCAGCCAGGTGTAGGCCGCCAGGCCGATCGCGGGCCACAGCAGCGACTGCACCGTGATCAGGGGCAGCCCGGACAGCAGCACACCGTGATGGGCGTCCCGCATCCAGGCCATGACCGGCACGGTGAGCCAGCGGGCACCGGCCATGCTGAGCACCAGCATCGACAGGTAGCCGAGGATCAGGGCGATCGTGGAGACGGCGGGAGAGGGCAGGATCGGGCGGCTCGTCAGCGCCCCGAGCGCGAGTCCCGCCGTCGCGGACAGCAGATGCAGCCACACCCCGGTCAGGAGCACGGTGAGGGTGGGGGAGGCGTCGAGGCGGAGGAGCAGCACGGCCTCGGCGAGCGAGGCCAGGACGAGCAGCGACGCGAACGCCGCCAGGAGAGCGCTCACCAGCTCCTTCGGCCCCAGCGCGGACAGGGCGACGCTGCGCTGCTCGTCGGGTTCCGTGTCGAGCAGGCCACGCGCGGCCCAGGCGAGCACCGGCACAAGCATGGCCGCCGAGTCCGCGGTGGCCCCGATCTCCTGACCGGCGGGGATGGAGCCGGCGTAGAGGACCGCGAGCAGCGCCAGCAGCGCGATCAGCGGTTGGAGAGCCCGGTGTGAGGCGACGTAACCGGCCAGGCGGAACCTCGCCAGCGCCATGATGGGTGTCATCCGGCGGCCTCCCGGGTGACGCGGGCCGTGATGCGCCCCGTGATATGCACCGTGCAGCCCTCGGCGCGCAGGCGGTCGGCCAGGTCCGAGGCCCTCGACGGGTCCACCGCCACCTCCAGCACGGTCAGGGCCGTCTCGCCGGCCTCCGCGACCGGTTCGAGTTCCCGTACGACCCGGTCGCGGACCTCGCAGCGGCGTAGACCGGGAAAGGCGCGCAGATCACCCTGGTGGTCGCTCACCACCACGATTCCTCCACGCGCGCTGACGTCCTCGATGATCCGGGGGAGTTCGGCGCGGGTGGCGGCGTCGAGACCGGCGAACGGCTCGTCGAGCACGAGCAGCCCCGGCTCGGCGAGCAGCGCCTGCGCGAGCCCCACCTTGTGCGCGCTGCCCTTGGACAGATCGGGCAGGCGCTGCCCGAGCAGGTGGTCCATGCCGAGCCGCTCGCTCCACCTGCCGATCGCGTCCGTGCTCACCCTCCGGACCGCCGCCATGTGCCGCAGGTAGGACGACACGGTGAACGGCTGGTCCGCGGGGAACCGCTCGGGGGCGTACCCGACGACCCTGGGGCGGTCCTCGACGCTGCCGCGTACGGGCCTGAGCAGTCCGGCGACCAGTCGCAGGAGAGTCGACTTGCCGGTGCCGTTGGGCCCGGTGACCTCGACCACGTCCCCCGCGTCGAGGACCAGGCCGGCGTCGGACAGGATCCAGGGGTCGCGCCGTCCATACCGGAAGGAGAGGCTGGCGATCCGCATAGTTTTTTGAGCCTATCGGGATGTTCCTCCCGGTGTACGAACATCGGTCGATCTTTGGGTCTCGCCTTTCTGTTGGGACTCCCGTCAAAATGGACGGGCGTCAGCAACGGGCAGGGAGGTGTGGTGTGAACCGCTTTCCCCGCGTCATGGCCGTGCGCCTGGGCTATGACCCCGCACAGGTCGACGACTTCGTGCGCAGGATCGAGCGGACGCTCGGGCTCGGCCCGCTCGACGGGCCGCCGGTGACCGCCGACGAGATCAGGAACGCGAAGTTCGCCGTCAAGCTCGGGGGTTACAACGAGACGGCGGTGGACTTCGCGCTCGACGCGTTCATCGTGGCGGTCGAGGCGAGGGCGGGCCAGGACATCGCGACCGCCCCGGCAGCCCCGCGCACACCGGCCGTGTCGCGGCCGTCCGCCGCCGAAAGGCCCGCAGCCGAGTACGCCGCCGTCGAAGGGCCCGCCGTCAGGGCGCGCGCCGTCGAAGAGCCCGAGCCCGCCGCTCCGAAGCCCGCCGACCTGGCCGTGGCGGCTTCGTCCCCCCGTACGCGTGCCGAGGAGCGGGCGCGATCGGACACGGCCCCCGCGAAGGCCGCCGGCCCCGGGGAGTCCTGGCTGGAGACGCAGGCGGCCCGGGTGGAGCGTGTGGCCTTCCGTCCGGGGCGGCTCGGAATGGGCTACCGCGAGGAGGAGGTCGACGCGTTCCTCGACCGGATGGTGGCGACGCTGCGCGGGACGGCGGCCGAGCCGTTGACGGCCGAGCAGGTCAGGAAGGCCACGTTCGCCACCGTCGTGTTCCGGCCCGGCTATGCGATCCACGAGGTGGACGGCTTCCTGGCCGAGATGGCGAGCGTGCTGGAGCGCTGCCCCTGACGCGATCCACAAAGCTCGTAATTCGCACTTTTTGCGGAGCAATGCACCACGATAGAGATCATGCTGCGCAGATCATCCCCCCTGGCGGCGTTCGTCGCCACCGGTCTCACCTTGATCGTCCCCCTGCCGGCCGTGCCGGCCCACGCGAGCACCGGCTCCGGCGCCTACGTCCCCGGCTCGGCCGGTCTCGGCGACCCGTACTTCCCCCAGGCGGGCAACGGCGGATACGACGTCGGCCACTACACGATCCGGCTGCGGTTCACGCCGAAGACCCGTCACCTCGGCGCCACGACGACGATCACGGCGACGGCGACCGAGAACCTGTCCCGGTTCGACCTCGACTTCTCCGGGCCGAAGATCGGCAAGGTGGAGGTGAACGGCGAGCGGGCCTCGTACGCCAGGAAGGGGCAGGAGCTCGTCGTCACGCCCCGGCACGGGCTGCCGTCCGGGAAGACGTTCACCGTCGAGGTGTCCTACGCCGGGCGGCCAAAGGCGATCAAGGACAGGGCGCTCGGCGTCACCGGCTGGATCGACACCAAGGACGGCGCCGTCGTGCTGGCCGAGCCGGACGGCGCCCGTAGCTGGTTCCCGGTCAACGACAACCCGCGGGACAAGGCCACCTACACCTTCGAGATCAGCGCGCCCGAGGGGCTGACGGTCCTGGCCAACGGCGAGCCGAAGAACTCCGGCGTCGCCGGCCCGCGGGGCGGCTACAGGACCTCCACGTGGGAGATGCGCCGGCCCATGGCGTCCTACCTCGCCATGGTCGCGATCGGGAAATTCAAGGTCACCCAGGGCGTCGTCGACGGCATGCCCAACATCACGGCGTACGATCCCTCCCTGGCCAAGGAGTTCAAGCACCTGCACGGCATCACCGCCAAGGCGATCACCTGGGAGTCGAAGATCCTCGGCGACTACCCGTTCTCCTCCACGGGCGGCGTCGCGGACCGGCTCGGCGTCTACTACGCGCTGGAGACGCAGGGCAGACCGGTGTACGACGCGGGCATGGCGGACGAGCCGACGATCGTGCACGAACTGGCCCACCAGTGGTTCGGCGACAGCGTCGGCCTGCGCAGCTGGAAGGACATCTGGCTGAACGAGGGCTTCGCGTCGTACGCCGAGTGGCTGTATCAGGAGCAGCACGGCGGTCCCTCCGCGGAGAACACCTTCGCCGAGCATTACAAGCACAAGGCCGGCAGCGCCTTCTGGAAGCTCAAGACCGGCGACCCGGGCCGCAACGGCATGTTCGACTGGAACGCGATCTACGTCCGCGGCGCCATGACCGTGCACGCGCTGCGCAGGAAGATCGGCGACGAGACGTTCTTCACGCTGCTGCGCACGTGGACGAAGGAGAACCGGCACTCCACCGTCACCACCCAGGACCTCATCGCCCTGGCGGAACGGCTGTCCGGTCAGAACCTGGGCGACCTATTCGACGCGTGGCTGTACAAGGCGGCCAAGCCGAAGCTGTGACCGGCGCGAGTCGCGGGCGGCCGATGACACGGCCGCCCGCTCCTCGGCACGGCGCCGGGACAGCGCTGCCGGGAACTCCTTCCCGCGCGCCCGGCGCCCCCGCGGCGGCACCGCCGCACCGGTGCCGCCGCGCTGCATCGCCGCGCTGCATCGCCGCGACCTGTCAGCGGCCGTCCGACGTGGGAGCCGGTTCGAACCCCGCCGTCCGATACCGCTCGACCTCCGACCACGCGGCGGACATCCCGGCCAGGCACCGGTCGAACACCTCCGCCTGCCGGACGTACGCCTCGCGGGCGGGGCCGGGGCGGACGCACAGGTCGTCGGTGTCGCTGACCGACCACGGCACGTCGCTGTGCCCGAGCGCGGCGGGCAGCAGCGAGGCGACCCCGCGTGCGCCGAGTTCGCTGGTGAGCTGCCGGCGGACGGGACGGCCGAGCACGTCGGCGAAGATCTGCGCCCAGACCTCCGACCGCGCGCCGCCTCCGGCCAGCCGCCAGGGACGGTCGCCCACGTCGGCCCCGCTGGCCAGGACCCGGTCGAGCTGCACCCGGTGATACTGGGCGACCCCCTCGATGACCGCACGGGTGAGATGCCCGCGACGGTGTACGGCGGAGATGCCGAGGAAGGTCCCCGAGGCCGCCGGATGCTCGGGGGCGCCGTTGACGAACGGCAGGAACAGCAGCCCGTCCGCGCCCGGCGCCACCGTCGCGGCCTCGGCCAGCAGGTCCGCGGCGGGGACGCCGGCGCTCGCCCGGTGCGGCACCGACGCGGTGCTCAGCCAGTCGAGATTGGCGGCCGACGTGGGGGCGACCTCCATGGCGAGCATCGTCCCCGCGTCGGGCATCAGCGCGCTGAGCGTGACCTCGGGGGCGGGGGTGGCGGCGGGGACGACGACCCCGTTGATGGCCCAGGTGCCCACGATGATCGTCACGTCGCCCGGCGCCCGGCCGCCCGCGCCCAGGGTGGCGGCTACGCAGTCCATGCAGCCCGCGATCACGGGCAGCCCCTCCGGCAGCCCGGTCAGCTCCGCGACTCGCGCGCTGAGCCCGGCCACGACCTGCCCGGACTCCCGCAGCGGCGGGAAGCGGTCGAGGTCGCCGGCCGGAAGCCCCACCAGTTCGAGCGCCGTGGGGCTGTACTCGCGGGTGTCCAGCGCCACCATGCCAAACGCGCTCGCGTCGCTGTAGTCGGCGCTGGGCACACCGGTGAGCTGCGAGGTCACCCAGTCCTTGCACGACAGCGCCCACCGGGTCGCGGCGTACGCCTCGGGCTCGGCGTCGTGCATCCAGCGCAGGAGCACGGACGGCTGGGCCGCCCAGGGGATGGAGCCGGTCTCGGCGGCCAGGCGGCGGGCGGCCTCCGGCTCGATCGCGTCCACGATGTGCTGGGCCCGGCTGTCCGACGACGCGATGGCGGGCCCGACCGGCCGCAGCGACGCGTCGACGGGGTAGAGCCCGTTGCCGTGGGCGGCCACGCCGATGCCGGCCGGCGCGTACCCGTCGGCGGCGAGCTTGCCCGCGAGGTCGCCGAGCAGCGACACGACGGTGTCGGCAAGCCCGGTCATGTCGACGTCGTGCCGGTGGGCGGTCACGCTGGTCCGCGGGGTGCGGGCGTGCACCACCCCCACCTCGCGCCCCTCGGCGTCGAACGCCGCGGCCTTCGACGCGGTCAGGCCGACGTCGACCCCGATGTAACACGTGGCCAGGTTCGTCATGCTGTCCTCCCGTCGCTGCCCCTGCGTCCGCCCGCGCCCCCGCCCGCCGCCACGGCCAGCGCCCGGGGACGGTGGCGCCGCAGTTCGCTCTCGTAGGCGGCGACCTCGGCGCGGGCCCGCGCCTCGTCCCAGCCGAGGTGTCGTACGGCGACGTCCGCGCAGGTCGCGGCGCTGGAAAGGCCCATGTCGCCGTTGAGCCCGACAAGGATACGCCGCAGCATGACGTCGGCCAGCGTGACCGCCCCCTCCTCGCGTACGGCCATGACGACCTCGGCGGCCAGGGCTCCGGTCTCCTTGTCGACCACCTCGGCGAGCGAGGGGTCCTCCGCGGCGAGGTCGAGCACCCGGCGGGCGCGCACGCCGTACAGCTGCAGCAGCCGGCGGGAGGACGCGGCGTCCAGCGGCGACTCACGCAGGAAGTCGCGCACGAACTCCGGCCAGTCCGAGGTGTCCGCGCCGGGGAACGGCCGGGTCCGGGTGACGCACGGGCGGGGCCGCTTGCCGAGCACGCGCAGCGCCTCGTCGGTCACGTCCTCCGCGAGCGCCCGGTGGGTCGTGAGCTTGCCGCCGATGACCGTCAGCAGGCCCCGGCAGGCGGGCGCGTGGTTGAGCACGGTGTGGCCACGGCTGATCTTGGCGTTGTCCGACACCCCGGTCGTGTACGGCAGGGGCCGGATCCCGGCGACGCTCCACAGCACGTCGGCGGGCGTGAGGTCCGCTTGGGGGAAGATCCGGTTGGTCTCGGCGAGCAGGTAGTCGATCTCGGCGTCGCTGGCGACGACCTCGTCCAGGTCGCCCTCGTAGGTGAGGTCGGTGCTGCCGAGCACGTAGCGGCCCTGCCAGGGGAAGACGAAGATGGGCCGGCCGTCGGCCGCCGCCTCGAAGAAGATGCAGGTGTCGGGGGCTCCGGGGAACGGGTCGAGGACGATGTGGCTGCCCTTGGTGCCGCCGTTGAGCCGCCGGCTCTCGACCTGGCCGTCGAGGATCCGGTCGATCCACGGCCCCGCGGCGTTGACGGTGACGGCCGCCCGGATCTCGCCACGTGCCCCGGTCCGCACGTCCTCGGTGCGCAGGCCGGCCACCCGGTCGCCCTCGACGATCAGGCCGGTGACGGAGGTGTAGGTGAGGACCCGCGCGCCCAGGTGACGGGCGTCGAGGAACAGTTCGACGCAGAGCCGCTCGGCCCACGGCACCTGCGCGTCGTGGAACAGCGCCGCCCCGCGCAGGCCCTCGCGCGACAGCGTGGGCCACCGGCGGGCCACCGAGCGGACCGGCACGCCCCGGCTGAGTCCGCGTCCCCTGCCCAGAGCCATCGTGTCGAACGCCAGCAGGCCGAGCCGGATCAGCGCTCCCGGCCGGGTGTTCCCCTCATAGAAGGGGATCAGCATCGGGTAGTCGCGGATGAGGTGGGGAGCGGTGCGGAACAGCAGGTGCCGCTCCCGGATGGATTCGTGCACGAGCGTGAAGTCGTAGCGCTCGAGATACTTGAGGCCGCCGTGGATCAGCCGGCTGGAGGTGCTCGACGTGCCCGAGCCCACGTCGGCGCGGTCGACGACGACGACGCGCAGGCCGCGGGCGGCGGCGTCCCGGGCGACGGCGAGCCCGTTGATACCGGCTCCGATGACGGCGAGATCGACGACGTCGTTCTCACCGAAGGGGACGTGTTGCGACATGGGTGGCTCCCGGAGGGTGACGGGCGCGGGTCCGCAGGCGGACCCGCGCCGGAGAAGGATCGGCCTAGGCTGCGGAGCCGCCCGCCTTCTCCTTGTAGATCTCGTACGCCTCCTCGGGCTTGAGCCCGTCGTGCACGACCGCGCGGACCGCGGCGAGCATGCCGGCGGGGCTGTCGCTCTGGAAGATGTTGCGGCCCATGTCGACGCCGGCGGCGCCCTCCTGGATCGACCGGTAGGCCATCGTCAGGGCGTCGATCTCGGGCAGCTTCTTGCCGCCCGCGACGATGATCGGCACCGGGCAGCTCGCGGTGACGGTCTCGAAGCCCTCATCGACGTAGTACGTCTTGACGATGTGGGCGCCCATCTCGGCGCTGATCCGGGTGGCGAGGCGGAAGTAGCGGGCGTCGCGGACCATGTCCTTGCCGACGGCGGTGACGCCGAGCACGGCGACGCCGTGCCGCTGGCCGGCGTCCACGAGGGCGGCCAGGTTGGCGACCGACCGCGACTCGTGCTCGCCGCCGACGAACACCTGGATGGCCACGGCCGCGGCGTTGAGGCGCAGCGCGTCCTCCATGTCGAGCGCGATGTGCTCGTCGGACAACTCGCGCAGGATGCTCGGGCCGCCGCTGGCGCGCAGCACGATGCCGGCGCCGGCGGTCGCGGGGATGCTGGTGCGCAGCGCGCCGCGGGTCATCATGATCGCGTCGGCGTCCGGGACGAGCGGGGCGATCCGGGTGTCGAGGCGCTCCAGGCCGGCCATCGGGCCGACGAAGTAGCCGTGGTCGAACGCCAGCATGACCGTGCGCCCGGTGTCCGGCCGGAAGATGCGCGACAGGCGGTTGCGCAGGCCCCAGTCCTGCCCGTGCGCGCCCTTGACGTGGAAGCCGCTCGCCGCGGGCCCGGCGGACGTCCCGAAGTCGCGGGCGTCGAGCAGGCCGTCGGTGTCAGCCATCAGTGTCGTCTCCTGTGCTAGTGGTGGTGGCGGTCGCGGTGCGCGATCGCCGTCTGAACAAAGAGGCCATGCCGCTGGTACGGTCGCCCCCGCCGGCGAGGAAGAGGACGAAGAGCACCAGGCCGCCCTTGAGCAGGTTCTGCGCCGCGGTGCTCCAGCCGACGAGGTTGACCAGTCCGTCGAGCAGGATGAAGAAGAGAGCCGCGCCCCACACGCCCACCGGGACGGCCCGGCCGCCGGAGATGAGGGTGCCGCCGATGACCACGACGGCCACGGAGTCGAGCAGGTAGCGGGTGCCGAGATCGGCCGAGGGCGCGATGTAGGCGGCGAGCAGCGCGCCGGTCAGCCCGGCCAGCGCCCCGCTCAGCAGGTAGGTCGACCCGATGATCCGGGCGACCGGGATGCCGGCCCGCTCGGCGGCCCGGCGGCTCTGGCCCACCGCGATCAGCGACCGGCCGTAGACCGTACGGCGCAGCAGCGCGACGACGAGCACGGTCAGCACCGCGATCGCCAGCGCGAGGAGCGGGACGCCGGCCGGGCGCAGGTTGAGCGCCGAGCGCAGGCCGGGGTCGGGCACCGCGGTGAAGCCGTTGGCCATCGACAGCGTGATCGACGAGGCGACGAGCCCCGCGGCCAGCGTGGCGATGATCGGGGGGACGGACAGGCCGAGGATGGCCACGGCGCTGACCGCCGCGACGAGGACGCCGACGCCGATCCCCGCGAGGATCCCCACGGCCGCGGAGCCTGTCGCGGAGGCCGCCGCCACCGAGACGAACCCGGCGAGCGAGATGACCGACCCCACCGACACGTCGATGTTGCCGGGGCCCGCGCTGATGACCAGCATCTGCCCGAGCCCGACGATGACGAGGTACGGCGCGAGCGACAGGGCGAGGGAGACGGTCTGCCCGCCGCCCTGGCCCGAGATGGCCAGGATCACCAGCCACACGAGCGCGGCGGCGGCGAAGCCCCAAATCCAGGGGCCGTTCCATTGGCGAGTCACGCGGATGTTCATCGCAGCACCTTCCCCACGACGACGCGGCCGGCGAGCACGGCCAGGACGATCACGCCTTGCACGGCCGACTGCATGTCGGACCGCACGTCGAGCAGGCTGAGAACCACGCTGACCAGCCCCAGCGTCACCCCGCCGATCGCGGCGCCCCACGGCACGGCGTTGCCGCCGGAGAAGGAGCCGCCGCCGAGGATCACCGCGGCCACGGTCATGAGCGTGTAGCTGGAGGCCGACGACACGTCTCCGCCGCCGGTCTGGGAGGCCAGGACGAGACCGGACAGCACGCCGAGCGCGCCCGCCGTCGCGTAGGCGATGACGCGTGAGGTGAGCGGCCGCAGGCCGGCCCGCCGCAGCGCGACCGGGTTGCTGCCCAGACCGCGCATCCGCACGCCTGCGGCGCTGCGCGCGCTGAGCAGGTAGACCACCAGCGCGACGACCAGGATCGGCAGCAGCGGCGCCGGGAAGCCCGCGGGCTGCCACGCGCCGAACGACGCCAGCCACCCGGGGGTCGTGCCGCCCGGCGTCGGCAGCAGGAACAGGCCGAGCCCGAGCCAGACGAACGAGGCGCCGAGGGTCGCGATCAGCGCGGGCACCTCGCGCAGGTGGATGAGCAGGCCGAGCACGGCGTAAGCCGCGACCAGCCCGAGCAGGACGAGCACGCCGACGAGGGGGGACGACACCAGCAGGGTGGCGGAGACCACCGTGACCAGGCCGACGAAGTTGCCGATCCCGAGGTCGATGTCGCCGACGGCCATGAGCGTCATCTGCGCCTGCGCGGCGATCACCAGCGGCACGGTCGCGGACAGGACCAGCGTGAGGCCCTCCACGGTCAGCACGCCCGGCTGGAGCGACGAGCAGACGCAGAGCATCGCGATCAGGGCGACGGCGCTGACCGCGGCCGGGGCCGAGCGGCGCATCCGCGCGCGGTCGGGCAGCGCCGGGGCGAGAAGCTGGGCCATCAGTCGTTCCCTCCGTCCTCGTTGAAGGAGACGGCGATGATGCGTTCCTCGGAGATCTCCTCGCCGGTCAGTTCGGCCACGATCCGGCCGGCCCGGAAGACGTAGACCCGGTCGCAGTGGGCCATCTCGGCGTTCTCGCTGGAGTACCAGACGATGCTCCGGCCCTTCGCCGCCTCCTCCCTGATGAGGCGGTACAGATCGGTCTTGGTGTGCACGTCCACGCCGCGGAACGGGTCGTCGAGCAGCACGAGCCCGGCGGGGGAGGCGAACGCGCGGGCGACGATGACCTTCTGCTGGTTTCCGCCGCTCAGCTCGGTGATCCCGGCCTCCGCGCCGCCCCTGATGGCGAGGCGCTTCACCCAGTCGCCGACCACCGCG
Organism: Microbispora catharanthi; assembly: GCF_006334915.2. Lineage (GTDB taxonomy): Bacteria > Actinomycetota > Actinomycetes > Streptosporangiales > Streptosporangiaceae > Microbispora > Microbispora catharanthi. Next base: position 34,146 of record NZ_VDMA02000032.1, read on the forward strand.
CGCTCCTCGGCCGGACGGCGCAGCCCCTTGCGGGCGATGCCGCGCAGCGCGGTCACGATCAGGTTGTCGCCCACGCTCCATAGGGGCAGGACGCCCGACCGCTGCCGGTCGCCCGGCACGTACGCCCGCGTCACGTTCACCGCGGTGTCGCGCCGGACCGGACGCCACAGGCGTTCGAGCACCTCCTGCTGGCCCTGGCCGGCCAGCCCGGCGAGGCCCACGACCTCGCCCTTGCCGACCCGCAGGGTGACCTCGCGCAGGCCGGGCGCGGTGGCGCCGCGCAGCTCGGCCGCCGTCTCCCGCGCGGCGGCCCCGCCGGCGGCCGTCCGTGTGCCGGTCCCGTCAGGAACGGCGACGTGGGCTCCCATCAGCTCGAGGACGTCCGGCTCGCCGAGCCCGGCGGCAGGCCGTTCCGCGGTGACCGCGCCGTCGCGCAGCACGGCCACCCGGTCGGCCACCGAGAGCACCTCGCGGATGCGGTGCGAGATGAGCAGCACGGCGGTGCCGGTCTCGGTCAGCCCGCGCACGTAGGCGTACAGCGACCGGGCGGCGTCCGGGCCGAGCGACTCGGTGGGCTCGTCGAGGATCAGCAGGTCGAGCCGGTCCACCAGGCAGGCCCGGGCGATCTCCACCATCTGGCGCCGGGCCAGCGACAGGTCCTCCACCCGGTCACGCGGGGAGACGCCGTGGCCGGGGAACATCTCGTCGAGGCGGCGGCGCACCGCGTCGCTCGCCGCCCGCCGCCACCGCAGGCGGGGCAGGCAGTGCCGGGAGGACACCCACATGTTCTCCGCCACGGTGAGGTCGGGGCACAGCGACGTCTCCTGGTAGGCCATCCGCACCGACCGGAAGTCGTCGGCGGACGCCTTCCTCCCGTGCACGAGGACCGTGCCCGTGTCGCAGGCCTCCATCCCGGCGAGCACGCGCATGAGCGTGCTCTTGCCCGCGCCGTTGTGACCGACCAGCCCGAGCACCTCGCCCGCGCGGACCTCCAGGTCCACGCCCGTCAGGGCCCGGGTGCGCCCGTACGCCTTGGTCACGCCCCTGGCGGTGACGACGGGCGGCCGGGCGGCCGGTCCGGTGTCCGTCTCCGGCGGCGCCGTGCCGCCGGCCGGGAGATTGTCGACGTGCATGCCCGGTCTCCTCCGTCTCCTCCGTGCCGTGGTCGATGTGAAGCCGGATCAGCCCGCGGCCGACGGGATCGGCGGCTGGACCGGCTTGCCGCCGGTCTTCACGGCCTCCACCTGCTGGCGGAACAGCTCCTGGGTCCACGGCCAGGCGGCGTACTCGTCGGGCTTGAGCACCGAGGCCCAGGCGTCGCGGTCCTTCTGCTCGATCAGGACGATCGGGAAGGTCATCTGCTTGGGCACGTCCTTGCCGCCGAGCAGGTCCAGGGCCTCCCAGAGCGCGGCGACCGACTGGCCGGGGTCGGACATGACGGCGACCGACCCGTTGTCGATCTTGTTGTCCCGCCAGTAGCTCAGCGCGCGGCCGTTGGTCTCGAAGTCGACCGCGGGCACGGGCTTGCCCGCCGTGGCGAACGCCTGGGCCACGCCGTAGCCGTCGCCGCAGCCGATGACGCCGTCCACCTTCGGCACGCTGGACAGCACGCCGAGCACGGCCTTCTGCGCGGTGGCGCCGTCGCACATGCCGGTGACCGTCGCCACGGTCTTCACCCCGGGGTAGTCCGCGAGGATCTTCTTGGTGGTGTCGAGCATCTCGGCCTCGGGCTGGGAGCCGACCACGCCGCGGCTCACGATGACCGAGCCCTTGCCGCCGATGCCCTCCAGCAGCGGCTTGGCCGCGTAGGTCGCCCAGTCGACGAAGCTGTTCTGCAGCACGTGCGCGCAGGGCGCGTCGATGGCGGAGTCGAAGACCACGACCTTCACACCGGCCGTACAGGCCTGCTGGATCACCGGCTGCAGCGCGGTGGGCGAGGCGGGGTCGATGAGCAGCGCGTCGGGCTTCTGCAGCAGCAGGCTCTTGATCTGGGCGACCTGCTCGGTCGCCGAGTTCTCGCCCGGCGCGTTCACGACCTTGTACTTGCCGATCAGCCCGTCGGTCTTGGCCTGCTCGGCGGCGGCCTCGAACTTGGCGATCATCGTCTGCCGCCAGCCGTTGCCGATGAAGCCGTTGCTCAGCGCGATGAAGGGCTTGTCACCGCCGCCGCCCGCGGTCCCGCTGGCGGCGTCCGCGGTGGCGCTACCGGAGCCGCCGGAGCCGCAGCCCGCGGCCAGTACGGCGAGAGCGGAGATCGCCGCCGCGGCGGAGGCGGCGCGCCAGGGCCGGCGTGTGGGACGCATGTGCATGGTGTCTCCAGACAGAGCGGGTTCGCGAGGGGGGAGAGTCGGCGTGAAGGCTTCGCCCGATCGGCCTGTCATTACAGGCCTGTAGTGACAAGCAAACTAAGTGGGCGTTACGGGCCTGTCAAGAGTCTGTTTTTGGTCACCTCGAACCGCCGGTGCCGGATAATCTTGGTAACAGCCGAGCCCACTTGTAGTTACAGGTCCGAGTGGGGCATTCTGCTGCGGTGCCGCCGAGGAGGTTCCCGTGACGATGACCTATCCCCCCCTCAACCGCGACGGGGCGGAACCGCTGTGGATGCAGCTCATGCGGGCGTTGCGCGCGGAGATCGAGAGCGGCGTGCGCGGGCCCGACCAGCCGCTGCCGTCCGAGGCCGAGCTGAGTGACCTGTTCGCGGTCTCCCGCACGGTCGTCAGGGAGGCGCTGCGCGAGCTGGTCCAGCAACGCCTGATCTACAAGGTAAAGGGCAAGGGAGCCTTCGTCGCGCCCCGCAAGACCGAGCTGAGGTTCGTCGGGTCGATGTCCGGGTCCGCCGACGACCTGCGGGAGTCGGGGCGCCGGGTGACCACGCAGACCGTCCACCAGGCGCTCGGCAAGGCCGACGAGCGGGAGGCCGCGCTCCTGCGCATACCGCTGGGGGAGCAGGTCGTCCGGCTGCGCAGGCTCCGCCGGGTCGACGGCCAGCCGTGGTTGCTCGTCGACACCGCCCTGCCCGCCCGGCTCGTCCCCGGTCTAGAACGCGCCATCCTGGAGAACCAGTCGCTGTACGACGTGCTGCGCCGCCGATACGGCATCGAGCCCGCCGCGGCAGACCGCTGGATCGAGGCGGTCTTCCCCAACCGGGAGGACGCGGCCCTGCTTGAGGTGTCCACCTCGACGCCGCTGCTCGGCATCGAGTCGGTCGCGTGGCTGGAGGACAACACCAGGTTCGAGGCGTACTACGCCCTCCACCGCAGCGACCAGACGCGCTTCTACGTCGGCATCCGCTGACCCCGCCGGGCGTTCAGACCCGGCCGAGCTGTCCCGCGGCGCGGATGGCGAGCCACACCTCGGCGAAGTCGCCGGTCGCCGACAGGTCGCGCCCGGTCAGCGCGCCGAAGCGGCGTAGCCGGTACGACAGCGTATTGGGGTGCACGTGCAGGGCCCGCGCGGCGTCGTCGACGCGGCGGTCGCGCTCCATCCACGTCCGCACCGACGCGATCAGGTCCGATCCGTGCTCGGCGTCGTACCGCAGGACGTCGCCGAGCACGTGCTCGACCAGGGCGGCCAGCACGCCCACGTCGTCAGGCAGCCACCGGCCCGTGGTGTCCTCGCCGTAGGCGACCAGCGGCCTGCCCGCCTCGGCGGCGCGGGAGGCCGCCCACAGCGCCTCGCGCTGGGCGACGCGCAGCGACGACCCGGGCGGCAGGGGGCGGCTGACGCCGGCCGCGATGCCGGGCACCGCCTCCAGCTCCGCGGTGGCGACGGCCGCCGCCGTCAGCACGTAGAGGTCCCGGTGGCGGCGGAGCATGAGGTGCGGGTGCTCGCCGAGGGCCTGCAGGACGGCGTCGTCGGGGGCGTCGCGCACCACGAGCAGCGCGATGTCGCGGTCGGGCGGCAGGCCCATCAGGGCGAGCCTGCGCCGGGCGGTCTCCGGGTCGAGCACGTCCTGCAACAGCTCGGCCAGCGTCTCCGCCCCCTGCCGGCGCAGCGTCTCGCGTTCGCTGCGCACCATGGCCACCCGCAGGGCGGCGACGGTTGCGATGTGCTGGACCACGGCGAGCCCCGCCGGGCGGGCCCCCTCCCGTTCGAAGGCGACCAGGAACCCGGCCGGTCCGCCCGGCGCGGGCACCGGGAGCGCGAACCCGCCGGGGATCGTCGGCGGGGCGTCCGCCGAGGCGGGCAGCCGCACGGACGGCGGGGGCGCCGGCACGCCGGGCAGCAGTGGGCGGCCCTGCGGCGTGCTCAGGTAGATCTCGTAGCCCGACAGGCGTTCGAGCCGCCGGAACAGCCCGGCCGTGTCCAGGCCCTCGGACGCGAGCCAGCGCAGCGCGCCGAACACCTGGAGCTGCGCCCCCAGCCGCTGCCTGGCGTCCTCCTGCACGGCCGCCGCGACCTCCTGCGCGATCGCGATGAACGGCACGGCAAGCGGCACCTCCAGCACGGGGAACCCTCGCTCCTCGGCCGCGTCGAGGAAGGCCCGGCGCAACGGGGGGACATGCAGCCCCGCGCTGAGCGCGAGCGCGGCCACCCCCGCGTCGTCGAGCCGCTCCAGGTACGCGCGCTGGGCGCCCGCGCTCTTCGGCACGCCGATACCGGTCGTCATGATGACCTCGGCCCCGAGAAGCCAGGGTGTGGGGTCCTCCAGCTCGCTGACGTGGGCCCAGGAGACCGATCTGCCGAGGCCGCGCTCGCCCGCCAGCACCCTCAGCTGCAGCGCGGGGGAGCGCAGCAGGTCCTCCACGGTGTTGTGCGCGTCCACGACGGCCAGCCTATTTCCCGAGATGGCACTGATTGTCCTGATGCAGGGGAGTCGGGCACACTCGAGCGATCTCCCCCCTCACCTGGAGGAACGTATGAGTCCGAGCGCCCGGCCGCGCGATGGCGGGGCCCTGACCCGGGTCGCCGTGGCGCAGCTTCCGCTGCGCGTCGGCGACCCGGAGGCGAACCGCGCCGCCGCCGCGGAGGCCGTCGCCGAGGCCGCCGCGGCCGGGGCCCGCCTGGTCGTGCTGCCCGAGCTGGTCAACAGCGGATATGTCTTCACCGGCGCCGAGGAGGCCAGGGGTCTGGCCGAGCCCGCCGACGGCCCCACCGTCACGGAATGGGGGCGGCTGGCCGAGGACCACGACCTGGTCGTCGTGGGCGGGTTCTGCGAGCTGGCGGAGGGCGTCGTGCGCAACAGCCAGGTCATGGTCGACCCCACCGGGACCAGGGCCGTCTACCGCAAGGCCCACCTGTGGCACGACGAGCAGGACGTGTTCGCGCCCGGCGACGCCGCCGCTCCCGTGGTGGACACCGCGCTCGGCCGGATCGCCATGATGGTCTGCTACGACCTGGAGTTCCCCGAGTGGGTGCGGGCGGTGGGCCTGGCCGGGGCCGACCTGCTCGCCGTCTCCACCAACTGGCCGGTCTCGCCCGTCCCGGCCGGGGAGCGCTCGGTGCTGGTCGCCCACGCCCAGGTGGCCGCCGCCGCCAACCGCATGTTCGTCGCGGTGGCCGACCGCTGCGCCGCCGAGCGCGGAGTGGGCTGGGTGTGCGGCACCTCGGTCATCGGGCCGGACGGTTACCCGCTGGCGGGGCCCGTGCTCAGGGACGGGCCCGCCGTGCTGGTGGCCGACTGCGACCTGGCCGCGGCCAGGGACAAGGCCACCGGCCCGCGCAACGACGTCCACCGCGACCGGCGGACGGATCTGTACGGGATCTCGCGAACGTGCTGACGCCGACCCGTGTCCCCCGTGTGGCCTACGATCTGATCGGCCTGCTCGCGCTCGGAAAGGCCGGGAGAAGCACATGATCGTCGACCTGTCGGTGCCCGTCGTGAGCGGCATGCCCGTCTACCCCGGGGACCCGGAGGTGGAGATCGCTCCCGCCCTCACGGTGGCGGCCGAGGGCGTGAACGTCCTCGGCCTGCACCTCGGGTCGCAGTCCGGCACGCACGTGGACGCGCCGTATCACATCGACGACGCGCTGCCCTCGCTCGACGCCCTGCCGCTGGAGCGGTTCCTCGGCCCGGCGGCGGTCCTCGACGTCCGGGGCCTGCCCCCGCACGCGCCGATCACCCCCGCGATGCTCGGCACGGTGGCCGCGCGGCTGGGCCCGGGGACCGTCCTGCTGGTCGCGACGGGCTGGGACGAGCACTGGGACACGCCCGGCTACCTGGCCCACCCCTACCTGGAGGCGGAGACCGCCCGCCGGATCGTCGCCTCGGGCGTGCGGACCGTGGGCGTCGACGCGCTCAGCGTCGACCCGACCCCGGCTCCCGCCGATCTGCCGGCGCATCGCGTGTTGTGCGGGGCGCACGCCGTCATCGCGGAGAACCTGCGCGATCTCGGTCCGCTCCTGGAGGCCCAGGACGCCGGCCGTCCGATCGAGGTCTCCCTGCTGCCGCTGCGTCTCCACGCCGCCGACGGGTCTCCCGTACGCGCCGTCGCCCGGATCGGCTGACCTTCGCGAACGCCTTGAGTTGACGGACGGCGGCGTCGAGCTGCTATGGTATCGGGCGCTCGTGATTCCAGGCTAGGAGACCAGACGTGGTAGGTGAGGACGACATCTCCGGGTGATACCGGAGGTTGACCGGCCCCGGCAGGCGCGTATGACCGCCGCCGATGTGGCCCTCGTCGTCGTTCCCCCATCCCTGTCCCCTTGCCGGGCGGCTCCGGCACGCCCGGATCACGTACGAGGTCTCTCGCATGTCCGATGCGTTCATCATCTGTTCCAGCCTGTCCTTCTCCTGGCCTGACGACACGCCCGTCTTCAGTGACCTGTCCTTCACCGTGGGCGGTGGCCGCACGGGCCTTGTCGCTCCGAACGGTGCGGGCAAGAGCACGCTGCTCAAGCTGATCGCCGGCGAGTACCGGCCCCGCGGCGGGAGCGTGTCCGTCAGCGGCGTGCTCGGTTACCTGCCGCAGAGCCTGCCTCTCGCCGGCGACCTGACCGTGGCCGAGGTTCTCGGGATCGCCCCGGTGATCGCCGCGCTCGACGCCATCGAGGCGGGTGACGCCGCCGAGGAGCACTTCGCCACGATCGGCAACGACTGGGACATCGAGGAACGCACCCGTGCCCAGCTCGACCGGCTCGGGCTCGGCGACCTTGCGTTCGGCCGCACACTGCGCACGCTGAGCGGCGGCCAGGTCGTCTCGCTCGGCCTGGCCGCCCAGCTCCTCAAGCGGCCCGACGTCCTGCTGCTGGACGAGCCGACGAACAACCTCGACCTCGGCGCGCGCCGCAGGCTCTACGACGTGCTCGGGGACTGGAACGGCTGCCTGCTGGTGGTCAGCCACGATCGGGCCCTGCTCGACCGCATGGACCGCATCGCCGAACTCGACCGGGGGGAGGTCCGCTTCTACGGCGGCGGTTTCACCGCGTACGAGGCGGCCGTACGCGGTGAGCAGGAGGCCGCCGAGCGGACCGTGCGCAGCGCCGAGCAGGAGCTCAAGCGCGAGAAGCGGGAGATGCAGCAGGCTCGCGAGCGGGCCGAGCGCCGCGCGGGCAACGCCGCCCGCAATCTCAAGAACGCCGGGCTGGCGCGGATCTTCGCCGGGAACATGAAGCGGGGCGCCCAGGAGTCGGCGGGGCGGGCGGGCCAGATGCACGCCGCCCGCGTCAGCGACGCCAAGGCCAGGCTCGACGAGGCCGGTCGGGCGCTGCGCGACGACCAGAAGATCGCGCTGGAGCTGCCGGGGACCAACGTGCCCGCCGGGCGAACGGTCTTCCTCGGCGAGGGCCTGCAGGCCCGTGGCCTGTTCGCCGAGCCGGGCGTCGATCTGGCGATCCGCGGCCCCGAGCGCATCGCGCTGACCGGCCCCAACGGCGCGGGAAAGTCCACCCTGCTGCGCCTGATCGGCGGCGAACTGGAGCCGGACGCCGGCACGACCAGGCGAGCCGACGGCCGGGTCGCCTACCTGTCGCAGCGGCTCGACCTGCTCGATGTGGATCGCACCGTGGCGGAGAACCTGGCCGCGTTCGCCCCCGGCATGCCGGAGGCGGAGCGGATGAACCTGCTCGCCCGCTTCCTGTTCCGGGGCGCGCGTGCGCACCTGCCGGTGGGCGTGCTGTCGGGGGGCGAACGGCTGCGCGCCACGCTGGCCTGCGTGTTGTGCGCCGAACCGGCGCCCCAGCTCCTGCTGCTCGACGAGCCCACCAACAACCTCGACCTGGTCAGCGTGGGGCAGTTGGAGAGCGCGCTCGGCGCGTACGAGGGGGCGTTCGTGGTGGTCAGCCACGACGAGCGGTTCCTCTCGGAGGTCGGGGTGGACCGGTGGCTGGAGCTGTCCGGGGGCCGTCTGCTGGAGACCGGGGGACCCGCCGGTGAGTGACGCGCTGCTCGCCCGCGACCTCGTTCGCACGCTGGGCGGTCGGCGGGTGCTCGACGGCGTCACCCTCACCGCCGCCCCCGGCCGCCGGATCGGACTGATCGGCGAGAACGGCGCGGGCAAGTCCACCCTGCTGCGGCTGCTGGCGGGGGCGGACCAGCCCGACGCAGGCACCGTCGTCCGCCCGGCCGACCTCGGTTTCCTGCATCAGGAGATGCCGTTCGACGGCCAGGTCACGATCGCCGACGTGCTCGGCGACGCCCTGCGCGAGGCACGCGCGGACCTGGCCGAGCTCGACCGGCTCACCCGCGCGCTGGCCGCAGCCCCGGACGACGCCTGCCTGCTCAGCGCGTACGGGGCGCGGCTGGAGCGGGCGCAGGAGCGCGAGTCCTGGGACGCCGACCGGCGTGCCGGGATCGTCCTCGACCGGCTCGGCCTCGGCGGTGTGCCCCACTTCCGTACGCTCGCGACGCTGTCGGGCGGGCAGCGCGGGCGGCTGGCCCTGGCGGCGCTGCTCGTCAGACGGCCCGCGGCGCTGCTGCTCGACGAGCCCACCAATCATCTGGACGACGACGCCGCGGTGTTCGTGGAGGAACAGCTCCGCGGCATGACGGGGGTCGTGGTGGTGGCGAGCCACGACCGGGCGTTCCTCGACGCGGTCTGCACGGACCTGGTCGATCTCGACCCCGCCGTCGGCGGGCCCGTCCGATACGGGGGCGGCTACGGCGCCTACCTGACGGAGAAGCGCGCGGAGCGGGAGCGCTGGGAACGGCGTTACGCGGAGGAGCAGGCGGAGCTCGGCGACCTGCGCCGGGCCGTCGCGGTGACGGCGCGGCGGGTGGCGCAGGACGGATTGAGGCGCGACAACGAGAAGATGGGGTACGGCCACACCGGGGGGCGCGTGCAGAGCCAGATCTCGCGACGGGTGCGCAACGCCGCGCGGCGGCTGGCCGAACTGGAGGGCGACCAGGTGGCGGCTCCACCGGCCCCGTTGCGCTTTCGTGCTTCCGCCCTGGTCGCCGACGTCGCCTCCGGCACTCCGGAGGACGCCGCTTCCGGCGTGCCTTTGCTTTCGCTGCGGGAGGTGCGGGTGCCGGGGCGGCTCGCGATCGACCGGCTCGACGTGCTCCCGGGTGAGCGGTTGCTGGTCACCGGGCCGAATGGAGCGGGCAAGTCGACGCTCCTGGCCGTGCTGGCCGGACGACTGGGCGCGGAGGGCGAGGTGCGGCGCAGGCGCGGCCTCACCGTCGCCCTGCTGGCCCAGGACACCGTGTTCGAGCGGCCGGACCGCACGGCGCGGGAGACGTACGAACTGGTCCTCGGCGCGGAGCGCGCCGAGTCGGTGCCGCTGCGCTCCCTCGGGTTGATGGGGCCGCGGGACCTGGACGTGCGGGTGGGCGAGCTGTCCGTCGGACAGCGCCGGAGGCTCGCGCTGGCGCTGCTGGTGGCGGACCCGCCCGAACTGCTTGTGCTGGACGAGCCCACGAACCACCTCGCGCCCCGCCTGTCCGGCGAGCTGGAGGAGGCCATCGGCGCCGAAGGGCCCGGCGCGATCGTGCTCGCCGGCCATGACCGGTGGTTGCGCACCCGGTGGCGGGGCCGCCGCGTCCGGCTTCCTTAGGCGGCACACGCTCCGGCCGCGGAAGGCCGGCGCCGGAGCCTCCGTCAGCGGGTGCCTCAGGAGGTCAGTGGGTGCCCCAGGAATAGGTCTGCTTGTGCAGCTTGAGGTAGACGAACGTCTCGGTCGCGCGCACGCTGGAGATCGCCCGGATCTTCCCCAGGATCTCGAGCAGGTGGGTGTCGCCCTCGCAGACCACCTCGACCATGATGTCGACCGAGCCGGCCGTGAGCACCACGTAGTCGATCTCGGGGATCTGCGACAGTTCGTCGGCGACCCGCTCCAGGTCGCCCTCGCACTTGATGCCGATCATGGCCTGGCGGGGGAAGCCCAGGGTGAGCGGGTCGGTGACGGCGACGATCTGCATGACGCCGAGGTCGAGAAGGCGCTGTACGCGCTGACGCACCGCGGCCTCCGACAGCCCCACCGCCTTGCCGATGGCGGCGTACGGCTTTCGCCCGTCCATCTGAAGCTGCTCGATGATCTGCTTGGAGATCTCGTCGAGCACCACCGGCCCACCCTTCGCGGCAGCCGCGCGAGCCTTAGGCGGAGTCGTCATCCTCGGGGGGTGTCCTCTCTTGGCGGGCTTCGATCGCCGTAGCGACCTGGTGTTACAGCATCGTGTTTGACATGTTGCGCTTGTGGTCTGACATGTTGTCAGCTCCATCGCTCGCTTCAAGCGATTCCGTAGCAATTTGGTATCTTAGCGACGAAATCCCTTGTCGTAGGCTCTTTCCTCTGCCAGAGTCGCGACAACTCAGCCACCACCAGGAGGTCAACGGTGACCACCCGTCTTCAGAACTTCGTGAACGGGAAGTTCGTCGACGCCGCCAGCGGCCGTTTCTCCGACGTCGTAGACCCTACGACGGGGGAGGTCTACGCCCAGGCACCGGTGTCGGGTCAGGAGGACGTCGACGCCGCGTACGCCGCCGCGGCGGCCGCCTTCGAGACGTGGGGCCAGACGACGCCGGGCGAGCGCGCGGCGCTGCTGCTGAAGGTCGCCGACGCGATCGAGGCCCGCGCCGACGAGATCAACGAGGCCGAGTGCCGTAACACCGGCAAGCCCCGCGCCCGCATGGCCGAGGACGAGACCCCGGTCGCCGCCGACCACTTCCGGTTCTTCGCCGGTGCGGCCCGCACCCTGGAGGGCCCCACCGCCGGGGAGTTCCTCGCCGACCACACCTCGATGATCCGGCACGAGCCGATCGGCGTCATCGGCCAGGTCACGCCGTGGAACTACCCGATGATGATGGCGGTGTGGAAGATCGCCCCCGCGCTCGCGGCCGGCAACACGATCGTGCTCAAGCCGTCCGACACCACCCCGGTCTCCACGCTGAAGCTGGCCGAGATCCTCGGTGACGTCCTGCCGGCCGGCGTCTTCAACGTCGTGACCGGCGACCGGGAGACCGGCTCACTGGTCGTCGGCCACCCGGCCGCGAGCATGGTCGCGATCACCGGCTCGGTCGGCGCGGGCATGTCGGTCGCCAGGACCGCCGCCGACGACCTCAAGCGCGTCCACCTGGAGCTGGGCGGCAAGGCCCCGGTCGTGATCTTCGAGGACGTCAAGGACATCAAGGCCGTCGCCGAGGCGGTCGCCGGGGCGGGCCTCTACAACGCCGGCCAGGACTGCACCGCCGCCTGCCGCGTGCTCGTGCAGGAGAGCATCCACGACGAGTTCGCCGCGGCGCTGGCCGAGGCCGCCGCCGCCACCAAGCTGGGCGGCCACGACGTGGAGGACGCCTACTTCGGGCCGCTGAACAACGCCAACCAGCTCGCCCGGGTCGAGGGCTTCTTCCAGCGGGTCCCCGAGCACGCGAAGGTCCTCACCGGCGGCACCCGCGTCGGCGACCAGGGCTTCTTCTTCGCACCGACCGTCGTGGACGGGCTGAAGCAGGACGACGAGATGGTCCAGGACGAGATCTTCGGGCCCGTCATGACCGTCCAGACGTTCACCGACGAGGCCGACGCGCTGGCCAAGGCCAACGGCGTCCGCTACGGCCTGTCCGGCTCGGTGTGGACCTCCGACCACGGCCGCGCGATGCGGATGTCCAAGCGGCTCGACTTCGGCATCGTCTGGGTCAACACCCACATCCCGTTCGTGTCCGAGATGCCGCACGGCGGCTTCAAGCACTCGGGCTACGGCAAGGACCTGTCCGTCTTCGGCCTGCACGACTACACCCGCGTCAAGCACGTCATGCACTACATCGGCGAATAGGTACGTCGGGCTGCGGCCGGACACCTATCGAAAAAGAGGGATAAGCCTGGAATGACAGAGATCCAGGCGGGCCCGGGGGCAGCCGTCGCGGCTGCCCCCGTATCAGGAGACGTGCCCGCCATCGAACTCGACAACGTGGTCAAGGAGTACGTCTCGCACGGCGAGGTCGTACAGGCGGTCAAGGGCGTGAGCCTGGCTATCGCGGAGGGGGAGTTCTTCTCCCTCCTCGGCCCCTCAGGCTGCGGCAAGACCACCAGCATGCGAATGATCGCCGGGTTCGAGGACCCCACACAGGGGGTCGTCAGGCTCCACGGGGAGGACGTCACGAACGTCCCGCCGAACAAGCGTGACATCAACATGGTGTTCCAGTCCTACGCGCTGTTCCCGCACATGAACGTCTGGGACAACGTCGCGTTCGGGCTCAAGCGCAAGAAGGTCCCCGACACGGAGATCAAGCGCCGCGTCGGCGAGATCCTGGAGGTCGTGGACCTGGTCGGCCGCGAGAAGCGCCGGCCGAAGGAGATGTCGGGAGGCCAGCAGCAGCGCGTCGCGCTCGCCCGCGCCCTGGTCAACCGGCCCCGCGCGCTCCTGCTCGACGAGCCGCTCGGCGCGCTCGACCTCAAGCTCCGCCAGGCCATGCAGATCGAGCTCAAGCGCATCCAGCGCGAGGTCGGCCTCACGTTCGTCTACGTGACGCACGACCAGAGCGAGGCGCTGACGATGAGCGACCGCATCGCGGTCATGCACGACGGCCTCGTGGAGCAGCTCGCGGACCCCCGCGAGATCTACGAGCGGCCCGCCAGCAAGTTCGTGGCCGGTTTCATCGGCACCTCCAACCTGCTGAGCGGGACCGTCCAGCAGGTCACCGGCGACACGGCCGTGCTCGCGCTCGGCGCGAGCGACCGGATCCTCATCCCCGCCGACGGCGCGCTCGCGGCCGGCGCCACGGTCGACCTCACGGTCCGGCCCGAGAAGATCAAGATCGCGAAGGATCAGCCGGAAGGCGACCTCAGCGTGGTGCGGGGGACGGTCGCCGAGGTCGTCTACCTCGGCACTTACAACAGCTACGTCGTGGTGCTCGGCGACGGCGCCGAGATCACGGTCTTCGAGCAGAACGCACACGACAGCACGATCACCGCCGAGCGAGGTGACACGGTCTGGCTCTCCTGGCAGCCCTGGCACTCCTACGCGCTGCGGTAAATCCCGCGTCGACTTCCTTCCCCCGTCGAACCCCCGCGACGAATCCCCGAATCCCGGTACAGCGAACCCGGTACAGCGAACCCGGAGCACGAACCCCATGAACGACCCATACAGGCAGGACCCCGCCCTCCTCCGCGGCATGACCCAGCGCCGGCTCGGCAGGCGCGACGCCTTCCGGCTCGCGGGCCTGTCGGCCGCCGGGCTCGCCCTCGCGGCCTGCGGCGTGCAGGGCAAGGGCGCGGCCAGGCCGTCCTCCTCCGCCCAGGCCCAGTCCGAGGTGGAGAAGTACTGGTCGGGCAAGACCAAGAACGGCCACGTGGACTTCGCCAACTGGCCGCTCTACATGGACCCCAAGCAGCCCGAGCTCAAGCAGTTCACCCAGCAGACCGGGATCACGGTGACCTACAAGGAGGTCATCCAGGACAACCCGAGTTGGTTCGCCAAGATCCAGCCGCAGCTCGCGGCCGGGCAGTCGATCGACTACGACCTGATGGTCGTCACCAACGGCCTGCACTTCACCCAGCTCGTCCAGCTCGGCTACCTCGTTCCGCTCGACCACGCCAAGCTGCCGAACTTCACGGCCAACGCGGGGGAGCGGTACAAGAACGAGTCGTTCGACCCCGGCAACGTCTACAGCATCCCGTGGGCCTCCGGCATGACCGGCATCGCCTACAACCCCAAGTACGTCGACACCCCGCCGACCAGCATGGCCGACCTCTGGAACCCCAAGTACAAGGGCAAGGTCGGCATGATGTCCGACTCCCAGGAGATCGCCAACTTCGGCCTGTTCGCGCTCGGCATCGACCCGGACACCTCGACCGAGGCGGACTGGCAGAAGGCCGCGGCCAAGCTCCAGGAGCAGCGCGACGCCGGCATCGTGCGCAAGTACTACGACCAGGCGTACATCGACCCGCTGGCCAAGGGCGACATCTGGCTCACGATGGCGTGGTCGGGCGACGTCTTCCAGAAGAACGTCTCCGACGGCACGGACCTCAAGTTCGTGATCCCGCAGGAGGGCGCGACCATCTGGACGGACAACATGATGATCCCGAAGACCGCGACGAACCCGGTCGACGCGATCATGCTGATGGACTTCTTCTACGACGTGAACGTGGCGGGGCACCTCGCGGAGTACATCAACTACGTCACCCCGGTCCCGGCCGCCAAGGACGTCATCGCCGCCGACGCCGCCAAGGCCACGGGCGCCGACAAGAAGCTCCTGGAGCAGGTGTCGACCAGCTCGCTGGTGTTCCCCAGTGCCGAGGACTACGCCAAGCTCCGGAGCTACAAGAACTTCAAGACGCCGCAGGAGCAGAAGAAGTTCGAGTCCATCTTCCAGGCGATCACGACGGCATGAGCAGGCTCAGGGCTTCGCTGACGCCGTACCTGCTGCTCTTCCCCGGCACGCTCTGGTTGGCGATCTTCTTCGTCATCCCGACGGTCGTCATGCTTTCGCTGTCGCTGCAGTCGGGCGACGTGGTCAACGGCTATGCGTTCACCTTCAACTGGCACAGCTACGTCGACGGGATCAGCACCTACCACGACCAGATCATCCGGTCCCTGGTGTACGGCCTGTTCTCGACGCTGATCCAGATCGTCATCGGGTTCCCCGTGGCGTACTGGATCGCCTTCAAGGGCGGCAGCCGCAAGTCGGTCTACCTGTTCCTGCTGCTGCTGCCCTTCCTGGTGTCGTTCGTGCTGCGCACCATCTCCTGGCAGTTCTTCCTGTCCGACAACGGCATGCTGCTCGGACCGCTCAAGTCGATGGGCCTGGTGCCGCAGGACTTCCACATCCTCGCCACGAGCGCGGCGGTGATCGGCGGCCTGGCGTACAACTTCCTGCCGTTCATGATCCTGCCGATGTACGTGGCGCTGGAGCGGATCGACCCGCGCGTCCTGGAGGCCGCGCAGGACCTGTACGCCAGCAAGGTGCAGACCTTCCTGCGCGTCGTGCTGCCGCTGTCGCTGCCGGGCGTGTTCGCCGGCGTGCTGATGACGTTCGTCCCGGCCACGTCCGACTACGTCAACGCGTCCGTGCTCGGCGGCACCAGCAACACGATGATCGGCAACGTCATCCAGAACCAGTTCCTGATCAACCAGGACTACCCGACCGCCTCGGCGCTGTCGTTCACGCTGATGGCCCTGCTGCTGGTGGGCATCTTCGCGTACGCCAGGGCGCTCGGCACCGAGGACGTGCTGGAGGTGGCGGCCCGATGAGGGGTGGCCTGCTGCGGGGCCGCGGCCTGCAGATCTACACCTGGCTCGTGATCGCGTGGCTCGTGCTGCCGATCGCCGTCATGATCCTGTTCGGCTTCAACGACACCCACGGCCGGTTCAACACGACCTGGCAGGGCTTCACGCTCAAGTGGTACGGCAAGCTGTTCGAGATCGACGACCTCACCAGGGCGCTGGTGAACTCGCTGCTCATCGCCGTGCTGACGATGCTGGTCGCCGGGGTGCTCGGGTCGCTGATCGGGCTGGCGCTCGGCCGCTACCGCTTCCGCGGGGCCGGGGCGATGAACCTGGTGATGTTCGCGGCGATCTCCTGCGCCGAGATCGTGATGGGCGCGTCGCTGCTGTCGCTGTTCGTCACGCTCGCCGTGCCGCTCGGGTTCTGGACGATCGTGATCTCGCACGTCATGTTCTCGATCTCGTTCGTGGCCGTGACGGTGCGGGCCCGGGTGATGACGCTCGACTCCTCGCTCGAGGAGGCCGCCCGCGACCTCGGCGCGAGCCCGTGGACGACGTTCCGCCTGATCACGCTACCGATGATCTTTCCTGGCGTGCTGGCGGGCTCGATGCTGGCCTTCGCGCTGTCGATCGACGACTTCGTCATCACCAACTTCAACTCCGGCGGCACGGTGACGTTCCCGCTGTGGATCTGGGGCGCCACCCGCGTGGGCATCCCGCCGCAGGTGAACGTCATGGGCACGCTGATCTTCGCGGCCGGGGTGCTGATCGCCGTGGCCAACGCCCTGGTGGCCCGCCGCCGCGCCAACGCGTAAGGGAAGTGGAATCCGTGGTTCCGTCGAAGGCGCTCGCCGACGCGGAGCGCAAGCCCTACTGGCTGGACCGGCCGATCGCGCCCGAGCCGCTGCCCCCGCTGACGGGTGACGTCACGGCGGACCTGGCGGTGATCGGCGGCGGCTTCACCGGCCTGTGGACCGCACTGATGGCCAAGGAGCGCGACCCCTCGCTCGACGTGGTCCTCCTGGAGGGCCGCGCGGTCGGGTGGGCCGCCTCCGGCCGCAACGGCGGGTTCTGCGCCGCGAGCCTGACCCACGGGCTCGGCAACGGGCAGGACCGCTGGCCCGCGGAGATCGCGACGCTGGAACGGCTCGGCCGGGAGAACCTCGACGAGATCGAGGCGACCCTCGCCCGGTATGGCGTCGACTGCTCCTTCGAGCGGACCGGCGAGCTGCGGGTGGCCACCGAGGAGTGGCAGCTCGCCGGGCTCGACGAGGAGGTGAGCGGGGCGGCCTCGCTCGGCCTGCGGCTGGAGCGGCTCGACCGCGAGCAGGTGCGGGCCGAGGTGGACTCCCCGACCTACCTCGGGGGCGTGTGGGACCGGCAGGGCGTCGCCATGGTCGACCCGGCGCGGCTGGCGTGGGGACTGCGCGACGTCTGTGTGCGGCTCGGCGTGCGCGTCTTCGAGCACACGCCGGTGCGCTCCCTGCACGACGACGGTGTCGCGCTCGAACTGGAGACGCCGAAGGGGCGGGTCAGGGCCGGGCGGGTGGCGCTCGGCACCGGCGTCTTCCCTCCGCTGCTGCGCAGGCTCAGGCACTTCCTCGTGCCGGTGTACGACTACGTGTTGATGACCGAGCCGGTGCCGGACCACCTGCTGGCGGAGGTCGGCTGGCGGGGCCGTCAGGGCATCGGCGACTCGGCCAACCAGTTCCACTACTACCGGCTGACCGACGACAACCGGATCCTGTGGGGCGGCTACGACGCCGTCTATCACAACGGCGGCCTGGTCAAGCCGGAGTACGACCAGCGCGACGCCACCTTCGAGAAGCTCGCCACGCACTTCTTCGAGACGTTCCCTCAGCTCCACGGCCTGCGCTTCACACACAAGTGGGGCGGGGTCATCGACACCTGCAGCCGGTTCAGCGCCTTCTTCGGCACCGCGTACGGCTCACGCCTCGCCTACGCCGCCGGATACACCGGCCTCGGCGTGGGCGCCACCCGGTTCGGGGCCAACGTGATGCTCGACCTGCTGCAGGGCCGGGTGACCGAGCGTACGGACCTGCGCATGGTGCGGCAGAAGCCGATGCCCTTCCCGCCGGAGCCGGTGCGGTCGGGCGTCATCCAGCTCACCCGCTGGGCCATCGCCCGGGCCGACGAGCACGAGGGCCGCCGCAACGCCTGGCTGCGCACCCTCGACGCCTTCGGCGTCGGCTTCGACTCCTAGGGACGCCGTTGGCCCGGTGCCTCACACCCCCGGCGCTCCGTCGATGCGTTCGCGGAGGAGGTCGGCGTGTAGAAGCAATCCCCCATAGCGGCGCTCCAGCACGGTCCACCACCAGTCGCATGTGGACTTGCCTCTCCGAGATCACTCCTCTGGCCGACGGTTGGCGCGACCGCATGCCGCTGTTTCACCTACGGGAGTTGCTGAGCAACATCGCCCACGGCGACGACAACTGGGGTGCCGCCCGGGCCCTACGCGAAATCGCCGCGCCTTTCGCTCACAGGTAGCCACCCGCACAGAAGCCACAGCCGACTGAGGAGCCCGGAGATGACCACAGAAGCCAAGCCGGCCGCTCCTGGCCGTGGCGCGGCCGCCGCATCCCGCCCGATCGCGCTGGTGACCGGTGTCGGCCGGACCGCGGGCATCGGCGCGGCGATCGCCCGCGAGCTGGCCGCGTCCGGCTGGGACATCGCGTTCACCTACTGGACGCCGTACGACGAGCGCATGGCCTGGGGCGCCGAGCCCGGCGCGGCAGACGCGGTGGGCACCGCACTCGCCGGGCAGGGTGCGGCATTCGCAGCGATCGAGGCGGACCTTGCCGATGCGCATACGCCGGCGCGGATTTTCGACGAGGCGGAGCGTCTGCTCGGAGGCGTCACCGCGCTGGTGATGTGTCACTGCGAGTCGGTTGACTCCGGCCTGCTCGACACGACCGTGGAGAGCTTCGACCGGCACTTCGCGGTGAACGCGCGTGCCGTCTGGCTGCTGATCCGCGAGTACGGGCGGCGGTTCCGCGGCGTGCAGGGGTCAGGGCGGATCATCGCCCTGACCAGCGACCACACCGTCGGCAACCTGCCCTATGGCGCGAGCAAGGCCGCGCTGGACCGGATCACGCTGGCGGCTGCGCATGAACTCGCCCATCTCGGCGTCAGCGCCAACGTCGTCAACCCGGGGCCCGTGGACACCGGGTGGATGTCGGATGAGGTACGGGCGAGATGCCTCGCGCAGACACCACTGGGCCGGCTCGGCACGCCGCAGGACACCGCGCACCTTGTGAGCTTTCTATGTTCCCCACAGGGGCAGTGGGTCAACGGTCAGCTGCTCATGAGCAATGGCGGATTCGCCTGAGGCGCCCATCACGGGTCACCTAGCGCACTCCATCGGGCCTGGGCCGGCTCGATCGGCTTGAAGACCATGCCAGCCGGGTCACCAGTGGCGATCCGCTCGGCGTAGGCGTCGCGGTGGATCAGCGACACGACCTCACGCTGCTCCCGGGCGCCGGCGGCGTCGAACCGCTTGAAGACGACATGTCCGGTCATTGCTGTTCCTCCGAGCTCTTCAGTCGCTCAGGTGGAGCCACCAGGTGATGTCGTCGCCGACGCGGGTGAAGCCGCACGCGCTGTAGAGCCGCTCGCCCTCGGGGGTCGCGTTCAGCACGGCGTGCCGCGCCCCGGCGGCGCGGGCGGCCTCGCACACCGCGTGCAGCAGGCCGGTGCCGAACCCGCGCCGCCGGAAGGGCTGCCAGACCTCCATGTCGAAGATCCCGGCCACGTCGCCGTCGAGGAACGACCAGGCCCGGCCCGCGAACCGGCGCGAGCGGGTGTAGGCGGCGGCGTACCAGGCGCGGGCCGGCCGCAGCCGGGTCAGCGCCAGCAGCTCGCGGTAGGAGGGATCCGTCTCCCGGTAGTCGGCGGTGTCCTCCTGCAGCTCGACCCCGGGGTCCGGGTGGCCGATCGGCCGGGACAGGTCGGCCGTCATCCACCAGGGCGCCCACCCGCGCTCGAAGCCCGCCTCCGCCAGCGGCGCCGGGTCGACGGCCGGATCGAGCCAGGCGCCCACGATGGGCCGTCCCCGGTCACGGGCCCGCTCGACGCCGCGGACGACGGCCGCGGTCGTCATCTCCCTCGGGAACATGAGGTTCTGGCCGTCCGGCCCGTCGATCCAGGTCAGCGGGCCGTCCGTCCACACCTCGCCGCCCAGGGCCCGGGCCTGGAGCAGGAACCAGCCGGTCTGGACGCGTCGGCAGTCGGCGATCGTCACCACAGCCGTACATCGTGCCATCCCCGCGGACGCGTCAGGCGGTGAGCCAGCGGAGCGGGTTCTCGTGGGTGATGAGACGCAGGGTGTCGCCGTCCACGCCGGCCTCCCGCAGGGCCGGGAGGACGGCGGAGAACAGCCGGCCGTAGCCCTGCCCGCCGTAGCCGGCCAGGTGCTCCCGCAGCCGTACGCCGCTGCTGAGCAGGACGCGCTCGGCGTGCCCGGAGTCGAGCAGGGTGAGGACGTCCTCGGCGTCGTCCACGCTCACGTACGCTCCGGTCTCGGCGATCTTGCGCTGGACCAGCGGGTCGCCGGCGCGGGCGCTGAGACGCCGGGCGGGGACGTTCTGCGAGAGCAGGAGTTCCAGCAGTTCCAGGCCGCCGGTCGCCACCGGGAGGTCGGTGCGCAGCGAGGCGCGGGCGGCGGCGGTGACGGCCCGTTCCTCGGCGGGCGTGGGCGTCTCGTCCCACGCGGCGGCGACGATGACGCCCGGCCGCGCGCCCGTCCCGTCGAGTCCGGCGCCGATCTCGTGCAGCAGGTCGGAGGTCAGGTCCTCCACGCCGTACCGGGTGATGGTCTCACCCGTGAACGGCTGCGCGGCGAACCCGGTGGCGGCCACGATCGGGACCCGCGCGGCCATCGAGATCCGGGCGAGCGCCGCGGGGTCGCGCGCCATCCCGATGCAGCTGTGCTCCACGACGAGGCCCAGCGCCTGTTCCCTGCCGAGGTGCTTGACCTCGGCCAGCACGTATCGCTCCTCGTCCAGCCACCGATGGGGATCGGAGTCCACGCCGATCCCCCAGCGGGTGTCGGTGCGCAGGTGCTCGTACGGCAGCACCGGCCCGTCGATCTCGGAGACGGGGACGGCGCCCGTGACGGTCTGGATTCGGGGAAAATATGCGCCGGACATGAACGGACATTAACCGATTTTTTGCCGAAACTGCTCGTGAATCACATGATTCTTTACGTTAAGCGGCGTAGGCGGGGTCAGCTCATCGTCTTGCCGCCGTTGACGGCGAGCCGCTGGCCGGTGACGAACCGGGCACCGGGGGAGGCGAGGAACGCCACCGTCTCGGCCACGTCCGCGGGCACGCCCATGTGCCCCAGCGGGACGTCGCGCAGGTAGCCGGTGTAGTCCTCCGGGGGGACGTCCGCGTGTCGTTCCACCGGGATCCAGCCCGGCTCGACGGTGTTCACCGTGATCCCGTACGGGCCCAGCTCCCGGGCCCACGACCGGGTGAGCCCGTGCATCGCGGCCTTGGCGGCGACGTAGTGCCCGAACTCCGGGTTGCCGAGGTCGGCGACCTCGCTTCCCACGTTGACGATCCGGCCGGAACCGGCCTCGCGCATGCCGGGCAGCACGGCCTGAAGGATCAGCAGCGGGGCCTTGACGAAGAAGCGGAGCTGGCCGAGATGGTCCTCCCAGGTCTGCTTCTCCACCGGCATCAGCGGCTGGGGTCCGGTGGCGTTGTTGACGACCACGTCGACCTGCCCGATCGCGGCCACGCCCTCCCGTACGGACTCCTCGTCGGTGACGTCGAACCGGGCCAGGCGGGCCGAGCCGCCGGCGGCGGTGATGCGGTTGGCGACGGCGGAGGCCCCGGCCGTGTCGTTGGCGTAGTTGACGGCGACGTGCCAGCCGTCCGCGGCGAGCCGTTCGGCGATGACGGCGCCCAGACCTCGTGAGGCGCCCGTGACCAGTGCGGTACCCATGGGAACCGTCCCTATCACAGATCACGTAGGGCAGGATGGTGCCCATGGATGAGATCGCCGCACTGGTGGACCGGGCCGAGATCGTGGACGTCGTCACGGCCGTCTTCGACACCGTGGACGCCAAGAACTGGCCGGTGTGCCTGGAGCTGTTCGACGACGAGGTGGACGCCGACTTCACGAGCCTCAACGGCGGGGAGCCCGCCCGGGTGAGCGCCGAGGCCCTCGTGGACGGGTGGCGCACCGGCCTGCACGCCCGCAAGCAGAGCTTCCACAGCGTGAGCAACTTCGCCGTGACGGTGGACGGCGCCGAGGCGCACGTGACCACCAAGGGGTACTCCTACAACCTGCTCGACGCCGCGCTGGGCGGCGGCATGTTCGAGGTGTGGGGCGTCTACCGGCTCGGGCTCGTACGGCAGGCCGAGGGATGGAAGGTCACGGCGCTGGCGTTCCACGCCTGGCACAGCCGCGGCGACGAGGCGGTGCGCACGCACAGGCTGGAGGGCTAACGGGTGATCGCCGGGGCCTCGGTGTGCAGCCGCCGCAGGACCCGGCGGAACGCCCAGATGGACGCCACGAAGGCCAGGCCGGTGACGGCGGCGACGGCGGCGGTGCGGATGATCAGGTAGTCGCCGATCGACTCGTGCAGCAGCAGCCAGATGCTCATGGCCGAGTTGACCAGGAGCACGAACGCCCACAGCAGGGTGATCCGGGCGAAGAAGGTGCGGACGCGCTCGTGCCGCAGCACGAAAGACGGCAGGTGGATGTAGTCGAGTGTGAGCCGCTGGACCAGCGGGCGGCGCATCCGCACCGACGCCAGGAGCACCATGCTGATGCAGATCGTGCCGAGCTCCGGCTGGATGAAATAGAGCACGGGACTGCCGGTCCACAGGCCGATCACGGTGCGGAAGGTGATCGCGATCGTCGCCATGATCATCGTCCCCGGCACGGGCTGACGCCGGATGATCCGCCACAGGACGCCCAGGTAGACCCAGGACACCGCGGCCATCAGCGCGCCGCGCAGGCCGAGCACCGCGAGGGCCGTGTAGAAGACCACGAGGGGGGCCACCACGCCTTCGAGGAGCCGGGGCACCGCCTGCTTGATCAGCGCGGTGAGCCGTGGCAATGCGAAGGGTGTGTGGTTCATGGTGACTCCAACGGGCCGGTGGGGGGACCGACGCTGTAGTTGGGCAACGCGCCTACCCGGACATAGCGGATGGAAACACCCGGGTTGGGCGGCCTCGTCGGTGGCTTACCGTACCTGACCGTCAGGCCTGCGGGGGCCGAATGCGCGAACCGCCCCCGCGCTTCATAACGGTACGGCATACCTCTCGCGGGCGTCCTGGTGGATGGAAAACCCCTGATCAGCGCTTTACCGGGGGTCGCTGGGCGCTTTCCCCGGCAGGCGGTGGACGCGGGTTACGTTGACGGCATGGACTCAGGTTTCGGCTACTTCGCAACGGATGATGCGGTTCGTCCTGATGCCTTGGCCCGGCTCGTCGAGCAGCGCGGCCACACGGCCCTGCTGTTCACCGAGCACACGCACATCCCGGTGCCGCCCGGCGGTCAGACGCCGAAGGACGAATGGGGCGGCGAACTGCCCCGGCGCTACTGGCACACCTATGACCCGTTCGTCGCCTCGATGGCCGCGGGCGCGGCGACGACCCGGCTGCGTGTGGGCACGGGCATCTGCCTCGTGCCGGAGCATGAGCCCCTCGGCCTGGCGAAGACGGTGGCGAGCGTGGACAACCTGACCGGCGGGCGGTTCGAGTTCGGCGTCGGCGCCGGATGGAACCGCGAGGAGCTGCGCCACCACGGCGTCGACCCGGCCCGCCGCTTCGCCGTCATGCGGGAACGGGTGCGGGCGATGCAGGAGATCTGGACCCGTGACGAGGCCGAGTTCCACGGCGACTTCGCGTCCTTCGACCCGGTCTGGTCGTGGCCCAAGCCGGCGCAGAAGCCCTACCCGCCGATCCTGGTCGGCGGTGTCGGGCCCCGCGTCTTCGACCGCGTGCTCGCCTATGGGGACGCGTGGCTGCCCAACTACGGCCCAGGGATCCTGGAGCGCGTCCCCGAGCTGTTCCGGCGGGCCGAGGAGGAGGGCAGGGACATCGGGGTCGTGATGCTGTCCGCGCCGGCCGACCCCGGCGCGCTTGAGCAGTGCGAGAAGGCCGGGGTCGCCCGGGTCATGGCCTGGCTGCCGTCGGCCGGATACGACCGGATCCAGCGGGCGATGGACGCCTTCGAGAACGCCCTCGCCGACCTGCGCGGCGAATGAGCACGGCCGGCGGGGAGGGGCGTCAGCTCAGTGTCGCGGTGGCCAGCTTGGCGCCGAAGCCGAGGAAGAGCGCGCCGACCCCCGTGGTGAGCCCGGCGGCCAGCTTGCGGCGGCGCCGGAAGTGAGCCGCGAGGAACGTGCCGCCGAAGATGAGCGTGGTCAGGTAGGTCACACTGAAGACCTGCACGATCAGCGCCAGGATCAGGAACGACAGCGCAGGCGCGCCGTACGACGGGTCCACGAACTGCACGAAGAACGCCACGAAGAACAAGATGGCCTTGGGGTTGAGCAGGCTGATCGTGAACGCCTTGCGGAACGGGTTGCCCACCGGCGCCGGGACGGCCTCCTGTGTCGCCTCCGCACCCTGCTCCTGTGTCGCCTCGGCGACCTGGGCCGGAGCCGCGCCCCGGGACGCCCGCAGGGAGCGCCAGGCGCCGCGCAGCATGCCGAAGCCGATCCACGCCAGATAGATCGCGCCCGAGTACTTCACGATCGAGAACAGGACGGGCGTGGACTTCAGCAGCGACGCGACCCCCGCGGCCGACAGGAACATGAGGACCGAGTCGCCGGCGAAGACCCCGGCCGCCGCCCGATAGCCCTGCCGTACGCCGCGCTGGGCGGCGGTGGACAGCACGAACAACGAGTTCGGCCCGGGCAGCAGGATGATCAGGAACGATCCCGCGATGTAGGTCCAGATGTTGGTGATGCCGAAGAACATGCCCGCTCCCGTCACGAAACCGCATGTCCTGTTATAGCCCTATCCAGGCGTCGGTCACAGCCGGTAGATTCCTATTGACTTGGTAGGGAACTCGGGAGAATGCTGGGGAGCATGACGTTGTGGAAGCCTGACCCCACTTTCTATCCCTCGCCCAGGGACGCCGCCGAGGCGCCGCCGGAGAAGCTGGCCTACGTGGCCGCCTTCGACCGGTCGGCCCAGCGGCCCGACGCGCTCGCCGTGCTCGACACCGACCCCGGCTCCCCGTCGTACGGGACCGTGGTCGGCTGGACCGACCTGCCGTACACGGGGGACGAGCTGCACCACTTCGGCTGGAACGCCTGCAGCAGCGCGCTGTGCCCGTACGCGCCGCACCCGCACGTCGAGCGGCGCTACCTGATCGTCCCCGGCCTGCGGTCGTCGCGGATCTACGTCTACGACACCAAGGACCGGGTCAGCCCGGAGCTCGTGAAGGTCGTCGAGGCCGAGGAGCTGGGCAAGCGGGCCGGCTACTCCCGCCCGCACACCGTGCACTGCGGCCCGGAGGGGCTGTACGTCAGCGCGCTCGGCGGCTACGGCGACGACGGGCCCGGCGGCATCGCGATCCTCGACCACAACTCGTTCGACGTACTCGGCCGGTGGGAGGTGGACCGCGGCCCGCAGTACCTGGCGTACGACTTCTGGTGGCACATCAACCACGACGTGATGATCACCTCCGAGTGGGGCACGCCCTCCATGATCGAGGACGGTGTCGTCGGTGAGCTGCTGCTCGGCCGCAAGTACGGCCACAAGCTGCACTTCTGGGACCTGCGCAAGCGCCGGCACGTCCAGGAGGTGGACCTCGGCGACCAGCACCAGATGACGCTGGAGTTGCGCCCCGCCCACGACCCGACCAAGACGTACGGCTTCGCCGGGGTCGTCGTCAGCGTCGAGGACCTGTCGGCCTCCGTGTGGCTGTGGCACAGAGATGTCAGGCACGGGGACGGCTCCCGCTGGGCGGCGCAGAAGGTGATCACCATCCCGGCCGAGCCCGCCTCGCCCGACGACCTGCCCGACGTGCTCAAGCCGTTCGGCGCGGTGCCGCCGCTGGTCACCGACATCGACCTGTCGGTGGACGACCAGCGCCTGTACGTGTCGTGCTGGGGCACCGGCGAGCTCAAGCAGTTCGACGTGTCCGACCCGTTCAAGCCGGTCGAGATCGGCTCGGTCCGCCTCGGCGGCATCGTCGACAGGGCCGCCCACCCCGCGGCGCCGGACGAGCGGCTCTCGGGCGGCCCGCAGATGGTCGAGGTGAGCCGCGACGGCCGCCGGGTCTACGTCACCAACTCGCTGTACGGCGCCTGGGACGACCAGTTCTATCCCGACGGCGTGGGCGCCTGGATGGCGAAGATCGACACCGGGTCGTTCACACTGGACGAGCGGTTCTTCCCGCACGGCGACGACTTCCGCGGGCTGCGCGCGCACCAGGTCAGGCTGCAGGGCGGCGACGCGTCCTCCGACTCCTACTGCTACCCGTGACGCTGACCGCGGTCATCCTGCTCGGCGCCTTTCACGGGATCAACCCCGCGATGGGCTGGCTGTTCGCCGTCGCCCGTGGGTTGCAGGAGCGCAGCCGCGACCTGCTGCTGCAGTCGCTGCCGGTCATCGCGCTGGGCCACCTCGCGTCGGTGGCCCTCGTGGTGCTCGCCGTGTCGGCGACCGGGTCGATCGTGACGGCCACGGCCCTGTCGATCGGGGCGGGCGTCGTGCTCGTCGGGTTCGGCCTGTGGCACCTGCTCGCGCGGCGGCACTTCCGCTGGGTGGGCATGCGGCTGTCGCTGCCGCAACTGGCCGCCTGGTCGTTCCTGATGTCTTCGGTGCACGGCGCGGGACTGATGCTGCTGCCCGTGCTGACCCGCATGCCGGCGAGTCACCACGGGCACGCCCTGTCGGGCGGCATGCTCGTCGCCGGTGTGCACACGCTCGCGATGTTCCTGACGGCCACCGTCGTCGCCGTCGTGGTGTACGAGTTCCTCGGCGTCGCCGTCCTGCGCCGGGCCTGGTTCAACCTCGACAGGATGTGGGCGTTCGCCCTGGTGGGAGCGGGCGTCGTCACCCTCGTGGGCGCCATCTGAGGGCTGGCGGGACGGGCGGGCGCCGCGGGCCTCCGGGTGCCTGGCAGGATTGACCGGCGTGCGGGTTCGTCTCCTCGGCGCGCTCGAGGTTCTCGACGACGGCGGGGCTCCGGTCGCCGTCGCGGGCGCGCGCGTGCGCGCGCTGCTGGCCGTGCTGGCCCTGCGGCCCGGCCGCCTCGTTCCGGCCGACCGGCTCGTGGACGCGCTGTGGGAGGACGACCCGCCGGCCAACGCCGCGAACGCGCTGCAGACGCTGGTGAAACGCCTGCGCGCGGCGCTCGGGCGGCCCGGCGCGGTGGTGTGGCGCGACGGCGGGTACGTGCTCGACGTCGAGCCCGCGCAGGTCGACGCCCACGTGTTCACCGCACTGACCCTGCCGTACGCGACGGGCACGCTGCCGGACCGGATGGCGGACGCCGAGGTTCCCGATGCGGAGCTGCATGACGCGTGCGCGGAACTGGACGAGGCGCTGGCGTCGTGGCGCGGGCCCGCCCTGGCCGACCTGCGCGCGGTGCCCTACCTGGCGGCCGCGGCCGCCAGGCTGGAGGAGCGGCGGCTGGCCGTGACCGAGGCCCGCGCCGCCGCGTACCTCGCGCTCGGACGTGAGGTGGACCTGTCGGCCGAGGTGGCCGCCCATCCGCTGCGCGAGCGGCTGTCCGCCCTGGCGATGCGCGCGCTCGCCCGCTCGGGCAGGCAGGCGGCGGCGCTGGCCCTGTACGAGCGGGTCCGCGGGGCGCTCGCGGACGAACTCGGCGTCGATCCGGGCCCGGAGCTGCGGGCCGCCCATCTCGACGTGCTGCGCGGACAGGAGACCCCGGCGGCGCATGAGCGGCCGACCCGCACCGCCGCCACTCCCACCACGGCCGCCACTCCCACCACCCCCGGCGCTGCCAGTGGCACTGCCGGCGGCCCTGCCGGCGGCACAGGCCGGCGTGCGGGCAGGGTGTGGGCGCCGCCGACGACGTTCGTGGGCCGTGAGGAGGAGGTCACGCACCTCGCGGCCCTGCTGCGCGAATCCCGGCTGGTCACGGTCGTCGGGCCGGGCGGGGCGGGCAAGACGCGCCTGGCGGTCGAGACCGCCCTGCGCGCCGCCGGCAACGGCGTCGCCCCCGAGGGCGTCGCCGGGGAGAGCGGGAACGGCGAGGGCGCGTGGCTCGCCGAGCTGGCCCCCCTGACGGACCCCGCGGACGTCGTGCGCTGCGTGCTCGAAGCGCTCGGCGCCGACGCCGAGCCGCGGGTGGGCGGGGACTGGCGGCAGGACCCGCCGGATCCGGACGAGCGCCTGGTCGCCTCCCTCGCCGGGCGCGAGTTGCTGCTCGTCCTCGACAACTGCGAGCACGTGATCGACGCCGCGGCGGGCCTGGCCGAGCTGGTGCTGCGCCGCTGCCCGGGAGTGCGCGTGCTGGCGACCAGCCGCGAGCCGCTCGGCGTGCCGGGGGAGACGCTCGCCCCGATCCCGCCCCTCGGCCTGCCCCCGGAGGGCGTCACCGGCGACACCCCTCGCGAGGCGGGCGAGTACCCCGCCGTACGCCTCCTGGTGGACCGCGCCCGTGCGGTGAGCCCCGGCTTCGTCCTCGACGAGCACACGACCCCGCACGTCGTCACGATCTGCCGCCGCCTCGACGGGATGCCGCTCGCCATCGAACTCGCCGCGGCGCGGATCAGGGCGCTCGGTCCCGAGCGGCTCGCGGCCCGCCTCGACGACCGGTTCCGCCTGCTGACCGGCGGAAGCCGTACGGCCCTGCCGCGGCACCGGACGCTGACCGCGGTGGTCGAGTGGAGCTGGGACCTGCTCGCGCCCGAGGAGAGGACGCTGGCGGAGCGGCTCGCGGTGTTCGCCGGCGGTGCCACGCTGGACGACGCGGAGCTGGTCTGCGGGGGCGACGGCCTCGACGTGGTGGCGGTGCTGCCGTCCCTGGTCGACAAGTCCCTGCTGGAGACGCCGGGCGACGGCCGGTTCCGGATGCTGGAGACGATCCGCGCGTTCGCGCTGCGGCGACTGACGGACAACGGTGAGCTCGACCGCTACCGGCGCCGACACGCGGCGCACTTCCTGCGGCTCGCCGAGGAGGCCGAGCCGTGCCTGCGCGGAGCCGGGCAGCTGGAGTGGATGGCCAGGCTGACCGCCGAGCAGGACAACCTGAACGCCGCCCTGCGCTGGGCCGTCGACTCCCGGGAGACGGAGACCGCGCTGCGGCTGTGCGGCACGCTGAGCTGGTATTGGTGGCTGCGCGGGCATCGCGGCCAGGCGGCCGTCTGGGCCGGGCAGGTCCTCGACCTCGTCCCCGAGGGCCCGCCCGCCGGGCTGGTGCGCGCCTACACCGGATGCCGGTTCGCGGTCACGGTCACCCGGCTCGGCACGATCTGGATGGAACCCGACCGGCTGGAGGAGATCCGCCGGGAACTCGGCGACCTCGTCGAGACGGCCCTGTGCGAGGGCCCGGTGCATCCGATGCTGCCGATCCTGCGGACGATCGTGACGGCGATGGCCGGACGCAGGGAGGAGGCGGCCGGGATGCTCGACGCGTACGCCGGCTCCGACGATCCCTGGCTGGCCGGCTCGGCGCTGATGATCAGGGGCGGGTCGCTCGGCCTGCCGGGCGACAGCGAACAGGACGTCGAGGAGGCGGTGCGCAGGTTCCGGGCGCTGGGAGAGCGCTGGGGGCTCAGCGAGGCCCTGCTCACGCTGGCCGCACTCCGCGCCCGCCGGGGTGCGCCGACGGCGGACCTGATCGACGAGATCGCCGGGCTGACCGCCGGATGGGTCAGCCCGGACGACACGATCTCCACGCTGACCCGCCTGGCCGAGCTGCGCCTTCAGGCGGGCGACGCCGAGGGCGCGGCGGCGGACGTGGCGGCGGCCCGTTCCCACGTGTCCGCCGGCGTCTCGCCGTACGCGCTCGTGCAGGTGAGCATGGGCGAGGCGAAGGTGGCGCGGAGCAGGGGCGACCTCGACGGTGCGGTGGCGGCGTACGAGGAGGTCCTGGCCGTGCTGGAGGCCCACCCCGCCGTCCCGCAGCAACTCGCGTCGGCGTACGCCGAGTACGGCAGGGCGCTGCTGGCCAAGGGCGACTTCGGCGGCGCGCTCGCGCGTCACCACGAGGCGCTGCGCACCCTCGGCGCCACCCCCGACCCGCCCGTCCTCGCGACCGTGCTGGCCGGGCTGGCCATGATCGCCCTGGCCGGGGGCGACGCGAAGCGTTCCGCGGCGCTCTTCGGCGCGGCCGACGCCGCTCATGCGGGCTGGCGGGCGGACGCCGAGGCCGCCGAGATGCTGGAGTCGGCGCGCGAGGCGGCGGGCCCCGGCTTCCTCGCCGCCTACGAGCGCGGCCGCACGTCGCCGCGCGAGGACCTCGGCCTGCCCGCCACCGGAAGCAGCGGGTAGGACGGCGCGCTGATCGTGACCCGCGCTGCGCCGGCATGCCGGGCGTATAGCTGTTCATCAGGGCGTTCACCGGATCCTCCGGGTGTAGGCGCGCACGGCGAGCGGGACGGAACACGCGGTGACGGCGGCGGCCCATGCCAGCGTGACCCAGACGTGCGCCCCCACGGGAGCACCGGTGAGCAGCGCTCGGACGGCGTCGGCCAGGTGCGAGACCGGGTTGACCGACGACCACCAGCGCAGCACGCCCGGCAGGTTGGCCGGGGGGATGAACGCGCTGCTGCCGAACGTCAGCGGCAGCAGGACGGCGGTCGCCGTGCCCTGCATCGAGGCGACGGACTTGGCCTTCAGCCCGAGCCAGGCCGACACCCAGCTCAGCGCCAGCGTGAACAGCAGCAGGAGGGCCAGGCCGGCCAGCGCGCCCAGGGGCGAGGCCGTGATCCGGAACCCGGCCGCGATCCCGGCGAGCAGGGCCACCGCGATGGTGGCCGCCGTCGTCAGCGCGTCCGCGGTCACCCGCCCGATCAGCGGGGCGGAGCGGGCGATCGGCATGCTCCGGAACCGGTCGAACACGCCGTTCACGATGTCCTCGGCGAGGTTCATGCCCGTGGTGTTCGTCGAGATGAGGGCCACCTGCACGAGCACGCCGGGCATCAGATAGCGCGCGGCGTGCTCGGGGTCGCCGGACATGGCCCCGAACATCAGGACGAAGACCACGACCATGAAGATCGGCTGAAGCAGGAACTGGACGAGCCGCCCGGGCTCGTTCCCCAGCGGCACCAGGCTCCGCCAGGCGAGGGTCATGCCCTGCGCGAGCGCGCCCCGGCGCCCGCTCGTGGACGTTATGACGGTCATCGCGTTCTCCTCGAGGTCGTGGTGTCTGTAAGGGCGAGGAACGCCTCGTCGAGCGTGGGCCTGCGGACGGCGTGCTCCGCGAGGGAGACACCGGCCTCCTCCAGCCGCCGGAACACGGCCGGGCTCACCGCCGAGTCCAGCAGCGGCACGCTGAGCAGCCCGTTCTCCCCGCGGTGCGGAGTCAGCCCGGTGACCTCGGCGAGGATCAGCTCCGCCTTCTCCGCGTCGTGCTCCGGCCGTATCTCCAGCCGCCGGTCGCCCGCCCTGGCCTTCAGCTCGCGGGGCGTGCCCCGTGCGGCCACCAGGCCGTGATCGATGAGCACGATCTCGTCGGCGAGCTGGTCGGCCTCCTCCAGGTACTGCGTCGTGAGCAGCACGGTCGCCCCGCCCGCCACCTGCTCGCGCACGATCCGCCACAGGTCCGCCCTGGCGCGCGGATCGAGCCCTGTCGTCGGCTCGTCCATGAAGACGATCGACGGCCGGCCGACCAGGCTGACGGCCAGGTCGAGCCGCCGCCGCATGCCGCCCGAGTAGGAACCCGCCGCCCGGTCTGCGGCGTCCTCCAGCGCGAACTCCGCGAGCAGCGCCGCCGCCCTGCCCCGGGCCTCGGCCCGGCTCATGCCGAGGAGCCGCCCGATCATCACCAGGTTCTGCCGCCCGGTCAGCTTCTCGTCCACCGACGCGTACTGACCGGTCAGCCCGATCAGCTTCCGCACCTCGGCCGGCGCCTTCACCACGTCGTGCCCGCCGACCGCTGCCCGGCCGCCGTCGGGGGAGACGAGCGTGGCGAGGATGCGGACCGCGGTGGTCTTGCCCGCGCCGTTGGGACCGAGCACGCCGAGCACCGAGCCCGGCGGCGCGGCGAGGTCGATCCCGGCCAGCGCGGCCTTGTCGCCGTATCTCTTCACGAGGCCGTGGGCCTCAATCGCGTACGTCATGCTCCGACGGTCGCCGCCCGCGCTGGCACGGAGCTGGCACCGTGCTGGCAGGACGGTCGGCACCGTGCTGGCAGGGTCGCCGTCAGGGCAGCGGCCGCCTCGCCGCGAACGGCGGCGGGGGTGAAACTTGCAAAGAAGCGGGGCATCATGGATTACCGCAGACGGCGCCACTGGAACGTGCCCGCCTGCGACATGAGCCGCGCATAATCCGGGCTTAAGACTGCGCTCCTTGTCCGTCCGGCGGCGCCGCCACTACGCTCCCGCGACATTCCTCTTCCCTCCTCCGCGTCCCGTCGCGGAGGCTCGCCCTTGTTCGGAGCCCACCATGGGAGCGATCACGCGTGGCACCTTCGCCGTCGTGGTCCTGAGCGCCGTGCTGTCCTCGCTGTTCGTCGCCTGGTACGGCCCGGCGCGCGCCACCGAGACCGGCGCCGCGGCCGTCAGCCAGACGCAGGCCAGGTCACGTGTCGTGGTGCGGCGGGCCGCCGCCGCACCGGCGCGGGCCGCGGTCGCCCCCGCACAGGCAGCGCCGGCGCAAGCAGCACCGGTGCGGGCCGTTCCCGCGCATGCCGCCGTTCCCGTGCCCGAGGTGACGGTCACCGTGACCGTCACGCCGTCGCCGTCCCCCTCGCCTGGCCGCATCAGAGTGGGCTACGTCCCCCAGCGCGGCGCGTACGGCGCCACGTCCACCGTGCGCGACCTCGACACCAGCGGGCTGGCGGGCAGGCTGACCCACGTCCTCTACGCCTTCGCGAACATCGACCCCGGCTCGCTGACCTGTCTCACCGGGGTCACCCGCCCGCTCGCGCCCGACCCGAACGACCCCGACCAGGGCGACGGCGCGGGCGACGCCTGGGCCGACTACCAGCGCGGTTTCTCGGCCGCCGAGTCGCTGGACGGCGTGGCCGACCCCCCGGACGCCTCGCTCGCCGGCAACTTCAACCAGCTGAAGAAGCTCAAGGCCCGACACCCCGGCCTGAAGGCATTGATCTCGATCGGCGGCTGGACCTACTCCAAGTACTTCTCGGACGTCGCGCGGACCGCCGCCACCCGGCAGAGGTTCGTGAAGTCCTGCCTCGACGCCTACATCAGGGGCGACCTGCCGGGCGTCGAGGGCAGGGGTGGCCCGGGCAGCGCGGCGGGCGTCTTCGACGGCATCGACATCGACTGGGAGTGGCCCGGCGGCGAGGGGCACCTGGGCAATCACACCGGCGTCGACGACAGGCGGAACCTGACGGCCCTGCTGGCCGAGTTCCGCGCGCAACTCGACGCGCTCGGTGCGGCCACCGGTCGCCACTATCCGCTCTCGGTCTACCTCCCCGCCGACGACGATCGCGTCGAGGCCGGGTTCGACCTGGAGAAGCTGGTCGGCCTCGTCGACTTCGTCAACGTGCAGCGCGACGGCCGGCACGCCGTCCGCGAGGGTGCGATCCTGCGCTGACCTCGCTTCGCCCGCCGTGGGCCGGTGGCGCACGGCGATCACAGCGTGCTCGCCTCAGCCGTGCTCGCCTTAACGGATGAGCAGCCGGCCCTTAACGCGCGCATAACCCGGTCCCGCGCGTCCACCAGCGATGACACGGTTCGTTAGGAACGCTGTCGAATTGGGTCTTGTGAACCAGCGACCGCGAAGCTACGATCCGTACAACTCTTAGGAAACTTTCCTAAAAGAACGAGACCGGGAGCCGAAAATGGCCCTTCCTCACCCCTGACGTCTTCCTCTCGCGTCCCGTCACCAGACGCCCTTGAGTGCCGTACGGCCGGCGCTGTTCCGATCGGCCGCCTCCGTCAGGCGCCGGCCGTACGGATTCCCATGACCTCCCCGTTCACCCCCCACAGAGGTTGTGTCCATGCAAACCAGGTACGTCTGGCGTGCGCTCGCCGCGATGGCCGCACTCGCGCTCGCTCTCGTCGCGCTGCCCGCGGAGGCCGCCACGGTCAAGGCCGTCTTCTCGGCCGACTCCGACTGGGGCTCCGGCTATCAGGGCCGCTACACCCTCACCAACACCGGGACCGCCGCGATCTCCGGATGGACGGTCGAGTTCGACCTTCCCGCAGGCTCGACTGTCGGGTCCTACTGGGACGCGCTGATGACGCGTTCCGGCGACCACTACACGTTCAAGAACCGTGAGTACAACGGCGGCCTGGCCGCCGGCGCCTCGACGACGTTCGGCTGGGTGAACAGCGGACCCGGCAAGCCGGCGAACTGCCGCCTGAACGGCGGTCCGTGCGACGGCGCGACGACCTCGCCGTCCCCCTCACCGAGCGCGTCCCCCAGCACGTCTCCGAGTCCGTCTCCGAGTTCGCCGCCGCCCGCGTCCGGTGCCCTGCGCACCGCGCCGTACGTGGACATGGGCGCCTGGCCCACCCCGAGCCTGAGCGCGATGGCCTCGGCCTCCGGCCTGAGGAGCTTCACGCTCGCGTTCGTCACCGCGTCGGGCTGCAAGGCGATGTGGTTCAACGCGTACGACCCACGGCAGCAGTGGGCCAAGGATCAGATCGACGCGATCCGGGCAGGCGGCGGTGACGTCAAGGTGTCCTTCGGCGGCGCGACCGGCATCGAGCTCGCCCAGGCGTGCACGGACGTGAACGCGCTGGCCGGCGAGTACGACGCGGTCGTCACCGCCTACGACCTGAAATACATCGACCTCGACATCGAGGGTTCCGCGGCGGCCGAGCCCGCGTCCATCGCCCGCCGGTCGCAGGCGCTCGCCCGGCTTCAGCAGGCCCACCCCGACCTGAAGATCTCCCTCACGCTGCCCGTGCTGCCGAGCGGCCTGACCGCCGACGGCCTCAACGTGGTGCGGTCCGCCCGCGACGCCGGGGTCAGGCTCGACGCCGTCAACGTCATGGCCATGGACTACTACCAGTCCGTCGACTACGGCGACGCGGCGGTCCAGGCGGCGAACAGCACCTTCGCGCAGCTCAAGAGCCTGTATCCCAGCCTGTCCGACGCCCAGGTGTGGCGGATGGTCGGGGTCACGCCGATGCTCGGGCAGAACGACGACGGCCGGATCTACAACCAGGACGACGCCCGCCAGCTCGTCGCCTTCGCCAAGGACAAGCACCTCGGCCTGCTGGCCTTCTGGGAGACGACCCGCGACCGCAACGCCTGCACCGGGGCGCTCTACTCCTGCACCAACATCCCCCAGTCGCCCTACGAGTTCTCCAAGATCTTCGCTTCGTACACGGGGTGAGGCACATGAACAAGCTCATCGGCCTGCGCGCCGCGGCGTCCCTCGCCTTCGCCGGCCTGCTCACGGCGACGTTCACCGGCCCGGCCAGTGCCGCCGCGAACATCGCGGCGAACCCGGGGTTCGAGTCGGGTCTGTCGGGGTGGACGTGCGCGTCCTCGGCGCAGGTGGTGCCGAGCCCGGTGCACGGCGGGTCGAAGGCGTTGTCGGCGACACCGGCGGGCAGTGACTACGCGCGGTGCCAGCAGACGATCAGCGTCAAGCCGTCCACGACGTACGCGCTGTCGGCGTGGGTCCAGGGGAACTACGTGTTCCTCGGGGCGACCGGCACGGGGGTGAACGCCCAGACGTGGGGGTCGCCGGGATCGTCGTGGTCGCAACTGTCGACGTCGTTCACCACGGGGTCGTCCACGACGAGTGTGACGATCTACGTCAACGGCTGGTACGGCCAGGGCGCCTACTACGCCGACGACGTCGTCCTCGACGGCCCCGGCACCCCGGCCTCGCCCTCTCCATCCCCCTCGCCCTCCGTCAGCCCGTCCCCATCGCCGTCCCCGTCCCCGTCGACCTCGCCGAGCCCGCCGCCGGGCGGGAAGCGGCTCCTGGTCGGCTACCTGCACGCCTCGTTCGCCAACGGCTCCGGCTACGTGCGGATGGCCGACGTCCCCGACGCGTGGGACATCATCGACCTGGCCTTCGGCGAGCCGACCTCGCCCACCTCCGGCGACATCCGGTTCACCCGCTGTCCGGCCGCGGAG
Organism: Microbispora catharanthi; assembly: GCF_006334915.2. Classification (GTDB taxonomy): domain Bacteria; phylum Actinomycetota; class Actinomycetes; order Streptosporangiales; family Streptosporangiaceae; genus Microbispora; species Microbispora catharanthi. The sequence continues at coordinate 69,883 of NZ_VDMA02000032.1, forward strand.
TGCCCGAGCGTCGAGAGCGATGCGGATTTCGTCGCGGCCGTCCGCGCCAAACAGGCGGCCGGCAAGAAGGTGCTGATCTCGATCGGCGGCCAGAACGGGATCGTCCAGCTCACCACCACCGCCGCCCGGGACAAGTTCGTCCAGTCCGTCGCCGCGATCATCGACAGGTACGGCCTGGACGGCCTCGACATCGACTTCGAGGGCCACTCGCTGTCGCTGAACCCCGGCGACACCGACTTCCGCAACCCGACCACCCCGGTGGTCGTGAACCTCATCTCCGCGATCAAGACGCTCAAGGCCAGGTATGGCGCGAGGTTCACGCTCACCATGGCCCCCGAGACGTTCTTCGTCCAGCTCGGCTACCAGTTCTACGGCCCGGGTCAGAACGGGACTGCCGACGCCCGCTCCGGGGCGTACCTGCCCGTGATCCACGCGCTGCGTGACGATCTCACGCTGCTGCACGTCCAGGACTACAACTCCGGGCCGATCATGGGCCTCGACAACCAGTACCACACGATGGGCGTGGCCGACTTCCACGCCGCCATGACCGACATGCTGCTCACCGGCTTCCCCGTGGCCGGTGGCGCGACCTTCCCGCCGCTGCGTCCCGACCAGGTCGCGATCGGCCTGCCGGCCGCGCCGTACGCCGGCAACGGCTACACGAGCACGGCCGAGGTGCAGAGCGCCTTCGACTGCCTGGCGAAGGGGACGGGCTGCGGTTCCTACCGGCCGCACGGCGTCTTCCCCGGCCTGCGCGGCCTCATGGCCTGGTCCGTCAACTGGGACAAGTACGACGGCTCCGAGTTCTCCCGCTCCCACAGGGCGTATCTCGACGCTCTGAAGTGATCCCCCACCCACCCCCCAACCCTTGCGAGGAAGAATGCAGCTTCGCTTCGGTACGGGCCGGCGCGCCAGGGCATTGGTCGCCCTGCTGGCCTCCCTTCTCCTGGCCGTCGCCGGACTGGTCGCGGGAACGACCGCGTCCGCCTCGGCGGCCCCGAACAGCGTGGTCATGCTGGCCTACCCGGCATGGGCCCCGAACACCTGGTACGCCATCGGCGCCCGGGTGACCTACAACGGCGTCGACTACGAGTGCATCCAGGCGCACACGTCCCTGACCGGCTGGGAGCCGCCGATCGTCCCGGCGCTCTGGAAGCAGGTCAGCGGCGGCGGCAACCCGAGCCCGTCGCCGAGCCCGACGCCGCCGTCCGGCGCTCCGGGCAAGCCGGGCAACCCGGCCGTCACCGGCACCACGAACTCGTCGATCTCGCTGTCGTGGTCGGCGTCGAGCGGCACGGTGACCGGCTACCGCGTCTACGAGGGCACCTCGGTCAAGGCGACCGGCAGCGGCACCAGCGCCACGATCTCCGGCCTCGGCACCTGCACCACTCACACGTACACCGTCAAGGCGTACAACTCGAACGGCGAGTCCGCGGCGAGCGGGTCGGTGACCGGCACCACCACGGGCTGCCCCACGAGCGGCGGGAAGCTCCCCGGCGCGCCCTACCTGTACGAGGGCTGGGGCAACCCGCCGAACCCGGCCACGGTCATGAACGCCACCGGGGTCAGGCAGTTCACGATGGCCTTCATGCTCTCCGGCGGCGGCTGCACCCCGGCGTGGGACGGCTCCCGCCCGCTGTCCGGCAGTGTCGACGCCACCGCGATCTCGCAGATCAAGGCCGCGGGCGGCAACGTCCAGATCTCCTTCGGCGGCTGGCAGGGCAACAAGCTCGGCCCGAACTGCTCCAGCTCGTCCGCCTTCGCCTCGGCCGTCCAGCAGGTCGTCAACGCCTACAACCCGGCCGCGGTCGACTTCGACATCGAGAACACCGACGAGTTCGAGAACGAGGCCGTCCAGGACCGCATCCTCGGCGGTTTGAAGATCGTCAAGCAGAACAACCCGAACGTCAAGGTCGTCGTCACCTTCGGCACCAGCACGACAGGCCCGACCTACTACGGCACCCGGCTGATCAACCAGTCGAAGGCGCTGGGCGTGAACATCGACAACTACACGATCATGCCGTTCGACTTCGGCGGCGGCGCCGACATGTACCAGAACACGGTCAACGCGGCCGAGGGCCTGAAGAACGCGCTCAAGGCGGCGTGGGGCTGGACCGACGCCCAGGCGTACGCGCACATGGGCATCTCGGGCATGAACGGCCTGTCCGACCAGCAGGAGCTCACCTCCGTGGCCACCTGGACCCAGATCCGCGACTGGGCCAAGTCCAAGGGCCTGGGCCGCCTCGCCTTCTGGGCGGTCAACCGCGACCGCGGCTGCCCGGGCGGCGGCGTGGTGTCGAACTGCAGCGGCATCGCGCAGAGCGACTGGGACTTCACCAGGATCACCGCGGGCTTCTGACCCGTCCACCTGTCGACGGCCAGAGGGATCCGGGTACGGCCCGCCGGACCGGATCCCTCGCCGCCCGCGCGATGTGTGCGCGGACCGATGCGAGTCGGGCGCCCATGAGCAGGCGGCCGGTCCGGCGGGGACGACCCCCCTACCCGCCGTTCCGGTCGCCCCCGTGCGTGGGGGCGAGCAGGCCGATCAGCATCCCGACGATCACGGCCACGGCAAGGGTGATCCACAGGCGAATTTTCATGAAGTCTCCTGGATGTAACGCTCCGTGGTCACAATACCCCTAATCGTGACGGATCGCGATGGCTGGATGGCCGAATCCGGGATCGAGTCGCCTGTTTTGCCATTCGTCAGGCAGGCTTGGCACCGTCATGGAATACGCGATCCCCACCAGCATCGTCCTCGTCGCCGGCGTCGTGCTCGCGCTCGTCGCCCAATGGAAGGGCTGGCGGCCGTCCCTGGCCGTCACGCTCACGCTCGGCATCGCCGTACGCGTGCTGATCATGGTCCTGTCGGCCAGGGACACCCAGTGGCAGCCGGTCGACTACGTCAACAGCTTCCAGCCCGCCGGCGTGGCCATCCTCGACCACCGCGATCCGGTGCTCGAGAGCAACGGCGGATGGCACTTCCTCCCGACGATCCCGTACATGTACGGCCTGCTGCTGTGGCTGGGCATCCCGTGGGAGTACGCCGGCCGCATCGTCACCGTCGTCGCCGACGTCGTGCTGATCCCGTTGGTCGGCAAGCTGGCCGGGGCGCGGACCGAGAAACTGCGCGCCTTCCAGTACGCCTGCAACCCCCTCGCGATCCTCATCGCCTCCGTGCACGGCCAGGTCGAGCCGGTCTCCCTGGTCTTCGGGGTCGCGGCGTACGTCGTGGCGCGCGGCCCGGGCGAGTGGCGGCGGCCCGAGCCCCTGCCGTGGGCCCGCATGCCGTTCGCGAACCGCGACCTGCCGCTGCCCTGGATTTCGCCGGGCGAGCTCGTGCGGCGCATCGTCCACCCGTCGCAGGAGGACCGCGCGGCGACGGGCCGGGCCGTGTGGGCGGGTCTGCTCATGGGGCTCGCGCTCTGCGCGAAGAGCTGGCCGGTGATCCTCGTGCCGGCCCTGCTGATGTTCCTGCCCGGGCTGCGCAGCCGCCTGGTCTCGCTGGTCGCGACCGGCGTCTCGCCGGTGTTCTTCCTGCTGACGCTTCCGATCGGCGGCTGGACGGAGTGGCGTCAGCTTCCCGAGGTGCTCAACACCATCGGGCTGCGGCCCAGCGACGTCCGTCCGATCACGGGGGACTGGGGCTGGACCGCCCTGGTCAGCGGCGGCAACTGGAACCTCGACCCGCTCCCGGCCAGGATCGGCCAATACCTCATCTACGCCGCGATCGTCGCCTGCCTCGTCTGGTGGCGCAAGGCCGACCCGGTCGACGTCACGATCGCGATCCTGCTGTCTTTCATGATCTTCACGCCGCGCCTCGGCGCGCAATACCTGCTGTGGTTCATGCCGTTCCTGGTCGCCCGGCCCACCCGCTGGGCCTGGCCGGCGATTCTCGGCAGCACGTTGTGGGCCGCGATCGGCTACATCGTGCTCACGCAGTTCCACGGGCCCAAGTGGGGCGAGCTGCACGCGCCGTGGGCGATCAGCTCGCTGGTGCTGTTCCCGGTGCTGATCGCGGCCATCCCGTGGCGCCGCAGGTACGCGGAGACCACGCCGACGCCGGTCCCGGGGGAGAAGAAGACCGTCCCCGCAGCCTGAGACGGGGTCCCGCCGGTCTCAGGTCACGATGAGGCGGACCATGTGGCCATGGCTTTTGAAGCCGGGCGGGTCGCCGTCGAGCATTCCGGTCACGCACTCGAACACGCCCGGTGCGGCCTGCCGTACGAAGAAGGCGGTCTCGGCGATCGCCGACAGCAGCCGGATCACGTCGCGCTGCACGTGGACGCCCTCCCTGTCGCCGGCCAGCGAGACCGTCACCTCGTACACGCCGTCGTCGAGCAGGCGCTCGCCGGTCAGGAGCCACTCCGACCCGCACGCACGGCGCAGGTGGGGGAGCAGATGCGCCTCGGGTTCCTCCGTCACCCAGCCGTCCCGTGCCATCGCGTCGAGCAGGGCGGACACCTGTGGCTCCATCGCCGAGGCGTCCGCGATTCCGGTGAGGCGCTCGTCGTCGTCCCATCGCCGCATGATCAGACCCTAAGCCGGAGTATGGCGGCGCGCCCCGCAGACGCTCCGTGTCGGCGCCCGTCCGACGGCCCTTGCCATGGCTCCGCCCGGAATGTCGCCCCACGGCCGTGGAGGCGTGCGAGGCTGACGCCGAACGCGCAGGCGGAGCAGGGGATGGCCTCATGGCTTCACCGGGGGTCGGGCTGTTCCGGCCGTGGGTCGGGGTGGGACGCCGGAGAGCGTTCAGGTAACCGCCCGGAGATGAGCGCGGCGGCCCAGGAGCCGTCCGGATCGCTGTCGACGAGCAGGGCACGGACGAGCAGGCTCAGCGGGATCGCCAGCAGCGCGCCGAGCGGACCGAGCACCCACGCCCAGACGATCAGCGAGAGGAACGTGGCCGTGGTGGACAACCCCACGGCGTCACCCAGGAACTTCGGCTGGATGAACGACTGGATCACCACGTTGATCGCGATGTACGCCACGATCACCAGCAGCATCGTCTTGGGCCCGCCCTCCAGCAGCCCGAGCAGCGCCGGCGGGATGAGGCCCAGGATGAACCCGATGTTCGGGATGTAGTTCGTAATGAGGGCGAGCACCCCCCACAGCAGCGGGAGTGGCACGCCCAGCACGTACAGCGCGATCACGTCCAGGACCGAGCAGATGAGGCCGAAGACGGTGGAGACGATCAGGTAGCGGCGCGTCCTGTACGTGAAGGTCTTGAGCGCGCGGGCGAGGGCGGGCCGTTCGGCCGAGGCGGCGTCCACGATCCGGGCGAACACGGGGGCGTCGAGGCTCATGGCCAGCAGCAGCACGACGATCAGGAACAGACTCGACAACACTCCCAGAAGGCTGCTCAACACGCTCTGGGCGACGCCGATCAACTTGCCGAAATCGAGCGACGACAGCGCCTTGTTGAGCTGTTCACTCCCGTAGCCGAGGCCCGCCGCCCAGTGCTGGAGGTCGGCCACCATCGCGTTGAACTGGTCCGCGTATGTGGGAGCCAGGATCGCGAGTTGCGCGGCGGCCAGGCTGAGCACCGCGACCATGCCGAGCAGGACCAGCAGCACCACGGCGAGGGGGACGGCCACCTGCAGCCATACCGGAGAGTTGTGGCGGGCCAGCCAGCCGCGTACCGGAGAGACGGCGATGACGAGGGTCAGCGCCAGGACGACCGGGCCGACGATCGAGCCCACCGCCTGGACGCCGGCGAGCGTTATCACCGCGGCAGCGGTACAGACCAGCACGATCAGGGCGCGAGGGAACCCCTGTCGAGTCACGTCCCGTTCCTACCCCTTCTCCTGGTGAAAAGGCTGTGCAACGTGGATCAGTCGTAGCACGCCCCGGCCCCTACCCTTGTCCGGGCGGGCGAGTCGTGACGGGAATGAAGCCGGGCCTCACGCCGTTCGATCCGTGCGGAACTTCAATCCGGTGGATGACCTGCGGGAATAGGTCCCCGGCCGGCTGCGTTGAAGCCTAGCCGGGCCAAGTCGTCGGCAGGCCCTGGTAATCTTGTGGTGTCGGCGCGGTTCGGCGCACTCTTCTTCGATCACTTCGGTGGTTGTCTTGTGTGTGCGCGGGCTGATTGCCGGCCACTCCTCGTGCTTTTCGATCTTCTCGGTTCGGTGGTTTTGCGTCGGGCTGGGGGTTCGGGTAAGTTAGAGGGGTTGCCCCGGAAACGGGGGGGGTCGAATTCCTGTCGGTCGGCGGGTTTCGGGTCAAATAAGTCCCGGTGGGGCGGATTTGACACGGAAGAGCCGGTCGGGAAGGATTAAGACCAGCAAGACAAAAGAAAAACAAACGGTGAAACGCCCCGGAGTGCGGGACCTTCTTCAAAGGGTTTCGGGTGATGGTGGTCGCGTCCGTTTCTTGAGAACTCAACAGTGTGCTAAAAGCC
>NZ_VDMA02000033.1 GCF_006334915.2 Microbispora catharanthi
ACGACGGATGGGCCAGGATGATCCGCAGCTCGGGGAAGTCCACGGCCACGTCGTCCACCAGCATGGGATTGCCGTACTTGAGCCGGATCCCGCCCCCGCCGGGGACGCCCGCGCCGATGCCCGTCTGCCCGGTGTGGAACAACGCCGGAACGCCCAGCTCCTCGATCGCCTCGTACAGCGGGTACGCCACGGGGTCGTTGGGGGCGATGCCCTGGATGCTCGGGTGGAACTTGAACCCGCGCACCCCGTACTCCTGCACCAGCCGCCGCGCCTCACGCACGCCCGCCCGGCCCTTCCAGGGATCGACACTGGCGAACGGAATCAGCACATCCGGGTGCTCCGCGCAGCTCTCCGCGACCTCTTCGTTCGAGATGCGCGGGTGCCCGGTGGCGTGCTCGGCGTCCACGGTGAACACCACCGCGGCCATCCTCCGCTCGCGGTAGTACGCGGCCATCTCCGCGATGGTCGGCTGCCGGTGCCCGTGGGCCTTGAAGTAGTCCTCCGAGGCGCCGAACAGCTCCGGGCTCAGCGAGCCGTGCCCGTCCTTGGAGATCTCCGCGTGCGTGTGCACGTCGATCGCGACCAGATCGGCCACGTTCATGACCGCCATCTCAGACCTCCTGAGCGTCCGACGCGGGGACCTTGGGCGCGGGGATGCCGTACGTCTCCGGCTCGGCGCCGACTCCCGACTGCCAGGAGGCGGCGATGGTCCCGGCCGTCCACCCGCCGTCGGCGAACGCGACAGCCTTTTCCCCGGGGTGCGACCACAGCGCGAGGCGGTCGCCGCCGATCCCGATCGCCTGGCCGGTCACACCCGCGGAGGCGTCCGAGGCGAGGAACACCACGAGCCCCGCCACGTCCTCGACCGTGCCCAGCCCCTCGTCCCTGCGCAACCAGCCCGGGAACGGCCGGCCGGTCCGCTCGGACTCCTCGATGATCGGTGCGAACACGGGAATGGTCTTGGTCATCTCGGTGGCCGCCACCGGGACGACCGCGTTCACCGTGATGTTCGCCCTGGCCAGCTCCATCGCCCAGGTCCTGGCCATCGCCACGATGCCGGCCTTGGCCGCCGCGTAGTTGGTCTGCCCGAAGTTCCCGCGCTGGCCCGCCGGCGAGGAGATCAGAATCAGCCGGCCACCGGTCCCCTGCTCACGCATCCGGATCGCCGCGGCCCGCGCACAGGTGAACGTGCCGCGCAGGTGCACATCGATCACCGCGTCGAAGTCGTCGTCCGACATCTTCCACAGCACCCGGTCGCGCAGGATGCCCGCGTTCGTGACCATCACATCCAGCCGGCCGAACTCCTTGACCGCGGTGGCCACCAGCCGGTCGGCCACTTCGGCGGATCCGACCGGGGCGACGACGCTCCGCGCCTCGCCGCCGTTACCGGTGATGGCCTCGACGACCTGCGCGGCCGCGTCGGCGTCCACATCGTTGACGATCACCGCCGCCCCGGCCGCGGCAAGCGCTTCGGCGTACGCGCGGCCGAGCCCGCGGCCCGCACCTGTGACAACGGCGACCTTGCCGGAAAGATCCATGGGATTCCCCCTGAGTTATGCGCGATTGCAGCGAAATATATGACAGCGATGTGACGATCGTCAAAGATATGCCCAACGTCTTCTGTGGGCGGGCGGGACCGGGCACGCGGCCGCAATCCGTGATGTTGTGAAGAGGCGGTCCGGTCGACGCCGGCCCGAATGGTGAAGCGGAGCCTGCCGGCCCGGCACCGCCGTGGGCGTAGGACGTACTTCGGGCTCGCCGAACAGGCGACGCGGGTGCTTCAGGACGGGCGTCGCCGCGGGTCGCCGGGCACAGAGGTCAGGCCAGGACGACGTTCTCCAGCCACTGACCGACGCGCTTGACCACCTCGTCGTCGAAGGTGCGGGCGTCGACGTTGTCGGCGTGAATCTCGATCACCGGGAACCCGGCCGCCTCCAGTGCCCTGGCGGTGAAGTAGCTGCCGCGAGGGTCGTCGGAGACCAGGTGGACCACCCCGTCGATGCCGTGCAAGCGGGCCTCCTTCACGTACCACTCGCTCGACCACGGCGGGGTGTAGAGCTGGTCGGTGAAGGCGGCGAAGCGCGCCGCCAGCGCCCTCATGGGGTCGTCGCCGTAGCGGACGTAACCGTCAGCGGCGATGGCCAGGTACATCGACCAGACGAACACCGCACCATACTCGTCCTGGAAGCGCTGGTAGAAGCCCATGTCGTACCAGAGGCCGCGGCCGATCCACATCAGCCGGGCCCGCTCGCCCGGGCACGCGGCTTGACCCGCGTCGACCCGGTCGCGCACCTCCTCATAGAAACGCTTGGCGATGTCCCTGGCCCACTCGGTGCCACGGTGCCATTGGGGAAGCATGACGCTGGGGATGCTGTCGACGACGCTGAGCGGGGCCGGCCGGGTGCGGGCGATGAGAGCGCGTGTCTTCCTGTTCCACTCCTCCTGCTCGTTGACCAGGGCCATCACCTCGCGGAAGCGGGACTCGCTGAATCGCCTGCCGGTGGTGGTCTCCAGGAATCTGACGAGGTTCTCCAGCTCCGCGGTCAGCAGGTCAAGTCTGGCCGGGCCGACGGCCTGCTCCCAGCGGTGCGGCATGAGCTCCCACCAATTGGCGGGGACCTCGTTCTCAGCGGCGCTTTCCAATGGGTAGAAGGTGACCCCGGGCTCGTGACCCCAGATGTCGAAGACCTTGCGGGTGACGTCGCCGGAGGCGTCGCCGACGACGATGTCCGGTCTGGGCAGGCCGCCCCACGGCCCGGCCTCCGGTTCCGGATCGAAGGCGGAGCCGAGGGTGACCGAGTTGTACTGCTCGGAGTAGTCGGGGTACCCGCGCTGCCGCACCAGCTCCAGGTAGTGTCCCGAGCGCTGCTTGGCGGCCACCAGGGACGCCCACCATTGGCTGACCGCGTACGGGATGTCCATCGTGCGGAAGATCTCGTGTGGGACGTCCGCGTTCAGCAGGGCGAACGGCTCGCCGGCGGCGACCCGCCGGCGCAGGTCGGCGAACCACTCGCGCTGGTGTCTGCCCGCCTCGGCCGCTGTGGCGAGGGATTTCACACTGCGCATGGATGTTCCTTCCGCAGGGCGGTCAGGTCGGCACGCCCGTAGTCCTGGCGCTCCAGCAGAAGGGCGGGGATGTCGAGCGCCGCGCGCTGCGCGGGGAAGTCCCAGGCCGGGGCCTCGTCGCCGGTCCTGGAATAGGCGAAGAAGAGCTCGGCCCGGCAGTGCCGTACGGCCCTCGCCGCGTGCGCGGCACGCTCGCTGACGGTGGCCCGGTGGGCGGTCGGACCGCTGTAGTGGTAGTGCTCGGCCAGCGCGTCCAGCCCGCCCGCGCCGACCGGCCCCTCCGGGGACGGGCCGCCGAAGGAGTGGTCCTCGCCGACGATCACGTAGCCCTCGGACTCGACGGCCTCGTACACGTGCGCCGTGTCGTGGTCGCTGCCGCTCAGGAAGACCCGCCGCCCGGCGTGTTCCTCGAGCCGTCCCGCCTCGGCCAGCAGCCGTTCCAGCAGCGCGATGTGCTCGTCCACGGACAGGGCCGCGTTGGCCACCGCGAGGAACTGCCGCCCCGTCAGGCGGGCGGGCACGGCCCTGCGCAGCTCGGCGGCGGCGGCCAGCAGACGGCGCCGCTCGTTGTGCGCCGCCACCGCCCCGGCAAGGTCGAGAGGACGGCCGGTCCAGGCCTCCAGCCTGGCCGCGAACTCGCCGATCCTGCGACGGTTGTAGCGGGCGGTCGTGCGGTGCGGCAGGTGCAGGATGTCCACGAGGTACACCTCGGGCAGTCCCGTGCCCGGCTCCACCCGGCGCAGCTCGCGCAGCGCGTAGAACAGCCGCAGGGACGCCTCGCAGTCATGCGAGACCACGATGCGATCCAGGTCGCCGAAGGACCCGGCGAGCAGCCGGGTGAGCACAGAGCGGGCCATCGGGTCCACCCCCCGGCCCAGGTATCGGTCTCCCAGCTGGGAGCCGGAGTCCGGGTCGCCCGTGAGGCGGAGCGCGCGGATCCCCGCGGCGGTCAGCAGTTCGACCGGCATGTCCGCCCCGACGTAGCCGACGACCGGCGTCCGGTTGACGGTCGGGCCCTTCGAGGAGGCCGGAGGTGCGCCGCGCCGGGCGTACGCCTCCTCCAGCGCGGCCAGCGCCGTGGACATGTCAGATCACCCCCTCCTCGGCCAGGGCCTTGAGTGCGTCGTCGGAGTAGCCGAGCAGGCCGCCGTAGATTTCGGCGTTGTGCTCGCCGAGGGCGGGCGCCGGCCGGTCGAGCCCCGCCTCGGAGGCGGAGAAGCGGATCGGCACGCCGGTCCCGTACAGGTCCCCGCGGCGACCGTGGCGCGGATGCTCCAGCGGCACGACCTCCTCGCGCTCCAGCACGAGCGGGTCGCGCACGGCGACGCCGGGCTCACGCACCTCGGCGGCGGGGACGCCGTGCCGGGTGAGCAGATCGAGGATCACGGCGAGCGGGCGGTCCCCCGCCCACGAGGCCACCAGTTCGTGCAGCTCGCCGGCGTTGGCCACACGCGCGTCCCTGGAGGCGAACCGCGGGTCTCCGGCCAGATCGTCGCGTCCCATCGCCGCGAACAGGCCGCGGGCGAACGCGTCGGTAGGGCCGCACAGCGCGAACCAGCCGTCCGCGGCGGGGAACGTGCCGAACGGCGCCAGCCTGGGCACGGTCGTCCCCGTGCGCATGGGCAGGCCCAGCTTCTCGTAGGCGTCGAACGGCTCGCACGCGACCAGCGAGGTCAGTGCCCCCAGCATGGACACGTCCACGTGCTGGCCCTGGCCGGTCGCGTCGGCCCGCAGGACCGCGGCGAGGGTGCCGATCACCGCGTACAGCGGCGCGACCAGGTCGCCCACCGGCAGCCCGAAGCGGACAGGCGGCTCGCCGGGCGCGCCCGCGGTCATCATCACGCCGCTGAGCGCCTGGATGATGGTGTCCATCGCCTTTCCCGAGCCGGGACCGCCCTGCGCGCCGAAGCCGCTGATCGACGTGCACACGATGCGCGGGTTGATCGCGCTCGCCCAGTCGTGGCCGATGCCGAGCCGCGTCATGACGCCGGCGCTGTAGTTGTCGATCATGATGTCCGCTTCCCTGACCAGACCGGCCAGGACGTCGCGGGCCTTGGGGTGCTTGAGGTTGAGCGTGACGCTCTGCTTGTTGCGGCCGCGCAGGAGCATCGACACGGACATGTCGTCGTCCCCGTGGCGGGCCAGCGTCAGCCCGTCCGCACCGGCGTAGGGGGCGTTGTTGCGGGAGGAGTCGCCGCCGGTCAGCGGATTCTCCACCTTGATCACACGGGCGCCGAGCCCGGCCAGCAGCAGGGTCGCGTACGGTCCGGACAGTGCGGTGGTCAGATCGATCACCGTGCGGCCGGCGAGCGGACGGTCAGCCACGCAGCACCACCTCGTCTCCCTCCCAGTGGAACTCCGTCTTCAGGCCCGCCTGTCGCGTGATGTGCTCGATGTACGACACGACCCGCCGCCCCTCCTCGTCGTCGCCGAGCGGCACCGGCCGGCCCGCGCCGTCGATCCAGCAGGGCACGATGCCCGCCGAGACCAGACCCGCCGAGCCCCGGCCGTCCCGGTCGAACCGGCAGACCGCGATCGCGGTGTTCCGGCTCTCGGGATGGAAGGGGTAGTACGGCATGTCCGGGTCGGGCGCGAAGCCGTACAGCTCGACTCTGCGGCGCGCCCATGCGGCCCGTTCGCCTTCGTCGCCCGTGGTGGGCGTCAACGCCCGGGTGACGGTCACGAAGTTGCCCAACCCGTGGTAGATCGGCCTGCCGCGGTACATCTCGACGCCTCGCATGATGTGGGCGTGGTGGGCGAACACGGCGTGCGCGCCGGCGTCGATGACGGCATGGGCCACGGGCCGCTCGTACATCGCCAGTGCGGCGGGTGTGTGCCCGACGCCCTTGTGCAGCGACACCAGCACGACGTCGACCTCGGCGGCCAGGGCCGCCACGTCCTCGGCCATCCGCTCGAGAGAGGCGGGGTCGGCGAAGGTGTAGACGGCGGGCGGCCCGCCGGGGCTGGCGTGGTCGAGTTCGTAGTGGGTCAGCACCTTGATGTACGCGCAGCCGGGCTTGCGGCTGGTCGCCCAGGACTCGCGGGGGCCGACGCAGTTGTAGCTGAGCACGCCGATCCGCAGCCCGTCGCGCTCCACGACGGCGGGGCGGCGGGCCTCGTCGAGGGTCAGACCGGCGCCCGTCGTGGTCAGCCCCGCCTCGGTCGCGTATTCGATCGTGTCGGCCACCCCCTGGTCGCCGACGTCGTAGACGTGGTTGCCCGCGAGCGTCACCACGTGGAAGCCGGCCTCGGCGACCGCGGACAGCGCGGCGGGATCGGCGGGCGGCGCGGGTACGTCGGTGCTGACCTGAGCGGTGGACGTGCTGTGGGGAACCTCGATGTGGCCGATGACCACATCGCCCCGGCCCAGCGTCTCCCGGGCCGGGGCGAAGAAGAACGCGGGGTCGGGCTCGTCGACGACGAGGTCGCCGACGGCCATTACCGTGAAGCTCAAGAGGTGGTCTCCTCCTCCAGGAGGCGTTCGTCGGGAATCTGCGCCGCGCGCCCGGAGTAGCGCGACAGGAAGGCACGCAGACGGGGCGAGGCGGGGTTGTCGAAGATCTCCTCGGGAGCGCCGGTCTCGACCACCCGGCCGTTCTCCATGAAGACGCACCGATCGGCCACCTCGCGGGCGAAGCTCATCTCGTGCGTCACGATGATCATGGTCATGCCGCCGCGGGCCAGGTCGAGCACGACGCTCAGCACCTCGTCCACCAGCTCGGGGTCCAGGGCGCTGGTGGGCTCGTCGAACAGCATGATCCGCGGGTTGGTGGCCAGGGCCCTCGCGATGGCGACGCGCTGCTGCTGGCCCCCCGACAGCATCCGGGGATGAGCGTCCGCCTTGTCGGCGAGCCCCACCCGCTCCAGCAGCCGCAGCGCCGCCTCGCGGGCCTCCTCCGGCCTCCGTCCGTGGACCAGCACCTGCGCCTCGATGACGTTGCGCAGCACGCTCCAGTGCGGGAACAGGTTGAACTGCTGGAAGACCATGCCCATGCGGCCGCGCTGGGCGGCCACCCGCCGGTCCGGCAGGGGGCGCAGGTGGCCCCGGTGGAACTCGTAGCCGAGCAGCTCCCCGTCGAGGTGCATGGCCCCGCCGTCGATGCTCTCCAACTGGTGGACGCAGCGGACCAGGGTGGACTTGCCCGACCCGGACGGGCCGATCACGGTGACGACCTCGCCCTCGTGCACGTCCAGGCTCACCCCGTCGAGCGCCACGTGGTCGCCGAACCGCTTGCGCACGTCGCGGACGCGCAGGACCGGCGTGTCGCTCACCGCTGCCCCTTTCCGAAGTGCCGCTCCAGGCGCCGCTGGCCGAAGGACAGGCTGATGACCACCACCAGGTACCAGGCGCAGGCCACGATCAGCAGCGGCACGATCTCGTAGGTCCTGTTGTAGATCACCTGCACCGAGTACAGCAGGTCGGCCATCGCGATCACGCTGACCAGGGAGGTGCCCTTGAGCAGGCTGATGAACTCGCTGCCGGCGGGCGGGACGATCACCCGCATCGCCTGCGGGAGCACGACCTTGACGAAGCTCTGCCGCGCCGTGAACCCCATCGCGCGGGCCGCGTCGCGCTGGCCGCCGTCCACGGCCAGGATGCCGGCCCTCACGATCTCGGCCATGTACGCGGCCTCGTGCAGGGTGAGCCCGATGACGGCCGCGGTCAGCGAGCTGATCACCGAGTTGGTCGGCCACGAGACGAACGTCGGGCCGAACGGGATGCCCAGCGGGATCCGCGGCAGCAGATAACCGAGGTTGAACCAGAAGATCAGCTGGACCAGGGGCGGGATGCTGCGGAAGACCGTGACGTAGACGCCGCAGGCCCAGGCCACCGGCCGGAAGCCGCTCAGCCTGCCCGCCGCGAGAAGCAGCCCGAGCACGCTGCCCAGCAGCATCACGATGACGGTGAGCAGCAGCGTCATGCCCAGACCGCGCAGGACGTTCGGGTCGAACAGGTATTTGCCGACCACCGGCCACTCGAACCCCGGGTTGGTGACGAGGAACCGGGCGAACTGCGCCACGAGCACGAGCAGCACGGCCCCGGCCACCCACCGCAGGGGGCGGATGCGCGGCCGGGCGGTGGCGACGTCCACGGCCTGTGGCGCCCCGGCCTGTGGCACCCCGGCCTGTGGTGCCACGCTCATCCCGTCGCCGCGGTGTTCATCTTGGGCTCCGGCACCGCCACCTTCTGGAGCCCGTACTTGTCCATGATCTTCGTGTACTCGCCATTCTTGAAGATCTCCTTGAACGCGTCGAGCATGACCGGGCCGAGACCGCTGGACTTGGGCACGAGCATCGCCAGCTGGTCGACGCCGGCGCCCTGCTCCTCGGTCTGCGTGACGTACGTGAAGGCGTCCTTCTCCTTGGAGAGCACGTCGAGCGCGGCGCTCTCGGTCATGCCGGCCGCGTCGGCGCGGCCGGACTTGGCGGCGAGGATGGTGCCGTTCGTGTCGGCGAAGCCGATGAACTCGAGCCCCGGCTTGCCCTGCTTGGCGCACCATTCGGTCAGGCGCTTGGCCTGGTCCTCCACGATGCTGCCGGCGGTGCCGGCGACGCGCTTGCCGCACAGGTCACCCGAGCTCTTGACGGCCGAGGAGCCGGCCTTGGGGATCAGGTAGGAGGTCCGGGTGACCATCCACACGAGCGCGTCGAACTGCTTCTCCCGCTCGGCGCTGTCCTTGACCGGGCCGTTGAAGGCGTCGTATCTGGAGGCGAGCATGCCGGACAGCGCGGCGGGCAGGCCACTGACGATCGAGATCTCGGTGCGGACCCCCAGCACCTTGCCGAGGGCGTCCTGCAACTCCTTGTCGATGCCCGTGACGGTCTTGCCGTCGTTGGCGACGATCCGATAGGGCGGGTGGGAATCCCCGGCAAATCGGATGACGCCCGCTTCCTTGATGCCATCGGGCAGGGCGTCGTACAAAGCCGTCGCACCGGCCGGCCGCTGCGCCTCACCGCCGTCTCCACCGCAGGCTGCGGCACTGGCGAGGGCCAAAGCCGCCGCACCCGCGAGGATGGTCCTGGGCAATCTCATGGTGGTCCTTCCACGACCAGCTAATGATGCAGTTAATTTGGCGGTCGTTGGGATAAGTGTCACACCTAGGGGTGCACACCTGTCAAGAGGCGGCTGTGCAGCGGAGACGTGCGGGGCGAGCAGGAACGCCGCCCCGTCACCGGCGGCGATCAGGTGAGCGCGAGGATGGAACTGGTCCGGTGGTGGGCGACCAGCTCGGCCAGTTCGGGCTCGAACTCCGCGACGATCTGCTTGACGCGGAACTCGGCGAGCGGCCCGAGGGTGTCGTAGATCTCCACGAAGAGGTCTCTGGCCGCGGCACGCGGCCAATCGGCGGGCAACAGCTCCGCCGGCAGGTCGGGGTCGTGGTTGGGGAACGTCCGCCAGGTGTCCATGATCCCCGTACGCGCCACCAGCGCCTCCGACGCGCCGACCACGCCCTTGCGGACGCGCTCCAGAAGAGGCGAGTACTGGGCCACGAACCCCTCATAGGTGCGCCGGAGCTGGTCGAAGTCCCACGCCTCCTGTGGGGCGCGCATGCCCGGGAGATCCAGCGCCTCTGCACGGAAGATCGTCGACATGGGGATCTCCAGCTCGGTGAGCACCGCCGCCGCGCTGTCGGCGTTCGCCGTCGGCGAGACCCACAGCCCGTCGTAGAGCGGGGCGAAGCCGAGCCAGCGCAGCCTCGCGCGCAGCGCGTGGCGCAGGTCGCGCTGTTCCTCGGAGATGGAGAACGCCGCCATCACCCATCTCCCGTCCCACGCACCCTGTTCCAGGCCGAAGGACATGATCCGCTGCCGCCCCTCCAGCATCACCGCGGCGGCCCGATCCGTCAGGCGATAGTAGGTGCGCCGCCCGATCTTGGACGACTCCAGCAGATCCCGCTTGGTCAGGCGGCTGAGCGCGGCCCGGGCCGCCACGGCGGAGACGCCGAACTCCTCGGTCAACCGCACCAGGGCCGCGGACGGCAGTTGCTCGGGCCGGCTGATCCAGTAGTCCCCGAGAAGCGTCGTGATCAGGTGCTGCGGGGGTGCGCCCACCTGGAAGCGCGGGAAATCGAGGTCCGCTGCCTCGGACCTTTCACCATCATTCACAGCAGGAGTATATTGACAACGCTTGAGCGTGCGCTCGTTATCAGAATGTCATGCTTCTTGGGCGACCTCCGCAGGGGCCGGAATCTACCCGACGTGCCGCGGCCGCCGAATCAGCCCGCGCGGTCGCCGCCGGCGAGGAGGTCCAGGCGGTCGCGGTCGGTCGTCTCGTCGAAGCTCGTGTGACGGCGAGTCGCCGGCGACTCCAGGGCGGACGCCTGCGCGAAGGTGTGGTGCGCGGCCAGCGCAGCCAGCTCCGGGTCGAACTCGGCGAGGATCTCGCGGAACCGCCGCTCCGCCGGCTCCCCGAGCGAGTCGTAGATCCGCACGCACAGCCGCCGAGCCTCCTCACGCGGCCAGCCTGCCGGTAACAGCTCGGCGGGGAGGTCGGGGTCGAGCGTGGGGAACACCCGCCAGTCGGTCATGATCGCGGTTCGCAGTCGCAGCGCCTCGCTGGGGCACGGGCTGGACATCGCCAGCCGCTCGGCCACCGGCCGGTGGGCATCGATGAACCGCAGGTAGCGCTCGCGCAGCGCGGCGACGTCGAAGGCGCGGTCCAGCACCGGGTCCAGGTCGTCGTCGGCGACCTTGCGGGCCCGGAACACGACCGCCCCGCGCACGCCCAGCCTTCGCACGAGTTCGACGACGTCGTCCGTCTTGTCGTGCGGGGACACCCACACCGCGTCGAAGATCATGCCGAAGTGCAGCAGGCGCAGCCCGTCGCGCAGCGCGCGCCGGGTGTCCCGCTGGTCTTCGGGCACCGAGAACGTGACAACCGTCCACTGCCCGTCCCAGCACGGTGTGGTGGCGCCGAACGTCAGCAGCCGGCGCATGTGCGCCACGATCACGTCGGACGCCCGGGGCGGCAGCCCGTACGCGGTGGTGCGGCCGTTGCGGGAGCTGGACAGCAGCCCTCGTGAGGCGACCCGCCGCAGGGCGGCGCGGGCGCTGGTCTCGGTGATGCCGAACTCCTCAAGCAGCCGGACCAGCGCCGCCGACGGGATGTGCTCCTGCCGCCAGAACCAGTAATCGCCGAGCAGCGTGGTCAGCAGCCGCTGCGGTTCGGCCCCTTGCCGAGCCCTGGGCAGGGAGCCGGGTTCCGGCGACGCGGTCACCCGGCGTCCCTCCATCGTCAGACTCCTCAGCCGGTGTAGGTGCCCCAGCCGGCCACCTCCCGAATACGGGCGCGCTTACCGGGCTCGACCTGCGTGAATTTTACGTCACCGGGCTCCGCGTCCGGGCCCTTCCCGGCGATCCCGGCCGCGGTCCGGCGGTGCCGGGACGACGATCGCGCGGGATGTCTCCTCACTCTTCACCGCCGGGGACATGGGGGCGCAGGAAACGGCCGGGGGTGTAGTGAACGAACTCCGCGGTGCCCAGGTCCGGGTCCTCGGCGGCCAGGCGTGCGGCCAGCTTGTCGAGCTGGTGGGCGTCGACGTCCGTCCAGCGGCCGGTGGTGACCCGGTTCCTCAAGGTCTGCACCGCGGCGACGAACTCGGCTCCGGTGTAGCGGCAGTGGCCGGGCCGATCGACGAACGCCTGGCGCAGCATCGCCTGGTTCCCGGCGCGCCGCACCACATCGGAGTAGGCGCGGGCCTGAGTGACGGTGGGATAGTTGTCGCCGCGCTCATGCATCGTCAGGACGGGGACGCCGAGCGCGCCGCGCGGGGTGAAGTAGTTCTCCATATAGGTGACGGCGCCGGGGTCGGCGGAGACGCGCGGCGCCGCCGCCAGGGCCGCGAGGTCGGCGTCGAGGTCCAGTCCCGCGCTGTCGTAGAGGGCGCGCACCTGCTTCATACGCCCGGACTCCTGCAGTTCCCGGCGGTAGTCCACGCTCGTGTTCCAGGAGAAGTTCCCACCTGCCCGCTGTTCCAGCGGATAGCGGGGAGAGAAGACGGTCGCCATGAACGCCGCGTACTCCTGGGCCTCCTGCGCCGCCCAGTCGCGCGCCGCGGGTTCGGGGGTGCCGGTCACCGACCAGGTGGAGACCTGGGCGAAGGACGCGGCCAGGGCGATGCGGGCCCGGCCGTCCGGAGTCTGCTGGGCGGCCTCCAGGACGGCGCGGGCGGCCGCGGCGCTTCGCGTTTCCTCGTCGGCCGAGGCCAGCCGGACGAGCTTCACCGCGTCGTCGCCGGGGGCGAGCAGCGTCTTGAACGCGAAGGCCGCGTCGAGCGACTGGTTGAGCATCGCCACCGGCCCGGCCACCGAGGCGCAGTACGGCAGCGCGCCGTCGATCAGGTCCGGCCGGCGTTCGGCCAGACCGGCCGCGATGGCGCCGCCCATCGAACCGCCCCAGGCCAGGGTGGTCGTAGGCTTCCCCGCGACCGCGGCGAACTGGGCGAGCGTGTCGGCGGAGGCCCGCAGCGTCTCCTCGACGGCCCAGCCGCTCCCATAGGGCCGCGTGCCGGCCAGCGCGTACCCGTGGGCCAGCAGCCAGCTCTGCGCGGCGGTGTTGCCGCCGAGGTCGGCCGGCAGGTGCTGCGGGCCTGCGCCCTGGCCGTAGCCCGGGCTGAACGTCAGCACGGTGCCGTTCCAGTTCCGCGGCACCTCGATCGCGTAGGTGGCGCCGCTCGGGTGGACGCCGGTGACGCTGACGGGACCGGCCTGGCCGGACGCCGCCGAGGCGTGCGGCAGTCCGGCGGCCGGCGGGATGGCGAGTGCGAGAGCCGTGGCCGTGAGCGCCGTCACGGTACGGGTCGCCCGATTGATCACTGAACGGGGATTGATGTCCGCCTCCATGAGTGGGAAGCTGCTGCGATGCGATATGCGCAACAGTTCGTTGAACGGTCGTCCTAATTCCGCCGCTAATCATGTTCGGCAGAAATCTTACGGTCGTCACAGAACTGTTGACAATGGTCTTGGGCCTGCTTACTTTGGCCCGACCACCTGCATGTGAGGAGCCTCGATGTTCCGAAAGTCAGCTCTGGGCGTCGTCGCGGCGGGTGCCGCGATCGCGCTCCTGTCCGCCTGTGGTGCCGGCCCCGGTAGTACCCGCAGCGCATCCGCCGACGGTGGCCGGCCCGACGAGCTGGTCTTCGCCGCCATCCCGTCGGAGCAGAGCGACAACCTCGAGGCGTCGTTCGCCCCGATCGTCTCCGCGCTGCAGAAGGACCTCGGCGTCCCGGTGCGGTTCCAGGCCGTCACCAGCAACGCCGCCGTCGTGGAGGCGCAGGTCGCCAAGCGGGTGGACGTCGCCGTCTACGGGGCCTTCAGCTACTACCTGGCCCGTAGCCGCGCCGACGTCGAGCCCGTCGCCGTCCCGCTGGCCGCCCCTGGCGGCGACCCCGGCGCCTACGCCTACGGGGTGACCCGCGGCGACGACAAGTCGATCGCCTCGCTCAAGGATGTCGCCGGCAAGGACGTCTGCTTCACCGACCCCGGCTCCACCACCGGCTACCTGCAGCCCCTCGCCTCGCTGCGGGAAGCCGGCGTCGATGTGGACAAGGACGTCAAGACGGTGTTCACCCACGGGCACGACACGGCGGTCGCCTCGCTGCTGGCCGGTGACTGCGACATCGCCTTCGTCGGCGACGTGTTCATCGACCAGCTGCTGCCCGCCCGCGGTCAGCTCAAGCCGGGACAGGTCACCAAGGTGTGGACCTCGCCGCTCATCCCCGGGCCGCCGATCGTGGTCGGCAAGTGGCTTCCGCAGGACATGCGCGACAAGATCGCCAAGACGGTGACCGGCCTGACCGCCACCGGCGCCGCCTCCGCCGGGCTGTGCAAGGGCAGCGAGATCAAGGGCCCGAAGAATTGGGGCCAATACGCCGACGCCGAGGCCTGCACCCTCGGCGCCTCCACCGCCTGGACGTTCGTCAAGGCCACCGACGCCACCTACCAGCCGATCGCGCGCATCTGCGAGATCACCAAGGCCGAGGTCTGCACGTCCGGTGGCTGAGGAACCCGCCGTGATCGGCGACCCCGTGCTGCGGCTGTCGGAGGTCGGCAAGGGCTTCCACGGCACCACCGTGCTCGACGGTGTCTCACTGGACGTCCCGCAGGGGCAGTTCGTCGCCTTGGTCGGCCCCTCAGGGGCCGGCAAGTCCACGCTGCTGCGGCTGGTCAACGGCATGCACCTGCCGGACAGCGGCACCGTACGCACCCTGGGCGAGAACCCGGCCTCCTGTTCGCGGAGCCGGCTGCGCGCCCTGCGCGCCAGGGTCGGGTTCGTCTTCCAGCAGTTCGGTCTCGTCGGGCGGCTGTCCGCGCTGGAGAACGTGCTGATGGGGTCGCTGGCCACCCTGCGGCTGCCGAGGTATGGGGTGATGAGCTACCCACGGGCGCTGCGGATCCGCGCCGTGGAGCACCTGGATCGGGTCGGGCTGGCGGACCGGCGGTTCCAGCGCTGCGACACGCTCTCCGGCGGGCAGCAGCAGCGGGTCGCGGTGGCCCGGACCCTGCTGCAGAGCCCCGAGCTGATCCTCGCCGACGAACCGGTCGCCTCGCTGGACCCGGCGGCGAGCGTGCTGGTGCTTGAGACCCTCAAACGGATCAGCGCCGAGGACGGCATCTCCGTGGTGTGCAGCCTGCATCAGATCGAGCTCGCGCTCGCCACCGCCGACCGGGTCGTGGCGCTGCGCGGCGGCCGGCTGGTGCTGGACGAGCCGGCCGCCGGCCTCACCGCCGAGCGACTGCGGGAGATCTACGACACGGCGGGGGCCCGCGATGGTTAGCACCACCCCCGCCACGCACGCCCCGGCCGCGGCGGACCCGGGCCCGCTGCGGCCGCCGTGGAGCGCCCGCGCCCTCATCGCGGCGGGGCTGCTCGTCGCGGCCGTGGCCGTCACCTGGCTGACGTTCTGGTGGATCGGCCTGTCCCCCGCCTCGCTGGCCGCCGGGTTGGACGACACCGCGCGACTGCTGCGCCGGATGTGGCCGCCGGACCTGCCCGGCGCCGGCGACGTCGCCTGGATGATCGCCGAGACGCTGCTCATCGCGGTGGCGGGCACCGGCCTGGCGGCGCTGGTCTCGGTGCCGCTGGCCTTCACGGCCGCGCGCGACCACCGCGGCCCCCGCTGGCTGCGGCCGGCCGCCCGGGTGGTCGTCGTGCTGACCCGGGCCGTGCCGACCCTGGCCTTCGCGATCCTGTTCGTGCGGATCTTCGGCCTGGGCCCGCTGGCCGGCGCGCTCGCCGTCGCCGTGCACTCGGTGGGCATGATCGCCAAGCTGCTGACCGACGCCGTCGAGGAGGCCGACCCCGTCCCCGCCGAGGCGGCCCGCGCGTGCGGGGCCGGCGAGGTGCAGGTGGCCGTCTCCACCGTGCTGCCCCGCGTGTTCCCGGCGCTGACCGGCATCGTGCTCTACCGCCTCGACATCAACATCCGGGCGTCGGCCGTGCTCGGCGTCGTCGGGGCCGGCGGCATCGGCGTGGCGCTGCAGACCGCGCTGGGCAGCCTCAACTACCACCGGGCGGCGGGAATCATCTGCGTGATCGTCGTCCTGGTGCTGCTGCTGGAGCTGCTGTCGGTGGCGGTCCGCCACCGCACGGTCCGCCACCGCAGGGTCCGCCACTCGAGGGCCGGCCGGTCCGCCGGGGACACGACGGGCACGCCCGCGCTGCCCGCCGGGCGCGCGCCGCACGACGTCGGCTGGGACCGCGGCCGGGTGCTGCGGGTGGCCGGCGCGGTCGCGACCGGAGTGGTCTTCCTGGTGTCGCTGTGGTCCCTGAACCCCGACCCGGGCCGGCTTTCGGGCGCCTGGCCGAACCTGCGCGCCGTACTCACCGGCATGTGGCCGCCCGCGTTCTCCGGCGACCTGCTCATGGCGGTGCTGGAGAGCCTGCTCATGGCGCTGGGCGCCGCCGCGGCGGGCGCCGCCTGCGGGCTGGTGCTGGCCCTGCTCACCGCCGTCAACACCACCCCCTGGCGGCCGCTGTCCGCGGTGGTCCGGGTGCTGCTCGTCGTGGTCCGGGGCATCCCCGACCTGGTGTACGCGCTGCTGTTCGTGGCCGCGCTGGGGCTCGGTCCGTTCGCCGGTTTCCTGGCGCTGTGGATCTCCTCCACCGCGCTTGCGGCCAAGTTCTTCGCCGACTCCCTGGAGCAGCTCGACCCGCTGCCGCACGAGGCGCTGACCTCGGTCGGCGCCCGCCGATGGCAGGCGTTCGCCGCCGGGATCTGGCCGCAGTTCGTGCCGTCGTTCACCGGCAACGGCCTGTTCGTGGCCGACCTGGCGCTGCGCGAGTCGGTCGTGCTCGGCATCGCCGGCGCGGGCGGCGTCGGCTACCTGATGCAGGAGTCGATCGCCACGCTGCGTTACGACACCACCGCCGCGATCGTCATCGCGATCGCCGTCGTCGTGTACGCCATCGAGACGCTCGCCCGGGTCGCACGCAGGCACCTGCTGTGAGCGGCGGGCTCATGACCGGAAGGGAAGGGATTTCACCATGACCACCACCGCCGGCGGCCTCGGGCGCGCCTCCGACTGGGACCCCACCGCGCCGGAGACCTTCGACAGCTCGCACGAGGTCTACGCCGAGCTGCGGCGACGCTGCCCGGTGCCGTGGAGCGACGCCTTCGGCGGCTTCTGGGCCGCCACCCGCTACTCGGAGGTGGTGCGGGTGGCCCGGGACAGCGAGACGTTCAGCACCGCGGTGCAGAACGTCGTCCCGCACGTGCCGCGCGCCCAGCGCCGGCCGCCGCTGCACTTCGATCCGCCCGAGCACGGAATCTACCGCGCTCCGATGGACCGGGTGCTGCGCCGCAGCGTGGTTCGGCGTCTCGAACCGGCCTTCGCGGAGGCGGCGCGCGAGCTGCTGGGACCGCTCCTCGCCCGCGGCGGCGGCGACTACTCCCAGGAGTTCGCGCTGCCGTACGCGGCGCAGTGCTTCGCGCTCTTCCTCGGCCTGCCGGTCGACCAGGTGCTGGAGATCCGCCGGATCGGCGTCGCGTACAGCTTCGCCATCCAGGAGATGGACCGGGCCCGGGTCATGGCGGCCAGCGACGAGCTCTACGCGATCGCCCGCGCCATCGTCGAGGACCGCCGGGCCGACCCCCGCGACCCGGACGAGGACCTGGTGACCAGCCTGCTGCGGGCGTCCGGCGACCCGGAGCGGCCGATCCCGTACGACCTGGTCGTGGCCACCGTCCGGCAGACCATCGTGGCCGGCATCGGTGCGCCGCACGCCGTGCTGGGCAGCGCCGCCGTACATCTGTCCCGCGACCCCGACCTCCAGGACCGGCTGCGCGCCGACCCCGGCCTGCTGCCGGCGACGGTCGAAGAGCTGCTGCGGCTGTACGCCCCCTATCGGGTGTTCGCCCGGACCGCCACCCGGGACGTCGAGCTCGGCGGCCGCACGGTGCGGGCCGGTGAGGCGATCGCGATGATCTTCCCCTCGGCGAACCGGGACGAGGCGGTGTTCGACGACGCCGACCGGCTCGACCTGGAACGGCGGCCCAACCGGCACCTCGCGTTCGGCCGAGGTGCGCACCGCTGCCCCGGCGCGGCGATGGCCCGGCTGGAGATGACGGCCGCACTGGGCGAACTGCTCGCCTGCACCACCCGCGTCGAACCGGACGGCGAGGTGGAGATGTTCAACTGGCTGGAGTTCGGGCCCAGGTCGGCACCGCTGCGCCTCCTCCCCCGCAGCTGACTCCGCCTCCGGAGCCGTCAGACGTGAGTACCGGCCATCGGCGTCCGCGTCAGCACGACCACTGCCTTCAGCTGTCGGCCCTTGGCTGCGCGCATGAAGGGGCGCGCATCGGTTCTCTATGACGTTTGCCGAAACCGGCGCCGCGTGAATGTCGCTCTTCAGATCGTGGACCGGTCGCGTCAACCGCACCACGGCAGGCGGCTCGGACGTCGCCGATTGTCCGACCACGGCCGCCGACCGGGGGTCCTACCTTGGCGGACATGGTCTGCCGGTCACCGGGCGCCAACATCCCGGCGCCCTGCCCGGCGTGCGTTTCGGTCGCTCCGGCGCGTCACCGAGGCGGCAATCGGGGGATTGACATTGATGACAGAAAGCTGAACGATCGTCTCCGTTGACGACGGCCATGGGCCTCACAACAGCTGCCAGGCGCCCCGCCGGCCACTCGCGGACCTCGTCGGACCCGAGCCAACACCCCCTGCCCGTCCATCAAAACGTGGAGGAAACGCACATGCCTGCCCGCTCCATGACCGCGCGGACCCTGCTGGCGGCGACCGTGGGGGCGGTCGTCCTCGCCGGCTCCGGCGCCGCCACGGCGTCGTCCGCCCAGACTCCGCCGCCACCGAAGACCCCCTCGGCCGGCGCCTCGACGCCGGCCGTGCTGCCCACGGTCCGTGAGGCCGCCGAGGGGTTGCCCGGGCACACCGTTTACCGCCCCGCCGATCTCAAGGCACTGCGCAAGGGCAGCCTGCCCGTGATCGTCTACGGCAACGGCGCCTGCGCGACGAGCAACCTGGAGGGGATCACGTTCCTCACCGGCCTGGCCTCCCAGGGATACATCGTCGTGGCGAACGGCGGGGTGGACGAGTTCCCCGTCCCCAACACCCCCGATAAAACGATCGCGCACCCCGAGGCGCTCCTCGCGGCCGCCCACTGGGCCACCGAGTCGAAGCAGGCCCGCAAGCAGTTCGACGGGCGGGCGGACACGACGCGGGTCGGCGTGCTCGGCCACAGCTGCGGCGGCGTCGAGGCCCTCGCCGCCGGGACCGACCCCATGATCGACGCGGTCGCCGGGTTCAACACCGGGTACTTCGCGGAGCCGGCCTTCGGCGGCTACGGGCGTGACCGTCTCGCCGATCTGCACACGCCGACGCTGCTGGTCAACGGCGGTCCGGACGACGTCGCCTACCAGAACAGCATCGACAACTACGCCCTGCTCGACGTCCCCGCCGCCCTGGTCAGTGACACGGCGGCCGGCCACACCGGCTTGATCGCGGGTCTCGAGGCCACCAAGGGCTGGCAGGTGGCCGCGGACTGGTTCGACTACGTCCTGCGCGGGGACCGGGCCGCCGGGGCACGCTTCGTCGGCCCCGACTGCGGACTGTGCACCGAGGACGGGTGGAAGGTCGAGTCGAAGGGGCTGTCGCTGTGATCCGCCGCAAAGCGACCGCGTGCCTGGCCATCGCGTTGGCGACCGCCGTCGGAAGCGGAACCGCCGCCGCGGCCTCCGCCAAGCCTGCCGGCGGCACACCGTGCCTGCCGGACTCCCCCGCCCACCCCACCTGCGTCAGCGGCACCCTCGACGACGGAACGCCCTACGAGTTCGTCGTCCCGGCCCACTGGAACGGCACCGTGGTGGTCGCGCTCGACTTCGCCGGCTCGGGCCGGAACGAGCCCCTGACCGCGCGATTGCTGGCCGACGGCGTGGCCCGCGGCGGCACGAGCCGGGCGGTCACCGGCTGGAACATCCGGTCTGCCATCGACAACCAGGCCGAGGCGCTGGCCCGCTTCGAGGACGCCTACGGCCGGGCACGGTACGCGATCGACTCCGGCACCTCGATGGGCGGTTTCGTCGCCGCCGGCGTCGCCCAGGTCCACCCCGGCACCTTCGACGCCGCCGTCCCGATGTGCGGCGGCCTCGGCGGTTCCGTGGGCCAGTGGAATCAGAAGCTCGATACGGTCTTCGTGCTCGAGCGCCTGGTCGCACCGGGGCTGCCGGTCGTCGACATCCCGCAGGACGTCGAATCGGCCCGGAAGGCGTGGATCGACGCCCTGGCCGCGGCGCAGCAGACTCCCGAGGGGCGGGCCCGGATCGCACTGGCCGCCGCGATCGGCCAGCTGCCGGCTTGGGGACGGAACCCCGACGGGTCCGTGCCGCCGCCTCCGGACAGCGGGGACGCCGCCGCGCTGCAGCAGGGCGCCTACCTCGCGCTCGCCGGTGGGCCCCTGCCCTACATCGGGCAGGCCATGAGCAGCCGGCGCCAGATCATGGGGGTGGTCGGCGGGAACCCGTCCTGGAACACCGGCGTGGACTACGAGAAGCAGCTGCGCCTCGCCGATCCCGCCCTCCGGCGTGCCGTCCGCGACCTGTACAAGGCGGCAGGTCTGGACCTCGCGGCCGACTTGAAGAACCTGGCCGCCGCGCCCCGCATCGCGGCGGACCCGGACGCCGTCAAGCGCTTCTCGCGCGGCATCGTCCTGGACGGTGACCTGCGGATCCCCGTGCTGACCGTGTCCGGCACCGGTGACCAGATCTCCACCGTCGCCCAGCAGCAGTCGTACGGGGAGAATGTGCGCCGGGCGGGCGCGAACTCCCTGCTGCGCCAGACCTACACCGAAACCGTCGGCCACTGCGACTTCTCACCAGCGGAGCAGGAGGCGGCGCTGATGACGATGCTCGACCGGCTGCGGAGCGGTCACTGGCCCGCGACGTCCGCCCCGGCGATGAATGCCCGTGCGGCGGCGCTGGCGGCCGACCCCGCCCCTCGATATGTCCCCTTCACCCCACCTCGGTTCAACCGCCCCTATCCCGGCTGAGCCGCACGGGCCGCTGCCCGGACCACCCGGTCCGGGCAGCGGCTCCTCTCGACACACGCCGCCCGGAAGGCGAGCCGGACGTTCACGACATGGTCCCGGTGCGGAAAGTCCTTCGGTGCCGATTTTCAGGCGAGACAATACAAGGGTTTACCCGATCCGATTATGAAAGTCTCGCGAAAGTATTGCGCCCCCCCACATGGACACTGATGATGAAGGGCGAGATTGCTTTTCTTTCAGGTGACCCGAAAAAAGGTGGGGATGCCATGAGACTTCGCAACGTGGCCACTTCGATCGGCGCGGGCATTCTCGCCGTCCTCGCGTCGACCCCCCAGGTGGCGATGGCCGGACCGGTGACGGATCACCTCACCGAGGCGGAAGAGCTGGTGGACGAGCTGAATTCGATCGGCTGGCCGTCGGAGTCTTCGTACAACAAGTATTGCGGTTCCGGATGCACCGGCTCCGTCGTGACCTGGGGCACGCCCGGAACTCCGACGAGCTATTCCAGTGAGAGTCAGTGTGCCCCTTTCGTCACCAAGCTTCTGGCGCACACTTACTCATGGGCCACCAGCACATATTTCAGCACTGAATTCGCGAGTACCAGTCCCAACAGCGCGCGATACTACGATCGCATCAATGCCGACACCGTCGACCATATGGACAAGATCACCAAGGTGGCCTCCCTCGCGCCCGGAGACATCATCGCGATCAAGTACGAGGCGGGTGCCAGCGGGGGGAGCGGGCACACGCCGGTGGTCCGATCGCTGGCGGGCACGGTGGTCACGGACAGTGATCCGAACACGACCGAATACGTGGTCGAGGTCGTGGACTCGACGAGCAACCCGCACGGGACCGCCCCTGTCGCGGACGGTCACGACGACTCGCGGAGTAGTGGTTCCACCGAATACAGCGGTGTGGGATACGGGTTCATGGTCCTGTACGCCGACGCGACCGGTGACTTCTACGGGTATCGCTGGGGAACGGACGAAAGCACCTTCCATTCCGTCGCCACCAGGCCCATCGTCGCGGCCCGGGTGACGTCCGAGGCCTAGCACACCGGGCTGCACCGGACAGAGCTGATCCATCGGCGCGGGTCCGGGGTATCAGCCACGCGACGTATCCCTCCCGAGCACCGGCCGGCCCGCGACCGTGCCGGTGATGACGCGACGAAGGCGACCGCCCGGGGCGTTCGTCTGTGCCGTCGTGAACCTCCTTGTCGGTGACTCTCCGAGAGAGCGGCTCCAGGGACGTGGTGTCTGTCCGCCGGATCGCCCCGCGCCATGCCCGCCGGGCGATGACCCAGGCGGGTTGTTAGCGCTAACAAATCTTCCCTGTCGCGTTCCTTCACTGTCGGACGGCTGTGGTGGCAGGTCGATCGGAGCCAATACGAGACGAAAGGCGACGTCAAGGACGGCACCTCGCCCCCAGGGAGGGGCGGCAGCCCGGGCGTGCGGCTCATCAGGCGTTATCAGGGGTCACCGCCCGTGACGACGGGAGCGTTACTTTGAAACTTTCACAGGGGACTTGACACATTTCGGTGTGGTTTCCAAGCTGTGTCCCCGAGGCGGCTTCCTCCTGCCATGTGGTGGTGTGCGGTGAGGACCGCCGTTCGCGACGCCCTGGTGGTGTGCGTTCCCTGATCACGGGACGCGGCGTCGATCGCGCGGGGTGACTCTCGCGTGCCCGCTTTCCTGTAACGGCTCCATCGCCGTCGGCGGCTCCACGACCTTCGGGTTCACCGCGAACGGCACCGTGCCCACCCCGATCGCCACCCGCACCAGCCCCTGACGGCGGTCGGAAAAGATGATGAGGAGAACACAGATGCGTCTGCCCTGGAGAGCGCGGTCACCGCGTCCTTCCACCGTCACGACCGCGGCGCCGCCCCGGCGGGCCTCGCGCCGCGGCCTCGTGATCGGCTCCATCCCGATCCTGCTGGCCGGAGCCGGCGGCCTGTTGATCACACAGCCCGCCCAGGCCGCCGTCGCCTGCCGGGTCGACTACACCATCAGTTCGAGCTGGCCGGGCGGCTTCAACGCCAGCGTCACCATCAACAACCTCGGTGACGCGGTCGACGGCTGGCGGCTCACCTGGTCCTTCGGCGCCGGCGAGCAGATCACCCAGATCTGGAACGCCACCCAGACCCAGTCCGGCTCGTCGGTGACCGCCACCAACGTCTCCTACAACGGCAGCATTCCCAGCGGCGGCAGCACGAACTTCGGATTCAACGGCTCCTCGAGCGGCTCCGCCCAGGTGCCCACCTCGTTCTCCCTGAACGGTGTGGCCTGCACCGGCAGCCCGGGCTCGCCCAGCCCCTCCCCCACGCAGTCGCCCAGCGCGTCGCCGACGCGTTCCCCGTCCGCGTCTCCGTCCCCGTCCCCGTCCCCGTCTCCGTCTCCGTCGGTGACGCCGACCGGCACGTGCGCTCTTCCGTCGACGTACCGCTGGACCTCGACGGGCGCGCTGGCGACCCCGAAGTCGGGGTGGGTCTCGCTCAAGGACTTCACCAACGTCGTCTACAACGGCAAGCACCTCGTCTACGCGACGACGCACGACACCGGGTCGGGCTGGGGTTCGATGGGCTTCAGCACGTTCACCAACTGGTCCGACATGGCCTCGGCCACCCAGACCAAGATGAACTCGGGCACCGTGGCGCCCACCCTGTTCTACTTCGCGCCCAAGAACATCTGGGTGCTGGCCTACCAGTGGGGCGGGACCGCCTTCTCCTACCGCACCTCCAGCGACCCCACCAACCCCAACGGCTGGGGGGCGCAGCAGACCCTGTCCACCGCGAGCATCTCCGGCTCGGGCACCGGGCCGATCGACCAGACGCTGATCGGTGACGGCCAGAACATGTACCTGTTCTTCGCCGGTGACAACGGCAAGATCTACCGGCAGAGCATGCCCATCGGCAACTTCCCGGGCAGCTTCGGCTCCAACTACACGACGGTCATGAGCGACTCGACCAACAACCTGTTCGAGGCGGTCGAGGTCTACAAGCTCCAGGGCCAGAACAAGTACCTCATGCTCGTCGAGGCGATCGGCTCGCGGGGCCGCTACTTCCGCTCGTTCACGGCCGACAGCCTGAGCGGGTCGTGGACGCCGAACGCCGCGACCGAGAGCAATCCCTTCGCCGGCAAGGCCAACAGCGGCGCCACCTGGACCAACGACATCAGCCACGGCGACCTGGTCCGCAACAACCCCGACCAGACCAAGACCGTCGACCCCTGCAACCTGCAGCTGCTCTACCAGGGCCGCAGCCCCAGCTCCGACGGCGTCGACTACGGTCTCCTGCCCTACCGGCCGGGCCTGCTGACCCTGCAGCACTGACGGCATCACACCGGTCCACCTCGGGATGTTCCTGAGGCTCGCCCCAGAGGCGCATGCCGAATCGGGTGAGCGCCATCACGGCACACGATCAGGACCAGGTGGACCTGGACCGGCGGGCTCGGCGCAAGGCCGAGCCCGCCACAGTCATGCGGACAGCCCAGATCATCCCGCTGTCCGGGCGAGGAGTTCGCCTCGGCATCACGACACGGGTGACCGCCGGGCACCCGCGTCCAGCCGAGCGCGTGCGGACCCATCCGAATGCCCTTCTCCGGCGGGTCCCCACAAGTCATGAGCACGGTCTCCAGGTTGCGTTCCGGACGCGAGCCCGCATCCTGGGCAGCCGCGCCGATTCACTCTTGATCGTCGCTTTCACCCAGCGGGCATGGAGTCCGAACTCGAGCCAGTGGGCGTACTCGACCAGCAGCAGGCCGGCCGCGGGATCCGAACCGGTCCGGGCCTGATTCCGAGCGGTACGGGTTCTCGCTGTGGCGAACGGGCATCGGCGGTGATCCGTATGTAACCCGTAGCCGTCGGCGCTCGTGACATCTGCGTAACGGCTCATTCTTACGTTGTCGTCGTTGGATCTGCCCGCTGCGGCTACGGCGCGCCCACTGCTCGGGGACAGCGTTCAGGCCCCGTAGAGGAGAAGGGCCGATGACGGCGACAGGCTCGGACAACGCCAACGCTCAGGTGAAGACCGTCTGCTCCTACTGTGGAGTCGGCTGCGGGATCGTCCTTGATGTGGCGCAGGGCGCGGACGGGCGACGCCGGGTCGTCAAGGTCAGCGGAGACAAGAGCCATCCGGCCAACGCCGGTCGTCTGTGCACCAAGGGAGCCACCAGCGCCGACATGCTCGCGGCCCCCGGCCGCCTGGAGCGGGCGCTCATCAGACCCGGCCGGGGCGCGGAGCCGGAGGAGACGGGCATCGACCAGGCGATCACGGCGACCGCCGGGAGGCTGCGCGCGATCCTGGACGAGCACGGGCCCGACGCCCTGGCGTTCTACGTGTCCGGACAGATGACGCTCGAGGCGCAGTATCTGGCGAACAAGCTGGCCAAGGGCTTCGTCGGCACCAACCAGATCGAGTCGAACTCGCGGCTGTGCATGGCGAGCGCGGGCAGCGGCTACAAACTGTCGCTGGGCTCGGACGGCCCACCCGGCTCGTACGAGGACTTCGACCGCGCCGAGGTGTTCTTCGTCATCGGCGCGAACATGGCCGACTGCCATCCCATCCTGTTCCTGCGCCTGATGGACCGGGTCAAGGCCGGGGCCAAGCTGATCGTGGTGGATCCGCGCCGCACCCCCACGGCCGACAAGGCCGACCTGTTCCTGCAGATCCGGCCGGGCACGGACCTGGCCCTGCTGAACGGCCTGTTACATCTGCTGGTCGAGAACGGGCACGTCGACGAGGAGTTCATCGCCGATCACACCCGGGGCTGGGAGGCCATGCCGGACTTCCTGCGCGACTATCCGCCGGCTGTGGTCGCCGAGCTCACCGGCCTCCCTGAGGCCGATCTGCGCCGGGCCGCCCAGTGGATCGGGGAGGCGGGCGAGTGGATGAGCTGCTGGACGATGGGACTCAACCAGAGCACCCACGGCACCTGGAACACCAACGCGCTGTGCAACCTGCACCTGGCCACGGGCGCGATCTGCCGTCCCGGCAGCGGCCCGTTCTCGCTCACCGGCCAGCCGAACGCGATGGGCGGCCGGGAGATGGGCTACATGGGGCCCGGCCTGCCCGGCCAGCGCTCGGTCCTGGTCGAGGAGGACCGCCGGTTCGTCGAGGACCTGTGGGGCATCGCGCCCGGCACGCTGCGTACCGACGTCGGCCAGGGCACGATCGAGATGTTCTCCCGGATGGCCGCGGGCGAGATCAAGGCGTGCTGGATCATCTGCACCAACCCCGTGGCCAGCGTCGCCAACCGCAAGACCGTCATCGCCGGGCTGGAGGCCGCCGAGTTCGTCGTCACCCAGGACGTCTTCGCCGCCACCGAGACCAACTCCTACGCCGACGTGGTCCTGCCCGCCGCCCTGTGGGCCGAGGCCGAAGGCGTGATGATCAATTCCGAGCGGAACCTCACCTTGCTCCGGCAGGCCGTCGACCCGGTCGGTGAGGCGCTGCCCGACTGGCGGATCATCGCCAGGGTCGCGTGCGAGATGGGATTCGAGGAGGCGTTCTCGTACGACAGCGCCGAGGAGATCTTCGAGGAGATCAAGCGGGCCTGGAACCCGGCCACCGGTTACGACCTGCGCGGCGTCACCTACGACCGGCTGCGCCGCACACCCGTGCAGTGGCCCGCCGCTCCGGACTCCGGCGAGCGCAATCCGGTCCGCTACCTCAACGACGGCCGCAGCCGTACGCTGCTCACCGGGGACGACGGCGGCGGTCCTCGGCTGGCCTTCGCGACATCGGACGGCCGGGCCGTCTTCTTCCCGCGCCCCCACCTGCCCGCCGCCGAGCTGCCCGACGACGACTTCCCGTTCGTGCTCAACACCGGGCGGCTGCAGCACCAGTGGCACACGCTGACCAAGACCGGCAAGGTCGCCAAGCTCAACAAGCTCAGTCCCGGGCCGTTCGTCGAGATCAACCCACTGGACGCCGCCGAGCACGGGATCGGTGAAGGCGACCTGGTGGCGATCTCCTCCCGGCGTGGCCGGGCCGTCCTGCCCGCCGTCGTCACGGACCGGGTCATGCCGGGCAACTGTTTCGCGCCGTTCCACTGGAACGATCTGTTCGGCGAGTACCTCAGTGTCAACGCCGTCACCAGCGACGCCGTGGATCCGGTCTCGTTCCAGCCCGAGTTGAAGGTGTGCGCCGTCTCCCTCGCCAGGGTTCCCGCCGGAGCGGCGGCCCCGAGACCGGCTCCGGCCCTCGCCGCACACGGCTCGTCGCAGGCTGCTCCCCCTCCGGCGAAGCCCGGGCAGGGCGGTCAGGTCTCTGCCGGCGCGCAGATCCTCGCCGATCACGACCGTTCCGCGACGGTGGCGGCGCTGTCCGCACTGTTCGGGCTGGCCGACCAGGCTCCACCGGACCTCGGCACGCGGGAGCGCCGTTACCTGTCCGGGTTCCTGTCCGGCCTCACGCTCTCACCGCTTCCCGGCGCGGACGTCCCCGTCCTGCCGGACCACGCACCCATCGACCCCGACCACGCGCTGTGGATCAATGGAGCCCTCGCCGGCGCCTTCTCTCGCTCCCCCGCTCCGGTGACGGGACCGCCGCCCGAGAACCGTGATCCCGAGAGCCCGGCGCGCGAGATCGTCATCCTGTGGGCCTCACAGACCGGCAACGCCGAGGAGTTCGCCTCGGCGGGCGCCCGCCGCCTCGCCGAGGCCGGCCGCAGCCCCCGGCTGGTCAGCATGGCCGACTGCTTACCGGCCGCGTTGCCGGCGGAGGCGGACGTGCTCGTCATCTCCAGCACGTTCGGCGATGGGGATGCACCGGACAACGGCACGACCTTCTGGGAGGCCCTCTCCGATGCCGGGGCGCCCCGGCTGGACGGGGTGCGCTATGCCGTGCTCGCCTTCGGCGACTCCAGCTACGACGACTTCTGCGGGCACGGGCGGCGGCTCGACCGGCGTCTGGCGGAGCTCGGGGCCGTACGTCTGGTCGCTCGTGTGGACTGCGAAGCCGACGAGCACGAGCGTGCCCTGGGCTGGCTCGAACAGGTCCTCGACGCCCTGTCCGGCACCGGCGGGACCACCCCCGCGGCGCGCGAGCCCGGAGCCGCCGCGGCCGTGCTCGCCGAGCCGTCCGCTCCCCCCGCATCGGCCCGGTACGGCAAAGCCTCCCCTTTCACCGCGACGCTCTCCGGCAACCGGCTGCTCAGCCTGTCCGGCTCCGCCAAGGAGGTGCGCCAATTCACCTTCGACACCGGCGGCGAACTGACCTACCAGGCCGGAGACGCCCTCGGCGTGATGCCGGTCAACGGAGCCGACCTGGTCATGGAATGGCTGGCCGTGACCGGTCTGAGCCCCGTCGACGACGTCGAACTCCCCGGCCTCGGCATCCTGCCGTTCGGCCAGGCCCTGCACCGCCACCTCGACATCACGAGAATCAGTTCCGGCCTGCTGAGGTTCGTCGCCGAACGCAGCCGCGACCGTGACCTGGCCCGCATCCTCCGCCCGGGCAACAAGGGCGAGCTGGACAAGTGGGTGTGGGGCCGCCAGGCCATCGACGTCGTCGCCGGCCTGCCGGTCCGCGCCACGGCGCAGGAATGGGCCGGCGTCCTCAAGAGGCTGCAGCCGCGGCTGTACTCCATCTCCTCCAGCCCCCTGACCAGCCCCGAGCAGATACGCCTGACCGTCTCGGTGGTCCGTTTCGCCAACACGCGCGGCGTCCTACGGAGCGGCGCCTGCTCGGCGTACCTGGCCGACAGCGCACAGGACGCATCCGTTCCCGTCTACGTCCAGCCCACCACCCACTTCCGGCCACCCTCCGACCCCGCCACCCCCGTGATCATGATCGGTCCCGGCACGGGCGTCGCCCCCTTCCTCGGTTTCCTCGACGAACGCCGCGCTCTGGGGCACCGCGGCCGCAACTGGCTCTTCTTCGGCGAACAGCGCCGCGCCACCGACTTCTACTACCGCGACGAGCTGACCGCGCTCCGCGACGACGGGCTACTCACCCGCCTCGACCTCGCCTTCTCCCGCGACCAGCGCGCCAAGATCTACGTCCAGGACCGCATGCGTGAACACGGCGGCCGGCTGTGGGCCTGGCTCCAGGAGGGCGCCCGCGTGTACGTGTGCGGCGACGCCAGCCGGATGGCCAAGGACGTCGACCAGACGTTGCGTGCCATCGCGGCCCACCACGGCGGCCTGTCAGCGGAGGACGCCGCCGCCTACGTCAAGCAACTCGCCGCCGCCAAACGCTACGTACGCGACGTGTACTGACCCGGCAAGGGACGGCGATCACGGTGATCGATGGCGGTCGTCCGCCGGGGGCCTGCTCATGCCGGATAGGCGTGGGTCTCGGTGGCCTTGACCGAGGCCCAGATCCGCCGGCCCGGGCTCAGCTGGAGGTCGGCCAGGGCGGCGGGGGTGATGTCGGCGAAGGCGGTGATCGGGCCGTCGAGGTGGACGCGGACGTTGTCGCCGTGCCGCTCGATGCCGCCGATCGTGGCCTGCCACAGGTTGCGGGGGCTGCCGTCGGGGCGGGTGCGGTAGAGGGCCACGGCGGCGGGCGAGAAGGCCACGAACGCGGGGCCGTCGAGCGGTTCGGAGGTGTGCAGCAGCAGTTGGCCGACCTTGACCCGGGCGCCGTCGCCGAGCCCTCGGTAGAGGTTGAGCCCGACGAGGCGGGCGACGTAGTCGGTGCGCGGGCGGCGGGCGACCTCCGCGGGGGTGCCCTGCTGGACGATGCCGCCGGACTCGATGACGATCAGCCGGTCGGCCAGCACCATGGCATCGAGCGGGTCGTGGGTGACCAGCACGGTGGCGCCGTCGAAGCCGGCCAGGTGGCGGCGGAGCTGGGAGCGGATCTCCAGCCGGGTGTGCGCGTCCAGCGCGGCCAGCGGCTCGTCCAGCAGCATCAGCCGGGGCCGTACGGCCAGCGCCCGGGCGAGGGCGACGCGCTGTGCCTGCCCACCGGAGAGCTGGCGGGGCTTGGCCGCCGCCCGGTCGGCCAGGCCGACGCGCTCCAGCAGTGCCGCGGCGACGCGGCGCGCCTCGGCCTTGGGGACGCCCTGGCAGCGCGGTCCGAAGGCGACGTTGTCGAGCGCGGACAGGTGCGGGAAAAGCAGGTAGTCCTGGAAGACCACGCCGACCGGGCGCTGCTCGGGGGGCGCGGTGTGCAGCGGCCGGCCGTCCAGGCTGATGTGCCCGCCGGACATGGCGGTCAGCCCGGCCAGGGCGCGCAGCGCGGTGGTCTTGCCCGCGCCGTTCGGCCCGAGCAGCGCGACGACCTCTCCTGGTGCGACGTCGAGCGTGATGTCCAGGGTGAAGGCGGATCGGCGGACGACCAGGGTCGCCCGCAGGCCGTCGGTGCTCACGGGCTGTTCACCCACCGATCGCGCAGACTGGCCAGGATGACCACCGAGACGGCCAGCAGGACGAGGCTGAGCACGATGGCCGCGTCCGGCTCGGTCTCCAGCGCCAGATAAACCGCCAGCGGCATCGTGCGGGTGGTGCCGGGGAAGTTGCCGGCGAAGGTGATGGTGGCGCCGAACTCACCGAGCGCCCGTGCCCAGCACAGCACCGCTCCGGCCACGACGCCGGGCATGATGAGCGGCAGGGTGACCCGCCGGAAGACGGTCCAGCGGGAGGCGCCCAGCGTGGCGGCGGCCTCCTCGAACCGCCGATCAGCGGCGCGCAGCGCCCCCTCGACGCTGATCACCAGGAACGGCATGGCCACGAACGCCTCGGCGACGATCACGCCGATGGTCGTGAAGGGCAGCGTGATCCCGAACGCGGACTCCAGCCACTGCCCGATCAGCCCGCGCCGCCCCAGCACCAGCAGCAGCGCCACACCGCCCACCACCGGCGGCAGGACCAGCGGCACGGTCACCAGAGCCCGCACCACCCGCCGGCCCGGGAACTCGAGCCGGGCCAGCAGCCAGGCCAGCGGCACCCCGAACAGCACGCAGACGGCCGTGGCGGCGGTGGCGCACACCAGCGACAGCCGCAGCGCCTCCAGCACCTGCGGCTCGGCCAGCCGCTGGAGCAGCGTGGACCAGGGCGCCCGGATCAGCAGCCCGGCCAGCGGCAGCACCAGGAAGGCCAGCCCCACCACAGCCGGTAGCACCAGCATCCACGGCAGACGGCCGGAGACCGCACGGCGGGCGGCCGAGTGGCCGGCCGCACCGCCGCCGGGTGTGTCTGAGCGGCCGGGGCGCCGCGCCTGCGAGGAGTTCATCCGGATCAGGGGGCCTCGAAGCCGGCCTTGGTCAGCACGTCCGCGCCCTGCCGCGACAGCACGAGATCGACGAACTGCTCGGCCAGGTCGCCGGCGGGAGCCTTCGACAAGGTCGCGATCGGATAGTCGTTGATCGCCTTGTCCGCCTCGGGAAAGGCGATGCCCTGCACCTTGCCCGCCGCGGCGATCACGTCGGTCGTGTAGACCAGGGCGGCGTCCACCTCGCCCAGCTCGACCTTGGTCAGCGTGGCCTTGACGTCCTGCTCCAAGGTGACCGGCGTGACCTTCAGCCCGGCCGCGTCCAGCGCCTTGACCGCCGCCGCCCCGCACGGCACCTGCTCGGCGCACAACGCCACCTTCACCTTGGGATCGGTCAGGTCCTTCAGCTCGTCCACCTTGGCCGGGTTGTCCTTCGGGACGGCGATCTCCAGCCTGTTCCGCACGAAGGTGGTCGGCCCGCTCGCCAGCGACGCGTCGGTGACGGTCTTCATCGTGGCCGGACTGGCGGCGGCGAACACGTCGGCCGGAGCTCCCTGGACGATCTGCTGGGCCAGCGTCGCGCTGGAACCGAAGTTGAACTTCACCGTCGCACCCGGGTGGGCGGCCTCGAAGGCCTTGCCGAGCTCGGTGAACGTCCCGGTCAGCGACGCGGCCGCGAACACGTTCACGTCCTTCGCCCCTGCCGCGGCCGAGGTCGAAGCGGGAGCGGAAGACGTGGACCCGGCCGTATCACTTGAGCCGCAACCGGACAGCCCGGCGATCACCAGCGCGACGGGCACGGCGACCGCCCATCGCGAAAGGCGCCTGAACACCAAGGGAGCTCCTCATGGAGTCGTGGCCACGCGCTCATGGCCGGGAATCTCGACGACGACGTTGGTGGACTTGATCACGGCGACCGCCACCACCCCTGCCTCCAGACCCAGCTCGTCGGCGGCCTGCCGGCTCATCAGCGACACCACCCGAAACGGCCCGGCGGCGATCTCCACCTGGGCCATCACCGCGTCCCTGATGACCTCGGTGACGATCCCGCGAAAGCGGTTACGCGCCGAGGACCGCCTGCCGTCGCCGGTCGTCTCGACCTGCGACCGGGCGAAGGCGGCCAGGTCGGCCCCGCTGATCTGCCGGTGGCCGTGCTCGTCCCGTACCGCGGCCAGCCGGCCCGCGTCCACCCACCGGCGGACGGTGTCGGAGCTGACCCCGAGCAACGTGGCGGCCTCGCTGATCCGAAACGTCGTCACAGACCCTCACCTTATCTCTCGCACATTCCAGCCTGAATACCTTTCTTCAACCGCAACAGCGGGTCGATCTCCGTTGTTCTCATGGCATTCACGAGACCGTATAACACGCTCGCCATGGGCGCGGGCTCCGCGCGCCGCTGAGGCGCCACGTCGGCGCTCACGGCCGCGCCGCTGACCACGCTCACTCCCCCCACGCTCACCCCCACGGCCACCGCCGCCTCACCGCTACTGCTGCCGGGCCCGGCCGGGTGTCCAGCCCCGCATGTCAGCGGCGGTGTCAGGACGGCGACAGCCCGGTATCAGAGCGGTCGGCGATGGTGGATATCGAAAGAACACAACACAAGGAGCACACGATGCAGAAGTTCGACACCCCCGCCCCGATCTCCGCCGTCCTGGACATCCCCGCGGGACGCGTCCAGTTCATCGCCGCCGACCGGGCCGACACCGCGGTCGAGGTCCGGCCCACGAACGCCTCGAAGAGCCGCGACGTGAAGGCGGGCGAGCAGACCACGGTCGAATACGCCGACGGCGTCCTGCGGATCGAGACCTCGGTGAAGAACCAGTACCTCGGCCCCTCCGGATCCATCGACGTGACGGTCGAACTGCCCGCCGGTTCCCAGATCGAGGCGAAGACGGCCAGCGCCGAACTCCGGACCGTCGGCCGCCTCGGCGACGTCGCCTTCGAAGGCGCGTACCGCCAGATCAAGCTCGACGAGACCGCAAGCCTCCGCCTCACCGCGACCGACGGCGACGTCGAGGTCGGCCGGCTGGGCGGCCCCGCGGAGATCAGCACCGCACGGGGCGACATCCGGATCGCCGAGGCCACCGGCGGCAAGGTCGTGCTCCGCACCCAGTCCGGCGACATCTCGATCGCCGCTGCCGGCGGAGTCTCGGCGGCCCTGGACGCCGGCACCACCCACGGCCGCATCACGAACGCCCTCAAGAACGACGGCACCGCCGAACTCGACATCCACGCCACCACCTCCGACGGTGACATCACCGCCCGCAGCCTGTGACCCGCAGCCTCCACGGACTGTCACTACTCGACGAAGCGCTCAGGGGCCGCAGCGGAGGCCGGCCGGGTCGGCCCCGGTCCCGCGGCCGGATGGCCGGGGCCCGCGGCCGGATGGCCGGGGCCCGCGGCCGCACCGGGGCCGCACCGGGGCCGCACCGGGGCCGCACCGTGGCCGCACCGTGGCCCGGCCCCGGGCCGTGGGATAGCATCCTGCTGTGTCCATCGCCATCCGCCTCGCCCCTGGGTGCCGGCCGCGCGGTTGCCGGGCCCCGGCGCGGCGTGTGCTCGGCCGCAAGGTGCGGTATGTGCTTGGCGCCGAGGCTGGTCAGGTGAACGGGACGCGGTGGTCCGGCACCCCCCGTGCCGTGCGAGGTATCTGAGCGAGATCGCTCTCCTCGGCTCCGTCGTTCCCG
The DNA here is from genome assembly GCF_006334915.2 of Microbispora catharanthi. Lineage (GTDB taxonomy): Bacteria > Actinomycetota > Actinomycetes > Streptosporangiales > Streptosporangiaceae > Microbispora > Microbispora catharanthi. Next base: position 33,413 of record NZ_VDMA02000033.1, read on the forward strand.
CCCAGAATCCGGGACGACGAGGCTTACTCAAGCTTCCTTACCAGCCACCTAGAGCCGGGCGTAGCCCGTGCCAGGAGCGTTTGTGCGATGAACAGCAAATTCTTCTTCCCGGCGTTGCCGGGCGGATCCCCCAGTGGGGACGGCTATTTCGGTGCGTTCGGCGGCAAGTTCATCCCGGAGGCGCTCGTCGCCGCCGTGGACGAGGTCGCCGTCGAGTACGAGAGGGCCAAGACGGATCCCGGGTTCGCCGCGGAGTTCGAGCAACTGCTCGCCCACTACGCAGGGCGTCCGAGCGCGCTCACCGAAGTCCCCGGATTCGCCAGGCACGCCGGCGGCGCACGCGTGTTCCTCAAACGCGAAGACCTCAACCACACCGGCTCGCATAAGATCAACAACGTGCTCGGGCAGGCCCTGCTGACCAGGCGGATGGGCAAGCCGCGCGTCATCGCCGAGACGGGAGCCGGCCAGCACGGAGTGGCGACCGCGACGGCATCCGCGCTGTTCGGCCTGGAATGCACCATCTACATGGGGGAAACCGACATCCGCCGGCAGGCGGTCAACGTGGCACGGATGAGAATGCTCGGCGCCACGGTGATACCGGTCACCTCTGGCTCCCGTACCCTCAAGGACGCCATCAACGAGACGTTCCGGGACTGGGTCGCGAACGTCGAGACCACGCACTACATCTTCGGCACCGTCGCCGGACCCCATCCCTTCCCCGCCATGATCCGCGATTTCCAGCGCGTCATCGGCGTCGAGGCCCGCCGTCAGATCATCGAGCGAGCCGGCCGCCTGCCCGATGCCGCGATCGCGTGCGTCGGAGGCGGATCCAACGCCATCGGCCTGTTCCACGCTTTCCTCCCGGACACGGATGTACGTCTCATCGGCTGCGAGGCCGCCGGGCACGGGGTGGAGACCGGGAAGCACGCGGCCACGCTCTCGGCGGGTGAGCCCGGCATCCTGCACGGCTCGCGCTCCTACGTGCTGCAGGACGATGAAGGCCAGATCACCGAGCCCTGGTCGATCTCGGCCGGGCTCGACTATCCGGGCGTCGGACCGGAGCACGCATACCTTCACGACACCGGCCGCGGCGAATACCTCCCGGTCACCGACGCCGCCGCGATGCGGGCCTTCCGGCTGCTCGCGTCGACTGAGGGCATCATCCCGGCGATAGAGAGCGCCCACGCACTCGCCGGCGCCATCGAAGTCGGCACCGAACTCGGACCGGACGGGCTGATCCTGGTGAACCTGTCGGGCCGGGGCGACAAGGACATGGAGACCGCCGCACGGTACTTCGAGCGGGACGCCGACGCGGCCAGGGCAGAGGGGGCGCAGAAGTGAGCGGAAACCTGCGGCTTCTGGCCGACACGCTGGCCCGGGCGAGGCGAGAGAACCGGGCCGCGCTCATCACGTACATGACAGCCGGCTTTCCGACCGTCGACGACGGCATCGCCGCGACCAAGGCAATGCTGAACAGCGGAGCCGACATCGTCGAGATCGGCCTGCCGCACAGCGACCCGGTACTCGACGGCCCGGTGATCCAGGCCGCCGACGACATCGCCCTGCGCGCCGGCGTCCGGATCGCCGACGTCATCCGCACCGTGCGAGAGGCATACCAGGCCACCGGCAAGCCAGTCCTGGTCATGTCCTACTGGAACCCGATCGACAAGTACGGCGCCGAGCGCTTCGGCAGCGAGCTGGCCGAGGCAGGCGGCGCAGGATGCATCTTTCCCGACCTGCCCGTGCAGGAGTCCGCGCTGTGGCGCGAAACCGCGGCCAGGCACGGCCTCGCCACCGTCTTCGTGGCCGCGCCGAGCACCACCGACGAACGCCTGCGGGAACTCACCGCGGCAGGAACAGGGTTCGTCTACGCCTCATCGCTGATGGGGGTCACCGGCGCCCGGGACGCTGTCAGCACCGCCGCCGGCTCGCTGGTGCGGCGCATCAGGGCGACCACCGAACTCCCCGTCTGCGTCGGAATCGGGATTTCCGACGCTGCGCAGGCTGCCCGGGTGGCTCGCTTCGCCGACGGCGTGATCGTCGCGTCCGTACTGGTCAAGGCCGTCCTCGACGCACCCGATGCCGCCGCGGGAACCGCGATCGTGGCGGAACTCACCGCCGAACTGAGCCGTGCGACCCGTCGGCACGCGGATTGATCGGCGTGGGTGTGATGGCGCGTGCCCGTGCCGCCGGTCACTCGTCGCGCTTGCGTTCCGGGAGGGGGAAGGTACGGCTGTCGCCGCGCCGAAGCCGGGCGTGGTGGCCGTGCACCACGAAATCCAGGCCGGTAGGGCCGTCATCGGCCCGGGTGATCCGCACTCGGGTGGGATCGGCCTCGATGGCGAGTTCCGCACCTCGGTAGCGGAGGCACAGCGACAGCGTGGTGAGCTGTTCGGGGAGCACCGGATTCAGGTGCAGGCCGTCGGGCCTGGCCTCGAGGTCCAGGTAGCAGCGCTGGACCAGGTCCAGCGTGCCGGCCATGGCGCCCAGGTGGACCCCCTCGGCGGTGGTTCCTCCCTGTACGTCGGTGATGTCGCCGGTCAGCGTCTCGGTGAAGAATCGCCATGAGCCGGTGCGGTCCGATCGCGCCAGCACCCAGGCGTGCACCACGGCACTCAGGGTCGAACCGTGGCAGGTGCGGGAGAGGTAGTAGCGGATGGTGCGCCGGGTCAGGCCCGGTGCCGCCGGATAGCCCAGCCGGTCGAGGATCTGCCGCACCTCCCGGGCCGTGAGCAGGTAGAACAGCATGAGCACGTCGGCCTGCTTCGACGCCCGATAGCGGTTGGCACTGTCGTTGTCGGCCTCCAGCGCACGGTCCAGCCGCCGCACGCCGCGATAACGATCCCAGTCCAGCTCCGCCAGTCGCTCGTACCCCGTGAACTGGCTGATGACGCCATCGTGGAAGTCCACGCGCATCCGCCGGGTGATCTCCTCCCAGCGCTCGGTCTCCACGTCCGTCAGGCCGAGACGGCGGCGCAGATCCTCCCGCGCGCGTTGCGGCATCAGGTCGAGCGCCTGACGAGCGCGCAGCAGCAGCCACACCGTCATGATGTTGGTGTACGCGTTGTTGTCCAGGCCCGGGGACGCCGCGCCGGGATAGCCGTCGTGGTACTCGTCCGGCCCCATCACGCCCTGGATCTCGTAGCGGCCCGACACGGGGTTGAGCCGGGCCAGCGAGGCGAAGAAGCGGGCGATCTCGACCAGAAGGCAGGCGCCCGTCCCCGCGAGGAACTCCATGTCGCCGGTGATCGCGTAGTGCTGCCAGGCGTTGTAGGCGATGGCCAGCCCGACGTGCCGCTGCAGGTAGGTGTGGTCAGGTGTCCACCGGCCGGAGCGGGGGTTGAGGTGGAACCGCGGGGTCTCGTCGCGGCCGTCGCTGCCGCTCTGCCAGGGGAACATCGCCCCGCGCAGGCCCGCGGCGCGAGCGGCGGCCCGGGCCTCCGGAAGCCGCCGCAGGCGATAGCGAAGCACACCGCGGGCGATATCCGGGAACCGCAGGGTCAGCCAGGGCAGCACGAACAGCTCGTCCCAGAACACATGCCCCCGATACGCCTCGCCGTGCAGGCCACGTGCGGGCACACCCGCGTCGAGGCCGGCGGTGTGCGGCGACAGGGTCTGCAGCAGGTGGAAGGTGTTCAGGCGGATGTCCCGCTGGACGCGCGGGCCCGTCACCTCCAGCCGGGCCCGTTCCCACAGGTCACGCCAGGCGATCTCGTGCTGTTTCAGCAGTTCGCCGAACCCCGGCGCGAGTTCGGCCCGCCGCAGCGCGGCGGAGGTCGCATCGGCGACGGCGAGATCGCGCGATGTGGTGAGCGCGACCGTCTTGACGACCGTGACAGGGTGGCCCCGTTCCAAGCGCAGCACGCGTGTCTCCATGACGTGGTCGTCGTGTCGGTCGACCTCGGGCCCGCCTCCACTGTTGGAGGAGGTGCCGACTCGCGAGGCCAGGACGACCTCGACACCGGCGGACCGGGTCCGTGCCCGAAGCCATGCCAGGTGTCCTTCGGCCCCCGTCGCGTGCTGTGTCAAATGGTCGCCACGCAGGTCGCGGTATCGGGCCACTCCCGTGTTGGCCACGCGGCCGTCCAGCCCGGCGCGTACGCGAAGAGGCCCCGACCAGTTCTCGGCCGTGAAGGTCGTCTCCAGAGCGGCCAGGTACGGGTCGGCCATGGAGACCAGACGGCGCTGCCGTACCGACGTGATACGGCCCTGGGTGTCCCGGAAGCGGATCAGCCGGTGCAGGACGGCGTGGCGCATGTCCAACTCCTGCCGATACCGGAGCAGGTCCGCCGTGCTCGGGGAGAACCATTCGGAGCCGGGTGTCGCGAAGGTCAGGGGCAGCCAGTTCGGCAGGTTGACCATGTCCTCGTTGGTCAGCCGGTGGCCCGCGACGTTCGAGGTGAGCCGGTCGTAGCACCCGGCGACGTACGTCCCCGGGTAGTGGACGGCATCGGCCTCGGCTTCGGGTGCCGCGCCTCGCGTGGCGAATCGGCCGTTGCCCAGCGTGCACAGGGCCTCGCGCAGCCCTTCGTGACAGGGATCGAACCCCTCGTACGCCAGTGACCACGGATTCAACGCAGCTCCTCCTGGGCCCGCCCGCTCAACCCGAGCGGCGTTCCAACCCGGCAACTGCACTCTGACGCGATGTCCGGCATTCGGCGCCGCGTTACGTCTCGGCCGTGTCCTCTGCTCCCTCGGCCCGGAAGGCTATTCGATCAAGCCGAGGATGTCCTGCTCGTTACGGTGCAGGATCACTCTGTTGATCGCCTCGGTCATCTCCTGCCTGGTGTAGGCGCCCTCCGGGATCTCGTTCAGGTGCGCGAGCATGTCGGCGGTCAGATGCAGACGCGCCGACGCGTTCGCGTAGACATCCCGGACCGCGACCGTTTCACGTCCGCGGTATACCTCGTCGAGCACCTGCCGCATCTCGTCCTGGAAAACGTGACTGGGCATCTCGCGTGTCCACCCCCCGATTCCTGGCTCCGTACCCACGAACCGAGGTGATCCCACTTCGACCCGGGTGAGCTTGCGGCAGGACGGTGGCGAGCACGGGCCGGGACGTTCGTCCGCGCGCAGGAGACGAAGTTCCCTACCTCGCCGGCTGCGCGAGGCGAAGGGTGAGAGGGACTCCCGTAGTCGACATGTAGCGGGGTGGGCCATGTCGCGGTTGGTCAGGTGGTTCGCCGAGCTGGGCCGTACGGACGTCGGCCTGGTGGGCGGCAAGAACGCGGGCCTGGGGGAACTGACGCGCAACCTGGCCCGGGCGGGGGTTCGCGTGCCGGAGGGCTTCGCCCTCACCGCCGACGCCTATCGCCGGTTCACCCAGGTGAACGGGCTGAACGAAGTGATCGCGGAGCACATCGGCCGGCTGCGCCGAGGGGCCGACCTGCCGGACGTCGGCCGCGCGATACGGGACGCCATCCTGGCGGCCGAGCTTCCGGCGGCGGTCACGGAAGCCGTTGAGCAGGCATACGGCGAGCTGGCCGATCGCCTGGGGACCATCGACCCGGATGTCGCGGTGCGCAGCAGCGCGACCGCGGAAGACCTGCCGGAGGCCAGCTTCGCCGGGCAGCTGGAGAGCTTCCTCAACGTCAGCGGTGCGGCGGCGTTGCTCGGCGCCTGTCTTCGCTGTTACGCGTCCCTGTTCACCGACCGGGCCATCAGTTACCGGGAGGACAGCGGATTCGGTCACCTGGACGTCGCGTTGTCGGTCGGGGTGCAGCGCATGGTCCGCTCCGACCTGGGCGCCGCCGGAGTGATGTTCTCGATCGACACCGAGACCGGCTTCCCCCGCTCGGTCCTGATCGACGCCTCCTGGGGGCTGGGCGAGACGGTGGTCGGCGGCAGGGTGGATCCCGACGAGTACGTGGTGTTCAAGCCGCTCCTCGGCGACCCGGACCTGTGCCCCATCGTGTCGAAGACCCGGGGGCGCAAGGAACGCAAGGTGGTCTACGACGCGGCGGGAGGAACCCGCCAGCTCGACACCACAGAGGAAGAGGCGGTCCGGTACGCGCTGGACGACGAGGAGGTCATGCTGCTGGCCCGGTGGGCCATCGCGGTGGAGGGCCATTACGGCACCCCGATGGACATGGAATGGGCCAAGGACGGCAGGACCGGCGAGATCTTCCTCGTCCAGGCCCGCCCGGAGACCGTCCACCAGCGCCGGGAGGCGTCGCTGCTGCGCACCTACCGCATCCGCGACACCGGTGGACCGATGGCCGAGCCGCTGGTGAAGGGGCTGGCCATCGGAGACGCGATAGCGGCAGGACCGGTGTGCAACCTGACCAGCGCGGCGGAGATCGACCGCTTCGTGGCCGGATCGGTGCTCGTCACGAGGATCACCGACCCCGACTGGGAGCCGATCATGAAGAGGGCCGCGGCGATCGTCACCGACCACGGCGGCCGCACCTCTCACGCCGCCATCGTCAGCCGCGAACTCGGCGTCCCCGCGATCATCGGCACCGGCGACGCGACCACCCTGCTCGGTGACGGCATGACGGTGACCGTCTCCTGCGCCGAGGGCGACGAGGGCTTCGTCTACGAGGGCCTGCGCGACTACGAGGACGAGGAGATCAGCCTGGAGGACATCCCGGCCACCAGGACCAGGGTCATGCTCAACCTGGCCAACCCGGCCGCGGCCTTCCGCTGGTGGCGGCTGCCCGCCGACGGCGTCGGCCTGGCCCGGATGGAGTTCATCGTCAACAACCACGTCAAGATCCACCCCATGGCCCTGGTGCACCCCGGCCGTGTCGAGGAGGACGCCCGCCGCCGGATCACCGAGCTCACCCGGGGCTACGACGACCTGACCGAGTACTTCGTCGAGCGACTGGCCCACGGCATCGCCCGCATCGCCGCCTCCCGCTGGCCCGACCCCGTGATCGTACGAATGAGCGACTTCAAGACCAACGAATACGCCCGGCTCGTCGGCGGGCGGCGGTTCGAGCCCCACGAGGAGAATCCGATGCTCGGGTGGCGCGGGGCGAGCCGCTACTACACGGAGGGATACCGGGAGGGCTTCGCCCTCGAATGCCGTGCCATCCGCCGGGTGCGGGAGCGCATCGGGCTCACCAACGTCATCGTGATGATCCCGTTCTGCCGTACGCTCGAGGAGGCCGACCGGGTCCTGCGGGTCATGGCCGAGGAGAACCTGGGGCGGGGCCGAGGCGGCCTGGAGGTCTACGCCATGGCCGAGATCCCGGCCAACATCATCCTGGCCGAGGAGTTCGCCGACCGCTTCGACGGGTTCTCCATCGGCAGCAACGACCTCACCCAGCTCACCCTGGGGGTCGACCGGGACTCCGCCGAGCTGGCGCATCTGTTCGACGAACGCAATCCCGCCCTCACCCGCAGCATCGAGCACCTCATCTCGGCCGCGCACGCCAAGAGGCGCAAGGTCGGGCTCTGCGGGCAACGTCCCAGCGACGACCCGGACTTCGCCCGGTTCCTGGTCGAGGCGGGCATCGACTCGATCTCCGTCGCACCCGACAGCTTCTTCTCGGTAAAAGAGAACGTCGCCGCGGCCGAACGCGGACAGGAGCGCCGGGAACCTGCCTCAGCGGTCCGCGGAGCGCGGTCGTGGCCGCCGGCCTGATTGCCGGCGAGGAACTGGAGGCGTGCATCGAACTGGGAGCTCGCCCCTATCCCGCCGGAACGCGGACCCGCCCCTGATCCCTGAAGATCGTGCGGCGGCTACGGCGCGAGCGTCTCCACCGAGAGAAGGTCGCGCATCGACACCATGCCGATCAGGCGCCCGTCCTGGTCCACCGGGATGTGGCGGATGCCGTGATCGAGCATGCGGCGGGCCACCTCGCGCGTATCCTCGTCCAAGGTCGCGGTCTTGATGTCCGACGACGCGCACATTCCCGCGCTCAGCCCGGCGGGATCGTCGGATGTGGCAAGTGCCGTCACGAGGTCCCGTTCTGTGATCACTCCGGTGACCCGGTCCCCTTCGAGCACGGCGAGCGCGCCGATGTTCTTCTCCGTCATCCGGCGCGCCACCTCGGGCAGCTTCGCACTCACCGGACAGCCGAACACCAGGGGACGGTAAACGTTGGCGATACGCATGCGGCCTCCCCTCCTCACCAGCACATCCAGCCAACCACACCGCCCGGGGACGCCGGTCAGCCGCTGGGCGTGATGAGCCCGTAGTGGCCGTCGTAGCGGTGGTAGACGACGTTGCCCCGGCCCGTCCGCCTGTCGGCGAAGAACACGAAGGGCAGGCCGCTCGTCTCCAGCCGGGCCGTGGCCTCCTCCAGGGTGTGGACCGGTGCGGGCGTGGTGCTGACGGTGAGCGGCACGGACACCGGGCCCAGACCATCGGGGCGGGGCGACACCTGCGCCAGCCGGTAGGCCTCTCCGCTGCGGTAGATGACGCTGTCCTGACCGGTGTCCACCTCCCGGAACAGGTGGAAGTCGTAGTCGAGCTGCTCCATGTCGAAGGCGGCCTCGTCAGGGGTCGCCCAGGCGAGTTCGTACGCCTTGTGCCGTACGACCTGCCGCTCGCCGGATGGCCGGGGGAAGTACGGCAGCGGGTGGCGGGGCGGGCTCGAACGCCGCCACTCCTGGTCGACGTCCAAGGGATATCGCCCGCGCAGGTCCTCCCAGTCCCGGGACCTACGGCGCAGCCGGACCCGGAGCCTGTCCTCCAGGAGGCGGATGGCCTGGTGCATGTGCTCGCCGACCGCCTGGGCGCGGACGAGCCGCCCGTTCACGTCGAGGTTGGCCTGGGCGACGCAGGGACGGGGGACGGCCGGGTCGGCCGAGACACCGAGCTTCACCCGGGCGTAGAGCACCGGTTCGTGCGCGAGCGCGGTCAGGGCCGCGACCGTCTCGCGAGCCTCGTCGGCCGAACCGGCCGGGACCGGTCCCCTGGTCTCGACCCGTATCTCGGAGGGATCGAGTGCACTCACGGGAGAACGGCGTTCCATACCGGATCACCTCCGCCATCGGCCGCGGTCGTCGGGCCTGGTTCCCGTCCCGCGCTGCGTCATCGAGCTCAACTCCGGTCGGCGGAGGTGCGGCCGCCGGCGGTCAGTCGAGCGCGTAGACGCGGTGGACGAACTCCGCGAGCTTGCTGTCCGGCAACTCCTTGGCCAGATCCGCCTCGCTGATGATGCCGACCAGACGATGACGTGCGATCACGGGCAGGCGCTTGATGTGGTGCTCCTCCATCGCGAACAGCGCCTCCTCCACGCTGGCGTCGGCATCGACCCATACCAGGCCACGGGCCAGTTCCCCGGCGGTCGTCCGGTCGATGTCCATGCCGTGCGCGCAGCACATGACCACGATGTCGCGGTCGGTGATGATCCCCTTGAGCCGGTCGTCGTCCCCGCAGATGGGCAGCGCGCCGACTCCCAGGTCGGCCATCATCTGCGTGGCCGTGCGCAGCGTTTCGTGTTCACCGATGCACTGAACGCCTTCGTGCATCACGTCCCGCGCCTTCTTGCCCATATCCGTTACGCTCATCGGTGCCCCCGAGACACAGTGAATGATTCGCGTCCCAGCACTTATACCCACCCTGGCCATGAGCAGTAGCCGACGCCATGGGTGTACCGGCCGGCGATACCCGCGACGCCTCCGATCTCGCGCGGTAGGAGACCGGCTTCGGCCAGGACGTTCGTCCACAAGTGAGCGGACGAAATTCTCTACCTTCCCGCACTGCGCGAAGCGAGGCTCACGAGTAGGAGGCTCCGCCCGACGTCACGGGGACATGTGACAGGACGCCTCCCTGCACGCCGGTCGGGAGGGATCGGTCAGATCGAAGCCCGGGTCGTCAGCAGTGGCGACTACGTGTGGATTGGGGCCAGCGATGCCAAATCTCGGCATTGCCATCGTGCGGCAGTACGAGCGAGGTGTGGTGTTCCGGCTCGGCAAAGTCCGCGACGTCCGCGATCCCGGTCTGCGGTTCATGATCCCCCTGGTCGACCGCATGCGGAAGGTGAGCCTCCGCACGGTGACCATGCCCATCCCCTCTCAGCAGATCATCACCCGCGACAACGTCTCCATCGGCGTCGCCGCAGTCGCGTACTTCCGCCGGGTGGACCCCGTGAAGTCGATCGTGGAGATCGAGAACGTCGAGACGGCCATCGGTCAGATCGCTCAGACAACCGTCCGCAACGTGGTCGGGCGCTCCCTGCTCGACCAGGTGCTCACCGACACCGAGACGCTCAACGAGTCGATCAAACAGATCCTCGATCGCATCACGCAGCAGTGGGGCGTCTACGTCCTTCTGGTGGAGCTCAAGGACATCGAACTGCCGCCCTCTATGCAGCGGGCGATGGCCCGCCAGGCCGAAGCCGAACGTGAGAAGCGCGCCAAGATCATCGCGGCGGAGGGTGAGGCGCTGTCCGCCGGCAAGCTGGCCGAGGCCGCCGATGTCATCGCCGCCCATCCGATCGCGTTGCAACTGCGCAATCTCCAGGTCCTGAGCGAGATCGCCGTGGAGCACAACTCCACCATCGTGTTCCCCGCCCAGTTCCTCAGCACGGTGCGCGCGTTGTCGCAGTTCGTGGGCGCGGAGGGCGCCAAGGTCGAAGAGCCGACACTCGTGCCATGACATCGGGCCGCACCGTGAGCCGATGGCTCGACCCGCCACGAGATCAACCGTCCGCATCGATCCAGGGGGAGTGGAGGTTTCCTGACATGGAGACTAAGCGGTGGACCGTGCAGATCTACCTCTCAGAGCACGGCGACGACACCTTCGCCAAAGCGGTGCTGACCACCGGGGACGGCCATCTGGCCGGTGCGGGACACGCACGCCGCAACCCCGTCGACCCCTCGGTCCCCGAAATCGGCGACGAGCTCGCCACGGCCCGCGCGCTTGCCGACTTGGCGGACAAGCTCCTTGTCATCACGTCCAGGGACATCGCCCAGGTCGCCCCGCCCGTGGAGCGGAACAGTCTGTGGTAGCCGGTAGCCGGTAGCCGCATGTCCGCACCAGCCCGAATCCCGGCCGGATTCGTTCGCGGATCTCGGGACGTCGCAATCGGGTGAGATAGGTCATGAAGCTTGTACAGGAGACACCCTTTCGGTTCCGGATCGAGCGGCAGGCGCCGATGCGGGTGCCGGGAGTCGTGTTCGTCTCCCGGGACCTGATGCCCGAGGAGCAGGCCCTTCAGCAGATCGTCAACGTGGCCACCCTGCCCGGCATCGTCGGCGCCTCCTACGGGATGCCCGACCTGCACTGGGGATACGGCTTTCCGATCGGGGGCGTGGCGGCCACGGACGTGTCGGCGGGCGGAGTGGTCTCCCCCGGGGGTGTGGGGTTCGACATCTCCTGCGGGGTGCGTCTGCTGGCCGCCGACCTGCACCGCGAAGGACTCGTGCCCGTCATGGACCGGCTGATGGACGACCTGGACGCGGCCACACCCCGTGGGCTCGGCGGAGGCGGAGTGTGGCGTCTGCCGGGCCCCGCCCAGCTCGACCGGGTGCTGCGCGAAGGAGCGTGCTTCGCCGTACGGGCGGGGCACGGCGAGGCTCGCGATCTGGACCGCTGTGAGGATCAGGGAGCCGTGGCCGGCGCCGACCCCGGCCAGGTCGGCACCCGGGCGGTGGAACGAGGCCTGCTCCAGGTCGGCAGTCTCGGCTCCGGCAACCATTTCCTGGAGGTCCAGGCGGTCGAGGAGATCTACGACGAGGCGGTGGCGGCCGCGTTCGGTCTGCGGCTCGGCCAGGTGTGCGTGATGATCCACTGCGGATCACGCGGCCTGGGACATCAGATCTGCACCGATCACGTACGCGCGATGGACAAAGCCATGATCGACTACGGCATCGGTGTGCCGGACCGGCAGCTGGCCTGCGTCCCGGTGGACTCGCCGGAAGGCCGCGGCTACCTGGGCGCGATGGCCGCGGCGGCCAACTACGGCCGGGCCAACCGGCAACTGCTTGCCGAGGCGGCCCGGCGGGCGTTCCGTCAGGTCGCCGGCGCCGCTCTGGCCCTGGTCTACGACGTGTCGCACAACCTGGCCAAGGTGGAAGAGCACGACGGGAGGCGGCTGTGCGTGCACCGCAAGGGCGCGACCCGCGCGCTCCCGCCCCACCATCCCGATCTGCCGGCGGATCTGGCGCCGTTCGGCCAGCCCGTGTTCATCCCCGGCACCATGGGCACCGCCTCCTACGTGCTCACCGGCGTGCCCGGCGGGCACGCCTTCCACTCCACCTGCCACGGCGCCGGTCGCGTCCAGAGCCGCCATCAGGCCGCGCGCTCCACCAGCGGACGGGAGCTGCGCGCGCGGTTGGAGGGCCGGGGCATCGCCGTACGCGGATCCTCCTGGCGTGGCCTCGCCGAAGAGAAGCCGGACGCCTACAAGGACGTGGACGCCGTGGTCGCGGCGAGCGTCGGAGCCGGGCTCTGCCGCATGGTCGCGCGGCTCGTCCCGCTCGGCGTGGTGAAGGGCTGACCCGGTGGCCCGGCCCCACGGCGGTAGAGGCCCGGTCGGCGGGCGCGGCCACCGCTCGCTCCCCCACACCGCCGACGTCCGCCTGGAGGCATGGGCCCCCACCGCCGCCGAATGCGTCGCCGAGGCCGTCCGCGCCATGATCGACGGCTTCGCCGACCTCAGCCGAGCCGAGCGCCACGGCACGCGTACGCTCCACGTCGACCCGGCCCCGCCCGACGAGCAGCTCTTGACGGTGCTCGACGAGGTGATCTACCTCATGGACACGGCGGCCCGCGTCCCCTGCGAGATCGATGCGCACGAGGACGAGGCAGGCCTGTGGCTGACGCTGGGCATGACCGACGTGGCGGCCGTCCCCCAGATCGGCGCGGTGCCCAAGGCCGTCGCGCTCCACGGCCTGCGTTTCAATCACGGACCGCACGGATGGGTCTGCGCCGTGACCTTGGACGTGTAGACGACCGGCACTCGCCGTCGTCCGGCACTCGCCGTCGTCCGGCACGGAGCGGTTCGGCAGGGGAACAGTGAATGTCGGGCCGGCGGGCGCGGCATACTCTCCGTCCGCGGGGTACGGCCCCACAACATGGTGCAGGTCGTCACTCGAGAAGCCGTGCAGGATCTTCTCTCAGCCGGGCGGGCTCAGCTGGTCGAAGTGCTCCCCAGGGAGCAGTTTGACTGGGCGCACCTCCCGTCCGCAGTCAACCACCCGTTGCGGGATCTCGACGACCTGTCCGCCGCTGCGCTGGACAGGTCTCGACCGATCATCGTCTACTGCCACGACTGGCTCTGCGATCTAAGTCCCCGAGCGGCCCACCGCCTGGAGAGGCTGGGTTTTGACACCGTCCACGACTACTCGCCGGGCAAGATGGACTGGATCTCCGCCGATCTTCCCTATGAGGGGAACGCTGCCCTGGTGAGAGAGCAGGTGCGTCGTGACCCGGTGATCGCTTACCTGGAGGACCCGCTTGCGGAAGTAGCGGACAGGATCATCGCGGATCCGGCAGGGCTGGCTGTGGTGATCGGCAGGGATGGCGTCGTTCACGGGGTGATCGGTGCGCGTGAGCTGATCGGCGCGGATCCCACGGCCACGGCCGAGCGTGTCATGTGCGTCGGCGTCACGACCACCCGTCCGAGCGCGGAGGTCGCGAGGCTGACCGAGCGCATGGATCGCGCCGACGTCCGGCATGTCGTCGTGACCCGGGCGGACGGCACGCTCGTGGGTCTGTTCGGAATCGGCGACCTCCGGGCACCGGAATCGGAGCCCGATCTCGGGTAGCGGGCAACTCCGGCGCCGCACGAACGGCACGGATGCGGGCACAACTGCTGTAAGAGCCTTACCTGCCGATCGTCGGCCGGCAACGTGTGAGGGGTGGCGCCATGGCAGAGCCGATCGTCGTCGGCGTCGACGGATCGACGCCCTCGCTTCAGGCCGCCGGCTGGGCCGGTCGGGAAGCCGAGCTCCGCGGTGCGCCGTTGCGGATCGTGTACGTGACGCTGCGCTGGCCGTACTACGTGCCGCTCGTCCCGCAGCCGGCGAGCTGGGGAGCCGATGCCGAGGCGGCTGCGCGGACCGTGCTCGATCAGGCGACGGTCCACGCCAGAGCGGGCAGGCCGCATCTGCCGGTGTCGGCGGAGATCGTCGACGGCGCAGCGCCGGAGGCGCTCGTCGCAGCCGCGGAGGGCGCTCAGCTCATCGTCGTGGGAAACCGCGGCCGCGGCGGGTTCGCCGAGCTGCTGCTGGGGTCGGTGAGCCGCTACGTCACGGCCAGGGCTCCCTGCCCCGTCGCCGTCGTCCGGCAGACGAAAGAAGACGGCCGCGGTGAGATCACCGTTGGCGTCACCGGGCACCCCGATCAGGAACCCGTCCTGGAGTTCGCGTTCCGCGAAGCCGCGCTGCGGCATGCCGGCCTGCGTGCCGTGCACGCGTGGACGCATCCGGCCGCGACGGAACTGGACTACCTTCAGCCGCTCGTCTACGACGTGGACAGCGTCGGGGCGGAGGAGGCGCGCCTGCTCGCGGAGAGTATCGCCGGTCGGCGGGAGAACTTCCCCGACGTGACGCTCACCGAGCGCGTCGTGCGGGAGCATCCGGCCAAGGCCTTGATCGAGGCCTCCGCGGAGACGGACCTGGTCGTCATCGGGGCCCATACGGGAATGGCCACCTGGCTGGGCCTGGGCGCCACTGCTCACGCCGTGCTTCATCACGCTCGCGCGCCCGTGATCGTGGTCCGCCACTGACCGCTTGCCGCCGAGGCGGCCGAGGGAGGGGGTCACGCCGCGGCGCCTCCGGGCGGGGAGATCACCCTGGTCCACCGCCCGGGGCTGAGCCGCAAGCCGCGCAGGGTCGGCACAGCGAGATCGAGGAGGAGGCCATGGCCAGCGGACTGCTCACCGATCTGTACGAGATCAACATGGCGGCGAGCTACCTTCGCCGCGGCATGACCGGCAGGGCCACCTTCAGCCTGTTCGTCCGCAGGCTGCCCGCGAACCGCGGCTTCCTCGTCACCGCCGGCCTGGACGACTGCCTGGAATTCCTCGAAGGCTTCCACTTCACCGCCGCCGAACTCGACTACCTCGAACGCACCGGACAGTACGGCCACGACGTACTGCGAGGCCTGGAACGCATGCGCTTCACCGGGGACGTCTGGGCCGCACCGGAGGGATCCACGCTGTTCGCCGACGAGCCGATCATCGAGGTGAGCGGTCCGATCGCCGAGGCCCAACTGGCCGAGACCGTGCTGCTCAACCACATCACCTTCCAGACGACCGCGGCGACCAAGGCCGCCAGATGCGTGCTCGCCGCCGGCCGGGCACGGCTGATCGACTTCGCCTTCCGGCGCACCCAGGGAATCGGCGCCGCCATGTCGGTGGCACGGGCCTCCGCGATCGCCGGCTTCTCCGCCACCAGCAATGTCGAGGCGGCCCGGCGGTACGGCCTGCGCGCCGCCGGCACGATGGCGCACTCGTACATCCAGGCCTTCGGCGACGACGAAGCCGCATTCGCGGCGTTCGCCGCCGATCTGCCCGGTGCGAACACCTTCCTCGTCGACACCTACGACACCCTGACCGGCGTCCGGGCGGCCATCGCCGTGTCCCGGCGGATGCGACTGCCCGGGCCTCTGGTCGTACGGCTCGACTCCGGAGACCTGGCGGACCTGTCGCGGCAGGCCCGCCGGATGCTCGACGAAGCAGGGCTGCCCGACGCGGAGATCCTCGCCAGTGGCGGGCTGGACGAGTACGCCATCGACGACCTGGTGCGGCAGGGCGCACCGATCGACGTCTACGCGGTCGGCACGAAGATGGGCGTCTCGGCCGACGCGCCCTCGCTGAACAGCGCGTACAAGCTGGTCGACTACGGCGGGCGTCCGGTGATGAAGCTCTCCGCGGGGAAGGTCACCCTCCCCGGCGCCAAGCAGGTCTTCCGCGGGGAGACCGGCGACATCGTCGGCCTGCGCGACGAGCCCGCACCGCCCGGCCACCGCCCCCTGCTCGCCCCCGTGATGGAGGCGGGACGGCGGCTCGCCCCGAGCGAGGCGATCGCGACGTCGCGCGACCGCTGCGCCGCGGAACTCGCGCGCCTTCCGGCGCCCGCGCGGGCGTTGCGCGACCCGCGTGCGCCCCAGGTCCGCCACAGCGAACGCCTCACTCTGCTCTCCCAGCGCGTCCGCCACGAGACAGACGCGAGAACGGCGGCGATCCGGGGTGATCGAGGCTCCCGGTGACGGGTCTCCGTCGACAGGGCGGGCGGCGCCTGTGACGCCCGGCTCCACATGGTTCTCCTCCGGGACGTTCCGCGCCCTGGGACAGGTGGACGAGTTCAGACTGATCGTGGCCCGCCACCGGCCGGGGCACCGGCAGGCCACAGCCGAGGGGAGGAGCCGGTGCGCGGGGAATGTCTCCAGAAAGCAGATGTGGAGACGCTGTCTGGCGGCTCCTGGTCGCCGCCTGGCAACGACCGGGGACGGGGGCACCTCGATGAGGCCATGGGCGCAGGTCAAGGAGACGCACGCCGGGGTGGTGATCCTCCTCGGAGATCATGCTTTCAAGCTGAAGAAACCGGTGAATCTGGGCTTCCTGGACTTCACCACCCTGGAGGCCCGGCGGGCGATGTGCCGCAAGGAGGTCGAGCTCAACCGCCGGCTGGCGCCGGACGTCTACGAAGGAGTGGCCGACGTGGCCGGCCCGGACGGACGGGTCTGGGAGCACCTCGTGGTGATGCGGCGTATGCCGGACGAGCGCCGCCTTTCGGCGCTCGTCCGCGCGGGAGAACCGGTGGAGAACGCCGTGTGCCAGGTCGCGCGAATGATCGCGGGCATGCACGCCCGGTCCCCGCGCGGTCCCCGCATCGACGAGCAAGGGAGCGGGCGGGCACTGCGACTCCGCTGGACCGCGAGCTTCCGTGAGGTGCGGGCGCTGCCCGAGGCGGTCCTGGACGCCGAGGTCCTCGACGAGATCGAACGGCTCACGCTGCGCTTCCTCGACGGCCGGGAACCGCTCTTCGCCGCCCGGGTCGCGGCAGGCCGGATCGTGGACGGCCACGGCGATCTGCTCGCCGACGACATCTTCTGCCTGGACGACGGGCCTCGGATCCTGGACTGCCTGGAATTCGACGACCGGCTCCGCTTCGTCGACGGCCTGGACGACGCCGCCTTCCTGGCCATGGATCTGGAGCGGCTCGGCGCGCCTCGCCTCGCAGAGCTGTTCCTGCGCTGGTACGCCGAGTTCTCCGGAGACCCCTCGCCGCCATCGCTGTGGCATCACTACGTCGCCTACCGGGCCTTCGTCCGCGCCAAGGTCGCCTGCCTGCGCCATGGCCAGGGAGACTCCACAGCGGCGTGGGAGGCCCGGCGTCTCGCCGAGCTCACGCTGGGCCATCTCCAGGCGGGCGCGGTCACCCTGGTCCTCGTCGGCGGGCTCCCGGGAACCGGAAAATCGACTCTGGCCGCCGCCGTCGCCGACCGGCTCGGCTGCACGCTGCTGACCAGCGACCGCCTTCGTAAGGAGCTCGCCGGCATATCGCCACACCAGCCCGCGGCCGCCCCCTTCGGCGAAGGCATCTACTGCGCGGAGTCCACCCGACGGACCTATGCCGAGCTGTTGTCCAGGGCCGGGAGACTACTCGGCCTCGGCGAGCCGGTCGTCGTCGACGCCTCCTGGACGGACGCCGCGTGCCGCACCGCCGCGGTGGACCTGGCCCGGCGTGCCTCCGCCGATCTCCTGGCGCTGTGCTGCACCGCCCCTCCGCGGGTGACCGCCGAACGCCTCGCGCGCCGCACCGGCGGGATATCGGACGCGGACCAGGCAATCGCCGCGGCGATGACGGCGACGATGGCGCCCTGGCCGGACGCGACCGAGATCGACACCGATACGCCCCCGGAACAGACACTGGAGCGGGCGATGAGGGCGATCCGCGCCCGCTGGGCCGGCGTGCCACGGCGGTTTCGGCGTCCCCGGATGGAACCGGGCTGAACCACCACACGTGTGGTTTGCCCGTCTACCCCCGTTTGGGATGAAGGCTGCGCACGACGGCCACAGGTCCTTCCGCATGGTGAAGGACGGCATGGCTGACCGAGCCGAGGCGGAGCTTGGCAAAGCCGCCGCGTCCTCTGGCTCCGACGACGAGAAGCTCCGCGTCGCTCGACGCCTCGACCAGAACCGACGCGGGGACGCCTTCGATCACCTCTTCGGCCACTGGAACGTCCGGGAACTTGGCCTTCCACCCCGCCAGCGACTCCGACAGGAGCCTGGCGCCTTCTCGTTCGACCGCCGTCATGTCGTAGCGGATCGGGCGCACCTCCCTCGGGTACGCGGGGTGGGCCCAGGCGTGCACGGCACGCAGGCCGACCGAGCGCAGAGACGCCTCCTCGAACGCGAATCCCACGGCGTCCACGGAGGCTTCCGAGCCGTCGACACCGACGACGATCCCGGATCGGCCGGGCCCGATGTCCGGCTTCTCGGGCACGATGACGACAGGGCACGCGGCGTGTTCCGCCATCTGACGGCTCGCCGAACCGAGCAGCAACCGCGTGAAACCCCCGGTGCCGTGCGAGCCCAGCACCAGCAGGGCGGCGTCGGCCGCCTCCTGAAGTAGCGTGGCGGAGACGGGGCCGATCCCGAGCCTGCAGCCGACGTCGACGGATGCGAAAGTGCGGGCGCGGTCCTCGGCGATCCTGAGGACCTCCAGTCCTGCGGCCTCCGGCCGTGGCGCCTCCTGGCCGGGTTCTCGGATCGCGACGTTGTACTCCCAGCGGACCGCGATGTGCACGATGCGCAACGGCAGACGCCTGCGCCCGGCTTCAGCGGCGGCCCAGTCCACGGCGCACAGGGCCTGTGCCGATCCGTCCACGCCGACCACGATGAGTTTGCCCATGGCGTGTTCTCCCGTCGCGAGCGTTGGTGGTCGATCCTGATCGAGAGGTCTCATCCAGGCGGCTCCCACGGCAGGTTGGGCTCGACCACTTCCTGGAGCGCGTGCTGCTGGGGGGCTATCTTCCTGACCGCGATCTGGTTGAGACAGTGGCTGAGCCTGGCCAGGGCTCTGGCTGTGGCGATTTCGTCGCCTATCTCGGGGATCGACTGGTCGTCCGGGCTGCGGTGAGCGTGACCGGCGCCCGTGACGTCGACTCCGTCGGCCGTGGTCAGCCTGGCGCAGGCGTAGGTCTCATCGTCCTGCTCGGTGATGTCGATGCCGATGTTCCAGCGCTTGGTTGTCATCCTGCCTCCCCGTGACGCGAACCCGGGAAAGTCGGATCTGCCGCGTCTCACCGGCCACAGAGGCCGCGCGAGGGCGGCGTCGGCATGCCTCTCCCCCTGGCACTCACACAGCGGGGGCGGCAGGCCCTGCATCCGGCGTTTCCACGGTGAAACACCTGGAGGCGTTGTCACCTACCGCGCTCTCCGTATTCGCGACCGTGCACCACGTGGGCACCCGGCCCCGGGAAGATGAGAGTCTCATGCTTCTCGTCCAACCACCTCACCACATACGGCGGGGACCCGTCGCTGTGATGAAGGCCCGTGATGATGCCGGTGCGGCGAGGCCCGTCGAGGTGGCGGCTCTCGATGATCAATCGGTCGCCGACTGCCGCTTTCATGGCTGCCCCATCTCTCCCTAATTCCGCTGCCGACCGGGGTCGCGACCTCGGTCGTGATCGGCGCCCAGCGGTGTGCCAGGCCCATTGCCGCTATTCAGCCTGGTTGGGGTCGCTCCTGCTGCTTAGGGCAGGAGGTCCTGTAACCGAGGGACCTCCGTACCGAGGGCCGCCGACGGCGATCAGCCGCAGGACCGCGTGCTTGAGCGGCGGCGTGTCCATCGCCACACCTCGTCGGCGCCCCACACCACAAACGGGAAGGGAAGGAGGAGCACGAACTGAGCCGGCTCGGGCGGCGCCGTGCCGAAAACCGCGCGGAACGGTGGCACGAGGACGACCACGGCGGCGAAGGCGATCTCGAACGCGATCCCCCACAGCAGCAGCCGGTTGCTGGTCACGCCGATGGCCCGCAGGGACGCCGCCTGGGTGCGTGCGGCGAAGGCGGTGCCGATCTGGCAGACCACGATGCCCAGGAAGGTCATGGTGGTGGCCTGCTGCCAGGTGTGGTGCAGCGCCGAGCCGGGTCCCGTGGCCGCGCCCGGATGCCAGCCTCCCAGCAGAAGCGTGCCGAAGAAGGCTCCCAGCACCAGAACCGCCGACACTCCGCCGAGCAGCCCCCAGGCACGGGCCAGCATGGCGCCCTGGATCACCCCCTCCGATCGGCGACGGGGTGGGCGGTTCATCAGGCCGGGTTCCGCGGGCTCGCGGCCCAAAGCGAGCGCGGGCAGCGTTTCGGTGCCCAGATCGATCGCGAGGAGCTGGAGCACCGTGAGCGGGAGCGGGACCCTGCCCCCGGACAACGCGAACACGAGGAACGGGATCACCTCGGGTGTGGCGTGGGCGAAGATGTAGCAGATGAACTTGCGTACGTTGTCGTAGACGCGCCGGCCCGCCTGCACGGCGTCGACGATCGTGGCGAAGTTGTCGTCGGTCAGCACCATGGTGGCCGCTTCGCGGGCGACGTCGGTCCCCGAGACCCCCATCGCGACGCCGATGTCGGCACTTCTCAAGGCGGGGGCGTCGTTGACGCCATCACCCGTCATCGCCACCACATGGCCCTCGGCCCGCAGCGCGTCGGCGATGCGCAGCTTGGCCTCGGGCGAACTGCGCGAGAAGATCAGTTCGTTGCCCTTGCGGAGCAGAGCGTCCAGCTCGTCGTCGGTCATCGCGTCCAGCTCGGAGCCCGTCACCACCTGCGTACGGTCGCGGGCGATGCCGACCCGTTTGGCGATCATCGCCGCCGTGAGCCCATGGTCGCCCGTGACCACGATGAGCCGGATTCCCGCCGTATGGCAGCGAGCGACGGCGCCGGGCACCTCGGGGCGGGGCGGGTCGAGCATGGCCACGACGCCGAGGAAGGTCAGCTCGGCCTCGGCATGCTCACGCCGGGCAGGCAACGGCACCTCCGCGTCGAGAGGGCGCCGGGCCACCGCGAGCAGGCGCAGCCCTTGGGACGCGTAGCCGTCGACCACCTTGGTGATCTCCGCGCGGTCCCGCTCCTCGATCGGTCGCGAGGCGCCGTCGGCGGTCATCATCATCGTGGTGCGCCTGAGGACCTCCTCAGGAGCTCCCTTGGCATGCACCCACAGCGTTCCGTCGACGGCGTCGACCGTGGACATCATCCGCAGAGAGGGATCGAAGTGGAACTGCCGCCGCCGCTCGCCGTCGTGGCCGCTCTGCCCGAGTGAGACGCTCATCCGGAGCAGGGCGATCTCGGTCGGGTCCCCCGTCTCCGCAGGTCCGAGAGCGGCGTTGTTGCAACGGGCAGCCGCCCCCGCCACCGCCTTCAGCGGCGGTGACGACGAAGGGCCGGCCCACTTTCCGCCGGCGTTCTGGATCGGGCCGGCGCTGGTCCAGATGTCGGTCACGCGCATCCGGTTGAGCGTGAGGGTGCCGGTCTTGTCCGTACAGATCACGGTGGTGGAGCCGAGAGTCTCCACGGCGCTCAGCCGCTTGACGACCGCGCCGTCGCGGGCCAGTGCCCGGACCCCGACGGCCAGCGCGAGGGTGATGGTGGGCAGCAGTCCTTCGGGGACGTTCGCGACCAGCAGGCCGACGGCGAATTTGAACGCGTCGGCCAGCGGAAGACGCGCCACCAGGGCGGCGACGGGCAGGACGGCGGCGCCCGCCGCGACCGCGACGATCGCGATCAACCAGGCCACCCGTTTGACCTGCTGTTCCAGCGGCGACTCGGCTCTGCCGACGCGCTGGGAAAGCGCGGCTATCCTGCCCAGCTCCGTGTGCATCCCGGTGGCGAACACCAGCGCCCGGGCCTGCCCACCCGTACAGGTCGTGCCGCTGAACAGCAGGTCTCGCGCCTGGAGCAGCGGACCTGCGCGGTCGTCGAAGGCGGCGGATCGGTACGCGGTCAGCGACTCGCCGGTCAACGTCGACAGGTCGATCTCCGCCGCGCCGTCGAGCATCCGGGCGTCGGCCGACACCCGGTCGCCCTCCTCGACGACCAGCACGTCGCCCGGCACGAGCCCGCCGGCGTCGATGACCTGGAGCCTGCCGTCCCTG
The DNA here is from genome assembly GCF_006334915.2 of Microbispora catharanthi. Lineage (GTDB taxonomy): Bacteria > Actinomycetota > Actinomycetes > Streptosporangiales > Streptosporangiaceae > Microbispora > Microbispora catharanthi. Next base: position 55,413 of record NZ_VDMA02000033.1, read on the forward strand.
ACGACCTTGGCCTTGGCCGGCAGGTAGCGGGCCAAGGTCTCGACCGCGTGCTCGGCCTGCTGTTCCTGCGCGAAGGCCAGGAGCGCGTTCAGGACGATCACACCGACGATCGCGATGGCGAGCGGAGCCGTGTGCGCCACCGTCGCCAGACCTGCCGCCGCCCACAACAGCAACGCCAGCGGATGGGTGAACTGGCGGCCGAGCTCTTTCGCCCGGTTCCCCCGGGCCTTCCTGACCAACTGGTTCGGCCCGTACACGACAAGGCGGCGTGCAGCTTCCCTGGAGGACAGCCCAGTAGGGCGCGTCCGCAGATCGCGGAACAGCCGGACGACGGGTTCCCGCGGATCCGACGGCCGGCCTTCGGTTTCCGTCATCGGCGACCACCCTCGGAATCGACCTGGTTCGCGCTGCCCGTCTCCGCTCCCGTCCGGCTCTGCAAGGGTCAGGCGGGCGAAGACCATGCGGCCTCTTCCTCGGGCAGCCCGGTCAGAGTGCGCACAGCGGGTTCCATGCCCTCAGCAGATCACCCGGACCTCGCAGGCGGCTCCGGGCGAAAGCCACCGGCCCAGGGGACCTTCGGCCCGGCGGAGAGGCGTGGCGAGAAGACCATCGACGATCACGCCTGCGACCCGCTGAACACGCTCGACTCGCAACGCACCCACGCCGTCACGCTGGCTGCCCGCCTCACAGCCGGCCACCGGGGATCGCACCCGTCCGAGAACCTCGGGACCAGGGTCCCTGCCGAGAGGGGAGGAGGCCTCTGGGGGTGGGTCCGGTGCCGGTCGACGCTGGGAGCATGGTTCGAACCGTCGCCGAGGCATGTGACGTCCTCCTGCGTGACGGCGGGGTGGCGCACATCCGCCCGTTGCGGTCATCCGACCGCGAAGCCCTGCACGCGCTGATCATCAGATCCTCACCGCACTCGGCGTACCTGCGGTTCTTCACCGGCGGCACCGCCTCGGCCCACGCGTACATGGACCGGATCACCGGCCCCGGCTACGGCGGGCACGCCCTGGTCGCTCTGGTCGGCGGCCTCATGGTCGGGGTGGCGGAATACATCCCCGACGGGCCGGCGGCCGAGGTGGGAATCCTGCTGGATGACGTGGTGCACGGCCACGGGCTCGGCACGCTCCTGCTCGAGCACATCGCGCTGGACGCGGCGGACGCGGGTATCGAGCACCTGGTCGCCACCGTCCTGCCCGAGAACCGGGCGATGCTGCGCGTCCTGAACGATCTCGGCCTACCCGTGGACAAGCGGTATGAGCAGGGGCAGGTCGAGGTCCGCATCGCCACGCGACCCACCGAGAGCCTGGTGGCCGAGATCGAGGCCCGGGCGCACGAAGCGGAGCGCAGCTCCCTCGCACACGTGTTCACCCCACGCTCGGTGGCCGTGATCGGGGCCAGCCGCGATCCGGCCCGCGTGGGGCATCGAGTGCTGCGCAACCTGGTCGACGGAGGCTTCCCCGGGCCGGTCTACCCCGTCAACCCCCGAGCCGCCGAGGTGTGCGGCCTGGCCGCCCATCCCGACCTCGCCTCCCTGCCCGGGCAGGCTGAGCTGGCCGTGCTCGCCGTCCCGGCCTCCGCCGTGCTCGGCGTCGCTCGTGAGTGTGCCCGTCACCAGGTGCGCGCCCTGGTCGTCCTGACCGGCGGCTTCACCGGAGCCGGGGGCCGCGAGGCGGAACAGGAACTGCTGCGCGTCTGCCGTGAGGCGGGCATGCGGTTGATCGGACCCGACTGCCTCGGCGTCGTGAACACGGCGGCCCGTCTACACGCCGCCTTCCTGCCCGGACGTCCACCCGCGGGACCACTGGGGCTGATGTCGCAGTCGGACGCGGTGGCCGCTGCCGTCATCGAGCGGACCGGGCAACTGGGCCTCGGCGTCTCCTCCTTCGCCTCCGTCGGGAACAAGGCGGATGTCAGCGGCAACGACCTGCTCGAATACTGGGAAGACGATCCCGCCACCGGCGTCATCGCCCTCTATCTCGAATCGTTCGGCAATCCGCGCAGATTCGCCCGGATAGCCCGCAGGATCAGCGCCCGTAAACCGATCATCGTGGTGAAGAGCGGACGCAGCGCCTCGGGCAGCCGGGCCGTCCGCTCGCGCACCGCCGCCGCGGCGACCCCCGATGTCGCCGTCGACGCCCTGTTACGCGCGTGCGGCGTGATCAGGGAGGACAGCGTCCAGGACCTGCTCGACACCGCCCGGCTGCTGGCCTTCCAGCCGCTGCCGGACGGCCCTCGGGTGGCGATCGTGGGCAACTCCGGAGGCCCGCAGGCGATGACCGCGGACGCCTGTGAGCGGCTCGGCCTGGTCGTGCCGGACCTGTCCCCCGCCACCGTGGAGGCGCTTCGCTCCCGGCTCCACCCGGCCGCCGCCGTCGGCAACCCCGTCGACCTCACCGCCGAGGCCGGTGCCGCCGACTTCGCCTTCGCGATCGCGACCGTCCTGGCCGACCCGGGCATCGACGCCGTGCTGACCGTCTACACACCGCCGTTCGGCGCGGGTCTCGACGCGACCCGGGAGGCGATCGCGACCGCCACCAGGAGCGCGGTGAAACCCGTGCTCGCGTGCCTGGCCGGGCACGACGAGCTCATCGACGGCAGGGTCCCCGCATACGCCTTCCCGGAGCAGGCCGTGCACGCCCTCGCCCGGGCGGCCGGCCATGCCGCCTGGCGCGCCCGGCCGGCGGCCCCTGCCGAGGACGTTCCGGGAATCGACCTCGCCGCCGCTCGGCGGATCGTCGCCGCCGACCTCGCCGCTCATCCCCAGGGACGATGGCTGGACGAAGACACGACGGCCCGCCTGCTGTCGGCGTACACCATCCGCACGGCGCGATCCGTCACCGCTCGCCTCGGTCCCGCCATGACGGGCCCGATCGTTCAGGCCGTGGCGGGCGAGGGGGTCGAGGTGATCCTGGGAGGCGTCGCGCACGAGGCGTTCGGGCCCCTGATCATGGTAGGGCTCGGCGGTGTCGCGACCGAGCTGCTCGCCGACCGCGCATTCCGGGTGCCGCCGATCGACAGGGCCGAGGCCGCCCGCATGATCGCGGAGCTGCGTAGCGCACCGCTCCTGCACGGCTACCGCGGACGGCCTGAGGCCGATGTCGCGGCGCTGGAGGACCAGATCGTCCGCGTCGGCCGTCTCATGGACGATCTGCCCGAGATCGCTGAGCTTGATCTCAACCCCGTCATCGTGACAGCGGACGGAGCAGTGGCCGTGGAGGCTCGCGTAAGGCTCGCGCCCGCGCCTCCGCTCCCCTCACCCTTCCGGCGTCGTCTCCGCTAGGTCATGGAGAGCCGACCTGTCAGGCCGAAGCGGACCTGGCTGACCGTGCCGGGGCTTGATTTCTCCGGGCCGGCCGCAGCCTGCGGCTGAACGGCGTGGACCGGCGATGCACCCGGTGGTGGGGCGGCAGGTGTCGCTCGCGTGGGGCAGGCACGGCGCGGAAGCGCCGTTTGACGGCCTCCACGAGTGCCAGGTAGACGATCAGGACGACGGCGATGGTGCCGAGAATCGCCGGTGGGATGGGTGCCAGCCCCAGGTCGGGTGCGAAGGGCACATACGGCAGGGCGAGTCCGGCCGCCACCACCGACCCCACCGCGATCGCGAGGGCCGCGGCGGGTCGGCTCCGCCAGAACGGCGTACGGCGGGTCCTGACGATAAAGATCACCAAGGTCTGGGTGGCGAGGGACTCCACGAACCAGGACGCGCGAAACAGCGGCGGCTCGGTGTGGAACACCCGCAGCAGCAGCGCGAACATGGCGAGGTCGAACACCGAGCTGAGCGGTCCGAAGACCAGCATGAACCGGCGGATCAGCCCGAGGTCGAAGCGCGCGGGCCGGGCGAGTTGCTCGCGGTCGACGGCGTCGGCCGGGATGGCGAGCTGGCTGGCGTCGTACAGCAGGTTGTTGAGCAGCACCTGGCTCGGCAGCATCGGCAGAAACGGAAGCACCGCCGAGGCGGCCGCGGCGGAGAACATGTTGCCGACGTTGCTGGCCGTCCCCATCAGGAGGTACTTGACGGTGTTGGCGAAGATGCGCCGGCCTTCGACGATGCCGTCGGCGAGCACGCCCAGGTCCTTCTCCAGCAGCACGACGTCGGCCGCGTCCCTGGCGACGTCGGCCCCGGTGTCGACGGAGATCCCGACGTCCGCGCGGTGCAGGGCGAGCGCGTCGTTGACGCCGTCGCCGAGGAAGGCGACGTCCAGGCCGCCGCTTCGCTGGATGCTCACGATCCTGGCCTTCTGCTCGGGGCTCACCCGCGCGAACACCGTGGTCGCCGGCAGGGCATCGGTCAGGGCGGCGTCGTCGAGACGCTCGATCTCCTCACCGGTCAGCACTCCGGAGACGGGCAGGCCGATCTTCTCGCACAAGCCGGTGGCGACGGCGGGGTGGTCACCGGTGAGGATCTTCACGGTGACTCCGAGCGCGGCCAGGCGTTGGAGCGCCTGCTCCACACCGGGTTTGGGCGGATCGCTGAACACCAGGAACCCGGCCAGGTCCAGGTCGGACTCCACCAGTTCGCGGGCTCCCGGACGTACCGCGATCGCGACCAGGCGGGCGCCCTCGGCGAACAGCCGCTCGGCGAGCGCACGGGACTCCTCCGGCACGGTCCGGCACCGGGCCAGCACCGCTTCCGGGGCTCCCTTGACGATGGTCAGCGTGTCGCCGGCGGGGTCTTCGACCAGTACGGACGCCATGCGCCGCTCGTGGTCGAAGGGTTTGGCGTCAAGCTGCCGGTAGCCCTCCGGTGTCCACTCCCCCGCGACGGCATCCGTGCCGTGCAGGGCGTCGTGGAGGGCGTCGTGGAGGGCGTCGTCGAGCGGCCCGGAGCCGGGCGGGTCCGCGCACAGCACCCCGAGACGGAACGGGCCGACGGTATCGCCGCGGTCGGGAGTTCCGTCGGGACGCAGAGCCTGGCGCAGGGCGATCTTGGCTTGGGTCAGCGTGCCGGTCTTGTCGGTGAACAGCACCTCGACGTCGCCGAGGTCCTCGATGGCGACCAGGCGTTTCACGAGCACTTTCAGCCGGGTGAGCCGACGGGACCCGGTGGCGAGGCCGGTGGTGACGACCGCGGGCAGCAACTGCGGAGTGACGCCGACCGCGATGGCGAGTGAGAACAGCATGGCGTCGAGCAGTGGGCGGCCCAAGACCAGGTTCGTGACGAACACCCCGGCCGTCAGCGCCGCGGCGACCCATACCAGCAGCCCGGAGAACCTGCGCAGCCCGATCTGGAAGGCCGTCTCCGCGTGCCGCTCACCCAGGCCCGCGGCGATCGCGCCGAAGGCCGTACGGGCGCCGGTTCGGGACACGGTCCCGGTGGCGGTTCCCGCGGTGACGACCGTGCCCATCAGCGCCGTGTCGCCTGGTTTCCTGCGGACCGGCAACGACTCCCCGGTGAGCACCGACTCGTCGCACTCGATGTCCCGGGCCTCGGTCAGCTCGATGTCGGCGGGGACCACGGTGCCGAGCTTCAGCTGGACCACGTCGCCGGGAACCAGGTCGGTCACGTCGCGCTCGACCAGCGTGCCGCCGCGCAGCACGCGCGCCCGGCTGCGCATGTGCTCGTGCAGCGCTTCCACCGCACGCTCGGCGCGGTATTCGTTGGCGAAGCCCAGCCCGACGCTCAAGGCGACGATCACACCGATCACCACCGCGTCGGTCCGCTCCCCGACGAAGAACGACACGGTGGCGGCGACCAGCAGCAGTATCAGCAGCGGGCTGCGGAGCTGCCGGGCCAGCACCGCGAGCGGACGCGCCCGGTGGCTGCGCACCGCGTTGAAGCCGACCCTTGACCGGATGGCCGCGGCCTGCTCGTCGGTGAGCCCTGTCACGGCCGGTTCTGTCACCGTGGGTCCTTCCTCATTCGCCGGCCGGAGCGCACCATGTCGCACGCCGGCACCGAGAGCGCGGCGGCGCCCAGTGCCATCGCCCAGCCGGCGGGTGGCAGAGGCACCAGCGCGAGCGGCGCGCCCAGCGCCGGAATCACCGTCACGAAGATCTGCAGCGCCGCGGTGGCGGTCACCGCGGCGAGTACCGAACGGCTCCGCCACCAGCCGCGCTCGAAGGTCCGGCGGCGGGCCCGGACGACGTAGGCGAGGGTCAGACGGGCGAAGACCAGTGAGAGCACGGCCTGGCTGCGGACCTGTTCCTCGCTCCAGCCGAGGCGGCGGGCGACCTCGACGGCCGCGAAGACGAGCGCGCCGACGGCCACCGCGCGCAGCGCGATCCGGGTCAGAACCGGCCAGGAGAGCAGGCCGCCGGTGGGGCGCAGTGCCAGCGGGTCGCCGGCGGGCCGGTCGACGCCGAGCGCGATGGCGGGGATGCCGTCCAGCACCAGGTTGATCCACAGCAGCTGCACGGGAAGCAGCGGCACGACCAGATCCGGCCAGGCGATCAGGCCGGTGAGGACGATCAGGATCTCCGCGAGGTTGCCGATGAGCAGGTATCCGACCATCGAGGCCACGTTGTGGCGCAGGCGGCGTCCTTCGCGTACCCCCGCGACGATGGTGCCGAGGTCGCCGTTGGTGACGACGACGGAGGCCGCCTCCCGGGCCACGTCCGTTCCCTCCTCTCCGGCCATGGCCACCCCCACGTCGGCGTTGCGCAGTGCCGGAGCGTCGTTCACGCCGTCGCCGGTCATCGCCACGACCTGGCCGTCCTCGCGCAGGGCGCGTACCAGGTCGAGCTTGGTGCCGGGGTCGACGCGGGCCAGCACGGCCGCCTCGCGCAGCCGGGCGAACCGCTTCGAACGATCGCCGGCCGCACCTCCGAGGGTCTGGAGCGCGGCGCCGGTCACGACGGGGTCGGTGTCGATGCCCACCTCCCCGGCGATGGCGCGGGCGGTGTCCGCGTGGTCGCCGGTCACCATCACCACGCGGATGCCGGCGGCGCGGCAGTCCGCCACCGCCCGCGCCGCCGAGGGGCGGATCTCGTCACTGAGCGCGACCAGGCCCAGCGGACGCAGCCCTGTCGCGTCCAGGTCGTCGGTGTGCTTGTCTGCGAGCGTGAGCACCCGAAGGCCCCGGTCCGCCAGACCGGAAACCGCTCGCACCAGCAGTTCGGTCCCCGGACCGGGAACGCACCGGGCGAGCACCACCTCCGGAGCGCCCTTGACCGTCAGCAGAGGCCCGCCCCCGGCCGCCGTGGTGATCACGGCCATCGACCTCGTCTCGGCGTCGAACGGCCGGGCGGCCAGGCGTTCCTCGTCGGGCGGCAGCCTCACCCCGTGCCGCTCGGCGGCCACGGCGAGGGCGACGTCGACCGCGTCCCCCAGCCCGTCTCGGGCGTCGTTGCAGCGCAGCGCGGCACGCCACAGGTCGCTTTCGGACACCGCCACCTGGTCGGTCACGGTCAGGTGCCCAGTGGTCAGCGTGCCCGTTTTGTCCGTGGCGATGACGGTGGTCGCGCCGAGCGCCTCGATGGCCGGCAGCCGCCGGACGATCACGCCGAGCGCCGCCATGCGCTGTGAGCCGAGCGCGAGTGCCGTGGTCACGGCGGCGGCCAGGCTTTCCGGCACGGCGGCGATGGCCAGCGCCACCCCGGCCAGGATGATGTCGAGGAGCGTGGCCTCGCCCCGCTGGACCCGGGTGAGTCCGATGAGGATCATCACGGCGCCCGCCATGACGGCGACCAGGCCGATCCGCCGCGACACCTGTGCGAGTTCCACCGCCAGCGGGCCCTTGACGCCGCCGCCCAGCGCGGAGGCGATGCGCCCCATCTCGGTGCGGGCACCGGTGCGGGTCACCTCGGCCACTCCCGAACCCCGGACGACGAGCGTCCCTGCGAACAACTCGTCACAGCGATCGGCGAGCGTGCCGCCGGCTCCGTCCGCTCGCGCGGCCCGTTTGTCGGACGACAGCGACTCCCCGGTGAGCATGGACTCGTCCACCCCCAGGGCGTTCGCCTGCGACAGCCGCGCGTCCGCGGGGACGCGGTCTCCGGCCGCGACCTGCACGACATCGCCCGGTACGACCTCGGCGGCGGGAACCCTCCGTACGACACCGTCGCGGACGACCTTGGCCATGGGCGCGGTGAGGGTGCGCAACGCCCGTACGGCGTGGTCGGCCTTCGTCTCCTGGCTCACCCCGATGACCACGTTGACCAGGAGAATGGTCAAGATCGCCGCTCCCTCGGGAACCTCGCCGAGGACGAGCAGGGTGACCAGTCCGGCGATCAGCAGCAGGATCGACATCGGGTCGGCGAGCTGGCGGGCGGCCCGGACGGGCAGGCGTGGCGGCCTCGGCTGCGGGAACTCGTTCGGCCCGTACTCGGCCAGCCGCTCCGACGCCGCCGCAGCGCTCAGTCCGGCCGGCTCTCGCACGCTGATCTCCATGCCCTCAAGCAGATCATTCGGACGTATGGGAAGACCGCAGGCCAAAGCCATCCCGTCGGAGGACCTTCGGCCCACGCGTCCGCGTCAGGCGGGCCAGGACGGCGAGGCAGGCGATGGTGATCACCGCGATCGGTGGAAGCACCGCCCATGCGGGTTCGTCGCCGCGGGCCTGCGCGGCGAAGGGCGTGACCATGATCGGCAGCCCGGTCAGCGCGAGGAAGGCCAGCAGGCCGGGCGCGGTCGTGTGGGGCCATGGCCGTCCTCGGAGGAGCAGCACTCCGGTGACGAATGCGGCGGGCAGGAAGAACGACAGGTCGAGTACGTGCACCGGGCTGGACGGCAGGGCCAGCTCGCTCACGCTCTGAGGGAGGCGGCCCGCCAGGATCGCGGGCACGATGTCCTTCAGCCACAGCAGCGTGAACAGCGCGGCCACGATGATGAGCGACCACCCCGCCGGCCGCCGCGACGTCTGGCCGAACCAGGCGGCGACCGCTCGCGCGTCGAGTGCCGCCAGACCGCCGATGAGGGAGAACGCGGACAGCCCGAGGACGGCGACCCAGACCAGGAACAGCGGACCGACATGGACCGACAGCGTGTAGACGACGTAGTTGTAGGTCGTGAAGGCCACGGCGCCGAGCCACGTCAGGTACGCACGGAGCGAGCCACGGAGAGCGAGAAGGACGAGGACGGCGATCGCCGGGGAGACCACGACGAGATCGACGGCGTCCTGGGCTATCGCCTGGTCGACGAAGGCGCTCGTCTCCCTGCCGTAGACGCCTTCCAGATCGAACAGCGCGTAGATGTTGCCCGCGGCGGCCAGGAGCGCTGCCGTGAGCGACAGCCGTAGCCAGACGACGGCCCGGCCGGGCCATGCCGTCGAGGCGGCAGGGGCGGGCCGGGCATCGAGGGTGGTCATGACCGTCTCACAGCTCGAAGACCAGCCGGGCGGGGATCCGGCCGGCGAGGATGTCCTCGAAGGACTGGTTGATGTCGTCCAGTTTGCGGGTCTCGTACTTCACCGTCGTGCGGCCGGCGGCGTGCAGGCGGAAGACCTCCGCCAGGTCGGCGCGGGTGCCGACGATGGATCCGATCACGCTGATGCCGCCCAGCACCGTCTCGAAGACGGGCAGGGACATCGCGTTGTCCCGGGGCAACGAGACCAGCACCAGGCGCCCACCACGACGCAGTGACGCGTGCGCCTGCTGCAGGACACGCGGGTCGGCCGCCAGGACGACGGCCACGTCGGCACCGCCGAGGTCGCGAATCGCTCGCACCGGGTCGTCGGCCGCGGCGTTCACGACGTGAGTGGCGCCGAGTTCACCGGCGAGGAGGAGCTTTTCGCCCGTCACGTCGACCGCGACGGTCTCGGCGCCGAAGATCTGCGCGTACTGCTGCGCGAGATGCCCCAGTCCGCCGATGCCGAAGATCGCCGCACGCTCGGCCGGACGGAGCCCCGAGACCTTGACGGCCTTGTATGTGGTGACCCCGGCGCAGGTCAGAGGAGCGGCGTCGAACGAGCTCACGGCTTGGGGCACGGGGACCACATGGCTGGCGCAGGCAGCGACGTATTCGGCGTGGCAGCCGTTCAGGCTGTAGCCCGTGTTCAGCTGGGACTCGCAGAGCGTCTCCCGCCCGCTCACGCAGTAGTCGCAGACGCCGCACGCGTAGCCCAGCCACGGGACCGCGACCCGCTCCCCGACGGCCCGGCCGGTGACGCCGGCGCCGACCTGCTCGATCAGGCCGACGCCCTCGTGGCCGGGCGTGAACGGCAGAGCCGGCTTGACCGGCCACTCCCCGCGGGCGGCGTGGATGTCGGTGTGGCACAGCCCGCTGGCCTCGACACGCACCAGCACCTGGCCGGGCCGCAACTCCGGAACCGGGACCTCGCGGATCTCGACCGGGCCGTCGAACCGGGTGACCATCGCTGCACGCATTGCCTTCTCCTCTCACCGGGCTTTCAGCGCCCTCCCGCGGCGCCTGCGCGGGGCAGAGCCCGGACGGGCCACCGCACCGCGGCGAGGACGCCCGTGGCCGCGGACACAGGCGGGATAGAAAGACGTCTCATCACGGCGTGTACCGCCGCGAGCCTCGTCGGCTGCTTCGGCTGTCACTCGGCCATGCGGGCGGCCATCTCGACGAGCCGGTTGGCGTAACCCCACTCGTTGTCGTACCAGCCGAAGACCTTGACCAATTCGCCGTCCGCCTGGGTGAGCGCGGAGTCGAACACGCAGGAGGCGGGGTCGCCCACGATGTCGCGGGACACGATCGGGTCGGTGCTGTAGCGCAGCACGCCCTTCAGTTCCCGGTCGGCGGCGCCGGCGAAGGCCCGGTTGACCTCCTGCACCCCCGCGGGGCGGGACAGCACCACGGCGAGGTCGGTGAGCGACCCGTCCTCGACCGGTACGCGCAGCGCGACGCCGTCCAGCCGGCCCGCGAGCTCGGGCAGCACCTCGCCGACCATCCGGGCGGCCCCGGTCGTGGTCGGGACGATGTTCACGGCGGCCGAGCGGGCCCTGCGAGGGTCCTTGTGCGGGGCGTCCAGCAGCCGCTGGTCGGCGGTGTACGCGTGCACGGTCGTCATGAAGCCGCGGACGACGCCGAAGTTCTCGTGCAGCACCTTCACCATCGGGGCCACGCAGTTGGTGGTGCAGGAGGCCATCGAGACGATCTCGTGGCGGCGGGGGTCGTAGGCCGCGTCGTTGACACCGGGGACGATCGTGACGTCCACGCTCTTGCCGGGCGCGGAGATGAGCACGCGGCGGGCGCCGCCCTTGAGGTGACGGGCCGCGTCGTCCCGCGTGCGGAACCTGCCGGTGGCCTCGATGACCAGATCGGCGCCGTAGGCGGCCCAGTCGACGTGCGCCGGATCGCTGTGCGCGGTGACCGGGATGCTGCGGCCGTCCACGTCGATGGAGGAGGCGCTCGCGGTCACCGGCACGCCGAGGGGGCCGTGCGTGGAGTCGAACCTGAGCAGGTGGGCGAGGGTCGCCGCGTCCGCGAGGTCGTTGATCGCGACAACCTCGATGCCCATGGGCAGCGCGCGGCGCAGCACGGCCCTGCCGATCCTGCCGAACCCGTTGATGCCGATCCTCATGGTGATCCTCCTCAACGCCGACTGTGCCGCCATCGTCCGTTCCGGCGCGGAACGGCCGTAGAGGCGTAAGTGCCGGAAGACAGAGGCGCAACAGCCCCCGCGCGAAGGCCTTCCGCCTCTCCGCCTCCGCCGGGTCGCGGCGGTGGGATGCGGGAGGTGTCACGAGGAGGTAGAGATGCGTGTGAAGGTCGCCCAGGTCATGGCCCGCGACGTCCCTGCGGTGGAGGGGGGCACGCCGTTCAAGACCGTCGCCCAGGTGCTGATCGCCGCGGACCTGGGCGCCGTGCCCGTGGTCGACGCCGACGACCGGGTCATCGGCGTCGTCACGGACGCGGACCTGCTGCTCAAGGAGGAGTTCAAGGATCAGTACGCCCACGAGGGCTACCGGCCGCCGCTGCGCGCCCGGCTGCGGCGCCTGTTCGGCCGGACGGAGCACGGATGGCGCGAGAAGTCACGCGGTGACACGGCCGCCGAGCTGATGACCTCCCCGGCCGTGACGATCGGCCCGGGAACGGCGGTGGTGTTCGCGATCCGGCTCATGGACGAGCACGGCGTCACGCATCTGCCGGTCGTCGGGGAGGACGGCACGCTCGAGGGCATGGTCGGCCGGCACGACCTGCTGCGGGTCTTCACCCGCCCGGACGCCGACGTCGCCCGCGAGATCACGATCGACACGTTCGGCCGTTCCCTGTTCCGCGACCTGGCCGGGGTGACCGTGACGGTCGACCAGGGCGTCGTGACACTGACCGGTCGCCTGCACTGGCGCAGCGACGCCCTGACGGCCGCCCGGCTGGCGCGCGGTGTCAACGGTGTGGTGGACGTGATCGACCACCTGGAGTGGGAGGAGGACGACACCCATACCTGGCGCCACCGATGACAGGGTCCCCGCCCGGCGCCGGCGGCGTCGCGGCTCGACCGGCCCAGGCGGGCGTGTGCGCCCGCGACTCACGGTGTCCGGAGCCATGAGACGGATCCATGAGCCGGTCGGGTCGCTGTGGTGTGCAGCGCCGTAGGCCCCACCGGGAGGGGACTCACGACCCGCGGGCGGCAGGTGTTTCGAGGACCTTCGGATGGGACGTCCTGCCCTGCCGGAGAGGAAGCGGCGGGTGTGTGCTTGGTGCGTCGTCATCGAGACAAGGAGGTCACGATGAACCTCACGGAGCGGAGCCAGGGCCGGTTCCCCTTCCCTGAACTGCTGGAGCTGCTGGAGAGCCCGGTCTACGGGTTCCGGCCGTTCGGCCAGATCATCAGGGTGGAGGACTTCGTCGCGGACGGCCGGTACGTGCTGCGGGCGGAGCTTCCCGGCATCGACCCCGACAAGGACCTCGAGGTCACGGTGGGCCACGGGATTCTCCACATCAGGGCCGAGAAGACCAAGGAGGTCAAGGACGCCAAGGAGCCGCGCCGCTCCGAGATCGCCTACGGCGCGTTCTCCCGCTCGGTCACGCTTCCCCCGACGGCCAAGGCCGAGGACGTGACGGCCGTCTACAAGGACGGAGTCCTGGAGATCACGGTGGGTCTGGAGGAGGAGAACAAGACCGCGGGCCGCAGGATCCTCGTCCAGCACTGACCGCGAGACAGGCCCTCGCAACCACCGGAGGGCGGACGAGACGGGCGGGGAGCCGGCCGGGCCCCCGCCCGTCCCCTTCCACCGCGCGGATGACTTTGGTCCCCGTGATCGGTGACCTCCGCTCGCAGAGGCGGGCGGCGGCAGGGACGACAGTGGAGGCGGAACCGAGGAAGGGGACAGGCGATGACGGTCACGGAGGTCAGGACACAGGGTCCCGCGCAGGCGACCGCGCATGAGGCGTGGCGCGGTTTCCGCGGCACGACCTGGCGCGGGTCGGTGGACGTGCGCGACTTCATCCAGGCCAACTACACGCCGTACGAGGCAGACGAGTCGTTCCTGGCGGGGCCGACCGACCGGACCCGCGCGGTGTGGGCGGAGGTGTCGAGCCTGTTCGGCGAGGAGCGCCGGCGTGGGGTGTACGACGTGGACACCGCCACGCCCTCCTCGATCACCTCGCACCGTCCCGGCTACATCGACTCCGGCCGTGAGCTCATCGTCGGCCTGCAGACCGACGCCCCGCTGAAGCGGGCCATCATGCCGGCGGGCGGGCTGCGGATGGTCGAGAACGGCCTGGCGGCGTACGGCTACACGCTCGACCCGAAGGTGCGGGAAATCTTCACCAAGTACCGCAAGACGCACAACGACGGCGTTTTCGACGCCTACACCCCCGAGATCCGGGCGGCCCGCCGCGCGGGGATCATCACCGGCCTGCCCGACGCGTACGGCCGCGGCCGCATCGTCGGGGACTACCGGCGTGTCGCGCTGTACGGCGTGGACCGGCTCATCGAGGCCAAGCGGGCCGAACTGCGCTCACTCGATGGGGACTTCTCCACCGACGCCGTGATCCGCGACCGGGAGGAACTGGCCGAGCAGATCCGCGCGCTGGACGAGCTGAAGCAGATGGCCGCCTCCTACGGCTATGACATCTCCCGCCCGGCCGGCACCGCGCGCGAGGCCATCCAGTGGCTGTACTTCGCCTATCTCGCCGCCGTCAAGGAGCAGAACGGCGCGGCGATGTCCCTCGGCCGCACCTCGACCTTCGTGGACGTCTATCTGGAGCGGGACCTCGCCGAGGGACGGCTCACCGAACAGCAGGCACAGGAGCTCGTCGACGACTTCGTCATCAAGCTGCGCATCGTCCGCTTCCTGCGCACCCCCGAGTATGACCAGCTGTTCTCCGGCGACCCGACCTGGGTGACCGAGTCGATCGGCGGCATCGGCGCCGACGGCAGGCCGCTGGTGACCCGCACCAGCTACCGCTACCTGCAGACGCTGCGCAACCTCGGCCCCGCCCCGGAGCCGAACCTCACGGTGTTCTGGTCGCCGCGGCTGCCCGAGCCGTTCAAGCGCTTCTGCGCGGCCCTGTCCATCGAGACCAGCTCGATCCAGTACGAGAGCGACGAGCTGATGCGGCCGGCGTACGGCGACGACACCGCCATCGCCTGCTGCGTCTCGGCCGCTCCCGTGGGGAAGCAGATGCAGTTCTTCGGCGCCCGGGTCAACCTCGCCAAGGCCCTGCTGTACGCCGTCAACGGCGGACGGGACGAGATCAGCGGCGAGCAGGTCGGCCCGGCCTACCCGGCGCTGACCGGCGACGTGCTCGACTACGACCAGGTCGCGGCGGCGTTCGACCGGATGATGGACTGGCTGGCCAAGACGTACGTGAACGCGCTGAACGTCATCCACTACATGCACGACAAGTACGCCTACGAGCGCATCGAGATGGCGCTGCACGACTACCCGGTCAAGCGCACGCTCGCCTGCGGCATCGCGGGCCTGTCGGTGGCCGCCGACAGCCTGTCGGCCATCAGGCACGCGACCGTCCGGGTGCTTCGCGACGTGACCGGCTTGGCCGTGGACTACGTGGTCGAGGGCGACTACCCGGCGTACGGCAACAACGACGACCGCGCCGACGCGATCGCCGTGGACCTCGTGAAGTCGTTCATGGACAAGATCCGCCGCCACCCGTCCTACCGGGGCGCCGAGCACACCCAGTCGGTGCTCACCATCACCTCCAACGTCGTGTACGGCACGCACACCGGCAACACCCCGGACGGGCGCAGGGCGGGCACGCCGTTCGCCCCCGGCGCCAACCCGATGAACGGCCGCGACCGGCACGGCCTGGTCGCCTCGGCGCTGTCGGTGGCCAAACTCCCCTACGACCAAGCGCGGGACGGCATCTCGCTGACCAGCACGGTCACCCCGGACGGGTTGGGCCGCACGGCCGACGACCGGGTCGCCGACCTGGTGGGCGTGCTCGACGGCTACTTCGACGCGGGCGGCTTCCACATGAACGTCAACGTGCTCGACCGCGCCACCCTGATCGACGCGATGGACCACCCCGAGAAGTACCCCCAGCTCACGATCCGGGTCTCCGGCTATGCCGTGAACTTCGTCCGGCTCACCCGCGAGCAGCAGCAGGACGTGATCGACCGCACCTTCCACGGACGGCTGTGATGCGCGACAGGCTCCTTGACGACTCCACCGCCCGGCTCCGCCAGGACGCCGCCGCCGAGCTCCGCGCTTCGGAGCCGGCGGCGGGCGGCGGCGTCATCGAGTCGTGGGACCTGTCGGTCGGGGTGGACGGTCCCGGCACCCGCTTCGTGGTGTTCACCTGCGGCTGCCCGCTGCGCTGCCTGTACTGCCACAATCCCGAGACCTGGCGGATGCGCGACGGCCGCCGCGTCACGGTGGACGAGGTCATGAGCGAGGTGGACCGCTACCGGCGGTTCATCTCGGTGGCCGGCGGCGGGGTGACGGTCAGCGGCGGGGAGCCGCTGCTGCAGCCCCGATTCACCGGCGAGCTGCTGCGCCGCTGCCACGACAGCGGCCTGCACACCGCGCTGGACACCTCGGGTTTCCTCGGTGACCGAGCGAGCGACGCGCTGCTGGCCGACACCGACCTCGTCCTGCTCGACATCAAGTCATGGAACCCGCAGGGCTACCGGCGGCTGACCGGGGCGAGCCTGGAACCGACCCTGCGGTTCGCCCGCCGCCTCGCCGACCTCGGCCGCCCGGTCTGGGTGCGGTTCGTCCTGGTCCCCGGCCACACCGACGCCGAGGAGAACGTGGACGGCCTGGCCCGATTCGTCGCGACACTCGGCAACGTCGAACGGGTCGACGTCCTGCCCTTCCACCGCATGGCCGCCGGCAAGTACGCCCGCCTCGGGCTGGCCTTCCCCCTGGCCGATGTCAGGCCCCCGGACCGGGCCCTGCTGGAGCGCGTACACGCCCAGTTCGCCGCGCACGGCGTCACCAGCGTCTGACTCGTGCCGCGGGCCATGCGGTCATTACCAGCAGGGCCACCGCGGCGGCGACACTGCCCGTGACAACGGGGTCGTAGTGCGACCCGTGGTCGGGGAAGAGGGACCAGCCGACGTTGGAGGCGGCATGTCACCCCCGGCCAGTCCACGGTGCGCCTCAGCAGCCGCTTCACGGCGCCGCGCGGCTCATGACGCCGGACCAGCAGCATCGCCGCCAGCACGGGGCAGCACGCCATCAGCGCGCTGACGGGCAGGGCCGCCGACAGGCGGCCGGCCACGGCACCGGCCGGCCAGAAGGGCACGGACAAGGCGAAGGTCAACGCGATCAGCCGCACGGGTGACCTGTGAGGCGCCTCCGTCCAGCCGCTCACACGCTGCTCCTCGAGCCGTGGTCGGCGGCTCCTGCCGCCGGCCCTGGGTGAGCCGGACGCAGTCACGACGTGCAGGGGACGCGGTTGTGGGTGAGCCGCGCGGACCACCCTAATCGTGATCCGCGCGGCGTTTCACCCCTTCTGCCACATCCGGAGATCTCACAGGCCTCTCTACTGGTCGGTGGCGGAAGGGCGCACGACGGCGACGGGGCAGCCCGCGTGGTGCAGGACGGCCCGGCTCACCGAACCGAGCACCACCGAGCCGATGGCACCGAGTCCGCGGGACCCGACCACGAGGAGATCGGCCTTCTCTGCGGCCTCGACGAGTACGGGAACGGGGTGTGCGCACACAGCGCGGATCTCGGCGTCCACGTCGGGGTAGCGCTCCCGGTAGGTCGCCACCACAGTGGCCACGTGCTCCTCCTGGGCCTGCCGCACCTCGTCGACGTCGTAGGTGATCTCGGGTGCGTACGCGTGCACCGGAAGTTGCCAGGCGTACAGGCCGAGCAGGCGGCAGCCACGCAGCCGTGCCTCCTCGAACGCGTACGTCAGCGCGGCCTCCGCCTCGTCGGAGCCGTCGACGCCGACCACGATCAGACCGTGGGGCGCCGACGGTTCAGGCCGCACCACCACAAGGGGGACGGGGACCTGGCCGGCGAGGTGCGTGCTGACCGAGCCGAGCAGCATCCCGGCGAACCCGCCATGGCCTGTGCTGCCGATGACGATCTCCGCACCGTCGGCGGCCTCCCGGCGCAGCACCTTGACCGGCTCGCCCTCCGGCAGAGCGGTCGTGACGCGGAGCGCGGGGTGGGTCTCCCGGACCGCTTGTTCGGCTTCCTCCAGGACGCGCCGTCCCGCCCGGATCAGTTGATCATCGCTGGGGACGACGGGGTAGCGGGTCAGCTCGTACGGCAGGCGGTCGACGGCGTGCACGATGCGCAGCGGCAGGCCCTTGCGGGCGGCGTCGCCGGCGGCCCACTCCACCGCGGCGACCGCCGCGGGCGAGCCGTCAGTGGCGACGATGACTGGTTTGATCATGACTCCTCCTCGATCCGCCCCCATTCGACCGCCTGTGCCGGGCGGGGTGCAGGGGCACTGGTCACCGCCGCAGGTGACCTTCCGCCCCGGCTCGCCCACCAGGTGCGCATCGTGACCGGCACGGTGGGCCATGCGCGGCGTGATTTCGCTGTGCACGTGGACCGAAGGTCCCACGATCACGGGACTTCGAGACGACCGGAGCGTGCCGTACGGCTCCTGCGGCACGGCCGGTGATCGCGGTTTCCTTGAGGTGTCACAAGAGAGCAAAGACGTTGAAAGGGGCCGGTCATGGCCACCACCCAAGGGCGCAACCAGAGGAACGACCGCCTCCACGACGCCGCTCCCACCGCGGTCACCGTCCCCGCCCCCCGCACGCACGGCGAGACCATCCCCGCCGCCACCGCCGGCCCGGCCCGGTACGCCTGGGCCGCCGCCCGCATCGCCATCGGCTGGGTGTTCCTGTGGGCCTTCCTGGACAAGCTGTTCGGCTGGGGCTTCGCCACCCCCACCGCCAAAGCGTGGATCAACGGCGGCAGCCCGACCACCGGCTTCCTCAAGGGCACCGCCGACCACACCTTCGGCGGCCTGTTCAACACCCTCGCCGGCCAGCCCTGGGTCGACTGGCTGTTCATGACCGGCCTCGCCGGCATCGGCACCGCCCTCATCCTCGGCGTGGGCATGCGCATCGCCGCCACCACCGGCGGACTGCTCCTGCTCATGATGTGGGCCGCCGAACTGCCCCTGACCACCAACCCCTTCATGGACGAGCACATCGTCTACGCCATCGTCCTGGCCGGCCTCACCCTCACCGGCGCCGGCACCACCCTCGGACTCGGCACACAGTGGGCCGCCACTCCCCTGGTCCGCCGCTTCCCGATCCTCAAGTAGACCTCGCCCTGAACTCAGGGTCCGTCGACTCCAGTGCCCGCCCCTGGCTGCCGGGGGTGGGCACTGGCATGTGTTCGATGCGAAACTGCGCACCATGACGGAGAAGGAGCCCTCTTCGCTGATTCCCAGCATGCGATTGGATGATCTGCTGGCGGAGTTGCAGTCGCGTCTGGAGGCGGTGCTGGCCACCCGGGATCGGGTGCACGCGCTGTTGGAGGCGGTCGTGTCGATCGGCAGCGACCTCGATCTGGAGGTCGTGCTGCGGCGCATCGTGGCCACCGCCACGACGCTGGTGGACGCGACGTACGGCGCGATGGGCGTGATCGGGGAGGAGAACACGCTCATCCAGTTCGTGCCGGTGGGGCTGAGCGAGGAGGAGATCGCCAGGATCGAGCACTGGCCGCACGGGCTGGGCCTGCTCGGCCTGCTGATCAAGGAGCCGCAGACGCTGCGGCTGACCGACATCTCCCAGCATCCCGAGTCCTACGGCTTCCCGCCCGGCCATCCGCCCATGGGCAGTTTCCTGGGGGTGCCGGTCCGGGTGCGCGACGAGGTGTTCGGCAACCTCTACCTCACCGAGAAGCGCGGCGGCGGGAGCTTCGACGAGGACGACGAGGCGATCGTGGTCGCCCTGGCCACCGCCGCCGGAGTGGCGGTCGAGAACGCCCGTCTGTATGAGGAGAGCCGCCGCCGCGAGACCTGGTTGCAGGCGTCCTCGGACATCACCACCCGGCTGCTGTCCGGCGGCGAGCCGCAGGAGGTCCTCACGCTCATCGCCCGGCGCGCCCGCGAGATGGCCGACGCCGACGCCGTGGCGATCCTGCTGCCGAACCGCGACCGCGACGTGCTGCGCGTCGCGCTGCAGGATGTCGAGCCGGTCGAGGACGGGCCGGGTGTCCGGCTTGTCAACGACAAGGTCGCGGTCGAGGGCTCGCTCGCCGGCCGGGCGTTCCTGAGCGGCGAGCCGCTGGCGTTGGACGATCTCGACCACAGCCAGGTGCATCTGATCTGGGCCGACGACCCTCCGGTGGGCCCGGCCGCGGCCGTGCCGCTGGGCGCGGCCGGGGCCGTACGCGGGGTGCTGGGGCTGGTGAAGCGTTCGGGGCGGATGCCGTTCAGCCAGTCGGAGCTGCGCACGCTGCACGCCTTCGCCGGGCAGGCGGCCGTCGCGCTGGAGCTGGCCGAGACCCGCCGCGACGCCGAGCGGCTCGGCCTGCTGGAAGACCGCGACCGCATCGCCAAGGACCTGCACGACGTGGTCATCCAGCGCCTGTTCGCCGTGGCCATGACGCTGATGAGCGCCGTCCGCCTGGTCGAACGGCCGGAGGCCTCCTCCCGGCTGCAGACCGCCATCGACGAGCTGGACACCACCATCCGGCAGATCCGCTCGACCATCTTCGCCCTGCAGACCCCGCGCGAGGACGCCTCGCCCAGCCTGCGCGCCCAGGTCGTCGACCTGGTCGAGGGCGCCCGCGGGCACCTGGGCTTCATGCCCGGCCTGAGCCTGGAGGGCCGGCTCGACAAC
Source organism: Microbispora catharanthi (assembly GCF_006334915.2). GTDB lineage: Bacteria > Actinomycetota > Actinomycetes > Streptosporangiales > Streptosporangiaceae > Microbispora > Microbispora catharanthi. Next base: position 75,497 of record NZ_VDMA02000033.1, read on the forward strand.
GACGTGCCCGCACAGGTCGCGGAACACCTGCTCGCCGTCCTGCGCGAGGCCCTGTCGAACCTCGTCCGCCACGCCAAGGCCACCCGCGCCGACGTCGCCGTCCACGCCGGGGACGGGCGGCTGACCCTCGTGGTGGAGGACAACGGCGTCGGCATCCCGGCCGAGGGCCGCCGCAGCGGCCTGCGCAACCTCGCCGACCGCGCCGAACGACTCGGCGGCGCCCTCACCCTCACCTCCCCTGACGCCGGCGGCGCCCGACTGGAGTGGAGCGTCCCGCTGGGCTGATCAGCTCGTGCCGCGTGAGGACGCCGCCGCCTCCGCCGGCTGCGGTACGTCTCCTGATCCGTCCGCCCAGCCGCAGCCTCGGGCGTCCGCACATGACAATGGGGCGAGACGTGCCGCGGATCCGGTGCCACGACGTCGACCGCGGCGACGGTGACATCGCTCGGCACGTCCGCTTGATGTCACTGCTGGTGTTCGGCCTTGAGGCGGGCGGCGAGCGCGGCGGCCTGGGTGCGGCGCTGCATGTCGAGCTTGCTCAGCAGATTGGACACGTAGTTCTTGACCGTCTTCTCGGCCAGGAACATCCGCTCGCCGATCTGGCGGTTGGTCAAGCCCTCGCCGATCAGCTCCAGGATCTGCCGCTCCTGGTCCGACAGCGCGGCCAGCGGGTCCTTCTTCGTGGCCTGGTCGCGCAGCCGGTGCAGCATCGCGGCCGTGGTCTGCGGGTCGAGCAGCGAC
>NZ_VDMA02000034.1 GCF_006334915.2 Microbispora catharanthi
CGCCATAGCCCTGCTGCTGGCCGTAGTCCTGGGGGCCGGTCTGCTGGCCGTAGCCGCCCTGGGACGTCTGGCCATACTGCTGCTGGCCCTGCTGGGCGCCGTAGCCCTGCTGCGGGCCGGTCTGGCCGTAACCCTGCTGGCCCTGCTGAGCGCCATAGCCCTGCTGCTGGCCGTAGTCCTGGGGGCCGGTCTGCTGGCCGTAGCCGCCCTGGGACGTCTGGCCATACTGCTGCTGGCCCTGCTGGGCGCCGTAGCCCTGCTGCGGGCCGGTCTGGCCATAACCCTGCTGGCCATAACCCTGCTGGGCGTAACCCTGCTGCGGGCCGGTCTGGCCGTAACCCTGCTGACCCTGCTGGGCGCCATAGCCCTGCTGGCCGTACTGCTGCTGCCCGTAGCCCTGCTGCTGGGCGGCCTCCTGGCCATAGCCCTGCTGCGGGCCGGTCTGGCCATAACCCTGCTGGCCGTACTGCTGCTGGCCCTGCTGGGCGCCATAGCCCTGCTGCTGGCCGTAGCCGCCCTGCGCGGGGTCGTGGCCGGGCGGCTGCTGCGGGCCCGTGTGCTGTCCCGAGTGGCGGTAGCTGACGACCGTGACGTCGGGGTCGTAGTCCTGGGGCTGTCTGTCCGTGTTGTACCCGGGGTTCGATGGCGGCGGTGGCGTTCCGTCCGACTCGTCCTGGGGGTACGGCGGCTGTCCGGTGCTCACCGTGTCACCTCGTTTCGAAGACGCATGCGCCGAACGTCTGTAGCACACGCTGATATTGCCAAAAGTAGCGACAGGTGTATCAACAGTCACCTTTGCAGTAGTCGACAACCACCGTCAAGATCATCGATCAATGCTCATCAATCGTGATCAATGACGGTCGAGGTGCAGCAACATCCGGGTGTTCCCCAGCGTGTTCGGCTTGACGTGCTCCAGGTCGAGGAACTCGGCGACACCCTCGTCGTACGACGCGAGGAGTTCCGCGTACACCTCCTGGGAGACCGGGGTGCCCTGGATGGGCCTGAAGCCGTGCCTGGCGAAGAACTCCACCGCGAACGTGAGGCAGAAGACCCTCCGCACGCCGAGGTCCCTGGCGGTCTCGATGAGCGCGCCGACGATCCGATGGCCGATGCCTCCGCGGCGCGCCGCGGGGTCCACCGCGACGGTTCTGATCTCGGCCAGGTCCTCCCACAGCACGTGCAGCGCGCCGCAGCCGACGACCTGCCCGTCCGTCTCGGCCACCCAGAACTCCTGGACGTCCTCGTACAGCGTGACCGTGCTCTTCTTGAGCAGGCGGGGACCGACACCCGAGTACGCGTCGACGAGGCGCCGGATCGCCCGGACGTCCGGCGTCCTGGCCCGGCGCACCGTCACGGCCGTGGCACCCGACTCACTGGATGTCTGCGCGGCGACCTGCTCCATGACCGGCCAGCCTAGCCGGAGCGCGGCCGATCCCACGCGGCCGATCCCACGCGGTCGGCACGGAGTGCCCCCCACGGATAACGGTCATTCCCAAACGCCACACCCGACATGAGGTTTGACCGTCCGTAGCCGTCAGGATACGGACGGATGCCCGCCCGGCCCCTGAGGCGTCCATCCAGGTTCGTCCCACTTTTTCCAGCTGTCCGTGCCGCACATCGAAACTCTCGGATCGCTCCAAACACAGGTGAACGCGGATGTATCACTACCGAGCTCGTGACCCGACCGTGATCATTTGGTTGTCAAACGTAGACGGGTTTCGGAGTTCTGGTTGAGCAAGAACTCGCCGTGCACTATCGTCCAGCGACGATGCCGGTCATCGTGAGCGCTCACGGCGACCGGGCGCCGAATCTTCGAAGCACCGAGTGCGAAGGGGAGCCGGGGACCCAACTGCAGGATCAGGATCGGTTCGATCTCAGATCGTCAAGGGGTGAATCCACCAAGGTAGGGCTACTCCGGCCCGAACCCGTCAGCTAACCCGGTAGGCGCTCAGAAGTGCCCCTCCGTACGGCCCGTCCCGACAACGGGCCCGCCGAGGGGCACACGTGGGAGAGGAGCTCGGTTGCGCACGCGTGGAGGACGGCCGGCGGGCAGGCACGCCCGCGGCCGACGATCCGGATCCGGCACGGCCGGTCCGGGTGCCATCCGCCGTCTGGCGTTCGTCGGCGTCGCGATCAGCGCGATCACGTTCGGCGCCCCGGTGATCCGCGCCACCGCCGACCCCAAGCCGAGCCTCAAGGAACTCACGGCGCAGGTCGAGAACCTCTACACCGAGATCGAAACCCTCAGCGAGCAGTACAACGGCGAGCGCGTACGCCTGAAGGCGGCCGAGCGGTCCGCCGACCTCGCCAAGAAGAACCTCGCCAAGAGCGAGGCCGAGCTCGAGGTCCGCCGGCAGAAGGCGAGCGCTCTCGCGCAGCACTCCTACATGACCAACGGGCTCGGCAACGCGCTCGTGCTCATCGACAGCGACGCCGACCCCCGGCGCTACCTGGACCAGGCCTCCACGACGTACGCGCTGGAGCTGCAGCAGAGCCAGGAGGTCGCCGAGGTCACCAAGGCCATGGACGCCGCCGCACGGGCCAGGGAGAGCGCCTCCGCCCGGCAGGCCGAGGTCAAGAAGCTCCTCAGCGGCCTCGACTCGCGGCGCGACAAGATCACAAAACTGATCAAGAAGACCGAGAGCAGCCTCTACCGGCAGGTCTCCCAGACAATCGGCCGCGAGACGCGGACGAGGACGTCGTTCCCCGTCATCGGTGACGGCAAGGCCGCCCAGGCGGCGCGCTGGGCCCTCAGGCAGCAGCTCAAGCCGTACGTGTGGGGCGCCGAGGGGCCCGGCTCCTTCGACTGCTCCGGCCTGGTCATGGCGGCCTACCAGTCCGTCGGCATCAGCCTGCCCCACTACACGGGCGACCAGTGGACGGCCGGCACGCACATCCCCCGTGACCAGCTCCGCCCCGGCGACCTGGTGTTCTTCTACTCCGACCTACATCACGTGGGCATCTACATCGGCAATGGCTACATGATCCACGCGCCGCAGACGGGAGACGTCGTCCACATCGCGAAGATCGCCGGACGGCCGTTCGCGGGAGCGGTGCGCGTCGCCGACTGAGCCCCTCCTCTACAGAGGGGCGCCCGGCCCTTCCCCCGCAGGGCGAAGGCGGTCAGATGAGGCGGCGGCGTGCCGCCCAGGCGACGGCCTCGATCGCGGTCGCGACGCCGATCCGGTCGCAGATGCACCGCAGCCGACGCCGCACGGTGCGCCCGCTGACGTCGAGACTGCGGCCCACCCGGTCGGCGGTCACGCCCTTGGCCAGCTCCGCGAGAAGAAGTAGATCCTCTTCGGTGAGACCGGCACGATCAAGGTCCGAGGCGAGACTGTCACCTCGGTAGACGACCTCGGGAATACCCATCGTCCGCCTTCCCCACGACGATGCTTCGTCGGCCCACCCTTCAGGGAAGGTAAACGCCTCCCCTGAAGGTCGTCAAGGTTCGGAGTCGGAGCATCGGTCGTACGCCTCCCGGGCCGCCTCGACATCCTCCATGTGGATCTCGGCCCAGCGCTTGATCGCTTCCAGCAGCGGCATGAGGTCCTCGCCCAGGGGCGTGAGCCGGTAATCGACCCGGACCGGCACCGAGGGGGTGACCGCGCGGGAGACCAGGCCGTCGCGTTCCATCGTCCGCAGCGTCTGCGTGAGCATCTTCTGGCTGACGCCGGCGATCGTCCTCGCCAGCTCGCTGTAGCGGAGCGGGCCGCCGGCGAGCGCGGTGAGCGCCAGGCTCACCCACTTGTCGCTGAGCGTGTCGAGCAGCTTCCGCGACGGGCAGGTCGCGACGTAGGCGTTGTAGCGCTGACGCGCGTCCTCACGCCGCTCGGCCGCCGTCTGAGTGGCCATCGTCTTCCCTTCTCCTCCCTTACGCACTTCCAGGTGCCTTCTTACCGGCAGAGAGTAGCTCTTCGTACGCTCCTTGCCATACCCCCAAGGAGGAACTCATGAGAGCACTGGTGGCGCGAGACGGAGCCGTACGGGTCGTCGACGTGGCAGAGCCGGAGCCGGGGCCGGGGCAGGTGCGGATCAGGGTCGAGGCGGCGGCGGTGAACCCCGTCGACCTGGTCACGGCCGCGGGCGCCCTCGCCGACTACAAACTCATGCCGCACCAGGAGACGTACGCACTCGGCTGGGACGTGGCGGGTGTGGTCGATCGGACCGGCCCGGGAGTGACGGGCGTACGTCCGGGGGATCAGGTCATCGGGCTGTCGGACCGGCTGACGGACCCGCTCAAGGCCCAGGCGGACCTGGTGGTGCTGGACGAGACGGCGGTCGCGCCCGCGCCCGCCGGGGTGGCCGCGCCCGAGGCGTCGACGCTGCCGCTGAACGCGCTCACCGCCGTCCAGGCGCTCGACCTCGCCGGGCTCGCCGAGGGCGAGACCCTGCTCGTCACGGGAGCCGCCGGCGGCCTCGGCGGCTATCTCGTGGAGCTGGCCGTGGCGCGGGGGCTCAGGGTCGCGGCGGTCGCGGCGTCCGGCGACGAGCCGCTGGTGCGGGGCTTCGGGGCGGAGTGGTTCGTGCCGAGGGGCGCCGACCTGGCCGCCGCCGTCAGAGCCGTCGTTCCCGGCGGCGTGCACGGCCTGGTGGACGCGGCGGTCGTCGGCCTGCCCGCGCTGGACGCCGTACGCAACGGGGGCGCGTTCGTCGCCGTCGGCGCCGGGCTGGACCCCATCCCGCTGCGCGGCATCCGGGTCTCGACGGTGTTCGTCCGCGCCGACGCGGCCCAACTCCGGGACGTCGCGAAGCTGGCCGAGGCGGGGCGGCTGAGCATGCGGGTGGCCGGCACCTACTCACTGGAGCGGGCGGCCGAGGCACACGAACGCCTGCGGAAGGGCGGCCTGCGCGGCCGGCTGGTCCTGCTGCCCTGAACTCCTCCCTACCCGGAGTTGCCCGCCCTGGCTTGCCCTGGCACACGGCCGCGGGCCGGACGGCCATGCCGTCCGGCCCGCTCGCAGGAGATCGGACGCAGAGATCAGGAACGACCGATCAGGCGCGGCCGAGCAGCTCGCGCACCCGGTCGCGGCCCACGGCCAGCAGCAGCGTGGGCAGCCGCGGGCCGGTGTCGTGGCCGACGAGCAGCCGGTAGAGCAGGGCGAAGAACGCGCGCTGGGCGGCCTTCAGCTCCGGCGTGGCCGCCTTGGCGTCCATGTCGAGCCCGGCCTGCACCTTCGGCACGCCGTAGACGAGCGTGGTCAGCCCGTCGAGCGACCAGTGCTCGTCGAGGCCCTCCGCCAGCAGGCGCAGCGACTCGCGGTCCTGCTCGCCGAGCGTGTCGAGCAGTTCCTTGTCGGGCGTCTCGCGCACCTGCGTGCGCTCCTCCGCGGGCACGTACGTGTTCACCCAGTGCTGGGCACGGTCGAGCCGCGGCCGCAGCTCGTCCAGCCCGCCGATCTCCGGGTCGAACGCGCGCAGGATGCGCAGCGTCTGCTCCTCGTGCCCGGTGGCGATGTCCACGACCGAGGCGAGCGTCCGGTAGGGCAACCGCCGCGGCGTCTCCGGCAGGGCCCGGGAGGCCGTGCTCGACGCGCGGCGGTAGGCCGACTGGTCGGCCGGCAGCGCCGTGCCGTCCTGCACCTTCCTGGTCAGCGTGTCCCACTCGTCGTACATCCGCTGGATCTCCTGGTCGAAGGAGACCTTGAACGACTGGTTGGGACGGCGGCGGGCGTACAGCCAGCGCAGCAGCGCGGGCTCCATGATCGACAAAGCGTCGGCCGGGGTCGGCACGCCGCCCTTCGAGCTGCTCATCTTGGCCATGCCGCTGATGCCGACGAAGGCGTACATCGGCCCGATCGGCTGCGGAGCGCCGAACACCTCACGGACGATCTGGCCGCCGACGACGAACGACGAGCCCGGCGAGCTGTGGTCCACACCCGACGGCTCGAAGACCACGCCCTCGTAGGCCCAGCGCATCGGCCAGTCGACCTTCCACACCAGCTTGCCGCGGGTGTGCTCGGACAGCAGGACGGTCTCACTGTGGCCGCACACGCAGGTGTACGACATCGCGGTGGTCTCGTCGTCGTACGACGTGACCGTGGTCAGGTCGCGGTCGCATACCGAGCAGTAGGGCTTGTAGGGGTAGTAGCCCCCGGCACCGGAGCCGTCGTCCTCGCTCGCGGCCCCCGATCCCTCCAGGGCGGCGGCCTCGTCGGCGTCCACGACCTCCTTGGCCTTGGCCTTCTTGGTGCGGTACTGGTCGAGGATCGCGTCGATCCGCCGCCGCTCGCGCATGGCGAGCAGCACCTGCTCCCGGTAGGCCCCGGAGGTGTACATCTGGGTCTGGCTGATGCCGTGGAACTCCACGCCCAGCTCCGCCAGCGCGGCGATCATCGGCGCCTTGAAGTGCTCGGCCCAGTTCGGGTGATCGCTGCCGGGCGGGGCCGGGACGGAGGTCAGCGGCTTGCCGATGTGCTCGTTCCAGGCGGGGTCGATGCCGACCGGAACCTTGCGGAAGCGGTCGAAGTCGTCCCACGAGATGATGTGCACGCACTCGTAGCCGCGCCGCCTGATCTCGTCGGCCACCAGGTGCGGGGTCATCACCTCGCGCAGGTTGCCCAGGTGGATCGGGCCGGACGGGCTGAGGCCGGACGCGCAGACGACGGGTTTGCCCGGTGCGCGCCGTTCGGCCTCGGCGATGACCTCATCGGCGAAACGCGCCACCCAGTCGGCGTCCATCACGTCAGTCCTCTCTGAACGGGATCCTGCCTTCTATGGTCCCGTACGCGAGGGAGTCGTCAGGACGCGTTCCGGGCGTAGACCAGCCGCAGGCCGATCAGCGTGAGCCAGGGCTCGTGCACGTCGATCGTACGGGCCTCGCCGATGACGAGCGGCGCACCGGTGCCCGTGGCGACCACGGTGACGTCGTCGGGGTCGGAGGCCAGCTCGGCCGTCATGCGGTCCACGATGCCGTCGACCAGGCCCGCGAAGCCGTAGATGATGCCCGACTGGAGCGCCTCCACGGTGTTCTTGGCGATCACCGACCGGGGCCGGACCAGCTCGACCTTGTGAAGCTGGGCCCCGGCCGTGGCCAGCGCGTCCACCGAGATCTCCAGGCCGGGCGCGGTCACCGCCCCGACGTACTCGCCCCGGGCCGAGACGGCGTCGAACGAGGTGGCCGTGCCGAAGTCCACGATCACGCACGGCCCGCCGTACAGGGTGGTGGCGGCGAGCGCGTTCACGATGCGGTCGCTGCCGACCTCCTTCGGGTTGTCCATCCGGACCGGGACGCCGGTGCGGACGCCCGGCTCGACGACCACCGCCGTGACGTCGCCGTAGTAGCGCCTGGACATCTCCCGCATCTCGTTGAGCACCGACGGGACCGTGGAGCAGATCGCGATGCCGCTGATGTCGGCGTCCTTGAGCAGCGGCGACTGCCCGAGCAGACCCTGGAGCACCACCGCGATCTCGTCCGCCGTACGGCGGGGGTCGGTGGCGATCCGCCAGTGCTCGATCACCTCTTCACCCTCGAACAGGCCCAGCACCGTGTGGGTATTGCTGACGTCGATGGTGAGCAGCATTCCCTGATTATGCATCACGAAGATCTAGACCAAGGTCGAGTGCCGGGGCCGAGTGCGTGAGCGCGCCGATGGCCAGGTAGTCGACCCCGGTCTCGGCGACGGCGCGGGCGGCGTCCAGGGTCAGCCCGCCGCTCGACTCCAGCCGCGCCCGGCCGGCCACCAGCCGTACGGCCTCGGTGAGCTGGTCCACGGTGAAGTTGTCGAGCAGGATCTCGTCGGCGCCCTCGGCCAGGACCGGCTCGATCTGGTCGATCCTGTCCACCTCCACCTCGATCGGCAGGCCGGGGAAGGCCTGCCGTACGGCGCGGAACGCCTCGGCAACGCCTCCGGCGGCGACGACGTGGTTGTCCTTGATCAGGGCGGCGTCGTGCAGGCCCATCCGGTGGTTGACCCCGCCGCCGGCCCGGACGGCGTACTTCTCCATGGCGCGCAGCCCCGGCAGCGTCTTGCGGCTGTCGCGGATGCGGGCGCCGGTGCCCTCGACGGCGTCGACCCAGCGGCGGGTCTGGGTGGCGATGCCGGACAGGTGGGTGAGGAAGTTGAGCGCGGTGCGCTCCATCGTGAGCAGGTCCCTGGTCGCGCACCGCACGGTCATCACCACGTCGCCCGGGCGCACGCGGTCGCCGTCGGCGGCGTGCCGCTCGACCTCGACCGGCCCGGAGGCCTGGCGGAAGACGGTCTCGGCCACGGCCAGGCCGGCGACCACGCCCTCCTTGCGGGCCACCACGTCGGCGACGGCCCGCTGATCGGCGGGGATGGTGGCGACCGAGGTCACGTCCTGCCCCCCGGCCAGGTCCTCCTCCAGCGCGGCGCGGACGAGACCGAGCACGGCGTCCGGGTCGAGGCCGGTCTTGTCCAGCTCGGTCCGCAGTTCCTCGTGAGGCGTGTACGTCAAGGTCAGTCCCTCCGCCGTCAGGGCGATGTCGATGTGCGCCCGCCAGTGGGCGTCGTCGCGGTCGGGGTGGTCCTCCCGCCAGTGCGAGCCGCGGGTCTCCTCGCGCACGGCGGCCGCGGCGACCAGAGCGGAGGCCACCGTGAGGAGGTTGGTCGCCTCCCACGACTCGGTGCAGGGCTCGACCGCGACCGGCGTCCAGCGGGCGTCGGAGAGCGCGCGGGTGACCTGCGCGAGGCTCCGGTCGCTGCGCAGCACCCCGGCGCCCCGGCTCATGTGGCTCTGGACCCTCGGCCGCGTACGCGGGTCCACCAGGCCCTCGGGCCGATCGTCGGCCGGGACGGGCTCGCGCGGCGTGAGGTCCCGAGTCAGGTTCCCGGCCGCCAGATCGGCGGCGATGCGCTCGCCGTAGACGAGCCCTTCCAGCAGGGAGTTGGAGGCCAGCCGGTTGGCGCCGTGCACGCCCGTGCAGGCCACCTCTCCGCAGGCGTACAGGCCGGGCACGCTGGTCCTGCCGTGCAGGTCGGTGCGCACGCCGCCGCTCGCGTAGTGGGCGGCGGGGGCGACGGGGATGGGCTCGGTGACGGGGTCGATGCCGTGCTCGCGGCAGACGGCGAGGATCGTGGGGAACCTGGAGCGCCACTTCTCCTCGCCGAAGTGGGTGGCGTCGAGGTAGACGTGGTCGGCGCCGGTCCGCGCCATCTGTCGCATGATCGCCTTGGCGACCACGTCGCGGGGCGCGAGGTCGGCCAGCTCGTGCACACCCTGCATGAAGCGCTCGCCGTTCGAGTCGATCAGCACCGCGCCCTCGCCGCGCACGGCCTCGGAGACGAGGGGCTGCTGGCCGGTCGAGCCCTCCCCCAGCCACAGGACCGTGGGGTGGAACTGCACGAACTCGATGTCCCTGACCACCGCGCCGGCCCGCAGAGCCAGCGCCACGCCGTCTCCGGTGGACACCACGGGGTTGGTGGTGGCCGCGTAGACCTGGCCCATGCCGCCGCTGGCCAGCACCACGGCCCCGGCCCGTACGGCGCCGACGCCGTCGCGGGCGCCCTCCCCCATCACGTGGAGCGTGACCCCGCAGGCGTGGCCCTCGGCGTCGAGGAGGAGGTCGAGGGCGAGGGCGTGCTCGATGACCTCGATGCGGGGCTCGGCCAGCACCGCCTCGGCCAGGGCCCGCTGCACCTCGGCGCCGGTCGCGTCGCCGCCCGCGTGGACGATCCGGTTGCGGTGGTGGCCGCCCTCGCGGGTGAGCTGGAGCTCGCCGTCGGTGTCGCGGTCGAACTCGGCGCCGTGGCTCATCAGCCGCTTCAGCGCGTCGGGGCCCTCGGTGACCAGGACGCGTACGGCCTCCTCGTCGCACAGGCCGACTCCGGCGACGAGCGTGTCCCTCAGGTGCTCGTCGGGGGTGTCCTCGGGGTCGAGCACGGCGGCGATGCCGCCCTGGGCCCATCGGGTGGACCCGGCCGACAACACGTCCTTGGTGACCACGAGCACCCGCGCCCGGGGGTCGAGTTCGACGTGGCGCAGCGCCACGGTGAGGCCGGCGATGCCGGACCCGATAACGACCGCGTCGGCCTCGACGGTCCAGCCGGGTGCGGGGGCGGTGAGTCTGCGTGCGAGCGCCACCATGAGGGGATCCCCTTTCGTCATAATGACGATAACGCCCCCCCGGCGATGGTGCCGCCCCGGCCCCTCCTACGAGGGGCACGCCCCAGGGTCGGTGCAGAGCTGGACGGTCAGAGCGGCGCAGGCCCATTCCTCCCACCTGTCCGGCGACCAGCCGCGGTCCTGGACGAAGAGCAGGTACAGCTGCGGGCTGAGCAGGCAGAACAGCAGGTCCGCCGCCATCGCGACGGAGACGTCCGGCCGGGCGTCGGGTTTGCCTGCCAGCGCCTGGGCCGCGGCCTGCTGCACGATGTAGCGCGGATCGGGGCCGTCGGGCCATTGCGCGGCGATCTGCGGGTCGGCGGCCCCGGCGGACTCGATCATCGGCATGAGCGGGGCGACCCGGCCGAGGATCTCACTTGTGCCGCGGACGTGCGCCCGCAGCTGGCCGGCCGCGGTGGGCTCGGCGCACGCGGCGCGGAACCACTCACGGTCCATGACGGCCACCGGCTCGGCGTCGCCGGCGATGGACGTGTCGACGACGTCCTTGAACAGCGTGCGCTTGTTGCCGAAGACGAAGTAGACCGTCTGAACGGCCACGCCCGCTCGGTCGGCGACCTCCTGCAGGCTCGTCGCCCCGTAGCCCTGCGCGACGAACAGCTCCCGCGCCGCCTGGATGACCTTCTCCCGGGTGCGGCGTGAGCGCTCCGCCCGCTTGTCCGGCCGCTTGACGATGTCCATGGCGCGAGTATATCTCTAGAGTTCGTCACTAGAGTTCAACTCTAAGAACCTGGAGGGGCTATGGACAGGCCGAACACGGGCGCGGACGTTGATCAGGAGGAGGCCGTGCGCCGAGCGCTGGAGAAGTACTACCGGGACGGCAAGCCGCCGTGGGACACCGGCGTGACGCCGCCCGAGCTGGTCGCCCTGGTAGAGGGGCGCGGGGAAGGGCAGGGGGAAGGGCACGGTGCGCTGCCGCCCGGCCGCGCCCTGGAGCTCGGCTGCGGCACCGGAACCAACGCGATATACCTGGCCCGGCACGGCTGGGAGGTCGTGGCCGTCGATCTGGTCGACCGCGCGATCGAGCAGGCCCGGGAGAAGGCCGACGCGGCGGGAGTGGCCGTACGGCTGCTGCACGGAGACGCCACCCGGCTCGACGAGCTGGACGCGCCCGGCCCCTACGACCTGTTCTTCGACCTGAGCTGCTATTGCGGCATCCCGCCGCACCGCCGCGACGCCTACGCCGCCGGGCTCACCCGCCGCGCCGCTCCCGGCGCACTGCTGCTGATGTTCGTGTACGGCCCCGGAACGCTCGGCGACACGTTCGCCGGCGTCACCGCCGACGAGATGCGTGCCAGGTTCGCCGGTTGGGAGCTGATCGACGTCACGCCCGGCACGAACCCGTTCCCCACCTTCTGGTTCACACTGCGGGCCGGGGAAGCCTGAGGCGCCGCGCCCCTACAGGGTCAGGACCACGTTGTCGATGAGGCGGGTGGTGCCCACCTTGGCGGCCACGGCCAGGATCGCCTCGCCGCGGTGGTCGTCGCCGACCGGCGCGAACGTCGCGGGGTCGGCCAGGATCAGGTAGTCGAGCAGCAGCGGCGGGTCGAAGCGGGCGGCCTCCTCCAGCACGGCCCGGGCGGCGTCGAGGATCCCGGCCGGCCCGGCCGTCTGGGCCCGCGCCGCGCCGGCCCGCAGCGCCCGCGACAGCGCGAGCGCGGTGCGGCGGTCGGCCTCGGACAGGTACCTGTTGCGGCTCGACAGCGCGAGGCCGTCCTGCTCCCGCACGGTCGGGGCGCCGACGATCGACACCGGGACGTCGAGGTCGGCCACCATCCGCCGGATCAGCGCGAGCTGCTGGGCGTCCTTCTGCCCGAAGACCGCGACGTCCGGCCGCACCAGGTTGAACAGCTTGAGCACCACGGTCAGCACGCCGTCGAAGTGGCCGGGCCGGAAGGCGCCCTCGACCACCCCGCCCATGCCGCCGGCCGAGACCTCCACCTGGCGGTCCGGCAGGTACATGTCATCGGCCGAGGGCGCGAAGACCACGCCCACGCCCTCCTCCTCGCACACCTGGAGGTCGGCGTCGAACGTACGGGGATAGCGGGAGAAGTCCTCGTTGGGGCCGAACTGCAGGGGATTGACGAACACGCTCACCACGACGTGGTCGGCGTGCTCGCGCGCCAGCCGCATCAGCGACCGATGGCCCTCGTGGAGCGCCCCCATCGTGGGGACCAGGGCGATCCTCCCGGGGCCGAGCACGTCCCTCGCCTTGTCGAGGGCGGCGCGGTCGGCGGCGACGGTCAGGTCCATATGTTCCCTCCCAGGGCGTCCAGAAGGCGTTCGGCCGCCTCCGGCTTGAGCAGGCCCGCCGCGAGCGCCCGGTCGGCGGTGAGCCTCGCGAGGGCGACGTACGCATCCGCGGCCTCGGGGGCGGCCAGGATGAGCGCGTCGACGTGCTTGCGCACGGTGCCCGCGTCGCCGCGCACCACCGGCCCGGTGAGCCCGCTGATGCCGAGACGCAGCACGTTGTCGAGCGCCGCGCTCAGCAGGGGACCGAGCATCCGGCCCGGATGCTCCACGCCGATCTTCGCGAGCAGTTCCTGCGACTCGGCGACGAGCGTCACCATGTGGTTCGCGGCGCCGGCCAGGGCGGCGTGGTAGAGCGGCCGGTCCCGGTCGGCGATCCACACCGGCTCGCCGCCCATCTCGATCACCAGCGCCTCGGCCACCGGCCGCAGCAGGTCGGGCGCCGTGACGCCGAACGAGCAGCCGTTGAGCCGGGTCAGGTCGTCGCTCCTGCCGGTGAACGTCATCACGGGGTGCAGCGCGAGCGGCAGCGCCCCCGCCTCGGCCGCCGGGTCGAGCACGCCCAGGCCGTACGCGCCGCTGGCGTGCACGAGCAGCTTGCCGCGCAGGTCGGCGCCGGTGGCGGCGAGGCCGGAGACGAGACCGGGCAGCACGTCGTCCGGCACGGTCAGCAGCACGAGCTCGGACCGGGCGATCACCTCGTCCGGCCTGCTGAGCGTCAGGCCGAGGCGGTCTGCGGCCCGCCGCGCCGACGCGTCGGACACGCCGCTGGCCGCCACCACCCGATGACCCGCGAGCATGAGCGCGGCTCCGAGCACGGAACCGACCCGTCCCGCGCCGAGCACTCCCACGGCGAGCCGCGCCGGGCGGTCACTTGTCTCCATGACGCCTCCCCTCGGTTCAGCGTAGCGGCGGCGCTCCCGCCGGCCCGGGCGTGGCCCAACGGTCGGATTTTGTCCCGTTTCTCACGGGCCTATGTTGAGCCATAAGTACGAAAGTGACTACTTTTCGTCACGGCATCGGCGTGTCGGTAACCTAAAGCATCGTGGAGGTCACCTGGCGGGAGGCCATGCGACGGGCGCTCTACGGCGCGGAGGGCTTCTACCTGCGGGAGCGCCCCGACCGGCATTTCCGCACGTCGGTGCATGCCTCGCCGGCCTTCGCCGAGGCCGTGCTGCGCCTGCTCCTGCGGGTCGACGCCGCCCTCGGGCGGCCCGACCCGGTCGATCTCGTGGACATGGGCAGCGGCAACGGCCTGCTGGCCGCCCGAGTGCTGGCCGCGGCGCCGCCGGACCTCTCGAAGCGGCTGCGGGTCACCGCCGTCGACCTGTCCCCCCGGCCCGGCGATCTCGACCCGCGCGTCGCCTGGGAGCCGGAGGCGCCGTACGGGGCCGGCGGCCTGGTGATCGCCAACGAGTGGCTGGACAACGTGCCGCTCGACATCGCCGAGATGACGCCGGACGGCCCTCGCCTGGTGCTCGTGGACACCTCGACCGGCGAAGAACGGCTCGGGCCCGCTCCCGGCCCGGAGGACCTCGCCTGGCTGGAGCGCTGGTGGCCGCTGCGCTCACCGGGGGAACGCGCCGAGATCGGCCGCCCCCGCGACGAGGCGTGGGCCTCGGTGATCAGGCGGCTGGCACGCGGCACGGCGGTCGCCGTCGACTACGCCCATCTGGCCGGGCGGCGGCCCCCGCTCGGCACGGTCGCCGGATATCGCGACGGCTCGGCGGTGCCGCCGACACCGGACGGGTCGTGCGACATCACCGCCCACGTCGCGCTGGACGCCTGCGCGGCGGCCGGCGAGCGGGCGGGGGCGGAGGCGACCACACTCACCACGCAGCGGGAGGCGCTGCGGGACCTGGGAGTCACCGGCGCCCGCCCGCCGCTCGCGCTGGCGTCCACCGATCCCGCCGGGTACGTACGCGCGCTCGGCCGGGCCTCCCAGGAGGCGGAGCTGATCGACCCGGCCGGTCTCGGCGGCTTCGGCTGGCTCAGGCAGTCACGACATCGAGAGGAGAGATCTTGATCGCGAGAATCTGGCGCGCGAGCGCGACCCCGGAGGGCGCGGACGGCTACGAGCGGCATTTCACCGCGTCGGTCCTGCCCTCCCTGCGCGACGTGGACGGGCACCGTGGCGCGTACCTGCTGCGGCGGGGCGCCGCCGACGGGCGGGTGGAGATCCAGGTCATGACGCTGCGGGACTCGATGGACGCGATCCGCCGCTTCGCCGGGGACGACCCCGGCACGGCCGTCGTCGAGCCCGCGGCCCGGGCCGTCCTGCTCGGCTATGACACCACGGTCACCCACCACACGGTCGCTCACCACACGGGTGTCGTTTCAGACGGTGACCTTCAGTGACTCCAGGCCGCGCATGATGTAGCTGGGCTTCCAGGCGGGCTCCTCGGCGAGCTCCAGCTTGGGCGCCAACCGCAGCAGGGCGCCGAACGACTCCGCCATCTCGACCCGCGCGAGCGGCGCGCCGAGGCAGAAGTGGATGCCGGCGCCGAACGAGATGTGCGGGTTGTCCGCCCGGCCGATGTCGAGACGGTCCGGATCGGCGAAGACCTCGGGGTCGCGGTTGGCCGAGCCGAACAGCAGCGCGATCTCCACACCCTGGGGGATCGTCAGCCCGCCGATCTCGATGTCCTCCAGCACCCACCGCTCGAACATCTGTGCCGGGGTGTCGTAGCGCAGCAGTTCCTCGACCGCCGTCGGCATCAGGCCGGGGTCGGCGCGCAGCCGCTCCAGCTCGGCCGGGTTGCGGAACAGCGCCCACCACCCGCTGCCGGTGGCGTTGACCGTGGCCTCGTGCCCGGCGTTGAGCAGCAGCACGCAGGTGCCGATCAGCTCGTCCTCGGTCAGCCGGTCGCCGTCGTCGACCACCTGGGCCAGCGCCGAGATCATGTCGTCGCCCGGCCGCTCCCTGCGCGCCCTGGCCAGCTCGCGCAGGTAGGCGGCGAACTCCGACGCCGCGCGTACGGCCGTGTGCTGGACCTCAAGTGAGGGGTTCAGCTCGTACATCCCGCAGATGTCGGCCGACCAGGGGCGCAGCAGGTGGCGGTCGGCCTCGGGCACGCCGAGCATCTCGGCGATCACGGTGACCGGCAGCGGCTCGGCCACCTCCGCGAGCAGGTCGCCGCCGCCGCGCTCGACCAGTCCCTCGGTCAGCTCGGTCGCGATCTTCCGTACGCGGGGACGCAGCGACTCGACCATGCGGGGCGTGAACGCCTTGGACACCAGGCGGCGCAGCCGCGTGTGGACCGGCGGCTCGACGTCGAGCATCCCGGCCCGGATCACCCGCCAGAACGGTTCCTGGAACTCCGGCTCGGGCTCGCGGCCGAACGCCTCGTGCGTCGCCACGTGCAGGTAGGACCGGCCGAGACGCCGGTCGCGCAGCAGCGCGTTCACATCCGCATGGCGGGCGATCAGCCACTGCCCTGTCGGCTCGAAGAAGCTGACCGGATCGTTGTCGCGCAGGTCGCGGTAGGCGTCATAGGGGTACGCGATGAACTCGGAATTCCAGGGATCAAACTTCACAATGGACAACAATACGGATGAAAGGCCTCGCTTGGGAGTACGGGCGTACGGGTCCGTCGTGGCGTAGGTTGGGGCGATGCCGAAGCGCCGCGAACAGCATCGCAGGGAACCCCGCGAACTCGGCGAGTTGCCCTATGCCGACCACCTCGAGCCGTTCGAGGGCCGGCTCACTCAGGGCGGCGACTACGACACGGTCCTGTTCGACGGGCGGGAGTTCGAGGACGCCGACGCGTCCAACGCCCGGTTCATCGAGTCGGCGTTCGCCTCGGTGACGTTCGCCGGCGGCCGATACCGGCGCGCCCGGTTCTCGGACGTGTGGCTGAACGGCGTGCGCTGGGTGGGCGGCGACCTCACCGAGTCCGTCTGGGCGGACGCGGAGATCATCATGAGCGCCCCGGCCGGCACGGCGCTGCCCGGCGCCGAGATGAACCACGTGCTCTTCCACCGGTGCAAGCTCGACTCGGTCAACCTCCGCGCGGCCGACCTGCGGGAGGTCTCGTTCGTCGAGTGCACGCTGCGGGACGTGGATTTCGCGGGCGCCACGCTGACCGGCGTCGACTTCCCCGGCTCCACGCTGGAACGGGTGCGGTTCGACAAGGCGCGCATGTCCCGGGTCGACCTGCGCGGCGCCGTGTCCCTGGGCATCTCCGACGGCTACGACGCGCTGCGCGGCGCGACCATCAGCGGCGTCCAGCTGATGGAACTCGCGCCGATGTTCGCCCACATCCTGGGTGTCGCTGTCGACAACGACTGACTTCGCTCGGGTCGTCCGCACTTGCGGCCGGAGGGCGGTGTCGGGTTATAGTGCCGTCCAGGTCATGAGTGCCAGCGTCAAGCCCCGGCTTGCTGGCCGGCAACCCTCGCGCTCGCGGCGGGGTGCCCCGGGTGAGGACCGGGTCCGGCACGAGGTGTGCCGGGCAAGCGCGGGCTCCGCCTTTCCGATGCCATGGCCGGGGTCCCAACCCCGAGGAGGCATGGCGTTGTCCGCACTCACCTTCGTCCAGCAGGCCGTCAACCGCATCTCCGAGCCCGTACGCCTACCGGCTGTCGTGGGCGCCGACCTGGAGGTGCCGGTCAGGGGCGGCAGGCTCGTGGCGTACGCGAACCTCGATTACGCGGCGAGCGCGCCCTGTCTCGAGCCGGTGAACGCCGCCGTCGCGGCGGCGCTGCCGGCCTACTCCAGCGTCCACCGGGGTGCGGGCTACGCCTCGCAGCTCACGACGGCCAGGTATGAGCAGGCCAGGCACACTGTGCGGGCCTTCGTCGGCGCCCGCCCCGGCGACGCGCTGGTCTTCGTGCGCAACACGACCGACGCCATGAACCTGCTGGCCCGCAGCCTCCCCGAGGGCACCACCGTCGTCGTGTTCGAGACCGAGCACCACGCCTCTCTGCTGCCCTGGCCGAACGCCGTACGGCTCGCGCCGCCCGCCTTCCCCGGCGAGGCGATCCGGGCGGCCGACGAGGCGCTGGCCGCGATCGACGGCCCGGCCCTGCTCGTCGTGACCGCCGCCTCCAACGTGACGGGCGAGCTGTGGCCGATCGCCGGGCTGGCCCACATCGCGCACCGGCACGGCGCGCGGATCGCCGTGGACGCCGCCCAGCTCGTCCCCCACCGCGAGCTCAACCTGGCCGCGCTCGACCTCGACTACGTGGCCTTCTCCGGGCACAAGCTCTACGCCCCCTTCGGCGCCGGGGTGCTCGTGGGCCGCCCCGACTGGCTCGCCGACGCCGATCCGTACCTGCGCGGCGGCGGAGCCGTACGGGCGGTGGGCGAGACCACCGAGTGGAGCGACGACCCCGAGACGCGGCACGAGGCGGGCACCCCCAACGTGCTCGGCGCGATCGCGCTCGCCGCCGCCTGCGACGCGCTGACCGCGACCGGCTGGACCGCGCTGGTGCGGGAGGAGGAGCGGCTGCTCGCCCGCCTGCGCGCCGGGCTCGCCGCGATCCCCGGCGTGCGCGAGCTGTCGCTGTGGGGCCAGGACCACCCGCGTGTCGGCATCGTGTCGTTCACCGTCGAGGGTCGTACGGCCCGCGAGGTGGCCGAGGCGCTGTCGGCCGAGTGGGGCATCGGCGTCAGGGACGGCAAGTTCTGCGCCCACCCGTTCGTCCGCCACCTCCTCGGCGGCGGTGAGGACGGCGGCTGCGCGGACGGCACGTTCAGCGCCGTACGCGCCTCGATCGGCATCGGCACGACCACCGAACACGTCGACCGCCTCGTCGAGGCCCTACGCGAAATCGCCACCGCCTGAAGACGGAAAGTCAGGTTGGGGATCTCGCAAGAGGTCCCCGATCAAGCGGCATCCGTCGACTTCTCGCTGACAGGCAGGCGCAACGTCCGATCGCCGAAGTCGACGACCAGGTCCAAGCGGGCCCCGAGCGCCTCCACATAGCGAGCGATGACCTCGAGGGATGTGACCTCTCCATGCTCGATCTGTGAGATCCGGGCAACGCTCAGACCCATGACAGCCGCGACATCCCTCTGGCCGAGCCCAAGTTGCTTCCGCGCCTCGGCGAGCTGATGACCGCGCGCCTCGGCGAGAAGCTTTCTGGCGCCCTGCTCGATTACGGAAGGGGAGACGCCGGCCTCGTGCAGTTCCCGCTCAAGGTCGGCCCAGTCCCCCGGCACCCTCTTCGACATGTTCACTCCTCTTCGTCGCTGGTGTAGTCGAGGTACAGCTCCATTGCCTTCAGCATGAGACGGTGGTCGAGCTCGCGGGAGGCTTTCGCTCCCACGTGATGAGCGTGAAAGCATGGATGGCATGACGACCGAGCAGGAGGGCGGGCGCCGGGAACGCATCGTGGGGATCGGCGCGGGAGCCGACGCCGTGCAGACGAGGGAGCTGGCCACCGAGGACATGATCCTCAACATCGGCCCGCAGCACCCCTCCACCCACGGCGTGCTGCGGCTGCGGCTCGTCCTCGACGGCGAGCGCATCACGGCCGCCGAGCCGATCGTCGGCTACATGCACCGCGGCGCGGAGAAGCTGTTCGAGGTGCGCGACTACCGGCAGATCATCGTGCTCGCCAACCGGCACGACTGGCTGTCGGCGTTCGCCAACGAGCTGGGCGTCGTGCTCGCGGTCGAGCGCATGCTGGGCATGCAGCCCCCGCCCAGAGCGGTGTGGGCCAGGACGCTGCTGGCCGAGCTCAACCGCGTGCTCAGCCATCTCATGTTCCTCGGCAGCTATCCCCTGGAGCTCGGCGCGATCACGCCGGTCTTCTACGCCTTCCGCGAGCGGGAGACCCTGCAGCACGTCATGGAGGAGATCTCCGGCGGCCGCATGCACTACATGTTCAACCGGGTGGGCGGGCTGAAGGAGGAGCTGCCCCTGGGCTGGCTCGACCGCGTCACGGCCGCCGTCGCGGACGTGCGGCGGCGGCTGCCCGACATCGAGGAACTGATCGCCGGCAACGAGATCTTCCTGGCCCGCACCCGCGGCGTCGGCGTGCTCGACCGCGAGACGATCATGCAGTACGGCGTGAGCGGCCCCATCGCGCGGGCCTCGGGCGTCGACTTCGACCTGCGGCGCGACGAGCCCTACCTGGCGTACGGCGAGCTGCCGGTGAAGGTCGTGACCCGGTCGGCCGGGGACTGCCAGGCCCGGTTCCAGGTGCTGCTCGAACAGGTCAAGGTCTCCCTCGACCTGGCCGACGCCTGCGTCGAGCGCCTGCGGCACCTGCCGCCGGGGCCGATCAACCAGCGGCTGCCGAAGGTGCTGAAGGCGCCCGAGGGCCACACGTACGCCTGGACGGAGAATCCGCTCGGCCTGAACGGCTACTACCTCGTGTCGCGGGGCGAGAAGACGCCGTGGCGGCTCAAGCTGCGCAGCGCCTCCTACAACAACATCCAGGTGCTGCGGGAGATGCTGCCGGGCAACCTGGTCGCCGACATGATCGCGATCCTCGGCTCGATGTTCTTCGTGGTGGGCGACATCGACAAGTAGGGGTCACGCCTCCCCGGAAGGCTTGCCGGGCACCCGGCAGCAGTGCTCGAGGAACAGCGCCGCGCAGATCAGGATCACACAGGCCACGAACGATCCGCCGCCGATCAACGCGTCCTGGCGGGGCTTGTCCAGGTCGAGCAGTTCGAGCACGTGCACCACGAACCCGGCGAAGATGCCGCCGAACGCCGCCCCGACGTACGCCGTGGCCTTGGCCAGCGCCGCCAGGCGGGCGACGGCCAGCGGCTCGACGGGCTTGGTGTGCGGGCGGCGCAGGATCCTCGCCCGGGTCAGCCAGCCCGTGTACGCCTCGCCGACGGCCAGCAGCAGCGTGGTGGGGATCGCGGTCCACGGCAGGGTCGGCACCACGGAGTAGAACTGCCGCAGCAGCCCCCAGGTGAGCAAGGCGAACACGACCACGAGACCGACGAGCACGCCGGGATTGCTGGGCTTCACGCGGGGACTCCTCGTCGATCAGGCCGGGGGTTCGAGCACGAGGTCGGTCCGCAGCCGCACCCCGCTCTGGTCCGTGTCGGCCAGCAGGGCCGCCACCGACCCGCGCCCGGGCAGCACCGCCGCCGGATCGGCCTGCGCCCACGGGACCAGCACGAAAGCCCGCTCGTGCGCCCGGGGATGCGGGAGCGTGAGCTCGGGGTCGTCCGACATGAGATTCCCGACCGTGATGAGGTCGACGTCGAGCGTGCGCGGGCCCCACCGCTCCCTGCGCTCGCGGCCGAACGCGTTCTCGACGCTCTGCGCGCGGTCGAGCAGCGTGCGGGGGTCGAGCATGCTCTCGGCGATCACGACCGCGTTGAGGTAGGGGCCCTGCTCGGGGCCGCCGACCGGATCGGTCTCGTAGACCGGCGACACCGCCACGAACGTGAGCCCGGGGGCGTCGAACAGCGAGTCGACGGCTCCCTGGAGGTTCTCGATGCGGCGGCCGAGGTTGCTGCCGAGCGCGATCACGACCCTCATGCGCGGCCCCTTCTGATTGTCACCACCACGTCGCCGAACGGCAGCGGGATGGGCGCCGCCGGTTTGTGCACGCTGACCTCCGCCTCCTCGACCAGCTCGTGAGCCAGGCAGGCCGCCGCCAGCCGCTCGGCGAGGGTCTCGATGAGGTTGACCGGCTCGCCCTCCACGATGCGGACGAGCTCCGCCGCCAGTGCCCCGTAGTCCACGGTGAGCGTCAGGTCGTCGGCCGCCGCCGCGGGGGCGGTGTCGAACCACAGGGCCACGTCGATCACGAACTCCTGGCCCAGCTCACGCTCGGCGGGCAGGCAGCCGTGCCTGCCGCGGGCCCGCAGACCCGTCAATCGAACGGTGTCACGACCGGTCGCCGCCCGCGCCGTCACTGCTCCTGATCCTCCTCGTCGTCGTCGCTCTGCAGGACCGGTGAGCCGTGGTAGAGCCACAGCCGCCAGTCGGTCCCGGTCCGCACGTAGGTGCTGGAGGCGACGACCCGGCCGGCCGCGAAGCCCGGCTCGTCGGTGTCGGCGGCCGTGAGGATGTTCTCCGCGCAGGTGACCACGGCGACGTCCCCGATCACGTTCGTCTGCACGTCGGTCAGCACGAACTGGATGTACGGCGTGTTGGCCATGATGAGCGCCCAGGAGCGCAGCACCTCCGACCGGCCGGTCAGCATGGGCCAGCCGGGGTGGACGCACATTGCAGGACGTCCCGGGACGTCCTCTATCCAGATCTCCGACATCTTGTCGAGGTCGCCGCTCTCGATGGCGTTGTAGAACGCCTGGTTGAGCTCCTCGATGTCCTTCATCGGCGTCCCTGTCGGCATGTCGTCACCGGCCCTCGTCAGCGTGTCGTACGGCTGCTGCCCTCCACGCGGCGGCCACACGCACCGCGTCGGCGTTCGCCCGCACCCGGTGCACCCGCACGCACCACGCGCCGGCCCGCGCGGCGAGCGCGGTGACGGCGAGTGTGGCGTCGTCGCTGCCGTCGAACGGCCGGGGCTCGCCGTCCGGCCCCGCCAGCAGGCGGCCGAGGAAGCGTTTCCTCGACGCTCCGATCAGCAACGGGCGGCCGAGGCGGTTGAGTTCACCGATGCCGGCCAGCAGGGCCCAGTTGTGCTCGGCGTTCTTGGAGAATCCGAGGCCGGGGTCGAGCACGATCTGCTCCTCCCGCACGCCCTCGGCCAGCACGGAGTCGACCCGCTTGCGCAGCTCCTCCGCCACCTCGGTCACGACGTCGCCGTAGATGGCCCGGCTGTCCATGTCGCGACTGTGCCCGCGCCAGTGCATCACGACGTACGGCACGCCGGTCGCGGCCACCACCCGCGGCATCGCCGGGTCGGCCAGCCCGCCGCTCACGTCGTTGACGAGCTTCGCCCCTGCCGCGACGGCCGCCTCGGCCACCTCCGCGCGCATGGTGTCGACGCTGACCGTCACGCCCTCCTCGGTGAGCGTGCGGATCACCGGCTCGACGCGGCGCAGCTCCTCCTCCAGGGACACCCGCGCCGCACCGGGGCGGGTGGACTCGCCGCCCACGTCGACGATGTCGGCGCCCTCGGCCACCAGGTCGAGGCCGTGCCTGATCGCGACGTCGGCGTCGAACCACTGCCCGCCGTCGGAGAAGGAGTCGGGGGTCACGTTGACCACGCCCATGACCAAGCAGCGCCCAGACTCGGGCATACCGGGCACACTCGCTGCGGTCATGGGGTCAAGACTAGTGCCCCGAGACTCGGTGCCTGTCGGGCAGGAGCGGAGTCCCAATCGGCCGTCGCCCGCGCTCAGCCGCGCAGGATCAGCGACATGGCCTCGGCCCTGGTCGCCTCGCTGGAACGGAAGTCACCCCGGACGGCCGATGTGATCGTCTTGGCACCGGGCTTGCGGACACCGCGCATGGTCATGCACATGTGCTCGGCCTCGATCACCACGATCACGCCGCGCGGCTCCAGCACCTGCATCAGGCCGTCGGCGATCTGGGAGGTCATCCGCTCCTGGACCTGCGGCCTTCGGGCGTAGACGTCCACCAGCCTGGCCAGCTTGGACAGGCCGGTGATGCGTCCCTTGTCGTTCGGGGTGTAGCCGATGTGGGCCACGCCGTGGAACGGGAGCAGATGGTGCTCACAGGTGGACATCACCTCGATGTCCTTGACGAGCACCATCTCGTCGTGGTCCGCGTCGAACATGGTGGTCAGCGCGTCCTCGGGTCGCTGGCCCAGGCCGGCGAACTGCTCCGCGAACGCGCGGGCCACCCGGGCCGGAGTGTCCCGGAGCCCGTCGCGATCGGGGTCCTCCCCGATCGCGAACAGGATCTCCCGGACGGCCTTCTCGATCCGGTCGTGGTCGAAGCCGGGGGGCGGCCCCACCATCGGTTCGGCCATGGTCAGGCCTCGTCCCGCTGCGCCGACTGGTCGTTGACCCACGGGGTGGAGCCGGTGCCGCCGGCGGGCAGCGCCGAGCCGTTGCCGTTGGCGCGCTCCTTGGGCGTGATGACCGGAGGACGGTCGGACGGCAGACGCTTGCCGTAGCCGGCGTAGGAGGGACGCTTCTCCTTGGGCACGACGGGCGAGAAGATCTCGAGGACCTGCTCCCGGGAGAGCGTCTCCTTCTCCATCAGTTCGAGCACGAGGTTGTCGAGCACGTCGCGGTACTGGACGAGGATCTCCCACGCCTGGTCGTGCGCGCTCTCGATGTAGCGGCGGACCTCCTCGTCGATCGCCGAGGCGATCTGCTCGGAGTAGTCGCGCTCGTGGCCCATCTCACGGCCGAGGAAGACCTCGCCGTTGCCGCTGCCGAACTTGCGGGCGCCGAGCCGCTCGCTCATGCCGTACTCGGTGACCATGCGGCGGGCGATCGAGGTCGCCTTCTCGATGTCGTTGGACGCGCCGGTGGTGGGCTCGTGGAAGACGAGCTCCTCCGCGGTGCGGCCGCCGAGCAGCATGGCGAGCTGGTCCAGCATCTCGGACCGGGTCGCGAGGAACTTGTCCTCCATCGGCAGCGTCATCGTGTAACCGAGGGCGCGGCCGCGGGACAGAATCGTGATCTTGTGGACCGGGTCGGAGTTGGGCAGCGCGTGGGCCACCAGGGCGTGACCGCCCTCGTGGTAGGCGATGATCTTCTTCTCCTGGTCCGACATGACCCGGGACTTGCGCTCGGGACCGGCCATCACGCGGTCGATCGACTCCTCGAGCGTGTTCATCGTGATGAGCTTCTGGTCCTGCCGGGCGGTCAGCAGGGCCGCCTCGTTGATCACGTTCGCGAGGTCGGCACCGGTGAATCCGGGGGTCCTGCGGGCGATCACGTCGAGGTCGACGTCCTGCGCGAACGGCTTGCCGCGACCGTGGACGCGCAGGATGCCCTTGCGGCCCTCCAGGTCGGGCCGGTCGATGACGACCTGCCGGTCGAAGCGGCCGGGGCGCAGCAGCGCGGGGTCGAGGATGTCGGGGCGGTTGGTCGCGGCGATGAGGATCACGCCGCCCTTGACGTCGAAGCCGTCCATCTCGACGAGGAGCTGGTTCAGGGTCTGCTCACGCTCGTCGTGGCCGCCGCCGAGGCCCGCGCCGCGGTGCCGGCCGACGGCGTCGATCTCGTCGATGAAGATGATCGCCGGGGCGTTCGCCTTGGCCTGCTCGAACAGGTCGCGGACGCGGGAGGCGCCGACGCCGACGAACATCTCGACGAAGTCGGAACCGGAGATCGAGTAGAACGGCACGCCCGCCTCACCCGCGACGGCGCGGGCGAGCAGGGTCTTGCCGGTGCCGGGCGGGCCATACAGCAGCACGCCCTTGGGGATCTTGGCGCCGATGGCCTGGAACTTGGCCGGGGCCTGCAGGAACTCCTTGATCTCCTGGAGCTCCTCGATGGCCTCGTCGGCCCCCGCGACGTCGGCGAAGGTCGTCTTCGGGGTGTCCTTGGTGATCAGTTTCGCCCGCGACTTGCCGAAGTTCATGACCCGGGAGCCGCCGCCCTGCATCTGGTTCATGATGAACAAGAAGATCAGGACGATGATGATGATCGGCAGGAAGCTGACCAGCAGGCTGACGAGGAAGTTCTCCTTCGCCACATCGACCGTCCAGCCCTGAGTGGGCTTGGCCTGCTCGAGCGCCTGCGTGAGCTGCACGCCCTGACCCTCGACCCACAGGGCCTGGATGCGGTCGGTCGTCTTGCCCCCGACCTCGACGGGCCGGTTCAGCGTCAGCTCGACACGCTGGTCCTTGTCGACCACGGTCGCGCTCTTGACATTGCCCTGCTGGATCTGCTGGACGACCATCGAGGTGTCGGCGGTGGTGTAGTTGCCGCCGCCGCCGAACATCGTGGTGACGAGCAGGAGAAGCAATACGATGCCCAGGATCCACAGCAGTGGGCCACGTGTAAATCGCTTGAGATCCATCCGTTGCGGAACCCCGGCGGGCCCGTCCCTTCCTGACCAAGGCCTGCCCCGGGAAAACCCGGGGTCGCGGCATCCCTTGCCGCTCCTTCTGGCTACCGCGGGGCGGCCGACCGGCCTCCCGCGGATATCCGAAGGTACACCCGGCAGCCGCGTCGGGTAACTGCCCGAGCGGCTCCGGCTTTGCCTTTCCAACGTACGTCAGCCAACCCCGTGTTCCCCGACCTGGCGCCCAATAACGCACGATTCGAGGGTCACTTCGCTAAGGGCTTACTCCCCTCCGTACACATGAGGCGCAAGAGTCCCGATGAACGGCAGGTTGCGGTACCGCTCCGCGTAATCGAGCCCGTACCCGATGACGAACTCGTTGGGGATGTCAAAACCGACGTAACGGACGTCCAACTCGACCTTCACCGCGTCCGGCTTGCGCAGCAGCGTGCAGATCTCCACGGACGCGGGGTTGCGCGACTTCAGGTTGTTCATCAGCCACGAGAGGGTCAGCCCGGAATCGATGATGTCCTCGACCACGAGCACATGCCGGCCGGCGATGTCGGTGTCCAGATCCTTCAGCACCCGCACGACGCCGGACGATATGGTCCCCGCGCCGTACGAGGAAACGGCCATCCAGTCCATCTGCACGGGCACGTGCAGCGCGCGGGCGAGGTCGGCCATAACCATGACCGCTCCCTTGAGCACGCCGACGATCAACAGTTCCCTGCCGGCGTAGTCGGCGTCGATCTGGCCCGCCAGTTCTCTGATCTTCTCCTGTAGCTCCTGCTCGGAGATGAGGACTCTGGAGAGATCCTTGCCCATGTCGGCTGCGTCCACCTGGGGTTTTCCTTACGCGAGCGAGAGATTGTCCACGGCGAAGACAAGGGTGCCACAGCGCCTGACCACCCCCACCCCCCCGGGTAGGTCCACTCCCTTCTGCCCGTGCCAGCCGATCACCAGCCGCTCGACGGCCTCGATGTGCACCGCCGCGAGCGCGGCGGCGTGCGCCCCTGCCTCCACGGCCGCCCGCTGGATGACCCGCCGCCGCACCGCCCCCGGCACGTCCGCGAGCACGGACACGTCCAGCTCCCCGCCGGGGCCGCGCGACTTCGCGTGGACGGCGTCCGCCCACGCGTCCAGGGCGTCGGCGTCGTCCCGGCACAGCCGCGCCGTGCGGGCCAGCGCCTCGGCGATCCCCGGCCCCAGCGCGGCCTCCAGCGCCGGGAGGGCGTCGCGCCGCACCCTGACCCTGGTGTACGCCGGATCGTCGTTGTGCGGGTCGTCCCAGGGGCGCAGGCCGAGGGCGTCACACGCCTGCCTGGTCCGCGTCCGGCCGAGCCCCAGCAGGGGCCGCCGGTAGAACCCCGAGACCTCCGCCATTCCGGACAGGGACCGCGTGCCGCTGCCGCGGGCCAGGCGCAGCAGCACGGTCTCCGCCTGGTCGTCACGCGTGTGGCCGAGCAGGACCGCGGCGGCGCCCAGCCGACCGGCCGCGGCGGACAGGGCGGCGTAGCGGGCCTCCCGCGCCGCGGCCTCGGGGCCCCCGGCCGTGCCGACCGTGACGGTCAGCACCTCGGCCGGGTCGAGACCAAGCGTGGGCGCGAGCCGTACGACGTCGCGGGCTCGGTCGGCCGAGCCCTCCTGCAGCCCGTGGTCGACGGTGAGCAGCCCCGCGCGCAGGCCGAGGCGCGGGGCCGCGAAGCCGGTGGCCGCCGCCAGCGCCAGCGAGTCGGCGCCGCCGCTGCAGGCCACGAGGACGAGCGCGCCGGACGACTCCCCCGCCCTCCGAGGGGCGGCGAGGTCCGCGAGCGACAGCCGTACGGCGCGGCGGACGTCGGCGACGGCGGGATGCGGGCCCATGCGGCCATTCTGGCCGCCCGCGGCGGGCAGGGGAAACGCCCGTCCGGCGGGCCCGGGCGGGTGGGTGAACGTCAGGCGGAGGGCGGGTGGATTTACGTCAGGCGGAGGCCAGGACGCGGGACATCCAGGCGTGCGGGTCGGCGATCTCCCCGCGGTCGGGCAGGGTCTCCGGCGAGGTCCAGACCTTGTTGAACGACTCCATGCCGGCCTCGTCCACGACGGTGCGGACGAAGTGGGAGCCCTCGGCGTACTGCTTCATCTTCAGCTCGATGCCGAGCAGCCGGCGGACGAGCTGGTCGAAGCGCGAGCCGCCCTCGCGGCGGCGCTGGAACTTGGCGCGTATCTCGGCGACCGACGGCACGACGGACGGGCCCACCGCGTCCATGACGTAGTCGCCGTGCCCCTCCACCAGCGTCATCACGGCCGTCACGCGGTCGAGCACGGCCTTCTGCTCGGGTGTCTGGATGGCCTCGATGAGGTTGCCCTCGCCGCCCCTGAAGGCGTCGGCCACGGCGTCGGAGGCGGCGCGCAGGCGCTCCAGCAGGGTCGCCAGGTCCATCTCGGACGCGAGGAGGAACTCGGTCATCTGGCCGCGGACGTACTCCCGGAGCCAGGGGACGCCGGTGAACTGCACCCGGTGGGTCTCCTCGTGCAGGCACACCCACAGGCGGAAGTCGCGGGGATCGACGCCCAGCTCGCGCTCGGCGTGCACGATGTTGGGGGCCACCAGCGTCAGGCGGCCGGTCGGGGCGTTGCCCGAGGGATCGGGCGGGAGGAACAGCTCATACTGCCCGAGCACCCGGGAGGCGAGGAAGGCCAGCACCGCGCCGACCTCGAGCCCGGTGATGCGCGAGCCGACCGCGCCGACGACCGCCGGCATGTTCGACATCTTCTGCGTCAGCGGCTCGAGCACCACGCGGAAGCCGTCCACGTTCGCGCGGATCCACCCGGGACGGTCGACCACGGTCGCCGCCTCGGGCGTCGCCGAATCGATGCGGGTGAACTCCCGCACGTGCCCCTCGGCGTCCCGCGACAGCCGCCGCAGTTCGAGGACCGCCTGCCTGGCCTCCTCGCGGCTCACCTGAGGGCCGGGACGCACAAGGCGCACCCCGGTCGCGACGGCCAGATCCCAGTCGATCACCTGCATACCCACCACCGTACGTTCTCCGACTGCTCGCCGCGCATGCAGCCCTGTGAGGGGCGCGGCCGTGTTCTGGACCGAGGAACGAGCGAGCACGCGCCGAGGAAGTGCCTGATTGCGCGCCTCCGGCACGACCGGCTGATTGCGCGCCTCCGGCACGACCATCGGCCTTGGGCGCCCCGAACCGCGCGAGCGGAGCGAGCGCGATTCACCACAGCTCAGCTCTGGGAGACGATCGTGGCCATCTTGTCGAGGGCGGCGATCGCCTCCGGCGGGTTGGCCACCTGGTCGGCCATGAACGCGAAGGTCAGCAACCGGCCCTCGGATGTGTACGCGATGCCCGCCAGGGTGTTCACCCCGTTCAAAGTGCCCGTCTTCGCGCGTACCAATCCGGCGCCGGCCTTCGATTCGGACTTCTCATAGCGATTGTGCAGAGTTCCGGTGAAATGCGCGATCGGCAGGCCGCTGATCAGCGAGTGGAGCTCCGGATGGGCGGGGGACGCCGCCACGGCCAGGATGTGGGCGAGGGCCGTCGGCGCGATTCTGTTCTTTGTGGACAGCCCGCTGCCGTCGTGGACCTCCACCCCGTCGGCCACGCCGAGGCGGGTGAGCACGCGCCCGACCGCCGTGGGCACGCCCTGGAAGGTGTGCGGGAGGCCCTCCTTGATGGCGGACTGCCGGGCGAGCGCCTCGGCGAGGTCGTTGTCACTGTGGGTGAGCATCCGCTCCACGAGCGCGTAGATCGGGCCGGACTCCACCCGAGCCAGCTCCTGCGCGGTGGGCGCCGCCTTGGCCGAGTCGACCCCCTTGCCCACCCTGATGCCGTTCTTCCTCAGCAGCGTGGCGAACGCGTCGGCGGTGGCCTGCGCCGGGTCCGGGTAGCGGGCGCCGTTGGCCGCCCGGCCCTCGTCCATCATGAGCGCGGACACCGGGGCGACGCTGCCCTCCGGGATGTACGTCGGCTTCCAGCCCGGCGCCGTCCGCGGCCCGTTGAACAGGGAGGCGTCGTACGACAGGTCCACCGAGGTGAGCTTCGCCGCCTTGAGCGCCTTGGCCGTGCTCGAGGCGAGCCGGGCGAGCGACGCGGGCCGCGGGTAGATCTCCTCCTGCTCGGCGGCGCTCGTCCGCGGGCCTGCCAGGGTCGGGTCGCCGCCGCCGACCAGGACGATCGATTTGGCGGAGGCCCCCCGCACGACCCGGGTGGCCAGGCGGGCGTCCGGCCCCACCGTGGCCAGCACCGTCAACGCGGTGACGACCTTGGTGGTCGAGGCCGGGGTGATGGCGGTGCCCGAGCGGCCGTCGAAAATCGGCGTTCCCGTCGCGACGTCGAGCACGATCCCGGCCACACTGCCGCCGAGGGCGGGGTCACCCATCGCAGCGGTGAGCCGGGTGGTCAAAGTACCCTTGGCGGGGAGAGCCCCGTCCCCCGCCGCGGCCAGAACCGGACCCGCGGTCACCAGGGGGATCGGGGTCGGCTTCGGAGACGCGACCGGAGCCGGGGTCCTGTCGGCGTCATGGGTGATCAGATAAGTGCCCGCGAGGACGACGAAGATCTGCAGCAGGGCGAGGGTGGCCACCACCATCCACCGCTCACGTCGCACCACTACACCCTCATTTCGCGCCGACCTTGACCACGCCTACGAGACATTAACGCCAGCCCGGGAGACCGGGGACTCATGCGGAGGAACGAGTGGAGTTCGACGTTGTCGTTGAGATCCCCAAGGGACAACGGAACAAGTACGAGGTTGACCACAAGACCGGCCGCATACGTCTGGATCGCCTGCTCTTCACGTCCACCCAGTACCCCGCCGACTACGGGTTCATCGAGAACACCCTCGGCGAGGACGGGGACCCGCTCGACGCGCTCGTCCTGCTCCAGGAGCCGACCTTTCCCGGTTGCCTGATCCGCTGCCGCGCTGTCGGGATGTTCCGGATGACCGACGAGAAGGGCGGCGACGACAAGGTCCTGTGCGTTCCGGCGACCGATCCGCGGATGGAGCACATCCGCGACATCCACCACGTCGCCGAGTTCGACCGGCTGGAGATCCAGCACTTCTTCGAGGTCTACAAGGACCTGGAGCCCGGCAAGTCGGTCGAGGGCGCCAACTGGGTCGGCCGTGTCGAGGCGGAGGCCGAGATCGTCGCCAGCATCGAGCGCTTCCAGGAGACCGAGCACCACGACGAGGAGCACTGAGTCAGGGAGTGTCCCGCGGATCTTGCCGTGGCGAGGCGCCGGCTGGGCGACCGCGGTAGGCGGAAGATCCATGGGGCGCGCCCCTAGCCTGGCCGGGTGGCGCCGACCAGATCGTGGCGCCAGATGGGCGAGATGCGCACCACGTCCCCCGTCTGGGGGGCGTGGACCATCATGCCGCGCCCGATGTAGATGCCCACGTGATGGATGTCGCCGGGGTTCCGGCTCAACCGGCCGTAGAAGATGAGGTCGCCGGTGCGCAGTTCCTTGAGCGGGACGTGCCGTCCCGACGTCCACTGCGTGCCGGTCCAGTGATCGAGTGACACCCCGGCCCGCTGCCAGGCCCGCATCGTCAGCCCCGAGCAGTCGAACCCCGACGGGCCTGCGGCGGCCCACACGTACGGCTTGCCGATCTGTTTGAGCGCCCACTGGGCGGCCATCTCACCGGGTCCCGACCCGAACCGCCCGGTCCAGGCCGGCACCGCCAGGCTCCTGCGCGCGGGGAGCGCCGCCCCCCTGGCCTTGCTCCTCGCCTGTTTCAGCTCGTCGACGCGGTCGCGGGCGGCCTCCAGCCGTTTGGAGATCTCCGCTTTCTCCTGCTCGATCCGTTTGGTCTGTTCGAGCTGTTCCTCGACGGCCCGCTGTGCCGCGTCCTTCGCCTGTCGCACCTCGTCGGCGCTGCGCGACTGGTCGGAGTAGGCACGGGCCGCCTGTTCTCGGAGGATCTCGAAGACCTGTTGCGCGTCTTTCAGCCGTTCCAGCGAAGCGGTCTGTTCGTCGCCGAGCTGTGTCAGCATGCTGGCTCTTCGCAGGAAGCCGTGCACGTCGCCGATACCGCCGAGCATGGCCGCGGCGGGCGGTGACAGCCGCACCCCGCCGTATCCCTCGGCCACCCTCGCCGCCACCTCGCCGCGCAGCCGGGCGACCTGGTCGGACGCTTGGCGGACCCGCCGCGCCGACTGCTCGTACGCGGCACGCGCCTGCTCGAGCTGGACGAGTTGCCCGTTGTACGACTCCACGAGCCGCTCGGCCTCGGTGTTCAGCGCCTCTCGACGGGCCTGCGCGACCGCGAGGTCGGCCTCGGCTTCGCCCAGTTCCCGTGCGCGTTCCTGCACCTGCTGGCGTGCCTTGGCGACGTCCTTCGCGGACGGTTTCGGATCGGCTCCCGCCGGGGCTCCGAAGGTCAGGACGAGACTTGACCCGAGCCCGGCGACCAGCCCCGACGCTCTGAGGAGTGGCAATTCCTTCCCCTTCCCTGCTCCACTCCCCTCACTTCCCGGCGACTACTCTCCGTACACATCTAAGTTACGCCCTGTAATCAACCTATGTGGTAGGTCGTCCCGTTTAGACAGGGAAAGCGCCTCCGGGCCCTCCGGAGCTTCCGCTCGCGGGGTCGCCGGAAGTGCCACGACGCTCCGTTCCGCGCTCGGAGCCTCCGTCCCGGACTCCTCCGGGTACGCCCGGCAGGGAGCCGTCCCGGCCGGGGCGGCCGGGACCCGGACCGTCGCGGCGCGAGCCGTCGCGGCGCCAGCCGTCCTGGCCGGGGCCGCCGGGACGGGCGTGCCGCGACGGTCCGCCGTCTCCGGCGCCCTGCCCCCTCCAGCCTGAGGCGTCCTGCGGCCTCCCACCGGCTTCGGCGTTCTGCGCCCTCCCGCCGCCTCCGGCGTTCTGTGCCTCGTGCCTGGCGCCGTGTCCGCCGCGCCACGGCGGTAGGGCCGTGGGCCCGCCGTCGTCGCCCGAGGGCTTGCGGGAGGGCGCGGGAGTCGGCGGGCACTCCCTGTGGGGACGGGGATGGTGCTGGTGGTCACGCCAGGGCGGACGGTGTCCCGGCCAGTGCGCCGGAGGCGGTCCGCCCCGGGGCGGCCAGCCCGGGCCGGGGCCGCCGGACCCGTGTCCACCAGAACCGGGCCAGCCGGAACCCGGCCCACCAGAACCCGGCCCCCCGGAGCCGGTGCCGCCGGGGGTGGGCTCCTCGCCCGGCTCGGTGCCGGGGCTGCTGGGGGTGCCGGGGGTGATGGTGGGCGTGGGCGTCGGGCCGGACGGCGAGGTGCCCGGACCCTGCGAGGAGGGGGCGCCTGTAGGGCGCCCGGACGGCTTCCCGTGCGGGGCGGGACGGTGCGGCCGGCCGGCGGAGGGCGGCACGGGTGCGGGCAGGGGCGCCGGGCGCGGCAGGGCGACCGGCCTCGCGGGAACCACGGGCACGACCGGCTCGGCCAGTTCCCGGGAGACCGAAGGCACGGGGGAGCGCCCGCCGACCCCGTCGACCTCGTCCGACGACCCCTCCGGGGAGGCGGTGCCGCCGGACGGGCCGGCCGGAGCCTCCGCCGTGGGGAGCCGGAGCGGGGCGATCGTGTCGGCGGCCCGCTCGCGCAGGTCCCCGGCGAACTGGGCGAACACGAGCGCGATCGTCGCCACCGCCGCCAGGGCGGCCACGGCGCCCGCCACCGCCTGCGCCAGCCTGCCCTCGCGGCGACCGGCCCTCGGGAAGCCCCCGGCGTTTAGCCCGCCGACGCGCTTGGCGACGTACCGCCGATAGGGGACGAGTTCGGGGTCGATGAAGCTGCTGAGCACCCGCACCCGCAGCGTCTCCGGCAGAGCGATCTGAGGGAGCAGACCGAACACCTTGGCCGGGGAGATCTGCCTGACGCGCTGGCGCGCGCAGGTCTCGCACCGCGCGAGGTGCCGGGTGAGCTGGGCCCGCGCCTGCGCGGTGAGCTCTCCCGTGAACCCCGCGAGGATGGCGGACGCCCGCGGGCAGTCGTGGGTCGCACGCCTGGCCAGGATCTCGACGGTCACCGTCTCACGCAGGCGTTCCGTGGCCGCGTCGAGGAGCGCCTCGGCGTACCGCTCGGCCGTGCCGAGCACCCCGGCCAGGTCCTGGCCGGTCATCCCGTGCCGGGCGGCCAGTTCGAGCACCTCCCGATCCTCGGCCGACAGCGCCCCCACGGCGCTGCTCGCGACGAGGCGCAGGTCGGCCTCGGCGCCTTCGGCCGTGACGCCGGGGAAGGGCACGGTCGCGACGGGGACCGGCCCGGTCTCCGGCCCGTCCTCCTCTTCCGGCGTGCGGCGGCGCATGCACTCGCCGCGGGCCAGGGCGTACAGCCAGGGGCGGAACCTGTCCGGGTCGGCCAGCGAGCCGACGAGGGCCTCCGCGGCGATCAGGGTGTCGCGCAGCGCGACCTGGGCGGCGTCGGGCCCGGCCAGCAACGTGCGGCAGTACCGGTAGAGATTGCCCGCATATGTGTCATAAAGGGCGGCCAGCGCTCCCGGATCCCGGGCCCGCAACGCCTCGACCAGGACGCCATCATTCATATAACTGAGAGTAAATGCTCAGTAACTCCCCGCTCCACCCATTCAGGTGAAGTCACGTTCCTACATCGTCGGTTTTTACCTCTGCCATCCAGTTAATTTGCCGGAGTTCGCCGCTTTATTAGGTGACTAATCGCGAAAAATCCGGCCCGCATAGAGGACGCCGTGCACGACGCCGTACGGACGCGCTGTCACTCCCTGACGGCCATTCCCACCTCGGCGCAGCCACGGGTGAGCGCGTCGAGGCCGAAGGCGTCCACGGGTCCCAGGGCACCGGTGCCGTGCACGCCCTCGGCAAGCGCCGTCGTCGCCGCCCAGGCCAGCACGCCGGCCGTGAACTCGTACGGGTCGCCTCCGGTCAGGTGGACGGCGGCCAGCCGGCGGCCTCCCGCGTCGTACGCCTCGGCGACGATGCTCGACGACACGCCCGCCCCGGCCGGCGCGCCGCCCCCGCCCGTACGGAGCACCCGGTCGGCCAGCGCCTCGGTCGCCCGCCGGATCCCCGGCAGCGCGGCGATGGCGGGGGCCGCCTTGGCCAGCACGCCCGCGACCCTGGTCAGCCCGCCCAGCCAGCCGAGGTAGACGTTCACCTCGCGCAGGCCGGGATGCGCGGGCGGCAGCGTGAAGTGCTCGGAGGCGCCGATGGACAGGCCGTGCCGCACGCGGCCGTCCACGAGGAACTTCCGGGTGCGGCCGTGCTCGGGGACGATGCGGCCCTCGCGGAAGCCGTACATCGGCTCGAGGACCATTCCCAGCGCCGAGGCGCGGGTCCCGGCGCTCGCGCGACGCGCCATGCCGCCCTCCACGAAGTAGCCGACGTCCACACGGACGGCCCCCGGCCCGGCCTTGCGCAGGGCCAGGGCCGCGGCGAGGTTGCCGGGCACGTAGTCGTACCCGAAGGCGGTGATCAGGGCCGCGCCCCGGGCCGCCGCGGCGGGGCCGTACCGCTGGAAGATCCGCTTGATGAACGTGGGCTCTCCGGTGGTGTCGAAGTAGACCGCGCCCGCCTCGGTCGCGGCGGCGACCGAGGCCTCTCCCCACCGGACGAACGGGCCGACGGTCGAGATCAGCACGTCGCCCGGCGCGACGATCCTGCGTACGGACTCGGGGCGACCGACGTCGGCGACCGCGGTGGGCAGGTCGCCGCCCAACGCGTCGGCGAGGGCGGTGAGCCTCGTCTGGTCCCGCCCGGCCAGCAGCGGCCGGGCCCCGCGCGCGGCGAGCGCCTCGGCGGTGAGCCTGCCGGTGAAGCCGGTGGCTCCGAACAGCACGATCCTGGGGATGGCCATCCCGCTACGGTAACCCGCCTGTCCTGTCAAGATCGGCAGTGGGCCGCTCACTGGCGCCGGTCGTTGGGCGGTGGATATCCGCGGTCCTTGACGAACGGCTCCGTCGTCGGCGCGACCGTGTGCAGCGGAACGGCTCCGGCCTGGGCCAGGTCCTCGTACGTCTTGGCGGTCGAGCCCCAGGTCGTGGCCTGCACGTCGGTCGCGCCGACCGGCCCCTGCACGCCCTCGACGGTGATGACGAACCTGCTCCTGGCCCCCGGCCGTACGTCGTCCACGAACGACGTCGCCCCGCCGACGAGCTTGCCCGCCGCGTCACGCAACAGGGCCGTGACGGCGAGCCCGCCGGCGGGCTTGCGGAACGGGTCGAGCACGTAGCCGGTGACGAGGTAGGACCCGTTCGTCAGCTTGTCGGTGCGGACGTCCGAGATCGGGAACTTGAGGAACGCCGACGGGACGCGCGGAATGGACCGCC
Source organism: Microbispora catharanthi (assembly GCF_006334915.2). Classification (GTDB taxonomy): domain Bacteria; phylum Actinomycetota; class Actinomycetes; order Streptosporangiales; family Streptosporangiaceae; genus Microbispora; species Microbispora catharanthi. The sequence continues at coordinate 35,417 of NZ_VDMA02000034.1, forward strand.
ATGAGGCGGGACGGTAGTCGATCTTCACGCGCACCGGCTGGGCGTGGCTCGTGACCTGGCCGCTGAAGGCCAGCGGGCGGCCGGGCGGCACCGCGTCCAGCGGCTGCTCCTGATGGACGACCTCCTTGCCGGCGGCGTCCACGGCCGTGATCACGGCGACGGCGTTCTCCCCGAAATGCCAGCGGTTGGGGTTGCTCAGCACCCCCGCCCAGGTCACCGCGTATCCGGCCCCCGAGCGCACGATCGAGGACACCTGCTCCTTGAGGGCCAGCGGTTGCGGGCCCTCCTGCTTGTCTTCCCTCGCGCACGACGCCATCGCCAGCGCGGCGAGGGCGAGTGCGACGGTCATGTGGCAACGTCGCGTCACTTAGCCGTCATAACCGCTGAATGGGACGCCGCCTCCGGGACACGCGCGCTCCCGCCGGTATCTTTACCGGCGGTCTATCGCGGGCGGACCACGCGTGTCTCGTCCCAGACCGGATCGGGCGACTCGTACACCCGCCCGTCGGAGCCGAAGACCAGGTAGCGGTCGAAGTCGGCCGCGAACCAGCGGTCGTGCGTCACCGCCAGCACGGTGCCCTCGAAGGCGTCCAGGCCCTGCTGCAGGGCCTCGGCGCTGGCCAGGTCGAGGTTGTCGGTCGGCTCGTCAAGCAGCAGCAGCGTGGCGCCGGACAGTTCGAGCAGCAGGATCTGCAGGCGGGCCTGCTGGCCGCCCGACAGCGTCTCGAACCGCTGCTCGGCGACCCGGCCGGCGAGTTCGTAGCGGGCCAGGGCCTTCATCGCCTCGTTCTTCAGCCGGGCGTGCTCGGTCATGACGATCTCGCAGGGCGTACGGCCGAGCAGTTCGGGCCGGGCGTGGGTCTGGGCGAAGTGCCCGGGGACGACCCGTGCGCCGAGCCGCATCGTGCCCGAGTGACGCACGTCCTCCCCCGCCAGCAGCCGCAGAAAGTGCGACTTGCCCGAGCCGTTCGAGCCGAGCACGGCGACCCGCTCGCCATACCAGACCTCCAGGTCGAAGGGCTTCATGAGGCCGGTCAGCTCCAGGCCCTCACACATCACCGCACGCTTGCCGGTGCGTCCGCCGCGCAGCCGCATGCTGATGACCTGGTCCTTCGGCGCGACCTCCGGCGGCCCGGCCTCCTCGAACCGGCGCAGCCGGGTCTGGGCGGCGTGGTAGGCCGGGGCCATGCCGTCGTTGTAGGTGGCCTTCTGTTTGAGCATGACCACCAGGCGTTTGAGCTTGGCGTGCTCCTCGTCCCAGCGCCTGCGCAGCTCGTCGAGCCGCTCGTTGCGCTCCCGCCGCGCCTCTGCGTACGTTGCGAAGCCACCGCCGTGGATCCAGACGTTGCCGGACTCGACCGTGACGATCCGGTCGGCGGCGTTGGCGAGCAGCTGCCGGTCGTGGGAGACCAGCAGCACGGTCTTGGGCGTCTCGCGCAGCGCCGTCTCCAGCCACACCTTGCCCGGCACGTCGAGGTAGTTGTCGGGCTCGTCGAGCAGCAGCACCTGGTCGGGCCCGCGCAGCAGCGCCTCCAGCACCAGCCGCTTCTGCTCGCCGCCGGACAGCGTGGCGACCTCGCGATACTTCACCCTGTCGTACGGCGTGCCGAGGGCGGCCATCGCGCAGGCGTCCCAGAGCACCTCGATGTCGTAGCCCCCGGCGTCGGTGTAGTCGGTGATCGCCTGGGCGTACCGCATCTGGGTCTTCTCGTCGTCGCGCTCCATCATCGCGAGCTCGGCGGCGTCCAACCGTTCCGCCGCCGTCCTGACCCGTTCCGGCGCGACGCTGAGCAGCAGGTCCTGGACCGTACGTCCGTCCCGGATGTTGCCGACGAACTGCCGCATCACGCCGAGACCGCCCGAATGGGCCAGCGTGCCCTCGACCGGCTGGAGATCGCCCGCGATCATCCGGAGCAGGGTCGTCTTGCCCGCGCCGTTCGGGCCGACCAGGGCCGCCTTGACGCCCTCCCCCACTCGGAACGAGACGTCGCTCAGGAGCATCCTGCCGTCCGGCAGCACATGCGTCAGATGCCCGACCTCGACATGCCCCACGTGCCGCCCCTTCCAGATTTCCCGGAGAGGCTACCTGCCGCTCACCACACCGGGCACGCCATTTTTCCGCCGTCACGACGGCCTGCGGGCCCGGAACATCGGCATCGTGAACCATTCCGGAGGCGGCCGGTAATAACGGGTGCAGGACCTGCCCTCCCTCGCACCCCACCCCTCCCACGTCAAGGTGCCCTGCTGACGGTTCGCCCCGCCGCGTGCGGGAACCATGCGGCGGAGACGTGAGGAGGCGGGCGATGCCGCGTGGGGAGCCTTCGGTGGCCGCGTCGGGCGAGTGGCGGGACGAGGACGGCGTACGCAAGCCCGCGGGCGAGGCGCACGCCTGGTGGCCCGGCGCCAACCAGACCGTGTGCGGGCTCGCGCTCAGCCGGTCGCGGCTGCACCGGTTCCACCACGTCCCGTGGCCGGACGCGTTCCCCGAGTCGGGCGGGGCGGCCGACGAGGTGCGGAGGGTCTGTCCCCGCTGCCGGGCCGCGACGGGGAAGGGCCAGAACCAGGGTCGGCTCTGGCAGCGGACCTCGCCCCGGCCCTGAGATCCGGCCCTGAGACCCGGCCCTGGGATCTGGTGTCCGATCTTTTCCACAGTCCCGGAATCTCTTGACCTGGTGGCGAATCGCCCGGAAATAGCCTGGCTTTTCAGGGGATTTCCGAGTCAAAGGGGCCGGATATGTCAACAGATCCGATCCTCGACTGCCCGCTCGACCAGGTCCCGGAGGGCCCGGAGTTCATCGCGGCCGCCATGCGGTGGCACTTCAACCCCGAGACCGGCTCGCCATACTGGCTGGACCGGGCGAAGACGCTCGGCTTCGACCCGCGTGAGGACGTGCGCACCTTCGAGGACCTGCGCCGCTTCCCCAACGTGGCCAACGAGCTGCGCGACGTCCGGGTGGAGGACCTGATCCCCCGGGGGTACGGCGCGGACGCGGACGTGATCGGCGTGTACGAGAGCGGCGGCACGACCGGGCCGCCCAAGCGCGTCGTGCTGCTACGGGACTGGGTGGAACGGCTGATGCACCGGACCGAGCAGGACCTGCGGGCGAGGGGCTACCCCGAGAGCGGCCACTGGCTGTCGCTCGGGCCGACCGGGCCGCACGTCTTCGGCGAACTGGTCCGATGGCAGGCCGCGCGGCGGGGCGGCATCCGGTTCACGGTCGACATGGACCCCCGGTGGGTGAAGAGGTGCATCGCCGAGGGCCGCGCCGACGAGGCCGAGCGCTACGCCGAGCACCTGATCGACCAGAGCACCTACATCCTGGAGACCCAGGACGTAAGGGTCCTGGTGACCACGCCGCCGCTGCTGACCCGGCTGGCCCGCAGGAAGGCGCTCGTCGACCTGATCAACACGAAGGTCGGCGCGATCAGCTGGGGCGGCGCGCACATGGACCCCGACACCCGCTACCTGCTCCGCACCGAGGTCTTCCCGAACGTCAAGCTGTACGGCACGTATGGCAGCACGATGATCCTCGGCGGGCTGGCCGAGCGCGTCGCGCCGCCGGGGGAGGACCTGGTCGTCTTCGACACGTTCTCGCCCTACATCTCGTTCTCGGTGGTGGACCAGGAGACCGGGGAGGCCGTCCGGTACGGCGACCGCGGCCAGGTGGTGATGCACCACGTCAGCAAGAGCTTCCTGCTGCCCAACAACCTCGAACGCGACCTGGCCACCCGCGTGGCGCCGCCGCCGGGGCAGATGGGCGACTCCGTCGCCGACGTCGGCCCGCTTCCCACCTTCGAGAACGAGACGGTCATCGAGGGGGTGTACTGATGGACGAGCTGATCCGGCTCGACGCGCTGGGCGCGGGCGGGCCCTACCACAGCCGCAGCCGACTGACGATCACGGAGCTGACCGGGACGCCGGTCGCCGAGCTGAGCCTGGTGCCGCGGCTGTTCGTCCAGCGGACGATGGCGGCCCTGCGCGAGGCGCGGACCCTGCCGGCCCACGAGCGGGCGGCGGCCCTCGCCCGCGCGGGACGGCTCTTCGCGACCGGCGTGGTGGACGGCATTCCGGCGGAGGAGTACCAGCACATCGTCAGCCGCGTCTCGGGGATGCCGATCATCGTGGTCCGCGCGGCGACCTCGGGCATCGGACGGCGCGCCGGAGAGGCGTACCGCACCACCCGGTACGCACGTCCCGAGGGCGCGGTGGACGACTGGCGCGACCCGCTCACCCGCAACGGCCAGGCGGTCTGGACGCGGCGCGGCGACGTCTTCGCCGTACACGCCGCGGGCAACCACCCGGGCGTGCACACGCTGTGGCTGGAGGCCCTCGCGCTCGGCTACCGGGTCGCGGTGCGCCCCTCGCGGCGCGAGCCGTTCACCCCCCACCGCCTGATCACGGCGCTGCGGGAGTCGGGGTTCGGCGACGACCAGGTGGTGCTCCTGCCGACCGACTACGCGGTGGCCGACGACATCATCCGCGACGCCGACCTCGCCATGGTGTACGGCGGCGAGGAGGTCGTGAACAAGTACGGCAACGACGTCAGGGTGCTGCCGCAGGGCCCGGGACGGTCCAAGATCCTGCTCACCGGGCACGACTGGGAGTCCCACCTGGGCACGATCGTGGAGTCGGTCAGCGCCTTCGGAGGGACGGCCTGCGTGAACACCACCGCCGTCTTCGTGGAGGGCGATCCCGCACCGGTGGCCGAGGCCGTCGCGGAACGGCTCTCGGCGATCCCGAGCCTGCCGCCGGAGGACGACGGCGCGGTGCTGCCCGTCCAGCCGGTCGCGGACGCGCACGCGATCGAGAAGTACCTGCTCGACCACGTGAACGGCGCGACGCCGGTGATCGGAGGCGACGGCGTGGTGGACGACCTGGGCGACGGCAGCGGCGTCCTGCGGCCGGCCGTCTTCCTGGTGGACCGGCCGGACGCGCCCCAGACGGGCATCGAGCTGTCGTTCCCCTGTGTGTGGTTCGCGCCCTGGAGCCGGGCGGACGGCATCGAGCCGCTGCGGAACACGCTCGTGCTGACCGCGATCACGGAGGACGCCGGGCTGGTCGACCATTTGGTGGAGGACCCGTCGATCAGGAACGTCTACCTGGGGGACACTCCCACCTATCTGATGCCGCCGTGGGTTCCGCACGACGCCTACCTCGGTGAGTTCCTCATGCGTACGAAAGGCGTCATCCGCACTTAACCAACGGATAAAGGCCCAGTAGATTCTGGGCCATGCGCTGGACGACACGATGGCGGCGCCGCCTGCTGTGGACGCTCGCCGTCGTCGTGGTGCTCGCGGTGGCCGCCGTCGGCGGCGCGGGCTGGTACTACTCCGGCCTGGTCATCGATCCCGTCCACACCTCCGGATATCCCCTGGAGGTGACGGCCGTCAGCGGCGACCAGGTCACGATCAAGGGCGGCGCCGACACGGCCGCCCCCGGCACGTACGGCCTGACCTGGGCGGACGGCAACGCACTGGTGGGGCAGGTGATCACGACCGGGACCGGCACGGTGACCAGGAAGGTCACCGAGGTCGTCCACGGCGAGTTGCGGCCCGGAGTGCACGCCTACCTCGACCGCTGGCTGTGGGGCCACGCGACCCCGGCCGCCGCCGGCGTGCCGTACACGGACGTGAGGATCCCCTCGCCGCTCGGCGACTTCCCCGGCTGGCGGACCGAGGGCACCTCGACGACCTGGGTGATCGCCGTACACGGCCGCAACGGCGGCCCGGCGGAGGCCCTGCGCGTGCTGCCGGTTTTCCACAGCCTGGGGATGCCGGTGCTGGGCATCACCTACCGCAACGACGAGGACGCCCCGGCGAGCTCCGACGGCAAGTTCCACCTCGGCGCCACCGAGTGGCAGGACGTGGCGGCGGCCATCACGTACGCCAAGAACCAGGGCGCGACCGGAATCGTCCTGTACGGCTGGTCGATGGGCGGGGGCATCGTGCCGATGGCCGTACGCAACCTGCCCGGCGAGCCGATCAAGGCCATGATCCTCGACAGCCCGGTCATCGACTGGCGGGCGCCGATCGCCCTCGGGGCCGAGCAGATGGGTGTGCCCGGCTTCCTCGTGTCGGTGGGCGAATGGGTCATCGAGCGGCGCACCGGCGTGTCCTTCGACGACATCGACCACCTGCGGCACGCCCGCGAGTTCAGGATCCCCACCCTGGTCTTCGTGGACGACGACGACGCGACCGTGCCGATCGGCCCGGCGCTGCGGTTCGCCGAGGCCCGCCCCGACATCGTCAGGCTCGTGCGGACGAGCGGAGGCGGGCACACGGGCTCCTGGAACGCGGACCCCGGGCGTTACGAGCGGGAGGTGAAGGAGTTCACCTCGTCCCTGTGACGGTCAGTCCGGGACGACCACGGTCATCGAGGTGCCGACCAGGGTGAAGCCGAGCCGTTCGTAGACGCGTCTGGCCGGGTTGCCCTCGGACACGACCAGGCCGAGCCGCTCCCATCCGCCTGCCGCCGCCCTGTCCCGTGCGGCGGCCAGCATGCGCGCGCCGAGGCCGGAGGGTGTGCGGGCGGGGTGGCGGAAGACCTCGACCACCCACGGCCGGTCGTGGAAGAGGGTGACCACCGCGCCGCCGGCCACCGCGTCGTCCCGGTCCACGGCGAGCACGCCGCAGGGCAGGATCTCGCCGGTCATCTTCCCCTCCAGCAACGGGGTGAGGATGTCGCGCAGCGCGGCGTCGTCGTCCACGTTCCGGTGGTCGGGGTGACCCGGCGGATAGGCCGCCCGCCACGCCGCGAACACCTCCTCTGGAGACCGGTCGCAGGGCACGAACCGGAAGCCCTCGGGCGCCCCGGTCTCGGCGGGCGGCGCCGTCCGCAGCTCGCAGGTCATCTCGTGGGCGTGCCGCATCACGCGCGCACCGCGCGCGACCAGCGCCTTGCCCAGATCGACCGGCCCCGCCACCGCCCAGCCCGGCAGCTTCGCCATGATCGCATCGACCGCCCCCGGGCCCAGGACCTCGACCAGGTCGGCGCACCGCAGCCCGTAACGCTCGTCCTCGACATAACTGAAGGCCGGGACGCCGTCCGCCCCCGCCAGAATCACTCGCTCCACAGGAGGGAGGCTTCCGCAGCCCGCAAGGGCGGGCAACACCTTTTTCGCCCCGCGAGCGCACAATCAACCGGAGGAAACGGCGGCCGCGGCCCTTTTCCCTCATCCGTACATTTCGATCTTCCTGTGGATAAGGTGCCTCCTGGTTTTGTCGCCCTCGGCCGCGATGGCGAGAAGGCCGCGGACAAGTTCGCGGAGGAGGCCGCCGAGAACGAGGGCACGGCCTTGAGTATCGGCGATGACGTCGACGAGGGCGGAGACGACGGCGGAGATCAGGGCGGGTTCGCCGGGGAGCCCGATTGCGACCCGTGGACCGTGATCCGCCAGTCGTACGGCGACACCGCGCCCCGCGACCGCGAACTCGCCTTCCTCTGCACGGCGCGGGACGTCGCGGGGTACGCTCCGCGGCTCGTGGCGCTGCCCGATCGGGAGCTGCTGTCCTTCGGCCGGGCGTTGTGCGGCGTCGCCGGGCGGCCCTCCTCCGAGCCGCGCGTCCGCACCCTGCTCGACCAGGCCGGGGCGTACGACTGGAGCTACTCGCTCATGGGCGCGCTGGTGTTCCTGTGCCCGGACGCGGTCGCGCGGAAGTGGCCCGACCTCGTGCTGTCGGAGGCCGAGGCGCAGCGGAAGGAGGACGAGTACCAGGCGCGGATGACCGCCCGTTGTGCGGACCCTGCCCGCCGCCTGCGGGCGGTGCGGCAGGCGACCACCGCCCTTCACGTGGGTGAGGGCGGCGGCTATCTGGTCGACGACGGCACGGGCCGGTCCGGCGAGGAGCGGCCGCGCAGACTGGACCGCGCGTTCGACGACGTCATCGACTGGCTGACCACGACCGCCGTCTCGGTCGGCACCGCCGTGGACAACTACCCGATCTGCATGACGGTCAAGGCGCTGCGCCAGGCTCCCCGCCTGGGGCTGAAGGGCTGGGACACGGTCGTCGAGACCGGCGTCGACAGCCCGGACGGCACGCTCGAACTCCTCGGAGAGGAAAGCGCCCCTCTGCCGAACCTCGCCTCCGCCGGGCCCGGCCGCTATCGCGTCCGCGTCTACGTGCGGAAACAGGAGGAGGCCATGACGTACGAGTCCGACGGCCCGGTCGAGGAGCACCTGGTCCTCGTCTTCCCCGGCAGGTCCGGAAAGACCGTCTTCCTCCGGGACTGAGCGGGGCTTGCGCAGCGGGCGCCGGAGATCGGCTTGGAAAAAGATGGCGTGGCCCGGGAACAACGAGTGCGGACACGTGGTTGGATGAAGCGTGGCCGGTGTGCAGGTGTCCCCGGGCCTCACCTAATTTGCCTTCGCGGACTACCGTTCGGCTGGAGCCGCGTTGTGCCTTTCGCCGAGAGGCGACCCGGCACCGGCACCACACGTGCGGGACCCCGGCAGGAGATCCTCCTGCCGGGGTCCTGGCGTCTCCGGAGCCTCTTGGAAGGTGAACGGTTCACCCCCACAGGCCGTCTGACCCCTGCGGACATCACCCGTCTTACCCTTTGCATCCACTTTTGTCGGCTGCGGGTGACAAGATGCGTCCGTGCCTGATCTGAATCCCCAGTCGATCGCCTCCTACTGGGACGCGGAGGCAGACACCTTCGACGACGAAGCCGACCACGGGCTTCGCGACCTCCGGGTCCGCGCGGCCTGGGCGGGACGGCTGCGGTCCTGGATGCCGCGGCCTCCCACCGACGTCCTCGACCTGGGCTGCGGCACCGGGTCGCTGACGCTGCTGCTGGCCGAGCAGGGACACCGGCCGGTGGGCGTGGACCTGTCCCCGAGAATGGCCGAGGCGGCCCGGGGCAAGCTCGCCGCGGCGGGCTTCACCGCGCCCGTCCTCACCGGCGACGCGAGCGACCCGCCGGCCGCCGCCGGAACCTCCTTCGACGTCGTCCTGGCCAGGCATCTGCTGTGGACCCTGCCCGCACCGGAGCGCGCGTTGCGCACCTGGATGAGTCTGCTGCGCCCGCACGGCCGGCTGATCCTCATCGAGGGCAACTGGCAGGCCTCCGGGGACGGCCCGCCGTACGTGCCGGGCGCCGGCTCCCTGCCCTGGCTCGGCGGGGTGAGCGCCGAACCTCTGGTCGAGGTGCTGCGGCCGTACGCCGCGAGCGTGGGGGTGGAGCCGCTGACCGACCCCGTGCTGTGGGGCAAGCCCATCCACGACGAACGGTACGCCGTCATCGCCCACCGCTGAGCCTGCGCTTTCTCCGGAAAACACGCAATGCCGAATCCGTAAACGTCTCGGCAATTAGTCGAAGCGCATTGTCGGCGAAATGCGGAGGCAAAGCGGAGGCCGGTCAACGACGTCGTCGTCGATAGCCACGCCCATTGGCACCTATGGAATGCCACAGCGAACGGCCCGGGAGGGGTCAACTCGCCTGGACGGGCTCCGGCGGCGTGTGCCAACGATTGAGATACGACCCGATCGCTGATCGGAGAGGAGTATCTCTATGCACGGCACTCGATTCTCATTACTGCTGGGTCCGGCAGTCCTGTCCGCGGTTACGCTCTGGCCGGCCATCGCATCGGCCTCCACCGCCGCCCACCCCTCCGGCCTCGCCGCCGCGCTCAGCGCGCCGCGGGCCGAGGAGCCGGGCACCAGCCTCGGCGAACAGTCGGAGGAGGCGGCTCAGCAGAGCGGACGCGCGTACGAGGAGGAGAGCGGGTACGGGCCGGAGAGCGCCCAGGAAGGTTCATCGAGCGAGGAGTCGAGCGGCAGCCAGTCCCAGAGCAACATCGCCTACCACCGCTCGCGGGCCTCGCTGGGCGAGTCGTCGCTGCGTTCGTCGTCGCTGCGTTCGTCGTCACTGCGCGAGTCGTCGCTGCGCTCGTCATTGCTGCGGAGCAGCAGTCCGGCGCTCCGCGAGCAGTCGTCGTACAGCCGTCCGATCAGCTACACGCGGACGATCACCTATCGGCGCCCGGTCACCGAGATGCGTATGGTGACCGAGAGCCGTCCGGTCACGTTCACCCGGCAGGTCACCTTCCGGCGCCCGGTCACCGAGACGCGGATGGTCACCCGGATGCGTCCGGTCACCGAAACGCGTCAGGTGTCCTACCAGCGCCCCGTGACCTACACGCGCATGATCACGGAAAGCCGGCCGGTCACCCGCCAGGTGACCTACCAGCGCCCGGTCACCCAGACGCGGTACGTCACCGAATCGCGTCCGGTGACGCGCTACGTCACCTACCAGCGCCCGGTGGTGAGCTACGTCACCGAGAGCCGACCGGTCACCCACCAGGAGACCTACCAGCGGCCCATCACCGAGACGCGCTACGTCACCGAGTCACGTCCGGTCACCCGGCAGGAAACCTTCCGGCGCCCGGTCACCGAGACGCGCTTCGTCACGGAAAGCCGTCCGGTCAGCTACACCCGGATGGTGCCGGAGACTCGCGAGGTGCAGTCCACGCACTTCGTCAGCGAGAGCCGTCCGGTCAGCTACACGCGCATGATGACCTACCGGCGCCCGGTCAGCGAGACCCGGTACGTCACCGAGTCACGGCAGGTCACCGGCTACAGCCGGCCCATGATGCACTCCTCCAGCGAGGACTGCGACCCGTGAGCCGGGAAGCGAGGTCCTGACATCCAGTAGGGCCACGAGGGGCATGGGCGTTCCCGCCCGTGCCCCTTCCACGTGTCCAGGCACGCTCAGCGTTCCCCGCCTTCGTTCGCGGAGGAGTTTGGCCAGGGCTCGTGCGGTCGTGGATCTGACGGTGCTCTGCCCCACCCCCATGACCAGGGCGATCTCGGAGTCCGCCAGGTCGAGGTAGTAACGCAGCACCAGCGCCTCCCGCTGGCGCCTGGGCAGCCGGGCCAGTGCCCGCAGCACCTGCCTGCGGGACTCGCCGATGAGGACGGCGGTCTCCGCCGAGTCGGCGAGGTCGGTGACCCGCTGCGTGCGGCGCAGCATGACCGCGCGGCGGCGCAGCACCGACCGCGACCCGTTGAGCACACAGGTCCGCAGATAGGCGAGCGTCAGATCCGGGGGCCGCCGCCGGCCGTGCAGCCGGGCGAAGACGTCCTGCACCACGTCCTCCGCCGACTCCAGGTCGCCGACGAGCAGCACCGCGAGCCGCACCAGGCCGACCCGGTGCTCGCGGTACAGCCCCGCCAGATCGGACTCGGGAGGCGGCGCCGGCGATGCGAGCGCCGTCAACCGTAGGGATTCACGATCCATGCAGTGTGAACGCGTAGCCCCGCCGATCCGCTGCTCGCGTGTTTCCGGCCCGGTACGTGCGAAGGCCCCTCCGGATGGTCCGGAAGGGCCTCGCGACTTCGGAACCTCGCGTCACGCCTCACTGGCGTGGGCCGCCAGGACGCGCCAGCCGTACTCGCCGGTGTGCACCCACGTGCGCGTGTAGCGCAACCGGCCGGCGAACGGCTCGCCGTCGAAGGTGCCTTCGAGCGTGCCGAGGAAGCACGTGACTCCGGTCGTCCCCGAGACGACGACGGTGAGGTCCTCCTCGGCCACCTTCGTCATCACCTGCGTACGCGAGCGGTGGTTGTGGAGATCGAGTTGCTTGGCCTCCGTGTGCAGCCGGCCGTCCGGCGGTCCCGTGAAGACGAGCCGCTCGTCGAGCAGCCGGTCGAGCTCCTCCACGTCACCGCCGAGCTGCGCCTTCTGCAGTCGCCGCTCGGCCTCGTACAGCTCGTTAAGGAGCGTGCCTGTCATGTCGGTCCTCTCCGTCGTGGCGCGTCTTCGGCGACACAACGGTAGTCCCGGCGGCTTCCGGTTTCAGCAGGTCACTTCCCGGTGTCCTGCTTGCTCCCGGGCGTGCAGTACGGGCAGAACGGCTCGCGCTGGACGCAGACCTTGACCGTGTCGCTGTCGTTGGCCGGGTCGAGGTCGAGCTCCTTGCCGCCGACGGTGGCGGTGTTGACCGTCTCCCCGATCGCGGTGGCCTTCGCGCGGACGACCAGCGTGGCCGTCGCGCCACTGGCCAGCGTTCCCACGGTCCACGTTCCACCGGCGTACGTGCCGGTCGAGCGCGTGGACGACAGGAAGGCGAGGTTGGCCGGCAGGACGTCCTTGACGGCGACGCCCGTGGCGTCGTTGGGCCCGGCGTTGGCGACCGTGACGCGGTAGGTGACGGTCTCCCCCACGGTGACCTCGGTCTTGTCCGCGGACTTGACCACGCTCAGGTCGACGGCCGGGTTGACCTCGGTGACGGCGTCACCGCTGGTGGAGGTCAACGGCTCGGGCTCGGGGCCGAGCCGGTTCTCGTAGGCGACCGCGCCGCTGTTGACGACCTGCTTGCCCGCGACCGCCCTGCCGACCTTGACCCGGAACTCCACGGTGGTGCCGTCCGGCAGGGTGGTGTCGTTGGCCAGCCGACCCCCCGTCGTGCCCGTGGCGCCGTCTCCCAGCCTGAAGGAGACAGCACCGGTGGCGGCGTCGAACTCGGCCTGGTCGTCGCCGGCCTGGTCGGTCATGGCGCCGCTGCCCGGGCCGCTCACGACGCGGAGCGAGCCGGGCACGTAGGTGGTCCCGGCCGGGACCTTGTCGGTGAGCCGGACGTTCTGCGCGACGTCGCCCCCCTTGTCGACGGCGGTCAGCCGGTAGGTGATCTCGTCGCCGACGTCCACCGGCCCCTGCGGGCTCGCGGACTTGGTGACGACGACGCACGGCGGGGTGCCGAAGAAGACGTCGTCGAGGAAGTTGCCGATCGCCGCGTTGCCCCCGGCGGCGGAGATGGAACGGAAGGCGAACCTGGTGATCGTCTGCCCGGCGGGCACGGTGTAGGTGCCGTGGTAGGCGCCCCACTTAGCGGTGCCGTCGGACATGATCCCCTGCTGGGCGGGACCCGAGGGAGCGCCGATGTCCAGCGCCATCTGGTCGGTGCCGAGACGCCCGCGGTGGGACAGCCGCCAGTACAGCTTCTGGCCCGGAGTGGTCGGACGGTCCTGGTAGAGGGTCGAGACCTGGTTGGCGTTCAGCTCCGCGAACTGCGCGCCCTCGACCGCCGGAACGTTCATCCGGGGGCTCCAGACCTCGATCATGTGATCGGTGGCGGTCGTCCGCCAGCCCGGCACCGCGTTCGGGTTGTTCTGCGAGGCGTCGGGGAACGAAGCCCACGTCCCCGCGACGACGGGCTTCTCGAAGCCGCCGTCGACCAGCGCCACCTGCTCAGGACACGACGCGGGGTTCGGCGCCGCGGCCCGCTGCGCCGCCGTGGCCGCGGCCTCGACACGGGCGGGCGCGGCGTCGGCAGGGACCGCTCCGCACAGCGTCAGGGGGACAGCCGCCGCCACCAGGGCGGCGACGGGGTAACACATCCTGCGGATGTGCCTCATCATGAACGTCCTCTCGTCGTGGCGATTCACCAGGCCGTACGAGCGGCGCTGGCACCGCAGGGAAGATTCGTCCGACGGGGACGAGAGGCGCGGCACGACACGTGCGGCCGTGCCAACAGTTGGCCGGATCTTGTTCTCTGCCGACCCTGTGCAGGGAAGATCTAGATCTAGGTCGAGGCCCCCCGCGGCCAGAACTGGACCAAGAACTGCTCCCGCGGATCCGCTTCGTCATCGGCCCGTGTGTACACCCGTACGTTCCACAGCCGCTCCGGCTCCCCGAGCAGCAGGAACCCGTCCTGCACGCCCGTGTACAGCTCCGCCGCGCAGACTTCTCCGGCCTCCGAGCGGAGGACGCGGGTGACGACATCCGACCACGGCTCGCGCTGATCACCTGGCTCGTCGTCCCACACTTCGAGCGTGAGGCTCACGAGGTCGTCCTCGGCCGAGAGCCTGAGGCCGCCGCGGTCGGACGGCGCGAAGGGGTCCCAGGAGAACGACACATCGACGATGAAAAAGGTCCCGTCGTGGACGTTCACCTCGCAGTCGCTACGGGAGATCAGGGGCACGAGCTCATGTCCTGTCCAGGTCCGGCCGGAACTCGTGCACCACTTCGATGACGCCGGAGATGTGCGCGTTGAACTCGTCCAGCTCCTCGGCGGGCACCCACAGTTCGAGAATCGTCTCCCCGCCGGCCTGCTGGATCGGATAGCGGGCCAGGAAGTCTTCGGGCACGTGAAAGCGGGTCACATAACCGACCCCGTAGCGGGGAGCATTCCAGTCACGGGCGATCCTGATCGCGTAGTCCTCGTTGAGCACGGGATAGAAGATCGGCTGCTCGGGCAGCCGCGGCGGCCACGCCCGCCACCCGGACCGCCGGACCAGTTCCAACTCCTCCGGCCCGGTCGGCCGCCACAAGGTCTTCAACTCGCCCGACATGATCATCTCCTCCCGCGACCCCCAACCTAACCGGCCGGATCACGAGGAGGCATCCGAAATGTTCCGGTGCCGCGAACGGACGGCGGGGACGGCTCAGCGGGCCGCGCGCACGGTCTCCCGCGCCGCGCGGGCGAGCTTCTCGTCGTACGGCCGGCCCAGCTCACGCGCGAGCTCGATGGTCCGGTCGAGCAGCGTCAGCGCCTCGTCATAGCGGCCCGCCGCGCGGCACGTCTCGGCGTAGGCGTGCAGGACATCGATCTCCAGCTGCACCTCGGCCAGCGGTTCCAGCAGCTCGAAGGCCCGCCGGTGGTGTTCGAGCGCCTTCTCGGGTGAGCCCGTGGTCCGCAGCGCGACACCGAGACAGTTGTGGCACCACGCCTGGTTGTGCTGGAGATTGTGCTGTTCGGACAGCGTCAACGCGTCATGCAGCGTTCGCAGCGACTCCGCCGGATCGTCCGGTGCCAGCGCGAGACCGAGGGTGACCAGACCAGTGATCTGTGCGGGCCCGTCTGCCAGGGCGATGGATGTCCGGGCGAGTTCGACGGCTTCGCCGCGCTGCCCGAGGTGAAGTGTCACCCATCCGTCGAAGGCCAGCGCCTGGGACTGTCCCGCGTGGCGCCCGATCTTCTCGAACAGCTCGCGTGCCCGCCGGAAGTGCGCCTGTGCCGCTTCGAGGTCACCGAGATCCCGGCGCACCATGCCGATACGCAGCGCCAGGGCGGCTGCGATGTCGTCGTCCGGCCCTGACTGCTCGGCCAGTTCGTAGGCGGAGAGCGCCTCGGTGAGGCGTCCGGCGGTGGCACGGGCGTACCCGAGGTCCGCGAGCAGCGAAGCCCGCTCCTGGTCGCGGCCGAGACGGGCCGCGGCGGCCGCGGCGGCTTCGAGGAGGCGTGCCTGGTCGTCGGTTCCGCGGTGCCGGAAGAACCAGACCCGCATGGCCTGCGGCAGCTCGGCCACCACCTCGTCCACGCCGAGCCGCACGGCGGCGTCGAAGCAGGCCACCAGGTTGACGTACTCGAGGTCGAACCAGGCCAAGGCCCTCGCCGGATCTCCTGGCGAGGATTCCTTGCGGTGCGGCGAGGGCAGGGTCCGCTCGTGGGCGACGGCCTGCGCCAGATAGTGCATGAGGACCCGGCGCAGGGCGGCTTCGGCCCGCGGCTCCTCGTCGGCGGCGATGTCCGCCGCGTACTGCCGGATCAGATCGTGCATCCGGTAGCGCCCGGGCGAGGGCTCCTGGACCAGGTGGGCGTCGACCAGCTCCTCCAGCGACGCGCCGGCCCGGTCGGGCGGCATGTCGGTGAGCGCGCCCGCCACCGCCGCGTCGAAGTCGGCGCCCGGCAGCACGCCCAGCAGCCGGAACATGCGCCGCTGGACCGCGTCGAGCTGCTGCAGCGACATGCCGAAGGCGGAGCCGAAGCGGCTGGGGGTGGCACGCAGCCGCTCGGCCAGCACGGCCACCGTCCAGCCCGGGCGGTGGCGAAGCCGCGCACCCGCCATCCGCAGCGCCAGCGGAAGTCCGCCGCACTGCCGCAGCACCTGGCCGACCGCTTCCTCTTCGGCGAGCGAGAGCCCCGCCGCCCGGCCGAACAGGTGCACCGCGTCGTCGTCGGTCAGCGGCTCCAGGGACACCGGCGGCACTCCGTCCAGGCTCACCAGCCGGTGACGGCTGGTGACCAGGACCGCGGACTTCCCCGCGCCGGGGAGCAGCGGGCGCACCTGCTCCGCGTCGACCGCGTTGTCGAGCACGACGAGAATCCGCCTGCGGGACAGCTCCGACCGCCAGAGCGCCGCGCGATCGGCGGTGCCGGCCGGGGGGTGCGTGACGTCCAACGCGCCCAGCAACCGGCCCAGCGCGGCGTGCGGCTCCAGTGGCTCCTGCCCCGGGGTGAAGCCCTGCAGGTCGAGATAGAGCCCGCCGTCCGGATACGCGGGGACGAGCCGATGGGCCACATGCACGGCCAGGCTGGTCTTGCCCACGCCGGCCATGCCGTCGACCGCGGCCGCGCCAGTGGTGCGCAGCAGCTCTTCGACCAGCGCGGACTCCGCTTCCCTGCCGGTGAAGTCGAACAGGTCGGCCGGGAGATCGTTGCGGCGCCGGGCGGGCGCCGCGCCGGCGTCTGCCGCCTCGGCCCACAGCGCGCGCAGTGGCCGGGGATCGCGTCCCACAGCGCGGCACAGCGCCACGACGGCCTCCCACGGCGGCACGAGCTGGCCGGTCAGGTACCGCGACAACGACGAGCTGCTCAGATCCGTCTGACGGGCAAGGGCGCGCAGGCTGAGCCCGCTCAGCTCCTTGATCCGGGCGAGCTGAGCCACCAGTCGCTCCTGGGGGCTGGACACGTGCAACACCGTACCCGTCCCGGCCCACGCGGACGGATCGGCGATGCGTTCGCGCTGGTCAACAGGGTTCCGCGTGTCCCACGGTGTCCCACGGACCATGCGGGCCCCGGCGCGCCGATGGTCGTATAGCTCCTGTCGGAAACACCCGCGACGAAGGAGAAGCGATGTCGACCGAGCGCATGCCGAACCCGGCGGCTTTGATCCCCGAGGCGATGGAGGCCCTGGTAGCGGTCAACAGCGCCATCGCGGGTGCCGGAGTGGACGGCAAGCTGCTGGCGCTGAGCCACCTGCGGGCCAGCCAGATCAACGGCTGCGCTCCGTGTGTGGCCGGGGGCGTTCACCAGGCCCAGCGGCACGGCGTGACCGCAGACCAGGTGCACGCCGTCGCCGCGTGGCGGGAGACGCCGTGGTTCAGCGACGAGGAGCGCGCCGCGCTGGCCCTGACCGAGGCCGTGACCCGGCTCGCCGACCAGCCGGACCCGGTGCCGGACCAGGTGTGGGACATGGCCGCCACGCACTTCGACCAGAAGGAGCTGGCCGCACTGCTGCTCAACATCGCGATCACCAACGCCTTCAACCGGCTCAACGTGCCGACCCGCCAGCAGGCGGGCCAGTGGTGACACCGCCCCCGTCCAGCGCCACCCCGAGCCACACTTCACAGAGAGAGGAAGTCGTCATGTCGACCACCACGAAGACCACCACCGCCGAGGGCCAGAAGTACGACGGGTTCACCGAGGAAGAGCGCGACGCGATGAAGCAGCGCGCCAAGGAGCTGAAGACGAGCGCTCGGCGCGGCGCCAAGGCCGACACGGAGAGCGAGGTGCTCGCGAAGATCGCCGAAATGGCGGATTCCGACCGGGTGATCGCCGAGCGGCTGCACGCCCTGATCAAGGCCAGCGCGCCCGAACTCACGGCGAAGCTGTGGTACGGGATGCCCGCGTACGCCCGCGACGGCAAGATGATCTGCTTCTTCCAGGCTGCGGCGAAGTTCAAGGCCCGCTACGCGACGCTCGGCTTCAGCGACGAGGCGAACCTCGACGAAGGCGCCATGTGGCCGGCCTCGTACGCCCTGACCGAGATCACCGCCGACGTCGAGGCGAGGATCGGGGCGCTCCTGAGGCAGGCGCTGAGCTGAGGACCGGGCGCCGGTCAGCCGGGAATCGGGCCCAGCCCGAGAACGGCGCGCAGAGCGTTCTCCAGGTCGGCGGCGCGATCGAAATCGCCCGCATGGCCAGTGAGAAAGGCGAAGGAGTAGCCGGCGGCTCCGGCGTAGTTGCCGCCCAGGCCGCCCATCCCGTAGTCGTCACCGTCGATGCCGAAGCCCAGCCCCCAGGTCGTCTGTGCCCCGAAGACCGCGTCCGTCCCCGAGCACTGGGCGGTGGTGGCCTCGGCGAGCAGGTCGGCTGACAGCAGCCGCGGCAACGCGGAGTAGAACCCGGCGGCTGCACGGGCGGTGCCGTGGCCGTTGACAGCGGGGATCTCGGCGGCCCGCCAGGCGGCGGAGTTGACCACGGCCGGGTCCTGGGCACCGGGCGGATTGCCGATCGCCCGGGGGTAGAGGCCGGGCTTGCCGTCCAGCGCGGCAGCCCGGAAGGCCGGGGTCAATCCGGTCAGCTCGATCGCCCGTGCCTGTTCCTCGGGGCCGAGGCCGATGTGGAAGTCCAGCCCGTGTGGGCCGCAGACCTCCTCGGCGAGAAAGCGGCCGAGCGTCCGTCCGTCGGTGCGCCGGACCAGTTCGCCGACCAGGTGCCCGTAGAACAACGCCGACTCGCCGTGCGCGGTGCCCGGCTCCCACGACGGCTCCTGCGCGGCGAGAAGCGCGCACAGCCGGTCCCAGTCGTAGAAGCTCTCGGTGGGCACCGGTCGGTCCAGCGCCACGACGCCGGCCTGGTGCGACAGGACATGTCGTACGGTCGCCGGCGCGGTGAACTCGGGCCAGTAACGCTGCATCGGGGCGTCCAGCTCCAGCACGCCCCGATCCACGAGGAGCAACGCACAGACCGCCGCGAACGGTTTGGTCACGGAGTACGGCATGACGATGCTGTCGCGTGACCAGCCGGGCCCGCCCCACAGGTCGACGACCCACCGGCCGTCCAGCTGGGCGGCGACCGCCGCCCCCGCTCCGCCGGCCTGCCGCTTCAGCACATCGGCGAAAACGTCCCGTACGTGCTCGAAACCAGGTTCCACCGTTCCGTTGATCACGGCCACAAACCTAGGAACGGAGGTCAGCCGAAGGCAATCTCGGCGCCGCAAGGATCCGGCCGGGCAGGCCGGTGACGTTCCGGCCTGCCCGTGCCGCCCTGCCCGTGTCGCCCCGCCCGTGCGCGCGACGCGCAAGGAGGTTCAGGCGGCGGGCGAGTGCTCCCGGATGTAGCGGATCAGGCCGACGACGTCGTCGGGGACGAGACGGCCGATCGCGCCGCTGGAGTAGACGCTGACGACGACCCGCCCGTCGGGGTCGAGCACGAAGCCGGTCGACTGGACATACCTGGGGTCGTCGTTGACGAAAGCGCCGGTCGCGCGGGCCAGGAGGTCCGGGTCGGCGCTGTGACCGACCGGGAAGTCCAGCCGGAGTGTGGCGGCCAGTTCCCCCGTCGTGGCCTCGTCGTCCACCGACAGGGCCACCACCTTGGCTTCCACGCCGGTGAGGGTGTCCAGCGACCGCTGGAAGGCGCGCAACTGCGCCTTACAGTAGGGGCACCACGAACCCCGGTAGAAGAGGACGACGCCGAAGCTTCCGGCCAGCGCGCCGGGCAGGTGCAGGGTCTCCCCGCCGGGAAGGGCCACGGCCAGGTCGGGAAAGCGGTCGCCGGGGTGAAGCAGTGTCATGTCGATGTTCCTCTCGTGTCGGGACGATGTGCTGACACTGTCTTCGCGTCACCGTCGGCCGAGGTCTTACCTCCTGAGGGCGGTCGAATACCATCGGACGCATGGCGGCGGATCCCGGTCTCGGGGAGAACCAG
The DNA here is from genome assembly GCF_006334915.2 of Microbispora catharanthi. Lineage (GTDB taxonomy): Bacteria > Actinomycetota > Actinomycetes > Streptosporangiales > Streptosporangiaceae > Microbispora > Microbispora catharanthi. The sequence goes on from NZ_VDMA02000034.1 coordinate 55,012, forward strand.
GCCACCCCCGCCTCGGGCGACGCGGAGTCGGCCGAGTGGCTGCGTACGCTCGGCGGCGCCGGAGTGGAGCGGGAGGCGGCCGTGGAACGGCTGCACGCGATCCTGCTGCGCGTCGCGGGCAACGAGGTGCGCAGGCGCGCCCCGCGATTGCGCCTCGCCGGACCCGAGCTGGACGACGTGGCTCACCAGGCCGCGGCCGACGCCCTGCTGGCCGTGATCGCGAAGCTCGGTGAGTTCCGCGGTGAGAGCCGGTTCACCACCTGGGCCTACAAGTTCGCCGTGCTGGAGGTGTCGGCCAAGCTCGGGCGCCACTTCTGGCGTGACCCGGGGGTGCGGCTGGAGGGTGAGGACTGGGAGCGCCTGCCGGACCGGTTCGGGTTCGACCCGGCCGAACGCTCCGAATGGCACGATCTGCTCGCCACGCTGCGCCGGGCCGTGGACGAGGAACTCACCGAACGGCAGCGCCAGATCTTCGTGGCGATCGTGCTCAAGGGCGTCCCGACGGACGCTCTGGCCGTCGAGCTGGACACGAACCGCAACGCCGTCTACAAGGCGATGTTCGACGCCAGGCGGAAGCTGCGCGCCGCGCTCGTCGCCCGAGGCTATCTGGATATCGGCACTTCGAGGCGGTCATGAACGGCTGGGATGAGCTCGACCGGTTCCTGGGCACCGACCCGCGCGACGTGGGCTGTGAGAAGGCGATGGACCTGCTCCACGTGTACGTCGAACTCGTGACGCGGCACCCGGAGGCCGCACGGCGGCGATACCCGGGGATCGTCGCGCACCTGCGTGCCTGCGGCCCCTGCTCCGAGGATTTCGAGGGCCTGCTCGCCGCGGTGTCGGGCACCGCCGGCTAGCGCGCGGCCGGCGCGGGCCGCCCTGCCGGTCAGCGCGGCCCCGCGCTGTCGGTCCCCACGGCTCGCGCCGGGCCGTTCAGGGAGCCCGCGACGCGTGGAGGCAGAGGCCGACCACGGTGTCGGCGTACGCGGCGTCCAGGGCTTCTAGCCGCGCCGGCGGCTCCCCCGGAGCCGCACGGCGATCATGGTGAGCGCCGTCACGAGGGCGATCAGGCCCAGCACGACGAGCAGGTTCCGCCCGTAGTCCAGCGGCAGGAGTGAGGAGTTGTCGGCCCGCCTGCCGATGCCCGCGACCATCGGCAGGGCGACGAGGGACAGCACGGCTGCGACGGTCAGCCCCGCCCGCACCGGAGACGGCTCGCGCAGCCTCCCCACGGCCACGCCGGCGAGCAGAACCAAGGGCACGAGCACTCCGTCGTGCGCCACGATCAGGCCGCCGAACCACAGGGCCCAGCCGAGCGGGTCGGTCAGACGAGCGTCCACGACCAGGCCGGCGACCCCGGCCACGACCAGTGCGCCGCCCAGGCCGTACCCCAGCGAACGCCCCACGTTCACGCCGCCACCACCTTCGACACCCACTTGGTCTGCAGCACACCCGGCCTGTTCGGCGCGATCAGCCGTACGGGGAAACCGTGGTCGGGCGCGAGCGGCGCGCCGTCGATCCGCAAAGCCAGCAGCGTGAGCGGGTCGTTCCAGTGCGGTGGCCGCACCTCGCTCGACCGGTATCCCCCGCCCCTCTCCAGCGACTCGACCGTGAGCACGGCGTCCGGCGCGACACCCGCCAGGGCGGCGAGGTCACGCAACCGGATGCCCGACCATTCGGCCTCGGCGCTCCAGCCCTCCACGCAGGCGATCGGCAGCCGGACGGTGTGCTGGGGGAGCCGCAGCAGGTCGTCGTACGCGAGGGCCAGCGGCGTGCGCACCGCGCCGGTCACGGTGAGCCGATATCCCGGATCGCGGATCACCGCGGTCACTCCCGCCGCCGCCGCGGACTTGTTGACCGGCAGGCCCTGCGGACCGGTATGCGGGTTGCGCGGCGCGAGCAGGGCGAGCCCGGAAAGCGGCGCGTACGTCTCGCCCACCGTGAACAGGACGGTGAGGCCCGACGCAGCGGCCACGGTGCCGAGGAAACGCCGCCGCGTCGTGACCGCCTCCCGTGGCTCGACCTCTTCCCGCGTCCACAACTGCCTGCGCACCTTCGCCCATTCGTTCACGACGTGAATGACCAGGGCCCCGTACAGGAGGTATGCCGTCCAGTAGTGCGCGGCCGGAAAGGAGAACGGCCAGAGGTAGGCGTACGAGACGTTCAGCAATCCAGTTATCGACTGAAACAGCGAAGCGCCGACGAGAACGAGCACGAGCGCGCGTTCCACGGCGTGCGAGAGCGACCGGAAGGGTGGCCACTGCCAGAGCTTGGGATAAACGGTCCAGAGTTTCGCGAGAAGCAGCGGAATCGTCGCCAGCCCGCCGATCACATGCAGGCCCTGCGTGACTCGGTAGAGCCCGACCGGCCGGGACGGCCACGCCAGCCGGCCGGGGGGATGCTGCATGAAGTGGCTGAACAGGCCGGTGGCGAAGGCGACGGTGAAGCTGATTCCGAGCCACAGGCCGAGCCGGGCGGCCACCCGTTCGGAGTGCAGCCCGCTGGTGAAGCGGCCGGGCACGCCCCGCATCAGCGTTTCGACGCGTTCCTTCACGGCGGAATCACGCACCCTCGTTTTCCCGGCACGGTGGCGAATCGAGATCCGCGCCGGGAAGGAAATTCACAAGCACATTCGCGACCATACCGCCACCCGGGCCCGCGAATGCTTACGGATCAATGACGGGCCGTTGGGAGAAAGCGGCGCGGAAACCACCGGATGCCCGCCGGACTGTCTGCATCACTCACCGGAAGACGGATATCGACACGCCGCAAGGTCATCGGCAAGGTCCTGCAAGGTGAGCTCGGGATTCAGCGAACAGACCAACGCTTGCGTCAGCGGACGAAGGGCATAGACGTGTCGCACCGCATCGAGGTTGAGAGAGACTCCGTAATAGTCCTCGGCAAACCGCTGAAACGCCTCCGGCGACGGATCGACGAGCAGCTCGAAAAGGTGCGCGGCACCGTCCGGGTCGCTCTCGTCGTCCGGGTATTCGATCTCTCCCACCTGCCAGCGACCAACGCCGGACTCACGCCACAGGCAGGCAGTCACGATCGGCATGCCGTCCTCGTCGCAGAACGCGGGCTCCTCCACACAGTGGCGGAAGGCGTGAGGGACCGAATCGACCACCCCTGGCCACGGCCCGTCGTTCTCGTACGGGCTCATCACCGCCTCGTGATCGAAGCCGCGAATGTACGCGCCTCCAGCTGAGAAGACGATGGAATACTCATCGCCCGAGCCGTTCCGCATTGAGGCCATCTCTTCTCCCGGCCCCCAGTTCGCGTCGAAGGAGTGGTAGCGGCTCTCCCAGTCCGGGCTCAGCACCGCTTCCAGTACCGCTAGAGAGCGGCACAGGTCGCGAAGCACTGGGACATCCGGCAATAGCCGGACTACATCATGAGCAGTCATGAGTCCCATCCAATCGGACGCCAGTGACATCCTCCGGTTCGTCCTCTCGCAGGAACCCGGTGTGGCAGTCACGGCAGCGGGACTGCCTGCTTGCAAACGGGAGCCAGTCACAAGGTAGAGGGCTCCTCGCCCTGCGATTAGATTCGGCGCGGTGCATCCAGGCTGAGCGGTTCGGCTCGCTCGAGGCGTGGCAGTTCGCTTGCCCGGTGGGGGGACGCAGCGGTCCGCCGGGGCTTGCGCCAGGACGGCCGGACCGCTGCGCCTGACGTTCTAGTCGGTGAGCAGGATGTCGTCCAGGCACAGCGTGTACGGCGCGTCCGCGCCGCCCACCTGGAACAACACCTGGGCCTCCCGGTCGGAGGTCTTGGCGGTGTTCTGGTAGGCGTAGGTCCTGGAGCCGGTGCCGACCTCGGGGTAGCCGTCCACGATCGCGGCGTGCGTCTCACCGCTGCCCTGGACCACTGACCTGATCTTCACCGTCCGCGTCGCCGACGCCTTGAAACTCAGCCGGTACGTCTTCCCGGCCTCCACGGCGATTCCGCTCTGCCCGATCATCGCGGCCCACACGTTGTCACCACCCGCGGGGACGTGAGCGCACAACCGCCCTCCCGTCGCCTCGATCGGGGTGTTCTTGGACGCCCACCAACCCTTGACCCCGTTGTCCAGCGAGCCGTTCACCACACTCTGGTGCACGGGCACGAGGGACACATTGTCCAGGCACAACGTGTACGGCGCGTCCGCGCCGCCCACCTGGAACAACACCTGGGCCTCCGAGTCCGACACTTTGGCCGTGGCCGCGTAGGTGAACTTCTTCGGGCTGCCGCCGACCTCGGGGTAGCCGTCCACGATCGCGGCGTGCGTCTCGCCGCTGCCCTGGACTACCGACCTGATCCTGGTCGTCTTCGTGGCGGTCGCCTCGAAGCTCAACTGGTAGGTCCGTCCAGCCTGGACCGCGACGCCGCTCTGCCCGATCATCGCAGCCCACACGTTCTCACCCCCTGCGGGGACCTGGGCGCACAACCGACCGCCCGTCACGTTGATCGGGGTGTTCTTGGACGCCCACCAGCCCTTGACCCCGTTGTCCAGCGAGCCGTTGACCACGACGTCGCCGGCGGGCGCAGCGGCGTACGCGGGAGTCGCCGCCGCGGCCATTGCCGCAAAGGCGCCGACGGCGATGAGACGCATCGAAAGAGGATTCCGCATTCATACTTCCTTGCCTTGCTCCGGCCTTTGTCCGGAGCAGCGATCTTGACGACTAATCGAAGACTTGCATTTATCGCGACACGATGCCGCGCGTCCCTACGACGCGAGCCACACGCAGATTGCGAACCGCCTGAAACGACAGCGCCGCTACGCGAGTCACGCTATGGCGGAAGTTCCTCGGTTCATCCTCGTCGGATCCTCGTCGCGTCCTCGCTCGCACGAGCATTGGGCGATTGTCAGTAACTGAAGATCATGTTGTGTGATGCCGACATGGCCCCACGCCCGAAGGACCAGGTCAGAGACTGATTCCCGACCTGGGCCTTATTGAGCCTTTCCCGGTGACCGTTGATCACGCTGGGTAGGAGGCCAGGGCCGTGGTCAACGTCGCGCTCTCCTGACGTCACATCCTGTGCAGGAATGCGGTCCACTGCTGCCAGAACAGGGAGCTCCTCGTGGTGACGAACGCGTCCCTCTGCAGTTTGAGGCGGTACAGCGCGTCGAAGAGCGCGTCGCTGCCCTGCATGTTGCCGAAACTCGCCCTCGACACCAGCTCCACGTACACCTTGAGCGCGGTCGCGTGGCCCTTGGCCTCGGCGATGAACTGGAACAGCGACCAGCCCAGCGAGTAGTTGAACGAGCGGTACTTGTCATCGTAGAAGTGCTCGTTGTTGGGCAGGTCCGCGCGCAGCAGGCCCTTGGCCAGGCCGTCACGGATCACCCACCTGTCGCCAGCCGCCGGGGTCCCGCGGTTCTCAATGTAGCGGGCGAAGCCCTCGACGGCCCACCGGGGCGCGGACAGGCTCAGCCCCGTGCCTGCGGCACCGCTTACCGGGCCGAGCTCGATGTCGATCGGCTGCACCGCCGTACTGATCGCGTGGGTGATCTCGTGCTTCATCACCCCCAGCGGATTGTCCGCCTTGATGGCGATCTCCATGTTGACCACGACGCGCGAGCCCACGTAGTGGCCCGTGACATCGATCTTGTCGGTGGTGGCGCCGTACAGGGGGATCTCCACGCCCTCCGACCAGCTGGGCGTGCCCGCGCCGAACCACTTCTTGTAGCTGGCGGGCCTGCGGGTCAGGAACAGGGCGAAGCCGGAGGGTGCCGGGTTGCTCAGCCAGTCGCGGCGCACCTCGGCGCTGGCCCTGGTGGCGACCTTGACGTAGGTGTCGAAGTCGGGCACCGACCCATCCGTGGCCAGCACCACGTCCCCGCGCTTGGCGACGGTCAGCGGGGTCAGCTCCCACGGCGAGTCGTAGGTCGCCCTGTAGTCGTCGGTGTCGGGCCCGACGTCGATCAGCATGTACCGCCCGTTCATCATCGCGAACAGGTAAATGAAATCGCTGGCGCTGCTGGCCTTGTCGACCCCGGCCATCTTGGAGAGCATGCGGACCTTGAAGCCGTCGACGTTCTGCGGCAACGTCTTGGTGTGGCGCTGGGGCTCGGCGACCAGCGGGCCGCTGCCAGGTCCGCTGGACAGCTGCAGGGTTTCCCACTTGAACTTGCGCAGATTTGCGAAGTGCAGCTTCTGGCTCGCCATCAGCGCGGCGTTGGACGTGTCGACGTCCGCGAGCCAGGCCTGCTCGTCATGGGAGCGCAGCGCAGCGTTGCGGCGCTCGACGAAGCGCTTGACGTCGGCCTGCATGTCCGTGGCGTCGCGCGTCTTCTCCACCCCTGTCAGAACGCCGGGCAGGCGGCACCCGCTCAGCAGGAACACCGATCCGGTGAACGTGAACAGGGCACGACGGCGTGTCAGCACGTAGACCTTCCTCCATGGACGCTGATGGTCGGGCAGTACGGTGCGGCGGCCGCCCGGTCGGGTGCGGCGCGAGCCGCGGCCTGTACCGCGGCCCGGGCGTTGATCAGGCCGCGGCCCAGGAAGACGGTGTAACCCCGCGCGGGCTTGACGGCCGTCTCGACGAGGACGCGGCGCACCTGACGCGGGCTCAGGCCGGGAGCGCGGGACATCATCAGGGCCACCGTCCCCGCGGCGAGCGCGTAGGCCGGAGAGGTGCCGTCCACCAGCTGGTACCCGCCCGTGTTCGAGGCGCTGTATATGTCGACGCCCGGAGCGGCGATCGTGGTGTACGAGTGCACCTGCGAGAAATCCGCCCGCCTCCCGTCCGGCCTCATCGCGGCGACACCCTTGTCCACGGCGTGGTGCGCGATCAAGCCGCCACCGGCCAGGACGGCCAGCTTGCCCAGGCAGAGGGCGATGACACCCATCACGACGCGCCACGCCTTCCTCCTCTCCCGGGGCGGAGGGGGCGCGCCGGGCCGGGACATGCCGGGCGGGTACATGCCGGGCGGGGGCTCGGCGGCCTGCGATGGCGGTCCCGGCCAGGGCTGCGGGTATCCCTGCACGGGCGGGCGCCCTTGCGAGGGGTGGACCATCGTGGGCTCCTGTCCGATCACGGTGACGACCGGTGAGGGGCTGTCCCCCACCGGGTCCCTGACGCTAGGACGGCCTGTCCTCGATCCGCCCTCATCCGCTCCTCGAACCGGTCTCGCCGGCGCATCCCTCCGGGTGTCTACACTGACGCTCGCGGATCAAGGGGGGAACGCGTGATGGCCACGGCCTGGTTCGGCATCTTGGGACCGATGGACGTCCGGTTGGACGGCCGCCCGGTGGTGCTGCACGGGCCACGGCAGGAAAGAACGCTGGCGGCGCTGCTGCTCGACGCCGGCCGGGTCGTCACCGTGGACCAGCTCGTGGACGTCGTGTGGGAGGAGCCGCCCGCCTCCGCGCGCCGGCAGATCCAGGACCTGGTCACCCGGCTGCGCCGGATGCTGGTCGACGCCGGGGCCGCTCCCGGCCTGATCACCACGCAGCGCGCGGGCTACCTGCTGCAACCCGGCGAGCACGGCCTGGACACCCGTACTTTCGAGGCCGTAGCCGCCGCGGCGCGCCAGACCGCCGACCGGGACCCGGCGGGGGCCGTCGCCGCATACCGGGAGGCGCTGTCGTTGTGGCGCGGCGCCTTCCTGGCCGGCATGCGGGGCTGGGCCTTCGAGGGCGCGGCCAGGATCTGGCAGGAGCGCCGGCTCGCGGTCGTGGAGGAGTGCCTGGCGCTGGAGCTCTCGCTGGGCCGTCATGGCGAGGTCACCGCCGAGGCCCTGGCGCTGGTGGAGCAGCATCCGTTCCGGGAGTCCCTGGTCGAGCTGCTGATGCGTGCATTGCACGGTTCGGGCAGGCTGGCCGACGCCCTCGACGCCTACCGGGCCCTGCAACAGCGGCTGGCCGACGAGCTGGGCCTCGACCCCGGCGCCGACCTGCGACGCCTGCACGACACCCTGCTGCGCTCCCAGGCCGGGCCCGCGGCCACCACCGTTCGCCCGGCCCGGCACGTCGCCGCGATGCTGCCCCCGGACGTGTACGGCTTCACCGGCCGCGAGGGCGAACTGGCCAGGCTGGACGCCCTGCTCGCCAGGGCCGGCGAGCAGCCCACGGCCCTGGTCGTCGCCGCCGTGACCGGCGCCCCAGGCGTGGGCAAGACCGCGCTCGCCGTCCACTGGGCCCACCGCGTACGTGACCGGTTCCCCGACGGCCAGCTCTACGTGAATCTGCGCGGCTTCGACCAGAGCGGGCGGCCGATGACCCCGGTCGAGGCCATGCGCGCCTTCCTCGACGCCCTGGGAGTGCCGACCGATCGCGTCCCCGCTGGGATCGAGGCCCAGACCGGGCTCTACCGTAGCCTGCTGGCCGGGCGCCGGACGCTGATCGTGCTGGACAACGCGCGCGACGCCGAGCAGGTCCGGCCGCTGCTGCCCGGCGGGCCCGGCTGCCTGGTGCTGGTGACCAGCCGCGACCAGCTCCCGGCCCTGATCGCCGCCGAGGGCGCCCATCCGGTCCGTCTCGGCCTGCTGTCCGACACCGAGGCCCGCGAACTGCTCGCCCACCGGCTGGGCGGCGAACGGGTGACCGCGGACCCCGGCGCGACGGCGGAGATCATCGCCCGGTGCGCGCGGCTGCCGCTGGCCCTGGCCGTCATCGCGGCCCGCGCGGCCACCCACCCCGACTTCCCGCTGGCCGCCATCGCCGGCGAACTGCCCGCCGTGCACGACAACCTGGACGCCTTCGACGCCGGTGGCCCCGGGACGCAGGTGCGGTGCGTCTTCTCCTGGTCACACCAGGCGCTGAGCCCAGGGGCGGCGCGCATGTTCCGGCTGCTCGGCCTGCATCCAGGGCCCGATTTCGGCGTGCGGTCGGCGGCCGGTCTCGCGGGCCTGCCGGTCGAGCGGGCCCGTCCGCTGCTGGCCGAGCTGTGCCGCGCCCACCTTCTCACCCAGCACGTCCCCGGCCGCTACACCTTCCACGACCTGCTGCGCGCCCACGCCGTCGAGCTGACCCAGGCGTTCACCCCGGAGGCCGAACGCAGGGCCGCGACGCACCGGCTCCTCGGCCACTACCTGCACGCCGCCCACGCCGCGGCGGTGCTGCTGAACCCGCACCGCGACCCGCTCCTCCCCGCGCCGCCGCCGACGGAGGGCGCGGCGGATGAGCCGCCGCGCGACCGCGAAACCGCGATGGCCTGGTTCACCGCCGAGTCTGCGGTGCTCGTGGCCGCGATCCCCCACGCCGCCGCCCAGGGGTTCGACGGCCACGCCTGGCAGCTCGCCTGGGCCGTCGCGGACTTCCTCGACGGCCGCGGGATGCGGCACGAGCACCTGGCCGTCCAGACCACCGCACTGGCCGCCGCCCTGCGTGCCGGCGACCGGCTCGGGACGGCCTGCGCTCACGGCGGCCTGGGCCGGGCCCACGCCCTGACGGGCCGCTTCGACGAGGCCCGCGGCCACTTCGAGCTCGCCCTCAACCTGTACGGCGAGCTCGGCGAGCCCACCGGCCAGGCCCGCGTCCATCTCAACCTGTCCACCATGCACGGCCGGCAGGGCCACCACCAGGACGCCCTGAGCCACGCCGCCCAAGCCCTGGCCCTCTACCGAGCAGCGGACCACCTGACCGGGCAGGCCCGCGCGTTCAACGCCGTCGGCTGGTCCCACGCCCGGCTCGGCGATCACGAGCAGGCCCTCGACCACTGCCGCCAGGCGCTCGACCTGCACCGGCGGCTCGGCGACGTCCTCGGCCAGGCCGACGCCTGCGACAGCCTCGGCCACGCCTGCCACCGCCTGGGCCGCCACGAGGAGGCCGTCTCCTGGTATGAGCGGGCCGTCGAGCTGTTCCGCGAGGCCGGCCACCGCCACCACCAGGCCGACCCCCTCACCCGCCCCGGCGGCGGCAGGTGCGGGGACGGGCCCGCTGACGCCGCCGAGCGCGCCCTGGCGATCCTCGAAGAGCTCGCTGACCACCGCTAGCCGCTCAGCGTCTCAGGCAGAAAGCCCCGTTGCGGGAGAGATGACCGTAGGGCAGAGCTAGGCACAGACGCCGCAGTCTCCCGTTGCTGTACGGAAACGAGAAAGGCCCTCCCGGGTGGACCGGGAGGGCCTCTGAGCTGGAGCCGCCTAAGGGAATCGAACCCTTGACCCCTTCATTACGAGTGAAGTGCTCTGGCCGACTGAGCTAAGGCGGCACGCCGCGAGCGGCTTCGCACAGTCTACAGGGTCATCACGGTTCTCGTGCACCGGCGCCGCCGGGAGCGTCGCGGCCCTCTGATCCCGCCCGGGGAGCCCGATGCCTACCACGGAGATCGGTAAAACTTACTCAGCCGCCTACAGGGTTTCCCTTTACCCGATGACCAGCAGGAACGTGTCATACCAGGCGCATCTGTCACAGGAAAAGCGCCTTGTCTCGCCCGACGCCACCCGCGGGCGGCCAGACATTCGACCTCATCCTTCGCGGCCCTTGTCGGGAGGTCGCCGCCCGCCCTCGGCAGACGGCATGCTGGTCCTCGTCACGCAGGCGACGGCAGGGGAAACGACGGGTATGCGATCGGCCGGACAGGAAGCGAAGGTCACACCGCTGCGTACGCGGTACGGCGGCGGTCCGAGCCGGCGGATGGCGGTCGCGGCGCTGGCCGCCCTGCTGCCGTTCACGGCGTGTTCCAGCCACGCCCCGGCCACCTCCGAGCAGCCGAGCGCAGGTGCGAAGGCACAGCCGGCGGTCGAGGCGCCCACAGCCGAACTGCGCCCGTTCTACGCGCAGCGGCCCACGTGGCGCACGTGCGGCGACGGCTTCCAGTGCGCCAAGATCCAGGTGCCGCTCGACTACACGAAGCCCTCAGGCGAGCGCATCGAACTCAGCGTGATCCGCCTGCCGGCCACCGGCAAGCGCGCCGGATCCCTGCTCATCAACCCGGGTGGGCCCGGAGGTTCCGGCATCCAGTACGCGCGGGCCGCCCGATCCGTGGTGAGCGACAAGGTGCGCGCCCAGTACGACATCGTGGGGTTCGACCCCCGTGGCGTGGGCGAGTCGACCCCCGTCACGTGCATGACGGGCTCCCAGCTCGACGCGTACATCGGGATGGACTCGAGCCCGGACACTCCTGCGGAGGTCACGGCGCTCGACAAGGAGTCCAAGCTGTTCGCCGACAGCTGCGGAGCCAAGTCGGCCCGTCTGCTCCCCCACGTCGGCACGGCCGACGCGGCCAGGGACATGGACGTGCTGCGCGGCGTCCTCGGCGACCCCGGTCTCACCTACCTCGGCAAGTCGTACGGCACCTATCTGGGCGCGATGTACGCCGACCTGTTCCCCAAGCGCGTGCGGGCACTCGTGCTCGACGGCGCGGTGGACCCGGCCGTGCCGTCGCTGAAGTCCAACGAGGTGCAGGCGAAGGGCTTCGAGGTGGCGCTGAAGGCCTTCGTGGAGGACTGCTTCCTCAACGGCTCCTGCCCCTTCAAGAGCCGTACGGTGGACGGCGCGATGAAGGAGATCAGCGATCTGCTGGCGAACGCCGACCGGCAGCCGCTGAAGAACGACCTCGGCGACGGCCGGGTGGTCAACGAGGCGTGGGCCGTCATCGGCATCGCCACGCCGCTGTACGAGCGCGCGGCCTGGCCCCGGCTGCGGGAGGCCCTGAGCAAGGCGATCAACGAGGGCAACGGGACGGACCTGCTCCAGATGGCCGATCTGCTGGTCGACCGGCGGTCCGACGGTTCGTACTCGAACCAGACCGAGGCGAACATGGCCGTCAACTGCGTGGACCACCCGTTCCCCAAGGCGCTCGACGCGTACCGGCAGGCCGCGGGCGAGGCCGCCAAGGCGGCGCCGCACTTCGGGCCGTTCGTGATGTGGGGTTCGCTGCCCTGCGCCTACTGGCCCGCGAAGTCCGTCGGCACCGACAAGCCGCTCAAGGCCGCCGGCGCGCCGCCGATCCTCGTCGTCGGCACGCTGCGCGACCCCGCCACGCCGTACGAGTGGGCTCAGGGGCTCGCCTCGGAGCTGACCTCGGGCGTGCTCCTCGGGTACGACGGCGACGGCCACACGGCCTACCGCAGCGGCTCCACGTGCGTGGACAACGCGGTCGACGACTACCTGCTCGCCCTGCGCGCGCCCAAGAACGGCACCGTCTGCCCGAAGACGGGCTGACAGGCGCGGCCCCGGGAGCTCAGGGCCTCCAGTGGTGCAGCTCGGTGATCGTCACGGTCGTGTCGAAGCCGAGCACGGGATCGGGGGCGTCGGACAGCAGGCTCTCGTACAGCGGCCGGTGGCGCGCCGTCTTCCTGGGAGTGCGGCCGTCGTGGCCGTACGCCGCGAGCAGGGTGCCCGCCTGTGCGGCGAAGCCGGTGTTCGCGGTGTGGTCGATGACCACCTCCACGTCGGTCTCGCCGAGGGTGAAGGTCGTCCCCTTGCTGCTTTCGCCGGTGAGCCAGCTCGATCGGAGCGAGGCCAGACCGGTCCTGCCGCGAGAGCGGTACTCGCAGGTGGCCCAGGCACTCGCGCCGTCGTCCATCTGACGGAGCGAGGTCAGCGCGGTCGGCTCGACGAAGCGGGCGAGCATGCTGAGCTGGTTCACCCCCGAGTCCATCCAGCTCGACACGTATGACGCGAACGCCTGCTCGCCCCGCAGGATGTACGGGTCGTAGAAGGCCGAGGTGACCCGGGTGATCGGACCCCACTCGGGATGCCGGGCGATCTGCTCGGCCGCCCAGCGGACCTCGGGCGCGAACGCGAAGTGGTGCGCGGTGAACACCCGGCCGCGGACGTCGGCCTTCCCGTCCAGCTCACGGAGCCGGGCGAGCGCGGCGAGATCGTGGACGAGCGGCTTTTCCACCAGCACTCTCGCCGAGGACAGCGTCAGCGCCTGCGTCGTCAGATCCTCATGCGTCTGCGTCGGCGTGGCGATCACGATCAGGTCCGGCTGGTGCGCGCCCAGCGCCTCGGCGAGGTCGCGGTAGTGCGCGGGCGTTGTTCCGCGGAACGCCGGCGGCTCCGTGACCTTGGGATCGACGGCGAACTCCGCGACGGCCTCGGGCCGCGCGGCGAGCACCTCGAGATGGCTGCGGGCGATGATCCCCAGCCCGACGAACCCAACCCTGACCCGATCGCTCATGAAAGGCGTCCTCCTCGCGCCAACCGTACAGAGGAGTACAGAGTCGTCCTCAACTCCTTTTTCGGGCGGGCCACCTGTCCACGTCCCTACAATTCCGGCACATGGCTTACCGGTGGCGCTCACGCGAGCTGACCCTTCCAGTGACCATGGTCGCGGTCCTGACGGTGTCCGGATGCGGGGTGTTCGGCGGGCCCCGGGCGACCTCCTCCGAGGGCGCCTCCCCGGCGCGGCCCTCGCCGTCCGTCACCTCCGCGGGGACGACGCCGGCCGAGGAAGGGACGTCCCTGGCGAAGGAGGGGTGGTTCGGCCCCACCAGGCCTCTCCACGCGCGGGTGGAGATGCGCGAGGTGGAGCGGTTCGCCGACAGGTCCGTCCTCCGTTTCACGGTCACCTCGCTGGAGGACGAGGCGCGCCACGCCGGGAACTCGTTCGGGACGGCGGCCGGCGACCTCCTCAGCTACCGCATCCCGCTCATCGACCCGGTCGGCGGCAAGGTCTACCACCCCCTGACCGACCAGGTGGGGACGCTGGGCAGCAAACCCGGCTACTACCAGCCCGGCGTGCGCTACGAGACCGTCGTGTACTACCCGCCGATCCCGGCGGGCGTCCCTACGGTCACCGCGATCACGGCGGGAACGGCGGGCGAGTTCACCGGCGTGCCCGTGGTGGACGGGACCGGTTCCGGCGGCGCCGTGTCGCCTACGGCCGCCCCAGGCGGCCCTCTGTCGCCGGCGGCCGCCCCCGGCAGCACGCCCGCGCCGGGCACCACGGTGTCCTGGCCGGTGCGGGAACCCGCCGGGCGGGTCACCGGCAGCGTCCAGGACCTTTACGGCATCACCGAGGGCGCGGAGAAGACGACCATCGCGGGCGGGGGCGACGAGACCGTGGGCCTGCGCACCGATGTGCTGTTCGCCTTCGACTCCGACAGGCTCACGGCACGGGCCAGGTCCGTGCTCGACGACGTCGCGAAGGAGACCCGGGAGAAGGCCGATCCGGGCAAGCCCCCCATCCTCATCGAGGGTCACACCGACGGCAAGGGCACGCACGCGTACAACATGGCCCTGTCCCTGCGACGCGGGGAGGCCGTACGCGAGGAGCTGCAGGCGCGCCTCGGCGGAGCGTACCGCTACCGTGCGACGGGCAAGGGCGAGACCGAGCCCGTCGCCCGCGAAGGCGGGGCGGACGACGAGGAGGCGCGTGCCGAGAACCGGCGCGTCGAGATCTCCTATCGGATCAAGCGACCGACCGGCGGCTCCACGGCCTCGGAAGCCGCCGGGACCCATGCCGACGAGCCCGCCGCAGGCGGGGGACGGCCGGCCCCGTTCCACGCGGACGACGGCGAGACCGTCGCCAGCCGGACCTCCGGGAAGCAGCCGTCCGGGCAGCGACTGCGCATCGACGTGAAGCCCTTCTACCGCGACGGCGCCTACCTCGTCGCGGTGTTCGACATCGTCAACCTCGGCCCGGGGGACCTCGGCGCGGGGACCGGGTATGGAGGGGACATCGCCTACATCGGCGGCTGGTACACCGGCTTCTCGGTCGTCGATCCCGCCTCACGGACCGTCTATCGCGCCGTACGGATGGGACCGGACGACCCGCGGGGCCCTGATGACTACGTGGACCCGGGCTGGGCGACGTTCAACGTCAAGCCGGGCACGGGCAACCGCGGCTTCTTCTACGTGCCGGCGCCGCCGCCGGGCGTCACGAGCGTGACCTTCGACGCCGGCCCTTTCGGAAAGATCGGCCACGTCCCCGTACGTTAATTCTCTCAATGGTGAAACTTTCACACGCGGTGGCCCGCTCGGTGAAACTCCGATACCCAGTTCGGCACAGGTGATCCGCCCGCTGACCGCCGCATCGGTGGGCCCGGCGCCTTGACCGTCCCTCGCGCATGGGGTTGGCTCCGCCACACGGCCACGGTCGCCGTCGTCGATTGTTAGCGTTCACATTAACGTAATCACGCCAGCGATCACGCGACGCACGGTGAGCGACCACCACCTGAGGAGGCGCATGTGAGATCCGCTTTTTCACTGTCCAGACGCACGGTCGCCTGGATCGTGGGCCTGCTGTGCGTGCTGGCGTTGCTCCCGGCGGGGGTGGCCCGGGCGGACAACCCGATCGTGCAGACCATCTACACCGCCGACCCGGCGCCGCTGGTCTACAACGGCCGGGT
>NZ_VDMA02000035.1 GCF_006334915.2 Microbispora catharanthi
GGAGACAACCGGCCCACCTCGGTACGAGGCCGGATCTCCCCATGCCCCAGCCGCTTGAGCAACTCAGCCGTCGCCCGATCGGCCTCGGCCCGCCGGGAGAACCCGAAGCTCGCCCGCTCATGACCCAAGAAGATGTTCTCCGTCACGCTCAACCCGTCGACCAGGTCGAGCTCCTGATAAATGGTGGCGATGCCGTGGCCCATCGCCGCGGTCGGCGGCGCCAGCCGCACCGGCGAACCGTCCAGCAACACCTCCCCCTCATCCGGCGCATGAGCACCAGACAAGATCTTGATGAGCGTGGACTTCCCGGCACCGTTCTGGCCGAGCAGGCAGTGCACCTCGCCGGCCCTGACCTCAAGGTCCACGCCGTCCAGCGCGCGTACGCCGGGGAACTGCTTGACGATCCCCCTCATTTGGAGCAGGGGGTTTTCGTCTCCCATGGGGGTCTCCCAAAGATGATCAGTTGGCGGAGTAGACGTGATCGCTGATAAGGCGGGTGGCGCCGATGACACCCGCGGTGTCGCCGAGTTCGGACAGCACGATCGGCAGGTTTCCGGTGGCGAGCGGCAGCGACCTGCGGTAGACGACGCTTCTGATCTCCGCGAGCAGCACGTGGCCGAGCTTGGCCACGCCACCCGCGATGATCACGAGGCCGGGGTTGAAGAAGCTGACCAGGCTCGCCAGCACCTGGCCCACCCGGCGCCCGCCGTCGCGGATCAGCCCGATCGCGCCCGCGTCGCCCTGCGCCGCCGCGGCGGCGACGTCCTCGGCCGTCAGCGTGCCCGCGACCGCGAGCCGCTCGGCCAGGTAAGGCGAGCCGCCCGCGCGGGCCACCGCGACGGCCTCGCGCGCCAGCGCGGCGCCGCCGAAGTACGCCTCAAGACATCCGGAGTTGCCGCAGGAGCAGACCGGCCCGAGGTCGTCCACCCGGATGTGGCCGATGTCGCCGGCGCTGCCGGAGACCCCGCGGTAGATCTTGCTGTCCACCACGATGCCGCAGCCGATACCGGTGCCGATCTTGACGAGCAGGAAGTCGTCGACGTGCCGCGCGAGACCGGCGTGCAGCTCCCCGAGGGCCATGATGTTGACGTCGTTGTCGACCACCGTGGGGCAGCACAATGCCTGCCCGACCGTCTCCCTGACCGGGTAGCGGTCCCAGCCCGGCATGATCGGCGGCACCACCGGAACGCCTTCTGCGAAGCTCACCGGCCCGGGGACGCCGATGCCGGCGCCGCTGAGATCGGTGAACAGCCCGTCCCTGCTCAGCTTGCCGAGCAGTTCGATGGCCCGGTCGAGCACGACGGCGGGCCCCTCTCTGATGTCGCAGGGCTCGCTCAGGTGACCGAGCACCTCGAGCTCTCCGTCGGTGACCGCGACGTCGATCGAGGTGGCGCCGATGTCGATACCGGCGAACCGGATGTCACGGGCCAGACGTACGCGTCCCGAGCGCCTGCCACCTCGCGAGGCGGCCAGTCCGTCGGGCTCGGCGAGGCCCAGCTCGACCAGCCGGTCCAGCTCGACGTTGAGCTTCGACCGTGACAGGTCCACCACGTCGCCGAGTTCGGCGCGGGAACGCCCGCCGTCCCTCAGCAACCGCAGGAGCGCGGCCTGGTGGACGTTCTCCGGCCTGATGGTCGTCCTCTTCACGTACGCCTCCGCGTCCCGGTGATTGGCTGGAAACGTACCTCTTTTCTGCTGATCAGGGAAGACCTTTTATCGATGTGATGCAATCTTTCGCTGAAATCAACAAAAGTCACGTCCACTGCATACGGGGTAGGAGTGCAGGAGGATGGTTGGAGGGCGCATGCTGGGGTTGCCTGACGAGGTGCGCGGCTGCCTGTTCGACATGGACGGGGTGCTCACGCGCACGGCGCGAATCCACGCCGCGGCGTGGAAGGAGATGTTCGACGAGTACCTGCGCGACCGGGCGGTCGCCACCGGCACGCCCTTCGCGCCCTTCGACGAGACCGGCGACTACGAGCGGTATGTCGACGGCAAGAAGCGACTGGACGGCACGCGGGGGTTCCTGCGGGCCAGGGGCATCGACCTGCCCGAGGGCAAGCCGGGCGACCCGCCGGGCATGCCCACCGTCAACGGCCTGAGCAACCGCAAGAACGAGCTGGTCCAGGCGATCCTCGACCGGCAGGGCGTGGAGGTCTTCGAGGGCTCGGTGCGCTACCTGCGCGCCGTCCGCGACGCCGGGCTGCGCCGCGCGGTCGTCTCCAGCAGCGCCAACACCCAGCGCGTGCTCGCCGCGGCCGGTCTTGAAGACATGTTCGACGCGCGGATCGACGGCGAGGTGGCCAGGGAGCGCGGCCTGGCCGGCAAGCCCGCCCCCGACATGTTCCTCGCCGCCGCCGAGACGCTCGGGCTCGCGCCGGCCGAGGCCGCGGTGTTCGAGGACGCGCTCGCGGGGGTCGCCGCCGGGCGCGCGGGCGGCTTCGCCGTGGTGGTGGGCGTGGACCGCGGTCATCAGGCCGAAGCCCTGCGGGACAACGGCGCCGACGTGGTGGTGACGGACCTCTCCGAACTGCTGGACGTCAAATGATCAAGCATCCCGCCTTCATCGTCGAGCCGTGGTCGGTGCGGGAGTGCCACCTGCACACCGACGTGCTCGCCCAGACCGAGTCGGTGTTCGCGCTGTCCAACGGGCACATCGGGCTGCGCGGCAACCTCGACGAGGGCGAGCCGTACGGGCTGCCGGGCACCTACCTCAACTCCTTCTACGAGCTGCGCCCGCTGCCGTACGCCGAGGCGGGCTACGGATACCCGGAGTCCGGCCAGACCGTCGTCAACGTCACCAACGGCAAACTGATCCGGCTGCTCGTGGACGACGAGCCGTTCGACGTCCGGTACGGCACGCTGCACTCACACGAGCGGGTCCTCGACCTGCGGGCGGGCACGCTCACCCGGAAGGTCTGCTGGAGTTCGCCGACCGGGGCGCAGGTGCGCGTCACCTCGACCCGGCTCGTGTCCTTCACCCACCGGGCCGTGGCCGCGGTCCGCTACGAGGTGGAGCCGGTG
Organism: Microbispora catharanthi; assembly: GCF_006334915.2. Lineage (GTDB taxonomy): Bacteria > Actinomycetota > Actinomycetes > Streptosporangiales > Streptosporangiaceae > Microbispora > Microbispora catharanthi. Next base: position 3,025 of record NZ_VDMA02000035.1, read on the forward strand.
GACCAGCCGCTCAACGTGGTCGTCCAGTCGGAGCTGGTGGCCAACGAGACCGTGCCGCCGCCGACCGCCGATCCCCGCGCCGCCGCCGCGTTGGAGGCGCCGCTGGTGCTGGAGGAGAACGTCGCCGCGCGCAACAACGTGTGCGTCATGGTCCACTCCACCAGGGCCAGCCGGCTGCGGGTCGCGGCGGCGATGCGTCACGAGATCGACGGCCCGGACGGCACCCGCGTCGAGTGCGACGGCGGCGGCAACGTCAGCCGGGTCACGATCGCCACCCGGCTCGTGCCGGGCGAGCGGCTGCGATTGGACAAGTTCTTCGCCTACGGCTGGTCGGCCAAGCGGTCCCGGCCCGCGATGCACGACCAGGTCGTGGCGGCGCTGGCGGCGGCCCGGCTCACCGGGTGGGACGGTCTGTGCGCCGAGCAGCGTGCCTTCCTCGACGACTTCTGGGCGGGTGCGGACGTCGAGGTCGAGGGCGACGCCGAGGTGCAGCAGGCTGTGCGCTTCGGGCTGTTCCACCTGCTCCAGGCGGGCGCCCGGCTGGAGCGGCGGCCCATCCCCGGCAAGGGGCTGACCGGCTCGGGCTACGACGGGCACGCGTTCTGGGACACCGAGAGCTTCGTGCTGCCGGTGGCCACCTACACCTACCCCCGAGCCGCCGCCGACGCCCTGACGTGGCGCGCCTCGATCCTGCCCCTCGCCCAGGCGCGGGCCGAGCAGCTCGGGCTGGCCGGGGCCGCCTTCCCCTGGCGGACGATCAACGGCGAGGAGTGCTCGGGATACTGGCCGGCGGGCACGGCGGCCTTCCACGTCAACGCCGACATCGCCGCCGCGGTCACCCGGTACGTCGACGCGACAGAGGACACCGACTTCGAGCGGGACATCGGCCTGCCGCTGCTCGTCGCGACCTCCCGGCTGTGGTGCGCGCTCGGCCACCACGACGCCGAGGGCCGCTACCGCATCGACGGCGTGACCGGCCCGGACGAGTACAGCGCCGTCGCGGACAACAACGTCTACACCAACCTCATGGCCCAGCGGAACCTGCGGGCCGCCGCCGCGGTGGCCGTACGCCACCGCGACCGGGCCGAGCGGCTCGGGGTCACGCTGGAGGAGACGGCCATGTGGCGCGACGCCGCCGCGGCCATGCACCTGCCGTACGACGAGCGGCTGGGGGTCCACGAGCAGAGCGAGGGGTTCACCGGGCACGCGGTCTGGGACTTCGCGGGCACCGAACCCGAGCGGTATCCGCTGCTGCTCCACTTCCCCTACTTCGACCTGTACCGCAAGCAGGTCGTCAAGCAGGCCGACCTCGTGCTGGCCATGCACCTGTGCGGCGAGGCGTTCACGCCGGGGCAGAAGGCGCGCAACTTCGCCTACTACGAGGCGCTGACCGTGCGGGACTCCTCGCTGTCGTCCTGCACCCAGGCCGTGCTCGCCGCCGAGGTGGGGCAGCTCGACCTCGCCTACGCCTATCTCGGCGAGGCCGCACTGATGGACCTGCGCGACCTGGAGCACAACACCCGCGACGGCGTCCACATGGCCTCGCTGGCCGGGGCGTGGATCGCGCTGGTGGCGGGGTTCGGCGGCATGCGGGCACGCGAGGGGCGGATCTGCTTCGCCCCCCGCCTGCCCTCGGGCATCACCAGGCTCACCTTCCGCGTCCGCTACCGGGGCCGCCTGCTGCGGATCGACGTCACCCCGGCCGGCACGACGTACCGGCTCCTGCACGGCCCGCCCCTCACGCTGTCGCACCACGGCGAGGAGGTGACGCTCGGCGCGCAGCCGCAGGCCCGGCGCAACGCACCGCCGCCCTTCCCGGACCTGCGGGTCAGGCAGCCGCCCGGCCGCGCGCCCGCGCCCCGGTGGCCGGGGGACCTGTCCCGCGATCTCATCGGCCCGGCCGAGCAGGCCGAGGAGCTCTGACGGCCCGGCCGGGCGCGGCGAGAGGGGGTCAGAGCATCGCCTGCAGGGAGGCGCCGGCCTGCTCGCCCAGCTTCGTCGGGAGATAGGGCTGCTCGGCCATGACGGCCTCCCAGTTGTCGCGGATCGCCTCGACGGTGAGGGCGTCGGTCCGCCAGCCCGGCCCCTCTGCCACGAAGACCCGGGCGATCCGCCCGGCCCCGACCGAGAACACCTCGCCGCTGGTCTCGCAGCTCTCATGGGCCAGGTACGCCACCAGCGGGCTGACCCGCTCGGGGGTGAACCTGCTCTCGAACTCCGCGGGCAGCAGCGTCTCGGTCATCCGCGTCCACGCGACCGGGGCGATCGCGTTGGCCTTGATGTTCGCCCGCGCGCCCTCGATGCCGAGCGTCTTGGTCAGGCCCACCAGGCCCATCTTGGCCGTCGAGTAGTTGGCCTGGCCGAAGTTGCCGAACAGCCCGGCGGGCGAGGAGGTGTTCACGATCCGCCCGTACGCCTGCTCCTTCATGTGCGGGAACGCCGCGCGGCTGACCAGGAACGAGCCGCGCACGTGCACGGCGATCACGGCGTCGAACTCCTCGACCGTCATCTTCCCGAACGAACGGTCGCGCAGGATGCCGGCGTTGTTGACGACGACGTCGACGCGGCCGAACGCGTCGAGCGCCGTCCGCACGATCGCCTCCGCGCCCTCCGGGGTGGCGACGTTGTCGGTGCTGGCCACCGCCTCTCCGCCGTCCTTCACGATCAGTTCGGCGACCTCCGCCGCGGGGCCGGAGGACGCGCCGGAGCCGTCGAGGGCGCCGCCGAGGTCGTTGACGACGACCTTCGCCCCGCGCCGGCCGAGCAGCAGCGCGTGCGACCGGCCCAGCCCGTGGCCGGCTCCGGTGACGACCGCCACCCTCCCGTCGAACCTGAGCTCGGAATCCTCACCAGCAGGCATGGCGCCGCCCTTCCCCTGAAAGAGAACATCGTTCTAGTACCTCCGAACGATATCCCCAACCGCTCAGGCCGAGGAAGCCACCCGATGCTGCGACAGGCGCTGGGCGGCACGCTTCAGAGCGTGGGCGAAGGCCTGCTCCCGAGAGCCGCCCGCCCTGGTCGTTCGTCAGTCGCCGCCGGTGGTCTTTGCCATCGCGCCGAACATGTCGTCGACATAGCGGCGCATGAGGCGTTCGAGTTCCATGAGGTCGCGATCGCTCCATTGGGCGAGAACGGGACCGGCCAGGCGCTGGCGGGCGGCGTCGAGAGCGTCGGTGACGCGGCGGCCGTCGGCGGTGATGATGGCCTCTTTCACCCGGGCGTCGGCAGGACTGGGGCGCCGTTCGACCAGCCCGAGGGTGGCGAGTTTCGCGACTTGCCGGCTGATGGTGGTGTAGTCGCGTCCGGCTCGTTCGGCCAGTTCGCCGACACCGATAGGCCCGAACCGCTCGACGCCCACGAGCAGGTGGAACAGGGCGCGGTCGAGGGAGACACCCGCTTCGGCCAACAGGAGATCCTCGCGGCCGGGCAGGTTCATCAGCACGACCAGATCGACGATGGCCCCGTGGAGACGGCGCAACGTGGTCTGGCGTCGCCGTGTGGTCAAGGCGGCCGCACCGTCCTTCCTTGGCACCGAGCCTTCCCGAGTATCCGGCCTTCCTGAGGATCGGATGTGGAGGGCAATTCTAGGAGGTCTACCCGCGGCGCCCGGCACACCGTCGGCAGATAGGTGCACATAGCACCTATATTTCCGCCCAAGCGGTAGGCGTCCGACCTTCTACTTCCCCCAGAATGTGCTGTTGGACGCGCCAGTCCGGGGCAAGGCGATTCCGCGCGACTCCTCACAAGATATGTGTATATTGCACTTAATTGCCGGACAGCCGGACTGTCCGGACCCACACGAAGGAGGAGCCGAACATGACCGACATCGATGTCGAGGTGGTCATCTGCGGATCCGGGGCGGCCGGGGAGACCCTCGCGATCGAACTGGCCCGCCGGGGCGTGAGCTTCCTGCTGATAGACAAGGCCGCGCACCCGTTCGTCGGGTCACGCGGCAAGGGCATCCAGTCGCGCACCCAGGAGGTGTTCGAGGACCTCGGAGTGATCGACAAGATCATCGCTTCTGGCGGCGAGTATCCGCTCCAGCGCTCCTACACCGACGACGGCCCGGTCGACATAAACGTGATCGACATGCCCGGCCCGACACCGGACGAGCCCTACCACATCGCACTGCTGGTCCCGCAGTTCCTCACCGAGCGCAGACTGCGCGAGCGGCTGGCCGAGCTCGGCCACGCCCCGCACTACGACCACGAGCTCGTCGGCTTCGACCAGGACGAGGACGGGGTGAGCGCCCGCATCGTCACCCCCGGCGGTGCGCGTACGGTGCGCGCGCGCTACCTCGTGGGCGCCGACGGCGGGTCGAGTTTCGTGCGCAAGGCCCTGGGCGTGGCCTTCGACGGTGAGACCCTCGGGGTGCGTGCCGTGGTCGCCGACGTGATCGTCGAGGGGGTCTCGTTCGAGGTATGGCACCGCTGGGGCCGGGGAGCCGCGGACCAGATCATGCTGTGCCCGCTCTACGGCACCGAGATGTTCCAGCTCATGGGACCGGTCCCTTTCGACGTGGACGTCGATCTGTCCGCGCGTGGTCTGACGGCGCTGTTACGCGAGCGCACCGGCCGCGACGACGTGCTGATCAAGTCGGTCTCGTGGGCCTCGGTGTTCGAGATGAACGCCCGCCTGGCCGGGACCTACCAGGTCGGACGCGTCTTCCTGACCGGAGACGCGGCACACGTCCACCCGCCGACCGGTGGGCAGGGACTGAACACCAGCGTGCAGGACGCCTACAACCTCGGCTGGAAGCTCGCCGCCGCGCTCGGCGGCGCCCCGGACCGGCTGCTGACGTCGTACGAGAGGGAGCGCCGCCCGATCGCGGAGGCCGTGCTCGGCCTGTCGAAGCGGCTGCTGGAGGCGGCCAAGAACCGCGACATGAGCCGTAACCGGGCAGTCAGCCAGCTCGACCTCGGATACCCCGACTCGCCGCTCACCCTCATCGACCCCCAGCGCACCACGGGCGTGCTCGCCGGCGACCGCGCACCCGACGCGCCCGTCACCGGCGCCGGCGGCGTGCCCACGCGGCTGTTCTCCCTGTTCCAGGGCACCCACTGGACGTTGATCGGCTACGACGTGCCCGCCGGGGACGCCCCCGCCGCCCGGCGCGACGTGCACGTGCACACGATCGGCGAACGCGGTGACATCGTCGACACCGGCCGGCACGTGCGCGACGGCTACGGGCTCGCCCCCGGGCAGTGGGTCCTGGTACGCCCCGACGGCTACGTCGCCGCCGTGACCGCCGACGTGAACGTCATCGAGGCCTACCTCGAAACCCACCTCGGCCTCACCGCGTCCGCGAGCCCGCGGCAGCACGCGATCCCCGCCGCGAACGGAGCGTCGCGATGAGCACCGGACCGCGCGGCGGCTGATACGGCCGCCTGCGGCCGCGTCAGGCGGACGGCGCGTGCCAGAGGTCGGGCTCGCCCGGCACGCGGGTGACCATGTCCCGCTGCTCCAGCCACACCAGGTGGGCGAGCGTCTCGTTGTTGGCCGCCCGCCGCATGTGCGCGGGGATCTCCTCCCAGCTGCGCGACCAGGTGAGCCGGGTGGCGATGTCCCAGCAGGTGGAGCCGTCGCCGTCCGCCACGACTCGCCGCACCTCCGCCAGCCGCTCCTCGTGGTGCCCGATGACGTAGTCCACCCGCTTCGTCAGCTCCAGGAAGCGGTACTCGTGGGCGGGCAGCACCTCCTCGACGTCGAGCTTGCCCACCGCGCGCAGCGCGTCGAGGTAGTCGGCGAGCGGGTTGGCCGCCGACTGGGGGTGTACGGCGACCATCGACGTGATCCGGGCGAGCACGTGGTCGCCGGAGAACAGCAGGCGACGCTCCGGCTCCACGAAGCACAGGTGACCGGGCGAGTGGCCGGGGGTCCACATCGCCCGCAGGTCCCAGCCGGGCAGGTCGAGCCGGTCGCCGTCCTCGATGAGCCGGTCGGGCGTCGCCATCGTGACGAACTGGCGCAGCATGACCGACGCCCCGGCGAGCTCCTGTGCCGTCATGTCCGGCACCCCGCACCTGACCAGCAGGGAGCGCTCCCGCTGCACGAGCGACTCGATCGCCGACTCGTCGTAGCGGTCGTGCACGATGCGGGCGTCGGCCGGATGCAGCCCGATCCAGGCGCCGGAGACCTCCCGGATCCGCCCGGCCAGGCCGTAGTGGTCCGGATGGATGTGCGTGACCAGCACGGCCTTCACGTCGGTGATCTCGTACCCGGCCGTGGCGAGCCCCGCGACGAGCGCGTCGTACGCCTCCTCGGTGTTCCATCCGGCGTCGATGATCACGACCCCGTCCGGGACCTCCAGGGCGTAGACCAGGACGTAGCGCAGCGGGTTGATCGGGATCGGGACGGGAATCGACCACAGCCCCGGCCGCACCCGCTCGACCTCGGGCAGTCCCCCGCCCAGCCACGCCGCGCGCTGCGCCTCGTTCGCCGCGGTCACAATCACCTTGCTCATCGGCTCCCCGCCCCTCTCGCAGCCCTGCCCGCTTGATTGTGCCGTCTTACCGAATCTGGTTCTACCGGGGGTACCTCAGGGTGGGACTGACGGGGAGTCGTACGTACAGGAGGGCGGAGGCGAGAACCACCACGGCGGTGAGCGCCCAGACGGGACCGACGCCGGCGATCCCCGACAGCGGCACCAGGCAGAGCGAGGAGAGCAGGCCGCCGAACTGGAGCTGCAGGGAGTCCACCGACATCACGGTGGCCCGCCGGTCGGCGGCGACGCGCTGATGGAGCAGTTCGGTCCTGAGCAGGGAGGCGACCGCGAGCGCGGTGAACAGCAGCACGTAGGCCGCCGCGGTCGCGACGACCCCGGCCGCGCCTCGCAGGGCCGTCGAGGCGGCCAGCGCGACGACCGCCGACGCCGTGACGACCGTGGCCGAGGCGGCCGCGCGGACCGAGCCGCGGACGAGCCTGGCGACCGGCGGCGCGAGGGAACTGCCGAGCGCGTTGACGGCGAAGCCGGCGAAGGTCACGAAGGCGTAGGCCGCGCCGCCTTTCGCGGATTCTCCGGTCAGGGCGGCGAGGCGTCCGGGGGTCAGCATCTCGATGCTGTTCAGCATCACGCCGGCCCCGGCGGCGAGCAGGAGCAGCCGTCCGAGGGCGCGGTCGGCCAGGCCGAGCCGGATCCCGGCGACGATCGTGACCGGCACGTCGCGGACCACCTCGGCCAGCCGCGCCGCCGCCCGGACGGGCCCCCTCCCCGCACGGCTCGGCTCGCGCATGAGCACGAGCACGGCCACGAGGAGGACGAGCGCGGCCCCCGCTCCCGCCCAGACCGGCGCGGCCAGCGGGTCCCGGCGTACGGCGAGCGGGAGCAGGCCGCCGGCGAGCGTGCCGAGCGCGAGGGCGGCCGCGCCCGCGACGTTGCCGGCCGCGAGCCCGGGCTTCAAGTCGACGGCCGGGCCATACTGGGCGTGGAGGGTGTCGACGTACCACGCCTGGGCCGGCCCGCTCGACAGCGCACGCGCGACGCCCTTGAGCACGGACGCGACCAGGAACGGCCACACCGAGTGCGCCAGGGCCATCACGACCAGCGCGGCCACGCTGACGACGGCCGACGCGGCGAGCACCGGGCGTCTCCCGAGGACGTCGGCGAGCCCGCCCGTCGGCAGTTCGAGCACGACGATCGTGATCGAGTAGGCCCCGCCGACCAGGCCGACCTCGGCGATGTCCAGCCCCCTGGCGGACATCAGCAGCACCATCGGCGCCAGCATCAGGCCGGTCGGCAGCCAGGTGAGGAACTCGATCGCGGCGTAGCGCCCGTGCTCACGCCTGCCCGGCCGTGGGGTGTCGGCGGGCGACCGCCCGGGCTCACGCATGACCACCTCACCCATGACCGGCCGCCGGGTCGCGGCGCGGATGGGCCGCCAGCAGGACCGCGACCGGACGCGCGTCCGGGTCGCCCCGATCCCGCTCGGCGGCCTCCAGGAACATGGCCGACACCCGCTCGTAGAGGGACGCCACCGTCGCCGCCGACAGCCGTACCACCAGGTCGGACATGCCGGCGGCCTCGACCCACGCCTCGCTCCACAGGTCGCGCTCGCGCTCGAAGTTCTCGACGTCGGCGGTGAGCTTTTCGAGCTGGCGCCGCCGCAGGAACGCCGCGGCCTCCCGGCCCTCGGCGGTCGCGGCCATCTCCACGTCGCTCCAGGAGGTGAAGCGGTGGATCGCCCGCCACCGCCGCTCGCGCCGGTCGCGCTGGCCGGGATCGACCTCCACGAAGCCATACCTGGCGAGCTGGCGCAGGTGATAGCTGGTGGAGCCGGAGCTCTCGCCGAGGCGCCCGGCCAGCTCGGTCGCGGTCGCCGGGCCGTTCGTGCGCAGCTCCCCCAGCAGCCGCACCCGCAGCGGGTGGGCGACCGCCTTCAGCGTGCGGGGATCGTGGACGTGGAAGACCTCGTGATCCATGCGGCCGACGCTAACATCGCAAAGATAGCTTTGCAAAAATCTCTTTGCAGAAATGAAATTTTCAGCCGCACCCCTTCGCAATGGCCGGTCAGGCGCCTCTCGCCGCCGGGATCGTTGACGCCCGCAGAAACCCAAAGGAAACATGCGAGTCGCGCACCGCTTTGGGAGCGCTCCCACTCCCCCCGAGGACCACTGTGCTCAGACGAATCGGCATCCTCGCTGTGGCGGCACTGGCCACGGCCTGCCTGACCGGCGCACCTCCCGCCACGGCGGAGGAGGGCCCGGAACAGATCCCCAACGGCACGTTCGACACCACCACCGACCCGTGGTGGCACACCGCGAACCTGAACTTCGAGCTGTCCGACGGCCGGCTCTGCTCCGACGTCCCCGCGGGCACGACCAACCCCTGGGACGCGATCGTCGGCGTCAACGACATCCCGCTGGTGAAGGACGAGACCTACGCGTTCAGCTTCTTCGCCACCGCGGACCCCGGGAAGGTCGCCAGGGCGTACGTCCAGCTCCCGACCGACCCCTACACGCAGTACGTGTCGGCCGCCCCCGAGCTGAGCGTCTCGGGCAACACCTACAGCTACACGTTCACCTCGCCGGTCGACCTGCCCAACGCGCAGGTCGTCTTCCAGCTCGGCGGCAGCGCGACGGCGTGGCGATTCTGCGTGGACAACGTCTCGCTCAAGGGCGGCGCGCCGCCGGAGGTCTACACGCCCGACACCGGCCCCCGGGTCCGCGTGAACCAGGTGGCCTACCTGCCCAAGGGCCCCAAGAACGCCACCTTGGTCACCGACGCCACCGAGGCGCTGCCGTGGCAGCTCAAGGACTCCGCCGGGACCGTGGTCGCGCACGGCACGACCACCCCGCGCGGCGACGACGCCAGCTCCGGGCATAACGTCCACTCGATCGACTTCGGCGCGTACAAGAAGGCCGGAACCGGCTACACGCTGACCGCGGACGGCGAGACCAGCCGGCCGTTCGACATCAAGCCCGACGCGTACGCCGCCCTCAAGCTCGACGCGCTGAAGTTCTACTACACGCAGCGCAGCGGGATCGCGATCGACGACGCCCTGCGTCCCGGCTACGGCCGGCCCGCCGGTCACGTGGGCGTCGCCCCCAACCAGGGCGACACGAACGTCCCGTGCCAGCCGGGCGTCTGCGACTACTCCCTCGACGTGTCCGGCGGCTGGTACGACGCGGGCGACCACGGCAAGTACGTGGTCAACGGCGGCATCTCGGTCGCCCAGCTCATGAGCGAGTTCGAGCGCACCAAGAACGCCGCGACGGCCAAGCCGATCGGCAGCCTGAACATCCCCGAGAGCGGCGACGCCGTTCCCGACGTGCTCGACGAGGCCCGCTGGGAGCAGGAGTTCCTGCTGAAGATGCAGCGGTCCGACGGCATGGTCCACCACAAGATCCACGACGAGAACTGGACCGGCCTGCCGCTGCTGCCCCACCAGGACGCGCAGAAGCGCCAGCTGCACCCGGTCTCCACCGCCGCGACGCTCAACCTCGCCGCGACCGCCGCCCAGGCGGCCCGGATCTTCGCGCCCTACGACGCCGCGTTCGCGGCCGAGAACCTGGCGGCGGCCAAAAAGGCGTGGACGGCGGCCAAGGCGAACCCGAACGTGCTCGCCTCCCCCTCCGACGGCACCGGCGGCGGCACCTACGACGACGCCAACGTCAGCGACGAGTTCTACTGGGCCGCGGCCGAGCTCTACATCACCACCGGTGACAAGGAGTACAAGGACTTCGTCCTCGCCTCGCCGCACCACACGGCCGACCTGTGGGGCAAGGGCGGCTCGTTCGACTGGGGCAACGTGGCCGCGCTCGGCCGCCTCGACCTGGCGACCGTGCCCAACGACCTGCCCGGCCGTGACGCCGTACGCCAGTCGATCGTCGACGGCGCGGAGCGCTACCTCGGCATCGTCGAGGCCCACCCGTACGGCCTCCCGTACGACCCGGGCGACTATGTCTGGGGCTCCAACAGTGCGATCCTCAACAACACGGTCGTCCTCGGCGCGGCCTACGACATCACCGGCACGGTGAAGTACCGCGACGCCGCCCTCGAGGCCGTCGACTACCTGCTGGGCCGCAACGCCCTCAACCAGTCGTACGTGACCGGTTACGGCGAGGTGGCGTCGAAGAACGAGCACAGCCGCTGGTACGCCCACCAGCTGGACACCTCGCTGCCGAACCCGCCGCACGGCACGCTCGCGGGCGGCGCGAACTCCGGCATCCAGGACCCGGTGGCCCAGGCGAAGCTGAAGGGCTGCAAGCCGCAGTTCTGCTACATCGACGACATCAACTCGTACGCCACGAACGAGGAGGCCATCAACTGGAACTCCGCGTTGTCGTGGGTGTCGGCGTTCGTCGCCGACCAGGGCGACGGCACGGTCAAGGCCCCGGGCGCGTGCAAGGTCACCTACACCACGCACGGCTCGTGGACGACGGGCTTCACCACCCAGATCACCCTCAAGAACACCGGCACGAAGGCGATCGACGGCTGGTCGCTGAAGTGGTCGTTCCTGGGCGGCCAGAAGGTCGCCACTAGCTGGAGCGCCAAGTTCACGCAGGACGCGGCGACCGTGACCGCGGCGAACGAGGCGTGGAACAAGACCATCAACCCGGACCAGTCGGTCACCTTCGGCTTCAACGGCCAGGCCGCACCGGGGGCCAACCCGACGCCCGACCTGTTCACGCTGAACGGCGCCGCCTGCGCCTGACCCGATCCGCACCCGGATCATGAAGACCCCGGCCGCCGCCCCAGCAGGGGCGGCGGCCGGTTCCATGTCGTCTTCCACGTCCTCCGGGAGTGCCCGGACCAGAACGGCCGCGCTCGCCACCCGTGATGCCCCGGAACTCGCGCGTGCAGGGCATGCGCATCAGGTTCTCAGCTCTGATCGCGCCGGTCGTACTCCATTTGATGCCGTTGGATTTCGTCCGCGTTGTCGACCGTCCAGTCGTACAACCGGCCGAACGGCTCGCGCAGCGACTCGCCGAGCGGCGTGAGTGAGTACTGGACCCCGACCGGCGAGGTGGGGAGCACGCGGCGCACGATCATCCCGTTGCGCTCCAGGCGGCGCAGGGTCTGGGTCAGGACGCGCTGGGTGACGCCCTCAAGGCGGCGCTTGATCTCGTTGAACCGCCTGGGCTCGTTGAGGACCGCCAGCACCATCATCGACCACTTGTCGGCGATCTGGTCGAGGATGGGGCGGCTGGGGCAGTCGGCCCGGTAGACGATTTCCGCTGAGGTGCCGGCTTCGGGAATGGCCATATCGGTATCCTTCGCGATCCTTGAGATGCCGAAAGTGCGTTATTGACGGCTCGTCGCCCGCCGCCGCATCGTAAGTATGCATCGGGAACCTAGATGCACACCAGATACGGATCGGGTATCTCCATGAACGACGCCTACACGACCCTGCGGGTGAGCCGCGAAGCCGGTATCGCCCGCGTCACCATTGACAATCCACCCGTCAATGTCTTGGACGTCGCCCTGATGGGCGACCTCCGGCACCTGCTGACCGCGCTGCGGGACGACGACTCGGTCCGGGTCATCGTGTTCGACAGCGCCGATCCCGAGTTCTTCATCGCCCACGTCGACATGTCGCTTGGTGACACACCGGACGCGCTCGACAAGTTCGCGCAAGACCTTCCGGACGGTGTCAACGTTTTCCAGGCTCTGGGGGAACTGCTGCGGCACCAGCCCCAGGTGACCGTCATCAAGCTCGCCGGGATGGCGCGGGGCGGCGGGGCGGAGTTCGTCGCCGCCGCGGACATGACGTTCGCGGCGATCGGCCGTGCCGGGATCGGCCAGATCGAAGCCCTCATGGGCATCGTGCCCGGCGGAGGGGGCACGCAGTATCTCGCCACCAGGGTCGGCCGCAACCGCGCGCTGGAGGCGGTGCTGAGTGCCGACCTGTACGACGCCGAGACCGCGGAGCGCTACGGCTGGGTCAACCGGGCCGTCCCCGCCGATGAACTCGACGCCGTCGTCGACCGGCTCGCCCGCGACATCGCCGCCTTGCCCGAGGGCGTGATCGCAGCGGCCAAGCGCGCCATCCTGCCGGAGAACCTGGCCGAGGGGCTGCTGCGGGAGAACGACGCCTGGATGGGACAGATAATTCGCCCTGCGGCCACAGAGCTGATTCGCGACGGACTGGCCCACGGCGCCCAGACCCCCGACGGCGAACGCGATCTGGAGGGCCTCCTCCGGCGACTGGCCGGTCAGGACCTGGAGGGGTAGGGCCGTGCCTCCTTGACCAAGGTGGCGAAACGGAAGGCCACCTCACCCCAGGCGGCCCGCGAAAGCGGATCGTCGGTCACGGCGGCGGCGTACAGCTCGTCGAGGTCGAGACCCCGCCTGCGGGTGTGCTCGACGTCCCACTGCCGGATGCGTTCGGGCCCGACCTCGGGGTGGAACTGCACGCCCCAGGCGCGGTCGCCCAGCCGGAAGGCCTGGTAGGGGCAGCGTTCGGTCTCGGCGAGCCAGACCGCGCCCGGCGGCAGGGCCGTGATGGCGTCGATGTGGTTCTCGATCGCCGGGACGGCGGCGGGCAGCCCGCCGAAGACCGGGTCGTCCGCCGCCTCGGCTCTCATCGTGACGGACGTGCTGCCGTGCTCGGGCGCTCCGGCGTCGCCCTGGACCTTCCCGCCGCCGACCGAGGCCAGCATCTGCCCGCCCAGACAGATGCCGAAAAACGGCACCGACCGGGCGAGGGCCTGCTCGACGAGGGCGCGGGCGGACGGCAGCCAGGGCGCCTTGTCGTCGTCGTCCGGCAGGTAACCGCCGCCGAGCACGATCAGGCCGTCGTGCTCCAGCCGCGGCGGGAGGGCGGACCCGTCGAAGGCGGTGACCACGTCGACGGCGATCCCGGCGGCGTCCAGCCATTCTCCGAACCGCCCAGGACCCCCGTTCGCTCCGTTCTGTACGGCGAGCACACGTGGTGTTTCCGGCATGAGGCCGGACTCTACCGCCCCCGCCCGGCCTGCGATCGCGGCCGTCCGCCGCACGATCGACGTGGGACCGTGGCCGCTCCGCCATCGCCCGCCGGGGTCACAGGTCGCTGCCGCCGGTGGCGTCGACCGTGGTGCCGGTGACCCAGCGGGCGTCGTCGGAGGCGAGGAAGGCCACCACTCCGGCCACATCCCGCGGTGTCCCCACCCGGCCCAGCGCCGCCCGGCCGGCCGACGCCGCCCAGGCCGCCTCGTCGCCGCGCAGCCAGTCCGCGTTCGTGTCGGTGTCGACGATCCCCGGCGCCACGTTGTTGACGGTGATCCCCCGCGGTCCGAGGTGCTTGGCCAGCGCCAGCGTGAAGGTCTCCAGCGCACCCTTGGTCATCGCGTACGCGATCGCCTCGGGGAACGCGATCCTGGTCACTCCCGAGGTGACGGTCACGATCCGCCCGCCGTCGGGGATGCGCGGCAGCGCCCGCCGCGTGACGAAGAAGGCCGCCCGCGTGTTGACGGCGAACCCTCTGTCGTAGAGCTCCGGCGTCACCTCCTCGATCGATCCCCGCACGGTGATCCCCGTGTTGTTGACGAGGATGTCGATCGGCGCCTGCGGCCCCAGCTCCCGGTCCAGCCCGGCGAACAGCTCGTCCACGTCGCCCGGCGCACCCAGCTCGGCCCTGACCGCGAAGGCCCGGCCGCCCCGGGCCTCGATCGCCGCCACCGTGTCCTTGGCCGCGGCCTCGTCCCTGGCGTAGTTCACCGCCACAAGCGCCCCGTCGGCCGCCAGTCGTTCGGCGATTCCGCGTCCAATACCCCTGCTCGCACCCGTCACCAGCGCCGTCTTGCCGTCCAACGCGGTCATGTCCGTCCCCTTTTTGTAGTGACCGATACAAAATAGCACGCCTTGTAGCGATCGCTATAAAATCGGCGCATGGGAAGGACCAGGGCGTTCGACCGGGACGTCGCGCTGGAACGGGCGCTCGAGGAGTTCTGGCGGCACGGCTACGAGGCGACCTCGGTCTCCGGCCTGACCGCGGCGATGGGAATCAACCCGCCCAGCCTCTACGCCGCCTTCGGGGACAAGCGCCGGCTGTTCGGCGAGGCCGTGCGCCGCTACCAGGAGACCCACGGCGCGTTCAGCTCCCGCGCCCTGGCCGGGGAGCCGACCGCGCGGGCCGCCGTCGAGCGCCTGCTCCACGAGGCGGCGGAGGTCTACACCGACCCGGCGCACCCACCCGGCTGCATGGTCATCTCGGCCGGGATCAACACGAGCGACGCCGGTGTGATCGAGGAACTGCGCGGGCACCGCGAGGCGGGCAAGGCGGCGATCCGCCGCCGGATCGAGCGGGACGTCGAGGCCGGCCTCCTTCCGCCGGAGACCGACGCCCCCGCGCTCGCGACGTTCTTCGCCGCCGTCATCCAGGGCATGTCCACCCAGGCCAGGGATGGCGCGACCCGGGCCGACCTCGACGCGGTGGCGACGCTGGCGCTGCGCGCCTGGCCATAAAGTGAGTGGCGTGATCGACGACATCTGGGTGGACGACGCCGTCACGGCGCTGCGTCCGGACTTCGCCGTCCTGGTGGTCTGCGCCCACGGCCTGCGCAACGGGCCGTCCGACGACCGTTCGCGGGCCTGGCTCGCCGACGCGGCGGTTCACGCCGTGCCGCTGGACGACGAGAGGATCGAGGCCTGGCGGGCGGCCTACCGCGCCTTCGGCGCCAAGCCCCAGCGCACCCGGCCGTCGGTCGACGCACTGGTCCGCCGGATGCCGCTCCCCGAGATCAACCTGGTGGTGGACGCCTACAACAGCGTGTCCGTACGGCACGGCCTGCCGATCGGCGGCGAGGACCTGCGCCGCTACCAGGGCGCCGCCCGGCTGGTGCGGGCCGCGGGCGACGAGCCCTCGGAGGAGGCGCTGGGCGACCCGGAGATCGGCGAGGTGGTGTGGCGCGACGACGCGGGCGTCACCTGCCGGCGGTGGAACTGGCGGCAGTGCGTCAGGACGAGGATCACCGAGGAGACGGTGGACGCGCTCTTCCTCCTGGAACGCCTCGAACCGCTCTCTCTGGACGCGTTGCGTGCCGCGGGCGACGACCTCGCGGGTATGCTGTCCGATATAAATCCCAATATCCGGATCGAGTCGCGGCTCATCGGCTGACCAGTCGATGTGACCAGGGGGTAAGGGGCACCTCACCACCCAGACGGGCTATCCGCGCGTGACCTGTTTTATCGATCCTGGGAGGATGGGCCGGGACCTGCGACCCGCCGGGGCGCACGTCGGTGTGCGAGGCGAGTAGCCTTGGACAGGTTCACCAAACATCAACGCCGATCTGCGGAAGAGGGCGATTTCCGCCGTGTCGTCTGAGTCGTCGCGGACAAACCCGCTGGCAAGCTTTGGACAAAATGAGTGGCTTGTCGACGAGTTGTACCAAAAGTATCTCGAAGATCCCGAGTCTGTTGACCAGGCCTGGTGGCACTTCTTCGCTGACTACAACGGGACGGCCAAGCCCGCTCCGTCCAAGTCCGCAGGCGCCGCGAACGGCGCGACCGCGACGGCTGCCCCCGAGGCTCCCGCCCCGGTGAGCCCGGCCCCGCAGACGGCGCCCCCGCAGCCCAAGCCGCAGGCGAAGCCCGAGGCCAAGGCGCCGGCCAAGCAGCAGGCCCCGGTCGGCGCGGTCGAGGAGAAGCTGCGCGGCGCCGCCGCGCGCACCGCCGCCAACATGGAGGCCTCGCTCGTCGTTCCCACGGCCACGAGCGTCCGCGCGGTCCCCGCGAAGCTGCTGATCGACAACCGCATCGTCATCAACAACCACCTGTCCCGCGGCCGCGGCGGCAAGATCTCCTTCACCCACGTCATCGGCTACGCGATCGTCCAGGCACTCAAGTCGATGCCTGAGATGAACTACTCGTACGGCGAGGTGGACGGCAAGCCGGTCCTCGTCAAGCCGGAGCACGTCGGGGTCGGCCTCGCGATCGACGTGCAGAAGAGCGACGGCTCCCGCCAGCTGCTCGTGCCCTCGATCAAGCGGGCCGAGACCATGGACTTCCGCCAGTTCTGGGTGGCGTACGAGGAGATCGTGCGCAAGGCCCGGGCGGGCAAGCTCGGCGTGGAGGACTTCCAGAACACGACGATCTCCCTGACGAACCCCGGCACGATCGGCACGGTCCACTCGGTGCCGCGGCTGATGCCCGGCCAGGGCACGATCATCGGTGTCGGCGCGATGGAATACCCGGCGGAATACCAGGGCGCCTCGGAGGAGACGCTGTCCCGCCTGGCCATCAGCAAGGTGATGACGCTCACCTCCACCTACGACCACCGGATCATCCAGGGCGCCCAGTCGGGCGACTTCCTGCGCCGCATCCACCAGCTCCTGCTCGGCGCCGACGACTTCTACGACGAGATCTTCGAGTCGCTGCGCATCCCGTACGAGCCGGTCCGCTGGGTCAAGGACATCTCGGCCACCCACGATGACGACGTGGCCAAGTCGGCGCGCGTGCTGGAGCTCATCCACGCCTACCGGGTCCGCGGCCACCTCATGGCCGACACCGACCCGCTGGAGTACCGCCAGCGCAAGCACCCCGACCTCGACATCCAGTCGCACGGCCTGACGCTGTGGGACCTGGAGCGCGAGTTCCCGACGGGCGGCTTCGGCGGCAAGCCGCTGATGAAGCTGCGCGACATCCTCGGCGTGCTGCGTGACTCGTACTGCCGCACGATCGGCATCGAGTACATGCACATCCAGAACCCCGAGGAGCGGGCCTGGATCCAGGCGCGGGTGGAGCGGCCGCACGCCAAGCCCGATCGCGAGGAGCAGCTGAACATCCTGCGCCGGCTCAACACGGCCGAGGCGTTCGAGACCTTCCTGCAGACCAAGTACGTCGGCCAGAAGCGGTTCTCGCTGGAGGGCGGCGAGTCGCTGATCCCGCTGCTCGACTCGGTGATCAGCTCCGCGGCGGCCGAGCGCCTCGACGAGGTCGTCATCGGCATGGCCCACCGCGGCCGGCTCAACGTGCTCGCCAACATCGTGGGCAAGTCGTACGCCCAGGTGTTCGGCGAGTTCGAGGGCAACATCGACCCGCGCAGCGCGCACGGCTCCGGCGACGTGAAGTACCACCTCGGCGCGAGCGGCGACTTCGTGGCGCCGGACGGCAACAAGATCAGCACGTCGGTGGTGGCCAACCCCTCGCACCTGGAGGCCGTCGACCCGGTCCTGGAGGGCGTGGTCCGGGCCAAGCAGGACCTGCTTGAGCGCGGCGAGGAGGGCTTCACCGTCCTGCCCGTGCTCGTCCACGGCGACGCGGCGTTCGCCGGCCAGGGCGTGGTCGCCGAGACCCTGCACCTGTCCCAGCTGCGCGGCTACCGCACCGGTGGCACCGTCCACATCGTGGTGAACAACCAGGTCGGCTTCACCACCTCGCCCGCCTCCTCGCGGTCGAGCGTGTACGCCACCGACGTCGCGCGCATGATCCAGGCGCCGATCTTCCACGTGAACGGCGACGACCCCGAGGCGGTCGTGCGGGTCGGCCGGCTGGCCTACGAATACCGCCAGACGTTCCTCAAGGACGTCGTCATCGACCTGATCTGCTACCGGCGGCGCGGCCACAACGAGACCGACAACCCGGCGTTCACGCAGCCGCTGATGTACGACCTCATCGACGCAAAGCGCTCGACCCGCAAGCTGTACACCGAGGCCCTCATCGGCCGCGGCGACATCACGGTCGAGGAGGCCGAGCAGGCCCTGCGCGACTACCAGGAGCAGCTCGAACGGGCCTTCACCGAGACCCGGGAGGCCACCAGGCAGCCGCTCCAGCCGGGCGCGGTCGTGCGGCGCGAGCCCGACGAGGTGATCCCGTGGTCGCACGAGGACACCAAGACGGCGATCTCGGAGGAGGTCGTCAAGCGGGTCATCGACACCCAGCTCAACCTGCCCGAGGGCTTCACCGTCCACCCGCGTCTCGCCCCGGTGATCCAGCGCCGCGGCGCGATGATCTCCGAGGACGCGATCGACTGGGCGACCGGTGAGCTGCTCGCGTTCGGCTCGCTCCTCATCGACGACCACCCGGTCCGCCTGGTCGGTCAGGACTCCCGCCGCGGCACCTTCGGCCAGCGTCACGCCGTGCTGGTCGACCGGGTCAGCGGCGAGGAGCACACCCCGCTCAAGACCTTCAACCACGACACCACGAAGTTCTACGTGTACGACTCGCTGCTCAGCGAGTTCGCCGCGATGGGCTTCGAGTACGGCTACAGCGTGGTCCGCCCGGACGCCCTGGTCGCCTGGGAGGCGCAGTTCGGCGACTTCGCCAACGGCGCCCAGTCGATCATCGACGAGTTCATCTCGTCGGGCGAGCAGAAGTGGGGCCAGCGCTCCTCGGTCGTGCTGCTGCTGCCGCACGGCTACGAGGGCCAGGGCCCGGACCACTCCTCCGGCCGCATCGAGCGCTACCTGCAGCTGTGCGCGCAGGACAACATGACGGTGGCGCAGCCGAGCACCCCGGCGAACTACTTCCACCTGCTGCGCTGGCAGGTGCTGTCGGAGCGGCGCAAGCCCCTCGTCATCTTCACGCCCAAGTCGCTGCTGCGGCTCAAGGCGGCGGCCTCGGCCACCTCGGAGTTCACCTCCGGCGCCTTCCGTCCGGTCATCGGCGACCCGGCGGTGGACCCGTCGGCGGTCCGCAAGATCGTGGTCTGCTCGGGCAGGATCTACTACGACCTGCTCGCGCGGCGCGAGAAGGACGGCAGGAAGGACGTGGCGCTGGTGCGCCTGGAGCGCATCTACCCGTTCCCGGAGAACCCGCTCAAGGCCGAGCTGGCCCGCTACGGCGCGGACGCGGAGCTGCTCTGGGCGCAGGACGAGCCCGTCAACATGGGCCCGTGGCCATACCTCAGCCTGAAGATGGTGGAGAAGCCCGACCTGCTCGGGGGCCGCACCTTCCGCCGGGTCTCGCGTACGCCGAACTCCTCGCCGGCCGTCGGCTCGCACGCCAAGCACGACGAGGAACTGCACGGCATCCTGGGCGAGATCTTCGACTGAACGCGGATTCCGCACCACTGAGGAGGTCCCCCACGCCCGTGGGGGACCTCTCTCCATGATCAGGACATTCACTGGAGCGAGGTATGTACTTCACCGACAGGGGGATCGAGGAGCTCGTCGAGCGTCGCGGCGCGGAGGAGGTCAGCGTGGGCTGGCTCGCGGAGCGGCTGCGCGAGTTCGTGGACCTCAACCCCGAGTTCGAGGTGCCCGTCGAGCGGCTGGCCACCTGGCTCGCGCGCCTGGACGAGGACGACTGACGAGGACGCCCGAGGAGGACGCCCGAGGAGGACGGCTCAGGGCGAGACTCGGACCCTGGGGCAGAGGCGGCAAACGCGATACATCTTGACTTCGCGCGAACGAGATATATCTTGTTTGTGGATGGTTCGTCCGCGCGGATGCCGACCCGCGCGGGCGCAGAACTTCGCGTGGAAGGGCCTGAGCGATGCCCCAATGGACGATCGACTCTCCTGGACGGCTCACGTTCGGAGAGGTCACCGCGCTCAACGTGCGCGTCGTGGCCGGTCGGCTGGCCGTGCTGGCCAGTGACGGCCCACCGACCCTCGAAGTGACGGAGGTGGACGGCTCGCCGCTGGTGGTGACCCACGACGACGACGGCCGCCTGACCGTCGCGTACAAGGACCTGACGTGGGACGGGCTTCTGGGGTGGTTACGCCCGGGCCCGCGCAGGACCACGCTGACGCTGACCGTGCCGAAGACGTGCCCCGTGCAGGCCGGGGTCGTCTCCGCCTCCGCCGTCGTGGCGGGCATGGAGGGGATCACCGGCGTGAAGGGCGTGTCGGGGGAGATCGTCCTCGACGGCGTCAGCGGCGAGGTGCAGGCCGAGACGGTCTCGGGCTCGGTGGAGAGCCGAGGACTGGCCGGTGACCTGTCCTTCTCCAGCGTCTCCGGCGACCTCACCGTGGCCGCGGGCCGGCCGCGGCGGCTGCGCGCGAACACGGTGTCCGGCCGCGTCACCGCCGATCTCGAACTGGAGCCCACCGGTCACGTCACGCTGAACAGCATGTCGGGCGCGGTCGTCGTACGGCTCCCGCACGACGTGGACAGCGACGTGTCCGTTCACTCGACCTCAGGCAGGATCGAGTCGGCCTTCCCCGAGTTGTACGTCACCTCGGCCCCGGGGGCCCGTTCGCTCAGCGGCCGGCTGGGCGGCGGCATGGCGTCCCTCTCGGCGA
Organism: Microbispora catharanthi; assembly: GCF_006334915.2. Lineage (GTDB taxonomy): Bacteria > Actinomycetota > Actinomycetes > Streptosporangiales > Streptosporangiaceae > Microbispora > Microbispora catharanthi. Next base: position 23,631 of record NZ_VDMA02000035.1, read on the forward strand.
CCACGGTGTCCGGCGCCGTCACCCTGCTCAGCGGCCAGCCCGCCGGCAGGCGAGAAGAGGAGAGAGCATGAGCGAGCGTAGCGAGCGAATCAGGGAACGCAGCGTCTGGCGCATGCCGCTCCGAGCCGAAGGCGAGGAGCGAGCATGAGTCCCGTGTTCGGGCACGGCCGGTTGCGGCTGTACCTGCTGAAGCTGCTGGAGGAGAGTCCGCGGCACGGCTACGAGGTCATCCGGCTCCTGCAGGACCGTTTCCTCGGCGTCTACTCCCCCTCCCCCGGCACGATCTACCCCCGGCTGGCCCGGCTGGAGGACGAGGGCCTGGTCACCCACGAGGTCGTGGACGGCAAGAAGGTCTTCACGCTGACCGACAAGGGGCGGGCCGAGCTGAACGACCGGATGGACGAGCTCGCCGACCTGGAGCAGGAGATCACCGCCTCGGTCCAGGACATCGCGCGCGAGGTGAAGGAGGACGTGCGGCAGACCGTGCGTTCCCTGCGCGAGGAGCTCACCCAGATGGCCAGGGACATGGGCCACGACAACCGTGACCTTCGGCGTGAGCAGAAGGAGGAGTGGCGGCGGCAGCGCGACCACGCCAGGGAGGAGTGGCGCAGGCAGAAGGAGGAGTGGCGTCACCACAAGCGCCAGTGGCAGGAGGAGAGCGAGCGCTGGCAGCACGAGTGGCGCCGGATCTGGGAGGAGTCCTGGGGGTTCGGCGGTGGCCGGCAGGGCGGTCACGACGCCGCGCTCAGCCGGATGCTGGCCGACTTCGTCGCCGACGTCCACCGGTCCTCCGGCGCGGGCGTGCCTGACGAACGGGCCCTGGCCGAGTGCCGGGCCGCCCTCGACGAGGCCGCCGAGCGCATCCGCCGGGCACTGCATCCCTGACCGGCACTTCCCCACGAACACCACCGACCAGCGAGGAGCCGAGTTGAGCCCGTACGGCCGGCGCGATCCGTTCCTGCGCTCACCCCTCCCACCGTCGTGCGCCCGGCCGGTCCGCGAGCCGGAACGGCCGGGCGACGGCCGGAACCTCCACGCCGACCCGGCCCTCCGGCGCGGCCGGCGGGCGGAACACAACCGGCGAGCTGAAGACGACCGGCAGCGGGAGGGCGGCGACGAGAACGCCGCCCTCGCCGCGCGGGCGCCCGTCAGAGCGTGAAGACCACCTTGCCGAAGACCTCGCCGCGGTGCATGGCGGCGAACCCCTCCTCCGCCTCGGCCAGCGGCAGCACCCGGTCGATCGCCGGCCGGACGCCCGTCTGCTCCAGGAACACCGCGAGCCGCGCGAGCTGCTCGCGCGTCCCCATCGTGGATCCGATGATCGACTTCTGCAGGAAGTAGACCTGCGCGAGCTGCGTCGGGGCGACCATGCCGCTCGTCGCGCCGCAGGTGACGATCCGGCCGCCCGGGCGCAGGGAGCTGAGCGAGTGCTTCCAGGTGGCCTCGCCGACCGTCTCCATGACGGCGTCCACCCGCTCGGGCAGCCGCGCGCCCGTCTCGAAGACCCGGTCGGCGCCGAGCGCGAGGGCCCGCTCCCGCTTGTCCTGCGAGCGGCTGGTCGCCCAGACGCGGAAGCCGCCGGCCCGGCCGAGCGCGATCAGCGCGGTCGCCACGCCGCCGCCGGCCCCCTGGACGAGGATGGTCGAGCCCGGCTCCAGCCCGGCCTTGTCGAAGATCATGCGGTAGGCCGTCAGCCAGGCCGTGGGCAGGCAGGCGGCCTCCTCGAAGGAGATCGCCGCGGGCTTGGGCACCAGATTGCGGCGGGGCACCGCGACCTTCTCCGCGAACGTCCCGTCGTACTTCTCCGACAGCAGCGAACGCGCCGGGTCGAGGGTCTCGTCCCCCCCGACCGGCGTGCCGATGACGGAGTGGACGATGACCTCGTTGCCGTCCTCGTCCACCCCCGCCGCGTCGCAGCCGAGCACGATCGGCAGCCGCTCCTGGCTGATCCCCACGCCCTTGAGTGTCCACAGGTCGTGGTGGTTGAGCGCGGCGGCCCGGACCGTGACGGTCGTCCATCCCTCCGGTACGGCGGGCTCGGGGTGCTCCCCGAGCGTCAGGCCCTTGATCGGGTCGTCCGGATCGGTCTGTGTGGCGGTGACGGCGAACATGCCAGAACATTACTCCGGCCGTCGCGCCGGACCCGGACGCCCCCCGCACGGCTCGCCGCCGGCGCCTTTGATACTCGGGGCCATCACTGTGAACAGAGCGATAGAAATCAAACAAGACCGGTCAAGAATGACCGTAAACCCATCGACACCGCGACGCGACGTCTCGCCGTCCAAGCGCCGTCACCTGGGACTACGTCACTCATAACCATTCGCTATGGATAACAGATAGGGCAAAGTGCCGATTGTTCTGGTTATATCCGCAGCAATCCACAAGATCCGGTCATTAATCTCGGAGCGTTTTCCTGAGGAATGGGACGCACCCTCACCGTCCCAGGGAAAGGAGCTCCATGATCCCCCGAGCACGGCGTCTGGCCGTTCCCCTCACCGGCGCGCTCCTCGCGGCCGGCGTGGCCTGCGCCATCCCGACGGCCTCCTCGGCCGCGTCCACCGCGGCGGCGCAGGCCGCCCCGGGCGACGTGACCGCCAAGGCCGCGCCCCAGGCGCCCGCGGAGGCAGCCGCCTTCTGGTCGCCGCAACGGTTGCGGGCGGCCACGGACCGCACCGAGGAACTCGGCAACTCCGTCAAGGGCTTCGGCAGGGCCGGCGACGCCACCGCGGACGGCAAGGCGGGCACCGTCCCGCCGATCGGCGCCGGCACGAGCGGGGCCGGCGGTTCCAAGAAGATCAGCAAGCAGGTCAACCTGCCCCCCACGGTCGGCCGGGTGTTCTTCACCCTGCCGGGCAAGAACCCCCTGGACCCCAAGAGCTGGAAGTACTGCTCCGGCACCTCCGTACAGGGCCGTTACCGCAACGTCGTCGCGACGGCCGGGCACTGCGTCTACGACCCGGTGACCAACCAGTTCTACGACAACTGGGTGTTCATCCCGTCGTACTGGGACGGGGACCAGGCATGGGAGGGAAAGGCGCCGTACGGCATCTACCCGGCGAAGTGGTTCCAGACGCACGACGACTTCGTGGTCAGAGAGGACTACGACTACGACTACGCGTTCGTGAACGTGTCGTCGGGCTTCAAACTCACCCAGACAAGGGACGGCGACGTCACCCGCTATGCGCGCACCCCGGCGGGCCGGCTCGGCGACAACGTGGGCGGCCAGGGCTTCACCTGGAACCGCAGCACCAAGGTCAAGGTGTTCGCGTTCGGCTATCCCGCCGGGCCGCACCCCGACGGCGACCGCCCCTTCACCGGGCGGACGATGAAGTGGTGCTACGGCCTGTCGGCTCCGATGCCGGCCGTGCCGAAGTACGACATCCAGGAGCACCTCGGGTTCTCCTGCGGCATGACCTCCGGCGCCAGCGGCGGCCCCTGGCTGATGGGCTACAAGAGCGCGACCCGCATGGGCTACCTGAACGGCATCAGCAGCGTGGCGTGGGACACCGACGGCAACGACCGGTACGACCGGATCTCCTCGCCGTACTTCAACGGCGAGACCTACGACGTCTACAGGGTGGCCGCCAACCGGTGGACACAGTGACCGCGAACGTCTGACCGCACGGCCGTTCGGTCAGGCAGGGGGCCCGGCGGGACGTCCCGCCGGGCCCCCTCGTGTCACGGCTCCCCGGTTCACCTTTACGTTCCCTGTACGCCGTGTACGGTCGACTGTCTCTGTCAGAAGTCGAACAGCGCCCCGGCGGCCGACCGCAGCTCACAGTCGTTGCCGAAGGTGCGCCGGAACTGGAAGTACTTCCCGTCCCAGATGCCGCTGGCGGTGACCGTGACAGGTGCGTAGATCATCGTGCAGGGCTCGGCCGCGTTCACCCGCAGAGCGCCCGGGTCGAGGCCCGTCCTGTTCAGCCACGCGCACGCCTTCTGCGCCGACGGATGCGAGCCGCCCACCGGAGCGCAGTTCAGGAAGACCGACCGAGTCGGCGGCTCCGCCTGCTCGCCGTCCGCGACGGTCAGGATCACCGCCCGCACCCCGGAGGCCGGCGGCCGGGACGCCCGCAGGGCGACCTCGGGCGGCGGCGGAGCCGGCAAGGTGTCCGCCCGCGCCGGGACGGCCGTCCCGGCGTCGCCGGAGGCGCCTGGTTGGGCCCAGGCCTGGGCAGAGGGGCCGGCGGCCAGCGCCGCACCGGCCAGTAGGACAAGCAGCGGTTTCATGCGATCCCCCCGTTTCCGCTGGTGACCAGCGTTCTCACGGGAGACCTCCAGGGCAAGCGTCCACTCCGGATCCCACCGGAAACGTGGTGTACCACAGATCACATCTGTTCCGCTCGATTCATAACGAGCTGGACAAGAAGGTGTGCCACAACCGTATGGATCTGGAAAAATCACCCCTTACAGTCCATATCTCCGCCCCGAGAGGCTCACGGTGACCAGGAAGCTCGCACTCGCCGCCGGTGGCGTCGTCGCCGCCGCGAGTGCGGTCGCCGTGCTGTGGAGCCAGGGACCGGCCGTTCCCGCGACCGCCGCGTCCCGCGCGGCCATCACGCCGGTCTCCGCCGTCTCCGCCGTCTCCGGCGTCGACAAGAACGGGGTCAGCGCCTTTCCTCTCGCTCCCAGCCAGGCGGACGAGCAGCGGGTGGCGGCCTACTGGAGCCCGGAGCGGCTCAAGCAGGCGAGCAGCTACGTGCCGAGCACGAAGCCGTCGCCCTCGACCAAGAGCACGACCTCCGCGGCGGAGGTGGGGCCGGGAGACGCGAAGACGCACACGGCGGCCCCGGGAGACGCGAAGACGCACACGGGGGCCCCGCACGCCGTGGCGCCCCCGCCCGTGGCCTCCCCGCCGATGGTGGGCAAGGTGTTCTTCAAGGTCGGCGACAAGGAGTACTGGTGCTCCGCCTCCGCGGTGCACTCCGCCCGCCGCAACCTCGTCGCCACCGCCGGGCACTGCGCGTACGCGCTGTCGCAGGACAAGCCGGTGCAGAACTGGGTCTTCATCCCCGGCTATCACGACGGCGTCGCCCCTTCCGGCATCTTCGTCGGCCACACGCTCTACATGCAGGAGGACTTCGCCGGCCAGGGCGACTTCGACCGCGACTACGCCTTCGTGACCGTGCACCGGGGCTTCTCCTGGCAGCCGTACGTGGAGAGCGGAAGGCTCAAGTACCGGTCCGTCGACGTGGGCCGGCTGGAGGACAAGGTCAGCGCCTTCCACTTCGCCTCCGGCAAGCCGCTCGGACGACCGACGTACGTTTTCGGCTATCCCGCGGGGGCCAACCCCGACGGCAGCCGCCCGTACACCGGCCAGACGGTGAAGTCCTGCGACGGCACCACCGAGAAGAAGTTCGTCAGCGCGCCGACCTGGCAGCTCGAACACGGGGTGCGGCTGCCGGGCTGCCCGTTCACCGCCGGCGCGAGCGGCGGCCCCTGGGTGATCGGCTACAACGCCACCACGCGGACCGGCTACCTCACCGGGATCACCAGCCTGACCTGGAACCTCAACGGCGGCGGACGCCTCGACGCCGTCTCCACGCCCTACTTCAACCACTTGACTCAGCGGGTGTACACCCAGGCGAGCAAGCAGGGCACGGGCTGATCTCCGCGGACCAGTGAGCCTCCGATGTGATCTCCATCACACTGGCCCCCTCTCCCCGGCTGCGCCGAGTGCTCGATTTGACACGGAAGGCGTCCGAGTGGACCTGCACTGATCGCCCGACGCGCCCTCAATCTTGACAAGCGGTGTTGACGATCACGGAAAAGTCACGTGGGCGGTGTGCCCGAAAGCAGGCAAAACACGGATAAAGGCGAGAGGTACTGTCTTTACTAGCCCTTTACTGACGGGTGGGACGCATGTGGCGTGCCACGACAGCACCTGGAGATTCATGAACACGCGAGTCAAGCGCCTGATCCTCCCCATCGGGGGCGTGGCCGTCGCCGGCCTCGTCGGGGCCACGATGGCGGTCCCCGCTCAGGCCGCCGGTGACACGGCCCACGACACCCTGGCCGGCAGCGGCATCGCCGCGAAGAACGTCATCGCCTACTGGCTCAACCAGAGAGCCTCCAACCTGGTCAACGCCACCCCGTACGGGTACGAGAGCCAGGTCAGCGCCAAGCACATCTCGACCGGCGGGCCGTCCGCCGACAGCAGGCCCGGCACCGTCTCCGCCACCGGCGGCGGGAAGTCCGCCGGCAGCCTGAAGAACGTGAACCTGCCGCGCACCACCGGCAAGGTCTTCTTCCGCGGCGGCGACGGCAGGCCGCACTGGTGCAGCGCGACCTCCGTCCACTCGAAGTACGGCAACCTGGTCGCCACCGCCGGGCACTGCGTCTACGACACCAAGACGAACCGGGCCACCATGGACCGCTGGGTCTTCATCCCCGGCTACTACCAGGGCAAGGCGCCGTGGGGCATCTACGTCGGCAAGACGGCCTACACCCACTACGACTTCGACGTCTACGAGGACGGCGACCGCGACTACGCCTTCGTGACCGTCTACAACGGCATCAAGGCGGGGCGCGGCGGCGACCTGCGCAACGTCGCCGAGTGGAGCTGGAAGCAGGTCGACAGGAGGACCTACGCCGGCTACGACCGCTTCCTCCGCAAGAGCAGGGGCGGCAAGTACTACGTCATCAAGTTCACCGACGCCGGCCGGCTCGAGAGCAACGTCGGCGCGCAGGGCCTGGCCTACAACCAGAAGGTCGGCAGCTCGGTCTACGTGTTCGGCTACCCGAGCGGGTCGCACCCGGACGGCAACCACGCCTTCACCGGCCAGACCCTCAAGTGGTCGTACGGCAAGACCTTCGCCGCCAAGGCCCCCTCGGTCAAGGGCGAGGAGCTCGTGGGCGTCAAGTCGTCCTTCACCGGTGAGGGCTCCTCGGGCTCGTCGTGGCTGCTGAGGTACAGCAGCGCCAAGCGGCTCGGCTACCTGAACGGCGTCACCAGCGGCGTCTCCGACACCGACGGCAACCAGCGGATCGACACCAGCGTCTCCCCGTACTTCGACGGCGAGACCTACGGCGTCTACAAGGCCGCCGCCAACAACTGGTCCGGCTCCATCGCCTGAGTCGCGGACGCCTCGGAGCCTGTCCGCGAGTGGCATGCTGAGTGGACGGCGATCACGAGGAGACCAGCGATGACCCACCCTTCCGGTACGCAGCCCGCCTTCCGGCGCACCCCCCTGAACGCGGAGGAACGGGCGCGTAGCGAGATCACCTTCTCGCAGCTCGTGGCCGGACACCTCGTCACGCAGGGGCGGTTCAGGATCACCGCCGACAGCCCGGAAATGGTGGATCTGTGGCAGACGGTCGCCCGCAGGGTGGGTGAGACGCTGCAGCGGCCGGTGGTCAGCTACGCCAACGGCCGGGACATCGTCATCACCTTCGCCCAGGAGGCCCCGAGTCTCACCACACAGGCCTGAGCACCCCCCTGGAAGTGCCCCGCCGCACCGCGGCGGGGCACTTCGGCGCTCCGGGGAGAACCACGCTCCGTCCGCGTTGTTTTCCCGACTTGATCCCCATCGCTGTATGTTCCTCGCAGCCCATTCACGCGTGGGGCGCGGGAGACGTTCCACAGCAAGGAGATCCGGTTGAAGCGCATCCTCCTCCCCCCGCTGTGGGGTGCGGCGGCGACGGCCGCGTTGCTCGTCGGCGGGACGGCGGTGCCCGCTCACGCCTACGAGATCACCGTGACGACGCCCCTCGTCTCCGGCGCGAAGGTGACGGCGGTGATCGCCTACTGGCTCAGGGACGGCGGGCGCTCGCTCGCGGGGGCCACTCCCGCTTCCGCGCCGGCCGGGATCGACGCCACCCGCGTCACGGCCGGGGACACCGCTCCCGGCGGCGTACGGGGTGTGGTGCCGGCCTCCGCCGGGGTCAAGCGGGCCACCGGCCCGTCGAGGAACGTCAACCTGCCGAGGACGACGGGCAAGGTCTTCTTCGTCGGTTCGGACGGCCGCCCCCACTGGTGCGCGGGCACGTCCGTACAGTCCGATCACCGCAATCTCGTGGCGACGGCCGGGCACTGCGTGTACGCCACGAGGCCCGCGGCAGAGGCCACAGCGGAGTCCACCGCGACGCCCTACCGCTACTGGATCTTCATTCCGGGGTTCGCCGGCGGCGGCACGCCGTGGGGCGTCTACGCCGGCGACCGGGCCTTCGCCCACAGCGACTTCACCAGGTATGGCGACCTGGACCGCGACTACGCGTTCGTCAGCGTCCACGCCGGTGTGCTGCCCAAGCGCGTCACGCTGCGGGACGCGGCGCAGTACGCGGCGTTCTCCGCCGGGCCGAAGTACCGCACGGCCTCCGGCTACACCGGCGTCAGGCTGCTTCCCGCGGGGCGTCTCGGCGACAAGGTCGGCGGGCAGGGCCTCGCCTACAACCTGCCGGTCGACCGGCCGCTCGCCATCTTCGGCTACCCGATGCGGACCGCCGAGGGCCCCGCGAGCGGGCGCACCCGGCTCACCCGTGCGTACGGCAGGCCCTTCCTGGCCCAGGACCTGTCCAGGAGGGCGAACGAGCTGGTCGCCGTGCGCTCGGCCTTCACCGCCGCCTCCGGGTCGCCGTGGCTGGCCGCCTACCGCGGCGTACGCGGCCTGGGGTACCTGAACGGCCTGACGATCGGCCTCTCCGGCCCGGCGACCGGCCTGTCGCCGTACTTCGACGGAGAACTGTTCCAGGTCTACAACGCGGCCCGGCGCGCCGGCTGAGGCGGCCGGCGCCTGTTCAGACGCCGACCGCCTCCCTGCTCGCGCTGCGCCTGCCCGCGCTCTCCCCGCCCGTGCTTTCCCTACTCGCCGCGCGGCCCCGGCCGCGCTCCAGCAGCTCCGCCACCCGCGGCTCCGCGGCGTACGGCGCGAACCGGCGGCACATGTCCGCCACGTACGTCCGGGTGCGCGCCGACTGGATGCCGTCGGCCAGATCGAGAGCCGACGACGCCGCCTGGCACGCCTCCTCCAGTTCGCCCTCCTGGATGAGCGCCGTGGCGAGCAGCGACAGGTTGAACATCTTGCCGCGCACATAGCGCCCGTCCATCACCAGCGAGCGCCGGGCCTGCCGTACGGCCCGCGCCCCGTCACCGAGGTCGCGCAGGCAGTGGGCCGACTTCGCGGCCAGGTAGGCCTCGTCGAAGTAGCCGATCCAGCCGGGCTCGTTCTGGGGTTTGCGCTGGTCGAAGGCGACCTCCGCCTCGTGCAGCGCGCCGCCGCAGGCCGTGCGCTCCCCGAGCAGGGCCAGGGCGTGCGCCTCAAGCACCCGGGCCTCGGCCAGCAGCGTGCCGACCCCCGAGCGCCGGGCCGCCGCGACGGCCGCCCTGGCCAGCTCCAGCGCGTGCCGGGAATGCCCGATGTAGACGGCCTGATGGCTCATCCCGGCCAGGATCTCACCGCACAGGGCGTGGTCGCCCGCGCCGCGCGCCAGGCCGAGCGCCTGGATCAGGTAGCGCTGGGCCAGCCCGTGCTGCTCCAGGTCGTAGGCCATCCATCCCGCCAGCCGGGTCAGCTCGGCCGCCGCGGTCGCCAGCGAGCGCCCGGTGGCCTCGCCGTACGCGCCCTCGCGCAGCAGCGGCGTCACGGCGGTGTGCAGGTAGCGCACGACCGGGCCGCGGATGCTGCCGCCGCCGAACCGGTTGTCCAGCTCGCTGAACGACCGGGTGACCTCACGGATCGCGGCCACGTCAGAGGGCCCGACCCGGCGCGGCCCGTTCGCGGAGAGCCGTTCCCCGTCGGGCGCCCCCAGCCAGCGGAACATGCCCGCCGAGCCCGCTCCCAGGGCGAAGGTGGAGTCGAGCAGGAACCTGCGCCGCTCGACGTCGGCCCTCCACAGTGCTGTCACGCTTGCCACACCCTCCTCCCACGAATGGGGGAACTCCTGTCCCAGATCGGCGGGGACCGTTCCGCGCGGCATGCCGATGTCCTCCCTGGACACCTGCCGCCCCAGCCGCAGCGAGAAGATCTCGGCCAGCAGGCCGGGAACCGGTTCGCGCGGGCGGCGTCCGCCGATCCAGCGCAGCACGGAACCGTGGTCGTACCGCATTCCCCGCAGCCCCCGGGCCGAGCCGAGACCGTTGAGCCGCCGGGCCAGGCCCTTGCGGGACAGTCCGGCTTCGGTGAGGTGCTGCTGGAGCAGGCGGTTGGGGTCACGTCGCATCGCTCTCCAACCGGGACAGGCAATAGCCGAGTTGGTTACGGAGAGCTTTCTTTATAGCACTAACCGTGAGGACCTAAAGGGATTCCCAAATGTTTGACGGTCTTGACAAGGAGAGGCTGACGAGGAAAGACGAAGGGCCGCACACCACGCGTGTCACGCGGTGCGCGGCCCTTCCGGGTCCGTGCCTACGTCCGGGCGTGCAGGACGGCTACTTGCGGGCGACGCCGTCCTCCCGGGCCTGCCGCGCCACGGCGGAGATCACCGCGGGCGCGACCCGGGCGTCGAACGGCGAGGGGATGACGTAGCTCTCGGCGAGGTCGTCCCCGACCACGGCCGCCAGCGCGTCCGCCGCCGCCACCTTCATGTTCTCCGTGATCGTCGTGGCGCGGACGTCGAGCGCGCCGCGGAAGACCCCGGGGAAGGCCAGCACGTTGTTGATCTGGTTGGGGTAGTCGGACCGGCCGGTGGCGACCACCCGGGCGTGCCGGGCCGCCACCGCGGGGTCCACCTCCGGGGTGGGGTTGGACAGCGCGAACACGATCGAGTCCGCCGCCATCGCCGCGATGGCCCGCTCCGAGACCGTCGAGCCGGACAGGCCGACGAACACGTCGGCGCCGGCGAGCGCCTGCTCGGTCGACCCGGACAGGCCGGCCTTGTTGGTGTCGCGGGCCAGCGCCCGCTTGACCGGGTTCAGGTCCTCGCGGCCGGCGTGGATTACGCCCTTGGAGTCGGAGACCGCGATGTCGCCGATCCCGGCGTTCAGCAGGATTCGCGACACCGCGACGCCGGAGGCGCCGGCGCCGGCCACCACCGCGCGCAGGTCGCCGAGGGACCGCCCGGTGAGGCGGGCCGCGTTGCGCAGCGCGGCGAGGACCACGATCGCGGTGCCGTGCTGGTCGTCGTGGAAGACGGGGATGTCGAGAAGCGCCCGCAGGCGCTCCTCCACCTCGAAGCAGCGGGGGGCGCTGATGTCCTCCAGGTTGATGCCGCCGAACGACGGCGCGAGCCTGACCACGGTCTCGACGATCGCGTCCACGTCGGTGCAGTCGATGCAGATCGGCACCGCGTCGACGTCGGCGAACTGCTTGAACAGCAGGGCCTTGCCCTCCATCACGGGCATGGCCGCGGCCGGCCCGATGTCGCCGAGCCCCAGTACGGCGGTGCCGTCGGAGACCACGGCCACGACGTTGGAGACCCAGGTGTAGTCGTTGACCAGGTCCGGGTTGTCGGCGATGGCGGTGCAGACGCGGGCGACCCCCGGCGTGTACGCGAGCGACAGGTCGTCGGCGTTGCGGACCGGGACGGTGGAGCGGACCTCCAGCTTGCCGCCGCGGTGCAGCGCGAAAGCGGGATCCAGGTCGAGAGATTCCAAGGAGACAGGTGTAACGGTCACAGCGACCCCAGTGTCGAAAGGACGAGTTCCTTCGGTAGACGCCGTCAAGAGAACGAGAGCCCTGGCTTCGGTAGCCGCCGGAGGCCGTCGTCGTTGACGGTCGTCTCTTGAGGGGGGTACGGGGGTCACCCGTTCCCTGATTGTGCCACACGAAGTGACAACCGCCCCTGCCCGATCGGGTCACATATCGGTGCACGCCCAGGTGTTCCCCCAGGCCATCGGGCGTGTAATACTCGGCTTTGCCGGTGATCTCTTACCTATTTGGGCGCCCCAGTGGACTTGACGTCTTACGCCGAGCTGGCCGTTCAGCTGGTCAACATGGGCGACGAACTCAAAAACCCCTTCTCCCTGCGAGCCCTGCTGGAGGAGACGGGCCGCACGGAGGCGGCCGCCCGCCTGACCCGCCGTGACATCGACGCGCTGTGCGAGCTGCGCGACGAGCTCGCGGGAGTCTTCGCGTCCGCCGCCGAGGGCGACGACGTGGATGTGGTCGAGCGGCTCAACGGGCTGCTGGTCCGCCATCCCGTGCATCCGCAGATCTCGGGGCACGACGGGCAGCCCTGGCACCTGCACCTGACCGAGGGCGGCCGGGTCGCCGACGCCCTCGCGGTCGGGTCGGTCATGGGCCTGGCCAGCGTCGTGACCCGGCTCGGCGTGGACCGGCTCGGCATCTGCCAGGCGACGCCGTGCCGCAACGCCTACCTCGACACCTCCTCCAACCGGTCACGCCGCTACTGCTCGGAGCGGTGCGCCAGCCGGGCCAACGTGGCCGCCTATCGCGCGCGCAAGCGCGGCGCCTGACCCGGGCGCGCAAGCGGGGCGCCCGATTCCGGTGCCGGGCGGCCTGCGGGGGCGCGGTCAGGCGGCCGGCGCGGGGAAGCGCAGCGCGGGCCGGGGCCAGTAACGCAGCACGACCCTGCCGACGACGTCCTCCTCGGGCACGGCGCCGAAGTCCCAGCTGTCGCGGCGCCCGGGGGCCGACTGGTTGTCGCTCTCCAGCCACCAGCCGTCGCCGGTGAGCCGGAAGGCCCGCTTGACGATCAGCCCGTGCGGCCGCCTGGCGACCACCACGTCACCCGGGCGGACGGGGGCGCCGAGCCGTACCAGCAGCCAGTCTCCCGGCCGCAACGCGGGCAGCATCGAGTCGCCGGAGACACACACGGCGGTGAGCACATCCCCCTCCGCACAGTGATTTCGAGACGAGTAAGGTCGGTCCTGGAACAGTGCTGTCACCAGCATTCCTAAGGAAGGATTCCGATGCTCGCACGACTGCTGCGACCCCGGCACGAGGTGTCCGCCCACTGCGACCTGCCGTGCGGGGTCTACGACCCGGCGCAGGCCCGCATCGAGGCCGAGTCGGTGAAGGCGATCATTAAGAAGTACGCCGACAACGACGACCCGGTCTTCAGGACCCGCGCGCTGATCATCAAGGAACAGCGGGCCGAGCTGGTCAAGCATCACCTGTGGGTGCTGTGGACCGACTACTTCAAGCCCCCGCACCTGGAGCAGTACCCGCAGCTCCACCAGCTCTTCTGGGACGCAACGAAGCTCGCCGGCGCCGCCGGCGCCAAGGGCACCGTCGACCCCTCCCTGGCCGACGACCTGCTCGCGAAGATCGACGAGATCGCCAAGATCTTCTGGGAGACCAAGGCCGCCTGAGCCTCGGGATCTCGGGCCCCGCACGGCCTCCACGGCCGCGCGGGGCCAGATCATCCCAAGGCCCATACAAACTCCATATTCGGTAGTACGGAATTTACGTGCAGTTACCTCCAAGGAACGCCACAATCAGCGCGTCCAGCCGGGGCAGCACCGCGCGAGTGGCGGTAAGTTGCAGTCAGCGGCACTCAGCCAGCTGAAGGGGCGAGGAGGAACGTGACCGAGGAAACCGAGACGCCTGCGGTGGATCTGACCGGGATTCGCGATGCTGTGAGTGTCCGGCTGCCCGCCGTGAGCGCCTACCTGTCCGTGCTGCGCACGGCAACCGCCGGGCTCGCCGCACGGCTCGACTTCACCCTCGACCAGATCGAGGACCTGCGCATCGCCGTCGACGAGGCGTGCGCCATGTTGCTGCGGCACGCCGTGCCCGGAACGGACCTCCTCGCGGAGTTCGAGCTCACGGGCCAGGAGATGACGGTTCGCGTCGAGGTCAACACGCTCGGCGTCAGCTCGCCCAACCGGGAGGACTTCGCCTGGATGGTGCTGACCGCGCTGGCCGACGACGTGGACGCCATCTCCGATCACGCCGACCACCTGGCGATCGTGCTGCGTAAGCGCCGGAGCACGGCGAGGCCGTCGTGATGACGGAAAGGACGAGTGCGATGACCTCCGGCGACTCGGCGGTGCCGGACCGCGTACGCGCGCGCACACTCTTCGCCGAGCTGTCGGAGCTCCCGCCGGACGACCCGAGGCGCCAGCGCATCCGCGACGAGCTGGTCGAGCTCCACCTGCCACTGGTGGAGTACCTGGCCCGCCGCTTCCGCAACCGGGGCGAGTGGCTCGACGACCTCACGCAGGTCGCCACGATCGGGCTGATCAAGTCGATCGACCGTTTCGACCTCGCACGCGGCGTTGAGTTCTCCACGTACGCCACCCCGACCATCGTCGGCGAGATCAAGCGGCACTTCCGCGACAAGGGCTGGGCGGTCCGCGTGCCGCGCCGGCTGCAGGAGCTGAAGCTCTCGCTCACCAAGGCGATAAGCGAGCTGTCGCAGCGGGAGAGCCGGGCGCCCACGGTCGCCGAGCTCGCCGCCCACCTGGGCATGAGCGAGGAGGAGGTCCTGGAGGGCCTGGAGTCGGCCAACGCCTACTCCACCGTGTCGCTCGACGCGCCGGACTCCGGCGACGACGACGCTCCCGCCGTGTCCGACTCGCTCGGCATCGTGGACGAGTCGCTGGAGGGCGTGGAGTATCGCGAGTCGCTCAAGCCGCTGCTCGAGCGCCTGCCTCCACGTGAGAAGCGGATCCTGCTGCTGCGTTTCTTCGGCAACATGACGCAGTCGCAGATCGCCACCGAACTGGGAATCTCGCAGATGCACGTGTCCCGGCTGCTCGCCCGGACCCTGGCCCAGCTCCGCGAGGGCCTCACCGCCGAGGACTGATCGTCCGGCCCGGACGGCGGGACGATCAGTGACGGACGACCGCGACGCCGCGCTCCCCCCGGCGGCGCCCGGTCATTGGCCGGTGCCTGCCCCGGTGCCTTCTGCTCAGCGCGCGCCGTCCTCGCCCATCAGGGCGTGGGTGGAGGCCGGCGCGAGCAGCGCGACCAGGGCGACCGCCGCCGCGGCGATGAGCGGGATGCCGAACGCGTACTGCGCGGACTGGATGAGGCTGATCGCCACCGGAAGCGCGAATATCTGCGTCACCACGGCCGGGCCCCGGCTCCAGCGCAGCACCTGCCACACGCCCCAGGCGACCCAGAGCAGCAGGGCGCCGCCGAGCACGCCGAACCCGGCCACCGCGATGCTGGTGACCATGTCGGTGGGTTTGCCGATCACGGTCTCGACGCCGACATAACCGCCCAAGACGAGGGCGAGCAGGCCCTCCGCGGCCAGGACGGCGGCGGCCACGGTCAGTGTGCCGGGGCGGCCGACGGAACTGCTGATCACACCGCCCAACCCTACCCGCAGATACGGTCGCCTCCTCGAGTAGGCGTCACCCGGCACGAGCGGTAAACCGTTCGTTAACCTTCAGGCATGCGGGCACTCCTCCTCGTCAATCCCAAGGCGACCTCGACACACCGGCGTACCCGGGACGTGCTGATCCGGGCGCTCGGCGCCGCCGTCGACCTGTCGGTCGAGGAGACCGCCTACCGCGGCCACGCGACCGCGCTCGCCGCCACCGCGCACGCGAAGGGCTTCGACGCCGTCGCGGTCCTCGGCGGCGACGGCACGATCAACGAAACCGTCAACGGCCTGCTGGACGCCCGGCCCACCGGCGGCGCGAGCGAACGGCCCGCGCTCATCGTGATCCCCGGGGGCAGCGCCAACGTCTTCGCCCGCGCCCTCGGGCTGCCCAACAACCCGGTCGAGGCGACCGGCGCCGTTCTGGAGGCGCTACGTGAAGGACGTCGCCGGACCATCGGCTTGGGACAGGCAATTTGGCACGACGAGGTTTCGGGCCCCGACCCGGGGGCAGATGCGCCACCTGACCAGAAAAGGTCTAGATATTTCACATTTTGTGCTGGGCTGGGATACGACGCCGAGGTCGTCCGAGCCGTGGAGGGCCTGCGGAGCGCGGGGCATCGCGCGCTGCCCGCTCTCTACGTGAACACGACGGTCCGCCACTTCTTCGTGACGGACCGCCGACGGCCGGCGCTCCGGCTGACGCGTCCCGGCCGGCCGACAGAGGATGGGATCTTCATGGCGATCGTGTCCAACACGTCGCCGTGGACATACGCCGGCACACGTCCGATCAACCCGACGCCGTGGGCCGGTTTCGAGACGGGGCTCGACATGATCGGGCTCCGGAAGATGACCCTGCCGACCGTGCTCGCGTTCGTCCGGCAGATCATCGGCGAACACCGGGGATTGCCGCGCGGTAAACACCTCGTTCAGATCCATGACGAGGCCGAGTTCACCCTCCGCTCCTCCCGCCCGGTCGCCTTCCAGCTCGACGGCGACTACCTGGGAGAACACGAGTGGGTGATCTTCCGTGCAATCCCGGACGCGTTACAAGTCCTCGTCTAGCCTGTTACATGTAGTCATAGTGTGACGCATCCGACAGCCACGACGGGCAAAACCTTGTCCCAAACCTCTTGTGTGGTGTTGGAACGGCTGAAAAGCTGAACACGACGTCGGAACGTAGGACCTTTACGGAGACCACCGCCTCCGTAAGGAGCCCCGGCGATCACGCGGACGAGCCCGGCCCCCACCCAGGATCCGGGTGATCGTTCGCATCAGCTAGTGAAAGAGTTCACAAAGTTGACGGCCAGAGGAGCCACGGAGGCTCCATTTGACGAAGGAGTGGAACGCATGGACTGGCGCCACCGCGCTGCCTGCCGTGACGTGGACCCCGAACTGTTCTTCCCGATCGGGAACACTGGTCCGGCGCTCATGCAGATCGAAGAGGCCAAGCAGGTATGCCGGCGATGCACGGTCGTCGAGTCCTGTCTCAAGTGGGCCCTCGAGTCGGGCCAGGACGCCGGAGTCTGGGGCGGGCTCAGCGAGGATGAGCGTCGCGCCCTCAAGCGCCGTACGGCTCGCGCCCGCGCCCGCGCCGCCGTCTGACTCCCCCGCCGCACGCGAACGCCTTCGGTGGATGCCTGCCATGGCATTCACCGATTCGCGGGGCATCGGAGCAAGGCCGGGACGGCCGCGTAGCCTCCCGCCCATAGGGCCGTCTGTCCACCAACGCATCGCGTCCACTATGGCATCCCCCACACCGGTCTCGCACAGCGGGACCCCCTGTGGAGCGTCCCGCGAGCCCAAGGCCCTGCGGGAGACCGATGCCCTGTGGGAACACAGGCCCTGCGGGAGACCGAGGCCCCTGCGGGAGATCAGCCCGACTGCACCGGGATGCTGAGGCTGACCTCGGTGCCGCCGCTGTCTCTCCTGGCCACGCCCAGGCGGCCCGACAGTTCGCCGACGACCAGCGTACGGACGATCTGAAGACCGAGGCTTCCCGTGGCTTCCAGGTCGAAGTCCTCGGGCAGGCCCTTGCCGTCGTCGGCCACCGTGAACTCCAGCCGGTCGGCGTCGCGGGAGACGAGGATCTGGACGTTCCCGGAGGAGTGGGCGAACCCGTGCTCGACGGCGTTCTGCAGCAACTCCGTCAGCACCATGGCGATGGGGGTCGCGACCGCGGCGGGCAGCACGCCGAAGCTGCCGACCCGCTTGATCGCCACCTGCGCGAGCGCCACCTCCGCCGTCATCGCGATGACCCGGTCGGCGATGTCGTCGAACTCGACCATCTCCTCCGGCATCTGAGCGAGGATCTCGTGGACGATCGCGATCGAGCCGACCCGCCGTACGGCCTCGTTCAGCGCCTCCTGGCCCTCCGGGTTGTTCAGCCGGCGCGCCTGGAGCCGCAGCAGTGCGGCCACCGTCTGCAGGTTGTTCTTGACCCGGTGGTGGATCTCGCGGATCGTCGCGTCCTTGGTGAGCAACTCCCGCTCGCGCCGCCGCAGCTCGGTCACGTCGCGGATCAGCACCAGCGCACCGATGCGGCCACCGCCGACGATCAGCGGGATCGCCCGTAGCTGCACGACCGTGCCGCCGTTCTCCACCTCGGTCTCCCGGGGGGCCCGCCCGCTGGCGACGACCATCAGGTCCTCGTTGATCGGCTCGTCGGAGTAGCACAGGTCGGCGGTCGTCTTCCCCAGGTCCGCCCCCACGAGGTCGGCGTGCAGGCCGAGCCTGCGGTAGGCCGACAGCGCGTTGGGCGAGGCGTAGGTGACCCGCCCGGCCTTGTCCAGGCGGAGCAGGCCGTCGCCCACCCGGGGCGACCTGACCAGGATCGGCTCCTCCTCCGCGAAGGGGAACCTGCCCTCGGCCACCATCTGCGCCAGATCGGACGCGCTCTGCAGGTAGGTCAGCTCCAGGCGGGACGGGGTGCGCGCCGACGACAGGTTGGTCGAGCGCTGGATGACCCCGATGATCGGGCCGTCCTTGCCCCGCCGCACCGGGATCGTCTCCTCGCGCACCGGGACGCCGCTGGACCAGTCGGGATCGCCCTCCCTGCAGATGCGGTGCTCGGCCCAGGCCACGTCGATCAGCGGCCGCTCCCCGGTGGGGATGGACATGCCCACGACGTCGTCGTGGTAGACGGTGGGGCCGGTCGTAGGCCGCATCTGGGCCACCGCCACCCACCTCGTGCCGCTCTGGTCGGGAACCCACAGTATGAGGTCGGCGAACGACAGATCGGCGAGCAACTGCCAGTCCGAGACCAGTGAGTGGATCCAGTCGACGCCGGCGGAATCGAGTGCGGTGTGGCGCGACACCAGGTCGCTGAGAGTCGGCACGAGTGCATGATGCGCCGCCGTCCGGGTCGAAAGCGAATCGACCATCGCCACCTGGCAAGATGCACCTCATGACAGGGCCGCTGGACAGACTGCGCGCGGCCGCCGCCGAACGGGAGGCGGCGGGCCTGCGCCGCACCCTCCGCCCGCGCACGCCCGACCACGACGGCCTGCTCGACCTGGCCTCCAACGACTACCTGGGGCTCTCGCGGGACGAGCGGCTCGTCGAGGCGGCCGTACGGGCCACCCGGGAGTGGGGGGCGGGCTCGACGGGCTCGCGTCTGGTCACCGGCTCCACCCGGCTCCACGCCGAGCTGGAGAACCGGCTCGCGGCGTTCGCCGGAGCGGCCGGGGCCCTGGTGTTCTCCTCGGGCTACCTCGCCAACCTCGCCGCGGTCGCCGCCCTCGGCCGGGGCGGCCTGATCGTCTCGGACGCGGGCAACCACGCCTCGATCGTGGACGCCTGCCGGCTGTCGCGGTCGCGGGTCGTGGTCACGCCGCACGGGGACGCGGAGGCGGTGGACAAGGCCCTCGCCGAGCGTGCCGAGGAGCACGCCCTCGTCGTCACCGACGCCGTCTTCTCCGTCGACGGCGACCTGGCGCCGCTGCGCGCCCTGCACGAGGCGGCCGTACGGCACGGCGCGCTGCTGGTGGTGGACGAGGCCCACGCGCTCGGCGTGGTGGGCGACCACGGCAGGGGCGCGGTGCACGCGGCGGGCCTCGCCGGATGTGCGGACATTGTGAGAACCGTCACGTTGTCGAAGTCCCTGGGCTCCCAGGGCGGCGCCGTCCTGGGGGCCCCCGAGGTGATCGGCACGCTCGTGGACACCGGCCGGTCGTTCATCTTCGACACCGGCCTCGCACCGGCCTGTGCCGGTGCCGCCCTGGCCGCTCTCGATATCCTGGAAAGCGCCGCTGACCTGCCCGGACGCGCTCGGCTGAGAGCCAGGGAGCTGGCCGCGCTGGCCCGCGGGCTCGGCTTGGAGACGGCCGATCCGGCGGCCGCCGTGGTGCCGGTCGTGCTCGGCTCGCCCAGGCTCGCCCTGTCAGCGGGAGCCCTGTGTGCGGAACTCGGGGTCCGCGTGGGATGCTTCCGCCCACCATCGGTGCCTCGGGGCCGGTCCTGTCTGCGGTTGACCGCGAGGGCCGATCTGAGGTCCGATGATCTCGCGGTGGTCCGGGGTGCGCTCACCGCTGTGGCCGAGTTGACGATGTTGCCTGAGTTGGGCGAGTTGAGGGTGGACAGGTGACGGAGCACAGCGAGGACTCTCCCCGGGTTCCGAAGTACTACGACGTGAAGCGCAGTCTTCTTGAGCTCACCAAGAGCCTGCCCGCGGGCAGCGCGCTCCCGCCCGAGCGCACCTTGGCGGTGCGCTTCGAGACCTCCCGGACGACGGTCCGGCAGGCGCTGTCGGAGCTCGTGGTCGAGGGGAGGCTGCTGCGCATCCAGGGCAAGGGCACGTTCGTCGCCCAGCCCAAGGTCGCCCAGGTCCTCCAGCTCACCTCCTACACGGGTGATCTGCGCACGGTCGGCCTGGAGCCGGACACCAAGATCCTCGACATCAGCTACATCACCGCCGACGAGGCGCTCGGACGGCGGCTGGCCATCAACCCCGGCGGCCGGGTCCTGCGGATCCACCGCCTGCGCCTGGCCAACGGCGAGCCGATGTCCATCGACACCACGCACCTGTCCGCCCGCCGGTTCCCCCGCCTGCGGCGCGAGCTGGAGGTGCACTCCTCGCTGTATGAGACCCTGCACAACGCCTACAACGTGCGGCTGACCGACGCCGAGGAGGTCATCGAGACCGTGCTCGCCACGCCGTACGACGCGCAGGTGCTGGGAGTGGACGTCGGCCTGCCCATGCTGCTGCTGACCCGGCACGCCTTCGACGCCGACGGCAACCCCGTCGAGTACGCCCAGTCGCTCTACCGCGGCGACCGCTACAAGTTCGTCACCCGCCTCCGCCGCCCCTGAGGGCCCATGGCTCCGAGAGGAAGCGGAAAAACACCGAGCGAGCCGAGGTGCGCGCCGCCAATCTGGACTGAGGAGCGCGCGGGAGCGAAGCGACCAAGCGCGACGAGGGAAGACACGGCCTGAAGGCGCCCCGAGCAGCCGAGCGGAGCGAGGCGAAGGAACACA
The DNA here is from genome assembly GCF_006334915.2 of Microbispora catharanthi. GTDB lineage: Bacteria > Actinomycetota > Actinomycetes > Streptosporangiales > Streptosporangiaceae > Microbispora > Microbispora catharanthi. Next base: position 44,277 of record NZ_VDMA02000035.1, read on the forward strand.
GCGACCAGAGCGCGACGAGGGAAGTGCCCATGGCGCGCCTCCGGCACGACTTGGCGGGTTGGAGCGCCCCGACAGCGAAGCGGGGAACACAGTGAGCATTCTCGTCGTGACCGGGACGGACACCGGGGTCGGCAAGACGGTGGTGACGGCCGCGCTCGCCGTTCTGGCCAGGGAGCGGGACGCGACGGTCGCGGTGGTGAAGCCGGCGCAGACCGGGGTGGCGGCCGGGGAGCCCGGAGACCTCGACGAGGTGATCCGCCTGTCGGGGGTGACGACGACCTTCGAGATGACGCGGTATCCCGATCCGCTCTCGCCCGCCGCGGCTGCCCGCGTCTCGGGCATGCCGCCGCTGTCGCTCGCATCGGCGGCGGCGCGGATCGAGGAGCTGGCCGAGTCGCACCGGCTGGTGCTCGTCGAGGGCGCCGGGGGCCTGCTGGTCCGCTACGACGAGGAGGGCGGCACCCTCGCGGACCTGGCGCGGCGGCTGCACGCCCCCGTCCTCGTGGTGGCGCGCGCCGCGCTGGGCACGCTCAACCACACGGCGCTGACGCTCGAGGCCGTGGCGGGCCGGGGCCTCGATCTGGCGGGCGTGGTGATCGGGTCGTGGCCGGCCGATCCTGGGCTCGCCGAGCGGTCGAACGTCGCCGATCTGGAGATGCTCGCCGCCCGGCCGCTGTCGGGCGCGCTGCCGGAGGGCGCGGACGCGCTCGATCGGGAGGCGTTCGCCCGGGCCGCCCGCGCCGGACTCGCTCCCGCCCTCGGCGGCATGTTCGACCCGGCCCGATTCCGCTCGACCCTTAAGCTGCCCCTGTGACAGGAGTGCCGCCGAGGACCGACGGGAGTGCCGCGTGAGGACCGACATCCTGGAGATCGCCCGCGTTCGGGTTCTGGACGAGGGCAGGGGCCTCGACGCGGCCCAGGCGCTCGAGTGCCTGACGCTGCCGGACGAGCGCCTGCCCGACCTGCTCGCGCTGGCGCACGAGGTGCGGATGAAGTGGTGCGGTCCCGAGGTCGAGGTGGAGGGGATCGTCTCGCTCAAGACCGGCGGCTGCCCGGAGGACTGCCACTTCTGCTCGCAGTCCGGCCAGTTCTCCTCTCCGGTGCGCGCGGCCTGGCTCGACATCGCCTCGCTCGTCCGGGCGGCCGTCGAGACGGCCGCGACCGGGGCGACGGAGTTCTGCATCGTCGCGGCCGTACGCGGGCCCGACCGGCGGCTGATGGACCAGGTCCGCGAGGGCGTGAAGGCGATCCGCGAGGCGGTCGACATCAACGTGGCCTGCTCGCTCGGCATGCTCACCCAGACACAGGTGGACGAACTGGCCGAGATGGGGGTCCACCGCTACAACCACAACCTGGAGACCGCCCGGTCGCACTTCCCCCACGTGGTCACCACGCACACCTGGGAGGAGCGCTGGGACACCTGCCTCATGATCCGGGAGGCGGGGATGGAGCTGTGCTGCGGTGGCATCGTCGGCATGGGAGAGACCCTGGAGCAGCGGGCCGAGTTCGCCGCCCAGCTCGGCGAGCTGGAGCCCGACGAGGTGCCGCTCAACTTCCTCAACCCCCGGCCGGGCACGCCGTTCGCCGACCAGCCCCTCGTCGAGGGCACCGAGGCGCTGAAGACGATCGGCACGTTCCGCCTCGCCCTGCCGCGCACGATCCTGCGGTACGCCGGGGGCCGCGAGCTGACCCTGGGCGACCTCGGCACGAGGGACGGCATGCTGGGCGGCGTCAACGCCATCATCGTCGGCAACTACCTGACCACCCTGGGCCGCGCGCCCGAGCGTGACCTGGAGCTGCTCGCCGACCTCAAGATGCCCGTCAAGGCGCTCTCCCAGACCCTCTGACGCCGTCGGCGGGCGACCGGATGGAATCCCAGTCCGCGAGGGCGGAGTAGGCGCGGCGACACCGGGCATCAGCGGGAGTGACCGAGGTTCTCCTGTGGCTGGAGGGCATTGGCCGCCCATCTGTTCCGGTTACTGACCGACTGGTAGGTTTCACCCTATGGAGTCCCCCAAACACGCAGGCGACATCGCCGTCGCCGTCTCCCAGGCCTACGGCGTGGACACGATGTTCACGCTGTCCGGTGGGCACGTCTTCCCCTTGTACGACGGGGCCGTCCATCAGAACATGCGCATTCTGGACGTGCGCCATGAGCAGAGCGCGGTGTTCGCGGCCGAGGCGACGGCCCGGCTGACCCGGCAGCCCGGCCTCGCCGTGCTCACGGCCGGCCCCGGCGTCACCAACGGCGTCTCGGGGGTCGCCACCGCTCACTTCAACGGCTCCCCGGTCGTCGTGCTCGGCGGGCGCGCCCCGCGCTCACGGTGGGGCTCCGGGGCCCTGCAGGAGATGGACCATCCGCCGCTGTTCGAGCCCATCACCAAGCTCGCCTTCACCGGGTCGGGCGCGGACTCCATCGGGCAGGACGTCGAGATGGCCTTCCGCACCGCCCTGGCCCCGCATCGCGGCCCGGTGTTCCTGGACTTCCACATGGACGATCTGTTCTCCCCGTCGCCCGAGTACGTCTCCGAGACGCTGACCCCGTCGCCCCTGGAGCCCGACCCCGAGGCGCTCGCCGGCATCGCGAGGCTGCTCGCCGAGGCCGAGCGCCCGGTGCTGGTGCTCGGCTCGGACGTCTGGATGGAGCGCGCCGAGGAGGCCGCGCGGGACTTCGCCGAGGAGTGGCGCCTGCCCGTCGTCCCCAACGGCCAGGGCCGGGGCATCCTGCCCGCCGGGCACGAGCTGCTGGTCACCCGCGCCCGGGGCGTCGCCTTCGGCCAGGCCGACCTCGTCATCGTGGTCGGCACTCCGCTCGACTTCCGCCTCGCGTACGGCTGGTTCGGCGGCAAGGAGGACGCGCCGCTCGCCAGGGTCGTCCACATCGCCGACGCGCCCTCCCAGCTCGCGACGCACACCGGTCTGTCCGGGTCGGCCGCCGGCGACCTGTCGGTCATCTTCTGGGGGCTGTCCGCGGCCTGCGGGACGGCCGGAGTGAACCCCAAGGCGTATGAGCCGTGGGTGAGCGGGCTGAGCGAGGCCGCGGCGGCGGCGACCGCCGGGGACGCGGCCCTGCTGGAGTCCGACGCCGACCCGATCCACCCGATGCGCATCTACGGCGAGCTGAACAAGGTGCTCGCCGACGACGCGGTCGTCATCGGCGACGGCGGCGACTTCGTCTCCTACGCCGGCAAGTACGTCGAGCCGCGCCGGCCCGGCAACTGGCTCGACCCCGGCCCGTACGGCTGCCTCGGCACCGGGCTCGGCTACTCCATCGCGGCCCGTCTGGCGAGGCCGTCGTCACAGGTCGTGCTGCTGCTCGGCGACGGCGCGGCGGGCTTTTCGCTGATGGACGTCGACACGCTGGTCCGCCACCGCCTGCCGGTCGTCATGATCTGCGGCAACAACGGCATGTGGGGCCTGGAGAAGCACCCCATGCAGATGCTGTACGGCTACGACGTGGCGGCCGAGCTCCAGCCGCAGTGCCGCTACGACCAGGTCGTCACCGCGCTCGGCGGCGGCGGGGAGCTCGTCACGTCGCCGGGCGAGATCGGCCCTGCGCTGCGCCGCGCCTTCGACTCCGGCGTGCCCTATCTGGTGAACATCGCCACCGACCCGGCCATCGCCTACCCGCGCAACACGACCGGGGTGTGACCGCGCGTACGGCTCCGCCCGTGACACCCGGGCGGAGCCCGGCGGTCATCCCTCCGATCCCGTACAACCCGTAGACGGCTTGACGACCGCATCGTGATCACCCTGTCCGCCGATTGTGCTAGGACGGATGAGTGCGATACGTGCGCCTGGGATCTTCAGGCCTGAAGGTGTCGAGAGTCGCGCTGGGCATGATGAGCTACGGCGCCCCCTCGGCACTCTCGTGGAGCCTCGACCGGGACCGCGCCGAGCCGATCGTCCGGCGCGCGGTCGAGGCCGGCGTCACCTTCTTCGACACGGCCGACATGTACGGCGACGGCGCCAGCGAGGAGGTGACCGGCCGCCTGCTGCGCGCACTGTTCGCCAGGCGCGACGACTACGTGCTGGCCACCAAGGTCTACTACCCCATGGGGCCGGGCCCCAACGACGGCGGGCTGTCGCGCAAGCACATCATGTCGGCCGTCGACGCCTCGCTCATCCGTCTCGGCACCGATCATATCGACCTCTACCAGGTCCACCGGTGGGACGCGGAAACCCCGATCGAGGAGACGATGGCGGCCCTCGACGACCTGGTCCGAGCGGGCAAGGTGCGCTATGCCGGCGCCTCCCTGATGTACGCCTGGCAGTTCGCCAAGGCCCAGCACGCCGCCGAACGTCACGGTCTCACCCGGTTCGTGTCCATGCAGACTCGCTTCAACCTCCTGTATCGAGAGGAGGAACGCGAGATGCTGCCGCTGTGCGCGGATCAGCGGGTGGGTGTCCTGCCCTACAGCCCGCTGGCCCGGGGCGTCCTGGCCGCCACCGGCCCCCGCGACACCGACCGGGCGGCGGCGGAGCGCGGCAGGTCCCGCTTGACCGACGGCGACGACGCCGTCATCGGCGTGCTGCGCGCGATCGCCGCCGAGCGTGGCCTGCCACCCGCCCAGATCGCGCTGGCGTGGACGCTCGCCCACCCGGCGGTTTCCGCGTCGATGGTGGGAGCCACCAGAACCGGTCATGTGGACGATGCCGTCGCCGCCGTCGACGTGGCGCTCACCCTGGAGGAGAAATCCAGGCTGGAGGAGCACTACCGCCCCCGCGCCCCGTACGGCCACGCATGACGAGCCGCCGGACAGCCCGGTGACGTCCACCCGCGAAGGCCCGCCTCGCCTGCCTCAGGACGTCGCGGGAGTGCGGGTCAGGGCCGGGCTGGGTGACGGACTGGGCGAGGGGGACGGGCACGTCTTCTTCACCGTGAACGTGACCGTCGTGCCCTCCTTCACGAGCGTGTTCGCCGCCGGTTTCTGGCTGACGACCACTCCCTTGCACTCCTCCGGGCCCTCGTAGGCGGGTTTCGGGGTGAGACCCAGCATGTTGAGCCGCGCCAGCGCGGAGCTCTCGGGCAGGCCCTTGAGCTGGGGCACCTTGATCATGCCCTCGGTCGAGCTCGGCGAGGGCGTCGGGGAGGCGGTGCGGCTCGGCGACGGGCTGGGAGTCGGGCTCGGCGTGGGGCTCGGCTTCCTCTTGGTCGGGCTCGGCCGCGACACCGACACATCCTGGGAGGGCTTCGTGGAGGGCCGCGAGACGGCCCGCGTCGGCGACGGGGTCGGCGACGGAGTGATCAACGTCAGGGACGGAGCAGGCGACTCGGGGGTTGTGGACCCGGCCGAGGCCATGTTGATGCCGAGGACGGCCAGACCGCCGACGACGGCGAAGCCCGCCACCCCGGCCGCGACCGGCATCCCCCGTCCCCTCTTGGACCGCTGCGCCGCGCGCCGCGCCGTACGGGAGCCCTGCTGCGGGGAGGCGACGGTCGCCGGCGGCACGGCCGGGGCGTCGTTCCAGGACTCTCGTGTGACACGGTAGGTGGCGCCGGTGGCCGGGAGGGCCTCAGGCCCGCCCTGGTAGGGGCCTGCCTGGGTGGTCGCGCCCGTGGGCGCGGGCGGGGATCCCATGCCCATGGTGGCCGGGGCCCCGGTGGCGCCCTGCGGGCCGTACCCCCCTCCGGCCAGGCCCTGCGGGCCATAGCTGGGCGCGGCGTCCAGGGCCACGGTGCCGGGCACCCCAGGAGCGGGAGGCAGCACCGACTGCCGGGCAGCCTGGCTCATCGCGGCGGCGGACGGCCAGCGGCGGGCCGGGTCCTTCGACATGGCCCGCTCGACGATGGCCCGGACGGCGGGCGGCACGTCGGGCGGCAGCGGCGGCGGCTCCTCGCGGATGTGCTTGAGCGCGATCGTCACCGGCGAGTCGCCGTCGAAGGGACGCTGCCCGGCCAGGCACTCGTACGCCACCACGCCCAGCGCGTAGATGTCGACGGCGGGCGTGACCGGAGCGCCCTCGGCCTGCTCCGGCGCGCAGTAGGCCGCGGTGCCGAGCACCATTCCGGCGTCGGTGAGCCGGCTGCCCTGGTCGGCGCGGGCGATCCCGAAGTCGGTCAGCACCAGCGTGCCATCGGACCGCACCAGCAGGTTGCCCGGTTTGACGTCCCGGTGCACGATCCCCCGCTCGTGCACGGCCTGGAGGGCGGAGGCCGCCTGCGCGATGAGCTCCATTGCGGGCTCGGCGCCGATGCGGCCGAGGCGGGTCAGCAGGCGGTCGAGAGGCTCGCCGTCGACGAACCGCATGACCAGGTACGCGGTGGAGCCGTCGCCGGGGACCTCGGTGACCCCGTAGTCGTAGACGTCGACGACGCCGGGGTGGTTGACGGTCGCCATCGCCCGGGCCTCGCCCTGGAAGCGGACGGCGAATCCGGGGTCGTCGAGACGACCGGGGAGAAGCACCTTGACGGCGACGGTGCGCGCGAGGACGGTGTCCTCGCCGCGCCATACCTCGCCCATGCCCCCGGCGCCGAGCCGGGCGTCCAACCGGTAACGCCCAGCCAGGGTCATGCCTTGGGCCACCATTTGCGCCCCGTACCCCCTAAGTGAATCGACCCCCGAAGGTGTCCAACAAAGCAGGTTCGTGTCGCGGGTAGATAACGACAAGTTAACGGAACCCTGTACGCGAAAGGGATCCAGGCTCGGGGATCGAAGGTCGAGCCTACCTGTTATCCGCCCGTACTACCGTGCACCGAGCACCGTGCCGTCCAGTTCCTGGGCGTGATCTGGACGACCATGCGGCGGCGGCAGTGCGGGCAGTAACGCGGTGGCTCCATCACCCTGGCGGCCAGGCAGGCCGCGTGATCACCGTTCCCGGCCGAACGGCCGCAGTGATCGCAGTAGAGGTCCACAGTGCACCACCCTAACCGCTGCCCGCCTCCGCCGCCTGGAAAGCATCATGGAGTCCCCGCTGCCAATTAAGACGCTTCCCGGCCCCTTTTAGTTGCCTGGCAATCTCCACGGGCGTCGGGGAATGACGAACCAATAGGCTGACCCGCATGAGTGTTGCTCCAGGTCTGCGCGCCGAGGTCCTCATCATGGTGGAGCGCGAGGACACGGCGATCCGGGTCGGCAGCGGCGACGTGCCGGTGCTGGGCACGCCGCGGCTGCTGTCGTTCGCCGAGGGAGCCACGGTCAAGGCCGTGCAGCATCACCTGGAGCCGGGGCAGACCACGGTGGGGACCAGGGTGCTGATCGAGCACCGTCTGCCCAGCCCGGTCGGGATGCACGTCGAGATCGGCGTCGAGCTCACGGAGGTGGACGGCAGGCGGCTCGTCTTCTCCGTCAGGGCCGTCGACAAGACCGGAGCCCTGGTCGCCACGGGCACGATCGAGCGGGTCGTCGTCGACCGGGAACGGTTCCTCTCCCGTCTTTGAACATCCGGCCCGCTCTACTCGATGACGGCGATGACGTCTCCCTCCTGGACGACGTCGCCCTCCTGCACGTGAAGCTTCGAGATGGTCCCGGCGTCCTCGGCGAGGACGGGAATCTCCATCTTCATCGACTCCAGGATCACAAGGGTGTCGCCCTCCTCGACGACCTCGCCCTCGCTCACGACGATCTTCCAGACGTTCGCCACCATCTCGGCGCGCACCTCGGCCACCCGGGAACTCCCCTCAAATAATCCAGCAGATCAGGCTTTTCTCATCCGGGAGACCAGCCCGGTGTCATAGTTCCCGCTCACGAACTCGGGATGGTCGAGCAACTCGGCGCAGAACGGCAGGTTGTGCTTCGGGCCCTCGATGCGGAACCCGGCGACGGCCTCCCGGCCCCGCTCCAGCGCCTCCTCGCGGGTGGCACCGGTGACGCAGAGCTTGGCCATCAGCGGATCATAGAACGGCGTGACGGTGTTGCCCGCCGCGTACCCCGAATCGATGCGCACCCCCTCGCCCGCCGGCTCCTCCCATACACCGATCTTGCCAGGGCCGGGCAGGAACCTGCGGGGGTCCTCGGCGTAAACGCGGAACTCGATCGCGTGGCCGGTCACCCGCGGCTCGACGGAGTAGACCTCGCCGGCCGCGACACGGATCTGGTGCTCCACGAGGTCGAGGCCGGTGACCAGTTCGGTGACGGGGTGCTCCACCTGGAGCCGGGTGTTCATCTCCAGGAAGACGAAGTCCTGGGCGTCGGCGTCCACCAGGCACTCCACCGTGCCCGCGCCGCGATAGGACACGGCCTCCCCCGCCCGTACGGCCGCCGCGAGCATCCGCTCGCGCAGCTCCGGGGTCACGCCGGGAGACGGGCTCTCCTCCACGACCTTCTGGTGGCGCCGCTGGACCGAGCAGTCGCGCTCGCCCAGGGCGACCACGGTGCCGTCGGCGAGGCCGAGGATCTGCACCTCGACGTGCCTGGCCCGCTCGATGTAGCGCTCGAGCAGGATGGCCGGCTCGCCGCCGAAGCGGGCGGCCGCGCGGCAGGCCTGCTCGAACGCCTTGGCCAGCGACTCGTCGTCGCGCGCCACGCCCATGCCGATGCCGCCGCCCCCGCCGGCCGCCTTCACCATCACGGGGAACCCGATCTCCTCGGCGGCCCGCCGGGCCTGCGCGAGGTCGGAGACCGGCTCCCTGGTCCCGGCGGCGACCGGCACGCCCGCGGCCTCCATCAGGTTGCGGGCGTTGATCTTGTCGCCCATCTGCTCGATGGCCTTGGGGTTCGGGCCGATCCAGACGAGCCCGGCCTCGATCACCGCACGGGCGAACGCGGCGTTCTCCGCCAGGAAGCCGTATCCGGGGTGGACCGCCCGCGCTCCCGTCGCACGGGCGGCCTGGAGGACCTTGTCGATGTCGAGGTAGCTTTGGGCCGGGTTCGCGGGGCCGAGGAGCACGGCGTCGTCGGCCTCACGTACGAACGGCAGGTCGGCGTCCGCCTCGGAGTGGACCGCGACGGCGCGCAGCCCCATGCCCCGCACCGTACGGATGATCCGGCGGGCGATTTCACCGCGGTTGGCTACGAGAACTGAGTCGAACACGCACCCAACTCTAGGATGATCCCCCGCTCCGTCCCCCCGCCCGTTCCGACTGAACGCGGGGGCCGAATCTGTAGGGTCGCCACAACACCGACGGACCCGGCGTGCCGTTGAAGGCGTTCCGATGCTACGTCTGCTACAAGCGCGTTACGAGCACGAGCCGGTCGACGACGCGCGCCATCGCCTCCACCGCTCCGGGGTCGTAGGCCGACCCGCCGTCGAGACGCAGCCGCTCCAGAGCCGCCGCCGCGCGGTCCCTGTCGGTCGAACCGCCCACGAGGTCGTCGTAGGCGTTGGCGGCCTTGATGATGCGGCTGGCCATCGGCGGGGACTCGGCGAGCGTGTCGCACTGCCGCCGGACGATCTCCGCGACGCCGTGGAGGACGCCGGTCTTCCTGATCACCTCGGCGCCCAGCTCGGCGATCCGCCGCGCCTGCGCGGGGTCGGCCAGCACGGTCGCGCCGCCGGGGATCGGGTCGCGCAGCGAGAGCTGGCCGATGTCGTGCATGAGCGCGGCGTACTCCAGCTCCAGCAGCTGCGGCTCCGCCATGCCCAGCTCCCGCCCGATGGCGACCGACAGCTGGCTGACGCGGCGCGAGTGGCCCGGCTCGACGTAGCCGCCGACCTCGGTGACCCGGCTCAGCGCGCGCACGGTCTGCAGGTAGGTCGCCCGGATGCCGGCGTACTTGCGGAACGCCACCTGCGTGACGAGCAGCGGCGCGGCGAACGCGGGCAGCGCGGTCATGTCCATGCTGTGCGAGGCGAGCGCGAGCAGGATGCCGGACGCCGCGACGGCGGCGCCGAGCGGCGCGGCCATCCTGATCTCGTCCCGTACGGCCACGACGAACGCGGTCCTAACCTGGTCGGCCCTGAGCATGGCCGCGATCACCACGTCGGCCGCGAGCATGACCGTGACGAGCACCGCCATCACGCCGAGCGCCGGCCACCAGTTCCCGTGCCGGTCGGCCGTGTCGCGTGCGAGCTCCCCCAGCGGGCCGGCGAGCGGCCGGTAGGCGAAGGCGAGCAGCGACCCGGCGAGCAGCCGCCGGGCCATCGCGTCGAGACGCGGCGGCCGGCCGACCGCCAGGTGCGGCAGCCCGCCCGCGATCATGCCGACCGACATCACCGCCACGACCTGCAGGGCCGAATGGTGCGCCGGCCGTCCGCCCACGTCGAGCAGCAGGGCGTACCCGAGGGAGGCGGCGGTGGAGATCGGAGCTACCTCGCGGTTGCCGGGCATCGTGAGCCGGGCCAGCTCTCCTGCGGCGATGAGCGCGCCGAACCCGATGGCGACCCGCGGATCGGTCAGGCCCTCCGCCGTGGTGTGGGCGATCCCCGCCACGGTCAGCATCCCGGCGGCGCAGATGAGCAGGAGCTGGCCCGAGTCGAGCCCCACCGGCCTGGCCGTCAACCGACGCTCCCTCACCGCTCCGACACCACCTGGATGGGCGTCGTCGGGTCGTCGTGGTCCTTCACCGTGGTTTCCACGGCGGCGTCGTCCGGCGGGACGGGCACCGGCTGCGCCAGGTCCCAGCCGTGCCGGTCGAGCGCCTTGACGAACGCGCACACCATGTCGGGGTCGAACTGGGTTCCGGCGTTCTTGCGCAGCTCGGCCACCGCGAACTCGATCGACTTGGCCTTGCGGTAGGAGCGGTCGGAGGTCATGGAGTCGAACGCGTCGGCCACCGCGATGATCCGGGCGAACTCGGGGATCTCCGAGCCGGCCAGGCCCATCGGGTAGCCCTTCCCGTCATGTCGTTCATGGTGGTGCATGATCCCGGCGAACGCCTCGTCGAGGAAGTCGATGCCCCGCACGATCTCCAGCCCGCGCATCGGGTGGAGCTGGATCGCGGCGTACTCCTCCTCGGTCAGGCGGCCGTCCTTCTGCAGCACCTTGGTCGGCACGCCGAGTTTGCCCACATCGTGGAGCATGCCCGCGTACCGGATCGCGCGCAGCCGCTCGGTGCCCATCCCGATCTCCTCAGCGATCATGGACGAGGCCGCGGAGACCCGCGTGCAGTGCCCGCGCGTGTAGTAGTCCTTCGTCTCCACCGCCTGGCACAGCGCCGCGATCGTCGCGTCGTACGCCCGATGCTCGGCGTGGTAGTGCCCCAAGGCCCACCGGGCCACGAACAGCGGCAGCAGCACGAGCACGGCCGAGATCGACTGCACCGTCGACCACAGGGCCGCGATCAGCAGGCCGAAGGTGGCGAAGCCGACGTAGGAGCTCAGGAACTGCACCATCGCGCGGAGCGAGACCTGGTCTTTGTGCACCGCGGACGCCAGTCGCAGGATGACCGCGGTCAGCGCGAAGTTGACGGCCACGAAGACGACCGTCGCCGCGGCGTACGGCACGAGGATGCCGGGGAAGTCGGCCGGCTCGGGCAGGTCGGCCCGTCCCCCCGTGCCCTCGTAGGCCCATCCGGCGGCGTACCCGCACAGGGCGTACTGCGCGCCGTTGAACAGCCGTTTCACCATCGGCAGGCCGGGGCGCACGCTCACGACAGCGGCCAGGCCGACCAGGGCCGCGCCCTCCGGGCCGACGAGCACCACGGCGGCCAGCGCGGCGGAGAAGCTCACCGACACCGCGACGTGCGGCACGTTGAGCAGCGTCGGCACCGACTCGCAGAGCAGGAAGAGCAGCGCCAGTACGAGAAGCGCCGACCAGTCCTCCGCCGCGAGCCCGTGATGCGCGAGGAGACCGCGCGTGATCACGAGACCGGCGGTTCCGACGAGTGCGACGAAGTAGACCCTGGCGGGCCACGGAAGTTCCCGCATGGCGGCCACCTTGAATGCGGATCGGACCCGTGGGCCGGCCCTGCCGGACCGGCCCACGGGCAGTGACTACGTCCAGGAGATCCCCGGGGTGCCGGCCGCGAGACCGGCCAGAGCCACCACCGGAGTGAGCAGCGCCAGCGCCACTATCAGCCTGACGACGGTCTTCCCAAGCATTGCGCCGCCTCCACGTCGATGTCGCACTCAGGCTACAGAAGGGCCGACTGCCGGTCGGGGATGTCGCGACCATCGCAGCCAAACCGTAACCAAGCCATCACACCGCGTGCAATTGCACCGGTTTGTCAGTGCCTTCTCACGGGGCGAGCCGGGCCATCAGCCGACGAACGTCGTCGTCCACATCGGCCTGGAGCATGCCGTTGTCCACGCTCGGCGTGCAGCCGTACCAGATGTGCACGCCCCCCGGGACCATGCTGTCCTGCCGGCCCCGGCGGTCGTGGGCGGCCCGGCAGGGGTCGTCCGGCCGGGAGACCGCCATGGCCGGCGGTTCAACCGGCGCACGCGATCAGACGAGCGCCTGGCGGGCCCATTCGACGGTGGCCTTGAGGCCTGTGGGCAGGTCGTGCCGGGGACGCCAGCCGAGGGCCTCGTACGCCGGGGCGGGGTCGACGGCCATCGCGGGGAGGTCGCCCATGCGAGGGGGCTCGAAGCGGGGCTCGTCAGGCGCTCCGGCCGCCGCGGCGATCAGGCTGTGCAGCTCACGGTCGGTGGTCTGGACGCCGGTGCCGAGGTTGACACGGCGGCCGTCGCCGTGGGGCCCGCAGGCGCGGGCGAAGCCGTCGACCACGTCCTCCACGAAGACGTAGTCGCGCGTCTGGGAGCCGTCGCCGTACACGACCGTGGGCTTTCCCGCCAGCAGGGCGTCGGTGAAGATGGCGACCACCCCGGCCTCGCCCTCGGGCGACTGGCGCGGCCCGTAGACGTTCGACAGCACGAGCGTGGTGTATTCGAGCCCGTGCAGCGCCCGGTAGGTGGCGAGGTACAGCTCGCCGCCGAGTTTGGAGGCGGCGTAGGGCGAGCGTGGGTCGGTGGGGGCGTCGCCCGGGACCGGAATCACGGCCGGCCTGCCGTAGACGGCGACGGAGGACGAGTAGACGACCTTGCGGGCCCCGGCGCGGCGGGCGGCCTCCAGGACGTTCACCGTGCCCTCGACGTTGATCCTGGCGTCGGTCAGCGGGTCGGCCACGCTCCTGCGCACGCTGATCTGCGCGGCGAGGTGACAGACGACCTCCGGCCGCCAGCGTTCGGCGAGCTCCGCGAGCGCCGGGTCGCGCACGTCCATGACATGGAGGGGGGCGTCGGGGTTGCGCACGTGGCCGGACGACAGGTCGTCCACCACCGCGACCTCGTGGCCGTCCCCCAACAGCCGATCGACGAGGGTCGATCCGATGAACCCCGCCCCGCCCGTGACCAGTGCCCGCATGTCCCCGCCCTTCCCGGCCTGTAACGGAAGATCCTAACGAGCATTGCCCCGGCACGGCCCGATCACGCCCCCGCGATGGAGGCGCGCCTCGCGGGGGCAGGGCGCGGCGAATGGCCGTGCCACCCGGCCGTCGCCCCCTCGGGACCGCCGAACTAGTCGGCCATCTCGGCGCGTACCTGCTCGATCCGGGTGAGCACCTTGCTGCGCAGATCCTGCGGGACAGGGTCGCACCCGCAGTGTTTGGCCACGAGCCGCTTGACGGCCTCCTCGAGGCCGTACTCCTCCAGGCAGGGAGAGCACTCGTCGAGGTGCTTCCTTATCTCGGAGATGCGGTCGCTGTCCAGCTCACCGTCCAGGTAGGTGTACACCCGGTCGAGCACCTCGCTACACGGGGTGTCGTGGTGGTTCCCGCAGCTCATCGCTCCTCCTCGCCAAGCGTCCCGCCGAGACCCGCGCCGCGGGAGTCCGACCGCACGAGGCCGCGCTCGCGCGCGTAGTCCTCGAGCTGGTTGCGCAGCTGCCGGCGGCCCCGGTGGAGGCGCGACATCACGGTCCCGATGGGCGTGCCCATGATCTCGGCGATCTCCTTGTACGGGAAGCCCTCGACGTCCGCCAGATAGACGGCGATGCGGAACTCCTCGGGGAGCGCGGCGAGAGCGTCCTTCACGTCGCTGTCGGGAAGGTGCTCGAGCGCCTCGATCTCGGCCGACTTCAGCCCGCTGGACGTGTGCGACTCCGCCCGGGCGAGCTGCCAGTCCTCGATCTCCTCGGTGCCCGCCTGCTTGGGCTCCCGTTGCTTCTTCCGGTAGCTGTTGATGAACGTGTTGGTGAGGATGCGGTAGAGCCAGGCCTTGAGGTTCGTCCCCTCCTGGAACTGGTGGAAGGAGGCGAACGCCTTGGCGAAGGTCTCCTGCAGGAGATCCTCCGCATCCGCTGCGTTTCGGGTCATCCGGAGCGCGGCCGAGTACAGTTGGTCGAGAAACGGCATGACGTCGCGCTCGAACCGCTCGCTGCGCTGCTCCAGAGTCTCCTCGGCTGTCTTGGAGACCGGACCCACCCCCTTAAGGACACCGTACCCAGCCGAGGATACCGGCCCGGCAACGTCCAGCCCGTCGAGGCCTTCTGGCAGCACCAACGTCTTCATGCCCAACTGCAACAGGGCGGGCGTAGAGTCTGTTCCCGGTGCAGATTGAGGTGACGAACGACCCGGTGCGGGGAAAAAAGTAAGCACCGGCTTGGTAGCCCGGAAACCGAGTTTCGCTGCCGCACGCCCAGGCGCGGGGCAGCCAGAGTCCAGGAGTCGCTCGTGCTGCCTATACCGGCCAACGAACTCAACGGCTCGGGCACACTCGGGCCGTACTGGACCTTTTATCACGCGGTCGTCGCCGAGCAGCTGCGCCAGTGGCTGCCCGGCCGCCCCTCCCTCCTGCTGGACCTGTCCGGCGGACGGGGGCGCTGGCCGGCCCAGGCGGCGCGCGCCGGTCACCGGGTGATCGAGGTCATGGACTTCCGCAGGCCTCCGGAACCGTGGTTGCGCGACGCCTCCGACCGCATACAGAAGGTGCGCGCCGACAACCTCGGCTTCCTGCCCGACGGCTGCGTGGACGGCGTGATCGCCGAGGAGCGCGTGCTGTCGGTCGAGATCATGGCGGAGTCCGTCATCGAGGACGTGGCCCGGGTGCTGCGGCCCGGCGGGCGCGCGCTGCTGTGCGTCGACTCGCTGGTCCTCGGGATGGCGATCCTGGCCGAGCAGAACTACTGGGCGCACCTGTGCCAGACGGGCGAGGTCATGCTCATCCCCTGGCCCGACGGCAGCATCACCCGCTGCTTCACCAGCCAGCAGATACGCGAGCTGATCACCGGCGCCGGCCTCGAGGTGGAGTGGGTGCGCCCGCGCACCGTGCTGTCCCCCTCCACCGTCGACCACGTGCTGAGCTCGGAGAGCAAGTCGCTGTCCTGGCTGGTCCGCACCGAGCTCGAGACCGAGGCCGACGGCGACGACACGGTCGGCATCCACCTGGTGGCCAGCGCCCGCAAGCCGATGTGAACGCTCTCCAGAACGGCGCTCGGGCAGGCGCTCGGGCGGGTCACCGACGGCGCTCGGTCCGTGACTGGCACTGCACGCAGCGGGCCGCCTCGGGGCGGGCCTCCAGCCTGCCCTCCGGCACGAGCGTGCCGCAGTCGACGCAGCGGCCGTAACCGCCGTCGTCCAGCCGCCGCAGCGCGGCCAGCACGGCCGTACGCTGCCGGGACGCGGCGTCGAGCATGGCCCGGGTCCGGTCGGCGTCGGTGAGGTCGGCTCCCGCGTCGGCGAGGGACCTGTCGCGCCCGGCCGGATCCCCACGCAGCACGCTGATCGACCGGTCGAGCTCGGCGAGCATGCTTTCCAGGCGCATACGCGCGGTCGTGACGTCCACGGATCCGCACCTCCGGGAGTGGGGGAGTCACCCTTCCAGGAGCCCCCGGTCTCCTGGTCGGTCAGCGGGCCGTCACCTTCCGTGCGGCCGCTTTCTCGAACGGATGCCCACTTCACGCGCCGCTTACACTCTCCGGAGATCCCCCTGCGGGCTTGTCAGGCGGGGGGCAGCCCGACGAGGTGCGTCGCGCCGAGGAAGAAGGCCGCCCGCACGCGGTCGTCGCCCACCAGATCGCGGACCGCCGCCGCCGACGTCCCCGCTTCGCCGTAGCCGACCTTCAGGAACGACGGGTCAGGCACCTTGATCGCGCCGACGCCCTTGAGCAGGACCTGGGTGGCGGCCTCCGACTGGGACACCAGACCCCACAGTCGCGTGTAGACGTCCAGGGCCAGCAGGTCGACGAAGCCCTCCGAGACGATCTGGCCGTGCCGGATTCTGTCCGCCGCGGCGGTGAAGCCGGGATGGGCGAGCCGGTGCATCAGCTCGTGGGTCAGGCTCCTGATCACCCGCCAGCGCCAGTCGGCCTTCGTCCCCCAGACGGGACTCGGGAAGATCGGCTGCACGGAGATCTTGCCCTCGCCTCCGCTGTGCGCCGTGGTCAGCTTGACCATGGCGCCGACCATCCTGCTCAGGTTCTGGTCGGCCTCCAGGCGCTCGCGCAGCATCTGCCGCAGCGTCTCATGGTCGCCGTCACGTGCGCCGTCGTAGTCCGCCTTGGCGAGCAGCGCTCCTCGTTCCTTGTCCCAGCCGATCGCCTGGGCCCTGTTCACCATCCAGTTCAGTCGCTCGTCGGGCCCGGCGGGCAGTTGCCAGGTGCTCTGCAGGCGCTCCGAGTAGCGGAATCCGTCGAAGTACGGCCCGTCCTCCCGGGCGTCCGCGTACGGACCGAGAACGCGGGCGACGTACTTCTGGAGATAGTCGGCGATCCGCTTGAGATGGTCGAGCGACTCCGGCTCCGCGGGCGTGTTCTTGGGCCGCACCCAGTGGAGAAGCTGCTCGTCCACCACTTTCGCCAGCGCGTCGATCAGTTCCTTGATCACGTTCTTGCGCAGCGGCCCGACCTGCCGCCCGCCGTCGCCGTCCTGGTCGGAGCCCGGGGGGTTGAAGATCAGGTTCAGCTTCGCCGTCTGCCCCCGGTCCGGCGGGGCGATGTTCTTGACGACCATCGCCGACACCCATCCGGCGGCCCGGAGCACCTCCCGTTCGAACGCGTCGTCCTGGGCGCCGGGCATCGCCGTGCGCTGGGTCGCCCGGTTCATCAGACGGGCGACCGCCGCCGTGTGGTCGAAGCCGGCGGGGAGGGCGTCCTTGTTCTTGGCGAAGAGGTAGAGGGCGTGGGCCAGCCACAGCTTGTCCTCGCCCTCGTACTGCGCGATGTGCGACCAGACGTCGAACTCGAGCCCGGTGAACAGCGTGTAGACGCGGTTGAAGTACTCCGGGTACTTGTCCTCGGTGAGGACGCGCAACGCCTTGTAGTCGGCCGTCGCGGTGACCGGTCCGAAGATCACCGTCCTCGGCTCGGCCGGCGCGTGTGTGAGATCGTTCGTCAGGGACATGTAACGCTCCAAATGACTGAGAGTGGCGAGTTACGTACATGTCGTGCAAGCGCCACCGGAGCGTACGTCCGGCCCTGACTCCGATCAACGGGTTGTCCGCCTTAGGACAACGAGAACGGCTCCGCCCGCGTCCGGGCCGGGAACGTCCCGTTCGGGGACCGTTCAGAACAGGCGCGGGACGTCGTCACCTTCCAGGGGCTCGAGAAGCTCGGGGCCGTTGTGGCGGACGCTGTTGACGGCGTCCGACACGGCGTACGCCTCCAGCCGGTCCGGGCCGGCCGGGACGAGCAGGCCGGTGGGGTCGGTCACGCGCGGGTCGAGCCACTCCGTCCAGCGGTCGCGCTCGACCATCATCGGCATCCGGTCGTGGATGCGGCCCAGCTTGTCCGTCGCCGTGGTGGTGATCAACGTGCAGGTGCACAGCCACTTCAGCGGGTCGTCGTCCGGGCGGGTGGGGTCCTTCCAGAACTCGTACAGGCCGGCCATCGCCAGCACGCCGCCGTCGGCGGGGTGGATGAAGAACGGCTGCTTCTTCTTGCCCTCCAGCGGCATCCACTCGTAGTAGCCGTCCGCCGGGATCAGGCAGCGCCGCGACTTCAGCGCCCTGCGGTAGGACGGCTTCTCCGCCACGGTCTCCACCCTGGCGTTGATCATCCGCGAGCCCACCGACGGGTCCTTGGCCCAGCTCGGCACGAGCCCCCACCGGACCACCCGCAGCTGCCTGACGGGCTCGTCGCCCGGGCTCTCGCCGCCGTCGTCCTTCGGCACGCGGCACATGACCGCGTAGACGTTCTTCGTGGGCGCGACGTTGTAGTCGGGCCGGAGTTCGCCACCGGGCACCTGGTCGGGCACCCCGTCCAGCTCGACCTGGAACTCCTCCAGCAACTCCTGCTTCTTGCGCGCAGACGCGTACCTCCCGCACATGCCACAAGACTGCCACTCGCGCGGGCCGCACGCGCTCTCACGACGGTGCGGACGAGCGTGCGCGCACTAAGCTTGCGGCATGGCCTCTCCGCAGTCCGCGTCCGGCGGCGCCGTGCCGCACGGCATCGATCAGAACGGCGTCGAGAAGAACGCCGCCGCACCGCTCTGGCCCGCCCCGGTGGCCGCCGAGCCGGTCCGTGCGACGGTCCGCCTGCCCGGCTCGAAGTCGGTGACCAACCGCGCGCTGCTGCTCGCCGCGCTGGCCGACGCCCCCGGCACCGTACGGCTCGCGCTGCGCAGCCGCGACGCCGACCTGATGACGGCCGCGCTGCGCTCGCTCGGCGCCGAGATGACGCCGTCCAACGAGAGCGCCGACAGCGTGGACTGGTCGGTGACCCCTCATCCCGTACGCGGCGGGGCGTCGGTCGACGTCGGGTTGGCCGGGACCGTCATGCGGTTCGTACCCCCGGTCGCCGCGCTGGCCGACGGACCGGTCTTCTTCGACGGCGACCCGCACGCGCGCAAACGGCCGATGGGCCCGATCCTGGGCGCGCTGCGCGCGCTCGGCGCGTCGGTGGACAACGACGCGCTGCCGTTCACGATCCGCGGGCCGATCCCGGGCGGCGAGGTCACCCTCGACGCGTCGGTCTCCTCCCAGATGATCTCCGGCCTGCTGCTGGCCGCCGCGCGCTTCGAGAAGGGCGTGACGGTGCGGCACAGCGGCCCGCCCGTCCCGTCGATGCCGCACATCGAGATGACCGTGCAGATGCTGCGCCAGGCGGGAGTCGAGGTGGACGACTCCGAGCGCGACGTGTGGCGGGTGCAGCCCGGCCCGATCCGGGCCAGGGACGTCACGGTCGAGCCCGACCTGTCCAACGCCGCTCCCTTCCTCGCGGCGGCCCTGGTGACCGGAGGCTCCGTCGTCGTGCCGGACTGGCCGGAGGAGACGACGCAGGGCGGCGACGCGCTTCGCGGGCTGCTCGCCGAGATGGGCGCGCGGGTCGAGCGGGTGCCGGAGGGCCTGCGGGTGACCGGCGAAGGGCGGGTGCGGGGCATTGACGCCGACCTGCGCGACGTCAGCGAGCTCACCCCCACGATCGCCGCGCTGGCCGCGCTGGCCGACGGACCGTCCCGCATCCGGGGCGTGGCGCACATCCGGGGGCACGAGACCGACCGGATCACCGCCCTGGCCACGGAGATCAACCGGCTGGGCGGCGACGCCCGGGAGACCGACGACGGCCTGGACATCCACCCCCGGCCGCTGACCGGCGGCGTCTTCCACTCGTACGCCGACCACCGCATGGCCACGGCGGGCGCGGTCATCGGCCTGGCCGTGCCGGGCGTCGAGGTCGAGGACATCGCGACGACCGCCAAGACGCTGCCCGAGTTCCCGCGCATGTGGGCCGCGATGCTGGGCAGCGAGGAGACGGCATGAGGGGCGGGTTGATTCCCGCCGGGCGATCGGGGCGCGGACACTGAGAAAGCGGCATTACGACGAGGACGACGTCAGGGTCAGGCCGGGCAAGGGCTCACGGCCCCGGACCCGGATCCGGCCTGCCCACAGCGAGGCCGTGGAGGGCTTCGTGGTGGCCGTCGACCGCGGGCGTTACACCTGCCTGGTCGGCGAGGGCGTCCCGCGCTCCACGACGCCGAAGAAGCGACGGGGCGAGCGGACGCTCGTCGTGGCGATGAAGGCCCGCGAGCTCGGCCGCAAGGGCATCGTCGTGGGCGACCGCGTGGCGCTGGTCGGCGACGTGACCGGGCAGCCCGACACGCTGGCGCGCATCGTCCGTGTGGAGGAGCGCACCGCGATGCTGCGCCGCAGCGCCGACGACGTGGACGACATCGAGCGCCCCATCGTCGCCAACGCCGACCAGTTGGTCATCGTCACCGCGCTCGCCGATCCCCCGCCGCGCCCCCGGATGATCGACCGGATGCTCGTCGCGGCCTTCGACGCCGACATCGAGCCGCTGCTGTGTCTCACCAAGGCCGACCTGGCCCCCGCCGAGGACCTCGTGGCGCTGTACGAGCCCCTCGGCGTGCCGTACGTGGTCGTCCGCAAGGGCGGTCCGCTCGACGACCTGGGCGAGGCGCTCGCGGACCGCATCAGCGTGTTCGTCGGCCACTCGGGGGTCGGCAAGTCGACCCTGGTCAACGCGTTGGTGCCGCACGCCCGCCGGGCCGTGTCCCACGTGAACGCCGTGACCGGCCGGGGCAGGCACACCTCCACCTCCGCGGTCGCCCTGGAACTGCCGGAGGGCGGCTGGATCATCGACACCCCCGGCGTACGCAGCTTCGGGCTCGCCCACATCTCCGTGGAGACCGTGCTCGCCGCCTTTCCCGACCTGGTGGACGTCACCGCCAAATGCCCCAAGGGCTGCACCCACCTCGGCGACGACTGCGCCCTCGACCGCTACGTCGCCGAGGGGCACGCGGATCCGGCGCGTCTGGAGTCCCTGCGGCGACTGCTCGCCAGCCGCGAGGGCTCTGCCGACGAAGACTAGGGCCTGTCTCAAAGCCTGGTGAGCCAGTCGTCTATTGCGGTTATAAGAATGGCGGCTTGGTAGCGGACGGCGAGTTTGTCGTACCTGGTTGCGATGGCGCGGTGGCGTTTGAGCCGGTTGATG
>NZ_VDMA02000036.1 GCF_006334915.2 Microbispora catharanthi
AGCCCACCACCTGCGGGTGCACAGGGCCGCGAGCACGGCGCCCGCCGCGTTGAGGATCACGTCGTCCACGGAGCTCACCCGCCCGAGCCGCAGGCCGTACTGAAGGAGTTCCACGCCGAGCGAGGCGAAGCGCGCGGAGCGGACCGGGAGCATCGCGCCGAGCGCGGCGAAGACCAGGAGGTTGCCGCCGATCTGCACGACCGCCGCTCCCGGTGACGACCGCGCGACCTGGCCCGCCAGGTCCACCAGGGGGACGACGTGCACGCCCTCCTCCGTTCCCGGCGTGAGGATCATCCAGATCCAGGGTGCGGTCCCGGCCACCGTGACGACGTCGGCGACGGCGGTACGGAGGGGAGCGGGATGTCCCCGGCGCGCGCGGCGGCGGGTGAGGAGCAGGACGGCGAGAGCGGCCACGGGAACGGCGCAGACGGTCGCGATGACGACGTGTCCCCACGTGCTCCACGCCTCCCGCATCCGATCATGATGGCAGGCCGGGGGAGACCGTGTCCGTCAGACGTCCAGGACGAGGGTGATCGGGCCGTCGTTGGTGAGGGTGACCTTCATGTCGGCGCCGAAGACGCCGGTCTCCACCCGTGCGCCGAGCGCCCGGAGCTCGGCCACCACGGCCTCCACGAGGGGCTCGGCCACCGGGCCGGGCGCGGCGGCCTGCCAGGTGGGCCTGCGGCCCCTGCGCGCGTCGCCGTACAGCGTGAACTGGCTGATCACCAGCAGCGGCGCGCCGATGTCGGAGCAGGACTTCTCGCCGTGCAGGATGCGCAGTCCCCACAGCTTGGCGGCGAGCCTGGCCGCCTCGGCCCGACCGTCGGTGTGGGTGACGCCCACGAGCACGAGCAGGCCGGGTTCGTCGATGGCGCCGACGACCTGACCCTCCACCACAACCGACGCGGAGCTGACCCGCTGAACGACCGCACGCATGGCCCCGAATTCTGCCACGTCCGGGGTCTTCATAGACTGCCCGTTATGTCGGAGATGGTCGTCGAGGTCGTCCGGTCGGGGTTCATCGAGTCGGTGCACCGCGCACGCGTGCACGTGATCGGGGCGGACGGCGCCCCGGTCATGGTCTGCGGGGACACCTCGAGCCTGGCGTCGCCGCGTTCGGCCATGAAGCCCCTGCAGGCGCTCGCGATGGTGCGGGCGGGCCTGCCGCTCGAGAACGAACTGCTCGCGCTCGCCGCCGCGAGCCACAGCGGTGAGCCCTTCCACATCGACGGCGTACGGAAGATCCTCGCGGGCGCGGGGCTGGACGAGACCTACCTGCGCTGCCCGGAGGACCTGCCCCTCGACGAGGAGGCGCGCCGCCGGGTTCTGCGGGAGCACGGCGACGCCCGCCGGATCCTGATGAACTGCTCGGGCAAGCACGCGGCGATGCTCGCGACCTGCGCGGTCAACGGCTGGCCGGTCGACGACTACCGCCATCCCGGCCACCCGCTGCAGCGGGCCATCCGCGCGATGGTGGAGGAGCTCACCGGCGAGCGGGTCGCGGCGACCGGCGTGGACGGCTGCGGCGCGCCGCTGTTCTTCGTCTCGATGGCGGGGGTGGCGCGCGCCTTCCGCGCCCTCACACTCGCCCCGGCCGGCACGCCGGAGCGGCGCGTCGCCGACGCGATGCGCGCCCACCCCGAGTGGACGAGCGGCACGACCCGGGCCGAGAACCTGCTGATGCGGGCCGTTCCCGGGCTGCTGGTGAAGTCGGGCGCGGAGGCGTTCGACGCCTTCGCCGACGCCGAGGGCCGGGCCGGCGCGGTGAAGATCGTGGACGGCGGCGGCCGGGCCCGTGTGCCGGTCACCGTCGCCGCCCTGCGCGCCGCCGGGATCGACGCTCCGGAGCTGGCCGGGCTGGCCACCGCCCCCATGTTCGGCGGCGGGGTCCCGGTCGGAGAGGTTCGCGTCCGTCCCGCCTGACCGGCTGAGGGTCACATCCACACGCGGTCGAGGAACGCGGCGATCAGTGGAGCGATCTCGGGGAGCCGCTCCTCCAGCGCGAAGTGACCGGTGTCGAGGACGTGCAGTTCGGCGTCGGGCAGGTCGCGAAGGTAGGCGTGAGCCCCGGGCTCGGGGAAGAACATGTCGTCGCGACCCCACGTGATCAGCGTCGGCGGCCGGTGCTCACGCAGCCATGCCTGCCACAGCGGATAGCGCTCCACGTTGGTGTGATAGTCGAAGGCCAGCGCCACCTGGGCCTCCTTGCGCCCCGGCAGGTCGAGGAAGTGCTGGTCGAGGGTCCATCCGTCCGGGGCCACCAGCCGGGGATCGGCCGTGCCGCCCTCGTACTGGCCGCGGGTCATCTCCAGCGTCAGCAGCGCCCGCACCTTGTCCTCGTCGCCCTCGACGTCCGGGCGCAGCGCGATGAAGGCGCGGGCGCCCTCCGACAGGCCCTCCTCGTAGGCGTTGCCGTTCTGCACGACGAGGCCGGCGATCCACTCGGGGTGCCGGGTCGCCAGCCGGAATCCCACCGGAGCGCCGAAGTCGAAGACGTACATGACGAACCGGGTCAGCCCGAGCCGTTCGACGAAGCCCTCCATCACGTCGGCGAGGTTGTCGAAGCCGTAGGTGAAGCCCGCGGGCGCCTCGGTGTGCCCGAAGCCGGGGTAGTCGGGCGCGATCAGCCGATAGCGGGATCCGAGCACGTCGATGAGCCGGCGGAACTGGTGTGACGCGGACGGGAACCCGTGCAGCAGCAGCATCACAGGGGCGTCGTCGCCGCCCTCGTCCGGCACCGACTCGCGGTAGAAGACCCGCACGTCCCCGACCTCGACGTGCCGGTGGAGCGTGCGCGGAACGGTGAGCAGCGTCATTCCTAATGCCTCCTCGTGCTGGTGATGCATTAGTTGTAGCGGCTGGTGACCTAATGCGTCAATTGATGGGAATAGCATTAGCGTCATGATTGATCTGGTCCCCCTCACCGGGGAGCCGCTCGCCCTCGACCTGGTCAACACCCGGCCGCACACGCCGGACGGCCCGGTCGACCTGATCGCCACCGCCGAGGGGCTGCGCACCTGGCTGGGCCTGCAGGCCGACCGGCTCGGCGGCGCGCTACCGGAGGGCGGGCAGGCGCCGCTGACGGACGACGACCTCGCCGCGGCGGTGGACGCGGTGCACGAGGTGCGTGCGCACGCGGCGGCCGCGATCGATCAGGCGAGACGGGGCCTGCAACCGCCCGAGGGCGCGCTGCGCGGCCTCAACCGGGCACAGCGGGCGGCGCCCGCCGTCCGCGCTCTGGCCTGGGACGGCGCCGCCGTGACGGCCGTGCCGCGCAGGGACGGCCCGCCGGGCGTCCGGCTGGCGGCGGTGCTCGCCGAGGCGGCCGCCGAGTTGCTGACCGACCCGGCGGTCACGACCGTGCGGGAGTGCGCGGCGGACGACTGCGCGATGCTGTTCCTGCCCGCCCATCCGCGCCGGCGCTGGTGTTCGGCGGCGCGGTGCGGCAACCGGGCTCGCGTCGCCCGGCACTACCGGCGTCACCGCGCCGCCGACTCCGGCTCATAGGGAGCGGAACTGGCGCGAGGTCGAGATCGCTCCGGAGGTGGACATGACGAACGTCCGCATCGAGTCGGCGAACCTGGACAGGTCCCACTCGGCCGGGCCTTGGTACCAGTACAGGTGGTCGGTCTGCCGCCCGTTGCCGTTGAACGCGCTGACCACCCGCGCCCACCGGTCGACGCTGTCGAAGATCACCGCGTACGGCAGGTAGCGGGAGAACAGCTCCACACGCTGGCCGGCGGGGACGTCGTCGACGCTCGCCCCGGCGAGGTACTCCCGGAACCCGAGCGTGTGCGCCAGGGCCGCGGCGCCCTTGGCCGTCTTGGCCGGCATGTACTGGGCGCCGAAGGCCAGCGCGGCTCCGGCGATGATCAGGGCGAGTCCCAGCAGGCCGTATGTCGTGAGCCAGGCGAGCAGGACGGTGGCGATCACCCCGAGCCCGACCACGGCCAGACCGAGGGTCGTCCAGCGCGACCGGGTGGAGTCGGGCCGCCGGGCGAACCAGCCCTGCGCCACGACGTCCTGATACAACGCGTCGCGCACGGTGGACAGGCGGGCGGCGAACGACCCGTGCAGCTCCGACAGCAGCACCCTGTCGCGGCCGTCGAAGATCGCGTCGTAGAGGGCGCGCTCGTACGGCAGCAGCTGGCCGACCGGGGCGCCGGGCAGTTTGACCAGGCACCAGTCGGGGGTGTCGTAGGTCTGGCGCGGCCGCTCGTCGATCCGCAGGAAGTTGCGCACGGCGAGGTCCACGATGGTCGCGGTCACGTCGACCACATCGGCCTGCTCGTCGAACAGCGTGCCGATCTGTCCCGGGCGCACGCCGTCCGGCGGGCTGAAGTGCCCGTCGCGGTGGCCGCTGACCGGGGCGGACTCGCTGCCGACCACACGGGAGTCGCGGCCCCGCGTCCAGTAGAGCAGCCCCACGCCGCCCAGCAGCAGCACCAGCAGCGCCGCCAGCGAGCCGCCGGTCACCGCATTCAGCGTGAACGCGGTGGACAGCTCGAACCTGCGCTCCAGGATCGGCCGGGCCCCCGTCGCACCCTTCGGGTAGCCGACGACGACCGTGAGCGTCTGGCCCTCCCCGAGGCCCTGCTGCTCGAAGGTGGAGGTGGTGCCGGTCTCCTCGGTCGAGGCGCTGGTGCAGGCGATGGCCGCGCTCAGCTCACCGGCGAAGCAGGACAGGTTCTGCACCCGGCCCGGGCCGGTCACGGTGACGACCGCGTCCTGCACGGGGCCGGACACCGCGAACCACCGCAGTTCCTCGCCCGACGCCGTGGGCGTCACGGCGCCGGTCACGTCGTACTCCACCGTGCCCTTGAACGTCAGGGTCTCCCCGTCGTACGAGCCGCCCTTGACGTTGGAGATGCGGTAGACGCGGTCGTGGCCGTCGTCGAAGCGGGTCCGGGTGAGCGGCGTGCGCCTGACCGTCTCGCCGGCGGGGGCGACCGTCTCCTTCACATGGAGCACGCCGTTCTCGCGGAGCTCCATCGTCACCTCGTCCTTCGCCGGAGGCGCGGAAGCCGCGGTGACGGCGTGCGCGGGGGAGGCGGCGAGAACGGCGAGCGCGGGGGAGGCGGCGAGGACGGCGAGCAGGGCCGCCAGTCCGAGCCGGCGCGCGAGATCCACCATGAGCCGCAACTCTATCGGTCCCGGTGCTCCAACTGGGGATCGGATGCGGGCCGCCGGACCGGTCAGGAATCGAGAAGCGTGGGGAACACCGCCGACCGTAGCGTCCTCGGCATGGAACTCACTCTTCACTACTGCTACATCACGGTCGACGACGGCGACGCGGCGCTCGCCTTCTACCGGGACGTGCTCGGCCTCGAACTGCGCAACGACGTCGGGTATGGAGGCGCCCGCTGGCTGACCATGGGCCCGTCGTCGCAGCCGGACGTCAACATCGTCCTCGAGACCGTCAACGCCGACCCGAACATCTCGCCGGAGGACCTCGCGGCGCTGACCGACCTGCTCGGGAAGGGCAGGATCCGCGCCGTCGTCTTCGCCACCCCGGACTGCGACGCCACCTTCGAGAAGATCCGCGAGTCCGGCGCCGAGGTCCTGCAGGAGCCGATCGACCAGCCGTACGGCGTCCGCGACTGCGCCTTCCGCGACCCGGCGGGCAACATGGTCCGCTTCCAGCAGCTCGGCAAGGGCTGACGCGGCGGCACCGCCGGTGGCCGGTGCCGTGCGAGACGGGGGCGTCCTCCTGGGTAGGCCCGGGAGGGCGCCCCCTTCGGCGACGTCCGCCCGATCGGTAGGGTTGCCGTCCATGGGACACACCCGGTTGTACCGGAACGGAACCCTGGAGGCCGAGGGCTTTCCGGTCGCCGACGTCTCCGAGCTCGTCGAGGACCCGTCGGCGGTGGTGTGGTTCGACATGTGCGCCCCCACCGAGGAGGACCTCCACGCCATCAGCGAGGAGCTGGGACTGCACGCCCTGGCGGTGGAGGACGCGCTGCAGCACCGGCAGCGGCCCAAGCTCGACGTCTACGACAGCCACATGTTCCTCAGCGTCTACGCGGCGGCCTTCGACAGCGAGTCGGGCCAGGTGCGGATCGCCCCCGCCACCGCCTTCATCACGAAGAACGCGCTGGTCACCGTGCGCCAGTCGGACGACTTCTCCATCAAGGAAGTGGTCCGGCGCTGGGACGAGGGGGCGGCCCTGTCCCGGCACGGCGTCGCGTTCCTGCTGCACGGCCTGCTCGACTACGTGGTGGACAGCCACTTCGAGACCGTCGAGGCGATGGACGAGCAGGTCGAGGACCTGGAGGGGACGGTGTTCGGCGACCGGCCGGTCGGCCCCGAGGACCAGCGGCGCACGTTCGAGTTGCGCAAGAGCCTGGTGACGCTGCGCCGGATCGTGATGCCCATGCGGGAGGCCGTGAACACGCTCCTGCGCCGCAACGGCCTGAGTGACGACGGTGAGATGACGCCGTACTTCCAGGACGTGTACGACCAGGTGCTGCGAGCCACGGAGTGGACGGAGTCGCTGCGCGACCTGGTCAGCAACATCCGCGAGACGCACCTGACCATGCAGAGCAACCGGATGAACCTCATCATGAAGCGGGTGACGAGCTGGGCCGCGATCATCGCGGTGCCCACGCTGATCACCGGCTTCTACGGCCAGAACATCCCGTTCCCCGGCTTCGGGCACTCGTCGGGCTTCTGGACGTCCATCGTGCTGATCGTCGTGGCCTCGGCCGCGCTCTACCGGGTGTTCCGGGCCCGCGACTGGCTCTGACGGCAGGTCACCAGGGCCCGTACGGCCCCTGGTTGCCGCCGCCCCGGTAGCCGTTGACCGCGGGCTTCACGTCGGCGAGGTAGATGCCCGCCGCGATGACGGCGGCGATCGTGAAGATGTTGGGCAGCCCCATGCCCATGCCCAGGTAGTTGATCGCGGCGGCGAAGGTGAACAGCGTCGCCAGGCCGAGGATGATCAGCCAGAGCCGCTTGGTCTGCTTGCCGGCCGCGGGGAAGGCGCCTGCGGGGATCCGCAGGGCGTGCACCAGCGCCCAGCCGGACAAAACGAAGGCCCCGACGGAAAGCAGCCAGAAGACGATGTCGAGGATGCCGTACAGCCCGAACATGGACTCTCCCACACGGTCACAGTCACTGACGCCCCCAGACTAATGGGCGGCGCCGACAGGTGGCGCGGGCGCCGAGGGCCGGTCTCGGTGAACATCCCGGCCCGCAGCCGCGAACGTCCGCGAGACGGCGGCGGCCCGCCTCCCCCGGAGGGAAGGCGGGCCGCCGTGTCGCTCGCGTGGGCCGCGGATCAGCCCTGGCTCGTAGTGGCGCGGGCGCGACCGGTCCGCTTGGAGGTGGTCTCGGCGGCGATCGCCGGCTCGGCGGTCTCCGAGACCTCCGTCAGCTCCAGCGCGGCCTCGCCGCTCACCCGGCTGACGACCTTGCGGCCACGGCTGGCCAGGTCGTCGTACAGCCGGTTGAACCGGGCGGTGGCGGCGTCGGCGTAGCCCTTCGCCTTCTCCGGCAGCTCGCGCGCGACGACCTCCGCCTTGTCCTGCACGGTGGAGGCGTAGGCGCGGGCCTTCTCCACGGCGTAGTCGCCGGCGCCCGTGAGCGCGTAGAACGGCTTGGACTCCGTGATCTTCTTGGCCTGGGTCGTGATGGTCATGGGCTATCCTTCCCTCGAATCCGGTGTAATGCCGTCGCGTGGGAGAACCGGGTCGTCCCCGAGATGCTCAGCCGATTGCGGCGGCTGGGCGGTGTCGGCCCGGTTCTCCTTACGGAACGACTCGTAGATGTCGATCAGCACCTGGCGTTGCCGCCCGGTGAGTGTGACGTCGGCCCGGATCGCGGCCAGCACGTCGCTGTGCGGCTCGCGGTCCTCAATGAGACCGGCCTGGACGTAGAGTGCCTGGGCGGAGATGTGCAGACCCTTCGCGATCTGGTTCAGGATCTCCGCGCTCGGCTTGCGCAGGCCCCGTTCCACCTGGCTCAGGTAAGGGTTGGACACACCTGCCTGCGCGGCGAGCTGACGAAGCGAGATCTTCGCCTGCTGCCGCTGCTGGCGGATGTACTCACCGAGCGAGGCGACCTTGGGCAGTTCCATATCCCCAGTCTGCATCGCACTGCTTGCAATTGCAAACTCGACGGATAATTCCAGCTAGCACCCATGGCTTACCCAGGAAGCAGCCAAAGCAGCGGGGCGCTGGTGGCGAGCACCACCGATCCGGCCAGGATCAGGAAGCGGTGGGCGGCAGGAAGCGCGACCTCGGGCCGTACGAGCCGGTCGACCCGGGCCATCACGCTGGACGGCGCGGACACGCCGAGCGCGCCCTGCGGCGTGGGCAGCGCGGCCGAGGTGCCGAAGCGCAGCAGGGCGGTGGCGAGCCTGCGGGGGCAGCACCGCTGCAGGGCGCGGTCGTCGGCGGCCATCTCGACCAGCAGCTCGACCGACGCCTGCGCGTCGCGGACCAGCTTCGACCACGGCAGCGCGCGGCGCAGCGCGGCGAACGGCAGCAGCACCAGGTCGTGGCGCTCCCGTACGTGGGCGGCCTCGTGCGCCAGCACGGCCTCCAGCTCCGCGGACGACAGCAGGTGCAGCGTCCCGTCGCTGATGACGACCTGCGACTTGAGCCCCGGCAGGCAGTAGGCGGCGGCCCCGGGGAAGTCGACCACCCGCACGCCGGGCACGGCCGGCTCGTCCCTGGCGACCAGCGCGAGCAGGAGCCGGTGCCGGCGGCGGGCACGCAGCGTCTGCGCCCCGGCCGCGAGGGGCAGGGCCACCAGCACCGCGAGCAGCGACAGGCCCGCGACCAGTGCGGCCAGCCGGAGGTAGTCGTACGGCTGGCGCACGCCGAACTCCACGCTCAGCAGGAACTCCGCGAGCCCGTGCACGACGCCCTTGCGGTAGGGGTCGAGCGCGAAGGCGAGCAGGGCGCCGATGGAGGCGAGCCCCCAGGTCAGCCCGAGCGACTGCCACAGCAGGATCGCCGTGCGCGGGGCACGCCAGGTCCAGCGCGCGAACGTCAGCCGCCACGCGGCCACCGCGCAGATCATCGCGAGCGCCGCTAAGACCGCCGCCGCGATCACTCTTCCTCCAGCTCCGTGAGGGCTTTCAGCAGGATCTCGGCCTCCGACCCGGAAACGGCACGGGCGAAGCGGGTCAGCGCCGCGTCGCGGTCGCCGGTCATGTCCAGGGCTTCGAGCATCAGCTCGGCGACGTACGCGTCACGGCTCGCGGCGGGCTGGTAGCGCCAGGCGCGGCCGTCGCGGGTGCGGGTGAGGAAGCCCTTGCGGGCCAGCCGGTCGAGCACGGTCATCACGGTCGTCGGCGCGAGGTCGCGGTCCTCGATGAGGCGTCCTACCTCGCGAGCCGTGAGCGGGGTGTTCTCCGCCCAGAGGATGTCCATGATGCTGCGTTCAAGCTCTCCCAGTCCCTTCACGTCTTTCAGCCTACCCGGGGTAGTACTACGTCCTGTAGAGAGGTGGGCGGCATGAAAATCGTTCTGGTCGAAGGCGACATCACCGAGCAGCGGGTGGACGCGATCGTCAACGCGGCCAACTCGTCCCTCATGGGCGGCGGAGGGGTGGACGGCGCCATCCACCGGCGCGGCGGCCCCGAGATCCTCGAGGAGTGCCGGGCGCTGCGCGCGTCCCGATACGGCAGGGGACTGCCGACCGGTCAGGCCGTCGCGACCACCGCGGGGCGCCTGCCCGCGCGATGGGTGATCCACACGGTCGGGCCCGTGCACTCGCGGAGCGAGGACCGATCCCATCTGCTGGCCTCCTGCTATCGGGAGTCGCTCGTCGTCGCCGACGCGCTGGGCGCCGGCACGGTGGCGTTCCCCGCGATCTCCACGGGGATCTACCGGTGGCCGGTCGAGGACGCCGCCCGCATCGCGATCACCGCGATACGGCAGGCCGCCCCGACCGTGGTGGAAGAGGTGCGCTTCGTGCTGTTCAGTACCGCAGCCTATGCGGTGTTCGATTCGGCCCTACGGGACATCGGATAAGCATTGGGCCAAAACTTTCAGAGCCACTTGAGCATGTAGATCTCGTCGCGGTCGTCACCGGGGGCCAGCCGGATCGAGCGGGGCACCCGGCCGACCTCCCGGTAGCCCACGCTCGCGTAGAAGCGGTCGACCCCGGTGCCGCCGCGGCAGGTGAGCTGCAACGCCTCCAGGCCGAGCGACCTGGCGGCGTCGTCGGCGGCGAGCAGCAGCGCCCTGCCGTACCCCTTGCCCTGGTGCTTGGGGTGGACCATGACCCGCAGCAGCCATCGCCAGTGCGCCCGCAGGCCCGAGCCGTTGTCGCCCAGGATGAGCCAGCCGCCCGCGGCGCCGTCGTCACCGAACCCGACGAGGAGGCTGTCGGGGGCCCCCGGCCCGGCGGCCGCGCGCGTGCGGGCGAGCGCCTTGTCCGCCGTCGGCCTGACGTCGTCCGGCGTCACGGGAGGAACGAAACCCACCGCGCCGCCCGCGTTGGTCACCTCCGCCCAGCAGCTCAGGAGCTCCTCGAAGAGCTCGGGGGTCAACTCCGGGTCGAGGACGAAACGCATGGGCGGGACGTTATCAACCGCCGGACTCATCGATCGCGGGGGGAGACGCCGCTCCAGGGCAGGGTCAGTTCGCCGAGCCGCCAGCGGCCGGGGCCGCCGGTCGGCGGGGTCGCCTCCACCGGCCAGTCCCGCGCCAGCAGCTCGGCCGCCCTGATCCAGCGCTGCCGCGTGCCGTACGCGCCGAAGGAGGCGCAGGTCGCCCAGGCGCGGTCCCAGTCCGTCAGGAACGCGTGGATGCGCTCGCCCGCGACGTTGCGGTGGATCAGCGTCTTGGGCAGGCGCTCGGCCAGGTCGGAAGGGCGTTCGAAGCCGGTGAACCGGGCCGCGAAGGTGAGCGTGCGCGGCCCCTCGGCGCCGAGCGCCACCCAGGTCGCCCGGTGGCCGACCTCCGAGCAGGTGCCCTCCACGAGCACACCCGAGGGATGCAGACCGCCCCGCAGCCGGTCCCAGTGCTCCCACGCCTCGGCCTCGCCGTACTGCCGCAGCACGTTGAAGGCGCGCACGATCATCGGCGGGCGGGGGACCGGCAGTTCGAAGCCGCCCCTGACGAACGACAACCCCTCCCGCTCGTACGGCTTGGCCGCCGCGACCCGCTCGGGGGCGATCTCCACGCCCACCACCTCGACCGCGGGGCAGACCCGGCGCAGCCGCGTGAACAGCTCGGTCGTCGTGGTGTGGGACGCGCCGTAGCCGAGGTCCACCACCAGCGGCGCCGCCCCCGCCCGGGCCGAGCGCAGCAGCGGGCCGTACACGGCGGCGATCCAGCGGTCGCAGCGGCGCAGCCGGTTGTGCCCGGTGGTGCCGCGCGTGACCGTCCCCACGGGACGGCCGGGCCGGACCGGCCTCATGTCCCCGCGCTCATCTACTCGGCGCGACCCGGTGCACCTTGTGCTGGGCGGCCTGCGCGCGCGGCCGGACGACCAGCCTGTCGATGTTCACGTGCGACGGGCGGGTCACGGCGAAGGCGATCACGTCGGCGACGTCGTCGGCGCTCAGCGGGTCGGCGACGCCCTCGTACACCTTGGCGGCACGCTCGGCGTCGCCGCGGAAGCGGGTCACGGCGAACTCCTCGGTCATCACCATGCCCGGCGCGATCTCGACGACCCGCACCGGGTCGCCGCACAGCTCCAGGCGGAGGGTCTCGGTCATCGAGGTCTGGGCGTGCTTGGCCGCGCAGTAGCCGCCACCCCCCTCGTACGACACGAGCCCGGCCGTCGAGGTGAGCATCACCAGCACGCCGTCCCCCGACTCGATGAGCTTCGGCAGCAGGGCCCTGGTCATGCGCAGGGACCCGAGCACGTTCACGTCGTACATCCGCTGCCAGTCGTCCACCCGGCCCTCGGCCACCGGCTCGAGCCCGAACGCGCCGCCCGCGTTGTTCACCAGGACGTCGCATCGGTCCAGCGAGGCGGCCAGCGCGTCCACCGACGCCTGATCGGTCACGTCCAGCGTCACCGGGCGCACGCCGGGCACCTCGGCCGCGAGCTTGTCGAGCCGGTCCCGCCGTCGCGCCGCCGCCACGACCCGGTACCCCTCCGCGGCGAGCCGGCGAGCCGTCGCCTCGCCGATGCCGCTGCTCGCGCCGGTCACCACCGCGGTCCTGACCACGGTCTCGGTTCCCGCGGGATTGGTCATCGTCACCGCCATCGTCCTTCCACCCTGCCTCGATCGGCAGGCGACATCCTCTCAGGGCCCCCCGATCTCACCGATGTCGGGGAATCCAGTGATGATTTTGGTGGTTATAACGCTTTCGGAGGTGGTTCGGGTGTCGGTGTTACGGCGTCGGGTCAACCGCGTCGCGACGATCAGCGTGCACACGTCCCCGCTGGACCAGCCGGGTACGGGTGACGCGGGCGGTATGAACGTCTACATCCTCGAGGTCGCCAAACGTCTCGCGGCGTTGGGCATCGAGGTGGAGATCTTCACCCGCCGCACCGCCCGTGACCTGCCTCCGGTCGCCGAGCTGAGTCCGGGGGTGCTCGTGCGCCACGTCACCGCCGGGCCGTACGAGGAGCTCGACCGCGCCGATCTCCCCGGGCAGCTGTGCGGCTTCCTGTCCGGTGTGCTGCGCACCGAGGCGATGTACGACCCCGGCCGATACGACGTGATCCACTCGCACTACTGGCTGTCGGGCCAGGTGGGCTGGCTGGCCAAGGAGCGCTGGGGCGTGCCGCTCGTGCACACCATGCACACCATGGCCAAGGTGAAGAACGCGCTGCTCGCCGAGGGCGACAAGCCCGAGCCGGCGATGCGCGTGCTCGGCGAGGAGCAGGTCGTGGAGGTCGCCGACCGCCTGGTCGCCAACACCGCCGCCGAGGCCGAGGAGCTGATCAGCCTGTACGGCGCGCCGCGCGAGCGGGTGGCGGTCGTCAACCCCGGCGTGAACCTCGCCGTCTTCCAGCCCGAGTCCAAGAGCGCCGCGCGCCGCCGCCTCGGCCTGCCGCAGGACGCCCACGTGCTGCTGTTCGTGGGCCGCATCCAGCCGCTCAAGGCCCCCGACGTGCTGCTCAGGGCCGCCGCCCGGATGCTCGTGGAGGACCCCTCGCTGCGGTCGCGGCTCGTCGTGGCCTGCGTGGGCGGGCCCAGCGGCAACGGTCTCGCCCATCCCTCCCTGCTCAGCGACCTCGCGGCCGAGCTGGGCATCGCCGACGTCGTACGGCTCGCGCCGCCCGCGCCGCAGCCGGAGCTGGCCGACTGGTATCGGGCCGCCGACGTGACCGTGGTGCCCTCGTACAACGAGTCGTTCGGGCTGGTCGCGCTGGAGTCGCAGGCGTGCGGCACACCTGTCGTCGCGGCGGCGGTCGGCGGCCTGCGCACGGCCGTCAAGGACGGCGTGTCCGGCGTGCTCGTGGCGGGACACGACCCGCACGACTGGGCGCGCGAGCTCGCCGTGCTGGCCAGGCGCCCGGACCGGCTCGCCGAGCTGGCCGCCAGCGCCGTGCAGCACGCCACGGGCTTCGGCTGGTCGGCGACCGCCGCCCGGCTTGCCGACGTGTACGCCGGCGCCATGGCCCAGCTCCACCGGACCCCCATCGCGGTCAACTCATAGGGTGGTCGGTATGAGACCGGATCTGGAAGCCGTCATCGCGTCGGCGCTGGAGTCCGCCGAGCTGTCCTACGAGCGGCCGAAGCCGGGCGCGTTCCTGGTCAGGCTGCCGGGCCAGCACAAGCTCGCCACGCTGACCTGGCTCGTCATCGGCGACCAGGCGCTCAACATCGAGGCGTTCTTCTGCCGGCAGCCCGACGAGAACCACGCCGAGTTCTACCGCTGGCTGCTCCACAAGAACGGCTCGATGTACGGCGTCCACTTCGCCGTCGACGCCACGGGCGACGTGCACCTGGTCGGCCGGCTGCCGCTGGACGCGGTGACCGAGGAGGAGATCGACCGGGTCCTCGGCTGCGTCCTCACCTACTCGGACGAGTCGTTCGACCGCGCACTCGAGCTGGGCTTCGCGACGTCCATCAGGCGCGAGTGGGAGTGGCGGGTCAAGCGCGGCGAGTCGCTGGCCAACCTCCGGGCCTTCGCGCGGGTGGTCGAGTCCTGACCAACGGGACGTCTGCCGCACGCCGATAGGATTGGCCGCATGGCGACTTTGGTGCTGCTGCGGCACGGCGAGAGCGAATGGAATGTCAAAGGCCTGTTCACCGGCTGGGTGGACGTCACACTCTCGCCGACCGGCGAGGAGGAGGCGCGGCGCGGCGGTCAGCTGCTCCTGGAGGCCGGCATCCGGCCCGACGTGGTGCACACCTCGGTGCTGACCCGGGCCATCAGGACCGCCAACATCGCGCTTGAGGCGGCCGACCTGCTGTGGCTCCCGGTCAAGCGCTCCTGGCGGCTCAACGAGCGCCACTACGGCGCGCTCCAGGGCAAGGACAAGGCCCAGACCCGCGCGGAGTTCGGCGACGAGCAGTTCATGCTGTGGCGCCGGTCCTACGACGTGCCGCCGCCGCCGATCGCCGACGACGACGAGTACTCCCAGCTCGGCGACGGCCGCTACTCCCTGCTGCCGTCGGAGCTGGTGCCGCGCACCGAGTGCCTCAAGGACGTCGTCGGGCGCATGCTGCCGTACTGGTACGACGAGATCGTCCCCGACCTGGCGGCCGGCCGCGACGTGCTGGTGGTGGCGCACGGCAACTCCCTGCGCGCGCTGGTCAAGCACCTGGAGGGCATCAGCGACGCCGAGATCGCGGGCCTGAACATCCCCACCGGCATCCCGCTGCGCTACGAGCTGGACGCCGACTTCCGCCCGGTCGGCAAGGGCGAGTACCTCGACCCCGAGGCCGCCAAGGCCGCCATCGAGGCCGTCGCCAACCAGGGCAAGAAGTAACCCTCACGTCTCTCACGAAGGCCGCGCTCCGTCGGGGAGCGCGGCCTTACTTGTAGACGACGGGCTTCTTCGCCTTACCGGGGAACACCTGGACCAGGAGCTCGACGGCGCCGTCCGGGGGATCGGGCACCTGGTAGACGAGCTTGCGCCCACGCAGGTGGACCCTGACCCGGTAGGAACCCGGGCCGCGTGTGGTAAGCCCATTCCAGTCTGGCGCCATGGCCGTCGAACAAATACAAGGACCCGGACGGGCTCTCGTACCCGGCTTCGACCACCTCGTCCCAGCCTCTGGTCTCCAAAGGCGGGCGCCGGGTGTAGGACTCGACCGTCACGCAGGCGTGGCCGCCCTCGTCGGCGGCCCAGATCGCCAGACTGCCCCGGCCGCCTCCCACCAGGTTCCTCACCAGGTCGGGGGGATTGCCCTCGTAGCCGTCCTCCCAGCCCTCGATGGTCCAGAACTCGGTCCACATAGTGGCCCGGCGCTGCCGTACGGGCCCGATCTTCGGCCGGTGTCGGGGATGCGCCGCGCAGGCCCGCTCCTTCTGGGCGACGTACGCGTCCGACTCCGCCTGCCGCCGCGATTCCTCGGCCTCCTGCGCCCGGGCCACCGGCGGGCACAGGCTCGGCAGCGCGATCACCAGGGATGCCTGCGGGGCCTCCTGGACGGCCCGCGCGTGGATGTCTCCTCCGTGCCGGGTCGTCAGCGTGCACAGGTGGTGCCCCTGAGCGAGGAGATCCTGGTCGGAGACCTCGTCCCACCCCTCCAGCCCGGAGTTGTACCGGTGATCGTGGCCGCGGACGGTGCAGAGGAAGTCCTTCTCCGCCGGGCTCAGCCCCTTGACGGTGCCGTGGCGGAACCCGGCACAGCCGAGTTCCGACTCGGCGCTCACCCTGCCGGGAGGGGCCGACGCCACCGGCAGCAGGACGACCGCGGTCACCGCCAGGACGGCCACCGTCGTGCGGGCCACCGGCCCCCGCCGCACGTACACGCGCCGGGGAGCGCGTACGGCGAACAGGACGAGGACCGGCGGAAGGAAGTCGTAGAGCCCCCACCCGACCTGCCAGGAGTAGAAGTCGGCCGGTCCCCACAGGTCCCTGCACCACGGGGCCGCGTCCAGTGTGGGGAACAGGAAGTCGGGGAGGTTGAGGACGAGCAGGACGACGGCCACGCAACGGCCGATGATCCTGCCCAGTCCGGCCCGCCCCCTCCGGAGGCTCAGCCACCAGCCCGCGAAGCCCAGGACGATCAGCGGTGCGCCGCCGTACCAGAAGAGGGGAAGGCCCTTGATCGGATCTGCCCAGGGGGAGACCTGATCGTAGATGTTCCAGCCGAGGCAGGAACCCCAGGTCACCACCCAGTAGCTTTGGCTGCCGTCGTCGCCCGTCAGGAACGGCGCGCCCCAGATGTAGAGGGTGGGAGCCACCGAGGTCAGCGTGGCCGCCGCCCAGAGCACCCATGATCGTCTCGGCACGAGAGCGAAGACTATTCGGCGCGGACGACAAACGACATGTGGTCCGGGCAACCCGCGAGCGGAGCGAGGGCACTGCAACGCAGAAAGCCCCGGCCCCCCGAGGACCGGGGCTTTCGCGCCCCCGTACGCCGCCGCGTCAGCCGGCGAGGGCGTCCGCGTCGCGCGTACCCGTGACGAGGTACACGACGTCGCGGGCGACGCGTACGGCGTGGTCGGCGTACCGCTCGTAGTAGCGGCCGGCCAGCGTGATGTCGATGGCGGCCTCGATGCCGTGCTCCCAGTCCTTGGAGAGCAGGACGCGGAACAGCCGCCGGTGACGGCGGTCCATCGCGTCGTCGTCCGCCTCCAGCTCCTTGGCGAGGTCGACGTCGCGGGAGGCGATGCAGCTGCCCGCCTTGGTGATCAGGTTCTCGGCGATGGCGCCCATCTCGACGAACGTGTCACGCAGCTCGGCCGGGATGGCGGACTCGGGGTGGCGCATCCGCGCGAGCTTGGCGATGTGCTCGGCCAGGTCGCCCATACGCTCCAGGTCGGCGGCCATCCGCAGGGCGGTGATGACGGTACGCAGGTCCACCGCCACGGGCTGCTGCGTGGCCATCAGCTCGAAGATCGAGGCCTCGAGTTCCTGGTGCAGCCGGTCGACCTCGGCGTCCTGGGAGATGACGCTCTCCGCCAGCTGCAGGTCGGCGTCGAGCAGGGCGGTCGTCCCCCTCGACATGGCCGACCGCACCAGGCGGGTCATCTCCACCAGGCGGTCGGTCAGGGCCGCAAGCTCTTCGTGATAGGCGTCGCGCATGGCCGCCACGCTACGCGCGCGTCGATGAACGAATCCCGACCGCCGGATGAACTTTTCCGGAAACAGGGCCGTCGTGCCAGGTAGGACAGGTGGAAGAACCAGAAATGCCGCCTAGGCTGCTGAATGTGAACGAGTTGCTGGCGAGCCTGGCGGCGATGGGCGGATTCGTCCTCGGCTCCTTCGTCATGCTCGCGATCCGACGGCAGGCGGACAAGCCCCGCACACCGGAACCGGTGGACGACGGCCTGCCTCCGGGGGTGGCGTCGGTGCTCGCCGTGCTGCCCTCCTCGGCGGTCGTCCTCGACCGCGAGGACCGGGTGCTGCGCGCCAGTTCGGCCGCGCGCGCCTTCGGCCTCGTACGCGGCGAGTCCCTCATGGCCGCCGAACTGCTCGCGCTGGCCAGGAAGGTCCGCAGGGACGGCGAGATCCGTGAGAGCGAGATAGAGACCGCCGGCCGCAAGTTCGGGCAGGAGTCCACGTCGTTCGCGGTGCGGGTGGCTCCGCTCGGCTCCCACGGACAGGTGCTCGTGCTCGCCGAGGACCAGACCGAGCGGCAGCGGGTCGAGGCGGTGCGCAGGGACTTCGTCGCCAACGTCAGCCACGAGCTCAAGACGCCGGTCGGCGCGCTGAGCCTGCTCGCCGAGACCGTCCAGGACGCGGCCGACGACCCCGAGGCCGTGAAGCGGTTCGCCGGCCGGATGCAGCACGAGGCCGCCCGCCTGACCTACCTGGTGCAGGACCTGATCACGCTGTCGCGGATCCAGGGCGGCGAGCCCATCCCGGCGCCCGCGCAGGTGCCCGTGGACGAGACCGTCCACGAGGCCATCGACCGGTGCAACACGAAGGCATCGGCGAAGGACATCACGCTCGTCGCGGGCGGCGCGGAGGGCCTGAAGGTCTGGGGGGACGAGGAGCTTCTCGTCACCGCGCTGCGCAACCTCATCGACAACGCCGTCGCCTACAGCCCCGAGCACACCCGCGTGGTGATCAGCGCCAGGCCGGCGGGGAACGCCGTCGAGGTGAGCGTCAGCGACCAGGGCATCGGCATCCCGGAAAGCGCCCAGGAGCGCATCTTCGAGCGGTTCTTCCGCGTCGACGCGGCCAGGTCCCGGGCCACCGGCGGCACCGGGCTCGGCCTCGCGATAGTCAAACACGTGGCCGTCGCCCACGGCGGCGAGGTCGCGGTGTGGAGCAAAGAGGGCTCCGGTTCGACCTTCACTCTTCGCCTTCCCGCGTTCGGCGGTCAGGCGGTCCCCGTACCAAGCACGACCATCCCCCAGGAGGCCGCTAAGTGACTCGGGTACTCGTCGTCGAGGACGAGGAGTCGTTCTCGGACGCCTTGTCGTACATGCTCAGGAAGGAGGGGTACGAGGTCGCGGTGGCGGCCACCGGCCCCGACGCGCTGGACGCGTTCGACCGCAACGGCGCCGACCTCGTCCTGCTCGACCTGATGCTCCCGGGCCTGCCCGGAACCGAGGTGTGCCGCTCGCTGAGGCAGCGTTCGAAGGTGCCGGTGATCATGCTGACCGCGAAGGACAGCGAGATCGACAAGGTCGTCGGCCTCGAGCTGGGCGCCGACGACTACGTGACCAAGCCGTTCTCGTCCCGCGAGCTGGTGGCGCGCATCCGCGCGGTGCTGCGCAGGCAGGGCGACGTCGAGGAGGTGGAGTCGGCCGTCCTGACCGGGGGACCGGTCCGCATGGACGTCGACCGGCACATCGTGGCCGTGCGCGGCCAGCAGGTGCAGCTCCCGTTGAAGGAGTTCGAACTGCTCGAGGTGCTGCTGCGCAACGCCGGGCGGGTGCTCACCCGCGGCCAGCTCATCGACCGGGTCTGGGGCGCCGACTACGTGGGCGACACAAAGACGCTCGACGTGCACGTGAAGCGGCTGCGAGCCAAGGTCGAGGCCGACCCGTCCAGCCCCCGCTGCATCCTCACCGTGCGCGGCCTCGGCTACAAGTTCGACCCCGCCGACGAGTGAGCCCGTAGGGCGCGTACGGCTCGCGCGGCCCCGTCCGCATGAAAAGGAGCCCCTGTCCGGCCGGACAGGGGCTCCTGCGCGTCTACACGGCCGCTAGCCGGCGCTCGCGGCGGGCGACTCGGAGGGAGCGGCCCCGGTGGTCTCCGGGGTGGCGGTGTCCGACGGCACCGGGCTTCCGGTGGCGAGCGGCGAGGCCGTCGGAAGGGCCGTCGGCGCGGGCGGCAGCGTCGCGAACTCGCGGCTGCGGGCGACGACCGGGACGGTGAGCGCGACGTCACCGGCGTTCTTGAACTGGAGCGTGAGCTTGATGCTCTCGCCGCCGCGCAGCGCCGTCTTCAGGCCCTCGACCGTGACCCCGGGGGTCTTGGCGAGCGTGCCCGGCTGGAGGTCGATGGGGCTCTGCACCTTGACCGAGGTGGCCTTCTGCTCCTCGGGGACGATGCTGGTGAGCTGGTCGGCGGTCCCCGTGCTGTTCAGGAGAGTCAGGTAGAGCGGAGCCGACCCGCCGGCGGCGAGCTGCTGGCCGGAATCCGGCCCGAGGATGAACGCCTGCGGGATCATGACGCCGTTCTTGCCGTAGGCCTTGCCGTCGCCGTCGTAGAGGACGCCCGCCTCGTTCGGGGCGTACGGCACATTGGTGTTGGCGTCGAAACCGGCGCCACACGCGGCCAGTGCAGGGATGGCGGCGGCGAGGAGCGCGGCAATGGCGATCGCCCTGCGACGGCTGCTGCTGGTCACGGTTCCAGGTCTCCTTGGTACGCACGTGTATGGGCAGCAATCACCTTATCCGCGCCGGTCACCGGTCCGGCGTCGGCTCCCGGTCCATACGCCGCAGCAGCGCAGGTCATCCAGTATGTCCCATATGCCGATTCACAGAGTGAGCGGCTTGTCAAGTCCCAAAACGAGGCTTTGACCTGCAGTTATGTTCCTTTCACTGTTCCGGGAGGCGATAACCGCGTGGTACCCTGGAGTACAGCGGAAGGGGTACTCGTCACATGACTTTCCAGGTCGGCGACACTGTCGTCTACCCCCACCATGGGGCTGCTCGGATCGAGGCCATCACGACCCGAACCATCAAGGGTGAGGAAAAGACCTACCTGGTGCTGAAGGTCGACAAGGGCGACCTGACCGTACAGGTACCAGCGGAAAATGCCGAGCTCGTCGGTGTGCGCGACGTCGTCGGCCAAGAGGGACTCGAGCGGGTGTTCGACGTGCTGCGCATGCCGCACACGGAGGAGCCCACCAACTGGTCCCGCCGCTACAAGGCCAACCTTGAGAAGCTGGCGTCGGGGGACGTCAACAAGGTGGCCGAAGTGGTGCGCGACCTGTGGCGGCGCGACAAGGAGCGCGGCCTGTCCGCCGGTGAGAAGCGCATGCTCGCCAAGGCACGCCAGATCCTCGTCAGCGAGCTCGCGCTGGCCGAGAAGACCAACGAGGACAAGGCGGAGGCCCTGCTCGACGAGGTGCTGAACTCCTGAACATCACATCGCCAAGGGTGGGCGTCGGGGTCGACGTCCACCCTTTCGCGTCTGACAGGGAGCTCCACCTCGCCGGACTGTTCTGGCCGGGCGAGACCGGGCTGGCGGGTCATTCCGACGGCGACGCGGCGGCGCACGCGTGCTGTGACGCGCTGCTGTCGGCCGCCGGGCTCGGAGACGTGGGCGCGCTCTTCGGCACCTCCGATCCCCGCTGGGCGGGCGCCGCGGGCGTGACTCTCCTGGAGGAGGCGGCCCGCCAGGTGCGGGCGGCCGGATTCGAGATCGGCAACCTGGCCGTCCAGATCATCGGGAACCGCCCGAAGGTCGCACCTCGCCGCGCGGAGGCGGAGAAGGCCCTCGGGGCCGCCGCAGGGGCGCCGGTGAGCGTCAGCGCGACCACGACCGACGGCCTCGGGCTCACCGGCCGCGGTGAGGGCGTGGCGGCCATCGCGACCGCCCTGATCCTCCCGGCATGAATGTTCCGTTCCAATCGGACATGCCAACCTGAATGAGACCTGGAGCGTCTCACTAGCGCGTGGGCGGCGGCTCGAACCAAGGCGCGGAATCGAGCCGCCGCCCTCTTTTTTCTTTCATGGGACGCATATTTCCCTTCCGTGGGGTATCCCACAGTCCGAGGATGAAAGGGTCACCCTCATCGGGAGGTCGATATGACAATCGAGTCCATTCTCGGCGCCATCGTCATCGGTGCGGTCATCGGCGCTCTGGGCCGCCTGTTCCTGCCGGGCCGGCAGCCGATCGGCTGGCTGCTGACGATCGTCGTCGGTATCGTGGCGGCGCTCATCGGTACCGCGATCGCCCAGGTCATGGGCGTGGCCACGACGGATGGCATCGACTGGATCGAACTGGTCATGCAGGTCGTACTGGCCGTCGTGGGTGTCGGCATCGTCGCCGGCCTCAAGCGAGGGTCGCGGGTGTAAGGCACTCGCTCGGTGGGGCGGCCCCCGCCCTCACCCCATAGCGCGCAGGCCCGTCCGGCTCCCCAGCCGGGCGGGCCTGCGCGTGTGCGTACGGCCCGGCGCATCGGATCGCACCTCGGCCGGCGGCCCCACGGGGGCTTCCGCGGGCGCTGTCAGGCGGGCGGGCGGGGCGTGCTGCGCATCCGGCCCGACGGAGGCGCCATCGGCACAGTTCCCTCCCCGGTGCCCTCCTCGGCGTCCCCGGTTTCCGGCGCACCCCGATGGCCGTCTTCCGTGGCGTGCGGCCCGCGCTTTCCGTCCTGCTCGGCCGGGTCGGCGCAGTCCGACGCGTGGGCGGGGTCCGGCACGTCCCTGATCTGACGGAGCGGCTGGGTGTCGACGCCCGCCTCGTCTTCGGGCCGCTCCGGCTCGGCGTCGGCGGGCTCGTCCGGTCTGGGGCGGGGGTGCACGAGGACGTCGCCGGTGTGCGGCCGTACGAGGTCGCCCCAGCGCACGGGGCGATTGCGGCGGGGCTGCGCCGGGCGGTCATCCGTCTCGGCGGGAGAAGGCGCCTCCGGGGTGGGCTGGGCGGCCGTCCCGGCGGCGACGGACTCCGCGTCGCGGGCGTGCTCGTCCGTGGCCGGCTCGGCGACCGGCTCCGTCACGGCCGGCTCTGTCACGGCCGGTTCTGTGACGTCCGGATCGGCCTGCTCCGTGACGGGCGGGGTGCGAGGCGCCGCCGTCGGAGGTACGACCGGCAGGACCTCGGGCTCGTCCGGCGTCTGGTTTGGCGTTTGGTCCGGCGTCTGGTCCGGCATCGCCTCGGACCCGGTCTCGGGCGTGGGTTCGGGGACGGTTTCCGGGATCGCCTCGGGCGGTAGCCGTGCGCCGTCCTCGTCGGTGTCGGGGGTGATGCCGCGCGGTCCGGCCTCCTCCTCGGCCTGCGGAGGGGTGACGGGCAGCGGCGGGGCGTACTCGGGTGGTGCGACGGTCTCGGAGACCGGGCTGACCGGCAGCGGGGGGACGTAGCCGGGGGGCGCCACGGCCTCGGGAACCGGCTGCAGGGGCGGCGCGCCGTG
This sequence comes from Microbispora catharanthi, assembly GCF_006334915.2. GTDB lineage: Bacteria > Actinomycetota > Actinomycetes > Streptosporangiales > Streptosporangiaceae > Microbispora > Microbispora catharanthi. The sequence goes on from NZ_VDMA02000036.1 coordinate 22,580, forward strand.
CTCCTCGGTGACGGCGTGCGCGGGGCGCTCCTGCACGGCCACCGGATAGGGGGCGGTGACGGCGGCCCGGGGTTCGCGCGCGCCGTCGAAGGGCACCAGGTCGTCGTCGGAGTCGTCGTCGTCGTCGTCCAGGTCGGCCCGATTGGTGCGCACGTGCTTCAACAGGAGCAGCAGCAGCCACAGCCCGATGGCGAGCATCACCCAGGGCGACAACGCGACGACGAGAGCGGAGGCGTCGGGGTCGAAGGAGACCCCGATGGCGGTCGAGGCGTTCGCGGCGGCGGCCGACGCCAGGAGCAGGAGCAGGACGAAGCCCGCCTGTAACCGGACCAGGAAACGCGCGCCCCGCAGCAACGGCACGCTGACCAGGGCGACGACCAGCAGAACGTCGAACGCCGCGGGATACAGGTAGGCGAGCCGCGGCTCGGCGCGCCCGGAGACGGCCAGAGCCCGCAGGTCGTCGAAGGACAGCGCGCAGGCGACCCCCGCGAGCACCGCGAGGGCGGCGCCCGCGAGGCCGATGGCCAGGCGGCGCAGCACCAGCGGGATTCCGGAGGGGGTGTTTCGGGACGGGCGGGAGGCCGTGCCTGCCGCGCCGGGGGGAGTCACGTCCATGGCGTTTCGAGCCTACAGAATCGGAGTGACGATCGATCGCACCCGCGTGATCACCCGTTTGGTGTCCGAAGCGGAGAGTCCGCCGGGAACCTCCGGCGCGGTCCCCGCCCGGTGCGTCCCTATTGATCGTCTCCGGTCGCGCCCGGGGCGACCCGGCGACGGTGCGTGTCCGGCCGGGCCCTGCGCGAGGCAGGCGAAGCCCGCGCGGATCGCTGTACAGATCGTTACGGGTTTTGTTTCGGGTTATATCGGGACTTATGTGTCGCAAGTTTCCATGATCGGCCACACCATGCCGTTCACAGGCGCCCAAGTAGCCCTGTGCCATGCCGTCAGGCGTTAGCCTTGCCTTCGTGAGCCTGCACCTCTACGACACCAGCACGCGTACGGTCCGTGAATTCGTACCGGTCGAGCCCGGCCGGGTTTCGATGTATCTGTGTGGTGCGACCGTTCAGGCTCCGCCACACATCGGGCACATCAGGTCCGGGGTGAACTTCGACGTTCTCCGCCGGTGGCTGCTGCGGCAGGGCTTCGCGGTGACCTTCTGCCGCAACGTCACCGACCTCGACGACAAGATCATCAGAGTCGCCGCGGACGAGGGCGTGCCCTGGTTCGTCGTGTCCGAGCGCAACCAGCGTGCCTTCACCTGGGCGTACGACCAGCTCGGCTGCCTGCCGCCCACCGTCGAGCCCCGCGCCATGGGCCACGTGCCCGAGATGATCGAGCTGATGCGCCGCCTGATCGACAAGGGCCACGCGTACGCGTCGGGCGGCGACGTCTACTTCGACGTGGTCTCCTACGAAGACCGCTACGGCAAGCTCTCCAACCAGAAGCTGGAGAACATGCGGGCGGCCGCCGACACCGACACCGACTCGCTCAAGCGCGACCCGCGCGACTTCGCGCTGTGGAAGGGCGCCAAGCCCGGCGAGCCCACGTGGCCGACGCCGTGGGGCAGGGGCCGTCCCGGCTGGCACCTGGAGTGCTCGGCCATGGCGACCAAGTATCTCGGCGGCACCTTCGACATCCATGGCGGCGGCGTCGACCTGATCTTCCCGCACCACGAGAACGAGGTCGCCCAGTCGCAGGCGGCGGGCGACGGCTTCGCGCGTTACTGGCTGCACAACGGCATGCTCAAGCTCGGCGGCGAGAAGATGAGCAAGTCGCTCGGCAACTCCCTGCTGATCCCCGACATGCTCCGCAAGGTGCGTCCGGTCGAGCTTCGCTACTACCTGGTCGCGGCGCACTACCGCTCGGCGATCGACTACTCGGACGAGGCGCTCCAGGAGGCGGCGGCCGGGTACCGCCGGATCGAGGGGTTCGTCACGCGGGCCGCCGAGGTGATCCACGACGTGGACGCCGCCGCACCGCTGCCGCAGGCGTTCGTGGACGCCCTGAACGACGACCTGAACGTCTCCCAGGCGCTCGCCGTGGTCCACGAGGTCGTCCGCGAGGGCAACGTGGCGCTGGCCCAGGGCAACAAGGAGCAGGTCGCCCGGCTGCTGGCCGAGACGCAGAACATGCTCGACGTGCTGGGTCTCGACCCCAGGTCGGAGCAGTGGCGTACGACCGGCGACTCGGGGCTCCGGGAGGTCGTGGACGCGCTTGTGGCCGTGGCGCTGGAGCAGCGGCAGGCCGCGCGTGCCCGCAAGGACTACGCGGCGGCCGACGCGATCCGCGACCAGCTGGCGGCGGCCGGCATCGTGGTGGAGGACACCCCGCAGGGCCCGCGGTGGGAGCTGGCACAGTAGGCGTGGCCCTACGCTAGAGACCATGGCGGGTAGGGCTTCAGGGAAGCCGTCGAAGAAGCAGGGGCCGACCAAGGGCACGGGCGGCAAGGTCAGGCGCTCCCTGGAGGGCAAGGGAGCGACGCCGCCCGCGCACATGCGGCACTGGTACAAGGACAAGGCCCGCGCCGAGCGGATCGAGCGCGAGGCCCGGGGCGGCGGGGGTTCGCCCTCGCGTGCGCCGAGCCGTACGCGCCGGGAGGACGCCCCGGAGGTCATCGGCGGCCGCAACCCCGTGATCGAGGCGCTGCGCGCGGGGGTCCCCGCGAACGCGCTGTACGTGGCGCATCGGGTCGACAACGACGACCGCGTCCGCGAGGCCATCAAGATCGCGGCTGACCGTGGCATCGCGCTGCTGGAGGTCAGCAGGGACAAGCTCGACCGGCTGACCGAGAGCACCGTCCACCAGGGCATCGGCCTGCAGGTCCCGCCCTACGACTACGCGCATCCCGAGCAGCTCGTGGAGCGGGCCAGGGACGCCGCCGAAGTGCCGTTGATCGTCGCCCTGGACGGCGTGACCGATCCGCGCAACCTCGGTGCCATCGCGCGCTCGGCGACCGCCTTCGGCGCGCACGGGCTGCTCGTCCCGTCCCGCCGCTCGGCGGGCGTCACCGCCGGCGCCTGGAAGACCTCGGCCGGCACGCTCGCGACCCTCCCCGTCGCCCGCGCGTCGAACCTCACCCAGACCCTCCAGGCGTACCGGGAGGAAGGCCTGTTCGTGGTCGGTCTCGACGGCACCGCCACAGTGGACATCGCCGACGTCGAACTCGCGGCAGAACCGCTCGTCGTGGTCGTCGGTTCGGAGGGCAAGGGCCTGTCCCGCCTGGTCAGGGAGGCGTGCGACGAGATCGCCCGCATCCCCATGAACGCCGCCGCCGAGTCGCTGAACGCCGGTGTGGCCGCCGGGATCGCCCTCTACGAGGTCGCCCGTCACCGTCGCCGGTGATTTCACCGTGACGGTACGGCCCTCGGCCCACTAAACTCGTCTGGGTAACAGGCCGCCTTAGCTCAATCGGCAGAGCATCTGTCTTGTAAACAGAAGGTCTGGGGTTCGATTCCCCAAGGCGGCTCTCGTACGACAGGCCCCTGAGCAGCAGTTTCGCTGTCAGGGGCCTTGTGCTTTCGCGGCTCATCCGGTCTCTTCCGCGTCGTTGGGAGCCACCCTGGGAGCCACCCGCTTCCGTTGCCCTAGCAGAGCGCCGGAAATGGCCTCCGTCGCCGCCCGCCGGTCGCCTTCCATAAGGTGGCCGTAGACGTCTTTGGTGATCGCGACGCTGGCGTGCCCGAGGACTTCGGAGACCACGTGCAACGGGGTCCCCTGGGCGAGCATGATCGAGGCGCCGGAGTGGCGGAGTTCGTGCGGGTGCCAGTGGCCCAGGCCCGCGCTCTTGGTCAGGCGCGAGAACACGTGCGAGAAGTTGTCCGGATCGGACGGACGCCCCGACGAGGTGGGGAAGATCAGGCCGTGTTCCAGCCATGCGTCGCCGGCCTTCAACCGTGCGGCGTTGTGCTTGGCCCGGTGCGCCTTGAGCGCGTCGACCAGTTCGGAGGTCAGTGCCAGGGTGCGGCGTGACTTCGGAGTCTTGACTTCGCTGATCACGATCTTCGTCCTGGTTTCGGCATTCGCGTCCCGGTTCTTGAGCCGCTTCACGGCATGAGTGATCCGGAGCGTCTTCGCCTCGGGATCGAACGCGTCCCACATCAGCCCCAGGGCTTCCCCACGCCGCAGTCCGAAGACGAGCGAGAGGAGGACGACCAGGCCGAGGCGATGTTCGGCGACCGCGTCGAGGAGCGTGTGTGCCTGATCGATCGTGAGCGTCCGCCCCTCTGACTGCCGAATACGAGGAGGCAGCGAGAGCGCCGCGACGTTCCGCACGATCAGACCCTCGCGCTCTGCCTGGCTCAGCGCCTTCCGAAGCACGGCTCGCATGTTGCGGATGCTGTTGCCCTTGTATCCCCGTTCCCGCTTGGCCTGCCGCAGCGCGTCCACCTGGGCGACCGTGAGGCCGGTGAGCTTGTGCCGTCCGAGAGTGGGCTTGAGGTGCAGTCGGACGGTGTCCTCGTAGTCGTCCAAGGTCGAGTCCGCGATGTGTCCGGGCAAGGTGGCCAACCACCGATCGAGGAAGGCCCCTACGGTGATCTTGTCGTCGGGCACCGGGAGGCCCTTGTCCAGACCTTCACGAATCTTGCGGATCTTCTCGGCGACCTCAGCTCGCGTCTTGCCCGACACCTTCTTCCGAATCCGCTTGCCGTCCGGCCCGTAACCGAGCGAGATCGCCCCACGCCACCGATCGCCGTCCTTGTATATGGAATCCTCGTTCTGCCCGCGCCTGCGCGTCACGCCGCTTGCTCCTGTTCGAGATTGGCGACGAACTCGGCGAGAGCCGTCGCGGGAATCCTGCGAAGACCGTCGATGCGGACAGAGCGGAGAGATCCGCATCGGATCAGTGCGTAGACCTTGGTCCGGCCGACGCCGAGGAGCTTTGCCGCCTCCTCTGGCCGGAGGAGTAGGGGAGAGAGATCACCTGTCATGCAACCTCCTCTCTGATTGCCGAAAGATCTTGGCCCTCTGCTTGGGCCTGGAGTTGGTTCATGTGGTTGCGCCAGCGCTGGCGTTCGTGGACCGACCGGAGCAGCCGGACGCCGATCGGGGCCAGCTCGGGATCACCGGGTTTGACCGGTCGCCAGATGTAGCGGTAGGGATCGACCGGCTCGTCAGGCAGGCCGAGGGCTTCCAGGACCCAGGTACGCCGGTCCTGCCTGTGCTCCGTGAGGGTCTTGTTGGACCACTTGCGCGAGACGAGCACGCGCCGCCCCGCGTAGCCGAGGTGGTCGGGCTTGTGCGCCTTGCCCTTGCATCGGCCCGGAACCATTCCGGGCTTGGCGCCCTTGGGCTGGACGCCGTAGCGCAGCCAGTTCGGGCAGGTCGGTGAGCACGGCTCGAACCGCAGGGCGTCGAGCAGCCGTTCCGCATGTGCCTTCCGGCGAGGGTCATCGGTGCCGAGCGCGTCACCGAGGCTCTTGGTGAGGTACTTGGACAGGTACTGGATGAGCTGGTCGGCGTCCGGGGTTCCGGCGAGGACGCTTTGTATGTCGAGCTGGTCGCCGAAGCGGAGGACGTGCAGGGGTTCGGCGTCCTCGTCGGCGTCGAGGGCGTCGAGGGCCTGTTCCCAGGTCGGCAGCAGTTCCCCGGTGTGGGGGTCGAGGTAGCCGGCCCCGTCCTCCCAGACCGGCAGGTGGTCACCCTCGAACCGCACGACATCAGTGGACGGCCACCACACCTGGTGATACGTGGCCGCGATGATCTGCCGCAGCTCCGCACGAGGGAGGGTGCCGCGGATCGCCATGTGCAGATGCGGCGCGAGCCGCTTTTGCGGTTCGACGGTAGCGAAGTACTGCACGTCATAGCCCGCCACCCGGCGAAGGTTCTGCACGAAGCGGTCCACGAGCTTGGAGAAGTGCAACGCGTCGCGGGCCGCCCGCGCGTAGTCGTATCGGTCCGGGTCGAGCGGCGCACCGTCGAGCACCCGCCCGTAGGAGGGGAGGGTGAGGGTGACGAACATCGAGGGCCGGTAGGTCTTGCCGTCCGAGCCGGTGAAGGTCCGCCCGAGCGTGGTCTTGGTCATCTGCCGCTTGGGCAGGTCCGGGGCGTCCTGCCGCCGTTTGGTCGAGCGCGTGCGCTTGCCGGAGGTGCGGCCGAGCACGTTACCGCGCATCCCGGCCCGGTTGATCTCCTCGTCCAGCTCCACGATCGCGGCGTCCAGGTCGGTGGTGTCCCCGCCAGCCTTTTCCACCTCATCCCGCCACGCCTGAGCGTCAGCCCGCAGCTCCACGAGGTGACGCTGATACTCGTCGGCGTTGTCGGGCAGGTTCACCGGCTCGTGGTCGAGGTGCCAGCCCTCCCGGCACTGCGCCCGGCGGAGCTGCCGGTTCCGCTTGGCACACGGCGGGCACTTGCTCTCCAGCGTCGCCCCGCAGGGAACGTCGACGACCTCAACCTGTCCGGTGAGGATGTCCTGCCGCTGCAGCGGAACCGGCCGGATACAGACGCCGTACTGCTTGGCGATCTCTTCCACGACCTCGCGGGCGAGGGGTTGGGCCATCCGTACGGCGCGGGGTGTGGAGCGGTCGTGCGGGTTGGTCACCAGTCACCCCCGCACCCGTCGAGGGCGTCGACCAGGTCGAGGCCGTCAACGATGACGGTGGCTTTCTGGCCGCACTCGTGGCACTCGACGATGCCGCGCACCGGGTCGAGCCACAGCACATCAAGCGCGCCGCAGCCCGAGCAGCGCAGGCCGTCAAGGATGTGAGCCAGGTGCATCATCGGCTCACCCCCGCGAACTCGGCGACCATCTCCCGAATGTCGGCGCGGAGACGTAGGCGGCCCGGACTCGCACTGGATCAGGGCTGGTTTCGAGGCGGATGTAGCCGACGCCCGCGCCCAGCTCGGGGACCGGTGAGATGTGGTCGACCAGTGCGCCCCGGTCGCGTGCGCTGTCGCCGAGGACCATGTCCACCTGCTCGGACTCATCGAGACGGAGTGCGATCTTGTCGGGGAACAGGTTGCGGATGTTCATGACCTCCTTGCGCGGGTCCTGAAGCGCGGCCATGACCCCGACGCCGACCGCGCGCCCTTGTGTGGTCAGGGTGGCCAGGGCCGCCGTGATGCGCTGACGGAGTTGCTTGTCGGGCTGGTAGGCGGTCAGGAACGCCACCTCGTCCACGAGCACCAGGACGAACGGGTCCGCCACGGTTGGGGTGTGGGAGCGCTGGAGGCCGGCGAACCGGTCGGCCCGCTCCTGCATCACGCACACGGCCTCGTCGAGTAGGTCGGCGCACTCCTTCGGATCGGCCGCGTATCTCCCGCCGAACAGGGCACGGCCGAAGGACAGCTCCATCCGCTTGGGGTCGAGCGCCCACACCTGCACCAGGCCCGCCCGCATCGCCGGGAGAAGCCCGCGGACCGTCCCCCACAGATACGAGCCCTTACCGGCCCCGGTCGCGCCCGCGATCAGGACATGCGTGCCGTGGACTTTCAGCCGCAAGGGTGTGCCGTCCTCGCATCGGCCGATCTCGACCGGACCCACCGAGGCGACCTCAGGGATGGGGACGGCGGGCAGGGGTTCGGCGAGCGGATCGCGCCGGGGGAAGGTCAGCACGAGCCGCCCGGCCCGCGCGACGGCGACGCGGCAGGAGGGTGCGCCGAAGCCGTGGGCCAGGTGCTCGATGCGGTCGGCCCAGTCGGTGACGGCCTGACCGTTGAGCATCTTCACGCTGACGCGGTCGGCCCAGCCGTCGCACTCGACACGGACCAGGCGGGGCAGGTAGTCGCGTCCCCGGATGTGCCGCCCGAGGCCGGAGACGACCATGACCGGTTGCCAGTGCCGCCGGTAGACGGCGACCAGCCGCCACCAGGCCAGCAGCGGCCAGCCGACCAACCTTAGGAACGAGGCCCGATCCAGCAGCAGCCACGACAGGCCCGCCGAGGGCAGGAACCCGGCCATCACCAGGGTCAGGCGCCAGCCGTACAGGGTCCAGATCACCCCGAGGCCGACCTGTACGGCCACCGCGACCGGATGCCGCACGACCAGGCGGACCAGGCCCGCGACGAGCCGCGACAGCCAGATCACGATCGTGACGATGGCGGGGGTCTGCACGACGGCCGGGCGGAAGACCACGGCCGTGTCTGGTGTGGTGGAGACGAGGTTGCGTGCCTCGTCGCCAGGCAGTTTTCGGAACATTAGACTTCGTGTCCTCTCGTGATTTCGCAGTCAGGGAGAGTTGAGGGGCCGCCGGAAGTTGCCGCTTCCTGCGGCCCCGCTTGCATCTCAGGCCGCCGTCTCGCCGACGACGGGAAGGGCGAGCTGGTCGGAGTCGGCCGACTGGTCGGCGTGCATGCGCTCGCAGTCGGCCAGGTACCGGGCGGCGGCGTCGAGGATGCGCCGGGCGGTCTCCACGTCGTTCGCGGTGGCCGGTCCGGCTCCGGTCGTGGAGATCGAGACGTACGCCTCGTCGGACTCCAGGACCAGGTACGGCCGCCCCGACTCCAGCTTTCGAACGTCGGCGCGAAGGCCGGGGGTGTAGAACCCGACATTCACGCGTGGCCGCTCGTCTGAGGTGATGGAGATGGTGAGGTAGGTGTAGGGGTCCGTCGTCATCGGACCGCCACCCCCTCACCGTCCGGGAGGCCGTGGAACATCCGCTCCACCGACCGGGCGAACGAGGCCGCCTCACGTGCCAGGCAGCGGGCGAACTCCAGGTCATCGACGGTGACCCGGTCTCCTGCGGAAGTGGTGACGAGCACCTGGACGCCGCCGAAGACCAGCCCGAGGACGGGCGACCGCTGCGGGTAGGGGTGGTTGGCCGCCGATGCGCCCGGTCCGGTCTTGAGGTTGATCGTGCTGACCGGCGGCACGGTACGCCGCCCCGTCATGCCGCGTCCTTCGCCTGAGCAGCCGCCCGGCCGCCGCTGGAGCGGGGAGCGCGCATCTCCCGCACGCGGATCGAGTAGGCCAGGCGGCCCGCCTGGTTGACGTACGGCGTGACGCTGATCCCGTCGAACTCCACTGGGGTGAACGGCAGGCCCGCCATGGGGGCCGGCGGCACCGGCTGGACGGGGGCCAGGATCTTGACGGCCACCGTCTTCTGCGCGGGCTTCAGGGTCGGGTCGGCGTCCATCACGGCGACCTGCCAGACGAGTTCTCCCGTCTGCTTGTCCCGGGCCTGGACGAACCGGCCGTTGGTCGATGCGTCGAAGTCCTTGACCTGCTCGACCTCCCCCACGACGTAGCAGCCGTGGGGGAAGACCATGTCGAAGGTCACTGGGATGGGTCCTTGTAGTGCCATGGGATGACTCCTTCTCTCGCCTTCTCGACAACTCGTATTGTCGAGCTGCTTTGAGGGTGCCCACCTTCTCCGCACTCGACAAGTCGAGTTGCTGAGAATTTTGGCGTGTTGCCTGCGTACGCTCTGCGGCATGACCGCAAATGACCCGAAGCCGGCGCAATCTGGTGGGCTCACGTGGGTGAGCACCTTGGGTGGCCCGCACATCCTTGTGCCGCAGTCAGCACTCCCGTACTGGCACGGAACGCCCAGAAACTATCCCGAGGACGAAGGCGACTACGGCCGTGCCTGCTCCGTCCAGTCGTACATCGGGCTGATCGACGTCGGCCCGTCCCAATCGTTGGTCGTGGCAGGCGTACTCGGCGCTACGACCTACCTGCCGGAAAGAAACGTGATCATCCAATGGGTACAGACGCGATCAGCCGAACGCTACGCGCAGGAGGCGAGCGCCCTCGCGAAGGCGGTCGTCGAGATCATCGATGCGGGTACCGTGCCTGAGGACGAAGAGGTGACATGGACGGTGGAAGAGCCGTTGATTCTCTTCGACTCCGTTTACGGGCATGAGGACGTCGCATCCGAGGACCATCTGTGGATCCACCTGATACCCGGCCAGTACAAGGTCCGAGCCGCTTACGTCGAACTGCCAGAAGAGCAAATTGTGCTCGTACGGCTGAACCTGTCCGCAGCCGCTGCAGCTCAGAGGGAGTAGGCGTCTTCCAGTTCGTGGAGGTCTCCGGGGAGGACCAGGTCCACGATGAGGGCGGGTCGGCCGCCGCCGTTGTAGACGCTGGCCAGCACGCCGAGGACGGGTGCGGTCTTTCGCAGTTCCAGGAGCTTGGCTTCTTCTGTCGAGGGGTGCCGTGCGCTGAGCCGTTCCGCGACGTGTTCGAGCTTGAGGCCTTTGGTGTGCTGGAGGTGCTGCCGGATGCCGGCGGTGAGCGGTTCGGGCTGGCCCAGGGCGCTGCCTTCGGCCAGCTCCACCGGGCACCAGATGGTGACGAGGTCAACCGGCCTGTCGGCATCGCGGAACAGGACGCGCCGCATCATGACGGGTGACTTCTCGGGGACGCCGAGGAGTTTGGCGACGCTTGCGGGGGCCGGGTGCTCACCGACGCTTACCGGTGAGCCGTTCTCGTCGGCTTCCGCGCGGTCGAGTACGGCCCGGCCGGGCCGGGAGGCTTCCTCAGCCGCGGCCGGTGGCGTGGCTTTCACGAAGGAGCCTTTGCCGTGCTCCCGCTCGATCACGCCCCGGAGCTGGAGGACCTGCAGAGCGCGGACGACGGTGGGCCGGCTGACGTGGAACTCGTTGATGAGTTGCGTCTCCGACGGCAGGAGCGAGCCCGGAGGATAGGTGCCGTCCGCGATGCGTCGCCGGATGGCCTGGACGATCTGCGCGTACTTCGGCGGGGCATACTCTTCGGACGACATGACGACTTCCCTATAACTCGACTTGTCGTCAGCTTAGCTATCCGTCCTGATTCTGTCTGCCCCGTCGAAAGCAGAAGGCGCGACGGCGCGGGAGTTTCCTCACTGCCCTGAGGACTCGACCACGCCGCCGCGCCCGTTCACCCGCACCTGACCGGCCAGCATCGCCGCCCAGGTGAGCCATGCTTCTCGAAGCGGCCACCGGTGCGTCTCGGCGATCACCGGTTCACGCTCGTCCTGGATCGTTCTCCTGATGAACGCGACCCCGCCCGACTGGATCAGCTCGAAGAAGATCGCCAGGCAATCGCACGTCCAGGCCAGAACAAGCTCTCGGCTGGTGGGCGTGGGAGCGAACCATACGAGTGCTTCGGCGTCGGCCTGGGGGCGCGGCAGGTGAGGACTCAAATGCCGAGCGGGAGTCATGCGCCGCCACCCTCGATGTACCGGGAATAGGGGTGCGTGCGGCGCAACTCCTCCCGCAGCAGGGCCACCCGCCGAGCGGTGGTCACGATGTCGTGCGCCGGGGCGAAGGCGAACACGAGTCGGCCACTGGCCGAGCGCCGCCCTGTCGACCAGCGGAACCACCGGCCGTTGGTCCACACGAGCAGGTCGACCCAGACCGACAGGAAGGCCACGCCGTGCCCGGCATGGACATCGGTGGCGATGCCGTGCCCGATGGACAACTCGGCGGACAGCAGCCCGGCCGCCCGCTCAGCGGTCAGCAGCACATCAGGCGGCAGCGAAGGAAATGCGATCTGGTCGAACCAGCGGGTAGCCATCGGCCTCACTCCTCCGGCGCCATGCCGGAGCCCTGACAGCCCAGGCATTCGACGGTGACCCGCTCACCCGCCACGGTCTCGCCGGCCCCCTCTTCGGCCGCGACGACCCCGCGCCGGGGACTGGCGTATTTCCAGCCCCGCCCTCCGCACAACCCACACTGACCAGCCATGATCCAACGATTGCCCGGCGGCCTGTCGCATCTCGACCGCGTGAATGTCCCGCCTGGGCGCATCGTGTCTCGCTTCGTCTCGTCTTTGTCTCCCCGTGATCCGCATCCCTGGTTAACCTGGGCCTACAAGGGCTCCCCAACCCCGAGGGCGCGGATGATGACCGAGCAACCGATCATGCTGAAGTCGCTCCTACGCCAGCGCCACTGGCAGACCTACAGCACGTTCTGCCGGGAGTACGACAAGGCCGCCAAGAAGGTGGACCCCGCCCTCGCGGGCAGGTGGCCCAGCCGCGCCCAGCTCCACCGCTGGCTGTCCGGCGAACTCAAGGGCCTGCCCTATGCCGATCACTGCCGGGTCCTGGAGGCGATGTTCCCCGGCCTGACCGCCCAGGAGTTGTTCTCCGCCGAGACCGCAGCGGCAGCGGCCGTACCGGCACCGAGGAGCACCCAGGACAACACGCCCGCGCCCGACCCGTGCGAGGACGCCCGCTTCGCCGACGTGACGGCCGTCTTCAGCAGCCGGTCCGCCTTCAGCGCCGCCTACCCGCCCGCATCCCTGCTCGACGGCGCCAAGGAGATCAACGCCTGCGGCCTGTCGCTGAACGTGATCTGCCAGAGCTACCCCGACCACCAGCTCACCCGCCTACTGGACAACGGCACCCGCATCCGCTGCCTGTTCCTGGACCCCAAGGGCGAGGCCATCAAGGCCCGCGAGCGCGAAGAGCACTACACCGACGGCACCCTCCAAACGTTGACGGCGCTCAACATCAGCATGCTCACCCGGCTCCGCGACCGGCTCGACCCCGAGGCCGCCGAACGGCTGGAGATCCACGTCTACGACGAGACGATCCGCTTCAACATCCTGATCGTGGACGGCTCGACCTGCGTCGTACAGCCCTACCTCCCGGCCGCCCGCGGAGTCGACTCACCTACGCTCGTCATCACCGACAACACCGCCGCCGACGGGCTGTTTCCCGTCTTCGACCAGGTCTTCACCTCTATGTGGGAGCGGAGCAAACCCGTATGACCCTTGACGCCCGCGCGCTACTGCCCATAGCTGAGCAGGCCGTCACCATCGCCAGCCACATCATCACGACCAAGCTCCCCGGCGTGGTCACCGCCAAAGGCGACCGCGACATGGCCACCGAAGTGGACTACGCCGTCGAACACGCCGTACGCGACTTCCTGTCACGGGAAACCCCGGAGATCGGGTTCCTGGGAGAGGAAGAAGGGATCACGAACGCCGGCGACGGCCTCATGTGGGCGCTCGACCCGCTCGACGGCACCGCCAACTTCACCCACGGCATCCCGCTGTGCGGCACCTCCTTGGGTCTGATCGACCACGACCGTTCCATCCTTGGAGTGATCGACCTCCCCTTCCTCTCCACCCGGTATGCCGCAGCGGAGACGGCCGGAGCCACCGCCAACGGCCACCCGATCGGGGCGAGTACAACCGACGCTTTGGAGGCGGCCATCGTCTCGGTTGGCGATTACGCCGTAGGAAGAGGCGCCGAGGCTAAGAACCGCGTCCGACTCCCGCTCAACTACCAACTCGCCACCCGCGTTCAGCGCGTCCGCATGTTCGGCTCTGCCGCCGTCGATCTCGCGTGGGTCGCCGAAGGCAAGACCGACGCCTGCATCATGCTGTCCAACAACCCCTGGGACACCGCCGCAGGCGTCCTCATCGCCCGCGAAGCCGGAGCCATCGTCACCGACATCGACGGCACCCCTCACACCGCCAAAGCCCGAGCCACCATCGCCGCAGCCCCCAAAATCCTCGCCGACCTCGTCGAACTGGTCGCAGGAGCCAAGAATGATGCGGACCGGTTGCGCGCGTTCACGTGAATAGGCTCGCGATATCTACGCTTGCTGAAATCACTCCAGCCAGGGTAGCGCATGTGGCGAACCAAAAAAGTAGTGAATCTTTCCGATTCGCCTCTATTCGCACAGTCATGGGTTGACCGGGCAGCTCGTTCAAGGTCACGCCTGGTTCAGAAGGACTCTTCCCTTTATCGAGATTAGTCTTCGGTGGTTGCTCTATCGATTTTCGATCAAGGCCAAAGCGGGCCAGTAGCTTAGCCCATTCATGGTCGGGCGCCCTGGTGCATCCAAACAGCACGCCCACGGTAGGGTTCGGACACGGATGGCCTTTCTGGGTGATCACCCCACATCGGGTGCGCCTCTTCACGGCAACTATCCAGCCAGGAATCGCTACGGAAGCAGATAAAGACCAAATTAGCGTGACCCAATCCTTCTTCTGGATGGAGTACACAACAAAAACTATTGCAATAAACTCTCCCATAAGAACGCTAGCAGCGGAGGCGTTCTTGCCACCACGTTGAGACATAAGCCTCCAATGCGATAAAAGGCATCACACCCTATCTCTTATACCGCAGCACCTCTAAGTGGGCCAGTGGCAATCGATAATGACATCGATGTAATTTCATGAAGACTATCGTCCTCATGTTCGAAATATTGGAGAGAGTCGCCGATACTTGCTGGCCCTTTTCCGTCAACCTTTGCTGTGCGACGCCAATTTCCGGTATTTGGACAACCTCAACAACATCTACAGCGACAGAAGGGACTTCATGAGCACTATGTGATGGGCGGTCGATCAGCTCTGCCGAATTGTGCTTATGAGGATCAAGGGCGGCGCTGCGCGCCGCCTCGCGGCCCCGCGCCCGCTCGGCGGCCGGGCATGCGGCCTGGGGGCCGGTCCCGGCCGCCGGCAGCTCGGGCCGTCCGCCGCGCGACTGTTGTTCAATCGCTCAAGCAGGGAGCGGCCCGTATAGCAAAGACACAAGCACCTGAGCCGCGATGACGAAGACCGGCAGCGCAGGCATAGCCCATGCCGCAAGCTGTCGGATGCGAACGAGGCGCCTGGGCGCCAGCCACAGAAAGAGTCCCGCCAACAGCCAGACAAGTGGACTGGCGATCCAGGCATAGACCGTTACGCTTGCCCATTGGCTGACGGGAGCGCATTTCTCCGTCTCGTATTCCGTGAGTGGGTCAAGACCGCATTCGTGGAGCTCCAGGGAGAAGCTGACCAGGAGCCCGGCGAAGAACGCAGCAACCCAGGACAGCACCGCGGCCATCAGAGCCCATCCGACAAATGTCACTCGCAACGGGAACCTTGTAGGCGACGTTGCCAATCTGACCAGATCATCTGCCATGGCTCCGAACCTAGGCTCTCGCCGTAGAGGGATCAATTCAAACCCAGCCTCCGGCGGGGGCGCTCCGGCTCCGGGGTGATCGCCAAGGCCTGCTCAGCGTTGCTGGCGTCTCACTATGGCTGAGGTAGGGGCCTGATCACCCCGCCCGCCATCGCCCCGGGACAAGCCGAGCAGACCAAGGCCGCCGGGTCCAGGTCGTTCGTCCAGTAGGGCGCTCCACATGGACCCGGCGGCCTTGGCCCGCTTCCCCTTCGGGCGGGTCGACGGCAGACGGGGTGATCAGGAAGATGCGAGGCGTGCGCAGATGCGCTTCCTTCAGCAAGATGTGACCATGGAGATCATCAGAGCAACAGCCGATGCGATCACGATCAGCCTCGGGCCGGACGACGCTCTCGCTGTCAACAACGCTCTCAACGAGATTTGCAACGGCGTTCACCTCGATGAGTGGGACTTCCAGACCCGCATGGGTGTCGATCGCGAGCACGCCCGCAAGGTGCTCCACGCGATAGGTGCGGCGATCAGCGTGATGAAAGAGCAACGCCAGGCGGAAGGTAAGGAGTGGTAGACCCAGGTCGGGGCTGATCGTCGTGCCATTAGCGTGCCATTAGGCAGGGTGATGAGGGGGCAACCACGGTCACCCATGACCGACCGGCTCCATGCCCAGCTCAGCGCCCGTACGGGCCGTGATCCATGCAATTCCCAAGCTGATAGTCGGGATTGCAGTGGTTGTCAAACCCATCACGGGGGGCATGTGACGCGCGGTCAATCCCCGTAACAGTGCAATATCAAATCGGGCTCTGCACGCCAGCTCATCAGCAGTTTCCGCATGGCCGCCACTAACTCACGCTGTGCGTCATCGCTGGCAACTGCCTCCAGGCGATCGATATCAGCCTCAAGCTGAGGTATGTCGCGGTGATCGAGAACAGCGTCCGACCAGGGGTCGAGCTGCCCGAGAATCGGCAGCTTGCTGCCCCCGGCATTGTTCACCAGCAGCAGTAGCGTCTCCACTTCCACGTCCAGCAGCCAACCTTGCTGCTGTGCTGTCCTCCACTCCTCGACGTCGGCACGGCGGTGCTCACGACGCTGTGCACGAGTAGCCCGACGCAGGCTCTTCGGACGAGGCTGCGGAGGACGCAACATCAACAGCAGTCCCATGCCGGTGACAGTACTGGCTCTGGTGCATGAACTTCACTGGCTGGCGCGCGTGCCCGTTGCGTGCCCGATGAAGCGGTGATCAAGGGGGGCCAGCGGGGACTCACGGGGAACACGATCAGCGGTCTGAGCGGCATAAACGCAGGCTGAGCAAGATCGGCTTACGTGTTTGCAAGCAGGCATTCCGAGGCCGTGTGGGGAGCCACCTTGGGAGCCACCCGGACGGACGATCACGGACTGCGTCGGACGGATCTGAACAGCCGCAGTCCCGGGGAGCAGCACGGCGAACGGATCTGGACGACTGCGGATGACGTTTGGGGACCTTGTAAACAGAAGGTCTGGGGTTCGATTCCCCAAGGCGGCTCTCGTACGACAGGCCCCTGATCAGTGGTTTCGCTGTCAGGGGCCTTGTGCTTGTCTGGACAATCTTGGGATCTTGCTAACACCCCTGCTAACAGGAGACCAGATGACCTTGGAAGAGCACCCGGGCACGTGGACGTACGATCCCGAAGCCGGAGCGGCCTATGTTTACCTGCACGGCCCGATTCCGCCCGGCGGTGTCGCTGAGATGGTGACCGTAGACAGGCCGATGGTGAACCTGGACTTGGACGAGAACGGCAGGGTGATCGGTATCGAGATCCTCGCCACGTGGCCAGGCGAACGGGGCAGCAAAGAAGGCGCTCCCGGGTAGGGGAGCGCCTCTGACAGTGGTAGGGCTCAGGCGGAATTCCTGATCGAGCCGGCGAAGACCTCGGCCGCGCTCGCTATCTGCTCGCTGATCACATGGACCTACCCCCTGAGCGTGATCGCCGGGTCGAAGTGTCCGAGTCGGGCCCGCCGCCGCCCGATGGGCGGCGCTGGCGCGGCGCGGTCGGTCGCGGCAGGGCATGCGGCCTCTCCGGGCCGGTCCCGTCCGCGCCGCCGCACTGCGGCCTCAGGAGGAAAAAGGCTCCCTGTCGGCCAACGTTACGACTTGGCCGGTTCTGGGACGACACCCCACAGCAACGTAGAGCCTTTCAGCAGCTGCTCCGTCGCCCTGATCCCGGTCAGGTGCTCGACGAGCAGGAAAGCCGGCCCTCGGTAGAGCCGAGGACCCGATGGGTAAAGCCTGTCGATCTCCGCCATCGTATCCACGAGTTCGTCCGGGATTTCCGTCAGATATCCGTCATCGCCGCCCCAGGCCAATCGGATCTCGCCGTCCTCACACCAGTAGAAGTAGTCCATGTCCTTGATGGCGAGTGCGGCTTGGGAGACGAGGCGGGTGCCCTCGGAGAGTTTGGTGATCACGTCTTCGCGGGTGCCGAGCCAGCCGGGGTCGAAGACGAACGTCCAATCGCCGATGGAGGTGACGCCGAGAGGCTCCCCAGACCCTGAGTAGTAATCGGGGTCGTCAGGGAAGGGACCCGGCGTGAAGTCCTCCCACCGACCGCCGAGGCGGGCGACCACCTGTTCGGGCCTGGCACGGATATAGATGAAGCTGTAGCACTCCTCGGCGTATTCGCCGCAGAGCCAAGAGATATCGATGGGCCGCATAGTCATGTCGTCATGCTGCCAGCCGCCACCGACAGGAACAGAACCCGGTCGTCACACGGGACGATGGGGGCCGGGCGCGATGCGGCGTGGCGCACCGTGGCCGGCGCGAGCTGGGCGAAAGGGGCGGGGCTGTGCCCGTAGTACCGTGCATAGGTCTGAGCGACAAGAGCGGATGTATCGACAACCAAGAGACCAGCGGCACCAATGCCACACCGAGATGACGTCGAACGGCGTTCCGGTGGCCGGCGACCAGGTCAGCGGAATCGCGGTCAACTACATTCTGGTGTGCGGCGACGAAGGTCTCCCCTGATGGACTGGAGTCACCAACGCCTATCGCGGTGGCCCGGACGACAGAAGGGCCCTGTCCGCCTATCTGCTGAAGAACTCGACAGTCAGCGCCCCAGCGGTGACCGGGTCACCGTCCGATGAGCATCACGTGAACGATTTGGTCGCCGGGTGGAATGCTTTCTGCCCGGCGACCAGTGAACCCGAGCCGGTTGGATCCGGTCGCGGCCGTGGAGGAAATTTAAGGGACGCTGTAAAGGAACCACAGGTTGTACTGGTAATCACAGTGATACCAGTTCCAAAGGTGGTTCTGGACGCCGTAGTCTCCGTACCGATAGCAGTCGGACGAGGAGTAGTAGACGTTACGAAGCGTATCGGCGTGCGCGGGGACGGCGTTCGCGATGACTGTCAGCCCACTGACCAAAGCGCCGGCGACGGCTAAAGCTCTGATTTTCCGCACTTACTCTCCTTGCAGTGGATGTCGCGCCGAACTTCCACTGCGAAGCATTGCAGCGCGGGCGATATCAGTACAGGTCACGTTACCTGCCATCCGTTCCCCTATGAGGTGACCTGCGACTATGCCGGACAAGGGCTGAAACTTTCCCTGCGGATCTTCCGCGCTGACACCCGGTTTGGGAGACCCCGGAACATGGCCCGACCATGAGCGCCAGGCTGACCAGGTTGTTGTCGACGTGCTCCAGGCGATGAGGCTCTGAGCCAGGCCGGCGATCTTGCTAACGCGGAGCTGGCGACGAGCGGTGGGGGCGGCAGGTCTGTGGGGGTGCCGTTCTCGCTGGGGCCGCGGTGGACCGTCGCCTCTAGCCGTCACCTCCGGTCTTGGTCGGCACCGGGTTAGGTTGGTCGGGTGGAGACCTATGAGGATCTACCGGCGGAGCTGCTGACCGAGCGGCTGCGGTTGCGGCGGTGGGCGCCGTCGGATGCCGAGGAGTTCCGCGGGTTATGGCTTGAGCGGGATCCACGAGCGGTACGGCGGATCGACGCCGAGGGACGCCCGACGGTCGAGGACATCCGCGGCTGGCTCCGCAACAATCCGCTGATGGCGGATCCGGGGCTCGGGTTGCTGCCGATCGAGCTGCGAGACACCGGTGAGTTCATCGGGTACTGCGGATTGACCGTCGGCCAGGGATCTTTCGACGAACCTGAGATCGCGTACGAGCTGGCACAACGAGCTCACGGCCATGGTTACGCGACAGAAGCCGCCCGTGCGGTCATCGAAGCCGCGACGCGAACAGGACGTCGACGACTTTGGGCGACCGTGCGGGAGTGGAACGCACCCTCGTTCCGCGTCCTCGAGAAGCTCGGTTTCCACCGAAGCGAACGCATCACCGAGGACGCCGAACGCGGCAACACGATCTGGATGACGCGCGTACTCGATCCGAGGTAGAGACGTGAGCGCCGGCCGCGATCCACTCCCGAAGAGCACCCATTAGGTGATCTTTCTAACGCGTGGCCGTAGACGTCACGGGCCTCTCACAAACCGGTAGAGGCAAGTGCACATAGATCACTAAAGTGGCGTTTTCGTCACTCGTAGAGATCTTGAAGGTGCATATGGCTCCGCGCCCGAATCTGCTTTTGAGGTTCTTTGTCGCGTTTGCGTGTGTAGCAGTAGCGGCCGGTTGCGGCACACGTGAAGAACCTGCTGTGGCTCCGACTGTCGCCGCGCGCGCCGGTGCCGTCGTCGACGACTTGGTCGAACTGGAGTGGGACGGCACCGTCCGCATAGCTCAGCTTGACGTGGCAGGCCCGACGTTGGAGATCTACGAGGACTACCAGTGCCCGGTCTGCCTGGAGTTCGAGCAGGGCGACAACAACGCGCTCGTGCGAGAAATGGTTGTCAAAGGGGCGATAGCCGTCATGATCCACCCGTTGACCATCTTCCGGGATAACAAGCCGATCACTCGGGAGAACTCGCGACGGGCTCTGATCGCCTCACTTTGCGTTCAGGATCCGCGCAAGTGGCTGAGATATCACGATGAGCTGTACGCCCATCAGCCGGACGAGTTCCAGAAGGGCGGATTCCCCAATGAGCAGCTTGTACAGCTCGCAAGGAAGGTCGGCATTCCGGTCGCGGAATTCACAGCGTGTCTCAAATCTCCAGAAACCGCGAAGCGGGCCGACGCCGTCACCGCGCTGGCCCTCAGCCGAGGAGTGACAGGTACCCCCACGATCCGATATCAGGGCCAAGACCTCGATTGGACGTCAAGCTGGCGTGAAGCGGGGCAAGGATGACGTGCCCTTCGCGTCAGAGCGAATAGGCGTCCTCCAGCTCGTGGAGGTCGCCGGGGAGGACCAGGTCCACGATGAGCGACCGGGTGCTTGGCCCGAGCGGTAGGGCTGTGGAAGACGCCCACCGGCCGGTAGGGTCGTCCGCGTGGATCTTGAGGATACCGCCGCCCGGCTCGGGGTACCCGTCGAGGACGTCGAGCGCGTGCATCGGCTCGCCGGCGACCGGCCGTCGGCTCCGCTGCCCGCCAAGGCCGACGCGCCCGCGATCCTCGCCCGGCTCGCGGTGCAGCCGGACGACGCCGCCGAAATCATGGCGGGCTGGCCCGACCCCGACTCTCCACTGTGGACTGCGGAGCTGCGCTGGTTGCTCGACCGTTCGATCGCCCTGGTCCGCGCCGATCTCGGGGGCCATGGCTGGCTGCCGCCAGGTCCGGAGCTGCCGCGAGAACGGGGCCCCGCCTGGCGGCATCTCTACGTGTACGCGTACCTGGCCCTGGTCGACGTCGTCATGGGGTACCACCGCGACCACGGCATCGCCGATGCCGTGTCGTGGGTGACCCTCGCGGACCTGGGCCGCAACCTCGCGATCGACCGGCGGATGCGCGGCGAGGGCTGGCCGGTCATGCAGAGCTGGCTGACGCTGCACGCGCGCGGCGGCGTCTACGAGCTGGGCCGGCTGCAGTACCAGCGCGGCGACACCGCCATCGGCCTGCACATCCCCGAGTCGGGGCCGATGACCCCGGAGGCGATCGCGGCGTCGCTCGACGAAGCCCGCGCGTTCTTCCCGCACCACTTTCCCGACGAGCGCTACACGGCGTTCTCCTGTGGTTCGTGGCTGCTCGACCCGCAGCTGCTGGAGTACCTGCCCGAGGACTCCAACATCGTCCGGTTCCAGCGAAGGTTCGAGCTGGAGCCCTACGAGGAACCGGAAGGGATAGACGCCGACGTCGAGGTGCTGCGATTCGTGTTCCGCACCCTGACCACGCCGCTCGACCAGTTGCCGCGCCGCACCGTGCTCCAGCGCGCGATCGTCGACCACCTGAAGGCCGGCCGTCACTGGCACTGGCGCCGCGGCCACTTCCCGATCCAGCCACGCCCCTAGGTTCTGGTGATGCCCGATGGGCGACCGGTGCCCAGGTCTGCGACTCTCCTGGGGCGAGGCAGTGAGCTTCATGTCGTCGTGGGGCAGAGCTGGCTGAAGCTGGGCTTCGAGGACCTCGACACAAGATGAGCGATCGCCGGCGAGCCTCCTCGTCGCCCGCGGAGCCCGAGCCATCGTCACCGCCGGCGGCGGCTCGGGCCGCTTCCACGTACGAGCCATGACCTACCATCGCCGAATGCTCGTCGTGCTCGTGAACGGCCTGCCCGGCTCGGGTAAGACAACCCTCGCCAAAGGCCTCGCCAACGCTCTCGGCCTTCCCCTCCTCAGCAAGGACCGCATCAAGGAAACCCTCGCCGACACACTCGGCATCACCGCACCACCAGGCCTGACCGCTCGGCAATGGAGCCAGAGACTCGGTGCCACAGCAGGCGAAACCCTCTGGGCACTCCTCGCCGACACCAGGTGCGGTGCAGTGCTCGAAAGCCCATGGCTCGCGAATATGCGGCCAGTCGTCGTCGCCGGCCTACAGAAAGCCGACGTCACCGCCATCCAGGAGGTGTGGTGCGACATCCCCGCACCTCTCGCTCGCCGGCGATACGAGAAACGGTCCGCTGACCGGCACCCCATCCACCATGAATCCCAGGTCGATGATCAGCAGTGGAAGGAATGGGCCCGCCAAGCCAGACCACTCGCCCTCGGCCCCGTCCACCGTGTGGCCACCACCGAGGTCGTGGACATAGCCGAGCTGGCGGAACGGATACACCGAAGATCAATGACCGACGCCTCCGGCGGTGGCGCTCGGGGTGATCACCAAGGGCCTGCTCAGCACGCGGTCGCAATGCTCGAATGGCTCCTGGAGCACGACGTCGACGCTCTGCTCAGGGTCGACGCCGAGCGTGGAGGCGCCCGGTCATGGACGTTCCACGCAAGCGGTGCAGGGCAGAGCCAGGAGAGATGGGTTGTCCGAGCCGACGCGGGCTCCGCGGAAGAATGTGTCCACCGAGCTCGCAAAGCGCTGAAGGCGCATGGCCTCGATCTGCCCGACTAAGACTCGGTTGCCAGGAACGACTCCGTCCGACATCGCCCTTACGATCGCCTGGCGGCGGCTGGTGCGAAGACGGCTGCTGACTAGTTGCGGACCGGCGTCACGTCACGGTTGAGGCCGCAGCAGGGCGACCGTTCTAGTCCCGATCTTGAAAGTCGCGCATGTACGCAGGCGGTCGGCGCGCGGTGCCTTGCGTCCGCGGACCGCCACCGCGATCACCGCGTTCTCGCCGAGCACCGAGCCCAGGGTGTTGAGCATGCCCGCGGCCCCGTCGGCGCTGTTGGGCCCGTGCCAGGACGTCTGCTCGCCGTAGGGCACGTCCGTGATCACCACGTCCGGCGGGCGTCCGTCGAGGATCTGGCGGAGCCGGTCGGCGTCGAACACGTCGGCCTGACACACGGCGTTGGGCACGTCACCGCCGTCGGCGCTCAGGGTGGTCGCAATCCGGTGTGCCGCCTCGGCCGCCGCTGTGTAGGAAGCGCGGCCCCAGCGCTCGGCCTGCTCGGCGAGATGGGCGGCACGAGCCGCAAGCCCGGCTCGCGTCAGCAGGGCCAGATTCCGTTCCGCGAGCCCGACGGCAGCGGGATCGATGTCAGAGGCCAGCACGGCCGAGATCCGGCGACGATGCAGCAGCCCGATCACGGTCAGCAGGTAGCCGCTGCCGCAGCACGGATCCCACGCCGTGGCCCGGCCGCCGCCCCGCAGCTCCATCGCGCGCTGGAACATCTCGCTGGCCAGCCTGACGGGAAAGGCGGGAAACCCCGGAGCCGAGTGCAGCACCGCGCCGCCGGCCAGATCGGCGTAGTCGTCCCGGACGGTCGCGTGCCGATAGGTCACGACGCGGGGCCGTTCGCGTGACGCCTCACCAGCAGGCCGCCCGCACCACCGGCTGCGTCCAGACCGACGGGTCGTCCAGCGACAGCCCGATTCGCCGCCGCAGCAGCTCCCTGGCGGCGTCGCCGACCTCGCGCCGGAATCACCGCCTCCACCTTGGCGAACCCGTCTGCGACGAACCGGTCAACGTCAAGGATTATCACATTTTGGGACGATATCGGCGCTGTCCACCGATTTTCGCGGCTCCTCGCGCGGCGTCCCTCAGGCTCAGCGGGCGCTCAGCGGGGGCTCAGCGGTCGCGGCGGCGACGGAACCTGCCGCTCACTCCGCCGAACAGCGCCAGGCCCTTGATCACGACAACCGGTGCCGTCGGGTCGACGTCCGGGCTGTTGTGCACGTCGTAGCCGCCGAAGACGCCGACGCCCTGGCAGCGCACCTCGACCCCCTCCGGGAGGATGATCTCGGCCCCGCCGAAGATGGCGTTGATCGTGATCTCGACCTCTTTCGCCTCGAACTCGGCTTCGGTCAGGTCGAACCGCACGCCGCCGAAGACGGCCAGCGCCTTGGTCTGCCGTCGTACCCGCCAGCGGCCCCTGCGGTCGGCGCCGCCGAAGACGGCGATGATGTTGTCGGGCTCGGTGCTCGCGTTCGGCGCGTAGGACACCGGGCTCGCGGCCGGTCGCTGCCGCTCCACCTGGAGGTCGTGGGTGAGGACCTCGAGCTCTCCCACGGTCTTGGCCTGGTAGAGGCTGTCGAGCCGCTCGGAGTACTCCTCGTGGCTCAGCTGGCCCGTGCTCAGGGCTTCCCCGAGCAGGGCGGCGACCTGGTCCCTGTTGCTGTCCGAGGCGCGCAGGTGGGACGTCGGGGAGTCCCGGCGCTGGGGGGGATTTTCCATGCTGGTCACGATAGTTCTCATTCGACCCGACAGGGAGTTCGTCCCGCTTCGAAATGTTCCTGTAGCCGGTCGTCGAGGAACCGGGTGATGCCGTGGATGCGGTCGCCGCTCAGCGTGAGCACGATGACCCCGGTGGGTCCGCCGTCGAGGGAGCAGGTGAACGCCGGTTGACCGTTGGCGCGGGTGGGTCCCAACTCGAGGCGTCGACCCACCCGCCACGCGGCGCTCGCCCGCAGGAACGAGGCGATCGCCGCCACACCGTGGTATTCGTGCGGTGCGGGCGGCATGGACAGCCACGCGTCGTCGGTGAGCAGGGCGACCAGAGCGTCGATGTCGTCGCCGGTGAAGGCCTCGGCGAAGCGGCGGACCAGATGCCGCTCCTGCGCCGACCCCTGCGCCGGTGGCTCGGCACGGCGATGGCCGAGCGAGGCCCGTGCCCGCTGCAGCAGACCCTTGACGGCGGTCGAGCTGGTGCCGAGCATCGGCGCGACCTCGCTCAGCGGATAGCCGAGCACGTCGCAGAGCACCAGGACCGCGGCCTGCCGCGGCGGGATCCGCTGGAGCGCGGCGACGAAGGCCAGCTCGACCGCCTCCCGTGCCGTGTAGCGCGCCTCGGGGCCGGGGGCGGCGTCCGGCACGAACTCGAGCAGGGCGTCCGGGTATGGCTGCAGCCACCGTACGTCGCCGTGGCGGCTGGGCTCGGGCGGCTGGAACGGCGGGCTGGGCGCGGGCGGCATCCGCCTGCCGCGGTCGCGTAGAGCGTTGAGGCACCGGTTGGTGGCGATGCGGTAGAGCCACGACCGCGACGACGCACGGCCCTGGAAGCCGTCCAGGCCACGCCAGGCCGCCAGCAATGTCTCCTGCAGCACGTCTTCCGCGTCGGTCAGCGAGCCCAGCAGGCGATAGCAGTGCAGCAGCAGCTCCTGCCGGTACGCCGTGAGTTCTTCGAACGCGATTTCCGCCACGACCGTTCCGTTCCGCGGGTCTTCGGTGTCGTACAAGGCAGCACCGTGAAGGAGACATGATGACCAGCTCAGCATTGCAGATCGCGCTCGCCTACCACCGCGCGTGGACCGGCGGGGACCTCGACCTCGCGACCGGCTACATCGCCGACGACGTCGTGCTCGACGCCCCGGCGGGACGGCTCGTCGGGATCCAGGCGTACCGGGACTTCCTGGCGCCTTTCGCCGAACGGTTCCTCGTCAGGGCGGAGATGATCGCGGCGTTCGGTGACGACGACAAGGCCCTGATGATGTACGACGCGGAGACGATCCCGGCGAAGAGCGCGCCCGCGGCCGAATGCGTCACGGTCCGCGACGGGAAGATCGTCTACAACCGGTTCGTCTTCGACCGCACGCCGTTCGACGAGTTCCGCCGCCGGCAGGCCCAGGCCGGCGCCGTTCAGGGCTAGTGCCAACGCAGGTGATTCCGCCGATTACCCGGCCGGGTGGGGCGGGCGACACTGTGCCTCCCCGACATTCGTCTCACGGAGGTAACCCGTGCGCGTACCCGTCCGGTCCCCCCGGCGGCGGATCACCGCCGCGGCGCTGGGGGCGGCGCTCGCCGCCGCCCTCCTCGGCGCCCCGCCGGCCGCCCAGGCCGCGGCAGCGAGCCCTGCCATCAGCGTCCCGGCCGCCGGCGACCACGGCTTCCCGTTCCTCGCCGCGGCGGAGGACCTCGGCTCGTTCGGCTTCACGGAGAGCGAGTACTTCATCGAGGGCACCGCCACCTCCTACGCCAAGTCCGGCATCTGGACCTCGGACGGCCGGTGGAACGTCCGGGCGGCCGGCCGCGCCGCGTACAAGACCCGGCTCCTGGTCCGCCGGCCCGCCGACCCGGCGAGGTTCAACGGAACGGTCGTGGTCGAATGGCTCAACGTCAGCGGCCAGATCGACCTGTCCCCGGACTACTGGTTCGAACGCGACGAACTGCTGCGCAAGGGCTACGCGTGGGTGGGCGTCTCGGCGCAGGAGGTCGGCGTCAACGGCGGCCTCGGCGAGATCAGCGGTCTCAAGGGCTGGGACCCGGCGCGGTACGGCAGCCTCGTCCACCCCGGCGACGCCTACGCGTACGACATCTTCTCCCAGGCCGGGCAGGCGCTGCGCACGCCGAACGGGCCCGATCCGCTCGGCGGCCTGCACGTCACGACGCTGCTCGCCGACGGCGAGTCGCAGTCGGCCGGCTTCATGACGACGTATGTCAACGCGGTGCAGCCCGTGTCGAAGGTCTACGACGGCTTCATGATCCACAGCAACGGCGCGGTCGGCGCCCCGATCAGCGGCAGCCTGATCGACGTGCTGGCGATGCCGAACCCGAGCAGGATCCGTACGGACCTGCCGGTGCCGACGTTCGTCGTGCTCACCGAGACCGACGTCCCGACGGCGTTCGCGGCCCGGCAGCCGGACACCGACCGGGTGGTGCACTGGGAGCTGGCCGGTACGGCCCACGGCGACCAGTGGGCGTACGACCTCGGTGACCCGACGGTGCAGAAGTCGGCGGGCTCCGCCGCGCCGCGGGCCGACTGCGCCGCCGGGTCGGCGCCGTTCAACGACGGACCCGGCCACTACTCCATGAACGCCGCGTTGCGTCACCTGGCCGCCTGGGCGAGGGGCGGGCCCCGGCCGCCGAGCGGGGCGTTGCTGCACCCCGAGCTGCGCGACCCGGCGACGGGCCTGGCCGCAGGCGGCGTCCGGCTCCCCGACGTGGCGGTGCCGACCCGCACGCTCACGGGGGAGCGGGACACCAGCGGCAGTGGCGTCTTCTGCGGCCTCTACGGCGCCCGCGACCCGTGGAACGGCGACGCCGACCCGTGGGACCGGCACAACCTGGGCGACCCGTCCGACCCGTTCCTGCCGCGTACGGCCGAGCCTGTGCTGGCCCGGCTCTACCCGACGCACGCCGACTACGTGAGCAAGGTGCGGGCGGCCGCGCAGGCGTCGGTGAGCGCCGGATACCTCCTGCCGGAGGACGCGACCACGATCGTCACCGCCGCGGAGAACTCCGGCATCGGCGGCTGACGCGATCACCGGGGCAACGCCCCTTCTCTCGACGGACGAAGGCCCCTTCCCACCCCGGGAAGGGGCCCTCGCCCGTCGGCTGCCCGCTTCCGCCGGACTCCCTTCAGGCGACGGCGGCGGGAGCCCAGAGACCGTCGATCTCCTGCTCCGCCGCCGCGAGGCTCTTGTCGGCCAGCGGGATCAGCTCGGTCATCGACGGTGTGACGTAGGCGAGGGTGAGCTCGGCCGTGATGAAGCGCGGCTGCAGGCCCGTCATGGACAGACCGTGCGGCAGCCACGGCGCGGCATGGTCCCACCCCTCGCGAGGCGTCCCCGTCCCATAGCCGCCGCCGCGACTCGCGAGGACCAGGAAGTCACGCCCTCCCAGCAGGCCCTCGCCCGTCGCGGGGTCGTACGACAGTCCGGGGGCGATGAGGTGGTCGACCCAGGACTTGACGGCGCTGGGCGCCCCGAAGTTGTAGAGCGGCAGCCCGAGCACGATCGTGTCTGCCTGCCTCACCTCGCCGACCAACTGTTCCGTCAACCTCCACGAGGCCGCCTGGGCCGCGGTGTGCTGCTCCCGCGGGACCATCCGGGCCAGGCCACTGTCCTGGTCGAGATGCGGGAGCGGGGTGCTGCCCAGGTCGCGGTAGGCGACGGTGCCCCCGGGATGCGTGGCGCGCCAGGCGGCGACGGCCCTCGCGGTGAGCTTGCGGCTGACGGAACGCTCGCCCTGGATGCTCGCGTCGATGTGCAGCAGATGGGACATTTCCTCGCCTTCCACAGATGGTTTGTGCTGCATCAATGATTAGCCCCCCATCTATCGCAGGTCAAGTCGGCTAGAGTTGGACCATGGCGTCC
This sequence comes from Microbispora catharanthi, assembly GCF_006334915.2. Classification (GTDB taxonomy): domain Bacteria; phylum Actinomycetota; class Actinomycetes; order Streptosporangiales; family Streptosporangiaceae; genus Microbispora; species Microbispora catharanthi. The sequence goes on from NZ_VDMA02000036.1 coordinate 50,316, forward strand.
CTGCCCGTCGTCAACCAGCCGGTGCACCGGTGCGGCGCGCTGCTCGAACACCTCGCGCGCCGTCTGCGTCTACGTTCCGAGTCGGTGCTCGCGCCGCTCGGCCTGCGTCCCCGCCACCTCGTCGCCCTCACGGTGCTGCGGGACCGCGGCGGCAGCACCCAGCAGGCGCTCGCGAGCACGCTGGAGATGGACGGGACCAACGTCGTCGGGCTGCTCAACGACCTGGAGGCCGAGAAACTGATCGAGCGGCGGCGGTCGCCGGAGGATCGCCGCAGGCACCTCGTCGAACTCACCGAAGCCGGCGCGAAGCGGCTCGCGAAGGCCGAGTTCGCGCTGGCGGCGGTCGAGGACGAGGTGCTCGGTGCGCTCGACCACGACCAGCGTGAGACTCTCTACGGCCTGCTCCAGCAGGTGGCCGGCGGCAGCGCGGAGGCCTGCGCCGAAGTGGCCGCCTGCGACGAAGTCCCACCCTGCTGAGGGCGGCGGGGCCGCCTGCCTCCAGCAAAAGATCGCAAGATCTGGAAGTACGTACTAATCTATGTTCTTACTATGAAGGACGTAGATACCTATGAGAACGATCCGGACGGCTTCCTTTACGACCCGCGAGCCAGGGCGGCGATGGCGTGGATCGCCGGTGACGACGGTGATCTGCCCGCGTTCGAGGCGAGCGCGGCCGTCCGCACCGCCTGTCACGCCGTCGAGCGCCTCCGCTCCCACGGCTCCGAGGGCAGAGGAGTCAGCGCGGGCGCTCTCGACCTGCTGATCCGGCTCGCCGCGAGCGAGCGGGGGATCAGCATCGGCGAGCTCGCCCGGGCCGCCGGGGTCAGCTCCCGCAACGTCACCGGCCTGGTGGACACCCTCGAACGCGACGGGCTGGTCCGCCGGGTCCCGGACCCGGGTGACCGGCGTTCGGTCCTCGCCGAGATCACCCCGGCCGGCCGGGCGTGGATCGACGACTTCCGCAAGCCGTCGAGGCTCGCGATGAAGGCGCTGTTCCAGGGGTTCACGCCCGAAGAACTGGTCGTGCTGCGCGACCTGTGCCTGCGCCTGGCCGCCAACCAGCAGCGCCTCTCCGCCCACCTCCGTCAGATCGGATCCCAGCCGTGAACGTCACGCAGGAACAGACGCGCCGCGCCGTACGCGGGTATCACGAGGCCCGTTTCCGCGGGGACGCGACCGCCGCCGCGGCACATCTGGGGGAGCCCTTCCGGTTCCAGAGCCCGTTCTTCAGTTCCGACGACCGGGCCGGGCATCTGGCGACGTTGCCGGGGTTCGTGTCGATCGTGACCGGGGTGGACCTCATCAGCGAGCTGTACGGCGAAGCCGAGGCGACGCTCGTGTACGACGTGCACACCGCGACGCCGGCCGGCACGCAGCGCACGGCCGAGCACTTCCGCCTGGACGACGGCAAGATCGTCTCGATCATGCTGGTGTTCGACGCGTCGCCCTGGCAGCCGATGAGAGCGGAGATCGAGCCGGATCTCGGGCGTTGACCACGTCTGTCCGGGTGAACCCGCGGGGCCCCGGGCACGAAGGACCCCGCGGGAGTAGGGGGTCAGCCGTTGACCTCCAGGGCCACGCGTACGGCCGACTCCAGCGCGCCCTCGATCCAGGAGTGCTTCAGCGAGGTGTGCTCGCCGGCGAAGTGCAGCGGGCCCTCGGGGACGGCGATGGCGGGGTGGACCTCGGTCATCTGGCCGGGCGTGAAGACCGCTGCCTCGCCGAAGGCGTAGCGGTTGCGCATCCAGCTCTGGGTCTGGCCGTGGCCGGTGTAGAACTCCGCGACGCGGTCTCCGTGCACCTCCTGGAGCCCGCGCAGCGCGTAGCCGTACCGTTCCTCGTCGTCCATCGAGTCCCAGCGGGTCGCGTCGTCGGCCCACGAGTAGCTGGCCAGCACGACGCCGCCGTCGCTGCCCGGCACGGGGTGCGAGGGGAAGTAGATGAACCGGTTGGCGTTGTCGCAGACCGACCCGCCGCCCATCGTGTGCGCCACCGGCCCGGGGCGGTAGCGGCCGCCGAGCTCGCGCTTCCAGTCCTCCTCGGTGAACTCCCACCAGCGCCTGCGGAACTCCAGCAGCACCTTCGTGGCGGAGTCGTAGTGCAGTTCCATGATCGAGCGGCGCTTGCGGTAGGACAGGGCCGGCGCGATCTCGACGTGGCGCAGCGCGGAGAACGGGACCGTGATGATCGCCACGTCTCCCTCGAACGTCTCCCGCGGCGTCTGCCGGGTGAACTCCGACTCCGTGCTGCCCGCCTCGCTGACCGTCGAGATGCGCACGCGGCGTCCGGACGTCTCGATCCGTACGGCCCTGCGGTCCATGCGGATCTCGTCGCGCAGGCCCGGCTCCAGCGCGTACGGCAGCTCCCTGCTGCCGCCGGTCATCTCCCAGTAGGTCACGGCCGGGTTGACGAGGCTGCGGGTGAGGAACGTGTGCATGAACGACAGCGGCAGCCGGGAGGTGAGGTTCTCCAGCGTGCCGATGGCGTCGATCGCCTCGTCGCCGAGCTTCGCGTGCTCCTTGAGGTAGGCGTACATCGAGTAGCCGTCGAAGTCGTACAGCAGCCGGGCCCAGCCCTCGATCTGCTCGGGCAGCGGCTTGTCGATCCGCTTGTCGCCCCTGCGTACGGAGAAGTAGTCCCTCGCCGGGTCCAGGGCGGCGTCGAGGATCTCGGCCGCGGTCCGGTCGTCCCCGAGGCCGAACGACGCGTTGATCCTGCGCGGATCCCTCGCGTACTCGTCGCGCCGCTGGGTGATGCCGTTGACGTGGATGAACGTGTGGTTCACGCGCGGGGGCGCCGTGAAGGCGCCCTTGGACGGGCCGGAACGCCACTCCTGCCCTGTGTATGAGGTGTAGACGACCGGCGGCACCGGTCCGCGGGGGACGGCGCCGGGCGGCACGTCGACGTTGTAGAAGGGCCGGCGCGTGATCCCCAGCTTGTCGATGAGCGCCAGCGTCAGCGGGTGGAAGTCCGGGATGCGCATGGCCCCCGCTTCGGCGTACTGCCGCCTGTCCCGGAAGCCTGTACGGAAGGTCTTGATCCGGCCGCCGATCCGGTTGCCGTTGGCCTCGATGACGGTCACGTGGTGCCCGGCCCGCTTCAGCAGCGTCGCCGCCACCAGGCCGGAGATCCCGGCCCCGACGATCAGGACCTTCTTGGGCGTGCGGGTCCTGGGCAGGCCGTTGTCGATGAGCACCTGCAGGTATCGGTGCTTGAGGTCGTTGCCGTCCTTGTCGACGAGCAGGTGGTCGCGCGCCACCTGAAGACAGGTCTGCCAGCGCTCTCCCGCGTACGGCGCGCGCGCCGCCGAGGCGGGGGCCGTGCCCAGGGACGGACTCATGACCGATCCCACCGCGCCCAGCCCGGCCAGCTTGGCGAATCCCCGACGGTCGATTGAGACCACGAACTCCTCCTCCGCGAGTCGATTACGGAGAGTGAGTTTCGGGGTCAAGGTCATGCGACGGCACGCGACGCGCCGGGGTCGGGCAACTGGTGTCCCAGGCAATGGTCAAGACGAGGGCGTGTCGTCCAGCATTCGCTCCCAGAACACCTCGTCATGCCATGCGCCGTCGAGGAAGATGTGGGCGTGGGCGACCCCCCAGGGGCGGAAGCCGTTGGCGCGCAGCACCCGCTGCGAGGCCAGGTTGTCCATCCGGGTGTGCGCCTCCGCGCGGTGCAGCCCGAGCTCCTCGGTCATCACGGTGAGTATCTGACTCACCGCCCGGGTCGCGTGCCCCCGGCCGTCGAAGGCCGAGGCGACCCAGTAGCCCAGGAAGCCCTTACGGAAAGGACCGCGCAGGATCGTGCTCACGGTCACCTGACCGACGACCTCTCGGCCCGCGAGGATGACCGCCGGCCAGCGCTCGCCCCGGTCGTGCTCGGCGAGCAGCGCCTCGATGCGCCGGCGCTGCCCGGCCGCCGTGTAGAACTCGTCCGGCTGGGCCGGTTCCCAGGCGGCGTACGCCCGCCTGTCGCGGGCGCGGTGCGCCGCGATCACCTCGGCGTCCTCCACCCGGATGAGCCGGATCGTGGTGTCCTCGTCCGCCATGCGGCCCTCTCCTCCGCTCGTGTACCGTCCGCGCTGCCGGGCGATCGTATCCCTGCCGGTGTCGTCCGGTGGGCCGGGAAAGTCACGGCTGGACCGGTTCAAGCCGTCTCTCTAGCATTGGCCCGTGCGGCTGAACGTCCTCGGTCCAATGGAACTCGTCGTGGCCGGGCAGGCCGTACCAGCCGGGCCGCCCAAGCAGCGAGCGCTCCTGGCCCTCCTCGTGATGAACGCCGACCGGGTGCTCCCGGCGGACGTGCTGGCCGACCGGCTCTGGGGCGGCAGCCCGCCCGCGAGCGCCCAGGGCAGCCTTCAGGTGTACGTCTCCAACCTGCGCCGCCGCCTGGAACCCGGCCGGAAGGCGGGGGCGCCGGCCACGGTCCTGGTCAGCGCGGCGGACGGGTACGGCCTGATGACCGGCGAGATCGGCCTCGACACGCGGGACTTCGACGCGCTCGTGTCCACGGGGTCGGGACACCTGGACGAGGGACGGCACGAGCAGGCGGCTGCCGTGCTCACCGAGGCGCTCGCCCTGTGGCGGGGCGACGCGTACGCCGACGCGCGGTCCGAGGAGTGGGCGCGGCCGGAGATCGCCCGACTGGAGCAGCTCCGGCTCGACGCGGTCGAAGGGCTGGCGGGGGCACTGCTGGAGCTGGGGCGCCACACGGACGTGGTCGCGCGGCTCGAACCGTTCGTGCACGATCACCCGCTGCGGGAGCGGGCCTGGGAACTGCTCGCGCTGGCGCACTATCGGTCGGGCCGTCAGGCGGCGGCGCTGGAGTGCCTGCGCAGGGTGCGCGAGGTGCTGGCGGGCGAGCTGGGCATCGATCCGGGGCCCCGGCTGCGCGAGCTGGAGACCGCCGTGCTGCGCCAGGACGCCGCGCTGACCGCGGCGGCGAGACCCGCCGCGCCGCCCCCACGACGGCCCGGCCCCGGACGACGCGCGGACGACGGGCCGTTCGTGGGACGTGAGAGCGCGCTGGAGTTCCTGGCCGGCGCCATGAAGGCGGCGTCCACGGCCCGGCAGGTCGTGCTCGTGGACGGCGAGCCGGGTGTCGGCAAGACCAGCCTGCTCAGGAGGTTCCGCGCGACCGCCGGCGTCCCGGTGGGATGGGGGTCGAGCCCCGACCACGAGACGGCGCCTGCCCTGTGGCCGTGGGAGCAGGTGCTGCGCGACCTCGCGGACGCGGCACCCGGCGCCGTCCTGCCCGAGGAGGTCCGCACGTTCCTGTCGGGCGGGGTGGAGGCGATCCCGGCGTACGACGCGCAGGGAGCGCGGCTGCGGTTCTTCGAGGCGGTCGGGACGTTCCTGGCCGATCTCGGCCCGGTGGCCGTCGTCCTGGAGGACGTCCACGCGGCCGACGACGCGACGCTGCGCCTGCTGGTCCACGTCGCGTCCACCGCGCGGCCGGGCCTGCTTGTCGTGGCCAGTTTCCGGCGGCACGAGGCGTCGGTGCTGACCGCCACCCTGTCGGCGCTGTCCCGGCTCGGCGCGCGCAGGCTGGGGCTCGACGGGCTCGCGACCGAGGAGGTGCGCGCGCTGGTGCGGGAGCTGTCCGGCCGCGACCCGGGCAGCCGGAAGGCCGGGGAACTGCGCGGCCGCACCGGGGGGAATCCGTTCTTCCTCGCCGAGCTGGCCCGGGCGGGCGAGGAGCTGCCGCAGGGCGTGCTCGACGTCGTGCTGCACCGGGTGGCCCGGCTGGGGGAGGAGACGGCCGCCCTGCTGGAGCTGGCCGCGGTCGCGGGCGACGAGTTCGAGGCGCGGGTCATGGCCGACGTCGCCGGGCGCGACCTGGGCGACCTGGTGCCGTCGCTGGACGCGGCGCTGGCGGCCGGTCTGATCCGCGAGTCGGGCGCCAGGCTGGGTGGGTACGTGTTCGCCCACGCCCTGGTGACCGACGCGTTGCTGTCGCGCCGCTCCCGCCTCTGGCGGGCGGGCGTGCACGCACGGCTGGCCGGCGTGCTCACCCGCGCGTACGGCGATCGGGACGACCAGGCGGCGACCATCGCGCGGCACTGGCTGGCCGCGGCCGAGCTGGGCCCGGAGCCGGCCCGCATGGCGATGGACTATGCCGCCCGTGCCGCGCGTGCGGCCATGCGCAGGCACGCGCTCGACGACGCGGCCACCTCATGGCAGGAGGCGCTGGCGGCGGCCGAGCTCGCCGGAGCGGAGGCGGCCGAGCGGTTCGAGCTCGCGGTCGGCCTGGCGGACAGCCGCTACGCCGCCGGGCGGTACGACGAGGGCTACGAGGCGATCGAACAGGCGCTGGCCCTCGCCGGAGACGACCTGGAGCGGGCCGTCAGGGCCGCCGACATCGCGATGGGGCACGGTGTCTGGGTCCCCTTCCGGCATGGCCTGGACGTGCGCGTCCTGCGGGAGTCGATGGACCGCGCCGTGCGCGAGCTGCCGCGAAACACCCCCGCCTGGGCGTCCGCGCAGGCCGTGCGGGCCGTCGTGCTGGCCCAGAACGGCGGCGAGGACCAGGTCGATCGGGTCTCGTCGCAGGCCGTGGCGGCGGCGGAGCGACTGGGCGACTCCATGCTGCTGCGACGTGTGCTGCACCTGCGGTTGCTCGCCATGCAGGGGCAGGACTTCATCGACCAGCTGGCCGAGACCTCGCGGCGCCTGCTGGCGGAGCCGGATCTGTCGTCCCAGTTGCAGGTGATCGCACAGCTCCACCTCGTCGCTCATCTCGTCGAGTACGGCCGGGTGGCGGAGGCGCGTGAGTTGCTGACGGAGACCGACGCGCTGCTGCGCGGCCTGCACAACCCGACGCTGGCGCTGCAGGCGGCGATCGCGCACGTGGGGCTCGACCTGTTCCAGGGCGTGCCGGAGCCGACCCGCCACTTCGAGCCCGTCAGGGCGACGCTGTCCTTCTCCGAGCTCGCGTACTTCGAGGTGGGCATGCTCGCCGTGCGGGCCGAGACGCTCCTGCAGGAGGACCGCCTCGGCGCGGAGGTGGAATGGATCGAGGAGATGTTCCGGCGTACGGGCCTGGCGGGGCTCGCCTACGTCCTGGCGTACGCGCTGGCGGACCTGGGTGAGCGTGAGCGTGCTCTGCGGCTGCTGCGTGAGACCCCTTCCCCGCCGCGCGACTACCAGTGGGCGATGGCCACCATGTGCCGGCTGCACGCGGCGATCCGGCTCGGCGAGCTGGACGTCGTGCGGGAGGTCTACGACGCGTTCCGTCCCTTCGCCGGCCTGCTGCACGTGAACGGCACCTGCACCACCGTCGACGGGGCGTACGACGGCCACCTGGGCGAGGCGCTGCTGGCGCTGGGGGACCGTGCGGGAGCGCGGGTCCATCTGCGGGAGGCGGTGCGCGTCCTGGAGGAGGCGGGCGCGGGCTACTGGCTGTCAAGGGCCCGACAAGCCCTCGACAAGTCCTCATAAGGGCAGGAAACGCACGCTGTTCCCCACACACGTGAGGGAGCAAATGATCACACAAGAACACCTCGCCGGCTTCCTGCTGATGCACGCCGGCTTCCGGGCGGAGTTCGGCCGCCTCGCCGAGGCGTGCCGCGCCCCCCGGGACCGCGAACACGAGGAACTCCTGGAGGAGCAGCTCGCGCTCCTGCTGGAGATGCTCCACGCCCACCACACCCACGAGGACACCACGCTGTGGCCCACGCTCGTCGCCCACGCCCCCGAGGCGGGGGACGCACTGGCCGAGCTGGAGTCCGAGCACGCCGTGCTCGACCCGCTCGTGGCGGTCGCCGCCGACCGCGCGGCGCCCCTGCCGGAGCGCGTTCCCGCTCTGCGGCGGCTGCACGAGCTGGTCAACGAGCACCTCGACCACGAGGAGCGCACGGCCGTCCCGCTGATGCTGCGGCACCTCACACCCGACGACATCGAGGCGGACAGGCGCAAGGCGATGGCCGACTTCGGCCGCCGCGTCCCGATCGTCTTCGGGTGGCTCGTCTCCAGCGCCGACCCCGCCCTGCTCACGGCCGCGTTCGCGGACCTGCCGGTCGTGGCCCGGCTGATGTTCCGCCTGTTCTGGTGGCCCGCCTACCAGCGGCGGTTCGCCCGGCTGTACGGCGCGTCCATCTCTCTGCCCGCACCCCTGGAGTCATGATGACCACCCTGACCACCTGGCCGCGCGAGGCCGCCGAGCTGTTCGACCGCGCCATCGTCTGCGAGTACGCCTCGCTCACCCGGGACGGACGGCCCGTCACCTGGCCCGTCACGCCGTACGTCGGCGCGGGCGGCACGCTCGACGTGAGCACCGGCCTCACCTATCCCGACAAGGCGGAGCGGGCCCGCCGCGACCCGCGCGTCGCGCTGCTGTACTCCTCCGCCGAAGGCAGCGGCCTCGACCGGCCCCCCGTCGTCCTCGTGCAGGGCCGGGCCGCCGTACGCGACGCCGATCTGCAGGCCAACACCGACAGGTACGTCCGGGACTCCCTGGCCAAGGCGGGCTCCGGGTTCGCCGGGACGCCGTGGTTCCTGACGAAGCGGCTGGGGTGGTACTTCGCCCGCATCTATGTGGAGGTGACCCCGGAGCGGATCGTCTGGTGGCCCGAGGGCGACCTGTCCGGGACACCGGAGGTGTGGACCCGGCCCGGTGAGGCGGCCGCGCCCGTCTCCGACCCCGCTCCGAACGGCCCCCGGCTGCCGAGCCGGTCCGTCGCGCCGGCGGACTGGCGGCCCTTCGCCGGCCGCGCGGCCCGCCTGGGCGAGCCCGTCGTCACCATGGTCGACGCCGGCGGCATGCCGCTGGCCGTGCGCACCCGCTCGGCCGTACGCACCGAGGCGGGGTTCGACCTGCTGCTGCCCGCGGGCGTCGAAGCCGTCGCGGGGCCGGTGTGCCTCACCTTCCATCGGCACGGCCCGGGCTTGGAGTGGCAGGAGAACGTGGTGCTCGTCGGCACCGCGACGGGGCAGGGCGACCGGCTGAGCGTACGGGTCGAGCGGGCCCTGAACGACTGGAGCCTCGCCGGGAGCAGCCGCGAGCGGTTCCGGTCGTTCCTCGGACAGGGCAGTCTGCTCAGGAAGCGCTTGAAGGCCGAGGCCGGGCGCCGCGGCCAGCCCGTCCCCGCCGTCCGCCGCCCCCGCACCTGATCTACGTACGGCAGCATGGTGAGGTGGCAGAAGGATCGCAGCTGTGGCGTAACCGGGATTTCTCCGTGTTCTGGGCGTCCCAGACGCTGTCGGTCGCGGGGGACTCGTTCGCCCTCATCGCCGTTCCCCTGCTCGTGCTGCACGTCACCGGGTCGGTCGCGCAGATGGGCCTGCTGACCGGCCTGGCGACCGCCGCGTCGGTGGCGGCGGGGGTCTTCGCCGGGGTCCTGGTCGACCGGCTCGACCGCAGGCACCTGCTGATCTGGTGCGATGTGGCGAGGATGGCGCTGTACGGCATCGTCCCGGTCGCCTGGGCCTTCGGGCCGAAGGTCTGGCTGCTCTACGTGGTCCTGCCGCTCAGTGAGGCGATCGGGATGGTCTTCCAGGTCGCGTACGTCACGGCGGTGCGGGGCCTGGTCGACGCGGACCGGATCACCGAGGCCAACGGCCGGCTGGGCGCCACCGCCGCCGCGGCGGGGGTCGGCGGGCCGCTGCTGGCCGGGGTGGTGGCGGGCTGGTTCGGCCCCACGGCCGCCATCGCGATCAACGCGGCCAGCTTCGGGGTCTCCGCGCTGGGCGTCCTGCTGATCCGGCTCAAGCGGCAGCCGGCGCCCTCGCCCTCGCCGGAGGAAGCGCGGGGGCCCTGGCACGAGCTGCTCGCCGGGGCCCGCTTCCTGTGGCGGCAGCCGGTGCTGCGTGCCCTGACCGTCCTGCTGTCGTTCTTCATCTTCCTGACCCTCGGGCTGACCGACGTGCTGATCTATCACCTCAAGCACGACCTCGGCCAGTCCGACGGCGCCGTGGGGGTGGTGCTCGCGGTCGCCGCGCTGGGCACCGTCGCCGGCTCGCTCCTCGTCGGTCCCGTACGCCGCAGGCTGGGGTTCGGCGCCTCCTGGATCGGGGCGATCGCGGTCGCCGGGCTCGCCGTCATGGGGCTCGGCGTGTCCACCGGTGTCCCCGTCGCCGGGGCGACGGCCGCCGCCTACCTCGCCTGCGTCAGCGTGGCCGGGATCTGCTCGATGTCGCTGCGCCAGCAGGTCACCCCCGACCACCTGCTGGGCAGGGTCACCTCGGCCTTCTGGACGATCCACTTCTCGCTGGGCCCGGCGGGGGCGGCCGTGCTGACCTGGGGCGCGCAGCGCCACGGGGTCGAGGTGGTCTGCCTGCTGGCCGGGGTGGCCTGCCTGCTGATCGCGGTCGCCGCGTTCTTCACGCCCATCCGCCAGCAGAACCCGGAGCTGTCCGGCGCCACCGGCTGACGGCTCACGTCCCGCGGCCCGGCCCGGACGGCTCCCAGTCGACAAGGCGGCGGACCAGGTCCACCGCGCCCGCCAGCGTCTCCCGCTCGGCGGGGGACAGCGTGTCCTCGATCGCCTCGGCGAGCCAGTCGGCCCGCCGGGCGCGCACCTGTTCCAGGGCGTCGAGCCCGGCGGCGGTCAGCGAGACGGGGGCCTTGCGGCCGTCGACGGGATGCGTGCCGCGCTCGGCGAGCCCCTGGTCGATCAGCTGGCCGACGGTGCGGGCCATCGACTGCGGGCGCACCCGCCGGGCGGCGGCCAGTTCGCTGGTGGTCATCGGGCCCTGCCGGCCGAGCAGGCCGATCACCGCGATGATCCCGGGGGGCATCGGGTCGTCCTCGCGCACCCGCCTGACCAGGTGCCCGACCACGAGCCGCAGCTCGGCGGCGACCTCGGACGCGTCCCTCATGGGCTCAGCGTAGCCGAGATGCACAGCCTTGCTGGCAATCTATACAGCATGGCTGTACAGTTCGGCTGTCTATCTTCGAAGGAGCTCACATGCCCGTCACGCTGCTCGACGACCGTACGGCCGTCGTCCTGATCGACCTGCAGAAGGGGATCACCGCTCTGCCCACCGCGCATCCGGCGGCCGAGGTCGTCGCCAACGCCGCCCGGCTCGCGGGGGCCGCCCGCGAGCGGGGCCTTCCGGTCGTGCGGGTGCGGGTAGCGTTCTCCCCCGACGGCGGTGACGTGCTGCGGGCCCGGACGGACGCGCCCGGGCCCGCGATCGCACCCGCGCCGGACTTCGCCGAGTATGACGAGCGCGTGCCGGACGGGCCGACCGACATCGCGATCACCAAGCGGGGGTGGGACGCCTTCCACGGCACCGAGCTCGACCTGCAACTGCGCCGCCGGAAGATCACGGGAATCGTGCTGGCGGGGATCTCCACCAGCATCGGCGTGGAGTCCACCGCGCGCGGCGCCCGGGAGCGGGGCTACGAGATCGCGGTGGCCTCCGACGCGGTCACCGACCTGGTCGCCTCGGCCCACGAGAACGCTCTCGGGGTGATCCTGCCGCGGATCGCGCAGATCGACACGACCGAGTCGATCCTCGCCGCCTTCGCCTGATCCGCCCAGCGCGGAGCGCCGAAAGACTCAGCGCGGAGCGCGCCGAAAGACTCAGCGGGCCGGGCCGAAGGCGGAGGCCAGGGCCGTACGCAGGGTGTCGCGCTCCTTCGCGTCCGGGTTGGGGGAGTCCGACGCCCAGGCCACGTAGCAGTCCGGGCGCAGCAGTAGCGCGGTGGGGAGGCCTTCCCGGCCCGTCTTCGCGGTGACGAGGTCCACGCGGTCGCGCCGGCCGTCGAGGGCCCCGGCGAGCGCGGCGTCCGGCGTCAGGTCGATGAGCAGCGGCCGGGCGGTCCTGGTCAGCTCGGCCAGCCGTACGGAGCCGGTCTCCGTCTCCAGCACCAGGTCGGGGGCGGGGCGCCCGGCGAGGGGGTGGGTTCCCTCGAGGTCATATCTGATGTCCGCCCCGGACATCATGTCCGCGATGTGCTTGGTGGTCCGCCCGTCGCGCAGCAACTCGGTGAACAGCACGCGCAGCGCCGTGACCTCAGGCCCGGGGGCGATGAGCGCCGACTGCGCCTGTGTGTGCATGACCACGCGTTCGGCCGCCGGGCGCCGCTCGGTCTCGTACGTGTCGAGCAGGCCGGGCGGGGCCCAGCCGTGGATCTCGGCGGCCAGCTTCCAGCCCAGGTTGACCGCGTCCTGGAGGCCCAGGTTGAGGCCGGGGCCGCCGATCGCGCTGTGGACGTGCGCGGCGTCGCCAAGCAGCAACACCCGGCCGTCCCTGAAGCGCTCGGCGAGGCGGGTGTTGCCGCCGCTCAGGCGGCGCAACTGGTGCGGGCCAGGGCCCTCGGGCGGGCCGATCGGCAGGTCGACGCCGAGCACGCGGCGCACGCTCTCCCTCAGCTCGTCCAGGCTCATCGGCTGGTCGCCGGCGTCCTGGTTCCACTCGGTGGCGTTCACCAGCGTTCCGGTGGGGAACGGCGCGTACACGAACATGCCGTGGTCGGTGCGGTGGTGCATGAACGGGGGGATCGGTCCGTAGCCGGGCACGTTCAGCCCGCCGGTGACCGGGTCGATCAGCTCGGCGGGCACGGTGACGTGCGCGCTGCGGGAGACCGAGTCGTCCCTGGTCACCCCGGGAAAGCCGATACCGCACAGCTTGCGGGTGACGCTGTGCCCGCCGTCCGCGCCGACGAGGTGGCGGGTTCGCAGCCGATAGGGCCCCTCGGGCCCGGCGATCTCCGCGGTGACGCCGTCCTCGTCCTGCGAGAGCCCGGTCAGCTCGTGTCCCCGGCGGATCTCCACGCCGAGTTCGAGGGCGCGCTCCTCCAGCACCTGCTCGATCCGGCGCTGCGGCACCTGCAGGCCGTACATCGGATTGTCGTCGAGCCTGCTCAGGTCGAGGGGCATCGCGCCGAACACGAAGGCAGGGGCTGGCCGGGGCGGCTCGGAGCTGCCGCTCAGTCGTTCGTACAGGCCGCGCCGGTCGAGGGCGCGTACGACCTGGCCGACCAGTCCGTTGGCCCGGTTCTCCTCCGTACGCCCGGGCAGGCGGTCCAGCACGATCGGCCGCACTCCGGCCAGGCTCAGCTCGCAGGCGAGCATCAGCCCGTTCGGTCCGGCTCCGGCGATCACGACGTCGGCGGTCATGGCGGTCCTCCTTGGGGATTCGGCGGTCATGGCGAATGGAAGGCGTGGCGGGTGGAAGGCATGGCGGGTGGAAGGCATGGCGAATTCGCGGCATGGCGAATGACGGGACGGCGCGGGTGCTTACCGCGCCTCGTGTCAGGGCGTGAAAGGCCGAGCGGCGTGCCGGCGTGGCACGTCACATCGCGAGTTCGGGAACGCCCCCGCGGGGGCGTCCATCCGTCAGGGCTCGGGCAGTCCGGCGGAGAGCCGGTCGAGCGCGTCCTCGATGAGCGGTCTGACGGGCACCGGCGGGTCGGCCCGCAACCACTGGTCCATCGCCACCCTGATCGCTGCCCCTGCCGCGCCCGCCACCAGGCGCGGGTAGAGGTCGCGGGCGACGTCGGTGCCGGTCCGCTCGGCGATGGCCGCGGCCAGCTCGTCCTCGGCGATGGCGTTGGCCTTGAGCATCTCGCCCTGCAGCGAGGGCTCGCTGACCATGAGCCGGATGCCGGCCTGCCACTGCTGGTCCGGCTGCCTGGCGTCGTAGCTCGCGCCCATCGCGAGCTGGGTGACTACGGCGATCTTGATGGCCTCCCACAGGGGCTCCGACGCCGGACGGCGGCGCAGCTCCTGTGCGATCAGGCGGGCGCGGTCGAGGTGCCTGGCGGCGATCGCCTCGCCCTTGCTGGAGAAGTAGTTGTTGAAGGTCCGCGGAGCCACGCGCGCCTCCGCGGCGATGTCCTCCACGCGTACGTTCTCCAGCCCGCGCTCCACGGCGAGCCGGATCGCCGCCCAGCTCAGCGCGATGCGCGTCTCCTGCTTCTTGCGCTCGCGCAGCCCCGGGCGCTCGCCTTCCCTGCTCACATGGACCACCATACAACTACTTGCGTGCCACGCAAAGATGCGTGAGCCGTAAATTTGCGTGAGGCGCACTTTATTTGTGCGCCGGGCGGCCGGGGGGTCTAGGGCGCGTATCGGGTTGTGATCAATCCTTGGGATTTGCCGTTGTGGCCGGGTCTGATCCGGTAGGTCCTCGTGTGTGACGCGGGCCCAGTTGACGGACGAAGAGTGGGAGTTCATCAAGCCGT
>NZ_VDMA02000037.1 GCF_006334915.2 Microbispora catharanthi
AATCGCCACCCGCTACGACAAGACTCCTGCGAGCTACCTCGCCGGCCTCCACCTCCGCGCTGCGATGATCTGGATCAAAGACCTCACCCGGACCACCCCTTGATCACAACCCGATACGCGCCCTAGTCGCGGGCGCCGGTCAGGCGGATGAACTCCTCCAGAGAGAACCGGCCGTCGGCGTCCACGTCGGCGTCCCGGTCGAGCGCGCCGATCGCCTCCGGCGGCAGGTCGGGAAAGTGTGACCGCAGCTCCGCCTCGGTGATGAAGCCGTCGCCGTCGCCGTCGATCGCCTCGAATTCACGCTTGAGGGTCTCGAACCGCTCGTGGCTGAGATCTTGAGTCACAAGGACCTGCCTTCGCACCGGGGGACGACACCAGACAACCTATGCCGTACGGCGCGAAAGATCGATGGCAGGCCGAGCTTTGCGAACGGCGGCCTCAGCGGCTCACGGCGGTCTCCCGCTCCACATGCGACAGCTTCTCGGGATTGCGCACGTGGTACACGCCGGTGACGTAGCCGTTCTCGAGCCGCATCGCCAGGACGCCGTCGATCTCCCCGTCGATCCGGACGAGCAGCCCCGGGCCGCCGTTGATCTGTACCGGCTCGACCGACCTGTCGGCGTCGCGCCGCCACCAGCCGACGGCCAGCAAGCGAGCCACCTGGCCGACCCCCACGATGGGCCGAAGCAGGGCGTGTTTGATTCCGCCGCCGTCGCTCAGGGCGACGACGTCCGGCGCGAGGATGTCGAGCAGGCTCTGCAGGTCGCCGGTTTCGACCGCTCGCTGGAAGGCCTGGAGTGCGGCTCGGGTCTCTGCCGGGGAGGCCATGCCGCGGGGCCGGCGCGCGGCGACGTGCGCCCGTGCCCGGTGGGCGATCTGGCGGACGGCGGCCTGGCTCTTGCCGACGGCTTCGGCGATCTCGTCGTAGTCCAGGTCGAAGACCTCGCGCAGCACGAACACCGCCCGCTCGGTCGGCGCGAGCGTCTCCAGCACCAGCAGCATCGCCATCGAGACGCTGTCGGCCAGTTCGACGTCCTCGGCCACGTCGGGAGTGGTGAGCAGCGGCTCGGGCAGCCAGGGGCCGACGTAGGACTCCCTGCGGCGGCTGAGCGTACGCAGCCGGTCCAGCGCCTGCCGAGTGACGATCCGCACCAGAAAGGCGCGTTCCTCCCGCACGGTGTCCAGATCGACGCCCGCCCATCGGAGCCAGGTCTCCTGCAGGACGTCCTCGGCGTCGGCGGCCGAGCCGAGCATCTCGTAGGCGACGGTGAACAGCAGGTTGCGGTGGGCGACGAACGCCTCGGTGGCGGAATCCGCGAAACCCACGGAATCCACGGAATCCACGGAATCCACGGCGTCGGCGGCGTCGGCGCGATCGAGGGGCGCGGCTGTGTCCGTGGTTCGTCCGCTGCGCTCGCTCATGCCCGGCTCCTCCTGTTCGCTTCCAGCCCTGCCACACGCACGAGACGCCGGTCCCCGCCGTTCTGTGACACCCATGATCGGTGGCTCACGTCACATGACCGCGTTGTCACAGGGGTCGGGGCGCCGGCGTCTCGTGTTCGTCAGGGCGCCGCGTGAACGATCCGGGCGGCACGCGACACCACGAATCGTGATCGAGAGAAGGGAAGGCATCGCCGTGCCCACACCCCCCACGACCGGCACGACGACCGAGCAGCAGGATCTCCGGTCGCGTATGCCCAACCCCCTCCCCTTCGTTCCCGAGATGGCGGTGGTCGGCGAAGGACTGCACAAGGTCATCAAGAACGGCTCGATTCCGCAGGTCACCATCCACCTGCTGCAGCTGCGCGCCGGGCAGCTGCTCGGCAGCACGTACTTCACCATCCGGGAGACCGGCAACCTCCGCAAGGCCGGGGAGTCGGAGGAGCGCATCACCGCCGTGGCCACCTGGCGCGACGCCACCTACTTCACCGACGCAGAACGGGTCGCGCTGGAGCTCGTGGAGGCGGTCCTCACCCCGAACCCGTCCGGGGAGCGCGTCCCCGACGAGCTGTACGCCAAGGTGTCCGCCCACTACGACGACAAGGCGCTCTGGACGCTCATCATGGCGATCGCCCACATCGGCTTCTTCACCCCCGCCGCGCTCATCGCCAAGCCGATCCCCGGTATGCCTCCAGGCCGGAACTACAGCGAGTGACTCTCAGCCGAACCATTCAGCACTCAAGAAAGGCATTGAACGTGAGCATCGACAAGTTCGCGGTGGCAGGAGCGACCGGGCGGCTGGGACGCCACGTCGTCGACGTCCTCGCTGAACGGGGCTACCAGGTCGTTCCGATGTCCCGAGCCGTCGGCGTGGACGTCATCACCGGTGAAGGCCTCGCCGAGGCGCTCACGGGGGTCGATGTCATCATCGACGTCGCGTCGTGGCACGCCTCGGAACAGGAGGCGGCGACGGAGTTCTTCCGCACGTCGGCCCGCAACCTGCACGAGACCGGCCGGAAGGCGGGAGTCCGCCGGATCGCCATCGCATCCATCATCGGCATGGACAAGGCCACCGCCGGTTTCGGCGTCGCCAAGCAGGTGCACGAGGAGCTCAACCTGTCCGGCCCGCTGCCCGCTCGCGTTCTGCGGGCCGCGCAGTTCCACGAATTCGTCGGTCAGCTCCTGGACTGGCAGCAGGGCGAGGTCGCCTACATCCCCAACTGGCCCAGCCAGCTCGTGGCCTGCCGCACCGTGGCCGAGGAGCTGGTCGACCTGGCCGCCGACCCGGACGCGCCCGCCCAGCCCGCTCCCGGAACGCCGATCCCCGAGATCGCCGGCCCGCGCAAGGAGATCGTGTCCGAGGCGGCCGGGCTCCTCGGCGCCCGCCGGGGCATCAAGGTCGTCGGCGTCGACAACCCCGGCCTGCCCGATGCCGAGTACGCCGCCGGCGGCGGCCTACTGCCCAGCCCTCACGCCAAGCTCGCCGGCCCCACCTTCCAGGAGTGGCTCGACACCCAACCCTGACACGGACGGAGCCGGCCGGGCCGGGCATCCTGCGCTCCCCTGGCAGCGGTCCCGCCCGCGAGGGTCAGGTCGTGGCGCGGACCACCAGGCGTGTGGGGAGGACGACGGAGCTGGTGTGGCGGCCGTCGAGGCGGGACAGGAGCAGTCGCGCCAGGGCCAGGGCCTGGTCCGCGGCGGGCACCCGGACGGTGGTGAGCGCCGGGGTCGTGCAGGAGGCGGCGTGGATGTCGCCGAAGCCGACGACCGCCAGGTCTTCCGGCACCCGCAGCCCCTTCTCACGCGCCGCTTCCAGCGCGCCGATCGCCAGCTCGTCCGAGGTGGCGAACACGGCGTCCAGGTCCTGGTCGCCGGACAGCAGCTCGCGTGCCGCGGCGGCGCCCGACCCGCTGTCCAGGCCGGCGAGCGCGATCACCGGCCGCAGTCCGTCCTCGTGGAGCGTGGCCAGGTGCCCGGCGAGGCGGTCCTGTACGGCGACCAGGTCCATGGGGCCGCAGATCACCCCGATGCGGCGGCGGCCCCGGTCGAGAAGGTGCCGGGTCGCCTCCCTCGCGCCGCCCGCGTTGTCCACGTCCACGTGCGGCACGAGGGAGGCGATCGCGGGCTTGCCGAGCAGCACGACCGGCACCCCGGTGCGGGCGAGCCGCTCGGTGAGCGTGTCCGGGCCGTCCGGGGGGACGAGCACGACCCCGTCGACCTGCCGGGCCTCCACGTGCCGGATGATGCGCCGATGGCTCTCGGCCGTGTCGGCGAGCATGAGGGTGATCTGCTTGCCGGCTCCTTCCAGGACGCTGGTGACGTACTGAACGACGGCGGAGGTCAGCGCCTCGCCGCCGTGCCGGGGGACCGACAGGACGAGCGCGACCGAGTCGGTCCGCCGGGTGACGAGGCTCCTGGCGGCGGCGTTGGGCACGTAGCCCAGCTCCTGCACGGCGCGCAGCACCGCGGCGCGCACATCGGGGCTGACCCGCGCCTCCCCGTTCACGACCCGCGAGACCGTGGCCCGGGAGACGCCCGAGCGGGCGGCGACGGTCTCGAGAGTGGGCCGCTTCGGCCGCTCCGCGCCGAGCCCGTTGCGCATGATGACGTCGCGATACCACAGCGCGCTGTCCTTGAGCAGCCGCCGCTGAGTGGTGAAGTCGACGTGGACGATGCCGAACTTGCGCCGGTAGCCGTCCGCCCATTCGACGCAGTCGAGCAGCGACCACAGCAGGTAGCCGCGAACCCGGGCGCCCTCGTCGATCGAGGTCCGCAGGGCCCGCAGGTGCTCCTCGACGAAGCTGATCCGGTCGACGTCGTGGATGCCGTCGCCGGTCACGACGTCCTCGAAGTCGGCGCCGTTCTCGGTGATCATCAGTTCGGTCTCGGGATACTCCTCGGACAGGCGCCGCAGGAGCAGGGACAGGCCGCTCGGCATGATGGGCCAGCCCATCGCGGTGACGGCCGTGGGCACGCTGCAGAACAGGACGCCCTCGCTGCCCGGGAAGGCCGGGTCGGCCGGGGCGCTGGGCTGGGCCTGCACCGCGATGGGGGTGTAGTAGTTGACCCCCAGCAGGTCGATGGGCCGCCCGATGACGTCGAGGTCCCCGTCGCGGATGTGGCCGAGCCCGGCGGTCTTCTCGATCAGGGGCAGCAGCTCGGCGGGGTAGCGGCCGCGCAGCAGCGGCTCCAGGAACTGCCGGTTGTGCAGGGCGTCGATCCTCGCCACCGCCTCGGCGTCCTCTTCGGGGATGCCGGTGGACATGTCCCCGAGCTGTGCGGGGGTGAGGACGGGGGAGAGGTTCAGCACGACGCCGGCCCTTGCGGCGCCCTGCGCGCGCAGCGCCTCCAGGCCGAGCCCGTGCGCGAGCAGCATGTGGTGGGCGCTGACGAAGGCGTCGGACGCCGACCGCAGGCCGGGGGCGTGCACGCCCGAGCCGTGGCCGAGGAAGGCGGCGACCCACGGCTCGTTGAACGTGAACCAGGTGTCCACGCGGTCGCCGATCCTGTCGTACACGACGCGGGCGTAGTCGGCGAAGTGGCGGGGCACATCGCGCGAGGTCCACCCTCCGCCGTCCTGCAGCGCCTGCGGCAGGTCCCAGTGGTACAGCGTCGCGTACGGCGCGATGCCCGCCTCCAGCAACTCGTCCACGAGCCTGTCGTAGAAGTCGAGCCCCGGGCCGTTGACGCGGCCGTGGCCCTCCGGCAGCACCCGTGGCCAGCTGACCGAGAACCGGTAGGCGGCGATGCCCAGGTCCTGCATCAGCCGGACGTCCTCCGGGTGGCGCGCGTAGTGGTCGCAGGCCGGGTCGCCGTACGCCCCACCCGCGAAGGCGTCCCAGATGGAGGGGCCGCGGCCGTCGCGGTCGGTGGCGCCCTCGATCTGGAACGCGGACGTGGACACTCCCCAGACGAAACCCTCTGGGAACAACGCGGTGCGCATCTACGCGAAACCCCCGGTGACTCGGTGAGCGCTCAGTCTGCCGCGTCGCGCGCCGGACCCGCCACTCAGTCGGCCGCCGCCGGTCCCGGCCGGGAGGAGCGCGAAGTGGGTGTAGACCGCCGTCGTCGACACCCCGACCTCGGCGGCCAGGCGCGGCCCACCTCGTCGTCGACCTGAGCGACGTGCGGTTCTGTGACTCGGCGGGGCGGGCCGGCGCGCCTGCTGCTGCGAGTGGGGCGGACCGGTGGGCGCTCGTCCTTTCCGGGGTCGCGCCGCGGCTGGCCCGCCATCTGCATGTCGCCGGCCTGCCGGGGCGGTTCGAGGTGCGCGGCACGACGGACGAGGCGGTCGCCCGGGTGCGAGAGCCGTACGCGTGCGGACGTGGTGAGCCGCGGTGAACAGCGGTGAACGCGGTGAGACGCGGTGAGACGCGCCCGGCGCGGCGAAGGCGGGGTGGGGCGGGTCGTCGGCACATAATGAAGGGCGATGGATACGGAGAGTGACCAGCGCGCCGATCGGGGGATCGACGTAAGCGTCGTCGTCCCGGCGTACAACCGCCGGGCGTCACTCGACCGTTGCCTCACCTCGCTGCTCGTGCAGCGGGTCGCCAAGGAGATCATCGTGGTCGACGGCGGCTCGCGGGACGGAACCCGTGCGCTGCTCGGCCTCTACACCGCGCACCACCCCCGGCTGATCACCGTGATCCGGGACGCCCAGCCCGGCACGCCCGGCGGCGCCCGCAACCGCGGACTGGAACGAGCGGCCGGCAGATACGTCTTCTTCTGCGACGCGGGGGACCACCTCGCCCCCGACGCGCTGGTCCGCCTGGTCGCCGCGGCCGACGGGAACGGTGCCGACGTCGTCGTGGGGAAGGTCGCCGGGGCGCGCCAGGGATTGCGGGCGAGCGCCGACAGTGCGTCCTTAACGGCCGTCTACGATGATCTGTCCTGCTTCAAGCTCTTCCGCCGGGACTTCCTGGAACGGCACGCCATCCGCTTCGACGAGACGCAGCGGCGCGGTGAGGACATGACCTTCGCCGTCCACGCGTACTGCCACGCGCGGGTGATCTCGGTGGTCGCGGACGGGGACTGCTACCACGCGGAGGGCGGGGGTGAGGCGTCCGCGCGGGATCCGCTCGGCTGGCTGCGTGTGGTCCGCACGCCCATCGAGGTCATGGTGCGGCACGTGCCGCCCGGCGCGCTGCGCGACCGCCTGCTCCTGCGGCACCTGCGCCGCGACGTGCTGGCCCAGCTCGGGGTGCCGTTCCTGGCGGCCGGTGAGGCCGAACGCGAGAAGATCGCCGTCGAGGTGGCCGACATCTGCGGTCAGTGGCTGACGCCGGGCGTGCGCGCCGGTCTCGACGGCGTGGACGCCGCCCGCGTCGCCGCGCTCGACGACCCCGACCGGCTCGTACGGCTCGCGCTCGTCGAGGCGGCGCCGCTGCGGCATCGGCTGACCGGGGTCGAGTGGCGGGGCGACCGCCTGGTGATCGAAGGGTGGGCCGCCCTCGCCGGCACGGACGGCGTGGCGGACAGCACGGGGTTGACCGGCGCCGCGCTGACTGGCACTGCCCTGACCGGCACTCCGCTGACCGGCACCGTGGGCCTGGTGTTGCGCGAGCGCATGTCGCGTGAGGAGCGCGTGCCCTCCGTGACCCGTGGTGGGACCGGCGCCGCCGGATCCTTCACCGCCGTGCTCGACGTGGCCGCGCTGCCGCCCGGAGTATGGGACGTCCACGTGGCCGTCGAGTGCGAGGGCGCGCGCAGGCTCGCCCGGCTCGGCTCCCGCCGCGAACCCGGAGTCGGCGTTCCACCCGCCCATCTGGTGGGCGGCGTCGTCGCGGTGCCCTTCCTCACCCGGTCGCACGGCCACCTCGGCCTCGACGCCGGGGGCCATGTCGTCCGGGTCCCCGCCGTCGTACGGCTGACGCGGGCGTGGTGGCGGGGCAGGCGGCTGCGGGTCGAGGGACAGGCGCTGGTGGGCGAGGAGGCCGCCGCCGCGGCCGTACGGCATCTGATCTGGCGCGAGCGGGCGTCGGGGCGGGAGCACCGTGAGCGGGCGGTGGCGGTCGGGCCACGGGAGTTCGCGGCCGAGACGGCCGGCCTGCGGCCCGGCACCTGGGACGCCTACCTCGAACTCGTCCTCGGCGGTCCTCCGGTGCGCTTCCCGGTCAAGGTCGCCGACGCGGACGCGCTGGGCCGGCCCCTGCGGTGGTGGTGCGGCGCGCTGAGATGGGGAGTGGCGCAGTGGACCGTCCGGCCGTACGCCACGGCGGTCAACCGGCGGCTCAGCGTGTCGGTGCGGGTGGCGACCCCATTGACCGTGGTCAGGCGGATGGTAAGGGTCCTGCGGCGGCACTAATTGCGAATCATTTGCAACTACAACCCGGTGCCCTAAAGTGGGAGGAGATTCGCCCGTTTCGAAGGGGTTATAGCCGTGCACGTGCCCGATGGGTTCTTTGACGTCCCCGTGTCCGTCGGTGCCGGGGTCTTCGCGGCCGCCGGGGTGGCCGTCTGCCTGCGGGGCGCCAAACGGGAGCTCGACGACCGGACCGCCCCCATGGCGGGCCTGGTGGCCGCGTTCATCTTCGCGGCGCAGATGCTCAACTTCCCCGTGGCGGCCGGCACCAGCGGTCACCTGCTCGGCGGGGCCCTGGCGGCGATACTCGTCGGGCCGTACACCGCCGTGTTGTGCGTCGCGGTCGTGCTGCTCGTCCAAGGATTCTTCTTCGCCGACGGCGGGCTGACCGCGCTGGGCGTCAACATCACGCTGATGGCGATCGTGACCGCGGTCGTCGGCTGGGCGGTGTTCCGGCTCATCACCCGGGGCGGGCCGCGCGGGCGGGCGACGCTGGTGGCCGCGTCGTTCGTGGCGGCGCTGGTCTCCGTCCCGGCGGCGGCGCTCGTGTTCACGGCCCTGTTCTGGCTCGGCGGCACCGCGCCGATCGAGGTGGGCTCGGTGGCCGCCGCGATGGGCGGTGTGCACCTGCTCATCGGGCTCGGCGAGGGCTTCGTCACCGCGCTCACCGTGAGCAGCGTGCTGGCCGTGCGTCCCGATCTCGTGTACGGCGCGCGCGGGATGACCAGGGCGCTGACGCTGCGCACCGCCGACGGGGATGTTCAGGTCGGGCCGGCGGCTCCGGAGGCTCCCTCGGCCGGGATCGGCCTGCGTCCGGTCCTGGTGGGCGGCGCGCTGGTGGCCGTGTTGCTGGCCGGCGTCGTCTCGTTCTACGCCTCCAGCGCCCCCGACGGGCTGGAGAAGGTGGCGGCCGATAAGGGCCTGAGCGCGCAGGAGAAGCCGCACGCGGCGGAGGACGGCCCGCTGGCCGGATACAGCGTCAAGGGCGTGGAGAACCAGCGGATGTCCGGCGGCCTGGCCGGGGTGGCGGGCGTCGGGCTGACGGTCGTGGCCGGAGGCGGTGTGTTCTACGTCATCCGCAGGCGCCGGCGCGCGGCCGACTCGATGACGCCCGCGAGTGCCCAGTGAGTCCGCTGAGTCCTTCGAGTTCGATGAGCTCGATGAGCACCGCGCCGATGAGGCCGTGAGCGCCCTGCCCGCATGCTGGGCTGGGCGGGTCGGCGATGATGAGACTGTGAGTGCGAAGTGAGCGCCGGGCACCATCACCCGATCTATCGGCCCGCCGACACGCCCGTCCACCGGCTGCCGCCCCAGTGCAAGCTGGCGGCGGTCGTCGCGTTCGCGGTGTTCGTGGTCGCCACGCCGCGCGAGCGCTTCTGGGCGTTCGCCGTCGACGCGCTGCTGCTGGCCGCCGTGGCGGCCGCCGCCCGGGTGCCGGTGGGCGCGATCGTGCGGCGCATGGCGATCGAGGTGCCGTTCGTGCTGTTCGCGCTGGCGATTCCGCTGATCGGCACGGGTGAGCGGGTCCAGGTGCTCGGCCTGTCGTTGAGCGCCCCTGGCCTGTGGGCGGCCTGGAACATCCTGGCCAAGGCCTCGCTGGGCGTGGTCGCCTCGATCCTGCTGGCGGCCACGACCGAGCCCCGCATGATGCTGCTCGGTGCCGAGCGGTTGCGGCTGCCCCGGCTGCTCGTGCAGATCGCGACGTTCATGCTGCGCTACCTGGACGTGATCCTCGACCAGATGCGGCGCATGCGGATCGCCAGGGAGTCGCGGGGATTCGTCGCCCGGGACCTCAGGCAGGCCTCCGTGCTGGCGAAGTCGGCGGGCGCCCTGTTCATCCGCTCGTACGAGCGGGGGGAGCGGGTCCACCTCGCCATGCTGAGCCGCGGCTACACGGGCGAGATGCCGACGATTAGGGATATATCGGCGACTGGGCGAGACTGGGCGGTGGCGGGCATGCTGCCTTGCCTCGCCGCGATGACGGCCCTACTGGCGTGGAGCACGACATGACCTCCGGCAGCCCTTCGCTCACGGTGAGCAGGCTCGCGTACGCCTACCCCGACGGGACGCAGGCGTTGTACGGCGTGGACCTGACGATCGAGCGGGGGGAGCGGGTCGCCCTGCTCGGCCCGAACGGCGCGGGCAAGACCACGCTCGTCATGCACCTCAACGGCATCCTCGCGGCCGGGCACGGGACGGTGGAGGTGGCCGGGCTTCCCGTGCGCGCGGACACCCTGCGGGAGATCCGCCGCCGGGTCGGGCTGGTGTTCCAGGATCCGGACGACCAGCTCTTCATGCCGACCGTACGGGAGGACGTCGCCTTCGGCCCGGCCAACCTCGGGCTGCGCGGCGCGGAACTCGACCGCCGCGTGCGCGACGCGCTGGAGCGGGTCGGCATGCTGGACGCGATCGACCGGCCGCCGCACCACCTGTCCTTCGGCCAGCGCCGCCGGGTGGCTGTGGCCACGGTGCTGGCGATGGAGCCGGAGATCCTCGTCCTCGACGAGCCGTCGTCCAATCTCGACCCGGCGTCCCGCCGCGAGCTGGCCGAGATCCTGAAGAGCCTGGACGTGACCGTGCTGATGGTCACCCACGACCTGCCGTACGCGCTGGAGCTGTGCGAGCGTTCGCTCATCATGTCCGAGGGGGTGATCGCGGCCGACGGGACGACGCACGCGCTGCTCGCCGACGAGCGGTTGCTCGCCGCGCACCGGCTGGAACTTCCCTACGGCTTCGCTGTCCCTGCTCAGCCGGGGTGATGGATAAGTAAAGTGGGCCGGAGCTGAGGAGGTCCCGACGATGAAGCTGCGGCTCGCGCGCCAATCGCTTTCCAACGCCGTGGTGGTGGCCGTGGAGGGGGAGCTCGACCTGTTCACGGCCCCGTTCCTACGTGATGAGATACGGGACGCCATACGCGACGACGGCCCGACGCTCGTGCTGGACCTCGGCGCGCTGTCGTTCATGGACTCCAGCGGGCTCAGCGTGCTCATCGAGGCCTGGCGGCTTGCCACGAGCGAGGGCGGCGGGGTGTCCCTCGCCTCGCCACAGCCTCCGGTGGCCCGCATCCTGCGCACGACCGGCCTGGACCGGCGGATCAAGGTCTACCCCGACGTCGATACCGCGATTTTGCAGCACCCCGAGTAGAACTTCATTCGGTTCGCGCGTTAAGGTCCGGCTATGGATCTGAACGGAGCAGCAGCAATCATCTCGGGCGGTGCCAGCGGCCTCGGCGAGGCCTCGGCCCGCGAGCTGGCCCGTGTCGGCGCGACCGTGGTCGTGGCCGACCTGAACACGGAGCGCGGCAAGGCGCTGGCCGACGAGATCGGCGGCGTGTTCGCCCACACCGACGTGTCCGACGAGGCGTCGGTGCAGGCCGCGGTGGAGGCGGCGGTCGCCACCGGCAAGCCGTTGCGCGCCGTGATCAGCAGCGCCGGCATCGGCTGGGCGCAGCGCACCGTCGGACGGGACGGCTCGCCGCACGACCTGGCGTCCTACCGCAAGGTGATCGACGTCAACCTGATCGGCACCTTCAACCTCATGCGCATCGGCGCGGCGGCCATGGCCAAGACCGAGCCGGCGGACGAGGACGGCGCCCGCGGCGTCGTCATCAACACCGCGTCGGTCGCCGGCATCGAGGGCCAGACGGGCCAGGTGGCGTACTCCGCGTCCAAGGGCGGCATCATCGGCATGACCCTCCCCGCGGCCCGCGACCTCGCGGCCATCGGCGTCCGCGTGCTGACCATCGCCCCGGGCATCATCGACACCCCGATCTACGGGAAGATCGGCGACAAGAACGCCGAGGAGTTCAAGGCCAAGCTCATCGGGCCGGTGGCGTTCCCCAAGCGGCTCGGCAAGGCCGCCGAGTTCGGCCACCTGGTGCGTGCGCTGATCGAGAACGACTACATGAACGGCGAGGTCATCCGTTTCGACGGCGGCATCCGCTTCCAGCCCAAGTAAGCCGAGTGAGGTCAGGTGTCCGAGGTGAACTCCGGGCCGGCCGCTGAGCCGGACGAGGTACTCGTAGAGATCGTCGACGGCGGCGTGGCCGTCGTCACCATCAACCGGCCCAAGGCCAGGAACGCCGTGAACGGCGCGGTGGCGCGCGGCATCGCGGCCGCCCTGGACGAGCTGGACGAAAGCCCCGACGTGTCCGCGATCGTCCTCACCGGGGCCGGCGGCACGTTCTCGGCAGGCATGGACCTGAAGGGCTTCCTCACCGGGGACATGCCGGTGGTCGAGGGCCGGGGCTTCGGCGGCATCACCGAGGCGCCGCCGAAGAAGCCGATCCTCGCCGCGGTCGAGGGGTACGCGCTGGCCGGCGGTTTCGAGCTGGCGCTGTCGTGCGACATCATCGTGGCGTCAGAGGAGGCCAAGTTCGGCCTGCCGGAGCCCAAGCGCGGCCTGGTGGCCGGCGCGGGCGGGATCATGCGGCTGCCACGCCGGATCCCCTACCACGTCGCCATGGAGATCGCCCTGACCGGCGATCACTACCCGGCCGCCCGGCTGTACGAGCTGGGGCTGGTCAACCGGATCACGTACCCGGGCGAGGCGCTCAACGGCGCGCTCGAACTGGCCCGCACGATCGCCGCGAACGCGCCGCTGGCGCTCGCCGCGACCAAGCGGGTCATCGTCGAGTCGGCCGACTGGTCGCTCGACGAGATGTTCCGCAAGCAGGGTGAGATCGTGAGCCCGGTCTTCACCTCGAAGGACGCGATGGAGGGCGCGGCGGCCTTCGCCGAGAAGCGCGCCCCCGTCTGGAAGGGCGAGTAACCCTCGCGTCGTAAGGCCGCTCGGGGCGCTCCGCGCAGGGGCGCCCCAAGTCATGTCCGGGGGCGTCGGCAGCGTCGCCGTGCGGACTCGGGACGGTTCCCGGGACAGGTGTCCCCGGCGTGTCCCCGCCGCGGGCGGGACCTCGGGGTAGTGTCGGGGTCCGGCTGGGCCGCTGCCCTAACCCGCATGGCGGACGGCGCATCGGCCGCTCTGGTGACGCGGAGCCCCGGTCCGCCCGCCTACCTTCCCTTGTGAAGATCATCACGAAGGGGAGACAGATGAATCTGGGAACAGGACGTGGGACCTGGCTGGCGGCCGGGGCGGTGGCGGGGCTGCTCGTGGGCGGCGGGGGAATCGCCGTGGCCACGACGGCGGCGACGACCTCGTCGATCGTCGCCTGCGTGGGAACCGACGGCGTGATGCGAATGGCCGCAACACTGGAGCCGGGCCAGGCCGGATTCGCGGGGATCGCCGCGCCCACTCCCACTCCCACCGCCACGGCGCCCGCGTCGGTGTGCCGCCCCGGCGAGCGGACGGTCACCTGGAACGTCGCCGGCCCTGAAGGCCCTGAAGGCCCGCAGGGCGCGACCGGCCCCCAGGGTGCGACCGGCCCGCAGGGTCCCAAGGGGGACAAGGGCGAGCCGGGCGCCACCTACGGGCAGACCTACATCGCCCAGAAGAGCCCCACCTACGAGAGGGGAACGCGGGTCGAGGTGGTGCGGATCCCCCAGGTGCCCGCGGGAGACTACGTAATCCAGGCCAGCGTCAACACCAAGATCGTCGCCCCGTCTCCCGGGAGCCAGACCGCCACCTGCGAGGTCAGCACACCCACGGGCGTCACCTCCGCGCTGCCGCGGCAGTCCGGCTCCAGTAAGTCGGACGGCGGCATCCTGCTCGCCTTCTTCGTCACAGCCAAGCTGGACACGCCCGGCCCGGTGGTCCTCACGTGCGAGCTCTCTTCGGAGTACTTCGTAAGGGTCACCTCCGAGAGCAGGCTGATGGCGACCAGCGTGCCCGAGGTCGTCACGACCTCGCCGACCGCCACGCCGACCGCAACGCCATCCATCCCTCCGACCCCCACGCCGTCGGCTCCTCCGACGGCAACGCCGACCGCAACGTCGTCCACCCCTCCGACCCCCACGCCGACCGCTCCTCCGACCGCCACGCCGACCGCAACGTCGTCCACCCCTCCGACCCCCACGCCGTCGCACTGACGAAGCCGTAGCGCGGCTCAGCGCAGGCGAGGAGGCGCTCGACGGAATCGCTCCCGCCTCCGGCGGGCGAGAGCGAGGCCAGGTCAGAGCGGGTCGCCGAGGGGGCCGTGCTCCTCCTCCAGGACGTCGGCCCAGTGCGCGGCCCAGTCCGGCTGGGTGCCGTCCGCGTCGGTGAAGCCGTACTCCTTGTACAGCCCCCAGGTGGCCAGGGCACGTCCGGTCTTGGCCATGACGCCGGGGTCCGCGGCCAGGGCGGCGACGGCCCGTCCCAGGTAGGCGGGGGTCTCGGAGTGGGCGAAGTGCGGGTCCTTGCGTGCACCGTCACGCCAGCTGGCCTCGGTCACGCCGAAGTGCTCCAGCATGGCTTCCGAGCGCAGAAAGCCCGGCGTGACGGCGACGGCCGCGACGCCGTACGGCTTGAGCTCCGCCGCCTGCGCCACGGCCAGGCGGATCACGGTGGACTTGGCGATGTCGTAGAAGAACGAGCCGCGATAGCGGGCGGTGTCGCCGTCGGTGACCTCCACGACCAGGCCGCTCCGGCGGGCGACCATCAGCGGAAGCGCGAACCGGCTCGTGACGATGTGGGTCTCCACCGCCCGGCGCAGCAGTCGCAGGCCGGTGTCGAGGTCCTGCTCCCACAGGGGATGCTCCCAGTCGGTCAGCGCGTCGCCGCCCCACACCGAGTTGACCAGGACGTCGAGCCGACCGTCCTGCTCGGCGGCGACCCGGTCGGCCAGGGCGCGCACCTCCTCGGGGTCGCTGTGGTCGGTGCGCACCGCGATGCCGGTGCCGCCGGCCGCGGTGACCCGCGCGGCGGTCTCCTCGATGGTCTCGGGACGGTCCAGGTCGGAGCGGCCCGCCGTGCTGCTGCGGCCGGTGACGTAGACCGTGGCGCCCGCGGCCCCGAGTTCGACGGCGATCCCGCGGCCGCCGCCCCGCGTGCCTCCCGCGACCAGGGCGACCTTCCCGGCGAGCGGCTGTCTGTCGTTCAAGACATCTCCTTCGAACGGGTATGAGGAGAGAGGAGGGCGGTGACCGCCCGCCGGAGCCGCTCCGGCAGCGTGTCCTGCCGGTCGAGAGCCCAGGTCAGGCCGGTGCCGGCGATCAGCGCCTGGACGGACCCGGCGAGCGCGGCGGTGTCGGTGCCGACCCGCAGCTCTCCTTCGGCCACCGCCTCGTCGAGCAGGGCCAGGATCGCCCTTCGCTGCGCCTCGTGGATGGCCAGGGCGTACTCGCGCAGCTGCGGATCGGTGAGATCCATGCACAGGAACGCCAGGTGATTGGCGAAGCGCTCCGGGGTGTCCATGAGGGACATCGACTCCTCGGCCAGCGCCACCAGCGCCGCCAGCGGGGAGGGGCGCCCCTGCCGCAGCCGCTCGTGGTGTGCCTCCGCCTCGTGCGCGGACTGCCGCGCCAGCGCCACCAGCAGGCCGCGCTTGGACCCGAAACGCTGCACGAGGGTGCCGGGCACGAGCCCCACCTCGTCGGCGACCGCGGCGAGGGTCAGCCCCGCGGGACCCACCCGGCCGATCACCTCGGCCGCCGCACGCAGGATCACCGAATCGTCCACTCCACGGGGACGTCCCGCCACCGGTCCCTCCTCATTTATAAATGACTGTTCATTTATTAATACAGCCGCCCGCCTCTCCTGGCAACCCGATGGCATGATCCGGGCGGATCGGGGCAGTCCGCTCGTTCGTGAGCGGGACTGCGTACGGTGAAGCCATGAGTGATCCCGGGCCCGGGCTCCCCCGGCCGGGCCGGTCGATGCGGGAGCGGACGTCCGCGCTGCTCACCGGCGCCCTCGGCAGCGCGATCCTGATGATCGTGCTCGTGGCGGCGATGTGGGCGATCGAGATCGTCGACTACGTGGAGAACGGACGGCTCGACAGGTACGGCATCCTCGCCCACGAGCCGGACGGCCTGCCCGGGATCCTGTTCGCGCCGTTCCTGCACGCCGGGTTCGGTCATCTGATGGCGAACTCGGTGCCGCTGCTGATCCTGGGATTCGTGGCCGCCATCAGGGGGATCGGCAGGTTCCTCGCGGCGAGCCTGGTCATCATCCTGGTCAGCGGGCTGGGCGTGTGGTTCACCAGCCCGCCGGACACGCTGACGATCGGCGCGAGCGGCCTCGTCTTCGGATATTTCGGTTATGTGGTGGCCCGGGGGTTGTTCGACCGCCGGGCCCTCGACATCGTGCTCGGCGTCGTGGTCGCCGTGCTGTACTACTCGATCCTGTGGGGGGCCCTGCCCACCCAGCCGGGTGTCTCCTGGCAGGGCCACCTGTTCGGCCTCATCGGCGGCGTGATCGCCGCCTGGCTGCTACGCCGCCGCACGACCTGACGCGCGAACGGCTGCCGCACCCCGGCACAGGACCGAAAAACGAAAAAGCCGACGGTCCTGAGACCGTCGGCGAGATCGGCGGCCGCCGGAGAGGCGGCCGCCGTGGAACCACTAGAGACGCTCGACCACGTAGTCGACGCAGGAGGTCAGCGCCTCGATGTCGGCGGGGTCGACCGCCGGGAACATCGCGATCCGCAGCTGGTTGCGGCCGAGCTTGCGGTAGGGCTCGGTGTCCACGATGCCGTTGGCCCGCAGCACCTTCGCGACCGCCGCGGCGTCCACGGCGTCGTCGAAGTCGATGGTCCCGACGACGTTGGAGCGCTGCGCCGGGTCGGCCACGAACGGCGTGGTGTACGACGTCTTCTCGGCCCAGGTGTACAGCCGCGAGGCGGAGTCGGCCGACCGGCCGGTGGTCCAGGCGAGGCCGCCCTGGGTGTTCATCCAGTCGATCTGGTCGGCCAGCAGGAACAGCGTGGCGACCGCCGGGGTGTTGTACGTCTGGTCCTTGACCGAGTTGTCGATCGCGGTCGGCAGGCTGAAGAACTCGGGCACGAACCGGCCGCTCTCGGCGATCTCCGTCACCCGGGCGAGCGCCTTCGGCGAGAACAGCGCGATCCACAGGCCGCCGTCGGAGGCGAAGCTCTTCTGCGGGGCGAAGTAGTAGACGTCGAACTCCTCGGCGGAGACCGGCAGGCCGCCGGCGCCGCTGGTGGCGTCCACGAGGACGAGCGACTCGTCGTCCGCGCCACCGCTGGTCGGCCGCTTGATGGGCATCGCGACGCCGGTGGAGGTCTCGTTGTGGGTGAGCGCGTAGACGTCCACGCCCTCCTCGGCGACCGGCAGCGGGTGGCTGCCCGGCTCCGACTTGATCACCGACGGATCGGCGAGCCAGGGGGCCTTCTTCGCGACCGTCGCGAACTTCGAGGAGAACTCCCCGAAGTTCAGGTGCTGCGACTTCTCCCGGATCAGCCCGAAGGACGCGATGTCCCAGAACGCCGTGGTGCCGCCGTTGCCCAGCACGACCTCGTATCCCTCGGGGAGGGAGAACAGGTCGGTGAGCCCGGCGCGGACGCGGGCGACGAGGTTCTTCACCGGCTTCTGCCGGTGGGAGGTGCCCATCACCTTCGCCCCGGCGTCGGCGAGAGCGGCGAGCTGCTCGGGGCGTACCTTCGAGGGCCCGCAGCCGAAGCGGCCGTCGGCGGGCTTGATGTCAGCGGGAATCACGATGTCAGCCACGGTTCAAGCGTAGTGAGACCTGCGGATGCTCTAGACCATGGTCCGGATGGTGAGACATCATGGTCTCGTTTTAAGATCACGCACCACCTCAAGAACGGACTCCACCCCCCCGGGAGACATCCGCGTGGCCGACCCGCACGCCGTCATCGAGGCACTGGTTCGCAGGCCGTTCTTCTGGCGCTCCGACCGCCTCCTGCCCCTCGTTCTCGTGGTCGGCCGCGACGGCGGCGCCTTCGACGCGGCCCGGCGGCTCGCCGCGCCGTTCGAGGACTCCCTCCCGCAGGCCACGGTCAGGGCGGGGGAGTACGACACGCTGCGTGAGCTCGTCGCGGCGCTGGCAGGGGAGCGCGGCCAGCTCGGCATGCCCGTCGGCGGCTCGTTCCTGCCCCCGCCGCGGTTCCCGCTCGTCCAGTTCGTGCTGTGGGCGCGGCGCCAGCGCGAGGAGCCGCCTCCCGGGGAGCCGGTCGACGTGCCGGGCCGGATCTGGCCGCCCGACCCGCAGTCGCGTACCGGTCAGGAGGAGTTCAAGGAGCGGCTCAGGGACTGGCGCAGGGGCAGGTACGGCGGCGACCGGGGGCGCAGGACCGCGGCGGACTTCCTCGGCCGCGCGGCCACCACCTGGGTGCCGGTGGGCACGCTCGCCGCCTGGGGGCTCGGCGGCGCCTCCGACCTGGTCGGCCTGATCCCGTGGGCGCTCGGCGTGCTCGTCGCCGTCGTCGGCACGTTGATCCAGGCCATGCTCTCGATCAGGGGGTCCCTCTTCAACGGCTGGTTCAGGAAGCAGCCCTACCTGAGCAGGAAGCCCTTCGAGCGCCTGGCGAAGTACGCGCTGCGCGTCGCCAACGCGAGTGAGGCGGAGGTCGAGCGACTGCTCGTCCACGCGTTGTGCCGGGACCTGCGCCAGGCCTACCAGAAGTGGCTGATCCCGTGGCCGAGCTGGGGGCGCGGCCTGTACGCGATGCTGGTCCTCGACGCGCGGTGGTCCGGCGACGTCAACGAGCGGTTACTGCGCACGTTGGAGGAGACGGTCGAGGAGACCGGGCTGCTGCCGCCGCTCCTGGTGCTGGCCGCGGTGCCCGAGTCGTTCGCCCCGGGCAGCCGGCCGGTCACCGCGGGCCGGCTGTCGGACCTGTCCGCACTGGTGGCGGCGTGGCGGACGGCGGCGCGGCGGCGGGTGCCGCCGCTGCGGCTGATGGTCAGCGCGCCCGCGATCCCGCTGGACGACGACTACCGGCCGCACCTGCTGGGCAGCCGGATGCGGGCGATCGGCTACTGGTGCGTGATGGCGCTGCTGGTCATCGGTCCTGTCGTCCTGCTCGGGCGCATCCAGCAGGACCGGAACGCGCACTGCGGCGGCCTGTCCTGGGTCGAGCGCGTCGACAAGGAGTGCGTGGGCGTCGTGAACGCCGACGGGACCACCCCGGACGGGCTCTTCCCGTCGGACGAGCTGACGAGGCTCGTCGCCCGGATCGACCGCAACAACGCCCTGGCCAGGGAGGCCGGGACGTACGTGAGCGTGGTGCTGTTCGGCGAGTACTCCGTCGCGCAGGATCAGAGCGACAGCGCGTTCGTCGGGGCCCGGGCGGAGCTGACGGCCGTGGAGGAGTACCAGCGCGGCGTCTCCGGCGCGCCCCGCCTCCAGGTGCTGGTGGCCAACGCCGGCACGAACTTCGGCCAGGGGCGGCGTACGGCGGAGCTGGTCAGCGAGATGGCGGCCGAGGACCCCCGGGTGCTCGGGGTGATCGGTTTCCAGCGCAGCGTCGGCGGCGTCGAGGAGGCCATCCGGACGCTGGACGCGGCGAAGATCCCGATGCTGGTGACCACCGCGACCGCCGACCGGCTCGGATACCTGTCGGACGACCCCGCCCGGTCCGGGTCCGGCTACCCCTCCCCGTACGTGTTCCGCCTGGGGCCGTCGAACCAGCGGCAGGCGCGGCTGGCCGCCAGGTTCGCCCGCGACCGGCTCCTCGGCGGTGTGCCCAAGCCGTCCGCGGTGGTCGTCCAGGACCAGACGGACGACGACAACTACACGAACAACCTCGCCGCCGACTACGCGGACGAGGCCCGCGAGGTGGGGATCACGGTCGGCGACCGCGTCGCGTACAAGGACCGGGGAACGGGCATGGACCTGGCGGTGAGCCGGGCCTGCGGACACGGGCCCGACCTGCTCCTCTACGCGGGGCGCGCGGCCGACTTCCTCGACTTCCTGCGCTACGTCGAGGGCAAGGACTGCGGCAAGGAGCCGATCAAGGTCCTCGCGGGCGACGACGTCATCAAGGCGGTGGCCAACAGCGGCGCGGTGATCGGCGACTACCGGCGCGTCCAGGTCTACTACGCGGCGCTGGCGAGCCGTGAGCTGTGGCGCGACGGCGCCGCGGCGCCGACGGGCTTCGTGCAGAGCCTGCTGAGCGGCCGGCACGCGAAGGAGTCCGACGACAACCTCATCCTCAGCTACGACGCCGTGAAGCTCTTCTACGAGCGCGTCAACGCGGCCTATCGGGGCGGGCTGCCCAGCAGGGGAGACGTGCTCTACCAGATCTCCCTCGTCTCCCCGCGCGACAGGTGGAACGGTTCGGGCGGGGTGATCTCCTTCGGCGCCGCCGCCCACGAGCCCGAGAACAAGACCATCGCGATCCTCAAGGTGAACGACTCCGGCAGGTCCGAGGTCGCGGAGCGCTGCGGGCGCCTGGCGACCACCGAGCCCGAGGACACCAAGGAGATCTGCCGGAACCTCGACGGGGACGCCGGGGAGCGCGCGGCCCGGAACGCCCCGGCGGCGGTCTCGTCCGCTCACCCGTCCGCGAGACCGTCCGTGAGCCCGCGCAAGGACGCCGCCGGCCCTGGCCGGTGACGCGGGGGCGCCCGGTGACGCGGAAACGGCCCGCCCCCGGAAAGGGGCGGGCCGTCACGGGTTCTGACGGTGCGCGGGCGGGCCCGGCGGCCTCTCGGAGCTTGTGGCACGCCGCAGGGCCACGACCCGCGCCGAGGCTCAGACCTTGCCGACGACCTCGGCGGCGCCGGGCACCTCGTTGATGGAGCGCTGCTTCGGGCCCACGTAGTCGGCGCTGGGGCGGACCAGCCTGCCCGTGCGCTTCTGCTCCAGGATGTGGGCGGCCCAGCCGGCGGTCCGGGCGCAGGTGAACATCGAGGTGAACATGTTCGACGGCACCTCGGCGAAGTCGAGGACCACCGCGGCCCAGTACTCCACGTTGGTCGCGAGGACCCGGTCCGGCTTGCGGGCGTGCAGCTCCTCGAGCGCGGCGGTCTCCAGCGCGGCGGCGACCTCGTAGCGCGGCGCGCCCAGCTCCTTGGCCGTACGGCGCAGCACGCGGGCGCGCGGGTCCTCGGCCCGGTAGACACGGTGGCCGAAGCCCATGAGCCGCTGGCCCTGGTCCAGCTCGCTCTGGACGTACTTGCGGGCGTCACCCATCTTCTCGACGCCCTCGATCATGTGCAGCACCCGCGCGGGCGCGCCGCCGTGCAGCGGGCCGGACATCGCGCCGACCGCGCCCGACAGGGCGGCCGCCACGTCGGCGCCCGTGGAGGCGATCACGCGGGCGGTGAACGTCGAGGCGTTCATGCCGTGCTCCGCGGCCGACGTCCAGTAGGCGTCGATGGCCTTCACGTGCTTGGGATCGGGCTCACCGCGCCAGCGGACCATGAAGCGCTCGACGATGCTCTCGGCCTCGTCGACGCGCTTCTGCGGGACCATGGGCAGGCCCAGGCCACGAGCTGACTGCGCGACGAACGACAGAGCGGTCACCGAGGCGCGTGCGAGATCGTCGCGGGCCTGGTCGTCGTCGATGTCGAGCAGCGGGCGGAAGCCGTACGAAGGCGCGAGCATGGCCAGCGCGCTCTGTACGTCTACTCGGATGTCGCCGGAATGGACGGGAAGTGGGTACGGCTCCGCCGGGGGCAGGCCCGGCTGGAACGTGTTGTCGACGAGCAGGCCCCAGACGTGTCCATAGGAGACGTTGCCCACGAGCTCTTCGATGTCGACGCCCCGGTATCGCAGGGCGCCCCCTTCTTTGTCCGGTTCCGCGATCTCGGTCTCGAACGCCACCACGCCTTCGAGCCCGGGTTTGAAGTCGGACATTCTCGGCCGCCTCCCTCTCTTGTGAAGTCCAGAGCCTTGATGTCGAGATACCGGCGGGTCAATTTAACCCGCAGCGCCCGAGTGTCGCGCCCCCGGCCCTACCCAACGGGGTTCTCCCTGGTAGGGGCCACCGAGCGAGACGTATGCCGAGCACGCGAGAATACCTTTCCGTGGACAGCGCTTCGCACCTCCCCGGGCTCCGGCACAGCTATGAAGGTGAGCCCCTGCTCGAATCCGGTATGGCCGCCGACCCGGTGACGCAGTTCGCGCTGTGGTTCGCGGACGCGGTCGCCGCGGGCCTGCCCGAACCGAACGCCATGGTCGTCGCCACCAGCTCCGCCGGTGGCCGTCCCTCCGCCCGCACCGTCCTCCTCAAGGGCTTCGACGAGCGCGGGTTCGTCTTCTTCACCAACTACGAGTCTCGCAAGGGCCGCGACCTCGGTGAGAACCCGCGGGCCTGCCTGCTGTTCCCGTGGCATCCCATCAGGCGGCAGGTCCGCGTGGAGGGCTCCGTCGTACGGCTCCCGCGCGAGGACAGCGCCGCCTACTTCCACTCTCGCCCGTACGGCTCCCGCATCGGCGCGTGGGCCTCCCGTCAGTCGGCGGTCGTGGAGTCGAGGGAGCAGCTCGACGCCAGGTTCCGGGAGCTGGCCGAGCGCTGGCCGCAGGACCCGCCGCTGCCGGACTTCTGGGGCGGATTCCGGGTGGTGCCGGCGGAGGTCGAGTTCTGGCAGGGCCAGACCGACCGCATGCACGACCGGCTCCGCTATCGCCGGACCGGCGGAACCTGGACGCTGGAGCGTCTCGCCCCCTGAGGTCCCCCCAGCTCCGATGAGAGCAGCTCCGATCAGGGCAGCCTGGCCGCGACCGTGAGATCGGCGAGGAAGCCGGAGTACGCCTCGTCCCGGTCGGGCGCGCGCAGGATCGCCGAGGGGTGGATCGTCGCCACGTAGTACGCCCCCTCGCGCCGGGGGACCGGCTCTCCCCGGTGCCTGGTGACGCGGAAGTCCGGGCCCAGCAGGGCCCGGGCGGCCGTGGCCCCCAGCACCACCGTCACCTCCGGGTCCACCAGGCGCATCTCGGCCTCGAGCCAGGGCCGGCAGGCGTTGATCTCTCCCACGGTGGGCTTCTGGTGGATTCTGCGCTTGCCGCGCGGCTCGTACTTGAAGTGCTTGACCGCGTTGGTCACGTACACCGCCTCGCGTTCGATGCCCGCCTCTTCGAGCGCCTTGTCGAGCATGCGCCCCGCGGGCCCGACGAACGGCGCGCCCTCGCGGTCCTCCTGGTCGCCCGGCTGCTCGCCGACCAGCATGAACCGTGCGTCGAGAACGCCCTCGCCGAAGACCGTCTGCG
The DNA here is from genome assembly GCF_006334915.2 of Microbispora catharanthi. Taxonomy (GTDB): domain Bacteria; phylum Actinomycetota; class Actinomycetes; order Streptosporangiales; family Streptosporangiaceae; genus Microbispora; species Microbispora catharanthi. Next base: position 22,754 of record NZ_VDMA02000037.1, read on the forward strand.
TGGCGGCGCGGTAGAGGTCGCAGCCCTCGCAGTGTCGTGCGGCCTCCCTGAGCGCGGGCAGGCTGATGTCCGCCGGAAGGAATCGCTGGGCTCCGATGTTTCCCACCCTGGGTCGCTTCCCCAATAAGGTCGGCTGCGAACACGCGGGGAGGTCGTAGCATCGATTTACAAGGACTGGAGGAGCCTTGACCGCACACGGCCTGATCGACACGACGGAGATGTACCTCCGGACGATATTCGAGCTCGAAGAGGAGGGCATCGTCCCGCTCCGCGCTCGGATCGCCGAGCGTCTGCAGCAGAGCGGTCCGACCGTCAGCCAGACGGTGGCGCGCATGGAGCGCGACGGCCTGGTCAAGGTCGAGGGGGACAGGCACCTCAGCATGACCGCGCTGGGCCGCACGCTGGCCATCCGCGTCATGCGCAAGCACCGCCTGGCCGAGTGCCTGCTGACCCAGGTGATCGGCATGCCCTGGGAAGAGGTCCACATCGAGGCGTGCCGCTGGGAGCACGTCATGTCGGAGTCGGTGGAGACCCGGCTCGTGAACCTTCTCAAGAACCCCCGGGTGTGCCCGCACGGCAATCCGATCCCCGGTCTGGACGAGCTGGGGGTGCCTCAGTCCGGTTCGGCTGGAGATGAGATGGTGTCTCCCATGGTGACCCTCGCGGGACAGGCCCCCGTGCCCGTTGTAGTGCGCCGAATCAGCGAACAAGTGCAAAGCGACCCCGCCGTGATGCTTAAACTCAAGCAAGTTGGGATACAACCCGGACGCGAGGTGACGCTCGCGGCGAGTGACAACGGTGTAACGGTGACTGGTGATGGTGAGGTGGGAACCACGACCGCGGACCTTCCGAGGGACGTCGCCTCACACGTTTTTGTCACCAGACGATGACGGAATGAGTTGTGCCTGGTTGAATCCCCTAGGGAGTCCTTTCATTTCTCGCGACCCAGCCTTCGCAGGAGCGCCCGTGCCCGGCATAGCGAACCCACCTCGTCAAGGGACGGTCGTGGCATGAGGCGATGGGGAGATCTGTCACAGGACGCCGACGACCACCTTTCCGCCGGTTCCGTGCTCGATCACGCGGAGATGGCCGTGGTCGTGACCGACCGCTTCAGCAACGTCCTGTACTGGAACCCCTTCGCCGAGCAGCTGTTCGGCCGCGTGGGCGCGTCTCCGGGCAGGGAGTCGCTGCACAGCCTCGGGATCTCGGAGAAGGACCATCCGCTCACGGCCGAGCTGGCCAAGCACGTGCTGCGCGGCGGTGTGTGGGAGGGCACGTTCGACGTGGCCCGCGGCGACGGCTCCACGATCTACGTACGCGCGCAGGCCGTGCCGCTGCGGCACCCCTCCGGCTCCGTGAGCGGCATCGTGATCACCGCGCGCGAGGCGATGCGCAGCAACGAGCGTGAGAAGGACCGCTTCGGCCTGCTCGAGCGGATCGGCGAGCGGCTCGCCGGCTCCCTGTACGTCGAGGAGACGCTCAACCGGGTCGCGGAGATGCTCGTCCCGCAGTTCGCCGACCACTGCTTCATCGAACTGGTCGAGGGCGACCGCCTGGTGCGCAAGGTCTCCACGCACGTGAACGGCTGGACCCCGCCGCCGGACACCTGGCGGCCGGTGGGCGCGGAGATCAGATACCCCCTCGGGCACTACGCCGAGGCCGCCGTGCGCCGTCAGGAGACGATCCTCGTCGAGGACCTCTCCCAGGTCAGCTATCCGGCGCCGAGCGAGGGCGCGGCCCGGCTGTGCGGCGAGATCGGGATGACCTCGGCCATCGTCGCCCCGCTGTGCGTGCGCGGCGAGACGCTCGGCCTGATGTACCTCGGCCTGTCGAACCTCACGAACCGGCGCTCGCCCCACTACGACACCTTCGACCGCGACTTCGTCGGCGCCATCGCCACCCGCGTCGCGCTCGCCGTCGACAACGCGCTGCTGTTCGAGGAGGAGCGGCACACCGCCGAGTCGTTCCAGAAGCACCTGCTCCCGCGTCAGCCGCTGCCCTCGCTCGACGGTCTGGAGATCGCGGTCCGCTACTATCCGGCCGCCCCGCTCGCCTCGCACGGCCAGGGCATCCAGACCCAGGTGGGCGGCGACTGGTACGACGTGATCCCGCTGTCGGCCGGCCGCGTCGGCATCGTGATCGGAGACGTCGAGGGCCGGGGAGCCAAGGCGGCGGCGGTGATGGGCCAGCTCAGGGCCGCGTTGCGGGCCTTCGCCCAGGACGACAAACCGCCCGCCGACATCCTCGCCCGCCTGGACGAGTGGACCAGGATCGTCGCCGCGCCGGAACACGACGACTTCGGCGCCGACATCACCAACCCGCCGATCGTCACCTGCCAATACATGGTGTACGACGCGTGGTCGAGGCAGCTGTCGTTCGCCAACGCCGGGCACGCGCCGCCGCTGCTGATCGTGGACGGCGAGGTCAGAGACCTGGACATCACCGAGGTCGGCCAGCCGCTCGGAGTGCGGGCCAAGGGCATGCACGCCGACCTGGTCTACAAGGAGGAGACGAGGGTGCTGCCGCCCGGCGCGACCCTGCTTCTCTACACCGACGGCCTGGTCGATCGCAGACCGCCGCGCGACTCCGCCACGGGCGTCCCCGGCGACGACGAGGCGCTCGACGTCCTGCGGGAGAAGCTCGCCAAGGCGTCGGGAGAGTCCGTCGAGCGCATCGCCGACCTGGCCACGGTGGCCGTCCCCGGCGAGATCGACGACGACATGGCCATCCTCGTCGTCCGTTCGGCGGGCACGGAGCTGCAGTCCCAGGAGCGGACGTTCCCGGCCCAGCCGATCATGGTGAGCGAGGCGCGGCGGATGGCGTCGGAGGCGTTCGCGGGATGGCAGGTGCCCGAGGAACGCGCGGAGCTGGCCTGCCTGCTCGTCTCCGAGGTCGTGACCAACGTGGTCCTGCACGCCGCCAGCGCCAGCGTGCCGCGCCGCGAGCTGGTGCTCGACGGGCCGCCGCTGCCGTTCGACGAGTCGTGGGACGTGCCGGGCTTCGAAGAGGAGATCGCGGGCGACAAGGAGTTCACCCTGCGGCTGCGCAGGGGCGGGGAGTCCGTCTGGGTCGAGGTCTTCGACCAGGATCTGCGCCTGCCCCGCATCCGCAGCGCGGGGGAGAACGACGAGGGCGGCCGTGGCCTCTATCTCGTCGACCAGCTGGCGCGACGCTGGGGCTCCCGCCCGACCCGTGAGGGCAAGGCGGTCTGGTTCGAGATCCCCATCGGCGGTCGTTAGGTCGTGGCGTGCCCCCGGTGCGGGGGCACGCCACGGTCAGTTCTTCTGCTTCATGCAGGTGTAGCCGCTAGGGCGTTCGGGTTCGAGCGTCACCTGCCGCAGCACGGTCGCTTCCATGGAGATGCGGAAGGTCTCCTGGTTCGCGCAGTCGTACAACGCGTACGTGCCCTCGCGTTCGCCGAGCAGCAGCACCTCCACACCGCCGCGCAGCACCTTGCCGCTTTCGCGGTCGTTGAGCACCACCCACTGGTCCTGGAAGCCCACCATCGACAGGAGCATGCTGGCGGGCCTGCCCTTGTCGGCGACGGCCAGCGCGTCGCTCTCCATCTGCCCCATCAGCGCGAAGCCCAGCCCGATGCCGGTGAACGCGGCCACCACGATCTTCATGCCCGCGCGGCCGGAAGGACGCCGTCGCAGCAGCCGGAACGGCACGAGGAAGGCCAGGGCGCCGATCACCACCGCGGTGATCACGACACCGGCCAGCGACGCGCCCTCGCCCAGCCCGAGGTAACCGAGAAAGCCCCAGTAGCTCGCTCCGCACCACAGCGCGCCGGCGGTCGCGGCGGCCCACGGGCGCACGCGTACGGCCTGGGCCAGGCGGAACAGATGGCCGAGGGTGGCCTTGTCGAGCAGCCAGACGGCCGCCACGATGACGCCCGCGAGCAGCGCGCCGGCGATGATGAGCAGGATCAGCGTCCCCACCAGGCGGCCGAACATGGTCGCCTGGTCGATGCCCGCCTGTTCCGGGCTGATGTTGAAGATGCCGTACACCTGCTGGATGCCGAGATAGAGCAGCGCGTAGAGGGCGATGCCGATGGGCACCACGACCGATCCGCTGCGTTCCAGCAAGTCGATGACGCCGGCTTTCACGTCCGGCTCCGGCAGGTCGGCGAGGCCGGTGTGTTCCTCCGGCTTAGTCATGGTCATTTGTCGGTTCATTTCGTCTTCAATCAATGCGACGGAACATGATTGCAGCCCGCGCGGACGAGCACGCACGGGATCCGCCTCAACGGACGGACTGCGGACGCGACACGCTGCGCGCTTCTTTCCGGCCGTCCCTGGTGCTTGACTCGGACGCATGGAGCTCGCCCACGACCGTCGCGGCAGCGGCCCGCCGCTGGTCCTCCTCCACGGCATCGGTCATCACCGGCACGGCTGGCTGCCGGTCCTCGATCTGCTCGCGGAGCGGCACGACGTCATCGCGGTTGACCTGCCCGGCTTCGGCGAGTCCCCGCCGCTGCCGTACGGCACGCCGTACAACGTGGAGACGCTGGGGCGGGCGGTGCGGGAGTTCTGGACCGGGCTCGGCCTGAGCCGGCCGCACGTCGCGGGCAATTCGCTGGGCGGTTACATCGCGCTCGACCTGGCGTCCTCCGCCGACGTCCGCACGGCCGTCGCGCTGTCTCCCGCCGGGTTCTGGTCCCGGCCCGAGCACGCGTACGCGCGGGCCGTGCTGCGCCTGCTGCGGCTGGCGGCGCGGGCGGACGGACTGCCCGCGCTCGCGGCCCGCACGGACGAGGGGAAGGCGTTGGCCTTGGGCCTGTTCGTGGCCCGTCCGGAGCGGCTGCCGCGTGAGACCGTGCTCGCGGCGGCCACGGCGCTGCGCGAGTGCGTGGGGTTCGAGGAGACGCTGGACTCGCTGGCGTGGGTCGCGCCGCCCGCGCCGCCCCAGGTGCCGGTCACGATCGCCTGGGGCGACCGCGACCGGCTGCTGCCGCGCCGCCAGGCCGTACGGGCGGCGCGGTGGGCGGGACAGCGGGCGCTGCTGCTGCGGGGCTGCGGCCACGTGCCGATGAGCGACGACCCGGAACTGGTCGCGCGGGTGATCGTCGAAGGCAGCATCCTCGAAGGCGGCGAAGACCCTCGCTGAGTCTCCCCGCGCTGCTTGTGCCGAGGGACACGCGGGGGCGGGGAAACCCGCGCATACTGATCAGTGTGGACACCGGACTCATCCTTCTGGTCTTCCTGGCGCTCCTGTTCGCGTGGCTGCTGAACAAGGTGCGCCGGTTCTTCCGGCTGAGCCCGGTGGCCTACGGAGGCGTGATGGTCGTGTTCGTCGTGGCCATGCTGCTGATCTGGGGACAGCAGCACAGCTGATCCGCTGCTGGTTCGCGGGGGTCAGAAGCCGAAGGACCGGCCGATGATCTCCTTCATGATCTCGGTGGTGCCGCCGTAGATCGTCTGTACGCGGCTGTCCAGCCAGGCCTTGGCCACCGGATACTCCAGCATGTAGCCGTAGCCGCCGTGGAGCTGGACGCACCGGTCGACGACCTTGTTCTGCAGCTCGGTCGTCCACCACTTGGCCTTCGCGGCGTCCACCGCCGTGAGCTCCTTGGCGTTGAGCGCTTGCACGCTCTTGTCCACGTAGTGCCGGGCGATCTCCACCTCGGTGGCCAGCTCGGCCAGCAGGAACCGGGTGTTCTGGAACTTGCCGATGCTGCGGCCGAAGGCCGTACGGTTGCGGCAGTACTCGATCGTCTCCTCCAGCACCGTCTCCGCCGCGGCCACGGCCGCCACCGCGATCGACAACCGCTCCTGCGGCAGGTTGTTCATGAGCTGGAAGAAGCCCTGACCCTCCTCGTCGCCCAGGAGATTGGCCACCGGCACCCGGACGTTCTCGAAGAACAACTCGGCGGTGTCCTGCGCGTGCATGCCGACCTTCTCCAGGTTGCGGCCGCGGGTGAAGCCCTCCATGCCGCGCTCCACGACCAGCAGCGAGGTGCCGCGCGCGCCCGCCGAGGGGTCGGTCTTGGTCACGACCACGACGAGGTCGGAGTTGATGCCGTTGGTGATGAAGGTCTTCTGCCCGTTCACCACGTAGTGGTCGCCCTCGCGGACGGCGGTGGTGCGGATGCCCTGCAGGTCGCTGCCGGCCCCCGGCTCGGTCATCGCGATGGCCGTGATCAGCTCGCCGGACGCGAAGCCGGGCAGCCAGCGCTGCTTCTGCTCGTCGTTGGTCAGATCGACCATGTACGGCGCCATGATGTCGTTGTGCAGGCCGAATCCCAGGCCGCTGGCGCCGACGCGGATGATCTCCTCGACGATCACCACGTTGTAGCGGAAGTCGGTGATCCCCGAGCCGCCGTACTCCTCCGGCACCGAGAACCCGAACATGCCCAGCTCGCCCGCCTTCTTCCACACCTCGCGGGGGACGATGCCGTCCTTCTCCCACTGCGCGTGGTGGGGGACGACCTCGCGGGCCATGAACTCACGGACGGTCTCGCGGAAGAGGTCGTGCTCCTCGTCGAAGAGGTCTCGCCGCATCGGGTACGCCTTCCGGCTCAGAATCTGTTGGCCGCACCAGAATACGATTCTGTTCCTCCCGCGGTCGATCGGCTTCATGTTGTACGGACGGTCACAACTCCGAAACCATCGCGATAACGACCCCTTTGACCGCTTCGGATGCCCCTAAGATCTACCTTCGGTTTGCTATAGGCCCGCCAGGGCGGACCTGTGATCGGAGTATGCGGTGATTCGGTGGAAAGCTGGTCTTCCTAGGACCGTGGCTGCCTTGGCCCTCGGCCTGGCTGGTACGGCGGCGATTGTCGTACCGGCGGTAACGGCGCAGGCCAATACCGCCGATCTCGTGGTGGACTACGCCTGTCAGCAAGGCATCGCCGGCACGGGCTCGGGCACCGTCTATCTCCGGACGAAGCTCACCGTCCCGACGACGCTGAACGTCGGCGATCCGCTCACCGTCGCGTGGAAGCTCGGCTACAAGGACGCGACGCGCTTCGGAGCGCCCGCGCGACTGCCCAACGGCGGCCGGATCGAGGTGACCGGGAGGGTCAACCTCACCGGCAGCTGGATCGGGCAGCTTCAGCCCAAGGGATCCGTGGACCAGCCGGGCGCGATGATCAAGGGCACCCCGCTCAAGCTTCCGGACGGCATCGCCGACTTCGCCTACACGGATCGGGAGGGCACCCTCACGGTCAAGCCCGGCAAGCTGTTCGTCGACTTCCGTCCCCCCGCCTCCGAGGTCATGGTCAACGACGACGACTCGGCGATCACCTACAGCGGCGGCTGGGAGAACCTCGAGGGGCAGCCGAGCGGGGACAACGACTATCACCTCGACCTGCACCGGACCACGGTGAGCGGCGCCTGGGCGTCCCTCACCTTCACCGGCACCGGAGTGGAGTACGTCGCGCAGCGCGACCGGCGTGCGGGACCGATCGACATCGACGTCGACGGCCAGCCTGGTACACCGCCGCGGATCGACCCCTCGACGAACGACGACGGCACCCCGGTGAACGACGCCAACAGGGGCGGGCAGACCCTGTGGAAGTTCCACGGCCTCAAGTACGGCGAGCACACGATCACAATCAAGAACGTCGAGGACGGCAAGTGGGGCCAGCTCGACGCGTTCCGCGTGGTCACCCGGGAGCTGGCGAACCCGCCGCAGGAATACCGCGCCGAGTGCACGCTCATCAGCGCACCGGTCGCCGTGCAGGTGACGATCGGTGGCGGGACGAACAGCAGCCCGTCGGCTTCGGTGCAGCCGAGCGAGTCGCCGGACAGCTCGCCTTCTCCGGACAGCTCGGCCAGCCCTTCGGGAAGCGTCTCGCCGAGTGCGTCGGCCACGCCTTCGGGGTCGCCGAGCGGCGATCAGTCTCCCTCGCCCTCGCCGTCGCCGTCCGCGAGCAGGAGCCCGAACCTGTCGGCCACACAAAACTACGCTGTCACAGTGGTGACAGTGCAGGGCAGTCCGTCGCCTACGGCGACGAAGACGGTGACACTGACCGCGACGCCGAGCGTGGCGCAGGTGGCGATCACGCCGCAGGGCGGTGCGCAGACCGGTGAGGCTCCGGAGCGCGTGTCGTCCTCGGGCATGCTGCTGATCGGCTCGGGCGGCGCGCTGTTGATGATCGGCATGCTCAGCGGTGTGGCGATGCTCCGACGCAGGGCGGCGCACTCGGGCGAGCAGGGCTGAGGAGGATGACGATGAACGACACTCCTGACGGCGGGGCTCCCGAGCAGGGCAGCACGGGCACCGACGCCAAGAAGACGCGCAAGCCGCTGCCTCAGCCGGTCCTCGCGGGCCTGCTCGTGGCCGGGTCGTTCGGCGGGATCGCGGCGGTGATGGCCGGGATGCTCGCCGTGCTGAGCCCCTCGGACTCCCAGGACAGCGGGCCGGTCCCGGGTGCGGTGCACGTCCAGGACGCGGGCAGCGTGGCCTTCCTGCCGCCGACCGTCGGCCCGGGCGGGCCGGGTGTGCCGCTCACGGCGGCGGACCCGACCGCGCCGCCGCCGGCTCCCGCGATGCAGCCGATCGCCCCGCTGACCCTCACGAGCGTGGCCTCGTCGTCCTCGAAGCCGCTGTCGTCCTCGTCGTCCAGCGCGAAGACGACGACGACCAAGAAGGTCACCGGCAGGCCGCTCAAGATCAGCATTCCTGCGATCGGCGTGAAGGCCGTGGTGGGCTCGGTGGGCGTGGACAAGTCCGGCGTCATCCAGACGCCCCCGCTGAGCAAGCCCAGCCTCACCGGCTGGTACCGCTTCGGACCGGCTCCCGGCGACCAGGGGCCGGCGATCATCCTCGGGCACGTGAACACCCGTAAGGGCGCCGCCGTCTTCAGCCGCCTGCGCGAGCTCAAGCGCGGCAACAAGATCGCCGTTCTCCGTGCGGACGGCAAGATGGCGATCTTCACGGTGGACGGGATCGAGCAGGTCAGCAAGTCGACGTTCCCGACCAAGCGGGTCTACAGCAACACGATCACGTCGTCGCTGCGGCTGATCACCTGCGGCGGGGTCTACAACGCCAAGCAGCACCACTACACCGACAACATCATCGTCTACGCGACGCTGACCGAGACCAAGGGCAAGTGATCGCGGGGTGATCAGCCCGTGCTGATCACTTCTTCGCCCTCTCGCGCCTCGCGCTCGGGCGGATCGTGCGGCCTGCGCCGTACGGCCGTCCGAGCCGCGCACTGGACCAGCAGCGTGCCCGCCACCGCCGCCACCGCGACGGCAAGCAGCGCGTACGGCTGACGCCACGGCGAGGAATCACCGACGGCCGCGGAGGCCTGGGCCGGCTGGGTGGCGCGGTCCGGTTTGGTGGTCCGGGCCGGCTGCGCGGACGCGGCGGGCGTCGCGGCCGGAAGGCGGTTGGGAATGACGGCCGCCGCCTTCCAGGGGAACCCGGGCGGCTTCACGGGCCCCCAGAAATCCATGACCTCGGTGCCTGCGGGCACCGGAAACTGCGGCGGAGCGGCCTTCAGCCCGCCCGGCACCGTGAGCGTGCCGATCTCGTAGGGCGCGAACATGCCCTGCAGACCCTGAACCCGCCACCGCCCGGCCGGCACCGTGATGGACGTGGCGTAATGGGCGGGTTCCGGCAGCGGCGTCCCGCCGAACGTCAGGGTCGTGCCGTCCTCCCCGGTCAGGCGCAGGCCGATCGGTTCGAGGCCGTGGGGCCCCTCGTACGGATGGGTGCCGTGCTGGAGGACCCAGAAGCCCACCGTGTAGGAGACATCGGGCCGCACCTTGGCGGGAAGCGGGTCGAGTTCGGTCACCGCCCAGAAGCCGGCCCGCGCGTGAGCGGGCAGGGCCGGCGCGAGGATCGCGGCCATCGCCGCGAGGGCCACGAGCAGTCGTCTCATATCACTACCTCCACCCTCCCTACCGTGGGAGGGCGATGAAGGTTCCCTGAGAATTTCCTGACATATGGCGCCCGCCGGTTATGCCGGTGGTCAACTCCTGGGAGACTGTTCGCTACTTCGTACGTGACTGTGGTGGCAGGAGAGACGTCGTGCCCGACCCCAGTGCCCGGCGCAGGAGTGCCAGGTGTCGCATCGCGGCCCGGTCGGCGGCGGGAGCGACGGCCGCGCTGGCCCTGATGACGTGGCCGGTGCTCGCGGCGACCGAAGCCACGACCGTGCCGTATTCCTGCACTCCAGCCGGTGGCGCCGCCGCGACCTACCCGGTGAACGTGACCCTCGTCGCGCCCGACGACCCGGTGGTGAGCAGCACGGCGACCGTGACCTGGCGGATCGCTCCCGCGTCGCCGTCGAGCGGCCAGAGCGCGATGGTGGCACCGGCGACGGGCATCGCAGCGAGCGACGTCATGATCGCCGAGGGCCTGGTGGAGGTGACCGGCGCTCCCGTCGTGAGCGAATCCGCCACTCCCAGCCCGTCGCCGACCCCCACGCCCTCTCCGTCGGCGTCGCCTTCCGCGTCGGCCACCCCCTCCCCTTCTGCCTCGCCGTCTTCGGACGACACGAGCACCTCCGCGACCCCCTCCGCGAGTGCGTCACCCTCCGCGAGTGCGACTCCCTCCGCCGGCGCGACTCCCTCCGGCGAGGACACGGACGACACGGAGACCGGCACGCAGGAGGAGAGTCCTTCGGTCATCACGCTGAGCCCGTCCGCCTCCACGGTGGTTCCCTCGTCTGTCTCGCCGTCGGTCACGCTGACGCCGATCCCCGAACTGCTCGTCACGCTGACTCCGACGGCGGTGGGCACGGTCGGAGTCGCGGCAGGGAACTTCACGCTGAAGCTGCGCCCGGCGGGGGACACCACCGGCACGGGCGAGGCGCTCTACACGTGCACGCTGCCGGCGTCCGCGACCCGGGCGTCGCTCGCGCTCACCGTCGCCGCCTCCTCGTCCACCTCGCCGTCCCCCTCACCGTCCGCTTCGCTCTCCCCTTCGCCGAGCCCGACCGCCAGCCCTGACGCGGACGGCAACACGAGCAGCTCGCCCACTCCCAGCGCCGGAGCGTCGACGACCCCGACCACGAGGACCACGGCGACCACCACGGTCACGGCGACCGCGACGGTCTCCCGTACGGCGACCAAGCAGATCAAGACGACGCCGCTCGGCGGCGCGCAGACCGGGGCCGGGGGCGACGCGGGCCCGGACGCCCGGCTTGTCGTGCTCACCGGCCTGGCGCTGATGGCCGCGGCTGCGGCCGGAGGGCTGCTGCTCCGGCGCTTCGGTCCGAACCCCGGCTCATACAACCCCGGCTCGTACGGCAGGCACTAGCGTCCGGCGGACGCGGACATGCCGAGAACGTGAGAAAGTTTGAGCAAGGGGAGGCGGTCTTGGGGTTTTTGTCCGTAAGATCTCTACCTGACCGTGACCGTATGCTGGCATGCTGGTACGCCTGTTGACTGCGAGCATGGAAGTGGAGAGAAGTCAGTGCTGAAGTCAAAGGCGCGGGGCCGTGTCGCCGGAAGGGCCGCCGCGGCCGGAGTGGTCAGCGCGGGCCTTCTCCTGGGCCTGGGCGCGCTCGGCGCGCGAGCCGACACGAAGACCGTGACCTACAGCTGCACTCCGGGCACGGGCGGCACCGCCGTCACGCACGATTTCACGGTGACGCTCACCGCGAGCACCTCGGCGGTGAGCGGCACCCAGTACACCGCGACCCTGAACATCCAGCCGGTCACGACTTCGGCGTTCCCCGCGCCGGTGCAGATCGCGAGCGGGGCGGCGATCGAGTTGCAGCCCACCGTGTCGGCGTCGGCGCTGCCGGCCGGTATGACCGCGGGCGTGTCCACACCCTCGCCGACCGGTACGGCGTTGACCGCGTCCGTCGCGGCCCAGGGGCCGATGCCGTCGCTCCCCACGGCGACGCTGACCGTCACGCCGGCGACCGGGGCCACCTCCGTCGTGCTGACGGCGAAGGACTTCAAGATCAGCATGGTCGCCCCCGCCGGCACCGGCACGACCACCACGACGCCCACCGCGCTCTACAACTGCGTGGTCGCGACGACGGGCAGCACGCTGCCGGCCGTGGCGACGATTCCGGTGACGAGCGCCTCGGCGTCCCCGAGCGCGAGTGCCAGCGCCAGCCCCAGCGCCTCCGCGAGCGTCTCGCCCACGCCGCGTAACACCAGGACGGTGTACGAAACGGTCTTCGCGTCGCCCACGCCGTCCAAGACGAAGAAGACGAGGTCCGCCCAGGTCGAGAACACTCCCGGGGGTGGCGCGGCCACCGGCGGTGGAGGGGACGCGGGCCCCGACGCCCGCCTCTTCGTCCTCACCGGCGTCGCGCTCATGCTGGCGGCGGGGGGCGGCGGACTCGTGCTCCGGACCCGGCGCCGCCCGGTGAGGCAGTAGGACGAGCCATGACCACCCCGCCACCTGGACAGTACCCGCCGGGCCAGCCCTACGGCGTGCCTCTCGGGCCGGGCGGGCAGGGCTACCCGCAGCCGGTTTACGGCCAGCCGGTCTTCCAGCCGGTCATGCTGCCCCAGATGCAGCACGTGCAGCCGGGGCCCCCGCCGCAGCCCCCGGAGGAGAAGCCTCCCGGTGACGGCGCGGAGGCCATCCGGCGGGTGCTGATCACGGCGGCCATCCTGGGCTTGGTCGTCGTGATCGTGGGCGTGGTGATCATGGTGAACAACCCCGACGAGTACGCCGCGCCGACCCGCTCGACGGTGAAGCTCGCGGCGCCGCAGAACGGGCTCGCCCCCTCCGTGGGGCCGGGCGGCGCCGGGCAGCCGCTGACGCAGGCGGTCGCCACCGCGCCTCCGCCGGTTCCGAACATTCCGGCGGCCCCGGCGATGCAGCCGTCCACGCCCAGGCGCCTGGTCATTCCCAAGATCGGCGTGAACGCCCCGATCAAGTCGGTCGGTCTCGACCGCTCCGGTGCGATCCAGACGCCCCCGATCGGCAACCCGAACCTGGTCGGCTGGTATCGCGGCGGCCCGACGGCGGGTGAGGCGGGCCCTGCGGTCATGCTCGGCCACAAGGACACCACCTCGCGCGGCGCCGTCTTCACTCGCCTGCACGAACTGGCGTACGGCGACAAGATCGAGGTGTACCGCCTCGACGGGACCGTGGCCATCTTCACCGTGGGCGGTATCGAGCAGGCGAACAAGCAGACGTTCCCCACCAACCGGGTGTACGGGCACGCCGACAACGCCGAGCTCAGGCTGATCACCTGTGGCGGCAAATACAACTATTCGACCGGTCACTACTTCGACAATGTCATCGTCTACGCCACGATGACCGGAACGCGTCTGGCGAAAACGACGTCCTGAGCCGGGGCACCTCGCCGGAAGGGCTCGTGGCCGGCGGCCGTCGGGGCTATGGTCTCTTCGACCGATCATGAGGAGGGCCTGTGGGCTGGTTCTCGAAACTCCTGCTGCCCGGTCGGCTGCGCACAGGGCCCACGGCGCTGCTGCCTGCCCGGCCGGATCCGAAGACACTGCTGGCTGTCGCACAACTCGCCGATCCCGAGGCGAGAACCGACGGCGACGACATCCTCGCGGGCGGGGCGCGCATCGAGCCGCCCGTCGAACTGACCGGAGACGTCCTCGCCAAGCTCGGAGTGGCCGACGAGGACAGGCTCTGGGCGTGCCGGATCGCCGCCGAGGGCCCGCTGCCGGTGGACTTCTTCGACAAGAGCCTGGCCGAGGGCATCGCATACCGCCTGGGCGGCTGGTCGCTCTGCCAGGGCGAGCCGCTCGATCCGGCGGAGGACGGCGGAGACCCGCTGGTCTACCTGCCGGCCGTGCCGGAGCCCGGGGAGATCCTGCCGATCCTCGCCCAGTCACTGCGGCACGCCGACGCCGTGGACACCGAAAGGTGGCCGGAAGGTGAGCTGATCGAGGGCGTCGTCCACGTCCCCGTCCGCCGTGGCAGGGTGGCCGACGTCTACGCGGGCGCCGACGTGCTGGTCACGATCGAGGAGGGGCACCGCTTGCCGCCCGCCGCCCAGGTCCGCTGGCCGTACCTGACGGAGATCGCGATCGCCCGGGTCTCCCCGGTCGCGCGTACGGAGGAGACGGGAGGCGAGGACGCCGAGCTTGCCGGTGCGGCTGCTGGAGATGCGGCCGACGGCCGGACGGAAGACGTGACGAGCGCGGACGAGGCGCAGGGGGCGCTGCTCGCGCGGGCGGCCGTGGCGCTCGCGCTCGCGGACGGGCTCCGGGGGATCGCGGCCGACAGCCGGGGTTTCCAACTCGCCGAGGCCGACGACGTGCTGCCCGGACGATACGCCTGAGCCCTCTCCATCGACCATGCCCATCCCGTCGCCTCCCCCGACGAAAGTTCTGATGTAACCTCTCACTAACCGAACATTGCTCGGTTTCCTATGGAGGCACTGTGGCAGAGGCGTACATCGTCGGGGCGGTCCGCACGCCGGTCGGCAAGAAGAAGGGCGGGCTCTCCGCGGTCCACCCGGTCGACCTGGCCGCCCACACTCTCTCCGCGCTCGTCGAGCGCACCGGCGTCGATCCCGCCGCCGTGGACGACGTGATCATGGGCTGCGTCATGCAGTTCGGCCCGCAGTCCATGGACATCGCACGCAACGCGTGGCTCAGCGCGGGCCTCCCGGAGACCGTGGCCGGGGTCACGATCGACCGGCAGTGCGGCTCGTCGCAGCAGGCCATCCACTTCGCCGCGCAGGGAGTGCTGTCGGGCACGCAGGACCTGGTCGTGGCGGCCGGCGTCGAGTCGATGTCCATCGTCCCCATGGGGTCGAGCATCACAGCGGCGCTGGAGAAGGGCATGCCGTTCCCGTTCGGCGACAAGTGGGTCGAGCGGTACGGCAAGCAGGAGATCTCCCAGTTCCGCGGCGCGGAGCTGATGTGCGACAAGTGGGGCCTGGAGCGTGACGAGCTGGAGCGCTACGCCTACGAGAGCCACCAACGGGCCGCGAAGGCGATCGCCAACGGCCACTTCAAGGACCAGATCGCCCCGGTCGACGGCGTGACCGACGACGAGGGCCCGCGGCCCGACACCACGCTGGAGAAGATGGCCGAGCTGAAGACCCTGCGTGAGGGCGGCCGGATCACCGCGGCCACCTCCTCGCAGATCTCCGACGGCTCGGGCGCGGTGCTCATCGCCTCGGAGCAGGCGGTGCGCGACCACGGGCTGGTCCCGCGCGCCCGCATCGTCACGCTCGCGCTGACCGGCGACGACCCGATCTACATGCTCACGGCGCCGATCCCGGCCACCCGCAAGGCGCTGGCCAAGGCGGGGCTCGCGATCGGGGACATCGACGTCGTCGAGATCAACGAGGCGTTCGCCCCGGTGCCGCTGGCCTGGATCAAGGAGATCGGGGCCGACCCGGCGCGGACCAACCCCAACGGCGGCGCCATCGCGCTGGGGCACCCGCTGGGCGGCACCGGCGCGATCCTCATGACCAAGCTCCTGCACGAGCTTGAGCGCACCGGTGGGCGATATGGCCTGCAGACGATGTGCGAGGGCGGCGGCCAGGCCAACGTCACGATCATCGAGCGTCTCTGACCGTTCCGCACGAAAAGGGCACCCCGGATCGCCCCGGGGTGCCCTTTTCGTGCAGGAGAGCGGCGTGGTGTGCCCAGAGCCGTACGGGGCTCTCGCGTCCGTCCTCAGACGCGGGGGCCGAGGAAGGTGCCGCCGGTGGCGTCGATGAGGTCGCCGGTGATCCAGCGGGCGTCGTCGGAGGCGAGGAAGGCCACGACGTCGGCGATGTCGGACGGCTGGCCGATGCGGTTGAGCGCGGAGGCCGTCGCGGTGAGCGCCTCGATCTCCGGGCTGGAATGGATCCAGGCGTTCGGTTCGGTGTCGGTGACGCCGGGCGCCACCGTGTTGACCGTGATGCCTCGTTCGCCCACCGCATGGGCCAGCGTCCTGCCGAGCACATTGATCGCACCCTTGGCCATCGAGTAGGCGAGTTCGTGGGCGATGGCGATGCGCGTGTCGGCGGAGGAGATGTTGATGACGCGGCCGCCGTCGCGCAGCAGGGGCAGAGCCCGCTGGATGATGAAGAACGGTGCGCGCACGTTGAGCGCGATCAGCCGGTCGAACTCCTCGGGGGTCGTCCGGTCGATCGAGCCGGTTCCCATCGCGCCGCCCGCGTTGTTGACCAGGATGTCCAGCGGCCGCCCGGCCAGGCCCTCCTCCAGCCCGGCGAACAGCGTGTCGACGTCGCCGGGCACGCCGAGCTCGGCCCGGACGGCGAAGGCACGGCCGCCCACCTGCTCGATCGTCGCGATCGTCTCCTTCGCCGCGGACTCGTTGCGGCCGTAGTGCACGGCGACGTACGCGCCGTCCGCCGCCAGGCGCTGGGCGATCGCCCGGCCGATTCCGCGCGAACCACCGGTGACCAGCGCCGTCTTACCCGCGAGCTTGCTCATTCCGTCCATCTCCTCAGCTCATGCGAAAACTGTTTATGCCGCACACTGTTTTGTCTATGTTATATACAGTTTCTGGAAGAGGGTCAAGGCGAATCGGGAGGGCCGGTGGCGGCGAAGGGTGACAAGGGCGGCGGCGATCTCGCCCGCGGCATGGACCTGCTCTGGGGGACGGCCGACAGGCCCAGCCGGGGTCCGAAGCCGAGCATGTCCGTGGAGCGGATCACCGGGACCGCGATCGAGATCGCCGACGCCGAGGGGCTGGCGGCCGTCTCGATGCAGCGGATCGCCGCCGCCTTCGGGTTCACGACGATGTCGCTGTACCGGTACGTGCCGAGCAAGGCGGAGCTGGTCGCCCTCATGATCGATACGGCGATCGGCGACCGCCCCGATCTGGAGTCCGTGCCGGGAGGGTGGCGTGACCGGCTGGCGGACTGGGCCCGGCAGTGCCTGCGGCTCTTCGTGCGCCATCGCTGGCTGATCGAGGCGACCGGCGGGCATCGCATCATGGGGCCGAACGAGCTGGGCTGGCTGGACGCCGCGCTCGCCGTCCTCGCGGACGCCGGTTTTCCGCCGGTCGAGCAGCACGACGCGTTCCTGCTCCTCAACGGGCATGTCCGCAGCGTCGCGCAGAACATGACGGGAGCCGATCGGCTACGCGTCGACGAGTGGTCGGCCGCTCTCGGGGAGCGGCTGCGCCGGCATGGCGACCGCTATCCGGCCCTGGTCGCGGCCATGCGGGGCGGCGGCTACTCCCAGCCCGCGGCCGAGCCCCTGGAATTCGGGCTGCGCTGCCTGCTCGACGGGCTCGAGAAGCTCCTGGCGGAGGCGCCGGGCACGCCACCGGGCCGTTGATGTGGAGAAAGGGCACCCCGGATCACCCGGGATGCCCTTTCGGTCGCGAAGCGGCTTACCTGGCTCTCGGCAGCCGCCGCGGCTGCCGCACCGGCCGCATGGGCGGGGCCGGGATCTGACGCGGCGGCGGGAAGGAGCGCTGGGGCTGCGGCGTGCGGGGGTTCTGCCGCTTGCCGCCCTTGCTGGACGCGCGAGTACGCATACGGGATCTCCTTGTACGTCGGGAACGCGGCACCGAGGTGCCGTCACTCAGCTGCCGCGTCGGATGGACAGGGCCGGAAAGCTGAGCGGATCAGCGGCTCAGAGGGCTGATCAGCGGTCGCCGTACAGAATCCACATGCCGGTGACCCTAACAACGCGCCACAACCGGGGACAAAGGGTTTTTCGCACCGAAGCGTCCAAGCGGCGTGCAAGTCGGATACCAGATCGCGACAAGTGGGTTCCTGTGTACTCAAACACGTCAAAGAGACGTTCCTGCACAGGAGATACCAGTGAAGTCGATCAAGCGCGCTGCGGCCGTTCTCGCCACCACCGCCGTCGCCGTCACCACCTTCGGCGTTATGTCCAGCCCGGCGCACGCGATGCAGCCCGGTGACGGCTGGTACCGCTGCTACATCTCGGGCTACGGCTGGATGTGGTGCTACGACGTGTGAGTCACACCTCGGACCACGGCCCCGTCCCCGCACTCGCGCGGGGACGGGGCCGTGGCGGTTCAGCCGATACGCCGGTGGACGTCGTCGAACATGGACGGCCCGGTGCGCTGAGGGGCGATCCACGGGCCCTCCAGCGACGGGTCGACGATCCCGTCCTCCATGAACGTGTAACGCCCGTCGAGCACCCGCCGGGCCAGCCGTACGTCCCTGGCGTCGGTGTTGTCCCACAGCCGGTCGAACAGCGCCTCGGCCCGCTGCCTGGCCTGGTGGCAGAAGGTGTCGGCCAGCTCGTACGGCTTGCGCCCGAACTCGGCCGAGTCCTCCTGGGCGCGCACGCAGACCGCGGTGATGGCGAACAGCTCGGCGCCGATGTCCACGATCCGCGACAGGAACCCCTGCTTGTGCTCCAGCCGCGCCTGCCAGCGCGACATGCCGTAGAACGTCGACCTGGCGAGCTTGCGGCTGGTCCGCTCGACATACCGCAGGTGCTGGGCCAGCGGGCCGAACTCGGCGTACGACGTGGGCACCTGGCCGGGCCCGGTCACCAGGGTCGGCAACCACCTGGCATAGAAGGCGCCGGCCCGGGTGGCCGCCCGCCCCTTGGCCCGCAGGCCCGCCTTGGGATCGACGAGTTCACCCGCGACCGACAGGTGGGCGTCCACCGCCTCGCGGGCGATGAGCAGGTGCATGATCTCGGTCGAGCCCTCGAAGATGCGGTTGATCCGCAGGTCGCGCAGCATCTGCTCGGCGGGCACGCCGCGCTCGCCGCGGGCGTGCAGCGACTCGGCGGTCTCGTAGCCGCGCCCGCCTCTCATCTGCACCAGCTCGTCCATCAGCCGCCAGGCCATCTCCGTGCTGTACAGCTTGGCGAGCGCGGCCTCGATGCGGATGTCGTTGCGCTCGTCGTCGGCCATCCGGCTGGACAGGTCCACCACCGACTCGAGCGCGTACGCGGTGGCGGCGATGAAGGCGACCTTGCGGGCGATGGCCTCGTGCTGCCCGACCGGCCTGCCCCACTGGACCCGCTCGCACCCCCACTCGCGGGCGATCTTGGTGGCCCACTTCGCCGCGCCGACGCACGTGGCCGGCAGCGACAGGCGCCCGGTGTTGAGCGTGGTCAGAGCGATCTTCAGGCCCTGGCCCTCGCGGCCGATCAGGTTCTCCACCGGTACGCGCACCTGGTGGAAGCGCGTGACGCCGTTCTCGATGCCGCGCAGGCCCATGAACTGGTTGCGGTGCTCGACGGTGATGCCGGGCGAGTCGGCCTCGACCACGAAGGCCGAGATCTTGGTGCCGGTCCGGGCCATCACGACGAGCAGGTCGGCCACGACGCCGTTGGTCGTCCACAGCTTCACGCCGTTGATCACGTACGCGTCGCCGTCGCGGACGGCGGTCGTCGACAGCCGGGCGGGGTCGGACCCGACGTCCGGCTCCGTCAGCAGGAAGGCGGAGATCTCGCCCCGGGCGCAGCGGGGCAGGAAGCGGCGCTTCTGCTCGGCGGTGCCGAACAGCCGCAGCGGCTGCGGAACCCCGATGGACTGGTGGGCCGACAGCAGCGCGCTGAGCGCTGGGGAGCACGATGTCACGAGTGCCAGCGCGCGGCAGTAGTACAGGTGGCTCAGCCCCAGCCCGCCGTACTCCTCCTCGGTGGTCATGCCGAACGCGCCGATCGCCGCCAGGCCCTTGATCACCTCGTCCGGAATCACGGCGGTGCGCTCGATGAGCGTGGGATCGACCTTCTCCTGCAGGAACGCCCGCAGCGCGCGCAGGAAGTCGTCTCCCTTCTTGATCTCCTCCTCGGTGAGGCGGGGGGCGGGATGCACGAGGTCCAGCCGGAAGTTCCCGAGGAAGAGCTGCTTGCCGAAGCTCGGGCGGGTCCACTCCGTCTCGCGCGCCTGCTCGGCCACCTCCCTGGCCTTGGCGTAATCGGTCGTCATCATCGACCTCCTCGGCGGTGAAACGAGCTGTCCTCGTTAACTACCCGCCAGTAGCCTCTTGCATCGCGGGAAGCGCGATGTGTACGGCCGTACCTTCGCCGGGGGAGGAGACGATCCGGCACCGGCCGCCGTGCGCCTCCACGATGGCCTTCACGATCGACAGGCCGAGCCCCGCCCCGCCGTACAGGTGGTCCTCTCCGCGCTGGAAGCGGTCGAAGGCGCGTTCGGCCTGCTCCGGGCTCATCCCCGGCCCGGTGTCGCGCACCTCGATCGTCACCGACTCCGGTGCGCGCAGCAGCCGTACGGCGGCCCGGGTGCCCTCGGGGGTGTGCGCCCGCACGTTGCCGAGCAGGTTGACGAGCACCTGGCGGACCCTGGCCTCGTCCACCGTCGCGACCAGGGACGGCGGCGCCTCCACCGTGACCGGGTGCGCGGGGTCGAGGGCGGCCGAGTCGGCGGCCACCTCACGGGCCATCTCGGCCAGGTCGATCTCGTTGAGCGCGAGCGCGGTGCCCCGGTCAAGCCGCGCGAGTTCCAGCATCTCGCCCACCAGGCGGCCCATGCGGTTGGCCTCGGCCTCGATCCGCCCCATGATCTTGGGCAGGTCCTCGGGCGGGATCGCCCCGGCCCGATACAGCTCCGCATACCCGGAGATGGTCGACAGCGGGGTGCGCAGCTCGTGGGAGGCGTCGGCGGCGAAGCGGCGCACGCGGTCCTCCGACGCCTGGCGGTCGCGGAAGGCGCCGGCGATCCTGTCGAGCATGAGGTTGATCGCGGCGCCGAGCCTGCCGACCTCCGACGGCCCCTCGGGCATCCGGGCCGACAGGTCGACGCGCTCGGCCACGAGATGGGCGGTGCGCGCCATCTTGCCGAGTGGCGCCAGGCCGCCGGCGATCAGCAGCCGGCCGCCCGCGGCCAGCAGCAGGATCAGCACCCCGCCGGTCGCCAGTTCGCTGATCAGCAGGTGGCGCACCGGGTCGTCCACCGCGTCCAGGGGCACCGCGATGACCATCAGCCGCAGACCGCTCGGCGACATCGCCGCGGCCGCGATCAGCTCGTGGCCGCCGCTCGGGTCGAGGTCGAAGGTGCGGCCCTGCGCCGCGTGCGCCAGCAGCCTGTCCTTGCCCAGCGCCTCGGTCAGGCCGGGCACGGCCGCGGCCTCGTCCGCGTCGCCGCTGACCAGGTGCGCGTGCCGCTCGGAGAGGTTGTAGACCGCGAGGGCGTAGGTCGAGCCGGTCAGCGCCTGCGCGAGCGGGTCCCCCTCGACCACCCGGCGCGCCGCCGTGACGGTCGCCGCCACCACCTGTCCCTCCAGCCGCGTACGCAGGTGGCCGCGCAGGACGACGACGCTGACGAGGGAGAACACGACCAGCAGGACCGCGCTCACCCCGAGCAGCCCGGCGAGCAGGCGCGTCCTGAGCGACATCACCGGTCCGTCACATGTCCTGGGCCGGGCGCAGGGAGTATCCGATGCCGCGCTGGGTGTGGATCAGCGGTGGGCCGAGCGGGTCGAGCTTGCGGCGCAGGTAGGAGATGTAGGTCTCCAGCACCTGCGAACTCCCGCCGTAGCCCCAGACCTCCTCAAGCAGGCGCCGCTTGGTCAGCACCAGGCCGGCGTTGGCCATCAGGAAGGCCAGCAGGCGGAACTCGGTCGGCGACAGCTCCACCGGGACGCCGCCGCGCCGCACCTCCCAGCGCGCCTCGTCGAGCTCCAGGTCGGCGACCCGGAGGATCGGCCCGTGCGCCCGCTCGGCCGCCTCCGGCACGGTCGTACGGCGCAGCACGGCGCGGATCCGCGCGACCAGCGCCTCGACCGAGAACGGTTTGGTGACGTAGTCGTCGCCGCCGAGCGTCAGCCCGCGCACGGTGTCGGCGACCGCGTCGCGGGCGGTCAGGAAGATCACGGGAGGGTGCACGCCGTCGGCCCGGATCCGCCGGCACACCTCGAAGCCGTCGATGTCGGGCAGCATGACGTCGAGGACGACCAGGTCGGGCTGGTTCCTCAGCACCTCGCCGAGCGCCGCGGCCCCCGTGCCGACGGCCGTCACCCGGAAGCCGTGGAACCTGAGGGCGACTTCCACGATGTCCCGGATGTTTGGCTCGTCCTCGACGACGAGGATCCTGGTTTCACTCATGGGGGACCCATTGTGCAGGTAGAAGGCATTTGTCGCACAATTCGGGTCTCCGTGGCCGCTCCGCGCGGCACTCGTGCGTCAGCGCGGGACGCGGGCCACGCAGAACACGGTCTGGCCGAACGGCGGACGGACGAACCGCTCGATGAGCCGGGTCAGCGGCACGACGGTGCGGTCGTAGATCTTCACGAGCCGGGGGTCGGGGTAGCCCACGCCACCCCGCCGCACGGCCGCCCACCAGGCGATGCCGCCGAGGAAGTTGATCGGCTTGAGCACCTGCACGTCGAGGCCGGCGTCGGTGACCGTCTTGCGCAGCGTGGCGGGGGTGTAGCGGGTGACGTGCCCCACCTTGCGGTCGAAGTCCCCGTAGAGCTGCATGTAACCGGGCACCCAGATGATGATCCGGCCGCCGGGAGCGGTCACCTTGGCCAGTGACCGCAGCGCCTCGGCGTCCTCCTCGATGTGCTCGAGGACGTTCATCATCACGACGGTGTCGACCGGGTCGGCCAGGGGGATCTCGGTCGGCAGGCCGAACTGGAGCACCGACACGTCGTCGCGGTCGGCGAACCTCTTGCGCAGTTGCTCCACGCAGTAGGGATCGAAGTCGCTCACCACGAGCCTGTCCAGGCGCGGCAGGAACTGCTCGGCGAAATGCCCGAGACCCGACCCGATCTCCAGGAGCGACCGCCCGACGTGCGGCGCGACCATGTCGAACTCGTACTGCCGGTAGTTCTTGGCCTCGTCGCCGCCGAGGTGGTTCTCCAGAGCCTCGTCCCCGGCCGCCGGCTGGACTACTCGGTCATACCCAGACATAGGATCCTCGATCTGCACGCTGACGGTCGTGGAAAGTGTAGTGCCCGACCCATCGGCGGGCGTCCGCTTCGCCGGAGGGGCCGCCGACGGGAGCTTCGGGCGCCACCGTTGTTTCGGCAGGACCGGCGGCACTGTGAATCTTTCCGCGGCACCGTTCTTTCGGATCTTTTGGCGGGCGCTGTGGACGGGATGCCCGCCTGATCGTAGGCTTCACCTCCGTCCCGACCCCCGATTGCCCCTTTATGGACGACGACGAGGCAGTGACCCGCGCCCTGGCCGGTGACCTTGACGCCTACGAGGTGCTGGTCACCCGATACAGCGCGGTCGCCCACCGTACGGCGAGCCTGCTCGGGGCGGCCGACGAGGCGGAGGACGTCGTCCAGGAGGCGTTCGTCAAGGCGTTCCGTCACCTCAAGGGCTTCCGCCGGGGTTCGTCCTTCCGCCCCTGGCTGCTGCGCATCGTGGCCAACGAGACCCACGACCTCACCCGGTCGCGTGGCCGCCGCTCCGACCTCGCCGTACGGCTGGGCCGCGAGCGGGAGCCGTACGGACCCGGGGACCCCGAGGACCCGGAGGGCGCGGCCGTGGACGCCGACGGCAGGAGCCGCCTGCTGGAGGCCGTACGCGCGCTGCCCGGCGGGGAACGCGAAGCCGTGGTCTGCCGGTATTTCCTGCAGTTGTCCGAGGCGGAGACGGCCGAGGTCCTCGGCGTGCGGCTCGGCACGGTCAAGTCGCGGACGTTCCGGGCCCTGCGGCGCCTGCGGGAGGAGGTGGGCCGTGAGCACTTCGGATGACAACGATCCGATCGCACCGGAGGACCTCGAGGCGCGGCTCCGGGCCCTCGGCGAGGGGCTGGCCGTGCCCCCCGTGCCGCCTCCCGCCGACGTGGCGCGTGCCGTACGCGCCCGCATCGAGGACAGCGGGGCCGACGACAGGGCACGACGGCGGTGGGCCGCGTGGCGGCCGTCGCCGCGCGTCGCGGCAGCGGCGGTGGCGGTGCTGATGGCCGTGCTGCTCGGGGCCACCCCGCAGGGCCGGGCCGCGGTCGTGTCGGTGCTGCGCTTCGCGGGCGTCGAGATCCACGTGGGCGGCGCCGGACCGCTGCCGACGGGAGCGCCGAGCCCGTTGCCCGGCGAGCGCCGGGTGACGCTGGAGGAGGCGCGGCGGACCGCCCGTTTCGCGGTCGCCGTGCCGTCCGCGCTCGGCGAGCCGTCCGACGTCCGCCTCGCCGACGGTGGCCGCGTGGTGACACTCCTGTGGCCGGGCGTCCGGCTCGACGAGTTCGACGGCACGCTGGGCGTCGTCTGGCACAAGGAACTCGGAGAACCGTTCCCGGAGCAGGTGGGCGTCGTCGGCGGATGGTGGATCCCGCGGTCTCACGGCGTGTCGTACGTGCCCGCGGGCGGCGGCGCGCCGCGCGAGGAGCGGGTGGCCGGGCCGACGCTCATCTGGCAGCACAAGCTGGTCGGGCTGCGGCTGGAGGGGCCGGACCGCGCCGAGGCGCTGCGGATCGCCTCCTCGGTCCGATGAACCGGAGACTCACTCGGGGGAGGCGAGCCAGGCGTCGATCTCGCTCAGCAACTCCTTCTTGACCGCGTGGGGCGCCGTCGACGACCGGATCGACTGCCGGGCGAGTTCGGCGATCTCCGCGTCGCCGAAGCCGTAGGCGTCCCGCGCGAGCTCGTACTGCGGCAGCAGCCGGGCGCCGAACAACAGCGGGTCGTCGGCGCCGAGGGCGATCGGCACCCCGGCCTCGAACAGCCGCCGCAGTGGCACGTCCTCGGGGCGTTCCGCCACCCCGAGGCCCACGTTGGACAGCGGGCACACCTCGCAGGTGATCTGCCGGTCGGCCAGCCGCTCCATCAGGCGAGGCGACTCGGCCGCGCGCACGCCGTGGCCGATCCGGTCGGCGCCCAGGTCGTCGAGGCATTCGGCGACGCTCTCCGCGCCCAGCAACTCGCCGCCGTGCGGCACGGCGAGCAGCCCCGCACCCCTGGCGATCCGGAAGGCGTGCTCGAAGTCCCTGGCCCGGCCGCGCCGCTCGTCGTTGGACAGGCCGAAGCCCACCACGCCCTTGCCCTCGTACCTGGCCGCCAGGCGGGCCAGCGTCCTGGCGTCGAGCGTGTGCCTGATGCGGTTGGCGGCCACGATCACCGCCATGCCGATCCCGGCCTGCCTGGCCGCCTTCTCCGTCGCGTCGAGGACGAGTTCGAGTGTCTCGGTCAGCCCGCCGAAACGCTGGGCGTACCCGGACGGGTCGACCTGGATCTCCAGCCAGCGCGACCCCTCCCGGGCCTCGTCCTCGGCGGCCTCACGCAGCAGCCGGTAGACGTCCTCGGGCCGGCGCAGCACCGACCGCGCGATGTCGTACAACCGCTGGAACCGGAACCAGCCGCGCTCGTCGGTCGCCCGCAGTTTCGGCGGCCAGTCCTCCACCAGCGCGTCGGGGAGGTGGACGCCCTGCTCCCGGGCGAGCTCGATCAGCGTCGAATGCCGCATCGAGCCGGTGAAGTGCAGGTGCAGATGTGCCTTGGGGAGCGTGTCTAGTGGACGTGCCATCTCCATATGTTGCCGCATGTCGCTCTCAACCCGTCGCCGGGTTGGCGCGTTGGGGAGGGACGAAAGGGGAGCTCATGACCGAAGAAGACGAGGCGGCCTTCGACGAGTTCCTGGCCGCGCGCAGCACCGCCCTCCTGCGCACCGCGATCCTGGTCTGCGGCGCCTCGGCGTCCGACGCCGAGGACATGGTCCAGAACGCGCTGGAGAAGGTCTACCGGCACTGGCCGCGCATCCGGCACGACAACCCCGAGGCGTACGCGCGCCGGGTCGTGGTGAACGGCGCGATCAGCAAGGCCAGGCGGCGCAAGGTGCTCCAGGAGATCACCTTCGCCCAGCCGCCGGAGACACCCGTGGAGTCGCCCGACCTCGGCCTGCGGGACGTGCTCGTCACCGAACTCAGGAAGCTGCCGGCCCGGATGCGGGCCGTACTGGTCCTGCGCTACTGGGAGGACTTGTCGGAGGCCGAGACCGCGGCGCTGCTCGGCTGCTCCGTCGGCACCGTCAAGAGCCAGGCCGCCCGCGGTCTGGCACGCGTGCGCGCACGCATGGAAAACCTGGAAGGAGCGTCCGCATGAACGTCGAAGAGGCACTGAGGGATGCCATGGCCGCTCAGGTCGCCGGCGTGCACGCGTCGCCGTCGCTGGGCCAGGCCGTGCGGCGGCGCAGCCGTCGCCACGTCGTCAGGTTTCGTACGGCGGGGGCGGCCGTGCTCACAGCGGCGGTCGCCGTGGGCGTGCCCGTGGCGTTGACCGCCCGGCCCGACGCCGCCCCGGCCGGCGGCAGCCTCGCCGGGACCGGCGCCACCGGCCCGGGAGTCCCGGCCGCGTCCGCGGTTTCCTCCGGCGACACGGTCGCCACGCCGGAAGGGGTCGTCCCCGACGTGGTCGGCAAGAGCGCCGCGGAGGTCAACGCCCTCCTGAAGGAGGCGGGCTACACGGTGCGCGTGACGAAGGTCGTCACCGACGAGGCCCCGGCGGGGACGGTCTTCGCCCAGATGCCGCAGCCGGGGACGGCCGCTCCCGCCGGGGCGGCGGTCACGATCACGATCGCCACAACGGCCGGCCCGACCCCCTCCGACACGGAGGGCACGCAGGACCCGCAGATGCCCCAGGACCTCGGCGACCTCGGGGACGGCAGGACGCTCGGCGGCGTGCACGTCGGCTACCTGCCCGAAGGGCTTGAATGGGGCAAGTGGTCCGGCAAGGACGGGTTCGGCAAGCGGAGCTACACCACGAGCTGGGTGGAGCCCGGGCTCGAACCCGGCATGTACAGCGTCCAGATGATCGTCTATCGGAAGGACGCCGCGAGCGTGCTGGCCAAGCGCATGCAGGGCTACGCCGCGCAGGGCGCCGAGCCGGTCGAGGCCGGCGGCAGGAAGGCCTACCTGGTCAGCCTGTCGGAGGGCGGCGACCGGATCCTGGACGGCGGCACCCGGACGATCGTGTGGACCCTCGCTCCCGGCGTCGGGGTCGAGGTCATGATCAGCCCTGATTACGCGGCCAAGCTCGGCAAGGCGGCGGCCGACAGGGAGCTCAAGAAGATCGCCGCCGGAGTCGCCCTCGACAAGTGACCCCGTCCCGTTCCGCGCCTCCGCGTCCCCGGCGGGCCCGGAGGCGCGGCCGTACCGGGTCGACCCGACCGCCGCAGTGGGTCATCTTCGTACTGCTTTCGACAGGTCGTCGGCATGACGAAGGCCCGGTCCCACGTGGTGGGGACCGGGCCGTCGTGCCGGGTTCGCGAGGTCCTGGCGGCCTCGATGACGCTCAGTGCGCCTCGGCCAGGAGCTTGGTCACCCGGCTGACGCCCTCGACCAGGTCGTCGTCGCCCAGCGCGTACGACAGGCGGAAGTAGCCCGGGGTGCCGAACGCCTCGCCGGGCACCAGCGCGACCTCGGCCTCCTCCAGGATGAGCTCGGCCAGCTCGGCCGAGGTCTGCGGGCGCCTGCCGCGGATCTCCTTGCCCAGCAGCGCCTTGACCGACGGGTAGGCGTAGAACGCGCCGAACGGCTCGGGGCAGACCACGCCGGGGATCTCGTTGAGCATCCGGACCATGGTCTGACGGCGCCGGTCGAACGCCGCGCGCATCTGGGCGACGGCCGACAGGTCGCCGGAGACGGCCGCGAGCGCGGCGGCCTGGGCGACGTTGGAGACGTTCGAGGTGGCGTGGGACTGCAGGTTCGTCGCCGCCTTGACCACGTCGGACGGGCCGATCAGCCAGCCCACCCGCCAGCCGGTCATCGCGTACGTCTTGGCCACGCCGTTCAGCACGACGACCCGGTCGCGCAGCTCGGGCACGGCGGTGGCGATGCTGGAGAACTCCGCCTCGCCGTAGACCAGGTGCTCGTAGATCTCGTCGGTCACGACCCACAGGCCCTTGTCCAGCGCCCAGCGGCCGATCTCCTCGACCTGGGCGGGGGAGTAGACGGCCCCCGTCGGGTTGGACGGCGAGACGAACAGCAGGACCTTGGTGCGGTCGGTCAGCTTCTCCTCGAGCTGCTCGACCGAGGCCAGGTAGCCGGTCGTCTCGTCGGTGACCACGTCGACCTGGACGCCGCCCGCGAGCTTGATCGCCTCCGGGTACGTCGTCCAGTAGGGCGCCACGACCAGGACCTCGTCGCCGGGGTCGAGCAGCGTGGCGAACGCCTCGTAGACCGCCTGCTTGCCGCCGTTCGTCACCAGGATCTGGGCGGCCTCGACCTGGAACCCGCTGTCGCGCAACGTCTTGTCGGCGATCGCCTGCTTGAGCTCGGGCAGGCCCCCGGCCGGCGTGTACTTGTGGAACCTGGGGTTCCGGCACGCCTCGACGGCCGCCTCGACGATGTAGTCGGGCGTGGGGAAGTCGGGCTCGCCGGCGCCGAAGCCGATGACCGGGCGACCGGCCGCCTTCATCGCCTTGGCCTTGGCGTCCACGGCCAGAGTCGCGGACTCGGAGATCGCGGATATGCGTGCGGAGATGCGAGGTCGGGTCATGCCTCCATCGTTCCAGACGCGCCGCGCGGTTTCGTCTCCATATCCAGGATGCGGACGGGTTCGCACGGTAGCTTTAGACCGCACAGGAACGGCACCCGGGCCGCCTCCGGGCGGTGCGGCGACCATGTGGTTCGACGGAGTGGTGAATCCCGCGTACACTTCACCGACTAGTGGGCCACGTGAACGCCACGACGGACGCTTCGACGCGTTTCTCGGGTATCGTGGTGCACGGCTTAGGGCACTAGCGCAATTGGTAGCGCACCGGTCTCCAAAACCGGCGGTTGGGGGTTCGAGTCCCTCGTGCCCTGCGGAGTGCGGTCCGCGCAACAATGGCGTGAAAGCGCGCCGCAACTGCGACGGACACGACGGATCAGGTGAGGACTGTGGCGATCGATACCCGCGGTGAAACCGCTGGCAAGCCAGGCAAGCCGACCAGTGAGAAGAAGGCAAAGCGCACCTCGCCCGCTCTGTTCTACCGGCAGGTCGTCGCCGAGTTGCGCAAGGTCATCTGGCCCCGGCGCAATGACCTGATCTCGTACACGGTAGTTGTCCTGGTCTTCGTTGTGATCATGGTTGGGCTCGTGTTCGGGATCGATACGCTGCTGGGTAAGGCAGTGCTCTGGCTCTTCGGCGGATCCTGATCCCGCCCGAGACGTCGCAGCACGTCAAGACACCAAGCGAAGAAGGAAGAGTCCCGTGTCCGAGTCCCCGATGCCGGCCGACCGCTCCCATGACGAGCATGACGAGTGGGGCACCGAGCAGGACGAGGCCGTAGCAGAGGTCGAGGAGACCACGGTCGCCGACTCAGACGGCGGTGACGGCGGCGAAGACTCGGCCGAGGCCGCCGCGCAGGTCGACGAGGACGGCGACGTCCTCCCGGAGGTCGACCCGGTCGAGGAGTTCAAGCGTCAGCTTCGCGGTCAGTTCGGCGAGTGGTACGTCATTCACTCGTACGCCGGTTACGAGAACCGCGTGAAGCAGAACATCGAGAGCCGTATCGGGTCGCTCAACATGGAGGACTTCATCTTCCAGGTCGAGGTGCCGACCCACACGATCACGGAGTTCAAGGGCGGCAAGAAGACTCCGATCAAGGAGCGCGTGCTTCCCGGTTACGTTCTGGTCCGGATGGACCTGACCGACGAGTCCTGGGCCGCGGTGCGCAACACGCCCGGTGTGACCGGCTTCGTCGGCCTGTCCAACAAGCCGAGCCCGCTGAACCTCGACGAGGTCGCCAAGCTGCTCGCCCCGGAGCCTTCCGAGGAAGTCAAGAAGGCCACGGCCAAGACGACCACCGCGACCGTCGACTTCGAGGTCGGCGAGTCCGTCACGGTCATGGACGGGCCGTTCGCCACGCTGCCGGCCACGGTCAGCGAGA
This sequence comes from Microbispora catharanthi, assembly GCF_006334915.2. Lineage (GTDB taxonomy): Bacteria > Actinomycetota > Actinomycetes > Streptosporangiales > Streptosporangiaceae > Microbispora > Microbispora catharanthi. Next base: position 52,351 of record NZ_VDMA02000037.1, read on the forward strand.
TCAGCGCCGAGTCGCAGAAGCTCAAGGTCCTCGTCTCGATCTTCGGTCGAGAGACCCCGGTCGAGCTGTCGTTCAACCAGGTCTCGAAGATCTGACCGCCTCGCGTAGACTCGATAGCCGTCCTCACGCACGCCCTGTTTCGGCGTGCCTGTGAGGCTTTTGTAGGACCAAGGACCCGGAGAAGGACAAATGCCTCCAAAGAAGAAAGTCGCGGCACTGGTGAAGGTCCAGCTTCCCGCTGGACAGGCCACCCCCGCGCCGCCGGTCGGTACCGCGCTCGGTCCGCACGGCGTCAACATCATGGACTTCGTCAAGCAGTACAACGCGGCGACGGAGGCCCAGCGGGGCAACATCATCCCCGTCGAGATCACCATCTTCGAAGACCGCTCCTTCACCTTCATCACGAAGACGCCGCCGGCGCCCGAGCTGATCAAGAAGGCCGCCGGTCTGCAGAAGGGCAGCGCGAACCCGCACAAGGACAAGGTGGGCAAGCTGACTCGCGAGCAGCTTCGCCAGATCGCCGAGACCAAGATGCAGGACCTCAACGCGAACGACGTCGAGGCCGCCGAGAAGATCATCGCCGGCACCGCCCGCTCCATGGGCATCACCATCGCCGACTGACTCTCAGCCTCATCAAACGCAGTGGGAGGGCTGGCGCAGGCCCGGACCACGATCTCCACGAGGAGCATGAAGTGAAGCGCAGCAAGAGCTGGAAGAACGCGGCGGCCGAGGTCGACCGCGCGGCCCTGTACAACCCGCTCGAGGGCGTACGGCTGGCCAAGAAGACGGCGACCACGAAGTTCGACGCGACCGTCGAGGTCGCCCTGCGGCTGGGCGTCGACCCGCGCAAGGCCGACCAGATGGTCCGCGGCACCGTCAACCTCCCGCACGGCACCGGCAAGACCGCCCGGGTCCTGGTCTTCGCGACCGGTGACCGTGCCGAGGAGGCCCGCGCGGCCGGCGCCGACATCGTCGGCTCCGACGAGCTGATCGACGAGGTGTCCAAGGGCCGTCTCGACTTCGACGCGGTCGTCGCCACCCCGGACATGATGGGCAAGGTCGGCCGTCTGGGCCGCGTGCTCGGCCCCCGCGGCCTCATGCCGAACCCGAAGACCGGCACCGTCACGCCCGCCGTGGCCAAGGCCGTCACCGACATCAAGGGCGGAAAGATCGAGTTCCGGGTCGACCGGCACGCGAACCTGCACTTCATCATCGGCAAGGCGTCCTTCGACGACCGTCAGCTCGTGGAGAACTACGCCGCGGCGCTGGACGAGGTGCTGCGTCTCAAGCCGTCGGCGGCCAAGGGCCGTTACCTCAAGAAGGTCACCTTCACCACGTCCATGGGCCCGGGCATCCCGGTCGACCCGAACGTGACGCGGGCGATGACCGCCGAGATCGACGCCTGAGCCGTCACCCAGGCCGATAACGACGACGGAAGCCCCCGCCCTTTCCGGGCGGGGGCTTCCGCGCGTCTGCCGATAATCAGACGGCGAATAAACTCGGCCCGTGACCGAAGAGCGCAGGGATTCCGTCGATCACATCCTCGACCAGTGGCGGCGCGAGCGGCCCGACCTGGACCTGTCGGCCATGGGGGTCTTCGGCCGCGTCGCCCAGGTGGCCCGGGTGGTCGAGGGCCGGGTCGAGGAGGTCCTCAACCGGCACGGCCTGCGCTCGGGGGACTTCGACGTGCTGGCCGCGCTGCGCCGTTCCGGCCCGCCGTACACGCTGATCCCGTCCGAGCTGTCGGACATGGTGATGATGTCGCGTGCCGGCATGACCAGCCGGCTCGACCGGCTGGAGGCCGCCGGACTGGTCGAGCGCAGTCTCGACCCGGCCGACCGGCGCAGCTTCAAGATCACGTTGTCGGAGAAGGGGCACGAGGTCATCGACGCGACGCTCACCGACCACGCGGCGAACCTCGCCCGGCTCGCGTCGGGGCTGGCCCCGAAGGACGCCGTGACGCTCGACCGGTTGCTGCGCGATCTCCTGACCGCCCTCGCGTAGGCCGCACTCAGGCCCGGCTCTGCCGCACGCCGCGGCGCCAGACCTCGCGGAGGGCGCGCGTGGCGGTGATGTCGCGAGTCGGATCGCCGTCCACCAGCAGCAGGTCCGCGCGCAGGCCCGGCGCGATCCGTCCCCGATCGTGCAACGCGAACAGCCGTGCGGGGACGGCGGTGGCCGCGGCGAGCGCCTCCTCACAGGTGAGGCCCGCCTCGGTGAGCAGCGCCAGTTCGCGGTGCATGCTCACGCCGTGCGGCGGAGCGAGGAAGTTGGCGTCGGTGCCCGCCACGACGGCCGCGCCCGCGGCGTGCAGCGCCCGGGCCGCGCCGAGGGCGTTGGCGAGGCCCCGCGGGTGCACCGGGACCGCCCCGGGATCCCTGCGGGCGGTCCCGGCCGACCCCTCCGGCAGGCGTGACGCGATGCGCTCGTCCTCGAAGACCTCCGCAGCGCCCTCGCCTCCGTTGATCACTTCGATGTAGCTGAGCGTGCTGACCACGAAGACGCCCTGCCGCACGATGCGCGCGGCCAGTTCGGCCACGGACGGATCCTCGGGCCCGAGGTCGTGGAAGACGTGGGCGAGCGCGTCGACGCCCGCGTCGAGGGCGATGGCGGCCTCCCGGGCGGTGGCGATGTGCGCGACGGCCATGAGCCCCGCCGCGTGCCCGGCCTCGACCAGGGCGGCCACGACGCCGGGGGACAGGACGGGCAGGTCCAGCCCGGCGGTGGAGCCGTCGTCAATCACGATCTTCAGGTAGTCGGCGCCCTCGGCCAGCCGCGCCTCGACGAACGCCGCGGCCTCGCCCGCGTCCGCGATCGTGTCGAAGGGGCCCACGGCGTCGCCCAGGTGCGACAGTCCGGCCGCCTCGGCCGCCATGATCTGGCTGGGGTGCCCTCCCGGCGCGGTCGCGAGCACTCCCGAGCTGCGCAGGTCGGCGACGTCGTCGCGGTCCGCCGCGAGCCGCCGCTGCCTGGCCAGGTTGGACGGCAGGCAGAACATGTCGAGCTCGGTGGTCACCCCGAAGGTCAGCGCTTGGGCGAGCATGCCGTCGGAGACGTGCGTGTGGGCGTCGAGCAGTCCGGGGAGCAGGGTCCCGCCCGAGCCGTCGATCTCGGCGTCGGCCCGCCCTCCGTCCCACTCCGCGATCCGGTCGTCCTCGATCAGCACGTCTGCCCGGGGAATGGCGCGCTCCCCGTCGAACACCCGCACGTCCTTGATCAGCGTACGCATGGCTCTCCTTCACCGTCCGCTTTTCGTTTCGCGTCAGATAGTACGGAGCCTAACTATCAGGAGGCAAACAAGAGCGATGTGGAGGTTTTGTGCACAGCTCATGGGGGTTTGCACCGGAGCGGCGCGCCGATGGCGTTAGGCGCATAGGGTCAAGGGCAGGTAAAGGGGGACACCGAAGGGATGGACACAATGCGACGACTACTGGTGGCCGCCGGGGCGGTGGCCGCGATCACGGTCGCGGGATGCGGGACGACCGCGACTCCGTCTCTCCAGAACGCACAGCTCTCGGCGGCCGAGGTCATCCAGCAGACCGCGCAGAAGGCCGACGACGTCAACACCTATGCCGCGGACCTCGTGGTGAACGTCACCGACGCCAAGGGCGGTCAGGGAGGGGTCGTTCAGGGCACCATGCTCTACCAGAAGACCCCGCAGATCGCCTCGGACATCAACCTCAGCCAGGTGGCGTTCAACGGGCAGAGCGTGCCCGGCGGCGTGCGGGTGATCCTCCAGGGCGACGTGGCGTACGTGAAGCTCGACATGCTCAAGACCCTGGTGGGCGCCACCAAGCCGTGGATCAGGCTCGACCTGAAGCAGCTCGGCTCGCAGGCCGGCGTGAACATCGACCAGTACCTCGCCCAGGCCCAGCAGTTCGACCTGAAGACGAGCGTCGCCATGCTCACGGCGTCCAAGGACGTCAAGTCCGTGGGCAGCGAGCAGGTCGGCGGGGTGGACACCACCCACTACTCGGGCTCGTTCCCGGTGGACGAGGCGGTCAAGCAGCTTCCCGAGGACCAGCGTGGCCGCATGCAGGGCGAACTCGCGAACGCCAAGGACGTCAAGTTCGACGCCTGGATCGACGCCCAGGGCCTGCCGCGCAAGGTCGAGCTGAACGGCGGCAAGCCGGACGCCGGGACGTTCAAGGCCACGGCGATGTTCAAGTCGTTCAACGAGCCGGTCTCGATCGAGGCGCCGGCCGCCGACCAGGTCGGTGAGCTGCCGCAGACGCTGCCGCACACGACGCAGCAGTCGCCCGGCACCGGAAGCTGATTTGGCGTCCTGCCGGTTGACAACGTAGTCTGTCTCCTGCCGAAGACCGCCGGTCGTCACCGGGCGTGCAGCCCAGTGACCGAAGGATCCACGTGAGTGGACGGCCCGCGTAGGTGTGGAGACGCTTGAGGACGTTCGACGTCCGTCCAAGCCCCGTGCGCCTGCGCCGGGGCTTGTCTGTTTTTCTGAGGGCCTTCGCCGGCGGCACATCTGGAAGGAGGCCCATGGCGAAGGCGGAGAAGAGCGTCGCGATCGCCGAGCTCAAGAGTGAGTTCGAGGGATCCAGCGCCGCCGTTCTGACCGAATACCGCGGTCTCACCGTCGCTCAGCTCAAGCAGCTGCGCGTCTCTCTCGGTGGGAATGCGAAGTTCGCCGTGGCGAAGAACACGCTTACCAAGATCGCGGCCAACAACGCCGGGATCACCGTCCTGGACGACCTGTTCCAGGGTCCGACCGCCATCGCGTTCGTCAAGGGCGACGTCGTGGAGGCGGCCAAGGGTCTGCGTGACTTCGCCAAGGCCAACCCCCTCCTGGTGATCAAGGGTGGTGTCGTCGACGGCAAGTCGATGAGCCCCGACGAGATCACGAAGCTTGCCGACCTTGAGTCCCGCGAGGTGCTCCTCGCGAAGCTGGCCGGCGCACTGAAGGCCAAGCAGTCCCAGGCTGCCGCCACCTTCGCCGCGCTGCCCACCACGATGGCTCGACTGGCCGAGGCTCTGCGCGCCAAGCGCGAAGAGGCCGGCGAGTAGGTCCGCGCAGCGGACGGGGGAAGCGCGCACCGCGGTCCCTTTTCACGTTTTTTGCTAGATCCACTGGAGGAACACATCATGGCGAAGCTCAGCACCGACGAGCTGCTCGAGACCTTCAAGGAGATGACCCTCCTTGAGCTGTCCGAGTTCGTGAAGGTCTTCGAGGAGACCTTCGACGTCAAGGCCGCCGCTCCGGTCGCCGTCGCCGCCGCGGGCGTCCCCGGCGCTCCGGCCGCCGCCGAGGAGGCCGAGGAGCAGGACGAGTTCGACGTCATCCTCGAGGCCGCCGGCGACAAGAAGATCCAGGTCATCAAGGAGATCCGCGCCCTGACGAGCCTGGGCCTCAAGGAGGCCAAGGACCTCGTGGACGGCGCTCCGAAGCCGGTCTTCGACGGCAAGGTCAACAAGGAGCAGGCCGAGAAGGCGAAGGCTGCCCTCGAGGGCGCCGGCGCCACCGTCACCGTCAAGTAAGACGGTCTCGTAACACGCTTCACCGAAGGGGCGGGTCCATCCAGGTGCCGGATGGGACCGCCCCTTTCGCGTGCCCGGACCCCGTACGGAATCCAGACCCTATGGGCAGGGCGAGCCCGTTGATCTATCGTGCGGAAGTAAGATCCGCGCGACGTGAACGGGCCGAGACGACCGGGTGCTCAGGAGGTGCGGGAATGCGGCGCGCGCTGACCGTCGGGCTCGTCCTCCTCGTGGCCGCGCTCGCCCTGGCGGTCCACTCTCTCGCCCGGGCCCGTACGGAGGCCCTCGCGGCGGCGCAGGACCGCGAGATGGCCGTGCGGGCCGCCGCGGCGCACGCCGTGAGCCTCATGTCGATCGACCACCGCCGCATCGACGACGACATCAAACGCGCCCTGGCGACCTCCGCGGGCCCGGAACGGGCGCAGTACGCCGCCGGGCAGGCGGCCCTGAGGGCCGCCACGCTGAAGAACAAGGCCGTCCAGACGGGCGTCCTGCGGGCCTCCGCGCTCGCCTCCCTCGACGGCGACCGGCGCACGGCACAGGTGCTGATCGTCGGCGATGCGGTGATCCATTGGGAGGACGGCAGGAAGGCTCCTCCGGAGGAGCGCTTCTTCCGCTGGCGCATGGACGTCACGAAGGCCTCGGGCCTGTGGCTGGTCTCGCGGGCGGAGCTGGTGCAGTGAGGCGCCTGCTGCGGGCGCTGGCGGTCCTCGTGGCGGCCGGGCTGGCCGTCGCCGCCGTGTGGCTGCTGCTCGACCTGCGCCGCATCCAGGCCGCCGAGAGTGCGTCCAGGGAGGCCCTCTCGGCCGCCCGATCCTACGCCCCGGACATGTTGTCGTACGACTACCGTACGATCGACCGGGACATGCTGAGGGCGGGCGCGCACGCCACCGGGCAGCTGGCGGAGCACTACCGGACGCTCGCGGCGACGCTCGGGCCGCAGGCGCGCGAGCGGCGGACGGTGCAACACGCGGTGGTGGCCGCCGCCGGCGTGGAGTCGGCGACACCGGAAGAGGTCCGGGTGCTGCTGTTCGTGAACATGGTCACGACGCGGTCGGGCCCGGGTCAGGAGGAGCCGAAGCAGCAGGTCAGCCAGGGGAGGGCGCGCCTGGTCATGGTGACGCAGGGCGACGGCTGGCGGGCCTCCCGGCTGTCCACGCTCCTGGGTGACACGCCCGTTCCCTGAGCCCGAGGCTAAATTGTTAGCAAAGAAGACGTTTAGGCCGTGCCAGTGGCTGGGTATCCAGGGCATGGCGGCGTCGACCGACGGTCAGCGTTGGCCCGTTCGCGTGACTGAGCGTTACCCGTCTCCGGTCCCGGGTAGGGACTGGATCCCCGGCGCTCGCTCGGTCCCGAGGGCGGAAAAACCCAGCGTGACGCCTGTCGGTTAGGCGAAATGTCGGCCCTCGGGCTTGACGTTTCGGCGCTGACGGGTGATGCTGCCACCAACGTGGAGCGCAGAGCGATAGCGGAGTGGACAGGTGTATGCCGATCGGCTACACTGCCCCTTTGCGCTGCCCTTTGACGACCGTCTCTCTGAGTAACTCTTAGTCCTGGTCGTCTGGCGTGCGTGTAGTCAGTCCGCGAGCCCTCGGAAGGACATCTGTTGGCAGCCTCGCGCAACGCCTCCGCCGTACCCGCTGGTCCCCGAACCGTGTCGTTCGCACGAATCGAGGAGCCGCTCGAAGTACCCGACCTTCTCGCCCTGCAGACCGAGTCCTTTGATTGGCTGCTCGGGAACGAGAAATGGAAGGGCCGGGTTGAGGCGGCTCGCCAGGCCGGGCGCAAGGACGTCCCGGCCCAGTCGGGTCTCGAAGAGATCTTCGAGGAGATCAGTCCCATCGAGGACTTCTCCGGAACCATGTCCCTGTCG
>NZ_VDMA02000038.1 GCF_006334915.2 Microbispora catharanthi
TCGCCACCCGCTACGACAAGACTCCTGCGAGCTACCTCGCCGGCCTCCACCTCCGCGCTGCGATGATCTGGATCAAAGACCTCACCCGGACCACCCCTTGATCACAACCCGATACGCGCCCTAGGAGCCTTCCCGCTTCACGCAGTTCGGAGGGGTTCAGTTCGCGGCCTTCCCTCACGGTCCGAACGAGCTCGTCGAAACGCGCCAAGTCTTCCGTCTCCATCGTTGCCTCCCGTATCTTCCGAACCGCCTACTGGCTTACACAGTCATCGCCTGGATGATGCGGCCACATCGATACTGTTGTGCAAGCGGCCGTCTGGACGAGCCTGCCCCGGCGGAGCGTGACCTTCCGTTCTTCGCGTCGTTTGAGGCCGAGCCGGACCTCGCCGAACGTCATGAGGAGATTCTGCGCTCTGAGATGGGCCGCTGCGTGCTCCTGGTGATACCGGGGTCGTTCTCGCTGTCGGCAATGCCAAGGACACGCACCACGAGGCATGTCTCGAGCTGCTCCGCCGGGCGGAGGGACCGCTGCTCGTGCCGTCGCCGGTCATGGGAGAGGCCGGCTGTCTCCTGGAGTCGCGTGTCGGCCCACAAGCCGAAGTCACGTTCCTGAAGTCGTTCGGCGGCAGCGGCTTCCACGTAGCCGAGTTGGAGGACGGGGATCTTCCTCGGATGGCGGAACCCGTCGAGAGGTACGTCGATCTTCCTCTCGGGCTGGTGGACGCCGCCGTCATCGCGCCGCTTTCGGGTGCCGACCGGCTACGCCGCCACCACTCGGCCGCCGCAGCGGACGTCGCCGGTCGACGCGGACAGGATCGGCTGGATGTTCGCGGATACCTCGCGGGTTGATCCTCTTCGGCGCAGCGGCGGGGCTGGTGCACGGCCGTGGTCAGTGGCCGGGGTGGACGAGGCCGCATTCGTAGGCGAAGACCACAGCCTGGACTCGGTCGCGGAGACCCAGCTTGGCGAGGATGCGGGTGACATGGGTTTTGACCGTCGGCCCGCTGAGGTAAAGTTCCGCGGCGATCTCTGCGTTGGAGCGGCCTCGAGCGATGAGCCTCAGTACCTCGAGTTCGCGCGGGGTCAGCGTCTCGAGCCCGGCTGGGCGATCAGAGCCCGGCCGTGGGCGGCGGACGTAATCCTCGATCATTCGCCGGGTGATCTCTGGTGCCAGTAGTGCCTCGCCCGCAGCGACCGTACGGACGGCCCCGGCCAGCTCGCGCGGCGGTGCGCTCTTGAGCAGGAAGCCGCTCGCCCCGGCCCGCAGCGCCTGGTAAACGTATTCATCCTCATCGAATGTCGTGAGTATGAGGATGCGCGCCCGGCAGGTACCGCCGTTCAGCAGGTGGCGCGTCGCCTCGATGCCGTCCAGGCGCGGCATGCGGATGTCCATGAGGATGACGTCGGGCTGCAGCACGGAGCCTCGGTCAACGGCCTCAATGCCGTCGACCGCCTCGCCAACCACCTCGATATCGTCCTGACCCTCCAGAATCGAGCGGAAACCGCCGCGTACGAGGGCTTGGTCGTCGACGAGCAGGACCCTGATCATCGCTGACCCGCCTCCAGCGGCAACTGCGCCGTAACGGTAAAGCCACCGCCGGGCGTGCCCGCTGTCTCAAGCGAGCCACCGTAGAGCCCGACCCGTTCGCGCATCCCGATCAGCCCGTGCCCGACGCGGTTGGTGTCGGCTCCGCCCGGCCCGCCTGTTCGCCCGGTGTCGCGGATGCTTACCCGTACGGACTGATCGTCGTAGTGCAAGCTGACGTACGCGGTGGTCGGCGCGGCGTGTTTCAGCACGTTGGTGAGCGCCTCCTGCACGATCCGGTAGACGGTCAGGTCTACGCCGGGTGAGAGCGGGCGGCTCGAACCCTCCACGGTGAGCTCGACCGGCAGGCCGATCGCGGCCATGTGGTCGACCAGTTCGGCCAGGTCGGCCGTGCCCGGCTGCGGCTTGAGCGCGAGCTGGGCCCGTTCCCCGCGCAACAGGCCGAGCATGCGCCCGAGTTCGCCTACGGCCTGCCGCCCTGTTTCCTGCACCGAGCGCAGCGGTGCTCGCGCCTTCTGCGGGTCGCGGTCGAGCAGGTCCTCGGCGGCGCCCGCTTGGACCACCATGACGCTGACGCAGTGGGCCACGATGTCGTGCAACTCACGCGCGATGCGGGCGCGCTCGTTGGCAAGCGCGACTCGGATCGCTTCCTCGCGCTCGGCCTCCAGCTGCCGGGCCCGGGCGCGGTCGTCGGAGTGGCTGCGGGCACGGGCACGCAGCACCCGGCCGGCGACGAAGCACACCGCCAGCGGCACCGCGACGAACGGGATGTTGCCGACGGTGCCGGACTCCGGGTTGCGGAGGAACACTACGACCAAGCCGGCGCCGACGGCCGCCACGCCGATGAAGGCCCGCGCCGACACGCTGTGCCGGGCCACCGAGTAGGTGGCGACCAGGATGGGCAGGAGATCGCCCCACAGCGTGACCGTCAGCGGCGTCACCAGCATCGGCCCGGCGATCGCGACCGCGAGGATCACGGCAGTGGCGAGCGGCGTCACCCGGCGCAACGCCAGGATCGAGGTCGCCACCAGCGTGGAGGCGACCACGGCCGGCATCGGGCCGTACGGCGTCGAGTTGTCGAGATGGAACGCAAGGTCGGCCTGGGCGAAGGCGGTGATCGCAAGGGCGAGCAGCGCGTCGGGGAGCATCCCGGCCGGCCTGTGCCGCAGCCACGCACGCGCCGGCGACTCCACCCGGGCCCGGGCCGGGTTTGTCACGTCCATCACCCCCGCAAGGTACCTACGGGCGCGCTCGCGTGGCGTCATTCGCAGGTCGCATTTCCGGCAGCTCGCGTGGCGTCATTCGCAGGTCGCATTTCCGGCAGCGTGGTTCGCGACCGGGGTATCAACCGGTGCCGACCCCGGTACGACGACGCCGCGGGTGCGCAGGGCCGACGCTGAGGACGCGCCGCCGACGGACGGCATCGCACACAGCGCCTGGCGCTGCGAACCATGGAGGAGACCATGACCGTGAACGTGAGACGCCTCGCCGGGTGGGCGCTCATCGTCGGCACGATCGTCGCGGGGGCGGGCTACCTCGCCGCCAACCTGCTCGCGCCGGGCAGCGGCGACGAGGTGTTCCGCTACCAGAACTGGCCGCTGTTCGAGGGTGTCGCGCTGGTCGGGGACGTCATCATCGCGCTGGGGCTGCCGGTGATCCTGACCTTCGCCGGGCGTGCGCAGAAGCTGCACATCGTCGGCTACGCCGGCATATTCGCCGCGCTGGTGATGCTCAATGTCGGCGAGGGCACCACTGAGGCGTTCGTCAAGCCGTATCTGGTCGGCCACGGCGGCATCCCCGCACAGGAACCGCCGGGTTTCGCGGTCTTCGAGGGTGTCGCGCTCCTGGCGCTGGTCGTCGGCTCGATCTGCCTCGGCATCGCTGTGCTGAGGGGCCGGATGCTGCCGTGGTGGATCGGGATCGCGTTGATCGTCTCGTGCATCCTCGGCGCCCTCGGGCTGCCCGGGGCCTGGTTCCTGGTGCCCGACGGCGTCTTCTTCGCGGCGCTGTTCGCCATCGGCGTCTTCGCCGTGCGGGGGAGGCCGGATCATACCCCCGCGACGGTCGGGCAGGCGGCTGCCGGCACCCGGGGTTGATCTTTAGCCCGCCGCGGGGCGGCGCCTGTTCCTACCGAACACCGAGGACTCGCCCTCCTGAACAAGCCCCGTGCGGCCCGACGACCGCTTCGCCCATATCAGTTGCCGAACGCTGACCGTTCCGGCGTTCAGGTATAGGTCCATCCGCCACAGCGCCGCGACCTCGCCCCAGCGCAGGCTCGCGAAGGCAGCGAGCAGGATCGACGCGCGCAGCCGTACCGCCACCAGGCCGGCCCGCTCGAACACCTGGGCCACGGTGAGGACCGGCCGCTCTACCGGCTTCTCCTCGCCGGCACCGCGAAGAACCGGTACGTGCGGCATGAGGTCCTGATGCCGTGGACTCTCGCCACCTGAGCCGGCGCTTCGCGGGTCCGGGCTTGAACCAGGGCTACTTCATCAGTCGTAGGTGGAGATCTCGATGAGGTTGTGGTCAGGGTCACGGATGTACAGGCTGGTGATCGGGCCGAGCGCGCCGGTCCTGGGAACCGGACCCTCTTCGATGGGTACGCCCGCGGCGGTCAGATGAGCGGCCACCTGATCCAGGGGCGAGCGGGTGATCAGGCAGAGGTCGGCGCTGCCCGGCACGGGGCGGAGGGCGTGTGGCCGGATCTCGTGCCCGGCCTGGTGCAGGTTGATCTTGCTGGAACCGAAGGCGAGCGCGTGGCGGCCACCGCTGAAGGTCACCGGCTCCATTCCGAGGGCGTCCCGGTAGAAATCGATCGTCCGCGAGATGTCGGCCACGGTCAGGACCAGGTGATCGAGGCTCGCGATGCGGACGGCGAAGGTCTCCTTGACGGCCTCCCAGGCGACCGGTGGCAGGAGAACCCGGTTACGGGCGAAGAACGCGTGAAGCGCGGCCCTGTGTTTCGCACGGATGTCCGCGTTGTGCCGGGCGACGTCGATCTCGTTCGCGGCCGTGATCAGGATGAACGCTCGGAGTTCGGCGACGGAGGGGTCAACCGGCCGGCCTGTGAAGCGGTCTACGAAGCGCAGGGCGGGATAGGTGGCTGCGCGGTCGCAGGAGGCGTAGAGATACACCAGCGCCTCGGCCGGGGCCCCGATCACCTCGGCCAGCGCGGCGCGATCGGCGAGGTCGAGGAGCGGGTGGTCGAAGCCGTCTGTGCCGTAGGTCGCGTGACACAGACCGGCGAGCTGCACCTCTTCAGGCGCGTCCCAGTCCTTGAGCTGGGCAGCGACGCGGTGCAGGTGCTCCAGGAGCGTGCCGCCGGGGTGAGGGATCTGGGCGGCGCCCTTGGAGGCGAGGAATGCTGTCGAATCCGTAAAGGTATCCGCTGTCATGTTCGCCTTGTATACACCGGCGGGTGAGATCGGCGCGGACAGGGGCCCGATGCGGGCCCAGCCTCACGGGCCCACCTGGAGGAGAACACGGCGGCCGCCGATCTGATCGTTTCAGACGACGACCTCGCCGCCTTGGACACGCTCGCCTGATCAGGCCCCTCCGCCGGACGAAGCGGGCCGCAGCCGGTACCGGCTTCGATCAGTGCGGCGTACAGTCCGAGACGGTCCAAGCCGGCGACAGAGCGCCGGCGGGACTGGGACGCCCCGACAGCGACGACGCTCACTGGAGGCGTGTGATGACGCCCGCTCGCCCGGCCGTTCGCCGCGGTGCCCGTTATGCCGCCGCGCGCAAAAGCACGACCAGAGCGCAGGACCCCTCCCTGCAATGGCAGATTCTGTTACTGATCGTCGCGGGAGCCTTCGCCGTGCACGCCAACGGCCTCGGCAACGGCTTCATCTATTTCGACGATCCCGAGGGCGTGGTGGACAACGTCTCCATCCGGGAGTTCAGCGGGACCAACATCGGCCACTGGTTCACCACGCCGCTGCAGTTCATGTATACGCCGCTGGTGTACGTGTCGTACGCGATCGACTATCTGTTCGGCCACGGCGCGATCGGCATGTACCACTTCACGAATCTGATACTGCACCTGGCCAATGTGGTGTTGGTGTTCCTGTTGTTCCGCCGGCTCACCGAGCGCGCTTTCCTGGCCTGCTTCGTCGCGGTGGCGTTCGCGATCCATCCCGTGAACGCCGACACGGTCGCCTGGATCTCCGCCCGAAGCAACCTGCTGGCCACGCTCTTCTCACTGGCCGCGCTCCTGGTCTACCTGCGTTACAGCAGGTCACAGCGCTGGCAGCCGTTGGCCTGGTCCGTGGTCCTGTTCGGGCTGGCCGCGCTCTCCAAGTCGACCGCCGTCGCGCTTCCCCTGGTGTTGTTCCTCGTGGACCACTTGCAGGGCCGCAGGCCGAGCCGGCGTCTGTTCCTGGAGAAGATTCCATTTCTCGTCATCGCCGCGATCACGGTTCTCGTCGCGCTGAACGTACGGCAGGACGTGGTCCCGCAGCACGGGTACACCGTTGTCGACCGGATCCTCCTGGCCTGCTCGGCGTTGGTGAACCATCTGGTGCAGTCGGTCTACCCGTTCCATCTGTCCCTCGTTTACGAGTACCCCCACAAGCCCTTCCCCTGGTATCTCTACCTTTTCCCGTTGGTGCTCGCGGCCGGGGCCGCCGCTTTGTGGCTGGTGAGGCCGGCTCGCAGAATCGTCGTCTTCGGGCTCGGATTCTTCGCGGTCACCATCGCGCCGACCCTGGCCGTGCTTCTCATCGACGGCTACCACGCGAACAGATATGCGTACCTGCCGTATCTCGGCCTCTTCCTCATCGCCGGATATCTCACGGACACAGCGCTCCGGCACCGTGATCGCAGGCTGCGTGTCGGCGCGATCGGGGCGACGGCGGTGGTCCTGATCCTCTTCGCCACGCTGACCATCATCCGGAACACGGCCTGGCGGAACACGGAAACCATCATGAGCGACGCCATCGCCAAAGAGCCCGGCGTCGCGTTGACGTACAACAGCCGGGGCATCGCCAGATTCCGCGACGGAAACTACACCGACGCCACATCGGATTTCGAGCGCACCGTCGAACTCGACCCGGACTTCGTCCTGGCGCACCACTACCTCGGCCTGATCAAATACCACGACCGCGACTACACCGGGGCACTCCGCGAGCTCGACTACGAGGTGTCGCGGCTTCCGACCTTCGCAGCCGCCTACAGCGAGCGCGGTAAGGTCAAAATCGCTCTGCGTGATTACTCGGGCGCGTACGCGGACCTTTCCACGGCCATCGCCTATGACCCGCAGCTGGCAGAGGCCTACTACTCCCGGGGAGCGGCCGGGATCGGGCTGGGTAACCCACGCGGGGCGATATCCGATCTGAACGCGGCGATCGGACTGATCCCCCAATACGCCGACGCCTATTACCAGCGTGGAGTGGCCGAATCCCGGCTGGGCGACACCGGCGCCGCCTGCGCCGACTGGAACGCGGCGGTGTCCCTCGGCAACCCCGATGCGAACAAATCCCTAGCCGACAACCATTGCGCCGGTTGACCGAATGGTCTCGGCGCGTCTCCTCGAGACCTCACCCGGACCCGGCATCGAACAGATCGCGGCCCTCCCCGAGGACGCCTTGCGATATCCGGCCCGGAACCTTCAACGTGGTCGGCCATCTCGCGCGCGGCTCCGCTTGACCTTGACACAGTGACAAGGTCTTGACTGTGGCCGAGGAGGTGGTGGTTCCGATGACCACGCCGGAAGACGACACGAACACGTTGCGAGCTCTTCAAGCGCTGGAGAGCAGCAGCTCGTCGGTGCGGCTACAGGCAGTGCTGGCGGTCGGCACGACCCCGGACCCGCGGTTCGTCGACAAGCTCGTCGAACGATGCGCGATCGAGCCCGATTTCTACGTGCGCGACATGCTCACGTGGGCGCTCACCCGCCACTCGTCATCGATGACGGTGCCGAAGCTCATCGACGAACTTCGCTCGGAGCGTGCGCAGGCGCGAAGCCAGGCGTTGCACACGCTGTCCAAGATCGGGGATCGGCAGGCGTGGCCGGCGATCACACGGGCGCTGCTGACCGACGCCGACGACGAGGTGGCGCGGAGCGCCTGGCGAGCAGCGGTCGTACTCGTGCCCGAAGGTGAAGAATCCGAGCTGGCCGGGGTGTTGGCGACACAGCTGGGACGCGGTGAGCGTGAGACACAATTGAGCCTCAGCCGGGCGCTGATCGCGCTCGGTAAGGTGATCACGCCGCCCCTGGACGCCGCGATGACGAATCGCGACCCTCGTGTGCGTCAGCACGCGATCGCCACGGAACGGCTGTTGCGCAACCCGGATGCCGGATTCGAGTTCGCGATCGAGGAGGCGAAGCGCGTCGCAGTCCTCGGCACGGCCGGCCAGGAGGGGTGACAGGCGATGTTGATCGGTGATGTGGCACGACGGTCCGGGGTCAGCGCCCGCATGCTCAGGCATTACGAATCGCTCGGCCTGGTGCGGCCAACGGGTCGTACCGAGGCGGGCTATCGGGAGTACTCCAGCGAGGACATCCGGCGGATCTTCCATATCGAGAGCCTGCGGTCATTGGGGCTGTCGCTGCGTGAAGTCGGGCGTGCGCTGGATGATCCCGGCTTCACGCCCTCGGAACTCGTCGACGACCTCATCCGCCAGACGAGAGAACGCATCGCGGCCGAGACGGAACTGCTCACGCGACTGCGTCGGATCGGTGCCGCGGAACCCGCCGGCTGGGAGGACGTCCTCCGGATCGTGGCACTCCTCCAGGCCTTGGGGTCGGAGAGCGCAGGCAAGCGCCAGCGTGCGGCCCTGTCGTCGGTCGAAGAGGTTTCGGTGCCGGTGGAAGCTCTGGTCGAGGCAGCGCTGAGCGAGACGGACCCGAACGTCGCCGGAGCCCTTCGATGGGCTCTGGCGCGATCGGGCGACAGCGGAGTGCCGCTGCTGGCGGAGGGCCTCGACTCGCCAGTGGCCGAGGTGCGGAAACGTGCCGTCCAGTCCATCGCCGAGATTCCGAGCGGTGCGGCCACCGCACTGCTGCAGCACGCCCTCACGAACTCCGATGTCGTGGTTCGCGGGTGTGCGGCTCTGGCACTCGGGGCACGTGGAGCAGCCGACGCGGTCCCGACGCTCATCGACATGATCGTCGAGGGGACGAACGACGTCGATGCGGCCGATGCGCTGAGCGTGCTGGCGAGTGACCCCGCGTTGACGGATCAGATCGCTGCCAGGCTCGTCGGCTGTCTCGCCCAGAGCGGCATCGAGTCGTCTGCACGTCGACGGCTGACACAGGCGCTCGCGGACATCCCGGGGATCACGACGTCGCGTGCCCTCGCAGATCTGTCGGACGACGGAGACCGTGCCGTTGCGCTTACCGCGACATACCTTCTCAAGCTGCGCAGCGCGCAATAACGGATCTTGTCTGGCTGCTGTGCTGCAACGAGCCCAGGGCGCCCAGCGCCGTCCCACTTCTGATCATCTCAGCGAGATATCACGATCGGTCTGCACCACGCGGTCGTACCGGATGAAGGACCGGTGCAGCGTGGTCGACAAGCGGAGGGGTGGGGAAGTCGCGCAGGGGGCGGAACGGGCTGAGCAGCAGGACGGCGAGTGAGAGGAGCTGGATGACGGCCATCAGCATCAGGGTCTCGCGTACGCCGACCGCCTCGCCCAGCACGCCGCCGAGCAGCCCGCCGAGGGGGATCGCGCCGTAGTTCAGGGCCGAGGCGCTCGCGGTGATCCGTCCGAACAGTTCGGCCGGGCAGTAGTGCTGGCGGAAGGTGCTCGTCAGGATGTTCGAGGCGACGATGCCCAGGCCGGTGCCGAAGCCGGCGGCGGTGAAGAGAACCAGCCCCGTGCCGCCGCTGCCGATCGGCCCGAGCACAGCCATCGGTGCGGCGAGCGCCTCGCACAGCAGGAATCCCCGTGCCGTTCCGAATCGCGTGGCCGTCCGGCCGGACAGCGCGGCGCCGAACAGGCCGCCCGAGCTTGCCACCGCCAGCACGACACCCACCTGTCCTGCCCCGGCGCCGAGGTCCCGGGTGAGGAACACGACCTGGATCGACGAGTAACCCATCAAGGCGATGTTGGACATCGCGCCGAAGGCGGTGAGCGTGCGCAGATAGGGGTCGCGGACGACGAACCGCAGCCCGTCGCGGATCTCTGCGCGCAGCCGCCGTTTCGCGGCACCCTCCCGGCGGGTCTCGCGCGTGCCCACGGAACGCAGGCACAGCACGGCGATCGCGAAGCTGACCGCGTCGGCCAGTACGCCGCTGACCGCGCCGAACCATTGCGCGAGCAGCCCTGCCAGCCCCGGACCGGCGATCTGCGCGGCCGATTCGCTGCCCTGGAGCTTGGCGTTGGCTTCCAGCAGCCGCTCGCTCTCGACCAACACGGGCAGGTAGGCCCGGTAGGCGAGGGTGAAGAACACCCTCGCCGCACCGCCCGTCGTGGCCGCCACGAGCAGGTGCGCCGTCGTCAGCGCGCCGAGCCATGCCACGATCGGCACGCTCGCGAACACCGCCATGGACACGCTGTTGCACGCCAGCATCACCGGCCGTTTCGGCATCCGGTCCACCCATGCGCCTGCGGGCAGTCCGACCAGCAGCCACGGCAGCCAGGCGGCCGCGGTCAGCAGCCCGACGGTCAGCGGGCTCGCGTGCAGTGTCATCACGGCGGCCAGTGGAAGCGCCACACCGCCGACGGAGCTGCCGAGCGTGCTCGTCGTCTCGCCGATCCACAACAACCGGAAGTCGCGAGTCCCCAGCAGTCCGCCGCGTACGACCGGCGTCGTGGTCACGGCCGGCCCGGCACGGCGCGGACGGTGAGGAAGACAAGCGTGCGTTCTTCCCCGTCGTCGGGAACCTCCCGGTCGGCCAGCGAGGCGAACAGGGCGAAGATCTGCTCTTCCAACTCGGCGAGCTCGGCGACCGACAGCCTCGCCCAGTGGTCGGTGGTGAACGCCGCTCGCCGCCACGGCTCCGGGTAGCCGTCGCGCTCGGCGAACCACTGCCGTACGAGCGCGGTCTGCCGGTCGAGGACGAGCGATTCCGCCGCCGCGGCCACGGGATCGTCGGGGAAGTCCGACGCCGACCAGCTGAGGACGTCCGGCGACCTGCGCCACCAGCGCTCCCGGCGGTCACGCGCGAGCTCCGGCACCTCCTCGACGAGTTCGCTCGCGGCGAGGACCTTCAGATGATGGCTGATGTTGCCGACGGCCTGCCCGGTCCTGTCGGCGAGCACCGACGCCGTCGAGGGCCCGTCCACCCGCAGGATGTCGAGCAGCCGCCGGCGCAGCGGGTGTGACATCGCGGCGAGCACCTTCGAGTCGCGTACTTCACGCGTTGGGCGATCACTCACCCGCCCACCCTAGAAGCACAAGAGGTGTTGTGCAACAACTCTTGTGCGTCCGCGTGGATCGCTGCACAGTCACCACTGGGCGTCCCGTCATCCCCCGGATGGCCAGGACCACGGTGCAGCTGACGGTGGCCGCTTGACGCCCAGACGGAGCTGGAGCCGCGTAGCCGACGGGGACGACCGCGAGCCGTCTTTTGCCAAGGTGAGGCCCTTCGGGAACCATGGGAAAACCGTGCTTTGCGTAAATTGAGAAGCCGATATTCGACGCATCAAGGGCGCCCTATGGCTACTTTCTGGGACCTCAAGCACTGGTTGGCCGACGCGATCAACAATCACGACATACCGGGGATCCTCTGCTGCTACAGCCCCGGCGCCGTGTATGTCACGCCGTCAGGCGTGGCGGAAGGCCACGACCAGATCGCCTGGATGTACGAGCAGTTCTTCAGGGCCTTTCCGGACTTCCACGCGACGGCCTGGTTCGAGCTCGGCGACTGTGACAACCCCGCCGTCACGGAATGGACCTATACCGGCACCCATAAGGGGCCTTTCCTGCTGCCGGACGGGCGCGAGATAGAGGGAACGGACCGTCACATCACTCTCCGCGCCACCTGCTCGACCTTCGTCAGGGACAGCAGGATCGTCACGCACCGCGAATACTTCGACCAGCTGGAGCTCTACAGCCAGCTCGGCTTCGGGCTGACGAAGATCGAGCACGGGTGACCGCGGCCGGGAGGCGTCGTCCTCCCGGCCCGGATCGGCGCTCGTCGGCAGGCTGGTCACATCGTCAGAGCGCGGAGACGATCTCCTCGACGCGTTGCCTGGCGTCGCCGAAGAGCATCCTGCTGTTGTGCCGGAAGAACAGGGGGTTCTGCACCCCGGCGTAGCCCGTGGCCATCGACCGTTTGAAGACGACCACGTTCTCGGCCTCCCACACGCGCAGGACGGGCATCCCGGCGATGGGGCTGTCCGGGTCCTCGACGGCCCCCGGATTCACGGTGTCGTTGGCGCCGATGACGAGGACGACCGACGTGGTGGCGAAATCGTCGTTGATCTCGTCCATTTCGAGCACGATGTCGTACGGCACCTTGGCCTCGGCGAGCAGGACGTTCATGTGACCGGGCAGGCGGCCGGCGACCGGGTGGATGCCGAAGCGCACCTCGACGCCGCGTTCCCGCAGCTTGCGGGTGAGGTCGGCGACCGGATACTGCGCCTGCGCGACCGCCATGCCGTACCCGGGGGTGATGACGACGGACTTGGCCTCCTTGAGCAGGTCGGCGGTCTCGGCGGCGGTGATCTCCTTGTGCTCGCCGTAGTCGCGGTCGCCGGCGGGGCCCGCCTCGATGCCGAAACCCCCGGCGATCACGGAGATGAACGACCGGTTCATCGCCTGGCACATCACGTACGACAGGTAGGCGCCGGACGAGCCCACGAGGGCGCCGGTGACGATCAGCAGGTTGTTGTCGAGCAGGAACCCGGACGCCGCGGCCGCCCACCCCGAGTAGCTGTTCAGCATCGAGACGACGACGGGCATGTCCCCGCCGCCGATGGAGGCGACCAGGTGCCAGCCGAGCAGCAGCGCCACGGCGGTCAGCGCGACGAGCAGCCCGAGGTTCGGGGAGATCACGAAGAGCACGGTCAGGACCGCGAACGCCGCGAGCGCGCCCAGGTTCAGGTGGTTCTTGCCCGGCAGCATCATCGGGCGGGAGTCGATCCGGGCCGACAGCTTGAGGAACGCGACGACCGACCCGGTGAACGTGAGCGCCCCGATGAACACGCCGATGGACACCTCGGCGTGGTGGACGCCCAGCAGCGAGCCGGGGACCTCCGCCCGCGCCCCGCCCCCGTTCTCGACCTCCAGGAAGCCGTTCCAGCCGACCATGACGGCGGCGAGGCCGACGAAGCTGTGCAGGATGGCGATGAGTTCCGGCATGGCGGTCATCTCGACGATCCGGGCCCGCCAGAGCCCGACGGCGGCGCCGATCACCATCGCGGCCAGGAGCAGGACCACCGCGAGGGTCTCGCCGCCGTCCGCGGCGAGGACGACCGTCGCGGCGAGCGCGATGACCATGCCGGAGATGCCCAGCACGACGCCGGAGCGTGCGGTCTCGTGCTTGGACAGGCCGGCGAGGCTGAGGATGAACAGAAGGGCGGCGACGATGTAGGCGGCCTGTGCGGCCGTGGCGAGGGTCACGGTCAGCTCCTCGTGAACATGCCGAGCATGCGCCGGGTCACGGCGAAGCCGCCGACGATGTTGATGCTCGCCAGCAGGATGGCGATGAACGACAGGACGGCGACGACCGTGTCGCCCTGCCCGATCTGGAGCAGCGCGCCGACCACGATGATCCCGGAGATGGCGTTGGTGATCGACATCAGCGGCGTGTGCAGCGCGTGGTGGACGTTGCCGATGACGTAGTAGCCGATCACGATCGACAGGACGAAGACGGTGACGTGCTCGATCAGCGTGTTCGGCGAGAAGGCGGTCAGGAGGAACAGCGCGGCGGCGACGGCGGCGGTGACCAGATGGCGTCGCCGTCCGGGCGGCGACGGCGGTCGCCCGGAGGGAGCCGCCGCCGTTCCCCGCACCGGGGCGGCCGGGGTGGCGGGGGCGGCGGGGGCCGCGCTCACCGGCACGGGCGGCGGCGGCCAGGTCTTCTCGCCGTCGCGGACGACGGTCATCGCGCGCTGCACGACGTCGTCGAAGTCCAGCACGAGCCGGCCGTCCATGCCCGGGGTGAGCAGCTTCATCAGGTTGACGACGTTGGTGCCGTAGAGCTGCGAGGCCTGCGCCGGCAGCCGCCCCGCGAGGTCGGTGTAGCCGATGATGGTCACGCCGTTCTCGGTCACGACCGCCTCCCCGGGGCGGGTGCCCTCGACGTTCCCGCCCTGCGCGGCGGCCATGTCGACGACGACGCTGCCCGGGCGAATGCGCGCCACGTGCTCGGCCGTGAGCAGCCGGGGGGCGGGACGTCCGGGGATCAGGGCGGTGGTGATGACGATGTCCACGTCGGCGGCCTGCTCGGCGTACATCTCGGCGGCGCGGCGGTCGTAGTCCCGCGAGGTCTCCCGGGCGTACCCGTCCGTGCTCGTCTCCTGGGCGACCCCGACGTCGAGGAACTCCGCGCCCAGCGAGCGCACCTGCTCGGCGACCTCGGGACGGGGGTCGGTCGCGCGTACGATCGCGCCCAGGCTGGTCGCCGTGGCGATGGCCGCCAGCCCCGCCACGCCCGCGCCCGCCACCAGGACCTTGGCCGGGGGGACCTTCCCCGCCGCGGTCACCTGGCCGGTGAAGAGCCGCCCGAACGCGTGCGCCGCCTCGATGACGGCGCGGTAACCGGCGATGTTCGCCATCGAGCTCAGCACGTCGAGCGACTGCGCACGGGAGACGCGCGGCACGGCGTCCATCGCGAGCACGGTGATCGGCCGTCGCGCGAGCGCGTCCACCAGATCGGCGTTCGCCGCCGGGCCGATCAGGGAGACGAGCGTGGCTCCCTCGCGCAACGCCGCGGTCTCGTCCGCCGACGGCGCGTTCACCTTCAGCACGACGTCGGCGTCCCACGTCTCCTCGCGGCCGGCGATCCGCGCCCCGGTCCTGGCGTACGCGTCGTCCGTGAAGCCCGACCGTCCGCCGGCGCCCTTTTCGACGATCACCTCGTAGCCGAGCGAGACCAACTGCGCGACGGTGGCCGGGGTGGCCGCCACGCGTGTCTCGCCCGGCGCCGATTCGGCGACCACGCCCAGGCGTTGCGCTGAGTGACTCATCACGATCCTTTCTGTCGGGCGGGTCGTCGGGTTGGCCGACCCTGCGGTCGCCGCCGTCCTCCGCTCACTCGTGGGTCGCGGTGGTTGGAACGGCGGCATGCCACGCGTCGCCGTACGGGCGGCGGTGAAAGGGATGGATGCGATTTGATGTGAATATCGGGGAGATTGTCCCGACTTCCCTGCGTGCGGATCAAGGTGTACCTGCCGGTGGTTGTCCACACGGCATGAGTCCTCGGATCTCCCAGCTCACCGGGCGCTCAGTTCCCCGGGCGCTGCAACTTTCATCCGAGGCGCGGGCCGGCCCGGCTCGTCTCGGCGGAAACCCGAGGTCATCGGCGGCTCCCGCAGGCGGCGCCGGAGTCCCCCTGGCGCGGGACCTCGGGCGGTTGACATCATTGCCGATCATGGGCGCGGCCGCCGCTCGCCGCGTACGGCCCAGGGGAGCAGCAGTGGTCCGGGGGATGGACCCCGCTTCGAGACGGAAGGACTTTCGTGCTTTGAAGCGGTAGGACACCGCGCGGCGAGGACCGGCAGGTGCGAGAGGAGACGGCACGTGACGGCTTTCGTCCAGGAAGCTGAGCACGACCCCGAGCGCGGGGAGCGAACCGGGCCGGACACGGAGGCCGCCGGGCACTCGGGCCTTCCCGCCGGCCGGGCCGCCGCGGAACCGCTGCGGCGCAGCGCCACCGTCCGGGACGCCCTGCTGCTGTGGGTGGGCACCAGGGCGGGCATGCTCCTCGTGGCGGTCTACGGAATCCTGATCGTCTCGGGCCAGAACCACGCCCCGCTGCTGGAGCGGTGGAAGTTCTGGGACGTCGACCTGTTCCGGAAGATCGCGGAGTTCGGCTACGACGGCGACCCCAAACTGGAGCCCGATCCGGGACTGCCGGCGTTCTTCCCCGGCCTGCCGCTGGCGCTGCGGCTGGTCCACCTGGTGGTGGACGACTGGACGCTGGCCGGGCTGATCATCTCGTTCGTGGCCGGCGCGGTGGCCGTGGTGGCGCTGGCCCGGCTCGCCGACTTCGAGGGGCCCGCCGGGGCGGGGCGCTGGGCCGTCCTGGCACTGCTGCTGTGTCCCCCCGCCGTCTTCCTGTTCGCCGGCTACACCGAGGCGCTCTTCCTCGCCTTCGCGCTGCCCGCCTGGCTGGCGGCCCGCCGCCGCACCTGGCCGCTGGCCTGCGCCCTGGCCGCCGGGGCGTCCTGCGTACGGATCACCGGCCTGTTCCTCGCCGTCGCGCTGATCGTCGAGTTCGTCGTGAGCCGCATCCGGAGGGACGGCTGGGCGGGCTGGTGGCGGGGGGCCTGGCTGGCGCTGCCGTTCGCGCCGATCCTCGCGTACGCCGCCTACCAGTACTCCCGTACGGGTGACTGGCTGGCCTGGAACAACGCGCAGCAGACCGGATGGGGGCGGAAACCGGTCTGGCCCTGGGAGGCGTTCCGCACGACGTGGGACTCGACCGGCGGGGACGGCGGGTTCGCGCCGATGTTCCGTCTCGAGATCGCGGCGGCGATCGTGGGGGTGCTGCTGCTCGTCTGGCTGCTCGTCACCCGCCGCTGGGCGGAGTTCGTCTACGTCGGGCTGCAGGTGGGCGCGCTGGTCACCTCCACGTTCTACATGTCGATCCCCCGGTCGGCGCTGTTGTGGTGGCCGCTGTGGGTGCTCATCGGCCGGGCGGGCGCCCGCCACCGATCGGTGATCATCCTCTATGCCGCGGTGATCGGGCCGCTCATGGTGCCGATGATGATGTCCTTCCTCAACAGCTCCTGGACCGGCTGAACCGCCGCCCGCGATGCCCCGCCCGCCTGGGGCCGGCCGACTCACTCGCCCAGGGAGTCCACCTGGACGCGGCACACTCCGTAAGGGCCGGTGGATTTCGCCTGCCGTACGGTCTTCCCGTCCACCTTTATCCGGCACGTCACCGTGCCCTGGTCGGCGGCGTTCTGCACCCACAGGCTGACTGTCGGAGTGCCTTCCGCCAATTGCCGGGACTTGGTGAAGGGCAGGGAAACGCCGGCCTCCTGCTTCAGGTCGAAGCCCGAGGTGTAGGTGATGTTGCTCGCCGAATCGGCCCCGCCGTCCCCCTCGGCCTCGAACACGACCTCGTGCTTGGGCCCGTCCGCGTCCACCGGGAAGCTGGGGAACGGGGTGAGCTGGGAGATGGCCTTGTTGACCTCCTCCGCCCCCTTGTTCGCCGCGACCACCACCACCGCGAAGCACCCGCCGAGGAGCAGCAGGAGAAGCACGCCGATGACGGCCAGGATCAGACCCACGTTGGACTTCTTCGGGGGCGGCTGCGGCGGGTAGCCCGGCTGATGCGGGTAGCCGTACCCAGGGGGCGGGCCGTACGGGGGCTGACCGGGAGGACCTTGCTGGTACGCCATCGTCGGGAACTCCGGGGGGTGTTCGAAACCTTGACGGAGTTGGGACGGACGGCGTCTCCGGTCGGGTTACCCCTCGCTGGAGGGAGAGATCAGATCGTTAGCAAGATCCTCGTCGCCCGCTAAATGCAGATGCGGGCGCCTGATCCAGCTCGGCAGGATGGCGAGGTGGATCGACAACTGCTCAGCGCCATCGCCCATCGTGATCACCCCATCGCCGCGCCCGTCTCGGCCGCCAACCTCGATCGGCTGCTGCGCCGCGCCGCGCTGCCGGAGGGATCACGCATCCTCGACCTGGGATGCGGCGAGGGCGAATGGTCGCTCCGGGCGCTCGAACTCGTCCCGTCCGCCCGCGCGGACGGCGTGGACATCTCCCCGCACGCCGTGGCGGCCGCGAACGCGGCGGCCGTCAGGCGAGGGCTGGCCGACCGGCTGACGCTGCACACGTCGCCGGCCGACGCCTTCACCGCCGCCCAGCCGTACGACCTGGGGTTGTGCGTGGGCTCGACACACGCCTTCGGCGGGCTGACGGAGACGATGGAGGCTCTCGCCCGGTTCGTACGGCCCGGCGGCCTCGCACTCGTGGGGGAGGGGTACTGGGAACGCCCTCCCGCTCCCGAGGTCGCAGAAGCGATCGGCGAATATCCGGATCTCGCGGGCACGGTGGAGGCCGCCGAGTCCAAGGGCTGGCTGACCGTCTACGCCCACGTGAGCGATCCGGCGGAATGGGACGAGTACGAGTGGTCGTGGACCGGCACGCTGGCGCGCTGGGCCGCGGACAACCCCGGCCCCGACGGTGAGCAGGCCCTCGCCGTGATGAGGGAGCATCGAGACATGTGGCTCGACGGCTACCGGGGTGCACTCGGTTTCGTGACCCTGCTCCTCCGCCGCATGTGACCCCCGGCGGTCAGCGGCGCAGCAGCCCTACCAGGCGGAACCCCGCGAGGACGCCGACTCCGAGGTGGGCCGTGACGAGGGCGATCTGGAAGACCCGCTGGCCCGCCGTGAGATCGGCGGCGTAGCCGCCGTCGTAGAAGCCGGACATGAAGGCGAGCACTCCGGCGACGACCAGGAGGGCCGAGGCGGGAACGGCGACGCCGCGACGACGCCGGGTCGCGCCGACGACCAGCAGGACCTGAGCGATCATCATCGGAATCGGCGCCGACAGCCGCGCCTGCGGTCCGAGGGCGTCGAGCAGGGTCGGGCTGAGGCCCGCGGACAGGGAGATGATCGCGCCGGCGACGTCCATGGCGAGCAGCAGGCCCACGCCGGCGACGAGCGCGGACGAGAGCGGGCGGGCGGCGGGAACGGTGGTGGGTGTGGCGGTGGGTGCGGACATGTCCTCTCCTCGAAGAACGCGGTGAATGGTTGCGGATTCGAGGGTCCTGCGGGGGACGTCCGGCCGGCATGAGCCGCCGGTCCTGCGCGGGACGGGACATCTCGTCCCGTGACGACGGGACACGCAGATGGCAACATCCCCCTCATGACGGACAGATCGGCCCGGCGCGCCGCCGTGGCGGCGGGCGCACTGCTCGTCCTGGTCCTCGGGACGCTGGTCGTCGAGCCCAGGCTGCGGCAGCTGGGCGTGACGGGGATCGTCGAACGGTTCGACGCCTTCCGCGCGGTCGCGGCGCTGTCGTTCGGCGTGCCCGGCCTCTTCGTGGTGGCGCAGCGGCCGCGGAGCCGGGTCGGCTGGGTGATGGTGGTGGTAGGGACGGCCCAGGGGCTTGGGCTCGCCCTCGGCGCGTACGGCCTGCTCGGCATCAACGACGGCACCGGCCTGCCGGGGGACGAGTGGGCGATGTGGGTGTCCAACTGGGTGTGGATCCCCGCCTATCTCCTGGTCCCGACGATCTTCCTGCTGATCTTCCCGGACGGCCGCCTCCCTTCGCGTCGCTGGTGGCCCGCGTCGGCCGCGGCGTACGCCGGCATCGGGGTGAACACGCTCGACTGGATGCTCCGCCCGGTGACCTACGAGCAGGTCCCCGGGCTCTTCCCCAAGGGGTACGCCGGCGTGCTGGCCGGACTCACCGGGGTCCCGGACGTCCTCAGGACCGCGGGCACGGTGTGCACGGTCGGCGCGGTGCTCGCCGCGGTCGGCTCGCTCGTCGGCCGTTATCGGTCGGCGGACGATGAGGTGCGACGGCGGCTCCAATGGGTGCTGGCCGCCGCGCTGCTGACGGTGGGCCTGCTCGGCGTCGCCCTGTTCGTGCCGTGGGGGCCGGTCATCGTGGCGCTCGCCGCCGTCCCGCTGCCGGTGGCGGTGTCCGTGGCCGTCGTCGCGCACCGCCTCTGGGACCTCGATCTCCTGCTGTCGCGCGCGCTCGCGTTCGGAGCCGTCAGCGTCGCCCTGCTGGCCACGTACGCCCTGGTCGCGGCCACGCTCGGGAACGCGATCGGCTCCGGCGCGTCCGCACTGATCGTGGCGCTCGCGGTGCACCCTCTCTATCTGCGGGTGTCCGCCGCAGCGAACCGCCTCGTGTACGGCGATCGCGACGACCCGGCGCGTGCGCTGCGTCGCCTCGGTGTGCGGCTCTCGGACGCGGGTGCGCCCGGTGACCTCCTGGAGCGGATGGCCGCGGAGGTCGGGCGGGTCCTGCGCATCCACTACGTGGCCGTCGAGGAGCCGGGTGCGGTCGTGGCCTCCTGGGGACGACCGAGCGGCGCCGACACAAGTGAGAGCGTTCCGCTCCTCTACCAGGGCGAGCGGGTCGGCACGCTGCTGCTGGGGGAGCGGCTGCGCCCCAAGGACCGTGCCCTGCTGGCGCAGCTCGCGCCGCACGTCGCGGTGGCCGTGCGGGCGCACCGCCTCGGGGCCGATCTCGAGCGTTCGCACGGGCGGCTGCTGGCGGCCCGGCAGGAGGAGCGTGACCGGCTACTCTACGAACTCCACGACGGGCTCGGCCCCACGCTGGCGGCCCTCGCGCTGCAGGTGGACCGCGGCAGGCGCCTGGTCGACACCGACCCGGAAGGCGCCAAACGAGTGATGGACGAGCTGTCGGGCCGCATCCGCGGCACGGTCGAGAACGTCCGTGCGATCGTCAACGACCTGCGCCCGCCGCCCCTGGACACGCTGGGGCTCACGGGCGCGCTGGCCGAGCTCGGCAGGGGCTTCGCGGGCGACCTCGCGGTCGAGGTGGAGGCCCCGCCCGACCTGCCCGCCCTTCCGCCGCCGGTCGAGCTGGCCGCCTACCGGATCGCGGCCGAGGCCATGACGAACGCCGTACGGCACGCCATGGCGTCCCGATGCACGGTCAGCCTGCGGGCGTGCGACGCGCCGGGCGTTCTGGAGCTGCGGGTCGACGACGACGGCGTCGGGGTGGGGGCTCCCGCCCGCCACGGGTTCGGCCTCGCCTCCATGCGGCGCCGGTCCGAGGAGCTCGACGGCACCTTCGAACTGCTCGACCAGGCCGGGGCGGGCACGCACCTGGTCGTACGGCTCCCGCTGGCGGTCCGATGATCCGCGTCATGGTGGTGGAGGACCACCCGGTGTTCGCCGAAGGGCTGGTCGCGCTCTTCCGCGATCTGCCCGAGGTGGAGGTCGCGGGGGTGGCGAGCACCGGCGAGGCGGCCGTCGAGCTGGTGGACCAGGTCGCCCCCGACGTCATCCTGATGGATCTGCACCTGCCGGGCATGAGCGGGATCGAAGCGACGTCCCGCATCACGGCCCGGCATCCCGGCGTGGCCGTGCTGGCCCTGACCATGTTGTCCGACGACGCGTCGATCCTCGCCGCCGTACGGGCCGGCGCCCGCGGCTACCTGCTCAAAGAGGCGACGCCCGCCGACATCGTGCGCTCGCTGGAGGCGGTGGCCTCGGGACAGGTCGTGTTCGGCGCGGCGACCGGAAGCCGGGTGCTGGCCGCTCTCACCGCGTCGGCCGTACGGCCCCGGCCGGTGCCCGAGCTGACGGAACGCGAACTGGAGGTGCTGGACCTCGTCGCCTCCGGTCTCACCAACCACGCCATCGCGCGGCGCCTGTATCTGAGCGAGAAGACCATACGCAACCACGTGTCGAACATCTTCGCCAAGCTCGGCGTCTCCGATCGTGCCGCGGCGGTGGCGCGCGCCAGGGACGCCGGCCTCGGCGGGCGGTAGGGATCCGGCGAACACCAGGCCATACCGGTGCTTCAGCCGGAGCGGCTGCGAAGTGTCATGGACGTCCAGCGGTGAAGAGCGCCGGGAACCGCCGCGGTATGCCACCGCGGCGAGTGCGTACAGTGAGGAGGTGCTGATCCATCCCTGGGACTCCGCCACCGACGAGGAGGCGCTGGCCTTCGTCCGCGCGAACGAGTTCGGTCACCTCATCGCGTCCGGGCGCGACCGCGACGTGCCGGTGGTCGTGCCGACACAGTTCCTCCTCGCCGACGCGTCCACGATTCTGCTGCACCTCGCCCGGCCGAACCCCGTCTGGTCGGCGATCGAGGAGAACCCCGCCGTGGTCATGGCCGTGGCCGGCGACTGGGCGTACGTCGAGGGGGCGTGGAAGGCGCTGCCCGGCGCCGACGAGGATCCCCGGCTCGGCGTCCCCACGACGTACTACGCGGCCGTCCAGCTGGTCTGTCACGCGGAGGTCGTCGACGACCCGGACGGGAAGCTCGGCATCCTGCGTGCCCAGCTCGCCCGCCTGGACCACGGCCTCGCCGACCCCGCCGAGCATCACCGGCGCCTGCCGGGTATCCGCGGCCTCCGGCTGGCCGTGCAGAAGGTCAACGGCAAGTTCAAGTACGGCGGGAACGTGGACGAGGCCCACCGCCGGTACGTCGCGGAACGCCTCGCGGAGCGCGGCGGCCCCGGCGACCGTGCGGCCCGCGAGCACCTTTTGCGCCGGCTCGCCTGACACCCGGAGGAACCGCTTGCGAGGTCCCGTCACAGGGCGGTGCGGATCGGCGTATCCCCTTCCGCCAAGACCGGCATTCCCCATGG
The DNA here is from genome assembly GCF_006334915.2 of Microbispora catharanthi. Taxonomy (GTDB): domain Bacteria; phylum Actinomycetota; class Actinomycetes; order Streptosporangiales; family Streptosporangiaceae; genus Microbispora; species Microbispora catharanthi. The sequence goes on from NZ_VDMA02000038.1 coordinate 21,932, forward strand.
CCTTTGCTGAGCCGATACCTGATGACTTCCTGTCGTGCTCGGGTCCGCACCGTTCCTCCCGATCGACGCCTGTGTGGACTCAGAAGCGCGACTGCCGCCGACTGGGCGGAGCAGCACCACGACGTGGCCATGGTCGGCGAGACCCGGTCAGGCAGATCGGATGTACTACCGCGTCCCCCTTGCCGGCCGAGGAACGATTACATGCCGAACCCAGCCCTCAACGAGCGAGAACTGGCCTTTCTGCGAACACTTCGCCGAGGTCAAGTCATAACGGGAAGAGTCATCGAGATCGCCGACTTCGGTGTGACCTTCGTGGACATCGGCGGCTTCACCGCAATGATCAATATCCCTGAGCTGTCGTGGCGGCGCGTAGATCACCCTGCGGATGTGGTCACCGTCGGCCAAGAGGTCACGGCCGAGGTTCTCGACGTCGATGTCGAGCGCGGGCGCGTGCCGCTGTCTCTCAAGGCGCTCCAGAAAGACCCGCTGCTCGACCTTCGGCAGCAGATCGGCCGCGCGGTCACCGGTTCGGTCACCAAGGTCGCTCCCATCGGCGCATTCGTCCGCATCGAAGACGCGACGAACGGGTTCGAGGGCCTCGTGCCCAGCTCCGAACTGGCCGACAGGGACGTGAAGCCCGGTGACATCCTGACGGTGGAGATCGTTCGAGTCGATCTCAGTCGGCGTCGGATCGAACTCGCCCTGCGGGCGGGGCGAGCATGAGACGCCGCCGCGGGAGCCGGGACGCCGCCGAGGTCGACGCCCGGGAGCGGGACCACAAGACCGAATGCAGCCCGGAGAGCTGGGGCTACACGCCGGACTCCAACAGCTCGGAGTTGCGCAGTGAGTAGGAGGCGGTATGTGGCAAGAGGGGTGCCGGGCGGCTACCGGATCTGGGACAACAAAGCCCGCCGATGGTGGGGAGATCTCTACGAGCTGTGCCCCGACGATCTGCTGGACGAACTGAACGGCGGCGCGAACCACGAGAAGATCACCGCTCTGCTCAAACGGCACCGAGCCCTCAAGCGCTGATCAGCCGCCTGCGTGGGGCAGGCGTCACGCCGATCTGGCTGTGCCGAGCCCCATGGCTCACCGTATTGCGCTTGGGCGTCTCCGGGCGCTCCACCCTGCTGACGACGAACTCCCAGGCATCCGTCCAGGCGACGGGTTCCACCGGCGGCTCGTCGGCCTTCCCGGCGGTCCTGCGGAGCGCCACGACTGCCTCAACTCCAGCCTCGGGTCCGCACCGGCGAAGAACTCGCACGACCGCGCACCGGGGATGCGCGACTTGTCGTACCCGAGGTGTAGAAGTGGGGCGTGGTTGCTGAGACGACCTGGGCGCAGGTGCTCGCCTGGAGGCTGAGACGGCAGTTCGTCGAGCCCGCGGGCGGCGGCGACGCGGTGGCGATCGCCCGGCGGCTGTGCGGGGTGCAGGCGCAGGTCGCCTCGTCGGCGGCGCTGGCCGTGGCCGTACGGCATGCGAGCCCGCGCCCAGGAGAGATCGAGGACGCCCTGTGGCGTGACCGCACGCTGGTCAAGACCTGGGCGATGCGCAGCACGCTCCATCTCCTCCCTGCCGACGAGCTGCCCGCCTACCGGGCCGCCCTCGGGGCGCTGCGATTCTGGGAGAGAGCCTCCTGGCAGCGCGGTCACGGGGTGTCCGCCCGGGAGATCGAGGCCGTCGTGGACGCCGTTCCGCGTGCGTTGTCCGGCCGGGTGCTGACCCGCGAGGAGCTGGTCGAGGCGGTCATCGAGGTGACCGGGGACGCCCACCTGAGGGAGGCCCTCACGTCCGGGTGGGGCGCGCTGCTCAAGCCGCTCAGCTTCCTGGGCGAGCTGTGCTACGGCCCGCCGCGTGACCGCAGGGTCACCTTCACCACGCCGGCCGACTGGCTTCCGGGCGGCCGGGGGGAGGCGCTCTCCCCGAAGGAAGGGGGAGTGCGCGTGCTCCGGGCGTTCCTCGGCGCCCACGGCCCGGCCACCCCCCGGATGTTCGACGCCTGGCTGTTCCGCGGTGTCACGCCGAAGGCCGTCCTGCGCGGCTGGTTCGGGGAGCTGGAGGGTGAACTCGCGCAGGTCGAGGTGGAGGGCATGCCCGCCGTCCTGCCGGCGGAGCTTCTCGACGACCTGCTGGCCTGCCCGCCGTCGGAGGACGTGCATCTGCTGCCCGGCTTCGACCAGTTCATCCTGGGCGCGCCGCGTGACCTGGAACCGCTCCTGCCGAAGGCCGTACGGCCCAAGGTGAGCCGGGCGGCGGGGTGGATCTCGCCCGTGGTGATCCATCGGGGCCGGGTGGCGGGTGTGTGGGAGGCCAAGGAGGGGCGTCCGGTTGTGGAGCTCTTCGAACCGGTGCCGGAGCACCTCCTGGCCGAGGAGACCGACCGAATCGCCATGCTCCTCGACCGGTTGTAACTCACCGGGCGGGCCGGTCAGGTCACCTCCTCGCGGAGCACGCGGACGAGGCCGGCGGCCATGGGGATGACGATCCAGAAGACGACCGATGCCGCGAGGCGGGCTCCCTCGCTCCAGGTCATGTCGCCCCTCATCAGCGGAGTGGCGGTGGTGTTGAGGTCGAGCCACTCGGCGAGGGCCGCGCCGGCAGAGCCGAGCCTGCCGACGACGGCCCACAGGACCGGAGTCGAGAAGTTGATCACGATCGCGGCGGGCGCGTTGAGAAGCAGCGCGCCGAGGGCGAGGCCCGCCGCGGCCACGAGGACGTTCCCTCCGGTCCAGCCGAGCAGCCCGAGAGGCTGGACCTCCCAGTTGGCGGCCATGTTCCGGACCTCGGACACGACGGCCGTGGCCGGCACCGCGACCACTATGGCGAACAGCGAGAGCGCCACCGCCGCGAGCAGGGGCGGCAGGCATTTGGCGGCGAGGACGCGATGGCGGCGCGGTTCGAGCACGAAGGTGGTCAGCGCCGTGCGATGCGCCCACTCGCCGGTCACCGTGAGGATGCCGAGCACCGGGAGCAGGGTGCCGAGGGCGATCCCCGCCGTGCCCACGAGGGTCTGCAGCTTCGGCCCGACGACGGCGCCGCGCGCGACGACGGACGCGACCACCAGCGCGACCATGACCACAGCGATGATCTTGCCGCTTCGGGTGTCGACGAGCTTGCGGGCTTCGACCGCGAGCAGCCTGCGGAACGGGATCGGCGTGTCGGCGTTCATCTTTTCGTCCTTCGTGATGGGACTCGGCGCGGCCCCCGCGATGTCGTTCAGGTGGTGGCCGGCGCGGGTCATGCGCTGCCCCGGCCGGCGCCGGCTCCCGGGGACGCGGTGGCGCCCGGGCTCCGGTCCGTGTGCGCGGTCAGCTCGAGGAAGGTCTCTTCGAGGCCACGGCCCCGGCTGAGTTCGTCGGCCGTGCCCTGGGCGAGCACACGGCCCCGGCCGATCATCACGATGTGGTCCGCCACCTGTTCCACCTCGTGCAGCAGGTGCGAACTGAGCAGCACGGCGCACCCGGCCTCGGCGAGGTCGCGCAGCAGGCGGCGCATCCAGCGGATGCCCTGGGGATCCAGGCCGTTGGCGGGCTCGTCCAGGACGAGCACCTCGGGAGCGCCGAGCAGGGCGTGCGCGATGCCGAGCCGCTGGCGCATTCCGAGTGAGTAGCCGCCGAACGTCCGCCGGCTCTCCCGCTCGGTCAGCCCCACCAGGTCGAGCACCTCGCCGACCCGGGTGCGCGGCAGTCCGAGCGTCATCGCGCCGAGGGTCAGGACCTCCCTGCCGGTGCGGCCGGGATGCTGGGCCCCGGCGTCGAGCAGGGTGCCGACCCGCAGACCCGGGCAGGCCGTCTCGGCGTACGGCAGGCCGAGCACGGTCGCCGAACCGGAGGAGGGGCGGGCGAGCCCCACCAGGATGCGCAGGGCCGTCGACTTCCCGGCGCCGTTGGGCCCGAGGAAGCCGGTGACGCTCCCGGCCCCGACGGTGAAGGTCACGTCGTCGAGCGCCTTCACCTTCCCATAGATCTTGCTGACGTGTCTGAACTCGATCACGCTGCCAGTCCACCGCGAGGGCGGACGCCGCCGCATCGGACCGGAGTCCGCCACGTCTCGACACGGGGCCCAGTCGTGCGGCCGCAGGCGATACCCACGGTTGTCCACAGGTCGACCCAGGTCGCTAAAACCTGTTCGGTGTGGTCCCTAAGCTGTGGGGCTGTGCGCGGCCGACCGGACTACCAGCCACCCCTGGACAGGCAGGGTGTCGCGCTGCGTTACCTGTGCGCAGTGGCGCCGATGCTCTTCCACGGCACGGTGCTGGCCTGGCTCGTCCTGCACGACGGCGGCCGTCTCCCGCAGGCGCTGATCGACACGACGCTCGGCCTGATCGGGCTGGTCCTGATGCGCTGGCGGCGCCGCCGGCCGTGGCAGATCGCCCTGGCGACCGCCCTGCTGACCACGTTCTCGGCCACGGCGACCGGTCCCGCGCAGGTCGCGTACGTGTCCCTGGTGACCCATCGCCGATGGAGCCGGACGGTCCCGGTCGCGGTCGTGTCCGTGGCGTGCCTGCTGGTCAGCGGGGCTCTGGGCGGCATAGACCAGGCCACGGTCGTCTCCTCGGCGTCGGGGCTGACGATTCTCGGCGGGCTGACCGTCTTCGGCCTCTACCTGCGCGGACGCCGCGACCTGGAGATGTCCCTGCGCGAGCGGGCGCGGGCCGCCGAGCGGGAGCAGCGGCAGCGCATCGACCAGGCGCGGCTGGCGGAACGGGTCAAGATCGCCCAGGAGATGCACGACGTGCTCGCGCACCGGATCTCCCTGCTGGCGATGCTGGCCGGCGGCCTGGCCTACCGGACCGACCTCGGCCCGGAGCAGACGCGCGAGGCCGCGCTCGCCATCCAGGAGAACGCACATCAGTCGCTCAACGAGTTGCGCGCGGTGCTGCGCACGCTCCGCGACGACGGCGCCGTGGAGGCGCCGCAGCCCAACCTGACCCATCTGGACGCGTTGTTCGGCGAGGTCCGCGCCGCCGGCCAGCAGGTCGAGGTGGACGACAGCATCGACGGCCGGGAGTCGCTGCCCGCGCAGACGGGCCGGCACGCCTACCGGATCGTGCAGGAGGCGCTGACCAACGCGCGCAAGCACGCGCCGGGCGCCAGGGTCACCGCCGAACTCGGCGGACGGCCGGGGGAGGGCCTGCGCATCCGGGTGACGAATCCCACGCGCTCCGGCTCGGCCTCCGGCCCGGGCGGCAGGCTGGGCCTGGTGGGCCTGGCGGAGCGGACGAGGATGGCCGGCGGCACCCTGAGCCATACGATCCAGGGCGGGCGATTCATCCTCGATGTCCGATTGCCATGGGAGGCTGCGGATCGTGACCCGGCTGGTGATAGTGGATGACGACGCGATGGTGCGGACCGGGCTGCGGCTCATCCTCGGCGGCGAACCCGACTTCGACATCGTCGGCGAGGCCGAAGACGGGCTGCGCGCCATGGACGTGATCCGCGACCTGCGCCCCGACGTGGTGCTGCTGGACATCCGGATGCCCCACCAGGACGGGCTGACCACCACCGAACTGCTGCGGGCGCGGCCCGGCCCGCCGCGGATCCTCGTGCTCACCACGTTCGACGCCGACGACATGGTGCTGCGGGCCCTCCGGCTCGGCGCCGACGGCTTCCTGCTGAAGGACACCCCGCCGCCTCGGATGATCGAGGCGGTCCGTGCCGTGGCGAAGGGCGAGCCCGTGCTGTCGCCGAGCGTCGCCCGGCAGGTGATCGCCGCGGCGACCGGCGGGTCCGGACCGGCCCTCCCACGGGCGCGGGAGGAGCTGAGCAGGCTCACCGAGCGTGAACTCGAGGTCGCGGTCGAGGTGGCGCACGGCAGGTCGAACGCCGAGATCGCCGAACGTCTCTACATGAGCGTCGCCACCGTGAAGGCGAACATCACCAGGATCTTCGCCAAGCTCGGCACCGACAACCGCGTCCAGGTGGCGATGAAGGTGCGCGACGCCGGTCTCCTGTGAGCGCACTCCTTGACCGCGTCCGCGCCCGCCGGTTCGGCTGCGATGGCCCGCGACGGCACCGGTGTCGGGTGGCGGCCGAGTGTGCGGCCGTCACGGGGACGACAACCGGGAAGCCGGGCAGGCGATCAGTCCAGCGAGACGGCGGGGGAGGGCAGGTGCCGGTCGAGTTCGTCCCACAGACCCGGCGGGATCGGGATGGTGGCGAGGCGCAGCGTCTCCTCGATCCGCTCGGGTTCCGAGACACCGACAATGGTGGACGCCACCCTGGGGTCGCGCAGCGAGAACTGCAGCGCGGCGGCGGCGAGCGGCACGCCGTGCGCGTCGCAGACCCGTCGCATGGCGCGGACCGCGTCGCGGACGGACTCGCCGGTGTCCCGGTAGGCGTAGCGGGGCTGGGCGTCGGGTCCCTTGACCAGCATCCCGCCACCGTACGGCGCGCCGTTGACGAAGGCGACGCCGCGATCGCGGGCCTCGTCGAGCAGCGGGCCGGCCTCGCGGTTGACCAGCGTCCAGCGGTTGTGGCTGATCACGGCGTCGAACACGCCGGTGGCGACATACCTGCGCAACAGGCCGACCGGGCCACCCGCGATGCCGATATGGCCGGCGACGCCGGCGTCGCGGAGCGCCACCAGCGCCTCCACCGCCCCGCCCGGGCCGATGGCCTCCTCGAACGTGATGTGGAATTCGGGGTCGTGCAGGTACAGCAGCGGCACGTGGCCGACGCCGAGCCGCTCCAGGCTCTCCTCGGCCGAACGGCGCACGCGCTCGCCGGAGAACTCACCGGTGTGCGGGTCCGCGTCGACCTTGGTGGCCAGGACGAACCCGGCGGGGACGCCGCCGCGGTGGCGGACCACGGCGCCGATGCGCCGTTCTGCGCTGCCGCCGCCGTAGTTGTTCGAGGTGTCGAGGAAGTTGAACGGCCCGTCGAACACGGCTTCCACCGTGGCCCGCGCGCGCTGCTCGCCGACCTCGTACCCGTACAGGCCCGGCATGCTCGCCAGGGGACTGGTGCCGACGCAGACCGGCGTCACCGTCAGTCCTGTGCGCCCGAACGGCCGGCGCAGCGCCGGGTCCGGGACCGGCAGGTCGTCGGGGGTATCGAGGGGCATCATGGGAGTCCTTCCGTCACCGGCCGTCGCCCTCACCGGGTGCCAGCCGGGCCACGGCCGCCGAGGCGAGCCGGTGTCCTTCGGCCAGCCGGGCCAGCACCGCGTCGGTCGCGGCGTCGGGCCGGGTCTCCTCCGGATGGGCGGACCGCCAGGCGTGCAGGCGTCTGGCCCCTTCCGGCCAGGTGACGACCGGCCGGAACGACGGGACGAACCGCCTGATCTTCGTGGTGTCGAACACGGCGGTGTGCTGGAGGTCGCCGACGATCAGGTCGGACCAGAACCAGTCCGGCGCGACGAGCGGCAGGAACTCCGCGGGCAGGTGGAGGAGCCGGGCCGGCGTCGCGGCCGCCCGCCCGACGACCTCGTAGATCTCGTTCCAGGTCAGCGCCTCGTCGGAGGTGATGTGGAAGTCCTCGCCGAGCGCCTGCCAGGTGCCGATCAGGCCGACGAGGCCGACGGCGAAGTCGTCCGCGTGCGTCAGGGTCCACAGGCTGGTGCCGTCGCCGGGCACCACGATCTCGTCGCCGCGTGCGACCCGGTCCCACGCCGTCCAGTCGCCGGGCAGCGGTGGGTGCGCGTCGTCGTAGGTGTGCGAGGGGCGCACGATCGTGACGGGGAAGTCGCGCTCCTCGTAGGCGCGGCGCAGGACGTCCTCGGCCGCGATCTTGTCTCGTGCGTAGGCGAGGTAGGGGTTGCGCCGGGCGGTCGACTCGGTGAACGGCGCCCGGCGCACCGGCTTGTGGTAGACGGAGGCGCTGCTGATGTAGACGTACTGGGCGGTGTGGCCGTCCAGCAGGTCCACCGCCGCAGCGGCGTCCTCGGCCGTGTAGCCGAGGAAGTCGACGACGCAGTCGTAGGCACTCCCGGCCAGGGCCCGGCGCAGCGCGTCGCGGTCCCGCACGTCGGCGGTGAGCGTCGTGACCCCCTCGGGCAGGGGACGGCGCCGGGCGGTGTGGCCCCGGTTGAGCACGTGGACGTCAAGGCCCCGGCGCACCGACTCGGCCACGCAGGCCGAGCTGATCGTTCCGGTGCCGCCGATGTAGAGGACCTTCACGCGGGACTCCGAATCATGGGGCGGCGACGGGCCGTGCCGCACCCGGTCCGGCGGGTATCGGCCGACCCGAAATTTTCGGGAGGTTTGTGAAAATTGTCGGTTTCGGCAGCAACCTAGGGCGTGGCGTCGTTTCACGTCAAGAGCGCCCGCCGCTGGACACCTCAGGCGCCGGCCCACCTGCCGGTGGTGCCGCCTAGAGTCGTCTCGCCACCATCTGGAAACCGGCCGTGCAGAGATCGGTGGGGTGGCCCTCGTACCGGACCCCCATGATCGCGACGCGTGGGTTCCACGATTTGTAGAGATCGACTCGTGCCGTGGTCCAGGTGTACTGGTCGTGCATCAGACAGCCTTCCTGGCCGTCCGTGGTCTGGGCGTGGATGTTCAGCTTGACGGTGTCGCCGAATTTCCCGCGGATCTTGACTGTGTTGTTGTTCTTCGAATAAGCCGTCCGGCACCAGCGGTACGTTTCGGTCTGGCACATGGGACGGTCGGCCACGTTGAAGTTCGTCGAACTTCCGATGAACACCGGGAAATCGGGATTGTCGGTGCTGGACCAGTTCTCGGTGCGGTTCCAGTTGAGCGGACCCCGGTCCCACGTGCCGATGTTGCGCACGCGGTAAGGGCCGACGACCTCGCCGCCCTCCACGCTCATGGACGCGTTGATCCGTTCCCAGGCCCCGCACTCGGGCATGGGGTGGGGGCCTATACGGCCACCGCCGACAATCGGGCCGGTCGGGTCGCAGCTGCTGCGTTCGATGAAGGAGAACGAGCGCCAGGTGACCTCGAGTTCGAAGTCGGGGTCGGTGGCGGCGGCGGGGGCGGCCGGCGCGATGGCGGCTGCCGCCGCGAGGGCGAGCGCGGACACGCCGACTCGGATTCTGCCGAAGGTGTTCGCCATTGTTCTATTCCGATTCTCTCGGGTCGCTGTCGCCTCTCATGTTTCCGGCGGCCCGCCGAGAAAGGGATATCCAGAAAGGGGCGACTTCTCCGGGGAAGTGGCCATATGTATGCCGGGGGAATTACCGGTTCGCGAGCGCGTTTCGTCGTTCAGCCGGCCACGAGGTCGCGGATGCGCGCGGCGTACCCGCGGGGGTGGGTCGTGCTGCCGTTGTGCCCGCCGGGAAACTCCCGCGCCTCGACGCCGAGGAGTGCGGCGAGCTCCTGTGCGCACCGGTAGTCGAAGACGTGCCGGGGCGTGGTGCGGCCCACGGCCGGGACGACGCGGACCGGGGTGTCCATGAGCGCGGCGACGTCCAGCGCGTCGCGGGCGATCGCGGTGAAGTCGTTGCGGATGAAGAAGTCGAAGCCGGCCCGCCGCCGGTCGTTCAACGGGTGCGGGGTCAGCCCGGGCTCGGTGTCCTGGGCGACGGGGTCGATGCCGAGCGTTTCGGCGATCTTGACGAAGGCGTCGGCGAGGCCGCGCTCACGGTAGAGGTGCTGCAGCTCCTCCAGCTCCCGCACGTGACGGGCGCGTTCGGAGGCGGGCAGGAGACCGGGGGTGACCGGCTCGTGCGCGATCAGGGTGTGGAGCTGTTCGGGATGTTCGACGGCCAGGTGCAGCCCGATGGCCGCGCCGAAGCTGCATCCGAGCATGTGCGCCGGCCGGTCGGTCACGGCGGCGAGCAGGCGGTGGACATCGTCGACGTGGTCGGCCATGGTCGCGCCGCCGCCGGAGGCGTCAAGGGTGCTGCGGGACAGGCCGCGCCGGTCGTAGGTGATGACGGTGTGGTCGCCGGCGAGGTGACGGACCAGGTCGGTGGTGCGGTCCGCGTCGCCTTCCCCGCTCTGCGAGATGAGGAGCGCGGGCCCGGTGCCGTGCACCTCGTAGTAGATGGTGGCGCCGTTCGTGCGGAGCATGCCGTTCATGAGGTCGTCCTCTCGGATCAGGTGATCAGGACGATAACCCATCAAATCTGATACATCAACCCTGATGTATTATGAAGCGGTGAACGGAGTAGATCTCTTCCTGCTCGGCAGGACCCTTATGAAGATCGGCGAAGAGGCCATGCCGGTCGGGGACATCAGCCCGTCGAGAACGACGCAGGCCGCCAGTGTCCGGACCGTGCTGGTGGTAGTCGCCGACCTGCGCACCCATCCGGAGACCTCGGTCGGGGAGATCGCGGCCCGCACGGGGTTGCCGCAGAGCGCGGTGTCGGGAGCCGTCGCCCGGCTGAAGGAGGCCGGGGCGGTCGTGACGGCCCCCGATCCGGCCGACCGCCGCCGGGTCGTGATCAGGCAGGCCGGGCAGTCCGCGCGCGTGGAGGCCGTGCGGGCGGCCGGTGTCGAGGGGCCCCTCGCGGCGGCTCTGGGCACCGACGACCCGGCGCAGGTCGCCGAGGTCGTCGCGGCGCTCGAGTTCCTCGCCCGCCGCCTCGCGCCCGGATCGGATCCCCGCCGTCCCTGACGCCGGGGAGAGCGGCCCATAGCCGGGACGTCAGGGGATGGGCAGGTCCCGGCGGCGGAAGGCGGCGAGGCCGGCGGCGGTCAGCGCCGCGGCGACCGCCGACAGCGCCGCCAGCGGCACGACGCCGAAGCGGTCCGCGGGCAGGCGGGGGACATGCGTGAACGGGGAGACGTCCAGCAGCCACTGGTCCAGCCCGATCGCGGCCCCGACCATCCCGATCAGCAGGCAAAATACCGGGGCGCCCCAGCCGAGTGCGGTGAGCCGGGGGAGCAGGCCGTACAGCGCGACCGTGACCCCGGCGAGCACCCAGACGGCGGGAAGCTGGACCATCGCGGCGGCCAGCAGCCGGGACGTCTGCCGGGCGGCCTCACCGGTGTTCAGCCCGTGGGCCAGCCCCATCGCGAGCCCGGCGGCGGCGAGGATGGCGGCCGGGCCGAGCAGGGAGAAGGCGAGGTGGCCGCCCAGCCAGCGCAGCCGCCCGACCGCGGTGCCCAGCACCGCCTCGGCCCGCCCGCCGGTCTCCTCGGCCCGCGCCTTGAGGGTTGCCTGCACGGCGTACGCGGAGGCGATCAGGCCGAACAGGTTCACGGTGGCGGCGAGGTAGTCGTCGACGAGCCCGGCCGCGCCGCCGAGGCGGGCGAACACCTCGGCCATCTGCGGCGCGTCCGGCACGAGGTCGGCGACGCTCGCCGCGAGGTAGCCGAGCACGACGCCCAGTACGGCGAACCCGGCGGCCCAGCCGGCCAGCAGTCCCCGGTGCAGCCGCCAGGCCAGCGCCAGGGGCGAGCGCAGGGCGGGGCCCGCCGCCGGGGGGCCGAGGCGGGGCGGCAGCAGGCCGGCGCCGAGGTCGCGGCGCGCCGAGAGCGCGGCGGCCGCCAGGGCCAGCGCGACGGCCACCCCGGCGGTGAGGGCGACCGGCCACCAGGCGTCCGCACCGTACGGGCGGATCCACGTCACCCACTCCAGCGGGGACAGCCGGCCGGCCCACGACGGCGTGCCGTCGTCCAGGGCGCCGACGTCGCCCACGATCCGCAGGACGTAGGCGACGGCGAGGACGCCGATCGCGATCCCGCGCGCGCCGCCCGCGCCGGCGGTCAGCTGCGCGGCCACCGCCGCTACCGCGGCGAACACCCAGCCGGTGACGGCGAGCTCGGCGCCGAAGGCCCAGGAACCGGCGGCCGGGAGGCCCTGCCCGATCATCCCGAGGGCGAGGACGGTGCAGAGGACCAGGCCGGCGGCGAAGACCGACGCCAGCGCCGCCGCCAGGGGCGCGTGGCGGCCGACGACGGCCGAGCCGAGCAGCTCGCGGCGGCCGCTGTCCTCCTCGGCCCTGGTGTGCCGGATGATGGTGAGGATGCAGAACAGCCCCGCGACGACGGGGATGAAGCCGCCCCGCCAGGCGACCAGCTCGCCGAGGCTGGAGCCCTGCAGGCGGCCGTACAGCGCGACGAAGCCGGCGTTGTGCGCGCTCAGGTCCGCGTACCCCTGCCGCCCCGCGGCGCTGGGGAACAACCCGTCGATGGAGGCCACGTACGAGATCGGGACGAGGCCGAGGGGCAGCACCCACAGCGGGGCCAGGACACGGTCGCGGCGCAGGATCAGCCGGACCAGCCCCCAGGTTCCGGTGAGCGCCGTCATCGGGTCGCCTCCGGTGCGTCCTGCGCGGCAGGCCGGGAGGGGTCCTGCGCAGCAGGCGTGGAAGAGACGTGCGGAGCAGGCGTGGAAGAGTCGTGCGGAGCAGGCGTGGAAGAGTCGTGCGGAGCAGGCGTGGAAGAGTCGTGCGGAGCAGGCGTGGAAGAGTCGTGCGGAGCAGGCCTAGAAGAATAGTGCCGCAGGAACAGCTCCTCGAGCGTGGGCGGGCGGCTGACGAGGCTGCGCAGGCCCGCCGCGGTGAGGTGGCGCAGCGCCGGGTCGAGCGCGGCGGCGTCGATGTCGAAGCGCACCCGTCCGTCCTGCACGAGCAGGTCGTGCACGCCGGGCAGTGCGGCCAGCCCGTCCGCGGGGCCGGCCAGCTCGGCCTCGATCGTGGTGCGGGTCAGGTGGCGCAGCTCGGCGAGCGTGCCGGTCTCCACGGTGCGGCCGTCGCGGGTGATCGTGACCCGGTCGCACAGCGCCTCGACCTCGGACAGGATGTGGCTGGACAGCAGTACCGTCCGGTCGCCGCGGCGCTGCTCCTCCCGCACGGCCTCGCGGAACGCCTCCTCCATCAGTGGGTCGAGGCCCGAGGTCGGCTCGTCGAGTAGCAGCAGTTCCACGTCGGAGGCGAGGGCCGCGACCAGCGCCACCTTCTGCCGGTTGCCCTTGGAGTAGGCGCGCCCCTTCTTGCGGGGATCGAGGTCGAAGCGCTCGAGCAGGTCGGTGCGGCGCCGCTCGTTCAGCCCGCCCCGCATCCTGCCGAGCAGGTCGATCACCTCGCCCCCGGTCAGGCCGGGCCACAGGACGACGTCCCCGGGCACGTACGCCAGGCGGCGATGGAGTGCGGTCGCGTCGGCCCACGGGTCGCCGCCGAGCAGGCGGGCGACGCCGGCGTCCGCGCGCATCATGCCGAGCAGGATGCGGATGGTGGTGCTCTTGCCCGCGCCGTTGGGCCCGAGGAAGCCGTGGACCTCGCCGGTGCGCACGACGAGGTCGAGGCCGTCGAGGGCCTTGGTCGGTCCGAACGTCTTGACCAGCCCGGCCACGGAGATGGCGTCTGTCATGGGGAATTCTCCTCGGTTCTGCGGCCGGGGGGCCGCGCGCCCGCGAGCCGGTCGAGGCCTGCCCGGGCGCGGGCGGCGTCCTCCGGAGTCATGAGGGGATGCGAGTAGAGGTCGACCAGCGCCCGGGAGAGCAGCAGGTCCCCCTCGGGGCTGAACATGTCCACTCCCATGGCGCGGGAGATGTGCGGGGCGAGGACCGGGACGCCCAGCGCCATGGCCGTGAACACGGCCGCTCTGATCTTCGCCGGGACGTCCGGGGGATCGGGGCGGCCGGGGTCGGCGCCCGCGATCCACTCCTCGCAGATCCGCGTCATCTCGTCGAAGATCGACGCGGCCGATCCGTCGGCCAGGCTGCGCGCCAGATAGAGCTGGTAGGGCGCCATTGCCGCGCGGGCGGCGCCCACGTAGCTCACGTCGCTGAGCGTCGTGTCGGCCCGGACCTGGTCGTTCAGGCGCCGGATCATCTTCATGAGGTGCTCGTCGCAGGCCTCACGCAGCGCCTGCTTCGAGCCGAAGTGGTGGCGGACCAGCCCAGGGGACACGCCCGCGGTCCTCGCGATGCCCCGGATCGTCGCCTTCTCGAAGCCGTCCTCGCCGAAGTGCCGCAGCGCGGCGTCCCTGATCCGGGCGCGCGCCGTGAGGTCTTCGGGATCCGGTCCGGGAGGTGTCGCCACCGTCGTCCTTTCCACGCGTGCAGAAGACTGTTCCTACGAACAGCAAACTATACGCGCGTATAGCGGTCGTCCAGCGTGGAACCCGCGACTCCTGCACGTTCTCGTGCTCTACTCCGGAGCGGTCACCAGCCGGACGGCCAGGGCGGCGAAGACGGAGCCGCTGACGATGTTCAGGCCGCGGGCGAACCGGCGGCTGCGCCGGAGCAGCGCCGCGAGCCGTCCCGCGAGGGCGCCCACCGTGGCGTCGACGCCGAGGCCGAGCAGCACCAGGGTCAGTCCGAGGATCAGGAACTGGATGGCGACATGGCCCAGGCTCGGGTTCACGAACTGCGGCAGGAACGCGATGTTGAAGAGGATGACCTTGGGATTGAGCAGGTTCGTCACCATGCCGTGCCAGAAGGCGCGCAGACGGCGCGGATCCGGGCCGGTCAGGGTCACCTCGCCCGCGCCGTCGGTGCCGTGGTCACGGAACGCCTTGACCGCGAGATACACGAGGTAGGCGGCGCCCGCCCATCGCAGCACGTGGTAGAGCACCGGCAGGTGCGCGAACAGCGCCGACAGTCCGGACATCGCGGCCAGGGCGTGCACCAGGGCGCCGCAGGCCACTCCCACGGCGGCCAGCACGCCCGTGGCCGGGCCGCCGCGTCCGCCCATGGCGACGATGAACATCATGTCGGGTCCCGGAGCGACGCACAGGGCCGCCGCCGCGACGACGAACGCCAGGTAAAGGGAGAGGTCGACCATGACGCCATCCTCATGGGTGCGGGCGCCGGTGCGCCGCCGCGGTCCACGTGCTGAGACGGCCGTCATGTCCGTGGAGACGGACGTCCCGTCACGGGCCCGGAGAGACGCCGAGACGGGCGGCGCGGGCGGTCAGGTAGCCGCGCTCGGGCAGGCTGGCCGTGAGGCTCGCCGCCGCGCGGTAGTCCTCGACGGCCGCCGTGAGGTCGCCGGCCATCTCCAGCAGGTGCGCGCGCGCCGCGTGCAGGCGGTGGTGCCCCGTCAGCGGGCCGCCGGCCAGCGGTTCGAGCAGGGCCAGCCCGGCGGCGGGGCCGTGCACCATGGCGGCGGCGACGGCGCGGTTGAGGGAGACCATCGGGTTGGGCGACATGCGCTCCAGCAGGCCGTACAACGCGAGGATCTGCGGCCAGTCGGTCTCCTCGGCGGTCGCCGCCTCGTCGTGCACCGCGGCGATCGCCGCCTGGATCTGGTAGGGCCCGGCGGCACCCTGGTGCAGGGCGGCCGTGAGCAGCGCCGTGCCCTCGGCGATCGCCTCGCGGTCCCACAGGCCGCGGTCCTGCTCCGCCAGCGGGACGGGGACGCCGCCCGGACCGGTCCTGGCGGGTCGCCGGGCGTCGGTCAGCAGCATCAGCGCGAGCAGCCCGGCCGCCTCGCAGTCACCGTGCGGGAAACCCCGCAGCAGGCGGTGCAGCGTCCTGGCCAGCCGGATCGCCTCGCGGGACAGCTCGACGCGGTGCAGGCCGAGGCCGCCGCTGGCGGCGTACCCCTCGTTGAAGATGAGGTAGAGCACGTGCAGCACGGCGGCGAGCCGCGCCGAGCGCTCCTCCGGCTCCGGCATGCGGAACGGCACCCCCGACGCCCTGATGCGCTGCTTCGCCCGGCTGATCCGCTGCGCCATCGTCGCCTCGGGCACCATGAAGGCTCTGCCGATCTCGGCCGTGGTCAGCCCGCCGACGGCGCGCAGCGTCAGGGCGATGGCGGACGCCGGCGTCAGCGCGGGGTGACAGCTCAGGAACAGCATGACGAGCGTGTCGTCCCCGTCCGCCTCGTGCGCCAGGTCGGCTGCCGGGGAGGCCCAATGGTCGGCGGGAGCCCGCGCGGCCACCAGTTCCTCGCGGCGGCGGCGTGCCTGCTCGCCCCGCACCTGCTCGATCATCCGCCGGTGGGCGACCTGGACCAGCCAGCTCTTCGGGTTGTCCGGCACGCCCTCGGCGGGCCACTGGGCGAGGGCGTCGAGCAGCGCCTCCTGGACCGCGTCCTCGGCCGCGTCGAAGTCGCCGAACCTGCGGGTGAGCACGCCGACGACCTGCGGCGCCAGCGGGCGCAGCAGGTCGTCGACGTGCGGGTGCGGGGCGTTCACAGTTCCTGAGGCGGAGCCGCCATCACCTGACGCACCTCGATGGGCATGTTGAGCGGCTCGCCGTTCAGGCCGGGCGCCGTCGAGATGCGGCCCGCCAGCTCGTACGCACGCTCGGCCCCCTCGCAGTCGATGATCCAGTAACCGACCAGGAACTCCTTCGTCTCGGGGAACGGGCCGTCGGTGACGACGGGGACTCCGCCCTCGCCGGCTCGCACGATCCGCGCCTGGTCGGGCATCGCCAGCCCCTGGGCGTCCACGAACTCGCCGGCCTCGACGAGCCCGCGGTTCACGTCGTGCATGAACTCGATGTGCGCCTTGATGTCCTCCGGCGACCAGGTGTCCACCGAGGAGATGCCGCTCTGCGGGCCGAACTGCATCAGCAGCATGTACTTCATGTCGCGCTCCTCCTGCCGCCCGCCCCTCGTGGGCGCGCTCACCCCTGGGTAGAAGCCGGCTCCCCGATTCTCGACATCCTGCCGTAGAAATCTCAGAGATTCCTCCCAGCCGATTGCAGGGACACGGCTCAGAGGGACACGGCTCAGAGGGACACGGCCACCTCGGCGTCTCCGGGCTCGTCCAGTGTGAACGTGACGGACCGGCCGCCGGCCGTGATCTCGTACTCGCCGAGGAAGCCGTCGAAGCGGACGCGGCCGTCCGCGTCGGTGACCATCGTCGTCGGAGGCAGCCACCACTCGCCCTTGACGAGCGAGCGCAGCGCGTCGTACGACGGCTTGGGAGTGCCGTCGGCACGGACGAAGCCGCCCGGCGCGCCGAGCCAGCCGCCGTCCGACAGGCCCCAGTACGTCATGGCCTCCACGGCAGGGTGGGACAGCAGGGTCTTGTAGTGGCGCACGACCTCGTCGGCCTGGCGAGCCTCGCCCTCGGGCGTGGTCGGCCACTCGGGGATCTGGTAGTCGTTCAGGTCGACGATCTCCTCCGGCATGATGTGGCCGGAGACGATCGTCGTCTCGGTGAAGTGGATGGGCAGGCCGTACCGCGCGAAGCGGTCGATCGTGGCGAGCGTCTTCTCCTCGCCCCAGTAACCCTGGTGCATGTGGCTCTGCAGGCCGAGCACGTCGATCTTTATGCCCGCCTCCAGCACACCCTCGATCAGGCACTCGTACGCCGCGGACATGTCGAAGTCGTTGAGCAGCAGCGTGGCGTGGGGATTGGCCTCGCGGGCCGCGTCGAAGACCATCCGGACCATCGGGATCCGGCCCATCTCCCGGCAGATCCGGGTGATGCCGTTGTCGTACTTGTCGAAGATCGGCATGATCACGACCTCGTTGATGACGTCCCACATGTCGATCAGGCCCGCGAAGTCGGTCATGTCGCGCCGGATGCGGTCCACCTGGGCCTTGGCGATCTCGGCGTTCGACAGGTCCGTCAGCCAGTCGGCGGTCTCGGTGTGCCAGGCGAGCGGGTGCCCCTTGACCGGGACGCCCCGGTCGGCGAACCACCGCGCCGTGGTGAGCAGCCGCTCGGTGTCCGGGCGGCCCCGGACCGGCTCGAACTGCCCCCAGTAGAAGGGCAGCGTGGCGAAGTTGAACAGGTCGAACCACAGGTCGGCGACCTGCTGGGACCCGGCCGCAGGAGCCTCGCCGAGCGACCGCCGCTCGCCGGTGTCGGTCGCGGTCTCACCGTTGGCCAGCGGGATGAAATCGAACCCGATGCAGCCGAACAGGAACTTGTGCCCGCGCTGCGCGACGACCACCTCCTGATCGGCGAGGGGCGCGCCGTTCGCGGTCACGGTGAGCGTGGCGCCGGCGGTGCGGTGCTTCCTGATCAGCGGGTCGGGGTCGACGGCCCCGGAGCCGGAAGCAGGGTGGGACGACATCGAGAGGCCTCCAGGGATGCTCAAGCGGAGAAGTCCCCTCCGGGAGCCTCCTCGCCCCCGCCGGAGAGGTCTGTGATCCCGAGCACGTTAACGCTCTCGACGCTCGAAAGCACACAGACCTCTCCATCGATGCGATCAACGGCCGAAGTAGCGCGTTCAGTGGATGAAGCGGGCGGCGGGCTCCCCGCGCAGCCGTCCCTCGGGCAGCCGGCGGCCGCACAGGACCAGCACCAGGTCCTGCGCGGCGCCGGACAGCGGGGTGCCCGTTCCGAGCGACCAGTCGACGTCGTCCGCGCGCAGCTCGACGCCGTCCAGGTCGACGCCGAAATACCTGCGGCTCCGTGGGGACAGCGCGTTGTCGAGCAGGACGCGCAGCCGGTCGCCGGGAACCCGCCGGTCGATCCCGAGCGCCACGGTGATGTCCATGCCGTGGATCACGTCGTGCGACAGCGCCCCCGCGTAGCCGCCGCCCGGAGGGCGCCAGGGATGCTCGGCGTTGTCCCGCAGGCACGCGGTCAGCTCTCGCGGGCCGAGCGCCGCCGCGTCCCGGCGGGCGAGCCGGTCGGCCAGCCGGTCGAAGTTTCCCCGGGCCCTGACGAGACCGGCCAGCACGCTCAGCCCGGAGTGCCGGTAGGGCATCGTCATGTGGGCCACCACCTCCCGCACCCGCCACCCCGCGCACAGTGAGGGGGCGTCCCACGAGTGCGGCGGCAGCTCGCTCAGCAGGTCCGCCAGTTCGCGGCGTTCCGCCGCGATCTGCTGCCGGATATCGGTGTCCATTCGTTCGTCGCCCTTCCGGTCGTGTCCGTCCGTACGCCCACCCGACGAACGGACACGGCCCGGATGGACACCCTCCCCGCCTACAGGGAAGAACACAGGGGAAGCCGGGGCGATCGCCACCGGACCTGACGCCGAAGCGTCAGCCGAGGGCGGCGAGGCGACGGGCGAGGTAGCGGCGCTCGGCGTCGGTGGCGGCCAGGCCGGCCGCCTCCCGGTAGGCGTCGGCGGCCTCGGCCGTACGGCCCAGGCGGCGCAGCAGGTCGGCGCGGGCCGCGGGCAGCAGGTGGTAGCCGGCCAGGGCGCCCGTCTCCCGCAGGGCGTCGACCAGCGCCAGGCCCGCGGCCGGGCCGTGCGCCATGCCGACCGCCACCGCGCGGTTCAGCTCCACGACGGGCGAGGGGACCAGCCGCGCGAGCCGCGCGTACAGCACGGCGATCTGCGCCCAGTCCGTGTCCTCCGGGCGGGCCGCGGTGGCGTGGCAGGCGGCGATGGCGGCCTGCACCTGGTAGGGGCCGGGCCGCCCCCGCCGCAGCGTGCCGTCCAGCAGGGCCACGCCCTCGGCGATCTGGCCGGCGTCCCACCGGTCGCGGTCCTGGTCCTCCAGCACCACCAGGTCGCCGGCCTCGTCGAGGCGGGCGGCGCGGCGCGCGTGGTGCAGCAGCATCAGCGCGAGCAGGCCCGCCGCCTCGGGCTCGTCCGGCATCAGCCGGACCAGCACCCGGGCCAGGCGGATCGCCTCGGCCGAGAGGTCGTGCCGTACGAGGTCGGCGCCGGCCGTCGCCGAGTAGCCCTCGTTGAACAGCAGATACAGCACGGCGAGCACCGCCGGGAGGCGCTCGGGCAGCAGGTGCGCGGGCGGCACCCGGTAGGGGATGCCCGCGTGCCTGATCTTCTGCTTGGCCCGGGCCAGCCGCTTGGCCATCGCCTGCTCGCCGACCAGGAACGCCCGCGCGATCTCGGTCGTGCCGAGCCCGGCGAGGGTGCGCAGGGTCAGCGCCACCCTGGCCTCCAGCGCGAGCGCCGGGTGGCAACAGGTGAAGATCAGTCGCAACCGGTCGTCCGGCACGTCCGGCTCGTCGACGGCGTCGTCGTCATCCATCCTGAGCACGCCCGCCACCTCCCGTAGCTTGGCGGCGCCGGTGGCCTCGCGGCGCAGCAGGTCCACGGCCCGGTTGCGTGCTGCGGTGGTCAGCCACGCCCCGGGCCGGCGCGGCACGCCGTCGCGCCGCCAGGTCCGCAGGGCCTGGGCGAAGGCGTCCTGCGCGCACTCCTCGGCCAGGTCCCAGTCGCCGGTCCAGCGGATGAGGGTGGCCACGACCTGCCCCCACTCCTCCCGGAAGGCCCGGTCGACGGCGGCCTCGACCGGCGGCGTCACAGGTCTATGAGCGGCCGGATCTCGATCGTGCCGTACGCCGCGGCGGGATGGGCGGCGGCGATCTCGATGGCCTCGTCGAGGTCGGCGCACTCGATCAGGCAGAATCCGCCGAGTTGCTCCTTGGTCTCGGCGAACGGCCCGTCCGACAGCAGCACCTCGCCCTCGCGCACCCGCAGCGTGGTGGCGTCGCTCGGCGGGCGCAGCCCGGCGCCTCCCCGGAGCACGCCGCGCTCCACCATCTTCTCCGACCATCCGCCGCACCCGTCGTCGGCGTGCTCCGCCGCCGACTCGTCGCCGCAGATCAGCAGCACGTACTTCATGCGTCCTCCTCAGGCCGGTATCCCATCATGTCCGTACGACGAACGGGGGCGGCCGGAATGGACACACGGGGAACCGGGCGGCGGGGACGGGTCGTTGGCAGCGGTGAACGACCCGCGACCAAGGGAGTGATCGGTGTTCCGCAAGCTGATGGCCGCGATCGGGGCCGGCGTCGAGGTCGACACGGTGCTGCGCGACCCGCACGTGCGCCCGGGGGAGACCCTGTACGGCGAGGTCCGCTTCAGGGGCGGATCGTCCGACCACAAGGTGGACGGGATCACCGTCGACTTCACCGCCGTCGTGGAGGTCGAGCGCGGCGACCAGGAACACCACGCGACCTACAGTTTCCTGCGGGCGCCGGTGTCCGGGCCGTTCGACCTGCGCGCGGGGGAGGCCCGCACGCTGCCGTTCGCGATCCCGGTGCCGTGGGAGACGCCGGTCAGCGCGGTCGGCGGGCGCCCGCTGCCCGGCATGCGGCTCGGCGTGGCCACCGAGCTGGCGCTCGCGGGCGCGCTCGACAAGGGCGACCTCGACTCGCTGTACGTCAACCCGCTGCCCGCGCAGGACCACCTGCTGGGGGCGCTCGTCCACATGGGCTTCCACTTCAAGCGGGCCGACCTGGAGCGCGGCACGCTCCGGGGCTCGACCATGCCGTTCTACCAGGAGATCGAGTATCACGCCGGTCCGGAGTGGCGGCGCCACTTCAACGAGCTGGAGCTGACCTTCATCGCCGGACCGCACTCGATGGACGTGATCCTGGAGGCCGACAAGCGGGGCGGCTTCCTCACCTCCAGCCACGACGTCTACAACCGCTTCCGCGTCGGGTACGGCGACCACCCCGGCAGGGTGGAGCAGGCGCTGCGCGACGGCCTCGCCGCGATGGCCCGGCGCCGCGGCTGGTTCTGATGTCCCGTGCGGCTCCCGCCCACCCGGCGGGAGCCGTACGGGGTGATCTAGCCTGGCGGGCATGGACGAGATCTGGCGGCTGGCCGAGTGCTGCCACGCACCGGTCTACTTCGCGCCCGAGGCGAAGGAGGTCTACGCCGCCGCGGGCCTCAGGGGCTTCTGGATGGGGTATTTCGCCTCCAGGTCCGCCGCGCTCGGCCCGGTCTCCCCGCAGGTCGTGACCGCCGCGTTCTACAACTTCGCCCCCTCGATGGTCGCCCGGGCGATCCCCGACGCCTGGCGGTTCTGCCCACCGGAGGAGGTGCTGGCGGCGCGCCTGGAGGTGGCCGGCCGGTGCCTGCGCCGTCTGCTCGGCGACCTCGCCGATCACCCGGACGTGCGGGAGGCCGCGGGCCTGGCCGGGACCGCGGTGGAGGCCTGCCCCGCCGCCGGGCGGGTGCTGTTCGCGGCGCACGCCGCCCTGCCGCCGCCCGGCGAGCCGCTCGCGGCGCTGTGGCACGCGCTCACCGCGTTGCGCGAGTTCCGCGGCGACGGGCACGTGGCCGCCCTGGTCACCGCGGGGGTGGACGGCTGCGAGGCCAACGTCGTCGCGTCGGCGCTCGGGCTCGTGCCGCCCGAGCAGCGGGCCTACCGGGGGTGGACCGAGGAGGAGTGGCGGGCCGCGGCCGACCGGCTGCGCGAGCGCGGCGTCCTCGACCGCGAGGGAGCCGTGACCGAGAAGGGCCGGCGCGAGCGCGACGCCGTCGAGGCCGCCACCGAGCGTCTCGCCCGGGCGCCGATGGACGCCCTGGGCGAGGCGGGGGCGGCCCGGCTCGCGCACCTCCTGCGCCCGCTCGCCACCCGGATCATCGACGGGGGAGGGGTGCCCTTCCCCAACGCGATGGCCATGCCCCGCCTCTGAACGCCCTGGCCCTGAACGCCCCGGCCCTGAACGCATTCGGTCCGCGGCGCGGCGTGTCTCGCGCGGGGTCAGCCGGGGGGTGCCGGACGAGGCCGGCCGGAGAAGGGCCGGTCGAAGAACGGCCGGCCGGAGGATGGTCGTGCCGGTGGCCGTGGAGGACGGCGTGGTGGTCCACACCGTCGTGGGGCAGCGGGTCGGCGTGCACGATGGCGGCCGTCAGCCGGGGGATGGCGTGGATCAGGTTGTGCTCGGCCTCGGCCGCGACCCGATGGGCCTCGACGACCGTGGCCGCCGGGTCGACGACGACCTCGCACTCGGCCCTGAGCCGGTGGCCGATCCAGCGCAGCCGCACCTGGCCCAGGCCGAGCACGCCGGGGGTGCCCCGCAGGGTCGCCTCGGCACGGTCCACGAGAGCGGGGTCGACGGCGTCCATCAGCCGCCGGTACACCTCCCGCGCCGCCTGCCGCAGCACCATCAGGATCGCGACCGTGATGAGCAGGCCGACGGCGGGGTCGGCCCAGGTCCAGCCCAGGGCCGCCCCTCCGGCTCCGGCCAGCACGGCCAGTGAGGTGAAACCGTCGGCGCGGGCGTGCAGCCCGTCGGCGACGAGGGCCGCCGAGCCGATCTCACGCCCGACGCGGATGCGATGGCGGGCGACCAGCTCGTTCCCGGCGAAGCCCGCCAGCGCCGCCGCCGCGACGGCCCACAGGTGGGAGACCTCTCGGGGCTCCAGGAGCCGCCCGATCGCGGCGTACGCCGCGGCGATCGAGGATGCGGCGATCGTCACGACGATGACCACGCCGGCCAGGTCCTCGGCCCGTCCGTAGCCGTAGGTGTAGCGGCGGTTGGGCGGACGGCGGCCGAGCAGGAAGGCGATCCCGAGCGGCACGGCGGTCAGGGCGTCGGCCGCGTTGTGCAGGGTGTCGCCCAGCAGCGCCACCGACCCCGACAGGGCCACCACCGCCGCCTGGACCAGCGTGGTCGCGCCGAGACCGGCGAGCGACACCCACAGCGCGCGCATCCCCCGCGCGGACGACTCCATCGCCGGGTCGACCTTGTCGGCGGGCTCGTGCGAGTGCGGGCGCAGCAGGTGCGCCACCCGTGCGCGGAGCGTCGTCACACCGTGTTCATGCCCGTGCCCGTGCCCGTGCCCGTGCCCGTGCCCGTGCCCGTGCCCGTGCCCGTGCCCGTGCCCGTGGCCGGGGGCGGTCTGTCGCTGCCTCATGGCACCCACGATGCCGTGGAAAATCCGCCGCAGCATCTCGACAAGAGCAGCCACGGCGCAGTTGCGAACGCCCCGCACCTGTCCCCGTTCGCCGGTGACCCGCCTGCGGGCGCTCCGGCGTCAGGCCGGCGCGTCGCAGGTGCGGCCGGCGTCCCCCGCGACCGCACGGATCTCGCGCAGGAGCGCCTCGCTGCCGCTCATGAGATGGAGCAGGCCGAGCCGCCGGTGGGCGTCCCGCCCGGCCTCCGCGTGCGCCAGGGCGGCCGGAACATCGCCGGCCCGGTGCAGGAGCCGGGCGACCACGTCGTGAAGCGTTCCCCACGACAGGCAGCCCGTGCCCATGGTTATGAGCTCGCCGGCGATCGGCCGCAGCTCGCCGAGCAGCTCGTGCGGGTCGGGCCGGCCGAGTTCGGCGGCGACCAGGGCCCACTGCCAGGCGACGAACTGCCACGTCCAGTCGCGTGGCCGCACGGCGCCCCAGCGGTCGATCAGTCGATGGGCCAGCTCGTGGTCGCCCGCCTTCAGCGCGGCGAGGACGGCCGTGGGCCGCGCGATCATATTGGAATCGTCGGCCGCGGCCTCGACCAGGTCCGTCAGCAGTGGGCTGGGCCGTCCCTGGCACCAGTCGGCGTAGAAGGCGTAGATCAGCTTGAGGACGTCCGGCCCCCACAGACTCGTGCGGCGGAAGCTGCCGGTGCCGATGACCGACTGCCGGTCCATCTCCGCCCAGTCGCCCGCCAGCATCGCCCGCCCGGCCGCGGCGTACGCGACCTGCGTCTCGATCTCCGGCATCCGCACTTCGGCGGTGAGCCGCAGGCAGCGGGCCAGCTCGGCGTCGTAGTCGGCGAGCATGCCCGCCTTCAGGAACTTGGGCATGCGGTGCAGGCGGGCGACGATCTCGGTGGCCCTGGGCAGGCCGGGGAGTGCCAGCATCTCCTCGGCCGCCCGGTAACGCTCCTCCTCGTGCTCGGGCGTCCAGGCCGCGATGACGAAGTTGTTCAGCGTGCGGGCCAGCAGCAGGGGGTCGCCGGTGCGCCGGGCCAGTTCCACGGCCTCCAGAGCGTGGCGGCGGCCCTCCTCGCGCCGGTCGCCGTAGTACAGCTCGACGCCGAGCGTGCCGAGCAGCTCCGCGCGGGTGCGCACGGCGTCCGGGCCGAGCCGGGAGAGCTGGTCCTCCAGCACGGTCACCATGCGCTGGTCCACCACGCCGTACGAGCGCCAGTTCCACAGAGTGACTCCGCCGAAGACGGTGGCCGCCTCGATGACGGCGGCGTCGTCGCCGATGCCGGTCGCGAGCGTCACGGCCTCGTCCAGCGCCCCGCGCGCCCCCTCCACATCGCCGGTCACCCGCCGGGCCTTGCCGAGGCCGATCAGCAGGGCGCAGCGGGTGGCCGCGGGCCCGGCGGCGCAGGCGTCGAGGGCCTGCTCCCAATAGAGGACGGCCTCGTCGTAGGCGAGCCGGGCCGTCGCCTGCCCCGCCGCCTCCATGGCGTACGAGACGGCCTTGTCCGCGTAGCCGACCCGGGCGGCCAGCCCGAAGTGGTGGGCCAGCGCGGGCAGCCGCGACGCGGCCTCACCCCACCGCAGGGTCTCGATGGCCTCGCCCACCCGGCCGTGGAGCTGGGCTCGCTGCCTGCGGCTAAGCCCGGAGTACAGCGCCTCCTGCACCAGTGCGTGGGAGAAGCGGTAGTCCCAGCCGCCGTCCACCTCGACCAGCAGCCCGGTCGCGACGGCCGGTTCGAGCAGCATCATCACCCGGGCGCCGCCGGCCCCGGTCGCGGTCTCCAGCACGTCGGCGTCCACGTCCCTGCCGATCACGGCGGCCGCCCGCAGCAGGGTCTGGGAGTCCTCCGGCAGCCGCGACACCCGCTGGTTGATCACGTCGCGCACGCCGTCGGGCACCGCCAGGGCGAGCACGTCCGCCACACCCACCCGGCCGTCGGGATGGGTGCTGGTCAGCAGGCGCAGCAGTTCGCCCAGGAAGAACGGGTTGCCGCCGGTCCTGTCGTGCAGCGCGGAGGCGAGCACCGGCCCGGGGCCGGCCCATCCCGCCTCGCGCAGGTAGTCGGCGATCTGCTCGGGGGTGAGCGGAGCGACGGTCATCCGTTCGGTGCCGCGCTGGCGGGTCAGCTCGCCGAGCGCCTCGGTCAGCGCCTGCCTGTCCACCGCCGGCTCGGGCCGTACGGTGGCCAGGACCAGGAGCGGGACGCGGTGCAGGTCGGCGCCGAGGAAGGTGAGCAGCTTCAGCGAGGCCGCGTCGGCCCAGTGCAGGTCCTCCACCACGACCAGCACCGGGGCGGCGGAGGCCCGCCGCGCGAGCGCCCGCGCCACGCTGTCGTGCAGCAGGAACCGGGCGGTGTCGGGGTCGGCCGTGTCCGTACGGTCGCCGTCCGAGAGGCGGTGGGCGAGCCTGGCGAGGTCGCCGCCCGCCTCCCCGGCCTCGCCGGTTCCCGGAGCCCTGTCCACAGCGAGAGCCTGGGCCGTTCCCAAAGCCTGTGTTCCCGAAGCCTGTGTTCCCGGAGCAGGGGCCGCACCCAGGGCGTTGAGCGCCTGGATCCAGGGCCAGAACGCGGGGGCGCCGCTGCCCTCGACGCACCTGCTCCAGGCGACCGCCGCCCCGCGCTCGGCCGCCATGCTCGCGGCGGCCTCCGCCAGGCGGGTCTTGCCGACGCCGGACTCCCCGCTCACCAGGAACACCCCGCCCACGCCCCGGCGCAGGTCGTCGAGCCGCCCGGCGATCCGGCGCAGGTGCGGCTCCCGCCCCACCAGTCCCGGCACGGCCGCGTCACCGGCGTTCTCGTCCCCGGCGTTCTCCTCCGCTGCGCCGCCACGCACGCCCGCGCCCGTGCCTTCCCGCTCGCCTGGGGCCGGCTCCGGCGGCACGGCGGCCACGGGGGCCCACATGCCCGCCAGGGACTCGTCCTGGACGAGGATGGCCTGCTCCAGCCGCCGCAGTTCGGGACTCGGGTCGAGGCCCAGTTCGTCGCCGAGCAGCGTGCGGCAACGCTGATAGGCGGACAGCGCCTCGGCCTGCCTGCGCTCCCGGTAGAGGGCCCGCATGAGCAGCGCCCACAGGCCCTCGCGGTAGGGGTCCTGTTCGAGCAGGCGCTCGACCTCGACCGTCACCTCGGCCGCCCGTCCGAGCGCGAGCAACGCCTCGGCGCGTACGGTCAGCGCGTGCAGGCGGGTCTCGCTCAGGCGGGCGACGGTCGACCGGGCGAACGGCTCGTCGGCCAGGTCGGCCAGCGGCTCGCCCCGCCACAGCGCCAGCGCCGGGACCAGGAGCCGCTCGGCCTCCTCAGGACGGCCCGCGGCCAACGCGGCGTGCGCGGCCTCGGCCGCCCGGCCGAACCGCTCGGCGTCGACCTGGTCCGGCTCGATGTCCAGCAGGTAGCCGGGCTCCCGCGTACGCAGGACCCGGGCCGGGGAGCGCGGGCTGCGCCGGGGTTCGAGCGTCCTGCGCAGATGGGAGATGTACGCCTGGAGCGTTCCCGTGGCGCTGGAGGGCGGCTCGTCCCGCCACAGCCGGTCGATGAGCTGGTCGAGCGGCACGACATGGGGCGCGTTCAGCAACAGCAGCGCCAGCACGGCCCGCTGCTTGCGAGGCCCCAGGTCGAGGAGCGTCCCCGTGCCGTCGGCGACCTCCAGCGTGCCGAGGAGGCGGAAGTCCAGAGCGGGGCCCTGGCGGCCGTCCAGGCCCGGGCGCGGCGCCGGTAGCCGCGCGCCGTCGATGCTTGTGCGCATCACAACTCCCGAGAGAGCCAGGCGGCCCAGGGCCGGATTTCTGGCTCATCATACCCATATGTCCGCTCGTTCTCGCGGGAGAGACCGCGGTCCGTGTCGTCCCTGAAGCCGGCGCTCTCCAGCAGAGCGCGCAGGTCGTCGTCCCCCGCCCCGGGGAGGAACCACACGGCCCGTACGCCGTCCGCGCGCAACTCCATCAGCAGGTCGTCGAGCAGACGGCGGCCCAACCCCCGGCCGCGGTGCGGCACGGCCACGGTGAGCGCGTGCAGCAGGGCCCACTCCGGGACGTGCCGGGGCGCCCCGGTCTCCAGCAGCGCGGCGGCGAGCGGGGCGGCGCCGGCCGGCCGGCCGAGGTCGGTCAGCACGTAGAGCCGGCACCGGGCGGCCGGCGCCTCGCGCAGGACGTGTTCCAGCGCCGGTCCGATGATCCGGGCTCCCGGCGCGCCCGCGTGCGCCGGCACCTCGCGCAGCAGCAGTGTTCCCGGTGACGTTCCCGGCGACGCGGCGTACCGCGGCCGGCGCTTCTTCGACGGCGACGACATCGCCCCAGCGTGCGCGGGCTGTCTTGGACACTCCTAGGGCGCGTATCGGGTTGTGATCAATCCTTGGGATTTGCCGTTGTGGCCGGGTCTGATCCGGTAGGTCCTCGTGTGTGACGCGGGCCCAGTTGACGGACGAAGAGTGGGAGTTCATCAAGCCGT
>NZ_VDMA02000039.1 GCF_006334915.2 Microbispora catharanthi
AGGTGTCGTCCACCCGGAAGACGTCGATGTCGGCCAGGTCCTCCCACAACACCGGGTTGGAATAGGTCGACGACGGCGGCCACGGCCCGTTCGTCGGACTCGCCGACGGCGACGGCGACGGACTCGGCGAGGGACTCGGCGAGGGGGACGCCGAGGGGGACGCCGAGGGGCTGACACTGGGACTGGCGCTGGGACTGGGACTGGGGCTGGGGCTGGTGACGGTTCCACTGCAGGTGGTGCCGTTCAGCGCGAAGCTCGCCGGCACCGGATTGGACGAGGTCCAGGAGCCGTTGAAGCCGAACGACGTGCTGCCGCCGGTCGGGATGGCGCCGTTGTAGGAGGCGTTGGTCACGGTGACCTGGGCGCCCGACTGCGTATAGCTGCCGTTCCACAGTTGGCTGATCGTCTGCCCGGCCGGGAACGACCAGGTCAGGCTCCAGCCGTTGACCGGGTCACCCAGGTTGACCACGTCCACGTTGGCACCGAAGCCGTCCTGCCACTGGTTGGTCACGGTGTAGGTGACCCGGCAGCCCGCGGCGGCGCGGGCGGAGCCGGCGGTCACGACTCCGAGGACGCTCAGTGCCGCGGCCATCCCGGCCGCGAGCCAGCGCCGATGTCGAGTGAAGCGCACGAGAATCTCCAAGGGGGATAGGGATTCGTCAGGAGACGGTGCAGGTCAGCGTGGGCACGCCGTTGGCGCCGTTCCAGGTGCCGAGGAAGCCGAACTGGGTGCTCGCGCCCGCGCCGAGCGCGCCGTTGTAGTCGACGTTGCGGGCGGTGACCTGGGCGCCGCTGGCGCTGATCGCGGCGTTCCACGACTGGGTGACCGTCTGGCCGTTGCCGAACCGCCAGCCGACCGTCCAGGAGGAGATGGCCGAGCTGCCTGCGGTCACGGTCACCGTCGCCTGGAAGCCGCCGTCCCACTGCCCGGCGATCGCGTACGCGGCCGAGCACCCCGCGCCGCCCGGCGACGGACTGGGCGAGGGGCTGGCTGAGGGACTGACCGAGGGGCTGGCTGAGGGGCTGGGCGACGGGCTGGGACCCTGACCGATGCTGCCGGGGACCGACTGGAGCGCCGCGTACCAGGCGGCGGCCATCTTGTCGTAGCCGTTCGCGGTGGGGTGGATGCCGTCGATCAGGTCGGCGGTGGTCAGCTTGCTGTGCATGTCGACCAGGTGGACGTGCTTGCCGCTGTTGACCTTGGACTGCACGATGCCGGGGATCGCCGCGTTGAAGGTGCGGGCGGCGGCCTCCTGGCCGGAGTTCGACAGCGGGATGATGGTCGCGACGAACACCTCGGCGTTCGGCGCCGCCGCGGTGATGTGGTCGATCAGCGTGGACAGCCGCTGCGGCGCGCCGGACACGTTGTAGTTCTGCAGCACGTCGTTGGTGCCGATGTGCAGCAACACCGTGCGGGGGGTGTAGTTGCGCAGCCAGCCGGTGATGTTCGCGTCGATCTGGTCGATCCGCCACCCGGGGTGTCCCTCGTGGTCGTGGTCGCCCAGGCTGGCGGGCCCGTTGTACTGCGACCCGACGAAGTCGATCGTGTAGCGGCCCGCGGCCAGGCGCTGCCACAACCCGATCCGGTAGCCACCGGGCACCTGCGTGCCCTCGGTGATCGAGTCGCCCAGCGGCATCACCCGCACCCCGCCGTTGGACTCGGCGCGGGCGACGGCGGGCGCGATCGCAAGGACGGTCACGGTCAGAAGCGCGGTGGTCAGCCGGCGTCTCCACCGGCTCCATCCGCGCCGATTTGTGAGCGTTAACATCGCTGGTTGGTCAACCCTTTCGATGACGGTGAGGTGGGTAAGCGGGTCCCCGTCGTGGCCGACCCGCACGCCGCACGGGATCGGGCTCCGGTAGCGCTCGGCGGCACTGTTGTTAGCGCTAACATCGGTGCAACGAGTCGTTCGCTCCTCTCCTCGGGATGACCGGGGTGGTGGTGCGCCGGAGCAAATACGACGTGAGGAGCGCCCGTCAAGGTCGAGCTCGCGCCCTGTTCCGCCCTTCCGCCCGGCCTACGCGTCTCAACTGCCGGGATGGGACGCGAACGCACCGCCGGGGGGAGGTGCGGTGATGAAACGTTCATCGGAAGCCGGGTCGCGACGGCCGACGTCAGGAGCGGCCGGAAAATTACATCGGCATGTCAGGGACGTCTATGCAGCATGCAGGCATCTCGAGGCTCTGCGGGCATCGAAACGTTCTGGCAACACTCTTGACACGTTTCGGGATGATTTCCAGACTGACTCCCCGAGGCGGCTCCTCCTGCCGGGGTCGGTGGTGGACGGCAGGGGCCGCAGTTTCGACGCGGCGACGGACCGCGTGCTGCTTTCGCGGGCGTCTATCCGCGTTCCCTCATTGATTTCGCAGTGGAGGCTCAGGCATGGGCGAAAACCCCTTATCCGCCGACGGAGGACGGCGACCGCTCGTCGGCACCCGCCGGCTGCTGGTCGTCGGCGCCCTCGGCGCCCTCGGCACGGTCACCGCACTCGCGGCGTCCGTCCCCGCCGGCGCCGCCGCCGGCACGCTGGGCGCGGCCGCCGCCCAGAGCGGCCGCTACTACGGCGCCGCGATCGCCGCCGGTCACATGAACGACTCGACCTACGTGGCCACCTGGGACCGGGAGTTCAACGCCGTCACCCCGGAAAACGAGATGAAGTGGGACGCCACCGAGCCCTCACGCGGCTCGTTCCGCTTCACCTCCGCCGACCAGATCGTCAGCCACGCCCAGAGCAAGGGCATGAAGATCCGCGGGCACACGCTGGTCTGGCACCAGCAGCTGCCCAGCTGGGTCAGCGGCCTGTCCACCAGCGACCTGCGCTCGGCGCTGGTCAACCACATCAACAACGTGATGGGCCATTACAAGGGCAAGATCTACGCCTGGGACGTGGTCAACGAGGCGTTCGCCGACGGCGGCGCGGTCGGCACCCTGCGCAGCTCGGTCTGGACGCAGAAACTCGGCAACGGCTTCATCGAGGAGGCCTTCCGCGCCGCGCGGGCGGCCGACCCGAGCGCCAAGCTCTGCTACAACGACTACAACATCGACAACGCCACGGCCGCCAAGACCCAAGGCGTCTACAACATGGTCAAGGACTTCAAGGCGCGCGGCGTGCCGATCGACTGCGTCGGGCTGCAGTCGCACCTGTCGTCGGGGTCGGTGCCCTCCAACTACCAGCAGAACATCGCCCAGTTCGCCGCGCTCGGCGTCGACGTCCAGATCACCGAGCTCGACATCGGCGGCTCGGGCTCCGGCCAGGCCGACGCCTACCGCCGTGTCACCCAGGCATGCACGGCCGTGCCCCGCTGCACCGGCATCACGGTGTGGGGCATCACCGACAAGTACTCCTGGCGCAGCGGCGACACCCCGCTGCTGTTCGACGGCAACTACAACAAGAAGCAGGCGTACACGGCCGTCCTCGACGCCCTCAACGCCGCGACCCCGAACACGAGCCCGTCTCCGAACACGAGCCCGTCTCCGAACACGAGCCCGTCCCCGAACACGAGCCCGAACACCAGTCCGTCCCCGCGTACCAGCCCGTCCTCGACGCCGTCTCCGGTGACGGGGGCGTGCTCGGCGACGATCGAGACGACCAACAGCTGGCCGGGCGGGTTCCAGTCGACGGTGACCGTACGGGCGGGCAGCGCGGCGGTCAACGGCTGGACCGTGAAGTGGACCTGGCCGAGCGGGCAGACCATCAGCAGCCTGTGGAACGGCACGCAGAGCGTGTCCGGGTCCTCCGTGACGGTCCGCAACGCGGACTACAACGGCTCGATCGCGGCCGGGGGGTCCACCACCTTCGGCTTCACCGCCAACGGCAGCGCGGCCACGCCGTCCGTCACCTGCACCAGCCCCTGACGGCCTGTACCAGGGCCGCTACCCCAGCTCCGGCACCTCCGGTGCGGCGTACCCCGTCGCGCCGGAGGTTCGCCTTCAGCGCTTCGGAGGAGCGGTGCTCTCGCGTACGACGAGGGTCGTGGCGAACTCCTTGCGGTGATGGGGGAGGGGCTCGCCCCTGGCGAGCGTCACCAGCATGGCGGCCGCCGCCCCCGCCATCTCGGTCAGCGGCTGGTGGATCGTGGTCAGCGGCGGAATAGCCCACCGCACCGGCGGCATGTCGTCGAAGCCGACGACGCTGAGGTCCTCGGGGATGCGCAGCCCCATCTGGTGGGCCGCGTGGTAGACCCCGATGGCCTGGCCGTCGTTGGAGGCGAAGACGGCCGTGGGCGGGTCGGACAGACGCAGCAGCCGGTGGGTGTGTGTCAGGCCGTCCTCGATCTGGTAGTCGCCCTGGCAGATCAGATCAGGGTCGACGGGCACCCCGGCCGTGTCGAGCGCGGCGCGGTAGCCGTCGAGACGCGCCCGGCTGGACAGCGCGTGCGACGGCCCGGTGATGATGGCGATCCGCCGATGGCCCAGATCAAGCAGGTGGCGGGTGGCGGTGAGCCCGCCGTTCCAGTTGCCCGCGCCGACCGAGGGGACGCGGTGTCCCGGGTCGCCGGTCGGGTCGAGGAGGACGAGGGGGATCTTGTGCGTGGCGAGCCGCTCACGCTGGACGTCGGTCAGGCTGGAGAAGACCGCGATGACGCCGGCGGGGCGGCGGCCGAGCACGTCTTCGAGCCAGTCGGCGCCGGGGACGTGGTTGCCCTGTAACTCGGAGATCGCCACGGCCATGTGATGCTCGCGCGCGACCTGTCCCACCCCCCGGGCGATCTCCGTCGGGTAGTCGCCCGCCAGTTCGTGGAAGACCAGCTCCAGCACGGCGGCGGGGCTGGAGCGCCGCCGCTGCCTGCGGAAGCCGTGCTCACGGATGAGGCCCTCGATGAGGGCGCGCGTCTCCGGCGCCACCGCGGACCTGCCGTTGACCACCTTGGAGACCGTCGCCTTCGACACTCCCGCGAGTTCGGCGAGCTGTGCGAGGGTCAGCGGTTCTGGGTCGGATGCGGGCGGCTCGTCGACAACGGTCACAAGGCGCAGTCTAACGTCGAGTCGTGGATAAAACTCTGAATGTTTCGGTGATCGGCCGAATAATTTCAGTCGGCGGCCGAGTTCGTCCTGATGCTGCCCACGAAAGTTTTCGGAAACCGGTTTATCCGGCGAGTGTCGGCACACCGAGTGCGGTGAGGGATGCGAGGCGTTCGGCGTCCTCGGTGCCGGGCTCGGCCGTGTAGACCATGATGCGCAGGTCGCCGCCCGTCACGGTGAGCACGTCGCAGTCCAGTGTCAGGGGACCGACGTCCGGATGGTCGATGGTCTTGCGCCCGGCCTCGTGCCGGTCGACGGCACCGGAATCCCACAGCTCGGCGAACCGCTCGCTGTTCACGCGCAGATCAGCGACCAGCCGCCGCAGCCGCTGGTCGGCCGGGTAGCGGTCGGCGGTCGCGCGCAGGTCGGCGACCAGGGCCGCCTCGAACGCCCGCAGGGACTCCGGAGTGTGCCGGGTCCGGCTCCCGGGGCCGAGGAAGTGCCGCCACACCGCGTTGCGCTGGTCGCCGCGCCACTCCGACGGGTCGCCCATCAACGCGGCGTACGGCGGGTTGGCCAGGAGCAGCGTCCAGCACGCGTCGAAGACCGCGACGGGGGTGCCGGCCAGCCGGTCCAGCAGCCGCCGGACGCTCGGCGTGATGTGCGCCGGCACCGTCTCCGGGCCCGGTGGCGCCAGCCCGGCCAGCCGGAACAGGTGTGCGCGCTCGGTGCCCGACAGCCGCAGGGCCCGGGCGAGGGCCTCGACGACCTGGGCCGACGGGTGGGACGCTCGGCCCTGTTCGAGCCGGGTGACGTAGTCGACGGAGATGCCGGCCAGCAGGGCCAGCTCCTCACGGCGCAGTCCGGCCGCGCGCCGCTGTCCGGCCGCGGGCAGTCCGGCGGTCTCGGGCGCGACCCGGTCGCGCCAGCGGCGTACCGCCTCGCCGAACGCTCCGGTCATTCCTTCCGTCGCCATGCCCACCAGTGTGCACCCGAGCGCTTCCAGGACCGGCCGGTAGGTTCACGACGTATCCGCACATCGAAGACCCCGAGGCCCTCTTGCGTCTCCTGGTCGGCTCTGCACCATGTGCGTATGAGAGAGCATGAGGAACCCGGCTGCGTCTTCTGCGCGATTCTCCGCGGCGAGGCCGAGGCGAGCATCCCCTATGCGGACGACCGCGTGATGGTGATCATGACTATCGGGGCGGTGACGCCCGGCCACCTTCTCGTGATTCCCCGCGTTCACGCCGTCGGCCTGGAAGACCTGGACGAGGAGACGAGCACACACGTCTGGAGGATCGGCCACCGCATGGGGCGGGCTCTGCGGCGTTCGGGCCTTCGATGCGAGGGCGTGAACATCTTCCTGGCGGACGGCAAGGCCGCCTTCCAGGAGGTCTTCCATCTCCACCTGCACGTGTTCCCCCGATTCAAGGAGGATGGCTTCCGGATAGAGGCCGACTGGGGCACCAGGGACCGAGGCCTGCTCGACCGGGACGCCGAAGCGGTGCGATCCGGACTGGCGGCCCTGGGATCTCCGGACTGACGACGGACGGGAACTCTGGCCCGAGTCACCGGCGCCGGTCGAGGTCCTCGAACAGGGCCGCCGCCCGTACGGCGGTGTCCTGAGCCCGGCGCCCGGTGCTGAGCAGCGCGAGGGTCAGGATGCCGGCGCCGAGTCCGAGCACCAGCCACCACACGCCGTGCTCCGCGCTGGTGTAGGCCGTGCCGCCGCGGGCCACGGCCGATCCCAGGAGCGTTCCGGCGATCGCGACGCCCAGGGTGGTGCCGGTCTGCCGGCCGGCCGAGGCCAGCGAGGCCGCCACCCCGGCCATCGAGCGGGGCATGCCGGAGACCGCCGTGTTGGTGATCGGCGGGTTCACGGTGCCCAGGAAGACGCCGAACAGCAGATAGGTCGCGAGCACCGCCGGCAGCGGGGTGGCCGGTCCGAGCCAGAGTGACGCGCCGCCGCCCAGCGCCAGTGCGCTTCCGGCGACCACCAGCGGCAGCCGGGGACCGCGGGTGCCGACCAGCCGGCCGGTGAGCGGGGAGAGCAGCACGACCAGCGCGCCGACCGGGAGCAGGCACAGCCCGGCCGCCAGCGCCGGCATGCCGCGCACGTCCTGGAGATACTGGGTGGTCACGAACAGGAACGCCCCGAACCCGCACAGGGCGAACAGCGCCATCAGGATCGCGGCGCCGAACGGCACGCTGCGAAACAGGCGCAGCTCCAGCAGCGGGTCGGCGCGGCGCGGCTCGTAGGCGAGGATGCCCAGCACGGCGATTACGGCGACGGCGAGCAGGCCGAGGATGACCGGCGAGGTCCAGCCCATCGCCCTGGACTCGGTGACCGCGTAGACGACCCCGCCCAGCAGCAGGATCATCAGAGCCTGTCCCACCGGGTCGAACCGGCGCGCCCTTGCGGCGCGGGACTCGGGCACGAACAACGCGGTGCACACGATCGCGGCGGCCGCGATCGGCACATTGATCCAGAAGACCGAGCGCCAGCCGAAGCCGTCGACCAGGGCGCCGCCGAGGATCGGGCCCAGTGCCAGCGCCAGGCCGCTCATGGAGCCGAACACGCCGATGGCCCTGGCCCGCTCGGCCGGTTCGGGGAAGGTGTTGGCGACGATCGCCATCGCCACAGGGTTGAGCATCGTGCCGCCGACGGCCTGCAGCGCACGCGCCGCGACCAGCCAGCCGGTGCTGGGCGCCAGGCCGCAGAGCAGCGAGCCGAGCCCGAAGGCGGCCAGACCGATCTGGAAGACGCGCCGGCGGCCCACCCGGTCGGCCATGGACCCGGCCAGCACCAGGAAACCGGCCAGCACCAGCGTGTACGCGTCGATCGTCCATTGCAGGCCGGACACCGAGGCGTTCAGGTCGCGGCGGATCGCCGGCAGCGCGACGTTGACGATGGAGATGTCCATCACCACGACGACGATGCTGGCGCAGCAGACGGCGAGCACCAGGAACCGGCGGCGCCGGCTGAGCTCGCCCACGTCGGGCCGTAGCGGGATTGAAGCAGTCATGACCGCGACGCTAGGAATTCGAGCGCGCTCGAGGTCAAGCACAGCGGCGGGCCGTGGCCGGCTCCGGCATGATGGCGTGCATGGCTTCGGAATCCAGGCACATCAGCGTGTGGATCGACCGGCACGCGGCCGACGTCTACGAATACGCGTCGAACCCGGCCAACCTCCCGGAATGGGCTCCGGGGCTCGGCAGCTCGGTGGAGAACGTCGACGGACAGTGGTACGTGGAGACCCCCTCGGGCCGGGTCGGCCTGGCCTTCGCGGAGCGAAACGAGTACGGCGTTCTCGACCACGACGTCACGCTGCCCTCCGGGCAGGTCGTCTACAACCCGATGCGGGTCATCCCCGACGGCGACGTCTGCGAGGTGGTCTTCACCCTGCGCCGCCTTCCGGGTGTGAACGACGAGGAATTCGCCCGCGACGCGGGCCTCGTCCAGGCCGACCTCACCCGGTTGAAGCACATACGGGAATCCGCCGCTCAAGCACAGTAATCCCGCTTTCCTGGCGAGCTGACGGAACCGGCGAGGCGGCGAAGGGCATTTCCTTGCGCCTTCCGCTCGATCGGGATTCATTTCGTAGCATGCGCAGTCGCTTGAGAAAGCTCATAGGCCTGACCGGTTCCGCGGGCGGGCCTCTGGCGCGAAATCGCGAATTCCGCCTGCTGTGGCTCAGCTTCACGATGTCGGTGGCGGCCGACCAGATCTTCCCGGTCACGGTCACCATCGCGGCCCTCAACGCGGGTGGCACCGCTTCGACCGTCGGCGCGATCTTCACCTGCCGGTGGATCGCGTTGATCGTGTTCGCGTTGCTCGGCGGGCTGTGGGCGGACCGGCTGCCGCGCCGTACGGTGATGGTCGCCTCGCTGGGTTTCCAATCCTGCGTGGCCGCCGTCGGGTTGTGCGGCACCGCCTCCCCGTGGCTTCTCGCGCTCCTGGTCTTCCTCGTCGGAGGGGCGGAGGCGTTCCACCGGCCCGCGTACCAGGCCTGCCTGTCCTCGGTCCTCACCCCCGCCCAGCGTCCGGCCGGCGCCGCGCTGACGGCTGTCTCCTGGCGGCTCGGCGCCGTGATCGGGCCCGGTCTCGGCGCGTACGTGGTGACGGCGTGGTCCGCCAGGATCGGATTCCTCGCCGTACTGACGGCCTATCTGCTCGGTCTCGTCCTTCTCCTGCCGTTGCGCGAACCCGTCGTCACGCCGGGGCGGCGGGCGTCCGCCGTACGGGAGATCGCGGACGGCCTCTCCGAGGTCGTCCGGCGGCGGTGGGTCCTGGGGGTCATCGTCGCCGTCGCGCTCCAGCAGATGCTCACGATCGCGCCGGCGCAGGTCCTGCTGCCTCTCGTCTCCCGCGAGACCTTCGGCGGCGACGCCGTGTACGGAACCGCCCTCGCTCTTCTGTCGGTCGGCGGCCTGGCGG
Organism: Microbispora catharanthi; assembly: GCF_006334915.2. Classification (GTDB taxonomy): domain Bacteria; phylum Actinomycetota; class Actinomycetes; order Streptosporangiales; family Streptosporangiaceae; genus Microbispora; species Microbispora catharanthi. The sequence goes on from NZ_VDMA02000039.1 coordinate 9,402, forward strand.
GCGGGCTCGTCAGCATGAGATGGAAGCCCGGCCGGCCGGGGCTGGCCGCCATCACCGGGCTCGCCCTCTACGGCGTCGTGCCGCTCGCGCTCGCGTGGCCGGTGTCGCCGGAATTCGTGTACGCGTGCTACGTCACGGCGGGCCTGGGGCTGGAGATCTTCGCCGTGCAGTGGGTGGTGAACCTCCAGAGGGAGATCCCTCCGGAGCGGCTCGCCCGGGTCACCTCCGTGGACTGGCTGGCCGCCTCGGTCATGACGCCCCTCGGCCTGACGCTCACCGGTCCGGCCGGCGCCGCTATCGGCCGCCCGGTGCTTCTGGCGATCGGCGCGATGGCCGGATTCGCCGTGCCGCTGGCCACTCTTCTCCTCCGCGGGATGCCACGCTTCCAGAGCGACGTCACGGCGCTCGGCGGGGACAGCACTCCCGAGGCGGCCACGCTGAATTACGGTCATAGCCCATGAGGATCCTCATCGTGGGCGGCAGCGGCTTGTCACTCCGTATGGAGCGGCGAAGGCGGCCGCAGAGGCCGACGCGACGGTTCAGGCGAGGATCTCGACGTAGCCGTCGGTTCCGTGAACGCGGATCCGCTGTCCGTCCTGGATCAGCCGGGTGGCCTGCTCCACACCCACGACGGCCGGCAGGCCGTACTCCCGCGCGATCACCGCGCCGTGCGTCATAAGCCCGCCCACCTCCGTCACCAGTCCGGCGACGGAGACGAACAGGGGGGTCCAGCTGGGGTCGGTGTAGGTGGTGATCAGGATGTCGCCCGCCTCAAGGTCGGCCTGAGCCATGTCCAGGACGACACGGGCACGGCCCTCGACGGTCCCGGCCGAGACCGGGAGACCGGCCAGCGCGCCGGGCGGGGCGTCGTCACGCCGATACCGGCCAACGATGGCCTCGCCGTCCGACGTGAGGATGCGGGGAGGTGTGAGCGCCTCGTACGACCGGAACGCCTCCCGCCTCTCCAGGATGAGTTCGGCGTCCACGTCGTCGGTGCGCACGACTTCCCGCAACTCCTCGAGCCGGAGGAAGAAGATGTCCTCCTTCTCGCGCAGGACGCCGGACCGGACGAGGCGATCGGCTTCCCGCAGCAACGCCTGCTTGTAGACGAAGTAGCGGCTGACCATGCCGTACTTGGGGTACTCCCGGTATCCGGCGAAGGTGCGGACGCGGTCGATCATCCGCTTGGTCTCCTCGGCCTTCTGCTCTCCGTCGGGTAGGGCGCGCAGGCGCGTCAGCAGTTCCTGTTCTTTCCGTCGTGACTCCTGGAGTCCTTGCTCGAAGCGCCGTTTGCCGGCGCCCGGCTCGAAGTTCTTGATGTTGCCGAGGATGGTGGGCACGAGCATGGCGGGTTGCTCACTCCAGCGCGTTCTGGTGATGTCGATCTCGCCCGCACAGCGCATGCCGTACTCGCCGAGGTAGCCCCGGATGGCGTCACGCGCTTCCCGCCCGCCGGCCAGCCCGGCCAGCTCGTCGAGGAAGCCGTCGCCCTCCCGGCCTTCGTCGACGACGCGCTGCAGGAACGCCACGACCTCCGCGTGCGGCCGGATTGTGTCCGCGACGTCGAGGAGCGCCAGCCCCATCTCCGAGGTGACGTTGTGGGGGACGGATTGTGTGAGCGCGTCGGCCGCGTTCTTCTCGCCCAGCCACGTCTCGATGTGGTCGTTGAGCCACCAGGTCGCCTCCATCCCCGCCATGATCACCTGGGAGCTCCGCGGATCGAACAGGATGCGCTTCAGCTCCGCGATGTCGGCCAGGATGAAGTCGAGCAGCGCCGGCCCGGACAGCCCCTGGATCTCGCGCCGCAGGGTGGCGACGGACGCCTGACTGTGCCGGATCAGCTGGGTGACGACGGCCGGATCGGTCTCGATCGGGGCGGGGGCGTCACCCGCGGGTGCGGGGCCGGAACCTTCGTCCGGAAGCGAGCGGAGGAAGTCGCCGCGGTCGAAGACGGTCTGCAGCGCGTCCCGAATCAGCGGGTCGGATCTCCCCAGGGTCCCGAGGAGACGCGCGCGACCCGCGGGTGTCGCCAGGACGGGGGCCACGTCGACGAACAACCGTCCGCCCGCCTCGTGCATCGGCCGTGGGGTCGTCAGCTGCCACAGGGAGAGTCCCAGCGGCTTCATCGCGTCGGTCATCATCTGCTGGTGACCGACGGAGACGAAGACGTGGTTCTCCTGGTCATCGGTCGCGGGGACGGGAAACAGGGTGGTGATCGCCCGACTCTGGACGATGTGGAAGTCGTCGCCGGCCAGGCACCATTCGATGTCCTGGGGCCGGCCGAAGTGTGCTTCGATTCGCCGGCCCAGCCGCACCAGGCGCACGACCTGTGCGTCCGTCAGGGCCGGCTGCGTCTGCCGCCGCTGCTCCACTGGCGCGTCCTGGGTGCCGCCTCCCGGCGACGCCTGGACGAACCGCGGCTTGGTGGCGACCGCTCTGGTGACGACCCGATCGTCGCGCACCGTGTAGACGTCGCCGGAGACCAGACCGGAGACAAGCGCCTCGCCGAGCCCCCACCCGGCCTCCACGGTGGCGATCTTCCGGTTCGAGGTCACGGGGTCCGCGGTGAACAGGATCCCGGCCGCGTCGGGGAACACCATCCGCTGTACGACCACGGCCATCCGCACCTTCCGGTGGTCGAAGCCGTTACGGCGCCGGTAGGTCACCGCCCGCTCGGTGAACAGCGAGGCCCAGCACCGCCGGACGTGCCGAAGGATCTCCGCCAGGCCCACGATGTTCAGGTACGAGTCCTGCTGGCCGGCGAAGGACGCGGTCGGCAGGTCCTCGGCCGTCGCACTGGAACGCACCGCGTAGGAGGCGTGCTCCCCGAGCCGGGCCAGCGATTCGCTGATCGCCGCCACGAGATCGTCGGGCAGCGCGACGCCCTCGACGGCGCGGCGGATATCCGCGCTCAGGTCGCGGATCGCCGCACGGTCGTCCGGTTCCACCCGCGACAACAGGTCAAGCTGAGCGTCGATCGACGGCACCTCGGCCACGACCGCCTGGAAGGCGTCCGTCGTGACGCAGAAGCCGTCCGGCACGCGGATGCCGTCGATTCGCGAGAGCTCGCCGAGATGCACCCCCTTTCCGCCGACGTCTGCGACATTCGTCGAGTCGATGTGCTCGAAACCCATCACGTAGCGCAATTCGCTTGCTCCATCGTCCGTCGGGTCGGTTCGCAACGGGCAAGTATGAAGCACTTTCCGACGCCTCATGAGGCGCGCGGATCTGCTATAAAGTGAAAATGGAGGGGTATCCGGTTGTTCGGCCGCCCTGCGGTTCGCGATGCTCTGCGGAATGAACGTCCCCGGGTCTGAGATCCCGAACGGGACCCGCACCACAATCCTCTGCCGTACCGCTCGATCAGTAGGTCCTGTCGATCACCGACCCGGTATCCCCTGCCCATGGAGCTCGCCCGGGCCATCGGTGTCACGAAGAAGGACGCCGGAGCCGGTGAAACCGCCAGGTCAGGGGTGAAACCAGCGTGAAGCCGCGATGAAGCCGGCAACGCGGAAGCTCTTCTCGGACGCCGGGAGGTACCCGGCGGAGAGAGGAGACGCGTCATGGCGGACCTCAGCGCCGTCCGGGCCGAGAGTCTGGTCAAGAGCTTCGGGGACTTCCGGGCCGTGGACGGCATCGACCTTCACGTACGGCAAGGCGAGATCTTCGGGGTCCTGGGCCCGAACGGAGCGGGTAAGACCACGATGCTCCGGATGCTCGCAACCCTGCTCCCGATCGACGGCGGCCATGCGGAGATCTTCGGCGTCGACGTCCGGCGGGAACCCCACCGCATCCGGCAGCTGGTAGGCGTCACCGGCCAGTACGCCTCGGTGGACGAGGACCTGACCGCCCGGGAGAACCTCTGGCTGTTCGCCCGCCTGCAGGGCCTGGCGAGCACCCGGGCCAAGAGCATCGCCGGTGACCTGCTCGAACGCTTCGACCTCCAGGAGGCGGCCGAGCGTCCCCTGTCCCAGTTCAGCGGCGGCATGCGCCGCCGCCTGGACCTGGCGTCGAGCCTGATCACCCGCCCACCCCTGATCTTCCTGGACGAGCCCACGACCGGCCTCGACCCGAGAACCCGAGGCCAGATGTGGGACACCATCCGTGAGCTGGTCACCGACGGTTCCACGATCCTCCTGACCACCCAATACCTGGACGAGGCCGACCAACTGGCCGATCGCATAGCCGTGATCGACCGAGGCCGGAAGGTCGCCGAGGACATCCCCGACGCCCTGAAGACCCAGGTCGGCGACTCGACCCTGCAGCTCAGGCTCGCGGACGGCTCTGACACCGCCCTGGCCGCGGACGTCGTACGCCGGCTGCTGGGTGAGGAGCCGGTCCTGACCCCGGAATCAGGACGAATGAACGTCCCCCTTCCCGACCCCGACCGGGCCGCGGACGTCCTGATCGGCCTGCGAGAGGCAGGCCTCCGCATCTCCTCGGTGAGCGTCGCCAAGCCGACGCTGGACGAGGTCTTCCTGGCGCTGACCGGCCACGGCGCCGACGAACCCCAGATGGAGGCGGCCCGATGACCACGAGCACCGCGACCTCGACCACCGCGACCCCGACCACCCGCAACGCCAGGCGCGTCGACCCGTCCGCCGTGGTCGCCCGCACCACGTCCCGCAGCTCGCTGCAGGCAACCTGGGTCCAGATCCTGGCGATGGCGTGGCGAGCCCTGAAGAAGATGCGCCGCAAGCCCGAGCAGTTCTTCGACGTCCTCATCCAGCCTTTGCTGTTCACGGCGATGTTCGCGTTCATCTTCGGCGGCGCGATCTCCGGCAGTGTGTCGAACTACCTCCCGGTGCTGATCCCCGGCATCCTCGCCCAGACGGCCCTGACCGTATGCATGGCGACAGGCGTGCAGTTGCGTGAGGACATGGACAAGGGGGTCTTCGACCGCTTCAAGTCCCTGCCGATCGCGAGGATCGCTCCCCTGGCCGGCCCGATGATCGCTGACCTGATCCGTTATGGCATCGCGTCGGTGCTGACGCTCGTCACCGGCCTGGTCATCGGTTACCGCCCCGGCGGCGGCGTGCTCGGCTGCATCGGCGGCGTCGCACTCACCGTGTTCGCGGGCTGGTCGCTGGCGTGGATCTTCACCTGGCTGGGCACGATGGCGCGTACGGCGCAGAGCGTCCAGGGGATCTCGATGATGATCATGTTCCCGCTCACCTTCCTGTCCAACGCCTTTGTCCCCGCCGAGACGCTGCCCGGCTGGCTGGAGGCGTTCGTGAAGGTCAACCCGGTGTCACACGTCGTCTCCGCGGTGCGCGACCTGTTCAACGACGGGGCCGTGACGGCCGAGGTCGGCTGGGCGGTCATCGGCTGCGTGGTCGTCGTCGTGATCTTCGCTCCACTGGCGGTCCGCTCGTACTCCCGCAAGATGTAGCGGGTTTCAGAGCACCCGCTCCAGGACGTTACGGGCCTCGGCCAGCAGGTCGGGGCCGCGTCGTTCGCCATATTCGGCCTCGATCCGGGACATGACGCCGGGGACGATCCGTTCGGCGTGCGCGGACAGCACCGACCACCGCATCGTCGGGACGAACCGGTTGTAGGCGAACCGGTTGGCGAGCACGAGCAGCCGGATCGCCTCCTCGGCGGGCAGCACCCCCTTTCGCAGGCCCCAGATGCCCATCGCGGCGAGCACCATCCCCACCAGCGGGTAGTCCCTGAAGGCGTGGTCCGAATCGAAGGCGATCAGAACCTTGGCCCGCAGCGACTCGAAGAGGTCCGCGCCGTCGTCGCCCCCGCCGTACTCCGCGAACGCCGAGACCGCGACGACGTCGCCGACGATGGCCCACATCGTGGAACCGCCCGGCGCGCCCGGCATGCGCAGGTTCCGGAGCACCTCGGCCGTCTCGCGGTGCCGCCGCAGTCCCTCGGCGATGTCGCCGTCGACGAGGGCCAGCTGGGCTCTGCCGGCGGCGACCGCCAGGACCTCGCCGTAGGTCCCCTGGGAGGCGAGCGTCTCCAGGTCGTCGAGCATCCTCGCGGCCTCGTCGCGACGGCCCTCGACGAGCGCCGCCATGGCGAGGGTGGCGCGGATCTGGACGGCGTCCTCCACCGCCCCGAGGCGTTCGAGCACGGGGAGCGCCTCGGTGGCATGCCGGGAGGCCGACGCGGAGTCATCGAGGTGCGCGTAGAGGCCGGCGAGCTGGGTGTGCAGCACCGCCCGGTGCCAGGGACCGCCGTCGTCGCCGACGAGTTCGAGGGCGGCCCGGGCCGCTTCGATGGCGCCGACCGGGTCGCCGATGTTCTCCAGGCCGTGGCTCAGCCAGTGCAGCGCGATCCGGCGGGTCAGCGGGTCGGGATCGGCGGCCAGCTCTTCCAGGCCGCTCTCGCGGTCCGACACCATGATGAGCAGCGCGGTCACCAGCGCCCGTACGGCCGGGTTCGCCGAGTCGGCGCCCAGCCCGGACAGCAGCCGCGTCAGTGTCCCGGTCTCTTCGAGGGAGATGACGCTGGTGGTGAACAGCGCGATGCTCAGGGCCAGCCGGGTCCGGTCGAGGAGCCGGGGCGGCGGCGTCCAGTCGCTCAGGGCGGCGGCGACGGCCGGGGTGAGGACGACGGTGCGCGTGTGGTCCCCGCAGATCGTCCAGTAGGCGCCCAGAGCGGAGAACAGCACCACGACCGTCTCCGGGTCGGGGTCGGCGAGGGCCTCGCGCAGGATGTCGGCGAGGTTCGTCTCCTCCGAACGCAGCCGGTCCACCGCGTCGACCTGCTCCGGCGAGTACAGCCGGCCGCCGTGCCGGTGGGCGTGGCCGACGGCCCAGGCCCGTACGGCCGCCCGTGCGTCGGCGGTCTCACCGGCCGCTTCCAGCCGCATACGGCCGAACTCACGCACCGTCTCGAGCATGCGATACCGGACGCCGTCGGCTGTCTCCACAACGGTGAGCAGGGACTGCTCCACGAGCTCCTCGACGTCGCCGAGAGCGCCGTCGCCGAGCACCTCCTCCGCCGCGTCCAGGGTGAAGCCGTCCGGGAAGGCCGAGAGGAGGCGGAGGGCCCGGCGCTCCCGCTCGCCGAGAAGGTTCCAGGACCAGTCGATCACCGCCAGCAGCGTCTGGTGCCGGAAGGGGGCGCTCCGATCGCCGCCGCGCAGCAGCGCGAACCTGTCCTCCAGCCGCCGGGCGATCTCGGCCGGTGACATCACCCTCACCTTGGCGGCGGCCAGTTCGATCGCGAGCGGCAGGCCGTCCAAGCGGGTCACGACGGCGCGTACGTCACCCTCGTCGAGGTGCACACCGGGCCGGGCCGCGGTCGCGCGGTCGCGGAACAGCTCGACGGCGTCGCCGGTTCCCAGCTGGGGCAGCGGATAGACGCGTTCGGCGGCGATCGCCAGCGGCGAGCGGGTCGTGGTGAGGACGCGCAGCTCCCGTGTGGTCGCGGTCATATAGGCGACCAGGTCGGCGACCGCCTCCACCAGATGCTCGCAGTTGTCGAGCACCAGCAGCGTCGGGGCCAGATCGAGCTGCTGGGCGATCCGGGCCCTGATGTCGGCGCGCTGCTGCGGCGTGAGCGTGCGGCGCCCTGTCACCGAGTCGCGGACGCCGAGCGCGGACCCGACCTCGCCGACCAGGTCCTCGGGTGCGGTCACGCCGACCAGCTCGACGAAGTGCACCACCGGCTGCGGGGCCTCGCGGGCGACGGCATGGGCGAGCCGGGTCTTGCCGAGCCCGCCAGGACCGAGGATCGAGACCACCCGTGAGGTGGCGAGCAGCGCCCGCACCCGCCGGAGGTCGTCGTCGCGGCCGAGCAGCGGGGTCGTGTCGAACCGCACGCCGGCGCGTACGGGGCTGTCGAGCGCCAGCAGCTCACGATGGATCCGTCGCAGCTCCGGGCCGACGTCGGCGCCGATCCGGTCGCGCAGATCCGACCGGTAGCGCTCGAAGCGGTCCAGCGCGGCGCCCGTTCCGCGCACCGCCGCCTCGCTGTGCAGGAGGTCGGCGAGCAGCCCTTCGTCCTCGGGGTGGACCCGCACGGCCTCCTCGAGCTCGGGCAGGGCGAGGCCGTGGTCACCGCTCCGGCTACGGGCCCGGGCGAGCACGACCCGCACGGAGGCCAGGTCGCGTTCCGCGCGTCGGCGCACCTCGGCCAGCGCGCCGCCGCCCTCGGGCGGCAACGTCCCGATGCCCAGCGCGAGCGCCTCCTCCGCCGCCGCGGCCGCCGTGGCCGGATCCTCGGCGAGCAGCGCCCGCGCGCGGCCCGACAGACCATGCAGCCGGCCGGCGTCGACCCGGTCGGGCGGAACCTCGAGCCGGTAGCCGCCCCCTTCGGTGACCAGCGCCTCCGACCCCACGACCGACCTGGTCCGGGACACCAGGACCTGCAGCGCCTTCGCCGGATTGGCCGGTTCGCTGTCCCCCCACACTTCCGCGACTAGCTGGTCCGCGTTCACGGTCCGGCAGGCGAGCGCGAGGGCTGCGAGCAGCGCCTGAGCCCTCTCGCCGACCACCGGCTGCCCCCGCCACCGCACACCGTCGAGCAGGCTCAGGTCGATCGGCATGGCGCAAGTCTAGGCTCCGACGAGCAATCCACCCGTTTCTCACCTTCGAGGTGAAGGCGATCTGACATTGCCGGCCGGGCCAGGCGCCGGTTCTCACACGGCAGGGGCGCGGTGTCGATCACACCACGTCCCGATTCCTCCGGCATGCCGCTGAGGTCTGCATTGGCGCCGGCTCGCGTCGGCAGTCAGACATTCGCTGGTGAAGGGGCCGCCGAGGCCCGATGGCATGACGCGGCGGCTGTTGTTGTGCTGCAGCGCGGTCAGGCACACGTTGGTGGCGATCCGGTACAGCCAGGTACGCAGCGAGGACCGGCCCTCGAAGGCGTCGCGGCCGCGCCACGCGCGCAGCAGGGTCTCCTGTACCAGGTCTTCGGCCTCGTCGACCGAGCCGACCATGCGGTAGCAGTGGGCGACGAGTTCACGGCGGTACGCGGCGGCGTCCCGCACGAAGTCGTCCTGGGCGAACTCGGTGAGCACCGGTGCCGGCATGGCTCGCTCCTCGTCATCTCAGTTCTCTACACTTAACGAAGCCAATACTTGTTTTTTTGTAGTAGACCGTACTACGGTCGCATGACCGCCCACTGATCTTCGGAGGATGAGATGAGTTCAGATCTGCACGGACGAGCGGCGCGAGAGGCGGAGCGGGGCGTACTCGAGGTGTTCGACGCGACGTCGAGCGCGTGGAGGGACGGCGACGGCGGTGTGTTCGCCGACCGGTACGCCGAGGACGCCACCGTGATCCTGCCCGGAGTCCATCTGCGTGGCAGAGCAGAGATCCGGGCGAGCATGAGTGAGGCGTTCGCCGGGCCGCTCAAGGGCTCGCGGCGCATCCACACGCCGCAGAGCGTGCGCTTCCTCGCCGAGGACGTGGCCGTCGTGGTCACCCGGAGCGGCACAGCGTTGCCCGGCGAAGCCGAACCTCCGTCCGACCGGTGGGAGTGGGCAACCTGGTCGCTCACGCGACGCGATGGCAGGTGGATGGTCGAGACGTACCACAGTTGCCCCACAGGCTGATCGGGAACGACATTCCATGAGTCGCCATGCACGGCGTACCAGCCTGCTCGCGGAGGACCTCCCGGGCGGCGGGTATCGGGCCGTGTTCGCGGTGCGGGAATTCCGGGCGATCTTCGCCGCTCATGTGCTTTCCGTTCTGGGGGGCGTCTTCGCCGAGGTCGCGCTGGTCGTGCTCGTCTTCCGCCAGACCGGGTCTGCTCTGCTGAGCGCCCTCATCTTCGCGCTCGGCTTCATGCCGTACGCACTCAGCGGGGTGCTGCTGTCCGGCCTCGCCGACCGGCATCCGCCGCGCCGGCTGCTCGTCATCTGCGACCTGCTCAGCGCCGCGTGCATGATCACGATGGCCGTGCCGCGGACACCGCTCGCTGCGCTGTTCGTCCTGCGGTGCGCCGTCGCGATGATCGCGCCGCTGTTCACCGGCACCCGGGCGGCGAGTCTGGCGGACAGCCTGCAGGGCGACCTGTACGTCCTCGGCCGTTCGCTGGTGCGGATCGTCGCGCAGACCTCCCAGATCATCGGCTACGGGCTGGGCGGCCTGGCGCTGGTGTGGCTCCCGGCCCGCGTGGCACTCTGCGTGGCCGGCGCCACCTTCCTCTGCTCCGCGCTCCTGCTTCGCCTGGGAACACATGAGCGGCCGGCCCGGGCGTCTGCGAGCGGCACGGCGATGCGCCAGTCTCTCGCCTCGGCCGGGCGGCTGCTGGGCGACCGCCGTGTCCGCGCGCTGCTGCTGATGTGGTGGATCCCGCCGATGTTCTTCGTCGTCGCTGAGGGGGTGGCCGCCCCCTACGCGGACGCAGCCTCTGCGGGCTCGGCGGGGTTAGGACTGTTCCTGGCAGCGATGCCCACAGGAACCGTCGTCGGCGAGGTGCTGGCCGGCACGATGCTCGGGCCTGCCGCCCGCGACCGGATCGCGCTCCCGCTCGCGGCGGTGTCCATGCTGCCGATGGCCGCGTTCGCGTTTCATCCGTCGCTGCTTGCGGGGGCGGCGCTCATGCTGCTCACCGGAGCCTGCGCCGCCTACACACTCGGCATGGACAGATGGTTCGTCGAGGCGGTGCCGGACCAGATGCGCGGGCGGGCCATGTCCTTGCTCGGCGCCGGAATCATGACCCTGCAGGGCGTGGGCATGGCCGCCGGCGGCGCCCTCGCGGAGGTGTTCCCTCCGCACGCGGTCATCTGCGGGGCCGGAGCGATCGGCACGTACGGCGTGCTCGGCGTCCTGCGATCGGTACGACGCACAGGCGAGCACGTCCACCCCGGCCCACGGTGAAAGGAGGTGAGAGCGACATGAGTAAGGAGACCACCGGCATTCCCAACTGGCTGCCGAACTGGCTGCCCGCCTAACGGCCGGCCGTCGATCGGTGGGGCGGCGAGATCAGCGCCGCCCCACCTCGGCCTCGTCCTCTCATGCCTGCTCAGTAGATGTCTATTCTGTGATGATGCGTGCGGGTTCTGCGGTGGACGTGGCTACGGCGGTAATCTTTGCGACGTTCATGGCCCTGATGTCGCAGGTCGCTCGGGTGACCCAGCCAGAGGCCCGTCCCGTAACCGCGCTCGGGCTGGCACTCCTGGTGGTGTGTGGGTTGGCGTTGGCTCTACGGCGAATCAATCCGCTGCTCGCCTTCACGCTGACCGTGGGCACAGCGGTGGCCTACCTGGGGTTGCGGTTCGCTGGCTGGCCCATCTACCTGGGCGCGTTCGCGGGCCTGCTGGCGCTGGTCTCTGGGGTCACCGAAGCGCGCGTGTGGGTTCCGTTCGCCTCGATCGGTGGGCTGGGGGTGGCGGTCGCCACCGGTCCGCCGGAAGGCTGGCAGCCGGCCCCGATGATCACGATCGCGGCGGTATGGGCGGCGGTCGCGGTCCTGACCGCCCGCGCCACGCAGGTCCGTCGGCGGCTCGCCGAAGAGGAGGCCGTCGGCAAGGTCGCGGAGGAGCGGCTTCGTATCGCCCGGGAGTTGCACGACGTGCTCTCCCACAGCCTGGCCACGATCAGCCTCCAGGCCGGAGTAGGGCTGCACCTGCTGAGCGACCGCCCGGAGCAGGCCCGGGAGGCGCTCCACGCGATCCGGCAGCTCAGCACCGACGCGCTCGCCCAGGCACGCGCCGCGTTGACGGTCGTGCGAGGGACGAGCGAGGATCCGCCGCGGGCCGCGCCCGATCTCGCGGGACTCGATGCGCTGGTGACGTCGGTGCGTGAGGCCGGCTTGGGTGTGGATCTGGCCACGGACCTGGATGGTCATGCGGTCCCCGATGTGATCTCCGCCACCGCCTATCGAATCGTCCAGGAGGCGTTGACTAACGTGATGCGTCACGCCGGACCCGGCGCGAGTGCTCGGGTTCATGTCGGAACCGTCGACGGCTGGCTGGAGATCGACGTCGCGGACGACGGCATCGGCGCCGCGGAACCGATACGCGCCCCCGGCCACGGCCTGCGCGGGCTGGCGGAACGGGTCGCCGCGGTCGGTGGTGAGGTGCGGGCCGGGCCGGCGCCCAGCGGCGGCTTCACCGTCCATGCGCGACTGCCGCTGGGGGCGAAGCGGTGACCGTGCTGCGGGTGGTGCTCGCCGACGACCAGGTGATGATCCGTTCCGGGTTACGGGCGCTACTGACCGCCGAACCCGACGTGGAGGTGGTCGCCGAGGCCGGCGACGGACAGCAGGCGCTCGCCGCCGCTCGCGCTCACCGTCCGGACGTGATCGTGATGGACGTCCGGATGCCGGTGCTGGATGGGCTGGCGGCCACCCGGGCGATCGCCGCGGACCCCCACCTGTCCAATGTGAGGGTGTTGGTGCTGACGACGTTCGATGAGGACGAACTTGTCTTCGAGGCGATTCGTGCGGGCGCGGCCGGCTTCCTGCTCAAGGACGCCGAGCCCGCTGAACTGCTGCGCGGCATCCGGGTGGCCGCTGCCGGTGACGCGTTGCTCTCCCCGCAGGCCGCGCGCCGACTGGTTACGGCGTTCGCCGGCGCTCCCGCACCGACGGGGCCTGCCGCACGGGCGCTGGATCTGCTCACAGTGCGGGAACGGGAGGTCGTCGCTCTGGTGGCCCGGGGGTTGTCCAATGAGGAGATCGCCGATCGGCTGGTGATCAGCCCTGCAACCTCGCGTACCCACGTCTCCCGGGCAATGGTCAAACTCGCCGCCCGCGATCGCGCGCAACTGGTCGTCTTCGCCTATGAATCCGGCCTGGTCCACCCGGGCCGCACCAATTGACCTGCGCGGTTTCCTCCCGGATACGTTCAGCAACGTACGCTGGATTCCCTGGATACCTGGACATGCGTAGGTGAAGTGCCGCAGGGCAACCGACGACGTGCCCCATGACCGAGCGGAAAGCTACTGGCAGCACCGCAACGGCGAGCTCTCCCAAACTCGTCGTTGTGACGTCGGCGGTTTCCCAGGAGGTACCGGAAATGATTCTTTCCGCGTTCGGGCGCTCATCCCGGCCAGTGACCTTGAATGAGCACGCATCAGATTCGTTCACCCGGGACGAGAAGTCTTCCGAGAAAATGCCCAAATATGAGCGGCTGTGGCGGCTCGTCCTGGCGGTGGCGATCGTTGGCGGACCGCTCGGTTACGACGTTGGTAGCATCCTCATTCCTGCCGTCCACGAAGATGGAGCGACGAGCATCGCGGCGAACGCCGCGGCGGATCCGATCACCAACACCGTGCACCTGGTCGCGTACGTCCTCGCCTCTTTTCTGCTCCCTCTCGGAGCGGTCGGCCTCGCGTATCTCGCCTATGCCCGGGCACCGTGGCTGGCCACGATCGGTGGACTGCTCGCGGTGGTGGGCTGGCTACCGTTCTCGGCCCTGACCGCCCTGGACGACCTCACCATGGCCATGGCCGCCCTACCCGACAGCGGTTCGTACGCCACGCTGTTGGACCAGTTCGCGAACGACGCAGTGATGGGCGGCTACCTGCTCGTCTATATCGCTGGGCATCTGGTGGCTTACGTGATGCTCGCCATCGCGCTGCGCCGAGCCAGAGTCATCCCGAGATGGGCGGCCTGGTCAATGTTGGCCAGCAGCCCCCTGACAGTCGCGCTCTTCGTGTTGCCGGGCCGGCCCCTTGTCCTGGGTGATGTCGCGCTGACGCTGCTCGTGATCGGCAGCATCCCCGCGGCCCGGGCCATGGCCACTCGCAACCGTCTCTCCAACCCGTAACAGCGATGTGCGCGACATCCGCGCATCCCAATCCGGACTCTGATCGTTTCTATCGGATGGAACATGACGAGTGCGATCAGTAAGAGCGGGGCCGCGCTTGAATGGTCCGGGCGTGGCTCTGTCCAGTGGTGGAGTCACCATGAGTGCCCATCGCTCTCCGCTGAGCGACCGCGGCCGTCCTCTCGCTCAGGCGCATGCACCGGCTCTGCCAGGCGACACCGTGAATGCCGCCTGGCAGTGGTACCTCAGTCGACAAGTGCGCCGCCGGACAGATTGGCGATTGTTCCGGTCATGGCTCCAGCTCGATCCGAAGCCAGGAACGCGGCCGTCGCTGCTATTTCAGACAGTGTGGGCAGCCTCTTCAGAAGCGTTCCCTGCGCCATCCCCCCGCCTTCGAGCAATTCCTGGACCGACTGCCCGGCCGCTGCCGCGGTTTGCTTGAAGAGGTCCTTGGTGTAGGAGCCCGCTGCCGGCGCATCGACGACAGCGTGTGGACGGATGCCGATGACCCGGATGTTGCCGGGCGCCAGCTCCGCGGCCAGAACCCGAGAGAAGGCCTCTTTGCCGGCCGCGCTCACGGCGTGCCCCAAGATGCCGCTTACAGCCAGTTTGGAACCCGGCTCGGACAAAGTCAGGATGACGCCAGGACGCTCGCGGCCCATGTGCCGTGCCACAGCCTTGCTTGTGATGAACAGCGTCCGCAGAAAGCCGTCGATCGGCCGCATGAACTCCTCCAGCGAGAGGTCCGCCAGCAGAGTCCCCTGGTCGTGCATGACACTCACGGCGTTGAGGGCGATGTCGATGCTGCCGGCCTTCGCCGCGATCGCATCGGCGTGCTTTTCGACCGCCTGTTGATCGAGAACGTCGACGGCCGCGGTCTCGACCGTTCCGCCCGTGGCGGCGATATCACGCGCCACGGCGTCGAGCTTCGCCTGCGTGCGTCCGGCGACGAAGACCCTCGCGCCTTCCCGGGCGAATACCCGTGCGACGGCGCCGCCGATAGCGCCCCCGCCTCCATAGATGACTGCGTTCTTACCATCAAGCAGCAATCCGTTCATACGTGTCCTCCAGGTGATTGATTCTTCCGAGTGGTTAGGCAAGCTGGTGGTCACACCGTCGCCGCCGCGGGCTCTGCCGCCTCCGCGATCGACGGAGGCTTCAGGAAGCTGGCGGCCCAGGCGACCGGGATGCAGATCACCCCGATGATCAGGCCGGTGATCAGCGCTACCGCCTGAGTCTTCATCTGCATCAATCCGCTCCTTCTCGAGGAAGTCTTCGGGCTGGTGCTGCCGAGGGTCGCCAGATGGGTCCACTGATCTCGAGGTGGAGATCCGGCTGCCCGTGATCGGTCCTCTCGTACGCCGGGTGGTGGCTGGTCGAGCACCGCGTAGCTGACGCGGCCGTTCTGGGCCAGTACGGCCGTGCGAGCAAAACAGTAACCACAATCAGTTGTTAAAAACAACTAACTTCTATCCTGGATTAGGATCGGATTGGACGAGGAGGGTGGGCATGCCAACCAGCCGTAGCTATCGGGACTCATGTGGGATCGCCCGGGCCCTCGACGTCATCGGAGAACGATGGGCCCTGCTGGTCGTCCGCGAGCTGCTCTTGGCACCTCAACGTTTCTCAGAGCTGCGGCGTGCTCTGCCCCACGTCAGCTCGAACCTGCTTGCAGATCGACTACGAGAACTCGAACACAACGGGGTGATCCGCCGGGGACTGGACCCGACGGAAGGCCCGCGCGTCTACGAACTGACCGAATGGGGTCGGAAGCTGGAACCGATCCTGCTGGATCTGGGCGACTGGGGGACCGACGCGCCGCAACCCCCGCCGCCGACCGCGCTCAGCGCCACCTCCGTGCTGATCTTCCTGCAACGTGCCGCCCGCTCCGACCCCGCGGCGCCGCCCACGAATTGCCGTCTCGAGCTCGACGGTCGGCTTTGGACGGTCCGCCTGGCGTCTGGACGGGTTCAGGTGCAGCCCGGTGAAACTGCGATGGCAGACGTCTCGCTCCGTGCAGAGCCCAAGACGCTCAGCGCCCTGCTGGCCGATCCAGCCACACTCACGACTGCGTGTGCCGACGGCAGCGTCGCCGTCGTAGGAGATCTGTCGGCCCTCAGCCGGCTGCTGCACGCGGTCGCCGACCCATGGCCCTCCGGAGCCTCCGGAGATCAGACGAGCACCTCTCAAGCAGCGCCGTTCAGAAGCGACCGGTCCCCACACCCGGAAGATGTCCAGTCCGGTACCTAGGGAGTGGTGTAAGAGTCCCGGCTGGTAGAGGCGTGGGTGTTGGTCAAGCCTTGGGTGGTATGCGTTCGGGGGGCATGCCGGGCCCGATCGTGGCCTGGATCTCGGCCGGGTCGTCCACGCGACCGCAGTGGGCGCACACCGTCTGCTGAGTGATTCCGGCGCCGCACACAGAGTGGGTGTAGAGGATCGGCGGCTCTCCGTCCGTTGCCCACTGGTCGCCCCACTCGGTGAGCGCGACCAGCGCGGGCGCGAGCGCCCGCCCCTTGTCGGTCAGCAGGTACTCGTACAGTTCGGGCTGCTCGGAGTACCTGTGGCGCCGCATGATCCCGGCATCGACGAAGCCGTCGAGCCGGGCCTTGAGGACGTTGGTCGCGATGCCCAATCTGCGCTGGAAGTCGCTGTAGCGGGTCGCCCCCGCGAACAGGGCGTCGCGGACGATCAGCAGGCTCCAGCGTTCGCCGATCACCTCCAGGGCGCGCGCGATCGAACACACCTGTGAGTCGTAAGTCTTCCCCAGCATGGACTCAAGTCTACTCAGGGAACTTGCATCATGAAAGCGTCCGGGATAGTTTAGCTTGTATGATGCAAGTCGCCCGGAGGTGTCGCTTCACGCCGAAGGCGCGAAGGCGCTGGCGCGGTCGGCGACGAACTGGAATCGCTCGACCAGCCGGACTCCCCGGCGAGATGCTTGGCCGCCCGACAGTCGGCTTTAGCCGCACTTCGCCCGTTCTGAATCCATCCGATGATACTTGGGTTGACTTCGGATCACCTCAACTGTAGTTGGGCGGCCCCATCTATGGATGTACACCTGCGTGAACTCCGCTACTTCGTCGCAGTCGCCGAGGAACTTCACTTCACTCGGGCTGCCGAGCGACTGTTCGTCTCACAGCCTGCGCTGTCAAAGCAAATACGCGCACTCGAGCGACAGCTCGGATTCTCATTGCTTCAGCGAACTCCCCGCGGCGTTGCGCTGACCTCCGAGGGGGAGGCGCTGTTGCCCACCGCCCAGAAGTTGCTGTCTCTGTGGGGAGAAGGCCTGGAATCGGCCCGATACGCTAATTCGGCGATGCTGGTGATCGGACTGCAAACGGCTGTAGGGCGTAATCTCCAGCAAAATGCGCTGCAGCTTTTCAAGTCGCGCATGCCCTATTGCAATGTTCTCATGCGGCTTATCGCGTGGGACGACCCGAGCGCCGGTTTGACGAACGGTAGCTCGGACGTGGCCTTCATCTGGTTGCCGGCGCCGGACGGACTTGCCACACGTGTACTGTACCGCGAGCCTCGTTACGTGGCGCTGCCGGTCACGCACCCGCTGGCCGAACGCACCGAAATCTCATTAGCCGAGTTGGCCGATGAGGCGTTCATAGCGCTACCCGCCGCCGCAGGAGCTCTTCGGAATTTCTGGCTTGGGCTGGACGTGCGGAGGGAGGTCCGGATCGCTGGGGAGGCCACGTCGGCGGAGGAGACCTTCGAAATGATCGCGAGCGGCTTGGGAGTGGTTCTCCTGGCTGAAGGAAACGCGAAATTGTATGAACGCCCTGACGTCGTGTTCAGGCCGGTACCGGATATCCCGTCCGCCGAGCTTGCCGTCGCCTGGAGCCCATCAGACCGTCGCCCGGTCGTCAAAGCCTTTCTCGAGTGTCTTCAGGCCGCCGCCCGGCCAGAGGGCGAGCAGGACCAGGAGCTGCCAACGTAATGAGCTGAGGCGGCGCCGGTAGATCAGGGCGCAGCCGAGGCCGAGGAAGGCGCCATCCTGTAAGGCAGAACCCCGCACCTACGCCTCGAACATCGGCCGCCCGCCCGAGCACGCCCTGCGCAGGCGCTGAACTTCAGTAGTAACCCTTGGTTCCATCGAGAAGCTCTCTGATCGTGTCCGCATGACCGGCGTGACGAGCGGTTTCTTCGATCATGTGGATCAGGATCCAGCGCAGATTGGCGGCCGCGACCTTGAAATCGGGATGCCGGCCCACGGCTTCCAAGGAATGAGCGGCGATGATCTCGTTCGAGATCTCACACTGTCGCTCGTAGTCTTTGAGGAGTTGTTCCAGCGGAATTCCCTTGACCATCATGTCGGCGTCTTCCGGGCCGTCATCGAAATGAGGCCCCTGCGCCTTTCTGCCGAGGAAGACGACTTCAAACCACAGGAACTCGACCCAGCGCAGGTGAGAGATCAGCCCGGCCATCGTCATGACGGGAGATGTCGCGAGGACCGGTCGATGGGCATTCTCGTCGGACAGTCCTTCGCATTTCCAGTGGACTATGGCCCGCTGCAGGTCCAGCCAGCCGGTGAGCTGACTCCTCTCGTCCGCCGTATAGGCGGGACGAATACGAGAAATAGACATACTTCAACTCCACTATGACAGAACCTCGGCGGGTCGACCCGCGGAGGAGTGAGCTGCAAATACGGCGGAATAGCCGTGACCGCGTCCGGGTAAGAACGTCCCTGCCTGCAAGTCTTGGATTATGAGACCGGCATGTCCAATACCTGTTGTCATAACCATCGGTTATGCGGTGTCCTGCGACTCGACAGCACTTCTTCCGGCCACCGGATCAACACCGGCGGCGAGGGACGGATCCGGGGGAGAGCCAGGCCCGTCTCTACGGCTGATCACCGGTCCGGCGCTCGCCGTCGGCTCGGTGGGACGTTGCATCAAGAAGGTGTCGCCGGCCTTGCCGAAGTCCGCTTCCGTGCTCGCGCCGGCTCAGGCAGATACTGGCAATGTGGCCTCGGCGAAGTTCCGAGCCTGGCGTGCGGGACCGTCGATGCCCAATGCCTGGACGGACGCGTAGGCGCCCTCCATGATCAGAGTGAGTCGGTCAGCCAGGAGCGCCGGATCCTCGACCGGGCTGACCAGCGCGAGCTCCTCGGCGAGCTCACCGAAGCGCTCGCGGACCCACCGCTTGACGGCCACGGCCTGAGCGTGGCCGGGGAACTCGCTCAGCGCCATCAGGAAAGGACACCCGCGGCAGCGGTCCGGCTGGATCTGCGGGATGAGCGCATCGAACACCGCCAGGATCCGATCGCGTGGAGATCGCCCGTCCGCCTGGGCGGCCGCCGCGAACCACTGCCGGTAGCCGTCGGCCGCGCGCGCGAGGTACGCGGTGATGAGGTCGTCCTTCGAGGCGAACAACCGGTACAGCGTGGTGGGCGCGATCCCGGCGGCGGCGGCGATCCGGTCGACGCCGACGGCTCGGATGCCCTGCCAGTAGAACAGCTCGTTCGCGATCTCCAGTACGAGTTCCCGAGTCTGTTCTGACGTACGTCGCTGGGCGACTCGCGGCCTGGACATGGGCGCAGACTACCAGTTTGTTAGGGATGGTTTCCTACGGAGTGGGCTGGACCACACCCCCCTTGCCCTGTCCGCACCTCGCCTCTACAGTTTGTTAGGGATCGGTCCCTAACAAAGTGGGACGCCGGCTTTCATGAGAGATCGCCATTCGTGTTCGCGATCCCAGAGTCGACGGCACCCAGGCCTCCTGCCGAGCTGTCCGCCGGCTACAGGTCTCATTCATCTGACAAGGAGTTCATCATGACGGCATTGACGGGGAAGACGGCGCTGGTGACCGGTGCGTCGCGGGGAATCGGGCGGTCCATCGCCGAGCGACTCGCCAGAGAAGGCGCCTTGGTCGCCGTGCATTACGGCAGCAACCACGCGGCGGCGAAAGAAACCGTTGCGGCGATCCACGAGGCCGGAGGGGAGGCGTTCCCCCTCCACGTCCCGCTGGGAGTCGAAAACGACGTCGACACCCTCTTCGTCGGACTGGAAGAGGGGCTGAACGGACGGCCGCTGGACATCCTGGTCAACAACGCCGCCGTCATCGACTACGACGCCACCATAGAGAAGGCGACCCCGGAACTGTACGAACGCGTTTTCGCCGTGAATGTGCGGGCGCCGCTGTTCATCACCCAGAGGGCACTCGCCCTCATGCCCGACGGCGGCCGCATCATCAACGTGTCCTCCGGCGTCACCTGGTTCGCCACACCTGAGATCGTCTATGCCATGACCAAGGGCGCGCTCAACGTCTTCAGCCGATCGCTGGCCCACTCTCTCGGCAGGCGGAACATCACCGTGAACACGGTCTCGCCGGGCATCACGGAGACCGACATGAACGAGTGGTTGCGCGGCAACCCGGAAACCGTGCGACAGGTCGCCACCCTGATCTCCCTCGGACGTCACGGACAGCCTGCCGACGTCGCTGATGTCGTCGCCTTCTTCGCCTCGCCGGACGCGCGTTGGATCACCGGTCAGGTTCTCGACGTCAACGGCGGCCTCCTCCTCGGAGCGCCCGTACAGCAGTGACGTTTCGCCGCCTCTCCGTCCGGGACTTCGAGTGCGGCGACGTCGGCGTACCGCCGGCGTCGCCTTCCCGGACGCCGCTAGGCCTGTCCATACGACCGCACGTCGCGCATGCGATCTCCCGGCTGACCCTCGACCGCACTCGCACGGCTGTGGGAGGGACGGCCGAGCAGGAGTTCAGGGCGCCAGTTCCTCAACCGAGGACTTCAGCGCGGCCAACGCCTCACGATAGAGCCGGGGGCCATAGGAGACCCGTGCCACGCCCAGCTCACCGAGCTTGGTCAGATCGAGGACTCCTGGCCTGGTGTTGCCGTTGATCGGCCCAGGCACTTCGGCGACCAGGGTGGCGATGGCCCGCTCGTCGCCGACCCCGATCGGGTAGACGCAGTCAGCCCCGGCCTCGAGGTAGATGCGGCCTCGGCGTATCGCCTCCGCGACCCGCTCCTCCTCAGGCGCTCCGGACTGTGACAGGAAGACGTCGACGCGCGCGTTGATGACGATCGGGACCCCGGCATCGTCCGCGACGGCCCGGATGGCGGCTAGGCGTTCCCCGTGCACGCCGGCGTCGACGAGGCCGCCCGCGCGGTGGTCGGTGTCCTCCAGGTTGCAGCCGACCACCCCGATCTCCAGCAGTCGGTCCACCAGTTCACGCGGGTCCATGCCGTATCCCGCCTCGGCGTCCATGGTGACCGGGACCGACACAGCCCGTGCGACCCGGCCGGCCGCAGCGAACATCTCCCGCCACGGCGCGCCTTCGCCGTCGGGGTAGCCGAGCATCGCCGAGATCGCGGCGCTGGCGGTTGCGACCACGGGGAATCCGGCCTCCGCCACGATCGCGGCGCTGGCGGCGTCCCACACGTTCGGCAAGACGAGCATCTCGTCGGCGTGGTGCAACTCACGGAGCCTGTCGGCATGGGCTTTCAGGTCATCGGTCATGGTCGTCCTCCATGTCATGCGGGGAAATGGTTGATCACCACGCGAAGCGATGCCCACGTCGGCTGGGGACGGCGGGCAACGAGAAGGCCGGCTGGCCACGCCGTAGGTCGACGAGGACGCCCAGCCGTATTCATGCCGTGGGCGTCAGGATGTGACAACCGGTTGGGTGGTGGGCAGGGGGTTGCGACCGGGGATCCACAGGCCTGCCGCGGCCGCCGCCAGTGCGAGCGCGGCGGCGACGCCGATCGCGGGTGTGAATCCCGCGGCGAACTGCTGAGGCGTGCCGTACCCTCCAAGATCGGTGAAAACGGCGGCCAAGACCGCGATACTGAAGGCCGCACCGAGCTGGCGCAGCATGGTGAACGTGCCGGAGGCCTTACCCACCTCGCTCCGCGGCACGGCGCCGATGACGGCGTTCTGCACGGCGGGCATCGCCGTCGACACCCCCGCACCGGCCACCGCCAGCGGGCCGATTATCTGAACCACCGGCAGGCCGGGGCCGGCGATCAGGCCGAACCAGGCCAATCCGATCGCCTCGAGCAGCAGCCCAGCGACGATGAGCGGGCGGTCGCCGATCCTGTTGACCCAGGCCCCGGCGATCGGCGCCACGATCAGCAGGGTGGCCGTCAGCGGCAGCAGCAGCACGCCGGTCTGCAGCGGCCCGCGCCCCAGCGCCACCTGCATGAACTGCGCCAGGAAGAACACCGACCCGTACATCGAGCCGTACAGCAGGAAACCGGCGGCGTTGCCGGCGGAAAACGCGCGGGAGCGGAAATAGCGCAGGGGCAGCATCGGCTCAGGCGCTTGCGATTCCCAGGCCACGAAGGCGAGGGTGGCCACGCCACCCACGATAAGGGTGGCGAGCACCTCCGCGCTTCCCCATCCCGCCACGTTGCCGCGTACCAGCCCCCACGCAAGGCCGAAGGCCGCCATGGCGGCCAGCAGCAGCCCGGCGGCATCCAGCCGGGCCCCGCTCCCGCTGCTCTCCTCCAGTCTGGGACGCACCAGAGCGAGCAGGACCAGGCCGATAGGCACGTTGATCCAGAAGATCCACTGCCAGGCCAGCCCTTCGACGACCAGCCCGCCGATCAGCGGTCCGCCCAACGTGGCCAGCCCGCTGATGCTGCTGAACAGCCCCAGCGCCCTGGCGCGGCGTTCGGCCGGGATTCCGGCGCCCAGCAGCGCCATCGCGTGCGGCATCACCATCGCCGCCCCCGCGCCCTGGACCACGCGGGCCGCGACAAGCCAGCCGATGCCGCCGACCATCGCGCACAGCGCCGACGACAGAGTGAAGACGGCCAGCCCGATCAGGAAAAGACGACGCCTGCCGTACCTGTCGCCCAGTGCCGTCGCCGTGAGCAGGAGCACGGCGAAGCTGAGCATGTAGGCGTCGATGGTCCATTCGAGTTGCTCAAGCGTGGCGCCGAGGTCCACACGAATGGCGTTCAGTGCGGTGGTGACGATCAACGCATCCAGCATCACCATGAGCGAAGCCAGCGAGGTCAAGCCCAGCACCCATCGTTCCCTTGTTGCTTGCGTCATGCAAGCACCGTACGGGTTCATGCTTGCATGACACAAGTGACTCTGGCGTTGATTTCGTGCTCTGACTCGTGTCGGTCGGCGAGGAGGATGCGTTTGGCTCGCAAACTGTCTCGAGCTCGGCTGGTGACGATCGACGGATACGGTCACGGTGTGATCCTGAACAAGAGCTCGTGCGCGGAGGCGCACGAGTCCGCCTATTTCATCAACGGCACCCTTCCTGCGGAGGGGACTGTCTGCAGGCAGGATTTCAAGCCATTCGAGTGACCGTCAGCCGTGAATCACGGCCGGATCGACGGAGGCTGATGTTCACCGGCGGCCACGTCCAGGCGACCCATCAGGGCGTGCTGTAGGGGGAGGCGCACATCCTGCGACGTTACTCCGGCTGTCTGGCAAGAGCATGGGTGAGGCGGACCAGGTCCACCCGAATGGTACGAACACCACTCTTCTGGCATAACGCGGCGCCCACTGTGTGGGTATCATGGCCTCTAATCGAAACGTTCTTCGAGTCCCCAGCGCGTATCCCCGCTTGTGTGCCCCAACGCTTCGCCGGGTCGACGTCAGAGCGCGCCCGGATGGCACTGGAGGGTGGACGGCCCGCGTTCCCGGCGCTCACTCCTTCTCCACTCTGAAGGGAGCATGAATTGGATGTTCGAGTATCCGCGCAGCCTCAGAATCATGGATGGTTCCCTGTCGGCGAAGTGAGTGTCCGGTAATGATGAGGTTCGATCCGGACGGGTGTATCGGTGCAGGCACGGCGATGGCGTCCTGGCAGTCTCCGGGCAATCGCTGCCGTTCGTTCACCGGCCGCCGTATACCGGAACGTCTCCCGGCCGAGCCGCGCAAGCCGTTCCTCTCGGTGGTGGCGTACGCGATGCAGGGAGTGAGCTCGTTCGGGCTGAGTGCGGTCAGCAACATCTTCGCCGATCGGACACGAATAGGGTTGCCTGCGTTCGAATTCACGGTGTGCTCCGACCATATCGGTCTGCTGCGTACGGATCTCGGCCTGCTCATGCAGGTGACAGCCGGTCCTGAGGCGATATCCGGCGCTGATCTGGTTATCTTGCTGCCCACCGAGGCGCGGCCGCTCACGCTGCATGCGCCGATCATCGAGGCGATCAAGGGCGCCTACCGCCGGGGTGCGATCGTCTCCGCCTACTGCACGGGGACCCTGCTGCTGGCGAGCACGGGCCTGCTCGACGGTCGTCGGACCGCTACCAACTGGGAGTTCGCGGCGCAGTTGGCCCAGCTCCACCCGGCGATCAGGGTCGACGGGGAGGCCCTGTACGTCGATGAGGGCCGTATTGTGACGGGAGCCGCGGCCGCCTCGGGCATCGACATGTGTCTGCATCTGCTGCGCCGTGAGCATGGCTCGTCAGTCGCCAACGGCGTGGCCAGGGAGGCGATGGTCGCGTCACGGCGCGAAAGCGGTCACGTACATTCGCTCCTCCCCATCTCGCCGGGGGATCGCACCGCCCATTCCGGCAGCGATGACACCCCGCTGACCGAGGTACTCGCTTGGGCACGCAGCCAACTACATCGGGCGCTGTCCGTGAACGAGATGGCTCGGCAGGCGTTGATGAGCCCTCGCACCTTCGCCCGTCGTTTCCGGGAAGCCACCGGCACCACCCCCCACGCCTGGGTGCTGGAGCAGCGGCTCGACCGCGCGGAGGAGCTTCTCGAGACCACCGCCCTGCCTATCCACAAGATTGCTCAGGAAGTGGGCTTCCGCTCTGACAGCGTCCTGCGTGAACATTTCGTGCGGCGGCGGGGTGTGGCGCCGCGTGACTACCGGCGGGCAGCCGGCCGCCGTAGCTGATAAAGACGGGCGTCCCTTTCGAAATGCGGCAGTAATGCGGCGGAAATCGGCAGTTCCCGGCCTCGTCGGCCCCCGAGGCCGCTGGCATGATGCTGAACACAGCAGACGGTCGGCCGGGAAATAAGCGTTTCACGCGGATCCAGATTGGCTGCACGCCGGGGCTCTTGGCGATGGCGCGGCCCGTGACGTTGTTGTCCTCGGCATTGGCCCCCCGCATGTACCGCTCGGTCGGGAAGACATCTAGAAACAGGAGGAATAATGCGGCGTGTCGTTACCTCGCTGCTCGCGCTCGGAGCTCTTGCCGGCGGTCTCGCGATCGCCTCGGCGGCCCCCGCGGCGGCTTCGACCCAGGTGGCCAGCAGTGTGGTGAGCTCGGCGGACGAGCCCGGAAGTGTGAGGATCACCAACCGCGACTTCTGACGATCGACCTGTGGATGGGCCGGTGGAAGAACGGCCCATCCACAGCTTGAGGCCGGTCAAGGCCACGCCCTGCTGTAACTCCGTGCTCGAACGTCATCTCGCCGTCGACCTCTTCGGCACCTACGGAGTGACGCAGGCCTTCTTGCCCCAGTTGGCCCGTTCGCCCTGCGCCATCGTCAACAACCTGTTTGTGGCGGCTTTCGCCCCGCTGCCGATCGTCCCCGCGTACTCGATCTCGAAGGCGGCCGCGTTTTCCCTGACCCAAGCCCAGCGGGCACTGCTGGCTCACGAGGGGGTAAGGGTCCACGCCGTCTTCACCGGCCCGACCGACACCGACATGTGCCGCGAGTTCGACGCCCCGAAGGCCTCGCCGGAATCGGTCGCGCGAGCCATCTTCGACGCGTCGAGAACCAGGAGGAAGGCTTCGACGAAGGCTTCCAGCCCGGCGTTGATGAGGACATCGCCGCGCCGGCCCGTTCCGGAACGCCTGCGTCCCACGGTCCGCTTCATGATCGAGTCTTTGGGAGACGCGCCCGCTCTGGTCCTCGGGCGGCGCGTCGACGTGCTCGCCTGGAACAGGATGGCGCACCCGCCGGTCGGTCCGCGGCCTTGACTCCCACCGCTCGCCCCGCGGCTGGGCTCGCGGGCGCGGCGCGAACGGAACGCGGGTGGCGTCTCCGCATCAATCGCCGGCCCGGTGGGCCCACGAACGGGCTCATCCGATGGTCACGACGATTTTGCCGAAGGGCCCGTGCTCGAGATGCTCCAGAGCGGATGGCAGGTCGGCGAGCGGATACTCGGCGTCGATGACCGGCGTTATGCCGGCTCGGTCGACGGCGCGGACGAGGTTTTCAAGGGACAGGCGGTCACCGACCTGGATGCCGTCGACGGTCAGTTTCTTGCGAGCCAGATGTGCCACGGGACCGGAGATCTCATAACCGTCCAGAATGCCGATCAGTGAGATACGGCCCCCGACCGCCGCGGCCTCGATTGAACGTGCCACATGTCCGCCGCCGACGGTTTCGAGGATGTGGTCGGCGCCGCGTCCGCCGGTGAGGTCGTAGACCGCCTCGACCCAGTCGGTCGTGGTTCTGTTGACACCGTGGGCGGCGCCGTGGTCCTTGGCGCGTGCGAGCTTGGCGTCGTCGCGCGAGACCACGATGACCTCGGCGCCGTGTGCGGCCGCGATCTTCAGGCCGAACAGCGCCACGCCACCGGTGCCGTGAACCACCACGGTCTGGCCCGCACGAAGCCGGCCGCGTTCGATGAGGGCGGTCCAGGCGGACAGCCCCGCCATGGGGAGTGTGCTCGCGTCAGCGTCGCCGAGGTGCTCGGGGGCCGCCACCGCCCAGTTCTGGTCGAGAATCACGTATTCGGCGAGGACGCCCGGGTAGTAACCGCTTCCGAGCGCTTCGGGCCCGCCGAGGCGCGCGTCGCCGGGGCCGGGGCCGTCGATCCAGTCCGGAAGGCAGGTGGAGATCACCCGATCGCCCGGCGTGAACCGGTCGACGTCCACGCCGACGGCCACGACCGTACCGACCATGTCGGAGCCCGGCACGAAGGGGGCGTTCTCGGGGAAGATCATGGTCAGGCCTTCGTCGATCGCCATCCGGTCCCGGTAGTTCAGCGCGACGGCGGCGACTTTCACCAGGATCTGGGCTGATCCCGGAGTGGGGATCGGGCCTTCGGCGAGTTCGAGGTTGGCGCGGCCGACCGCGCTCATCGTCCAGTACGCCATGACGTCAGCCATCAGTGAGGTGCTCCGTGGGTCGTGGGCTCGACTGAGCCGGTGATGATGTCGGATGAATGACGGCGATCCGCATATCGATCTCCTTGCTGGAAGGGGGATGCGCCGTGGAAAGATCACGCCCTGCGAGGACGCCGCACCAGCGGGGGGCGGTTCCAGGGCCATCGCATCGCCGAGGCGCGACGCCCCGTGTGTTCCTCACTGTCACCCGGTCCCTGATTGGGACACCACACCCTCGCGTGAGTAGTCGGCGGTCGCCTGGCAACGGGAGGGACAGGCACACGGCCGGCGGTGAAGGCAGAATGGGCGCATGCGGGACGGAACAACACTCGGCGATTTCCTGCGCACCCGCCGCAGCAGGCTGACACCGGAGGACGTGGGCATCACCTCGTACGGCGCTCGCCGAGTGCCGGGGCTACGCCGGGAGGAACTCGCTCAGCTCGCCGGTGTGAGCGTCACCTACTACACCCGGCTGGAGCAGGGGCAGAGCCACCAGGCGTCGCAGTCGGTGATCGAGGCCCTGGCCGACGCGCTTCAGCTCAGCGAGGACGAGCGGGCCTATCTGCACACCCTCGCCAGACCCGTGCCGGTCAGGTCCCGTCGGCCGGCCAAACCGGTCGGCGCACGTCCCGGCACCCGGCAGCTCATCGACGCTCTGGGCGACGTGCCGGCCGTCGTCATCGGCACCCGTACCGAAGTGCTGGCCTGGAACACGCTCGGGCACCTGCTGCTCGCCGGGCACCTCGACTCCGGCGCCCCCGACCGCCCGGCGGACCGGCCGAACCTGACCAGGATGTTGTTCCTCGATCCACACCACCGCGACCTCTACCCACGCTGGGAGACCGCGGCCGCCTGCGCGGTGGCCTCGCTCAGGATGTCCGCAGGCCGCGACAAGAACGACCGCGAACTGGCCGAACTGATAGGCGAGCTGTCCCTGAACAGCGAGGAGTTCGCCGGTCTCTGGTCCCGGCACCCGGTCGCCAACCACGCGTACGGCACACGGCAACTCCGCCACCCGGAGGTCGGAGCACTCACACTCGAACTCGAGACCCTCACGCTGTCCGACGGCTCAGGTCACCGTGTGCTGATGTACAGCGCTCCGGAGGGCAGTCCGTCGCAGGCCGCGCTGCAACTTCTGCGCATGCGCTCGACGAACATCGAACGTCACAGTGGGTCGACGACAAGCACGACCTAAGCCCCATCCGGCCACAATGCACGACACGGGACACGACCCGTTTCGGGCGGTCTGAGCGTGGGTCTTCGCTTGCGCAGAATGAAACAGTTCCCTTGGGCCTGGCCGCCCCTGCGCCGGTGATGTCCCGCCGAATGGTGTAACTCGCGGCTGATCATGTGTGGTCGGCGAGTTATGGGTTGGTGTGACTATGACGCGGCCAGGGCGGTGTGCGCCAGGGGTTCGGCCAGATCGTCTGTGGGTGGGGCGGCGAGTTGGGCCATGGAGCCCTCCGACAGGTAGCGTCGGTCGCTGACCTGCCATTCGTCGTGGTGCTCGGCCAGCACGGCACCGGCCAGGCGGCCCAGGGCGGTGGGGTTGGGAAAGACACCCACGACGTCCGATCGTCGCTTGATCTCCCGGTTCAGCCGCTCCAGCGGGTTCGTCGACCAGATCTTCTTCCAATGCTGCTGAGGGAAGTCGGCGAACGCGGTGATGTCGTCGGCGGCATCGAGGAGCATTTGCTCCACGACCGCAAATTGACGGCCGAGCATGGTGGCGATGGTGGTCAGCTGGGCGCGGACCGTTTGGGCGGTGGGCTGGGCGAAGATGGTGCGGATCGCTGCGGCGACCATTTCCGCTGATCCCTTGGGCACCCGGGCCAAGACGTTGCGCATGAAGTGGACGCGGCACCTCTGTCAGGAGGCGCCGAGGAAGACCGCCCGCAACGCACCGACCAGGCCGGCGTGGGCGTCGGAGATGGCCAGCTGCACCCCACTCAGGCCGCGGGCCTTCAGCGAGCGCAGGAACGCCGTCCAGAACGCGCCGTCTTCGCTGTCGCCGACGGCGAATCCGAGGATCTCCCGTCGGCCGTCGATGCTGACGCCGGTGGCGATGACGACGGCCTGGGAGACGACCCGGTGGTTCACCCGCGCCTTGCAGTAGGTGGCGTCGAGGAAGACGTAGGGGAAGGTGGTGTGGGAAAGGGGCCGGTCGCGGAAGGCGGCCACCTCACCGTCCAGGTCGGCGCAGATGCGCGAGACCTCGCTTTTGGAGATCCCGGACTCGGCGCCGAGGGCTTTGACCAGGTCGTCGACGCTGCGAGTGGAGACCCCATGCAGGTAGGCCTCCATCACCACGGCGAACAGCGCCTGGTCGATGCGGCGGCGGCGTTCCAGCAGGGAGGGGAAGAACGACCCGGACCGCAGCTTGGGGATCTTCAGTTCCAGGTCGCCGGCGGCGGTGGTCAGCAGCCGGTCGCGGTAGCCGTTGCGCTGGGCGGTGCGGGTCTCGGTGCGCTGGTGCGGGGCGGCACCGATCACCGCGGTCGCCTCCGCCTCGATGAGCGCTTGCAGGACGGCTTGCAGCGCGTGGCGGATGACGTCGTCGGCGTCGGCGGCTTTCAAAGACTCCAGCAGGTCGAGCAGGGCAGACTGGTCCAGAGCCATCGTGTGGTGTCCTCCGCGAGAACCTTTGGTCGGGAACTCGCTGACCGTCACACGATGGCTCGCCCCATGTCCGGGGCTTGCATCAACAGCTTGGAGTTACACCACCCGAGGGGACGTCACCCCTGCGCCGGGCCCGCACGTGCTCTCTCTTGGCCACGACCACACAGAGGTTCGCCACCGCATGCCTGGCTCAGATCTGAATTCGACCCAGATCAAGGGCCGATAGGGAAAGTCACCTCGGGCGGCACTCCCTGCCGGCAGTAACGCAGGGGGGATCGAATCGTTGATCACGTGAGAGCCTTGAGCTCGGGAAGGATCTGTGAGGTGAATTCTTGCGAGGTCAGCACGGCTTGTTCCAGCTTCGATCTGGTCATCGCACCTGAGCTGAGTGCGGCCTGTACGTTCGTGTAGCTGTCCGGATCGACCTCGCGGTAGAGGATGCACCGGAAGAGCGTACGAGTGAATCGATCCTGACATCCCCATAGGTCGGGGCTGGCTGTACCTGGCCACAGTCATCGACATCGCCTCGCACCGTGTGGCGGTTCTCCTGCGGCCGCTCACTTGCAAGACGGAATGAGAGGGCGGTGTCACACGCCCCTGCAAGTGTGATGCATCGGGCCTTATCGGCAATTCTTCGTCACGTCGATAATGCATCTCCAGTCGTACACCCACAATTCATGGTCACCAGGCCTGTACGTTCCCGCGTCGCCGTGACCGCCGCGGCGTATGTGCTGGGCAGCGCAGCCGTGAAGATGATGCCCGTTATGGCTAACGACAACGGTGCCTTCAGAGGCGACCTCACTGTGTATATGCGGGGAACGGGGCGCGACGTCTGATGGCAGGCGCTCCGTCATCTTCGCGCTGTCCCGTATTCCGTGCCATCGGCATCTCTGCCAACTATCGCCGGGTCTGTGCCAGAACCGTGGGATGCTGCCCAGTCTTGAATACAAGAGCTATATCCTCGGTGCTTCACAAGTCGGCTGTCACTCCCCTGTGGAGGGCAATGGTGATCTTCCCTGCATATTCCCGCACCTTCTACGGCTGCCCGGGCATCCCGGGGTGGCGGTCTGGGAGCCAACAGAGGAATCTGGGCGACAGAAGGACCGTGCTCTGGCAGGAAGGCTGCTGAAGTCGGCAGAGATTCTCCTTTACCGGGCTCGCACCGATGGGCGAGGATCACGTGTGATCCGATGACGCAGGTCCTCGGGGAGAAGGAGTCGTTCGGTCCTGAAGCCTGGAGAGGCGTTTCCAGCTTCACTTCCGAGTCGATGTGGCCGGCATCTCTACCGGGGTCTGCCGTCGATTCTCGGGCCCGTATGGATGGCTTACTCGTCGAGCTCCTGTCTCTCCCCGTCCACTGGTGCGTTTGTCCGGGTGTGCGGTTGAACATTCACAGTGTCTTGCCACTGGAAAATGCCCAGGTTAAGGTGTGAAGCTGAATGTTAGGGATCGTTCCAAAGTGACAGGCGGAAACTTATGAATCTCCATCTTTTGGGCAAGAAAGCTGTAGTGACGGGGGGCAGCAAGGGCATCGGGCTCGCCATCGTGCGCCTTCTGGCGGAGGAGGGCGTGGAGGTCGTCAGCGCGTCGCGGACCGTCACTCCGGAGTTGAAGGAGACGGGCGCGGTCCCCATCGTCGTGGATTTGTCGACGGAGCACGGTCCTGCGGAGCTGATCGACCGGGCGATCGCCGCGCTCGGGGGCATCGACCTGCTGGTCAACAACGTGGGTATCGGCGATACCGACGACATCATCCAGGGCGCGCGGCACAGCGTGCTCGACCTGCCCGACAGTGCCTGGGAGCGTGCCTTCGACCTGCACTTCTACAGTGCGCTCAGGGTGACCCGCGCGGCGCTGCCCAGCCTCGTGATCACAAAGGGCACGGTCATCAACGTCTCCTCTGTCAGCGCTCGCCTGGTCGGCGCGGGGCCGGTCGACTACAACGTCTCCAAGGCCGCGCTCAACGCCCTCACCAAGGTCTTCGCCGAGCAGTTCGGCCCGCAGGGAGTCCGGGCGATCACAGTGGCGCCGGGGCCGGTCAGCACGGGGGTGTGGACCGATCCCGATGGGCTCATCGCGCGGCTCGCGCGTGACCAAGGCGTTCCGCACCAGGAGTTCGCCGACGGACTGCTGAGGTCGCTTGCGCCGGCCACCGGCCGCATCACCACGCCGGAGGAGGTCGCACGGCTGGTCGCTTTCTTGGCCTCACCCAGCAACATAACGGGCGTGGAGTACTCCATCGACGGTGGAATCATCAAACAGCTGTGATCTGGACCGCGCCGAGCTTGATGAAGGCGATGGAGCGCGACGACGTCTCGGCGAGTTCCAGGTGACCCTGATTCGGGGCTTGTCGGCGCTGATTCGAAGAGCGCCCATCGAAAGGGGAGCATAGTGATATTTCGGAAGCTCGCCGCCTCATACGTGCTTGCTGGTTCGGCCCTTGCGGCCTTCAGCGGAACCGCGTCGGCAGCGGAGGACCCGGTGAGAACCCAGGGTTTCTGGTACGTCGTGGCAACATATCCGCTTTCAGATCAGGGCTGGCGGGACTGCGGAAACGCTGCCATCACCATCCAGGGCTACTGCCGGGTCGATGGTGAGAGTGGTGCGTGGATCAACTTGTGGGCGTGGCACAGCTGAGTCGGAGCAGCGCCCAGTCACAAGCGGCTTCATCGTAGGTTGAAGGAAATTGCGCGCGATGCGGTCGGCGCGGGGTGCGGTGTCAGTGTTGCCGCCGGCCCGTTTCCCCGAGCCGCCGTGCCGAACCTCGCATCCTCATGACGTTCGGCCTCACCAATCAGGCCCCGGTCTACCGCAAGGTCATCCTGGCAAGGTCGTCCGCGACTGAGCCCCAGCACGCCGTAGGGCTCGCGATCGCAGGGGCGCGGGCCCTTCCGTAAGCATCAGGCCTTGTCTCAGAGAGAGCCCGGGTCCGAAGTGAACAGCTTGCCAGGGGCGCTTGACGTGTCGGCGTCCAGCACTCGTTACGCCTCGCGTGGCTCTTCCGCGTCTTCGCCGTCGTCCGTCCGTTTCGCAGGCGGCTGCCGGCCGGGCGCACATCGAGGCGGTCGCCGTTGATGCGCACATCATGGAGGCGCGCGCCGCTGAGATCCACGCCGTCAAAGTTCGCTCCGTCGAGGACGGTACGGGTGAGTTTCGCGCCGCTCAGGACCGCACGCCCGAGGTCCGCGTGGGCGAGCTCGGCACCGGTGAGATCCGCAAACTGGATGTTCGCGCCGGTGAGGTCGGCGCAGTTCATCAAGGCGTGGGCGAGCGTCGCCCCCATGAAGCTCGCGCGGCGGAGGTTCGCATCAATGCGCATCGCATGGGTGAGGTTCGCCCCGGCGAGATCCACGCGATAGAGGTTCACACGGTCCAGCTTCGCGTCGGCGAGCTTCGCCTTACGGAGGTTGGCGCCGACAAGGTTCGCACCCCGGAGATCGATCGGCTGCCGGTCCTGGCGAGCGTTTCGGTGCCCGATGACGGTCAGGGCGGCCTGGACGTCGGTGCGTAGCCGTGGAGGCTCTTCCTGCATTCCGTCTTCGCACCCACGCCGCGCCGGGACCGAGTACCCCAGCCCAGCACGACGGCGAGAAGCAGGCCGAGCACGATCAGGATGAGCCCGGGGAACCTCACACGATTCACGATGACGAGCGCTAGCCGCCGTATCTGGTCTATGCCGCCAGTGATGGCGGATCGTGACGCAGCCCCCTGCGCCCTTGCGGGTGGTCCGGAGTCGGCGGACCTGGGCCTCGATGAGTGCGGGGGCGAGGTGAGGGGTGGTGTGCGGTCGGCTGGGCCGGTCGTGAAGCCCTTGTCGTGTCTGGAGCGGGGACGGGAATCGAACCCGCGCTGTCAGCTCGGGAATTGCATGGATCACGGCCGTTAGGGGCGCTGACCTGGCCGTCGGGCCGGTCACGAGTGACCGTGGTTGACCCTTCGTCACCCTGGCTAATTGCACGCTAATTTCACGGTGATCGCGTCGGGATGTGGAGGTGGGACGCTTCTTGTATGGATCCCTCGGAGTTTGCCGCTGTGAAGCAGCAGGTGATGGACGAGTCGTTCCCCAGCTCTGGGGCTGACCTCGACGGCATGGCAATGGACTTCGATGCTTACCTCTGGCACTCGCCATTGATCAGGGAGGTATCAGTTCGCCGTACCGGCGATACGAACAACCTGATCGCGGCTACGTGCTGGACTGTGCCGGGGTCTTCGACCGCGGAGATTGCGGCAGAGCTCGAACGGATCTGGTTGCAGGATCTCAGCTACCGGCACTTCGAGGCTCACATGATCACTGCGGACGAGCGGGCAGTCCGCCTTGATGCGGTGACGCAGATCGCTCCGGACGACTTCTACGTCACGGCCGCCATCGTCGCAGAGACCGCGCGGCCGACAACGGGAGGAGCAACAAGGTGATCACTTTCGACGGGACCTTCTACCGCGTTACGGATCCTGAGTTCGAGATGGTCATTCCAGCCTGGGAGGGGTACGAGCCGGACGCTGCTGACCAGGCAGACGCGACAATCACCTTCCGCGACGGCTCGCGCCGGTATGCGACCTTCATGACCCTGGACGCGATCCAGCACATCATGGACAAGGATGCGCGTACTGGTGAGTGCCTCGATGGCCGGTACTTCTGGTGCTCAGACTTGATCGTCATCAGGGGCGTCGGGTTCGAAGGCATGGCGGCCGCGATCCGAGACCTGGTCTCCTCGGGAGGCATCGAAGGAGCATGTGGCCTGCTCGACCCGATTGGTGATGACGAAGAGAAATCAACGTCTCGGGAGAGCCCGGGACGAGAGTGGAGCGGGTGACGGGAATCGAACCCGCGCGGTCAGCTTGGGAATTGTATGGATCATGCCTCGTAGGGCGGCCGACCTGGGCTTCGGGCGCGGTCATGAGTGACCGTGATTGACCCCTCGTCGCCCCGTCTCTGCACGCTAGTGCATCCGTTGCTATTCGATCAGCTAGGGAAGTTGCTCTCGGAGCGTCAGCCACTGGTCAAGCCTTCTCGCCGTCGGCGTGGTCGACAAATAGTCCCGGATGTACTGGGCTGGCCCCAGCAGGTTCTTGCACCGGCGGAGGGCCAGGATCTCTGTCCGGGGCCGCTGTTGCCAGTTGGTGACCCACTCTGTGGCTTGCTCCAGTTGCAGAGGGAGGGCCGCCAGGATGTCCGCGGCGAGTACGTCGGGGTTCCACAGGGATAAGCCCATGGAGCCGAGATCGCTGATCAGGCCTGCGCGCAGGTAGAAGCGGCTTGCATTGGCGCTAGTCGTATCTAGACCTGCGGCCTCGGCTCTGCCAAGCGCATACATGGCCGTCTCTGCCCACACTCGCTGTCCTTCGCCCTGCTCGGGTTGACGGGCGTAGAAGCTGTTCAGCTCCCAGACGCTGAGCCAGTAGTTGATGAGAGTGGAAGGATCGTCGACCACGAGGTCACTTTCTCATCGGCGGCGCGCACAGTCTGCCCTCCTGATCACCCCGCGGCCTTGGTCTGCTCGGCTTGCCCCGGGTCGATGGCGGGCGGGGTGATCAGCCCCTACCTCAGCCAGCTAGGGCCGGCAACGCTGAGCAGGCCCTTAGCGATCACCCGGAGCCGGAGCGCCCCCGCCGGAGGCACAAAGACGTTAGCCCACGCGATGGGAGCGGTGAGCTGGCGGGTGCCGCGAGCCCTCCGAGCCTCAGCACCATTCCTCGATGTAGAGCAGTCGTTGCCCAGCTTCATCGCCGAACTCGTAGCCCATGTACACGGTGTCAGAGGTCGCAGACTCAGCCATGAATGCGTAGTTCCGGCGTACCAGCTCCGAGAGCGCAACCCGCTCCTCGTACGTGACCCACCGCAAGTCAAAGCCGCCGGATTTGCCTTGAGCTTGTTCCGCTTTGACGGACACCGTTGGTGTGGTGGTCAGGCCGCGCGAGTTTCTTCGTAGGCGGCGGGGCTAACGTAGCCGAGGCTGCTGTGGAGGCGGCGGAGGTTGTACCAGCTTTCGATGAATTCGAAGATCGCGCTGCGGGCGGCGGCCCGGGTGGGCCAGCGACGTTCGTCCAGGAGTTCGACCTTGATCGTGGCGAAGAACGACTCGGCCAGCGCGTTGTCCCAGCACTGGCCCCGGCGGCCGACCGACAACCGGACTCCGAGCCGCTCCGCCAGCCGGGTGTAGGCGGTGCTGGTGTATTGGCAGCCGCGGTCCGAGTGGAAAATCACTGGTGTGGTGGGGCGGCGGTTGCGCCAGGCGTGCTGCAGGGCGTCGGCGACGAGTTCCGTGCGCAGGTGGTCGGCGGTGGCCCAGCCGACCACCCGGCGTGAGGCGATGTCGATGACTGTGGCCAGATACAACCAGCCCTCATCAGTGGCGATATACGTGATGTCGCCACACCAGCGAGTGTCGACCCCGTCGGGTTCCGGCTGGAAGTCGCGGCTGATCAGGTCCGGCCGCTTGGCGGCGTCCGGATCGGGGGTCGTGGTGGTCTGCCGGCGGCGCCGATACCGGCCCTGCAATCCCAGCGCGCGCATCAGCCGGGCGACGCGACGGCGTCCGCATCGTTCGCCTTCGTGCTGAAGGGCCGCGTGGATGCGTGGCGCGCCGTAGGTTCCACGCGATTCACGGTGGACGCCGCCGATGCGTTCGCTCAACTGTTTGTCGCGGACAGCGCGGGGGCCGGGTGTGGGGTTGCGGCGGGCGTAGAAGGCGGCGCGGGAGACTTCCAGCAGTTCACACGCCCGTTTGACGTTGTGACCGCCCTGCTTCTCCGCCTCGATGAACGGGTCCACGCTCACCGGGTCTCCTTCGCGAAGAAAGCCGTGGCCCGCTTGAGGATGTCGACGTCCTCGCGTAGCCGGCGGTTCTCCCGCCGCAACGCGGCCAGTTCCTCCCTTTCGCTGCTGGTCAGCCCGTCACGCACTCCGGCGTCGACCTCGGCCTGGCGGACCCAGTCCCGCACCGCGGTCTCGGTCAGGTCGAAGTCCTTGGCCACCTGACCGATCGAGCGATCACCGCGCTGGCACAGCTCGACGATCTCGGCCTTGAACTCCGGCGTGAACGAGAGGCGAGGACGCTTCTTCTTCCCCATGCTCTCCATCTTGGACATCCTTCCGGGGACGAACCCCTGATCTCAGATGTCCGTCAAACCGGATCAAGCCCACCTAGCAACACCGGAACGGCGCGGCGGCGCATCAGGCTCCGGACAGTCCTGGGGTCAAGCTTGCGCCTCCGCACTTGCCAGGTGCGACCGATCGGGATCGGTGAGTTCCCCCGAAGAGCCGGGGCTCAGTCTAGTCATCTCACGAGTTTCGCCTAAGTCATGCTCGGCAGACATTCCGTGGCGGCCCGAGCGGCGGGCGCGCGCGAGAACGGCCCCCAGGCCGCACACGCAGCGTGCGGCCCGCAAGCTCGGGCCGCGTGGCGGCGTGGAGCGCCGCCCTTGATGACGGTCCGGGCGCGTCCACGGTGGCGAAGGCATGCCGGCTGCTGCGTGCGATCCTCAACACGGCGCTTGAGGATGACCTGATCAAGAAGAACCCCTGCCGGATCAAGAACGCCGGGGTGGAGCGTCCGGAGGAACGGCCCGTCCTGACCGTGGCTGAGGTGTTCACCCTGGCGGCCTGCGTGCCTCCCCGGTTCCGCGCCCTGGTCCTCCTCGCGACTTTCGGCAGTCTGCGATGGGGAGAGCTGGCGGCTCTACGACGCGCCATCACCTCGATCTGGAAGCGCGCACGGTGAGGATCGAGGCGTCCGTCTCCGAGATGAAGACGGGAGAGCTGATCACTGGGCGGCCCAAGTCGGATGCCGGCGCTCGTGTGGTCACGCTGCCAGAGGTCATCATCGGTGACCTGGCCTGGCACCTTCAGCGGTTCAGCGAGCAGGCCCCTGACGGTCTGGTCTTCGTGGGGGAGAAGGGCGCACAGCTCCGGCGCAGTAACTTCACGAAGGT
The DNA here is from genome assembly GCF_006334915.2 of Microbispora catharanthi. Lineage (GTDB taxonomy): Bacteria > Actinomycetota > Actinomycetes > Streptosporangiales > Streptosporangiaceae > Microbispora > Microbispora catharanthi. The sequence continues at coordinate 46,646 of NZ_VDMA02000039.1, forward strand.
GTGGGCCAAGGCGCTCACCAAGTCCGGACTCCCGAAGATCCACATTCACGACCTCCGGCACACGGGCAACACGTTGGCGGCGGCCACCGGGGCGACCCTCAAGGAGCTGATGACCCGCATGGGTCACTCCAGCACGAAGGCGGCCATGGTCTACTTGCACGCGGCCAAGGACAGGGACCGAGCGATAGCCGATGCCATGGGGGAGATCGTCAAGCAGGGGCTCGCCTCCGCCAGTGACGACGACGACCAGGCGGCGACGGAAGCCAAGATCAACTGATGTGGAGCGGGTGACGGGAATCGAACCCGCGCTGTCAGCTTGGGGAGTCTTTCAATATCACGCCGCCTGAGCTGCCAAAACGCTGACCTGGGGTATACGGGTCGAGTGACCGTGAGTCCCCGTGATTCCCTGCGGGCCGCCGACCGTACGGGCACTCAACGGGCATGCCGACTGTCCGCACAACAGGGTGGTGGATGCAGGGGAAAGGCTTTGCCATCGATGATGTGACCCCGTGTTTTTGATCTGGTGTTACAGAGGTTTGCCCCACTCGACCTCACACCCCGGAACTCCACATCCATAACATGGACCGTCCGGAGTTGAGCCCAGCCGCCAGCGGCAGGCCACTTCCTGGAGCACTTCCGCAAGGGATGCGTAGCCCGGTTCGCGCTGCAGCCACCATTCGGCGAAAGGCCGGCCGTACTGCTCGAAGGCCGCCTTGTGTATCGGGGCGGGGTCGTGGAGCGGCTTTAGCCCGAAATTCTCATCCAGCCAGGCGAGATACTCGTGATGGGCCTCGGTGTGATCCCCCTCCTCCAATTCGACACTGTAGATGTGGGCGCCGTCGAGGGTGAGAACCCGCAGTAGGTCACGCAGGCTGGCCGCCTCGATGAAGATCTCGCCCTCGTCTCCGCAGAAAATGACAGGCATAGTCGTCAGGTCTTCCCGGTCATCGCACCGCCAGAGGGCGTACAAGGAAGGGGCATCGGTGGCCTGGGCGAAGAAGATCAGCCGCTCCTCGAGGTCCGGATCGTCAAGACCATGGATCTTCTCTCCGTAGTCGACCAGCTTGAATTCACCCGCGTAGGACCGGCCTTCGAGCCGGTCCTGAAATTCCTTGAGCAGATTCAGCTCAGGGAAGGGGGAGTACGCGTCGCTCATGAAGCCTCCGTATGCCAGCGGGCGCCTGGCCGTTCCTGGACCTCGTCGAGGTCTTTCTGGTCAGCGTTGCCCACCTGCCTGCGCTTGGCCCTGTCGCGTCCGGCAGGCGGACTGCGGGTGAGGCTAGGGACCGGCAGTGGGGAACGGCTTGTAGATCACTGGGACACCCGGGCCGCGCATGTCTGGCGCCGACTTGGGATGACGGAAGTGCTCACCGATGTCGAGATCTCGGCAGCCTGATGGACATCCTCGGCCGGGCTGCCTCTCGACTGCTGTCGACCCAACCGTGTAAGGGCAGCGAGCCAGCGACGGAGGGATAAGCCTTGGCCTCAAGCCCGGCCTGTAGGCCGGGTTCTGTTCCCAGTAGTTCTCTGACCTGCGGCCCATCTCTGAAATCTGTCCTGAGCTGGGATTTCATGTTTCGACAGTTGCCAACAGCCCAGGAGATCTCTCGCGTTCCGGCAGAAAAGAGATGGAACGGAGGCGGCGTCTCAGTCGCCTTCCATGGCGGCTTCTGAGTGAAGTCGAACAGCCTGGTTGGATAGGCGGCAAGCGCATCGTGAGTGTCCCGGCCGTGCTGCTCCCAGACCTCCGGGCACATCTGGAGACGCACGCCGAAGCGGGGGATGAGGGCGTCGTTTTCGTCAGGCCGAAGGACGCCCAGCTTCGGAGGGCGAACTTCACCCGGACATGGAGCAAGGCACTCAAGGACGCGAAGCTCAGCGGCTTCCACTTCCATGATCTCCATCACACCGGGAACACGTTCGCCTCGCAGTCCGGCGCGACTCTGCGGGAGCTGATGAACCGCATAGGGCACTCGACCACGCGGGCCGCGCTGATCTATCAGCACACCGCGATGGAGCGAGACCGGGCCATCGCCGACGCGCTCGGGAAGCTCGCCGAGGAGGCGCTGAGCAAGCAAGATCCAGACGATCGGGCACGTAGCGGGCACGGAAGATCGGAATGATCCCGAAAACATTATGACCCCGGTTGGGAATGTATCCCTGACCTGGGCCTTCGTGGGTGGAGCGGGTGACGGGAATCGAACCCGCGCTGTCAGCTTGGGAAGTCTTTTAAGATCATGCTATCTGAGCTGGGCAAACGCTGACCTGGACCTATGGCGGGCGAATCACCGTGAGCCCCCGTGATTCCCCGCGGGTAGCCGACCGCACGGGCACGCTACGGGCACGCGGGCTAGGGCCTGTCTCAAAGCCTGGTGAGCCAGTCGTCTATTGCGGTTATAAGAATGGCGGCTTGGTAGCGGACGGCGAGTTTGTCGTACCTGGTTGCGATGGCGCGGTGGCGTTTGAGCCGGTTGATG
>NZ_VDMA02000003.1 GCF_006334915.2 Microbispora catharanthi
CAGAACCGAACTGGGCCGGCTCGACCTCGGCGATCCCGCCCTTGGGACGCGCCACCGCGACGGCTGACCCCCGGCCCGTGCCCACGGCTGTCGCGCCGCCTGCGCGTACGTCCGCGCCGGCGGCCGGGGCTACTTGCCCGGCTCGGGGTCGCGGGGCAGGCCGAGCATGCGCTCGGCGATGATGTTGAGCTGCACCTCGGTCGTGCCGCCGTAGATCGTCATCGCGCGGGTGGCGAGCACGGCGCGGTTCCAGTAGCCGGCGTCGCCGAGCTTCCAGTCGGCGGCGGTGACGGCGGCCGGGCCCAGCAGCGAGACCGCCACCTCGGAGACGTGCTGCGCGTGCGCGGTGGACAGCAGCTTGCGCACCGACGCGTCGGCGCCCGGCTCGCTGCCGGCGAGCTGCTTGAGGGTCACCCGCAGCGACAGCGCGTTGATCGAGTGCGCCTCGCAGACAACGCGGGCCAGGTCCTGCCGCTCGGCGGCGGTGAGCTCGCGGCCCAGCCGGCCGGTCAGGCCGAGCAGGTCGGGCGCCGAGGCGCCGGTGCCGCCCGAGCCGGACGACAGCGAGACCCGCTCGTTCGACAGCGTGTTCCTGGCGACCCGCCAGCCCTCGTCGACCTCGCCGACGACCAGCTCGTCCGGCACGAAGACATCGTCGAGGAACACCTCGTTGAACAGGTTCTCCCCGGTCATCTCGGTCAGCGGCCGCACGGTGACGCCGGGCCCCTTCATGTCCACCAGGAAGTAGGTGATGCCATCGTGCTTCGGCTTGGAGGTGTCGGACCGGGCGATGCAGATGGCCCACTCGGCGACGTGCGCCACCGACGTCCAGATCTTCTGGCCGTTGAGCCTCCAGCCGCCCTCGACCTTCTCCGCCTTCATCTGCAGCGAGGCGAGGTCGGAGCCGGCCCCCGGCTCGGAGAAGAGCTGGCACCAGATCAGCTCGCCGCTCAGCGTCGGCGGCAGGAACCGCTCCTGCTGCTCCGGCGTACCGTACGTCACCAGCGACGGCACCACCCACGCACCGATGATCATCTGCGGCGGCTTGATCTTGGCCGCCCTGACCTCCTGGTGGATGAGCACCTGCTCCAGCGGGGAGGCCGCGCGGCCCCAGGGCGCGGGCAGGTGCGGCATGACGAAGCCCGCCTTGGCCAGGGCACGCTTCTGCTCGACGCCCTCCAGGGCGGCGATCTCGGCGAGCTCCGCCCGGATGGACTCGCGCAGCGGCTCCGACTCCTCCGGCAGGTCGATCTCCATCTCCCGGGCGACGCCCTGGAGTGCGAGCGCGGCCACCCGGTCGGACCACTCGGAGGAGGAGCCGAGCAGCGCGCGGACGGTCAGCGCCCTGCGGTAGTACAGGTGGGCGTCGTGCTCGAAGGTGTAACCGATGCCGCCGAACGTCTGGATCGCGTCCTTGGCGCACTGCACGGCCGCGTCGGGCGCCATGACGGCGGCGATCGCGGCGGCGTAGTCGCGCTCGGCGCCCTCCGCCCGGGTGGCGTCCCAGACCGTGGCCCGGGCCTGCTCCAGCGCCACGAGCATCCGCGAGATCTTGTGCTTGATGCCCTGGAACTGGCCGATCGGGCGGCCGAACTGCACCCGGACCTTCGCGTAGTCGGCGGCGGCGGACACGCACCAGGCGGCCACCCCGGCCGCGTCCGCGCCGAGGACGATCGCGGCGATGTTGCGCACCTCGGCGCCGGTCAGGCCGGTCAGCACCCGCTCGGCGGGCACCCCTACGCCGTCCAGCTCGACCTTGGCCACGCCGCGGGTGAGGTCGAGCGACTTCACCGCGGTGACCGTCGCCTGGGCGGCGTCGACGGCCACCCACTCCTCGCCGCCGTCCGTCGCCACCGGCAGGACCAGCACGTCGGCGACCGCCGCGCCGAGGACATACCCGGCCGCGCCGCTGATCGACAGGACGTCGCCGTCGCGGACACCGGTGATCTCGCCGCCGAGCGCCACCGCGCCGGTCAGCGAACCGTCCGCGAGCCCGGGCAGCAGCTCGGCCTGCGCCTTGCCCTCGGAGGCGAGGATCGCGGCACTGGCGAGCACGGTCGGCACCATGGGACCGGGCGCCACCCGCTCCGACAGCGCCTCGATCGCCACGGCCGCCTCCAGGAGGCCGTAGCCGGAGCCGCCGAACTCCTCCGGGACGTGCAGCCCGAGCAGCCCCTGTCCGGCGAGAGCGGGCCAGAAGGCCGGGCGCTCCTCCGTTCCCGGATCGGCGAGGACACCCACCGTGCCTCGCACGACGTCGGCGGGCACGGCCCGCTCGGCCCATCCGGTCACCGACTCGCGAAGCGCCTCGTGCTCCTCGCTCAGCCCGATCGCCATTAGATCCTCCAGCACTAGGTCCTTGTAGAACCATATTCTAGAGGAATATTCGCTGGCTAGGCCGTGGCCGTGCGCTCGGATTACTCGGAGCGCGGGTACTCGGAGCGCCCCGGGTATCGGCTGTCCCGGGCACCCGTCATGACCTGCGCCGGATCCGGCGTGCCGCCTTGCGGCGACCGTTCCCGCAGGTAGACAGGGGACTATGCAGCTCTCACGGAAGGTCCTCCGTACGGTCGCTGCCCCGGCCGTGGCCGCGCTGGTCGCGGGGGGATGCGCGCCGGGAACCGCCCCGGGCCAGACCTCCCCTCCGGCGACGCCCCCCAAGACGGGGACGGCCGCGCCCGTGCCGACCCGCCCTGTCGAGCTCGAGACGGCCTACGAGCAGGTCATCAAGAGGGTCCTTCCGTCGATCGTGCAGATCACCACAGGACAGGCGCTGGGCTCGGGCATCGTCTACGACACCGACGGCCACATCCTGACGAACGCCCACGTCGTGGGCGCCGCCAAGGAGTTCCAGGTCACGCTGGCGACCGGCGGCAAGCCGAGGAAGGCCAGGCTGGTGAGCTCCTATCCCCCCGGCGACCTGGCGATCATTCAGGTCGAGAACAAGAACGGGCTGACACCCGCGACCTTCGGCCGCTCCGCGAACCTCAAGGTCGGGCAGATCGTGCTCGCGATGGGCAACCCGCTCGGCTTCTCCGGCAGCGTGACCCAGGGCATCGTGTCGGCCCTGGGCCGCACCGTGACGGGCGAAAGGCACGCCGGCGGCGGGGCCGCGACCATCACCAACGCCGTCCAGACCTCCGCGCCCATCAACCCCGGCAACAGCGGCGGCGCGCTGGTGGACCTGTCCGGCCAGGTCATCGGCATCCCGACGCTGGCCGCCGTCGACCCCAACCTGGGCGCCGCGCCCGGCCTCGGCTTCGCGATCCCGAGCGACACCGCGACCGACATCGCCCGCCAGATCATCCGGTACGGCCGGGTCGTCAACAGCCATCGGGCGGCCCTCGGCGTACGGGTCGGCACGGCGGTCGACGCGGACGGCAACCCGATCGGCGTGGCCGTCGGCTCGGTGTCCCCCGGCGGCGGCGCGGACAAGGCGGGCATCCGCCCCGGCGACGTGATCGTGAAGGTCAACGGCACGCCCACGCCCACCGCCAGCGCTCTGTCGCAGGTCCTGGTGACGCTGAAGCCGGGCGACAGGGCCCGGGTCGAGCTGAGGCAACCGGACGGCACCAAGAGCACGGTCACCGTCGTGCTCAGCGAACTGCCGGCGGGGGGATGAGCCCGATCCTGACAAAGTGGTGTGAGATACCGCGAATTCTCTTGGAGGGGGCTCCTACCTGGTTGTTACGGTCGGTCCGTGATCTCCCCGGAACTCAGCCGGTTCATCGCCGGGCTGCCCAAGGCCGAACTGCACGTGCACCACGTGGGCGCGGCGTCTCCGCGCATCGTCGCCGAACTCGCCGCACGGCACGAAGGATTCACGCCCGTGCCCGCCGATCCCGCGCTGGTCGAGGCGTTCTACGACTTCCGCGATTTCCCGCACTTCCTGCAGGTCTACCTGCAGGTCGTGGACCTGGTGAGGACGCCCGACGACCTGTGGACGCTGATCCACGGCGTGGGCGGCGACATGGCCGCCCAGCAGGTGCGGTACGCCGAGCTCACCATCACGCCGCAGCTCCATCTGGTGCGGGGCTTCGCCCCGCAGGAGTTCTGCGAGGTGATCGAGGACGCCCGTCACAGGGTCGAGGCGGACTACGGCACCGTCCTGCGCTGGTGCTTCGACATCCCCGGCGACTTCGGGGTCCCGGCCGCCGATCAGACGCTCTCCCTCGCGCTCGAGCAGCGGCCGGACGGGCTCGTCAGCCTCGGGCTCGGCGGCGGGGAGCACGGGGTGCCCCGGTCGCTGTTCGCCCCGCACTTCGCCGCGGCCCGCGCCGCCGGGCTCCACTCGGTGCCGCACGCCGGCGAGGTGACCGGCGCGCAGTGCGTCTGGGACGCCGTACGCGAGCTCGGCGCGGAGCGGATCGCGCACGGCATCCACAGCGTGGAGGACCCGGCGCTGCTGGAGCACCTGGCCGAGCACGAGATCACGCTGGAGGTCTGCCCCACCTCGAACGTGTGCACGCGGGCCGTGCCCAGCCTGGCCGAGCACCCGCTGCCCGCGCTGGTCGCGGCCGGGGTGCCGATCACGGTGAACACCGACGACCCGCCGATGTTCGGCACCGACCTGAACCGGGAGTACGCCGTGGCGGCCGAACTGCTCTCCCTCGACGAGAAGGGCGTCGCCGACCTGGCCCGCGCCGCGGTGGAGGCGTCCTTCCTCGGCGCCGAGGGCACCTGGGCCCTGCTCGCGGAGATCGACGCCTACGTCGCTCAGAACTCGTCGGCGCCGCTCACCTGAACGATGTCGAAGACGTGCCGTGAGGCGGCGCAGACCGTCTCCAGCACGTGGATCGGCAAATCCTCGGCCGAATAGGCGGCCCGCACGATCTGGACCACCCACTCGCGGGGATCCAGTTCCAGCGTGGCCGCCTCGTCGTCCCGGGGCGGCCGGGCCACCAGGTGCTCCTCCGCCCGCCCGAACCGGTGGCCCAGCTCCTCGATGCGCGCCTGCAGGCTCGGCGCCAGGAAGCCCGGCTCGCACAGGGGCGTGTCCGCGAAGAGGTCGAGCCGCAGGAAGCTCGTGGCGACCCGCACCGGCACGTCGCCGGCGAGCAGAAGCTTGCGCCGGGCCAGCACCGGCGTGCCCGGCTCGACCCGCAGCCCGGCGGCCACGTGCTCGGCGGCGGGCTCCGGGCCGACGTACAGCATCCTGCGCCCGGCCCGCACCCCCTGCCGTTCCGCCTCCGTCAGGAACAACGAGGCCGATCCCCGCACGGCAGGCTCCGACGGCAACGACCGCCGCACCACCACTCTCGGCTCCCCCACGGCAGACCCCCTCCCACGTACCGCCCCGACAGTACTCGTCATACCTGAGAGCCACTCCGCAGGTGGGCCCCACGGGGTGACGCGGGTCAGGGACACCGATCCATAACTTCCTGCCCAGATCAGGCATCTGGAAGGGAGTCTCGCGATGACGATCCCCGCTCATCGCCTCAGGTCGCGCTGATCGCCCACGGCCTGTCGAACGCCGAGATCGCCGGCCGCCTCGTCGTCGCCGAGCAGACCGTCTAGACCCACGTGGGCCGCATCCTGAGCAAGCTCCGGCTGCGGGATCGCACCCAGGCGGCCGTCTTCGCCCACGAGACCGGCCTCGTCACGCCCGGCCACACCGCGCCCTGATCCTGGCCGGAAACGGCGGAAGGGCGGGGAGGAAGCGTTCGCTTCCTCCCCGCCCTTCCGCGGAGATGTGGAGGTGGCGGGAATCGAACCCGCGTCCTTCAACACCAAGACAGGGCTTCTCCGGGTGCAGCCTGTTACGCTTTTCTCGGCCCCGGCAATCTCACAGGCGAGTCGCCGACGGGCCCAGTCACTGTTTGGTTTCCCGTACGGCCCCGTGACCGGGCCGGACGGTTGAGCCTCCTAGCGATGTCAGTTCCGGGCCGAAGGCACTCCCGGGCTGACAGAGGTTTCTCGCTGCTTAGGCGGCGAGAGCCAGGGAAGCCTGGCTCACCTCAGTGCTCTTCTTATTGGCACTTATTTGTTTGCGGTCACAGTGTTGACGGGGTTATGTCCGCAGTCCCCGACCCGCTTCCCCTGACTTGCAATGTCGAAGTCGAAACCGGTCACCCCCTGTGCAGTTGTCAATCCAGACCCGAGGGCCCGGCATCACAAGCTTACTCATGACAACACCGGCGACGCGACTCGAATTCCTTCCCCCCGGTACGCCGGTGGGCCGGTGAGACGCCGAAGCCCCCGGGAACGCGGCCTCTGGCACGCGCCCCCGGGGGCCGACCGGCAGGGTCGAGCCGGTCCGGACGGGCAGGGCTCCCCCCGAGATGGAGCCCTGTCCTCATCACGGCGACTGGGCCCGCAACCCCCCAAGCGGGTCCCAGTCACCTAGAAAGACGCCGGTCGCCGCCCTGATGGTTGCTCGGCTCCGAGCATTTTTCAGATCTGGGGCTGGGCGTCGCGGAAGAAGCTCCCGGCGATCGCCGAAGCGGCCGCCGTATCGCCGCTCTGCGCCAGCACGGCGACCGCGACGTCTCCCTGCCAGCCCACGAACCACGAGAGCTTGGTGCGCTCCTTCTTCTCCGTCTGAGTGACCTCGGCGGCCACGCCGTACACGGGGTCGCCGGGGGCGGAGGCGGCGGAGGCCGCGCCGGACGTCACACCGGCCCGCATGAGCGTGCGCAGCTTCGCGGTGATCGCGGGATCGAGCGTCACGGGCTGCGCGGCGGCCGGCGTGACGCCGTCCCCGGCAGCCGGGTCGGGAGCGACGGGCGAGGTCACCAGCACCGGCGGCCGCCACGTGCCGGACTTGACGGCCGCGGCGACGAGGGCCATCGCCAGCGGGCTCACGCGGGCGCCCTGCCCAGCCATGATCTTCGCGATGGCGGCGTCGCCGTCGGGGGCGTCCATCGATCCGCTGAACGTCTTCAGCGGCAGCTTCCAGTCGCCGCCGATGCCGAACTGGCTCGCGCTGGCGGACAGCCGCTGCCCGCTGATCCGCCGCGCCAGCGACGCCAGGGCGGTCACGCAGCCCTGCGCGAAGTCGGTCTGGAAGGTGGGCGTCATCACGCCGTCGACGCCGGGCTGCTGGAATCGGGCTCCGCCCACGGTGCGATCGGCGCTGCACGGCACCTTCTGCTTCGGGTCGAGGCCCGACTGGAGCAGTCCTTCCGCGGCAACGACCGAGAAGGCGGTGCCGGCCGCGAACTTGCCGGCCAGTGCGTCCTTCTCCTGGTGCAGCTGGTTGGTGGAGACGGCGAGCAATTGGCCGGTGGATGCCTGCACCGCGACGAGCGCGGCCGGGCGGGGCCCCGCCACCGCGGCGTCCCCAACGCTCTGCAGGCGGCTGTCGATCGTGGTCTGGACCGACGAGTTCTCCCGCCCCGGCCACGCCTTGAGCTCCTTGACCAGTCGCCCGGTGGCGTTGTCGAGGACGACGACCCGGGTCTCGGTCGAGCCGGTGAGCTGGTCCTGGTAGGCCTTCTGCAGGCCGTCCCGGCCGAGCGTGTCGCCGGCCCGCTGCGGCCCGCCGAGCCGCTGCTCCGCCTCCGGGGTGATGGCCGTGACCACCCCGACGATCTGGGTGGGCGACTTGGGGGCGACCGGTGGGTTGTCGATCTGGAACTCCAGACCTTGGATGGCCTCCAGCTTGGACCTGATCTGGGCGAACTTCGTCCGCCCGAACGTCGCGAGAGGGACGAAGTCCTGCGGGGGCGACGACAGGATGCGGCTCAGCAGGCGGTCCTGGGCGAAGCCGGTGACCTTCGACAGCTGGTCGCAGAGCCGGCCGGGGTCCTTGACCTTGGCGGGGTAGACCCCGGCGACGTGCAGGACGGTCTCGTCCTGCAACGGGCTGCCGTTCCGGTCGAGGACCGGCCTGCGGCCCTTGGGGACGGTGGCGACCGCGAGCCGCTGCCCGGGGTGCAGGTCGGGGTGGACGACGCTCGGCGACCACCGCACCTTCCACTGGCTGCCGACCAGGTGCAGGGGCAGGTTCCCGTCGTACTGCCAGAGGGGGTTGTTCTCGCCGAGGTCCACCTCGGCGTGGTAGCCGGCCTGCGCAGCGTCGCCGTCCTGGCTGATGCCGCGCAGGGAGAAACGGATCGAGGCGGCGTCCAGTTGCAGCCGGGCGTCCTCAAGCGCCTTGCGCACCGCCGCCTGGTCGCCGTCGGCCCGCCGCGCGGCGGCCGCGTAGTCCCCCGTCTGCCAGCCGACGAGGAAGTCGCGCACCGCCTCGTGCGGCGACGGCTCCTCGAAGCAGCCGGTCAGCAGGGGCGCGGTCAGCCCCAGCGCGAGCGCGGCCCGTACGGCTCTCGCCCGGACGACCCCGAATGATCGGAAGGACACGGCCTAACGGCCCCCCCGGCGGCGGACCGCGTTCGACATGGCCCGCGCCATCTCCCGGCCGGCCTGCTTCTCCATGAGCGTCTGCCGCTTGTCGTAGTCCTTCTTGCCTCTGGCGATGCCGATCTCGATCTTCGCCCGGCCGTCCTTGAAGTACATCGACAGCGGGATCAGCGTGAGGCCCTTCTCCTTCAGCGTCGCGTCGAGCTTGCCGATCTCCTTGCGGTTCAGCAGCAGCTTGCGCGTGCGCCGGGCGGCGTGGTTGGTCCAGGTGCCCTGGCTGTACTCCGGGATGTACACGTTGATCAGCCAGACCTCGCCGCCCTCGACCGAGGCGTAGCCGTCGGTCAGGTTGGCCTTTCCCGCCCGCAGGGACTTGACCTCGGTGCCGGTCAGGACGAGCCCGGCCTCGTAGGTGTCCTCGATGAAGAAGTCGTGCCTGGCACGCTTGTTCTGGGCGATCAGCTTGCGCCCGGTCTCACGTGGCATAAGGGGAGCCTACCGTCGCCGCGAAGGGCGGAAACGAGCTGCGCGGCCGGTGCGGGATCACACCCGCAGGTAGCGGCGCAGGGTGACGAACGAGGCGAGCACACAGATCAGCACGCCGACGGCCATGGTGCCGGTGATCACGCCGGCGACCGTGTCCCAGCCGAGGGGCGCGGCCATGTAGGTCTGGATCGACTCGAAGATGAAGACCTTGACGATGATCAGGATCACACCGGACAGGACGCCGCCGATGAGGCCGGCGATCAGGCCCTCCAGCACGAACGGCAGCTGGATGTAGATGTTGGAGGCGCCGACCAGTCGCATGATGCCGGTCTCCCTTCGGCGGTTGTACGCCGACAGCCGGACCGTGTTGCCGATCAGCAGGGTGGCCGCGATCACCATGAGGATCGCGATGCCGAGCGCCACGTTGCGCAGCGTGTCCATGAAGCCGAAGACCGACTGGAGCAGGTCGCGCTCGTTGACGACGTTGGAGACGCCGGGCTGCCCCTTGAGGCTGCTCGCGACGGCCGCCGCCTTCTCCGGGTCCTTCAGCTTGACCCGGAACGACTCCGGCATGTCCTCGGGCTTGGTCACCGAAAGCAGCAGCGTGTTGCTCTCGGTGCTCTGGAAGTTCTTGAACGCCTGGGCCTGGTTCTCGAACTGCACCCGCTCGACGTCCGGGAGCGCCTTGATCGTCTGCTCCAGGGTGCCCTTCTCCTCCGGGGTGACCGCGCCCCTGTTCTTACAGGGTTCGAAGGGAGAGCCCTTGGTGCACAGGTAGACCGACAACTCGACCTTGTCGCTCCAGAAGCCGGTCAGCTTCGAGACCTGGGAGTTGATCATCAGTCCGACGCCGAGCAGCGCCATGCCGACCGCCACTGTCACGATCACCGCGATGGTCATCGTGAGGTTGCGCCGAAGGCCGATCCAGACCTCGGAGAAGATGAAGTTGGCCCGCATGGTCCCAGTTACTCCTAATACGCCTGGCCGTACACGCCGCGCGACTGGTCGCGGACGATCTTGCCGTCCTCGAGCTCGACCACGCGCTTGCGCATGGAGTCGACGATCGCGGCGTCGTGTGTCGCCATGAGGACGGTCGTGCCGGTCCTGTTGATTCGGTCGAGCACCTTCATGATGCCGATGCTCGTGGCGGGGTCGATGTTTCCCGTGGGCTCGTCGGCGAGCAGAATCATCGGCCGGTTGACGAACGCGCGGGCCATGGCGACCCGCTGCTGCTCGCCACCGGACAGCTCCTCCGGCATGCGGTGCGCCTTGCCCTCGAGGCCGACGAGCTCGATGACCTCGGGCACGACCTTGCGGATGAAGCGGCGCGGCTTGCCGATGACCTCCAGGGCGAACGCCACGTTCTCGTAGACGTTCTTGTTCGGCAGCAGCCGGAAGTCCTGGAACACGCAGCCGATGCGGCGGCGCAGGTGCGGCACCTTGAAGTTGGACAGCTTCGACAGGTCCTTGCCGGCCACATGGATGGAGCCGCTGTTGGGCCGCTCCTCCTTCAGGACCAGCCGGAGGAAGGTGGACTTCCCCGACCCTGACGGACCGACCAGGAACACGAACTCGCCCTTGTCGACATCCACGCTCACGTGGTCGAGGGCGGGCCGGTTTTGGTTCGCGTAGACCTTGGTGACATTATCGAAATGGATCACGGGCGCATCACGGCTAGCCAGTCTAGGGGGTGGGACGGCCGGTACGGGGGTCGCCGGTCACTTTGCTCTGGATCGACGTTCCGTTTGGCCAGAGGCCAGTCTAGGGGTAACACTGGCATGGAACGTCCATAACGGAAACAAAACGATTAGCCCTTGGGCGATGGGGCGGTAAAGCTGCTATGAGCTGCGAACATCTGATCTGCGCCGCGTGCGCGGGCCCCGTGGTGGAGGGGCGCTGCCCCGTCTGCCGTGAGGGCCGCGCCAAGGTTCACCACCACGGATTCATGGGGCTGTCGCCCCTGGTCATCGCGCTAATCGTGCTACTGGTCGTGGCGCTCGTCGCGCTGACACACGTCAGCGGTTACTGACCGTCACCGGACTCCTGGCGGCGCGTCCAGCGGATCTCGCCCTCGATGAACTCGTCGAGGTCGCCGTCCAGCACGGCGGTGGGGTTGCCCGCCTCCACACCCGTACGCAGGTCCTTGACGATCTGGTAGGGGTGCAGCACGTAGTTGCGGATCTGCGTGCCCCATGACGTCGTCGTCTCGCCGCGCAGCTCGTTCATCGCCGCGGCCTCCTCCTGGCGCTTGCGCTCCAGCAGCTTGGCCTGGAGGACGGCCATCGCCGTCGCGCGGTTCTGCAGCTGCGACCGCTCGTTCTGGCAGGAGACCACGATCCCGGTCGGGAGGTGGGTGATCCGCACGGCCGAGTCGGTCGTGTTCACGCCCTGGCCGCCCGGCCCGGACGACCGGTAGACGTCGATGCGCAGGTCGTCCTCGTTGATGTCGATGTGGTCGGTCTGCTCGACCACGGGCACCACGTCCACGCCCGCGAACGAGGTCTGCCGGCGGCCCTGGTTGTCGAACGGGCTGATCCGCACCAGCCGGTGGGTGCCGTGCTCGCCCCTGAGCGTGCCGTACGCGTAGGGGGCCTTCACGGTGAAGGTGGCGGACTTGATGCCGGCCTCCTCGGCGTAGGAGGTCTCGTAGACCTCCGCCGGGTAGCCCTTGCGCTCGGCCCACCGCAGGTACATGCGCAGCAACATCTGGGCCCAGTCGGCCGCGTCGACGCCGCCCGCCTGCGCGTTGATGGTCACCAGGGCCTCGCGGGCGTCGTACTCGCCCGACAGGAGCGTGCGGACCTCGAGCGCGCCGACCTCGGACCTGAGCGCGGCGAGCTCCCTTTCCGCCTCGGCCAGCGCGTCCTCGTCGCCCTCCTCGGACGCCAGCTCGAACAGGACCGGCAGGTCCTCCAGGCGGCGGCCCAGGCCGTCCACCCGGTTGACCTCGGCCTGCAGGTGGGAGAGCCGGCTGGTGACGCGCTGCGCCTGATCGGGGTCGTTCCACAGGTCGGGCGCGGCAGCCTGGTCCTCCAACTCGGCGATCTGCTTGCGCAGGGCGTCGAGGTCGAGCACGTCCTGAATGCCCTTCAGCGTGCCGCTAAGCTCGTTGATCTCTTCGGCTGGATCGATGACTGCCACGTCTGTAAAGGGTACGCGAATCGGAGACCCGGTCAGGCAGCACGCGTCGGTAGCATGTGGATCGATTGCATGGGGAGGCTGGCGTGAACGGGGTCGTTCGGAGTGCGCTGGCCCTTGCCCTCGTCACCTGTACGGCCGTCGCCTGCTCCGGCGGGGAGCCGGCCCGGCCGACGGCCAGCCCGGCGGCGGCCACCTCCGCCCTGCCGAGTCCCGGCGACAGCCCGTCGCCGTCGCCCAGCCCCCCCGCGGTGACGCTTGAGGAGGCGTCCCGGGCGCTCGACGCGTTCCTCGACACCGACGACGTGCTGCGGCTGGCCGGGGCCGACCGGTGGGAGCTCCTGCTCACCCAGGACGGCCAGCGGCCCATCACGATCGCCGACATCCACTCGCAGGAGGGCAAGCCCGCCCGCTACACCTGGGATCGCCGTACGGTGCTCGTGCCCCGGCAGAGCGGCCGCTCGACCGTCTGGTTCGCGGCCACCGCCCGGCGGCGCGACGCGTCCGGCGAGGTCCGCACGGGCGTGTTCACGTTCGTACGGCAGGGCCGGGACGAGCGGTGGCTCAACAGCTTCGCGTCCCTGCTCTACCCCGGCGAGAAACCGCCCTCGGTCGCCCTCGACGCGGACGGGTACGCCACGGCGCTGGAGTCGCGCGACGCCTCGGTGGCCATCAGCCCCAACCTCATGGGCCCGCTGCACGCCACGGTCGCCGAGGAGGGCCCCAAGGGCTACGCCTCCGGGCTGATCGCCCCCGGCCCGCAGACGACGGGCTTCTACGACGAGATCGTCAAGACCAAGGCGACGGCGAAGGACGACGACTGCATGGCCTACGAGTCGATCTTCGCCTCGGCCCCCAACTATCCGATCTTCGCGCTGCGCACGCGCGACGGCGGCGCGATGATGCTGTACACGCTGATCCGCACGTCCTCGTGGAACCCCATCCCGAAGTGCGGCGAGGGGCGCCCGGTGACGATCCCCGCGGCGGCCCGCTGGCTGCTGGGCCACACCAAGGACCTGTTCATCCGGCAGAAGCGGCAGATCGTCGAGACCCAGCAGTACGTGAGCGCGGTGCCGCCCAAGGCGTCCACCGCGCCCGCGCACGTCGTCGGCTACGAGGGCATCGTCACCGGCGGCTCCAACCGCTGATCGCCCAGCACGGTCACGCCTCCGCGTGCGGGAGGTTGCTGGTGGACACCAGCGTCCGCACCGCGCGCAGCGCGACCGACAGCGTCGCCAGGTCGAAGGTGTCGCTCTCCCAGATCTCCGACAGCGTCTGCCGCGACCGCGTCACCGCTGCCTGGTTGGCCTCCGTCCAGCTCGCCAGCCGCTCCTCCGGCGACAGGCCCGGCCGGCTGTGGATCAGCACGTCCCTGGTGAGCGTCGCGTGGGCCGCGTACAGGTCGTCGCGCAGCGCCGCCCTGGCCATGGAGTTCCACCGGCTGTCGCGCGGCAGCGCGATCACCCGCTCGCGCAGCCGGGCGAGCTGGAGCCGGTCGGCCAGGTCGAAGTAGACCTCGGCCACCTCGCTCACCGGCCGGCCGGTGTACGCCGCGATCTCCACGAGGTCGAACGTGGAGTAGGCCGGCACCATCGCGGCGACCCGCTCGGCCAGCTCGCCGGGCACGCCCCTGGCCACGAAGGAGTCCCTGCGCTCCTCGTACGCCGCCAGGTCGGGGCCGGTCAGCAGCTTGGGCAGGTGGGGCAGCAGGCCCCCGGCGCCCTCGATGAAATAGCGGGCCGTGGAGGCGAGGTCGAGCGGGGGGCGGCGGTTGCCGAGCAGCCAGCGGGTGCCGCGCTCGGACAGCTTGCGGCCCTCCAGCAGCATGGCGAGCTGGGTCGCGGTGTCCACCTCGTTGTCCAGCTCCTCGATCTGGCGCGTGAACGAGGGCAGGTCGAAGACCTCCCGCGTCACGAGGTAGGCCCGCACGATGTCGGGTGTCGAGGCGCCGGTCTCCTCGCCGAACCGGTAGACCAGGCTCGTCCCGCCGAAGTTCACCACGTCGTTGACGATCCGGGTCGTGATGATCTCCCGGCGCAGCGGGTGGGAGTCCATGTAGGCCCGGAACCGGTCGCGCAGGGCCGACGGGAAGTACGACACCAGCCACGACGCCAGCGACGGGTCGTCGGGGATGTCCGACTGCAGCAGCTCCGCGTCCACCACGAGCTTGGTGTAGGCGAGCAGCACCGCGAACTCGGGGTTGGTGAGCCCGAGCCCGGCCTGGCGCCGCTCGGCGAGCACCTTGTCCGACGGCAGGAACTCCAGCTCCCGGTTGACCAGCCCCTCGCGCTCCAGCCTCCGCAGGTAGCGGGCGTGGATGTGCAGCATCTCCGGCGCCTGCGCCCGGGCCGCCGCGAGCACGACGTTCTGGGCGTAGTTGTCCTCCAGCACCAGCCTGCCCACCTCGTCGGTCATGTCGAGGAAGAGCTGGTTGCGCTGCTTGTCGGTCATGTCGCCGTCACGGACGACCTGGTCGAGCAAGATCTTGATGTTCACCTCGTGGTCGGAGGTGTCCACACCGGCCGAGTTGTCGATGAAGTCGGTGTCGATCAGCCCGCCGTTCAGCGCGAACTCGATCCGGGCGCGCTGGGTGAAGCCGAGGTTGCCGCCCTCGCCGACGACCTTGCAGCGCAGGTCGGCCGCGTTGATCCGCAGCGCGTCGTTGGCCTTGTCCCCCACGTCGGCGTGGGTCTCCGACGACGCCTTGACGTACGTGCCGATGCCGCCGTTCCACAGCAGGTCGACGGGGGCCCGCAGGATCGCGCTGATCAGGTCGTTCGGCGCGAGCGCGGTGACGTTGTGCGGCAGGCCGAGCGCGGCGCGCGTCTGCGGCGAGACCGGGATCGACTTCGCGGTGCGCGGCCACACGCCGCCGCCCGCCGAGATGAGCGATCTGTCGTAGTCGTCCCAGGAGCTTCTGGGCAGCTCGAACAGCCGTCGCCGCTCGGCGAAGCTCCGCACGGCGTCCGGGTCGGGGTCGACGAACACGTGCCGGTGGTCGAAGGCCGCCACGAGCCGGATGTGCTCCGACAGGAGCATGCCGTTGCCGAACACGTCGCCCGACATGTCGCCGACGCCGGCCACGGTGAAGTCGGTGCTCTGCACGTCCACCCCGAGCGTGCGGAAGTGGTACTTGACCGACTCCCAGGCGCCCCTGGCGGTGATGCCCATGGCCTTGTGGTCGTAGCCCACCGACCCGCCGGAGGCGAAGGCGTCGCCGAGCCAGTAGCCGTACTCCTTGGCCACCTCGTTGGCGATGTCGGAGAAGGTCGCCGTGCCCTTGTCGGCGGCCACCACGAGGTAGGTGTCGTCGCCGTCGTGCCGCACGACGTCGGGCGGCGGCACGACCTCCCCCGCGACCAGGTTGTCGGTCAGGTCGAGCAGGCCGGAGATGAACTGGCGGTAGCAGGCCACGCCCTCGGCCAGGAACTCGTCGCGCCCTGCCGCGCCGTTCTTGAGCTGGGGGGGCCGCTTGACGACGAAGCCGCCCTTGGAGCCGGTCGGCACGATGACGGTGTTCTTGACCATCTGCGCCTTGACCAGGCCGAGGATCTCCGTGCGGAAGTCCTCCATGCGGTCCGACCAGCGCAGGCCGCCGCGGGCGACCTTGCCGAAGCGCAGGTGCACGCCCTCGACCCGCGGCGAGTACACGAAGATCTCGTACTTCGGCCGGGGCAGCGGCAGCACGCTGATCGACTGCGGATCGACCTTCAGCGAGATGTACGGCTTGCGCCTGCCGGTGACGAACTGGCTGCCCGCGTCCCCGGCGTCGCGCCCGTCGTCGCGCGCGGCCTGGAAGACGTTGGTGCGCAGCGTCGCCTGGATCATCTCCAGGTAGGCCCGCAGGATGCGGTCCTCGTCGAGCGAGGCCACCTCGTCCAGCGAGGCGAGGATCTCCTCGGTCAGCGCGTCGCAGACCTCCGGCCTGCCGTCGTCCGGCCGCCGCGGGTCGAGCCTGGCCTCGAACAGCCGCACCAGCAGCCGGGCCAGCCGCACGTTGCCGCGCAGCACCCTCTCTATGTACGACTGGCTGAACGTGGTCCCGGCCTGCCGCAGATACTTGGCGTACGCCCGGAGGATCTCGGCCTGCTCCCAGGTGAGCCCGCCGGCCAGCACGAGCGCGTTGAAGCCGTCGTTCTCCACCTCGCCGCGCCACAGCACGGCGAACGCGTCCTGGAAGAGCCGCTTGAACTCGTCGCGGTGCACCTCCTCCGAGGGGGTGTACCGCAGGCCGAAGTCGTAGATCCAGGCGTCCCTGGTGTCGGGGTCGTGGTCGCGGTCGATCTCGTACGGCCGCTCGTCCACCACCTCGACGCCCATCCGCTGCAGCAGCGGGAGCACCCGCGACAGCGAGATCGGCGCGCCCAGCCGGTAGAGCTTGAAGCGCCGCTCCCCCTCCGCCGCGCCGTACGGCTCGTAGAGGTTCATGCCGATGGCGTTCGGGTCCTCGCCGAGCGCCTCCAGCCGCTTGAGGTCGGCGACGGCCGTACGCGCGGGGAAGTCGGCCTTGTAGCCCTCGGGGAAGGCGGTGCCGTAGCGGCGCAGCAGCCGGGGTGCGTCCTCCTCCGGGCACAGCTCGCCGATCGCGGCGGCGAGGTCGTCCTCCCAGGTGCGGGTGGTGGCGGCCAGCCGCGCCTCCAGCTCCTCGACGTCGACCGGCGTCTCGCCGAGCGGTTTTCCGCGCTCGCCGCGGATCACGACGTACAGCCGGGCCAGCGCCGACTCGCCGATCATCGTGCTGTAGTCGAGCGAGGAGCCGCCGAGCGCCTTCATCAGGATCCGCTGCATGTGCAGGCGGACCTTGGTGGTGTAGCGGTCGCGCGGCAGGAAGATCAGGCAGGAGATGTAGCGGCCGTAGTCGTCGCGGCGCAGGAACAGCTTGACCTGCTTGCGCTCGCGCAGCCGCAGCACGCCGAGCGCGATGGGCAGCAGCTCGCCGACGGAGATCTGGAAGAGCTCGGTGCGCGGGTAGGTCTCCAGGATCTCCATCAGATCCTTGCCGTCGTGGCTGTCGGGCGACAGCCCGGCACGCTCCAGCACCTCGGCGAGCTTGCGCCGCAGGACCGGGATCCGGGAGATCGACTCGTTGTACGCCACGTGGGTGAACAGCCCGAGGAACCGCCGCTCGCCGATCACCTCGCCCTCGGGCGAGAAGACCTTGATCCCGACGTAGTCGAGGTAGTGGGGCTTGTAGACGGTGGCCCGGCTGTTGGCCTTGGTGACGATCAGCAGTTGCTTCTCCCGCGCCTTCGCCCGCACCTTCGGCGGCAGGGCGGCGAAGCTGGCCGATCCGGCCTTGTCGGCCCGCAGGATGCCGAGCCCGGTGCCGGGCAGGCCGCGCAGCGCGGCGCCGCCGTCGGTGTCCTCGAGCCGGTATTCCCGGTAGCCGAGGAACGTGAAGTGGCCGTCGGCCAGCCAGCGCAGCAGCTCCATGCCGTCCTCGACCTGCGCGGGGTCGAGCGGCGGCGGGTTGACCGCCAGGTCCTCGGCGGTCTGCACGGCCAGCGCCCGCATCTTGGCGAAGTCCTCGACCGCGCAGCGCACGTCGAGCAGCACCCGCTGCAGGTCGCTCTCCAGCTCCTTGAGCACGCCGTGATCGGCCTGCCGGTCGATCTCGATGTGCATCCACGACTCGCGGACGACCTGCCCGGTCACGTTCTCCCTGTCGGGGCCGAGCAGCTCACCGGTCATGTCCCTGCGCACCCGCATCTGGGGGTGGACGATCAGGTGGGTGCCGATCTCGTGCCGGTCCAGCTCGGTCGTCACCGAGTCGACGAGGAACGGCATGTCGTCGGTGACGATCTGGACCACCGTGCGGCCCGGGTCCCAGCCGCACTCCTCAAGCGTGGGGGTGTAGACGCGGACCAGCGCGCGTCCCTGCGGCCGGTGCTGGGCCAGGTGGCGGTGGGCCATCGCGGGGCCGTACACGTCCACCGGGTCGCGGTCGGCCAGGTCCTCGACCGGGACGTTGCGGTAGTACCGCCTCAGGAAGGCCAGGGGGTCCTCGCCCTCCACGTGCAGCGCTCCCGGCGCGTGCGCGCACCTCTCGGCGGCGATGCGGAGAAGCTCGTCCAGCGCTTCATCCGATTCCTGCCGATTCAGCGCCATTTCGAGCGGCATGTCGCTACTCACTCCCTTGTGAGGATTCAAAGCCAGGCCCGGAGTTCCCAGAGCAGGGGAAAGAAGTGCAAACGCGTCCTTCCCCTCAAGTACGGTGCCCCGGAGGAGCCTCCCGTACCGGATTTCGTGCCGATCTGGCGCTCCACCATCTGCACGTGCCTCATCCGCCAGAGCGCGGTCGTCTCGTCGTGGGTGAGGAGATCTTCGGCCAGGTCCCACAGATCGTCGTACGACCCCCGGTCACGGGCCACGGCCAGCAGGGATTCCATGATCTCCTCGTCGGAGACCGGCAGGCCGCGCTGGGAGAGGGCGGTGAGGAAAGCATCCCACAGCGTCGGCTCGGCGAGCCGCCGCCGGAGCCTGGCGAGTTCCGCCTCGCTCGCGTCCCTCAGCCGGCCGAGGTAGGCCGGGTCCTTGGCGCCCGAGAGGAACTCGAGCTCGCGGAACTGCACCGACTGGAAGCCGCTCGCGGGGGCGAGCACCGACCGGAACTCCAGGAAGTCCTGCGGCGTCATGGTCTCCAGCACCTGGACCTGGTCGACCATGACCTTCTCCACCGCGTGGACCCGGCGGAACAGATGCCGGGCGCGCCACAGCGCGCCCTCGATCATCGCGTCCCTGATCCGCTCCAGCTCGTGCAGGAGGAGCTTGAACCACAGCTCGTAGACCTGGTGGACGGTGATGAACAGCAGCTCGTCGCTGGCCCCCGACCGCTGCTCCTGCTGGCCGAGCAGCTCGGGCAGGCGGAGATAGCCGCCATAGGACAGGCGCCCGCCCTCCTCACCGAAGCTGCGGGGCGGGGGAAGCACGTCCCCGGACCCGGCCCGGCCGTACGGCGTCGCAGGCATGCGCCACTCCTCCACGATGGGCGCGTCCCTTCCGATCCCCATTGACCGAAAGCCCGGCACCACCGCCCCCGATACCACCCCATAACGGCACAAACGTCAACTTCGTCGCGCGCCCGCAATCAGGGGATTGACCTTGCCCCATTTAACCAGCCACGCCTCCGCCGAGGGGTCTCATGCGCATACAGCCGCCGGAGACGACCGTCCACCGACGGAGGCCCTCGCGCCGGGCATCGGGAAATCGCGAATGCCTGATCACAAAATGGCTTGGACTTCTCGAAGCTGCTTTCGATTCACGTACGATCATGCGCTGTGGAAGATCATCGTCCGGAGCGTGCGGCCGTCTTCGTGGACCAGAGCGGGCGCCGGGCCAAGATCTTGACAGCCGCCGCGGTCGGCGGGGCGATCGTCGTCCTCGCGCTGACTCTCACGCTGGTGAGCGGAGCACTGGCCGGTCCCGAGCTCCCTCCGATGGGATGGCTCGGCACGCAGGGACAGCAGGTCGTGGAACGCTCCCCCACGGGTTCCCCCACCCCGTCCCGCGGGTCCGAGCACAGGCGTGTCCCTCGGGCGAGCGGCACGCCGCGCGCGACGGCGGCTCCCGCGCCGCGGACTCCCTCCGCGCGCAGGCCGCCGAGCAGGGTGCCCTCCGCCTCCCCTTCCAGCCGGAGGAGCCTGAGGCCGAGCACGACGCCTTCCGCGGTCCCGGAGCCGGATGTGGAGATCTCCGCGTCCGGTGAGTCCACGCCCGAGCCGTCGGCTCCCGAGGTCGAGCAGACCACGGCGCCGGCCGAGGAGGCGACGCGGACCCCGGCAGCGGAGCCCAGCACCGTCCAGACACCTCCCCAGCAGCCCGGGGCCTCCCAGTGATGCGTCGATGAGACGACAGCGCAGAGCGGCCGAGCGGAGACCTGCCGAGCCGCGCGGCCACTGGTTCCTCGCCGCGATCGCCGCGCTGCTCATGGCCGGAGCGCTGCTGCTCAACGCGTACGCGCACAACGTGGTCGGCGAGACCCAGCCGCCCCCGGCGGACTTCGGCGACTCCGCCGAGCTGGAACAGATTCGCTCCGGCGGCCCCCTGGTCAACGTCTCGGGATCCCGGCCGCTCAGCGCCCGGCCCAAGCCCCGCCGGGTGGCGCTCACCTTCGACGACGGACCCGATCCGCGGTGGACGCCCCGGCTGCTCGACCTGCTCCGCGAGCACCACGCGAAGGCGACCTTCTTCGTCCTGGGAGCCCACGTCGCCGACCACCCCGAGCTCACCCGCCGCATGGTCGCCGAAGGACACGAGATCGGCAACCACACCTACACCCACGCCGACCTGGGTGCGGTGCCGGCCTGGCGGATCCGCGTGGAGATGTCCCTGACGCAGAAGACGCTGGCCGCGGCGGCCGGGATTCACACCCGCCTCGCCCGCATTCCGTACTCCTCGGGCCCGGGAGCGGTCGGGTACGGGCAGCTCGCCACCATGCGGCTGCTCGGCGACGAGGGATACCTCGTGACGTTCACCGACGTGGACACCCAGGACTGGAGCCGCCCGCCCGTGGACGAGATGGTCCTCGCGTCCCTCGCGCGCACGGTCGAGGGCGAGGGCGTAGTGATCATGTTCCACGACTCGGGAGGCGACCGCGCCCGGACGCTGGCCGCCGTCGACCGGCTGCTCACCCGGCTGGAGAAGAAGGGATACACCGCCACCACCCTCACGGACGCCGTCGGGCTCCCCACGGCGCACACCGCCGCCTCCCCTGACGAGCGCGTCCTCGGCACGGTCCTGGGGTTCGCCCAGCGCGCCTCCTTCACCTTCGTCGAGGCGCTCGGCTGGTTCCTCGCCGCGGCCGGCGTGCTCACCCTGCTCCGGCTGACCCTCTTCGTCGCGCTGGCGTGGGCGCACGCCCGCAGGACGCGCGGGAGATCCGCGAACGCCGGCGTTCCCCACTGGGCGGCCACGCCGCCGGTCTCGGTGATCGTGCCCGCCTACAACGAGGCGGCGGGGATCGAGGCGACGGTCCGGTCGCTGGTCAGGACCGACTATCCCGGCCCGGTCGAGGTCGTCGTCGTGGACGACGGCTCGGCCGACGAGACCGGGCGGATCGCCGCCTCGCTCGGCCTGCCCGGAGTCCGGGTGATCCGGCAGCCGAACGCGGGGAAGCCCGCCGCGCTCACCACCGGCATCGCCCACGCCGCCCACGACATCCTGGTCATGGTGGACGGCGACACCGTCTTCGAACCCTCGACCATCGGGACCCTCGTACGGCCGCTCGCCGACCGCACCGTCGGCGCGGTCAGCGGCAACACCAAGGTCGGCAACCGGCGCGGGATGATCGGCCGCTGGCAGCACATCGAGTACGTCGTCGGGTTCAACCTGGACCGCCGGGCGTTCGACCTGCTCGGCTGCATGGCGACGGTGCCGGGGGCGATCGGCGCGTTCCGCCGCGAGGCGATCGCGTCGGCCGGCGGCGTCAGCGCGGACACGCTCGCCGAGGACACCGACCTGACCATGGCGATCAGCCGCAGGGGCTGGCGGGTGGTCTACGAGGAGCGGGCGCGCGCGTGGACCGAGGCGCCCGCCTCGCTCGGCCAGCTGTGGCGGCAGCGGTACCGGTGGTGCTACGGCACGCTGCAGGCGATCTGGAAGCATCGCGGCGCGGTCGCGGAGCGCCGTCCCTTCGGCCGGCGATGCATCGGATATCTCACGCTGTTCCAGGTGATCCTGCCGTTACTGGCCCCCGTCGTCGACGTCATGGCCCTCTACGGGCTGTTCGTCGGCGATCCCCTGCCCGTGGTCGCGGTGTGGGCCGGCTTCGTCGCGGTGCAGGCGCTCACCGGCTGGTACGCGCTGCGCCTGGACGGCGAACGGGCCTCGGTGCTGTGGGTGCTGCCGCTGCAGCAGTTCGTCTACCGGCAGCTGATGTATCTGGTCGTCATCCAGTCGATGGCCACCGCGGTCCTGGGGGCCCGGCTGCGCTGGCACACGGTCCGCAGGGAGGGCACGTTCACCCTGGCGGGACCGTCCGTCCCGAGACCGTCCGTCCCGAGACCGTCAGTCGCGGGCCGCCGGCGCGGGCCGGTCAGGGGTGGGAACGCTCCGAGGAGGAGACGGAGCCGTCCTTGACGGCGTCGAGCATGCCGGGCAGCTCCTGGGTCTCCAGCAGTTCCGCCCGGCATGGAGCGCATTCGTCGAGGTGCCGCTCGAATGCCTCGGCGTCGGCGTCGTCAAGCACTCCCAGGGCGTACGCTGCCACGTCGAAGTGCGGCGACGTCGCGGACATCAGCTGGCCACTCCCCTCTCCTTCAGCTCGGCCAGGTTCGTGCTGTCGGCGCTGGACGCGTTCGCCGACGACGTGGAGGAGCATCGCTTCCACGGCGGTTGCGGGCGGGCGACGAAGGGCCTGCTGCCGCTGCCGATCGAGGACGCGCAGGACGCCAGGCTCGTCGTCGACTGGACTCGCTGCCAGGGCCACGGCCTGTGCGCGCACCTCGTGCCCGAGCTGGTCAAGCTCGACCGCCACGGCTTTCCGGTGTTCATGGACACCGGGGTGCCCTCCTGGCTGCTGGGCGAGGCGCAGAAGGCCGTGGAGATGTGCCCCGCGCTGGCCCTCCGCATAGGGATGAAGTGATGGGCTTGTTACCAACCGGACCGGTTCCATGAGCGTCTCAACGAGGTAGATCACCACCTCGGGAGTACGACCATGATCGACAGACGGAGTTTCCTTCGCGTCTCGGCCCTCGCCGGGGCCGCCGCCTTTTCCGGCACGGCTTTCGCCGCCGCGGGTCCCCGTCCCGCCGACTGGTCCGCGCTCGGGCGGGGGCTGGACGGCAAACTGATCCGTCCCGGCGACGCGTCGTACGACAACGCGCGCCGCGTGTTCAACTCGGCCTTCGACTCCGTACGCCCGGCCGGGGTGGCCTACTGCACGACGGCGGCGGACGTGTCGGAGTGCCTGGCGTTCGCCCGGCGATACGCCGTGCCGGTGACCTCCCGCGCTGGCGGGCACAGCTACGCGGGCTGGTCCACGGGCAGCGGGCTCGTCATCGACGTGTCACCGATGAGCGGCGTGTCCTACTCGGGCGGCCACGCCACGGTCGGGGCCGGGGCGCGCCTGGTCGACGTGTACGCCAAGCTCGCCGCGCACGGCGTCAGCATCCCGGCCGGTTCCTGCCCGACCGTCGGGGTGGCCGGGCTCACGCTGGGCGGCGGCATCGGCGTGGTGTCACGGCAGTACGGCCTGACCTGCGATGTGCTGGAGTCCCTGAAGGTGGTCACGGCGGACGGCAAGGTGGTGACCTGCTCGCCGAGCTCGCACCCGGACCTCTTCTGGGCCTCCCGGGGAGGCGGCGGCGGCAACTTCGGCGTGGCGACGTCGTTCACGTTCCGGACTCATCCGACGCGTTCCGTGACCCTGTTCTTCCTGCACTGGCCCTGGTCGAAGGCCGCGGCCGTGCTGAAGGCATGGCAGGCGTGGGCGCCCTCCGCGCCCGACGCGATGTGGTCCAACTGCCACCTCAACCACGATCCGTCGCTCGACGTGATGGTCGGCGGGCTGTACCTCGGCGGCAAGACGGCGTGCGAGAACCTGCTGCAGAAGCTCGTCGACCGCGTCGGCTCGGGCCCTTCGACCCGCTACGTCGCGACCTCGGCCTACGACCACGCGATGATGGTGGAGGCGGGCTGCGCGTCGATGTCCGTGGCCCAGTGCCACCGCCCCGGCACGCTTCCCGGGCAGAACGCGAGCGGCAAGCTCGTCCGCGACTCGTTCTCGGCCAAGTCGCATTTCGCCTACACTCCGCTGTCGTCCGCCGGGATCAAGGCGCTGCTGGCCCAGGTCGCCGCGCCGGGACGGCACTCGGTGCTGCTCGACGCGCTCGGTGGCGCCGTCGCGAGGGTCCGCCCCGACGCCACCGCCTTCCCGCACCGCAAGGCGCTCTTCAGCGTGCAGTACTACTCCCACTTCTCCGGCGCCGCCGGCTGGGCCCGGACCGCCCACGCCGCCATGCGGCCGTACTTCGGCGACCACGCGTACGTGAACTACGTCGATCCGGAGCTCAAGGACTGGCGGCAGCAGTACTACGGCGCCAACGCCGCCCGCCTGGCCCAGGTCAAGGCCGCGTACGACCCCGGCCGCCTGTTCCGTCTGCCCCAGGGTGTGTGAACGGTTGCCGATCGGGCCGGGCTGCGCGAACCTCACGATATGAGCGAGGAGCGGCGGACGATGACGGGCGCCGACGGCGCCCCGGTGTTCAGTTACCTGGAAGGCGTCCGCGACGGCAGCCCCTGGGCGTACGCGATCGAGGACATCGGTCCGGGAGCCGCCGGCGCGATCACGTCGCGAATGCCCGGTTGGGCGGTCTCCGCGCCGGTCGAGCTCGGTCAGGCCCTGCTCGACCGGGGCGCGCGACTGCTGCGGCACATGCACATGATGCGGTGCGACCTGTCGATCACCAGGCCGGTCGCGGACGTCGCTCCGGACGGCTTCCGGATAGTGCCCTGTGACCGGTCGCCCGCCGAGATCTTCCCCGCGTGGTTCGCGGCCTACCCGCCCGGCCATCCCGACTACCGCCCGCGTGACAGAGGGAAGGCTCTGGAGGAGGAGCTGGTTCCGCTCCTCAGTGGCGAGGAGATCGGCCCTCTGCTTCCCTGCAGCGTCCTCGCCGTACGGGATGAGGGAGAGGTCGTGGGGGGAGTTCTCGTCACCGACTCGAACCGGGGGCCGTGGATCGCGGACGTGTTCCGGCACCCGGACCGGTCCCCGCGAGGTCTCGGCGCGCTCATGCTGTCGACCACCCTGGCCCGGGCCGGCGCGGACGGGCTGACCGGCGTCGGCCTGGTGGTCACCGAGGGCAACCCCGCCCGCCGCCTGTACGAGAGGCTCGGTTTCCGCGTCATCGACAGTGCGATGACGGTCATGATCTGACAGCTGAACAGACGACCGGACATCGTGCTGCCGATGCTCGACCGGGAGCTACATGTCGTCCGGCAGCAGCCGGAATGCCTTGTGCGGTGTCAGAGGGCGCACCGCGCGGAAATCACGCCGGTCCAGCGTGAGCATGGCGTCCGTCCGGAACTCCGCGGCCAGCACGACATTGACCGCGTCGGCGAGGTCCAGGTCCATTGACGCATAGCGGTGCCGCACCGCACATGCCGCCTCCAGGACCTCGGTCGAGACTTCCGGGACCTGAAAGCGCAGACGGCGCGCATTGGAGAGGATGAAGGCGATGATCTGCGCGCGAGCGGCAGAGCCGAAACGAACCTTGGCCAGGTGGTCGACTTCCGCCAACACCAAAGGAGAGATGACTACTGTCCCGGCCTCACGGAGGATGCTCTGACAATCGGTACTCTCGGCCGCATCTCTATCAGAGGCGGCGATGATGCCGGATGTGTCCGCGATGACGATCACCCGCCGACGGCCCTCTTGGCCACCACCGATGTGATCTCATCGTTGGTGACCGGCTCGCCGCTGCCTTCGAAGGTCGGCCAGTCCAACGGCTCGTCCCACACACGGTTCGCCATCGCAGCCAAGTGGATTCCCTCACGGATGATCTCCGCCTCCGGAATGCCCCGGCGCTTCGCAGCCTCCTTGATGAGGGCAAGGTCCTCAGGGTCGGCGTAAACGTTCGTCCTCTTCATAGACATGTACCAACGCTAACACACGTACCGGTATCGATGAGGGGCGCGGCGCGTGAGCCGTGCCGAGCCGCCGACCCTCCCGTTACTCAATGTGATAAGTAGATTGCCGACAGCAATCACTCGGGGGGAAGTCCATGAACGTATCTCGATCTCGCGTGTACCTGACCTGCGGTCTCGGCGCCGCCGCGGCGGGTGTGCTGGGCCTGGCCCTGACGGTCGTCCCGTCGGTCGCCGAGGGTGCGTCGAGTGGCGGTAGCCAGAGCACCAGGCCGGTCGCCGACCCCTCGCCGAAGCAGCCGGGCGGCCACACCGTGCTGACGTGCGCGGTGAGCACCAACGGCCAGCCGATCACCGCCGACCCCGCGGTGGGCAAGGAGGCCCGCGCGGTGACCGCCAAGGGCACCGTGACGCTCACCAACTGCGCCTCTCCCGACGGGAGCTTCCCCAACCTCCGCTCGGGGACGGCCACCTTCAAGGGCACCGGGCAGGCGTCCTGCACGAGCGTCCAGGACGTCGCCGGCACGGGCACCATCACCTGGAAGGACGCCCAGGGCCAGACGCTGGGCACCTCCACGGTCCGTCCCAACCTCGACGCGATCAACGCGTACAACCCTGGCGACATGATGCTGGTCGGCGAGGTCACCCAAGGAAAGCTGAAGGGCAAGCGGATCGCGGGGAAGGCCGCTCCCACCTCGGACATCAGCCAGTGCTCAAGCAAGGGCGTGAGCAGCGCCCAGGGCAGCGGCACGGTCGCCTTCATCGCCGTCGACGCATCGAAGTAGCCGACGCGGGACCGGGTGGGGAAGGGTGCTGAATGCCGTCGGATGAGCCCGTGCTGCGGGTGCGGGACGTACGGAAGAGCTACCGGGGTCGCCCGGTCCTGCATGGAGTGGATCTCGATCTGCCGCCCGGCCGGGTGGTGGGGATCGTCGGGGAGAACGGCGCGGGCAAGACCACTCTGCTGCGCGTCCTCGCGGGCGACCTGCGGCCGGACGGCGGGTCGGTGCGCCACGGCGGGCGCATCGGTCACTGTCCGCAGGAGACGGTGCTGCACGACGCGTTCACGGTCGAGCAGCACCTGCGGTTCTTCCAGGTCGCCTACGGCCTGGAGAGCCTGTGCAGGGCCGAGGAGCTGATGGAGGCGCTGCGGTTCTCCGGCTCCCGCCAAGCCCGCCCCGCCACGCTGAGCGGTGGCACACGGCAGAAGCTCAACCTCGTCCTGGCTCTGATGCACGACCCGGACGTGCTCCTGCTCGACGAGCCCTACCAGGGCTTCGACTGGGAGACGTACGTACGGTTCTGGGACCTGGCCGAGGAACTGCGCGCGCGTGGCCGCTCGGTGCTGGTGGTCTCCCATCTCGCCTACGACGCGGCTCGGCTCGACATGTTGCATCGGCTGGAGGGCGGCGTGCTGCGCGAGCGGGAACGCGTGATCGCCAGTGGCGGAGACAGGGCGGCCGCGCCGTGAGACGCCATTGGGCCTGCTACGCCACCGCCGTGCGCATGACGTTCGTGGAGCACCTGCGCAACCGGCTGGCATTAGTGATCATCGTGGTCTTCATCCCGGTGTGGGCGATCCTCATCTACGCCCTGTCCCTGGAGATCCCGCTCCCGTTCTACGTCCGGGCCGCCGACCGGACCGTCACGGTGCCGGCCGACGTCCTCAACCAGCTCGGCGGGGCGCTGCAGATCCTGGCGTTGATCACCGGGTTCATGATGTTCGTGACCACGATGAACTCGGCGTCCTTCGACCGCCGGCTGGTGCGATCCGGTTTCCCCCAGCTGTGCCTGATCGCCGCGAAGCTCACCGCCCTGGCGGTGGTCGCACTCTGCGTCGCGCTCTACGCGACCGGCCTGATCTGCCTGACCCATCCGACCGCGCAGCCCCTGCTGCTCGCCGCCGCCCTCGCCGGCGGGGCGCTGATCTACGGAGGGATCGGCATCGCGCTCGCCGCGGTGCTGACCAGCGACCTGGCCGGCTTGGTCCTCGTCACCGTGATCTGCTCGATCGACCTGGCCCTGCAGAGCCCCCTCGCCACCCCCGCCGCGGCCAGCGCCCTGGTGCGTTATCTGCCCGACTACGGCCCGATGCAGGCGGCCGTCGCGGCCGTGGCCATGGACACGGTGCCCTGGAACGCCGTCGGCCCGGCCGTGTGCTGGGCGCTGGGCACGGTGATCCTCGGCATCTCCGCTTTCGCCGGCCGCACGCGCGCGCACCAGCCGGTGGGCGGGCCGGTGACGGCGCATTCATGAGTCCCCGTCTGGAGTATCCGTGACATCTGAGAGCGTTTCTCGTGCCTTCCCCGCCCTGGAGTCCGACCTGGATCGGGTGCGGGAGATCGTCGGCATGGCGGACGTGCCGAGCCGCTCCGAGCTGGCCCCGCTGACCAGGCAGCCGGCCGGTCACCGTCACCTGATCCGGCCCACCCTGGCACTGCTGTCGTACTACGTGCTCGCCGGGCCGGGACGGGCCGCCGACGTCCGCGCCGTGAAGGCCGCGGCGGCCGTCGAACTGCTGCACATGGCATCGCTCTACCACGACGACGTCATCGACGACGCGCGGCAGCGCAGAGGCAGGCCGAGCGTCAACATCGTGTGGGGTGCGCGCCTGGCGGTCCTGGCCGGGGACCTCCTGTTCATCAGCGCCAGCCGGATCCTGTCCGAGCTGGGCCGGCGTGAGGCCCTGATGGTCGCCGAGACCGCCCAGCGCACCTGCTCGGGAATGATCGCCGAGACGGCCGACCGCTTCCTGCTCTCCCGCACGGAGGAGGCCTATCTGGAGGTGACCGGCGCCAAGACGGCCGAGTTACTGTCCCTGGCCTGCAGGCTGGGCGCCATGCAGGCCGGGCGGGACCCCGAGGCGGAGGAGGAGCTGGCGCGGTTCGGCTGGCATCTCGGCCTGGCCTACCAGGTGCGCGACGACATCCTCGACCTGACCGCGACGACCGGGGAGCTCGGAAAACCGGCCAACTCCGACATCACGGAAGGCGTCTACACGCTCCCCGTGATCAGGGCCCTGGGCCGCGAACCCGCGCTCGCCCGGCTGCTGCGCCGTGGCCTGACCTCGGCCGACGCCGAGCGCGCGCGGCAACTGGTCCTGTCCTGCGGAGCCGTGGAGGAAGCTCGGCAGGTCGCGGACTCCCACATGGAGACGGCTCTCCGGCGACTCGATCTCCTGCAGCTCCGGGGCCTCGGCGATCCGCGATCACGTGAGGGGCTCGCCGGCTACGTGCGGTCGGTCATGGGTTCCGGTGGAAAGGCCGCCCCGGCACCCGTCACCGTGCCCGCCCCCTCTCCCGTTCCCTCTCTCGCTCCGGCTTCCGCTCGGGCCGGCGTCCCGGCCGGGGAAAAGGAGCGCGTACAGGAGCGGTTGGACGCCTGGTTGCTGCACACCGGGCTGGCGGCCACGCCTGAGGAGGCCCGCCACCCGCGATGGAACGCCATGGCCTCGACCGCCGCACGGTTCTGGCCGGACGCCGACGCCGAACAGGCCGAGACATTGGCCCGGTGGATGCTGGTGATCGCCGTCGTCGACGACCTCTTCGACGAGCCAGGTCTCGCCGACCCTGGCGAGATCGTCCGGCTGCGACACCGGCTCACCCGCCTCGTCCGCGGGCTCGACGACACCCCGCCGACCGGCGGAGCGGTCGCCACGGCCATGGCTCAGGCATGGGAGCGGATCCGTCTGATCCAGCCGCGCTCATGGCGGACGCGCGCTCTCGGCCACCTCGAGGAATGGCTGGAGGCGGCCGAGCGGGAGGCATGCCACCGGCTCAGCGGGTTCATCCCCAGCCTGCGGGACCAGTTCGCGCTGCGCCTGGGGAGCTCCGGGGCGCCCGTCTTCCTGGACAGTGTCGAGATCACGTACGGCAGGGAGTTCGAGCCGGCGGTACGCGACCATCCGCTCTTCCGGCGACTGCTGGACGTCGCCACGGCCGCGGCTCTCGCGGAGAACGACCTGCGGACCCTGGACGAGGACGAGGCCGTCGGCGCTCCCTACAACCTGGTCAGGGTGCTCCGCCACGAGACCGGCTGCTCCAGGCAGGAGGCGATCGACGAGGTGACCCGCCAGGTCGAGGACGGCTTCGCCCAGGTGGACGCCATACTCGCCTCCGCACCCGCCATCCTGCGCTCCGCCGACGGCGGCGCCGGCTCCGTGGCCGGGATGGGTCTCCTGCGTCTTACCCAGAAGCGGCTACCGGGCTGGCGCACCCTCCACGACATCGACCGCTACAGCCGCTCGTCCGCAGGCAGCGAGACGTACCTGACCCGGCTGCGCCGGGAACTCCTGCTCGAGTACGCCGAGACCGGCGCGGCACGCTGATCCCGGTCCCCTACGCGGAGTTGTCAGGCGGATCCGTCCGCCGCGAGGCGGTCGAGCCATTCGCCGAGCACGTGACGTTCCCCGTCGGTGAGAGCCGTGGCGTCGGGCAGCGCGGCGCGCAGTGCCATCGCCGCCGTGGCGGGTCCGGGGGTTTCGAC
Organism: Microbispora catharanthi; assembly: GCF_006334915.2. GTDB lineage: Bacteria > Actinomycetota > Actinomycetes > Streptosporangiales > Streptosporangiaceae > Microbispora > Microbispora catharanthi. The sequence continues at coordinate 29,998 of NZ_VDMA02000003.1, forward strand.
CGCGGGGGCATCGGTGGTGATGGCGGCTGTCACCGCGTCGCGGGCCACCTCCGACAGGCGCGGGTCACGCCGCTCCTCGGGCAGGGCGAGCAGCGTGAAGACCGTGCCGCAGCCCGCGGCGTGCACGAGGTCCGCCGCCAGGCGCTCGCCGACCTTCAGCCGGCCGGCGGCGGCGATGGCGCGGATGCGCTCCCCCAGCATGCGGAAGGCGGCGACGGCGGCGGGCGACTGCCGTCCCGGCGTGGGATCGCCGTACATGAGCGAGAACAAGGCGGGATTCGCCAGCCCGAAGCCGACGTGCAGGTCCCATCCGGCGCGCAACGCCTCGACCGGGTCGTCGGCAGGCGGGCTCGCCTTCTTGTCCTGCAGATATGAGCTGAAGCCATACTCGGCGACCGCGTCGAGCAGGCCCTCCTTGTCGCCGAACAGCCGGTAGATCGTCGGGGCCTGTGTCCCCGCCGCGGCGGCCACCGCTCTGGTCGAGAGGGCGTCGCGCCCGCCGCTCGCGAGCAACCGGGCCGCGACCGACACGATGTGGGCCCGCGTCCTGTCGCGGCCGCTCGCCGCCTCGCTCTCCGGATCGCTCATGCTTCCAACGATATCAGCTTGTTGCTATCGGCGATTTTCCAGTGTTAGCGTTCAGCCGATATCGCCGATAGCAAGGAGTGGATCGTGATCGTCATCACCGGAGCGACCGGCCGGCTCGGCCGCGGCGTCGTCGAGCGCCTGCTCGCGCGTCTCCCCGCCGACCGGATCGGCGTCAGCGTCCGCGACCCCCTCAAGGCCCAGGACCTGGTGGACCTCGGCGTACGAGTCCGGCAGGGCGACTTCGACGACCCCGCGAGCCTGGCGCACGCGTTCGAGGGCGCGTCGCAGGTGTTGGTCGTCTCCGGCCCGGCGGACGCCCGCCCGCACCGGACGGCGATCGAGGCCGCCAGGGCCGCGGGCGCCGAGCGGATCCTCTACACAAGCCACATGGGCGCGAACCCGGCCTCCCCTTTCGCCCCGATGCCGTCCCACGCCGAAACCGAGCAGGACCTGCGCGCATCCGGGGTCGCGTTCACCGCGCTGCGCAACGGCTTCTACGCGACCACCGCGGTCCATTTCGTGAGTCAGGCGCTGCAGAGCGGCACACTCGTCGCCCCCGAGGACGGCCCGGTCTCCTGGACCGCCCACGCCGACCTCACCGAGGTGGCCGCCGTCGCGCTGACGGAGGAGGGCCGGCTCGACGGGATCACCCCGCCGCTGACCGGTCCCGAGTCACTCGACCTCGCGGACGTCGCCGCGATCGCCTCCGACCTGACGGGACGCGTGATCACCCGCGTCACCGTCCCGGACGACGAGTGGGTCGCGGGCATGGTGTCGCACGGCGCGCCCGAGCAGCAGGCCCGCTTCTTGCTGGGCATGTTCGAGGCCAGCCGTCGGGGAGAGTTCGCCGAGGCCGGCCCCGCCCTCGGGGAGCTGCTCGGTCGTAAGCCGATCGCGTTGCGCGAGCTGCTGGCGGCCACGCTGACGAACTGACCTGCGCGGCGTCCGGCCCTTTTGCGCCTGATTCCGCCCGTTCGATTCGCGTGATCGTTACAGTACGTCGGACGGAGCGTTCCCAGGGAGTGCAGGCATGGGCAGGCGCAAATACCGGAACGAACGTCGTCACTACAGATACATCGAGGCCGTGGTGCTCGGCCGTGTTCTCGACGAGAACACGCAGTCGGTGCTGCGGATGCTGCCCGGGCAGCCGATGGTGACGGCCGACCATTTCTCCGCATCCGTGGATTGGGACGACTACACGCGGGAGATGGAGGAATTCGTCGAGCAGACGTTCGACGCCTGGCTGTTCTTCGACAACGACGGTCCCCGTACGGTCGCCTTCCGGATCCCCGGCGAGGCGCTGCCGGCGCAGGCCGTCGCCCCGCACCTGCACGGCGACGTGCTTCAAGGCCTGCGCATGGAAACGAGCGACGACGACCTGCTCCTGCGGTTCAGCATGTACGCCGAGGACTCCGAGCTGTTCAACCTGCACGAGTCGGGCACGGGATGGCTTCGGGACATCCTTCCGGTCCGCGAGGAGCTGATGTCGGGCAGGCTCGACGCGCTGGAGCTGGGGCGGGTGGTCGGCACCCACTGGGACGAGGTCGACCGCGACCTGTCCGCCGAATATGGGCTGTCGAAGGCGTCACGCGTCCTGGCGGCGTACCTGCTGGTCGCTCCCCGGGAACTGGCACGCTTGGCGGCCGAGCGGGCGGAAGCGGGGGGCGGGGAGCTGCCCCCGGGGTGGCTGTCCACCTGCTCCGGTCTCGAACCGGTGACCCGATGGGAGTTCGCCGCCGCCGATCCGCGCAAGTCCTTCCAGATCACCCTGGGCCGACTGCCGAGCGGCTGCGAGTACGGCGGCTGGTACGTGACGTCGTCGGAGCCCCGCGGCAGGCCCCTGGCCTTCCGCACGGAGGACGACGCCCGTCGTGGCTACCACGACGAGGCGCTACGACTGCAACGGCTCAACGACCCCGGCCGATGGCGGCAGCTGGACCCCACTGTGTGAGCCACTACGGGCTCGGGACGAGGGTGCGGAAACTTTCATCGGCCGAGATCGCCCACCAGCACGTCCATGCCGCCCACGCCGCCGAGGATGGCCGCCGGAAAACGGCAAATCTACGATGACTTCGCGCGCCCCGAGATCACGCCCATAAGCGGGGATCAGAGCACATCCTGCACTGTCGCTATGCATCAGGCGCTCATAGGAGGCGCGAATGACTCAGCACGATGAACCGTACGGGAAATCCCGGCGTGGTTCGCTCGCCGGGCGATTGATGATCCTGGTGGCGCTCGTCGCGGCGGGGATCGGCCTCAGCCCGGCGGCGGCCCACGCCGACACCTGGCGGACGGCGACCGGCTCGGCATGGGGCCAGACGCAGGCCACGGCTTCGGCGGCGGCCCAGGCGAGCGCCCGCACCGCCCTCGCCAATCTGGCCACCCAACTGGGGGAGGTCTGCACGAACGTGACCTCGTCGGCCACCCTCGTGTACGTCGTACCGAGCGGAGGTGGCTACCAGTACAGCGGAACCGCGACCGGCCTGTGCGCTCCCGCGCCGCCACCGCCCTCCTACACCGTGTCGCGCACCGCGACGGCTCGCGGTGAGGCGAGCACGTACTCGGCGGCTGTGCAGAACGGCGCGGCAGCGGCCCGTGCCGCCATCCTCGCGGCCGGAGGCGACTGCACCGGCTATCAGACGACCGCCGTGAACTATGTGTACGTGACTCCTACCGGAAGCTGGTACATCTACGACGTGACCGTGTCCGCTCTCTGCGTGCAGTAACACCTCTCGGTGTCGATCGCGGGGCGCGGTCAGCCGAATTAGGCGGCCCCGTTTTCCGGGCCGATTTTCATGTCGGGACATCCGGCGACCTCACCATGGCCAGATATAAAGTGTCATGAAAACATGTGAGGAGGCCGAAAATGCTGGTCGAATGGCTGGCAGCGGTGGCCGCGGCGGGCGGAACCGCGGTGGTGCAGGCCGCGGGCACTGACGTGTGGGTGAGCGTGCGGCAGCGGGTGGCGCATGTACTCGGCCGCGACGATCCCGAACGTGAGCAGGCGGAATTGATGCGGCTGGATCAGACCGCGACGGATCTCGCCTCACTCGCCCCGGGGGAGGCGGCGCTGATGCGGGCCCGGCAGGAGGCGTCCTGGACGGCCCGATTCGAGATGCTGCTGGAGAGTCTCGGCGAGGCCGAACGCGAACGGATCGCCCACGAACTGAACGACATCGCCGACGAGGCTCGTCACGCGTCCGTGGGAGGAGTGTCGGGGAACGTTTTCCATGGACCGACCGCGTTTCAGGTCGGGGACCGCAACCGTCAGGACAACCACTTCGGGCCGAGGGCATGACCCGCGACTCCGAATCAGGAAGAGACGGAGTATCGGGAAACGTCTTCCACGGCCCGGCCCCCTTCCAGCTCGGCGATCGCAACGTCCAGATCAATCACATCCATCAGCCGGCGCCGCAGCGCCGCCCGCTGGTCCTCGCAGGTGTGGCGGTTACGACCCGAGAAGAACTGGCCGCCGCCATCCGCGGCGACTGGACCGCCGCGAGGCGTCAGTTCTTCGAGGGCGCCGCCACGACCGGCGCACCCTCCGACGGTTGGCTCAGCCTTCTCGCCTGGCTGCACGAGCTCGACGGTCTCACCGCCGATGACCTGACCGCTCAGATCGAACTCATCGACCATCGGCTCCGAGACGACGGACTCCCGGCTGACCTGAAACTGCTTCACCTGCTGGGCTGGCTCGATCCGGAGGGAGAAGCCGTCTGGCGAGGAACGGTCGTGACCCCGGAGTCGCTTTCCGAGGCGCTCAGGATCGGTCGTCTGCGCGAAAGCGGCCCCGAATGGGAGCTCTACCGCGACCTCTGCGAGGGCGGCTTATTGGACGCCCTCTCCAGATTCACTGTGCTGAGCGCGCTCCGCGGAACGCAACGGACCTGGGACGAGGTCTGGGATTCGTGGCGGCAGCTGGCCGCTCGGGTGCCCGACCTGCCACCCGAAGCCCGGGAGTGGGCCGGGAGCGGGGCGCGCGGGCTGCTGCTGGCGGCCCTTCTGCCCTACTCGGAGAGCAAGACGTGGTTGCGCGCCGGCTGCGAGAGCGTGGCACCACCCCCCACTGGTGAGATCACCTGGTACGACTGGTTGCGCGCGCGGGATGGCGGCTCCGACACCCCTATCGGGTGGCTCGTGCGCGCCGACTTCACCGCCTTCGCCGCGGCCCAGGCGGAACAGCGGCGTCGGCAGGCGGCGGTCGACCGGCAGAACCAGCAGGCGATGACCGCGCTGGACGCCGCCTCCGCTCTGCGGGACCGGCAGTGGGCCGACTATGAGAGCCGGCGGCTCTCGCCCACCGCCCGATCGGGAGCGGTCATCCGCGCGGCGCTGTGGCTCGGGACCTGGGGCGCGGCCACGATCCCGGTGGCCTGGATCATGTGGGGCTGGGCTCGGCCGGACATCGCCGCGACGCTGTCCTGGTATCTCGTCGCGCTGACCCTGGCGGCGTACGCGGGCTGGCTACCAAGAGTCATACGGCTCGGCGCGGCGTACCAGCCTCCGCTGCGGCGCATGCGCGAATGGGCCGAGGAGGCCCGGGCCGACCCCGGAAGCGTTCGGAGGGGTCTGATCAGAGCCGGCGCCGTGGTCGCAGCCCTCCTGATCCTTGGGGTGCTCCTTCACGACATCGGCGTCATCGCGACAACGGTTCTCGTCACTCCCTTGCTGGCCGCGGCGTTCTATTTCGCCCGCATCGGGGCGCTTCACGACTGGGCGGACGAGCATAAGGAGCGACTGCGGGACTACAAGTCCAGGCGGCCCGGTTCCGGCGGCATTCCTGAGAGCATCGTCCGAGGCGTTCAATCGCCGTCGGCCAGAGTCCGGGCCGACGCCTACCAGGCGTACATGCGACAGTTCATCGGCCTCGACCACGGTGGGAAGGACGACGCCGACCGCGAGAACGACCGCCGCAGCCGCTGAACGGACGACAGCGGCCCCAGTGCTGGGCGATGGCCGCGCCCGGCGGCGGTCAATAGGATCCTTGTCGATCTGTCGAAAAGCATTCCAGCGGGGGCGATGTGAACGGCGGCAGCGGGGCGGGGGGCTTACGCGGTTTCGGTGACGGGCACGAGTCCGGCCCCGGGTGGCCGTCCGGCCCACAGCACCCGGCCGACCTGCGTACCGGCGACCCGCACCAGGTGGGGCCTTATCGGCTGGTGCGCAGGCTGGGCGAGGGCGGGATGGGCACCGTCTACCTGGGCGAGACACCGGACGGCACACGCGTGGCGGTCAAGCTGCTCCACCACACGATCGCCGCCGACCCCGACTTCCGCCGCCGGTTCCGCCGCGAGGTCGAGGCGGCCAAACGGGTCGCCCGCTTCTGCACCGCCGCCGTCCTGGACGCCGAAATGGACGGAGAGACCGTCTACCTGGTCACCGAGTACGTCCCAGGGCCCACCCTGCGGGAGGCCGTCGAACGGGACGGACCGCTACGCGGCTCAAGCCTGGACGGGCTCGCCGTCAGCATCGCGACCGCCCTACGCGCCATCCACGCCGCCGGCATCATCCACCGCGACCTCAAACCCGGCAACGTCCTGCTCTCCCCCATCGGCCCCAAAGTCATCGACTTCGGCGTGGCCCACTTGTCGGACACCGCCACGCACAGCAGCGCGGTCGTCGGGACACCCTCGTTCATGTCTCCCGAGCAGTTCGAGGGCGGCCCCCTCACACCCGCCTCCGACGTCTTCGCCTGGGCGAGCACGATCGCGTACGCCGGCACGGGCCACGCCCCCTTCGGCAACGGACCGCTGCCGGTCGTCATCAACCGGGTCATCAACGGGGAACCCGACCTGACCGGCCTCGACGGACCGCTGGGCACGCTCGTCGCCCGCGCCCTGGCCAAGAACCCGGCACAACGACCGGCCGTACAGGACATCCTGGACGCCCTCACCGGCTCGTCCCCGGTTGAAGAGTCGTGGGTCACGACACTGCCGGGGGGCGGCAGACGCCGCCGCAGGCTGCTGACCGGGGTCGGGGCCGCAGTAGCCGGGCTGGCGGTGATCGCGACGGTGGTCGCCCTATGGCCCTCCGGCGGCGACCCGCACGCCTCGGCGTCCGCGACCTCCTCCGCCACCTCCACGCGCTCCGCGGTGGTGATCCCCGAGGAGCCTACGCCGATCGCCTCCACCGCATCGAAGGCTCCGACGGGCAGCGGCGGCAATCCGCTTCGCGAGCCAGGCGTACGGTTCGCGTACAAGCAGGAGCCCGACCCGCAGCGCCAGGCGGGCGTCTGGAACGGGCAGGGCAGGAAGGCCGACGCCGCGCTGATGCGCGCCCTGGCCGCGGTGCCGCATCCCGTGAACCTGAACATGCCGGCCGCCGAGGCCGGGCGCACGGTCGCGTCCACCGTGCGGGTGGCCTCCGCCCGTCACGCCGTTCCCGTGTTCGTGACCGATCACGTGCCGATGAAGGACTGCTCCCAATGGGGGGAGCCGGACGAGCGGTCCTACCGTGACTGGATCGACCGCGTGGCGAAGGGCATCGGCAAGGCGCGGACGGTGGTCGTGCTGGAGCCGAACAGCCTGACCAGACTCCCCGGCTCGAACAGTTGCTCCCAGGGGAGCAAGGCGGGCGCGGCCGAGCGCTACCGCGAGCTCGCGTACGCCGTGAACCGCCTGGGGAAGCTCCCGCACACGGCCGTCTACCTCGACGGCGGCATCAAGGGCTGGCCCAGCCTCGTCGAGATCGCCGACCGGCTCGTGAAGGCCAAGGTGAAGCGAGCCGACGGCTTCTACCTGAACACGGCGGACTTCCAGGAGACCGACGAGCTTGTCAGGTATGGGGAGAGTCTGTCCCGTTGCCTCTACCTGAAGATGAACAACGGAGGGAGCACCTGCACCGGCGCCGAGATCGACGCGGTGCCGGCCGGAGCGCCCCTGACCCACTTCGTCATCGACACCAGCAGGAACGGCAAGGGGGTGTGGCAGCCGCCGGAGGGCAAGTACGCCGACCCCCAGATCTGGTGCAACCCACCGGGCCGGGGCGTCGGCATCCGGCCGACCACCGACACGGGGAGCGAGCTGGCCGACGCGTTCCTGTGGCTCCGCTCCCCCGAGCAGTCCAACGGCCAGTGCACGCGAGGCGGCCACGGTCCCCAGGACCCCGTCTATCACCAGGTCGACCCCCAAGGCGGCACGTGGTGGTCGGTGCTCGCCCTCGACCGCGCCCGCAACGCCGTCCCTCCACTGCGCTGAACTACGGCCATCGTGGGAGACGACGGCGAACGAGTAAATCAACAAATCGGGAGAATGCTGTCCAATGGCGACCTATGTGTTGATCCACGCTGCGGCGGTCGATTCCTGGTATTGGGGACCGCTCTCGGCCGCTTTACGAGACCGGGGCCACGACGTGGTGGCACCGGACCTGCCGTGCGACGACGAGTCGGCCGGGCTCGAAGAGTACGCGGACACGGTGGTCGAGGCGATCGGCGGGCGCACAGGTCTGGTCGTCGTCGCCCACTCGTTCGGCGGGTTCACCGGCCCGCTGGTGTGTGACCGGGTGCCTGCCGACCTGCTCGTGATGCTCCAGGCCCAGATCCCGGCTCCCGCCGAGTCGCCCGGCGAATGGTGGGGCAACACCGGCTACTGGGCGGCACGGGAGGAAGCCGACCGGCGCCGAGGCGTCCCGGGCGGCACGGAGGAGGACACGCTTTCCCTCGTGCTGCATGACACCCCGGCCGACCTGGCCGCCGAGTTCGTCGCCCGACACCAGCGGCACCAGGCGCCTACCCCATTCGGCAAGCCGTGGCCGCTGGCGTCCTGGCCGGACGTGCCGACCAGGTTCCTGCTGGCCGCCGGCGACCGCTTCTTCCCGGCCGAGTTCATGCGCGGGATCGTCACCGAGCGTCTCGGTTTCCAACCGGACGAGATGCCTGGTGATCACTGTCCGATGCTCGGTCACCCGAAGGAACTGGCCGACCGCCTTGAGGCGTACCGCACCGGGCTCTGAACAGTGCTGACTCGTCAATCGCCGTTGGCCTTGCGGAGGCGGGCGCGGACCGTGCGGCGAACCAGCGGGCCCATGTCCTCCAGGACGGCGACCAGGCCGGCGAGCTGCTCCAAGCTGTCGAAGGCGCGCTCCGCGCCGTCCTTGTCGACGCCCTCGTACAGTTCGAGACCGACGAAGGCCGCCGCGGTGGCGCGGGCCAGCCCGGCGACGTCCACGAACTCCGTCAGCGGGGTGCCGGCCAGCACTCGGTGGAGGACGTCCTCGACCTCGGCGACCCACATGCCGAGGCCGGCCGCGGTGGCGGGGGCGAGTTTGTCGTCCATCTGGCTGCCCGCGAGCATCTGGGCGAGCACGGCCAGGCTCCCCGCCTCGCGCTCCTCGGCGTGCAGGGAACGGCCGAGGTCGAGCAGTTCCTTCAGGGAGTTCACGGCCGCGAACCGAGCCCGATAGACCGCCACCCGCTGTTCCGACCCGTGCCGCAGGGCCGCGGCGAGGAGGTCGTCCACGCTGCCGAAGTGGTAGAAGACGAGGGCCTGGTTGACCCCGGCCGCGGAGGCGATCGCCCGCGCAGAGGCCCCCGCGATGCCCTGGGTCCGCAAGGTCTCCAGAGCGCCTTCGAGCAGCCGCGTACGGGTGTCACCCATCGTCTCCCCCTTCGTTCCTCTTCGCGGCTTCACCGTAGCGGCACGTGTTCGGCCATGGCCGCGCCCGGCGGCGGTCAATAAGATCCATAGTGACCTGACCTTCCGGACATCCGAGCGGGGGCGATGTGAACGGCGGCAGCGAGGCGGGGGGCTTACCCGGGCAGCATGAGTCGGGCCTGCGGGCGGGTGACCCGGCCCAGGTGGGGCCTTATCGGCTGGTGCGCAGGCTGGGCGAGGGCGGGATGGGCACCGTCTACCTGGGCGAGACACCGGACGGCACACGCGTGGCGGTCAAGCTGCTCCACCACACGATCGCCGCCGACCCCGACTTCCGCCGCCGGTTCCGCCGCGAGGTCGAGGCGGCCAAGCGAGTCGCCCGCTTCTGCACCGCCGCCGTCCTCGACGCCGAAGTAGACGGAGAGACCGTCTACCTGGTCACCGAGTACGTGCCCGGGCCGACCCTGCGGGAGGCCGTCGAACGGGACGGACCGCTACGCGGCTCAAGCCTGGACGGACTGGCCGTCAGCATCGCGACCGCCCTACGCGCCATCCACGCCGCCGGCATCATCCACCGCGACCTCAAACCCGGCAACGTCCTGCTCTCCCCCATCGGCCCCAAAGTCATCGACTTCGGCGTCGCCCACCTGACCGACACGGCCGGACACATGAGCAGCGCGGTCATCGGGACACCCTCGTTCATGTCTCCCGAGCAGTTCGAGGGCGGCCCCCTCACACCCGCCTCCGACGTCTTCGCCTGGGCGAGCACGATCACCTATGCGGGCACGGGCCACGCCCCCTTCGGTCACGGATCGCTCCCCGTCGTGCTCAACCGAGTCGTCAACGGGGAACCCGACCTGACCGGCCTCGACGGACCGCTTGGCACGCTCGTCGCCCGCGCCCTGGCCAAGAACCCGGCACAACGACCGGCCGTACAGGACATTTTCGACACCCTCACCGGTTCTACGGCACCTTCCGTCGCCACTCTTCCCGGGGGTGGTGGGAGACGCCGCCGCGGCCTGGTGATCGGGACCGGCGCGGGCGCGCTTGCCGTGGTCGCGGCGGTGACCGCCGCCTGGCTCGGCACCTCGTCGGGCCCGGCAACGTCCGGCTCGTCCGCCACCTCATCCGCCACGTCGGCCGCCTCCGTGGCTGCCGCGCTCCCGTCCGCTTCCGCCGCCGGCACCGGTGCCAATCCGCTGCGCGAGCCCGGCGTACGGTTCGCGTACAAGCAGGAGCCCGACCCGCAGCGCCAGGCGGACGCCTGGGACGCCCAAGGCAGGAAAGCCGACGCCGCGCTGATGCGCGCCCTCGCCGCGGTGCCGCACTCGGTGAATCTGAGCGGACCGGCCACCGAGGCCGAGGACACCGTCAGGTCCACGATGCGGCTCGCCGCGGCCCACGACGCCGTGCCGGTGTTCCTCACCGATTACATCCCCCTGACGGACTGCTCCGATCGCGGGGCGCCGAACGAGCAGGCGTACCGCGACTGGATCGACCAGGTCGCGGCCGGCATCGGCGCGGGCCGGGCGGTGGTCGTGCTCGAACCGAACAGCCTGACCAAAGTGCCCGGCACCGACAACTGCGAGACAGGCGGCACGGCGGGGACCGCCGAGCGCTACCGCGAGCTCGGCTACGCCGTCGACCGCCTGGGGGCGCTGCCGCACACGGCCGTCTACCTCGACGGCGGCATCCAGGGCTGGCCCGAGTCCGTCGCCGATATGGCCGATCGGCTCGTCAAGGCCGCAGTAGGGCGGGCTGATGGCTTCTATCTGAACAGCTCGGACTTCCAGCACACCGACAGCCTCCTCCGATATGGGGAAAGGCTCTCCCGCTGCGTCTACCTCATCGCCGCCAAGGGCGGAAGCGCGTGTGCGGGTGCCGACATCGACGCCGTGCCGGCCGACGCACCGCTGACGCACTTCGTCATCGACACCAGCCGCAACGGCAGGGGGGTGTGGAAGGCTCCCGAGGGCAAGTACGCCGACCCCCAGTTGTGGTGCAACCCCCCAGGAAGGGGCATCGGCCCCCGCCCGACCACCGACACCGGCAGCGAGCTGGCCGACGCGTTCCTGTGGATCCGCGATCCCGGCCAGTCCAACGGCCGGTGCCTCCGCGGCGGCTCCGGGCCGGAGGATCCGGTGCATCACCAGGTGGACCCCGTTGGCGGCACCTGGTGGCCCGACCTCGCCCTCGAACGCGCTCGCAACGCCGTGCCCCCGCTGCGTTGAGCTCACAGGCGTGCCTCTTCGCGCCGCGGCTTCAGGGCGGCGGGCACGCCGTGCTCCGACACGTCGACGTACCGGGCTTTGAATGCGCCCCAGTAACCGAACATCGGGCCCAGTGTGTGGTGCGAGACCGTCACCCCGACGCGGAACTCCTCGGCTTCGTCGTCGTATGACTCCCTGACGACGGCCGTGCCGGTCATGAGCGCGGGAAGACGGCACGAGAACCAACCCTCGTGCAGGCGGAACCCACTGGAGCGGATGACGAGGCCCCCGCGCTCGTCCACCTGAAGGTCCAGATCCACGGCCAGATGCTGGTGCGAGCCCAGGTAGTCGACGATGCCTTTGGCGGGGTCGTACACCATCTGGGCGTCGAACCGCCTGGGGCGGCCTGGCAGGTCGAACGTGCGGACGAAGCTGACCGTCTCCCGCCCGTACGAGTCGACGTACGGGTAGTTCTCGATAGTGAACGGCACCTGCCGCCCCTGCTCGGGGATCAGGATGTTGCGGGTTCCGCCGAGGGCGAGGAACGGCCGGGTGAAGCCCGCGTGCCAGATGTGCTCCATCACCCCCGTGCCGACGCAGGCCTGCCCGTCGGTGACGCTGACGCCGAACCGGCGCCGCAGTTGCGGGTGCAGGCGGGCGAAGTCGGTGCCGAGGGCGCGTTCGAAAATCGAGGTCATGGCATCTCCAGGTGGGTCAGGGGAGCTTTGAACGCCAGCCGATCGGGCGGACGGCGCAGGCATCGGCGGGCAGCGGGAGTCGACGGAAGCGGCGGCAAGAGGACAGCCGCCGCGACGACCATGCAGGCGATGACGGCCGGGGTCGCCTGTATGGCGATGCCGGCGGCGAGCACGCGTACGCACAGTTCGGCGAGGGCCTGCCACAGGGAGCGCTCGGGCGTCTGGCCGGCCTCCAGCCAGAGGCGAAGCCGGTCGAAGGACCAGGCAGTCGCCCAGCCGATGAGCGGCCGGAAGACGAGGTCCACGGCCTTGCCCCAGCCGGGGCGATAGCTGTACCGAGTGATGAAGCGGACCCCGTCGTTGGTGGGGACGTATCGCCAGTAACCGGAGCCGGAGCGGATCAGCGAGAGCGGATGGCCCGAAGAGAACCGCAGCGCCGACGTCCTGCCGTCGGTGTCGTGACGGTCCCCGGTCGTGACGCCGGTGCCGTTGATGACAAGCCCAGGCAGGAGGCGAAAGACGTACCGGAACCGCTGCGGCCCGTCGTCGGCACGCGGCAGGTAGTCGATCTCCGTAAACCGCAGATCCCACCGTTTGTGCAGCTCAGGCCCCTGCGTCCGCTCCCACAAGGCCTCCATGTCGGCCCGGACCAAGCACTCGACGTACACAGACCGACCCACAAGCCACCTCCTCAGTTTGAGCAACTGCTCAAACTGAGAGTAGGTCGATTTGAGCGTTCGCTCAAGCACGAGCCGGAACGCAGGTGCACCCACTTCCTCGTCCGACGCCCCCGTGCCAGCTTCCAGGCACACCCGGACCGCTCAGTCGAAACACCGAAGGGGTGCCACGAGGTCGGCGTCCGGCATGGCCACCCCGGCCAAAGTCCTTGCCGTTACCCGCTCTGTGCTCCCGCAAAAAATCCAAGAGTTGGATTATCTTGCGTCCCAACCAGAAGGGCACGATCAAGAAGGACGTTGAATTCCTCACAACTGGTCTCGGGAAGCAATACGCACGAATGACAGGCAGCACGATTCAAGTTATCGGTGCCGCTACTGTCCGACTCGATGCACAGAGGATCGGCCGAGCACCATGAAATTCTGTCGAGTGCGGTACGGATAGAGGTTGCAAGCCTACCCGATTCTACTTGCGCCACAATTCCGCCGAGACTGCCCGCAGAGTCGCTAGTAGCCGTGTAAACAAGGAATCCGGACATCTCATCCGATACATACAGCCGCTCACGCAAGGAGGCAGCAGGATAGCCAGAGTCGAGACTCCACTCGTTGATGATTGCATGAGCAAGAGTGTGGATCATAACCAGGCGAGGCGTGATCTCTCGATCCGGTGGTAGGCCAAAGCGAGTAAAGCGCTCTTGGTACGCTGCGTCCATCGGTGCGACACGCGCCAGAACATCTGAACGTTTTTCCCATTCTGCGAGTCGAGCGCCATCCAGGCGCAAGAAGACTCCTTCGCCGATGACTTCGATCGCCGGCAACCAGTCGGGACGGCTCTCCGCCGTGTAGAGCGACGCCCGTTGACGCGGATTCACGGAGCTGGGCGCAGCCAAACGACTGAATCCCCGGAGCACTCGGACCTCCCGCAGCCGCTTAACCCGCATGACCTGATCGATGGCTAATTCCGTACCAACCGAATCGTCGTGCCATGGTACGCAAACAAAGTCCTGCTTCTCGGGCTTCTCCTCAGTGGTCCTGTTGAGTGCCTGGTACTCCTCGAATTTCAACGCCTCCTCGGAGGTGTCCGTGTGACCTGCCTCGTCCTGACGGCGCCTCTCTACGGCCTGAATAATCTGCTCAACGCTGTACATACGATTCGCCAGTTCAAGCTCTTCAATGCGATCGCGAAGGTCAGCAGCCCTCCTAAGCGAGTTCCAGTTACGCTCCACAAGCTTCTGAACGCCTTCTGACCACGGCGGAATGGAAAGGGCGGAGCGGACGTCGGAAAACCACACTCCCGACGCACCTCGCTGCATCGCTCGTGGAAGCTCCTGGCACTCTTCCCGCGGAACGTCACCCAGCCATGGACGCCTACCCGTGCATGAACTGATCCCACTCAAGGCGCCCTTGCTGAGAGCGCCTTCCATCGTTACGGGACGCACGCCGCAGGTACACGAGATCTCGATGTCGCCGAGCGATGCGCTGCGTCCCGAAGCCTTGAGCTTCAGCTCATGCTTGGGACTATCGCTACCAGGCGACCCACCGCCCTTATGGAGCCAGCGATAGTAGGGAAAGTCGTCGATGTGACCAGCGGCGCAGCATACGACGAACCTGGATGGCACTAGCTCACGATTACATTTCTGGCATTTTGCCGGACTACGTGTAGCACCAAAGAACCGAGCCTGGGCGAGCCGGTTACAGCTCATGCAGGACTGCATCTCTGGAAACCGAACAACCGGGACATCGCCGTATTTTTCGCTGTCGGACGCCGGGGGGAGGCGGAACCTCTTAACTCCGAGTTCCCTCTCAAGCCGTCGTTCGTGGATGATCTGATCGTAGGGACCGAACTCAGACCAGAGGTCAAGGCCGGCAACCATAAACGACTCGCTACCGACTGCGATCAAGGAGCCGACCCCGTAAGTGGTGATGAGCTGGGCGCGGCGTACGCCGCCGATTGGCTTCCCCTTCACCTTGTTCCCCTGTCCAGGTAGAGGGTGGACTCCACGTCCACATCCCGCAGACTCCAGAGAGTCTCGAAGGAATAAGCAAGTTGATCGTCTGACTCGTCCCAGCGGCCGGCATCCACGAGGAGCCCGGGCTGTCGGTAAGTACCGTATTTGAGCTCCGGGTCTGCCTCTGCTGCCTCTCGCCACCGTGCAATTATTTCGTCGATTTGTTTGGCCGCCATGTCGCGCTCGGTCTGTCCGGCGACCCTCTCGACGCGGGCCAGAATCTCATCGCAGTGGTTCCGTAGGTCTTCCTCGAACTCAGCGATGAGCGCGGCCGCCTCTTTGGGGCGTGCCATGGGAATCAGTAGGCGCGCCAGGCCGACGACGACCGCGTGCAGGCCACGGTCGCGGGCGCGGGCGGAGAACGGCGTCACGCTTGTAGCTTCAACCTGGCGATACAGGGCTGAGTGGTAGGCGGTGAAGTTCTCGTAGTGCGAGCGGTCCCTGGATCTTGCTGCGTTGAACAGGGTGACCACCAGGCCTGGCCATTTTCGTCCGACACGGCTGGTGGCCTGGATGTACTCGGAGGTGGACTGAGGCTGACCCATCATGACCATCAACCCGAGCCGATCGACGTCGACTCCCACGGAGATCATGTTCGTGGCGAGGATCACGCCGAGAGCATCAGGCAGGGGCGTGGCCATGTCCTGGAGATGGCCCGGTATAGCACTTGACGGCTCCCGACTGGTCAGCTCGATATCACGGCCGATGTCACGTCGCTTCTGAGGTAACCCCTCACTCAATAGATCAAGGCGGTCATTAACGTCGTCCTGAACCTGAAGCTTGGCGCCGCCGAGGACCCGCAGGCTGTTGAAGTATCCGAGGAGCGTCCAATACGCATCTCGAACCGCGTCGTCGCCTTCTATCGCCTGGGCATGGTGAAGAAGCGCGGCATAGGTCCGCACCATCAAACTGGCTTGGCTGGTTGCCGGCGCCATGAGGCCCACATACAGCCTGCTAGCCTTCCGGGACGGCGCCGTCTCGACCGAGAAGTAGGAGTCACGAGCGTCGAGTCCAGGCGGTGGAAACTGCTCCACCTGTCGGTCGAACAGCGCACGTCCCTGATGCACCGCACGGCGGATGGTGGCCGTCGACGCCACCACCTTCGGGCGACAACCGATGAGGTCAACTGCCGTCTCGTAGAGACCGGCCAGAGTGCCCAAGGGACCGGAAATGAGGTGCAGCTCGTCCTGAATGATCAATTCAGGAGGGGGCTCGGCACTGAAGTGGTTGAAGAGGTGCCCAATCTCCGGTTTCCAGGGCAGCCCGGCAAACTTGTCCGCTGTCGCGATGATCAGTGTGGGCCGCGCGGCGTAGATGACCTCGTCTACCACATGGATCGGAAGGCCGTCGGCAAAGTCACAACCCGGCGTACCACAGGCAATGACCAGACGGTCGTCCGAAACCTTGTAGTTGTAGTGATCGAGGGCAGTCCCGCACCAGCTGCAGGATCGAAGCTGGACAGGGTTTTCTTCCTGCACCACTTCATTCTTCGCCAGCTTTCGAAGCGACCGTTTCGCTTCGTCCAGAGTATTTGGAGTGGATCCGCGACCCACCCACATACCGATAGAAATCTCACTCCATCCCAGGCGGTCAGTTCGATCCCGACGGAGCCGCTCCATACAACACATAAGGAGAGCCGCACGTTCGAACTGCTGAACCGTGAGCAGGCGGAGCGTATAGCGCATGAGAACGGTAACGCCACCACCGTCTTTCGGATCACGCAGCCGTCTCAGGAACGTCGAGAAAGCGATCAGGCCCAGGTAAGCCTCCGTCTTGCCACCACCTGTGGGAAACCACAGCACGTCGGCAATGTCACGATCGGCGGACTCCCGCTCAGCCAGACCACGCAGCGACAGGAGAATGAAGGCTATCTGAAAAGGTCGCCATACGCCTTCTTTATCGTCAGGAGACGTACTCTTCCGTACAGATGACCTCAGCCACTCTGTCCGAGATCGCTGCATGGCCATCGCTTGATTGGTAAGACGAAATGCCTCCATAGGGATCGGGTCTGCAGTGTCTGCGAGAAGTTCGATCCCCGCCTCCATGCGATCGCAAGCTGCGTTGCACCTGTCCAAGTGCTCCCGAGCGGTCTTACGGAGGCTCTCGGTGGCGATGCTTTCAGCCTGAGCGGCCCTTAACCTGATCCACTCCCGATACCCGGCCGTGAGCGCCTTCAAGGCGGAAACAACCTCGGCATCAGATGACGTCGCCAGATGATGCATTCCAAGTCGGCGAACGTCGATGGTTGGGTTGGAGTCGGCAAGGCGAAGATCGTGTTCTGGAACGAAGGTCGTGCGTATCCAGCCGGTCGAAGTAATCGAAGTCATATCATTGATGGCAACTTCCGAAGGTTGCCATTCCACAGCGCAACCGTGGCCTGTAGCGAATGTCGGCGCGTGCCTATACAGGAGTCGGTACGAGTTGAGTTCCTCGTCCGCATCGGTCGCCAGTCCGAGCGACGGGCGTTCCACGAAGGGAGCAGCACCGTCGGCCCCCCTGACTGTGATTCGAGGCTGAAAGAAGGCCATCGCATCTCGGTCAGCGGTTTTCGCCGCCGATCGATGCTTGTTCGAAAGCGCCAATGTAACGGCCGAAACCATGTTGGAATCCGCTGGCCTTACACGAACGAACAGTTCCAGATCGTCAGCAAGTGGTATCTGGTCCTGAAACGCGGCCGAGACCCTGATTCTCCGAGGCGCGATCGAAAGTGGCTCACGCCGCCAGGAACCCTCGGCGACAGTACCGGTGCGCCCACGACGTTCTTCGAGAGTCGTCTCGGGCACATAACGTGCAGCCTCCACCTCCACGAGGATGCTGTCCGCTGCCCTGATGTCAACAGAGAAGGTCATGCCCATCGAGGAGGGGTACCGGATGTTGGCCATAGTGATGGCCGGGTCCGGAACCTCGCTCTGGTGCTTGTTCTCTGGCTCCTCGTCCAAGGCATTGACGTCGGCCACCACGTCCTGGGACTGAGGGAAGAGGATGCCGGCCGCGTACTTGGTGATCGGCGGGTCTGTGATCGTCTCCCTCGTGGAACCGCTAGGTCCGATCAGGTCTTGCTCTAGCCGCGAAACCAGTTCCTGCCGAAACGCATAGTGCTTGTCGAAACTCACGCTTACCCACCAGTCCAGTCGAAACGCCCTAGTCCTCCGATTCGTGGCCGAAGCCATACACCTGACCAGCCAAGGCCAGCGTTGAGGCCGGCGGCCTCCCGTCCGATGACAGTCTCCACATCGTCCACCCGAAGATCCTCGATGGATGGAGGCAGCTGGCGGCCCCGACCGGGAACGAGCGTCCGGAGCGCTCTGCCGAAAGAAGCCGTGGTCACGCCGATGCGGTGGCCCTCATGCTCCACGATGTATTGGGGAGCCTCTTCAGAGGCACGTTCAGGCGCCGCAACGAACCTGACCAGATCACCGCTTCGCACCATGGTGGCCAGATAGTTCTGGATCTCTTGGGGATCTTGTACAAAGCCGACCGCGCCTGCGGGTTCCTCCGCATTCACATCCTCTGGACGTATTTCCATGCCCAGATATCGCCCTGGCTTGAAGCCCAGTTCGGCCCACCGGCCGTCGTTTTGCCGTTTGAGATAACCAGCGGAGAGTTTGCCGACCGGTTTCACGTGCATCAGCAGGTCCCTTGGGCGGGTCATCGCCACATACATCAGACGTGCACGCTCGGCCTGCTCGATAGGGTCGTCGTCCGGTGCGTCACCTGGATCAACGAGAACGACCTGATCGAACTCAATGCCTTTGACCCGATGGATAGTCGAGACGACGAGCTGCTCTGGAGGTTGCTGAGGGAAATCCCCGCCGAGCAGCAGTCTACGGACAGTCGTGAGATCGAGCGTCTCCCCACGGCGATTGGAATCCATACGGCGCAGGATCCGCCAGGCTTCTTCCGCGTCCATGCCGGCTTTGCTGACCACTGCCAGAACAGCGTCCTTGGTCGGCTGCTTGGAGTCGAGTTCGCGGAAGATCGCAGCGACCCACGACGGGATTACCTGATCCTGAGCCGAGCGTTGGAGGCGATGAGGCACGCCAAGCGCGTGAAGCCGCCGTGAGACCAGGAGAACCTCGTGGTTCGCACGGCAGAGCACCGCGGTTGGCACCACCACTCGTGACAGCACCGGCGCGGCCTGGTCCAGCGTACCGAGGGAATCGCCTTCCAGAAGCGCGGTCCGCAGCCCTCGTTGGATGGTGGCGAAGGGGGCGTCAACTGCACCCAGTGCGTCACCGAACGAGAGCGCTACCTCGGCCTCTGGCTCGCGGGCACGGAAGTTGCCGCGGAGAGAGATCTCCTCAAGCTCGGTTCCAAAGCTACTGCGCACGTACTGATACAGCCGAGCCGCCCCGGCCAAGCGCTCCTGTGGATCGTCGAGTTGGAAGCCGTAAATGCCTTGGGCTGGATCGCCCAACAGGGTGAAGCCCTCAAGATCGGTCTCGAGAAGCGCCTGCACGAGCTGTGCTCGAACGCCGACCAGATCCTGGACTTCGTCCACTACCAGGTGCCTGACTTCACCTATCTGCTCCGCTCCCTCCGGATCCTCCTTGATCAGCCGAGTCGCCTCCCGGATGCGCTGATCGAAGCTCACGCGTTGCCAAGGACCGTCCGGCACGAGCTCCGACAAGAGCCAGGTCGCATAAGAGTCGAATGTTCGGACCTCGACCTGGGCGGCAGCACTGTCAAGCGCAACGAGCCTCTTCCTTATCTCACGGACCGCTGCGCGGGAGAAGCTCAGGACAAGAAGTTCTGATGGTTCCAGACCTTCCTCGTCGATGAGATACGCAAGACGGTGTATGAGCGAAAAGGTCTTGCCGCTACCTGCAGGAGCCGTCACCAGGAGACGAGCATCAGCCGGCTCTTCGATCAGCCGCTGCTGCGCCTCCGTCCAGTGCGCAGAATTGATCATTGGGTCTTCCACAGGTATTCGAACTGGCGGAACGCCAATTCCTCGCCATACTGTGCGATGTTGTCAGCGACGTTGATGATCAGACACTCATCCTTGCCCCCGTTCAAACGCCCACGCAACCCTCGTCCGATCATCTGCTGATACACATTAGGGCTGTAAGTGGGGCGAGCCACAATCACCGCTCGTGTCGCAGGCGCGTCGAAGCCTTGGGAGAGAACGTTGTAGTTGGTGAGGACTCGAATGCCCCGATTCTTGAACTGTTCGATGACATATCGCCGCTGGCCAAGGTCGGTGTCACCTGACACCGCGGCGGCCGTAACCCCCCTGCGGTTGAGAAGGGCCGCCATGGCCTGGGCATGGTTGACCGAAGTGGCGAAGAGCAGGATCTGCCAGTCATCTGGCAGGGCAAGAATCTTGTCGATAAGGATTCGATTGCGGGCACTGTCGAGGCCAAGCCGCTCCTCCGCCGTTGGAGGAAGGCGGCGCAGTTGTTGCAGCGTGTCACGCTCACGAGCAGTGAGGTCGAGCGTCGCGCCTGGTAGCTCCTCATGCCTGACGCGAGCCAGCACGCCGAGCTCCTGTAGCGTCCGGTACGGCTGAGGGCCCAGGATCTCAGTGCCGTCCCGATTGTGATCGAGCCTGTTCCTTCCGTACCGGGCAACCAAACGTTCGGTTTCTACTGTGTTCGCTCCGCGGAAGGGCGTCGCGCTCAAACCGATGAGTGGGCAGCGGGATCGATGCGGAGTCAGCCCCAGAGCAGCCAGCACCTGCGTGTAACGAGGGCTGATTGACGTGTGAGCCTCATCGACGATAACGGCCTGAGCCCCTCGTAACCATGCATATTCATGGGTTTCGATGATCTTTTCTAGCTTGGCGTCGGTTGCGACAACGAGGTGATAGCCCTCCACAACGGGGTCAGCCTCGTTCGTGCTCCACAGCCTGCTGATGGTCAGCTGCTGTGACGGGCCGGTATGGCGCCAGATTGACTGCCAGTTCTGCACGGCCTGCTCACACAGCTCCTCCGTCTGAGCCACCCAGAGAACCGGAACCGAGATCGCCTCAGGTGGAAGTGCCCGCAGCCGTCGGATGAGAGCCTCGACGGCCACCCGCGTCTTACCTGCCCCTGTGGGGAGACTGACCATTCCTCGTTGTGCTGGCCGGCTCTGTAGCACCTCCAGGATTCGTCCGACCATGAGCTCCTGGTACTCGTGGAGGGGTGGGAAGTCCACCGGACCCTGGACAGTTAGCAAGGGCTCAAGCCCTGGCTGCCGGAACCCGGCGTACTCCGCAGGAAAGCCAAGATCGGAGACAAACGCCTTGGCCTGATGACTGCCAGCCATCTGGACTGGCACCGGGAAGCCCCTTTCCTCCAACTCCTGCCGGAACTCACGCAGCACACCGGGGCCATGAACGGCCATCGCGAGTTCGGCAATGCCTCGATCGTCAATCGGCCCTTCCTCGGACTCGACAGCATCGATGAGGCCGTAGGGCAATCGTTCACGGAGCACGTCACCACCGAGCATGGCCACCAGCTTGTCCCGTAGGTCCGGCATTTGCCGGACCTTGACGATCTGCTGGTCTCGCTGGACGTCCTTACGGTGCCGAAGCACCTCTCGGCAGCGCTCTTCCGACAGCCCGAGTCTAAGTAGGTGGTTCAACTCCCTCAGCAGGGCCAGATCGTCCCCGAGGTCATGCCAGAAGATGGTGTCCTCACGCCGGCCGATGTCCACCGGTTCCGAGGTCTGGCCGGATGGGGTACGGACGAGCTGATCCAACTCGTCGCACCGCACGAGGGCGAGACCTCGCAGAGGGCGCCCAGGCTCGAACTTGAGCTGAGGAAACACGTCTTCAAGGGGAGTCGGCTCACCCTGTCGGGTCGCGCGCAATTCAGTGATGTAGACCTCATCAAAGGTCTTCATCCCCCATGCGTCCACGAGCACTGCGACATCATCTGACTGCGGGACCAGGATCGCGGCCATGCCACCGGCTTGCAGACGCCGGTACTGCATAGGATCCGCAGTGGCGACCACGTCCCCTGGAGGAGAGGACACCCACTCAGAGCCCTGCTGGCAGCGAATTTTCGGAGGCGCGCTCAATTGCGTCGCCGCAACCGCGTACAGGCTGCCCAGCTCTATGTGATTCTCACTCGAAAGTGCGTCTTTCAGAAGGGAGAACCACAGAACCCCCTTGATGGCTTCCAACGTGTTGGGCAGTCCGAGAGCACGAGCTAGACCTGGGTCCACGTCGGCGACCGGCAGGACGCGAGCGTACTCCTCTAAGCCCGGGCCCACACAGTCGGCAATACGGCGGATGCCCATCGAAGTGGCCAGCCTGCCGTTTTGTTCAATAACCCAGATCAACGGCGACGGTATGGATAGCGGGGTTTCATTCGAGCGAGTCAGCGCGTAGACGGTCCAGGTCGTCACCAATCCTTCAGAAGGGAGCTGCTGGATGTAACGAGCGCGCGCACCGGGCGTAAGGCCGTACAACAGACCCAAATGGCCAGCGGGATGAGGACCTGTGACTACGATCTTACCTGCCTGAGGCCTTCGGACATCTGGCGGCAAAGCCTTGTAGTACCGCTCAATCATGCTCGACCGGTAGTCGTCGTACCACGAGGCAGAGGATGGATCCACGCCGGTGCTGGGGCTGTCGGACATGCCGAGGAGGCGGAGCATCCTCATGTCATCGTGATGGAAGTCCTCATCAACCACGAAGTCACCGTCGTCAGGGCTTCCGGAAGGAATGACGGCGCCGGGAAGAAGGAGCTGGCTCAGCCGCTTGTATGTCCCATAGCGGTTGCGGACTTTGAGTTGTGTGCTCACGCCTTGGCTCGTCAGGTGTTCCACTGCCCGCTCCGCCCCGGTCTGCCGTGCGAGTAGCCAGAAGCGATCCCAGTCGGCGTTTCGGTAGGAGACAAAGCCTCCGGAGACGGCAGCAGCGAGGCGGCCAAAGGCGTCGGCCTCTCGAATGCCGAGAATGTCAAGGAATCGAGATGTCGCGGAGTCGTTCTCCAAATCGGAGTCGACGTAAACAGTGACTTCACTGGACGGGTCCATGGACGTGCGCCTGAACACGCGGTCCCCCTGTGGGGGAACCATTCGTCCACTTGCCGTCCTGAGAATGGCCGACTCGCGTGCCTGTTCCGCGTACGGATGTCCCTCTGCGACCATCTCCGCCACGATGGACAGTGCTACGGCAGAGGCAGCGACAGTTCCGTCGGAGACCAGTGCCTCCAGCCACTCCTGGACGCTACTCACCCTGGCGCCGGCCGACTCAATCAACGACTCGGCGCGGGCTCGGCGGGTCGCAGAGCTCTCAACCGTGGAATGGCACCAGTTGGTTGGACGACCCGGGTAGCCAGCCCATCTCTCGACCCAGGTCTTCCAATGTCTGTCATCTGCCGCTGCGCCCCGAGGGTGGATCTTGATCGCGCTCGGGCGCTGGAATCTGCCCAATTGATCAGGCAGAGAGGGGTTTCGCGTGGCCTCCTCGTGGACGCAATTGGTAAGCAACGCGTCTGCCCAGTTCCGCGTCTCTCGTCCACGTGCCGTCATGAGCGACAGAGGTCGTGCCGGGTCTTCCGGGGTAGAAAGCGCGGGAAGCGAGGCCACAACGAGGCGGGCGGCCTCTTTCATCAGAGCTTCATTGAAACGGTTTCCCTCAAGAAGATGTTGGCGATCCTCATTGGTTTTCCACGCGGCGTTCAAGACTCCGCGGAGGGTGGTCGCATACGTAGTGGGGAAGAATGCCCAGAACTCCCCCAGCTCCCGTTCCCGAGACCCGGAAGACGGAACTGCCCACGCTATGGGCACCTCGACACGGTTACGATACTCACCGGCATCGGCCCAGGCTTCGTCAGGGGGCTGGAAACTGCTCTCGAAAACCGCCCACTCTTCGGATACGTACTCGCCATCGCTCTCGCGAACCCTCAGCGACCGACGGTGGCCCTCGCCGCTAACACTGATCTCCCTGAGTTTGGAAGCCTGCCTGTTCTCCAAGACTACCTGGCCGGCATGCGGGGAAAAGACGGCAAAGACTGCAGGAAAGAGTTCGAGGTCCTCAGCAAGGCGAGTAGCGTGGTCATGCGTCGCCAGTGGAAGCTTGATCACCGTCGAGGCCCAGGTCATCAATTCATCAAGCGTCTTATCCGCAGCGCGTTCCTTCTTAGCATCGAGGAGGTGAGCGATGCGGAGCACAGGAGTGGGGCCCGTCCCAGGAACACGTTCCCGGATGCGTTGAGCAGACAGCGTGGCGGACCAACCGAAGGACCCGCTACGGCTGAAGAACTGGGGCTGATCGGAGACGCTCAACACAGATTTGAAGCCGAGGCCGAACCGTCCGATCTCCGCACCCTTCTTACGCGACAGGTGCGAGGCGAGGATCGTTCCAACTCCGGATGGCGTAACCGGCCTACCACGGTTCGCGCAGTAAAGCGTGTCCGCCGTCAGGACAACGTGAATGAGACCGTTGGGCGTTTTCCGGAGCTCGTCGGCGCCGTTCTGAATCAGCTCATACAGCTGTCGGTGCCCGTAGCCGCCCTCCTTAACGGAGCGCTCGATGTTCGCGTGCTCCTCGATCAGAGCGGAGTTTGCCTCGTACGACTGGAGGCAGGCTTCTGACTGTTGGAGGACGACCTGCGAGACAGGGCTGTCCGCGCCGGCCCAGTCGGAGGGGCCAGCCGCGAACTTGTCCTCGTCTGGATCGACCACTGAGGCTCGCTCTCCTTGCGAATACACACTCGTTGGCGTAGGACCCTACGCCAACCGCGAGGGCAGACAAAAGCGTAGGACTGGACCTAAGCCTCAAGATTCGCGAGCCGATAGTGCCCAGGTGGGACATCGGGGTCGTCGTCATGCGACTGAATGAGCCACCCCTGATCAATGAGCTCCCGGACCTCCTGCCGCCACGTGGGTGTCTTGGCGACACGTTCGAGCTGCTGCGGGCTTGCCGGCCAAGGGCTGATGTGAAGGAGATACTCGATCAGTCGCTCTGCAGGGCTTCCGCCACCGATCGACTCGATGGTTTCCTCGCTTGAAGCCACGGCCTCGTCCAGCTGGGACACGGTGAGCCG
The DNA here is from genome assembly GCF_006334915.2 of Microbispora catharanthi. Lineage (GTDB taxonomy): Bacteria > Actinomycetota > Actinomycetes > Streptosporangiales > Streptosporangiaceae > Microbispora > Microbispora catharanthi. The sequence continues at coordinate 54,754 of NZ_VDMA02000003.1, forward strand.
GTAAGGGGCGCCGGCGCCTGCTCCCAGGGTTTCGATGTCCCAGCCAACCTGGCGAAGTTCCCTGATGCGTCGCGCCCATGCACGGATCGCCGCGACCCCCTCTAGCTGATGCGGCGAGAGAGCCTCCCCCGGGTGATTACGGAAGTAGAGGAGAAGTGCCGTTCGGGCACCGCCGAGAAGGTCTTGACGTACTTCGGCCAAGGCCTCCCTTGACTCGGCGAGATGAGTCCCGACTCGGGCTGCTGTCTCCAACCACTCCTGTGGTTTCAGCTCCTCCCGAGGAGCGGCCTGCACGATGGCGAGGGCGTCCTTGAGCGACTTTTCGAGCCGTGCGAGCTCCACACGCTGTCGCCCGTGGGTGTTTCCGCCTGACACTGCCATAATTCACTTAACCCTTAGGTCCGAGACGGCTAGCGGATTCCCCGGTCTTTGGGGGAATTACTGAGGCCGCGGCACGCCAACGCAGAGCCAGGTGACTTGTTGTCGAGAAACATGGCTCGTTGTTGTGGCGTCACGCAATCCAGTTAGGCGGTCCGGCCTTCAGGCTTCTAGCTCATCCGGGCAGAACATTTGGTGCCCTTGAGGAACACCTGCCCTGCAGACTAGATGGTCATCGCAAGAGATGTCAAGACATGGTAATTCGGACGCCACGCATGATGGGTCACATGGGGCAAAGATACACAAAATGGGCATGCGGCCCTAACAACCGCTTAGGGGGTTGCTGTATGCCACAAGGTGTATCTAGGGCATATTCCGTGATCACCTCTTGTGCCCACTTTCCAGGTAGGCCATCCTGAACGCATCCACGGTTTCGCCGGGGGCGACTGTGGATGATGCGGAACCATAATGCCATTGCACAGGGGTACCTGCGTGCGCTGCCGGACGAGCGTAAGCCGAAAGTGGTGTACTACAAGAACCTCGACACCAATGGCAAAATAGTGATCCAGAGAGAAGGGTGTTGGTGTAGAGCCATGATGATTCCGTGCCGGGGAGCTTGAAGCGCCGATTCGGCGCAGCGCGTAAGACCATTCAGCCCACTGTTGGAGTCGCGGGGTACTCCCTGACTTCCCTCTTATCAGGCGCACCACTGCCATCCGTATGGGCGCTCCTTGTTGTCGGCCTGGCGTGCGCAATCCCCGAGACCGTCGAGAAGATTGCCTATCTATGGCTGGGGAGCATGCTAATCAGGAGGTTCCCGAAGCAAAGCGGCGCCAAGGATTACATCGCGATGTGTCGCGAGCTTTTTAAGCGATCGCGAGGCGATTAGGGGAAGCGTTCACAACTCCGGCGAGACTCCCTAATATCTCCCCGAATTGGCTATGGGCATTCGGAGGCAAAAGCCAGGTCATATACAAATTGGGCAAGCTTCTGGCCAAGTAGGGGTGGCACGGCGTTGCCGATCTGACGAGCAACCTCGATCTTCGAACCCACGAAAACGAAGTCGTCCGGGAAAGACTGGATCCTCGCGGCTTCGCGGTGAGTGATGGGTCGATCGTGAACGGGGTGAAGGTAGCGCCCTTTTTCCGGCTTGTAGAACTCGGTCCGGATCGTCACACTGGGACGATCCCACCAAAGCCGCCCCATGACGTCGGTTGTTCCCGTCGCCTTCTCTGCCCAGCAACGGGGCTCCAGGTCTGGTCGGTTTCGCCGGAGATCGAATCGGTTTCCGCCGGGAGGGATCGCACGATATCGTTCTAGGGATTTCTGTGTCGGAGTCCGCCGAATATGGAGGTCCTGCCGGCCGGACTCATCGACTGTTATTTCTGTTCGCTCGGGATAGTCGGGTAGATCTGCAATTGTGGAGCGTAGAGAAACATAGGGCGTGTTACCAGATGAGTTCGGACCATGGGTCGGTTCTGGAGGCCAGGGCACCTCCTCGACGTCGCGTACGGCGACAAAAATTCCCCGCCTCCGGTTCTGCGGGACTCCATAGTCGGCGGCGTTGAGGACTCCGTATCCAAACTTGTAGTCCTTGAGGTCCTCGTCCGTCTCCATGAGTTGTAGCAGACGGGCGAACTGCGCCGATTTTTGGAACTCCGGCACATTTTCGATCACAAACGCCTTGGGCCGTACTAACCGTACGGCTCTCAGATACTGCTGCCACAGCTCGTTGAGCACGGCTCGGCTGGCGTCGTCTCGATCACGCCCGAGCGGGCTGAAACCCTGACAGGGAGGGCCTCCGATGATCACGTCTGCCTTGGGGTAGTCCTCGTCGGAGACCTTCTCGATCGGCCCGTCGTAGACGGGACATCCGAAGTTCTGCTTGAAGGTTCGTGCCGCAGCCGGATCTATCTCGACCGCAAACACGGTCTGGTAACCGAGCTTGGCCTGCTTGAACCCTTGGGCAAGGCCCCCTGCGCCTGCGAACAGGTCGATCACCGTGAGCGCCTCAGTCGTCAACGCCACCCTCCCCGCGAACTCAACCCCCCCGTAACTATAGGGGCGATCGTCGCCACAACTGGCGAATGATGCCCCACAGCCCGCGAGCGAGCAGGCGAGCCCAGAGGTGCTGAAGACACAGTCTCCACGGCCGTCCAGGAAAAATCGAGCACCAGTTCGCAACATCTCTGCGTTGGCCGTCCCGCTGAGATGCCTGAAGCGCCCCGCCGCTCTAACGTGGCCTCGTGGGCATGCAGACCAAGTCGTGGGCGTCGAGCGAGGCCGTTCGCAGGAGCATGCGATCGAACAAGGGGCGCGATACCAAGCCGGAGCTGGCCCTTCGTCGCGCTGTTCACGCCCTCGGCCTTCGATATCGCGTCGCCATCCGTCCGGTGAAGTCAGTCCGCCGGACGGCCGACATCGTCTTCACGAAGGCCAAAGTTGCCGTCTTCCTGGATGGCTGTTTCTGGCATGGCTGTCCTCTCCACCACACGGTCGCCGTGACAAACGCCGGCTTCTGGGCCGAGAAGGTTCGTCGCACCCGTGAGAGGGATGCGGAGACCGATCAGTTGTTGAAGGAAGCCGGCTGGCGTGTTCTCCGCGTTTGGGAACACGAGGATCCGGGGGACGCCGCCAAGCGCGTGGCGATCTTGCTCGGAAGAGCAGTCGAGCGCCCCTCGTAGATTGAGCGCCTCCTGTAGGTCCTTACGACCCTATTCTTCGTGCTGAGCTGCTGATCAGCTCAGGTCGCTTCGGCACCATGGCCCGCGGCGATCATGTCGATGTGGCGGGCGAGTTCGAAGTCCTTGGCGGTTAGGCGGTTACCGGCGTCGTGGGTGGTGATCATTAAGCGGATGCGCTGCCAGGTGATGTGGATGTCGGGGTGGTGGCCGATCTCTCGGGCCTTGGCGGCGACGTACATCGCCAGGTGAACGCACTCGTGGTACGTGTGCTTGAACGTGCGGGCAATGGTCTCGCCCTCGCGTTCCCATCCCGGCAACTCGCTCAGGCGAGCGGCTATCTCCTCTTCTGCCAGCGGCTCAGGGGGCATCGGGCGTCTCCAAGTCCGACGAGGTCAGGCGAACTGGGCGACGATATCGGCCAGATCGCGGCCGGGACCAGTGCCAGCCCAGGCGGTCGCGTGTCGCGAGACGGCCTTGATCTCCTTGCGCAACCTGGCCGACCCGGTCCCACCGACGACGGACGCGGCGGCTGACGCGATCTGCACTACGCGTTCCGGCTCGGGGACGGCGGCCAGAGCAGCGGCCTGGCGTGCCCAGAACACGCCGTTGTCGCGGCGCGCCGATTCCGGAGCGGTGCCGAGAATCCGATCCCACAGGGCGACGGCCTCGCGATACGCACCCAGCCGCAGATAGGCGGTCGCCCGCTGGACGTCGATGTACCCGAGAGTGCGACGGCAGGCGTTGCCCCAGGGATATTCATCGTCGACCCGGTCGACGAGCACCGCCGCCCGGTCCAACAACCGGTCGACGAGATCCTTGTTTTTGGCGGGCAGCATCGAGTGTCCGTGCGCCTGGTGGACCAGCGCGAGGATCCGTACCTTCGGGCATAGCTTGGCCTCGTCGGCCAGGGCCGCCTCCGTGTAGTCCACGACCATACGGCCATCGTCGAGATCGACCGCGAGCATCGCCTTGTTCGTGAGCGCGTAGCTGATGAGCTGCGGGTCCTGCGAACGATGCGCCATGTCGAGGGCGACGGCCCGCCAGGCTCGGGCACGACCCAGGTCACCGGCGTCCTGGTACAGCCAGCCGAGCAGTGCCGCGTACGCGACGCCGGCGCCCAGAAGGCCGCGGCGTACGGGCGCGTCGGCGGCTTGCGCGAGCTCCTTGATTAGCTCCGCCTGCGTCGCAACGGTCGGGATGAGGTGGCGGGGGCCGAGCCACATGTCCGCCCTGTAGTGGCCGGGAAGCTGTTCGAGGAAGTACATGACGACCTCCGGGGCTACGGGACCGTGATGGGGTAGGTGCGTCGTGACGCCGGCGTCTGCCGGATCCATGGGGATGTCGTATCGCGCGGTGACGCACTGGCGCCACCCCACGACGCCGCAGCCTTCGTCGGCGTCACGGGAACCATGCCCACGGTCCTCGCCGAACAATTCGGCCTCAGTGAGCCCGAAGGCTCGGGCGTACAGCACGCGGTAGGGGTCGCCGGGGCGGTTGTGGCCGGCCTCGTACGCCTTGATGCGACGGATCATCGTCTCCCGGGAAGGCAGACGGGGACGCACGTCCTCGTCGGCGGCCTCGACCAGGCGGCGGGCCATCTCACGCTGGCTCCACAAGCGGTTGCGCCGCTCGGCGCGCAGCCGTACGGCCCATGCGGGTAGGTCGTCGCTCATCGCCTGCACCTCTGCTCGGATCCGGGGGTGATCCCTGGGCGCCCTCAGTTTCCCTCATCCGCACCTGTGCCGGGAAGGTTACGCAGCGCTGTCATAGCAGGTGACAGGGAACGGGTCCACGCTCCGCAAGGACCCCTGATCAGGAATCGAGGTCCGAGCTGTGACGAACCGGAAGGGCACCGCACCGACCGAGGGCTGGCGGGTGATGACGAGCGATCACGGACGACTGTGGGCGACCCGCGAGCGGCCCTTTCCTGTGGCGGCCGAGGAGGCGGGTGCCGCCCGCACTGTCGACGGCGACGACCTGGCGGAGCTTTGCCGGGTAATCGCCGAGCAGGAGAGCCTGGCCGCCCTTGCATCGGCTTCCTGACGAAAGCACCTGTCCCGGGCTGCATGTGGCGCCGGAGCAGCCGGGGCATGTCGCGATCCGGTGGATGCGCGAGACCAGGCGCACTGTCCGGGCCCGGGTCGTGGCCCACACCTGTGACTACTGCTCGGCGCTGGCGTACGAACTGTGCTCTTCCGGCGGGCTGCTGTTCGTCCGCCGTATGGACCGAAGCGGCGACCAGCCAAAGACCGGGGAGACCGAACGGCTGCCTGACGCTCGGGCGCGCCGGCTGTGGATGGATCTGTTGCTCGGCAAGGCCCGATGAAGACGCCCGCCTGGCGAACCGTCCGAGGCGGGACCACCAACAGGAAAGGAACGCGATGGACCTGTACGACCGCGACCTCGCCGGAGTGCGCTTCCGGCGGCTGTGCGGCGGCAACCAGCAGGAGGAAGACATGGAGTCCTGCGTCGAGCTGGCCCCGATTCCGGGTGAGGCCGACGCCTTCGCCCTGCGTGACAGCAAGAACCCGGATGCCGGGACTCTCCGGTTCACCGGTGCCGAGCTTCGCGCGGCCGGCCTGACCACACTGTAGGAGCACGGTGGCCCCTGCCCGGTGATAGCAGGCAGGGGCCACCCCCACTGTACGGAGCGCCATGCACCTGCACTGCTACATGTGGAGCGGGTTGGGGGAAGACCTCCGCAACGAGGCCGAGCGGCGACCACCGCTACCGCCCGCCGACCCCGGGCCTTTCACGAGCTCCCCGCTGCCGCCGATGCGGACCTGCGACTGGCTTCTGAAGCCGGCCCGCCGGATCGACGCCTCTCCGGCCTCACTCGACGACGCGCTCGCGTGGCTGGCGGAGCGCCACCGTACGGCCCAGGGCTCCTTCCTTCACCCGGCCGACGAGGCCCGGATCGGGCTCGACTTCAGGCTGAAGACCGCCCGCGAGGCGCTCACCAGCGGCGTGGACGTGCAGTGGGGCATCTGGCTGACCGGCGGCCGGTTCCTCACCTGCGGCGTGGTGTGCTGCTCCCCCAACCGCCACGCCGCCTACCGCTGCCCCGCCTCCTGACCTTTCTCATCAGTCCAGGACGAGGAACTGCCTGCCATCGATCAGCTCGCGGACCGCGTCGAGGTGGCCGGCGTGGGTCGCCGTCTCGACGAGGACGTGGAGGATCGCCGCACGCAGGTCGCGCGGCGGCCGGTCGTCGCGGTAGTCCGGCCACCAGCGCGGCGCCTGGTCCAGGTCGCTGGAGGCGATCACCTCGTCGGCGTGCGCCGTCTCCTCGCGGTAGAGGTCGAACACCTCCGAGGCGGGCCGATCACCGGGCACCCGCCATGCGTCCGTCGGGGTGGCGAACGAGGCGACCGCTTCGGGGTCGGCGCCGAAGACCGCGCGGAACCAGAAGCGCTCGACGTCGAGGGCGAGATGGTGGACGAGTCCGACCGGGGTCCAGGCCGATGGAAGGACCGGGCGCCGGAGGTCGGCCTCGTCCAGGCCATCCAGGATGTCGAGGACGTGCTGCCGCTTCCAGTTCAGGTAGCCGAGGAGGGACGAAACCTCACTCGACGCCGATGACGGGCTCACGTTTGATCTCCCGGATGAAGGGCGTCCAGCAGTCGCTGGAGGGTCACGCGGTCGCCGGTGATCTCCAGCCGCTCCCCGACCTGGCGGGCTGGCGTTCCGTCGATCACCAGGGCCTTGAGGACGGCGGGATCGGTCCGCAGGGCCGCGTCCCACCGATCCGGCTCGCCCCGGCGGATCGCGAGTTCGCCGCCGGACACGCGGAGGGTGAAGACGTCCCCGCCGACGTCGACCAGGAACGTGGCGTCGAGGTCGCCCAGCTGGGCGGATTCGAGGTGGCTCTTCACAGCGAGCATCAGCGAATCGGTCCCCAGAGGCGTCGTCGTCTCCTTCGGCGGGGAGTGACGACCCCATCGGCCCAGGTGCACGAGGATCGGCTCCAGGTCGTGGCCCCACTCGGTGAGCTCGTAGACCCACGCGCGCGCCGGCGGGCCCAGCTTGCGCCGCCGGATCACCCCGCCCTCCTCCAGATCGCGCAGCCGCTGCGAGAGCACGGTGGGACTGGCGTTGGGCAGGCCGCCCTGCAGGTCGCTGTAGCGCTTCGGGCCGAAGAGCAGATCCCGCACGATCATCAACGCCCAGCGCTCGCCGAGCAGGTCGAGAGCGCGCGCCGCGGCGCAGGGGTCGCCGTACGTGCGTGCCGTGGTCACGCGCTCATCCTACTCATCCCGGAGCAGATGCTTGCTTTCCCGTAGTCCGGCGGTGGGTGAGGCGGTGACGGTCCGCCACAGCCTCACCCACAAAGGCGTCAGCCGGGCATCCCGGCCCGGCAGCTGTGATACGCCGTCACCGCGAACAGGGCCCGTACGGCGCGCTCCTCGACCGGCCTCATATGGCCGCGTGCCCGAGGAACGCCGCCGCGTGGACGCGGGCGAACTCGGCGAAGCTCGTGGGCCGCACTCCGAAGGTCCGGTGGGTTTCCAGCCGCACGTGGGACTCGGGTCGCCGCCCGCGCTCGGCGAACAGCTCCCTCAGGATCCGGATGGACGGTTCGGGCATCCCCGCCTCTGCGCACTCGCGCAGCTTGTCCTCCAGGGGCAGCTCCACATGACGGAAGGCGGTTCCCGTCGCCGCCGAGATGTGCTCGACGACCTCCTTCATCGTCAGCGCCTCCGGCCCGGTCATGTCGTACGCCCTGCCCTCGTGGCCGTCGGAGTTCAGCAGCGCGACCGCGACCTTCGCGACGTCCTCGATGGCGACGGGCGACAGCCTGCTGTCGCCGATGGACATGCGCAGCTCCCGCCGATGCGGATCCACGCCCGTGAGGGTGCCGGGCAGGTAGAACTCCATGAACTGGCTCGGGCGCAGATGGGTCCAGGCCAGGCCGGAGGCCTCGAGGTGGCGCTCGATCTCCAGATGCTCGTGCGTCCCGATGAAGCTGTCGGGATCGAACCCGACGCCGGACTCCTTTCCGGAGTACTTCACGATGTGCGGCACGCCCGCGGCCTTGGCCGCGTCGATGAAGGTGCACTGCGTCTCCACCATCCGCTCCCTCGGGGAGGAGATCATGAGCACGCGCTCCACGCCGCGCAGGGCGGCCGTCAGGGTCTCGGGGCGCAGCATGTCGCCCTCGACCAGTTCCACACCCGGCAGCCCGTGGAGTTTCCGGGCCTTGTCCGGGTTCCTGACCAGCGCTCGGACGGGAGCGTTCTGCCGGGCGAACTCCTGGACGACGATCGATCCACTGAGCCCCGTGGCTCCGGTGACAAGAATCATGGCTACGACGCTAGTACCAACAGCTACAGAAAAACAAGTAACTAGTCTTGAATGTGTAGCATCATGCAAACCGGCGAGGACAAGCGATGGGAAGAGGACCGATGGGCGGAAGTGATCGGTAGGACGCGCACGACCGGAGCGCTACGCGGTTTCCCGCCCGGATCGGGGGTACGGCGTTACGCGGTCAGGGTGGCCGGGGTTGCACACGCGCCGTCGAGCCGTCCCGACCCACAGGCGGTGCCGGGGTTCCCTCCGGCCGCCCGGAAAATCCGTCCCCCATTGGTGAAGGAGCATTTCAATGCTGACGCTGACCGACAACGCCGTCATGGCGATTCGTGATCTGACCGTCGGTGAGAACATTCCCGACCATGCGGGCCTGCGGCTGGCGGCGAAGCCCGGCACGGAAGCCGCGCTCGAACTGTCTCTGGTGAGTGCGCCGCAGGCCGGCGACCAGGTGATCGAGAAGGCGGACACCCGGGTCTTCGTCGAGGCGGGGGTGGCACCCGCGCTCGACGACAAGACGCTCGACGCCGAGATCGGCGCGGAGGGGGAGCACACCTTCAAGCTCATGCGCCGGTAGATCCGCCTCTCCAGCGGTACGACACCGCGGCCCGAGTCGTGCGGGCCCGCAGGTCGTCCGGCATCAGACCAGCCGGCGGCTTCAGCGCGGGCTCGCATCGGGTCGTCACGGCGAACGGGTGTCAGGCCCCGCCGGTCACCTTGATGGCCTGTCCGGTGATGCCGGTGTTGGCGGCCGAGCCCAGATAGACGACGGCGCCCGCGACCTCGGCGGCGTCGAGCAGGCGGCCGATCGGAGCCCGCGCGCTGTAGTGCCCGCCTGCCTGCTCGACCATCGCGACGTTGGTCTCGGTCCTGGTGAAGCCGGGCATGACGACGTTGGACAGGATGTCGCCGTCCTTCCCGAGCCCGAACGCGGCGGACCTGCTGAAACCGTGCAGCGCCGCCTTGGCGGCGCCGTAGTACTCCCCACCGGGCATGCCGTCGACCGCGATGCTCGACGAGATGTGCACCATCCGGCCCCATCCGCGCTCTCGCATCGACGGGACGACCGCCCGGCTGAGCCGGAGCGCGCCCTCGACGTTGGCCCGGATCACCTTCTGCCACCTCTCGTCGGGCACGGCGTCGAAGGGGAGGTCCCCATCCGGCTCGGTGGCGCCCCAGTGCACGGCGTTGTTGACCAGCACGTCGATCCGGCCGGACCATCCGAGCACGCTCTCGACCAGGCCGCGGGCCGCTTCGTCGTCGTCCAGCTCGTACGGAGCGACGAGCGAGCGTCCGCCGATCTCCTTGGCGAGCTGCTCCGCGCCCGCCTGGGAGCGGTGATAGGCGAGCACCACGTCGGCCCCTTCGGCGGCGAACCCACGGGCGATCTCGCGCCCGATGCCGCCGGAGGCTCCCGTCACGATGACCGTACGGCCGCTGAGTCCCAGATCCATTCCAATGCTCCTGACGACGGTGGAAACCTTGAGCAGGGCCAAGGATCCGGCGACAGGAACCACCGGAGGGAGACCGGGCCGAGACTGGCCCCCGCAGGGCCACGATCGGAAACGAAGCCACTCGGTAGCCTGCGAATCGTGAGCGACAACACTCTGGGCGAGTTCCTGCGGGCCCGCCGCGAGGCCGTCACCCCCGCAGAGGTCGGGCTACCCGGCGGCGGCCGGCGCCGCACCCCCGGCCTTCGCCGTTCCGAACTGGCCACGCTCGCCGGGATCAGCGTCGAATACCTCATCCGGCTCGAGCAGGGGCGTGACCGTCACCCCTCGGTGCCCGTGCTCGCCGCCCTCGCCGACGCGTTGCGCCTGTCCGCCGACGAGCGACTCCATCTGCTCCATCACTTCAAGGCGGCCGATGGTGCCGGCCGGCTCGTCGGCCCGTGCCAGGGGCCGCCCGCGCAGTCGGTCCGTCCCACCGTCCGGGCACTGCTCGACCGGCTCGAACCGGCCCCGGCATTGGTGGTCAACCGGCTCGGTGACGTGCTCGCCCACACGAACGGCTACGAGCGACTCGCCGGCCCCATCGGATTGCTGGACCGCCGGCCGCCCAACCTGGTGCGGTACGTCTTCGCCGACCCCCGGGCCAGAGCCGCGTATCCCGAGTGGGACCGGGTCGCCGACGAGCGGCTCGCCGGGCTGAAACTGGGGGTTTCCCGCGAGGACCCGCACGTCGAGCACCTCGTCGACGAACTGACCCTCGCCGTCGGCGCCCCCTTCACCGACCGGTTGACGACTCCGCCCGGCCCGTCCAGGCGCACCGGCATCGAACGGCTGACGCATCCGGAGGCGGGCGAACTACGTCTGGCCTATGAAACCCTCGGCCTGTCCGACGACGACAACCAACTCCTGATCGCCTACCTCCCCGCGGACGACGCCACCGCCGCCAGGCTCGACCACCTCACCGGCCGCCACCCCGGCGCCCTTCGCGCCGTCACCGGCTGACGATCTCAGCGCTATCGTCGAAGAGCATCGAGGGGAGGCGGCACGGTGAGCGCACTTGAGGTACGGCTGCGGCCGGTGACAGAGGACGATCTCGCCATGTTCCGGCGTTTCGTCACCGAGCCGGGACTGATCGGCCTCGACTGGGCGGGATTCCGCGACGCCCAGGCCCCGGCGCGACGCTTCGCCGTCGACGGCTATCTGGGCATGGACGACAGCAGGGTCATCGTCGAGGCCGGCGGCACGGCCGCGGGCATGATGAGCTGGTCGGCCCGAGGGTTCGGGGTCTCCCGATACTGGGAGATAGGGATCGCCCTGCTGCCGGACTGGCGTGGCCGTGGCATCGGCTGGCGCGCTCAGGCGATGCTGTGCGACTACCTGTTCACCCACACCCCGGTCGAGCGCATCCAGGCGTTCACCCATCCGGAGAACATCGCGGAGCAGAAGTCGCTGGAGAAGGCCGGCTTCAGGCTGGAGGGCGTCTTACGCGCGGTGGAGTTCCTCCGCGGTCAGTGGCGCGACGGCTGGATGTACAGCAGGCTGCGCAGCGATCCTTACCCGCCGAATCCGTGAGCGGACCGGGACCGCGGACGGTCGCGACGCCGCCGGCGCCTCTCAGGCGGGCCTTGTCTTCTCGGGCGACTTCACCGCGGTGACTGTCGGGGAGCGGTTCGAGGCCGAGCGGCGACCGCCGCTGCCCCGCCTCCTGATCGGGCTACGAGCCTTCCGACCAGAACAGCTGCAGGCGAGCAAGCGCCTCGTCCCTCGACATCCGGGCGACCTCGGCATCCGTAAGCCCCACTCGGTGAATGAGGAGGTGCACGAGATCCGCGGGAAGAGCCTCTAGCGGCGCCTGAGGGCCTCCTCTATCAGGAACGACCCCGTCCCGGACGCAGCCCCAGAACTCCTCCTCGGAGACCTGGAGCTGGTCCCGCAGGATGTGAGCCCAAAGGCTGGGCCCGTAAGTCGTGCGGTCAGGTGGATGTGAGATTCGCGTCCGGAGGATGCCGCCCGTTGGAAGGTCGAACTCGTACGTGACGTGGTGAGTGCCCGTCCGTCCCCTGGCATCCCGGATTCGTCGCCAGCCTTCGTTCTTGCAGAAGCGCTCGTGATCCTCCCGGGTCGGCTGCGGCCACGTCATGGAGCCACCCCGGTCAGCCACTCCCGTAGCTGATTGGCGCTGCTCAGGCAGATCATCTGCACCAGACCCCAGTTGTCCCGGTGGTTAGGCGCGTCCAACAGGTGATCCTGCCAGTCCTCGGCGTACTCCCGAAGCGCGTCGATCATCTCGTCGATGGCCTCGTCGAACGTTGATCCGTCCGCGGCCACGGGCAATCCTGGAATGAAGACCGACCATCCGCCATCCTCGGCCACCACTTGGGCATTGGATGGGCAGATTCGGGCCAGGAAGTAACGGAGGCGCTCGCCGTCCACCACAGCAGCAGTCCGGTCATCACGGCTGACGGTAGCGCTCCGGCCCCGCTCCGCCGCGTCGAGAAGCTCCTTCAGCTTCGCGCGGGCCTCCGTGTAGCTGGCGAAATGCACTCCCATACCAATCCCCTTCGCTCTCCCCCAGTATCAGATCTGCCTACAAGTACGTCAAGTACCTGAAGTACTTGCCAGGCGATCGACCTACGGCTGACCTGGGTCCTTCGGTACGAGCACGTCGTGGGCATCAACCCACAACGGTGAACGGCGTTTCGGCACTCAGGCTGCGCGATGCTCGTCCACTCGGTCGAGCCATTCGGCGATGAGCGCGGTGAGCAGCCCGGCCTGCTCGTGCGGCAGCGCGTGGCCGGCCCGGTCCAGGACGGCGTACGTGGCACGCGGATACCGCTCCACCAGCTCCCAAGCGCCGGCGTACCCCGCCGTGGCGTCCTGGCGCCCGGTGAGGATCAGAGTCGGGCCCGTGTACGGCGGCGCGTCCCCGGAAGCGTCGCTCAGCCGCCACTGATCGGACATCCGCCCGAGGCCGTCCCAGTCGACGAGGGGCAGGGCCGGAGCCACGTACTCCCGGAACCGCTTCACAGTGGCGGGCGTCTGCACGACGAAGTAGTCCCGGAACTGGGCCTGCTCGGCCGGATCCAGGGCTTCGGCCACGTCGACCGAGGCGTGCAGCACCGCGTGCGGGGGCACGTCACGCGACTCCTCGCCGATGGGGCAGATCAGCGCCAGGCCCGCGACCTGGGCCGGGCGTCGGGCGGCGACGCCCCCGGCCAGATACCCGCCGAACGAATGGCCGACGATCGCGAACCGCTGATCGCCGACAACGGCGTCGATCAGGCCGAGCACGAGATCGAGGACATCGTCAGAGCCACGGAACCAGTCCGGCACCGGAGTGCGCCCCATGCCGGGCAGGTCCGGGTAGACGCGCCGATAACCAGGCCGGTCGCGGAAGACCGGCTCCAAGGCGCCGACCATCTCGCGATGGTCCACCCCCGATCCGTGTAACACCAGAACGGGAAGCCCGTCGCCGTGCTCGACGAAATGCACCGGTAAGCCGCTGATCTCTTCCATACCGCCAACTTAATCAAGCAGCCAGCCATTGCTCTCGGGTGATCGCGTACTCCACTTCGCCGAGATCACTGCCGGGGAGCGGTTCCTCCCAGTCCATGTGGAACGTACGGACGTGCTGCATGCCGATCGCGGTCATCGTCGCGCGGGAGGCGGCGTTGACCGCCATGGTTTCGGCGAAGATGCGGACCAGTCGAAGATCTTCGAATCCGTGGCGAAGGAGCTCGCGGGCTCCCTCGCTGCCCAAGCCTTGGCGCCAGCAGCGTCGCAGGAGCCGGTATCCGAGTTCGGCCTGTCCTTCGACCGGGCCTTGGTCGGCACGCGTGGGTGGCTCCAGAAGCCACCAGCCGACGAACCGCCCATCCACGAAACCGACCCAGAAGCCGAGCCCCGCGACGCCGTCCGCGGCGGCGAGCCTCTGACGATGGAGAACCTCCACCTCTTCACGGCTACGTGCACGCCCGGTGAGGTAACGCATGACCTCAGGATCGGCGTCGAGTTCGATCTCGTGCTCGAGGTGTTCGTCGGACAGCGGAACAAGCGTGATGCGGTCGGTCCGCAGTATCGGCTGAGACATGGGGGCGATTGTCCCGCCTGAGCCACAAGCCGGTCATTCGCTTTTCCCGTGGCCGCGATGACGCTTCAGAGCCAGCCGTGCTCGTCGGCTATCAGCGCGGCCTCGGCGCGGGTGCTCGCTCCCGTTTTGCCGATCGCCGCCGACAGGTGGTTGCGCACGGTCCCGGCCGACAGGTGCAGGCTCCGTGCTATCTCCGCCACCGTGCCGCCCTGCCGGGCCGCGCGCAGCACGTCGCGCTCCCGGGCGGTCAGCGGGCTCGACCCGCTGGCGAGCGACTCGGCGGCCAGAGCGGGATCGACCACGCGCAGACCCGCGTGGACCCGGCGCACGGTGTCGACCAGGTGCTCGGGCGGCGCGTCCTTCACGACGAAGCCCGAGGCGCCGTTCTCCATGGCACGGGCGAAGTAGCCCGGCCGCCCGAAGGTCGTACAGATCACCACCCGGCAGGACGGAAGCGCGGCGCGCAGGTCGGCGGTGACCTCCAAGCCGTCCCTGCCCGGCATCTGCACGTCCAGCAACGCCACGTCCGGCCGGCTGCGCCGCGCCGCTTCGACGACCTCCTCGCCCGAGCCGACCTGGGCCACCACCTCGATGTCGGGCTCCAGCGCGAGCATCGCCGCCAGCGCTCCGCGTACGAGCGCCTGGTCGTCGGCGAGCAACACCCTGATCATGCGCGGCTCGCCCGCAGCCGGAAGCCACCGGCGGGAAGCGGGCCCGCCTCGACCCGCCCGCCGACGGCCCGCAGCCGCTCGGCCAGCCCGGACAGGCCGTTGCCCGGCTCCGCCGCGCTCTGCCCTGCCGTTCTTTGCCCCGGGCCGTTGTCGCGCACCTCCAGCCAGCCGTCTCCGAACAGCACCTCGCACCGCGTCGCGCCGCTGTGCCGGATCACGTTGGTGACTCCCTCCCTCAGGACGTACGCGAAGGGCTCGGCGAGTTCGGCCGGGACATGGTTCGCGGACGACGGCAGGACGGCGCTGATCCCGGCGGCCCGCAGCGCCGCGCGGGCCCCCGCCAGCTCGGCCGCGAGGGACGGCCGGCGGCGGCCGGACACGGTCAGGCGCACCTCGCTGTGCGCCTGCCGGGACAACCGCTCGACGTCGCGCAGCTCGGCCAGCGCGCGTTCCGGGTCGCCGCCGCTCTCCAGCACCCGGCGGGCCAGGCCGGTCTTCACGGTGATCGTGGTCAGGCTGTGCCCGAGCACGTCGTGGAGGTCCCTGGCCAGCCGGTCGCGCTCCGCCGCCGCGGCCAGCGCCGCGATCTCCTCGTGGGCCTGGCCGAGCTGGACGACGAACCGGATCAGCAGCGTCACGGCCACCGGGATCACGATCCCGGGGACGAGCCCGCCCACATGTCCCCAGGTGACGGGACCAGGGGCTACCCAGTGCGCGAGCACCTGAACCACCCAGGTCGCCAGCGCGAGCAGCACGCCCCAGCGGGCCGGGAGCAGCCAGGCCGCCACCGCGAGCACGAAGCTGAACACGCCGGCGTGGCCGAGGTAGAGCGGGCCGTTGCGCAGCAGGGCCGCCACGACCGCCAGTGCGAACAGCGTCCCGACGAGCAGGATCCGCCGCCGGGGCGGCAGGCGGACCCCGGCGACCATGGCGCCGAGCCAGCCCGCCGCGTACAGGAGCGTGGCGGCTCCGATCGCGATGCGCACGGCCGGGGCCTTCGGCCAGATCCCGTCCGGTCCCAGCGCCTCCCAGAGCGGCCAGAGCAGGAAGAGCGACAGCACGAGGACGCCACGGACGTGGGCGGAACGGGACCCCGGCCGGGCCGGGTTCCACACCGGCCAGGCGGAACGCCCCCATACGCCCTGCTCGCCCACGTCAGTCACCCTAGGCCCGAGCGGTGTCGCGGCGATACCGGACGACCACGGCGGCGCCCAGCACGAGCGCGTACAGCGCCAGGACCAGCGCCGCCTGCCAGCTGTCACCGCCGAGCGCGGTGGCGTGCCCGACCTGCGCGAGCCAGTAGCTCGGCAGGACCTTGGCCACCGTCGCGAGCGCCTGCGGGAACGTGCTCACCGGGATGAACAGCCCGCCGACGAAGCTGAGCAGCAGCACCACCGCCCCCTGGTACGCCTGCAGGTTCTGGGCGGTGGCGAACTGGCCGATCAGCAGGCCGAGCAGCGCGAACGGCACCGTGCCCGCCCACACGCCGAGCACGGCCACCGCCCACCCGCCGGGAGACAGGTGCACCCCGCTGACAAGCGCGGCGACCAGCGACACCCCGGCCACCGGCGGCAGCGCCACAACCATCGCCACCGACGCCTTGGCCAGCAGGTAGCCGCTTCCGCTGAGCGGGGTCAGCCGCAACTGGCGCTGCCAGCCGATGCCGCGCTCCACCGCCGTGCGCGCACCGACGTCGAGTGCCGCCTTCATCGCCCCGAACGCCGCCACGCCACCCATGACGTACGACGCGGGAGCCCCCTGGTCGATGAAACGGTCGGCCATCAGCAGGTAGAGCCCCACCGGCAGGGCGACCGCGAACAACAGGAACTTGGCGTCCCGCAGGGTCCGCCTGATCTCGAACGTGAGGTATCCGGTCATCGCACGGCCTCCGAAGCTCCGGTCAGGCGGAGGAAGGCGTCCTCCAGGCCCAGCGCGCCGACCTCGATGTCCCGCACCTCGGGATAGCGCGTCAGCAGTTCCCGCACGACCAGGTCGGAGTCGGTGCAGCGCAGTTCGGCCCTGCCGTCGCGGACGTGCGCCGCCGTCACGCCCGGCAGTGCGCCCAGGTCCTCGGCACGGGCGCCGGGCACGGTCGCGGTCACCGTACGGCCGGACACCTCGGCCATGACCGCGGACACCGGCCCGTCGGCCACGACGCGGCCCGCGTGCATCAGCACGACCCGGTCCGCGTACGCCTCGGCCTCCTCCAGGTAGTGGGTGGAGAACAGCACGGTCCGGCCGGTCTCGGCGAAGGCGTGCATCGACTGCCAGAACTCCCGCCGGGCCGTCACGTCCATGGCCGCCGTCGGCTCGTCGAGCACCAGCAGGTCCGGGCCGGGCACCAGTGCCATGGCGAACCGGACCCGCTGCTTCTGGCCGCCGGACAGCAGCGCGGCCCGCCGGTCGGCGAGGTCGGCCACCCCGGCGCGGCTCAGCGCCTCCTCCACCGGCAGCGGCGTCCGGTGCAAAGACGCGATCAGCGCCACGGTCTCCCTGACGGTCACGTCGTCGAGCAGCGCGCCTTCCTGCGGCATCACGCCCACCATGCCGCGCCGCACCGCTTCGTGGGCAGACGCGCCGAACACGGCGATCTCCCCGGCGTCCGGACGGGCCAGCCCGACGACCATGTCGATCGTGGTGGACTTGCCCGCGCCGTTGGGGCCGAGCAGGGCCACCACCTCCCCCCGGTCCACCACCAGGTCGATCCCGTCGACCGCGCGGGTCTCGCCGTACGTCTTGCGCAGCCCCGCCACGGACAGGGCGGGGGCGCCGTCGTGAATGTCCATGCGGCAAGCCTCCGCCACCGCCCCCACGCGGACCTCCGCCGTCTGTCACGACCCACCCACGACAGATGTCACGGTCTTGTCGGCTCGCAATATTTCGGTGAAACTCCGAAACATTCGCCCACATTCGCGATTCTGTCCCGCGCCCGCCAAGCGATCAGGATCCGCAGGAGGAAGGACGGACGTTGTGAAGCCCCTCAAGGTCATGGCACAACCCGTAAGTCGACCCTCCCCCGTCGTCCGCCGCGTGCTCGTCCTCGGCGCCGTCGCGGCGCTGTCGACGGGCCTCGCGGTGGCCGAGATCCCCGCAGCGATCGCCACCGCCGACACGCCCGGCACCACGCTGGGCACCGCTGCGGCGCGCAGCGGACGCTACTTCGGCACGGCGATCAACGCGAGCAAGCTCGGCGACCCGGCGTACACCACGATCGCCGGCCGCGAGTTCGACATGGTGACGCCCGAGAACGAGATGAAGCTCGACGCCACCGAGCCCCGGCAGGGGCAGTTCGTCTTCACCAACGCCGACCGGATCGTCGACTGGGCCGTGGAGAACGGCAAGCGGGTCCGCGGCCACACCCTGGTCTGGCACTCCGGGCAGCCGCAGTGGCTGCAGAATCTCAGCGGCAGCGCGCTGCGTCAGGCGATGGTCGATCACATCAACGGCGTGATGGCCCACTACAAGGGCAGGATCTACGCCTGGGACGTGGTCGACGAGGCCTTCGCCGACGGCACCGGCGGCCGGCGTAACTCGAACTTCCAGCGCACCGGCGACGACTGGATCGAGGTCGCCTTCCGCGCCGCACGCGCCGCCGACCCGGCCGCCAAGCTCTGCTACGACGACTACAACATCGAGAACTGGACCTGGGCCAAGACCCAGGGCGTCTACGCCATGGTCAAGGACTTCAAGCAGCGCGGCGTGCCGATCGACTGCGTCGGCTTCCAGGCCCACTTCAACAGCGGCAGCCCCTACGACGGCGACTTCCGCACCACGCTGCAGAACTTCGCCGCCCTCGGGGTCGACGTCCAGATCACCCAGCTGGACATCCAGGGCGCCCCGGCCGCGACGTACGCCGCCGTGGCCGGCGACTGCCTGGCCGTCCCCCGCTGCGACGGCATCACGGTGTGGGGCGTGCGCGACCCCGACTCCTGGCGCAGCGGCGACACCCCGCTGCTGTTCGACGGCGACGGCGACAAGAAGCCCGCCTACACGGCGGTGCTCGACGCCCTCAACGCCGCCGTTCCCGGCACCTCGCCCAGCCCGACGCCGTCCCCTCGGAAGAGCTGCACCAGCAGATGGGTGAGGATCAAGCACCACGGCAACCGGACCTGGCCCCGGGTCTCCTGCCGTGCCGCCTGACGAACCGCCTGACGAACCGCTCCCGCAGGGCCCGCTAGATCGGATCTAGCGGGCCCCGCCCCGCGCCTGGCGCCTCTTCCGTGAACGGCCGGACGAACGGAGACGACAAATCATGCGAGACCTGGCAATAGAGACATCGGGGCTGGTCAAGACATTCGGCAAGAACCGCGCGGTGGACGGGCTCGACCTCACGGTGCCCGCGGGCACGGTGTACGGCGTGCTCGGCCCCAACGGGGCGGGGAAGACCACCGCGGTCAAGATGCTGGCGACCCTGCTGCGCCCGGACGGCGGCGAGGCCAGGGTGTTCGGCCACGACGTGCTGCGCGAGCCCGACGCCGTACGCAGCCGGGTGAGCCTGACGGGCCAGTACGCCTCGGTGGACGAGGAGATGACCGGGATGGAGAATCTGGTCCTGCTCGGCAGGCTGCTGGGCCACCGGAAGGCCGCCGCCAGGGACAGGGCCATGCGGCTGCTTGAGGCGTTCGGACTGACCGAGGCCGCCGGCCGGCAGGTCAAGAACTACTCGGGCGGCATGCGCAGGAGGCTGGACATCGCCGCCAGCATCCTCAACACGCCCGACCTGTTGTTCCTGGACGAGCCCACGACCGGCCTCGACCCGCGCAGCCGCAACCAGGTCTGGGACATCGTGAGGATCGTGGTCGCCCACGGCACGACCGTGCTGCTCACCACGCAGTATCTCGACGAGGCCGACCGGCTGGCCGGGCGCATCGCGGTCGTCGACCACGGCAGGGTCATCGCCGAGGGCACGCCCGGCGAGCTCAAGTCGTCGGTGGGCTCGGGGTCGGTGCACGTACGGCTGCGGGACGCCGCGCAACGGCCCGAGGCTGAGCGGGTGCTGGCCGGGGAGCTGAACACCCAGGTTCACCTGGAGGCCGACCCCGTGGCCCTGACCGCCCGCATCGCCGGAGAGGACGCGGACGCCGGTGCGGAGCGGGCCTCGCGTGCCCTCGCCGCGCTGGCGGCGTCGGGCATCGTCGTGGACGACTTCTCCCTCGGCCAGCCCAGCCTCGATGAAGTCTTCCTGGCACTCACGGACAAGGCTCTCACCGACAAGGAAATGGAGGAGACGGCGGCATGAGTGCCACGACCACCGAGACCGGCACGTCCTTCGTCCCCGCGGCCGACACGCTGGGCGCGGTGCTGGCCCCCGGGGCACGCCCGCCGCGCCCCGGCGCCCTGTCGGCCTCGCTGACCTTCGGCTGGCGGGCGATGCTGAAGATCAAGCACGTGCCCGAGCAGCTGTTCGACGTCACCGCGTTCCCGATCATGATGACGTTGATGTTCACCTACCTTTTCGGCGGTGCGCTGGCGGGCTCGCCGACGGAGTATCTGCAGTTCCTGCTGCCGGGCATCATGGTGACGAGCGTGGTCATGATCACGATGTACACCGGGGTCGAGGTCAACAAGGACATCGAGAAGGGCGTCTTCGACCGTTTCCGCACGCTGCCGATCTGGCGGCCGTCGACCATGGTCGGCTACCTGCTCGGCGACGCGTTCCGCTACACGATGGCCGCGACGGTCATCCTCGTGGTCGGCCTGGTGCTGGGCTTCCGCCCGCAGGGCGGGGTCGTCGGCGTGCTGGCCGCGATCGCGCTGCTGGTGGTCTTCTCGTTCGCGTTCTCGTGGATCTGGACGATGTTCGGGCTGCTGCTGCGCAGCGAGAAGTCGGTGATGGGGGTCAGCATGCTGGTGCTGTTCCCGCTCACCTTCCTCAGCAACGTCTACGTGGACCCGCAGACCATGCCGGGCTGGCTGCAGGCGTTCGTCGGAGTCAACCCCATCTCCCACCTGGTCACCGCGGCGCGTTCGCTGATGGCGGGCAGTCCGGACGCCGGGGAGATCACTTGGGTGCTGGTCTGCGGCGCGGTGTCGATCGTGGTCTTCGGCGCGCTGACCATGCGCCTCTACAACCGCAAATAGGTCACAGGCGCCAGGTGATCTCGTGGTCGGGCTGGTAGCGGCAGGTGGCGCCGGTGGAGACGGCGGCGCGCAGATGGGCGGCCATCGCGGGATGAAGCCGGTCGAGCTTGCGCAGCACGTCGCGGATTCGGGCGGTGACGGCCTTGCGGGCGCGCTCGGCCTCGTCGCCGAGGCGGCGGTCGCGCCCGCCGAGCCCGGAGGCGGAGCGCAGCTCGGTCAGCAGGGCCGCCCGTTCCCTGTCGAACTCGGCCGCCCGGCCGTCGTCTCCCCGCTCGGCCGCCCGGTCGATCTCCTCGTCGAGCAGGGCGAGCCGGTGCCGGTATCGCGCCTTGGCCTCCTCGTCGAGGACCGCGTCGCCGCCCATCCCCCGGGCGGCGACGACGAGCTCCCCGCCCTCCGGGGCGAGCAGCCGTACGGCGGGCAGGTCGGCCCCGGGGTGGTGCAGCAGGCAGTGGAGGTCGCGCAGACCCTTGGCGTCGGGCAGGTGGACGGTGTGACCGCCGAACCCCAGGGTCCAGACCGCGCCGTCCCGCCGGAACTCGGCTCCGGTGCCGGGCGTACGACTCCTGCGGACGCGCTCCAGAACATGCCGCATGCCAAGCCGGCGTGCTTCGCCCTCCACGTCGTCCAGCAGCTTCCCGGCCTCCTCCGCGTCGCCCGGGCGGCCCCGGCGCAGCAGCGCCTCACCGAGATGCGCCCGCGCCTCGACGGACCACGGGCGGGCGAGGAGCAGCTCGGCGGAGTGCCAGGCGGCGGTGAACCCGTCGACCGCCTCGTCCCAGCGTTCCTGCGCCGCGTCGACGAGAGCCCGCAGGAGGACCACCGGGCCGCCGATGTCCCAGCCGTACATCGACACCGCCCAGTTGCCGAGGTAGGGGTCGAGCTCGGCCCGCGCCTTCTCGCACAGCTCCGGGTCGCGCGACCACGCGGCGACCATGGCCTGGAACCGCAGCCACAGGGGCTGTATCGAGCGCCGCGGCTCGCCTCTGGCCAGGGTGTCGCGCAGGTGGCGCAGCGCGGTCGCGCCGTCTCCCCTTCGCAGCGCGGTCATCGCCTCCAACAGCCCCGGGCAGGGGTGCCGGCTCCTGCGCAGCGCGCGGTGGATCTCGTCCAGGCCGTCGTCGCGGCCCTGGAGCATCCGCACCGCCCAGCGGTGGTGGTCCAGCATGTACGCGAAGTGGTCGTGCCCGTGCTCGAACCGGGCGAGCTCGTCGAGCAGGGTCTCCGCCTGGCCGAAGTCGCCCGTGAGCGCGGCGATGATGCTGCGGTCGCTGGCCGTGGCCATGTCGATGCGCGGCAGGTCGGCGCGGCCGCCGAGCGCGACGAACTCGCGGAACTGGCCGAGATAAGCGGGGTCGCCCTGCTCGAGCAGAGCCACCCAGCGCAACGCGGCGGCGATGCTCTCCATCGCCACGTCGCCGGTGCGGCGGGCCAGGGTCAGCAGCTCGCCGGTGAGCGCCGCCCTCTCCGGTGCGGTGCCCAGGCCCCAGATGGCGTCGTGGAAGGCCCACAGACTGAAGGCAAGCGCCTCGTCGTCCTCGCCGCGCCGGGCGAGCAGCGCCACATGGATGGCCAGCTCCCGCGCGAGGTGGTCGAGGGAGAGCTCCTCGCCGGGAGGGCGGCCGTCCCGGACCAGCTCGCCGTGCGCCTCCCGCAGCAGGTCGGCGACCAGCGGGCCGCCGTCGCCGCCACAGGCCGCGTAGACGGACAGCGCCACCCGGGCGACCAGCTCGGGCTCGCCGGTCTCCCGCGCGACGGCGGCCGCCTCCTCGAACGCACGCCGGCCGCCGTCGCCATCGTCCCCGTGGGAGAGCTCGCGGCCGAGTTCGAGTGCGACCACGACACGCCGGCGCGGCTCACCGGCGACGGCGGCCAGTTCGAGCGCCCTGCGGTAGTGCCCGAGCGCCTCCTCGCCGGCCAGGCGAGCGGCCGCGTCACGGGCCGCGGCGAGCAGCCGGTCCACCGCGCGGGCCGGCTCGACGTGGTGACCGGCGAGGTAGGCGTGCCGGGCCACGTCGGCGGGGAGCACATGCTCGGCGAGGGCGGGCGATCGGTCGACGGCGTGGACGACCGCGGCGTGCCGCCGGGACGCCGCCTTCTCGTCGAGAGACTCGTAGAGCGTCTGGCGCACCAGGTCGTGCACGAACGCGAACTCCTCCCCGCCCCGTGCCTCCCCGCCCCTCGCTACCACGAGCCGGGCGGCCACCGCCTGGTCGAGCAGCCGTTCCACCTGAAGAACGGGAACGGCGGCGACGGCGGCCAGCACCTGGCGATGGAATTCACGCCCGAGCAGCGCGGCGGTGACGAGAAGGTCCACGACCGGCGCGGGCAGCAGGGACAGCCGGCGCAGCAGGGTGTCGCGGACACCGGGAGCGATCGTGGTGACGGAACCGCCGCTGCGCCACAGCCGCGCCGTCTGCTCCACGAAGAAGGGGTTGCCGCCGGTGCGCCGGTGCACCTCGGCGACGAGGTCGGCGGACGGGTTCCGGCCGGCGGCGCGGGTCATCAGCGCGCCGACCTCCTCGCGTTCGAGCCCGGTCAGGGTGACCGTGGTCGCCCGCGCCACGAGCGGCAGCACGAGGGGCCGCAGCGGATGGTCCGCCGACTCCACCTCCACGTCGCGGTAGGTGCCCATCAGCAGCATCCGCTCGAACCAGGTGTGCTGGGCCGCGAACTCCAGCAGCCTGAGCGACGCGGCGTCCGCCCAGTGGAGGTCTTCGAGCACGACCACCAGGGGACGGCTCTGCGACACCGCCACCAGGGCGCTCGTCACCGCGTCGTACAGCCGGAAGCCCTCGGCCGCGTCGGCGCTCGGCGACTCGCCCAGCAGCGCGGGCAGTCCGGCGCCCGCGGCGTCCTCGGCCGCCGCCCACTCCTCGGGCGCGGCGCACCGCCGCAGCCCGCGCAGGATCTGCACCCAGGGCCAGTAGCCCGGGGCGCTGTCGGAGTCCCAGCACGATCCGCTGAGGACCAGCGCGCCCAGACGCCTGGCCTCCTCGGCCGCGCTGGTGACGAGCGTGGTCTTGCCGATGCCGGCCTCACCGGCGACCAGCGTCAGGCCGCCGTGGCTGCCGACCGCCCGTGCGATCTCGGCGCGCAGCATCGCGGCAGGATGCTCCCTGCCGATCAGCTCGGTGCCGATCAGTCCAGTGCTCGCGCCGTCGATTCGCATGCCGACTCGAAGGTATCCGCCCGCTCCGACAATTTCCGGCGTCCGGCGCCGGCAGACGCTCAGCCGAAGAACTTCGTGAGGATCTGCGCCAGCGCCGCCGGCCGGTGCAGCACCCCGTGGTCCTCTCCGGGCATCACCAGGAGTTCGGCGCCGGGCACGGTCGCCGCGACGGCCTTCGTGCCCTCCGCCAGGTTCGGCGCGGTCTGATCGCCGTACACCGCCAGCACCGGCACGCCGATCCCGGCGAGCCGGTCGAACGGCATCACCTGCCAGGGCGCGCTGACCAGCACGTCGTACGGCAGGCTCGGGGCCTTGTCGGCCAGGAACGCCCACTCCTCCCCGGCCTTCATCCCCGCGATCGCCTCGGTCGGGACCCCGACCGCCTCGTGGAGGAACAGCTCCACCGCGCCGTCGCGGTCACCGGCGGCCACCACGGCCTTGAGCCGGTCGTAGATGTCGGCCGCCGGCCTCGGCTGGTTCTCGTCGGCGCAGTACGGCGGCTCGTAGACGGCCACCCGGTCGATCGGCAGCCCGCGCATGGCCCCCTCCAGCACGAGGACGGCGCCCGAGGAGTGCCCGAACACCGAGGCCCGGCCGCCCACGTGTTCGATGACGGCCGCCAGGTCGTCGATCTCGTTGGCGACCTGGTAGTCGTCGCTCTTGTCGTCGCTGCCCACCCGGCCTCGCCGGTCGTAGGTCACGACGGTGAACGCCGGCGCGAGTTCGGCGCCGAGCCCGGCCACGGTCGAGCGGTCGTTGAACGCGCCGCCGACGAGGATCACCGGCGTGCCCTGGCCGATCGCGTCGACGGCGAGGATCGTGCCGTCCTTGGACGTGATGTTCTCGGTCATGTCTGTCAGCCTTCCAGGGGTCTACCGTCGTGTGAAGGTCATGTGGGTGACGCCGCTCGGGGTGGTCACGGACTCGATGCGGAAGCGCTTCTCGAGTCCTTCGAGCCCGTCCCACAGGCGTTCGCCACGGCCCAGGATGATCGGGACGACGGCGATGTGCATGTGGTCGATCAGGTCGGCGGCCAGGAACTGGCGGACGGTGCTCGGCCCGCCGCCGATCCGCACGTCGAGGCCGCCCGCGGCCTCGCGGGCCTGACGCAGCGCCTCTTCCGGCGTGGCGTCGATGAAGTGGAACGTGGTGCCGCCCTCCATCTCCACCGAGGGCCGGGTGTGGTGGGTCAGGACGAAGACCGGCGTGTGGAACGGCGGGTTCGGCCCCCACCATCCGCTCCATTCGTGGTCCTCCCACGGGCCGCGCTGGGGGCCGAACTTGTTGCGGCCCATGATCTCCGCGCCGATGCCCGCGTCCCACGTACCGGCGACGGCGTCGTCGACCCCGGTGCTGCCGCCGGTCTTCCCCTGCATGGCCTGGAGGGTCCGGGTCGTGAAGAACCACTCGTGGAGCCGCCCGCCTGCGTGGCCGAACGGCTCGTCCAGGCTCTGCCCCTCGCCCGTGGCGAAGCCGTCCAGAGAGACGGAGAAATTGTGCACTCTGACACGAGACATTGCTGATCTCCTGTATCCGACCACTGCTTGCGGATTGCAACTACTAAGATTGAGCGTAGACTAGGTAGTGGCAAAACGCAATCAGTTGGAGGTCGGTCATGCGAGACGAGCCGCGGTCAGGATGTGCGATCAACGCGGCAGTGGAGGCGTTCGGAGACAGATGGAGCCTCATCGTCCTGCGCGACGTGGTCTTCGGCGGGCGCCGGCACTTCCGTGACCTGCTCGCCAACTCCGAGGAGGGTATCGCGTCGAACATTCTCAGCAGCCGCCTCAAGGCCCTCGTCGCCGGAGGCCTGCTGAGCCACGAGGAAGCGGGGCGAGGACGGCGAGGGACCTACAGCCTCACCGAGGCGGGCATCCAGACGGTTCCGGTCATGGTCGCGCTCGGCTCCTGGGGCCTGCGCCATCGGCCGACGACACCGGAGCTGACCATCCGGGCGCGACTGCTGGAGGAGGGCGGCCCGCCCCTCTGGGAGGACCTGATGGACGAACTGCGCGAGGCGCACCTGGGCATCCCCCGCCCCGACCCCGATCGCCCCCGCGCCTCCCAGCTGCTCCAGGATGCGTACGAACGGGTCCTGGCGACGTCATCGACAATGGAGACGTGACATCCGAAGATCAGCAGCACCCGCGCGGCCGTGTCGTCGAACTCAGTCATGTGGTCCGGCACGGCATGGTCACCTATCCGGGCCTGCCCGCACCGGAGATCGGCGATCACCTGACGCGCGAGGACTCCCGGGGCCGTTACGCCCCGGGCACCGAGTTCCAGATCGGCCGCATCACGATGGTGGCGAACACCGGCACCTACCTCGACACTCCGTTCCACCGGCTCGCGGAGGGCGAGGACCTGGCCCAGATCGACCTGTCCCGGCTGGTCGACGTCCCCGGTCTGCTGATCGACGTCTCCGGCTCCCTCCGGCGCGGCATCGGCGTCGACGCGTTCGAAGGCCACGACGTCAGGGGGCGCGCGGTCCTACTGCGTACGGGCTGGGACAGGCACTGGGGCAGCCCGGCCTACGGCGACCCGGAGCATCCCTTCCTGACGGCGGACGCGGCCGCCCTGCTCGCCGAGCGGCAACCGGCCGTCGTCGGCATCGACAGTGTCAACATCGACGACATGGCCGACGGGCTCCGCCCGGCCCACACCGCCCTGCTCACCGCCGGCATCCCGATCATTGAGCACATGCGCGGACTGGAACGGCTGCCGCACACCGGGTTCCGGCTGCACGCGGCGCCCGTCGCCGTGTCCGGCATGGGCACGTTCCCCGTCCGGGCGTACGCCCTCGTCTTCTGACGAAGCGATCAACGCTCGGGCGCGAAATGGGTGAGCACCTCGGGGTTGGCCATGGCGTCGGGGTTGGCGGCCTTCTCGACCGGGGTGCCGAGCAGGATCTTCCGTACGGGGACCTCCAGCTTCTTGCCCGACAGCGTCCTCGGGATGCCGGGGACCACGTGGATCTCGTCGGGCACGTGCCGGGGCGACAGCTCGGTGCGCAGGGCCGTACGCAGGCGAGATGTCAGCTCGTCGGAGAGGGACGCGCCGTCGGCGAGGGTGACGAACAGCAGCAGCCTGCCCTCCTGGCCGAGCTGCCCGGTGTCGATGACGAGGCTGTCGGCGATCTCCTCGAAGCGCTCCACGACACGGTAGAACTCGCTGGTGCCCATCCGTACGCCGCCGCGGTTCAGGGTGGAGTCGGAGCGGCCGTAGATGACGCAGCCGCCGTCGGGGAGGATCTTGATCCAGTCGCCGTGCCGCCAGACGCCCGGGTAGTCGGCGAAGTACGACTCCCGGTAGCGGTCGCCCGAAGGGTCGTTCCAGAACATGACCGGCATGGACGGCATGGGCCGGGTGATGACGAGTTCCCCCACCTCGCCCACCATCGAGGCACCCGCGGGGTCGAAGGACTCGACGGACGCGCCGAGGCAGCGGCACGGGATGACGCCGGCCCGGATCGGCAGCAGCGGCACCGCGCCGACGAACCCGGTGCACACGTCGGTGCCGCCGGAGAACGAGCCGAGCTGCACGTCGGGCTTCACATCCGAATAGACCCAGGCGAACCCCTCGGGCGGCAGCGGCGAGCCGGTCGAGCCGATCCCGCGCAGCCGGTCGAGCCCCTGTGGCTTCACCCCCGCCTTCATCGACGCCATGATGTACGGCGCGCCGGTGCCGAAGTACGTCACGCCCTCCTCGGCGGCGAGCCGCCACAGGGCGCCGGTGTCGGGGTGGGCCGCGCTGCCGTCGTACAGCAGGACGGTGGACCCCACCAGCAGGCCGCCGATGAGGTAGTTCCACATCATCCAGCCGGTGGTGGTGTACCAGAAGAACACATCGCCCTCGCCGAGGTCCTGGTGGAAGGACAGCGACTTGAGGTGCTCAAGCACGATCCCGCCGTGGCCGTGGACGATGGGCTTGGGCAGGCCGGTGGTGCCGGACGAGTACAGCACCCACAGGGGATGGCCGAACGGCACCCGCTCGAACTCCAGCGGCGCGGACTCGCCGCGAAGGTCGTCCCAGCTCAGCGCGGTATCCGGGGCGTCGTCAGGCGCGTCGGCGCCGAGCGCCGGGATCCAGACGGTGGCCTGCAGCGTCGGCAGCTTCCCGGCGATCTCGCGCACCACCTCCGACCGGTCGTACGCCTTGCCGCCGTAGCGGTAGCCGTCCACCGCGACCAGCACCTTCGGCTCGATCTGTGCGAACCGGTCGGTCACGCTGGGCGCGCCGAAGTCGGGCGAGCAGGAGGACCAGATCGCCCCGAGCGAGGCGGTGGCCAGGAAGGCGATGAGGGCCTCGGGGATGTTCGGAACGTAGGCGGCGACCCGGTCACCACGCCCGACGCCCAGCCGCGCGAGACCCGCCCGGACCCGGGCGACCTCCTCGCGGAGCTCGCCGAGCGAGTACTGCCAGCGGCTGCCCGATTCATTGCGGAAAATCACCGCCGTCCGGCCGGGGTGGCCGCGCAGCGCGTTCTCGGCGTAATTCAGAGCCGATCCCGCGAACCATTCGGCGTCCGGCATCGTTCCCTGGATGACGGGCCCGTCGCCACGCGTACCGACCACGCCGAAGTAGTCCCATATGGACGTCCAGAAGTCGGCCGGAGACTCGACCGACCACTTCCAGACGTCCTCGTAGTCCCCGGTACGGCCCAGTCGTTCCATGTAACGGGTGATCCGGGCCGCACGTACGACGTCGGGCGTGGGTTCCCAGAGCAGAGCGCCTTCCTCGACCATGCCCCCATCTTTGCCACGCTTGAGCCGCATGTCACCCTCCCCGCCCACATAGAAAGGGTCTGTCATATGTGGGTTCTGAGCTGGTCGATCGCCATCCGGGCGGCGGCCCCGATCGCGGCGTCCGCCCGCGGCTGGTTCTGCGCCGTGCTCAACGACCGGGTGAACACGGCCACGGCGTAGCGCCCGCCGTCGGGATACTCGACCACCCCGACCTCGTTGCGGAGCGTGGGCAGCGTGCCCGTCTTGCCGCTCACCGCGACGTCGTCGAACGGGAACCCCGAGGCCAGCCGGTGCGGCCACACCTGCAGGGCCATGAGGCGGCGGATCGCCGCACAGGAGGCCGCCCCCGCCGCCTCGTCACGCCAGATCATCGCCAGCAGACCGGTCATCTCGCGCGGTGTGCTCCGGTTGCCCACCGCCGGGTCGAGCGCGCGCAGCCGCGCCACCACCTCGGGGTCGGTGCACGCCTGGGTCACGGCCGACTGGTCCGCCACACCCGCGTCCACCCACAGGCTGGTGAGCATGTCGCGGCAGTCCTGCACCACCCGCGTCGCCGTCAGCCCGAGGCCGTCGAGCAGCGTGTTGACCGCCTCCCGGCCCACCCGGGCGAGCAGCACGTCGGCCGCGGTGTTGTCGCTCACCGCCATCATCAGGTATGCCAGGTCGCGCAGCGACAGCGTGGCGTCGTCCAGCATCGCCGCCAGCCCGGTGCCCCCACTCGTACGGTCCGCCGCCGGCACGCCGACACGTTCGGTGAGGTCGAGCAGCCCGCGCTCGGCCTGGCGGTGCAGTTCCAGCAGCAGGGGCACCTTGAAGACCGACGCGAGCACCACCGGCTCGTCGGCCCGCAGGCCCACCTCGCGCCCGTCGTCGATGTCGACCGCGTGCAACCATCCGGTGACGCCGGCGTTGCGGAACACCCGCTCCACGGGGTTCACGCGAGCAACCCGGTCGCGGGGCGCGGCGTCACCCGCGGCGCGGGCGGCACGCCTTCGTCCACCATGCCGGCGCTCTCTTTCAGCACCTGTACGGCCACGGTCGTGAAGTCTCGCACGTACGGCCCCGGCTCGGTGCGCCAGGCCGGGGAGCAGCGCCAGGCCAGGGGCGTGCCCGCGAGGGGCCGCCACACCACGCCCGGCACCTCGGCGGGGGCGCCGAACGCGACGGCCGTGCCGGACAGGACCAGGCCGAGGGCGAACTCCACCCGGTCGGTGCAGACGATGTCGGCCGGGACGAAGCCACCCCGGCGGCACGAGGCCAGCGTGTCGTCGTACAGGCCGGGCTCGGCGTCCCGGGGAAACAGCACCAGGTCCCGCCCGGCCAGGTCGCCGAGGTGCACGGTCGCCCAGGCGGTCAGCTCGTCGTCTTCCGCCAGCAGGACGCCCGGATGCCGGACGAGCACCGGCCCGTACGCGAGCCCGTTCGCGGCGACCGGATGACGCAGCAGCCCGACGTCGAGCCTGCCCTCCAGCAACGCGGCGACCTGCGCGGCCGTGCCCATCTCGGTCAGCGACAGCCGTACGTCGGGGCGGCGGTCGCGGAACCCAGCGATGAGCGCAGCAAGCACGGCGGCGCCGAGGTCGGCGGGGACGCCCGCCCGCACGACCGCCGCGTCGCCGCGCGCCAGGTCGGACATGAGGTCGCGCATCCGCTCGACCCTGGCGACGATCTCGCGGGCCTCGGGCACCAGCAGCCGTCCCGCCTCGGTCAGCGCCACCCGTCGGCTCGACCGCTCGAACAGGCGCACGCCCAGCTCCTCCTCCAGACGCCTGATTCGCTGGCTCAGCGGCGGCTGCGCCATCCCCAGCCGCGCGGCCGCGTTCCCGAAATGCAGCTCTTCCGTCACGACCAGGAAGTAGCCGAGATGCCGGACAAGGTCCACGAGCTGGGAGCATATCCGAATTGCACATAAAGCGCGTTGATATCCATATTGGACATCCTCCCGGCTGGTCTGCTGCTCTTGGCGTGCACTCGACTCGAAGGGGGACGCATGCGAGAGCGAAGGCGCTGGCCGTACGTCACGGCGGCGGTGCTCGTGCCGGTGGTGGCCGCGGGGGTCACGGTGTGGGCGCTGCGGACGAAGGGATCGCCTGAGGAGACCGCGCGGGACTTCCTCGCGGCCTGGTCACGCTCGGACTACGCGGCGATGCGCACACTCGCCGCCGACCCGCCGGCCGGCTTCGAAAGCACGTACCGCCGTTTCCACGACGACCTGAAGCTCACCGGGCAGCGATTCCAGGTGACGAGCGTCCAGGACGACACCGTGCGGTTCCGGGCCCGGCTGACCGGCCCGCTACCCATCGCGTACGACGGGAGACTCCGCCTGGTCGAGCACGACCGCGCCTGGAAGGTGGCATGGACGCCGGCGGCCGTCCACCCCCGGATGACCGACGGCATTCGGGTCAAGCTCACCACCGTGCCCGCGGAGCGCGCCCCGATCACCGCCGCCGACGGCACCCGCATCGACACGCCGGACACGCCCGGCTCCGTGCAGCAGATCGTCGAGGGGCTGCGCGAGCAGTACGCCTCCCGCCTGACCGGCACCGCGTCCGCCCGGGCCGACCTGGTCGACGGCCGTACGGGCTCGAAGGTCGCGACGCTCGCCGAGGGCGGATCGAAGCCCGGCAGGCCGCTGCCGACCACCCTCGACCTGCGCGTGCACCGGGCGGGGGCGCAGGCCCTGGAGGGCGTGGACAAGCCCGCCTCGCTCGTCGCGCTGCGCCCGTCGACGGGCGAGGTCCTCGCAGTGGTCAACAAGCCGGGTGGCTACAACCGCGCCCTGCTCGGCACGTACCCGCCCGGCTCGACCTTCAAGATCGTGACCGCCTCGGCCCTGGTGGCCGGTGGCGTCACGCCCGGTCAGACCGTCGAGTGCCCGGCCGAGAAGACGATCGGCGGCTTCCCGTTCCACAACGCCGAGTTCCACGACTACGGCACGCTGCGCTTCGTCGACGCCTTCGCCCACTCGTGCAACACGACGTTCGGCGACATGGCGGTGCGGCGCCTCGGTGCTGACCGCCTGTCCAAGGTGGCCTCCGACTTCGGTTTCGGCGCCAGCATCAAGATCGGGGTACCGGCCGTGGACGCCGCCTTCCCCGCGCCGCATGACGACACCGACCTCGCGTCCGCAGCCATCGGCCAGGGGCGCGTCCTGGCCAGCCCGCTGAACATGGCCGCCGTCGCGGGCGCCATCGCCGCGGGCACCTGGCGGCAACCCCGGCTGGTCCCGGCCTCGCTCGTCCCGGACGGCGGCACGCCCCCGCGTCCGCTGGAGCCCGCGGTGGTGTCCGCGCTGCGCCGTCTCATGCCCGCCGTCGTCAGCGAGGGCACCGCCAGCGGCGTGTCCTTCCCCGCCGGCACGGCCGGCAAGACCGGCACGGCCGAGTACGGCTCAGCCGAGAAGGGCAAGAACCCCCCTACGCACTCCTGGTTCATCGGCTACAAGGGCGACCTGGCCTTCGCCGTCGTGGTCGAGGGCGGCGGCACCGGAGCGCAGGTGGCGGCCCCCGTCGCGGCCCGCTTCCTCAAAGCACTGTGACTTCGGCACTGTGGCTTCGCAGCAAAGCACTGTGATCTCGCCCATCGCGCCGTCCGGGCCTTTCTGCGAGGCACCTCTCTCACTCCCGTAGCCGCCGGCCTCTGGAGGGGTTGCGGTAGGTGAAGGCCCAGCGGTCGGTGCCGGCTTTGCGGCGGGTGTAGCGGTCGGGGTGGCGGTAGCGGTCGCGGTTGTGGAACTGGCAGGCCGGTCCGAGCAGTTTCAGGTCCGTGAGGCCACCGCTGCTCCAGTTGTCGGCGTGGTCGATCTGGCACATGGTGGCGGGCAGTGGGCAGCCGTCGATCCAGCAGGTGGCGTAGCGGGCGAACACCGCCCTGCGTTGGGCGGGGGTGGCCAGGCGGACCTTGCGGCCCATGTCCAGCACTTGCCCCTCGGCGTCCATCACCAGGCGCACCAGGCTGCTGGTGCGGGCAAGGCGGTGCACGCTGGAGACGGGCAGCATCTGTCCGGTCGCCAGCAACACCCCCGGCGCCGCTCCCAGCACCGCCCCTGGCGCTGTTCCCGGTGGCCTCTCTGGCACGCCCCACTCCGATCCCGGTGTCCCCGGCGCACACGAGCACCGTGCCTCGCCGCCGCACCCGCACCCGCCCTCGCCATGCCTCCGATGCTCGTGGCCGTGGCCCTCACACGTGCCCTGCCCATGCCGGCAGTCCCCCGCAAGCCGATGCCCGGCGTGGGCGTGATGCGCGGAGGCATCCTCGGGAGGAGGATCCGGCAATTGCGCTGTGTACGAAGGCGCTGCGTGCGGGGACGTGCTACCGCCGCAGGTAGGCGATGCTGCTGCGCGCCTGGGGTCTGCTTCAGCTTGGGCCGCGGCACGGTCGAGGTCTCCGCCCTTGGCGGGTGCGGTGTCATCGCCCTCGGCAGAGGCGGCGCTCGCGGTGTCGTGCTCGCTGATCCGCGGCTCACGGGCCCCGCGCCCATCGGTCCCATGCTCACAGGTCTCGTGCTCACCGGCTCCGGGATCGCGAGGCTCCTCGTCGCGAAGTCCGGCGGTGGCACGGTCGGCGCTCTCGACAACGGCGTCCGCGGCTACATCGGCACCGCCATCTGTTTCCGAACCGGCAGCTGCCCCGGCCTCGCCCGGGTCGGCGTCGCTGGCGTTGGTGTCCTCGCTGTCCCGGCCGTCCTCGTCGGCCTCGGCGCCCTCCGCGTCCTCGGCACGCTCGGCATTCTGGGCATCCTGGGCGTCTTCGGCCTCGGCGGGGTGGTCGGTGCCGGGGTCAGCGGGTTGGGGGTCGGTGGGGAGGGATTCGGCGGTGACCAGGACCAGGAGCTCGGCGGCGATCTTCTGCTCCAGCAACGCGATGAACGCATCCGCCTGCCGGACCCGCAACGGCCGGTCGTCCCCTTCTGCGCGCGGCTTGGCGTAGGCGTCCAGCAGGGCCCGCAGCCGGGCGGCCGCCTCACGCGGCAGGTAGAACTCCCCCTCCACGCCCCCACCCCTGGTCGGGCGGACCCTCAAAAACCGCCGCCCATAATCCGCCCGCTCATCCCGCTCCTCCCCATCGGGATCCAGCACCGCCCGCAGATAACGCCCGGCTTTGGCCACCTCCGCCGCACCTGCCTTACCCGCCAACTCCAGCAAAATCGACTCAGCCAGGGCGGCGTGCTCATCACTCAACTGCGCAGTGGCCGCGCAGATCGCCTCCACCACCCCCGCCGCCAACCCACCCGCAGCGAACCGCTCCCGCACCCGCGGCAGACGCGCCAACTCCACCGCCAGCGTGATCAGACGCCCCGCCCCCGCGACGCTCATCCCTCCGGCGGTGCGCAACCAACTGCGGGTCGAGGCATGCCCATGCCCCTTGGCCCGCCCCGCACCATGCACCCGCCCCACCCGCTCAGCAAGAGCACACGTGATCCGATCCCGCGCGAACAACAACTCCTCCGCCTCAGCAAGACAGACATCCACATCCTCCGGCACCGCCGCCAACGCCAACGCCTGCGCCGACTCACGCAGAGAACCCACCAACACCCACGACGACCGGCCCCTGTCCCGAACGGCACCGGCTCCACAACCACCGGCACTATCGACGCTGTCGGTGCTGTCAGCCTTGGTGTGGCTCGCGTGCCGCGGAAGCTCGGAGTCGATGATCGGAAAGTGCTCGTGGGCGAGCGAACCCTCGGCCGACCACAACCGGGAACCGGAAGTCAACCGGTCCCACCAGTCGCCAGAGCTATCAGAGCTATCAGAGCTATTCGAACGACGAGAGTGCTCGGGATCCGAATCAAACAGATCCATCACACCCTCCTCACGTAATTCGAAAATCTTTATGAATTCTTTCACTCCTTCTCCGCAGAAAGCAACCGGCCGAACGGGTTAGTTGGAGTTGCAGGTGAACTGGGGTTAAACCGAATAAAGGGACACATCACATTTGGGGGTGCAGTTCGTCAGGTTGCGGAAGCCGAGCTGGTGCCGGGGCGGTCGAAGAACTGCGAGCACGTCGGCAGCGCGCAGCTTCAGCGTCCGGCCGAGCTTTCGGATCTCCTTCAGAGCGGCCGGGAGGCCACTGACGACGGAGTCGATCACGCCCCACATCAGCTGCTTGCCCGTCTTGTCGGGTTCGCGGTAGGCGGTGATGGCGCGCCGGTAGACGCCCCAGGTCGCCTCGACCTCGGCATGGTCCTCGTCGGCGAACAGCGCCTCCAGCCGGGCTCGCTGCTTGTCGGTGAGCAGGCTCTCGCCAGTGTGAAGGGTGCGGCGGGAAGCTTCGCCTTCGGCGGTGCGGCCTTCGACCAGCAGGACCATGGGCCGGTGCCCGAACGGCTCGTGCGCGAGGGGGGCCGCGGGGCATGGTGCGCATCAGGGATCTGGGTCGGACTCCGCGACGCGGCACTCGATCACCGCCCAGCCCGGCTCCAGCCGCTGCCCGACGGCCTCCAATCCGAGCTCCTCGAAGTGGCAGAACGCGGAAAGGTCAGGGGCGTCGAAAATAGCGTGGCGCACGTCGAGGTCTTCGGCCGGACGGTGAGCGCAGGAACTCCTATCCTGGAAGATCTCGACCCCCGCCCCGCGAATGCCGCGCGCACCCCGGCTCCACCCGCAACTGCGAAGAGCCGCCTCCCCGCCCACGCTTCAGGAGCCGACGATGAATGATGAGATTCAGCTGATCAGTGACGGCGATGGACTGGCGGTCATCGGGGATCCGACGGCTGTCGAACGCTTCCTGGTCTCCGAGGGACTGCCGTCGAAGGACCTCGGACTGCAACGGCTCGGATCTGTTCTCAATATCGGGGCTGAAGCCGCACAGGCAGGTTCCGAGATTGCCGCGAACTCAGGTCGCTGGGTGAAGCTGAGTAAGGAGTCCGCGCAGCTTGTCGAGAGGTACGGGCTGAGGCAAAGCTCGAAGTCGGGTCTCAGTTCCGGTGTGCTGAAGGGGAACAAGGGCCACATCAAGGGATTCGTCGAATTCGCGAAGGGGCCCGGATCGCTTCTGACCAACCCGGCGCTTCTGGCCGGTGCCGCGGGGATCATGGCGCAGCTTGCGATGCAACAGACCATGGACGAGATCACCGACTATCTCGCCACGATCGACGAGAAGGTCGACGACGTGCTCCGCGCCCAGAAGGACGCGGTGTTGGCGGACATGATCGGAGTGGACCTCGTGATCGAGGAGGCCATGACCATCCGAGAGCAGGTGGGCCGGGTCTCCGAGGTCACGTGGTCGAAGGTACAGGCCACGCCGGTGACGATCGCACGAACCCAGGCGTACGCGCTGCGTCAACTCGACGCACTCGCGGAGAAGATGGAACACAAGACCAAGATCGGTGATCTCGCCAAGACGTCCAAGGAAGCCGAGTCCAAGGTTCAGGAGTGGCTCGCCGTTCTGGCTCGCTGCTTCCAACTGCAGGACGCGATCGCCGTACTCGAACTCGACCGGGTGCTGGACGCGTCTCCGGAGGAACTGGACCGGCATCGCCTCGCACTTCGGGCTGCACGGCAAAATCGGCTGGAACTCATCACACGGAGCACCGAGCGTCTGATGGCCCGCATGCATGCGGCTGCCGGCACGGCCAACACGAAGGTGCTGCTGCACCCGACCACATCCCGGGCTGTGGTGCATTCGAGCGACTATGTCGCGATCGCCGTCGTCGACTTCCAGGGACGGCTCGGAATCGAGCGCAGCCGACAGTCATTGGAGGCGAGACGATGGGTGGACGCGGCCGCGGAGGTGCGGGACAAGGTGCTCGAGACAGGAGCAGAGGGCGTCGATGCCGCCAGGCACCTCGGTAACGAGACCCTCGACCGGGCCAGATCGGTGACGGGCAAGCTCTCCAGCGGGATTGCCGAGCGAGCGCTCCGTCGGCGCGGGGACGACGAGGAACGCGGCAGGAAGGCTGAGTGAGCGCCCCGGCCGTCAGCCACTCGGCAGGCTTCACTCGAGCCGTTCTGGCCACGTCAGCGGCCACCTCGTCTGACGTCCTCCCGGTGCTCTCGATCCACAGGACTTCAAGGCCGAGCGCCAGCGTGGGCGGCCCGCGACGGGGGCGTCGCGGAGGTCTCGATCTGGAAGTGGCGAAACAAGTTCCTCGACGCCGGCAAACATGCGCTGACGGTGGGCCGGTCGCTGCCGGCGGCAGGCGGATCCAGGCCCCGCCTACGCCCTCGATTGCCATGAGCCGATGAAGGGGCAGCGGCGACAAGTCAGGGCGTCGTACGGTCGGCCGGGGTGGTCAGGCGGGCGACGGCCGCGACGACTTCGGAGGGGTTGGACAGGTCGGACAGCACGATGTCGGCCCCCGCCTCGCGCAGCTCGGCGGCCGTGGACCGGCCCGACGCCACGCCGATCATGGCCGCGCCGCCGATCTTCGCCGCCTGGACGTCACGCGTGGAGTCGCCGATCAGCACGGTGTTGCCGGCTGTGAAGACGGCGCCATACCCGGCCTTGGCCCGTCCCTGCGCGACCTGCAGCAGGGTGGCCTTCGGATAGACCTCCTCGCCGTAGCCGCCCACCTCGACGTCAATCCACTTGTCCAGCCCGAACGCCTTGAGCTTGTGCACGGCGTTGCTCTTGATGGTGCCGGTGAGCACCGACTGCACGACGCCGTCGAGGCGCGACACGGCCTTGAGCGCGTCCTTGGCGCCGGGCAGCACGCGGCCGTCCTTGGTCAGCCGGTCGCGCCGCTCCGCGAAGCAGACGGCCAGCGCGTCGAGGAACCTCGGCAGGTGGTGGTCCTCGACGACGATGCCGTTGACGGCCAGGGTCTCGAAGACGATCTCCGAGTCGGGGCGGCCCAGCGCCGGTGCGAGCTTCACCAGCGGCCGCCCTGTCACCATCCGGAACGCGTCCGCGTAGGCGTCGCGGGTGACGATGGCGACGTCGACGAGCGTCAGGTCGATGTTCCAGAGAACGAGGCGGTTGATCGTGGCCTCCGTGGGGGTGCGGTGTGGATCGTGCTCAGCGTACGGCCCACGCGGGGCAGCCGCCGCATCCAGGACGACCTCGACAAGTCGCACGCACGGGGCCGCTACGCGGGACGTGGAAGGGCCAGGTCGCCCCGCAGTTCGGGCTCGGGCAGCCCTCTGGGCCACTCCAGCGACGGCCAGTGCTCCGACACGCTGACTGCGATCCGAGCACGATCGGTTCGAATCCCACGAAGTGGCCGGACGTGCCGTACGGCCAGAACTGCGACGCCAGACCCCGCCGAGCTACGAGCTGTACGACGGACGCCTGCGGCTGCACCAGACCCAGGAGCCGGGGCCGGACGGCGGTCGCCTGGTCAGCGACAAGTGTCGTCGGGAGTGTGGCGGTCAGGCGGCTCTACCGGCCGCCACGCCAAGCCCCGGTGGCTGCTGGAGGGGGAACGCCAGGCCCGCTGACGCGTCAGACGAGGTCGAGGGCGTCGGCCAGCGAGTCCACCACCGGGACCCCGACGCCCTCCAGCTCCGACCGCCTGGTCATGCCGCCGGTGTAGAGGATGGCGCGGGCGCCGACGTGCTGGGCCGCGTGGGCGTCGTCCACGCTGTCGCCGATGACGACGACCTTCGCCGAGTCGACGCCGAGCGCGCGCATGTGCTCCACCATGTGCTCGGCCTTGTGGCCGCCGGTCGCCGAGCGCGAGCCGTCGATGCGGGTGAAGTGGCCGTCGATGCCGAACTCGCCGGTCTTGCGGACCAGCCGTTCGTGGCCCCACATGGACAGCAGCGACTGCGTGCGGCCCGACCCCTCCCAGGCGCGCAGGCTCGACAGTGCCCCCTCGGCGAGGCTGCACGCCTCCATCAGCCGGTGGTAGTGCTCGTGGAAGCCCGCGTCGAGCAGTTCCCACTCGCCCTCCCCGAGCGGCCGGCCGAGCATCCGCTCGTACGCCACCCAGATGGGGCGGGTGTACACCTCACGGAAGCCCTCCGCGTCGTACGGCCCCAGGCCGTACGGCTGGAAGAGCTCGTTGGTCGCGCCGACGACGGCGTCGATGTCGTGGAAGAGCGTCCCGTTCCAGTCCCAAACAATGTGTGTCATCTCGCCTCCAGCTTAGACGCCGGGCGTGACAACTCCATGAACTACGCGGGTCAGGTGAGCAGATCCTGGATCTCCTGCGTGGCGTACCAGAGCAGTTCGTGGTCCTCCGCACCGTCCACGACGAACCGCGCGTCGTCATCCCCGACGTCGGCCGCGGGCAGCGCCGCGATCGCCGCCTCCACGTCCGGCGCGGCGTCGGCGTCGTCCACGTGGACCGAGGCGACCAGCCGCATCGGGATCGGCTCCAGGACCCGAACGCGGGCGCGCTCCTCCAGGTCGGCGCCGGCCTTCACGTTCTCGTCGGGCACCTCGGCCGCGATCACCACCCGCCGGGCGGCCACCTCGACGCCGTCCTTGCGGTCGGCGGCCAGCATGCGCAGGGAGGTCCGGGCGGCCTCGGTCAGCGCGACGTACTCCAGCTCCTCGGTGTCGCCCGAGGCGTACCACTCGATCAACGCGGGGGTGACCGCGAAGCCGGTCAGCGGGGCCGGGCCCAGCTCCCCTGCGGCGACGACGCGCGCCAGCGCGGGAATCGTGGACGGCAGATAGACGCGCATGCGTTCCTCGACTCGGTCTCTGATTGCAACTACAGACAGGCGGCGGCGCCGGGCTCGCGGAAAGGCAGGCCGAACAGGCGCTCCATCTCGGCGATGGTCTCCGAGGGATCGCTGTGGTGGACCCCGACCAGGCCGATCGCGCGGGCCGCCACGATGTTCGCCTCGATGTCGTCGACGAACACGCACTGTCCCGGCTCGAGCCCCAGCAGGCCGAGCGCGTGCCGGAAGATCCGCTCCTCGGGCTTGCGCATGCCGACCTCTCCGGAGATGACGACCGCGTCGAAGAGGACCTCCCAGCCCTCACGCGAGTAGTGGTCGCCCCAGGAGTTGGACACCAGGCAGGTGCCGAGCCCGGCCGTCCGGGCCTGGCGGAGCATCCCGTTCATCTCCTCGACCGGCCGGAACCCGGCGAACATCCGGGCCAGCAGGCCGTCGGCCTCCGGCGGGCCGCCGTCGAGGGTCACCAGCCGGGCCGCCAGGGCGCGCTCGAACTCCAGGACCGGAATCTCGCCCCGTTCGAGCGCGTGGATCGGGTTCTCGCCGTCCGGCTCGACGCCGGCCCGGTACGCCTGCGTGACCAGCGCGCGCATGACCTCCCGGTAGTGCCGGGGGTCGATCCGGTCCGCCTCGATCCACTCCGCGACGGACTCGGCCAGGCTCGTGGTCAGAACCCCGCCCCAGTCGATCAGCACACCCTTGAGCACCGCGCCTCCCACCCGACGTGCCTACAAATATAGGGAGTGGTCAGTCCGGCCGCTCGAACGGCTTGAGCACGCCGCCGAACCACTCGTCGACGGCGTCCGGGCCGAACGACTCGCCGGGCGCCAGCTCCCGCAGCGCGTCACTCACCATCTGACGGCTCTGCCGTTCCGCGTCCTGCTGCGCCCGGCCCAGGGCCAGCAGGAGTTCCTCGGCCAGCGTCCGGCTGGGCAGGCGCATGGCACGAGGCTCGATGACGACCTCCCGCACCTGGCCGTACACCGTCGTGACGACCTTGATCCGGCCGTCCGCCGCCCGGCCGTGGCCGGTGACGGCCTCGATCTCGCGCTGCCCGTCCTCCAGCCATGCCTCGATCTGTGCGGCGCGCTCCGCGTCCTGCTCCAGGTCGTCGGCCCGGTCCGCGGAGTGTGGGCCGAAGGCGTCCGCTCCCGCGTCCAGCTCCTGGGCGAGCTGGTCGAACCGATAACGCACGAACGTCTCGTCGAGCGGGGCGGCCAGCCCGGTCACCCTGCTCTGGGCGGCGGCGACGAGCTCGTCGGTCCTCTCCTTCGCGGCGTCCTGGGCGGCCCTGATCGCCCTCGTCACCTCCGCGCTCAGGACGGCCGCGTCGAGCCGCATGACCCGCGGATCCAATGTGATCGCGGTGACCTGCCCCCGGCCGTCGGCCCTGGCCCGCACCAGGCCGTCGGCGCCCTCCCCTTCGCCGGTGACCTGCCGGATCCCGGCCTGGACGTCCGCGAGGCCGCGCATGACGTCCTCTGCCTGGCGAATCATCTGCTCCAGCAGCTCCAGGTCGCTGCCCCCCGGAAACGACAGGGACAAGTATTCCTCCACAAAAAGGACAAAATGCTTTTACTGTGCAATTCACCCGTCCGTAATTCGCGGGTCATGCTAACGTGCCGCGCATGCACGGGGAACTCGGCATCGAACACAGCGAAGTGGA
Source organism: Microbispora catharanthi (assembly GCF_006334915.2). Taxonomy (GTDB): domain Bacteria; phylum Actinomycetota; class Actinomycetes; order Streptosporangiales; family Streptosporangiaceae; genus Microbispora; species Microbispora catharanthi. The sequence continues at coordinate 95,570 of NZ_VDMA02000003.1, forward strand.
CAGGGCCTCCTCTCGCCTGACGGAGCACGGCGATGAATTCGTGACCGCCCTCCAGTATCTGCGCGAGCGGGCGGGCGCCTCCTCGTGGGGCGACGACGGCCTGTTCGGCGCCTTCGTGGCCGCGTACAACCGCTCCGCCCTGACGGCCGTCGAGGCGTACGCGCAGCTCGGAGGGACGGTGGGCGGCACGGGAGAGGCGCTCGCGGTCGCGCGCCGGCGGGTGTCGGACGCCGAGGGCGACGCGGGGCGCCAGATCGCGGGGGCGCACGACGAACAGGGCCTGACATGGGCTTGATGCCGCCGGACTGGGCACAGCCGATCGCGAGCCTGGTCAACTTCCCGAAAATCGATGAGGCCGACATCCGCACGGAGATCCGCCCGTGGCAGGTCGTGCAGGCCGGCGCCGCCTCCGGGGGGAGCGGCGCGGAGGGCGAGGTCAGGCGGCTGCCGGGCGTGTACCAGGGCGTGTCCGCCGACGCGATGCGCACCAACTGGAACACCGGCACCACGGAACACCTCCGCACGGCCGTCGGGGCCGCCGCGTACGCGCCGGCGGTGCTCGAAGGCACCGCCACCGCGGTAACCGCCACGAAGGTGGCCATCATCACGCAGGCCATGGCGGGCGCGACCAAGTTGGCCTCGACGCTCGTCGCGGGCGGCCCGTTCGCCGCGGCCTCGGCCACGGCGGGGCTCCTCGCCACCCGGTACGCCATGCGGAAGATCCTCAGGGAGGCCGAGGAGGGCGGCGCCCGGGTTCTGGCCCCGGCCGTCACGCGGCACATCACCGAACCGCTTGAACGCATCCTGAAGAACACCCGCGGCCCCTTCGGAGGCGGCCCGTCCCTGGCGGGGGCGGGCGGCCCCCATGTTCCGCTGAGGGGCACGCCCGTGCGGACGGCAGGTGCGACGGGGCCCCGCGGGGGCCTCAAGCTCGACATGGGCAGGAGCCGCAGGCCCTATTCGAGGCAGAGCGGCCCCGAACTGTCCTCAGCGGAGCAGCAGGCGCTGGACGCGAAGAAGGCCGGTCAGCCGTACGACAGGAAGGCCGCCAAGGCGGCCGAGCAAAAGGTGAAGACCGGCGAGAAGCTCGACGGCGACCGCAACGCCCAGAAGCGCGGCACCCAGTCCAACCAGGGCAACGCCAACCAGCAGCAGGGCCAGCAGCAGGGCCAGCAGAATCAGAACACCCAGGGCAAGAAGAAAAGGCGTTTCCTGTAGGGACTGTCATGACCAAGCCAATTTCGAGCCAGATGTACCACTTCACCCAGAACAATCCGGAAGGGATCGGACAGGACAGCGTGCCTGCGCTGCTCCGCCGGGTCGCGACCACGATCGAGGAACTGGGCCAGGTCGAGGTGTACGACCTGGTCATGCACAACGAGGTCACCGACGACGGGACCGACTGGCCGTCGATCACGGTCTACTTCGACTACACCCAGGCCGACGAGCCAGAGGAGGACGAGCCGGAAGGAGACGCGCCCGCCGTCACCTGACGACGGCGAAGACCCGCTCCGCGACCTTGCGGTGCGCGGCGGACTTCAGCGCGCCGGGGTCGGTGCGGATCGGGCCGAAGACACCGCGCTTCTCCTTCAGCCGCAGGATCCGCAGCACCGACTCGTCGATCCTGCGTTCGGAGATCCGGCCCGACTTCACCGCGTCGAGGACGGCATCGTACGCCTTGGGCAGGTTGGGCGGCATGAGGAGCACGTCGGCCCCGGCGAGCACGGCCCGCACGGCGACCTCGGCGTCGCCGTACTTCTTCCGCACCCCGGCCATGTCGAGCGCGTCGGTGCTGATCACGCCGTCGAAGCCGAGTTCCTCGCGGAGCAGGCCGGTGAGGATGCGGTGGGACAGCGTCGCGGGGTCGCCCGAGGGGTCGAGCTTCGGCATCACCACGTGGGCCGACATGATCGCGTCCACGTCGTGCGCGATCGCCGTGCGGAACGGCGGCGCGTCCAGCTTCCGCCACTGCGTCTTCGAGTGCGTGATGACCGGCAGGCCCGTGTGGCTGTCGACCGAGGTGTCCCCGTGGCCGGGGAAGTGCTTGGCGACGGAGGCCACGTCCGCCGCGTGGAAGCCGTCGACGGCCGCCCCGACCATCGCGGCCACCTTTCCCGGGTCGGAGCCGTACGCGCGGGGGCCGATCACGGGATTGCGGGGGTTGATGTTGACGTCGGCCACCGGCGCGAAGTCGAGCGAGATGCCGAGGTCGCGCAGTTCCTCACCGGTCGCCCTGGCGACGTCGCGCGCGTTCGCCGTCTTGCCGGTCTCGCCGATCTCCGACGCGCCGGGGAACGTGGTGACGAGAGACTTGAGCCGGGAGACGAGGCCGTTCTCCTGGTCCACGCCGATCATGAGCGGTGCCTCGCCGGACCTGGCCGCCGCCTCGCGCAGACCGGTGGTGAGCGCGGCCACCTGGCTCGCGCCGGAGACGTTGCCCGCCCAGTCGAACAGGATCACCCCGCCGGGGCGGAACTTCTCCACCACCTGCGCCGGCGTCCCCACGCCGTACCGCGCCTCGTTCTCCTTGCTCGCCGCCCCGGCCTTCTGGCCCCACACCACGATGGTGAAGAGCTGGGCCACCTTGTCCCGCAGGCTCATCGCCGCGAGCGTCCGCTCGGCCAGGCTTCCCGAGGGGCGGGCCGACGGCGAGGGGGGTGGTGGGGACACGGACACCGGCGCGGACGTGCGCGGCGAGGGCGCCGGGCTCGCCGCGCCGACGCCGGACGAGCATCCGGTCGCGAGGAGGGCGGCGAGCATGACGACACCGTGTCTGATTCGTGGCACGTTCTTTACCGTAGCCGCGCCCGGCCGTGACCGGGCCAGGAACCCGGTCACGGACGGTCAGAACGCGAGTGCCTCCAGGCCCGGCAGTTCGGCGCGTGCGGCGGCCTTGGCGGCCTGCGCCGAGGTGGCCGAGCGCGCCGCGGCGGCGGCGTCGCGGCACTGCGCGAGCGTGTGCCGCGACAGGGCGGCGCGCACCCAGGGCAGCGCGGGGGCGCCCATGGACAGCGAGGTGACCCCCATGCCGACGAGCACACAGGCGAGCACCGGATCGGCCGCGGCCTCGCCGCAGACCCCGCAGCCCTTGCCCGCCGCCGAGGCGGCCGAGGCCGCCATCGCGATCAGGTCGAGCACGGCCGGATGCCACGGATCCTGCAGCCCGGCCACGGCGCTGACCTGCCGGTCGGCCGCGAGCGCGTACTGCGTGAGGTCGTTGGTCCCGATCGAGAAGAAGTCGACGGCCCGGATGAGGTCCACCGCCCGCAGCGCCGCCGACGGCACCTCGATCATGATGCCCGCGCCGTCGAGCCCCGCCGTACGGCAGGCGTCGGCGAACCACTCGGCCTCCTCGACGGTGGCCACCATCGGCGCCATGACCTGGACCTTGGCCGAGACGCCCGTGGCGGCCCGCGCCAGCGCGCCGAGCTGAGCGGTCATGATCTCCGGATACCGGCGGAACATGCGCAGGCCGCGTTCCCCGAGCGCCGGGTTCGGCTCCTCCTCCGGCGGCGGCAGGAACGCCAGCGGCTTGTCGGCGCCGGAGTCGAGCGTGCGCACCACCACACGCCCCTCCGGGAACGCCTCGAACACCGCCCGGTAGGCCTCCTCCTGCTCGCTCCCCGACGGCGCGGTCTCACGGTCGAGGAAGAGGAACTCCGTGCGGTAGAGGCCGACGCCCTCGGCGCCGTTGGCCAGCGCGCTCTCCAGGTCGCGGGGGCCGCCGATGTTGGCGAGCAGGGGAACGGGGTGCCCGTCGGCGGTCGCGCCGGGACCGGTGGCCGCCGACAGCACCGCCCGCCGCGCCTCCTCGGCGGCGCGCGCCTCGGCCACGCGGGCCGGGTCCGGCGCGAGCAGCACCTGTCCGGACGCGCCGTCGACCAGCACGGGGGTGCCGGGGGCGATCGCCGTCGCGCCGGCGCAGCCGACGACGGCGGGCACGCCCATCGAGCGGGCGAGGATCGCCGTGTGGCTGGTCGGCCCGCCCTGCTCGGTGACGAACGCGGCGACCACGTCCTTCGACAGCAGCGCCGTGTCGGCCGGGGCGAGGTCCTTGGCGACCAGCACGAACGGCTCGGCGGCGCTGGCCGGCACGCCGGGCATGGGCAGGCCGGTGAGCACGGCGATCACCCGGTCGCGGATGTCGTCGAGGTCCGCCACGCGCTCGGCCAGGTAACCGCCGGCCGCCGCGAGCAGGTCCCGATACTTGCCGAAGGCGTCGAAGACGGCGCGCGGGGCGGCCACGCCACGCTCGATGAGCTCGCCGACCTCCACGGCCAGGCTCGGGTCGCGGGCCATCAACGCCTGCGCGCCGAGCACCTCCTCGGCCTCGCCGCCCGCCCTGGCGCCCCGCGCCTCCAGGTCGGCGGCCACCTCCTCGACCGCCCGCTCGGCGCGGGCCCGCTCGGCGGCGGCGTCGCCGTCGTGGCGCGCCTCCTTGTCGGGCTCGGGGATCTCACCCGCGAGCACATGGGCCGGGCCGTACCCGGCGCCGGGGCTGACCCCCGTACCGGCAAGCACTGTGCCGGCCAGCGACGTGCCGGCCAGCGACCGCGCGCCGTTCTCGTCCCCCGCCGTCGTCCCCGTCTTCCGCTGTCCGTCCACTGGCGTCAGGAGGCCGAGGCGATCTGGGCGAGCTCGTCGAGCAGCTCTTCGGCGCCGTCGCCCTCCGCGCGGATGACGATCGACTCGCCCTGCCGTACGTCGAGCGCCAGAACCGACAGGATGCTCTTCGCGCTCACCGGCGAACCGCCCGCCTTCGCGATGGTGACGTCGTAGGGCGCCTTCGCCGCGGTCTGCACGAACGTCGCCGCCGGGCGGGCGTGCAGCCCGACCTCGGACGCGACGCTGACTGTGCGTTCGGCCACGTTTCCTCCTCCTGCGGCGGTGGTCTAGACCGCCGGTAGTTCCGTCAAAGGCCAGTCAATACCCGACATATCGGGTATTACCAGATCCGCGTGTGACAGTTCATCCGGATGATGGGTGGTGGCCACCGCAACGCACGTCATACCCGCGGCCCGGGCCGCCGCTATCCCGGCGAGCGAGTCCTCGAACACCACACACGTGGCCGGGTCCACCGCGAGCAGGTCGGCCGCCATGAGGTAACCGGCCGGATCCGGCTTCCCCACGGTCACGTCCTCGGCCGAGACGATGGTCCGTACCACCTCCACGACGCCGATCTCGGTGAGCCGCTCCACCGCCCACCACCGCTGGGCCGAGGTGACCAGGGCCAGCGGAGCTCCCTGCTCCGCGACCCGGGACACCAGCTCCGCCGCCCCCGGGACCGGCACGATGTCGGGCAGGTCCGGATGGTCGTAGTAGGAGCGGATCTCCTCCATCACGACCTCCGGATCCAGGCCGGGCAGCACCTCGGGGACGACGTCCACCCCGCGGCGGCCCATGACGCGCCGCAACAGCGTCTCGTCGTACGTGATGCCGCGGTCGTCCAGGAACATCCGCCACAGGGCGCGGCTGCGGACCTCGGTGTTGACCAGGGTGCCGTCGAGGTCGAAGAGCGCGGCCTCCATCACCTGAGCATCACGACCACTCGAAGAGCGGGTCACCCGCGCTCACGCGGCCCTCGGCGACCTCGCCGACCGAGCCCGCCACGGCGTCGAGCGCCACCACCGGGCAGACCGGCGAGCGCCCGCCGGCCTCGACCGCCGCGGGGTCCCAGGCCACGACGGGCTGCCCGGCGCCGACGCGATCCCCCTCCGCCGCGAGCAGGCGGAAGCCGTCGCCCTTGAGTTGCACGGTGTCGATGCCGAGATGCACCAGCACGCCCCTGCCGTCGTCCCCCACCACGACGTACGCGTGCGGGTGCAGCTTCACGATCGTGCCGCTGATCGGGGCCAGAGCCTCGACGGGCTGCCGGAGGGGGTCGATCGCGGTTCCCGGGCCGACCATCGCCTGCGAGAACACCGGGTCCGGCACGGCGGCCAGGCCGATGGCCGCCCCCGCGACCGGGGCGAGAACAGTCGTCAATGAAGAGCCCTTCCCTGAGATCCGGGCAGGCGTCGCCACAGGTCCGCCCGAGACCGGGGGACCCGCGACGATCTCCCGGGTTCAGCCGATGATGTCCTCGATGTCGCTGGCGATGGTGTCGGCCTCGGGGCCCACCACGACCTGGACGACGTTGCCCGCCGCCATCACTCCGTGGGCGCCGGCCGCCTTGAGCGCGGCCTGGTCCACCTTCGAGGCGTCGTGCACCTCGGTGCGCAGCCGCGTGATGCACGGCTCCACTTCGATGATGTTGTCGGCGCCACCGAGCCCGGCGATGATCGCCTCGGCGTCTGCAGCCATGGGGGTCCTCCTGTTGTTCGGCCGGTCTGTCGTCAGTCGGTCTGCGTGACCTTCTTCAGACCGCGGGGGGAATCGGGGTCGATACCGAGCCTGCGCGCGAGCGCCTCGGTGAGCAACTGCCCGGGGACGATGAGTCCCAGCGGAGCCACCCACTCGGGCAGGTCCGGACCGTTCAGGGCGGCGGTCGAGGCGGCGGCGAGCCGTTCGCCGCCCCCGACGCCGAAGGCGGCGGCGCCCGCGCCGGTGACCCGCTCGGCCAGCGCGACCGTGCCCGCCAGTGTCGGGCCCTGCCCCGCCGCCACCAGGATCGCCGGGGTCTCGGCGTCCACGACCGCGATCGGGCCGTGCAGCAGGTCGGCGTACGACAGGCCCATGGCGTGCAGGTAGCACGCCTCCTTGAGCTTGAGCGCCAGCTCGAGCGCGGTCGAGAACGCCAGGCCGCGGCCGGACACGACGACGCCGGGCTTGTCGGCCAGGCCCTCGACCACGGCGTCCAGGTCGCCGGGGTCGGAGATCAGCTTCTCCACCGCGTCCGGCACCCGGCGCAGGTCGTCGGGGTCCACGTCGGCGCCGAGGCCGATCGCGAGCACGGCCAGCGCGGCGAGCTGGGTCGTGTAGGTCTTCGTGGCCGGGACGGCCTTCTCCTCGCCGGCGAGCGTGCACAGCGCGAGGTCGGCGGCCTGGGCCAGCGGCGACTCCTCGCCGCCGTTGGTGATCGCGACGGTCTTCGCGCCGCAGTCCTTCGCCCACTGGAGGGTCTCGACGATCTCCTCCGTACGGCCGGACTGGGACAGGCCCACGGCCAGCACCCCGTCGAGGTCGAGCCTGCGGCGGTAGGTGGTGGCGACGGAGGGGGCGCCCATCGCGGCCATCCGGCCCGCCCGCGCCTCGATCAGATAGCGGCCGTAGACCGCCGCGTTGTCCGAGGTCCCGCGGGCGACGAACAGCAGGTGGCGGGTGCCCCGCGCGACCGCCTCGACGTCGCCGGTCCTCGGAAGGAGGGCGTCCAGCGTCGCCCGAATCGCCGCGGGCTGCTCGGCGATCTCACCGCGCATCCTGGTCGTCATCGATGATCATCCTCTGCTTGGCGAGATTTGTCCGTTATCGATCCGTCGCCGGCCCATACATTGACACACATTTCCCGGCTGTGGTCTAGTCCGGACTAGACCAGTAAGAACCTTAACTTATTCGGACGATCCAGAGCGAGAGGGGAGGGATCAGTGGCCCAGATCGATCCGGACAGCCCGGTGCCCAAGTACTTCCAGCTACGGGAGATCCTGCTCGACCTCATCGAGAGCAACGAGCTGCCGATCGGCGCGGCGATCCCCTCCGAACGCGACCTGAGCCAGCGCTTCGACCTGTCTCGTATGACGGTACGGCAGGCCGTCGACCACCTGGTGTCCGAGGGCCGGTTGCACCGGGTCCCGGGCAAGGGGACGTTCGTGGCCCGCCCGAAGATCGAGCTGGCACTCCAACTCACCTCCTTCACCGACGACATGCGGGCGCGCGGCATGGAGCCGGGCTCCCGCGACCTGGACCGGCGGGTGGTCCGGGCCAGTGCCCACCTCGCACGGCAGCTCGGCATCCAGCCGGGAGACGCCGTCCACTTCATCGAGCGGCTGCGCACGGCGGACGGGGAACCGCTGAGCATCGAGCGCGCCCACATCCCGGTCGCGCTCGCACCCGATCTCGATGCCTACGACCTGACCGGACGATCCCTGTACGCCCTGCTCGAGTCGCGCTACGCGCTCGTGATGGACGCCGGGGAGCTGACCATCGACGGCGGCCTCGCCGATCCGAGCGACGCCGACCTGCTCAAACTGCCCCGGGGCGGGGCCGTGCTGCTGCTGCAGCGCCGGTCCTTCGCCGGCGGGGTGTGCGCCGAACTCGGCGTCTCCACCTATCGCGCCGACCGCTACCAGCTCCGGACGCTCCTCGGAGCCCCGGCCAGACGCCTCTAGTAGTCCCCCCATCCTGGAGGAACACCCGATGAGTTCCACCTCCGCCGACGCGGGCCTGCCCGCGGCACCTTCCGGCCAGAACGCGGTGCTGACCGCACTGTCCCGCATCGGCCGCTCCCTGATGCTCCCGATCGCGGCACTGCCCGCCGCGGCCCTCCTTCTCCGGTTCGGCCAGGACGACCTCCTCGGCCGCACGGACAACGCTGCCCTCGACAAGATCGCACAGGTCATCGGCGGCGCGGGCGGCGCCCTGTTCGACGCGCTGCCGCTGCTGTTCGCGGTCGGCGTCGCGGTCGGCTTCGCCCGCAAGGCCGACGGCTCGACCGCTCTCGCGGCCGTGGTCGGCTACCTCGTCTGGGACCGGGTCACCCACCTGATGTTCTTCGACGCCTCCGCGGACGCGGCGGTGCACAAGAAGGTGGCACAGTCCATCGTGGGAGCGGACGGCAAGCCGGCGGAGGCGCTCAACCTCGCGGCGGCCAATCCGACCGGAGTGCTCGGCGGCATCCTCATGGGCCTCGTCGCGGCGATCCTGTGGCAGCGGTACTACCGGACGAAACTGCCGGCCTACCTGGCCTTCTTCGGCGGCCGCCGCTTCGTCCCGATCCTCACCGCGCTGGCCGGGCTCGTCCTCGGCGTCGTCTTCGGCCTGATCTGGCCGCCGATCGGGCAGGGCCTGACCAACTTCGGCGACTGGCTCGCCAGCAACTCCACGCTCGGCGCGGGCATCTACGGGATCGTGAACCGGGGCCTCATCCCCTTCGGCCTGCACCACTTCGTCAACTCGATCGTGTGGTTCACCGTGCCGGAGTGCACCGTCGGCGCGACCCACGCCGCGGGCGACCTGAACTGCTACTTCGCCGGGCAGGACGGCGCCGGCGCGTTCATGGCGGGCTTCTTCCCGGTCATGATGTTCGGCCTGCCGGCCGCCGCGATCGCCATGTGGCGGGCCGCGCCGCCGCACCGCCGCGCCACCGTCGGCGGCATCATGATCTCCTCGGCCCTGATCTCGTTCGTCACCGGCATCACCGAGCCGATCGAGTTCGCGTTCATCTTCGTGGCCCCGATCCTGTTCGCGGCGCACGCGCTACTCACCGGCGTCTCGATGGCCCTGGTCGCGGCCCTGGACGGGCGCCTCGGCTTCGGGTTCTCCGCCGGCGCGATCGACGCGGGCCTGAACGCGACGAAGGACAACACGCACAACTTCTGGCTGATCATGTTGATCGGCGTCGTCTACTTCTTCCTCTACTACGTGGTCTTCAGCTTCCTCATCAAGAAGCTGAACATCATGACGCCCGGTCGCGAACCCGAGCCCGACGTGGACTCCGGGGAGAGCGCCGACACGGCGCGTGCCCGCGCCTGACGCGTCAGGTCCCCCTCTCAGGGAGCAGGGGCGCCCGGTGATCCCGGGCGCCCCTGTTGTGTTTCCCGCCATTGCGGATGCCGCTAATCGCCGATCAACCCGTGCTCAAATCCAGAGCGGCCCCGCCAACCGGGAGGAATCTTCCCGGACGAACGGCGGCACAAAGGCTCGCGACTCGGCAAAGTTGGCGTTTCCCCGTATCAGAGCGGATGACCGCAACCTCTATTAAGCGTCAGCTTCACGGCGCATGAGAGCGGAGTCCCCCGATGCCCAAGCCCGTCCCCCTGCCACGGCTCGCGTCCGTCCCCCCGGCCGATCCTCCCTACGACGAGCGTGACGGCGGCGGCCACATCACGCGTCCCGGCACGTACGGCGCGCTCGCCCTGGCTCCCATCCCGCGCCGTACGGGCACGCCCACGGACGAGCGCCGCCTGCGGGGGCTCGGCCAGGCGCTCGCGGAGATCCTGGCGGGCCGCAGGCCACCGGAGACCGTCCAGGACCGGCTGACCGAGCGGGCCTACCGCGAGCTGGTCCGGGCCGGGAAGATGATCGACGCCGAGCGGCCGCCCCTGACGGGCCTCCCCCACGTGCAACGGCCCCGCGACGGGGTGATCGAGATGTGCCTGCTCGTCCACTGCGGGCCGCGCAGCCGCGTGCTCGCCGTACGGCTGGAGCGGCAGGGCGTGCAGTGGCTGGTCACCGACTTCGAGACCGCGTGACCGGGCCCCGCATGACGCGAAGGACCCCGCCGGGCACGGCCCGGCGGGGTCCTTCTCAGGTCACGTCACGCCTGCTGGTTGCGCGGGTCGCCGTGGCAGCGCTTGTACTTCTTGCCCGAGCCGCAGGGGCAGGGCGCGTTGCGCTCGGTGTCGCCGTACGCGGCGCGCTGCTCGGGGGTCGACCGCACCCGGTTGACCTCCACGTCGCCGCTCTCGCCCGGCGCGGTGTAGACCATCTCGGTCGGCCGCGACGGCTGCCGCAGCGCCCGGGCGATGATCGAGCCGGTCTCGGAGAGCGCCGTGTCCTCCTCGGCGTTCTCCTCGACGATCGGGTTGGCCTGCACCTCGACCTCGAGGTTGAACAGGTAGCCGACCGACTCCTCCTTGATGCCGTCGAGCATCGCGGAGAACATCTCGTAGCCCTCGCGCTGGTACTCGATCAGCGGGTCCTTCTGGGCATAGGCGCGCATGCCGATGCCCTCCTGGAGGTAGTCCATCTCGTAGAGGTGCTCGCGCCACTTGCGGTCGAGCACCGAGAGGATGACCCGGCGCTCCAGCTCGCGCGTCGCCTCGGAGCCGAGCTGCTCCTCGCGGCGGTCGTAGGCCGCGAGCGCGTCCTCCTTGACCTTCTCGGCGATGAGGTCCGCCGTCAGCTCCTCCCGGTCGCCGCCGGCCTGCTCGATGAGCTCGTCGACGGTGAAGGAGATCGGGTAGAGCTGGCCGAACGCCTTCCACAGCTTCTCGAGGTCCCACTCCTCGGCGAAGCCCTCGGCGGTGGCGCCCTTGACGTAGTCGTCGATGACGTCGGTGACGAAGCCGCGGACCTGCTCGTGCAGGTCGGCGCCCTCCAGCACCCGCCGCCGCTCGGCGTAGATCACCGTGCGCTGGCGGTTCATCACCTCGTCGTACTTCAGGACGTTCTTGCGGATCTCGAAGTTCTGCTGCTCGACCTGGTGCTGCGCGGAGGCGATGGCCTTGGAGACCATGCCCGACTCGATCGGGACGTCGTCCGGGATGTTGAGCCGCGTCATGATCATCTCGACCCTGGCCGAGTTGAACAGCCGCATGAGGTCGTCCTCGAGCGAGAGGTAGAAGCGCGACTCGCCCGGGTCGCCCTGACGGCCGGAACGACCGCGGAGCTGGTTGTCGATGCGCCGCGACTCGTGCCGCTCGGTGCCCAGCACGTAGAGCCCGCCGAGCTCGGTGACCTCCTCGTGCTCGGCCTTGACGGCCTCCTTGGCCTTCTCCAGCGCCTCGGGCCAGGCCTTCTCGTACTCCTCCGGAGTCTCGGACGGTGACAGGCCGCGCTGCTGAAGCTCCAGTTGGGCGCGGAACTCGGGGTTGCCGCCGAGCATGATGTCGGTGCCTCGACCGGCCATGTTGGTCGCCACCGTGACCGCGCCCTTACGGCCCGCCTCGGCGACGATCGTGGCCTCACGAGCGTGGTTCTTGGCGTTCAGCACCTCGTGCTGCACGCCCCGGCGCTTGAGCATCCGCGACAGCTTCTCGGACTTCTCGACGCTGGTGGTGCCGACGAGGACCGGCTGGCCCTTCTCGTAGCGCTCCTTGATGTCCTCGACACACGCCTGGAACTTGGCGTCCTCGGTCTTGTAGACGACGTCGGCCTGGTCCTTGCGGACCATCGGCCGGTTGGTCGGGATCGGGACGACGCCCAGCTTGTACGTCTGGTGGAACTCGTTGGCCTCGGTGGCGGCCGTACCGGTCATGCCGGCGAGCTTCTCGTAGAGGCGGAAGTAGTTCTGCAGGGTGATCGTGGCGAGAGTCTGGTTCTCGTCCTTGATCTTCACGCCTTCCTTGGCCTCGATGGCCTGGTGCATGCCCTCGTTGTAACGACGGCCGTGCAGGACGCGCCCGGTGAACTCGTCGACGATCAGGACCTCGCCCTCGACGACGATGTAGTCCTTGTCCTTCTTGAACAGTTCCTTGGCCTTCAGGGCGTTGTTGAGGAACTGCACGAGGTGGGTGTGCTCGGGCTTGTAGAGATTGTCGATGCCGAGCCAGTCCTCGACCTTCTCCACGCCCGCCTCGAGGATGCCGACGGTGCGCTTCTTCTCGTCGACGACGTAGTCGCCGGTGCTCTCCTCGCCGTCCTTGCCCTCGGTGCCGCGCCGCAGCCGCGGCACGATCTTGGCGAACTCCTGGTACCACTTGCCCGACTGCTCGCCCGGGCCGGAAATGATGAGCGGGGTCCTGGCCTCGTCGATCAGGATCGAGTCGACCTCGTCCACGATGGCGAAGTTGTGGCCGCGCTGGACGCACTCCTCGATCGACCACGCCATGTTGTCGCGGAGGTAGTCGAAGCCGAACTCGTTGTTCGTGCCGTACGTGATGTCGGCGTTGTACTGCTTGCGGCGCTCCTCCGGCGACATGTTGGCCAGGATGACCCCGACCTCCAGGCCGAGGAAGCGGTGGACGCGGCCCATGGTCTCGGCGTCACGCTTGGCCAGGTAGTCGTTGACCGTGACGACGTGGACGCCCTTGCCCGAGATCGCGTTGAGGTAGGCGGGAAGCGTACAGGTGAGCGTCTTGCCCTCACCGGTGCGCATCTCGGAGATGTTGCCCATGTGCAGGTTGGCGCCACCCATGAGCTGCACGTCGAAGTGACGCTGCCCGAGGACCCTGCGGGCGGCCTCACGGACGGTCGCGAACGCCTCCGGCAGCAGGTCGTCGAGGGACTCGCCCTCGGTGTGACGCTGCCTGTACTCGGCGGTCAGCGCGCGGAGCTCGGCGTCGGACAGGCTCTTGAAATCCTCTTCGATGGAGTTGACCTGCTCGGCGATGCGCTTGAGCTTCCGCAGAGTCTTGCCTTCGCCGGCGCGAAGGATCTTGTCGAGAATGGCTGGCACTTTTAGTAAAGCTCCTCGCAGGTCTACCCCGGTTGATCGCCGAGGTGTGAGGACGAGACATACTTCCCCGCTAGCCATCGTAGGCGGTTCCCGTACCAGACACACCCACCTGCAATCGACGGAGCGCCGCGGCACAATCGCATAACTCATAGGGGAAAACCGCCCCCAAGGTTCCCCCGATGTTCCGACCACCTCAGCCATCAGGTAGAAAACGGGGTATGGCACAGAGCGGACACCAGGGCAGCCACGCGGGAAGCGCCAAATCTTGGCTCGCCGTCATCATCATCCTCATCGGCTTCACGGTCGGGGGTGTGGCGCTGACCCTCGGCCCGAACTGGCTCTTCGTCTGGATCGGCGTGGGCATCTGCGCGGTCGGCGGGCTGCTCGCGCTCGCGTTCGACATCTTCTCGGACGTGATCGTGGACGCACCCCGGGAGATGTCGGTCCAGGAGCACCACTCACCGTTCGAGCACCGGTCCATCACCTCCTGAGGCCCTCCAGGCCCGCACCCGAACCGCCGTAAGCGTTTTGTCGGTCACGGCGTCTAGCATCTCTGGCTGTGACCGACCTGACCGCCGACGAGGCCCGCAGGATCATCCTCCGGGCCCAGGGTTTCCTCGGCGCCACCGCCCGCGGCGGCGGCGTCCCCGCCATGCTGCGGCGCGTCGGCGCCGTCCAGCTCGACACCATCTCCGTCCTCGCCCGCTCCCACGAGCTCGTCGCGTACGCGCGCCTCGGGCCGGTCGGCCGCTCCGTGGTCGAGCGGGCCTACTGGGACGCCCCCGCCCGTGCCTTCGAGTACTGGTGCCACGCCGCCTGCGTCCTGCCCATCGAGCAGTGGCCGCTGTACGCCTTCCGCCGCCGCGCGTACCGGGAGCGGCGCTACCGCTGGCACGAGGTGCCGCCCGTGGTCGACAAGGTCCTGGAGCAGGTGCGCTCGGACGGCCCGCTCACCACGGCCGACATCGGCGGGGCCAAGAATGGAGGCCCGTGGTGGGACTGGTCGGACACCAAGATCGCCATCGAGTTCCTGCTCGACATCGGTGAGGTCGTCTGCACCCGCCGCGTCGGCTGGCGGCGCGTCTACGAGCTCGCCGAGCGCGCGGTCCCGGCGGACCTGCTCGCCCAGGACCTGTCCGACGACGAGTGCGTGACCCGGCTGACCACGATCGCCGGGCGGTCGCTCGGCGTGGCGACCAGGGCGGACCTGGTCGACTTCACCCGCGTCAAGGGCGGGCACGCCGCCATACTCGACGAGGCGCTGCTGAGTGGCGCAGCCGGCCTCGTGCCCGTACGCGTGTCGGGCTGGCCCGCGCGGCGCGGCGCGGACCCGGACGGTCCGAACGCCTGGGCGGACCCCGACGCGCTGGAGAGCGAGCCGCGCGGGCGGCACCGCACCACACCGCTGTCGCCGTTCGACTCGCTCATCTGGGAGCGGGCCCGGGCCGAGCGCGTGTTCGGCCTCAACCACCGCCTGGAGGCGTACGTCCCAAAGGACAAGCGGGTGCACGGCTACTTCGCGATGCCGGTGCTCGCGGGCGGGCGGATCATCGGCAGGGTCGACCCGGCCCGCGAGGGCGCCACGCTGGTCGCCCGGCAGGTCGGTTTCGAGCCGGGCAGCGGCCGGGCCAGGGCCGTGGAGGCGATGAGCGACGCCCTGTGGGAGGCCGCGAGCTGGGTCGGCTGCACCGACGTGCGGGTGGAGCGGGTCGGTGCACCGGACCTGGAGGCCCCGCTACGCGCCGCGGTGGCCCGCGGCCCTCGCGGGCCGATCAGGTGATCTCCAGCAGCCGCTCGCGCACGGCGTAGACCACGGCCTCCATGCGCGAGTGGAGCTGGAGCTTCTCCAGGATGTTGCGGACGTGGTTCTTCACCGTGTTCTCGGAGATGAACAGATCCTTGGCGATCTCGCGGTTGTTCATGCCCTTCGCGACGAGGCGCAGGACCTCCATCTCCCGCTCGGTCAGGCGGGGGACCGGGAGCTGGGGGGGCCGCTCGGCCTCCTTGCGGCTCATGTTCGCGAACTCGCTGATCAGCTTGGCCGCCATGGCGGGGTTGATGAGCGACTGGCCCTCGTGGACGCCGCGCACGGCGTCGGGCACCTCGTCGATCTGGACGTCCTTGAGCAGATAACCGGTCGCACCCGCCTTGATCGCCTCGAAGAGGTCCTCCTCCTCGTCGCTGACGGTGAGCATGATGATCCGGGTGCTCGGCACCGACTCCTTGATCTTGCGAGTCGCTCCGATGCCGTCCAGCTTCGGCATGCGGACGTCCATCAGGACCACGTCCGGCATCAGCCGGTCCGCGAGCTCGACGGCCTCCCGGCCGTCGCTCGCCTCGCCTACCACCTCGATGTCCGCCTCCGCGGCCAGCGCGAGCTCCAGGCTGCGGCGGATCAGCGCGTGATCGTCGACGATCAGCACACGGATCGGCTCGCTTCGACCGGCTGCTCGGGCCGCCTCGTCGGGTCGGGTCACGGAACCTCCTTGCGGGGGCCAAGGACGCTGGATCGCCATCATTACACGGGTTCCAGGGTGGTTAGGGATCTTCGTCGCGCCGGCCCGCCCCTCTCCTCCCGGTTCCTACCGGATCGTGCGGCGCCCCGGCCCGGGATGTCCGGACCGGGGCGCCGGGAGAGCTAGCTCTCCACGAGCCTGAGGACTCCGTAGTCGTAGCCGCGGCGCCGGTAGACGACGCTCGGCTGGCCCCCTTCCTTGTCGCGGAAGAGGTAGAAGTCGTGACCCACGAGCTCCATTTCCAGGAGCGCCTGGTCGATCGTCATGGGGTCGGCCTTGTGGAACTTCTCGCGTACGATCAGCGGTCCTTCGCCGTCCATCTCGATGGGCACGATGGGCTCGGAACTCTCGGCCGGCCCTCCGGCGGTCTCCGCCGGGATCTCGGCGACCGGCTCCGGCTCTTCCCGGACGGTCGTGACCACCCCCTGCGCGTTTTCCGTGACCGCGGTGAGCTCCGCCATCGAGGGAGGGCAGCTCTTCCCGTGATGGATCTTGCGGCGATCGGCGAGCCGCCTCAGCCGCTCCTCCAGCTTGCCGATGGCGATGTCCAGCGCCGAGAACCGGTCGTCCGCGCAGGCCTCGGCGCGGATGGCGGGGCCCCGCGAGTGGATTGTCAGCTCCACCCGTTCACGTTGCCCGCTCTGCCGGTGGTTGGGTTCCTTTGAGACCTCTACGTCGACCTGGATGAGCTTGTTGTTGAGCTTTTGGATCCTGGCCAGCTTGGACGTCACTTGATCGCGGAACCGGTCACCCACAGTGGTGTGCCGTCCCTTGACGATGATTTCCACGCAAAGCCCCCCTTCGCACATCGACGGTGGTGCACGCGCTCTTGGACACCCGTCCGGCCGACCTGGTCTTCGTCCCCACATCCGCCTGCTGAGGGGTTCGCAGCTCACTCGCCACTACTGCCCTTCTCCTCTTACGGGGGACATCTGGACCCCCGGGAGGGCAGGACTTACCTCTAAGCCGCACCGTGATCGGTCGACCAAGAGTCGCCTTACGTGGGCCGTTTCGCCTGCGGCTGGCATCGGCTAGCCAGGCCGGACCCCGCGAGGGAGTCGGCCCGGCGCAACCACGGACCCGAACGGGTGCCATGTCTGAACGCTAGTCGCTACCGCCTCGAATGTCAGCCAGGAGATCGGCTAAACGATCACTTTGCGTGATCCCGGTTGCCGTCTCGCCGTCGGAAAATTCGTGGTCATATTCTGGGAATCCCCGCAACCGCGGCATCCACACCTGCATTGAGCAGGCAAGTCGCTACGAAGTCGGCAGGCGGTCGCTCCCCGGCGGCAAGCCCCGCGCTTACCCAACTCTTTACTGTCCGTGATAATCACCAATCCGGCGTCTCCGGCGTGTCGCGGCGATGGTCACCGCGGCGGACGGCTCCGCGCCCGCCGCGCGCAACGCCCTGGCCGCCTCCGCCAGCGTCGTCCCCGTCGTGACGACGTCGTCCACCAGGACCACGGCGACGGCCCCCAGACCGCGACCAGAGGGCCGTGGCCGCGCCGCCGGGCCCGGCACGACCTCGAACGCCCCGGACAGGTTGACGGCCCGCTCCGCCGATCCCAGCCCCGCCTGGTCGGCCACGCGCCGGCCCTGCCGCAGCAGGGGCACGACGGCGACGGGCCGGCCCCGCCTGCACAGCTCGCGGGCCGCCGCCGCGGCGACGGCCCGGACGGGGTCGTGCCCACGGCGGCGGGAGGCGGCCCGCGCGCTCGGAACCGGCACCAGCAACACCTCGCGGCGGACTCCCCCGCCCCCCGCCCACGCGGCCACACAGGCGCTCACGGCGGCCGCCAGGACCGGCACCAGGGCCGTTCGGCCGCGTTCCTTGCAGGCGAGGATCATGCGGCGGGCCGCGCCGTCGTAGGCGGTGGCCGACCAGCAGTCCGGCAGCCCCGGAGGCGGCGGGTCCGGCGGCCGGGGAGCAGGCTCCCGCAGCAACTCGGCCGTACAGGACGGGCAGGCCGGAGCGCCCGGCGCGCCGCATCCGGCGCAGCGGGGCGGGAGGATCAGATCGAGCAGGGGGGACGGCACGCCCTCAGCATGCCGTCCGCCACCGACAGTTCACCGCCGGTCACCCCGCGTCGCCTCCGGTCGCTCCGGCCGGCTCAGCCGAGGGGATAGACGGGGTTGGTGGAGCCGTTGTCGGCGCGCGGGGTCCAGGCGTGCTTGTCCACGCTGTAGGTGAGCACCTGGCCCTCGTCGGCCGCCGCGAGGACGTGGTCGGGGACGGCGGCGATCGACTTGATCTTCGAGTCGAGTTTGATGGGGCCGTCGTTGGGGACGACGCCCTCCATCACCGACCAGGTGGCGAGCTCCTGGCCGCTGCTGCCTTCGGACAGCACGAGCAGATCGGCGGCGTCCTGCCAGGCGATGTCCTTGATCTTGCGCGCGTCGCGCGGCTCGATGAGCGTCCGTACGGACTCGATCCGCGTCTGCTGGCCGTTGCGGACGATCGTGCCGATCTTCACGGAGGTGCCGAGGCCGTCGTCGGTGATCGCGGCGATCCGGGCCCCGTCGCGGGAGACCCGCAGCTCCAGGATCCGCCCGTACGACAGCTCGTCGTCGATGTCCACACGGCGGGCCCGGCCGTTCTCGGCCGTCCAGACCCGGCTCTCGTGCGGGTTCACCCTCTCGGCCGACCAGACGGCCCCGTAACGGTCCCAGGAGGGCGGGCTCATGTCCCCGCCCGCGGTCCACCGCTGCCACTGGCTGCCGGGGGTCATCGGGGCGACGTAGACGCCGTCGCCGTTGACCAGGGCGGCCACGAGGGGCGGGAAGTCGGCGGTGTTGGAGACGGCCGGCTGGGAGAACTTCCCGGCCTGCTCGCCGGCCGCGCCCGGCACCGGCGCGCCGTCGCCCTTCTCCTTGAACTGCAGCAGCCTGCCGCCCTGCATGTAGTACGCCTGCAGGGAGCCGGTCAGCACGTTCGGGTCGTAGCGGGCGTAGTCGGCGGGCCGGAACCGCATCCCGGACTCGCCGTTCACGCGGATCTCGACGGTCCGGCCGGTGACCAGTTCGCCGAGCGTCCACACGAGCTGGGCCTTGAGCGCGTCGAGGCGGTCGGTGGGCACCGACTCCAGCTCCGAGGAGAAGTCGAGCACGACCGTGTCACCCTCGACGCTGATCCGGTTGAGCTCGGTGCCCGGCGGGAACGCGCTGCTCACCGCGTTCTTTATGGACGAGGTCGGCCCGGCGAGCAGGCGGCGGACCAGTGTCTCGGGCACGCCCCTGCCGGGTTCGATCGGCACCCACACCCGGTCGGCCACGAGGCCGGTCTCCCGGGTGGCGGGCGGGTAGTACAGGTCCACCTTCCGGTACGCACGCCACAGGTCGTCGTACGACAGCAGGCGGGCGTCGGGCGGCACGTCGATCCGCCACTCGCCGTTGTGCTTGACCAGTGTGAACGGCTCGACGAGGTTGCCTGCGGCCGGGGTGGACCTGCCCTCCGCGTCGATCGTGGCGACCGCCGTGCCCTTCAGCGTCACCGTCGTCCGCGTGGCCTCCTGGAGGTCCTGCGCGCGGTCCGACTCGATCTTGCCCTCGTAGATGCGGGTCTGCCGCCACGGGTTCCAGCGCTCGGCCGCGCCCGGGGTGAGGTACTCCCGGGCGATGGCGAGCTCGGGGTCGTCGAAGGCCGCCATGGCGGCCTGGAAGCCCTTCACGATGTCCTCGGGCTGGGCGCCCTTCTTGGGCGGGGTCGCGATGAGGCGCACGTACGGCTGGCTGAGCGTGTCCTTGCCGTGGTCCTCCTGTGCGGGGCGGGGGCTGCCGCTCGTGGGCACGGTGGCGCACCCGGCCCCGCCGGAGACCAGGACGAGCGCCGCACCCGCGGCGGCGGTGAGACGGCGGGCGCCGAACCGCTCACTCCGCATCGAAGGCACCCGCGTCCACGTTCTCGCGCACCCGTGGCGCCGTCTCGGCCGGCGCCGGGGTCAGGACCGGTGTGGCATGGCCGCGCCACGTGCGCCGCATCTCGACCTCCGGCGGCACGAGCGGCAGCGGCGACCCGCGCAGCGGGGCCCCCGCCATGCGCGGCAGCGACAGGCGGAACTGGCTGCCCTCCCCCGGCGCGCCCCACGCCTGGAGCCAGCCGCCGTGCAGCATGGCGTCCTCCCGCGAGATCGCCAGGCCGAGCCCGGTGCCGCCGATGGTCCGGGCGCGCGAGGGGTCGGCGCGCCAGAAGCGGTCGAACACCATCGTCTCCTCGCCCGGCTTGAGGCCGACCCCGTGGTCGCGTACGGCCACGGCCACCGCGTCGCGGTCGGCGCCGAGCGTGACGACGATGTCCTTGCCCTCGCCGTGCTCGATGGCGTTGAAGAGCAGGTTGCGCAGGATGCGCTCGACCCTGCGGCTGTCCACCTCGGCCATGCAGGGCTCGTTGGGCAGGCGCAGCTCGAACCGGGTGGCCTGCCGCTCGGCGAGCGTCTCGGAGTCGCCCACCGCGCGCAGGACCACGTCGCGCATGTCGACGGGCTCCAGGTCGAGGGTGGCCGCCCCCGCGTCGTAGCGGCTGATCTCCAGCAGGTCGGCGAGCATCGACTCGAAGCGCTCGAGCTGGTTCTGCATGAGCTCGGCGGCCCGCGCGGAGGCGGCGTCGAAGTCCTCGCGGCCCTCGTACAGCAGGTCGGCGGCCATGCGGACGGTCGTCAGCGGCGTGCGCAGCTCGTGCGAGACGTCGGAGACGAACTGCCGCTGCACCTGGGAGAGCTCCTCCAGCTGGTGGATCTTCACGGCGAGGTTGGACGCCATCTCGTTGAACGAGGTCGCCAGCCGGGCGAGGTCGTCCTCCCCGCGCACCTTGAGCCGCTCCTCCAGCCGGCCGGCGGCGAGCCGCTCCGCCGCCTGGCGCGCGAGCCGTACGGGCGTGACCACCTGCCGGGTGACCAGCGAGGCGACGCCTGCGAGCAGCAGCACGAGCGCGGCCCCCGCGCCGAAGACCATCTGCTGGACCGTGAGCAGCGTCTTCTCCTCGTCGCCGAGCGGGAAGACGTGGTAGATCTCGTAGGTGCCGTTCACCCGGGCACCGACCACCAGGCCTGTCTCGGGCTGCTTGGCGCCGATGTACCTGATCGTCGCGATCTCCTTGTAGAGCGTCTGCTCCTCGGTGCTCTGGACCTTCGCCCGCAGGGATTCGGGGATGCTCGTCCAGTCGACCTGCCCGGACGCCCGGCCCTCGCCGACCGAGCCCTCGTTGAAGACGACGACGTCGTAGCGGCCGCCGGAGCGGTCGGTCAGCGCCTTGGCCGCCGCGTCGACGGGGTTCATCGTCTGCCCCGGAGCCGTGGCGTCCTGGGCGATGTCGGTCACGTCCGTGGGCTGCGTGAGGTAGCCGCTCGCGGTCGCGACGTTCGCCCGCGACTCCTCGACCGCGGCCACCTCGCTGGAGGTCAGCACCGAGGCGCTGATCGACTGCATCAGGAAGACGCCGAGGACGACCACGACGGCCATCGACAGCACCAGCGTGCTGGTGACGACGCGAAGCTGGAGCGAGCGCCGCCAGGCGTGCCGCAGCCGGCCCGCGAGGCGGCGCGCGCGTCTGCGGACCCCACGGGCGATCTGGCCCGGGGTCCGGCGACGGGGTTTCCTCGCGGGGACCGGCATGTCGGTGACGTGCGGCTTACGCCGGGCCGGCCTTGTAGCCCACGCCCCGGACCGTGACGACGATCTCCGGGTGCTCGGGGTCCTTCTCGATCTTCGCGCGCAGGCGCTGGACGTGCACGTTCACCAGGCGGGTGTCGGCGGCGTGCCGGTAGCCCCAGACCTGCTCGAGCAGCACCTCGCGGGTGAAGACCTGGCGGGGCTTGCGGGCCAGCGCGACCAGCAGGTCGAACTCCAGCGGCGTGAGGTTGATGGTCTCCTCGCCGCGCTTGACCGAGTGACCGGCCACGTCGATGGTGATGTCGCCGATCTGCAGGATCTCGGGCGTGGGCTCGTCGGTGCGGCGCAGGCGGGCGCGCACGCGGGCGACGAGTTCCTTGGGCTTGAACGGCTTGACGATGTAGTCGTCCGCGCCGGACTCCAGGCCGAGCACCACGTCGATGGTGTCGCTCTTGGCCGTGAGCATCACGATCGGGACCCCGGACTCGGCGCGGATGCGGCGGCAGACGTCGATGCCGTCGGCGCCGGGGAGCATCAGGTCGAGCAGGACGAGGTCCGGCCGGGTGTCCCTGAAGGCGTCGAGCGCCTTGTCGCCATCGGACACGAACGACGGCTCAAAGCCCTCCCCGCGCAAGACGATGCCGAGCATCTCGGCGAGAGCGGCGTCGTCGTCGACGACCAGCACGCGTCCTTTCATGGCCCCTCATTCGTACGCGTTTGGGAGATTTGGGCGTTTGTCACGGTTTCCCCCGCAGGCTACCGTGGCCACCGCTTTGGTGTTACACGACCACGACAGAGGATGGAGTTTAGGCGCAGCAGACGAAGCGCGCGATTATCTGACCAGATGCGGTCACACCGGCGGGAATCCCGTGGTGCGGTCACGTTCCAAGTGTGCGCCCGCACCCCCCGTTTCGGCCATCCCCCCCGAGCCCTCCTGTACGACCGCGCGGCGCGCGCGTACATCATGCCAGGATTGGGACATGACAGACGGCCCCGGCTCCACCCCCGACATGCCCTCCGGCTGGGCGGCCGAGCAACCTCCCCCATACGGCGGGGCCGCCGGGGCAGCCGGATCCTCCTGGGCCTCCCCTGGCGCCGGCGCGCCGCAGGGCGCGAACCCGTCCGCTCCCCACCCGTCCGCCCCGCACCAGTCCGCTCCGTATCCGTCTGCTCCATACCCGTCTGCTCCGTACGCGCCTTATGCGGGCGGGCAGTACGCGTACCGGGCGCCGGACGCGCCGCGGCCGGGCATCATCCCGCTGCGCCCGTTGACGCTCGGCGACATCCTCGACGGCACGATCAAGCTGATCCGCTCGAACCCCAAGGCCACGCTCGGCCTGTCGGCGATCGTGGCGGCGGTGACCGGAATCCCGGCCGCGATCGGGCAGGCCATCTCCTTCAGCTCGCTCGGCGATCTCCTGGCCGACCCGTACGCCGCCGACACGGCGAACGTGCCGGTCGCCGGCGTGGCCGCGCAGTACATCGGCGCGGTCATCAGCTACGTCATGACGTTCGTCGGCACCACCATCCTCACGGGCGTCCTCACCCGGGTGCTGGGCCGCGCGGTGTTCGGCGGGCGCATCACGGTGGGCGAGGCGTGGCGGCTGGCGCGGTCGCGGGTGCCCGCGCTGTTCGGGCTGGTGCTGCTGCAGGCGCTCATCCTCCTGCTGCCGCTGCTGGCGCTCGTCGCGGTGCTCGTGACCCTCGCGGCGGCAAACGCGTTCGACGGCACGGGGAGCACCGGCGCGGGGGTCGCGGTCCTCGTCGTCCTGCTGTTCTTCGTGGCCTACATCCCTTACCTGCTGTTCTTCTACACACGCCTGTCGCTGTCGGCCCCCGCCATCGTGCTGGAGGGCCGCGGGGTCACCGACGCCATGAGCCGGTCGTGGCGACTGGTGAAGGGCGACAGTTGGCGGGTGCTCGGCATCCTGCTGCTCACCGCCATACTCGCGGCCATCATCAGCAGCGTGCTGGCGATCCCGTTCACGTTCGGCGGTTCGCTCCTCGGGATGCTGAGCGGCGGCACCGCCGCCGGGACCGCGATCGCGGCGCTCCTCCTGGCGGTCGGCCAGGTCCTCGCGTCCATGATCAGCTACCCCTTCCAGGCGGGCGTGGCCGGGCTGCTGTACGCCGACCGGCGGATGCGGGCCGAGGCGTTCGACCTCGTGCTGCAGACGGCGGCGGCGCAGAACCAGTCGCAGGGCTGGGTCCACGGCGGGGTCGATGACCTGTGGCACCCGAGCTACGCCGCCGGGACGGGGCAGGCCTCCGGGCCGCACCACGGGGCTCCGCCGTACGGGCCCTACGGCCCGTACGGACCGCAGGCGTGACGACCGTGCGGGCGGCGGCGCTGCTCGCCTCGCCGGTCGACGTCGGCCGCGACCAGGCCGCCCGGGAGGCCGCGCGCGAGCTGTCCGGGGCGGGCTACCAGCACGAGCCGCTGTTCGACCGGCTGCAGCGGGAGATCTCCCAGTTCCTCGGCGACCTCATGAGCGGCGGCGGGACGGGCGGGGGCGGCGTGACCTCGCTCGTCGTGATCGCCGTCGTCCTCGCCGTCCTGGCCGTGCTGCTCTTATGGGCCCTGCGCCGCTTCTCCGGCGGCCGGCGTACGGAGAGCGGTGCGGTGTTCGGGCGGCGTGAGCGGACGGCCGCCGAGCATCGCGCCGAGGCCGAGCGCCTGGCGGCCGAGGGCGGCTGGGCCGGTGCCATCCAGGAGCGGCTGCGCGCGATCGCCCGCGAACTGGAGGAACGCGCGATCGTCACCCCGATGCCGGGCCGCACCGCCGTGGAACTCGCCGAGGTCGCCGGGCAGGCACTGCCGCCCCACGCGGCGGACCTGCGCGCGGCGGCACGTCTGTTCGACGACGTGACCTACGGCGGGGCGGGCGGCACCCGGGAGGGCTACCTGACGCTCACCGCCCTGGACGAGCGCCTGCGGTCGGCCCGTACGGGCGTGGCCGCGTGACCGCCACGACGTCGGGGCGCGCGCGGCAGACCGCCTGGGTCACGTTGCTGGTGGTGCTCGTGCTGGTCACGGCGGTGCTGCCCCTGCTGCTGACGGGGGGACAGTCCGGCGGCCGCACCCTCGATCCCGCCGACACCTCGCTGAACGGCAGCGGCGCACTCGCCCGGCTGCTGGAGGCGCACGGGGTGGAGGTGGTCCGGGTGGAGACCCCCGGCGCGGCGGTGGCCGCCGCGGGGCCGCAGACCCTGCTGCTGGTCACCGAGGCGAGCTTCCTGAACCGCGACGCCGCCCGCCGCATCGCCGAGGCGCCCGGCGACCGGCTCGTGGCGGGCTCCGTGCCACACCTCGACGTGCTCGCCTCCGGCGTACGCAGGCAGGGGCCTGTGCGCGCCCGGTCACGGGCCCCGGAGTGCGCGCTGCGGGAGGCGGCGCGGGCAGGCGACGCCTTCACCGGCGGCATGTCCTTCGCCGGGCCGCCGGGTGCCACGGGCTGCTACCCGGCCGGCGACGGGCACGCCCTGGTCCGCTACACCGCGGACGGGCACACGGTGACCGTGCTGGGCGACGCGTCGTTCATGACCAACCTGCGCCTCGCGGAGGACGGCAACGCGGCGCTCGCGCTGAACCTGGCCGGGGCGCAGCCGAAACTCGTCTGGCTCGCCGAGCCCGACGACCCCGGCGAGGCGGGCGACCCCGGCGCCGGGGCGGAGGGGCAGGCCCGCTCGCTCGGCGACCTCATGCCCGGCGGCGTGAGGTGGGCGGTCCTCCAGCTCGCCGTCGCGGTGGCCCTGGCCGCCCTGTGGCGCGGACGCAGGCTCGGGCCCGTCGTGGTCGAGCGCCTGCCCGTGGTCGTGCGGGCCGCGGAGACCGTGGAGGGGCGCGGACGCCTGTACCGGTCCCGCCGGGCCAGGGACCGGGCCGCCCTCGCGTTGCGGGCCGCGGCGGCCGACCGGCTCGCCCCCCGCCTCGGGCTGCCGCGCACCGCGACCGCGGAGGAGGTCGCCGTCGCCGCGGCCGCGCGCGCCGGCCTCGACCCGGAGCCGGTGCTGGCGCTGCTGTGCGGCCCGCCGCCCGGGGACGACACCGCGCTGGTGGCTCTCGCAGCCCACCTGGACACACTCGAAAGGCAGGTACGAGATTCGTGACCACACCTGAATCGGACGCGGACGCCGCCCGCGAGGCGCTCGCGGCGCTGCGGGCGGAGGTGGCCAAGGCGGTCGTGGGCCAGGACCCGGTCGTCACCGGCCTGGTCATCGCGCTGCTGTGCCGGGGTCACGTGCTGCTCGAAGGCGTGCCCGGCGTGGCCAAGACCCTGCTCGTACGCACCCTGTCGGCCACGCTCGCGCTGGACTTCAAGCGGGTGCAGTTCACTCCCGACCTGATGCCGGGCGACGTCACGGGGTCGCTGGTCTACGACGCCAGGACGGCGGAGTTCGAGTTCCACGAGGGGCCGGTCTTCACCAACCTGCTGCTCGCCGACGAGATCAACCGCACGCCGCCGAAGACCCAGGCCGCCCTGCTCGAGGCCATGGAGGAACGGCAGGTCAGCGTCGAGGGCACGGCCCGCGCGCTGCCGGATCCCTTCATCGTCGTGGCGACGCAGAACCCCGTCGAGTACGAGGGCACCTACCAGCTCCCCGAGGCGCAGCTCGACCGGTTCCTGCTCAAGCTGACCGTGCCGCTGCCGCCGCGCGAGCAGGAGATCGCCGTCCTCGAACGGCACGCGCTCGGCTTCGACCCGCGCGACCTGACGGAGATCAAGCCCGTGGCGTCCGCGGCCGACCTCGCGGCGGGACGCCGGGCGGTCGCGCGCGTCCACGCGAGCGCCGAGGTGCTCGGCTACATCGTGGACGTCGCACGGGCCACCCGGCAGTCGCCCTCGCTCCAGCTCGGCGTCTCACCCCGAGGGGCCACCGCGCTGCTGGCCGCCGCGCGGGCGTGGGCGTGGCTGTCGGGACGCACGTACGTGACGCCGGACGACGTGAAGGCCCTGGCCCGGCCCGCCCTGCGCCACCGCGTGGGGCTGCGCCCGGAGGCCGAGCTGGAGGGCGCCACCCCGGACGGCATCCTGGAGGGCATCCTGGCCGCCGTCCCCGTTCCCCGGTGAGGGCGGCGTGGCGCTGACCGGACGCGCGGGACTGCTCGCCGCCCTCGCCGCGATCGTCGTGCTCCTCGCCCCCGAGCCCGGCCTGGTCGTGCCGGCCGCCGCGCTCGTGCTCGCCACGCTCATGGCGGCCGACCTGCTGCTCGCGGGCGCCGTGCGCGGGCTGCGCTTCCAGCGCGACGGCGAACGGCGGGTGCGGCTCGGGCAGTCGGCGGCGATCGGCCTCGTCGTGGACAACCCGGGCCCGCGACGGGTCCGGGGCGTGCTGCGCGACGCCTGGCAGCCCTCGGCCGGGGCCGCTCCGCGCCGGGTGCCGCTCGACGTGCCGGCCCGCGAGAGGCGGCGCCTGGTCACGACGCTGACGCCCACCCGCAGGGGCGACCGGGAAGCCGTCGCCGTGACGGTCCGCTCGGTCGGGCCGTTGGGCCTGGCGGCGCGGCAGCGGACGTTCCACGTGCCGTGGACCGTCAGGGTGCTGCCGCCGTTCCTCAGCCGCAGGCATCTGCCGGCGCGGCTGGCCCGGCTGCGCGAGCTCGACGGACGCCATCCGGCGCTGGTGCGTGGCCAGGGCACCGAGTTCGACTCGCTGCGTGAGTACGTCGTGGGCGACGACGTCCGCTCGATCGACTGGCGGGCGAGCGCCCGGCGCAGCGACGTCGTCGTGCGCACCTGGCGGCCCGAGCGCGACCGCCGGGTGCTGATCGTGCTCGACACGGGCCGCACCTCGGCGGGCCGGGTCGGCGTGGCCCCGGTCTCTGTGGCACCGGTCGGCGGTGACCGGTCCTCCGGCTGGCCTCGTCTGGACTGGTCGATGGACGCCGCGCTGCTGCTGGCCGCGCTCGCCGCCCGGGCCGGCGACCGCGTCGACTTCCTCGCCTACGACCGGGCCGTACGGGCCCAGGTGTCCGGCGCGTCGCGCACCGAACTGCTGTCGTCGCTGGTGGACGCGATGGCGCCGATCGAGGCGGAGCTGGTCGAGGCCGACGCCGCCGGGATGGTGGCGGCCGTGCTGTCCAGGGCCAGGCGGCGCTGCCTGGTGGTGCTGCTGACCGACCTGAACGCCGCGGCCATGGAGGAGGGGCTGCTGCCCGTGCTGCCCAGCCTGTCGTCCCGGCACATGGTTGTGGTGGCCTCGGTCGCCGATCCACGCGTGGCCGGCATGGCGGCCGGGCGCGGCACCGCCGAGGCCGTCTACGACGCCGCGGCGGCCGAGCGGCTGCGCGGCGAGCGGCGTGAGATCACCGCGGTGCTGCGCCGCCACGGCGTGGAGGTCGTGGACGCCCTGCCCGAGGACGTCGCCCCGGCGCTCGCGGACGCGTATCTGGCTCTGAAGGCCACCGGCCGGCTCTGATCAGGCTGTCGGGGCGAGGTCGGGAGCGTGCTCGATGTCCCCCGTCTCGTTCGCGCGTTCCGCCCGGCGGCCGAAGACGATCACGTACGCGAGGAAGAGCGCCTCCGCGAGCGCGCCGATCGAGATGCGCGCCCAGGTCGGCAGGCCCGACGGGGTGACTCCCGCCTCGATGAGCCCGGAGACGAGCAGCACCACGACCAGGCCGAGCGCGACGCTCATCACGGCCCTGCCCTGCTCGGCCAGCGCCTCCGCGCGCCGCCTCGGGCCGGGGTCGATGGCCGTCCAGCCCAGCCGCAACCCCGCGGCCGCCGCCAGGAAGACCGCGGTCAGCTCCAGCATGCCGTGCGGCAGGATCAGGCCCCAGAACACGTCCGCCTTGCCGTGCGAGTGCATCAGGCCGCCCATGAGCCCCACATTGGCCGCGTTCTGGAACAGGATCCAGGGGATGGGCAGGCCGAGCAGGATCGCCGAGACCACGACCTGCATGGACAGCCAGGCGTTGTTCAGCCACACGTGGCCGGCGAACGACGCCGCCGGGTTCTCCGAGTAGTAGTCGGCGAAATCGTGCTCGACGATCTGCCGGATCTCCTCGGGTGTGCCGATGAGGCTCTGCACGGCGGGATCGCGCGCCACCCACACGCCCACGACGTACGCGATCGCGAGCGAGGCCACCGTGACGCCGATCCACCACCGGCGCGCCCGGTAGGCCACCACGGGGAACGACACCGTGAAGAACCGGGCGACCTCCCTCCAGGCCGGGCTGTGGGCGCCCGTGACGGCCGAGCGCGCCCTCGCCACCAGCGCCGACAGGCGCCCGACGAGAAGGGCGTCGGACGATCCCGACCGCACGATGGACAGGTGGGTCGCCGCCCGCTGGTAGAGCTCGACCAGCTCGTCGACCTCCGCGCCGCGCAGCCTGCGCTGCCGCCGCACGAGGTCGTCCAACCGGTCCCAGGACGGCTTGCTCGCGGCGACGAACGCATCGATGTCCACGGATCGGACCTTATCGGCGAGAGCCAGTAGGGTGCGCAGTGTGTCCGAAGTCGTGACCGGCGAGGCGGTCGTCGTAGAGGTTCGCGTCGCCCAGCTTCCCAGCCGCGCCCTGGCCTTCCTCATCGACTGGGCCGTCCAGTGGGCCGTGATCATCCTGGCCGTCGTGCTGGTCGCGCAGGCATCCCTGGTGACCGACGAGTCGCTGGCCACCGGCCTGCTCATCCTGTTCGTCGTGCTGGTCACGGTGGGCTATCCGGTCGCGTTCGAGACGATCACCAGGGGCCGCTCGCTGGGCAAGCTCGCCCTCGGCCTGCGCGTGGTGAGCGACGACGGCGGGCCGGAGCGCTTCCGGCAGGCGCTGTTCCGCGGGCTCGCCGGGTTCCTGGAGTTCTGGACGTTCGTCGGCGCTCCCGCGCTCATCACGTCACTCCTCAACCAGCGTGGCAAACGCCTCGGGGACGTCTTCGCGGGGACGACCGTCATCGGGGAGCGTTCGCCGCACCAGGCCCCGCCGCCGGAGATGCCTCCGTCGCTCGCGTCGTGGGCCGCGACGCTGGAGCTGTCCGGGCTGTCCGACGACCTGGCCAACACCGCCCGGCAGTACCTGTCCCGGTGGCACGACCTCAGCCCGCGGACACGGGACGAGATGGGGCTGCGTGTGGCCGGGCAGATCAGCGCACAGGTGGCGCCGCCGCCCCCGCCCGGCGTTCCGCCGTACGCCTATCTGGCCGCCGTGCTGGCCGGACGCAGGCGCCGTGAGGAGATGCGGCTCGCCCGGGCTCGTTCCACGCCCCCGCCGTACGGCCCCCAGGGGCAGAGCCCGCAGGGATACGGCCCGCAGGGGTACGGCGTGCCGACGCCGGCCCCGCCGCGGGAGGCGGGACCGCCGCGCGGAGAGACTCCGACGACATCGGGAGGATTTGTTCCACCCGTTTAGGTGTAGACCCCGATTTGCGGGGCACCTGTGGTCATTGCAGGTCATGGGGCATACCTGCAGTGGGGTTGAGGCGGGCATCGCCGGTGCGTTGAGGGAGAGGCCGCACCGGAGATGCCCGCCTCCGTTTCTGTGTGGCTAATGCCTGCCGTGCTCGCGGTACGAGCCCTGACTCTGCACGTTGAGGATGTCCGTCTTCGCGCTCTTGGCCTGGTTCGTACGGGGGTCGTCGATCCTCAGGACGTCGAGTCCCTTGTTGAAGTCGCTGCCGTAGATGTAGCCGTTGTAGTAGTAGGCCGACCAGAAGCCGCCGCTCAGCGGCTGCGACCACGGGCCGCGCTCGAAGTAGCCGATCTCCTGCGGGTGCGCGGAGTCGGTGAAGTCCCAGATGGAGACGCCGCCCTGGTACCACGCCTGCACCATGATGTCGCGGCCCTTGACCGGGATCAGCGAGCCGTTGTGCGCGACGCAGTTCTCGGTGTCGGCCTGGTAGCGGCCGATCTTGAAGTAGCTCCTGAAGGTGAGCTTGTTGCCGGGAGCGATGTCGTAGACGGCGTCGGCGCCGCGGTTCGGGCCGATCGCCTCGTTGCAGGTCGCCGCGCCGCCGCCGCCGAGTTCGTCGGTGAAGACCACCTTGGTGCCGTCGTTGTTGAACGTCGCCGAGTGCCAGAAGGCGAAGTTCTCGTCGTCGCGCACGACGTCGAGGACCTTCGGATGCTCGGGATCGCGGATGTCCATCAGGATGCCGTCGCCCATGCAGGCGCCCGCCGCCAGGCCCTTCTCCGGGTAGGCGGTGATGTCGTGGCAGCCGGTCGTCGCGGACGTGCCGTAGGGGTAGGGCTGCTTGTCACCCGGGTTGCCGCCGTCCGGGAACAGCACGGGCGCCGCCACGACGGACGCGGCGGTCGGGTTCTTCAGCGGGACCTTGATGATGGAGATCAGGTCGTGCGGCGGCTGACAGTCGGGGAAGGCCGCCGACGGGCTGTAGGAGGAGACGTAGATGTAGACGTTCTCGCCCCTCATGTCCGGCACGAGGGTGTGGGTGTGGGACCCGCAGTTCGTCTCCACCGACTTGATGTACTTCGGGTTCGACTTGTCGCTGACGTCGAAGATGCGGACGCCTTCCCAGGACTCCTTGACCGACGCCGGCTGGGCCGTGCTGGCGCACGAGTCGTTGTTGCGGGAGGAGTCGACGGACCCGAACAGCAGGTCGCCGTACACGGACATGTCCATCTGGGAGCCGGGGCAGACCACCGAGCTCACCACCGCGGGCCGCTTCGGGTTCCCGATGTCGAAGATCGTGAACCCGCCGTAGTTGCCGACATAGGCGTAGTCGCCCTGGAAGGCCATGTCGGTGTTGATGGTGCCCGTCAGGGCGGCCGGGGTCGGGACGTTCGCGACGTGCGTGACGTTCGGGCTCATCGCGATCTCGTCCGGGGCCAGCACGTCGGCGGCCTGTGCGGGACCTGCGGACAGGGCCAGGACGACCGCCGCTCCTGCCACGGCCAGCGCACGACCGCTGCGGCGTAAGGTGAACAACTCGCTGTCCTCCATATAAGAGGGAGATAAATGATCAGATCGTCACCTTTGACAGGGATGTCCCGCCAGTCGTCAATCTGTCAAGAAAACTGGCACATGTCGCCCTTTGACCTATTGCCCATGTCGGGTTAGCGTCGTGATCTCCATACGCTCCGTGACAGGGAGGCAGGGTGCGAATCGCATGGCAGGGCGGGGCGCGACTGGGGCTCGTCCTCACGGCCGGCGCCGCGTTCTTCCTGAGCGCCTGCGCGGAGGACGTACGCGAGAGTGCCCCCGTCTCGACCGCCCCCGTGATCGCGCCCGGCCGGCCCGGCGAGGAGGCCAGGACCCTGAGCCCCGCCGAGGCCGCCACCGCGGTCCCCTCCCCCACGATCAACGCGGCCGACGTGCGGTACGTCCAGGACATGATCGTCCATCACCGGCAGGCGCTGGACATGGCGGCCCTGGCGGCCTCACGGGCCTCCTCCGCCAAGCTGAAGGCGCTCGCGGCCCGCATCCATGACGTGCAGGAGCCGGAGATCCGCGTCATGACGTCCTGGCTCGACCGGGAACGCCTCCCGCGGCCCGACCACCACGCGGACCACCACGACATGCCGGGCATGGCCACCCCGGAGCAGATGAACGCGCTCAGGGCGGCGTCCGGCGTCACGTTCGACGGTCTGTTCCTCCAGATGATGGTCGCCCACCACGAGGGCGCCATCACGATGGCAACCCGCGCGCTCACCGAGGGCTCGCATCTCACGGTCGAGCAGTGGGCCACCGACGTGATCGCCGAACAGACCGCCGAGATCCGGCGGATGCGCGAGATGCAGGGGACCTGACCCTCCCCCGCGCTTCACCTCGCCGGTCGCGCCACGTCACCGGTCGCGTTACCTCACCGGTAATCGACCCATCGCGCCCGAGTCCACAAGAGTTGCGGCATGAGTAGTGACACTTATGACGTCGTGGAAGAGTTGCTGCGCCGCATGGCGGAGGGCGATCACGACCGCACGGCGGAGCTGTTCGCCGAGCCCGTGGACTGGCGGCTCTCCTGGCCCGCCGAGGGGCATTCGGCGGTTCCCTGGATCCGGCCCCGGTCCAGCCGGGCCGAGGTGGCCGACCATTTCCGGTCGCTGGAGGCCCATCACGTGCCCGAACTCAACGGCACGTCCGTGACGCGGATCCTGGTCGACGGGACGCACGCCGTCGTGCTCGGAGAGATCGCGCAGACGGTCCGGGCCGGAGGCACCGCCTACACCTCGCCTTTCGCGCTGCACCTCACCGTCGAAGACGGGCTCATCACCCGCTATCACATCTACGAGGACAGCCTTACTGTCGCGCGAGCTCTCAGCACCTGAGACGCCACACCGTTCGCCCCGCACGGCAAGGCTCAGGCGAGCCGATACCCCACGCCCGGTGTCGTCGTGACGACCGGTGGCTCGCCGAGCTTGCGGCGCAACCGCCCCATCGTCACGGTCACCGTGTTGGTGAACGGGTCCGCGTTCTCGTCCCAGACCTGCTCCAGCAGAGCCTCCGTGCTGAGGAAGCCGGGACTCGCCCGCATCAGCGCCTGCAGCAGGGCGAACTCCTTCACGGAGAGGTTCAGCCGCCGGCCGTCGCGCACCGCGGTCCGGCGCACCGGGTCCAGCTCGATCCCGGCGGCGTGCAGGGTCCGCGGCTGCGCGCTCGGCCTGCGGCGGGCCAGCGCCTGGATGCGCAGGATCAGCTCCGGGAAGTGGAACGGCTTGACGAGGTAGTCGTCCGCGCCGAGGGTCAGGCCGCTGACGCGGTCGTCGGGTGTCCCGGCCGCGGTCAGCATCAGCACCATCGGGCGGTCCGGCCGCTCGGTGATCATCTGGCAGAGCGCGTCGCCGTGCAGGCCGGGCAGGTCGCGGTCCAGGACCACCACGTCGTACGCCGTGAGGTCCAGTTTGGCGGCGGCGGACAACCCGTCGTGGCTGATGTCGACGGCCATCGCCTGGTCGCGCAGGCCCTCGGCGACGACCTCGGCGAGCGACCGCTCGTCCTCGACGACCAGGATCCTCACGGCCGCACCTCGGCCGGGACCGGGACGTACGGCAGCGCGATCGACACCCGCAGGCCGCCCTCCGGCCGGGCGAGCAGTTCGAGCCGCCCGCCGTGCGCCGCCGCGATCGCCGCCACGATGGACAGCCCGAGGCCGGAGCCGTTCTCGGATCCGGTTCGATCGGCGCCGAGCCGCTCGAAGGGCCGCGCGAGCCGGTCCACGTCCCGCTGGTCGAGTACGTGTCCGCCGGTCTGCACAACGAGCCGGACCTCGGCGTCCTCCCGGAAGGTCTCCACCTGGATCCAGCCGTCCTCCTCGTTGTGCGCCACGGCGTTGTCGATCACGTTCTCCACCATCCGGGCAAGCAGGGCGGTATCGCCCCGGATGAGCATGCCGGGCCGCAGATCCTCGGTCACGCTCAGCCGTCTCGCCGCGATCCCGGCCCCGCGGTCGCTCACCGCCTGCGCGACCAGCCGGGCCACGTCGACCTCAGCGGCGCCGGCGAGCGTGCCGTGCTGCGCGCGGGCCAGCATGAGGAAGCCGTCGAGCAGCTGATCCACACGGTCCAGCTGCGTACGCAGCCGGTCGCCCAGGGCGAGCGTCTGCGGCGCCGCACCGGGCTTGGCCACCGCGACGTCCACCGACGCCCGCATGGTCGCCAACGGGGTCCGCAGCTCGTGTGAGGCGTTGGCGACGAACCGGCGCTGGGCGGCGAAGGACGCCTCCAGCCGCTCCAGAAGGCCGTCGATGGTGTCGGCCAGGTCCTTCACCTCGTCCGCCGGGCCGCTGACGCCCAGCCGCTGGTCAAGGTTGTCGGCGGAGATGCGCCGGGTCGCCGCCGTGATCACCCGCAGCGGGCGCAGCACCCGGCGGGCAAGCGCCCGGCCGGCCAGCACGGAGACGACCGCCATCACCGTCAGCGCGAGCAGGGAACCGATCAGCAGCTGCCGGGAGTGCTGCGCGTTCACCTCGGCCAGTTGCTCCTGCAGATGGCGAACCTGCTGGTATATCGCGTCCGTGCCGCCGTCGGCGGGTGGTCGCAGGCCCGCGGGGGCGGTGGACCTTCCCCCGCCGGCGAGCAGGAAGGTGAGAGCCAGCAGCCCGATTCCGGATATGAGGAACACTCCGGCGTACAAGATTGTGAACCGGAGTCCCACGGTCCCGTTGCGCAGCCTGATCACGCCTCCAGGATGCCCGGCCGGACCTAACAACAGGGTGACAGGAGCGGTTCTGATGGTGTTAGGCCCGCCCCCGTAGAACGACGACATGCTCACCGGAGAACTTCTTCACCGGGAATGGACGGCCTTCCGCCGCCCCGCCCGGCTGATCGCCCTGACCGCGGCGGCGCTCGTCGTGATCGCCGCCGGCCTGCTCTACGCCTTCGGCAGCCAGACGTCCTGCGACGGGCCCTGCCCGAGGGATGGAATCGCCGCGGACGGGTCGACGGTCGGCGACCAGTTCTGGTTCCTGCACCACGACCTCGGCCCGCGGGGCTCCATCACCGTACGGATGACCTCGATGACCGGCACGATCACCTACCCTCCGCCCGACCACGACAAGATCGTCCCGGGCCTGGTGCCGTGGGCGAAGGCCGGGATCATCGTCAAGGACGGCGTCCGGCAGGGCTCCTCCTATGCGGCGCTCATGATGACCGGCGGCCACGGCGTGCGGATGCAGTACGACTACCGCAACGACATCGCCGGGAGCGCGGGCGGCCTCTCGCCGCGATACCCGCGCTGGCTGCGCCTGACGCGATCCGGCGACACCGTCACCGGCGCCGAGTCGGCCGACGGCCGGCTTTGGCACACCGTCGGGACGGTGAAGCTGGCCGGACTCCCGGAGACGGCGCAGGTCGGGTTGTTCGCCGCGTCCCCCGGCGACCTCACGCTGCGGAAGGTCGGATTGGGCGGAGCGGTCGAGGAGGTCCGCTTCACCCAGGCCACCGGCGTCTTCGATCACGTCACCCTGGCGGGCGCGTCCGCCGGCGCGTGGCGCAGCGAGGCCGTCGGCGAGATGAACCACACCGACTGGGAGAAGTACCACAACGCATCCGGCGTGGTCGAGAAGGACGGCGTCATCACCGTGAGCGGGACCGGTGACATCGGCCCGAGCGGGAGCGAGGGCGAGAGCACCGTCGAGAGGTTGCTGTCCGGCCTGGTGATCGCACTGATCATCGTCGTCGTCCTGGCCGCCCGATTCGGCGCCCGGGCCGGCACATCGGCCTCTCGCCGCGTTCTGGCCGCTCGGGCTGTGGTGGTCGGCGCCGCGACCTTCGTGACCGGGCTCGCCGCCGTCGGGGTGGTCCTGCCGGCCGGTGTCGCGATCCTGAGCGGCAACGGCGTCCCCGTGCAGCTGGTCTCTCCGCTGACCGGCGTCCGGGTCGTCGTCGGGATCGCGGCGGTGCTCGCGCTCTGCGGTGTCCTGTCGTACGGACTGGGCGTCCTGCTGCGGCGTGGCTGGGCGGCCGTCGTCCTCGCGCTGTCGCTCGTCGCCGTGCCCTACGCGGTGACCGCGGTCCCGTTCCTGCCCGACGTCGTGTCGCGATGGCTGCTGCGGCTCACCCCGGCAGCGGGCTTCGCCGTCAAGCAGACGGCAGTGGAGTATCCGCAGGTGATCGCCCACTACGCGCCGTCCGCCGGATACTTCCCGCTCCCCGGCTGGGCCGGCTTCGCCGTGTTGTGCGCGTACACGCTGGCGGTGGTGTGGCCGGCCGTGAAGCGCAGGCCGGGCGACCAGCCGATGTGACGGCCGCGGTGGCCTCAGGACCCGAGGCGCCAGGAGTGGAGATACTCCTCCTGCTCGTCGGTGAGCGCGTCGATCGAGATCCCGGCGGCGGCGAGCTTCAGGCGGGCCACCTCGGCGTCGATGTCGGCCGGGACGTCGTACACCCCGGGAGCCAGCCGGACCGACTCCCGGACCAGCCATGCGACGGCGAGGGCCTGGGCGGAGAACGACATGTCCATCACCGCGGCCGGGTGCCCCTCCGCGGCGGTCAGGTTCACCAGGCGCCCCTCGGCGAGCAGCAGCAGCCTGCGGCCGTTCTCCAGGACGTACTCGTCGGTGTTGGGCCGGATCCCGAAGCGCACCTCGCGCGCCATCTCCTCCAGTGCCCGTACGTCGATCTCGACGTCGAAGTGGCCCGCGTTCGCGAGGATCGCGCCGTCCTTCATCGCGGCCATGTGCTCGGCGCGGATGACGTCGCGGTTGCCGGTGACGGTCACGAACACGTCGCCGGTCTCGGCGGCCAGGCTCATCGGCCGTACGTCGTAGCCCTGCAGGGCGGCGTCGAGGGCCTTGACCGGGTCGATCTCGGTGACGATGACCCGCGCGCCGAGGCCCTTGGCCCGCTCCGCGACGCCCCGGCCGCAGAAGCCGAAGCCCGCCACGACCACGGTGCGGCCCGCCAGCAGGACGTTGGTGGCCCGCATGATGCCGTCGAGCGTCGACTGGCCGGTGCCGTAACGGTTGTCGAACATCCGCTTGGTCCGGGTGTCGTTCACCGCGACCATCGGGAAGCGCAGCGCGTTCTCCGAGGCCATCTGGCGCAGCCGGATGATCCCGGTCGTGGTCTCCTCGCAGCCGCCGATGACGCCGTCGAGGAGTTCGACCCGCTCGGTGTGCAGGGTGTTGACGAGGTCGCATCCGTCGTCGAGCACGACGTTCGGCGCGATGTCGAGCGCCTGGTGGATGTGCCGGTAGTAGGTCGCCTTGTCCACCCCGGCGCGGGCGTGCACGGCGATGCCGTACGTTCTCAGCGCCTCGGCGACGTCGTCCTGCGTGGACAGGGGGTTGGACGCGGCCAGGGCGATCTGGGCGCCTCCCTCCCGCAGCGCCCCGAGGAGCACCGCCGTCTCGGCGGTCACGTGCAAGCAGGCGGCGATGCGCAGGCCGCCGAGCGGCCGGTCGGCGCCGAAACCGGCGCCGATCGCCTGGAGGACGGGCATCGACCGGGCCGCCCACTCGATGCGCCGCTCTCCGGCCTCCGCGCTGTCCGCCGCGATGTCCGGCTGAATCACGCCGTCTGCCTCCTGACGGGGGGCGCGGGCCGGGCCCACGCCCCCGTCGTCGTGCGAGTGACCGTCAGTAGCGGTAGTGGTCCGGCTTGTACGGGCCCTCGACGTCGACGCCGATGTACTCCGCCTGCTTCTTGCTCAGGGTGGTCAGCTTCACGCCGAGCGCGTCGAGGTGAAGGCGGGCGACCTTCTCGTCGAGGTGCTTGGGCAGCACGTACACGCCGACCGGGTAGTCGTCGGTCTTCGTGAACAGCTCGAGCTGGGCGATGACCTGGTTGGTGAACGAGTTCGACATGACGAACGACGGGTGGCCGGTGGCGCAGCCGAGGTTCATCAGGCGGCCCTCGGCGAGCACGATGATCGAGTGCCCGTCGGGGAACACCCACTCGTCGACCTGCGGCTTGATGTTGATCTTCTTGATGCCCGGGATGCGGCCCAGGCCGGCCATGTCGATCTCGTTGTCGAAGTGGCCGATGTTGGACACGATCGCCTGGTGCTTCATCTGCGACATGTGCTCGGCGCTGATGATGCCGTAGTTGCCGGTGCAGGTGACGAAGATGTCCGCGATGCCGACGACCTCCTCCAGGGTGGTGACCTGGAAGCCGTCCATGGCGGCCTGGAGCGC
This sequence comes from Microbispora catharanthi, assembly GCF_006334915.2. Lineage (GTDB taxonomy): Bacteria > Actinomycetota > Actinomycetes > Streptosporangiales > Streptosporangiaceae > Microbispora > Microbispora catharanthi. The sequence goes on from NZ_VDMA02000003.1 coordinate 133,432, forward strand.
GCAGATCGGGTCGATCTCGGTGACGATGACGCGGGCGCCCTGACCGCGGAGCGCGTCGGCGCAGCCCTTGCCCACGTCGCCGTAGCCGCAGACCACGGCGACCTTGCCGCCGATCAGCACGTCGGTGGCACGGTTGAGGCCGTCGATCACCGAGTGGCGGCAGCCGTACTTGTTGTCGAACTTCGACTTGGTCACCGAGTCGTTGACGTTGATCGCCGGGAAGAGGAGCGTGCCGGACTTGTGCATCTCGTAGAGGCGGTGCACGCCGGTCGTGGTCTCCTCGGTGACGCCCTTGATGCCCTCGGCCACGCGGGTCCACCACTTGTCCGCGGAGACCGTGCGGCGGAGCGTGTCGAGGATGACCGCCCACTCCTCGGGGTCGTCCTCACCGGCGACCGGCACGGCGCCGGCCTTCTCGAACTCCACACCCTTGTGCACGAGCAGCGTGGCGTCGCCGCCGTCGTCCAGGATCATGTTGGGGCCGGAGCCGTCGGGCCAGCGGAGGGCCTGCTCGGTGCACCACCAGTACTCCTCGAGCGTCTCGCCCTTCCAGGCGAAGACCGGGACACCGGAGGGGTTGTCCACCGTGCCGTTCGGGCCGACGACGACCGCGGCGGCGGCGTGGTCCTGGGTGGAGAAGATGTTGCAGCTCACCCAGCGGACGTCGGCGCCGAGCGCGACCAGCGTCTCGATCAGCACGGCGGTCTGGATCGTCATGTGCAGCGAGCCCATGATCTTCGCGCCGCGCAGCGGCTGCGCCGCGGCGTACTCCTTGCGGGTCGCCATGAGGCCCGGCATCTCGTGCTCCGCGAGGCGGATCTCTTTGCGGCCGAATTCCGCAAGCGTAAGGTCGGCGACCTTGAAGTCCATGAGTGTCTCCTCCGTTGTCCGTCGGTGCGAGTTTAGGCGTCGCGGACGCAGGAGCGCATACGCAGGCCCGCGAACCTGACACAAGAATGTGAGATTCCCTCGCTGACGGGTGCCGGAGGGCCGCAGGACTGTCTAGCGTGGACCCCAGGAACGGGGACCGGAGGCACGATGCGCATCACCGAGGCGGCCAGGCGGCTCGGCATGTCCCCCCGGATGTTGCGCTACCGGGAGGCTCTCGGCCTGCTGCCGCCCGTACGGGACAAGGGCGCCCACCGGCGCTTCGGGCCCGACGAACTGGAGGCGGTGCGCCAGGCGATGGAGCTGGAGCGGCGGTTCGACGTCTCGCCGGCCGAACTGGCCTTCGCGCTCCGGGCGCTGTCCGAGCCCGCGGTGGCCCAGGCCGTACGCGACCTCGGCGTGCGCATCGGGCGAATCCAGGCGCCGCGCCGGGCGCTCGACTTCGAGAAGGAGAAGGCCCTGCGGCTGCTGCGGCACCGGTGAGCCAGGCGCTCGAAGTCAGGCGCTCGGAGGTCAGGCGCCGACCACGAGGTGCAGGTCGTCCGCCCGCAGGGAGTCGGCCGTGACGTACGGCTGCTCGCTGACGATGTCGGTCATCGTCAGCGGGACGTTCAGGGACGGCACCAGTTTGAGTGCCCTGACCAGCAGGTTGGGGTGATCGGCCGTGAACTCCTGCGGCACGCCGAGGAGCTTGGCGGTCATCTTCGTCGTGCAGATCACCACGTTGCCCTCGAAGGTGAACGTGCTGCCGGTCAGCGTCGTCGGGCCCATGGTCTGCTGGGGCTGCTCCAGCACGGCCTTGTCCATGGTGAAGCGGAGCATCTTGACGGTGCCGGTCGCGGTGGGCATCTCGACCACGCCGGTGAACTTCATCCCGGTCATGGTCAGCGAGGGCGCGCGGACGGCGGCCGTCTCGGTCGCGACCGTCACCGCTCCATGCGCGGAGGAGCCCCCCGGCTCGTCCTGGCCGTCCGCCCCCGGCGACGGCGAGGGACTCTTCCTGCCGGTGAGCGACCCCACGGCGTCCTTCAGGTTCGTGGGCAGGGTCGTCGGCAGGGCCGTGGGGACCGCGCTGGGCAGGACGCCCTGGAGGGCGTCGGACAGACCGCCGGGAACGGCGCTCGGGACGACACCGGGCAGGAGGGAACCGCCCTGCCCGCCCGGTCCGGGGTCCTCCCGCGCCATGCCCGTCCCGGCCGCCAGGATGACGGGCAGCACGGCGATGGCCAGCGCCTTGGCCGCGGGGCCCGGACCCGTGTCGCCCCGCCCGCCGTCGTCCGGACGTACGCCACCGTCGTCGGGGCCGTCATCGGGGCTCTCGTCGGAGTCGCCGGGGCCGTCCTCGCGCTTGCCGGAGGAAGGATCGGCCTCGCGGCGGACGCGGGCGACCAGGACGCGCGGGCCCTCGCCCGCGGGCTCCACGGGCTGCTGCGGCCGGGTGGCCTCCTGAAGTTCGTCCCCGCTGACCACCCGGCGCTCGGTGAAGGTGATTCCCCCTTCCGCCGGCGCGCGGGGTGCGGCGGGCTCGATCGGCGCGGCACCGGCCTCGGTGGTCTCCGCGGGCGCCCAGGCCACCGCGAGCGCGCCTCCGACCAGGCCGAGCAGCATGCCGATCAGGAAGCCGCCCAGGTTGGCGTAGACGAACGACGCGATCGAGACCAGTACGGCGACCACGCCGAGGAAGGCCCGCTGGCCGGGCTGGAGCCAGATCATCAGGCCCAGGATGATCAGCACCAGCGCGATCAGGTAGGTGGCGCCGACCGTGCCCGACTGGATGACGAGCGGCAGGGCCTGGGTCGCGAACGGGATGCTCAGCAACTCCAGGCCGGCCGCGAGCACCAGCAGCCCGCCCCAGAACGGCCGTGACCGCCGCCATTTCACCGGCCGCTCCATCAGAAGCACTCGTGCGCGCCAGGCTCCACGGCCAGCTTCAGCCCGGGCAGCTTGAACGTGGCCGCGTTGACCGCCCAGGAGACCTGCCGGAAGTCCTTGATGGTGACCCCTGCGGCCTGCTGGCCGAACATCCCCGCCGCGCCCTGGCCTTCAGGCACCTGGTCGAGGGAGCTCGCGTCGCGGCCCGCCTCCAGCTTCGTGAAGACCGCGTTGCCCTCGATCTGGGTGGCGTCGACGATCATGTTCTCGGCGATCACCGGGTCCTTTCCGGTGCCGGCGGTGATCCGGATGGTCACGGCGCCGACGGGCGACTTCACCAGCACCGTCTGGCACATGTTGGTCAGGGTGGCCCTGCGGATGCCGGAGACGGCGACCGGGATCTTCTGGCCCTTCTTGTTCTCGACCGTGCTGCCGTACTGCACGAAGCCCTGACCCTGCAGCGTGTCCGCGGAGACCTTGAACGTGTCACCCGAGACCACGAACGACGCGCCGATCGCCCCCTCGGCGGTCGCGCCGACCAGCACGGAGGCGACCGCGAGCGCGGGCACGAAGACGAGGGCGAATCGTTTCCACCGCACGCGTCCCTGAATCATGAGTCACCTCCGGGGGTAAACCAGCCGTAATGTAAAGGTAAAGTTACCGACCGGTACCGCCCGCACTGAAGTGACTGAGCATCACATTTCAATTACGGTGCGCAAGGAAATACGGCTACCCCGTAACAGGGGTTATGCCCCGGCGTGCTGCTCCGAGGCCGCGTCCGCCCGGTAGAGGTCCGGCTCCAGGTAGATCACCCTGGCCATCGGAACCGCCTCGCGGATGCGCCGTTCGGCCTCGTCGATGCCTCGCGCCACCTCGCCGGCGGTGTCGTCGTGCTCCACCGCGATCTTGGCGGCGACCAGCAGCTCCTCCGGGCCGAGGTGCAGGGTGCGCAGGTGGATGACCCGGCTGACCTCGGGGGCGGCTTCCAGGGCGGCGCAGATCTTGTCCTCCACCTCGGGCGTCGCGCTCTCGCCGATCAGCAGCGACTTGGTCTCGGTGGCCAGGATGATCGCGATCACCGCGAGCAGCAGGCCGATGACGAGGCTGCCCACGCCGTCCCACGCGCCGTTGCCGGTGACCACGGCCATCGTCACGCCGAACAGCGCGAAGACCAGGCCGAGCAGCGCGCCGAAGTCCTCCAGCAGCACGACCGGAAGTTCGGGGGCCTTCGCCCTGCGGATGAACGCCACCCAGGAGTGGTCGCCCTTGAGCGCGCTCGACTCCTTGATGGCCGTACGGAACGAGAAACCCTCGGCGACGATCGCGAAGATCAGCACCGCGAAGGCCCAGACCGGCGACTCCACGGGCTGCGGGTCGGCGATCTTGTGCCAGCCCTCGTACAGGGAGAACAGGGCACCGATCGTGAACAGCACCACGGCCACCACGAACGCGTAGAAGTAGCGCTCCCGGCCGTAGCCGAAGGGATGCTTGCGGGTCCTCCCCTTGGCGGCGCGCTTGCCGCCGAGCATCAGCAGCGCCTGGTTGCCGGAGTCGGCCACGGAGTGGACCGACTCGGCGAGCATCGAGGACGACCCGGTGAACAGGAACGCCACGAACTTCGCCACAGCGATCGCGAGATTGGCGCCGAGCGCCGCGAGGATCGCCTTGGTACCGCCACCCGCACTCACGTTGAACTCCTCATTTCAATCGGCCGAGGCGATCCTATTGGGAAATCCTGGCCTGGAGTTCCGTCGCCGCCGCGGCCGACGCCGGGTCCGTCCCGTACCCGAGAGCGAGGTAGACACTCGCGTAGTCGCACAGGCCGACCAGGGCGGCGAGCCGGTCCAGCGGGTGCACGCCCTCGGCCAGGATCTCGGACACCGGAACCCCCCGGTCCTCGGCCAGCCGTACGGCGGCCGTGCGGGACCTGGTCACCTGCGGGTGCTCCTCCACGTCGCGCAGCAGGAACAGGCGCAGGCGCGTGCCCTCCCCCGCCTCGTCGGCGAACGGGTCGGCGAAGATGTCCCGCCCGGCGAGAGGACCGTCGAACGTCACGATCTGATTGTGGGCGGCCTCGGGCAGCTCCCCCCAGATGGCCGGGTAGCCCGCGTCCTCGCTCAGCCGGTCGGCCAGGCGGTGGGCCGCCACCGCGGCCAGCGGCGAGGTGCCCCAGATGACCGGAAGCGTCCCGGCCAGGTCCATCGCCAGCGTCTTGCCGGGGTTGATGAACGACTCGCTCGACGGGCGGCACCGATGGGCCAGGTCCTCCAGCCGCTTGGCCACCGACTCGAACTCGCTCTCCCCGGCCGGGAGCAGCCCGAGCGCGGCCGCCGCCAGGATCGGCGGCACCATGAGCGACCACAGGGTGGCCCTCGGCTGCCCGGCCACCCCGGTCGCCCCGCCCACCGGCACGTACGGCCCGCCCGCGCGCTCGACCAGGGCCGACAGCGGCGTGTCGGGCGCGCCCGCGCCCACGAGCGCGCACCCGCGCCGTACGGCCTCGGCGGTCGCGGCGACGGTCTCCTCGGTCCTGCCGGAGCGGGAGACGGCGATGACGAGATCGGCGGCGCCGACCCAGCCGGGCAGCCGGTGGCCGCGCACCGTCACCACCGGGACCGGGGCGCCATACCGGCACAGCGCCTCGAGCACGTCGCCCACGAGGGCGGAGGCGCCCACGCCCGCCACGACGATCGCGCGGGGTCGGCCGTCCCGGCCGACCCGGGCCACGCCGTTCTCCACCGCCGATCGGTAGGCCGCCCGCACCTGGGCGGCCGACGACGCGACGGAGCGGAGCACGCCGGAGGGGTCGCCCTCCACCAGGTATGCCTGGTCGTCGAGCCGGTCGGGCTCGAACCGGGCCCCTCCGGCACCACTCATGCCACGCCCTCGCCTGGCGGCTCGGGCTGGCATTCGCGAATCGCACTGTGCTTATTGATTCGCTCGCTCCGCTCGCTCATGCCTTGCGGGCCTCGTCGACGAGGAGCACCGGGATGTCGTCACGCACCGGATAGACCAGCCCGCACGACTCCGAGGTGCAGGCCAGCTCGTCCGCGTCGGGCACCGCGCGGAGCGGGGACTTGCACGCCGGGCAGGCGAGGATGTCCAGCAGCCAGTCGTCGATCTTCAACTCGTCAGCTCCTTACAACGGCGAGCACTTCGTCTCGAACTGCGGCGACCTTCTCCTCGTCGGCGGCCTCCGCGTTGAGCCGGAGCAGCGGCTCGGTGTTGGACGGACGCAGGTTGAACCACCAGTCCGGACCGCTGACGGTGAGTCCGTCCAGCTCGTCGAAGGTAACACCCTCCCGGCCCGAGAAGGTCTCGCGTACCCGGGCCAGGGCGGCGGCCTGGTCCTCGACCCTGCTGTTGATCTCCCCGGAGGCGGCGTAGCGCGAGTACTGGGACAGCACCTCCGACAGCGGCCGGTCCTGCTCGCCCAGCGCGGCGAGCACGTGCAGGGCGGCCAGCATGCCCGAGTCGGCGAACCAGAAGTCGCGGAAGTAGTAGTGGGCCGAGTGCTCGCCGCCGAAGACGGCGCCGGTGCGGGCCATCTCCGCCTTGATGAACGAGTGGCCGACGCGGGTGCGGACGGGCTTGCCGCCGTGCTCGCCGACGATCTCCGGCACGCCCTTGGAGGTGATCAGGTTGTGGATGATCGTGGCGCCGGGGTTCTTGGCCAGTTCGCGCACCGCGACCAGCGCCGTGATCGTGGACGGCGGGACCGACTCGCCCCGCTCGTCGATGACCCAGCACCGGTCGGCGTCGCCGTCGAAGGCGATGCCGATGTCCGCGCCCTGCGAGACGACCGCCTTCTGCAGGTCGCGCAGGTTCTCCGGCTCGATCGGGTTGGCCTCGTGGTTGGGGAAGCTGCCGTCGAGCTCGAAGTAGAGCGGGGTCAGCTCGATCGGCAGGCCCTTGAAGACCTCCGGGACCGTGTAGCCGCCCATGCCGTTCCCGGCGTCCACGACCACCTTCAGCGGCCGGATGCCCGACAGGTCGACCAGCGTCTTCAAGTGGGCGGCGTAGCCTTCCAGCAGGTTCCGCTCGGTCACCGTGCCCTTGCCGGGCTCGCCCCCCAGTCCGGTGTCGAGCAGTTCGGCCGCGCGGTCGCGGATCTGCAGCAGGCCGGTGTCGGTGCCCACCGGCACGGCGCCCGCCCGGCACATCTTCATACCGTTGTACTTGGCCGGGTTGTGGCTCGCGGTGAACATGACGCCCGGCAGGTTGAGACTGCCGCTGGCGTAGTAGAGCATGTCGGTCGAGCCGAGCCCGGCGCTGATCACGTCGGCGCCCCGGGAGTTCGCGCCCCGCGCGAACGCCGCGGCCAGCGGGCCGGAGGAGGTGCGCATGTCGTGCGCCATCACCACCGAGGACGCGCCGGTCAGCTCGACGAAGGCCGCCCCGACGGCCTGTGCGATCTCCTCGTCGAGCTCGTCCGGCACCACGCCGCGCACGTCGTACGCCTTGAAGATCCTGCTGAGGTCGGCCACTGCACGCCCCTAAAAGTCGTTAAGTCTTCGCACCTGAGCCTATAGCGCCTGATTGCCCACGCAATGAGCCCTCCAACGCGCCGCGTGCGATCTCATCGCGGGGTGTTATCGCGGGGTGTCATCGCTCCCTGTTCGGCTGGGCGGACTTGAGCACCCGGAGGTGACCCCGGCGGCCCACCTCGACCGCCTGGCCGACGGGCTCGCCGGCGGCGGGAGCGGGGCGGGCGGCCTCGCGGACCGCGTTCGCCAAGGCCTCCAGATCGTCCCCGCTCGGGGAGACGGACTCGGACGGAAGGCGCACGACCTCCCATCCCCTGGGGGCGGTGAGCCGTTCCGCGTGCTCCGCGCACAGGTCGTAGCAGTGAGGCTCGACGTACGTCGCCAGAGGGCCGAGTACGGCGGTCGAGTCGGCGTAGACATACGTGAGTGTGAAGACGGCAGGCTGCCTGCAGGCGGTACGGGAACAGCTGCGGACGGGGCTCACGGAGGGACCGTATCCGGTCCGCGTTCACATTGCCACCACCCCGCCGCTCTTATTGAACGTGTCGCCACAATTCCGCGATCTCTGAAGTCGATATGACGTTGGTGGGCAAAGCGGACACGACCCACGGGAGCCACCGCACCGGTGGGCCGGGCTTTAAGCTGACTGCGTGAGCGATCGGAGCGGTGACAGGCCGGATCGAGGGCGGCGGGTGCGCCGGCGTGACCGGCACGGCCGCGGCATGCGCGGTCCCCTCGCGCCCTCGCACGTCCCCATCGCCAAGTCCCGCGGCGAGCGGTTCGACGACCTGGTGATCGACGCGGTCGACCGGCTCAAGCCGCGATGGGGCACCCAGCTCGCGTCGGTCGAGTTCGCGGTCGAGGAGGTGCCGCCGGCCGCGGAGCTGGTGGACGGTCCCGCCCGGCTGTCGTCCGACCCGATCCCGCTGGGACGGGCGGAGTCGGCCTCGGGGGACGAGCCCGCCACCGTCGTGCTGTACCGCCGCCCGCTGGAGGCCCGGGCCCGCGACCGCGACCAGCTCGGCACGCTGGTCCTCGACGTGGTCGTCGAGCAGGTTGCCAGCCTGCTGGGCCTCACGCCGGAGACGATCGACCCCGGCTACGACGACCGCCACTGAGGCTTCAGGGCAGCACGGCGCCCGGCGCGTCGACGGTCGGGGGCACCAGCGCCCAGGTCCTGGCCATGGCCAGCGGCTGCGCGGTGAGCAGCTGGCCGTCCTTGGCCCCCTCGTCGAGGACGCGCCCGCCGTACACGGGCCCCGAGCCCGGCATCGGCCGTACGACCACGCTGAAGCCGCCCTTGCTTCCCTTCGGCGGCGCGAGCCTGAGCTCCTTGGTGCGGGCGGCGGGCAGCTTCACCTCGACCGGGGCCGGCGCCGCACCCTTCGAGGGCACCAGCCGGACCTCCACGGTGGCCGCGGAGAAGGGCGCCGACAGCACCAGCCAGGAGGTCTGCTTGCCTTCCGCCCGGCCGTCCGCGACGACGCTGCCGAGGTCGACGGAGGCGGCGCCGGCCGTGAAGGCGACGTCCTGCCGCGCCCCCGTTCCGGTGATCTTGAGGCCCGCCACGATCGGGACGTCGGACTCCAGCACCAGCGCGGCCGGCTGCCCGCCGATCCCGGTGGACAGGTCGAGCGAGGCCGCCGATCCGGCCGGCACCTCGATCGTCTCCTTGTTCTTCAGCGCGTAGGAGCCGTCCTCCAGCACTGCTCGGATCCGCACGACCGTGTCCCGCTCCCCCGGCGTGGCGACGTACAGCTCCCGCTGGCCGGCGGTGCCGGGGATGCCGGGGACGACGACCCGGGTGGCGGGGGCGGCGGCGACGGGCAGCCAGTCGACGCCCCTGCCCTCACCCAGCACGGCCTTGACCGCGGCGGCCACCCGGCCGCTGCGCGTGCTCACCTGCAGGGCCATGATCAGCGGGGAGGGCGCGAGGTCGCGCAGCCTGATCACGCGGTGCTGGCCGGGCTTGACGACGACGCCGTTGCCGCGCTCGCTCAGCACCGGGCCTTCCCCGGAGTAGACCATGAACGAGACGACGGCCGGGGCCGCGTCGGGGTTGGCGAGGTAGAGGGTCATCTCCGCCGCGGCCGGCCCCGGCCCGACGAACCAGCTCTCCGCGCCCGGCTCGACGCACCGCACCCCGGCGAGCCCCCGCTGGGTGCCCGAGGTCTCCCTGACGGTCTGGGCGCTCTCCAGCCCGGCGGCCATCGAACCTGTGGCGTCGACCACGAGCGGGCCGCCTCCGGCGGCGATCTCGCGCTGCCACAGCAGGCCCGGCCGGTCGATCACGTCGTCCTTGCCGCCGGCCTTCTCCTCCGGAGTCTTGATCGCCGACAGGGTGGCGCTGCCCGGCCCCTGGCTCTGCTGTACCTGGTTCTGCTGTTCCTGGCTCTGCTGTTCCTGGTCGGGGGTCACCACGCTCACCCGGCTGCCGGACGGCGCGGGGCACACGGCGGTCACCGACTCCACCGGGGCCCTGACGGCCTGCGGACGCACCTGCGCGGCCGGCGCGGGCCGGCTGACGAAGGCCACGCCGTACAACGCGCCCAGCGCGACCAGCACCAGGGCGAGCAGGCCGAAGCGGTTCTCGATCAGTCTCCTCACGCGGGCACCCGATCTTTCCTGCCCTTGTCACCCTTCGCCCGGCGGCGGCCCCGCGGCCCCTCCTCGGCGGGCGCGTCGGCGTAGTCGACGTCCGGCTCCTTCGTACGGGCCCCGGGCGAGGCCAGGATCAGCACGAGCACGAGCAGCGCGCCCTGGGCCCACAGCCAGCCCCGATGCAGCGCGCCCGCGGTCGCCGGCGGCGGGGGCACCGTCACCTGGCCGGCCACGCGCCACAGGCCGCCCGTCTCCGAGAGGCTCACCCTGACCAGGGCGGGCTGCGAGTCGAGCGCCCGTTGCAGGGCGGGGTCGACGACGCCCGGCACCGTCACGAAGCGAACCCCGGACGACGCGAGCGTCTGGACGTACGTGCTGCCCCGGCCCGAGGCGAGCCCGGCGACCGCGGTCGTGAAACGATCGGTCGCCTCCCGGGGAGGTTCGAGGTCGGACTCGCCGATCAGCGGGCCCCGGCCCCGCATCAGCGTGTAGCCGACCCTGCCGTCCCTGGGACGCAGCAGGAGCGTGCCCTCGCCGGGCGCCGACTGGAGCGCGGCGAGCACCGGCACCGGGTCGCTCAGGTCGCTTCGCAGCGGGTCCTGCGCGCCTCTGGTCACCCACAACGCGGCGGCGGCGAGCGGGGTCGCGAAGGCGACCACGACGATCAGCATCGCGCCCAGGCGGCGCAGCCCGCCCGCGGCGCGGAACTCGGCGATCCGGTGCGCCTGGTGCCCCGCCGCCACCAGCAGGCCCGTCGCCGCGAACGCCAGCGGCACCCCCGGCCACGCGTCGTCGACCCGGCTGACCACGATCGCCACCAGGAGCCCGAAGAGCATGACGCCCCAGCCGATGGCGACGATCATCTGATGACGCCGCAGCAGCAGCGCGGCCAGCGCGACCGCGATCAGGCCCGCCGTCGCCCACACGGGCGGCACCCCCGGCCCGCCGGGGCTCAGCATGAGCAGGGAGTCGGCGCCGAGGCGGGGGGCGGTGAGGCGGCCGTCGTGCAGGCCTGATTCGAGCAGGATCCGTCCCGGCTCCCTGGCGATCTGCACCAGCCACGGGAACAGCAGGACGACCGGGGTGCCGAGGCCGATCACGAGCGACCGCCTGACGCCCCTGCGAATGCCTCCGAACGACACCGCGGCGAGCCCGCCGAGGATCGCCACCAGCACGTACACGAGCGGGACGAAGGCCGTGCCCACGGTCAGGAGCAGGCCGAAGCCCCAGGCCGCCCGCCGCGACCCGGCGATCACCCGCGTGGCGAGCGCCGCGTAGACGGGCAGCAGCACGATCACGATCGCGGTGCCGAGCCGCCCGCCCGCCACCACGCCCGTCGTGACCGGCAGCAGGGCGTAGGTGGCGGCCAGCCACACCCGCGCGGGCGTGTACGAGATCATCCGCTTGGTCGCCGCGTACGCCGAGATCCCGGCCAGCGGCACGCAGCCGAGCAGCACCACGGCCACGGCCAGCCACGTCTTGCCCAGCGCGACCGCCGACAGCCCGGCCAGCACGGCGACGTACGGCGGGGCCCAGGTCTGCGAGCCGAGCCCGGCGGCGTGGTGGTCTTCGATGTAGAGCCGCCACAGGTCGGACGCGCCCCCGGTGACCGGCACCAGAGCCCCGCCGCCCAGGTGTCCGTCGGAGGACAGGAGCCCGGGCAGCAGCGTCCTTTCGGCAGCCAGCGTGATCACCGCCAGGATCAGGCAGAGCACCACGCCCGGGCTGCTGAACACGCGCTGGACGCCGCCCGAGTCGGTCAGCAGTTCGTCGCCGTCGTCCTCCTGGGCGCGGTCCGCGGCCGCGTGGTGGCGGCCCGCCGAGTCCACCGGGCCGGCTCCGGCGAGGAAGCCCTGCACCATGTCGGCCAGCCGCCGGAACGCGGCGCCCGGCGGGGAGAGCTTGCGCCGGATCGCGGGCCAGCCCTGCTTCCTCCCCTTCCTCCTGGCCTTACGGGCCCGCCGCAGGCGCAGCGGATGGCCGAGGACCGAGCCGAGCGCGGCCAGTTCGTCGAGGGCGTTGGCCGGCTGCTTGGCCAGCAGGAGCAGCAGGACCCGCAGCGCGGACCCGAAGACGTTGCGCAGCACCGACCGCACGAGCGCGCCGAACGGCAGGTTCGCCATCAGGACGAACAGGCCGTTGCGCCGGTCGAGCCTGCGCGGGTGCTCCTCGCTGGTGGCGATCCTGCGGCGCCGCCGCGCCGACGCCTCGGCGTGCCAGGCCACCGCGTCGCTCACGTTCAGCACGCGGTGCCCGGCCGTACGGGCCCGCCAGCACAGGTCGAGGTCGTCGCGGAACAGCGGCAGCGCGGTGTCGAGGCCGGACAGCTCGTCCCATACGTCCCTGCGGATGAGCATGCCGGCCGTGGAGACCGACAGGACGTCGGCGATCCCGTCGTGCTGGCCCTGGTCGTACTCCCTCGGCTCCAGGCCGGTGTCGCGCCGTCCCGACCTGCTGACGGTCACGCCCATCTCGAGCAGCACCCGCCGGTCGAGCCAGTCGCGCAGCTTGGGGCCGAGGATGGCGGCCTTGGGATCCTGCTCGGCGGCCCACAGCAGGGCCTGCAGCGCGTGCGCGTCGGGCACGCAGTCGTCGTGGAGCAGCCAGACCCATTCCTGACCGGGCGCGGGCGGCAGCCGCCGCAGCACCTCGTGGACGGCCTCGCCGAACCCGGTGGACCGGGGCAGGGTCAGCACGTTGCCCGAGCCGAACGCCTCGGTCAGCAGGGTCCCACTGCCGTCACGGCTGCCGTTGTCGACGCCGACGACACGGTCGAGAGGCCGGGTCTGGCGCAGCACCGCCGCCAGCGTCTCCTTGAGCCAGCGGGCGCCGTCGTGGGCGACGACGATCGCGGTCACCGAGTGCACGTCGAGTCCTAGGGGGGTCGTACGGCTGAGCGCCGACCACGATACGGCAACCCGGACTCACCCGATCACATCCAGGCGAAACAGGATGTCAGCAGCAACCCAGACATGAGTGCGGGGCCGCGCGCACGAACGCACGGCCCCGTCGGCGTCGTCGTCAGACGGCCTGGCGCTTGATCTTGCGCCTTTCCCGCTCGGACAGGCCGCCCCAGATGCCGAAACGCTCATCATGCTGAAGCGCGTATTCAAGGCACTCGGCGCGCACCTCACACGAACGGCACACCTTCTTTGCTTCCCTGGTGGAACCGCCCTTTTCAGGAAAGAACGCCTCAGGATCGGTCTGCGCACACAAAGCGCGCTCCTGCCACCCAAGATCTTCACCATCGAGCGCCTGTGCCATGACCAGATCGGTCATTGCACACCTCCCTGTCGCTCGCCCGCCCACATGGAGCCCCCCATAAAAACGCCTGCCCTATACCCACCCTTGGGAAGGCGTAACAACATGTCTGTAATTACACGCGCGTGGCGTGTGTGGCGTCAAGCGGCATAACGATACCCGGGGAAAGACCTGCTCGCCCCGGTTCGTACGCCCCGATCTACGGTCCTATCAGCGTTCGGAACCATACCAAGGGAGGTTGGGGTCGGTTCCGCGGCCTGCCTGATCGGGGGCGGAACCTTCCTCATACTTTGCCTGCGACCGATCCGGCGTGTAGATGGCCGTCGGGTCGAGCGGCTCCTCCCTGCGCAGGGGGTCGCTGAGCGGGTCTCCCGTGTAGCCGGAGGGGTCGAAGCGGAGCGTCTGGTCGGCGGGGCCGGGCGCCGGGGGCTGGAACGGCGCTGGCTCGGACTGGGGGTGACCGAGCGGGTTGTCGTAGTACTCCGGCATGTCCTGCGGACCGGTGGGGTGGTCGGGCAGGGCGCCCTTCTGGTAGCTCTGCGCCTGCTGGTAGGCCTGCGCGAGCTGCTGCTCCCGCGGGTCGGCCGGGCCTTCGTACGCGGGGGGAGCGTCGAAGGCCGGGCCGCCGGCCGTGTGCTCGGCGGCCTGGTGTGCGTACGCCTGGCCCGAGTAGCCGGAGAACGGCGAGCCCTGTCCGTACGGCTGGTCCTGCTCGTACGGCCTGGCCTCGGGGGCCGGGCTGTAGGAGGAGGGCTGACCGTAACCGCGGGGGTCGGGCGCGGCGGGGGCAATGGGCGCGGCGGGGGGAGCGCTCGGGAACTGCCCGTAGCCACCGGAGTCCGTCTGCTGGCCCGCGTAGCCGTACTGGTCGAACACCGGGCCCTGCGGCGGCGGGGAGTAGTCGGGCCGCTGGGGCGCCGCCACCTCGGGCTGCGCGCCGTACGCGCCGTAATCGGGGTAGTGCGCGCCGGTCTGGACGTCCTGCAGCGACGGCTGGGGCTGCTGCTGCGCCTGCCCGTGGCCGGGGCCCAGAGCGGAAGCCGGGGCGGGAGCGGGGGCGCCCGCCTGTCCGAACGGCGGGGGCTGCGGGGCGGTCGGGGCGGGACTGTAGGAGGGCTGCGGCTCGTATTCCTGGCCGTAGACGTCCTGGGGCCGCTCCTGGCCGAAGGCCCCCTGGCCCCGATCCTGGGCGTACTGGTCCTGGCCGTACTGCCGCTCCTGGGCGTACTGGTCCTGCGCGTACTGGTCCTGGCCGTACTGGCGCTCCTGGGCGTACTGCTGGTGCTCGGCGTAGCGGTGCTCGGCGGGCGGCAGCTGGGGGTGGGCCGGCGCCGGCGCGCTCTGCCCGTACGCGGGCCCCTGCGGCTGGCCCTGCGGCTGGCCCTGGGGCTGGCCCTGGTGGGGGGCGTCGTACTGGCCAGAGTGCGGGACGTTCTGCGGCGGGGTCTGGGGGACGTTCTGCCCGGGCAGGGGGTTGTTCTGCGGGTCGCCCGGGGCGGGGTGGCCGAACTGCTGCTGACCGGGAACCTGCTGACCGGGCACCTGCTGACCGGGCATCGGGCCGGGGTTGGGGCTGTGGGCCGGCGCGCCCGCACCTGCCGATCCGGGAACCTCGCCGTACCCCTGCGGCGCGTGATGACCCTGCGGGGCATGAGGGCCTTGCGGGCCCTGCGGCAGCGCCGGAGCGTACGACTGGGGCGGGTAGGCGTCCTCGCGCCTGCCGAAGTAGTCGCCCGCCGGTTCCCTGGCGGGCTGGAGCGCCGATGCCGTGCTCAGCGCGAACAGCACGCCGAAGACGGCGAGCGCGACCATCGGCAGTCCGGTGATCAGGTATTCGAACCGGTCGCGGAACGTGGCCAGGTCGCCCACGAGCACGCCCAGCACACCGATCACGCCGAAGACGATGCCGAGACCGAGCGATCCGGCCGCGCCGAGCGCCACCAGACGGGCCCGGGGGGTGGGCGCGCCGGCCTTGGCGACGAGCAGCACGGCGCCGAACGCGAGCGCGGTCGAGACCGGGGACACGAGGGAGTACAGGCTCGCCGCCGCGCGAACGCCGAACGTGCTGCTCAGCGAGGAACCGATCAGCATGCGCGCGATGCTGACGAGGACGCTGGTGATCACCACCGCGAGCATCGTCCACGCGGCCGGCTCGCGGAGCCGGCCGGTATCGACCTTGAGCACGACTACCCCCATCGGTCCAAACGGCACTCGGGGGAAGTTTTGCACATGTCTGACTTAAGCGTCGGCAGACCCAAGAACCTCACAAGCCAAACACACCCTACATATCGGCGTTCATCCCGCTCCTGGGGGTGGGTGTCGGCGATCCCTCGGGCGGCCGGTGGAAGACTGGCGGCATGCGCATCGTGTCCCTCGCCGGAGGAATCGGCGGCGCCCGGTTCCTCCGAGGTCTCAAGGCCGCGACCCCCGATTCCGAGATCACCGTGATCGGCAACACCGGCGACGACATCACCCTCTTCGGCCTGCGCGTGTGCCCAGACCTCGACACGGTCATGTACACGCTGGGCGGCGGCATCAACGAGGAACAGGGCTGGGGGCGGGCCGCTGAAACGTTCACGGTGAAGGAGGAGCTCGCCGCCTACGGCATGGAGCCGCAGTGGTTCGGCCTCGGCGACCGGGACTTCGCCACCCACATCATCCGCAGCCAGATGCTGGCGGCCGGTTATCCGCTCTCTCAGGTGACCGAGGCCCTGTGCGACCGGTGGCGGCCAGGGGTGCGGCTGCTGCCGATGTCGGACGACCGCACCGAGACCCACGTGGTCGTCTCCGACGAGGACGGCAGGAGGGCCGTCCACTTCCAGGAGTGGTGGGTGCGGCTGCGCGCCTCCGTGCCGGCCGAGCAGATCGTGCTCGTCGGCGCGGACGAGGCCCGTCCCGCGCCCGGCGTGCTCGACGCCGTCGCGGCGGCGGATGTCGTCATCCTCCCGCCGTCGAACCCGGTCGTCAGCATCGGCACGATCCTCCAGATCCCGGGCATCCGGGCGGCTCTGGAGGACAAGACGGTCGTCGGCGTCTCCCCGATCATCGGCGGCGCGCCGGTGCGCGGCATGGCCGACGCCTGCCTGACGGCGATCGGCGTCGAGACGAGCGCCCAGGCCGTCCTGGAGCTGTACGGCTCCGCGCTGCTCGACGGCTGGCTCGTGGCCGAGGAGGACAAGGGCGTGGCGCTCGACGGCGTGGTGGTCGAGGCGCGCCCGCTCCTGATGAGCGACCCCGAGGCCACGAGGGACATCGCCGCCGCGGCCCTCGCCCTGGCCCGATCCCTCGCGTCCTGAACCGATGCCAGAACAGATGCCAGAGGAGCCCATGCCCCAGATCACTGTCAGCGGCGTGCCCGGCCTGCCCGAGGTGCGTCCCGGCGACGACATCGCCCTGCTCGTGGCGCAGGCCGCGCCCGACCTCCGGGACGGCGACATCCTGGTCGTGACCTCCAAGATCGTAAGCAAGGCCGAAGGCCGCATCCGCCAGGACAGCAGCCGTACGGCCGCGATCGAGGAGGAGACCGAGCGCGTGGTCGCGCGGCGCGGTGACACGGTCATCGCGCAGACGCGGCACGGCTTCGTGATGGCCGCGGCCGGCGTCGACGCCTCCAACACCTCCCCCGGCACCGTGCTGCTGCTGCCCGAGGACCCGGACGCCTCGGCGGGCCGGATCCGCAGGGGGCTGCGCGAGCGGCTCGGCGTGCGGGCCGGGGTGATCGTCTCCGACACGTTCGGCCGGCCCTGGCGGCACGGCCTGACCGACGTCGCCATCGGCGCGGCCGGCGTGCGCCCCCTGGAGGACCTGCGCGGCGGCGCCGACGGCTACGGCAACCCGCTCAACGCCACCGTCACGGCGCTGGCCGACGAGATCGCGGCGGCGGGCGACCTGGCGAAGGGCAAGCTGTCCGGCGTTCCGGTGGCCGTCGTCCGAGGGCTGGGCGACCTGGTGACCGACGAGGACGGCCCGGGCGGGCGGGTCCTCGTCCGCCCCGCCGACGAGGACATGTTCCGGTACGGCTCGGCCGACGTCGTCTTCGCCCGCCGCACGATCCGGGAGTTCTCCGCCGCCGAGGTGGACCCCGCGGCCGTACGGCGGGCCGTGGCCGCCGCCGTCGCCGCGCCCGCCCCGCACCACACCACGCCGTGGCGGTTCGTGCTGTTGGAGACCCCGCGGGCGCGTACGGAACTGCTCGACGCGATGCGGGACGCCTGGATCGAGGACCTGCGCTCCGACGGCTTCTCCGAGGAGTCGATCGCCCGGCGGATCCGGCGCGGCGACGTGCTGCGGAACGCGCCCTACCTGGCGGTGCCGTGCCTGGTGATGGACGGCTCGCACACCTACAGGGACGAGCGCAGGAACGCCGCCGAGCGGGAGATGTTCGTGGTGGCCACCGGCGCCGGCGTGCAGAACTTCCTGGTCCAGCTCGCCGTGCAGGGGCTGGGCTCGGCGTGGGTGTCGTCCACGATGTTCTGCCGTGACGTGGTGCGCAAGGTGCTCGACCTGCCGCAGAACTGGGACCCGATGGGCGCCGTGGCCATCGGCCATCCCGCCGCGCCGCCGAAGGACCGGCCGCCGCGCGACCCGGCCGACTTCCACGTCACGAGGTGAGCGCCGGAATCACTGCCGCTCCATGTACCACTCCTGGTCCGCGAGGGTGTTGCACGTCCACTGGATGGCCTTCTTCCCGTTGCGGACCTCCCCCTTGCCGATGGCCAGGCACAGCCCGGTGGCGCGGTTCTGCAGGCGTCGCATGTCGTCGCGGACCCACTCCTGCTCCGCGCCGCCGTCTGTGCAGGGCCATTGGATGACGTACGCGCCCTTGCGGGTCTCGCCGCCGCCGATAGCAAGGCACATGCCGGTCTTGGCGTTCACAAGGCGGTGGCCGGAGTAGATCCACCTCTGGTCCTTCAGGCCGTTGCAGGTCCACTGGATGACCTTCTTCCCGGCCCTGACCTCGCCCTTGCCGATGGCCAGGCACAGACCGGTCTTCGCGTTCCTGAGCTGCCGGCCCTGTGTGGCCAATGTCTGTGTCGCCGATGTCTGTGTCGCCGATGTCCGGGCGGCCGCGGCGGAGGCGGGCGCGGCGGAGGCGGGCGCGGCGGAGGCGGGCGCGGCGACGGACACGCAGGCCACCGCGGCCGTCAGGCCGGCGGCGAGGAGCTTCTTCACCACGGTCGATCCCTTCGGTCGATCTGCTTCGCCGGATTAGATGCCGATCGTGGTGAAGTGGTTGTGCTTTTCAGCGATTCGAGCAAGTCGGGTGGCACAGCCGCCGGGCCAGCGCCGACAGGAACACGTCGATGATCTGGCCCGGCTCCTGGGCCACGTAGAGCTGCCCGTTGGTGGCGGAGACGATCTCGTCGAGCGCCTGCCGGTCGGCGGCCTTGCCGAACGCGACCACGATGATCTGCACCGGCTTGTCCGGGTCCCACTCCTTGCGCAGCCTGTCGACGAGGTCGCGCCGCGAGACGCCCTTCCCGTCGTCCACGCCCGCGGTGAGCACCAGCAGGGCGTTGCTCATCAGGGGGTCGTAGCCCTTCGACACCGACCGGAAGCCCGTGTCGATCGCGTCGTACAGCGAACTGCTGCGGTCGCCGAGCGCCTTGATGCCGTCGGCCACCCGGAACAGGGCGGTCCTGCGGATCTCCTCCTGGCCGTCGTCGGGCTTGGTGATCGGGCCGAGGCCGATGAGTTCGCGATGGTCCGCGCCGTCCTTCAGGTCGCGGGCGAACTCCCACAGGCCCATGTGGGTCTCGTTCGGGAACAGCTGCAGGCCGAGCTTGGCCGCCTCGACCGCGACGTCCAGCCGGGTCTTCCCGCCCGCGCCCTTCGGCCCGTCGATCGGCTCGGCGTTCTCCTTCGACACGTCGGCCAGCACGAGGAGCCGGCTCGGCGGGGCCAGCCTGCTCCACGCCTCCAGCGCCTCGTCGATCACCTCGGCCGTGATCGACGGCCGCGGGCGCGGCAGTTCGGTCGAGATGCCCGCACCGCTGTCGAACGGCGGCTGCCCGTCGGCGCCGCGGAACCCGGCCTTCCGCACGGCCTCCTGCGTCGCCGCCGACCGCAGCCACGCCGCGAACAGCCGCGAGGCCGCCGCCCGGTCGGGGTCCGCGGCCGTCACGACGTACGGATAGTCGAGGTTGATCGTGCCCTCCTTCGGCTGGAGGGCGACCACGGGCTCCGCGCCGCTCCCGCGGTTGTGCGCCCACACCGACTGCTCGGGGACGATCACCACGGGACGCGACCAGAATCCGGGGGCGTCCACCGCGCCGAGCATGCTGCGGTAGTCGGGGGCCGATCCCGACTGCGCCATGCGCACGAACGCCGTGAGGTCGCGGTCGGCCTTCTCGCCCGTGCCGACGATGTCACGGGCCGCCGCGACGGTCGCGATCCCCGCCCCCGAGACCGACGGGTCGGGGATGCGTACGATGTCGGGCTCGTGCTCGGTGGGCTGGAGGCGTCCCCGCACCGTGGCGGGGAAGACCATGTCCCAGCTCATGGCCGTCCCCCCGGCGGCGAACCGCTCGGCGAGCGAGCGCCGGGTGGCGAAGACCAGCGGGGAGGTCGCGACCACGGTCTCGTCTGCGGCGATGTCCTGCCCGCCCTGCTTGCGGGCCAGCCGCACCCACACGGAGGAGTCGGCGATCCATCCGTCCGGGCGGTCGGGCAGGACGCCGGCCCGGTCGCCGATCAGCGTGCGGAGCACCGGCGCCGGGGGCTGCTCGGCCACCTGGACCTGGACGCACCGTCCCTCCACCCCCGCGCCGGAGGCGTTGAACCGCTCGGCCGCGTCCATCACCGGCGGCGCGACGTCCACGGCGGCCGCGACGCTCACGAGGATCGGATCCCGGGCGGAACACGTTCCCGTCGAGCGCGTGAGGAAGAGGACGCCCCCCGCCGCGACGATCGCCACTGCCGCCAGGGCCGCGACCACGCCCTTCCACCTGGCCTGCCTGCGGCGCCGCTCGACGGCGAAGGCGGCGCGGTGACGACCGGACGGCACGGTGCGGGTCCTTCCCAGTTCTCATGACCGGTGCAGCGGCATTGTGATTCTGCCCATCCCCCCCGCGTGCGGCGCAAGAGCGAAATAGAACTTGTTATATACAGCGCGTCCAATTACTCCCGACGCACGACGGGCGAGACCGTGAGCAGCGGCCCGCGGACCGACTGGCACACTCCGTCGCTGCGCCGGGCCGCCTCGGCCCGCTCCTCGCTCGGCCGGCCGTACGACGTGGTGCGCTGGCGCAGCGGACGGCCGGTCGGCGCGACCATGGCCGCGATCTCGCTGATCGTCTTGTAGGAGCCGTTCTCCGAGCCGGCCATCCGGCTGATCGTCTCCTCCATGAGCGTGCCGCCGAGGTCGTTCACGCCTCCGGCGAGCACGTCCCGGCACAGGTCGTCGCGAAGCTTCACCCAGGAGCACTGGATGTTGCGGATCGCGCCGTGCAGCATGATCCGCGCCAGGGCGTGGACGGCCCGGTTCTCCCGCGCGGTCGGCCCCGGCCTGGCGATCCCCGCCAGGTAGATCGGGGCGCTGTGGTGCACGAACGGCAGCAGCACGAACTCGCTGAACCCGCCCGTCTCCTCCTGGATCGAACGGATCAGCCGGATGTGGCGCACCCAGTGCTCGTGGGTGTCCACGTGGCCGTACATCATGGTCGAGGTCGTCGGGACGCCGACCCGGTGGGCGGTGGTGATGACCTCGATCCACTCCCGGGCGGGCAGCTTGCCCTTGGTCAGCACCCACCGCACGTCGTCGTCGAGGATCTCGGCGGCCGTGCCGGGCAGCGAGTCGACCCCCGCCTCCCGCGCCGCGTGCAGCCACTCCTCGACCGACAGGTTCGTACGGCTCGCGCCGTTGACGACCTCCATCGGCGAGAACGCGTGCACGTGGATCTCGGGGCAGCGTTCCTTTACCGCGCGGGCGATGTCGAAATAGGCCGTGCCGGGCAGGTCGGGGTGGATGCCGCCCTGCATGCACACCTCGGTCGCCCCGGCCTCCCACGCCTCCTGCGCCCGGTCGGCCACCTCGCTCAGCGACAGGGTGTAGGCGTCGGCGTCGGTGCGCCGCTGGGCGAACGCGCAGAAGCGGCAGCCGGTGTAGCAGACGTTGGTGAAGTTGATGTTCCGGTTGACGACGTAGGTGACGTCGTCGCCCACCGCCTCGCGGCGCAGCCCGTCGGCGATCCGGCACAGCTCCTCCAGGCCGGCGTCGTCGGCGCCCGCCCCCGACTGGTCCCCGGCGAGGTCGAGCAGCGTCAGCGCCTGCTCGTCGGTCAGCCGCGCCGGGTCCGCCTCGGCCTGCCGCAGCGCCTCCCGCACGTCCGCCCTCACGGCCCCGTCTCGTCCGCCGCTGGGCAGACGCTCGCGCAGGGCGTCCCAGTCGCCGTACACGCTGTCGAAGTCGGCGCGGCGGTCGCCCGTCCGGCCCTCGGCGTCGACGGCGGTGTGCAGGTCGGCCCGTCCGCCGGTGACGAGGCCGCCGTCGGGCTCCTGCCACGGACGGCCCGCGAGCACGGCGTCCTCCCGCGCGAGCCCGGTGGCGGGGTCGGCCAGCGCCGCGACGTGCTCGGTGAGCCGGGGGTCGAGCCACGGCTCCCCCGCGAGCACATACTCGGGATAGATCGTGAGGCGCTCGCGCAGCCTGAACCCGGCGGTGGCGGTCCGCGCCGCCAGGTCGTCGATCTGCGGCCACGGGCGCTCGGGGTTGACGTGGTCGGGCGTGAGCGGGGACACGCCGCCCCAGTCGTCGATGCCCGCCCGCAGCATCAGCGCGTACTCCTCGCCGATCAGGTTGGGCGGCGCCTGCACGCGAACCTTCGGGCCGAGCACGAGCCGCGTCACCGCGATCGTCGCGGCCAGCTCGTGCAGGTCGGCGTCGGGCATTCCGCGCATGGCCGTGTCGGGCTTGGCGCGGAAGTTCTGGACGATGACCTCCTGGATGCCGCCGTACTCCCTGGCCACCCGGCGGATCGCGAAGATCGACTCGGCTCGCTCCTCGATCGTCTCGCCGATGCCGATCAGCAGGCCCGTAGTGAACGGCACGCTGGAGCGGCCGGCGTCCTCCAGCACGCGCAGCCGTACGTCCGGGTCCTTGTCGGGAGAGCCGTAGTGGGCCTCGCCCTTCTCGGTGAACAGCCGCCGTGAGGTGGTCTCCAGCATCATGCCCATCGAGGGCGCGACCGGCTTGAGCCGCTGCAGGTCCTTCCAGGTCAGGACGCCGGGGTTGAGGTGGGGCAGCAACCCCGTCTCCTCCAGCACCCGGATGGCCATCGCCCGGACGTACGACAGCGTGTCGTCGTACCCGTGGGCGTCGAGCCACTCGCGCGCCTGGTGCCACCGGTCCTCCGGCCGGTCGCCGAGCGTGAACAGCGCCTCCTTGCAGCCCATCGCCGCGCCCTGGCGGGCGATCTCCAGCACCTCGTCGGGGGACAGAAAGGCGCTGGGCAGCTTGTGCGGCGCGGTGGCGAACGTGCAGTAGCCGCATCGGTCCCGGCACAGCCGGGTCAGCGGGATGAACACCTTGCGGCTGTAGGTGATGACGCCGGGCCGTCCGGCGGCCTCCAGTCCCGCGTCCCTGACCCGCGAGGCGTGCGCGAGCAGGGCGTCCAGGTCGTCGCCGCGGGCGCGCAGCAGGATCGCCGCCTCGGCGAGGTCGAGGGTCTTGCCGTCCCTGGCCCGCGCGAGGGCCCGGCGGGTGCCGCTGTCGGAGCTGACGTTCGGGGGTCGCTTCGCCGTCATACGCCGCACCCTATGAGGCGTGGGTCCGTCCGGCGCACCCAGCCCCCGGCCGCTCGTACGGGAGAAGTCATGGCGCGCGCCCGCCGGGCAGTTTGCGGCCGGAGGGTATTAGCGATGGGACCACATCGATGAACGGGGGAAATTCGGTGGCTGTTATCGGGGCGAATGGGGCGTTTTGTCTAGCCTCAGGGGTCCGGTCGCTGGCCGTCGCGACGCTCGTCATCGGGTTGTCGGCGTCGGCGGCCGAGGCCTTCGCGGCGCCGTACGCCGGGCACGGCGGCGGATCGGGCAAGGGCCACGCCAAGCAGGTCACGGACGGCCGCAACACGGCCAACACGCCCGCGATCGCCAGCGCCCCCCGGCAGGTGTCCATGGGCAGGCGCAACGTGAACGCCCCCGCCGGCAACAACGGCCTCGCGTTCGCCGGCCTCCAGCAGGAGTCGAGCGTCAGTTTCTTCACCAACACCCTCAACGGGCGGTGCCACGCGGGGGTCGAGCACTGCGGGATCAACCAGGACCTGAAGACACACGAAGCCGGCGGCGCGTGGCGCGCCGGACGTGGTCAGAAGGCCCGGTAGTCGCGCGGGGCCATACGGGGGCCGCGCGCCGGCGGCCTGACGCCGCTGAGCTCGATCAGCCGGACCACACGGTGGCGGTGTCCGCGGAACGGCTCGAGCAGGTCGAGTATGCCGTCGTCGTCGGTCTTCTGCCCGGTCAGCGCGTAGCCGACGATCCCCGGAAGGTGGAAGTCACCCACGCTCGGGGCGTCCGGGTCGCCGTGGGCCCGCTGGCGCACCTCGGCGGAGGTCCACACGCCGATGCCCGGCAGCGCCCGCAGCAGGCGGTCCGCCTCCGCCGACGCCTCCGTGGTGCGCTCCAGCTTCTCGGCGTGCCGGGCCGCGTTGACGATCGTCCTGGCTCGTACGGCCTCCGCGCCCGCCCGGTGCCAGTCCCACGACGGGATCGCCCGCCACACCTCCGGCGGCGGCATCACGTGCATGCCCTCGGGGGCCGGGCCGGGGGCCGGCTCGCCGTACCGGCCCATGAGGAACCGCCAGGCCCGCCATGCCTCCCTGCCGACCACCTTCTGCTCCAGCACGGCGGGCGCGAGCGCCTCGAAGACCCGCAGGGAGCGCCCGATCCGCAGCCCGCCGGCACGCCCGGCCAGTCCCGCGACGAACGCGGCGGCGCGGGCCTGCCGGGGATCGCCCGAGCGGGTGAGCCGCGCGAGCGTCGCGGCGAAGCCGGCCACGTCGTCGTCGGCGCCCAGCAGCGACGGAAGCGTCTCAAGCAGCCAGTCCGCCCCCGGCCCCCACGCCTGCCCGAGGACCTCGCCGCCGCTCACCGTCACGCGCAGGGTGCCGGGCCCTTCGGGGGTGCGCGAGGTGCGCCAGATCGCCCCGTCCGGGGTACGCCGCCAGGCCGGGTCGCCTCCCCCGTGCCGGTGCGGCGACAGCGTCAGCGCGAGGTCGAACGGCGCCGACGGCCGCCAGTGCCGCTCGCTTCGCCGTCCGGTGGAAGCCGTTCGGATCATTTCAGACGTCGCTGGAGAAGCGGACCGCACACTCGGGCAGATTTACCCCGGGCCAGACGCGTATACCGGAGGTGAGCTCGTTGCCGGGGCCGATGAGCGCGCCGTCGCCGACGACGACCTGGCGCAGCACGGCGCCGGAGGCGACGCGGGCGCCGACGCCGACGACCGAGTCCACGACGGTCGCGCCGGACGCGACGTGGCAGTCCTCGGACAGCACGCTGCCGCGTACGCTCGCGCCGGCCTCGACGGTGGCCCGGGCGCCGACTACCGTGCCACCGGTGACCTTGGCCTCGGGCGACACGACGGCCCCGTCCAGCAGGAGGCTCTCGCCCACCGGACCCGGCAGCGCGGGCGAGCCGAGCTTGCCCAGCACCAGGTCGGCCGAGCCCTGCACGAACGCCGCCGGCGTGCCCACGTCCAGCCAGTACGACGTGTCGGCGTAGCCGAGCACCAGCTCGCCGGCCGCGATCAGCCCGGGGAAGGTCTCCCGCTCCACCGACACCACCTGGCCCTCGGGGATCGTGTCGATGACCGAGCGCTGGAACACGTAGCAGCCGGCGTTGATCCGGTTCGTCACGGGATTGGGCGTCTTCTCCAGGAAGGCGCTGACCCGGCCGTCGTCGTCCGTCGGCACGCAGCCGAACCTCGACGGGTCGTCCACCTCCGTGAGATGGAGGGTCACCGCGGCCCCCCGTGAAACGTGCAGGTCCACCTGCGCCGCGATGTCGTGGCCGGACAGGATGTCGCCGTTCAGCACGAGCACCGGCGCCTCGGGCGGGCAGGTCAGCGCCCGCGCGGCATTGCGGATCGCGCCGCCGGTGCCGAGCGGGGTGTCCTCGGTCATGTAGACGATCTCCAGGCCGAAGCCCGACCCGTCCCCGAACGCCTCGCCGAACATGGAGGCCCGATAGGACGTCGCGAAGACCACCCGGCGCACCCCGTACGCCCGCGCCTTGGCCAGCTGGTGCGCGAGGAAGGGCACCCCCGCCGTCGGAAGCAGCGGCTTGGGCGTGCTGAGTGTCAGCGGTCGCAGACGCGTGCCCTGGCCGCCCACGAGAAGGATGGCCTCAAGACCATCCGGCGACCGCACAGAACTCTCCCTCACAGCCGCGAGGGTAGCCTAGCCGGGCCCTCCGCATGGCTTGCCGCCGCCGACCGTTGTGCGGACGTTTCACGACAGGCGCGAAATCTCCGTTCGCGAACCCCAAACCGGGCGATACCAGGGGATGATTTCGCCTCAACATAAGCATTGAAAATGGACGCCCGGAAATCGAGACGCCACCGAGCAGCACATGCCAAGCTCCGCTGCGTCTGCGGATATCTCAACGAAACTGAAGGGTTAAGCTCCGGACGGTGCCAGGCCGAATAGCGCGTGACTCCATGCGGGCGAGCAATGCGGCGCACTGCGCAGGCGACTCGGCCTGTGGCGTTCGCCTTCTTAGCCTTCGACGGCCCGTTGGTAGGCGACGAGGTGGGCCTCGGCGGAATGCCGCCAGGTGAACTCGCGTGACCGGGTGACGCCCGCCCGCGCCAGCGACTCGCGGCGCTCCGGTGACTCCAGCATGGCCCGCAGTGCCCGCGCGATGCTGTCGGCGTCGGGCTCGGTGTAGGCCACGGCGTCGCCACCCACCTCAGGCAGCGAGGCACGGTGGGTGGTCAGCACGGGCGCCCCGCAGGCCATCGCCTCCAGCACCGGCAGGCCGAACCCCTCGCACCGTGATGGCGAGGCGACCACGAGCGCCCCGCCCAGGAAGCCCGGCAGGTCGGCGAAGGGCAGGAAACCGGGACGCACGACCTTCACCCGGGGCGGCAGCGCGGTGACGGCGGCGTCGACCTCCTCGTCCCAGGCTGGGGCGCCCGCCAGCACCAGCGCGGGCGGCGAGGACAGATG
This sequence comes from Microbispora catharanthi, assembly GCF_006334915.2. Classification (GTDB taxonomy): domain Bacteria; phylum Actinomycetota; class Actinomycetes; order Streptosporangiales; family Streptosporangiaceae; genus Microbispora; species Microbispora catharanthi. The sequence goes on from NZ_VDMA02000003.1 coordinate 159,710, forward strand.
CCCGACCGCCCGGCCGAACCCGGTCACCAGGTTCGGCACGTTCTTGCGCGGCTCCAGCGCGCCCAGATAGGCGACGTACGGCCGGCCGTGCAGGCCGATGCGCCCGGCCACCCGGCGCACGTCCTCGGGCGCCGGCGGGTGGAACAACGTGGGATCCACTCCGTGATAGGCGACGTCGATCCGGGTGGGGTCGGCGTCGAGCACCCGGACCAGCTCGTCCATGGTGGCCTTCGACGGCACGATCACCCGGTTGGCGTGGCGTACGGCGGTGCGGGTGGCCGACCGGAAGAACGAGGCTCTGACGGGGTCGTGCTGGTCGGGGTCGGTGAACGAGGTGACGTCGTGGACGGTGGCCACCGTGGGCAGGCCCGAGCCCAGCGGGATCGAATAGTAGGGGGCGTGGATCACCTGGGCGCCGGCGTGCCGGGCCAGGACCGGCAGCCCGGTCTGCTCCCAGGCCAGCCGTTTGTTCCGGTTGGTGATCGCGGGCGGTCCGGAGAGGATCCGCGCCGAGGGGGCCAGGGCGGCGTACCGCTCGGCGTCCGCGCGCTGGCAGACCACCGCGATGTCCGCGTCCGCCTCGTGCAGGGCCGCGACCAGTCCATCGACATACCTGATCAGGGCGCCGCGATCGGCGGGGACCGCGGCGGCGTCGACGAGCACCCGGGGTGTCAAGTGAATCGCTCCCCTCACTGGGCCCGCCCAAGGCCGGGAGGATCGCTCCCCGCCCGCGCGGTCCCGCTGGTTCCGGCGGTGTTCCGGCAGGGGCCAGGGGCCCACGCCACGAACTGACGCCTTCCCCCGCATCCCTCCCTGTCACTCTATTTCCGACGTCCCCCGAAACGTGAGCGATATCACGTGAGGATCATCTCTCCCGATGAGCGACCCGCGCCGATTCCACGGATTCAGGCCCGTGCTACGGGTTCCTCCCGCGTACGGACCGCGCGCCGTGAGGCCAGACCGGCGACGCCGGCGCACACCAGGTCGCCGACGGACACGATGAGCCGGGAGCACAGCGCGGCGGCGATCGCGGCGGGCCGGTCGAGCACCGGGGCGAGCGCGGCCACCATCGCGACCTCCCGCACGCCGGCGCCCGCGGGGGCGATCACGAACACGAACCCCAGGCACCAGGCGAGCGCGAACGCGCCGAAGCTCAAAACGACGGCCGAGGGCCCGCCCGCCCCGAGGCCGTGCACGATCAGCGCCAGGTGCACGCCGTACGCCGCCCAGCCCGCCAGGGCCCAGCCGCACGCGACGAGCACGCCGCGCCGGGTGAGCGGCCGTTCGAGCGGCGGGCGGCGCAGCGTGCGCAGTCCGAAGGCGATGACGCCGTTGACCACCTTCGGATGCAGGGCGGCGGCGACCACGGGCACGAGCAGCAGCAGCCAGGCGTATCTCACGACCGACTGCCCGGCGAGCACCGGCAGCGTCACGACGGCCACCAGCAGGCCGGTGCCGAGGTAGATCGGATACGTCAGGAAGAAGGCGGCGGCGCTGCGCGGCCGGGGGATGCCGTGGTCGCGGCCCATCTCCATCTGCGCCAGCATCGGCCACACCGACCCGGGGATGTACTTGCCGAGCTGGCCGACAAAGAAGATCTTGGACGCGTCGGTGAACGCCAGCGGGGAACCCAGGTCGGTCAGCAGCGCCCGCCACATGAGCATCCCCGACAGCAGCGCGCCGAGCACCGCCACCAGCGAACCGGCGAGCTCCGCCCACGACAGGCGGGCGAACCCGTCCGTCACGGCGGTCCACTGACTCGCCACCGCCCAGACGCCGAACCCCAGCGCCACGAGCAGAAACAGCGCGCGAACGGCCCTGCGGCGACTCATCGGGACGTACGGACCGGCTCGGGCGGCTGCGGGAGCGGCGCACCGAGGGGACGGCGGGGCGTCTTGGTCGCGACCCACAGATACGTGGGGACGACCGGCAGCAGCGCCCGCAGGGCCGGGCGCGGGGTCCGCTCCAGCGTGGCCTTGGCGGCGCGGCCGGCCGCACCCGGGAACAGCTCGCCCCCGGCGAACCGCTCGGGCGCGGCCAGCACCGGGAACGTGTAGTCCCACACGTGGAAGTCCGCCAGCATCCGCCGCAGCCCCGGCCGGGTGCGGAAGCGCTCGTAGTAGTGGTCGGCCCGGCCGAACGCCCGCACATACCGGTCGGCCGCGGCGGGCGGCAGGTAGGACAGGAAGGGCAGCTTGTAGTGCGGCTCCATGATCCCGAGCCGGTTGCCCAGGCCCAGGTAGAGCACGCCGTCGTCGGACAGCACCCGGTGCATGTCGGCGATCACGGCGTCGGGGTTCACCACGTGCTCGTAGATGTGGTTGAAGACCAGCACGTCGATCGAGCCGTCAGGGAACGGCAGCCGGGAGCCGTCGGCGCAGACGAATCCGACCCGCTCGCCGAACCGGTCGGACGCCTTGCGCAGGCCCGGGACGTCGATGTCGAGCCCGAGTGTGCGGCGCGCGCCCGCGGCGGCGAGCTCGTCGGCGATGAACCCGGCCGAGCACCCGACGTCGCCGACCGTCAGCCCCGACAGCGCCTCGCCGGGCTTGGCCGCGTCCCTGCCCAGGAAGTGCGCGAGCACGGCGATGATCTTCGCGGCCTTGCGCCTGCGCTTGTCCTCGTCGAGCATCGCGGCCTGGAACTCGGAGTATTCGAGCTGGGCCGCGCGTTCCGCGCTCACCCTCGTCCTCCGCTCACCCTCGTCTTCACGCTGCCCAACAGTACCCGTGCCCGCCCCGCCCCCGTCTCCCGATCAGCCGACCCTGTGGATAACCCGCGCGGCGGACCTACCGATCAGTAGCTTCAGGCTTTACTCTGGGGCGCGTGCCGCGCCTGCTGAACCGCCTGCGCTCCAGCCCGCTGCTGCGGGTGCTGCTGGCCCTGGTCGCGCTCGCCTTCCTGGCGTACGGCCTGGCCCGGAACTGGACGGAGACCTCCGCCGCCCTGTCGCGGCTGTCGTGGTGGTCGCTCGGGACCTCGTTCCTGGCCGTGCTCGCCGGGCTGGGATTCATGCTGGTCGCCTGGCGCGACATCCTCGCCGGGCTCGGCTCGCCCCTGCCGCTGCGCGTGGCCGCACGGGTGCTGTTCGTCGGACAGCTCGGCAAGTACATCCCCGGCTCGGTCTGGGCGTTCGCCGCGATGATCGAGCTGGCCCGCGACCACGGCGCGCCGCCGCGGCGGACGTTCAGCGCCACCGCTCTCGGCCTGGTGACCTCCCTGGGCTGCGCGCTCGCCCTCGCCGCGGCCACGCTGTCGCAGCAGATCGCCAGGCAGGCGTGGTGGCTGCTCGCACTGGTCCCGCTCATCCTCGTCGGCCTCCACCCGCGGGTGATGACCTGGGGGCTCAACCTCGCCCTGCGCGTCGCCCGCAGGGAGCCGCTCGACCGGGTGCTCAGCGGCGCGGAGATGGCCAAGGCCGCCGCCTGGACGATGGCCGGCTGGCTGGTGTACGGCGTTCACCTGTGGGTCCTCGTCGGCGGTGTGCGCCCGGCGGGCCCGTCCCTGTACGCCGTCGCGGCCGGGGCGTACGCGCTGGCCTGGGCCACGGGCATCCTCACGGTCGTGGTGCCCGCCGGGATCGGTGTGCGGGAGGGCGCGATGGTCGTGGCGCTGGCCCCGGTGCTCGACACGCCGAGGGCGCTGGCCATCGCCGTGGTGTCCCGCGTGATGTTCACCGTCGCCGACGCCGCCTGGGCCGGGCTCGGCTTCCTGCTCGCCCGCGGCCGCACCGCCCCGGCCGGTCAGCTCTCCGACGCGGCCAGCAACGTGTCCGCGTAGGCGGCCCAGTGCGGCTCGGGATCGACGGGCGCGACGCCCGCCCGCAGCCGCTCCGGCGTCCCCGGCTCGTAGAACCGCTTGATCGCCTCCGCCAGCGCGCCGGCCGAACCCGGCTCCACCAGCAGGCCGTCCACATCGTCGCGTACGTTGTCGGGCAGCGCCCCCACCCGGGTGGCGATCACCGGCACGCCGTGCTCGTGACCGAGCCACACGTTCTGGCTTGCGGTCGCCGACCGGTAGGGCAGCACCAGCGCGTCGGCCCCGGCGAACAGCCCGGGAACGTCCTCGGCCGCCACGTATCCCGGCCGGATCTCGACCCGGCCGGCCAGACCGAGCCGGGCGATCAGGGCGTGGGTGTCGTCCAGGCCGCCCCAGAACTCACCGGCGATCGTCAGCCGTACGTCGGGCACCTGCGCGAGCGCCTCAAGCAGCAGGTCGAGCCCCTTGTAGGGCCGGACGATGCCGAAGAACAGCAGCCTGCCCTGGGGCCCCCGGCCCGCCGCCTCCCGCGCGCCGCGCACGGGCAGGTGCGGTGCGAGGGCGGCCACCCGCACCGGCGCGTCGGTGAGCGCGCGGGCGAGGTCCGCCTGCTGCTCCGAATGGGCGAGCACGCCGTCCACCCGGCGCAGCAGCGCCTTCATCAGCGGCCTGTCGTACGGCTTGGTCTCGTGCGGCAGCACGTTGTGACACAGTGCGACCACGCGCGCCCGGCGGCGCAGGCCGTACAGGATGCCGAGGTACGCGGGCACCTGCACCGGGCTGAGCACGGCGAGCACGACCAGGTCGGCCCCGCGCAGCCGCCGCCCGCAGGCCACCCAGCCGTCCGGCCGCCGCCAGTCGAGGTCGCGGCGGGTGCCGGGGTAGGGCTCGCCCTCGGGGCTGTCGATCGTCTGCTGCCCGGGGTACAGGAACGAGGGGTACTGCGCCCGCCACGACTCGATGACCACGTCGTGGCCCCGCGCCCGCAGCCGGTGGGCCAGCTCGGTGGTGTGCTGCGCCCCGCCGCCCTTGTACGGATACGTCGGGCCGACGATCGCGATCCTCACACATCACCCCGAGATCGCACGATCAGGTCGGCCAGCAGGGCCACCGCCCCGATCAGCATGCCGGACAGGAAGGTCACGACGGTGTTGCTGGTGAGGTAGAAGGCCAGGTGGCTGATCATGTCGTACACGCCCTTGACCAGGCCGATCCCGACGAGCCAGAGCGCGGGCGGCATGAGCACCTTGAGCGGGTTGAAGTACATGACCATCCGCAGCACCTGCAGGATGTAGCGGTAGGCGTCGGAGACGAAGTTGAACTTCGACTTCCCGGCCCGCTTCGCGTACTCGATCGGCAGGTAGTAGACGTCGTGCTGGTTCGACATGAACGCCAGCGTGATCGTCGTGACGCAGGAGAAGCCGGGGGGCAGCAGCCGCAGGTAGGGCTTGGCGACCGACTTGCGGAAGGCCCGCAGGCCGGAGTTGAGGTCGGGGATCTTCTGTCCCGCCAGCCGCTCGGCCACCTTGCGGATGAACCACTTGGCCGGCACGCGCAGGAACTTGTGCGAGCCCTCCTCCGTGGTGCGCGCGCCGACGACCTGGTCGATCGTCTGGTCCTTCTCCAGGATCTGCACCAGCTCGGGGATGCGTTCGTTCGGGTAGCTCATGTCGGCGTCGGTCCACACGACGATCTCGCCGCGGGCCTCCTGGCTGCCGATCCTGCGTACGGTGCCCGAGCCCCCGTTGCGGTGGAACGCCCTGATCCGCATGTGCGGGAAGCGCGGCGCGGCCTCCTGCAGGCGCGCGAGCGTCTCGTCGGTGGAACAGTCGTCCACGGCCAGCAGTTCGTAGGTGTATCCGCTGGCGTCCATGGCCGCGCAGATGCGCTCGACCTCGTCGATGACGTGGTCCTGCTCGTTGTAACACGGCAGGACTATCGTGACGTACGGGGTTTCTGCGGGAGTCACGGCGCTTCCAGAGGTCTCGGGCGTGGTCACGTCCGGCTAGGCTACTCTGCCCCACCAAATCGCGGTCTCACTTCGAATCTCCTCACCCCGCCGCTACAGGGGGCGAACGTGCCGCACCACCTTCACGACGCCCGGCATACCGGCGAAGGCCCGCTGCACCTGGGCGAAATCCCACGGGCCGGCGAACTTCACGTGGAAGGCCTCCGGCATCAGGTCCGCGTGGTAGAACTCCGGCCGGTCCACCCACTGCACGTGACGCATGACGGCCAGGGCGTGCTCGGCGTCCTCGAAATAGATCTCGTCAACGCCGGGCAGGGCGCGGATGCGGCCGAGCACGGCCTGCCGGTCCGCCAGGCCGCCCTCGCAGTCCTTCCAGCACAGCCGGACCGCCACGTCGGCCCTGCCCCACCAGGGGTCGTCCCGATAGGACTCGACATAGAAGACCCCCGGAAGCCGCTGCACCTCGCCGAGGACCCGCCGCCAGTTCCCATGCGCCAGGACACCGCCGTACACCGCGCGCCTCACGAGATATTCGTCGAGGATGTCGCCGATGCGTTCGTTCTGGCGCGCGATGGCGAGGGCCTGCGCCGGCGTGAGTCGCCGGTATCCCCGGGTCTCCGCGTGGCTCGCGAGCACGCGCTCGACCGCGCGCCGCTGGGCCGCCGTCGCCGCGCCCGACGGACAGGTCTCGTCCGAGGGCTGCGATTCGCCGGACAACTGCCCGTCATAAGGGGACGGGGGCCCGCACAGGTGGACCAGGAAGGTGCCCGTACGGGGCCACGGTCCGTCCGGCGGGGACGAAGGCTCCCCGGAGGCCCGGTAGGCGAACACCCCTCCGGTCACCAGCGCCGCGACGAGCACGACCGCCGCGATGACGAGCGGCCTTCTCCGCCGGCCATCGCTCTCGCCGATCGTCATCTCCTCGATCTGAGGCTCCTCGGGAAGTGTCATGACACCGGCACCACCTGGGCGACGCCGGGCATAGGGAGGAAGATCTTCTCCATTTCGGTCTTCGCCGGTGGACGGTCGAGCGCGATGTAGAACGCCTCAGGCAGGGCGCGCACGTCGACATCCTCAGCGTCCGGCCGCCAGAGGATCCGCCGCCTGTTCACGCGCGCGTGGGCGGCGTCCTCGACGTACACGGCCTTCACCCCGCCGAGGTCCCTGATCCGGTCGAGCACGGCCGCCTTTTCCTCTTCTGAGACCCTTTCACGTCCCCGGCACCGCGGATAGTCGCTGCCGATCTCCGGACAGAGCGCGATCCCGATGTCGGCGACTCCTCTCCAGAGACTGTCGCCGTAAATCTCTGTGGCCAAGACGCCGCGCACGTCGTCGATGCGGAGCCGGACCGCCTCCCAGTCCCCGGGACCGAGAGTGGCTTGGTAGGACTCGGGCATCTCGTCGACTCTCGTTTTCCGCACGAACTCCAGACCCGCCGGGTCATCACCGGCACTCCTCCGGAATTTCTCGTACGCCTGTTCCTTCGTCTCGAAGGAGAAACCGCGAAGTTCCGGGAGCGACCTGAGCGCGGCCTCGATCGCCCGCTTGTCATCGGCGGTCGCGGCACCGTACAGGCAGTTCGGCGCGTACTCGTCCGGACCGTCCACGCACAGGAAGACCGACAACCTCCCGGTGAGCGGGGCGGGGGTTTCGGGCGGGGGCAGCGGCCAGCGGGAGTGCTCGTAGATCCGCCACCCGGCGAGCCCGAGTACGGCGAGTCCCCCCAGGAGCACGACCACCAGTCCGGCGACGGCCGGCGGCTTCCGGAGAAGGCCCGTCCTGGATTCCGGCTCACGACGATCGTCGCCGAAGGACGATTCCTCCATCGCAGGGGAATTCACACGCCGAACCCTAGATCTATTGGGTGGGCACGGTCATCCAGACGTCGATGGTGAGCGACCATGTGCCGTTGGGCGGGTCCACCAGCGAGCGTTCGTCCTGCCGGGTGTGCAGGCTCATCACCCGGGTCGCCGGGCCGTACGCCATGAGCTGCTCGGGCTCGGCGGCGAGCAGCACAGGCACGCGGCCGGTGCGCCGGACGGCCTCGACCAGGCGCAGCACGTCGGCCCGGGGCGGCACGTCGGAGCCCCGGGGATAGACCACCCGGGCGGTCGGCAGCCCGCACTGGCCGCGCACGACCTGCGTGAGCCGGTCGCCCGTGACGCGTTCGGCGATGAGCACGGAGGCGTTCGCCGGGATCGCCCGGCACAGGCCCGCCACCGCGGCGGCCTCTCCCCTGTTGACCGGCGTGAACGCGGTGCCGATCGAGGTGATCGCGGGCGGGACCGCCAGCAGCAGCGCCCCCGCCGCGACAGCGGCCCGTGAGCGTCCCCGGCGGGCGGCGAACCAGCGCGTGCGCGCGAGACGCCGCGAGAGCCACCGCAGCCCCCAGACGGCGAGCAGCACCAGGCCGGGGACGACGATCGGCACCAGCCTGCGGGAGGCGAAGGGGTGGTCGGGGGTGATCGCGGGACGCCAGAGCGTCGTCACCGTCGTCCACCCGATCACGGCCAGCGGCAGCAGCCAGCCGAACTCCTCACCCCTGGTCAGGCGGCGGGCGAGCACGGCCGCCGCCACGGTCGCCAGCACGACGGCGGGGATCCCGACATACCAGAAGACCCAGTCGAGGGAGTGCTCGTAGTACAGCCGGGACATGTCCTTCGCGAGGCCGTTGGCGACCTGCGTCTTCTCGATGAAGTCGGCCGTGAGCCTGTCCTCGGGCGTGACCGCGTCACGACGCACGGTCTGCACCCAGGGCCGTACGGCGAAGCCCGCCATGACCAGCACGACCAGGGCAGCGGCGGCGTTCGGCAGCCACCCGGCTCCCGTGAGGAGCCCGCGCGCGCGGACGGCGATCCAGGGCGCGAGAGCCGTGCCGGCGACCGTGAGCGCCACGACGACGGCGCAGATCGCGAGCAGGGGCAGGAGTGAGCCCGACAGATACTCCAGGTATGGCCGGGCGAGGACGTAGCCGCCGGTGAACCCCCACAGGCCGCCCACGACCAGGCCGGTCAGCAGGGGCACGCCCAGCCGCCCCTCGGGGAAGGGCCTCGCGCGGGGGATCCGCCGGAGCGCGACGAGCACCCCGGCGAAGGCGAGCACGGGCAGCACGTCGCGCAGGCCGTCGATGCGCACCAGCAGCGCCAGCCCGAACGACAGCCCCGCGAGCGCGGCGGACGGGAAGCCCGCACCGGGCAGTGCCGCTCTGAGCCGGGCCCGGGCGTCGAGCAGCAGGTTCATCGCGCCGAACAGCAGGATCAGCGAGGGGATCTCGCTGAACGTCGTCCGCGACGTGTAGATGATCGGCAGGCTGACCGCGAACACGAGGGCGGCAAGGGGCGCCCAGCGCGCGCCCGCGAGCCGCGCGGCGGTCCCTGCGACGGTGAGCACCGCGAGCGCGCCCAGCACGGGCGGCACGAGCAGCAGGCCCGGGACACCGCCCAGCCAGTGGCCGATGGCGTAGGTCATCGGCGGCCCGGCCATGAACTGGGGGACGATCCCGCCGCCGGTCATGTAGACGCCCATGCTGTCGAAGCGCAGAGCGGGATCGGGACCGCCGAAGTCCCCCACCGGGATCGGCAGCGACCCGTGCCGGGCGAGCCAGACGGCGTACTGCGCGTAGGTCGACGGGTCACGCCGGACGATCAGCTGCTCGCCGTGCAGGAGCCCGTTGAACACTCCCGACCCGAGTGCCACGGCGAGTGTGGCCGCCGTCGCCCAGCGGTGCGGCGTTGCGGTCGCGGGCAGGCGGCGCAGGCCCGCCGCGCACAGCAGGAGGGCGGCGGCGCCGCCGAGCACCGCCGTGGGCAGCGGCCGGAACCACCCGAGCAGCAGCAGCGGCAGCCCGGCGAGCAGCCACCCGCTCAGCGCGAGCGCGGGCACGACGGAGACGGCCGCGAGCGTCCTGCCCGCCGCCTCCTGCGCCGATGGCAGCCGTGTGCGGCCACGTGAGTGGCCGGATCCGTGCACTGGAATGCACCCGAGACTAGCGGCCCATCCCCGCGCCCCGCCTTCATCGGGCAGCACGCCCGCTGCGCGCGTCGCGGTTGTCCACAGGCGCGGGCGGCCCCCGCACAGGGGTCGTACGGAGCCGGTAGCGTACGCCGGGAAGCAGGCGGGGGGGCATATGAGGGTGTCGGACAGCCGGGGCTCGGCGCCCTGGCCAGAGCGGGACGGGCACCCGCACGAACGCCCCGGACCCGCCCGGCCAGGCGAGCCGCCGTCCCCAGGGCCGCCCACGACGCCTGGGGAGGGACGGCTCGCGAACCGGGGGCTCATGGGCGAAGGTCCAGCGGGCGGGCGGCTCGGGAGCCGGGTCCGTGGGCGTCTGGCGCCTCGCGATCCGTTTCACCCGGTGGCCTGGGCGCGTGCGGAGCTCCCCGGGTGGGCGCGCAGGCATCGGTGGTTCCTCGTGGTCTTCGGGCTGGGGGCGCTCCTGCGGCTGGTGACCGCGCTCGGCTACCGGCCCGCGCTGTGGTTCCCCGACTCCTACACGTACGTCGTGACGGCCATGCGGCCGAGGCCCGACCTCGTCCGCCCGGCGGGCTACTCGATGTTCCTGAGGCTCCTGGAGGCGTTCCACAGCTTCGCCCTGGTCGTGACCGTGCAGCACGTGCTGGGACTGCTCGTCGGCGTGATGCTCTACGTGACCGTCCTGCGGCGCGGCGGTCCTTCGTGGGCGGCCGTCCTGGCCTGCGTCCCGGTGCTGCTCGACGCGTACCAGATCGAGCTGGAGCACCTGCTGGTCTCCGATTCGCTGTTCACGTTCCTGGTCGTGGGAGCGGTGTGCCTGGCGATGCGCCGCCCGCAGACGCCGCGCTCGGGTGCCGCGCTCGGCCTCGTGCTGGCCGCCGCCACGCTGACCAGGACCGTCGGGCTGCCGCTGATCGCCGTCTTCGCGCTCGTCCTGCTCGCGTACGGCGTGCGTGGCGCGAGCGGGGCGGGCCGCCCGGGCCGGGCGGTGGCCAGGCTCACCGTGCCCTTCCTGGTGGCCGCGCTCCTGCCGGTCGCGGGCTACGCGGGCTGGTTCTACGCGACCTACCAGCGCGTCGGGCTGGTCGGCTCGAACGGCGTCTTCCTCTACGCCCGCACGATGGCGTTCGCCGACTGTTCGGTGATGAAGCCGCCGGCCGACCTCGCCGTGCTGTGCGACTCCCGGCCTCCCGCGTCCCGGCCGGCGTCCCAGGAGTACATCTGGAACCCCGAAGCCCCGCTGGTCCGGCTGCCCGGCATCACGTTCACCAAGGAGACCGACACCCTGGCCGGGAGGTTCGCCTCGCTCGCGATCCGCAGCCAGCCGCTCGACTACCTCCGCGGCACCCTGACCGAGCTCGGCAGGTCGTTCACGCTCGGGCGGCCCGTCTATCCCGACGCCGAGACGTACGGGTACTACGAGTTTCCGGAGACCGTGCCGCCGCCGCCCGGGCGGAACCCCGCCGTGGTGGGCAAGGAGTTCGCGCAGCGTTACGAGGGCGGGCCCATCACGCTGCGCATCTCCGAGCCGTTCGCCGGCCTGATGCGGGCCTACCAGGACGTCGCACGGCTGCCGGGGACGGCGCTGCTGGTGCTCCTTCTGGCGCCCCCGGCCGCCTGGCTCGTCCGGGCCCGGTCGGCGCGGACACGACGGCCGCCCGCGAGACGCGCCCGCTCGAACCGGGGCTCCTCGAATTGGGCCCACTCGAATTGGGGCATCGCCTGGGCGACGGCCTGGGCGCTGCTTCTCGTCCCGCCCGCCACGGCCCAGTTCGACTACCGCTACGTCCTGCCCGTGGTGCCGCTTGCCTGCCTGGCCGCCGCTCTGTCCGTCCGGGGGCTCCGCCGACGGACATGACCGGCTGACCTGGCCAAACGGCCCTCCGAACATCAAATCCAGGTAAAGGGAAACTCAATCTCATACCCAAAATGTCGGTGTTTAGTATGCTCTGCCCCTGGATCAGGGGGACGCGGCACGGCGTGATCGCGCCCTGGATCCTCCCAATCGCGGCGCCCGCAGACGCTCCAGTGACCTACCCTCGGAGCGCGACATGTGATCGCCAGGCAAGGAGGACAAGTGTGCGAGCGAACCAGTAATCCTTGCGGCCTCTCGCCCACTCGTCCGGCCGCCAGACTGTGCCGTACGGCCGCCGCGCCGTGCCGCCCGGCTGTCGCTTCCTGGGCAGGCGTGCGGTGAGCGAGCGCAGGCGCGTCGCCGCGCGTTCCAGTCCTCCGCAGGCTCCGTCCGACCAGAGGGTCTGGGGTCCCCCGCAAGACGGCTCGTACGACGGCGCCTTCGAGCCCCCCCGGGGCCGCAGGGGGGCGCCCGCGCCCGCCGGGTACGCCGACATGCCGGTGGCCACCGCCCCCGCGGGCTACGCGGAGATGCCGGGGAGACGAGGCGGGCAGCGACCGCCCAGGGACGACTACCCGCCGGAGGCGTACGACGAGGGACGCCGCCGAGGCGGGCGGCGCGCCGAGCCGAGCGGGCCACCCGAGCCCCTTCACGAGGAGGAGCCGCCGCGGCGGCGTGGCCGCAGGCGCGGCGGCGACGAGGAGACCGGCTACAGCCCGGCCCCCACCGCGCCCACCGCCCCGAGCCGCGCGTCCAGAGGTGGCGGCGATCTGCCCCCTCCGGACGGCAGGCCGTCCCGCCGGCGCGGCGGGGGCGGCGGCCGCCGGTCCGGGCTGGGGATCGGCGGCTGGATCAGCGTCGTGCTCACGTGCGTGCTGGTCATCGGCACGCTGACGGCCTACAAGGTCTACCGGAGCACGATCGGCCTGATCAACAGAGGCGCGTCCACCGACGACCTCGACAAGAACCGCCCCGTCAACGAGACCGGCGCGATCAACGTGCTGCTCGTGGGCTCCGACACCCGCGCCGGAGACAACAAGAAGTACGGCCAGCACCTGGTCAACGACGGCGAGCGCACCGACACGATCATGCTGCTGCACGTGTCGCCCAACCGCGACGGGGCGACGCTGCTCAGCTTCCCCCGCGACTCCATGGTGATGATCCCCGCCTGTTACAACAGGAACAGGACGCTCGTTCCCGCGCACCTGGGCATGATCAACTCCGCGTTCTCCGACGGCGGGATGATCTGCACGCGCCGGACGATCGAGAGCCTCACCGGGATCCGCGTCCACCACTACGTGAAGGTGGACTTCACCGGCTTCAAGTCCATCGTGAACGCGCTCGGCGGCATCGAGATCTGCCTGCCGCAGGACGTGAACGACAAGCAGTCGAAGCTCACGCTCGCCAAGGGCAAGCACCTGGTGAAGGGCGAGACCGCGCTGGCCTACGTACGGCTGCGGCACGGACTCGGCGACGGGAGCGACATCTCCCGGATCAAACGCCAGCAGGTGTTCCTCTCCCAGGTGGTCAAGAAGGCGACCAGCAGCGCCCTGCTCACCGACGTCGGCAAGCTGCAGAACTTCATCGCCGCCGCGGCCAAGTCCGTCACCATGGACGACGCGCTCAACACCGAAGAGCTCATCAAGATCGCGCAGAGCGCGCAGAAGCTCTCGGCTAAGGGTTTCAAGGCCACCACCGTGCCGTGGGAGCCGTACATCGCCGACAAGAACCGCGTCCAGTGGAAGCAGCCGGCCGCGGGCAACCTCTTCAAGGCCATCGCGAACGACACCGAGGTGGCCCCCACCGCCAGCGCCGCCCCGAGCGCGGCCGCCTCGCCGTCCGGGCCCGTGGTCACCAAGCCGCAGCAGGTCAAGGTGCAGGTGTTCAACGGCACCAACACCCCCGGCCGGGGCAAGGAGGTCGCCGAGGAGCTCTCCGGGCTCGGCTTCAACGTCGTCGGCGTCGGCGACGCGAGGAAGCCCGACGGCACCGACCAGCCGAAGACCGTGGTCCGCTACACCGGTCAGGGCTGGAACTACTCGAAGATCCTGGTCGGCAAGCTGATCAACCCCGTCAGCCCGGAGACCGGGAAGGTAGCGAGCGGCCCGGTCACGCCGTTCACCCCGTCCTCGCCCTCGCCGGACGCGCCCAAGGGCAAGGTGCGCGGGCCGATCATCCAGCTCGTCATCGGCGCCGACTGGAAGGGCGTGCGCGTCCCCCTGCAGGTCGGGGACAACGCGGTGACCTCCGAGACCAACATCTGCGCGAGCTGACACGCGTCACACCCCTGCCGACATCCTGGCCGGGGCTCCGTCCCATGAGAACGGAGCCCCGGCCGTCCCGTCTCCGGCGGTCTGACAACAGAACCGACAGACGTCACAGGAGTTATGTTCGGCCTCAGAGGCGACATCAGTGTCCAAGAACGTTAGGGTGAACACCTGGCGAACGCGCCCTGTTCGCCCGTTCGGGCTGATGCGCCGGGGCGCCTTCGCTAATGTCCGAAAGGACGCGGCGACGCTACGCCAGGCGTGGCCGTTCCCCCGAGCCTCCAACAGATAGCTGAGCGTTTCTCCCGTGAGTGACACCCGCCATCACCCCCCGGTTCCCGGATCCCCGCAAGGCAACGACCCCGATGCCGAAGAGGCTCCCACCGGAGTGATAGGCCGCATCACCGGAGACTGGCCCGCTCCGGACGGCGGCCTGCCGCGGCGGGAGCCGAAGACCGCGGGTGGTCCGGAGGCGGAGCAGGGCGCGGGCCGGCCCGGCTCCCAGACCCACGAGCGGCACGAGCACGGGCGCCACGAGGGGAGTCTTCCGGCTCCCGGCGACGAGAGCGCGATCGCATCGGCGCAGGGGCGCCACGAGAGCGGCGAGACGGCCCCGGGCAGCACGACAGGCACGGGTGGCGCGGCAGGCGCGGCCGCCGAAGCCGGGCGCGCCGAGGGCCCCAGCGCCGTACAGAACAGCGCCGCGCAGAACAGTGCCGTGCAGAACAGCGCCGCGGCGGCCGGTTCCACGCCCGCCGGCGCCCCGCCGTACGAGAAGCAGCCCCTGCCCGTGCGCAAGCCGCGGGGCGCCGGGGTGCCCGGCATCTCGTCGAGCAGCGCCGCGCCGATCGGTTCCGCGCCCACCGGTTCCGCGTCGCATGACAAGCCGTACGAGAAGCAGCCCCTGCCCGTACGGAAGCCGCGCCAGCCGGGCGCCTCCCGCCTGGGCATGCCGCCCGCGTCCGCCCCGCAGCCGGAGGGCTTCGACTACTTCTCCGCCGGCCGGGGCCCAGATCGTACAGACACAGATCGTCAGGACACAGAGCCTCCTGTGGCGCGCGCGAGCGCCGCCGACGGCCCCGCGTGGCCGCAGACGTTCCCCGAGCACGGTCCCCGCAACCTCGCGGACGCCTTCCCCGGCGCCACCCGGCGGTCGTCCGCGCCCGGCCCACAGGACGGCTCCGACGTCCCCACGCCTCCCTTCGGCGAACCCCCGGCCTTCCCCGCCCCGGCCTTCGGGGCCGGGCCGGAGCCGCTGGGGACGCGATTCTCCGGCTTCCCCGAACCTCCCGGCTTCCCGGAGCCGCCGGCGGCCGCCGCCGGCAGGACGGCGAACCCCTTCCTCGACACTCCCCCGTCCGGCGTCGGCCCCGTCTTCACACCGGACGACCCCTTCGGCGCCACGCCGTTCCCCGAGACCACCCGCGGCCCGCGCGGCGGGCGAGGTGTGCCGGACGCCTTCTCCGGGGCCGCCCCGAACGCGGCCTTCAGCACCGCGCCCGCGCAGGACGCGCCGGCTCCCGTGTGGCCCGGCCAGGAGGCCGACGACCCCGCCCAGTGGGACCCCTGGCGGCGCTCCCAGGACGGCTACGGCGGCGCGAACGACCCCCGCCAGACCGGTCCGCTCGGCAGGCCGCTGCGCGCTCCGCTGCCCGCCTGGGCCGAGGTGCCCGTCCGGCCGGACGACCCGTTCGCCCGGGGTACGGGACAGCGTGACGGCCTGGAGGACGAGCCCGAGCAGGAGCCCGCGCCCCGGGCCAAGAAGCCGCGCGACCCCTACCTGGACAACGTGAAGTTCGTCGGCATCGCCCTGGTGCCGATCGGGCACTCGCTGGTCCCGACGCTGGCGGCCGACTCGTCCCGGGCGGCGTACCTGTTCATCTACGTCTTCCACATGCCGCTGTTCGTCATCGTCAGCGGCTACCTGTCCAGGAACTTCTGGAACTCCAACGCGAAGACCAACAAACTGGTCGACACGTTCCTCGTGCCGTACGTGATCGTCGAGCTGGGGTACGCCCTGCTGCGCACCGCCTTTGGGCACAAGTTCAGTATCACGATCATGGACCCGGCCTGGTTGAACTGGTATCTGCTCGCGCTCCTGTTCTGGCGACTGTCCACACCCGTGTGGAAACGGATGAAGTATCCGTTTGTGATCTCGATCGCCGTATATCTGTTCTCCGGGTTCTCCGAGTTGTCCGGCGACTTCAGCATGGACCGCTTCTTCGGCCTGATGCCGTTCTTCGTCCTCGGCCTCGTGCTCAAGCCGGGGGTCTTCGACTTCCTGAAGCAGCGCTGGGTGATGGCGCTGTCGGTGGTCGTCCTGGTGGGCGCCGCGGGTGTGGCGATCTTCCTGGTGCAGAAGTACTCGATCAAGCTCGGCCCGATCTACTACAAGGACAGCTACAAGGACCTCCACCTGGTCTGGTGGAAGGGCATGCTGCTGCGGACAGGCCTGCTGGTGGCCGCGCTGGCCATGTCGGCGGCCGTGATGTCGCTGATCCCCCGGCGCCAGACGTGGTTCACCGACCTCGGCACCCGCACGCTCTACTGCTACCTGCTGCACGGTGTGCCGGTGATGATCGCCAAGGAGATGGGCTGGCTCAGCTTCCCCTGGCTGCACGGCCCGCTTGGCGTGGCGGCCATCGCGTGCTCCTGCTTCGCGCTGGCCATCGTGCTGTGCCTGCCGATCACCCGTACGGCGTTCAAGTGGCTGCTCGAACCCCGGCTGACCTGGTTGTACCGGAGGCCGAGCGCGCGAACGCCGCAGCCGGCGAGCACCGGAAGTTAAGCGGCATTTCGGGGGGCATTCACCCAGCGCATCCGGTCATTTCGGACGGTGCAGTCAGCCTCCCCATATGAGGGTATGCGTCGGCACGACAGTCCATCACCCCGAGGACGCCCGGATCACCCACCGGCAGATCCGGGCGCTGCTCGACGCCGGGCACGAGGTCACCTTCGTCGCGCCGTTCACGCACTGCAACGTGACGCCGCGGCCGGGCATCCGGGCCGTGGACGTGCCGAGGGCCGTGGGGCTGCACCGCGCCAAGGCGCTGCGGGCCGCCACCTCCGCCCTGCGTACGGCGGTCCGAGACGCCGACCTGCTGCTCGTGCACGACATCGAGCTGCTGCTCGCGCTTCCTCGCAAACGGCCGCCCACGGTCTGGGACGTCCACGAGGACACGATCGGCGCGCTGAACGCCAAGGCGTACCTGCCGGGGCCGGTGCGGAGCGTCCTGCCGCCGCTGATCCGCGCGGTCGAGGGCCGGGCGGAGCGGCGCCTCCACCTCATCCTCGCCGAGGAGTCCTACCGTGAGCGCTTCCCCGGCGCGCATCCCGTGGTGCCCAATCACACGTACGTGCCGCAGACGCCGCCCGCGCCTCCGGGGGACCACCGGATCGTCTACGTGGGCCACATCTCCCTCGCGCGCGGCGCGGCCGAGATGGTGGAGATCGCCCGGCGGCTCCGGCCGTTCGGCATCCGCCTAGATCTGATCGGACCGGCCGACGCCGCGGTGCGTCCGATGCTGCGCGACGCGCAGCGCGCGGGGCTGCTCGACTGGTTCGGGTACGTCCCCAACAACCACGCGCTGCGGATGGCCGAGGGCGCCCTGGCCGGGCTGTCCCTGCTGCACGACGTGCCCAACTACCGCGAGTCGACGCCCACGAAGGTCATCGAGTACATGGCCCGCGGCATCCCCGTCGTCACGACCCCGCTGCCGAGGGCGGCGTCCCTGGTCGGGCGGGTCGACTGCGGGACGATCGTCCCGTTCGGCGAGGTCGGCGCGGTGGCCGACGCGGTCGTGCAGTGCGTGCTCCGCCTGCGCGAGGACGCCGAACGGCGTGCCGCGATGGGCGCGCGGGGTTACGTCGAGGCGCTGAACCACTTCCACTGGCCCGCCGTGGCCGGGGAGTTCGTCGCCCTGCTCGAGCGGTGGGCCCAGGCTCCGAGCTCCGTCGCCGTCCTGCCGGACCGCTCTCCCGCCGGCCGCCTGACCAACCTGTCGGGGCAGAACGTCTAGCGACCCGTGCCGGCCGCCGCGCCCGTCCCGGTGGGCGCGGCGGTCGCGTCACCCACTCAATTCCCGCACCTGACGCAGCCGGCGGTCGAGGAAGGCCCGCTCGGAGGCGTTCCGGGTGCGGGCGATCGCCGCTTCATACGCCCGCGCGGCCTCCCCGGCCCGGCCGAGCCGCCGCAGCAGGTCGGCCCTGACGGCGTGGAACAGGTGGTAGCCGTCCAGGCCGAGGTCGTCCACGAGGGCGAGCGCGGCTTGCGGCCCGTCCACCTCGGCCACCGCGACGGCCCGGTTCAGCGCGACAACAGGGTTCGGCGCGGCGACCGGGTTCGGGGCGAGGGCGAGCAGGTGGTCGTACAGGCTCAGGATCTGCCTCCAGTCGGTGGCGGCGGCGATCGGCGCGTCGGCGTGAACCGCGTTGATCGCCGCCTGGATCTGGTAGGGCCCCGGCCGGCCGCGCCGCAGGCACGCCCGCACGATGTCCTGGCCCTCGGCGACGAGCGCGCGGTCCCACCTGCCGCGGTCCTGCTCCGGCAGCGGCACGAGGTCGCCGGCCGGGGTGGTGCGGGCGTCGCGCCGCGCGTGGACGAGCAGCATGAGCGCGAGCAGCCCCATCACCTCCGGCTCGTCGGGCATCAGCGCCGCCAGCAGGCGGCCGAGCCTGATGGCCTCCGCGCACAGGTCGTCGCGGGCCAGCCGGTCGCCCGCGCTCGCCGTGTGGCCCTCATTGAAGATCAGGTAAATGACGGCGAGCACGGCCCGGAGCCGGTCCGGCAGGTCGGCCTCCCGCGGAACGCGGTACGGGATCCCCGCGTCGCGGATCTTGGCCTTGGCCCGGACCAGCCGCTGGGCCATGGTCGGCTCAGGGACCAGGAACGCCCGCGCGATCTCGGCCGTGGTGAGGCCGCCGAGCAGGCGCAGCGTCAGCGCGACCCGGGCGGCCGGGGCGAGCGCGGGATGGCAGCAGGTGAAGATCAGGCGGAGCCGGTCGTCGTGCACGGGACCCTCCTCGGCCGGTTCGTCGTCAGCGTCGCCGGGGGCGCGCAGCAGCACCGCCCGCGCGTGCCGGTCCGCACGCAGGGACTCCCGCCGGTGACGGTCGATCACCCGGTTGCGGGCGGTAGTGATGATCCAGCCGGCCGGGCTCGGCGGCGTCCCGTCGCGCGGCCAGCGCCGCACCGCCTCGGCGAACGCGTCCTGGACCGCCTCCTCGGCGACGTCGATGTCGCCGAAGTGGCGGACCAGGACCGCGACGGCCCGGCCGTACTCCTCGCGGAACACCCGCTCGAGGTCGGGGTCCCTACTGCCGGTCGTCATCGCCCTCCACGACGCCCGCGAAGGGGCGCACCTCCACGGGGAGCGTGGTCGCGCGGGCGAGCCTGCGACCCCACTCGAGCGCCGCGTCGAGGTCGGGCGCCTTGACGATCGTCAGCCCGCCGACGTGCTCCTTGCCCTCGGTGTACGGACCGTCGGTGACGAGCTCCTCCCCGTCGCGCACCCGCACCACGGTCGCCGTGCCCGGATCGTGCAGCCCGCCGGAGAAGACCCACGCCCCCGCGGCGCGTAGTTCCTCATTGAGGACCGCCAGGTCCCGCATGATGGGCTCCAGGACCTCCGGCGGGGGCGTCCCGCCGTCGGGCTGCTGGATGCTGAGCAGATAGTGCCTCATGGTCTCGTCCACCTCCTCGGCGAGGCCCGCCCGGCGCGGGCCCGTTCACCCTCTACACGAACGACCGCCCCGGAATCGACATCCGCCGGAAAACAGGGCTGGGACAACCTTGCCGCCGTACGGCTGTCGCACGGCCGCCGGGCTTTGCTGTACTGGAACCATGGCAAGCCACGTCGTCCAGGGGCGCAGGGTCGAGACGCCGGTGGAGGTTCGCGACGCCTCGGTCTGCCTCGCCGCCTACCTGGTGCGGGCCGACGCCGCCCGCGCGGTCCTCGCGTACTCCAGGATGGACGTCACCGAGGTCCTGCCGGGCAAGGCCCTGTGCTCGCTGGTGTTCGTCCGCTACCACGACTCCGACCTCGGCTCCTACAACGAGTTCGGGGTCACCTTCCTCGTACGGCCGGCCGACGCGGGCCCCCCGCCGAGGCGCGGGCCGCTGGCCGGGCTGAAGGACCTGCGCGGGGCGGGGTCGGGCGCCTTCGTCCACTGGCTGCCGGTCGACCAGGCGTTCACGCTGGAGGCCGGTCGGACCATCTGGGGCTTCCCCAAGGAGCTGGCCGACGTGGATCTGCGGCTCGGCTCGCCGTACAAGCGGTGTCTGCTGCGCAGGGACGGCCGGATGGTCGTCGACCTGCTGGTCAGGCCGGGCATCCCGGCGACGCCCGTGCCGTTGCTCGGCGAGGCGCTGCCCGTGCCGGACGCCTACGCCCACCTGGACGGGGTCACCCGCCGCATCCCCTGGACGGTCCGTGCCCGGGGGATCCGCTGGCGGCCGGGCGGCGCGCTCATCCGCCTCGGCAACCACCCGATCGCCAAGGAGCTGAGCGAGCTCGGCCTGCCCCGGCGGGCCCTGATGACGGCCGCGGCCGAGCACGTGTCGATGACGTTCGAGGAGCCGGGACGGGCGTGACGCCGCCGCGGGCCGTTCCCGGCGGGGCTGGAAGAATCGGCGGGTGATTCGTGTCCTGATCGCCGACGACCAGGAGATGGTGCGGCGGGGCCTGCGCCGCATCCTGGAGAGCCAGCCGGACATCCAGGTCGTCTGCGAGGCCGCCGACGGAGTGGCCGCGGTGGAGATGGCCCGGCGGTTCCAGCCGGACGTGGCGCTCGTCGACATCCGCATGCCCAGGATGGACGGGCTCGAAGTGACCCGGGCTCTCGCCGGCCCCGGCGCATCGGTGCCGACGAAGGTCGTGGTGGTGACGACCTTCGACCTGGACGAGTACGTCTACCCGGCGCTGCGGCACGGCGCGTCCGGGTTCCTGCTCAAGCGCTCGGGCCCCGCGCTCCTGGTCGAGGCGGTCCGGGCCGCCGTGGCCGGCGACACCCTGATCAGCCCCTCGGTCACGGTGCGGCTGCTGAGGCACGTCACGGGCGACGGCCCCCGGCACACGCCGCCGTCGGAACCGCTGACCGAGCGCGAGATCGAGATCGCCGGCCAGGTGGCCGAGGGGAAGACCAACGCCGACATCGCCGCCGAGCTGTTCATCTCGCCGGGCACGGTCAAGACCCACGTGGCGAGCATCCAGCGCAAGCTCGGCGTGCGCAACCGGGTCGGCATCGCCGTACGCGCCTGGGAGCTGGGGTATGCCAGGGTGCGGTGACCAGGGTGCGATCACGGTCCCCACCGCGTGCGTACCCTCAGTGGCATGACGAGGTCCCGGGTCCGCGCCTTCCTGTGCGCCGTGGTCGTGGCGATGGTGCCGGCGCCGGCGATCCTCGCTCCCCCGCACGCGCTCGTCGTCGCCCTGTCCGCCACCCTGGCCGTCGCCGTCGCGCTGACGCGCCTGCCCTACCGGCGGATCGGCCTCGCCACGGCGGCGACCGTCGTCGTGCTGGTCTCCTTCGCCGTCACGTTCGCCTACCAGGGGCGGCACCAGTTCGCCGGGCTGTGGCTGCCCGTCGAGATGGGCGCGCTGCTGCTCCTGTTCGGACGGGTCGTGCGACGGCTGCCGGGACGGCGGGCGGCGGTCATCGGGACGGCGCTCGGGATCGCGACGGCCGTCGCGCTGCCGTTGCGGCTGACGCTGCGCATGCCCCGCCCGACGGCGGATGCCTCGGTCATCGCCTGCCTCCTGTCGTTCATCGCCGTGGCCGCCGTGGCCGCCGTCGCGCTCTACCTCAGGTCACTGGACGACCGGCGGGTGCGCGCGGTGGCGGACGCGCGGCGGGCCCAGCGGCTGGAGACGGCCCGCGACCTGCATGACTTCGTCGCCCACGAGGTCACGGGGATCGTCCTGGAGGCCCAGGCGGCGCAGCTCGGCGAGCTCGATCCGCACGAGGCGCGCGAGCTCGCCGCACGCGTCGAGGAGGCGGGGCTGCGCGCGCTGGCGTCCATGGACCACATGGTGAGCGCGCTGCGCGACCCGGACGAGCGGGCGGCGGAGGAACCGCCGCCGACCCGCGTCTACGGCCTGGCCGACCTGCCCGACCTGGTCGGCCGTTTCTCGGCCACCGGAAGGATCCCGGCCAGGCTCGACATGCCCGGCGACCTCGCCCTCCCGGTGGCTCCCGAGATCGGGAGCACGGCGTACGCCGTCGTGCTCGAGGCGCTGACCAACGTGCGGCGGCACGCCTCCTCCGCGACCCGCGTGGTGGTCGCGGTCGCCCCAGTCGATGGCGCGGCCGACGGCCCGGCCCTGCGGGTGTCCGTCACCGACGACGGCGGCACCTGTCCGACCGGCCTCGCGGGAGACGACCGGCACGGCGGAGGCACCGGCCTGATCGGCCTGGCCGAGCGGGTGAAGGCGCTCGGGGGCGCGCTCCACGCCGGCCGCCAGGCGGCGGGCTGGCAGGTCGGCGCCGTCCTCCCCGTTCCGCAGAGTGCCAGGAGTCGCGCGGGCCGCTGAGTGCCAGGAGCCGCGCCGGCCGCTGAGTCGGCCCGCCATCGGACCCCGGATATCTGCCGAACGGCAGATGCCGGCCCGGCCGCCCGCAGCGGATCCTGCTCGGGACGGTTTCACCCCGGAGGATCCGATGACTACACGCAAGACGGTGTGGTGTGCCTTGACGGTGCTCGCGGCGGCGGTTCTGAGCGGCTGTTCAGACGCGTCGAAGGCCGCACCGGTGTCCCGGACCTTCACGTTCAGCGGCAGGACGCTGAACGTGCGGGCACACGACACCCCGGCCGACCTCGTCGCGACGGACAGGAAGGACATCAAGGTCACCCTGTGGTTCGACGTGCACGGCACCAACCCCCAATCCAGCCAGACCCTCGACGGGAACACGCTCGATCTCAACGCCGGATGCTCCGGGTGGGCCGACTGCTCGGCCCGGTTCAGGGTCGAGGTGCCCCGCGAGGTCAGGGTGCTGCGCGACGGCCGCACGACCGATCTGCGCGGCCTGCCCGGGTGAGGGGAACGAGATGATCGATTCTCCGGCCCTCGAACTGGTGGACGTCACCAAGACCTACAAGGGCGGCAAGCGCGCGGTCGACGGCGTCACCCTGCGGTGCGGCCCGGGACTGCTCGGCCTGCTCGGCCCGAACGGCGCGGGGAAGTCGACGCTGATGCGCATCTGCGCGACGGTCACCCGGCCGACCGGCGGCAGGGTCCTGTACGACGGGACCGACGTGGTGTCCCGGCCCGGCGCGCTGCGCGGGGTTCTCGGCTACCTCCCGCAGGACTTCGGGGTCTACCCGCACCTGACCGCGCGGGAGTTCCTCTCCTACCTCGCCGCCCTGAAAGGATTGGCCGCGCGTGCGGCGCGTGCGCGAATCGACGAGCTGCTCGAACTGGTCAACCTCACGGAGGCGGTCCGCACGCCCCTCGGCGAATACTCCGGCGGCATGCTGCGCCGGGTCGGCATCGCCCAGGCCCTGCTGGCCGACCCGAGGGTGCTGATCGTGGACGAGCCGACGGCGGGGCTCGACCCCGAGGAGCGGGTGCGGTTCCGCGCCATGCTCTCCGACCTGGCGGAGGACCGGGTGGTCCTGCTGTCCACGCACATCGTGTCCGACATCGAGTCCGTCGCGTCCGACGTCGCCGTCGTGACCGGGGGACGGCTGCTGCGGCGCGGCACCCCCGAGGCGTTGCTCGCCGAGGTCGACGGCCACGTCTGGGAGACGGTCGCCGGGCCCTCCGAGGCCGCCGCCCTGCGGGAGCGCCACCCGACCGGCCGCGTGATCCGCACGGCGGACGGCATCCGCCTGCGACTCCTGTCGGACACGCCGCCGGCTGCCGGCGCCGTACGGGTGCCTCCCGACCTGGAGGACCTGTACCTCGCCGTCGTGGGTGGCGGCGTCCGAGAGGCGGCCCGATGACGGCACGGGTCACAACACGGGTCACGACACGGGTCACGGCGCGGGCGACGGTCGCGCTCGCCGTCGCCGACTTCCGGGAGCGGGTCCGGCGGCCCGCGTACGCCGTGATCCTGCTGGCGGCGGTCGGCCTGGCCCGGCTGGCCGTCCCGCCCGCGGACGCCGGGTGGGTGATCCTGGACGTCGGAGGCTACCGCGGCGTCTACACCAGCGCCTGGGTCGGGACGGCGACCGCCCTCGCCGGCGCCCTCTGGCTCACTCTGGGCGGGTTCTACCTGGTACGCGACGCGATCGGCCGGGATGAGCGCACCCGTGTGGGCCAGCTCGTCGCCGCCACGCCACTGCGCACGTCCGCCTACCTGCTGGCGAAGTTCCTCAGCGACTTCCTGGTGCTCGCCTCGATGGCGGGCGTGCTCGCGGTGACCGCGCCGATCATGCAGTTCGCCCGCGGCGAGTCCGGAGCCGTGGACCCGGTGGCGCTCCTGCTGCCCTTCGTGACGATCACGCTGCCCCCGCTGGCGCTGACGGCGGCGGCCGCGGTGCTGCTCGAAACCGTGCCGCTGCTTCGGGGCGGCGTGGGCAACGTGGTCTGGTTCGTCGTCTCCCTGGTCCTCCTGATCGGCGGACAGTCGCGGAAGGCGCCTCTCGGCGGTCTCGGGGTGCACCAGGCCGCCGACTCGATGCGCGCCGCCCTCGCCACCCAAGGCGTCGACGTGCACGGCCGGGAGTTCAGCCTCGGCCTGACCTCCGTCGCCAGGCCGCTGCGCACCTTCCACTGGGACGGCTTGTCCGTCACCGGCGCGTTCCTCGGCGGCCGTCTCGTCGTGGTCCTGCTGGCGGTCGTCCTGGCGCTGCTGCCGTGCCTCTGGTTCGCCCGGTTCGACCCGGCGCGTCGTCTCACCGCCCCGGCCGTCACGCCGTACGAGCCGGGCGTCACCGCAGCGGGCTTCCGGACGGCCCTCCGGACCGCGCCCCGGGTGGCGCCGCGTCCGGGCCGGGCGTCGCGACGGCTTCTCGCCGGCGAGCTGCGCATCCTCCTTCAGGGCGTCTCGCGCTGGTGGTGGCTCGTGGCCGCCGGGGTGACGGCGGCCGCCTTCGCCACGCCGGAGCCCGCGACCATGCTCCCGTTCGCCTGGATATGGCCGGTGCTGATCTGGTCACGGCTGGGAACCCAGCGAGCGGAGTACGGCGTGGAGGGGCTGCTCGGCGCCTATCCCGCACCCCGGCGCGGGCTGCTCGCGGAGTGGGCGGCCGGGGTCGTCCTCACGGCCGCGACGGGCGTGGGACCCCTCGTCCGTATGGCGGTCGCCGCCGACTGGCCCGGAGTGGGGTCTTGGGCGGGCGGCGCGCTCCTGGTGCCCTCGCTCGCCCTGGCGCTCGGCGCGGCCTGCCGTACGCACCGGGTCTTCCAGGTCGTCTACCTCGGCCTGTGGTATCTCGCCGTCAACGGGACGGCGGCCGTCGACTACATGGGCGCGGTCCGCGCGGAAGGGCTGCCCGCCGGGCCGTCCCCGCTCGTCGTGGCCGGCCTCGCCGCGGCGCTGCTCTGCGCCGCCCTGGCGGTCCGCACCGCCCGCCACGCGACCCGCTGACGCGGCGTGCTCACGCTCGGCCGTCACACGCGAGACGGGCGATCAGCTCGTACGTCAGCACGTGCTCGCGCCGGGACCGCTGCAGGTCCCCGTGGATTAACGCCAGATCGCCTCGGCCGCGGCGTCCCGGTCCGGGGCGGCGGCCAGGCGTCGCTCGAACGTGTCGCCGGTGCCCGCCGCGAACCGGGTGAACGCCTCGACGAGCAGGTCGTCCATGTTCTCGAAGTGGTAGGTCATGGACCAGAGCGGGACGTCGGCCCGGGCGGCCACCTTCCGGTGGGAGGTCCCGGCGACCCCCGTCCTCGGCGATGCAGTCGATCGCGGCGTCGATGATGCGGTCGCGGCGCTCCGGGTCGTGGCGGCGGGCCATCACAGCCGCCGTGTCACGCGCGCCGGGTTGCCGACCGCGACGACGTTCGCGCCGACGTCCTCGGTCACGACCGCTCCGGCCCCGATCACGGTGTTCTCGCCGATGGTCACACCCGGCAGGATGATCGCGCCGCCGCCGATCCAGACGTTGTCACCGATCGTGATCGGTTCCGCGGCCTCCAGCTTCGCCCGGCGCGGCTCGGGGTCGACCGGGTGCGTCGGGTTAAGCAGCTGCACGTTCGGGCCGATCTGGCAGTCTCGCCGATCGTGATCGCTGCGACGCCGAGCGCGGTCAGGTTGTAGTTGACGAAGGTGCGGGCGCCGATGGTGATGTTCTCGCCGTAGTCGACGTACAGCGGCGGCCTGACGACCGCCCCCTCGCCCAGGCTCCCCAGGAGTGCACGTTTGTACGCATCGGGCGCGGGCCCGCCCTGTCACGCCGGCCGCTTGCCCCGGTCGCGCCGGGGGCGAGAACGACGAACCGCTAGACGATGGGCGGGCGGCCGAGGCGGAGCATGCGCCAGGCGGTGCGCCAGGCCATCGGACGGCGCTCGCCCGCGGGCTCGCGCAGCCCTTCGAAGAAGCCGCGGAACCACGCCTTGATCGCGGGCATCGAGCGCTCGCGTACGAGCGTGAGCACGACCCAGTTGAGCAGGTAGAACATCGCGAGCGGCCACGGCAGGTTGCGCCGGGCCAGCCAGACGCGGTTGCGGGCGTTCAGCCGGTAGAAGTCCGTGTGCCTGGACGGCAGCACCAGCGGGTGGTACATGACCGTCTCGGCGTCATACTCGATGCGGTAGCCCTCGCCCAGCAGGCGCCAGGCGAGGTCGGTCTCCTCGTGGGCGTAGAAGAACCGCTCGGGCAACCCGCCGACCTGCAGGAACGCCGACTTGCGGATCGCGCAGGCGCCGCCGAGGAAGGTCGTCACCGGAGAGGACCGCTCGGGGTCGCCGGCCCGCAGGCGGGGCACGTGCCGCCGCTGCACCGAGCCGCCCTCGGGGTCCATCACCCGGAAGCTGATCACGGCGAGGTCGGGCTCGTGCGTGAACCGCTCGCGGACGTGCGCGGCGACCTTGGAGTTGGCGTACCAGCCGTCGTCGTCCAGGAACAGGACGATGTCGCCCGAGCACTCCTGCACGCCGCGGTTGCGCCCCTCGGGGATGCCCGCGTTGTGCTCCAGCCGTACGGTCTTGATCGTCGCGGCGGAGCCGGGGAGCGGCCGGGCGGTCAGCTCCGGCACGTCCGCGCCGTTGCCGACGACGACCACCTCGATATCGCCGTCGGTCTGGGTGAGCGCGGATTCCACTGCCCGGTCGAGCTCGGCGATCCTGTTGCCCATGGTGAGGATGACACAGGAGATTTTCACCGCGTCATCGCCTCGACGTGGGGCGCACTACACACGACTTCATGATCACCGAGTCTGTATGGCCGGGCAATCCGGAATCTGCCTGGTTTACCGTGGAATAAGGGTATCGGAACTGCCACCAAACCCCTACCCAACCGCGAATGTACGGCCGATCGGCACGCCGGGCGGGAAACGACGCGCTCATGACAGCCGCCGGGAGGCGAGGATGCTGACCAGGTGCAGCAAGAGCTGGACTCCCGCGATGACGACGCAGGCGACCACGAGGATCCGGGTGGCGGAGAACCAGTTGTCGAGCACCGCCGCGACCACGACGATCAGCGACAGCTCGACGGCCTGGATCACCCGGTGGAACCGCAGCACCGCCGCGGCCCTGCGGGCCAGCGCGAGCCGCGGCGAGCTGAACTGCTGCGCCGCCGCCTCGGTGGTCGCCACCAGGCCCGACCGGGCGCGGGCGACGTCGACCAGATCGGTCTCCGACTTGATCAGAATCGCGCCGAGCGCCGCCGCCACGCCCATGACCGTGTACCAGTCGGGCAGAGTCTCCGAGGCCCGGAAGCCCAGCCCGATCAGCAGCGCCGCCTCGGCGAAGTAGTGCCCGACCCGGTCGAGGTAGACCCCGGTGATCGAGGTGCGGCCGGACCACCGGGCCAGCTCCCCGTCGGAGCAGTCGAGCAGCAGATAGACCTGGATGAGCAGGGCCGCGCCCAGCGCCGCCCAGAAGCCGGGGAGGGCGAGCACGGCGCCCGCCGCCACCCCGCACACGATCATCAGGCCGGTGACCTGGTTCGGCGAGATGGGGGTCTTGGCCAGCAGCCAAGTGGCGTAGATGGACAGGCGCCGCATGTACAGCAGGCCGGCCCAGTGCTCGCCGCTGCGGCGGTCCATGGTGGTCTGCGGCTGGGCGACCGCGCGAAGCTCAGCGACCGACGGCGCGGACATAGTCCTCAACTCTCCCACGGACCTCGTGCTCCGACAGCCGGAGGTGCTCAAGAATGGTGTAGCGGCCGGGCCGGGTGCTGGGGGCCAGCATCACCGCGGCCGTGAATTGTTCGGTCGTCAGGCCGACGTCGCCGGGCACGACGGGCAGGCCGTGCCGTCCGAGGCAGCCGGTCACCTGGCCGAGCCGGTGCGCGTCCTCACGGAGGAAGTAGCAGAACGCCGCGCCGATGCCGGCCAGCTCACCGTGGTTGGAGGTGCCGGGGAAAAGCTGGTCCACAGCATGAAGGATCTCATGATCGCCGCCACTCGCCGGACGGCTTGACCCCGCGATGACCATCGACATCCCCGACAGGATCAGCGCCTCGGCGAGCACGGTCAGGAACGCGTCCGACTCGATCGAGTCCGGCCGGCCGAGCACGGCCTCGGCCGCGGTGCGCGACATGGAGATCGCCAGCCCGTCGATGGGCTCGCCCCGCTCGGTGTTGCCGAGCTGCCAGTCCTCGATGGCCGACAGGTTGCTGAGCACGTCGCCGATCCCGGACCGGACGAGCGAGGGCGGGGCGTCGTGGACGAACTCGAGGTCCACCATGATCGCCAGCGGCATGGGGACGCCGAACGAGCCCTTGCCGCCCTCGTACACGAGTGAGGCCACCGGCGAGCAGATGCCGTCATGCGAGAGGTTGGTGGCGACGGCGACCATGGGGATGCCGGCGAGCGACGCGGCGTACTTGGTGGCGTCGATCGTCCTGCCGCCGCCGACGCCGACCACCGCCTCGTAGTTGCCCTTGCGCAGGTCCGCGCCGAGCGACACGGCCGCGTCCACGGTGCCGTCCGCCACCCGGAGCACCTTGGCCTCACCCAGCGACGGCGCGATGACCTCCGCGATGCGGTCGCCCTGCCCGACGCCGACCGCGACCGCGACCCGGCCGGAGGTGGCCACCCTGCTGTCGGCGAGCAGGGTGCCGAGCTGCGCGATCGCGCCCCGCCGCACCTCCATCGTGAGAGGCGCGGGGAGCATCCTTGCCAGAATCGGCATGCGAACTCCTCAGAAGGCCGCGGAAATCAGTATCGGCATGCGATCTCACGGGCCTTCGCGAGGTCGTCGTGGTTGTCCACCTCGACCCACTCGACCTTGCCGATCGGCGCGACGGCGATCTTCTCGCCGCGCTCGACCATCTCCTGGTAGCCGTCCTCGTAGTAGAGCTGCGGGTCGCGCTCGAACGTGGCCTTCAGCGCGTCGGCGAGCCGCTCGGCCGCGCCCGGCCGGATCAGCGTGGCGCCGATGTACTCGCCGTACGCCTCGGCCGGGTCCATCAGCTTGGTGATCCGCTTCAGCCGGCCGTCCTCCAGTGTGACCTTCATCTCCTCGTCCGCCAGCGACTTCACGTCGTCGACGGCGAGCAGGATGTCGGAGGTGTCCTCGGCGGCCAGCAAGGTCCGCTCCACCGACACGGGGTGGACGGTGTCGCCGTTGACCAGCAGCGCGCCCTGGGAGAAGTGGTCGCGGGCACACCACAGCGAGTAGGCGTTGTTCCACTCCTCGGCCTTGTCGTTGTGGACAAGCGTGAGCTTCACCCCGTGGCGTCGCTCCAGGTCGGCCTGCCGTTCCCGTACGGCCTGGGCCTGGTAGCCCACGATCACCACGACCTCGCGGAGGTCCACGGCCGCCAGGTTACGCAGGGCGATGTCGAGGATCGTGGTCTCACCGTCGACCGGCACCAGCGCCTTCGGCAGCGTGTCGGTGTACGGCCGCAGGCGACGTCCGGCTCCGGCGGCCAGCACCATTCCGAGCAATTTCCCGCACTCCTTGAGGTCGAGCGTCAGACAGTAACCCCAAAGGTTAGTTGGCTCGGCACCCCGGTTGGGTAATCCACCGTTGGTCTGACGTTAATCCTGGGGTGCCGGTTCCACGGCCTCGTCGGGCGTGCGGGGGGCGGCGAGCCAGCAAGTCAGGCTCTCCCAGCCGAACAGGGCCCACAGGTAGACCGCGAGCAGCACGAACACGGCGGTCATCACGTCGAGCAGGCCGCCGAGGGCGACGACGAGCATCCGGCCGTCCCAGCCCAGCCCGGCCGTCGCCAGCCACGGCGGCGGATACACGTGCTGGCGCAGCCGGTAGACCGTGTCGTAGTGGTGGAAGGCCATCGCGCCGAGCAGCGCGACGATGAGCGCCGGCGGGACGGAGCGGGCGAACCCGGCCGAGGCGATGAAGCCATACTCGGTCATCCGCAGGATCGGGGGCGCCAGCCAGTCGAGCCGGCCGTCGTGCCGGTGGGCGCTGCCCGCCCCGGCCAGCAGCAGGGCCACCGCCGGGGCGAAGACCGCGAAGTCGTCGGCCCCGGCGATGCCGAGCACCAGCAGCACGGCGGTCACGAAGGCCCCCGCTACCGCGGGCGGCAGCGGCGGGAGCTGCCCGGCCACGAGCAGCCCCATCGCCCTCGACAGCGGGCCGTCGTCGCGGTAGGCCACCACGACGCTGCGCGGCACCGGAGTCATGTGCACGGAGATCGCGCCCCGGGCCTTCCCGCCGGCCTCGCGGGGGCGCCGGCTCATGCCCCCTCCTCGCCTTCGGCTCGGAGCTGGGTCGTGCCGGAGGCGCGCAAGTCAGCACCTCGCCGGACGCTGTGTTCACTGATTCGCTCGCTACGCTCGCTCATGCGAAGGACCTCGCCATCCGCCCGGCGGCCGTGTAGGCCAGGGCCACCGCGCCCCAGCCCAGCAGCGTGAGGAACGTCACCCGCGCGTCGAACAGCGCGGCCGTCACCGAGATCAGCGCCATGCGCTCCCCAATCGGCAGGACGATCATCTTCTTCGCCCAGTAGGCCACGCCCCTCGCGCCGCTCAGCGCGTCGAGCCGCCGCGACAGCGCCAGCACCGATCCGGTGCCCTTCGCGGCGGCCGCCGCGGGCGCCTCGTCCCAGGGCACGCCCATCGGACGCGGGGCCGCCGCCCGCAGGCCGGCCACCCTGGCCCGGTCGGCCATCGCTCCCGCGTAGGAGAAGTCGACCACGTGGCGGATCGTCTGGAGGATCATCGCGCCCACCGCCAGGGCCCAGATCTCCCACGGCTCCCGGGAGCCGGCCAGGTATCCGGCCGCCAGGCCGACGTACACCAGGTATTCCTTGAGCCGGTCGCAGATCGCGTCGAGCCAGCTCCCGAGCGGGGAGAACCGGCGCGTGTACCGGGCGAGCTGCCCGTCCAGGCAGTCGAGCACGAACGACAGGTAGAGCGCGACGGCGCCGACCACGAGCCCCGCCCGGCGGCCGTCGGAGAACCAGATCGCGGCGATGGCGGCGAACCCGACCGAGATGCCGGTGACCGTGTTCGGGGTCAGGCCGAGACGGGCGGCCGGACGGATGAGGTGACGCGACCACGAGCTGACGCAGTAAGTGGTGAAGAAGCCGTCGCCGCTCTTCACCGCGGCGTCGAGCCTGGCCTGCGCCTCGTCGACGTCGGCCAGCTCGCGCACCGCGCGCTCGGCGGCCGGGCGCGTGCCGGCCCGCCCGCAGTGCAGGGTGTTCAGCGCGACGGCGTGCACCTGCACGCCCGCCCGCACCAGGCCCGTGAGCAGCAGCTCGGGAACCTCGCCGTCGCCGACCCGCCCGAGGTGACGGCGCTGGGCCAGGTCGGCCAGGTCCTCGGCGATGTCGGCCAGCCCGGCCAGGTGGGCCTCCCCGACCTGGAGGACGCCGCGGAACGTGCCGTTGGCCCACTCGACCTCGTGGAAGGACGTGCCCGCCGACACGACGCGGCCCCACTCGGTCCGTACGGGCGGCCGCAGCGGGGCCGGGTCGCCGCTGGCGACGATCGCGCCGGTCGGGCGCGCGGGATGTTCGAGCAGCAGCGACAGCGCCTCGGTGTGCGCGACCACGTCGGCCGCCAGCACGGCGACCGGCGAGGTCGAGGCGCGGGCCGTCTTGGCCACGATCCGCAGGTCCTCGGCGAGCCCGTCGCTGACGCAGATCTGATGCCGCAGGCCGCTCTCCGCGCCCTTCTCCCACCCTCCCGCCTGGGCGTCCTGGCTCCGCACCACGACCAGCACCTCGCGGATCGGCAGCGTGAGGAGCTGGGCGGTGAGCCGCTCCAGGAGGCTGCCGTCGGACCGGGCGCCGTCGGACCAGGGCAGCCCGGCGGCCGGTGAGGTCGCGAGGACGACCGCCACCGTCTCTGTGTCCCGTGACGTACCGGGCTTGCTCGGATCCGCCCCCATATGGAAACCCGCTTCACGTCGACCGCACGTGCTCACCTCGCAAAGTAACCGAGTGATCACTAGGTGGCAATCACCTTCTCCGGCTTCCGGCACGGGTATGGTCTCCTCCGGGGAGGACATCATGATCGCCGAATCGCGTCTGCGCAGGGTGGGGGTGGTGCTGGCCGGCGGCGTCGGCCAGCGCGTGGGCCTCAACACCCCGAAACAGCTTCTGAAGATCGCCGGGAAGACGATTCTGGAGCACACGCTCGACGTGTTCGACGGCCACCCGGAGATCGACGAGGTCGTCGTCCTGATGGCCCCCGGCTTCGTCGCCGAGGCCGAGGAGCTCGTCAGGAGAAACGGCTACACCAAGGTCGGCCGGGTGCTCGAAGGAGGCGCGAGCCGCACCGAGACGACCTGGCGGGCGCTGTGCGCGCTGGGCGAGCAGGAGTGCGACGTGCTGCTGCACGACGCCGTACGGCCGCTGATCGAGCCCCGCATCATCAGCGAGTGCGTGGCCGCGCTCGAACGCTACGAGGCGGTCGAGGTGGCGATCCCCTCCTCCGACACGATCGTGGTGGCCGCTCCCGGCCCGCGCGGCGACATCATCCGCGACATCCCCGACCGCTCCCGGCTGCGCCGGGGGCAGACCCCGCAGTGCTTCCGGCTGTCGGTGATCCGGGCGGCGTACGAGCGGGCCCTGGCCGACCCCGAGTTCCCCTCGCTGCCCACGACGGACGACTGCGGCGTCGTGCTGCGCTACCTGCCCGACGTGCCGATCTACATCGTGCCCGGCAGCGAGCACAACATGAAGGTCACCCATCCGGTCGACGTCTTCATCGCCGACAAGCTCTTCCAGCTCGCCGAGAACACGGCGCCCGCACTGGACGAGGAGGCCTACCGGGCCGGGCTCGAGGGCCGCACGCTCGTGGTCTTCGGCGGCAGCTACGGCATCGGCGCGGACATCGTCGCGCTGGCCAGGAGACACGGCGCGAGCGTCCACTCGTTCTCCCGCAGTCAGAACGGCGTGCGCGTCGAGGACGTCGCCGCCGTGGAGGACGCGCTCGCCCGGGTGTACGCCGAGACCGGCCGGATCGACTACGTCGTCAACACGGCGGGCGTGCTGCACATGGGCAAGCTCGGCGAGGCCGGGCAGCACACGATCGAGGAGACCATCGGGGTCAACTACCTCGGACCGGTCAACATCGCCCGCGCGTCCGTGAAGTACCTGATGGAGACCCACGGCCACCTGCTCCTCTACACCTCCTCGTCCTACACCCGCGGCCGGGCCGACTACAGCCTCTACTCCTCCACGAAGGCCGCCGTCGTCAACCTCACCCAGGCGCTCGCCGACGAGTGGGCCTGCCAGGGTGTCCGCGTCAACTGCGTCAACCCCGAGCGCACCGCCACCCCCATGCGGCTGCGCGCGTTCGGCGACGAACCCGCCGGAACGCTTCTCTCCCCCGCCGCCGTCGCCCGCACCAGCATCGACGTGCTGCTGTCCCGCCTCACGGGACAGGTCGTGGACGTACGGCTCAGCCGATGACCGCAACCATGTACGGAGGGACGGGCACTCGCCCATGGGGGGAAACATCAAGGGGCGCAGGGCCCCGAACGCACTGGTCGCGATAATCCGGCGGCCGGCCCTGAGAAGCCTGGCCGGCGGGCGCAGGGGCGCGTTCACCGCGCTCACGCTCGCGTCGTACCCGGCCCTGCTCGCGGCCGCCGTGTGGCCGCTGCCCGCGACCTTCGCGGTGCTCGTGCCGCTGTCGTACGCCGCGGAGGCCGCGCTGCCCGGCCGGGCGGCGGGGGCGCTGAGCCGGGCCCACCTCGGGGCCACGGTCCGCTTCCTGTCGCGTGAGACGGCCGCCGTCGTGCTGCTGGCGCGGCTGGCGCCGGGCCGGCCACTGTGGTTCGCGGCGCTCGCGGCCGGGCTGTTCCTGTTCCACGGCCTGCGGGCCGTGCAGACGTGGCTCGCCGAGCACGTCGACCGCCGGCACAACCTGATGCCGGTGGTGACCCGCAACATCGACCTGCCCGCGCTGCGGATCCCGCCCGCGCCGCCCCGCGCGCTGCTCGCCTGGCGGGGCGCCCGGCTGCTCTACCTCGACGCGCTCGCGGTCCTGCCCGCGGCGGCGACGGCGCCCATGGGCCTGGGCTGGACGGGCGTGGCGGGCGCCGTCGCGGCCCTGGTGCTGGAGGTCACCGCCGTGGTCGCGCTGCTGGCCCACGCGAGGCGGGCCAGGCATCTGGGCGACCGGCGGCGGGTCCTCTCCGCCGTGGACGACTGGGTCGCGGCCTACCGGCCCGAGGTCGTCATGTACTTCTCGGGCCCGGTCACGGCGGTCTACCAGGCCACCATGTGGCTCGGCACGCTGGAGCGGATCACGCCGAGGACGCTGGTGGTGCTGCGTGACCGGTCGCTTGCCACCGCCCTCGGCACGACGACGCTGCCGGTCGTGTGCATCCCCTCGTCGGTCGACCTCATGAACTTCCGCGCGCTCGACGGTGTGCGGGTCGCGCTGTTCCCCGCCAACGTCGGCAACAACATCCACATGCTCCGGGTGCCGGGCGTGCGGAGCGTGTTCATCGGCCACGGCGACAGCGACAAGGAGGCGTCCTTCAACCCGTACACGAAGGTGTACGACGAGGTCTGGGTGGCCGGCCCTGCCGGGCGGGACCGCTACCTGCGCGCCCGGGTGGGCGTGCGGGACGAGGCCGTCGAGGAGGTCGGCCGCCCCCAGCTCGCCGGGGTGCTGCGCACCAGCCCGTACGCCGAGGGGCTGGCGCCGCACCGGACCGTCCTGTACGCGCCCACGTGGGAGGGATGGAGCGACGACCTGTTCCACAGCTCGCTCATCGCCATGGGACCCGCGATCGTGCGCGCCCTGCTCGGCCGGCGGGTGCGGGTGATCTACAAGCCCCACCCGCTCACCGGTCACCGCTCGCCGGCGGCCAGGGCCGCGCACCGGAAGATCCTGGCCCTGTTGCACGAGAGCACGGGGATGCCCCACGTCGCCGTGACCGGCCGGGAGCCGTCGCTGTACGAGTGCTTCAACGAGGCCGACGTGCTGGTCTCCGACATCTCCAGCGTGGTGTCGGACTTCGTGGCCAGCGGCAAGCCGTACGTCGTGGCCAACGTGGCGGGCCTTCCCGCGGACCGGTTCCGCGAGCGCTACCCGGCCGCCGGGGCGGCGTACCTGCTCGGGCCCGACCTGGCGGAGCTTCCCGACATCCTGCGCCGTCTCGACGTGCCGGGAGAGGACGACATGGCCGCGGCCCGGCGGGCCCTGCGCGCCTACCTGCTCGGCGCCGACCACCCCGATCCGCTGGCCCGCTTCGAGGAGGCCGTACGGCGTGCCGCCGCCCGCGCCGAGGCCCGCGCCCGCTCCCTCGGCCTCGAAGCCCTCGCCCCTTCCACCCGTGACTGAACAAGCCGAGGAGAGCCCTATGGATGCCGCCGAAGCGCCGCCCCGGCCCGCTCTGGCGCCGGTGCCCGGCGTGGCAGGGATGGGCGGGAAACGTGGGCGTGTGCCTCGACGGGACCAACGAGCCGGTGGTGCCGGATCTCGTGCTCGCCCCGCGAGGCTGTCCGCGTTGGGAGGAGCGTGAGCTGCTGTCCTCGGGGCTGATGCTGGTCGCCGAGGTGGTCTCGAAGGGGAGCGCGGAGGACGACCGCCTCAAGAAGCCGGCGATCTACGCCGGGGGCGGGGTTCCGGTGATGCTCCTCGTGGACCCGCTGACGAGGCCCGCGTCGGTCACGGTCTACAGCGACCCCAAGGAGGGCCAGTACCAGGTGACCTCGACGGTGCCGTTCGGGCGGGAGATCCAGGTCCCCCACCCGATCGGCTTCACGCTGGACACCTCAGTCCTCGAAGAGGTCCTCTAGCCTCGCCCGTTCGGGCGTGGGACGGGGCTTGCTGAGCTTCGGGGGGCTGGTCAGGAAGCCCGTCCCCCACGAGATGTGCATGGTGGCGTACACCACCGGCAGGCGTACGAGCGCGGCGCCGGACAGCCCGCGACCGGTGAGGACCGAGCCCGCGAGGATCGCCACCAGATAGCCCCCGGGGATGATCAGGCCGGGCCAGAAGAAGGGCGAGACCACCAGGCCCAGCGCCATCGCCGCCACGGCGGCGGGCGGGGCGAGGTAGCGCAGGTTGATCGTGCCCTGGTGGGTGCGGGAGACGACCCGCCGCCAGCGGCCGTAGTGGAAGTACTGCTTGGCCAGGGCGCGCACGTTGGGCCGGGGACGGTAGGTGACGCGCATCCTCGGCTGGAACCACACCAGCCCGCCGGTCTCCCGGATGCGGTGGTTCATCTCCCAGTCCTGCGCGCGCAGGAAGTGCTCGTCGTAGCCGCCCACCCGGTCGAGGGCGCTGCGGCGGAAGACGCCCAGGTAGACGGTGTCGGCCGGGCCCGCCTCCCCGCCCGTGTGGAACCGCGCGTTGCCCACGCCGATCTTCGAGGTCATGGCGCAGGCCACCGCCTGCTCGAACGGCGTGATCCCCTCGGCGGCCATGATGCCGCCGACGTTGTCGGCGCCGGTCTGCTCCAGCGTCTCCACGGCCGTTCGGAGGTAGTCGCGGGGCAGGATCGCGTGCCCGTCGACCCGCGCGATGATGGGGTTGCGGGACGCCGCGATGGCGGCGTTCAGCGCGTTGGGGGTGCGGCCCGTGGGGTTCGGCACGACGACGACACGGCGGTCCTCGGCCGCGATGGCGTCCGCGACCTCCTGCGTGCGGTCGTGGGAGGGCCCCACGCTGATGACGACCTCGAGAGGGCCCTCGTAGTCCTGCTCGAGGACCTGCCGTACGGCGTCGCGAAGGTGCCGTTCCTCGTTGAGCACCGGCATGATCACCGACACCGGCGGCCAGGGCCGCGCGGGATTCTGGCTCGACTGTCGCGAGTCGGGAAAGGGCTTCATGGCGGCGCTCACGCTACTGTACGGGGGGGTGGAGACGGCAACCGGAGGACGGGAATGCCCGGCGACCATGAGGAGGACTCCGGCGTCCGCGTAGGGGGCGACGGGTACGGCGGGGTAAGGCTGACGGCGCAACGCGCCCGCCAACGGAGATCAAATCTCCGATCCCTGGTCATTTCGGGCTCGCTGTCCGGAGTCGTGCTGATCGGATCGGGCGTCGCGTGGCTGGCGCCGAACTACGCGATCAACCGGATCCACTCGGTGGACGCCGGAACGAGCGAGGCCGAGTCCACGGGCGCGATGAACATCCTGCTGGTGGGCGTGGACAAGCGCGACAACCTGACCAGGCGCCAGCAGAACCAGCTCCATCTCGGCCGCGACGTCGGGCAGCGCACCGACACGATGATGGTGATCCACCTGTCGGAGGACCATCGCAGGGTGACCGTGGTCAGCCTGCCGCGGGACACGTGGACGACGATCCCCGGCCAGGGCGAACACAAGATCAACTCGGCGTACCAGTTCGGCGGCGCCAAGCTGGCCGTGAAGACGGTGGAGCAGGCGACGGGCCTGAGCGTCAACCACTACGTCGAGGTCAACGTGCTCGGGTTCATCGACGTGGTGGAGTCGCTGGGCGGCGTCACCGTCTGCACGCCGGTGCCCATCGACGACCCGAAGACCAAGCTGAACCTGCAGCCGGGGACGTACACGCTGGACGGCGTCAACGCGCTCGCGTACGCCCGCACGCGGGCCACGGCGCGCTCCGACCTCGACCGGATCGACCGGCAGCAGCAGGTCATCTCCGCGCTGCTGGGCAAGGCGCTCAGCGGTGGCACGCTGGCCAACCCGGCCAGGCTCGCCGGGTTCCTCGACTCCACGTTCAAGACGCTCACCGTGGACCCGGCCCTGCAGAAGGACCTGCTCGGCATGGTGAACCAGTTCAAGGACGTCTCGACCGACGACGTGTCGTTCGCGACCGTGCCGCTGGCCGACGTGAACTACCACGCGCCCACGGGCGAGTCCGCGGTGCTGTGGGACAAGACGGCCGCCCGCGACCTGTTCCAGCGGATCGACGCCGACCAGCCCCTCGTCAAGCCGTCGGCGAAGGCCTCGGCGTCTCCTTCGGGCAGCCCCGCGGCGTCGGCGAGCGCCTTCCCCTCGACAGGGCCCACGGCCTCTCCGACGGCACTCACGATCCCGCCGGGCCGCATCTCGGTCAAGGTGCTCAACGGCACGCTCATCACCGGCCTGGGCGCGACCACGAAGGCCCGCCTCGTCGAGGCCGGGTTCATGGTGCCGTCGTCCCCGGGCGACACGGCCCGCCGCGACTTCACCACCACGGTCATCCGCTACCCGCCCGGCCGCGAGGACTCGGCGCGTACGGTGGCCGCCGCCATCCCGGGGGCCGAGTTGCGCGAGCAGCCGGACGTGACCGGCATCGAGGTCGTCGTGGGCCAGAAGAACCACGACGTGAAGAAGGTGACGGTCGCCGCACCGGAGGGCTCCGCCACGCCGGCGACGCCCACCCCGCAGGCGACCCCCTCGGCCCGCACCGCCACGCAGAACATCTGCAAGAAGTGACCGCCCCGGCCGGCGAATATGGGCCGGGGCCCGCTTTCCCGCGCTGAGTGACCGCCCTCGTGCGGAGCCCGGGACGGATCGCGAGTCGGCTGACAGGCCGAGCTGCGGTGCGCGTGACCGGCGGGGCTTCAGCCGAACGCACCCGGGGCGTAGATGTCGTCCAGGCCGATCAGGCGGATACCGGGATCCCCGGCGGCCGAGGCCAGCAGCTCAGTGGTGAAGCCCGAACCGCTGTAGCAGGCCAGAATC
Source organism: Microbispora catharanthi (assembly GCF_006334915.2). GTDB lineage: Bacteria > Actinomycetota > Actinomycetes > Streptosporangiales > Streptosporangiaceae > Microbispora > Microbispora catharanthi. The sequence goes on from NZ_VDMA02000003.1 coordinate 198,678, forward strand.
GTGTCGCGGGTGTCGTAGCCCTTGGCCGCGAGGAGGTCGCGGGCCCGGGCCAGCCGCCCCACGTGGTGATGGCTCATCGTCTCCCCCCACTTCGCCTCCCCCAGGGACAGCAACCTGCCCGCGCGGCCTCCGTCAGGGGGAGAGAAGACCGCCACGTCGATCTCTATCTGGGTGCGGTTCTCCGGGTCGTTCACGGTGCCCGCGCCCACCGTGGCGGGGAAACCCCCGAACACCTCTTCGCCTGCGCCCATGGCGTAGTCGCGGCACAGAGCCTCGAAGTGCGGGCCCACGATCTGGGCCAGGAAGGTCTCACGTACCGAGCCCCACACGGTCTCACCGCGATACGCCTCCAGCTCCGGCCAGCGCCGCCGCATCACGCCCTCGTAGAAGGTGATCAGGGGCTCGACGATGCGGTAGCGGGAACGACCCTGGCGGAAGACGTCCGGCTCCCGGGCCACCAGCGCGCAGTCCTCGAGGACGTTGAGCGGATGAGTGATCTGGTCCGACCTGCGGCCGATGTAGCTCGCGATACCACCGTTCGTGGTGTTTCCACTGGCGATCGCCGCCAGTACGGAGTGGTAGAGAGCCGGATCGCGAATGTCCGACTCCTCCGCGAGAAGATACCGGGCCTCACGGAAAAGAGGCTTCTGCGGGTTCAGTACGGTCCTGACCACCCAAGAGTCGAAGTCGGCCGGCCCGGCGGGCGCGTCGCCCTGCGTGAACTCGAACCGGTACGCGGGAGTGCCCCCGACGATCGAGTGCACGAGCACGGCCAGGCGCGGGTCAGTGAGCCCCCAGAACCGCGCGGCGTCGCGGTAACCGAAGGGCTGGACGACCAGTTCGAGCCCGGCCCGCCCCCGCAGCGGCGCCTGCCCCGCGAGCAGCCCGCCCATGACCGCCATGGCGGAGCCACAGAGGATCAGTCGCGCGGAACTGTCCCGTCCGCTGCCGCCCGGGCCGAGTTCGCGTTGGATGATGGAGGGGAGACTCGGCGTGACTCTGGACAGGAAGGGAAACTCGTCCACGACCACCAGAGTCGGCCGGCCTCGGAACCTGCGGAACAATTCCGCGATCGCGTCGTTCCAGTCGCGGAAGGGACGCTCCGGCACCTCCCGCGTATGCCGTACGAGCGCGTCCGCGAAGAGCCGGAGCGACTCCGCCTCCGTGGCCTCGGTAGCGGCGAAGTACATGCCATCGGTCTCCTCCGCCAGGGCCTGCAGGAGAAAGCCCTTCCCCTGCCTGCGGCGTCCGCTGACGATCCCGAGCGTGGCCCCGCTCATCGCAGTCGCCGACACGAAGGAGGCGAGCCCCTGCCACTCCCGCCCTCGGCCGAACATCCGCTCAGGCTTCGGAACCACATCACACCTCCATGACAGAGTGTGGTCCACAGGTGACGCCGCGGAAGTCGGTACTGGTTCTTCTCGGCGTTCGGGGCGAGCCCGTCGTCGATCGCTTCGACGGCCGCCTTCGCGCCTCCGGCACCCCGGCCCGATGCCCGCACCGAAGACAGCGTCGCGGCGCCCCCCGGCCCCGCGGCTACCGGGCCCCGGCCCTGATCGCGCCGCGGACCGCGTCGAGGAGCGTGGCGGCCCTCCGGTCCGGTACGCCTTCCCGGATGTGGTTCATGACGTAGCCGAAGGCCAGGCCGGTCGCCGGGTCGGCGAAGCCGAGCGATCCGCCGTAGCCGGGGAACCCGAAGGCGGTCGGGCTGTACCAGAAGGCGTCGGGTGTCGGCAGGCCGAAACCGGTGGCGATACGGACGGGCACGCGCAGGACGCGGTCCACACCGCTGACCTGCTCGGCGGTCGCCGCGGCCAGAGTGGCGGGTGAGAGGACGCGATGCCCGTCGACCTCACCGATGAGCGCGGCGTAGAAGCGGGCCAGCGCGCGGGCGGTGCAGACGCCGTTGGTGGACGGCATCTCCGCGAGTTGCTCGGCGGGGTCGTCGTGGTTCAGCATCGGCGTGACGACGGTCATCGCCCGCATCGTCAGCGACGTGGGATCGGCGTACGCGCTCATCACCTCGCGCGCGGGCTCGGGCAGGGCGTCCAGGTCGATCCCGGCCAACGCGCCGAGGTCGATCGGAGTGGAGACGATCCGGCTGACCCGGTGCCGCTCGGATTCCGGCAGTCCAATCCAGAGATCCAGGCCGAGCGGCGCCGCTATCTCCTCGGCGAGGAACGTGCCGAGACTTCGGCCGGTCACCCGGCGGACGACTTCGCCGACCAGCCAGCCGTACGTGTGGGCGTGGTAGCCGTGGTCGGTGCCCGGCTCCCAGAACGGCCGCTGGGCGGCCAGTGCGGTCACCATGGGGTCCCAGGCGATCGCCTCCGCCGGGGTGATCGGGTGATCGAGCGCGGGCAGTCCGGCCTGGTGGGTGAGCAGCCAGCGGACCGGGATCCGGTCTTTTTCGCATGCCGCGAACTCCGGCCAGTAGACGGCGACGGGTGCGTCCAGGTCCAGTTCGCCGCGCTCGGCGAGCAGATGCGCGCAGGCGGCGGTGACGCCCTTGGTGGTGGAGAACACGACCTGCAGGGTGTCGCGCTCCCAGCGGCGGCCGGTGCCGGGGTCGGCGATTCCGCCCCACAGGTCGACGACCTTCCTGCCGTGCAGGTAGACGGCGACCGCGGCGCCCACTTCCTGTCCGCCGGCCAGGTTGGCCGCGAACGCCTCACGTACCGCTTCGAATCCGGGTGCGGTCTCGCCGCCGATTTCGGGCATGCGTCATCGCCTTCGTGATGGATTGATCGGGGGAAGTGCTATCTCCGCCAGTGCCCGATGAGCCAGGCGCAGATTTCCGGCTCGGTCATCTCGGGAAAATCTTCGGACAACGTGACGAGCGCGCGCAGCGCCTCGTCCCGGTCCATGCCTCGCGCCGCCGCTTCCTTCAGGTATTCCTGTCGTGCGGCGGTAGGACGTCCGCCGCCCACGCCACGGCCCGGCAGGCCGTTGCGCCACTCGATGATCTCCGCGAGCCGGTCAGGCCGCCAGCCGGGAGTCCCGTCGACCTCGACATCGGGCTCGGGGAACGGGCGCTCCGAACCGCCGGGATAGCGGGAGCGCCACTTGTGCACCGCGTGCCGGCTCACGCCCAGCGCCTCGCCGATGCCGACGACGCCGAGGTATCGCTCGGTCATGGTGCACCAACTCTGTCTGTACGGCCTCCTCCGCGGGTCTCATTACTACCACGCCCACGACGAAGCCCCGCAACGACAACGAGTTAACTTCGTCCCTTATGGTGACGAAGTTAGAGCAGGAGGCGGGACATCGTCAACCGCCCGCAAGCCGACGGCCCCACCGGAGGTCCCAGGAGGGCCGGCCGGCGAGGAGGACGATCTCCGTCTCACCTACGAGAGGGACGCTCCAGCGGTGGGGGCTCCCCCGGCAGGCGGAGCGTGCGGTGGACCATCTGATGCAGATAGCTGCGAAAGCGCCACAGCGCGACTGGATGGTCGTGGTCGTAGCGCCGGCCCGACCGGTCGTACACGCCGCTCTGCACGAAGCTGTGGACGCACCAGATCACCGAGTTGATGGTGTAGTCCACGTCCACGTCCGGGGCGGTCACCAGGGGAGCGATGGTGTCGATCACGAACTGCGCCGCAGGCGCGGCGTACATCGGCTCCAGCTCGGGGATGTCGGTGGCGTCGGAAAGCCACCTGTGGGTGTAGAGCGCCGGATACTCCGGCTGCCTGCGGCAGAAGTCGATGTATCGGTCGAGGAGCCGGTGCATGGCGACGATCTTCTGTTCTGGCGAAGCGCCGACGATGTCCTTGACCCCCCTTTCCAGGACGGCGTTGTGCGCGCTGTTCATGCGATCCATGACCTCGAGGTAGATCTCGCGCTTGTCGCCGAACCGCCGCCTGACGTAGGCCACATCCGTGCCCGCGGCGTCGGCGATCTGCCGCATGTCCGTGCCGTCGTAACCCAACCCGGCGAACAAGCGGGTCGCCACCTGGAGAACGCGGTCGGACAGGTCCCCGTCGCCCGTACCCGTCATGGGGTAGTCGGTTCCCGCCTGGTCTCCCCCTAATCACGCACTTGCCCCGGTAGGCGCGATCCGGAACTGTTCCGGACGCTCGCCGACCTTGTGGGGGTTTGCGGCGGGCAGGGATCTTCGTGGGGATTCCGACGCCTATGGAGGTCCCCTCGTGCATCGATCATGCGGTTGGACGCGTACGTCCGCGCCCTCGGGCTTCCGGAGGGCGGATTGAGCCTCCGGTTCGGGTTGCTGGGCCCGGTCGAGGTCAGGAGGAACGGCAGGCCGGTCCCGCTCGGCTCGCCCAAGCAGCGCGCCCTGCTGACCGCGCTGCTGCTCGAACCCAACCGGGTCGTGTCGATCGACCGGCTGATCACGGCAGTGTGGGACGAGGAGCCGCCCCACTCCGCCGTCGCCAACGTCCGCACCTACGTCAACCGGCTGCGGGGCACGCTCGGCGAAGGCGACCGGCTGACGGCCCGGCCGCCCGGCTACGTCCTCACCGCACACGCCGGCGAGCTCGACGTGACCGAGTTCGCCGATGCCCTGCGGCAGGGCAGGAAGGCGCTGTCCGCCGGGCGGCCGGAGGCGGCGCTGCGGCACCTGTCGGCGGCCCTCGCCCGGTGGCGGGGCGCACCGGCCGAGGACGTGCCCAGGTCGGCGGCGCTCGGCCCCCGCCTGGACGCGCTCGCCGAGCAGCGCTGCCTGGCCCTGGAGGCGCAGGCCGAGGCCCGCCTCATGCTGGGCGAGCACGCCGACGCGGTGCCGGAGCTCCGCGAGACGGTGGCCGCCCATCCCACCAGGGAGCGGCTGTGGGGCAGCCTCATGCTCGCGTTGTATCGCACCGGCGACTCCGCGGCCGCGCTGTCCGCCTATGGGCAGGCGCGCGCGTTCCTGGCGGAGGAGCTGGGCGTCGAGCCCGGGCCGGAGCTGGCCGAGCTGCACCGGAGCATACTCAACCGGGACCCGGCGCTCTGCGCGGTTCCCCGGCTCCCCGCCCCCGGCTCGTCCCACCCGGCGCCTGCGCCGAAAGCGCAGCCGAAAGCGGAGCCGAAAGCGGAGCCGACGCCGGTCGCGGGGTCCGGAAGTCTCGTGGGCCGGGATCTGGAGCTGGATGAGCTCGTGGCCGCGATCGCCGCCTCTCCCCCGCGGCCCGTCGCCGTCCACGGTCCGGCGGGGGTGGGCAAGTCGGCTCTGGCCCTGCATGCCGTCCGGATGGCGGCGGCGGATTTCCCCGGCGGCGTGCTCCACGTCGATCTGCGGTCCCTTCCCCGGCCCGGCGCGTACGAGACGCCGGCGCGGCTGCTGAGCCTGCTGGGGCTGGCGGGCGACCAGATCGCTCCGGACCTCGACGACGCGGTGCTCCAGTTCAGGACCGCCACGGCCGAGAGGCGTGTGCTCGTCCTCCTCGACAACGTGACCGACGAGGGGCAACTGCGGTCTCTGATCGGCGCCTGCCCGGACTGCCGGTTCGTCATCACCAGCCGGAGGGTGCTCGCGGCGCTCGACGATGTCGACCATCTGCCGCTCGCTCCCCTGACGGACGACACGGCGTACGAGCTGCTGGTCCGGCTCTGCGGCCGGGACCGGGTCGACCCCGAGCAGGTGAGGAGAGTGGCCCGGCTCTGCGACAACCTGCCGCTCGCGCTGCGGATCGCGGGCAAGCGACTGGCGGTCAGACGGGAGTGGACGCTGGCGGCGTTCGCCGACATGCTGGCCTGCGAGGAGCACCGGCTCGACCTGCTGACCTGCGGTGACCTTTCCGTGCGAAGCGCCCTCGACCTCGACTACGAGGCCCTGCGGCAGTGCGGGGGAACGGCGAACGGCAGCGCGCTCGCCCTGTTCCACCGCCTCGGCGAGCGAGGCATGGCCGACTGCGGGTCGGCGACCGCTGCGGGGCTCCTCGGATGCGACCGGCGCACGGCGTGGGCGGCGCTCGGCAGGCTGGCCGATCTCCGCCTGATGAGGTCGATAGCCCCCGACCACTACCGGATGAACGACCTCACCCGCCTGTACGCCATGGAGATCGCCAGAACCGCCGGAAAACACGAGAGCGGGAATTCGGCGGCATTCGTCTAGGGTGGCGATGCGAGAGCGGAGCGCCCTTTGCGCAAGGGGCGTTTACGCGACAGGGCGCTCCGCTGTATTCGTCTAGCAGAGGTACTGCCACGGAGTGCAGTAGCCGCTGGGGATGCCCGACCCGCTGCAGCAGTAGCGCTGGACGCAGGTTGAGCCCTCATACCAGCAGTTGACCGCCTCCGCGCGGGTGGCCGGGACCAGCCGGGCGACCATCCGGTCCGCCAGCCGCTGAATCGTCCGTGTCATCAAGTTCCTCCTTCTGAAGGACTCCTTTTCGGTGACCGACATTAGGAGCGGCTTCGATCAGGGACGTATTACCGCGATACACGATTGCCTGTATTGGCTTCACCTGGTTCACGCGTTCAACCGCCGGAGCACGACACCGGTGATCCTGCTTTCCGGAAGGAGCCCCCACTGCCGGGAGTCGGTGCTGCGCGACGGGTTGTCCCCGAGGACCAGCAGCCGCCCCGGCGGCACCCGGGTCTCCCCCAACGCCTCGAATCCCGGAGGGATCGGATCCCCGGCCACGGCCGCGGCCCGCTTGATCACCAGGTTCGTGCCGCCGTCGAGCACGACGCCCTCCCCGGGGCCCACGCGGGAGATGACCACGATGTCCCCGCGCCGAACGCGCCGGCGGGGCCGACCGGGCCCCAGCCTGCGCACGAGAACCTGGTCACCGGGCCACAGGCCGGGCTCCATGCTCTCCCCGTGCACCTCGACGACGCGCAACGTCCGCCTGGCCACCATCACGACGACGCCCCCGAGCGCCGATGCGAGCAGGACGAGCAGGACGGGTGTCATCGTGCCCCCGAGAGCCGGTCGCGCGGGGCGTCGGCGTTCCGGTCCTCCCGCTGCCGGTATCCCTCCGCCTGGAGGGCGAACATATGGGCGTAGATCCCGCCGCACGCGAGCAGCCCGGTGTGCGTGCCCTGCTCCACGACCCGTCCGCCGTCGAGGACCACGATGTGGTCCGCGTCGCGTACGGCGCCGAGCCGATGGCTGATCAGCAGGCTCGTACGGCCGCGACGGTGCTCCCGCAGGCCCTGGTGGATCTCGTGCTCCGCCTCGGCGTCGAGGCCCGAGCTGGGCTCGTCCAGGATGAGCAGGTCCCGCTCGCCCCGCAGGTAGGCGCGGGCGAGGGCGAGCCGCTGCCACTGCCCGCCCGACAGGTGGACGCCCACGTCGCCGCCGCCGTCCACCACGGGACCGTCCTCCGCAGGGCCGTCCGCCGCGGGGCCGTCCTCCACGGGGCCGTCCGCCGCGGGGCCGGCGAAGATACGGGACAGCATGGTGTCGTACCCCCGGGGCAGGCCGCTCACGACGCCGTGCACGCCCGCCCGCCGCGCCGCCGCCTCGACCCTCCCCCGGTCGTCCAGCGCGGCGAGATCGCCCAGGCCGATGTTCTCCGCCGCGGTCATGTCGTACTCCATGTAGTCCTGGAACACCGCCCCGATCCTCGCCCGAAGCTCCGCCGGATCCATCTCCCTGAGATCGATCCCGTCCCAGAGGACCGAGCCGCGTTCCGGGTCGTACATCCGGCACAGGAGCTTGACCACCGTGCTCTTGCCCGCGCCGTTCCTCCCGGCGAGCGCCACCGCGCCGCCGTACGGGATGGTCAGGCTGACCCCGCGCAGGGCCCAGGGATGGCCGGGCGAGTAGCGGAACCACACGTCCTTCAGCTCGATCCCCCGGCGCAGCGGACCGGCCCGCCGGGGCCGGGCCGGGACCGGCAGGTCCGGCTCGGCGTCCAGGACGGCGAGGTAGTGGCCGAACAGCAGCACCTGCTGATGCGCGGTGACGAGTTCGACGACGAGACCGCTCGCCGCCGCCTGGACTCCGGCGACGGCGGCGAGGAACAGCGCGACGTCGCCGACCCCGCCCGTGCCGTTCGCCGCGGAGAGGAGAACCCACAGCAGGCCGCCCCCGGTCGCCAGCGCCGCCGTGGTCCCTGTGAGGGCCTGGACGCCGAGTTCCCGCCGGTCGGTGCGGCTCCGCTCGGCGTTCGCGGCCCGTCGCTGGGCGGCCATCAGCCGCCGCAGATGCGCACCGATGCCGAAGAGCCTCAGCTCCTTGGCCGCCTGGACGTTGACGAGAAGCTCACCGAAGAAGAACTCGCGGCGCTCGACCGGGCCGATGCCCCACAGCATGGCGGCACGCCGCCGGGACAGCCAGAGCTCCGCGGCCAGAGACGGCACCGCGGCGCCGACCACGAGGGCGGCCATCCACGGGCTTATCGTCACGAGGGAGACGAGGAACCCGGCGCCGGTCATCACCGTCCTGGCGGCGCCCAGGGCGGCGGAGACCACCATGCCCGGGGTCGCCCCGCCGTACTGCTGGGCCATGCGGATCCGGTCGAGGAACGCGGGGTCCTCGAACCTGGCGAGGCCGACGAACCGCTCGGTGGCCCTGAAGAGGCTGTCCTGGGCGACGAGCCCGATCCTGCGCCCGCTCTCGTCCCTGACGTACTGGACGATCTGCGGCCCGAGCGCCGTCAGCACCCCGCACCCGGCGAGCGCGGCGCCCAGCGCCGCCGTCACACCGGCCCCGGGCCGGCCGCCGGCGATCTCGTCGAGGACCAGCTTGGTGCACCAGGCGATCGTCACCGGCAGGACGGCCATGAGCGCGCTGAGGACGGCGAAGGCGATGGTCAGCCCCCTGCCGGCCCGCCAGGCCATGCCGAGAGCGGTGACCACCGCCCGCGCTCCGGCGAGGCCCCGCACCCGCGCCGTCACGCGTGTACGGGAATCTTGTCGAGGTCCTCGAGAGTGGTCCCGCTGGCGACGACCCTCCCGCGCACATCGACCAGGGCGAGGGACGGGAAGCCGTTCACCTGCAACGCCTTCGTCAGGCCGGTGCCGTACTCCTCGATCAGCACCAGGGCGACCGGCTCCAGCGTCCGCCGCTCGTCCGCCACCTCCTCCTCCGTGCCGACGAGCACGGCGAGCACGTTGCCGCGTCCTCCAGGGAAGGATCGCGCGCGCTCGGCGAACTGCGGCAGGCGGTCGTGGCAGGCCGAGCACCCGGGAGAGAAGACGCCGACGAGGACCGGCTCGGTCAGCGTCTCGTCGGAGACGTGGACGCCGTCGGTGCTCACCGCGGAGAAGCCGCCGATCGTCGCCCCGGGCGGGAGCACGATCGACGGGGACGCCATCGGCCTCGCCGACAGCATCTCCTCGTGCGCCCGCAACCGCCGGATCACCCCGACCGTCAGCACCAGGTCGATCAGGCACAGGACGCCGACGCCCAGGACGAGCGCTGTCAGGAACGGCATGAGGGACTACCTCCGTCAGGGTGAACTGGTGAAGAGACCGGCGATCTCGCCGATCGCGGACAGCAGGACCGCCGTGGCTCCGGCCGCCAGGGCGACCGCGGCGAGCCCGGCCGGCCCGAGACCCGCGGGGACGGCTCCGGTCCAGGCCGGAACCGCTCCGATTCCGGCCTGAACCGCTCCGGCCGCCGCCGCGGCGATCAGCACGGCGTTGCGCGCGAGATGACCGGGGCCCACCGGAACGGCGGAGGCGCCGAAGCAGCGGCAGGGGACCCGCCTGCCGCGCCGCATGGCGACGACGATGGCCACGGTGAAGGCCACGAGCAGCCCGAGCGCGACGCAGAAGCCGGCGAGCATGGTGGGCGGCCAGGCCAGCAGCGGCGCGACGGCGACCTCGGCGGTGACGACGAGCGCCACGACGGGCCGGGCCGGCAGCCGTGTGAGGGCGCGAGTGGCCACCGTGAACTCCTCGTACGCCGCCCGCCCGCGCAGCTTGCTCACCGCGGACATGAGGAAGACGATCCCCGTGAGCAGCCGGAAGAAGGCGAAGAGATAGGCCACGGGCGTCCTCATCCCCGGTTGGGCGGGCGGGTCGCCCACCACGTTAGGAACCACCGCGGGACGCCGGGTATACGACGGCTACACGTGGCGATGTATCGGGGACGAACGCCCCGCCCGCCTGGCGATTCCCGCTACGCCGCGGCGCGTGTGGTGAGCCGTTCCATAGCGACGTTTCATCTCCGGCCGCTGTTCCAGCGATCGAGATGGAGTCGGCTCGCTACCGAACGCTTTCGATGGCCGTCCAATCGTTCATCGGCGGGGCGGAAAACTGAATAACGGCATGTCCCTCGGCAATGACCGCCGTCTGCGGCCGTCATCGGCGAAATCACCCTGTCGAGGAATGGGCACCGAGGTGCCCGCGCGAATTTGGCCGGCATGGTGCAGGGACTGCATCATGGAAGGACGTTTCGGCCCGGCGAGACAACCGGGCCGTGGCGGAAACGCGGCCTTGGGCGACCGAAGGGCGACGATGAAGGCACTTCTGGTTTTCCTGGGCGTCGCCACGATGGGTGCGGTGATCGCGGTTTTCCTGTTATTGCGGAACCCGGCGGGCGGCGACGTCGACGATGAGCCTGTGGCCTTGGTCTCCACCGCGGCGGCCTCCGCTTCCCCGGCGGCCCGGAAAAGCGTGCTGCTGGACGCCGAGGGCGCCGTCATCGAGGAATTCTCCGGCGACTGCGCCAACAGCGGATATCCCTATCTCTGCCGGTATGTCAAAGGGCGGCTTCTCGCCGAGGATCCGCGACTGCTCACCCGTGACGGCCTGACGATCCAGACGACGATCGACCAGCGGCTCCAGCGGGCGGCGCAACAGGCCGTCGACGCCTACGTCCACCGCGACGACCCGCAGGTCATGATCGTCCCAGGTGAAGGGGCCGTCAAGGCCATGGTCACCAGCCGTGATCCCGCCGACGGGCCGGGTTTCCAGCAGGGCACGACGGCGATGCCCTACGCCCTGGCCGCCGCGCTCGCCACCGGTTTCCGCTACGACGACGGGTTCGTCGTCTCGGACGAGTACCGTCCCCGGAGCTACTCGAAGTTCAAGACTTGCGCGGGCCAAGCCGTCGCAGATCCAATGCACAACATCCACAACCGGAAGAAGGGCGGAGTCCGGTTCGTCACCCTCCGGTCGGGCACCCAGGGCGCTGTGAACACCTTCTTCATGCAATTACAGGAGAAGGTCGGCCTGTGCGAGACCGTAAGGATGGCCCAGCGGCTCGGGCTCAGGAGCGCCGACGGGAATCCGCTCCGAGAGTTGGAGACCTTCGCGCTGGGCCTTACCGAGGCCGATCCCGTCTCGGTGGCCAACTCGTACGCGAGCCTCGCCGCCCGTGGCCGCTTCTGCGAGCCGCGAGTGATCACGGAGATCCGCGACGGCTCAGGCGCCGGGCACCCCTTCCCGGCGCACTGCGAGCAGGTCCTGGACCCGGCGGTCGCCGACGCGGTCACCGGAGTGCTGTCGGACGTCCTGGCGAAAAGCTCACTCAAGGGCGTCGGCCGCGAGGCGGCGGGCATGCCCGGCGAGGGCGACGGCTTCCGCACCGCCTGGTACGCCGGATACACCCCCGGCCTGGCCTCGGCCGTAAGCCTCGGCGACTCTCGTGGCCCGGTGCGGCACCCGATGGTGGACGTCACCATCGGCGACCGCCGCTATTCGCACGTGGACGGCACGTCGGTGCCCGGCCTGATCTGGAAGAAGGCGATGACCGAGGCGCTGCGCGGAACGCAGGAGACCCGCTTCGTCCGACCGGACGCCGAGCGCTTCGGCGGCTGCCGCGACGCCTGCCCGAGCTGACCGTCGCCGCCCCCAGAACCGGTCATCATGACCTGCCAAGGCAGCGACACCCCGCCTCTTGAGCACGTACCTGAGGAGCCGGCGGGCCGTGACCAGCGCTCGATCTGGTTGGTCTCGCCCGGGGTCGAGGCCGACTCGGCGCAGGCCTGAGGGTGACGGTGCGCTGGCGTTCGACCTCAGCCGCGCATGCTCTCATCGTTCAGCTCGTTCAGCTCGTTCAGCGGGGTCAGCGCGGCCGATGCCGCGTCGTGATCCATGCCGGTCGCCTCGAGCAGGTCGACGGCGATGGAGCGTAGCTGCGCGATGATGACGTTCGCCGAGAAGCCCAGGTTCTTGGGCCGCTCCCGTGCGGCGACGGCGAGCAACGCCTGCCTGGTCAACATCGGTTCCCGTCCGGCCCCCAGTTCGAGCTGGAGCAGCAGCGCCGCCTCAGAGACTTCGCGCAGCAACTCGGCCAGGGCGACCGGTGGCGGGCTCGCCTCCCCCATCGCCGCGAGCGTGCGGCGGACCAGAACGCGTGCGTTGCGCAGCGCCAGATCCACCGGTAGGGCGGCGGTCGTGTACCTGGCCAGTCTGGCCCGGTGATGCCAGCGCAGCGGCGAGATCCTGATGATCTCCTTGCTGTTCTCCAGCGCCGCCGCGAAATCCTCGACCGCCGTCTGGGTCCTGCGGCCGCACTCCAGTGCCTCGGCGGCCAGGTCCATATCGCCCTTCTCGATCGCCTCCGCCGCCTGTTCCAGCACGGTGGAGAAGGCGTCCAGCACGCCGGACAGATGTTTGCCCGCGATGGTGAGCGGGCTGGCGGGCAGCAGTGCGACCGCGGCGATGCCGATGATGCCGCCGGCGAGCGCATCGGCCATCCGGTCCAGCCCGCCGCCGTCCTCGCCCGGCACCAGCATGGCGACCAGCACCGCGGACGACCCGACCTGCGACACGAACAGCTCGCCGCTGTTCAGCAGCGCCGCGATGGTCATCGCCAGCGCGATCACGAGCGCCAGCTGCCAGGGGCCCGAGCCGATCCAGGACACCAGCAGGTCGCCGATGCCCACGCCCAGACTGACGCCGACCACCAGCTCGGCCACCCTGCGCAGCCGCTGCCCGAGCCCCAGACCCACGCAGATCATCACAGAGATGGGTGCGAAGAGGGGATGGGCGTGGCCGAGCAGGTGAACGGCGACGATCCAGGCCAGCGCCGCGCCCACGGCACACTGCGCGATAGAGGGCACGATCAGGCCGAACGTACCCAGCCGTTTCCTCACCTGATCATCGAGCCACGTGCGCACTCCTCTACGATCGCGGATCTTTATGACATTGGGATCACATTTGCCCCGAATTCTTCTGGTTCGAACCATTCTGCGACGGCCAGGCCTTTCAGGCGTGGCGATCGCCCTGTCGCCGTCACCTCGCACGGCTGTCCGGAGGGTTGGCGGCTACCAGCCCGGGACGTCGTTGCCGACCGATGCGGCGGCGCTACCCGGCTTGCGCCTGACCCGCGTTGACGCGGCGGGCCGTGCCGAACCGGCGTTGGTAGGCGGCGGGGCTGATTGACAACTTTCTGGCGAAGACCCGCCGCATGCTCTCGTAACTGGGGAACCCGGCGAGGGCCGCAGCCTGCGTCGCGGTGTGTCCTTGGTCGAGCAGTGCCCTGGCCAGGTCGAATCGGATGTCCTCCACGTAGCGGGCCGGTGTCGTGGACAGCTCGTCGTGGAAAAGCCGGGTGAGGTGCCGGGTGCTCACGTTGAGGTGTTTCGCAAGCTCACCGAGCGAGTGGTCCCCGCAGGGGTTCGCCGTCACCAAGTCGGTGATCTTACGCAGAGCCGACGAGCGGGGCGGCGGTCCTTTCAGCGGTGCCGAGAACTGGGACTGGCCACCCGCACGCTGCATGTACACCACCAAGGCGCGGGCGACGTCGCGCGCAAGGTCGGGCCCGTGGTCCTCTTCGACGAGGGCGAGCGCCAGATCGATGCCGGCCGCCACCCCTGCCGACGTGTATGTGGTGCCGTCACGAACGTAGATCGCGTCGGGCTCGACACGACACGTCGGACACCGGGCGGCGAGCTCGTGCGCGACCTTCCAGTGCGTGGTCGCGCGCTTGCCGTCGAGGAGGCCGGCGGCGGCGAGGACGAACGCCCCGGTGCAGATCGACGCGACCCGGCCGGCCACAGCCGCGGGTATCCGCGCGGCGTCCGCCAGGTCGCCGGGGACACGGGCGCGCGGATAGAGATCCGACCCGGCCACCAGCAACGTACCGAAAGCCGTCTCCGAGGAGACGGCGCCGTCCACCGCGATCCGGACCCCGAGGTTCGACGTGACGTCCGCACCGGTCGGCGACAGCAGCACGATCCGGTAGTCGGCACCGAACCGGTTCGCCTCCTTGAACACCTCCGCGGGACCGGCGACGTCCAGCAACGTCACTCCGTCGTAGACGAGGATCGCGACGCGATGGGGGGCGGCGTCCGCCACTCCGGCCCCACGGGAGCCGGATCCGCGCGGTGACCGGCCGGATCCCGCCGGCACCGACCGCTGTCGGGCCGACGGCGCAGAAGGCATTGACACCGTTCATTGGTAGCACATCGTCATCGGAGATCACGGGGATCCTCCAGCCGTGACCGGACGACACGAATTCGCAGGCCACGTGCGGGGCCCTGCTGCGCGACGTGGTCGCGGTGGTGCGCCCGGCGGCGATTTCGCCCTGTCTGGATATAGGTGATTCCTGGCCGGACGAAGGCGGCGCCGCACGCCGATCGGCGGGGAGCATGGAAGTCGGACACACGGTCCACAGCCCGACATAATTCCCCGGAAGGTCAGGGGTCATGCCAGAGGTCATCGCGGGGTTGGAGATTCCTGAGACAGCGGCGGTCGCCGAAGCGACCGCGCTCATCCAGGAGACGACCAGCCCCCTCATCTACCACCACTCCCGGCGGGTCTACTTCTTCGGCCTGATTCACGCTCACAAGCTCGGTGTGGAACCGGATCCGGAGCTGCTCTACTTGGCGGCCATGTTCCACGACACCGGCCTCCTGACTCCCTTTTCCGATGTCGAGCAGCGCTTCGAAGTGGACGGCGCCGACCATGCGCGCAAGTTCCTCCTGGACCGGGGTTTCTCGGCGACCGCCGCCGAGACCGTCTGGACGGCGATCGCGCTGCACACCACGCCGGGCATCCCCGGCCGGATGGCCCCGGTGATCGCGAGCACGCACCTCGGCGTCCTGACCGACGCGATCGGCTTCGGCCTGGACAGGATGGAACGCGATCAACTGGGCGAGATCCTCGCGGTCCACCCACGAGGGGACTTCAAGAACGAGTTTCTGCGCGCCTACGTCGACGGACTCAAGAACCGCCCCGAAACCACGAACGGCACCGTGAACTCCGACGTGCTCGAGCACTTCGTCCCCGGCTTCCGGCGCATCACGACGGTCGAGCGCATCGTCGGCTCGCCCTGGCCGAGTTGACCGCACATCACACGAAGCCACGCGCCCACGAGCGCGCCGTCCCCGGTCCACCCGCTCTTCCGGGGGCGTGGGTGCAACCCGGCCGCGCCCGGCTGACCGATCTCGCCCAGCGCCTCCGGGCCGGACGGCTCAACCCCATCGTCGGCGCCGTGCGACCGCTGTCGGGCTGACGCCGGCGAACCCCGCCCGCCCTGAACGGCAGACGGGGTTTTCGCATTTCAGGAGCTACTTGAGGAGCTGGTGGGACCATGCGCTGGATCTGGTTGGTGCCCTCGTAGATCCGGGTGTTCTCCGTCGTGCTCCTCGCCCGCCTGGACCCACTCGCCGATCTAGCCCTTGAACTGGCCGTACGCCTTCGGACAATTGCCACAGGTTTTCGTGCCCGCGAATAACAATGACCTCTTGTTCATTCACTCCAAAACCGTGTCATGCGGGTGGTGCACACGGTCGGGCATGCCGCTAGCGTAGGAGCCCTCAATTCACCTTGGCCGTACGGGCGCCGCCCGCAACATTCACTTTTGCCTACACATTTCCAGCCACCGAGATTTAAGAATCGATGACAATCGAAACCGAGGGAATATCGTGAACAAGGAGCTGTCATGAGCCAGGGCACGGCCTCGGCCGGCGGCGGTGTCAGGGGCGTCCCTTCCGAGAAGCGAGTCGGCCAACACTCCTCGTTGGTCCTGCTCGTGGTGTCCACGGCAATCCTGCTCGACGCTCTGGATCTGTCCATCACTCAGGTCGCGCTCCCCGACATCCGCAGAAGCCTCGACTTGTCCACGTCCGGCGTGCAGTGGACCGTCAACGCCTACGTCCTCACCTACGCCGGCTTCCTTCTTTTCGGTGGCCGCGCCGCCGACCTGCTGGGCGCCCGCCGCGTCCTCCTCTTCGGCCTGGCCGTCTTCGGCGTCATGTCACTGGTCGCCGGGCTCTCGCCGAACGCGGTTGTGGTCATCCTCGCCCGCGCCATCCAGGGCGTCGGCGCCGCTCTCACTGTGCCATCCAGCGTCGCGATCATCGCCGGCACGTTCGCCGAGGGCCGCGAGCGCAACCGCGCCTTCGGCGTCTTCTCCGCGGCCGCCGCCTCCGGGTTCTCCGCCGGACTGATCCTCGGCGGCGTCCTCACCGACCTGCTCAACTGGCGCTGGATCTTCTTCGTGAAGGTCCCGATCGTGGCCGCCACACTGATCATCGGGGTCCGCGTCATCCCCCGCGCCGAGACCCATGACCGCTCGCGCAGCTACGATCTGCTCGGCGGCGTGCTCTGCACCGCCGGTCTACTGCTCATCGCGTTCGCCGTCACGCAGATCGCCGGCCACACTGTCCCGGTGCCTTTGGTCATCGCCTCCGCGGTCGCCGCCGTGGTCCTGCTGATCGCGTTCGTCGTCAACGAGGCCAAGCACCCCGATCCTCTCCTGCCCCTGAGGATCTTCCGGATGCCGACCCTCCGCAACGCCGACATCTCGTCGCTGGCCGTGCTGGCCGCCCCGTTCGGCTACTCCTACGTGGTCACCCTCTACACGCAGGAGGTTTTGCACTACTCGCCGCTGAAGACCGGTCTGGCGTTGCTGCCGGCGGCGGTGGTGTCCGCCCTCGTGTCCCGCTACATGGCGCCGGCCCTCATCCGCCGCTATGGCATGCGCATCACCGGCAGCCTCGCCGGCCTGTTCCTGGTCGCGCTCGGATTTCTCATGCTGGCCCTTGTCGACGTCGACACCGGCTACGCCACCGTGCTGCTGCCCTCATCGATCATCTGCCTGGGTCTCGGCGTGGGCAACGCCTACCCGACCTACGCCATCGGCGGCGTGACCGGGGTCGGCATCTCACAGCAGGGTCTAGCGGCCGGCATCCAGCAGACCGCCCTCCAGGTCGGCGGTGGGCTCGGCCTCGCCCTGGTGGCCACGGGCGTGAGCGCCTCGCTCGACGGCAAAGCCGACCCCAACGACTACATCCCCGCCCTGCACGTCGGCGCGTTCGTCGGCACCGTCATCCCACTGCTCGGCGCGATCGTGACCCTCCTCGGCCGGATGGACGCCCCCGAGGCGGTCGCCGAAGAACAGGAGCAGGCGGCAACGGCGTAGACCCCTGGAAGGGGCATTTGGGCCATGCTGACGTCGCGCGGACGTGCCGAGTTTGTCCGCACGGCATTGTGAGCACCCTGCCCCTGATCACCCCCGTGGAATAAGCCCGCCCCCGACCGCGCGACGAAGGCCTCGTCCACCCGGCGGCTCCCCGTGACCTGCGCCGACTTCCGGGTCGACGCGACTGCGGCCGTGGCCGTCGGGAAGGTCGGTGGCACCGATCATCCCTTGTGGGTAGAGTTGCCAGTTGACATGGGACCGGAACTCAAGCATCTCCGGTATTTCGTCGCCGTGGCGGAGGACCTGAGTTTCTCCAGGGCCGCCCGGCGGCTTTATGTCTCGCAGCAGGCGCTGAGCCGCATCATCCAGCAGCTCGAACACCAGCTCGGCGTCAAGCTATTCGAGCGCACCACCCGCAGCGTGCGGCTGACCTCCGCGGGTCAGGCGATGCTCGGCCCGGCGCGGCAGTCGATCGCCGCGGCCGAGGACGCACTCAAGACCGCCCAGCGGGCCGGCAGCGGCGGGTATCAGCGCTCGCTGCGGGTCGACATCTCCTCCAGCGGCCTCCAGACCGGGGCAGTTTTGCTGCGCCACTTCCGGCAACTGCACCCGCAGATCCCGGTCTTGCAGATCGAGGAGGGCGTCACCCGCGGCCTGGTCGCCCTGCAGGAAGGACGCCTCGACGTGCTGCTCGGGCTGGCCACCCACTGTCCGATCGAGATTGCGGCCGAGGTGATCCGGCGGGAGACGGTCGTGCTGGGCACGGCCGCCGACCATCCGCTCGCGGATCTGGAGGTCGTGCCGGTGGCGCGGCTGGCCGACTTCGAGCTGTTGCTGCCCACCGAAGAGGCGGCCGTCGAGTGGGTCGAGTTCGTCGCGCAGTTCTGCCGGCAGGCGGGCATCCGAGTGCGCAGGTGGCCGGGCGTCACTTACGGCTCGCATGGCGCGGCGGACGTGCTGCGCGAGAGGCTCTGCGTCACACCGACGACGCGCTGGCACGAACCGCCTGCCGACCTGGTGTTCCGCCCGCTCGTCGAGCCTGTGCCGGTGTTCAGCTGGGCCATGATGATCGCACCTGCCGTCGAGAACACGCCTCAAGTCAAAGCCTTCGTCGAGTGCGCCCGCCTGGTCGCCAAACAGTACGACTGGCTGCTGCCACGCCAAGACGACATGTTCCGGGAAGCCGACGCGACGTCGTGAAATCCGTCGTGCCCGAGGTGGCCCCTGAGTGAGCGTGACGATCACATAACTGATATTGGCCGTATCGGGCTCTTCATCGGGCCGGCCGCTCAGGCGGCTCCCGGTCCTGCGAATCTAAATCAGTTCTCCATTCGGCTTGGAATTACTCGGCTAATACACAGGAATTCTTTGCCGCGTGGCGCATATTCGTGTTACGGTGGAATACGAACAGTGGACGCACGGCCGGTGAGCATTGGTCGCCGCCGGAGATGTTTGATGGGATTCACATGAATACACAAGAACATCGCATCGAGCTCACACACGCGTCGGACCACGTCGTGGTGCGAGTCAATGACACGGTCGTCGCGACCTCCTCCCGGGCGCTTGTACTCACCGAGACGAAGTGCCCACCGCGGTACTACCTGCCGCAGGAGGATGTGAAGATGGATCTGCTGCGGTCGTCGACGACGACGTCGCACTGCCCGTACAAGGGCGATGCGGTGTACTGGTCGGTTGACACCGGAGAGGCTCCGGTCGAAGACGTCGTCTGGTCCTACCCGGAACCATTCGCGCAGGTCGAGCAGATCAGAGGACGGCTCGCCTTCTGGGCCGAGAAGCCGGGCGTCACCCTGGAAGTGAACGGGCAGGTCGCGTAAGCAGTCGCAGTTCACAGCTTCCGCAAGGCAGATTTCATAAGCCGTCACTCTGGTGCTTGTGGAGGGTTGACCGATCACGATCTGTCGTGCAAGCACCTCGGGGCTGAGCTGTTGAATATCGCCGCGGAGCCGTCCGACGACGAATCTCAGGGAACAGAGACGGAAAGGTGATCGTTCAGAGGCTGTCCACGTAGACAGCAAACCCCGCCTCCCCAACATTGGAGGCGGGGTGTTCGCTGCTCAAGGACTACTTGAGGAGCTGGCGGGCCATGACCATGCGCTGGATCTGGTTGGTGCCCTCGTAGATCTGGGTGTTCTCCGCCGTACTCCTGAGCGAACTGGGCTAACTCCTTGATCTAGCCTCTGACCAGGGCATAAGCCTCTGGGTACCTGTCATGGTTTCTCGCTGGCTTACGGGCTCTCACGGAACAGCCACGGAACAAGATCCGCATTATCGGCAATCCACCGCTCTTGATCACTCGCCCGAAGGGTGACTCACAGTAGCCATTCGGATGGAGAGTGAACATCGGATTTGGTGTTGCCGTCGACGCGCGCCACATCTCAGCCCACCATGATCGCCTCGTCTGCCGTCGTCCCAGGGCGACCCGAAAGCGGGCCGGCGACGGAGACGCAAGCCCGGTCTGGCGTGTACCTGTCCCCGGCGCCCTTTCTCCTCTGCTGGTTGCCCTACAGAAGGGACCGGGCTTGTGTCGGAGGAGTCGGTCTGCTGGGCTCCACCTGGGCGACGTCAGGTGAGTCGATCATGGCCCTCAGCCACACCACAACCGGAACCCTTGCTCCTCGATCCCCTCGGAGCCAGACTCCCCCGCCGGAGGCCCTTGGACCTTCTGTTTACAAGCCGGGAGAAGATCGTCTACTCCTGTCCCTCAGCGTCTCTTCCTGCCTGCTCAGCGGGCTGATTGGCTTGATCGTCTTCTGTCGACGTCTACGGCCGTCTCGGGACGCAGTTAGCATCCGCGTTAGAAAGATCATCGCCCGGCGCACCGGAGGCGGCTTATCGCCCCCACGGGGATGCGCGATGAAGGCGATGGCCAACATGCTTCCCCCTCTGGCGTTCTTGCTCGGACTGCGATTCCATAACGCCCCTCATAGGGATGGCGGCGGTGCTTGAACCAACACGACGGCCGTGGCGCCCATCACCATGGACCGTCGAACGCTGCGGCCCCCCGAGCTGTGCGAACAAGCCATGTGGGTCTCCTCATGGTTGGAGGAGCTGGCCGACGGTTGCGGAACCTCCATCAGCGTGGGGTCCATTGACCGTCATTGATCGAACCCCCATGGGGGTTCGATCAATGACGAGCGCCTACCGCTCGCGAGCGAGGCGGTTCGATGCGTTCACCGCGGTGGTCTGCCGGGCCGTACCGATGGGAGCGGAGACAAGGTACTCGGTGGTGGTCGCTTGCCGACGTTCGGAGTTGACATCTCGCCGCTACCCCTGGCCGCAGGGCGGAGCGGCCAGGGGTAGCGGTCGACGCCGCGGCAGCAGGCGAGAACCGGGTCGTCCGGTCAGGTCTGGTTAAATTGCCATTGCTGGTTGGCCCCGCCGTTGGCGGCCCACTGCACGACCGGTGCCCCGTCGCTCGTCGCCGCACCGGAGACGTCCGCCACCAGTCCGCTGTTGTGGCTGACGATGGTGTAGTAGCCGTTGCCGGTGGATCGCAGATACCACATCTGGTTGGTGCCGCCGTTGGCCGTCCACTGCTGCAGTTGCAGCCCGGCCGTGCTGCTGCCGGCGTTGACGTCGAGCACCTTTCCACTCGGGACGTACTTGAGGGTGTAGGAGCCGTCGGAGGTTGTGGCGATGGTCCAGGTGGCGGTGCCGCTCTGCTGGACCACCTTGGCACCGTCGGCGGTGGAGTTGCCCGCGACAGCGAGCGGCTTGCCGCTGTTGCGGTTGACGATGCGGTAGGTGCCCGGTGCGGGTCCGCTTCCGCTGCTTCCGCCGAGGTTGAAGTACTCCACCGCGTCGGTGAAGACGGGGCTACCGGACTTCGTGGTCGACAGCTGCAGGTACACGCGGTTGCCGGTGGCCGGTGTGGTGAAGGTGACCGGCTGGGTGACCCGCGAGCCGAGCGGGACGGTCAAGGTCGTGCTTCCGGACGCGACGACCGCGCCGTCCGGCGCGTCGAGCCGCGCCGTCCAAGTGAAGCCCACCGAAGTGTCGGCGAAGTCGTCGTTGAAAACGGTGATGTTGCGGGTCACCGAGGCGTTCCGGGCGTAGGTGGGCACGGCCTGCGGCAGCGGGAAGCTGCCGTTCGAGTCCGAGGCGCCGGAGGCGGACCAGTACGGGAGGTCGACCGCTGCCACCGGGTTGAACGCCGCCTGCACGCGCTGGATCTGCGGGTTGCTCCAGGGGTTCGAGAGGTTGTCCGCGCCGTAGATAGGGTGACCGCCCTCCTCCGGGGTGAAGTCCGTGGAACGCACTCCGGGCACAACGCTGGCCCAGGCGGACAGCAGCGTGTACGGACGCAGGTCGGTGGCGTTCTTGCCGCGCTTGGCCAGGGTTGCCGTGGCGAACCACTCGAAGCCCTGCTTGTTGTTGCATGCCGGCCAGATGAACTCGCCCTCACCGTCGGGCCGCCCGTTCACGGTGATCAGGCCCTCCCCGTACCTGCCGAAGCCATCGACGTAGTGCGAGATCACCGCGAAGTTGGCGTACGTCATCCCGGGATACATGTTGGGATTCGCGCCGACGCCCAGCTCGACGATGATCGGCCGGGTGCCGTCGGCGCCGTTCATCGCCGCGTACAGGTCCTTCTCGAACTGTTCGGAATCCTGGCCGCTCTGGTTCGGCTCGTTGTTCTGACTCCAGCGGATGACCGCGGGGTGGTTGCGGTCGCGCAGGACCAGCGCACGGGCGTGGTTGACCATGTTGTCGTGCCCGGAGATCCAATCCTGCCCGGACTGGGAGCCGCGGATCGCGACCTCGTCGATGATCATCAGGCCCATCTCGTCGGCGACATCCAACATGTACGGGCTGGCCGGCTCCTGGTGGACGCGCACCACGTTGTAGTTGAGCCGCTGGTAGTTGTCCACGGCCTGCGGCCAGCCGCCGTTGCCCGACGAAGGCGGAAGGAATCCGGGCAGCGTGTCGTAGGCGTCGCCCTTGCCGCCGTTGTTGATCCGGTCGTAGTCGGCACCCTGGAGGTTGTCGCCGCGGAAGTTCACGCGCACGCCGTTGAGGTAGTAGTACTCGCCGTTCTGGGTGGCCTCCCGGAACCCGAACCGGTACGTGGCGTCGCTGGTGTGCCCGTCATCGGTGTCGGCATGCACCGTCAGCCGATGCAGCTGCGCCCGGTACCCCGACCGGTACGGCACGTTGGGCCACCAGTACGAGGTGCTGTCGAGGTTCCACGCGACCGGCCCGACGGTCACGGTCCCGGTCGAGTGGGCCGCCACGGTGACCGTACGGCTGGGCAGTGCCGGGTAGCTGAAAGCCGTTCCGTTGTCAGACGACAGCGACCCGGTCAACGTCACCGACCGGGAACTGCCCGACGTGTTACGCACCGTCACGTCGTAGCTCAACGTCTTGTTGGCCACCGACGTACGCACGAATGTGTCGCTGACGTACACCGCCGGGTACACCCGCAGGAACGCCGAACGGTAGATCCCCTGGGGGACCGCCTCGGACCACTCGGCGGCGTCGGGCACCAGGTACCGGCCGTTGGATGCCTTCAACGCGCCGCGGCCCTTCACGTCGACGCTGATCGTATGAGTGGTGCCCGGTGCGGCGTAGGCGCTGATGTCGAACTTCGAGGGAGTGAAGGCCGTGGTCTGCGTCGCGACCACCCGGCCGTCCACCGACAAGGTCGCCTGGTGGTTCACGGCGCCGAACTCGATCCACGTCGACTGCGGCTGCCCCGAGTCCGGCACCGTCACCGTACGCGAGTACACCGCCTGTGACACATCGGTGAAACCCTGCTTGTACCAGCCACCTCCGGGCACCTTGATCGACGTCGTCGACCGGCCCGCCGGAGTGAAGCTCCACGTCCCGGCCAGATCGACCGAGGCGACCGCGGCATTGCCCGCGGTGAAGCCGTCGATGTCCCCGGCGGCGGCGACCGAGGCGGCGGACTTCGACACGGTGGATTCCGACGATGCGGACCGCTGTGCCGCCACAGCCGGCTGAGCCCCGATCAACGCGACCAGCAAGGCCGCCACCACAGCCGGCCACCTGCTCGCCGGACGTCGAGGACGGGAGGAGGGATCGCTCCGCTTCATCGGTAATCCTTTCGGGTGAATCCCGTGTGTGAGGTACTTCCCGGGTCCGGCCGGCCCTCCGCGGGCGCCACTGCCCGGCCGTTCAGGCCGTCGCCGTTCGTCGGCGAAAGCCGACGGCTTGAGGGGGCATTCTGTCTCCTCGTAATGGGAGCGTCGTATCGGTTCGACGGATGGCCGGCCATCACACTTAAGGCCCAGGCTCCCACCTGTCAATGCTCAGGGTTCACAGAGATCGGATCACTTCGGCCGTCTGGCTCCCATCACGCCCGATCAGATCACGCGGTCCTAGACGCCGTGTAATTTTCAGGCTGCGTTGGACGCCTCGAACACGGTTCCAAGATCGAGAATCGGCATGCTCGGGACCATCCAACCTGTGTCGAACTTTCACAGTTAAACGGATCGATTCGATGCCGTCGGGCGCCTGGTAGAGGAATGGGCCCACCTACGGCCCTACGCCAGCAATGACGAACGCACCGATGCCCTCGGAGACTTCCTGCACCGCTAGGACGGGGACGGCCGGGTTGGCATCCAGGAAGTCGGCCAGGGCGCGGAGCCCGGCGATGAGGGCGGAACGGTGGTCGTCGTTGGTCATGTGGTGGTCTCCTTTCGTCAGGCGGGTTCGGACGCGGTGCGCAGGGTGCGCAGCAGGTCGGAGGCGAGCTGGTTGGACACGCCCAGGCGGGCACGTAGCAGGTCGCGGGTGATCGGTTTGCCGTGCTTGGCCTGGGTGTTCGTCGGCGACGCGGCGGGCGTAGTCGACCAGGGCCGGGGACGGTCCTGGCTCGTCGTCCTGTCCGTCCTCTACGGCGGGGACGAGCGCCGGGGAGGGGGACGGTGAGGATGAGACGGTCTCGACGGTCAGGACGGGCGCGGATGGTTCGGGGCGAGGGGCGGCGGCGCGGCGTTCGAGCATCGAGACGGCGATGAGGAACGCCCCGGCGGGGGTGGCGGCAGTGAGCCAGCCCCACACGGTCGGCTCGGCTTGGTGGAGGTTGGCGGCCAGGGACAGGACGATCCCACCGGCCAGGACGAGCGTCGGCCAGGACACGAGACCGGTCCGTTGTCGTCCGGTCTTCTTGTCCCGCTGGCGTTCGCGGGCGGCCATGACGCAGGTGAGGTCGACGCAGACGGCCACGGCCCATGACATCCAGCCGGTCTGTCCGTGGCCGGTGGCGGTGTCGCGGATGTGGGTGAACGATCCGGCACCCGCGATGGCGGCCAGGACGAGGACCGGCCCGGTGTCGAGCAGCCATGAGGCGAGGCGTCGCATCGTTACCCCCTTTCTCGGTCAGGCGGATAGCAGGTCGGATAGGTCAGCCCCGTCCCGGTCGGGCCGGGCGATGTCGGCCCAGTCGGGGGTGAGGTGGGCGTAGGTGCGGGCGGCGTGCTCAGCAGTGCGCTCGGCGACGTAGAAGGAGCGGGCGCGGTACCACTGGCCGTCCTGGGAGGCGATGATCGCGACGCCGGGTGTCTCGGCGGGGATCGCTCGGGCGGAGACCAGGGCGGCGGGGTCGAGGTCGCCGAGGGTCATGGTCGCGGTCTCCGGGTCGTTGACCCGGTGGCAGATCCGCCCCGAGCACTGAGCGCGAAGCGCGGTGACGCCGGGGCCCAGGTCTGAGCCGATTCGCTGGCCGGACAGGAACAGGTAGATGCCGAACGCCCGCCCGAGTTGCGCGATGCGCAGCAGTGCGGTGGAGGTGTGAGCGATCTCGTCTTTCTCGGACTTGTCGGCCATCAGGTACAGCTCGGCCAGCTCGTCGACCAGCACCACGACCGGGACCGGCCGCACGCCGGGCGGCAGTTGCCAGATGTTGCGGGCGCCGGCCGTACGGCACAGCCCCATCCGGTCGACCATGAGCGCCACCAGGTCATCCAGCAGGGTCACGCTCTCGGCCCGTGTGGTTGCCAAAGCCGACAGGCGTGGCGTGTACGGGGTGAACTCGACGCCGCCTTTGAGGTCGATGCCGACCAGCGCAACCGGTTGCGGGGCCAGCCCGACGAGCAGGGCGTTGGCGAGGTTGGACTTGCCCGACTGGGTGGCGCCCGCGTTGATCCAGTGCGGCACCGTGCGGAAGTCGATCGTCCACAGCCCGCCGGTCTCCAGCCGCCCGACGTGGACGGTGAGGAGGTCGTCGGAGGCCGGGAGGTGGTCGAGCTGGACGAGTGGGTCTCGCACGGTGGCGGCCCCGCTCTGCCCCGACTGCTACGACTACACCGGCTCGGTGCTGTTCAACGCGGTCGCGCCGCTGCTGTGGAAGCGCCTCGCCGACGCCCTACGGCGGCACCTGGCCAAGCTCGGCGGCCTGACTCTCCGCGACATGCGCGACCAGCTCGTCGTGTCCTTCGCCAAGGTGGCTGAGTACCAGCGGCGCGGCGTCGTCCACCTCCACGCCGTCATCCGGCTCGACGGTCCGGCTGGACCGATCTCGCCGCCCCCGGCCTGGGCGACGCTCGACCTGCTAACACAGGCCGTAGAGCACGCCGCCGCCGTGGTCATCGCCAAGATCCCGGCGTTCGACAACGAGCCCGCGCGTGTCCTGCACTGGGGTACGCAAATCGACGTCCGCCCGGTCACCCTTGACGGTGAGCTGACCGACCAGGCCGTTGCGGGCTACATCGCCAAGTACGCCACCAAGGCCGCCGAATGCGTCGGCACCATGGACCGGCGCATCGTCCCCGGCGAGGACCTGGCCGCCCTGCCCGTCCGGGACCACGCCCGGCGACTCATCGCCGAGTGCCTCCGCCTCGGCTCCTTCGAGGAGCTGGCGGACCTACGGCTGACCCAGTGGGCGCACATGCTCGGCTTCCGCGGCCACTTCTCCACCCGATCCCGCCGCTACTCCACCACCCTCGGCGACATCCGTGCCGACCGGCAGGAACATGCTCGCGATGAGCAGATCACGACGGGCCTCCTGCCCCTCCTCGACGAGGACACCGTCCTCGTCGTCAGCGAATGGGAGTACGCCGGAAAGGGCTACTCCCCCGGTGACGCCCTGGTCGCCACGCTTGCCACGACATGGCTGCCGGACGGTGGCCGATGATCGCGCTCGAACGGCTCTGGACAGCGGAAGAAGTCTCGGAGTTCCTCGGCGTCCCGGTCGCCACGCTCTATCAATGGCGACACCATCGGACGGGTCCCCCCAGCAGGAAGATCGGCCGTCACCTGCGCTACGTGCCCGAGGACGTTATGTCCTGGGTCCGGGAACAGGAGTAGCCGGTGGCCTACGTCAAGGACCTGTGGACCAAGACAGTCCGCCGCCCGGACGGCAGGACGGAGAAGGTCAGGACCTCCCGGTACGGCGGCGGAAAGCGCTGGCTCGCCGTCTGGCTCGACCCGGACGGGAAGGAGGTGTCCGCCGCCTTCGACCGGAAGGCCGATGCGGAGAAGAAGGCCGCGTCGATGGGCACCGACGTCAACCGCGGCGAGTACATCGACCCCAACGCCGGCAAGATGCTGTTCGGCGACATCGCGGCCCGCTGGCTCGACTCCCGCATCGTCGACCCGTCCACGAAGATCCGATACGAGTACATCTACCGCCTGCACGTCGGCCCGGCCTTCGCACGGCGGCAGGTCAAGAGCATCCTCCCCTCGCACGTCCAGGCATGGATCAGTGACCTGAACGAGCGTTACGGCCCGTCGACCATCGAGACGTCGTTCCTCGTCCTTCAAGGCGTCCTTGAGCTGGCCGTCGCGGATGAGGCTATCCGTAAGAACCCGGCCCGATCCCCGATCGTCCAGGTGCCCAAGCGTTCCGGTGAAGAGCTGATCGCATGGTCGGACGAGAGGGTCCATGCGGTGATCCACGCCCATCCGGACCTCTTCCGCCTCATCCCGATCATCGCCGCGTCCTGCGGTCTCCGTCAGGGAGAGCTGTTCGGCCTGGCCCTAGAGGACGTCGACTTCGACGAGGGAATCGTCCGCGTCCGGCGGCAGATCAAGAAGCTCGGCCGAGACCACGTATTCGCCCTCCCCAAGAACGACCGTGAGCGCATGGACCCGCTCCCTCAGTGGGCCGCTGAGGCCATCAAACGGCACGTCAATGCCTATCCCCCGCTCGCCTGCTCGCTGCCCTGGGAGAAGCTCAACGGCCCTCTCCGTACGCACAACCTGCTCTTCCGCTGGACGGACGACAAGTTCATCCGGGCGCGCGGCTACAGCGAACTCGTCTGGAAGCCCTCCCTCGTCGCGGCCGGCGTCATCCCGGATGCCGAGAAGGACGCCCGAGCGCGGAAGCGCTTCACGACCTCACGGAAGGAGGGCCTTCACCAGCTCCGGCACTACTACGCCAGCGTCATGCTCGCGGGTGGCGTCTCCGTGAAGGAACTCGCCGAGTATCTCGGCCACGCCGACCCCGGCTTCACGCTCCGGGTGTACGCCCACATGATGCCCGGCTCCCACGACCGAGCCCGCAAGGCCATCGACGACCGCCTGTTCCGTCCCCGCGCCGTCTCCGGCGACCAGGTCGCCACGGGGTAGCGCCTGGAAAGTACACGAGCCACCGGCGACGAAACCCGCCCGGTGGCTCTTCGCTTTTCGTGACTACAGATGGTCACCCTGGGTGAGCGCGGGCGCGTCCCGCTGATGGTCGTTGACGATCACAGCCAAACGCGTTCGGCAGCTCTCACGGAACAGCCACGGAACAAGATCTTTTAGAGGCTCCGAATCGGACATGGCGCACCCCGCCTCCCGAGTGCGGCAGGCGGGGCTACCGCAGGTCAGGGGTTACTTGAGGAGCTGGCGGGCCATGACCATGCGCTGGATCTGGTTGGTGCCCTCGTAGATCTGGGTGATCTTGGCATCGCGCATCATGCGCTCGACCGGGAACTCCCGCGTGTAGCCGTACCCTCCCAGCAGCTGGACGGCGTCGACGGTGATCTCCATGGCGGCGTCGGAGGCGGCGCACTTGGCGGCACTGGAGAAGAACGTGAGGTCCTTGACCCGGGTGCCCTTCATGGCCAGCTCCGACTTGGCGGCGGCGGCGTAGGTGAGCTGGCGGGCGGCCTCCAGCTTCATCGCCATGTCGGCGAGCATGAACTGCAGGCCCTGGAAGTCGGCGATCGGCTTGCCGAACTGCTTGCGCTCCTTGACGTATCCGAGCGCGTAGTCGAGCGCGCCCTGCGCGATGCCGAGCGCCTGGGCGGCGATCGTGATGCGGGTGTGGTCGAGCGTGGCCAGGGCGGTCTTGAACCCGGTGCCCGGCTCGCCGATCATCCGCGAGGCCGGGATGCGGACGTTCTCCAGGATGACCTGGCGCGTGGGCGAGCCCTTGATGCCGAGCTTCTTCTCCTTGGCCCCGAACGAGACGCCCTCGTCGTCCTTCTCCACCACGAACGCCGAGATGCCGCGGGCGCCGGCCGAGGGGTCGGTCACGGCCATGACCGTGTAGTACTCCGACACGCCCGCGTTGGTGATCCACATCTTGGTGCCGTTGAGCACGTAGTGGTCGCCGTCGCGCTCGGCCCTGGTCTTCATCGAGGCGGCGTCAGAGCCGGCCTCCGGCTCTGACAGGGCGTAGGAGAACATGCCCTCCCCGCGCGCCACGGGCGTCAGGTAGCGCTGCTTGAGCTCCTCGGACGCCGACAGCAGCAGCGGCACGGTGCCCAGCTTGTTGACGGCCGGGATCAGCGAGGACGAGGCGCACGCGCGGGCGACCTCCTCGATGACGATCACGGTAGCGAGCGCGTCGGCGCCCGCCCCGCCGTACGCCTCGGGGATGTGGACGGCGTGCAGGTCGGCCGCGACGAGGTCCTTGTAGACCTCCCAGGGGAACTCCTCGTTCTCGTCGGCCGCCGCGGCGCGCGGGGCGATCTTCTCGTCGGCGAGGGCCCGGACCGTTTCGCGGAGCATCTCGTGCTCCTCAGCGGGGGCGTAGAGAGGGAAGCTCATAGCGCCGATACTAGGACGTCCGACTAGAAAGTTACCAGTCAGTACGACCCCCTCCTTGACACAACGCCCTGACAGGGGCGAGGAAGTGCTGGCCTGGCGTCGACCTGGCACGCCCAGAGCCGTACCGTGGGGGCCAAGGCGCTGGTTTGCCCAGGTGGCTCACAGGGCAGTTGACTGGGCCGGTACCATGCCAGATCACAAAGAGTCGGTAAGAGGGGAGCATGCCGTGCCGTACCGCCTCACTGTGCTGGGGACCGGATACCTGGGTGCTACGCACGCGGCGTGCATGGCCGAACTGGGCTTCGAAGTGCTCGGTCTTGACGTGGACCAGAGCAAGATC
This sequence comes from Microbispora catharanthi, assembly GCF_006334915.2. Classification (GTDB taxonomy): domain Bacteria; phylum Actinomycetota; class Actinomycetes; order Streptosporangiales; family Streptosporangiaceae; genus Microbispora; species Microbispora catharanthi. Next base: position 228,194 of record NZ_VDMA02000003.1, read on the forward strand.
GAGCGACTGCAGCGCGGCGAGTTGCCGATTCACGAGCCCGGCCTGCAGGAGCTCCTCCAACGCAACCTCGACTCGGGCAGGCTGCGCTTCACCACCTCCTACGAGGAGGTGGCGCAGTTCGGCGACGTCCACTTCATCTGTGTGGGCACGCCCCAGACGAAGGGCGGGTACGCCGCCGACGTCTCCTACCTCGACGCGGTCGTCGAGTCGCTGGCCCCCCACCTCGACCGCGAGTGCCTGGTCGTGGGCAAGTCCACGGTGCCGGTCGGCACCGCCGAGCGCCTCGCGGACAAGCTCGTACGGCTCTCGCCCGCCGGGATGCAGGTCGAGCTGGCCTGGAACCCCGAGTTCCTGCGTGAGGGCTTCGCCGTGCAGGACACGCTCCGCCCCGACCGGATCGTGCTCGGGGTCACCTCCGAGCGGGCCGAGAAGGTGCTGCGGGACGTCTACGCGCCCCTGGGCGAGGTCCCGATCGTGGTGACCGACTTCCCCACCGCCGAGCTGGTGAAGTCGGCCGCGAACGCGTTCCTGGCCACGAAGATCTCGTTCATCAACGCCATGGCCGAGGTCTGCGAGGCCGCCGGCGGCGACGTCACCCAGTTGTCGCAGGCGCTGTCGTACGACGAGCGGATCGGCGGCAGATACCTCAACGCCGGCCTCGGCTTCGGCGGCGGCTGCCTGCCCAAGGACATCAGGGCGTTCACGGCCAGGGCCGACGAGCTCGGCGCCCACCAGGCGCTCGCCTTCCTCCGCGAGGTCGACGAGATCAACCTGCGCCGCCGCGTCCGGACGGTCGACCTCACCCGCGACCTCCTGGGCGGGGCGTTCGACGGCCGCAGGGTCGCGGTGCTGGGAGCGGCGTTCAAACCCAACTCCGACGACATCCGCGACTCGCCTGCCCTCGACGTGGCCGTGAAGATCGCGGAGCAGGGCGGGCAGGTCACGGTCTACGATCCGGCCGCCCTGTCGAACGCGCGGGCGGCCCACCCCCACCTCGGGTACGCCGGGTCGGCCCTGGAGGCCGCACAGGGGGCCGAGGTCGTGCTGCTGCTCACCGAGTGGCAGGAGTTCGTCGCCCTCGACCCCGAGGAGCTGGGCACGGTCGTCACCGCCCGCACGATCGTCGACGGCCGCAATGCCCTCGACGCGGACACCTGGCGCGAGGCTGGTTGGGACTACCGCGCCCTCGGCCGCCCCTGATCTCCCCGCCGACCACGCCGACCCCGCCGACCTCACCGGCCGTGCTTGCCCAGGTATGGCCGGGGCGGTCGAGGAGCGCCGTCATTCCGCCCTGAGCCGGACAAGGGGCAGGAAGACGTCGTCGACGATCTCGGCGATGACATCCTCGGAGACCGGTCGCCCGGTCATCAGGAGTTCGTGACGGATCAGGTCGACCGGCAGGTCCGCCAGCCGCGCGGTGATGCGCCGAGGGTCGATCTCCCCGCGCGCGGCGGCGCGGTCGAGGACCTGCTCCATCAGGCGGGGTCCCCCGCGCTCCGCCAGGAGCCGCTCCCGCAGGTCGGCCAAGGTGGAGTCGGTCTCCGCGAAGTATTCGCTCATCTGCATGCTCATCACCACCGCCAACTCGCCGCGCCGCTCCGACATCCAGCGCAGCAGGGCCACGAGGTCGTCGCGGAGAGAACCGGTGTCGGGCACCGCGAACGGGTCCTTCCGGCCGTAGTGGCCGATCGCGGCTATCGCCAGGTCTGCCCGGCTGGCCCAACGGCGGTAGACGACCGGCCGGCTGGTCTGGGCGCGTGCGGCCACGCCCTCGAACGTGAAGCCGCCATAGCCGACGCTGACCAGTTCGTCCCAGGCGGCGTCCAGCAACGCCTCCTCCAACTCGGCCCCGCGCCGCCGGCTTGCGGTCTTCTCTGGCACGACTCCCCCTCAAGATACACGAGTGCATCTTATTGACGACACGACGTCCGGTCGATTAGATACACGAGTGCATCTAATTATCGTCCGGAGGTCACCGTGAGCGCCTTGCGGCCATCCCTCGCCCGGGAACGCCTCGACCCGGGATTCGTCCGGCTCTCGCTCGTCATGCTGACCGGCGCCCTCGCCGTCGTCTTCGACACGACGATCGTCAACATCGCACTGGAGACCCTGGGACGGCAACTGCGCGTGCCGGTCTCGACCGTCCAGTGGATCACCACGGGCTACCTGCTCGCCCTCGGCATGGCGGTGCCGACGACGAACTGGCTGACCGGCCGTTTCGGCGGCAAGAAGGTCTGGCTGGCCGCGCTCGCGCTCTTCCTGGCCGGATCCGTCGGCGCGAGCCTCGCCCCGGACGCGACGACCCTGATCGTCTGCCGGGTGGTGCAGGGCGCGGGCGGCGGTCTCATGCTGCCCGTCATGCAGACGCTCCTGGTCCAGGCCGCGAACGGGCGTTCACTCGGCCGCGCCACGGCGGTCATCGCGCTGCCCGCCCTGTTGGGCCCGGTGCTCGGCCCGGTCCTCGGCGGCCTGATCGTCCAGCACCTCACCTGGCGCTGGATCTTCTGGGTCAACGTGCCGTTCTGCCTGGCCGGGCTCGCGCTGGCCTGGCGCTTCATGCCCTCGGGGGAACGCGACCGCGACGCGGCGCTCGACTGGATCGGCCTGGCCCTGCTGTGCCCGGGCATCGCCGCGATCATCTTCGGGCTCTCCCGGGTCGGCGCCGGCGGCGGCTTCGGCCACGCCGAGGTGCTCCTGCCGCTCGTCGCGGGCGCCACGCTCGTCGCCTGCTTCGCCGTACGAGCGCTCAGGACGGACGGCACACCGCTCGTCGACGTGCGACTGCTGGGGAACTCCTCGTTCAGTGCGGCGAGCGCGTTGATGTTCCTGTCGGGCTTCGTCCTGTACGGCGCGATGCTGCTGATCCCGCTCTACTTCCAGCAGGTGGGCGGCCGGGACGCGCTCACGGCCGGCATCCTGCTCGCCCCGCAGGGCATAGGCGTGCTGCTGAGCAGGGGACCGGCCGGCACGCTCACCGACCGCCTGGGCGCGCGCCCGGTCACGGCCGTGGGCCTGGCGGTCACGGCGCTGGGGACGCTGCCGTTCGCCTGGGCCGGACCGGGCATCGAGACGTGGTGGCTCGTCGCCGCGCTGGTCGTGCGCGGCATCGGCCTCGGCGCGGTGACGATTCCCATCATGACCAGCGCGTACGAGGGACTCGCCCGCGACCGGGTGCCGCATGCCAGCGTGATCACGAGGACCCTGCAGCAGATCGGCGGCTCGTTCGGCACCGCCGTGCTGGCCGTGGTCCTCAACAGCGAACTCGCCCGTCATCCCGGCGGGCCGCCGGACGCCGCGGCGGCCTTCGGCCACACGTTCTGGTGGTCCGTCGGCTTCACGGTGCTCGCACTGGCCGTGTCGGCGTGGCTGCCCTCCCGGCTCACCCGCCGCGCGACGGGTCGCTGACCGCGCCGGGTCTACCGACCGAGCTGTGCCTACTGACCGAGTTGGGCCGCCTCTGCGCGCAGGCGCTCGCCCTTGGCGTGGGCCTGGTCTCGCAGAGTGTCCTGGAACTCCTCCATCCGCCGCCGCAGCCCCTCGTCCGACGCCGCCAGGATCCGTACGGCGAGCAGCCCCGCGTTGCGGGCCCCGCCGACGGCGACGGTCGCCACGGGCACCCCGGCCGGCATCTGGACGATCGACAGCAGCGAGTCCATGCCGTCCAGATACTTCAGCGGCACCGGGACGCCGATCACGGGCAGCGGGGTGACCGAGGCCAGCATGCCCGGCAGGTGGGCCGCGCCGCCCGCACCCGCGATGATCACCTTCAGTCCGCGCCCGGCGGCGCGGGAGCCGTACTCGATCATCTCCGCGGGCATGCGGTGCGCCGACACCACGTCGGCCTCGAAGGACACGCCGAATTCCGCGACGGCCTCGGCGGCCTGCCGCATCACCGGCCAGTCCGAGTCGCTCCCCATGACGATCCCGACGTCAGGCATCCACAGGTCCTCTCAGGCAGGTGACGGCGTGGTGAGCGCGGGCCCGCACCTCGTCGAGGTCGGTCCCGAGGGCGGTGACGTGCCCGATCTTGCGGCCGGGCCGGACGTCCTTGCCGTAGAAGTGAATCTTGATGCCCGGGTCGTTGGCCATCACGTGCTCATACCGGGAGTACACGTCGGGGTCGGGCCCGCCGAGCAGGTTGGCCATGACGACGACCGGCGCGGTCATCGACGGCGACCCGAGCGGCAGATTGAGCACGGCCCGCAGGTGCTGCTCGAACTGCGAGGTGCGGGCACCCTCGATCGTCCAGTGGCCGCTGTTGTGGGGGCGCATGGCCAGCTCGTTGACCACGAGCCCGGACTTCGTGACGAACATCTCGACCGCGAGGAGCCCGGTCACGCCGAGGTCGCGGGCGATCGTGAGCGCGACACGCTGGGCGTCCGCCGCCGCCTCCTCACCCAGGCCGGGGGCGGGCGCGATGACCTCGACGCAGATGCCGTCCTTCTGCACGGTCTCGACCACGGGGTAGCTGACGCCCTGGCCGTGCGCGGACCGGGCCACCAGCACGGCGACCTCCCGCTCGAACGGGACGAACGCCTCGGCCAGCAGGGCCACACCGGTGCCGAGCACCTCGCGCGCCTCGTCGGGGGTCTCGCAGACCCACACGCCCCGGCCGTCGTAGCCGCCACGCACGGCCTTCAGCACGACCGGCCAGCCGTGCTCCTCGGCGAACGTCTCCACACCGGCCAGGTCCTCGACGCGGGCCCAGGCCGGGCAGGGCGCGCCGATCTCGGTGAGCCGCTCCCGCATGACCGCCTTGTCCTGCGCGTGGACCAGGGCGTCCGCCCCGGGATGTACGGCGTGGCCGTCGGCGGTCAGGGCCCGGATGTGCTCGGTCGGCACGTGCTCGTGGTCGAAGGTGACGGCGTCGCACCCCTTCGCGAACTCCCGGAGATCGGCGAGGTCGCGGTAGTCGCCGAGCCGGGTGTCCACGATCACCTTGGCGGCGCTCTCGTCACGGGTGTTCGCGAGCACGCGCAGGTCGATGCCGAGCGCGATCGCGGCCTGCTGCGTCATCCTCGCCAGCTGGCCCGCGCCGACCATGCCCACCACGGGCGCGGTCACGGGTCCGGAAGGGGGAACGTTCGAGCTGTTCACGACAGGTCAGCCTACCTATTGCGCGAGGAAAACCGTCAGCCGGAGCCCTCGGCGAGATCGGCGAGGACCCGGCGCATGCCGACCGTCGTCATCGTGGTGTCCTTCGCCACCCTGGTGGCCAGCACAAGGATCTCGCTGCCGGTGACGGTCGTGGCCGCGCCACCCGTGAAGGCGCGTACGTCGGCGGCCCGGTAGCGGGGATGGACGAGGGAGTGACGGCCCGAGCCCGGCTTCTGGGTGAAGACGACGCGCAGCGCGTGGAACACCAGCGACCCGCCGCCGGGCAGCGCGAGCGCGCGGGCCGGTCCCTCGATGCGCACGTCGGTGGACAGGTGATCGGGACGGACTCTGCCGGGGGCGCGGACCAGTTCCGCGAGAAGGCGGCGCATGGGATCGCCGGAGGCGAAGCGCACCCCGCTGACCCCGTTCCCGTTCACTCCGGCGGGATCGGTCAGGAACGCGACGTGCCGGGTGGGCGCGAGCCGCGCCCCGACGGCCGCGTCCGGGTCGGCCGCGGCGTCGATCGCCTCGCCGTCCACGCCGCCCTCCACCGCGGGCGCCTTGCCGACGAGCGGGATCGGCCCGGCCCCGAGCCGCCATCGGCCGTCCGCCCGTACGAAGACGAAGTAGGCCGGCTCGGGCTTGCGGGCGAGCACGGCGAACCAGGCGCCGTCCTCGCCGTCCTCCCGGGCGGGCAGCAGGAACTCCGGATCCCGATAGGCACGGAAGGCGGGCGCCGGGCGGCCCTCGCGGGCGGCCGCGCAGACGCGGCTCCCGACGGTGCTCTCCACACCGGTCGTGAGCTGCTCGATCTCGGCGCAGTCCCGGTCCTTCCAGGAGCCGGACAGGTCGCCGAGGCCGTCGAAGGCCGCCTGTGCTTCGGCCGCGGTGATCTCGACCGTCGCCGGGGACGTGGCGCCCGGCTCGGCCGGGGTCTCGCGTACGCCCTCGGTCCCACACCCCGCGAGCAGGGCGAGGCCGAGACCGAGGGCCGTGAGTCTGCGCAACACGAGAAAGGCCACCCCTCCAGAACGCGCACGTCCCCGAACAAATTGACTTCCCCCCGCCTAAAGGCGGGGGATTCCCGCCCTCACGGGCTGGGCTTCCTGTTTCAACGCCGACCGCATCCGGGAGGACCCGGAATGACTCACGTCAGCTCCGCAGGCGGACACCGCTCGACCAGCGGCCAGGATGTTCTTGGCGGCGTTGACGTCCCGGTCGTGCCGGGTGCCGCAGTCCGGGCACGTCCAGTGCCGGGAGGACAGGGACAGCGTGGCGAGCAGGTGCCCGCACGCGCTGCACGTCTTCGAGCTGGGATACCAGCGGTCGATCACGACCAGGTGCCGCCCGGCACGTGCGGCTTTGTACTCCAGTTGACGGCAGAACTCCCCCCACCCGCAGTCGGAGATCGCCCGTGCCAGGCGGCGGTTGCGGACCATCCCTTTGACGTTGAGATCCTCGATCACGATCAGGTCGTGGTCGCGGACCAGCCGGGTGGAGGTGCGGTGCAGGAAGTCGGCGCGGGCGTCCCGCACCTTGGCGTGGGCGCGGGCGACCTTCACCCTGGCCTTGGCCCGGTTGCTGCTGCCGCGCTGCTTGCGGGCCATCCTGCGCTGGTAGCGGGCCAGATTGCGGGCCTTGCGCTCCAGATGGCGCGGGTTGGGGATCTTCTCCCCGGTGGACAGGACGGCGAAGTCGCTCACGCCGAGGTCGACCCCGACCTCCGATCCGGTGGCCGGCGCCGGCTCGGCCTCGTTCTCGGTCTCCACGGCAAAGGAGGCATACCAGCGGCCGTCGGAGTCTCTGGAGACGGTCACCGTGGTCGGGCTGATCGTGGCGGGGTCGATTTCGGGCCAGGACCACACGAAGTCGATCGGGTCGTCCATCTTCGCCAGGTGCAGTCGCCCGTCGCGCCAGCGGAACGCCGAGCGGGTGTAGGTGGCGGACTTGCGGCCGTGACGGGACTTGAACCGCGGGTATTTGGCGCGCCCTGCGAAGAAGTTCACGAACGCCGTGTGCTGGTGCCGCAACGCCTGCTGCAAGGGGACGCTCGACACTTCGTACAGGAAGTCGTGGCCGCCGTCGCGTTTCAACTCGGTCAGATACCGGTCGGTCTGGGCGTAGGAGGTTGTCACGCCCTCTGCGCGGTAGCGGGCCTGCCGCCATGCCAGGACGATGTTCCAGACCAGGCGTACGCAACCGAACGTACGGTTCAGCACCGCTGCTTGTTCGGCGGTGGGGTAGACCCGCACCTTGTAGGCCGTACGCATGTTCGAACTTTACCGTCCACTTGCTCGCTGGGTCAGCGAAAGGAGAAAGGCTTGAGCACTGGTTCTCTGCGTTGTCCCGGCTTCGCCAGGCCGCCCCTTGGGGGCCCTGGTTCCTTCCGATCCCGAAGGCCCGGGCTTCCTTCGGAGGTCTAGGTGATCCTGGTCGGGCGAGAGCGTAGTGCGAAGAGCGCCCGCTCATCCCACATAGCAGGATTTTTCTTGAAATGTTCTTTGATGACCTGGGACGAAGCGGGCGAAGGTTGCGGCAAGACCCCGATTTGTGCTTGCTACCGGTAGCCTGAGAAGACCTCGCCGCCGACCATGGCCGCCGATCAGGAAGGACCGTGCGGGACGTGCAGTTTCTACGACGCGCCTACGAGCGGTTCGCCGCGCTCATCCACGAGTTGATCAAGTTCGGCCTGGTGGGCGCGATCGCGTTCGTCATCGACTTCGGCGGCACGAACGTGCTGCGGTTCGGCGTCGGCATGGGCCCGCTGTTTTCGAAGGTCCTGGCCACGATCGTCGCCGCGACGTTCGCGTACGCGGGCAACCGCTTCTGGACCTACCGGCATCGCCAGCAGAGCGGCCTGGCGCGCGAGTACGTCCTGTTCTTCCTGCTGAACGCCATCGGCCTGCTGCCCTCACTGCTCACCATCGGCTTCGTGACGTACTCGCTGGGCCTGCACGACACGCTGAGCTACAACATCGCTCAGGCCATCGGCCTGGGCCTGGGCACGCTGTTCCGCCTCTGGTCGTACAAGAAGTGGGTGTTCCTCGCGGCCACGAAACTGGCCGAGGAGTCCGCCGAGGGGGCTGTCGAGAGGGTCGGCGCGCGGCCCCACCCCGACGTGAAGGCACAGGCCGACCCCCTCACCACCAGCTGAACCCTCAGCTGAACCGTCAGGCGGGGCCGCTCACCACACGATGACGTCCACTGTCGCGGGTGTGGCGTAAGAAGATGGCGAAGGTCGCCGGGCGGCGCTTGACCAGCTCCAGCCGCCCGCCGTCGGCCGCCACCAGGGCACGGGCGAGGGTGAGCCCCAGGCCGGTGCCGCCTCCCCCGCTCACGCTCCGCTCGAACACCCGGTGGCCGAGGGCCTCCGGGATGCCCGGGCCCTCGTCGGCCACCTCGATCACCACAGACCTGCCCGTACTCGATGTGTTGATCGTCAGCACGCCGTCGCCGTGCTTGAGGGAGTTCTCCAGCAGGGTGGACAGCACCTGGCTGAGCCCGCCGGTCGTGCCGAGCGCGCTGAGGCCCCGGTCGCCCGCGAGCACCAGCGACCGGTGGGCGCGGCGGAACGCCGGCTCCCACTCGGTGATCTGCTGACCCACCACGTCGTCGACGTCGATCGGCGCCGCCTGGGCGTGACGCTGGCGGCGGGCGGCGGCCAGCAGTTCGTCGATCACGGCGGTCAGCCGCTCGACCTGCACGACCGCGGCCTCGCCCTCCTCGCGGACCACCTCGGGCTGGTCGGCCGCCGCGACGATCTCCTCCAGGCGCATGCTCAGCCCGGTCAGCGGCGTGCGCAGCTGATGGGAGGCGTCGGTCGCGAACTCGCGCTCCCGCGCGAGCAGGTCGGAGATCCGCAGCGCGCTGCGGTCCAGCACCTCGGCCACGAGATCCAGCTCGGGGATCCCGTAACGGTGCCTGCTCGGCCTCGCGTCGCCCGAGCCCAGCCGCTCGGCGATCCTGGTGAGATCTTGGAGCGGCAGGTTCAGGCGACGCGAGGTGACGGTGGCCAGCCCGATCGCGGCCCCGAGGGCCACGACCGCGAGCGCGATGATGAGCACCAGCCGCGCCTGGGTGTCCTGGTGAATCTGGGCCGCGTCGCGGCTGACGCGTACGTAACCGTTCTCGGAGCGCGCCTCCTCGGTCAGATCACGGCCTGCCGGTGGAGGCGAGCCCACGACGATCGGCGGTTTCCCTCGGACGAACACCTGGAGGTATCGGTCCGGGTAGTTCCGCGCGAGCTGGTCCGGACTGATCCCCTGCCCCTGGCTGAGGGAGTACTCCACTCCGAGCAGCAGCCGGCCCGCGTCCGTTCTGAGCTCCTGGGCGACCTCGTCGCTGATCAAGCGCACGACGACCACACCCAGGGGCACGCCTAACAGCAGTACCGCGATGACCGCGACGAGCAGCATGGAGGAAAGCAGGCGCCGGCGCACGTGCTAGCCCCTCCCCCGCAACCGCCCCACGGCGGCTACTCGCGCTCGAAACGGAAGCCGACCCCTCGGACGGTCGTGATGTAGCGCGGCTTGGCCGCGTCGTCGCCGAGCTTCCGGCGCAGCCATGAGATGTGCATGTCGAGTGTCTTGGTCGACCCCCACCAGTTCGTGTCCCACACCTCGCGCATGATCTGCTCGCGGGTGACGACCTTGCCCGCGTCCCGTACGAGCACGCGCAGCAAATCGAACTCCTTGGTGGTCAGGTGCAGTTCCTTGTCTCCCATCCAGGCCCGGCGGGAGTCGGCGTCGATGCGGACGCCTTGCACCACCGGGGTCTCCGATGTCCCGCGCCGGAGCAGGGCCCGCACGCGGGCGAGCAGTTCTGCGAGGCGGAACGGCTTGGTGACGTAGTCGTCGGCCCCGGCGTCGAGACCGACGACGGTGTCGACTTCGTCGACACGGGCGGTGAGGATCAGGACCGGAGTCCCGTGTCCCTCCGCGCGTATGCGGCGCGCGACCTCCAGCCCGTCCATCTCTGGAAGGCCGAGGTCGAGAACAATCAGGTCGACGCCCCCCGACAAGGCCCTCTCCAGGGCCTGCGGGCCATCGGGGCTCACCTCCACCTGATAGCCCTCCCGGCGCAGGGCTCGCGCCAGCGGCTCGGAAATCGAGGTGTCATCCTCGGCGAGAAGTACGCAGGTCATGGTGCGATCGTAGGACCTTGTGCGATCGTTTCCCGGCTACAGCGCGCCTTTTGACTTGTCGTTGACTCATCAATTGACCTGGGCAAACACTGATAAATCCGGGATAGTCAGCACGCAAGCGACGCGATCTTCCACCCCATTCTCGACCATTCCGAACTTCGTCGCTGGAAAGCGGATAATGGCGCGAAAAACGCCCGCCGAAACGATGACGACGGGCGTTGTCCATCTGATTTCCCGTGCGACCGGGAGCGACGGCCGGGAGAGCACCGGCTCAGGAGGACGACGGCGGCTCCGCGTACCGCTGGAGGTACAGCTGCTCGCCCAGGCTCTCCAGGAGGCCCAGCTCGGTCTCCAGGTAGTCGATGTGGTGCTCCTCGTCGGCCAGGATGCGCTCGAAGAGCGTGGCCGAGGTGATGTCCCCCCGCTCCCGCATGAGGGCGATGCCGGGCCGCAGCCGCTTGACCACGCCCAGCTCCAGATCCAGGTCGGCCTGAAGCTGCTCCCTGACGGTCTGGCCGATGTGCAGGGTGTTCAGCTTCTGGTAGTTCGGCAGGCCCTCCAGGAACAGGATCCGGTCGGTGAGTTCCTCCGCGTGCCGCATCTCGTCGATGGACTCCGCCCGCGTGATGGCGGCGAGCTTCGTATATCCCCAGTTCTCCTGCAGCTTGGCGTGCAGGAAGTACTGGTTGATGGCGGTCAGCTCGGAGGTGAGCTGCTCGTTGAGCAGCGCGATGATCTCTTTGTCGCCCTGCATAAGCTTCCTCGATCTATGCGCTGGTGACCAGGTCCTCTGACCGTTTCAGGATCGCACAGATCTTCCGGACGCAAGACGCGCAGTCCCCCCCTGCACCGGTGGCGTCCCGCACCTGGCGAGCCGTCCTCGCCCCCTCGGCGATGCAGTCGTGCACCTCGCTCTCGGTGACCGCGCGGCAGATGCAGACGTACATGGATCGCCTCTCAGGAATCATGAGGAAGGTTAGGCATACCTAAGATAACCCACTTTGGTAAGGCTTGCCTATGTGATCCAAGGCACAGAAAGGGGCGGCACTCCGCAATGGAAGCGCCGCCCCTCGCGTGCGCGTCAGAGCACCACGACCGACCTCAGCACCTCCCCGCGGTGCATCTTGCCGAAGGCCTCCTCGACCTGGTCGAGGCCGATGGTCTCGGAGACGAACCCGTCGAGGTCGAGCCGTCCCTGCAGGTAGAGGTCGATCAGCATGGGGAAGTCACGGCTGGGCAGGCAGTCGCCGTACCAGGAGGACTTGAGCGCGCCGCCGCGGCCGAAGACGTCGAGCAGCGGCAGTTCGAGCTGCATCTCCGGCGTCGGCACGCCGACGAGCACGACGGTCCCGGCCAGGTCGCGGGCGTAGAAGGCCTGCTTGTACGTCTCGGGACGGCCCACCGCCTCGATCACGACGTCGGCGCCGAACCCGCCGGTCAGCTCGCGGATGGCCTCTACCGCGTCGGTCTCGCGCGAGTTCACCGTGTGCGTGGCGCCGAAGCCGCGAGCCCAGTCGAGCTTGCGGTCGTCCACGTCGACCGCGACGATCGTCCGGGCCCCGGCGAGGTGCGCGCCCGCGATGGCCGCGTTGCCCACGCCGCCGCAGCCGATCACCGCGACCGTGTCGCCCCGGGTCACGCCGCCGGTGTTGATCGCGGCCCCGAGGCCGGCCATCACGCCGCAGCCGAGCAGACCGGCGACGGCCGGTTTGGCCGCCGGGTTGACCTTCGTGCACTGCCCGGCCGCCACCAGGGTCTTCTCCAGGAAGGCCCCGATGCCGAGCGCCGGGCTGAGCACGGTGCCGTCGGCCAGGGTCATCTTCTGCGCCGCGTTGTGGGTGTTGAAGCAGTACCACGGCCGTCCCCGCAGGCACGCGCGGCACTGCCCGCACACCGCCCGCCAGTTGAGGATCACGTAGTCGCCGGGCTCGACCTCGGTCACGCCCTCGCCGACCGCCTCGACGACGCCCGCGGCCTCGTGGCCCAGCAGGAACGGGAACTCGTCGTTGATGCCGCCCTCGCGGTAGTGGAGGTCGGTGTGGCAGACCCCGCAGGCCTGCACGTTCACGACCGCCTCGCCGGGCCCCGGGTCCGGCACGACGACCGTCTCCAGCGTCACCGCCTCGCCTTTGCCACGCGCCACCACGCCCTGGACTTCGTACGGCATGTCCTGCACCTCAACTCTCTCGGCTGGATCTCCTCAGAACATACGGCTCCACCACGCCGAGCCCACGGGCGGGACGGCGGCGGAGTTTGACCAGGTCGACGCCGGGCGCCCCGGCGAGACCCGCGGCCAGCTCGCTGTCGGCCAGGATCGTGCCGGGCCTGGCGATGGCCGTCAGCCGGGCCGCCAGGTTGACGGTCGTGCCGAAGACGTCGCCCATCGCCGGGAGCACCGGGCCGTAGGCCAGCCCGACCCGCACGTCGGGCCCCTCGGCGTCCCGTTTCAGCTCGTCGAGCAGGTCGAGCGCGATGAGGGCCGCGGTCCTCGGGTCGGCGGCGGTGAAGAGCACCTCGTCGCCGAGCGTCTTGACCAGCCGGCCGTCGTGGGCGGCGATCACGTCGGAGGCCCGCGACTCGAACCCCTCGACCAGGTCGGCCAGCGCCAGCTCGTCCAGCTCCCGGGACACGCGGGTGAAGGCGACGAGGTCGGCGAACCCGACCCCGAGCCTCGGCCGGGTCGGCGAGACGTCCTCGCCGGGCTCGGCGAGGGAGACCAGCCGGCTCGCGGTCGCGGCGAGCTGGGAGCGCCAGACGTGCACCAGCGTCTGCTCGAAGTCCGGCAGCAGGCGGCTGACCGTGTCCATCACCTGCCGCAGCGCGTCCTCCCCCGCCCGCGCGCCCGGCTCGATCAGCGCGTCGACCATGATCTCGGCCTGCCACTGGGCGAGCCGCGCGGTCGTACGGCCGAGGGCCCTGGCCATGCGGATGACGGTCCGCTCGTCGAGCATCTCCGTGTCGAGCAGGTCGCGGATGCGGTGCAGGGCCTCCAGGTCGGCCTCGGTGAACGCCATGGCGTCGTCGGCGAACGTGGCGAAGCCGAGGGCCCGCCAGATCCGCGCCGCCAGGTCCTGCGGGATGCCGGCCGCCTCGGCGACCTGCCTCCGCGTGTAGGCCGGCGCCGGCCCCAGGAACAGCCGCCGCATGTCGTCGGCACCGGGCCGCCCGCTGATGTCCACGTCCCCCTCCCCCGCACGGCGCGTGGGCCGCGCCGCGTTCAGTCCCCGTCGATGTTCCCGTCAGCGGCATCCTCCACCAGCCGGAACAGCTCATGCCGCACACGCTGGATCTGGGGGATGTCGCGGTAGTCGATGTCGCCCTTCTCCGACGCCGACTCGACCCGGAGCGTGCCGCATCCCAGGACGCGCTCCAAGAGCCGCTGGTCGGAGCTCACGCTGCTCACCTTGGCCAGCGGGATGTCGTCCTCCGACTTGTTCAGCACTCCCGTGCTGATCGCGAAGCGGTGCGAGGTCAGCGTGTAGGACGTCGTCACCCAGCGCAGATAGGGGACGATCGTCCACAGGACCAGCGCCACGAAGGCGACCACGGCCACCGCGCCGCGGGCGTACCCCGCGTACTCGTAGTCGCCGGGGATGAGGACGAAGGCCGCGACGGCGGCGGCCAGCACGACGATGAGAGCCAGGACCGGAAGGATCAGTCGCTTCCAGTGCGGATGGAACGATAGAACGACGTGCTCGCCGTCGGCCAGGTATTGATCGGGAAGACCCATGGCGCAAATCGTGACACGATCGCCGGTCGATTGCATGCGTTCGATCAGGACAGCGGGCCGGTCTCCGGCGACGGACCCCGGCGGACGTGGACGACGTCGCCCGCGCTGAGCGTGTGCTCTCCGTCGCCGGCGCGTACGAGCAGGTGGCCGGACGCGTCGACGCCGGTCGCCAGGCCGGTCAGCACCCGCTCGCCGGGCAGTTCGATCCTGACCTCCTGCCCCACGGTGGACGACCGGGCGAGGTAGGCGGCACGCAGGCCCGAGGCGTCCGCGTCGCCGTCGGCGGCCTTCCAGTCGCGGTAGTGCGACTCGACCTCCCGCAGGATCGCGCGCAGCAGCGGGTCGCGGTCGGTGCAGGCGGCGTTCTCGACGGCGAGGGACGTGGCCCGTTCCACGGGCAGTTCCTCCGGCCGCAGGGAGACGTTGAGCCCCATGCCGACGACCACCATGCGGTCCACCCGCTCGGCCAGGATTCCGGCGAGCTTGCGCTCCCCCACCATGAGGTCGTTGGGCCACTTGAGCCGCACGTCGACCTCCGCGATCCGCCGTACGGCCGAGGCGACGGCGAGACCGACCAGCAGCGCCAGCCAGCCCTGCCGGGCGAGCGGCACCTCCGGCCGCAGCAGCATCGAGAACGTCAGCCCCGAGCGCGGCGGCGCGGTCCACGGGCGCCCGAGCCTGCCCCGGCCGGCGAACTGCGACTCCGCGACCAGCACGGCGCCCTCCGCCGGGCTCTCGCGCACGGTCCTGGCCAGGTCGGCGTTGGTGGACCCGGTCCGCTCGACGACGCGTACGGACGACCACAGCGAGCCTGGGCGCACCAGCGCCCTGGTCAGCGCGGTCTCGGACAGCGGGGGCCGGTCGAGATCGGCGTACGGCGAGTCGGGCACGCACCCAGGTTATCGGCCCCCGGGCCGGGGTCCGCGCCGCTCTCGGGGGCCGTCGTCATCGGGCGTCCCGCGTGCCCGCCGGCGTCTGCCACCACGGGCCGCCGCGCTCGTCGGCCAGGCGCAGCGCCTCGGCGGCGACCTGCTCGGGCGGGATGTCGAGGCAGTCGAGGGCGAAGGGGCAGGCGAACTGGCGG
Source organism: Microbispora catharanthi (assembly GCF_006334915.2). Taxonomy (GTDB): domain Bacteria; phylum Actinomycetota; class Actinomycetes; order Streptosporangiales; family Streptosporangiaceae; genus Microbispora; species Microbispora catharanthi. The sequence continues at coordinate 243,248 of NZ_VDMA02000003.1, forward strand.
CAGGGCGAGCACGCGGTGGGCACCGTGAGGATCGACGCCGGGCCGAACCGCGGCCGATACTGCTCCACCTGCTCGGTGCCGGCGAACAGCACGACCACGGGCGTGCCGAGCGCGCTGGCCAGGTGGGCCCCGCCGCTGTTGTTGCACACGACCACGTCGACGGCGTCGATGAGCGCCGCCAGGACCGGTACGTCCAACCGGCCCGGCAGCAGGACCGCACCGGGCACACCGGCGCCGGTGGCCTCGACCAGCGGCGCCTCCCTGGCCGTGCCCGCCACGAGGACCCGCAGCCCGGCGGCCGTCAGCAGCCCGGCCACCCGGGCGAACCGGTCGGCCGGGTAGCGCCGCGCGGAGCAGGAGGCCCCCGGAAGGATGAGCGCGCACGGCCGCCTTCCGCGACCGTCGGCGCGGCCGTCCCCTCCCGGCCGTCCGTCGAGCAGGCGGCGGGCCGCACTGGCCGCCTCGGCGGGCACGCGCACGCGGAGCCTGCCCTCGACCGGAGGGACGCCCGCCCGTTCGAGCAGGTGCAGCGCGCGATCCACCTGATGGGTCTCGTCCGGCGGCGAGGGCACCCAGTGGGTCAGCCCCGCCCCGCCGAACTCCTTGGACATGCCGACCCGTACGGGCACCCCGGCGAGCCGGCAGAGGTACGCGGCCGGCCAGGAGGCCTGGGAGAACGAGGTCAGGATCACCGCCGCTTCGTAGCCGCCCCACCCGATCCGATCGACGAGATCCAGGTCGTCGGTGACCGGGACCTCCTCCCCGCCCGTCTTCTGCCACGAGACCGAGGCGGTGAGCACGCCGTCCACCTCGGGGAGCAGCGCGGCCGCGGCGGCGCCCGCGGGGGCGGCCAGCAGATCGAGCCGGGCGCGGGGAGCGGCCCGCCGCAGCGCCCGCAGCGCCGGGCCCGCCATCACGACGTCGCCGAGGTTGTCGGGCCGGATCACGAGCACGCGGGCGAGCCCCCGCCACGGGACCGGTGGGCCTGCGAGCGCCGCGGGATGCTCCATCTCCTGCGCGTACCCCTCAAAAACCGCACATAAAGCCCCATAAAAGCACGGTTTGCCGTGAAACTCCCTCGGGCACCTCCGGGGCAGCGACGCCGAGGAGGGGGAGGCGTGACCGTGACGGAGGGTGGCCGGATCCGCGTGGCCATGGTCCACGGTCCCGGGCCCGCCGACCGCGACGGCGTCGGCGACTACGTCGAACGGCTCGTCGGCGCTCTCGGCGACGCAGGAGTCGAGGCGGTGGGGGTGCCCGTGGGGTCCGCGGGGGCTCGCTCCCCCTGGCACTGGCTGCCGGCCACGCTCGACGCCGCCCGTCGGGTGCGGCGGCTGCGTCCGGACGTGGTCCACGTGCAGTTCGCCCCTTCGGCCTACCGGTTCTCCGGGCTCCCCGGACTGCTGCCGCCCCTGCTGCCGCCCGGCACGCCGCTGGTGACCACCCTGCACGAGTACGGCTGGTGGGCGGCCCCCGGTTGGGTGCCCGGCCCCCTCTGGCGGCCCCTGGAACGGGCCCGCCTGTGGGACCGGGAGACCGGGCGGCTGGTGCCCGCCAGCGCTCTCGTGGTCGTGACGAACGCCTCTCACGCCCGGCAGGTCAGGCGGCGCGTCGGGACGGCCGCCGTGGAGGTGCCGCTGGCCCCCAACGTCGTGGACCACGGCGGCGGACGGCAGGCGCGCGTGCGGGTGCGGGACCGGCTCGGCATGAGCCCGGACGACCCGCTGCTCGCCTTCTTCGGGTTCGTGCATCCCGTGAAGGGCGTGCGGCAGCTCGTCGAGGCCCTGCCCGCGCTGCGCGCGGCCCGCCCCCGCCTGCGCCTGCTGGTCGTGGGCGGCTTCACCTCCCAGGCACTGCCGGAGGCCGAGGCCCGGGCCTTCCGGGCGGAACTGGAGGCGCTGGCGGCGCGGCACGGCGTCGCGGACGCGGTGACGTTCACCGGGCACCTGCCCGCCGCCCGGGTGTCGGAGTTCCTGCACGCCGCCGACGCGGGCGTGCTGCCCTTCACCGCCGGGGTGACGACCAAGAGCGGCGCGCTGCTCACGATGCTGGCGCACGGGCTGCCGACCGCGGTCACCGTGCCGGACGAGCCCGACCCCGCCCTCCCGCTCGGAGAGGCCGTCGCCGTGATCAGGGCCCGCCGCGACCCCGCCGCCGTCGCGAACGCCGTCGCGCCGCTGCTCGACGAACCCGAGGCGGGACGGCGCATGGGCAGGGCGGCCCGGCGGCTCGCCGCCCGCCACTCCTGGTCCCGGGTCGCCGCCGCCCACCGCGCGCTGTACGAGACCCTGGCCGGCCCGCGCCGCCCGCTCGTCCGCCCGGATGCGTGAGCCGTACCGGGAGATCCTGGTCGTCGACCTGCTCGGCGGGATCGGCGACCTGCTCATGCTCCTGCCCGTCGTGCACGGCCTGGCTCGCGGGAACCCCGGCGGGTCGCTGCGCGTGCTCACCCACGAGCCCGGGGCGGCCCTCCTGCGCGGCGACCCCGCCGTCACGCGGGTGCTCACCCCCCGCCACGGCGGGGCGGGCGCGGAGCGTGAGGCGGTGGCCGAGGCGCTGGCCGCCCGGCGTCCGGATCTCGCGATCACCACCACCCGCTACGACGGCATTGCGGATCTCCTCGCCGCCTCGGGCGCCCGCTGCGTCACCGACCTGTGGCGCCGCCCGCCCCCTGACGAGCCGGTCGGCGGGCGCTACCTGCGCATCCTGCTCGCCGAGGGCCTGCTGCGGCCCGAGGACGCCCTCGTCCGTCCGGCCGTGCGCCTGACGCCGGCCGAGATCGCGTACGGCGAGAGCACGCTCGCCCGCGGCGTTCCGGCCGGCGCGGCGCGGGCCCCGGTCGTGCTGATCACGGCCGCGGGCATGGACGTGAAGCGGTGGCCCGCCGGGCGCTGGCGCGAACTCGCCGCGTCGCTGGCCCGGCGCGGCCATCCCCTGCTCACGCCCGACGCGCCGCCCAAGCGGGGCCCCGCGGAGGCCGCCGTTTTCGGCCGAGAAGTGGCCGTGCTGCCGCGGTGCGGCCTGCGCGGGCTCGCCGCGTGCTTCGCCGCCGTGGCGCGTCGCGGCGGCGTGGTCGTGGGCGGCGACACCGGGCCGCTGCGGCTGGCCGCGGCGGCCGGGGCGGCCACCGTCGGGCTGTTCGGGCCCACCTGGGCCGGCAGGTACGGCATCGGCTCCGGGGACGGAGCGGGCTCCGCCGACCTGCAGGGGCTGCCGGGCTGCCCGCACCGCAGGCCCACGGCCATCACCGAACAGCCGTGCTGGTGGACGGCCGAATGCCCGCTGTCCCCTGCGGGCCCCGCCTGCATGGCCGACATCCCCGTGACGTCCGTCGTGCGCGCCGTGACCCGCCTGTGCGCCGGTCGCCCCGATCTCCCCGATCTCCCCGATCTCCCCGGACGCCACCCGGCGGACGACCGCTGACCCGTGCTGACCCATACTGATCGTGGCGTGGCAGGCTGCGTACGGGAAAGAACGGCAGCCATGCCGCCAAGGAGGAACAGATGGAACGGGACGGCGCGGCGCGGCTCACTGCCCGTTTGGGGCCCGTCACGCGGTCACGCGTCCGGAGGGTGTCCGGATCGGCCGTACGCGACCGGCGTGACGACCTCGCCACGGAGGAGCCGCTGGAGATCCGGCTCCTGGCCGGAGGCGAGAGCCGTACGGTGGCGATCACGATGCGGACGCCGGGCGCGGACTTCGAGCTCGCGGCGGGGTTCCTGCACGGTGAGGGGATCGCCGGCCCCGGCGACATCGCCGCCATCGGCTACTGCACGGACGAGGATCTGGACCCCGAGGCGCGCTACAACACCGTGACCGTGCGGCTCGCCGCCTCCCGGCTCCCCGACCTCGCCGCCACGGCGCGGAACTTCCTGACGTCGAGCGCGTGCGGCGTCTGCGGCACGGCGAGCCTCGACGCCCTGCGCGACCGCTGCGCCGTGCCGGCCGCGCGCCCGCCGGTCGCCGTGCCCGCCACGACCCTGTACGGCCTGCCCGACCGGCTGCGGGAGGCCCAGGGGGTGTTCGGCAGGACGGGCGGGCTACACGCCGCCGGGCTGTTCACCCCCGACGGCGGCACACCGCTGGCCGTGCGGGAGGACGTGGGGCGGCACAACGCCGTCGACAAGCTGGTCGGCTGGGCGCTGCTCGGCGGCGAGACCCCCCTCGACCGGCACGTCCTGCTGGTCAGCGGCCGGGTCGGCTACGAGATCATGCAGAAGGCCGCGAGCGCCGGGATCCAGATCGTGTGCGCCGTGTCCGCGCCCTCCTCACTCGCCGTCGATCTGGCGCGCGAGTTCGGCATCACGCTCGTGGGGTTCCTGCGCGAGGAGCGCTTCAACATCTACGCCTGTCCCGAGCGGATCGACGTCGAGCAGGCGGCCGAGACGCCGTGATCCGAACCGGCGGTCGAACCGGGCGGGCGCTCGGGTTCGAGCGCCCGCCCGGTTCGCACGCCGTCAGCCGGTGTTCTGCAGGCCGGCCGCGACGCCGTTCACGCTGAGCAGCAGCAGCGTGGACAGGCGCTCGCGCTCCTCCTCCGACAGGTCGCCCGCCGCCCGCAGCGCCGACAGCGCCCGCAGCTGGAGGTGGCTGAGCGCGTCCACGTAGGGGTCGCGCAGTTGCACGGCACGCGACAGCACGCGCCGGTTCTCCAGCAGGCGGGCGTGGCCGGTCACCTCCAGCACCAGCCGCCTCGTGAGGTCGTACTCCTCGAGGACCTGCTCGACGAAGTCGCTCCGGCCGCCCAGGGCCAGGTAGCGGGACGCGATGGAGCGGTCGGTCTTGGCCAGCGACATCTCCGCGTTGTCCAGCATCGCGGCGAACAGCGGCCACTCCTGGTAGGCCGAGCGCAGTTCGGCCATGCCGCCGTCGGTGACCACGGCGGCCAGGCCGCTGCCCAGGCCGTACCAGCCGGGGAGGTTGACCCGCGTCTGGGCCCACGAGAACACCCACGGGATGGCCCGCAGGTCGTCCAGGGAGCGGGGCGCGCCGAGGCCGCGCCGCGCGGGCCGGGAACCGAGCCGCAGGGAGCCGAGCTCCTCCAGCGGGCTGACCAGCGCGAACCACTCGGGGAAGCCCGGGGCCTCGGTCAGCGCCCGATAGGCGCGCTCGGAGGCCACGGCCACGGTGTCGGCAAGCCGGCGGAACTTCGCCGCCGCGGCGGCCGTGCTCGACTCCACCGCCGAGGTGGACGCGAGCAGCACGGCGTTGGTGACCTGCTCGATGTGCCGCTTGGCGATCGCCGAGTGGCCGTATCGCGCGAAGATGACCTCGCCCTGCTCGGTGACCTTGAACCGGCCGGCGACCGAGCCGGGGGCCTGGGCGAGCACGGCGCGGTTGGCCGGGCCGCCGCCCCGGCCGAGTGCGCCGCCCCGGCCGTGGAAGAGCGTCAGCCTGATGTCGTTGGCCGCGGCCCAGGCGGTGAGCGCCGCCTGCGCGTCGTACAGGCGCAGGGTGGCCGCCGCCGGGCCGAGTTCCTTGGCCGAGTCGGAGTAGCCGAGCATGACCTCCATGCGCCGCCCGTTCTCGGCGAGCCGCCGGCGCACGGGCTCCAGGTTGACCATGCCCTCCAGCACGGCGGAGGAGTTGTCGAGGTCCTCGCCCGACTCGAACAGGGGGACCACGTCGAGCACCGGGGCGCGGTCGCCCATGGCGTGCCTGGCCAGCTCGTAGACCGCCGCGATGTCGTCGGACGAGCGGGTGAACGAGACGACGTAGCGGGAGCAGGCGGCCACGCCGAAGCGCTCCTGGATCCACCCGATCACCCGGATCGTGGCCAGGACCTCCTCGGTGCGCTCCGACAGCGTGCCGGAGGCGATCTCCTTGAGCGCCGCCGCGTGCACCGCCGAGTGCTGGCGCACCTCCAGCTCCGCCAGGTGGAAGCCGAACGTCTCGACCTGCCAGATCAGGTGCTGCAGCTCGCCGTACGCCTGCCGTACGGCGCCGGCCCCGCGCAGGGAGTCCTGCGTGAGCCGCAGGTCGGTCAGCAGCTCGGCGGGCGCGCGGTAGGCGAGGTCGAGGTCGCGGCGGCGGGTCGCGGCGATCCTGGCCGCCACGAACATCAGCCACTGGCGGTGCGGCTCCCGCGGCGACCGGGTGGCCATCTCCGACACCAGGTCGGGGTGGTCGTCCTCGGCCTGCGCGAGCGCGGCCCGCAGCTCGGCGGACGGCGGCGTGAAGACACTGGCGAGGGTGAGCGACCTCCCGATCCGGGTGGTGGCGTTCTCCAGTGCGATCAGCACGTGCTCGGCCTGGATCTGGATGGCCTCCCTGGTCACCTTGGCGGTGACGTTGGGGTTGCCGTCGCGGTCGCCGCCGATCCAGCTTCCGTAGCGGATGTAGGCCTTGGCCAGCGGCTCCCGCGTCCCGGTGCCGGACCCGAGCGCCGCGTCGAGCGAGCGGTAGATCAGCGGCACCGTGCGGAACAGCGTCTCGTCGAACGCCGCCATCGCCGTACGGACCTCGTCCAGCGGGTCGAGCTTGGTGTGGCGGAGCTGGGCGCTCCGCCACAGGATGTCGATCTCCTCGAGCAGCCGCCGGTGGGCCTCCTCCCGCTCGGCGGTGCCCCGGCCGGGGGTGTTGTAGGCGTCGAGCTGGGCGCTGATCCGCTGGATGGCGGTGACGATCGCCCGCCGCCGCGCCTCCGTGGGGTGGGCGGTCAGCACGGGCCGGAACTCCAGCCCGTCGATCAAGTCGTGGAGCCGGTCGTCCCCGCGCAGCCGCTGCACGGCCTCCGCGAGGGACTCGCGCAGCGGCACGTCGTCCTTGTCGCGCTGCCGCAGGATGCGGATGCGGTAGTGCTCCTCGGCGAGGTTGGCGAGATGGAAGTAGCAGGTGAAGGCCCGGGCGATCTGCACGGCGCGGTCCACGGGCCATTCGGCCACCAGGGCCGCGACCTCGTCGGCCGTCGTCTCCTGACGCCGGGCCGCGATCACCGCCTTCCGGAGCCGTTCTACGTCGGCGAGGAGGTCGGGGCCGCCGTGTTCGGCGATCACCTGACCCAGTAGTCCACCCAATAGGCGCACGTCAGCGCGGAGTTCGTCCGGCATCTCCGCTACGGCGTTGTGTCGTTCGGCAGGAGCGATGGCGGCCATGTTTGGAAGGCTAGCGAATCCCGCTCGGGAGCTTGAGGGCGGTCTCACCAATTGGACTAGACCACTCGAACGCGCAGGTCAGACCGGTCGCGGGTCCGGGGTGCGGAGCGCCTCGGCCGGGGCTTCAGGGAGCGCCCTGAAACGGCGGGTGAGGTGCTGGGCGAGCCGCCCGTGCGCCACCACGATCGCGGCGAACGCGACGATCAGCATGGTGATCGGCGTCAACTGGCCGTCGTCGGCCAGGACGATGGTCTTCGCGTCGCCGAGCCCCGTCCTCGCGGCCATCAGCCCCGTGAGCGCGGCGGTCACCCAGCGACCGGCATGCATGATCGCCGGACGCGCGGTCGCGGTCACCGCGGCCGGCAGGGCCAGCACGACGAACGCGACGAGGATCGCGACCGTGCCCACCAGGGACAGGCCGGTCGATCCGCCGACGGCCAGCGCGACGCCCCGCATCAGGAGGCGCGCCAGCCCCCCGATGACCAGTCCGCTGAGCGCCGCCGCGCCCACCGGCGCCCAGATCGCACGGCCCAGCCGCCTGTTTTCGCCCATCACTTCTCCCCTAGAACGGTCCAAAACGGTTATAGAGGCGGGCCGTATCCCCCGCCACCACCGCAAGAACTTCGCAACTCCTCTGTTACGCGAGAGCGCGGCCGTGTCTGGACTGCGGCGAAACACCACGGTCAGGTGGGGCGGGAGACGGCGGTGAGGAGTTCGGGGAGGCGGGCGAAGCCGACGCCGGCGGCGATCCGGCGGCCCGCCCAGGCAGCCGCCACGCCGTACGGCACGGCGAACACGGCCCACCAGGCCAGGCCGAACAGGACCGGCAGCACGACCGGCAGCGTGAGCACGCCGGTGACGAGCATCGTGGCGAAGGAGGCCACGAACGCCTGTCCGCCCTGCCCCGGAGCGGCGCCGCTGAAGGCGTTCAGGCGGTCGGGGTAGGTGTACGGCGCGGTCACGCTGGTGAGCGCGCCGACGCCCATGGCGACGCCGAGCACGCCCCAGGCGACCGGTGCCGCGGCGAGGGCCCAGGCGGCGTCGCCCGCCACCAGGGCGGCGATCACCGACACCGCGGTCAGCAGCGGCACCCCGATGACCGCCATGGCCAGGTGCCGGCCGGCCAGGTCGGTACGCAGGTCACGCGGAGTGGAGAACACCACCGCGTTCATCCACAGCGACCTGCCGTCGATGCCGAAGGAGTTGGCCGCCTGCAGCCCGATCACGACGGCCGCCAGGCAGGCGGGCCCGACCACGAACTGCGGCCCGGTCACGCCGTCCGGCCCCCGCAGGGAGAACATGATGACCACGCTCACGAAGAGCGCGACGATCCAGTTCACCCGGCCCCGGGGCTCTCTCGCGGCGTACTTCAGCTCCTTGGTGACGACGGCGCCGAGCATGCCGTCCGGCAGGAACCGGCCGAACGGGACCCGTCCGGACCGCCGGACGGAGCCGCCGCCCTGGCTGGAGGCGTCGGGCCGCACCAGCGCGTGCCGCAGCGCGGCGATCCACAGCCACCCGAGCACGACGACCGCCATCGCGACGACGATCAGCTCGGCGACGCCGATGAGACCGCCGTCGGCGATCGCGTGCGCGGCCAGCCCCGGCGGCGTCCACCGCAGGACGTCCCCCGCCGACGCCAGGATCCGGGTGGGGTCGCCAGAAAGCCCCCGGTTGATCAGCAGGTTGGGCAGCTGGAAGAGCAGCACGCCGAAGACGGCGGCGACGGCGAGCAGGTCGCGTCCCCTGCGGGTGCGCAGCACACCGGACAGCGCGGTGGTCACCAGGCGGGAGGCCGTGAGGCAGAAGGCGAACTGGAGGACCACCGCGGGCACCCCGAGCAGCACCCCGCCCGGCCCGTGGGCGAGCGCGACCACGCCGCCGAACAGCGCGGCCAGCGAGGCGATCGGCCACGCCCCGGTCGCCGACGCGGCCAGCATGCCGGTCGCGAGCTGCCGGGTGGTCAGCGGGAACAGGGCCAGCCGGGCCGGGTCGAGCGTCTCGTCCAGGCCGAAGGCCATCAGCGGCACGACGATCCACCCGACGGCGAACATCGCGAACGCCGCCGCCACGAGGTCGAGGGCGGCGTCGGACGGCGCGAACCGGATGAGGGACAGCAGCGCGAACCCCACGACGGCGGCGAGAAGGGCGGCGCCCAGCGAGAAGACGAAGCCGACCTGCTTGCCGACCTCACCGCGCAGGCCTCCCCGCACCAGGCTGAGCTTCAGCCGGACGAACAGCCAGGTCATGCCGGGGACCCGAGCCACGACAGGCCCTCCTCCCCGTTGCCGCGCACGCCGACGAGGTCGAGGAACGCCTCGTTGAGCGTGCGGCCCCGCCGTACGTCGTCGAGCGGGCCCTGCGCGACGACGAGGCCCCGGTTCATCACCGACACCCAGTCGCACAACCGCTCGACCAGGTCCATCACATGGCTGGAGAAGACGACGGTGGAACCCGACGCGGTGTATCTGCGCAGGACCTCGATCAGCGTGTTGGCGGAGACGGGATCGACGCCCTCGAACGGCTCGTCGAGGAACAGCACGCCCGGGTTGTGCAGCAGCGCCGCCGCGAGGCCGATCTTCTTGCGCATGCCGGTGGAGTAGTCGACCACCAGCTTGTCCTGCGCCTCGACCAGGTCCATGACCTTGAGCAACTCGTCGGCGCGCCTGCCGACCTCGTCCAGGGGGATGCCGCGCAACTGGCCGCCGTACATCAGCAGTTCGCGGCCGGACAGCCGTTCGAACAGCCGCAGGCCCTCGGGCAGCACGCCGATGTGCGCCTTGACGCCGACGGGGTCGGTCCACACGTTGTGGCCGTCGATCTCGATCCGCCCGCCGTCCGGACGCAGCAGCCCGGTGACCATGCTCAGCGTCGTCGTCTTGCCCGCGCCGTTGGGACCGACCAGGCCGGCGAAGCTGCCCCTCGGCACGACCAGGTCGACCCCGCCGACCGCCACCTGCTGCCCGAAGCGCTTGTACAACCCCTGCGTGCGTACGGCGTCCGCCATGGAGCCCCCATTTATATAAAGCCGTCGTAAAGCCGAACGAACGGCACACGGGCCGCGTTCCTGTGGAGAGTTCCCGCCCGGGCGATCGCGATCCCGGTGAGCGCGACCCGGCGCGACCGCGCGGCGCCGGTCTGGTTAACCTGTCGGCCATGGATTCGACGCGACCCGGAGCGGCGTTCGGGACCCGAGGGCCGCTGAGCATGCGAGGAACGGTGAGCGGGTGATGAGCGCCGAACGCGCCCCCGAGATCGACATCCACACCACCGCCGGCAAGCTCGCCGACCTGGAGCGCCGCCGGAGCGAGGCGGCCCACGCCGGCTCCCAGCGGGCGGTGGAGAAACAGCACGCCAAGGGCAAGATGACGGCCCGCGAGCGGCTGGCCGCCTTCCTGGACGAGGGCTCCTTCGTGGAGTTCGACGAGCTGGCCAGACACCGGGCGACCGCCTTCGGCCTCGACCGCGAGCGTCCGTACGGCGACGGGGTGGTGACCGGGTACGGCACGGTGGACGGCCGGCCGGTCGCGGTGTTCGCGCAGGACTTCACCGTGTTCGGCGGCTCGCTGGGCGAGGTCTTCGGCGAGAAGATCGTCAAGGTGATGGACCACGCGCTGAAGACCGGCTGCCCGGTGGTCGGCATCAACGACTCGGGCGGCGCGCGCATCCAGGAGGGCGTGGTCTCCCTCGGCCTGTACGCCGAGATCTTCAAGCGCAACGTGCACGCCTCCGGCGTGGTCCCGCAGATCTCGCTGATCATGGGCCCGTGCGCGGGCGGCGCCGTGTACTCCCCCGCGCTGACCGACTTCGTCCTGATGGTGCAGGAGAAGTCGCACATGTTCATCACCGGGCCGGACGTCATCAAGACCGTGACCGGCGAGGAGGTGACGTTCGAGGAGCTGGGCGGCGCGCACACGCACAACTCGCGCTCCGGCGTCGCCCACTACGAGGCGTCCGACGAACAGGACTGCCTCGACTTCGCCAAGGCGCTGCTGTCCTATCTGCCGTCCAACAACATGGACGACGCGCCCGCCTTCGACGTCGAGGCGGACCTGGAGACGACCGACGAGGACCGCGAGCTCGACACGCTGATCCCCGACTCGGCCAACCAGCCGTACGACATGCACACGGTCATCGAGCACGTCCTCGACGACGGAGAGTTCCTGGAGATCCACGCGGGCTTCGCGCCGAACATCGTCGTCGGCTTCGGCCGGGTCGAGGGGCGTTCCGTGGGCGTCGTCGCCAACCAGCCGATGAGCTTCGCCGGGACGCTCGACATCGCCGCCTCCGAGAAGGCCGCCCGGTTCGTGCGCACCTGCGACGCCTTCAACATCCCGGTGCTGACCTTCGTCGACGTGCCGGGCTTCCTTCCGGGCACCGACCAGGAGTGGAACGGCATCATCCGGCGCGGCGCCAAGCTGCTCTACGCCTACGCCGAGGCGACCGTGCCGCTGGTCACCGTCATCACCCGCAAGGCGTACGGCGGGGCCTACGACGTCATGGGGTCCAAGCACCTCGGCGCGGACGTCAACCTGGCCTGGCCCACCGCCCAGATCGCCGTGATGGGAGCGCAGGGCGCGGTCAACATCCTCTATCGGCGCGAGCTGGCCGCCGCCGACGACCCGGACGCCGACCGGGCCCGCTTCATCAGCGAGTACGAGGACACGCTGGCCAACCCGTATCTCGCGGCCGAGCGCGGCTACGTGGACGCGGTCATCCGGCCCTCGGACACCCGGGTCCAGGTCGTCCGCGCGCTGCGCGCCCTCCGCAACAAGCGGGCCACGCTGCCCCCGAAGAAGCACGGGAACATTCCGCTGTGACCAGTCGTGAGCCGTACCTCAGCATCGTCCGGGGGGACGCCACCCCCGAGGAGACCGCCGCCCTCGTCGCCGCGCTGGCGGCGCGGGCGGCGGCGCGCGCCACCCGGCCGGCGGCACCGGAAACGAGCCCGGCAAACTGGAGGAATCCGGCACATCGGCTGCGCCTGGGCCTCCCGCACGGCTCGGGAGCCTGGCGGGGGGCCTTCTTCCCCGGCGGGTGACACGTCTTCCGACGCCATCCGCGACGACTACGGACCGATTACATCGCCGGAACAGGGTGTCAACTGGCTCAAGAGTTGGGACTATCTAGAAAGCGGGGGAATATAGTCAGCCGATCAACCAGTGACGAGTCCAGGAGGACACCATGGCCATCCCGGACTTCAGCGCACATGGCATTGCCGCAAAGTATGCCGTTCTCGTGGACGTCGGTTACCTTTACGCGGCCGCCGGTGAAGTTCTCTTAGGCGCCAAGGAGCGTAAGGAGTACCGCGTCGCCGCGGACGAGCTGATCCAGGCGCTCCAGAAGCACGCGCTCGAGCGCATCCCGGGCGAGCTGCTGCGCGTCTACTGGTACGACGCCGCCCGCGACCGCGTGCCCACGGTGGACCAGCGTGTGATCGCCCAGCTGCCCTGGGTCAAGGTCAGGCTCGGCAACCTGAACGCCCGTGGCCAGCAGAAGGGGGTGGACGCGCAGATCCGCAGCGACCTCGAGGCCCTCGCCCGCCACCACGCCGTGAGCGACACCGTGCTGATCGCCGGGGACGAGGACATGGTGCCCGCCGTGGAGGCCGCGCAGGCGTATGGCGTGCGCATCCACCTGTGGGGGGTCGAGCCGCCGTTCGGGACCAACCAGGCCGAGCGGCTCGTCTGGGAGTCGGACACCGTCGAGATCATCAGCGCCGACTTCCTGCGTCCGTTCTTCACCCGCGCCCCGGTGCCCGTGCCCGTTGTGCCCACGCCGTCGCCCGCCCAGGTCTTCGCGGGGCGTACGGTCAAGCCGATGCCGCCGAAGACGCCCGTGGGCCAGGTCGCCAAGCTGGGCCCGGGGCGGCCCCGCGTGGAGGAGGTCGGCGAGCACGTGGCGCAGAAATGGATACTGACCCGGGGCCGCGACAACATCCGCGACCTGCTGCCGGGTCCGCTGCTGCCCACGGTGATCGACACCGAGCTGCTCATCGAGGCCGAGAAGGAGCTCGGCCACTCCCTGCGGCCCTATCCGGAGGCGCGCGTCTGGCTGCGCGACGGTTTCTGGGCCCGGGTCTACCGCGAGTTCGACCTCGGGGTCGGCATCTCCAGCAAGTGACGTCGGCGTTCTGATCCAGCGTCGCAGCTCGCGCGGGAGCACTCCAGGCTCACTGCCCGGTCTCGCGCGGGGCCCCTCCGCGTTGTCGCGGCATCCCGACGGCCGCGTCCGATTTCCGCCAGTCCGCATCGGCGGCCAGCGCATAACGTCGTGTGCGTGACCACACGACAGCTCGACTTCGACGCGTGCTACCTCGCCGTCTCCGCGCGGGACTCCCGCTTCGACGGGCGTTTCTACACGGCTGTCACCACCACCGGCATCTACTGCCGCCCGATCTGCCCAGCCCGCACCCCCGCCCGGGGCAACGTCCGCTTCTACCGCCACGCCGCCGCGGCCGAGGCCGCCGGGTTCCGGCCCTGCCGCCGCTGCCGTCCGGAGCTCAGCCCCGGCGACCCCGGCTGGGACGTCCGCGCCGACCTGGTCGGACGCGCGCTGCGGCTGATCGACGACGGGGTGGCCGACGAGTCCGGCGTCGCCGGGCTGGCCCGGCGCCTGCACGTGACCGAGCGGCACCTGCACCGCCTGTTCGCCGCCGAACTCGGCACCGGGCCGCTCGCCGTCGCCCGCACCCGGCGGCTGCTGCTCGCCAAGCAACTGCTCACCGAGACCACCCTGCCGATCACCGACGTGGCGTTCGCCGCCGGGTTCGGCAGCGTACGCCAGTTCAACGCGGCGATGAAGGAGTCGTACGGCTTCGCGCCGGGAGAGCTGCGCAGGGCCAACGGGCCGGTGCACGAGAAGGGAGGTCCGGTCGCCCTCACGACCGGGCTGACCCTGCGGCTCGGCCACCGGGAGCCGTACGACGCGCAGTCGGTGCTGCGCTTCCTCGCCGCCCGGGCGATCCCCTCGGTGGAGGCGGTCTGCCGATCGGGGGACGACGTGACGGCCTACACGCGGGCCGTGCCGGGCGGCTCGATCACGCTGCGGCCCGCCGCCGGACATGTCCGGCTTACGGTGCGGACCACCGAGACGCACCTGCTGTCCCGGCTGGTGGCCCGCTGCCGCCGCCTGCTCGACCTCGACGCCGACCCCGGGGCGGTGCGGGAGATCCTCGGTTCGACGTCGCTCGCGCCGCTGGTCGCGGCCCGTCCCGGGCTGCGCGTGCCGGGAGCGTACGACGGGTTCGAACTGGCGGTCCGGGCGGTCGTCGGGCAGCAGATCTCGGTGGCCGGGGCCCGCACCCTGCTGGGCCGCATCGCCGCCCGGGCCGGCGTTCCCGCCGTCCCCGACCGTTCCGCCGACGAGAACGGGAACCCCGACGCGGCCGTGACCGGCCAGGTGCCGTTGCTGTTCCCCACGGCCGACCTGCTCGCCGCGGCCGACCTGGACGGCCTCGGGCTCACCACCCGCAGGGTCGCCACGATCAGGGCGCTGGCCGAGGCGGTGGCCTCCGGCGTGATCGACCTCGACGGCGCGGGCGACCCCGCCGACACCACCGCCGGGCTGCTGGAGATTCCCGGGATCGGCCCGTGGACGGCCGGTTACATCGCGCTGCGCGCGCTGCGTGACCCGGACGCGTGGCCCGAGGGCGACCTCGTGCTGCGCAGGACGATGGAACGGCTCGGCGTCGCCGCGGGCGAGGCCGAGCGATGGCGGCCCTGGCGCGCGTACGCCGCGCTCCACCTGTGGAGCCACGCCTCCGACAATCCAGACACCACACCACGAGGACACGACAGATGATCACCACGCAGACCGTGCCCACCCCGGTGGGCCCCCTCGCTCTGCTCGCCCGCGACGGCGTGCTCGTCGCGGCCGGTTTCACCGCCGACCCCCGCGAGATGTTCGCCCGGCTCTCGCCGTCCCTGCGGGCGTTTCCCCTGCGGGAGGACGATCTCGGCGACGCGGCCGAGGCCGTGCGGGAGTACCTCGACGGGAAGGTCGACGCGCTCGACCGGATCCCCGTCGAGCAGCCCGGCACCCCCACGCGGCAGCGCCTGTACGAGGCGCTGCGCGCCGTGCCCGCCGGGACCACCGTGTCCTACGCGCAGCTCGCGGAGAAGGCGGGGCTGCCCAGGACGGCCGCGCGGGCCGCGGGGTCGGCCTGCGCGCAGAACCTGATCGCGCCGTTCGTGCCGTGCCACCGCGTGGTGCCCTCGACCGGCGGTTACGGCAGTTACTACTACGGCACGCCGGTCAAGGAGTGGCTGGTCGCCCACGAGTCCCGCGCCTGACCCGCCTGCGGGGCCGAGGCCCGGAGGGCGGGTCATCCGGACGTCCGCCCCACCCCCGGACGGCGGGGCGGGGCGGACGGGTCAGTCCTTGACGATGCTCTGGACCTCGCCGACGGGCACGTCCCTGGTCGCCGCGACCTGGATCGGGTCGTACGCGAACGGGACGACCTCGCCGCCCTGGTTGCCGTTGCCGGCGACGTTCCAGACGCTCGTCACGGTGAGCGTGTAGACCTTCTTCGGCTGGTCGATCGAGGAGTGCAGGTAGACGACGCCGCACTCCGGCTTGCCCTCTCCGTCCTTGTCGGCGCCCTTCACGTACGGCTTGCCGGTGGCGCCGCATCCCTTGTCGTACACCTCGGCGCGGTCGCCGCTGGTGCCGGACTTGATCTCGAGGTGGTCCGGCGTCGCCGTGACGGTGGCGGACATGACCCCGGGCAGCGTGGCGGTGACGGACCGGGGGGCGGCCTCGGCTCCGTCCAGCCACACCCAGGTCCCCAGGTTGACGTAGCTCTTGGCGTCCGGGCTCAGTTTGATCTTCGGCTCCGGCACGGTCAGCGCGGCGCGGGCGATCTGCATGAGCTGCTCAAGCGTGATGCCCCCGGCGGGGGTGGTTCCCTCGGGCACCCAGACGAGCGGCTCGAGTCCGGCGGCGCACGAGGGTCCGTCCGGGTTGCCGGCGTCGTAGGCGACGCCCCACCACTGACCCTTGTCGCCGATCTTGCTGCCGAACTTGCCGAGATCGACGTCGTAGTCCAGCCCCGCCTCCACCGCCTGCTTCTTCTGCTGCGCCTGGAGGTTGCGCATGTCGTCGGCCGAACTGTTCGGCTCATACCAGCAGGGGCGGGGCATCCGGTATCCGTCGCTCTTGCCGCCGAGCCCGTTGCCGGACAGGCCGATCTTGGAGTTGGTCAGCCTGACGCCGGCCGTGTTGCCCTCCTGGAACGCCTCGCCGTGCGCCCCGACGTCCGGGTCGGCGGCGGCGGGTGGCGCGCACACCGCGAGCAAGGCCCCCGCCAGCAGGGACGTCACAGCAATGGGCCTCATCGCAGGCACTCCTTCGCGCGCTCGTCCGGATAGTCCGCGTGGCGGTAGAGCCGGATCCGCCAGACGCCGTCGTCGCCATGCCCCATGCCGGCGGTCTGCAGGAAGACCGCCCGTGGGCGTTTGAGCCAGGCGGGCTGACGGGACAACGGGGTGCCCTCCTGGTCGGTCAGCCGCACGCCGGTCAGGTCGACGCAGCCGTCGGCCTCCGCCCCGCGTCCCATGACGGAGGGCACCCGCAGGGCGTAGAGCCTGGCCACGCCCCGGGCCGACTGTCTGTCCTTGAGGAACCCCTGCACCCAGGTGACGGCGTCCATGTAGGCGGACGACTCGGCATCGATCCCCTTCACGTACGAGCGGTCCCCGCCGGAGGTGCCGACGGCCCGCCACTGCGCCGTGAAGTCGCCGGCGAACGCCTTGATCACGGCCGACCGCTTCGGGTCGGGCTCGAGCGGCCACTCGATCTCGACCGTCAGTCCGGGCGCCGCCGTGACCGTCTCGGTGCCCGGCTGCGGGCCCGGCGTCCCCGAGGCCGTCGCCGCGACCGGTGCCACGCCGCCGCCCGGGGTGAAGCCGCGATCCGCGTCCGGCGCGGTACATGCCGACAGGAGCAGCGCGCAGGCCGAGGCGAGCGACGCCGTGGCGAGTCCTGGACGCATCACCGGGTCCTCCGCAGTACGCGATCCCCCGCCGCTGTCACCCTGGAAACGGCCGTCGGGGACGAGCCAGCGCTATGCGTGGATCGGCATGAGTCGGAGGAGGACGTCCCTGGCATTGGGGCTCCGATCAGGCGAGACGTGAGGTTCTGAGGTCCGCCGGGTTTCCGAGGTTCGGATTTCCGGGGTTCGGGTTTCTTAGGTCCGGGTTTCTGAGGTCCGGGGAGACGGTCCGGCGCCAGTCGGGCAGCAACTCGTCGATGAGCGCCTCCGTCTCCGGGGCCATGCCGCCGCCGTACGGATGGGAGGTGGCGCGGCGCAGCAGGCCGTCGACGACGGCCCGCAGCCGGACGGGCTCCCCGGTGGCGTGCGCCGCGCGGAGGAGGTCGCGCCACAGCCCCTCGTCGTCGGCCGCGAGCAGCAGCCCGGACCGGGCCGCCGCCACCGCGCCGTGCGGGTCGTGGCGGGCCAGCCGTATCTCGCACAGCGCGTGGGCGGCGTCCGCCACCCAGGCAGTCACGTCGTACTCCAGGGGGTCGGCCGCCAGCCAGGCGTACCGGTCGGGCGGCCTGCCGTTCAGCAGCGGGCCGCGCACCAGCGTGAGCGCGCGCTCCAGCAGGTCGGCCTCCATGTCACCGGGCTTGCCTTCAGCTGGAGCGGCGGCGTCGGCCCACTCGCCTGCCTGCCGCACGAGGTCCTGGAACAACCGCCAGTCCGTACGGATCTCCGGCCCGAGCCGCAGGCGCCCGGACCGGTCGAGGAACAGGTGAGGGCGTCCCTCGGAGTCGCGCCCGAGCCACTCGGCGACCCTGGCGATCGTGGCGTCGCGCACCGCGAGCTGCACGCCACGCGGCCACAGCACACCGGCCAGCACGGCCGGGTGCACTCCGTCCGGATGGGTGGCCAGGTAGACGACGAGTTCGTGGGCGAGGGCCGCCCGGCCCTCTTCGAGCGGGTTCACCGGGCTGATCTCGATCTGGCCGAGGATGCGCACCTCGATGGAGGGCGGCTCCTCGCTCAGCCGCTCCACCACCGGCGTGAGCGGCTCGCCCTCCTGCTGCCGGGCCGTGCGGAAAAGGCTGATCACGGCGTCGTAGTGCCGGCGCGGCAGCAGGTGCGCCTCGATGTCCAGGCCCAGGGCGTCCACGCGGGCCCGGCCGTCGTCGGTGACCTCCCACGTCCAGGTGGCGTGCGGCACCTCGCCCGCGATCACGAAGCCGCTCGCCGTACGCGTGCCCTTGCCGAGCAGCGCCAGGCGGCGCGCCTCGTCCTCGTCGGGGCGGATGGCCGACAGGAGGTAGTGCGGGGCGTACGCGGGGTCGGCCACGCGGCTGTGGATGCGGCCGGTCAGCACGTCGCCGTCGTGGCGGGCACGCTCCTCGAACTCCGGCAGCACCTCGGCCAGGCTGCTCGCCGTCCTGATCCGCTCGGGCGCGAGCAGGGTCAGCTCCTCGCCGAAGCCGACGAGCGTGATGCGCATCTGGTCGGACCACCGGTTGGTGGCCAGCTCGACGGCGAGCGCCGACAGCGCGGCGACGGTGTGCGCCCCGGTGACCGCGATCACGCCGTGGGCGGCCTCCAGGTCGGCCAGGACCCGGCCGCCCTGTCCGGTGCCGAGCGAGACCAGCCCGGGGTAGGGCGCGGGCACCCCGGCCAGCACGTGCTCGTCGATGCGGCGTCCCTCGTGGGCCGGAAGGCGCCACACCTGTCCGTCGTCGCAGGACTCCCACGGCTCGGGCGCGTCCTGTTCGGCCGGGTGGATCCACAGGTCGAGACCCCGGTTGGACAGGTGGACGGCGTAGATCGTCGGAGGGCGCCGGCCGGCGTCGGCCAGCAGGCGGCCGAGCAGGCGCAGGCCGATGTCGAGCATGCGGCTGCCGGGGGCGTCGGCGCCGAGGCGGATCGCGACCTCGGCCTCGGCGGCGTCTCCGCGCGGCCGGGCGATGCGCCATCCGAAGGCCCGGCGCCACAGTTGTTCCCGCCGCCTGCGGCCGAGCAGGGCCAGCAGCCCGGCCGCCGCCAGCGACGAGGCCGCCAGGTAGTCGGCGAGGACCGGCCCGCCCTGCCGCTCGTCGACGGTCCGGTGGCCCGCTTCCGCGGGCGCGATCGCGGGCTGGACGGTGGTCGTGATGATCGGACGCGGGGTGGGCGTCGCGCGGGTGGTGGCGGGGGTGTCCTTCGCGTCGCCGGTCCGGCCCTTCGGCTCCGACAGGGTGTCCTGCGGCATCGCGGGCGGCGGCAGCACGATCCCCGGCTTGCCCGGCTCGGGTGTCGCCCTGCCCCGCTCGTGGCCGGCGTCTCCGGACCGCCCGGCTTCGCCCGGCCGAGCGCCGTCGCCGGATCCCTGGTCCGGGCGGGTGGTGTCCCCTTCACCTCCCGTTGTGCCTCCGGTGTGCGAACCGGCGGTGGGACGCGGGTCGGGCGTCGCGTGCCGGTCCTCCGTCGGGTTCCGGTCCGGAGTCGCGTGCCGGTCCTCCGTCGCGTGCCGGTCGGCGTGGACGTCGCCGCCGGTCGCCCCTCCCCCGGCGTACCGGGTGTCGCCGTCGAGTTCGGCGGGTGCGTGGCGGTGCTCCTTCAGGGTCTCCGGCCGGTCCTCGTCCACCGGCACGATGTGGACGTTCCTGGCGTCGTCCGGCATGTCGAGCACCCAGCCGGGACGGATGAGGTCGGCCATGTGCAGCCGGCTGCCGTCGGGCTGCTCCTTGTGCTGGTTGAGCCGGTAGATCTCCGGATAGCGGCGCCCGTCCCCCAGGCACTTCTCCGCGATCTCCCACAGGCTCTCGTGGTGGCGCCCGTGCGGAGGCTGGACCACGTAGACCTTCTTGACCTCCCTGGCGTGCAGGGCCGGTCGCTCCGCCTCGGCCTGGGGCACCGGCGCCGACAGCGCCGCGACCTGGGGCCGGATCGGGGTGGGGGCGCCCGCGCGGGCGATGGGCATCGCCACGGCGGTCGCGGTGAACAGCAGCAGCACGGCGGAGACCAGGCGGTTCGCGAGCGCCTGGGTGCCGCCCGACAGCGGCACCCGGGCCGGCATGCCGACCCGCCGCAGCGCCGCGTAGACCTCGACGACCACGCACAGGAACAGCTGCAGCCAGGCCAGCCACACCAGGAGGATCAGGATCGCGATGATCGTCTCGGGGCCGACCTGGCTCGTGAACAGGTCAGCGTTCAGCAGGTCACCGCTGATCGGCGGACCGGCCAGCCGGAGCAACGCGTACGGCACGCCGCCCACCAGGCCCACCAGCGCGACCAGGGCCCCGAGGCCGGCGAGGACGTCCCCGGCCGTACGCCGGGCCCGCAGCCGTACGGGCCGGTCGTCGTGCCAGTGCTCGGGCGCCCGCTGCGGCCTCAGCACGGACGGCATGCCCTCGGGGCGCGGTCGCGGGCCCCGCCCGGGCGTGCCGGCTGCCGGTGCCTCGCGATCCGCGCGCGAAGCCGGGCCGGGGACGCCGCCTCCAGGGACCCCGCGCGCGGCCCCCCGCCCGGGCCCCCGCTGGGCCTCGCGGTCGAACTCCTCCCGCCGGCCGCCCGGCGGCCGTGTCCCTGTCACGCCTCCCCCGGATCAGGAGCGGCCGTGGCCTCGGCCTCCATGTCGGAGCCGGCGAAGCCCAGCGCGGCCAGGAAGAAGGCGTCCCAGTGCACCGACACCGCCACCGTGACGTCCGCCTGGCCGCCGCCCACGGTGCACTCGGTCATGCGTACGCCGTCGGCCCCCTGGTCCGCCGTGATCTTCTCGGCCTCGCCGCAGACCGCGCCCTCGTCGGCGAGCAGCCGCACCTGGCCGGTGGCCCGCAGTGTCTCGACGTCGATCTGGTCGGCGGCGGCGCGGGCGGCCTGCTCGGCGATGTCGGCGGCCTTGAGGCGGGCGTTCATGGCGGCCCCGCCGTCCACCAGCAGCCCGGCCAGCAGGAACACCACCCCCGAGAAGAGGACCACGAACACCGACATGGAGCCCCGCTCCCGCACCCGCCCGCCTCCGACGGGCGACGGCGCCCTCATGAGGGCGCACGGCACCGTTGACGTGACTCGGGCGGGACGCGGAGCGGTCCGGCGATCACGGACACGCGAACCACACCCGCGAGGCGGACGCTGCGGGGTCACTTGACCCTCCGATACCGTTCGAGCGGCACGACCGAGGTGCCCGACATCTGCTTGGCGGCGCCGAACCCGAGGAAGTCGAGGTTCAGCTCGCAGGTCACGGTCATCCGGACGAAGCCGTCCATCTTCCAATCGCTGCCGGACATGTCCACCTGTGGCGAGCAGTCGCCGGAGAGCGATGCCTCCGCGGCCTCCTTCGCGGCCGACTCGGCCTCCGCCTCCGTGCGCTGCACGGAGGCGGCCCTGGCGGCGTCCCGTGCGGCCCCGTTGACCTCTCCCTGGGCCTCCACGATCCGGCCCGCGCCGACGAGGAACAGCAGGAAGAGCAGGAACAGCGGGGCCAGCATGACCGTCTCGGCCGTCATCGAGCCGTGCTCCGACCGGGTCATTCGCAGCCGTCCGAGCCGTCGTCGGGGCGGAAGCACTCGATGGGCCCGCCGAAGCGTGACGTGATCGTGAAGGTCATCGCGGGCAGCAGCGGCACCACCTGGACGGCGCTGCCGGTCACCTCCACGCCGCGCTGGTCGCCCTGCTCCCACGCCTGCGCCTGGGCGTTCTTCAGCAACTGCGGTCCGATCGCCTGCACGATCTGCCGCGCCTTGCCCTCGGCCGCCTCCTGCCAGCCGTCGGAGCCGCCCGCACGGGCGATCCGCGCGCCCTCCCGCGCGGCGGCGTCGGCGACCTGGCGGCCGTGGAACCAGAGCGTGACCTGGACGATCAGCAGCACGACGGCGAGCACGATCGGCATGAGCATGGCGAGCTCGATCACCGTGGCACCCCGCTCGCCACGCCCGCCCCGCCCACGTCGCCGGATGCGCCGAGCCCGCCCGCGGCGCTCGATCAGCCCACCCCGCTCGCTGCGCTCGACCCGCCCACCTCGCTCTCGGCGCGCGGCGGTCGGGGCGCGGGGGCCGGTCACGCCCTGCACGGTCACTCCCCGTTACCCCCGCCGCCGCCCGCGCCGCCGCCGGAGCCGCCGCCGCTGAAGCTGTTCTGGATGTCGGACTGCTTCTGCTCGACCAACTGCTTGATCAGCGTGGCCAGGCCGAGCGCGACTCCGGCGATGATGGCGGTGATGATCACCCATTCGACCGCGGAGGCTCCCCTGGACGGAGCGTTCCTGGCGCGGTCCAGCCGTACGTGGAGCACGGCGATCAGATAGTGGAACCAGAGCATCAGGCCCCCAACATCTTCATGGCTGCGGGAAAAGAGAGGAAGATCACGAACCCCGCGCACAGCAGGAGCTGGGCGACGAGCATCGACTGGGACCGCTCACCCGCCTTGCCCTCGACCTCCGCGAGTTCGCGGCGGCGGAGGGTGGCGGCGCGGGCCGTGAGGGAGGCGCGGACCTTGGCGCCGTCGTCGGCCACGAGCCCGAGCGCGGCCGACAGGTCTCGCAGCTCGTCCACGTTGATCTCGTCGCCGAGCCGGCCGAGGGCCTGCCAGGGGGTGATGCCGACGATCCGGGCGTTGGCCAGCGCCTCGCGGATGCGCTCCATCGCCCAGTTGGAGCCGGGGGCGGGACCCGCGCCGTTCGCGGCCCCGGTGGTGACAGCGGAGGCGGCGCCGTTCGCAGGGCCGTTCGCAGCGCCGTTCACAGGGCCGTTCGCAGCGCCGTTCAGCGCCCCGGGCGTGGTGACGGGACTGCCCACGGCGACCGCCATCATCAGCGCCTCGGGCACTCCCCTGCCGCCTGCGAGGTTCATCGACACGAGGTCGAGGAAGGCGCCCACGGCGTGCCGGAAGTCCCGGCGGCGTACGGCGGCGTCCCGCCGGATCTGCGCGTCGGGCAGCAGGAAGAAGATCACGCAGACGATGAGGGCCGACCAGAGCGGCACCTGCACCGAGACGCCCCATCCCATCAGCGAGAGCCAGCCGACGAGGAGCGGGAACGCCAGCAGGCCCGAAACCCCGAGCAGCAGCTTGGTCGCGAGGAACCCCTCGAACGACTTGCCGAGCAGCGCGAGGTCGGCCTTCGTCGACCGTGCCTCCCACCCGCGCGCCGCGTAGAACCGGGCGAGCCGCAGGCCGAGCATGCGGCGAAACTCGCTGACGTCCTCCTCGGGCGCGATCAGCGGCGCCAGCGGCACGCCCTTGCCGTCGCGGGCCTGGTCCAGCGCGGCGAGCCGGGCGGTCAGGCCGGGCCGGGGCGGGAACAGCGCCCGCACCAGCAGGAAGAGCCCGAGGCCGAGCACGGCTCCGCAGAGCACCGTCGCGATCACCTGATCACCTCCGCCGGCGGCTGCGCCTGCGCGGCCACCGCGGACCGCGGGCGGTGGTAGGGGGCGAGGATCCTGGCCGGCTTGTCGAAGCGGGCGAGCCGCCGCATCCAGGCGAACCCCGCGCCGAACAGGCCCGCCACCACGACGAGCACGGCCTGGCCGAGCACGGAGTTGTACTCCTCGACGTAAGAGCGGTTGAAGACGACCAGCGCGGCGGCGAAGGCGAGGGCGGTGCCGACCACGATCTGCACGCTCTTGCGCGTGGACCTGCGCTCGGCCTCCACGCGCCGGCGCATGTCCAGCTCCTCACGCGCCGAGACCGCCAGGGCCGACAGCACGTCGCGCAGGCCCGGCCCGCGCAGCCGCGAGTTGAGGATCAGCGCCGCCACGACGAGGTCGGCCGAGGTGTCGTCCAGCTCGTCGGCGAACATCCGCAGCGCGTCGGCGAGCGGCATCCGCGTGTGCAGCCGGTCGACCAGGGCCCGCAGGTGCGGTTGCAGCATGGGGGCCGCGGCCCGGATCGAGGAGGGGATGGCCTGTTCGAGCCCGGCCGCCCCCGCGATCGTGTCGCGCAGCGACTCCGTCCACGCCGCCAGGCCCTCAAGGCGCCGCATGGCGGCCCGCTCCTCCGCCGCGCCGCCGGTGAAGCCCCGCCAGGCCAGGACCAGCAGCACGGCTCCCGCCGCGATGACCGGCCAGCCGGTCACCACCAGCACCACGACGCCCGTCACGGCCGCGATCGCCGACCTCGTGGACAGGGTGCGCAGCAGGCGCATCCGCTCGGCCCGGCCGTCCGGCGTCGCCGGGCGGGGGCGCAGGCCGTAGACGGCCAGGGCGAACAGGAAGAGCCCGCCGCCCGCCGCGGCCCCGGCCAGCAGCACCAGGGGGTCGAGGACACCGGGAGGCAGCGCCGGCAGCAGGCCGCTCATCGCCACGCTCCCCGCGCCGGGTCGTATCCGTGGGCGGCCAGCTCGTCGGCGCAGGAGATCGGGGCGTGCGGCACCAGGTAGTCGCCGGCCATGGCGAACACCTCCGAGGACAGCACCCGCCCGTCGCAGCCCGTGACCTCCCGCACGCTGGACACGTAGCGTCGCAGGGTGCCTCCCCGGTGGTAGTCGTTGCGCTTCTCGATGAACACCACGAAGTCGATGGCCCCGGCGATGAGCATGTGGGTGGCCTCGATCGGCAGCCGTTCCACGGCCTGCAGCGCGTAGGTCGCGATGCGGTTGAACACCTCCATGCTGGAGTTGGCGTGGATCGTCGACAGCGACCCGTCGTTGCCCTGGGTCATCGCGTTGAGCATCGTGACGATCTCGTCGCCCAGCACCTCGCCGACGATCACGCGCGAGGGGTTCATGCGCAGCGACCGCCGCACCAGCTCGGCCATCGTGATCTCGCCCTGCCCCTCGGCGTTGGGCAGGCGGTGCTCGAAGGCCACCGCGTTCGGGTGCAGCTCGGGGAACTGGTCCAGTCCCAGCTCCAGCGCCCGCTCCACCGTGATCAACCGCTCGTGCGGCGGGATCTCGTTGGCCAGCGCCCGCAGCAGCGTCGTCTTCCCCGCGTTCGTCGATCCCGCGATCATGATGTTCTTGCGCGCGGCCACGGCGGCGGTGAGGAATCGGCCCAGCTCGGGGGTGAGCGTGCCGTTCCCGACGAGATCGCTGAGGAACACCTTGCCGAGGCGGGCGCGGCGGATCGACAGCGCCGGCCGCACGGTGACGTCCATGACGGCCGACAGCCGGGAGCCGTCCGGCAGGCGCAGGTCGAGCTGCGGGTTGGCGGTGTCGAACGGCCGCGACGACAGGCCGGAGTACGCCGCCAGGATCTGGATCAGCTCGATGAGCTCCTCGTCGGTCTCCGCGACGGGATCGTGCATGAGTTCCTGGCCGTCGGCGTAGCCGACGAAGACCCGGTCGCAGCCGTTGATGTCGATGTTCTCGACCTCGGGGTCGTCGAGCAGCGGCTGGAGGCGGCCGACGCCGAACAGCGCGGCGTGGATGCCCGCCGCCAGCGCCTCCTCCTCCTCGGCCGTGGGCGGGGTGCGCCCGACGCCGATCTCGCTGCGCGCGTGCTCCTCCAGCACCTGCGCGATCAGCGCCCGGGCGAACTGCCGCTCGTCCTCCCCCGACATCGGCGGCACGCCGCTCGCCTGGTCGAGCCGCCGCTGGTGCGCCAGCCGGTCGCCGACCTCCTGCCGGAACCGCTTCACCAGGCCGTGGTCGATAGGCCGCCGCTGGGAGTTCACGACCGCACCTCCGGCTCCCTCTTCGCCCGTCTGACGGCGGGCGGTGCCGCCGTCTCGCCGCCCGCGGCCAGCTGCGTGGCCAGGCGCGTGGCCAGTTCCCTGGCCGTACGGATCAGGAGGCTGCGGTCGAGCCGTCCGCCCCACTGGCCGCGCAGCAGTTCGGCGCCCTTCGGGTCGTAGGCGAGACCGCCGACGAAGGCGACGTCCCAGCCGGAGACGATGCGCCGGATCTCCTCCAGGGACGACCGGTACGACCGGGGGTCGGCGATCACCACGATCCCGACCTTGCGCCCGATCAGCGACAGCCGTTCGCGCAGGTGGGCGACGTGGTCGAGGCTGGCCCTGGTGAACAGCACCACCTGGTCGGCCTCGGCCACCAGGTCGCCGATCTGGGGATGCAGCCCGAGCCTGCCGCAGTCGGCGAGCACGTCGGCCTGCGGCAGGGCGGCGAACGCCCGGCCGAGTGGCCCCCACAGCCAGGTGAGGCCGGCCGCCTGCTCGCCGTTGGTCAGGCCGGCCAGCACGTCGAGGCCGCCGACAAGTCGCTGCGTGTGCTCGTAGATCAGCTCCGCGTGGAGCCCGCGCCGCGCGACCGCGCCGAGGCTGAGCAGGCCGCGCCCGGGGTTCAGCACGCTCCCGTCGTCGCCCGGCAGCCGGTAGGCGAGGTCGCCGCCGGAGGGATCGCACTCGGCCAGCAGCACGGGACGGGGCCACACGGCGCCGAGGGCGGTCGCCGCGGTGGTCACGCCGGGCGCCCCCTTGTCGGCGGCGAGCACGATCAGCGCCACGTCACTTGACCCCCGGGAGCGTGACGAGGGCGATCTCCCCGCTGGAGGCGTACTGGGCGATGGTGGGCGCGATCGACGTGTCGACGACGATCGTGACCAGCCCGCCCCCGGACCGCCCGGAGGACGCGCTCTCGACGCGGGCGGCGGTCGCCAGCACCTTCTGCTGGGCGCTGCCCGACCCCCGGCCCGCCGACGGCACGTAGATCACCTGGACGATGTCGCTCCATTTGAGGTCGGTGGGCATCTGGCCGGCCTTGAGCGACAGGCCCACCTTGGCCTTGCCCGGCCCGACCTGGTCGGTCGTCGTGGCGGTCATGCGCTGGGTGAGCAGCGTGCCCGGCAGCAGCGTCACCGCGGCGTACGTCGTGGCCACCTGGTCCTTGAACCGCCAGGGGACGTAGTCGACGCCGGTGTCGGCGATCTGCACCTCCTGCATCGCGGACTGCGGAATCAGCTGCCCGGCCCCCACCTGCTGGGTGATCTGCACGGCCGAGACGCGGTCGCCGCTGCGCATGACCAGCAGCGTGGTGGCCAGCGCGCCGCCCAGGATGAGGAGGACGGCGAGCGCGGCGAGCGCGGGCTTGCGCTCCCTCGGCGGAACGGGCAGCCTGCGTGCGGCCGGCCCGGACAGGCCCGGCCGTGTAGGTGCCCGGCCGTCCTGCGACGTCTTCTCGCTGATCCTCATGGGTGGGGGACTCCCAGGGATGAGAGCGCCCATCTGTTTTCGGGCCGCTCGAATCTGTTTACGGTCTTGCCGTTTGTTGCGAATTCACTCCATTATGGCCAGCTCGCGCCGCCATAAGTGCCGTGAAGCGGCGACCCATGCTTATCCGTTAGGAATACGCCTGTCAACGGGAGTGGATCTATCGCCATATCGACACAAGGCTTTACTGACACGAAATTTCGTGATAGTACGTTTGCACTTCTTTCCCGGTTGTCACACCATTCACACTGTTCGTGCCACGGCGGACGGCAGGCATAGGCGGGAGGCATGTCACGACGGCGTCGCACGAAGCGCGCGATGACAGGCACCTTTACCCATTCCGGGAAACGCCCAGATGAGCGCGGGAGTCGCGGCTAGCGTGTCCCCGCGGGCCGCGCGGCCCGCACACCCGGAGATCTTCACGGGGACGCCCCGGGATGAAACGCTTTCCGCGAGGCCGCCGCACAACCGCCTTCTGGGAGTTCGCGCATGCGGATAACGCTCACCGTGGTCGGCGAGGACGGCCGCCGCGACGTGCTGGTCGAGGGCGACGAGAGCACCACGGTCGCCGCCCTCGCCGCCGCGCTCGACGGCGGCGCCGCCGCCCGCCCGGCCAACGTCGTACGGCTCCCGCACGCCCGCGCGCCGTACGACCTGGACCGGGGGGACCGGCAGGCCCGGCCGTCCGGTGAGGTGAAGCTGTGGGTCGACGGCCGGCCCGTCGACCCGGACGCGCCGGTGTTCGGCCTGCTCAGGGATGGCGACCTGGTGGCCGTGGACGGCCACGCCGCAGGGGCGACGGTGACCGAGGAGCCCGGCGGGCCGGCGGAGCTGCGCGTCGTGGGCGGCCCCGGCGCGGGGGCCGTGCACCGCATCGGGCTCGGCGCGCACACGATCGGCGCCGACCCCGCGTGCGCGATCTCCGTACCCGACCCCAGGATGCCGCCGATCGCGCTGATGGTGCGGCTGGCCCCCGGCACGGCCACCGTGGAGCCGGCGACCCCCGGGGGCGAGCCGGTGGCCCGGCTTGCGGGCGAGCCGCTCACGGAGGCGGCGACGTGGCCGGCCGGGGCCATGCTCACCTGCGGCGGCTCGGTGTTCGCTCTGGGGCCGGTCCTGCCGCCGGACGCCCACCTCGACGCGCTGCCGGACGGCGGGCTCGCCTACAACCGCCCGCCCCGCCTCCAACGGCCGGAGCGGCAGCGGCGGTTCACCGTCCCCGCGGAGCCGAAGCGGGGCGAGGGGATGCGGCTGCAGTTGCTGGCCGCGCTGCTGCCCGCCGTGCTCGGCGTGGTCATGGCCGCCGTCACCCACACGTGGTACTACCTGCTGATCGCGTTCATGACGCCGCTGATCATGATCGGCCAGTGGGTGAGCGACCGCAGGCACGGCAGGAAGAAGCACCGCCGGGCGGTAAAGGCGTACCGCGAGCGGATGGCCGCCTTCGAGGAGGAGGTGGCCCGCGCGGTGCGGCAGGACGAGGAGGCCAGGCGCGGCGGCGCGCCCGACCCGGCCGAGGTGCTGCTCACCGCGACCGGCCCGCGCCGCCGGCTGTGGGAGCGCCGCGTGCACGACCGCGACGCGCTGCGGCTGCGTGTGGGGCTGGCCGACCTGCCCGCCGATCTGGAGTTCGAGCCCGAGAGCGGCACGCCCCAGGACGCGCCCCGCCGGGAGCCGCCCCCCTGCCACGACGTCCCGGTCGCGCTGGTCATGCGGCGTCTCGGCGTGGCCGGGCTCACCGGTCCCAGAGACGTCGCCCTCGGCTGCGCCCGCTGGCTCGTCGGCCAGGCCGCCGCCCTGCACAGCCCGCGCGACCTGGCCGTCGTCGTGCTGTCGGCCAACGCCGACGGCGCCGGGCAGTGGGGCTGGGTGCGCTGGCTGCCGCACTGCGCGCCCGACGCCGCCGCCCGCGGCGGCGCCCTGTCGTCCGACTGCGCCGCGCTCGTCGGCGCCGACCCCGAGGCCGCCGCCCGCCGGGTCGCCGAACTCGCCGCCCTGGTGACCGAGCGGCTCGACGCCGAGAACGGCTCGGGGCCCTATCCCGGGGTGCCGCGCGGCACCCGCCTGTCCGGCGGCCCGGCCGGCTGGGACGACCTGGGGCGCGCGAGCGGCAACCGGCCCGCCGAGCCGGCCTTCGCGACCTACGACGAGCGGCCGTTCGACGTGCTCGTCGTGCTCGACGGCGCGCAGGTGCTGCGCGGCCTGCCCGGCATGCCGCAGGTGCTGCGGCAGGGCCCGCGCGCCGGGGTCTACACGATCGCGATCGACGACGACGAGCGGCTGCTGCCCGAGGAGTGCGCGACGGTCGTGTCCTGCGACCGCGAGGGCGGGGTGCGCCTCCACGGCGGCGGGCTCGACCCGATCACCGGCATCCGCGCCGACCAGGTCTCGCCGTCCTGGGCCGAACGCCTGGCCCGCGCGCTGGCCCCGCTGCGCGACGTGAGCCGCGACGACCCCTCGGCCGCCCTGCCCGACGCGGTCCGCCTGCTCGACCTGCTGGAGGTGTCCCTCGACCCCGCCGCGCTGGCCGAGCGGCAGGGCCGTACGACCCGGGCCCTGATCGGCGTGGGACCGGAAGGCCCGTTCGAGGTCGACCTGAGCAGGGACGGCCCGCACGCCCTGGTCGCGGGCACGACCGGCGCGGGCAAGTCGGAGCTGCTCCAGACGTTGATCTGCTCGCTCGCGGTGGCCAACCGGCCCGACGAGATGACGTTCGTGCTCATCGACTACAAGGGCGGCGCGGCTTTCAAGGAGTGCGTACGGCTCCCGCACACGGTCGGCATGGTGAGCGACCTCGACGGCCACCTGACCCAGCGGGCCCTGGCGTCGCTGGCCGCCGAGATCCGGCGCAGGGAACGCCTGCTGCTGGACGCGGGGGCCAAGGACATCGAGGACTACCAGCGGGCGCGCGGCGCCACCTGGGTGCTCGGCGCGGGCGGCGTCCGGCGGGCGCGCGGCGGCGGAATCTTCGCCGCGCCGGTGCCGGAGACCGCCGGGAGCAAGGACCTGCCGCCGCTGCCCCGGCTCGTGCTGATCATCGACGAGTTCGCCGCCCTGGTCGCGGAGCTGCCCGACTTCGTCGAGGGGCTGGTCGACATCGCGCGCAGGGGCCGCTCGCTCGGCATCCACCTGATCCTCGCCACCCAGCGGCCCGGCGGTGTGGTGACCGCCGACATCCAGGCCAACACCTCGCTCAGGATCGCGCTGCGCGTGACCGACGCCAACGAGTCGGCCGACGTCATCGACGTGCCGGACGCCGCCCACATCTCGCGGACGACGCCCGGCCGCTGCTATGTGCGGGCCGGCTCCGGAGCGCCCGTGGCGGTGCAGACCGCCAGGATCGGCGGCCGCACACCACATCCGCGGAGTGCGGGGGCGGCCGACGCGGGGGAGGACGTGCGCGTCCTCGATCTGCCCTGGCAGGCGCTCGGCCACCCGCTGCCCGCCCCGCCCGCCCAGGCGGCGAGCGGCACCGACCTGGCCCTGCTCGTGGACGCGCTGCGGGAGGCCGGGAGCGACATGCCCCGGCAGCCGAGCCCGTGGCTGCCGCCGCTGCCCGACCAGGTCGTCCTCGACGTCGGGGCCGCGGACTCCTCCGGCGGCCTGCTCGCGGGCGCCGCGCCGTACCGGCCGGGGGCCGAGGAGGTGCCGCCGCTGCCGTTCGGCGTGACGGACCTGCCCTGGAAGCAGGGCCGGCGCCCGCTCACGCTCGACCCGCGGCACGGCGGCCACCTGCTGATCGCGGGCGGCGCGCGCAGCGGCCGGTCCAGCGCGCTGCGGACGATCGCGGGCTCGATCGCGGCCGGCGCCTCCCCCGAGGACGTGCACGTCCACGCCGTCGACTGCGGGTCGGGCGCGCTGCTGCCGCTGGTCGCGCTGCCGCACTGCGGGGCGGTCGTCACCCGCGACCAGCTCGACCGGGTGGAGCGCCTGCTGACCCGCCTGCGCGCGGAGGTCGGGCGCCGTCAGCACCTGCTGGCCGAGGCCGGGTACGCCTCGCTGGCCGAGGCGCGCGCCGCCGCCCGGTCGCGGGCCGCCCGCGACCGCACGGGCGTGGGCGCGCTGCCCTGGCTGGTCCTGCTCGTGGACCGCTGGGAGGGGTACGTCGCCGCGTTCGAGAACTACGACTACGGGCGGCTGGTCGACGCCATGCTGCAACTGCTGAGGGAGGGGCCGGCCGTGGGGCTGCGGGCCGTGGTCACCTCCGACCGGTCGGGCCTGCTCGGGCAGATCTCCACCGTCTTCGAGGACCGGCTCGTGCTGCGGCTCGCCGACCCCGCCGACTACGGGCTCGCCGGGCTGCCGATGCGCGACCTGCCGAGCGCCATGCCCCCAGGCAGGGCCCTGGCCGTCGGCGAGCACGGCCTGGTGGAGAGCCAGATCGCGCTGCTGTGCGACGACCCCTCCGGCCCCGCGCAGGTGGCCGTCCTGCAGGAGCTCGCCCGTACGGCGGCGGCACGATTCGGCGGCTCGGACACCCTCGGGAAGTGGGCCTGGCCGTCGGAGCCGCCGCTGCGGGTGGACGCGCTGCCGATGCGGATCACGGCGAGCCAGGCGCTCGACCTGGCGCCGTCGCACCAGCCGCCGTCGGCCCTGTGGGCGCTGCTCGGCGCGGGCGGCGACGCCCTCACCCCGATGGGCGTGGACCTGCAGGGCCAGGGACCGGCCGCCGTCGTCGCGGGGCCGCCGCGCTCGGGACGGTCGTCCGCGCTGGTCACGGCGGCGCGCTCGCTGCTCGACCGGGGCACGCCCGTGCTCGTCGTGACCCCGCGACGCAGCCCGCTGCGCGACCTCGCCGGGGCGCCGGGGGTGCTCGCCGTGCTGGACGGCAACGCCAGAAGCGTGACCGGGGGCGGCGCGGACGACTTCGGCGGCCTGCCGGGCGCCCTCGACCCGCTCGCTCTGGTCGCCGGGCACGAGCGCTACGTGGTGGCCGTGGACGACGCGGAGCTCATCTCCCCCGACTCCGCGCTCGGCCTGGCCCTGGACGAGATCCTGCGCACCGGGCGGGACGGCGAGCACGGCCTGCTCATCGCGGGGGCCACGGGCGACCTGGCGACGGCCTACCGAGGGTTCGCCGCCGAGGCGCGCAAGGGCAGGACCGGCCTGCTGCTCAACGTGCAGAGCCCCGCCGACGGGGACCTGTTCGCCGTACGGCTGCCGCGCGGCGCCGTCGGTGGGCCTCCCGGGCGGGGCCTGCTGGTCGTCTCGGGCGCCGCGACCCCGATCCAGGCCGCGGTGCCGGACTGAGCCCCGGGGACTCGACCGAGCCGCCGGTGACATGAGAAGGCCGCCGGACCGCCATGGCACTCATGGCGGTCCGGCGGCCGGCGGTCTGCGGGTGCCGGTCAGCGGGTGGCGGACTCGATGTTGCCGCGGTAGGTCGTGATGACCCGGGAGGCCTCGTTGAGCTCTTCCGCCATGCGCTGGAACGCCGCCCGGTAGCTCTGCCAGGCGTCGTGGAAGCGCTGCGCGCCGGGGCCGGTCCAGGCGGTGCCGACCTTGGCCGCCTCACGGTCGAGGTTGGCCATCGTGGCGCGAACCTGGTCCGCCTGCTGGCTGAACTGCGCGGCCATGCTCTGCATCTCCGCGGGGTCGCCGCCGAGCAAGCTGTTACCCATTCAGTCACTCCTTCATCGACAAAGGGGCCGCCCTCACCGTAAATCGTTTGTCAATCTTGTGAACCCCTTATGCCGAGCGGCTATATCGAAGCCCGGGAGAATCTGGCTTTTCCGCCACTCCATTCCCCTTTTTCCTAACGCCCGGAAAGCCCACCGAACCATCGCTGTACGGCGGCCCGAAGCACTTCGATCTCCGTGGGATCCGGTTCGGGTGATGCGGATGCCCAGGCCACGTAGCAGTCCGGGCGAAGGAGCAGTGCGGTGGGTGCCGGGACCTGGGGGCGCGCGGTGACGATGTCGACGTAGTCGTGCCGCAGGTCGAGCGTCCGCGCCAGCGACGCCCGTTCGGTCAGGTCGAGCAGTAGCGGGCGTGCGGTTCTGGTCAGCTCGGCCAGCCGGACCGGCCCGGTCGGGGTGTGCAGTTCCATGTCCGGCGCGAACCGGCCGATCAGCGGATGCGCGTCGGGTTCGCCCATGTCGTAGCGGACGTCGGCGCCCGCGATGAGTTCGGCGAGGCGCTGCACGGTGCTCTTGTCGCGGAGCAGCTCGGTGAACAGTTCGCGCAGTCCGGTGACGTCGCCGCCGGGAGCTATCAGGGCCGACTGTGCCCGCGCGTTCAGGATCATGCGGTGGGCGGCAAGTCGCCGCTCGGCCTCGTAGCTGTCGAGCAGTCCGGGCGGGGCGCTGCCGCGGATCACTGCGGCAAGTTTCCAGCCGAGGTTGACCGCGTCCTGCAGGCCGAGGTTGAGCCCGGGTCCTCCCCCGGTGGCGGCGTACACGTGCGCGGCATCACCGATCAGGAATACCCGGCCGTCGGCGAACCGGTCGGCGACCCGGGTGTTACCGCCCGTCAGCCGACGCAGCACGTGCGGCCCCGGGCCGTCGGGCGCGCCCAGTGGCACGTCGACGCCGAGCACGCGGCGGATGCTCGCCCGCAGCGCTTCAAGGTCCATCGGGGCGTCGGTCGTGGGCAGGTCCCACTCTGTGGTGCTGACCAGCGGCGGGTGACCGGGCATCGGTGCGTAGGAGAACCCGCCGTGCTCCGTGCGGTGGGGCAGGAACGGCAGAACAGCGCCGTAGCCGGGCACGTGCAGCGCGCCGGTCGCGGGATCGACCCAGTCCGCCGGAAGGTTCACGTGCGCCGAGCAGACGGTCATCCGGTCATAGGTGACGCCAGGAAACCCGATGCCGGAGAGCTTGCGGGTGGCGCTGTGTGCTCCATCCGCGCCGACGAGGTATCGGGCCCGCAACCGGTATGCCCCGCCGGGGCTCGCGACATCGACGGTGACCGCGTCGTCGTCCTGGGACACGCCGACGACCTCGTGTTCCCGCCGGATCTCCACGCCCAGTTCGACGGCGCGCTCCTGCAGGACCTGCACGATGCGTCGCTGCGGCACCGGCAGGGCGTAGACGGGGCTGTCCTCCAGCAGGCTCAGGTCCAGGCCCAGCGCACCGAACATGAAGTATGCGGAGTTCGGCTGCGGCGGTGCGGGGCTGTCGCTGAGACGTTCGTGCAGCCCCCGGCGGTCGAGCATTCTCACGACCTGGCCGAGCAATCCGTTCGCTTTCGGTTCCTCGCTCATCTCCGGCAGCCGCTCCAGCACCACCGCCCGAACCCCTGCCAGGCTCAGCTCGCAGGCCAGCATCAGCCCGTTCGGGCCGCCGCCGGCGATGACGACATCTGTGATCACGTCTTCTCCCTTGCTCACGCGGACGAGAGCAGGGCGGATGGAGCGCCGAAGCGCGCCTGGGCCGCTGGGACATCCTCCCTGCCGACAGGCACACTACGGACAAAACTTGCGTGCACGCAAATTTGCGTCCACGCATCGATTCTGGAACGCTGGGACGGTGGAGACGAGACCGACCGGGTTGCGCGAGCAGAAGAAGCAGGCCACGCGAGAGGCATTGCGCGCGGCGGCACTGCGGCTGGCTCTCGAGCGCGGGCCGGACAACGTGCGCGTGGACGACATCGCCGAGGCAGCCGGCGTCTCCCCCAGGACCTACAACAACTACTTCTCCAGCCGGGAACAGGCGATCGTGGCCGCCGTCACCGGCGAACGGGAAGCGCGGGTCGCGGCGGCCGTGGCCGGGCGGCCCGCCGACGTCGGCCTCGCCGAGGCGGTCATCGAGGCGATCGTGGACCAGTACACCGACCCCGGCCAACCCGGTTGCGACGCGCTACTGCTGATCACCACCCGCCCCGCGCTGCGCGACGAGTTCGTCGACGCCGCCGCCGCGATCGAACATCCCCTCAGCGACGCGATCGCCCAACGCCTCGGCCACACCGGCCGGCACACCACCGCCCGCGTGCTCGCGGCGAGCGTGGCCGCCGCAGTTCGCCTCGCTCTCCGAGAATGGCTGCAAACGACCGCCGCATCCTCCACGACCAGCGGGCTCGTCCTGCCGTCCGGCTCCCTGCCTGACCTGCTGCGCACCACGCTCGCACCGCTCACGCCCGCACTCGACGCCGCCGAGAGACAAGCAGGCCGCCGCCCGCCGCAGTGAACCGTGCGACAGACCGGCCTCCAGCGGCGCTGTAACCTTGTGAGTTACACAGAGGAGACGGACGAGCGGATGAGTGCGAACAGCAGGCTGACGGTCGCGGTGCACGTGCTGACGTGGATGGTGCTCGACCGCCGGGAGGGGCACGAAGTGGCCACCTCCGAACGCATCGCGGGCAGCGTCAACACGAACCCGGTCGTGATCCGGCGATGCCTGGGCGACCTGCGGAAGGCGGGCCTGGTGGAGGCCAGACGGGGCACCGGAGCGGGCTGGGTCGTCACCCGCGACCCCGAGTCGATCACGTTGCTGGACGTGTACGAGGCCCTGGACGAGGGCGGCCTCTTCGGCATGCACAACGCGCGGCCGAACCAGTCGTGCCCGGTCGGCTTCGGAATCCAGCCGACGCTGCGGCAGGTGTACGACGGCCTGGAAGACGCCATGAGGAAGCAACTGGCGGGCACCACCATCGCCGACGTGCTGCGGGACGTGCTGGCGCGGCAGAGGGAGTAGGCGGCGGGCGACGAGCCCGGCGCCCTTCCCCACCACCGGGGGGTGAGGGCGGGTGGAGGAGCCCGGCCGGCTCGCGCCAGGAGCGGGAGACCGGCTCAGACCTGGTTCATGCCGCCGTCGGCGTAGAGCTCGGCGCCGTTGGTGAAGCTGCTCTGGTCCGAGGCCAGGAAGAGCACCGCGCTCGCGATCTCCTCCGGCCGCCCCATGCGGCCCAGCGGCACCTGGCTCGCCAGGACGCCCTTGAGCTCTTCGGCCCGCTCCTCGTCCGGAGCCAGACCGGTGATTCCAGGGGTGTCGATCGGCCCGGGAACGATGACGTTGACCCGGATGCCACGCCCCTTGAGCTCGTTGGCCCACGTCCGGGCGAAGGACCGGATGGCGGCCTTGGTCGCGCTGTACACGCCGAACGCCTCGGCTCCGGTCGTCGCGGCCGTGGAACCCGGCAAGATCACCGAAGCGCCTTCGTTGAGAAGCGGCAGCGCCTTCTGGACGGCGAAGAACAGACCGCGGACGTTGACGGCGAAGGTCCGATCGAAATGCTCCTCTGTGACCTCCTCCAGCCGGGCGAACTCGCCGCCCCCCGCGTTGGCGAACAGCACGTCGATCCGGTGGCCGTGCCGGGCGACGGCCGCGTAGAGCCGGTCGAGGTCGGCGAGGTCGGCCACGTCCCCCTGGATCCCGACGACGTTCGAGCCGATCTCCTCGACGGCGCTGTCGAGTTCCGGCTTACGGCGGCCGGTGATGTACACCTGTGCGCCCTCGGCCGCGAAGCGCTTGGCGGTGGCGAGGCCGATGCCCGTGGTGCCGCCGGTGACGATCGCGACCTTGCCCGAGAGCTGACCCATGTCGATCCTCCATCGATTCCGAGCGATGTAACTATTAATGTTACAACAGCGGCTGTAACCGTACAAGTTTCAACGACCTACGTCAAAGCGGGACCGCCGGGACACTGTGGAGATCACAAAGACGCCGCCGGATCAATATGCTGACTCCCATGCCCTCGGACAGGGAGGTGACGTGCAGACCCGGAAGGACCTCTACCAGGCATACCGGCTGATGCAGCAGCGTCTCGGCCAGGCCCTGCTGCAGGGTGAGCCGGACGTCGCGGAGACGCCGATGCGGCGGCACACCCTGGCCACGTTCTGCGGGGTCCTGCTGTCGGTGCTCCTGCTCGCCGTCTTCGGCATCTGGGGTGTGATCAAGCCGGGCGGCGCCACCAAGCTCACCCAACCCGGCCAGCTCCTCGTCGAGCAGGACACCGGCGCGACCTACGTCTACAGCCAGCAGGAGCGCGTGCTGCTTCCCGTGGCGAACTACGTCTCCGCCCGGCTGCTGCTCGACACCGCCGACGTGACGGTGCGCGACGTCTCCGCCGCCTCGCTGGCCGCGCTGCCGCGCGGGCCGCTCGTCGGCATCCCCGGCGCGCCCGACTCGCTGCCGGCCAAGGACAAGCTGGTGCACGGACCGTGGTCGGTGTGCGTGGTGGACGGCCCCGACGCCACCGGGGCGCCGCGGCCGTACGTCACCTTGGTGGGCGGCGTGGACGTCGGCGGCAGGCCCCTCGGCGGCGGCGCCATGGTCGTGGACGACGGCCGGCAGAAGTGGGTCATCTGGGGCGACCGGCGGATGCGGGCGAGCTCCAGCGTGGTGAGCGCCCTGAACGCCCAGCCCAGGAAGGTGCCCGCGACCTGGCTCAACGCCATCCCCGAAGGCGTCGACTTCAGCGGCCCGAAGGTGCAGCACCTCGGCAGGAAGGTCCGGGGGCCCGAAGGCACGGTCACGGCGGCGATCGGACAGGTCTTCACCGTGCCCGGCATCGGGGGCGCCCCCGCCCGCTGGTACGTCCTGCTGTCCGACGGCCTCGCGCCGATCACCCTTACCCAGGCCACGCTCCTGCTGGCCGATCCGGCCATCAAGGCGGCGTACGGCAGGCGCCCCCCGCGGGCCGTCCCGATCGACGCGGCCACGGCCAACGCCTCACTGTCCAAGCAGAGCGTGGTGGGCGGCGGGATGCCCGAGACGATGCCCACGGTGACCTCTCCCGCCTCCACCACGCCGCTGTGCGCGGTCTACTCCGGCACCCGCGGCGGCTCGACACGGGCGACCCTGACCGTCGGCTCCTCGATCGCGATCCCCACGCCCAGGACCCCGGGCGGCCAGGAGACCTTCGACCAGGTGCTGCTCCCGCCGGGTATGGCGGCGGTCGCCGGCCTGCTGCCGGGCGAGGGGCAGCTGGGGTCGATCACGAACTACTTCCTGGTGACGGACCAGGGCCGCAGGTTCGCCGTCGCCTCGGCCGATCTGCTGCCGAAGCTCGGCTACGACGCCTCCGACGCCACGCCGGTGCCCGCACACCTGCTGCATCTCATCCCGGAGGGCCCGGCGCTCGACCCGGCCGCCGCCCGCGTTCCCGTGCCGCTCGGCAAGTAGGTCAGCCGTTGAGACGGCGGAAGTCGTCCAGATTCTGCTGGTAGAAGGCGATGTCCTCGGCCAGCCGGTCGCGCAGGAAGCAATCGGGCTCCGCCTCGCGGGCGGCCAGCCCCGCCTCGGTCCAGAACGCCTCGGCGGGCACCTCGTCCTCGCCGGGCGGGATGAACTTGAGCG
Source organism: Microbispora catharanthi (assembly GCF_006334915.2). Lineage (GTDB taxonomy): Bacteria > Actinomycetota > Actinomycetes > Streptosporangiales > Streptosporangiaceae > Microbispora > Microbispora catharanthi. The sequence goes on from NZ_VDMA02000003.1 coordinate 281,626, forward strand.
CCTCCCCGAGCGCGTCCCTGGCCGCCTCCCAGCCGCTCACCACCCGCTGGAAGAGCCTCTCGTCCCCCGGCTCCTCGGTGTATTCGAGGTCGTCGGCGAGCGCGCGGCGCGCGTAGCCCGCACCGGCGAGCCGCCACTGACCGGGGTCGATCAGCTCGGACAGGCCGACGCCGAACCGCTCCCCCTCGTCCCTGGCCTCCGCCTCGCTCGCGTACGGCACGAGCAGCTCGACCCCGCCGGACCGTACCGTCCACGCCTCGGGCCCCTCGACCGGCGGCTCCTCGCGTGCGGCCTCGTCCACGGTGAGCGCGAGATACAGCCGGGCCTCCGCGAGCGTCCGCGCGTACGGGATCGACACTGCCTGCTCCATTCCCCCTACTCTAGGCTCCGGCCAGCTCCCGGTAGGTGTCCCTCACGACGAGCAGCCGGTCGAGGCGGAACCGCCCCGGCTCGGCGGCGCGCACGGCGCGTCCCCGCTCCGACCAGAACGCGTCCTCGGGCACCTCGTCCTGCCCGGGCGGGACGAATTTGATCACTTCCTCGACCGCGGCCCGCGCGATGGACAGCGCCTGCCTCTCCCCGCCGTCCGGAACGTTGCCCGCCGTCAGGTCGGCCACCCACAGCCACTCGCCGGGGTCCAGCAACTCGGACGGCTCCGCGCCGCCGAACGTCGGGAAGCCCGTGGGCGTCACCTCCCGTTCCGGGAGTCCGAACAGGTGCTCCCGCTCGGCGCCGCACCCCGCGCACCGCCCCTCGTAACAGGTGACCAGCTCCCCCTCGACGCTCGCGAGGCCGCTGTCCCAGTCGGTGTCCGCCGAGCCGCAGGCGCAGGGGTTCAGGTCGAGATAGAGGTGCGCCTCGTCCCTGCTCCTGGCGATCGAGTAGGGCATCACCCGTTCCTTACCTTTCGCTGCCCTGTGTCCTCCGGTGCGGGGACGGTTTCGTCCTCGTCGTCGGGCGGCTCCCAGCCGGAGGTGTTGCTGAGCCTGCGCATCCGCTCCCACAGGTCGGGGACCGGCGCCTGAGGCGGCACGGTGACCCACGGCGGCGGGGGCGCCGCCTGACCCCGCGCGCCGAGGTCGCGGGCGACCGCCTCGATCTCGTGCCGCAGCCGCGCTCGCTCCTCGTCCGAGGTCGTCGCCCTCCATCGGCGCGACAGGTAGGCGTGCTCGTTGTAGCGGGCGGAGGCACAGGCGTCGTAGCCGGGATCGAGGGCGTTCAGGAACCGGCGCACCGTCCCCTGCTCCGCCGCCGACCGCTTCTGCAGGGTGTCGCTGATCTCGTGCAGCAGCACCCGGGCCACCACGTCGGGGGCCAGCCTCGGCGCCAGCCGGATCACGTGCGGGCCGGTGCCCGCGTCGACCTCCGTACGCCCCGGGCGTCCGCCGCCGGGGTCCTCGGGCAGCACGACGAAGCGCTGCGTGCCGAACCGGGCGGTCTCGACGGTGACGACCGTGCCGTCCGGCGTCGCGGTCACGGCGTGGACGCCCCGGCCGAAGTCCGCCGGGCGCAGGTCTGCGACGGCCGCGGGGATCTCGTCGTTCGACAGGTCGGGCAGGTGCGGGGCCCGGCCGTCGGCCACGAACGCGGTCCTGGGGATGGGCTCGGCCGTCACGCTGCCGGGCGGGGCGGTGATGAGGGCGGTGCCGCCCCAGGTGGCGTCCGCGGCCGTCTCGGGCACCGGCCAGCCCGGGTCGGCCGGCGCCGGCCGGGCGACGCCGAGGGCGTCGAGCCGTTCGCCGATGCGGTCGGCGAACCCGTCGGACCGCCCGCCGTACAGGTCACGCAGATCGAGGCCGTGCCCCTCGGCCAGCGCCACCAGGTCGGGCGGCACCGTGCCGAGGGCCTCGGCGAAGGGATCGCCGGACAGCTCGCCCGCGGGCGTGGCGCGGTAACGCTCGACGCTGCCGTCGGGCCGCGTGAGATGGAGGTGGACGTCGGCGCCGAGGTCGCGGGCGAGCAGCCTCGCCTCCGCCACGAGAGCCGTCGAACCGGGCGCCTGATTCATTCGGCCGATGTCGGCGACGATGCCCACCGGCAGCGTCCCCGTCCGTCCTCTGAGCGCCTCGGCCATCGCTCTGCTGGGGGCGGCCGGGTCGTACGACGGCTGCCTCGCGGCCAGCGCGCGCACGGTGTCGTGGGAGAAGAAGACGGCGGGCGCGGCCACCCTCTGCCGGTGGAAGTTCCACAGCGGCCGGGCGACGCCCGCGTCGCGGCGTGCCAGCATCTCCTCCAGCGCGTGCTGGAACATGATCAGGTGGGCCGTGCCGGTCGCGCCGTGCGGAATGTCCGCGGTCCGCAGCACCGTCTCCGCGCCGTCGCGCGCCACCTGGCGCACCTCGAACCGGAGGCCGAAGTCGACCCGGAACCTCACCTTGGCCCCGGTGCCCTTCACGAAGACGCTGGTCTCGTCGCGGTTGCCGCCGCTGCCCGAGCTCGACTGCGCGGTCTGGTCGCCGGCGCCGAAATCGGCGCCGGCGCCCACCGCGTGCCCGGCGCTGTACGTGCGGCCGAGCGGCGCCATCTGCCCCCGGTCGGTGGCCGTGCCGGCCGTGTTCTGCTCGCGGTCCACCTGCCCCAGTTCGGTGTCGTTGAGGCCCAGGGCCACCGGGTCGGGTTCGGAGAGGTCGGCGTGTATCCGCACGTCCACCACCTGGCCAGGTCTGCCCGGCATGGGCAGCCGGATGAGCCGGTGCCCGTCGGGGCCGGTCATCCGCTCCAGCCGGGTCGTGAGCCCGTTCCCGGTGAGCGCCTTGGCCAGCTCGGCGTAGTGCTCCATGGCGGCGGCCCCGCCGAGCAGGTCCTCCCGGGAGAGCCGGCCGAACACGGCGCGCAGCAGGTCGTCGGCCTTGAGCCGCTCGGTCACGAAGACCTCCGGCGGCACGACCCTCCGCACGTCGGGCCGGGCGGGCGGCCGCGCGGCGACCGTGCCCTCCTTCGCGACCATGCCGTCCGGCAGCACCCGGGTCATGGTGCCGCGCAGCGTGACGTGGCTGGTCCGGGGGACGCCGGTGGTCCTGGCGACGGCGCCGCGCAGGCGGCCCGACGACCGCTCGACCTCGATCCTTATGGTCACCGGATGCTCGACGAGCTGCCCGCCGCGGAACGCCGCCGAACGCTGGATGCGGGTCCGCTGGGTGCCGGTGGAGGCCGTGCCGGTGTGCGAGCGGTCGGTGGCGACCGCTCGGCCGCCGCTGCCGACGTCCTGCCCGGCTCCGGCGTTCGCGCTGCCGCCGAACGTCTTGCCCGACGACTCGGCGCGGTCCTCCTGCGTGTATGTGTAGTCCTGGAGGATCTGGCCGAAGTTGTGGACGTTTCCGCCGTACGTCGCCTGGTCGCCGTGGAGCTCCGCCGTGATCCTGACCGTCACGTCCTCGGTGAGGTGCGGGCCGATCTTGAGCGAGTACGTCTTGACGAAGCCGGCCGACCCGGTCATGTCGTCGAGCTTGCCCCACCAGCGTTTGCCGGCGAAATCGCCGAACAGGCTGCGCAGCAGGACCGGGTCGCGCTTCAGCGCGCCGGGCGCCACCGTGCCGATCTGGCCGAGCACCTCGTCGAGCAGCCGGGTCCGCTTGCCGCCCGGGGTCGTGAGCCGGACCGACTTCACGGTGCTCTCGCCGAGGGAGTCCTCGTACAGGTCGGGGACGTCCACGCGGGTGGCCAGGTCCGGCAGCCTGTCGTGCATCTGCTTGAGCCGGTTCCCCGCGGCGGCCAGGCTCATCGGGAAGTCCTTGGCGAGCCGTTCGGTGAGCACGGCGCGAGGGTGCTTCTGCTCCAGGTCGGACCGGGGGTGGCCGTCCCTTCGCGCCAGCGCCCGGTCGGCCAGGTATCTGCGGACCAGCGGCACGGCCGTACGCGGGTCGAGCTGGAGGTTGCCGTCCAGCAGTCGCGTCACCGCGTCGGCCACCTGGTCGAGGGGCAGCTTGAGCTCGCTCCTGCCGTAGAGGTCGAGCGCGTCGCGCTCGGGGAGGGAGTAGACGACCGTCCTGTCCCGCAGCGGCTCGGCGTCGGCCCGCCGGTTGCCCGCCTCGTCCCCGGAAACCGTGATGTCCGCCTTCATCGCGAACACGTAGTGCTTGCCGGTGTCGATGGCCAGCCGTTCCCTGCCCCAGATCGCCGTGTCGGAGATCGAGGACGATCTGCTCCCCGCCCCGGACGCGCCGGCCTCCTCCTTGCCGCCGAGCGGGCCGGGCAGGGCCTCGTTCGCGCCGGTCGAGGCGTCCACCGACCGTCCGCCACGCGTCTCCATCCGCGTGGTGTGGGCGCCCATCGTGAAGTTGATGTCGCCGATCACCAGGTCGGCCGCGGTCACGAACGTCGACTCGCCCGGCTGGGCCGTGACCCACGCCGACGCCCGGTGCGTACGCAGGCCGCGCGGGCGGACGGCCAAGGCCGTGCTGTACGTCGTGGCGGGTCTGGCGGGGTCGGCGAGCAGCCATTCCGGGTGGGAGATGAGGTTGCGCATGTTGAACGCCTCGGCGAGGTGGTGGAACGACACCGAGCCCGGCCGCATCGCCCTCGGCAGCACCGATCGAAGGGCGTCGAGCACGCCGCTCCCGTCCACGTGCAGCAGGGTGGCCAGGCTCAGCGCCTCCGAGGACGTCGGATGGCTGGGCGAGGGCTCGGTCCGCTGCTCCGGCAGCAGGTCGGAGGGCAGCAGCACCCGCATCCACACGTCGTCGCTCTGGGCCAGCGGCGTGACCTTTCCGTCGTCCTCGATCAGGTCCACGGTGAGCTTGTGGGGGACCTCGAAGACCGCCGCCGGAGCGGTGCCCTCTGCCAGCGTGACCAGGTTGCCCGTGTCGTTGAGGGTCGTGGAGAACGTGCGCCCCCTGCTCCAGTGGGCGCCGAACCCACCGCCGGTCGAGCCGGCCTCGCCCGGATTCGTCTCCAAGCCGAGACCGGGGCCGACGTCCCGGGCCCGGCCGCGCGACCGGCCGGCCGAGCGGCCGGAGGTCTCCGACGAGATGTCGAGGTCGGTCACGACGTCGGCGGCGCTGGTGCCCTGGAACTCCTCCTGGCCCGACTGCTCCAACCGGATGCGCACAGTGAGGTGCCGGCTGGCCCGGCCGATGCCCTGGCTCACCAGGTCGAGGAAGATCCCGTCCTGCATGGCCTGGTCATACGCGGTCTGCAGACGGGCCGGGGAGAACTGCTCGGCCAGCTCGATCATGTTGGCGATCTGGCTCGCCCGGGTCAGCGGATCACGCGACAGCCGGCCGTTCTCGTCCGGCAGCAGGCCGCGCGCACGCAACGCCGCCTCGACCTTCGCGCGCACCTCGTCGAGGTTCCTGGCGCTCCCCGGCCGCTCGCTCGCCTGGACGAGCGCGGGCCCGGCTCCGGTGCCGTGCGACCAGCCGGGCAGCCTGGGCAGGCGGCCCTTCGGCGTGCCGGGCTTCGGGTCGTCCCTGAGCCTGCCGTCCTTCCGTACGGCCGACCGGTCGACGGGAAGGCCGTAGCGGTACGCCTGCGGCTCCGGCATGCGGAACAGGCCCGTGCTCCGGCCGCGTATGGGGGCATGCGGGGCGTCGTCGGTGTTCATCTGCACGGTCACCGTGTGCTCGAGCTCCAGCGCGTACGCCTGGGTGTGGCCCGCCCAGCGCTGCACACTCGGCCGGATGGCGGTCCCGCCCGCGCTCATCGACCGCGACCGCGACCAGGAGCGGCCGAGCCCGCCCGTGAGGCGCGGTGTGGCGGTCTTGTATCCGTCGAGACCGACGGCGCCGAGCATGTGCCGGTCGCCGACGGGAAGCTGGACTCCCGCGGTGCCCTTGATCTCGAAGGACCGGCCGGCCGAGCGCGAGCCCGACGCGCCCGAGAACCCCACGCGCAGCCGTTCCAGGCGGTGCTTGGTGCTCGGCGTGCCGACCGGCCGCGCCGTGTCCATCACGACCCGGGTCTTGATCCGCACATAGCCGACCACCCGCCCGTTGACGGTGATCGGGCGGCGCAGCCCCTCGGGATCGTTGATCGCCTCGCCGAGCCGGGCCGGCAGCTCCTCCGTCATGATCGTGAGGATCTGGTCGCGGGTCATACTGCCGATCTCGGAGTGGCCGGTCCGCTCCGCGGTGCGCTCGGCGAGGTCCTGCAGCCCGGTCAGCCCGGTGACCGCGTGCTCGGGGAACGGCGTGCGCTGCCGCTCCTTCCGCGAGAGCCGGGTGACCTCGGCCGGCCCCCGCTGCGCGTGCGTGTGCGGCAGATACACCTGCAGGCTCCGGGCGTCGCCGGCCGTGCCGCTGTCCACGCGCGCCCGCTCGGTGCCGGTCGCGGTGCGCAGCTCCACCTCCGCCGAGGCGAGCCCGTCGAGCACCAGCGCCTCGCCCGCGTTGTCCTGCACCGCGCCGGCCAGCGCGAAATCCGACGCGTTGCCGCTGAACGACTCGCTCCTGCCGAAAGCGGTGCCCCCCTTGAACAGGCCGAACTTCATCAGCATCCCGAGCCAGTGGGTGTCCTGCCACGGCTTGGTCAGGGCGTTCAGGTCGAGATTCGGCGCCAGGCGCACCGCGCGGTTGGCGGTGGCGGAGGCCGAGCGGCCGCCCTGCGGCAACTGGCCGAGCATCGACTGGGAATGCCGCACCGGATGGCCGAAGACCTCGACCAGGTCCGTGACCTTCAGCCGCAGCCGCAGCTCGGCCCGCGTGCCGCGGCCCACGCGCAGCACCACGCCGTCCTGCGAGACCAGCCACCTGAAGTTCGACCGCAACACGTGCGACAGCTCGTCGGGCGCGTAGCGCTGGTCGACGCCGGCGCGTTCGAGCATCTCGTTGACGACCTGCGTGAGCCGTTCCAGGTGGGGCAGCCGGCCCGCCGGCGTCGCCTCCGTCATGGCCTCGGACGACGGCAGGGCGTCCGCGAACGCCTCCTTGTACGCGGTGTGGGCGGCCTCCGCCTCCCGGGCCAACCCGGCGATCTCCGCGGGCAGCGTGCCTTTCCGGCCCGTGGGGAGGGCGTTCAGGGCGTTCTCCAGCGTCTCGTACGCCGTGCGCGCCTCGACCGCCCGCCGCACCGCCCGCGCGTACGCCTCCTTGCTCCGGCGGGCGCGCTCGGCGCTCGCCCGGTGGACGTCGCGGTCCGCCAGCGCCTTGCGGCGGCGTTCCTCGGCGCCGCGGTCCTCTTCCTGCGACGCCTTCTCGGCGGCCTCCTCGGCCTTCTTCGCGTCGGCCTTGGCCGCCCTGGTGCTGTCGATCTTCTCCTTGACCGCTCTGAGCAGTTCGTCGGCGGCGTTCGCCAGCGTCTCCCGCTGGGTGCGGGCCAGCCCGAGCAGGTCCGCCACCGGATCGGGCGCGGTGGGGCTCTGCGCGGTGGGGCTCTGCGTGGTGGAGGTCTGCGCGGTGGAGGTCTGTGTCGTCGGGTCGGGCGCCGGCTGGGATGCGGTGGGTGGCCGGGGCGCCGACCAGGGGGGCGCCGGGGCGACGTGCCCGAGCCTCTCGATCTCACGCCCCAGTCGCTCGATCTCGTGCGCGATGGCGGGGCGCTCCTGCGCCGGGGCCGCCCGCCACTGCCGGTCCAGGAGCGCGTGCTCGCGATAGCGGGCCGTCACACAGGCCGTGGCGTCCGGCTCGGCCGTACGGCTCAGGAAGGAGCGGATCACGCCCTGCCGGGGGCCGGACATCCGCTGGAAGACGTCGCTGATCTCGTGCAGCCACACTCGGGGCAGGATGTCGTTCGCCAGGCGCGGCGACAGCCGTACGACGTGGGGGTCTGCGGCCGTGCCCGACCGGACCCTGGTCCTGGCGAGACGGCCGCCGGGCACCCGACCGATCTCGAACCGGAAGTGCTGCGCGCCGAGCCGGCCCGTGTCCACGACGACCGTCCGCTCGCCGGCTGTGCTCAGTCCTGTCGTGTCCGGGCCCACGTCGGACGCGTGGAGCGACAGGAAGCCCTGCTCCGCCTCCTGCGACGACAGGTCGGCCAGGTGCGGCGGCCTGCCGTCGGCGACGAACAGGCTCCGCGCGATGGGCCGGGCGGTCACCCGGCCGCGCCCCCGGGTCGTACGCGGTCCCGGCCGCGTGCCGGACGGCCCCTTCCCCGGCCCCGGCGGGTTGGCTGTTCGAGCGGAGTTCGTCGCCGGAGCAGGCCCTGGGTTGGAGGAGGCCGCGCTGTTCGAGGAGACCGCGGCGGACTGGCCTCCGCTCGCCGTGTTGGCTGTCCCGTTCGCGCCGGAGGTGGACGGGATCCCGGCGAGACTCTCGGCGCGCCTGACGATGTCCGCGGCGGTGTCGGAGGAGCGGCCGACGCGAAGGGCGTGGTCGGGTCCGTGCGGCGGGACCGCCGCCTCCTCCACCAGTCCGGCCCCCGCGTCGCTCAGCCGGTCGGGCCGCCAGCCGCGCGGGTTGTCCTCCAGCACCTCGCCCGCCACCTCGACGGCGGCGGCGCGGCTGTCCGGCGTCGCGTCGGCGAGCCGGGCGAGCGCGTCGAGGGCCCCCTCGACCGGGAGCCCCTGGCTCTCCTCGGCGATCCTCGCCCCCAGCAGCGCGGCCGCCTCCGCGCGGAGCCGAGGTGTGTCCACGCCCTCGGCGGCACGCGTCGTCAGCCGATCCGCGAGGCCCTTCATGTCCTCGCCCGACAGCTGCACCGGCCTTCCGTCAGGACCGGTCAGCCTGGCGCCCCGGCCGTCACGCAGGAAGAGCACGTCGGGCGCGATCGTGAACAGCACATCGGAGACCGCCGTGCGAGCCGAAGCGTGCGCCGCGGCGGCGCTGCCGGAGGTGGTGCCGCCGGTCGTCCCCGAGGACGCCACCGGTGCCGGGGCGGCCGGTGACGCCGCGGCGGATGACGTGGTGCCGCCGGAGGGAGAAGCGGACGACGGCGCGACGGACGACGGCGTCCCCGTGGACGCGGCCGGCGTGGACGTCGCAGCGGAGGTGACGGGCGTGTTCGCGGAGCCGGCAGCAGTGGGATTGGCCGCCGCCGCGCTGCTCGCGCCGGCCGTGTTCGCCGCGCCGGCCGTGTTGCTTGAGCCGGCCGCGCCGGGGTTGGCACCGCCCGTGCCCGTCGCCGGGGCGGGATTGGCGGTGGCCGGCTGGCCCGACGCGCTCTGCGCTGCCGCCGGCGCCTGACCGGGATTCGCGGCGGACGGGCCCGCCGCGCTCGCGTTGCCCGTGTTGCCCGCGTTCGACGCACTGCCGGACGCACTGCCGGAACCGGCCGCGCCGGGGTTGGCACCGCCCGCGTTGGCGGTACTGGCTGTGCCGGGGTTCGTCGTGCTCGCACCGGACTGTGCGGGGGACGGCCCGGTGGTGGCGGGCTGGCCGGAGCCGCCGGGTGCGGCGGGCGGGCCGCCGGAGGGCTGCCCCACGACGGACGCGGTGCTCGTGCCGCCCGAGCCCGTGGACCCGCCGTTGCCTGCGGTCTGACCGCCGCCGGCCGTATTCGTGTTCGCGGAACCCGGATCGCCGCCAGAAGGCTGTCCGGCGGCGGGATCCGGAGACGTACCGGAAAGGGCGCGGATCAGGTCGGTACGCAGGCTGGTGTCGTACGCCGAGGCCAGGGCCGTACGCGGGCTGATGCCCGCCTCGATCACGTCCGGGTTGAACGGGCTGATCGTGTTCGTACGGGCGGCGCCCGACGCGGCGGCCCCGAGCAGCGACTCACCGTCGGGCATTTCCCACTGGCCGTACACGAGCCCGTTGGCGAGGACGCTCCCGGCCGGGGAGGCGATCACGTTGGTCAGGCCGGTCGTCAGCGCCCGGCCGGGAAAACGCTTGAACGCGTTGCCGAAGCCGGGGGCGTCGGTGTTCAGCCTTCTGAGCAGGGGCGTCCTGTTGACCAGGTTGCTGACGGGACGCGCGGCCCGCATGCCGACGGCCGCGCCGCCCGCCGCGCCCAGGGCGGTGGCGCCCGTCATCTTCAAGTCCCAGCCGTCGCGGGTGCCTGCCTTCCGCTGTTCCGACTGGGCGAAGGCGTCGCCGGCGACCTCCTCGCCGATCTCCTCGAAGAGCTCCCTCCCCAGGGGGTTGGCGAGGATGCGACCGAGCAGGCCGGCCCGGAGCGAGGCCAACGCGGTCCCTCTGGCCAGCGCCTGGGCCGCGGCGGGACGGCCTGCGGCGAGGGCGAGCTGTTCGAAGATCTTCTCCATCTCGGCGCGGGCGCGGGCGGCGATCGGCCCGACGAACCGGGTGGAGGCCCCGGCGGAGTAGAAGGCCGCGAGAAGCGCGATGAACGTCGCGATCAGCGCGATCCAGAACACCGCGTTGTCCGACAACTTGGAATATTGGGTCGAGCGGGCGTAGTTGTCGGCCTGCGCGGCGTAGGCGAAGTGGTTGTTCGCCACCCCGAGCAGGCCCGACTGCTCCGAGTAGTGCTCGCCGAGCCGCGCCAGGAACGCCTGCATCGACGGGCCCTGCATCCCGCTGAGCACGGCGACGGCGGCGGCTCCCACCGGATCGATGGACTGGACGACGCTCACGGTCGCGGAGCGGTGGGCGCGGGCGAGCTGCCACAGCAGGCTCTCGCTCGCATCCGGCCATGTCTGGCCCGCCGTGAGCAGGGCGATGAGGTCGTCGGCCCAGGCGGGCAACGACTCGCCCCAGGCGGGGGTGACGTCGGTGACCGAGCCGCCGCCGTCGGCGAACTCGGGCAGCCCGTCGCCGTTCGAGGTGACGTCGCCGTTCGTCGTGGCCGGCTTGGCGCCGGAGCCCGTACCGGTCGTGGAGGAGTGCGTCATGGTCAGATCCGCTTCAGGATCTCGCGCACCTCTCTGGCCCGTTCGGCGTCCATTCCCCGGGCGTTCTCGGCGCTGCGCCGTACGGTGGGGCCGAGCTCGACCACCTTCGCGGCGAGTTCCTCACCCTGCTTCATCACCGTCTCGGGTCCGTCGCCCTGCATGTAGGCGGAGCGGAAGGCGGTCCCGGCCGTGTCGTGCCCCCACGGCTCGGCGGCGTTGAGCCGCCGGATCTCCCGCAGGCTGGCGGCGTAGCCGCTCTCCGCGTCGGACGACGCGGCATGCCACTGCGACAGGCCCTTCGCGAGCTGCTGCGGACGGATGTCGACGTAGTTCACCTCGAACAGCTCACTCATGGGCCCTCCGGTGTCCGCTTCGGCATCTGCATCGACATCTGTTCGAGCACGGCGTCGAGGTCGCCGTCGATGTGCGCCCTCATCTGCTCGGCGGGGATGAGCGGCGCGAAGATCTCGACAACCCGGTCCTGGGCCTTGGCCACGGCGGCGTGGATGGTCCGCGTGATGGCGTCGGCCAGGCCGCGCGCGTCCTGCCGCCGGTAGATGCGCGGGTCGAGGTCGAGCCTGATCAGGTCGCCGTTCGCGCCGACGGTGGCCGCCACGAGCCCGTCACGCGACTTCTCCGTCACCTGCACGGCGCGCGCCTTCTCGTGCAGCGCGGGCGCCTCCTCCTGCAGGCGCATGAACGTGGCCCGCAGTTCCTCGACGTACGCCCGCATTCCGGCGGCGTCCGGCGTCTGTGCCCCGGTCGTGTTCATCACCCCGATCGACCGCGTTCACCTCGATGATGATCTATGTCCAATATGCGGGATTATCACACCTCGCTTTGACATTCGGCTAGTGATGGTTCAGCCGGGGCGGTCGCACCGGTGTGGCATAACGCGCAGGTGTGATGCCGACGTGCCGGGTGAAGTGCCGGTTCAGGTGTGCCTGGTCGTGGAAGCCCACGCTCGTCGCCACGTCGGCCGGCCGTTGACCGTTCAGCAGGAGCCTGCGCGCCAGTTCTATGCGCTTGCCCGTGAGATAGGTGTGCGGCGGCAGGCCGTACGTCTGTGTGAAGCAGCGGATCAAGTGCGTGGGGTGGGAGTGGAGGACGGCGGCGGCCTCCCGCAGCGACAGACCCGCCCGGACACGGGCGTCCAGCAGTTCGCGTAGTTCGACGGCCAGCCGGTGCGCCTCGCGACCGGGTGCCCGGTGCTGGAACGCCTCAAGGTGGAAGCGCAGTCTCTCCGCGACGAAGAACAGGCGTGATTCGGCCTCGAGCACTTCTCCCGGATGACCGACAGCGGCATGCAGTCGGTGGATCCGGTGACGCAGCAGTGGGTCGGCGAGGATAGGAGCGTCCACCGCCTTACCGGTGAGGCGTTCCGGCAGCACGGTGGTGTCCAGGTAGAGCACGCGCTTGCGGAAGCCGGCGGCGGTGACGGTCCTGCCGTCATGCCGGACACCGGGCGGCAGGAGCAGAACGGCGGAGAGGTCGGCGGCGGCGTGCCGGCGACGGTCCAGTCCGAAGTCGACCGCGCCGTCATCGAGGATCATCAGGTCCCACGTGTCGTGGGTGTGGGCCGGGTAGGCGTGATCGGTGAAGTGCGCGTGGAAGACCTCGGCGATGCCCGGCACCGGTGGCCGCCAGGCACTGATCGTCGGCGGGCGGTGAGCGATCACGCTAGAAACGTACAAGACGGGCAGCCGGGGAGCAGGCCACGCTCATCACATCCGCCATCGCCCTATCCGGGCGGTGCGCATCCGAGCGAGAGGTGCCACACGATGTCCGTTTCCCTCAATCCCGTCAACATCGCCGACAAGCTCTCCCAGATCGACGAGTTGTGGACGCAGAAGAAGATCGCCGGGCTCAACGACTACGAGATCAAGCTCGCCAAGCTGAAGGGAGAGTTCGTCTGGCACACCCACCCGGAGACCGACGAGCTGTTCGTGGTCATCAGCGGCCGGCTCACCATCCAGCTCCGGGAAGGGGACGTCGTCCTCGAACCCGGCGAACTCTACGTGGTGCCCCGTGGTGTCGAGCACTGCCCGGTGGCCGAGGAGGAAACGGCCATCATGCTGGTGGAGCCGGTCGGCACGCTCAACACGGGTGACACGGGAGGCCCGATGACCAAAGCCGCCGAACTCCTCGAGTAGTGAGAGCTCCACTGGTCCCCATGCGGGGGCATGACGAGCCGGCCGCGGCGTGCCCTACGGATGTCGAACGGCGGCGAATCAGGCGCTGGAGAACCTCTTCGCGAAGTCCCGGGCCCATCGCGCGGCCTCCGCCCCCTGGTCGCCGGTGACGGGCGACCCGGGCATCCGGCTCAGACGCTCCACCTGCTCGGCGTAGCGCAGGTACTCCCGGTGAGCGTGTTCCCGGCAGGCGAGGCAGGTGACGCTTTCCGGGCGGGTCGCGGTCATCGCGTAGGGCACCCGGAGCCCGCAACCGGTGGTGACGACATCCGGCGCGTCGGGCGCGCGCCCTGACGACGACGCGATCAGATTGCGGTAGGCGGCACCGGCCCGCATCACCTTCTGCTCGACATGGATGTGCGGATCGGTCTCGCCCATCTGCGTCCGCTCCTTCGATGCGAGTCGTCCCGGAATCAGACTAGATCGTCGATTCCCAGGTCGAGAGGCTCGGCGTGCTCATGTGGCCCGCTCACCTCGGCGCGGGCCACCCAGCGCCGGTGGACGCCCCGCTCGATCCGCTCCATGCCGAGCGCCCGCGCGACCGGCAGCCGCCCGCCGGTGTATTCGAGCAGCAGCTCGCCTTCGCGCTCGTCCCGTACGAGACAGGGGGCGCCGTGCCACTCGCACATCCGCGTGACGTGGAGGACGGCCTCGCACTCCTCGGCGGGCACCGACCGGGCGAAGCGGCCCGGAGCCCGCTCCTCGAACCCGTCGGCCGGTCCGTCGCCGAGCAGCCGGATCAGCAGCCCGTCGTGTCCCGGATCCGGATTAGCCGGATACTCGGCTCCTCGCCAGCGCACCCGGTAGGAGCTCGCCGGGGCCTGCGCCGGGTGCTCGCCGGGCAGCCAGCGGCCGAGGTCGCCGTCGTAGACCGCGCGTACGACCTCGGTCCCGGTCGCGGTCAGTTCGACGATCTCGGAGCCGTGCGGCAGCCGTACGGCGTCCACCTTGTACTCGCGGACCAGGGAGTCGACGTTCGGCGCGAGGCCCATGCCGACGAACGGCGGCTCCTCGATGACCCAGCCCGCCACCGCCGCCATGCCCGCCTCGTCGGTCCCGCCGTACGGCGTGCGGTAGAGGTTCAGCCCGACCGTGCGCCACCGGAGCAGGAACAGCGAGCCCTCACCACTGATCAGACCGTCGTCGGCGCCCCGGCCGAGTGCGTCGGCGAGCACGGCCGGCGTCGCCACGTGCGCGACGTCGAGGGCGTGGTGGCAGTAGCCGGAGACGCGCGACTCCCCCTCGCCGAGATGGGTCCGCAGGTCGTGCGGCGTGAGCGGCTTCTGCACGACCGGCAGGGCGGGCTCGGGCTCCGCCCTGCGGTCCTGGGCGAGGGTGGGGACCGCGAGCCTGGCGACGGTCCCCGGTTCGAGCAGGAACCGCACCGGCAGGCCGGGGTTGACGGCGAGGCCCCACCGGGGATCGGGCCAGCCGGCGGCCAGCTCGACCAGCGAGGTGACCCTGACCCGCGACAGTCCCGTGGCCGCCCGCATCGCCTCGACCGACGTGTAGGCGGGCAGCCACACCCGGTCGGGCGCGGTGATCGTCGGCCAGGCGGCGTCGCCGTCCGGCGGCGCGGGCAGCGCCAGCTCGGTGTCCCTGAGCATGCCCAGGCAGACCCCGAGGTCACCCGCCTCGTACGCCGCCCCGAGCCGCCGTTCGAACACGCTCGCGGTCCACTCCATCAGAGGGACATCGGAGGCATGAAGGACGGCGTCTTCGGCATGTCGTTCACATCGGGAAGGGGATCGGTGAGACCGCCGGTGGTCCCGTCGAAGGCGACCTTGGCCTTGGTGAAGTCGGGCGCCTGCATCGTGACGGCCTGCATGCCGGGGAGCTTCTGCTGCGTGCCGGCGAAGAGGTAGGTGACTCCCGTGAAGATGGCGGCGACCTTCCAGCTCACCTTCCCCAGGGCCGCGAACACTCTCTGCGCGACCCTCGACAGGGAGGCCATCGCCCCTGTCACAACGGGCTGGATCGCGGCCATCGCGAGCGGGTTGGCCCTGGAAGCGGCGCTGGCGCTCGCCAGCGTCATCGCCGCCCCGCCGATCGACAGCGAGATGTAACTCGCGACCGTATAGAGCTGAGCCGCGGAGTCGAGGCTGTCGCCGACGCCCTTCATGCCCCTGTCCAGCCCGTCGAGCTGGCTGTCCAGCTCGGTGAACTTCTGCTTGACCGCGGTCAGCATCCGCCCCTTCAGATGGTCGTTCGACTCGAGCGCGGTGAGCTGTCCGTGCAGATCCTTGCGCAGCTGCCCGATGTCGGCGGGCGGCTGGCCGTCCTCGCCGCCCTCGTTGCGCCACTCGCGCGCGCCCCGCGACATGGAGTCGGGATCGGCGATCATCGTGGCGAGCAGCCCCGCCAGCGTCAGCGCGCTCGGCTCAAGCATCGCGGCCGAGGCCGCCAGGCCGGCGCCGGTGATGAAATTGCTCCGGGCGCTCCAGATGTCCACCATGGCCTAGATCTCCTCGTGCATCCCGAGGACGGGGGGCGCCACGTCCTCGTCGCCGAACCAGGTGCTCTCGTCCTCCGGCACCGCCGGGCCCCGCGCGCGTTCCTTGCCGTCGTCGTTGCTCCCCGCACCCGCGCCCGCCATCGGGGCGTACGGCATGCCGGCCATCCCGCCGGTCCCCACGCCGCCGCGGCCGGCGGTCCCGTAGCCGGCGGCCCCGCCCGTGCCGGAGGCGCCGGAGCCGTACCCGCCGGTGCCGGTGCCGCCGGTGCCGGGCCAGTTCCCCGTGGTGTGGTCGCCCGGGCCGTATCCGGTCGTACCGAGGTTGGGGACCGTCGGGACGGACGCGGGGTTCGGGTTGTAGGCCGAGAGAGCGGTGCCGCCGGGACCGGTCGGGTTCTGGGTGCCGAGTCCGTTCTGGCCGAGCCCGTCGAGGCCGGTCCGGCCGAGCCCGGCGCCGTTCGGGTCGAGACCACCGCCGCCGCCCACGCCGGTGCCGTTCGGGTCGAGGCCGTTGCCGGGCAGGCCGCCGTCGCTCCCGCCAGGACCGGGCAGCGTGCCCGTGTCCGGCAGGTCCGGGTGCTTCAGGCTGTCGTCGAGGTCGGTGCCCAGCTTGTCCTTCGGGAGCTTCCAGTCGTTCCCGAGGTCGGAACCGGCGCCGACCTTCGGCACCCCGCCGCCGAGTCCCAGCTTCTTGGGGTCGAACCCGGGGCCCTTCGGTCCGCCCGGCACGTCGACCTTCCCGTGGCCGCCGGAGCTCTGCTTCTCGGCTTCCTTGGCGTTCTCGACGGCCTGGTCGAGTGCTGACTTCCAGGACTCCAGGACCTCTTTGCCCTTCGCCACCGCGTCGGCCGTCTGGTTCCGCAGCTGGCTGTGCACGCCGTTCAGGCCGCCGCCGATCACACCGAAGGTCAGCATCGGAAGGTGGATGTTCTTGATCCGGCCACTCGTGTCCGCCAGGACCTGCCCCCGGCCGGCCACGTCGTTGCCGAACTTCGTGACCTCGTTGTAGTCCATCTTGAACTCGGGGTCGGTCAGGCGCGGGTCCACGGCTCCGCCGCCCGCTCCCATCGAGGTCGCGAGGCCGGCGAAAGGATTCGTCGCGCCCCCACTCGTATCGGTCACAGCACCCTCCAGCCGATTCCCGGCAGATTGCGTTTTCAACTACTTACGGCCGAGTCACCACAAAGCTCGCAAATCGTACAAATCCCCTAACCGGCCGTCTGACAAAACCGCAAGAGACGTGACAAAATCTTAATCTCGGACAGCCCCGGCATGCCCCCCGCTGATCCATTACTGTGACTTTTGGGTCATCACCCGACCCTCCTGGTCGGGGGAATTCGACAGGATCAGTGGAGGTGACCATGTCGCACTCTGGCGCAAGCCAGGCCCAAGTGAGCCGGCACGACCTGGACGAGGCGATCACCTGGATCGGCGACGCGGCCGAGAACATCCGCGGCATCCAGCGCTACCTGGACGGCGCCGGCGAGAACCTCAAGGTCCACTGGCAGGGTGAGTCGCACCACGCGTTCAACAAGGTGCACCTGCTGTGGCACGAGCGCATGGACGTCATCCTGGGCAGCCTGCAGACCCTCGCGGAGAGCATCAGGGCGAACAACAAGAACTACGCCGAGTTCAACGCGCAGGCGACCGCCGAGATCAACAAGATCGAGGCGCTCATCAACCAGGCCCCGCCCGCCTCGTACAGCCGCTGAGACCGAGACGACCACCAGGAACGGACGGAGAGCGCGACGGTGGACTTCGACATCACAAAGGTCAACTTCAGCGGTCTCGACACCGGCGAGACCGAGTTCCAGAACGCCTTCAACAGGCTGGTCACGGAGCTGGAGAACCTCGAGAACAAGCTCAACACCAAGACCGCGATCTGGCAGGGCAGCGCCAAGGACGCCTACGACCAGACCAGGCGGATCTGGCAGCAGGAGGCCAAGGGCCTGTCGGACATCGTGTCCCTGCTGGCCAAGAACATCAACATCACCAACATGAACATGCAGGACGTGGAGCGGATCAACGCCGCCATGTTCGACGGCAAGTAGAGCGGACGTCCGACGGTACGGCCGGCGGCACCGGCGATTTCTCCGCCGGCGCCGTCCTCGGCCGTGAACGGGAGGGTGACGCATGTCCGGAGGCGTAGAGGTCAGCCGTACGGCCCTCAGGAACGCCCGCAAGGACTTCGAGGAGGCGCTCGAGCTGCTGGCGCCAGGCGGGTCCAAGCGCGAGGTGACGCCGGTCGCCTTCGCCGAGGGCGGCGCGGTGAAGAAGCTGATCTCGCAGCGTGACGCGGTCGGCGGGTTCTGGCCCGCGGCCATCGGTTTCCACACGAGTCTGACCAGTGCCGAGGGCGCGGTCACCGCCGTCTACGCGGAGATCGCCGCAACCCTGGGCATCGCCGCCGAGCGTCTGGAGCTGGCGATCAGGAACCTCGACGCCGGCGAGCAGGCGGGCGTGCAGCAGGCCGGCACGGCGGAGGTCTAGCCGTTTTACGGGGAGCGGTTAAGGAGGCGTCTTGGCCGAGAGGAAGATGCCGATCAGGGCGGCGTTCGACGCGTCCGACCCGGGCGTCGTCATGTTGGACACCCTGCGCACCGCGCTCGGGAAGACCGACCCCGAGCTGATCAGAGCGGCGTCGGGTGAGTTCAAGGGTGTGCACGAGAAGCTGAAGTCCGTGGTCGACACCCTCGACAGGCATCTGGACGCGCTCGACAAGCACTGGACCACGGGCGACGACGCCAAGCAGGTGAAAGAGCAGCTCCGCCGGCTCAGGACCTCCACGGTCGCGGCGATGAACGCGATCGTGGAGACCTCCCTCCCCGGCGGCCGTGCCGGACCGCCCTCGACACCGGGCGGCGTGGTCCCCGCGCTGGACGTGTACGCCAGCTCACTCAACCAGTTCCGGGGCGAGAACGTCCCGAAGCCCACCAAGAGCGACGTCGACTGGTACGACGCCGCCCTGGAGGCCGGGGCGGTCGGCGCCGCGGGCGGCGCGATCGCCGGGTCTCCCTTCGCGGGCATCGGGGCGGTCCCCGGCGCGGTCATCGGCGGCGTGGGCGGGTTCATCGTCGGCGGCATCGGCGGCGCGATCGGCTCGGTCTTCGGCGACGGTCCCTTCCTCAATCTCTTCGGGGAGTCGAAGGAGGAGAAGGACATGAAGGCGGCCGAGGAGCATCTCAAGAAGCTCACCCAGGCGACGCAGGCCGCCAACGACCTGTTCCCCGCCTCGCTCGACACCGACGTGCCGAAGTTCGACGTGACGCCACCCAAGTTCGACCCGATCACCGGCCCCGGGGGGAGCGTCCCGGGCGGGAACGTCCCCACCGATGTGGGCGGCCTTGGGAATCTCGGGTCGCTCGGCGACCTCGGGACCGGCCCTTCGGGCAACGTGCCCGGCTTCGACGCCGGCGGGTACGGCGGCTACCCGCCGTACGGGCTCGGTGACGGACCCGGGTCGGGGCTGGGCGGCGACGGGCCGAACGGGAACGGACTCGACGGCGGCGGATCGGACGGGACGGGCCTGAACGGGCTCGACGGCTCGGGACTCAACGGGGCGGGCCTGAACGGGACGGGCCTCGGCGGCAACGGCGGCGGGCCGAACGGCGCGGGTCAGGGCACCAGCCTGGCCGCCCACACCCCGCGGCTCGACGGACCCGGCGGCTTCGGCGGCGGTGGGCCGGGCACGGACCACGGCACCGGCTTCGGCGCCAACGGGTACGGCGGGTACGGAGCCGGAGCGGGCGGCGGCAGCGGGTCCGGGGCCGGCGGCGTCACCGGCGTGAACGCGGCGGGTCTGCGGCCCTCCGCCGGAGGCTCGATGCTGCCGGTCGCGCCGCACGGCGCGGGCAAGGGCGAGGAACGCGAGGAGCGCGAGCGGACCACCTGGTTGCTGGAGGACGAGGACTTCTTCATGAGCGACCAGCCGACCACCTCCCCCCGCATCGACAGGACATGATCGAGAAAGGTGTGACGTGACCCATGACGGGGGCGGCGGATCACCGCCGCCGAAGCTGCGGCTGCCCGAGGGCTGGCCGGGTCTCGACGGGAGCCCTGACGGCGCGGCGGGCGGGCCGTACATCGAGCACACCCGGGTCCTGCAGGTCCTCAAGGGGCTGCGGGAAGAGCTCGGGAGTCTGCGCGGTCGCGCTCCGGCGAGCATGAGCGCCACCTGGAGCGGCCCGGGCACCGCAGGTGAGGTCCAGGGCCTGACCAACGTCGGCCCGGCCGAGGCCGGCCCGTGGAACACGGCCAGATACTTCGGGCTGAACGCCGAACAGGCCCACGAAGTGCTCAGCGGCAAGTATCAGCTGCTGATCGACCGGGTCGAGGCGCTGGTCACCGCCGTCGAGCGGGCGGTCGCCAACTACGAAAAAGGCCACAAGAGCAGCAGCGCGTGAGCCAGAGGGCAGGGAGATAGACCGCGATGGGATCCGACTCCGGCTGGGAGCTGATCAAGATCTACGAGACCCTGTACGGTCTCGACCCGGGCAACCTGACCCGGGAGCAGATCAAGCAGAAGCTCGACGCCGCAAAGCCGGACGACGTGAGCAGGGCCGGCCAGGCGTTCCTCGACGCCGCCGACCTGGTGGGCGGGACGATCGGCGGCAACGGCCCGTCCGAGGCCGGCATCCAGGCCGCGCTGAGCAGGACGGCCAAGGAGCTCGCCCAGGTGTGGCGCGGCCCGGCCGCGGTCGAGGTGCAGTCGGCGCTGCGCGCGCTGTACGCCACGGCGGGCGCGCTGGGTGACGCCATGGCGTCCAGCGGGGCCGCCATGTCCTGGTACGCGAGCGTGGTGAAGGAGGCGCAGGCCAACTTCCCCGCCGCCACGGACAAGAGCGGCGAGGGCGCCGGGGGCGGCACCACGGGGAGCCCGCCCGTCGATGGGGACGAGGCCGCGCGTAACCACTTCCGCAAGCTCAACGAGGACATCCAGCAGGCGAACAACGCCTTCGCCGACGGGCTGGCCTTCGAACTGCCCGCCATCGAGCCGATGACCATCGACCTCACCCAGTCGCCGCGCATCCACCCGGGCGGCACGAACGCGCCCACGAACCATCCCGGCGGAGTGTGGCACGGCGGCGACACCGGTTCGGGGTCCACCACGGGCGGCTCGGGTTCGACCGGCGGCCACTCGGGGTCCGGCGGCTCGGACGGGTCCGGCGGGTCGACCGGCTCCAACGGTTCGGACGGGTCGAACGGCTCCACCGGTTCGGATGGATCGCACGGTTCGGACGGCTCAGGCGGCTCGAACGGGTCCGGCGGAACCGGCGACCCCGGCACGGCGCCGCAGTCCACGGATCCCGGCGGCTCCTCGGGCAGCGGGAACGGCTCCGGCGACGGGCAGGGCACGGCTCCGCCCGTGATCGGCGCCGACGACCGGACCAGCCTGGCCAACACACACCCCATGACCACCGCCCCCGGCGGCACGAGCCCGTCCGTGCTCACCGGCACTCCCCCCGACGTGCGTACGCCCATCGGGACGGTCGGGCCCGGCACCACACTGCCGCCCGGCGGGGTGATCGGCACGTACGGCGGGCAGCGCGGCGGTTTCGGGACCGGATTCGGCGTCGGCGGCGCCCAGGCGGGCGAGTCCGTCCTCGGCGGCCTGCGGCCCGGCCAGGCCGGCGCGGGCTCCTCCTTCATGCCCTACGCCCCGGGAGGCGCGGCCGGGTCGGAGGGCCGGGAGGAGCGCGAGCGGGAGATCTACGACCCCGAGCCGGACGTCTGGCGGGTGACGAGCACCATCAGCCCCGACCGCATCGGCTGAGGCCCGCCCGCGGCGGCCTCCCCGTTGGGTAAGCCCGGCGGGGAGGTCAGAGACCGAGCCTGGCGCTGATGCGATCGAGCTCGCCGAGCACGTCCTCCGCCGTCCGGTCGAAGGCCGACTCCGCCTCCCTGACCTGGGCGAGCACGGCCTCCGGGTCGTCCAGGAACCTCGTCTGGTCGCCCTCCTCCCCGAGTGCCTCGGCCATGGCCCGGTTCATCTGCCGGTACAGGTCGTCGGACGCGGCGCGCATCGTCTCCTTGATCCGTTCGGCCAGCTCGCCCGAGCTCAGCCGCATCGCCTTGGGATGAAGCTCCAACTCGCTCAGCCCCCGGCTGGAGAACTCCACGCTGACCAGGCCGTCCTCGTCCCTGGCCCGGCCCACGAGCGAGGAGAGGGCTTTCTGGAGCTGTTCGACGGCCGCGATCCTGGCGTCCGCCCGCTCCCTGAATCGCTCGATGTCGAAGTCGTCGAATCCGCCGCCGGCCATTTGAGCCCCTTTTCCCCGCGATTTCCGGAACACCGGCAAGTTAACGCATTCAAGGCAGGCGTACGGGGTCTACAGGCTCACCCGTTACATGTCAGTGAACATCCGCCTAATTTCCGCTTTCTACCTGCGGAAACGTCACCCCGGCGCGTGGCAGGGGCGCGGAGCCCGGTGATAGGGAAGATCACGTGTCATACGGTGAACCCTCGCCAAGCCGGTCACCGGCGGTCTCCGCGACGGCGTCGCCCACCGGCTCGGTGAGCGCGACGCCGAGCCCGTCGGCCTCCCCGGTGCCGTCGGCCTCGACCGCCCCGCCGACGTCCGATCCCACCTCCGCGGCACCATCAGCGGGGTCATCCAGCGGAGTGCCCACGGCGACGGCGACACCGACACCGACGTCCCCCGCTTCCCCGGCTCCGTCCGTGCCCTCGATGGTCAGCCCGTGCCCGCACACCCCGCCCTGCCCGCCGCCCGGCCCCTGCCTGCCGGACTCGCTGCGCGTACGGCAGACGGGCGCGCCTCGGACCCCGAAGCCGACGACGGCCACGCCCCCCGCCGGCCAGAGCGGTGGCCCGAACGGCGGCTCGTCCGGCCTGCCCGGCTACGAGGTGGCCACGGGCTTCATCAGGAAGTTCGCCGGCGCGGTGGGCGGCTCCGCCGACGGCGTCCGGCGGCTGAGGGACGCCACGCCCCGCTTCCAGGGCTGGAACCTCGCTCCGCTCGCCGGGGTCCCCATCGTCGGGCTCACCTACGTCCACCGGTTCAACTCCGTCTCCGAAACCTGGTCGAACGCCGCCGGCGTCCTCGGCGACGCCCTGCACAGGGACGGCGAGACCCTGGTCAGGGCCGCGGACAACTACGTCGCGGCGGAGAAGGCCGGCAAGGCGGCCATTCAGAAGACGCGCGTCTGAGAGGATCCGCATGTCGACCCCGCCCAGCGAGCCGGGCAAGCTGTTCGTTCCCGGCCGGCCCACCTCGGGCCCCAAGGAGCTCTACATCACGGACTCGAGCGGCAACGTCCAGCGAGCCGTTTCCGTGGCACCGGCCGAGACGGCCGACACGGCCGCCGCCTCGGCCGCGACCCGTACCGATCCCGGCTTCTTCAAGAACCTGGTCAAGGGGTTGAACCCGCTGCGGCAGCAGACGCGCACCGCGGCGGCCATGTCCGGGCTGGGAGTCGCGGCCCTCGCCCTGGACGTGGCGGCCACGCTCAACCTCGGCAACCCCTTCCTCTTCTACGACCGGCGGGAGCTCTGGAAGGAGATGGGAGGCCGGCTGGAGAGCGGCAGGTCCGACATCTGGTTCTCCTACTTCCAGGACGTCAGCCCCAACTGGAAGGGGCACGCGGCGGACCTGCTCGGGCGGCGGGTCCGCTTCAACACCACGGTCCTGTACGAGAAGCTCCACGGGGTCACCGGCGAGATGAGCAGCGCGATGCACAGCCAGTTCAAGGAGGTCCTGGAGTACGACCTGTCGGTGTTCGGCCTCTACGCGGCCACGGCGCCGATCCTCCGTACGCTGGCGGCGATGAGCGCGCACCCGGCCGGGCGGGTCGCGCTGATATCGCAGGTGGGCGTGTTCGCCAGCGCGCTGGGCAACCTCGTCAAGCAGTTCGCCGACATCTACATGGCCTCAGAGGGCGACCTCAACAAGGCGGAGCAGAAGCTCAACGACCTGCAGGCCGCCTTCTTCGAGGGGGGCGACCCGGCGCGGGGTCGCCGCGACCTCACGCTCACCCCCGCCGTGGCGGACCGCGCACACGTCCTCGACTACTGGCAGCCGGCGAGCAAGGACCCCGAATGAAGAACACGGCCGCGTTCCACGAGGGCAGGGAAGGCGACGTCGCCGGCCTGGTGCGGGAGGTCCAGGGCCGTGTCGGCGCGCTCGCCGACCTGCTCCACGGGCTGAACGAGGAGGTGGTCGAGGGGACCGACGCCACGGGCGCCGTGGTGGCCCGGGTGTCCGGAGCGGGCCTCCTGCTCGGGCTGACCATCGACCCGCGGGCGATGCGCGACCTCGACCACGTCGCGATGTCCGCCGCGATCCAGGGCGCGATCGGCGCCGCACGGAGCGAGACGGGCGAGCGGCTGGCGAGGGCCATGGAGGAGTTCGCCGAATCGCCCGCGCCCGGCGACCCGCTCGCCCCGTACGTCCAGGCCCTGCTGCGGGAGGAGTGACCGTGGACGAGATGCGCGAGCTCCGGGCGCGCATGGAGCGGCTGACGGCCGCGGCCGCCTGGATGGACGAGCTCGCGACCGAGTGGAGCACGCGGGAGTACACCGGCGGGGCCGACGAGGGCCGGATCACGGCGACCGTCGACGCCGTCGGCACGCTTCGCGCCGTCGGCATCCACCCGCTCAGCATGCGCAGGCTCGACAGCCGCGCGCTCGCCGAGGCCGTCCTGAAGGCCGTACGGCGGGCCGAGGCGGCCGCGGAGGCGGCGAAGGAGGAGATGCTGCGCGGCGGGCTGGAGGCCGCGGGGGTGCCGCATGTGGCCGCCCTCCTCGGCGACGCCCGCCGCACGTTCGACGAGCGGGCGTCGCCCGAAGGCGCCGATCAGCTCTGACCGGGAACCCCGCCCCTCCTCGGCGACCCCTCACGCGTGGACCCACTTCGAGGGCCTCCTGATGCTCAATTTTCTGAATAGTCATATTCTTGACTATGAAAGAGCGGAGGGAGCGGTTCCATGGCCTTACGGCACGCCGTCCTCGCGGCGCTGCTCGACGGGGAGCTCAGCGGCTACCAGCTGGCCAAGGCGTTCGACGTCGGTGTGGCGAACTTCTGGCACGCCCTTCCCCAGCAGCTGTACGCCGAGCTGGCCAGGCTGGAGAGGGAGGGGCTGGTCGCGGGGCGGCAGGTGGTCCAGGAGACCCGGCCCACCAAGCGCCTCTTCCACGTCACGGACGCCGGGCTCACCGAGCTGGAGCGGTTCGCGGCGGCCGCGTCGAAGCCGTCGTTCATCCGCGACGACCTGCTCGTCAAGGTGCAGGCGGCCGACCACGTCGACGCCGGGCCGCTGATCCGGCAGGTCGAGGAGAGGGCCGCCATGGCCGAGGCCAAGATCGATCTGTTCCGGCGGATCCTGCGGAAGATGCGCGGCGACCTGGGCGAGGAGGAGTTCCTCCGCACGGGCGGGCGCGTGGGGCCATACCTGACCTGCCTGCGCGGTCTGGCCTTCGAGGAGGGCAACCGCGACTGGTGCCTGCGGACCGCGGCGATCCTGCGGGAAAGGAGCGCGGCCGGGCCGGGCGCAGGAACCGCGGCCGTGACACGAGAGGGGACCACGCGGGCCCCCCGAAGCCCGGAGGTGGCCCATGCCGAGCGGTGAGCGCCTGCGTTACGTCGCCCTCGGCGACAGCCAGACCGAAGGGCTCGGCGACGGCGACCCCGCCCACCCGCGAGGCTGGGCCGACCGGCTCGCCGAGCGGCTCACGACCGTGGACCCGGAGGTCACGTACGCCAACCTGGCGGTGCGCGGGCGGCTCGCCGGGGAGGTGCGAGACGAGCAGCTCGCGCCGGCCCTGGCCCTGCGCCCCCATCTGGTCACGGTCGTCGCCGGCGTCAACGACCTGATCAGGCCCCGCTTCGACGCCGCCGAGGTGGCCGGGCACCTGGAGGCGATGTTCGCGGGTCTCACGGCCGCAGGGGCCCGCGTCGCGACCCTCACGTTCCCGGACGTCGGGAAGATCGCGCCGATCGCCCGGCCGCTCCGGTCGCGGGTGTTCGAACTCAACGACCGCATCCGGGCGGCGGCGGCACGGCATGGGGTCGTGGTCGCCGAGACGGCGCCCCACGCCGTCTGCACCGACCCCCGGCTGTGGAGCGCCGACCGGCTGCATGCGAGTCCGCTCGGCCACGAGCGCATCGCCGCGGCCGTGGCCCACGCGCTCGGCCTGCCCGGCAGCGACGACGGCTGGACGCTGCCCCTGCATCCCCCGGTGGATCCGGCCGGGTGGCGGATTCTGGGCGCCGAGTTGCGCTGGGCGGGCACGTTCCTCGGCCCGTGGCTGGTGCGGCGCCTCCTCGGCAGGTCGTCCGGCGACGGTCGTACCGCCAAGCGCCCCGCGCTGCTGCCCGTGCGGCCGGCCGCGTGACCTCCGGCGGGAGGCCACCGGCGACCAGCGCGTTCGGGAGATGCCGTCATGCGATCCGAGGGGTCAGCCGGACAGGCCGCGCACCCAGGCGTACAGGTCGAGCACGCCCAGCGTGAGCGGGATCAGCGCGACGATCAGCAGCGCGTCGAGGATGTCGGCCGCCCGCCCCCAGAACGGCGAGGGCCTGCCCGTGGGCAGCCAGAGACCGAGACCGAGCACGAGCAGGGCCGTCCACAGCACCCCGATCGTCACGGCCACCTCGACGACGGCGTCGGCGCCCGTGCCCAGCGCGAACGCCAGGGCGGCGGCCCCGGCCACGGCGGCGAGGACCATCCACAGCCGCTGGGCGACCCCCGCGAAGACCCTCGCCCGCATGGCCAGCGCCAGCGCCAGCGTCGCCGCCGTCACGCGGGCGACCCAGCCGCCGTGCTGGACGAGCAGCAGCTCCCCCGCGACACCGGCGAGCGCGATCGCGATGACCATGCCGGTGGCGTACCGGTGGGCCTGCGCGGTCCGCTGGAGCACCAGCGGGCCGTCGATCCGCTGGTTGTCGCCGCGCAGCTCCTCGGCGCTGGTGGGCAGCGGCGGCAGCGGCACCCTGGCCATCCGGAACGACAGCGTGGGGATGAGCGGGCTCAGCGCCAGCAGTGCCGTCGCGACCACGGCCGCCGCCCCGGCGCCCGATCCCCCGAACACCATCACGCACCCGGCTCCGACGGCCCCGGCGACGGACGCGACCGCGACGCCGAGGAAGCCCGCCACGCCGTCGGCGATCAGCACGCCGCCCACGGTCGCCACCAGCGCGGTGTACGCGAGCCCGGCCAGCAGGTTGGGCGCCCCGAGGACCAGCACGGCGCCCGACGCGCCGGGCGTGAACAGCCCGGCGAGGAAGCCGTGCGGCAGGGCCGCGTAGCCGACGAGGGCGCCGGCGGTGGGCCGGCCGACGGCCCTGGACACCACGGCCCCCGCGGCGAGGAGCAGCACCGCGACGGCTCCGGCCACTCCGGCGGTGAGCCGCGGCGGGGCCGCCGCCAGCGCGAGGACGACGGCGCCGAGCGCGAGCAGCCCGGCGGCCACGCCCATGCCGAGCAGCCTCGTGTGCCGCGGCTCCCACCTGCCGCCGCCTTCCTTGGTCCCGGTGGCGACGACGTCGGCCACGTCGTCGTACACCGCGGGCGGCAGCACCGCGTCGCGCGGGCGCAGGTAGAGGACCTCTCCGTCCAGGACGCCCAGCGCGCCCAGGCTCTGGCCGAGGTCGAGCGGCGGGCCGCCGAGGCGCTGGAGCACCCAGCCGGGGGCCGCGGCCGCGTCGCCTCCCGCCTCGCCGACCGCCCGGAGCAGTCCGGGCATGACGTGCGGCAACGGGATGTCCGACGGCAGCGCGAGGTCCGCCTTCCTGCGCGGGGCGACCACGGTGACGTGGCACAGGGGCGGCAGCGGCACGGTCGCCTGTGGCAACGCGCCCTGCTGAACCGGGCCATGTTGAACCATGCCCTGCTGGACGACACCCTGCTGGATGTGAAGGGGGGCCGGCGATGACACAGCGGGAATCCTCTCCCGAAGATCTCTCTGACAGCCCGAAAATATCGGCAAACCTGGTAGAAAAGTCAGTCAGATGAGCATTGTCGTGGTCTCGCGTCCCGAACGCCGCCCGGGCCCCAAACCACCCCGTGGCGAGATCCTCCTGGAATCCCCACCGGAGATTCCCGAGGTCCAGCCGCAGGGTCTGATGTCCATGCTCACGTACGTGCCGATGCTGGCCGGCGGCGCCGCGATGGCGCTGATGTTCACGGCGGGCGGCACCGGCAACCCCCTCATGTACGTGGCCAGCGGGCTGTTCGCCGTCTCCATGGTCGGCATGAGCGTCGGCCAGCTCGGACGCAACGCCGGCGAGCGCAGGAACCGGCTCAACGGGCTGCGCCGCGACTACTTCCGCTACCTGGGCCAGATCCGCAGGAAGGTCCGCAGGGCCGCCGTGCAGCAGCGGGAGGCGCTGGAGTGGAGCGGGCCGCCGCCCGACTCGCTGTGGTGGATCGCGATGGGGCCGCGCCTGTGGGAGCGCAGGCCGCGCGACGACGACTTCGCGACCGTACGGCTCGGCACCGGCGTGCAGAAGCTGGCCATCCAGCTCGTCCCGCCGGACACCAAGCCGGTGGAGGACCTCGACGCCCTGTCGGCCGGGGCGCTGCGCCGGTTCGTCCGGGCGCACGCCACGGTGTCGGAGCTGCCCGTCGCGGTCGCCCTGCACTCCTTCGCCCGCATCCACCTCACCGGCGACCCCACCGCGATGCGCGAGCTGGTTCGGGCCGTGATCGCGCAGCTCGTCGTCTTCCACTCCCCCGACGACATGCGGATCATGATCTGCGCGAGCAAGGAGTGGATGCCCCACTGGGAGTGGGTGAAGTGGCTGCCGCACGCCCTGCACCCCGAGCAGGCCGACGCCGCGGGCCAGGTCAGGCTCATGGCGGAGAACCTCGCCCACCTCGACGCGCTGGTCGGGGAGGAGCTCAGGGAGCGGGCCAGGTTCCGGCCCGGCGCCTCCGCCGAGGCCCTGCCGTACCACGTGGTGATCGTGGACGGCGGGCACGTGCCGCACGACAGCCAGCTCGGCTCCGACGCCATCCAGGGCGTGACCGTGATCGACCTGTCCGGCGTGACCGGGCCGGCCCCCGAGGCGATCACGCTGCGGCTGGACGTCCAGCCCGACGGCTTCCACATGGTCAAGATCGACCACGCGGGACGGCGGTCGAGCAACCGGCTCGGCGACCCCGACAGCCTCGGCTATGCCCAGGCGGAGGGGCTGGCCCGGCAGCTCGCGCCGCTGCGCGCCTCCGCCGGCGCCCAGGGCGAGGCGCAGGACGTGCTCGGCGTCAACACCTCGCTCACCGACCTGCTCGGCGTGGGCGACCCCGTCCATCTCGATCCCGCGGTGATCTGGCAGCCCCGCGCCGGACGCAACCGGCTGCGGGTGCCGATCGGCCTGGGCGCGGACGGACGGGTGGTCGAGCTCGACATCAAGGAGTCGGCGCAGGGCGGCATGGGGCCGCACGGCCTGGTCATCGGGGCGACCGGCTCCGGCAAGAGCGAGCTGCTGCGCACGCTGGTGCTCGGTCTGGCCATCACGCACTCCTCCGAGATCCTGAACTTCGTGCTGGTCGACTTCAAGGGCGGCGCGACGTTCCTCGGCCTGGAGTCCCTCTCCCACGTGTCGGCGGTCATCACCAACCTGGAGGACGAGCTGCCGCTCGTCGACCGCATGCACGACGCGCTGCACGGCGAGATGGTGCGCCGCCAGGAGCTGCTGCGCGCCGCGGGCAACTACGCCTCGCTGCGCGACTACGAGCGGGCCAGGGAGCAGGGCGCGGATCTCAAGCCGATGCCGACCCTGTTCGTCGTGATCGACGAGTTCAGCGAGCTGCTCACCGCCAAGCCCGAGTTCATCGACCTGTTCGTGATGATCGGACGGCTCGGCCGCTCGCTCGGCGTGCACCTCCTGCTGGCCTCCCAGCGCCTGGAGGAGGGCCGGCTGCGGGGTCTCGACACCCACCTGTCGTACCGGATCGGCCTGCGCACGTTCTCGGCCATGGAGAGCCGGGTCGTGCTCGGCGTCGCCGACGCCTACGAGCTGCCGCCCGCGCCGGGCAACGGCTACCTGAAGTACGACACCACGGGGATGACCCGGTTCAAGGCGGCCTACGTGTCCGGCCCCCACCACGCCGACCCCGCGCGGTCCGCGCCCGGCGAGGCCGGGCGCCCGGTGCGCGACGTGGTGGAGTACGGCACCGCCTTCGCGCCCGTGGAGGTGACCGAGACGCCCAGGGAGCTGGCGCCCGCGGAGGAGCCCGGCGGCTCGCGGCACAGCCTGCTCGACGTCGTGGTCGGCCGGCTCACCGGCCACGGCCCGCCGGCGCACCGGATCTGGCTGCCCCCGCTGGCCGAGCCGCCGACGCTGGCCCACCTGCTGCCGCCGCTGTCCGTCACCCCCGAACTCGGCCTCACCACCGCGAGCTGGGGCGGCCGGGGGATGCTCCACGCGATCGTCGGCATCGTCGACCGGCCGTTCGAGCAGCGCCGCGACCCCTTCTGGCTGGACCTGTCGGGAGGCGCGGGCCACGTCGGCGTCGCGGGCGGCACGCAGAGCGGCAAGAGCACGGTGCTGCGGACGCTGATCACGAGCATGGCCCTGATGCACACGCCGCGCGAGGTGCAGTTCTACTGCCTGGACTTCGGCGGCGGCTCCCTGGCCTCGCTGGAGGCGCTGCCGCACGTGGGCGGCGTCGCGAGCCGCCTCGACGCCGACCGCGTCCGCCGTACGGTCGCCGAGATCTCCACGATCCTCGAGCGGCGTGAGGCGGACTTCGCCGAGCACGGCATCGAGTCCGTCGCGGCCTACCGGCGGATGCGGGCCGAGTCCGGCCGCGACGGCGACGGCTGGGGCGACGTGTTCCTGGTGGTGGACGGCTGGCTGACGCTCAGGCAGGAGTTCGAGTCGCTCGAACCCGTCGTCACCGACATCGCCGCCCGTGGCCTCGGATACGGCATCCACGTGGTGGCGGCCACCAACAAGTGGTCGGAGTTCCGGGCGAGCATCCGCGACCTGTTCGGCACCAGGGTCGAGCTCAAGCTCGGCGACGCCTACGAGTCCGAGGTGAACAGGAAGGCGTCGCTGGCGGTCCCCGAGGGCATGCCGGGACGCGGCCTCACCAAGGAGGGGTTGCACTTCCT
The DNA here is from genome assembly GCF_006334915.2 of Microbispora catharanthi. GTDB lineage: Bacteria > Actinomycetota > Actinomycetes > Streptosporangiales > Streptosporangiaceae > Microbispora > Microbispora catharanthi. The sequence goes on from NZ_VDMA02000003.1 coordinate 312,015, forward strand.
GTCCGCGCTGCCGCGGATCGACGGCGTGCAGAGCTCCGAGGACCTCGCCGCGGGCGTCCGCGGGCTGGTGCACGCGGTCAGGGACGCCTGGCAGGGGCCGCCCGCGCCGGCGATCCGGCTGCTGCCGCCGGTGCTGCCCGCGGCCTCACTGCCCGGCCTCGACGAGACGGGACCGAAGATCCCGATCGGCATCGACGAGGCGACGCTCTCGCACGTGCTGCTCGACTTCGACGCCGACCCGCACTTCGTCGTCCTGGGCGACACCGAGAGCGGCAAGTCGAACCTGCTGCGGCTCGTCGCCGAGGGGCTGGTGGCCAGGCGGCAGCCGCACGAGGCGATGATGATCGTCATCGACTACCGCAGGTCGCTGCTCGACTCGGCCGCGACCGCCCACCGCATCGGCTACGCGGCGTCGAGCACCGCCGCCCAGGAGCTGATCAACAACGTGCGCGGGGCCCTGCTCAAGCGGCTGCCTCCGGCGGACCTCACGCCCGAGCAGCTGCGGGACAGGAGCTGGTGGCAGGGTTCGGACGTCTACATCGTCGTGGACGACTACGACCTGGTCGCCACCTCGTCCAACCCGCTGCTGCCTCTGGTGGACCTGTTGCCGCAGGCGCGGGACATCGGGCTGCACCTGGTCCTGTCGCGCCAGATGGGCGGCGCCGGCCGGGCCATGTACGACCCGGTCATCCAGAAGCTGAAGGACATGGCCAGCCCCGCCGTCATCCTGTCCGGCAACAAGGACGAGGGTTACCTGTTCGGCAACGTCCGGGCGCATCCGCTGCCACCCGGCCGGGGCTACCACGTCGACAGGAGGTTCGGCGCGCGGCTCGCCCAGACCGCGTTCCTGCCTCCTCCCGGGGAAGAGTGACAGGCGGAGAGGAGCGGTACGTGGCCGGTTTCGACATCCACTTCCAGGCGCTCGAAAGCTGCCGTACGGCGGTGAGCAAGGCCTGGGGCCAGTACGAGAGCCTGCACGGCGGCCTGCCCGAGACGCCCGGCACCCGGGCGGCCGCCTTCGGGCACGTGGACGGCGCGGCGGCGCTGGCGGCGGCCGTCGACACGGCCTACGCCGCGCTGACCGCGGAAGCGGCCGACGCGAGGACCAAGCTGAAGGGCGTGGAGCGGGCGCTGGAGAGCGTGCAGGACAACGTCCGGACGGCCCACAAGGCCACGTCCACCTCGATGCAGGTATGAGTGGGGTTTCGGACCTGCCGGGTGGCGCCGAGCTGGCCGCCATGGCGCAGAAGGTGAGCGGCGATCCCGGCGACATCCGCGACATCGCCGGGAAGTGGCGCGGCGCGGCCCGCGACGCGCAGGACTACGTAGGCGGCGTGGGCCGGGCCGTGCGCACCGTGGACGCCGCGTGGCAGGGCCGCTCCGCCGATGCCTTCGTCGGGTACATGAACAAATACGGCAAGGCGGCCGACGGCCTCCACGACGCCCTGGTCGCGTGCGCGGGCGCGCTGGAGAAGGTGGCCACCGCGCTGGAGAGCGCCAAGTCGAAGATCGACGGCATCTGCGCCGACGTGGTCGCCGAGGCGGCGGCCTACCGGGGCCGGAACCAGGATGCCACGGACAAGGAGCTCGAGAGCGGGCTGCGGGGCATCGTCTCCCGGGGCGTCGAGGACGCCCGGCCGCACCTGGAGCAGGTGACCACGGCCGTCGGCGACGCCACGAAGACGCTGGGCTCCCACCTGGGCGCCGACTACCGCGACGGCGGGCTCACCTTCGCCAAGATCCCGGACCCGGGCAAGCAGGAGTTCGTGCCCCGGCACGGGCACACCGTCGACTGGCAGCGCACCCCCGGCTACACGGGAGCCCCCGGTGACACGGCGCACCCGACGTACGCCTCGTACGGCCCGACCGGCCTGAGCGGCGTGAGCGGCTCGGGTGGGAGCGGCGGCTTCGGCGGCTACGGCCCGAGCGGCCCGCCGCCGGCCGGCGGCGGGCCCGCGCCCACCGGACAGGTCAAGGAGTGGATCGAGCAGGCCATCGAGATCCTCACGGCCCAGGGCTACCCCGTCGGGAAGATGAACCGGGACGACATCTGGATGATCATCCGGCACGAGTCGGGCGGGAACCCCCATGCGATCAACAACTGGGACTCGAACGCGGCCGCGGGAACCCCCTCGAAGGGACTGATGCAGACCATCGACCCCACGTTCGACCGCTGGTCCCTGCCGGGGCACAAGGACATCTGGAACCCGGTGGACAACATCATCGCGGGCGTCCGCTATGCCGTCGCGCGCTACGGCTCGGTCTCGGCCGTCCCCGGTGTGGTGGGCATGAAGACCGGCAGCGGATACCGCGGATACTGATCGTTCAGGCGGCGGGGAAGTCGGTGGCGGGCGCGCTGAGCGCGGTTGCCTCGACGTTCGCCCGCAGGGCCTCGACCTTGGCCGTGGCGTAGGAGTGGGCGTCCGAGCCGAGGAGCTGCCGCAGCGGGCCCTCCCCGGCCAGGACCCGGCCGATGATCGCGCCGGCGCCCTTGACCGGGTCGCCGAGCTGGCTGCCCTGGAGTTCGAGGTGGTCGAGGGTCATCTCGCGGATGGCCGGATAGTGCGCGGTCGTCTCGGCGGGCAGGGCGAGCGAGTCCTCGGTGAGGAACTCCGTCCGGAAGTAGCCGGGCTCGACGATGGTGACCGTGACGCCGAAGTCCGCCACCTCGGCGGCGAGGGCCTCGCTCAGCCCTTCCAGTGCGAACTTGCCCGCGCAGTACAGAGCCCAGCCTGGGACGGCGGTCAGGCCCAGGATCGAGGACACGTTGACGATGTGGCCGCCGCGTCGCTCGCGGAGGATGGGCAGGGCGGCGCGCAGCACGTTCCACACGCCCACGACCTGGACGTCGAGCATGTCGCGGACCTCGCGGTCGCCGGTCTCCTCCACCGCGGCCAGGAAGCCGTAGCCCGCGTTGTTGACGACGACGTCCAGGCCTCCCCAGCGCTCGGTGGTCTCCCCCACGGCCCGCCTGACCGCCGCCTCGTCGCGGAGGTCGACCGTGAGCGGGAGAAGGCGCGACGGGTCGATCCCGTCGCCGAGCGCGGCGAGCAGCCGCTCGGACGACCGTGTCGTGGCGGCCACGCGGTCACCGCGCGCCAGCAGCTGCTTGACCAGTTCGAGGCCCAGGCCGCGGGAGGTGCCGGTCACGAACCAGACGGCCGGTCGATCTGTCGGGAAGCTCATGATCATCCCCTGCTTGTCGAATGTTCTGCTTGTCGGATGTGGCCGTAGCGCCGGCCGGGGAGCCCCGCGACCGGCACGGCACCAGCCTGGTTCAGCACGAGCCGCTGTGGGGGCCCATAGCGCGCCCTGCGCGACCGCGCACTGTGCGACCTAGGACGCACAGGACCAGTCAGGACCGGACGGCAGGAGAGAGACTGGGTCTCGTGGCCGAGACCAACCGTGAACTCGCTGATTTCCTGAGACGGGCCCGGAGCCAGGTCGATCCGTCACGAGCCGGCCTGCCCCCGGACGGCCGCGTACGACGGGTCGCAGGCCTGCGCCGCGAGGAGGTCGCGCTCCTGGCCGGAGTCTCGACCGACTACTACGCCCGCCTCGAACAGGGCCGGCGCATCACCCCGTCACCGGCGGTCGTCGAGGCCGTCGGCCGTGCCCTCGGGCTGGACGACGCGGGACGCGCGCATCTGCACGACCTCATCGGAATCACCGCGGCGCCCGTACGGCGACGGGCCCGCGGTGTCCAGCGCGTGCGCCCCGGGCTCTACCAGCTCGTCGACGCCCTCGACGGCGAGCCCGCCCTCGTCCTCGGCCGCCGCACCGACGTGCTCGCCGCCAACCGGATGGCCAAAGCGCTGTTCACCGACTTCGAACGGCTGCCGCCCCGGCACCGCAACTACGCGCGGTGGATGTTCCTCGACGACGACGCCCGATCGCTGTTCGTCGACTGGGAGGTCCAGGCGCGGGCCGCGGTCGAGAGCCTGCGGCTCGACGCCGGCCGCGACCCGGACGACCAGGCCACCGCCGCCCTCATCGCCGACCTGCGCGAGCACAGCTGCGAGTTCGCCCACTGGTGGGACCAGCACCGCGTCCACCAGCGCACTCACGGCTCGAAGCGGCTGCGTCACCCTCTCGTCGGTGAACTGACCGTCGAGTACGAGACGCTCTCCCTGCCCGGAGACCCCGATATGACGCTCTTCGTCTACACCGCCGAAGCCGGCTCATCCTCGAAACGCGCCCTGGCCCTTCTCGCGAGCTGGACCCTCTCCGACCCGGGCGGCGATGCGGTCTCCCCGGGCGACCAGCGGGAAGATGACCGGCGAGTATGACCGTTCCCGGCCTCACCCCGTTCGACGAGCCTCAGGGGTCCCAGTAGCAATCGCGGAAAGGCGACAACCTGGGGTGAGAGTGGGTGATCGTTGAAGGCTCCGGGGCTGGTGCCGAACCACGCCGACTTCACGGAACCCCGAGCATGTCAGGCACTCGTGATGTCGGCGCGGCATCGCAGGCCGTCGAAGAGGAGTGCGGTTATCCGTGCGGCGTCCTCACGCCAGCCTTCCGTGGCGCGCAGGTTGCAGACGCCTCCCATAGCGCGCAGGAGAGTCTTGCCGTCGACGTCGGCACGGATCGTGCCTGCCCCGGAGCCTGCGGCGAGCAAGCGGTCGAGACAGGCGGCCATCTGTGCGCGCGCGTCGACGAAGACCGGCGAGTCTGTCGCCATGATGCTCGCAAGCGCGGCGGCCATTCCTTTGCCGATCGCAGCATGCTCCACGAGCAGGAGCAGGAATTGCCGCAGGGCCTCGTCCGGGGCGTGCTGTTCCAGGAGTGCCGGTGGCGCGGCGCACAGTTCGGCGACCTCTTGCCGATAGACCTCCTCGACGAGGGCCTCACGCGTTTCGAAGTGGCGGTACAGCGTGCCCACAGCGACGCCGGCCCGCCGGGCGATGTCCTCGACGTGCGCATCGGCCTCGCCGGCGAGGAATGCATCGCGTGCCGCGGCGAGGAGGGCGTCCCGGTTACGCCGGGCGTCGGCGCGCAGCGGTCGTGGCGATGGCAACAGGTGCTCCTTAAGGTGAACCGGGTTCAGTATAGTTTCCGGAGTCCGGTTCACCTTACTGAAGGAGCAGTGGTCATGGCAGTACCGGAAGAGGGTCTCCGCGGCTTGCGCGTGCTCGTCACCGGCGGAAGCCGCGGCCTGGGGGCGGCCACCGCGCGCCGTTTCGCCGAGGCCGGCGCGCAGGTGCTGACCGCCTCACGCAGCGCGCCCCCGGAAGGCTTCCCGGCGACGTTCATCCCCGCGGATCTTGCGACCGAGCAGGGCGTGGCGGTACTCGGCCGACGAGTGATCGACGCTGTCGGCGGGGTGGATGTGCTGGTCAACAATGCGGGCGCGACGACCGGCGCGGTGCCGACGCTGCGGCGTTCCGACGAATCCTGGCGCTCCGAACTCGACATGAATCTGCTCAGCGCGGTGCGCCTGGACCGGGTACTGGTGCCGGGGATGGTGGAGCGGGGCTCCGGCGTGGTCGTGCATGTCTCGTCGATTGCGAGCCGGGTGCCGCAGCCGTCCGAGGCGCCGTACGCGGCGGCAAAGGCGGCGCTCAACGTCTACAGCCGTGAGTTGGCCACCGACGTGGGCAAGCACGGCGTGCGCGTGGTGTGCGTCCTGCCGGGTTTCGTCGTCACGGAGGGGTCGACGGAGCACCTACAGAGAATCGCGGACAGCCAGGGCACCGGGCTGGAGGAGGTCAAACAGCAGATCGTGGACCACCTGAACGTGCCGATGGGGCGGCCGGGCGAGCCCGAGGACGTCGCGGAGATGATCGCCTTCCTCGCCTCACCGCGCGCGAAGTGGCTCACCGGTGCCGAATTCCGGGTCGACGGAGGCATCATCCCGGCGGTGTGACCGATCACCGCTGGCAGTCCTCGAGGCTCACCCCCACCTCGTACGACCACGAATCTCGAAGTGAGGAAGTCATGAAATTCACCCTGAGTGCGGTGCTCTTGGAGGCTGCCGAGCTGGAGCCCGAGAGTGCCTTCTGGCATCAGTTGCTGGGCGGCGCCATCACCCGGACGCAGACTCATCATTTTCTCCGGATCGACGGGTTTCCGACGCTCGTGATCCAGCTGGCTCCAGAGCATCTTCCACCGCAGTGGCCCGGCGGCCGTTCACAGCAGATGCACGTCGATCTGGCGGTCGACGATCTGGAGGCCGCGGACCATCTGGCGGTCTCTGCCGGGGCCCGTCGTCTCAGCCCCGAAAGCGATGATGCCGTTTCACCGGCCACAGGCTCCCGGGTCTACGCCAGCCCCGCCGGGCACCCCTTCTGTCTCCGCGCCGGATGAGACGGCATGACCGCCTCCGGAACTGGCATTTGCCACTCGCGGTGTCGGATCTCGTGACCGTCGTCATCGACGCCCTGGACGGCTGGATCTCAGGCGGAGCGCAGACGGAAGGCCGGGCGGGTGCCCGCCCGGCCTTCCTGAATCCGGACCTGGCGGTCCGGCCTTCCTGTGGATCGGTCAGCCGCAGTTGCCCCAGTCAGAGCTGGCGCCGGCCGAGCCGACGCGGCCGGAGTACCTGACGCACTTGCCCTTGGCCTGCAGCTTCACCGGGCCGGCGTAGTACTCGTAGCTACCGCTGTCGGTCTTCATGCCGCCGCCCTGGACCTCCAGGGTCGCGGAGACGGGCGTCGCCTTGCCGACGTCGGCCGTCTTGATGGTGACGACGCAGTTCTCCCCCGTGCCGGCGTTGTACAGCTGGTAGACGGTGCCTGCCGCCAGAGGGCTGCTGTGCTGCACGTAGAAGCCCGACCCGCAGACCTGTGCCGGGCTGTAGGGGTTCCTCGCCGGAGCGGCGGTGCTGGTCGGCTTCGGCGCCGCGGTCGTCGGCTTGGCCGTGACCGTGGGCCTCAGCGTGACCGTCGGCTTCGGCGTGGCGGTCGGCTTCGGCGGAGTCGTCGTCCTGGTGACCGTCGGGCGGGGCGTCGCCGTCCTGGTGACCGTCGGGCGGGGCGCCGCCGTCCGCGTCGCGGTATGGGTCGGCGCAGCCGTCGGGGTCCGTGACGGCGCCGGTGTGGGCGGCGCCTGGGTGGTCGGCGCCGGCGAGACCATGGGGCTCGGCCGGGCGGGCACCCTGGGCTCCTGGGTCGGCACCGTCTCCTGCGTCTCCGTGGCCACCGGGCTCGGCGACTGCGTGGGCGGGGGCTCGGGAGACGGCTCCGTCGGCACCGGGCTCGCCGTGGGGCTGGGCGTCGCGGTGACCGTGGCGGTGGTCGTCACATGCGCCGTCGGCTGCGTCCGGCCGGTGGGCTGCGCCGGCGGCGGGACCACCGGCTGGGTCGGCACCGGCACGATCGGGCCGGGCGTCGGGACCGAGGTGAGCTCCGGCGTCACCGGAGCGTCCGTCGGCCACTCGCTCGGCAGCACCAGCGGCTGCACCGGCGAGTCGGGATCGTCGGACGTCAGCGCCCACGGCACCGTCACCTGCGGCGCCGGCGTCGGGGCCTGCCCGCCGCCTCCGGTCGCGCCTCCCGTGGTCCCGCCACCCACGTCTCCGCCGCCCGCGATCACACGCCCACCGGTCCCGTGCTGGCCCGCGGCGCGCTCCGCGGCGGCCGGCGACAGCTGGACCTCGGCGTAGTGGCCGGCGCCCCACAGACCCACTCCGGAGAGCAGGACCACGGCGCCGACCGCCGCCGCGAGGCCGACGGGGAACGGCCTGCGCTTGGCCGTCTCGACCTGGCCCTGGGTGGTCGGCGGCCCCCACGTCTGCTGCCGGGGCTGCTCCTGCGGCATGGCGGGCGGCTGCCAGGTTGGGGTGGACGGCTGCTGGGGCACGGGCGCGGGACCCCACGTCTGCTGCGGAACCGGCGGAACGGGGACTCCCCCGACCGGCGGCTGCGACGGCTGCGCGGGCAGCGCCACCGTCGCGCCGGGACCCGCCGCCGGTTGCGCCCCGGCGGCGCCGCCGCCGAGCAGTTGCAGCATCGCGGTGTAGGCGGTCGGCCGCTGCCCCGGCTCCTTGGCCAGCGCGGGCAGCACGACCTGGCGCAGCCGCTCCTCGAGTCCGCCGAGGTCGGGCTGCGCGTTCAGCACCGCCTGCGGCTCCTGCGGGAACGGCGGACGCCCGGTCGCGGCGAAGACCACCGTGGCGGCCCAGGCGAACATGTCCGCGTACGCGTCGTACCGCTCGCCCCTGATCTGCTCCGGAGCCCGGTACGCCGGCTCGCCCGACGGGGGCCCGACGGCGACGTCGGTCAGCTTGACGCCGTCGTCCGCGACGATGACGTTGTGCGGGGTGAGCGAGCCGTGCGCGAGGTCGGCGAGGTGCACGGCGGTCAGCGCGGTGAGCACGCCCACCGCGACCCGTTCGAGCGCCTCCCCCGAGAGCGGGCCCTCGGCCGCCACGGCGGCGGCCAGGCTGCGCCCCTCGACGTGTTCCCTGACGACATACGGTCGATCACCGAACAGGCCCGCCGTGATCGTGCGGGCCACATATGAGCTGGACACACGCGTGGCCACAGCGAGCCGGTCGAGGACGGCCTGCCCCGAACCCGGCTCGGCGGCCAAGAGCTTGATCACCCGCACAGGGGCGTCGTCGCCGGTCTCCTTGCCGACATAGACGTCGCCGCGGGGCCCCTCGTCCAGCCGTCCCAGGATGGCGTACTCGCCTATCTGCTCGGGATCACCCGGCCGTAAAGGGTGCATCTCAGTCCTTTCTGGAAGTGACCTGATCAGGATCATTCAACCAAGAGGACACCGCACAAAGCAGCTGTTTCCGGCAGGCCAAAACATTTAACCGTCAATTACTCAAAGCCGACGAGTCAACCCTCGCGGCCGGGGCGCCACCTTCTGCGCCTGCCCATCGGCACGAACACCCGCACGGCCACGATCAGTCCCACACCGCACAGCGCCGCCGCCGCGATCGTCAGCGCCAGGTCGATCGCCTCCCGGTCCACCGGAGCCGCCCTGCTCAACGCGTTCTGCGGCAGCGGGGCCGGCGCCGGCGGCGCGATCACGGGGGCGTCCACGGCCTCCAGCGGCAGGATTGCGGTGACGGCGAGCATCGGGTTCACCATCCCGGCGCCCGTGCCCGTTCCCACGCCGCCGTCCGCCGTGGCGGTGATGCGCCACCGCACCCGCTCCTGGTTCAGCTCCGGATGGCGGGCCCGCACCAGCGCCGCCACCCCCGCGACGTACGGCGCGGCGAAACTGGTGCCTTCGAGCCCGCTCATGTACGACCGCCCGGGCCAGGTGGAGGTGATGCCCTGGCCCGGCCCCAGGACGGAGACGGGAGTGATGGTGTTGGAGAAGTCGGCACGCCTGCCGTCCGGGGTGGCCGACCCCACGGCGAGCACCCCCGGGTAGGCGGCGGGGTAGGAGGCCTCCGGCGTGCCGTCATCCGCGGTCGTGTTGCCGGCCGCCGCCACGATCACCGCGTCCTTGCCGAGCGCGTACGCCACGGCCTGCCTCAGCTTCGGATCGTCGTGGGCGTCGATCGACACGTTGATCACGTCGGCGCCGAAGTCGGCCGCGTCCACGATGGCCCTGGCCAGCGTGTCCGGGTCGCCGTTCTCCTCGTTCGTCTGCTTGAGCGAGATCAGCCGCACGCCCGGCGCGACGCCGATGAAGGGGACGCCCTTCACGTACTGGGCGGCGATGATCCCGGCGACGGCGGTGCCGTGGCCGACACAGTCGCGATGTCCCGTCCCGGTGTAGTCCACCTCCTTGGCCACCCGGATCTGGGGGTGGGTCAGGTCCACCCCGCTGTCGATGACCGCGACCGTGACCCCCTCACCCGTGGTGAGCGGCCACAACCGCTTCGGGTCGAGCCTGCGCTGCGCCCACGGCTCGGCCACGCCCATGCTGCCCTTGCGCGGCGCGCACCGCACCGGCGCGGCGCGCGCCTGGGCGGGCGGCGCGGGCGGTGCCATGAGAAGCAGCGCCAGCACGGTCGCCAGAAGGCCGGGTCCCCGCATAAGTGATCAGCCTAACGAACCCGACCGGCGGTGCCGCTTCAAAACATGCCGGTTCAAACCCGGCATACCGGTGATGGGGACGTGGAGGGGTGAGGATGAGGCGCGACGGCAGTCCCACTCAGTAAGGGGGCGGACGCCGTCCAGCGTCGCCAGGTGCATAAAATCCACCAAGGCTCGTAACCCAGGGGTCCGACGGAAGGATGGACGCGGTGCACAAGGTCCTGATCGCCAATCGCGGTGAGATCGCCGTACGGATCGCCCGGGCCTGCAGAGACGCCGGGATGTCCAGTGTCGCGGTCTACGCGGACCAGGACCTGGACGCGCTGCACGCGCGGGTGGCCGACGAGGCGCACGCGCTCGGCGGGCAGAGCCCGGCCGAGACCTACCTCGACATCGACAAGATCCTGTCGGTGGCGAAGAAGACGGGCGCGGACGCCGTCCACCCCGGGTACGGCTTCCTCGCCGAGAACGCCGGCTTCGCCCAGGCCGTGCTCGACGCCGGCCTGATCTGGATCGGCCCGCCGCCCTCGGCGATCACCGCGCTGGGCGACAAGGTCCAGGCCCGGCACATCGCGCAGCGCGTGGGCGCCCCGCTCGTGGCCGGAACCCCCGACCCGGTCTCCGGAGTGGACGAGGTCGTCGCCTTCGCCGCGGAGCACGGCCTGCCGATCGCGATCAAGGCGGCGTTCGGCGGCGGCGGGCGCGGGCTCAAGGTGGCCCGCACCATGGAGGAGATCCCCGACCTGTACGAGTCGGCGGTGCGCGAGGCCGTCACCGCCTTCGGGCGCGGGGAGTGCTTCGTCGAGCGCTACCTCGACCGGCCGCGTCACGTCGAGACCCAGTGCCTGGCCGACGCCCACGGCGACGTCGTGGTCGTCAGCACCCGCGACTGCTCACTCCAGCGCCGCCACCAGAAGCTGGTGGAGGAGGCCCCGGCCCCGTTCCTGACCGACGAGCAGCTCGAGCTCCTCTACTCCTCCTCCAAGGCGATCCTGCGCGAGGCGGGCTACGTCGGCGCCGGCACCTGCGAGTTCCTCGTCGGTCAGGACGGCACGATCTCCTTCCTCGAGGTCAACACCCGGCTGCAGGTCGAGCACCCGGTCAGCGAGGAGGTCGCCGGCATCGACCTGGTCCGCGAGATGTTCCGCATCGCCGACGGCGAGCCGCTGGGCTACGACGACCCCGTGCTGCGCGGCCACTCCATCGAGTTCCGCATCAACGCCGAGGACGCGGGCCGCAACTTCCTGCCCGCGCCGGGGACGATCACGTCGATGCGCGTCCCGTCCGGCCCCGGCGTGCGGCTGGACGGCGGCTACGAGACCGGCATGAGCGTGCCGCAGGCGTTCGACTCGCTCGTGGCCAAGCTGATCGTCACCGGCGCGACCCGGCAGCAGGCGCTGGAGCGGTCGCGCCGCGCCCTGGCCGAGTACGAGATCGGCGGCATGCCGACCGTGCTGCCGTTCCACCGGGCCGTGGTGGACGACCCCGCCTTCACCGGCGAGCCGTTCTCCGTGCACACCCGGTGGATCGAGACCGAGTTCGTCAACGAGATCCCCCCGTACGAGGGGGTCGTGGAGGCGGCCGAGCCCGCCGAGCGCGAACGCATCACGGTCGAGGTCGGCGGCAAGCGCCTGGAGGTCGTCCTGCCCGCGGGCCTGGGAACGGCCGGCCCCGCCCCGGCCAGGAAGGCGGCGCCCCGGCGGTCCGGCGGGGGCGGCGCCAAGAAGGCCGCAGCGAGCGGCGACTCCCTCGTCAGCCCGATGCAGGGCACGATCGTGAAGGTCGTCGCCGCCGACGGCGACACCGTCGAGCCCGGCGACACGATCGTCGTCCTCGAGGCGATGAAGATGGAGCAGCCGCTGACCGCCCACAAGGGCGGCACGATCACCGGCCTCGCGGCCGCCGTCGGCCAGACGGTCACCGCCGGGGCCGTCCTGTGCGAGATCAAGGACGCCTGAGCCTCCACGCGGGCCGTGGAGGCCCGCGTCACGCCCGTGCCCTCGAAGGCACGCGGCCGTCGCCCCTGTGATCGTCCATCGGATCGGCGATCCGCATCGGCGCGTCCGCGGGGGGCGCGGAGCCGGAGAAGCCGTCGGCCACCATGGCGGCCACCGTGAACAGGTGCCACGCCACCTGGGGCCGCCGCGCCTTCGGCCGCCCCCCGGACGTGGCGGACAGACCGGAGAACAGACCGGCCACCGCCGCCTCGTCCACGATCCGCGCCAGCTCGTCCGTGACGGCCGTCCCGTCCCCCGCGAGGACGCCGGCGCGGAGCTCGGCGGCCAGTGCCTCCGGAATGTCGACGCGCCAGTTCCAGGGCTTGGGGCCGCCTCCACCGGCGACCGGCGACGGGACGTCCCACAGGCGACGCCGGACGCGGCCGAGCAACGTCCGGCCCGCGGGCTCGGCGGCGAACCGCCACGGCCTGCCCTCGATCGGGACGTCCCGCAGCGCGGGGGCGAAGGCCACGATGCACCGGTGGACCACCTCCTCGGAACGCCGCCAGAGCGGGTCGATGCTCAGCGCGGTCCGCACGACGAGGTTGTCGAGGAACGGCGGAACCGGCGTCCCGCCGCGCAGCAGCGCGGCCCGGGAGGCGGCGTGCCAGCGGCCGACGCGGTAGGTGAGATAGAGCCGGTCGAGCGTCCCCGCAGGGTCGTCCTCCCCGCGCCGCCGCCACGGCTCCGCCAGATCGCGGGCGTGATCCGCGGCCTCCCGGCTCAGCAGGTCGGCGTTCCTGGTGAACAACCCCTCGATCCTGCGCCGCATGGCGGTGACGGCGAGGTCCTCCTGGTTGTGGAGGAACCCCGCCCGCAGCACCTCCCCGCCGTGCCCGGACATCCGCGGCCTCGGGTCGAAACCCGCCGCCTCCGGCACGTTCTCGTACGCCGACAGCATGCCCTCGCAGACGTGCACGACGTTGTGCGCGCGGACCCTGGGGTGGGCGACGACCAGGTGCGCGGCGTCCGCCGACCGCTTCGGCTCGACCGTCCGGTGCTCCACGCCGAGGGCCGCGGCGACGCGCCGTGCCAGCACGACGTCGGCGGTTCCCTCGCGCCCGGAGGTGGCCGTGGTGAACGGGACGCCCGCGTGATGGAGCAGCGCGGCCAGGAGCCTGCTGTCCCTGCCGCCGGTGAGCGACAGCCGTACGGGTTCCGTGACGGCCGCCAGCGGTCGCACGGCGGCCAGCAGCGCCGCGGCGAGCTCGTCGGCCTGGGCGCGCACGCCACGCGCGGAGCCAGGCCGGGGCCGCGCCTCCGGCGGCGGGGTCTCGCCGGTCACCCCCAGCCCCCGCACGATGCCGATCTCGGTCGCCGGCGGCAGCGCCCGCACCCCGTCGAACGGGGTCTCGTCGGACAGGAAGTAGCCCATCCGGACCATGGACTGCAGCGCCGGGAGGTTCCAGGCGAGGGCCGGACGGGCCGTGCCCGTCACCACGGCGCGGGCGACCAGGTGAACGAGCAGCGCCCGGTTTCCGACGACGTGGACGTCCGCAGTCTCCGCGTGGAACACCGGGCAGGCCGCCGTCATCCCCGTGGCGGCCGTCAGCTCGCCCTCCCCCGCGCGGAACACCGAGAAGCAGCCGCCCGTACGGCACGCGGTCTCCCCCAGGCGACCGGCCGCCGGCAGGCGTGCGGCATCGGCGGGGTCGGCGAGATGACCGGTGACACCGGCGACCCGATCGCCCCTGACCCCATCGCCCCTGATCAGGAGAGGCAGGACGCCGTCCCCGGGCTCGTTCGACCACGACAGCAGCGCCACGTCGCCCGCGACGGACCGCCACTCCTCCGCGGTGACGGTCTCGGCGGGCACGGGAAAGGCACGGCCGATCGCGGCCCGGGCCGCGGCGAACCCCACGGGAGGCAACGGCGCACCAGCCCGCTTGGCGGCGATGCCCAAGTAGACGCGCATCCGCCACCTCACCCGAAAGGGACGGGTCGTGCCGTCGTTGTCGCAACGCCTCGCAACGCAACTCCTTGATCACGTCTTCGATCCATGAGGGGTTCGATGCGAGATCGCGGCGGACGGTTCGGCGGCCGACGCCACCGTCATTCGTCGGCAGGAGGACGCATGCCGCCTCCCGGGTGCGGAACGATAGGTTTTTGTGGAGGAACCATCGCGCCCTGCCGTTCGTCCTGTAGGGCGAAGGAGGCTTGAAGCCGTGACCATGAAGACACCGCTCGGCCGGGTGGGGGCCGCCCTGGCGGCGCTGCTCGCCGGGCTCATCACCCTGCTCGCGCTCGCACCGTCCGCAATGGCGGCGGCTCCCCCGGACCCGACCACGGTCCTGTCGTCCTGGAAGAGCGGCAACCCGCTGTTCGTGCAGAGCGGCGCCCCGCTGACGTCCGACCAGCAGTCGGGCGTGCGTGACGCGCTCGAGAACGCGAACACGAAGATCTACGCGGTCGCCCTGCCCGACGGCACGATCACCTCGTCGCAGCAGGCGGGCGCGTACATCACGCAGCTCGGCAACGCGCTCGCCCAGGCGGGCCGGACCTCGGCGACCGTGGCCGTGATCGACGGCACGAACCTGTTCGCCGGGTCCAGCGCGCTCGGCAGGAACTCCCGGGGCGCCGCCGGCCAGATCGCCAACCTGGCCGCCGCCAACAACAAGGGCGACCCGGTCGCAGTGATGGAGGACTTCGTCCACCGGATCGACCAGTTCGCGGGTGGCAACCGCAAGGAGCCCCTGACTCCTGGCAGCAAGAGCGGTGGCGGTGGTTCGGGTGTGCTTGTCGGCATCCTGGGCATCGCGGTTGTGGGAGGTGCCGGTTTGTGGATCATCGGACGTCGCAACAAGCGCAAGCGTGAGGAGCGCGAGGCCGCCGAGCTCGCCGCCGTCAAGCAGACGGTCGAGGAGGACGTCACGAAGTTCGGTGAGGAGATCACCGCGCTCGACGTGGACGTCAAGATGCTCCCGCAGGCCGAGACGACGGGCGACTGGCAGCGCGCGCTCGACTCCTACGAGCGGGCCAAGACCGAGCTGGACGGGATCAAGCGGCCCGAGGACCTGCGCACGGTGACCTCGACGCTGGAGGACGGCCGCTACGCGCTGGCCTGCGTGAAGGCGCGCGTGAACAACCAGCCGCTGCCCGAGCGGCTCCCCCCGTGCTTCTTCAACCCGCAGCACGGCCCGTCGGTCCGCAACGTCCGCTGGGCGCCCCCCGGCGGCGCGGTGCGCGACGTCCCCGCCTGCGCGGCGGACGCCGAGGCGGTGGAGCGCGGCTTCGACCCGCAGATGCGCGAGGTCATGGTGAACGGCCACCGCAGGCCCTACTGGGACGCCGGTCCCGCCTACCAGCCCTACGCGTACGGCTACTACGGCGGCTTCGGCGGCGGCGACCTGCTGACCGGCATGCTCGTCGGCACCATGCTCGGCAACGCGTTCGGCGGCTGGGGTCACGGCGGATACGGCGCCGGCTACGACTCCGGCTACGCCGCGGGCGTGGAGTCCGGCGGTGGCGACTGGGGCGGTGGAGGCGACTTCGGCGGTGGCGGTGACTTCGGCGGCGGAGGCGGCGACTGGGGTGGCGGCGACTTCGGCGGAGGGGACTTCGGCGGCGGCGACTGGTAACTCCTGAGCGCTTTCCGCGCGGCATCGACGAGGGGCGGACCCGGGGGTCCGCCCCTTCGTCATGTCGGGGGCCGCGACCACGGGTTCCTGCCACGTTCGCCGCTCCGGAGATGCCGGCATCGGGAGCCGTCAGCGGATTGCAAGTGCGATTAAAGATCGCATGGGAGACTCGGGATGTTCCCCTCAGGAGGCCCCCCGTGCGTCGCTTCGCCCCCCTCTTCGTCGCCGCCCTGTTCCTGTCGCTCGCGTTCCTGTCGCTTCCTGCGACAGCCGCTCACGCGGCCGCCGCGCCCTGCAAGCCGGGCAGCGGCGTCGATCTGCACGGCAGGAACCTCACCAGCGCCGCACTGCCCCCCGTCCTGCGGTGCGCCGACCTCACCGGCGCGAAGCTGGACGGGGTGGACCTCACGGGCAAGGACCTCGCCGGGGCCGTCCTGCGCAAGGCCTCGCTGAAGGAGGCCGACCTCGGCCAGGCGCATCTCGACTACGCCGACCTGCGCGGCGCCGACCTCACCGATGCCGACCTCGGCCAGATGCAGGCCAAGCGGGCGAACCTGCGCGGGGCGGTCCTCACCGACGCGGACGCCGTGCAGGCCGAGTTCCCGCATTCCGACCTGACCGGCGCGGTCCTCACCCGGGCCGTGCTCACCCAGGCCGACCTCACCGACGCGAGCCTCGTGGACGCCGACCTGAAGGACGCCACTCTCGGGCAGATCAAGGGCCGCAAGGCCGACTTCACCCGGGCCAAACTCGGCGAGGCCAAGCTCGGCCAGGCCCATCTGGAGCACGCCGCGCTGAAGGACGCCGACCTGTCCGAGGCGGAGTTCACCCAGGCCGAACTCGACGGTGCGGACTTCCACGGGGCGAACGTCGACAAGGCCTCTTTCACCCAGGCCGACGACGTGGACCTCACCGGGGCACGGGGCACGCCGGTCAACCTCCCCGACGACGCCGTCACGCCCGGCGCCGCCGGAGACGAACCGGCCGCGGACCGCACGACCTCCTGGGAGCAGGACGTGCCCGCGAACGCCGTCCGCCCGAAGGGCCCGTCGCCCGCGCTCATCCTCGTCGTCGTGTCCGGACTCGGCCTGAGCCTGACGCTGATCCTGTGGGGCGTCGCGCACCGGCGCAAGGAGCGCTTCGTGGCCGAGATGGCGGTGGCCAGGCACGCCGCCGAGGAGGACGTGACCCGCTTCGGCGAGGAGATCGACGCCCTCGACTTCGAGATGAAGATCAACCAGGTCAGCGGCCCGACGCATGAGTGGCGCGCGGCACTCGACGCCTACGAGGCGGCCAAGCAGGCGCTGAACGTCGCCCAGACGCCCTACGACCTGCAGGCGGCGGCCACGGCGGTCGCGCGGGGACGGCAGGCGCTGCACGAGGTCAGGTCACGGCTGTCCGCCACGGGCGGCCACCGCTGACCTCGGCGAGTTCACCGGCGGCCCTGCCCGAAGACGGCGTCGCGAGCGATCGAGAGGGCGGTGGAGACCGCGCCCCTCAGGACGGGATTGTCCGGAATGCCGCTCACGCGTACGTGCACGGGGACGGGCGAGACCTCCGCCAGGCGCTCGGCGACCAGGGCCGCCAGCGGGTCGCCGCCCGCCAGGCTGGTGGCGCCGCCGAGGACGACGAGGCCGGGGTCGAGCACGGCCACGAGCGTGAAGGCGGCCGTCGCGACCCTCTCCGCCAGGGCCGGGAGGTCCAGTCCGCGTACGGCCTGCGCGCCCAGCAGGTCGCACACCTTGATGTCGAGCCGGCCGAGGAAGCCGATCTCGCCGGCGCCGCCGGAGGCGCCCCGGCGGAGCCTGCCGTCCAGCACGACGGCCGCGCCGACGCCGTCGCCCAGCCACAGCAGGACGAAGTCGTCCCGCCCGGCGGCCGCCCCGGTGGCGTGCTCGGCGACGGCGGCCAGGTTGACCTCGTTCTCCACGATGACCGGCGCGTCGACCAGGGTGCGCAGGGCCGGGAGGAGCCCGGGTCGCCAGGCGGGCTCCGCGTTCCCGGCCGCGAGGTCTCCGGTCTGCGGGTCGACCATGCCGGGCGCACCGATCACGACCGCATGCAGGGGACGTGAGCCGGCCGCCTCGGTGAGCGCCTCCGCGACCAGCGCGGGAAGGTTCTCCCCGATCGGCCGCGCCGCCTCGCCCATGGTGACGCCGGCGATGTCGGCGACCGTGACGTTGACCACGTCGCGCCGCACGTCCACCCCGCCCACGAATGCCCGGTCGGCGACGATCCCGTAGAGCCGCGCATTGGGGCCGCGCCGGTCGCCGCCGCTCTCCCCCGTGACCCGGATCAGGCCGTTGACCTGGAGGCGTTCGATCAGGTCCGACACGGTCGGGCGGGACAGGCCGGTGAGCGCGCGCAGTTGCGGCGCGGTCAGCGGGCCACGCTCCAGGAGCAGGTCGAGCGCGAGCCGGTCGTTGATGGCCCGGGCGAGCTGGGGTGTCGCGGTCTTCATGAAAAACCCTCTTTTTATCAGGAACCCTGCCTGTTAATTTATCTCCATGCGAGACAGACATCAACGGGCCACAGCCCTCGTCTTCGCCGTACACGGAGCGGTGGCGGGCACCCTCGCCACCCGGATGCCGTGGCTCCAGGACCACTTCGGCCTGGGCACGGCCGCTCTCGGGCTCGTCCTGCTCTGCCCGCCGATCGGCTCGTTCCTCGCGATGCCGATGACGGCGCGGCTGGCCTACCGCTTCGGGGCCAAGGCGACGACCCGGATCCTGCTGGCGCTGTGGTGCGCGGCGCTGGCCCTGCCCGTGCTGGCGCCGGGGCCCCTGTGGCTGGTGCCCGCGTTCCTCCTGTCCGGCGCCGCCGCCGGCATGTGCGACCTGGCCATGAACGCCCAGGGCGTGCTCGTCGAACGGCGACTGGGCCGCTCGGTCATGTCCGGCCTGCACGGCATGTGGAGCGTCGGCAACCTGTGCGGCGCGGGCATCGGGGCCGCTGCGGCGCAGGCGGGCCTGGACGCGCGTGCACATCTCACTCTCATGGCGGCGGCGCTGATCGCCGTGGGCGCCGTGGGAAGCCGTGTGCTCCTGGACGACACGCCCGCGCCGGACGAGAAGCCGCCGTCCCGCTTCACTGTGCCGCCGAGGTCCGTCCTGCTGATCGGCCTGATCGGCTTCTTCGCCACCTTCGCGGAGCGGGCCAGCGGCCAGTGGGCGGCGATCTACCTCACGAACGTGACCGGGGCGGGCGCGGGCCTCGCCGCGACGGGCTTCACCGTGTTCACCGCGTGCATGGTCACGGTGCGGCTCGCCGGAGACTTCGCGGTGCGCAGGCTGGGGCCGGTCGCGACGGTGCGCGCGGGGGCCGTCACGGCCGTGCTCGGCGGCGTGGCGGTGGTCGCGTTCCGCACTCCCGCACCGGTGATCGCCGGATTTGCGTTGTTCGGCGCCGGCGTCGCCGTCGTCGTGCCCCTGGTGTTCGCGGCGGCGGGTCAGGTCGCCCGTACGCCGGCCGAGGGCGTCGCGGGGGTCGCGACGATCACGTGGATGTCGGGGCTCGTGGCGCCTTCCGTCATCGGCTGGCTGGCCGGCGCGTTCGCCTTCCCGTTCGCGTTCGCCCTGGTGACCTGCATGGTCGGAGCGATGATCTGGCCGGCGCGGGCGCTGAGCCCACGCGCGGCCGCAGCCCGCGTCCCCGTGGGCGCGGGGTGCGCGGACTGACCCCGCGTGGAGGGGGCGGGTCAGATGCCCCCGGCGGTCAGCGGGGACATGAGGCGGCGGGCGGCCTCGGTGATCGAGCCCGACAGCGACGGGTAGACGGCGAAGGTGTGCGCGAGCTGGTCCACGGTCAGGCGGTGCTGCACGGCCACCGACAGGGCCAGGATCAGCTCCGACGCGCGCGGGGCGACCACGACGCCGCCGAGCACGATGCCGGTGTTCGGACGGCAGAACAGCTTCACGAAACCGTCGTTGAAGCCCTGCATCTTGGCCCGGGCGTTGGTGGCCAGCGGCAGCTTGACGACGTTCGCCTCGATCTCGCCCGCCTCGATCTGCCGCTGCGACACGCCCACGGCGGCGATCTCCGGGTCGGTGAAGATGTTGGCGGCGACCGTGGCCAGCCTGATCGGCTGCACGGCCTCGCCGAGCGCGTGCCAGACCGCGATCCTGCCCTGCATGGCGGCGACCGAGGCGAGCATCAGGACGCCGGTGCAGTCCCCCGCGGCGTACACGCCGGGCGCGGAGGTCCGCGACACCTTGTCGACCTCGATGAAGCCGTTGCGGTCGAGCCGCACGCCGTTGTCCTCCAGCCCGAGCCCGGACGTGTTGGGGACCATGCCGACGGTCATGAGGCAGTGGCTGCCCTCGGCGGTGCGGCCGTCCTCCAGGGTCACGACGACGCCGTGCTCGGTGCGCTTGACCGAGGCGGCGCGCGAGCGGCCCATGACGTTCATGCCGCGGCGCCGGTAGACCTCCTCCAGCACCTCGGCCGCGTCGGCGTCCTCGTTGGGCATCATCCGGTCGCGCGAGGAGACCAGTGTGACCTCCGACCCGAGCGACCGGTAGGCGCCGGCGAACTCGGCGCCGGTGACGCCGGAGCCGACCACGATCAGGTGCTCGGGCAGCTCCTCCAGGTCGTACAGTTGGCGCCAGCTGAGGATGCGCTCGCCGTCGGGCTCCGCCCCGGGCAGCACGCGGGGGTGGGCGCCGGTCGCCACGATGACCACGTCGGCCCGGATCGTGCGGTCGCCCGCGCGCACCACCTGGGGATCGACCAGACGGCCCCGGGCGCGGATGACCTCGACGCCCTCGGCGGCCAGACGGGCGGCGATGTCGTTCGACTGCGCCAGCGCGAGCTCCTTGACGCGCTTGTTCACGTCGATCATGTCCACGGCGACGCCGCCGGCGTCGTGGTCAGGGCCGCCGTCGAAGCGGACCCCCAGCGACGACGCGTCGAGAAGCGCCTGCTTGCGGACGGAGGAGGCGATCAGGGTCTTGGACGGCACGCAGTCGGTGAGCACGCACGCCCCGCCGGGCCCTTCCTCCTCCACGACGGTGACTTGGGCGCCCAGCTGCGCGGCGACCAGAGCCGCCTCGTATCCGCCGGGGCCACCACCGATGATCACGATCCTTGTCACATGGTCCATTGTCCCGCATCCTGGCTTCGTATTCCCGGCGAGGTGCGCGTAACGGGCTGACTACGCGGATTTTTCTCGCCACACCCCCGTGCGCGCTACCCGTCCAACTTTCGGGATCTTGGTTTAGGCTTGTGTGCCGTGCCTGTTTACGCGGCCTACGGCAGCAACATGGACCCCAAGCAGATGGCGGAGTGGGCTCCCCACTCGCCCATGCGAGGAACGGGCTGGCTCCCGGGCTGGCGGCTCACCTTCGGCGGCGAGGACGTCAGCTGGGAGGGCGCTCTCGCCACGATAGTCGAGGACGCCGACGAGCAGGTATTCGTCGTCCTCTACGACGTGCCGGAGTGGGACGAGGCGTCCCTCGACCGCTGGATCGGCACCGACCTCGGCCTCTACCGGAAGCTCCGGCTCCGCGTCGCGACGCTGGAGGGCGACGTGCTCGCCTGGTCGTACGTGCTGAACTCCTACGAGGGCGGGCTGCCGTCGGCGCGTTACATCGGCATCCTGGCCGAAGCCGCCGAGAAGGCGGGCGCGCCCGACGACTACGTCACCTCGCTGCGCACCCGTCCCTGTAAGAAGCTCGGCGACTGACACGGGCCCGGCTCTTATCGGCCGGGTTCATGCTCTTCTGTACCCTCAGCAAAGTGACCCCATATGACCTGGCGGCCGAGGCCGCGACCACGCTGAGGAACCTCACCGGCATCCCTTCCTTCGACGTCGCCCTCGTCATGGGCTCGGGCTGGGTCCCGGCCGCGGACGCGATCGGCGAGACGGTCGCCGAGCTCGCGGTGACGAAACTGCCCGGGTTCTCCCCTCCGGCGGTCGCCGGTCACGCGGGCACGGTGCGCGCGGTGCGCACGGCCGCCGGGCTCAACGCCCTGATCTTCCTTGGACGTACGCACTTGTACGAGGGCCGCGGGGTGGAGCCGGTGGTCCACGGGGTGCGCACGGCCGTCGCGGCCGGGGTGCGCACGGTGGTGCTGACCAACGCGGCGGGCGGGCTGCGGCCGGAGACCCAGAAGGTCGGCGACCCCGTCCTGATCAGCGACCACATCAACCTCACCGGCGAGAACCCGATCACGGGCGCGACGTTCATCGACCTCACCGAGGTGTACTCCAGGCGCCTGCGCGACCTCGCCCGCGCGGTGGACCCCACGCTGGCCGAGGGCGTCTACGTCGCCTTCCGCGGCCCGACGTACGAGACGCCCGCGGAGATCCGCATGCTGCGCACGCTCGGCGGCGACCTGGTGGGCATGTCGACCGTGCTGGAGGCGGTCGCCGCCCGGGAGGCCGGGGCGGAGGTGCTCGGGATCTCCCTGGTCACCAACCCCGGCGCGGGCCTGGCGGGCGAGCCGCTCAACCACGAGGAGGTCCTGGAGGTCGGCCGGGCCACGGCCGCCCGCATGGGCGTCCTGCTCGCCCAGGTCGTCGACAAGCTGTAGGGGGCATCCATGACCGATCTCGTACGGCTCGCCGAAGAGTGGCGTGACCAGGACCCCGACCCCGAGACGCGGGCGGAGCTCGACGCGCTCCTGGAACGCGGCGATACGGCCGCCCTGGAGGACCGCTTCGGCGCGAAGCTGGAGTTCGGCACGGCGGGCCTGCGCGGCGCGCTGGGAGCCGGGCCGAACCGGATGAACCGGGTCACGGTGATGCGGGCGGCCGCCGGGCTGGCCCGTGTCCTCGGGCCGGGACGCCATGTGGTGATCGGCTACGACGGGCGGCACAAGTCCGACGTGTTCGCCGCCGACACGGCCCGCGTGCTGACCGGGGCGGGCCTGCGCGCCTCGGTCATGGCCGGCAAGTGGCCCACCCCTGTCCTGGCGTTCGCCGTGCGCCACCTGGGCGCGGACGCGGGCGTCATGGTCACCGCCTCGCACAACCCTCCCCAGGACAACGGCTACAAGGTCTACTGGGGCGACGGCGCGCAGATCGTGCCGCCGATCGACCAGGAGATCTCCGCCGCCATCGACGCCGTCGGCCGGGTGGACGCCCTCCCGCTGGGCGAGGACTGGCAGACGCTCGACCACGACGACATCGTCGTGCCGTACCTGCGGGCCCTGGCCGCGCTCCCGATCGGCGACGCCCGCGAGATCGCGGTCGCGTACACGCCGCTGCACGGCGTCGGCGGCGCGACCGTGTCCGAGGCGTTCCGCGTGGCGGGCTTCGAGGTGCCGGTCACGGTGAGCCGGCAGGCGATGCCCGACCCGGACTTCCCCACCGTGGCGTTCCCCAACCCCGAGGAACCGGGCGCCATGGACCTCGCGCTCGAACTCGCCGCCGCGACCCGCGCCGACCTGGTGATCGCCAACGACCCGGACGCGGACCGCTGCGCGGTGGGCACCCCGCTGCCGGGCGGCGGCTACCGCATGCTGACCGGCGACGAGGTGGGCGGCCTGCTGGCCGAGCACGTGCTGCGGCACACCTCGGGCGGCGACCGGCTGGTCGCCACCTCGATCGTGTCGTCGTCGCTGCTCGCCAAGATCGCCGCCGGTCACGGCGTGCGGCACGCCGAGACGCTGACCGGCTTCAAGTGGATCATGAAGACGGGCCCGGGGCTGGTCTTCGGCTACGAGGAGGCACTGGGCTACAGCGTGGGATCGGACGCAGGACCGCCGGTCCACGACAAGGACGGCGTGGGGGCGGCCCTCACCGTGGCCGGGATGGCCGCCGCGGCCAAGCGGGACGGCAGGTCGCTGCTCGACCTGCTGGACGACCAGGCCCGCCGCTACGGCCTGCACGCGACCGCCCAGCTCTCCGTCCGGGTCGATGACCTGTCGCTGATCGCGAAGGCCATCGAGCGCCTGCGTACGCACCCGCCGATGGAGCTGGCGGGCCGGACGGTGGAGTCGGCCGAGGACCTGTCCCAGGGGGTGGCGGGGCTGCCGCCCACCGAGGGCCTGCGTTACCGCCTGTCCGGCGGAGCCCGGGTCGTCGTCCGGCCCAGCGGCACCGAGCCCAAGCTCAAGTGCTACCTGGAGGTCGTCGTACCGGTCGAGGGCGACGACGTCGCGCCCGCCCGGGCCCGGGCCGCGCAGGACCTGGAGGACCTGAAGAAGGACCTCGCCGTCGCCCTCGGCCTTTGAGCGTGCCTACCGGCAGATCGTGTCCCGGGCCGGCCGATCGCCGGTGACCAGGAACGCGGTGACGGTGTCGTCACCGCATGCGTTGCCGTTGACCAGGTAGGACCCGTGCCCGCCCGAGTCGACGGCGACCATGCGCGCCCGGCTCCCGAAGGCCTCGCGCATCCGCAGGGCGCCGCTGTACGGCGTCGCCGGGTCGCGCAGGTTCTGCACGAGCAGCACGTTGGACGGTCCCTGCGGCGTGACCCGCACCGGCGCCTCCGCCGGCCGGTAGGGCCAGTAGGCGCAGGGACCGATGTTCACCGGCATTCCGCCGGTGAGCGGGTGAGCCGCCCGGTCGCGGGCCACCAGCCGCCGGTGCAGGTCGACCGAGCTCGGCCACTCGACGTCGTTGCAGATCGTCGCGGCCACCGAGGCCGCGGCGTTCTGCAGCGCCGCGTCCGGCGCGGTGGAGGGCTCGGGGAGGGGACCCGAGCCGAGGCCCGCCCGCATGAGCCCGGCCAAGCCGGGGAACCCGGTGTCGGAATACAGCGCGTTCAGCATGGTCTCCCGCAGGACCGCGCCGTCGAGCCGCGGCGGATTGGCGCCGGACCACGGGATCGGGGTGCGGTCCAGGCGCTCGGCGAGGTCCAGGAAGGTGCGGCGGACCGCCGCGGCGTCCGTCCCCAGGCCGTACTCGTCGTCATGGGCGGCGGCCCAGGCGGCGAAGTCGGGGAAGCGGTCCTCGACTCCCACCGAGTAGTTGGCCAGCCAGCCGCGGGCGACCTTGTGCGGGTCGGGATCGTCGTTGCTGTCGAGGATCACCCGGTCGGTCCGGCCGGGGAACATCGTGGCGTAGACGGCCCCGGCGTACGTGCCGTAGGAGACGCCCCAGTAGGACAGGCGGTCCTCCCCGAGGGCCCGGCGGATGGCGTCGATGTCCCTGGCCTCGTTGCGCGTGCTGATGCTGCGCAGCACGGGGCCGCCGTTGCGGGCGCAGGCCTCGGCGAACCTGCGGGCGTACGCGACGTTCTCGCCGATGTCACCGCCCGCCGAGGGGTAGGGCTTGAGCCGGCTGGGCGCCAGGTCGTCGTGCGCGAGCCCGCAGGAGACGGGCGAGCTCTGGCCGACCCCCCGCGGGTCGAAGCCGACCAGGTCGTAACGGTCGAGCACGGCGCTCGGCAGGCGCTTCGCCATCGTGCTCGGCCTGCTCAGGCCCGGGCTGCCCGGTCCCCCGGGGATGAGCAGCAGCACGCCCCTGCGCAGTCCCGGCCGCGCCGTACGGATCCGGGAGACGGCCAGGGAGACCGTGCCGCCCGGCTTGCCGTATGTGAGAGGGACCTGGAGCGTCGTGCACTCCTGGCGGGGGTCCAGCCCGGCGGCGGTGCCGCAGGAGGTCCAGGTCGTGGCGGCGTGAGCCGCGACCGGGGTAGCGGTGAGGGAGATCAGGGCGGCTGCGCCGATCGAGGCGATGCGGTTCATGATT
This sequence comes from Microbispora catharanthi, assembly GCF_006334915.2. GTDB lineage: Bacteria > Actinomycetota > Actinomycetes > Streptosporangiales > Streptosporangiaceae > Microbispora > Microbispora catharanthi. Next base: position 337,171 of record NZ_VDMA02000003.1, read on the forward strand.
CTCGGCTTTCGATTCGTGCGGGGGTGGCGGCGGCCCGGTTACTGGCGGGCGCCGATGGTCTCGGCCGGGCGGGCGCGCAGGGCGAGACGCGCGGGGAGGCTGGTGGCGACCAGGGCGAGCGCGACCACGGCGGCGATCACCAGCGCGTAGCCGGCCGGGGGGACGTACGGCAGGGCCGACCCGGTCATCCCCCTGCTGAAGGCCGACAGCGTGATCAGCGCGATGCCGGTCCCGGCGAGCACGGAGACGATCAGCGCGGTCAGGGTCTCCAGGCGGAGCATGCGCAGCACCTGCCGCCGGGTCGCGCCGACCAGGCGGAGCAGGGCCAGCTCCCGCGATCGGTCCGTGGTGGACATGGCCAGCGTGTTGACCACGGCGATCGCGCTGAATGCGATGATCAGGCCCATGGCCACGTAGTTGACCTCGGCGTTCGGCGTCTGCGTCCCGGTCCCCTCCGTCGGCGACACCAGCGGTGCCACGGCGGCCAGGGCCGCACGCGAGACGGAGGGGGCCTCGACGAGCAGGGTGCCCGAGGGATCGTCGACATGACCGGCCACCAGCGCGTACGGCAGGGTCAGGTCGCCGAAGCCGAGGCCGCGAGAGTAGATCGCCGCGACCGTCAGCTCCGCCGGGGTCCCGTCGCCCAAGGTGAGCGTGAGCGCCTTGCCGACCGACAGCCCGAGCCTGGATGCCGCCGACTCGCTCAGCGCGGCCGACCCGGCGCCGAACCCGTCGAGCGAGCCGGACACGACGCCGAGGTCCACGGCCTGCCCGATCGGCCGCTCGCCGCCGTCGACGCCCTGCGCGCCGTACTTGTCCAGCCCGACGCGCACGGAGGTGCGCACCACCGAGGTGACCGCCTTCACGCCCGGCACGCGGCGCACCGCGTCCGCCGTCGCGCCGCTCACCACGTAGTCGGCGTGGGTGCCGGCGGCGGCCTGCGCGGCCGACGCGTGCCCCATCGTGGTCTGGGTGAACAGGATGGTGCAGGTCATGGCCACCAGAAGGGTCAGTGGCGCCATCACGGAGGCCATCCGTCCCGGGCCCGTCCGCAGGTTGCGCGCCGCCAGGTATCCGGCGCGGGAGGCACGCAGCGCGATGCCGAGCAGGGCGGTCGCGGCGCGGGCGAGCACCGGCCCGAGCAGGGTGACGGCAACCGTCCAGACGAGCGCGGTCAGCATCGTCACGGGGCTCGACGCCGCCTCGGTCTCGAGTCCCGACAGCACCAGCGTCAGCACGATCCCGCCGGCGACGCAGAGGACGCCCGCGATCGACCGGCCGAGGGGCAGGCGGCCCTCGCCCATGGCGGCCTCGCCCAACGCCTCGACGGGACGGATCCGCGCGGTCCGGCGGACCGAGAGGCGGGTCGCGGCCCAGGCCGCCGCCACGGCGGCCAGCAGGGCGGCCGCCGCCGGGAACGGGCTGACCACCAGGCGCAGGTTCTCCGGCATGGCGCCCAGCTCGACGAACCGGCCGCGCAGCCAGAACCCGAGGGCGATGCCGGCCGCCGAACCGATGACGCCGGCCGCGAGGCCGACCAGCAGCGACTCGCCGCCCAGCAGTCTGCGCACCTGCCCCGGCGTGGCGGCGACCGCACGGAGGAGGGCGATCTCGCGCCGTCGCTGCTGGACCGCGAGGGCGGCGGTGCCGGTCACGACGAGGATCGCCACCAGCAGGGACGTGCCGCCCAGCGCGCCGCCCAGGCTGATCAGCCGCACCCGCGCCTGCTCCGCGTCGAGGAACTCCACCGTGCCGCGTTCGTCCCCGGTGTAGGCCACCAGGCGCTCTCCTGTGGAGAGCACCGACGACACATCCACCGACATCCCCGCCCTGGGGAACACGCCGATCGCGGTCACCAGGCCCGGGCGTCCGGCCAGCCGGCGGGCCTCGGACGTCGAGAAGAACACGGTGTCCTGGCTCGGCAGGGCCTGCGCGGTGACCCCCACGACCCGGTACGCCTCGCCCCGCACGTGCAGGGCCGCGCCCACGGACAGGCCCGAGCGGGCGTCCACGACCACCTCGTGGTCCTCACGCGGCGGGCGTCCCTGCGCGATGGCGAACGGCGTGAGCCCCGCCGACTCCCACCCGTGCCCGAGTGCGTGTCCGTTCACGGGGAACGTCACCTCGGTCAGCACCTTCGAGACGCCCGGCAGGCCGCGCAGCCTCGCGGCCGCCGCCGCGGGGATCCAGACCCGCTCCGAGAGCGGCTTGGCCTTCGTCTTGACCTTCCCGGAGGACTTGGTCACGGTCTCGTGGACGTTCTGGTCGCCGGCGACGATCAGCGGCGCCGCCGCGTAGCGCTCCGGCGCGACCCCGCCCCGCAGGCCGGTCTCCAGCAGCATCAGGCACGCGCAGACCAGCGCGGCGGCGCACACCAGCGCCACGAACGCACCCGTGAACGCCGCCTTGCGGTGCCGCAGGGTCTTCAGTGCGAGTCCGGTGATCATGCCGCGTACGCCCCCAGCCTCGTCATGCGCTCGGCGACCTTCTCGGAGCTCGGCGCGATCATCGCGTCCACGAGCCGGCCGTCGGCGAGGAACAGGACGGTGTCGGCGTAGGAGGCGGCCACCGGGTCGTGGGTGACCATCACCACGGTCTGGCCGAGGCTTTCCACCACCTCCCGCAGCAGCCGGAGCACGTCACGGGCCGTCATCGTGTCGAGCGCGCCGGTCGGCTCGTCGCCGAAGACCACCTGCGGCCGGGTCACCAGCGCCCTGGCGATGGCCACCCGCTGCTGCTGCCCGCCGGACAGCTGGGCGGGGCGGTGCCCGATGCGGCCCGTGAGCCCCACCCGCCCGACGATCTCCTCAAGCCACGCCCGGTCGACCCGCGCCCCGGCCAGCCGCATCGGCAGGGTGATGTTCTCCAGCACCGTCAGGGACGAGACCAGGTTGAACGCCTGGAACACGAAGCCGATCCGCTGCCTGCGCAGCTCCGTCAACCGGGTCTCGTCCATGCCGGACAGCTCCGTGCCGCCCAGCCGCACCGAGCCGGAGGAGGGCGTGTCCAGCCCCGCCGCGCAGTGCAAGAACGTGCTCTTGCCCGAACCCGACGGTCCCATCACGGCGGTGAAGCTCCCGCCCGGGATGTTCACCGAGACCTCACGCAGGGCGGCCACCGCGCCCTGTCCCTTTCCATACACCTTGCTCACCGCGTCAAGGCGAAGCACCTCTGTCATGTGCTCAAGCCTGCCGACCAGCGGACATGCGGCCCAGAGACGGCTTCACCTCCTGCCCATGACGTCCTCATGATCCGGACACTGGTAGACATATGCGCGTGATTCGCGTACTCCTTGCCGAGGACCAGCACGTCATCAGGAGCGCCCTCGCCGCCCTGCTCGGGCTGGAGGAGGACCTGGAAATCGTCGCGACCGTGGAGTCCGGAGAGGCCGCCCTGGCCGCCGCGCTGGTCCACCGCCCCGACGTCGCCGTCCTCGACATCGACATGCCCGGGAGGCTGGACGGCCTGGCGGCCGCCGCCGAGCTCCGCACGCGCCTGCCCGCCTGCCGCGCTCTGATGCTGACCGCGTACGGCAAGCCGGGGCACCTGCGCCGCGCCCTCGGCGCCGGTGTCGCCGGATACGTGCTGAAGACGGCGCCGCCGGACGAACTCGTGGCCGCCATCCGCAAGATCGCGGCCGGCGAGCGGGTGCTCGACCCCTCGCTCGCGGTCACCGCCTGGGACCTGGCGGACAACCCGCTCACCCCGCGCGAGGCGGACGTGCTCCGCCTGGCCGCCTCCGGCGCCGACGCCACGGACATCGCCGCGCGGCTCCACCTGGCCGCGGGCACCGTGCGCAACTACCTCACCGTGATCGTCACCAAGCTCAACGCCCGCAACCGGACCGACGCCGTGCGCATCGCCACCGAGGCCGGCTGGATCTAAGGGCCGGCTGGATCCAGGGGCCGGGTGGATCTAGGCGGGCACCGGCGCGCGGTGCGGCACGCAGGCGTCCAGCGTGAACCGGTCGCCGTCGACGTGCGAGGTGAGCCGGCCGTCCAGGGCGGCGAGGCGGGTGGTCAGGTTGCCGATGCCGGACGACCCCCGCCGCGTCTTTCCCGCGCTCACCCCGTCGTTGCGCACCCGCAGCCGCAGCCCGCTCTCGTCGGCGCGCATCGTGATCGCACAGTGGCGGGCCTCGCTGTGCCTGAGCACGTTCGTCACGGCCTCCCTGAGCACGGTGCCCAGCACGGTCTCGACCTCCGCGGGCAGGTTCGGCTCGATCGGCTCCACGGTCACCCGGATCCCGGCGGCCGACAGCACCGTGCGCGCCGACTCCACCTCGGCCGCCAGGGACAGCTTCCGCTGCTCACCCGACACCGAGCGCAGGTCCGCCCGCGCCCCCTCCGCCATGGCGACGATCTCCTCGACACGCTCCTGCGGGCACTTCAGGCGGCGGGCCAGCTCACAGGTGAGAAGGATCGCGGCCAGGGAGTGCCCGAGCAGGTCGTGCAGGTCGCGGGCGGCACGCAGGCGCTCCTCGACGATCGCGGAGCGGGCCAGGCTCTCCCTCGCGGCCTGGAGCTCCTTCACGATCTGGGCCAGGCGGAGCAGAGCGTAGACCACCAGCCCGGTGACGAGCGCGCTGACCGTGCTGTTGGCGAGGACGGGGGCGGGCAGGCCGAACAGCATCCCGGCCCCGGCGACGCTCGCCACGATCGCCGCCGCCATCGGCCACGCCACCCGCCACGGGAACGCGAGCAGGACCGGCCCGGCGAGGAAGCCCGCCGCCCCGAGCCAGACGGGTCCGAAGACCGGGATGGGCGCGTACGTGAGCACCGCCATCACGGTGAGCGCCGCCATGTGACGCCCGTTGACGGAGCGGAGCTGCATGACGACGATCACGGCGAGGCACGCCGCGGCCGGGATCACGAGAGCGCCGGAGAGCTGGAGCAGCGCCTTGACGCTGAAGCCCACGAGGACGGCCGCGAGCACCGTGACCGACACCGCGTACGACGCGTCGTGGGCGAGCTTCGGCAGGGGCCGTCGCCGCCTTCGGTCCGCCGGGGAGTCGGGAGCGCGGGCGTCGCCGGCGCCCGTCTCGCCGGGCGCCGCCTCGATGGAAGGGTCGCGGGGAAGCGTCGCCTCCACCACGAAGCGTCCGGAGGAGGACAGACCGGTGGTGAGGGTGCCGCCCGCCTCCTCCAGCCGGAGGCCGTCGAAGCCGGGGCCTTCGGCGGTGCGGTGGCCGTCGTCGACGACCCGCAGCCGCACCCTGTCCCCCCGCTCGTCTCCCTGCTCGCTCGTCTCGATGACGCACAGCCGGGCGGTGCCCCGCCGTACGACGTCGGTGACGGCCTCGCGCAGCACGCTCGCCAGCAGCGCCCCGCCGGGACCGAGCGGCTCGGTGTGGCCGCCGCGCACCTCGACGGCGATTCCCGCGGCGTCGAGCATCGCCCGCGCCGTGACCAGCTCGGGAGCGAGGGAGGTGGCGCGGTAGTTCGCGGAGGCGGCGCGGGCGTCGGTCAGTGCCGCACGCGCGGTGGCGGTGACCGAGGCCAGCACATCGGCCGCGCCGTCCGGCTCCGCGAGCGCGCGGCGGCCGCCCTCGACGATCACCTCCAGGCTCCGCCCGAGGCCGTCGTTGAGCTCGGCCGCCAGGCGCAGCCGTTCGGCGGCCACGGCCGCGGCGGCCAGCGAGAGCCGGGCCGCGTGCATCTCGCCCGCGCGCTCCACGAGCCGGGTGAGGCCGAAGACGACCAGCGAGACCAGCACCACGGTGATCGTCGCGTCGGCCGTCGCCCCGCCGCGGGCGGCGTCGATCAGCGCCGCGCTCGCCACCACGAGCGGCGCGAGCACGCGCGCGGTATCACGATGGGCACGGGTCAGCAGCAGCGAACCGGCCAGGAACCCCAGGATCCCGGTGGAGACGCCGCCGGCGACGCTCGCCGTGTAGACGAGGACGGCCTGCGCGGCGAGCAGCCACCACTTCCTGAGCGTGAGCAGGTAGAGGACCTGCACGCCGAACACCGCCAGCGCGATCGGCGCACCCGCGACCACGTAGACGCTCGCGAGCGCGGCGAGCACAACGACGACGATCACTCGCGCCAGACGCACTCAGACCCCTTCGGCAAACGATTACCGCCCCGGCGTCGCACGGCCCCCGATCCCGGTCCCTCTACGTGATCAGGAGACGACGAAGGCGGCCACGACCAGGGCGACCGCGGCGGCGACGGCCGCCAGGGCGGACGGCGACCAGGTGACGCCGGTCTCACCGGAGGAGCTCTCGCGGCGGGACCGGCTCATCTCGGTGAGCTGGTCGGCCACCCAGTCGGCGTGGGTGCGGGCGCCGACGGCCTCGGCCACCGCCCGCTCGGCCTTGTTCGCCGACTTGGCCGCCTTGGCGGCCCGCCCTGCGGCCCTGACCCGCTCGCGGGCCGTCGCCGTGGGCGTCCAGCAGCGCACGGTGGTGTCCCCGGACTCGATCACGATGGCGTTGGTCACGGACACGTCGTCCACGCCGCTCCAGGGGACGTAGGCGTTCCTCAGCACGTTGCGCACGCGGACGCCGCCCTCCTCGACGACGACGGCGGGCCGCAGCGCCATCACGAAGACCAGCGCCGTGATGACGCCGAGCACCGCGCCCGCGATCAGCGCGCTGGGCAGGTGGCCGTGGGCCGTCAGGTCCCACACGTTCCAGGCGGCGAACAGCATCCAGACCCAGCCGAGGAGCCAGGCCGCCTTCGAGCGGAAGACCTGCGGCTTCATGCGCGCCACTTCATCTGCGCGTAGCCAGGCTTGATCACGCCGTTGATCAGCGCCAGCCGTTCGTCGAAGGGGATGAAGGCCGACTTCATCGCGTTGACCGTGAACCACTGCAGGTCGTCCCAGTCGTAGCCGAAGGCATCGACCAGCTTGGCGAACTCCTGCGACACGCTCGTCCCGCTCATCAGCCGGTTGTCGGTGTTGACCGTCACCCGGAAGTACAGGCGGCGCAGCAGGCCGATCGGATGCTCGGCGATCGACGGGGCGGCCCCGGTCTGCAGGTTCGAGGTCGGGCACATCTCCAGCGGGATCCGCTTGTCGCGGACGTACGCCGCCAGCCTGCCGAGCTTGGCCTCGCCGTCGTCCGACACCGTGATGTCGTCGATGATCCGCACGCCGTGGCCGAGCCGGTCGGCGCCGCACCACTGGATGGCCTGCCAGATCGACGGCAGCCCGAAGCCCTCCCCCGCGTGGATCGTGAAGTGGGCGTTCTCCCGCTGGAGGTACTCGAACGCGTCCAGGTGCCGGGTGGGCGGGTAGCCGGCCTCGGCTCCGGCGATGTCGAACCCGACCACACCGAGGTCGCGGTAGCGTACGGCGAGCTCGGCGATCTCCATCGAGCGGGCCTGGTGGCGCATGGCCGTCAGCAGGGTGCCCACCCGGATCCGCGGCCTGCCGTCGGGCCCGGCCGAGCCGAGCCGGAAGCCTTCGAGCACGGCCTCCACGACCTGGTCGAGCGACAGGCCCCGGGAGGTGTGCTGCTCCGGGGCATACCGGACCTCGGCGTACATCACGCCGTCGTCCGCCAGGTCCTCGGCGCACTCCGCGGCCACCCTGACCAGCGCCTCGCGGGTCTGCATCACCCCGACGGTGTGCGAGAACGTCTCCAGGTAGCGCTCCAGCGAACCGGAGTCCGCGGCCTCCCTGAACCAGATCGCCAGCTCACCCGGGTCGTACGTCGGCAGCGTGTGGCCGCATTCGCGGGCGAGGTCGACGATCGTGCCGGTCCGCAGCCCGCCGTCGAGATGGTCGTGCAGGAGCACCTTGGGCGCCCTGCGAATCTCCTCCAGCGTGGGCAGCCTGGTCATGCACCCTCCTCGCCGCTGTCGTTCTTCCGGCAATCCTAAGCCTGGCCGCGCTCACTCCTCGCGGTTGGCGGTGTCCGGGGAGAACGCGGGCAGACAGACGGCCACGTACTCCGCGCCGGACGGCCCGGAGCTGTAGCGGATCTTCTCGCCGGGCTCGCTGACGAACGCCTGGCCCGCCTCGACCACGGTCGTGCCGCCCGCGTGCTCCACGACGACCGACCCCTTGAGCACGAGCGTGTACTCGCCGAACTCCGGGGTCTGCGCGGGCTCCTCCCAGCCGGGCGGGGCCACCATGTGCGCGATGGAGACCTGCTCGTCACCGCTGTTGACGCGGCCGACGTACTCGTCAATGACCTTGCCGCCCGGCACCGGGATGCGGGTGGGGCCCTCGATCCTCCTGACCATGCCGCCCAGTGTGTCAGTTGATCCGGAATAACGTCGTATGCGCATATGTGCGCACTACGCTTCAGCGGCGCTCCGCCACCGGCCGGGGCGCCGGGGGCGCTACCGTCGGAGGGCCGTCGAGGGAAAGGTGCCCATGAAGCCCGCAGACCCGTCCGCCCTGCCTGTCCGCCGCCTCGGCCTCGCAGACCTGCCCCACTGCCTCGACCTGGCGCAGGACCGCTCCTGGCCGAGGGAGGAGCGCAAGTGGCGGCTCCTGCTGGAGAACGGCGAGGGCTTCGGCGTCGACGCCCCGGACGGCGGCGGACTGGCGGGGACGGTCGTCCTCACCCGCTACGGCAGGACGGCGGCCGCGGTCGGCATGATGCTTGTGGCCTCCCGCTACGGCGGGCGAGGGCTGGGACGCCGTCTCCTGGACCACGTCCTCGCGGAGGCCGGCGACGCGACCCTGTTCCTGTGCGCGACGGAGTTCGGCCGGCCCCTGTACGAGAAGCTCGGCTTCGAGACGGTCGGCGTGATCGAGGCCCGGGTCGGCCGCTTCGACGCCGGCGACGACCCGCACGGCGGGTCGGGTCCCGGGCGGAGCGCCTCACGGCTCGCCGAGCCCAGGCGGGACCTGGCCGCGCTGTGCGCCCTCGACATCGAGGTCTTCGGGGCCGACCGGTCGCGCCTGCTGGCCCGCCTGTTCGCCTTCGCCGAGCAGGTCAGGGTCGCCGAGCGGGACCGCGAGATCACCGGCTACGGGGCGGCATGGCGGAGCGGAGACCGCCTGTTCGTCGGGCCGGTCGTCGCGGAGGACGACGAGACCGCCCGCGCCCTCATCACCGATCTGGCCCGGGACGCGGACATCCGGATCAGGATCGACCTCGACCACCGCCGCCAGGAGTTGATCTCGTGGATCGCCGGGCGCGGCGTGCCGCAGTCCTCCACGACGTCGTTCATGGTCCACGGGGGGCGGGCGCTCCCCGGCGACCGGTCCCGTCTCGTCGCCTCGTTCATGTCGGCGCTCGGCTGAGCTGACAGAGGCGGACGGCGGCCTCGGGGTCCGGCGCGGCGCGCCGGCTCCGGCGGCCACGCGGACGGCGGAAAGGGGCGCCCCGGCGAACGGGACGCCCCTCCTCCGACGACGGCGGGGAACCGGCGGACGGGTCAGACCGCCTCCAGCACCGGCTCCTCCCGTGCCTCGACCGGCTGCCGCCGGAACCGGAGCCCGGTGAGGGCGACGGCCAGGCCGACGAGGGCGAACCCGGCCGAGACCACGATCGCGGCGCGGAAGCGGGCGATCGGGTCGCCGCCGTCCGCCCCCGAGGTCAGGACGGCGGTGACGATCGCCAGCACCACGGCTCCGCCGACCTGGCCGGAGGTGTTCAGCAGGCCCGAGGCGAGCCCCTGCTCCTCGTCGCCGACCCCGGCGGTCGCCTGGATGTTGAGCGAGGGGAACGACAGCGCGAACGCGATGCCCAGCAGGACCATGCCCGGCAGCACCATCGTGAGCAGGCTGGGGTGGAGGTCCACCCGCAGGAACACCGCGTACCCCGCGAGCAGCGCCACCGAGCCCACCACGATCAGGCGCGCGGTGCCGAAGCGGTCGGCGAACCCGCCCATCTTGGTCGAACTGATCGCGACCAGCAGCCCCGCCGGCAGGAACGCGAGGGCGGTCTGCAGGGCGCTCCAGCCCAGCAGGTTCTGGAAGTACTGCATCGCCACGAACTGGAAGCCGACGTACGAGCCGAACAGGATGACCAGGCCGATGTTGGCCCGGGCGAGCGGCGCGGAGCGCAGGATGCCGAGCCGGACCAGCGGGTGCCGCACCCGGCGCTCCAGCCAGACGAACAGGCCGAACAGGGCGGCGGCCCCCGCGAGCGACAGCACGGTGCGCGCCACGCTCACCTTGGGCGCCTCCACCACGGCGAAGACCAGGAGCAGCATGGCCGCGGTGATGGTCGCGGCGCCGAGGAGGTCGTGGCCGCCCTCGCCGCGCCCCTCGCCCCGCTCGAGCAGCCGCAGCCCGGCCACCAGAGCGATGATCGCGACGGGCACCGGCATGAGGAACGTCCAGCGCCATCCGATCTCGGTGAGCACGCCGGACAGGACCAGTCCGAGCGAGAACCCGCTGGCGCCGCAGGCGGTGAAGATGCTCAGGGCCCGGTTGCGGGCGGGGCCCTCGGCGAAGGTCGTGGTGATGATGGACAACGCGGCGGGCGCGGTGAACGCGGCGCTGACGCCCTTCACGAAACGGGCCGCGATCAGCAGCGTCCCGTCGCTCATCAGCCCGCCGAGCAGCGAGGCGACCGCGAAGACGGCCAGGGCGGTCAGGAACACCCGGCGGCGGCCGAGCAGGTCGGCGGTCCGGCCCCCGAGCAGCAGCAGACCGCCGTATCCCAGCACGTAGCCGCTCACCACCCACTGCAGCGATGAGGTGGACATGCCGAGATCGGCCTGGATGGACGGGAGCGCCACCCCGACCATCGACACGTCAAGGGCGTCGAGGAAGACGACGGCGCAAAGGACGGTGAGGGCACCCCACAGGCGGGCCCCCCAGCGCTCGTCCCGAGTGGAGGAAGTCATGGCACGGAAACTTACATGCACATGCATTCAATGCACAAGCAATTAATGCCTTTGCATCTAATGCGCGCGCATGGTATGGTCGCGCCGAGAAAGGCGGCCTCGCTTGACTTCCTCCCCTCTCTGGCGGAAGGGGATTCCAACCGTCGCCGGTCGGGCTTCCTGCTTCACTGCCGGTCGCCCCGTCGGAGAGGACTCTCCTTGAGGTCTTACACCAGCTCCACAGGCGTTTTACCTCTCCGCCAGCCCGGCGGCGAGGATGTTCTTGGCGGCGTTCACGTCCCGGTCATGGACGGCGCCGCAGGCGCATTCCCAGGTCCGGACGTTCAGCGGCATCGACTCCTGCAGAGTGCAGCAGGCGGAGCACAGCTTGGAGGAGGGGAACCACCGGTCCACGACCAGCAACTCTCGCCCGTACCACCGCGTTTTGTACTCCAGCATCGACCGCAGTTCCCGCCACGATGCGTCGGAGATGGCGCGGGCGAGGGAGTGGTTGCGGACCATGGTGCGGACGGTCAGGTCCTCGATCACGACCGTTTGGTTCTCACGGACGAGCCGAGTCGAAAGCTTGTGCAGGAAGTCCCGGCGGCGGTCGGTGATCCGGGCGTAGACGCGGGCGACCCTTCGCCGGGCCTTGGCCCGGTTCGCGCTGCCCTTGGCTTTGCGGGCGAGCGTCCGTTGGGCCTTGGCCAGGCGCCTGCGGTCTGCTCGTTCATACCGGGGGTTGGCGACCTTGCCGTCCTCATCGGTCAGCCCGTCGACCGGGCGGGACAACGTGAGGAGGCTTGTGAGCCCCGCGTCCACGCCGACCTGGGCGTCGACGGGAGCCAACGGCGTGATCGTCTCCTCCACGAGGAGGGATACGAACCACCGCCCGGCCGCGTCCTTGCTCACGGTCACGGTGGACGGTCGCGCCCCCTGCGGGAGCGGGCGCGACCACACGATGTCCAGCGGGGCGTCCATCTTCGCCAGCCACAGTCGGCCGTCCCGCCACCGGAACGCCGAGCGGGTGTACTCCGCGCTGGCGCGGGACTTCTTGCGCGACTTGAACGCCGGGTACTTGGCCCGGCGCGCGAAGAAGTTCGCGAACGCGGCCTGCAGATGCCGCAGCGCCTGCTGCAACGGCACGCTGGACACCTCGCCCAGGAACGCCAGCTCGGGCGTCTTCTTCCACTGGGTGAGCGCGGCCGAGGACTCCACGTAACAGACGCGACGGCCTTCCAGGGTGTAGGCGCGGGTCCGTTCTTCCAGAGCCTTGTTGTAGACCAGGCGCACACACCCGAATGTCCGGGCAAGCTCGCAGGCCTGCTCGGGGGTGGGGTGAAAGCGGTACTTGTACGCCCGCTTCACGGTCCGCGCCATGCCTCGCATCATCGCACGATCAACGATGGATCGTACGTGTGTTCGTACGTTGGTTCACCTGACGGCGAAACGCCTATCCCTGCCCTGCTCGGCAGAGAGTCCGATTCCTCCCTGCCTGAAGGCGGGGATTTCCTCGGAGGATTTCGATGAACGACATCGACACCGGCTTTGTGGTCATGGCCTGGCGCGAACTGCTCGCCCGGCACGCGGAGGTGTCGTGCGCGCTGGAGCGGGAGCTGAGCGACAAGCACGGGCTCGGCGTGAGCGAGTTCGAGGTGCTGGAGCGCCTCGTGGAGGGCCAGTTCCCCTGCGCGGAGCCGGGGACGGTCAAGTTCCGCGTGCAGGAGCTCGCCCACCAGGTCCACCTGAGCCAGAGCGCTCTGTCGCGCCTCATCGCCCGCCTGGAACGCGAGGGACTGGTCGCCCGCGCGCTGTGCGAGGCGGACCGGCGCGGGGTGTTCGTGCACGTCACCGAGGAGGGCCGGCGACGGCACGCGGAGGCGACCCCCACCCATCGGGCCGTCCTGTCCGCGCACCTGTTCCCCCACCTCGTGAACGCCGGTTACGCGCCGCCCGTCCCGGACGAGGCGCCTCGCCCCCTCTGATCGGGGGCGCCGCCCACGGCACGTGAGCAGGCAGGACGCGCCCGCTCCGCGGTGCCCCATGCGGGCTGTGTCCCATCCGGACGGGACAACCGCCATGCCGAAAGGGGACGGCGGACTCATGCGGACCGGGACAGAGCTCGGTCATCGTTCTCGGTAGGCGGCGGATGGTCCGCCGGCCACCGAGGAGTACCCGTCGTGAGCTCGTCCCCCACCCCGCACAGGCCATGTGGGCCTCAGCAGTGATCGGCCTGGTGGCGCCGGCCGCCGCGATCGCACCTGCCGGCGTGTTCGTCCCCGCTACGGCCGCCTCGCCGGTCACCGGTCTCGACCTGGCCGGCGTCGGCGCCGCCGGGCTCGTGGGCGTGCTGGCCGCCGGGCTGTCCGGCAGTCTCCTCCCCCGCCTGTGGCGTGCGCTGCGGCGGCGGGCGCAGCGCACGGCGCACGGCGGCGCGGGCGATCCCCGGCTCCTTGCCGAAGGGCTCGTCGAGCGGCTGCGCCAGGCGGTGCCGGCCGAGGCACTGGCGTCCGTGGTCACCGCACTCCGCGACAATCTGGGCGTCACCGGCGTGGCCGTGGAGGTCACCGACGGGCTGCCCGGCCGTCTGGAGAGCGGCGACGTCGGCGCCGATCCCCGGCGGATCCCGCTCGTCTGGCACGGCGAGCTGGTGGGCAGCCTCCTCGTCGGCTCGCGGGGACCGCGCCGGTTCGCTCTCGCACACGACCGGGTGCTGGCCGCGCTCGCGCCCTACGCCGCGGACGCGGCGCACGCGGTGCGGGTGTCCGCCGATCTGCGGCGCTCGCGGGAGCGCGTCCTGGCCGCGCGGGAGGAGGAACGCCGCCGGATCCGCCGCGACCTGCACGACGGCCTCGGACAGACGCTGGGCACCATGGCCATGACGATCAACATGGCCAGGATCACGCTGCGGGACTCGGCGCAGGCCGCCGACCACCTGCTCGCCGACCTGCGCACGGGGATGGACGCCGTCGCGGGAGACATCCGCAGGCTCGTGTACGGCCTGCGTCCTCCGGCGCTGGACGACCTCGGGCTGGAAGGGGCGATCCTGGCACTCGCCGGGGAGGGGCCGCCCGCGACCCGGGTCACGGTGTCGGGCGACCTGGCCGGCCTGCCGTCCGCCGTGGAGACGGCCGTCTACCGCATCGTCCAGGAGGCGCTCACCAACGTCCGCAGGCACGCCCGCGCCGGCGCGGCGGAGGTCGAGGTGGAGGTGACAGGGACCGGCACGTTGCGGGTCCGGATCGGCGACGACGGCGCCGGACTGCCCTCGACGGCACGTGCCGGAGTCGGGACGGTCTCCATGCGCGAGCGCTCGGCCGAACTCGGCGGCACCTGCGCGATCACCTCCCGGCCCGGCGGCGGAACCGTGGTCGAGGCCCTGCTCCCGCTGACAGTCGACACCCGGCACCACGTCTGACCACGGGAAGGCGGCGGGGTCAGGCGATCACGAGGGGCACGCCGTCGGCGTCCACCAGCACATCGTTCCGAGCCACCCTCGCGCCCGCCTCCGTCAGCCGCAGGGCCGCCTCCTCCGGGTCCTCGGCGGCGATGGCGACATGCCGGAACCCCCGCCGGCACGGGTCGGGGGTCCACGGGCTCGCGGTCGTGGGGGCGGTGAACGTGAACACCTCCAGGACCGCGTCCCCGGCCAGCAGGTACGTGATCAGGAAGCCTCGCGGGTCCTGGTCCTGCGTTATCTGTCCGACGACCTCGTAGCCGAGCGTGTCCCGATAGAAGGCCAGCGCGACGTCGAGGTCGGCGGACGTGACCGCCACGTGGTCGAAGACCGGCGGGGCCGTACGCGGCCTGCTCAGGGCGGCCAGCCGTTCCCGCTCGGCCAGTTCCGGCGAGGCGACCCGGTGATACCGCAGATAGTTGTCCGTGATCTCCAGATGGGTGCCGTCCGGGTCCTGGAAGAACGCGATGCGCACGCCGCCGACCGCGTCGAGCGGCGGCAGCGTGAAGGGCACCCCGGCGTCGCGGACGCGCTCGGCCCGCAGATCGACGTCGCCGACCTTGAAGCCGATGTGCCGGATGCCGCGCTGGAGGTCGTCGTTCACCCAGCCGCCGAGATCGCCGTCGCCCGTCTCGACCAGCTTGAGCAGCACGGACCCCGCCGCCAGCCAGGCGACACCCGGACTTCCCGCCGGCCCCTCGGCGGGGGCGAGATCGAGCAGATCGCGGTAGAAGCCGAGCGAGCGGGCCAGGTCGGCGACGCCGATCTCGACGTGCCGGATGCCCCGCTGATCGGACATGGCTCTCCCCTCTGCGCGTCCGGCCGGTCCGGCGCGGCAGGACCACCCTGGCACACCGTCTCGTACGGCTGATCACGCCGCCCTCCCGGCAGGCGCGGAGGAGCGGACCTCCGCGGCCTCGTCGGCCCGCAGACCGGGCGCCAGCGCGAGGGTGACCGCGACGGAGGCCACCGCCATCACGCCCATGGCGGCCGCAGCCGAGGTGAACTGGGCGACCGCCCCCGCGACCGCCGCGCCGACCCCCTGCATGGTGAGCACGCCGGACGACTGCAGCCCGAGCGCCTGCCCGCTCATCTCCTCCGGGGTGACGGCCATGAGGCGTTCCTGGAGCAGGAGGCTGGCCGAATATCCGGCCGAGGCGAGCACGACGGCGGCGACCGCGACCGGCAGGGACGGGTGGAAGAGGAAGACGAGGTAGGGCACGGCGAGCAGCAGCCGCAGCGGAGCGCTCAGCCGCTCGCGCCACCGCCTGGGGACGAACCGCCCCATCAGCGTGTCACCGGCGAGCATCCCGGCGGCGGCGCAGGCGAACAGCGGCCCGGCGTGCCGGGAGTCGTAGGCGACGTACAGCGATTCGCAGCCGACGATCAGGCCGTTCGGCACCCACAGAGCCAGGTAGAGGCGGCGGCGCATCCCGGACGACCAGAGCGTGCGGTTGATCCGCCACGTCTCCGCGGGCGAGGGCCGTCCCTGCGCGCGGGGCGGGCGGGCCGTCAGCCCCCACCGGGCGACGGCCGCGGCGGCGAGATACAACCCCGCCCCCGCGAGCAGGGTGCCGCGCGGGGACAGCACGGTCACGAGCACGCCTCCGGTGACGAAGCCGATGATCTGCTGCACGCCGACCGACATGCTGAGCACCGAGCGGCCGAGCAGGTAGCCGTCCCTGGGCAGGATCTCGTTGAGCAGCCCGAACCGGACTCCGCCGCCGAGGGAGGCGGCGAGCCCCATGCCGAGGACGACCGCGAACACCGCCCACAGCGGCAGCCCGGGCACGGCGAGCGCGGCCGTGCCGGCGCAGTGGACCAGCGCCAGCGCCGCCATCGCGGCGCGCGGAGGCAGCCGGTCGGCGGCCGACAGCAGCACCGTCGCCCCGAGCACCTGCGCGAAGGACGAGCCGAACATGCTCAGGGCCGACAGCAGCGGCGACCCCGTCGCCCCGTACACGAGTGTGCCGAGCGCCAGACCGCTCACCGTCGAGGCCGCCACCTGAGCGGACGCGACGGTGAACAGGGGCGTGAACTCGGGGGTGCGAAACAGTTCCCGATATGTGCGCATGACGGGAGCCTCGATCACCGCCGCGCTCCGCCGTTATTGTTTCGCGGGGAGGCGAAACATGGGCTGGTGGTTGGTCAACGCCGACACTCTCGCGGAGAGCCGGTTCGTGATCTCCCCGCTGGCCGAGGCCACCGCCTGCCTGTTCACCCTGGAGAGGGCGTCGGCCGCGCATCCCGGCGAGCGGGCATGGCTCGACGCCCACCTGCCCGCCTACCGGTCCCGCCTGGCCGGCGACCCGATCACGGCGCTGCTGCTGCGGGCCGCGCGGGGACGCAACTGGACCGCCGACTTCCTCACGCCCGCTCCGACCGGCGAGGGCGAGCCCGCCTTCGAGGAGGAACTGGCCCGCGTCCGCGCGACCCCGCCCGAGACCGCGCACGCCGACATCGAGGTGGCGCTGCGCGGCCCGTTGCCGGAGCCGCTGCGCCGTCCCGACCTGCCCGAACGCGCGGCCGGCCTGCTGGAGTGGGTGTGGACGCGAACCGTGCTGCCCGACTGGCCACGCCGTCGGCGGATCATGGAGGCCGACATCGTCGCCCGCGTGGGCCATGTCAGCCAGGGCGGCTGGGCCGCCGCGCTGAACGACATGCGCAAGGGGATGCGCTGGCTCGGCGGCAACCGGTTGCAGATCAACACCTACGACTACCCGCCGAGGCAGATCGGCGGGGCGAGGCTGATGTTCGTCCCGGTCACTCCCCGCCAGGCGTGGACCGCCTGGACGGCGGGCCGGCACTACGCCCTGGTCTACCCCTGCTCGGGAACGCTGGCCGAGCCGGACCGGGCGCCGGCGCCCGAGACGCTCGGCAGGCTGCTCGGCCCGGCGCGGGCGCGGGTGCTCATGCTGCTCTCCGCGCCGAAGAGCACGACCCATCTCGTGGCGCTGACCGGTCAGGGGCTGGGATCGGTGGGCCGCCACCTCAAGGTGCTCCTCGACGCCGGTCTCGTACGGCGCCGCCGGGCCGGGCGGTCGGTCCTGTACTACCGCACGCCCCTCGGCGACGCCCTCGCGGCGAGCGACGCGGATTATCGTTCGCTATAGTGAACGTATGGTTCCGTTGAAAATGCCGTCATGAGCGGGGCGGCCGCGGCGATCGGCGCGCAGATCCGGCTGCGCCGGGCGCAGCGCGGGATGAGCGCGGCCGAGCTCGCCCGCCGTGCCGGTCTCGGCAAGGCGACGCTGTCCGGCCTGGAGGCCGGCACCGGCAATCCGACGATCGAGACGCTGGAGGCCGTCGCCCTGGCGCTGCACATCCCCCTGACCGACCTGCTGACCAGGGACACCGACGCCGGTCCCGTCCATCTGCCCTCGACGCCCGCGGCCGCCGACGGCCCGACACGCGAACTGCTGCGCCGGATCGGCAGCGGGCACAGCCTGGAGCTGTGGCGGCTGCGCGTGCCCCCGCACACCGACCTCGACGGCGTCCCGCACGCGCCCGGCACCGTCGAGCACCTGCTCGTCGCCGCCGGCGAGGTCACGGCCGGCCCGGACGACGACCCGCGCCTCCTCGGGCCGGGCGACCTGCTGGCCTTCGCGGGCGACCGCCCGCACCGCTACCGCACCGGCGACGCCCCGGCGGACGTCACGGTCGTCATCGCCTCGCCCGTGGCCGGCTGAGCCCTGCCTCCCCTGTCTCCCCTGCCTCCCTTGCCTCCCCCGCCGAACCCGTCCAGAGCCGGCCGAGCCCGGCCAGGAAGGACCCGCCCATGTCGTGGTTGCCGTTGTTTCCCCTGCTCGGCGTCTGGATCCTGGTGGTGATGAGCCCGGGTCCCGACTTCCTCATCGTGCTCAGACACTCGGCCGGCGGGTCGCGGCGCAGCGGCGTGCGCGCGGCCGCGGGCGTCGTCACCGGCATCGGCGTGTGGGCGGTCGCCGGTCTGTTCGGCGTCACCGTGCTCGTCCAGCGGTTCGAGTGGCTCTACATCGCCGCCCGCGTCGCCGGCGCCCTGTTCCTCGTCGCATTCGGCGTGGCGACCATCCGCGCCGCTCGCAAGCAGTCGTCCCCGGCCGGCGACGAGGCGGCGCCGGCCGTCGCCGCGCACGGTCCGGGCAGGCTGCGCGAGTGGCGCGCCGGGCTGCTGACCAACCTCGCCAACCCCAAGGCCCTCGTCTTCTTCGGCGCCCTGTTCGCCAGCCTGCTCCCGCACCGTACGGACCTCGCCATGCGGGCGGTCACGCTCGGCGCGATGCTGGCCGTGGCGTTCGCCTGGTTCTCCGCCGTCGCCTTCCTGGCCGGCAGCCCGTGGATCACCAGGGGCTACCGGCGGCTGCGGAAGAGGCTCGACATGCTCACCGGCGGCCTGTTCGTCGGCATGGGCGCGCTGCTGATCACCCGCTGACGCCGCTCATACCCCGCCGACCTCTCGATCTCCGCTCGTACGCCAGACGGCGAGCCTCAGCCGTCGAGCGTGACCGTGCCATACTCGTAGGCGGTGTCGCCGTTCTCGTCACCCGAGTGACGGCGGCCCGTCATGACTTCGACAGCGCCCGCCATCGAGGCGTGGTGGGATTCCACCAGGGGGATGGTCCAGCCCCGGGACGTGAGCCGCACCACCCGTCCCTTCCAGAACAGCGTGCCGTAGTAGTACGTGGTCGTCCCGTTCTCGTCCCCCTTGTGCCGCCGACCGACGATGGCGTTGTTCTCCGGAGCGGAGAAGAACGAGTCGCTCTCCTTCATCGCGTCGCCGAGGGGGAACTTCATCACCGTGATCTGTTCGCCGTCGATGTAGACCCGGCCGCACGTGTAACCGGTGATGCCGTTCTCGTCCCCGTAGTGCTCCCGGCCGATCAGCACCTCGTTGGTGGGGCACTGGAACGCGTGGTCCGACTCGGTCAGGTAGGCGCCGTACCCCTGGTAAATCTTGACGGTGACCGCCGCGTTCGCCGGGGCGGCGGGGACCACGGACAGAGCGGCCACGGCGGCCACCGCGGCGAATGACGTCTTCTTCCACATGTGGATCTCTCCTGTGACGCGGTTTCGCTTGCGGCACGGAGCATCACAGCGTCTTCTGGTGATCCACTTGTGGTTCGGTTGTCAGGGCGGCCGAACCGGGGCGTTCAGGCCGTGAGGCGGTCGATCACCAGGGGGAGCAGGTCGAGGCCGTCCTCGCCGATCTCGTACGCGCCCTCCAGAGCCTGGAGGGCCCGGTCGAACCTGGCGGCCTCGTCGGCGTACAGGGTCATCAGCGGGGCTCCGGCGCGGACCGTCTCACCGGGCTTGGCGTGCAGGACGATGCCCGCGCCGGCCGACACCGGGTCCTCCTTGCGGGCCCGTCCGGCCCCGAGCCGCCAGGCGGCCACGCCGACCTTGAGCGCGTCGAGCGTGCGCAGCGTGCCCGAGGCGGGGGCGACCACCACGGCCGACTCGGCGGCCGTCGGCAGCGGCGCGTCCGGGTCGCCGCCCTGGGCGACGATCATTCGCCGCCAGGCGTCCATCGCCGAGCCGTCCTTCAGCGCCTCCTCGGGGTCCCCGGCGCCCGGGACGGCGGCGGCCTCCAGCATCTCCCTGGCCAGCCGTACGGTGAGTTCGACCACGTCGGCGGGGCCGCCGCCGGCGAGCACCTCGACGGCCTCCTCGACCTCCAGCGCGTTGCCCACCTTCAGGCCCAGCGGCCGGTCCATCGCGGTCAGCAGGGCGACCGTGCGCACCCCGGCGTCGGTGCCGAGCTCGACCATCGTCCGCGCGAGCTCCCGGGCGTCGTCCACGTTCTTCATGAACGCGCCGGAGCCGGCCTTCACGTCGAGCACGAGCGACCCCGTGCCCTCGGCGATCTTCTTGGACATGATCGAGGAGGCGATCAGCGGGATCGACTCGACCGTGCCGGTGACGTCGCGCAGCGCGTAGAGCTTCTTGTCGGCGGGCGCGAGGCCCGCGCCCGCCGCGCAGACGACCGCTCCGGCCGAGCGGATCACGGCGAGCATCTCGTCGTTCGACAGCGACGCCCGCCAGCCGGGGATCGACTCCAGCTTGTCCAGCGTGCCGCCGGTGTGCCCGAGACCCCGTCCGGACAGCTGCGGCACGTACGCGCCGCAGGCGGCGACCAGCGGAGCCAGCGGCAAAGTGATCTTGTCGCCGACCCCGCCGGTGGAGTGCTTGTCGGCCGTGGGCCGGTCGAGGGAGGACCAGTCCATCCGCTCCCCCGACCTGATCATGGCCTGGGTCCAGTCCGCGATCTCCCTGCGGTTCATGCCGTTGAGCAGGATCGCCATCAGCAGCGCCGACATCTGCTCGTCGGCCACCTCGCCCCGCGTGTACGCGCCGATCACCCAGTCGATCTGGGCGGTCGACAGCTCACCCCGGTCGCGCTTGACGGTGATGACCTCGATCGCGTCGAACCCCACACTTCCCCCTCTATCGCGACAGATCGTCGGGCCCGAAGGCGAACGGCAGGAAATCGGCCATCCGCATCGGCCCGTCGGGCGTCTCCACCAGCAGCTCGGCGCCGCCGTGTTCGAACAGCAGCTGACGGCAGCGGCCGCACGGCATCAGCAGCTCGCCGTGGCCGTCCACGCAGGTGAAGGCCACCAGCCTGCCGCCGCCGCTCGCGTGCAGCGCCGAGACCAGCCCGCACTCGGCGCACAACCCCACGCCGTACGACGCGTTCTCCACGTTGCAGCCGGTCACGACCCGGCCGTCGTCGACGAGCGCCGCGGCTCCCACGGGAAACTTCGAGTACGGCGCGTACGCGTGAGTCATGGCCTCGCGGGCCGCGACCCGCAGCGCCTCCCAGTCGATGCTCATTTCGCCTGCCCCCTTCGATACGGGACGCCGTCGGCCGCCGGCATGCGCAGGCGTTGTGAGGCCAGCGACAGCACCAGCAGCGTGGTCAGGTGGGGGGTGAACGAGGTGAACTGCTCCGGCACCGTGTCCGTCACGGCGAACACCACGAACACCGCGATCGCCACGACCCCGGTGATCAGTGCCGCGCCCCCGCGCCGCTGCCGCACGAGCTGGTAGACCGCCACGGCGACGAGCAGCAAAACGACGACGAGCAGCAGCGCGTGCACCGAGATGCCGCCCTGCCGGAGCTGGAGCGCGTCGGTGTAGCCGAACAGCGCCGCGCCACCGGCGAGCCCGCCGGGACGCCAGTTGCCGAAAATCATGGCGGCGAGGCCGATGTAGCCGCGTCCGCCCGTCTGCCCGTCGCGGTAGATTCCCGCGGCCACCAGCGACAGGAACGCGCCGCCGAGCCCGGCGAGCACGCCGGAGACGATCACGGCGGCCCACTTGTACAGGTAGACGTTGACACCCAGCGACTCCGCCGCGACCGGACGCTCACCGCACGCCCGCAGGCGCAGGCCGAACGGCGTCCGCCACAGGACGTAGAACGACAGCGGGACCAGCAGGATCGCCAGGATCGTGAACCAGGACACGCCCTGGGTGATGCCCCGCAGCACGCCCGCGAAGTCCGACAGCACGAACCAGTGCTTGGCCTCGACGGTCCGCAGCGGGTCGTCGAGGAAGCCCAGGCTCACCGTGCCCATCTTGGGCAGCGGCGGCGAGTTCTTCGTCCCGCCGCCCGGCATGCCGTCGAAGACGAGCTGGGACAGGTACTGGGTGAAGCCGACGCCGACGATGTTGATCGCCACGCCGGAGATGATGTGGTCGACGCCGAAGGTCACGGTCGCGACGGCGTGGATCGCCGCGCCCAGCGCCCCGCCGACGGCGCCGGCGACCACGCCCGCCCAGGGGCTGTGGAACTGGAGGGCGCCCCAGGCCCCGAACCAGGTGCCGAGCACCATCATGCCTTCGAGGCCGATGTTGACCACGCCGGCCCGTTCCGACCAGAGGCCGCCGAGACCGGCGAGCCCGATCGGCACGGCGAGGCCGAGGGCGGCGCTGACCGTGCCCGCCGAGGTGATGTCGTTCGCCCCGGTCACCAGCCGCGCGATCGACAGCAGCACCACGAGCCCGGCCAGGCCGAGCAGGAGCACCGGCGCCGACAGCCGGAGGCGCCGCGCCTGCGGCGTCTCGACCGGGCGGTCGACCGGGAGGTCCGTCGCCGTCATGCCGTCTCCTCGATTCCGTCCGGCCCGCTCATACGCCCTCCTCGCCTGGCGGCTCGGGGTCGCATGAGCGAAAACGCGCTGTGCCTACCGATTCGCTCGCTGCGCTCGCTCATGCCGCCGCCTCCGCCTTCGGCGCCTCCTGTGGCGCGGCGAGCTCGCGGCTGACCCTGCGCTGCTCCGCGACGATCCGGTAGCGGTGGACCAGCTCGTACGCGATGATCACGGAGAGCACGACGACGCCCTGCATGATCTGGACGATCTCCTTGGAGATGTCGAGCAGCTGGAGCTGGTTGGACGAGTTGTCCAGGAAGCTCCACAGCAGCGCGCCGACCGCCATGCCGACCGGGTTGTTGCGGCCGAGCAGGGCGATCGCGATGCCCGTGAAGCCGAGGCCGGCCGGGAAGTTGTTGCTGTACTTGTAGGAGGCGCCGAGCAGCTCCGGCATGCCGATCAGACCGGCGACCGCCCCCGACATGACCATCGTGACGACGATCATCTTCTTCACGCTGACGCCGCTGGCCACCGCCGCGGACTCGGACTTGCCGGTCGCCCGCAGCTCGAAGCCGAACCGGGTGCGGTTGAGCACGACCCAGTACGCGACGCCGAGCAGGACCGCCACCACGATGAACCCGTTGACCAGCACCGGCGTGCCGGCGATGAGCGGGATGCCCGGCATGTGCGCGTCGTCGGGGATGGGCCTGGTGCCGAGGTCGTTGCCGGTCAGCACGCCGAAGTGCTCGCTGACCAGCCATGACCCGAGGCCGGTGGCGATCGCGTTCAGCATGATGGTCGAGATGACCTCGCTCACGCCCCGGTACACCCGGAGCAGGCCGGCGATCGCGGCCCACAGGGCGCCGACGACCACCGCGGCGACGATCACGAGGACGATGTTGAGCACGCCGGGCACCACGGCGGCGCCGCCGAGCCCGGCGGCGACCACGGCTGCGAGCCGGTACTGACCGTCCACGCCGATGTTGAAGAGGTTCATCCGGAAGCCGACGGCCACCGCGAGCGCGGAGATGTAGTACATGACCCCCGTGTTGAGGATCATGGCCATCGACCGCGGCTGAGTGCCGTAGTCCGCGAGGGTGGTGAACGCCTCCACGGGCGCCTTGCCCGCCACGAGCAGGACCACCGAGGTGATCAGGACCGCGAAGACGACCGCGATGACCGGCGCGGCGACGGCGAGCCAGCCGCCCAGCCGCACCCGGCCGAGCACCCGGTCGAGGAACCCGTTCATACCGTCTCCTCCCCGGCGCCGGTCATCGCCGAGCCCAGTTGCTCGGGGGTCACGTTCGCGGGATCGACGTCGGCGACGATCCTGCCGCGCAGGATCACCTTGAGCGTGTCGGACAGCCCGATCAGCTCGTCGAGGTCCGCGGAGATCAGCAGCACGGCCAGCCCGGCGGCGCGCGCGGTGCGCAGGTGGTCCCAGATGGCCGCCTGCGCGCCGATGTCCACGCCGCGGGTGGGGTGGCTGGCGATGAGCAGCACGGGGTCGCCGCTCATCTCCCGCCCGACGATCAGCTTCTGCTGGTTGCCGCCGGACAGCGTGGCCGCGTCCACGTCGATGCCGGGGGTGCGCACGTCGTACTCCTCGACGATGCGCCGCGTGTCGGCCCGCGCGCCGGCGCGGTCGATCCACGGGCCCTTGACGTTGGGCCGGCGGGTCTGGTGGCCGAGGATGCGGTTCTCCCAGAGCGGCGACTCCAGCAGCAGCCCGTGCCGGTGGCGGTCCTCGGGGATGTAGCCGATGCCGCCCGCGCGCCGCCTGAGCGTCGACCAGTGGGAGATGTCGGCGCCGCCGAGCGTGAGCGCCCCCGCCTCGCAGGGGCGCATGCCCATGATCGCCTCGACGAGTTCCGCCTGGCCGTTGCCCTCGACGCCCGCGATGCCGAGCACCTCGCCCTTGTGGATGTCGAAGCTCACGTTCTCGACCACCGGACGCCCGTCACCGGTGCGCACGGTCAGGTCGCGTACGGACAGGGCGACGACGTCGGTGACGGTCGACTCGCGGGTCTCGGGGCTGGGCAGCTCGCTGCCGACCATGAGCTCGGCGAGCTTGCGGGAGGTCACGTCCTTGGGGTTCACGGTCGCCACGGTGGTCCCGCGCCGGATGACGGTGATCTCGTCGGCGACTCGCAGGACCTCGTCCAGCTTGTGGGAGATGAACAGGATCGTCAGCCCCTCGCGGACCAGGCCGCGCAGGTTGTCGAACAGCTCGTCCACCTCGTGGGGCACGAGCACCGCGGTCGGCTCGTCCAGGATCAGGATGCGGGCGCCCCGATAGAGCACCTTCAGGATCTCCACCCGCTGCCGGTCACCGACCCCCAGGTCCTCGACCGGCACGTCCGGCCGTACGCCCAGGCCGTACGCGTCGGAGATCTCCTTGATCTTCTTACGCGCGGCGGCGAAGTCGAGGGCGAGGCCGCCGCGGCGCGGCTCGCTGCCCAGAACCACGTTCTCCAGCACGGTCAGGTTGTCGGCCAGCATGAAGTGCTGGTGGACCATGCCGATGCCCGCGGAGATGGCGTCGGCGGGGGTGTGGAAGCCCACGGGCGACCCGTTGACGCGGATCTCGCCCTCGTCGGGGCGCTGCATCCCGTACAGGATCTTCATCAGCGTGGACTTCCCCGCGCCGTTCTCGCCGACGAGGGCGTGGATGTGCCCCTTGGCGACGCGGAGGTGGATGTCGCTGTTGGCGACGACTCCCGGGAACCTCTTGGTGATCCCGGTGAGTTCTACTGCGGGTTCCGTAACGGTCGCGGCGGTAATGTCGGCCTCCTCCTCGCGGAGTGCCCGGTGACGGTCAAGTGATAGTGAGAGTAGAGCAAAGGGCCCGGGGCGGGTGCCTCCGGGCCCCTCGATTACGCAGGTCAGGACGTCGGGACCGTGATCTCGCCGCTGATGATCTTCTGCTTGTACTCGTCGATCTTCGACTTGATGTCGTCGATCTTGCCGCCGGTCGTGGAGTAGTCCACGCCGCCCGCCTTGAGGTCGTAGACCGACGGGCCCGACTTGACCGCGCCGGTCGTGTAGTTCTTCAGGAAGTCGAAGACCGCCACGTCGACCTTCTTGATCATCGAGGAGATGATCACGTCCTTGAAGTCGGCGTACGCCGGGAGCGCCGCCTGGTCGGAGTCGACGCCGATGGCCATCGCGTTCGCGGCCTTGGCCGCCTCGAAGACGCCCGCGCCCGAACCGCCGGCCGCCTGGTAGACCACGTCCGCGCCGGCGTCGTACATGCCCTGCGCGGCCGTCTTGCCCTTGGCCGGGTCACCGAAGCCGCCGAAGTCCGGGGGCTGGGTGAGGTACTTGCTCTGGATCTTGATGTCCGGCTTGACGGCCTTCGCGCCGGCCTTGAAGCCCGCCTCGAACTTGTGGATCAGCGGCACGTCGACGCCGCCCACGAAGCCGACGTCGCCCTTCTCGGACTTCAGCGCCGCCGCGACCCCGACGAGGAACGACCCCTGCTCCTCGGCGAACATCAGGTTCGTGATGTTGTCGCCCTTGGCCGCGTCGTCGTCCACGATGGCGAACTTGACGTCGGGGAACTCCTTGGCGACCTTCGCCACGGAGCCGGAGTAGGCGAAGCCCACCGCGATGACCGGGTTGTAACCCCCGGAGGCGAGCAGGCGCAGCCGCTCCTCCTTCTGGGCGTCGGTCTCGCCCTGGGTGGCCTCCAGCTCCTTCTTCTGGACCTTGAGCTCCGACTCGGCCTTGTCCAGGCCGGCCGCGGCCGCGTCGTTGAAGGAACCGTCGCCGCGGCCACCGATGTCGTACGCCAGGCCGACCTTGACCTGCGCGGCGGCGGGCGCGGAGGACGCGCCGGCCGAAGCTCCGGTCGTGGCGGTGTCGTCGCTACCCCCACACGCTGCGGCGGCCATGAGCAAGGCGCCGCCCGCGGTGGCGGCGGCCAGTCTGCTAACTCGATTGTGGAGCAAGGTCGTGACTCCCCTTCCGTTCCCCGCCCGTCTGACTCTCGTCGCACGCACGCAGGAACGCACGGCAACCCTGCACGGAAGATAGTTGTTTGACCTGCATAGACCAAACCCGCACACCAGTCCGCAACATGTCCGTTATTGAGCCCAGTCCACACCGTGACCAGGGTGTCAGCCTGGGGAAACCTTGACCCTGCCGTGGATGATCTCCTGCTTGAGCTGCTCCAGGCGCGGCTGGATGTCGGTGATGTGGCCGCCGGTGAGGCTGTAGTCGACGCCGCCGAGCTTCAGGTCGTACACGACCCGGCCGCTGGTGACGGTGTGGTCGGCGACGTTGGCGAGGTAGTCGTAGACCGCGACGTCGATCCTTTTGATCATCGAGGTCAGGATCACGTGGCGCACGGCCGGGTCGGCACTCTTGGCCTGGTCGTAGTCGACGCCGATGGCCCACGCCCCGGCCTTCTTCGCCGCGCGGAACACCCCGGCCCCCGAGGCCCCGGCCACCTGGTAGACCACGTCGGCACCGGCCCGGTACATGCACCGCGCGGCTTTCTGCGCCTTGTCCGGCCGCTCGAAGCCGCTCAGGTCGTGCGGGCCCGCGAGGTAGGCGATCCTGATCCGTGCCCGCGGGTTCACGTGCTTCACGCCCTGGACGTAGCCGACCTCGAACTTCTTGACCAGCGGCGACCGATTGCCCCCGACGAGGCCGACGTCGCCGGTGCGGGACTTCATCGCCGCCGCCGCGCCGATCAGGAACGAGCCCTGCTCCGAGGCGAACAACAGGTTCGTGATGTTGGGACCGGACACCGTCGGCTCGTCCACGATCGCGAACCGTGTTCTGGGGAACTTCGGGGCGATCCGCGCCAGCGCCGGCGCGTACGAGTAGCCGACGGCGATGATCGGGTCGTAGCCGGCCTCGGCGAGCGCCCACACCCGCTCCACCTTCCGGACGACGGGCTCGCCCGGCGCGGCCTCGACCTCCCGCACCCGCAGGCCGGTCAGGTTGCGCTTGGCCTCGTCGACTCCGGCGGCCGCGGCGTCGTTGTACGACTTGTCGCCCCGTCCGCCGATGTCGTACACGAGCCCGACCCGCAGCGAGCCGGTTTGCGAGGACGCCGTCTCCACCCCGCCGCCGCATCCCGCGGCGGCGGTCACGGCGACGGCGACGGCGCCCGCCATCGCCGCTTGGAACGGCCGCAATCGGACCTCCAACCCGGAATGGTGGTCCCACCGTCCGCGATACCCGCTGTGCGCGCGGGAGAACGCACCACACAAAGGGCTCTGACAGATTTATCCCATTTGAGTTAATTCGTGCGGGTGAGGGATCCCGAGTATCGGGCGTCCTGTTCCCCCGCGCGTGTCACCTCGAAGTCGGCCGCGCTCTCGCCCCGCCATGTGATCGAGACGCTGCCGGGATAACAGGCGTCGCCCTTCACCTGGTCGAGGGCCAGCACGAGCACATCACCCGGCCCGCTCGCGGGGGTGAGACGGCCGGAGCAGTGCAGGTCGGCACCCCACCTCATCCGCGCCGGGGCCGCCAGGCGGATTTCGACCGGGAAGACACGGCCGGCCGAGGGATAGCGGGCGACACCCGTCCACGTCCCGTCCAGGCGCCCGGGCTCGCGGGCCGTCAGCACCCACGCGACGCCCACCGCGACGAGGACGGCGAGCGAGGCGACCAGCGCGACCACGCGCGCTCGCCCGCGACGGCGCTCTGGTTCGGTCGGCTCGGCGTCGGCCCGGTCGGCGTCGGTCCACGCCCCGGGCAGCGTGTCCTCCGGCTCACGCCGTGGCCCCGCTGCGGATCCGGAAGCGCTGGGATCCAGTGTGGTCGGACCCTGTGCGGTCAGGTCCCGCGCGGGCAGACCCTGCGCCGCCGGACCCGGCCGTCCCGGGGATCGGTCGAGCAGGGCGCTCAGCACCTGGCCAGCGTCCGGCCGATCGGCCGGCTCCGCGGCCAGGCACGCCACGACGAGGTCTTTCAGCAGACCGGTGAGCGGCCCGAGGTCCGGCGTGCCGTACAGGATGCGGGCCATGACGGCCGCGTACGTGTCTCCGGTGTAGGCGTGCCGCCCGCTCGCCGCGTAGACGAGCGTGAGCGCCCAGCAGAACACGTCCGCCGCCGGCCCGGCCGGTCGTCCTTCGAGCTGCTCCGGCGCGATGTACGCCGGGGTGCCGACCGGGTTCCCGGTCGTCGCGGTGGCGTCGGCGAGCCGGGAGATGCCGAAGTCGACGACCCGCAGCCCGTCCGAGCCGAGGAGCACGTTGCCCGGCTTGAAGTCGCGGTGGACGACCCCTGCCCGATGGATCGCGGCGAGCGCGGTGGCCGTCCCCACGGCGACCCGGTCGAGGTCGCCGCCCGTCCGCGGACCCGCCGCCGTCACGTGCTCGCGCAACGACGGGCCGTCGACGTACTCGCTCACGATGTACGGCCGGTCGCCGTCGAGGTCGGCGTCGAGGACCTGGGCGGTGCAGAAGGGTGCGACCCGGCGCACCGCCTCGATCTCACGGGCGAAGGCGCGCCGGGCGGAGGCGTCGTCGACCCGCGCGTGCAGGAGCTTCACGGCCACCGGCCCGCCCGAAGCGCCGGCGCCGCGGAACACGACCCCCTGGCCGCCCACGCCAAGGCGGCCGTCGAGGCGGTAGTTCCCGAGACGGTGGGGATCCTCGGGACGCAGGGGGGAGACGTCGGGCACGGCGGCGTACGGCTCAGCTGGCTCGGCCGGTTCGGTGAACGCGGTTCAGCGGGCGCCGCCCCACAGCGCGGTCAGCGCGGTGGCGGCGAGGACCTTGACGCCGATCCCGATCGCCCGCTCGTCCACGTCGAACTGCGGCCGGTGGATGTCGACCTCGTCGACGGCCCCCGCCGGCCGGGTGCCCAGCCGGGCGAGTGCGCCGGGCACCGACTCGAGGTACCAGGAGAAGTCCTCGCCGCCGAGGCTCTGCGGCGTGGGCACGGCCGCCCCCTCGCCGATGATCTGGGTGACCGCGTCGTGCAGCATCTGGATGCTGGTGGCCTCGTTCACCGTGGGCGGCGTGCCGCGCCGGTAGTCGATCTCGGCGTCCACGCCGTACGCGCCGGCCACCGAGTCGAGCAGTGCCTTGACCAGGTCGGGAGCCTGGTGCCAGGCATCCTCGTCGAGCGACCTGACCGTGCCCTGGGCGACCCCGACGTCCGGGATCGCGTTGGCCACGGAGCCCGCGGCGATCTGGCCCCACACGAGGCTGAGGCTGGAGCGCGGGTCCACGCGGCGCGACAGCGCGGCCGGCAGCTCGGTGACGATCTTGCTGAGCGCGTAGACGAGGTCGACGGTCAGGTGCGGCCGGGCGGTGTGCCCGCCCGGGCCCGCGACGCGGATGCGCAGGCTGTCGCAGGACCCGGTGATCGGGCCGGTCCGCAGGCCGACGTGACCGACGTCAAGGCGCGGATCGCAGTGCACCGCGAAGATGCGGTCGACCTCGTTGAGGCCGCCGTCGCGCATGACCTCGAGCGCGCCGCCCGCGACCTCCTCGGCGGGCTGGAAGATCAGCCGCACCCGGCCGGGGAGCGCTCCCGCGTCGGCCTGCGACGCCAGGAACAGCCCCGCGCCGATGACGATCGCCGTGTGCACGTCGTGGCCGCAGGCGTGGCACGCGTTCGGGTTCGTGGAGCGGTAGGGGACGTCCTTCTCGTCCTCCATCGGCAGCGCGTCGATGTCGGCACGCAGGGCGACCGTGGGGCCCTCGTCCCGGCCGAGGTCCACCCACAGGCCGGTGCCGCGCGACAGCGGGTGCGGGGTCAGCCCGGCGTCCGTCAGCCGCTCAGCGATCTTCTCGGTCGTGCGATGCTCGCTGAAGGCGATCTCCGGGTGTGCGTGTACGTCGCGCCGGAACTCGATCAGCTCATCGTTGTGCCCGCGAAGGAATTCCGCCAGCTGTCCGGCCAGGTCGTTGCTTCCCGGCACGGCCGCGTCCGGCGTTGCGAGCTTCGATGAGGTGGCCACGGGTCTTCCCTTCTCCGGTGAGCCGTCCCGCCACGGATCGCCGGATCGTCCATATGATCATGAAAAGTCACGAAAAAGTCCAAAAGGGTCGAGCGGGCGCGTCTCGCCTCCACCGACCCTTCATTCACAATCCTTCCATGCCGCGACCCTCCGATACGGCGGATTGCCCAGTATTTACACCGGCCTCCGCACGTTGTCAGAACTTAGGCACTGTTGCCGGACATATCAGGCCTACCCCGTCAGGCGCCCGATTGTCCGATCTCACGGTTGGGGTTCGAGGTGACGAACCTGTCCTCGGCGAGCTCGATGACCGTGGCGTCGACCACGTCCTGGAGGGTCCCTCCGTCGGCGAGGATCGCCCGCTGGCGCTCGGATGAGCTCCCCTGCTCCAGCACCTCGGTCACGACCGCCAGTTCGTCGGCACAGCCGAGCCGCTCGGCGACGGGTTCGAGTTCACGCTGAAGTTCATACAATACGTCGCGCATCGGCGCCGTGGAGCCATGGTCGTCGGTGATGACGTCCGCGTCGAGGCCATAGCGCGTGGCGCGCCACTTGTTGTCGCGCACCACCCAGGCCGCCGGATGGGGCAGCTTGTACCCCCGGTCGATCTGCTGGTCGAACTGCTGCACGAGGCACTGGGACAGCGCGGCCACCATGCCCACCTCGCGCGGCGTCGGGATGCCGTCGAACATCCGGACCTCGATCGTGCCGAAGTCGGGATGCGGCCGGATGTCCCACCACACCTCCTTGATGCTGCGGATCGTGCCCGCCCGCAGCAGCGTGTCCATGTACTCCTCGAACTCGGCCCAGTCGGCCAGCAGGTGCGGCGGTCCGGCCGTGGGCAGCGAGCCGAAGACGATGGCCCGGCTCGACGCCAGCCCGGTGTCCTGCCCGCCCCAATAGGGGCTGGAGGAGGTGAGCGCGAGGAAGTGCGGCAGGTACGCCGCGAGGGCGTTGACGATCGGAATGACCTTGTCCCGCTCCTTGACGCCCACGTGGACGTGCACGCCGAACGTCTGGATCCGCCAGGCGAGCCACTGCAGGTCCTCGACCAGCTCCACGTAGCGCTGGCTCGGCGCGTACACCGCGTCGCGCCAGTCGCTGATCGCGTGGGTCCCCGTGCAGGCGAGCCCGATGCCGCGCGGTTCGACGGCCTCGGTCAGCCGGCCGATGCTCTTCTTCAGGTCCTGCACCGCCTCGGCCACCGTGTGGCAGACGTCGGTGACGATCTCGACCTGCGACTGCATGAGCTCGTGCATGGCCTTGGGCCGCTGCCCCTCACTGAGGTCGGGAACCGCGGCGAGCACCTCCTTGGCGTCCTGGCGGAGATGACGCGTATGCCGGTCGACGAGCTGAAGCTCCCACTCCACGCCGAGGGTCGCGCCACGCGAGGGATTGAAGTCGATCGCCAAAGCTTGCCTCCATCACGTTCGGTCCCTGTGGACCCTCAGGTCACAGCGGACAAGGTCGTTCCAGGCTCACGCCCTACCCTTCATCCATCCCCGCACGCCGACCGCCCCGAGCGCCAGTGCCAGGAGGATGTTCACCGCGATGAGTACGCCGTGGACGACGTAGAAGGACGTCTCGTGCCCGTCGGCGAGGTTGAAGCCGAGGTTGATCCATTCGAAGATCATGAAAGCGGCGAGTGCCACAAGAAAGATCGATACGCGTCTCGTCATGCTGACAGTATCGGGCGGCCACCTGCGTGGCCTTGTGGCATATGGGGCATATGTCGCTTCATGCGAAGGCAGTCAAGGCTAGGCTGAGCGATCTATGGGGACGAACCTGCGGGCTCTCGCCGCGACCGTGACGACGGCGGGAGTGCTGACGACGGCGCTGCTGGGCGCCCCTCCCGCCGCGGGCGCGCGGGCCGTGCCGGCCCTGACGCCGCGGGAGACCGGCACGGGGAACGGGACAGTGGGCGGAGACCGGCTGGCCGGCCACGGGATCATCCGGCCCGCCGGCATCGAACCCCCGCCCAAGACCGAGGCCAGCGCGTACGTCGTGGCCGACGCCGACACCGGCGCGGTGCTCGCGGCCAAGGACCCGCATGGGCACTACCTGCCCGCGAGCACGCTCAAGACGCTGACGGCCGTGACGCTGATCCCCAAGCTCGACAAGAACCGCAAGGTCAAGCCGAGCGACGAGGCGTGCAACGTGGAGGGCAGCGCCGTCGGCATCGTCCCCGAGCCGATCTACACGATCGACGACCTCATGCGGGCGCTCCTCATGGTGTCCGCCAACGACGCCGCGGTCGCGCTCGCCGAGGCGAACGGCGGCCTGAAGAAGACGCTCGCCGACATGAACGCGGAGGCGCGCAAGCTCCAGGCGTACGACACGGTGGCCAAGACGCCGAACGGCCTGGACGCCCCGGGCCAGCGCAGCTCGGCCTACGATCTCGCCCTGATCGCGCGGGCCGGGCTGGCGATCCCGGACTTCCGCGAATACATCAGCACGAAGGTCGCCAAGTTCCCCGCGCCCAAGGACTACCTGAAGAAGAAAAAGAAGAAGAAGCACCGCGACGGCTCCGAGGCCAGTGAGTCCCCCGCGCCCGCCTACTACGAGATGGCCAACCACAACCGGCTCCTGGGAAGCTACAAGGGCATGCTCGGCGTCAAGAACGGCTGGACGTCCAAGGCCCTGGGCAGCTTCGTGGGCGCGGCCCGGCGTGACGGCCACACGATCCTCGTCGTGATCATGCATCACCCCGGAGGTTTCTGGGAGGAGGTCTCCAAGCTGCTCGACTGGGGCTTCGCCGCGAGGGGCAAGGCGGCCCCTGTGGGCCAGTTGGTCACGCCGGCGCCCGACCCCAAGCCCTCCTCCTCCCCTCTGGCCGTACGGCCCTCCACGACGCCGGGCGCGGCCGACGCGGGTGCGGCCAAGGCGCGGGGAGAGGACTCCGCCTCGAAGGGTGCGGGCGCGACCACCCCCCTGCTGATCGGCGGCGGCGCCCTCGTGGTCCTCGCCCTCGGCGCGTACGGCCTGCGCCGACGCCGGAAGAGACCCGGCGACGCCGACGGCTAGCGAGCAGGCGGGGCGGGGATGGCGTGCTCGGCGGCGCGGCTGACATCCTCCCAGCGGGCCCAGGTCTCCATCCGCCGGCGTGAGACGTCGAAGGCCAGGTCGTAGGCCGTACCGCCCAGCAGCAGCCGCAGCGGCGGCTCGTCGCCGCCGACGACCTTCAGCACGGCCTCGGCGGCGAGCCGGGGGTCGCTGTCCACCGACCCCTCCGCCCACTGCTTCTCCAGTTCCGCCCGCAGGGGTGCGTAGTCGGGCATCGGCGTGGTCGCGGTCATGCTGCTGTACAGATCGGTCCAGTAGCCGCCGGGCTCGACGATGGTGAGTGTGACCCCGAACCGCGCCGCCTCCATCGCCAGGGCCTCGCTCATGCCCTCCAGGGCGAACTTGCTCGCGCTGTACAGCCCCGTGGTGGGGAAGCCGCCGAGCGCTCCGACGCTGGAGATCTGCACGATGTGCCCGGATCCCTGAGCGCGCAGGCAGGGCAGGACGGCCTGGCTGACCCACAGCGCGCCGAAGAAGTTGGTCTCCATCTGGGCGCGGGCCTCGGCCTCGGTGAACTCCTCGATCATCCCCATGGACATGATCCCCGCGTTGTTCACCACGACGTCGAGCCGGCCGAAGCGCTCGGTCGCCCGGGCGACCGCGGCGAAGACCGCCGCACGGTCGGTGACGTCCAGGGAGAGCACGAGCAGCCTGTCCTCGTGTTCGGCGGCCAGGCCCTCCAGTGGCGCGACGGTCCTGGTCGCGGCGACCACCCGGTCGCCGTTGTCGAGCGCCGCCTGGGTGAACGCCCGGCCGAGACCCCGCCCCGCACCGGTGATGAACCAGACCCGTCCCGAATCGGCGGTCGTCGTACGCACTGCGGCTCCAATCAGCTCGACTTACTAAACGAGACGTCTCGTCTCGTGAAGGCAATCGTGGCGTCCAGAGCCGAACCCTGTCAAGACGGATCGTCTCGTCTCGTCTTTGGTAGGTTCTGCGGCATGACGGCACAGCACGGGACGGCTCCCGGCACCAGGCGCCGCAGCGAGGCCTCACGCCGGGCCATCCTCATCGCGGCGTTCGAACTCGTCGGCGAGGTCGGCTACGCGAAGCTGAGCATCGAAGGGATCGCCGCCCGGGCCGGGGTCGGCAAGCAGACCATCTACCGCTGGTGGCCCTCCAAGGGGGCGGTGCTCTTCGACGCGTTCCTCATGCTCTCCGAGGGAACGGGCGACTCGCCCGCTCTGCCCGACACCGGCGACCTGGACGCCGACCTCAAGGCGGTCCTGCGCGCCACGGTCGCCGAGCTGAACGACCCGCGGTACGACGAGCCGATGCGCGCGCTCAACACGGAGATCCTGCACGACCCCGCGCTCGCCGCGGCCTACGCGGAACGGCTCGACGGACCGATGAAGGAGCTGAAGAAGCAGCGGCTGCGCAGCGCGCAGCGGGCCGGGCAGCTGTCCGGCGACCTGGACCTGAATGTCGCGATCGAGATGCTGTGGGGACCGCTGCTCAACCGGTGGCTCCAGCGCAGCGGCCCGCTCACCCCCGAGTATGCCGACACCGTCGTGGAGACCGCGCTCAACGGGTTGCGCCCGCGTTGAAGGCGCGCGGTCAGGCGGGGCCGGTCGTGGGCGTGATCGCGGGCGACGGAAGCGGGGTGGGCTCGGGCGGCGGGCCCAGCGTGGCCGTCGCCGTCCACGCGGCGGCGTAGAGGATCACCCGGGCCGACAGGTTGATCCACAGCAGCAGCCCCACGACCACAGCGAACGTGCCGTACACCGGGTTGCGCAGGGTGAAGGACAGGATCAGCGCCGCGAGCTGCTTCAGCACGCCGAAGCCGACCGCGCCCAGCAGCGCGCCCTTGAGCACGACGAGGAACGGCTGCGACGGCTTGGCCAGCCAGCCGAGGATGACCAGGAAGAGCAGCAGGTCGGCGACGAGGCTCGCGGAGATCCCGGCGAGCCAGACCCCGACGCCGGCCAGCGGCGAGGAGCCCAGGCCGAGCCATCCGGCGACCGTGCTCGTGGCCCCGGTGGCGAACCCGCTCGCGATCACCGAGACCAGCATGGCGAGGCCCATCAGCACGAGCGCGACGAGGTCGCGG
Source organism: Microbispora catharanthi (assembly GCF_006334915.2). Taxonomy (GTDB): domain Bacteria; phylum Actinomycetota; class Actinomycetes; order Streptosporangiales; family Streptosporangiaceae; genus Microbispora; species Microbispora catharanthi. The sequence continues at coordinate 372,488 of NZ_VDMA02000003.1, forward strand.
AGCTTGCCGACGAAGTAGTTGAGCGGCGGCTCGCAGGTCATCCAGACGGTGCGCAGGGCCCCACGCAGGGCGTCCATCGCGCCCAGCCCGGCGTACAGCAGGCCGAGCAGGCCGATCAGCCCTGCCCGGGCCCGGGCCCCGGCGAGCTGGTCGATGTGGAGCTGCCCGGCGAGCCCGGGAAGCTGGCTGTTGATCGCCTCGGTGAGCGTGGCGAGCGCGTCCGGACGGATCGTGACGACGTACCCGAACAGCGCGAACGCCAGCGCGATCAGCGGAAAGAACGACAGGAACGCGAAGTAGGTGAAGGCGCCCGCCAGCCGGTCCCCCGACTGCACCTGGTAGCGCTGGACGGTCCTGATGAGGTGGTCGAACCAGGGAAAGCGGATCCGGTCACGCTCGACCCACATCCGGCCCCACGCCCTGACTTCGTCGACGCGCCGCGTGACCTGGTCGACCATCGCCATCCCCATCGGCATTGTGTACCCGGAGAAGGCGTCTCGATGCGTGCGGCGACCGCGGCCCGGGGCGGGGGCCGCGGTCTCAGACGCGGTTCACTCGGAGTGCGGCGCGGGCAGCAGGCCGAGGCGCTCGCGGACCTGCTCCATCGTCTCGCGGGCCACCTTGCGGGCCCGTGCGGCGCCCGCGACCAGCATCCGGTCGAGCTCGGCCTCGTCGGCCAGCAGCTTCTCCGTACGCTCCCGGATCGGGGAGAACGTCTCGATGACGGCCTCGGCGACCTCCTTCTTGAAGGTGCCGTACCCCTGCCCGGCGAACCGCGTCTCCAGTTCGGGGATCGGCGTGCCGGTCAGCGCCGACAGGATCCGCAGCAGGTTGGTGACGCCCGGCTTGTTCTCCTCGTCGGCGACGACGTCGCTGCCGGTGTCGGTCACCGCGCGCATGATCTTCTTGCGCAGGACGTTCGGCTCTTCCAGCACGTCGAGGATGCCCTGCGGGCTCGACGACGACTTGGACATCTTGGCGGTCGGGTCCTGGAGGTCGGTGATCTTCTCGACCTCCTTGAGGATGTACGGGCTCGGCACCTTGAACGTCTGGCCGTAGCGGCTGTTGAAGCGCTGCGCGAGGTCGCGGCTGAGCTCCAGGTGCTGCTTCTGGTCCACTCCCACCGGCACCTGGTCGGCCTGGTAGATCAGGATGTCGGCCGCCTGGAGGATCGGGTAGGTGAACAGGCCCACGCTGGCCGAGCTCTCGCCGTACCGCGCGGACTTGTCCTTGAACTGGGTCATCCGCCCGGCCTCGCCCATACCGGTCTGGCAGATCAGATACCAGGCGAGCTCGCTGTGCTCGCGCACATGGCTCTGCGCGAAGACCGCGGCGCGCTCCGGATCGAGCCCCGCGCCGAACAGCTGGGCGGCGGCGATCCTGGTGCGCCGGCGCAGCTCCTCGGGCTTGGGCGCGACGGTCAGCGCGTGCAGGTCGGCGATGAAGAAGAAGGCCTCATGAGTGTCCTGCAGTGCCACGTACTGACGGATCGCGCCGAGATAGTTGCCCAGGTGGAACGAGTCGGCGGTGGGCTGGATACCGGACAGGACGCGAGCAAGAGCCATACGGCAATTCTGTCAGCAGTCGCGGGCTGCCCGCGACAGACGCGGCCAGGGCGCGGGCCCCGTCCTCACCGGGGACGCCTCTCCTGGGCGCCGGCTGGGAAGGCACTCGACCGGCCCCGCACACGCCCGCCGCTCAGCCGGCCGCCGCACACGCCCGCCGCTCAGCCGGCCGCCGCGGGCGCCGCGTCTTCGGGGGGAGTGCGGGTGACGCGGACGCGGGAGACGCGGCGGCCGTCCATCTCCGTCACCGTCAGCTTCACGCCCGGCGCCTCGGCGACCTCGCCACGCTGGGGCAGGTGGCCGAGGGATGCCATGACGTATCCGCCCAGGGTCTCGTAAGGCCCGCTGGGCAGCCGCACGCCCGTCTGGGTGTGGAACTCGTCCAGGTTGACCAGTCCCTCGACCTCCACGTCTCCGGCGATCACGCGTACGGCGTCGCCGCTCTCGTCGTACTCGTCGCGGATGTCGCCCACGAGCTCCTCGACCAGGTCCTCCAGTGTCACGATGCCGTCGGTGCCGCCGTACTCGTCCACCACGATGGCGAGGTGGTGGCCCTCGTCGCGCATCTCCGCGAGCGTGGCCAGGACCCGCTTGCTCGCCGGCACGAGCTTGACCGGGCGGATCGGCACGACCTCGCTGATCGGCTCCAGCCGCCCGGTGCGTACCGGGTCGAGCAGGTCCCGCACGTGGACGAACCCGATGACGTCGTCGTAGGTGTCGCGGTAGACGGGGAACCGGGAGTGCGGCATGGCCGCGGCGAGCACGGCGGCCTCGGCGAGCGGGGTGTCCGCCGCCATGAACTCGACCTCCGTGCGGGGCAGCATGACCTCCCTGAGCTGCCGCTTGCCCGCCGCGAACACCTCGGCGATCACATCGCGCTCGTCCTGGGTGAGGTCCGTGTGGCCCACCACCATGTCGCGCAGTTCCTCGGTGGTCATGGCCGCCCTGTCGGCGGACGGGTTGCCGCCGAGCAGCCGTACGACGCCGTTGGTCGACTTGGACAGCAGCCAGATCACCGGCCTCGACAGCGTCGCGATCCGGTCGAGCAGCGGGGCGGTCACGAGCGACAGGTTCTCCGCCCGCTGCCGGCCGAGCCGCTTGGGTGCCAGTTCGCCGAGCACCAGGGTCACGTACGAGATGGCCAGCGTGACGGCCACGAACGCGACGGTCGCGGCCACGCTCGGCCGCAGGCCCCACTGCTCCAGGACCGGGGCGAACCGCGGGCCCAGCGCGTCGGCGCCGAGCGCGGCCGACAGCACGGTCGCCACGGTCACCCCGACCTGGATGGCCGACAGGAAGCGGTTGGGGTCGCGGGCGAGCTTCTGCACCCGCGCGCCGCGGCGTCCCTCGTCGCGGCTCAGGCGGCGGATCTGGCTCTCCCGCAGCGAGACCATCGCCATCTCGGCCGCGGCGAAGAATCCGCCGATCAGGATGAATATCAGGACCAAGGCGATGGTCACCGCGACGTTGCTCACGTCATCAGTCCGTTCGGGTGTCAGGCAGGCCAGGCCGGTCGTCGCAATCTCCTGTCACTTGCTGAGATTGCGGTACTGGTGGCATTTAACCCGCTCCTCATGGGAAGCGCGTAAGCTAGCCCCTGGACGTACATAATCCAACACTTTTGAACAGGAGCAAACAGTGAAGCTGCTGGTTACTGGTGGAGCCGGGTACATCGGCAGCGTCGTGGCGGCGCAACTCCTGGAGGAGGGGCACGAGGTCACGGTGCTCGACGACCTGTCGACCGGGCACGCCGACGCCGTGCCGCCCGGAGCCGCGTTCGTGCAGGCGTCGATCACCGAGGCGGGCGGCGTGCTGTCCGAAGGGTGCGACGCCGTGCTCCACTTCGCGGCCAAGTCTCTGGTGGGCGAGTCGGTCGAGAAGCCGGGGCTGTACTGGTCGCACAATCTCGGCGGCACGCTCGCGCTGCTCGACGCCATGCGGCAGGCCGGGGTGAACCGGATCGTGTTCTCCTCCACCGCCGCCACCTACGGTGAGCCGGAACGCACTCCCATCCTGGAGACCGACCCGACCCGCCCGGGCAACCCCTACGGCGCGTCCAAGCTCGCCGTGGACACCGCGCTCACCGCCTTCGCCGGGCTGTACGGCCTCGGCGCGGTCAGCCTGCGCTACTTCAACGTGGCCGGGGCGTACGGCGAGTTCCGCGAGCGGCACACGGTCGAGACCCATCTGATCCCCAACGTCCTGAAGGTGGCTCTGGGCGAGCGCGAGTCGGTCAGCGTCTTCGGCACCGACTACCCCACTCCGGACGGAACCTGCGTCCGCGACTACGTCCACGTCGCCGACCTCGCCCGCGCGCACCTGCTCGCCCTGGACGCCTGCACGCCCGGCGAGCACCGGATCTACAACCTCGGCAGCGGCACGGGCTTCTCGGTCAAGGAGGTCGTGGACGTCTGCCGCGAGGTGACCGGGCACCCCATTCCGACCACTGTGGCGCCGCGCCGTCCCGGCGATCCGGCCGTGCTGGTGGCGTCGTCGGAGAAGATCCGGCGCGAGCTGGGCTGGAAGCCGGCTCACGAGACGCTGCGGGACATGGTCGCCGACGCCTGGACCGCCTCCACGAAGCCCGCCTGAACCCATCCGCGATTGCGAACCGGCGGCCCGGCCCGGCTGACGGCGCGCCGCCGGGTCAGGCGCGGCGCAGGGCCACCCGTACGCTCGCCTTGTTGTTGGCCGGGCGGCGGTCGCCGTAGCGGCGCGAGTAGACGGTGGCCATCGTGGCCACGGCGTGCGAGGCCCGGGACGGCACCCGGAACACGAGTTCGAGCAGCCCGCGCGACCCCGACCTGATCGGCGGCAGCGAGCACCCCACGAACTGGCGGTTCCCCCGGCAGCGCCCGCCCCTGGCGGACAGCAGCCGGGCCTCGCGCGGCTGGAAGAACACGTAGGCGTCCCGCACGACGCGCGGCCCCCGGTTGCGCACCTCCGCCCGGACGGAGAACCAGTGGCCCGGGCGGATGAACCTGGTCGAGGAGCGGAACCGCATCGCCAGGTCGGCCCCTTCGTCGACCCTGGTCACCGCCTCGGCCGTGTTGTCGGCCTCGTCCTGGTCGAGCACCTCGGAGGACAGGTCGGCCCGCGCCCGCAGCGGGCCGTGCGCTCCCGGCGCGATCACCCCCGTGATCGTCATGTCGCCCGAGCCGCCGGGCAGGACGTCGTCGGACGAGTGGCAGACGACCCGGTTGCGCGCCCGGCCGGGCTCGCACTCCGCCACGCCCACGTTGACGATCTGGAAGTCCTTCGGCAGCGCGACCCGCAGCGTCGGCAGCACGGCGTCGCCCGGGCCCTTGTTGTGCACGGTGACGTGGTAGGTCAGCGGCTGCCCCGGCTGCGCCACCTTCGGCGAGGCGGTGATGCCGACCGCGAGATCGGCCGTGCCCCACGGATTTCGCAACGGCTCCTTCACCGGCGCCGGCCGGGGTGGCGCCTCCCCGGAGAAGGCGAGCGCCGGTTGCGGCGCTCCGGCGACGAACACACAGACCAAACCCGTGACGACCCTACGACCCACTGCCGCTCCCCCGAACGCTTGAGATCAATTCAACCGTGTCGGACGGGCCCCGCGCACCGTCCGACACGCCGCTCGGAGCGCCGCTGAAGTGCCGTCTCACACCCGTCTCACGCGGCGACGAGGTCCTGATGCGGTGCGGGCCTGTCGAGCCGCACACCTCCCCGGGGCAGCAGGGCGAGCGCGAGGAGGGCGACGACCGCGCCCACGACCCCCAGCCAGGGGATGACGGTCGCGGTCGCGGCGGCATGGGCCGCGGGCAAACCGTGCACGGGCGCCTCCCGCGTCACCACCGACGCGTACGCCGTGCCCGCGACAGCCAGCGCGACCGAGCCGCCGATCTGCCGGAAGAACGTCAGGTTCGCGCTGGCCGTGCCGATGTAGCGGGGCGGGACGGACGTCTGGATCGCCACGGTGAGGCCGGACAGCATGGGCCCCATGCCGAGCCCGATCAGCGCCATCCAGGTGACGAGCAGCGGGGTCGAGGTGCCGACCTCGAGGTTCGCGCACAGCGCCGTGCCCGCGACGAGGAAGACCGGCGCGATCACCAGCCACGGCTTGTAGCGGCGCGTGCGCGAGATGAGGGCGCCGGTGACCGCGCTGCCCACGACCATCGCCAGCATCAGCGGGTAGATGTGCAGCCCCGAGGAGGTGGCGCTCAGGCCGTGCGCCTCCTGGAAGTAGCGCGGCAGGAAGACCACCCCGGCGTACATGCAGAACGCCGTGAAGAACGACGCGACGTTGACCAGCGAGTACGTGCCGTTCGCGAACAGGTGGAGCGGCACGATCGGCTCCGCGGCCCGCCGCTCGACGAGGACGAACACCACGAGCAGCGCGAGCGCCGCGCCGATCGGCCCGATCACCGGCCCGCTCGTCCAGGTGTGGCCGTCGATCCCCTTCTCGGTCAGTCCGACGAGCAGGGCGCTGATCGCGGCGCTGAACACGGCGATGCCGAGATAGTCGGGCCGCGCCCCGCCGTGCCCCGGCCGGTGCGGCAGCCGCCACACGATGATGGCCACGAGGACGGCGCCGATCGGGACGTTCACGTAGAAGGCCCAGCGCCAGCTCGCGTGGTCGGTGAACAGGCCGCCGAGGAACGGCCCGGCGATGTAGCTCAGCGCCATGACGCCGCCGAGGGCGCCCTGCACCCGCCCGCTGCGCTCCGGCGGGAACAGGTCGATCACCAGCGCCAGCGACAGCGGCAGCAGCGCGCCCGCGCCGAGCCCCTGCACGCCGCGGAAGGCGATGAGCTGCCCCATGCTCTGCGCCGCCCCGGAAAGGATCGAGCCGAGCAGGAACAGGACCACCCCGACCAGCAGGAGCGGCTTTCGCCCGTACGCGTCGGAGAGCCGGCCGTAGAGCGGGACCGTGACGGTCGAGGTGAGGAGGTAGGCGGTCACCACCCAGGTGTAGAGGCCGGTGCCGCCCAGCTCGGTGGTGATCCTCGGCAGCGCGGTGCCGACGATCGTCTGGTCGAGCATCGCCAGGAACATGCCGCCGAGCACGGCGAACAGGAGGAGTCCGTTTCTGGATCGCATATGTCGAAGGTGACATGTAAGCTTTGACATGTCAATCCGGAGGTATAGTGAGGGGCATGTCCCTGCGCATCGCTCTTCTCGGTCTGCTGACGGCCTACGGCTCGGCGAGCGGCTACGACCTGGCGAAAGGGTTCGAGAGGTCGGTGGCCCACGTGTGGCAGGCGGGGCACAGCCAGATCTATCCCGAGCTGGCGAAGATGACCGCCGACGGGCTGGTCACGGTGGAGGCGGAGGGCGCACGGGGGCGCAAGATCTACTCGATCACGTCGGAGGGCCGCGCGGAGCTGCGCGCCTGGCTGATCGGACACGACCCCACGGGTCCCGCGCGCAGCGAGGTCGCGCTGCAGGCGTTCCTGCTCCCGCTGCTCGACCCCGGCGAAGCGCTGGACGTGCTGGAGCGGCTGAAGGCGTACGTGGAACAGAAGCTGGCCGAGCTGGAGGCGATGTGGGCGGCCAAACACGCCCTCCCCGTCCCGGAGGGGGCGTCCGGGGTCAAGTTCGGCGACCTCGCCCTGGACCTCGGCATCCGGCAGACCCGCACCACGCTGGAGTGGGCGAACGACGCCATGGCCCAGCTCGAACGCCAGGCCTGACCGCCGGCCCGGGGACGAGCAGCCGGGCCTACCGGCAGGCGAGCTTGGGCGGCGCGTCCCGTTCGGGATCGAAGGCGACGTTGCCGAAGTGCTTGCGCAGCAGGTCACGCATCGTGCCGTCGCCGTACATGCGGCTGATCGCGTCCTCCACGACCCGGCAGGTGCGCACGTCCTTCCTGGGCAGGCCGACGGCGTAGCGCTGGTCGGTCAGCCGCAGGCCGAGCACCGACAGCTTCAGGCTCGCCACGCGGTCGGCGAAGCCGGCGATGATGAGGTCGTCCCCCGGGACGGCGTCGACTTTGCCGTAGGTCAGCAGATCCATGCACTCGGCGTAGTTGCCCGCCCGGACCTGCTCGACGTTCACCTTGTCGGCGACGAGCCGGGCGGTGGTGCTGCCGGCGGGCGCGCACATCCGGCGCCCGGCCAGGTCCTCCAGCTTCTTGATCCGCGAACCGGCGAGCACCAGCAGGTCGGCGTGGGCCGTGTAGTACGGCCCGGCGAAGGTGACGGCGTCGCCGCGGTTGTCGTCGTAGGAGTAGGTCGCGACGACCATGTCCACAGCGTGGTCGGTCAGCGCGCGCACCCGGTCGTTGACGCCGACCCTGCGGAAGGTGATCCCGTTCGCGGGAACCTTGAGGCTCCTGGCGATGGCCGTCGCGACGTCCACGTCGAACCCGCTGAACCCGCTGGCCTGCTCCAGGCCGACCCCGGGCACGTCCCACCGCACGCCGATCGTCAGCCGCCCGGTCCGCCGCGCCTTCTCGTAGACGGAGGCGTACGTCGGGCTCGGCCGCGGCGTGACCACGGCGTCTCCGGTGCCGCCGTCCTCGGGCGCGCCGCCGAACGCGAAGCCGGTCTTGGCCGCGATGACGGCGCCCCCGGCGGCCACGACGGCGAGCACGGCCGCGAGCACGCCGACGAGGCCCCTCCGGCGGCGCCGCGCCCGGCCGGTCGCGTCCGGCTGGATCCCGGCCGACCCGATCCGGGGCACGGGCCCCGTCGCGTCGGATTCCCCCGCATCGGACCGTACGGCCCCGTGAGCGCCGGGGCCCGCACCCTCGCGGGGGGTGCCACCGAACCTGGGGTCGGTGGGGCCGGAGGACGACAGGGCCGATCGGGACGCCCCGGTCGGCACGTCGTTCCCGGCGCGGCCGCCGGTGCCGCTCAGCGCGCCGGTTCCGGGCCCCGCGCCGTCCCCGGTCCGCACGCCGCCCGCCGGTCGGGGGCCCGCGCCCGTGGCCAGGGCGCGGCCCGGACCCGTGCGCGCGAGGCGCGTGGCGTCCGGGTCGGCCGCGTGCGCGGCCCCCTCGGACAGCACGACCGCCGACGCGTCGCCCGACACCGCGCGGCCCAGCAGGCGCAGCAGGATCTGGTCGGCCGTCGGCCGCTCGTCCGGCGACTTGCGCAGGCACGCCCGGACCACTCCGCCGAGCGGCTCGGGCAGCATCCCGGTGTCGATGTCGTGGTTGAGGATGCGATTGAGCACGACCGCGATCGATTTGCCGCCGAACACGACGTCGCCGGTCGCGGCGTACGCGATCGTGGAGGCCCAGGAGAACACGTCGGCCGGGGGCCCGACGCTGCCGCCGGAGATCTGCTCGGGCGCCATGTAGGCGGGCGTGCCGATCGCCCGGCTGGTGATCGTGGCGGTCGAGTCGAGGATGCGGGCGATGCCGAAGTCCACCACCCGGGGGCCGTCCACGGCCAGCAGCACGTTGTCGGGCTTGAAGTCGCGGTGGACGATGCCCGCCTGGTGGATCGCGGTGAGCGCGGTGGCCGTGCCGACCGCCAGCCGCTCCAGGCCCGAGCCGGTCAGCGGCCCGTTCTCCTCGACGGCATCGCGCAGCGACCGCCCGTCGATGAACTCGCTCGCGATGTACGGTGTGTCGCCCTCCAGGTCGGCCGCCAGGACGCGGGCGGTGCAGAAGCTCGCCACGCGCTGGGCGGCGCGCAGCTCCCGCGCGAAGCGGGACCTGGCGGTCGCGTCGCCGGAGAACTTGACGTGCAGCAGCTTAACCGCGGCCCGCTCGCCGGCCTGGTCCTGGCCGAAGTAGACCACGCCCTGCCCGCCCTCACCGAGACGGCCGGACAGCACGAAGGGACCGAGCCTGGTCGGATCCCCCGGTTGCAACGGCGCGATCTGCGGCATTCCGTTCCCCACGATTCGGCAAAGTACCGGCCAGCAGAACTTTACGGCCCCGGTGCGACGGTTCCGCGGCTCGATACCGCGCCGTGACGTCAGGAAACCGTGACAAAGCAGCGAGCGGTCCCTACCTCGAAGTCACTGAAGGGGCCGCCCGGAAACGTCGGGACGGCACTGGGCATGATCGCCCGGCAGTCCGAGCCACCTCGCCCTCAGGACATCGGCTCTGCTCGTCACCCGCCGGCGCTCCGGCTGGCCGGCGTCGGCGTCCCGCGGTTCACGGGCACATGGGCGTCAGGGCCTCATGCGTCGCCTTCCGCGATGGTGCCGCCGGTGGGGAACAGGATCGGGCTCAGCAAGTATGGCCGCCGGCCTACCGCCGGCCCGTTGCCCCGGCGGGCCGTCATCACGGCCTTCACCTGCTTGATCAGGTCCGCGAGCTCGTCGGGCGTCAGCCAGTACGTGGACTGGGTGTACCCCACCGAATCGGCGAACGGGTCCGCTCCCTCCCGGTCGAGGTAGGCGTTGAACTCGCTGAGCAACACCCCCAGGCCCGTCGTGAACGCCGCGCGATGGTCCTCCAGTGACATCGACGCGGCCATGTCACGGTCGATCAACGTCCGGGCTCGCTGTAGCCGGTAGGTGCGCTCGACCGCGCCGTGCACCCGTTGCTCGCCGACCACTTCGAGCACGCCCGCCTCGGCCAGCAGCCCGACATGCCGGTACACGGTGGTCCTCGGCACATCGGCCAGATCTGCGCACAGGTCACCGACCGTACGAGCGCGACCGCCCGACATGGCGTGCATGATCCGCAGGCGCACCGGGTGCAGAAGGAGGGTCAGCGTGTCCATATCGCTACGATCCCACCCTTGGTACCATTCCCAAAATTGGAATCGCAGGAGGGACACCGGCCATGAAGCCACCCCTGGGCGAGTACTACGACGTGAACGGCCGCAAGCTGCTGCTGCATCGAGAAGGGCGTGGCGGCCCCGCCGTCGTGTTCCTCCCCGGAGCCGGTGCGGTCGGCATGGACTACTGGGACGCCCAGCGACGCGCCGCCGCCTTCACCACGAGCGTCTTATACGACCGGGCCGGGACCGGGTGGAGCGGCGGCATCGACCTGCCCCGCTCGTCCACCGAGGCCACCGACGAACTCCGCGCCCTCCTGCACATCGCCGGGATTCCCGGCCCCTACGTGCTGGCCGGGCACTCGCTGGGCGGCCTGTACGCCCGCCACTACGCGATCCGCTTCCCCGACGAGGTCGCCGGGCTTGTCCTGATGGAACCGGCCCACGAGGACTACCGCGCCTATATGCCGCGCGAACTGGTCGAACGATGGGACGCATGGGACCCCGCCGACGCCCTTCCCGACGAGTTGCCCAGAGAGATCCTGGAGTTCTACCGTGTCCTGTTCGAAAAGGAGATGGCCGAATGGCCTGCCGGCCTGCGCGACCCGCTCGTCTACAGCCACGTGAGCCGTGAATGGCTGCTCACCGGCATCCGGGAGGCCGCGAACATCCAAGCCGTTCACGACGAAATCCGCGCCGCGGGCCCGCTGCCCGACGTACCGATGATCATCCTGACCGCGGTGGCCGTCGACCCGTTCAAGCGGGCGGTGTCGGCGGGCACTTCCGAGGAACTGCTCCAGGCGGAAAACGGCGGCAAAACGCGCCTCTACAACGAGTTCGCCGCCTCCGTGCCGTGCGGTGAGAACCGCATCGTGGAGGACGCGGGGCACGTCACGCTGCCGTTCCGCCGCCCCGAGGCAGTGGTACAGGCGATCCGTGACGTTCTCGCCCGGTGACGGACGTGGTCAGCCGCCACTCGACGTCGTCGGCGCGGTCGAGACAGGGCGGATGAGAATTCGAGCCGGAGAGCCGTCGCGGCCGTGTTCGGGGCCGCCCGGGATGCCTGACGGCCCGCAGACGGCCCAGAGTGGCGAACGGGCCTCTGCCTGACGGTGGAACCGCAGGCAGAGGCCCGTTCTCGTGACAGCTTTCGTTACAGCGCCATCTTCTTCTTCAGGTTCTCGTCGAGCGCCGCGAGGAAGTCCTGCGTGGTCAGCCACTCGGCGTCGCCGCCGACCAGGAGCGCGAGGTCCTTGGTCATCTGGCCGCCCTCGACGGTCTCGACGCAGACCTGCTCCAGCTTCTCGGCGAAGTCGATGACCTCGGGCTGGTTGTCGAGCTTGCCGCGGTGCTGCAGGCCGCGGGTCCACGCGAAGATCGAGGCGATCGGGTTGGTGGAGGTCGGCTTGCCCTGCTGGTGCTGACGGTAGTGGCGGGTGACCGTGCCGTGCGCCGCCTCGGCCTCGACGGTGCGGCCGTCGGGGGTCATGAGCACGCTGGTCATGAGGCCGAGCGAGCCGAAGCCCTGCGCCACCGTGTCCGACTGGACGTCGCCGTCGTAGTTCTTGCAGGCCCAGACGTACCCGCCCTCCCACTTCAGGGAGGCGGCCACCATGTCGTCGATCAGGCGGTGCTCGTAGGTGATCCCGGCGGCCTCGAAGTCGGCCTTGAACTCGGTCTCGTAGACCTCGGCGAAGATGTCCTTGAACCGCCCGTCGTACGCCTTGAGGATCGTGTTCTTCGTGGACAGGTAGACCGGGTAGCCGCGGTTGAGGCCGTACCGCATGGAGGCACGGGCGAAGTCGCGGATCGACTCGTCCAGGTTGTACATCGCCAGGGCGACGCCGGAGCCGGGGAAGTCGAAGACGTTGAGCTCGATCGGCTCGCTGCCGTCCTTCGGCGTGAACGTCAGCGTCAGCGTGCCCTCGCCGGGAATCTTCAGGTCGGTGGCGCGGTACTGGTCGCCGAAGGCGTGACGGCCGACGACGATCGGCTTGGTCCAGCCGGGCACGAGCCGCGGGACGTTCGACATGATGATCGGCTCGCGGAAGATGACACCGCCGAGGATGTTGCGGATCGTCCCGTTCGGGGACTTCCACATCTTCTTCAGGCCGAACTCCTCGACGCGGGCCTCGTCCGGCGTGATCGTCGCGCACTTCACGCCCACGCCGTACTGCTTGATGGCGTTGGCGGCGTCGATCGTGACCTGGTCGTCGGTGGCGTCGCGGTGCTCAATGCCGAGGTCGTAGTACTTCAGGTCGACGTCGAGGTAGGGAAGGATCAGCTGGTCCTTGATGAACTGCCAGATGATCCGGGTCATCTCGTCGCCGTCGAGCTCGACGACCGGGCCCGCTACCTTGATCTTGGGCATGCGTGGGGTTCCCCTTCTGAATTAACTGGCCAGCACGTCCTTTTTGAGGCTCACTGGCCGTTGAGGCTATCGGACGGCTGTGGTAAGTCCGCGACGAGGTCGTGTCCCTACGAGTCGTGCAGCTGGAGCAGCATGAGCAGCGAGCCGATGACGAGCGCCGCGCCGAACGCCGCCAGCGTGAGCGCGTCCATCCGTTTGCTGCGCACCGCGAGCGCGCCCGCCCGCCGTTCGGAGACCGTCACCCGGACCAGGGATCCGGCGAGAAAGCCACATCCCATGATCGCACCGCCCGCGGGCACCGGCACACCCAGGCCGATCACGCACAGCCCGGCGGCCGCACCCGCCACCACCAGCAGGTACGGCCCCCAGGCCGTGCTCTCGCTCGTTCTCACGTCTCTCCCATGCCTGCCACTGCGGTCCTCGGCGCGTTCCTCACTCTCACCGCTCGTCGATGGGCACCCACTTCTGGTCGCGCTCGCCGATGTACTCGCTGTCCGGCCGGATCAGCCGGTTGTCGGCGTGCTGCTCGATCACGTGGGCGGTCCATCCGGACATCCGGCTGACCGAGAACACGGGCGTGAACAGGTCCGTCGGGATGCCGAGGTAGTGGTAGACGGTCGCCGCGTAGAAGTCGACGTTCGGGTACAGGTGCTTGTCCGCGAAGACGACCTCCTCCATCTCCCGCGACATCCGGTAGTAGGTGTCGTCGCCCGAGGCCTCGGCCAGCTCCTGCGACATCCGCCGCAGGTGCGTCGCACGGGGGTCCTCGGTCTTGTAGACGCGGTGCCCGAATCCCATGATCTTCTCGCCCGCCGCCAGCTTGTCCCGTACGGCCTGCGCGACGCCGCGTGGGTCCAGCGCTTCCAGCGTACGCATGACCTGCTCGTTCGCCCCGCCGTGGAGGGGGCCCTTGAGCGTGCCGACGGCGGCGACGATCGCCGAATGCATGTCGGACAGCGTCGCGGCGCACACGCGGGCGGCGAACGTGGACGCGTTCATCGTGTGGTCGGCGTGCAGCACCAGGCAGGTGTCGAAGATCTCGACCTCGCGCCGCTCGGGACGGCGGCCGGTGATCTGCAGCAGGAAGTTCGCGGCGGTGCTCAGCTCGGGATCGGGCGCCGGGATGTCCGCCCCCGTCCTGGCCGCGTGGTAGCGGGCGACGAGGACCGGCTGCTGCGCCGTGAGCCTGGCGGCCTTGCGGCGGTTGGCGTCGGCGGCGTTGGAGTCCTTGTCCGGGTCGTCGGCCCCGGCCAGCGAGACCAGGGTGCGCAGCGCCTCCATGGGCCCCTGCTTCCCCGCGACCTCGGAGATGTTGCTCTCGACGAGCGCGCCCAGGGTGCGGCCTTCGGCCAGCTCCGCGCCGTAGTCCGCGAGCTGCCGGCGGGTCGGCAGCGTGCCGCGCTGGAGCAGGTGGGCCACCTCTTCGAAGGTGGCGTGGCCGGCCAGGTCGTGGATGTCGTATCCCCGGTAGAAGAGACGGCCGGCCTTGCCGTCGATGTCGCTGAGCGCTGTGGACGCGGCGACGACATCGGCGAGGCCTTTGGTGGGCTTGTCCGCCATAAGTGTTTCCTCCGCTTATCTCCGCCCGAAGTCTACCCGTGAGCAGGTAAAGCGCCCCTCAAAGGTCCAGACCAGTTTCAGGATTGATTCTGCTCATGGCAAAGGCGATTCCCCCTCGCCACGGGTGGGTAAGCCGCAGCTATAGGGAAAGTAACGGCGGGCTACCTGGGGAGGAACTGCCGTGGAGGGGCCGTTCATACGGATCGAGGACAGCGGCGAGGTGGTGCCGCTGCGCCCCGACGTCACCACGATCGGCCGCGGCCGAGGCGTGGACATCCGGCTGACGGATCCGAGCGTGTCACGGCTGCACGCCGAATTCGTCCGTCGCGGGCCCTACCTGTACGTCGTGGACCTGGGCCTGTCCCGCAACGGCACACGGGTGAACGGCAGGCCGATCGCCAGAAGGGTGCTGGACGACGGCGACGTCGTCTCCTTCGGAGCCGCCCGGGCCCGGGTCGGCGGGATCCCGAGGGAGGACCTCGCCCCCGAGGTCGAGCTGCGCCGCGCCGCGGCGCCGGAGCTCACCCGCCGGGAGGTCGACGTCCTCACCTCGCTGTGCCGTCCCGCGCTGTCCGACGAGGCGTTCGTGGCGCCCGCGACGGCCCGGGAGATCGCCGACGACCTCGTGGTGACCGAGGCGGCGGTCAAGCAACATCTGCTGCGGCTTTACCAAAAGTTCCGCATCCCGGAGGGCACCAACCGGCGCACCCGGCTCGCCAACGAGGTCGTCGCCCTCGGCCTGGTGCGGCCCACGCCGGTCGTGCCGCCGCAGCGGGCGACCGGACCGGCCGAGCCGGAACCGCAGCCTCGCGCCGGCGCGGGCCGCCGAGCGTCCTGAACCAGCGGCACACCGGCCGCCGGGGGGCGGAAGCCGTCCCGCCCCCGGCGGCCAGTGGAGCGTTCCGAACGGCCCATGGCCGGAGCGAGCCGCGCAACGTGCCGAACAAAATCCGCGAAGGCCCCGTCGAACGGGATGACAACCGATCGGCAAGGGAGCGTGCGATGCGCAGGGTTCTGACGTCCGTGGCGGCGGCCGCCGCGGCGACGGTGACGGCTACGGGCATGGGCGCGAGTCACGCGGTCGCGGCACCGGTGGCGCGCGTGACGGCTACGGTGACGGGCGCGGGCCAGGCGCCGGCCCCGGCCACGCTGCCCAAGGGCTTCCTGCTGGACGAGGCCAAGGTGGACGGCCCGCGCAGGCCGTGGGAGCACCTGAAGCTCACCGACAGCCTGAAGAAGCCCCTTGAGGTGAACCCGTGCGGCCACAAAACCGCACGCGACGGCCGCAGCGCGAGCCGCACGTTCACCTATGTGGCGGAGACCGTCTACCGGAGCGAGCAGGTCGTGCTCTACCCGTCGGAGCAGGCCGCGAAGGCGGCGATGAAGTCCGTGCGCGCCGACCTGGCCGAGTGCGGCACGGGAGGTCGCGGCCCGAACCGTCACTCGTACACGTGGAAGAGCACCGACGTCGGCGACGAGGCCCTCCGGGTCGGCGGCTTCTTCTTCGAGAACCGCTCCCGCACCGTCATCGTCCGCAAGGGGAGCGCGGTGGCGGTCTACGTCAGGACCGGCCTGGTGACCAAGAGCCTTCCGCTCTCCCAGTTCCGCCCGCTGATCAAGGACGCCCGGACGATGGCCGCCAAGCTCTGCGACCTCCCCGGCGTCTGCGCGTAGGCCGCGGAGGCCCGGGTTCACCCGCCGCTGACGAACTCCGTGGTGTAGGTGGCGCCGAGGTCGATCGTGTCCTTCCTGCCCTTGACGTTGGGCGAGAAGGAGCCGAGCACCTCCAGCACGTTCCTGGCGCCGTCGGCGGGCATGACCCCGTCCTTCGTGAAGATGGTCTTGGTGTCGCCGATGGCCTTGACGTACAGCTTCGCGTCGTCCCCGGCGTACTCGGCGGGCATCTTCGCCGCGATCTCCTCGGCCGAGTGGTCGTTGATGAACCGCAGCGTCTTGACGAAGGCGCCGGCCAGCTTCCGTACGACGGGCTTGTTCGCCTTGGCCCAGGCACAGTCCATGTAGAGCGAGCTGGCCGGGTAGAGGCCGCCCAACGCGGCTTTCGTCCCCTCCTCCGTCCGCATGTCGACGATCACCTTGGCCTTGCCCGTGGTGGTCAGCCGGGCCGCCGTGGGGTCGGTGGTCATGCCGCCGTCTATGCCGCCGTTGTCCAGGGCGGAGATGAAGGTGGGGCCGGCCCCGGCCTTCACCCGGGTGAAGTCCTCGACCCGCACCCCGTTCCGTACGGCCAGGGCCTGGGTCAGGAAGTCCGTCGAGGAGCCCGGGCTGGTGATGCCCAGGCGCCTGCCCTTGAAGTCGGCGGGCGAGGTGATCTCACCGGCCTTGCCCGCGGCCACCAGTTCGACCTCGCCGGGCACATCGGCGAACTGGACCACGCTCTGGATGCACTTGCCCTTGGTCTGCAGGTCGATGGTGTGGTCGTAGAACCCGACGACGCCCTGCACATCGCCCGCCACGAGCACGTTCTCGGCCTGGGCGCCGGACGGTTCGGACAGCAGTTGGACGTCGAGTCCCTCGGCCTTGAAGTATCCGAGCTGCTCGGTGAGCTTGGCGGGCAGATAGATGACCTTGTCGATGCCGCCGACCATGATCTTCACGGTCGGCGTTCCGCCCGGCTGCGCGCCGGCGCGCGAGTCGCGGCAGCCGGTGAGACAGAGCGCCAGGGCGAGGCCGGTGGCGGTGACGGTGACGAGGCGGGGCAACGCGTTCATGGGGGGGCTCCGATCAGATCTGCGCGTCGGCGGCGGCGGAGGACGACGGGGGGCGCCAGGCGAGCAGCCGGCGTTCGAGGAGGGTGAGCAGCCACTCGGCGAGCAGGGCGACGACCGTGATGATGATCATCCCGGCGTAGATGCCCGCGGCGTCGAACGTGCCCTGGGCGTGGTTGATCAGCAGGCCGAGGCCCTTGTCCGCGCCGGTGTACTCGCCGACGATCGCCCCGATCAGCGCGAAGCCGAAGGCGACGTGCAGGCTTGCGAGGATCCACGACGTGGCGCTCGGGAGCACGATCGAGGTGAGGATCTGCCGGGGGTTCGCGCCGAGGATGCGGGCGTTGTCGACCAGCGTCCTGTCCACCTCGCGGGCGCCCTGGAAGGCGTTGAAGAACACCGCGAAGAACACCAGCACGACGGCCGTGGCGACCTTGGACGACATGCCCAGGCCGAACCAGATCACGAACAGCGAGGCGAGGACGATGCGCGGGATCGCGTTCGCGGCCTTGATGAACGGGGCGCACACCTCGGCGATGAACCGGCCCCGGCCGAGGAGCACGCCCAGCACGATCCCGGCGAGCGATCCGGCCGCGAATCCGAGGACGGCCTCCTCCAGCGTGACCCCGATCTGCTCCCAGATCGAACCGAACGCCGTTCCCTTGGTGAACCAGTCGACGAGCCGGCCCCAGATCGCGCTGGGCCGGGAGTAGTAGAACGGGTCGAGCCAGCCGGCGGTGGCGACCTCCCAGCTGCCCAGCCACAGCACCACGAGCAGGACCCGGGTGACCGTGATCTTCGGTGCCGGGAACCGGCGGCGGCGGGCGGGGGCCGACGCCTGCGCGTCCTCTACCGGGGGCGGGGCGGCGGCCACGGCCTCAGGCTGCACGGCGGGCTCCTCTCGCCCGGGTGATCTCGACCTCTTCGCGCAGCGAGTCCCAGACCCGCCGGTAGACGTCGAGGAAGGCATCCTCCAGCCGGATCTCCTCCACCCGGCGCGGCCGGGCGAGGTCGACGCGGACGACGTCCTTGACCGTCGCGGGCGCCGCCGTCATGACCACCACGGTGTCGGCGAGGGCGATGGCCTCGGTCAGGTCGTGGGTGACGAAGACGACCGCCGCGCGGGTGCCGGACCACAGTTCGAGCAGCAGGTCCTGCATGTGCTCCCGGGTCTGCACGTCGAGCGCGCCGAACGGCTCGTCCATCAGCAGGATCGACGGCTCGTTGATCAGCGTCTGGGCGAGCGCGACCCGCTTGCGCATGCCCCCGGAGAGCTGGTGCGGGTAGTACCGCTCGAAGCCCGCGAGCCCGACCCGCGCGACCCAGTCCGCGGCCTGCTCACGCGCGGCCCGCTTGGGCGCGCCCCGGTACCGCGGGCCCGCGGCGACGTTGTCGAGGACCGTACGCCACGGGAGCACGGCGTCCTGCTGGAACATGTACCCGAGCCGGTCGGGTATGCCGGTCACCGGGCGGCCGTGGACCAGGACCTCGCCCTCGCCAGCCGGGGCCAGCCCCGAGATCACCGACAGGCTGGTGGACTTGCCGCATCCCGTCGGCCCGACCACGCTGACGAACTCCCCTTGGCGTACGGTGAAGGACATGTCGCGGGTCGCGGTGTGGGCCGCGCCGTCGCGGGAACGGAAACGTTTCGTCACACCCCGCAACTCGATCGCGGGTGGTGATTCGGCCACGAGTTCACTCCTTCAGGAAAACCGTTGTGCGAAGGCTCTCCGGGACCGTAGGCCGGGGTGAAGAGGCCGACCAGGCTTGTGCCACTTGTTCGGGTAATGCGCATACTTCGCGTTCTGCGCTTTCTGCTCACCCTTGTGTCACGAGACCTGGCGGGTATCGTGCTGGGCATGCCCTGGGCCGACCCTCCTAGGCCGCGTCCGCACCCCCGTTTCGCGACCCAAGCGCTGCTCGTGCAGGTCGCGGTCCTCCTGCTGATCATCGGTCTCGGCTTCGCGCTGGTGGCGTACCTGCTGCACGCGGAACTCGAGCGCCAGTACGAGCAGCGCGCGCTCGCCGTGGCGCGCGCCGTCGCCGCCGACGACATCGTGATACGCGCGGTGGCCGCCCACTCCCCCGGCCCGCAGGTGCAGCGGCGGGCCGAAGAGGTACGCCGCCGTACCGGAGTGCTGTTCGTGGTGGTGGCCGACGACCAGGGCATCAGGTACTCCCACCCGGACCCCGCGAGGATCGGGCACCGGGTGAGCACCGAGCCGGAGGCGCTCGCCGGCCGGGACGTCGTCACCTTCGAGCGCGGCACGCTCGGCCTGTCGGCGCGCGGCAAGGTGCCCGTGCTGGACGGCGCCGGGCGGGTGGCCGGCCAGGTCAGCGTGGGGATCGCGGCCGGCGAGGTGTCCAGGAGGGTCGGCGACCTGCTGCGGGGCGCGGCCGGGTTCACCGGTCTCGCGCTGCTGCTCGGCCTGGCCGCCTCAGCCGGCCTCGCGCGCCGCCTCAAGCGGCAGACGCTGGGGCTGGAGCCCTCCGATCTCGCCGACCTGCTCCGGGAGCGCGAAGCCGTACTGCACGGCATCGACGAGGGCGTGCTGGCGGTGGACGCGGCCGGGCGGATCACGATCTGCAACGACGCCGCCGCGCGGCTCCTCGGCGGCATGCCGGATTCGGGCACCGCGGTCGGCGACGCGGGCCTGCCGGCCGGCGTACGCACGCTCCTGGCCGAGCGCCGCACGGTCCGCGGGGTGCTCCTCGCCACCGAGGACAGGATGCTGGTCGCCACGGCCGGGCTGGTGCGGCGCGGGCAGCATGACCTCGGCCACGTGGTCACGCTGCGGGACCGCACCGACCTGGACGAGATGACCCGCGAACTCGACGTGGTGCGCGCGCTGTCGGACGCGCTGCGCGCGCAGGCCCACGAGTACACCAACCGGCTGCACACGCTGTCCGGCCTGCTCAGCCTGGGACATCGTGACGAGGCCGCGGCCTACCTCCGCGAACTCGCCGACGATCCCCTCGCGACGGAGTACGGCGACGGCGGGCGGCTGCGCGACCCGTACGTCCGCGGGCTGCTGGCCGCGAAGACGGCGGTGGCCTCCGAGTGCGCGGTCGACCTGCGGCTCAGCCAGGACTCGTTCCTGCCCGGTCCGCTCACCTGCCCGCTCGACATGGTCACGGTCCTGGGCAACCTGGTGGACAACGCGATCAGCGCGGCGCGCTCCGGCGCCCGCAGGCCCGCCTGGGTCGAGGTGTCACTGCTGGCCGAAGCCGGCATCCTGCACCTCGTCGTCGTCGACAGCGGTGACGGCGTCCCGCCACAGGCCTGCGACTGGCTGTTCGACCAGGACTTCACCACCAGCGCCGACGACGCCCGCCCGCACGGTGTCGGACTCGCGCTCGCACGGCGCGTCGCCCGCAGGCACGGCGGCGACCTCGCCCTGACCCGGCCCTCCGGCGCCGACTGCGGGGCGGTCTTCGTCGCGCGGATCCCCGGCGCTGTCGAGCCCGCGCCTCACCTGTCCGGAGCCCGGTCCGCCGGGTCCGTGGGGGTGCCGTGATCCGGGTTCTCGTCGTCGACGACGACTTCCGCGTCGCCAACCTCCACGCGCGCTATGTCGGCCGGGTGCCGGGGTTCGAGGTGGCGGGCATCGCCCACACCGCCGCCGAGGCCGTCGCGCTCGCCGGGCGGTTGCGACCCCACCTCGTGCTGCTCGACCAGTATCTTCCGGACGCGCCCGGAACCTCGATCGTCCCGGACCTCGGCGGGCATGTGATCATGCTGACCGCCGCCGCCGAGGCGGGGGTCGTCCGCGAGGCGCTCGGCCGTGGGGTGGTCAACTACCTGGTGAAGCCCTTCACCGAGGGTGACCTCGCCGAGCGGCTCCGCGCGTACGAGCGGTTCCACCGGCGGCTGGGCGGCGCCGCGTCGCTGAGCCAGGCCGAGATCGACCGCGCGGTCCGCATGCTGCACGAGGGCGACCGGGTCGACGCCGCGGTCAGGAAGGGCCGGTCGAGCCACACCGCGCAGCTCGTCATCGACGCCCTGCGCGCCGCCGGGGGGCCGGTGACCTCAGCGGACCTCGCCGCCCGGCTCGGGCTGTCCCGGGCCACCGCGCAGCGTTACCTGTCCGACCTCGCCGCCGACGGACGGCTGACCGTCGGGCTCAGGTACGGAACCACCGGCCGGCCCGAACACCTCTACCGGCTTCCTGAGACGCCGGCGCAGTAGCCTGCCCCAGTCCGACGGGCCCGGCAGCGTGAGGAACGCCTCCGCCTGGAGCGCGGAGACGCCGATGCGCGGCAGATCGCGGGCGGTCGGGTAGACCAGGAACCTCGGCTCCCACAGCGGCCTGAACTTGGCGTTGAAGCGGTACAACGACTCGATCTGGAACCAGCGGGACAGGAAGACGAGGATGCCGCACCACGCGCGCAGCACCGGCCCCGCCCCCAGCCGCTCCCCCCGCGCCAGCGCGGAGCGGAACATCGCGAAGTTCAGCGACACTCTGGTCACGCCGAAGTCCGGCGCGGCCTGCAGGGCCCGTACGATCAGCAGTTCGTTGAGCCCAGGGTCGGCCTCGCGGTCGCGCCGCATGAGGTCGAGGGAGATGCCGTCGGCTCCCCAGGGCACGAAATGCAGGACGGCCCGGATGTCCCCGCCCGGCGACTCCTCGCCCTCGGGCGTGGCCCGGTGGGCGGTGACCACCAGGCAGCCGGCGTCGGCGGGGTCGCCGAACCGGCCGAGCGCCATCGAGAAGCCCCGCTCGGTCTCGGTGCCTCTCCAGAAGTCGGCCGCGTTGCGGATGCGCTCGCGCTCCGCCTCGCTCAGATCGCCCGCCCGCCGCACCCGGCAGGTGTAGCCGAGCCGCTCCACCCGCTTGACCATCTGGCGCACGTTGCGCATGGCCCGGCCTTCCAGCGTGAAACCGGACACCTCCACGACGGCCTCGTCCCCGATCTCCAGCGCGTCGAGGCCGCCCTCTCTGGTCCACACCCCGCCGCCGGTCTCGCCGCATCCGATCACGGCAGGGACCCATGCGTGCCGCCTGGCCTCCTCCAGGAACCGCCTGATCGCGCCGGGCCACGCCTCCGGGTCGCCGATCGGGTCGCCGCTGGCCAGCATCACCCCGGCGACGACGCGGTAGGCCACGGCGGCCTTGCCGCTGGGCGAGAAGATCACGCTCTTGTCCCGGCGGAGCGCGAAGTATCCGAGCGAGTCCTGCCGGCCGTACCGGTCGAGCAGGGCCCGCAGACGCCGCTCGTCGTCCCCGGTGAGCGCCGCGACCGGCCGTTCCGGCCGGAGGGCCAGGTAGATCGTGGTGACGGCGGTGAGCGCGCCGAGCCCGGCGAGCGAGAAGTAGACCAGGTCGCCGGTGCGCTCGGACGTGAACACGACCGGCCCCTCCAGGCCGACCAGGCCGAGCACGACGTGCCGCAGCTGGTCGCCGACTCCGGGGTGGCCGGCGACCGTCCGGTGGCGCGTGGCGACGAGGATCCACCCGATCACGACGTCGAACGCGCCGAGCACCAGCAGGTTCCACAGCGCCCGCCAGCGCGAGCGCGGGTCGGACAGGGCGTAGAACTCCCGTCTGTTGACCAGCAGCACCACGCACAGGAGCAGCGACACCGACGCGGCGACCGGGTGCCGGTGCAGCCCCTCGAGCACGGTGCCCACCGGCAGCAGCACCACGACCGCGCGCCAGGCCCGTGCCTTACGCCGCCTGAGAGCGTGGGCAAGCATGATCAGCAAAATGCCGACCAGCAACGACGCCGTCTCGGCGAGCGTGGTGACACTGCCCGGCAGGACGCTCGCGATCTCGCTGATCCTGCTTCCGCGCAGGCGCGGGAACACGCCTTTGACGATGTCCAGGATGCCGATGAACAGCGCGGCGTACGCTGCCGCTGCGGGCACCCATGGACGCGCTATCCCGTTCCGGGAAATGTGTGTCCGACGGCTCACGGGACGAGACCTTAAGTGGTGATATCCGCTCCGGGAGCAAGGATCGCGATCCTTAACCGCTCCCTTACGCCTCGCGAGTACCTTTACATGAACCGGCACCACGGGGGACTTTAGGAGAGGCCGGATTTGGAGCTCACAACGGCGCACGTGCAGGTCCTGTTCGTCGCGCTCGCCGTCGGCGGGCTGGTCGCGACGGTCTGGATGTGGCCCCGGCTGAGCGGGCCGTCCTGGCGCTCCGTCGCCGCGCGGGTGGGCGTGCTCGTCGCGGACCAGACCCTGCTGCTGCTCGCGATCGCCGTCGTGGTCAACGCGTACTTCGGGTTCTTCGGCTCGTGGGGCGACCTGCTGGGGACGAACGCGGCCGACGCGCCGGCGATCACGGCAGGCTCGGCGGGTGCGGCGGCCGGCGGGGCGGGCCTCGTCCGGGTGCTCGGCAGCAGGCCGGTGGAGGTCACCAGGCCGAAGGCCGGCCTGCCCGCGGGGCGTCTGGAGGAGGTGACGATCGCCGGGGCGAGGACCGGACTGAGCTCGTCGGCGTACGTGTACCTGCCGCCGCAGTATTTCGACACGAAGTACGCCGGCCGGCGCTTCCCTGTGATCCTCGGGCTGACCGGCTATCCGGGCGACGCGGAGAACCTGGTCACCCGGCTCGACATGCCCACGCTCACGGCGACCTCGATCCTCACCCACGAGATCGGCCCGACCGTCCTGGTGCTGATGCGCCCGACGGTCGCGCCGCCCCGGGACACCGAGTGCGTGGACGTGCCGGGTGGACCGCAGGTCGAGACGTACTTCACCTCGGACGTGCCGCGGGCGGTGGCCGCGGCGTTCCGGGTCGGCACCGGAGCCGCCGGCTGGGGCGTTCTCGGCGAATCGACCGGAGGCTACTGCGCGCTCAAGCTGACCATGCGGCACCCCGAGGCGTTCTCGGCCGCGGTGTCCCTGTCCGGGTATTTCCACGCCCCGGTGGACGTGACCACGGGCGACCTGTTCGGCGGGAACCGGCGGCTCCGGGACGAGAACGACCTGATGTGGCGGCTGTCCAACCTGCCGGCCCCGCCGGTGTCCGTCCTGGTGGCGAGCAGCCGTCAGGGCGAGTCCGACTACCGGGCGACGACGGACTTCATCGCGGCCGTGAAGGCGCCCATGCGGGCGTCCTCGCTGATCCTGCCGAGCGGGGGCCACAACTTCGCCACCTGGAACAGGGAGCTTCCCCAGGCCCTGCCCTGGCTCGCCCAGCAACTGCACGCGCCCGCGCAGACGCCGTCCCGGTCCACGAGCGAGCAGGAGACCAAGCGCCTCGCCCATGGATCGCCCCGGCGGCCTCGCCCCGGCCGTCACTCGCTCGCCCACAAGGCCGCGAAGAGGCAGGCGCCGTAGCCCGGCGGGTCGGACGTGAGAGCGTCGCGCGCTGGTATCTGTACGTCCCGTGATCGACCGGGGACACGCGGGTGAGGCGTCCCGGCGCGCGGAGGGGCGCCGGGAGGATCCTGCCGGGCGGTGGATCAGCCCCGCTCGGCGGCCTCGACGACGTTGGCCAGCAGCATGGCCCGGGTCATCGGCCCCACTCCGCCGGGGTTGGGGGCGACGAAGCCCGCGACCTCGCGTACGTCGGGGGCCACGTCACCGGTGAGCTTCCCGTCGACCCTGGAGACGCCCACGTCGAGCACGGCCGCGCCGGGCTTGACCATGTCGGCGGTCACGAGGTGGGGCACCCCGGCGGCGGCGACCACGATGTCCGCCCGGCGCACGTGGGACGCCAGGTCCTGGGTGCCGGTGTGGCAGAGCGTGACGGTGGCGTTCTCCGCGCGGCGGGTGAGCAGCAGGCCCAGCGGCCGGCCCACGGTGATGCCCCGGCCGACCACGACGACCTCGGCGCCCTTGAGCGGCACGCCGTACTCCTGGAGGAGGACCACGATGCCGCGCGGGGTGCACGGCAGCGGGGCGTCGACCATGTGGACGAGCCTGCCCAGGTTGACCGGGTGGAGGCCGTCGGCGTCCTTGGCCGGGTCCATGCGCTCGATGAGCGCCTGGGTGTCCAGGTGGCGCGGCAGCGGCAGCTGGACGATGTAGCCCGTGCAGGCCGGGTCGGCGTTCAGCTCGTCGACCGCGGCCTCCACGTCCGCCTGGCTGGCGCTCTCCGGAAGGTCCTTGCGGATGGAGGTGATGCCGACCTCCGCGCAGTCGCGGTGCTTGCCCGCGACGTAGATCTGGCTGCCCGGATCGTCGCCGACGAGGATCGTGCCCAGGCCGGGGGTGACCCCCCGGGCGGCCAGGGCCTTCACCCGCTCCGCCAGCTCACTCTTGATCTTGGCGGCGGTCGCCTTGCCGTCCAGAAGCCGCGCGGTCATGGCTCTCCCTGTCCTTCCGGGTGATCCTTCCGGATGCTTTACTGTCCCCCCTCGCGCCGCTCGATGATCCGGCGGGTGAAGGGGATGAACTCCACGATCCGCCAACCGAAGTAGGCGGCCAGCGCGGCGACGGGCAGCAGCGCGATGGGGCTGTTCCACACGCCGTTCATCGTCGCGAAGGAGCTCATGATCGTATCAAGGGGCATGGAGGGACTCCGTGGGGAGGATGGGGTGGGCGCTTCAGGCTAACCGCCCCATCGGGGTGATCGTGCCTTTTTCACCCCATCCATCCCAACGGCCGCCTCTCCGTGGCGGTACGTCGGCCTTCGCGATCAGTGGAAGAAGTGCCGGGTGCCGGTGAAGTAGAGCGTGATGCCCGCTTCCTTCGCCGCCTCGATGACCAGCTCGTCGCGGATCGAGCCGCCCGGCTCGACGATCGCCTTCACCCCGGCCTCCGCCAGCACCTGGAGGCCGTCAGGGAACGGGAAGTACGCGTCGGAGGCGCCGACCGACCCGGCCGCGCGCTCGCCGGCCCGGGAGACCGCCAGCCGGGCCGAGTCCACCCGGTTGACCTGGCCCATGCCGACGCCGACGGTCGCGCCGCCGGAGGCGAGCAGGATCGCGTTGGACTTCACCGAGCGGCAGGCCCGCCAGGCGAAGGCCAGATCGGCCAGCACCTCGGGCGAGGCCGCCTCTCCGGCCTTGAGCTCCCACGTGGACGGGTCGTCGCCCGGCGCGTCCACCCGGTCCACCGTCTGCACGAGCAGGCCGCCGTCGATGCGGCGGAACTCCGCGGCGTTCGACGGCCCCTGCGGGCAGGCGAGCAGGCGGATGTTCTTCTTCTCCCTGAGCACCTCGAGCGCGTCCGCCGCGAACGACGGCGCGACCACCACCTCCGTGAAGATCGGCGCGATCTGCTCGGCCAGCTCTCGGGTCACCTCGCGGTTGACCGCGATCACTCCGCCGTAGGCGGAGACCGGGTCGCAGTCGTGCGCCTTGCGGTGCGCCTCGACCACGTCGGCGCCCACCGCGATCCCGCAGGGGTTGGCGTGCTTGATGACGGCCACGCACGGCTCGGCGAAGTCCCAGGCGGCCCGCCAGGCGGCGTCGGCGTCCACGTAGTTGTTGTAGGACATCTCCTTGCCGTGGAACTGCTCGGCGTTGGCCAGGCCGTCCTTGCCGCCGGTGTAGAGGGCCGCTCCCTGGTGCGGGTTCTCGCCGTACCGCAGGGCGGTCTTGCGCTTCCACGCCGCGCCCATGAAGGACGGCCATTCGCCCTCGGGCGCGTACACGTTGGCGAACCAGGACGCGACCGCGACGTCGTAGGCGGCGGTGTGCGCGTACGCCGTGGCGGCCAGCCTCCTGCGCTCGGTGAGCGTGAAGCCGCCCTCGGCGACCGCGGCGAGCACCTCGCCGTACGCCGCAGGGTCGACGACCACGGCCACGGTGCCGTGGTTCTTGGCCGCGGCGCGGATCATCGCGGGCCCGCCGATGTCGATCTGCTCGACGCACTCGGCGTCGGAGGCGCCGGAGGCGACCGTGGCGGCGAACGGATACAGGTTCACCACCGCGAGCTGGAACGGCTCGATCTCCAGCTCCTCCAGCTGCTTGACGTGGGAGGGGTTGGCGCCGTCGGCGAGCAGCCCGGCGTGGACCCGCGGGTGGAGGGTCTTGACCCGTCCGTCCAGGCACTCGGGGAATCCGGTGAGCGACTCCACCTTCGTGACCGGCACGCCGTAGGAGGCGATCGCGGCGGCGGTGCCGCCGGTCGACACGATCTCCACGCCCGCGGCCTCGAGCCCCCGCGCCAGGTCTTCGAGACCCGTCTTGTCGTAAACGGTGATCAGCGCACGGCGGATGGCGATGCGGGTCACTTCGTGATCCTTCCTGGTGTCGGGCCTTCTGCGGCCTGTCCTGCGACTCGTCCCGTTCCCAGGCGCACGGTCCGCCCGGTCAGGGTCCAGCCCTCGCGGGCCATGCGGCCCACCGTCTCGACGAGGAGGCGTCGCTCGACCGTCTTGATGCGCTCGTGCAGCGACTCCTCGTCGTCCCCCTCCCGTACGGGCACCGCCTCCTGGGCGATCACCGGGCCCGTGTCCACGCCGGCGTCGACGAGGTGGACCGTGCAACCGGTGACGCGGACGCCGTACGCGAGGGCGTCGCGCACGGCGTGCGCGCCTGGGAAGGCGGGCAGCAGCGCCGGATGGGTGTTGACGACGGGGAACGCGCCCAGCACGCGAGAGCCGAGGATCTTCATGAACCCGGCGGAGACCACCAGGTCGGGCTTGTGCTCGGCGATGCGCCCGGCCAGCCTCTCGTCCCACTCCTCCCGGGTGGGGTGGTCGCCCACCCGCTCGACGAACGTGGGGACGCCGGCGCGCTCGGCCCGGGCCAGGCCCTCGATGCCGGTGCGGTCGGCCCCGACGGCCACGACGGCCGCGCCGAACGCGTCGTCTGCCGCCGCGTCCAGCAGCGCTTGCAGGTTGGTCCCCGAACCCGAGACGAGGACGACGAGCCGGACGGACAGAGCGGAACTCCTTCGTGAGCTGCCTTCGTTTTGCAGGTGATTGCCGGGAGATGGTTCCTTAGAGAGTGGTCGAGCGTGGAGGGCCGTCCCTCGACGCAGCTAAAGCGTATCGGGCGCCGGCCATCACGACTTACGACGGGTTATGCGGAACGCGAGGCGAGGAGACCGTGACAACACCCCTACAGGGGCCGACCCCTGCAACCGGAGGGCGCAGGGCCCTCGTGCTCGCCATCATGGCGCTCGTCTTCACACTGATGCTGCCGGCGGCCGGGCTGGCGCTGTCACTGTTCGCGATCGTTATCGCGATCCGTGACCTGCGCCTGCTCAACCGCGAACGACGCGGGATCGGGATGGCGACCGGAGCCGTCGTGCTCTCGTCGCTCGCGTTCGTCCTGGGCATCGTGACCACGGGATTCCAGCTCTACTTCTCCGACGAACTCACCGCGTACAACGAGTGCCGCAAGGGCGCGGGCACGGTGGCGGCCCAGCAGGACTGCTCCGAGCAGCTGATGCGGGCGTTCGAGCGGAAGATGGGCGTGGCCTGGCCCGCGGGCGTCCCGGCGCCCGCCTGACCGCACGACCGCAGGTGAGCCGTCCGCGCCGTCGCGAACGGCTCACAGGTCTTGCCTTTGACGCGCGGGTCAGGGGTTAGCGTCGCGGGGCCGTGCGGCTGTGCCGCACGAGCGGTTCCCCTCCGACACCGTAGGAGTTCCCCATGCCCCGAACCCTGCCCCGCGCCGCACGGGAGATCCGGCTCGCCGAGGTTCCGTCGTCCGGCCTTCCCGGCCCCGAGCACCTGACCGTGGCCGAGGTCCCGCTGCCCGTGCCGGGGGCCGGTGAGGTCCTGGTGCGCAACCGCTGGTTCCAGGTCTTCCCTTCGCTGCGCACGCTGATCGCCGGAGGCGTGCCGGGCACGCCCTTCCCCCCGCTTCGTCCCGGGGACGCGCTGTTCGGCCCGGCCGTCGGCGAGGTCGTCACGGCCCCCTTCGTCGAGGGCACGGATGACGGCGGTCTGCGGCCGGGCGACCTGGTCGCGCACTTCCAGGGCTGGCGTGAGTACGCCGTGGTCCCCGTGTCCGCGCCGCTGGGGGACGCCCTGCCCGATCCGGCCGCGTACCTGGCTTCTGGCGCCACCGCGTACGCCGCCCTGACCCGGATCGCCCGCCTGCGTGCGGGCGAGACGGTGCTCGTCACCGGGGGCGCCGGAGGCGTCGGGTCGCTCGCCGGCCAGGTCGCCCGGCTGCTGGGCGCGGCACGCGTGATCGGCACCACCGGCTCACCGGCGAAGGCCGAGCGCATGACCGCCGAACTCGGCTACGACGCGGTGGTGCTCCGCGACGGGAGCCCGATCGCCGGGCGGCTGGCCGAGGCTGCGCCCGACGGCGTCGACGTGGTCGTCGACACCGTCGGCGGAGAGCAGCTTCAGGCGGCGGTGGCCGCGGCGCGGCCCGATGCCCGCCTCGTCGTGGTCGGCACCCTGGCCACGCAGCTGTCGGCCGCGTCCGGCGGCACGACGGCCCCGGTGGAGCTGGACGCCTTCCAGCTCATCGCCAAGAACATCACCCTCCGCGGCCTCACCGGCGTCGGCGACGAGATCCACGCGGAGTGGACGGAGCGTTTCGGCGCCTGGCTCCGCTCGGGCGCCGTCGTCTTCCCGCACACGCGGATCGCGGGCATCGAACGCGCGCCGCAGGCGTTGCGTGAGTTGTTCGAGGGGCGGCACGTGGGAACGGTCGTCGTAGAAGCCTGAGCACGGCACAGGAGGTCTCATGCGGATCGGCGACGCCGCGGCGGCGGCCGGGACCACGCCACGCGCGTTGCGCCTGTACGAGCAGCGCGGGTTGCTCCTGCCGCCCCCGCGGACCTCGTCAGGCCAGCGGGAGTACGGCCCGCGGGACATCGCCCGCATCCGCCTGGTGCGCCAGTTGCTCACCCTCGGCCTGACCCTCGAGGACGTCGCCCGCTGCGCCGACCGCCTGGACCTGCTGGAGGGCGACACGCTCCCGCCGTACGGCAGCCCCGGCTGCTCCGGCGGCAGCGGAAGCGGAAGCGGTGTCGTGCAACGCCGGATCGCCGCCCTGGACGCCGAGATCGCCCGCCTGACGGATCTGCGGGACCGCCTCGCCTCGGCCGTCGCCGAGCCGCCTCGGAGTCAGTCGCGGTCCCAGGCGTAGGGATCGACGTAGATGACGTGACCCCCGCGGTCGTCGCTCTCGTCCACGATGTCCTTGCGCGGCTTCGGCGGGGGGCTCGGGGCACGACGCTTCGCGGCCGGTTTGCGCGGGATGTCGGCTACAGGGGGAATGACGTCGGCCCGCCGCGCGCCCATGTCGTCGAAGGTCTCCGCCGCCGCCGCGGCGTGCTCGTCGGTCCAGTCGTCCCTGATGACCGGGATCGGCTGGGTGTCCGCCTCGGTGGCGTCCAGCCAGTGGCCGGGCAGGTGGGCGCCGCGGGCGGGCCGCACCCGCCCGGCCGCCTTGGCGATCACGGCGCCGGCCTTCCGCACCGGCTCGGGCGGGGTGGCCGGCCGCCGGGAGATCAGCCACCAGTTCGCGATGCCGGCCGAGATGCCGGCGGCCACGCCGACCTCGAGCGTGACCGACAGCGCCACCTCCCAGGGAGACGGCCCCACCGCGGCCAGGCCCGCCCCGCCGAGCGGGCCGCCCGACAGCGCGGCGAGCGTTCCCGCGACGAGGCCGGAGGTGATCCCGCAGACGAACCCCCACAGCGGCGCGGCCTCGATCGACGGGGTCGGCGCGACGCGGGCCGTCACCACGCCGGCGACCGCCCCGGCCGCGAACGGCACCGCGATCACGCCCATGACCCAGGTGGGCGCGGCGCCGGACGACGGCAGGGCGCCCAGCAGCGGCAGCATGGGCACCGCGCTCAGCTTGACCCCGGTGGGAGCGACCAGCGTCCCGGCGCCCACCGCGAACCCGGGCCCCGAGATGTATGCCATGCCCCAGATGACGGCGTTGAAGAAGTAGAGGACCTCCAGGAGCAGGAGCAGCAGGCCGCCGACCACTCCGGGGCTGAGGACCTCCGACATCTGCTGGATCCGGGCGAAGTTGACCACCACCGACCCGAGGACCAGCACGGCCCCGGCCACGAGCATCAGCGAGGTCGCGACGGCCGTGCCGACCACGAGCGACCGCGGGCGCTCGGGCAGCAGGCGCAGCATCGACCGCCACGGCCCGATCGTGCGGGCGGTGGCCACCGAGCCGGTGACGAAGGCCAGCAGCAGATGGCTGATCAACGCCTCCCCCAGGAACGGCTGCATGACCTCGTTGCCGGAGACGAGGGCGATCACCCCGGCGAGCAGCGCGTACGGCGCGGCCAGCGAGATTCCGGCCTGGGCGATGAGCGCGAGCTGGGCGCGGCGCCGGGCGTTCTCGAGGTCGCGCGGCGTGCCCTTGGGCAGCCGGGCCGGCATCCGCACCCGCAGGTCGGCGTCCCGCGCCATCCACAGTCCGGCCCGGTAGAGCAGCACCCCCGGCAGGATCATCAGGCCGATGGGCAGCAGGCCCACCCGGCCGCCGGGAATCGCGAAACCGGCGTGGTGGGCGGCGAGCCAGAGCTGGCAGGCCGTGCGGAAGACGCCGGGCAGGCCCTCGCCGAACGGCCCGCGGGGCGCGGCCATCCAGCCGATGAGCGTGAGCGTGGTGAGCACGGCGAGGCCGACGCCGAGCGTCCCGACCGCGGCCAGCATGCCGGAGACGGGGAGCGGACGGCGGGTCTCCTCGTCGTCGCCGCCGCCCATGCGGCCGAGCACGGCGCGGGGAGCGGTCCTGAACTGATCGAGAAGGCCCGTCACGCTACCGCATCATCCCAGCCCCGCGGCCTCCCTCCACGTCGCCACGCCGAGGAGTACGCAATCCGGACGCATTGGCACGCGTACCGGCCGGGCCCGAAAACGACGCGACCTTGCGCTCGCACCACCGCGGCGGTAGGAGCGCAAGGTCGCGGACGACAGTCGGATGTACGCGCGATCAGCGGCTGGACATGATCTCGCGCATCAGGCGGGCGGTCTCGCTGGGCGTGCGGCCGACGCGGACGCCGACCTTCTCCAGGGCCTCCTTCTTGGCCTGGGCGGTGCCGGCGGAGCCGGACACGATCGCGCCGGCGTGGCCCATGGTCTTGCCCTCGGGCGCGGTGAACCCGGCGACGTAGGCGACGACCGGCTTGGTCACGTGCTCGTCGATGTAGGCCGCCGCGCGCTCCTCGGCGTCGCCGCCGATCTCGCCGATCATCACGATCGCGTCGGTCTCCGGGTCCTCCTGGAACGCCTGGAGAGCGTCGATGTGCGTCGTGCCGATGACCGGGTCGCCGCCGATGCCGACACAGGTGGAGAAGCCGATGTCACGCAGCTCGTACATGAGCTGGTAGGTCAGCGTGCCGGACTTCGACACCAGGCCGACGCGGCCCTTGGTGGTGATGTCGGCCGGGATGATGCCCGCGTTGGAGGCGCCCGGCGAGGCGATGCCGGGGCAGTTCGGGCCGATGATGCGGGTCTTGTTGCCCTTGGAGACGGCGTACGCCCAGAACTCGGTCGTGTCGTGGACCGGCACGCCCTCGGTGATGACCACGCACAGCGGGATCTCGGCGTCGATGGCCTCGCGGACGGCGGCCTTGGTGGCGGCCGGGGGCACGAAGACGACGGACACGTCGGCGCCCGTCTGCTCCATGGCCTCCTTGACCGTGCCGAAGACCGGAAGGCCCTCGTGGGTAATGCCGGCCTTGCGGGCGTTCACGCCTCCCACGACCTTCACGCCGGCGGCGAGCATGCGGCGGGTGTGCTTGGTGCCCTCACCACCGGTCATGCCCTGCACGATGATCTTGCTGTTC
Organism: Microbispora catharanthi; assembly: GCF_006334915.2. Classification (GTDB taxonomy): domain Bacteria; phylum Actinomycetota; class Actinomycetes; order Streptosporangiales; family Streptosporangiaceae; genus Microbispora; species Microbispora catharanthi. Next base: position 404,995 of record NZ_VDMA02000003.1, read on the forward strand.
TCGGTGAGCCAGATAGCCATTACGCACCTACCGCGGCGAGCTCGGCGGCACGCTTGGCCGCTTCGTCCATGGTGTCGACCAGCTCGACCCGCGGCAGCGCGGCGTCGGCCAGGATCTGCCGCCCCAGGGCGGCGTTGTTGCCGTCCAGGCGGACGACCAGCGGGTGGGTCACTTCCTCGCCCCGGCTCTGCAAGAGCTGGAAGGCCGAGACGATGCCGTTGGCGACGGCGTCGCAGGCGGTGATTCCACCGAAGACGTTCACGAAGACCGACTTCACCGACGGGTCGGACAGGATGATCTCCAGGCCGTTCGCCATGACCTCGGCCGATGCGCCGCCGCCGATGTCGAGGAAGTTGGCCGGCTTGGGCTGGCCGGGGAACTCCTCGCCCGCGTACGCCACGACGTCGAGCGTGGACATGACCAGGCCCGCGCCGTTGCCGATGATGCCGACGTTGCCGTCCAGCTTGACGTAGTTGAGGTGCTTCTCCTTGGCCCGGGCCTCCAGCGGGTCCTCCGCGGCCTTGTCGACGTACGCGGCGTGCTCCGCCTGGCGGAAGTTCGCGTTGTCGTCGAGGGTGACCTTGCCGTCGAGCGCCTTCACCTGGCCGTCGGCCGACAGGATCATCGGGTTGACCTCGACGAGCGAGGCGTCCTCGTCGACGAAGACGGCCCAGAGCTTCTCGATCAGCTCGGCGGCGCCGTCCAGCGCCTGCTGCGGCAGGCCGCCCGCCACCGCGATCTCGCGGGCCCTGGCGCGGTCGACGCCCGTCAGCGGGCTGACCGGCACCTTCGCCACCTTCTCCGGCGCGGTGTGCGCGACCTCCTCGATGTCCATGCCGCCGGAGGCGGAGCAGATGGCGAGGAAGGTGCGGTTGGCACGGTCGAGAAGGAAGGAGAAGTAGTACTCCTCCGCGATCTGGCTGGCCTCCTCGATCAGGACCTTGTGGACCGTGTGGCCCTTGATGTCCATGCCGAGGATCTGCGTCGCCTTCGCCTGCGCGTCGGCGGCGTCGTCGGCCACCTTCACGCCGCCGGCCTTGCCGCGCCCGCCGGTCTTGACCTGGGCCTTGACGACAACGCGTCCGGTGAGCTGCTCGGCAGCCGCCCGCGCCTCCTCCACGGTGTGCGCGACGATTCCGCGCGGCACCGGGATGCCGTACTCCGCGAAGAGCTCCTTCGCCTGATGTTCGAACAGGTCCACGAGGGTCCGTCCCTTTTGATGTCCGAGGCCGGGCGCCGTCGTCCCGCCCGGCGTTTCCGCGCATGAAGCCTAGTCCCCGTACGAGCGTGGGCGCGTCGTCGGGTCCCACTGGAGCCTTGCCAACAACTCTCATGTACGGCAAGGTTGGGCAAAATACCTAAACGGTGGCTGGGACCGCCGAACGGACCCATTCCACAATCTCCTGCGTCGTGGACCCGGGCGTGAAAATCCTGGCGACCCCCATCTTCGCGAGTTCGGGGATGTCGGCCTCGGGGATGATGCCCCCGCCGAACACGACGATGTCCTCGGCGCCCTCCTCGCGCAGGACCTCGAAGAGCCGGGCGAACAGCGTCATGTGTGCGCCGGACAGGATGGACAGCCCGATCGCCGCCGCGTCCTCCTGGATCGCCGTACGGACGATCTGCTCCGGGGTCTGATGCAGCCCCGTGTAGATGACCTCCATACCCGCGTCGCGCAGCGCCCGCGCCACCACCTTGACCCCGCGGTCGTGCCCGTCGAGCCCCGGCTTCGCGACGACGACCCGAATCCTGCCTGCCATGAGACCTCCCTACGGTGCCCGCTGCCCGAAGCGTAACCGCCGCCCGGGGCCCGGCCCCCGAACGGCCCCGCGTCGGCCGCCCACCGGCCGCTCCCGCCGCAGCGCATGCAGACCGTCCACGAGTCCCGGCTCTCGATACGGCGAGGAGTTCGATGGCCCGCAATCAAACGTTTCGTGGCGGCGAATTGATAATCAACTGGCATAACGGGCCACTAGCTGAAGACTCACAGGAAATATGGATTATCGTGACTTTCCTGTGATCATGGTTCGAGAAGATTCCCCGGCTGCCCTCATGATCATGAGGGCACTTACGGGAGGAATCACCTTGAAGCGAGCACTCATGGCGCTGGCGTGCGCCGCGACGGCCGCCCTCGTGGCGCCCGCCGTCGCCGCCCCCGCGCAGGCTCAGCCCTCTACTCAGGCGCAGGCCCCCGCCGCCGACCCGGTGGCGGCGCTGCGCCAGCAGTTCGCCGCCGGCCACGGCGTGCGATTCGTGTCCTCGGGCACGCTGAGCATGGCCGGCGTCACGGCCGTCAAATTCACCGCGAACGGCGGCTACGCCTTCGGCCGGTCCGGCGTCATCGCCTCCGACAGCACGCAGAAAGCCAAATACAGCGACCTGCTGAAGGACGAGGACGAGGACCTGAAGGACGCGGAGAAGCCCCTCCGCATGATCGTCATCGGCAGTACGGGCTACTTCTCCGGCGGGGTCTACACGAGCATGCTGCCCGAGGGAAAGACCTGGCTGCGGCTCCCCGGGCTGCGGCCGAACTCCTCGTCGAACCCGGTGAACCCCACCGACTGGCGCAACCTCAAGGCGGTCCTCGCGACCACCAAGGCCAAGGGGCCGGGCGGCAGCGTCAACGGCGCGAAGACCACGCTCTACCGCGGCACCATCACGCTGAGCCAGCTCATGAAGGCCAGCCCGAGCGTCAAGGACAGCCTCGCCGGCCTGGCGTCCAACCCCGGCAAGACCGTGGTGTCCTGGAAGCTGTGGGTCGGCGACGACCAGCTCGTCCGCCGCGCCTCGGCCAGTGTCGACCTGAAGATGAAGGCCGAGGGCGATTCCTTCACCTTCACCCTGTCCGAAGTCGCCACGTTCGCCGGCTGGGGCAGGAAGGTGACGGTCAAGGCGCCGCCGAAGAGCCAGGTCGCCAAGCTGACCGACCTCGACGGCGACGTGCCGGACACGACGGGCACCGTCATCCTGCCCAACAACTGAACCGGGCGGGGCCGATCAGGCACGAGTGAGCATCGCGCGGCCGAGCCCCCCGCGCGGCGTGAGACAGAGGCGGCCGGCCCCCGGGTGATACGCCACCCGGGGGCCGTGGGGCCGATCAGAGCTTGTCGATCAGAGCTTGTCGATCGGGGCGTAGGCGAGAAGCAGGGTCTTCTCGCCCTCGCTGCCGAAGTCGATCTTCACCCGCGTCTTCTCGGCCTGACCGTCCACCGCCACCACGGTGCCGAGCCCGAACGTGTCGTGGGTGACCCGGTCGCCCGGCGACAGGTTCGGGATCTGCCGGCCGCCGGTCTTCTGCGCGGGAGCCGTACGGGCGGCCGGGCGGGAGGTCGCGGCGGACCAGGCGGTCTTGCCCGGGTCGCCGCGCCACTCGACCAGGTCGCCCGGCACCTCGGACAGGAAGCGCGAGGCGGGGTTGAACGACGGCGCGCCCCACGCCGAGCGGACCGCCGACCTGGACAGGTAGAGCCGTTCCTTGGCCCGGGTGATGCCGACGTACGCCAGCCTGCGCTCCTCCTCCAGCTCCTTCGGGTCGCTCAGCGAGCGCATGTGGGGGAAGACGCCGTCCTCCATGCCCGTGAGGAACACCACGGGGAACTCCAGGCCCTTGGCGGTGTGCAGGGTCATCAGCGTGACCACGCCGCCGCTGTCGTCGCCGTCGGGGATCTGGTCGGCGTCGGCGACCAGCGAGACCTGCTCGAGGAAGTCGACGAGCGTGCCCTCCGGGTTCGCCTCCTCGAACTCGGCGGCCACCGAGATCAGCTCGTTGAGGTTCTCCAGCCGGCTCTCGTCCTGTGGGTCGCCCGAGGTCTCCAGCTCCGTCCGGTAGCCGGTGGAGCTCAGCACCTCCTCCGCGAGGTCGGACAGCGGAAGCTCCTTGGCGCGCAGTTCGTCGAGCAACGTGACGAAGTCGCGGATCGCGTTCAGCGAGCGGGTGGCCACCCCCGGCGCCTCGTCGGCCCGGCGCAGCGCCTCCCAGAAGGCGATGCGCTCCCGGTTGGCGAACGCTTCGATCATCGCCTCGGCGCGGTCGCCGATGCCGCGCTTGGGCACGTTGAGAATGCGCCGAAGCGACACCGTGTCGCTCGGATTGGCCAGGACCCGCAGGTAGGCGAGCAGGTCCTTGACCTCCTTGCGCTCGTAGAACCGCACCCCGCCCACGACCTTGTACGGCAGGCCCGTGCGGATGAAGATCTCCTCGAACACGCGGGACGCGGCGTTCGTGCGGTAGAAGACCGCCACGTCGCCGGGGGTGACGCCGTGGTCGTCGCTGAGCCGGTCGACCTCCTGCGCGACGAACATGGCCTCGTCGTGCTCGTTGTCGGCCGCGTAGCCGATGATCTTCGGGCCCGCGCCCTGGTCGGACCACAGGTTCTTCGGCTTGCGGCCCTCGTTGCGAGAGATGACGGAGTTGGCGGCGTTCAGGATCGTCTGCGTGGAGCGGTAGTTCTGCTCCAGCAGGATCGTCCGCGCGTCCGGATAGTCGCGCTCGAACTCCAGGATGTTGCGGATCGTCGCGCCGCGGAAGGCGTAGATCGACTGGTCGGCGTCGCCGACGACCACCAGCTCGGAGGGCTCGACGCCCTCCCGCACCACGTCGCCGTCGGCGGTGCGCACCTCGGGCCGCCCGACCAGCTCACGTATCAGCATGTACTGCGCGTGGTTGGTGTCCTGGTACTCGTCGACCATCACGTGCCGGAACCGCCGCCGGTAGTGCTCGGCCACGTCGGGGAAGAGCTGGAACAGCGTGACCGTCAGCATGATCAGGTCGTCGAAGTCCATCGCGCCGGCCTCGGTGAGCCGCCGCTGGTAGGTGCGGTACGCCTCGGCGAGCGTCCGCTCCAGATGGGTCGAGGCCCGGTCGGCCGCCGTCTCGTAGTCGATCAGCTCGTTCTTGAAGTTGCTGACCTGGGCTGAGAAGGACCGCGGCGGGTAGCGCTTGGGGTCGAGGTCGAGCTCACGGCACACCATCGCCATGAGCCGCTGGGAGTCGGCCTGGTCGTAGATCGAGAAGCTGGAGGAGAAACCCAGCCGCTTCGCCTCGCGCCGCAGGATCCGCACGCAGGCGCTGTGGAACGTCATGACCCACATGGCCCTGGACCGCGGCCCGATGAGCTTGTCGACCCGCTCCTTCATCTCCCGGGCGGCCTTGTTGGTGAAGGTGATCGCGAGGATCTCCCCCGGCTGGACGTCACGCTCCGCCAGCAGGTAGGCGATGCGATGCGTCAGCACCCTGGTCTTCCCGGAGCCGGCCCCGGCGACGATCAGCAGCGGACTGCCCTGGTGGGTGACGGCGTCCCGCTGCTGCGGGTTGAGGCCGTCGAGCAACGGATGAGTGGCGGCTCGGGTGGACACTCTCCTTAGGTTATGGCCGCGCGCCGACATTCGGGGCCCACTCGCCCGGCAAGTCACGTTTAAGGTGATGTGCCGGACCATGAGGAGGGGCTGCTCGTGCTGGACGAGGCGGATATCAAGAAGGTGCTGGTGGTCGTCGCACATCCCGACGACATCGACTTCGGCGCGGCGGGCACGGTCGCCCGGCTGACCGAGGCGGGGGCCGAGGTGGCGTACTGCCTGGTCACGGATGGCGACGCGGGCGGGTTCGACCGTGCGATGGACAACGGCGGCATGGCGGCGCTGCGCCGGACCGAGCAGACGGCCGCGGCCAAGTGCGTGGGCGTGAGCGACCTGCGCTTCCTCGGCTATCGGGACGGCGCGGTCGAGCAGACGCTCGGCCTGCGGCGGGACATCGCCCGGGTGATCCGCCAGGTGCGACCGGACCTGGTCGTCACCTCGACCCCCGAGCGCAACTACGCGCGGATCAGTCCGAGCCACCCCGACCACCGCGCGGTCGGCGGCGCCACCCTCGACGCCGTCTACCCCGACGCCCGCAACCCCTACGCCTTCCCCGAACTGCTCGCCGACGAGGGCCTGGAGGCCTGGACCGTCCGCGAGGTGTGGCTCACCGGCGGCATGACCCCCGACCACTACGTCGACGTCACCCTGACCGTGGACCGCAAGATCGCCGCGCTGCGCGCGCACGAGAGCCAGACCTCGCACATCCCCGACCTGGACGGCATGATCAGGGGCATGCTCTCCGGTCACGCCGCCGCCGCGGGCCTCCCCGAGGGCTCGTACGCGGAGGCGTTCCAGCGGGTGATCACGGCCTGAGCCGGGCGGACGGGGTCCTCCACCCCGGGGTGGAGATCGCCTGATCTCCACCCCGGTTCTCCACCCGCGCGCCGATCCGGTGCGCGCCCGGTCTTCCTACCGTCGTGCGCATGGAAACCACGCAGATCGTCGTCCTCGCCCTCGCCGTCGTCGCCTTCGTGATCTACCGGCAGATGAGGCCGAGGCCCGTCGCCAGGCCCGTGGGCCTGATCATCGCCGCCGTGATGGTCCTGGCCGGCCTCGGCGGCGGCGGGCTCGTCGACCCCCGTCACACGGCGCTGAGCCTCGCCGTGCTCGTCGCGGAGCTCCTCGTGGCCGCCGGCCTCGGTGTGCTGCGGGCCATGACGACGCGGGTGTGGCGCGACCAGCACGGCGTGGCGTGGTCGCAGGGCGGCGTCGCGACCCTGATCGCCTGGGTGGGCTCCGTCGCCGTGCGGGTCGCGATGATCGCCCTGACCTCCCTCCTCGGCCTCGCCTCGTCGCAGAGCTCCGTGCTCCTGTTCGTCGGGGTGACCCTCGGTGTCCAGTTCCTCGTCGTCGCCCGGCGGGCGAGCGCCCTGCCCACCGTTCCCGTGCCGGGTGTCCAGACGGCCCGCTAACGTCGGGGCGTGCCCAGTCGTGACGGACATGCCGAGGCCGGCCCGGAATCCCGCCGCAGGAACGCGATCGCCGGCGCGTGCCTGCGGCTGGCCGTGATCGCCCTGCTGGTCGGCGGGCAGGCGACCAGCCCGCCGGGGTTCGGCCTGACCGGCGACCGGCTCGCCGTCACCGCGCTGACCGCCGCGATCGCCGTCACGCTGACCCTCATGGTCGTCATCCGGCTGCGGCCGATCCTCCCCGGACGCTGGAACGACGGCCCGGCGGAGGCCGTCCTCATCGGCCTCACCCTCGTGGCGACCATCGCCCTCGACATGGTCTCGGACAGCGGCCCGGCCGTCGCCGTGCTCATGTTCAGCGTCGGGGCCGCGGCCGTACGGCACCCGCTCAGCCGGTCGCTGCCGCTCCTGCTGCTGGCGCTCGCGGGCCTGGGATCGAGCGTCACGGGACTGCTACCGCCGCCGATCACCCCCGAAGCCCACCAGCGCGACCTCAGCCTGTGCGTGTCGATCTGCGTGGTCTTCGCGGTCGCCTACGCCATCAGGCAGCGCAGGGCCGCCACCGCCGCCCAGGCGGGCGAGGCCGTGCTGGCCGAGCGCACCCGGATCGCCAGGGAGATCCACGACATCCTCGCGCACTCCCTGTCGGCGCAGATCGTGCACCTCGAAGGCGCCCGGCTGCTGCTGCGCGCCGACCGGTCGCAGGAGGCCCTCGACCGGGTCGAACGCGCCCGCGAGCTGGCCAAGCAGGGCCTCGAAGAAGCGCGCAGAGCCGTGGCCGCGCTCCGCGACGACGCCCAGCCGCTGCCCGCCGCGCTGGACGCGCTCGCCGAGGACTTCCGCGACGCGACCGGCGAGGAGTGCGCCGTCGTCGTCTCCGGGGTCGAACGCCGCCTGCCGCCCGAGACCGAGCTGGCGATGATCCGCACCGCCCAGGAGGCCGTCACCAACGTGCGGCGGCACGCCCCGGGCTCCCCCGCCACCGTGAGGCTGAACTTCGGCGACCGGGAGTGCGAACTGGAGGTCGTCAACCCCCCGGGTGACGCGCCCGGGACGCCGGGAGGAGGATACGGTCTCGTGGGCATGCGCGAACGCGCCGAACTCCTGGGCGGCACCCTGGAGGCCGGCGAGACCGAGGACGGTTTCCTGGTCCGGCTGCGGGTGCCGGCGTGACCGCCCGCGTGCTCGTGGTCGACGACCAGGCCGTGGTGCGCGACGGGCTCGTCCTGCTGCTCGGCCTGCTGCCGGACATCGAGGTGGTGGGGTCGGCGTCCGACGGCGAGGCCGCGCTCCGCCTGGTCGCGGACGAACGGCCCGACGTGGTGCTCATGGACCTGCGCATGCCCCGGATGGACGGGGTCGAGGCCACCCGCAGGATCCGCGCCGAGTTCCCGGACACCCAGGTCGTCGTGCTCACGACGTACACCGACGACGAGTCGGTCTTCGCCGCGCTGCGCGCCGGGGCGCGCGGCTTCCTCACCAAGAGCGCCGACGCCGAGGAGATCGCCCGCGCCGTGACCACCGTGATGAACGGCGACGCGCAGCTCGACCCCGGCGTGCAGCGCCGCCTTCTGAACACCGTCACCGGCACGGGCGGCGACACCGGCACCGCACAACCCGGCGAGACGCCCGGCCCGGCCGCCGCGCCGGCTCACCGATCGCGGTTCTCGCCGCGCCACGCCCGCGAGACGGCCAGGGCGGGCCGGAGGCCGGGAGCGGGGACGCCGCCGGACACCGGGACGTCGCCGAACGCCGGGCCGTCGTCCAGCGCCGGTACACCGCCCGACGGGCTGACTCCGCGCGAGGCGGAGGTCCTGCGGCTCATCGCGCGCGGCCTGTCGAACGCCGAGATCGCCGCCGGCCTGTTCATCAGCGAGGCCACGGTCAAGACGCACATCAACAACCTTTTCGCCAAGGTCCGGGTGCGCGACCGCGCCCAGGCGGTCGCGTACGCCTACCGGACCGGTTTGGCCGACCCCGGCGAGGGCTGATCCAGGCGGCGGGCCACCCGGGCGGCGGCGTAGCCGAGGGAGTTCGTCGCCAGGTGGAGCAGCGCGGGCGCGAGCAGCCCGGCGCGGTGGCGCAGCCCGTGGAACACGAGCCCGGCGACCGCGGTGGACGTCACCGTCCCCGCCACCAGCCGCGCCGTCTCCAGCCGCGCCGTCTCCAGCCGCGCCGTCTTCATGGGGCCGGCGGCCTCGCCCGGGGTCTCCCCGGCGGTCAGCCGGCCGAGGGCGGGGTTGGCCCTGGCCATGTCCATGGCGGGCAACACGTGCCACAGTCCGAACAGCGCGGCCGAGGCGGCGACGGCCGTACGCGGCGGGAGCGAGCGGCCGAGCAGGGCGGGCAGCGCGCCGCGGAAGCCCACCTCCTCCAGCAGCACGGTCCCGAAGGGCACCTGGACCAGGGCCTCCTCCAGCACCCGGCGGCGCGACAGCGCCAGCGCGCGCTCGTCGTGGAACAGCGCGCGGGTGCGGGGGTGGGCGACGCCCGCCGCGTAGACGGCCGCGACGCCGGCGGCGAGCGCGCCCCCGGTCACGGCGCCGGCGCGGGCGCGGCGGAAGCCCAGCTCCCGCCAGGTCAGCCCCTCCCCGCGGACGATCAGCAGCAGCGTGCCGGTCGCGGCCGCCGAGGTCAGCGGCGCCCACCGCCGGGCGACCCGGTTGTTGAGCACGTTCGCGGCCGTGAGCACCCCGAGACAGGCCACCGTCGCAGGCTTCATCCGTCCTCCACCTCACTCATGACCGGCCCCCTCCGACAGGAGCCCGCGCAGCGCGTCGACGTACGGCTGGGCGGGGCCGCGGTGGCGACGGGAGGTCGCGATGCCGATGAAACGGGACGGGCTGGGCGACTCAAGGGGGATCGCGACCACGTCGAGGCCCGGCGTGAGCGAGATCTCCGGGATGAGCGCGACGCCCACGCCCGCGGTGACCAGGGACTGCGCGAAGAAGTAGTCGGTGGCGCTGCACGAGATCCGCAGCTCGAAGCCGGCCAGCTCGGCGTAGCGGCGAAGGAGGTCCACGGTCTTCAGGCATCCGAGGATCCAGCGTTCGGCGGCGAGCTCGGCCAGATGGAGGCGGGCGCGCCCGGCCAGAGGATGCGTACGCGGGAGGACGACCCGGAGCGGGTCGGCGATCAGCGGGGTCCAGTTCATGCCGGAGCGGTCACCGGAACGGACGGGCGGGGGCCCGTCGAAGTGGTAGGCGAGGGCCAGATCGGCACGGCCCTCCCGGACCAGGGGCAGGCTGTCCTCCGGTTCGCGTTCGAGGATCGTCAGCTCGGCCTCGGGGTGCTCGGCGACGGGTGAGCGCCGGCGGCAGGAGGCGGCGGCCCCCGCTGGCGAACGCCGCGATCGTGAACCTGGCCCGCGCGGTGGAGAGCCGGTCGATGCGCTCCTGGGCGTCGGTCAGTTCTGCGGCGATGGCCTCGGCGGCATCGACGAGCATGCGCCCCGGCTCGGTGAGGACCACTCCTCGCGTGCTGCGTTGCACCACGGGGACGCCGAGGCCGCGTTCCAGTGCGGCGATCTGCTGTGAGACGGCCGAAGGGGTGAACCGCAGGGCGGCGGCCGCGCGGTTGAAGCTGCCGTGGCGGGCGACCTCACGCAGAACGCCGAGCCGGTGCACGTCGATCAACAGTTTTCCTTACGACTGACTAAGAAGATCGCCACTACCGCTGACGACTATACGTGGACACTCTGGTGGTCGTGAGCGAGATGTGCATCATCGGCGGGAGCCGATACTTCGGCAGGCGGCTGATCGAGAACCTGCGGGACGCCGGGACGGCGGTCACGGTCGTCAACCGGGGATCGGCTCCGGCGCCCGAGGGCGTGACGCACCTGCGGGCCGACCGGAACGACGAGGACTCCCTGCGCCGCGTCCTGGACGACCGTCACTTCGACGCGGTGATCGACCAGGTCTGCTACACGCCCGTGCAGGCGGCCGTCGCGCTGCGGGTGTTCGCGGACAGGACCAGGCGCTACGTCATGACCTCGACCGTCGAGGTGTACGCCGGCCTCGACGACCCGCCGCACGCGGAACACGTGGTCGATCCGAAGGCCTGGCCGGTGCGCACGGACCGGCCGTGGGACGACCCGGCGTTGTACACGGGCTCACCGACGGCCGCGCACAGTTGCCGTACGTCCAGGGTCCCGTGCGAGGCGGCGTTGACCGGGCCGGTGAAGTCCGCCCGCGCGGCCCAGGCGAGGAACCGCGCGATCTCCCGCTCGTGGATGAACGACGCCGGCCGGGGATCCTCGTGCACGATCACCGGAAGGCCGGCCCGGATCCTGCGGACGTAGTGCGCGAGCCTGCCGGTGAAGTCCGCGCCGCCGAGCACGTGCGCGGTCCGGACGCTGACGAAGTCGAACGCCTTGTCACGCGTGAAGACCGCCTCCGCCTGGCGCTTGCCCTCGCCGTAGTTGGCATCGAGGAGCCGTCGGAGAGGACACCTCGCCGTTCTCCTTCGACCGCTGCCATGCCATGGACAACGGGCGGGCCACGGCTCTCGGCTTCCGCTTCTCGCACGTCGCCGACTGGCTGCCGTCGGTCGTCCGGGAGGCGCTCGCCGGGGAGGAGCGGACGTGCGCACCCGCCTGATCGGAGACGTCCCGGTGAGCGCCGTCGGCCTCGGCGCCATGCCGCTGTCCATCGAGGGCCGGCCCGACGAGGCCAGGGCGATCGCCACGATCCACGCCGCCCTCGACGCGGGCGTCACTCTGATCGACACCGCCGACTCCTACCACTGGCACGCCGGCGAGACCGGCCACAACGAACAGCTGATCGCCCGCGCTCTCGCCTCCTACGGAGGCGACGCCGGCGACGTCCTCGTCGCCACCAAGGGCGGCCGCGGCCGCCCCGGAGACGGCTCGTGGACGGTGAACGGCGACCCGCGCCACATCAGGCGGGCCTGCGAGGCGTCGCTCGAGCGACTCGGCGCCGAGTCCATCGGGCTCTACCAGCTCCACAAGCCCGACCCGGACGTCCCCTTCGCCGAGTCGGTCGGCGCGCTGCGCGACCTGCTCGACACGGGCAAGATCCGGATGGCCGGGATCTCGAACGTCGACGTCCGGCAGATCCGCGAGGCCGACCGGGAGCTCGGCGGCCGTCTGGCCTCGGTCCAGAACCGCTACTCCCCCGCCGTGCGGGACAGCGAGCCCGAACTGCGCCTGTGCACCGCGCTCGGCGTCGCCTTCCTGCCCTGGAGCCCCCTCGGCGGCGTCTCCCGCAGTGCCCTGGACAGCTTTCCGGGCCCCGGCGGCCCCGCCGGTGGGACGGCGTTCCACGCGATCGCCCGCCGACGCGGCGTGAGCCCGCAGCGGGTCTGCCTGGCCTGGCACTTGGCCCGCTCCCCGCGGGTCGTCCCGATCCCCGGCGCCAGCCGTCCCGCGTCGATCCGCGACTCCGCCGGGGCTGCCGAGCTGACGCTCACCGCCGACGAGCTCGCCGAGCTCGACCGGCCGTGAGGAGCCGGCCTCAGCAGGTCCCCATTCCCTCGGTGTAGCCGTGGGCGAAGTATTGCTGGCGCTGTTGCGGGGTGCCGTGGGCGTCCGGCGCCAGCCAGATGTCGGTGGGGTCGCCCGCCGCCTGGAGGTTGGCGAGCAGTTCCTCCTCGTCGCCCTGCTCCGTGTTCAGCACTCCCACCCGGATCAGGCCGCTCAGCGCGGCGCCCGCGTAGCAGTCGGCCTGGAGTTCCCGCTCCACGTTGAAGCGGAAGTCCTCGACGAGTTGGGCCTGCACGGCGTGCCCCAATTCGTGCGGGATCACGACATAGACCGCCCCGTCGCCCATCTGGTCGTACATCGCCTTGAGCCAGGCCGCGTCGTAGGCGATGAAATGGCCGTACGGACAGTAGAAGGCGTTCTCCGGCACGGCCGCCTGCCCACCGCAGTCGGGGCCGTTGGCGCCCTGATAGGCGACGAAGCGGGTGATCGGGCGATAGGTCCCGCCGTTCTCCTGGAAGCGTTGCGACCAGAACCACTCGGTGAGGCACCGGGCCAGCTTGACGTCGCCGGGGAAGTCGTCGCCGGTGCCCTCGCACGGCGTCCCTCGGGACGCCGCGTCCCCCGGCTGGGCCCGGTCGGGCGGGGAGCCGGTGCCACAGGACGCGACGAGGACCGCCAGGAGCAGCAGCACGGCCAGTGTTCGGCGGTTCATTTCAATGTGAATACCCATTTAGGCGGCAAAGATCTGCGCTTTTCGCCGAACGCGAGAGTTTTACATTCCCCAGGTGTGGACGGGCTCGTTCGTGTGCATGTGCTGCAGGTAGCGGAGCGTCATGCGGCGCAGCGCCTCGTGGTCCCCGCCGAACGCGCGGGCCGTCCTGACCTGCCAGTCCGCCCCCGTACGGCCGGTCACGCAGCGCCGCTCGATGATGCCGAGCAGCCGGTCGCGCTGGACCGGGTCGACCTCCCACAGGTCGAGCCCGTGGTAGGCCATGGGCAGCAGCCTGCGCAGGATCAGCTCGGCGGCGGGCACCTCCCCCAGGCCCGGCCAGTAGAGGCGGGCATCGAGGCCGTGCCGCGCGGCGTTGCGGAGGTTGTCCTCCGCGGCGGCGAAGGACATGTGCGTCCACACGGGCCGCTCGGCCGCCGGGAGCACGCGCATGAGCCCGTAGTAGAACGCGGCGTTGGCGGCGATGTCGGCCACCGTCGGCCCGGCGGGCAGCACGCGGTTCTCCACCCGCAGGTGGGGGACGCCGTCCGAGACGTCGTAGACGGGCCGGTTCCATCGGTAGACGGTGCCGTTGTGCAGGCGCAGCTCGTGCAGCTCGGGCACCCCGCCCTCGTCGAGGACCCGCCTCGGGTCCTCCTCGTCGCACAGGGGCAGCAGCGCGGGGAAGTAGCGGACGTTCTCCTCGAACAGGTCGAAGACCGACGTGATCCACCGCTCCCCGAACCAGACGCGCGGCCGCACGCCCTGAGCCTTCAGCTCCTCGGGCCGGGTGTCGGTGGCCTGCTCGAACAGGCTGATCCTGGTCTCGCGCCACAGCTCCTTGCCGAACAGGAACGGCGAGTTGGCCGCGACCGCGACCTGCGGACCGGCGATGACCTGGGCCGCGTTCCAGTGGTCGGCGAACGTCTCGGGGCTGACCTGCAGGTGGAGCTGCACGCTCGTGCACGCCGCCTCGGGGGTGATGCTGTCGGCGTAGGTGTCGAGCCGCTCCACCCCCTCGATCATGAGGTGCAGATCCTCGCCACGGGCGGCGAAGATCTGCTCGTTCAGCAGCTTGTAGCGGGGGTTGGCCGACAGCGTCCCCTCGCTGACGTCGCTCTCGCGCAGCGTCGGCAGGATGCCGACCAGCATGAGCTGCCCGCCGACACGCGCCGCCCGCTCCTGCGCCCGGTTGAGGCGGAGCCGTACGGACTCCTCCAGCAGGCGGCTGCCCTCGCCGGACAGCACCTGCGGCGGAATGTTGATCTCGACGTTGAACTGGCCCAGCTCCGTCGCCCAGTCGGGCTCCGCGATGGCGGCCAGGACCTCGGCGTTCTTCATCGCCGGCTCGCCCCGGGAGTCGACCAGGTTCAGCTCGATCTCCAGGCCCATCTGGGGCCGGTCGAACCCGAACCGCGACTCCCGCAGCATCTCGGCCAGGACGTCCAGCGACAGCTTCACCTTGTCCCGATAGCGACGGCGGTCCTCCCGGCTGAAGGAGACGGAGGGTACGTCACGGCCCATCCACTGAGCGTCGCACGTCAAGGGGCGATCGCACCAGACGGGTCCGCACAGACGGGTTCAGACCAGACGTCTGGCGGTGGCCCAGCGCGACAGCTCGTGGCGGTTGGACAGCTGCAGTTTGCGCAGCACGCTCGACACGTGCGTCTCGACGGTCTTCACCGAGATGAACAGCTCCTTGGCGATCTCCTTGTAGGCGTAACCCCGGGCGATCAGCCGCAGCACCTCACGCTCCCGCTGGGTGAGCGAGTCGAGCTCCGGGTCGATGGGCGGGGCCTCCGTCGAGGCGAACGCGTCGAGGACGAACCCGGCCAGCCGCGGCGAGAACACCGCGTCGCCCTCCGACACCCGGTTGATCGCGTCGGTCAGCTCCGCGCCGCTGATCGTCTTGGTCACGTAGCCCCGGGCGCCGCCCCGGATGACCCCGATCACGTCCTCGGCCGCGTCCGACACCGACAGCGCGAGGAAGCGCACCTGGGAGCCGGAGCCGAGCACGCGCCGCAGCACCTCCTGGCCGCCGCCGCCCGGCATGTGCACGTCGAGCAGCACCACGTCGGGCTGCAGCTCGCCGATCGCCGTCACCGCCGACTCCACGTCCTCGGCCTCGCCGATCACCTGGATCGACGGCCCCAGCTCGGCCCGCACGCCGGACCGGAACAGCCGGTGGTCGTCGACGATCAGCACGCGTACGGTCTTCATCAGTTACCTCCGAGGAAACTCCGCCTGCGGGCGGGAGGAATCAGAGCTCTGCGGAGTAGCGCAGGGACAGACGATTGTCCCAAAGGCAAACCGCCATCTACCGCAACCGGCCAGTGCGCGACCGATCCGTCGCTGAGTGTGACGCTGTGGCGCAGATCGTGAAGCGGTCCTACAAGTACCGCTTCTACCCGACCCATGAGCAGGCCGACAAGCTTGCGCGGACGTTCGGCTGCGTCCGCCTGGTCTACAACAAGGCGCTGGAGCAGCACATCCGTGCCTATGGGACCGAAGGCCGCCGCGTCTCCTACATGGAGTCCTCGTCCGCTCTCACCGCGTGGAAGAAGACCCCCGAGCTTGGGTTTCTCTCCGAAGTGTCGTCGATGCCGCTGCAGCAGGCGCTGCGCCATCTGTACGCGGCGTTCGGGAACTTCTTCGCCAAGCGGGCCAACTACCCTGCGTTCAAGTCCCGCAAGCGATCCCGGGCATCGGCGGAATACACCCGCTCGAGCTTCCGCTGGCGCAACGGCCAATTGACGCTGGCCAAGATGGACACCCCGCTGGACGTCGTGTGGTCGCGGCCGCTCCCGGACGGCGCCCGACCGTCCACGGTGACCGTGTCCCGCGACAGCGCGGGACGGTGGTTCGTGTCGATCCTGGTGGAGGAGAGGATCCGCCCGCTCGCCCCCAACGGGGACGCGGTCGGTGTGGACGCGGGGATCAGCGCTCTGGTGACGCTGTCCACGGGGAAGAAGGTCACCAACCCGCGCCATGAGCGGGCCGACCGGCGCAGGCTGGCCAGGGCGCAGCAGGCGCTCGCCCGCAAAGCCAAGGGATCGGCGAACCATGCCAAGGCCCGTCTCAAGGTGGCGCGCATCCATGCCCGGATCGCCGACCGACGCCGGGACCACCTGCACAAGTCGACCACTCGGCTCGTCCGTGAGACCCAAACGGTCGTGATCGAGGACCTCACCGTCCGCAACCTGATGAAGAACAGGAGACTCGCCCGCGCCATATCCGACGCATCGTGGCGGGAAATGCGGGCGATGCTGGAGTACAAGGCGGCCTGGTACGGACGGGAACTGCTGGTCGTGGACCGGTGGTTCCCCTCCTCCAAGCTGTGTTCGGCGTGCGGCACGCTCCAACGATCCCTGCCGCTGCACGTCAGGAAGTGGCGATGCGCCTGCGGTGCGGTCCACGACCGGGACGTCAACGCCGCCGAGAACATCCTCGCCGCCGGGCTGGCGGAGAGGCGAAACGCCTGTGGAGCTGGTGTGAGACCTCAACGAGAATCCTCTCGGGCGGGCGACCGGCAGCGAAGCAGGAAGCCCAGCCGGTGACGGTTGGACTCCCCACCTTTCCGGGAGGGGAGGAAGTCAATGCTCCCTCTTCATGGTCAGCATGACCTCGGTTCCGTCGCCCGGTTCGGTCCTGACCCGGGCACTTCCCCCGTTGCGCTCCATCCTGCCGATGATCGACTGGCGGATGCCCATCCGGTCCCCGGCGACGTCGTCGAGCACGAAGCCCTTGCCCCGGTCCCGGACGAACACCGTCACCTCGTCGGGCTCGACCTCGGCGTAGACGGAGACCACCGGAGCCCCACTGTATTTGCACGCGTTGACCATCGCCTGCCGGGCGGCCTGCAGCAGGGCCCCCAGGCCCTCGTTCAGCTCGCAGTCGCCCACGCAGACCACCTCGATCTGCACGCCGTGGGCGTCCTCCTCCTCGGCCGCGACCCGCCGCACGGCGGCGGCGAGGGTGGCGTCGGCGTCCTGCTTGGGCTGGTAGAGCCAGTTGCGCAGCTCACGCTCCTGCGACCGGGCGAGCCTGGCGACCTCCCGCGCGTCGTGGGCGTTGCGCTGGATGAGGGTCAGCGTGTGCAGCACCGAGTCGTGGACGTGGGCGGCCACCTCGGCCCGCTCCTCCTGCCTGATGCGCTCGGTGCGCTCCCGCTGGAGCTCCTTCACGAGCGAGGCCAGCCAGGGCGCGGCGATCATCAGCATGCCGCCGACGACGACCGCGGTGAACACGAGCCCGGTCCCGGCCTTGGCCAGCTCGCCGCTCGCGGCCAGGAAGCCGATCGCACCGACGACGACGAGCAGCGCTCCGATGCCGGTGCGCACCCAGGTCGTGCTGACCTGCTTGACCGCGCCCGACATCCACCGCTGCCGCCGTCCCGGGTCGGCCTGCTGCCACAGGATCAGCGCGCCGATGCCGCCGACCGCGATCGGCCACGTGCCGAACCCGCCGCTGGAGGCGCCCGTCATCCAGGCGAAGCCCGCCAGCGCCAGCCACAGCACGCCGTAGGCGGCGAGCTGGCCCCACTCGCGGGCCGGCTCGCGGCCTTTCACCTCCTCCTTGGGGGTGAACATCCACAGCGCGGCGTACGCCACGACGCCCAGCCCGTCGACGACGGTGAGCAGCACGAACGCGAGGCGCAGCACGACGGGGTCGAGCCGCAGCTGGGCGGCGGCACCCTGCGCGACGCCCGCGACCACCCGGCCCGAGGCGGGCCGGACCATCCGGGGGTACGCCGCGGGGGCGTTAGTCATCTCAGACATCTCGGGAAGCATCGTCACACGTCACCGACGATGAGCGCATCAGGGCATGCCCTGACGCCATCCCTGAGGGGTCGGGGACGAGTCAGGGGTTCCCCCGATGGCAGGGGTACGGCGGGCGAGGCCAGGATGGGACCATGACCGAGGCACCACCGACCCCTGCTCCCGACTCCGCCGGCATGCCCGAGCCCGAGAAGGTGCTGAGCCGCTCGAGGGACGGGCGCATGATCACGGGCGTCTGCGCGGGCCTCGGCAGGTTCACGGGCATGGACCCCGTGCTCTTCCGGGTCGGCTTCGCCGTGCTTGTGCTCGCCTCCGGCATCGGCGTCATGCTGTACGTCGCGGCGTTCCTGCTGATGCGCCAGCCGGGCGGCGGCCCCGGTCACCTGGAGCAGTGGACCCGGCGGCTGTTCGACGCCGAGACCGTGCTCGCGCTGCTGGCCGCGGTCTTCGCGTTCGGCCTGATCATCAACGTCGCCTCCGGCGGGATCAACCGCGGCACGATCGTGGTCGGCACGCTGCTGGCCATCGTGCTGATGGCCGCCCACGCGCGCGGCGTCGACCTGCTGACGATGGCCAAGTCGATGCCCGAGCGGGCGACCGGACGGCGCGGCATGACCCGGGCCGCCCCGAACTTCGCGACGTTCGCGCCCTTCACCCCGCCGCCCGCGAGGGAGCCGTACGGATCGGCCGGCGCCCCCGGGGCGCAGGCGCCGATGGCGGAGACGCCGCTGCGGGAGACCCCGGCGCCGCAGGCACAGGCGCCGCAGGAGGACACCGCGCAGGCGCCGCAGGGAGCCACAGCGCAGGCGCCCGCGGCGGAAACCGCAGCCCCCGGCCCGGCCACGGACAGAGTCACGGACGACACCGCGATCCAGGACACGATGGTGCAGCCCGCGGCCGTGGACGACACCGCGATCCACGACACGGCGATCCACGACACCGCGATCCAGGACACGGTCATCCAGGACCCGGTGGCAGCACCCCCGAAGGCCGTGGACGACACGCTCGTCCAGGAGGCAGTCGCGGGGGACACGGCGGCACCGGCGGGGCGGGCCGACGGCGACCCGCCGACCCGGCCCTTCGAACCCGTCAACCGGCTGGCCGCGGAGCCCGCGCCCGGCACGTCGTACACCCCGGACCCGAACGCCGTGGGACCGGACGTCCACGGGACGCCGGCCGGCTGGGCTCCCGGAGCGCCTGGGCCCTCCGTCTCCGCGCCTCCCGCCGGCGACGGCTACCGGCGGCTGTCCGACCTGGCCCGCGAGGCCCGGGCGGGCGCGTACGGTGACAGCGGCGCCCAGGACCACCGGCACGGCATGCGGGGAGCCGGAGGGCACGGCTACGGAGCCGGAGAGCCCTTCGCCCCCCACGGCCCCTACACGAGGCGGGAGCCGTACCAGCCCTACGGGGCGCCCTACCCTCCGCCGAGCCCCTACGCCCTGCCCACGCCGCCGCCCACGCCGCCGCCCGCGCGGCCGGCGAAGCCGAAGCGTCCCAGGTCGTTCGTCGGCGGCCTCACCATCTGCCTCGCCCTGATCGTTGGAGGGATCATGGTCACCATGCAGCGGACCGGCTCCGGCTCGGTCGGCCTGCCGGTCGTCGGCGGGGCGGTTCTCGTCACGATCGGGGCGGGCCTGCTGGTCGCGGCGTGGTTCGGCCGGGGCGCGGCGCTGATCGCGGCGGGGACGATCGTGGCCCTCGTGCTGGTCGGAAGTTCGACGGTGAACGGCATCCCCCGCAAGGTCGGCAGCTTCGTCTGGCACCCTGTCGGCTCCGTCCAGTCGCCCGGCGCCTACGAACTGGGCATCGGCGAGGGGAAGCTCGACCTGAGCGACGTGACGCTCACACCGGGCGGCCGGGTCAGGTTCGACGCCTCGGTGTCGATGGGGCAGCTCACGGTGATCGTCCCGACGACCGCCCGCGTGGAGGTGCACGGCTCCGCCAAGCTGGGCGAGGTGAAGATCGACCACAAGGTCGAGGACGGCAGCGACGTGCGGTTCGACCGCGTCCTCGAGCCGGAGACGCCCCTCGAGGGCGACGTGCCGACGATCGAGCTGCACGTCAAGGCCGGGGTCGGCGACGTGGAGGTGCGCCGTGCGGCCTGAGTCGCGACCCGAGCGCCCGCGCCGGGTGCACCGTACGAACTGGATGTGCCTGCTGTGCGGCCTGCTGTTCATCGGCATGGGCATCCGCTACCTGACCGGGCCCGACCCCGACGCCGTCATCATGGCGCCCGTCCTCGTCGGGGGGCTGGGCTTCGCGGCCTTCGTCGCCATCCTCGCCAAGGCCATCCGCCGCTGAAGCCGCCAGGCAGCCTCCCGCCCTCACGGGTACGCCCGGCCGGCCGCGTTAGACTGAACCGATGTCCTCGCTGCTGGCCCTGGAATTCGTGAGCACCATCCGCGCGGACCGGTCCGGCCCGGTGGACGCACTGGAGGACGTCGGCGGCCTTACCGCCTGGGTCGGCGACCACGCCCCCGAGCTCGACATCGACCCCGCCACGTTCGTCGCCACTCCCGAGATGCGTGACGAGGTCGTGGCGCTGCGACAGGCGATCCGCGCACTGTTCGCCCGGGCCGTGTCCCCCGGGCCGGCGAGCGGCGCGGACGCGGCCCGGCTGCCGGCCTTCGAGCCCTCCCTCGATCTCGTGAACGCCACCGCGGCGGCGGTGCCCGTCGCCCCCCGGCTCGAATGGCCGCCGGACGAGGCGCCCCGCGCCCGGACCCTGCCCGCGCGGGCCGCCGGCGACTCCGCCCGCCTGCGGGCGGCCCTCGCGGCCGCCGCTGTCGACCTGCTGGGCGGGCCGCACCGGGAGCAACTCCGCGCCTGCCCGGCCCCCCGGTGTGTGCTGTATTTCGTCAGGGAGCACCCGCGCCAGGAGTGGTGCTCCGTGGCCTGCGGAAACCGCGCCCGCGCGGCCCGTCACTACCGCCAGCACAAGAACGCCTGAACCCCTCCACATCCACCCTTTCCGATCCCGGCGGTGACAGGGGCATACTCAGTATGCATACTGAGTATTCATGTCGGTACGACACGGCCTGCTCGCCCTGCTGAGCCGAGGCCCGCGCTACGGCTATCAGCTCAGGGCCGAGTTCGAGGCGTCCACGGCGACGACCTGGCCACTGAACATCGGACAGGTCTATACGACGCTGTCCCGCCTCGAACGCGACGGCCTGGTGTCCCGCGACGACCAGGGCGACCAGGACGAGCAGGGCCGGGTCCGCTACGCCATCACCCCCGAAGGCCGCGACGAGCTCGACCGGTGGTTCGCCAAACCCGTCTCCCGGGCCGACCGGCCCCGCGACGAGCTCGTCATCAAGCTCGCGATGGCGGTCACCACGCCCGGCGTGGACGTGGCGGCGGTCATCCGGGCCCAGCGGTCCGCGACGATGCGGGGCCTGCAGGAGCTCACTCGTGCCCTGCGGAGCCTCGACGCGTCGTCCGAGGCCGCACAGCGCCTGGTCATCGACTCGATGATCTTCCATGCCGAGGCGGAGCAGCGCTGGCTCGACCACTGCGAGGCCGTCCTCGCCCGTCCCTCCGAGGAGAATCCGTGACCGAAAACCGATCTCCGGACCGGTTACCCGCGCCGGACGGCGAGCCGGTCGTCCGCATGACCGGCGTCGTACGCGTCCACGGCGAGGGGACGGGGGCCGTCCACGCGCTGCGGGGCGTCAGCCTGGACGTCGCCGCCGGGGAACTGGTCGCGGTCATGGGCCCGTCCGGGTCCGGCAAGTCCACCCTGCTCAACATCGCGGGCGGGCTGGACCGCCCGACGGAGGGGTCGGTGGCGCTCGAAGGCCGCGAGCTGCGGGATCTGGCACCGAAGCAACTGGCGGAGCTGCGCCGCAGGAGCGCCGGTTACGTCTTCCAGGACCTCAACCTCGTCCCGTCGCTGACCGTCGCGGAGAACGTCGCGCTGCCGCGCGAGCTCGACGGCGTCCGTACGGCGAAGGCCAGGCGGGAGGCCCTCGCGGTGCTGGAGGAGGTCGGGCTCGCCGACCTGGGCGACCGGTTCCCCGACGACCTGTCGGGCGGCCAGCGCCAGCGGGCCGCCATCGCCCGCGCGCTGGTCGGGGAGCGGCGGCTGCTCCTGGCGGACGAGCCGACCGGCGCCCTCGACACCCGGGCGGGCGACGAGAT
This sequence comes from Microbispora catharanthi, assembly GCF_006334915.2. Taxonomy (GTDB): domain Bacteria; phylum Actinomycetota; class Actinomycetes; order Streptosporangiales; family Streptosporangiaceae; genus Microbispora; species Microbispora catharanthi. The sequence goes on from NZ_VDMA02000003.1 coordinate 426,835, forward strand.
CATCCAGGTGCTCCGGCAGCGGGCCGACGCCGGGGCCGCCGTGCTGCTGGTCACGCACGAGCCGCGCTACGCCGCCTGGGCCGACCGCGTCGTCTTCCTCAAGGACGGGCAGATCGTCGACTCTGCGGCCGCCGGGATGGAGACCGCCCGATGAGTGGGCTGAGAGCGTCATTACGGATCTCCCGCCGCAATGCCCGCCGGTCGAAGCGGCGCAGTGCGCTGATCCTCGTGATGATCGGGCTTCCGGTCGCCCTCGCCGCCTTCGTGCTGACCGCCGTCCTCGGCCCGGGACCGGTGCCCGACCGTCAGCGATACCCGTTCGGGCAGGCCGACGCGCTGGTGATCGGCGCCCACGAGTGGGCGAACCTCAGCCAGGACGCCTGGGCGGAGGAGGTCTCCTGGGAGCCAGGACGCAAGCACACGCCCTTCACCGGGGCCGAGATCACGACGGTCCTCGCGCCCGGCAGCCGGGTCATCCCGGTCGCCCAGGGAAACGTCCGTTACCTCACTCCGGAGGGGTACGGCATAGGACAGATCCGTCAGGTCGATCTACGCGATCCGATGTCCAGGGGCACCTTCCGGCTCACCGACGGCAGGCTTCCCGCCGCTCCCGGCGAGGCCGTCGTTTCCGCCGCGATGCTGCGCCCGGACATGGCTCCCGGCGTCACGCTCTTCGCCGGGGAGGCACGCCGGCCGCTCCGGGTCGTCGGCGTCGCCCTGTTCGACCTGACGGGGACCCCGCCCGACCTCACGGTCTTCCCCGGCAGCCTGCCCGACACCGCGTTCGGGCCGATGAATCCCCTGCTGATGTCGCGCGGCTGGCTCGTCGACTCTCCGCGCCCGGTGACGTGGGCGGACGTGCGGAGGCTCAACGCGCGCGGCCTCGCCGTCGTCAGCCGCGCCGTCCTCGACGGGGCCGGGCCGGACGAGCCGTCACCGCGCGGGCCCTCCCTCCCGCAGAGCGCGCCGTGGGTCGCGATCATGCTGCTGGAGGTCGTCCTGCTGGCCGGGCCGGCCTTCGCCATGGGCCGGCTGCGCAGGTCTCGCGAGTTCGCGCTGGTCGCCGTCCAGGGCGGCTCCCCCGCGCACCTGCGGACGATCGCGCTCGCCGACGGCCTGCTGTTCGGCGTCGCCGCCTCGGTGGTCGGCGCGGCGCTCGGCGTCGGCGCGGCCTGGCTCGCGAGACCGGCTCTGGAGCGGCGGGCGGGCTACCTGCTCCCCGCGTTGACCGTCCCCTGGGCGGTGGTCGCCACCACCGCGGCGCTGGGCGTCGTCGCCGGGTTGCTGGCCGCCCTCGCCCCGGCCGTCGCGGCGAGCCGTGCGGACCCCGTCGCCGTGCTGTCGGGCAGGCGCGAGCGGGGCCGCGAGCGCGCGGGCCGGCCGCTGCTCGGGATCGTGCTCGTCGTCGCGGGCACGGCGGCGACCATCGTGAGCGGCGGTCACGAGCTCGGCTGGATCGCCACCTCTGCCCTGGTCACCCAGCTCGGCCTGGTCGCCCTGACGCCCGCGCTCGTCGCGGCCGTGGCCCGGCTCGCCGCCCGGCTCCCCCTGCCGCTCCGGTTCGCCGCCAGGGACGCCGTACGCAACAGGGGCCGTACGGCGCCCGCCGTCGCCGCGGTGATGACCGCGGTCGTGGCGCTCACGGCGGTGGGGGTGACCTGGCAGAGCCGGCTCGCGCAGAAACCGGCGTACGCGCAGGACTACCCTAAGGCGCCCGCCGGAGCGCTGTGGATCGCCGGGCCGGACCTCACTCCCGGGCTCTGGGATCGCGTCCGCTCCGCCGTACGCGAGGAACTGCCCGGCGGTGTGCCGCTGGTGGAGGTGCGGACGCTCACGTCGAGGTCCGGCGTCCCGATGTACGCCTCGGTGCCGGACACCGCCCCCAACGTCAGCAGAGTGGAGTGGTCGGACGCGAGCCAATCCGGGGGCCTCCTGGTCGGGACCGACGACCTGCTCCGTTACGTGCTGCGGCGCGACGACCCCCGGGCGGTGGCGGCGCTCCACGAGGGGAAGGCCGTCGTGCTCAACCCGGCCGTGATCCGGGATGGACAGCTGAGGATCGACTTGACGCCCGTGGCCGGGCCGGGCGATTCGGTGCCCCTCACGCTGCCCGCCGCCGGCGTGCGGGCCAACGGGGAGGGCTGGGCCCGTGCGGTCGTCGCGCCCGAGGTGGCCGCGAAGAACGGGTACGCCACCGTCACCACCATGCTCGTGGTGGACCCCGCGGACTTCCGCACCCCGAGGGCGACGGCGGAGCGGATCACCGCGAAGGTGGAGCGGATCACCGGCAAGGCGACCGTGCGACTTGAAGTGCCGGAGGCTCCGGACGACACGATCATCCTGATCGTGCTGGGCATCGCCGCGGCCGTCCTCGTGCTGGGAATGACGTTCGTCGCCACCATGCTGGCCGCCGCCGAGGCGCGTCCGGACCTGGAGACCATGTCGGCCGTGGGGGCGGCCCCACGGGTGAAACGCGCGGTCGTCGCCGGGCAGGCCCTGGTGATCGCACTGCTGGCCTCGGTCACGGGCGTGCTCGCCGGCCTCGCTCCGGGCATCGCCGCGGCCCGGCAGGGCGTATCCCATCCGGTGGCGTTCCTGCGCCCGGACGGAGTGACGACGATCGTGCCGGTGGGCGCCGCGCCCGCGTTCGCGATCCCCTGGGCGCTCGTCGGCCTGCTGGTCGTGGTGCTTCCCCTGCTGGCCGCGCTCGGCGGCGCGGTGTTCACGCGATCACGGCTGCCACTCCCCCGGCGAAGGGTCACCTGATCTTCTAATGGACTTTCCCGTGAGATCCCGTTAGTCTGCTCTCATCTTCTAACGGGACCATCCGTTAGATCTCGTCATGAAGGGGCAGGCGATGAGCTTCACCACGGGGCACGTCGGACTGAACGTCTCCGACCTCGACAGGTCGGTCGGCTTCTACCGGAAGGTCTTCGGCTTCGACGTGGCAGGCGAGTCAGCCGACGAGGCGCGCCGGTACGCGTTCCTCGCCCAGGACGGCACGCTGGTGCTGACGCTGTGGCAGCAGAGCGAGGGCAGGTTCGCCCCCGGCCTGCCGGGGCTGCACCACCTGTCCTTCCAGGTGCCGGACATCGACGCCGTACGCAGGGCGGAGGCCGTCGTCCGGGAGGCCGGGGCGACGATCCACCACGGCGGCATCGTCCCGCACCGCGAGGGCGGCTCCTCGGGCGGCCTGTTCTTCGAGGACCCTGACGGGATCCGGCTGGAGATCTACGCGCCGAGCGGCGCCGACGAGCGCCCCGCTCCCCGGTCCGACGCCCCGACCTGCGGCTTCTTCTAGAGATGCGGCACGCGGGAGAGGTCGCGGTCCAGCGCCGCACGGGCGTCCGGCTGGCCGAGCACGGGTCGGCTCGCGTACGGGCCGAGATCCCGGAGGTCGCGGCGCGGTTCCTGGAGTCCCAGCGCATGGTCGTGATCGGCGCGGAGGACCGTGAAGGCCGGGTGTGGGCCGCGCCGCTCACCGGCCGGCCGGGCTTCGTCACGCCGGCCGGCGACCGCACGATCCTCGTGGACGCGGTGCCCGGCGCGCCGCTCGCGGGACTGTTCGACGACGAGCACGACATCGGCATGCTGGCCGTCGAGCCGTGGTCCCGGCGCCGGATGCGGGTCAACGGGCGGGCCCGGAGGGACGGCGACCGCCTGACCGTACGGACCGAGCAGGTGTACTCCAACTGCCCCAAATATCTGCAGAAGCGTACGATCACCGAGGACCTGGAGCCCGGTGAGCGAACGTCACGGTCCGGGGACCGCCTGTCGGAGGCCCAGCGGGAGTGGATCAGGGCCGCCGACACCTTCTTCGTCGCGACGCACGCGCCCGGGCTCGGCTCGGACGTCTCGCACCGGGGCGGCAACCCCGGGTTCGTCGAGGTGGTGGACGACCGGCGGCTCGTCTGGCCCGACTACGCCGGCAACCTGATGTACATGACGCTCGGCAACCTGGAGCTGAACCCCGCCGCGGGTCTGCTCTTCCTCGACTGGACCACCGGCGACGCGCTGCACCTGACCGGCAGGGCGCGGGTCGAGTGGGACCCGGGCGACGTGCCGGGCGCGCAGCGGCTGGTCACGTTCGACGTCGAGCAGGTGCTCCAGGTCGGCGGCGCGAGCCCGCTGCGCTGGGCGTTCGAGGAGTACTCCCGGTTCAACCCGCCCGTCAGGGGTGCGTGAGGGCTGCCTGCACGGCGGACAGGCAGCGTTCGACGACGGGCCGGGGGGCGAAGGCGTACGTGCCGTCGCCGAACAGCTCGAACGTCATGAACCCGTCATAACCGCGGCGGGAGAAGGCGGCGAGGTAGCCGGCCAGCGGCAGCTCCCCGTCGCCCCACGCCAGGTGCCCGGCCGGGCGGCCGTCGATGAGGTGCACGTGGCGGACCCGGTCGCCGAGCGCGTCGAAGTAGTCGTCCACGCTCTCCCCCGCGACCGCCATGCCCACGGTGTCGAGCACGGCGGCGAGGTTCGGCGCGCCGACCTCGTCCAGCATCCGGGCGAGCGCCCGCGAGTCGTTGAGCAGGTTCGACTCCACCCGCTGGAGCGGTTCGAGCACGCAGGTCACCCCGAACCCCTCGGCATACCCGGCGATCTCGGCGAGCGCGTCGGCGGACCTGCGCCACGCCGTCTCCACCGGCTCGTCCTCATAGCCCCGGCCCGGCGTGAGCAGGAGCAACTCGGCGCCGAGCTCCGCGCACAGCTCGGCCGCCCGGCGGAACATCGCGATGCTGGCGGCGCGCAGCCGCGTGTCGGCCGAGGCGATGTTGACCGGGTACATCACCTGCTCGGGCGTGAGACACCGCACCCGCAGGCCGCGCGAGGCGGCCCGGCGGCGTACGGCGCGGGCCTCGGCGTCGCTCACCTGCGGCACGTGGAAGTGGGGGGCGATCCCCCACAGCTCCACTTCCTCGCGGCCGAGGTCGGCGGCGTCGTCGAGGAACCGCTCGAACGGCAGGTGCTGATAGGAGAAGTTCGATCCGGTGATGAGGGGCATGGAACTCATTTTCCGACTCCGTCCGCGAGCCCTTTGACGATGTAACGCTGCCCGGCGAAGAACAGCAGCACGACCGGGAAGGCCGCGATCGCCATGCCGGCGAAGACGACGGGAAACTCGGTGCCGTGCTTGCTCATCAGGCTCATCAGGCCGACGGGAAGGGTCTGCACGCCCGCGCCGCTGGTGAAGACCATCGCGAACAGGTACTCGTTCCAGGCGAACAGGATGTGCAGCAGCACGGTCGAGGTGATGATCGGCTTGCACATGGGCAGGATGATCCGCCAGAAGGCGGTCCACCGGCCGCAGCCGTCCATCTCGGCCGCCTCGTCCACCTCCCGCGGCAGGTCGAGCATGTACGCCCGGATGAGGAAGGTGGTGAACGGCACCCGGAAGGCCGTGTAGAGGATGAGCAGCGCCCAGAAGCTGTTGTACAGGCCCATGGCCTGGAACATCTTCACCAGCGGCACGAGCGCCACGCTCGGGGCCAGCATCAGCCCGCCGAGGATGACCCCGGTGGTCAGCTTGGAGAACGGGATGTTCACCCGGGTGAGGCCGTACGCGGCCCACGCGCTGACGAACACGGTCGCGACCGTCGAGGTCACGGTGACCAGCACGCTCGTGGTGAGGTAGTTGCTCACCCCGCGGTTCCAGGCCTTCTGGTAGCTGTCGAAGCTCCAGTGGGAGGGCAGCGAGAAGGGGTTCCCGAAGATCTCGCCGTTGGTCTTGAACCCGTTGAGCACCATCCACAGCAGCGGATAGACCACCACCGCCGCGAGGCAGAGCAGGAACGCCCACAGGAACACCCGGGCGACCGCCCCCAGGAAGCCGATGCGACTCACCACGCCACCCTTCTCCTGCGCGCGACCCACAGTTGCGCGACGGCGATGCCGAGCGTGACCACGAAGATGACGGTCGCGATCGCGGCGGCGTAGCCGAAGTCGTTGCGGACGAAGCCGCTGCGGTAGAGCCAGGTCCCCAGCACCTGGGTCGAGTTGTCGGGCCCGCCGCTGGTCATCACCATGACCTCGTTGAACACCTGGAACGCCCCCGAGATCGTGACCATCGACATCACGCCGGTCATCTCTCGCACCAGGGGGAGGGTCACGTGGAAGAAGCGGCGGACCGGCCCGGTGCCGTCGAGGGCCGCGGCCTGGTAGATCTCGCGGGGGATCCGCTGGATGGCGACGGCGAACAGCAGCGTGGAGTAGCCGAAGCCCTGCCACTGGCTCATCGCGATGATCGCCGGCATGGCCGTGCTCTCCTCGCCCAGCCACGAGTGGCTGAGCCCGCCGAGGCCGACCGCCTGCAGCAGGTGGTTGAGCAGGCCGAGGTCGGGCTCGTAGATGAAGTAGAAGAGCAGGCCGGCGACGGTCAGCGAGATCGCGGAGGGGATGAAGTAGATCGCCCGCAGGAGGCGCTGCCACCGCTCGCTGCGCACACCTTCGATGAGCGCGGCCAGCACCAGCGCGCCGAACACCTGGAACACGATCGACACCACGGCGTACAGCACGTTGTTGCCGAGCGACCGCCAGAAGACCGGGTCCTCGACGAGCTTGGTGTAGTTGGCGAAGCCGACGTACTCCTGGCTGCCGCTGTAGATGTCCCACTTGAGCGTGCTGAACCCGAGGTTCTCGGCCAGCGGGAAGTAGACGAACACCCCGACCAGCACGAGGGCGGGAACGACCCACGCGAGCCCGAGCGCCCGTTTGCCGATGGTGCGCACCTGCTCTCCTCCGGCTACTTCGCCGACGCCGAGGCCTGGCGGACGCTGTCGAGCACCTGCTCGGGGGTCTTGCCGCCGGTGATCAGCGCCTCGCCTCCGGACAGCCAGGCGTCGGCGACGTCGGGCACGGTGACGGTGTCGAGCCAGGCGGCCAGCTTCGGCGCCTTGTTGACCAGCCCGACGCCCTCGTAGACCGCCTTGCTGGAGGTCTCGGGCGTGACGGCTCCGATGACCGTGCTGGGCTGGCCGTACGGCGGGGACGACAGGGTCTTGGCGTTCTTCACGCTCGTGACGAACTTCATGAAGTCGACGGCGAGCGGGATGCGCGGGGAGGCGGCGTTGACCAGGTATCCCTCGGGCGCGCCCTCGATCACCGCGGGGTCGCCCTTCGCCCCCTGCGGCGCCGGCAACTGGAAGATGCCGAAGTCGTCCGTGGGGAGCTTGCCCTTGGCGGTCTCGTTGTCGAACTCCAGGATCTCCTGGTAGTACATGGCCGCCTTGCCGTCGGCGAACTTCTCCTGCGCCGAGCTGTACAGCACGCCGTTGGTGCCGCTCTTGGTGTCGGTGCAGGTGTCGACGAGGGTCTTGAACCGGGTCAGCGCGGTGACGTAGCCCGGGTCGTCCAGCTTCGCCGTCGCGGGCTTGAGGTCGGCCTGCAGGGTGTCCCACGGCACGTCGTAGGCGAACATCTGCTGCAGGTAGTGGAGGGCCGGCCAGCCGTCCTTGTTGCCGAACGCGATCGGCTCGTACCCGGCCTTGCGCAATGGGCCGCAGGCGGCGATCAGGTCCTCGAAGGTGGCCGGCACCTTCACCCCCGCCTTGGCGAACGCGGCCTTGTTGTAGCCCATGAACTTGCCGTTGCCGTACAGCGGGATCCCGTAGTACTTGCCGTCGTAGGCGAAGGCCGACAGCGCCCCCTCGCTAAAGGTCTTCCCCCACTCCGTGCCTGGCCCGACGACCTTGGTGAGGTCGGCCGCGCGGCCGCCGCGGACGAAGTTCTCCGCCCAGTTGCCGGTCCACGTGAAGTAGACGTCCGGCAGGGCGTTCGACGCGGTCAGCGTCTTGGTCTTGTCCTTGATGCTCTGGTCGGTCTCCTGGATGAGCTGGATCTTCACCCCGGGGTGGAGCTTCTCGTACTCGGCGGCCAGGTCCTCGAAGTACGGCTCCAGCGGCTCTCCGGCGAACTTGGTGAGGATGCTCAGGGTGCCCGAGTAGTCGGGGGCGGCGGCCACGTCGGCCGCGGGAGCCTTGTCCGCCTGCCCGCCGCCGGTGCACCCGGCGAGGGCGAGCACCGACGTCCCGGCGAGTGCCGCGAACGTCGTCAGTGCGCGAGGGCGCATGGGCTTCCTCTCTCTCTGGTCTGTCTGGGGGCTGGTCCGTCTGCGGAGGGAGGACCGCCGGTGCCGGGGCACTGGGAGCCGCCGGGCACCGCGTTGCCGTGACATCGGGATCCGCCGGGACGCGCCGCGGCACGACCCGCCTGGTGTGGGGTGACTGTACAGAGCATCTGATACCGGTACCAGTCCTAGTTCCAAGAATTTTTTCCGGCGCGACGCCTCCGGGACCGCAAGAGGCCAGAAACAGCAGCTAGATGCCGCATGGGTGCGAGAAAAAAGGTCGCGGTGTTGACGCCGTACGTTCACCTGTGCCAGCGTGACCCCCGCGTGATACCGGTATCAGGCAGCAGGGGCGCCGCCGGTCCGCAGGTGATCCCGAAAGGACGCGACAATGCTCGGATTCAACGAGCCGGAATTCCTCTCCCAGCTGGCGAGCGCGGTGGCGCTGCGCCCGCAGATCGAGGAACTGGTCGATCGGCTCGTGGACGGGGGATTCGACAACCTCTACCTCGTCGGCGCCGGCGGCACCTACGCCCAGATGTGGCCGTACGAGCGCCTGGCTCGCCAGCGGTCCACCCTCGACGTGCGCGCGGTGATCGCGGCCGAACTGGTCGCCGCGGACGAGAAGGCGCTCGGCGAGCGCTCGGTGGCCATCGTCACCTCGGTCTCCGGCACCACCGAGGACGTGGTCCGGGCCATCGAGTTCTGCAAGTCGAAGGGCGCCTACACCGTCGGCTTCACCGGCTACCCCGACTCCCCGATCGCCCAGAACGTCGACCTCGCGCTGCTGACCGAGCCCAAGACGTGGCCGTTCGACATGCAGATGCTGCTCTTCATGGGCCGGCTGCTGTCGCGGCGGGGCGAGTTCGACGGCTACGAGAAGTTCGCCGCCGAGTTCGACGACATCCCGCGGATCCTCCTGGAGGTCTCCAAGCAGGCCGAGCCGGTCGCCGAGGCGTTCGCCGACGCCCACAAGGACAGCGACTACTACTTCCTCATCGGCGGCGGGAACCTGTGGGGGTTCACCTACCTCTACTCCATGTGCATCCTCGAGGAGATGCAGTGGCTGCGCACCACGCGGGTGCACAGCGCCGAGTTCTTCCACGGCTCGCTCGAACTGCTCGAAGAGAACACCAGCGTGCTCGTCTTCCAGGGCGAGGACGAGGCGAGGGCGCTCACCGACCGCGCCGAGGCCTTCGCCAAGCGGATCTCCAAGGACGTCACGGTCTTCGACACGAAGGACTACCCGCTCGACGGCATCAGCCCCGAGTTCCGCGGCCTGCTCGCGCCGCTCGTCCTCGACACCGTCATGAGCCGCGTCAGCAAGCACCTGGAGCGGGTGCGCGACCACTCGCTCGACCTGCGCCGCTACTACCGCGTCATGGACTACTGATCCCGCCGTCCCCCCTTCCGGGCCCTCGCGCGTGCCTGCGCGGGGGCCCGTCCACAGGAGAGTCCTTTGAGAGTCCTCGGCTTCGGCGACAACATCGTCGACCGGTTCGTCGACCGCGGCGTGGAGTACCCGGGCGGCAACAGCGTCAACGTGGCCGTCTACGCCCGCCGCCTCGGCCTCCGGGCGGCCTACCTGGGCGTGTTCGGCGACGACGAGCTCGGCGACTTCCTGCGTGCCTCGATCGCCGCCCAGGGAGTGGCGATCGACCACTGCGTCGTGCGGACCGGCGAGAGCGGCGTCTCCACCCTGCGCGTGGACGACGGCGACCGCGTCTTCCTCGGCTGGAACGGCGGCGGCGTCACGCTGCGGGAGCCGCTCGTCCTCGGCGACGACCTGCTGCGGTACGCCGCCACCTTCGACCTGGTGCACTCCAGCGTGTACTCCCGAAGCGAGACCGAGCTGCCCAAGCTGGCCGGGCTCGGCCCGGTGGTGAGCTTCGACCTGTCCAGCGAGGACGAGTTCCGCACCCCCGGCTACCTCGACCGGATCTGCCCGCACGCCGACCTGGTGCTGCTGTCGTGCTCACACCTCGACGAGGCCGCCACGCGGGCGCTGCTGGCCGAGGCCGTACGGCGCGGCGCGCGGCTCGCGCTGGCCACGCGCGGCGTGGAGGGAGCGATCGCGCACGACGGCAGGGTCACGGTCGCGACCGCCGCGCGCCGGGTGGAGGACCCCGGCCTGATGGTCGACACGATGGGCTGCGGCGACGCCTTCCTCGCCGGGTTCGCCGTCTCACTGCTGCGCGGCGGCTGGACCACCGGCACGTCCCCGGACCGCGACGCCGTCGAACGCGCGCTCCACGACGGCGCGCGGTCGGCCTACGAGCAATGCCTGGTGGAGGGCGCGTTCGGCCACGGACGGCCCGTTCTCAGTAGGCTGCCCTGAGATCGAGAGGGAGGAACGCCAGCCATGCCAGCTGAGCGGAGCCAGGCCGCCGGGCGGGTGACGATCTCCGAGGTGGCGGCCGAGGCGGGAGTCGGGCGGGCGACCGCCGCCCGCACGCTCGGCGGGTATGGACACGTCAGCCCGGAGCTGCGCCAACGCGTGCTCGCCGCGGCCGAGAAGCTCGGCTACCGCGCCAACGCCCTCGCCCGCAGCATGTCGACCGGTGTGAGCCACACCATCGGGGTGATCGTCGCCGACATCGGCAACCCCTTCTTCGCCGGACTGGTCCGCGGCGTCTGCGACGCGTCCCGGGCCCGCGGCTTCGACACGATCGTGCTGAGCACCTACGAGGACCTCGACGAGGAGGTCGCCGCCACCAACGTGCTGATCGACAAGCGCGTCGACGGCATGATCATCGCGTCCGCCGCGGTCAGCGGCCGGGAGGTCGGCCACGTCAAGGAGGCGCTGACGCGCGGCGTCCCCGTCGTCCTGGTCGACCGGGCCATCCCGGCGCTCGACCTCGACGCGGTCGTCATCGACAACCGCGACGCGGCGCGTGAGGCGGTCGAGCGGCTGATCGCGGCGGGGCACCGGCGGATCGGCTTCGTGTGGGGACCGCCCATGGCGCAGCCGCCGGCGACCCGGCGGGAGCTGCTGGCGGCGGCGTCCCGCAACCTGTGGACCGACGGCGAGCGCCTGCGCGGCTACCTCGACGCGCTCGACGACGCGCGGATCCCCTTCGACCCCGAGTTGGTGATGGTCGGGCGCAAGGTCGAGGAGCGAGTGACCCAGGAGGTCGCGCGCATGCTCAGCCTGCCCGACCGCATCACCGCGCTGTTCTGCACGGAGACCGAGGCGGTGACGGGGGCCCTGCGCGCCCTGCGGGCCGCCGGGCTCTCCTATCCGCGCGACGTCGCGCTCATCGGGTTCGACGACAGCGCCTGGGCGGCGGTCATGGATCCGCCGCTGACGATGATCGCGCAGCCGGTGCACGAGCTCGGCGCGAAGGCGGCCGAGGTGCTCCTCGACATCGTGCAGGGGGCCGAAACCGGCCGTGAGACGCACACGCTCCGCTCGCGCCTCATCGTGCGGTCGTCGGTAGGCCCCCCACCGAGCATCTGAATCCGGCCTACGAGGCGATGGAGCACCGATTCCTTTTGGTGCTGGCCGGGGTCTACATGAGAGAGATCGGCCCGCGCGCCGGGCCGATCTCTTTCATGTACGCCGAGAAAGAAAAGCCGATCGTCAATGAGCATTCCCGCGACCATGCGCGCACTGCAGCAGACTTCCCTCAACGGCCCGCAGGACATGCGCCTGATCACCGACGCACCAGTGCCGAGCCCCGGCCAGGGCGAGGTCCTGGTCCGCGTCACCGCCGCCGGGGTCAACTTCGCCGACATCTCGAAGTCCCACGGCACGTTCCTGAACGGCCCGCGGCCACCGTACCTGGCCGGTTTCGAGGCCGCCGGTGAGGTCGTCGCGATGGGGGAGGCGGTGACAGGTCCGCGACCGGGGACCCGCGTCACCGGCGTCGGAAACGGCGCTTTCGCCGAGTACATGGTGCTGCCCGCGGCCGCGGCGATACCGGTGCCCCCCGGCTGGACGGAGCAGCAGGCGCTCGGCCTGGCCGTGAACTGGCCCACCGCGCTGGCCGCTCTCAAGCCTCTGGGCGGAATCACCGCAGGGCAGACCGTGCTGATCCACGCTGCGGCGGGCGCGACCGGCCAGGCCGCGGTCACAATGGCCAAACACTACGGCGCGACGGTCATCGCCACCGCCTCGCCGGCCAAGCACGAGACAGTGCTGGCACTGGGAGCCGACCACATCCTGGACTCCCTCGGCGGCGACCTCGCCGCCGAGGTGCTGCGGCTGACCGGCGGCGCCGGAGCCGACCTTGTGCTGGAGTCGGCGGGCGGCGCCACCTTCGACGCCGGCCTGGCCGCCGCAAAGCGGGTCACCGGCCGTGTCGTCGTCTACGGCGTCGCAGGCGGCGAAGCCGCGATCACCAACTGGGACCTGGTGTACAAGCACCAGGTCCACGTCATCGGTCTCAACATCGGCGTGCTGATCCAGGCCGCACCGCAGATCTTCGGCGAGGTCATGGGTGAGCTGTCCGCGCTCATCGCCGCCGGCGTGCTCGCCCCCGGCCGGCCCACCGCGTACGAACTGGCCGACGGCCCGAAAACGCTCGCGGAACTGGAAACCAGAGCCACCATCGGCAAGCTGGCCCTGCTGCCCTGAGAAAACCCCCTGGTAGCGAGCCGGTGACGCGGCATGATCCTGCAGCTCGACGAGGTCTGATTCGCGGACGCCGCCTCTGCGAGAGGATACGGAGATCGACAGAAACCGGCGACCGAAGATCGCGAGGCTCTCGGCGTGACATCGCATCCGCGGGCGGCACCGAATCACGACCGGTTCACCGCCGAGACTGAGCGGTTCCGCCGGGAGTTGCTGGCGCACTGCTACCGCATGGTCGGCTCGGCGCACGACGCCGAGGACCTGGTGCAGGAGACGTATCTGCGGGCGTGGCGGTCCTACTCCGGATTCGAGGGCCGGGCGTCGATCCGGTCCTGGCTCTACAAGATCGCCACCAACGCCTGCCTGACGGCGTTGGAGCCGCGCCCGATCCGGCTGCTGCCCTCGGGTCTGGCAGGCCCGTACGACGGACCCGATCGCCCGCCGAGTCCCTTTGCGCCGGGCGAGGTCTCGTGGCTGGAACCGCTGCCGGACGCATGGATCGCCCCGCCCGCCGACGATCCCGCCGCGGTGATCGTCGAACGCGAGTCGCTGCGACTGGCGCTCATCGCCAGCCTGCAGCACCTGCCCGCCCGCCAACGCGCGATCCTCATCCTGCGCGAAGTGCTGGCCTTCTCGGCGGTCGAGACCGCGGAGATCCTCGGCACCACCACGGCGGCGGTGAAGAGCGGCCTGCAGCGCGCCCGCGCCCGGCTCGACGCGCTGGAGCCCGAGCCCGCCGAGCTGCTCGAACCGACCGACCAACGGGCACGCGCGCTGCTCGACGGCTACATCGCGGCCTTCGAGCGCTCCGACGTCGGCCTGCTGAAACAGGTGCTGCGCACGGACGCCACGCTGGAGGCGACCCCGTTCCGCGACTGGCAGTCGGGCCGGGCGAGGTGCATCCACATGCTCGACGCGTACGTGCTGGGCGCACCGGGCGACTGGCGGATGATCGCGACTACCGCCAACGGCCAATCCTCCGCCCTCGTGTACCACCGGGACGCCGACGGCGTGCTCCGAGCCGCCGGCGTCGTGGTGCTGGCCCCCACCGCCACCGGCATCTCCCGCGTGATCAAGTTCCACGATCCCGCGCTGGTCGCGACGTTCGGCTTCGCGGACGTGCTCGCGCACTGACCCGCCGACGGGCACAGCCGGAGCCGACCGCGTACACGATGTGCTCCGGCCGATTCTTGCTGTGCCGCCGCTCTTCCGGCACGGCCCAGCCGTCAGCGGGGAAGCAGTTCGTAGGACCGCTGCTGGGGCAGGCCGGCGAGCCGCCGCTGGCCCTCCGTCAGCAGCGCGGCGATCGGACCGGGCTCCCGCAGCCGGGTGAGCCGGTCGCGGTTGTACTTGCGCAGCCGCGCCGCGCGCCGCTTGGCCGCAGCCGCCTTGAACGCGGCGACGTGCTCGCGGTCGGGCTTGCGCGCGCCGCTCAGCTCGTAGCCGTACGCGGTGAGCCGCTCGCCGAGCACCTCCTCGCACAGCGAGATCTCCCAGGGCTCCAGCCGGGAGGCCCACTTGCCCGAGTGGGCGGTGGTCACCTCCTCGTGCGTGTTGCTGTGCCACACCTTGTGCTTGGGCACGGCCAGCTCGGCCATGTGGCGCGGATCGCACATCGCCGGGTCGTAGTCCTCGCCGATGAACACGCACAGCTTCTTCAGCTCGGTCTCCGGGTCGGCGGTGAGGTCCTCGTACCGCAGCTCGTAGAAGCTGTCGGCCGGCAGCTTGCGCGCGTGCCGGCGGCCGAAGTCGACGGCCTCGGCCCAGTTGGCCATCGCGTGCACGGCGTCCGCCTTGTACCAGGGCATCTGCTTGAGCGAGGCCACGCAGTCGCGGCCGTCCCTGACGAGGTGGACGAACTGCGCGTCGGGGAACATCCGCATCAGCATCTCGACGTGCCGGTAGTAGCTGGGCCGCTTGTCGCCCCAGCGCGGCTTGCCGAAGCGCTCGGCGTAGCACTTGAAGACCATGCCGACCACCGAGCCGAAGCTGCCCGGGCCGAGCATGGCCGCCTGGACGAAGTCGGGGCGGCTCAGCCCGAGCTCGTGGAACTTCGTGGTCCGGCCCTCGGCGATCCAGGTCGCCAGCCTGCGCCTGTTGTCGGCCAGCCGCATGTCGCCGTACGCCCGGCGGGAGAAGTAGGCCGGGACGAGGAACCGCGTCTCGGGCGGGACCGCGATGCGCGGGTGGGAGTGCAGCATGAGCTGCAGCATGGTGGTGCCGGAGCGCGGGCAGCCGACGACGAAGACAGGTCTGTCCGAATGCATGAGTTCTATCCCCCGTGGTGAAATTGCCAGACGCCAGGCCGCCGCCCTCCCCCGGGCGCGGCTCGTGACGCGGGTCCTACGGCGTCACGCCGTACGAACGTGCGGATCCGGCCGGGACGGCCGGTCAGACAAGGATCTTCTGTTTCTCGGCGGCGGTGCGGGGCACCTGGCGCGCTGCCAGCCAGACGCGGTAGACGAGGCTCATCTCGAACGCCAGCAGCAGCGCGCCGGCCACGATCGAGACCGGCGCCAGGGCCTTGGGACCGAACAGCGGGCCCACGACGAAGACCGCGGCGTGGAACTCGATGCCGCTCACCACGTGGGTGCGCACCCGGTGCCGCACCAGGAAGACGCGGAACCGGTCGTACCAGGGGAAGCGGGCGTGGAACGCCTTCTGCAGGTCGACCACCCTCGCGCCGTCGTCGGCGGCGACCCCGCCGAACTCCGCGGCGGCCTGCCCCAGCTCGGTCCGCGGCCTGGAGCGCAGGACGCTCTCCGCGAGGACGTACTGCCCGTCCAGCCGCGCCTCGAGCAGCGCGCGGGTGGCGTCCTTGACCCGCTTCAGCTGGGGGCCGTTGATGTAGCGGAACAGGTCGAGCACGACCACGCCGACGGCCGCGAGCACCACGTCGGTGTCGCCCGTGCGGGTGTACTCGCCGAACCCCCACCCGAAGGCGCAACAGACCACCCGCACCCGATCGCCGACGTAGTCGAGCCACAGGCCGAAGGGCGTCCCCGTGCCCTTGAGCCTGGCGATCTTGCCGTCCATGCAGTCGACCGTGAAACTCAGATAGAACAGAGCCGCCCCGGCGACGAGCATGCCCTCCGCGAAGGCGGCCGCCGAGGCGAAGCCGATCAGCATGGACAGCCGGGTCAGCCCGTTCGGCGTGATCGATGTGTGATTGGCCACGAGCAGCGCGAGCCGGCAGGCGAGCGGATCGACCATGAAGACGGTCCACCACGAGTCTCTCGGCTTGCGCGTCGCGAGTATGTCGTCCAGCGAGAAGCCTCCCATGCAGGCAAGAATGACTACAAGCGGTAGCCGTGGCCTGCTCTTCTGTAACAGGCAGGGCATCTCATTGCCGGTTCTTGACCGTCTCCCTCATCTACGTAAACCATGCGCCAATCCGGTCGCCGATCGGTTACAGTCCGTGTTCGAGGGGGAGACCATGCCCGTTGTCACGTTGTACCGGCGGCTGCAGGGGCGGCTGCCGTCCTGGGAGCCCGCGCCGCGGGCCGCGCTCATCCGGGCGGACGCGGGTCCGCTCCAGGCCCAGCGCGAGACGCTGGACGTGGTGTGCGCCCTGCTGACCGAGGCGAATGTGCCGTACTTCTGCGTGCGCCCACTGCCCAACCGGCCGCCGGTGATCGCCGTGCCCGAGGACGACCGCACGCGCGCGTTCGCCGCGCTCGCGGCCGGCGGTCATCCGCTGTTCGCCGCGCGGCAGCCGTACGGCAGGCAGGGGGCGCGGGCGCGCCAGGCGGACGCGGGCCGGATGCGCCCGGTGCGGCGGGCGGCGGCGCTGCTCGGCGACGCCAAGGTCGTGCGGCTGGCCATGTATTTCGCCAGCCCCTCCCGCACGCTGATGCTCGGTCCGGAGAACGGGTGCGACCTGGAGTTCTGGGCCCGGGAGGGCGACGAGCTGGTCGCCCCGAGGCCGAACCCCGCCTGCGACCGCGTCCCCGCCGACGGCCCCGACGTGGACGGCGGCGAGGAGCTGTTCACGCCGCTGGCGTGCGCCGCCCGACGCGCCCGCGCCTACCGCACCCGGCCGGAGTTCGTCCGGCGGCTGCTGGACGACATCGACTTCCCGATCGACGCCGTCTACACGTGGGTCGACGGCGGCGACCCGGCCTGGCGGGCGCGCCGCGACCAGGCCGAGCGCGACGAGGCGCTGCGCACCGGCGCCCCGCTGAGCGAGATGGCGACCACGGAGGCACGGTTCACCAGCAGGGACGAGCTGCGCTACTCGCTGCGCTCCCTGCTGATGTACGCCCCCTGGATCAACCGGATCTGGATCGTCACCGACGGCCAGACGCCGTCGTGGCTCGACACCACCCACCCCATGGTCGCGGTGGTCGACCACAAGGAGATCTTCACCGACCCGTCGATGCTGCCGGTGTTCAACTCCCACGCCATCGAGACGCAGCTTCACCACATCGACGGGCTCAGCGAGCACTTCCTGTATTTCAACGACGACTTCTTCCTGGGGCGGCCGCTGCCTCCCCGGACGTTCTTCGAGGGCAACGGGATCACCCGCTTCTTCCCCAGCACCGTCCACGTGCCCTTCGGCGTGCCGGAGACCGAGGAGTCCCCGGTCCACGCCGCGGGCATGAACAACCGGCGCATCCTGGAGAACCTGACCGGCCGCACGATCACGCAGAAGCTCAAGCACGTGCCGTACGCGCTGCGCCGGTCGCTCATGTACGAGCTGGAGGGGCGTTTCGCGGCGGAGTTCGCGGCCACCGCCCGCAGCAGGTTCCGCACGTCGCGGGACATCTCGGTGGTGTCCTCGCTGGCGCACTACTACGGCTACCTGAGTGGCCGGGCGGTCCCCGGCACGGTCGACTACACCTACGTGGACCTGTCGCTGCCGAAGACGCCGGCCAAGCTGCGCCGCATGCTGGCCCGGCGCAGGCACGACGTGTTCTGCCTCAACGACACCGCCCCCACGACCGTCGACCAGGACGCGCTGCTGGCGCGGTTCCTGGATGCCTACTTCCCCACCCCGGCGCCGTTCGAGCGGTGAGCGTGCCGTAGGACGTACCTGTCCACGAACAGGCCGCGGAAGGTCCAGCGGCCGGCCGGGGCGAACGAACGGGCGACCAGGGCGCGCCTGCGGGCGGGCATCGCGTTCTTGCCCGTGTGGCCGACGACCCAGAGCGTGCGCAGCCCGTCGAGCCGGGCGGCGAGCACCCGGGTGCCCACCTCACGGCCCGGGAAGCTGCCGTCCTGCTCGGGTGACCGGGCCAGCGCCACATCGCGGAGCCTGCCGAAGACCGACGGGTAGACCGCTTCGTACTTCCTGACCTTGGCGGGGACGAACAGCACCCCGTCGCCCGGCTGCGCCTCGGCCGCGAGCAGCGCCATGACCGGCCGCGGGTCGTCCTGCCTGCCGTCCGGGCCGCGCGTGGCGAGCTGCCCGGGAACCGACAGGCCGAGCCAGGCGGCCAGCACGGCGGCGGCGAGGCCGGGGGGCAGCGCGGCCAGGCCCGCCCCGGCGAGCAGCGCCGCCGCGGGGACACAGCAGAAGACGTAGCGGAACACGTACACGGGATGGACGGCCCAGGAGACCGTGAGCAGCACCAGCGCGGGCACGAGCAGCCACGGCAGGGCCAGCCGCACGAGCGCGGCAGGCGTCTCGGCACGCTCTTCGGCCGGCGTCTCAGCGGGCTTTTCCGCGGGATCTTTTGTGCGACGGGCCGCGCGAGCGCGGCGGACGCCCACGACCGCGGCATACGCGAGGCCGAAGAGCGCGAGCGCCCAGGTCAGGGGGGCCACTCCGGGTCCCGTCGCCCCGCCGAGGTCGCCGGACAGCTGAACGGCCAGCCTGCCGACATCGGTCACGCCCGGCCGGGGTATCCAGCCCACCTGCGCGCTCTGCCGGGAGCCGAGCCAGGCCAGCGGCGCCACGGCGGCCAGCGCCGGCGTCGCCGCGCACGCCCACCGGAGCAACGGTCCCCTCGACAGGATCAGCGCGACGCCGTGCGCCCCCACGACCAGGAACGCGAACAGGTTGAGGTAGGCCAGCACGGTCAACGCCGCCGCGTACGCCGCCAGGACCGCCGACGTGGGCGACCGCAGCACGCGCAGGAACAGCAGGGTCACGCCGACGGCCGCCGCCGCCGTCATCGCGTACGGCCGGGCCTCCTGGACATACCTGGAGAAGATGGGCATCAGGGCCAGCAGCACGCCGCCGTACAGTCCCGCCCGAGGGGCGCCGAGCGCGCGGCCGATCGCGCCGGTCCCGGCCGCGGCCAGCGCGCCCGCGACGACGGACGGGATCCGCAGCGCCACCTCGGCGGTGCCGGACAGCTCCGCGACGACGTGCATCAGCGCGTAGTACAGGCCGTGCACCGCGTCGACCGACTGCAGCAGGTGCGCCAGCTGGGGAAGGGTGCGGCCGGCCGCGCTGACGGTGGCGGCCTCGTCCCGCCACGGCGGCGGCCCGCCGAGGTCCGACAACCCGGCGGCCAGCGCGAGAACGGCAGGCACGACGATCACGACGGAAGGCAGGTCCAGTCGGGCGGCCCGCTCGGGCACCTCGGCCGGGCACGCCGCGGGGGCCGCGGGCGCGATGCGTCGCGACGGCGCGTCGGCCGTACGGCGGGGCGAGTGGCCGGCGGCGTGCCGGGACGGGCGGGTCATGGCCGCATGCGCGCGACCACGCGCGCCGAGGCGTGCCCGTCGTCCCAGGGGCAGTATCTGCGGGCGAACCGCTCGTAGCGCGCCGCGAATTGCCCGAGGTCGCCGTAGCGCAGCACGTCGAGCACGTCGTCGGCGCTGCCGAGGACAGGCCCGGGGGCCTCGGCCTCGAAGTCGAAGTAGAAGCCGCGCACCTCGTCGCGGTAGCGCTCCAGGTCGTGTGTGAAGAACACCATGGGCCTGCCGGTGCACGCGAAGTCGAACATCGCCGACGAGTAGTCGGTGACCAGCACGTCGGCGGCGGCCAAGAGATCCGCCATGTCCGGAAATTTGGAGACATCGCGAATGCGGTCGCCGTCCGGGATCGTCATGTCCCGCGCCACCAGGTAGTGCGCCCGCACGAGCAGCACGTCGTCGTCGCCCAGCGCCCCTGCCGCCCTGACCGGGTCCAGCGCGAGCCGTCCGTTGGTGTCGTCCCGCCACGTCGGCGCGTACAGGATGATCCGCCGGTCGTCCGGCAGGCCCAGCCGCCGCCGGGCCGCGCGGGCGCGTGCGGGATCGAACAGCACGTCGTTGCGCGGGTAGCCCGACTCGAGGATCTCCCCCTCGTAGCCGAACGCGCCGCGCAGCGCGGAGGTGGCGAAGAGGCTCGGCGACAGCAGCAGGTCCCAGGTCGCCACCTGCCGCGCCAGTTCGTCGCGCGGCACCCGCTGCGCGTACGGCATGCCCTCAAGGTCGAGCCCCAGGCGCTTGAGCGGCGTGCCGTGCCAGGTCTGCACGACCGTCTGCCCGCGCGGCTTGCGATACCACCCCGGCTGCGTGCGCCGGTTGGCCACCACGAAGCGGCTGGTGCGCAGCGCCTCCTCGTGCTCGCGCGAGCCGTAGAGGACCAGGCGCACGCCCGGCGGGACGGTGAACTGCCCGTCCCGGGTGACCCAGACGATCTCCACGTCCGGGTGGCGGCGCGCCAGCTCCTCCGAGACGGCCCGGGGATTGCACGAGTACTGCCCGCCGCCGTAACTGTCGAACACCGCCGCGTCCCGCAGGATCGTGCGTCGCGGCGCCGCCGCCCGCCGCCTGCGCGTCGCGTACGGCCCACGCTCGTGCGGGCCGAGCGCGGGGCGCACCGCGAGACTCAGATCGCCGTCGCGTGAGGTGCGGACGGAGATCTCGTGGAACCCGGTGACCCGCGGCCGCGGCGGGTCGGCGATCAGGGCCGGGCTCAGGCGCACGCGCGCGTCCCCGCCCGCCGGTGACGAGGCGAGCACCCGCCAGGTCCCGCTGCGGAGCGGAAGCCCTTCGGACGTCCTGCCGACGGCGGCCGTCCACGTTTCCTCGTCCTGTCGGACCGGCCAGGAGTGCCGCTCCGCACCGCGCTCCAGGACGATCCGGCCGGCCGGGCACCGGCCCGTCCCCTCCAGGACCAGCTCGCCGGACTCCGTCCACCTGACCCTGCTGACGTGGCCGCCGGGATCGGGATGCGGGCCGCCGCCGGCGCGGGGGCCGAGCGTCAGCCCGCGGTCGCGGGTGAGGGAGACGCGCACGTTGCCGGCGTCGAAGACGCGCTCGCCCTGGGCTCCGATCGCCCGGCCCGCCCGGGTCACGCCCCGCGCCCGGACCCGCGCGTGCAACGCCCACCGGCCGGCGGGCAGGGTGTCGAGGGCGATCACGGTCTCGAAGCCGGAGTCGTCGTGGCAGGCGACCGACTGCCGGGAGTCGGCGGTCACGTCGGGCCTGCGGGTGCGCCGCACCGGCAGGGTGATCCGCTCCTCCCCGCGCTGGAGCCACAGCTCGATCCGGCTGCGTCCGCTGTCCAGGTGGGCGATGTACGCGTGGCCCGTCAGGGCGAGCCTGTCGTCCGCGTGGCGTACGTCGTCCACGCAGGCGACGAGCCGCAGGTCGCGGGTGGCGTCGAACAGCGAGCGCGGGAGCCGGGGGTCGCGGCGGAAGGGGTAGTCGAGATACCAGCGGCGGGGCCGCAGCCCCCGCCGGAGCACGCCCCTGTGCCTGATCTCCGACGCGGCGAACGTCCGCAGCTCCGCCAGCTCGCCGGTCATGCCGTGGGCGGCGAGGTGGATCTGGAGCCGTCTGAGGACCGGCAGCCGTTCCACCGCGCCGGGGTCCAGGCGGCCCAGGCGGCCCAGGACCTCGGCGAGCCTGGCGGGAACCCGGTCGCGTACGGCCTCCAGCACGGCGTCGAGGTCGGGGCCCTCCGCCAGGCGCAGGTCGTAGGCCGTGCGCAACTGGGGCGCGTGCCGTCCGAGCAGGTCGGACACCTGCAGCATCGCCTCCAGGCGGCGCAGCGGGTCGGCCGGCGGCCGGGACCCTCGCGTGAGGCAGACCACGTCGCCGAGCACGTCGGCCGAGGTGGACAGCACATGCGCGGGGATCGTCACCGGGAAGTCCTCGCCCAGGCCCGCGGGGAAGGCGAACCCGTGCCGGGTCCAGAACTCCCGGCGGAACACCGTGCCGCCCGCCCGCGGGTCGTCCAGCAGCTTCTGATGCCGGGTGATGTGCGTGCGCAGCTTGGCCTTCTGCGCCGGGACGGGCGCCTGGTCCGGCGCGTACGGCGTCCAGGTGCGGATCCGGCCGCAGGCGAGGTCGGACCCGGTGCGGTCGAGGGCGCCGACCAGCGCGCGGTAGGCGTCCGCGGGGACGACCGAGCCGGGGTCGGCGAAGGCGAGGTAGCGCCCGGTGGCGAACGCCGCCCCCGCGTTGCGCGCCGTGCCGGGGTCGTCGCCGCCGTCGCCGAGCGTGAGGAGCGTGAACCTGTGGTCGGGCGGGCGAAGGCCCCGCGGACGGCCGACGAGGATCACCTCCATGTCGTCCAGGGTCTGGTCGCGCAGGGATTCGAGGCACTCCTCGGCGTGTTCCTCCCCGCCGTGCAGGGGGACGACCACCGAGAGCCTGGCAGACACCGTCACGCCGTCAGGATGCCGACGCGCGGCGGCACGCCACCCGGCCCATCCCCATTGCCTTACGGTCGCTTTGCAGCCTCTTGACCCGTGGCCCTGGGCCGGGAGATCCACTGAGCGGTGGGAAGGAGACCGGGTGTCGAGGAACGTCATCGTCGTCCTTGGTGCGGACGTCACGTCCGGCGACGTACGGGAACTGGTCGAGTCGCTGGGCGGCGAGGCCGGCGAAGGCTCGCCCGAGCACTACGACGTGGTACTCGAACGCGGAGGAGGGACCGTCTGGACACGGCTCGACCCGGACCTGCTCCGCTACGAGGATCTCCGGGCCGCGTACGAATCCGCGCTGGACCTGCCGCCCCGGTCCGCCCTGGTCCTCGAGATGACCGGCGAGCCCGGGAGCCAGTGGCTCGCGGCCGAGATCGTGCTGGCGGCCGCCGATCGCTGGCCGCTGCTCGTCAGGGATCTCGGCGGCGAGATCCTCACCGTCGAGCGGTTCCACCGGCGGCTGGCGAAGCGGCGGGCGGGCTTCTTCGACGCCGCGACATGGCACGACCCGTCCCCCGCCGCGGCGCGCCGTGGCCGGGTCGCCCTCGTGACGATGGCGCTCCCCCCTGATGTGACGCCCCGGCACGTCGAACGGCTCGTCCGGTCACTGGGCGGCCTGGCGGGCGATGGCGAGGAGGCGGACGCGCTGCTGGAACGCGGGCCCGCCCGGGTCTGGGTTCAGCTGGCCGACGCGCGGGCCACCCCGCCCGGACCCGCCTCGGTCACCCGCGAAACGCTCGGAGAAGCCCCCGGCACCTGCGTGCTGCTGGAGGTGTTCGAGACGCCCGGATCGCAGGTGCTGGCGGCCGAACTGGTGGAGGCCGCCGCGGCGCACTGGCCGGTGCTGGTGCGCGGCGCCTCGGGACAGTCGATGACGGTGGAGGACGTGCGGGCCAGGATCGCCATGGGCGCGATCGACGTCTTCGACCCCTGATCGTCAACCGATCTTTCCGGGCTCGGCAGGGCCCGGTAGATTCCGGCGAGGGGGATCGGGCCTGGGCGGCCGGAGGCGCCGCCGTCCGCATCGCAGGGGAGGTCGCGACCGGTGTTCGGCATTTTCGCCCTGGCGTTCGGCGTGGCGTTCATCGCCGGCGGGATTCACCGGTTCCGGAGCGGCCGGGCGTTCCTCGCCTCGGCACACCGGGTGCCGGGGATCGTCGTCGGCAGCCACCGGGTATGGAGGACCGACTCCCACGAGTACTTTCCGATCCTGCGCTTCCGCACGCTCGACGGCGCCGAGATCGAGACCGTCGGCCAGACCAGGGGCGGCTCCTTCGAGATCTTCAACCTCACGGGCCGACAGGTCGTCGTGCTGTACGACCCGGACGACCCGCGCAAGGCGCGGATGGACACCTCGTCGGGGCGCGGCCTGACCGGATCGGTGGGACTGGTGATCGCCGGTTGCGTCTTCCTCGCGATCGGCCTCGTCATGCTCGCCGCCGCCGTCACCTGATCGGCGGCACACACGTCGCGGCGGTCAGATGAACAGGGCGTCCACCACCCGGCGGGCGGCCTGCCCGTCGGCCATCGGGCGATACCTCGCCAGGAACGCGGCGTACGCGTTCCGGTGCTTGTCCGCGACCTCGCCGAGGTGCGCGAGCGCGTCGAGCACCTCGTCCTCTCCCCCGGCGCCACCCCCGGCGTTACCGTGCAGCACCGGCCCCGGGGCCTCGGGCAGGAGCCACAGGTCCCGCGGCCGGCCGGCGTGCAGGAGCACCGGGCGTCCCGTCACGGCGAAGTCGAACACCGCCGCCACGTCCCCGGCGATCAGGACGTCGGCGGCGAGGTACAACTCGTGCGGGTCCGGATGGCCGCTCACGTCCCGCAGGCGGACGCCGTCCGTCCCGGCCCACGCCGGGTGACGGACCAACAGGACGTGGTCGCCGGTCAGTCGCGCCGCCAGGCGTCCGGCGTCGAGCGTGTCGTGCTCCCCCGCGACGTAGAGCAGGACGTGGGCGCGCTCCGGCAGGCCGAGGCGGCGCCGCACCTCGGCGGCGCGCTCCCGGGCGCCGGGTCCGGTCAGCAGGTCGTCGCAGGGCAGGCCGGTCTCCAGCACCTCTCCCTCGAAGCCGAACGTCCGCCGCAGCAGCGGCGTCCACCACGGGCCCGCGGAGACGAGGTGGGTCCACTGACCCGCCCCGGAACCGCCGGCGGCGTCCTCCGACGTGTACACGGGCTGCTGCCAGGTCTGCACGACCACCTGGCCGGGCCTGCGCTCGAACCACGGCGGCAGCGGCGCGTCGGTGACGACGTAACGGCACCGGGCGAGGGCCTCGTAGTGTTCCCGTCCCAGCGTGCGCACCGGTTCGACGTCGCCGGGCAGTGCGACCTGGCCGTCCCGCACGTTCCACAGCAGCGGCAGGTCGGTCCCCCGGCGGCGCAGTTCCTCGCAGACCGCCCTCGGGCTGCCGCCGAAGCGGGTGCCCGCGCCGCCGTCGAACAGGACGGCGTCCCGCAGCGGCCTGTCCCTCATCTGGGGATAGGTCCTCGTGCGCAGCACCCGCTGGGCCTTCTTGCCACGCTCGTCGGCGGTCAGGTCGCCGCTCACGGTCAGCACGGCCCGGCCCGGACCCGACGTGACGATCCCGAACGTACGGCGGGCCGTCTGGTGGGCCGCCGGCACGTCCGTGTCGAACTCCAGCGGCAGGTCCGTCCACTCTCCTCCGGCGGCACGTGCCCGGATCGCCAGGGCGTAGCGGCCGCGCGGCAGCGGCAGCGGCCCGGCGGGCGAGCCGACCTGCTCGGGCGTCAGCCGCGCCCGGAAGCGGGTTCCCGCTCCCTCGATCGGCAGCAGCCACTCCCCGCGCCGGGGGGTCGTGCGGGTGCCGTGCGTGGCGGGTGCGACGTGGTCGAGGGCGGCCACCACCAGCGCCGACATCTCGTGCGGCACCGCGAGGCCGCCCTCGACGAGCAACTCGCCGCCTCCCCCTCGGCGCGCGGGCAGCCATTCGGCGAGGTCGGCGTACGCCGCGACGGGCTGGTCCCTTAGCACCAGGCCGCCGGTGCGGTCGCGGGTCACGACGATCTCACGGCCGGCCAGGCCGTAGCGGCCGGTGGGCACGTCCTCGGCGACGGTCACGGGCGTCACGGTGCCGTCGGCGGCCCGCACCTCGACCTCCCACCACGCCTCGGGCGCGGCGACCTCCGCCGGCACGGCGATCGGCGGAGTCCGGGACGCGGGCAGCAGGTCCCGCAGGTCGACGACGGCCTCGAACGTACGCCGGTCGACGTGCACGGGATAGGCGCGGGGGACGCCTCCGGGGCGCCGCGTGACCTGGAGCACCGGGCTGGGGCCGAGGTCGTTGACGACGTGGCCCACCAGGCGCAGGCGGCCGTCGCGCACCTCCCGCGTGACGACCCGGGCGGTCTCCCGCTCGGCCCGCAGCACGAGGGCGCCGGTCTCCCCGAGCAGCGGCGCGACGTAGTGGTCGGGGCCCACGGTGCGATACCCCGCCTGCTCGACGGTCGAGGCGGTGGCGCGCGGGTCGGTCAGCCGTCCGCGCCGCAGGACGCCCCGGTGGAGCACGCGCAGCTCGACGTGCCACCGCCCGAGCCGGCCGGGCCTGGCCAGGGTCGCGGGGTCGATGGCGAGCCGGAAGCCGCCCCAGTCGCGCTCCTTCGACTTCGTGGACACCCGGGCCCTGGTGACCGAGGCCGGCACCCGGACACGCCGCCCGGTCCGCTCGTGAACGAGGGCGGCGAAGACCTGCTGGTGGACCCGCCGGGTGGGACGCAGGTACGGCGGGGCCGCGCGTCCCTCCACCACGAGCACGCCGTTCTCCCAGCGGACCGCGTCGATGCGGTGACGCGGGACGAGTTCGTCCCTGGCCCGGGTCACGGTGGCGGGGATCTCTCGGTCGGCGGAGCGGGCGAGGGGCACGTTCAGGTGGTGGCCGCCCATCCTGCGGACGAGCCGCCGGTCGGGTTTCACCTCCCGGTCCCAGGCCAGGACCTCCAGCAGGTCGGCCAGGCGGCGCAGGCGCACCAGATGCCACTGCAGCCGCCGCAGCGCGGGGAGCCCGTCGAGCACGGGCGGCGCCACGTCCTCCAGGTACAGTCCGGCGAGGTCGAGGAAGCGCTCCCGGAACGCCGGGGAGGCCTGGTCGAGCACGTCGAGGAAGTTCGTGAGGTCGCCGTCGAGCACGGCGTGGTCCCAGGCGTGGATGTGCGCGGTGAAGTTGTGCTCGCTGAGGAAGCGGCGGACCTCGGTGACGGCGGCGAACCGGTCCTTCAGATGCGCGACCTGTGTCTTGTCCTGCGTGATCGAGCGGCCGCCGCCCTCGCGCCGCCGCCACAGGTAGACCGGCGCGGGCAGCACGTCCACGGCCCGCGCCAGGAAGTGGGCGCGCAGGGCCACCGCGATGTCCTCGTAGAGCACGCCTTCGGGGAAGGCGAACCCGTGGGCGTCCCAGAACGAGCGGCGCCACAGCTTGTTGGTGACCAGCCGATCGCGCAGGAGCGCGTGCGCCCGGGTGATGTGGGTGGCCGCGGCGGCGTCGGCGAAGACGGCCCGGTGCATGGCCGACTGGCGGGCGCCGCGCCCGTCGAGGCGCAGCACGTTGCCCGTGGCGAGGTCCGATCCCGACCGCTGCAGGGACGCCAGGAGGCATTCGAGGGCGTGCGCCGGCAGCAGGTCGTCGCCGTCGAGGAACATCAGGTGCTCCCCGGTCGCGTGCCGCACACCCGTGTTGCGCGCCGCCCCGAGCCCCGCGTTGGCCTGGCGGACCAGCCGGAACCTGCCGTCGCGCGCCGCGAAGCCGGCGGCGATCTCGGCGCTGCCGTCCGGCGAGCCGTCGTCGACCATGACGACCTCGATGTCCTGCCAGGTCTGCGCGGCGACCGAGGCCAGGCAGCCGGCGACGTACGGTTCCACGTCGTAGATCGGAACGATCACGCTGAGGCGGGGCACGGGCGGTCCTTAGGGTCGGCGAAGCGGGAAACACGCGCGGCTCAGGCCGGGCGCACGAGCGCGCGCAGGCGCCTGCGGAGCAGCCGGGCGGTGCGGCGCAGCCGCCTGGGCCCGGACAGGCTCAGCCGGCCCTGGTGGCGGGGACTGCGGAGCGCCCTCGCGGCCCCGGCCTCTCCGGGGGTGTCCGTCCAGGCGCGGCCGGGCAGCGGCGGGGCGGTCGTCGCGGCGAGCGCGGCGGGCAGGAACCCCCATTTGTCGCCCGCGTCCCACACCGTGCCGTACATCTCGTGGACCAGGTCGCCGAGGTCGTCCCCCGGCCCCGCGCAGTGGCGGGCGCGGCTCATCGCGGCGGTCCGCTCCAGGCGGGCGTGCACGACGCGGCCGTCCTCGCGCTCGTCCAGCGCGAGCGAGACGATCCCGAGCCGCTGCCGGTCGGCGTGCTTGACCACCGAGCCGATCGTGCCGCGCGACGGCACCCAGCCGGGCGGGCAGTGGAAGCGGAACGGCACGGGGAAGCAGTCGTCCGGCACGGCCTCGCGGAACCGCACGCGCGGCTCACCCTGGTAGCACGCGAGCACCAGGCGCAGGTCGAGCGAGGGGTCGCCGAGCGGGTCCCGCCGCCCGCCGCCGAGCCGTCCCCACGGCCCGACGACCGTCACCCGCACGTCGGGCAGCCGCCCGGCGAGCACGGCGTCGACGGTCGCCCTGACCTCCTCGAACGACGCGTCTCCCACCTCGACCACGACCTCGACGTACGGCACGAGGTAGGTGCGGTGGGGGTGCCTGCGCAGCCACCGGAAGCTCGGGACGCGCTCGGCGAGGTGGGGCCAGTTGTGCCGCTTCACGTCGGGCTCTCGGCGCATGACGGTGGACCGGCCGAGGTGCCAGCACCGGCTGCGGCGGTCGGGCACGAACACGGCCCCCGCCTGGGCCAGCCGGTAGCCGAGCTCGGTGTCCTCGCCGAGGACCAGCGAGGCGTCCAGCCCTCCTGCGGCGCGCAGCAGGCGGGCGGGCAGCGACGCGGTGGCCCCGACCATGACGGAGAACGCGCTGAAACCGGCCGCCCGCAGGTCGTCGGTCTGGTCCCAGCGCCGCTCGGTCCACTGCGGCGTGGCGTCCTCCTCGGCGAAGAGCTTGGGCACCGCATCCGCCTCGACTGCCGCGAGCACCTCGCTCGCCGGGACCTCGTCGAGGCCGGGCACGAAGCGCAGGTGCCCGAGCACGACCAGGTAGTCGGCCAGGTGGTGCCAGCGCATCTGGGCCTCCACGTGCTCGGGGAACAGCACGAGGTCGGCGTCCAGGTAGAGGATCACCTCGCCCTCGGCCGCCTCCGCCCCCGCCGCGCAGGCGCTCGCCCTCCCCCACGTCCCGCCGCGCGGGCGTACCACCCGCAGCCGATCCGGCAGCGGCCCGGCCGACGACTCGGACGGCGGCTCCATGGGCCGCTCGCCGTCGTCCACCACCACGACCTCCATGAGGTGCGCCGGGTAGGTCTGCCGGGCCAGGCTGGCCAGCGTCAGCGGCAGCGTGCGCTCCGCGCGGTATGCGGGGATCACCACGCTCACCGTGAGCGTGGGGGCCCACTCCCCCGGCGCGGGCGGCTCTCCGAGCACCCCGTAGTCGTTGAGCGGGATGCGCGTAGCCCCCGTCACGTCCTCACCTCCGCCCGCCATCGGGCACCGTCCTCCATCAGTTCGTTGAAGACCAGCCCGCGCCACTGCTCCTGGTAGGACGCGAGGAACGACTGCACGGGCTGACGCCAGGTGTGGCCGTACGCGCTGCGGCGGCGCAGCACGTAGCCGAGGCCGTGGGTGCGGTAGATCCGGCCGCCGACGGCCTCCACCGCCTGCAGCAACTGACCGTCCACGGTCCTCGCCAGGGGCCGGAAGCCGCCGGCCGCCTCGAACGCCGCCCGTGTGACCAGCATCGTGCCCCCGGCCACCAGCGGCGCGAACCGCTCGGTGCCGATGCACCTCCTGATCGTCACGTCGAGCGGCTCCAGGTAGACGAACTCCGCGGCCGAGCCGACGAGGTCGGCGCCGCTGTAGCGCCGGGCGAGCAGGAGGTCGGCGAGGTGGTCGGGCCCGTACCAGTCGTCGTCGTCCACCTTGGCGAGGTACGACCCGGAGGCGACGGCCGCCGTCCGGTTCAGGACCTCCCCGAACGGCGTCGCGGCGGGAGCCTCGATCACGGTGACCGGCAGCCGTGTGCGGGGGATCGCCGCCTCCCGCGCGGTGAAGCCGTGGAGCCCCAGGATCAGCTCGGCGCTCACGCCGCGCTGGCGCTCCATCTGCTCGACCGCGAACGGCACCATCTCCGGGCGGCGCGTGCACAGCAGGATCGAGACCCTCGGGTCCGGCGGCACCGGCAGGCCGGCGGCCAGGGCCAGACGCCGCCAGCGGGCGACGGCTCCGTGCTCGCACAGCGCGGCCCTGCGCAGCCGGATGCTCAGCTCCTCGCGGCGCAGGTCGGACACGAGCGCCTGGTCGGTCACGGCGGCGAGCGCGGCGGCGAGCGCGGGGCCCAGCGCCCGGTCGCGGGCGGGATCGGGCGCGGCGAGCACCGGGATCCCGGCGGCCGAGAGGGCGGCCACGACGCGGGCGACCTCACTCGTCCGCCCCTCCCCTGCCTGTGGGTCGAGCGCGGGCACCTCGATCCCGCGCACGTCCCGCAGGCGGGCGACGTCCACGTCCGTGACCCGTCCGGAGGCCGGAAGCCGTACGAGCCTGTTCCCGCCGAGGGTGACGACGAACCCGTCCCGGTGCGCGGCGAGCGCCGCCATCCCCTGCGAGGGATGCTGGCGGAATCCGATGGGGTTGACCACGGCCTCGTCCAGCGGCGGCAGCAAGCCGTCGGAGCCGGCGACAACAGAGCCGGCGATCACAGGGCCGTCCGCCTCCGCCCGGCGCAGCGGCAGGTCGCAGCCCGGGGCGTCGCGGCGGTCCGGCACCGGCCCGCCGGGCGGCGACAGCGTCACGTTGGGGTCGCCGGGCCGCCAGTCGGCCGTGACGCCGCCCTCCAGACCCGCCACAGGAGTGGCCGCCTCACATCCGCCGAACAGGCCGTTCGCGACGTGGGCCACGACGTCACCGGCCGGCACCGGCTCGGTGAAGGCGGCCTCCAGATGCCAGCCGCGGCCCCGGCGGGAGACCCGCATCTCGGTCAGGTGCCGCCAGCAGGCGCCCGGAGCGGCGACAGGCAGCGGCTGGGCCGCCCAGGGCGGCACGTCGGCGACGGCGACGCGCACCCGCGTCGTGGTGGGCAGCAGGCCGCGCAGCGGTACCGCCCTGCGCAGGTCGGCCGGCGACCGCGCGGCGAGCACGACGCATCCGGCCGCGCCGGTTCCGTCCGGCGCCGCGTCCCGCCCCGCCTCCGCCGCCGCCGCCGCTTCCGGGCTCGCGTCGGCGTCGCCCACCGGAGCTGTCGAGAGATCGGGGACGGGAACGTCCTCCAGCGGGATCCAGGGACCGGCGAAGCCCTCGACGAGGCGGCCGAGCAGCGCGGGACAGGACTCGAACCCGATCCACGTCCCCCACGCCGACCGGGTGGCGGTTCGCGTCACCCGCCCTCCTCACGCTGCCCGGTTCCTCTTCCGACCGGCCCAGCATCGCGAACCGCACTCGCGAGGGGGCGGCCTTAGTCCCTTCCTTGGCCGAAGGTTTAATCGCTCCCGTCCCAGGTGGACGAAGGTTTGCGGTCAGTACGAAACCGGACTGAAGAGGAGGAAGTTACGCGGAGCACGTTACGATGCCGCGTTATAGATCCCCCCGAGGAGTACCCCATGGCTGTACGTCGTCTGATCCCTCTGGCCGTCGCGTGCGCCCTCGCCGCGGCCGCCGCCACCCCTGCGCAGGCTCGCGGGACCGATGAACCGTACTGCGCGACCCACAAATGCATCGCCCTGACCTTCGACGACGGTCCGGGGCCGTACCTGCAGACCCTGCTGAAGACCCTCACCACCTACAAGGCGAAGGCGACGTTCTTCCTCATCGGCACCGAGGTGAAGAAGCACCCGAAGCTCGCTCAGCAGATCGCCAAGTCGGGCCACGAGATCGGCAACCACTCGTGGGACGCCAGCTATCTGACCCAGCTGACGTACGCCCAGATCAACAAGAAGATCGGCGACACCCAGCGGCTGATCCAGAAGACGACGGGCAAGACGCCGAAGCTCTTCCGCGCGCCGGGCGGGCTGCGCAACGGCGGCGTGGAGGAGATCACCGCCAAGTTCGGGCTCATCCAGGTGCCCGGCACGACCGCCACGAAGGACTACATCAAGGATTACCGGCATGTGGACCTTCTCACCAACCGGGCCCTGGATGTGGCCGGGGAGGGCGAGGTCGTGCTGATGCACGAGACGATCAAGGAGACCGTCGAGTCGATGCCCGA
This sequence comes from Microbispora catharanthi, assembly GCF_006334915.2. Taxonomy (GTDB): domain Bacteria; phylum Actinomycetota; class Actinomycetes; order Streptosporangiales; family Streptosporangiaceae; genus Microbispora; species Microbispora catharanthi. Next base: position 458,358 of record NZ_VDMA02000003.1, read on the forward strand.
GGTGCTCCAGACGCTGACCGCGGAGGGCTACAGCTTCGTGACGGTGTCCACCCTGCTCGAGGGCCAGGAGCTCACCCCGGGACAGGTATATCCCGACCGGTCGGGGATGGAGACGACGACCGCCGTCGAGTGATCCTGCGGCCCAGCGCCTGGGCCGGCGCCTCCACGAAGCGATAGGTCAGCCAGCTCAGTGTGAGCAGCGCCACGAGATAGCCGAGCGCGACGGCCGCCTGGCCGGTCGGCGTGAGCGACCGAAGGTCGCCGGCGAGCGCGTTCAGATACTTGAGCAGCGGGTGGTGCACCAGGTAGACCGAGTAGCTGATCAGGCCGAGCCAGGTCAGCACGCCGGGGACGCGCCGCCCGCGCAGCACCATGCCGAGCGCGAACGTCCCGCCGGCGAGGACGATGGTGGTGATCCACACGTCGGGCTGCACCCACCACCAGCCCGCCTGGATCGACCACACCGGCGCGGCGGCCACCAGGGCCGCCGCGGCCACGACCGGGCCGAGCCCGCCCGTGCCCCGCTCCCAGCGGTACAGGGCCGTCCCCGTGAACATCACCGCGAGGATGGCCGCCCCGAACCACGGCACGAAGCTGCCGAAGACGAGCAGCACGAGTGCCATCAGGCCCAGCGCGTACGCCGCGACCGTGCGGAACCGGCCGGTGATCAGGCAGGCCAGACCGGCGAGGAACGCCACGCAGGCGGCGACGGCGGGCCACGGCCCCGGCAGCAGCGGCGCCGAAAGCACCAGCCCGGCGGCGACCGCCACGACGCCGAAGGCGATCGCCAGCGTCCCGCTGCGCCGGTGCGCCCCGCCCACGAACAGCGCGGTCACCAGCAGGTAGAACACCATCTCGTACGACAGCGTCCACATCGGGTCGGCCAGGGCGCCGGTGTGGACGACGTCGAGCAGCATGCTCACGTGCGCGGCCACGGCCGACGGATGCCGGGGCACCTCCTGGCGCACCGGGACCCAGAACGCCATGACGAGCACGGCGGCGATCACCAGCAGGTAGAGCGGGTACAGCCGGAACACCCGGCTGACCCAGAACGCCCCGACGTCGCCTCTGTTCTCCAGGGACGCGGGGATGATGTACCCGCTGACCAGGAAGAAGACCAGCACGCCGTACATGCCGAGGCTGAACCAGTAGGGACGCAGCGACGGCATGAGCCAGGGCAGCGCGTGCTCGGCGACCACCGCCATCGCGCCGATCCCCCGCAGGGCGTCGAGCCACGCGAGCCGGGTGACCTTCGCACCTGACCGATCGGTGACGGGGTGAGTGGCAATCACACCGCGCCACTCTATCCGGCACGGCCGGGATCATTCCGATTGATCCCCACTCATTGATCCCCGCTTACCGATCCCCGCTTACCGATCCCCGATCGATGATCCGCGGGTCACTCCCACTCGATGGTGCCCGGCGGCTTGCTCGTCACGTCGAGGACCACCCGGTTGACCTCCCGGACCTCGTTGGTGATCCGGGTGGAGATGCGCGACAGCACGTCGTACGGCACCCGCGCCCAGTCGGCGGTCATGGCGTCCTCGGAGGTCACCGGCCGCAGGACGACGGGATGCCCGTAGGTGCGGCCGTCGCCCTGCACGCCGACCGAGCGGACGTCGGCGAGCAGCACGACCGGGCACTGCCAGATGTCGCGGTCGAGACCGGCGCGGGTGAGCTCCTCGCGGGCGATGGCGTCGGCCTCGCGCAGCAGGTCGAGGCGCTCGCGGGTGACCTCGCCGATGATCCGGATGCCGAGGCCGGGCCCGGGGAACGGCTGGCGCCAGACCATCGCCGCGGGCAGGCCCAGCTCCTCGCCGGCCCGCCGCACCTCGTCCTTGAACAGCGTGCGCAGCGGCTCGACCAGTTCGAACTTGAGGTCCTCGGGCAGCCCGCCCACGTTGTGGTGCGACTTGATGTTCGCGGTGCCGGTGCCGCCGCCGGACTCGACCACGTCGGGGTAGAGCGTGCCCTGCACGAGGAAGTCCACCGGCCCGTCGGCGAGGATCGCGCGCTGCTCGTCCTCGAAGACCCGGATGAACTCCCGGCCGATGATCTTGCGCTTCTCCTCCGGGTCGGTGACGCCCGACAGCGCCTTGAGGAAGCGCTCGGAGGCGTCCACGACGCGCAGCTTGACGCCGGTCACCTCGACGAAGTCGCGCTCGACCTGCTCGGCCTCGCCCTTGCGCAGCAGCCCGTGGTCGACGAAGACGCAGGTCAGCCGGTCGCCGATGGCCCGCTGGACGATCGCGGCGGCGACGGCGGAGTCGACGCCGCCCGACAGCGCGCAGATCGCCCGGCCGTCGCCCACCTGGGCGCGCACGGCCTCCACGGCGTCCTCGACGATGTTGAGCATGGTCCACGAGGGGCGGCAGCCGGCCGCCTCGAGGAAGTGCTTGAGCACCTGCTGCCCGTGCTCGGAGTGGAGCACCTCGGGGTGGAACTGCACGCCGTAAAGGCCGCGCGAGGGGTCCTCCATCGCGGCGACGGGGGTGGCGGCGGTGGCGGCGGTGACGGCGAACCCCGCGGGGGCGCCGACCACGGAGTCGCCGTGGGACATCCAGACGGTCTGCGCGACGGGCAGGCCGGCGAACAGCAGGCCCTCCTGGAGGACCTTGAGCGCGGTCCCGCCGAACTCGGCGGAGTCGGTCCTGGCGACCTCGCCCCCGAGCGCCCGGGCCATGGCCTGGAAGCCGTAGCAGATGCCGAAGGTCGGCACCCCGGTCTCGAACAGGCCGTCGGGAACCGGCGGGGCACCCTCGGCGTACACCGACGAAGGGCCGCCGGACAGGATGATCGCCTTGGGCTTCCTGGCCAGCATCTCCGACACCGGCATCGACGACGGGACGATCTCGGAGTAGACGTGGCACTCACGCACCCGTCGCGCGATCAGCTGCGCGTACTGCGCGCCGAAGTCCACGACGAGGACCGTGTCGAACTCAGACACTGGAAAGGACCCCCAAGAAGGCAGCGAGGCGGTAACGCCAGTCTATCGGCGCGGTGACGCTGCCCGCCCGGGCGTGCCGCAGCCGGCGCCCTCGTTCGCCGTGCGCCACGAACCGGCGCCTCAGCATCGTCAGCACGACCCCGAAGGGCGACGCCCTGCGCCCGAGGCTTCGCCGCGTCGAGGAGGAGGTCCACCGGAGACTGGCGCGCGGCCTGACGCCGGAACAGGTGGAGACGCTCTGCTCGCTGCTCGCCGTGGTCCGCGACAACACCTGCCGCGAGACCCTGCGCTCACCCGGCGCCGGGGGCTGACCCGTCAGTCCCTCCGGCGGGCGCGGGTGATCACCGAGATCCCGCTGCCGGCCAGGGCGTCCGGACGCTCCCGGAGTGCGGGGCCGGCGGCGTCGCACTCCGGGACCTGCTCGACCACCTCGAAGCCGTGCTCCTCCAGCAGGTCCGCCGCCTCCCGCGGGCTCAGGAACGTCAGCCAGGGCTCACCGCCGCCCGCCACCAGCGGCATCAGGGTCTCGGCGTACGCCCGGGCGCGCGGGCCGCGCAAAGCCTCGGGCAGCATGTGGTCCATGACGATCTCACTGCCGGGGGCGAGGCGGCCGAGCCCGGCCAGCGTACGCGCGACGGCCTCGCGGGTGAGATAGACGGTCACGCCGAGCCAGCTCACGAACGCCGGCCGGGCGAGGTCGAACCCGTGCGCGACGAGCCGGTCGACGGGGCACTCCCCGGCCTCCATGTCCACGGGGACGTACGTGAGGCGGTGTGGCGCCGGGAGGCCCGCACGCGCCATCGCCTCCCGTTTCCAGCACTGCGTGTCCGGGTGGTCCACCTCGAAGACCTCCACAGGACCTGAGGCCGACCTGCAGGCGTAGGTGTCCAGCCCCGCGCCGAGGATCACGTACTGGCGGACGCCCCGCCGTACGGCGCCGGCCAGGCGGTCCTCGGCGTAGCGGCCTCGGGTGACCACGGCCGCGCGCAGCCCGGCGACGACGGGGTGGTCCCCCATCTCGCGGTGCGGGCGCACGTAGTGCTCGGCGCACTCGCCCAGCAGGGCGTACGCGAACGGGTCGCGGAAGACGACCGGCTCCCCGTCGACGATCAGGTGCGCGGCGCGCGCCGCCGCCGTGTGGAGCGCGGTCCTGCTGGGCCCCTCGGTCTGCACCCGTCGAGCGTAAACCGCCTCAGCGATCTTGGCGATGGGTCACAGGCCGTGCGCCCGCGCGCCGTGCCGTAGCAGTTCGAAGGCGGTGCCGGCGGCGGCGACGGCCTCGCCGTACACCTCGCCCGCCGTCCGGCCGGACGCCAGCGCCGCGTAGTTGTCCCTGGCCAGGATCTGCCGGACGGCGACGTACTGCGCGGCCACCAGGCGCGACGTCAGGCGCGGCACGGGATGGGACGTGCTCCCAGGAGCGCGGGGCGCGGGACCCGCCGCCTCGCTCATCGCCTGCGCCAGCGCCTCCGTGTCCGCCGCGGCGTACTCGGCCACGCGGGACGCCAGGCTGGGGGTGTCGAACACGAGGCGGTGGTAGGCCAGCACCGCCGGGTGGTCACACAGGCCGGTGGTCGGCTCGCGGGCGTCCAGCCCGGCCATGAAGGCGTCGTGCAGCGCGTCCAGCGGGGTCCGCCCGGCCGGGCGGGCGCGCACCACGGCCGCCGCCTCTCCCCTGTGGTCGGCGATCCGATGCAGGACCAGATCCTCCTTGGAGGGGAAATACCGGAACAGCGTGGGCTTGGAGACCTCCGCCGCGGCCGCGATCTCGGCCACGCCCACCCGGTCGAAGCCGTGTTCCAGGAACATCGCGATCGCGACCTCGGATATGGCCTGGCGGGTCCGCTCCTTCTTCCGCGTCCGCAGCCCCTCGACCATGGGCACAGGCTAGCAGCATCGCAAGAAAACTTAACCCGGTTGCATTTTTAACCGAGTTGCTGTTCCATGCCCCTACGGCAACCGGGGGAAGGAGACGGCGGATGACCCCGCTGGAGGAGGAGCAGGCGTACGTCGAACGCTGCAGGGAGGGCCTGCGCCGGATGCTGGACGGCGCCCGGCACAACGTCGTCATCGGGGAGACCGTGGCGGGCGACCGCTACAGCGCCGAGCGGCTGGGCCGCCACTTGAAGAGCCTGGCGAAGGAGCTCGGGGAGGACGACGGAGGGCCGCCGTTCTTCGGGCGCCTCGACTTCGGCCCGGACGTGAGCGAGCACGCCGGGCAGCGCTACCACATCGGCCGCCGCCACGTCTCCGCCGGCAGCGGCGGCCGGCCTCTGGTGATCGACTGGAGGGCGCCGGTCTCGCGGACGTTCTACCAGGCGTCGGCCCGGGATCCCCGGGGCGTGACCGTGCGGCGGCGCTTCGGCTGGGCCGGCGGCGAGCTGACCGGTTTCGAGGACGAACACCTCGATCGCGGGCTGGATCGCCGGGTGGACCGCGGAGTGGACCCCGGAGTGGGCCGCGGCGGCGCGGGCCGCATCCTGACGGCCGAGATCGAACGCCCCCGGGTCGGACCGATGCGCGACATCGTCGCCACCATCCAGCCGGAGCAGGACGACCTGGTCCGCGCCGACCTGGAGGAGTCGCTGTGCGTCCAGGGCGGGCCGGGCACCGGCAAGACCGCCGTCGGCCTGCACCGCGCCGCCTACCTGCTCTACGCCCACCGCAAGAGGCTGTCGCGCGGCGGTGTGCTCGTGCTCGGCCCGAACCGGGCCTTCCTCGGCTACATCTCCGCCGTGCTGCCGGCCCTGGGCGAGGTCGACGTCGAACAGACCACGCTGGACGCGCTCCTCGCCCGGGTCCCGGTCAAGGGGATCGACGGCACGGACGCCGCGGTGGTCAAGCACGACGTGCGCATGGCCGAGGTGCTGCGCAGGGCGCTCCACCGGCGCGTCCGCGAGCCTGCGGAGCCCCTCGCCGTGGCCGACGGCTCCTCCCGCTGGCGGGTCTCGCAGGACGAACTGCGCCACGTGGTCGAGGAGACCCGGTGCGAGGCGATGCCGTACGGCGTGGGCCGCGAGCGCGTCATCGCCCGCGTGGCGTCACTCGCGCGGAGCCGGGCGGAGGCCCGCGGCCGGACGATCGACACGGCGTGGACGCGCCGGACCACCCGGGCCGTCACCGCCGCCGTGGACGCCTTCTGGCCGGCCGTACGCCCCGAGGAGGTGCTGTTCGAGGTGCTCAGTGATTGCTCGGAGGCCGCCGAGGGCGTGCTCACGACGGCCGAGCGGGCGGCGATCACCTGGGCGAGACCGCCGCGCACCTACCGGAGCGCCTCCTGGACGACGGCCGACCTGATCCTGCTCGACGAGCTCGCCGGCCTTGTCGAGCGCCCGCGGGGATACGGCCACGTGATCGTCGACGAGGCGCAGGACCTGTCGCCGATGCAGTGCAGGGCCGTCGCCCGGCGCAGCGAGCACGGCTCGCTCACCGTGCTCGGCGACCTGGCGCAGGGCACGACCCCGTGGGCCGCCCGCGGCTGGGGCGAGCAGATGGCGCACCTGGGCAAGCCGGAGGCCGCGGTCATGGCGCTCACCACCGGTTTCCGCACGCCCGCCGCCGTCGTCGAGCTCGCCAACCGCCTGCTGGCCGAGCTCGCGGTGGACGTGCCGCCTTCCCGGTCCTTCCGGCGCGACGGCCGGTTGCGGGTGCTGCGCGGGGACGACCCGGCGGTCGTGACGGCGGTGGTCGAGGCGCTCGGCCACGAGGGCTCGATCGGCGTCATCGCCGCCGACGCGTCGGCCGGCCGCCTGCGCGCCGCGCTCACGGACGCCGGTCTGGCCGTCGCCGACGGCCCCACGCCCGACCCGTCCGTACGGATCTCCGTGGTGCCCGCCACCCTGTGCAAGGGCCTGGAGTACGACCACGTCGTGCTGGCCGAGCCCGCCGAGATCGTCGCGGCCGAGGAGCGCGGGCTGGGCAGGCTCTACGTGGCGCTCACCCGCGCGGTGTCCCGTCTCGACGTGGTGCACCGCCGTCCGCTGCCGTCCGCCCTGACGTGATGCCCACGATCGGCAGGCGCAGCGCGCCCGGCGCCGACGCGGGGACCACCGGCCGCACGGGCGCGACCGGCCCGAGCCGCACGTACGCGGAGCCGAGGGCGGGGCGCGGGTCCGCCTCGCCCTTGTTCGGCCACAGCGCCATCGCGCGCTCGGCCTGGGCCGTGATCGTGAGCGAGGGGTTCACGCCGAGGTTGGCCGACACGGCCGAGCCGTCCACGATGTGCAGGCCCTCGTAGCCGTAGACCCGGTGGTAGGGGTCGATCACACCGGTCTCGGGAGAGTCGCCGATCGCGCAGCCGCCGAGGAAGTGCGCCGTCGCCGGGATGTCGAACAGATCGAGCCAGGAGCCGCCGGGAAGGCCGCCGATCTCCTCGGCCGCCAGGCGGACGGCCTCGTGCCCGGCGGGGATCCAGGTGGGGTTCGGCTCGCCGTGGCCCGGGCCCGCCCGCAGCTTCCCGCCCTTCAGCGAGAGCGTGATCGAGTTGTCCTTGGCCTGCATGACGAGGGCGATGACCGTGCGCTCCGACCACCTGCGGTGGTTGAACAGCCGGGGCAGCAGGTGGGGCCGCCGCAGGGCCGCGCCGATGAACTTCAGCCAGCGCGGCGCCCGCCCGCCCCCGTCCACGAGCAGCGTGCGCAGTAGTCCCATGGCGTTGGAGCCGTCGCCGTACCGGACCGGCTCGATGTGCGTCTCGGCGTCCGGATGGATCGAGGACGTGATCGCCACGCCGCGGTTGAGCTTGGCGCCCTTCGTGGTGAGGCGTTCGAAGCCGAGCAGCGCCTCGGAGTTCGTCCTGGTCAGCGCGCCGAGCCGGGGCGAGATTCGGGACAGTGTGGTGGCCCTGAGCCGGTGGAGCAGGTGTTGCGTGCCGTACGTCCCCGCGGCGAAGACCACCTGCCCGGCGGTCAGCGTGCGCGTGGGGCCGAACGGTCCCGTTCGCCTCACCGTGATCTCGTAGCCGCCCTCGATGGGCCGCACACCGGTCACGGTGGTCTCCGGGTGGACCTTCGCCCCGGCCTTCTCGGCCAGATAGAGGTAATTCTTGATCAGCATGTTCTTGGCGCCGTGGCGGCAGCCGGTCATGCACTCGCCGCACTCGGTGCAGCCGCGGCGGCGCGGCCCCGCGCCGCCGAAGTAGGGGTCGTCCACCTCGACGCCGGGCTCGCCGAAGAACACCCCGACAGGGGCGAGATGGAAGGTGTGGCCGACGCCCATCCGCTCGGCGACCTTCTTCATCACCTCGTCGGCGGCGGTGACCGTGGGGTTGTCCACCACGCCCAGCATCCGCCTCGCCTGGTCGTAGTAGGGCGCGAGCTCGACCTTCCAGTCGGTGATGTGCGCCCACTGGGGATCGCGGAAGAACGGGTCGAGCGGCTCGTAGAGGGTGTTGGCGTAGACGAGCGAGCCGCCGCCCACCCCCGCGCCGGCCAGCACCATCACGCCGTTGGCGCCCCGCAGGACGTGGATGCGCTGGATGCCCTTCAGGCCGAGCGCGGGCGCGAACAGGAAGTCCCCGGCCCGCCAGGAGGTCTTCGGCAGGGTCTTCTCGTCGAACCGCCGGCCGGCCTCCAGGACGCCGACCGAATAGCCCTTCTCGGTGAGCCGCAGCGCGGTCACGCTCCCGCCGAACCCCGACCCGATCACCGCGACGTCGTAGTCCAACGTCCCGCCTTTCTTACTTGAGGTGCAGCCGCTTCATCGTCTTGAGCAGCCCCGCGAGCGTGTCGGCGTACTTGTCGTAGGTCATGCCGAGGATCGGCTCGAAGCCCAGCCACGTGGCCTGGCTGGCCACCGTCTGGACCTCCGTGTACTTCAGCAGGCCCTCGGTCCCGTGGCGGCGGCCGAGCCCGGACGACTTCATCCCGCCCATCGGCGCGTCATAGGAGGCGTACGCCGAGCCGTACCCCTCGTTGATGTTGACGGTGCCCGCCTTGATCAGGGCGGCGAGGCGGCGGCCCCGCGCGACGTCCCTGGTCCAGATCGAGGCGTTCAGCCCGTACGCGGTGTCGTTGGCCGCGTGGACCGCCTCGTCCTCGTCTCTGAAGCGGTAGAGCGACACGACCGGCCCGAACGTCTCGTCCCTGCAGACGGCCATGTCCTCGCCGACGCCGTCGAGGACGGTCGGCTCGTAGAAGAACGGGCCGAGGTCGGGGCGCGGCCTGCCGCCCGTCAGCACCGTGGCGCCCTTGGCGACGGCGTCCTCGACGTGCGCCGAGACCCCGTCGAGCTGCCTCTGCGACGTGAGCGAGCCCATCTGCACGTCCCAGTCGAGACCGGGGCCGATCCTCATGTTCTCCACCGCCCGGACGAACTTGTCGCGGAAGGCGTCGGCGATCGCCTCGTGCACGTAGAGGCGCTCGATCGAGATGCACAGCTGGCCCGCGTTGGTGAAGCAGGCCCGGATCGCGCCCTGGGCGGCCACGTCGAGATCGGCGTCGTCGAGCACGATCATCGGGTTCTTGCCGCCGAGCTCGAGGGAGCAGCCGATGAGGCGCTTGGCCGCCTCCTCGGCGATTTTGCGCCCGCCGCGCGTCGAGCCGGTGAACGCGACGTAGTCGGCGCCGTCGATCAGCGGGTCGCCGACGTCCTCCGGATCGCCGAGCACGACCTGCCAGACGTCGCGCGGCATGCCCAGCTCGGCCAGCAGGTCGATCGTCCACAGCGTGGACAGCGGGGTCTGGGTGTCCGGCTTGTGCACGACCGCGTTGCCCGCGATCAGCGCGGGGACCACGTCGGTGACGCCGAGGGCCAGCGGGTAGTTCCACGGGCTGATCACCGCGACAACGCCCTTGGGGTGGCGCAGCTCGGCCGTACGGGTGGCGATCGGGAAGATGCCCTGCCTGCGCTGCGGCTCCAGCAGCCCGGGCGCCCGCCGCGCGTAGTACAGCGTGCAGCCCGCCACGTCCGCCACTTCCTCGTACGCGTGGCGCCGCGCCTTGCCGGTCTCCCACTGCACGATGTCGAGCAGCTCCTGGCGGCGGTCGAGCATCGCGTCGTGGAGCCGCAGGAAGGGCGTGATCCGTTCCCGGACCGGCAGCGCCGCCCAGGCCTCCTGCGCCGCCCTCGCCCTGGCGTACGCCGCGCGGACGTCCGCGGGGGTGGAGATCGGGACCTCGGCCAGGACCTCGCCGGTGAACGGCGCGACGATCTCTCTCGTCTTGCCCTCAGAGGAGACGTGCGTGAGGATCCGGTCGACCATGGCCGCGTCGAGCGTCCGATTCATGGCACCCATGGCGGAAGAATATTCCGGAGCCCCGCTCGTGGCTACCGGTAGGTAATTGGAGGCGCCGGGCAAAGGGCGTCCTGGCCGGAAACAACCTCGCCGCCGCATCGTTCCAGCAAAATCGAGTACGTGCCGGACATCTCACCTCTGCGACCAGGCGACCCCCAGCGCATCGGCCAGTACATGCTCACCGGCCGTCTCGGTACGGGCGGACAGGGCATCGTCTACCACGCCACCGGTCCGACCGGCGAACCCGTCGCCGTCAAATGGATCCGTGCCGATCTGACCGGTGACACCGTCACCACCGAGCGCTTCCTGCGGGAGGTCGCGGCGGCCAAACGTGTGGCGGCCTTCTGCACGGCACAGATCCTCGACACCGGCATGGAGTCCGACCGGCCGTACATCGTCAGCGAATACATCGACGGCCCCTCGCTCCAGCAGAGCGTCGCCTCCTCAGGTCCCGTCAGGGGGAACGCCCTCTACCGTCTCGCCATCGGTGTCGCCACCGCCCTGGCGGCCGTTCACAAAGCCGGAATCGTGCATCGCGACCTCAAGCCGCCGAACGTGCTCATGGGACCCGACGGGGTGCGAGTCATCGATTTCGGCATCTCCCGCGCGCTGGACGCCACCTCGTCGCTGACCTCGGTGCCCATCGGCACTCCCGCGTACATGGCGCCGGAGCAGTTCCTGAACAAGGACATCGGCCCTGCCACGGACATGTTCGCCTGGGCGAGCACGATCGTGTTCGCGGCGTCCGGAAACTCCCCGTTCGGCAGTGCATCCCTGCCCGCCGTGATCAACCGGATCCTCAATGCCGAGCCAGAGATCCGCGGCATCGACGGCACGTTGCGGGATCTGGTCGCCTCCTGCCTGAGGAAAGACCCGGCACAGCGGCCGACCGCCCAGCAGGTCATCGTGGCCCTGTTGGAGCAATACACCCCCGATGGCGTCGTCCCCGATGGCGAGGGCCCGCGGCCGGAGACCGTCACCGGCGCGGCCGAGCCGGACGCCGAAGGGCCGCCGCCCCCTCCATCCGAGACCCCCGTGTGGTCACGGTCCGCTCCGGGCCGGCGGCCCGATGCCCGCACCGGCGCGCGTCCGGTCGAGGCCGGCGGAGGCCGGGAGACGGAGATCGAATCGGCCGTCGAGCCGGGCGGCCGAGCGGATCGCCACCGGATCAAGATCGCCGCGGTGGTCGCCGTGATCGCCGCGATCACCGCCGGCCTCCTGCTCCGCTCCGGCGACCGGGAGGGCACGGGCGCCGAGGCGGCCAGGGTGGTCACTTCTCTCACGCCGCCGCCGGCGGCCCACACACCGCAGGGGGGCGGCTCGACGCCCGCCGCGGCCTCGACTCCGCCTGTCACCGTCCCCAGGACAGGCCTGACCAAGACGAAACTGCCCGGCGTGGCGGCCACTCTCTATGAGCATCCCGACGACCCGGTGTCGGTCACGTCTTTCACCACGGACGCGGCGGAGTACACGTACGTCAGGGATTCGATGTCCGCACCGTTCAAGAAGAAGGACGGCTATCTCGACTACACCGTCTCGCCGGACGGCACGTACGGGCTGGGCATACCCGTCTACTTCTACAAGGGCACGTCGTCCGTTGATCTCATCGAGCTGAGAACCGGAGTGATGCACAAGGTGAAGACAGTGCGCCAGCCCAAGGTGGCGGACTTCTTCCAGTGGTCCCGGGACGGCGGCAAGGTCCTGCTGAGCATCAGGAAGCCTTCCGGCAAGGACCGGATCACCACCGGCTTCATCGTGGTCGACGCCGCCCGGCGGACCGCGAAGATCGTGGAGGTCGACGACCCGGCCATCAAGGAATCGGTGTTCGGGTGGGACGCGGACGAAGAGGGAGTGGTCGCGTTCTTCCGCAGTGGCCGGACCAAGGGCCTGCGCTTTTTCGATCTGAGTGGGAAGGCGGTCCGCGACATCACCGGCCCGACCATGTTCAACGACATCGCCCAGTTCCTGTTCTCCCCGTCCGGAACCTCGTTCGCCAGCGGCTGCCCGCAGGACGACGCGGATCTGTGCGTCTGGGATCACGCGACGGGGCGGGAGAAACTGCGGATCGCGTCCGGATGCTCTCGGTTCGTGGGCTGGTATGACGAGCGGCACGTCGTCTGCTGGGAGAACGGCGACGGCGACAAGAACGCGATGGTGATCCTCGACATGACGGGCGGCATAGTACGCGCGCTCATGCAGGCCAGTGACGAGGCGGTGGACGATCTGATTGTCAACCTGAGGTTCAGGCCCTCGTGAGCCGCACGCGGTGAACCGCCCCCGGCGGCGGTCCGTCTTGGGGGCATGAGGACATCGATTCGTACGGCGGGCATTCTCGCCGCGCTGCTGGCCACGGGAGCCACGGGCTGCGCGGGTGGCCGTACGACACAGGACTTCCCGCCCCCTCACACGAACCTGACCGGCACCGATCTGACCGGCAGGGTGCGGCTCGTCGCGTACGCCGGCTGCGACGAGATGACGGAGGGGCTGCGGCAGGCGGCCGCGCGGAACGTGACCCCCTGGGGCTTCGGGGACGCCATGCTCTACGCGGCCCGCTCCGACGTCGCCGCCGCCAAGCGCGCGACGCCCGAGCAGCAGTCGTACTCGGCCACGAACACGCACGAGGCGGGCGTGGACGAGCCCGACCTGGTCAAGACCGACGGCGACCGGGTGATCACGGTCACCAGGGGCGTGCTGCGCGTCGTGGACGCGAAGACCCGGAAGGTCGCCGGGACGCTGCGGCTCGTCGCCGAGGACCAGTCGTGGGCCCAGGCCGACCTGCTGGTCCACGGCGACCGCGCGCTCGTGCTGTTCCAGGGCGGCGGGATCGTCCCGTTCGGGGCGATGGCCAAGCGCCTGCCGGGTCCGAGCGGCCCGAGGTACGTGCTCGTGGACCTGTCCGGCGAGCCGCGCGTCCTCGGCGCGATGACCGTGCACGGGCAGCACATCGACGCCCGGCAGGTCGGCTCCACGGTGCGGCTCGTCGTCCGGTCCCAGCCGGAGATTGCCTTCCCGACGCCGAAGCAGGACGAATCGGAGAAGGAGCTGCTCGAAGGCAACCGTAAGGCCGTGCTGTCCGCCCCCGCCGACGCGTGGCTGCCGTCGTACGACGTCGAGTCCGGCGGCGCGAGCCGCACCGAGCGGGTCGGCTGCGACCAGGTGAGCCACCCCGACCAGTTCACCGGCACCTCGATGCTGACCATCCACACGATCGACCTGGCCGCCGCCACGCCGTTCGGCCCGCTCACGCCGATCGCGGTCGCGGCCGACGGCGACACCGTGTACGGAACGGCGGGCAGCCTCTACGTCACCAGCAATCCCCGCTGGTGGGCGGCTCGTCCGATCGACGTGATGCCGGTGCCCGGCTCGTCGGCCGCCGCGCCCACGGCCACCCCGGCGGTGCCGCCCGAGCGCACGGAGGTGCACCGCTTCGACGTCTCCGCCCCCGGCGCCCCGCGCTACGTCACGTCGGGCTCTGTGCCGGGACGGCTGCTGAACCAGTACTCCCTGTCGGAGTACGACGGTCACCTGCGGGTGGCGACGACCAGCGGCGCCGAGGTGTTCGACGCGAGCGCGAGCCCGGGCACGAGCGAGAGCGGCGTCTACGTGCTCGACGCCGGCACGCTCGCCCAGACCGGCTCGGTCACGGGCCTCGGCAAGGGCGAGCGGATCTACTCGGTGCGGTTCATGGACGGCCTCGGCTACGTGGTGACGTTCCGCCAGACCGACCCCCTGTACACGCTGGACCTGCGGGATCCGGCCGCGCCGAAGGTCACCGGCGAGCTGAAGATCACCGGTTTCTCCGCCTATCTCCACCCGGCGGGCGAGGGGCGGCTCATCGGCATCGGCCAGGAGGCGAGCGAGGCGGGCCGCGTGCTCGGCACGCAGATCTCGCTGTTCGACGTCGGCGACCCCGCCGCGCCCGCGGTGCTGTCGCGGTTCCGCCAGAAGGAGTCCGGCTCGGAGGCCGAGTGGGACCCGCACGCCTTCCTCTACTGGCCCGCCACCGGGCTGGCCGTGCTCCCGCTCCAGAACTGGGCCGAGGGCGGGATCGCGGGCAGCGCGGCGCTCGCGCTGCGCGTCGGCGACCGCGAGATCACCAAGCTGGGCGTCGTGACCCACCCGCGACCGCCGGCGAAGAGCGACTTCGCCCCCGCCGACCAGGGCATCCGCCGTTCTCTCGTCATCGGCGACGACCTGTGGACCGTCTCCGACACCGGCCTCAAGGTCAGCGACGCCGCCACGCTGGCCGACCGCGCGTGGATCCCTTTCAGCTGATGTTCCCCGGCGCCTTCGCGAGGTCACGCGGGGGCGCGACGGGGACGATCTCCGGCGCGCCGAGGCGGATGGCGTCGGCCTCCTGGTCGGTGTCCTGCTCCTGGGAGGCCCGCTCCGCCTCGACCCGCTTGGTGTAGTACTCGACCTCGCGCTTGACCTGATCGGCGTCCCAGCCGAGCGGGCCGGCCATGAGCTCGGCGGCCTCCTGGGCGACCGCGCTTCCCCGGTGGAAGGTCTCGATCGAGATGCGGGTGCGCCGCGTCAGCGTGTCGTTGAGGTGCCCGGCGCCCTCGTGCGTCGCCGCGTACACGATCTCCGCGCGCAGGTAGTCGTCCGCGCCGTCGAGAGGCCGGCCGAGCGAGGGGTCCTTCTCGATGAGCGCCAGCACCTCGTCGATCAGCGAGCCGTACCGCTCCAGCAGGTGCTCGATCCTCGCCACGTGCAGCCCGGAGGAGCGCGCCATGCGGTGGCGGGAGTTCCACAGGGCCTGGTAGCCCTCCGCGCCGGCGAGCGGCACCTGGTCGGTGCAGGACGGCGGCACGCGCTGGTCGAGGCCGTGCGCGACCGCGTCCACGGCGTCGGCCGCCATGACCCGATACGTCGTGAACTTCCCGCCGGCCACCATGACCAGCCCCGGCACGGGGTGGGTGACGACGTGCTCGCGCGAGAGTTTGGAGGTCTCCTCCGACTCCCCGGCCAGCAGCGGCCGCAGCCCGGCGTACACGCCCTCGACGTCGTCCCTGGTCAGCGGCACCGAGAGCACCGAGTTGACCCGGTCGAGCAGATAGTCGATGTCCGCCCGCGAGGCCGCGGGGTGGGCCTTGTCGAGGTTCCAGCGGGTGTCGGTGGTCCCGATGATCCAGTGCCGGCCCCAGGGGATGACGAACAGCACCGACTTCTCGGTGCGCATGATGAGCCCGCTGAGCGAGTGGATGCGGTCGCGCGGCACCACGAGGTGGATGCCCTTGGACGCCCGCACGTGGATCTGCCCCCGGCCGCCGACGAGCTGCTGGATGTCGTCGGTCCACACGCCGGTCGCGTTGACGACCTGGCGGGCCCGCACGTCCAGCTCGGCGCCGGTCTCCAGGTCGCACACGCGCACCCCGGTGACCCGCTCCCCCTCGCGCAGGAAGCCGACCGCCTGCACCCGGGAGGCGACGTGCGCGCCGTACGTCGCGGCGGTGCGCAGCGTGGTCATCACGAAGCGGGCGTCGTCGACCTGGGCGTCCCAGTACTGCACGGCGCCGGTGAAGGCCGACCTGCGCAGCGAGGGGGCGACCCGCAGCGCCTGGCGGCGGGTCAGGTGACGATGCCCCGGCACGCCCCGGGCGAGGCCGAAGGACAGCCCGAGCGTGTCGTAGAGCGCGAGCCCCGCCCCGATGTACGGCCGCTCCCAGCCGGCGTGCGTGAGCGGGAACAGGAACGGCACCGGCCTGACCAGGTGCGGCGCGATCCGCTTGAGCAGCAGCGACCGCTCCCGCAGGGCCTCCCTGACGAGGTCGAAGTTGAGCTGCTCCAGATAACGCAGCCCGCCGTGGATCAGCTTGGACGACCGGGACGACGTGCCGGAGGCGAAGTCGCGCGCCTCGACCAGGCCCACAGAGAGCCCGCGGGTCGCGGCGTCGAGCGCGACGCCGGCGCCCACCACGCCGCCGCCGATCACGACCACGTCGAGTTCCTGCGCCTCCATCCGCGCCAGGGCGGCGGTACGTTCTGCCGGGCCGAGTTTCGCCGTCCCCATCCTCGCCGTCATATGGCTCCTTCTGTACCGCTTTCGCCTCTTCCGAGTAAATCTACCCGTGAGTAGCTACCCGCGAATCCATCTTTTCCGTCGCCTTTCCCAAGGATCTCCGTAATCAGTCGGTGAACACTTCGGGGCAGCCCCCTCGCCGTACGGCGGCGAGGCGCGCCACCACACGGTGCGTGCCCGCACCGGGACGTCCTGTGATCACAGCAGGTGGGTCCGACACGCGGGTGATTGCGCGAAAACGGCCGGTTGACACGCTTTCCGACATGTAATCAACTCGTGTCGCGGGGTCCGGGTCAGCGCGCGCGGCGAAAGCGGTAATAGCGCTCGGCGAGAAGTGCCGAATCGCCTTCACCAAGCAGTGGCGACGCGTGACGGGTGGTGGCGGGTGTTGTCGAGGTCGGAGCCACGTGAACGCGGGAAGAAATTCCAGGGAAATCCGGTGGCTCTCTCCACCGGGCATCGTGAGCGAGACGGCGACCGGCGTGCGGCGGCGGAGCGCTCCCGAACCGGCGCCGCGCCCTCGGCCGCCCTCTACCGGGGCATACGCCTGTTCACGATCGCATTTCTGTTGCTCGTGCTCACGTTGCCGCCCGAATTCCTGCGGGACCGGCCCGGGCCGTGGAAGTGCGCGGTCGCAGGGTGCGGGCTCGCCGTCTTCATGGCTTCCTACACCCGGGTGGTGTGCCGCTCGATACCGCGTTCGGAACGGCTCCACACGCCCTGGGCGCTATTGGGCGTGGTCGTCAGCGGACTCGCCCTCCTGGCGGTTCTGCCGGAGAGCTGGATTTATTATCTGCCGTTCTATGTCCTCACCTGCCTCGTCATTACTCAGGGCCCCTGGCTCGGGCTGGTGTCCGCCGGCGGCTTCGTTCTCGTCATGGTGTGCGCCGGGCTCCTGCGGGGGCTCGCCCCGATGCGGCTCGCCATCCTGGTGACCCAGCTCGCGGTCTTCGCCGTGACGTTGAGCGGCATCCACCAGGTCATCGAGTTCGCCATCACCCGCTGGGAGACCCAGAAGGCGTCCGAGCGGCTGGCCGGCGAGCGCGAGCGCCGCAGGCTGTCCCGGGACCTGCACGATCTGGTCGGCCGCGACCTGGTCGCCCTCATCATGAGGGCCGAGGTCGCGGCGCAGCACGACCCCGAGACCTCGACGGGCGAGGAGTTGCGCCGCATCGCGGCGCTGGCGCGCACCGCTTTGAACAACACTCTGGCGGTGGTCGAGGAGATGCGCTCCCCGGACATCGTGACGGAGCTGGAGGAGGCCAGGGAGCTGCTGGGCTGGGCGGGGATCGACCTCGCCGTCTTCGGCCGTCCGGTGAGGGCGCACCAGAGGGCGCCGTTCGCCTGGTTCCTGCGCGAAGCCGTCACCAACGTCGCCAAGCACAGCGGCGCCCGGACCTGCCGGGTGATCTTCGGCGCCGGCCGGCTGACGGTCGAGGACGACGGACGGCCGAAGGAGCCCCTGGTGCCGGGCGCGGGCCTCACCGGACTGCGGGAACGGCTGGAGCAGGCCGGTGCGGAACTGGTCGTCTCGCGGTCCAGGGAGGGCGGCGTACGCGTGACAGCGAGATTCGTCGAAGGGGGACGCCCGCATGACTGAACCGCCACTGGACGTGCTGATCGCCGAGGACCAGGACCTCGTCAGGGAGGCCCTGGGGCTCCTGCTCTCGGCGTACGCGGGGTTGCGGGTGGTCGGCGCGGCGGGCGGGGTCGAGGAGGCGCTGGCGCTGGCCGCCGAGACGCGCCCGCACATCGCGCTGGTCGACCTGCACCTGCCGTCGGACGGCGCGGCCGGCCAGGAGGACGTCCCGAACGGCGTGGAGGTGGTCGCGGGGCTGCGCAGACGCTCTCCCGCCACCAGATGCCTGATCCTCTCGGCGTTCCGCGAGCCGGGCGCCCTGCGCGCCGCGCTCGCCGCGGGCGCCTGCGGCTACCTCGTCAAGGACACCTCCACCGCCCGGCTGGTCGCCGCGATCAGGCGGGTGGCGGTCGGCGAGCTCGTCATCGACGACCGCCTCGCCGCCCGCATCGCCCTGGCCAAACCGTGCCCGCTCACTCCGCAGGAGGTCGCGGTGCTCCGCCACGCCCAGGACGTCCTCACGGTCGCCGACATCGCGAGGGCCATGCGCCTCAGCACCGGCACCGTGCGGAACTACATCACCCGGGCCATCCACAAGACCGGCGCGCGCAACCGCCACGAGGCCGTACGCATCGCCGCCGCCAACGACTGGCTCTGAGTCAGCCGGCGGGGCTGAGGGCCTCGGGGCGCAGCCGGGCCAGGGCCACCACGAGCGCCAGCGCGGTCCAGCAGGCCAGCACCAGCAGCGGCGTGGCGACCTCTCCGGATCCCCGCTCCGCGGTGATCGCCAGGTGGTAGAGCGCACTGGTGGGCAGGTAGTCGCTGACCTGCCTGACCGTCTGCGGGAACGCCGACGTGGGGAACCACAGCCCGCCCAGGATCGCCATCGGGAAGAAGACGCCGAGGCAGGCGAACTGGGTCGCCTCTCCGGCGACCAGCAGCCCGATCGCCACCCCGAACACCGCGAAGCAGACGCTGCCGCCCCAGGAGGCGGCGAGCACCAGCGCCCAGCGGTCCGGCGGCATCCGCACCTGGTTGAGCAGGGCGCCCAGGATGAAGATCGCCGCGAGGGCGGGAAGCACGAGCAGCCAGGCGCCCACGAGCTTGCCCAGCACGTACCGCCGGGGGGACAGCGGGGTGAGCGTGAGCTGACGGGCCCACCCGCTGCCGCGCTCCTCGCCCAGCCGGATTCCGCCGCCGGTCAGCGCGGCGTAGAACGCGCCGGAGACCGCCAGGGCGATCATGTAGGTCGCCGCGAACCCCGGTGCGGAGGTCCAGCCCGACACGGTGAAGAGCTTCGTGAACATGACGTAGAAGCCGGCCGAGAACAGCACGGAGAAGACCAGGAAGTAGCCGCTGCGGACCATGCTGACCACGTCGAGCCTGATGTAGTGGGTCATGGCAGTCCCGTCTCCTTCGCCAGGGCCATGAGGACGTCCTCGAGGGAGCCCCGGATGATCTCCAGATCCCGCACCCCTCGCCGTGAGGCGCCGTACAGGGCGTCGAGTGTGGCGTCCTGGTCGGAGGTGACCAGCTCCCAGCGGTCCCCCGGGTCGCCCTTCACCCGCAGCACCCCCGGCAGCCGGGCGAGCTCCTCCTCCCGCGCCTCCGGGTCGGTGAACCGCAGGGTGACGTCGCTCACCCTGGACATGATCTGCCTGGCCGGGCCGTCGGCCACGATCTGCCCGCCCTGCAGCACGACGATCCGGTTCGCGTACGCCTCCGCCTCCTCCATGTAGTGCGTGGCGAAGACGATCGTCCGGCCGCGCCCGGCCCGTTCCAGGATGTCCTCCCAGAACGCGTGGCGGGCCGCGACGTCGAGCGCGGCGGTGGGCTCGTCGAGGAAGAGCAGCCGCGGGTCTCCGGCGATGGCCAGGGCGAACTTGACCCGCTGACGCTGACCGCCCGAGAGCCTGCTCACCCGGCGCGCCCCCAGGTCCGCCAGCCCGGCCTCGCGCAGGATCCCCCCGGTCAGAGCGGCCCTGCCGTACTGCGCCGCGACGAGGCCGACGACCTCGCGGACGGTCACATGGCGCATCAACCCGGTGTCCTGCAGCATCGCCCCCACCAGTCCGCGCGCGACGGCGTCCTGCGGGCGCATGCCGAACAGGTCGGCCCGGCCGATCCCCGGGGTCAGCAGCCCCAGCATGACGTGGGTGAGCGTGCTCTTGCCCGCGCCGTTCGGTCCCAGCAGCGCGACGACCTCTCCGGCGGATATCCCCAGGGTCACGCCGGCCAGCGCCCGCACCGCTCCGTAGCTGAAGGTCACGTCCCTGATGCTCACGTGCCGGGTTTCAGGCGTCATCGCTGTCGCGGCCTCCCGAAAACGGGTTCGTCGGGGCGAAGTCCACTGACGCACGCTACGACGCCGGCGTGTATTCCGGGAGAACCTTTTCCGCACCGTTTTCTGGTGAGTTTTGTCACCATCGCCCCGCGCGGATTCTCATCATTGACACCGAATTCTCGCGTGTGATGATCGGTGAGTCCGATCCGGAGAAAGGGACCTTTTGCTGGGTCGGAGCGCGGCGCCCGGGCTCGCATGAATCCGCGTCTTCGATCTCCCGGGTCTCCGTCATGCCGAGAGGGGGTGAACTACGGCATGAAGCTCGAGAGCACCGCCACGGTCGACCACCGGAGCATGACCGCTCAGCCGCTCGGCGCCGGTTTGACCGGCGCCGGGTTCGGCGTCGTCGTCCCGGGCGCCTCATCCTGCTGCGCTGGCTGCACGTCCAGCTCCTGCGGCACGATCGCGCGTCCGTAGCGACAAGCGGGGCCCGGCGGCTCACGCCCCGGGCCCCGCCCTCCCGAAATTCACGGAGAAATACCGAGGAAAACGCGGTGACAGCCATGGAAGCCAAGCGGGAAATAGACGTTTCCGCCATTCCCAAGCCCGTTCTCATCAACGTTCCGGTGGACGACGTGGCGCGCGGTGTGGAGTTCTACCAGGCGCTGCTCGGAATGCCGCTCGCACGATCCCTCTCGTACGAGATCTCCTACCACGCCCCGGTGTCCAGCGACGGCATCCTGCTCACGGTCGACAAGCGCAGATTTCCCGGCGAGGCGATAACGGTCTATTTCCACGTGGCCGACCTCGACGCCATGCTCAAGACCATCGCGGAGGCCGGCGGCCAGGTGACGGCGGGCCCGTACGACCTGCCGCTGCCCAAGCAGGTCAAGCCGGAGTTCCAGGAGCAGTTCCGGGACAGCCCGTTCTATCGGGGGGACGCCGGCGACTCCATGGGGCGGGGCGCCAGCGTGACCGACGCCGACGGCAACAGGTTCGGGCTCGTGGAGTTCAGCGAGTGGGCGCACGCGACCTTCCGGCTGGGCGAGTACGCCACTCCGGTCACCGCCGAGCAGCTCGTCGACCAGTCGATCGCCCTGAACCGGAAGGTCCCCCCGCCCAGCGAGATCTTCCAGGAGTGAGCGTGGAGCACACCGATCCCCAACTGGCCGAGGCGAGCGCAGGGGTCAGCGCCTACCGGCTGCTCAGCCCCGACCTGCAGACGGTCGGCCTGCGCACCCACCAGGCCCGCTACGACAACCTCGGCGAGGCGCGCTTCCCCCGGCCCGCCGAGGACTTCATCGTCGCCAGCCGGTTCGCGCCCTGGGACCGGGAGGCCCAGCTCTCGGGCGCGGACTACTTCGGGGACGTGATGGCGACCGCGCTGTCGGTGATCGACCACGAGTCGGCGCCCGAGGCGGACGTCGTCGAGCTGCCCGCACCGCTGGAGGTGCCGATCGCGCTGGACGAGGCCGTCGCCCGGCGGCGGAGCGTGCGCAGGTACACCGGCGACCCCGTGGCCCTCGCCGAGCTCGGCACGATGATCCGGTTCGGCGGCGGGATCACCGGGGAGGCCGACGGCGAGCTGATGCGCGGCGGCACCGCCACCTATCGGTTCCGCGCGGTGCCGAGCGGCGGCGGCCTCTATCCCGTGGAGATCCACCTCGCCGCGCTCGACGTGCCGGAGCTGCCCGTCGGCACCTATCGCTACAGCCCGGTCGAGGACGTGCTCGTCCGCACCGGGGACCGGGCGACCGCGGACCGGCTTCGCGACTCGTTCGCGATTCCCGGCGGGATCATCTCCGTCGAGAGCGCGGCCGCGGTCGTCCTCCTCGTCGCCCGGCCCTGGCGGTCCATGCGCAAGTACGGCCCGCGGGGCATGCGCTTCGTCCTGCACGAGTGCGGCGGCATCGCGCAGAACATGCACCTCACCGCGACCGGGTTCGGCCTGGGCACCACCGACTGCTCCAGCTACGTCGACGACCTGACCAACGAGGCGCTCGGGCTGGACGGCGTGCTGTCCTTCGTCGCGCACACGATCTTCGTCGGATGGCCGGGATGAGCGACGCCCGGCCGCTGCTGATCTACGTGCACATCCCGTTCTGCAGCTCGAAGTGCCACTTCTGCGACTGGGTCACCGAGATCCCCACCGCCGAGCTGCTGCTGCGCCCCGCCGACACGCCCAGGCGGGCGTACATCGACGCGCTCTGCCGGGAGATCAGGGAACGCGGGGCGGACCTGACCGGCCGCGGCTACCGCCCCGCCATCATGTACTGGGGCGGCGGCACGGCGAGCATCCTGGCCGAGCACGAGATCGCGCGGATCGGGGCCGCGCTGCACGAGGTGTTCGACCTGTCCGGCGGGATGGACGAGGCGACCATCGAGTGCAGTCCGGAGAGCCTCACCCCGGAGAAGCTGGCGGCCTTCCGCGACGTGGGCTTCCGGCGCTGGAGCAGCGGTGTCCAGTCCTTCGACGAACGGCGGCTGCGCACGCTGGGCCGCAGCCACGACGCGGCGCAGGCGCGACGCGCCGTCGAACTGGCGGCCGAGGCGGGCTTCGACGACCGCTCGATCGATCTCATCTGCGGGCTGCCGGGCGAGAGCGTGGAGGAGGCCGCCGACTCCGTACGGGCCGCCCTCGACCTGCCGGTCACCCACGTCGCCCTCTACCCGTACCGGCCCGCGCACGGCACGGTGCTGCGCCGGCAGGTGACCCGGGGCACCACGGAGATCCTGCGTTCCGAGCAGAAGGCGGCCTACGGGCGGGCCGCCGCGCTGCTCGTGGACGCCGGGTTCCCCGAGTACGCGATGAGTCACTTCGGCCACCGGCGCTGCCTCAGCGACCTGGCCTACTTCCAGCTCCGCATGGACTGGGCCGGCTTCGGCTCCGGCGCCACCTCGCTGATCGGCGGGGAATACCTCGCGCACCGGCGCGGCTTCCTGTCCGCCTACAACCGGGACCCGCTGCACTTCGACGAGCGCTACCCCGCCGCCTCGCCTGCCATCGCGGCCCGGCTGCTCTACCAGTCGCTGACCACCTTCGAGGGCGCCTCGCGCGACCTGTGGCGGGAGCGCACGGGAACCGATCTGGACGAGGTACTGGCGCTCGGGCCCTGCCGTCACCTGCTCGGCTTCCTGGAACGGGTGGCCGAGGTGCGCTCCGACGCCGACGGCGTGCGGCTGCGCCGCGACCAGATCGCGGACGCCTTCATCGACCTGCAGTTCGCGGGGATCGCGGCGGGCGGGGGGCACGGGTCGCCCGAGCTCCCCCGGACGGCCGCGTTGCTGGGCTGACGGCACGGACCCTGAGAGAGGAATGGCCCCGAATGACACCGCCGATGCAACAGAGCAAGAACGTCAGGATCAAACCGTCCTTCAGCATCGTGGCCCACGACGCCGACACCGTCGAACTGCGCCACGGCGTCTGGAACGTGCGCTCCTACACCCTGACCGACCACGCCAGGACCGGCCGGCTGTACGGCCTGCTCCGCGGCCTCGACGGCACCGCCAGCAGGGCCGACGTGGCGAAGGCCAACGGGGTGACCCGGGCCGAGGTCGAGGCCCTCGTGGACCACCTCGACCAGCTCGGCGTGATCGCGCGGGCGCCGGAGACCGCGCTGGACAGCTATCTGGAGAGCACCGGCGCCTACACCACCGAGGCTCCCGCCCCGCCGGTGGTCGTCCTGGGCGGCTACGCGCTGGCAGCGGCGACGGCCCGGGTGCTGGACGGCAGCCTGCCGGGCGGTGTGGAGGTGGCGGGTGAGGACGACCCGCTGCACCGCGCCCTGCTGGAGGCCGATCCGGTCGCGCTGGAGGACGGGCTGACCTTCGAGCGGTTCACCGAGCGGTTCGAGCCGTGGCGCGGCAAGGTGCTGGTCCACGTCGCCGAGGAGCCGCACCCGCTGCGCCTCAGCGTGCTCAACCGGGTCGCGCTGGCGCTGCGCACGCCGTGGATCCAGGCGGCCGTCGACGGCCCGATGCTGCTGATCGGCCCCGCGTTCTCCCCGCCGGCCTCGGCCTGCTTCGCCTGCTTCGAGACGCGGGTGCTGATGAACCTGCGGGAGTCGGCCGCCTACCAGCGGTACAAGGACGCCCTCGTCCGGCGGTCCATACGGGCCGGCGAGCCGCCCACCCTCGACGCGCTGCGCGCTTTGGTCGCCGGGCACGTCGGGCTGGAGGCGCTCAACCTGGCGCTGACCGGGACCACCACCACACTCGGCAAGGTCCTGGGCATCTACGTGCCGACGATGGAGATCGCGTACTCCGAGGTGCTGCGGCTGCCCGGCTGCCGGGCCTGCGGACCGGTGCCCGAGCGGGAGGCGACCGAGCTGTACTTCGACGTGCGGCGGTGGATCGATGCCTGACGTGACGACCCCATCGTTGACGGCCCCGCATGACGCGTTGGCCCCGCATGACGTGATGGCCCCGCGTGTCGTGGAGGCCCCCGACCAGTTCACCGCGCGGCTGCGGGCCCGGATGCACTCCCCGCTGTGCGGCCTGATGCCGTCCATGGGCTTCCTGCAGCGACAGCGGGGCGGCCCGCGGCTGATGGTGGCGGGAGGCGAGCTCACCGGCGTGCACGTGCTGCGCGGCCTGCCCGCGCCGAAGATCGGCGCCTATCACATCGGCGGGTACGGCCTGCGCCCCTTCGAGTCGCACATCAGGACGCTCGGCGAGGTGGTGGAGCGGTACGGCGGCTACATCGCCCCGGTGAGCGGGCGGTTCCCGATCCGCTACGCGACGGCCGAGGAGCTGACCGCGGCCGGAGAGCACTGGGACGCCGGTCCCGCCGAGCCGTACGGCGCGGAGCAGTACGGCCGTCCCGGGTTCCCGTTCCGGCCCCGGCGGGACGGCGACGTGCTGGGCTGGGTGCGGGCCACCCGGCTGGGCGACGGCCGCGACTGCTGGGTCCCGGCCCAGTTGCTGCTCGTCGGCTACGTCGTCCAGGACACGAGGGGCGAGCCCTGGCTCGCGCCCGCGGTGTCCACCGGAACCGCCGCGCACACCGACCCCGACCGCGCCGCGCTCAACGCTCTTGAGGAGATGGTGCAGATCGACGCGGCGCTCAGCCACTGGTATGGCGGCAGCCGGTCGACGCGGCTCCGGCCGGGGGCCAGGACCGCGGCGCTGCAACGGGTCATCGGCGGCTCCTTCGAGGTGCGGGGCGACCAGCCGGAGTTCCACCTGCTCCCCAGCGCCGACCTGCCCGGGTTCACCGTCGCCTGCCTGATCCGCAGCGCGGACGGCCGCCTGCCCGCCGTGGCCGTCGGTCTCGGCATCGACGGCGTGCTCGAACGGGCCATGTACCGGGCGCTGCTCGAGGCGGCGGGCGTCCGGGGCCTGGCGGTCTGGTCCGCGCTGCAGCAGCGGTTCGAGCAGGGCTCCGCCGTGCGGGAGGACATCTTCGACCTCGAATCCAACGTCTCCCTCGCCGCCACCCCCGAGGGGGCGCGGGTGGTCGAGGAGAGGTTCGGCGACTGCGACGACGCGTCGGCCGACGACCTGCCGCCCGACGACGAACGGCCGGCCGGGGCCCGTGCGCGCGACCTCGTGCGGGCCTTCCACGCCACCGGCAAGCGCCTCTACGCGGCCGACTTCACCACCGTGGACGTCGCCGACCTCGGGTTCGTCGTCGCCCGCTTCTGGTGCCCCGACCTCGTGACCCTGCCGCTGCCCAGCGCCCCGCCCGCGGCGCACGCGCGGTTCGCCGCGTACGGAGGATTCCGCCGCCATGACCCCCACCCCTATCCCTGACGCCCCCCTCACCGACACCAGGGCGTACGCGCTGACCGCGCTGGCCCTGCTGTCCCTGTCGTGCCTGACGCTCGCGGCCCACCTGCACACCCGGTGGGCATGGGTACGGCGGCTGCCGCTCCTCGGCGTGCATGTGCTGCTCATGGGCGCGCTGGTGGCCGCGGGGGCGGTGCTGCTCGGCCCCGGCTCGGCGCTGCTGCCGGTGCCCGGGCACCCGGCCGGCTGGTGGGGGCTGCCGGCGGGCGCCGTGCTCGGGGCGGTGCTCGGCCTACTGATCGTCCGGGTCGACCTGGCGATCACCACGGCCTGGCGTACGGCACGCCCCGCTGCGGCCCGCCCGGCGCCGCAGCGGATGACGGCGGCGCGCCCGGCGGGGTTCGCCGCGTCGGGCACCCGGGTGTCCGAGCGCCGCCGCACCGGCCTGGTGCGCGCCCGCAACGACTACGCGCCGACGGGCGGCGACCTGCGGGTCCGGCTCGAACTGCTGGTCGCGGTGGCCGTCGGGGAGGAACTGGTCTTCCGCGGCCTGCTGACCCGGCTCGCCCTCCTGCTCCCCGGCGTACGGCTCGAGGCCGGCGCGCTGGTCCTGGCGGCGGCGGTGTTCGCCTGCTCCCACGTCTTCTTCGGCTGGGTGCAGGTGCTCGCCAAGACCCCGCTCGCGGCGGCGGCGTGCGCGGCGACGCTGCTCACCGGCAACGTGCTGGCGGCGGTCGTCGCCCACGTCGTGTTCAACGTGTGGGTCTGGCGCTACCGGCGAAGCGAGCCGGTGGCACGGCGGACCCCGGCCCGGGGCATGTGGGGGGCGCCCGCGTGAACGACCTGCCCTGGCCGCTGAAGGCGCTCGTTCTGACGGTGTTCGTCGTCCTGTACTACAAGTACGCCAAGAGCGCGCTGTTCGCCCTGTGCCGCCGGGCCGCCCACCTGCTGCCGTTCGGCCGCCGCTGGGACGCCAGCGAGCGTGGCAGCGTCCTCGAACTGGCGGCGGCCGGCGCGAGCCACGTGCTCGTCGTCGCCGTCCTCGTCCTCGTCACCGGGATCGACCTCACCCGGTTCGCCGCCGGCTTCGACCGGCCGGGCCTCATCGCGCTCGGCGCGGCGATCGGCGTCGGAGAGGTGGCGCTCGGGTCGCTGCTGTGCCGCGTGCTGATCGAGGGCGTGCAGGCGGCGGGCCGGCGCCGCGCCGGTTCCGTGGCGGGCGGGGTGCGAAACGGGGTGCGGAGGGGGGCGCGGGGCGAGGTGAGGGGCGCGCGGACCGCGCCCGCGACCGCCGGGGGCGCCGTGGACGGCGCGGTGGAGAGCGGGGAGCGCATGCGGCAGTGGCTCGGCCTGTCGCGCGGCGGCTGGATCAGGCACCACCTCAAGACGATGGAGGTGGTCTCCCTCCCCCTCGCGCTGGCGCTCACCGCCACGCAGGTCGGCAGCGAGGAGGTCGTCTTCCGCGGGCTGGTGCTGTCGTGGCTGCGCGAGGCCGGGCCGGTCCTCGCGATAGGGATCTCCTGCCTGCTCTTCACCGTCATGCAGGTCTTCCTGATGTCCTCCTGGCGCGCCGCGATGTTCCCGGTGGTCGGCGCGATCGTGATGGGCGTCACGCACAGCGTCCTGTTCTGGCACTACCCGGTGCTGATCCCCCTCGTGGTGGCGCACGTCACCTTCTTCCTGTTCGCCGTGGCCTGACCGATCGCCGTGACCTGACTTGGAGAAAGGACCGCACATGTTCCACGGCCTGTCCCTGCTGCCCGACTGCGCGCCCGCGACCAAGGCGCCCGACGACTACTTCCGCGACGTGCTGCTGCTGAGCCGCCTCGCCGACCAGGGCGGCATGAGCCACGTGAAGATGACCGAGCACTACCTCGGCGCCTACGGCGGCTACTGCCCGAGCCCGCTGGCGTTCCTGTCCGCGGTGGCCGCGGCCACCACGCGGATCCGGCTGATGACCGGCTGCGTGCTGCCGGTCTTCCACCACCCCGTACGGCTCGCCTCCGAGGCGGCGATGGTCGACGCGATCAGCGGGGGACGGCTCGACGTCGGCTTCGCCCGCGCCTACCTGCCCCAGGAGTTCGAGGTGTTCCAGGTGCCGATGGACGGCAGCAGGGAGCGCTTCACCGCGACGGTGGAGACCGTGCTGCGGCTGTGGACCGAGGAACGGGTCAGCGTGGACACGCCGTTCTTCCGGTTCGAGAACGTGACGATCCTGCCCCGGCCGGTGCAACGCCCCCACCCGCCGGTGTGGGTCGCGGCGGTGCGCTCGCGCTCCAGCTTCGCCTGGATCGGCGAGAGCGGCCACAACCTGCTCGTCACCCCCGCGCTCACGCCGCTCGCCGAGATGAGCGACCACATCGCCGTCTACCGCGAGGCGTACGCCGAGGCGGGGCACCCGGGCTCCCCCCAGGTGGTGGCGAGCCTCCCCCTGTACGTCGGTGACAGCGACGAGGAGGCGTGGCGGACCGCCGACCCGCTGCTCCGGGCCTACCTCGACGTGTGGGCGTCGGCCACCGAGTCCTGGTTGTCGGCCGCCTCGGCGGACTACACCGGCTACACGGGCATGAGCCGGGCCATCCGGGCGCTCGACCCCGCGACGTTCCGGACCATGGGCAGCGCCGTCGTCGGCGCCCCCGCCACCGTCGCCGAGCGCGTCGAGGAGATCGCCGAGGTGCTGGGCGTCGACGGGTTCCTGTGGCAGATGGACTTCGGCGCCGTGCCCGGGCAGGTCGCCGTGGCGAGTCTCGAACGGTTCCTGGACAAGGTGCTCCCGAGCCTCTAGGGGTTGTGATGACCAAGAACGTGTTCGTGCGCGCCCTGCTGGCCGGGGCGGCGCTGCTGCTCCTCACCGGCCTGCCCGCGCGGCCCGCCGCGGCCTCGGCCGCCGGATGCCGTCTGGTGTCCGTGCCGGTCACCCTGGCCGCCCAGAAGACGACGCTCAGGGGGACGCTGTGCCGCCCGTCCGGACAGGCCCCGGCCGCCCTGCAACTGCTGCTCGCCGGCGCCACCTTCGACCAGGCGTACTGGCTCACCCCGGCCGACGCGCACTCCCCCCCGTACGTCCGCTACATGACCGACGCCGGATACGCCGTGCTCGCCCTCGACCGGCCGGGCAGCGGCCTCAGCGATCGCCCGCCCGCGCAGGACGTCACGCTGAGCACGGAGGTCGAGGCGA
Source organism: Microbispora catharanthi (assembly GCF_006334915.2). GTDB lineage: Bacteria > Actinomycetota > Actinomycetes > Streptosporangiales > Streptosporangiaceae > Microbispora > Microbispora catharanthi. Next base: position 487,335 of record NZ_VDMA02000003.1, read on the forward strand.
TCCACGAGGTGGTGGGCCTGCTGCGGGCGGGGAAGGTCGACGGCCACGCCTACGGCCGGGTGATAGGCGTGGGCCACTCGTTCGGCTCCAGCGTCCTGGTGACCGACGCGGCCCGGCACGGCGACCTCGACGCGGTGGTCGCGAGCGGTTTCGTCCACTCGGTCGGGCCCAAGCTTGACGCGCTCAACCAGGCCATCGTGCCCGCCGCGGACGACCCGGTCCTCGGGCCGAGGCGTCCGCCGTCGGGTTACCTGACGACCCAGCAGGGCAGCAGGGCCGGGCTGTTCCTCGACACGGCGGACGCCTCGCCGGCGATGCCCGCGGTCCTGGAGCTGACGAAGGCGACGATGACGAGCGGCGAGCAGGCGACGCTCGCGGAGGCAGGCGATCCCGCGATCTCCGGCGCCGTCCGCGTCCCGGTCTTCGTCGCGGTGGGGCAGCACGACGACCTGTTCTGCAACGGGCCATACCTGCAGTGCACCGACGCCGCCGCGGTCAAGACCTGGGAGAGCTGGTTCTATCCGGCCGAGGCCCGGCTGGAGACCTTCGTGCTCACCGGGGCAGGGCACGCGCTCAACCTGCACCGCAACGCCGGGGACTTCTTCGCCGCCGTACGCGGCTGGCTGGACGGGCTGTCCCCCACCGGCCCCTGATCTCAGGGACGCCTGCAGGCGACCATCGACGTACGGGCGTGCGGCCCGCCGTACCAGAACCTCCAGCCGAGGTCGTGGACCTCGACGTCGGCGGCGCCGCACTCCGTGAGCACCTCGGCGTATCGGCGGGCGTTGCGGAAGTCGGCGATCCGCAGCAGGCCGCCCGGTTTGAGCACGCGGAAGGCCTCGCGCACCGCCTCCGCGCGGCCCTCCTCCTGGGGGATGTTGTGGATCGCGAGGCTGGAGACGACCAGGTCGAACGTGGCGTCGTCGAACGGGAGGTCGCGCATGTCGCCGGTGACCAGGTCGACCCGGTCGGCGACGCCCTCCGCGCGCGCGTTGGCCCAGGTGGCGTCCTGGTTGTTGCCCGACTGGTCCCTGGTCGACCACAGGTCGATGCCGGTGGCCCTGCCGGACGACAGCCGCGCCGCGGCCTTGAGCAGCACCAGGCCGCGGCCGCAGCCCAGGTCGAGGGCCTGCTCGTCCCCCTTCAACCCGAGCCGGTCGAGTTCGGCGTCCCAGACCTCGAACTTCCCGCGAAGGGTCGTGTGCGCGAACAGCGCCGCGCCCACGACCAGCACGATCCCGCCCACGAGGAGCACGACGGCCGGGATCGGCCAGCCGATCCCGAAGAGCACGGCGGCGAGTGCCAGCTCGGCGATGCCGCCCAGGGTCAGTCCGGCCAGCACGCCGGGGGCGTCCACCCCATAGTTCGCACGCGGATTTACCACCGTTAGTTCTTACCTCTGACTTACCTGTCATGTACAGGGTTTCTCGGGGGAATGATCCGGGTTTCCCGATCGATGCCCCTTGACGTGCGCGGGAGTGCCGTGGCATGCCGTCCCCCTGGGTGCGTGACGTGCTCTTTCCGGCTCTCCTCATGAGGGTGATATAGCTTTTCGACCGTTATTCGCGCCCATTGAGGACTTATCGATCCAATGGGTGCTTTCTGCTGCGATGACCGTCCGTTTGGCGCACACCCGCGTACGGCGGGAGCCGCCGGACCCGGAGCCGCGGGCACGCGCCGGACGCGGGAGGATGGCGGCATGAGCGTGACTCTCTCCGATGCCCGCGTCGTCACTCCCGACGGCGTCCACGACGGCTGGCTCACCATCGAGGACGGCAGGATCACCCATATCGGGCGCGGGCAGGCCCCGCGCGACGGGCTCGGCCTGGGCGGGCGCACCGTCGTCCCCGGCTTCGTCGACATCCACAGCCACGGCGGCGCGGGCGGGAGCTTCCCCGACGGCGATCCGGAGACCGCCGCCGCGGCCGCGGCCCTTCATCTGAGCCGGGGCTCGACCACCCTCGTGGCCAGCCTGGTCACCGCCGCGCCCGACACGCTCGCGCGGGCCGCCTCGGCGCTCGCCGACCTGTGCGAGCAGGGCCTGCTTGCCGGCATCCACTTCGAGGGGCCCTACATCGCCAGGTCGCGCTGCGGCGCGCACGAGCCCACGCTGCTGCGCGAGCCCGACGTGGCGGAGTTCCGGGCGCTGGTGAAGGCCGGGCGGGGTCACGTCCGGATGCTGACGATCGCGCCCGAGCTGCCGAACGCGCTCGACGTGATCAGGGACGCCGCCGCCGAGGGCGTCGTCGCCGCGCTCGGCCACAGCGACGCGACCTATGAGCGGACGATCGAGGGGATCGACGCCGGGGCGACGGTGGCCACCCACCTCTACAACGCGATGCCGCCGCTCGGCCACCGCGCACCCGGACCGATCGCCGCCCTGCTCCAGGACGAGCGGGTGACCGTCGAGCTGATCAACGACGGCGTCCACGTCCACCCGGCGATGCTGCGCCTGGCCATGCACGCCGCGGGCGCGGGCCGTACGGCCCTGATCACCGACGCGATGGCGGCGGCGGGCATGGGCGACGGGCGTTACCCGCTCGGCCCGATGACCGTCGACGTCGTGGACGGGGTGGCCCGCCTCGCCTCCGACACCCCCGGAGGAGGCTCGATCGCCGGCAGCACGCTCACGATGGACGTGGCCTTCCGCCGCACCGTGCGGGAGGTCGGGCGCTCACTGGTGGACGCCGCGCTGACGGCCTCGCTCACTCCCGCCCGCGTCCTCGGACTGGACGGCGAGATCGGCTCGATCACGGTCGGCAAGTACGCCGATCTCGTGGTGCTCGACGACGACCTGAGCGTCGGCGGCGTGATGAAGCGCGGCGCCTGGGTCCGCCACCCCTGACCGATCCCAGGAAAGCCGAAGGCCGGGCCCGCCGGGCCCGGCCCTCCCTGGCAGTGGCTCAGCGCTGCGGCGGGGCGACGACCACCTCGACGCGCTGGAACTCCTTCAGGTCGGAGTAGCCGGCGGTGGCCATCGTGCGGCGCAGCGCGCCGAGCAGGTTCATCGAGCCGTCGGCCAGCGACGACGGGCCGTGCAGGATCTCCCGCAGCGTGCCGATCGTGCCGAACTCGACCCGCTTGCCGCGCGGCAGCTCGGGGTGGTGGGCCTCCGATCCCCAGTGGAACCCGCGGCCGGGGGCCTCGCTGGCCCGTGCGAGCGGCGAGCCCACCATGACGGCGTCGGCGCCGCAGGCGATCGCCTTGGCGATGTCGCCGGAGCCGCCCATGCCGCCGTCGGCGATGACGTGGACGTAGCGGCCGCCCGACTCGTCCATGTAGTCGCGGCGGGCCGCGGCCACGTCGGAGATCGCGGTGGCCATCGGCACGACCACGCCCAGCACGTTGCGGGTGGTGTGCGAGGCGCCGCCGCCGAAGCCGACCAGCACGCCGGCCGCGCCGGTCCGCATGAGGTGCAGCGCCGCCGTGTACGTCGCGCAGCCGCCCACGATGACCGGGACGTCGAGCTCGTAGATGAACTGCTTGAGGTTGAGCGGCTCGGCCCGGCCGGAGACGTGCTCGGCGGAGACCGTCGTGCCGCGGATCACGAAGATGTCCACGCCCGCGTCGATCACGGCCTTGTGGTGCTGCACGGTGCGCTGCGGCGACAGCCGTACGGCGGTCGTGACACCGGCCGCGCGGATCTCCTCGATGCGCCGGCCGATCAGCTCGTCCTTGATCGGCGCGGTGTAGATCTCCTGCAGCCGCGCGGTCGCGGCGGCCCGGTCGAGGGTGGCGACCTCCTCCAGGAGCGGCGCCGGGTCCTCGTAGCGGGTCCACAGCCCTTCGAGGTCGAGCACGCCGAGGCCGCCCAGGCGCCCGATCTCGATGGCCGTCTGCGGCGACACGACGCTGTCCATCGGGCTCGCCACGAGCGGAGAGTCGAACCGGTAGGCGTCGATCTGCCAGGAGATCGACACCTCCTCCGGGTCACGGGTGCGCCGGGAGGGCACGATGCCGATCTCGTCCAGCGCGTAGGCACGCCGCCCGCTCTTGCCGCGCCCGATCTCCACCTGTGTCATATCGCCTGTTCTTTCCGTTTCTTCCGGTACGACCTAGCGCCCGTGGTAGTTCGGAGCCTCGACCGTCATCTGGATGTCATGCGGGTGGCTCTCCTTGAGCCCGGCCGCGGTGATCGGCATGAGCTGCGCCTTCTCGTGCAGCTCTTCGATCGTCCGGGAGCCGGTGTACCACATGCCCTGCCGCAGGCCGCCGACCAGCTGGTGGGCCACCGCCGCGACCGGGCCGCGGTAGGGCACCTGGCCCTCGATGCCCTCGGGGATGTACTTGTCCTCCCCGGACACCCCGGCCTGCGCGTACCTGTCCTTGCTGAACGACGCGCCGCCGCGCTCGCGGTTGCGCACCGCGCCCAGCGATCCCATGCCCCGGTACGACTTGAACTGCTTGCCGTTGATGAAGATCAGCTCGCCGGGCGACTCCTCGCAGCCGGCCAGCAGCGAGCCGAGCATGACCGTGTCGGCCCCGGCGGCCAGCGCCTTGGCGATGTCGCCCGAGTACTGCAGGCCGCCGTCGCCGATGACCGGGATACCGGCCGGGCCACACGCCAGCGCGGCCTCGTAGATGGCGGTGAGCTGCGGGGCGCCCACGCCCGCGACGACCCGGGTGGTGCAGATCGAGCCGGGCCCGACGCCCACCTTGACCGCGTCGGCGCCCGCGTCGACCAGCGCCTGCGCGCCCGCGCGGGTGGCGACGTTGCCGCCGATGACGTCCACCCGGCCGTTGGCCTTGATCTTGGCGATCATGTCGCACAGGCCGCGCGAGTGCCCGTGCGCGACGTCGACGATGATGACGTCCGCGCCCGCCTCGATCAGCGTCATGGCGCGCTCCTCGGCGTCGCCCGCGACGCCGACCGCCGCGCCGACCATCAGGCGGCCGTCGGCGTCCTTGGTCGCGAGCGGGTACTGCTCGCTCTTGGTGAAGTCCTTGACCGTGATGAGGCCCTGCAGGCGACCGGCCTCGTCCACGAGCGGGAGCTTCTCGACCTTGTTCTGCCGCAGCAGCCGGAACGCCTCGTCGCGGTCGACGCCCACCGGCGCCGTCACCAGCGGCATCGGGGTCATGACGTCGCGCACGGCCCTGCTCTGGTCGCTCTCGAACCGCATGTCGCGGTTGGTGACGATGCCCACGAGCACGCCGTCCGCGTCGGTGACCGGGACCCCGGAGATCCGGTAGGTCGCGCACAGCCGCTCGACGTCGGCGAGGGTGTCCTCGGGAGAGCAGGTGACGGGGTTGGTCACCATCCCCGCCTCCGACCGCTTGACCAGGTCGACCTGCTGCGCCTGCTCCTCGATCGAGAGGTTGCGGTGCAGGATGCCGATGCCGCCCTGCCGGGCCATCGCGACCGCCATGCGCGCCTCGGTGACCGTGTCCATCGCGGCCGACACCAGCGGGATGCGCAGCGTGATGGTGCGGGACAGCCGGGTCGTCGTGTCGGCCTCCCCCGGCTGCAGGTCCGAATATGCCGGAACGAGTAGCACGTCGTCGAACGTGAGTCCCGGTTCGGTGAACTTGGCCATCTGCTGCACCCCTCCTGCGCTGTGGGTCCTCGCGCGTGGGTCCCTCGCCAGACCCGAGGTCAGTCTAGTGGGCGCCCCAAACCGCATCCGGCAGACCTGTCAAGGGGGAGGGCACAAAAAGTGGGGGGACCGGCTTCCGGTCCCCCCACTTCCCCGCGTCGCGCCCGCCACGCCCGTCGAGCCCCCCTCCGCGCCCGGCAGACGGGGCGTTCCCGGCTAACGCTGGGTCAAGAATGCGTCACGCAGCGTCCACGCGCAATGGCGTAACGTGCAACTGCACAAAGATGCATTTCCTGTCTCTCGAAACTACGCCCGAAACAAATGCCGACCCCTCACATCCATACAAAAGCCGCCACGCTCAGCCCTGCCAAATGTGTGAACGGGACGGACAGCGCGGAAAATCCGAGCTATTCTCGCGACTCGAAGCGAGGCGGGGATGGGGCGGAAGTCGGCGCACCGGACGCTGGGAAACGTTTTCTCCCAGGGGCCGGCGAGCCAGTGGATCGAGTGCGCCCAATGCGATCAGCGCGGCGCGACCGGTGCGGTGCCATCGGCGCCGTGCGACCAGTGTGATCACCGACGGAGCGAGCATGAGTACGACGCGCAACGCCGCCTCCCCGGCCGACCCGTTCGAAAGCCTCGGCCTCTCCACCGACCAGGCGGCCCTCTACACGGCCATGCTGCGGCTGCACCGCGCCACGCTGACCGAACTCGCCGAGGCGGTCGACCGGCCCGCCGAGGACGTGCTCGACGCCCTGAACGGGCTCGTACGGCTCGGCGCGGTGAACCGGCGGCGGGAGGAGTTCCTCGCCCGCCACCCGGCCGCGGCGATCGGACGGCTGGTGGCCGAGAGGCTGGACCGCATGGCCCGGGAGACGCGCCAGATCGACGAGGTCCTCGCGGCGGCGGGGCGCCTGACCCACCACTACGACGCGGGGCTCGACTGGCGCAGCGGGCGGTTCTCGGTCGAGCCGGTGAGCGGCGCGGACGAGCTCTGCGAGAGCGTGATCGGCCTCGCGCTGCAGGCGCCCCCCGCCGAGCTGGTCATGGCCGTGCCGGACCGCCGCACCATGGCCAGGTTGGCGGACGGGTACGGCGACCAATGGATCCAGGCCGCCGCGGACGGCATCCTGCGCCCGCGGATGGTCGTCGCGCTCGACGCCGTGTCCGCACCCGCCGTGCGGGAGGTGTGCGCGCGGTTCTCCGCGGCGGGCGCGGGACTACGCGCCCTCGACGCGGTGCCGAGCTGGTTCTTCGCGCTCGGCGACGGCACCGCGGGGCTGCCCGCCGAGTGGGGCGTCCCGCTGCCCGAGCACTCCTACAACTGCTACCTGGTCCACGCCCCGGTGGCGGTGGGGGCGCTGCGGGCGCTGTTCGAGGCGCTGTGGGCCCGGGCCGCGCCGATCTCCCCGCACAACAACGCGCTGCAGGTGCTGCGGCTGGCCGCGCACGGCCTGTCCGACGACGCCATCGCCCGCCACCTCGGGGTCTCCGTACGCACCGTGCGGGCCAGGTTCGCCGAGGCGATGTCGGAGCTGGGGGCCCAGTCCCGCTTCCACGCCGGAGTGGAGGCGGCCCGCCGCGGCTGGCTGTGACGCCCGCGTCGCGGGGCACGGCCCGACGAGCAGATGAGGCGCACTTTCGCTCGTGGAGGGGGCCGTGGTCATAAGGTGGGATGCGTGCTGGAAGACGTCCCCCGCGACCCGTTCGCGGATGACCCCAACGACCCCGCGTCGGAGCTTGGAGCGCCCGACGACGTGGAGCCGCTGACGCTCGCGGAACGCGACGAGGCGCTGACCGATCTCGCCGACGTGGAAGTCTTCCGTTCCCTGCTCGAACCCCAGGGCGTGCTCGGGCTGGTCCTCGACTGCCCGGAGTGCGGCGAACAGCACTACTTCGACTGGGACCTGCTGCGCGGCAACCTGCGCCAGATGATCGACAACGGCCGGCCTCAGGTTCACGAGCCGGCCTACCAGCCCGATCCGGCCGACTACGTCAGCTGGGAGTACGCCCGGGGCTACGTGGACGGCGTGATCGACACGGAGGAGAGCCACTGACCGTCCACGTCGGCGACGAGCGCGCCGAGCAGCCGGATGGCGGCGTCCGTGCCGCCGACCGGCTCGCGGCGGGCGAGCGCGTCGAGGACGGCGTCCGTCCGCATTACTTCGCCCTCCACGTCGGCATCGCCGTACGACCCGAGGTGGCGAGCCGTACGACGACGTTTCGTGGTCACGCAATCGACTCCAGCTCGGCCAGCTGCCGGAGCCTGGCGAGCGCACGATGCTGCGCGACCCGGACGGCACCTGGTGACATGCCGAGTACATTACCCGTCTCCTCGGCGGACAGGCCCGAGACCACCCGCAGAATGAGGAGCTCGCGCTGGGTGTCCGGGAGCCGGGCGAGCAGGTCGCGGGCGTGCTGCGCCTCGATGTAGCGCACCACCGTCTCCTCCGGCCCGGGGCCCTCGTCGGGCCCGTCCGGCAGGTCCTGCGTGGGCACGGCCGAGCGGACCGAACTGCGGAGGGCGTCGGCCACCTTGTGGGAGGCGATGCCGAAGACGAACGAGGCGAACGGGCGGCCCATGTCGCGGTAGCGCGGCAGCGCCGACAGCACCGCGATGCACACCTCCTGGGCCACGTCGTCGGCGATGTGGTACTGACCGGACACCCTGCCCAGTCGAGCCCTGCAGTAGCGGACCACCATCGGGCGCAGGTGTCCCAGCAGTGATTCGATCGCGGTGCGATCTCCCTTTACGGCAAGGCTGGTCAGTTCCCTGAGGTCGGGCTCATCCGATCTCGTCGCAAGCCTTACCCCAGTTGCGGCGTCGGCGACGCATCCCTCGGTCACGTTAGGCATGATGCCCGTCGCGATCGTTCATGTCGTCATGGTTAACGGCTACGGATTGGTCACATTGACGCGTCGATAACGGTCCGTAATCAATTGATCACTCGATCGTTGGAACATTCCAACCGTAATGCCCAAAACGAGGGATATACGCCTGACGGCTTGACAGGGAATAAGAAGCATGCCGGTCGTTCGCATTGCCCGCGAGCCGGCTTCGCCCCCGGCGGCCCGTCCCATGCGCAGAACGGGCAAGGGGCGTAAAAGCCGTGCGCCCCGCGGTCCGCCCTTGCGGGCGGGCGCGGGGCGCGATGCGCGGAAGGCGCGGGAATCAGTGGCCGTGACCGTGGCCGTGGCCGTGACCGCCGTTGGCGGCCGGAGCCTCCTCCTCGGGCTTGTCCACGACGAGGGCCTCGGTGGTGAGCAGCATGCCGGCGATGGACGCGGCGTTCTGCACGGCCGAGCGGGTCACCTTGACGGGGTCGATGACGCCCTGGGCCACCAGGTCGCCGTACTCGCCGGTGGCGGCGTTGAGGCCCTCACCGGCGTTCATCGCGGCGATCTTGGTGGTGACGACGTAGCCCTCCATGCCCGCGTTCACGGCGATCCAGCGGGCGGGCTCGATCAGCGCCTTGCGGACGATCGAGACACCGGTGGCCTCGTCGCCGGTCAGGCCCAGGTCGTCGAGCTCCTTGGCCACGTGCACGAGCGCGGAGCCACCGCCGGAGACGATGCCCTCCTCGATCGCGGCGCGGGTCGCGGAGATCGCGTCCTCGAGGCGGTGCTTCTTCTCCTTCAGCTCCACCTCGGTGGCGGCGCCGACGCGCAGCACGCACACACCGCCGGCCAGCTTCGCGAGACGCTCCTGGAGCTTCTCACGGTCCCAGTCGGAGTCGGACTGCTCGATCGCCACCTTGATCTCGCGGACGCGGTCCTCGATCGCCTGGGCGTCGCCGGCGCCGTCCACGACCGTGGTGGTGTCCTTGTTGACCACGACGCGGCGGGCCGTGCCGAGCACCTCGAGGCCGACGTGCTCCAGCTTGAGGCCGACCTCCTCGCTGACGACCTGGCCGCCGGTGAGGATGGCGATGTCCTGCAGCATGGCCTTGCGGCGGTCGCCGAAGCCGGGGGCCTTGACGGCGACGGAGGTGAAGGTGCCGCGGATCTTGTTGGTCACCAGGACGGCCAGGGCCTCACCCTCGACGTCCTCGGCGATGACCAGCAGCTGGCGCTTGCTCTGGGCGATCTTCTCCAGCAGCGGCAGGAAGTCCGCGATGGAGGAGATCTTGCCCTGGGTGATGAGGATGTAGGGGTCCTCGAGGACCGCCTCCATGCGCTCGGAGTCGGTCACCATGTAGTGCGACAGGTAGCCCTTGTCGAACTGGAGGCCCTCGGTGAACTCCAGCTCCAGGCCCATCGCGTTGGACTCCTCGACGGTGATGACACCGTCCTTGCCCACCTTGTCGAACGCCTCGGCGATCAGGCCGCCGATCTTCGCGTCCTGCGCGGAGATCGTCGCGACGTTGGCGATCTCCTTCTTGTCCTCGACGTGGCGGGCGCTGCCGAGCAGCCGCTCGCTGACGGCCTGCGCGGCCTTGTCGATGCCGCGCTTGAGCCCGAGCGGCTGCGCGCCGGCGGCCACGTTGCGCAGGCCCTCGCGGACCATGGCCTGGGCCAGGACGGTCGCGGTGGTGGTGCCGTCACCCGCGATGTCGTTGGTCTTGGTCGCCACTTCCTTGGCGAGCTGGGCGCCCAGGTTCTCGTACGGCTTGTCCAGCTCGACCTCGCGAGCGATGGTCACACCGTCGTTCGTGATCGTCGGGGCACCGAACTTCTTGTCGATGACGACGTTGCGGCCACGGGGGCCGAGCGTCACCTTGACGGCGTCGGCGAGAGCGTTGACACCACGCTCGAGAGCGCGCCGCGCGTCCTCTTCGAACTCCAGGATCTTCGGCATTCAGGTCTCCTTGTGAGCGCGCGGAGCCCCGGGCACGTGGTCCCGGGGCTCCGCAAGCCGGCGCGGCCTACTACTTCTCGATGATGGCGAGCACGTCGCGGGCCGAGAGCACCAGGTACTCCTCGCCGCCGTACTTGACCTCGGTGCCGCCGTACTTGCTGTAGAGGACGACGTCGCCCTCCTTGACGTCGAGCGGAATGCGCTTCTCGCCGTCCTCGTCCCAGTTGCCCGGGCCCACAGCGAGGACACGGCCCTCCTGCGGCTTCTCCTTGGCGGTGTCCGGGATGACCAGGCCGGATGCGGTGGTCTGCTCGGCCTCAAGCGGCTGGACCACGATGCGGTCGCCGAGCGGCTTAACGGGAACCTTGGTGGCGGTCGTCACGATCGGACCTCCCCTTCAGATTGCGATGAATGAGCTGAAGAGGCGACCAGCGGCCTGCCGTCGCGGGTGTCAGACCTGTCTCGTCGCTATTGGCACTCTCACTGGGAGAGTGCCAACACGAAACAGTATGCAAGTGGCGCGTGACAGTCAACACGAACCGGCATCGCAGGTCAGACGCATCTGGCGGCAACCCGCTCGAGATCGCCCGTTCAGCCGTCCGCCGCGCCGGCGTCGGCGCCCGTTCGCGTGATCCTGCGCATGCCCGACGGTCAGGCGCGGGAGGCGTACGAACCGGAGCGGACGTCGTCGACGATGCCGGGCCGGCTCGGCTGCCAGCCGAGGACCTTCCTGGCGAGGTCGCCGCTCACCACCTGGCTCAGGGCCAGGCCCTCGGCGAACGGGCGGCCGAGCACCTCGCTCGCCTCGCCGATCGGCCACGGCACGGCCTTCCCCGTACGGCCCGCGGCCGCCGCCACGTCGGCGACGCTCACCGCCTCCTCGGCGATCGCGTGGAAGAGGCTCCCCGGCTCGGCCTTCTCGATCGAGGCCACGAGCAGGTCCGCCAGGTCGTCGACGTGCACGGTCGCCCAGGTCGGCACCGGGCCGCCCGCATGGACGTACCGGCCGCCCTCTCCCTCGGGGGAGGCGAGCAGCGTGGGGATGCCGGCGCCCCGGCCGTACACGATGCCGGGCCTGACGACGACGCCGCCCGCGTCCAGCACGAGCCTTTCCAGGCGCGGACGGTAGCGGGAGGCGGGGATGGGGTTCACCGGCGCGTCCTCGCCCGCCGCCTCGGTGGTGGTGCCGAGCACCCAGACGCCGCTGATGTAGACGAGCCGCGCGCCGCCCCCGGTGAGCGCCTCGATCGCCGCGACGTCCACCGCCTCGTCCCCGACGGGGTTGGCGGCGTGCACGACGACGTCGATGTCCGGTGTGACCGCCTCGCGGAGCGTCTCGGGCTCGTGGACGTCGCCGTGGCGTACCTCACCCGGCACGGCGGCGTCGCGGGCCTTCGGCCGGACGAGCGCGACCACCTCGTGGCCGCGTTCGGCGAGGCGCTCCGCCAGCGCAGAACCGATGTACCCCGTCGCCCCGAGCACCAGGACCTTCATCTCTTTCACCTCAAATACTTCGATGCTTGACTGTTCGACGAAGAAGGTACCCCACCTCCGGCCTACATTTCAACGTCGAAGTGTCGGATACGATGACGAGTGGAGGAGGAGCGGCGAGGAGGACCCGGACCGCGCGCGCGATGAACGACACCCTCACGAACGACACCGCCGACGACGACACCGCCGACGACGACACCGCCGGCAGCGACGCCGTCGACCAGATCCTCGGCCAGTGGGCCCGGGTGCGCCCCGACGTGGACTGCTCGGCGATGGGAGTGGCCGGGCGGATCTCCCGCGCGTCCCGCCTGCTGGAGAAGGGCATCAAGGAGTACTTCGGCGGGCACGACCTCGAACCGTGGGAGTTCGACGTGCTCGCGACTCTCTTCCGCTCCAACCCTGATCACCGGCTCTGCATGAGCGATCTCGCCACGGCCGCGATGGTCAGCTCCGCGGCGCTCACCAACCGGGTGGACCGCCTCGTCGTCAAGGGCCTGGTGCACCGGGAGGTCTCGCCGTCCAACCGCCGCATGGTCCTGATCACCCTCACCGGCGAAGGCCGGGCCGTGGTCGACGCCCTGCTGGCGGGTCACGTGGCCAACGAGGAGCGGCTGCTGGCCGCCCTCACCGACGAGGACCGGGAGCGGCTGTCCGGCCTGCTCTGCAAGCTGCTCACCTCGCTCGGCGACGTCGGCTCCTGCTGACCGCCGGGCAGGCGGTAGCGTCGCGGGCGTGGACCTGGACGCCTTCCGCACGCTGCTCACGCCCACCGGGCGCGGGGCCCTGGACGAGGCCGTGAAGATACTCGCCGACGGCGCCGATCCCGTGGCCGCCGCGAGCGCGTTGCGCCGGAGCCACCCGGCGGACCTGGCGGCGGCGGCGCTCACGCAGGCGTCGCTGCGACGGCGGGCCGAGGCCAAGTTCGGCCCCGACGCCGCCGTCATGTACTTCACCCCCCACGGGCTGGAGCAGGCCACGCGCCCCGAGGTCGCCGCACACCGCGCTGCCAGAATCCGGGCCGCCGGAATCCGGGCCACCGGAGAGCCGGAGGGCGGCCCTGCCGTGCTGGACGTCTGCTGCGGGATCGGCGGGGACCTGCTCGCACTGGCGAGGGCGGGCTGCCCGGTGGACGCCGTGGACCTCGACCCGCTGACCGTGGAGATCGCCCGTGCCAACGCGGCGGCGCTCGGCCTGTCCCGCCTGGCCGGCGTCCGCACGGGCGACGCCGCGCTGGCCGACCCCGGCGGATACGGCCTGCTGTTCGCCGACCCCGCCAGAAGAGGGGCGAGGGGACGGACCTTCGACCCGATGGCGTACTCCCCCACGTGGCCGGTCGTGCTCGACCTGATGGCCCGCGCCCCGGCGGCCTGCCTGAAGGTGGCTCCCGGCATCCCGTACGAGTTCATCCCGGAGGGCGCCGAGGCCGAGTGGGTGTCATACCGGGGCGAGGTGAAGGAGGCGGCGATCTGGACCGGGATGGGGCCGGGCGGCCGGCGCGCCACCCTGCTGCCGTCCGGGGCCACGCTCACGGCGTCCGGCGCGGAGGCGGAGACCGGGCCGGTGAGCCGCTACCTCTATGAGCCCGACGGCGCCGCGGTGCGGGCCCATCTGGTCGCCGAGGTCGCCGCCCTCGTGTCGGGCCGCCTCGTCGATCCGCGGATCGCCTACATCACGAGCGACCGTCTCGTACGCACGGGATGGGCGCCCTGCTACGAGGTGACCGACGTCATGCCGTTCTCGCTCAAACGGCTGAGAGCGGTGCTGCGCGAACGGCGCGTCGGCGCGGTCACCATCAAGAAGCGCGGGTCCGCCGTCGACGTCGAACGGCTGCGCAAGGATCTGCGGCTTTCCGGTGACAATTCCGCCGTGATCGTGCTCACCCGTATCGAGGAACGACCGTTCGCCCTGCTCTGCCAGCCTGTGACCAGCACGAACGGATAAAATCGGAACAATTCACCGGCAATTACCGCCTTTCTCATTCCACGCCTGATGGCCGCGGGTCAGGGCCTAAAGTTGGCCGTCGGGCGTCCGCCTGTTCGTTCATCTGCGCGAGACCGGGCCGAACCGATGTTTCGGCGAGTGAAGGAGCATTCTCGGTGGAGCATTCCAGCCACAACCTCCTCCAGGCGGGCAGCCAGACCGCCATCTCCGACCGGATGCGCGAACTGCTCGCCCGGGCGGCCCAGGACCACGTCTACGAGCAGCGGACGCAGGGCGCCGTGCTCGACGAGATCCGCCAGCGGCTGGAGGGCATGGAGTGGCTGCTGCGCGAGGTGCGCGAGCGCGAGCTGGGCGGCCTCGGCATGACACTCGAGGTGATCACCCAGCGGCTCGACGACATGACGGTCAGGCCGCCCGCCTGGGCGGAGGGGCTGGCCCAGCACATGGAGCTGCTGCGCGACCACGTGGACGACGTCGGCGGCCGCACTCAGGGCCTCGCCGACCGGATGGCGGACGTCGCGCACCGGCTCGGCAAGTTCCAGGGGAGCATGGAGGCCGCCGCCGGGCGGTTCACCCGGATCGACAAGGCCCTCGCCGCGCTCACCGAGCGCACCGAGCGGCTGGAGGCCGTCGTCGTCGAACGGCTGGACTCGGTCGGGGGCCGGATCGAGGCGGTGGAGAGCGGGGTCGAGGGCATGGACGCCAGGGTGACCGCTCTGGGCGCCGGCGTCGGCGACGTCGCCGCCGGCGTGGATGAGATGAGCACCACCATCGCGGGCATGAACGCCGACCTCACCTTGGCGGCGGGAGCCGTCGTGCCCCTCGCGGACGCGGTGCGCAGCAGGCCGGACCGTGAGCAGATCGCCGAGACCGTCTCGGACGCGGTCACCCGCGCCATGGAACCGGCCCGGGGCGACGTGGCCCGGCGGCTCGCCGCGCTGGAGGAGACCATGCTGGCGCTCGCCGAGGTCCTCCTGCGCCCCGCCCGCGGCCACGCCGACTGAGAACCGCCCCCGCCGCCCGGCGCGCGATCAGACGTTGACGACGGTGATCGGAAGCGACGAGTCGGCCGGGATCTCCAGGGTGGAGGGGTGCACGCCCGCCGCCACCAGGTCCGCGCCGAGCGCCGCCACCATCGCGCCGTTGTCGGTGCACAGGCCGGGCCGCGGCACCCGCAGGCGCACCCCGGCCGCGTCGCAGCGCTCCTGGGCCATGGCCCGCAGCCGGGAGTTGGCGGCGACGCCACCCCCGATCAGCAGGTCTTTCACGCCGTAGCGGGCGCACGCCTGCAGGGCCTTGCGGGTGAGCACGTCCACGACCGCCTCCTGGAACGACGCGGCGACGTCGGCCACGGGCACCGCCTCCCCCGCCGCCTCGCGGGCCTCGACCCACCGCGCCACGGCCGTCTTCAGGCCCGAGAAGGAGAAGTCGAGGGTGCCGTCGTCGTACTTGCCGCGTGGGAACGCCACCGCCGTGCCCGAGCCCTCGCGGGCCGCCCGGTCGATGTGCGGCCCGCCGGGGAACGGCAGCCCGAGCACCCGGGCCACCTTGTCGAACGCCTCCCCGGCCGCGTCGTCCACCGTGGACCCGAGCGAGATCACGTCCTGCGCCACGTCGGGCACCAGGAGCAGCGAGGAGTGCCCTCCCGACACCAGCAGCGCGATCGAGGGCTTGGGCAGCGGACCGTGCTCCAGCTGGTCCACGGCGACGTGCGCGGCGAGGTGGTTGACCCCGTAGAGCGGGACGCCGAGCCCCAGCGCGTACGCCTTGGCGGCGGCCACTCCGACGAGCAGCGCACCCGCGAGACCGGGGCCCGCGGTGACGGCGACCGCGTCGATGTCGGAGAAGCGCAACCCGGCGGCGGCCAGCGCGCCTTCGACCGTGGGCGTCATCGCCTCCAGGTGGGCCCGTGAGGCCACCTCCGGCACCACGCCGCCGAAGCGGGCGTGCTCGTCCATGCTGGAGGCGATGGTGTTGGCCAGCAGCGTGTGGCCGCGGACGATGCCCACGCCCGTCTCGTCGCAGGACGTCTCGATCCCCAGCACGATCGGCTCGTCACGCCTGCTCATGCCGCCTCCTCGCCTTGCGGCTCGGAGTCTCGTCGTGCCGGAGGCGCGCAGGTGACCCAGCCGCGAATCGCACTGTGTTCACGTATTCGCTCACTACGCTCGCTCATGCCCCGCCCCCCATGTCTCCGTGTCGTGGCCCGAGGTCCTTCACCATGGTGATGGCGTCGGTGCCGTCGTCGTAGTAGCGCCTTCGCAGGCCCAGCCGCCGGAAGCCGAACCGCTCGTACATCGCCTGCGCGGGCGGGTTGTCGGCGCGCACCTCCAGGAACACCGAGACCGCGCCGCGCCGTACGGCCTCGGCGAGCAGCGCGTCCATCAGCGCGGTCCCGACGCCGGCGCGCCGGTGATCGGCGAGGACCGCGATCGTCTGGACGTCTGCCTGGTCACCCGCCGCCGCCAGGCCGGCGTACCCCACGACGCGGTCGCCCACCTCGGCGACGACGTAGTGCCGGGTGCGCGGCTGGTCGGCCAGCTCGCCGCGCAGCATGGCCTCGCTCCAGGCGTCCACGGGGAACGTGGTCCGCTCGATGTCCATCACGACGGGCAGATCCTCGTGGGTCATCTGGCGCAGCACGACCTCGGCCTGCCTCACGACGTGCCCCCGCGGCGGATCACGCCGTCACCCGCTTCGGCGCCCCGGGCACCTGCGCGTCGGGACGCCGCAGGTAGATGGGCCGCGGCGGGCCGAGCACGGCCAGCTCCCGCGCCTTCTCGACCGAATCCACGCGTCCCTCGGGCACCCGGGCGAGCTCCGCCGCCTCCTCCTCGCTCAGCGTCGCGAGGTGCTCGGCCGCCAGGGCCGCGAGCGCGCCGGCCGAGGGAAGCTCGGGACCGCGCACCCGCTCGGCGCCGATGACGTCGGCGTACATGGCGCCGCCCGCGCCGATCACGGGCAGTTCCCCGGGCAGGTCGTGCGGCCGGTCCACGCGCGGCCCGTCGAGCCGCGTGCGCGGGTCGCCGTACCGCGCCCAGAAGACCTCCTTGCGCCGCGCGTCGGTCGCGACGAGGAACGGCCCGCTCTCCCGCGCGGAGTACGCGAGGGCGTCGAGCGTGCACACCCCGAACGCCGGCACACCGGCGGTCATGGCCAGCGCCGTCGCCGTCATCAGGCCGACCCGCAGACCGGTGTACGGCCCGGGGCCGGTCCCGGCGACGATGGCGGTGACGTCCTTGAGCGTCGCGCCGGACTCCCGCAGGACATGCTCGACGGCGGGTGCGAGGAGCTCTCCGTGCCGCCGCGCGTCGATCGTCGTCGACTCTGCCACCACGCGCTCGCCGTCGTGCAGCGCGGCGGTGACGGCGGGAGTGGCGGTGTCGAAGGCCAAGACAAGCACGAAGGTCAAGCGTAGTCGCTGTGTGGAGGCGGCCGACCACGCCCGGGGCCGGTTGCGGCCGCTCGGTCCCCGTCGCCGCACGGCCTCGCCCCGCGCGGCCGGCGACGGCGTCAGGCGGCGCGGATGCGGGAGGCGTAGACGATGATGTTGTCGCGGTACTCGTGCCGCGACCAGTCGAAGTTCCCGCCGCAGGTGATCAGGCGCAGGCCGTCCTCGGTGTAGACGCGCTCGGCGGGGAAGTCGTCCTTCGGCACGCGCTCCACCGAGTCGACCCGGTAGGAGGCGGTCTTGCCGTCGCTGCGCACCACTTTCACGACCGCTCCCTCGCGCAGGTCGCGCAGCCGGTAGAAGACCGCGGGAGCGGTCTTGGTGTCCACGTGACCGATGATCACGGAGGCGCCGGGGTCGCCGGGCACGGCGCTGCCCGTGTACCAGCCCGCGGTGGACGGCTTGTCGAACGGCGGCAGTTCGACGTCGCCCTCGTCGGACAGGCCGAGCTTCATCAGGGGAGCCTTGAGGTGCAGCGCCGGGATGTCGATCCGCTTGGGAACGACGGAGGACCTGGCGGCGGGCTGGTCCGTCATCCCCTTGCCGCCGGCGACCGCGGCGAACGCGAGCCCGGTGACCACCCCGGCGATGATCACCCCCCGGGTGGACAGCGCCAAGGTCAGGCTCCGGAGCGCCTGCGGGCCACGCCGACGCCGACGCCGAGCGCGGCCAGCAGCACGACGACGGTGACACCGGTCGGCAGGCCGGACTCGTCTTCGGGACCCCCTGCCGCCGTGCCGCCGCCGCCCGCGTGCGGCGCCCGGGTGGGAATCCTCGTGTGGTCCTCGGTGTGGTCGGGCTCCGGCGCGACGATCCTGAACGACGCGCTGCCGATGTCGTTGGTGGCCTCACAGCGCACCTGCACGCGGTAGCCGCCCGCCTTGGCCCCGGCCCTGATGGTCGCGCTGCCGCGCACCATCGGCACGGTCGCGGTCGGGGTGGCCGACGGCGGCGCCGGGGCCACCAGCGTGACGAGCCCGGTGAAGGCGTCGGATCGGGCGGTCGCCCGATATTCCGTGCCGCCCTGGGGCAGCGGGCACCTGGCGGTGATGTGGATGCTCTTGGTCGACCCGCCGACGATCCGCTTCGGATCGAGCTCCACCCGCACGTCCTGCCGCGAGACCGAGACGAGCGGTGTCGGCAGGGCCGGGGTCAGCGTCATCGTGGGGTCGGCGGAGACCGTCTCGGCCGACGCGGTGCAGCCCAGCGCGCCGAACAGTAAGGCTCCCCCGACGGCGACCTGCGTGATCCTGCTCAACGGCACACCTCTTCCACGCCGGTCCCTTACCCAGAAAATCCTTACCGACTCATGAGCGAGGATCTTCCTTGCTCCCGATGATCCACAGGAACGCGGACAGGCGTCAAGGACTGTGCGGCGGACCGGTCTGGATCGCGTACGGGCGACGCCCGGCTTGTCCCCGCAGGTCCTTCTCCCACGTCAGAGTCCGGGTTGCGGCCTTTTATGCGGCTCCGGGCGGCTCCGGGCGGCGGGCGCTCAGGCGAGGGAGAGCCCCGACCAGCGCGGACCCGCACC
Organism: Microbispora catharanthi; assembly: GCF_006334915.2. GTDB lineage: Bacteria > Actinomycetota > Actinomycetes > Streptosporangiales > Streptosporangiaceae > Microbispora > Microbispora catharanthi. The sequence goes on from NZ_VDMA02000003.1 coordinate 506,087, forward strand.
CGTCACCCGTACGCGGCGCTCCTCGCCCTCGGCGCCCCGCTCGACGTGGACCTCCAGGCGATCGTCGGACAGGCCCTCGACCAGGCCCTCGCCCCACTCGACCACGGTCACCGACTCCTCCAGCGAAGCGTCGAGGTCGAGGTCGTCCACCTCCAGCGTGCCGCCCAGCCGGTAGGCGTCCGCGTGCACGAGCGCGGGTCCGCCGGACAGGGACGGGTGGACCCGGGCGATCACGAACGTCGGGGACGTGATCGGCCCGCGCACCTTGAGGCCCTCCGCGATGCCCTGCACCAGCGTCGTCTTCCCCGCGCCAAGCGGCCCGCTCAGCACGACCAGGTCTCCGGGCGCGAGCAGCGCGGCCAGCCGCGCGCCCAGCGCCCGCGTCTCCTCGGCGGTCGTGGCCCGGAACTCGGCCGTGGTCACGTGTTCTCCCTCTCGGCACGCTTCAGCAGCTCGCGCAGCGCCTCGTTCACGGCGTCGGGACGTTCGAGCTGCACGAGATGCGATGTCTCCGGCACCGTGGTGAGCTGCGCGGTCGGCGCGGCCGCCGCCATCGCCCTGCTGTGGTCGAGCGGCGTCAGCCAGTCGCGCTCCCCCACGATTATCGCGGTGGGCACCTTGTTGAGCACGTCGAGCGCGGTGAGCTTGTCGTGCGTCATCAGCGCCGGATAGAAGTCGGCGATCACCTCGGAGGGGGTCGCCCTGATCATGGACTCGACGAAGTCCACGACGGTGGGGCTGACGCTCTTGGAATCGCCGAACCCGAGGTGACGCAGCGCCAGGAACGACAGGTCGGTGCCGGCCTCGCGGCCCCGGTCGACCAGCGCGCCGCTCCTGCGCATGATCGAGACGGCCGACGGCACCGCGAGGTTGACGAGCTTGGAGACCAGGGCGGGCAGGCCGAGGGTGATCTCGGCGAGCTTGCCCGCCGAGGTCGCGATCAGCGACACGCCCCGGATCTTGTCGCCGAACAGCTCGGGCCGCCGCTCCGCCAGCGCCATGATCGTCATGCCGCCCATGGAGTGACCCACCACCACGCACGGCCCCGGGACGAGCTCCTCCAGCACCAGCGCGAGGTCCTCGCCGAGGCGCTCGATCGTGCAGTCGCTGGACAGCGCGCGGGCGGACTGGCCGTGGCAGCGCTGGTCCCACAGCACCAGCCGGTAGGAGTCGCGCAGGTCGCGCCGCTGGTAATGCCAGGAGTCCGAGGACAGGCAGTAGCCGTGGCACAGCACCACGGTCAGCGGCGCGTCCTCCACCCCGTCGATCTCGGCATGGATCTTCACGCCGTCCGAGGTCGTGAGCGTCACCGAACGTCCGTGCAGCTCGCCGAAGGGCTCACTCGCCTCCAGGTCCGGCCGCAGGCGGATGCGGCCGACGGCGTACCTCTTGGCGAGCGTGGCCGCCGCCACTCCCGCCGACGCCGCGCCGAAGACCGCTCCGGCGATCCCGACCTTGCGACGTGTGCTCATGCCTGCCCTCCTCGCAGCCGCGGCTCAGCGTCCATCCGTATGGACACGAGGCACGCGGGATCCGATCCTCGTCACGATCTCATGGGTAATCGTGCCCAGGGAATCCGCCCATTCCTGACAGGTCGGCTCGCCGTCGTCCCCGGGGCCGAAAAGGATCACCTCGTCCCCCGATTCCGCCGGATCGTCACCGAGGTCGATGACGAACTGGTCCATGCACACCCGCCCGGCGATCCGCCGCCGCCGGCCCGCCGCCAGCACCTCCGCCCGGTTGGTCGCGTTTCGCAGGATGCCGTCCGCATACCCGAGAGGGACGAGGCCAAGCGTCGTCTCACGCTCCGTGACGTACAGGTGCCCGTACGACACGCCCGAGCCCGGGGCGGCCCGCTTGACCTGCGCGAGCCTGGCCGTCAGCGTCATGGCGGGGCGCAGCCCGAAGTCGCCCAGCTCGGGGATCGGGCTCAGGCCGTAGACCGCGATGCCCGTGCGGACCATGTCGTACCTCGCCCGCGGCAGCGTGACGGTCGCGGCCGAGTTGGCGAAGTGACGGATCGCGTCGCTCGGCACGCCCGCCTTGTCGGCGACGGCGAGCGCCTCCTCGAACGTCGCGAGCTGGCTCTCGATCGAGGGATGGCCCGGGATGTCCGCGCAGGCGAAGTGCGACCACAGCCCGGCGATCTCGATGGCCCCGCTCGCCCGCGCGGCGAGCGCGTGTTCGACGAGCGACGGCCAGTCCGCCGCCGTCGCGCCGCCGCGGGAGTTGCCGGTGTCGGCCTTCAGGTGCACGCGGGCGGTGCGCCCGGTGCGCCGGGCGGCCTCGACGATGTCGTCCACGACCCACTTCGCCCCGGCCGACAGCTCGACGTCCGCGAGCAGCGCGGCGTCCAGCGGCTCGCCTGGTGTGATGAGCCACGACATGACCGGCGCGGTGACGCCCGCCTCGCGCAACGCCAGCGCCTCGCGGACGAGGGCCGTGCCGAGCCGGCTCGCGCCCGCCTCCAGGCACGCCTTCGCCACCGGCGCCGCGCCGTGGCCGTACGCGTCGGCCTTGACGACGGCCATCATCTCGGCACCGGCGGCCGACTCGGCGAGCAGCCGCACGTTGTGCGTGATGGCGGACAGGTCCACGCGTGCCTCGGCCGGGGTTGCGGAGCGCACCGTTGAGAAGCTCATTTTTCCAGTGTGTCAGGTGGACCTGGGTGGATGCGCCCATCCTGACACCGCACGTCAGAGCGTACGCAGGGCCTCGGGCAGCGCCTGGGCGACGTCGAGGGCGGCGATCGGGGCCTGTCCGCCTCCCGCGACCCCGCCTCCGGCGGCCGTCCGCGCCGCCAGCCCATGGACGTACGCCGCGCACGAGGCCGCGTCGTAGCCCGTCAGCCCGGCGGCGAGCAGGGCGCCCGCGATGCCCGACAGGACGTCGCCCGTGCCGCCCGTCGCCAGCCAGGGCGTCCCCGTGGTGTTGACCCGCACCGGCCTGTGCTCCTCCGCGACGAGCGTGGTCGAGCCCTTGAGCAGCACCGTCGCCCCCAACTCCGCGGCGGCCCTGCGCACGTGTTCGAGCCGCCCGGCCTCGATGCGCTCGCGCGGCACGCCGAGCAGCCGCGACAGCTCCCCCGCGTGCGGCGTGAGCACGGTGGGGGCGGCCCGGCGCAGCAGCGTGCGGTCCTTGGCGACCAGCGTCAGCCCGTCGGCGTCCACCAGCACGGGCACCCCGGTGGACAGCACGGCGCGGGCCACCGCGTGCGCCTCTGAGCCCGTCCCGAGCCCGGGGCCGAGCACCCACGCCTGCACCCGGCCGACCTCGTCCAGCGAGCTCTTCAGCACCAGCGACGGATCGAGCACGGTCGTGACGGCCTCCGGCCAGCGGGCCCTGACCAGCCGCACCGGCTCGGCGGAACTCGCGAAGCGGACCATCCCCGCGCCGGCGCGCACCGCGCCGGCGACCGAGAGCACGGCGGCCCCGGTGTACCTGTCGCTGCCCGCGGCGATCCCGACGACGCCCCGCCGGTACTTGTCGCTCTCCGCGCCCGGGCGGGGCAGCAGGTCGGCCACGTCGTCGGCGGTCAGCGCCGCCACCTCGGGATCCGGCAGGAAGGGCCCCAGGCCGATGTCCACCGGCTCGACCGCGCCCGCGTGGGCGGCGCCGGGATCGACCAGCAGACCGGCCTTGTACGCGCCGAACGTCACCGTCAGGTGCGCGCGGACCGCCGGTCCCTCGACCCGTCCGCTGCTCGCGTCCACCCCGCTCGGCACGTCGACCGCGACGACCAGGCCGCCGGCCTCGGCGGTCAGCTCCGCGAGCGTGCCGTACGGCTCCCGCAACGCCCCGCTGCCCCCGATGCCGACGAGGCCGTCCATGACGAGGTCGGCGCCGGCCAGCAGCTCGCGCGCCCGCGCGGCGTCGTAGGGACGCGCCCGGCCGCCCGCCTCCCGCAACGCGGCCAGGCCGCCCTCGTGGGTGCGCGAGCCGGCGAGGACCGCCTCCACCCGCGCCCCCCGGCGGGCCAGCCGGGCTCCGGCGTAGAGGGCGTCGCCGCCGTTGTCGCCGCTGCCGATCAGCAGCGTCACGCGGGAGCCGTACACCCGGCCGCAGGAGCCGGCGAGCAGGTGCGCGCAGACCGCGGCGAGCCCGGCGGCGGCCCTGTCCATCAGCGTCCCCTCGGGGAGCCTCGCCATCAGCGCGAGCTCGGCGGAGCGGATCTGGTCGGAGGTGTAGGCGGTCCGCATGCGTCCGACGGTAGCCTGCCGGGTCGGCGATGGCGATCACCGTACGCCGGGCATCATCGGGGAAATGCCGCCGCGGCACAAACGGCGGTCTTTCCAGCGCGGCCAGGCCATGCCGCCGGGCCTACAGCCCGTGCCGCTCCGTCCACGCGTTGATCGCCGCGGCGATGGCCTCCGGCCGGTCCTCCGGCGCGTGGTGGCCTGCCGGTCCGCAGTGCTCGACCTCCAGCCCCGCGATGTTGGCCGCGCACCAGGCGGCCATCTCCGGCCCGATGAGCAGGGTCGGCGAGGAGTCGAAGGTGAGCAGCAGTTTGGGAACGTCGTGGCTGCTCGCGAGCCACCCGCCGTACGTGCGGACGCGCTCGGCGACGTCGGCGGGCTCACCGTCGAGCGGCATCGAACGCGCCCACTCCAGCAGCGGGCGGCGACTCTCGCGCGTGGGATACGGCTCCAGGTAGGGCCGCATCTCCTCCTCGCCGAGCGGCGTCAGCACCCCTCCGGTGAAGGCGGTCTCCACCATGAAGTTCCGGTCGAGCACGAGCGGCTCCCCCTCGGGGCTTCGGATGGCCTGCGCGCGGGCGCGCGGCGCCTCGCCCAGCTCGCTCCACGACATCGTGCGGACAATCGTCTCGAAGAAGGCGACGCCGCGGACCCGGCCGGGATGGCGGGCCGCCCAGTCGAAGGCGAGCGCCCCGCCCCAGTCGTGTCCGACGAGCACCACGTCCTCCAGCCCCAGCCGGTCGAACCAGGCGTCGAGGTAACGGGCGTGATCGGCGAATCGGTACGGCACATCGGGCTTGCCCGAGCGGCCCATGCCGATGAGGTCGGGGGCGAGCAGGCGGGCGCCGGCGCGGATCCCGGGCAGGACCTTGCGCCACAGGTGGGACGAGGCGGGGTTGCCGTGCAGGAAGACGAAGGGAGCACCGCTGCCGGTCTCCTCGTGGTACATGGCCGAGTCGAGCACGTCGGTCGAAGGCATGGGAGGTCCTCACAGTTCGTTTGTCTGACTAACGTTAGTGGCACGAACAGATTAGATCGTTAGTCGGACTAACGCAATCGGTAGGATGGAGGCATGAGCAGCAGCGAGCCCGACACGGCCCCTCCCACGGCCCCCCGCATGGACGGGAGGACGGGAGCGGCCCGGTTGCGGAGCCTGCCGACCCGGCTTCTGTCACTGGCGGCGACGCACTCCGACCGCCTCGTCAACGAAGGGCTCGCCGCCGCCGACGCCCGCAAGTGGCACTACGCGGTGCTCGCGACGCTGATGGAGTCGGGCCCCGCCAGCCAGGCGGAACTGAGCCGCCGCACCGGCATCTACCGCAGCGACCTGGTCTCCGTCATCAACGAGCTGACCGATCGGGGCCTGGTGGAGCGCGCGCCGGACCCCGCGGACCGGCGCCGCAACGTCATCACGATGACCGAGCGGGGGCGCGCTCGCTTCGCCCGGCTCGACGAACTGCTCACCGAGCTGGAAGACGAGGTGCTCGCGCCGCTCGGCCCGGCCGAGCGCGACCAGCTCGCCCAGCTGCTCACCCGCATCGTGGACCACCACGCGCACCGGGACGGCTGACTCCCCGGGACCCTCGCCCGGCGTTCCCGCTCAGGACTCGGCGACGACGTAGGCGACCGCCATGCCGCCGTCGTGCGACAGGGAGACGTGCCATCTGCGCACGCCGAGGTCGCGGGCCACCTCGGCCGCCCGGCCCGTGATCCTCAGCTCGGGCCGGCCGTGTCCGCCGCGCACGACCTCCGCGTCCAGGTGCCGCAGGCCCGGCGGAACCCCGAGGGCCTTGGCCACCGCCTCCTTGGCGGCGAACCGCACGGCCAGCGACTCCAGCGGCAGCGCGCCCTCGGCATCGGTGAACAGCCGCCTCCGCAGCGCCGGCGTGCGCTCCAGGGCCGCGCCCAGTCGCGCCACCTCGACCACGTCCACCCCGATGCCCACGATCACAGCGCCAGCGTACGGCGCGACCAGTGACATGAAGTGAACGTTCTTCCCCGCCGCGCACCGAAGTAATCCATCGATTTTTGTCCACAGGCTGTGCACGACCCCGGGTGGGGGCACGGAAACGCCATGGCTACGCTTGCCGTCGTGGCAGATGGGGACGCGTACGTCGAGCTGAGCCGGGAGCAGTGGCGTGACCTGCGCAAGAACACACCGCTCACGCTCACCGAGGCGGAGCTGGAGGAACTGCGCGGCGTCCACGACCCGATCGACCTGTCCGAGGTCACCGACATCTACCTGCCGCTCACCCGGCTGCTGAACCTGCACTTCACCGGTTCGCGGCAGCGCGGCGCGGCCGTCGGCGCGTTCCTCGGCGAGCAGGACGCGCCTCCGCCGTACGTGCTGGGCATCGCGGGCAGCGTCGCGGTCGGCAAGTCGACCACGGCGCGGCTGCTGCACACGCTGCTCGCCCGCTGGCCGGAGCACCCCCGGGTCGACCTGATCACCACCGACAGCTTCCTCTACCCCAACAAGGTGCTCGAAGAGCGCGGCATCATGCACCGCAAGGGCTTCCCGGAGAGCTACGACCGGCGGGCGCTGGTGAGCTTCGTGGCCGACGTGAAGGCGGGCCGTCCCTCGGTGGAGGCGCCGGTCTACAGCCACCTGGAATACGACATCGTGCCCGGCGCCGCGCAGACGGTGGACCGGCCGGACATCCTCATCGTCGAGGGGCTCAACGTCCTGCAGCCCGCTCCGCCGGACGCCCTGGCGGTCTACGACTACTTCGACTTCTCCATCTACGTGGACGCCCGGATGGAGGACATCCGCACCTGGTATGTGGAGCGCTTCCACAAGCTGCGCCGCACCGCCTTCTCCGACCCGAAGTCCTACTTCCGCCACATCGCGGCGCTGTCGCACGAGGAGGCGACGACGTTCGCCGAGAACGTCTGGCGGGAGATCAACGAACGCAACCTGGTGGAGAACATCGCCCCGACCCGCCGCCGGGCCGGCCTGATCCTGCACAAGGGCTCCGGCCACTCCGTCAGACGGGTGCGGCTGCGCAGAACCTAAGTCGTGTCAGACACTCCTAGGATGCAGCCGTGCTGCATCTGCGGGTCATCTCCCCGTTCCAGCGGACCGACCAGGTCGTCGAGGTGTTCGACCGTACGCCGGGAGTCACGAACGTCGTGCTCCTGGCCAAGGCGGCCAGGAAACCGGAGGGCGACGTCGTGCTCGCCGACGTCGCCAGGGAGGCCGCCAACACGGTCATCGGCCGGCTCAAGGCGCTCGGCCTCGAGCGGGACGGCTCGATCACGGCCGAGGAAATCGAGCTGTCGATCTCCCGGGGCGCGGCCGAGGCGGAGGAGCGGGCGCCCGGCGAGGGCGACGACGCGGTCGTGTGGGACCACTTCGAGCAGCGTGTGGCCCTCGACAGCCGCATCACGTGGGCGTTCCTGGCGTTCCTCGCCATCGCCACGCAGATCGCCGCGATCGGCGTCCTCATCCCCTCGCAGATCCTGATCGTCGGCGCGATGGTCCTCGGGCCGGAGTTCGGCGCGGTGGCGGCCGTCTCGTTCGGCCTGCTCCGCCGCCGGTGGCGGCTCGTCGGCACTGCGGCCCGCACGCTCGCCCTGGGCTTCGCGGCCGCGATCGCCGTCACCCTGGCCTGTGCCCTCGTCTCGCGGGGCCTCGGCTGGATCTCTCCCGACAGCCTGCGGCACCACGACGAGGTGCGCTTCATCGTGACGCCCGACCGGTGGTCGTTCATCGTGGCGCTGCTCGCCGGCGCGGCCGGGGTGCTGTCGATCACGGCGGGCAAGTCCTCCGCGCTGGTGGGCGTCTTCATCTCCGTCACCACCGTCCCCGCGGCCGGCTACATGGCCGTGGCCCTGGCGCTGTGGCGCTGGGACGAGGTCGGCGGCTCGGCGCTGCAGCTTCTCGTCAACATCGCCGGGATGGTCGTCGCCGGCACGCTGACGCTGTTCCTCCAGCGTGCGCTGTGGTCCCGGTATGGCGGCGGTCGGGCGACGGGCGCGACGAGGCATACCTGAGGCGTAGGCGGGTTCCTCCATCAGATGGAGGCCCGGCGGACGTCACGCCCAGTAGGGTCGGATCATGACAGCGAGCGCGACCCCATGCTTCGCGACCGAGGGGCTGACCAAGCGCTTCCCCCGCGTCACGGCGCTCGACGACCTCACGGTCGCCGCCGGAACCGGCGTGACCGGCCTGGTGGGCGCCAACGGCGCGGGCAAGTCGACGTTGATCAAGATCCTGCTCGGCCTGCTCCCCCCGACCTCCGGGCGTGCCTCGGTGCTCGGTTTGGACACGGCCACTCAGGGCCTGGAGATCCGGCGCGTGGTCGGCTACATGCCCGAGCACGACTGCCTGCCCCCGGACATATCGGCGACCGAGTTCGTGGTGCACATGGCCCAGATGTCCGGGCTGCCGCGTACGGCCGCCCGCGAGCGCGCCGCCGACACCCTGCGCCACGTCGGGCTCGACGAGGAGCGCTACCGCCCGATGGGCGGCTACTCCACCGGCATGCGGCAGCGGGTCAAGCTCGCCCAGGCCCTCGTCCACGACCCGCGACTGGTCTTCCTCGACGAGCCCACCAACGGGCTCGACCCGCAGGGCCGCGACGACATGCTCGCGCTGATCCGGCGCGTCGGCACCGAGTTCGGCATCAGCGTGCTGGTCACCTCCCACCTGCTCGGCGAGCTCGAGCGGGTGTGCGACCACGTCATCGTCATCGACGGCGGGCGGCTGCTGCGCTCCTCGGCGATCCGGGAGTTCACCCGGGCCGAGCAGACCATCGCGGTGGAGGTCGAGGAAGGGCAGCAGCGGCTCGCCGAGCGTCTGACCGCGGGCGGCGAGACGGTCGCCGCGCAGGGCAGGCTGCTGACGGTCCAGGTGTCCGCCGACGACCCCGGCCGCACCTACGACGCCGTACGCGACGCCGTCTGCGACCTCGGCCTCAGCCTCCTGCGGCTGGAGCAGCGCCGAGGCCGCATCGAGGACGTCTTCAAGGAGCCGGTGGCATGACGACAGAGCCGACCGCGGTCATCCACGACATCGGATACCGCCACTACGACGGCGTACAGCTGGGGCGCGGCCGGGGGACGCTCGCCCTCGGCGTGCAGAGCCTGCGCGGCGTGTTCGGGCTCGGCCGCACGGTCCGCGCCAAGATCATGCCGTTGCTGCTGGCCGCGATCATGCTGATGCCGACGGTCGTGTCGATCGGCGTGATGGCGCTCGCCAAGCAGTTCGTCATGCCCTATCCGAACTACGCGGTCTTCATGCAGGCGGTGATCGCGGTCTTCCTGGCCGCCCAGTCGCCGTACCTGGTCGCGCCGGACCTGCGCTTCCGTGTGCTGCCGCTGTATCTGTCCCGCCCGCTGACCGTGACCGACTACGTCCTGGCGAAGCTGACCGCGCTCGCGGTAGCGGTGTTCGGGCTGCTGGCCGTGCCGCTGACGATCGAGTTCGTCGGCGAACTCCTGGTGGACCTGCCCGGGCCCCCGCACACCGCCGACTACCTCGGCGCTCTGGGCGGCGCGGTCCTCCACGCGGTGCTGCTGTCCTCCGTGGGCATCGCCCTCGCGTCGTTCACCCCGCGCCGCGGTCTCGGCGTCGCGTCGGTGATCGCGTTCTACATGTTCACCGCCGCCGTCTCCGGGATCTTCGCCGGCGTGCTGATCTCGTCGGGACGCGACGACGTCGCCGGGTGGGCCCTGCTCCTCAACCCGTTCTTCCTCGTCGACTACGTCCAGTCGGCCCTGTTCGGCACCGAGCCCGTCAACACTGAGATGGCTCCGCCCGGCATCGCATCCTGCCTGATCCTGCTGGCCGTGGTCGTCCTGGCCGTGACGGGCGTCCTCCTGCGCTACCGGAAGGCGGCGTCGTGACCACCACAAGCTCTCCCGTGACCACCCGTCAGGGCGTGCTCGAACTCGCCCAGGTGTCCCGCTGGTACGGCAACGTCGTGGCGGTCAACGACGTCACGATGACGATCGGGCCCGGCGTCACCGGCCTACTCGGGCCGAACGGCGCGGGCAAGTCGACGCTGCTGCACATGATGGCCGGGTTCCTCGCGCCGTCCAACGGCACGGCGACCCTCGACGGCCGGCGCATCTGGCACAACCACGAGATCTACCGGCAGATCGGCCTGGTCCCCGAGAAGGAGGCCGTGTACGGCTTCCTCACCGGATGGCAGTTCGTGCTGTCGTCGGCCCGGCTGCACGGCCTGCCCTCACCCGCCGACGCGGCCCGGCGGGCCCTCGACCTGGTGGAGATGACGGACGCCTCCGGCCGCCGCATCGAGACGTACTCCAAGGGCATGCGGCAGCGGGTCAAGGTCGCGGCGGCCCTCGTCCACGACCCCCAGGTGCTGCTCCTGGACGAGCCGTTCAACGGCATGGACCCCCGGCAGCGGCTCCACCTCATGGACCTCGTGCGCCGCATGGGCGAGGAGGGCCGGACGATCCTGTTCAGCTCGCACATCCTCGAAGAGGTCGAGCGGGTGGCCCACCACATCGAGGTCCTGGTCGCGGGGCGGCACGCCGCGTCGGGCGACTACCGCGAGATCCGGCGCCGCATGGCCGACCGGCCGCATCTGTTCCGGGTCAGGTCGAGCGACGACCGGCGTCTGGCCGCCGCGCTCATCGGCGACCCCTCCTCCAGCGCGGTCTCGCTGACCGAGCAGGGCGTCGAGGTCCAGGTGACCGACTACGCGCGCTTCACCGCGCTGCTGCCGCGGATGGCGCGCGACCTCGCCGTACACCTGTGGCAGGTCTCCCCCACCGACGAGGACCTGGAAAGCGTCTTCTCCTACCTCATTTCCGGGAGTTCTCGATGAACACGGTGGTGGCGGACATCACCTACCGGGCCATGCTCGGGCGCAAGCGGATCTGGCTGCTGATTCTGCTGCCGGTGGCGCTGGTCGCGCTCGCCGCGCTGCTCAGGCTGGTCAACGGCCAGGACGAGCAGACGGCCGTCCTTCTGATGAAGAGCTTCGCGATCGGCACGATGCTGCCGCTGCTCGGGCTGATCGCCGGAACGGGCGTGATCGCGCCGGAGATCGAGGACGGCACGATCATCCACCTGCTGGCCAAGCCGATCTCGCGACCGGTGATCGCGGTGACGAAGTTCGTGGTCGCGGCCTCCCTCGTCGCGGTGCTCGCCGCCGTCTCGACCTACGCCGCCGCCTACCTCCTGGCCGGCTCGGAGTCGGGCGTCGCGACCGGCTTCACCCTCGGGGCGCTGTTCGGCGGCATCGCGTACGCCGCGGTGTTCCTGCTGCTGGGCGTGCTCACCCGCCACGCGGTCGCGGTCGGCGTGATCTACGCCCTCGTGTGGGAGGGCGTGGTCGGCGGCTACGTGCCCGGCGCGCGGAAGTTCTCCATCCAGCAGTGGGCCCAGTCGCTCGCCGACCAGGTCTCCTCCTCGCCCTTCTTCTCCACCGAGGTGACGCTCGGCTTCGCCGTACCGGCGATGGTCATCGTCACGATCGGCGCCGTCGTCTGGACCGGCCAGCGCCTGCGCTCCCTCTCCCTGACCGGCGACGACTAGCTCCGCCGTTCAGCGCCTCACGCCGCGCCGGCGTGGTGACCGCTCACGACAGAAGGCGGGTCAGTTCGACCCGGGAGCGCACGCCGAGCCTGGCGAAGATGTTCCTCAGGTGGTGCTCCACCGTGCGCGGGCTGATGAACAGCCGGGCGGCCACCTCGCGGTTCGTCGCGCCCTCCGCCACGAGGGTGGCGATCTGGAACTGCTGCGCCGTGAGCAGCCGGCCGGCCTCGGAGCGGGAACCCGAGGGCCGCACCGACTCCCCGGCCGCGCGCAACTCCGCGCGGGCGTGCTCGCTCCACAGGCGGGCGCCGTACCGCTCGAACGTCTCCAGGGCGCCGTGCAGGTGCTCGCGAGCCGCACTGGGGCGGCGCGACCGCCGGAGCATGCCGCCGTACAGCAGCCGCGTGCGCGCGGTCTCGAACGCGCACGCCCCCTGGCGGTGCAGTTCCAGCGCCTGTGTGAAGCGCTCCGCGGCCTCGGCCGGGGGCGCGAGCAGCGCGTGGCACCGGGCCGCCAGCGCCAGCCGGTCGGGGTCGCGGGTGCTGTCGGCCCAGCGCTCCAGCATGACCAGCGCGTCCCCTGCCTGACCGATGTCCCCGGTGCGTACGGCGCTCTCGACGAGCAGCGGCGTCGCCATCACCCGTACGACGAGGGGGTCGCCGGTGCGGGCCACCGTACGCAGGCGGTTCACCGCGTCGGCGTGGCGGTTCGCCGCGACGTCCAGATGAGCCAGGGCCAGCGTGCCGAGCGCCTCGGCCACGCTGACGCCGTGGGCGGCGGCCAGCTCGACGGCCCGCGCCGCCCGCAGGGCGCAGGTCTCCTCGTCGCCCGCGACGGCGGCGGTGAACGCGAGCCAGGCGAGATGCTGGGCGCCGCTGGTGGCCCGGCCCGTCTCCTGCGCCAGGCGCAGGCCGTCCGAGGCGTTGGCCGCGACCGCGTCGTAACGGCCGCTCCACAGCTGGGCCTGGATCAGGATCTCCAGCATCTGCGGCATGCTGGCGACCGCGCCGTGGGCGCGCGCCACCTCGACCGCCCGGGACGCCAGTGTGAGCGCGTCGGCCCCGTTGCCGAGCAGGAGGTTCGCGACGCCGCCCCACACGAGCACCGAGGGGCTGCCGGCCGAGGGCGGCACCATCACCTCGGTGGCGACGCGGCGCAGTGAGGCGGTCGCCTCGCGGTGCCGGCCCCGGAACGTCGCGGCCATGCCGGCGAGATACTCCAGCGCGAGACGTGTGACGTGGTCGTCGTCGGGCCGCCGCAGGGTCTCGGCCCGCCGCGCGATCGCCAGGAACCGGCGGTTGTCCCCCGCCAGGTAGCTCGCCTCGCCCGCCCGGACCAGCGCGCGTACGGCCTGCTCCCGGTCGGTGTGCAGCAGCCGCTCCGCGGCGGCGAGCAGCGTGTCGCAGGCGCTGTCGGTCTTGCCCGCGCGCAGCTCCAGGCTGCCCCTGACCAGTTCGGCGCGGCCGCGCACCTCGGCGCCGGCCGCGAGCGTGTCGATCCTGGACAGCAGCGACCTCGCCCGCTGCGGCTGTCCCGCCTGCCAGGCGTGCCGGGCGGCGGCGGCCAGCCGTGCGGCCTTGGCCTCGCCCTGCCCGGTGAGCTCGGCCGCCCGTTCGAGGGCGCGGAACGGTTCGGGGAAGGCCGCCGCCTTCGGCGCCGCCGCGAGCGCGCGTACGAGGTCCTCGGCGAGCCTGTCGGGGGGACCGTCGAGGGCGGCGGCGCGGTGCCAGGCCCGCCGCAGCCGCTGGTGCTCCCCATCGAGAAGGCTCGCCAGCAGGCGGTGGGCGGCCCTCCGCCGGACGAGGGACGCCTCGGCGTACGCCACGTGCCGCAGGATCGGGTCGGCGAGGTCGAAACCGCCGTCCGGCGACTCGACGACGACGCCCGCGGTCTCCGCCGCCTCCAGGGCCGCCAGCCCCGACCGCGACTCCGCCGCGCGCACCAGCGTGACCGCGTCGATGCCGGGATCGGCCGCGACCAGCAGGACGAGGTCGGCGGTGTCGGCGGGCAGGCCGCGGAGCCGGTCGGCGTGCGCCCGCCACAACCGCCCGCCGCGCGGCGGCGTCTCGGGCGGCGGCGCCGAGCCCTTGCGGTGCGCGTCGGTCAGTGAGCCGGCGAGTTCGGCCAGCGCGAGCGGGTTGCCCCGGGCCGCCCGGACCAGCGCCGCGCGCAGGTCCCCAGGAGCACCTTCGGGGACCAGGTCGTCGAGCACCTGCCGGGACGCCCGCTCGTCGAGCGGGTCGAGCGGCAGCGACGGCAGGTCGCCGGGGGCCGTCCCGGGCTCCGCGGAGGTGAGCAGCACGGCGACGGGGGCCGCGACGGCTCGGCGGGCCACGAAACAGATCGCCTCCCGGCTGGGGCCGTCGAGCCACTGGAGGTCGTCGGCGCACACCAGCACCGGGCGCCCGGCGGTCTGCAGGAGCCGCAGCAGCGCGGCGGGCAGCGCCAGGCCGCCCGTGCCGGTGCCGGTCCGCAGCGCCTCGACGAGCATCGTCGGGGCGGCCGCCGACGCCGGATCGGCCGCGTCCAGCCGGTCCGCTATGGGGCGGAGCAGGGCGTGCAGCCCGGCGTACGGCAGGTGGGTCTCGCCTCTGACACCCTGGGCGCGGAGCACGAGGAACCCCTGCTCGCCCGGGGTTCCGGCGGCCGCGTGCGCGGCGGCGAGGTCGAGCAGCGCGGTCTTGCCCGCACCCGGTCCACCGAGGAGGAGCAGGCATCCGCCCGCACCGGCCCGGGCCTGGTCCACGAGCGCGCGCAGCGCGCCCGACTCCTTGTCACGACCCCTTAACGCCCCCGACCGAACACCGGTCAAATAAGACATGCATCAGTGTTACGCGCATATTACGCAATTGAGAAGGGCTTCCAATTGGGAACCCCGCCGGGCAGGCACCCGGCGGGGTTCTCGGGAGTGGTGACGCGTGAGGCGTCAGCCGCAGACCGTGCGGACGACCTCCGCGAGGCGGTCCGCCACGGCCTTGGCCTGGTCGTGCGACTCGGCCTCGACCATGACCCGGATCATGGGCTCGGTGCCGCTCGGGCGGATCAGCACGCGGCCGGTCTCCCCGAGCTCGGCCTCCGCCTCGGCGACGGCCGCCCGCAGTTCGGGGGCGGACGCCTTCGCCTTCGCCACGTCCCGGACGTTGACGAGCACCTGCGGCAGCTTCGTCATCACCGATGCGAGGTCGGCGAGGGAGCGGCCCTGGCGGGCCACCTCGGCCATCAGGTGGAGCGAGGTGAGCAGGCCGTCGCCGGTCGTGGCGTGATCCAGCATGATCACGTGACCGGACTGCTCGCCGCCGAGCGTGTAGCCGCCGTCCTGCATCGCCTCCAGGACGTACCGGTCGCCGACCGCGGTCTCCACCACGGACAGGCCGGCCTCCCGCAGGGCGAGCTTGAACCCCAGGTTGGACATGACCGTCGCGACGACCGTGTCCTTGGCGAGGCGGCCGTCGGCGTGCATCGACAGGGCCAGGATCGCCATGATCTGGTCGCCGTCGACCTCCTCGCCCGCGCCGGTGACGGCGAGGCAGCGGTCGGCGTCGCCGTCATAGGCGATGCCCAGGTCGGCGCCGCCTTCGACGACGGCCTTACGCAACGCGGCCAGGTGGGTCGAGCCCACGCCGTCGTTGATGTTCAACCCGTCCGGGGCGGCGCCGATGGTCTCCACGGCCGCGCCGGCGCGCAGCAGCGCCTCCGGGGCGACCATGTGCGCCGCGCCGTGCGCGCAGTCGACGACGACCCGCAGCCCGTCGAGCCGGTGGGGCAGGGTGGTCAGCACGTGAGAGACGTATCGATCGGCCTCGCCGTACGCCTCACGGACCCGGCCGACCGACGAGCCGACCGGACGGTCCCACTTCTCCCCGAGCCGTTGCTCGATCTCGTTCTCCACCGCGTCGGGCAGCTTGTAGCCGCCGCGGGTGAAGAACTTGATGCCGTTGTCCGGCGCGGGGTTGTGCGACGCGGAGAGCATGACGCCGAGGTCGGCCCCCAGCGCGTTGGTCAGGTACGCGACCGCCGGGGTGGGCAGCACGCCGAGTCGCAGGACGTCCACGCCGGACGACGCGAGGCCGGCGACCACGGCGGCCTCCAGGAACTCTCCTGAAGCCCGCGGGTCCCGGCCTACGACGGCGATCGGGCGGCCGCGCCGCCCGACACTGCCATGGAACGCCCCGGCGTCGCCGAGCACATGCGCGGCGGCCACGGACAGGTCCATGGCCAGCTCCGCGGTGAGGTCGCGCCCGGCGACCCCACGTACCCCGTCGGTGCCGAAGAGGCGCCCCCGAGAGGAGGCGCCTACGGGCTCCTGCGACATTAACGCTTGCTGTACTGAGGAGCCTTGCGGGCCTTCTTGAGGCCGTACTTCTTCCGCTCCGTGGCGCGGGCGTCACGGGTGAGGAAGCCGGCCTTCTTCAGCGGCGGGCGGTTGACCTCGGCGTCCAGCACGGCGAGCGCGCGGGACAGGCCCATGCGCAGCGCGCCGGCCTGGCCGGTCACGCCGCCGCCGTCGATGCGGGCGATGACGTCGAACGCGTCCTCGGCGCCGAGCACGACGAACGGCTCGTTGATCAGCTGCTGGTGGACCTTGTTCGGGAAGTAGCTGTCCAGCGAGCGGCCGTTGATCGTCCACTTGCCGGTGCCCGGCACGATGCGGACACGGGCGATGGCCTCCTTGCGGCGGCCGGTGCCGTACGAGTTGCCCGTGGTGACGGGCTTGCGCACGGCGCCCTCGCCGGCCGGGGCCGACTCGGTGGTGTACTCGGAGGGGAACTCCTCCGCGGTGTAGTCTTCCGGCTCGCCCTCGACGAGCGTCTCGATACCGGTGGGCTCGGCCACGGTTCTCCTCTTAACTTTCCTGGCTCGCGATTACTGGGCGATCTGGGTGATCTGGAAGGGCACCGGCTGCTGGGCCTGGTGCGGGTGCTCGGTGCCGGCGTAGACCTTGAGCTTCTTGGCCATCTTGCGGCCCAGGGCGTTCTTGGGAAGCATGCCGCGGACGGCCTTCTCCACGGCCCGGTCCGGACGCTTCTCCATGAGCTCGCCGTAGCTGACGGCACGCAGACCGCCGGGGTAACCCGAGTGGCGGTACGCCTTCTTCTGCTCGAGCTTGTTGCCGCTCAGGGCGATCTTCTCGGCGTTGATGACGATGACGAAGTCACCCGTGTCGACATGCGGGGCGAAGATCGGCTTGTGCTTCCCGCGGAGCAGGGTCGCCACCTGGCTGGCCAGCCGGCCGAGCACGACGTCGGTCGCGTCGATGACGTACCACTGACGTTCGACGTCGTTGGGCTTCGGTGAGAACGTGCGCACGGCAGTGCCTTCTGTCGGAATGTGAACTCTCGGTAGGTTGCGCAGGCACGGCGACAACCTCCGTCTCCACATGTACGGGAGAAGACGCCGGACGCGCCGTGCACCGGTCTGCGGACAGACCGATCCACACACAACGAACTAGCAGACTACCGACCCGACGCGGCCTGGTCAAAACGGCGAGGGGCGCGGGGCATTGGAACGCCTCATTTGAACGTTCATCAAATCCATACCCATTCGCCTCTTCTTCCCCATGGCGCAGATCTCTATATTTGACTGCGGTATGTGGCAGACCCCTCACAAAAAACACACCTTCCGTGGCCCCTTACGGGGGACTCAGATGGGTCTGCTGGCATGCGCCGTGGCCATCCTGCTCACCGGTGTCGTGATCGGCAGGATCAGCACCCGGTCGAGCGAGGTCGACGACGTCTATCTGCGCAAGTCGGAGCCGTCCCCGTCGCCGAGCGTGAGCGCGGCGGGCGCGGTGCCGCGCGACCGGCCCACCCTCGACCACGTGCTGCGCACCGTGGCTCCGGTCGTCCCCCGGCAGGTGCCGCAGCGCCGGCCCCGGAAGGAAAGGCCACCCTCCACGCTGATCGACGGCTCCGACAGCGGCTCGCGGCACACCGTTCTCACGCCCCGGACGGACGGCGGCGACGACACGTACGACGCCGACTCGATGCGGTCCGCCTCGATGGAGGCCGAGGTCGTGCGCCTGGTCAACGCCGAACGCCGCAGGCACGGCTGCCGGCCTCTGCGCGTGGACCCCCGCCTCGTGGAGTCCGCCCGCGCGCACTCGGACGAGATGGCGTCGAGCAGGCTGTTCCGGCACAGCTCCCCCGGGGGCGCCTCTCCCTGGGACCGCATGGGCGCGGCGGGCTACTCCGACGGCGGGGCCGAGACGATCGCCAGGGGCTACCAGACCGCCGAGGCGGTCGTACGCGGCTGGATGGCCGGGCAGAGCGACCGCGCCACGCTGCTCGACTGCCGCCTGGTCGCGACCGGGGTCGGCGTGAGCACGGGCGAGGGCGGCCCGTGGTGGACCGAGGACTTCGGGTATTCCTGACGCTTCCTCATCTGTCCAGATAGCCGACTAATCTCAGCGCCATGGGTTATCCCGGCGACCAGCAACCACCTCCGCCGCATCATCCACCCGATCCCCGCAGGCGGGACCTGCCGCCGTACTCCGGCGGGGACGACTCTCCCCTCGCCGGCCGTCGCGACGCGCCGCCCTACGGCGGGGGGCAGCCGCCGTACCAGCGCGAGCAGTCGCCGTACGCCCGCGAGCAATCGCCATACGAACGTGAGCAATCGCCATACGAACGCGAGCAGGCGCCCTACCAGCCCTACCCGCAGCAGCCCTACCGGCAGCAGCCCGAGCAGCAGCCGTACGCCGGACGCGGGCCGTACGAGCAGGAGGGCCCCCACCGGATCGAGGAGCTCGCGTCGGGCCCGTACGCGTCCCCGCCCGGCGGTCAGGCGGGCGGCGACTGGGACGTGCGGCGGCAGCCGACGGCGTCGCCGGCGCCTCCGCCGCCGGAGCCCGTGTGGGATCCGGACGCGAAGGGCCCCTGGTGGCGTCGCCCGTGGGCCCTCGGCCTCGCCCTGCTGGCCCTCATCGGGGCGCTGTTCACCGGCCTGTGGTACGCCGCGCGCAACGAGAAGCCGCCGGTCGCCGCCCCGACGCCCACCACCCGCCCCTCACCACCGCTCGTCTCCGAGGGGCCCCCGGGCAAGTTCGGCTACACCGCCTCACGGGCGACCGACAAAAGCCCGCTGTCGCTCCGGGAGCTGTTCGCCAAGGGCAAATTCGTCAAGAACAAGCGTTCGTACGTCCGCACGACGTTCCGTAAGGAGAAAAAGTGCGCGGACGGCGTCACCGGCGACAAAATCACCAAGGCGCTCAAGGCGGGCGGATGCACGCAACTGCTGCGGGCGAGCTTCGCGGACTCCAAGGGCACGGTCATCGGCACCGTGGGCGTCGCCAACCTCAAAACCTCCGCCACGGCGAAGAAGGTCGCCTCAGCCGGAGGCGGCGGCGAGCGCAAGGACTACCTCAAGCCGCTGCCGGGCAAGGACGAGGCCACCAAGCACCTCGGCACCGGCGAGGCGTACGCGGGCGGCTGGACCCACGGCCACTACGCGGTGCTGCTCTGGTTCCAGTTCAAGGACGGCCACAAACCAGCCAAGAACGAGCTGAAACGGCTCTACCAGACCGCGGTGGACGTCACCGACGCGACTGTTTTCCCTGCCCTCGACACCCGTTCGCTCAACGGTGGCCCCAGCTGAGGCCAGGCGTTCACTGAGGTGAAAGCCGGTGGGCGACCCGGGGCGGCTCGGACCGAAACGCCCATAGGGGCACGCCGATCGCGCCCGCGCCGTTACGCTTCCGGCTATGCGTGGCAAGGATTCCGGTTCCGAGCACGAACACGAAACGGCGTGGGCCCGCCGCGAGGCGGACGCCGAGGGCTCGGCGACACCTCCGACGCCACCTCCGAGCTTCGGCCAGACCCCGCCGCCCGGGTTCGGGCAGCCTCCGGCGGACGACGGCACGGCCTGGGCCCCGGACGCCGCCGGTGCGGCGGACCGGCTTCCGGCCGTGCCCTACCCGACGAGGTACGGCCCTCCTGGCGGTCTCGGGGCACCGGAACGGCCCGATGACGACCCGGACAGCACGAACAGGTTCAGGGCCGTTCCGGCGTACGGCCCTCCGCCCGCCGCCCCCGGCGTAGCGGGAAACGCCGCCGTGCCCGGGAATCCCGAAGCATCGGAGGAAGCCGGAGGGCTTCCCGCACCGCGCCGTCCCGGCGACGAGGCCCTCGGCCTGCCCGCGCCCGGTGAGCCGCAGCCCGGCGCCGGCCACGGAGTCGGCCCCGGAGCCGGTCAGGGAGCCGGTCACGGCGCCGTGCCTCCGCAGCCCGCCTACGGCGCGGGCACGCCCTCCTGGCCGCAGCCCGAGGGTCAGCAGGGCATCCACTCGTGGCAGCCGACCGGCCACGGCGACCAGCAGCAGCCCGGCCACGGCGCACAGGGACATCCCGGATACGGCCCGCCCGCATGGCAGCCCCCGGCTCCGGCCACGCCTCCGTGGCAGCCTCCGGCCGAGCACCCCGATCCACGCCCGCCCGCCCCGGGCCCGGGCGCGCCCTCGTGGCAGCCCGAGGGCCAGGCAGTCCACTCGTGGCAGCCTCCGGCCGACCCGAACGCCGTGCGCTGGGAGCACCCCCCGGGCCCGGACGCGCCGTCCTGGCAGCCCGCGCAGCCGCCCTGGCAACCCGCACAGAGCGCGGGCGGCCCCGCGTACCCCCAGACTCCCCCGCCGCCCGGCTCGCAGCAGCCCGCCTACGGCCCCGGAACGCACCCCTGGCAGCCGCCCGCCGAGGGTGCGAACCCGGCGGCATGGCAGCCGCCCGCGGACGGGCCCAACCCGGCGTGGCAGCCACCGGCCGACCCGGGAGCGCAGCCGTGGCCTCCGCATGGTCCCGGAACGCCGGCCTGGGAGCCACCGCCCCCGGGCTCGGCCCCGCAGCCGTGGCAGCAGCAGCCGCCCTCTGCGGAAGCGGGAGCCCCGCACATGTGGCCCGCCCCCGTCGGCGATCCCGGCGCACAGCCCGGCCCCCAGCACGGCGCCCAGACAGGTCCCCAGCACGGCGCCCAGACAGGTCCCCAGCCCGGCGGCGTCACCTCCTGGCCCCACCCGGGCAACGAGTCGCAGTGGCCGCAGGGCCCCGCTGAGGCCGGAACGGGCGACTCCGGCCCTGCCCCGTGGCCGACCCCGCCAGGCGGCGAACCGGCCGCGCCCGGCGCCTTCGGCGCGTCCCCCTCGCCGTACGACGAGGGATCCCACGGCGGGGCGTGGCAGGGCCCGGCCGGGCCCCCTGCCGGGCCCCCTGCCTGGCCGCAGCCCGGCGGCCCTCCCGCGGCGCCGGCCTCGTACGGACCGGATCAGCAGAACGCCGGTGGTCCCTGGGCCGCCCAGCCCGGCGAGACGGCGCCCGGCGTGCCGACGTTCCCCGAGTGGGGGCCCGCCCCCGCCGCGGGGCAGCCGTCCGGCGGAGAGGCCTGGCCCCAGGCGCCGGTGCCCCACCAGGGGTATCCACCCGCCGCCCCACCGCAGTACGGCCCCCAATACGTGCCGCAGCCCGGCCCGGAATTCCCGGCCGGCCCGCCGGAGATGTACGCACAGGGAGCCGTGTCCCCGGAGGCGGTCCGCCCCGGGGAGCCCGGCGACGTGCCCGTGTGGCCGCCACGGCTGCCCGGCGAGCCGTACCCGCAGGGGGAGATGCCCGCGGGCACCTCCTGGCCCCCGACGAACGCCTACCAGGACGAGCCCGGCTCGGCGCATGCGCCCGAGGGCCCGTCCGGCGACCGGGCGGGCACGACCGAGTCAGGCGGCGCGTCCGGCGACGCGCCCACCCCCACCGGCACGCCCGGCCACACCACTCCGCCCGAGCACGGCACTGCGCCCGACCACAGCGGCACACCCGCGGACACGGCGCATCACGCCGATGTGCCTGCCGACGGTGGTTCGCCCGCCGAAGGATCAGGACAGACGGGCGCACCCGCCGGCGAGCCCGCGTCGGGCGCTTCCGGGCAGGACGCTCCCGCGGGGAGCATCCCCCCACCGGACACGCCGGCGTCGTACCCTGCCGCTCCGGGTCACGCCGGGCCGCCCGAGGGCTTCGGGACCGAGATGGCCCACTCGGTGACCCCGATCGAGGGGTTCCCTGTGCCCGGCGCACCGTACGAACCCGGCCAGGCCCTCGCGCACTCCGAAGAGAGCACCCCGCACAGCTCACAGAGCCCTCCGCACAGCTCACAGAGCACCCCGCACAGCTCACAGAGCACTCCGCACAGCTCACAGAGCACTCCGCACGGCGAACCGCAGCACCCGGCCTACGACAGGACGACGCAGCCGCTGCTCCCGCCGCAGCCCGAGGAGCCGTTCCAAGCGCCCACACAGACATCGAACGCGCCTGGTCAGGCGCAGGACAGCGCACCGTCCGGGACACCGCTGGGGAGACAGGACGAGACACAGGGTCAGACCGCGTCTCAGTCCCCGTTCCAGTCGCCGTCCGCGACGTCCCCCTCGGATGTCCCGCCATCCGTCGCGCCCCCGGGTGCGGCGTCATCCGACACGCCGGCCCTGGGCCCGTCCACGAGCGACGGCGTCACCGGGGCGGTCTCCCCCGACCCCAATTCAGGACAGATGGCGACAACCTCTCCCACGACCGGTTCGCCCTCGCAGCCGACCGGTGAGACCCCGTTCGCGTTCACGCCGGTGACACCGGCCAAGGCGGGCAAGCCGACGCCTCCACCCGGATTCGGGCCGAACCCCTCCGCCCCCGGCGGCCCCTCCCCGGAGGGCAACCTCCCTGCGACGCTGGGCCCCACCAGCCCTCCCCCCTCCGGCGGGAAGGTCAAGCGGATCCTGATGGCCGCCGGTGCGGTGGTCGTCGTGGGGGCGATCGGCACCGCGGCCTACTTCGCGTACTCGGGCGAGCCTGACGGTGATCGAGCCGCCCGTACGCCGGCGGCCACCACGGCGCCCCCCTCAGCCGAGCCGCAGCCGACTTCCACGGTCTCCTCCGTCATTCTCGACTCGGAGCAGACCGACCCCAAGACCCTGAAGCCGGGAGAGGCGTTCCCGGACGAGAAGGTGACGCTGGCGGGCACGACGTACCGCCGGGTCAAGGTCGACGTGACCGACGACTGCGGGAAGGCGGCGGCGGGCGCGTTCGCGCAGGCCCTCAGCGAGCAGCAGTGCCGCAGGGTGCTCAGGGCCACCTACGTGGACGGCAAGCGCCAGTACGCGGTGACCACGGGCATCGCCGTGCTGCCCGGCAAGACCGAGGCCCTCGCCGTGGACCAGGCCAAGGATCTCGGCGCCAACGTCTGGTTCCGCGGCCTCGACGGCGACAAGGCGAGCCGAGCGGACAAGGTGTCGATCTCCGGCGGCTACGCCGCCGGCATGGTGTGGGGACGCTACATCGTGTTCAGCTACGCCACCTACGCCGACGGGCACACGCCGGACGCGAACGACAAGAACCTCGCGCCGATCAGCGGCGCCTTCCGCGACAACATGGCGAAGGTGATCGAAAAGCGCGCCTCACGCTGACGACCCCGGCGCGTGGCCTCCCATGCGGGGATCACGTGCCGCCCCGGCCCCGGCGATCGGAGCAGGGGGCCGTCGGAGCAGGTGCTCAGGGGTCAGGCGCGCAGAGCTTAGGTGCGCAGGGGTCAGGTACTCAGTGTGCGCACGCGGCGGGTGGCGGCGGCCCGCCGCGCCAGTTCCTCCGGCCCTGGGTAGCGCACCTCCTCAAGCGTGAGACCGTGCGCGGGCGCGACGTGCACACCCGAGTCCCGTACCGCTGTCGCCAGCACCTCGGCGGGCCACTCGACGGGCCGTCTGCCCTCCCCCACGGTCAGTAGCGAGCCGACCAGCGCCCGGACCATCGAGTGACAGAAGGCGTCGGCGACCACGGTCGCGAGGAGGATCCCGTCCTCGCCCCTGACCCAGTCGAGCCGCTGAAGCTCACGGATCGTGGTCGCGCCCTCGCGTCTGCGGCAGAAGGCGGCGAAGTCGTGCTCGCCCAGCAGGCGGGCGGCCGCCGCGTTCAGCAGGTCCACGTCCAGCGGCCGGGCATACCACAGCACCTCGCGCCGCCGCAGCGGGTCCACCCCGCCGGGGGCGTCGCCGACGCGGTAGCCGTAGCGGCGCGACAGCGCGGAGAACCGGGCGTCGAAGCCCTCGGGAGCGACGCTGACGGCGTGCACCCGCACGTCGAGGGGCAGCACCCCGGCCAGCCGCCTCGTCAGCGCAGCGAGCCACTCAGCGCCGCGCTCCCCCCACGCCTGTTCCGGATCCTCGGGGACGGGGGCACGCCCGGACGAGGCGGCGGCCAGCGCGGCGAGCGGGAGGTCGACGTGCGCCACCTGCCCCCTCGCGTGGACACCGGCGTCGGTGCGGCCCGCGACGGTGAGCGACGGCGGGGCGTCCAGGCGCAGGACGCGGCCCAGCGCGTCCTCGATCTCCCCCTGCACGGTGCGCCGCCCCGGCTGGCGCGCCCAGCCCGAGAAGTCCGTGCCGTCGTAACCCAGGTCAAGCCTCAGCCGCAGTTCTCGCTCCACGCCATCCCTCGTACGGTGCCTCGTACGGTGCACAAACGAAGAGCGGGCCCAGCATCCCCGGAAGGGAAACTGAGCCCGCTCACAGAGCCTGGGATCAGGCTTCGTCCTTCTTGTCGCCCTCAGCCACCTCGGCGGCGGCCTCAGGAGCCTCCGCCGTCTCGGCGGCCTCGTCCTGCACGGCCGGCGTCTCCTCGACCTCGGCCGGAGCGGCCTCGGCGGCGGGCGCGGCCGGAGCCGTACGGGAGACCCTGACCGGGTTCAGCTGCTCGGTGACCAGCTCGATGACCGCCATCGGAGCGGCGTCGCCCTTGCGCGGGCCGAGCTTGGTGATCCGGGTGTAGCCACCGGGACGCTCGGCGTACGTCGGGGCGATCTCGGTGAAGAGGTGGTGGACGACGCCCTTGTCGCGGACGACCGTCAGCACCTGGCGACGGTTGTGGATGTCGCCCTTCTTCGCCTTGGTGATCAGCTTCTCCGCGAGCGGGCGGAGACGCCTGGCCTTGGCCTCGGTGGTGGTGATCCGGCCGTTCTGGAACAGCGAGGTGGCGAGGTTCGCCAGGATCAGCCGCTCGTGGGCCGGGCTGCCGCCGAGGCGGGCGCCCTTGGTGGGCTTGGGCATTTCATGCTCCTCATGGATAACCCGCTCCGGCCGTGTCAGGTACCGGGGTCGGGCCGACCGGCGTACCGGTCGTGACTTGTCATCGCCGCCTCATGCCGCCCTCGACGGGCGGCACGAGACGGTGGTGCCGCTGCTGGAAGACGGGCGATCAGTACTGCTCGGTCTCGATGAACCCGCCGTCCTCGTCGTCGTACCCGCCGCCGGCGACGGCGGAGGGGTCGAACCCGGGCGGGGAGTCCTTGAGAGCCAGGCCCATCTCGTGCAGCTTCTGCTTGACCTCTTCGATCGACTTGGCGCCGAAGTTGCGGATGTCCAGCAGGTCCTGCTCGCTGCGGGCGACGAGCTCACCCACGGTGTGGATGCCCTCGCGCTTGAGGCAGTTGTACGAACGGACGGTGAGGTTGAGCTCCTCGATCGGCAGCGCCAGGTCGGCCGCGAGAGCCGCGTCCGTCGGCGACGGGCCGATGTCGATGCCCTCGGCCTCGACGTTGAGCTCACGGGCCAGGCCGAACAGCTCGACCAGGGTCTTGCCGGCCGAGGCCACCGCGTCGCGGGGCTTCATGGACGGCTTGGTCTCGACGTCGAGGATCAGGCGGTCGAAGTCCGTGCGCTGCTCGACACGGGTGGCCTCGACCTTGTAGGTGACCTTGAGGACCGGAGAGTAGATCGAGTCGATCGGAATCCGGCCGATCTCCTGGCCAGGCTGCTTGTTCTGGGCGGCGGAGACGTAGCCGCGGCCGCGCTCGACGGTCAGCTCCATCTCCAGCTTCGCCTTGCCGTTCAGCGTGGCGATGTGCAGGTCGGGGTTGTGCACCTCGACACCGGCCGGAGGCGCGATGTCGGCGGCGGTGACCTCACCCGGGCCCTGCTTGCGCAGGTACATCACCACGGGCTCGTCGTGCTCGGAGGAGACGACCAGCGACTTGAGGTTCAGGATGATGTCGGTGACGTCTTCCTTGACCCCCGGCACGGTCGAGAACTCGTGGAGCACGCCCTCGATGCGGATGCTGGTGACCGCCGCCCCCGGGATGGAGGACAGCAGCGTCCGCCGCACCGAGTTGCCGATGGTGTAACCGAAGCCCGGCTCGAGCGGCTCGATGATGAACCTGGACCGGTGCTCCTCGAGCGACTCCTCCTGGAGGCTCGGGCGCTGTGCGATGAGCATCAGGATCTCCTGGATCCGGGACGACCCCGTCACGGCGGACGAGGAGCCCCTGGGTTACGGCGACGCCCGCTATTTGACGCCGCTCGCCTACAACCATGATGCCGTACGGCCGGGAGTGTACCGGCCGCACGGCGTCATGAACTGCTCGGGCCCTACTACTTGGAGTAGAGCTCGACGATCAGCTGCTCCTGGACCAGCGTGTCGATCTGCTGGCGGACCGGGAGCTGGTGCACGAGGATGCGCATGTTCTCGGTGGAGACGCCCAGCCAGGCCGGGACGGTCTTGTCGCCGGCGCTCGCGCGGGCCACCTCGTACGGAAGGAGGTTGCGCGACTTCTCGCGGACCTCGATGATGTCGTGCTCGCGCACGCGGTACGACGGGATGTCGACCTTCTTGCCGTTCACGAGGAAGTGGCCGTGGCGCACCTGCTGGCGGGCCGCGTCACGCGACTCGGCGAAGCCGGCGCGGTAGACCACGTTGTCGAGACGGCTCTCCAGGATCTGGAGCAGGTTCTCACCCGTCTTGCCGGCCTTGCGGTTGGCTTCCTCGTAGTAGTTGTGGAACTGCTTCTCGAGGACGCCGTAGATGCGGCGGGTCTTCTGCTTCTCACGAAGCTGGAGCTGGTACTCCGACTCCTTCGGACGGCCGCGGCCGTGCTCACCCGGCGGGTACGGGCGGATCTCGATGGGGCACTTGGCGGACTCGCACTTCTTGCCCTTGAGGAAGAGCTTGGTCTTCTCACGGCGGCAGAGCTTGCAGTCCGGACCCGTGTAACGAGCCATTTCTTTCTACTCTCCTGAGCTCAGACGCGACGGCGCTTGGGCGGACGGCAGCCGTTGTGCGGGACCGGGGTCACGTCCTGGATGGACCCGACCTCGAGACCGGTCGCCTGCAGCGAACGGATCGCGGTCTCACGGCCGGAGCCGGGGCCCTTGACGAAGACGTCGACCTTGCGCATACCGTGCTCCATGGCGCGGCGGGCGGCGTTCTCGGCAGCCATCTGCGCGGCGAACGGGGTGGACTTGCGAGAGCCCTTGAACCCGACGTGGCCGGCGCTGGCCCAGGAGATCACGTTCCCGTTCGGGTCGGTGATCGAAACGATCGTGTTGTTGAACGTGCTCTTGATGTGGGCGTGCCCGTGAGCGACGTTCTTCTTTTCCTTGCGGCGCACCTTCTTCGGTGCGCCCTGGCGGCTCTTCGGCGGCATTGAAGCGCTAACTCCTGGAAATGTGGCTGCTAAGGACTACTTCTTGCCCGGCTTCTTCTTGCCGGCGACGGTCTTCTTCTTACCCTTGCGGGTGCGCGCGTTCGTCTGCGTCCGCTGACCGTGGACAGGCAGCCCCTTGCGGTGCCGGATGCCCTGGTAGCAGCCGATCTCGATCTTGCGTCGGATGTCGGCCTGAATCTCGCGCCGGAGGTCACCCTCGATCTTGTAGTTCGCCTCGATGTAGTCACGCATCGGGACGAGCTCGGCGTCCGTGAGCTGGTGGACGCGTAGGTCGGGGCTGATACCGGTCGCGTCAAGGATCTCCTTGGCGCGGGTGCGGCCGATTCCGAAAACGTAGGTGAGAGCGATCTCCAGCCGCTTGTCGCGGGGGAGGTCGACGCCAACCAGGCGGGCCATGGTCGGGCATTCTCCTTCAGTGTGGCGGAGGTCTAGCGCGACACTTCCCCTCCCATGCCCGGGCGAGGGCCCCGGCCTCCGACCGGGGGTCTCCCGCGTGGTACGGCTTTCGCCGCCTGCGCGGGTGTGTCACGCGATTTCGTTGTTCCGGCCCTCACGCGGGTCGAGCCCGCCGCAGGGACGGACTCAGCAGGGGCCCGGTGGCGACGTACTGAGAGCTGGGCTCAGCCCTGGCGCTGCTTGTGGCGCAGGTTGTCGCAGATCACCATGACGCGACCGTGCCGGCGAATCACCTTGCACTTGTCGCAGATCTTCTTGACGCTCGGCTTGACCTTCATAGTCCTTATTCGTTCCGCATACGGCCCGTCCCGTTGACGGGGGGGCTACTTGTACCGGTAGACGATCCGCCCACGACTCAGGTCGTAGGGGCTCAACTCCACGACAACCCGGTCGTCGGGCAGGATCCTGATGTAGTGCATCCGCATCCGCCCGCTGATGTGGGCCAGGACCTTGTGGCCGTTGTCGAGTTGCACCCGGAACATGGCATTCGGGAGCGACTCAATAACAGTGCCCTCAATCTCGATGGCGCCGTCTTTCTTGGCCATGGCCCTCGCGTTTCACTGATCGGATCGTCTGAGGTTTCGGAACACTAAGCAGCCGCGACCTTCGGGGCGCTTCCAGAGAGCGGCGACCAGCGAGGCCGCCTAGGCGCAAAGGTCATAGTGAACCGACAAAGGAGTGTACGACAACCCGGGCCGAATTGCGAAACGACGGCAGGGGTCCCGACACAACCAGATCACAGGGTACCCCCCACAGGGGCATCCGGCCAATTCGGTGCCGGCCGTTCCTCGGGCCGATTCCGGGGGAAGCCGCCGCACCCGCCCGCCCGGCACCGCCGAAATGCCGGGGCGGGTGGGTGCGGCCTGATCACCGCGGGGGCACGGCCCGAGCGGGGCCGTACGTCGCGACACCGGGCACCTACCCGCCCGCGGCTCCCGCGACGGCGGCCCTCCGGTAAAGAACGCTCAGGTGTCGCGCCGGGACTGTCCACCCCTGCCGGAAACCGTGTTGATGAGGAGGATGACGCCCCAGGGGCCCATGACCCACATCGGCCAGGGAGGGATCATATGACCCGAAGTGACCATGGTGAGGAGCCAGATCATCCAGCTCACGGCGCTGGCAGCCGCCCAGGCGGACCACGCGCCCTTCAGGCTGCCCCGCGTCTTCTCGTCACGCCGGGCGGGGTGCGGCCGTCGTACGGACTCGCTGGCGGCGGGCAGCCGGTGCAGATCGATCTCGGGCAGGTCGGAGGTGAGCTTGGCCAGTTCCCCGTACGTACGGCTCTGGTAGACCTGCTCAAGCCGCTCGTTGAACTCGTCGATGGTGAGCCTGCCCTCGGCCACGTGCTCGCGCAGTGCCGCGGCGACCCGGTCACGGTCGCCGTCGGAGGCCCGCATCTCCGGCGCTGCCGCCATCACCATCTCCCGGTCATTCGAGCGATACGACCATTATTGTTCACGCGCCGCCGGAACGGGCGCGCCGGCTCAGGAGGCGCTCTCCCCCGCCTGCGCACCGACGCCGGGGAAACGGGAGGCTCCGCCGTCGAGCGCCGTGAGAACCAGGGGGCCGTTCTCCGTCACGGCGACGCTGTGCTCGAAATGGGCGGAGGCGCGCCCGTCGAGCGTCACGACCGTCCAGTCGTCGGCCAGCACCTTGGTGCGGTCGGTGCCGAGGTTCACCATCGGCTCGATCGCGAAGCACATGCCGACCTCGAAACGCGGGCCGCGCCCCGGCCGGCCGTGGTTGGCCACCCAGGGGTCCATGTGCATCTCGGTGCCGATGCCGTGCCCCCCGTACTCCTGGGGGATGCCGTAGCGGCCCTGAGAGCGCACGTACTGCTCGACCTGGTGGCCGATGTCGGACAGGTGCCCGCCGACCCGCAGGGCGGCGATGCCGCGCCACATGGCCTCCTCGGTCACCCGCATGAGCTCGGTCAGCGCGGGGTCGACCTCGCCGATCCCGACCGTGATCGCCGAATCGCCGTGCCACCCGTCGAGGATCGCGCCGCAGTCGATCGAGATGACGTCGCCTTCGCGGAGCGGGCGGCGGTCGGTGGGGATGCCGTGGACGACCTCGTCGTTCACGGAGGCGCAGATCGTGGCGGGGAAGCCCTGGTAGCCCTTGAACGACGGGATCGCGCCCTCGCCCCGGATGGCCTCTTCGGCGATGGCGTCGAGGTCGAGCGGCGTCATCCCGGGCCGGACCGACGTCCGGAGCAGCTCCAGCGTCCGGGCGACGACCAGGCCGGCCGCACGCATCTTCTCCAGCTGCTCGGCGCTCTTGATCTGAATTCCGTGCCGATTCTTCTTGAACACGTAACGCACCCCCTCCCGGAATTGTCCCATATAAGCCTGAACGCCACCCCATGGAGTGGAGTGGCGTTCCCGGCCGCGGTAATGAATCAGTCGGCGAACCGCCGCAGCGCCGACATCGCCCGCTGGGTGATCTCCTCGACCGGCCCGGTCGCGTCGACCCCCTGCAGGATTCCCTCGTCGGCGTAGAACGAGATCAGCGGCGCCGTCTGCTCCTGATAGACCTCCAGGCGACGCCTGATGGTCTCCTCGCGGTCGTCGTCCCGCTGGAAGAGCTCCCCACCGCAGGCGTCGCAGACGCCCTCCACGGCGGGCGGGTCGAACACGACATGCCACACCTTGCCGCAGGAACGGCACGTACGGCGGCCCGCCAGGCGGCGCACGACCTCGTCGTCCTCGACGACCAGGTTGAGGACCACGTCGAGCCCCGTGCCGAACTCGGCCAGCATCTTCTTGAGGACCTCGGCCTGGGGCACGTTGCGGGGGAAGCCGTCCAGGAGGAAGCCCTCCTGCGCGTCGTCCTCCGACAGCCGGTCACGGACCATGGCCACGGTCACCTCGTCGGGGACGAGGTCGCCGCGGTCCATGTACTCCTTGGCGAGCTTGCCGAGCTCCGTGCCGCCCGAGACGTTGGCACGGAAGATGTCGCCTGTCGAGATTTTCGGGATCGACAGGTGCGAAGCGATGAACTGGGCCTGCGTCCCCTTACCCGCTCCGGGGGGCCCTACCAGGACGACGCGCACTATCTCAGGAAGCCCTCGTAGTTGCGCTGCTGAAGCTGGCTCTCGATCTGCTTGACCGTGTCCAGACCAACACCAACCATGATCAGAATGCTGGTCCCTCCGAACGGGAAGTTCTGGCTCGCTCCGGCCACCGCCAGCGCGATGATCGGGATGAGCGAGATCACACCCAGATACGGAGCGCCCGCGGCCGTGAGCCTGTTGAGCACGTAGCTCAGGTACTCAGCGGTCGGCCGGCCCGGACGGATGCCCGGGATGAACCCACCGTACTTCTTCATGTTGTCAGCCACTTCAGGGGGGTTGAAAGTGATGGACACGTAGAAGTACGTGAAGAAGACGATCAGCAGGAAGAACGTGGCCATGTAGACCGGGTGGTCGCCCCTGATCATGTTCTGCGCCAGCCACTCGACGACCATGTTGGGCTTCTGGCTGTTGCCGAACAGCGTGACCAGAAGCTGCGGCAGGTACAGCAGCGACGAGGCGAAGATGACCGGGATGATGCCGGCCTGGTTCACCTTGAGCGGGATGTAGGTCGAGGTGCCGCCGTACATACGGCGACCGACCATCCGCTTGGCGTACTGCACCGGGATGCGGCGCTGCGCCTGCTCGATGAACACGACGACACCGATCATCACGACGCCGACGACCATCACGACGACGAACTTGAACGGGCTCTGCCGGAAGATGTTCACGAGCTCCGACGGGAACACCGCGATGACCTGAGTGAAGATCAGGATCGACATGCCGTTGCCGACGCCGCGGTCGGTCACCAGCTCGCCCAGCCACATGATCACGGCGGTGCCGGCGGTCATCGTGATGACCATGGTGACCAGCGGGAAGACGTCCTGGCTGAGCAGGATCTCCTGGTTGCAGTTCTGGAAGAGCTGCCCGCTGCGGGCCAGCGCGACGAACGCGGTCGACTGCAGCACCGCCAGCCCGATGGTCAGATAACGGGTGTACTGCGTGATCTTCGCCGTCCCCGCCTGGCCCTCCTTCTTCAGGGCCTCGAGCCGGGGAATCACCACCGTCAGCAGCTGCAGGATGATGCTCGCGGTGATGTACGGCATGATGCCGAGCGCGAACACTGAAAGTTTCAACAGGGCGCCGCCGCTGAAGAGCTGCACCATCCCGTAGATGTTGGCAGCGTCTCCCGCCTGGGCCTGCTCCAGACACAGGGCCACGTTCTTGGCGTTGACCCCCGGAGTGGGAAGCACCGAGCCAAGCCGGAACAGCACGATGATGCCCAGTGTGAAGAGCAGCTTATTGCGCAGGTCAGGCGTCCGGAACGCCCGGGTAAACGCGGTCAGCACGGTCCCTCCTGCGCGCCAGTGACGCGGTAACGGTCGGCGATGGCCCGCAAGGCGTCCATCGACATGTCTTCCTGCCAGAGTGCTTGGTCGGACACGGGTTGAGCCCCGTGCCAGGCGAACTCTAACGCACTACGGGCGCGGAGGCTCATAACGAACCTCCGCGCCTCGTGCAGCGTCATGCCTACAGCTCGGAAACCGAGCCACCGGCCGCGGCGATCTTCTCCTTCGCGCTGGCGGAGAAGGCGTGCGCCTGCACGTTCAGCGCCACGGAGATCTCGCCGGTGCCCAGCACCTTCACGGGCTGGTTCTTGCGGACCGCACCCTTGGCCACCAGGTCGTCGAGCGTGACGTCGCCGCCCTGGGGGAACAGCTCCCCGAGCCTGTCCAGGTTGACGACCTGGTAGGTCGTCTTGAACAGGGCGTTGGAGAAGCCCTTCAGCTTCGGCAGCCGCCGCTGGAGCGGGACCTGGCCACCCTCGAAGCCCGGCATCACTGCCGTACGGGCCCGGGTGCCCTTGGTGCCACGGCCGGCCGTCTTGCCCTTGGAGCCCTCGCCACGGCCCTTGCGGGTCTTGGCCTTGTTGGCACCGGGAGCCGGACGGAGGTCGTGAATCTTGAGCGGAGCGTTCTCGGTCATGACTAGTCGACCTCCTCAACCTCGACGAGGTGCGACACCTTGGCGACCATGCCCCGGATCTCCGGGCGGTCCTCCTTGACGACGACGTCGCCGATTCGCTTCAGACCCAGCGAGCGCAGCGAGTCACGCTGGTTCTGCTGACCACCGATCTTGGAGCGGGTCTGGGTGATCTTCAGTCGAGCCACCGTCAGCTCACCGCCTTCGCGGCCGCCGCGGCCTCGGCCAGACCCTCGGCGCGAGCCTTCAGCATCGCCTTGGGCGCCACGTCCTCGATCGGCAGACCACGGCGGGCCGCGATCTCCTCGGGCCGGCTGAGGCCCTTCAGAGCGGCCACGGTGGCATGCACGATGTTGATCGGGTTGTCCGAGCCGAGCGACTTGGACAGCACGTCGTGGATCCCGGCGCACTCCAGGACCGCGCGAACCGGGCCACCCGCGATGACGCCCGTACCGGGCGAGGCCGGACGCAGGAGGACGACGCCGGCGGCGTCCTCGCCCTGCACCGGGTGCGGGATGGTGCCCTGGATCCGCGGAACCTTGAAGAAGTGCTTCTTGGCCTCCTCGACGCCCTTGGCGATCGCCGCGGGCACCTCCTTGGCCTTGCCGTAGCCGACCCCGACGAGACCGTTGCCGTCGCCGACGATGACCAGCGCGGTGAAGCTGAAGCGCCGGCCACCCTGGACGACCTTGGCCACTCGGTTGATCTTCACGACGCGCTCGATGTACGAGACGCCCTTGTCTGCGGCGCCGCCGCGGCGGTCATCACGACGGTCACGCCGCTCGCCACCGCCGCCGGCACCGCGACGCGGAGCTGCAGCCATCAGTGGTTCCTCTTCTCGTTGCTCTTGGGACGGGTCGCCGGTCGCGACCCATGGACCGGAGCCATCAGAACTCCAGCCCGCCTTCACGGGCGCTGTCCGCGAGAGCGGCGATTCGCCCCGCGTAGCGGTTGCCACCGCGGTCGAACACGACAGCGGTGATCCCGGCGGTCTTGGCCCGCTGAGCGAGAAGCTCGCCGACCTTCTTCGCCTTCTCGGTCTTGTCACCCTCGGCGCCGCGCAGCGAGACGTCCATCGTGGACGCGCTCACCAGCGTGTGGCCCTGAGTGTCGTCGACGATCTGCACGAACAGGTGACGCGTGGACCGGTTGACGACCAGGCGCGGACGCTCGGCCGTGCCGAAGACGTTCTTGCGGACACGGCGGTGCCGGCGGGCCCGGGAGACCGTGCGGGCGGCCGTGTGCTTGCCGAACGCAGTCTTTCCAGCCATGCCTACTTACCAGCCTTTCCGACCTTGCGGCGGACAACCTCGCCCTGGTAGCGCACGCCCTTGCCCTTGTACGGGTCCGGCTTGCGCAGCTTCCTGATGTTGGCGGCGACCTCGCCGACCCTCTGCTTGTCGATGCCGTCCACGTGGAACAGGGTCGGCCTCTCGACACGGAAGCTGACGCCCTCGGGAGCCTTGATGATCACCGGGTGGCTGAAGCCCAGCGAGAACTCCAGCTCCGTCGGACCCTTGGCCTGGACGCGGTAACCGACGCCGACGATCTCGAGCGTCTTCGTGTAGCCCTGCGTGACACCCGCCACCATGTTGGCGATGAGCGTGCGGGACAGGCCGTGCAGCGCACGGACCTTGTTCTCGTCGTTCGGGCGGGTGACGGCGATGGCGCCGTCCTCGCCGCGCGAGACCTCGATGGGCTCGGCGACCGTGTGAGTGAGCGTGCCCTTGGGCCCCTTGACCTGGACTTCCCGACCGTCGATCGTGATGTCGACACCCGCCGGTACGGGGATGGGCAGCCGTCCGATTCGCGACATGCTGAGTGCCTCCCCTCGTTACCAGACGTAGGCGAGGACTTCCCCGCCCACTCCACGCTTGCTCGCCTGCCGGTCCGTCATCAGACCGCCGGACGTCGAGATGATCGCGACGCCCAGACCGCCCAGAACGCGGGGCAGGTTGTCCTTCTTTGCATAGACCCGCAGACCGGGCTTCGACACCCGGCGCAGGCCTGCGATGGAGCGCTCGCGGCTGGGGCCGAACTTCAGCTCCATCACGAGGTTCTTGCCAACCTTCGCGTCCTCGACGCTCCAGCCCTGGATGTAGCCCTCCTGCTGGAGGATCTCCGCGATGTGCGCCTTGATCTTGGAGTAAGGCATGCTCACGGTGTCGTGATAGGCCGAGTTCGCGTTACGCAGACGCGTCAGCATGTCTGCGATCGGGTCGGTCATCGTCATGGCCGGTGGCCTTCCTCACCGCGGTTTCCCGATGGGACCTTCGGTGTGGTCGTGGGCGCTGCGGTCAGCGCCCGGTTGATATGACTTCTGTACGGCTGGCCCGCGGCGGGCTTACCAGCTCGACTTGGTGATGCCGGGCAGCTCGCCCCGGTGCGCCATCTCGCGGAAGCACACGCGGCACAGCCCGAACTTGCGGTAGACAGCGCGGGGACGGCCGCAGCGGGAGCACCGAGTGTACGCCCGGACCTCGAACTTCTGCTTGCGCGCTGCCTTGACCTTCAGCGACGTCTTCGCCATGATCAGGCCTCCTTGAAGGGGAAACCGAGGAGCTTCAGCAGCGCCCGGCCCTGCTCGTCGTTCTTCGCGGTGGTCACGACCGTGATGTCCATGCCCCGCTGCCGGTCCACCTTGTCCTGGTCGACCTCGTGGAACATGACCTGCTCGGTGAGGCCGAAGGTGTAGTTGCCGTTGCCGTCGAACTGCTTCGGCGACAGGCCGCGGAAGTCACGGATACGCGGCAGCGCCAGGGACAGCAGGCGGTCGAGGAACTCCCACATGCGGTCGCCGCGCAGCGTCACGTGCGCGCCGATCGGCATGCCCTCACGCAGCTTGAACTGCGCGATGGACTTGCGGGCGCGGGCGACGGCCGGCTTCTGGCCCGTGATGGCGGTCAGGTCGCGCACGGCGCCCTCGATGAGCTTCGAGTCGCGGGCGGCCTCGCCGACACCCATGTTCACCTTGATCTTGGTGATCGTGGGCACCTGCATGATGTTCTCGATGCCGAACTCCTCGCGCAGCTTCGCGATGATCTCCTCGCGGTAGCGCTGCTTGAGGCGCGGAACGATGCGCTCGGTCTCAGTGGTCGCGGTCATCAGCTGTCCTCACCCGTCGCCTCGGCGTCGCCCTTGCCGGCGGCCTTCTTCTCGGGCTTCTTCTCGTCATCCTTGAGCTTCTTGACGTTGCTCACGTGGATGGGAGCCTCCATGGTCTGCACGCCGCCTTCCTTGGCGCCGCGCGGGCCCTGGTTGGTGACCTTGGAGTGCTTCTTGATCATGTTGACGCCCTCGACCACCACGCGCTCGTCGCGCGGGTAGGCGGCGATGATCCGGCCCTTGGCGCCCTTGTCCTTGCCGGCGATGACCTGGACGAGGTCGCCCTTCTTCACGTGCAGCTTCGACATCACAGCACCTCCGGCGCGAGCGAGATGATGCGCATGAACTTCTTGTCGCGCAGTTCACGGCCCACCGGGCCGAAGATGCGGGTGCCCCGGGGGTCACCGCTGTCCTTGATGATGACCGCGGCGTTCTCGTCGAAGCGGATGTAGGAGCCGTCGGGGCGGCGGCGCTCCTTCACGGTGCGCACCACGACAGCCTTGACAACGTCGCCTTTCTTAACGCCCCCGCCGGGAATGGCGTCCTTCACCGTGCCCACGATGATGTCGCCGATTCCCGCGTAGCGCCGACCCGAGCCGCCGAGCACGCGGATGCAAAGAATCTCCTTGGCACCCGTGTTGTCGGCGACCTTGAGCCGCGACTCCTGCTGGATCACGTCTACTCCTGTGTGTCGTGCCGGTTCTCACCCTCGCGGTGAGCCTGGCCGAACCTGATGTGGTCTTTTTCCCTCGGCGACAGCCGTACGACCGCCGCCGCGGGCGGACGGGACCGATGGCCGGCCCCGCCCCTTGGACACCATCATGGGGGGCGGTCTCCCACCCCCCACGAGGCGCGTCTGTGGTGTTACTTGGCCTTCTCGAGGATCTCGACGACCCGCCACCGCTTGGTGGCCGACAGCGGCCGGGTCTCCATCAGGAGGACGCGGTCGCCGACGCCGCAGGCGTTCTGCTCGTCGTGCGCCTTGTACTTGGTCGTACGGCGGATGACCTTGCCGTACAGCGGGTGCTTGACGCGGTCCTCGACGGCGACGACGACGGTCTTGTCCATCTTGTCGCTGACGACCAGGCCCTCACGGGTCTTGCGGTAGTTCCGCTGCGTCTCAGTGGTCGGGGTCTCGGTTGCTTCAGACATCGCTCGGCTCCTTCTCGACCGTGACGATTCCGAGCTCGCGCTCGCGCATCACGGTGTAGATGCGGGCGATCTCGCGGCGGACGGCGCGCAGCCGCCCGTGGCTCTCCAGCTGACCCGTCGCCGACTGGAAGCGGAGGTTGAACAGCTCCTCCTTGGCTTCCTTCAGCTTCTGGACCAGCACCTCCTGGTCCTCGACACGCAGCTCCGCGGCGGTCAGACCCTTAGCCATCACGCCTCACCCACTTCACGCTTGACGAAACGGCACTTCATGGGGAGCTTGTGCATCGCGCGCCGCATGGCCTCGCGGGCCACGGGCTCGGCGACACCGGACAGCTCGAACATGACACGGCCGGGCTTGACATTGGCGATCCACCACTCCGGAGAGCCCTTACCGGAACCCATGCGGGTCTCGGCCGGCTTCTTCGTCAGGGGACGGTCCGGGAAGATGTTGATCCACACCTTGCCGCCACGGCGGATGTGCCGGGTCATGGCGATACGCGCGGCCTCGATCTGGCGGTTGGTCACGTAGGAGTGCTCAAGCGCCTGGATGCCGAACTCGCCGAAGACGACCCGGGTGCCGCCCTTGGCGGCGCCGCTGCGGTCGGGCCGGTGCTGCTTGCGGTGCTTGACCCTGCGCGGGATCAGCATGGTCAGCTCCCTTCAGCACCCGGCTGCTCCGCCGGGCCGGTCTCGGGGGCGGCCTGCGCGGCCGCCTCATTCCTGGGTGCACGGTCGCCGCGGCCCGCGCCGCCACGACGGGGACGGTCGCCGCCGCCACGACGCGGACGCTCGCCCGCGCCACCACGACGGTCGTCGCGCTCACGACGCTGGCCCGCGCGGGCGCCGGCCGCGGCCGCCTCCCGCTCGGAACGGCTGGTCGGGGCCTCGCCCTTGTAGATCCACACCTTCACGCCGATGCGGCCGAAGGTGGTGCGGGCCTCGTAGAAGCCGAAGTCCACGTCGGCACGGAGCGTGTGCAGGGGCACGCGGCCCTCGCGGTAGAACTCCGAGCGCGACATCTCGGCGCCGCCCAGACGACCGGAGCACTGGACACGGATGCCCTTGGCGCCGCTCTTCATGGCGGACTGCATGGCCTTGCGCATGGCCCGGCGGAACGAGACGCGGCTGGACAGCTGCTCGGCCACGCCCTGCGCGACGAGCTGCGCGTCGATCTCGGGGTTCTTCACCTCGAGGATGTTCAGCTGGACCTGCTTCTTGGTCAGCTTCTCCAGGTCGCCGCGGATGCGGTCGGCCTCGGCGCCGCGGCGGCCGATGACGATGCCCGGCCGGGCGGTGTGGATGTCGACCTGAACGCGGTCGGTCGTGCGCTCGATCTCGACCTTGGAGATGCCGGCCCGCTCCATGCCCTTCTGCAGCATGCGACGGATCGCCACGTCCTCGGCGACGTACGACTTGTACAGCTTGTCGGCGTACCACCGGCTCTTGAAGTCGGTCGTGATGCCGAGGCGGAACCCGTGCGGGTTAACCTTCTGGCCCACTAGCGGGTCCTTCCCTTCGGCTCGCGGGACTCCACGATCACGGTGATGTGGCTGGTCCGCTTGTTGATCCGATAGGCACGACCCTGGGCGCGCGGGCGGAAACGCTTGAGGGTCGGCCCCTCGTCGACCCACGCGCGGCTCACGAAGAGCGTCTCACGGTCGAGCTTGAAGTTGTGCTCAGCGTTCGCGATCGCGCTCGAGAGCACCTTGTAGACGGTCTCGCTCGCCGACTGGGGAGCGAACTGCAGCACGGCCTGCGCCTCCGAAGCGGGCAGCCCGCGAATGAGGTCCACCACACGGCGGGCCTTCCGGGGCGTGTGGCGCGCGTACCGCGCCTGTGCCCTGGCTTCCATCGCTTTCTCCTCTAACTGCTGGCTTGAAGGCGCTTACCGCCGGCTGCGGCGGTCTTCCTTGACGTGGCTGCGGAATGTCCGCGTGGGGGCGAACTCACCGAGCTTGTGACCGATCATCGAGTCGGTGACGAACACCGGAACGTGCTTGCGGCCGTCGTGCACGGCGATCGTGTGGCCGATCATGTCGGGCACGATCATGGAGCGCCGCGACCACGTCTTGATGACGTTCTTGGTGCCCTTCTCGTTCTGGGCGTCCACCTTCTTCTGCAGGTGGTCGTCCACGAAGGGACCCTTCTTAAGACTACGTGGCATATCGGCTGCTCCTACCGCTTCTTCCTCTTGCTCCGACGACGGATGATCAGCCGGTCGCTCGGCTTGTTCGGCTGGCGCGTGCGGCCCTCGGGCTTGCCCTTCGGGTTCACCGGGTGGCGACCACCGGAGGTCTTGCCCTCACCACCACCGTGCGGGTGGTCGACCGGGTTCATGGCGACACCGCGGACCGTGGGGCGCTTGCCCTTCCAGCGGTTGCGGCCGGCCTTGCCGATGTTGATGTTGGACTGCTCGGCGTTGCCCACCTGGCCCACCGAGGCCCGGCACCGCACGTCGACCTGGCGCATTTCTCCGGACGGCATGCGCAGCGTGGCGTACATGCCCTCCTTGGCGAGCAGCTGGATCTGCGCGCCGGCGCTGCGGCCGAGCTTGGCACCGCCACCGGGGCGCAGCTCCACCGCGTGGATGAAGGTACCGGTCGGGATGTTGCGCAGCGGCAGGCAGTTGCCCGGCTTGATGTCGGCCGTGGGGCCGTTCTCGACCTGGTCCCCCTGCTTGAGGCCGGCCGGGGCGAGGATGTAGCGCTTCTCACCGTCGGCGTAGTGCAGCAGCGCGATGCGGGAGGTGCGGTTCGGGTCGTACTCGATGTGCGCGACCTTGGCCGGGATCCCGTCCTTGTCGTGGCGGCGGAAGTCGATGATCCGGTAGGCGCGCTTGTGCCCGCCTCCCTGGTGCCGGGCGGTCACCCGGCCGTGGACGTTGCGGCCGCCCTTGCTGTGCAGTGGGGCAAGCAGCGACTTCTCCGGCGTGCTGCGCGTGATCTCGGCGAAGTCCGAGACGCTCGCGCCGCGCCGACCCGGAGTCGTCGGCTTGTACTTACGGATGCCCATCTTTTTCGTTCATCCTTCGTCGGTTCGTACCGGTCGGGGTCCGCCTCACGGCGGTCCCCCCGGTGCTTTCTTCCTCGGGGCCGGTCCCTCGCACTGTGGCGAGGGGCCCCTCTCCCCGCTGCGGCAGGTGTGCTAGCCGATCTGACCGAAGATGTCGATCCGCTCGCCCTCGGCCAGGCTCACGATCGCACGCTTGGTGGTCGGGCGCTGGCCGTAGCCGTGCTTGGTCCGCTTGCGCTTGCCCTGGCGGTTGATCGTGTTCACGCCGGTCACCTTGACGCCGAAGATCTGCTCGACGGCGATCTTCACCTGCGTCTTGTTGGCACCCTTGCGCACCAGGAACGTGTACTTGTTGTGCTCATCGATCAGGCCGTAGCTCTTCTCAGAGACGATCGGCTTGAGGATGATGTCACGCGGGTCGGCGATCTTCTGCATCAGGCCTCTTCCTTCCCGCTGTTCGCCAGCCGGGCCACGACCTGGTCGTAGGCCTCACGGGTGAAGACCACGTCGTCGTGGCACAGCACGTCGTAGGTGTTCAGCTGTCCCGCGTCCAGCAGGTGGACCTCGGGCGCGTTGCGCAGGCTGAGCCAGGTGAGCTCGTCGTTCTCGTCGACCACGACGAGCACGCTGCGGGCCTGCGTGATCTTCCGCAGCGCCTCCAGAGTGGCCTTGGTCTTGGGTGTGTCACCCGTGACCAGGCTGCTCACCACGTGGACGCGGCCGCCGCCGGCGCGGTCGGACAGCGCGCCCTTGAGGGCGGCCGCCTTCATCTTCTTGGGCGTGCGCTGCTCGTACGAGCGCGGCTGCGGGCCGTGGACGACGCCACCGCCGGCGAACTGCGGAGCGCGGGTCGAGCCCTGGCGGGCGCGGCCGGTGCCCTTCTGCCGGTACGGCTTCTTGCCGCCGCCGGAGACGTTGCCGCGGGTCTTGGTGGCGTGGGTGCCCTGCCGGCGAGCGGCGAGCTGGGCGACGACCACCTGGTGGATCAGCGGGACGTTGACCTTGGTCCCGAAGACCTCCTCGGGGAGGTCGACGGTCCCCGTCTTGGCGCCGCTGGCGTCGAGGACGTCAATGGTCGTGGTCACTTCGCAGCAACCCCCTTCTTGGCAGCGGTGCGGAGGAGGACCAGGCTGCCGTTGGCGCCGGGGATCGCACCCTTGATCAGGATGAGGCCCTTCTCGGCGTCCACGGCGTGCACCTTGAGGCTCTGGACCGTCGTGCGGACGTTGCCCATCCGGCCGGCCATGCGCAGGCCCTTGAAGACCCGGCCCGGGGTGGCGCAGCCACCGATGGAGCCCGGGGAGCGGTGCTTGCGCTGGGTACCGTGCGAAGCGCTCAGACCACGGAAGTTGTGGCGCTTCATGACACCGGCGTAGCCCTTGCCCTTGCTCTTGCCCGTGACGTCGACGTACTGCCCGGCCTCGAAGGTGTCGGCGAGGAGCTCCTGGCCGACCGTGTACTCGGAGGCGTCCTCGGTGCGAACCTCGGCGAAGTAGCGGCGCGGGGTGATGTCGTGCTTGCGCAGGTAGTCGCCCAGGGGCTTGTTCACCTTGCGCGGGTCGATCTGTCCG
This sequence comes from Microbispora catharanthi, assembly GCF_006334915.2. GTDB lineage: Bacteria > Actinomycetota > Actinomycetes > Streptosporangiales > Streptosporangiaceae > Microbispora > Microbispora catharanthi. The sequence goes on from NZ_VDMA02000003.1 coordinate 547,535, forward strand.
TAGCCGAGCTGGACGGCGGAGTAGCCGTCCTTCTCCGGAGTGCGGACCCGGGTCACCACGCACGGACCGGCCTCGACGACGGTGACCGGGATCACCCGGTTCGCCTCATCGAAGACCTGGGTCATGCCGAGCTTCTTGCCCAGGACGCCCTTGATCTGCTTAGCCATGTCAGTGCGTTCCTTAGAGCTTGATCGAGATGTCCACGCCGGCGGGAAGGTCGAGACGCATGAGCGAGTCGACCGTCTTCGGCGTCGGGTCGATGATGTCAATCAGCCGCTTGTGCGTACGCATCTCAAAGTGCTCGCGGCTGTCCTTGTACTTGTGCGGCGACCGGATGACGCAGTACACGTTCTTCTCGGTCGGCAGCGGCACCGGGCCAGCGACCTTGGCGCCGGTCCGCGTCACCGTCTCGACGATCTTCTTGGCCGAGCTGTCGATGACCTCGTGGTCATACGCCTTGAGCCGGATGCGGATCTTCTGTCCCGCCATAATGGCCTCGGTGTCCTTCGCTGTCGTCCTATAAAGCTTCACGCGGCCTGGTGCCGCAGGTCGTTTCCACGCGACCGACGTTCCGGATCCCGTCCGGTGCTCCGTGATCTGGCAGTGGCTTCGGTCGAGGTGCGGCCGAAAGCACTGCGAGATCACGGTCTCGTCGTCCGTGGGGGACCGTTTCCGGCCCCTCCGTGGTGCGGCGGTCAGGCCCTCACGGGCCCGACCGCCGCCCAGCGGTGCTACTACTTGATGATCTTCGTCACACGGCCGGCGCCGACGGTGCGGCCACCCTCGCGGATCGCGAACTTGAGGCCCTCCTCCATCGCGATCGGCTGGATGAGCTGGACGGTCATCTCGGTGTTGTCACCGGGCATGACCATCTCGGTGCCCTCCGGCAGGTTCACGACACCGGTCACGTCCGTGGTACGGAAGTAGAACTGCGGCCGGTAGTTGTTGAAGAACGGCGTGTGGCGGCCACCCTCGTCCTTGGACAGGATGTAGACCTGCGCCTCGAACTCGGTGTGCGGGGTGGTCGTGCCCGGCTTGATGACACACTGGCCGCGCTCGACGTCCTCGCGCTTGATGCCGCGCAGGAGCAGACCGACGTTGTCACCGGCCTGGCCCTCGTCGAGGAGCTTGCGGAACATCTCGACGCCGGTGACGGTCGTCGTGGTGCTCTTCTCCTTGATGCCGATGATGTCGACGGTCTCGTTGACCTTGACGACACCGCGCTCGATACGGCCCGTGACGACGGTGCCACGACCGGTGATCGAGAACACGTCCTCGATCGGCATGAGGAACGGCTTGTCGGTGTCACGAACGGGCTCGGGGACGTTCTCGTCCACGGCGTTCATGAGCTCGATGATGGAGTCGCCCCACTTCTCGTCGCCCTCGAGCGCCTTGAGCGCCGATACGCGCACGACCGGCAGGTCGTCACCCGGGAACTCCTGGGCGGACAGCAGCTCGCGGACCTCGAGCTCGACGAGCTCCAGGATCTCCTCGTCGTCCACCATGTCGGCCTTGTTGAGGGCCACGACGATGTAGGGGACGCCGACCTGGCGGGCCAGGAGGACGTGCTCCTTCGTCTGCGGCATCGGACCGTCGGTCGCCGCGACCACCAGGATCGCGCCGTCCATCTGGGCGGCACCGGTGATCATGTTCTTCACGTAGTCGGCGTGACCGGGGCAGTCCACGTGGGCGTAGTGGCGCTTCTCGGTCTGGTACTCGACGTGCGCGATGGAGATGGTGATTCCGCGAGCCTTCTCCTCGGGCGCCTTGTCGATCTTGTCGAACGGGGTCGCCTCGTTGAGCTGCGGGAAACGGTCGTGAAGCACCTTGGTGATCGCCGCGGTCAGAGTGGTCTTGCCGTGGTCGATGTGCCCAATGGTGCCGATGTTCACGTGCGGCTTGTTCCGCTCGAACTTGGCCTTGGCCACTGGTCTGTCTCCTTAGAGATTCTGACTTGACTTGCGTCTTTTACCTCAGGCTGTGCACGGCGGAGGCACTCCCCCGCCGTACACCGAGCGGAACAATTCGTCCCGAGCCCCTCTGGCTACGGAGCGACGATCTCTACGGCGCCCCGCCACAGTGGTGCGGAACTATTCGCCCCGAGCCTTCGCGACGATCTCCTTGGCGATGCCCGGGGGCACCTCCGCGTAGGAGTCGAACTGCATGCTGTAGCTCGCCCGCCCCTGAGTGCGGCTGCGCAGGTCGCCCACGTAGCCGAACATCTCGGAGAGCGGAACGAGCGCCCTGATCACACGGGCGCCGGACCGTTCGTCCATTGCCTGGATCTGTCCGCGACGACCGTTCAGGTCGCCGATGACGTCTCCCATGTAGTCCTCGGGCGTGGTGACCTCGACGGCCATCATCGGCTCGAGGAGTACGGCGTCTGCCTTGCGCGCGGCCTCCTTGAAGGCCATCGAGCCGGCAATCTTGAAGGCCATTTCCGACGAGTCGACCTCGTGGAAGGCACCGTCCTGAAGCGTGACCTTGACGCCGACCATCGGGTAACCGGCGAGCACGCCGAACTCGGCCGCCTCCTGCGCGCCCGCGTCCACCGACGGGATGTACTCCCGCGGGATGCGGCCACCGGTGACCTTGTTCTCGAACTCGTAACCGTCGTTGCCCTCGCCCAGCGGCTCCAGGTCGATGATCACGCGCGCGAACTGGCCGGAACCACCGGTCTGCTTCTTGTGCGTGTACTCGACCTTCGCCACCTTGCGGCGGATGGTCTCCCGGTAGGCGACCTGCGGGCGGCCGACGTTCGCCTCGACCTTGAACTCGCGGCGCATCCGGTCGACGAGGATCTCCAGGTGGAGCTCACCCATGCCCCAGATGACCGTCTGGCCGGTCTCCTCGTCACGGCGGACCTGGAAGGACGGGTCCTCCTCGGCCAGCCGCTGGATCGCGGTCGACAGCTTCTCCTGGTCGCCCTTGGTCTTGGGCTCGATGGCCACGTTGATGACCGGCGCCGGGAACGTCATCGACTCGAGGACGACCTGCTTGACCGGGTCCGAGAGGGTGTCACCGGTGGTGGTGTCCTTCAGACCCATGACGGCCACGATCTGACCAGCGATCGCGGACGGGCGCTCCTCGCGCTTGTTCGCGTGCATCTGGTAGATCTTGCCGATCCGCTCCTTCTTGCCCTTGACCGAGTTCACCACGGTGGTGCCGGTCTCGAGCGTTCCGGAGTAGACGCGGATGTAGGTGAGCTTGCCCAGGTGCGGGTCGCTCATGATCTTGAACGCCAGCGCCGCGAAGGGCTCGTTCGGGTCTGCGTGGCGCTCGACGATCTCCTCCTCCTTGCCCACCGCGTGGCCCTTGAAGGCCGGGATGTCGGTGGGGGCGGGGAGGTAGGCGACGATCGCGTCGAGCAGGGGCTGCACGCCCTTGTTCTTGAAAGCGGTGCCGCACAGGACCGGGTTGATCGCGCCGGCGACCGTCGCCCGGCGGATGGCCGCGACGAGCTGCTCCTCGGTGGGCTCGACGCCCTCCAGGAAGAGCTCCATGAGCTCGTCGTCGTTCTCGGCGACCGTCTCGACCAGCTTGTCGCGCCACTCGCGGGCCGCGTCGGCGTGGTCGGCCGGGATGTCGACGGTGTCGTACATCTCGCCCTTGGCCGCCTCGGCGCTCCAGAGCAGGCCCTTCATCTTCACCAGGTCGATGACGCCCTTGAAGTCGGCCTCGACGCCCCAGGGAAGCTGGATGACCGCCGGGGTGGAGCCCAGCCGGTTGATCATCATGTCGACACAGCGGTGGAACTCCGCGCCGACCCGGTCCATCTTGTTCACGAAGCAGATGCGGGGCACGCCGTACCGGTCGGCCTGGCGCCAGACCGTCTCCGACTGCGGCTCCACGCCGGCGACGCCATCGAACACCGCGACCGCGCCGTCGAGAACACGCAGCGACCGCTCGACCTCGATGGTGAAGTCCACGTGTCCGGGCGTGTCGATGATGTTGATCGTGTGATCAAGCCAGCTGCAGGTGGTCGCGGCGGAGGTGATGGTGATGCCGCGCTCCTGCTCCTGCTCCATCCAGTCCATGGTGGCAGCGCCCTCATGGACTTCACCGATCTTGTAGTTGATGCCGGTGTAGAACAGGATGCGCTCAGTCGTCGTGGTCTTGCCCGCGTCGATATGGGCCATGATCCCGATGTTGCGGACCCTGGCCAGGTCAAGAGCGGTCGTGGTGGCCACTTCTTCGCGTCCTTAACTCGTCGTCGGTGCTCACTACCAGCGGTAGTGGGCGAAGGCCTTGTTGGACTCGGCCATCTTGTGCGTGTCCTCGCGCCGCTTGACGCTGGCGCCGAGGCCGTTGCTCGCGTCGAGCAGCTCGTTCATGAGCCGCTCGGTCATGGTCTTCTCGCGGCGCGCGCGGGAGTACTGGACGATCCACCGCAGCGCCAGCGTGGTGCTGCGCGAGGCCTTGACCTCGACCGGCACCTGGTAGGTGGCGCCACCGACGCGGCGGCTCTTCACCTCGAGCGTCGGGCGGACGTTGTCGAGGGCGCGCTTGAGGGTGACGACCGGGTCGTTGCCGGTCTTGTCCTTGCAGCCCTCGAGGGCGCCGTAGACGATCGACTGCGCGAGGGAGCGCTTGCCGTCCAGGAGAACCTTGTTGATAAGCGCGGTGACCAGCGGCGAGTTGTGCACCGGGTCAGCGACCAGCTGGCGGCGGCCAGGGGAACCCTTGCGCGGCATGTCAGCTCTTCTCCTTCTTAGCGCCGTAACGGCTGCGGGCCTGCTTGCGGTTGCGGACGGCCTGGGTGTCCAGCGAACCACGGATGATCTTGTAGCGAACACCCGGCAGGTCCTTCACACGACCACCACGCACGAGCACCATCGAGTGCTCCTGGAGGTTGTGGCCCACCCCAGGGATGTAAGCCGTGACCTCGATGCCGTTGGTGAGCCGAACACGGGCCACCTTGCGCAGCGCCGAGTTGGGCTTCTTGGGGGTCGTCGTGTAAACGCGGGTGCAAACGCCGCGCCGCTGCGGGCTCCCCTTGAGGGCAGGAGTCTTGGTCTTGCTGACCTTGTCCTGCCGGCCCTTACGGACCAACTGCTGAATGGTGGGCACCGCGTCTCCGTTTCGTGCCTAGCCGGTGATACGTAGAACCCGATCGAGGTGGCGATGCCGCCTCTCACAGGCTTGCAGGTACTGCCGGTGTCATGACCTGCTGGTTTTCCATCCCCTTCGACCCCCGCGCTCGGGCGTGTCGCGCTCTTGTCGCATCACACCCGGGCGGACCCGGTCGATCTGGAGGAGTCACACGGCGCCCCCGCACACCCCTCTCGTCGAGAAGTGGCATTCAAGCGCACGCATGCGAGCCCACAGACGGGCACGAAGGTAAAGCCTACCCGCCCCCGTACAACACGTCAAAACAGAGGAGGACGCCCCGGAGGGACGTGCCCCGCTGTCTCGACGTGTCGCTGCGCCGACGGCCCAAGCAGGACCGCCGAAGGACTCGGCCTCCCATCATACCGTCCCCACGAGCGGCTTCTCACGGTTTCCACGCCGTCCCCGCCCGGCACCGCCCGCGTACGCGGACGCGGACAACGGAAAGCGGCCCGGGACGGGATGCCCCGGGCCGCTTCCGTACGTCCCCGCCGCGGCGATCGCTCACCGCGGCGACCTGTCAACGGCCGTACTGACCGAAGTCGTACTCCTCCAGCGGGACGGCCTCGCCGCTGCCGGAGCCGAAGGTGTAGTCCGCAGCCGAGCCGTCGTAGCCGCCGACCGTGTACATCGCGGCCTTGGCCTCCTCGGTCGGCTCCACCCGGATGTTGCGGTACTGGGGCATGCCCGTACCGGCCGGGATGAGCTTACCGATGATGACGTTCTCCTTGAGGCCGAGCAGCGAGTCCGACTTGGCGTGGATCGCCGCGTCGGTGAGGACTCGCGTCGTCTCCTGGAAGGACGCCGCCGACAGCCACGACTCGGTGGCCAGCGAGGCCTTGGTGATGCCCATCAGGACCGGACGGCCGGAGGCCGGCTGGCCGCCCTCCGCCACGGTCTGACGGTTGAGCGCCTCGAAGCGCGGCCGCTCGACCAGCTCACCGGGCAGCAGCTCGGTGTCACCGGACTCCAGCACGTTCACGCGCTTGAGCATCTGCCGGACGATGACCTCGATGTGCTTGTCGTGGATCGACACGCCCTGCGAGCGGTAGACCTGCTGCACCTCGTCCACCAGGTGGAGCTGGACGGCGCGCGGGCCGAGGATGCGCAGGACCTCGTTCGGGTTGCGCGCACCGGCGATCAGGAGCTGGCCGACGTCCACGTGCTGCCCCTCGGAGACCAGCAGCCGCGACCGCATCGACACCGGGTAGGCGACCTCGTCGGAGCCGTCGTCCGGGGTGACAACGATCTTGCGCGTCTTGTCGGTCTCGTCGATCCGGACCCGGCCGGCGACCTCGCTGATCGGGGCCACACCCTTGGGGATGCGGGCCTCGAACAGCTCCTGGACACGCGGCAGACCGTGGGTGATGTCCGCACCCGCCACACCACCGGTGTGGAAGGTACGCATGGTCAGCTGGGTGCCGGGCTCACCGATCGACTGGGCCGCGATGATGCCGACGGCCTCGCCGACGTCCACGAGCTTGCCGGTGGCCAGCGAACGGCCGTAGCAGGTCGCGCAGACACCGATCTTGGCCTCGCAGACGAGCGTGCTGCGGGTCCTGACCGTCTCGATGCCGACGTTCACCAGCGCCGTCACCACGTCGTCGTTGATGTCGACACCCGCAGACGCGATGAGCTTGCCGTCCACCTCGACGTCCTCGGCCAGGATGCGGCCGTGCACGTTGCTCTCGGCGTTCTCGGCCTTGACCAGGTTGCCCTGGGGGTCGCGCTCGCCGACGTGCAGCGGGACGGCCCGGTCGGTGCCGCAGTCGATCTCGCGCACGATGACGTCCTGCGCGACGTCGACCAGACGACGGGTCAGGTAACCGGAGTCGGCGGTCCGGAGGGCGGTGTCCGCCAGACCCTTCCGCTGACCGTGGGTCGAGATGAAGTACTCCAGCACCGACAGGCCCTCACGGAAGGAGGACTTGATCGGCCGCGGGATCGTCTCACCCTTGGTGTTGGACACCAGGCCGCGGATGCCGGCGATCTGCCGGACCTGCATGCGGTTACCGCGGGCGCCGGAGTTGACCATCATCCAGACCGGGTTGGTCGCCGGGAACGCGTTGACCATGTCGGTCTCGACGTCCGCCGTCGCGTGGGTCCAGATCTCGATGAGCTCCTGACGGCGCTCCTCGTCGGTGATCAGACCGCGGTCGTACTCCCGCTGGACCTTGTCGGCCCGCCTCTCGTACGACTCCATGATCTCGGCCTTGTTCGGCGGCGCCACGACGTCCTCGATGGAGATCGTGACACCGGCGCGGGTCGCCCAGTAGAAGCCGGCGTCCTTCAGCGAGTCGAGCGCGTTGGCCACCTCCACCTTCGGGTACCGCTCGGCCAGCTCGTTGACGATCGCCGAGAGCTGCTTCTTGCCGACCTGGTAGTTCACGAAGGGGTAGTTGGCGGGCAGCGTCTGGTTGAACAGGCACCGGCCCAGCGTGGTCTCCAGCCGGATCGGGTCGCCGGACTCCCAGCCCTCGGGGGCCTCCCAGCCGCGCGGCGGCGGGACGTCCTTGAGCCGCACGTGGACCTTGGCCTGGATGTCCAGCTCGTGGCGGTCGAAGGCCATGAGAGCCTCCGACACCGTGGCGAACACCCGGCCCTCGCCGACGCCGCCCTCCTTCTGCGTGGTCAGCCAGTACAGACCGATGACCATGTCCTGGGTGGGCATCGTCACCGGCTTGCCGTCCGCCGGCTTGAGGATGTTGTTCGTGGACAGCATCAGGATCCGGGCCTCGGCCTGGGCCTCGGCCGACAGCGGCAGGTGCACCGCCATCTGGTCGCCGTCGAAGTCCGCGTTGAACGCGGTGCAGACGAGCGGGTGGATCTGGATGGCCTTGCCCTCGACGAGCTGCGGCTCGAAGGCCTGGATGCCCAGGCGGTGCAGGGTGGGCGCGCGGTTGAGCAGCACCGGGTGCTCGGTGATGACCTCTTCGAGCACGTCCCACACGACCGGCTTGGACCGCTCGACCATCCGCTTGGCGGACTTGATGTTCTGCGCGTGGTTGAGATCGACCAGGCGCTTCATCACGAACGGCTTGAACAGCTCCAGCGCCATCTGCTTGGGCAGGCCGCACTGGTGGAGCTTGAGCTGCGGGCCGACGACGATGACCGAACGGCCGGAGTAGTCGACGCGCTTGCCGAGCAGGTTCTGCCGGAAACGACCCTGCTTACCCTTCAGCATGTCGCTGAGGGACTTCAGCGGACGGTTGCCGGGGCCCGTGACCGGGCGGCCGCGGCGGCCGTTGTCGAACAGGGCGTCGACGGCCTCCTGGAGCATCCGCTTCTCGTTGTTCACGATGATCTCGGGCGCGCCGAGGTCGAGCAGACGCTTGAGGCGGTTGTTCCGGTTGATGACCCGGCGGTACAGGTCGTTCAGGTCCGAGGTGGCGAAGCGGCCACCGTCGAGCTGGACCATCGGCCGCAGGTCCGGCGGGATCACCGGAATGCAGTCGAGGACCATGCCGCTCGGCGAGTTGCGGGTGTTGAGGAACGCCGCGACGACCTTGAGCCGCTTGAGGGCGCGGGCCTTCTTCTGGCCCTTGCCGCTGCGGATGGTCTCCCGCAGGTTCTCCGCCTCGGCCTCCAGGTCGAAGCCGGTCAGCCGCTCCTGGATGGCCTGGGCGCCCATGCCGCCGCGGAAGTAGCGGCCGAACCGGTCGCGCATCTCGCGGTAGAGCAGCTCGTCGCCCTCCAGGTCCTGGACCTTGAGGTTCTTGAAGCGGCTCCAGACCTCCTCGAGCCGGTCCAGCTCGCGCTGGGCCCGGTCGCGGAGCTGGCGCATCTCACGGTCGGCGCCCTCACGCACCTTGCGGCGGGCGTCGCCCTTGGCGCCGGCGGCCTCCAGCTCGGCCAGGTCGGCCTCGAGCTTCTTCTGGCGGGCCTCGATGTCGGCGTCGCGGCGCTGCTCGATGTGCTGCCGCTCGACGGAGATCTTCGCCTCCAGCGACGGCAGGTCGCGGTCACGCATCTCGGTGTCGACATGCGTGATCATGTACGCCGCGAAGTAGATGACCTTCTCCAGGTCCTTCGGGGCCAGGTCGAGCAGGTAACCGAGGCGCGACGGGACACCCTTGAAGTACCAGATGTGGGTGACCGGAGCGGCAAGCTCGATGTGGCCCATCCGCTCGCGGCGCACCTTGGCGCGCGTGACCTCGACGCCACAGCGCTCACAGATGATGCCCTTGAAGCGGACGCGCTTGTACTTGCCGCAGTAGCACTCCCAGTCCCGGGTCGGACCGAAGATCTTCTCGCAGAAGAGCCCGTCCTTCTCCGGCTTGAGGGTCCGGTAGTTGATGGTCTCCGGCTTCTTCACCTCGCCGTGCGACCACTGCCTGATGTCGTCGGCGGTCGCGAGGCCGATGCGCAGCTCGTCGAAGAAGTTGACGTCGAGCACTAGATAATCCCCTTTTGAATCAGACCTCGTCGACGGTCATCGCGCCCTCGTGGGGACGCCGGGACAGGTCGATGCCGAGCTCCTCCGCCGCGCGGAAGACGTCCTCGTCGGTGTCCCTCATCTCGATCGACATGCCGTCGCTGGAGAGAACCT
>NZ_VDMA02000040.1 GCF_006334915.2 Microbispora catharanthi
GGTACGCCAACACGCTGCTGAAGGACAAGGTGCTCTTCGGCTCCGACTATCCGGTGATCACGCCGGACCGCTGGCTGGCCGACTTCGACAAGCTCGAGATCAAGCCCGAGGTCCGCCCGAAGATCCTTAAGGACAACGCCGTACGCCTGCTCGGGCTCGGCACCGGAGAAGGCGCGCAGGACGGCTCCGCGGAAGGGACGGCAGGCACATGACCATCACGGTGAACGGGCTCGACGAGATCAAGGCGCTGGCCGGCAGGGATCTCGGCCACAGCGGCTGGCTGGAGATCACCCAGGAGCGGGTGAACACCTTCGCCGACGCCACCGACGACCACCAATGGATCCACGTCGATCCCGTGCGGGCCGCGGACGGGCCGTTCGGCGGCCCGATCGCCCACGGCTACCTGACGCTGTCCCTGGTCATCCCGCTCTTCAACGAGCTGCTGGAGGTCCGGGGTGTGAAGATGAGCATCAACTACGGCCTGGAGAAGGTCCGCTTCCCCAGCCCGGTGAAGGTCGGCGGCAAGATCCGCCTCGCCGCCGCCGTCGTCTCCGTCGAGGACGTCCCCGGCGACGGCGTCCAGATGCTGCTCGACTTCACCGTCGAGACCGACGGCTCCGCCAAGCCCGCCTGCGTGGCGTGTGTGATCTACCGGCACTACGCCTGACATCCCAGCTGACGCCCGGCGGCTGAGGGCCGTTTCCACCGTACGACCCGGCGACCGCCCCGGTCGCCGGGTCGTCCGCGTTTGTTCTCATCCACAAACCTGCCCCTGACTCTCCGTTGTTGCACCAATTGCCGGTTTAGTCCGATTGCGTGCAGACTTGCCGATCCATAGGCCCCTGACCTGGGGCTTCGCGGCGGAGAGAAAGGATCAGGCATGAGCGTGCCCCGGGGGCCCGTCGATTCCTCACGGGTTCCGCGATTCGCCGGACCGGCCACCTTCGCGCGGCTGCCGCGGCTGGACGAGGTCGAGCACGCCGATGTGGCGGTGGTGGGCGTGCCGTTCGACAGCGGGGTCTCCTACCGCCCCGGCGCCCGGTTCGGCCCCTCGGCCGTCCGCGAGGCCAGCCGCCTGCTCCGGCCGTACCACCCGGGCCTGGACGTCTCGCCGTTCGCCGAGATGCAGGTGGCGGACGCGGGCGACATCGCGTGCAACCCGTTCGACATCCGCGAGGCGGTCGAGACCGTCGAGGAGGCCGCCTCCGGGCTGATGGAGGGCGGCACCCGGCTGGTCACGATCGGCGGCGACCACACGATCGCGCTGCCGCTGCTGCGGGCGGCCGCCCGGAGGCACGGCCCGGTCGCGCTGCTGCACTTCGACGCGCATCTCGACACCTGGGACACCTACTTCGGGGCCGAGTACACCCATGGCACGCCGTTTCGCCGGGCGGTCGAGGAGGGCATCCTCGACACCGAGGCGGTGTGCCATGTCGGCACCCGCGGCCCGCTGTACGGCAAGAAGGACCTCGACGACGACCGCCGGCTGGGTTTCGGCATCGTGACCAGCGCCGACGTGATGCGCCGGGGCGTGGACGAGGTGGCCGACGCGCTGCGGCAGCGGATCGGGGGCCGCCCGCTCTATCTCTCGATCGACATCGACGTGCTCGACCCGGCGCACGCGCCCGGCACCGGCACTCCCGAGGCCGGCGGGCTGACGAGCCGGGAACTGCTGGAGATCCTGCGCGGCCTCGTCGGCGCCGATCTGGTCGGCGCCGACGTCGTGGAGGTCGCGCCCGCCTACGACCACGCCGAGATCACCTCCGTCGCGGCCTCCCACGTGGCCTACGACCTGATCGGCCTGCTCGCACTCAAGGAGGAGAAGTGAGCGACACGAACGCGACGAAGGGGCTCCCCGCCGCCTTCGCCTGGTCCCCGAAGGGCTGGCCCTCCGAGCGTGCCTTCGGCACGCCCGGCGCGGCCGAGGTGTGGTGCTACACCGACCGGTTCTCGTACTTCCCGGGGGAGACCGTCCGCTTCCATCTCAGCGCGAGCGTCCCGTCCTTCGACCTGGAGGTGGTCCGCGACGGGCTGGAGCCGCGCGTCGTCTGGTCGCGCGACGGGCTGTCGGCGGGCCGGTTCGAGGCGCCGGCCGACGCCCACGCGGTCGGCTGCGGCTGGCCGGTGGGGCTGGAGCTGGAGATTCCGGACGACTGGCGGAGCGGTTTCTACATCGTCACCGTGCGCGCGGTCACGCCGTCGGGCGAACTGTGGGAGCGCGAGCACTTCTTCGTGGTCAAGGCGCCGGCCGGGCGACGTTCCCCCGCCGCGCTCGTGCTGACCACGGGCACGATGCTGGCCTACAACGACTGGGGCGGCGCGAACCACTACCGCGGCCTCGGCGACGACCCGCGTTCCGACAACGGATCGCCGCTGGCCTCGACGCAGCGCCCGATCGCCCGGGGCATGATCCGCAAGCCGGCGGGCGCGCCCCGGGAGGCCAACCCCGGCACGCTGCCGATCAACGGCGCTCCCCGCTACCCCTCGTACGAGTGGGCGCGCCTGTTCGGATACAGCCGCCACCACGCCGACGCGTTCTGGGCGACCTACGAGCGGCACTTCGTGGTGTGGGCCGAGCGCAACGGCTACGAGATCGACTACCTGACCCAGCACGACCTGCACTTCGACCCCCACGCGCTGGACGGCTACTCCTGCGCCGTCGTCGCCGGGCACGACGAGTACTGGTCGTGGCGCATGCGCGACACGGTCGACGCGTTCGTGGACGCCGGCGGCAACCTGGCCAGGTTCGGCGGCAACTACCAGTGGCAGGTGCGGCTCAGCGACGACGGGGCCACGCAGTACTGCTACCGCCTGCCGTCGCTCGACCCCGAGGCGGCCGAGACGCCGCACCTGGCCACCACGGTGTGGGAGGCGAAGTCGGTCGGACGGCCGGGCGCCACCACCATCGGGCTCAACGGCCTCGGCGGGATCTACAACCGCTACGGCGTCGCCACTCCCCGCTCGTCGGGAGGCTTCACGGTCTACCGGCCGCACCACTGGGCGTTCGAGGGGACCGACCTCTACTACGGCGACCTGCTCGGCGGGCCGCCGTACTTCCTGGCGGCCTTCGAGCTCGACTCGGTCGAGTACACCTTCCGGCGCGGCCTGCCGTACCCCACGTTCGAGGACGGCGCCCCGGAGACGCTGGAGATCCTGGCTCTCGCCCCGGCCGTACGCGGGGAGGAGGACCGCTTCGGCGGCCGGGTGCCGATCGGCGGGCCGGAGGAAGAGGTCTACAACTACAACGCGGACCTCGGCGACGACCTGCCCGGCTACGTGCACGAGGGCGAGATGCGGGGCGCCGGGATGATCGCGGCGTTCACCCGCGGCGACGGCGAGGTCTTCAACGGCGGCACCACCGAGTGGTCCCACGTGCTCAGCCTCGGCGACCCCTTCGTCGAGCGCATCACCCACAACGTCCTGCGCCGCTTCGGCCTGCGCGGTCCCTTCGAACACCAGGGGGTGGCGTCGTGAACGACCGGCGGACCCCGGCGGGCATCGACGCCGTCCGGGCGATCACGGCGGAGAACGGCGAGCGCTTCGTGCCCCCGCTGAGCGACTACCATCTGCTGTCCGCCGAGTGGACGGAGGCGGAGTTCCGCGTCTTCGGCGGCGGCGCGAGCGCGTTCACCGGCGGTTTCTGGAGAGGCGAGCCCGGTGCCGTGCGGTTCGACTCCTGGCCCTATGACGAGATCTGCTTCGTCCTCAAGGGCCGCGTCGCCGTGGAGGACGAGTCCGGGCGGCGCAAGGAGTTCGGCCCGGGGGAGTCGTTCCACATCCCGCAGGGCTTCCGCGGCGACTGGATCACCCTGGAGCCGAGCGAGAAGGTCTTCGTCGCGGTCAGCCGCTGAGCTGCTCCCCTTTCCCGCCTTCGGGCCCCACCTGCCTCCAGCCCCGAGCCGACCCGCAGTAAGGAGCACACACACCATGCCAGGTCATCCCCCCGGGAGCTCCGCGAGCGCGCCCGACTCCCTGGCCAGCAACGCCATGGGGACCAAGGATCTCGTCTTCACGGTCCTGGCCGCGCTGGCCCCGCTGACGCTCATCGTCGCGGTCGCCCCCCTGCACTTCCTCAAGGGCGGCGCCGCCGTCCCCGGCGGCTACCTGGTCGCCGGGGTGGTCATGGCGCTGTTCGCCGTCGGTTTCATGACCATGAGCCGCTACGTCCGCAACGCGGGAGCGTTCTACGCCACCATCTCGCGCGGCCTGGGCAAGCCGGCGGGCTCGGGCGCGGCGATGCTCGCCGTCGTCGCCTACAACGCCCTGCAGATCAGCACGTACGGCGCGCTCGGCGTGTACGCCAACGAGACGTTCAAGAACTACTTCCACCGGGACGTGCCGTGGTGGGTGTTCGCGATCGTCGGCCTGATCTTCGTGGGGTGGCTCGGATACCGGGGGATCCACACCAGCGCCCGGATCCTCGGGACCCTGCTGGTGCTGGAGACGGTCGTGCTCGTCGTGCTGGCGGCCTACGTCCTGGCGAAGGGCGGCTCCGGTGACTGGTCCGCCGAGTCGTTCGCGCCCAGCAGGGTCTTCGACCCGGGCAACGGGGCGATGTTCGCCCTGGTCGCCGGGGCGTTCATGGGCTTCGAGGCCACCGCGATCTTCAGCGAGGAGGCGCGGGGCGGCATCCGTACGGTCCGCCGGGCGACCTACATCGCCGTCGGGTTCATCGCCGTCTTCTACGCCTTCATCACCTGGGTCATCGTGATGGCCTACGGCGTCGACAAGATCGGGCCTGCGGCCGAGGCCGACCCGGTCAACCTCGTCGTCGCCGTCTTCGACAGGTACGTGCCCGCCCCGATCACCGAGGTGATGCACATCCTGCTGCTGACCAGCGCGTTCGCCGCGCTGCTCGCGCTGCACAACGCGGCCAACCGCTACTTCTACGCGATGGGCCGCGAGGGTCTGCTGCCCCGCGCGCTCGGCCGCACCCACCCGCGGACCAAGGCCCCCTTGACGGCCGGTCTCGTGCAGACCGTGCTCGCGGCCGCGGCCGTCGTCGTGTTCGCGGTCTTCGGGATCGACCCCTACCTGGGGCTGCTGCTGTGGGGCAGCGCGCTCGGGTTCCTCGGGATCATCTGCCTGTGGGCGTTCTGCTCCCTGGCGATCATCCGCTTCCTGCGCCGGCAGGCGCCCGAGGCGGGGATCTTCCGGACCACGATCGCCCCCGGGCTCAGCTTCGCCGCCCTGGCCGTGGTGCTCTTCCTCGTCCTGAGCAACCTGCCGCTGCTGACCGGCGCCGGCACCACCACCAACATCCTGATCGTCGGTCTCGGCGTGGCCGCCGTCGTCGCCGGCGTGACCAGGGCCCTGTACCTGCGGGCCCGCGCACCCCGGCTCTACGCCGGACTGGCCCAGACGTCCGTCGACGAACCGCCCGCGGGGCGGAGAGAGCCCGCCATCGGAAATGCCTGATCACGACACCTTCAGTTGCCGGGGCTACAGCCCGCTCGACCTGGCCGGGGTGCTCAACGCGCCCCGCTCGGTCCTCGACGACGGCGACTCCTATCCGCTCGGGCCGCGTACGCTCTACGGCCTGCCGTTCCTGTTCGGCGACGAAGGGAACGCGGGCGCGGCGCTGCTGCGCGTGGGCGGGCCCGGCCCGGCGGCCGTCACCGTGCCGGTGGACCGCGCGTTCACGTGGATGGTGGTCGCTCATGCCCTGGAGTCCCCGGACCTGTTCGACGGGCAGATGGCCGGCCAGCTCTGCGGGCACTACACGCTCGTCTACGACGACGGGACCACCGAGCGGCTGCCGGTGCGCCAGCGCCTGGAGATCGGGCCCACGCCCCGGCTGTGGAGCGACCGCGCCATTCCGCTCGACTGGGGGCAGACCCCGTTCCTGGCCGTCCCCGACGCCCAGCACCGGCTCATGCCGCGCACCAACGGGCGTTTCGACGCCGCCGGGGCCCGGTTCGTCGACATCGACGACCCGCAGGCCCGGTCGCCGTACGTCCTGCCCTACCGGTTCTACCTGTGGCCCTGCCGCAACCCCCGCCCGGGCGCGACGGTCCGCGCCCTGGAGATCCACTCGGCGGGCCCGGCCATCCTCGTCGGCGCGCTGACCACCAGCGAGCTCGACGAGGACCCCTTCGGGCGTACGGTGTGGCGCGACGTCCTGCTCGACCTCGACCCGCCGGTGGGGCCGATCTCGGAGGACCTGGCGGTGACCGTCGACAGGGGATCGGCGACCTACGTCTACCGCACGGTCGGCTCCGGCGAGGCGGCCGCGGGGGGCACGCCGGCCTGGGGGACACCGGTGGAGGAGCATCACCAGGGCTACGTACGCGTCGCCGCCACCCCGTCGGCGCGGCTGACGCTCACCCGCGGGGAGGCGGTGATCAGCGCCTGCGGATGGGGGGAACTGCTCACCGCCGGGCGGCACAGCGACGCCGGGGTCACCTGGCGCGTCCCCGACGCCGGGCGGGCCTGGGTGCGCACCACGGTCAGGGACGCGGCGACCGGTGAGCCGATCCCGTGCCGCATCCACTTCCGTTCCGCCGACGGGGTGCCCTACCCTCCGCACGGGCATCACGGGCACATCAACTCCGACGGCAACACCTGGAACCTCGACATCGGCGGCGACGTCCGCCTCGGCACCACGACCTACTCCTACATCGACGGCACCTGCGAGGGCTGGCTGCCGCTGGGCGAGGTCACGGTCGAGGCGGCTCGCGGGTTCGAGTACGAGCCGCTGCACACCACCGTCACCATCAGGCCGGGCCAGACCGAGCTCGAGCTGACGCTGGCCAGGGTGACGGACCTGGCCGCCGACGGCTGGTACAGCGGCGACACCCATGTGCACTTCGTCTCGACACTCGGCGCGGAGCTGGAGGCCCGCGGCGAGGACGTCCGGGTCGCCAACCTGCTGCTCAGCCAGTGGGGGCACCTGTTCACCAACACCGAGGAGTTCACCGGGCACCCGCACACCTCCCACGACGGGCACACGCACGTGTTCGCCGGTCAGGAGAACCGCAGCGGCATGCTCGGCCACATCAACCTGCTCGGCCTGCGCCGCCCGATCATGCCGTGGTGCACCGGCGGCGCCGAGGAGTCGGAACTCGGCGGCGGCCTGGAGACCACGCTGTCCCACTGGGCCGACGAATGCCATGAGCAGGGCGGCACCGTCGTGCTGGCGCACTTCCCCGTGCCCAACGGCGAGGCCGCGGCCCTGCTCGCCACCGGCAGGCTCGACGCCGTCGAGATGATCGCCTACGACCCCTACAACATCCAGGAGTACTACCGCTACCTCGACGCCGGCTACCGGATCACCCTGGTGGGCGGCACGGACAAGATGAGCAGCGAGGTGCCGATCGGCCTCATCCGCACGTACGCGCACGTGCCGGCGGACGAGGAGTTCGACTACTGGGCCTGGTGCCGGGCCGTCCGGGAGGGCGCGACCTTCGTCACCAGCGGGCCGCTCCTGTGGCTCGGCGTGGACGGCCGCCGGCCGGGCGAGGACGCCCGCGTGCCCGCGAGCGGCACCGTCCGCGTCGAGGCACGCGTTCAGTCGATCTTCGACGTCGACCGGCTCGAGATCGTGGTCAACGGCCACGTCGTCGCCGAGCGCCGGATCGGCACTCCCGGCCGCACGCTCGAACTGACCGCGGACGTGCCCGTGACCGAGGACAGCTGGATCGCCGCGCGTTGCTACGGCCCGGGCGCCGGCGTCGCCCGCCACCACGACGTGTGGGCCAGGCCGATCATGGCGCACACGTCTCCGGTCTACCTGCGCACGGGCGAGGAGTACGCCCGGTTCGACGCGGCCACGGTCGACCACATGCTGAACCTCGTTGACGGCTCCCTCGCCTACATCGACGAGCGCAGCCGGCGTCTGTGGCCCGGCCAGGTCTGCCATCGGCACGGGCAGGAGGATCATCTGGCCTTCCTGCGGGCGCCGTTCCTGCAGGCCCGCGAACTGCTGCGGGAGCGCCGGGCCGCCACCTGATCGGCGCCGCCCGCGCGATCCCGTACGGCTGCCGCCCGGTTCGCTCCACGGGTGGGCGGCAGCCGTCCTGGTCCAAGCCAGAGGTCGGCCACGGCTGTTCGGCCACCGGTGTTCACCGCAGGGTGAGCGGGGTCTCGAATCCGATCCGGGTCAGCTTCTGTGGGTTGCGGACGTAGTAGAGGCCGGTGATACGGGCGTCCTCGACCCGGATCGCTATGACGCCGTCGATCTCGCCGTCCACCCGGAGGATGAGCGCCGGGCCGCCGTTGACCATCGTGGGCTGAGCGTTGAGCGTGACGTCGGCCTTGCCGCTGCCGCCGACGATGAAGCGGGCCACCTTGCCGGCGCTGACGACGGGCCGCGGTGCGGCCTGCTTGACGCCGCCGCCGTCGCTCACCAAGACGACCTCGGGAGCGAGCACGTCAAGCGGGCCCTGCAGGTCGCCGGCTTCGAGCGCGCGCCGGAACGCCTCCAGGGCCGCCCGGGTCTCACCGGAGGAGACGGCCTCGCGGGGGCGGCGGGCGTCGACATGCCGCCGGGCGCGGTAGGCGATCTGGCGGACGGCCGCGGGGCTCTTGCCGACGGCGGCCGCGATCTCGTCGTAGCCGACGTCGAAGGCCTCGCGAAGCACGAAGACGGCGCGCTCGGTCGGCGACAGCGTCTCGAGGACGAGCATGAGCGCCATCGACAGACTCTCGGCGAGCTCGACGTCCTCGGCCGCGTCCGGCGCGGTGAGCAGCGGCTCGGGCAGCCAGGGGCCGAAATACGCCATGACGTGTCCCGCGCCCTGCTCGCGTGCTGTTTCACCCCCTAGACACGCAACCCGGCACGGATATAACAGCCACCGGACGTGACCTGCGTCTCTCCGGCACGCGTGGCACAGCATGCCTGCGGCCGGTGGGTGCGCGGCCGGACAGGGTAGGTCGGAATGGAGGCCGAGGGCCGGGCATGCGTGCGCCCGGACCGGGCTGCCCGCCATGCATATTGGGCAAAGTCTTGACCTCCGTTAGAAATCTGCCTAACCTCCGGACGAGAAGGCGAGAGTCTCAACTCGCTCCCGGACGAGGAGCTCGGTCATGCCGAACCTTTCAGTCGCACCCCCCAGCCCGATTCAGCTCCGCCGCGCGGTGACCTCCAGCTTCCTGGGCAGCGTCATCGAGTACTACGACTTCCTGCTGTACGCCACGGCGTCGGCAGTGGTCTTCAACAAGGTCTTCTTCTCCTCCCTCGACTCGGTCACCGCGACGGTCGCCAGTTTCGGCACGTTCGCCACGGGCTACCTGGCGAGGCCGCTCGGCGGCGTGATCTTCGGTCACTACGGCGACCGGCTGGGACGCAAGCGCATGCTCGTCCTGACCATGACCCTGATGGGTGTCGCCAGCTTCCTCATCGGCCTGCTCCCCACCTACGCGCAGATCGGCAGCCTCGCGCCCATCGCACTCGTCGTGCTCCGGGTCCTGCAGGGTGTCGCCGTCGGCGGCGAATGGGGCGGCGCGGTGCTGATGTCCGCCGAGCACGCGACCCGCAGGCGCGGCCTGTGGGCGAGCTTCACCAACGCCGGAGCCCCCTTCGGCATGGTGCTGTCCACGGCGGTGCTCAGCGGCACGGCCGCCGTCATGGACGAGCGGGCGTTCCTGAGCTGGGGCTGGCGGGTGCCGTTCCTGATCAGCATCGTGCTGCTGGCGGTCGGTCTGTTCGTCCGGCTGCGGGTCGAGGAGACCCCGGTGTTCGAGGCCGCCAGGAAACGCGCATCGAGGTTGCCGCTGCTGGACGTGTTCCGCGACCACCCGAAGGCCCTCCTGCTCGGGGTCGGCGTCGGACTGTCCGCCTTCGTGGCCCAGGGCACCCTCACCACCTACCTCATCGCGTACGGCGTGCGCGCCGGCTTCGCCAGGCAGGCGGTGCTGAACGCGCTCACGCTCTCGTCCGCGCTGGCCGTCCTCGGCATCGTCGGCTGGTCGGCGCTGTCCGACCGGGTCGGGCGCCGGCCGGTGGTGCTCGTGGGCGCGGTGCTCATGGCGGCGTACGGCTTCGCGCTCTTCCCGATGGTGGACTCCGGAAGCACGGCCGTGCTCGCCCTCGCGCTCGTGCTCGGCCAGTCGCTCATCCACCCGCTGATGTACGGCCCGCTCGCGGCGTTGTACACCGAACTGTTCGCCACCGGGAGCCGCTACACGGGAGCCTCGCTCGGCTACCAGATCGCCGGGCTCGGGGCAGGTCTCGCGCCGCTGCTGTTCGCCCAGCTCGACGCGTCGACCGGCGGCGGGACGACGACGATCTCGGTGATCATCGCGGCCTGCTGCCTGCTGACCGTGGTCTGCGTCCTGGCGCTACGCGAGACCAGCCGCCAGGACCTGACCTCGGTCACTTCCGCCGCGCCCGCGTCCGGTCGCGTCGCCGACACGGCGAAACCGTCCTCCGCCTGACGAGGAGTGCCATCCATGCGCAACGCCGGACTGGGAGGCTGGCCGGCCCGCAGGGCCCAGATGAGCCCGGACCGCACCGCGTTCGTCTACGCGGACCGGCCGCTCAGCTACGCGGAGGTCCACGAGCGGACGACAAGGCTCGCGTCGCGGCTGCGTGACGCGGGGGTGCGGGCGGGGGACCGGGTCGCCTACCTCGGTCCCAACCACGTCGCCTTCGCCGAGACGATGTTCGCCACCCACGTGCTGGGCGGGATCTTCGTCCCGCTGAACTTCCGGCTGGCCGCGCCCGAGATCGCGTACATGCTCGAGCACTCGGGCGCGTCCGTCCTCGTCTACGCCCCGGAATGCGGCGCGGTGGTCCGCGATCTTCCCGGCTTACCCGGTCTGCGCACGGTCGTGGCGCTCGAGTCACCGGCGGAGGGGGAGCGGCACTACGAGACGTGGCTGTCGCAGGGCGACCCCACGCCGATCGACATCCCGGTGGCGCTCGACGACATCGCCCTCATCCTCTACACCTCCGGCACCACCGGACGGCCCAAGGGCGCCATGCTCAGCCACGCCAACCTGGTGTGGAACTGCTTCCACATCATGATCGGCGTGGACGTGACGAGCACCGAGGTCACGCTCATCAGCGCGCCGCTGTTCCACGTGGCGGCCCTGAACCAGACCCTGCTGCCGACCTTCCTCAAAGGCGGCATCTCGGTCATCATGCCGTCATGGGATGTCGACCGGTGTTACGACCTCATCGAGAGGCACCGGGTCACCTGGATGTTCGGGGTCACCGCGATGTTCGCCGCGTTGGCGCGGTCGCCCCGGTGGCCCGGCGCCGACCTGTCCTCGCTGCGCACCCTCATGTCCGGGGGCGCGGCCATCCCCGTCGCGTTGATCCGCGCCTACCAGGAACGGGGCCTGGTCTTCTGCCAGGGCTACGGGATGACCGAGACCGCGCCGGGCGCGACCTTCCTGGAGGCGGGCGAGAGCGTGCGCAAGGTGGGCTCCGCCGGGGTGCCGGTGTTCTTCGCCAACGTGCGCGTGGTCCGGCCCGACCTCACCCCCGTGGCGCCGGGCGAGCCGGGCGAGGTGCTCGTGCAGGGGCCTAACGTCACCCCCGGCTACTGGCGCGATCCGGAGGCGACCGCCGCCGCGCTGACCGAGGGCGGCTGGTTCCACTCCGGCGACATCGCCACCCTGGACGACGAGGGCCACCTCCACATCGTCGACCGGGTGAAGGACATGTACATCTCCGGCGGGGAGAACGTCTACCCGGCGGAGGTCGAGGGTGTGCTCTTCGAGCACCCGGCCGTGGTGGAGGCCGCCGTGGTCGGGGTGCCCGACGACACGTGGGGCGAGGTCGGCCGGGCCTTCGTCGTGCCGCGCCCCGGCGTGGCCGTCACCCCCGGCGAGGTGCGCGACTTCCTCCGCCCCCGGCTCGCGAAGTACAAGATCCCGGTCTATGTCGACGTCGTCGACGCGCTGCCGAAGACCGGTTCCGGCAAGATCCGCAAACCCGACCTGCGCCGGCGGCCCCTGCCCGCCGGCCCCGAGGAGTGACTCGTGATCGTCACCGAATTCGCGCGCAACCAGTGGTACGTGGCCGCCTACGGCCACGAGGTGGGCCGGCGTCAGCTCGGCCGCACCATCCTGAACGAGCCGATCCTGCTCTACCGCACCGAGGACGGGCGGGCCGTGGCGATGGCCGACCGCTGCGTGCACCGCAGGTTCCCCCTGTCGGAATCGCCCAGCCATCTGGTCGGCGACCGCGTGGTCTGCGGCTACCACGGCTTCACCTACGGCCCGGACGGCGTCTGCGTCGCCGTGCCCGCGCAGCAGCGCATCCCGCGCACCGCGCGGCTGCGCACCTACCCCGTGGTGGAGCAGGACTCGTTCGTCTGGGTGTGGATCGGCGACCGCGAGCCGGGCGACACGCTGCCCCCGCGCGCTCCCTGGCTGGTCTCGCCCGACTACGCCACGGTGTGCGGGATGGAGCCGCTGAACGCGCGGTACGGCCTGCTCGTGGACAACCTCCTCGACCTGTCCCACGAGACGTACCTGCACGGCGGGTACATCGGCACCCCGGAGGTGGCCGAGACCCCGATCACGACGGAGGTCGACGAGGACGCGGGCGTCGTCTACGTCAGCCGCCACATGGACGACGCGGCCTGCCCGCCGTTCTACGCCGAGTCGACCGGCATCAAGGGCCGGATCACCCGCTGGCAGGACATCGAGTATCACCCGCCGTGCCTGTATCTGCTGCACAGCCGCGTCGCCCCGGTCGGGTCGCCCCCGCCCGCCGCCGACGGCACGGACCCGCACGCCTTCCACGTCGAGGTCGTGTACGCGATCACCCCGTCGACGGAGAACGCCACCTACGACTTCTGGGCGGTGGCGCGCGACTTCGCCCTCGACGACGAGAAGGTCTCCGACTTCCTGCGGGACAGCAACCGCACCGTCGTCCTGCAGGACGTGGCCGCGCTCAACACGCTGGAGCAGGTCCTCGCCGCGGAGCCGGACCGATACCAGGAGCTGTCGGTGAACATCGACACCGGCGGGCTGGCCGCCCGCCGCCTGCTCGCCCGGATGGCCGGCCCCGTGCCGGCCGACTCCGTGCCCTCGCAGACCGCCGTTCGATGAACGCGCGGGACTCCGGTGCGCGGGCCGGCCGCACCGTCTACCGCATTCGCTGGCTGCCGGGGACGGACCGGCTGCACGCCTCCTGCTTCTGCGGCGCGGAGCGTGAGTTCGAGGACCCGGTGGCCTTGTGGGACTGGCTGCTCGGCCACCCGGAGGGCCACCGGCCCCGGCCCGCGGCGGCGCAGGACTCCCCGGCCCCGGCCGCCGCGCTCGTCTGAGACGCGACATCCTCCCAGAAAGGAAGCCACGGCGACCATGCCCGTCACGGAACCGGAGCTCGACGTGAAGGTGGCGGGCAAGGCGCCCGTCGCCGAGGGCGTCGTCCTCCTGCGTCTCGTCCGTCCCGACGGCGGCCCGCTGCCCGTCTGGACGCCGGGCGCACACGTCGACCTGCTGCTCGGCCCGGGACTGGTCAGGCAGTACTCGCTGTGCGGCGACCCCGGCGATCCCTCGGTCTTCCAGGTGGCGGTGCTGCGCGAGCCCGGCGGGCGGGGCGGCTCGGCGTACGTGCACGACCGGCTCGCCGAGGGCGACACGATCCGGGTGCGCGGTCCCCGCAACCGCTTCGGCCTCGCCGAGTCGCCGCGCTACCTGTTCGTCGCCGGCGGCATCGGCATCACCCCGATCCTGCCCATGGTCGAGGAGGCGGCGCGGCGCGGGTGCGACTGGCGGCTGGTGTACGGCGGGCGCACCCGGACCTCGATGGCGTTCGCCGATCGGCTCGTGCGGCAGCACCCGGGCCGGGTGGAGCTGTGCCCGCAGGACGAGACAGGCCTGCTCGACCTCGACGCGCTGCTCGGCGTCCCGCGTGCGGACACCCTCGTCTACTGCTGCGGACCCGAGCCGCTGCTGGCGGCGGCGCAGGAGCGATGCGCCTCCTGGCCGAAGGGAGCGCTGCGGGTCGAACGCTTCGTGCCCGCGGCCCGGAACGGCGCGGGCACGGCGGAGGGCACGGCGGACGGCGCCTTCGAGGTGGAGCTGGCCCTGACCGGCACGACGCTGACCGTGCCGGAGGGCCGCTCGATCCTCGAGGTGGTCGAGGAGGCGGGGGTCGCGGTGCTGTCGTCCTGCCGCGAGGGCACCTGCGGCACCTGCGAGACGGCGGTGCTCGGCGGCGTCCCCGACCACCGCGACGACCTGCTCACCGAGGAGGAGCGCGAGGCCGGGGACGTCATGTTTATCTGCGTGTCCCGGGCCCGGTCCGACCGCCTCGTCCTCGAACTCTGACCCGCTCCGAGGCGGAGGTCGCCTGCCGGCGCGACCGGCTCCGAGAAGGTGGACAGACTCGCCGACCTCGAACGGGGCTGTGACGGCGTCTACACGGCGGTCACCGCCGCTCCTTGTCGTCGGCGCCGAGGAAGACGATGTCGAGGTCGTGGAGCTGGTCCGGGGCGGCGTCGACGGCGATGCGGGTGATCTTCCCGTCGCTGACGGCGAACGTGAAGACGGCCTTGGGCCGGCCGCGGTGCGACCAGACGGCCGCCGGAACGCCGTCGACCAGAGCGAGCCGGGCGGCCTGAGCTCGTCCGGCGAAGAAAGCCGCCACCGCGTGGGCGCCGCGGACCTCGCCGGCCACGGCGTCCGGATCGAGCAGCTCGAGCAGGGCGGCGAAATCCCCGCTCCGGGAGGCGGCGAGGAAGGCGGCGACGATTTCCCGCTTCGCGGATCGCGCGGCATCGGATGCCCCGGCCGCTCCTCGCACCCGGCGCCGGGCCCGGCTGGCGAGTTGCCTGGCCGCCGCCGGGGAGCGGTCGATGATGGCCCCGATCTCGTCGAACGACACAGCGAAGACGTCGTGCAGGACGAACGCGAGCCGCTCGGCGGGAGTCAGCGTGTCCAGCACCACCATCAGCGCGACACCGACGGAATCGGCCAGCAGCGCCTCGTCCTCGGGGCCGGCCTGGCTCGTCGGGTGGAGGCCCGCGTGCGGCGCGGCCGGCTCGGGCGGCAGCGTCCCGGCCGACTCCTCAGGCCGGGTCCGGCGTGCCTCGAGCATGTTGAGGCAGACCCGGGCGACGACGGTGGTCAGCCACCCGGCCGGATTCTCCACCTGGCCGGTGTCGGCGCGGCCGGCCCGCAGCCAGGCCTCCTGCACCGCATCCTCGGCTTCGCTGGGCGAGCCGAGCATCCGGTAGGCCACCGCTTGCAATCGGCCCTGGTGCTCGGCGAACCGCTCGCTCAGCCAGTCCTGCTCGACCATGTGTCACATTCCTCCGTCGCGGCCTGTCATACCAAATGACCGGCGAAATCACGCCGATGTGACATCCGGGCCCGGTCCGGATGTCCGACCTGCCGGTTCAGCCGGCGAATACCCCCGAAACCATCAGGAGAGAACTGTGTCACTGCAGGTGAACGCCATCATGCTCGGCGTCGAGGACCTGGCCCGAGCCAAGAAGTTCTATGAAGGCCTGGGCTGCGAGATCGACAAGGACACCCGCCATTTCGTCTCGTTCAGCTTGGGCGAGGGATCCCCGCAGCTGGCTCTCTACGAATGGGAGGCGGCGGCACAGGACGCCGGAGTCTCCGCGGAGGGATCCGGATTTCGCGGTGCCTCATTCCACTTCAACCCCGACTCCAGGCAAGCGGTGGATGAGATGTTGAGCAACGCGGTGGCCGGCGGCGGCAGCGTGGTCAAGGAGGCGGCTCCCGCCCAGTGGGGCGGGTACTTCGGCTACTTCAGCGACCCGGACGGCTATCTGTGGAAAGTCACCACCTACGCCTCCTGACCTGTAGAACTCACGCGGGGTCCCCGGCCGCGCCACCCCGGCGAGGCCGGAGACCGGCCCGGGCTCCTCGCGACGATCCCACATCTCGCCTGTCAGCCACTCCGGGTGCCGACGGTCTCGCCCGAGGCGATCGTCGCATCCTTGATTCGCCGGTGCACCGCTGTCGCGTCGCCGCCCGGCGTGATCGGGCCGCGCAGCGCGTACACGATGAAGTGGTAGTGGTGGACCCCGCTCGGCGGGCAGGGGCCGGCGTAGGCGGCCTTGCCGTCGCTGCCCGGCAGGACCTTCCCCGGGGCGTGGCCCTCGGGCGCGCTCGTCTCGGTGACGGGGATGCCGGTCACGATCCAGTGGATGTACGTCCCACCGGGGGCGTCCGGGTCGTCCACCACGATCGCCAGCTCGCGAGCGGACTCGGGAACGCCGCTCCAGGCCAGCGGGGGCGAGACGTCCTGGCCTCCCTGCCGGGCGCACACGTATCTCCCGGGGATCTCGGCGCCCTCGGCGAAGGCCGGGGTGCTCACCTTCAGAGTGTCCGTGGGCGGGGCGCCCTCGGCCGAGCACCCCGGGAGGACGACCGTCAGGAGGACGCCGCCGACCAGCTTGCCGATCTTCATTCGGCCAGGATAGGCGGCCGGAGCACGTCGGCGCCGTCTTCGCGTGCGGCGTGTGCGACGCCGGGCCGCAGGGAGGGAGCGATGCGAGCCGTCCCGCCCCCGGCCACGCCGGGAGCGGGACGGCTCGGCGCACTCAGCCGTCGATGCGGTGGGTGGTCCAGAACGACGACAGGTCGACGGAGGTGGCGGCCTGTGCGGCGGCCTTGAAGTCCGCGGTGGTCGAGATCCCGTACCAGTGGGCGGCGGCGTAGTTCTTCAGCAGGTTCTGCATCGCCGTCGTGCCGATCACGCGCCGCAGGTCGTGCAGCGCGCACTTGCCGTAGGTGTAGACGACGGTGCCGTACCTGCTCGAATGGGCGTCCCAGTAGGCCATCGAGTTGCTGATCTTCTCGGCCGACGACTGCCAGGAGACGCTGTTCCAGCAGTTGGTGCCCGAGATGCCGTTGTAGAGGTCGGTGGCGTAGTCGGTGAACGACTCGTCGAGCCACGGGCTGCTGTACTCGTCGTCGCCGACGATGCCGTACCACCACTGGTGGGCCAGTTCGTGGGCGAGCGCGGTGGAGCTGACCACGTCGAGCACGAAGCCCGGATACTCCATGCCGCCGAACCAGAAGTTGTTGTCCAGCACCACGTCCGCCTCGCCGTACGGGTAGGCGCCGAACCGGCCCGCGTGGGCGACGAGCGCGTTCTTCGCGGTGGTCATCATCGAGCTCGCGCTGCCGGAGCTGATCGAGCTCACCCGGTAGACGTTCACGACGACGCCCGTCGTGGTGGTGCTCGTGGTCTTCACGAACGGCCCGGCCGCCCAGGCGAACTCGCGCACGTTCTTCGCGGTCGCCTTGGTGATCGTGCGGCCGGACGTTCCCGCCGTGTCGACGGAGGTGCCGGTCGCCGGCACCAGAAGCGACGTCGGGTGGTCGAGCGTCACCGAGTAGTCGCTGATCAGCGCGTAGAAGGACTCGCCGTTGTTGCTGTACGGATCGAGGTGCCAGCCGCTCGCGTCGCGAACCGCCAGGACCGGCAGCGCGTTGCCGATGAAGTTGTAGGACCCGTCGCGCCCGAACCGGTCGGCGCCGCTGGGCACGACGATGCTGAGGTCGAAGCCGATCGTGGCGCTCTGGTTCTGGGTGAGCGGGGCGGGCAGGGTGATCGTCAGTGCGGTGCAGGAGACCGACAGCGGGGACGGCGTGCCCCCGGTCACGTTGGTCACGGTGACCGGCGTGGACGGGCACGTCCCGTGATAGTTGTCCCACAGGCGCAGGTAGACCTCCGTCAGGGGGTCCGCCGACGGGTTGGCGAAGGTGACGCTCTCATGCCCCGTCCACGTGCTGCCCGAGGCGTTGCTGGTCAGGGTGACCGTGTAGGAGGGCGACCCCGGCGTCCTGGTCCCGTCCACGGCGTGAGCGGCCGGTGGGACGCCCCAGACGAGGACGAGCACGGCCGCCGCCGTGGTGATCAGGAATCGTCGCACCATGAGGAGGGTCTCCTTTCGAGCGCCCGGACCCCCGATCTGCCGACGTAATGTAACTTTTTGTCAAATGGCGGTCAACGATTGCTTTTTGGCCGTTCTAGTGCTTTTAGCGGCAAGATTTGCCGCCGACTGGCGTTGGTCGCTTGTTCACGGAACGCGATTGCGCGAAAACGCACTGTCATCGATACTCGTCCGGGTGGCAGCCGCACTCCGGGAGGGCCAGGGTGGTTCGGACCAGGCATGGCAGGACCACCACGGTGATCGTCGCCGCGACCGTGCTCCTGGCCCTCCCTTCTTCGTCCTGCGCGGCCTCCGCCGGTCCCGGCGGTGATCGGCCGATCGACTGCCGCGGCTGGTCGTGGCCGAACCCGCACACCGTCAAGAACGCCAGGCCGGTGTACTCGCTGACGAGCGGGAAGTGGGGCAACGAGGTGGACGTCACGCTGTGGCGCGGCGACGCGGGGGCGCGCGGGGAGTGGCACTACTGGGCGACTCTCACCGGCCGCACCCGTCCGGGTGACGAGGTCTGGCTCGACGTCTGGCCGCCGGGTGGCGGCCCGTGGCATCGGTGTGGCCCCTTCCCGGTGGGCCGCGACGGCCAGGCGGTCTCCTCTCCGATGGCCGTCTGGCGTGATTTCACCCTCGTGAAGGCCTGCGGCCGGCACGACGACTTCAGCGCGTGCGGACGCGACAAGGGCGCGATGGTCGACTGATCCCGGTGCCGGCCGGGGAAGGCCGGCACCGAGATCGGCGGGTCAGCTCGTCGCGCAGGGCGAGCCGTTGAGCGTGAACTGCTTGGGCGCGGGGTTGGCGCCGTTGTCCCAGCGGCCGAGGAAACCGAAGGTCACGCTGCCGCCGTTCGCCGCGATCGTGGCGTTGTAGCCGGCGTTGGTCACCGTCACCTTCGACCCGCTCTGGGTGTAGGAGCCGTCCCACAGCTGGGTCACGGTCTGCCCGTCGCCGTACGTCCAGCCGAGCCGCCAGCCCTTCACGGCCGTGGCCCCCCGGTTGACGATCCGGACCCCGGCCTGGAAGCCGCCGGGCCACTGGTTGGTGACCGTGTACGTCACCGTGCAGGCGGCGGCCGGCGTCGGCGAGGAACTGGGAGAGGGACTTGGCGACGGGGACGGGCTGGGGCTCGGGGACGGCGACGGGCTGGGAGAGGGGCTCGGGGACGGCGAGGCAGAGGGCGAGGGGCTCGGGGAAGGCGAGGGGGAGGGCGACGGGCCGGCGCCGGCGGGGATCACGACGGTGCTGATCGAGTCGGCCGGGAACGTGCCGGTGAAGCCGCCGGCCCCGACCTGCACGTCGGCGTCGCGCCTGATGCCCGAGGTGTCGGCCGCGCCATACCGGTAGACCTGCGCGGTCGCGCCGCCGTCGCGTCCCTTGACGGCGACCTCGCTGGTCAGGTCGTCGCCGGTCTTGTTCACCACGACGAGCGTGAGCGCGTGGTCGGAGGCCCGCTCGGCGGCGTACACCGCCAGCTTGCCCTGGTCGGCGCTGGTCGCGCCGACCGCCGTCTCGCCGAACCGGCCGCCCTCGCCGTCGTAGTTCAGGTACATCCGGAAGGCGTACGCGCCGGGCTGGGAGGCCGTCGGCGGCCCCCACAGGGTGGCGAGGTCGAGGCCCTCGCGGCCGAAGATGCCGAGGATGTCGGCCTGGGCCAGGGCCCCGTTGATGTGGTCGAGGGCACCCCAGTTGTACTCGGTGATCGCGGTCTTGGTGCCGGGATACTCGGCGGCAACCAGGTCCTTCATCCGGGGGATCAGCCGGACCTGCGTGTTGATCCAGCTCTCGTCCGTGTACGACGGATCCCACAGCGCCCGGGTGGAGCGCAGCCGCAGGGCGTCGGTGGCCGGGTCGCCCCCGGAGCCGAAGGCGACGCCGGACGCCTGCGGGTAGAAGTGCTCGTCGAAGTAGTCGAGGACGCGCAGGCCGTGCTCGTCCTCGTAGTTCTTCATCTGCCGGAGGTACCACGTCGTGAACGGAAGGCCGCCGCGTACCTCCTTGTCCGGAGGGTTCGACCAGCAGTTGGTGCGGCCGCAGGTCTCCTGGTCGAGGCCGGAGTAGTCCCAGGAGGACCAGCCCCAGCCGACCGGGCCGAGCGTCTTCGCGCCGGGGTCTGCGGCCTTCACGGCGGCGCCGATGAGGTAGGCCTTGTCGCGCAGCTCGACCGAGCTCGCGCCCTCGGGGTGGACGTCCCGGTGCGTGCTGTGCCAGATGTCGGGCTCGTTGTCGAGGTTGTAGAACTTCACGCCGCCACCCGAGGCCGTGCCGTACCTGCCGGTGAGGTGGCCGATCCAGTCCTTCACGTACGCCGCGCCGGCCTCGACGCTCGTGTCGTGGGGGTCGTTGCCGGTGATCTTCGTGCCGTCGGGCTTCACGCCGTTGCCGCAGTCGGGACGCCACTGGTCGGTCTGCTGCTGCGGGCCGTATTCGGCGACGGAGAACCCGCAGGAGGCGTCGCGGCCCTTGGGGACCCAGCCGATCAGCGGGACGGTGAGGATGGTGTCGGTGCCGGTGCGCCGGTCCTGCTCGACGAACCGGTCGGTGGTGGAGCCGTCCGGCAGTTTCGACGGGTCCGGGTTGTCCTCGGCGATATTCTCGAAGTACCAGTCGGAGGCGCGGTTGCTGGTGTCGTACAGGTAGTTGTACCGGGTCGTCGCGTTGCCGCCCCACCGGCGCACCGGGAGACGCAGTTCCTTGGCCAGCGCCTCGTCGGCGAAGTTCATGCCGTAGATGTACGGACTGATGGCGTGCCGCCCGGTGGTGGTGTCGACCGTCAGCGCGGGGCCGTCGGCGGCCGCGAGGGCGGGCACCTGGCCTGCCGCGCCGATCGACAGGGCGATCGCCGCGGTGAGGGCGATCGGGAGCGTTCGCGTTCGCACGGGTCTCCTCTCGAGTCCCTGGGGGTCTGGGGTTCCGGGGCCGCCGGATGCGACGGGAGCACCCGTCGCGCGGCCAGGCCATCACGCTGGCCAAGACCTGGGCGGGGAACAAGAACGCGATCCGCCGGAGCACCGCGGGCACGCGTTGAGCAGCCACACCCCCTCACCCGCGGATGGAAGTTTCACGAGGACACCGGACCCCGGCCGGGCCCCCACGGCGTGCCGCATCGCACAACCGAGGGACCCGTTCCTGGGCTGGAAGACTCAGACGAGGCGCCGCCGCCCACTGCGGAGGTCGAGCGACTTCCTGCGTACCGCGGGCTTCTCCCGGGGGTCTGCTTCTCCTGAGTCCCCGAGTCCCTTCTGGGACGCCTGAGACTGACAAGCCGCATATCAGGAGACTGTCTGTCACGGATCGAGGCGATGGCGGGGTCGCGAGCTCTACCGGCTTCTCGGCCCCGGCATGAAGTAGTGCGCGACCATGTAGGCGGTGACCTGCGCGCCGATCTTCGCGCCCTGCACGTCTGCCGTGCGAGTGTGGATGCCGCCCCAGATGCGGGCCTCGATGACCTCGGCGAGCGCCTGGGAGAAACCGCGGAAATACCTGGTGGTGCCAGAGTCGGCGCTGTAACCGCTGAAGGGGATGTCGTCCCGGCCGAAGAAGTGCCTCAACGCCGACATGCTCGCCGCGGTGAAACAGGTGTGCCCGGACGTGTAGTCGGGGTGCGGTGGCGTGACAAGCAACGGCGTCCATTCGGGATCGGCGGACGTCTGCGGGTTGCCGTCCGTGTCGGCCAGCCGGATCGCGGTGACCGGCCGCCAGAAGTTCCATGCCGCCTTCTCGTTGTAACAGGCGATCGTGGCATCGGCTTCGGCCAGGTCGACCATCGCGAACATTCGCGCCGTCTGAAGGGTGTTCAGTCGCTGCCGCGTCGCGAGCTGACGCTTGATCTCCCATTCGGCCAGATGCCGGTCGTGCCACCAGATGGCGGCCTGCGTCTGGTCGGCAGTCCTGACCGTGCTGGCCGCCGAGCCGACCGCCTTGACCTCGTTGAAGTCCCGGGCGTACCGGCGGCTGGTGAGCGTCGGCGGGCCGGACGTACGGAAGACGGACGCGCTGGGGATGAGGAACGGCTTGAGGTGACCGACCCATGCCCCGTCCGAGGCGAACGTGGGCGGCGTCGGCCGCCACTGACCAGGGCGGGTGCCCACGGGCCAGGTCTGGTCGCCGAACGCCCCGTCGTCCCGTCGCGCCCCGATCATCGCATCGGCCGCCTGCGTGCCCACGGTGATTCCACGCTGTTTCGCGGCGCCGTCGGGAATCGCGCCCAGCGACTCGTCGTACTGGGTTTTCAACCTCGCCTGCTGGTCGGGAAACAGCGCTTGCAGCACCCGGTAACCCGCGGTCGCGACGGCCGCGTCCGTCGATTCGGTGCCATCGGCGGCCGGTGCGACCAGGTACGGCTGGTAGGGAGCACCGGCGATCGCGTTCACCGCGTCGTAGACCGCTCCGTGCACCATCGCGAAGCTGCGAGCCTGGACCTGCGGCTGCTGACCGGCAATGTCCCAAATCGCGGTCTGAGCATTACGGTCCCAGACGATGACGGAGTTGGCGGAGGAGCCCGAATCTTCCGCGTATGCGGGGGACGAGCCGAGTACGGTCGGCGACCCGGCGGCGATGACCCCGGCGACGGCCGCCCAGACGACTGCGGCTCGCATAGCCGCTGACCGGCATGTAGCAAATGGGCTGAACATGAACGCAAACTACTACGCCGCCGAAAAACGTTACAGCAACCAATGCGCCGAAAAATAGATATCTACCCAACCGGAATGAGCTTCGGAAACTTGCGAGCTATTTATGCCCTGATCATGCTGGGTAGGATGCGCCACCGGACTTCGGGGATGACCAGTGCGGCCCCTATGGCTCGCAGGTGTCGCGGATTTTTCCCCGTTTACCGATGGTTCTATAGGCATCGAAGCCAGGCGACCAGCGGATATCCGCCCCCATTCGGTAGCTCCATCCAGCGATAACCCGCCTCGACCCGGGCACCGATGTTCCTGGTCTCTCCTTCGCCCCAAAGGCATTCGGGGCGACCACCGATGTGAAGCATGCCGTCGCGACCCGTCCACGGCACCTCGGCTGGAAGCAGCGTCGCCTGCCCGCCGTCCGGGGTGAACGAGCCGCCACTGCCGTCGGCAACGAGCTGGGCATACCCCTCAGCGGCGATCAACGAGACCTTTCCGATGGGCAGGTTCTGCGCCGCCACGCCCCCGATAAGGGCGGCGCCAACCACGATCGTGATGAGAAAGGCAGGGCGAATCGAAGTCGCCGGAGGAGGGGTCCCAGGCCACCAGCGGCCGGTCCGGCGAGGGAGTGGCGCAGGGGTTCGGCGCCACGGTGGCCGAGGCGCCGCCGGTCCAGCCGTCCCCGGTCGCCGTGGCGGTGATCCGCGCGCTTCTGGTGCCGTCGGCGGGCCCGCTGGTGACCGTGAACGTCGCGGTCCGCGTCCGGCCCGGCGCGGACGCCGGCAGGTGGACCGTGGCCGGAGTCGCCGTCCACCCTTGGGCAGGGTAAGCGTCACATCGGACGCGGGCACCGCTCGCCTCGCCTGCGGATGGCGGTCACGGCGACATCGACGGGGAAGGAGGCGTCCGGCGCCGTCGCGGCGGGCGCGGTGACGTCGATCGCGGCCTCGTTCTGGATGATGTACGCCTTGCCGGCCGTGGCGTTCCACGTCAGCGTGTCGCCGTCGCGGTGCGGGCCGACCTCGTGGCCCTTCTCGTCGTGGACGCGGTAGCGGCCGGCGATGAAGCCGGACTTCACCCTGATCGGTCCGGTCGAGCCCGGGTGCACGGTGATCGTGTCGGCGGCGCCGTTCTTCCAGGTCGCGTCCACGGTGACCTCGCCGCGGGCGCGCAGGCCGGAGAACGAGCCGTTCCTCCACGCCGGCGGGAGCGCCGGCAGCACGTGCACGTAGTCGTGCCGGCTCTGCACCAGCATCTCCGCCACCCCGGAGGTGGCGCCGAGGTTGCCGTCGATCTGGAACGGCGGGTGGGTGCCCCAGAGGTTGTCGAGGGTGGAGGTCTTGATCTGCTCGCCGAGCATCTTCAGCGCGTGGTCGCCGTCGAGCAGCCGGGCCCAGAAGTTGATCTTCCATGCCTTGCTCCAGCCGGTGCCGCCGTCGCCGCGGGCGGCGAGCGAGACCTTCACGACCAGCGTGCCGTCGCGCGGATCGGTGTGCAGGAAGTCGAGCCAGAACTCGGCGGCGCCCTTGATCACCGGATAGGCGGTCTCCCGCAGGTAGTCCACGTCGCGGGTGAACCGATACCTGTCGTAGAGCTGCTGGGTGGTCCAGGCCGCCGCCTCGGGGAACCAGAACGCGGTGGCCCAGTCGTGCACGCCGGTGAAGCCGAACGGGTTGGTCTCGTTGCCGACCACCCAGCCCCGGGCGCCGTACATCTCCCGGGCGGTCTTCGCGCCGGGAGCGACCATCGCCGAGATGTACCTGTCGTACGGACGGGTGGTCTCGTCCAGGTTCGTCTGCTCGGCCGGCCAGTAGTTCATCTGCAGGTTGATGTTGACGTGGTAGTCGGCCGACCAGGGCGGGCTGGTGGAGTCGTTCCACACGCCCTGCAGGTTGGCGGGCAGCAGGTCGTGACGCCGTCGGCGGCGTAGGTCACCCGGGCCACGGCGTCTCGCAGGCTCAGCTCACGCCGGTACGCCGTGGGGTTCAGGGGCGCGCCGGCGAAGTCGAGATACAGGTCGCCGAAGGTCTGGTAGGCGCCGAAGCCCGTCTTGGGCCGGCCCAGCTTGGCGGCCACGGCGTCCGGCGCCATCGTGCCGTCGCGGTCGATCTGCCGCTGGACCTCGGCGATGGCGTCCGGCCGCGGGGTCTTCCCGTTGCCGAAGTCGTAGCCCGGCGAGCCGGGACCACCGGTCCACAGCGTCTTCTCGTTGAACTGGAGCTGCTCGGTGGCCACGCCGCCGAAGATCTTGGCGCCCAGCGGGCCGTTGCCGATCGGCAGCGCCTGGGTCTCCCAGTCGGTGGCGGGCCTGTCGTACCAGAGGGTCAGGTCGTCGGGTGCGCCCTCCTGCCGGGCGGCGGGTTCCGCGGCGGCCTGCGCGGGCGGGGCGAGACCCGCGGCCGGCGCGAGGACGGCCGGGAGTCGTAACGGGGAGTGAGTCACACATTCCTCCGGGGGTGGCATGAGCGAGCGAACCGGTGCCGCCTACGTGGTGCTCAGGGCCTACGACGGCCTCGAAGGGCACGGCTTCGCCTGCCCCATGGGGCGGGGCGACGACGGAAAAGGCGAAGGTGAAGCCGGAGCGGCGTCTGCGGCGCTCGGTGCCGGCCCGACTGGTCGTCGGCGGGCGCAACGTCGTCGGACCGCAGGCCGAGGCGCGTCCCGGGCCGCGCCGGTTCAAAGCGTGCGGCGGAGCCACTCCTCGACGCCCGCCACGTGGACCGTGGCCCATGCCCTGGCCACCTCGGGCCTCCGGGCCGCGATCGCGTCGCAGATCATGACGTGCTGCTCCCGGGTGTCGTCGAGCGCTCCCTCCTGGGTGAGGCCGCGCCACACCCGGGCCCGCGTCGTCGGCCCCGAGAGGCTGTCGATCAGCGAGCACAGCACCGGGTTGCCCGCCCCCGCCGCGATGTGCTGGTGGAACCGCAGGTCGTTGGCGACCAGCTCCTCCACGCTGGGATCGTCGGGCAGCGCGTCGAGGATGGCGCGGAGCTCCTTGACGTCCTCGTCCGGCATGTTCATCGCGGCCATCGCGGTGGCGGCGGGCTCCAGGACGCGCCGCACCTCCAGGAACTGCAGCACGGTGTCGTCGCGGTGGAAGTCCACGACGAACGACATCGCCTCCAGGAGCAGGTGGGGCTGCAGGCTGGTGACGTAGGTGCCGTCGCCCTGCCGTACGTCGAGCACGTTGATGAGAGCGAGGGCGCGGACGGCCTCCCGAAGGGAGTTGCGGGACAGGCCGAGCCGTTCGGCCAGATCGGCCTCCTTCGGCAGCCGGTCACCCGGAGCGAGCACGCCCGACGTGATCATCTGTTTGATCCTGTCGATCGCCGCGTCCGTGACCGCCACGGAGCCTCCCCCACTGTCTCCTCGCGAACGAGGCCGCATACATCGGATGTCTAGCAGTGTAAAGGAGTGGAGGTCGCCTCCGCGCCGGACCTGCCTGCGCTGAGCCCTGCCGCCTCGCGGCATCGGGGGAGGAGGAACGGCATCGACGCCCTCCTCCGATCTCCTTCGGAGGAGGGCGCCCGGTGGGGCGCCCTCGCGGCGAGGGCGCCCCGGGCGATGGTACGCGTGGTCAGACGCGGGTCCAGCGCTGGTTGGTCTGGCCGTTGCAGGTCCAGATGATGACCTTGGTGCCGTTGGCGGTGCCGTTGTTGTAGGCGTCCAGGCACTTGTTCGCGCCGACGGCGGTGATGGTGCCGTCGGAGTTGAGGCGCCACTTCTGGTTGTTCTGGCCGTTGCAGTCCCAGATGATCACGCTGGTGCCGTCGGCCGTGGCGCCGCCGTTGACGTCGAGGCACTTGTTGCCGTAGACGCGCAGTTCACCGGCGCTGGTGGAGGTCCACTGCTGGTTGGCCTGGCCGTTGCAGTCCCAGAGCTGCACCTGGGCGCCGTTGGTCTGGGAGACGCCGGTGACGTCCAGGCAGCGGCCCGACCCCACACCCTTGATCGCGCTCCCTCCGGTGGGAGTGGGCGTGGGGGACGGCGTGACCAGGCCCCCTCCGCTCACGACGTACATGGCGGCCCCGTGCGCGGGCACCGACGCGCTGATCGTCCCGGACGAGGAGCCGGTCGTGTGCGCCCACAGGTCGCGTACGGAGTAGGAGGCCGCGGCGCCGAGGCCGAGGGCGGAGGTGGTGGTGGACACCGTCGCCGTCGAGGTGCCGCGGTTGAGCAGCACGACCGCGACCGAGCCGTTCGACATCGGCTTGCGCCAGACCTCGAGGTTCCCGTTGTCGCTGATCTTGGTGCCCTGCCGGCCGCCCCAGTCCTGGTTGACCGCGATGACCTCGGTGTTGGTCAGGATCGTACGGGTGTCGGCGCTCATCGTGCGCAGGTCGTTGCCGGCGATGAGCGGCGCGTTCAGCAGCGCCCACAGGCTGAAGTGCGCCCTGCCCTCGGTCCCGGTGATAGAGCCGTTGCCGACCTCGAGCATGTCAGGGTCGTTCCAGCCGCCCGGCCCCGAGTACGCCTCCAGCCCGACCTGCTGGTCCAGGATGCCCATGACCGAGCCGAAGTTCGACTGGATGTCGCCGGTGGTGCGCCAGGAGTTGCCGGTCTGCATGCCCCAGGTCCAGACGCTCTCCTGGCCCCAGTTGCACAGGCTGAACAGGATCGGACGCCCGGTGGCGGCCAGCGCGTCGCGCATCGCCGTGTACCGCTGCTGCCCGTTCTTGCCCTGGTGGTCGCCGCAGTTGTCGTACTTGAGGTAGTCGATGCCCCACGACGCCCACAGGGCCGCGTCCCGCCGCTCGTTGCCGAGGCTGGCCGGATAGCCCGCGCAGGTCGTGAGGCCCGCGGAGGAGTAGATGCCGAGCTTCAGGCCCTTGGCGTGGACGTAGTCGGCCACGGCCTTGATCCCGTTGGGGAACTTCTGCGGGTCAGGCACCAGGTCGCCGTTGGAGTTGCGGCTCTTGGTCGACCAGCAGTCGTCGATGTTGACGTACTGGTAACCCGCCGCCGCCATGCCGCTGGAGACCATGATGTCCGCGGTCTGCCGGATCAGGCTGTCGCTGACGTTGCAGCCGAAACTGTTCCAGTCGTTCCACCCCATCTGGGGCGTACGGGCGAGCCCGTTGTCCAGCGCGGCGGCCGGCGACGTCATGCCGCCGGCCGCGACCAGGGACCCGGCGGCCAGCGCCGCCGCCAGCGTCCATCGAACGATCCTGTGCATCTGACTCCTTAACCGTGGCCGGTCCGTCGCCCGTGGGAGCGGATCGGGGGCTGTTATCGGTAACATTTCCTGCCGGGTCGGCCTTCACGTGGGATGGGTTTGTGGTGTGCGGCGGAGCAAATACGACCCCCGCCGATCCCGTCAAGAGGGCTCCGGCGCGTGTGCTTCGCCGGATGCCGCGCCGCCTGCCCTTACCGGGTGCGGTCGTCGATCCGGGGCGCGCGCTCCGGTGAAAGTTTCAGCCCAGAGCGCCACTGCCGCGCATTCTCGGAACGTTGCCGCGGCGGCATTCCTCATCATCCCAGGCAGGAGTGTTTTGCCGACGAGTGATCACACGAAACTTTCCGGCTCGTCTTGACACTTTTCGTGACGGTTTCCACACTGAGCCCGGGTGGTCTCCTGTCGGAGCGGCGGTGGGCGGCGGTCCCGCCGCCCACCGCACGCTCCCGCGACGGGGCCGCGCCGTCGATTCCGCGGGTGTCCCCGCGCCTCGTTCGACGTCATCCGACGGCGGATGGCGAGCAAGGCAAATTGTTAACGCTAACAAAAGGACGTCCAGGAGGCCACGTGTCGCCCTCATCCTTCAGCCGACGCCGGCTGCTCCAGGCCGCCGGGACCGCCGTCGTGGTCTCCGCCGTCGGGGAGGTCGCCGGCGCCCGGGCGGCCGGAGCCGCGGTCGCGCCGGCCCGGGCCGACATCGGCGTGTCGGCGTACGCCTTCGAGCTTGGGCAGGTGCGGCTGACCGGGGGCCGCTGGCTGGACAACCAGAACCGGACGCTGTCGTATCTGCGGTTCGTCGACGCCGACCGGTTGCTGTACAACTTCCGGGCCAACCACCGGCTGTCCACCAACGGCGCCGCCGCGAACGGGGGGTGGGACGCCCCCAGCTTCCCGTTCCGCACCCATGTGCAGGGGCACTTCCTCACCGCGTGGGCGCAGGCCTACGCCGTGCTCGGCGACACCACCTGCCGGGACAAGGCGAACCACATGGTGGCGGAGCTGGCCAAGTGCCAGGCCAACAACGGCGCCGCCGGGTTCAACGCCGGGTATCTGTCCGGCTTCCCCGAGTCCGACTTCACCGCCCTCGAGGCCCGCACGCTGAGCAACGGCAACGTGCCGTACTACTGCGTGCACAAGACGATGGCCGGGCTGCTCGACGTGTGGCGGCACATCGGCAACACGCAGGCGCGTGACGTGCTGCTGGCGCTGGCCGGCTGGGTGGACTGGCGGACCGGCAGACTGAGCGGCAGCCAGATGCAGGCCATGCTGGGCACCGAGTTCGGCGGCATGAACGCCGTGCTGACCGACCTCTACCAGCAGACCGGCGACGCCCGCTGGCTGACCGCGGCTCAGCGGTTCGACCACGCGGCCGTGTTCAACCCCCTCGCGGCCAACCAGGACCAGCTCAACGGTCTGCACGCCAACACCCAGGTGCCCAAGTGGATCGGTGCGGCCCGCGAGTACAAGGCGACCGGCACCACCCGCTATCGGGACATCGCCGCCAACGCCTGGAACATCACCGTCGGCGCGCACACCTACGCGATCGGCGGCAACAGCCAGGCCGAGCACTTCCGGGCCCCCAACGCCATCGCCGGGTATCTCACCAACGACACCTGCGAGCACTGCAACAGCTACAACATGCTCAAGCTGACCCGCGAGCTGTGGCTGCTCGACCCGAACCGGGCGGCGTACTTCGACTTCTACGAGCAGGCGCTGTTCAACCACGTCATCGGCGCGCAGAACCCGGCCGACGGCCACGGGCACGTCACCTACTTCACGCCCCTCAAGCCGGGTGGCCGCCGTGGCGTGGGTCCGGCGTGGGGCGGCGGCACCTACAGCACCGACTACAACTCGTTCTGGTGCTGCCAGGGCACGGGTGTGGAGGTCAACACGGCGCTGATGGACTCCGTCTACTTCTACAACGGCACCACTCTGATCGTGAACCTGTTCACGCCGTCGGTCCTGAGCTGGACCCAGCGGGGGATCACGGTCACCCAGACGACGTCCTATCCGGCGAGCGACACCGTCACCCTGCAGGTCACCGGCGACGCCGGTGGGTCGTGGTCGATGCGCGTCCGCATCCCCGGCTGGGCCACCGGGGCGACGATCAGCGTCAACGGCGAGCAGCAGAACGTGGACACCACCCCCGGCACCTACGCGACCCTCACCCGCACCTGGACCTCCGGCGACACCGTCACGGTCAGCCTGCCGATGCGCGTGGTCATGAAGGCCGCCAACGACAACCCCAACGTCGCGGCGATCACGTACGGCCCGGTCGTCCTGTCCGGAAACTACGGCAACACGGCGCTGTCGGCGCTGCCCGCCCTGAACACCGCGTCGATCACCCGGACCAGCACCACGGCGCTGGCGTTCACGGCCACCGCCAATGGGTCGTCGGTCAACCTCGGCCCGTTCTACGACGCCCACGGGTACAACTACACCGTCTACTGGAGCGCCAACGGCCAGAGCGGCGGAGGCGGGACCGCGACCTACCGGCTGGTCAACGCCGCCAGCGGCCTCGTCCTGGGCATCCAGAACATGTCCACCGCCGACGGCGGCCTCGCGCTGCAGTGGAACGACAGCGGCACCGCCGACCACGACTGGGAGATGGTCGTCGACGGCACCGCCGTACGGCTGCGCAACGTCAACAGCGGCAAGGTTCTCGGCGTGGAGAACATGTCCACCACCGACAACGCCCGCGTCCTGCAGTGGAGCGACAACGGCACCGCCGACCACCGCTGGACGATCATCGACGCCGGCGACGGCTCCCACAAGATCCGCAACGTCAACAGCGGCAAGCTGCTCGCCATCCAGGGCGGCTCGACCGCCAACGGAACCCAGGCGGTGCAGGACTCCGACAACGGCAGTGCGGACAACCAGTGGCGGTTCGTGCCCAACGGGGCCCGGCGCATTCAGAACCTGGCCAGCGGTCTGGTGCTGGGTGTGCAGGACATGTCCACGGCCGACGGCGGCTTGGCGATCCAGTGGGGCGACACCGGCACGGCCGACCACCTGTGGACCGCCGTCGTGGACTCCGGCGGCTATCTGCGCCTGCGCAACTCCAACAGCGGCAAGGTGCTCGGCGTGGAGAACGCGAGCACGGCCGCCGGCGCGCGGGTGCTCCAGTGGGCCGACAACGGCACCGCCGACCACCGGTGGCGGCTGCGGTACGGATCCAACGGGTGCTTCCGCATCCAGTGCGCCAACGGCGGCCGGGTCCTCGGCGTCAGCGGCGGCTCCACCGCCCAGGGCGCCCAGGTCGTGCTCGCCGACGACAACGGAGCGAACGACCACCTGTGGCGGTTCCTCTAGTCCGGAGGTGAGCGGGCGGTCAGGGCCGCCAGCGGTAGTGGGCGTCGGGCAGGTTCTCCTCGTTGCCGCTGCCGTCGCCCTCGGCGACGAGGGTGAAGCCGTGCCGCTCGTAGAAACGCCGGGCACCGGTGTTCTGCTGGAACACATGCAGGTCGAGTCCGAGGGGGCGCGCCTTCTTGGCGTGGTCGAGCAGCGCGCTCCCGACGCCGCCGTTCTGCACGGCGGGCGCGAGGTAGAGGTGGTCCAGCCACTGTCCGCGCAGGGCGGCGAATCCCACGATCCGGCCACGCGGCTCGGCGACCCACACCTGCGACGAGGAGAGCATGACGCCGGCGATCCACGCCCGGGTCGCCTCGTCGGAGTGCAGGCGGGGCAGATAGGTCATCCCGGCTCGGGCGGCGAGGAACACCTCGGCGACGCCTTCGGCGTCACCGGTCCCGGCGCGGCGGATCGGCGGCATAGTGCCGTGAGCGGACTGTCCCGCGCGGTTCGGCCGGGCAGCGGGGGCGCCGGCTCTCACGAGCCGGTCCGCAGGGCGTCGCGGGCCGCCATCAGGGCGAAGCCGAGCAGGTTGAGGCCCTGCCAGGTCGAGGGGGAGGCGGCGCGTTCGTCGTCGGCCGTCAGGCCGATGCCCCAGATCCGGTCGAGTGGGCTGGCCTCGACCAGAACCCGGTCGGCGGTCGCGAGCAGGAAGCGCGACAGCTCGGGGTTCTGGCCGAACTTGGCGATGCTGCCGCGGACCACGATGCCGAACCGGTCAGCGGCCCAGACCCGCTCGTCGAAGTCGCGTACGGCCCGGCCGAGCTTCTTGGCCTCGCCCGGATGACCGGCCGTGAGGATGGCTTCGGCGGTCCGCGTGTCGCCGAACAGCCAGGCCTTGTGCGCCATCATGTAATGCTCCGCGGAGGCGAAGGTGTGGCCGTCCTCCGTGAAGGCGGCCGGCCACCACTGCGACAGGCAGCCGGGGCCGACCCCGCCGTCTCGGGCCGGCCGGTGGCCCCAGAAGTACAGGTAGCGGAGGCTAAGGCCCGCCTGCTCCGCGGCGATCGCCTCGTCCACGTTGCGAGGCGGCGAGATCTGCTCGGACACGCACACACCGTGCCATAGGCGGCCCCGTTCCGGCCATCGAGTTACGGTGCCCGGCGCGACGCCTCGCACGGACGCCGGGCCCTAAGCTGACCGAACCGGCTCGGCAGGCCGGGCTTCGCCGAATCACACCGCTCGTCGGCACGCCGCGGCGGTGAGCCCCGAGGAAGCGCTCCGGGCGCGGCGACCGGTCTTGGGAGGAGCCTGGCCGCGCCGCGCGCGCCATCGGCACCTCGCCCGGCGGGCGGACTACCCGGAGCTCCACGCGATGGTCGACGAGGTGGCCGGGACGCTGGGAGTCCGGCGCCCGTCACGCGTGTGTTTCGTGCCCATCGCGGACTCGGGCACCACCCCGCTGGGGCCGCGGCGTACGGAGCTGTGGATCGGCCTGCCGTACGCGATGGGCTTCGACCGGGCGGAGTTGCGCGGGGTCATCGCCTTCGAGCTCGCCCTCCTGGAGGCGTGCAGGAGATGGCCGGTCCGTGCGCTCATGGACCTGTATGGATCGGGGCCGATCAAGAAGGACGCCGTCCGGACGGAGATCGCCGCCGCCGTCAGGGCCCTCCTCGTCCAGGCCGACGAGACCGCCTGCCGGGTGTCCGATCGGCGAACCATGGCGACCGCGCTTCTTCGGGGCGCGCTCCTGAGCCATTCGCTGGGCTGGTTCCTCGGCCGCTACGCCGCGGATCTGCCCTCCTGTGGGCTGTTCGCCGTGGACTTCTATCAGGGCTGGCGCTGGAAGGTGTACGAGGACGACCTGCCGGCCCGGCTCATGCCCCGCTACCGTGAGCTGTACGCGGCCGACCGGCCGGCCACGGGTTCATGATCGACCGGATCGCCGCACTCGGCGTCACTCCGGAAGGCCCGCCTCGGCCGGCGGAGGATCCGATCGTGGGGGCGCTCGCCCCGGTCGTCGAAGAGCGGTTCGCCCGCCGGCTGCTCAGCCACTACACCGCGGGCAAGACGGTGCACTGGTACGTCAACTTCGCCGAGATGCCCTTCTCGGTCTGGGATGCATTGATCGAACAGGGCTACGACAGCGTCCTCCGGGCTACGGCCCGCCTGTCCGGCCGGCCGGACCCGGTGCTCGCCGACTTGGTGGAGATCGTGGTGGCCGGGCGCGGCGCGCGGCTCGAGTGGGAGCACAGACAGGGGCCGTGCACGCACCCGTCCGCCGGAGTGTGCGCCCTCTTCCCGGTCCTCCACCGCACGTTGCGGCTGAAGGGCTACACCTACGTCAACGCGCTGCGCCACCGGGAGCTCGCCGGGCCGGGCGGCGACGTCGTCGACGTCGTACGGCTGGCGCGGGCGATCGAGCGGGGCGACCGGCTGCCGGAGATCCTTGAGCCCGCGGCGACGTCATGACGAGATGGCACAACCGGCGGCGGGCCGCCCCCGGGGCCTGTGCCCGGGGACGGCCCGATCCGTCGTGGTCGTCGCCGGTCTACTTGTATCCGGCGGCGACGATGTTCGCCTGCACCTCGTTCTCGGTGGCCGCGGTCGGGTAGCCGGACGTCATCACGCCCTCGTAGAAGGTGCCGGCGGAACCATGGCTGTTGTCGCCGCCGATGCCGAGGATGATGGCGCCCTCCTTCTTCATCGGGTTGTAGCCCGAGGCGTTGGGCCGCTTGCCGTCGTAGAAGGTCGACAGGCCGCCGGACTGGGCGTTGCCGGCCCGGATGGCCCAGTGGTTGGGCTCACCCTTGATGATGGCGGTCAGGTATCGGTAGTTCACGCTCGGGTCGTTGGCGTTGTAACCGGGGTTCACGCCGGAGAACAGGCCGTTCTCCAGGTCGGCCATGACCCAGGGGCCGTTGCCCGTGCCGTAGCCCCAGACCTTGATGTTGCCGAAGTAGATGGCCTCCATTGTGCCGTTGCCGTTGTCGCGGCTGTTGGTCTCGGCGTTGCCGTAGTCGAAGCAGCAG
Source organism: Microbispora catharanthi (assembly GCF_006334915.2). GTDB lineage: Bacteria > Actinomycetota > Actinomycetes > Streptosporangiales > Streptosporangiaceae > Microbispora > Microbispora catharanthi. The sequence goes on from NZ_VDMA02000040.1 coordinate 33,953, forward strand.
CCGCCGTTGTAATGGGTGCCGTCGAAGACCGCGTACATGCCCTCCGGCTGGTCGCCCTTGGCGACGCCGTTGGTGGCGTTGTTGCGGTAGCCGACGCCGGGGTCGACGTAGACGCCGTAGGCCTTGTGGCCGTAGACCGTGGTCGGCGCCTTGGTGGCGGTCGCGAGGTTGTCGTAGCCGCCCGCGGCCGGGCCGGAGAACCCGCCGGGAGGCGCCTGGGTGAGGTGGTTGCCCCGGCCGGACTGGTCGTAGATCTTGGTGATGAGGCAGGTGGTGCCGGAGCAGAAGGAGTCCTGCGCGGCGGCGTTGGCGGCTCCGCCCGTGCTCAGCACGCCGATGTCGCGGGTGGTGTTGTCCGAGGAGCGGCGCACCTGGTAGAGCGAGCCGTTGTAGTTCGCGTACAGGGCGCGGGTCGTGCTGTGCGCCGCAACGCACGGCGTGCCGCCCGCGGCGTAGATGTCACACGGCTGCCTGGACGACGGCGGCGAGGGAGACGTGGAAGGCGAGACGGTGGGGGAGGCACTGGGGGAGGTGCCGGGCGACGGGGAGGTGACGCCGCCGGTGCAGGTCACGCCGTTGAGGGCGAAGCTCGTCGGCACCGGGTTGGAGCCGTTGAACGCTCCGTTGAACCCGAAGCCGGTGCTGCCGCCGCTGGGGATGCTGCCGTTGTAGTCCACGTTGGTGACGGTGACCTGGGAGCCCGACTGGGTGTAGGTGCCGTTCCACAGCTGGGTGATGGTCTGCCCGGCGGAGAACGACCAGGTCAGCTTCCAGCCGTTGATCGGGTCCCCGAGGTTGGTGACGTTCACGTTCGTGCCGAAGCCACCCGGCCACTGGTTGGTGACCGTATAGGTGACCTGGCATCCGGCCGCGGCGGCCGACGCGGTGTGCGTACCGGCCACGCCGACGCCGGCCGCCAACAGCGCGGCGACGGCGGCGGCCGACAGCCTCAACCGCCGGTGGAAAGAGCTGACATGTCGCACAGGTGTTTCCTCAATCTCTGAGTGGATGATTCGCGAGCTCCGGCTTTCCGCTCGGTCACGGGCTCGTGCAGGTCACGCTGGTCGGGGCGATCGAGCCGTCACCCTCGGCGGTGAAGCCGAACGTCGTCGACCCGTTGGCGGCGACGGTGCCGTTGTAGGGGGCGTTCTTGACGGTGATCGCGCCGCTGGTGCCGGTGTTCACGCCGTTCCACAGGCTCGTGACGGTCTGTCCGCCGGCCAGGGTCATCGTCACGGTCCAGCCGTTGAGCGTGGCCGACCCGGTGTTGCCGACGGTCACCTCGCTCTGGAAGCCGCCGCCCCAGTTGTTGACCAGCCGGTACGTCGCCGTACACCCGCCGGGTCGCGCACTCGGCGACGGGGTGGGGGACGGTGACGGCGTGGAGGATGGTGACGGCGTGGGAGTCGGGGAGGGGGTCGTGTCGCCGCTGACCCGGTAGACGACGGTGCCGTGCGCCGGCACGGCGGCCGAGATGGTGCCGTTGCTGCCGCTGATGGCGTTCGTCCACGCGTCGCGCAGGATGAACGAACCGCCGGACAGCCCGATCGCGGCCGCGGTGGTGCTGATCGTGGTGGTGCTGCCGCCCTGGTTGAACAGGGCGACCGCGACGTCGCCGTTGCCGAGCTTCTTGGCCAGCACGCGCCGGGTCCCGTCGTTGCTGATCTGGCGGGCCTGCAGGCCGAGCGGGTCCTGGTTGATGGCGATCAGGTTCTGGTTCTTGAGGATGGTCTGTGTCGCCGAGTCCATGGAGCGCAGGTCGTTTCCGGCGATCAGGGGTGAGGCCATCATCGCCCAGAGGGCGAAGTGGCTGCGCATCTCGGTGTCGGTCATGCCGCCACGGCCGACCTCCATCATGTCCGGGTCGTTGAACGCTCCCGGTCTCGCGTACGACGCGAGTGGGACGGTGACGTTGACGATGTTCTGGATGCCCATCGGGTAACCGTTGGTCTGACCGGTGTCCCACTTGTTGGTGATGTCCTCGGTCGTCCGCCACATGTTGGCGACGTCGCCCCAGTCGCGCTGCGGCCCCGTCTTCGCATGGATGCTGTTGGGGTTGATGCTGTAGACGATCGGCCGTCCGGTCGCGGCCAGCGCGTCACGCATCTTCGCGAACGTACGGACCTGGTCGTCGATGGTGCCGTTGGGCGAGCACCAGTCGTACTTCAGGTAGTCCACGCCCCAGGCGGCGAACTGGCGGGCGTCCTGCGCCTCGTGCCCCTGGCTTCCGGTCGCGCCCGGGTAGCTGCTGAAATACTGCGCGCAGGTCTTGTCGACCGGCACCTCGTAGAGGCCGAACTTCAGCCCCTTGCCGTGCAGGTAGTCGCCGAGCGCCTTCATTCCGCTCGGGAACCGCGACGGGTTGCCCTGCAGGTTGCCCGCGGAGTCGCGGGTGGGGTTGAACCAGCAGTCGTCCACCACGACGTACTTGTAGCCCAGGTCGCGCAGGCCCGAGTTGACGATGGCGTCGGCCATCTGCTTGATCAGCGATTCGGAGATGTTGCAGCCGAAGGTGTTCCAGCTGTTCCAGCCCATGGGCGGCGTGCGGGCCACGCCGTTCTCCAGGGCGCCGGCCGGGTTCTGCAGGGCGATCGGGGCGCCTGCGAGAATGCCGGCGGCGAGCAGGACTCTCACCTTTCGCACGAATCCTCCTTGAGATGAGCTACGGGTGCATGGGGAATGACGAGGAGAGGCCCACGAAATCGGAGTCCCGAGAATCAGGAGCCCGGAAATCGGGGACCGGGAATCCTCGTGAATTGAGTTCCGGGTAGCGGGTCTACCGGTAGGTGATGGTGGACGACGAGTAGACACAGTTGACGCCGTCGGCACCGCTGCCGATCTTCGTCGGCTCGCCACTGGTCACACCCCTGTACTTCTCGCAGACGACGACCTTCTTGCTCGGGTCGTTCACGATCGTGATCTGCGAGAAGCGCGCCGTGTCGCCGTAGTTGGTGTTGATGCCGGCCAGGACCTTGCCGGGCGTGGTCGCCGTGACGTTCTGGATGACGACGTTGCGCTTGTACTGGGTCGAGCAGTTGCCGCAGGAGCGGTAGAGCTTGCCGAAGTTCTGCACCTGGAAGTTCTTGATGTACATGGTGCCGGGGCCGTTGTGCTGGAAGACCTTGTCGCTGGCCGCCCTGGCGCCGCCGCCGTCGACGGTCATCGTCTGCGACGACGAGGTGCCCTTGAACGTGGCCGCGTCCTCGCCTACGTCCTCCCACCACACGTTCTGCAGGGTGCACGTGCCCATGCAGTGGACGCCGTCGGCGGCGGGCGCGCCGATGACAACGTTCTTCAGCACCGCGCCGTCGGCCAGTTTGAACATGGGGGGCTGACTTTCACTCTGGCTGCCGCTGCCGAGGGCGCCGGTGCCGTAGTAGCGCTTCATCCCCCCGTCGAGCGTGCCCGAGACGTTGATCGTGGCGCCGACCGCCTGCTGACCGGTGGGGGACGGCCAGGCGGCCAGGCGCAGTGCGGCCGCCGGGGCCGAACCGGGAACGGTGCCCGCGGACGCGCTGCCGGGCGGACCGGCCGCGAGAACCATCCCGGCCGCCGAGGCGGCGAACAACGCGGTGCGCAATCGTGCGGACCTGTTCATTCACACTCCAGGGGGAGACACGGCGACTACGCCGCCGCGCGCGGTGATGCCGGCTGACGGGAACTCAGGCCGGCCGGTGCTCCATCGACATGCACGAGAGCGAGCGGAAGCCGGACCTGGCGGATTCGCGGCCCGATCATCTGCGGACGCGACACTCACGACGTCGCGACCGGGAACCCCTGCCGCTCACCACCGACCCCGGCAGGAGGCCGCTTCGGGACTCAGTTTGGAAACCGCGAAGAAACCTGTCAAGGGAATCTCGAAATTGTTTCGTTGAGGCGCGGGGCCTCATCCTTGCTGGCCTGCGCTGGTGAGCGACCTGAACAGTGAAAAGATTCCCCAGCTCCATCGCGGAACGCCTTTATGGTCGTCAGTCGGCCGATGGCGCTCAGAACGTTACGTCGGTGTAGCTGTGAAAGTTTCACCACCCGAACCCCGCGAGGCGCCCGGACCGCGCACTGATGGGAGCAGGTGGGACAGGCTGCCGACGGACCGAGGGCCGGCGCGGAGAAGACCCGGACCTTGACGAGGCTCCCTCGCGTCGTATTTGCTCCGCCGCACCACCATCACACATGCCCTCGACAGAGAAGGACCGATTCCGCAGAAGAATTGTTAACGCTAACAACAAATTCACCACCTCTGCCGGCTCACGAGAAGTCCGAGCCACCTGTGTTGTCGCTGACCGCATGAAGACGTGAAACGAACCCCGGGAGTACGGATGAAGGTCCCTCGCCTGCGGCTCTGGCTCGCCACCGGGCTCGCCGCCGTGGCCGGCGCGGCCGGTGCGCTGACCGCGCCCGCCGCGCACGCGGCCACAGGATGTCGCGTGGACTACTCGGTCACGAACCAGTGGCCGGGTGGCTTCGGTGCGAACGTGAACGTCACCAACCTCGGGGACCCGATCAACGGCTGGAAGCTGACCTGGTCGTTCTCCGCCGGGCAGACCATCACCCAGCTGTGGAACGGCACCTACACCCAGTCGGGCTCCCAGGTCACCGTGACCAACGTGGACTACAACGGCAGCATCCCCAGCGGCGGCAGCACCGGCTTCGGGTTCAACGGAGCGTTCAACGGCTCCAACCCGGTGCCGACGAGCTTCGCCCTCAACGGCGTGACCTGCACCGGCGGCGTCACCGTCTCGCCCAGCCCCAGCCCGTCCACGAGCCCGTCCACGAGTCCTTCCGCGAGTCCTTCCGCGAGTCCTTCGGCCAGCCCGTCATCCACGCCGGTAGCGAGCAAGCCGTGTGACATCTACGCCGTGGGCGGCACTCCCTGTGTGGCCGCGCACAGCACGACGCGGGCGCTCTACCACTCCTACAGCGGCAACCTGTACCAGGTCAGGCGCTCCTCCGACAACGCGACCAGGGACATCGGCGTCCTGACCGCGGGCGGCACCGCCAACGCGGCGGCGCAGGACTCCTTCTGCGCCGGCACCACCTGCGTCATCACCGTGATCTACGACCAGTCCGGGCACGGCAACAACATGCTCTACCAGGGACCCGGCGGGGCCGGCGGCAAGGACACCCCCGCGACCGCGACATCCGAGTCGCTGACGGTCGGCGGCAGCAAGGCCTACTCGCTCTACATCAAGCCCGGCAACAGCTACTGGCGGGACGGTCACCTGACCGGCGTGCCGACCGGCAGCGCGCCCGAGGGCATGTACATGGTGACCAGCGGCACGCACGTCAACAGCGGCTGCTGCTTCGACTACGGCAACAGCGAGACGACCAGGAAGGCCGACGGGGCCGGCGCGATGGACGCCATCTACTTCGGCACGAGTTGCTGGTTCGGCGGGTGCTCGGGGACCGGCCCGTGGGTGCAGGCCGACCTCGAATACGGCCTCTACCCCGGCGGCAGCTCGTCGTGGAACCCGAACCAGCGGGCGTTCACCAGCAAGTTCGTCACCGCGATGCTGAAGAACAACGGCACGTCGCGCTTCGCCATCAAGGGCGGCAACGCGCAGACCGGCGCGATGACCACGCTGTGGGACGGCGCGCTTCCCCGCGGCTACAGCCCGATGAAGAAGCAGGGCGCGATCATCCTGGGCAGCGGCGGCGACTGCTGCGCCACCAACACCAACCTGAGCCAGGGCACCTTCTACGAGGGAGCCATGGTCGCGGGTTACCCGTCCGACGCGACCGAGAACGCGGTGCAGGCCGACGTCACCTCCGCCGGCTACCGCTGATCCGAGAATCGGGCGGTGTGTAGGAACGCGCCAGCGCACCCAGGCCGGTCACGACCGGCCGGGGTGCGCGGCTGATCGTGGTCAGATGGGCCGGTTCGAGGATGACGCGGTAGCCGAGGGCTTCGAGCCGGACACGTTCACGACGTGGACCTGGAACGAGGCGGTCCTCGTCACACCGGCCACCGTGTACGAGACGGTCACGGTCTGCGTCCCGGAGATGGCCGGGTCGTACCCCGACACGGAGTATCCGCCGTATCCCTCGGCCAGGACCTCGTCCTTCACACCGTCCGTGTAGCCGGCGGTCACCGTGAGGCCCGTCAGGTCGAGGGAGTCACCGACGGCGTAGACGGTCGTGGCCGGGGGCGTCCTCACCGAGACCGACGACAGGTCGGCGCCGCGCAGGGCGGCGTGCTCCGCCTGGGTCAGCGCGAAGACGTGCCCGTGGCGGATGACCCCGTTCGCGAGGTTGTAGTCCGGTGTCTCCCAGGTGATGGGCGTCCACTCGCCCGACGAGAGGTCCTTGCCCCAGTAAGGGCTGAGCTGCTCCTCCATGTGGTCCCCCGCGGGTGCGTCGGCCCACTTCTGGTCCGCCCACAGGTAGTAGCCCTTCCCGCGTACGTCGCCGGGGTTGGCCTTGACCGCCATCGGCGCCTCGGCGTAGGTCGTGTTCATCGCGTCGTGGGTGATGCAGCCCCTGACGAGCTCCCAATCCTCGGGCGGCGCGAGCACCGACGTCGAACGCTCTTGATAGATGTCGTCTATCGCGCAGCCGGGGACGTACGTGGTGACCCCGACGCCGGTGGAGATGCGGTCGGTGACGAACCGGTGGTAGGACCCGTCCTCGTCGTCCTTGATGATGGCCGCGTCGAGCGTTCCATGACCGGGCCTGCCGCTCATCACCTCCGCCGGCGTGAAGGTCACGAAGTCGCGCGTCGTGGTGTAGAGGGTCTGGTTCCTGGTCAGCGGATAGCGGCCGTTCGGGTCGTTGCGGTTGGCCGTGTAGTACGTCCCGGGTGGATACATGGACGAGGTCCAGTAGACGACGTAGGCTCCGATCGCCTCGTCCCAGATCGCCTCCGGGGCGAACGCCATCCCCGCCTCGTCCGGGGCCACCCGGACGTGCCGCTGCTCCGACCAGGTCCGCAGGTCACGCGACTCCCAGACCTCGATGTAGCGGCTGGCGCCGCTCTGCGCCCAGTCCCAGCCCTTCCATCCGTACGCCGTGCCGTCGACGTTCAGGTCCGTGGCGACGAGGTAGAACCTGTCTCCCTCCGGCGACCGGACGATCGACGGGTCGCGCACGGCGTGCATGCCCTTTGTGGACTGGAGGACCATCTGTCCGTTGTTGACCGCCACCCAGCGAGTCGGGTCGTTGCCGACGCTCGTGGCCATGTAGATCTGCTGCCCCGCCTGGCTGTTCGACCTGGCGAAGTTCACCATTCCGTAGCGTGAGAACGGGGCGAGCTTCACCGCGGGCCGCACCGTCAGGAGGAACTCACGGCACGCCTCGGTGGCGTCGACGGTGACGCACGCCGTCAGGGTCACCTCGGCCGGGTCGGCCCCGGCCGGCGGGCGCCTTACCACGCCCGCCGCGATCGCGCCGTCCGCCTGGTCGGACACGACGTCCGGATGCGACGAGGTCCACTTCACCACCGCGCCCGGCGCGGCCGCCACCGTCGTCGGCAGGGTCACGTTCCCCCGCACGTCGTCGGCGTCGGGAATCGCGATCCCGGCCAGGGCCTGCTCCGCGCGCCTGGCCGTCGCGGTGCCCTCGGCGCGTGCCATCTGACCGCCTCCCGTCACAGGCTCACGGCCGCGAGCGCCGCCGCCGTTGACGCAGCCGAATGCCGTCGCCGTCGATTTGTCATCGCCATTGCCTGCCTCCTTCGAGGATGCGCCGTAGCGCGCGTTCACCGGCGAACGCCGCCATAATGGACGATCAGCGCGTCGGCGTCACGCAGGAGCGTGGCCCTGACCTGGGTGTCGGTGACGACCTTCTTGTCGCCCTGTCCTTGCCCTTGTCGGCCCTGTCCTTCGGCCTTGCGTACGCCGTCGAGTGACTTGTGCAGCTTGCCGGCGTTCTTGTCGATGACGTTGCGGCCGTCGGGGCCGTTGGCGTTGGCCGGGACGACCGACCAGGTGGTGTCGGCGCCGGCCGGGGTGGCGAACGCTACTGCGGCGACTATGGCGACCACGATGGTCACGCCGGCAGCCTGAAAGACGGCGCGCACGGCTGCGCGGGGGGTGCGGGGGGCCCGCGGACGGCTCCTGGTCGGCAACGGTTGCTCCTGTCTCATCGTGGGCGTCCGGGACGTGTGTCAGGCTGGCACAAGATCCCGGACGCCCACAGTCGGCGGTGGCGTCCCGCCTGCGGGGTCAGGACTGGTTGAACAGCGACAGTGTGAGGGTGGAGTGGTATTCCCCGGCGGCGACGTCGACGGGGGTGCGCAGGGCGAGGTCGGCGTTGACCTTGGAGGTGCCGATCTCGTCGGCGGAGTTGGCGGTGGACACCAGCAGTTCCTGGCCCTTCAGGCCCACCTCGGGGGCGCCGGTGCCGTCGGAGACGACACTGGAGACCGGCTCACCGGCCGCCACCGCGCCGGTGGAGGAGTCGCTCAGCAGGCGCGGCTTCCAGCCCAGGT
>NZ_VDMA02000041.1 GCF_006334915.2 Microbispora catharanthi
ATCGCCACCCGCTACGACAAGACTCCTGCGAGCTACCTCGCCGGCCTCCACCTCCGCGCTGCGATGATCTGGATCAAAGACCTCACCCGGACCACCCCTTGATCACAACCCGATACGCGCCCTAGTGCGTCTCTAGGAACCCTTTCAAACGCCCCGCCGAACCCCGGTCCGGAAGGTGCAAGAGAACACCAAGACCCGGCTGCGACAACTGTCCCCGTCACAGACGACGACATCCGAAGGACGGACATGCACAGCACCATCGAAGACGCGCTGCGGGGACAGGTCGCCGGCCGGGTCCTGCTTCCGGGACAGGACGGGTTCGAGGAGGAGGCCGCCGGGTTCAACCTCGCCGTGCGCCACCGGCCCGCCGTGATCGTCGCGGCGCGGGACGCCGGCGACGTGGCCGCGGCCGTACGGCTCGCCGCCGCGCACGGGCTGCCCGTGGCCGTGCAGTCGACCGGCCACGGCGCCGTGCAGGCGGCCGACGGCGCGGTCCTGGTCAGCACCCGTGCGATGCGGGAGGTCGTGGTGGACCCCTCCGCCCGCACCGCGACGATCGCGGCCGGTTGCACGTGGGGTGAGGTCGTCACCGCCGCGGCGCCGTACGGCCTGGCCCCGCTGTGCGGCTCGGCGACCGGCGTCGGCGTGGTCGGCTTCACGCTCGGCGGCGGCATCGGGCCGATCGCGCGGACCTTCGGGTTCGCGGCCGACCACGTGCGGGAGCTCACCGTCGTCACCGGGGACGGCGTGGTGCGCACCGCCGACGCGGTCCGCGAGCCCGACCTGTTCTGGGCGCTGCGCGGCGGCAAGGCCGGATTCGGCGTCGTCACCTCGATCACCGTGGACCTGCTGCCGCTCACCGGCCTGTACGGCGGCGGCCTGTTCTACGCCGCCGAGGACGCCGGGCGGGTCCTGCACGCCTACCGGAGCTGGGCCGGCACGCTGCCGGAGACCACCACCACCTCGGTCGCGCTGCTGCGCCTGCCCCCGCTGCCCGAGCTGCCGCCGCAGCTCAGCGGCAGGTTCGTCGTCCACCTGCGGGTCGCCCACGTGGGGGACGGGCAGGAGGCCGAGGCGCTGCTGGCCCCGATGCGGGCCGTGGCCGAGCCGGTGCTCGACGCCGTCGGGCCCCTGCCGTACGCGGCGATCGACTCCATCCACCAGGACCCGACCCAGCCCATGCCGGTGGCGGAGCGGGGCGCGCTGCTGCGTGAGCTGACGGCGGAGACCGTCGAGGCGCTGCTCGCGGTCGCCGGCCCGGCCGCGCGGGTTCCGCTGGCCGTGGTCGAGCTCCGTCAGCTCGGCGGCGCGCTCGCCCGTCGGCCCAAGGAGCCCAACGCCGTGGGCGGGCGCGACGCCGCCTTCACGCTGCTCGCCATCGGTGCGCCGGTGCCCGAGCTGATGGACACGGCCGTCCCCGCGGCCGTACGGGCCGTGGTCGAGGCCCTCGCGCCCTGGTCGACCGGGGGCGCGCTGATCAACTTCCAGGGCGGCGCCCTGGCCCCCGAGCAGATCTCCCGGGCCTGGCCGGAGGAGACGCTGCGGCGGCTGGCGAAGCTGCGCGAGGTCTACGACCCGGCGAACCTGTTCCGCTTCGGCCACGTCGTCCCCCGCCAGGGCTGAGCATGGTCCTGTGAAGGATGCTCGTGTGCTCGGTGTCGACGCGTGCAGGGCGGGCTGGATCGGGGTGGTCCCGCCCGCCGGCTCCCGGGACGGGGGTGCGGCGCGCGCCTACTTCGCGCCCCGCGTCGCGGACCTGGTCGCCCTGGCGGACGCGGACGGCGAGGTCGACGTTGTGGCGGTGGACATGCCGATCGGCCTGCCGGATCCCTACCCCGATGCTCACTCCGGCGACCCTCAGGGCCGGACCCGCCGCCGGGCCGACGTGCTGGCCCGCGCGGAGCTCGGCCCCCGGTGGCGGTCGGTGTTCATGACACCGGTGCGCGCCGCGCTCGAGGCGGACGACTACGCCTCGGCCGTGGCCGTCAACCGCCGCCTGGCCGGCGAGGGCGTCTCCCGCCAGGCGTTCGGGCTCAAGGAGAAGCTGCTGGAGGTCGAGCGCTGGGTGCGGGAGGCGGGCAGGCGCGTCGTGGAGGTCCACCCCGAGCTGAGCTTCGCCCGGCTCGCCGGGGCGCCTGTGCCGCATCCGAAGACGACGTGGGCGGGCGCGGAGCGGCGGCGTGAACTGCTGGCGGCGGCGGGTGTCGTGCTGGCGGGCGACCTCGGCAGGGCCGGGGCGATGGCGGGGGTGGACGACGTGCTCGACGCGGGCGCCGCCGCCTGGACGGCCCTGCGGGTGGTGTCCGGGGAGGCGCGGCCCCTGCCCGATCCTCCCGAGGTCTTCTCCGACGGCATCCCTTGCGCCATCTGGGCCTGACGGGCGTGCCATCCGGAGCCCGCACGGCCAAGGCCGTACGCCGCGTCCCCGAGGGGTGCGGCGTACGGCCTGGGAGATTTCAGGCGAGGTGCTCGGCGAGCCGGTCGAAGAACTGGAGCCAGCCCGCCTTCGCGGCCTCGGCGTGCGCCTCGTCGGTGTTGTAGCCCTCCTGCTTGAAGCTCATCTCCGTGCGGTCCCCGAGGTCGGTGAGCGTGACGGTCGCGACCGAGGCCACGGCCCCCTCCTGGTTGTCCGGGTCGCCGGTGGTGAACACCAGCCGCTCGGGCGCCGCGATCTCCCGGTAGACCCCGCCGAGAGGGGCCTTGGCGCCGTCCGGCGACACGAGGCACGCGCTCCACTCGCCGCCGGGCCGCAGGTCCATGGTGATCAGCGAGACCGGGGTGGTGAAACCGTGCGGGCCGAACCACTCGCTGAAGCGCTCCGGCTCGGTCCACGCCTCGAAGACGGCCTCGCGGGGAGCGTCGAGGACGCGGGTGATGGTGTATTCGAGGTCAGGGGTGTTCGTCATCGTCATGCCCTTCGTGGTCAGGAGTTCGGACGTGCGTTTTCGCGGGGAGGGTCAGGGGAAGAGCCGGGAGAGCCAGGACCGCCAGGCGGCCTCGACGTGCTCCTGGTCGGCGTCCTCGGCGAAGACGTGGTGCCCGAGGACCACCACGTTGCCCCGCTGCGGACCGGAGTGGATGAACCGGTAGAGCCCGTCGGCGGTCCGCAGGCCGAGGAAGGTCGGGAAGCCGGTGTAGTCGACCACCCCGTCCTCCGGCGCCAGCCCGTCCACCGCGAGCCGCACGGGGTCGCCCAGCCGGACCGTGGCGGGCAGGCCCAGCGCGTCCTTGATCGCCGCCCAGGCCGGCGCGTTCTCGGCCGCCTGGGGGCGCACGGCGGACACGACCGTGGCCGGGCGCCCGCGGAAGTACGTGAGGTACTGCGCGAGCTTGTGCAGGTACATGTCCCAGCCGACGCCCATCGCCTCGAACTCGGTCTCCCAGTCGTCGCCGAGGAAGCCGTGCTGGACCAGGCGCAGGACCGTGCTGCCGTGGTCGCGTCCCTCGATGAGGTACTCCATCGCCATGAACGTGCCGTCGGGGTTCTCGTCACCGCGGTACGCGAACCGCTTGCCGGGCTCGTACCCGGTCACGGTGGAGCCCTCGCTGTTGCCGAACATGGTGAACCGGCCGCGGCCGCCCTCGACGGGCTCGATCTCGGTGCGTCCCATGAACCAGGAGTCGATGCCGGGGCCGGTGGCGATCGCGTCCCAGACCTGCTCGGGGGTCGCGTCCAGCTCGATTTCCTTGCGCAGTTCGAACTCGTGGGGCACGCTTCAGCGCTCCTCTATGTCGGCCGTCCGGGGGACGGCGGGATGAACGGCGACGACCAGACGGTGCTCGCGCCCGCCTTCGGCCGAATCGTCGTGGTATTTGCTCACGAGCGCGGCGACGGCGGCCGACAGCTCCTCGGCGAACGCGGCCCGGTCGGCGGCCGAGGCGAAGCGCACCCGGCCGTCGATGGCGAACGTCGCGAGCTTCTTGCGTGCCTGGGACGCTCCGACGATCAGCGTGCCCACGTCGCGTACGAGCTGGGCGGCGAGCGCCAGCAGCCACCGCGCCGACAGCCGGTCGGGTGCGCGTGACGGATCGGGCGCGACCGACGCCAGCGCGGCGGGAGAGATCACGAACGACGCCGCCGTCGCCCGCATGACCCGCTCGTTGACGTTGCCCTTGCGGCGCTCCTCGACCAGCTCCACGAGGCCGTGCCGCTCCAGGGTCTTGAGATGGTAGTTCACCTTCTGCCTCGGCAGCCCCACCTTGGCTGCCAGCATGGTCGCCGAGCTGGGCTCCGTCAGCTCGGCGAGCAACCGCGCCCGCATCGGATCCAGGGAGGCCTCCGCCGCCGCCGGATCCTCGATCACCGCCACGTCTTTCATACCTCAAGGATGGCCTCCGACAAACTATTTTGTCAAGGCAAAGAGAGGTGTCGGTGTCGAACCCGCACTGGTGCGGTCCTCCACCTCCGCATCGGCGATTCACTCCAAGAAGGCGAACAGGAGGGTTCGTATGGGCAGGCGCAGGAACGAAATGACTGCCGTCGAGGCGCTGACCGTGGCGCTCACCACGGTCGGCACCTTCCAGGGTTACGTGCAGCATGCCGACGCCAAGGTCACTACCGTCACCACCGTGCACCTCGGGGCAGCGGCCGTGGCGGCCACACAGATGGGGGCGTTGGCCAGCCTGCGAGCACCGGGAGCGCCTATCGCACTGGGCGTGGTCGCCGTTGTTCTGGTCGCGCTCTATGTCGCGGGGTTCCTCGTCGCCGGCTATCACCTCGTCCAGGGCTTGCGTCCTCGCCTGGGCGGACCTGGCGGGCCGAACAGGTTCGGCCTGGCCGGTCCTCGAAGTGGATCGTCGGGGGTGAGCGTCGCGCAGCAGGAACGGGAGGCATGGCTCCTCGTGAGCACGCTGGCCGAACTGAGCCGTGAGAAGCACCGCAGGGTGGGACGAGCGCTGCCGTGGACGGCCCTCATGCTCGTCTCCACCCTGCTGTGGCTTGCGCTGGGAGCGCTCTACGGCTGACCGAAGCCGCTCGGCAGCAGCGGGTCGGGGTCAAGGGGCGGCACCGCCAATCCGAGCGCGGTCATCGCGCTCCGCAGAGCGCTCTCACTGCCGACGATGAGTTCGTAGACGTCGCCCTGCCGATGAGAGCTCACCAGCTTGTCGAGTTTGTCGATGAAGTGGGCGGCGGTGTCCTCGCCCTTGTCGAGCATCTCCGCAATGATCGCCGCCTTGGCTTGGGGCTGCTCGGCCAGTCTCACGGCGTACCTCGTCAGGTCGCTCCTGCGGGCCCCGGCCAGGAAACGCTCCCAGGCGAGGCGCACCTCCTCGGCGGTCTCCGCGCGGCGCTTCGCCTCCGCGACCTCGCAGTCGACCTGATAGAGGCGGCGTGCGCGGTCTCGGAGCAACTGGCGCACCTCTTCAGAGGGCCTTACCTCGGCCCGTGCCGTCCACCGCAGGATCACACGCCTGTCATGTCGCGACAGCCGGCCGAGGAAATCGTCGAGGACGCTGTTCACCTCACGTTCGGCGTCCTCGGATTGGTACGGCGAGTGCCTCCGCGCGATCGCACGAGTCTCGGCGCGAACGCGTCCCTGGACGTGGTCGCGCTCGGCCGCGTCGGGACCTGCCTGCCAGCGCCGGCCCACAGCGGACCACGCGAGGGAGACCGTGACGTCGAAGTCGAAGACGTCTCCTCGCGCCGGGGCGGTGAACGAGAGCTCGTTCACATCCTCCGCGGTCTCCTCACCAGTAGTGGGCATGCTGTAACGGATGAGCCACATGATGCTCAACTCCCTTCGACGAGCTCGGCGAGCCGGCCCGCGAGCCCGGCGTCGATCTCTCCGGTCCGGTGCCAGAGCCGGAGGTGAAACAACAGGGGTGCCCGGACGTCGACGGGCGGCCTGGTGAGGACCTCGGAGAGGACGCCGCGGACCCCGGCGTCCGTCTCCCACGTCGCGAGCCAGTCGCCCAGCACGCTCCACGCCTCCGGTGTGAGAGCGGCCCCGGTGTCCTTGGTGACGGCCAGGTCCAGGATGTGTCGCCAGAGAGCGACTAGGTCGACGGCCGCGCCGGGATCCGCTGCGAGATCGAGGACCTTGGCCCCTTCGGGAGGGGCGAGCATCCGCACGAACGCGAGAGCCGCGGCGCTTGTGAGGCCAGGTAGATCGCTTTGGGCCGACCATTGGGCGAGGGCGGCGATGATCCTCCTGGTGTTGTCGGGGACATCGCCGACACCGCTCCGATGGGACGCTCTGTTGCTCCCGAGTTGGTGGATTTGCGCGATAGAGAGGGCGACACGCTGTGGAAAAGCCCGCGCATTGGTCTTCGCGATGGTGGCGAGGGCCCGGAGCGCCTCATCGACCCAGTAGGCGCCCAGCCACGACCCGAGGGCCCGGATGACGACGGACTGTTCTTTGCGGCTGCCTCGGGCCCAGCGCCCTAGGCACTCGAAGACACGCGCGGTCAGATCGGGGTCCTTGGCCGCCGAGCCCAAGGTCCAGGCCGCCAGCTCGTGGGTCAGGTACCGCTCGCTCTGGCACCATGCGCTCAGAAAACGTCGCTGGATGGCTGGGAAGTCGTAGGTCGCCAGCAGACCGATTGCTTGGGCCGCCCGCATCTGGACGCCAGGATCCTTGTCCTCGGTCAGCTCGCCTAGCCAGGTGAGCAGGGGCTCGTGAATCGTGGGCTGTTCCTCCCAGACCACGCGGAGGACGGTTCCGGCCATGCTCGGATCGGGGAAGTCGACAACCTGCCCATCTCCGCCTCGTCTGGGTGACAGCAGAGTGATCTCCGCAAAGCCGAGCCAGTCGCTGAGCTGCTCCCAGACGTGCGGCTGGGGCGGTTGCTCAATCGTCGTCTGCCGAGCCAGCTCCTCCTCGATCAGCGTGGCCAGCTTCACGGTCTGGGCGGCCACGACGGCCGATGGCGCTCCACGCAACACCGCACTGGCGATCATGAAGCAGCGTGCCCTGCGGGGAGTCTCCACCGCGAGGAGGTCCTGCGCTTTCCGGCGCCGCTGCTCGGGCAGGCTGTCCAAAATCTCGTCGAGCGATCGGTCTTCCAGCAACCCTCTGGCCACCCGCAGGGCGAGCTCTCGCGCCTTGCGGGGGCACCGGTAGCCCGCCAGCGTCTCCCGGACCAGTTCGTCGGCCGCCGTCTTGCTGGCCCACTCCTGGGGATGGGCCTCGCCGCCCTCGTGTAACTCGTGAGCCAGCCAGTTGACGAAAATCTGATCCATCGGTGGCGGCTCGTGGTCGACGGCCCAGTCATGTTCGGGGAACTCGGGGCTGGCCAGGACGACGACGCGGGCGCGGGCTCGTTCGGCCGTCCTCCGGAGGTGCCCAAGCATCTGGTCGGGGCGACCGTTCCAGGTCGCATCGTCGCCGACCTGGAGCAGATATCCAGTCGCCTCGCGCAGGTCGCCCGGAGCGAGGTGGAGAGGGTTCCCGCTCATCTGCAGCCAGGCGAGACGGCCGTCGTCACCGCTCCAGCGTGCGAGGGCGGCCAGGGCGGTGGTCGGCTGCCCGGCCCGTCGCTCACCGCGCAGCAGCAGCACATGCTCGCTGTCGAGACGCGCGAGCAGTTCGCCGTACGACTTGGTCGGGACGTGACAGCGCCGGATGACGCCGACCTCGCGTGCCGACACGGCCACAGTGAACACGGCCCTGTCCTCCGCGGTCACGCCGAAGAAGTACTGGTCGCGTCCTGCCGCGTTGACCGTTCCGCCGTCGGTCGCCCGGTGCGAGGCACCTCCGATGTCGTCGCCGCCGATAACGGTGTCGGCGTAAAGCGCGTCGAGGTTCTGCGCGGAGATGCGACTCTGCCGCTTCTGCTCGCTGAGCTCCTCATGCAGGTCACGCTGGGTGTTCTGCTCCGCGCCACCGTCCGGTCCGCGCTCCTTCTCGCCGGGTGTCGGTTCGATGGCCGGGGCTTCTTGCTCCGCCATCAGTGCCCCTCGCGCCAGTTACCTATGATCTGGTCCCGGCCGGGGGCGTTCACAATCCCGTGGCCGTCGGCCCGGTGCGAGGCCCCGCCGATCTGGTCACCGTGGACGATGAAGGGGGTGCGCCGATCCTCCTCGCCATGGCTGGTCTCCGTCGCCGGGCGAGGCACTTGCGATGTGCCGGGCGCTTCAGGGACGAAGGCATCCAGGACGCTGAGCGTGCCGATGTCATGTCCCGGCACGTGCAGGTACGCCGTGCAGGAGTGCTCCTTGACCCGCACCTGGACGGGCCGATAGGCATGTGGCTCGCCCAGTCCCTGGCTGATGTAGTCGTCGTACACCCGATCGGAGACGATCAGAGCCAGGTCTGCGGCCGGGCAGGCGTCGAGGGCCCGCCTCACTGGGGCGGAGTCGAGGAGCCGGGCCTGTTGTACGGCGTGGCGGCCGGCGACCCCGTTGGCGGCGCCCAGATGGACGGGGCCGAAGTGGACGGCCATGCGCAGGCGCATGCGCGTCCAGAACGGACCGGCGTGGCGCCGGTTGTACAGGCCGAGTTGCCCGTCCAGTTCACGGACGAAGCCGCCGACGAGCACGCCGAGGTGCGCGTGGGGCGGGAGCCAGGAGAACTCGCCGTCCCCTTGGGGCTGACGCTCGGTCCACGTCGACCTGTCGAGACCGGCCTCGGACGCGGCGGTGTCAAGCACCCGGATGAGGGCTTCCTGAAGGTGAAGTTGCTGCTGGTCGTTGCGCCCACTGTACTTCTCGATGTCCACCGCGATCATCGCATGAGAGGTGGGCATGGGAGGGTGAGTCATCGTGCCTCCTGGCTGGTCTGTGTCGGCCGCACCACGATGACTCCGGCGGGCTTCTCGCAGCCCGCATTGATGCGGCTTTCAGCCGGGCGATTGGAGTCGCAGGTCGGCAAAGTCGGTCAGGCCGTCGAGGTTCCTGATGATTACGCCCCGGTGCCGTTGCAGCACGAGACCGCGTGCGGAGAGGTCGTGCATCGCCTTCTGCACCGTGCGTTCCTTGATTCCGATGAGCTCGCCCAGTTCGGACTGGGTGACGGGCACTCCGATGTCGATGCCCTCGCGGCGGGGCCGCCCGTGCCGTACGGCGAGATCGACCAGGATCCGGGCCAGACAGATGTCGGCCTCGTATCCCGCGAAGTCGAGGCGCCGCCGGTCGGCGAACCGCAAACGATCGATCGTGACCTGGCTGAGAGCCGCGGCGGACTCGGGGATGCGGGCAAGATAGGCCGTGAAGACGGGCCCCTTCAGCACGCAGACAAGAGATCGCCTACAGGTGGTCACCGTAGCCATGCGCGGGTGATCCGTCAGCGCGGCCATCTCGCCCACGATGTCGCCGCTCGCCCGGATCGACAGGAGCGTCCTGGAGCCGTTCTCCGTGGATGCCGTGACCTTTACCAGCGCGTCGACCAGCAGGTAGACCGCGTGGCCGGGGTCGCCCTCCCGGATCAGCATATGTCGGCTCGGATACGTCAGCAGGGAGCCGAGGCGGAGGAGTTCCTCACGCGCCCGCACCGGGAGCAGGTCGAGGAACGATCCATGTAACCAGGTACGCCGCTCAGCGCTCTGCGTCATGCCGACACCTCCAAGCGGGAGTATGACCCGCGCGGTGCGTTGCGTCACCGAGCCCGAGTGTCAAGTCGGCCTTATCCACTCATTACGCCTATAACGTTGTGCGACCGATCTGTCACGCGATGTAATCACATCGGCGATGGGCCGGACCTACTGGCTCCGAAGGAGTGAATATGACGTTCACGGCTATGAACCCCACGTCCATGGCGACCACGCTGGGGTACGGCGCTCAGCACCAGATCTCGCCCCTGCAGCAGCTCGGTCAGCAGATCCCGGCGATGCAGCAGCAGCTGTCGCCGCTGGCGATGATCCAGCAGGAGGAGCACATCCTCCCGCAGGAGCACCTGGTGAGCCCGGTGACCTTCTGGACCAAGGTCGCGCGGTGCAGCGTGCGTTACGGCGCTCCCGCGGCCCGCCAGATGCTGGAGGGCGTGCTCTACCAGCACCAGGTCCGGGAGCAGATCCAGCAGCAGGTTCAGCAGCAGATGCTTCCGCCGCAGGTTCTGCAGGCCCTCCAGGCCATCCAGGCCCAGGCCCAGCAGATCCCGCAGGTTTACGGCCAGCCGTACGCCACCCAGGCGTACGCGCAGCACCCCGGCCAGCAGGCCCTTCAGTTCGGCGCCCCCTCCATCCACGGGGCGTACGGGCAGCAGGTCCCGCTGACCATGCAGCCGCTGTCGCAGGTCTACGGCCAGGCCTACGGCCAGCCGTACGGCCACCTGCACCAGCAGGCCGCTCAGCAGGTCCCGGTGCCGGCCGGTGCCGCACTCTGATCGGAGGAACACCGTGGAGTCGATGGGTCCCGGGATGGGTCAGGTGACGCCCCCGGCCGTGGGAGTCGCGACGGGGCATCCGGCGCCGGTCGCGCCGCTGCAGGCGCACTGCGCCGTGACGCTCCAGCGGCTGTACGGCTGGCTGCAGGCGTCACTCCCGCAGGCGCCCCAGGTCGCGGGGATCATCCCGCTGCTGGTGCAGGCGGTACAGCTGTACCGGGCCGGGCGGTACGACGCGTGCCTGGCGCAGATCCAGTTCGCGCTCGGCGCCGTCACCCCTGGACGGCCCACGGTTCCACTGCTGTGACGTGATCACCTCGGTGGCCCGGACCGGTCGGCGGCCGGTCCGGGCCCCCGCCGTCCCGAGACCGGCGAAATGTGATGACAGAGCCTGAACTGCCCGCCGCGCCGTACGGGGCGCGGCCGGCCACACCAGCCTGAGCTGGGGAGAGTCGGAGACGTTGTGACCAATAACGACAAGCCCAAGGACGGAAGCGAGGAGCCGCGCCCGGCGTCCCCGCGGGGGCGGCAGGCGTCCCGCCAGGCGCCGCAGCCGGTGGAGTCCCGGCCGCGGCGCTACATGGTGGCCGCGATGCCCCAGCCGCACCCGGCGGCGCCGGGAGCAGCCGCGCCGGCTCTCGACGGCGACACGGTGCGCAGGCTGCTGGAGGACGACCCCGAGGTGCGCGTGCTGCGCCGCCTGCGGGGAACGGCGGGGAACCCGGGGGCTCAGGCACCCGGGTTCCCCGCTGTGGTCGTGGCGGAGACGACCGCCGAGCACGTCGAGGCGCTGCGGCGGCAGTATCCGCAGCTCTACTTCGAGCGCGACCGGCTGCTCAGCTACAGCGACGTGCCCCAGCCGCCGCGCAGGCGGCGGCCCGCACCGGCGGTGGTGCCGCCGGGCGTGGAGAGCACGTTCGCCTTCCTGGTCAGGGACGCGGACGGCACGCCGCTGCCCGGCGCGAGCGTCCTGGTGACCGGGCACGGCTGGCCGGCCCAGACGTCCACCGGGGCCGACGGCCGCGCGGTGGTCACGATGGTGGGGGAGACCCCGGAGTCGATCACCGGGGTGACCGTCCGGCCGCGCTCCGGCTACTGGAGCGTCCACATCGACCGCCCCGCCCTGTCCACGATCCGGGACAACCTGATCGAGCCGATGCCACTGTCGGAGACCTTCAGCGGTTTCCCCGGCAAGCAGGTCTTCGGCTGGGGCCAGCAGGCGATGAACCTCGACCGCCTGCCGCCCACGCTGCGCGGCGCGGGGGTCAGGGTCGCGATCATCGACTCCGGGGCCGACGTTCGGCACCCCGACCTGCGTGACCGCGTCCGCGCCGGCGTCGACCTCGTCGGCGGCGAGCCGGACGGCTGGTCCGTCGACGCCGCCTACCACGGCTCCCACTGCGCGGCTGTCGTCTCGGGCGCCGACGACGGCCGCGGTGTCGTCGGCTTCGCGGTCGAGGCCGAGGTGCACGCCTGCAAGATCTTCCCGGGCGGGCGGTTCAGCGACCTCATCGAGGCGCTCGATTACTGCATCGAGCAGCGGATCGACGTCGTCAACCTGAGTCTGGCCAGCAGGCACCACTCCCCGCTCGTCGCCGCGAAGATCGAGCAGGCGCGCCAGGCGGGGGTGGCGTGCGTGGTGGCCGGCGGCAACGACGGAGGACCGGTCGGCTTCCCCGGCATCCTGCCCGGCGTGCTGACCGTCGCGGCCGTCGGCAAGGCCGACGCGTTCCCGCCCGGCACCGCCCACGAGGCCGAGATCCACGGGCCGATGACCGGCGACGGCTACTTCTCGCCGCGCTTCACCTGCCACGGCCCCGAGGTCGACGTGTGCGCCCCGGGCGTGGCCGTCCTGTCGGCCGTCCCTCCGGACGGGTACGCCGCACTGGACGGCACCTCCATGGCCGCGCCGCATGTGGCCGGCCTCGCGGCCCTGGTGCTCGCCCACCACGGCGACTTCCGGGGCCCCTTCAGCGGACGGGACGCGCGGCGGGTCGATCACCTCTTCCACATCATCAAATCGAGTTGCGTCCCGCTGAACCTCGGCGACCTCCACCGCACCGGCGCGGGGATGCCGAACGCGCTGCGCGCTCTCGCGCCCGCCCTCGCGCAGATCACGCCCGAACCGGTCGAGGCCGACACGCTGCTCGGGCAGCTCACCGCCGAGATGACCGGCGCGGGACTGCTCGCGTCGGCGGCCTGGGGACCGGGCGGCGAGGCCGGGCATGCGGGCCATGGCGGCCAGGCGGGCCCGGGGGCGCAGCCCGGCATGGCAGTGCAGCCCGGCATGGCCGCGCAGGCGGCGTGCGGCGCGGGCACGACGGCCAACGGGCCGGTGCCCGGCGGTCTCGTCACCGGCGGCCCGCGCGGGCGCGCCACGGCGACCGGCGGCGGCGTCCCGCCGGCCGACCAGGGCGGAGCGCCCGGCGGGGCGGGGACACGGGGCAAGCGAGGGGGAGCGCGCGCGGCCCGGCCGTATGTCACCGGGCCCGGCGGGGGCCGGACGCCCGGCGGCGCCGCGGGCGACGTCCCGGCAGGTCCCCGTGCGGCGAACGGCACGCCGACGGCCGGGACCGGCCCGGTCGGAGGCGAGCAGGCCGCCATGGCCTGGCTGAGGGAGGAGATGCGGGCCGCGGGGCTCCTCGGCGACGACCCGGCCGACCCCGCGGAATGAGGACGCCGTGGAATGAGGACGCCGTGGAATGAGGACGTGCTGCGCGGACTCCCGGGGGCTCGGGCGCAGCCCCCGGGCGCCGGCTCCGCTGCCGGGCCCGTCCCCGGCGCTCCGGCCTCAGGCACGCAGATGCCGCCGCCGGCATCGCCGCCGGAGAACGGGCCGGGGTCTCAGTACGACTCGTAGGCCGGACCGGCGAGCTGGGCCACGTCCTCCGCGCCGTCCCCGATGAGTTTCGCCCCCAGGTCGGCGAGGGCCCGTCCGGCCGCCAGTTCGTCGCCGATCTCGGGCACGGGCCGGTCGGACGGGTTGCGGCGGGCTCGGCCGACGCTCTCGTGGCGTCGTCCCGCGGGCGTGTAGAGCACGGCGGTCGCGGTGGTGACGTCGTCGTTGTCGTCCTCGTTCACGAAGATCTCGACGGTCCAGCGCTTCGATTCCATGTCGGACCACCTCCAGGACTCCAGCATCCCTCCCGGCCGCGCGGCCCCGGCACCGGCCCCGGGCCGAGGACCTACGACCCTGGAGGGGCGCGGCCGCCGGTGGTGACATGGAGGAGGTTCCAGGTCGGAAAGGCCAGTGAGGAAGGAAGGAGCGCCCATGCCCGGCACGATCATCGTCGGCACCGACGGTTCGCCCGCCGCGACGGCCGCCGTGCGGTGGGCCGCGGACGACGCCGCCCGCCGCGGCTGCCCGCTGCGCTTCGTCTCCGTCGTGGACCACTGGGCGTACGGCATCCCGAAGTTCCCCGCCTCGGGCGGCGACCCACTCACCGCGCACGCCGAGCGGGCGCTGTCCGCCGCGGAGGCCGTGGCCCGCGAGCGGCAGCCGGACGTGAAGATCAGTACGGAGATCATCGAGGGCATCCCCTCCCGCGTCCTGCGGGACAAGGCCAAGGAGGCCGTCGAGATCGTGCTCGGCAGCAGGGGACTCGGCGGCTTCGCCGGCATCGTCGTCGGCTCGGTCAGCACCCACGTCGCCGGGCACGCCCCCTGCCCGGTCGTCGTCGTACGGCCCGGGTGGAGCGGCGAGAGGGGGGAGGTCGCCGTGGGCGTGGACGACTCGCCCGAATGCGAGCCCGCCCTGGCGTACGCCTTCGAACAGGCCAGGGTGCACGGCGACGCGCTGCGCGCCGTGCACGCCTGGCAGTTGCCCGCCCATCCGCTCGCGCCCGAGATCACCTATGACGTGGAGGAGGTGCGCGAGGCCCGTCAGCGCGTGACGCGGGAGAAGCTGGCGGACCCGCGGAGGCGGTATCCCGAGGTGCCGGTGCGCGAGGAGATCGCCTACGGGCATCCGGTCGACGCGCTCGTCCAGGCGTCACGCGGCGCCGACCTGCTCGTGGTCGGCTCCCATGGCCGGGGCGCGCTGGGCTCGGCGATGCTCGGCTCGGTCAGCCGGGGAGCGTTGCACCACGCCGAGTGCCCGGTCGCCGTCGTACGGTCCCCGTCGGCGCCCTGAGCCTGCCCTGAGCCGCTGGTCCTGAGTGAGCTGCGGCGAGCTCGGGCCCGTCCGCGCGGTGCGGACGGGCCCGGCGTGGGCGCCCTCAGCTCTGCTGCTGCTGCCCGGCTCCCGGCTTCTCGATCGGGATTCGCCTGCGCTCCTCCCGCTCCTCGGCGAGCCGCACGCTCACCTCGAGGAGTCCCTTGTCATAGGTCGCCTTCACGTCGTTCTCGTCCGCGTTCGGCGGCAGCACGACCGACCGGGTGAAGGCTCCGTACCGGAACTCGGTGCGGTGCGCCTGCCGCTCCTCGTGGCGCCGTTCGGCATGGATGGTCAGCACACCGTTCGACACGCTGATCTCCACGTCCTTGTCCGGGTCGATTCCGGGCAGTTCGGCGCGCAGCACGTACCGGTCGTCCTTCACGTAGTCCTCAAGCCGCATCTGCTGCCCGGCCATCGGCCGGAGCGCGGCCATCGGCGCCTCCAGCAGGTCGAACAGGTCGGGAACGAGACCTCTGGACTCCCGTCTCATCGGAACGCTCATGCCTGTCACCTCCGTCCGGCAAGACTCATCATGAAAGAAATACCCGACAGAAATCAGACAAATCGCCTCGGCTGGGCCGCTGTCCGGCCCCCTGATGCAGGATGGTGATCATGCTTCCAGAACGGCTCTATCAGGGCACCGGTCCCGGCCCGATCACTCCGGACGGGTGCGCGGTCGACTACTACGCGACGCTCACGCCCGCCGGCGAACCCGAGATCGTCCACGCCGCGATACCGGAGGGTGCGGCGATCCTCGAACTCGGCGCGGGGGTGGGCCGGATCACCCACGCCCTCCTCGCGCTCGGCCACGAGGTGGTCGCCGTGGACGAGTCGCCCGAGATGCTCGCGCGCATCCACGGGGCGGAGACGGTCCTGTCCCGCATCCAGGACCTGTCGCTGCCCCGGATGTTCGACGTGGTCCTGCTGATGTCATACGTGATCGACACCGCCGACGACGACCTGTGCCGGGCGTTCCTGCGGACCTGCCGCCGCCACGTCGCCCCCGACGGGTGCGTGATCCTCCAGCGCCAGCCGCCCGAGTGGTACGACACGGTGGGGCCGTGGGAGAGGCGCGGCGACGGACGGGTGAGCCGGATGACGGACGTGAGCCGGCCCGAGCCGGATCTGCTCGAAGCGACGATGGAGTACGTCGTGGGGGACCGGCGATGGACGCACACGTTCGTCAGCAGGCGCCGCACGGACGACCGGTTCGAGGAGTTGCTGCGCGAGGCCGGGCTCACGATGGAGGGCTTCCCCGGCGGGGATCGTGGATGGGTGCGGGCGGTGCCGGCATGACGCGACCGGCCCGCGGCGAAAGGAGCGCGTGATGAGGTTCGTACGAGAAGGCGAGATCAAGGCCACCCGGCCGGGACCTGACAGGTTCACCGACGGCGTGTGGGAGGCGGAGGCGCTGAAGGAGGTGGAGCCGGACGGCCTGCGCGCCCAGCGTTTCTCCTACGAGCCGCAGGCCCGCTCGGGCTGGCACACCCACGACGGGGAACAGGCGCTGTACGTGCTGTCGGGACGCGGGGTGGTGACGCGCTGGGGCGAGACCGAGGGCACGCTCATCGGGCCGGGCGACTGGGTCCACGTGCAGCCGGGCGAGAAGCACTGGCACGGCGCCGCCGACGACGACACGCTGGTGCACATCGCCGTCACGGCGAGCGGCAAGACGCACTGGCACGGGCCGGTGACCGACGAGGAGTACCGCGCCGGCCTGGGCTGAGCGGCGGCGGGACGGCTTCGGCGGCCGTCGGCCCGGCCCCGCGGGTCCCCGGGTGAGAACGGCCACGATGGACGCAGGATTCGACTACCCGGATACCCGGAGCCGCCCGGCTCGGTGCGCCC
Source organism: Microbispora catharanthi (assembly GCF_006334915.2). GTDB lineage: Bacteria > Actinomycetota > Actinomycetes > Streptosporangiales > Streptosporangiaceae > Microbispora > Microbispora catharanthi. The sequence goes on from NZ_VDMA02000041.1 coordinate 16,267, forward strand.
GCTGGAGCGCACCGGCGCCTTCCGTGTGTACGCCGATCCCGCCGACCTGCTGACGCGGCTCGACGAGGTCGGCGTGCGGGTCCGTTCCTGACGCGCCTCAGCCGGTGACGATGATGAGGTCGGCCCGGGAGCGCACGTCATGGCGGGCGTAGTACCGCTCCTCCTGCTCGGCCCATCGCCGCCAGTGGGGCGCGTACAGCTCGCCGTCGCGTTCGAGCGCCCGCGCCCGGCGGACCTCCTCACCGGCCTCCAGCCACACCAGCCCGCTGAGGAAAGGCCCCGCCTCGCGTGCGCCGCTGCCCACGCCCTCGATCACGACGGCGTCCGCCCCGGCGATCTCGTGCCATTCGGCGTACCGGCCCCGCGTCCAGTCGTAGCGCCGCCAGCGTGCCCGGCCCCCGCGGCCCAGGGGACGCAGCACCCACTCCAGCAAGGCGTCCACCCCGGCCTGCAGGCCGTCCCAGCCGTCGTACAGGTCGTCCATGCGGACGACCGGCGCGGTGAGCGCCGCGGCCACGGCGGCGGCCAGCGTCGACTTGCCCGCACCCGAGCGTCCCTCGACGGCCAGGACGTGGATGCCGGCCCCGCGGGCGGGCCGCGTGCGCAGCCAGCGCGCGACGGCGGCGGGATCGGGGGTCACGCGCGCCGAGCCTAACGGAGGCGCCGCGTGCCGATTTCCATCACCCCTGACCGGGGCTGACTCCCGCCATGGACAGGCCGAGCAGTCGCTGCGCGTCGGCGGCGGGATCCGGGTGGTGTTCCGTGGCGAGGGCGATACCGGTGATCAGGGCGAGCAGGTCGCCGGTGGTCACGCCCGGCGCCAGCGCGCCGTCATCCGCGGCGCGGCGCACCAGCGGGTCGCCCGCCTCATTGAGCTGCGCCGAGCAGCAGTGCTCCTGCGCCGCGTCGGGGCCGGCCGCCCGGTCGCGGGTCAGCGCGGTGGCCAGCCCGCGGATGGTCGCGGCGTCCGCGAGGACGGCGCTCAGCCATTCCAGCAGCGCGGCCCGGGTGTCGGCCCTGCCGGTCAGCTCGCGGGCGTGCGCGCACAGGGTTTCGACCCGCTCGCGGAAGACCGCCTCCAGCAGCGACTGCCGATTGGGGAAGTGCCGGCGCACCGTGGCTGATCCGACTCCCGCGGTGCGGGCGATCTGCTCCAGGGACGCGTCGGGGCCCTCTGTGGCGATCGCCTCCTTGGCCACGGCGAGCAGGCGCGCGTAGTTGCGCCGGGCGTCCGCACGCTGGACGGGCATGGTGTCACCTCATCGGTTGCTAAGTGGCGGGGTCCGCCGTATTGTACCGAAGCATAAACGGCGGGCCCCGCCGTTTATTCGCTCGTCTCAGGAGGGCCTCATGGCAATCGATTCCGCACCCGTTCTGGTCACCGGCGCCACCGGCCAGCAGGGGGGCGCCACCGCCCGTGCCCTGCTCACTAACGGCGTCCCTGTCCGGGCACTGGTCCGCGACCCCGAGACCGAACGAGCGAGGGCGGTCGAAGCACTCGGCGCCGAGCTGGTCACCGGCGACCTCCGCGACCGTGACTCGGTGATCAGGGCCGCACGAGGAGCCCGGGCCGTCTTCTCGGTGCAGATGCCGCCGTTGCGGGCAGGCGCCTTCGACTTCGAGGGCGAGCTGGTCCAGGCCGTCAACCTGGTCGAGGGCGCGCTGGCCGCGGGCGTGCCGCAGTTCGTGCACACGTCCGTCACCGGCGCGGGGCGGCACACCGAGGCCCCCGGCTGGGCCGAAGGCCGCTGGGCGTCGCTGGAGCCCGCCCTCGCCGCCAAGGCCGCCGCCCAGGATCGCGTGCGTGAGGCGGGCTTCACGCACTGGACGATCATCAAGCCGGGCTTCTTCATGGAGAACTTCCTCCCGTCCGCGGCGTACCTGCTTCCCCGCGGCGTCGAGGGGGGCATCGTGACCGTGCTGAAGCCCGGCACCCGGCTCTCCCTCGTCGCGGTCCACGACATCGGCGCGGCGGCCGCCGCGGCCTTCGCGGCACCGGAGCGGTTCCACGGCGTCGAACTGGAACTGGCCAGTGACCACCGGCCGATGAAAGAGATCGCCGCGGTCCTCTCCCGGGCTCTGCGCACCGAGCTGCCCGCGCCCGACATGACGGTGGAGGAGGCGGTCGCCGCGGGGATGCCGGGCTACGGCGTCGCCGCACACGAATTCCTCAACGTGGTCGGTCAGCCCGCCCGCCCGGAGTACGCGCGGGCCCTCGGCATCCCGCTCACGACCTTCGAGGACTGGGCGCACGAGCGCCTGCGGGCCGTGGCCTGACGCCTCCCGCAACGGCCGGGAGGTGGTCGCGCAGCGGCCCGGAGGGGCCGTCCGGTCCCTCCGGGCCGCTCGTGGAAGCCCTTGCCCGCCCTCGCTACACGCCGGCGCGGGTGGGGCGGCGGATGTCGCTGCTCTGCTCCTGCCACTCGGGGGTCTCCTGCCCCTTCTCCTGGGCCATCTCCTCCATTCGCAGGGCGACCCCCATCGCGAAGAAGGTCGGCGCCCACTCGCCGACGAACAACGCCCAGCGGTCGGCGCGCTCTATGCCGGCCGCCTCGTACTTGTTCGAGACGACCCATGAGGCGATCGACATGCCGATCGATCCCAGAGCGGCGCTGTACATGTGATTGGAGCGCAGTCCCATCTTGTGGAGTGTCCTGATCATGCGTGTCCCCCTTGTGGTGATTTGCCCCGATTCGGGGCGTACCCGGCCTGTCCTCCCGTAACCCGGCCGGTCCCATGACGCCGTGCGATACTCGCGACCGCGCATGAGGCGGGGACGGCTGGGTAGCCGTCCAGCCGGACCAGGAGGGTAGTCATGGAAGTTCTGGGCATCGACGTCGGCGGTTCCGGGATCAAGGGCGCCACGGTGGACACGGCCGCCGGCGTGCTCACCCGGGAGCGCCTGCGCATCCCGACGCCGCGGCCCGCCGCGCCGGGGGCCGTCGCCCAGGCCGTACGCGAGATCGCGGGGCACTTCTCCTGGACCGGCCCGATGGGCGTCACCTTCCCCGGCGTGGTCCTGGACGGGGTCGTCAGGACGGCGGCCAACGTGGACAAGTCGTGGATCGGCGTGAAGGGCGCCGACCTGTTCGGCGAGCAGACGGTCGTGCTCAACGACGCGGACGCGGCCGGCGTCGCCGAGATGACCTTCGGCGCGGGGCGGAACCGGCACGGGGTCGTGCTCATGCTGACCTTCGGCACCGGCATCGGCAGCGCGCTCTTCGTGGACGGCACGCTGGTGCCCAACACCGAGTTCGGCCACATCGAGATTCGCGGCAAGGAGGCCGAGCACCGCGCCTCCGACCGGGTGCGCGAGGAGGAGGACCTGGGCTGGGACAAGTGGGGCCGGCGCGTGGAGGAGTACCTCAGGCACATGCGCGACCTGCTGTCGCCCACCCTGATAGTCGTCGGCGGGGGCGTGAGCAAGAAGGCCGACAGGTTCCTCCCGTACGTCGATCTCGGGGACACCCCGGTGGTGCCCGCCGTGCTGCGGAACGAGGCCGGGATCATCGGCGCGGCGATGGCCGCCGCGGGGGCCGCGCGCATCCCCTGAGCGCTATAAGTGCCTTATTCCTACCTGGACAGCGGGTAATATGGCTGCCATGATGATCCCATGAGTTCCTCGGGGAGGTTGACCCAGCGCCGGCACATCGACCTGCTGCGCGTCTGCGCCGCCGCCTGTTGACGACCGCGGTCACCACCGTCCGGTACGCCACGAGGCAAGGAGAGGGGCATGTCCCACCAGAACGTGATCGACTTTGTGGAGCGCAGGCGCGAGCAGGGCCACGAGCCCCCCGACCTCGGGCAGGGGTCCGTGCTCGGCGTGCTGCCGGTGCCGGAGACCGGCGCCGTGCTGATGATCGTGGGCTACCTGGTGCCCGCCGCGGTCGCGGCGGACGCGCCGGAGCCGCCGGCCGCCGCCCTGCAGCGGCGGGCGGCCCCCGCCGAGGAGGAGCTGGTCCTGGACCGGGCCGCGCGGGTGGCCCGGGCCGACGGCGAGGAGATCGAGCTGACCTTCCGCGAGTTCGAGCTGCTCGACTACCTCAGCTCGGCCCCAGGCCGGGTCTACAACCGCCGCCAGCTCATGGCCGCCGTCTGGGACCGGTACGACGACGAGGGCGGCCGTACGGTCGACGTGCACGTCCTGCGGCTGCGCCGCAAGCTGGGCCGGCACGCGGGCCGGATCGTGACCGTGCGCAACGTGGGGTACAAGTATCAGCCGTCGCGCCGCCGCTGACACCGCCGGAAAGGGCCGCCGGAAAACGGCTGGCAGATCGGCGGGGGGTGTTGCCTATCCTTGAGCATGGAATGAACACGCTCGCCGATCTCCAGGCCCGCCTCCCCGACCTGATGCTGCGCGACCAGCGCAGGCTGCGCCGCCGTCTCGACGGCATGCGCCGGGTCCGCGACCGCGCCGCCCGCCAGTCCGTCGTCCAGGAGATCGCGGGGGACGTGGAGGCCGCGGAACGCCGCGTGGCCGCGCGCCGCGCGGCCCTTCCCGCCCTCAGCTACCCTCCCGAGCTGCCGGTCAGCCGGCACAAGGACGACCTGCTCACAGCGATCAGGGACCATCAGGTCGTGATCGTGGCCGGTGAGACCGGCTCGGGGAAGACCACCCAGATCCCCAAGATCTGCTTGGAGCTCGGCCGGGGGGTCCACGGGGTCATCGGCCACACCCAGCCGCGCCGCATCGCCGCCCGCACGGTCGCCGAGCGCATCGCCGAGGAGCTGTCGATCGAGCTGGGGGAGGCGGTCGGCTACAAGGTCCGTTTCACCGACCACTCCAGCGACGGGACGCTGGTCAAACTGATGACCGACGGCATCCTGCTCGCCGAGATGCAGACCGACCCGCTGCTGCTGCAGTACGACACGCTGATCATCGACGAGGCGCACGAGCGCAGCCTCAACATCGACTTCATCCTCGGCTATCTCAAGCAGCTCCTCCCCAAGCGGCCCGACCTCAAGGTGGTCATCACCTCCGCGACCATCGACCCCGAGCGGTTCGCCCGGCACTTCGCCCGACCGGGCGGGGAGCCGGCGCCCGTGATCGAGGTGTCCGGACGCACCTATCCGGTGGAGGTGCGCTACCGTCCCGTCGACGAGGACGACGACCAGACCCAGGCCATCGTCGACGCCGTGGACGAGCTGTGCGCCGAGGGGCCGGGCGACATCCTGGTCTTCCTCAGCGGCGAGCGGGAGATCCGCGACACCGCCGACGCGCTCAAGGGCCGTCCCGAGGAGGTCCTCCCGCTGTACGCGCGGCTGTCGGCAGCCGAGCAGCACCGGGTCTTCCAGTCCCACCGGGGCCGGCGGATCGTGCTGGCCACCAACGTCGCCGAGACCTCGCTGACCGTACCCGGCATCAAGTACGTGGTCGATCCGGGCACGGCGCGGATCTCCCGCTACAGCCACCGGCTGAAGGTCCAGCGGCTGCCGATCGAGCCGATCTCCCAGGCGTCGGCCAACCAGCGCAAGGGCCGCTGCGGCCGTACGTCGGACGGCGTGTGCATCAGGCTCTACTCCGAGGAGGACTTCCTCTCCCGGCCGGAGTTCACCGACCCCGAGATCCTCCGTACGAACCTGGCGAGCGTCATCCTGCAGATGACCTCGCTGGGCCTGGGCGACATCGCGGCGTTCCCGTTCGTGGAGCCGCCGGACAGCCGTCAGGTCAGGGACGGCGTCAACCTGCTGCTCGAGCTCGGCGCCCTCGAGGACAAGGCCGCGGGCCGGGAGGCGGGGAAGGGCACCCAGCTCACGCCGCTCGGGCGCAAGCTGGCCCAGCTTCCGGTCGACCCCCGCCTCGCCCGGATGGTGCTGGAGGCGGACAAGAACGGCTGCGCCCGTGAAGTGATGATCGTCGCGGCCGCGCTGTCGATCCAGGACCCGCGCGAGCGGCCGGCCGACAAGCAGCAGGCGGCCGACGAGAAGCACCGACGCTTCGCCGACAAGGAGTCCGACTTCCTGACCTACCTCAACCTCTGGAACCACCTCCGCGACAGGCAGAAGGAGCTGTCGTCGAGCGCGTTCCGGCGGCTGTGCAAGGCCGAATACCTCAACTACCTGCGTGTGCGCGAGTGGCAGGACATCGACAGCCAGCTCCGCCAGGTGGCCAAGACGCTGGGCATCGTGCCCAACAGCGTGCCCGCCGACCCCCAGCGGATCCACCAGTCGCTGCTGGCCGGCCTGCTGTCGCACATCGGGGTCAAGGACGTCGTCGAGAAGCGCAGGCAGGACGGCCGCAGGCCGATCACGGAGTACATCGGCGCCCGCAACGCCCGCTTCGCGATCTTCCCCGGCTCGGCCCTGGCCAAGGCCCAGCCGCAGTGGGTGATGTCGGCCGAGCTGGTGGAGACCTCCCGGCTGTGGGCCCGGGTCAACGCCAAGATCGAGCCCGGCTGGATCGAGCCACTCGCGCAGCACCTGGTCAAGCGCACCTACAGCGAGCCGCACTGGGAGAAGGACCAGGCCGCCGTCGTCGCGCTGGAGAAGGTCACGCTGTACGGCGTGCCGATCGTGACCGAGCGGAAGGTCAACTACGGCCGCATCGACCCCGAGCTGAGCCGTGAGCTGTTCATCCGGCACGCGCTGGTCGACGGCGACTGGCGCACCCACCACAAGTTCTTCCACGAGAACCGCAAGCTGCTCGAGGAGGTCGAGCAGTTGGAGGAGAAGGCCCGCCGCCGCGACATCCTCGTGGACGACGAGACGCTGTTCGACTTCTACGACCAGCGGATCCCGGCCGACGTGGTCTCGGGCAGGCACTTCGACAGCTGGTGGAAGAAGGCGTCGCGGGAGACGCCCGAGCTGCTGACGTTCTCGCCGGAGATGCTGGTCAACGACAGCGCCGGGGTCAGCGCCAGGGACTATCCCGACGCCTGGCGGCAGAACGGCCAGCGGATGCGCCTGACCTACCGCTTCGAGCCCGGCGCGGTGGAGACGGGCGAGGCCGACGGCGTGACCGTCCACATCCCGCTGGCCGTGCTCAACCAGGTCGACCCGACCGGCTTCGACTGGCAGATCCCCGGCCTGCGCGAGGACCTCGTCACCGCGCTCATCCGGTCGCTGCCGAAGAACCTGCGCCGCAACTTCGTGCCCGCCCCCAACTACGCCAAGGCCGTGCTGGAACGCGTACGGCCCGGCGGCGAGCCGATCCTCGGCGCGCTGGAGCGCGAGCTGCGGGCGCTGACCGGGGTGGAGGTGCCGCGCGACGCGTGGGCCCTCGACCAGCTTCCCGCCCACCTGCGGATCACCTACCGGGTGATCGACGACCGCAAGCGTACGGTGGGCGAGGACAAGGACCTGGAGGCGCTCAAACGGCGGCTCGCGCCGAAGCTGCGCGCCACGCTGTCGAAGGCCGCCGACGACCTCGAACGCGACGGCCTGCACGGTTGGACGATCGGCACGCTGCCGAAGGTGTTCGAGCAGGGCAGGATGCGGGCCTACCCGGCTCTGGTGGACGAGGGCACGAGCGTCGCGGTCCGGATGTTCGAGACCGAGCGCGAGCGCGACAGGGCCATGTGGGCGGGCACCAGGAGGCTGCTGCTGCTCAACGTGGTCAACCCGGCCAAGGCCATCCTGCGGACCCTGACCACCGCGCAGAAGCTCGCGCTCAGCCGCAGCCCGCACGGCGGGGCCGCCGCCCTGTTCGACGACTGCACCGCGTGCGCCGCCGACACGCTGATGGCGGAGGCGGGCGGGCCCGTCTGGGACGAGGCCGGGTTCGAGCGGCTGCGCGACCACGTGCGCGCCTCGCTGTTCGAGACGACCGAGGAGGTCGTCTCGCGTGTGGAGCGCGTCCTGGCGGCCTGGCACGCCGCGCAGAACCGGCTCGGCGCGCTGGGCGGCGGCGTGGCCGATCTCAGGGCCGACATCGCCGACCAGCTCGACGGGCTGGTGCACGACGGGTTCGTCACCGAGACGGGCTACGACCGGCTGCCGGACGTGCACCGTTACCTGCGGGCGGTCGAGCGCCGGCTCGACAAGCTCCCGGACGACCCCCACCGCGACCGTGAGTGGATGCACCGCGTGCACGACGTCGAGGACGAGTACCGAGACCTGCTCGACCGGCTGAAGCCCGCCGAGCGGGACGCCAAGGCCGTACGGGACGTCCGATGGATGATCGAGGAGCTGCGGGTGAGCTTCTTCGCCCAGCAGCTCGGCACGCCCACCCCGGTCTCCGAGAAGCGCATCCGCAAGGCCATGCAGCAGGTCGAGTCCGCCGCCCGGGCCGGGTGACCTGTGCTGCTGATCTGTGCTGCCGATCTGGGCGGCCGGGTCCGCGTTCAGCGACCCAGGGCGGCGCCGATCAGCGCGCGGGGGTCGGCCGCCCCGGCGAGCACGCCCGACGGGAGCAGGTCGATCAGGTGGGCGTGGCCGAAGTTGGAGCCCCACTCCACCGTCTCGACGGCGTGCCCGCGCTCGCGCAGGCCGTCCGCCCACGGCGCGCCCTCCTCGACCTCCACGACGGGGGCGGACCGCCAGGTGTCGAAGCCGGTGCCGCTGCCGAGCGCCCAGCGCGGCGCGGCGATCGCCTCGCCGGGCGTCTGGCCGTGCGCGAGCAGGCGGGTGACCAGCTGCAACAGGATCTGCGGCTGCGCGTCCCCGCCCATCGTGCCGAGGACCGTGCGCAGCGTCCCGTCCGGCCGGGTGACCAGCGCCGGGCACAGCGTGTGGGGCGGACGGCGGCCCGGGCCGTACTCCGCGGGATGGCCGGGCGTGAGCGAGAAGCCGATGCCGCGGTTGTGCAGGTTGATCCCGGTGCTGGGCTCGAAGAGCAGGCTGCCGAAGCCCGACGCGTTCGACTGGATGAGCGAGACGCCCATGCCGTCCCCGTCGACCACGCACAGGTACGTCGTGTCGCCCGGCCCGGCGGGAGCGTCGGGCAGGGGGGAGCGCCGCTCGGGGTCGACCAGCGCGCGGCGGGCGGCGGCCGTGCCGAGCGGCGCGGCGGCGGCCTCGTGGAGGACGTCGAGCCGGTCGTGCCCGGCCGCCCTCGCCGACTCCACCAGCAGGTGGGCCCAGCGCGGGTCGGCCGGGTCGGCGGGCGTGCCGAGCTCGGCGAGGATCTCCAGGGCCAGCAGGAGCAGGTAGCCCTGGGAGTTCGGCGGAACGGTCCAGATCCGGTGCCCGAACACCTCGGCGCTCAGCGGCTCCACCCAGTCGGCGTTCGGCCGGGCCAGGTCCTCCTCGGTGTACTCGCCGCCGCCCAGCTCCAGCAGGCCCTTGCCGAACTCGCCCTGGTAGAACGCCGCACGGCCGCCCTCGCCGAGCGCGGTGAGGGCCCTGGCGACGCCGGGCCTGCGGATCACGTCCCCGGCGCGGCGGGCGGCCGCGAAGTCCCCGGCTCCGGGCAGCGAGCCGATGAACTCCCCGCCCGGGGCGAGCAGCGGCGAGGCGGGGAAGCCCTCCGCCGCGAGGCGGATCGCGGGGGCCAGCAGGCCGGCGAGCGGCAGACGGGCGTACCGCTCGTGCAGCGCCAGCCACCCGTCGGCGCAGCCGGGCACCGGGACCGAGCGGATGTCGTACAGGTGGGGCATCCGGCCGAGGCCCTCCGCCCGCAGCCGGCCGGGATCGGCGCCCGAGCCCGCCCGCCCCGAGGCGTTGAGCGCGCTCACGGTTCCGTCGTGGACGAGGGCGAACAGGTCACCGCCGAGACCGCACATGTGCGGGGCGGTGACCGCCAGTACGGCGTTGGCGGCGATGGCGGCGTCCACGGCGTTGCCGCCTTCGTCGAGCATGGCGACGCCCGCCGCCGAGGCCAGATGATCGACCGTGCACACCATGCCGTTCAGGGCATACCGAGTCTCGCTCACGTTCGGCGATGTTACGGCACACCATAGAGTGGCTGCCGTAACAGGACGAAGGGGAGAGGCGGTCATGGTCCGGGCGCTCGTGTTCGACGTGGGGGAGACGCTCATCGACGAGACCCGGATCTGGTCCCGGTGGGCCGACCGGCTGGGCGTGCCGCGCCTGACCTTCATGGGGGTGCTCGGCGGCATGGCGGCGCTCGACCGGAGCCACCGGGAGGCGTTCGAGCTGATCAGGCCGGGGATCGACCTCGACGCCGAGATGGAGGCGTGGCGGCGCGAGGACGCCGGCGGGCTGCGCGAGAACTTCGACGCCGACGACCTCTACCCGGACGTGCGGCCCGGCCTCGCGGCCCTGCGGGAGGCCGGCTACGACCTGGTGGTGGCGGGCAACCAGCCGCCCCAGGCGTACGACGCGCTGGTCGCGATGGACCTGCCGGTGGACGGCATCCACACCTCGGCGGGATGGGGAGTGGAGAAGCCGGATCCCGCGTTCTTCGCCAAGGTCGCGGCGGTCTGCGGCCATGAGCCCGGGCAGATCCTGTACGTCGGCGACCGCCTCGACAACGACGTCCTGCCGGCCGCACGGGCCGGGATGCGGACGGCCCTGCTGCGCCGGGGGCCGTGGGGCTACCTGCACTCCGAGCGCCCGGACGCCGCCCGGGCCGACCTCGTCGCCGACGGCCTCGCCGACCTCGTCCACCTGGTCCCCACGCTCGGCTGAACCGCCGCGGGTCGCGCGGCCGATCAGGGGCGCAGCCGGCGGGCGAGGAGTTCGCGCAGCGCGCCGGTCTCGTCACCGAGGCGGTTGAGCGACGCCAGGAACTCCTCCGGTTGGTCGAGAAGGCCGAGCATCCGGGCGGACACGGCCTCGCGGGCGGCGCGGCCCGCCTCGACCGCGGCCCTGCCGTGCGGGGTCAGCTCGATCATTCGTGCCCGCTGGTCGCCGGGGTCGGCCCGGCGTGCCACGTAGCCGATGCGCTCCATCTCGGCCGCCACCTTTGAGGCGCCCTGGGGGGTCATGCCGAGCAGCCCGGCCAGGTCGGACACCCGTACGGGGCCGGTGAGCAGGTGCTGGAACACGTATCCGTGCACGGTGCGCACCTGGTCGTGCCCCGAGGCGGCCATCAGGGCGCGCACCTCGGCGTCGCAGGCCGCGGCGAGGGCCGTGAACAGCAGGGTCAGATCGCTTGACACCACCTCCGGATGCTCCAATACTCAACCATGGTTTCGCAACTTAGGTTGAGTAATTTGGAGGAGCGCTCATGTGGTGTGATCCGGCCTTCGCGCCCGTCGCCGACGCGTTCAGGCAGACGGGCGGCGGAGAAGGCGGCGCGGCCCTCGCCGTGCACGCGGGCGGACGCATGGTCGTGGACCTCTGGCAGGGCACGGCCGACCCGGACGGCGTACGGCCCTGGGAGCGGGACACGGTCGTCAACGTCTTCTCGGTGTCCAAGGGGGTGCTGGCGACGCTCGCGCACCTGTACGTCCAGCGCGGGCTGCTCGATCTGGACGCCCCCGTGGCCCGTTACTGGCCCGGGTTCGCCACCGCCACCACCATCGCCGACCTGCTCGCGCACCGGTCGGGGCTGCCCGCCGTCCGCCGGGAGCTGCCGCCGGGCTCCCTGTTCGACTGGGACGCGATGACGGCCGCGCTCGCGGCCGAGAGCCCGTGGTGGACGCCGGGGGAGCGGCACGGGTATCACGCGGTGACGTTCGGCTGGCTCGTCGGCGAGGTGCTGCGCCGGGTGGGCGGGCGGCGGCTGCGCGACCTGGTCCGCGACGAGCTGGGTGTACCCGACCTGTGGATCGGCCTGCCCGCCTCGGAGGCGGGACGCGCCGCCTACCTCGCCCCGCCCGAGGCCGGGCCGGACGCCACGCCGTCACCGTTGACCGGCGCCATGTCCGAGCCCGGCTCGGTCACGATGACGGCCTTCTGCAACCCGGCCGAGCAGCTCACGCCCGGTCTGGCCAACACCGCGCGCTGGCGGGCCGCCGAGATTCCCGCGTCCAACGGGCACGCCACCGCCAGGGCTCTCGCCACGCTGTACGGCAGGCTCGTGTCGTGCCGGAGGCGCGCCGCCGGTCGCGCGGGCGCGCTCCTCGGCCCCGACGTGCTCGGCCGGGCCGTCGCGCCCCGGAGCGAGGGGCGCGACGAGGTCCTGCTGGCGCAGACCAGGTTCGCGCTCGGCTACATGCTGCCCTGCGAGATCCGGCCGTTCGCGCCGAACCCATGCGCCTTCGGGCACAGCGGCTCGGGCGGGGCGCTCGCCTTCGCCGACCCTGACGCGGGGGTCGCCCTGGCCTACACGCCGAGCCGCCTCGTCGTCAGCGCGGCCGGCCCGGACCCGAGGTGGAAGCCCATGGTCGCGGCGCTGTACGCCTGCCTCTGACGGTCCGCAGGGGCGGACAGCGCCGCGACGCGGGCGTGCTCAGCCCCGCGCCTGCTTCTTCTGCTTGACGGCGGCGGCCAGCTCGCCCTTGCTCATCCCCGACGCACCCTCGACGCCCAGTTCCCTGGCCTGGTGCAACAGCTCGTCCTTCGTCCGCGAGCGCGGCTTGATCGGAGCGGCCAGCACCTCGGCCTTCCGCTTGCTGAAGGCCTTGCCGAGCTGCACCCGCTCCTCGAAGGGGACGGCCTTCTCCAGGACCGGGAGGATGTCGTTCTCCTCCTCCTCGACGTGGTGCGTCACCGCCTCGATCAGCTCGTGCAGCAGCGTGTCGAACTCGGGGCTCTCCGGGGCGGTCTCCAGGAGCTGGGAGATCATCTCCTCGGCCTCGTGGTGCTCCTCCGTGCCGTGGTGGACCTCCTCCTTCTCCTCGGGCTGCCGCTTGGCGAGCACGGGGTAGACCTCGTCCTCCTCGCCCTCGCTGTGGGCGATGAACTTCGCCGCCAGCTCCGCGAGGAGGGCCGGCCGGTTCTCCGGCATCTTCCGGAGCCGCTCGAACAGCGACTCCACGTCGCGGTGATCTTCTTTGATCAGGCTGATGACGTCGGTTGCCATGGGTTTCCTCCTGTGCGTGGACGCGCTCGCACTACCCGGCGTCACCGTGCTCACACCGGTCCCGGCCGGATCTCCGCGGTAGCCCGTCAGGGGCCGGGGAATCAGGGGCTCGTGCAGGTGGCGGTGGGCGTGGCCGCACTCCAGGCGTCGTCGCAGAACGTCGAGACGCCGTACGAGCCCCGTCCCGTAGACTCGGCTCATGATCGAGGGAGACCGGTCGCGAAGGCGCCGAGAACCTCGGCATGGCGACCTCAGCGTCGCCGACATCGCCCAGCTCGCCGGGGTCTCACCGCCGACGGTCTCGAAGGTGCTGCACGGCCGGGCCGGCGTGGGAGAGAGCACCCGTCTGCGGGTGGAGGCGCTCCTGCGCGAGCACGGGTATCGCAGGCCGGTGCCCGCCGCGCCGGCGCACGGCCTGGAGGTGGTGTTCAGCCACATGCTGGGTTCCATCGCGCTCGAGATCATGCGGGGCGTCGAGCAGGTCGCGGCCTCCCGTCATCTGGTCGTCGGCTTCACCGACGTGCGCTCGCGCGTGACGGCGGGCCTGCCCTGGGTGGAGCCGTTGTTGCTGCGGCGGCCGGTGGGGGTGGTCGCCGTCGTCTCCGGGGTCACCACAGAGCACCGCGACTTGTTCGAGGCCGGTGGCGTCCCCCTCGTGGCGCTGGACCCGACCGGGGACGTGAATCCCACGCCGTCGGTGGGGTCGACCGGCTGGAGCGGTGCGCTCGCGGCCGCGCGGCACCTGCTGGAGCTGGGGCACCGGCGGATCGGCGTGATCACCGGGCCGGCCGGCTTCCTGGCCTCGCGGGCGCGGCTGGACGGGTTCCGCGCCGCTCTGGACACCGCCGGCGTCCCGTTCGACGAACGGCTCATGCGCGACGGGCCGTTCCTTTTCGAGCACGGCCGCGACCTCGGAGCGGAGCTGCTGACCCGGCCCGACCCTCCGACGGCCATCGTGTGCGGCAACGACCTGCAGGCGTTCGGCGTCTACGAGGCCGCCCGGCTCGCCGGTCTGCGCATCCCCGACGACCTCAGCGTCGTCGGGTTCGACGACATCGAGCACTGCGCCTGGGTGGCGCCGCCGTTGACCACGGTGCGCCAGCCGTTCTTCGAGATCGGCGCCACCGCCGCGCGAATCGTGCTGGCGCTGGCCGACGGGGAAAGACCGTCCGAGACGCACGTCGAGCTCGGCACCACCCTCGTGGTTCGCGGCAGCACGGCCCCGCCCCGCCGGAACCCGAAGATCAGGAGTCCCTGGTGAGGGTCCCCTCGTAGGCGAACAGCCCGAGGTCGTCGGTGTGGCGGTAGGCGAGGGCGGCGCCCTTGCGGGTGAGCACGACGTCGCCCGGGACGCACTGCGGGACGTCCTCCAGCCGGAACGTGAGCGCCGAGCCGGACGCCGCGGTCAGCCGCAGCGTGCCCTCGCAGGAGTTCGCGGGCTCCTTCCACCTGCCGGACGGCTTGCCGTGCTTCAACTCGATCTCGATGTCGTACTCGCTCGTGAGGAGGCCGGCGGTGGGCGCGATGTGCCCCCGCCACTTCCCCTCGAACGCCTGCGGAATGCCCGCGGGTGCGGAGGCGGTCGCCGGGTCCGCCCCGCCGGTGCCGCCGGGCTCGGGGGCGGTCGGCGTCGGGTCCGCCGCGTACGTGCTCTGGGCGTGGGCGCTCGCCGGGGGCGTGGGGGACGGGCCGCCGGACACCGCGGCCAGGCGCGGGACCAGCAGCGCGGCGGTGATCCCGAGAGCCGCGACGGCGGCGCCGGCCCCGGCCAGGACCCGGGTGCGCGATCCGCCCCGGCGGCCACCGGGAACGGTGTCGGCCGCCCCGTGCTCCCCGGCCCCGTGCTTCCCGGCCCCGTGCTCCCCGGCCGCCCCGTGCTTCCCGGCGGGACCCGTCGACGGCGAGGCCGCGGTCCACGGAGACGGATCGTACGGCTGCGCGGGCCCGCCGGGAGGGACGCCGTTCGCCGTCGCGCCCGTACGCACCGGGCCGGGCGCGGAGCCGACCAGTTCGAGCAGCAGGTCGCGGGCGGCGGGGCGGGCGGCGGGGTCCTTGGCGAGGCAGCGCTCGACCAGCGCGCGCAGGGGCGGGGGCACCGGGGTCAGGTCGGGGAAGGTCGTCATGATCCGGTGCAGCACGGCGGCGACGTTGCCGGCGCCGAACGCCGCCCGGCCGCTGGCGGCGAAGACGATCGTCGCTCCCCACGCGAACACGTCGGAGGCGGGGGTGGCCGGATGGCCCGCGATCTGCTCGGGTGCCAGGTAGGCCGGGGTGCCCACCGGGCCCGCGGTCATCGTCTCGCTCTCGCCCTGACGGGCGATGCCGAAGTCGACCACGCGGGGACCGTCCGGCCCCAGCAGCACGTTGCCCGGCTTGAAGTCGCGGTGCACGATGCCCGCGCCGTGGATCGCCGCCAGTGCGGTCGCCGTCCCCACCGCGAGCCGCTCCAGCTCGCCTCCGCGCAGCGGTCCCGACGCGGTCACCCGCTGCTGCAGCGAGGGGCCGTCGACGAACTCGCTCACGACGTACGGCTCGCGCCCGTCCACCATCGCCGTGATCACCCTGGCGGTGCAGAAGGGAGCGACACCGCGCAGGACGTCGAGTTCGCGCGCCAGCCGTGCCCGGACGACGGGGTCGAGCCCGGTCTTGAGTACCTTCACCGCGACCGGAGCGCCGTCGGGCGCATAACCCAGGTAGACCACGCCTTGGCCGCCCTCGCCGAGACGTCCGCTGATACGGAACCCGCCGAGCGTGCGCCGGTCGTCGGACTCAAGGGGGGCGACCATGGTCACACGGTAGCGATCCCGCGGCCGTTCCGGGATCAGAGCAGGCGGGGGTTCACCGCGTCGGCGAGCGCGAGCCGCCCGGCGTCGCTCAGGTGCAGGTGATCGCCCGAGTCGTACGAGACGGCCAGCTGCTCGGGGAACTCGGGGTCGCGTACGGCCCGGTCGAAGTCGAGGACGGCGTCGAACACCCCGCTCGTGCGGATCCAGGTGTTCAGCCGCTGCCTGATCTCCTCGCGCTCCGGAGTCCAGGTGCTCCAGCCGTAAAAGGGGGTGAGCGTGGCACCCAGCACCTTGACATTGCGGGCGTGCGCCTCGCGGATCAACCTCTTGTATCCGTAGGCGAGCGGCTTGATCGAGGTGTAGTCGCCCCGGGCGATGTCGTTGATCCCCTCGTAGACCACCACGGTGCGCACCCCCGGCTGGGACAGCGCGTCGCGGTAGAACCGGCTGAGACCGCTCGGGCCGACGTTGGGGTGCAGCAGCCGGTTCCCGGCGATGCCGGCGTTGAGCACCCCCAACCGCCGCGACGGAGACTGATGGGCCAGCCGCTGCCGCAGGTAGTCGGTCCAGCGGCGGTTGGCGTCGACCGCCTGGCCCGCGCCGTCGGTGATCGAGTCGCCGAACGCGACCAACGAACCGACCGTGGCCCCGCCCGCCTCGACCGCGATCCGATCGAGGAAATACCACTGCGTGCTGGTGTAGGTGAAGCCCGCGCCGCTCTCCTCCGCCGCGTGGTCCCCCGGGTCGGACAGGTAGGTGGTGCTGTAGGCGCGTTCGTGCCCGGTCACACCCCTGACCGTCCCGGGCAGGTGGAGGCTGACGACCAGGGCGGAGCCGCCGGCGATCCGGCCCGGGATCGGGTCGCTCCAGACGGCCTGGCCCGGCGGCACCCTCACCGAGGCGCCCTTGCGGAAGGTCACCGGCCGGTTGGTCCCCGCGAGGATCTCGGCGCCGTACGCCTGGACGCCCACGTGCACGTTCGCGAACGTCACCGGCGCCGCCCCGAAGACGTTGGACAGGCGCAGGCGCATGCCGGCGCCGCCGACGCTGGCGCGCACGACCATCCGCACGGTCTGCCCGCCGAGGGCCGCCGTGATCCGGTCGGTCGAGGTGGTCCACGCGCCGACCAGGCGGTGCTGCACGGGCGAGTCGCCACCGGGCTCCGGCGCGGCCGCGCGGTGCCCGCGGGTCGCCGAGGCCGCTGCGAGTCCTCGGGCGGCGGAGGACGAAGCGGTCGCGGTGCTCGCGGCCGTGAGGGACTCCGCGTGGACCGGCGCCGTGGGAAGCGCCGCGGTCCCGCCGCTGACGGCGAGGGCGAGAGCGGCCATGGTCAACCGGTGAGCCGGCCGTGCCATCCGGGTCCTCCATTGGGGTGTGGCTGCCTGGTGCGGGTCCGTGGCGGCCCCGCTTCCGATCACTCCGCCGAGACCGCTGATCGAGAAGCGTCCGCGACGCCATACATTACGGCTGTTTGGCGAACACTGGGGAAGAACCTGACCGTCAGGCGTAACAGTCGCTCCCGTTCCGGTTGAATCGCGACCGTAGCCCTGCCCGTTCTCCAAGCCGTCCGACGTCGACCGCACGCCTTTGAGGACCTGACGGATGCTCCCGTCCACGCGCGACGACGACGTCCCCGGCGTACGGCCGTCCGCTCGCCGGCGCCCTGACCTGGGCCACGCTCGCGCCCTCGTCGGCGGTGTCGGGCCCGCGGGCGGCGCGAGGGACGATCCCGCCGGAGCCGGGCTGCGCCGTGATCGTCACCTCTCGGCAGCCGCTGTTCCTGCCGCGCAGGGGGTCGAGCTGCTCGCCCGGCTCGCCGGAGACGAGCACGTCGCCGCCGACCTCGACGAGTTCGCGGAGCTGGGCGACCGCTGGCGGCACCCCAGGCCCGCGGGCTCCGCACGACCCTGGGGTGCCGCACATCACGCGCCTCGTTCTTCCCGGGAGGGACGTTGAGGCGGGTAGCGGGACCGATGCGACAGCAGGCGCAGATCTTCACTCTGCACTCATTCTTCCGTCATAGAGGGACGGATAGGCTCGGCTTGATGAATGCATACGAGCGTTGGATCGTTCTGGAAGGCGCGGCGAACGTACGGGACCTCGGCGGGCTGCCCACCGCGGACGGCGGGACCACGGTGCCCGGCCGGATCCTGCGGGCCGACAACCTGCAGGGCCTGACCGAGGGCGACGTGGCACTGCTCGTGGGCGACCTCAAGCTGCGGCACGTGGTCGACCTGAGGTCGGAGGCCGAGGTACGCCTGGAGGGGCCCGGTCCGCTGACCCTCCTCCCGGAGGTCGGCATCCACCACCACAGCCTGTTCGCGGAGGGCGGGCACCTCACCGACGTCGAGGCCGACACCATCGACGACAGGGCCCTGCCGTGGCAGGGCGAACGGGACGAGGAGGACCTGGCCGAACTCCGCGTGACCGGCTACTACTACGGATATCTGCGCGACCGGCCCGACTCGGTGGTGGCCGCCCTGCGGGTGCTCGCCCGTGACGACGGCATGGCCGTGGTCCACTGCGCGGCGGGCAAGGACCGCACCGGAGTGGTCTGCGCCCTGGCGCTCGCCGTCGCGGGCGCCACCCGGGAGGCGATCGTCCAGGACTACGTCGCCACCGGCCAACGGCTGGAGGGCATCCTCGCCCGGCTGCGCGCCAGCCGCACCTACCGTGAGGATCTCGACTCGAAGCCGGCCGACAGCCACCTGCCGCGGCCCGAGTACATGGACAAGTTCCTGTCGACGCTGGACGACCGGTTCGACGGCCCCCTCGGCTGGCTGCACACCCACGGCTGGACCGACGCCGACACCGACGCGCTGCGCGCCCGCCTCCGAGACTGACCTCCGGCCGCCGCCGGAAGCGGGGTCAGGTGAGGGTTTCGCCGCCGTCGACGGTGATGACCTGGCCGGTGACGTAGTTGTTGGCCATGAGGAAGACAGCCGTGGCGGCGGCCTCCTCGGCGGTGCCGAAGCGGCCGAGGGGGGTGGACGTTCCGGCGGCGGCGACCGCGTCGTCGGAGTCCAGCCCCGGCAGTGAACGCAGGAGCGGGGTGTCGATCCGGCCGTAGCGGACGGTGTTCACGCGCACCCGTGCGGGGGCGAGCTCCACGGCGAGGGCCTTGGTGAGGGTCTCCACGGCGCCGGCGAGTGACAGCGGGACGGTCATCCCCGGATAAGGGCGGACCACGAGGATGCCCGAGCTGAACGTGAGCGAGCCTCCCGCGGGAAGCCGGGCCGCCGACGCGCGGGCGACGGCGAAGACCGTCTGGAGGGGGCCCGAGCCGAGGGTCGTGCGGATGTCGTCGGCCGACAGCGCGGTCAGGGGGCCGATGCCGCTGAGGCCGCCGGCGGTGACGTACACGTGGTCGACGTGACCCGCCCTGTCGAAGGCCTCGGCGAGGGTCTGCTCGTCTCCGCCGTCGCCGGGAACGCCCAGCACGGCGTCGGCGGGGTCCTCTGCCGGGCCCGCACCGCGCACCCGGGAGACGGCGGCCTTCAGCCGGTCGGGGTCGCGGCCGACCAGCACGACGCGGGCGCCGACCGAACGCAGCAGGACGCCCGCCGCCAGTCCGATGCCCGAGCTTCCGCCGATGAGGACGGCGGTCGTGCCGGAGAGGGCGCTCGGCAGCGACGGCCGGACGGGGATGGGTGTCACAGTGCTCATGAGAGAGCCTTTCGGTGAAATAAACCATCTGGTTGTTTTATTGCTGACCCGATACTGCCGCCTGGACGGGGAGGAGTCAACCGGATGGTTTAATTCGTGCATGGCCTACGACGCGGAGGACACCAGACGGAGGATCTTCGCCGCCGCCGCCGCCGAGTTCGCCGAGCACGGCCTGGCCGGGGCCAGGGTCGATCGGATCGCGACGGCCGCCAAGGCCAACAAACAGGCCATCTACCTCTACTACGGGAGCAAGGAGAAGCTGTTCGCCGCCGTCCTGCGGGCGAAGCTGGAGGAGGTCCGCGTCTCCGTCTCCATCGATCCCGACGCGGTGGGCCAGTCGGTCGGGCAGATGTTCGACTGGTATCGGGAACACCCGGAGCTGATCAGGCTGCTGCTGTGGGAGGCGCTGGAGGCGTGCGACGCACCCGGCGAGGGCGAGCGGGAGCGGCGTGACGCCTTCCGCGAGAAGGTCCACCAACTCGTGGACGCGGGCGCGGTCAACCACCTTCCCGAGAACGCGCGGGTCCGCGCCTGTCAGGACCTGCTGTTCACCATCATGGGGCTGATCTCCTGGAACTTCGCGGTGCCCGGGATGTGCCGCCTCGTTCTGGACGAGGAGACCGAGCAGGCCGCCCTGGACCGCCGCCGCGAGACGGTGATCGAAGTCGCCCGCAGGCTTGCCACCGCCTCGGACGCTCCCGCGGCGCGGGCCCCGGAGTGAGCCGGCGCTATTCCTCCCGATCGGGAAGGGTGACCACCTGGCCGCGGGCGGCCGAGAGGGCGGCGGCCTCCAGGACGGCGATGGCCTCGGCGGCGTCGTCCGGCTCGACCGGGGGCGGCGCGCCGTCCCGCAGGCAGGCCACGACGCCCTCGTAGAACCGCTGGTACGCCCCGGGCTCGGTGGGCACCGGGCGGGCGTCGCCCTCGACCCCGAGTGTGCCCCAGCCTCCTGAAGCCTCCGCGCCCCATCCGGTGCCCGCGCCGGAATCCCTGCCCGGGCCGAAGTCGGCGGCGTCCGGGCGTTCGCCCGCGCGCAGGCGTTCCTCCTGGGGGTCCAGCCCCCACTTGACGTACGACGCGCGGGAGCCGAGCACCCGGAACCTCGGGCCGAGGTTCGCGGCCACCGCGCTCATCCACAGGTGCGAGCGGGTCCCGCTCCGGTGGGTCAGCGCGACGAACGCGTCGTCGTCGTTGCGCACTCCGGCCCGCCTGACGTCGGTCTCCGCGTAGACCTGGGAGACCGGGCCGAACAACCGCAGGGCCTGGTCCACCAGGTGGCTGCCGAGGTCGTAGAGAGTGCCGCCGATCTCCTCAGGGCCGCCCGACTCGCGCCAGCCGCCCTTGGGCGCCGGCCGCCACCGCTCGAACCGTGACTCGAACCGGTGGACCTCGCCCAGCTCGGGCAGCAGCCGGCGCAGCGTCAGGAAGTCGCCGTCCCAGCGCCGGTTCTGGAAGACCGTCAGCATCAGCCCGCGGTCGCGCGCGAATCGTACGAGGTCGCGGGCCTCCGCGGCGGCGCCGGCCAGCGGCTTGTCGACGACCACGGGAAGCCCGGCCTTGAGCGCCTCGGTCGCCAGGGGCACGTGCGTGCGGTTCGGCGTCGCGATCACCACGAGATCGCAGCGGTCCCACAGGTCGTCCGCGGCGGGCACGACGTCCGCGCCGGGGTGTTCGGCGCGGACGCGCTCGGCCCTGGCGGGGTCGCGGGTGACGACGGCGGTGAGGCGCAGTCCCGGCGTGGCGGCGATCAGCGGCGCGTGGAAAAAGGATCCGGCCGGACCGAAACCAGTCAATCCGACGCGAATTCCGGGGGAATCTGAGGGCGGCATGAGGGGCGAGGCGTCCTTCGGATGGGTCGGGGCGGGGGTTCCGCGGCGGCTCAGGTGTCCCGGTCGTCCCGTTCGGCGAGGAACGCCTCGAACTGGGCGGCGAGCTCGTCGCCCGTGGGCATCTGCGCCTCCTCGGCCAGCAGGCTCTCCCGTTCGGCGCCCGACTGGAACGCGTCGTACTGCTGCTCCAGGCCGTGGATGGCGCCGGCGAGCTCCTCGGACGCCGCGATCTGCTCCTCGATCTCGGTGTTGGTCTTGTCGGCCGCGTCCCTGAGCGCGTCCGTGGGGAAGACCAGCCCGGTGCCGCGGGTGACGGCCTCCAGCGCCGTCACGGCGGCCTGCGGGTACTCCGCCTGGGCGAGGTAGTGGGGCACGTGGACGGCGTAGCCGAGCGCGTCGTGACCCTTCGCCCCGAGCCGGAACTCGATGAGCGCGGCGAGGCTCCCCGGCACGCGGACCTTGCCGAAGGGGCTGGTCTGCCCGTGGACGAGGTCGGGGCGCGTGGCGTGGGCCGTCATGCCGAGCGGCCGGGTGTGCGGGACGCCCATCGGGATGCCGTGGACGGTCACCAGCTTGCCGATGTTGAGCCGGGTCACCAGCATGCCGACGGCCTCGGTGAACAGCTCCCACTCCCGGTCCGGCTCCGGGCCGTTCAGGATGAGGAACGGCGTGCCTGTGACGTCCTTGGCCAGGTAGACCGCCAGCTCAGGAGTGTCGTAGTCGCTCCAGTGATCGGTGTCGAAGGTCATCGACGGGCGGCGGGACCGGTAGTCGAGCAGCCGGTCCACGTCGAAGGTCGCGATGACCCGGTGCTCCAGTTCGGCGAGGAGGTGCCCCAGGGCCAGCCGCCCGGCGGCGCCGGCGTCGACGAACCCCTCGAAGTGGTAGAGCAGCACCGGATCGGTCAGCTCGGGCAGGTCCCCGTCGAGCCGATAGAGATCCGTGGGGTCGGACACGTGTCCCAGCCTTTCTCACGAAGTCTTTACCTAGTGAACCTACGGGACCCCCGGTCGATTCCGTGCTTGTTCCATGCTCGATTCCGGAGGGGTAGCGGCGACCTTACCGTTGGACTATGGGGAACATGGAGCCGGACCCTGAGCTGGAGGAGTTCGCCACCAGGCTCTTCGATCTCGCGAGGTCGGGGCGGACCGAAGCGTTGTGCGCGTACGTCGACGCGGGCGTGCCCGTCAACCTGCGCAACCAGAAGGGCGACACCCTGCTCATGCTGGCGGCCTACCACGGGCACGCCGCCACGGTGCGCGCCCTGGGCGAGCGGGGCGCGGACCCCGACCTCGCCAACGACCGCGGGCAGACCCCGCTCGCCGGCGCGGTGTTCAAGAAGGAGCCCGAGGTCGTGCGGGCGTTGCTGGAGCTGGGAGCCGATCGCTACGCCGGGATGCCGTCGGCCGTCGACGCCGCCCGCATGTTCGGGGACGCGGAGATCGTCACCCTCATCGAGGGTTCATCCGGCTGAGCGGATCTGTCTGGCCGATGTGTCCGTAATTATGGTAAGGCTGGCGCCGATCATCTGGTAGGACCATGCTTGTCGGATGGCTACTGCGAAAGCGGATTCCCTCAGTGGGCGCCCCCTCCGCCTTCCCTCGCTCACCTGCCCCTTCCCGAGTGCGGTGAACCCGCACGTCGACGAGGTGAACCGAGACACGCTGGCCTGGCTGGCCGCCTCCGGCATGATCGCCGACGACGACCAGCTCGAGCGTTTCCGGCTCGCTCGCTACGGATGGCTCGGCGCCCGGACCTACCCGTACGCCTCCCGGGAACTGTGCCAGCTCGTCACGGACTGGTGCGTGTGGCTGTTCGCGTTCGACGACGCCTACTGCGAGTCGGACCGGCGGGCGGCCGAGATCGCCCGGGCCCTGCCCCAGCTCTACAGTGTGGTCGAGGACAACGAGGGGGACGAACCGGTCGAGAACGTCTTCGCTCGCGCGCTCCTCGACATCAAGACGCGGATCGGGAGACACGGCACCGCCGACCAGCTCGACCGGTGGCGCGCGACGACCAAGGACTATCTGTTCGCCCAGGTCTGGGAGGCCGCCAACCGGGAGGACGACGTCGTTCCCACAATCGACGACTACATCTTCATGCGCCGCAGGACCGGCGCGATGCTCACCGTCTTCGCGCTGATCGACGTGGCCGCGGAGGTCTGCCTCACGATGGACGAGTGGCGCCATCCGGTGGTGCACGAGATGACCGAGCACGCCAACGACGTGGTCGTCTGGGACAACGACCTCATCTCGTACGCCAAGGAGCGAGGTGAGGCGAACATCCGCAACAACCTCGTCAGCGTGCTGGTCGGGCACACCGGCTGCACGGTCCAGGAGGCGATGGACCGGATCGGCGGAATGCGCGACGAGGCGGTCGCCGCGATGGCGGCGCTCACCCCGGCCACCGAGGCGCTCGGCTCGCCCGCCGTCGACGCGTACGTGAAAGGCCTGCAGTACTGGATCAGCGGCAGCGTGGACTACTCGCTGACCAGCTCCCGGTACGTCGGCGCCTGGCAATGACCGCCGGTGACATCGGCGGCCCGTTCGTTTCAGGTTGAATCCGTTCGGTCCCGGTTGAACCCGGTCAGTCCAGGTGGAAGTCGTCGAGGTCGTCCAGCGCGTACTCGACGAGGTCGCCCAGGCTGAACCGGGTCCCGACGGCGTACGCCTCGTCGTAGGCGGCGTCGCCGATCAGCTTCTTGCACTCCTTGACGCACTGCTCGTGCTCGGTCGTGAAGAACGGCGACCCGAACTGGGGCAGCCCGAAGGTCCGCCAGTTGGCCTGGGCCGCCCCGAGGAGGGTCGCCGTCCGTTCCGGCTCACCGGCCTGGAGGTTCAGGGTCGCGAGGTTGTCCACGCACAGGACGATCCCGAGCACGTCGTGGAAGTGCCGCTTGATGCGCAGCGCCTCCTTGCACGCCACCAGCGCCTCATCGCGCCTGCCGGTCGCCCGGTGGACGAGGGAGGAGACGTACCAGGCGTAGGACCGCAGCCACAGCTCGCCGCGCTCCTGGCAGACCTGCAGGCAGTCGACAAGCAGCGTCTCCGCCTCCTCGAACTCGCCCTGCGCGAGCAGCACCATGGACAGCTCGACGATCGCCGGCAGCCGGCCCGGGTTCAGCTCCCGGCCGCCGCGGTGGAACTCGATCGCGACGCCGAGCAGCGCGGTCGCCTTCTTCGCGTCGCCCTGCAGCATGGCCGCGGTGCCCTGCATCTTGGTCGCGAGCAGCACCGC
>NZ_VDMA02000042.1 GCF_006334915.2 Microbispora catharanthi
TGGACCTGGCGGGCCAGGTCGCGCGGTCGTCACCGGGAGCGGCGGTCGTGCAGATCGGCGGCAACCTCCTGGTCTTCGCCGCGCTCGGCGCGATGCTCCCGGTCCGCTCCGCGCGCTTCGCCTCGCTTGCGGCGGTGGCCGCCGTCGCGGCCACCGCCTCGCTCGGCGTGGAACTCCTTCAGTACGGCCTGCGGCTCGGGCGGGTGAGCTCCGTGGACGACGTGATCCTCAACGCGGCGGGCGCCGTGCTCGCGGCCCTGTGCACCCGCAGGTGGTGGGCTCGCCCTTAGCGATCTCCTAGCGGACGCGGCGGCGGAGGGCGGGATCGATCTTCACGTTGCGCCCGGCGTCCGGCGGCACCACGATCTCCTGGCTCGCCGCCACACCGCCGGCCAGCAGGTCGATGTCCACCGGCACCGTACGCTTCACGACCGCGAGGGCGATCGGGCCCAGCTCGTGGTGACGGGCCGACGAGCCCACGAAGCCGATCTGCCCGGGCTCGGCGGAGCCCTCCACGGCGGCCTCCGGCTCGGCCTCGACCGGCGTGCCGACGCCGAGGGTCACCGGGGCGCCGTGCGGGGGCAGCTCGTCCACGCTGCCGTCCAAGTGCAGGAAGACCAGGCGGCGGGGTGGGTGGCCGAGGTTGTGCACCCGGGCGACCGTCTCCTGCCCCCGGTAACACCCCTTGCTCAAATGCACGGCCACGTCGATCCAGCCGATCTCGTGGGGGATCGTCTTGTGGTCGGTCTCGAACCCGAGCCTGGGCACGTGCGCGGCGATACGCAGCGCCTCGTAGGCCCACAGACCGGCGGGACGCAGGCCCAGCGCGTCCGGAAGGCCGCCCAGCCGCTCGCGCGGCACGAGCAGGTCGCCGCCGATCGCGACGGCTCCTTCCACGGCCACGCCGAGCGCGTCGGCGCTCTCGTCCGGAGAAGGCGGGGTGAGGGAGACCACCGCGTAGTCCGAGGTGACGTCGGCGACCTCGACACGCAGCATGAACCGCATCTTCTCCAGGAAGGCGACCAGCTCGGCCGAGGTGCCCGGCTCCACATGGGCCCACACGGCCTCGCCGTCGTCCACGAGCGTGAGGTGGTGCTCGACGCGGCCCTGCGGGTCGAGCAGCAGGGTCTGGGTGGGCGTGCCCGGCTGGAGCGTGTCGAGCTTCTGCGAGCTGAGGCTGTTGAGCCAGCTCAGCCGGTCGGGCCCGGTGATCCGCACGACCTCGCGATTGCTCCGGTCGACCAGCGCCCGCCCGCCCGCCAGCGCGCGCTGCTCGGCATAGGGATCGCCGTAGTGGGCCGCGACCGTCTCGTCCGGCGCCTGCGCGGCCACCGCGCCGGGTGTGTCAAGCAAAGGGCTCCGCATGCGTTCAAGGCTATTCGGTCCCGCACGGCCGGCGTGGCGGCGGCAGGCTCACCTGTGGACGACACTCGGCCTGTGGATGACGCCTCAGAACGGCACTCGACGGACGGCGACCAGCGCCACGTCGTCCTCGCGCGCGCCGAAGGTGGCGATGAGCCGGTCGCAGAAGCCCTCCAGGTCGTCGCTCACGTCCTCGGCCTGCTGCCGGGCGATCTCCAGGCTCTCGTCGAGCAGTTTGTCGCGGTCCTCGATCAACCCGTCGGTGAACATCAGAACGGTGGAGTCCTCGGGCAGCCGGACCCGGTCGACCCGATAATCCTCGTGGGCCACGCCGAGCAGCAGGTTGCCGAACCGGTGATAGGCCGCCCCCTTCCCGGCCAGCAGCGGCGGGATGTGGCCGGCGTTGACGATCTCGCTCTCCCCCGTCGCGGGATCGATCAGCATCAGGCAGACGGTCGCCGTCATGCCGGGGTGGTAGCGCCGCAGGACGGCGTTGAGCAGGCTCATCGACCCGGCGGGATCGACGGCGTCGATCACCGACGCCCGCAGCGCGTTGCGCAGCTCCGCCATCACGGTGGCGGCGTGCAGCGAGTGGCCCTGCACGTCGCCGAGCGCGACCAGGACCCGATCGCCGAGGGGCAGGACCTCGTAGAAGTCGCCGCCCACCTCCACGTTGTCCACCGCCGGCTGGTAGCGCACGCTGATCTGCAGGCCGGGAATCCGGGGGATCTCTGCGGGCAGCAGGCTGCGCTGCAACGTGAGCGCGATCGTGTGCTCCTCCGCGTAGGCGCGGGCCGCGTCGACCGCCAGCGCCAGCGCCTGACCGAGCTGCCGCAGCAGGCTCAGCTCCTCGCCGTCGAGCGGCGAGCCCGCCTCCACCCCGAGGAACACCGGCGGCCGGCCCGTCTTCGTACGGCACAGCACGCCGGACACGCGCGCGACGACGTCGCTGTCGGGGACGACGCGGGCCCAGGTCGCGTTGTCGATCTCGAATGTCTGCACTCCGGGCGACTCCCCGATGGAGATGATGCTCAGCCGCTCCAGGGTGTCGGGATGGACCAACCTCGCCGCTGCACGCTCCCCCGGCCGGGCGGAGAACCTGCGCACTCTCCCGTCCGGCGGGATCGCCAGCACCCGCGAGTAACGCTCCAGCAGGCGGGAGCAGCCCTCGGCGGCCACCGACAGGAGGCGTTCGAAGTCCTCCGCCTGGTTCATCTCCAGTGTGATCTCGGCCAGCTCGCTCAGCCTGGCCGCCATCCGCTCGGCACGCTGCCGCGCCCGGTAGTAGCGCAGGGTCGCCCGCACCGTCGCGGCGAACTCGTCGGGCTGGATCGGCTCCGACAGGTACGCGTCGGCTCCGCGTTCCAGCCCCTCGGCGCGGTCGGCCGGGGTGACGGCGTTTCCGGACACCTGGATCACCGGAATCGAGGCGGTCTCCGGATTCGCCTTGATCTTCTCGCACACCTCGATGCCGTCCACGTCGGGCATCCGCACGTCGAGGATGACGAGGTCGGGCTTGAGCACGCCGACGACGGCCAGCGCCTCCTCGCCGCCGCCGGCCTCGACGACCCGGTGCCCGCCACGGCGCAACCAGCTCGCCAGGATGTAGCGCTTGGTGGGGATGTCGTCGACTACCAGCACCGTCGCCGCGGCGTCAATCATGAGCCCCACCCCTGTCGCCCTTCACGCTCCCGGCACGTCGTCCGGCCTCGTCGCGTACGGCCTCCCGGATCGCCTCCAGAAGCTGGTCCCTGCGCAGTCCGTGCTTGGACAGCACCGGGTGAGACGCTCCCGGCTGCTCGGACACCACCGACACGACGACCGCGGGGACGCCGCACAGGACGTCGTCCTCGGCCATCTTGTGCAGCAGCGCCGTGCCGTCGAGGCGCGGCATGAGCAGGTCGACCAGGACCACCTCCGGGGGGTGCTCACGCATCAGGTTCAGGGCCTCGACGCCGTCGGCCGCCTCGTCCACCCCGGCCGCGAAGCCGAAGAGCATCCGCCGGGCCACCGCACGGAAGCCCGCGTCGTCGTCGGCCACGAGCACCCGGCCCACCTCCGGGCTGGCCATGCTGTGCGGCACCCGCAGCGTCGCCGTGGTGCCCTCACCCGGCCTGCTCGCCAGTTCCAGCGTGCCGCCGAGCGCCTCCGCCAGCCTCCGGGCGTACGGCAGGCCGAGGCCGGTGCCCTTCGTCTTGAGCTGCAGCGACCCGGGCACCTGGAAGAACTCCTCGAAAACGCGCTCCAGGTGCTCGGGGGGAATGCCCACGCCGGTGTCGGCGACAGTGAAGACGACCTCGGCCATCGCGGGGTCCACTACGGCCGTCAGCCGCACCTCCCCATACTCGGTGAACTTCAGCGCGTTCGACAGCAGGTTGCGCAGGATGGTGGTCAGCATGGTCTCGTCGACGAACATCTCGCCGATCTCGTCCGACACGTCGACCGACAGCGTGACTCCGTCGGCCCGGCCGGCGGGCTGGAGCGTCATGCGCAGCCCCTCGGCCAGGGCGACCACGTCCACCATCGACGGGTGCGGGTCCAGCCGCCCGGACTCGGCCTTGGCCAGGTCGAGCAGCTCTCCCACGAGCGCCAGCAGGGTCTCCGCGGAGGTGCCGACGAGGGTGATCTGGTGCTGCTGCTCCTCGGTGAGCGGTTCCGCGCCGGAGCCGAGCAGCAGCCGGACCAGCCCGATGATCGAGGTCAGCGGCAGCCGCAGCTCGTGGCTCACGTTGGCCCAGAACCGCTGCCTGGCCTCGGCCGCCTGCCGGAGCTGGGACGACTTCTCGTCGAGCTCGGCGTAGAGCGCCACGACGCCGCGGTTGGTCTCCTCCAGCTCGGCCGACAGCTGGTTGTAGAGCGCCAGGACTCCCTGGTTGGTCTCGGCCAGCTCCGCGTTGAGCCGAAGCACCTCCTCCAGGGTGCCGGCCAGCTCCCTGTTCTGCTCACGCAGCACGTCCAGGGCCGCCGTGGGAGGCGAGAGACGGGCCAGCTCCGCGCGAATGCCGTCGAGCGGTCGCCGCCTGCGGCTCTCGGGCACCCGCTTCACCAGCGTGACGCGTCTGTCCTCGGCCGAGAGCGCGATCTCGTCGACCATGCGACCGGCCAGCTTCACACCCTCGCTCTCCCGCACGTCGGCACCGTCGAGATAGTCCAGGGTGATGACCAGCCGATCCTCACGCAGAGCGAAGACGACGGCGCTCCCGGCGCCCCGCGCCAGCGCCTCACGGCCGATCTCGCTGAGCGCCGTCGCCACCCGGATCTGGTCCTGGGACTCCAGCCCGACGAGTTCGGCGATCCGGCGGCCCAGCTGCCGTACGGCGAAGACGTCCTGGTCCCTGCTGATCTCCGCGCGGGTGAGCACCTCGCCCATCACTGCCCCTGTTTGACGGTCACGACGCAGGCGTCGTCCCTGCGGCTGCCCGCGTCGCGCAGCAGGGTCGCGCCCACCACGGCCGGGGAATGGACGAACAGTCCGGGGAAGGAGACGGGGTCCCAGCGGTCGGTGAGACCGTCGGAGTGGAGCACCACCGTGGCGTGCGGCGGCAGCGCGTACTCGTACTGCCGGGGATGCCTGCCCTTGTGCCCGGCGATGCCGGGCAGCGAGATCATCCCCTGGCGGCCTTCGGCGTGGGCGATCCAGCCCGAGATGTTGCCCAGCCCGGCGAACGTGACGCTCTCGCGGTCGACCCGCACCACCGCGACCGCCCCGCCCCGCGTGTGGCCCAGTCCCCGATGCAGGCGTTCGAGAGCGGCGGCCGGAAGGGCGTGCGGATCCTCCATGAAGATCCGTACGGCCTCGCGGGAGGCGTGCGCGGCGAGACCGCCGTGGCCGAGCCCGTCGCAGACGAGCACGCTGATCGCGTCGCCGTCGTCGGCGAAGGCGAAGGAGTCGCCGCACACGCTCTCCTCGCCGATGGGGCGGCGCAGCCCGCTCACCCGCAGCGGCGGGCCGGGCAGGCCGTCCGCGGTGAAGTGCAGGACCAGCACGGTGCCCCTGCCGGGCACCGAGTAGACGTCCCAGCCGGTGGCCATGCGGGCGATCGCGCCGAGACCGATGCCGAGCGTGCCCGAGGTGGAGTAGCCGTCCCGCAGGGCGCGGCCGAGGTCGGCGATTCCCGGGCCCTTGTCGACGGCCACGAGTTCGACCGCGCCAGGCCGTTCCAGGTGGGGGCGCACGAGCACGGCGCCCTCCACCGCGTGCTTGACCAGATTCGAGACCGCCTCGGTCACCGCCACCGCGACCTGGCCGGTGCGGTTCTGGTCGAACCCGGCGGCCGTGGCCAGCGCGACCGCCGTCCTGCGCACCGCGCCGATCACACTCGGGTCCGCGGTGGACACCCAGACGTCCTCGTGCCGGTGCGTCATGGTCATGTCACCGGGCCCACTTGGTCACCGTCACGCGGGTGCCCTCGCCGGGAGCGGAGACGAGGTCGAACTCGTCCACGAGCCGCCGCGATCCGCTCAAACCGAGTCCCAGCCCCCCGGCGGTGCTCCAGCCCTCGGTCAGCGCCTGCTCGACGTCCGGGATGCCCGGCCCCTCGTCGCTGAAGACGAGCCGCAGGCCCGGCCGCCGCCCGCCCTCCAGCACCTCGATCAGCACCCGGCCTCCCCCGGCGTGCACGAGGGCGTTCCTGGCGAGTTCGCTGGCGGCGGTCACGATCTTCGTCTGGTCGACCAGGGAGAGCCCTATCTCGGCCGCGAGGCTTCTGACCTGCTGACGTACGACTACGACGTCACCGTTGGTGGCGATGGGCAGCTCCCGGGGCGCGCTCACCCCGCGGCGCCCCTGACGTGCTCCAGCATCGCGACGCCCTTCTCCAGGTTGAGGGCCGTGCGCACGCCGCCGAGCGACAGCCCCAGCTCGACCAGTGTGATCGCCACCGCGGGACGCATGCCGACCACCACGGTCTCCGCGTCGAGCATGCGGGTCATCGCGGCGATCGTGGAGAACATGCGGCCGATGAACGAGTCGACGATCTCGACGGCCGTGATGTCGATGATGACCCCTCGCGCACCCGAGGAGACCACCATGTCTGCCAGGTCCTCCTGCAGGGCCAGCACGCTCTGGTCGTCCAGGTCGATCTGGATCGAGACGATCAGGATGTCGCCGAGCTTGAGAATCGGCACACGTTCCATCAGGCGCGCTCCGCCCTGACCGCGACCCGCGTCCGCGCGGCGCCCGTGATCTCCACGCCGCTCCGCCCGAGGGCGTACGCGAGAGCGTCGGCCAGCGAGGCCTTGGTGACGATGTCGCCGAACTCGATGCCCAGCGTGACGATCGTGTGCGCGATCTGCGGGCGGATGCCGGAAATGACGCACTCCGCACCCATCAGGCGGGCGGCGACGACGGTCTTGAGCAGGTGCTGCGCGACCTGCGTGTCGACGGCGGGCACACCGGTGATGTCGATGACCGCGTGCTCCGAGCCCGTGTCGACCAGGGTCTGGAGCAGCTTCTCCATGACGACCTGGGTGCGGGCCGAGTCGAGCGTGCCGACGAGCGGCACGGCGACGATGCCCTCCCACAGCTTCACCACCGGCGTCGACAACTCGAGCAGCTGCTCGGCCTGGTCGAAGATGATCTTCTCGCGAGCGGCGGTGTAGGTCTCGAAGGTGTACAGGCCCAGGTCGTCGACGAGCCGGGAGAACCATACGAACCCGCGCAACGCGTCCGGACCGCCGTCGGTCTCGGCCACCTCGTACAACGCCTCCTTGAGCGAGAACACGAGCCGCGCGGTGTCGGAGGGCGTGTGCCCCTGCCGGACGCGGGCGCGGGAGAGCTCGGCGAGCAGCCCGCGTACGTCGGCGAAGTCTCCGTCCTCGCTGCTGAGCGCGGTACGCATCGCCTGGTAGAGGTCACGGAGTTCGTCGGGAGACGCTCCGGACAATTGGGTCCACCGCTGGAGCAGCCGCTCCTCGCTGGACAGGAAAAGCTCAACTATGCGCCGCCTGGCGGCCTCCGCGGGAACGGTCACCCTCATCTCCTGACGAATCGGCGTAGTGCGCCACTCGTCACGCTACCGGCCCCGGGGCATCACCCCAAAACGCCCCACGATAGTCAAAGACGGCATTTGCGGCAATGGCCGAAGACGGTGAGATGGCGGACGTCGGTGGCGAAGCCCAATTCGGCGTCGAGGGCCGAGACGAGGCCGTCCACCATCTCCGGAGGCACCTCGGTGACCTCGCCGCACCCCCGGCAGACGAGGTGGACGTGGTCGGCCTCGGAGGCGAGGTGATAGGTGGGAGCGCCGTGGCCGAGATGGGTGTGGGTGACCAGCCCGAGCTCCTCCAGGAGCTCAAGGGTCCGGTAGACGGTCGAGATGTTGACGCCCCTGGCCGTCTGCTGCACGCGGGAGCAGATGTCCTCGGGCGTGGCGTGTCCCAGCTCGGTGACCGCTTCCAGCACGAGCTGGCGCTGGGGGGTGATCCGGTAGCCGCGGGCCCGCAGCTCCTCGTGCCAAGTCTCGGCCATGTCCCAGAGTGTAAGTCGTCCCCGGGGGCGTCTCCCCGGCTGCCGCGGGAGAGGCTCGAAGTTCATCGCATTAATCGTTTGCCCGCGCGTGGGGCGCTCGCATAGCGTGAAGGCACGCAGAAGGGAGGTGGTCCGAATAATGGTTGATCATTCTTGGGCTAGCGAGGTGGCTGTCCGCTAGGACTCGTCCATCTGGACCTTCCGTCTGGATGTCGTACGACGTCCTGGCGAATCCTCGACAGACACCGGAACCCCGGGCGGCCGGCGGCCGCGGACGACCTCGTCCCGGCCATGGTCCAGCCGGCCCGCCTCTTCAGGAGGCGGAGCGCGCCCGGGGTTCTTTCTTTTCTTCTACTCGTCGAAGTCGCCGACCCGCTTGAGCTCCGCCGAGGCGTGCGACTGCAGCGGGTGCCCCATCGCCGCCATGTCGTAGGCGTACATGAGGCTGCCGTTGACCAGGCCGTAGAGCCGGTGGCCCGCGTTGTAATCCTTCGCCGTCGTGGTTCGCGCGACCACGTCCGTACGCAGCTCGATCTTGTGGAAGACGACCTCCCCCACGTAGATCTCCACGATGCCGGTCGGGTGCGCGAGGCACACCTCGATCTGGCGCTCGGGCTGGATCCGCCAGAACCCCGTCTCGGTGGACAGAGGCCGGACCTTGTTGCCCTCAGCGTCGAGCAGCCACGTGCGGCTCTGATAGGTCAGGAACGGCTTCCCGTTGTGCCCGAAGACGATCTCCTGGCCGAAGTTGGCGCTCTCCATGGTGGGATAGCCGATCACCCCGGCCCCCTCCCAGCGGCCCAGGAGGAAGGCGATCGGCTCGAGGTCGGGATGTACGTCCATGGAGACGAGCTTAGAGGCGCGCGAGCGGCCCCTCGCACCACGCGCGGCATGCGCCGATTGCCCAACTTGTACGGCACGCGGCGGCGCGCCGGCGACCCCGGCGGACTAGGCTCGCAGCATGGCACGATCACTGGTCATCAAGGTCACGGCCGGGGCGGACGCCCCGGAGCGTTGCAACCAGGCGTTCACGGTGGCGGCGGCCGCGCTGGCGAGCGGTGTCCCGGTCTCGCTGTGGCTGACCGGCGAGTCCTCGTGGTTCGCGCTGCCGGGGCGGGCCAAGGAGTTCACCCTGGCCGAGGCCGCCCCGCTGGAGGACATGCTCGACGCCGTGCTCGCCGCGGGCAGGGTCACGCTGTGCACCCAGTGCGCCGCCCGCCGGGGCATCACCGTGGACGACGTGATCGACGGCGTGCGCATCGCCGGGGCCTCCACGTTCGTCGAGGAGGTCCTGGGCGAGGGCGTACAGGCGTTGATCTACTGACCGGCCAGCATCTGCTGACCGGCCAGGATCTACGGCCCGGTCAGCTCGGCAGCACCGCGCGCAGCCGTTCGTCGCGCAGCGCCTGATACCAGCTGTCGTCGATCGGGGGCAGCGGTCCGGTCACCCAGCTCAGCAGCAGGTCGGCGAGCGCGGGGTTGCGGGCGAGCGCCGGCCCGTGCAGGTAGGTGCCGATGACACGGCCCGCGTAGCAGCCCTCCGTGCCGTCGCCGTTGCCGGTGCCGACGAGGGTCCGCGACAGCGGGCGCACTCCGGGGCCGAGCCTGGTCACGCCCATGTGGTTCTCGAAGCCCGTCAGCGTGGGCAGCCCCAGCGCGGGGTCCACCTCGGCGGCCAGCTCGCCGACCGCGCGCCGCTCGCCCCGCCCCGAGCTGATGTCCAGCAGCCCGATGCCGGGCACCGGCTGCCCTTCCTCGCCGCCGAACACCGTGCCCATGATCTGGTAGCCGGCGCAGACCGCCAGCATGGCCGCGCCGCGCTGGATCGCGGCGTGCAGGCCGCCGTCCCGGCGCAGCCGCTCGGCCCCGAGGATCTGCGGCCGGTCCTCGCCGCCGCCGATCAGGTAGACGTCGCCCTGCTGCGGCACGGGGTCGGACGACCGTACGTGGACGGTCCTGGTCGCGATGCCCCGGGCCTGGGCCCGCTGCTCCAGCACCAGGACGTTGCCCTGGTCCCCGTACGTGCTGAGGAGGTCGGGATAGATCCAGACGATGGACAATTCAGACTGCACGGCCGAACTCCGCTCGGATCTGCTGGAACGCGGTGTAGTTGGCGATCACGTCGATCTTGCCGGGCGCGAGGAGGGCCACCGCCTGCTCGAACGAGTCGCAGAGCTGGAAGGGGACCCCGGCCACGGCCAGCCGCAGCGCGAGGTCGAGGCGGCGCTCACCGGTGACGAGGACGGGCCTGCCGCGCAGGATGCGGTAGTCGACGTCCCACAGCCAGGAGGTGTCGCGGCCGTCCGGCCCCTGCGCGTTCACCGACAAGACGATCGGCAGCGCCGGGTCGGCGACGTCGAACGCCTCCAGCCAGCCCGCCGGGTTCTTGGCCAGCAGCAGCCGCAGCGACCGGCCGTCCCGCTCGACGGTCGTGTAGCGCCCGGCGACGGAGGCGACCGTACGCAGCCTGGGCAGCGCCCGGGCGGGGTCGAGGCCGACGGTCTCGGCGACCGCCAGCGCCATGGCGGCGTTCGCCCGGTTGGCCTGGCCGGGAAGCTGGAGGTCCAGGCGCCAGTGCTGACCCCGGGGGTCGGTCACGTACTCCCCGTCGAGCACCCAGCTGGGCTCGGGCCGGTGGAAGGTGCACTCTCGGCACGCCCAGTTGGTGTCGGCGATCTGCACCGGGGTGAGGCTCTGCCCGCCGTTGCCGAACCCGGCGCGGTCGAGCGGGCCGCCGCACTCGGGGCAGCACCAGGAGTCCTCGCGCCAGCGCTGCCCCGCCGCCACCCAGGTGACCCGCGCGGCGGTGGACGCGCCCCAGGCGACCAGCGGGTCGTCGCAGTTGGCGATCACGTGCGCGGGCCTGCCCGCGAGGGCGCGGCGCCACTTCTGGGCCAGCAGCCAGATCTCGGCCGCCCGGTCCATCTGGTCGCGGCTCAGGTTCATGAGGCAGACGATGCCGGCGTTGGTCGTGTCGAGGACCTCGGGGAGGTACTTCTCGTCGACCTCCAGCACGCCGTATGGCGCGTCCTTGTTGGAGGCGAGCGCCGACACGTGCCCGGCGGGCATGTTGGCGCCGAAGGCGTTCGTCGCCACGTCGCCGAACTCCTGCAGCGCCGAGGTGATCAGACGCGTCGTCGTGGTCTTGCCGTTCGTCGCGCTGACCAGGACGAGCTTGCGGTCGGCCGCGAGCTTGCGCAGCAGGTCGGGCTCCAGCATGAGGCCGACCCTGCCGCCGATCACCGAGCCGTCGCCACGCCCGGTGGCCCTGGACAGCGTCGCGGCCGTGCGGCCCAGGGCGCTGGCGAGCTGCGCCCGCAACGGAAGCTGACTCATGCCGCGATCCTAGTCGCCTGCGCGGAGGTCACGATCCGAAGGACAGCTCCGCGGGGGTGTCGCCGTCGAACGGCAGGACGAACCGGCGGGGCCACGACAGCACGGTCTCCAGCCAGCCCGCGCTCATCGTCTGGGCCACGTATTTGACCCGCTCGCGCGGCTCCACCCCGATGGCGACCGTCGTCACGTCGCGCTGGATGCCCTCGTGCTCGTCGTCGCCCAGGATGACCCGCCACGCCAGGGCGCGGTTGCGGTCCACCTCCATCGACAGCGGGTGGTGGCGCAGCGCCTTCGCGCGGTGGCCGAGCAGCTCGGTGCGCACGCCGACCGCGACCCCGCCCTCGGCCGGCTCGGCGCCGTTGACCCCCTGATGCGGGTACGGCCGGCCGGCGGGGTCGGTGCCGAACAGCGGATACTCCATCGCCGGGGCCGGGCTGCGCAGGTTGGGCGCGGGATGCCCGAACGGGAACAGCCTGTCCACCTCGTGCAGCCAGCGGACCTGCGGGATCACCCAGGCCGCGCCCGGCCGCTCGCCCGCCCGCATCGGCGGCTCGCTCTCCCCGCCGTCCGCCTGACCCGCCGCCAGCAGCCCGGCGGCGACCTCGGCGGCCTTCTCCGTGAGCAGCGCGGGGTCGAACCACGTCCGCAGCGACCAGGCGCGGCGCGCGACCGACCGCTCGACCAGCGTGGCCAGCAGGCACTCGCGCCGCTTGGCCGGCAGCTCCGCCCAGATGTCGGCGAGCACGCGCGGCACGCCCGGCAGCGACCGGTTCGTCACGAACGCCAGGACGACCGTGTCGGTCCAGATCCGCAGCCACGCCCACTCCGGGGCCACCGCGAGCAGGTCGGCCTCGCGCAGTTCGACCAGCGTGCACGCCTTCCCCGTACGGCACTCGCGCCCGCAGGCGGCCGAGCGGCGCCCGCAGATCGGCGGCACCGGGCCGAGCGTCTCGCGCTCGCGGTCCTCGCCCAGCGGCACTCGGACGCGCAGCGGGCGGTCCATGCCGTCGGCGAACACGGCGGCGAAGCCCGGCTGGAGGGACACCACCTGGCGCGACTGGTCCTCGCTCAGGTTCATGGCCGCGCCGACGAGCGCGCGGTCGTCCTCGGCCGGGAGCCGGTGCACGACCTTGAGCGCGGTGTTCTTCACCACGTCGGAGACGAGCTTGGTGGGGATCTGCTCGGCCACGATGATGCCCTCGCCGTACGCCCTGATCTCGGCGAGCATCCCGGCCAGCAACTCGACGGCATGTGTGGAGGCCCGCTGGGAGCCGCGGTCGCGCAGCAGCCGGTGGGCCTCCTCGATGACGATGACGTGCCGCAGGCCGCCGACGCCGTCCTCGGCCCGCGGTTCCGAGCGGGCGCGCATCCGCAGGTGCTCGACGATGCGGATGATGAGCGTGCCCATGAGGAACGCCTTGTCCTCGTCGTTGGCCACGTCCTCGATCGCGAGCACGACGTTGCGCTGGAGCAGGCCGCCGATGTCGGCCGGGTGGCCGCCCTCGAAGAACCGGCCCGCGCTGCCCACGCGAAGGCTGCGCAGGCGCAGGCTGATGAAGCCCTCGACGTCGGCCTGGACCTCGTTGCCGTACCCGATCTCCTGGATGACCTCCAGCGCGTGCTGCTGGAGCTGCTCCAGGGTCGGCACGGCCGGTTGCACGGCGGCCCCCGGGATGCCGCCCCCGGTGACCACGTCCCAGCCGTTGGCCTCGTAGACGCGCTGCAACGCCAGCGACATGATCTGCGGGAACGGCTCCTCGGCGTCGAACGCCGCCATGAACAGCGCCCTGACCATGTCGATGTGGGCCTGCACGGGGTAGCCGGGCTCGGGCGCGAGCGGGTTGACGCTGATCGGCACGTTGTCGGGCGCCGAGGGGTTGATGACGGTCAGCGGCGCCAGGTGCTCGACCCGGCCGGCCATCGCGGCGTACTCCGACTTGGCCGGCTCGATCGCCAGCCACGGGATGCCCGCCTTGGTGAGCTGCTCAAGCAGGTGACGCACGGTCTGCGACTTGCCCGAGCCGGTGGCGCCGGTGACGAAGGCGTGGCGGTTCAGCGTGGCCAGCGGCACCCGGAACGCTCCGACGGCGCGGTCCTGCCCGTCGACGATCGCGCCGAGGTCGACGGTCTCCGCAGAGCCCTCGACCTCGGCCTCGCTCGTCACGTCGAAGAAGCCCGCGTCGAGCACCCGGACCCCCGGCACCTCACGGCGCGGCAGCCCGGCGAGCGCGGCGAGCGCCCCGGCCGTCGCCGCGAACGGCGCCGCCGCACCGTCGGCCGAATCCTGCAGGTTGACGGCCAGCGCCTCGCTGAAGCCGTACACCGACTCGCAGGTGCCGTCGCCGGTCAGGGCGGGCAGCGACATCGCGCTGCGCAGCCGGTAGGGGTGGTGGCTCATCTCCACCGAGCCGACCAGCACCGGAGCGATCTGGCGCAGCTCGTCGGGGCCGGCCGCACCGGCGAGCACCCGGACGTTCCACAGTCCGGCCTCGCGGAAGGCGTCCAGCTCCTGCATCCTGCGCTCGGCCCGTTCGGCGTCGAAGCGCGACCGCTCCGAGGCGTCGCCGTACTGGCGCAGCACGTTGAGCTGGGTGCGCAGGTGGGCCACCTCGGCGTCGAGCAGGTCGGTCGGCTCGGCGACCACCACCCACGCGAACGGCCGGGACATGAGCGTGACCAGCGTCGACTCGAACAGCGTGGGCCGCTTGGGCTCGTCGGGCTCCGGCTCGCGCCTGCCGTAGAGCGGCGGGGCCTGACGGCCCGGACACGGCGTCCAGACGAGGTCGGCGAGGTCGGCCAGCCACTCGTCGCCGATCTCCACGCCGCGCGCGCCGCCGGGGAACAGCAGCGGCTGCGGGCCGGTGACCGGCGGCTCCGGTGTGGACGCCGCCCGCTTGGGCGGCTTGGGCGGTGTGAGCGGTCCCGCGTTGGTGATGAGCTCCAGCGGCGCACCCGAACCCCGCGACAGCCAGCCGATGACGAACGGCCGGTTGCGCTGCGCGGCGGACAGGACCGCGGGGAGCACCGTGACGAAGTCCCACTCCGCGGACGAACTACGCGATGGGGCTGTGATCGCCTGAATCCGGTACCACGGCCCGCTCAGGGGAAACGGCTGCATCAGACCCCTCAGGTGACGACGAACAGGGGAGAGACTCCTTCAACGATCACGCCCGCACACCCCGGTTGACGATGCCCTTACCGACAGCGGACGGTGTCATGGGCGCGTACGACGTTTCGGGAGCGGTCATGACCGCTTGCGCCGGTCGAGGCGGGGCGGCGGCGGACCGACCGTGGGGAAGCGCAGTGGGGGCACATCGGGCAGCGGACGCGGGCCTGCTCATGACCGCTTGCGCCAGTCGAGGCGAGGCGGCGGCGGGCCGAGGTTCGGGGGCACATCGGGCAGCACAGGCTCCTCCGGCTCCGGCTCCGGCTCGGGCTCGGGGGGCGCGAGGGCGGCCCTCCGGATCTCCTCGAACTCTCCCAGCGTCGTCTTGGGGAAGGTGAGTATCGCCGGATTCGCGTCGGCGAGGCGCACCTGGCGGCCCTCCGCCGTCGAGTAGGTGATGATCACGGAGGTCGTGGGGAGCTGCTGGAGCTGGTGCGGCTCGACCAGGAACTCCCGCGACCGCTGCAGGACCCCGTCGGCGACCGTGGGCGCGCGCCGTCCCCACTCGGTCGACTCGGTGATGTCCTCCCGCAGGTCGCCCTCGCTCATGTCCTCCCCCTCCGTACGGCTCTCGCCGACGGTGGAGGTGTAGAAGCCGCTCGGGCCGTTGACCGCCGAGCTGAACGTCTCGGTGAGCTGGGCGAGCTCCAGGCGGTGCTCGGTGCCGACGTGCTCGCTGGCCACCCGGGCGTCCTCGGCGTTGCCCAGGCGCATGAACGCGACCGCCGCGTGTCCCCGGCCGAGGCGCTCCCGCACGGTCGGGGTGAGGCTGCGATAGGTCAGCACGAGCCCGGTGCGCGAGGTCTCGCAGGCGTCCATGAGCCGGTCGAGCACGTCGCCGCGCAGCTTGTCCGCGCCCGCCACGATGATCGTGTGATACCAGGGCCGCTCACTGGCCGGCGACTGGCGCAGGATGTGCGTGAGCGCGGTCGCGACGTAGGTCCCGAGCACCCGGTTGCCGAAGACCCCCGCCTGCCGGTCCATGCTGACGACCCGCAGCCGCGCGGGCGGCAGCTGTACGGCCTGCGAGCCCAGCGTCTCCAGCTTGCGCAGCTGCGATTCCATCGCCCAGGCCCGCTCGATGACCACCCGGTCGGCCACGCCCCGGCCGAACAGCGTGCCGATGCGTTCGAGCTGCGACGCCGTGAGCAGGCCGCCCTTCATGTCGTCGCGCGGGTCGCCCACCTGTGCGAGTGCCCGCAGGGCGGCGGTGACCTGGCTGATCGTCGCGTTCTCGCCCAGGACCTCGAGCACGCGCTCCAGGATCGCGTTGTCGAAGCCGATGTCCCTGCTGGTCTCCTCGCTGACGCTCACCACGTGGGCGAGCACGTCGGCGAACGCCTCGGGCTTGAGCGTCGCGCCCAGGTCGAGCCGGGGCAGGTCCACCGGGAGCACCCAGACGAGCGGGTCGTCCCCGCCCCTGCGCGCCAGCTCGATCAGGTCCTTGGCGATCGCGCCCTCCGACAGGTCGAGCACGGTCAGGTGGCCGCCGCTGTAGAGCCGGGTCGCGCCGATCAGCGTGACCAGCGCCGACCAGCCGGTCAGCGTGCCCCCGGCCACGTCGACCCGGTCGATGTCGTCGGGCACGGCCACGGCATACCAGGTGATCTGCCTGTCGAAGCGGTTCTTCTTCTCGGCCCAGTCGCGGTATTTCGCGGCGTGTTCCTCCTGAGCCGTGACGATCTCCCGCTGGCGGCGCTCCTGCTCCCGCAGCGCCTTGCGGCGGCGCTCGTCGAGCCGCTCGTTGACCGTACGGTCGCCCTGCCGGATGGCGTAGGTGCAGATGGCGGCCACGCCGCCCGCGGCGACCAGGCCCAGCATCACGAACGACCAGGTGAGCAGGCCGGTCACGCCGAGGACGAGGATCCCCGCGGCCACCACGGCCATGAAGGTACGGAAGATCCTGACGGGGCGGTTGAGCAGATCCTTCTGGAGCCGCTCCCGGTGGATCCACTCGGTGTCCACCGGAGGCTCGGTGACGTCCTCCCTGGCCGGTCGCTTGGGCGGCGGCCCGGGATCCGGGTACAGCAGCGCATACTGCCAGCCCAGGTAGATCCGATCCGCCTGCAACTGGGCATGCTCGGGGTGCGGGTCGCCCACGGGCCCTCCATGTCCGCCTCGGTCACAGCGTAGGAGCTGGAAGCCCTGTCAGGGCGGGCTTCTCGCCATTCGGACGCATTTCCGCGCGGGGGTCGAACCATTGCGACCAATGGGGCAACTGTGGTCGTACTACCATCGCTTGCCATGACGTCATCCCCCAATGGCGCCCGTCGACGACGCCCGGTCCTCGTCCCGGTCGCTCTCGCGCTGGCCGTGGTGGTCATCGGCGTCACGGCCGCCTTCGGCGGTCTCAAGGACGCCCCGGACGCGCCCCCGCCGACGGTCTCGCCCGGGGACACGATCGACCAGGGGCAGTTCCGCACGCAGTTCATCAAGGCGATCGACATCACCGAGAAGGGCGACTTCGACACAACGAAGCGCTATCTGGAGCTCGTCCTCAAGGTCACCAACATGGGCAAGGAGACCGCCTCGGTCGGCGTCATCCCGGACTCCGGGAAGTACTCGCCGTTCGGCTCCTTCGCCGGCTCTCTCCTGCGGACCCGTCCGGAGATCAAGACCAAGTACGGCCCCCAGGTCTCCGTGCTCAGCCTCGGTGTCGAGAGCCACCAGCTGCATCCCGGAATCACCACCACGGTCGTGGTGAAGTACGAACTCGAGCCCACCGCGACCGCGCCCACGGAGATCAGCCTCGACGTGGGCTCGTTCGAATACGAGCAACTCGGACTGCTGAACCAGGGTCATGACTGGCAGCTCGTGGGCGAACGCAAGGACGACAAGGGCCCCTTCGAGCCCGAGGTGGCCGCCCAGATCACCCTTCCCGTACGGAAGGAGAGCAGCTGATGGTGGTCACACAGACGGAGAGCCGTATCTCCCGTCGTGCGGCCCGCGCCAAGCCGCCGAGGCGCGGTGTGGGCCGGCGGATCGCCGCCGGAGCGGCCGGAATCGTGCTCGCGGCGGCAGCGGTCTACGCACAGCAGAACTTCTCGGTGTCCTTCGAGCAGCGCACCTCCTACCTGACCTACAAGGGCCGGATCGGCGAGACGGTGGAGACCAAGCGCTTCACCGTGAAGGCCCTGTCGGTCGCGGCCGCCCGCACCGTGGACACCACGGACTACTCCAACAAGGTGTCCAAGGTGGCCACGAGCAACCTGTTCCTTCTGGTCGACGTCTCGGCGACGAGCGCGCGCGAGCCCTTCAAACTGAGCAAACTCAGCCCCCCCGTCCTCCTGACTGCGGACGGCCGGCGCTACCAGCCGACGGACAAGGTCGACGACGCGCTGACGCTGTTCAACAAGTACATCCAGCCCGGGTTCTGGTCCAGTGGACTGCTCGTCTTCGAGGTGCCCAAAGACGCGGTGCCGGGCGCCGACCTCGTCTTCATCCCTCCCGTCAGCCCGCTGGTGAGCGACAACTACGCGCCCGAGGCGCAGATCGACCTCGGGCTGTCCGGTGCCGCCGCCGACCGGCTGACCTCACAGCCGGAGGACTACCACTCACTCGTGAGCACGAGCCGATGACCGAGACCCCCATGGACGGAACCCCGCCGAGGAACGGCCCGGACGCCCGCGACTGGTTCGCTCCCCCGGCCGAGCAGCCCTCCGACATCACCTACAGCGGCGCACTTCCCCCGCCCATACCGACGGCGCCGCCCTCCGTGCCCATCCCCGGCACGCTGAAGCCGCCGACGGACCTGCGCGTGTGGCCGCCTCCGGAGCCCGAAGGGGAGGACAGGTCCACGCAGCCCTTCCCCGCGCTGCGGACGAACCGGCAGCCGCCTCCCGCGGCGCTCGCGCCCGCTCCCCCCTCCCCGGAGGCGCCCGCGGAGCCGCCCGTGGAGCCATCCGCCGAGGCGCCCGCGGTGTCCGCAGTGCCCACGCGGCCCACAGTGCCCACGCGGCGTAGGGGCCTGCTGGTGGGGGGCACCGTGCTGTCCGTCGTGCTCGCCGTCGGCGCCCCCACGCTGTTCGGCTACCAGGCCTACAAGTACGGCCGCCCCGACGACATCGTCCACGTCGTGGAGCCCGGCCAGGCGGGGGTCTGGCAGCACGTGTCGTGG
This sequence comes from Microbispora catharanthi, assembly GCF_006334915.2. Taxonomy (GTDB): domain Bacteria; phylum Actinomycetota; class Actinomycetes; order Streptosporangiales; family Streptosporangiaceae; genus Microbispora; species Microbispora catharanthi. The sequence goes on from NZ_VDMA02000042.1 coordinate 18,451, forward strand.
CGGGCCACCGTGGAGAAGATCAAGGATCCCACCGGCAAGCCGGAGCGATCCGACCGCCAGTGGTTGAAGATCTCGGCGACCAGGACCGCGCTCGACGCCGAGGGCGCCATTCGTCACGGAGAGCCGGCGGAGGTCAAGTTCACCGACCGGACCGGGCGCACGTGGCAGGTGGAGATGGTGAACAACGAGACCCCACCCGACGTCAAGGACAACAAGATCGGCACGCCGTACCGGCTGGAGATGATGGGCGTGGTCCCGCCCTCCGTGGCCGACCAAGTCGAGGTCGTCCTGCGGCCGAGCACTTACCGAGACGTGCCCGATCAGTCCGCCAAGGACTTCGTGAAGGCCGCCTTCACCTCGCCGGAGAGGGACGATCAGGTTCTGCGGTTCCGCCGGTGACCGGTGCTCCGCCGTTCGCCCTCACCCGCGCTCGCGTCGAGGCCAGGTCGAACGTGGCGGCGATCAGACACATCGTCATCAGGGTCACGACCAGGTCCACCACGTAGACGACCGGTTCACCGGTCGCGAACCACAGGTATGGTTCCTCGCTCGCGGTGAGATAGCGGCCGGCTCTCAGGAGATAGTCGCCGCCGATGTGCAGGCCGACGTAGCAGAGGGCGAACAGCCCGAACAGCGGGGCGCCCCCGCGCGCCGTCAGACGCAGGGAGTTCAGCAGCGGGATCCATCGAGCGGTCCAGCCGGCGCTCAGCTTCGCGAGGGCGAGACGCGTCCAGTTGTGAGTGCGCTCCAGGTGGACCGCCGCCTGCTCCAGACGCGTCCCCCTGATCGTGGTCCGGGTGTCCTCCGCGTAGGCGCCGTAGACGAGGATGCCGATCGTCAGCCACGTGAGCGGGATGGCGAGGGCGTCGATGACGTGCGGCCAGACGTCGCCCAGCCACTCCGAGACCTGCTTCCACCCCGGGACGCCGTCCTCGGCACTGGCCGCGAAGTCGTGCCAGGCGGTGACGGCGGACCGGTGGCCGATCCAGTCGGAGCGCGCCCCCACTGCGGCGGCGATCGCGTTGAGCCCGTAGAACGCGAACGCGAGCTCCCCGAACGTGGCGAGCATGCCGGAGAAGCGGCCCTCGCCCGCTTCGTGGCGGCGGCCGAAGTACCACTTGACCGCGTAGGCGACGGCCATCGTCGCCAGGGAGACCTTCGGGTCGAGACTGATGAGCCCGCGCATCACTCCGCTGTCGTCGCCGCTGCCGGCGTCGAGGATGTACCGGTCCGGCTGCCGCATCACGTCGATGCCCGAGAACTCGCGTGCGTCGTCGGCGACGAAACCCCAGGTCATGTAAATGCCGGCGAAGACGAGCGCGGTCCGGTTGAGAGCGTTCAGCAGGCTCTCCTTGGCCTCGCCACCGGCGCGCCGGGCCTGGGTCTCCAGCAGCGCCTCGCGGATGACGTACAGCATGCCCACGGTCGTGGCGAGCGACGTCATCACGACGAGCGTGAAGAGGAACATCACCACGACGAGGCGGGCCTGATACCACGAGCCGTGCGAGATGGTCGCGGCCAGCAGGAGCAGCGCCCAGCGGACCAGCCGTCCGGCGGAGAACCAGAGGATCAGCGGGAGGGCGCATTTGGCGAGGATCCGCAGGGCGTTCAGCGGCAGCGCGTATGGCGACAGTCTCCAGGAGGCCCGGCGCGGCGCGGCATCCTGGCGGGGGGCGGCAAGTGCGGACGTTCCGGACACCTGCCGCATGCTATCGGCTCTCGCTCCTCCCTACGGCGCGATGAGCTCGACCCAAATCTTTCCCGCCCGAAAGCGTCTCTTCGCGACCATCTTGCTCGTCGCGTGACAAGGCCATGATCTCGTCGGTCGCCATGGAGGTCGTCGCAGTCCCCAACAGCCGGAGAACGACCCGTCGCCCACGGGTCGCCCCCTCGCGGAGGCCGGCAGGTTCGCATGTCACCGTTCGCTCACCTCCCTGACGAGTCTTGCACCGATCAGGCCACGTGAAGCCATGCGCGCAGTGCTCGGCGAATGACTTCGCTGGCACTGGTTTGATCGCGCTTGGCCCGTGTGATCAATGCAGAGCGCAACTCGGGATCCAGCCTCACCGGAACCACATCGGCAGGCGCGGAACCAATGGGACGCCTGCCTCCCCGACGACGAAGAGTCTCCACGTCGTATCCCTCTTCGGCTTCTTCCGCCAGTGCGGCTATGAGTTCGTCCGTTACCGGCACGCCACTCGAGGTCGGAACGTCTCCGTCCATCCTAGACATGCTCCCTCCTCGATCCCCCTCGCAAGAGATCCCGGTACTTGCGCCTCATAGGCATCGCATGTATGGCCAACTCCCGGCCGTCGTCAAGGTAAAGCACGATAGTTTCCAGTAGGTTCCCTGCACGGTCCGGACCGAGTCGCAGCTCTCGCCGCGGCCCCTCTTCATCCTCGTGAGCGAGGGGATAGGCAATGAGGAACCCCCTTGTCGCGTGAACGACGTCCTCGTGGGCGATGCCGTGCTTGAGCGCGGCCTTGTGCACCTCCACGGTAGCAAACGTAATACGAAACGTTCAGTAACGTAGGGTAAACGAGCTATTACCCTCTACACACAGAAGGCCGGGGCGTTCGCGGAACGCACCGGCCTTCGGTAAAGCGAGTGGATCAGACGGTGACCGAGAGCTGGGCGACCTCGCCGAGCTTGGCCTCGACGGGGACGTCCTTGGTGACGCCGCCGCCGGCGATGATGCGGACGGTCCACTGGCCGGGCGCGGCGAAGAAGCGGAAGACGCCCTCGTCGGAGACGACGACCTCGCCGGTGAACTCGCCGCTGTGGTCCAGCAGGCGGGCGTACGCCGTGCCGGCGCCGGTGACGACGCCCTGGATCACGGCCTGGTTGGACAGGTCGATGCCGGCCGGCAACGCGACGGTCTGCTCAGGAGCAGCGCAACCCTGTGTGGTGGTCATCAGCGGGCCTCCCCCAGCTCGATCGGCACGCCCACGAGCGAGCCGTACTCGGTCCACGAACCGTCGTAGTTCTTGACGTTGGGCTGGTCGAGCAGCTCGTGCAGCACGAACCAGGTGTGCGCGGAGCGCTCGCCGATGCGGCAGTAGGCGATGGTGTCCTTGGAGAGGTCCACGCCGGCTCCCGAGTAGAGCTCGCGGAGCTCGTCGTCGGAGCGGAAGGTGCCGTCGTCGTTGGCCGCCTTCGACCACGGGATGTTGCGGGCGGTGGGCACGTGGCCGCCGCGCTGCGCCTGCTCCTGCGGCAGGTGGGCCGGGGCGAGCAGCTTGCCGGTGAACTCGTCGGGCGAGCGGACGTCGACCAGGTTCTGCTTGCCGATCGCGGCGACGACGTCGTCACGGAAGGCGCGGATGTCGTTGTTGGGCTCCGTGGCCGCGTACTGGGTGGCCGGCCGCTCCACGACGTCCTTCACCAGCTCGCGGGACTCCAGCTCCCACTTCTTGCGCCCGCCGTCGAGCAGCTTGACGTTCTCGTGGCCGTAGACCTTGAAGTACCAGTAGGCGTAGGCGGCGAACCAGTTGTTGTTGCCGCCGTACAGGACGACGGTGTCGTCGTTGGCGATGCCGCGCGACGACAGCAGCGCCTCGAAACCGGCCTTGTCGACGAAGTCGCGGCGGACCGGGTCCTGCAGGTCGGTCCTCCAGTCGATCTTCACGGCACCGCGGATGTGACCCTTGTCGTAGGCGCTGGTGTCCTCGTCGACCTCGACGAGCACGACACCTGGCGTGTCGAGGTTGGCCTCGACCCAGTCGGCGTCCACCAGAACGGCGGAGCGGCTCATTGGATTCTCCCAGGTTGTAGACGGCGTATGAGCAGGTACGTTTCGCAGCCCAGGCAGAAGCCGAACGCTGCGTTGAGGAAGGCGGCCAGCAGTGCCGCTGCTGTCGCACCCAAGGCCAGTGCGGTGATCCCCGCCGCGAATCCGATCAGTCCCACCATCGCGAACCCCAGCCCGACGGCCTGCGCGAACCGCGGCGGCGCCGCGTCCTCCGTCTCGGCCGGCGGCCCCAGCCGCGGCCGCACGAACCGGCGGAAGACCAGCCCGTACGGCGACGCGTCAGCGGCACCGAGCGCGAAGACGATCGCCTGCGCGGCGAGCAACCAGGGATTCTGCGTGACCAGTACGACCGCGAGGACCACACTGGTCACGGCCGCGCCGAAACGCGGGCCACGAGGGTCGATCTGCATCGTGGGGATGCTCCTGAAGGATTCTTGGAATGCGGCACGAAGCCGCAGGAATCACCCTCAGGCCATGCGACAGAGCGAGGTCGCGACGCGGCAGAAGTCCACCGCTCGCCGCTTCGTGAGCAGCTCTGTCGTGGGAGTCATGACCACGACAGTACCTTCCGTCTCGGCATCTGTCACACCTTGTCCGATGGTTGAGACGGCCCGTGAGACGCGCCGTCCACGGCCGCGCCGAGCGCGACGATGACGTCGGCCTTGCGCGGCTGGCCGGACGCCCTCTTCACCACGTTGCCCGCCCCGTCGAGGACGAGCACGGTCGGGGTGCGCAGGACGTCGAAGCGCCTGACCAGATCGAGGCGCGACTCCGCGTCGATCTCCACGTGCCGGACGCCGGGCACCATGCCGGCCACCTCGCCCAGGATCCGGCGGGTCGCCCGGCAGGGCTGGCAGAACGCGGTCGAGAACTGCACCAGCGTGGCGCGCTCGCCGAGGTCGGCGCCGAGATCACCACTCGTCACCGGGGCGTGTTCCACGACCCGCATCCTTCCGTCGCGCCGTCTCAGGACCAGCCCGAGGACCACGCCCAGGACGAGCGTGGCCATGAGGGTCGCGATCCCTGCCATCACCGTCTGCAACCGTACGCCCGGTGCGGCTGATTCCCCCGCCGGGTCACGGCGAGGTCACAGCCTGGCGGTCACCAGGACGCGGCCGCCCGAGTCGGCGAGTTCGATCCGGTCGATCTGGCCGGGCCGCAGCGCCGTCGAGCCTTCGAGGATCATCTTCTGACCGCGGTACTCGCCTCTGCCCACGGTCCAGCTGCCGAGGGTCGAGACCGTGCCGTCCTTGGCGACCGCGCGCAACGTGCAGACCGTGCCCGCCGGGACGCCCGCGACCCTGGCGACGACCTGCGTCCCGCCGTCGTGCGGCACAAGCCGTACGACGATGCGTACGTCGCCGCTGCTCCCGCGCGCCTCCGACGGCACGGGCGAAGCGGTGACGGTCGCTTCGGCGCGCGACGGCTCGACCTTTCTCGCCACCGCCCCCTTTGACGACGCGGCCGAGGGCGCGGGCGACGCCGGGGCGACGAGCAGCTCCGGCGGCGCCTCCGTGCCCGCCGCGTCGGCCTGGCCCGGCTGATCCTGCGCCGCCTGATCCTGCGCCGCCTGAGCCGGGGCCGCCTTACCTTGGGCCGCGCGGCTCGCCTGGTCCGGGGCCGCGGCGACCGACCCCACTGCCGTGCTCTCCGAGGCCTTCTGCGCCACCGACACCCACGCCGTGCCTCCCACGGCCGCGACGACGACGGACGCGGCGAGCGCCAGCAGCACGCGGGACCGGCGCCCACGCCGGGCGGACGCCACGACCGGGGGCGCGACCGCCCCGTCCGCACCCGCGCCCGTATCCGCATTCGCATTCGCCTTCGCGAGAACATCCGCGAAGACGCCGTCGAGCACGGCCCGCGGCGGCGCGGCGGCGCGCTCGATGTCCTCGGCCGACACGCGCGCCAGCAGCGGCGGCAGCCCGGACAGCTCGGCCAGCTCCGCCCGGCAGGCCGCGCAGGTCTCCAGGTGGGCCTCGACCTCGGCGGTCTCCTCGGCGTCGAGCGCCCCCAGCACGTACGCGCCGAGCGAGATCCGCACCTCCTCGCAGGTCATGGTGCCAGCCCCCGTTCCTCCAGGGCGAGCTTCAGCGCCCGGAGGGCGTAGTAGGTCCGCGACTTCACCGTTCCCGGCGGAATGCCGAGGATCTCCGACGCCTCCTTCACCGATCTCCCCCGGTAGTACGTCTCCAGGAGCACCTCGCGGTGCTCCGCCCTGAGGGAGGCCAGCGCCTCCGCCACTCCCCACGACTCGACGGCCCGTTCCAGCTCGTCGTCGGCGGGCAGCACGGCGAGCGCCTCGTCCCCCGTCTCCTGCGGCCTGGACTTGCGGGCACGGTGCTGGTCGACGACGAGATTGCGGGCGACGGTGAACAGCCACGCGCGAACCGGGCGCCCCTGGAGCCCGGAGGGATGCCGCCAGGCCCGAAGCAGCGTCTCCTGCACCACGTCCTCCGCCCTGCCCGGATCACCGGTCAACCGCAGCACGTAGCCGTACAGCGGCCCTCCGTGATCCTCCCAAAGTGCGCGTATGAGCTCCTCGTCGGCGGTTCCGGCTGGACTCACACCCTCATCACGTACGCCGGGACGCCATGGTTCGGCGGTGTGACGATCGTCACGCGAGCCCTCATCGGAGGGGGACATCGGACGCGGTGCCCTGGACCGCGAGCCCTTCGCTCGTCGACTTCACGCGGGTGATCCTGAGGTTGAGCGGCAGGTTCTTCACCGGCACGGTGAACGAGATGAGCCGCTCGGGATTCGGCACGGGGATGGCGCCGGCGATCTTCACGTTCGCGGGCGTGAGCCGTATTCCGCCCTGGACCACCTGGATCTTCATGTCGGCGGTGACCGGCACCTGGTTCCCGAGCACGGGCACGTTGCCCGAAACGCGGAGCTTGTCGTCGCCGGCGCCCTCGACCTTGATGCCGCGCGGCGCGTGGGCCGACAGGGTCTGCCGGGAGATGACCACGGTCCCGGTCACGCGATCGGCCCTGATCTCGGTGGCCGCGGCGTTCTGGATCAGGTCGGAGAGCGGGGCGGTGACGCCGTACAGCGTGGCGTCGATGCGTTCGAGCTGGACGCCCTCCCGCTCCACCTTCCCGATGCCGATGCTGATCTCCTCGTATCGGCCCGAGATGGCCTGGGTGAGGAACGGTATGCCCTTGACCTGCACCGAGGGGGCCTCCGCCAGGTCGTACTTGGCCTCGATCTGGCGGGCGATCTCACGCTGCACCCCGACCACGGCGACCCGGTCGAGCACGACGAGCACGATGGCCAGCAGGGCCACGGCCACGACCAACTTGCGCATCCGACGACCCCTCCGAAGGCGCCTTTGTGATCAGAGTAGTCGCTCATCCCCCGGCGAAGGGGGGTAAAACCTCGACCACGGCACCTTCGGGTAGGTCGATCGTCGCCGGATCGCGCGTACCCGCGGGTGCGCCGTCGACGAGGAAGGAGCATCGGCGCAGCACGCGCTCGACGGCCGGATTCCGCGAGATCCCCGCGAGCAGGTCTCCCAGCGTCTCGGCGTCGAACGGCTCCTCCGGCACGCCGGCGGCCTCCTTGGCCGCCGCCCAGTAGCGGATCGTTCCCCTGGCCATGACGCGCCGCTCCCCTCACTCTCACGTCACCTCGCGGACGCTCTCCGTCACCGCCACGTTACGGTGCTAAACCACGTGACGTGTTGTTCACACGGGTGACGCACATTGGACGCAAACTTCGTGTGGGCTACCCTACGAATTAATGGACTCGGGCGATGTGGCCCCCGGGTCCTTACGTGTTTGTACGGCTGTCGCGGTTTCCAGTGCTGCAAACGGCGCCGAGCCGACATGGTGCGAGGAGGCTCATGTGAGCAATCTGCTCCTGCTGACCAACGCTCTGGAGCCGTCGGCGGAGACACTCCCGGCACTCGGACTGCTGCTGCACTCGGTGCGGGTCGCGCCCGCCGAGGCCTCCGCGCTGATCGACACGCCCCCGGCGGACGCCATCCTGGTGGACGCGCGCCGTGAGCTCGTGCAGGCCAAGAGCCTGTGCCGGCTGCTGCGCACGACCGGCGTCACCTGCCCGCTGATGGCGATCGTGACCGAGGGCGGCCTCGCGGCGATGTCGGCGGAGTGGGGTGTGGACGACGTGATCCTCGACACCGCGGGGCCGGCGGAGGTCGAGGCCCGGCTGCGGATGGCGGTCGGGCGGCTGTCGCTGGCCGCCGCCGACGAGGTCCCCGACGAGATCCGCAGCGGCGACCTTTCGATCGACGAGGCGACCTACACGGCCCGGCTGCGCGGGCGCGCGCTGGACCTCACCTTCAAGGAGTTCGAGCTGCTGAAGTACCTCGCCCAGCACCCGGGCCGGGTCTTCACCCGCGCCCAGCTGCTGCAGGAGGTCTGGGGCTACGACTACTTCGGCGGCACCCGCACCGTGGACGTGCACGTACGGCGCCTGCGGGCCAAGCTGGGCGCCGAGTACGAGGCGCTCATCGGAACGGTCCGCAACGTGGGCTACCGCTTCGTCCCCGACCGCGGCGAACAGAACGAGGCCGAACCCGCCAGACGCTGATGGCCCACCCCTGACGGGGCGGGCCATCGCTTTTTAGTCGCTCACCGGATGAGGTTGATCCGGCCGGTGGCCGGCGGGGCGATCGGCGAGTGCGCGCCCATGTAGGCGACGAACGCGTCGATGTCCAGCGGGCCGCTCCACAGGTCGGTGCCCTTGGTGAAGACGCTGAAGCCGTCGCCGCCGCCGACGAGGAAGTTGTTGGCGGCCACCCGGATCTGCTGGGTGTCGGTCACCGCGGTGCCATTGATCTTGATGTCGGAGACCCGCGAGCCCTCCGGCTTCGTCGTGTCGAAGGTGTAGGTCAGCGACGAGGACGGCTGGAGGATCCGCTGGGTGATCCCGCCCGTCGCCGGGTCGACCTTCCAGATCTGCTGCTCGAGCAGCGCCTTGAGCTGGGCCCCGGTGAGCGTGACGACCTGCATGAGGTTGTTGAACGGCTGCACCTGGAAGGCCTCGCCGTACGTCACGACGCCGTCGCCCTCGGAGCCGCTCTGCGCGTAGGTCAGGTCGGTGCGGACGCCGCCCGGGTTCATCAGCGCGATCTCCGCGTTGCCGCCGCCCTTGGTGGCCTCGAGCTGCGCGTCGGCGATCAGGTCGCCGAGCGGCGTCTCGCCGACGTTGTTGCCACGCCCGATGTTGGCGGTGATCTTGCCGATGGGCTTGTTGGCGACGGTCGAGACCCGCTCCTGCCAGGTCTTGATGTACGCCTCGGTGTCGGCGTCCGGGGTGACGGTGCGGGTCACCACGTTGTTCTTGGCGACGACGCTGGAGCGGATGACGTCCCTCGTCCTGCGGTCGACCCGGAAGTCGATCTGGGTGATCGCCCGGCCGAACGACGAGCCCTGCGTGTAGACGCGGTCCTGACCGGCCGGGTCCTTCACCTTGCAGACGTACGCCTGGTGGCTGTGGCCGCTGATGACCAGGTCGACCTGCGGGTCGAGGCCCGTGGCGATCCGCGAGCCGTTGCCGGGGATGACGGGGCACGAGCTGGGGTCCTGGTTCGGGGTGATGTTGTCGCCCTCGTGGACCAGCACGACCTGCGCCTTGACCCCGTGCTTGGCGAGGTACTTCGACACCTTGTTGGCCGCCGCGACCTCCTCGGTGAACTGCAGGCCCTTGATGCCGGCGGCGGTGACGATGTTCGGAGTCGTCTGGGTCACCAGGCCGATGAAGCCGATCTTCACCCCGTTGATCTTCTTCACGTAGAAGGGCGGCAGGGCGTAGTCGCCGTTGCCCTCCTTGAGCACGTTCGCCCCGAGATAGTCGAAGTTCGTGCCCTTCCACTCACCCGCCGGGGAGCAGCCGTCGACCGGGTGGCAGCCGCCGTTCATGATGCGGTTGAGCTCGTCGATGCCCTCGTCGAACTCGTGGTTGCCGACCGAGGAGGTGACCAGGCCGAGCTTGTCGAGCAGGGCGGCGGTCGGCTCGTCGTGGTAGGCGGCGGACAGCAGCGGCGACGCGCCGATGAGGTCGCCCGCGGCCACCAGGAGGGTGTTGGCGTCGCGCAGCTGCTTGAGGTGGGCGGCCAGGTAGGACGCGCCGCCCGCGATCGAGTACTTCGCGCCGGCGATGCCGGTCAGCGAGCCGTCGGTGTCGGTGAGCGGGCCGTTCGGGTCGAGGATCCGGGAGCTGGACCCGGTCGGGGGCTCCAGGTTTCCGTGGAGGTCGTTGATGGTCAGCAACCGGACGGGAACGGAGGGACCGGGCCTCTGGTCGTGCTTGCCGGATTGGGGAGCGGGAGATGCGGCGGCCGTGCCCATCGTGAGGGCCGCGGCGCCCACCACGGCGGCGCCGGCGACGGCCAGTCGCGTCAGGGATGCTCGGGTCATGACCCCCGACAGTAGAGCGGGGATCTAAGCAGGAAATGGCGCAAAGATAACGATTCAGGGAGGGAACCCATGGCGTCTATTGCCGAAGCCCGGTAGGGGAATCGCCAAGCCTTCACTTATCGTGCGAGACATGGACGTACGCGTGGAGATCACGGAACGGCTCGATGACGAGCAGGTGGCGGCGGTGCTCGCCCTGGTGGAGGCGGCCGCCGAGGCCGACGGTGTCGCTCCGCTCAACGAGCATGTGATGCTCCAGGTGCGGCACGGCGGCGATCACGGCGCCAGGGCCGTGCTGCTGTACGAGGACGGAAAGGTCGCGGGCTTCGCCCACCTGGATCCGGCGGACCCGGAAGAGGGGCCGAGCGGCGAACTCGTGGTGCATCCCGCCTTCCGCAGGCGCGGTCTGGGCCGGCGACTGCTGAGCGACGCACTGGAGGCGAGCGGGGGCAGGCTGCGCCTGTGGGCGCACGGCGACCTGCCCGGCGCCGCCCGCCTCGCCGCGAGCGCGGGCCTGGCCCGGGTGCGCTCCCTGTGGCAGATGCGCCGCCCGCTGTCCGAACCGCTGCCCGCCGCCGCCCTCCCCGAGGGCGTACGGCTGCGCACGTTCGAGCCGGGACGCGACGAGAAGCCGTGGCTGGCGCTCAACGCGCTGGCCTTCGCCACCCACCCCGAGCAGGGCTCCTGGACTCCGGCCGACCTCGAACTGCGGGAGCGGGAGTCGTGGTTCGACCCCGCCGGGTTCTTCCTCGCCGTACGGGGAGACGCGCTGACGGGCTTCCACTGGACCAAGGTGCACGGCGGCGACGAGCCGATCGGGGAGGTCTACGTGGTGGGGGTCGCGCCCGGCGAGCGCGGCACGGGCCTCGGCCGGGCGCTGACGCTCGCCGGGCTCGCGCACCTGCGCGCGCTCGGCCTCGCCCAGGTCATGCTCTATGTGGACGAGGAGAACACCGCGGCGGTCCGGTTGTACGAGTCGCTCGGGTTCACGCGGTGGAGCACCGATGTGATGTACCGGCGCTGAACGCCGACGGGCCGGTCCCCTTCGGGGGGGCCGGCCCGCTTCGTGTGGAGGCGTCCGCTATCCGAGGACGAGGTTGAGGATGAAGTAGCCGATCGCGGCGACGATGGCCGCGGCGGGGATCGTCAGGACCCACGCGGTCACGATGTTGCCGGCGATGCCCCACCGCACGGCCGACAGCCGCCGCGTGGCGCCCACACCCATGATTGCGGAGGTCATGGTGTGGGTGGTCGAGATCGGGGCGCCGAACCCGATGGCGGCGGCGTAGAGGACCGAGGACGCCGCCGTCTCGGCCGCGAAACCGCGCGGCGGGTCCAGGTGGATGATCCGCCTGCCCATCGTCCGCATGATGCGCCAGCCGCCGGAGTACGTGCCGAGAGAGATCGCCGTGGCCGAGGCCGTGATGACCCACTCGGGAATGCCGCCTTGCGGTGAGGCGTATCCGCCGACGACGAGCGCCAGGAAGATCACGCCCATCGTCTTCTGCGCGTCCTGCAGCCCGTGGCCGAGCGCGATGGCGGCCGCCGACACGGGCTGCACGTACCGGAACCCCCGGCTGGTGCGGTGCGGGTTGGACTTGCGGAAGATCCAGAGAAGAATGGTCATGATGATGCCGCCCAGGATGAACCCGATGACGGGCGACAAAATCATGGGGATGACGACCTTCTCCACCACCCCCGACCAGTGCACGGTCGCGCTGGCGGCGATGGCGGAGCCGCACAGCCCGCCGATCAGGGCGTGACTGCTCGACGACGGCAGGCCGAAGTACCAGGTGATGAGGTTCCAGACGATCGCACCGATGAGGGCGCCGCCCACGATGAGCAGCCCGTGGGTGCCGTCAGGAGCGTCGATGATCCCCTTGCCCACGGTGTGGGCCACCGCGGTGCCGAGATGGGCGCCGATGAAGTTCATCACCGCGGCGAGGAGGAGTGCGATCCGCGGCGTCAGCGCGCGGGTGGAGACGGAGGTGGCGATGGCGTTCGCCGCGTCGTGGAAACCGTTCGTGTAGTCGAACGCCAGCGCGATGACGATCACGCCGATGACAAGCGCGAGCTCCACTTAGCTTTCCTTGACCGCGATCGTCTCGATCGTGTTCGCGACGTGCTCGAAGGCATCGGCGGCGAGCTCGAGTTGCTCGATGACCTCTCGCATCTTCATGACGGTCAGGGCGTCGTACTCGCCGCTGAACAGCTTCGCCAGCAGCCTGCGGTAGACCTGGTCGGCCTGGTTCTCGAGCCGGTTGATCTCGATCCAGTACTCGTTGAGGTGCTGCATCGAACGCAGACGCGGCATCGCGTCCGCCGTCAGCTCGGCGGCCCGTTCGAGGACCTCTACCTGGCGTACGACCTCCTTGGGGAGGTGGTCGATCTGGTAGAGGACAATCAGGTCGGCCGCGGCCTCCATGTAGTCCATCACGTCGTCGAGATTCGACGCGAGGCGGTAGATGTCCTCGCGGTCGAAGGGCGTGATGAAGCTCTCATTGAGGCGGTTCATGATCGCGTGAGTGCGCTCGTCGCCCGCGTGTTCGCAGGCACGCATCTTCTCGGCCAGACCCTCCCGGTCCGAACCGTCGCTGATGATCTCGACCAGCAGACGCGATGCGGTGACGAGGTTGTTCGCCGAGTCGGCGAACAAGTCGTAGTAGCTGTCCTCACGGGGCGTGAGACGCAGGCGCACGTCGTTTCTCCAGATGTGCGGGGACGGTCCGCAGAGAAGAGTACGGGTTACCAGTGGAAATGCGAAGTTCAGGCCATGCAAGCCCGCTTGTAACCTACTCTTCCCCTTCCCGCTGCCCAGAACGTCTCCCGTAACACACTTGTTGCCTGAGCCGCTTCAGATCTTGGTGCGGTGGAAGTTCAGGAACGACCTGCTCGGGGTCGGGCCCCGCTGCCCCTGGTAGCGCGAGCCGTACCGGTCCGAGCCGTACGGGAACTCGGCGGGCGAGCTGAGCCGGAACATGCAGAGCTGACCGATCTTCATGCCCGGCCACAGCTTGATCGGCAGCGTGGCGACGTTGGACAGTTCGAGCGTGACATGCCCCTCGAAGCCGGGGTCGATGAAGCCCGCCGTCGAGTGCGTCAGCAGGCCCAGCCGGCCCAGGCTCGACTTGCCCTCCAGCCGCGAGGCGATGTCGTCGGGCAGACTGATCACCTCGTACGTGCTGGCCAGCACGAACTCCCCCGGGTGCAGGATGAACGGCTCGTCGCCGTCCGGCTCCACCTGCCGGGTGAGGTCCGGCTGCTCCGTCGCGGGGTCGATGTGCGGATAGCGGTGGTTCTCGAACACCCGGAAGTAGCGGTCCAGCCGCACATCGATACTGGACGGCTGGATCATCGCCGGGTCGTACGGGTCGAGCTTCACCCTGCCCGACTCGATCTCGGCACGGAGGTCACGATCGGAAAGCAGCACGGATGCAAGGCTAGTGGGCCCCCTGAGCGGGGGGTATCGCGGATCTTCGCGTCGGGACTGCAGGAGCACGCCCCGAATCCGCTACAGTAGGGGCAGCGACGGGCTCCACAGCCGGTCACGCGGGTGTAGTTCAATGGCAGAACATCAGCTTCCCAAGCTGACAGCGCGGGTTCGATTCCCGTCACCCGCTCCACGTGAGTATGACTACGTTCGGAGTGACGCTCCAGGCCTGGGCACTGGCCATGCTAGGACATTATCTTTCTGTCTTGGTTCGCGTTAGCAGGTCGGGACCGCTCGGACGGTGTGCTGTCTGGTAACTGTGGTCCGAAGTTCGTCAGATTCAGCACCCCGACCGTCTGCCCCCCGCTCTCCTCACCTGTGAGCTGGAACCCAAGCTTCCGGTAGAAGCCCTCTGGCCCACCCTCTCCCGGCTCCCACGTGACATACATCTGCGTGCCGCCACGGCGCCTTACTTCGGCGGCCACTGATTCGACGGCGAAGCGACCGACTCCGCGCCCCTGTGCGTCAGGCACCACGTTGAGCCGCCACAAGCCGGATCGGAAGTCAACCCCCTTGCCGTCCCAGTCGATGTCCAGGAAGGCCATGAGGAAGCCCACCGGACGGTCACCGTCGAAGATGAGGCGTGGCCAAGCCACCTCCCGATGCACATAGGCCTCGGCCAGCGACTTCACCACAGGCGAGACGAAGCGCTCTTGGTCGGAGCGGACCTTTACAGCAATGGCCGTCTCGACGTTGGCAGGAGTAATAGGTGCAAGGCGAAATTTTTTAGTCACAAGAGAACCCTAAGCGTTATTCAGGTATGGCCCCGCGCAGACAGCGCCCCCAGCGCGACCAACATCTCTCCTGATGATCCTGACGAGGAACGACAGCGGCCTAGGCCCCGTTTCGAAGTCCGCTATCCGGCGGCGTGTCGTGCCCGGACAAGCAGTGAGGTCTCCGGTAGAGGGTTCATCGACCAAGAAGAACCTGAACACCGGAGACCTCGTTGGCCACCTT
>NZ_VDMA02000043.1 GCF_006334915.2 Microbispora catharanthi
AACCCCCTCCCCCAGGAGCAGGCAGTGCATTCACAGGAAGTCCCGGGGACGGCTCCACACCGAGCCATCCACGCGTACCCCATGAGACCGCCACGCCCGCGCACCCGAATCCTCGCCTGGATCGTGGCCGCTCTCCTGGTGATCGCCGGCCTGGCGGCAGGACCGTCCGCCGCATCCGCGGCGGGCAACCCCTACGAGCGCGGGCCCTCCCCCACCGCGGCGAGCATCGCCGCGGACCGCGGTCCTTTCGCCACCGCCCAGGTGACCGTCCCCAGGGGCAACGGATTCGGCGGCGGGGTCATCTACTACCCGACCGACACCAGCCAGGGCACTTTCGGCGCCATCGCGATCGCCCCGGGCTTCAACACCGCCTGGAGCTACTACGCCTGGCAGGGCCCGAGACTCGCCTCGTTCGGCTTCGTCGTGATCGGGATCGAGACCAACACTCTCAACGACTACGCCGACGCCCGGGCCACGCAGTTGCTCGCCGCCCTGGACTACCTGGTCAACAGCAGCCCGGTGCGCGACCGGGTCGACCGTGACCGGCTGGCGGTGGGCGGACACTCCATGGGCGGCGGAGGCGCACTCCTCGCGGCCACCCAGCGGCCCTCGCTCCTGACCGCGGTCGGGCAGGCGCCGTACGTGCCCAACGGCAATCTGTCGGGCATCAAGAGCCCCACGATCATCTTCGCCGGCCAGGCCGACGGAACGGTGACCCCGCAGTACGCCCAGAACGCCTACAACACGATTCCCGCCGACGTCGAGCGCGCTTACGTCGAGATCGCCAACGAGGGCCACGGCTTCCCCGCCGGTGGCGGCGGGGGCAACTCCGGTGCCTTCGCCCGCACCATGATGGTCTGGCTGAAGCTGTTCATCGACAAGGACACCCGTTACGCGCCGTTCCTGTGCCCGACGCTGTCCAACGCGAACGGCATCTCCAAGTACATGGCAAGCTGCCCGCTCGACCCGCCGGGAGGCGGCCCGACGGCCAGTCCCACGGCCAGCCCGACGGCGACTCCCAGCTCGACTCCGACAGGTCCTCCGCCCGCGACGAGCGCACTGAAGGGTGTGGCGTCGGGGCGGTGCCTGGACGTCAACGGCGCCTCGCAGGCCAACGGCGCCCAGGCGCAGATCTGGGACTGCAACGGCCAGAACAACCAGCAGTGGACCACCACCAGCGCCGGTGAACTGCGCGTCTACGGCAACAAGTGCCTCGACGTCAACGGCGGCAGCACCGCCGACGGCACCAGCGTGATCATCTGGGACTGCAACGGCCAGAACAACCAGAAATGGCGCCTCAACTCCGACGGCACCATCACCGCCGTCGGCGCGAACAAGTGCCTGGACGTGTCCGGCGCCGGCACCGCCAACGGCACCAAGACCCAGATCTGGACCTGCCACGGCGGCACCAACCAGAAATGGACCCGCGTCTGACGGCGTCCTCGTCGTCCGACCCGATGAGGGAACCAGAGGCGGCACCCCTCTGAGCACGAAGCAGAACTCCGGCAACAGCGCGGCGGCGCGCGCTCTGCCCTAACTGATCTTGACCGTCAGAAAGGAAACCGATGTCCCGACGTCCGTGGCTCACAACGCTGACCACGATGGCGCTGATCACTTCCGGAGCCTTGGCGCTCACCTCCCCTCCGGCGAACGCGCTGACCATCCCGGCGTCCGACTACCAGCAGGTGTCGCTCGCGTCGGGCGGCTCGGAGCTGGGTGAGGCGATGTCGCTGGCCGTGATGCCCAACCGGTCGGTCCTCCACACGGCCCGTGACGGCACGCTGCGCGTGACCGATGCCAACGGCAACACGAAGGTGGCCGGCAAGCTCAACGTCTACACCCACGACGAGGAGGGCCTTCAGGGTGTGGCGGTCGACCCAGACTTCGCGTCGAACCGCTACGTCTGGCTCTACTACTCGCCACGGCTCAGCACGCCGACCGGTGACGCGCCCAGCAACGGCACCCAGTCGCAGTTCGACCAGTGGAAGGGACACCTGAACCTGTCCCGCTTCACACTGAAGTCCGACGACACGCTCGACATGAGCAGTGAGAAGGTCGTGCTGGAGGTGCCGAACGACCGGGGGATGTGCTGCCATGTGGGCGGCGACATCGACTTCGACGCCGCCGGCAACCTGTATCTGACCACCGGCGACGACAGCAACCCGTTCGAGTCGGCCGGGTATTCGCCGCTGGACGAGCGCACCGACCGCAACCCCCAGTACGACGTGCAGCGCACGGCGGCCAACACCAACGACCTGCGCGGCAAGCTGCTGCGGATCAAGCCGCAGCCGGACGGCACCTACACGATCCCCAGCGGGAACCTCTTCCCCCCGGGGACGGCGAAGACGCGGCCGGAGATCTACGCGATGGGCCTGCGCAACCCGTTCCGGATGAGCGTGGACAAGGCCACCGGCGTCGTCTACCTGGGCGACTACGGACCGGACGCGGGGTCGACCAACTCCAACCGCGGGCCGCAAGGGCAGGTGGAGTTCAACCGCATCACCAGCGCGGGGAACATGGGGTGGCCGTACTGCACCGGGTCGAACAGCACGAACGAGACCTACAACGAGTGGAACTTCGCCACCAACAGCACCGGCCCGAAGTACAACTGCACGGGAGGGCCGACCAACAACTCCTTCCGCAACACCGGGCTGACCACGCTGCCGGCGGCCAAGCCGGCGTGGATCAGGTACGGCGGGGACGCCGGATCTCCGCCGGAGTTCGGCTCCGGGTCGGAGTCGCCGATGGGCGGCCCGGTCTACCGCTACGACCCGAACCTGAACTCGTCCGTCAAGTTCCCGCAGGCGCTCGATGGTCGGTTCTTCGCCGGTGAGTACGGCCGCCGCTGGATCAAGGCGATCGAGGTCAAGTCGGACGGCGCCTACGGGGAGATCTCCGCGTTCCCCTGGACCGGCACCCAGGTGATGGACATGGCCTTCGGTCCCGACGGCGCCCTCTACGTGCTCGACTACGGCACCGGAAGCAACAATCAGGCGTTGTATCGGGTCGAGTACATCGGCAAGGCCAACCGCAACCCGATCGCCAAGGCCTCCGCCGACAAGACCTCGGGACCGGCTCCGCTGACCGTGACCTTCTCCTCCGCGGGCAGTTCCGACCCCGAGGGCGGTGGGCTGACGTACTCGTGGAACTTCGGCGACGGCACCACCTCCACGGCGGCCAACCCGAGCAAGACCTACACCACGGACGGCACCTACACCGCCACCCTCACCGTCCGTGACCCCCAGGGGCTGACCGGTACGGCGAGTGTGACCGTGAACGTGGGCAACACCGCGCCGTCGGTCACGCTCACCTCGCCGGTGGAGGGGCAGTTGTTCTCCTTCGGCGACACGGTGCCCTTCCAGGTCGCCGTGTCCGACCCCGAGGACGGCACCATCGACTGCTCGACGGTGACCGTCACCTACTTCCTCGGGCACGACAGCCACGCCCATCAGATCACCTCCAAGTCCGGGTGTTCCGGGTCGATCGCGGTGCCGGTCGACGGTGAGCACGACTCGGCGGCCAACATCTACGGGGTGCTGCAGGCGTCCTACACCGACAAGGGCGGCCTCACCACCACCGTCGTCCGGACGCTGCAGCCGCGGCACCGCCAGGCCGAGCACTTCGGCGCCCAGCAGGGCGTGCAGACGGCCGACCACACCACCGCCGAGGGCGGCAAGACCGTCGGCTTCACCGACGACGGCGACTGGATCTCCTTCCAGCCCTACAACCTGAGCAACGCGACGAAGATCACCGCGCGGGTGTCGTCCGGTGGCGTGGGCGGCCGGCTGGAGGTGCGGGCGGGCTCCGCGACCGGCACGCTGCTGGGTACGGTGAACGTGGCGGCCACCGGCGGCTGGGAGACCTTCACCGACGTGTCGGCGAACCTCAGCGGCGCGCCGTCCGGCACGACGACGCTCTACCTGGTCTTCCGCGGAGCGACAGGACAGGGCTACCTGTTCGATCTGGACGCCTTCACCTTCGACACCGGCACCCCCACCTCGCCCTCGCCCTCGCCCTCCCCGCCGGTGTCACCGTCGGCCTCACCCACTCCGCCTGCGGAGAGCACGAGCGCGCTCAAGGGTGTGGCGTCGGGCCGGTGCCTGGACGTCAACGGCGCCTCCCAGACCAACGGTGCGACGGTGCTGATCTGGGACTGCAACGGCCAGAACAACCAGAAGTGGACGTCCACCAGTGCCAGTGAGCTGCGCGTCTACGGCAACAAGTGCCTCGACGTCAACGGCGGCGCCACCGCCGACGGCACCAGCGTGATCATCTGGGACTGCAACGGGCAGAACAACCAGAAGTGGCGCCTCAACGCGGACGGCAGCATCACCGCCGTCGGCGCGAACAAGTGCCTGGACGTCAGCGGCACCGCCAACGGCACGAAGGCACAGATCTGGACGTGCAACGGCCAGAACAACCAGAAGTGGACCCGCGTCTGACGCCATCCCAGAGGCCACTCCCCACCATCCGATCCACCATTTGATGCGACGCCCGGCACGGCCCCGCCCTCGACCAGAGAAGGGGGCCGCGCCGGGCGCCGCGACGGAAGGACACCCATGCTGCGACATCTGACCCCCGCCGCGCTCGGGCGCATCGCGGGGAGCGACCGGAAGACATCCGTGCTGCGACGCCTGTCGGTGACCGCGGTGGCGCTCACCGCCGCCGCGACGGTGATCCCCGCCATCCCCGCCCACGCCGCCGCCTTCAAGGTGCTGGTGTTCTCCAAGACGGCCGCGTTCCGGCACGACTCCATTCCCGCCGGCATCCAGGCCATCCGCGAACTGGGCGCCGCCAACGACTTCGCCGTGGACGCCACGGAGGACGCGAACGCGTTCACCTCGGGCAACCTCGCGCAGTACAAGGCCGTGGTGTTCCTCAGCACCACCGGCGACGTGCTGAACGCCTCCCAGCAAACCGCCTTCCAGTCGTACGTCGACGGCGGAGGCGGCTACGTGGGGGTGCATTCGGCCGCCGACACCGAGTACGACTGGCCCTACTACGGGCAGCTGATGGGGGCCTGGTTCAACAACCACCCGGCCATCCAGCAGGCGACCGTACGGAACGAGGACCGGGCGCACGCGGCCACGGCCCATCTCGGCCAGACCTGGACGCGCACCGACGAGTGGTACAACTACCGCACCAACCCGCGCGCCAACGTGCACGTGCTGCAGAGCCTGAACGAGAGCAGCTACAGCGGCGGGAACATGGGCGACCACCCGATCACCTGGTGCCACCCGCAGGCGTCCGGCCGGTCGTTCTACACCGGTCTCGGGCACACCCAGGAGTCGTACGCCGATTCCAACTTCCGCACCCTGCTGCTCGGCGGCATCCGCTACGCGGCCAAGGCCACGAACGCCGACTGCCGTCCCGAGACCGGCTACACGACCCTGTACAACGGGTCGACCACCGGCTGGACGCAGGCCGGGCCCGGCTCGTTCGCCAACAGCGACGCCACGCTGACCTCCCAGGGCGGCATGGGCATGCTGTGGTACAACGCCAAGGAGTTCGGCTCCTACTCCCTCAAGCTCGACTGGAAGCTGACCGGCGACTCCAACTCCGGCGTGGTCGTCGGGTTCCCGGCCACCAGCGACCCCCAGACGGCCCTCGACACCGGGTACGAGGTCCAGATCGACGCCACCGACACCGCGGACAAGACGACCGGGGCGATCTACGGCTTCCAGTCGGCCGACCTCGCCGCACGTGACGCGGCGCTGAACCCGCCGGGTCAGTGGAACACCTACGAACTGCTCGTCCAGGGAGAGCGGCTGCAGGTGTTCCTCAACGGCACCAAGATCAATGATTTCACGAACACGGATCCGGCCCGATCCCTGCAGCAGGGATACATCGGCATCCAGAACCACGGGTCCGGCGATGTGGCGTCGTTCCGAAACATCCGGGTCAAGGAACTGAGCGGCCCATCGACCTCCCCGTCCCCCTCGCCGTCGCCGTCCCCCTCCGCGTCGCCGTCGCCGTCCCCTTCCGCGTCGCCGTCGCCGCCTGCGAATGCCACGACCGCGCTGCGGGGTGTGGCGTCGGGCCGGTGCCTGGACGTCAACGGCGCGTCCCAGAACAACGGTGCGACGGTGCTGATCTGGGACTGCAACGGTCAGAACAACCAGAAGTGGACGTCCACCAGTGCCAGTGAGTTGCGCGTCTACGGCAACAAGTGCCTCGACGTCAACGGCGCCGGCACCGCCGACGGCACGAGCGTGATCATCTGGGACTGCAACGGGCAGAACAACCAGAAGTGGCGCTTCAACGCGGACGGCAGCATCACCGCCGTCGGCGCGAACAAGTGCCTGGACGTCAGCGGCACCGCCAACGGCACGAAGGCACAGATCTGGACGTGCAACGGCCAGAACAACCAGAAGTGGACCCGCGTCTGAGGCGGTCCGTCCCACCTGGGAGCGGCGGGGGACCCCGGGGGTCCACTCCGCCTCGCCGCACCCAACACCACGTCCGGCGCGGCCCTGATCGGGGCCGCGCCGGTTTTTTTCTTAGTACGAATGGCGTGCCCGATTCGACGGTTTTTCGCCAAATGGCTACAGAAGTCCCCTTCCCCCATGTCAGGAGTATGCGGCTCTCTGCCTAGGGAGAGGGCCCACATGTATGACAAGAAGCCGGGACTCCCCCCGACATGGCTGTGAAAGTTTCATACTCATTTGCTCCAAACCCCTAGATACAAGACCTCCACTTCTCGTGGGCTTGAGGGTATTTGGGACGCTATGGCACGGTCATTTTCCTGCGAGAGGGCGACTTCCGCAGGAAGGTGGCGAAACTGTGTGTGGGTGGGAGAGAAGAAGTCTCCTCGGGCAAGTAAATAAGCGTGCTTGACATCAAAAGTTGGGTAGACCTATTTTCTTCCCGAATCGTTTCGACCGCTCCCGCCGGAGCAGGTTGAACCTCCGCCCGAGTCACACCCCGTCCACCGGAGCGGAACGCGCGCCGGCCGGTCGCCGGGACCTCCTCCCCGGCGGCCGGCCGGGTGAACCGTACGCCCGGCCCGGCACGACTCCCACCCCCCGCTTAGGAGATCCCCGTGCATGACTCCCCACCCCGTACGGCGCGGCGTCCCGGAGGGCGGGCCGCGTGCTGAGGATGACCGGCATCGGCAAGAGCTTCCTGGGCGTCCGGGTGCTCGGCGGCGTCGACCTGGAGGTGTCCGCCGGCGAGGTCCACGCGGTGGTGGGGGAGAACGGCGCGGGCAAGTCGACGCTCATGAAGATCCTCGCGGGCGTGCACGCGCCGGACGAGGGGACGATCGAGATCGACGGCCGGAGCGTGACGTTCGGGCACCCGGTCGAGGCGCAGCGGGCCGGGGTGGCGATCATCTACCAGGAGCTCACCCTGCTGCCGGAGCGGACGGTCGCCGAGAACGTCTTCCTCGGCCGGGAACCCGTCCGGCGGGGCATGGTCGACCGGGCGGCGATGGAGTCGGCCACCGGTGAGCTGCTGAAGTCTCTCGGCGAGGAGTCGTTCGGGCCGCGCGATCTCGTCCGCCGGCTCTCGGTCGCGCGGCAGCAGGTCGTCGAGATCGCCAAGGCGCTGTCGCTGAACGCCCGGATCGTGGTGATGGACGAGCCGACCGCCCCTCTGGCCGACCACGAGGTGGAACTGCTCTACACGCTGGTGCGGCGGCTCACCGCGCGCGGCATCGCGGTCCTGTACGTCTCCCACCGGCTTCGCGAGATCTTCGACCTCGCCGACCGGATCACCGTGCTCAAGGACGGCGCCCGGGTCACCACCGCGGAGGCGTCGAGCCTGGACACCGCGGCTCTGGTCCGCCTGATGGTCGGCCGGGAGCTGGACTCGTACTATCCGCCCCGCGCGGCCGGACCTCCTGGAGAGGTGATCCTGAGCGTGCGCGGCGGCGGCAACACCCGGCTCCACGGCATCGACCTCGACCTGCGCGCCGGGGAGATCGTCGGGGTGGCCGGGCTGCAGGGCTCGGGCCGCACCGAGCTGGCCAAGGCGCTGTTCGGCGCGGAGCCCTTCACCACCGGCGAGATGACGCCCCGCCGGCCCCGCTCGGTCCGCGAGGGCATCGCCGCGGGGATCGGCCTGGTCACCGAGGACCGCAAGGCCGAGGGAATCCTGCCCAACCAGCGGGTGCGCGACAACGCCCTGCTGGTCGCCCGGGCCACCGGGGCGCCCCGCAACGGGATCGAGCGGCTGCTCGAGCGCGTGCGGCTCAGCCCGCCCCGGCCCGCCCAGGAGATACGGCTGCTGTCCGGGGGCAACCAGCAGAAGGTCGTGCTGGCCAAGTGGATGTCGGTGGCCCCCCGCGTGCTGCTGTTCGACGAACCCACCCGCGGCGTCGACGTCGGAGCCAAGGCCGCCATCCACGACCTGATGCGCGAACTCGCCCGCGACGGCATGGCCGTCCTGATGATCTCCTCCGAGCTGCCCGAGCTCATCGGCATGAGTGATCGCATCGTGGTGCTGCGGGAGGGCCGCGTCGCCGGAGAGCTGCCCGCCGGCTCCTCCGAGGAGGCCGTGATGCGCCTGGCGGCGGCGTCATGACCCAGCAGCTGAAACTCCGGCCGGTCCCCGCCGGAGGCTCGTTGATCCGGAGGCTCTCCGCCGACCGGCCCGCCCGGCCCGTCTACGTCGCGCTGGCCCTGCTCGTCGTGCTCGGCTGGCTGGTCTTCGCCCTGGACGGCGGGGCGTTCCTCAGCCAGGAGAACATCGTCGGCATCCAGCAGCGGTCGGCGGCGCTGGGCATCGTCGCGGTCGGCCAGACGCTGGTGATCCTGGCCGGCAGCCTGGACCTCTCGGTCGCCTACCTGATCAGCCTGACCTCGCTGGTTACGGCCGAGATCATGGCGGGCTCCGACACAGGTGTGCCGGTCGCGGTCGCCGCGGCGCTGGCGGTGAGCGCGCTGACCGGGCTGGTGAACGGCCTGATCGTCACCCGGCTCCGGGTGCACGCCTTCATCGCCACGCTCGGGGTCGCGCTGGTGATCAGAGGCGCGCTGGACGCGCGGTACGACGGACCGGCCGGCAGCGTGCCCGAGTCCTTCCAGCACCTCGGGTACGACCGGATCGGGCCGCTGCCGGTGTCGGCGCTGCTGTGGGCCGCGGTGGCGGCGGGCGCGTGGCTCCTGCTCAGCCGGACCCGGCTGGGCTACCGGATCTACGCGGTGGGCGGGGACACCGAGGTGGCGCGCCTCTCCGGGGTGCGCACCGAGCGGGTCGTGGTCGCCGCCCACGTGCTCTGCTCGGTCTGCGCCGGTATCGCCGGGCTGCTGCTCGCCTCCCGGCTCGGGGCCGGAGCGCCGACCGTCGGCACCGACGGAGGGTACGACCTGGAGTCGATCGCGGCGGTGGTGCTCGGCGGGACCGCGCTGGCCGGAGGCCGCGGCGGGGTCGCCGGGACCGTCGGCGGAGTCCTGCTCCTGGCTGTCCTCGACAGCATCTTCAACCAGCTTGAGGTCAACTCCTTCGCCAAGGACGTCGTGCGGGGCGTGATCCTGGTGGCCGCCCTGGCGATCTACGCCCGCAGGAGGCGGACCAGATGAGACGAGCGCTGCCGATCTTCGTGGTGCTGGCCGGGCTGCTGGTCGCGATCGCGATCGTGAACCCGTACTTCCTGGAGCCGCCCGCCTTCCTCGCCTTCGTCAAACGGGCCGCGCCGCTGGTGATCCTCGCGGCCGGGCAGTACTTCGTCATCGTGTCCGGCGAGTTCGACCTGTCGGTCGGCTCCCTCGTCACCGCCGAGGTGGTGATCGCCGCCCGGCTCATCGACGGTTCGGCGGAGGCGACCTGGCCCGTGCTGGCCCTGATGATCGCTTTCGGGCTGATCGTCGGCCTGGTCAACGGGATCGTCACCACCCTGCTCCGCGTCCCGTCGTTCATCACGACCCTCGGCATGCTGCTGATCCTGTCGGGGGCGGTCTTCCTCTGGACGGGCGGCTCGCCCCGGGGCGCCCTCTCCGAGCAGTTCCGCCAGCTGGGCCGGGGAAGCCTCGGCCCGGTGCCCTGGTCGGTCCTGATCCTCGCCGCGGTGGCGGCGGCCGCCGTCTGCGCGATGCGCGCCGGGTTCGGCCACACGCTGGTGGCGGCCGGGGACAACGACCGCGCCGCGGCGCTGTCCGGGGTCCGGGTCGCCCGGGTCCGGACGGTGGCGTTCATGATCTCCGGGCTGTCCGCGGCGGTCGCCGCGATCCTGCTCGGCGGCTTCGCGGGAGTGTCCGCGCAGGTCGGCAAGGGCCTGGAGTTCCAGGCCATCACCGCTGTGGTGCTCGGTGGCGTGGCCCTCGGAGGCGGCCGCGGCTCCGTGGCCGCCGCGATGGCCGGCGCCTTCACTCTGGAGGCGCTGTTCACCCTGCTCAACCTGTACGGCATCTCGGGGGCGCTGGAGCCGGCCGTACAGGGCGTGATCATCATCGCCGCGGTGGCGCTGGGAGCCGTGCGCTTCCCGCGCGCAAGAGCCGCGGCCGCTTCATAAAGGGAAGGAAGACGATGCGTTCATATTCGCGGCGGTTCCTCGCCGCCGCCGCGCTCGCCGTGCTGACGCTGCCGGTGGCGGCGTGCACCAGCGACAAACCCGCGCCCTCTGCCTCCGGGGCGTCCGCCGGGGCGCCGGCCGGGTCCGCCGGACCGGCGGACAAGGGCACCGGGGAGCAGTCGAAGTTCTTCGTGCAGGCCGACTACGACGCCCAGATGGCGATGCGCAAGGCCCAGGCGACCGGCCCGTCCGACAAGCCGTGGGAGCAGAGCATCGATCCCCAGCTCGTCGACACCGCCGAGTTCAAGAAGGCCGGGCCCTACCACCTGTGCTTCTCCAACGCCGCGGTCGACAACCCCTGGCGGCAGGTCGGCTGGAAGACCATGCAGGCGGAGGTCGCCCTGCACAAGGAGATCACGGAGTTCACCGCGCTCGACGCCGAGGGCAAGGACGACAAGCAGATCTCCGACATCGCGGAGCTGCAGGGCAAGGGCTGCGACGCGCTGATCGTCTCGCCCAACACCACGGCGACGCTGACCCCCGCGGTGTCCGGAGCCTGCCCGAAGGTGCCGGTCATCGTGTTCGACCGGGGCGTCCAGACCGACTGCCCGGTGACCTTCATCAAGCCGATCGGCGGCTACGCCTTCGGCGCCGCGGCGGCCGAGTTCCTGGTCGACAAGGTGCCGGCCGGCGGGAAGATCCTGGCCCTGCGCATCCTGCCCGGCGTGGACGTGCTGGAGACCCGGTGGTCGGCGGCGAAGGTGGCGTTCGACAAGAGCGACCTCCAGGTCGTCGGCGTCGAGTTCACCGACGGCGACGCCGCGAAGACCAAGAGCGTCGTCAGCGACTACATCCAGCGGTACGGCAAGATCGACGGAGTCTGGATGGACGCGGGCGCCACCGCCGTCGCGGCCGTCGAGGCGTTCGAGGACGCGGGCCAGCCCGTGCCGCCGATCAACGGCGAGGACCAGCAGGACTTCCTGAAGAAATGGAGCGACGCGAAGCTGACCGCGATCGCGCCGACCTACCCGACGTACCAGTGGCGGACCCCCGTCATCGCGGCGCTCAAGATCCTCAAGGGCGAGCAGGTGCCGAAGGTCTGGAACCTGCCGCAGCCTGCGATCACGCAGGAGAACCTCGCCACCTACCTCAAGCCCGGCATGCCGCCGCTGCACTACGCCCTCTGCGGCTGTGAGGACCTGCCCGGCTACCCCGAGAAGTGGGGCGGCACGTCGTGATCGGGGTCAACACCTGGGTCTGGGTCTCGCCGCTCACCGACGAGACCCTGGCCCGCCTCGCGCCGAGGATCGCGGACTGGGGGTTCGACGTCGTCGAACTGCCGGTCGAGCATCCCGGCGACTGGGACCCGGAGCGGGCGGCGGCCCTCCTGGAGGGACTCGGGCTCGGCGCGTCGGTCGTGCTCACGATGCCGCCGGGACGCGAGCTCGTCGACGCCCCGCCGCAGGTCGTCCGGGAGACCCAGGACTACCTGCGGCACTGCGTGGACGTGGCGACGACCGTCGGCGCGCCGGCGGTCAGCGGGCCGGCGTACGCCTCGGTCGGCCGGGCCTGGCGGATGAGCCCGGACGAGCGGCGCGCGGTCTACGGCGAGCTGCGGGAGAACCTGAAACCGGTCGTCGCCTACGCCGCCGAGCGCGGGGTCCGGATCGGCGTCGAACCGCTCAACCGATACGAGACCAGCGTCGTCAACACCGTCGAGCAGGCGCTCGAAGCCCTCCCCGAGGAATGCGGGCTCGCCCTCGACACCTACCACATGAACATCGAGGAGAAGGATCCTCTCCAGGCCGTCCGGCTGGCGGGCACCAGGATCGCGCACCTCCAGGTATGCGGAACCGACCGTGGCGCCCCCGGCAGCGACCACTTCGACTGGACGGGCTTCGCCGCGGCCGTCCGCGACGCGAACTACGGCGGCCCGCTCGTGATCGAGTCCTTCACCGCCGACAACAAGACCATCGCCACCGCCGCATCCGTCTGGCGTCCCCTCGCCCCCAGCCAGGACGCCCTCGCCACCGAAGGCCTCGCCTTCCTCCGCACCCTCGACCTGACCACCCGACCCTCCCCCTGAGCCGAGACGGCTCACGCCTTCGCACTCTTTCGGCTCCGACCGTTACCCGGTAAACCCCCCAGGAGATTTTTCATGCGAAGATCACGCCTGCTCCCCGCCCTGGCCGCGGCCCTGTTAGGGCTCTTGCTGTCCGCGGTGCCGCTGGTCGCGCACGCGGCCGCTCCGCAGTTCAAGGTGCTGCTGTTCAGCAAGACCGCGAGCGGCGCCTACCGGCACGACTCCATCCCCGCCGGCACCGCGATGTTCCAGCAGCTGGCGACGGACAACAACTTCCAGCTCGACCGCAGTGAGGACTCCACCGTCTTCACCACGTCGAACCTCAACAACTACGACGCGGTGATCATGCTCCAGACCTCGGGCATGGTATGGGACAACGACGCGCAGCGTCAGGCCATGCAGGCCTACGTGCGCAGCGGCCGCGGCGTCGTGGCGATCCACAACGCCGTCGACATGAACATCGAGTCGCAGTTCCCCTGGTGGGACCAGACCGTGCTGGCCGGCGCGCACATGACGCAGCACTCGTCGATCGTGCAGGGCACCGCCAAGGTCGCCGACAAGGTCCACCCCTCGACCAAGGGCCTGCCGGACAGGTGGACCCGTACGGAGGAGTGGTACAACTTCGACAAGAACATGCGCGGCTCCGTGCACGTGCTGGTGACCGCGGACGAGACCACCTATGACGCGGGCTCGTACAAGATGGGCGCCGACCACCCGATCTCCTGGTGTCACAACCCGGAGGGCGGCCGGGTGTGGGCCACCGCGATGGGCCACAACGCGTCCTCCTACTCCGAGCCGCTGTTCAAGCAGCACCTGCTGGGCGCGGTGAAGTGGGCGGCGGGCGCCGAGGCCGGTGACTGCGGCGGCACGATCTCGGCCCGGTTCCAGAAGGTGACCCTCGACGGCGCGCCGGACCAGCCGATGGAGCTGGACGTGGCCGCCGACGGCAGGGTCTTCTACATCTCGCGCTCCGGCAAGGTGAACCTGATCCCCGCGGGCGGCGGGAGCACGCGCGTCATCGGCACCCTGTCCGTGTACGACGGCGGTGAGGACGGCGGCATCGGGCTGGCGCTCGACCCGAACTTCTCCACCAACGGCTGGATCTACATCAACTACTCGCCGTCCAACGGCGGTGAGGTGAACCGGGTGTCGAGGTTCACCTTCAACGGCACCAGCCTCGACCTGTCCAGCGAGAAGAAGATCATCGAGGTTCCGGCGTACCGCAACGTCGACGAGCCGGGCCACACCGGCGGCTACCTCGCGTTCGGGCCGGGCGGCAACCTGTACATCGGCCCGGGCGACGACACGAACCCCAACGGTTCCAGCGGATACACCCCGATCGACGAGCGGCCGGGCCGGGAGCACTACGACGCCCAGCGGTCCGCGGCCAACACCAACGACCTGCGCGGCAAGATCCTGCGCATCCACCCCGAGTCCGACGGCACCTACACGATCCCGTCCGGCAACCTGTTCGCGCCGGGCACCGCCAAGACGCGGCCGGAGATCTACGCGATGGGCTTCCGCAACCCGTTCCGCTTCTCCGTCGACAAGGACACCGGCTGGATCTCGGTGGGTGACTACGGTCCCGACGCGGGAGCGGCGAACGCCAACCGCGGTCCCGAAGGCACCGTCGAATGGAACCTGATCAAGGAGCCGGGCTTCTACGGCTGGCCCTACTGCGTCGGGAACAACATCCCGTTCAACGACTTCAACTTCGCCACCAACACCTCAGGCGCGAAGTTCAACTGCTCGGCGCCCGTCAACAACTCCCCCAACAACACCGGGCTGACCAACCTGCCCGCGGCCAAGTCCGCGACCATCTGGTACAACTACCACGCCTCCGCCGAGTTCCCCGAGATCAACTGCTGTGGTGGGGCGGCCCCGATGGGCGGTCCGTTCTACCACTACGACGCGACCGGCAGCTCCGACCGCAAGTTCCCGGAGTACTTCGACAAGACGCCGTTCTTCTACGACTGGAGCCGCAACTTCGTCAAGGAACTGCGGCTGGACTCCTCGGGCAACCTCCTGAAGATCAACCCCTTCGTCGCGCAGATCGCCCCGCACGCGCCGATCGACATGAAGTTCGGCCCTGACGGCGCCCTGTACATGGCCGACTGGGGCAACGGCTTCGGCCACGAGAACACCGATGACAGCATCTACCGGATCGACTACGTCGTCGGGAACCGCGCTCCCGTCGCCAAGGCGAGCGCCGACCCCGACTCGGGCAACGCGCCGCTGACGGTGGCGTTCTCCTCGGCCGGCTCGTCCGACCCCGACGGCGACGCGATCACCTACAGCTGGGACTTCGGTGACGGCGGGACCTCCACCAGCGCCAACCCGTCCCACACCTACAACGCCAACGGCACCTACAACGCCAGGCTGACCGTACGGGACGCGAGCGGGAAGACGGGCAGTGTCACGCTGCCCATCGTCGTCGGCAACACCCGTCCCAAGGTCGTCTTCTCGGCTCCGCCGGACGGCGGATTCATCGACTTCGGCGACCGGGTGTCCTACACGGTCAACGTCACCGACCCCGAGGACGGCACCGTCGACTGCACCAAGGTCAATGTGTTCACCGCGCTCGGCCACGACCAGCACGCGCACGACACCGGCCAGTACACCGGTTGCTCCGGGACGGTCACGACCACGGCCTCCGGCCATGACGAGGCCTCCAACGTCTACTACGTCCTGGGCGCGGACTACACCGACAAGGGCGGTCTGAAGGGCAGCGCCGGCATCACCCTGCAGCCCAAGCACAAGCAGGCCGAGCACTTCACCGGCTCGTCCGGTATCCGGGTCGTCGACGAGCCCGGGGCCGAGGGCGGCAGACGCGTCGGCGACGTCTCCAACAACGACTGGATCTCCTTCACGCCGATCAACCTGTCCGGGATCGACTCGGTGTCCTTCCGTGTCTCGGCGCCGTCCAGCACCGGGGCGTCCATCGAGTTGCACGCCGACTCGCCGACCGGGACGCTCATCGCCTCCAGCACCGTGCCGGCGACCGGGGGATGGAACACCTACGTGTCCCTTCCGGCGGTGCGGGTCACCGACCCCGTTGGCACCCGCAATCTCTACGTCGTGTTCAAGGCGCCCTCGGCGAACGCGTTCGACGTCGACTCGTTCACCTTCGTCGGCAAGGGTGTCGGACAGGCAGGCGGGTCCCCCTCGCCCTCCCCCTCGCCGTCCGCGTCCCCGTCCGCATCCCCGTCCCCGTCCCCGTCGCCGTCCCCGTCGTCGCCGTCGGGCAGCACCAGCGCCCTCAAGGGTGTGGGCTCCGGGCGGTGCCTGGACGTCAACGGCGCCTCGCAGGCCAACGGCGCCCAGGCGCAGATCTGGGACTGCAACGGCCAGCCCAACCAGCAGTGGACCACCACCACCGCCGGTGAGCTGCGCGTCTACGGCAACAAGTGCCTCGACGTCAACGGCGGCAGCACGGCCGACGGCGCCAGCGTGATCATCTGGGACTGCAACGGCCAGAACAACCAGAAGTGGCGCCTCAACTCCGACGGAAGCATCACCGCCGTCGGCGCGAACAAGTGCCTGGACGTCAACGGCGGCGGCACCGCCAACGGCACCAAGGTGCTGATCTGGACGTGCAACGGCCAGAACAACCAGAAGTGGACCCGCGTCTGACACAGATCTGACGCCCGAGATCCGGAGCCGGTCCGCCCCTCGGCGGGCCGGCTCTCTCTTCGCCAGCGGCCCGCAAATTCATCATATGAATTACATATGAGCAGAGGAGTTATACTCTCACCTGTGATGATCCTCCTGGAGGCCCAGTGACTGCCGCGTTCTCTCAACCCGGTCTGACCGCGAGTGCCTCCCGCGGCCCACTGGAGCCGCCCGCACACCGACGGCCCCGCCGCCTGGGCGACACCGTGGTCACGTATCTCGTCGACCGTATCGTGTCGGGGGCCTACCCTGTGGACAGCGTGCTCCCGACCGAGCCCGAGTTGTGTCAGGAGTTCGGCGTCTCCCGTACGGTAGTGCGCGAGTCGATCAAGCTTCTGGAGGCGAAGGGCCTGGTCAAGGCCACTCCGGGCCGGGGGACCCGGGTCCTGGAGCCCATCGGCTGGAACCTGCTGGACCCCCTCGTCCTCGAGGCGCAGATCCGGCACGACAGCGACCTGTCCATCCTCGACGACCTCGTCAACGTCCGGGTGGCGCTCGAATGCGACATGGCGGCGCAGTGCGCGCGCGTGATCACACCGGCTCAGGCCGAGGCGCTGAAGAGGCAGGCGAACGTTCTCGCGGAGACCCTGCACGACCCGGAGCGCTACGGCAGGGAGGACGTCGCCTTCCACGAAATGATCATGCTCGCCTCCGGCAATCGCCTCGGTCATGCGATCATTCATGGCATCCACGCCAAGGCACGGCTGTCGAGTCAGTACAACGGCGACCCGAACAGGGAGGAACTCCTCCAGTCGCTCGCCGAGCACCGGCAGATCGAGTCGATGATCCTTCAGGGCGACTCCCAGGGCGCCGCGGCCGCGATGCGCGTCCACATTGTGGGCTCATGGGCCAGGCGCCGCCCCCGCGTACACGGAGCGATGGGCCAGGAAGCAGGCTCCTGAGAGAGCCCCCGCCGCGGCCGGCGCCACCGTGGCGGGGGGATGCCTCACCCGCCACCCGCGGGATGGCCCCTGAGGGCCTGCCTGAGAATGCCCAGGGCCGTATCGGCGGTGTCCATGAGGGCGGTGCGGGACGCGGTCTAGGACGCGCCGTCGCCGGCAGCCTCGCTGCGGCGCGGCTCCAGGCGATCGACTGCTTGCACGCTCCATGCCCGGATGACTGATGCCTGCTCGGGGGTCAGTGAGTCGAGGAAGTGGCGGCGGATGTTGCCGCCGTGCACGAGGATGGCACTCTGGGCGGCGCGGCGCCCCTCGGCGGTCAGCCCGATCCCAGCGCGGCGACCATCGGCCCCGTACTGGGTGCGCTTGACGAAGCCGCGTTTTTCCATGCGCGTCAGCTGATGTGAGACGCGGCTCTTGTCCCAGTCGAGCGACTCGGAGAGCTCACCGACACGCATCTCGCGGCCAGCGGCCTGCCACAGCGTCACCAGCACGCTGAACTCGGCCTTCGAGATGTCGCAGTCATGCTGTAGACCACGCTCCAGCTCCCTGGTGAGCAGGCGCTGCGCGCGCATCCAGGTATCCCAGAGCTCCCACTCCTCCGGTTCCAGCGATCGAGTCTCCGTCATGTCGCCGAGGATACCGCGAACAGCAGAGTTGTCACTTCAACTCCGCCCAATCTAGAGTTGACGTGACAACTCCCTCGGAAGGAAGACCATGCCGCTTCGCATCGCAGTCATCCTCGGAAGCACCCGCCCCGGACGCCGCGGCGACAAGATCGCCGCCTGGGCACTGGAGGCCGCCCGTGCCCACGGCGGAGCCGACTACGAACTCATCGACCTCGCCGACCACGACCTCGGCAACCTCGACGAGCCCGGCAACCCGAACTTCCAGCAGTACCAGCACGACCACACCCGCGCCTGGGGCGCACTCATCGACAGCTTCGACGGCTACGTCTTCCTCGTCCCCGAGTACAACCACTCCTTCCCCGGAGCCCTGAAGAACGCCCTGGACTACGTCTACCGGGAATGGAACGACAAGGCCGCCGGGATCATCAGCTACGGCGGCTGGGTCGCCGGGGCCCGGGCCGCCGAAGCGCTGCGGCTCGTCCTCGCCGAACTCCAGGTGGCCACGGTCCGTGCCCAGCCCACCATCTCGACACACCCCTCGTTCCACACCGGCACCTTCGTCCCCCAGGAGGGCCTCCACACCGCCGTAGGCGACATGCTCGACCAGCTGATCGCCTGGTCCGGCGCCCTGCGCGGGGTGCGCCAGGCCAAGACGCAGACGCCCACGGCTGCATGAGGCCCAGTTCCTGACCGATCACGTGACACGACGCGGCGAGCTGACGGACGCAGCATTTCCTCACTCATCCTTCGGCTCCGCAAACCCGCTCACAAACGATTGCCAGACACGGCTTAGGGCATCAGGGTTCGCGCGTCGGCACGGCCCCGGCCGGGATCAGGCCTTCGGCGATCAGGTCGTGCCAGAGCCCCTCGGGGATGTCGGTCTCGAACCGCCGGAGGTTCTCGTCCACCTCTTGTGGTGAGCGCATGCCGACGGCGATCGCGGAGACCGCGGGGTGCAGCAGCGGGAAGGCCAGCGCGGCGGCGGGCAGTTCGACGCCGTGATCTGCGCAGACCGACGCGATCCGCTCCGCGCGCCCGAGCACGTCGGCGCCGGGGGCACGGTACTCGTACGTCGAGCCGGGTGCGGGCCGGGCGGTGGAGAGCAGGCCGGTGGCGAAGACACCGACGGCGACCACGGCGACACCGAAGCGACGGGCCGGCGTGAGCACCGAGTCGAGTGCGCTGTGGTCGAGCAGCGAATAGCGGTTGGCCAGCATGATCACATCGACGAGTCCCTCCTCGATGATCGCGGCGAGCCCGGCGGTGGAGTTGGTCCCGATGCCGATGGCCTTCACGACGCCGGCGGCCTTCAGCCGCGCCAGCGACGCGAGCCCCTCCCGGGCCGCGCCCTTCCACGCCTGGTCGGGATCGTGCAGGTACAGGATGTCGACCGACTCGAGTCCGAGACGCGTCAGGCTCTCCCGGAGCGAGCGTTCGACACCCGTCGCCGAGAAGTCCCACCGCCGTGTGAGGTCGCCGGGAACGGCGAACCCGTCGTCGTCCCATTCCCGAGGCCGGGGATTGGGCACGATCAGGCGACCGACCTTGGTGGAAAGCACGAACTCGTCGCGAGGGCGGCGGCGCAATTCGGCTCCGATGCGGCGTTCGGAGAGCCCGAGACCATAGTGCGGCGCCGTGTCGAAGTAGCGGATACCGCGATCCCACGCCCGGCGCACCGTCCGGGCGGCCTCGTCGTCGCTCACGGACCGGGCGAAGTTGCCGAGCGGTGATCCGCCGAGGCCGATGACACCGCGCCCCGACCGGCCTCGGTTCAGCAGATCCGCGATCGAGGCCGTCATCCGCCCAGCCCGTAGAGGACCGACGCGGCGCCGGACATGATCGACTGCCGCTCCGCCGGGCTCAGCTCGCCGACGAGCTCGTCCACCGCGCGCCGCCACGCGACCGCACCGGCCCCCAGCTCGGCCAGCGGCCAGTCGGACCCGTACATGAGCCGCTCCGGGCCGAACGCGTCGAGCGCCACGTCGACCACGCGGCGGAGGCGGGCCCCGTCGCCGCCGTTCACGAGTCCGGCCAGCCCGGAGATCTTCGCGAAGGTGTTCGGCCGGCAGGCGAGCTCGCGCAGGCCGGCCTCCCAGCCGGCCTCCCAGCCGGCCTCATCGTCCGACTCGGCGATCCCGCCGAGGTGGTCCACGACGAAGCGGACACCGGGGTGCGCGGCCACGACGGTCGCGGCCAGCGGCAGCTGCCACCATCGAACGACCAGGTCGAAGCCGAGGTCGCGCGCGCCCAGCTGATCGAGCGCCCTTCCCACGTCGGGCCGCGCGAGCCAGTCGGGGTCGGGGTCGATGTGGACCAGGTGACGGATTCCCACCAGCCTCCGGCGCGACGCGGGGTCGAGCCCGTCGAGTTGCGCCGCGACGTCGGCGGTGAGGTCGGTCCAGCCGACCACACCGGCGATGCGCGGGCTCGGGTGCGCCAGCAGCCGCCGCGTCTCGGCGGCGCTGTTGCTCGCCTGCACGACGACCGCGGCGTCCACGCCGGCCGAATCGAGCATCCGCTCGAGGTCGCCGGGCGTGAAGTCGCGATCGATGGCCGCCATCGTCGTGGGGTCGATCCACGGCTGGGGGTCGGTGGCCCGGTTCCAGAGATGGACGTGTGCGTCGATCACGCCGGTCACGACAGGTGCCAGATCTCGTCGAGCGGCTGCCACAGCGCTCCGGGATCTCTTTCTTCGACGATGCGCACCTGGCAGGGGTCGGTGTGCGTCCACCACTCGCGCGTCACCGGGTCCTCTGCGATGCGGGCCATGTCGGCCGCGTGATCCTCGCCGACATACTCGTAATAGGCGAACAGGGTGTCGCCGACGATGAAGATCGAGTAGTTCGTGACGTTGGCGTCGCGCAAGGTCTGCTCGACCTGCGGCCAGACGTTGCGGTGCAGTTCGAGGTACTCCTCCCTGCGCTCGGGCCGGACGCCGACGACGAGGGCGTGACGCTCGACGCGGCGCCGCTCGGTGTGCTCGTCCATTCGCTCGCTCCGCTCGCTCATGCCACCTCCTCGCCTTGCGGCTCGGAGTCGCATGAGCGAATCGCGCTGTGTCTATTGATTCGCTCGCTTCGCTCGCTCATGCCACCTCCTCGCCTTGCGGCTCGGAGTCGCATGAGCGAATCGCGCTGTGTCTATTGATTCGCTCGCTTCGCTCGCTCATGACCCCACCCGCTCTCCCGCGGGCGCGCCGATGCGGTCGTCCCAGTGGGAATCCGGGACGAGGCGCAGGCCCGCCCGGTGGGGGCGGACGTGCGGACCCGCGATCGCGGCCGGCGGGTCGGCGGCTCGCACCGCGTTGATGTGGTCCTCGTCCACCCGGATGCCCAGGCCCGGCTCGTCGCCGAGGACGATCCCGCCGTCCTCGAACTCCTGGTCGACCTGGAGTCCGATGGGCGCCGACAGGTCCTGGACCTCGAAGGCCAGGTGGTTGGGCACCGCCGTGGCGGCGTGCGCGACCGGGTTGGTGTGGTAGGCCACCGGGCTCACGGGCAGGTCCCGGCTGTGCGCCACCGCGGCCACCCGCAGGAAGTGCGTGATGCCCCACACGTTGCCCACCTGGACGATGTCGACGGCGTCGGCGTCCAGGAGCGGCCGGTACTGATCGAGGCCGGTGAGGTTCTCTCCGGTCGCCACGCCGGCGCGGATGCCCCGCCGGACCGCGGCGAGCCCGGCCGCGTCCCATCTCCGCACAGGCTCCTCGACCCAGGTGAGGTCCACCGACCGCTCCAGGGCCGCGATGTAGCGCACAGCCTGCGACCGGTTCCACGACTCGTTGGCGTCGAACATGAGGGCGGGGTCGGCCGAGTTGCGCCCGAGGACCTCCCGCAGCGCCTTCAGCCGGCGCAGATCGTGATCGAGGCTCCGGCCGCCCTTGAGCTTGGCGGCGCTGAAACCCCGGTCCGCGAAGCGCTCGTAGAGGCGTACGAGGGCGTCGTCGTCGAGTGCGATGTCCAGCCCGGAGGCGTAGCCCGGAACGAACCGGTCACGTCCGCCGAGAGTGCGCCAGAGCGGCTCGCCTGCGGCCTTCGCCTTGAGGTCCCAGAGCGCCATGTCGATCGCACCGATGGCGCCGAACGTCGCGCCGGAGTGGCCCGTCTTGAAGACCCGGTCGAGCATCCGGTCGTAGAGCGCGGAGACGGCCCGCGGATCCTCGCCCTCGACGGCGCCGAAGACGCGGTCGATGTCGCCGTGCGCTCCGAGCCCGACACCCTCGACGCCGCTGTCGGTCTCGAGGATCAGCACGTGCACGTCCGTGCGCGGCTCGGGCATGACGCCGTTGGCGTCGCCGATCACTCGGCCCCAGTCGTGCGCAGTGGTCAGGCTGCGATAGCCAGTGACCTTCACGATTGCTCCTTTGTGACAGGAATTCGACTCACTCCTTGGTGCCCCCGGCCGTCATGCCCGCGACCAGGAAGCGCTGTGCGAAAAGGAAGACGATCAGCACCGGCAGCACCGAGATGACGGTCGCGAGCGCGAGTGTGGGCAGCTGCACGGACAAAGTGCCGGCAGAGCTCGGGTTGAACGCCGGGGTGGAGGCGAGCAGGGAGGTCAGGCCGACCTGGACCGGATACCCCTCGCTCGAGGGCAGCATCACGAAGGGCAGGAAGAAGTTGTTCCAGCTCTGCACGAAGCTGAAGAACGCCACCAGCGCGACGACCGGCGCCGCCAGCGGCAGCGCGACCCGGGTGAACACCTGAAGCTCGCCGCATCCGTCGAGGCGCGCCGCCGCGAGCAGGTCGCGCGGGACGCTGGTCGAGAAGTAGATGTACGTGAGGTACACCCCGAACGGGAAGAACGACATCGGGAGGATCACCGAGAGCGGGCTGCCGATCAGGCCCACCACGTTCAGCTCGAGGAAGATCGGCAGGACCAGCGCGGTGTTCGGGATCAGCATGACGATCAGCGTCAGCACCAGGAGTGGCCGCCGCAGCCGGAACTCCGTCAGGGCCATCGCGTACCCCGCCGGAATGCTCGCGATGAGCGTGATGACGAGCGCGCCCAGGGCGTACAGCGCCGAGTTGCCCACCCACGCGGTGACCGCGCCGTCCTGGAAGCCGAACAACTGGTTCCAGTTGGCGGCCAGGTTGTCGATGCTCCCGGGCAGGAACGGGTTGTCGACGATGAGCCCGTGCGCCGACTTCGTCGTCGCCAGCAGCAGCCAGACGATCGGGATGACGAAGAACAGCACGAAGATCGCGACCACGACCGCGACGATCGTCCGGCCGCTCCAGCCGCTGACGCTTTTCCGTCGCGCCATCGCGCGGCCGGCGTCCACTGTCGTCATGAGCTCAGCCCCTCTCGAACAGGCCGCCGCGCGTCACGAAGACGGCCGACAGCGCGAGGGCGACGACGAGCAGCAGCAGGGAGATGGCCGCCGCTCCGTTGAAATCGTTCTGCTGGAACGCGTACTGGTACGCGAGCTGGTTCAGCGAGTAGTCGTTGGGCACGATCGCGTTGCTCGCCTGCGAGAGCAGTTGCGGCTCGACGAACAGCTGCGTGCCTGCGGCGAGCGACATGATGCCCATGTACGAGATCCACTTGCGCAGCATCGGCAGCTGGATGTGCCAGGCGATCTGCACCGTGCCGGCGCCGTCGATGCGCGCGGCCTCGATCACGTCGGCGCTGATGTTGTTGAGCGCGCCGTACATGATGACGATCCAGCCGCCCGCGCCGGTCCAGAACGCGATGACGGCGAAGACCGGGGGCAGGTTCGCCGGCACGATGACCTGCACGAAGCTGGAGAAACCCATCAGACGCAGCAGGCCGGCGACCGGGCTGGCGGTCGGGTCGAGCACGAACAGCCACAGCAGCACGCTCGACGCGCCCGCGAGGGCGCCCGGCAGGTAGAAGACGAACCGGAGCGTCCGGCTGAGCCAGCGCACGCGGACCGCGTGGACCACGATGGCCAGGAAGGAGACCAGTACCACCAGGGCCACCAGCCAGATCACCAGGTAGAGCGCGACGTGCCCGACGGCGGGCAGGAAGCGGAAGTCGCTCATGACCTTGGTGAAGTTGGCGACGCCCGCGAAGCCGCCGTCGCCGTCGGTGAACGCGAGGTAGAGGGAGTAGAGGGCCGGAAGGATGCCGAACGCGACCGTCAGCACCGCGTAGAGAGCGATGAAGGCGTAGCTCATCGCGCTCCGCTCGCCGCCGTCGCTCCGGCCGGCCGGCCGCCCGGGCGGGATCACCGCAGACCGGGCGGCCTCATCCGTAACCGTCATGTCACTTGACCGTGTAGCCGTTGACCTGGGCCTGGTTCTTGATCGCGGTCCCCCACTCGGGAAGGAGATCGACCAGGTTCTTGCCGCCGGCGATCGCAGGGGTGATCGTCTTGGCCCAGATCGCCTCCTGACTGAAGACGCCGGAGCCCCACCCGGTCCAGATCTGCGACCCGGCCTTGATCAGCGCCTGGAGGTCGGTGGCGTAGTAGCCGCTCGACTCCTGCTTCTTGACCCACTTCTCCGCGGCCGACGCGTAGGCCGGGTATCCGGGAGCCACGTTCACCTGGTAGTCGTCGGCCGTCGTGACGAACTCGACGAACTTCTCGGCCGCCTTGAGGTTCTTCGAGTGGCTGCTGACGAACCAGGTGCCGCCACCGACGTTGCCCGTCGCGGGGCTGTCACCCTGCCAGGCCAGCGGTGCCGCGACGCCGAGCTGGCCCGCGGGGACGTTGAGCGACTGCGGGTTGTTGAAGATGGCGCCCGCGTACCAGGCCGGGCCCGGCATCAGGAGCACCTTGCCGGTGTACTTCTTCACGAACTCCGGAGTGAAGACGCTCAGGTTGGGGACGGTGCCGTTCTTGATCAGAACGTCGAGCATCGACGCGACGCGCTTGCACTCCGTGCTCTCGGTGTCGACCGTGACCGACGTGGGACCGGTGATGCCGTTCGCCTGGCACTTGCCGCTCCAGAAGTAGATCTCCGGGGCGAAGGAGTCTCCGGCGGCGCCGACGATGTAGCCGGGGTGCTCCTTGGCCGCCTTCTCGCCGAGCGCCTGGTACTCCTCCCAGGTGGTGGGGAGGCTGTAGCCGAACTTGTCGAGCAGGTCCTTGTTGTACCAGAGCGCCACCTGCGCCAGGTCGTTGCGGAGGCAGTAGACCTTGCCCTCGACCGTGCACGGCGCCAGCGAACCCTGCGTGAAGCCGTCGAGCGTGCTCTTCGGAACAAGCCCGCTGTTGAGCACGGCC
The DNA here is from genome assembly GCF_006334915.2 of Microbispora catharanthi. GTDB lineage: Bacteria > Actinomycetota > Actinomycetes > Streptosporangiales > Streptosporangiaceae > Microbispora > Microbispora catharanthi. The sequence continues at coordinate 24,932 of NZ_VDMA02000043.1, forward strand.
GCGAACGCCTGCTTGCCGTTGCTCTTCTGGCTCGCCCACGCCGCGTCGTTGTTCTGCGTCGAGAACACCACATCGGGCCAGCCGCTGCCCGCCCGGTCGAACAGCTGCACCTTCGTCCGGAACGAGTTCGAGCCGTTCGCGGAGCCGTCATACGTGACGACGTTGACCTTCACGTCGGGGTTGGCCTTCTTGAAGGCGTCGGCCGCGCCTGAGCGGTCGGCGTCCACCCACACCGTGATCGCGGCCTTGTCGTCCTGCGTCACCTGCGGAAAGCCGTAGGAGCCGACCGAAGAACCGCCACTGCCGCCGCAGCCGGCCAGCGTGAGGGCGATGGCGACAGCACCCACCCCGCCCATCAAGCGCATCCGCCGCTCGGTACATCCGACATGCCTGTTAAGTACCATTTGGTGTCCTTTGTCCCTGTCCCCCACATTGACGACTCGCGCGGTGTGATGAAAATAGAGCATACGTATGACGTGTGCAAGCGGTCTCAACCACCGCAGAGAGTGAGGACACCCGATGAAGGGTGCTGCATACATGGGCGGGGGTCGCCTCGCGACCGTGCCCGTGGACGTCGCGCCGCCCGGTCCCGGCGAGATCCAGGTCGCCGTCGCCTACTGCGGGCTGTGCGGAACCGACCTCCACATCGTGCACGGCGACATGGACGCCAGGGTGCGGACGCCGCTCGTGTTCGGCCATGAGACGTCGGGCACGGTGGCGGCGATCGGCGCGGGAGTGGAGGGCTGGAGGGTCGGCGACCCCCTGACCGTCATGCCGCTGGTGTGGGACGGCACCTGCTCCGCCTGCCTCGCCGGTCACCAGCACATCTGCCAGAACCTCGTCTTCGTCGGCATCGACTCCCCCGGAGGTCTGCAGCAACGGTGGAACGTCCCGGCCTCGATCGCCGTGCCGCTCCCCCAGGGTCTCGACCTGCGTACGGCGGCGCTGGTCGAGCCTGTCGCCGTCGCGGTACACGACGTGCGGCGCTCCGGCCTCCAGGTCGGCGACCACGCCGTCGTGCTCGGGGGCGGCCCCATCGGGGTGCTCATCGCCGTCGTGGCGCGGAACGCGGGCGCCCATGTCATGGTCGCCGAGGTCGACGCCTCACGCAGGAGCCGCGTCGCCGAGCTCGGCATCGAGGTGATCGACCCCTCCTCCGCCGACATGGTCGCCGAGGTCGAGCGCTGGACGGACGGCGTCGGCGCCGATGTGGTGTTCGAGGTGTCGGGAGCCGCGGCCGCGGCCCGCTCCGCCACCGCGCTGGCGAAGGTGCGCGGGACGATCGTCGTGGTGGCCATCCACTCCGCCCCTCGCGAGCTGGACCTGCAGCGCGTGTTCTGGCGCGAGCTCCGGCTGCTGGGCGCCCGGGTGTACCAGCGGTCGGACTTCGAGCGCGCCGTCGACCTGCTCGGCAGGGGGCTGATCCCCGCGGAGGCCCTCATCTCCGGCGTCGTCCCGATCGAGGAGATCGCCTCCGCGTTCGACGACCTCTCGGCGGGCCGGGCCATGAAGATCCTGGTGGACGTCGCAGGGGAGGCCCGGGCATGAGCGAGCGTAGCGAGCGAATCAATGGACACAGCGCGATTCGCTCATGCGACTCCGAGCCGCAAGGCGAGGAGGTGGCATGAGCGAGCGTAGCGAGCGAATCGACAGACACGGCGGCCTGTTCGACCTCCACGGCCGTCTCGCCGTCGTCACCGGCGCCCGCCGGGGCATCGGCCGCGCCATGGCGGAGGCCCTCGCCGCCGCCGGTGCGGACATCATCGGTGTGAGCGCTCAGTCGCGGGCCGACGACGAGATCGCGGAGTCGATCCGCGGGCTCGGCCGGTCCTTCGAGAGCCGGGCGGTCGACTTCGCGGATCGCGACGCCGTCCTGGCGCTGGGCGCCGAACTCGCGGAACGGGCCCCCGACATCCTCGTCAACAACGCGGGCACGATCGAACGGGCCCCCGCTGCGGAGCATCCGCTCTCGTGGTGGGATCGGGTGATCGAGATCGACCTGTCGAGCCAGTTCGCCCTCACGCAGCTGGTCGCACGTCCGATGCTGGAGCGCGGCAGCGGCAAGATCGTGTTCACGGCGAGCATGCTGAGTTTCCAGGGCGGGATCAACGTGCCCGGCTACACCGCCGCGAAGTCGGGGATCGCCGGCCTCACCCGCGCTCTCGCCAACGAGTGGGCCGGGCGGGGCGTGAACGTCAACGCCATCGCGCCCGGTTACATCGCGACCGACAACACGGCGGCGCTCCGCGACGACCCCGAACGGTCGCGGTCGATCCTGGAGCGGATTCCGGCCGGACGCTGGGGCCGCGGCGACGACATCGCGGGAGCGACGGTCTTCCTCAGCTCGGCGGCGTCCGACTACGTCTGCGGCGCGGTCATCCCGGTGGACGGCGGGTGGCTGGCGAGGTAGCGCGTGACCACGACGTGAGAGGCGGGGAAGCCGTCCGGCTTCCCCGCCTCATCGTCGTCCTGCGGCTACTGCGAGACCCCCGGGAAGGTCCGCAGGTGCGGCTCGATGCCCGCCTGCTCGATCACCCGCTGGGCGTCCTCGGGCCAGGCCGTGCCCGACACCTGGACGTTGTCGATCAGCTGGTTGTTGTGCTCGGTCGTGTTCGGCGTCTGGGTGACGCCGGAGTTGTACCAGTTGTGCTGGAGCACGTTGTCGCTGGTGTTGTTGATCGTCCCGTAGGAGTTCGTGAACACCCACACTCCGCAGTCCTGAACCACGTTGTTCTTCATCGTCACGTAGCGCGATCCCTCGTCCAGGTAGAGACCCACCGTGCGCCTGGTGTCGTAGATGTAGTTGCCGCTGAACACGGCGCCGGGGTTGGCCGACAGGTTGTACAGGCTCCCGCCGTCGTGGAAGACCTTCTTCACACCGTGGATCAGGTTGCCGGTCACCTCGGTGTTCCTGAGCGTCGTCGGCGTGGTGTAGATCGGCTGGAAGTCGTACAGGCCCCGGTTCTTGTAGTCCTGGCTGCCGCCCACGTCGTTGGCGCCCCAGCCCCAGCCGGTGTCGATCCCGTCGTAGGCGAGGTTCGAGACCTCGTTGTGCGTGATCACGGCGTGGTCCACGTAGGTGGATAGGATGCCCGACATCTCCTTGTAGTCCTTCGCGACGTCGGTCACGAAGTTGTTGTCGATCGTGATGTCGCGCAGGGTCATCGCCGGGTTGCTCGGGTGGTGGGCGTCCGGCTGCACGCCGCCCACGACGACCCCCGCGCCACCGAGGTCGGTGAACAGGTTGTGGTGGACCGTCGTCTCGGTGACCCCGAGCCCGATCCCGGCTCCGTTGGCGTTGGCGTCCAGGCCGATGCCGAGGCCCACCTGCCCGAGGTGGGCGAAGGTGTCGTCCGTGAACTTCACGCGGGTGGCCGCGGCCACCTGGACCGCCGCCGGCATCTGGTTCCAGCCGTTGCGCGCGCCCTCGAACAGTTTGCAGCCCGACTGGCAGCTGGTGAGGTAGTCGGCCGGCTGCGGGACGGTCTTCGCGATGAAGGCGCCGTTCTGCTGGTCCGCGTAGCCGATCGACGAGCCGGGAGACAGCCAGGTCGAGTGCGAGAACTGGATGCCCGAGAAGGTCAGGTCGTGCACCGGTTCCGTGTAGCTCCCCGCGATCTGCACGAGCGACTCGAGGTAGGGCAGCACGAACGACGCGCCGTTCGGGTCCTCACCGGCGGCGGCACGGTAGTACAGCTTGCCGGCGGAGGGGTCGAGGTACCACTGCCCCTCCTGCAGGAACGCGTAGGAGTTCTCGAGCAGCAGCTGACCGCCCGCGAACGGCCGTGCCAGGGTGTCGTATCCCCAGTTGTTGTTCTGCCACGCGGGCTGCTGCATGGTTATCGTCGTGCCGCTGATGCTCTTCACGGGGGCGTACCGATCGGTGAAGGAGCCCTGGCTCTCGACCTCGATGCGGCTCTGGTCCGGCAGCGTCGCGAGGTAGTTCAGCGTGGCATTCTTGATCTCCATGCCGGATTCGGTGATCGTCACATCGCTGCGAGCGATCTTGATCGCCGCGCGCGGCACCGCCGCGTCGTTCTTGTAGAGCTGGCGGCTGTCCTGCCCCTTGGGCACCGAGGCGACGAAGATGTTCTTTCCGGCGTCGTACGACGTCCAGCCGGTCACGGCTCCGCCGCCCGAGATGATCGGGTGCGCCCCCTTAGCGGCGGTCCAGGTCACCGGCTTGGCGGTGGTGCCCGAGTCCTCCGTGGTGAAACGCAGCGGCTTGTCGAGCCGGTAGGTCCCGTCCCTCAGCTCGACCGTCACGGCGCTGCCCGCGCGCGCCGAGGCGCGTGCCATCGCCTGCGCCGCCGGCAGCGTGCGCAGCGGCTTGCCCGGCGTGCCCTGATTGTGATCGTCGCCGTTCGGCGAGACGACGATCGTGGTCCGGCCCGGATGCGGCGGCACGGCGAGCGCCGGCGTGGCGCCGGCCACGACGACCCCGGTCGCCACGAGGGAGATGCTTCCCACGAGGGATGCCAAATGGCCTTGTCTCACTTGTCTCTGGCTCCCTTGGTGCATGTGACGTAACACATAATAGGTATGATGAAAGCGGCGTAGCGGGCGTGAGTCAAGAGGGGTGATTTCCCGGGCATGAGTGAGCAATGGAGCGAAGGCCCTGCGAGCAGCCGTCGCGTCGAGGTCTCCACGCTGGGTGAGGCCATGCTGCGGCTGTCGCCCCCGTCGGGCGAGCGGCTGCGCGACTGCGGCCAGTTGCGCGTGCACGTCGGCGGTGCCGAGGCGAACGTCGCCGTCGCCCTGGCATCGGTCGGCGTGTCCGCGCGCTGGACGTCGGCGCTGCCCGACACGGTCCTCGGGCGCCGGGTCGCAGACTCTCTGGCGAGCGCCGGCGTCGTCCTCGACACCGTGCGGTGGACGGCCGGCGAGCGCCTCGGGCTCTACTTCGCCGAGATCGGCTCCCCGCCGCGCCCGACGAGCGTCCTCTACGACCGGGCCGGCACCGCGTTCGGCTCCCTTCAGGCCGACCATCTCGACTGGGCTGCCGTGTGCGAGGCGCGGATCATCCACCTGACCGGCATCACCGCCGCTCTGGCGCCGGGGTCGGACGCGCTCGTGCTGCGAACGGCGCGGGAGGGGCGCAGGCGTGGCGCTCTGGTCGTCTACGACGTCAACTATCGAGCGGCGCTGTCCTCGCCGGAGAAGGCCGCCTCGTTCACCGCCGAGGTGGCATCCGACATCGACGTGTTGATCTGCCGGGCCGAGGACGCGCGCGATCTCTTCGGCCTGGCCGGCGATCCCCCGGCGCTGGCGGACGATCCGGCGAAGAGGTTGGGAGTCGGCCGCGTCGTGGTGACGGCCGGGGCCGGCGGCGCCGTCGCACGGTGGGACGGCGAGTCCTTCGCCGCCCCCGCGCTGCCCACCGTCGCAGTCGATCGGATCGGCGCCGGGGACGCCTTCGCGGCAGGCGTGCTGTGGGGCGTGATCGACGGTTCCCCCGAGGATGCGCTCCGCCGGGGGACGGCGATGGCCTCCCTGGCCATGAGCGTGCAGGGAGACCAGTGCCGCTTCAGCGCTGAGGAGGTGCTGGAGCTTGCCCGGGGCGCCGGGCGGGAGGTCCGCCGGTGAACCGGCTCACGCTCGGGTTGATTCTGGATGTCCTGACCGGCCGGATACCTCACTGACCTGCGCGGCGGCGCCTGCCGCCGCGCCCACTCATGCCGGGCATCTCGCCTGAACCGTTCAGATGTGTCGTACTGATCGCACGCCGTCGGACCCTCGCAAAGGGCCGTCTCGATCAGTCGTCATACTCTTGCAGGGAACGGCGAGGAGGAAGCACGGTGACCGACACCCAGCGTGAGGGCGGATACCGGCCGGGCTATGAGGTGGCGGCCGAGCAGGTGCTGGAGCTCATCGCCCGGCTGGGCCTGCGACCGGGCGACCGCATGCCGAC
>NZ_VDMA02000044.1 GCF_006334915.2 Microbispora catharanthi
TACTCATGATGTGGGCCGCCGAACTGCCCCTGACCACCAACCCCTTCATGGACGAGCACATCGTCTACGCCATCGTCCTGGCCGGCCTCACCCTCACCGGCGCCGGCACCACCCTCGGACTCGGCACCCAATGGGCCGCCACTCCCCTGGTCCGCCGCTTCCCGATCCTCAAGTGAGGCCTCCGGCTCCCGGTGCCCGCCCCCGATCTCCCGGGGGCGGGCACCGGCATGTCCGTGACACCCCCGGCACCGCTCGCAAGGTGCGCATGTCGCACTGAGACGGGCATCACCTGAGAGACCTAGACATTTGGGTGATTCGCTCTCTTGAACTCTTCGTGTTTAGGGCGATAGGGTTAGCACCATGATCGCGCCCAGGACTCCGACGCCTGCCGAGGAGCTGCGGGGGGCCGGCCTGCGGGTGACGGCCGCCCGCGTCGCACTGCTCGAGACCGTCCGCAGCGGTGACCACCTCGACGTCGAGGCGATCGCCTCCGGGGTGCGCGATCGCGTGGGCCACGTCTCCCTGCAAGCCGTGTACGAGGCTCTCCACGCGCTCACCGCGGCGGGACTCGTGCGCCGCATCGAACCGGCCGGCAGCCCGGCGCGATTCGAGGGCCGCGTCGGCGACAACCACCACCACGTCGTGTGCCGGTCGTGTGGTGTCGTCGCCGACGTCGACTGTGCGGTCGGCGAGGCGCCGTGCCTTTCCGCGTCCGACACGCACGGCTTCACGATCGACGAGGCCGACGTCATCTACTGGGGCCTGTGCCCCGGCTGTTCCACCGTTCGCACTTCCTGAGCCCCATGATCCAGCTAGTCCAGAAGGATTGCCTTGACTGAGAACCACGACGCAATCGTTGTAGACCCGAAGACGGAGGGCGAAGGCGGCTGCCCGGTCGCGCACACGCGCGCCCCGCACCCGACCCAGGGCAGCGCCAACCACCAGTGGTGGCCGGAGCGCCTCAACCTGAAGATCCTCGCCAAGAACCCCGCCGTGGCCAACCCCCTCGGTCAGGACTTCGACTACGCCGAGGCGTTCACGTCCCTCGACCTCGCGGCGGTCAAGCGAGACATCGCGGAGGTGCTGACGACCTCGCAGGACTGGTGGCCGGCCGACTTCGGCCACTACGGGCCGCTCATGGTCCGGATGGCGTGGCACGCCGCGGGCACCTACCGGATCAGCGACGGCCGCGGCGGCGCCGGCTCGGGCCAGCAGCGCTTCGCCCCGCTCAACAGCTGGCCGGACAACGCGAACCTCGACAAGGCCCGCCGGCTGCTGTGGCCGGTCAAGAAGAAGTACGGCAAGAAGATCTCGTGGGCCGACCTCCTGGTCCTCACCGGCAACGTCGCCCTGGAGTCGATGGGCTTCAAGACCTTCGGCTTCGCCGGCGGCCGGGTGGACGCCTGGGAGCCCGACGACGACGTCTACTGGGGTCCGGAGACCACCTGGCTCGGTGACGAGCGCTACAGCGGCGACCGTGAGCTGGAGAACCCGCTCGCCGCGGTCCAGATGGGCCTCATCTACGTCAACCCGGAGGGCCCGAACGGCAACCCGGACCCGCTCGCCGCGGCCCGCGACATCCGTGAGACGTTCCGCCGCATGGCGATGAACGACGAGGAGACCGTCGCCCTCATCGCCGGTGGTCACACCTTCGGCAAGACCCACGGAGCCGGCCCGGCCGACAACGTCGGCCCCGACCCCGAGGCCTCTCCGATTGAGCAGCAGGGCCTGGGCTGGAAGAACAGCTACGGCACCGGCAAGGGCGGCGACACGATCACCAGCGGTCTCGAGGTCACCTGGACCTCGACGCCGACCAGGTGGTCCACCAACTTCTTCTGGAACCTGTTCGGCTACGAGTGGGAGCTGACCAAGAGCCCGGCCGGCGCGTGGCAGTGGAAGCCGAAGAACGGCGCCGGTGAGGGCTCCGTTCCCGACGCCCACGACCCGTCGAAGCGTCACGCACCGGCCATGCTGACGACCGACATCGCGCTCAAGGTGGACCCGATCTACGGCCAGATCTCGCGGCGCTTCTACGAGAACCCCGACCAGTTCGCGGACGCCTTCGCCCGCGCGTGGTACAAGCTGACCCACCGCGACATGGGCCCGGTCGCGCGCTACCTCGGCCCGGAGGTCCCGTCCGAGGTGCTGCTGTGGCAGGACCCGCTCCCGGAGCGGACGTACGAGCTCGTCGACGCCGACGACATCGCCGCCCTCAAGGACCAGATCCTCGCCTCGGGCCTGTCGGTCTCCGAGCTCGTGTCCACGGCGTGGGCGTCGGCCGCGTCCTTCCGCGGCAGCGACAAGCGCGGCGGCGCCAACGGCGCGCGCATCCGCCTGCAGCCGCAGAGCGGCTGGGAGGTCAACGACCCCGACCGGCTCGCGACCGTGCTGCGCACCCTGGAGGGCGTCCAGCAGTCTTTCAACGCCGCCCAGACCGGTGGCAAGCAGGTCTCCCTCGCCGACGTGATCGTGCTCGCCGGGTGCGCCGCCGTCGAGAAGTCCGCCAAGGACGCCGGTTTCGACGTCGAGGTCCCCTTCACGCCGGGCCGCGTGGACGCGTCGCAGGAGCAGACGGACGTCGAGTCGTTCGCCGCGCTCGAGCCGACCGCCGACGGGTTCCGCAACTACTACGGGAAGGGCAACCGCCTGCCGGCCGAATACCTGCTGGTCGACCGGGCGAACCTGCTGAACCTCAGCGCCCCGGAGATGACCGTCCTCGTCGGCGGCCTGCGCGTCCTGGGCGCCAACCACCAGCAGACGAAGCTCGGCGTCTTCACCGAGACCCCCGGGGTCCTGACCAACGACTTCTTCGTCAACCTGCTCGACCTGGGCACGGAGTGGAAGTCGACGTCGGAGGACCAGACCGCGTTCGAGGGCCGCGACGCCGCCACGGGCGAGGTCAAGTGGACCGGCAGCCGGGCCGACCTCGTCTTCGGGGCGAACTCCGAGCTGCGCGCGGTCGCGGAGGTCTACGCGAGCGACGACGCCAAGGAGAAGTTCGTGAAGGACTTCGTCCGGGCGTGGGACAAGGTGATGAACCTCGACCGGTTCGACCTGGTCTGAGCGTGACATGACGTCCGGGCCGGCCCACACGGGGGCGGCCCGGACGTTCGCCGTTTCAGACGGGCAGGCAGGGGTTCAGGCGGGCAGGGAGGCGAGCCAGCCGGTGAGGATCTCGTTGACCTCGTCTCGGCGTTCCTGCTGGATCCAGTGGCCGCAGCCGTCGAGTACGCGCGAGGAGACCAGGCCCGGCAGGGTGACCGGGTAGGCCGCGACGGCGTCGGCCATCCAGGTGGTGGAGGCGTCCAGCGCGCCGCCGACGAACAGCGACGGCTGCGGGATGGGAGCACCGTCGAAACCGGCGAGGTCCTCCCAGTCCCGGTCCATGTTGCGGTAGCGGTTCAGCGCCCCGGTCAGGCCGGTCCGTTCGAACTCCGCCGCGTAGACGTCGAGATCGTCCGTAGTGAGCCAGGCGGGCAGCCGGTCGGCGGGGAAGCGGGCGCGCAACCTGCCGCCCCGGGACACGAAGTGCGGGTCCGGGGCGCCGTCGGGCGGCATGGTGTCGGCGGACAGGGCGGCGTAGAAGCCGGCGAGCCAGCCGCGGACGTCCGGCTCGATCTCGGCCTCGGCCCGGCCGGGCTCCTGGAAGTAGCGCACATAGAACTCCTCCTCTCCGCCCATCCGCGCGAACACCTCGCTGGGCCGCGGGCCGCCGCGCGGGGCGTACGGCACGCTCAGCAACCCGACCGCGCGGAAGACCTCGGGCCTCACGAGGGCGGAGTTCGCGGCGATGGTCGCGCCCCAGTCGTGGCCCACGATCACCGCCGTCCGCTCGCCCAGGGCGTGCACGACGGCGACGTTGTCCTCGACCAGCTCCAGCATCCGGTACGCGGCCACGTCCCCGGGCTTGGAGGAGCGGCCATAGCCCCGGACGTCCAGGGCGACGGCCCGGTAACCGGCCGCGGCCAGCACCGGCAGCTGGTGCCGCCAGGAATACCAGGACTCCGGGAACCCGTGCACCAGCAGCACCAGCGGCCCGGAGCCCTGCTCCACCACGTGGATGCGACCGGCGGGAGACGAGACCAGACGATGTGTGACCGCCGCGGCGGGAGCGGGCTGCGCCATCGATTCCTCCAAAACTCCTGGTGGTTCCTGCGTGGATCATCCACCGGGCCGTACCGCCGCCGTGAATCGTGTTGCCGGTCCGGCAAACCGCTCCGGGTTCCGAGACGCGTCGCCGCCCTCGCCGTCCGGGGCTCAGACCGCCATCGGGTAGGTCTCCGGGACCTCTCCGCGCTCCCAGCGGGCCGTACGCTCCAGGGGCTCCAGCGCGCCGGTCTCGTCGATGTGGATCACCGCGTCGAACTGGTCGGGCAGGCGGGTGTGGAAGTAGTGGCTCTGCCGTTCTGTGCCCGGACGGTAGACGACGCCGATGGCCCGTTCGAGCAGCGCCCTGCGCAGCAGGTCCGCCGCGCCGGCCGAATGCGTGAAGTCGACCAGGAACTCCTTGTGCCCGACCTCGTGGAACAGCTCCTCGACCGAGTCGGGCAGCGCCGGTCGCACGTTCTTCCGCTCGGCCGGGCGGCCCCAGTCGTCGGCCGCCGTGACGGTGCCGGTGTAGGTGGTGAAGCCGATGAGCCGGCAGTCCTCCGGGTTGTGCTCGCGCACCAGCCGGCCGAGGTTGAGCTCGCCGCGCGCGCCCATCTCCGTCGCCCGCGCGTCGCCGAGGTGGGAGTTGTGCGCCCACACCACGATCCTCGCCGGCTCGCCGCGCTGCCAGCCGAGGTGCTCGGCCAGTGCGAACAGAGTGTCGGCCATGTGCCGATCGCGCAGGTTCCACGACGACACCCTGCCGCCGAACATCGTGCGGTAGTACCGCTCCGCGGCGGCCACCACCGCGGCGTTCCGCTCGGCGTGGAAGAACTCGTCCTCGCCGAGCAGCCCCTGTGCCCGCTGGTAGCGCAGCGCGTTGCGCTGGAGGTCGACGAGCTGGTCGATCACCCGCCGCTCGCACGACTCCCCCGCACCGAAGGCGGCCGCGAAGCCGTACGCCTGCCCGTCGTCGCCGTCGCTGTGGTCGAAGCAGGAGTAGCGGTCGCGGGCCCGTTCCGCCGCGCCCGGATCCACCTTCTCCAGGTAGGCGACGACCTCGTCGGCTGACCGGTGCAGGCTGTAGAGGTCGAGCCCGTAGAACCCGGCCCGCGCCCGCTCGTCGAGCCGATCGTTGTGCTCGCGCAGCCACCCGGCGAACTCCAGCACGTCCGCGTTCCGCCACATCCATGCCGGAAAGCGCTGGAAGCCGCCGAGCGCCTCCTCGGCGGTCGCGTCACCGCCGCGCCCCCGGACGTACCGGTTCACCCGGTACGCGTCGGGCCAGTCGGCCTCCACCGCCACGGCGACGAAGCCCTTCTCCTCAATCAGCCGCCGCGTCATCCGGGCACGCGCGGCGTAGAACTCGTGGGTGCCGTGCGACGCCTCGCCGATCAGCACGAACCGCGCGTCGCCCACGATGCCGAACAGCACCTCGTCCGAGGGGACGCCGTCCTGTGCGGGCACGACCTCAGAGCGCAGGATCGCGAGGTCGGTCCGGGCGGGCGGGGCCCCGGCCCGTGCCGAGGCCGCCGCGCGGAGGAGCCTGCGCACCTCCTCGTCGGCGGTCTGGGTGAAGTTCCAGTAGGACTCCCCCACGGAGAAGAACGGCGTGGGCGTGGTCGCGCAGACGGCCTCGTCCACCAGGGAGGACAGCTCCTGGCAGGTGGACTCCGGCGCGGCGGGCACGGCGACCACGATCCTGGCCGGCTTCCGCTGCCGGACCGCGCGGACGGCGGCGCGCATGCTCGCCCCGGTCGCCAGCCCGTCGTCGACCATGATGACGATCTTGCCGCGCAGGTCCGTGGCGGGCGTGTCGCCCCGGTAGCTCCGCTCCCGCCTCGCCAGCTCGCGGGCCTCCCGCTCGGCGACCTGCCGGATCGTGTCGGACTGGAGACCGAGCCCGCGCACGACGTCCTCGTCGAGCACGATCACCCCGCCGCCGGCGATCGCCCCCATGGCGAGCTCCTCACGGCCGGGCGTGCCGAGCTTGCGCACCAGGAGCACGTCGAGCGGGTGACCCAGGCCGGTCGCCACCTCGTACGCCACCGGCACGCCGCCGCGCGGCAGACCGAGGACGACGACGTCGGGCAGCCCACGGTAGTGGTTGAGGAGTCCCGCGAGCACCCGGCCCGCGTCCCGGCGATCCGAAAACAGGCGATCAGTCATGAGCCTCGCCTCCCGGTCGCGCAGCCGCATACCCCCGTCCCGGCAGCGCAAACACGGCCTCTCCGCCCTGCAGCCGGGGGATACGGCGCCCGGGATCGTGCTCGGCCTCCCAGAGCCGCAGATGCGAGTCACTGGATAGTTCCAGTAGCTGGAATAATCCATGCGGTGTAGATTCGGATCGTGCAGGAGTCGCGTCGCGAACGCAAGAAGCGGCTGACCAGGCAGCGGATCGTCGCCGCGGCCATGAAGCTGTTCAACGAGCAGGGATACGAGCAGACCACGGTCGCGCAGATCGCCGTGGCGGCGGACGTCGATCCCAAGACGTTCTTCAACTACTTCCGCAGCAAGGACGAGGTGGTGCTCGCCGACACCGAGCACATCTTCGACCTGATGCTCGGGACACTCGCGGAACGACGGCCGCAGGAGGGGCCCGGCGAGTTGCTCGCGAGGATGGTCCAGGAGTACGCCACCCGCCGCCGACCCGCCGTGCCGCGCAAGGAGCCCGAGGAGTTGTCGGCGGCGACCCGGCTGGTGCTGACGACACCGGCGCTCCAGGCCAAGGGCCTGTACCTGTTGATGGATCTGCAGCGGCGGATCGCCGGCGAGCTGATGAAGGCGTTCCCCGGCCGGTTGGATCCGATCACCGCGGCGGCCATGACCGGATCGCTGATCGGCGCCATCCAGCAGGCGAGCCTGGCGAGCGTCGAGCTCGGCCGATCCCAGGACGAACTATGGGAGGCCGCGCGGCACGGCCTCGGCATCGCCCTGCACGGCCTGCTCTCGGTGCCGGACACCGGCGCTCCGTGACGCGCTTCCGGCAAGTCATTCGGGCAAATCATCCGGACGAGTCGTCCACCAGGGCGGAAGTGGCGTCCGCCGATCCGCGCCGGGTCCCCCCACAAGAAAGGAACGGCCCACCATGACCGAAAGCGTGCGGCGACTCGCGCGCGACGCACGACGCGTCCTGCGGCAGGGTCCCGCGGCGATCAGGCAGCGGCAACACGCCCGCCTGGCCGAGATCGTCGCCTTTGCTCGCGCCCGCTCGCCGTACTTCCGCGAGTTGTACCGGGCGCTGCCGGAGGATGTCGCCGACCCGGCGCTCCTTCCGGTCACCGACAAGAAGACCCTCATGGCCCGCTTCGACGAGTGGGTCACCGACCGGGACGTGACGCTCGAGAAGGCCCAGGCGTTCGTGGCCGACCCGGCTCTCGTGGGTGAGCGGTTCCAGGGGCGCTACCTCGTGACCACCACCTCCGGCACCAGCGGCCTGCGGGGCATCTTCCTGCAGGACGAGCGGAGCGTCGCCGTGGGCAACGCCGTCGGACGCCGGGCCAGCGCCGGGCTGGGGGCCGGAGACGTCCTGCGCCTCCTGCGCGGCGCCGGCCGTACGGCCATCGTCTCCGCACCCGGCGGCCACTTCGCCACCGTCGCGTCGGCTGCGCGGTTCCGCCGCGACCACCCGCGGCTCGGCTGGATGCTGCGAGAGTTCTCGATACACCAGCCGCTCGCGGACCTGGCCGCCGAGCTCGACCGTTACAAGCCCAGCTCGCTCACCGGCTTCTCCGGCATGCTCGGGCTGCTGGCCGGGGAGCAGGAGGCCGGCCGCTTGCGCATTCACCCGGGGATGGTCATCGCGGGCGGCGAGGCGCTGACCGCGGACAACCGCGCCCGGATCGCCCGCGCCTTCCACGCCCGGGTCCGCTCCGCCTACGCCGCCACCGAGTGCGGCTTCCTCGCGTACGGCTGCGCGGACGACTGGCTCCACGTCAACAGCGACTGGGCCGTGCTGGAGCCGGTCGACGCCGACTACCGGCCCGTCCCGCCAGGTCAGCCGTCGCACACGGTTCTGCTGACCAACCTCGCCAACCAGGTCCAGCCGATCCTGCGCTACGACCTGGGCGACAACGTCCTGCTGCGCCCCGGCCCCTGCCCGTGCGGCAGCCCGCTGCCCGCCGTCCGGGTGCAGGGCCGCGCGGCCGAAATGCTCGTCATCCCCACCGGCCGCGGCGGGCACGCCGGCCTCTCCCCGATGCTCTTCGGCACTCTGCTGGACCGTCTCCCCGGCATCGAGCAGTTCCAGCTCGTCCAGACCGCGTCCACCACCCTGCGCGTACGCCTGAAGCCCGCGCACGGCGCCGACCCCGAGCAGGTGTGGCAGGCGGTACGCGACGAGATCGGCCGGCTGCTGGCCGCGCACAACGCCGGCCACGTCACGCTCGAACGCGCAGAGGAGCCACCCGAGCGGTCGCCCGGCGGCAAGTTTCGCAGGGTCGTTCCCCTGCAAGACCCTTGAACGGGACGGCACGGCCCGCATGCGCGACGAACCGGTGCCTGGCGGCCTCGCCTGTGCCGTTCCACAGCAGGTCGCTGCATCGCCGGACGAGGAGCAGCGGGCCCCGTGCCGCCGAGTGTCGTGTCGCTGAGTGTCGGGCCACGGTGTGTCGGGCCGCGAATCGCGGGTACGGCCCTATGACCGCTTCGTCGCCGTCTATCACTGATCATCACGTACGTCCCGAGCGGGGAGCGAGGCGAGCCGACATGACCGGAGAACACCAGCCCGCATCCGAGCGGCTCTCCCGGGCGCTGTCCGGCGCGATGGAACGGATGGGTCCCGCCCTCGAACGCGTACGGCTCGCCGCGCCGTCCGCCGTCCGGCGTTTCGGCCCCCCGGCGGCGGTGGCGGGAGCGGTCGCCGCCACCGGAGCCGGCGTGTACGCGGCGGCGCGGGCATGCGGGCGGCGCCCCGAGGCCGCACCCGACGAAGGCCTGGACCTGCACGCCGCCGTCACGGTGAGACGCCCCCGTGACCAGGTGTACCGGTTCTGGCACCGGTTCGAGCGGCTGCCGACCTTCATGACGCACGTGGAATCGGTGACGACGGGCGACGGCGTCACCCACTGGACGGCCAGGGGCCCCGCGGGGAGGGCGGTCGAGTGGGACGCGGAGATCGTCGAGGATCTCCGGGATGAAGTGATCTCCTGGCGCTCGACGGGCACCGCCCTGGTGCCGAACAGCGGAACCGTGCGGTTCTGCGAGGCGCCCGGCGGGCGCGGCACCGAGGTGCGGGTGCACCTGCGGTACGACCCGCCCGGAGGCAGGGCCGGCCTCGCCGTCGCCAGGCTGCTGGGCGAGCACCCCGAGCAGCAGGTGCGCGACGACCTGCGCCGGTTCAAGCAGGTCATGGAGATCGGCGAGGTCGTCCGGTCGGAAGGCACCCGGGCGCCGAGACTGCTGAGACGGCGTCCGGCCCGGCCGGTGCGGTGAGGAGTCGCCATGAAGGCCAACTGCTGGATGGGCCGCGGCAACGTCGAGGTCCGCGAGGTGCCCGACCCGCGGATCCTGAACGGCCACGACGCCGTCGTGCGGGTGACCTCGACCGCCATCTGCGGCTCCGACCTCCACCTGTACGACGGGTTCATCCCGACGATGAAGAAGGGCGACATCCTCGGCCACGAGTTCATGGGCGAGGTCGTGGAGGTGGGCCCCAGCGTGCGGAACCTCCACGTCGGCGACCGCGTGGTCGTCCCGTTCCCGATCGCCTGCGGCCGCTGCGCCGCCTGCGGGCTCGGCCTCTACTCCGTGTGCGAGAACTCCAATCCCAATGCCGGCCTGGCGGAGAAGTTCCTGGGCCACTCCCCCGCCGGCGCCTTCGGCCACTCCCACATGCTGGGCGGCTACCCCGGCGGCCAGGCGGAGTACGCCCGCGTGCCGTTCGCGGACGTCGGCCCTATCAAGATCGAGGACGGGCTGGCGGACGAGCAGGTGCTGTTCCTGTCCGACATCCTGCCCGCGGGATGGATGGGCGCCGAGATGTGCGACATCAAGCCCGGCGACGTCATCGCCGTGTGGGGAGCGGGGCCGGTCGGCCAGTTCGCGGTCGCCGGCGCCTACCTCATGGGCGCGGAGCAGGTCGTCTGCATCGACCGCTTCGCCTACCGCCTGCGGATCGCCGAGCGCGCGGGCGCGACCACGCTCGACTACGAGGAGGTCGACGTCAGGGACGCCCTGCTCGACCTGACCGCGGGCCGCGGCCCGGACGCGTGCATCGACGCCGTCGGCATGGAGGCCCACTACGCCAACCCCGCGCTGTACGCCTACGACCGCACCAAGCAGGCCACCCGCCTGGAGACCGACCGGCCGTACGCCCTGCGCGAGGCCGTCATGACCTGCAGGAACGGCGGGATCGTGGCGGTGATCGGGCTCTACGCCGGCTTCCTCGACAAGTTTCCGATGGGCGCGGTCATGAACCGGTCGCTGACGCTGAAGGCCGGCCAGTGCCACGTGCAGCGCTATCTGAAGCCGCTGCTCACGCGGATCCGCGAGGGCGACATCGACCCGAGCTTCGTGATCACTCACCGCCTGCCGCTCGACGAGGCCCCGCGCGGCTACCAGCTGTTCAGGGACAAGCAGGACGAGTGCAACAAGGTCGTCCTGACGCCGTGACCGGGTTCCGGAGGTTTCCCCCGCCCCCGGGCGGTGCCGGCATCCCGGCGGACTCTACGATCCTCCGGTGACCACCTTCACCCGCGGGTTCCGCGGCAGACGCAGGGGCGAGGACGACCGGCTCCCGCCCGGCCAGTACCTCACCGAGGACTTCCCCGTGCTGTCGGCCGGGCCCACGCCGCACGTGCCGCTCGACCGGTGGGAGTTCACGATCGACACCGAGGCCGGGCAGACGCACCGGTGGACGTGGCCGGAGCTGACGGCACTGCCGTACGAGGAGCCGGCCGTCGACATCCACTGCGTGACCAGCTGGTCCAAGCTCGGCACCACCTGGCGGGGCGTCTCCCTCGACGTGCTCTTCGAGGACGTCGAGTCGACGGCGGACTACGCGCTGGTCCACTCGTACGGCGGCTACACGACGAACCTGCCGCTCGACGACCTGCTGGACGGCAAGGCGTGGATCGCCTACCGCTACGAGGGCGAGGATCTGACGCCGAGCCACGGCGGACCGGCCAGGCTGCTGGTGCCGCATCTGTACTTCTGGAAGTCGGCGAAGTGGGTGCGCGGCATCCGGCTGCTGACCGAGGACTGGCCGGGTTTCTGGGAGACCGCGGGCTACCACAACTACGGCGACCCGTGGCGCGAGCAGCGCTACGCAGATGACTAGATGGCACGTCGCGCGCCTGGTCAAGGTGCGCGACGAGAACGCCACGGCCCGCACGCTGGTCTTCGACGTGCCCGGCTGGCCGGGCCACCTGGCCGGCCAGCACGTCGACGTCAAGCTCACCGCCGGCGACGGCTACTCCGCCCGCCGCAGCTACTCCCTCGCCGGGCCCGAGGGCGTGGAGCTGACCGTGCAGCGGGTGCCCGACGGCGAGGTCTCGCCCTACCTCACCCTGGACATGGAGCCCGGCGACGAGCTGGAGCTGCGCGGCCCGGTGGGCGGCTGGTTCGTCTGGCGCCCGGACGGCCCCGCACCGGTGCTGCTGGTCGCGGGAGGCGCGGGCATCGTGCCGCTGATGGCCATGATCAGGGCCCGCCGCGCCGCCGGCGCGGACACGCCGTTCCGGCTGGTCTACGCCGTGCGCTCGCCGGAGCGGCTCTGCTACGCCGACGAGCTGCTGCGGCCGGATCCGGGCGTGTCGGTCACGCTCGCCTACACGCGCCGGGTCCCCGAGGGGCACCCGAGGCCGCCCGGCCGCCTCACCGCCGCCGATCTCGGCCCCTACGGCGAGGCCGACTGCTACGTGTGCGGCCCCACCGGCTTCGTGGAGGCCTCGGCGGCGCTCCTGGTGGGGCTCGGCCACGACCCCGCCCGCATCAGAACAGAACGCTTCGGCCCCACGGGAGACTGACATGCAGGCCGACCACCTCGACGGGAACGCACTGGCCGGTCCGCTGGCCGAGATCTTCGCGGCCGACGTCTCGGTCGCCGTCAGCCGCTGCGCCGCCTGCGGCCTGACCGGTCCGGTGGCCTCCCTTCACGTCTACGACCGGGCCCCCGGCCTCGTGGCCCGCTGCCCGGGATGCGAGGAGGTCGTGCTGCGCCTGGTCCGGAGCCCGGACGCGGCCTGGCTCGACCTGCGCGGCGCCGTCACCCTGCGCATCCCGCTGGGCGGCGCGGGCCCGGGCGCGGTCGCCTCGGCGGGGGGAGAACCCGGCGCGGACCGATGACGACCAGGCCGGCGGCCGGGCGAGCCCGGCCGCCGGCTCACCCCTTGGCTCCTCAGGCGCGGGCCTGTGTGTCGTCGCCGATGACGAGGGCGGTGTGGGTGTCCACGTCCAGGGCGGAGCGGGCGACGACGGCCCCTTCGCCGACCAGAGCGATGTGCAGCCGCCCGCTGGTCCAGCCGTCCGGAAGCACGGCGCGGACCTCGGTGGGCGCGCCGAGCAGGAACGGCTTCGCCTCCGCGGCGGGGCCCGGCTCTCCCGGGCTCTCGGGGGCGGGACCGAAGACCGGGGTCCAGGCGGTGTGCAGGTGGCCGGTCACGGGCTCGGCGCCGTGGTGGGAGACCCGCACGCCGACGGCGACCTCGCGCGAGGTGCTGAGCAGGTCCCGGCCGGGCGCGACCGGGACGACGTCGAGCACGAGCGTCGTGGTGGCGTTGGCATGGGCCGGGTTCACGCCGGCCAGGTCCTTGGGGCGGCGTTCGAAGTCGAGCAGTCCGGCCGACTCGTGCTCGATGTCGTACAGCTCCGTGTAGACGTACCCGGCCAGCCGGTCGTGGCGGCGCAGCTCCTGGGTCTGCCAGCGCAGATGCCAGGCGCGTTCCACCGACGTGAAGCCGCCGCCGTACTCGCTGTTCAGGTTGGGAAGCCCGCGCAGGGGCTGGGACGGCGTGCCGGCCAGCTTCTTGCGTACGACGAAGTCGGGGCCGAGCCGCACGGGGAAGTCGTCCTGCTCACCGTCGAGCAGCGCGGCCACGGTCCTGCCCCAGGACGCGGCGGACTCGTCGTAGTAGTGCCAGTCGAGCAGGTCGGTCCTGACGTGGGTCCAGCCGGAGTTGTCCACGGCGGGCCGGGTCGCGTCGAGGCTCTTGAGCAGGTCGTACGCCCGCGCGGCCGCCTGCTGCTTGGCGGGGTCGCCCGGGATGTCCCAGTCGAGGCCCCACTCCTCGTTGTACAGGCCCCAGATGACGATCGCCGGGGAGTTGCCGTCACGCTCGACCATGGGAGCGATCTGCTCCTCGAAAGCGGCCACGGACTCGGGTGAGAAGCGCCCGGTGGCGGCGGGTTCGGCCCAGACCAGCATCCCGAGGGTGTCGGCGTGGTGGACGAAGCGGGGATCCTCCAGCTTGAGATGCTTGCGCACCAGGTTGTACCCCGCGGCGGCGGCCAGTTCGATGTCGCGGCGCAGCGCGGCGTCGTCGGGGGCCGTGATGCCGGTGCGCGGCCAGTAGCCCTGGTCGAGCACCCCGCGTACGAACAGCCGGCGGCCGTTGAGGTACAGATCCTCCCCCACCACGTCGATCGTGCGCAGCCCGGTGTATCCGGCGACCCGGTCGGTGCCGCCGGGCGAGACGAGCTCGGCGTCCACGTGGTAGAGGTGCGGGTCGTCCGGCGACCACAGCCGCGGCTCCTCGATCGGCAACTCCACCCGCACCGGCCCGTGGCCGACCGGCACCTCGACCGACGTGTCGCACCCGCGCACGGACAGTCGCAGCCTGGTCTCCGCCACCGGGTCCTCGACGCGTGCCTCGGCCACGATGCCGGTCAGGCCCTCGGCGGGGCGCAGCTTCAGCGCGGCGAGGTGAGTGACCGGCCGCGCCTCCATCCAGACGCTCTGCCAGATGCCCGACGAGGGGGTGAAGCACACGCCGTCGAAGTCGTCGCGGGGAACGCTGCGCTGCTTGCCGTGCGCGATGTCCCGCTTGTCGAGCGGCGCGGCGACCCGCACCACGATCTCCTGCTCGCCCTCGCGCAACGCCTCGGTGACGTCGGCCTCGAACGGCGTGTAACCGCCGCGGTGCGCGGCCACCTCGACGCCGTTGACCCACACGGTGGCCTCGTGGTGCACGGCGCCGAAGTGGAGCACGACCCGCTGCCCCGCCCAGGCCGCCGGCACGGTGACACGGCGGCGATACCAGGCCACGGGCAGCCAGTGGGCCTCGACGCCGGAGGCGGGGGTCTCCCAGGCGAAGGGCACGGTGATGGTCCGATTCCAGCCCTGCTCGGTGTCGGCCCGGAAGTCCCACTCGCCGTTGAGGCTTGACCAGGAGTGCGATCGGTCGAAGTGGGGCCGGGGGTATTCCGCGCGCGGGGTCATGGTGCTCCGTTTCATGAGAGATGTGCCTGGTCAGCCTTTGACGCTGCCGGCGAGAATGCCGTTGATGAAGTGGCGCTGGAGGAGGACGAAGATCACCAGGAGCGGCAGCATGGCGATGCTGCCCGCGGCGAGCAACTCGCCCCAGACGGTGGCGAAGTCCGCGCCGATCCGGTTGCCGGTGACGTTCTGCGCCAGGGTGGACAGCACCACCTGGAGCGTCTGGTGCGAGGTGTCGTTGACGGCGACGACCGGCCAGACGAAGTCGTTGTAGATGTTCATGGTGGTCAGCACGGCCAGCGCGGCCAGTCCGGGGCGGATCACCGGCAGCACGACCCTGGCGAAGACGCCGAACTCGCTCGCGCCGTCCACACGTCCGGCGTCGATCAGCTCGTCGGGGATGGCGGCGATGGTCTGGCGCATCCAGAAGATGCTGAACGCGTCGATGCTGCCCGGCAGGATCAGCGCCTGGTAGGTGTTGACCCAGCCGAGGGCGCTCATCTCCAGCAGCAGCGGGATGATCAGCACCAGGGTCGGCAGCATGAGGGTGAGCAGCACGATTCCGAACAGCAGGTTCTTGCCGGGGAAGGCGTACTTGGCGAAGGCGTATCCGGCCAGCGGGCAGAAGAACATCGTCATCGCGCCCTTGACGGCCAGCACCAGCGCGGTGTTCGCGAAGCCGGTGCCGATCGGCACGTCGGCGAACATCGCCCTGTAGTTGTCCAGCGTGACGGGCCCCGGTGAGAGGGGATCGGTGATGATGTCGGCGGCCGGCTTGAGCGAGGAGCTGACCGCCCACCAGATCGGGTAGAGGAACGCCGCGGCGAGCAGCGCCAGCAGGGCGTACTGCACCGGGCCCGGCCTGGTCTGGTTCATGACACCTCGTCTTTCGGGCGCAGCAGCCTGACCGCGCCGAGGGAGAGCCCGAAGACCAGCAGCACCAGCAGGAACGAGTTCGCGGCGCCGGTGCCCAGGTCGGAGGCGGTGATGTGGTCGTAGAGGTAGAGCCCGGCGGTGGTGGTCGAGCCGTACGGGCCGCCTTCGGTGACCACGAACGGCTCGGCGAACATCTGGAACACGGCGAGGGTCTGCACGACCACGAGGAAGGCCATGCTCCGGCGCACCAGAGGAACGGTCAGCGACCAGAACTGCCGCCGGCGAGACGCCCCGTCGATCGCGGCGGCCTCGTACACGGCGGCCGGCACCGCCTGCAGCCCGGCCAGCAGGATGATGATCGCGAATCCGGTCGTCTTCCACAGGAACAGCAGCGCGAGCGTCGGCTTGGACCACGCGGTCGAGGTCAGCCACCCCACGTCGGGCAGGCCGACGAGGTTGAGCAGGTGATTGACCAGGCCGTAGTCCTCGTCGAACACGACGATCCAGACCTGTGCCATGGCCACCAGCGGCGTCACGAACGGCGCGAGGAAGGCGACTCTGAACAGCCCGCGCAACCGCAGCTTCGCGTTGGCCAGCAGCACCGCGCCGGCGAGCCCGGCCACGATCTGGATCGGCACGATGAGCAGCCACATCACCGCGCTGTTGCCGAGCGAGGCCCAGAACTCCGGGCTGGTCAGCAGGTAGGCGTAGTTGCCCAGGCCGACCCAGGTGGCCGCGCCGGCGCCGTGCCAGCGGGTGAAGCTGAGCTGCAGCGCGAAGACGAGCGGGTAGATCCCGAAGGCGGCGAAGACCAGGAAGAACGGGGCGACGAACAGGTACGGCGACAGCCGGGTGCCGCGACGCGACCTCGGCCGCGCGCCGGCGGCCCGCCCGGACCTCGCCATCGTGGTGAGAGCCGACATCAGGAGCGGTCGATCAGGTTGCGCTGGATCTTCTCGGCCGACTCGCCGATCACGTCGTCGGGCGACATCGTGCCGTCCATGAGGCGCTGCATGTTGTTGCCCAGGTAGTCCACCGACTTGGCCCACCATGCCGGGATCGGTGCCGCGGCCGGGATGGTGGCGGCGGCCTCGACGGCGACCTTCCACAGGTCCTGACCGCCGAGGGCGTCGATCGGCTGGAACAGCGGCTTGGCGGGATCGAGCGCGGGGGTGAAACTCGGGACCGACGTCGACAGACCCCCGGGGTACACGCTGCTCGGGCCGTACAGCGCGGTGTATCCGGGCTCCTTGAAGCACAGGAACTCGTACAGCAGCCAGGCCAGCTCCGGGTTCTTGGCCTGGGCCGGAATGACGAAGCTGCTGCCGCCCATGGCGCCGCTGCGCGCGCCGCCCGGCGTCCAGGCCGGGAGCGGAGCCGCCCGCCACTTGCCCTTGGTGGCCTTGAGAAGCTGCTGCGGCGCGAAGGACCACCAGATCGCCCACGGCACGAACACCTGCTGGCCGCCGTCGAGCGTGTTGACGTCGGCGGGCTCCAGGTAGGGCGCGCGGGTGGCGAGCCCGTCCTTGACCGCGTCCTGGATCCAGGTGAAGATCCGCCGGTACTCCGCCGAGTCCAGCCGCAGCCTGCCCTGCGCGTCGGTGAGGCTCGTGCCCTGCTGGTTGGCCAGCATCTCGAGCCACAACTGGCCGAGGAACGGGCTCTTGTCCAGGTGGATGGGCTTGGTCTTCGGGAACTTGTCCCGGACCGTCCTGGACGCGGTCAGCAGGTCGTCGTAGGTCGCCAGCCCGGCGGGATCGACCCCGGCCTCCTGGAGGATGTCCTCCCGATACCACAGCAGCCCCGGGTCGAGATCCCAGGGCACGCCGTAGATCTTGCCCGCCACGGTGTTCACCGACAGCTTGTACGGCGCGATCTGGTCCCGGTAGGGCGCGATCAGGTCGGAGAGGTCGTAGAGGTGCTCGGCCTGGCCGCCGATCTTGGCGTCGTCCCAGAAGCTGCCGTCGGGCACGTCCGTGCCGCTGATCAGCGTATTGGCCAGCTTGGCGTCGATGTCCACGGCCATGTGGTTGACCTTGACGCCCGGGTAGGCCTCGCGGAATCTGCCGATCGCCGCGTCGAACACCTTGAACAGGTCGCCGGACCGGTTCCATACGGTGATCTCGCCCTTGGCCGCCGTCGCGGAGGCGGAGGGCTTGGCCAGCCTGCTCGGGGCCGCCGCGCCGCCCGTGCCGGGAGCGCAGGCGGTCAGCGTGCCGCCCGCGGCGGCGAGGGCTCCGACTCCGAGGGCTCCCTTGAGAAACCCGCGGCGGTCCATGGGGGATGGGGTCATCTAAGTACTCCTCGCCGTCCGGGAAAAGACGTTGTGAGGGCTCTGCAACGATGCAGACATAGTGCATGCTTGTCTGCAACGATGCAAGCGCGGGTTTAGGATCTTCCCAACCCCAGCAGCCGGAGGTATAGGAGACGCATGGCCGGTCCAACCCTGCGTGACGTCGCCAAGCGGGCGAACGTGTCCATCCGCACAGTGTCCAACGTGGTCAACGGGTACGCACCGGTGTCGGACGAGTTGCGCGCACGCGTGCAGGCCGCGCTGGACGAGCTCGACTACCGCCCCAACCTCATCGCCCGCAACCTCAAGCAGGGCCGCAGCGGGATGATCGCCCTGGTCGTGCCCGAGCTGGACGTCCCCTACTTCGCTGAGCTCGCCCGCGAGGTGATCACCGCCGCCCGCGCCCGCGGCTACGTCGTGATGGTCGACCAGACCGACGGCGACGGCGAGCGCGAGCGCGAACTGCTGAGCCGGGACTCGCGGGCCACGATGTTCGACGGACTACTGCTGAGCCCGCTGAGCGTCTCGGCCGAGGAGTTGCGGGCCCGGGGCAACCGGGTCCCGATCGTGCTGCTGGGCGAGCACATCTTCAACGGCAGCTTCCACCACGTGGCCATCGACAACGTGGCCGCCGCCCGGGAGGCCACCGCGCACCTGCTGGGCCTCGGCCGGCGTCGCGTCGCCGCCATCGGCGACCAGCCGTACGCCACCGGCGAGACCGCGCAGCTTCGCACCAGCGGTTACCGACAGGCGCACGCGCGGGAGGGCCTGGAGGTGGACGAGCGGCTCGTCGTGCCGACTCCGCGCTTCCACCGCCGCCAGGGCGCCGCGGCCATGGAGCAGCTCCTCGCCCTGTCCGAGCCGCCCGACGCCGTGTTCTGCTACAACGACCTGCTCGCCCTCGGCGCGATGCGGGCGCTGACCCGTGCGGGGCTGCGCGTCCCCGACGACGTTGCCGTGGTCGGCATGGACGACATCGAGGAAGGTCAGTACAGCACCCCCAGCCTCACCACCATCGCCCCGGAAAAGAAGGAGATCGCCCGCATGGCGGTGGACGTCCTCATGGAGTCGATCAGCGGGGCGGCCCGCCCGCCCGCCGAAATCGTGGTGCCGCATCGCCTGATCGTCCGGGAGAGCACGACCGGCCAGGTGCCCGCGTCGCCCGCGATCCCGTCCTGAACGGCCGGCGCCGGCGAAGGGTCAGCGATACGTGTAGCAGTAGTTCGACTTGTTCTTGAACCGGTGGAAGGCCTTCGGGTCGGGATAGCGCCAGCGGCAGCCCGCGTCGCGCCGGCTCTGGGTGAGGTACATGGTGTCGCCCTTCCGCTTGACGCAGTACGCGCCGGGCGTGGGCGTCTCCCGGTACTCGACCCACTCCCAGCCGAGGCTCACGCAGTACTCGGTGAAGTGTCCGGGTCCCAGCTCCACGACCCGCTTGACCGGCGTGGGCGAGGGATTCGCCGGCTTCGCGGCCGGAGAATCGGCGGGGATCGGCACGGTCGTCTTCGAGTGGCGGACGGTCGGCCGCGCGGTGACCGTCCTCGTCGGGGCCGGCCGGGTGGTGTCCGGCCTGACCGTGGACCGGCTCACCCGCGGCCGGTGCGAGGAGGCGGGTGACGCGGATCGCGAGGCGGCGGTGGGCGAAGGGGCCCCGGACGGAGACGAGCCTCCGGCGGTGTCCGCAGAGGAGGCAGGGGCCGTGCCGACCGCCGCCGCCCGCTCCGTCGCCGAGGACCCGGCCGCCAGGAACGGCAGGTGCACGGACGGCAGCAGCGCGACGGCGGCGGCCGCCGTGGCCGCCACGGCCACTACTGCGGCGGCGACGGCGGCCCGGACCCGCCTGCGCCGCCCGCCGCCCGGCACCGTGACCGGCCCGGACGCCCCGGACGACGAGTGAGACGGGCCGGCCGGCCCGGGCGGGCCGGGCGGGGACGTCCCCGGGGCGGGCGACCCTGCCGAAGGGGATTCGGCCGGGCCATGCGGCACAGCCGACACAGCGGGCGCGGCGGGCGCGGCGGGCGCGGCGGACACAGGCGGCGCGGCCGGCACACCCGGCGGGGCGGGTACGGCCGGTGCGGCTTGCGCGTCGTGGCGCGGGCGGACGAGACGGTCGACGATCTCCCGCGCGGTCGGCCGCCGTCCGGGGTCCTTGGCGAGGCAGGCCGCGAGCAGGTCGCGCAGCGGTGCCTCGATCCCCTCCAGGTCGGGCTCCTGGTTGAGGATCCTGTTGATGATGGCGGGGATGGCGTCGGCGCCGAACGGCGGGCGGCCCGTGGCGGCGAACGTGATCGTGGACGCCCAGGCGAACACGTCGAGGGCGAAGCCGAGCTCCCCGGCCGCGAGCTGCTCGGGCGCCATGTAGGCGGGGGTCCCCACGACCTGGCTGGTCATCGTGCTCGTGGCGGCGAGGGCGCGGGCGATCCCGAAGTCGATGACGCGCGGCCCGTCCGGCCCGATCAGCACGTTCTGCGGCTTGAAGTCCCGGTGGAGGACCCCGGCGTCGTGCAGGGCGACCAGAGCGGTGGCCGTGCCGATGGCGAGCCGTTCGAGCGCGCCGCCCGACAACGGCCCCCGCGCGGCCACCACCTGGTTCAGCGGAGGCCCCTCGACGTACTCGCTCACGATGTACGGCCGGCCGCCGTCCATGCCGGACTCCAGCACCTGGGCCGTGCAGAACCGGGCGACCCTGCGGGCGAGCTCCGCCTCGCGGGTGAAGTCGGCGCGGGCCGCGGCGTCACGGCCGAGCCGCGCGTGGAAGAGCTTGACCGCGACGAGGTCGCCGGACTCGGCCTCGCCGAGGTAGACCACGCCCTGCCCACCCTCGCCGATCCTGCCGGTGATGCGGTAGGAGCCCAGGCGTGCGGGATCGCTCGGCTCCAGCGGCTGCGGCATGACTCTCCGGTGGGTCGGGGGCACGTTCGGGAACTCCAGTATCCCGCCGAAGATCGACGACAGGACCGGATTCGGCAGACAGGCGCGCTTTCCTACGCATCCCATCCTCGCGAACGGCGGGATGTGTTGGGAAATGTTGGGTCTTGACGGACGGTCATACCACTGTAAAGGTTCTTTTCAGAGAGCGCTCTCACGTCTCGTCGCCCCCCAGAAGGACTGCCGTGAGACTCACCGTGCTGACCGGCGCGGCGGTGTTCGCCGTCGCGCTCGCCCTCCCCTCCGTGTCCGCGCATGCCGCCCCCTCCCCCGTCCCCCCGCCTGATCCCGGCGCCGCCTCCAGCGGCACCCCGGCGACGATGCGGCAGGCGCTGCAGCGCGACCTGCACCTGACCCCCGAGCAGGCGCGGGTCCGCCAGACCCACGAAGCCGCGGCGGCGGCCGTCGAACGGCGGGTCCGCGCCGAGCTCGGCGACCGCTTCGCCGGCGCCTGGTACGACCCGGCGCGACAGCGCCTGGCCGCCGGTGTCCTGGACGCGGGCGACGCCGAGCGCGTACGCGAGGCGGGCGCCGTGCCCGTCTCCGTGAAACGCAGCGACAGGCAGCTGAACACCGTCAAGGCCGCGCTCGACCGGGCCGCCGGCGCCGCAGGCACCGGCGTCTACGGCTGGTACGTCGACCCGGCCGCCAACGCGGTCGTCGTGTCGGCGGCCGACGAGGCCGCGGCGGCGGGATTCGTGCGGGCCGCGTCCGCCGACGCCGCGGCGACGCGGATCTCCGTCGCCCAGGCTCCCCGCCTCGTCTACGACATCCGGGGCGGCGACCAGTACGTCATCAACGGCAACGTGCTGTGCTCCGTCGGGTTCTCGGTGAACAACGGCGGCTTCGTCACCGCCGGGCACTGCGGGCGCGCCGGCAACCCGACGCTGGGATACAACAACGTCGCCCAGGGCACCTTCGCCGCCTCGTCGTTCCCCGACAACGACTACGCCTGGGTGCGCACCAACGGCGACTGGACGCCGCGCCCCTGGGTCGACGACTACGGCGGCGGCACCGTCTCGGTGGCCGGCTCGCAGGAGGCGCCCGTCGGGGCGTCGATCTGCCGCTCCGGGCGCACCACCGGCTGGCGCTGCGGGGTCGTCCAGGCCAGGAACGTGACCGTCGACTACTCCGGCTCGCTGGTCTACGGGCTCACCCAGACCAGCGCCTGCGCCGAGGGGGGCGACTCGGGCGGCGCCTACATGTCCGGCGACCAGGCCCAGGGCGTCACCTCCGGCGCCGCGGGAAACTGCTCCACCGGCGGCACCACCTTCTTCCAGCCGGTCAACGAGATCCTCGGCGCGTACGGCCTGAGCCTGACCACCACGGGCGGCGACACGAGCGCGCTGATCAGCAGCCTCAACGACAAGTGCATCGACGTTCCGGGCGCCGACTTCAGAGACGGCGCGCCGTTGCAGATGTACACCTGCAACGGCACCAGCGCCCAAAGGTGGACCTTCACCGGCGGCACGCTGCGCACGCAGAACAACCTGTGCATGGACGTGGCCTGGGGGTCCAGGGACAACGGCGCCGTGATCCAGATCGCGACCTGCAGCGGCAACCCCGCTCAGCAGTTCGTGCTCAGCGCGGCGGGCGACCTGGTCAACCCGCAGTCCGGCAAGTGCGTCGACATCGACGGCTGGAACCCGAACGACGGCGCACGGCTGATCCAGTGGGAGTGCCACGGCGGCGCCAACCAGAAGTGGCGGCGGGGCTGATGCCGATGATCCGGCTTCGCCGGGCTCTCGCCGCCGCGACCGCCCTCCTGCTCACGGCGGCCTGCCTGGTCCTCACCGCGCCCGCCGCGTCCGCCGCGTCCGCCGCCGTCTGGCAGCCGAAGACGCCGCCCCTGTCCACGCCCTGGACCGCCCAGGTGTCCCCCGCCAACGCCCTGCCCGACTATCCGCGTCCCCAGCTCGTCCGGTCCGAATGGCTCAACCTCAACGGCGTGTGGGAGTTCGCCGGCGCGCCCACCCTCGACTCGCCTCCCATCGGCCGGACGCTCGCGGAGGGCGTGCTCGTGCCGTACCCGATCGAGTCCGCCCTGTCGGGGATCAAGCGCCACGAGGACACCATGTTCTATCGGCGCGCCTTCACCGTCCCGTCCGGCTGGACCGGGCGCCGGGTGATGCTCAACTTCGGGGCGGTCACCTGGGAGGCGCGGGTGTGGGTGAACGGCGTCCAGGTCGGCCGGCACACCGGCGGCTACGACGCCTTCTCCTTCGACATCACCTCCGCCCTGCGGTCCGGGGACAACGAGCTGATCGTCGGGGTGTCCTCGCCGATCGACGGCAGCACGTTCCCCATCGGCAAGCAGCGCCGCGACCCGGGCGGCATCTGGTACACCGCGTCGTCGGGCATCTGGCAGACGGTGTGGCTCGAACCGGTGAACGCCGCCCACGTCACCCGGCTCGACACCACGCCCGACGTGCCCGCCGGGGTCCTGGACCTCGTCGTGCGGGGCACCGGCGACCAGTCCAGGGCCGAGGTGCTGAGCGGCGGCACGGTCGTCGGCTCTGCCACCGGCGCGGTCGGGTCGCACATCCGCGTGCCCGTGCCCGACGCCCGCCTGTGGTCGCCCGACGACCCGTTCCTGTACGACCTGCGCGTCACGCTCACGGGCGCCGGCGGCGGCGACGTCGTGACCGGTTACTTCGGCATGCGGTCGATCGGGAAGGCGGTGGCCGGCGGGGTGCTGCGCCCCGTGCTCAACGGGAAGTTCGTGTTCCAGCTCGGCACCCTCGACCAGGGCTACTGGCCGGACGGGATCTACACCGCGCCGACGGACGAAGCGCTGCGCTTCGACCTGGAGCGGCAGAAGGCCCTGGGCTTCACCATGGTCCGCAAGCACATCAAGGTCGAACCCGCCCGCTGGTACTACTGGGCCGACAAGCTGGGCCTGATGGTGTGGCAGGACATGCCCTCGCTCGACGCCGTGGACGACACGCCGGAGCGCAGCCACGCCAACTACGAGTCCGAGCTGCGCCGGATCGTCGAGCAGCTCAAGGGCATCACGTCGATCGTGATGTGGGTCCCGTTCAACGAGGGCTGGGGCGAGTACGACAACCAGCGCATCGTCGACCTGGTCCGGTCCATCGACTCGACCCGGCTGATCGATCACGACTCCGGATCCAACTGCTGCGTCTCCGACCCCGAGCCGACCAACGGCGACGTGATCGACGACCACTGGTATCAGGTCCCCGGCGAGACCGACACCCGGCTTCCCTCGGCCACCCGCATCGCGGTGCTCGGCGAGTTCGGCGGCCTCGGCAGGCGCGTCCAGGGCCACGAGTACCAGCCCGGCGCCGGGTTCGCCTACGGCGACCTGTACCCCGACGAAGGGTCGCTGACGAACCGCTACGTCGAGGTCACCAGGCAGGTGGAACGGCTCGTGCACACCCGAGGGCTGTCCGCCTCGGTCTACACGGAGCCCTACGACGTGGAGAACGAGGTCAACGGGTTCTTCACCTACGACCGCCAGGTGCTGAAAATGACCGAGTCGCGCGTGCGGGAGGCCAACCGGCACCTGCTGGCGGTCGCGGCGGGCACCGACGTCCCCCGGGGCGAGCCGGTGTCGCTGCGGGTGACCACGCCCGGCTACACCGGCCGCTCCCTGCGCCACCGGGACGGGCTCGCGCGCACCGACGTGATCGACGACGGAAGCGCCGACCTGGCCAAGCAGGACGCGACGTTCTGGACGCGTCCGGGCCTGGCCGACTCCTCGTGCGTGTCGTTCGAGTCGCGCGACTTCCCGGGCGAGTATCTGCGCCACTCGGACTACCGGCTGCGCAAGGACCGGCAGGACGGCACTGCCCTGTTCGCGGCCGACGCCACGTTCTGCCCGCGCGAGGGGCAGGGCGGGACCAGGCTGGAGTCCTACAACCTGCGCGGCCACTACATCCGCCACTACAACGAGCTCGTCTACGTCGCCAAGCAGGGCGGCGCCAACCCGTGGGACGCCGCCGCGAGCTTCGCCGCCGACACCACGTGGGCGGTGACCGTCCCGCTGTGGCGCAGCGGCGCCGACCTGCCGCTCGACCAGGCCCGCTCGTTCCGGGTCACCACTCCGGGGTTCACCGACCGCTACCTGAGGCACCAGAACAGCCTGGCCCGCACCGACGTGGTCACCGCGGGAAGCGACGCCCTGCTGAAGTCCGACGCCACCTTCGTCGTACGGCGCGGCCTGGCCCAGCCGACCTGCTACTCGCTGGAGTCACGCAACTATCCGGGCCGCTACCTGCGGCATTCCAACTTCCGGGTCCGCCTGGACGCGCCGGACGGCAGCGAACTGTTCCGCCGCGACGCCACCTTCTGCGCGCAGCCCGGCGGCACACCGGGAAGCGTACGCCTGGCGTCGCTCAACGAACTGGGCACGAACGTCCGTCATTACGCCGAGGAGGTCTGGGTCGCCTCCGGCGGCGGCGCGCATCCCTACGACAACCCCGCCTCGTACGCCGAGGACGTGAGCTGGGCCGTCACCGCCGCCTGGGCGCCCTGACCGGAAGGGCAGCCGTGGTGCGAGGGCTCTTCGCACCACGGCTCCCCGAGGAGCTACGCCGCGCGGCCCTCCAGGCCGGCGATCGTGATCGTGCCGGACGTGCCGCGCAGGCCGAAGCCGTAGCGGAAGCCCTCGCGGGCCTGTGGGGTGGCGAGCGTGCCGCCGATGTCCGCCGTACGCAGCGGACGCCACTGGCCGCCGGTGTAGGCGAAGGAGGTGACGGTGTCGCCGGACAGCACCAGCGCGAACCGGTCGCCCGGCTTCAGGGTCAGCGGGGCGTCGCCCGGTGTGTCGAGGAACCGGCCGCCGACCCGCACGTTGATGCCCGACTGCTTGCGGGTGTTGTTGTACCAGGCGGTCACATAGGTGCCCGCGTCCTTCACCCAGCCGACGAACACGCTGTCCTCCGGGCTGCCGGTGCCGGCGAACTCCCCTGCCGTCACCACGCTGATCGCGTCGGCCGACGAGAGCCCCGCCGGTCCGGCGGCCAGGCCGAAGAACGGCTGTGCGCCGCTGCCCGCGAACCGGCCGCCGCCGGCCGTGACCGCCGGCAGGGCCTCGCCGCCCTCGGGTCTGTAGAGGGTGTAGCCCGCCGAGGTGTCGGCGCCGAAGTCGTCCTCGACCTCCGTCGTCCCGTAGGCGTCCGGGTCGAACCCCATGGTCACCTGGGCGTAGGGGCTCACGGCCCGCGCCGACCCGTCGTACTCGGCGATCGCACGCACCGGGTGGGCGCCGGGGCGCGGCGCGGTTCCGGCGGGCGGCGCGACCCGCCAGCGTACGGTGAACTCGCCGCCCGGCCGCACCACCGGGGTCCGCGGGCTGCCGACCGGCTCGGCCGACCAGCCCGGCGGCACGGTCAGCGACGCGGTGACCCGGGTGGCGGGCGTGCGTCCACGATTGGCGAAGGTGGTGGTCACCTCGGCGGGCACGCCCGCACGCGCCTGCCCGGCGACCGCCGCGTCCATCGTGGTGTCGCCCGCGGCGGGCGACCACGCCTGCAGTTCGGTGACGCCGACGTACGCACCGGGCGGGTTGCCGAACACCAGCCGGATCCTGGTCGTGGTCAGGGCCGGGAACGTGACGCGGTTCAGCGCCGCGCCCACGGGCCGTTCGGGCGTGCGCGTCTGGTCCGGCACCTCGCGCCACGCCGCGCCGTCCCAGAACTCCAGCCGGTACGACGCCGGGGCCTTCACCCCGCCGCCGTCGTCGTAGGCGTAGAACCGCACGTCGCTCACCCGGGTCGGCACGCCGAAGTCCACGCCGAGATGGTCCTCGGCGTTCGGGGAGCGGTAGTTGGTCCACCGGTTGTGCGGGATGTCGTCGTAGAAGATCCGCCCGTCCACGGCGTCCCACACGTTGTCGATGCCGTTGGTGTACGACGCGAACGGCTTGGGGTAGCCGGTGCCGTACGGGTTGGCGGCGTCGTCGCTCGGCCGGGACGACCGGCCGGGTGCCGCGGCGGCAGGCACACGGGCGGTCAGCTCGCCGACCGTGGCCCGGCGGGCGGCCTGCCTGCCGTCCACGTAGACGCGCATGCCCGCGCCCTGGCCGTATCTGCTGCCGTCGCGGTCCCACAGGACCGTCACGTTGTGCCCGTGGTAGGGCACGTTCTCCAGCGCGAAGTAGTCCCACCCGGCCGGGACGAGCGGGTTCAGCACGACCTCGCCGTCCGGCTGCGGGCGCAGCCCGATCAGCCCGCTGATCACCAGGTCGTTGAAGGTCGAGTGGTTGTAGTGCTCGCTGTGCCCGCGGGAGTCGTAGATCCAGCGCGGCTCGTCCGGGTGGTGCGCCTCGGCGACGTACGGGTGCCCGTCCTTGTACTGGGTGAGCGCGTAGCCGCGCAGCACCCTGTAGTAGTCGGCGGCGGTGACCACGTCCTGGTCGTAGTCGTCGAGCAGGTTGGCCATCGCGGTGAGCGTCGTCGAGGTGGAGTAGGGCCAGCTCGGCCCGTCCCAGCGGCAGCAGCCGCTCAGCGCGTCGCGCATGAACAGCGGGCTGCGGCGCTCCGCGGTGGTCGGCCCGTAGGGCGCGGCGAACCCCTGCGGGTCGAGCAGCTGCGCCCACGCCTTCTCCGTGCCGGGCTCGGCCATGTCGAACGCCCACGGCACGAACCCGATCTGCTCCCGCGTCGACACCAGCCGCTGCCGGGGGTCCAGGTCGGCGCGGGCCTTGTGGTAGAAGAAGGACCGCTCCGGGTCCCACAGGTAGCGGTGCAGCGCGTCCCGCAGCGACGCCGCCCGCTTGTCGAACTTCCTGGCCAGGGTCTTGTCGCCGCCCATGTCCGCGATGGCGGCGATCGCCTTCGCGTCGCCGTACTGGTAGGCGTTCAGCGTCGGCCGGTAGCCCGCTCCGCCGTGGTA
The DNA here is from genome assembly GCF_006334915.2 of Microbispora catharanthi. Classification (GTDB taxonomy): domain Bacteria; phylum Actinomycetota; class Actinomycetes; order Streptosporangiales; family Streptosporangiaceae; genus Microbispora; species Microbispora catharanthi. The sequence continues at coordinate 27,420 of NZ_VDMA02000044.1, forward strand.
GGGATCGGCCGGGTCGGTCTCGTAGGAGGAGGCGGTGTACTCCATCGCGTCCCACACCGGCACCGACCAGTAGAGGCCCAGCGTCTTGTCGTACTGACCGCCCCACTTGTCGTACTGCCGGACCAGGTCGGGCAGCAGCCCCTCGACGAAGGACGCGTCGCCGGTGACCAGATAGCGCTGGTAGGCGGCGTCGGCCGCCCACCAGGAGTACTGGTGCGCCCAGTCGTCGGTGTCCTTGTTGACGTAGTCCTCCTTCGGCTTGGGGCCGGCGCCCGGTCCCTGCAGCCAGTACGTGAGGTAGTCGTCGATCGGGCGGGTGTCGCGCAGCCAGCGCCCCTCGTACACGTGGTGACCCGCGGCGGCGACGATGCCGCCGAGCGGGGCGGAGTAGCCGGGCGGGTTGTGGAACTCGGTGATGACGTCGCCGGTCGCGGAGTCGGTGTAGCGGATGTGCCGCTTGTAGGTGCTCCAGCGGTAGTAGTAGACGTCCTGGATCTCCCGGTCGGGGACCTCCAGGAACGGAATGTTGGCCTTGTACCACTCCGGCTCGGCGTAGCCCGACACGAGCGCGTCGTGGTCCAGGAAGGCCGTGCCCCTGCCGACCTCCGGGTACGCCGCGGGCGGCGCCTGGGCGTGGGCGGCCTCGACTTGGGCGGGGATCAGGGCGGTCGGCGCGGCCAGCGCCGCGAGCGTCGCGAGCACCGCGACGGCGTGTCTCATGGTCACCTCGGGCGTTCTCACCGTTCTCACCGTTCTCAGCGTTCTCGGGGGGTGACGGCGACCGGGCGGTGCCCGGCTCTCTCACATGCGATCGGGTGCGACCGAATGTGTTCGATGTTGCACAGTCTTGAGCAGTTTTGACAGAAACACAAGACAGATCTGCTTGCTTTCGACCGAACTTCAGCACCATGTTCCGGTTCCTGCCGCCTCCCGCGGGTACCACCCCCTGACACACATGCCTGCGCTTGCGAGGTGGGCCATGAGGTGTTCCACGTCGCGTTTCAGGTGCGCGCGCTCCCGTTCACGCCGGTGGACCGGCGCGTGCGCCGCCGTGCTCGCCGTCCTCGGCGTCCAGGCGCCCTCGGCCGCGCCCCTGATGCGGCCGGACGCCGACGTCGTCCAGAAGTTGCTGGACGACCTGGTGCGCAGGGACGGATTCCCGGCCGCCCTCGCCGCCGTACGGAGCAGGGACGGGCGCGTCCGCGACTACACCGCGGGAGTGGGCGACCTGCGGACCAGGGCCAGGACGCCGGTCGACGGGGAGGTCCGGATCGGCAGCAACACCAAGACCTTCGTCTCCGTGGTCGTCCTGCAGCTGGCGGGCGAGGGGAAGGTCCGCCTGGACGAGCCGGTCGAGACCTATCTGCCCGGTCTCATCCGCGGGAACGGGAACGACGGTCGCCGCGTCACCGTGCGGCAACTGCTGCAGCACACCAGCGGCCTCCCCGAGTACACGATGTTCCTGGACCTGGCCGTCGCGCCGTACCGGTACGACTATTACGAACCCCGGCGGCTGCTGGACATGGCACTGCAACAGAAGCCGGCCTTCGCGCCCGGCACCCGGTGGAAGTACACCAACACCAACTACATCGTCGCCGGGCTGCTCATCGAGCGGGTCACCGGCCGACCGGTCGCCGAGGAGATCACCAACCGGGTGATCAGGCGGCTCGGCCTGCGCCACACCTACTTTCCCGCGGTCGGCGAGCGAGGCATCAGGGGACCCCACCCGGACGGTTATCAGCAGGACCCGGGCAAACCGCTCGTCGACATGACCGACCTGGATCCCTCGTGGGCATGGGCCGCCGGGCAGATGGTCTCCACCCCGGCCGAGATCAACCGTTTCTTCGGCGCCGTCGTGGGCGGCAAGCTGCTCAAGCCCGAGCAGTTGAGGGAGATGCGCCGCACCGTCGCCGTTTCCCCACGCGTGCCCGCGGGCTACGGACTCGGGCTGTTCCGCCGGCCGCTGAGATGCGGCGGCCAGAGCTGGGGGCACGGAGGCGACATCCCCGGCTACTCGACCTGGAACTCGGTCACCGACGACGGCCGCGCCGCCGCGATCGCCGTCACCCGGACCCCCTTCCCCTCCGAAGCCGCGGAGAAGCACCTCGACGCGGCCATCCAGACGGCCCTCTGCGGCAGTTGAGTGAACGGACCGACGCATGCAGCGGGGCACCCCCGCGTGTGGCGGGGGTGCCCCTGCACGCTCCTCCTGGTCAGGAGCGCGTCATCGCGGTTCCACCGGTCAGGAGGCGCCGCATGTCAGCGTCGGCGTCTCCGCGCTGCCATTGGCGACGAAACCGAAGGTGGTGGTGCCGTTGGCGGACAGCGTGCCGTTCCACGACTCGTTGCGCACGGAGACCGAGGCGCCGGAGCCGGACTTGAGGCCGCCCCACAGCTGGGTGATGGACGGGGAGCCGGACCAGCTCCAGTTCACCGTCCAGCCGTTGACCGCCGAGCTGCCGGCGCTGACCGTGACCTCCGACTGGAAGCCGCCGGGCCAGGAGTTCACCGTACGCATCGTCGCGCTGCACCCGCCCGGCTCGGGCGAGGTACCGGGCGACGGGCTGACCGGAGGAGTCGGGCTCGGGCTGTCGGGCGGAGTGGGGCTGGGGCTCACCGGCGGGGTCGGGCTCGGGCTGACCGGTGGGGTGGGGCTGGGCGAGGTGTCCGGTACGGCGGCGTTGAGGGCGTTGAGGACGGCGGTGTAGGCGGGCTTCTTGTTGCCGTTGCCGTCGAACAGCAGCGGGGTCTGGCTGGAGCGCCAGGAGTCGCTGTCGCGCACGCCCCACGTGGTGATGCCGACGCAG
>NZ_VDMA02000045.1 GCF_006334915.2 Microbispora catharanthi
CGCGCTGAGCGCACCAGGTAATCAGCGGCGGCCAGCGGTCTGGTCATAGACGGCCGCCTCGCCGAGACCGGCCCGACAATCAGACCCACCTAAGCCACCCGGCGACATCACGAGTTCAACCACAGTAGGCGCCATGGTCGTGGGCGGCCTGACGGTCCAGGTCGCCATGCCGCAGCCGGACGACGAGCCGGCTTGGTCTTGTCGGTGTTTCCGGGTTCGCGTAACCCGCCATCGCCACCCCGCCGGGTGAAGTAGTAGAAGGTTCATGAAATAAAAATCTGTTACATCTCTTTCACGCATTGTTCGGCAGGTTGAAATCTCCGCTTGTTTCGCGGTGGATAACGCGCTTCGCTTCCTTGTGGTGACACCCTGTGGCCCTCTACACCAGGGGCAACGAAGAAAACAATATCGACAGATGTGATCGAAGCCACATGTCTGCGCATGTCTGTCGATCTCGTCGTCCTGCGGGGCCGATCATCACGGAAACCGCTTACATCGGCGTGCGGCGCGCCGACTTCATGATCACGGGCTCGATGAAATAACACGAATTCCGCACATTTCAGAATTGCGCGGAAAAACCTAGTCTGTTTCCCGTAGTGATCAACTCGACCACTTGGGAGACAACCCTTGCGGAGATCATCCCTGGCCGTCGTCGTCACGACGGCCGCCCTCCTCGGCCTGCCCGCCGTGTCCGCCGCGGCGCAGACCGGCCCCTCAAGCCCCTCGAGCCCCTCTGCCCCCTCCGGTCCTTCCGCGGCGTCGGGAGCCGCCGCGGAAGGCGACCACACGGTCACCCTCGTCACCGGCGACACGGTGAAGGCGCACCTGGAGAACCACGACCTGCGCGTCCTGTCGGTCGAGCCGGGTGAGGGACGTACGGGCATCACCTTCGCGGTCACCGACCGCGGCGATCAGGTGTCGGTGGTCCCGTCGGACGCGGCCCCCCTCATCCGGGCCAACCGGCTCGACCCCCAGCTCTTCGAGGTGGGCACGCTGATCGCGGACGGCTACGACGACGCGCGTAGCCAGACCATCCCGGTCCTGACCACCTACCCCAAGAGCACCACCAGCCAGAACGCCGAGCGGGCCGACGCCGCGCTCGGTTCGGCGGCCAAGCGCCGGCGCGCCTTCCCCCGCCTGGGTGTCAGCGCGTTCGCCGTCGGCAAGAAGTCAGCCCCCGACGGCTGGCGCGGCCTGACCGGCGGCTCGGCCGCGCCGAGCACCCTGCGCGGCGGTGTCACCAAGCTGTGGCTGGACGGCAAGGTGTCGGCCGGCCTCGACCAGAGCGTCCCGCACATCGGCGCGCCGACCGCGTGGGCGAGCGGATACGACGGAACCGGCGTCAAGGTCGCGGTGCTGGACACCGGATATGACACCGACCACCCCGACCTGCAGGGCAAGGTCGTCGCCTCCGCCGACTTCACCGGCAACGCGAACGGCGTCGAGGACGGCAATTCGCACGGCACCCACGTCGCCTCGACCGTCGCCGGGTCCGGCGCCGCCTCGGGCGGGCTGTACAAGGGGGTCGCCCCGGGCGCGAGCCTGGTCGTCGGCAAGGTCCTCGGCGACGACAGCTGGGGCACCAGTTCCGCGATCATCGCGGGCATGGAATGGGCGGTCGGAGAGGAGGGCGCGAAGATCGTCAGCATGAGCATCCAGAGCGACCCGGTCTACACCGACCACCCCGTCGCCGCGGCGATCAACACCCTGACCTCGCAGTACGACGCGCTGTTCGTGGTCTGCTCGGGCAACTACGGCCCCGGCACGTCCACCATCAGCTCCATCGGCGTCGCCCAGTCGGCGCTGACCGTGGGTGCGGTGGACCTGACGGACACCGTGGCGGGCTTCTCCAGCCGCGGCCCCGTCGGCACCCAGGGCCTGAAGCCCGACATGACCGGGCCGGGGGTGGACATCACCGCGGCCGTGCCCGGTGGTGGCTACGGCACGATGAGCGGATGCTCGATGGCCACCCCGCACGTCGCGGGCACGGCCGCGCTCGTCAAGCAGCGGCACCCCGCCTGGGGCGCGCAGCGGCTGAAGGACGCCCTGATGGGCACGGCCGCGGCCGCCGCCGGGTCCACCCCCTACACGTACGGCACCGGGCGGGTCGACGCGGCCCGTGCGGTGAGCCAGCAGGTCACCGCGAACCCGCCGAGCGCCGCCCTGTCGGTCACCGCCGCCCAGCCCACGGCCACGCAGACCGTGACCTACACCAACGACTCCGCGACCCCGGTCACGCTCAACCTGGCCGTGTCGGCCACCGACTCCACCGGCAGCGCGTCCGCCCCGTCCGGCCTGTTCACCCTGAGCGGCAACCAGGTGACGGTGCCGGCCAACGGCACCGCGCAGGTCACCGTCACCCTGCACCAGGTCAACAGCACCACCAGCGTGTACGGGGGTGTGCTGACCGCCACCGCGACCGGCGGCGCGTCGCTGCGCACCGCGCTCGGCGCGAGCATCGAGGTGCCCTCCACCACGACCACCGTCCGCGTCCACTACAACCCGGGCGCGGGCAACAGGATCGTTCTCCGCGGTGACGCACCCCTGAGCTGGACCGCCGGCCAGGACTGCGTCAGCAAGGCGGCCGACCTGTGGGAGTGCGGGGTGAACGTCCCCGTGGGGCAGCAGTTCTTCTACAAGCCCCTGGTCAACGACAGCCTCTGGTCCACCGGCTCCAACTACTACGGCGTCGGCGGACAGACCTACGACATCTATCCCACCTTCTGAACGTTCGCATCAGCGCCCTGCCGGCCGCGGCCGGCAGGGCGTTCGCGCGTCACGGGTCCGGGTCGCCCGATGCGTCGGAGATGGACTCGACCTTGGGGTGCGCGGGGGATCGGCCGCTGTATCGCATTCTGATTCTGATGTCGCCCTCACCGTGACGCGCCACTTCCTTCAGACCGAGTCGCTGATAGAGGGCGTGCGCGCGGTGGTTGGCCGCCAGCACGTCCAGGATCAGGTCCTGCCCTCGCCGACCGGTCTGGTTCAGCAGCTCGCTGATGAGGCGGGTGCCGTCCCGGCACCCGCATGATGGAGCGGGCGCCGGGACCGCCCGCCCCGCACCGTGAGTCGTGGGCAGAACTTCTCCGCCCCGACCGGTGTCCAATCGCTCGTACCGGTCACGTGACGGAGGGAGTGGTCGCATGGCCGCAGCGTCCGCCCTGCTCCCCGGCGACCCGCCGCGCCTGGGGGACTTCTGGCTCGCCGGGCGTCTCGGCGCGGGCGGCCAGGGAGTCGTGTACGAGGCCTACGATCCCGACGGCGTCCGCGTCGCCGTCAAGGTCCTCCACGGCGACACGGCGAGCGATCCCGGCCTGCGGTCGCGCTTCGGCAAGGAGGCCATGGCGGCACGTCGTGTCGCCTCCTTCTGCACGGCCCGGGTTCTCGCCGTCGACCTCGTAGGGCCCAAGCCGTACATCGTCAGCGAGTACGTCGAGGGCCCCAGCCTGCGCCAGGCGATCGCGTCCGGCCGCCGGTTCCGGGGGGACGAGCTGCACCGCCTGGCGACGGGCGTCGCGACCGCGCTGGCGGCCATCCACGACGCCGGCGTCATCCACCGCGATCTCAAGCCCGACAACGTCCTGCTCGGGCCCGACGGCCCGCGGGTCATCGACTTCGGCATCGCCAGGACGCTGGAGATGTCCCTCACCGCGAGCGGGCTCGTGACCGGCACGCCCACCTACATGGCGCCGGAGGTCTTCATGGGCGGGCGCGCCGGAGCCCCGGCCGACGTCTTCTCCTGGGGAGCCGTCGTCCTGTACGCCGCGATCGGCGACGACCCCTTCCGGGCGGAGAGCCTCGGTGCGGTCATGCATCGCGTGCTGGCCACCGACCCCGATCTCGATGTGCTGCCCGGCTCGCTGCGCTCGCTCGTCGAGGCCGCTCTCAGCAAGGATCCGCTCGAGCGGCCCGCGGCGCGGGACCTGCTCCTCGGCCTGATCGCCGGCGCCGGCGGGGCTCCCGCCGATCTGCTCAGGGCGGGCAGCGCCGCGGCCGGACGGCTGGCTCTCGACACGACCTCGGATCCCGGGCTCGGAATGCTCGCCGAAGACGCCTACGGGTTGCTCGGCGAGTCCGAGCGTGCCCTGGTGCCCGACGTCTTCCTCCGGATGGTGACCGCGAGCGAGGGCGGAGCGCTCTCACTACGACCGCTCCCGCGCGACGAGTTGTTCGGCGGCAGGTCCCCTGACGAGGCGGCGGCTCTCGACCGGATCCTCGGCGTCTTCGCCTACCTGCTCACCAGGCGGGACGGCGACATCGTCCTCGCCCGGCCCGGCCTGCTGCGCGCCTGGCCCCGGCTGCGCAGGTGGGTGGACGACGAGCGCGGCGGCCTGGCCGTACACGGGATGGTCCGTACGGCGGCCCGGCAGTGGGACGGCCACGGACGACGCGAGGGCGACGTGCTGCAAGGCGGTCGGCTGGAGTCCGCCATGCACTGGGCCGCCGCCGGACGCCGGCATCTCACGCTGAGCCCGCTGGAACGCGACTTCCTCGACGCGTGCGAGGCGGCCACCCGCCGCCGCCTCCGCCGGCGGCGGCTGCTCACCACCGTCCTCGCCGTCCTGCTCGCCGTGTCCGTGGCGGCCGGTGCGACGGCCGTACGGCAGAGCGGGGTCGTCGCCGAGCAACGCGACCACGCTCTCGCCGGCCAGGCCGCGACCGAGGCCGACGGCATGCGGACGTCGGACCCGGTGCGGGCGATGCTGCTCGGCGTCGCCTCCTGGCGGCTCGCCCACACGCCGCAGACCCGGTCCGCGCTGCAGAACGCCTGGTCCCAGCGTGAGCGCACGGTCTTCACCGATCCTCAGCCCGCCGGCGAGTCCGTACGGATGATCACTGCCGATGGGCGCAGACTCTTCCGCGTGTCCCCCCGGGGTGTCCGGATCTACGACCTCAGGAGCGGGAAGCCGGTCGGCGGATGGGACGGCCTCGGCTTCCGGACCGGGGACACACTGCTGGACGCGGCGCTCAGCGCGAGCGGCAGGATCCTCGCTGTGGCGTCCGGCCGGACGGACGGCCCGCCGACCGATGTCCGCGCGTGGGACACGACGACCGGCAGGCCGACCGGCAAGGTGTTCGCACTGGACCCCGGCGCGCCGTTCAACGGCCTGGAGGCCGGGGCCGTCGACCGTTACCTGCAGGTCCACCAGGGTGACGGCACCGCGCTGTGGGACATCCGCACCGGCGCGTTCTACTCCTCGCGATCCGGGGTCATGGACGCGTCCTTCGGCCCGTCGGGCGACCTGGTGGCGTTCGCGGACCTTCTCGGCGGGTTCCACCTGTGGCGCCTGCCGGGCGGCCGGCCGGTGACCCACTGGCACGAGAAGGACGCCTGCACGGGCTCCGCCCGGTCCATCGCGATCAGCCCGGACGGTCACACCCTGGCCTGCGCCACGACATCGGGCATCTTCCTGATCGACCTCAGGACCGGACGGCTGCTCCCGGCTCAGCCGGGCCCGGGCGGCGGCCGGGTCCTCTTCAGCCCGGACGGGCGGCTCCTCGTGGTCCATGGCGAGCACGAGTTCCAGCTCGTGGAGGTCGCGACGGGGAACACGCTGCTGACCTACCGGGCGGACGCGGAGGGATTCGGCTTCGACGGCGCCGCCCTGCGCTACCTGGCCGACGACACGGTCGTGACACTGGACATCTCCGATCTCCTCACCCGTAGGCGGCTGCCGGGGGGCACGCCCGATGCCGCGCTGTACAGCCCCGACGGCCGGCTCCTGGTGACGCACGAGTCCGCGGCTCGTGATCTGGTGCTGTGGGACGCCGCGCGGCTGCGCCCCTCCGGCCCGCCGATCCGGCTGATGGAAGCGGACGCGCCGATGCTGTCGCTCGCGTTCAGCGGCGACGGGCGCCTCCTCGCCTTCGCGGACGGCATGGGCGCCAATGTCATCCGCGTGTGGGACACGACGCGGCACGTCGAGACGCGTCGCATCACCCTCGCCGGGGACTGGTACGCGCGGGGCCTGGCCATGAACGCCGACGGAAGCCTCCTCGTCGTGCCGGCCGAAACCCCCGAACAGGACGGGACGCAGGAGCAGCACCACCGGTTGCTCGTCCGGGACCTGCGGCAGAACCGGTGGATCAAGACGATCGACGTGAACAGCGAGATGCAGGCCGTCTTCCGCCCCGGAAGCGCGATGGTCGCCCCGTTCGATTCGAGGGCCAACCGCCTCATCGACCTGTCCACCGGCCGCCAGGTCGGGCCGGCGACGACCTCCGGGACCACCGGCACGAACGCGGTCCGCATCATGGCGGCGGGGTTCAGCCCGGACGGCCGGACCCTCGCGATCGAAGACGCCTCCGGCCGCCTGACCTTCTGGGACCTGGCCACGGGCCGCAGACGCGGCCCGGTCCTCAGGGACGCCGGCACCGAGGCGATCTCCAGCCTGGTGTTCTCGCCGGTGGGCGACGCGGCCGCCACCGTATCGGTGGACGGGACCGTCCAGCTCTGGGACGTCGCGACGCCCGCCAAGCTCGGGAGGCCGACGCTCGGCACAGGCGCCGACCTGGTGGCCGCCGCCGCCTTCGCCTCCGGCGGCCGTGTCCTGCGCGTGCTGGACGACGCCGGGGTGGTGCGTGAGGTCACGGTCGATCCCGTCGCCCTGGTCGCCACCGTATGTTCCCGTGCGGGTCGCACGCTGACGGAGGCCGAGTGGGCCCGCTACCTCCCCGGCGCGCCGTACCGGCCCTGGTGTCCTAGCTCAGACACCAGCCGCAAAGTAGGTCGCGGGTAGCCGGAGGCGTCCCGTTTCCCTGCCTGGGGCGCCGTCGTTGGTCTGATCGAGTGATCTCGGCCAGGGCCAAGGGGGCGGGCGTGCGGCAAGAGTGGTCGCCAGAGGAGCTGTTGGCGAACTGGACGCTGGTAGACAGCGACTGGGACCTGGTGGCGAACAAGAGCGGGCCGACCCGGCTCGGCTTCAGCCTGTTGCTGAAGTTCTTCGAGTTGGAGGGCCGGTTCCCCGACGTGCTGGAAGAGGTCCCGCCGGCCGCGGTGGAGTACGTCGCCGATGTGGTGAAGGTCCCGGCGGCCGACTTTGCGAAGTACACGCTGGTCGGCCGGACTGCCGAGTACCACCGCAAGCAGATCCGGGAGACCCTGGGTTTCCGCCCGTCGACGGTCGCCGACGAGAGGGCGCTGGTCGAGTGGCTGGCGCAGGAGGTCTGCCCGGTAGAGCTGGTGGAGGACCGGCAGCGTGCGGCCCTGCTAGTGGAGTGCCGGGCGCGGAAGGTCGAGCCGCCGGGCCGGATCCGGGTCGAGAAGGTGCTGGTTGCGGCGCGGGGCCAGTGGGAGAGGGCGTTCTGCGCCCGCACGATCGGCCGGTTGGGCGAGGCGGGCACGGCCCGGCTGCTGTCCCTGGTGGCCGAGGACGACGAGGCAGGCATTGCCCTGCTGGCCGCGCTCAAGCGCGACCCGGGCGCGGTCGGCCTGGACTCGCTGCTGACGGAGATCACCAAGCTCAACGACGTGCGCAGGCTCGGGCTGCCCGAGGGGGCTGTTCGCGGACTGCTCGGAGAAGCTGGTGGCCGCGTGGCGGGCGCGGGCGATCAAGATGTACCCCTCGGACTTCCGCCACACGGCGCAGGATGTACGGGTCACCCTGCTCGCGGCGTTGTGTGCCTCCCGGCAGGCGGAGATCACCGACGCCCTGGTCGACCTGCTGGTCGCCCTGGTCCACAAGATCAACGCCCGTGCCGAGCGGCGGGTGGAGAAGCAGCTGACGGCCGAGCTGAAGAAGGTCCGCGGCAAGGAGGGCATCCTGTTCAAGCCGGCGACGGCCGCTGTCGACAAGCCCGACGAGGTCGTACGCCGGGCCCTGTTCCCGGTGGTCGGGGAGAAGACGCTGCGCGAACTGGTGGCCGAGGCGAAGGCGAACGAGAAGGTCTTCAAAGCCAAGGTCCGCACCACCCTGCGGTCCTCCTACAGCTCCTACTACCGGCAGATGCTGCCCCCACTGCTGGCCACCCTGGGTTTCCGGTGCAACAACACCGCCTACCGGCCGGTGATGGACGCGATGAGGCTGCTGAAGAAGTACGCCGACGTCGACGGCAAGACCCGCTTCTACGACGCCGCGGACGCCGCGCCGATGGACGGCGTGGTGCGCAAGGACTGGCGCGAGGCGGTCGTGGACGAGCGGGGCCGGGTCGAGCGCATCCCGTACGAGCTGTGCGTCCTGGTGGCGCTGCGGGACGCGGTCCGCCGCCGGGAGATCCACATCGAAGGCGCGGCGCGCTGGCGCAACCCGGAGGACGACCTGCCCGGCGACTTCGAGGCCACCCGGGCCGTGCACTACGCCGCGATCCGCCGGCCGCTGAACCCGAGGGCGTTCATCGCGGACCTGAAGCGGCGCATGACCGCGGGCCTGGACCGGCTCTCGGCCTCGCTCGCGGACGGCTCGGCAGGCGGGGTGAAGGTGACTACCCGCAAGGGCGAGCCCTGGATCACGTGCCCAAGCTGGAGCCGCTGGACGAGCCCACCGGACTTGCGGCCCTCAAGGACGAGGTCGCGCGCCGCTGGGGCGTGCTGGACCTGCTGGACGTGCTGAAGAACGCCGACTTCCTCACCGGCTTCACCGCCGAGTTCTCCTCGGTCGCCGCCTACGAGCGCATCGACCGCGCCACCTTGCAGCGGCGCCTGCTACTGGCCCTGTTCGCCCTGGGCACCAACATGGGCATCCGGGCGATCGTGGCGACCGGCGAGCACGGCGAGAGTGAGGCCGCCCTGCGGCACGTGCGCCGGCACTTCATCACCGTCGACAACCTCCGCGCGGCCGTCACCCGGCTGGTGAACGGCACGTTCGCCGCCCGGGACGCCGGATGGTGGGGGCAGGGCACCGCGTGCGCGTCGCACTCGAAGAAGTTCGGGGCCTGGTCCAGCAACTTCATGACCGAGTACCACGCCCGCTACGGCGGCAACGGCGTGATGATCTACTGGCACGTCGAGAAGAAGAACGTCTGCATCTACTCCCAGCTCAAGTCCTGTTCCTCCTCCGAGGTTGCGGCGATGATCGAGGGCCTGCTGCGGCACTGCACGGAGGCCGAGATCGAGTCGAACTACGTCGACACCCACGGCGCCTCGGTGGTCGGGTTCGCCTTCACCGAGCTGCTCAACTTCCGTCTGCTGCCCCGGTTGAAGAACATCGGCGGCATCCGCCTGTACCGCCCGGATGACACCCCGTCCGGCTGGCCGGCGCTCGGCGCCTCGCTGACGAGGCCGATCCGCTGGGACCTGATCGAGCAGCAGTATGACCAGATGGTCAAGTACGCCACCGCGCTCCGGCTGGGGACGGCGGAGGCGGAGCAGGTGCTGCGGCGCTTCACCCGCGGCGGCCCCAAGCACCCCACCTACCAGGCTCTCGAAGAGCTGGGCCGCGCCGTGCGCACGATCTTCGCGTGCGACTACCTCGCCGACCCCGGCCTGCGCCGCGAGATCCACGGCGGGCTCCAGGTGGTGGAGAACTGGAACAGCGCGAACACCGTGCTGCACTACGGCAAGGACGGCGCCTTGACCGGCCCGGACAAGGAGCACGCCGAGACATCCATGCTCGCCCTGCACCTGCTCCAGTCTGCGCTCGTCCACGTCAACACGCTGCTGCTGGAGCGGGTCCTGGCCGAACCGGCATGGGCGAAGAGGCTGAGTGTCGAGGACCGGCGCGGCCTGACCGCCCTGTTCTGGTCTCACGTCAACCCGTACGGCACCTTCCGCCTGGACATGGACAAGCAGCTCGACTTCGGTCCGTCGGCAGCCGCACCCCGGCCTCGCACACCGTCCGCCGTACCGGAGCGGTCGGCCAGCCGCTGACTGACCGCGGCGTTCGGGCCGCTCTCCGCGCCGATGCCTGCTCACGGCCGCCGAGGGCAGCCCGGTGCTCTGGGGTGTGCCGGCCGTGATGCCGGGGCCGCTTCCGCGACCACTTCCAAAGCCTCTTCCACCCGGGCCCCGTTGCGGACCGCATTTTCCCTTGCCAGAGCCCGTTTCCGCCCTGACTACTCCCTGGAGTCGCGCGCGGGGGAGGGTGCCAGAACGGTGTCGTTGGCCGGGGATGTTGGGCTGCCGTCATTGCCGTCCGGGGGATGGAGGGGCCGGGCGTGGTTCGCGACGGGGCGTCAGGGCGCGGCGGTGCGGACCAAGGCGCCGGCGAGGAGGGTGGCGAGGATGTCGGTGAGGGTGGGGGAGAAGTCCATGCGCAGCACTTCGAGGCCGGGGTCGGCCTCGTAGGCGGCGAGCAGCGCGGAGGAGGGGCGGGCGTGGAGGTAGACCGAGCCGGTGACCATGACGATCTGCGCGCTGAGAGTCGAGGCGGCCTCGCCCAGTTCGGGCAGGTGGGCGCGCAGCAGGTCGGCCGTGGCCTCGACGTTGCCGAGCGCGGTCCGCTTCCACTCGCCGGCCACCTGGGCGGAGACGTTGCGCTCCAGGACGGCGGCCTGGGCGCTGAACAGGTCGCACATCACCGGCCGTTCGCTCAGTGAGTGCGCCAGCGCGGCGGCGACCTGGCGGCCGCGGGTCTGGGCGGGGCCGGTGGCGTCGACGGCGCGCGCCAGCAGGTCGGGCAGGTCGGCGATCCACTGCTTCCAGGCGCGGTCCAGCAGCTCCAGCAGGATCGCCTCGCGGGAGTCGAAGTAGCGCAGGACGTTGGACTTGGCCAGCCCGACACGCCGGCTCAGTTCGTTGAGGGTGATGGCGCCGACCGGCATCTCGGCGAGCATGCCGGTCGCGGTGTCCAGGATCGCCCGCCGGCGCAGCTCGCGCTGCTCCTGGTTGCGGGCGCGTTGGAAGGTGGTCATGCCCCCAGTCTACAGACCGCCGGTCTATTGACATCAGACCATCGGTCCGTTAAATTCCCCCTCAAGAGACCGGCGGTCCGTTAGGGGTTGCCGGCTCGGACGCCGGCCCCCTGGATCCGGCGCCCCCACACCAAGGAGACCACCATGAACACCGACACCAAGGTTGCGGTCATCACCGGCGGCGCGACCGGCATCGGCAAGGAGACCGCCCGGCTGCTGGTCGCCGACGGCGTCCACGTCGTCCTCAGCGGACGGCGCGAGAGCGTCGGCAGGCAGGCCGTCGCCGACCTGACCCGAAACGGCGGCAGCGCCTCGTTCCTGGTCGCCGACATGGACGAGCCAGACAGCGTCACCGCCCTGTTCGACTCCGTCCTGGCCGACTTCGGCCGCCTGGACTACGCGGTCAACAACGCCGGCCTCGCCCACGAGACCGCGGCCCTGGCCGACGCCGACCCCGTCAAGCTCCAGCAGATGCTCTCCACCAACGTGACGGGTCTGTTCCTGTGCCTGCAGCGGGAAATCCGCGAGATGCTCGCCAGCGGCCGCGGCGGCGCGATCGTCAACCTCGCCTCGATCGCCGGACTCAACGGCATCCCCTACAGCGGCCCGTACGCGGCCACCAAGCACGCCGTCGTCGGCCTGACCAAGACCGCCGGCATCGAGTACTCCTCGAAGGGCGTGCGCGTCAACGCGGTCGCCCCCGGTGCGATCAAGACCGACATCATCGCCCGCGCGATCACCCTGGGCCAGTACGACGAGGAGACCATCACCGCGATGCACCCCATGGGCCGCATGGGCCTCCCCTCGGAGATCGCCGAGGGCATCCACTGGCTCCTGTCGGACAAGGCATCCTTCGTCGCCGGCGCGGTGCTGAACATCGACGGCGGCTTCCAGGCCAAGTGACCGGGCTACGCTGCCGCGACGGGCTGTACCGCCCGGCGGATGAGCAGCGACACCACGCCGGCCCGCCCCCTCCGGGGGCGGGCCGGCGTGGCACGAGCGCGCGGCCGTCAGCCTCGCCATCCGGAGTGACGCCACCCAATGGGCGGCACCACCCGGCGGCCAAAGCGTGTTGATCCAGGCATGGCCGATCAGATCGTCGCCGCAGCCTTCCCGGCCACACCGACCTGGCCCGGTGCTCCCGAAGGTACGGCGAAGTGACAAGTAGCCCTGCGTAGCCATGGTGACGCTCGGTCACTGTGGTGAGTCGCGGCCCCGGGCTCGCGTTCCATAGACGGTCGCTCATGAAACACCCGATCGCCCGGCTGTCCACCTGTGGCGATCATGTTTCATGAGTTGTTGCAAACGGCTGGACTCCTGAAACACCCTCGAAACGATCCGGGGTCGTGAGCGACGACTTCAAGCGCGTGGAAGCACACCCCTGCCCGATGTCCAGCTGCGCCGCCCCCGCAGGCTCCCCCTGCCGAACCGGCAAGGGCAAGGTGGCCATCCAGTACCACACCGCCCGCTTCCGCCTCATGCCCCAACTCGCCAAGGTGCTGAGCGTGCCGACCCCGGCCGTGCGCAAGCCTGGGGCGGCGTGGACGCAGCTGCCCCGGCCGGTGAGCTCCGGCGCCGAACCGGTCGGGCACGTCCGCCTCGGCTACGCCCGCGCCTCCACCGCCCGGCAGTCCCTCGACGCGCAACTCGACTCCCTCGCAGAGGCCGGGGTGACCCGGGTCTTCTCGGAGAAGATCTCCACCCGCGCCACCAAACGGCCCGAGCTGGAGGCCGCCGTGAAGCTCGCCGGGGAAATCCGCTCCTCCGGCGTCGCCGTGACCCTCGTCGTCCATGAGCACAAGCGGCTCGGCCGCGGCATCGAACTCGCCATGCTCGCCGAGGAACTGAAGGCGGGCGACGTTGGGCTGGAGTTCCTCACCGGGGAGTTGAAGGGCTCCCACGATCCGTCCGGGATCGTGTTCACCGTGCTCGCCGCGATGTCCGGGACGGAGCGCGAGTACATCCGCGACCGCACCCTCGAAGGCCACGAGTCCGCCCGGAAACGCGGCAAGACCATCGGCGGCGCGGGCGTCACCGACGAGTCGATGCTGTCCATGGCCCTGCACCTGCGCGAGCGGGAGATGAGCCTGCGCGACATCGCGAAGCGGCTCGTCATCACCACCGGAGCGAAGAAGGGACAGCACCCCTCGCCCGCCACCGTCATGCGGATGCTCCGCGAGCACGACGAGCAGGCCGCCGCAGCGGCGAGCACCTGATCCCCGGCCACTTTGCGGCTGGCGTCTGAGCTAGGACACCAGGGCCGTACCAGGACGTCTGCTCCACCTGACCGGACCGCACCTGCCACCGCCCCACGCTCGCGAGTCAGGGGCGGCTCCGGGGCCGCACGCGGGCAGGAGGGATGGGCAGGGGTTCGGCGCCGGCGATGACGGTGTTGCGCACGGCGCCGATGCCCTCGACGGTCAGCTCGACCACGTCGCCCGGCCGGAGCGGGGGCGGATCCTGGCGGCCCCGCAGGCCCCACAGCTCGGCGAGGCATCCGCCGTTGCCGCAGGTGCCCGAGCCGAGCACGTCGCCGGGGCGCACCCAGGTGCCGCGCGAGGCGTAGGCGACCAGCTCCTCGAACGGCCAGCTCATGTTCGACAGCAGGTCGCGGCCGACCTCGGCGCCGTTCACCGACGCGGTCAGCGCCAGGCGCAGGAAGCCGTCGCCGTCCCGGTACGGCTCCAGCTCGTCGGTGGTGACCAGCCACGGACCGAGGGTGGTCGCGGTGTCCTTGCCCTTCGCCGGGCCGAGGTTGACCCGCATCTCGCGGCTCTGCAGGTCGCGGGCCGACCAGTCGTTCATGATCAGGTAACCGGCGATGTGGTCGCGGGCCGACTCCGGGGTGAGGTCGCGGCCCTCACGGCCGATCACGGCGGCGACCTCCAGCTCGAAGTCGAACGCCCGGCAGCCGGGCGGCAGCGGCACGTCGTCGTACGGTCCGGCGACGGCGTAGGGGTTGGTGAAGTAGAACGCGGGAGCCTCGTACCAGGCGTCGGGCACCCCGCTGCCGCCGTCCACGCTCCTGCGCACGCCCTCGACGTGCTCCTCGAATGCGACGAAGTCCCGCACGGTGGGCGGCTCGAACGGCGCACGGAGGCGGACGTCGTCCAGCGGGATCGGGTCTCCGGCGAGGCTCGGCGCCTCGTGGAGGCGGCCGTCCACGAGAAGGTCGAGCAGGCCCAGTCCCTCGGGTAACGGCAGGACGGATCCGGCGTCCACTACTCCGGCAAGCACGCGCCCATGATGGGTGAATGTGGCGATTCGCATCCGACGGCCCTCGTCAGACCGGCGGCGCGACGAACACGCCGCGGTCGACGTCGTTGAAGGACTCCTTGGCCACCAGTTCGTTCATGGGGTTGGCAGTGCCCCACTGGTCGGTGACCTCGGGCTGGGAGAAGTCGTAGACGTGCGGGTGCCAGGCGTCCTCGTCCAGCTCCTCCAACTCGGTCGTGTACTCGACGGTGTTGCCGTGCGGGTCGAGGAAGTAGGAGAAGGTGTTGTCGCCCGCCAGGTGCCGGCCGGGCCCCCAGATCATCCGGACTCCGGCGCGCAGCAGACGGCCGGTGCCGTACATGTACTCGTCCAGGCCGCGCATCTCGAAGCTGATGTGGTGCAGGGAGGCGTGCGGGCCCCGGGCGATGGCCATGCTGTGGTGCTGCGGGTTGCACCGCATGAAGTGCATGACCTGCCCCATGTGGGGGGAGGCGAGCGTGTCGGACAGCGCGAAGCCCAGGTGAGTCTCGTACCAGTCGCGGGTCGCGTCGATGTCGGGGGAGTTCAGCACGACGTGCGACAGCCGCACGGGGACCGACTCCTTGGGCTCCAGCCTGCGGTGGGCCCGCACGGCGACGTCGGCGGAGACCTCGATGGTGCGGCCGTCGAGGTCGAAGAACCGGAAGCCGTACCCGCCGCCGGGGGTGGCGAGCGGGCCCGGCTCGCCGACGAGCGTGACCCCCGCGGCGCCCAGCCGCCCGGCGAGAGCGTCCACGTCGGCGGGTGTGGCCGCGCCGAAGGAGACCAGGTCGAGCCGCTTCTCCTCGGACTCGCGCAGCCGGATGACGTACTGCTCGGGCGAGCCCTCGGCGGCCAGGAAGCTGATGCCGGTGTCACCGGCGACCTCGGTGAGGCCCCAGACCCCGGAGTAGAACGCGCGCTGCTTGTCGTAGTCGGGCACGGCGAGGTCCACGTGCCGCAGATGGGTGATCAAACGTGACATGTCAGTCCTTGAGATCGAACAGATGGAGGGCGTTGCCGCCGCGGACGGCGTCGAAGGCGTCCCGGGCCGGCAGCGCGGCGCGTAGCCGGTCGAGCGGGTCCTCGACGCCCATGTCGAAGGGGTGGTCGGAGCCGAGCACGACCCGGTCCGGCCCGGCGGCCTCGACCAGCGCGCGCAGCGCCGCGGGCTCGTAGACGAGGGAGTCGAACCAGATCCGCCGCAGGTAGGCGCTGGGCGGCTCGGCGCAGCCCCGCGCCTCGGGCCGCACGCGCCAGCCGTGGTCGGCCCGGCCCGTGTAGGCGGGCAGGTAGCCGCCGCCGTGCGCGGCCAGCAGCCTCAGGTCCGGATGCCGGTCGAGCACGCCGGAGAAGATGAGGTGGGACAGCGCGACGGCGTTCTCCGCCGGCTGGCCGACGATGTTGGACAGATACCAGCGGTCCAGCCGCTCGTCCAGTGTGCAGCCGAACGGGTGGAGGAAGACGACCGCGCCGGTCGCTGCCGCGTGCGCCCAGAACGGCTCGTACGCCGGGTCGGACAGCTCACGCCCTGTGCCCTTTTCACGCCCTCCGCCATCGCCGGGCGCGTGCGAGGAGATCTCCACGCCCTTCAGCCCGAGGCCGAGCGCGTGGTCCAGCGCCTCCACCATGAGCTCGGGGTGCTGGAGCGGGACCAGGCCGAGGCCGTACAGCCGCCCGGGGGCCTGCGCGCAGTGCGCGGCGGTGCGCTCGTTCGCCAGCCGCCACACCGTACGCGCCAGATCGGGGTCGGCCCAGTAGTGGTAGTGCGACGGGGACGGGCTGACGATCTGCACGTCCACCGCGGCGCGGTCCATGTCGGCCAGCCGTGCCGGCACCTGGGTGAGCCTCGCGAGACGCTCGGAGATCATGCGCCCGGAGACCTCCAGGGACGCGGGGCCGTTGCGGCGCGCGTCCAGCTCCCGGTGCGCGGCGTGGCCGGGCCGCCCGGCGACGGCCTGCTCGATCTCCGGCAGCAGCACGTGCGCGTGCACGTCGACGGTGATCACGGGCGCTCGGCCACCAGCGCGCTCATGCGCGCCATCAGCCCGGGCAGGTCCGCGTTCGGCACGGGGTTCAGCTGCCAGTCGGCGAGCTGCAGGGACGCCTCGACCACCGCCTTCGCCCGTTCGTGACGGCGGTCCATGTACGCGTCGAACAGCGACTGGTCGAGCCGGTCGGCGGCGAGCAGCAGCTCGGCCAGGACGGCGGCGTCCTCCAGGCACTGGGCCGCGCCCTGGGCGAGGGTGGGCGGGCAGGCGTGCGCGGCGTCGCCGATCAGCACGACCCGGCCGCGGTTCCAGGGCCGGTCCACCAGCAGCGACTCGAACCAGGTGTAGTTGATGCGGTCCGGGTCGGTGATGTCCTCGCGGATCTCGGTCCAGGCCCCGCCGTATCCCTCGGCGAGCTCCCGCATGTGCGCGACCTTGTCCCCGACCGCCTCCCGGGGCCTGGCCTTCTCCACCAGGTAGGCGTACATGGAGTCCGGGCCGGTCGGGCAGTATCCGGCGATGAAGCAGGGGCCGCCGTAGACGAGGTCGGTGCGCTCGACTCCGGCGGGGCGGCGGGTGTGCACGCGCCAGATCCCCATGCCGGTCGGCTGCGGGGCGACGTCGATCCCGATCAGCCCGCGCACCGCCGAGCGGATGCCGTCGGCGCCCACCACCAGGTCGTACGTGCCGGTGGTGCCGTCGGACAGCCGCACCTCCACCTGGTCGCCGGTGTCGGTCAGCGCCTCGGCGGTCACCCCGAACCTGGTCCGCGCCCCGGCCTCGCGTACGGCGTCGGCGAGGATGGCGGCCAGCTCGGGGCGGTTCATGCCGACAGTGGCCGGCAGGCCGGTGCCACCGGTGCGGGCGTCGGGGACCTCCGCGAGGAGCGAGCCGTCCGGGGCGCGCAGCCCGACCGAGTCGAACGGGAAGCCCGCCGCGCTGACCCGGTCCCACAGCCCGAGGTCGTGCAGCACCCGCAGGGCGTTGCCCTGCAAGGTGATGCCCGAGCCGAGCGCGGTGGTCCCGGGCTGGATCTCCGCGATGTCCACGGTGACACCGGCGCGGGCGAGCGGCATCGCCAGGGCCGATCCGGCGGTGCCGCCGCCGACGATGAGGACGTTGCCTACTGCTGGCATGGGGGTCCTATTTGATCGCTAGGGGGTTGACGGGGGAGCCGACCGCGCCCGTGATCGGGAGCGGCGCGGCGGCGAGGAAGAACTCGTACACGCCGTCGTCGGCGCAGTGCGCGGCGAGCGCGTCCAGGTCCCACATCTCGCCGACGAGCAGGCCGATGTGCGGGATGACCACCTGGTGCAGCGGCTGGAAGGCGCCCTCGAACTCGTTGGGGCGCACCTCGAAGCCCCACGTGTCGGTGGCGACGGCGGCGATCTCGGTGCGGTGCAGCCAGCCGGCGCTCCAGAACGACAGGCCGGGGGCGGGGCCGCCGGCGTAGTCGCCCCAGCCCTCCCTCCTGACGCGGCTCAGCTGCCCGGTGCGCACGCACACGATGTCACCGCGGCCGACCGCGACGCCGTGCGCCTCGGCCGTGGCGTTCAGGTGCTCCTCGGTGATGGCGAAACCGTCCGGCAGCTCCCCGCCGCCGAACACGCGCCCCACGTCCAGCAGCACGCCGCGCCCGGCGACCGGCGCGGCCATGTGCTCGATGCCGGTGACCTGGTCGCCCTCACCGGTGACGACCCGGTCGGCGGGCCGGCCGTTCCAGGCCCTGCCGTGGTCGAAGATGTGACCGAGGCCGTCCCACTGGGTGGAGCACTGCAGCGGCATCGCGATCACGTCGTCCGCGCCGCCGAACCCGTGCGGGAACCCCTGGTCGCCGTGGACCGCGTCCATCCCGGTGTCCAGCATCGTGTGCACCGGGTTGGTGCGGCGGCGCCAGCCCTTCTGCGGGCCGTTCATGTCGAACCGCTGGGCCAGCGAGAACGACACACCGGTGCGGGCGCACGCCGCACCCTGGCGGCGCTTGGTCTCGTCGATGAAGTTGATCGTGCCGAGCACGTCGCCGCCGCCCCAGCGGCCCCAGTTGGAGTATTCCGCCGCGGCCGCGGCGATCGCGTCCTCCGGTGTCATGCCGTCTCGCTCACGCAGCGGTTGCGCTGGACGCCCAGCCCGGTGATCGCGCCCTCCATCACGTCGCCCGGCCGCAGCAGCCGGCCCCAGTGCATGCCGTTGCCGGCCGGGCTGCCGGTGAGCACCAGGTCGCCGGGCAGCAGTTCGACGGTCTGCGAGGCGTACGACACCAGCCGCGCCACGTCGAAGATCATATCCTTGGTGGTCTCGTCCTGCATGACCTTCCCGTTGAGCCGGAGCGTCACGCGCAGGTTCCCGGGGTCGCCGGCGAAGGCGGCCGGCACCAGGTAGGGCCCGAGCGGGGTGAACGTCGGTGCGTTCTTGGCCCGCAGCCAGTCGGTGCCGATCTCCGGCATGTCGCGGCGGAACACCACCTCGCGGGCGGTGACGTCGTTGGCGATCGTGTACGCGGCGACGTGCTCCAGGGCGTGCTCGGCGGGCACCCGGAAGGCCGGGCGCCCGATCACCGCCGCCAGCTCCAGCTCCCAGTCGGGCTTCGTGCACCAGGCCGGGATGACCACGTCGTCGTACGGGCCGGTCACCGAGGAGGGCAGGCCGATGAACACATACGGCTGGTCCTCGGCCGCGCGGCGGTCCATCATCGCGGCGGTCTCGGCCCGCACCTGTTCGGCGGGCCGGCCGTTCGCGGGCTCGTGCGCCACCGCCAAGTCGATCACGTGGGTGCGGTAGTTGGCGCCGGACTGCAGGATCTGCCGGGGCTCGACCGGGGCGTGCACCCGCAGGTCCGCCAGCGGCAGCCGCTCTCCGGGCGTCCCGGCGGCTTGCCGAAGCAGTGGCAGGATGTCGTCCCAGCGTTCCAGCAGCGCCCGCGTGCTGTCGTACGCCTGGAGCCCCGCGACGGTGCGCAGGTCCAGGACGTGATCGCCGGTGACCAGGCCGGGGAAGGCCGCGCCGCTCCCGAAGGCGCCGGCGGAGAAGGTGCCGAGCGCGAACGGGCCGGCAAGGGGCGGGGATGTTTCCACGAGGTTTCCTCCCGGTGGGGTGCCCTTAACCTTGGACCTGACGCAACGATTTGGGAAATCGATTCTTCGGATCTGTTCGATCCATGCCATGGATAGTGAGGGAGCCGTGAACCTCGAGAGGCTCGACCTCAACCTGCTGGTCGCCCTGTGCGCCCTGCTGGAGGAGCGCAACGTGACCCGGGCGGGCGCGAGGATCGGGCTGAGCCAGCCCGCGACGAGCGCCGCCCTGGCGAGGCTCCGCCGCCACTTCGGCGACGAACTGCTGGTCAGGCAGGGCAACCGCTATGAGCTGACGCCCCTCGGCACCGCGCTGCGCGCCCCGGCCGCGAACGCCTACGCGATGCTGGAGCGGCTGTTCACCAGCCGCGCGGACTTCCATCCGGCGACCGAGCGGCACGAGTTCACCCTGCTGTCGTCCGACTACGCGATCGCGGTCTTCGGCGCGGAGCTCGCCCGCGTCCTGCACGCCGAGGCGCCCGGCGTACGGCTGCACTTCCTCCCCGCGTCGCCCGGCATCGTGGAGAACGCCGACTCCGAACTCGGCGGGGTGGACGGGATGCTGATGCCGCACGGCGTGATCAGCGACTTCCCGGCGGTGGAGCTGTACCGCGACGAGTGGGTCTGCCTGATCTCCGCCGACAACCCCGAGGTGGGGGAGCGGCTCACGATGGACGACCTGGCCCGGCTGCCGTGGGTGGTCTACCAGCGGCCGTTCGACGCCCCGGTGGCCCGCCAGATGTCCATGCTCGGGCTGGAGCCGCACGTGGACGTGTCCGTGCACAGCTTCCAGCTCCTGCCGAGCCTGGTGGCGGGCACCCGCAGGATCGCGCTGATCCAGCGGCGCCTGGCCTGCCTGCTGCGCGACCTCGCCCCGGTGCGCACGCTGCCCTGCCCGTTCCCGGCCGTGCCGCTGCAGGAGGCCCTGTGGTGGCACCCCGTCCACACGCACGACGCCGCCCACATCTGGCTGCGCGAGACCGCCGCCCGGGTGGGCGCCGGCCTGCCCGCGCTGCCCGGCCATCCACCGGGTGGATGACGACCATCGGCACTTTCCGTCTTCCGCGCACCGCGCCGGATGTCTGACAGTGATGCCTGCCACATCCCCGCGACATCCAGCGAGGCCCCGTATGTCCCCATCGGTCTCCGCCACGCGGGCGGGTCTGCCCCAGCTCATCGTGCTGCTCGCCGGGAGCTGCATGCCCGTGCTCGGGGCCGTCCTGCTCTTCCCGGTCCTGCCCCGCATGAGCGAGCACTTCGCCGCCACCCCGGGCGCCGCCGTCCTGGTCCGCGGTCGTCCTGACCGTTCCCGCGCTGTTCGCCCGCACCGTGTTTATTGATCGCGGGCGCCCTTCGCCGGCGCCATCGCCGACAGGTTCGACCGCAAGCGGCTGCTGATCGTCACCATGGTCGCCTACTCGGTCTGCGGCCCCGCGCCGCTCTACCTGGACTCGCTCCAGGCCGTCCTGGTCAGCCGGGTGCTCGTCGGCGTGTGCGAGGCGGCCATCATGACCTGCTGCACCACCCTGATCGCCGACTACTGGTCCGGGCCGCGCCGCGCCCGCTACCTCGGCATGCAGACTCTCGCCACCACCGTCGCCGCGACCGTCTTCTTCGCGCTCGGCGGCCTGCTCGGCGCCGGCGGCTGGCGCACGCCCTTCCGGATGTACGCCGCCGCCGCGCTCATCGCGATCCCCATGGCGTTCCTACTGTGGCAGCCCGCCGCCTCCCGCCACGAGGAGCGGCAGTCCTGGCCCTGGCGCGCTCTCGCCGTGCCCTCCCTGGTGACGGTCGGCGGAGGCGTCGTCTTCTACACGCTGATCGTGCAGCTGTCGTACGTGCTGGACGGGGCGGGGGTCGCCGACACCGCCACCACCGCGCGGTAGCGCCGGGGTCACCGACCGGCGAGCGAGGTCAGGGGACGTGCGGGCACCGCTCCGGCCAGAACGGGTCGCGGCCGATGAAACCCAACAGTTTGGCCTGGGTATCCGCATCGCCGGGCACCTCGACCCGGGCGCCGAACTGGCCGGAGGAGCGGATGACCTGCTCCATCTGCTCCATCTCGGCGAGGAGTCGAGCGCAGAAGCCGGAGTCCAGCCGGTCGTCCTGGCCGGTGGCTCTGGACAGGTCCCAGGTGTGCATGAACACATCGGCGGTGTAGAACCGGTCGATCGCGGTCGCCAGAGGCAGGCTGCCGATGTGCGGATTGGCGAGTTCCCGGTGCGCCGTCTCCGGATCGTCCAGCACCGCCTGCACACCGTCACAGTGCACCTGCCACGCGGCGGCCGGGTTCTCGTCCGCCGACGGGCCGCAGGGCAGTTCGATGCCGGCGCCGGCGGCGAGGAACCCGGGGAACCATTCGGTCAGGTGGCGGACGACATCGCGGGCGGCCCAGCCGGCGACGGGGGAGGGCACGTCCCACGACCTGGTTCCGCGTACCCGTTCGGTGAACAATCCGGCGACCTGCCGGTGCCGCTCGGCCGGACGGTCAGACAGCGTCATCGACGAGCATCCTCTCCAGCTTCGCGTAACCCTCGTCGACACCGACCTTAGTCACGAGTCATCCGGATGACCGGCAGTCGCGGGTCGGCCTCGATGGCTGTCTCCGTGATACGGATGAACGGGCGACCGTCAGGGGGCGGCGCTCGACGTCGCCGCCTGCGCCGATATCATCCACGCGGCCCTCGCCTGACCGCACCGGCAGGACGGACGCGGGGCCTGGCCGGAGGCTCCGTGAGAACGACGAGGCCCGGCCGTACGCTTCCGACGATGGGACCTGATCGACGATGAACCGGCACGACAAATCGTTCACCGGTGCCCCGCGCGTGGTGCGGGCGGCGGCTCTGGCCGACGCCGACCTCGAGCCGGCCCCGCTCGACCCCGCCCAGGTCGTGTCCGGGACCCCCGAGGTCCGTCACCTGGAGCTGGCGTCGGGCACGGACCTGGCGGTGGGCGTGTGGCAGCACGGTTCGGGCGTGAGCACCGACACCGAGGCGGACGAGGTCTTCGTCGTGCTCGGCGGCAGCGCGACGATCGAGGTCGAGGGCGGGCCGGTGCTCGACGTCGGCCCCGGCGACGTCGTCCTGATGCCCGGCGGCGCGTGCACCGTGTGGACCGTGCACGAGACGCTCCGCAAGGTGTACGTCGTGCGGCCCTGACCACCTCACCAGGTTCGCGTCGGCCCCGGCCGTGCGCACGGGGCCGACGCGCGCCGGTCAGCGAGTCCCGGTGAGGTCGCGCACGCGGACGTCGCGGAACGCGACGACCGAGGCGCCGTCGTGGTTCTGCAGCCCGACGTAGCCGCGCTCGAACTGCCGGCCGCTCGTGCCGGGATCCGCCGGACGCCCGGGGAACGGTATGCCGGGGACGTTGTCGAACTCGTTGATCACCTCCCCGTTGCGGATCACCGTGTAGTGCTGCCCGACCACCCGGATCTCCAGGTCGTTCCACACGCCCTTGGCGGTCGGCCGGGCGTGGGCGAGGTCGAGGTCGGCGAACCCGTACACCGATCCCGTCTTGCGCGGGTCGTCACCGCCGCCTTCCGGAGTGTCGTTGATCTGGATCTCGTGGCCGCAGTTGACCGCGACCCAGGTCGGCTCGCTCGTCTTGCACTCGGGGTTGGCCGCGGGGTCCACGCCGGGGAAGCGGACGAACACGCCGCTGTTGGAGCGGGCGTCCCCGGCCCGCTCGTCCCGGAACTTCAGGCGCAGCGAGACGCCTTCTCGGCGGTCGCCGGCGGAGCCGCCACACTCGTCGCGACGGCCGCGGCGGCGAGCAGGCTCCCGGCGAGCGCCGCCGTTTTTCCCTGTGTACGCATGTCGGGGTTCCTCCCTGTGGCTGGACGGCGGATCGCGGGCCGTCGCGGCCTGCGTGACTTCGGCGGGAGCCGGGGCGGACCGCCCCGCCGGCGCTCACACCGGCGGGGACGGGCCCGCCCCGGCCGCCTGCTGTCACCCGGCCGGCTTCAGCACCACCTCGTCACTGCCGGACAGCGCCGGCAGCCCGTCGGCGCCCGGGTCGGTGTACGTGGCGGCGAAGACACCGGAGAGGTTGTCGTTCGCCGGGTCGTGTCCCGAGGGCACCGTGGTCGTGATGCTGCCGGTGCATCCGCTCGCGGTCGTCTGCGGGTGCCCGTGCTGGTCGTGCCCGAGGATGTAGGTCACCTGAACGCGGGAGCAGTCCACCGGCTGGTCGTCGGTCACCTTGACCTCGAACTGCACGACGTCGCCGAAGTGGAACGGCTGCCCCTCGACCGGCTTGACGAACTCGACGACCGGCGCCTGGTTCCCGACCACGACCTGGACCTCGGCCGTGGCCGAGCGCCCGCGCTGGGGGCCGCCCACGTCGGTCACCTTCAGCGTCGCGCGGTAGACGCCGTTGTCCTGGTAGGTGAAGGTCGGGTTGGCCTCGCGCGAGTCCACCTTGCCGTCGGCGTCGAAGTCCCAGGCGTACTGGAGCCGGTCGCCGTCGGTGTCCGCGGTGCCCTCGCTGGAGAACGCGACGGTGAGCGGCGCCTTGCCGTTGGTCTTGTCCGCCGACGCCTTCGGGGCGGGCGAGTGGTTGCCGTTCTCCCCGATGTAGTCGATGCGGGCCAGCTGCGCGTCCGGGTTCTGCGAGAAGTAGCCGTCGCCGTACTCCAGGACGTAGAGCGCGCCGTCCGGGCCGAACTCCATGTCCATGGCGTTGTCGAAGGTGAACGACGGCAGGACGGACTCGATCTTCGCGAGCTTGCCGTCCGCGTCGAGGCGCATGCCCTTCACCCAGTCACGCGACCACTCGTAGAGCAGCGGCACTCCGTCGTAGTACTCCGGCCAGGCCACCGGGGTGCGGCCCTGCGCCGCCTTCTTGTCGTAGTGGTAGACGGGGCCGCCCATCGGGGAGATGCCGCCCGTGCCGAGCTCGGGGAACTCGGCGGACGCGCCGTAGGTGTACCACACGTCCGGCTGCGCGACCGGGGGAAGCTCGCGCAGGCCGGTGTTGTGCGGGGAGTCGTTCACCGGGGCCGCGCAGTCGAAGGGCGCGCCGGACTTGCCGGTGGCGAAGTCGTAGTCGACGTAGGGGAGTTTGGCGGTCGCGCAGTACGGCCAGCCGTAGTTGGACGGCTTGCGGATGACCGTCCACTTGCCGGTGCCGGCCGGCCCGCGGCTCGGGTTGGCGCGGTTCGCGTCCGGCGAGTAGTCGCCGACGTAGAGGTCGCCGTTCTCCTTGTCGATCTCGATGCGGAAGGGGTTGCGCAGTCCCATCGCGTAGATCTCCGGCCGGGTCTTCGCGGTGCCCGGCTTGAACAGGTTGCCCTCGGGGATCGTGTAGCCGCCGCCGTCCTTGGGCTTGACGCGCAGGATCTTGCCGCGCAGGTCGTTGGTGTTGCCGGCGCTGCGCTGCGCGTCGTACGCCGGGTTGCGGCCCGGCCGCTCGTCGATGGGGGCGTAGCCGTCGGACGCGAAGGGGTTGGTGTCGTCGCCCGTGGACAGGTAGAGGTTGCCCTCGGCGTCGAAGACGATGTCGCCGCCGACGTGGCAGCAGATGCCCCGGTCGACGGGGACGTCGAGGATCTTCTGCTCGCTCGCCAGGTCGATCTGGCCCTTGGTGAACTCGAAGCGGGAGAGCCGGATCAGGCCCTTGAAGCGCTCCCAGTCCGCCGCGGTGCCCTGGTTGGGGGCGTCGCCCTCGTTCACGTCGGGTGTCTTCGGGTCGTCGACGGGGGTGTTCAGCGGGGGCGAGTAGTAGAGGTAGACCCAGTTGTTGCCCTTGCCGAAGTTCGGGTCGAGCGCGATGCTCTGCAGGCCCTCCTCGTCGTGCTGGTACACGTCGATGGTGCCGGCCTTCGTGTTGAGGCCGGTCGCGGGGTCGTGCATCCAGATCGTTCCGGCGCGGGTGGTGTGCAGGACCCGGCCGTCGGGCAGGACGGCGAGGTCCATGGGCTCGCCGGGGGTGTCGTTGAGAGTCACCTTCTGGAAGGCGGATTCCGGGGGCGCCGGACTCTCCTGCGCCGCCGCGATCGACGGCGTGGTCAGGAGGCCCGTCATGACGGCGGCCGCTGCCGCCGCCATCAGCCTGGTCCTCGTGGAGGTACCGTTCACGTGATGCTTCTCCTTGGCCGGAGGGCGTCAGATGGGAGGCCGGGCCGCCACCCGTGCCGCGGCAACGGCAGGGAAGCGTGGCGGTCCGGCCGCTCGCTGAGGGGAAGACGCGCCCACGCCGAAGCCGACGAGGGCAGGGCCACGGAGGGCGCACTCGGAAGTGGTCGCCAGGGCGGCCGCACGCATCGTCCCCTTCGTGAGGACGCGTGCGCCGAACGCGTCGTGATCGAACACTGAGTCGAACACTGAATCGAACGCTTCCTGGCTCGGTCGGCGTGCCACCGCCGTCGAGCGCGAGACGCCCACATTGTTACGGCCGTGCAACGGCGCGGTCAATACCGCGCTTTGACTTTCGCGGCTGACCGCTCGGTCAGGTGCCGGCGGGCGACCGGACCGGCGTTATGAGTACTGAAAGACCTACTTTCGTTGACATTTGGCGTAAGTTCGATCTAGCGTCGCAAAACATGCGATCGATACGACAGAAGTCGTACCGGAGGTTGATCGACTCACCACGTTAGGTAGTCAAGGTTTGGCGCGTCGCCTGGGGGCGTACGCCCGGTCGCCCGCTCCCGTCGCGCCGAGACGGCGAGCGGGCGAGTGCCACCCGGGCGGCGAACCCGGGCGACGCGCCCATTCCTGCCGCCTCCGGGCGCGCCGTCAGCCTCCGCCCGGGAAGGGCACGTGGACGCGGCCCTCGGTGTGCATGAGCTCGAACGTCCTGCGGATCGACGCGGCGTCGTTGAGGTGTGGGAACGGGGCGTCCGGGGGAGCGGCGACCCCGAGGAAGGCGCACAGCGGTCCCCAGCCCTCGCGCACGTCGAAGACCAGGAGCCGCTCGGCGGGAAGGGCGGCCCGCACCGTGGCGACGTGCCGGTGGTAGGCCGCGACGGCCCGCTCCTCGTCCGGAGTGTGACCGGGCCGCCAGTCCTCGCCGAAGACCGACCCGCTGATCCGCTCGAAGAGCGGCCGGAGGCTCGTCATCGCGGCGACGACGGGACGGATCGCCTCGGGCGCCTCGTCCTCCCGTATCGGTTCGCGCGGGCTGAGCGAACCCAGCACTCGGAAACTGCCGTACCAGCTGTGGGGGTCGCGGACCGTGAGGACGACCTTGGCGTCCGGATAGGCCCGTGCCAGCTCCCGCCAGAAGAAGCTGGCGGGCCAGTCCACACAGGACCGGAAGCCCTCGAAGACGCGTTCCCAGTCGGCCTGCCCGCCCGAGCAGACGGGCAGCCATCGTTCGGCGAGCTCCGGGCGGAGCAGGACCTCGAAGGTGTGGTAGCAGGGCCCGAAGCCGAGCCGTTCCAGGGCCGCCTTCGTCGACGTCGTTCCGGTGCGCGGAAGTCCCGCGCCGATGACCTCCAGCATGTGCAGGCTCCCGTCGTCGCCCCCGCCGGCTGACGCGGTAGACCATGCCCGGCCGCCGGGTGTTCTCACAGCGCGTCAGCACTCCCGCGGCATGCCGCCTCCACGATCTGACAATATTTCGGCGTCTCCGTGAAACTTTCCAAGCATCGCCGGCCTCCAGACGGGGTGGAGTGCCCCTGACGTCCTCGTCTTCGTCGGCACAGAACTCACGATGATCTGTGGCTTGAGTCGCCAGAAAGTTTTAGGCACGCTTCGGAAACATTCACGTCGCCGGATCCGGTGAGGGTGTGGCATCCGCGATCTGCGAGCAGTACGGAAGCCCGGTCCCGGGCGCCACGGCCACACGTCCCGGCCGGCGCAACCGGAGGAAGGACAGCTCACGTGAGACGACGCATCGTGGCCTTACTGGCCGCCGTGCTGATGCCCGTGGTCGCGGCGACCACGTTGCTGGTCACCCAACCGGCCGCCGCGGCCTCGCTGACCCGGGTGACCAGCTTCGGCAACAACCCGAGCAACCTGAACATGTACATCTACGTGCCGGACCGGGTGGCCGCCCGGCCCGCGCTGCTGGTCGCGGTCCACTACTGCACGGGCACCGCGTCGGCGCTGTTCAGCGGGTACTTCCGCGACTACGTGACCGCGGCCGACCAGTACGGGTTCATCATCGTGTTCCCCGAGGCCACGCGCAGCGGCCAGTGCTTCGACGTGTACTCGCCCCAGGCGCTGAAGCGGGGCGGCGGCAGCGACCCGGTCGGCATCATGTCGATGGTCGACTACGCCAAGTCGCGCTACAACGTGGACCCCGGCCGCGTCTACGTCAGCGGCGTCTCCTCCGGCGCGATGATGACCAACGTGCTGGCGGCCGAGTATCCGGACGTCTTCAAGGCGGGCTCGGCCTTCATGGGCGTCCCGGCGGGCTGCTTCGCCACCACCGACGGCTCCACCTGGAACAGCCAGTGCTCCGGCGGGCAGAGCATCAAGTCCGCCCAGCAGTGGGGTGACCTGGCCCGTTCGATGTACTCCGGCTACAGCGGCTCCTACCCGCGCATGCAGCTGTGGCACGGCACCACCGACACGACGCTGAACTACAACAACTTCGGCGAAGAGATCAAGCAGTGGACCAACCTCAACGGCGTCAGCCAGACGCCCGTGTCCACCGACAGCCCCTCGTCGGGGTGGACCCGCACCCGGTATGGCGACACCGGCACCCAGCCGCCGGTCGAGGGCGTCAGCGTCTCCGGTCAGGGGCACTCGCTGCCCCTCAACGGCATGATCGCCTATGCGATCAACTTCCTCGGCCTCAACAGCACCACGCCGAGCTCTCCGTCGCCCACACCGTCGCCCACGCCGCCGAACAGTCCGTCTCCGAGCCCGTCCCCGAGCCCGTCGTCCGGCCCGAGCGGCGGCCCCCCGGCCACCACCCTCGGCGAGGCCGCGGCCCGCAGCGGCCGTTACTTCGGTACGGCGATCAGCGCGAACAAGCTGGGTGACTCGGCGTACACCACGATCGCGAACCGTGAGTTCAACATGGTGACGGCCGAGAACGAGATGAAGATCGACGCCACCGAGCCGAACCAGAACCAGTTCAACTTCACCAACGCCGACCGGATCTACAACTGGGCGGTGCAGAACGGCAAGCAGGTGCGCGGGCACACGCTGGCCTGGTACGCCCAGCAGCCCGGCTGGATGCAGTCGCTGTCGGGCAGCGCGTTGCGCCAGGCGATGATCAACCACATCAACGGCGTGATGGCCCATTACAAGGGCAAGATCCCCTACTGGGACGTCGTCAACGAGGCCTTCGACGACA
>NZ_VDMA02000046.1 GCF_006334915.2 Microbispora catharanthi
GCGAAGACCTCTTCAACCAGGGCGACGACACCTTCCACACCGCCATCGCCACCGCCTCACACAACATGTTCCTCCAGATCGCCGTACGCGAAGCCCGCCGCCTGCAGGCACAATCCAGCCTCATCGGCATGCGCGGCTCAGTCGGCGGCCACGCCGCCAAAGCCGTCGAAGAACACGACGCCATCTACCAGGCCATCCGCGCCGGCGACCCCGAAGCCGCCGCCCACGCCGCCGCCACACACATCGACAACACACTCGACGACTACCGCAGAGAGATCCAGCAGCGCCTGTTCTCCCCCTCCGGCTGATCCCGGCCGATGCCCGCACTCCCTTCCGACGCGGGGTGGGGGCTCAGACGCCGGCGTCGGCCGCGGAAGGCGTCGTCCCGCCCCAGAGACCGCTCGGTGAAGAGCCGCCGGTCACGGCGAGAAGCCGTCGTCCGGCGTGCTCCGGCCGGATGTTGGGGCCCTTGGCGGCCCCGGTGTTCGGCCGGCGCGCGAACGTGTCGATCGCCTGCTCGTCGATCGTGATGCCGAGGCCCGGCGTGTCTCCGAGGACGAAGGCGCCGTTCTCGACGTGCAGGTCGAGCGACATCCCGACCGGCGGGTACAGGTCCTGCAATTCGCTCGCCATGTGGTTGGGCACCGACGTCGCGGCGTGCAGCAGCGCGACCGGCGTGGTGCCGATCGGGCTGACCGGCAGGTCATGGGCGTGCGCCAGGGCGGACACCCGGAGGAAGTGGGTCACTCCCCAGACCGCGGCCGTCTGGACGATGTCGACTGCTCCCGCGGCGAGCAGCGGACGAAACTGCTCGAGCCCGGTCAGGTTCTCCCCCGAGGCGACGGAGGCGCGGATCCCCCGGCCGACGACGGCCAGGCCTTCGGCGTCCCACCGCCGGACCGGCTCTTCGATCCAGGTGAGGTCCAAAGTGCGCTCGAGCTCGCAGACGTGCCGCACCGCCTGCTTGCGGGTCCAGGCCTCGTTCACGTCGAGCATGAGGCCCGGCCGCAGTCCCTGCCCGGCCTCGGCCAGGACGTCCCGCACCAGCTTCAGGCGATGCCGGTCGCGTTCGATGTCGAGGCCGCCCTTGAGCTTGGCCGCCCGCAGACCGTGCTGGGCGTAGACCTGATAGGCGGAGACGAGCTCGTCGTCGGTCAGGCCGATGTCGAGGCCCGAGGCGTAGGCGGGAACCCGCCTGTCCCGTCCGCCCAGCAGACGCCAGAGCGGTTCACCGGCCGCCTGTGCCTTGATGTCCCACAGGGCGGTGTCGAGTGCTCCGATCGTGCCGAACACGGCGCCCGCGTGCCCCGCCTTGAAGGTCTGCCGAAGCATCCGGTCGTAGAGCGCCGTCACGCCGCGCGGATCCTCGCCCTCGATGGCGGCGAACACGGCGTCGATCTCCACGTGCGGCCCCAGGCCGACGCCGGTGATCCCCTCGTCGGTGTCCACCATGACGATCGGCGTCGAGACGACTCCGTCGGGGAAGACACCGTTGGCGTCACCGACGGGACGGCCCCATTCCTGGACCGTCGTCATGGTCCGATACCCCGTGATCCGCATGTCAGCCCTTCGTGGAACCGGCGGTGACGCCGTCGGCGATCTGGCGCTGGAGGAAGAGATACAGCATCAGCACGGGTATCGCGGCGATCAGGACTCCTGAGGCGAAGGTGGGAATGTCGTCGGAGTACTGTCCGCGCAGTGAGTTGACCCCGATCATGAGGGTCCGATGCTCGGGCGACGGCATCATCAGCAGGGAGATCAGCACATCGTTCCAGCAGAACAGGGTGTCGAGGATTCCCACGGAGAGCAGCGCCGGAACGCCCAGCGGGAGCATGATCCGCCGGTACACCCCGTACACCGTGTTTCCGTCGATCCTGGCCGCGTCGACGATCTCCGCCGGAATGGTCCTGTAGTGGCTCGTCATCAGGAAGACGGTGAACGGGAGGAACTGCGCGACGTAGGCCAGGATCAGTCCGGGGTAGGTGTCGACGAGCCCGCTGTCGGCCATGATCCTGGTGAGCGGCACCATGATCACCTGGAACGGGATGAACAGCCCAGCGAGACAGCCCAGGAAGATCACCGAAGAGCCGCGGAACCGCAACTGGCTCAGCGCGAAGCCCGCCATCGACCCCAACAGCAGCAGCAGGGCCACGGCGAACGACACGACGATGAACGAGTTGGCGAAGTATCGCGCCATTCCGGCGCCGGCCCACGCCTCGGCGATGTTGTCCCAGCGCAGGGAATCCGTCGGGGAGAACCGGTCGAGGATGTAGTCGCGCCGGGTCTTCATCGCGACGTTGGTGGTGAAGATCAGAGGATAGATCGTCGCCAGCGCAAGAGCGGCCATCGGAACGGCGGCCACCCACCTGGCCAGACGCCTGCCGGGCATCAGTCCTGCCTCCCCGCGCGGCGGAGCAGAGTGATCTGCAGGAGCCCCACCACGAGCATGACGACGAAGAGAACAGTTGAGGCGGCCGAGGCGAGCGCCGGCCGGTTCATCTGTCCCTGCTGGTGCCAGATGTAGTACTCCGGCAGGTAGGTCGATCCCTCCGGTCCCCCGCTGGTCATGACGAAGAGCAGGCCGAACATGGACGTCAGCATCCCAATCATCGTGGTCACGAAGACGAACTGGATGGTGCGCGTCAGGCTCGGGATGATCACGTGCCAGATGACCTGGCGGAGCGACGCGCCGTCCACGCGGGCGGCGTCCAGAAGCGAGGCGTCGAGGGTGCTGAACCCGGCGAGGAACACCACCAGGGCCATCCCGAACGTCGCCCAGACGTGCACGCCGACGACCGTGAACATGGAGA
Source organism: Microbispora catharanthi (assembly GCF_006334915.2). Taxonomy (GTDB): domain Bacteria; phylum Actinomycetota; class Actinomycetes; order Streptosporangiales; family Streptosporangiaceae; genus Microbispora; species Microbispora catharanthi. Next base: position 2,811 of record NZ_VDMA02000046.1, read on the forward strand.
TGCCCGGATCGCCGAGCCAGTCGACCGGGCCGAGGCCGATCGCCCCGAGGGCGGCGTTCAGCGGGCCGTCGAACCCGAGCATGAGGTTGAAGATCGCGCCGACGATCACCGGGGAGAGCACAGCCGGGAAGAAGTAGACGCTGCGGTAGACCCGGTGCCCCGGAACGCGCAGATAGATGAAGGTGGCGAGCAGGCCCGGAATCGCCACCGCCACGGGAAGCAGCAGCACCAGTAGCCCGACGTTGCGCAGCGAGGTGTGGAACAACGGGTCGCCGGCCAGCTCCAGGTAGTTGCTCAGGCCGACCGGGGTCCCGTTGAGCTCGCCGTCGCCCGTGAAGGAGAAGTTGACCCCCAGGACGAGCGGCCACAGCCGCAGCACCACGATGATCAGTACGGCCGGGGCCACCAGGACGTAGGGGGCGAGGCGTTCCGCGCGCGCCCCGCGGGAGGCCGGCCGGACAGCCGCCCCCTCGCGAGGTCCCCGCTGCTTCGTCGTCGCTCCGCCGGCCCGCCCGGAGCCTGCCGGGCGGACCAACGGCGACGAACCTCCGAGCGGCACGCGATCAGCCCGTCCGGTCGGAGGCGGCCAACTGCTCCACCGCCTTGTCCACCGTGGTCGACCCGCTGAGGAGCTGCTGGGACAGCCTTCCCATCAGGTCCAGGGTCTTGGAGGACAGCGCGACGTGCAGGGCGGGCTTGCCGGTCTTGATCTCGGACACGATCGCGGCGACTGCCGGGCCGGCCTGCGAGACGTCGATCGTCGTGTCGGACGCGATCGCACCTGCCTTGGAGTAGAACGCGGTCAAGGCGTCGGTCGAGGTCAGGGAACGCACCAGATCGGCGGCCAGCCCCGGATCCTTCGTCCACTTCGCGACCGCGTAGCCGATGCCGCCGTCGTACGGAAGGCTCGGGGTGGCTCCGTCGGCGACGACGGGGGCCTGCATGACGCCGATCTTGTCGGGCGGCAGGAACTCGCCGAAGTCCTTCCAGTGCCCGATGTCCGACATCAGCCCGATGATGTGGGCGGCCTTACCGGTCTCGAAGACTCTGAAGATGTCGGTGAACATCGCGGTGGAGTTGGCGCCCTTGTTGTTCAGCCCCTTGTCGTTGGCGTCCTTCCACAACTCGAAGATCCGCTTCACGTTGGGAGAGGTCCAGTCGCGCTTCCCGCCGATCCAGTCGTCGTACTCCTCCGGCGTCAGGATGCCGGATCCGAGGCCCGACATGAAGAACTGGATGCCGAAGCCTTCTTTGTTGCCGAGCGCGAAGCACGACGCCCCGGTCGCCTTCTTGATGGCGGCGCAGTCGCCGGCGAACTCGTCCCATGTCTTGGGCGGGTTCGCCGGGTCGAGACCGGCCTTCTCGTAGAGCGCCTTGTTGTAGTAGATCGGGTGCCCCTGCAGGGTCACCGGCGCGGCGTAGATCTTGCCGTCCTTGCTGAACGCGTCCCAGCCCGCCAGCCGGCTCTTGTCCCCGGCCACGTACTGGTCCAGCGGAAGGAGCGCGTCGACCCGGTCACGGATCTGCCCGCCGCCGTTGAAGAGCATGACATCGGGCCCCTTGTTGGACTGGATGGCCGTGCCCAGCAGGGTGTAGTACTGGTCGAACGGCTGGGCGACGAACTCGACGGTGACCCCGGGATGCCGCTTGGCGAAGTCGGCCTTCGCCTTCTCGATATATGCCGCCGCTGTCGGTTCGCTTGATTTCCAGTCCCAGACCACGAGCTTCTGCTGCTTCTGCTGAGAGTCTCCGGACGGGGACTCCGTCCGCGCCGCGCTCCCGCAGCCGGCCACGGCCAGTCCCGCGACCATCACCGCCGACCACAAGGCTCTCTGCTTCATCGCTGCTCTCACTCTCCGAGAGCGGCCGGCGGACCCGGCCGTGTCCGGCGAAAGGTAACTCGTATGACGTCTGACGTCAATAGACGTCGCGTATACTGGCGCGGTGGCGCTCCTTGGCCAGGGCCACCGGAGGGGGATATGGCGGCATCGCAGGAAACGGCCGGCGGCACCCCGGCGCCACCGGCCTGGGTACGACGCCCGGCCAGCCTCGCCCGAGCGGTGACCGCCGAGCTGGTGGAGCGCATCGTACGCGGCGCGCACCCGCCGGGGACGCCGCTGCCCCCCGAGCCCGCGCTGTGCGAAGCCTTCTCCGTGAGCCGCACCGTCGTCAGGGAGGCCGTGAAAGTCCTGCAGGAGAAGGGGCTGGTGCAGGTCCGCCAGGGCGCCGGCACGATGGTGACCCCGCCCGCGATGTGGGACATGCTCGACGAGCTCGTCCTCGCGGCGACCATCGCCGAGGACGAGAGCCTGGCGATTCTCGACGACCTCGTCGTGACGCGACGGGTGCTCGAGTCCGACATGGCGAACGTCGCCGCCCGCCTGGCCGGGCCGGACACGGTCGAGCGGTTGCGCGCGCTGGTGGACCAGATGGACGAGCTCGTGGACGACCACGTCACGTACGCGGAAAGCGACCGCGCCTTCCACGACACGATCATGCAGGCGTCGGGAAACCGCATCGCCCGAGGCGTCGTACGGGCGCTGGAGAGCCAGGTCGTGAACACCGCCCGCTACATGGGCCGGACCGAGCGAGCCCTGTGCGTGGCGTCGAACCTGGGCCACCGGCGCATCTACGAACGCATCGCCGCCCACGATCCCGAGGGCGCCTCCGAGGCGATGTTCAACCACATCACCGAGGCCTGGCTCGTCCGCCGCAGCGGACCGGCCGATCCCGTACGGCTGCGGCGTTAGGCCGCGTCCCCGCGCTACCGGCTACCCCGCCCGGGCAGGGCCGGGGTGGCCGGCCGGCCCGACCGCCCGTTCGCGTCCTCCGGAACGATTCGATCGCCGGGCGGTGAAATTTTCATCGTGGCACGCCTGTGGTGACCACGGGCGCTTCCCCGGTCGGACGACTCACTCCACTTCTGTTGCGAACGCATCAAGTTCTGTTCATCGAGAGCGAAAGTCGTTAGCCTCGACCCAATCGGTCTCCCCGGCCCGAGCCCATCCCCCTCATCCAGGGGCCGTACCGTCATGGAGAGCAGAAGTGACCCTGGCACGCTTGTTGGGCCGGTTGCTTCTGGCGGTCCTCGTCGGCGTGCTGACGATGGTCGCCCTCGCGGCGCCCGCTTCCGCCCACGGCCAGCTCGCGATGTCGACACCGGTCAAGGACGGCACGGTCCGCGAGCCGATGGAGTTCCTGTCGCTCTACTTCACCGAGGCGCCCGCCCCGAACGCGTACTTCGCGGTCACCGCCCCCGGCGGTGACCGGGTCGACCTGCCCTGGAGGCACGGTCAGCCCAAACGCCTCGACAAGCCGGTCCAGGAGTACAACCTCGTCGACGGGGTGTGGGAACCGAGCGTGTACAACACCGGGTACCCCGCGGAGATCCCCGTCGCCTACTGGCCGAAGCGGGGCGAGTACCTAGTGCGCTACCTGTCGATCGCCTCCGACGGGGAGCCGGTGCGGGGAGAACTGCGGTTCACCTACAAGGGCAGGACCTCGGGGCCGCCCAAGGGCTGGCAGGCCCCGGACAACGAGCCCGACGCCATCCTTCTCGCCTCGGCCGAGCCTGGGAGCGGCACCCAGGCCCCGGTGCCACAGGCCGGCGCCAGCCCGGCCCCGGCAACGCAGACCGGTGGCAGCCCGGCGGCGATGGGCCCCGCGGTTCCCGAAACCGGCGGCAGTCAAGGCGCCGTGCCCGAACCCGGCACGCCCGGCACTGCCGCCCGGACAGCGCAGCCGGCCGACTCCGGCACCGGGCTGTCGGTATGGCTGGTGCCCGCGCTCCTCGTCATCGGAGCGGGCGTCCTGGTTGTGCGGGCGGCACGGCGGCCCGTGCCCGACGCGTCGGCGGCCCGGCCGTCTCCCGGCCGCCCGCAGGCCAGGAAACCCGCACGCCCGTCGGCGTCCCGTACTCCACAGCGCCCCAAATCCACCAGGCGACGCTGACTTGCCCCACCCCCTTCAGGAGAACTCCCCCATGACGATCGCCCCTGCGCGCCTGCGCCCGCTGCTCGCCGCGCTCCCAGTCGGCGTGGCCCTGCTGATGGCCACGTCGGCCTGTGGCGGATCGGATGCCGCCACCCCCGCTCAGTCGGCTGCCCCGGCTCCTGCCGAGTCGGCTCCCGCGGCCCCTGCGGAGTCGGCCCCTGCGGAGTCGGCTCCTGCCGAGCCGGCGGCCGCCGCCTCCGGTGACTCGGCCGTAAAGGAGATCACCGTCACCGTCGCCGGTCGGAAGGTCACGCCGCCTCCAGGACGAATCGAGGTGACCAAGGGCCAGACGGTGCGGATCACGGTCACCAGCGACGCCGCCGACGAGGCGCACCTGCACGGGTACGACAAGGAGGCCAGCCTGAAGCCCGGCACCCCTGCGAGCATCGAGTTCGTCGCCGACGAGACCGGGCTCTTCGAGATGGAGACCCACGAGTCGGGACTGCAGCTGTTCCAGCTCGTCGTGCGTTAGGCGGGCGGGATGCTGCTGGCTCACGGCATCGGCGGCCGTCAGGACCTGCCGATCCCCTTCTCGGCCGCGCTGACCGGCGCGATCCTCGCGTTGCTGGTGTCGTTCGTGGCGCTCGGCGCGCTGTGGAAACAGCCGCGGCTGGGTGGCGCACTCACCGGTGCCCGCTCGCTGCCCACCGTCATCCAGACGGCGGTGACCGCACCGGCCTGGCGGTGGGTCTGGCGGATCGCCGGGCTCGTCGCCGCGGCGTACTTCTGCATCGGGCTGATCTTCGGTCCCGATCGGGCCGACAACCCCACCGCCGGGGCGTTCTACGTGCTGTTCTGGGTCGGCCTGGTGCCGCTTTCGCTGCTGTTCGGCCCGGTGTGGCGCGGCCTGAACCCGCTGCGGACGCTGCACCTTCTGGCCTGCAAGGGGCTCGGACGCGACCCTGAGCGCGGCCTGCGGCCGCTGCCCGCCGGTGTCGGATACCGGCCCGCCTGCGCCGGCCTGTTCGCCTTCGTCTGGCTGGAACTGGTGGCCCCCGAACGGGCCACCCTGCCGGTCATCGGCACCTGGCTCGCGGCCTACACCGTGCTCATGCTCGCCGGAGCGGTCGTCTTCGGCTCCCGGTGGTTCGACCACGCCGATCCGTTCGAGGTCTACAGCGACCTCGTGGGCAGGCTCGCCCCCGTGCACAGGCGCGGCGACGGCGTCGCGGTCTGGCGCAACTCCCTGGACGGGATGGCCGGGCTACGACCGGCACCGGGACTGACCGCGCTGGTGGTCGTGCTCCTGGGCTCCACCATGTACGACAGCCTGTCCAACGCCCCAGTATGGGTGCGTTTCGTGCAGGAGAGCTCGGTGCCCGCGCCGGTCACGGGCACCGCCGGCCTGGTCATCGTCATCGGCCTGGTGCTCGCGGCGTACCGGGCCGCGACCGCGCTCGCGGGCCGATGGGGCGCGGCCGAGCCCGGCACGACCGCGGGCGAGATCGCCCACTCGATCGTGCCGATAGCCGTCGGGTACGTCGTCGCCCACTACTACACCCTGTTCCTCCTGGAAGGGCAGCGGACGATCGCCCTGCTGTCCGACCCGCTGGACACCGGCGCCGACTGGTTCGGCACCGCCGGGTGGACCATCCAGGCGCTGGGCACCACCCCCGCGGGAGTCGCCACCCTCCAGGTCACGGTCATCGTCATCGGCCACGTGCTGGGCACCGTACTGGCCCACGACCGCGCGCTGGCCCTGTTCCCGCGCCGGACCGCCGTACTCGGGCAGGTTCCCCTGCTCGTGCTGATGGTGGTCTACACCGTGGTGGGCCTGCTCCTCCTGTTCGCCGCCTGAGCGGTCATGCCGACTGCCTGAGCGACATCACCGCCCACGGCGCGAGTTCGACGTCGAGGTCGAGCACACCGGTGTCGGGCACGGTCAGCGTGAACCTGAGGAGCGAGTCGGCGACCCTGCTCAGGTGCTCGCTCTCGGCCCTGGACGGGTTGAGAGGGGACCCCAGCTGATACCAGGCCTCGGCGACGTTCCCGTGCTCCCAGTCCACGACCTCGACGAGGAACGTGGCGCCCGGCTTCAGACCGTCGATCGAGTGCCGGATCCGCCGGCTCGGCCCCATCTCGGCCAGCGCGCGCGTCGCCGCGTACGAGTCCTGCGACCGGACACCCCTCATGCCCATGTCCTCGGGGTAGTTGAAGAACACCGCCGACACGGCCGACGTCCGGCTGTCACGGGTCACGACCCCGTCGGACGTCGCGAGGAGCAGCCGGTCACCGAGCCGTTCCAGCATCGTGAAGGCGTGGAACGTGGGCTTGTGAACACCCCCCTCGTTCACAAGGCCGAACCCGCCGTGGAACGGCCCGATGCCGGCGCCCCCCTCCTCGAAGACGTCCGTGAAGGTCCAGTAGGAGATCGAGTCGGCGAGGGTGGCGCACTGCAGATACGACCGCGTGATGGAGGTCGCCGCGAACACCGTGTCGTGGATGAAGTCACGCGATGACGGCGACGTCGACCACTCCGTGATGTGGATCTCCGCATCGGGGTACGCGCTGTTGCTCACGAGCTTGCGCAGCAGGGTCAGGTCGTCGAACGTGGCGTCGGCGTACCGGGTGATGTGCACCGCCTCACCGTCGACGGCGAACGCGAAGTCGGTGGGATAGGTGTGCGTCGAGATGAAGTCGATCGGCAGTCCGCGCTCCGCGCACCAGGCGATGAAGTCCTCGATCCACACCGGGCGCCAGTCGAGCGCGTCCACGTCGGAGGCGGCGGCCGTCTCGTGCGTCGCGGCGCGGTCCTCGACCTCGCCCTTGTAGCGGTCGTCGGGCACGAAGACGCTCGTCGCGGGCCCGCCCACCTTCAACGCGGGATCGATGTTTTTGATCGCCGTCACGGTCTGCTCGTAGAGCTCGAAGTACTCGGTCTTCGTCCCGGTCCAGAAGTGGGGAACCAGGTTCGGCTCGTTCCACACCTCGAACCGCCATTCCCGCACCTCGTCGAGGCCGTAGCGGTCGATCCAGTGCTCGACCGACCTTGTGACCAGCTCGACCCAGCGCGCCATGTCCTTGGGCGGGCTGCAGTGAGCGCCCCACCAGAACACCGTCTCCGTCTCCGTCGCCAGCTCGCGCGGCATGAAGCCCAGCTCGACGAACGGACGGACACCGCAGTCCACGATGAAGTCGAACACCTTGTCCACGTAGCTGAACGTGTACACGGGCTCGGCAAGGGGGGAGTTCGGCCCGAATCCGCCGCCGTAACTCTCCCGGTACACGAACATGTCGTCATGGAAGACGCCGTGGAAGCGGATGTACTCGATTCCACATGCGTCGACGACCTCGGCGAATTGCCGTTGCCAGTCCGCGCGCAGTGCCTCGTTCGCCCGTCCGGCCCCGATGCATTTGCTCCACACGTGCGGGAAGGCGCTCTCGTCGCACAGCTTCCCGTCGATCCGCAGCCGGAGCTCGGACACACTGTCGCTCGTCATGGTCTCACTTCTCTTCACAGGGTCGTTTACAGGTGGCAGAGGCGGGCGGCTAGCCCTTGATGGCGCCCAGCGCCAGACCTGACTGCCAGTATCGCTGCAGGCTGAGAAACGCGATGATCAACGGCACGATCGTCAGCAGCGCGGACGTGATCACGAGATTCTGGACGAGGGCGCCGTTCCCTGCCGACGAGCCCAGCTTGTTCCATTGGTTGATTCCGACGGTCAGCGGATACCACGCGGGGTCCTTGAGCATGATCAACGGCAGGAAGTAGTTGTTCCAGATCGATACGAACGAGAAGAGCAGGACCGTCACGCTCGCCGGCGCGAGCATCGGGAGCGCGATCCGGAGAAAGGTCCTGAACTCCCCGGCGCCGTCGATCTTCGCGGCCTCGAGCAGGCCGGTCGGCACGGCTTCGGCCGTGAACACCCACATCAGGTACAACCCGAACGGGTTGATGAAGGACGGGATGAGAACCGCCCACGGGGTGTTGGTCAGGCCGAGCTGCGCGAACAGCAGGAACTGCGGGATCGCCAGGGCGATGCCGGGGACCGAGATCGATCCCAGCACGACGAAGAGGAACACCCGCTTGCCCCGGAAGTCGAGCTTTGCCAGGGCGTACCCGCCGAGGGCGGCCAGGAAGGTCGACACGGTCGCACCCACGACCACATAGAGGAGGGTGTTGAGAAGCCACCGGGAGAAGATCCCGTCCTGGTAGCGGAACACCTCCACGATGTTGTCCCAGAGGGCGAAGTCGCGACCGGGCGCGAGCCCGAACGACGAGACGAAGTCAGCCTGCGACTTGGTCGCGTTGATGACGAGCCACACGAGCGGCAGCAGGCAGTAGAGGGTGAACAGGACCGTCATCACGGTGAGAGTCGTGCTCTTCTTGGGATTTTCCACCGTGTAGAGCCGGCGTCCGCGACCGGAACGACGGATCGGCGCGCCGGAGGCATTCCCGGCCCCGGCTCGCGGGCTACTGATCGGACGCATTCCTCAACCCTCTGATCTGGACGGCGTAGGCGACGGCGATCGTGATCGCCGCCATGACGAGCGCGAGTGCTGCCGCATAGCCCTGCTGAGACCCGGTGAACGCCAGGTTGTACGCGTACAGGTTGGGCGTGTAGAAGGTCGTGACGCCGCTGTTGGCCACCATGGTGGGCAGGATCTGCGGTTCGTTGAACATCTGGAACGTGCCGATGATCGAGAAGATGATCGTGACGACCAGGGATCCGCGCAGCGCCGGCAACTTGATCGCGCGGACGACCTGGAACTCGTTCGCCCCGTCGATCGCGGCCGCCTCGTACAGTTCGCGCGGGACGGCCTTGAGCGCGGCGTAGAAGATGAGCATGTTGAAGCCGGTGAAGGCCCAGGTCACCATCAGCCCGATGGAGATGAGCGTGGTTCCGGGGGCGAAGGGGTCGATGTCCGTGCCCAGGGCGTCGTTGAGGCTGCCGAACAGGCCGTACTTGACGCCGAGCAGGAATCCCCACATGAGAGTCGACACGATCGCCGGCACCGCGTAGGGCAGGAAGATCGTCGCCCGCATGAACTTGGTGCCGTGCACGCGCATGGAGTCCAGCGCCAGCGCCAGCGCCATGGAGAACAACAGCATGATCGGCACCTGGACGAGGGTGAACCGGATGACGCGTCCCACCCCGTCCCAGAACTGCGGATCCTGGAACAGCTTGCCGTAGTTGGCGAACCCGACGAACGTGGTGCCCCCGATGAGCCTCTCCTGGAAGAGGCTCAGGTAGGCGGCGTACAGGATCGGCACGATGAACACGAGCGCGAACAGCGCGCCGAAGGGCGCGATGAACGCCAGTCCGATCTGCGACCTCCGGCGCCTCCCGGCCGGCGCCGGATGCCGTTCCTCATCCGGCGACGCCATGGCCGAAGGGGTGACGTCGAACCGACGTGCCAGGTCCATGTCCGTGTTCCTTCCGATCCAACGCGTTGCCCGGCTCGCTTCTGCGCCGGCTGTTGTGCGGCGACGGCTGTGCCGCACGCGGCCCCCGCCGTGACGAGGAACCACTAGTCCACTTGGAAGCCCTGCTCGTTGCCGTACTGGATGCAGCGCTGCTTCCACTGTTCGAGGATCTCGGCGAGCTTGACCTTGCCCGTCGTGTAGAACGGTGACGCGATGTCGCCGTAGATCGAGCGCGCCCACTCGAAGAACGGCGGATACTGCCAGCCGCTCCCGACGGTCTCCGAGGCCTCGGCCAGCACGGCGCCGACCTTCTGGTCGCCGAAGTACTTGTTGGCCTTGCCCTGGAACGCCTCGCTCTCCAGCACCGAGGTGTTCGGCACGAAGGCTCCCGCGTCGACGCGGGTCGACAGACCGCCGCCGTGCGCGAAGTACTCGAGGAACTTGAACGCCGCGTCCTTGTGCCCGGCCGCGGCCGGGATGCCGAAGGAGCTTCCGCCGTTCTCCGCTCCGACCTTGTCGCCCTGCTTCCACTGCGGCATCAGGGCGACCCTGAAGTCACCGGCGGCCTTCGGCGCGCGCTCGGGCAGCGTCGAGGTCAGCCAGCCGCCCATGGTCTGGGTGGCGAGGCTTCCGTCGTTGAGCGTCCGGTTCCAGTCGTCGGACCAACCCGTGATCTTGGTGTTGATCAGGCCCTCGTCGAGCATCTTCTGCCAGAAGGCCACGGCCCTGGTCGTGCCCTCGTCCGTGAAGTCGATGTGCACCTTGTTGCCGTTCACCGTGAACGGGCGACCGCCGGCCTGCCAGATGAGCGACAGCAGGAAGAAGATGTCCCCCGTGTCCTGGGCGATGTAGTGGTCGCCGCCGAGCGCGCGGATCTTCTTGGCGGCCTCGTAGTACTCGTCCCACGTTGCCGGGGCCTTGTCTATGCCGGCCTTCTTGAGCGTGGCGGAGTTGTAGAACATGGCCGACGGCCCGTAGTCGGACGGCAGCGCGTAGACCTTGCCGTTGACCGTCACATCGGCCCACGCGGCCGGGACGTAGTCGTTCTTGAACTTCTCGACGCCGAACTCTCCGAGGTCGGCGAGCTTGCCGGGAATGGCGAAATAGGGCACCGCGAAGTACTCGAACATCACGAGGTCGGGCACACCGGAACCGGCCTGGATGGCGTTGTCGAGCGCCTTGTACTCGTCCTGGGACGAGCCTCCGTTGACGACCTCGACCTTGATGTTCGGGTTCGCCGCCTGGAAGCCGGGGACGGCCTTCTCGACGGTGCCGTCCCAACTCCAGACCGTCAGCTTCACCTGCTCGTCGCCGCCGCCGCTGCCAGCCGCCTTGCCGCCGCCCGAGCCGCCCGACCCGCCCGAGCACGCGACCAGCGCGACCATCGGCACGAGTACTGCGGAAAGGAGCCTTGCCTTCTGGGAGAGCCGCATGGGCCTCTCCTCTCACCCAGAGGATGGTTACGAAAATATTTCGCAACTTGTTCGTTGCTGCCAGGACAGTAGGTGGTGTGTCCGTCCGGTGTCAACGGGCGGACGAGGGAGAATGCCTGGCAGCACTTGACGGATAGGGCGCGTGGTAGATTTCGAAATAATTTCGTAGCCCCGAAAGGAGCTTTGATGCCACGGCGAGGTCGTTCCGAGCGAGCCACCTTGGCGGATGTCGCCCGACTGGCCGGTGTCTCGCCCACGACCGCGTCGAAGGTCCTCAACGGGCGCAGCGATGTGGGGCCGAAGACGCGTGAGCTCGTCCTCGGAGTCATGGCCGAGATCGGCTACAAGCCGACGGCGGCGCGTCACGAGCAGACACGGGACCGGGCCCTCGTCACCATGCTCGACTTCGTGGAGTCCCGTTATGCCGGGACGGTGCTCCAGGGGATACTCGTGGCCGCGACCTCCGCGCAGGCCGAACTCCTCCTTCGGCTGCCACCCGGTGAGCCGATCAGCACGAACCATACGGCGGCCCGTGCCTGGGTGGAGGAGCAGAAGGCGTCCGGCGTCGTCGGTGTCATCGCGCTCGCCGTGGCCGTGCCCGACGCGGTGCTCCTGTCTGCGGAGGATCTCGAGGTGCCCGTCGTGACGATCGACCCGATCGACACGACCGAATCACGGGTCGTCAGCATCGGCGCCACCAACTGGGCGGGCGGTCGCTCGGCGACCGAGCACGTCATCAGGCTCGGCCATCGCAGGATCGCCTGGGTCGGCGGCCCGCTGGGCTCCGCCCCCTCGGTGGAACGCTTCCACGGCTACCAGGCCGCGCTCGACTCGGCCGGCATCACGCCGGACCGCACGCTGATCCGCCATGAGGCGTTCTCCGTGGAGGCGGGCCTGCGGCACGGCCGTGACGTCCTCTCGCTCGACGAGCGGCCGACCGCCGTCGTCGCGGGCAACGACGAGATCGCCGTCGGCGTCCTCGCCGCGGCCAAGGAGCTGCACATCGCCGTCCCCGGCGAGCTGTCGGTCACCGGGTTCGACGACACACCGCAGACCGAGTGGACCACGCCCCGGCTCACGTCCGTCCGGCAGCCTCTCGTCGGCATGGGCCGGATGGCCGTCGAGACCGTCCTCGGCATGGCGGACGGCGTCCAGCCCGCCTCCCGGCACCTCCAGCTCGCGACGACCCTCAGCGTCCGCGACTCGACGGGCCCCGTCCCGTCGACCTGATCCGCCCAGGTCCGGGTGCCGCAGGCAGATGCCGATCGCGGCCGCGGTCACCCTGGCGATGCCGCGCCGGTCTTCCGGCGCGGTGGGAGCCACCCCGCGAGGCGGTCACCGTCCTCGGCCACCAGGCTGGTGCGGTGGAAATGATCGGGGAACAGCCGGGGCGGGCCCGACCGGATCGGTTGCTCCCACCAGTCGTCCACGACGACGATGCGGTCATGATCAGCGGGTTCTGCCGGTCGCAGACGCGGCCTCCGACTCGTGATCACGAACGCCCATCGTAGGAGACGGCAGGCAGGAGGGAGCGGTGCCGGCGGAGGAGGAGTCACCCGAGCAGCCGCCGCCCCCGCACCGCACGGTCTTCCACATGGATCACTTGGTCGTCGCGAATCGACGGGCACTTGACGACACGGATGTTATCGGTAACTCTTCTCTGCATCACCGGAATCCTCCGGGTCCCTGGTGGCTCATGGAGAGAGAATGTGATCGATAACATTACCTATGACCGGTCCGTGCAGGGGCACCGCCGAGTGGAGCGCCGGCTCGCGGCGCGGGTTCGCGCCGTCGCCGAAGCGTACGCCCTGCTCGCGCCGAGCCTCGTCGGCTTCCTGCTCTTCCTGGTGGCGCCCATCTTCGGCGTGGCGGCGCTGAGCCTGTTCGACTGGAACCTGATGGGCGCGCCGTCGTTCGTCGGGCTGGACAACTACCGCGAGCTGGCCGCCGATCCCGAGGTGTGGCGGGCCGTGCTCAACACGATCTACTACGTGGTGCTCAACATCCCGGCGCAGACCGTGCTGGCGCTGCTGCTGGCGCTGGCGCTGAACCGGCGAATACGCGGCGGCAAGGTGCTCCGGGTGGTCTTCGTGCTGCCCTGGATGGCCATGCCGGTGGCACTCGGCATCATCTGGTCCTGGGTGTTCGACCCGAGATACGGCGTGGTCAACCAGGCGCTGGGCATGGTGGGGATCGACGGCCCGAACTGGCTCACCGACCCCGCGTGGGCCATGCCGGTGATCGCCTCGGTGAACGTCTGGCAGTACACGGGCTACACGATGCTGATCCTGCTGGCCGGACTGCAGGCGATTCCGCACACGCTGTACGAGGCCGCGGCGATCGACGGCACCACGCCGATGCAGCGGTTCTTCATGATCACCCTGCCGCTGCTGCGGCCGTCGCTGTTCTTCGTGCTGGTGACGAACACGATCGGGTCGTTCCAGATCTTCGACACGGTCTTCGTGATGACCCAGGGCGGCCCGGGCGGCGCCACCGACGTGCTGAACTTCCACATCTATCAGCAGGGGTTCCAGCTCTTCCGGTCCGGCTACGCCTCGGCGCTGGCGATGGTGCTGTTCGCGCTGATCCTGCTGGTCACCGCGGCGCAGTTCCTCTACTTCCGCAAGCGCACCGTCTACGACTTCTCCTGAGGAGCCCGATGAAGAGGATCGCTCTGTATCTCGCGCTCTTCGCGGGCGCCGTGGTCTCGGTCGCGCCGTATCTGATGACGCTGAACTCGGCGTTCAAGGAACCCGCGCAGGTGCTCACCACCCCCGCCTGGGAGCCCGCCTTCCCCGTCACGCTCGAGAACTTCGCCCAGGTCTGGTCGCAGTACGACATGGCCGGCTTCCTGCTGCACTCGCTGGTCTACGCCGGGGCCGTCACGGCCGGCCAGGTCGTGTTCAGCACGATGGCGGCCTACGCCTTCGGCAGGATGTCGTTCCCCGGCCGCGACGTGCTGTTCTGGGGCTACCTCGCGACGATGATGGTGCCGCAGATCGTCACCCTGGTCCCGCTCTTCCTGATCATGCGGGAGTTCGGGCTGATCGACACCTATCTCGGGCTGATCCTGCCCACCGCGTTCGGCACGCCGTACGGGATCTTCCTTGTGCGGCAGTATTTCCGCACGATTCCCCGGGACCTGGAGTCGGCCGCGCGCATCGACGGCGCGGGCACGCTCACCGTGCTCGTCCGGGTGCTGCTCCCGCTGAGCCGGCCAATCCTGGCCACCCTCGCGACCATCACGTTCATCACGACTTGGAACACGCTGCTGTGGCCGCTGATCGTCACGAACGGCGACGCCACCCGGGTGGTCACGCTCGGCATCTCGGCGCTGAAGGGCCAGCACTCCTCCCAATATCACCTGATCCTGGCGGCCGCCGCCCTCGCGCTGCTGCCGCTCATCGTGATCTTTCTGCTGTTCCAGCGGCACATCGTCCGTTCGATCGCCCTCACCGGGCTGAAGTAACCACCCCCCGCAGAGAGAAGGGCATACGCATATGTCCAGAAAAATCGCTGTATCCGCTGTCGCGGCGGCGGCCCTGCTGTCCCTCGCCGCGTGCGGCGGCGGAGACGGCTCGGACTCCACCGGCGGCGCCGTCACCCTCAGGTACGCCATGTGGGACGAGGTGCAGAAGCCGCCGATCGAGCAGTCGATCCGCGAGTTCGAAAAGGCCCATCCGACCATCAAGGTGCAGATCGAGCTGAACAACTGGAACGACTACTGGAGCAAGCTGCAGACCCAGCTCGCCGGGCGTTCGGCCCCCGACGTCTTCTGGGACCACGTCTCCTACTTCCCCAAGTTCAGCAAGGAGGGCGTGCTCACCGACCTGGCGCCGCTCATCGCCCAGGACAAGGTGGACACCTCGATCTACGACGCCAAGCTCGCCGAGGGCTGGAAGGTGGACGGCAAGGTCTACGGCCTGCCCAAGGACTGGGACACCATCGGGCTCTTCTACAGCACCAAGGCCCTCAAGGAGGCCGGGCTCACCCCCGCCGACCTCGACGGCCTCACCTGGAACCCCGCCGACGGCGGCACCTTCGTCAAGGCGCTGCAGAAACTGACGGTCGACGAGAACGGCAAGCACGCCGACGAGCCGGGCTTCGACCCCAAGAAGGTCAAGCAGTACGGCCTGGCCATGCAGGCGCCCACCGGTCAGCAGGACTGGTGGAACTTCGCCCTGCAGAACGGCTGCACGCTCCAGGACAAGCCGTGGGGCCGGTGGACCATCGACCAGCCGGCCTGCGTGCAGGCCATCCAGTTCGTCCAGGACCTGCGGCTGAAGTATCACGTCGCGGTGCCCGCCACGGTCACCAACCCGCCCAACGGCCCGTCCCTGGACCAGGTCGTCGGGCGCGGCGAGGCGGCCGCCGCGATGGACGGAAGCTGGATGCTGCGCGCCTTCGACACCGCGCTGCCGGGCGGCGGATTCGGCGTCGCCGATCTCCCCGCGGGGCCAATCGGCAAGGGCAGTGTCTACAACGGCCTGACCGAGGCCGTCTACGCCGGCACCAAGCACCCGAAGGAAGCGTGGGAGCTGCTCAAGTGGCTGACGTCAGAACGCCATCAAAAGGCCGTCGCCCAGGCGGGCGCCGTCTGGCCGGGCATCCCCTCGCTCAACGACGTCTTCGCCGACGCGTGGAAGGCCAAGGGCGTCGACGTCACCGGCTTCAAGAAGGCCGCCGAGGGCACCACGATGGGCTACCCGCTGACCGAGGCGGCCGACGTCTACAACGTCAAAGCGCTCGACATCTTCAACCAGGTCTGGCTGGGCCAGCTGTCGCCGCAGAACGCCGCCCAGAAGATCACCACCGAGGCCAACGCCGCCATCAAGTAAGGTCTGACTCATGGAAGTTACCGGTCACATGCCTGCCCAGGACGCTCCCCGCACACGGTCGGCGAGCATCTGGGACGTCGCCCGGGTGGCCGGTGTCTCCCAGCAGACCGTCAGCCGCGTCATCAACGGCAAGGCCCGGGTCAGCGAGGCGACCCGGGCCAGGGTCCTCCAGGTCATCGCCGAACTCGGCTACCGGCCCAACCGGCTGGCCCAGGCGCTGGCCGGAGGGCCGGTCCGCTCGGTCACCGTCCTCACCTCCGACACCGCCCTGTACGGCGCCGCCGCCACGCTGCGCGGCATGGAGGAGGCGGCCAGGACGGCCGGGTTCTCCGTGGGCATCAGCGTGCTGGAGCGGAACTCCGGCCAGGCGGACATCGCCCTGCGGCTGAACCGGCCCGGGGAGGCGGTCATGGTGATCGCCTTCGACGACGCGGGCGTGCGCGCGCTGCGGGCGCTGCCCGCGGACGTCCCGGTCGCGGCGGCCGTCGAGCGGCGGCCCGACGACGGGCCGGACGACCCCTGGCAGATCTGGCTGGACGACCGGGCGGCGGCCGCGCACGCGACCCGCTACCTGCTGAGCCTGGGGCACCAGACCGTCCACTACGTGGCCATCCCCTCCTCCACCAGCGCGCTGCCGCAGCGCACCCAGGGCTGGCAGGACGCGCTGGGCGCCGCCGGCCGGCCGCTGCCCGAGCCGCTGCCCGGCGGCTGGAGCCCTCGATCCGGCTACCTCGCCGTGCGCTCCCTGCTCGCGGACCGATCGGTCACCGCGATCCTGTGCGGCAACGACGACCTGGCACTGGGCGTCATGCGCGCCGCCCGCGAGGCCGGGCGGGACATCCCCGGCGACCTCAGCGTGGTCGGCTTCGACGACTCCCCGCCCTCGGCCTACCTCAACCCCTCGCTCACCACGGTCCGGCTCGATTTCGAGGGTCTCGGCCGGGCCTGCTTCGGCCTGCTGCACCGCAGGCTCGACCCGCAGAACGCCCCGGCCGTCCCGGCCTGGAGCGAGCCCGAACTCATCGTGCGGGAGAGCAGCGGCCCCCCGCCCGCCTGACCCCCACGCCTCCACAGCCCTCCGCCGCGTCATGCGGGTGGAGCGGTCCCGCATGCCATGCCGTCTTCTCCTTCGCCGTCGAAAGGCTGAGATGATCTACCACGACTCCGAACACCGCCTGTGGGTGCTGTCCGGGCCGTCCTCTTCCTACGTACTGCACCTCGACGAGGCCGACCGGCCGCGCGTCATGCACTGGGGACCTCGGCTCACCCCCGAGCAGGCGGCCTCGCTGCTGCTACGGCTGCCGCGGCCCGGCTTCCGGCCGGTGGAGGACCCGCTGGAGGGCTCCTTCGACCTGATCGCGACCGGGGGCCTGTGCTACGGACACGCCGGCCTGCAGGTGCGCTTCGCCGACGGCACCCGCGACCTGGAGCTCGTCTTCACCGGGCAACGCCGCACCGATCGGGAGCTGGTGCTGGCGTACGCCGACCGTCACTACCCGCTGGCCGTGGAGTGCCACTACCGCCTGTACGGCGACGTGATCGAGCGCCACCTGGTCCTGCGCAACGAGGGCGAGCCCGTCACCGTCGTACGGGCGGACTCCGCCACCTGGGTCCTCCCCCGGCTGAACGGCTACCGGCTCAGCTCCGTACGCGGTCAGTGGGGCGCGGAGACCCGGCTGCACCGCGCCGAGCTACCGTACGGCGAGACCGTCCTGACCAGCCGCAGGGGGGTGACCAGCCACCAGGCCAACCCCTGGGCGATGGTCGACGACGGCACGGCGGGCGAGGAGCACGGCGCGGTCTATTCGTGCGCGCTGGCCTGGAGCGGGAGCTGGCGGCTCACCGCTCAGCGCCTTCCCACCGAGCGGGTGACACTGTCGGCCGGGGCCGGGCACGACCCCGTGACCTGGGAGCTGGGCATCGGCGAGGAGCTGGTCACGCCGGTGTGCGCGGGCCTCTACACCGAAGGCGGCTTCGGCGCGGCCAGCCGCGCCTGGCACGACCACCAGCTCCGGCATGTGCTGCCGCATGCCGGCGAGATCCGGCCGGTGCTCTACAACTCCTGGGAGGCCACGGGCTTCGACGTCTCACTGGACGGGCAGATCCGGCTGGCGGAGTCGGCCGCCCGGATGGGCGTGGAGCTGTTCGTGGTGGACGACGGCTGGTTCGGCACCCGCACCCACGACGCCGCGGGGCTCGGCGACTGGTATCCCAACCCGCACCGGTTCCCCGACGGGCTCGGGCCGCTGATCGACCGGGTGCACGAGCTGGGCATGCGGTTCGGGCTGTGGGTGGAGCCGGAGATGGTCAACCCCGACAGCGACCTCTACCGCGCCCATCCCGACTGGGTGATCCACCGGCCGCACCGGCGGCGCACCGAGCACCGCAACCAGCTCGTGCTCGACCTGTCCCGGCCGGAGGTCGGGGACTGGCTCTACCGGACGCTGGACGAGTTGCTGGCCAAGAACGCCGTCGACTTCCTCAAGTGGGACATGAACCGCCCCTTCACCGAGGCCGGCCCGGACGAGCGGCTGTGGCTGGGCCACGTCCGCACCCTGTACGACGTGCTCGACCGGCTGCGCGCCGCCCACCCGCACGTGAGGATCGAATCGTGCAGCAGCGGCGGCGGCCGGGTGGACCTCGGCATCCTGCGGCGCACCGACCAGGTGTGGACCTCCGACAACACCGACGCCCTCGACCGGCTGGACATCCAGCACGGCTTCTCGCAGCTCTACCCGGCCCGGGTGATGGGCGCGTGGGTCACCGACAGCCCCAACCCCTACACCGGCCGGGAGATCCCCCTCGACTTCCGTTTCCACGTGGCCATGGCCGGGGTGCTCGCGATCGGCGGCGCCCTGACCGAGTGGAGCCAGGCCGATCTGGACCGGGCGGCCGAGCTGGTCGCCGACTACAAGCGGATCCGCCCACTGGTCCAGCACGGCCGGCAGTACCGTCTGCTGCCGCCTGACGGCGAGCTGTCGGCCGTGCAGTACCTCGCCTCCGACGGCGGCGAGGCCGCCGTGCTCGTCCACCGCCGCGCCCGCCGGTTCGGGCACGCCGACCCGGGGATCCCGCTGCGCGCCCTCGACCCGGACGCGCGCTACCGCGACACGGCCACGGGAGAGGTCCACCACGGAGCGGTCCTGCTCACCCACGGTCTGTTCCCCGATCTGGCTCCCGGCGACTACGCCAGCGCCCTGGTCCACCTGGTCCGGGAATAGGCATAGGGGATAGGCGCGCGAGGAGGCCGCCGGGCGCCCGGCGGCCTCCTGCGTGCATGTCATCCCGGCGTCAGGACCAGCCGGTAGGCGCCGTTGGCGTCCTGGTTGGCGATCGGGATCGTGACGCTGCCGTTGGTGACGGTGTAGGCGTTCGACCACACCCGGGTCGCCGCCGCCACGTTCGTCTTGCGTCCCGAGCCGGGGACGTACTCGAGGGTCGCCGTGACCGAGGAGCCCAGGCCGCCGATCCCGTCGACGCGGATCGTGTTGTTGCCGGCCTGACCGCCGAAGACCAGGCTGAACGTCCTGCCGTCGTAGGCGGCCACGCCGTCGTTGTACGTGGTCGGAGTGACCTTGACGACGTTGCCGGTCTGGTCGGCGTACCACTTGTACATCCAGTACGACGCCGTCGGCTGGCCGTTGTACAGCAGGCCGTTGAGCGTGCCGGCCTCGTACCAGAACGCCCGCTCGGCGTCGCGCACGCCCGCGCGCTCGAACTGCGCCACGTAGTGGTTCGCGCTGCTCGGCACGTCGATCTCGCTGGTCGTGGCGTACTCGTTGATGGAGATGGGCCGCGGCGAGATGCCGAGCTCACGCTCCAGGTTCCGGTAGGCCTGGACGTTGGCGGTGACCTGCTGCCATCCGCTCAGCTCGTGCCACGACACGACCTGCGGCAGCGTGTTCGTCGCCTTGGCGTTGGTCAGGAAGGCCCGCATCGCGTTCACGTTCCAGTACGAGTAGCTCGGCCCCATGATGGCCTTGTTCGGCTCGCTCTGCCGGATCCGCTGGTAGGTGCGTACCCACCCGTCGTTGAAGGAGACGCCCGACGCCGACGGCCAGGTCCAGTCCGGCTCGTTCCACGGCTCCCAGGCGTCGATGTTGCTGACGCCCGCGGACTTGGCCGCCGCGATCATCTTGTCGATCCGGCTGTACCAGTCGTTCCAGTTGGTCCAGTTGTAGGGGAAGCCGTCGAAGCTGTCCGCCATGTCGACGGTGATCACGGCGCCGATGGCCGCGGCGTTCTGCCAGATGTTCAACGTGTCGCCGATCGGAACCGGAGAGCCGTTCGGCCGGTGCTCGTGCAGCGGCGGCGGCTGACGGAGCTGGTGCAGCTTCAGTGGCTGCATGATCGACACGGGCGGGGTGTTCGCGTCGGACAGGCCGTAGAGGGTGCCCGACCCGACGCGGGTGACCGGGCGCACGACGCTGGCCGCGTCGACCACGAGGGCGCTGCCGCCGCCGGTCGTGGTGCTCCACTTCTGGTTGCTCTGCCCGTTGCAGGTCCACAGGATGACCGCGGTGCCGTTGACGGTGCCGGCGTGGTCCACATCGAGGCACAGGCCCGACTGCGTCCCCGTGATCGACCCGTCGGAGTTCTGCCGCCACTTCTGGTTGGCCTGCCCGTTGCAGGACCAGATGATCACCTGCGTGCCGGGCGAGGTCTGGTTGTTGTACGCGTCCACGCACCGCGTGCCGTTCATGGTGCGCAGTTCGCCGGCCGAGGTGAACTCGAAGCCCTGGTTGGCCTGGCCGTTGCAGTCCCAGATGTCCAGCATGGTGCCGAGCGTGTCGACGTTGCCCTTCACGTCGAGGCAACGGCCGGAGACGGCGCTCACCAGCGGCGCGGGGGCCGCGGAGGCCGGTGCCGTCCAGGTGAGCGCGGTGGCCGCCAAGGTGACGAGCGCCGTGAGCAGGCCCATGAGCAGGCGCAGGGCGACGGCGCCCGGCGACCGTCGCCGCCCGGCCGCCGGGTGAACGGGTAAGTCGTGCATCGTTCTTCTCCTCGTTGGGGGGGGGCGTGAAGGCGGGAACGACGGAGGCGCGCGGAGGCGACGCTCCCAGCCGTTCGGCGTCACGGGATCGGCGACGTCCTATTGGAGTTATCGGTAACATCAGGGTCTAGAGCGTGCCGTCGACGGTGTCAAGCCCCGGTCTCCGGCCCGAAGGCCCCGCCAAGCCTTGTCATCGACTTCAACCGCAGGTCAGTAGCGCTTCAATGGCCCCGGAAAGATACCGGGCGGACGCGGATGATTCACGCCGCACGGCGCCTTCCTTGACGGCTGTTGGTGGTAGCGGTAACACTTGCGCCACCCGGACGTGTGCCCATGAACCCGGAAGGAGAGCCCTTTTCATCGTGAGCGACGATCGTCTTCGACGGCGCGCGGGACGAGGACGGCCGCCCGGACGGCGAGTGGGCCGATCGACTCGCGGACATGGGGCCAGGTGGTGGTGCTGCCGGTGGAGAGAGCGGAGGCCAGGTCCCTGAACTCAGAGACCTGGCCTCGTGAACTTCTCGCGCCCGGAACGACCTTTTCCGGCGGCTTCCCGACACCGGCGGCACGCCCGGCCGGCACGCGGGGTCCTTCATCCTGCCCTGTTCGTCAGCGTG
This sequence comes from Microbispora catharanthi, assembly GCF_006334915.2. Taxonomy (GTDB): domain Bacteria; phylum Actinomycetota; class Actinomycetes; order Streptosporangiales; family Streptosporangiaceae; genus Microbispora; species Microbispora catharanthi. The sequence goes on from NZ_VDMA02000046.1 coordinate 24,053, forward strand.
GGCGGAGGCGTCCTCCGCATCCGGGCGGCGCGGTGGGTCGTGGTCAGATGGCGGTGACGGTCCATTGGTTGTTGGTGCTGCTGTTGGGCGTCCACATGCCGACGGCGGAGCCGGCGGTGGTGTAGCCCATGCCGTCGAGGGACGTGCCGGTGCCGCGGTTGACGATCTGGTAGCGGCCGTTGCCGAGATCGTTGAGGCGCCACTGCTGGTTGTTGCCGCCGTTCCAGGCCGCCTGCCTGGCGTTGGCGCCGTTGGCGGTGTTGCCCCAACTGTCGGCGACCATGCCGTTGGTGCGGTTGACGATGCGATACCAGCCGCCGCCCAGGTCGACCAGCTGCCACTGCAGGTTGTTGCTGCCGTCCCAGTTCCACTGCTTGAGGTTCGACCCCGACGCGACGTTGCCGCCGCTGTCCAGCACCAGGCCGGTGGCGACGTTGGCGATCCGCACGTAGCCGGTGGGGGTGCCGCCGGAGCCCAGGGCGGGGATCTGGCCGTTGAAGGTCAGCTTGACCACGTACGCCGGGGCGCTGAACGGGGCGTTGGACGAGGGCATCGAGATGTGCAGCCCCGAGCCGTCCTGCGTGCGGTCGGGCAGGGTGGTGTACTGGCCCGCCGAGGAGCCGAGCAACTGCACCGAGGCCAGGTTGCTCAGGCTGATCCGGTTCGAGCCCAGCGTCGCGATGTTCAGCGTCGCGCCCGGCCAGCCCAGCACGGTGGCGTACAGGACCGTGTTGTCCTTGCTGCGGGTGAACCGGATGTCCTGCGCGGTGCCCGCTCGTGGAGTGGTGAAGGAGCCGCCGCCCATCTGCGTGGGACCCTCGCCGAAGACCGCCCAGGCCCGGGTGGCGTAGATGGACTCGCCGAAGCGCTTGAGGTAGTCGCCGATGCCCAGCAGGATCGACCGCTGCCCGGAGGGGATGGTGCCGTCGGCCATCGGAGCGATGTTCAGCAGCATGTTGCCGTTCTTGCTGACCCGGTCGATCAGCGAGTGCAGCATGGCGTTCAGCGAGTAGTAGCCGATGCCGACGGTGTAGCACCAGCTGGAGCTGGAGATGCTGTCGTCGGTCAGCCAGTAGGGGGTCTGGATGCCCGCCGGGCCGCCGCGCTCGTAGTCGACCACCTCGCCCCTGGTGTTGTACCCGTCCTTGTAGGTGGCGACGACGTCCTTGTTCCAGGCCACCGCCTGGTTGTAGTAGTACGACAGGAAGTTCAGCCGGTACGACTCGGGGATCTGGCTGAGGTTGAAGTCCTCCCAGATGACGTCGGGCTGGTAGCCGTCGATGATCTCCTTGAGCTTGTCGTACCAGAGCTGGTATTCGGTGGTCTTGTCGAGCTGGCCGTACAGCTTCTTCAGGCTGGTGCTGGACTGTGACGGCACCCACTGGTAGAAGCCGGTGAAGTTGTAGGCGTGGTGCATGGCCACCAGCAGCTTCATGCCCTTGGCGCGGATGGCGTCGGCGTGCAACCGCAGCAGGTCGAGCTTGGGCCCGGTGGCGACCGAGTTCCACTCGTTCACCCGGCTGTTCCACATCGAGTAGCCGTCGTGATGCTCGGCCACCGGCCCGGCGAACCTGGCGCCGGCGTCGGCGAACAGCTGCGCCCACTCGTTCGGGTCGAAGTTGCCCCCGGCCGACGTCAGCTTCGGCGCGAACTGCACCCAGTTGCCGGCCTTGTCCCGCGCGCCGTTGATGAAGTTGTGGTACGGCCACACTGACGGGTCACCATAGACGCTCTTGTGGTGATTGTTCTCGTTTGACCCGTTGTTGTACATGTTGCGCGGGTACCACTCGTTGGCGTACGCCGGGACGCTGAACACGCCCCAGTGGTAGTAGATGCCGAACTTCGCGTCCTGGAACCACTCGGCGGCCGGCGGGTGCTGGTCCACCGACGACCAGCTCGCGGTGTAACTCTGCGGACCGGCGTTCGCCCACGCGGGGCCGGCCTTCAGCACGCCGGCGGCCGTGGCGAGCGCGGCCGTGGCGAGCAGTTGCCTGCGGCTGAACTGGAACGAGGATGCGGACATGGCGAGGTACCTCTCGCGATCGGGGGGATTTTGCTGGGCGTGCGCGGCCGTCGAGGCCAACCCCGTCGGCCCTGCTCGGGTGACCGCCTCTACACCTTCTCCTTCGTGGGTATCGCGGCGGGCGGACCGCGATCGCCGTCGGCGGGCGGTCGGCGACGGTTGGGCACGGCGGCCCCGTGAGGATCAACTCGGCCACGACGGCCCGGGCCCGACGACGGTACGCATGGACACGATCCCTTGGATGTTTCACGGAGATGAGCAGACGGTCACCGCAGAGACATTGGATGTCGTTGTATGTCAAGCAGAGCGATCTGTCCACACTCCCCCGCCGCAGCGCGCGCGAGGGACGCACTGCGGCACAGCGGGGCCTCGCGCGTACGACAAGTGGAAACACGGGTGAGGCACACGAGTCCGCGCGTTTGCGCATGCCGCATCGGCATTGCCGTCACTCGCCTCGCACTGGGTGCAGACAGCCCATGTCTACAAGGGTGTCGGTCCCGATTCTGGCGAGAAATGGGATGTCTGAAAGTTACATCGCATGAAACGGGATGGCCGGCCGGACGGCTACCCGCATGCGTGAGCCGGGGGCGCGGTGTGGGTCGTCCCACGCCGCGCCCCCGGCCACGTCGTCCGACTGGTGCAGGGGGTGCTATCCGCCGACGGCGACGGCGAAGACGGGCATGGTCGCCACCCGTTCGCCGCCCGCGCGCTGATGTCGGGCAGGTCGACGCGGAAGATCTCCTTGCTCCGCGGAGCCGCGCCCGCGTGGTAGATGGTGGCGGCGGTGTTTCGCCGCCCAGCGGTGGCGTCCGTCCCGCCTGCGGGGTCAGGACTGGTTGAACAGCGACAGTGTGAGGGTGGAGTGGTATTCCCCGGCGGCGACGTCGGTGGAGGTGCGCAGGGCGAGGTCGGCGTTGACCTTGGAGGTGCCGATCTCGTCGGCGGAGTTGGCGGTGGAGACGAGGAGTTCCTGGCCCTTCAGGCCCACCTCGGGGGCGCCGGTGCCGTCGGAGACGACACTGGAGACCGGCTCACCGGCCGCCACCGCGCCGGTGGAGGAGTCGCTCAGCAGGCGCGGCTTCCAGCCCAGGT
>NZ_VDMA02000047.1 GCF_006334915.2 Microbispora catharanthi
GTGTCGGTCACCGTGACGGTGGGCAGGGTGCCGGTGAACTGGCGGGCGGCGGCGTCGGAGCCGTTCTCCTGCAGGGACACCCCGGTGTTGTCGGCCACGGTCATCGACAGCTGGCCGGGGGTGGTGGTGGGGGTGATGTTCACCGACACGTCGATGCCGCTGCCGGTGCCGGGGTCGTCGGCGGCCGCGGCGGGGCCGGCCAGGCCGGCCCCGGCCAGGGTGAGGCCGAGCACGGACGCGGCCAGTGCCTGCGTGGTCCTGTTGATTTTCATATGATCATCGCTCCATTGATGAGGGGCGGGGCCGGCCGGCTGGTCGGCCGGCCGGCCCCGGGTTGTGCTATGGCGGTGTCCCCGTTGTGGGGACCGCGGTCACCGCCGGTGCGGCCGGCCGTGGCCGGCCGCGGTGTGAGCGGCTCAGCTGCAGCTGGCCGCGGTGTAGGCGGCGTCGTAGGACGAGGTGACCTGCTTGCCGTCGATCGTGGCGGTGCCCTTCACGGTCGCCGTGCCGGCGTCGATGTGGGTGGCGCGGGTGTTGAAGGACTGGTAGGCCTGCTTGCCCGGGGCCACGTCGGCCACGGTCTTGGACCCGAACGGGGTGGTCAGCGTGATCGTCGCCGGCACATCACCGTTGTTGACGGCGGTGACCGCCAGGTAGGCCGAGGTGCCGATGCAGCGGGTGGTGGCGGTGACGGTCAGCTTGACCTCCGGCGAGGGCGGCGTGACGGAATCGAGCGCGACGGCGAAGATGTGCATCGTCGCGACCCCGTTCGCCGCCCCCGCGCTGATGTTGGGCAGGTCGACGCGGGAGATCTCCTTGTTCTGCAGAGCCACGCCGACGTAGTAGATGGTGGCGGCGGTGTTCTGCCGTTGGTTGTTCGGCCGGTTCTGGTAGGGGGCCACGACGGCGGCGTCGCCCTCCGGCCTCGGCGCGCCGTACCAGTCGGGTGAGCTGAGGGTGAAGGTCTGCCTCGTGCCGTCCTTGTAGACGATGGTGGCCGGGCCGGACACCGCGCCATAGGTCCCGGTCAGCAGGAAGCCGAGCGTCTTGCCCGTCCCGGTCACCTTGAGGGACTGCCCCGAGGCGATGGCGTTGTCGGGGGTGCCCACCGCGACGTTGGGCCACTTGAAGTTCAGCCCGTTCTTGGTGACGGTGGCCCCGGGGGTGACACCGACCGACGCCAGCCCCTGGGCGGAGATGCTGGCGCCGTTGCCGTCGAAGTTTCCGAGGTTGGTGTTGGTGTCGTCGGTGACGCCGACGTTGCTGAACAGCTCCTCCAGCGGCTTCTCCCCGCCGCCCCACACCTGCACCGTGGCCTTCGCCGACGCGGTCCAGTTCTCGCCCGCCTCGGTGCCGCTCATCACGGCGGTGAGGACCGCGGTGCCGGCCGCCGCGCCGGTGGCGGGAGTGAGGGTGAACTCCACCGTGGCCGTCGCGTCCGGCGCCAGGGGACCCACGTTGGCCTGCGCGGGGGTGACGGTCCACCCCTCCGGCGCCGTGAGGGCCACCGTCGCCGAGGCCAGCGACACCTCGACCGCCCGGACGGTGACCTTGGCCTTCGCCCCCTGACCCGGCGTGACCTCGGCGGGCGCGGCCACCGAGACCTTCTGCAGCGCGAACGCCCGGTAGGTGTGACCGGCCTGTGCAGTGATCTTGACGGCGTCGGGCTCGGTCTTCTCCACCTTGACCGTGCCGCCGGCGACGTCGAGGACCTTGTGGCGGCCGGTGAAGATGCCGCCGCGCACCTTGACAACACCGTCGCGGTCGGGCGTGATGAGGTACTCGTCGGCCTGCCCGTCGCTCCACGCCGCGCCGACGGTGTGGCCGCCGCGGCCCCGCAGGCCCTGCACCTTTCCGTTCCGCCAGGCCTCCGGGAGCGCCGGCAGCACGTGCAGTTCGCCGGTGTGGCTCTGCAGCAGCATCTCGGCGATGCCGGAGGTGGCGCCGAAGTTGCCGTCGATCTGGAACGGCGGGTGCAGGTCGAACATGTTCGGGGCGAGCCTGGCCGGCGTCACGAGGAGGCGGACCAGGTCGTGCGCCCGCTTGCCCTCCTCCATCCGCGCCCAGTAGTTGATCTTCCAGGCCAGCGACCAGCCGGTGCCGTCGTCGCCGCGCAGTTCGAGGGTCCGCCGTGCGGCGTCGTACAGCTCCGGGGTGCCGCGCTTGGTGATCTGGTGGCTGGGGTGCAGGCCGTACAGGTGCGAGATGTGCCGGTGGGTCCGCTCGGTCTCCACCCAGTCGTACAGCCACTCCTGGATGTTGCCGCGTGAGCCGATCTTCATCGGAGGGAGCCGGTCCTTCGCGGCCAGGACCTGCGCCCGGAAGCTCGCGTCCACGCCGAGGACCTCGCTGGCCTCCGCGCAGCCGTTGAACAGGTCACGCAGGATCTGGTTGTCCATGGTGGGACCGGCGGCCACGCTGACATTCGAGTGGTGAGGGAGTTCGGGGGAGTTCGACGGGTTCGTGACCAGATACCCGAGCTTCGGCTCCTCCACGAGAGTGTCGAGGAAGAACTGCGCCGAGCCCTTCATCGCCGGGTAGTTCTTCCTCAGGAACTCGACGTCGCCGGTGAACAGGTAGTGGTCCCAGATCATGGTGGCCAGCCACGCACCGCCCGTCTGCCACATGCCCCAGAGCGCACCGTCGACGACCGAGGTCGCCCGCCACGCGTCGGTGTTGTGGTGGGTGACCCAGCCGCCGGCGCCGTACTGCACCTCGGCCGTGCGGGCGCCGGTCACCGTGAGGTCCTGGATCATGCTGAACACCGGCTCGTAGCACTCCGACAGGTTCGTGGTGTCGGCGGGCCAGTAGTTCATGGGCAGGTTGGCGTTGATGGTGTACTTCGAGTCCCACGACGGGCTCAGTGAGTCGTTCCAGATGCCCTGCAGGTTGGCCGGCTGGGTCCCGGGGCGCGAGCAGCTGATCAGCAGGTAGCGGCCGAACTGGAAGAGCAGCGCGGAGAACTGCGGGTCGTCGACGGCCCCGTGCTGGGTGATCCGGACGTCGGTCGGCTGGTCGGCCGCGTCGGTGCGGTCCAGTTCGAGCGTCGTCCGCTTGAACAGGGCCTGGTAGTCGGCCACGTGCCGGCTGCGCAGCGTGTCGTAGGCCTTGCCCTGGGCGGCGTCGAGGTGCCGCTGCGCGATGCCCTGGTAGTCGCCGCTGACGTCCTTGTAGTTCACGTAGCTGGAGCCGATGGAGATCAGCAGCGTCACGCTGTCGGCGGCGGAGACTTGGAGCGTTCCGCCGGAACTGGTGACGGTGCCGCCCTCGGCGACGGCCTTGGCCAGCGCGAGGAACTTGACCTGGCCGGTGATGCCCTCGAAGTTGCCCGAGACGCCGTCGAGCCCCACCGTGGTGCTGTCCGGGCTGGTGAGCGTCGTGCGCTGGGGGCTGTCGAACGTCGCGCTGAACGTGATCGAGCCGGGCTTGTCGGCGGTCAGGCGAACGACGATGACCTGGTCCGGTGCGCTGGCGAACACCTCGCGCTTGTGCCGTACGCCGTTCAGCAGGTAGTTGACGGACGTGACGGCGGTGGTGAGGTCGAGCTGGCGGTTGTACTCCGTGAACCCGCTGGTGCCGGGGAAGGTCAGCTTGATGTTGCCGACCGTCTGATAGGCGAGCTGGCCCGCGGGCGTGCCCAGCATGTTCTGGTCGATCAGGGTCTGGGCCTGGCTCCACTGGTCCTCGAAGACCAGGCGCCGGATCTCCGGCAGCGCCGCCAGGCCCTTGGTGTTGCTCTGGTCGTACGGCCCGCCGCCCCAGACGGTGTCCTCGTTGAGCTGCAGGCGCTCGGCGTCGACGTTGCCGAACACCATGGCGCCGAGGCGTCCGTTGCCGATGGGGAGGGCGCGGAGCCAGTCCGTGCCGGCGCCCTTGTCGTACCAGAGCGCCATGTCGTTGGCGGCGCGTACCTCCGAGGGTGCCACCGATCCGGCTCGGGCGACCGCTGTCCATTGCATCGGCAGCATCAGAGCCCCGGCTCCGACCGTGCCGATCTTCATCAATTGCCTTCGCGTCAGATCTGGCATTCGCTCTCCAAGCGCACTGCGGCCTTGTCGGCGGCCGGCACCGCGCCAATGGGGCTGCGAACCCGACATCGAGGAGACTGGCGGGGTTCGGCGGGACCGGCTGCGTGACGAGGCTGTGTAGGGGGTGATGGCAAAGCTACAAAGATTTGATGTATCGGTCAACGATTCTTATAGAAACGCCCGAAAGGCGGTCATCTGGCCCTTTCCAACCCCGGGAAACATCTAACCTTTGTCCTGACCCTGTCCCCTGGCGTGCACTGATCCAGGTCGCGGTGGGGGCCGTGGGCGGCGGGGGGGAACCGGACGTCGCGGGCGGCTACGAGAGTGCGTTGCCCGCGCCACCGGGCAGCAAGCCGGCGCGGGACGGAGGCGGGGAAGGCCACAGGCCGCCGGGTAGCGGTTCGAGGCCGCGTCCTGTATCCGTAGAGCAGCACCAATTCCCCGACGAGCACGGGCGACGACGACGTGCGGGCAGGCCGCATCCGTTCCCTGGCTGCCCGTGGTGACGGGGAAATCCCCCGCTCCGGTCGGACTTTCGGGAAACCTACCTGCCATGTCACGCACAGACGATGTAGTGGACAGCATCAAGCGGATGATCCTCGACGGCGTCCTGCGGCCCGGCGACCGCCTGCCCGTCGAGAAGGACCTCGCCGAGTCGCTGGGCGTCTCGCGCGGGGCGTTGCGCGAAGGGGTCTCGGCGCTGTCGATCCTCGGGATCGTCAGCACCCGGCAGGGTGACGGGACGTACATCACGAAGCTCGACGCGACGCAGTTGCTGGCTCCGATGGGCTTCGCCGTCGACTTGCACGGCCAGGGCGACCCGCGGCACGTGTACACCGTCCGGCGCCTGCTCGAGGCCGAAGCGGCGCGGCTGGCCGCGACCAGGATCACCGATGAGGCGCTCTGCCAGGCCAGGGACCTGCTCGGCGAGTCGGCCCGGATCGTGGGTCAGGCACCCCACGACCACGAGCGTCTCATCGAGATCGACATCGCCTTCCACCGCATCATCGCCGCCCATACCGACAACCCGGTCATGATCGGCCTGATCGAGGCGTTCGCCAGGCGCACCGTCCGCGGGCGGCTGTGGCGAAGCCTGCACGAGGAGGGTGCCGACCGGCGCACTCACGACGAGCACGTGGCGATCTGGGCGGCGCTCGCGGCGCGCGATTCCGAACGGGCGCGCATCCGGATGGCCAACCATCTCATCGGGGTCGAGGAGTCCCTGCACCGGTTGCCCGACGACGGCGACGCGCCGTCCGACCCGGTGGCCGACTGACCTCGGGCCGGGCGGAGGCCGACGTGGGGTGACATGCCGGGACATGGCGCGATGGCCGTGATCACCTCACCGCATCCGGCTCGGCGCCGGACCGCGAACGGCCGAGGTTCTCCCGCAGCCAGGTCTCCGTGGTGCTGACGTGCATGAGCGCGACCGCCTGGGCGAGGGGGGCGTCGCCGGCCGCGAGTGCGCGGTAGATGGCGGCGTGCTCGGCGATCGTGCGGCCGGCCGCGTTCTCTTCGACGAGCCCGCGCCAGACGCGGGCCCGGAGGGTCCGGCTGGCGATGCCGCCGAGCAGGGCGGACAGGGACTTGTTGCCCGTCGCATCGAAAACGGCCCGGTGGAAGGCGTCGTCGTGATGGTTGAGCGCTTCGATGTCGTTCTGCGCCGCGATCATGGCGTTGAGATGCCGTTCGACGTCCGCGAGCTGGTCGGGGGTGATCCGGGCGGCGGCCAGACCCGTCGCCACCGGCTCGAACAGGCGTCGCACCTCGGTGATCTCGAGCAGATCGTCGCCCCGCATCATCTCGACGGCGAGGCCGACTCCTTCGAGCAACAACTCCGGCGAAAGGCTCGTGACGTAGGTGCCGTCGCCCCTGCGTACTTCCAGCACGCGTGTGGTGACGAGGGAGCGGACGGCCTCTCTGAGCAGGTTGCGGGACAGGCCCAGCTCGGCGGCCAACTCCTGTTCGGGAGGCAGCCGGGCGCCCGGGGGAAGCGTCCCGTCCTTGATGAGCTGCCTGATGCGTTCGATCGCCTGCTCGGTCAACGACATACCTGCATTTTGGTATGTCAGGACAGCGGCCCTCCACACGGTCCCTCCGAGCGCACGGGAACGCTCTCAGAACCAGCCGCACCTCTGCCGGATGCCGCGCCTTCAGCCGGGACAGACATGCGATGTGTCGCGGTCTCCCGGCCCGGCGAGGCCGGTCGATACGTCGGATCCCTTGCTGGTTGGGAGCCGCTCGAATAACGGAATATCACCATCCCTCCTCAAGGTCTGGACACTGGCGCGGTTTTGAGCATAGAAAGACATCCCATGTCCTGTCAGTGATTAGCCCGCTCACGGCGAGCCTCGCCCACGCTCCGCACAGCGGCGCGGGCGTCACCTGAGCGTGGCGCGGTCAGCTACGGCATGGCAGCCGTGGTGCTTCAGAAGGAGAGACGATGGAACGCAGACGGTTCGCGCTCGCCGCGGCCTTAGCCATATCGGGGTGCCTCGCCGCGGCCTGCGGCGGGAACAGCGGTACGGGAAACGACAACTCCGGCGGCGGGAACAACGCAGCGGCGAAGCCGGTCATCGGCGTCGACTACCCGCGTTCCGATACGGACTTCTGGAACTCCTACATCAGCTACGTGCCGAAGTTCGCCGGCGAGCTGGGTGCGGAGGTCAAGACCACCAACTCCCAGAACGACATCGCCAAGCTCACCTCCAACGTGCAGACCCTGATGGGTCAGGGCGTGAAGGGCGTGGTGATGGCGCCGCAGGACACCGCGGCGGTGGCGCCCACGCTGCAGCAGCTCGAGACCAAGAAGATCCCCGCCGTGCTGGTCGACACCCGGCCCGACACCGGGAACGCCTTCATGGTCGTGCGCGCGGACAACCGCGCGTACGGGGAGAAGGCCTGCAAGTTCCTGGGCGAGAAGCTCGGCGGCAAGGGCAAGGTGGTCATGCTGGAGGGCGACCTGGCCTCCATCAACGGCCGCGACCGCACCGAGGCGTTCAACGACTGCATGAAGCAGAACTACCCCGGCATCAAGGTCTTCGGCGAGGCGACCAACTGGGACGGCGCCGTGGCCTCGCAGAAGCTCTCCACGGTCATGACCGCGAACCCGGACGTCAAGGGCGTCTACATGCAGTCGAGCTTCGCGCTCGCCGGCACGCTGCAGGTGCTCAAGCAGCGCGACCTCCTGGTGCCGCCGGACGACCCCAAGCACGTCTTCGTCGTCTCCAACGACGGCATCCCGCAGGAGCTCAAGGACATCGCCGCCGGGAACATCGACGCGACCGTCTCCCAGCCCGCGGACCTGTACGCCAAGTGGGCGCTGTCGTACGCCCAGGCCGCGATCGAGGGCAAGACCTTCCAGCCGGGCAAGACCGATCACGACAGCACCATCATCCAGGTGCGGCCGGGCCTGCTGGAGGACCAGCTGTCCGCGCCGCTCGTCACCGCCGACGGCGGCACCTACGGCGGCATCCCCAGCGTCAAGCACGACGACAAGTCGCTGTGGGGCAACAACCTGAGCTGAGAGGGCGTGGCAATGGAAGAGTTCGCGGGAGGGCCCGCGAGCCCTCCACCCGCCCGTGACAGCGGGCCGGACCGTGGTGCGGACCGGCCCGCGGTCGCGGAGGCGGAGCGCATCACCAAGAGGTACGGCGAGACGACGGCGCTGGACCGCGCCCACATAACGATCAGGCCTGGGGAGACGCACGCCCTGGTCGGCCGCAACGGCGCGGGCAAGTCGACCCTGGTCTCCATCCTGACGGGCCTGCAGGCGCCCGACGAGGGCGAGGTCCGCTTCGCCGGGACCCCCGCTCCGCGGCTGTCGGACCGCGACGCCTGGCGTGAGCGGGTCGCCTGTGTCTACCAGAAGTCCACGATCATCCCTGAGCTGACCGTGGCGGAGAACCTCTATCTGAACCGGCACGATCGCAACCGGTTCGGGCTGGTCGGCTGGAAGGGCCTGTGGCGGAAGGCGGCCGAGCAACTGGAGGCGTGGTCGGTGGACGTCGACGTACGCCGGCCGGCCGGTGAGCTCGGGGTGGAGCAGCGGCAGTTCGTGGAGATCGCCCGGGCGCTGTCGTTCGGCGCGAGGTTCATCATCCTCGACGAGCCCACCGCCCAGCTCGACGGCGCGGCGATCGCCCGCCTCTTCGACCGGATGCGGGCGATGCGCGAGCAGGGAGTCACCTTCCTGTTCATCAGCCACCACCTGCAGGAGATCTACGAGATCTGCGACACGGTCACCGTCTACCGGGACGCCCGGCACATCCTCACCGCGCCGGTGGCGGACCTGCCGCAGGGCGAGCTGGTGGCGGCGATGACCGGTGAGGCCGCCGGCCTGCGCGAGCACGCCGTCCGCCCGCCGGTCCCGGCGGAGACCCCGGTGGTCCTCGACGTACGGGGACTGTCCGACGGCGACGTCTACCAGGACGTCGACCTTCAGGTCCGGGCCGGGGAGATCGTGGGGCTGGCGGGCCTGGGCGGCAGCGGGAAGACCGAGCTCGCCGAGACCGTCGTCGGGCTGCGGGCCCCCCAGGAGGGGACCCTGGAGGTGGCCGGGAGCCGCCCCCGCCCCGGAAGCGTGCCGGAGTCGCTGGCCGCCGGTGTGGGCTTCGTGCCTCGCGACCGCCACCAGCAAGGGCTCGTCCCCCTGATGTCGATCGCGGACAACGCCACGATGACCGTGCCCGAGCGGCTCGGTCAGGCGGGCTTCGTCAGCGGCCGCCGCAGGGACGCGATGGCCCGCGAAATGATCAACAATCTTGCGATCAAGACACCCGGCCCGGATCTCCCCGTTTCCGGGCTGTCCGGCGGCAACCAGCAGAAGGTCGTCATGGCTCGGGCCCTGGCGAACGATCCCCGGCTGCTCGTGCTGATCACGCCGACCGCCGGGGTCGACGTCCGGTCGAAGGAGTTCCTGCTCGGCAAGGTCGAGGAGATCGCCGACACCGGGACCGGCGTCGTGATCGCCTCCGATGAACTTGACGACCTGCGGCTGTGCAACCGGGTGCTGGTGATGTTCCACGGGCGCGTCGTCGCGGAACTGGCCGCCGGCTGGCACGACCACGAGATGGTGGCCGCCATGGAAGGAGTCGACCTCGATGCCTGAGACCACCGCCGCACACGCCGCGACGGGACAGCCACCGAGCCCGCCCGCGCCGGAAGAGGCCGCGGAAAGGCGCCGCTCGAAGATCCCCCTGGCGCGGCTGCGGGACTTCGCGCTCGTTCCCGCGGTCATCGTGATCGCGATCGTCGGGCAGATCGTCAACCCGATCTTCCTGCAGAGCGACAACCTGATCAACATCCTGCAGACGATGTCGGAGATCTCGCTCCTCGTCCTCGCGCAGACGCTCGTGCTGATCGCCGGCCGGATGGACCTCTCGCTGGAGTCGACCTTCGGGCTGGCGCCCGGCGTGGCCGCCTGGCTGACGGTCGCCAGCGGAACGGGGGCCGGGCTCGGGCTGCTGCCGGGAGCCTGGGGGATCCCCATCACCCTCGCGGTGGGGGTGCTGGTCGGGGTGGTGAACTCGCTGTTCATCGTCCGCTTCGGGCTCAACGGCTTCATCGTCACGCTGGGCATGCTCATCGTGCTGCGCGGCCTCCTCACCGGCATCTCCGGCGGGCAGACCTTCTTCAACCTCCCGCCGTCGATGACCTACTTCGGCTCCACGATGTGGCTGGGCGTGCCCGCGTCGATCTGGATCTGCCTGCTGCTGTTCGCGGCCGGCATCGTGGTCATGGGCTTCACCCGGTTCGGCCGGGCGCTCTACGCGATCGGCGGCAACGTCGACGCCGCCAGGGCGGCCGGCATCCGCACCGACCGGGTGCTGTGGATCACGCTGATCTCCGCCAGCCTGCTGGCCGCGATCGGCGGTCTCCTGCTGACGGGCCGGCTCGCCTCCGTCGCCGCCGCCCAGGGGGACGGCGCGATCTTCACGGTGTTCGCCGCCGCCGTCATCGGCGGAGTCAGCCTCAACGGCGGCAAGGGCACCGTGTTCGGCGCGTTCACCGGCATCCTGCTGCTCTACATGATCCAGAACGTCCTCACCCTCGCGGGCGTCCCCGCGCAGTGGATCCAGGCGCTCAACGGGGCGATCATCCTCACCGCGCTCGCGATCTCCCGCCTCACCGGCGGCAAGTCGCAGGAATGACGAGAAGGGGAGGCCGACCCCCGCGCCGGTCTCCCCCGCTCTCACCGCGTACGGGTCCGGGGGCGTCAAACGCGAAACGGCCGGGTGATTCCCGCTTCGCCTGAAGGCGGGGATCACCCGGCGTTCCGGTTCAGGCCCCTTCCGCTTCAGGTCGGGGAGCGCGTCATGAGGGGAGCAGCGGCAGCAGCGCGTTGAGGCGCCCGGACGCGAAGCCGGACAGGTCCAGCGAACAGAAGGTGAAGCCCGCGCCGCGGACCGCGGCATCGACGCGCTCGCGCAGCTCGCACGCCCGCGGGATCTCAGTGTGCGGGACCTCCACCCGGGCGAGTGTGCCGCCGGCGTGTGCGCGCACCCGGCACACCGGGAAGCCGAGCTCGCGCAGCGCGCCCTCGGCGGTCTCGATCCTGCGCAGGACCTCCGGCGTGACCGGGTCGCCGTAGCTCACCCGCGAGGCCAGGCAGGGCGCGGCGGGCTTGTCCGCGGTGACCAGGCCGAGCTTCCGGCTGACCGCGCGGACGTCGGCCTTGGTGAGCCCGGCCTCCACCAGCGGTGCGATGGCCCCGCGCTCGGCCGCGGCCCGCTGCCCGGGGCGGTGGTCGCCGAGGTCGTCGAGGTTGGTGCCGAGCGCGATCCGGGCGCCCATGGCGGCCGCCAGCGGCGTGAGCGCGTCGAACAGCGCCGACTTGCAGTGGTAGCAGCGGTCGGCGCCGTTGGCGGCGTACTCGGGCCTGTCGGCCTCGTCCGTGCACACCTCCAGATGGGCCAGGCCGTGGGCTCGTGCGAAGTCACGTGCCGTGGCCCGCTCGGAGGCGGCCAGGCTGGGCGAGACGGCGGTGACGGCCAGTGCGCGCCTGCCGAGCACCCTCGCGGCGGCGAAGGCGAGCAGCGCGGAGTCGGCGCCGCCGGAGTAGGCGACGACGACCGCGTCCTCACGGCGCAGCCGGGCCATCAGCCGGTCCACGGCGTCGCTCACCGCGCCCGCCGCACTCTCCCGGCCGGCGTCCGCCGTCTTCTCTCTCTCGGAGGCGGGACGATCAGCCATGAGCGGCCTCGCCCGCGAAGGCGCGCGAGCCGGTGAGGCTCTCCTCGACGCCGAGGACGTGCAGGGCGGCGTGGAGCCGGGCCCGTTCGGAGTCCCGCGCCAGCAGAGCCCGATGGACGGCCCGGTGCTCCCGGAGGGTGCGGTGAACGGCCTCGGGGTCGCTCATGCCCCGCCAGACGCGGGCTCGTACGGTGCGGCCGGACATGTTCTGGATGACGGCGGCGAGGACGGCGTTGCCGCAATGGGAGGCGATGAGGGCGTGGAAGTCCTGGTCGAGAGCGACCATTTTCTCGTGATCGACAGGATCGCAGGCGGCGACCGTCTCGGCCTCGTCGAGCAGATCGCCCAGGCGGGCGAGATCGGCGTCCGGGATGCGCGTGGCCGCCAGCGCCGTCGCCTCCGCCTCCAGAATCCTGCGCACGTGCAGGAACTCCCCCGCCCCGGCGTCCAGGTGAATATCGGCGACGAAACTCATCCCGTCGAGCAGCAGGTCGGGAGAGAGGCTGGTGACGTAGGTGCCGTCGCCCTGCCGCGTCTGCAGGACCCGCATGGCGACCAGCGCGCGCACGGCCTCGCGCAGCGTGTTTCGGGCGACACCGAGCTGTTCGGCCAGATTCTTCTCGACGGGGAGCTTCTGCCCCGGGCGCAGCTCCCCATCGATGATCATCTGTTTGACGGTGTCGATCGCCGTCTCGATGGCGCCCACGTCAGCCTCCCCATTGGTGGCCATCAGGGTAGCGGTACGCGTCGACCGACTCGGAGTGCATACGAGCGCTGTAACCGGGCTTGCCAGGCAGCAGGTAGCGGCCGCGCTCGATGCGGACGGGGTCGGTGAAGTGCTCGTGCAGATGGTCGACGTATTCCAGGACGCGGCCCTCCAGACTGCCGCTCACGCACACGTAGTCGACGACGGCCATGTGCTGGACCAGCTCGCACAATCCGACGCCGCCGGCGTGGGGACAGACGGGCACGCCGAACTTGGCGGCCATGAGCAGGACCGGGACGATCTCGTTGACCGACGCGAGCCGGCAGGAGTCGATCTGGCAGAAGTCGATCGCGCCCGCCTGCAGAAGCTGCTTGAACATGACGCGGTTGTGGCAGTGCTCGCCGGTGGCGACGCCGACGGGGGCGATCGCCTTGCGAATGGCGGCGTGGCCGAGCACGTCGTCGGGGCTGGTCGGCTCCTCGATCCACAGCGGCTCGTACGGCGCGAGGCGGTTGACCCACTCGATGGCCTGGGGCACGTCCCACACCTGGTTGGCGTCGATCATCAGGACGCGGTCGCCGAGCTCCTCCCGCGCGATCGACAGGCGGCGGACGTCGTCCTCCACGTTGGCGCCGACCTTGAGCTTGACATGCGTCCAGCCGTCGGCGACGGCCTCGCGGCACAGACGGCGCAGTTTGCCGTCGTCGTAGCCGAGCCAGCCCGGAGAGGTGGTGTACGCCGGATAGCCGTGTTCGGCCAGCTCGGCGATCCGCTCCTCGCGCGTGGGGGCGAGCCGGGCCAGCATCCCGACGGCCTCGGCGGGGGTCAGCACGTCGGACAGGTAACGGAAGTCGCAGGCCGCGACCAGCTCCTCGGGCGTCATGTCGGCCACGAAGCGCCAGAGGGGTTTGCCGGCCCGGCGGGCCGCCAGGTCCCACGCCGCGTTGAGAACGCCCGCGGCGGACAGGTGCACGACGCCCTTCTCCGGCCCGAGCCAGCGCATCTGGCTGTCGGCCATGATCTCGCGGTAGAGCCCGCCGAGGTCGCCGGCCAGCTCGTCCACGTCGCGTCCGGCCAGCCGCGCCCCGATCTGCCGGGCGGCGGCCACGCACAGGTCGTTGCCTCGCCCGATCGTGAACGTCAGACCGTACCCCGCCAGGTCGCCATCGTCGGTTTCCAGCACCACGTACGCCGCGGAGTAGTCGCCGTCCGGGTTCATGGCGTCCGAGCCGTCGAGCGTCGCGGAGGTCGGGAACCTGATGTCGATCACGTTCACGGAGGTGATCGTCGGCATGGGCGAACTCCAATTGATCCGATGAATGTGATTGGAACAGTAGGGTCACACTGGAAGAAGGTCAAGGCAAGTCGGCCGATATCCCATCAAAGGCTTTACTTCAACCCGATGAATCTGGCAGGCTCGGCACGGCACATGGCCCTGTGAACCAGCGGAGAGGCCAAGATCGTGAAGCTGTTGCGAGTGGGTCCCGTGGGCGAGGAGCGACCCTGCGTGCTCGCGCCCGACGGACGGGTGTTCGACTTGTCGTCGTTGACGGCCGACATCGACGGCGCGTTCCTCTCCGAGGGAGGCGTCGAGCGGGTGCGGTCGGCTCTGGCGGAGGGCGGGCTGCCGGAGGCGGGGCCGTATGAGCGGGTGGGTGCGCCGGTGGCCAGGCCCGGCAAGATCATTTGTATCGGGCTCAACTATTCCGATCACGCGGAGGAGACGGGGGCGGCGATCCCGGCCGAGCCGGTGGTGTTCATGAAGGCGTCGAACACGATGGTCGGCCCCGATGACGAGGTGCTGGTGCCGCGCCGGAGCGTGAAGACCGACTACGAGGTCGAACTGGCCGTGATCCTGGGCCGTACGGCGCGATATCTGGAATCCCCGGAGGCGGCGGCGGAGGTGATCGCGGGGTATGCGATCGCCAACGATGTGTCGGAGCGGGAGTTCCAGAACGAGCGCGGCGGCCAGTGGGACAAGGGCAAGTCGTGTGAGACGTTCAACCCGCTGGGTCCGTGGCTGGTGACGGCCGATGAGGTCGGCGATCCGCAGGCGCTGGGGTTGCGGTTGTGGGTGAACGGGGAGCTGCGGCAGAACGGGAACACCAAGAACCAGATCTTCGGGGTGCATCACGTGATCTGGTATCTCAGCCAGTTCATGGTGCTGGAGGCGGGTGACGTGGTGAACACCGGCACTCCGGCGGGGGTGGCGCTGGGCCGTGGCCCGCAGGCCTACCTGCGGGAGGGCGATGTGGTGGAGCTGGAGATCGACGGCCTGGGCCGCCAGCGCCAGCGTATGGGACAGGCATGAGTCGAGAGTTCAACGGCCTGGCGGCGATCGTCACCGGCGGGGCCTCGGGCATCGGCCGGGCGGTCGCCGAGGAGCTGAGCGCCCGCGGCGCCCGCGTCGCCGTCCTGGACCTGAAGGACACCGAGTTCGTCTGCGACGTGGCCGACGGCGTCTCTGTACGTGCGGCTGTCACGGCGGTGGCGGAGGCGTACGGCCGGATCGACGTGCTGGTGAACAACGCGGGCATCGGTGCGCAGGGCACGGTGGCCGACAACGACGACGCCGAGTGGCTGCGGGTGTTCGACGTGAACGTGGTGGGGGTCGCCCGGGTGACCCGGGCCGCGCTGCCCCACCTGCGCCGGTCCCCGCACGCCGCGATCGTCAACACCTGCTCGATCGCGGCGACGGCGGGCCTGCCGCAGCGGGCGTTGTATTCGGCGTCCAAGGGGGCGGTGCTCGCGCTGACCCGCGCGATGGCGGCCGACCACATCCGCGAGGGCATTCGGGTCAACTGCGTCACCCCCGGCACCGTGGACACCCCCTGGGTCGGCCGGCTGCTGGACGCCGCCCCCGATCCGCAGGCCGAGCGGGCGGCGCTGTCCGCCCGCCAGCCGCACGGCCGCCTGGTGACGCCGGAGGAGGTCGCCCACGCGGTGGCCTATCTGGCGAGCCCGCGGGCGGGGTCCACGACCGGGGTCGAGCTGGCCGTGGACGGCGGGATGTCGGGCCTGCGGCTGAAGCCGGTGACGTCGTGACGGCCGCCGCCAGTGGCCTGGTGGGCAGGCTGGGACGCTACGGGCTCGGCACGGCGCCGCTGGGTGGGCTGTTCGCGGCGGTGAGCGAGGAACAGGCCGAGCAGGCGCTGGCCGCCGCGTGGCAGGCGGGGATCCGCTATTTCGACACCGCGCCGCACTACGGGAGCGGGCTGGCCGAGGAGCGTCTCGGGCGGTTCCTGCGCGGCCTGCCAGAAGCCGCCGCCGAGGCGGTCGTCTCCACGAAGGTGGGCCGGGTGCTGGTGCCCGGCAGAGGCGAGGAGGAGGGGTTCCCCGGTCGCACCGATTTCGTGCGGGTGCGGGACTACAGCCGCGACGGCGTGCTGCGCTCGCTGGACGACAGCCTGCACCGGACCGGGCTCGACCACTTCGACCTGGTGTTCATCCACGACCCGGACGACCACTGGGAGCAGGCCGCCGGTCAGGCGTATCCGGCGCTGGCCGAGCTGCGCGACCAGGGGGTGATCGGCGCGATCGGCGCCGGGATGAACCAGGCCGAGATGCTGACCCGGTTCGTCCGCGAGACCGACCTGGACGCCGTCCTGGTCGCGGGACGCTACACGCTGCTCGACCGCTCCGCCGCCGACCAGCTGCTCCCCGAATGCGAGCGGCGCGGCGTCGCCGTCGTCGCAGGCGGAGTGTTCAACAGCGGGATCCTCGCCGGCGGCACCACCTACGACTACGACGCCGCCCCGCCCGCCGTGCTGGAACGGGCACGCGAACTGGACCGGATCTGCGCGTCGCACGGCGTGCCGCTGCCCGCCGCGGCCCTGCGCTTCCCCCACCGGCACCCGGCCGTCACCACGGTCCTGATCGGCGCACGCAGCGCCGAGGAGATCGCCGAGGATCTGGCGCTGGCGGCGGCCGACATCCCGGACGGGCTCTGGGAGGACCTGAACCATGCGGGTTGACCTCGCCTACGGCACCGGCGGCCTTGTCGTTGAGCTGCCGGACGACCGGACCACGGTCATCGCGCCGGTCGCCCGGCCCGCCGTGACGGACGAGGCCGCCGAACTACGGCGGGCCCTGCGCGAACCCGTCGCGGGCCCGCCGCTGCGCGAGCGGGTGCGCCCCGGCCAGACGGTCGCGATCTCCGCCTGCGACGGTACGAGACCCCAGCCGCGGCACCTGATGATCCCGGCGATCCTGGCCGAACTGGACGGGATCGTCGACCTGGGCGACATCGTGATCCTGGTGGCCACCGGCACCCACCGCGGCAACACCGACGCCGAACTGCGCGCGATGTTCGGCGACCACGTCGTGGACGCCGTACGGATCGTCAACCACGACGCGCGCGACGCGTCGTCACTGAGGTGGATGGGCCGCCACGGCAAGGACGTACCGGTCTGGCTCAACCGGGAGTGGACCGACGCCGACGTGCGGATCACGACCGGTTTCGTCGAGCCGCACTTCTTCGCCGGGTTCTCCGGCGGCCCCAAGCTGGTCGCGCCCGGGCTCGCCGCACTGGAGACCGTGCTCACCCTGCACGACGCGGCGCGCATCGGCGACCCCCGGGCCACCTGGGGTGTCATCCAGGGCAATCCCGTCCACGACGACGTCCGCGCCATCGCCGCCGCGACCGGCGTCACCTTCGCCCTCGACGTCGTGCTCAACCGGGAGCAGAAGATCGTGCAAGCGTTCGGCGGCGATCTGCTGCCGATGCACGCCGCGGCCACGGCCGCCGCCCGCGCCGCCGCGATGCGCCCGGTTCGCGAACCCTTCGACGTGGTGGTGACGACGAACGCGGGCTTCCCGCTCGACCAGAACCTGTACCAGTCGGTGAAGGGGATGAGCGCCGCCGCCCAGGTCGTCAAACCCGGCGGGACCGTCATCTGCGCCGCCGAGTGCCGGGACGGCTTCCCCGACCACGGCTCCTACCGGGACGTGCTCACCTCCGCCGCCTCCCCGGAGGCGCTGTTCGAGGAGATCTCCCGCCGCACCGAGACCGTCCCCGACCAGTGGCAGGTCCAGATCCAGGCCCGCATCCAGCGGCACGCCCAGGTGATCATGCACACGTCGTATCTGGGCGACGCCGACCTTGCCGCCGCCCACCTGGAGCAGACCGGCGACATCGCCGCCACGGTCCGCGCCCTGCCCGGACGGGTCTGCGTCCTGCCGGAAGGCCCTATGACGATCCCCTACCTCGCGGAAGAGTGACCGTGCTCCGCTACCCCCTGATCCACCCGCCGCTGCTGTCCGCGCTCGCGGCCACCGGTCACGGATCGCGCGTGCTGCTCGCCGACGCCAACTACGCCCACGCCACCAACGTGCGGGCCGGAGCCCCGGTGATCCATCTCAACCTGCGGCCCGGGCTGGTCCGCGTGGACGACGTCCTGGAGGTTCTCGTGGACGCCGTACCGCTGGAGTCGGTCCGTTCGATGCGTCCCGACGAGGGCGGCGAGCCGGAGGTGCTGGCCCGCTACCGGGAGTTGCTCGGCCCGGGCCTGCCCATCGAGGCGATGGACCGGCTCGACTTCTATGAGGCCGCGAAACAGCCGGACGTCGCGTTCGCCGTCGCGACCGGCGACGACCGGCTTTACGCGAATCTCCTGCTGACCGTCGGATATATCGTCCCGACATGAGCAAGTCGCTAGATCTCGGTTATGCGCGCGTCGACCTGGACCGGGAGACGCGCCAGGGGCTGCCCGAAGTGGTGTACGGCCCGGGCAAGCGGGTGAATGAGATCGCCGGGATCGTCACCGCTCTGCTCGGCCGGAACACCGGGCCGGTTCTCGTGACGCGGGTCGAACCCGGCACAGCCGCCGCGGTGCGCGCGCTCGTCTCCGGCGGTTCGTACGACCCGGACGCCCGGCTGCTGGTCTGGCGGCCGGCGCCGCCCGTCGAGCACACGGTGGCCGTGGTCACGGCGGGGACGGCGGACGGCCCCGTCGCGGCCGAGGCTGCGGCCGTCGCCTCCGCGCTCGGCCTGCGGACCGTCACGGTCAGGGACGTCGGGGTGGCCGGGCTGCACCGCGTGCTCGCCGCCGCCGATGACCTGCGCGCGGCCGACAGCGTGATCGTCATCGCCGGCATGGAGGGCGCACTGGCCAGCGTCGTCGGCGGTCTCGTCGAGACGCCCGTGATCGCGGTGCCCACCTCCACCGGATACGGCGCCGCGCTGGAGGGCGTGACGGCCCTGCTGGCCATGCTGACCTCCTGCGCCGCCGGGCTGACCGTGGTGAACATCGACTCCGGCTTCGGCGCCGCCCTCGCGGCCTACCGCCTCACGAGGAGGACGCCCCGGTGATCCTCTGCCTCAACCCCTTCACCGGACTCGCGGGCGACATGCTGCTCGGCGCGCTGCTCGACGCCGGAGCCTCGCTCGACGCCGTACGGCAGGCGGTCGCCGCGACCGGGCTCACCGGCTGGCGGCTCGACGCCGAGAGGGTGCGCACCGGAGCGCTGACCGCCACCCGCGTGCGGATCGAGGTCGACGACGACGCCACCGAGCGCCCGGCCGCGCAACTGATCACTATGGCGGCCCGGACCGGCCTGACCGTGGCGGAGGCGGCGCTGACCGCGATCGCCGAGGTGGAGGGCGCGCTGCACGGCGTGCCGGCCGCCGACGTCCACCTGCACGAACTCGGCGGGCACGACACCCTGATCGACATCGTCGGATGCGCGGCGGCGCTGCGCGATCTCCGGGTGACGCGGGTGCACTCCGCGCCGCTGCCGCTGGGCGGCGGCACGGTGCACACCCGCCACGGCGTGCTGCCCGTCCCGGCCCCCGCCACGCTCGCTCTGCTGAAGGGCGCACGGGTGCGGGGCGGGGAGGCGGGAGAGGCGGTCACGCCGACGGGGGCGGCCCTGCTGCGCGCCGCGGGCACGGCGTACGGCCCGGCGCCGGAGATGGCCCTGCGCGCCACGGGGTACGGCGCGGGCGGGCGCGTGCTGCCCGACCGGCCCAACGTGACCGTGGCCATGCTCGGAGAGCCGGTGGCCGAGACCGGCACACAGATCGTCCTGTCGACGAACCTCGACGACGTGACCGGGGAGGTCCTCGGGCACGTCATCGAGCGAGCCCTCGCGGCGGGCGCGGCGGACGCCTGGATCACGCCGGCCGTCATGAAGAAGGGGCGCCCCGCGCACGTCCTGCACGTCCTCACGCCCCTCGAGCTGGCCGACGACCTGCAGAACCTGGTCTTCGCCGAGACGGGGAGCCTGGGCCTGCGGCGCGGCGCGGTGGAGAAGGTCGCCCTGCCCCGGCACTTCGAGACCGTGCGCCTGCACGGCCGGGACGTCCGGATCAAGCACGGGCCGTGGGGGGTCAAACCCGAGTACGACGACCTGGCCGCCCTGGCCGAGGCCACCGGCAGACCGTTACAGGAACTGGCACGAGAGGCTTTCGACGCGCTGTGACTTCCACTGTGACCTCCACTGTGACCTCCGCTGCGACTCCCCCCGCGGCTCCGAGCGTGACCCGCATCGACGCGCACCACCACCTGTGGGACCTCTCCCGGCGCCCGCAGACGTGGCTGGACCCCCCGGAGATGGCTCCCATCCGCCGCGACTTCACCCTTGCCGACTACGCCGCCGCGGCGGCCGGAACGGACATCGGCCGCTCCGTGCTCGTGCAGGTGCTGGGCGACGCGGAGGAGACGCGCGAGTTCCTGGCGCTGGCGGCGCGGTCAGGGACCGTCGCCGCGGTGGTCGGATGGGCCGACCTGACCCGGCCCGATCTCGCCGACGAGCTCACCGCCCTGGCCGCCTCGCCCGGTGGCGCCCTGTTGCACGGGATCCGCCACCTGGTGCAGGGCGAATCCGACCCGCGCTGGCTGGCCCGCGACGACGTGCGTCGCGGGCTGCGGCAGGTCGCGGCGGCCGGACTCGCCTACGACCTGCTCGTCCTGCCGCACCAGCTGCCCGCCGCGATCGAGACCGTACGCGCCGTGCCCGAGCTGACCTTCGTCCTCGACCACCTCGCGAAACCGCCGATCGCGTCCGGAGAGCTCGACCCCTGGGCGGGTCTCATCCGTGAGCTCGCCGCGGAGCCCAACGTGACGGCCAAACTCTCCGGCCTGATCACCGAGGCGGCGTGGGACGACTGGAACGCCGCCGCGCTGCGCCCGTACGTCGACGTGGCGCTCGACGCGTTCGGTCCGTCTCGTCTCATGTTCGGCTCCGACTGGCCGGTCTGTCTCCTCGCCGGCTCCCTGCCCCTCTGGACCGAGACGGTCTCGGCGCTGCTCACGGATGCCGGGCTGACGGCCGCCGACCGCGAGGCCGTCTTCCGCGACACGGCGACACGGGTCTACCGCCTGGAGGAGTGAGCCGCCGGGGAGCCGGAGACCGGCACGAAGGCGACACGACCTCCGGGCCACGGCGGCCGGTGAGCGCGGTCGGCAGGTGACCGTATGCGTCGGCGTGTGTCGGCACTTCCTTGTGTCAGTCATCCCATGAAACAAGGGTGCAGCGCATGTAAGGATGCGCGGCATGTCCGAGGGGTGCGGCCGGACATGTACGTTTCACGGGTCCCGCACCCGCGGCCCCGGGTCTACCGGCGACCGCGACCAGGCGTCCCTGAGTGGCCCCCCGAGCGCACGGCACGCTCGAAGCACTGGACCGACCAGGAATGATGTCGCCCGGCGCGGTCCGCGGCCACCTCTCGCCACTGGGCAGGCCAACCGCGCGCCCCGGGCCACAGCTTGACTGTGAGCCGGTTGGGAACTTGACGGCGAACAGGGCTCTTCGTACTGTCCGCCTACGAAGACGTCCTATGTCTAGACGGACGATTCTCCGGATTTGGAAAGGCGCTCGACGTCGCCGCCGGGTCGGCGACGGCCCCTCCCGTGAATCCGCCCCCTGGAGGACCAACAGCATGCGACTCAAATCCCATCGGTTACGCATGGCACTCGCGGCCGCGGCCGGCGTCGGCGTCGGCGCCGCCCTCATCGGCGTCCCGTCCGCCCACGCCGCCGCCGGTTGTCAGGTCACCTACACGGTGACCAACCAGTGGCCAGGTGGTTTCGGCACTAATGTGAGCGTTAACAACCTGGGCGATCCGGTCAACGGCTGGAAGCTGACCTGGTCGTTCGGCGGCGGGCAGACGATCAGCCAGTTGTGGAACGGCAGCTACACCCAGTCGGGCGCGCAGGTCACGGTGAGCGACGCGGGCTACAACGCGTCCATACCGACCGGCGGCAGCACGAGCTTCGGCTTCAACGGCACGTTGAGCGGCTCGGCCAACCCGGTGCCGACGGACTTCGTTCTCAACGGCACCCCCTGCACGGGCACCGTCACCACCAGCCCCTCCCCCAGCCCCTCCCCCAGCCCATCCCCCAGCGCCTCGGTCAGCCCCTCGGCCAGCCCGTCGGCCAGCCCGTCGGTCAGCCCCTCGGTCAGCCCGTCGGCGTCCCCGAGTCCGTCGGTGTCGCCGAGCGGAAACTCGACGGCGTGGCAGGACGGGAAGTTCGTGGTGGACGTTCCGAACGTGGTGCGCCGGTCGAACATCGTGCTCAGCAAGGCCAACACCAGCTCCGCCCAGTTCGTCCCACTGGGCAACGGCACCCTGGGCGCCCCCGCCTGGGGCGGAGGTGGGTTCACCGCGCAGCTCAACCGCAACGACACCTTCCCCGACCGCAAGTCGCCGGGCCAGGTGGCCATCCCCGGGCTGAGCAGGCTCACCGGGGCGTCGGACTTCAAGGGCTACTTCGACCTGTACGACGGGACGCTGTACGAGTCCGGCGGCGGCATGACGCTGAAGGCCTACGTGCGGGCCGACACCTCTCAGCTGGTGGTGGACGTCACCGGCGCCGACCCCAACAGCTCCCAGACCGCACAGGTGAAACTGTGGAGCCCGCGCAACCCCAGGGCCGAGGCGTCGGGATCGGTGGCGACGCTGTCTGAGTCGTGGACCGACGGCGGGACGTGGGCCTCCGGCCAGACGTTCGGCACCATGGCGGGCGTCAGCGCGGGCGGGCGCAACGTGCGGGCGTCCAATCCCGACTCGCGAACCGCGCAGGTGAGCTTCCAGCCCAACAGCGACGGGTCGTTCCGGGTGATCGTGGTGTCCCCCGGCTGGAAGGGCGGCAACGCCCTGACCACGGCGACCGGCCTGCTGGGCACCGATCTCACCCGCGGCTCGGCGGACCTGGCCGCGAGCACCTTGTCGTGGTGGCACGACTACTGGAACTCGGTCGGCCTCATCAAGATCACCTCTGGAGACGGGTCGGGCGAGTACTTCGAGAACATGCGGACGCTGTACCTGTACGCGATCGCCGCGAGCAACCGCGACACCCTGCCGGGCACCCAGGCCGGTGAGGCCAACCTGTTCAACGTCGGCCAGGACACCCAGCCCTGGTACCCGGCCGGATACTGGTTCTGGAACCTGCGGATGATGATCCAGGCCAACCTGTCGGCCGGGGCGTTCTCGATGAACACGCCGATGTTCGCCCTCTACCGCACCAACCTGTCCAACATCGCCGCCTGGACGGCCGCGCGCTACCCGGGCCACGAGGGCATCTGCGTGCCGGAGACCATGCGCTTCAACGGCAACGGCAGCTGGTATTCGGGCAACGAGTCCTGCGACTCGACCATCGCCCCCTCCTACAACTCCCAGACCGTCACCTCCGGGGCGGAGATCGGCCTGTGGATCTGGCAGACCTACCTGGCCACCGACGACCGGGCGTTCCTGTCGGCGAACTACCCGGTCATGCGGGACTCGGCCAAGTTCCTGCTGTCCCACGCCAAGGCGGGATCCGACGGCCTGCTGCACACTCACTCCAACGCCCACGAGACGCAGTGGTCGATCAACGACCCGATCACCGACGTGGCCGCGATGCAGGCGCTGTTCCCGGTGACGGTGCAGGCGGCCCAGACCCTCGGCGTCGACTCCGACCTGGTCGGCCGCCTGCAGACGGCGATCCCGAAGATCCGGCCGCTGCCCCGCACCGACTTCGGTCAGACCCAGGTGCTGAGCCCGTCCTCCGACTCCGCCGGGAACGACATGCTCGCCCTGTCGGCGCAGCCCACCGCCGCCAAGCACAACGTCGAGAACCTCGGCCTGGAGCCGGTGTGGCCGTACAACCTCATCGGCGACAGCGGCAACCAGTCCGACCTGGCCAAGCGCACCTTCAGCCACCGCAGCTACATCACCGAGACCGACTGGAGCTTCGACGCGCTGCACGCGGCCCGGCTCGGCCTGGGCAACGACATGCGCACCGCGCTGATCGCCAACGTCAACAAGTACCAGGTCTTCCCAAACGGGTTCGCCAGCTGGGATCCCAGTAAGCTGACCAACCCCTACCTGGAGCAGCTGGGCGTCACCGCCGCCGCCGTCACCGAGGGCCTAGTGCAGGACTACGACGGCACCCTGCGCATCGCCCCCGGCTGGCCGAGCACCTGGAACGCCGACGGCACCGTCTACATCCAGCACAAGGGCAAGGCCCACGTCCAGATCCGCAACGGCACCCTGGTCACCGTCGCCGTCGAAGCCGGCGCCGACGGCACCATCACCGTCCGCAACCCCTGGCCCGGCCAGGACGTCACCGTCGTGAACGGCGGCGGCACCACCGTGCTGGCGAACCAGACCGGCGCCACCATCGCCATCCCCGCACAGGCCGGCACCTCCTACCTCATCCAGCGGGCCTCCAACCCCACCACCTCCCTCCCCTACTGGCCGGTCGGCGGCAGCCCCGCCACCACGGCCAAGCACCTCGGCAGCCGCAGCATCGGACTCTGATCCCAAGAGTCGGTCACCCCTGCCGGCGAGCGACTCTCGGAACCCGGGTGGGCGCGATGCCGCCCACCCGGCGCCGGGGCCGGTCACGCCCACTTCCGCGGCTACGAGTGGCCTACCGACGCACGCCGGTCGGCGTAACGGCGACGGCCCTCGGGATCGGCGTATCCGTCCCCGAGGGCCGTCGGCGTCGGTGGTGTCAGGTCAGTGGTGTCAGGTCGGCGGTGTCAGGGGGTGGTGAGGTCGAAGCGGTTGACGGTGACCGCGCCGCCCAGGGACTGGGTGGCGTAGTTGAAGATGGCGAAGCGGTAGCCCATGAAGAACTGCCAGGCGTTGCCCATGGTGAAGGCCGGTCCGAACGAGGTGAAGTTCACTCCGTCGGTGCTGTAGGAGAATTTCGCCTGCCGGCCGGTGCCCGGGCGGATGTCGGCGTTGACCCGCAGCCAGATCCGCCCGCCCGAGATGGGTGTGCTGGCGGCCTCGGTGCCGGTGGACGTGGTCTGCCAGCTGCTGTTCATGGTCAGGTTGTTGGTCGCGACCAGGCGGGTTTGGCCGTTGTCGCGTCGGATCCCGATCCAGGCCGATGAGTCGCGCAGCATCGCCAGTCCGGCCCGGTCGCCGTCGCGCATGGCCGAGTAGTCGAGCTGGATCGTCGCGGTCGAGGACGGGCCCAGGATGCGGTGGGTCAGGGTGTTGC
>NZ_VDMA02000048.1 GCF_006334915.2 Microbispora catharanthi
TGGTGTCGCCGGCGTCGGCGGCGGCGCGGGCGAGGCGTTCTGCGCCTTCGTGGTCGCCCCGCTTCCGTGCCAGGCCGTCCAGCGCGGTGGTGTCGCCGGCGTCGGCGGCGGCGCGGGCGAGGCGTTCCGCGCCTTCGCGGTCGCCGGCCCGCTCCCGTTTCCACACCATCTCGTCCAGCGGGTTGGTGGTGTACTCGGCGTCGTCGGCGGCCTGGTACAGGCGTTTGGCGCCTTCGTGGTCGCCGGCCCGCTGCCACGTCCGTGCCAGGTCGAACAGCGGGAGGATGTAGCCGGCGTCGGCGGCGGCGCGGGCGAGGCGTTCTGCGCCTTCGTGGTCGCCGGCCTGCTCCCGCGTCCGCGCCATCTCCGGCAGCTGTGCGGCGATGTGCCGGGCGTCGAGAGCGGCGCGGGCGATGCGTTCCGCGCTTTCGTGGTCGCCGCCCTGCTCCCGCGTCCGCGCCAGGTCCCACAGCGCGAGGATGTAGCCGGCGTCGGCGGCGGCGCGGGCGAGGCGTTCTGCGCCTTCGTGGTCGCCGGCCTGCTCCCGGATCCGCGCCATCTCCCGCAGCACGCTGGTGTCGCCGGCGTCGGCGACTGCTTGGTACAGCGCGGAGGCATGCCGATAGCGCCCGCGGTCGCGGGCGGCCTCAGCGAGAGCGCGGTGGTCGCTCATCGTGGCGGCGTGGCGGGTGGCGGCGTTCCAGAAGGCGGCGGGGGGACAGAGGGAGCGGCGGGTGCGGGTGCCGTGTTGTTCGAGGTAGTCGGCGAGGCGATAGGTCGGCTCGCCTCCACGTTGTGCGGCGGGGGCGTGACCGGTGCTGGGACGAGGTTTGATCCGGGCCAGTGGCGGGCGGGCTCCCCGGCAGGGGCGGTGATCGGTGAGGTAGGTGAAGGCGCGTTCGAGCCAGTCGTCGTCGAGCAGGTTCCATTGCTCGTCGCTGAGATAGCCGGGGGCGGCTTCTGCGAGCAGGAGGCGGGGCAGGGCTGGGCCGTGACCGAGGCGGCGGGCGTCGGTCGCGGCGTCCAGGATGGCGCGGGCGGCGGGTTCGGCGTTGTCGTAGAGCTCCAGCAGAGCCGGACCACCGGCCAGGTACTGGGTCAACCGCCCCTGCGGTGCCTGGCTTAAGGCCTCGGCCAGACGGGGATCGCCGGTGTTCGCCGCCTGCCGGCCTGCGGTATCGAGGTCGGTGCCGGTGAAGGACTCGGGAAGGCGGACGCTGGCGCTTTTGATCAGCTCGCGGGCCTGGGCGTACGAATCGGGCTGACCGGCGTGCGGGACCGCGGTGAGAGTCTTCCAGTAGGCGGGCCACAGGGTGCCCAGCACCAGCACCGGCCCTCGCTCCTGAGCACGCAGCAACTCCCGGAGCCCGCCGGCGACCCGCTCCCCGACGGCTGGATCGGCGGTGAGCAGATAGTGCTGGGTCTCGTTCAGCCACACCACGGTGTACGGCCTGATCGACTTCAGCTCGGCCAGGAGCGCCGCCGGGCGGCCCGGGTCGATCGGGTGCCACAGCCGCCACGGCTCGGGCAGGGTCCGGACCGCTTCCCACAAGGCGCGGGTCTTGCCCGTCGACGAGTCGCCGACCAGCACGACCAGCCGGGACGCTCCTGCTCGCACCTCGCGGACCACCTGTGCGAGGGTTTCGTCATGCGCTCGAGGGATGTAGGCGGGTAACTCCTCCAGCTCCTGATCGTCGGTGTCAACGCGAATCGCCGGATGGACTTCCAGGTCCAGCGGCCGGAGTTGTCCGATCGGCCGGCCCGGTTCTGCTGTGGCCGGGGGTGGGGCGGGGGCGGCGGCCATCGGGAGAGGGCAGGTCGGCGGCCGGCCGTTCTGCGCGTCGTCATAGGCCTGCTTCCACGCCGCCATGTCGCCCAGCACCGCGTCGGGACCCCCGCGCTTGTCCTCTGTCACCTTCTTGCGGTAGGCCTCCAGCAGGCGCTCGACCTGTTCGTTCCAGCTCGGTAGCCGCTTACGCGTGCCGTGGATGAGCGACTCGACCGTGGTCTTCGGGATGCCGGAGTGGCGGGACAGCCACTGCGCCGAGGGGTTCCAGGCCGCCGACCGCGCCTGCACCAGGTAGTCGAGGAAGATTCGGACACCGTCGCCGTGGTCGTCGGGCGGTTTCGCCATGTCGTGGCTCCTTCGCTGTCCTCCCCCGACAGATCCCGGTACCGCCGGCTACGGCGGCGATTTCAGGCTAAAACCGGATCCGCCGCACTGCACGTCGGCTGCGGCCACGGGGTGACCCCGGATGATCCGGGGTCACCCGGCAGCCTGGACATCGCAGGCCGTCGGCGGGTGCTCGTGCGCCGGTTGTCGATTGACTCATCCTTGTACGTCCGGTTAGCTCTGGTGGCAGCTCGCGACAGCGTACGGGCGGAGCCGCATGCGGGGTCGGCCGGGACGTGCGAGCGTCGACAGAACGCGCTGACCTGTCCGTTCCGGCGGCGGCCTCCGCCGTTCCGGCCGGTCGCGGACGGGGACTGCGACAGCCGGGGAGTGACGGATGACAGACGCTCGCATGCGTGCCCTCATGGATCGCCTCGGCGGCCTGGCGTACGGCGGGGACTACAACCCCGAGCAGTGGGACCCGGGCGTGTGGCGGGAGGACGTCCGGCTCATGCGCGAGGCGGGGGTGAACCTCGTGTCGCTCGGCGTCTTCGCGTGGGCCTCGCTCGAACCGGAGCCCGGCACGTACGAGTTCGGCTGGCTCGACGAGGTCATGGACCTGCTCCACGAGAACGGCATCGCGGTCAACCTGGCCACCCCCACCGCCGCGCCGCCCGCCTGGCTGACCCACCGGCACCCCGAGGTCCTCCCGGTCATGGCCGACGGCGAGCGGTTCGGCTTCGGCAACCGCCTGCACTACGACCCCTCGTCCCCGGTCTACCGCGAGCACGCGGCGAACATCACCAGGCGGCTCGCGGAGCGGTACTCCTTCCATCCCGCCCTGGCCATGTGGCACATCAGCAACGAGTACGGCCCCACGGCCTACAACGAGGCCGCCTCGGCCGGCTTCCGCCGCTGGCTCACGCGCAGGTACGGCGACCTGGAGACCCTCAACGAGGCGTGGACCACCCGCTTCTGGGGGCAGGTCTACACCGACTGGGACCAGGTCGAGGTGCCGAGCGTCCCCCGCACCTGGATGAACCCCAGCCGCATCCTGGACTTCAAGCGCTTCACCTCGGACGCCCTGCTGGAGTGCTTCGTCGCCGAGCGCGACATCGTCCGCTCCTTCCGCGACGACGTCCCGGTCGTCACCAACTTCATGCGCTTCTACCGCAATGCCGACTACTGGCGCTGGGCCCCGGAGGAGGACGCGGCGGCCCTGGACATCTACCCCGACCCCGCCGACCCGGACTCGCACGTGTCGTCGGCCTTCCAGTTCGACCTGTTCCGGTCGCTCAAGGGCGGGCGTCCGTGGCTGCTGATGGAGCAGGCCGCCAGCGCGGTCAGCCAGTGGAGGCTCAACGTGGTCAAGGAGCCCGGCCGGATGCGGCTCGGCTCGCTCCAGGCGGTCTCCCGCGGGGCCGACTCGGTGATGTTCTTCCAGTGGCGGGCCGGCCGGGGCGGGCACGAACGCTTCCACTCGGCGATGCTGCCGCACTCCGGTCCGCAGTCGCGCACCTTCCGCGAGGTCGCCGAGCTCGGCCGCGAGGTCGGGCTGCTGTCACCCGTGGCGGGAACGGCCACGCGGGCCGAGGTCGCCGTCCTGTTCGACTGGAACGGCTGGTGGGGGCTGGAGGAGCTGTGGGGCCTGCCCCGCAACGACTTCAGCTACGTGGACACCGTCATGCGGCACTACCGGCCGCTGTGGGAGCACCACTACGCGGTCGA
Organism: Microbispora catharanthi; assembly: GCF_006334915.2. Lineage (GTDB taxonomy): Bacteria > Actinomycetota > Actinomycetes > Streptosporangiales > Streptosporangiaceae > Microbispora > Microbispora catharanthi. The sequence goes on from NZ_VDMA02000048.1 coordinate 3,842, forward strand.
CGTCGTGTCCACCAGGAGCGACCTGTCGCCGTACAAGGTGCTGGTCGTGCCCAACGCGTACCTCGTCGACGACGAGGGCGTCGCCGCCGTCACCGAGTTCGCCCGCGGTGGCGGAACCGTCGTCATGTCCTTCTTCTCGGGCGTAGTGGACCAGTGCAACCGCGTCCGCCCGGACGGCTACCCGGGCGCGTTCCGCCGCCTCATCGGCGCGAAGATCGACGAATACTGGCCGGCGCGTCCCGGCGAGCGGTTCACGGTCGAGTTCACCGACGGACGCACGGCGACGTCGGACTGGTGGCGCGAGGACATCCACCTAGAAACCGGAACGGCACTGGCGACCTACGCGGACGGGCTGCTCGCGGGACGCGCCGCGGTCGTCGCCAACGACTTCGGAGCCGGCCGGGTCGTCTACTTCGCCACCCTTGTGGAACAGGACGCCTTCGACCGGGTGCTGATCGGCGAGCTGAGAGCGGCGGGTGTGGAGAACCGCTTCGACGGCCTTCCCGCCCACCTGGAGTGCACGGTCCGCGAGGACGAGCGGCACGAATACCTCTTCCTCCTCAACCACGACGCTGAGACGCCCGTCGCCGTCCCGGTGGAGGGCGGGGGTACGGACCTCCTCACCGGCCTCCCGGCGTCAGGGGAGATCACCGTGCCTCCCCTAGGAGCGGTGGTCGTCCGCCGGGCGCGGCAGGCGTGAGCGTGCCCGGCTCCCCGGCGGCGCGGTGCTCTCGCGGACCACGAGCTCGTTCGCGAGGTCGATCCGGCTCGTGGCCGGCTCCACGCCGCGGGCCAGGTCGAGCAGCATCTGGGTCGCGACCGTCGCCATGTCGCACAGCGGCTGGCCCACCGTGGTCAGGGCGGGCTCGACCCAGCCGGCGACGGGCACGTTGTCGTAACCGACCACCGACAGGTCCCCGGGGACGTCGAGGCCGAGCCGCCGGGCCGCGCGCAGGACGCCGAGCGCCTGCAGGTCCGACCCGGCGAAGATCGCGGTCGGCCGGTCCGGGCGTTGCAGCAGGTCCATGGCGTGTTTGTATCCGGCGTCGACGTAGAAGTTGCCGTACCTGACGAGGGCGGGGTCGACGGTGAGCCCCGCCTCGTCGTGGGCGACCCGGAATCCGGCGACCCGTGCCCTGCTGCACATCACGTCCTTCGGGCCGGAGACGACCGCGATGCGGCGGTGACCCAGCTCCAGGAGATGACGGGTGGCGAGCAGGCCGCCGTCCCAGTTGTTCGAGCCGACCACGGGCACGGACTCGGCGATCTCGCCGTCGGTGTCGACGACGACGAACGGGACCTGCGCCCGCCGCAGCTTCTGCTGCTGCGACTGAGACGGGCTGGACATGACGAACAGCACACCGAGGGGGCGATGGTCGAGCACACCGTCGAGCCACTCCTCCGGTGGCCGGTGCGCCCCTTTCAGCTGCGACAAGACGACTTCGATCCGCGCTGCGGCGGCGACGGCGTCGACCCCGCGGATGATCTCCATCGACCACATGGAGTTCAACTCGTGGAAGACGAGGTCGATCTGCCCCTTGAGCGTGCGCCGCTTCGAACGGCGGCGGTACTGGTGCCGCGCGAGGCCGGCCTCGACGCGTTCGCGCGTGTCGGGCGCGACGTCGGGGCGGCCGTTGAGGACCTTGGAGACCGTGGTCACCGAGACGCCGAGCTCTTCGGCGATGGACGCGATCGTGGTGGGCCGTGGATCGCGGGCGGGGGAGGGGCTGGTCATCTGTCCGCTCGTCGTTTCTCCGAAACTTTCGCGAAACTCTACCACCGGAAGGCCCTGAGATATACCGAGATCCAGGCTGTGTTGGGCTCGGCGACGCGAGAGTCTCGGCGATTGACTACCCTCTTGACGCACCCAGGTCCGGGTCTTATATTTCCGCAATATTAATGAGGACTTTCGAAACTTTCGGTTCGCGCTGCCGTGCCGTCTCCCGGGGCGGGGTGCGCGAAGCCGCCCCTTTCGGCGGCCGCACGCGCCGCCGTGGATCCGCTCGGATGGCACCGGAGGCACGGGATGAGCACCACCAGGACGATCGACGCGTCGCCGGATACGGGGGATCCCCGGCGGGCGAGACCGGATCCCGCCCGTGCGAAGCGCCCGCCGCGCCGCACCTGGCGGCAGGCGCTGCGCCGTGACTGGCAGCTCTATTCGCTGGCGATCCTTCCGCTGCTGTTCTTCGTGATCTTCCGGTATCTGCCGATGATCGGGAACGTCATCGCCTTCCGGAAGTTCCAGCCCGGCGGCAGCGTGCTCGGCGAGGAATGGGTCGGCCTGCGTTACGTGAAGATGTTCCTGAACGACCCGTCGTTCTGGCAGGTCTTCACCAACACCGTGGTCATCGGCGTGCTGACCCTGCTGTTCTGCTTCCCGACGCCGATCGTGCTCGCCCTGCTGATCAACGAGCTGCGCGGCAGGAGGATCAAGCGGTTCGTCCAGTCGGTGTCCTACCTGCCGCACTTCCTGTCGATGGTCGTCGTGGCCGGGCTGGTCATGGAGATGCTGTCGGTGGACGGGCCGGTCAACCAGCTCCTGCGCGCGGCCGGCAACGAGCCCGTCGCGTTCCTGCAGGAGGCGGGGTGGTTCCGGACGATCTACGTCTCCTCGGAGATGTGGCAGACGGTCGGCTGGGGGACGATCATCTACCTCGCCGCGCTCACCACCATCGACGAGCAGTTGTACGAGGCGGCCCGGATCGACGGCGCGAGCCGGTGGCGGCAGGTCTGGCACGTGACCCTCCCCGGCATCCGGCCGACCGCGGTCACCCTGCTGATCCTCAACATCGGCACGTTCATGGCCGTCGGCTTCGAGAAGATCCTGCTGCTCTACAACCCGCTGACGTACCCCACCGCCGACGTGATCTCCACGTACCTCTACCGGATGGGCATCGTCTCCAACAGCTTCAGCTACGCCGCGGCGATCGGCCTGTTCGAGGCCGTGATCGGGCTGGCCCTGGTCATGTCGGCGAACCTGATCTCCCGGCGCACGGTGGGGACGAGCCTGTGGTGACCGTCGACAGGACCCGGGGCTACCGGGTGTTCCGGGTCGTCAACGCGATCATTCTGACCGGTGTCGTGATCGTGACCCTGTACCCCTTCGTCAACATCGTCGCCCGGTCGCTCAGCGACGAGTTCGCCATCCGCGCCGGCAAGGTCAACCTCGTCCCCGTCGGGTTCACCTTCCGTACGTACGAGTTCGTGGCCTCCGACCCGACGTTCTGGATCAACTACCGCAACACCCTGGTCTACACGGTCGTCGCGACGGCCATCGCGATGGTCATGACCACGTGCTACGCGTACGTCCTGTCGAAGAAGCACCTGAAGGGCCGCACGTTCCTGATCGGGATCGCGGTCTTCACGATGTTCTTCTCCGGCGGGCTCATCCCCAACTACATCCTCATCTCCAGCCTCGGGCTGAAGGACAGCATCTGGGCCATCGTGCTGCCGAACGCGGTCAGCGTCTTCAACCTCCTGGTGATGAAGGCGTTCTTCGAGGGCCTGCCGGCCGAGCTGGAGGAGGCCGCCGCGATCGACGGCATGAGCACCTACGGCATCCTGCTCCGGATCGTGCTGCCGCTGTCGAAGGCGGTCCTCGCGACGATCGTGCTGTTCTACGCCGTGTCGTTCTGGAACTCGTGGTTCGCGGCCTTCCTCTACATGAGCCAGAACGACCTGTTCCCCGTGACCGTCTACCTGCGCAACCTCATCGCCGGCGCCACCACGGGCACGTCCGTCGGCGCCGACGCCACCGACATGACGGTGGCCACCAACATCAAGTCCGTGACGATGGTGCTCACGGTCATCCCGATCCTGGTGGTCTACCCCTTCGTCCAGCGGTACTTCGTCAAGGGCGTCATGCTCGGCGCGGTGAAGGGATAACACGCCGGACCTCTCATTCCGCTTTCACTCAGCCCGTTTCCCCAAGGGAGAGGACCCCCCTTTCATGTATGAGATCAACCGGCGTCAGGCGATGGTCGCCGTGGGAGCCTTCCTCGCGCTCGCCGCCTGCAGCACCGACGGCGATTCCGGCCCCAAGAAGAGCGGTGACGACTTCGCGGCGAACCGCGACGGCGCGATGTCCGACTACGCGGCCGGCAAGCCGTTCAAGGCCGCTGCCCCGCTCTCGTTCAGCATCCTTTACAACAACCACCCGTTCTATCCGATCAAGAACGACTGGCTGTTCTGGTCGGAGCTGACCAAGCGGACCAACGTGACGCTGCAGCCGAACGTGGTGCCGCTGAGCGACTACGAGAACAAGCGCAGCCTGCTGATCGGCGCCGGCGACGCCCCGATGATCATCCCGAAGACCTACCCCGGCCAGGAGACCCCCTTCGTCGCCTCGGGCAGCGTCCTGCCGGTCAGCGACTACCTCGACCTGATGCCGAACTTCAAGGAGAAGATCGCCAAGTGGAACCTGCAGCCCGACCTTGACACGCTCCGGCAGGCCGACGGCCGCTTCTACCTGCTCCCCGGCCTCCACGAGGACTACTGGACGGACTACACGCTGATTGTGCGCGGCGACATCCTCGACAAGCTCGGGCTGGAGATCCCGCAGACCTGGGACGACGTGCACAACATGCTGAAGGCGATGAAGGAGGAGTATCCCGACTCCTATCCCTACTCGGACCGATGGGGCATCCCCACACCGGGCGGCGCCATGCTGAACCAGGTCTTCGGCCTGGGCAGCGGCGCACGCGGCGGCTGGGGCTTCACGACCGGCATCACGTGGGATCCCACGGCGCAGAAGTTCGCCTACACCGGGGCGATGGAGCAGTACAAGCAGATGCTGCAGTTCCTCCACACGCTGGTGGAGGAGAAGCTGCTCGACCCGGAGAGCTTCACTCAGCAGGACGATCAGGCGATCCAGAAGCTGGCGTCCGGCAAGTCCTTCGTGATCAGCGGCAACGCCCAGACGCTCGTGAACGAGTATCGCCCGCCGCTGAAGAAGGCCAACCCGAAGGCGAAGCTCATCAAGATCCCGGTGCCCATCGGGCCGCAGGGGCCGGTCAAGGCCGACGCCAACGACAGCCGGCTGGAGAACGGCATCATGATCTCGAAGAAGGCCCGGGACAGCAAGAACTTCGTCGCGATGATGCAGTTCATCGACTGGCTCTGGTACTCCGACGAGGGCCAGGTGTTCGCCAAGTGGGGTGTCGAGGGGACCACCTACACCAAGGACGGCTCCGGCAAGTTCCAGCTCGCGAAGGACGTCGACTTCGTCGGCCTCAACCCCGGCGCGCCCAAGCACCTGCAGAAGGACTTCGGCTTCTCCAACGGGGTGTTCGCCTACGGCGGCAGCACCGAGCTGCTCCAGTCGACCTTCTCCGAGGAGGAGATCGAATGGCAGAAGACGATGAACGCCAGGAAGGCGCTGCCGCCGAAGCCGCCGAGCCCGCTCAACGACGAGGAGCGCGAGCAGGCCGCGCTGTGGCAGACCCCGCTGAAGGACCACGCCACCCAGAACACGCTCGAGTTCATCCTCGGCAAGCGGAGCTTCGACGAGTGGGACGCCTACGTCAAGGAGCTCGAGGCGAAGAACATGACGTCCTACGTCAACCTCGTCAACGGCGCGTACGAGCGCTACAAGAAGGAGCACGGCTGACCGGCCCGCGCCGGCCGTGCCTGTCCCACGGCCGGCACGCGCTGTCCGGAACGGCGAGCGAAGGACGATGATGCGCCACCCTGTCCCCGATATGCCGGACGACCCCCCGAGCCGGCTGACGGACGCCTGGCGATTCTGCGTCGGCACCGGCCGCTTCGACCTGGCCCTGCGCCGGGACTACCAGGAGTCGCTGGCGCTGGTCCAGCGGGAGATCGGCTTCCGGCACATCCGTGGGCACGGGCTGCTGAGCGACGGGGTGGGCGTCCACCGGCCGTACGAGCTCCGGGGCACCCGGCACGTGCGGCACGTGTTCACCTACGTGGACCAGGTGATCGACGCCTACCTCGACCTCGGGATCGCGCCGTTCCTGGAGCTGGGCTTCATGCCCTCCGGGCTCGCGTCCGGCGGCCAGACCGTTTTCTGGTGGCAGGGCAACGTCACCCCGCCCCGGTCGTGGCAGGAGTGGGCCGCGCTGGTAAGGGCCACCGTGACGCACCTGGTCGACCGGTACGGGCTCGACCAGGTGCGCACCTGGCCGATCGAGGTGTGGAACGAGCCCAACCTCAAGGAGTTCTGGCTCGACGCGGACCAGGACGCCTACCACCGCCTGTACGAGGTGACCGCGAACACCGTCAAGGACGTGGACGCCTCGCTCCAGGTGGGCGGGCCGGCCATCTCTCCCGGCTCCGACGAGTGGCTGGTGCGCTTCGCCGACTTCGTCGCCGAACGGTCCCTGCCGATCGACTTCGTCAGCCGGCACGCCTACACCTCCGGCCCGGCCCAGCACGTGCCGTTCGGCGTGCACCAGACGCTGGCCCCGCCGTCGCGGCTGCTGGAGCAGTTCGCCACGCCCCGGCGGCAGCTCCGGGGCGGTCCGCTGGCGGATCTGCCCGTGCACATCACCGAGTTCAACTCCTCATACCGGCCGGACAACCCGATCCACGACACGGCGTTCCACGCCGCGTACCTCGCGCCGGTGCTCGCCGCCGGGGGAGACCTGGCCGACTCCTTCTCCTACTGGACCTTCAGCGACGTGTTCGAGGAGGCAGGGGTGCCGGCCTCGCTGTTCCACGGCGGCTTCGGCCTGCTGACCCACCGTCAGATCAAGAAGCCGGCCTATCACCTGTACGCCTTCATGGCCCGCATGGGCGAGGAGATCCTGGCACGCGGACAGGACCACCTGGTCACCCGGGACGACGCCGGCCGGGTCACCGCGCTGGCCTGGGCGCCGGTGGACGTCACCGGCGGCCCGCCGGTCGACGGGCACACCGTGCGGCTGTCGATCCCGGTCAGCTCGCCGTCCGGCCGGGCCTTCCTGCTGCGCTCGTCGGTGAGCGAGGAGAAGGGCAACGCCTGGAGGGCGTGGTGCGAGATGGGCCGCCCGGCCTCGCCCCGGTCCCGGCAGCTCGACGCGCTGCGGGAGGCGGCGGAGCCGGTCCGCGGCCATCGCAGCCTGCCGATCGAGGACGGAAGGGTCGCCCTGGACATCACCCTCGACCGCCACGAGGTCACCCTGCTGGAGATCACGCCCGTGGTCGACGAGACTTCGCCCTGGGGGGACAGGTGGGACGACCGCCGCCTGCTCGGCCTGGATGAGGAGGCTGCGCCATGACAGAGACGACGATCCGGCGGTTCGGCCAGGGACCGCTCTCGCGCGCCTCCGCGCTGGTCTACACCCTGCTCGTGGTAGAGCTCCTGGTCCTGGTCACCACCGTGCCCGGCCTGATCGGGCTCGTCCTGCTCGACCGCGCCGCCGCCAACGTCCCGCTGGCGGCGGCGTGCGCGCTCCCGGCCGGCCCGGCGCTGTCGGCCGCGCTGTACGCGTTGCACCACCGCCGGCTCGACCTGACGGATCTCCACCCGTCGACGGCGTTCTGGCGCGGCTACCGGATGAACGTCCGCGGGGTGGTGAAGCTCTGGGTCCCGTTGCTGGCGTGGCTGACCGTCCTCGGATCGACGCTCGCGAACTTCGGCGCGGCAGGCGTCCCGGGGTGGTGGGCGATCCTGCTGGTCCTCATCGCGCTGGCGGCGGCCCTCTGGGGCGCGAACGCCCTCGTGATCACATCGCTGTTCGCGTTCCGGGCGAGGGACGTCGCCCGCCTGGCCGCGTACTTCCTCTTCTCCTCGCCCAGGGTCGCGCTGGCCGACGCGTGCCTGCTCGTCGTCGCGGCGGGTGTCACGCTGGTCGCCTCCGAGGCCGCGCTGACGCTGCTGGCCTCGGTGTTCGCGGCGGCGCTGCTGCTGAACAGCCGGCCGCTGATCGCCGAGGTCACGGAGAAGTTCACCGTGCAGGGCGATTCCCCGGAGGGGCCTCGTGACGACTCCTGATCCTGTCCATCCGGCGTGGCTGCCGCCGGAGGCGTTCCGTGCGATCGGCTCGCGCCGCACACTCGTGCTCGGTGACGGGCTCCTCGCCGGGACCGTGCACGACGAGGTGGCGGACGCCTGTGCCCGGTACGGCGGACGCGTGCGTCGCGGCGCCGAGGACGGGCCGTACGACCTCGTGCTCGCGCTCACCACGGAACCGCTGCCGGGCGTCGCGGGCGAGGTCCGCCCCGACTCCGCGATCGGCGCCGAGGGATACCTGCTCGCGCGGCGCGACGGCGTGACGGTCGTGCTCGCCGACGATCCCGCCGGGCTGCTCTACGGCCTGTTCCACGTCGTGCGGCTCGGTGAGAGGGCGTTCGCCGGAGAGCTTCAGGCCGAGCGTCATCGGCCCGCGATGCGGCGGCGCATGCTCGACCACTGGGACAACGTCGACGTCCATCCGGTGATGGGCCAGGTCGAACGCGGCTACGCGGGAGGGTCGATCTTCTGGCGCGACGGCGCGCCGCGCGGCGACCTGGCCCGGGTGCGGGCCTACGGGCGGCTGCTGGCCGCGTGCGGCGTGAACGCGATCTCCGTGAACAACGTGAACGTGCGCGCCACCGGGGCCCGCCTGCTGACGGACCGGCTCGGCGACGTCGCCGCGCTCGCGGACGTGCTGCGGCCGTACGGGATCAGGGTCCACCTGTCGGTGAGTTTCGCCTCGCCCGTCGTCCTCGGGGGGCTGCCGACCGCCGACCCGCTGGACGAGGGCGTGCGGAAGTGGTGGGCGGGCGTCACCGAGCGGGTGTACGACACGATCCCCGACTTCGGCGGCTATGTCGTGAAGGCCGACTCCGAGGGGGAGCCCGGCCCGTTCGCGTACGGGCGCGACCACGCCGACGGCGCGAACCTGCTGGCCGAGGCGCTGGAGCCGTTCGGCGGGGTCGTTCACTGGCGCGCCTTCGTCTACAACCACCGGCAGGACTGGCGCGACCGGTCCACCGACCGGGCCCGCGCCGCGTACGACCACTTCGCCCCGCTCGACGGGCGGTTCCGCGACAACGTGATCCTGCAGGTGAAGCACGGCCCGGTGGACTTCCAGGTGCGCGAGCCGGTGTCGCCGGTGATCGCGGCCATGCCCGCCACCCGCCTGGCCGTGGAACTGCAGGTGACGCAGGAGTACACCGGCCAGCAGCGGCACGTCTGCTACCTCCCCCCGATGTGGCGCGAGGTGCTCGGCTTCCGCCCCTGGGGACCGGACGGAACCGCCGTGGCCGACGTCGCCGGGGGAGCCTCGGGTGACGGCGGAGGGCTCGTCGCGGTCTCCAACGTGGGCGACGACCCCTACTGGACCGGCCACCCGCTCGCCCAGGCCAACCTGTACGCCTTCGGCAGGCTCGCCTGGGCGCCGTGGACGGACCCGGCGGCGATCCTCGACGAGTGGATCGACCTCACGTTCACGCCGACGGCGACGGGGGACACCGAGGCGTTGAGGCACACCCTGCATGCGATCATGGACGGCTCCTGGCGCACCTACGAGCGGTACACCGCGCCGCTGGGCGTCGGATTCATGGTCCGTCCCGGCCACCACTACGGGCCCGACGTGGACGGATACGAGTACACGCCGTGGGGCACCTACCACTTCGCCGACCGGGACGGCGTCGGGGTGGACCGCACCCGCGCCACCGGGACCGGCTTCACCGGCCAGTATCCGCCGCCGTGGTCGGAGGTGTACGAGTCGCTCGACCGGTGCCCCGACGAACTGCTGCTGTTCTTCCACCACGTCCCGTACGGGCACGTGCTGCACAGCGGGGCGACCGTCGTCCAGCACATCTACGACACCCATTTCGCGGGAGTCGAGGAGGCGATCGAGGCCAGACGGCGATGGGAGGAGGCCGCCGCACTGTTCGACCCGTCCCTGCACGCCCGGGTCGAAGAGCTCCTCGACGAGCAGGTCCGCTGCGCGGAGGAGTGGCGCGACCAGATCAACGCCTACTTCTTCCGCAAGTCGGGCGTGCCCGACGTCCGCGGCCGGCGCATCCCATGACGGCGCCGGAACGCCACGGCGTGCAGGAAGAGGACGGGCAGTGGGTCGCCACCTGGACGGCGATGCCGCAGTTGACGGAGCCGGACAACATGCCGCCCGCACCGTTCACCCGGGATGACCTCGTTCTCGCCGATGCCACGCTGCGGCAGACGGTCCGGGTCTCGGTGGGCGGGCGGCAGCTGCGGGTGAGGGTGTCGAACGCCTTCGGCGGCGCGGCGCTGCCCATCACGAAGGCGACCGTGGCGCTGCCGGCCGGGGGGCGGGCGGGGGTGAGCGCGGTCCAGCCGGGGACGGTGCGGCCGGTGACCTTCCACGGCCGCCCGTCGACGACGATCCCCGCCGGGGCGCAGGCGGTCTCCGACCCGCTGGACGTCGAGCCGGTGCCCGGGTCGAACCTGACGGTGACCGTCTATCTGGCCGACGGGCAGCGCTCGGCGAGCATCACCTCGCATCCGGGCTCGCGGACCACCTCCTACCTGCTGCCCGGCGACCACGCCGACGCCGAGGACCTGCCCGGCGCGACCGCGGTGGACCACTGGTACTTCCTCAGCGGAGTGGAGGTGTGGGCCGATCCCTCGGTCGCCGCGGTGACGGTGGTGGGCGACTCGCTGTCCGACGGCCGGGGCTCGACCACCAACGGCAACGACCGCTGGCCCGACCGGTTGCTCGACCGCCTGCGGTCCCGGCACGGAATGGACGGCGTGGCGGTGGTCAACCAGGCGGCCGGCGGCAACCGGGTGCTCAACGACGGCCTGGGCCCCAACGTGCTGGCCCGGCTGGACCGCGACGTGCTCGCCCACAGCGGCGTGGCGTGGCTGGTCCTGTTCGAGGGGGTCAACGACATCGGCACCGCCGAGGCGACCCCGGCCGCGCAGAAGCAGGTGACCGACGACCTGATCTTCGCCTACGACCAGATCGTCACGCGGGCGCACGCCCGGGGCATCCGTGTCTACGGGGCGACGCTGACGCCGTTCGGCGGCAACGCCTCCTACGACGACGCGCAGGGCTACCGGGAGGCGGCCCGGCAGGCGGTCAACCAGTGGATCCGCGCCGGGCGCCGGTTCGACGCCGTGATCGACTTCGACGGCGCCGCCCGCGACCCGGCCGATCCCCGCCGGCTGCTCGCCGCCTACGACGTGGGCGACCACCTGCACCTGAACCCGGCGGGATACCAGGCCCTCGCCGACGCCGTACCCGCCCACCTGTTCCGGCGGGAGCCGCTGCCGCCGGGCTTCCGATTCGCCTGACGCCGGCGGCTAGAGTGGCGTCCGGCTGTGGTTCCCCGAGCACCCATGTCACCGAGCACCCATGTCACCGAGCACCCATGTCACCGAGCACCCATGTCACCGAGCACCCATGTCACCGAGCACCGATGGATGAACGAGCGCGATGAGAATCGTCGAGGACGACCTGTCCGGCCCGCAGATCGCCGAGTTCCTGCGCGAACACGTGCGGGAGATGCGGTCCATCACTCCGCTGGAGAGCAAGCACGCCCTCGACCTCGACGGCCTGCGCACGCCCGAGGTCACGTTCTGGTCGGTGATGGACGGCGACGCCGTCGTGGGCTGCGGCGCGCTCAAGAGGCTCGACCCGGCGCACGCCGAGCTGAAGTCGATGCGCACCGCTGTGGCGCGCAAGCGCAGCGGGATCGCGTCCCTGCTGCTGGAGCACATCATCGCCGAGGCCGGGCGGATGGGCTTCACCCGGCTGAGCCTGGAGACCGGCTCCGCCGACTTCTTCCTGCCCGCCAGAAGGCTGTACGAGAAGTTCGGGTTCGGCTACTGCGAACCCTTCGCCGACTACCGGCCCGATCCGCACAGCGTGTTCATGACCAAGCTGCTCTGACGACTTCGTCAGTACGCGTCCGGGCGTAGGGCCCGGGCGCACACGGTGAGGCCGTCTCTGAGGGTCTCCCGCGTCGTGTCGTCGACCTTCGCGAGCATGACCGCTTCGATGTCGTCGAGCGAGCTGTCGCATCGCCGCAGCACGGTCACCCCCTCGGGAGTGAGGCGGGCGCACAGTGTGCGGCCGCCGTCCGGGTGCGGGTCGCGGCGGATCAGGCCGCGCCGTTCCAGGTCGCGGATGACGAGGTTCATCGCCTGCGGCGTGACGAAGGCGATGCGGGCCAGCTCCGCCGACGACACCCCGTCGCGCGTGCGCAGTTCGCTGAGCGCCATGTACTCGGTCGTGGTGACGCCGTGCCGGGCGAGCGTGTCGTCCAGGCGGGCGCGGATGCGGCGCTCCAGTCGGAACACCAGGTAGCTCAGGCGTGCCGAGGGCGCGGTCGGCTGGGCGGCGGGACGGGGGCGGTGGGCGGTCACCGGACGACGATACCGCGCGATCTTCAAGATGTAAGTTTCGCGGCTCGCTATCAAGTCACTTGATAGCAAGTACCTTGATATGCAGCGATAACTCCTATTCGATCGCCGCGGCCCTCGCGGCCGTGACTTGACCGCAGGCCGATGCCGCTTCTATACCGGCTGACGTCACGACTTCCGAGCGGACGGCCATTCCGGAACATGCGCGGAAAGGCGCAAGGAAAAGAGGGAACCGCCGCTGATCGAAAAAGGAGGAGCGGATGAAGCGATTACTCGCGGCGCTCGCCGGTGCCGTCGCCGCGGTGCTGTGCGCCGCCGCGGCCCTGACGTCGGTACTGGTGTCCGCGCACCCCGCCGCCGCGGCCACGCTGACCGAAGTGACCAACTTCGGCGCCAACCCCGGTAATCTGCGCATGTACGTGTACGTCCCGAACAACGCCCAGCAGAACCCGGCGATCGTGCTGGCCATGCACACGTGCGGCGGCACGGGGCCGGGCTTCTACTCGTCCACCGAGTTCGCGTCGCTGGCCGACCGGTACGGCTTCATCGTGATCTACCCGTCGGCCTCGAAGAAGATGAACTGCTTCGACAACTGGTCCGACGCGTCCAAGGTGCGCGGCGGCCAGACCGACCCGGTGTCGCTCATGTCGATGGTGACCTACGTCGAGCAGCAGTACCACGGCGACCCGAACCGGGTGTTCGCGACCGGCGCCTCCTCGGGCGGCATGATGACCAACGCCATGCTCGCCCTGTATCCCGAGGTGTTCAAGGCGGGCGCGGCGTTCATGGGCGTGCCGTTCACGTGCTTCCCCAACGAGGCGGCCTACAACCCGGCGGGCAACTCCTCCCCGTGCGTCGGCAAGACCGCGCAGCAGTGGGGCGACGCGGTGCGCAACGCCAACCCGAACTACCGGGGGCCCTGGCCGCGGATGCAGCTGTGGCACGGCACCGCCGACACGGTGGTCAACTACGCCGAGCTGGAGGAGGAGATCAAGCAGTGGACGAACGTGCACGGCCTGAGCCAGACACCCACCAGCACCGACACCCCGCAGTCCGGCTGGAGCCGCCGCCGCTACGCCGACTCCACGGGGGCGGTGAAGGTCGAGGCGTACAGCATCCAGGGCGCGGGCCACAGCCTCCCGATGAGCGGCATGGCCGCCGTCGCCATCCAGTTCTTCGGCCTCACCGGTAGCGGCCCGAGCCCGAGCCCGAGCCCGAGTCCGAGCGCCACCGTCAGCCCGTCGGTCAGCCCGTCCGCCAGTCCGTCCGCGAGCCCGTCGCCGTCCGCGAGCCCGTCGAACCCGCAGCCCGGCGGGTGCAGGGTCACCTACACCCCGAACACCTGGAACAACGGGTTCACGGCGGACGTCACGATCACGAACACCGGCACCGGTCCCGTCAACGGCTGGACCGTCACCTGGACCTGGCCGGGCAACCAGCAGGTCACCAACGCCTGGAACGCCACTGTGACCCAGTCCGGTGCCCAGGTCACCGCCCGCAACGTCTCCTACAACCCCGCCATCCCCGCCGGAGGCAGCACGAGCTTCGGCTTCCAGGGCGTCTACAGCGGCACCAACACCGCTCCGACCGGCTTCGCCCTCAACGGCGCGGCCTGCACCATCGCCTGACACCCGGCCTCGGCCGCACCCGGCCGCGCCGCGACAACCATCAGGGGGCGGCGCGGCCGGGCGTCAGACGGCCAGCGTGTCCAGGACGGTGGCGGCCAGCTCGGCGGCGGGCGGTTCGTACCGCTGGGCGAGCGTCTGGAAGGTCTGCTCGGCCTGGATCGCCGGCCAGTCCCGGGGCAGGTGCTCGGCGGGCAGGTGCGGATCCTGGCGGACGAGCTGCAGCCAGTCGGTGTGCAGCAGCAGCTGCCGCGCGAGGTCGTCGGGCGCGCCGGGGAACGGCCGGGGGACGTCCCACTGGGCGAGGAACGCCCGATAGCGCGCGGCGATCTGCTCGATGTCGAACGCCTTCCCGACGAGGTCGGCCGCCTCGGTCGGCGTGAACGCCCTGGCGGTCAGCACGGTCACGTGGTCGCCCAGATCGAGAGAGGCGAGGACGTCGGTGACGTCCTGGACGCCCGGCGCGATCCACAGCCCGCTCTGCAGCAGGCCGAAGCCGTTCCAGATGAGCCGCGACCGCAGGTCGTGCCGGGTGCTGCGACGGCTGTCCGGGATGGAGAAGCCGACGAGCGTCCAGGTGCCGTCCCAGTCGCGGTTCACCGCGCCGGTCTCCCACACCCGTTTGCGCCCGTCCTCCAAGACCTCCACGGCATGCGGGGTAAGCCCGAAATACACCTTCCGGCCCTGCCGATGTCGTGCCAGCAGGTTCCGCTTCACCATCCGCGCGAGCGTCGACCGTACGGCCTCCTCGGAGACGCCGAGGCGGGCGAAGACGTCGATGACGCTTCCGGAGTAGACGGCGATGTCGCGATGCAGCACGTAGATGCCGAGGAAGCTGAACATCAGGGACTGCGGGCGCAGGGATGGCGCCGTCTGGTCGTCTTCGCCGCCGAGGATCACAACAGAAGGGTAGACGGTCCCGGACGTCATGCAAATCTTTGACGGCCGTCAGATAGCTGCCATACATTCGACGATATCGGGCTGCCGAGCGAAGGGCGACACTATGGATCTTTCCGGCAAGGTGGCCGTCGTCACCGGCGCGGGCCGCGGCCTCGGCCGCGCGTACGCCGAGGCGTTGGCGGCGGCAGGGGCGGCGGTCGTCGTGAACGACGTGGACGGCGACGCGGCCACGGGGGTCGCCGGCGGGATCACCGCGAAGGGGGGCAGGGCCGCGGCCGTCGTGGCCCCGGTCGGATCCGCCGAGGTGGCCGAGCGGCTGGTCGACACGGCCGTCAAGGAGTTCGGCCGGCTGGACGTGATGGTGACGAACGCGGGGATCCTGCGCGATCGGGTGCTGTGGAAGATGTCGGACGACGACTTCGACGCGGTGATCGGCGTGCACCTGCGCGGCACGTTCACCTGTGCGCGGGCGGCGGCGGTGCGGATGCGTGAGCAGGGGAGCGGAGGCCGCCTGATCCTCGTCTCCTCACCCGCGGGCCAGCGCGGGAACTTCGGCCAGACGAACTACGCCGCCGCCAAGGCGGGCGTGGTCGCCATGGCCAGGACCTGGGCGATGGAGCTGGCCAGGGCGAACATCACGGTGAACGCGATCGTCCCGGTGGCGGCCACCGAGATGACCAAGACGATCCCCGCCTTCGCCCCGGTCATCGAGGAGGCGGAGCGGACCGGAAAGCCGTTCCCGCGGTGGCTGCGCAGGGACGAGGGGATGGGCACCGTCGAGGACGTGGCGGGGCTCGTCGTCTTCCTCGCCTCGGACGCCTCCGCGGGTGTGACGGGCCAGGCCGTCGGCATCGGGGGAGACCGGCTCGCGGTGTGGTCGCACCCGGCGGAGAAGGCCGTGGCGTACGCCGACGGCGGCTGGACGGCCGACGCCATCGCGGCCTCCTGGCCTACGGGCCTCGGCGCCGCCCTCGAGACGTACGGCATCCCCGCACCCGCGAATCCGGAGACCCGGTGAACATCGAGGACCTGGTCGCGATCGACGTGCACACGCACGCCGAGGTCTCCGCCGGCGGGCACGCCTCGCTGAGCGCCGAGCTGTTCGGCGCCTCGGAGAAGTACTTCAAGGAGCACCCGAGGCCGACCATCCCCGAGATCGCCGCGTACTACCGCGAGCGGAGGATGGCCGCGGTGGTGTTCACCGTGGACGCCGAGCATGCCACCGGGCACCCGCGCATCTCCAACGAGGAGGTGGCGGAGAGCTGCGCCGAGCACCCGGACGTGCTGATCCCGTTCGCCAGTGTCGATCCCTGGAAGGGCCGGGCGGGCGTGCGCGAGGCGCGCAGGCTCGTCGAGGAGTACGGCGTGCGCGGCTTCAAGTTCCACCCGAGCATCCAGGGCTTCGCGCCCGACGACCGGATGGCCTACCCCCTCTACGAGGCGATCCAGGAGCTCGGCGCGGTCGCCCTGTTCCACACCGGCCAGACGGGCATCGGCGCGGGCGTCCCCGGCGGGGGCGGGATCCGGCTCAAGTACGGCAATCCCATGCTGGTGGACGACGTGGCCGTGGACTTCCCCGAGCTGCGGATCATCCTGGCCCATCCGTCGT
>NZ_VDMA02000049.1 GCF_006334915.2 Microbispora catharanthi
GCGCGGTGCGGAAGGCGACCTCGATCCAGTCGTTGCCGGTGCGCTGCAGGTTGGAGTCGCGCCGGCCGCCGGTGCTGTCGTCGAAGGCCTCGTTGACGACGTCCCAGTAGGGGATCTTGCCCTTGTAGTGGGCCATCACGCCGTTGATGTGGTTGATCATCGCCTGGCGCAGCGCGCTGCCCGACAGGGACTGCATCCAGCCGGGCTGCTGGGAGTACCAGGCCAGCGTGTGCCCGCGCACTTGCTTACCGTTCTGCACCGCCCAGTTGTAGATCCGGTCGGCGTTGGTGAAGTTGAACTGGTTCTGGTTCGGCTCGGTGGCGTCGATCTTCATTTCGTTCTCGGCCGTCACCATGTTGAACTCACGGCTCGCGATGCCGGTGTAGTTCCCGTCGCCGAGTTTGCCGCTGGCGATGGCGGTGCCGAAGTAGCGGCCGGTCTGAGCGGCAGCTGCGCCGAGCGTGCTCGCCGCGGCGTCGGCGGGGACCGTCACCGCCACCACCGCGGTGGCCGCGGTGAGTACGCCGAGAGCGCCGGCGACCAGAGCCCGGCGCATCCGGGTTCCGGGCGGGGACATGACGTTTTCGCCCATGTCTGAGCCTCCATAACTGAATCACCAAGGGGGAACGTGCAAGTTCCCGTGAGAACGACGCCGCGCCTCGTCGCTTGAGGACGCACACCACCAGGGCGTCGTGATCGGCGGCCCCCTGCACGTGCACCACCACCCGGAGCGGGGGACCGCCTCGGAGGATCAGTGTGGAAACCTCCCCGAAACTTGTCAAGGCTTCTACGGAAACTTTCGGGCTACCTGGCCAAGGTGTGTGTGCAAAATCGGTTAAGTAGGCGGCATCTGCGGTCCGAAAGTTTCGGTGACCTTAGGCATGGCGGGAGAGAGGTAATGAAAGTTTCAACATAAGCCTCTCGCCGGTCTCGTGGGTCGTCGCGATAACGCCCAGTCAGGCCCCACCCAGACCCCTGACAGCGACGCGAACGCAAATCAAGGCCCTTGACAAGGGTTCTCCGCCTCGTATTGGCTCCGCCCCACACCACCTCCAACCACCCGATGGAGAGGAGAGCCGATCGGAAGACGCACTGTGAACGCTCACGGCCATCGACGACGGCCGCTTGCCGCCGCCCCGGTCGTCCGCCGGCTCGGAAGACGCCCGGCCGATGTGCGGCACCTCGATCACCGATCGGCGGTGCGGGAGAGGAAGGCGATGGCACTACCCTGCCAGGGTGAGCGTGGAAGTGTCCGTGGTTGTCCGCTATCGCAAGGCCGTGACGTACGGCGTGAACGCGCTGCTCGGCGCGCTCGAGACCGCGAAGGCCGAGTGCGATCTGCGGCTCGGGACCACCCCCGAGGAAACCGCGGAGCACATCGCGGCCAGCCCCGCGGACCGTGTCCTGGTCCTCTGGTCGTTCTACTCGCCGGACGCCGAGGCGATGGCCGCCGAGCTGGCCACCGTACGGGCCCTGGCCGACGACCCCCGCGTCCTGCACATCGCCGGCGGCGTGCACGCCACCGCCGAGCCGCAGCAGGTCATCGACGCCGGCTGGGACCTCGCCGCGATCGGCGAGGGGGAGCCGACGATCGTCGCCCTGGTCGAGGCGCTGCGCGCGGACCGGCCGCTCACCACCGTCCCCGGGCTGGCGGTGCGCGACGGCGACGGCATGGCGCTGCGCACGCCACCGGCCCCGCAGTTGCCGCTGGACGTCTTCCCGTCCTTCCCCGACCGGCGCCGCCACTTCGGGCCCATCGAGATCACGAGGGGCTGCGCCTACACGTGCCGCTTCTGCCAGACGCCCTTCATGTTCGGCGGCAGATTCCGGCACCGCAGCGTGGACAGCGTGCGCGAGCACGTCCGCCGGATGGCCGCCCACGGCCTGCGCGACGTCCGTTTCATCACCCCCACCTCCCTCTCGTACGGCACGCAGGGGCCGGAGCCGGCGCTGGACGCCGTGGAGGAGCTGCTGGCGGGCGTGAAAGAGGAACTGCCGGCGAACGGGCGGGTGTTCTTCGGCAGTTTCCCCTCGGAGATCCGTCCCGAGCACGTGACGCCGGAGGCGATGCGGCTCCTCAAGCGTCACGTGGCGAACGACAACATCATCATCGGCGCGCAGTCGGGCTCCGACCGCGTGCTGGCCGCGGCCGGTCGCGGCCACGGCAGCGCACCGGTGCGCGACGCCGTGCGGATCGCCGTGGAACACGGCTTCCGCCCGAACGTCGACTTCATCTTCGGACTGCCCGGCGAGTCATCCGAGGACCAGGACGCGTCCCTGCGGCTCGCCGCGGACCTCGCGGATCTCGGGGCGCGCATCCACACCCACACGTTCATGCCGCTGCCCGGCACGCCGTGGCGGGACGCCGAGCCCGCGTTCATCCCGCTGGCCACGATGCGTGAGCTGGACCGGCTCGCGCAGCGCGGCGACGCCTACGGGCACTGGCGCAAGCAGGCCGAGCACGCGGCGCGGCTGGCGGAGACGGCGAAGGCCTACCCGCGCCGCGCCCGGCGCCGCCGCACCACCGACGGCTGACGTCCCCGCCCTGACGTTCCCGCCCTGACTGCCCGCCGTGGGACCTCGCCCGCCGAGCCCTTCCCGGGCCCGGCGGGCGTGGGGCCTCTCGATCAGAACTGCTGCGGCCGGGCCTGGTACGGCTCCTCGAGGAAGGCGATCTCCTTCTCGCTGAGCTTCAGCTCGACCGCGGCGAGCGCGTCGTCCACGTGGTGCTCCTTGGTCGCCCCGACGATCGGCGCGGTCACAGCCGGGCGGCTGAGCAACCACGCCAGGGAGAGGGTCGCGGGGGAGACGCCCCGCTCCTCGGCGGTGCGGGCCACCCGCTCCAGGATCGCCTCGTCGGCGTGCCCGCCGTACAGCTGCTCCTGCCTGGCGCCGTCGCCGACCTGCCGGACGGTGTCGGCCGGCTTGCCCGCGCGGGCGAGCAGGCCGCGCGCGAGCGGGCTCCACGGGATGAGCCCCACCCCCTGGTCGAGGCACTGCGGGATCATCTCCCGCTCCTCCTCGCGGTGCAGCAGGTTGTAGTGGTTCTGCATCGAGACGAACCGGGTCCAGCCGTGCCTGTCGGCGGCGTGCTGGGCCTTGGCGAACTGCCACGCCCACATGCTGGAGGCGCCGATGTAGCGGGCCTTGCCGGCCCGGACGATGTCGTTGAGCGCCTCCATGGTCTCCTCGATCGGCGTCTCGTCGTCCCACCGGTGGATCTGGTAGAGGTCGACGTAGTCGGTGCCGAGGCGGGCTAGAGAGGCGTCGATGGCCGACATGACGTGCTTGCGGGACAGGCCGTAGTCGTTCCTGCCCTCGCCCATCGGGAAGTAGACCTTGGTGGCCAGCACGTAGTCGTCGCGCCGGGGGAAGATCTTGCGCAGCAGCCGCCCGGTGACCTCCTCGCTGACGCCTCCCGAGTAGACGTCGGCGGTGTCGAAGAAGGTCACGCCGCCCTCGGCCGCCTTGCGCACGATGGGCTCGGCCTGCTCCTCGTCCAGGACCCAGCCGCCCCACTTGGCCGGTTCGCCGTAGCTCATCATGCCGAGGCAGATCCTGCTGACCTTCATCCCGGTGGTGCCAAGTCGTCTGTATTCCATGGCAGCACCCTATTCACCCCAACTCACCGTCAGCGCGGCAGCGGTGGCTCGAGCATCTGCTCTCCCTGTCCGCCACGGGCTTCGCCGCGCATCGGGCGCCGGACTCCGCTCCGGCCTGACCTCACCTGGGGGCGTTCCAGGTGTTCGACGGGGCCTGGCCGGTCGGCACGGTCGGGCTGAACCGTACGGGCAGGGCCTCCAGGCTGCGAACCCACAGCGAAGGGCGCCAGCGCAGCGCGTCAGGTTTCACGGCGAGGTAGACGTCGGGCAGCCGGTCGAGGAGGACCTCCACGGACGTCTTGGCGATGATCCCGCCGAGCTCGGGCGCGGGGAAGGGGCAACCGTACTCGCCGTGGCCGAAGGCGAGGTGCGCCCGGTTGGCGCCGGAGCCGGCATGGGCGGCCGGTTGCACCTGCGGATCGGCGTTGGCCGCGGCGACACCGAGCACCAGCATGTCGCCCCGGCGGATGTGCCGCCCGGCCAGCTCGCAGTTCTGCACGGCCCAGCGTGTGGGCATGTTCGGCGTGGGCGGGTCCTTCCACAGCACATCGTTCAGCGCCTCGCCGACGCTGCTGCGGCCGCCTTGCAGGCTCATCGAGAAGTGGTCGTCCATCAGCATCAGCCGCAGGGTGCTGCCGATCCAGTTGGAGCAGTTGTCATGGGAGGAGATCAACGTCATGATCAGGTCCTGGATGAACTCCTCGTCGGTGAGCCGCGCGGGGTGTGCCAGCATGTGCGAGGTGAGGTCGTGGCCCGGCAGGGCGCGCTTGTCGGCGATGAGCCGGCTCACCTTGTCCAGCATCCGGGGAATCGCCGAGGGGGCCTCCTCGCTCCCGCTCAGCACGTGGTTGACGTCCTCGACCAGCTCCGGCAGGTCGGTCTCCGCCAGCCCGAACAGCCGGGTGATGACCTGAGCCGGAATCCGGTCGGCGTACCGGGAGATCAGGTCGGTCTGGCCGTCCCCGGAGAACTCGTCGATCGCGTGGTCGGCGATCTGCTCGCTGATCAGGGCGAGCTCGGTGCGGTCGACGCTGTCCAGCGCGTCGCTGATGGCGCCGATCCGCCGCTGGTGCTCGGCCCCCTCGGTGAACATCACGGACGGTTGCCATGTCACGTACGGGCGCGCCGGCCAGTCAGGGGGGAGGTGGTCCTGCAGGTTCCAGCGCCTGGGGTCGCGGCTGAACAACTGCGGCTGGCTGGTGACATGGTGCAGCTCGCGATAACCGATCACGTACCAGACGGGCATGCCGTCGAGGAGAACGGGGACGACGGGGCCGTGCTCGCGGCGCATCTCCTGGAACAGCGCGGTCGGGTCGTCGCCGATCAGTGACGCGTGCAGTCGTACGGCATCGGCGTGGTCGGCGTATCCCTCCAGCGGCTCCCGTCTCCGCTCGGGATACTGCGATGCGGGCGAGACGGCGGACGGGTCTGTGGAGTCGGGCAGGGGAGGGGAGTTCGTCACGGCGTGCTCTCTCGGGCGGGCAACTGGTCGTAGGTGCGGGTGAGGTGCTCGATGAGCGTGATCAGCACGTGCTTGGATGAGGACCGCTCTCTCGCGTCGCAGTCGACGAGTGGGACCTCGGGCGACAGCGCCAGCGCCTCGCGCACCGAATCCAGGGTGGGCCCGTCGGTGAAGCGGTTGACCGCGACGACGAACGGGGTCTGGTGGTGCTCCAGCCGGTCGATGGAGTACCAGGAATCCTCCAGACGGCGGGCGTCCACCAGGACGACCGCGCCCAGGCTGCCGGCGAACAACTGGTCCCACACGTACCAGAACCGCTGCTGACCGGGCGCGCCGAACAGGTAGAGCACCTTGCTCGCGTTCAGCGTGATCCGGCCGAAGTCGAAGGCCACCGTGGTGGTCGTCTTGGTCCGTACCCGGCTGGCGTCGTCGATGCCCACGCTCGCCTGGGTCATGACCTCCTCGGTGCTCAGCGGGCGGATCTCGCTCACCGAGCCGACCATGGTCGTCTTTCCCGCCCCGAACCCTCCGACGATCACGATTTTCAGGGCGTCCGCGGCGGTCGTGCGTAGCGGCGTTCGCGTGGTGGCCGCCATCTGGTCAGAGGTTGTGGAGCGCAACGAGCACCTGCCTCAGGATTTCGGGATCCGGTCGTCCGGCCTGTGCGGCGATCGACGGATGACGGACGGTGATGCGACCGGTGTCCAGCAGGTCGCACAGCAGGATCTTCACCACGCTGACCGGCAGTCGCAGTTCCGCCGAGATCTCCACCACCGCCGTCGGCCGCTGGGCCATCCGCAGGATCTTGATGTGCTCGGACTGCATACCGGGGGTGGGGGCGCA
Organism: Microbispora catharanthi; assembly: GCF_006334915.2. Lineage (GTDB taxonomy): Bacteria > Actinomycetota > Actinomycetes > Streptosporangiales > Streptosporangiaceae > Microbispora > Microbispora catharanthi. Next base: position 5,908 of record NZ_VDMA02000049.1, read on the forward strand.
TTCGCTGACGATGAGGGAGACGGAGTCGAAGGTCTTCTCATCGGCGCTGGTACGCCCACCGGTGACGGTGTAGAGCCGGTCAGGGTCTTCTTGGTCGATGGCTCGCCGTGTCATCGGCGGTCGTCGCTATTGTCCGTCTGCCGCGGTGCCGCAGTGAGGTACACCCCGATCTGCTCCACCAGTTCGTTCATGTTGTGCGCGATAAGCCCCACTTCGCCGTCCTCCTCGGCCACCACGGCCAGGTGGGCGCCGTCCCCGGCCGGCACGATGAGCAGCAGTCCGCCGGCGAACTCCACCATCGCCTGCCCCGCCCCGATGCCGTCCCCGAACTCGGCGGAGGCGCTCAGCGAGAGGCTCTGGATCCCGGCGGCCAGGGCGGAGAGCTGGTCGGCCCCGTCCAGGCCGAGGCCGGCGGTGAAGGACATCTTCAGGCCGTCCCTGGTCAGCACCAGCACATGCCTGATCCCCGGGGTCTTCTCCTTGAGGTTCTCCAGCAGCCAGTCGAAGTCACGATCGGTGGTGTGCGAAGCGTCGGTTGTGCTCATAGAAACGACGGGGTGCCCCTTCGGCGCGGGAGGGACGCCCCCTGCCTCCTCATCTGTGGATCCAAGAATGTCCGGTGGTCGGCGGACGCGTGTCAAGAGTCGCCCGGGGCCGGGGGAGGGGCTGAAGAGGAAGTACGCCCACGGCCGCCGGCTTGGCGGAACGCGGCGAACCTCGCAGCCGAGTCAGGCCCCTCGCGCGGGGGCTTGGCCGGCGATGCCTGCCGCGCCCTGGTCGCCTCGGCCAGCGTCTGCCCCCGGCGCCGCCTGGGCAGCAGATCTTCGGACTCGTCGGCCGGCCCCTCCTGCGCGGGTACGGCCGGTGCCTGTACGGCGGCCTGCATGGCGGGCTGCATGGGATGGCGGACCGACGCCTCGGCGTCGGGCGGCACGGTGGCCGACAGGGGCTGCGTGATCAGCAGACGCGGGATCAGCATCACGACCCCCGTGCCACCGCGGGCGGACGACCGGAAGCTGACCGTCAGGCCGTACTTGTCGACCAGGCGTCCCACGACCGCCAGGCCCAGCCGGGTACCGGACAGCGTCCGCAGGTCGAGCGGCTCGGACACGAGCCTGGTGGCGTGCTGCCGCTCGCGCGGGCGCATCCCCAGGCCGCTGTCCTCGATCGTGATCACGACGCCGGCGTCCTCCTCGTCCACGTACACGTGGACCTCGGTGCCGTGCGCCGAGAACGTGGCGGCGTTGTCCATAACCTCGGCCAGCGCGTGCATCACGCCCTCGGCCGCGTACCCCGCGACGGCGACGGTGCTGGTGGAGTGCAGCCGGATGCGCCGGTAGGCGCTGATGCGGCCCATCGCGCCGCGCAGGACGCTCTCCATGACGATCGGCCGGGTCCATCGCCGCCCGGAACGGCCGCCGCTCAGCAACGCGATGTTGTCCGCCAGCCGGCTCATCTGGGAGACACGGTGGTCCAGGTCCAGCAGGTCGGCGAACACCTCCTCATGCTCGCCGTACTGCTCCTCCAGTTCGCGCAGCCGGGCGAGCAGGCTGGTGGCCTGTGCCTGCACCCGGGCCGCGGCCCCGGCGCACGCCGCCATCACGGCGGTGCCCCTGCGCTCGCTCTCGGAGAGCTGCCGCGCCGTCTCGCGCAGCAGGTCGCGTAGCGGCTCCTGCCCCGGCTGGCGTATCTCGGCCAGTGCGGCGCTCACCGACATCCGGTCCGTCTGGATCCGCCGGAACAGCTCCGGCAGCGCGTCGTCGATCAGCCGGGAGATCTCGCCCTCGGTCGCATCGCGGGACATCCGGGCGGCGGCGCGCTCCCGTTCGAGCAGTTCGAGCTCGTGCCCGGCCGCTTCGAGCAGGTGCCGCAGCGGGCCGTCCGGAGGCTGCGGTATCTGGGAGAGTGCGTCGGCGATCGAGGCGCCGTCCCGCACCTGACGTCCCAGCGAGGGCAGCGACTCCTCGGCTACTCGCAGCGTTTCCCGCTCCAGCCAGGTGAACCGCGCGCCGGCCCACTCGGCCCGCTCACGTAGCCGGCGACCGGTGCCGGAGTAGTGGACAGCGGCCGCGACGGCGCCGGCCAGGAGTACGGCCGAGACCCCGCCGACGAGCGCCATCAGCTCTCTGGCCTCATAAGGGGCGGCGGACATCGCCCACAACCACACGCAGGCCGTAATGATCATGGTGCCGAGAAAGGCGAGGACCACCAGTTCCCTCGGTGAAAACCTTCTCCGTGCCCGGTGGGGTACATCTACTGACATCAGCGTCCTCGGGGTGGCGGCAGAGCATGACAAGGCCGCGTCGAACCTGCTGTTCTCCCTGTAAGACGGGACGGCCATGCGGTGCCGTCTCACAGCAGAGCGTGAACCGGCACATACCGTAGCACCATGCCTACGGCTGAGAACAGACAGTCACTCTGGGACCATGTGTTTCAGCTCTAATCAACCACGAGTCAACGCATCCATTGACTAATACTCACTTTTTGGGACATTTATGGATTTATGGTGATGATTTCCCGGGGTGGTCGAGGTGCGCGGCCTTGTCGTCCCGATGGGCTGCAAGAAGATCGTCCGGCCGCGCTCGCCCCATGAAGGCCGACTTCGATGAGCACGTCGGATAGGGACCCGCGTCGACGAGGAAGCCGATGAGCTTCACGTCGGCCACCTTGACCTCGGTGGAGCCGCCGCCCGGGATTGATCGTCGGCCGGGCCGAGGCCCGGGAGCACCGTGTTCGCGCTAGTCACGTTGATCGGATGGGCAACTCAACAGGCCTTGGCGAACTGCCACGCCTACATGCTGGAGGCGCCGATGTAGCGGGCCTTGCCGGCGCGGACGATGTCGTGGAGGGCCTCCATGGTCTCCTCGATCGGCGTCTCGTCGTCCCACCGGTGGATCTGGTGGAGGTCGACGTAGTCGGTGCCGAGGCGGGCTAGAGAGGCGTCGATGGCCGACATGACGTGCTTGCGGGACAGGCCGTAGTCGTTCCTGCCCTCGCCCATCGGGAAGTAGACCTTGGTGGCCAGCACATAGTCGTCCAGACCCAGCCGCCCCACTTGGCCGGTTCGCCGTAGCTCATCATGCCCAGGCAGATCCTGCTGACCTTCATACCGGTGGTGCCAAGTCGTCGATACTCCATGGCAGTACCCCATTTGCCCCATCACTTCGCCGGGCGGGACGGGTGCCCGCCCGTGCGCGGAGCGGGGTGGGCCGACCAAGGGGGCAGGGACGGCCGGGACGGTGGAATCGAATTGGGAAGCGCCTGATTGCTTCCATAATCGGGAGTCTTGCGCCTTTCGTCATGGCCTGACATTGCTCTGGCAGCATCTGATGGCGTTTCTCCCGGGATCGGCGCCAGGCTGGTTCTCCGGAATCGGACCCTTCATAAAAAAGTGGACATCGAGGCTGGCCGCAGGCGCCTCTGTCGCACTCGTTGCGACAACGCTCACCAATACGTTGACTACCGGCGCGGCCTATGCCGGACCCAACTGCAGCGGTAGCGCGTGTTCCGAGGTCGGCAACGCCAGCAATGACGGCGTCACGGCAGTGCACAACTGGACGTGCGACTCCGGTACGACCGGCACCGCCAACACGGGGTGCGCGGGAGGCGACTTGTATTACCTCAGCCCGGGTGCGCACACGCCCGCGAATCAGGACTGGGACGTCGTCCGGGTGGACGCCGGTTGGTGCTACAAAATCAAATTCATCAAATGGTGGGGAAAGGTGTTGACCGTGACCTATAACCGGATAGGCCTGTCTTCGCCCACCTACGTCAAGGTGGAAGATGCCAGCTATGCCGAAGTGCAGGCCAGTCCGCTTCCAGCTGTCCTTAGCCTCGTGGTCTCACGTGATGTGATGCCCGAGGGCTGATCAAGAGACTGAGCCGTGCCATGCCGCTTAGTACTCCAGCCGTAGATCGTGATCTTCATGTCTGATTCGCGGCTTGTCAGCGGTAATGGCTGGCCTGGGCTCGGGCCTGGTGGCGGCGGCGCCAGGCGGACCAGCGGAGCCGGTGGGCTGCATCGTGCACGGGCCGGACGATCAGCGTCGTGAACAGTCGCTGGATCTCGTTGCAGCTGAGCGGGATCAGCTCGTCCGGGGCGGGATGGTGGGCGTGTTTGTCGGCGCGGACGACGGCGAGGAAGGCGTGAGCGAGCATGGTCAGGGTGACCCAGCGGGACCCGGAGGTGAAGCGGCGAACCTGGTGCTCGTCCAGTCCAGCCAGGCCCTTTCCGGTCTGGAAGGTTTCCTCCACCCGCCATCTTGACCCGGCGACGCGGACCAGCTTGGTCAGGGGCGCCGGGGCCAGCAGCCCGCGCACGAAGTCCCGCGCCCGCAGGCGTGGTTCGACCCGCGCGAACCTCGCCGCTATCCGGCCCATCAGACCCTCGAACGCCTCCTGCCACCGGGCAGGGTCTACGCTGTGAGTTTCGGCCACCGCATGATCTTCGTTTGTCCACACAGCTCACGATGATCATCGGTGGCCGCAGCCGTCTTCTCACAGGCCCTGACCAGCCAACATCACGATCCGTGCCTGGAGTAGGCGGCGGTCGAAGGGGCGACGCAGGCGCGCCGTCCCGTATCAGGAGGACATATGCGACGTGGCGAAGTCTGGTGGGCAGATTTCAACGAGCAGCGGGCAGTCGTACTGCTGTCGGGAGAAGAGGCATCCGGTTTCTTGGCGATGCAGATCGTCGCTCCCGCGGGCACCGATCTCAGCGGCGTGGCCGTTGAGGTGGCGGTAGGTGCCCCCGAAGGACTGCCTCTCGAAGGCGTCCTGAGAGTCGCACTTCCACGTCCCGACCTCATCCCTTGCACTTGGCTGGTCACCCTGGCCAGGGAAGACCTGATCGGGCAGGCGGGTGTCCTGCCGTCCGCGAAACTCAGCGAGATCGAGGATGCCCTTCGTCTCGGTGGACTCAAGTAGGCAGAGCGGGATGGACGCCGCCGATGGCGCGGCCGGTCTCGTCGAGATGGTCAATGGTGGCCGCGCCATATCAGCGGCGCCCCCACTCACAAGATCACGATCTACGGCTGGAGTACTAAGGTAGTCGGGCTCAGGCCCCTGCCACTCCGGAGGGCGGTTCGAACAACGCGTTGAAGGCAGGATGGACGTCGTCGGCGTCGTCGTACTGCTGGCCTACATGCGTTCAGCCTTTTCCGCTCGCGCATCGTCGGTCTGTGGGTACCGGCCGCATAGGTGGCCGCCACGAGCATGGGAGTCCTGAGTGGTCTCGTGTTCGGCCAGGTCGTAGGGATTCACCGCGGGCTGGTCTTGCTCGAGCGCTGGCTCCTGGCTTGCTCCGGCGAGTAACGTTGAGTTAAGCAAACAAGATCGAGATACACCACTGACGGGACACACTCTCGCTGCTGGCAGTGCCGGAGCCGGATGGGTTCGCGGCCATGTACGGCTCGTCGCCGTTGCTCAGGCGCGCAGCCACTCCCTGGCCCCCGCGAGTATCTCAGGTGGCGTCGTGCGGTTGACGTCGGCGATCAGGTCGGCAATGGTGACCCTGCGTAGCGACTCCCGCCAGACGCGGTCGGCGGAATCCATCGTGCGGGCGATCGGGCAGGGAGTGTCACACCGCTCCGCCGGCACGGCCATCGGGCCCCGCTGACGCACTTCTGTACACCGGAACGCCGGCTCGACGCCGTCGATCGCCTCGACCACGTCCAGCACCGTGATCTCGTTCGCAGCCCGAGTCAGCACATAGCCGCCGGACTGGCCCAGCGTCGAGCGCACAAGGCCTGCGCGGGACAACAGTTGCAGCTGTTTGGCCAGATAGCTCTGCGAGACGTCGTGCAGCTCGGCGAGCTTGGCCGCCGTCACTGGCGCGCCCGCCCCACTGAGCACGACGCAACAGTGCAAGCCCCACTCGACCCCGCCTGACATCTTCATTCGCCCAGCCTACTTGACTCGGACAACTGTTGTCCGAATAGAATCTCGGACAACGGTTATCCGAATTCGGAAGTGGGACATGCGCATCGTCGTTGCCGGGGGAACCGGACTCATCGGGTCGAAAGTCGTCGAGTCGCTGCAGATGCTGGGTCACGACGTCGTTCCGGCCGCGCCGGGAACCGGCGTGGACACGATCAGTGGCCGCGGCGTCGCCGACGCGCTGAAGGGCGCGGACGTGGTCGTCGACGTGACCAATAAAGTGATCTTCGAACCCGAGCCGATCCTCGACTTCTTCACCACCTCCACCCGCACCCTGCTGAACGCCGGGCGGGAAGCCGGGGTGCGGCACCATGTGGTGCTGTCGATCGTCGGTGTAGACCGGCTCTCGCACCCGGGCTACCTTGAGGCCAAGGCCGCGCAGGAAAGGCTCGTCGCCGAGTCGGGCACCCCTTTCACCATCGTGCGGGCGACACAGTTCTTCGAGAACCTGACGGCCATGGGCGCCGGCATGGCCCAGGACGACGTGATCGTGCCACCCACCGCGGACCTTCAGCCGGTCGCTGCGGCCGACGTCGCCGCCGCGCTCGTGGACGTAGCCACCTCCGCCCCGCTCGACGGCGTGGTCGAGGTCGCGGGGCCGGAGCGCGCGGCGTTCGCCCGTTTCATCGGTTCGGCGCTTGCCGCGCGAGGTGATGAGCGCCCCCTCAAGCCGGACGCCGGCGCCGGCTACTTCGGCGTACCGATCGTGCGGGACTCGCTGGTTCCGCTCGGTGTCGCCCGGATCGGGCGCACCACCTTCGACGACTGGTCAGCCACTCAGTCCTCGTGACCCCCGCCAGCACACGCCTGGCTCGACAACGCGATATCCACGCCTGAAGGAGAAATCATGACCACCCACGTGCACAGCGGTGAGCCCCGCCTCGACCTGCGGACGGCCGCCCCAAAGGCCGCCAAGGCGCTGTACGCCGCGGATCAGGCCATTCTCACCTCGCCACTCGATCCGACCATCCGCGAGCTGGTCAAGCTGCGTACTTCGCAGATCAACCACTGCGTGCACTGCATCGACCTGCACAGTCACGATGCGCTGGAGCAGGGCGAATCGCTGAACCGCATCATCCAGCTGTCCGCGTGGCGCGAATCGGCGCTGTTCACCCCGGCGGAACGGGCGGCGCTCGAGTACACCGAGGCCGCAACGACGCTGACCCCGCACGGCGTCAGCGACGAGGTCTGGGCCGGCGTCCGCGACCTCATGACCGACGAGGAACTCGGCGCGCTGGTCGTCCAGGTGGCTCTGATGAACGCCTTCAACCGAGTCGGTGTCCCGCTGCAGATGCCGGCGCAACCTCGCAATTGACTTACTGTGGTTGAACTCGTGATGTCGCCGGGTGGCTTAGGTGGGTCTGATTGTCGGGCCGGTCTCGGCGAGGCGGCCGTCTATGACCAGACCGCTGGCCGCCGCTGATTACCTGGTGCGCTCAGCGCG
>NZ_VDMA02000004.1 GCF_006334915.2 Microbispora catharanthi
TCCGGGACGCATGAGCTGTTCCTGGTGTTCCGCTCGGTCACGGGTGGCGCCACGGGCGGCAACCTGTTCAACCTCAACTGGGCCGAGTTCGTCGGCACAGGCATCGGCACCTAGCGAACCCGCCCGTATAGCGGCAAGAAAGAGAAGACACTCATGCGGAGAAGATTTCGCACATCGGCAGTGGCCGCCTGCGTGACGGCGGTCGCACTCATCCCCGCGGCACCGTCGTGGGCAGAGGAGACGACACCGCCGACGATCAACGTGGCGACGCTGTCGCCCTCTGCGCCGACCGGCCAGAACAACTGGTATCGCGGCCCGGTGACGCTGAACGTGTCGGCGACCGACGACGTCGGCATCGCCAAGTTCCAGTACTCGCTCAACGGCGGCGCCGCCTACATCGACGTGCCCGTCGAGGGGGCGCCGGCGTCGGCCACCGCGTCGGCGGTGATCACGCAGGAGGGCAACACCAGCGTCCGGTACCGCGCGGTCGACACGTCCGGAAACGTTTCGGCGATCCGCTCGATCTCGGTCCGGATCGACACGCGCGCGCCGGCTGCGTCTTACCCGGCGATCACCGACGGTCACGTCGGTCACGTCGCCACACTTATCCCGACGCGCACGGACCCCGCCCCCGGCTCGGGCGGAGTGGCTGTGCTGAACATGTACCTCGACGGCAAGCTGGTCCCGCCGTTGCCGGTGCAGACCTCCGACCTGTCGCTCGGCGTGCACACGCTCGCGGTGCATCTGTCTGACGCTGCTTCCAACAGCGCGAAGTACACGCAGACGTTCATCGTGACGACATCGTTCGCGGACGTCGGCACGCTGATCACCCGGTTCGTGACCGCCGGCAGCGTCCCGGCGGAGGTCGGCACGGCGCTCCAAGCCAAGCTCGACCAGGCGAAGGCGCTCGCCGACGCCGGTTCGGCCAAGCGCGCGAGCCAGGTCCTCAACGAGTTCGTCTCGATCGCCGGCGACCAGATCGCGCCCGGCTCGGCCCGCAGCACACTCGTGGGCGATGCGCGTTACCTGATCGACCAGCTCAACGGCCGGCTCGCGGCGGAGCCCGCGACGGGCCTCGAGTCTGAGCCCGCGGAGGGCCCGAAGTTCATCCCGGACCCGGTGCTCGCCCCGCTCCCGCACAACCCGAACGCCGACTACAACGTCCTGGTCTTCTCCAGGACGACGGGCTTCCGGCACGACCACATCCCGCACACCGTGGCCGCGATCCAGAAGCTCGGCATCGCGCACAACTTCAACGTCGACGTCTACGACCCGCAACTCCCGACCGTCACGCTGCCCACGAGCCCGTTCCTGAGCCTCGACACGCTCAAGCAGTACGACACGATCGTCTTCGAGTCCAACGTCGGGCACCCGGGCCCGCTCAATCCGATCACCGAGCAGCCGAACTTCGAGGCCTACATGCACCAGGGCGGCGGCTATGTCGGCATCCACGGCGCCGCCGACTCGTTCGAGATCGGCACCTGGCCGTGGTACGGCGACCTCGTCGGTGGGTTCTTCACCAACCATCCGAACGGCCAGAACGGGTTCGGCCAGTGCGGCAGCTGCATCCACACCGAGGTGGTGACCGAGGACAACACGCACCCGGCGACCGCGCATCTCCCTGACCGGTGGATGACGGTCGACGAGCTCTACAACTTCGACCGCAACATGCGGGCCGACGTGCACACGCTGCTGAGCCTCAACGAGGACAGCTACCAGCGCAGCCTCAACAGCGGCAACGCGGCCACCAACCCGCTGCGGCTGATGAACGGCGACCACCCGATCGCGTGGTGCCAGAACTGGGGCGGTGGCAAGGCGTTCTCGAACATCCTCGGCCACTTCCGGACGCAGTACTACGACGACTCGTTCATGCGGATCATCCTCGGCGGGATCGAGACGACCGCCGACCGCAAGGACGCCAACTGCTCGTCCTACCGCGAGACCAGCCTGCTGATCGAGGCTGACCGAGCGGCCGGGCTGCTGACCGCGGCCGCCGCGGACGCCGCCGATGCCGCCCTGGACATCGCGCGGGACAGCTACCTGGCAACCAACTACACCACCGCCATCCCGGCGCTGAACTCGATCGTCGACCTGGCGAACGACAATGCCTCCGGCGACGCTGCGGCACGTTCCGAGCTCGCGCGGCAGGCGCGCGAGCTGCGGGAGTGGATGCAGAACCTCAACCGCTGACCCGTTCACGCGGCGGGGGCGGTGGATCGCCGCTCCCGCCGCGCTGACGCTGGAGCGCACCACTATCGCGGATTTATGCACGACCTTCTCATGATCATCGACGAAACATCGGTAGGTGCCGCACGCGACCCATCCTCCGAAGGGAGCGGTGATGGGTCGTGAAATGAGGACGGCCATCGCGTGATCCTTCGTGATTGCAAGTCAAGATCCAAGGAGAACCAAAGCGATGGCCGTGAACGACAGTGTGGACCCTGGCGCCTGGCTGGCGAAGCCGATCGAGGCCGGTGACCCGGATCTGTTGCGATCCATGGTGAAGACCATGGCCGAGGTTCCAGGAGCCTTGGTTGGGATGGGCGTGGATCGGCAGCTCGGTGAATCGGGCCTTGCTCACCGTGACGCCCAGTGGATACGAGGTGGTGTCGAGTTCGGCTTCGACCCGCAGCCCGGTGCGGGTCATTGTTGAGGCGATGGTGTTGACGACGACCTGGTGGCTGGTCAGCGGCCGTCCACGCCAGTTCATCGTGATGTGGGAGAACAGCCGGTGCTCGATCTTGTTCCATTTCGAGGTGCCCGGCGGGAAATGACACACGGTGATCGCCAGGCCGGTCTCGGCGGCCAGGGCGGCAAGCTCGGCCACGGCTAGGCCGTGGACGGCAGCGAGAAGACGGCGAACAGGGCGGGGTCGCCGAACACGACGTTCCGCGCGATGCCGTCCTCGGCGATCGTGAGCACCTGGAGCGAGTGCGCCCGGAAGACGCCGTCGCCGCCGTCCAGATAGGCCGCGAGCGCCGGCTGCCCGTTGGCGCGCGTGGGGATCATCCGCCAGGGGCCCCGGGCGGCGCAGACCCAGCGGATGAAGCGGCCGAACGCCTCCCGCCCGGAGAACCACGACAGGTACGGCGGCATCTCCAGGACGGCGTCCTCACGCAGCAGCCGCTCCAGGGCCTCGACGTCGGCCTTCTCGAACGCCGCGACGTACCGGTCGAGCAGGTCGCGGCAGGCCGGGTCGTCCGGCTCGGCCAGGTCGTCCTCGGCGGGAGCCACCCGGGCGAGCTGGGCACGGGCGCGCTGCAGGGCGCTGTTGACCGCGGCGACCGAGGTCTCCAGCAGGTCGGCGACCTCGCTCGCCCGCCAGGCCAGCACCTCGCGCAGGATGAGCACCGCCCGCTGCCGCGGCGGCAGGTGCTGCAGGGCCGCGACGAACGCCAGCCGGATCCCGCCCCGCGACGCGACGACCGCGGCGGGGTCCACCAGCGCGTCGGGGACGGGCTCCAGCCAGGTCACCTCCGGCAGCCGCCGTTGCGGTCCCGCGTCCGGGTCGTCGCCGGGGCCGGTGAGGTCGGACGGCAGGGCCCTGCGCCCGCGCTGTTCGAGTGCCGTGAGGCAGGCGTTCGTCGCGATGCGGTGGAGCCAGGTGCGCGGGGAGGCTCGCCGCTCGTCGTAGTCGCCGGACGCCCGCCATGCGCGCAGCATGACCTCCTGCAGCAGGTCCTCCGCGTCGTGCACCGAGCCGAGCATCCGGTAGCAGTGCGTCATCAGCTCACGCCGGTAGGGCCCGGTGATCCGCTCGAACTCCTCGTCACTCCACATGTGCTCTCCCGCGTCGCGTCGCCGTCACCCGTATCTACCGCCGCGCTCGGCGGAACTCATCGATGAGTTCTCCGCCCAGCGCCGGTATGTACCGGCGGACCCACTGCGGAAGGACAAAGAGTGACAATCAGCCATACCGTCCGCCCCGCCGCCCCGGCCCGTGCCGTACGGCCCTGGCCGATGCTGGCGGTGCTGCTCGCCGGCCAGTTCATGGGGCTGCTGGACCTCTACATCGTCAACGTGGCGATTCCCAGGATCGGCGCCGACCTGGGGGCGTCCGGGGCCGCCCTGCAACTGGTCGTCGGCGGCTACATCATCGCGTACGCGACCCTGCTGATCACCGGCGCCCGGCTCGGCGAGCTGTACGGCAGACGCCGCATGTACGTGATCGGGGTCTCCGGCTTCACCGCGGGCTCACTGCTGTGCGGGCTCGCGCCCGACGTCGGGACGCTGATCGCCTTCAGGTTCGTCCAGGGGGCCGCGGCGGCGGTCATGGTCCCGCAGATCATGAGCGTGATCCAGACCCGGTTCACCGGCAGGGCGAGGGCCACCGCACTGAGTGCGTACACCGCGGTGCTCTCGGCCGGTTCGGTCGTCGGGCTGGCGCTGGGCGGGGTGCTGGTCGGCGCCGACGTGGCCGGCACCGGCTGGCGGCCGGTGTTCCTCGTGAACGTCCCCGTGGGCGTCCTGCTGACGCTCGCGGTGCCCCGGCTGGTGCCGTCGGACGCGCCGTCGGACCGGCCGCGCGGCTCGCGCCGGCTCGACCTGCGGGGCCTCGCGCTCGCGCTGCCCGCCACGCTGCTGGTCGTGCTCCCGCTCGTGCTGGGCCGGGAGGCCGGCTGGCCCGCCTGGACGTACGCCTCGATCGCCGCGGGGGTCGCGCTCGCCGCCGTGTTCGTCGTGACGCAGCGCCGTACGGCGGCACGGGGCGGAGACCCGCTGCTGAACCTGGACGTGCTGCGCGCGACCGGCATGCCGTCGGGCCTGACGACGCTGATGGCGCTGATGGTGGCCTACGGCGGGTTCCTGTTCACCTTCGCCGTGCACCTGCAGGGCGTCCTGGGGGAGAGCCCGCTGCGGGCCGGGCTCACGTTCCTGCCCATGGCGGGGGCGTTCGGGCTGGGCAGCTTCTACTGGCGCGGGCTCCCCGGGCGGATCCACCACCTGCTGCCGCCGGCCGGGCTGGCGCTCAGCGTCCTCGGCACGGCGGGCCTGGCCGTCTCGGCGACCGGCGGCCCGGTGATGTGGGCCGCGCTGGTGGTGTACGGCGCGGGGCTGGGCGTCTCGACCAGCCTGCTCACCCACGCCCTGGTCCACGTGCCGCCCGCCCGCGCCGCCGACGCGAGCGGCCTGCTCACGACGACCATGCAGTTCGGCCAGCTCAGCGGTGTGGCGGTCTTCGGCGCGGTGTTCCTCGCCCTGGCCGACCCGCCGCGGCCGGAGGCGATGGGCACGACCGCCTGGTGGCTGGCGCTGGCCGCGGCGTTAGGCGCGGCGAGCGCGGTCGCCCTGGCCCGCGCCGCGCGGCCCCGGCCGGCGTGACCCCTGACGCGCCACGCCATGTGGACCCCGGGCTCACCGGGGTCCCGTGGCGTGTCGTCCACGACTCCAGCGACGCCGCAGGCGCTTCACACGTTGCATCCGGCGGTGTTGCGTCTCCTGCGGACGGCCTTTGCCATGGCGGCGTTACCGTTGGTGTACGCCCTGGGGAGTGATCCGCCATGCCTGACGGCCGACAGCTCGCGGACCGCGTGCTGGACGCGGTGAACGCTCATGACCTGGACCGGCTGTCGACGTACTACGACCGGCACGCCGTCCTGGCCACACCCTTGGGTGTGTGCGAGGGGCGCGAGCAGATCGTCCGATACTGGGAGAGCATGTTCAAGGGCTTCACCGACATGGCCATGACGGTCTGGAACAGGGTGGAGTGCGCCGATCCCGGCTTCAGCGAGTGGACGATGACGGGCACGCACACCGGGTCCTTCGCGCTGCCGGACGGCGGTGTCGCGGGCGCGAGCGGCCGGCGGATCACCGTACGCGGCTGCGGGGCGTGTCACGCGAAGAACGGCCTCGTGGTCGCCCACCGGGACTATTTCGACCTGCTGGAGCTGTATTCCCAGCTCGGGTTCTCACTCGTCCCCGGCTAGCTAACCGCACCCCGCTTTCGGGTTATTTGTGGTGGTTTACGTAGCCTGAAAGCCTGGGAGAGGGGAGGCGTCATGCCCGATCCAGCGGACGCGACCGTGTTCTTCGTGGGAAACGCCACCATGATCATCCGTTCTCACGGGTTCACTGTGCTGACGGATCCGAACTTCCTGCACAAGGGGCAGCGGGCCCATCTCGGCTGGGGGCTGAGCACCCGCCGCCGCACCGAGCCGGCGATGGAGATCTCGGAGCTCCCGCCCCTGGATCTGGTCGTGCTGTCGCACCTGCACGGCGACCACTGGGACAGGATCGCCAGGAAGGGCCTCGACAAGGACGTGCCGATCGTCACCACCCGCCACGCGGCGGCCCGGCTGCGACGGCAGGGGTTCGGCCACGCCGTCGGCCTGGAACCCTGGGAGTACCACCACGAGCGCCACGGGGACGGCACGCTGACGGTGACCGCCACGCCCGCCCGGCACGCGCCTGGCCCGGCGAACGCGCTGATGCCGCCGGTGATGGGGAGCGTGCTCGACTTCGCCCACGCCGGCGAGGTGGACCTGCGCCTGCACATCAGCGGCGACACGATCATGGACGAGTGCCTGTCGGAGATCCCGCGCCGCTTCCCCGACATCGACGTCGGCATCGTGCACCTCGGCGGCACGCGGATCCTCGGCGTCACGGTGACCATGGACGGAGCCCAGGGGGTGGAGTGGCTCGGGCTGATGCAGCCGGAGTCGGCCCTGCCCGTCCACTACGACGACTACGAGGCGTTCGCCTCCCCACTCAAGGACTTCCAGCAGCACGTCCGGCGGTCGGGGCTGTCGCACCTGGTCCACTACCTCATGCGGGGTGAGACCTACCGCCTTCCCGTACGGCAGGCCGGCGTACGCCCGCACCGCCCGGTCATCGGGCCCGGCTGACAGGTAGAAGTCAAGACCTATTGACAGCCCGTGCGGTAAGGGTGTTGCATCTTAATTCAAGCTCTAAAGCTCACCTGAAGCGCTGGACACCCCGGCGCGCGCCCCCGCGGACCGCGACGGCGCGGGCCGGAGATCCTGCTGGCATCCCCCCACCAACCGGAGATCTCCATGCGCAAACCCCGGCTCCTCATCATGGCCGCGGCCATGGTCGTCACCCTCGGCGGCGGCCTGGTCGCCGGCACGGGCGCCGACCGGGCCGAAGCCGCCATCGGCCCCGTCACCTGGTCGGACGAGTTCAACGCCGCGGCGGGAACGCCCGTCGACGGCTCCAAGTGGAAGTTCGACATCGGCGGTGGCGGCTGGGGCAACAACGAGCTGGAGTACTACACCGACTCGACCCGCAACGTGTACCACGACGGGCAGGGACACCTCGCCATCACCGCCCGGCGGGAGAACCCGTCCAACTACCAGTGCCACTACGGCACCTGCCAGTACACCTCCGGCCGCATCCTGACCGCCGACAAGTTCAGCCAGGCGTACGGCCGCTTCGAGGCGAGCATCAAGATTCCCAAGGGCCAGGGCATCTGGCCGGCGTTCTGGATGCTCGGCGGCGGCGACTGGCCGAACACCGGCGAGATCGACATCATGGAGAACGTCGGCAAGACGCCCAACACCGTCTACGGCACCGTGCACGGGCCCGGCTACTCCGGCGGCAGCGGCGTCGGCGGCAACCGGACGATCGGCGCGCCGCTCGGCGACGCCTTCCACACCTACCGCGTCGACTGGTCGCCCAACCTCATCGTCTGGTATCTGGACGGCTCGGAGTACTTCCGCGTCACGCCGGCCGACATCCGCGGCAACCAGTGGGTCTTCGACCACCCGTTCTTCCTGATCCTGAACGTGGCGGTCGGCGGCTACTGGCCGGGCAACCCCGACTCCACCACGTCGTTCCCGCAGACGATGCTGATCGACTGGGTCCGCGTCTCCGCCTGGACCAGCGACGGGGGAGGCGGGACCGGCAGCGCGCTGAAGTCCAACCTGAACGGCCGCTGCATCGACATCCCGGGCGCGAACCCCGTCGACGGCGCCCGGCTGCAGATGTACGACTGCAACGGCACCGCCGCTCAGCAGTGGACGATCAACGGCGACGGCACGGTCCGCGCGATGGGCAAGTGCATGGACGCGGCGGCGGCCGGCACCGCCAACGGCACGCCGATCCAGCTCTACACGTGCAACGGCACGGGTGCCCAGCGCTTCACGCTCACCCCGGCCGGCGACCTCGTCAACACCGCCGCCAACCGATGTGTGGACATCGTGGACGTGAACCCCGCCAACGGCGCGCCCCTCCAGCTGTGGGACTGCACCGGCGGAGCCAACCAGAAGTGGACCCGCGGCTGACCGCGTGCCGCATCGCCCTCGCTCACGGGCTCGCCGCCAGGAGCAGGAAGGCGGCGAACAGTGTGAGATGGACGCCCGCCTGCAGGAGGGTGGCCCGTCCGGGCACCACGGTCAGCGTCGCCACGACGACCGTCAGGCCGAGCAGCACGATGTGCGTCGGGCCGAGCCCGAGCAGCAGCGGCCCCTTCAGCCACAGCGAGGCCACGGCGATCGTCGGAATGGTGAGCCCGATGCTGGCCATGGCCGAGCCGAAGGCGAGGTTCAGGCTGACCTGCACCCGGGCCCGCCGGGCCGCGCGTACGGCGGCGAGGGTCTCCGGCAGCAGCACCAGCAGCGCGATCACGACGCCCACCGCGGACTGCGGGAGGCTCGCCGCGCGTACGGCCGTCTCGATGGCGGGAGACTCGATCTTCGCCAGGCCGACCACCGCGATCAGCGCGCTCAGCAGCAGCGCAAGGCTGGCCGCGGCGGCGCGTGTGGTCGGCGGGTCGGCGTGCCCGGCGGCGTCCTCGCCCTGGCCGCCGGGCTCCACCGGCAGGAAGTAGTCGCGGTGCCGCAACGTCTGAGTGAGCACGAACAGGCCGTACAACGTGATCGAGGCGAGCGCGGCGAACGCGAGCTGGGCCGGGGTGAAGGCGGGCCCGGGCCTGCTCGTGGTGAACGTCGGCAGGACGAGACTCAGCGTCGACAGCGTGGCGACGGTGGCCAGCGCGCCTCCGGTCCCCTCCGCGTTGAACACCGCCACCCGCCTCCGCAGCGCCGCGACCAGCAGCGACAGGCCGACGATCCCGTTGCAGGTGATCATCACGGCGGCGAACACCGTGTCGCGGGCGAGCGACGACGCGGCCGGCCCTCCGGACGCGGTGAGGCTGATGATCAGTGCCACCTCGATCACCGTGACCGCCACGGCGAGCACGAGTGACCCGAACGGCTCGCCCACGCGATGGGCGATGACCTCGGCGTGGTGCACGGCCGCGAGCACGGAAGCCGCGAGGAAGACCGCCGCGATGACCACGACGACGGGAGGAAGGGCCCGCCCCCACGCCAGCGCGAGCACTGCCACGGCGAGGATCGGAACGGGCACGGACCAGGTGGTGGCCAGTCGGCGGAAGAGCAGGATCACATGCTTCATCCTGCCCAAATAGGACGAACGGTATAAAAATCTCGGTTCAGAGCTGCTGGAGCAGCCAGCGAGGACCGGCGACCAGGGCGCCGAGGGCCGTCACCCGCTCGCGCAGCCCTCGGTCGGCGGTGACGACGAGGGTGGTCTCCCAGGGCCGCACGTCGCGCACGGCCTCCACGATCGCGTCGTCTCCGCTGCCTCCGGCCACCACGACCGTCAAGTCCCCGGTCACCGGCCCCGGGTCGGCGGCGCCGGCCGCCGCACCTTCGAGAACCGCGACCATGCGCGGGAACCATCGGGTCAGGGCGGGCACCCCTTCCGGCATCTCGCCGAGGCCCTGCCCGCAGAGCGGGATCAGCTCGTTGAGCAGGCGGTTCGCGGCGCCCGCGCGGTCCTTCCACCAGCCGTGCTCCGCCCGCGCGCCGATGATGTTGGCCATGTCGAGGACGACGACCACGGGGCTCAGCGCGGGCCGGATCCTCGGCCACGAGTCGGCGAAGCCGGGATGCAGTTCCTTCGACACCACCTCGTCGGCCTCCACCCAGCGCATGTCCGCGCTCTCGCCGTTGGCGGGCGCGGCGTCGAGCAGCCCTTCGGCCTCCGCGATCACCGTCTGGAACGACCAGCCGCCGTGGTCGTCGACGTAGAGCCCGCGCACCCGGACGAGATCGGCGTCCAGCGCGGCCTCCTCCCGGGCCTCGCGCAGCGCGCCGGTGATGGCGTCCTCGTGGCTGTCGCGCGCGCCGCCCGGCAGCCCCCACGTCCCGCCGTGATGGCTCCACCAGGCGCGCTTCTGCATCAGCACGTACGGCATGCCGTCGAGCGTGTGGTGCACGGTGAGCAGACCGGCGGCGCCGTACAGTCCCCAGTGCTGGTGCCCCAGCGCGCACAGGGCCCAGCCGTCGCCGTCCTTCGCCGTCATGCACCCATCTTGCCGCAGCCCGCCGGCGCGCTCTGATGGTCACCAGTGTTCGAGGGGGACCTCCACCCCGGCGACCAGGTCGAAGAGGGTCGCTCCGTCCTCGATGCGGACGACCTGGATCTGTGTCGCGAAGCGTACGTCCCGAAGGCGCGTGGCGGCTTCGCGGGCGGTTTGCGGAAAGTGGTAGCGATCAGCCGCGGCGCCGTCCGGGATGGGCCGGGTCGAGCGAACCTCGAACCGGTCCGGCGGCCATGCGGGGGGAAGGGGAGCGGAGTGCTGCCAACCGGACATGTCTCTCCCGTCATGCCGTCTTCACAGCAGTTGACCTGTGAGACCTGGTTGATCGCCAGTGCGTGATGGGGTCGTAGGCCGATCGTTATTAACCGGTAAGCGATCCTTTCCAACCCGGAGTCCGGAGCCCGTTAGCGTTTGAGCCCTCACTCGTGATTCCCCCTTTGTCGCGGAGAATCAGGAGATGTCATATCTGGAGAGACGCCCGCTTCCTGCGGCCGGAGGAGCGGGCGTTGTCCTCCCCTTTCTCTCCGCCTTCTCGCGCCGTCGCCGGTGCGGGTGGTGGTTGTCGCCGATCGCCGTCTTCCGCGGCTCGGCTCTCTCCCCCTGCCGGTACATCGGTATCGGCAGGGGGTCGCCGCCGTCACGGGTATGAGGGTGGCGCCGGCAGTCCGGCCGGGCGGGGTCTTCGACAGCGGTGGCTCGATGAACGCCGGGTCCGACTGCGGCTGCCGCCCTGTTTTCGAGTGCCCGCCTGAACGTTTCACTCGATCCCGCATCCCGTCCGTCGTCTTCGGTGGTTCCTGTGCAAGTGAGAGCCGTCGTACGCGGAAAGCCGCCGCGGCGCGTCGTTGACCGGCGATCGATGGGCTCGTAACTTGATGCGCGATGTTCCTGTAGATGAACGTAGTTCAGGTGCATGAAAACCCTTGTGGGGCCAGGAATCAATCCTCGGTCAGGGGCCCTGCACGACCTGCAAGGAGCTCGGGTTTGAAAAGCAGAACCAGAACAGGCGCCGGGCTGATCGGCGTCCTTGCCGCAGCCGCCGCCCTGGCCGGCGTGACCACCACCGGAACGGCGCAGGCCGCGACCGGATGCGCCGTGACCTACACCACCAACGACTGGCCGGGCGGCTTCACCGCCGCCATCACGATCCAGAATCTGGGCAGCGCGATCAACGGCTGGACCCTCGGGTTCACCTTCCCCGACAGCGGCCAGAAGGTGGACACCGGATGGTCGGCCACCTTCAGCCAGAGCGGGCAGAACGTCACGGCCACGAACGTGGACTACAACGCCGCCATCCCCAGCGGCGGATCGGTGTCCATCGGGTTCAACCGCACCTGGTCGGGCTCCAACCCCAAGGCCACCGCGTTCACCCTCAACGGCGTCACCTGCACCGGCTCCACCACCACCGCCTCCCCCAGCCCGCTCACCACCCCCACGCGATCATCCTCCGCCTCGCCTTCACCCTCACCCTCGGCCTCGGTCACCCCCACGCGCTCACCCTCGCCCTCGCCGTCGCCCACGACGACACCGTCGAGTGGCGCGTTGTACGTCTCGCCGAGCGGCAGGGACGGCGCCTCGGGGACGCAGTCGGACCCGACGACCCTCACTTCGGCGATCAGCCGCGTCGCCCCCGGCGGGACGATCTACCTGCGCGGCGGGCGGTACAACTTCGCGCAGACGGTCACCATCGCGCCGGGCAACAACGGCACCTCGAGCGCCCGCAAGACGCTGTCCGCCTACCCCGGTGAGACTCCGGTGCTGAACTTCTCGGCCCAGAGCGAGTCCTCGTCGAACCGCGGGCTCACCGTGAACGGCTCGTACTGGCATGTGTACGGCGTCGTCGTCGAGCGTGCCGGTGACAACGGAATCTACGTCGGCGGCAGCAACAACATCATCGAACGCACGGTAACCCGGTTCAACCGCGACACCGGGCTGCAGCTCGGGCGGATCGCCTCCGACACCCCCCGCGACCAGTGGCCGTCCAACAACCTCATCCTCAGCGCGGAGTCGCACGACAACGCCGACTCCGACGGTGAGGACGCCGACGGCTTCGCCGCCAAGCTCACCACCGGCACAGGCAACGTCTTCCGCTACGACGTGTCCCACAACAACATCGACGACGGCTGGGACCTCTACACCAAGACGGACACGGGAGCCATCGGGCCGGTCACCATCGAGGACTCCCTGTCGTACAACAACGGCACCCTCACCGACGGCAGCCAGGCCGGCGCCGGCGACCGCAACGGCTACAAGCTCGGCGGCGACAGTATCGCCGTCAACCACGTCGTTCGGCGCAGCATCGCCTACCACAACGGCCACCACGGGTTCACCTACAACAGCAACCCCGGCACGATGTCGATATCGAACAACGTCGGCATCGACAACGCCGAGCGCAACTTCTCCTTCGACGCCGGCACCTCGGTGTTCCGCAACAACACCTCCTGCCGCAGCGGCAGCGGGAGCAACGACAAGATCGTCGGTAACGCCGACAGCTCCAACCAGTTCTGGTCGGGCTCCAACGGGTCCCGGTGCTCCTCCTACACCGGCGCCTTGGGCTGGTCCTACGCCTCGGACGGTCACCTCGTCGTGACCTTCGGCGGCAAGCCGGTCACGCCGTAACCGGTCGTCTCGTCACCCGGCATGCCTCCCCGGCGGACTGACCTCTCCCAGGGGTACCGCTAGGGCGACCCGCCCACCGTGCCGCATACGGTGGGCGGGGGCCTGGCTGAACGTCGCTGGCCCAGCCGGGCCGGCGCTCGAAGCGCGATCTTCGAGTTCATCGAAAGCTGGTACAACCTCCGCTGTCTCCACAGCAGCCTCGGCTACCGGCAAGCGATGACAACAAACGAAACTGTTTTTGAAGGTCGCTTCTGATGCAGTGCGAATTCGTGCACGTAGCGAGCATGTGGAATTCGAACCCGGCCCACAGGCCAACTCGTCCACCTTCAGTCCATCTGAGGTCGGTGACGATAACAGGCTGTATCGGGCGATCGAGCGCCGCCCATGCCGAATGCCTCAGGGTAGAGGTAGGTCTACCCGACGCCCCAAGCCGAACTCCCCGGCCTCATCGTCAGTGACCATGGCGAAGGCACCGTGGGGCACCCCACCCAGGGTCACGGCACGAGAAGCGACCCTCAGGAGCGTGTTTTCATCCGCACCGGTGATGAAGAAGACATACACGTCCCCGAACTCCTCGCCATCGTCGAAGACCTTCGCCTGCCCTTGCTCCTCTATCTCGAATAGAAACTCGTCGATCTCGTCGATCCAGGGGAACGCATAAGCGGTCTCCGGGAGTTTCTCGCTCTCATGCAGCGGGACGTGGATCTCCACAACAAGGCTGGCCATGGACCTATAGTGCCCTAACAATTAAGGCCGATGGGGCACTCCGGCTGCGGCAGGAGGGCTGCGGGCGGATCGTGCTAAGGCCCTGGAATGCTGTACAGCAGCGGAGTACAGCAACGTCATTCCACGCGATCAGACGCCACCGGCCCTCAGCTACCTCTTGAGCAGGACGATGAGACCGCTACGTCGTGACTGGCTCCGTTTGCAAGCAGGCATTCGAGAGCCATGCGTCAGCGAGCGCCGACTGTGAGAAGAGACGGCGTATCTGTACCTTTGATCGCGTGTCCGCTACCCCGTTACGGCTTCGCGTGGGCCCGTCCATCCGGGCGAAGATTATCGCCCCGGCCGGCACTCTGTTAATCGTCCTCCAACAGGCCGTATACGCGATCATGCTTGTGCGGTCATCGTCATTTCAGGAATCTCTGCATGGACCGCTGATTTGCGACTACCTACCGGATGCTTCGGCGAGCGGGCAGGGGGAGATCCCGGACTATCTGGGATGCGACGGCTCGTTCGTGCTGATCCTTTTTGTAGGCATCGTGATGCTCGACTTGATCTCCGTGATCGCAATGGCGTACCTGAGCGTACGTGTGCTGCGCTACCGCGTGGAGCTCTGCGGCACGGTGCTCGTTATGCAGGGGGCGCTGAAGGCCAAGCGGTTCGACCTGTCGTCAGCCGAGGTGGACATGGATGCCTTAACCATCCGGCGAATCCCATACTTGCGGATCTACGATCCCGCCTCCGGTCGCGGCCGACTCTTCCTCCGGGATGTAGGCACCCCGCTGATGCCACCAGGCGATCTTCTGGCTCTCGCCGAGGCGATCGAGTCCGGTAGGCGGCCTGAAACCTTCGTCGAGCAGGCGACTCGGACGGCGACGACCCTTCGTCGTCTGGCCACCGACCCCGTCGCCCGTTTGAGCGCTTGAGCCACCTGCCGACCTGACTTGTCTACAAAGGGGGCGGCTCAACTCCGCACGGCGGGGACCGAACTTCTACTGGCGAGGGCACAACGGAGGCACAGGAAGGCGCGAAACGCCCGGAAACGTCGAGAAACGACAAGGGGCCGAATCGCAGGTCAGAGGCCTGTCCGCGATATCGGCACTGGTCTCAGCGGCCGTTGACGGAGAAGTGCTGGTAGTCCTTGGCGCCCGACCAGGAGCCGCCCCAACCCCAGCCGATCTGCTGGAAGGCCCGCACCACGCGGTCTCCGCTGTTGATCACGCCGGGCTTCTTGAGCGGCCGGTCCACGAACGCGTCCGCGTTGCGGTGGGCGTTGGAACCGTTCGCGTAGACGTACGGGTTCTCCCGCGGATTGAGGTCCACCGCCAGGCCGTACGCGTGGTTGGACCAGCTGCCCGAGCCGGTGGCGTTGCGGCAGTTGAAGGCCGAGGTGTTGTCGGCGTCGATGGAGTCGTTGTCGCTGCCCTTGTAGACGTCGACGGGCTCCATCCGGCGGATGGGGTAGCGCATGTCGTAGAGCTTCCCGAAGACGGAGGCCATGTCCTCGGCCACCTTCTTGTTGACCACGAGTGTGCCGGTGTGCGCCTGGTCGTCGAAGCCCCAGTAGGTCATGGTGATCTTACGCAGCCCGCTCAGCGGAACCGGGCAGCCCGGACGCCAGGAGTGCCGGACGTCGTCACGGGACACCTTGTCGATCTTCGCGGAGAAGGGAGGCGGCCCGCTTGGGCTCGGCGTGGGCCCGTTCCCGGGAGCGGGCGAGACCGGCGCGGACGAGGGCGTGACGGACGACGGGGTGGCGGACGCGGAGGAGGTCGGCCCGGCGGAGGGAGCGGCAGGCGTGGACGAGCCCGGTGCCGGTGACGCCGGTGCGGGCACCGACACCCGGGTCCGGGCGGTGGCGGACGCGCCGGCGTCGCCGACCCCGGCGCAGCCGGTCACCCCGACGAGCGCCGCCATCACTACCGCTGACCTGCGGTTCCACAAGGTGGTCATAGGCGCAGATTACCCGTGGCCGAGGCGTGCGCAGGCGGTCGCGCACGCTCCTGTGGACAGCGGGACTCCTGTGGACAAAGCCCCCGGGCGGTTGGCCGGAATCGCCGTAGGAAAGGGGCGCAAGCCGTACAAATTGACGATCGGAATCGTCGCGGTCCGCCGCTAGGGTGGCGTCGTGCTTGAGCAACTGCGTTTCGGCGGGGTGACCGTGCCGACCCACGCGTTCTTCGTGGGTCTCGGCGTGATCCTCGCGAGCGTGGTGTTCGTCCTTGAGGCGCGGCGCCGGGGGGCTTTGCGGGAGGAGTCGCTCGTCGCCGTCACCGGCGCGCTGGTCGGCGGGGCGATAGGCATGCGGCTGTCCGGCTGGGCCGAGCATCTCGACCCCGCGCTCAACCCCGGCCTTCTCGAGGCGTGGATGTTCGGCGCCCGGAGCATCCTCGGTGGCCTGACCGGCGCGTACGTCGGGGTGCTGGTGGCGAAACGGCTGATCGGCTACCGGGAGCGGACCGGCGACCTGTTCGCGCCCGCCGTCGCGCTCGGCATGGCCGTCGGCCGCATCGGCTGCTTCCTCACCGAGGCCCCCGGCCGTCCCACCAGCCTTCCCTGGGGCGTCCACGCGCCCGCCACCGTTCCTGAGTGCCCCGGCTGCGTGTCCGGGCAGGCCATGCACCCGTCGTACCTGTACGAGACCGTCTTCCAGCTCGCCGCCTTCGGCGCGTTGCTGTGGGCGCGGAGCCGTGTCGACCGGCCGGGCGAGCTGTTCACCCTGTATCTGGGCGCGTATGCCGTCTTCCGGTTCCTCGTCGAGTTCACCAGGGCGAACGAGACGGTCTGGCTCGACCTGACCCGCCCGCAGTGGTTCCTCGTCCCGGGGCTCACGCTCCTCGCCGTCCGCCTCGGGCTCGGATATCGCAAGGGTTTCTACGATCGGCTGCTCCCCCGGCGGGGCGAGCGGCGACCGCTGTTACCGGCCGCCCGGCTGTCGCCTGCCGGCGAGGAGGAGAGATGAGCACACCCCCCGAGCCGCCCGAGCGGCCGCACGACCCGCAGCCGGGCGATCCCCCCGGCCATCCGCCCGTGCCGCCGCCTCCCGGCGCGCCGTACGGCCCGGCCGACCCGCCGCCGTCTCAAGGTCCGGCCGGACCGCCGTCTCAGGGCCCGGGTGGGCCACCCCCTCAGGGCCCGGGCGGGCCGTACGGGCCCGGTCCCGGCGGGCCGTACGGCCCGGGTGGCCCGCGCGCGTGGCCGCCGCCCCCGCCCCCGAACACGACCGGCGTGGTCATCGCGATGACGATCGTGGGGATCGTGGCCTACGTGGTCGTCAACTTCGTGCTCTTCCTCGCGACCCTCGCGGCGGCCGACGGAGTCGCGAGCGATCACAAGAACGTCGCGCTCATCGGTGGATCCGTGATCCTGGCCGTGATCGCGTTCGGCGGCGGAACGCTGCTGATCCTTCTCCGTAAGCCCTGGTCGCGGGGGCTGGGGATGGGTCTGATGATCGGCTGGGCGCTCATGACGATTTTCACCGCCGGCTTCTGCACCGGCGTCAACCCCTCGCTCTACACGGACGGTGCCCTGTGACCGCGGGAATGCCCCTGCGTGGAGATCGCATCCTCCGCTACGTCAACGCGTTCTGCCCCCGCTGCCACGACGAGCGGCCGGACCGTCCGCTGGCGGAGGTGCCGCGCCTGTCCGGCTGGCTCGCGGCCCGCGACGGCCGGGTCTACCTGGAGCGCGGCTGCCGCACCCACGGCATGGTCAGGACGCTCTACGACGAGGACCCGGAGATCCTCGCCTACCTGGAGGAGTGGACCGCCCCCACCAAGGCGCATCTGCCCGACGTCGCGGGGAACTTCGATCCGGTCCCGGAGGCGTACCTGCGGGGGCTGCCGGAGATGCAGACCCAGCACACGTGCATCCTCCTTGAGGACGTGGCGGAGGCGTGCAACCTGCGCTGCCCGACCTGCTTCACCGACTCCTCGCCCGATCTGCGGGGGATCGTGCCGGTCCGGGAGGTGCTCGCCAACGTGGACCAGCGCCTGGCCCGCGAGAACGGCCGTCTCGACGTGCTCATGCTCAGCGGCGGCGAGCCGACCCTCCACCCCGATCTGCCCGAGTTGCTCGCCGAGCTGACGGCCCGGCCCGTCACCCGCATCCTGATCAACACGAACGGCCTCCTGGTGGCCCGGGACGACGCCCTGCTCGACCTGCTCACCGAGCACCGCGAGCGCGTCGAGGTCTACCTGCAGTACGACGGCCTGTCGGCCGAGGCGTCCCGGCACCACCGGGGTGGCGACCTGCGGCGGCTCAAGGCGGAGGCGCTGCGGCGGCTCTCGGAGCGGGAGATCTTCACGACGCTGGTCATGACGGCCGCCCTCGGAGTGAACGACGGCGAGATCGGCGACGTGGTGCGCCTGGCCCTCGACACGCCGTACGTCGGAGGGGTCTCGATCCAGCCGCAGTTCGGCTCGGGGCGCTCGAATGCGATCGACCCGATGGACCGGCTCACCCACACCGGGGTGCTCAAGCGCCTCGGCCCCCAGACGGACGGCCTGGTCACCTGGCGCGACCTGACCGCCCTGCCGTGCTCGCATCCGCACTGCTGCTCGGTCGGCTACATGATCAAGGACGACTCCGGCCAGTGGCGCTCGCTGACCGCGTTGATCGGGCACGACCGCCTCAAGGAGAACCTCGGGCTCGTCTCCAACCGCATCGCCGACTCCGAGATCCCCCACCAGCTCCGCATAGCCGTGCAGGAGTCGCTGCTCGGCCTGCTGTCGGAGCAGTCGTCGCTGTCCCACCCCGAGATCGGCAAGGTCTGGCGCGACATCTGCGAGAACTGCGACCTCGGGCTGACGACCCTGCTGACGCTCGCGTCCTCGGCCCTGCCGGGGCGCAAGCGGCGGCTGCGGCGGCTGCTGGGCGAGAGGGTGGTACGCATCACGATCAAGCCCTTCATGGACATGTCCACGATGCTGGAGGAGCGCCTGGTGCAGTGCTGCGTCCACGTCGGCACCCGCTCAGACCAGGACCAGTGCGCGCCGTTCTGCGCGGTGCAGGCCTGGCCCGCGCTCGCGCGTCAGCGGCTGTCCGCCGTCGCCGCGGCCGACGCCGGCGTACGGCTCCCGCTGCTGGAGATCACGTGAGCCTCCCGCACGGGGAGCCCGGCGACGGGGAGACAGGCCCGACCGGCGTCGCGTACGAGCAGGCCCTCGCGGCCCAGGCGTCCGACGGCGGGCAGGCCAAGCCGTACGATCCGCTGAAGCTGTGCGTCTACGCGACGGTGGCGCTGCTCGCCTGGCTGTTCGGGGCGTGGGCCGTGCTCGGGTTCGCGGCCCTCGGGTTCGCCGGATACTGGCGGGCCCGCCGCGCGGGGCTCACCAGGAGCAAGTGCTATCTCAGGGACACCCGGCTCGTCCTCGCCTACCTGGGACTGATCACCCTGGTCGCCGCCGCGGCCCTCGTGCTCCCGCACACGCTGCGTTAGGCGTTCCGACCACGAGCGCTGGTAACACCAGGATGCGGAGCAAGAGCGTCATCAGGAGCCGGGATCGGCCCCGCACCGAATGTGGCCGAACTCCTCCGCCGGATAGCGCGCCTGTTTGCTCTCACAGAGGCGTCGATGGAAATCGTCCATCACCGCTGCCGTTCCCGCATGCCTGTCGAGGATCACGGCGGCGGAGGCGGCGACGCCGGAACGCCTGTCGCCGTCGGCCCAGCCCCGGACGAAGCGCCGCCGGTCCGCGCCACCGCGAACCCGCTCGGCGAGGTGCTGGTTCACCAGGTGGGCCATGACGTAGTCGTGGTCGTAGTCCCGATGCGTGAGGTGGAAGTCCGACTCCGAGGCGGAGAGCTCGAAACGGGAGCTGAGCGCGAGACCGAAGTCGGAGAAGTAGAGGTGGTCTCCGTCGGTGAGGACGTTGCGGAAGTGCACGTCGAAGTGGATCAGGCGCCGGCTCCTCATGAAGGCGACACCCTCGGCCAGTTCCCTCTCCACTCGGGGGAACGCCGAGACCTCCTTGTCGGCGAGCCAGGAGCCCAAGGTGTGCGGGATGTGCTCCAGGAAGACGGCGATGCTCATGGTGGAGCGTTCAAGCGCCTCCAGACGCCTTCGGACGGCTGGTACGCCGTCCCAGTGCGCCACGGCGCCCTCCAGGCCGCCGAACTCCGAGAACAGTCCGGTAGGAGGGGCAGGAGCGGGCAGCACCCGCCAGTGGTACGCCAACGGGAAGCCGGCGAACTCGCCGGCCAGGACCCAGTTGGTCGCCATCTGATGGACGGCCAGTTCACGCCAGGCCCCGAACCCCGCCGACCCCACGCCGTACTGGTAGAAGCCCGGCAGCCCGAACACGTTCCGGGTGGACATGCGGTTGCCGGGGTGAAGTTCGAGGTCGGTCAGAGGGATCAGCTTGACGAAGATCCGTGCGCCCTCGACGTCCAGGACGGCCGACGTCCCGCCGATGCCGGTGCCCAGCGGGGTGGCCTCCAGTAAGAGCGCGGCAAGCCGGTGGTCGCTCATCAGGGCGAGCGCGGTGGACACCTCGGCATAGGCGGCGACACGTGCCAGGCGCCGCCGCTCCGGATAAGCCATCGGTGCCCCTCTCTCCACATCGGCCCCTGGCACTGATCGTCGCACTGTCGGCGGGGTCGAGGGTCGGGGTCGCCGCTATCCCGTGAGCCCGAGTTCGCCCGCGCGCAGTCCGGCCTGGAAGCGTGAGCCGGCCTCCAGCGCGTCCATGAGCTCCGCGACACGCCTGCGGTAGGTACGCAACGACAGGCCGAGATGCCGCGCCGCGGTCTCGTCGGTGTAGCCCGCACCGAGCGCGCGCAGGACGGCCCGGCTGTCGTCGTCGAGGTTCGGCGCGTCGCCGCGCAGGTAGGCGGTCAGCTCGGTGGCGGCGTCCCAGGCGGCCGCGAACAGGGAGTACACGCCGTTCACCAGGGTGGGTGAGGTGGCCACGGTGTACTCGCGGGGGCCGGGCGCGTCGCGTCCCGCGAGGATCATCACGCGGCGGTCGATGACGATCGTCTCGTGCGGCAGCGGTGTGGAGCTGATGCGCACCTCGACGCCGGTGGTCAAGACCTCGCGCAGGTGCGCCCGCGCGGCCTCGTCGGCGAGGGCGACCGGGGTGAACAGCTTCTTGACGGCCAAGCCGGAGGCGCCGGGGCCGGGCATCCGCCGGGCCACGGACCGCCGCGCCTCGGGCTGCGACCACGTGTCGAGGTCGCGGGCCGCGCACACGAACTCGTGCCGGGCACCGGCGAACAGATGACCGGCACGGGCCACGAGCTCCGCATCGCCGCGGACCGTGATGACCTTATCGGCTGTCACCCACTCATTATGACCCCGCCGGACGTGGCAGCTTGCTGCCACCGCGTTGGCCGTCGTCCTCGGCCGCACGAGGCTGACGGGTATGACGACGAACACGAACGCCGCGCTCGGCGGCACGTTCCTCCTCGGCGGCGACCTTCCCGTTCACCGGCTGGGCTTCGGGGCCATGCGGCTGCCGACCGGCACCTTCCTGGGCGCCGTCCGCGATCCGGAGACGGGTGTCGCCGTGCTGCGCCGCGCCGTCGAGCTCGGCGTGGACCACATCGACACGGCCTGGTTCTACCGGAGAGGGGGCGTGGCGGCCAACGACCTGATCCGCCGGGCGCTCGCACCGTACGGGGACGACCTGGTGATCGCGACCAAGGTCGGCCCCCTGCTCGACGAGACCGGCGTGCCGGGCGGCGAGGCCGGCCCGGCCGAGCTGCGCGGGCTGGTGGAGGACAACCTGCGCACCCTCGGCGTGGAGCGGCTCGACCTCGTCTACCTGCGGGTCGGCGGCATGCACCCCCCGGGCGGCGCATCGATCTCCGACAGGTTCGCGGTCCTCGCCGAGCTTCGCGAGGAGGGGCTGATCCGGCATCTGGGCGTCAGCAACGTCGACGCCGCCCAGTTGGACGAGGCGCTGGCGATCGCCCCGGTGGCCGCCGTGCAGAACAGTTTCCACGTGCAGGACCGGGGCGACACCGAGCTCCTGGCCCGGTGCGAGAAGGACGGCATCGCGTTCGTGCCGTTCTTCCCGCTCGGCGGCGGGTGGCGGCCCATCGACCAGGCGCGCCTGGCGGCGGTGATGCGGCGCCACGGGGCCACCGCCGCACAGATCGCGCTCGCGTGGCTGCTGGCGACCTCGCCCGCGGCGCTCGCGATCCCCGGCACGGGGTCCCTCGACCATCTGGAGGAGAACATGGGGGCGGGACGGATCCGGCTGACGCCGGAGGACTTCGCCGCCCTTGAGTCTTAGCCCCGCGGGGGTCGGTGCGAGGTCTGGGGAGCCGGTGAACGACGGCGTTTGACGGTGCTTTCGCGGAAAGCTCGCGCAGGTGTTCGATGACGCGCTACAGTCATGGCCATCGGATCGAACACGGGTTCGGTCGAGTCCTGGCAGGTAAGGGGTGTGTGATGGCTGTGCCCACGGTGTCCGCCGCCCCCGTCTCGACCCTCGCCGTTCCCGTGGCCTTCGATCCGGTCGTGCCCTCCCCGGCTCCGCCCGCTGTCGTCCCGGTCGTCCCGGTTCAGGCTCCGCCCACCGCCGGGCGGTGCGTGCCGCGGCCGCGCCGGGCGACACGCCGTAGCGCTCTCTACGGAAATCTACGACGGCCGCTATATCCCGTCATAAAGTCCGAGAGCGTGGACCCCGTGCGCAATCCCTACGCCCCCGGCGCCGGCCAGCGCCCCCCGGAACTCGCCGGACGCGACCGCGAACTGCAGCAGTTCGAGATCGTGCTGGAGCGGGTGGCCCGGGGCCGCCCGGAGCGGAGCATGGTCCTCACCGGCCTGCGTGGCGTGGGCAAGACCGTCCTGCTCAACACGTTCAAGTCCATGGCCATGCAGCGGCTGTGGGGCACCGGCAAGATCGAGGCCAGGCCCGACCAGTCGATCCGCCGCCCGGTGGCCGCCGCGCTGCACATGGCCATCAGGGAGCTGGCCCCCCGGCACCGCGCTCCCGAGCGCATCGAGGAGTTCCTCGGCGTGCTCAAGGCGTTCGCGATGCGCGATCCCGCCGCGGCGAAGGGCACCTCACACTGGTCGCCCGGCATCGACGTGCCCGCCGCGCGCGGCCGGGCCGACTCCGGCGACCTGGAGATCGACCTGACCGAGTTGTTCGTCGACGCCGCGGGCGTGGCGACGGACCTCGGCGTCGGCATCGCGCTGTTCATCGACGAGATGCAGGACGTGCAGGCGCCGGACGTCTCGGCCCTGTGCGCGGCCTGCCACGAGCTGTCGCAGAACGGCGGCCCGCTGATCGTCGTCGGCGCCGGCCTGCCCCATCTGCCGAGCGTGCTGTCGGCGAGCAAGAGCTACTCCGAGCGGCTGTTCCGATACGCGCGCATCGACCGGCTCGACCGGGACGCCGCCGATCTGGCGCTCATCGCCCCGGCCGCTCGCGAGGACGTCGAGTTCACCGCCGACGCGCTCGACGCGTTGTACGAGGCGGCCGACGGCTACCCCTACTTCGTCCAGGCGTACGGCAAGGTCGCCTGGGATCTCGCCCCGCGCAGTCCGATCACGGCCGAGGACATCAAGGTGTCCGCCCCGGAGGCCGAGGAGGAGCTCGCGGTGGGCTTCTTCGGCAGCCGATACGAGCGGGCCACCCCCGCCGAGCGGGACTACATGCACGCCATGGCCCAGCTCGGCGACGACCCGGTGCCGACCGCCGAGGTGGCCGAGGCGCTGGGCCGCAAGCCGTCGAGCCTGTCCCCGGCCCGCGACAGCCTGATCAAGAAGGGCCTGATCTACAGCGCCGAGCGCGGCGTGATCGGGTTCACCGTTCCGCATTTCGGGAGGTTCCTCCGCGCGCAGCCGCTGTGAGCGGCGCGCCCATCGACCTCTCTACGGCTTTCTAGAGGGGAAGCTAGAGAGCCGTAGAGAGTTGAAGTGAAAGTCCTCGATGCGGGAATCTACGCTTGTATAGCGTCAGGCCGATACAGGCGTAGATTCCCGCAGATAGGCATCGCCGCGATCGTCGGGCGCGGCCACCTGGCCGTCGGCGCCGACCACGACGGCGCGTACGGCGGGACGCCGGCCGCCGAGATGCACGGCGAACACGACCTCCGCGTCGCCCTGGGCGGGGAAGACGAAGAAGCGCCAGCACAGTTCACGCCACATGTCGGACGGCTCGTCCGCCAGCAGCGACCCCGCATGGGCCCGCCACTCCCCGCTGGTCCGCAGGCGCGACAGTGCCCGTCCGGGCGGCATGGGCCGCTGCTCGCACGGCGCCCGGTGACGCAGGCGGGAGACGACCCCGTCGATCTCGGGCGAGCAGGCGAGCAGCAGGGCGACCCCTCCGCCGATCCAGGGCGCCGTCTCCGCGGTGACATGAGGCAGTCCCATGACGCCCGCGGCCGCGACGAGAGCCGCCATCGCGGTCAGCGCCGCGGCCCGGCCGATCGACCGCAGCCCGACCGGGGTGTCGCTCACGTCTCCGAAGCAGCCGCACCCCGCGTCCGGCCGCCGCCTGCGCAGGTCCCACAGGACGTACGTCGCCATGGCGAAGAACGCGACCGGCAGCCACCGGGCGACCGGGTGACCCACGACCAGCAGATCGGCTGCCAGCGCGAACTCGACCAGGGCGCAGGCGATCGTGGCGGGCCTGGCGAAGCGCTCGGGCATGAGCACCGCCGGGCCGAGCCGGGCCAGCGCGCCCGGCGACGCCTCGCGCCCGACCGTGGCCAGCTTGGCGACGCCGCCCAGCGCCAGCGTCACCACGAGGATCGGCAGCGCGGCAGCCGCGATGATCGAAAGCACCGGTCACCCCAATCCGACGCGGGCATTGAAGCAGCCCTTGGTCAAGTCTCCACCGAGCGCGACGTACGAGCACGCGGCCAGTTCCACGATCCTGCCGCGCGGGGACGTGCCGCATTCCAGGCATCGGTCGCAGAACCGCCCCGCGAGGCACCCGCACGCGACGATCGGCAGCGCGTCCGCCCGGCCGTCGCACACGTTGCGTACGCGCAGCAGCGAGCCCAGCGCCAGGTACGGCAGGCCGGCGCAGGAGACGCCGGCGTCGCCGCAGCCGGTGTCCTCGCGTTCGAGCATGGGATAGGCGACGCCCTCCGTGATGCCCTCCTCCGCGAGGTCCGTGAGGTCCCTGAGGTCAGTGAGGTCCGCCCACACCGCCGTGCCCGAGATGCCCGCCTCGCTTCCTCCGTACGTCACCGTGGGCGGGGGCACGGCCGTGGCCCGGTAGGGCGGCTGCGAGGTCGCGGGCAGATGCGCGAACGACGTGCCCTGGTCGAGCAGCCCGATCGCGTCGAACAGGTAGCCCGGCTCCAGCTTGGGATGCCGCACCCGGATCCGCCCGGAGGAGCGGTAGGGCACGACGATGGAGCGTTCCCGGCGATGGGGACCGCAGTCGAGCTCGACGGTGAGGTCACGCCGCCCGCTGACCTCCTGGATGACGCCGGTGATCCGGGTGATGTCGGCCCAGATGCGCTCGGCGACCGTGCCGCCGCGCAGCGCCCGGACGACGACCCGGGCTCCGGCCGGCAGATCGGCGGGCGCCACCGTGCCCCCGCGCCACGCGGTCGCCCACGGCGCGATCACCAGGCGCCGCTGCTCGCCGTCGGCGGTCTCGAGGATGATCAGGTGCGGGCTCACGTCGAGGAGGTCGCCGCTGACCACGTCGAACGGCTCCGTCTCCTCCCGCGACCGCGGCGCGGGCCCGGGATCGCGGCCGAGAACCGCCGCCGCCAGCTTCCGCCTGCGCTCTCCGGCCCGGTACGGCATCGCCCCTTCCACGCTCTCCAGCCTCACATGCCGGACGGGGATGGAGAGGCGGTTTTCCCGGCGATGGTGGCGTCCGGGATCAATATTCCTCCTCCCGGTGCAAGGCGTTGCCACCTGTTTCGGGCAAACCACTGCCCGACAGGACGTACGGCACGCGTGACGGGCCGCCACCCGGCTTGCCCGCTCTTTGCCCAGGCGGGTGCGAAACCTGGATTTCGGTTCAGCCGGATCCAGGGGCGCGGCTGCGATTCTGGCACGAGATGCCTCTCTGGCCGGGTTGGTGATCCCTGATCGTGAACCATGAGGAGTTCCGCACGTACGTCCAGTCTCGCGGGGCGGCCCTGCTCCGTGTGGCCAACCAGTTGACCGGCAACCCCAGCGACGCCGAGGACCTCCTGCAGACCGCCCTCGCGCGTACGTACCTCGCGTGGGACCGCATCCGCGACCGGTCGTCTCTCGACGGCTACGTGCGGAGGGCGATGGTGAACATCAACATCTCCTGGTGGCGGCGGCGCAAGCTGGAGGAATACCCCTCCGAGGAGATTCCCGACATACCGGTGCAGCAGGACGCGCGGCACCGGTACGACGAGCTGGAGCAGGCGCTCGACCGTCTCCCCGCCCGGCAGCGTACGGCGATCGTGCTGCGCTACTACGAGGACATGACCGAGCCCGAGATCGCCAGGACCCTCGGGATCAGCGTGGGCACGGTCAAGAGCTCGGTCTCGCGCGGCATGGCCAAGCTGCGCGGCGACCTGGTCGTGCCCGACGCCCGCAAGAGGGTCAACTGACTGTCACCTCTCGCAGACCACGCCGTCGTTGTCGCGGTCCTCGTACCACACGTACTCGGGGTCGGTCCCGCGGTAGTACGGGCCGTAGCCGTTGGCGTTCGCGTCCTCACAGGTGTCGTACTTGGGGTCGAGCGACCCGTTCGAAGCACTGGGGCTCGGGGCCGGGCTGGGCGTGGGGCTCGGGGAGGGCCGCACGGTGGCGACCGAGCCGGGAGTGGCCCCCTGCGGAATGGGCTCGAGAGAGTACGTCGTGCCGGGCGGGGCCGGGGACGCGTCCGCCGGCTCGATCGGCGCCGGAGTCGCGGCGCCGGTCCCGGACGGGACCTTGACGCTCTCACGCTTGTCGTACGTGTCGGCCGCCCAGCAGCCCGACCACAATCCCAGCTTGTCGGTCTGTGCGCGCACCTGCTCCCAGTACTGCCAATCGGTGTAGCTGCGCTCGGGGAAGGAGTTCACGGTCTGGGCCAGGCCGCTCCTGACCATGTCGCCGTTGACGTAGACGCCCGTGGGCGACCACAGGTAGATCAGGATGCGCCCCTGCTCGGGCACCTGCTCGGCGGCCCGGACGTAGGCCGGCTTGCCTGGCGGGAGCAAGGTCATCAACCGGGCGAACGCCTCCTCGGACCAGCAGGCGCCCTTGGCGGGGGCGTCCGCCTCCAGCAGGCCGATCCGAACGGTCCTGCCGCTCTCGGTGACGACATCGGCCGTGTCGCCGTCCAGGACCTTCTTGACGGTCACCTGGACGGCGTCCTTCGGCACGGACTTCGGTCGCGTCGTCTTGGCCGTCGTGGTCTTCGTCGTCTTGGGGGTGGCCTTGGGGGTGATCGTCTTGGTGACGGTGACCACCGGCTGCGGGCTCGGGCTCGTCGCGGCGGGCGTCTGCGTCTGTGTGGGCGTCGGGCTCGGGCTCGGGCTCGGGCTGGGTGAGGCCGCGGCCGCGGCGAACGCGGAGGTGGAAGCGGCGACGGGAACCGCGAGGACCGCGGTGGCGAGGACGGCGAGTGCGTGTGAGGGGAAACGCACGGGCGCTCCATGGGCTCGGGTACGGGGGACTGCGTCGGCTGTCGTGGAGCCGTTTCCTGAATTACGGAGTCCACCAGAAATCGATCGTTTACGCCAGTCCGTCCGGTCAGTTCCCTCTAATCCCGATTCCGGCGGGCTCAGCCCGTCTTCGCCCGAGGTGCCCTGCTCACCTCCCGTATGCCTGCGGTCGCGCAGGGCCGTACGACGTCGCGGATCACGCGCAGCGCCTGCAGGAAATCGGCGAGCTGGTTTTCGGTCAGCAGCCCGGTGAACCAGGTCTCGATGTCCTCGACGTGCTGGGGGAGCACCGCCCGCAACCGTTCCGCCCCCGCCTCGCTCAGCACGGCGTAAGAGGCGCGGCGGTCGCTGGCGCAGGCGTGCCGCTCGACGAGCCCGTCGCGTTCCAGACGGTCGACCACGCGGGTGATCCCGCTCGTGGACAGCGACGTCTGGGCGGCGAGGTCGCTCATCCGCAGCCGTCGTTCGGGCGAACGGGCAAGGCGGATCAGGGTCTCGAAGTCGACCTCGGAGAGTCCGGCGGCGGCCAGTGTCGGGCTGGTCTTGCTCGACAGCCCGGTGTAGACCTCCGCGAACAGGCCCATCGCCGTGAGCCGGGGGTCGTCGAATGGGTCCATGACCCAAGTCTACGGCACGATAGTTGACGCGAGGAATATTTCTCGGGTAGACATTTGCTTAGTGAGACATCCGCACAGCAACAATCTGGGGAGCAGCCATGAGCATCCGTGAGTGGGAGGGCCTGAAGGTCCCGACGGCCGGCGAGTTCGCGCTCGACAAGGCCCACACGCGCGTCGGCTTCGTCGTCAAGCACATGATGGTCAGCAAGGTCCGCGGCCACTTCGCCGACTACGAGGGCAAGATCGTCATCGCCGAGAACCCGCTCGAGTCCAGCGTGGACGTCGTCATCAAGGCGGGCACGATCGAGACCGGTGCGGCCGACCGCGACGGCCACCTGCGGAGCGACGACTTCCTGGGCGCCGACAAGTTCCCCGAGATCACCTTCCGCAGCAAGCGGGTGACCGACCTGTCGGGCAACGAGTTCACGCTCGTCGGCGACCTCACGGTCCGCGACGTGACCAAGGAGGTCAAGCTCAAGGTCGAGTTCAACGGCGCAGCCAACAACCCGTGGGGCCAGGAGATCTTCGGGTTCGGCGCGGAGACCGAGATCGACCGCGAGGAGTACGGTCTGACCTGGAACCAGGCCCTGGAGACCGGTGGCGTCCTCGTCGGCAAGAAGGTCAAGATCGAGATCGAGGGCGAGGCCGTCCGCCAGGCGTAGCCTGTGCCGACGCTGAGGCGGGTTATCCACACTGTGTGCACAGCCCTTGTCCACATCTTGTGGACAAGGGCTGTGCATCGATCCAAACGCCCCGCAGCGTGGATCCTCGGTGTGATCCAGTGCGGCACTCGGCAATCCGCTTTGCCGCCTTGGACGATCGCCGGTACGCTGTGCTGAGCAACGCGCTACCAGGAGGCTTCGCCTAGTCAGGTCTATGGCGCCGCACTGCTAATGCGGTTTGGGTCTTAAGCCCATCCGGGGTTCAAATCCCCGAGCCTCCGCAGTTCAAAGCCCCTCTCGCCGGTCTTCGGCGAGGGGGGCTTTTTGATCTCCACAGGGCCTCTAGTTGCAGTTGCTTTCAGTCTTCGCCCCACAGGGCAGCCCCCATGCGCTCGCTGGCGTCCTTCACCTGGGGACTGGCGATGTGGGTGTAACGCTCAGTGGTCGTCACCCGCGCGTGGCCGAGGATCTCTTGCACGACGCGGATGTGGACGCCCTGCTCGACGAGAAGCGTCCCGGCGGTGTGGCGGGCGTCGTGGAGGCGGGCTTCCCTGACCCCGGCCTGCTTCAGGAGCGCCTTCCACATCTTGTAGTCCTCGCTGCGCCCCATCGGCCGGCCCCGCCTGGTCGGGAAGAGCAGCTCGTGATCTTCCCAGAGTTCACCGGCCCCGCGCGTTCGGCATCCTGGCGCTTCTTGTGCTCGCGGAGGATCGGAAGCAGCTCGGGTGGGCATTGGAGGGTCAGCCGACTCCGGCCCTTGCGTTGCCGAAAGACGATGCCGCCGCCCGTACGCTTCGGGCACCGGTCGGCGTGGCCGGTGCAGTCCTTCGCGCATGTACGGGTCGGGCAGACATGGCCGCGCTTCGTGCAGCCTAGTGGACAGTCGGGATCGTGCTTGTGGACCCTGCACCGCGGCTTGCACGGCCAACGGTGCCACTCCTTGCCGCACTCGTGGGGGTCATCGCAGCCGTGCTTCCACGGTGACCGCTGCGCCTGGTACCAGGCTTTGATCACGCCGGTCTGCAGGTCGACGAAGGACCACCGGAGGCCGAGCGCTTCGCCCTGGCGGATGCCGAGGGCAAGGGCCACCGACCAACGGGCCGCGTTCCGGCGAGACTTGGCCGCCTCCAGGATCTTGCGCGCCTCGTTCCGCGTCAGCGGCTCCAGATCAGGATCGGCCGCGACCGGCGCGTCCACGTCGGCGTTGTCCGGGAGGTTCACGGGTTTGTGGTCGAGGTGCCAGCCCTCCCGGCACTGCGCCCTACGGAGTTGCCGGTTGCGCTTGGCACACGGCGGGCACTTGCTCTCCAAAGTGGCACCGCAGGGCACGTCGATCACCTCAACCTGCCGGGTGAGGATGTCCTGCCGCCGAAGCGGAACCGGCCGGATACACACGCCGTGCTGCTTGGCGATCTCCTCGACCACGTCCCGCCCGAGCGGTTGAGCCATCCGCACGGCGCGGGGAGTGGACCGGTCGTTGAGGCGAGCGGGGGAGATCGGCTGGTCTCCCCCGGCCTGGTGGGCGTCGGTGAGATCGATCAACTGTCCTCCTCTGCGGTCTCGGGGATGGTGAGGGCGGTCTGGTCGCATTCGTGGCACTCGACCAGGCCGCGGAGGGGGTCGAGCCACAGGACGTTGAGCGCGCCGCAGATGGAGCAGCGCAGGCCGTCGAGGAAGTGCGCTAGGCCAGTCATGCCGACCATCCGCCGTACTTGTCGTCCTCGCTGGCACGTGATCTCATCTGCGCACGACGGCCGGGGAGACTCACAAGGATGATTTGGGCGGAATCGGTCGGAGGGCCTTTGGCCCTCATAGAGACGAGTTCGGTGGGCGAGTGGACCGGCTACGAGGGGGATTACGAACGCGCCTGCGCCGTCGACTTTGTCGACGTGATTCCGTTCGGCGGAGACGCCCAGGCGCTCATCTTCGGAGACGAGCCGGCCGCAACTGCTTTCCTGCCTGAAATGGACACGTTCGTGCAGTGGATGTACGCCGATCCTGGAGTCGACGTCATTCGGGCGCTGGGGACGGTGACGGATGCTCGCTGGGAAACGGGGCCGATCTTTGAGATCTCCGGCCCACTGGTTCTCCTGGATGCAGCTCTGCCGGGAGCCGATGTAACTCTCGATCAACCCAGGCAAGACGGCTTCGGAGCAGAGGCGCTCAGCATCGACATCGCTCCGGGCCGGTATCAGGTTGAGTCGGCCGATGTGCAGCCTGACGAACACACGTGCTTCCGTCTGCACCGGTTCGTCAATGAGGGCGAGTGAAGGAAACATCAGCGGTCTCCCTCGATGCCGTACTCGGCGACCATCTGCCGAATGTCGACGTCGGAGACGTAGGCCGCCCGGACCCGGATGGGATCGGGCGAGGTTTCGAGACGGACGTAGCCGACGCCCGCGCCCAGCTCGGGGACGGGTGAGATGTGGTCGGCGAGTGCGCCCCGGTCGCGTGCGCCGTCGCTGAGGACCATGTCCACCTGTTCCGACTCGTCGAGACGGAGGGCGATTTTGTCGGGGAACAGGTTGCGGATGTTCATGACCTCCTTGCGGGGGTCCTGTAGCGCGGCCATGACCCCGACGCCGACCGCCCGGCCCTGTGTAGTGAGCGTGGCCAGGGCCGCCGTGATCCGCTGGCGAAGGCCCTTACCCGACTGGTACGCGGTCAGGAACGCCACCTCGTCGACGAGCACCAGGACGAACGGGTCATCGACGGTCGGTGTGTGTGAGCGCTGGAGGCCGGCGAACCGGTCGGCCCGCTCCTGCATCACGCACACGGCCTCGTCGAGCAGGTCGGCGCACTCTTTTGGATCGGCCGCGTACCTCGTGCCGAACATCGCCCGCCCGAAGGACAGTTCCATCCGCTTGGGATCGAGCGCCCAGACCTGGACCAGGCCCGCCCGCATAGCGGGGAGGAGGCTGCGGATGGTCGACCACAGCCACGAGCCTTTGCCGGCCCCGGTCGCGCCCGCGATGAGGACGTGAGTGCCGTGGACCTTGAGCCGGTACGGCGTGCCGTCCTCACTGGTGCACGTACGGCTTGACCTCCAACCCGTCGAACTCGGCCGGGGCCAGCGGCACCCCGGGCAGCGACGGCGGGACGACCGGCTGAACCTCCGACAGGATCTTCACGGTTACCGTCTTCTGCGCGGCTTTGAGCGAGGGGTCGGCGTCCATCACCGGGACCTGCCAGACCGGCAGGCCGGTGGCCTTGTCCTTGGCCGCGGTAACCTCGCCGACGACGTAGCAGCCGTGCGGGAACAGCAGCTCGAAGCTGATCGGGATGGGTCCTTGCAGCGCCATCGTTCACCACCTCCTTGTCCACCCCCCTAGACGGCGGCGGTCGATCCGTCACGAGAACTGTCTGGGGGGCTATGCGGAAGACAATAGCAAGCCACGAGAGGACTGTCTAGGGGGATTGACGGTGATCGCGTCTGTCTCCCAGCACGGCTCTTGATCAGGAGTTGCGATTCGATGCCTCGGCGATGGCGCTCTATTCCTCTCCGGCAAAGATCACCCTGAATTGCGGGCTGTCCAGCCACTCCAGGTCCAGATACGCCCCGCTATCCCTTGTAACGAGCGCCATCGCGCTCGCATGCGACAGCCGAGTAAAGGGCTGCGGCAGCCTGCGCAGCAGGTGGTCCAGCGCGTGGGGTTCTGGCCCGTACACCTCGCCAGGGTCCAGACCAGGCATGGCGAGACGCACACATCCATCAGCCGCGTAGGTCAGGGAGCCATTTCCGTTGACATTCCACTCCAGATGCCACACGCGAGCGCCGAGGCTCAGTCGCTCCAAGCCGGAGGGCTTGTAGGGAGAGAAGAGACCGCCCTCAAGATCGAGGAGCATGATCGAAGGGCCAGACTCGTCGATGAACATCCCGAAGCCCTCCACCTCAGATTCCTCAATCTTGAAGTGGGGCCCTGCGACCAAGGCGGCTACGTCATTGATGCTGATCGGTTCACCAAGCGACTGAACGACTGTCCAGGAGGTTCCGACATCAAGGTACTGGGCGGCATCAAGCATCCGCTCGTAGTGCAGGACAACATCTTCATGGGCCATGGGCGCATGATCACATCAGACGCCGACAAATCTGAAAATCGATCCTGAGTCCCGTGCAGCAGTCGTTAGGGCGTCAGAAGAGGCAGTACGCAGTCGTCGCATCATCATGGGGCTTGCTGCGTGGCCAGCGTTTCCCTTGGGGGTCGGAGCGCTCGGCTTCGCGTACCTGACGGATGAGCTCGGCCGGTCCGTCCTGCGTAAGGACGTCGAGGAGCTGTGCCCAAGTCATGAGGCCGTACCGGCTGATGGCGTCGGCGGCTCCGTCGGTGAGCAGGGCCGCGCCGTGTACCTGGTCGGTGGGGATGGTGCCGGTGAGGGCGTGGTCGGCGGCGAGGGGGTCGGTGGAGGCGACCCAGAAGCCGCCGTCGCGGTTGCGGTACTGGCCGAGGGTTTCGACGTACTCGCGGCGGGCTTCGGCATGCTCGGGTGTGCCGCCGAGGAGGCTGTCGAGCCGTGCGCGGTGGGGTGCGGCGACCTGTTCTAGCCGGTCGTCGCAGATCACTTCCGGCTCGGGTGTGCCGGTGTCGAGGATGAGGGTGGAGTCTCCGAGGACGAGCCAATCGAGGTGGTCGGCGGCCTGGCGGAGCATGATGACAGTGGCGGAGGGGGAGCCGCCGTGGGTCAGGTCGCAGGTGAAGTCGTGCAGTGAGGTGACGTGCTTGATGCCCTGGGCGAGGAGTTCGGGCAGGGGGCCGGCGCTTTGGGCCATCTCGGCGAGCAGGGTGGAGCCGAGGGTGTGGGAGTACCACCGCACGCTGTGCGAGCAGGCCGAGGTGACACCTGGGGGGATGCTGGCGCCGTCGAGCAGGACGATGGCGTCGGCGGTGGCGCCGGTGAAGTCTTCGTTGGGCCGGTCGGGGTAGGCGGGTTCGCTGGCGAAGGCGACGCGCATCAGGTGTCCTCGTGCCGGTAGAGCGGGCTGGCCAGTTCCGCCCGCACTGGTTCCCCGGTTTGCGGGTCGTATTCGACGCCGACCACGCAGGAGAAGCGGCGGTCGCCGACCTGCCCCCACAGGGTGGCGATCTCGTTGGCGAGTAGGTGGATGACGCCGAGGGAGCCGTTGGGGTGGATACCGGCGATGGCCAGGAACGAGCCCTCCCCGTCCGGGCGGGGCAACCGACCGAGGAAGGCCGAGTCGGTCGGCTGGGCGGGGTCGAGCTGGGAGCCGGAGCGGTAGTCAAGACCGGTGCGCGTGTCGACGAGCTTCCAGCCGATATCGTCGCGGTCCCAGCGGATGACTGGGTCGGCGTCGTACGCGGTGCGCACGGCCTCGGACATGCGGGGGCCGCAGATGACGAGCAGCCCCGGGCGGTTGAGGTCGATCTGCCCATCAACGGTGACGTTGTCGGTGGCCACGGTCAGACCGAAGGTCCGGGCGAGGTCTTCCAGGCGCTTGCCGGCGCGCATGTCGTCCAGGGCGACCATGGAGCGGCCGGTCGCGGCATCGTGCCGCAGCGGGGTCACCACGGTGACCGACCCAATGCCGAGGAACGCGCCTTCGGGGGCGGGGCCGGTGTGACGGATCTGGTGAATACGCCCACGCGACAGGCCGGCCTTCTCGGCGATCTGCGCATACGACATGCCCTGGGCGTGGAGTTCTTGGATGACGCGGCGTCGGAGCCGGGCCAGTTCGGTGACTTCCTGCTGGGCGGCGTTGAGTCGTTCGGTGGCGACCCGGAGCAGCAGATAGGGATCGTCGATCGCGGCGATTTTGTCCAGGTCGCTCGGTGGCACGGTTCCTCCTCAGTGGTGCACAGCCGAGTCTAGGCCCCTAGACGAAATGCCGTCTATCCCTCTTGACAGTACGGTTTTGAGGGGTTTGCCGCTCTTTGGATCCACGGCCCGGATCGCTGAGCGCCGGTTGGGGACACCGCGCGGGCTCATCGCGCCATTCCCGTCAGCAGGGCCGCCCAGACCTCACGCGCCCGGGCGATGGGCCAGCGGTGGGTCTCGCGGATCTCGGGTGCGTCCTCGTTCTGGAGGGTGCGCCGGATGAACCCCTGTCCACCCGCCTGGCACAGCTCATAGACCGTGGCCAGGCAGTCGCAGGTCCAGGCGAGCACGCGCACTCGCGCTCCGTCCGAGGGGCCGAACCAGGCCAGCTTCTTGCCCCCGGGTTGCCGGCGATCGGGGACGTGCGGGCTT
Organism: Microbispora catharanthi; assembly: GCF_006334915.2. GTDB lineage: Bacteria > Actinomycetota > Actinomycetes > Streptosporangiales > Streptosporangiaceae > Microbispora > Microbispora catharanthi. The sequence goes on from NZ_VDMA02000004.1 coordinate 34,689, forward strand.
ACGCAGCTCATCACCGGCACGTCGCCTGTGCGGCGGCGGTGATGGGGTCGACCTTGAGCAGCGCCCAGACGGTACGACCAGCCTGGTTGCCGTACACGCCCCAGTTGTCGGCCAGGGAGGCGACCAGCAGCAGGCCGCGGCCGCCCTCGTCGTCGCTGGGCCGGACGAGCCGGGGGAGGCCGGGGCCGCCTTCGTCGGCGACGCCGAGCCAGACCTGATCGGGTTCGGCCTGGATGCTGACGATGAACTTGCCGCCGAACCTGGCCGAGGCGGTGTGCCGGACGGCGTTGGTCGCCAGTTCGCTCACGATGAGTTCGGCCGACTCGACGACCGGCCAGGCACCGAGGGTTGCGGTGATGAAGCGGCGGGCTTCGGTGACTGAGGCGGGACGGCCGAGGAAGTGCCGGGACAGGCGCCATGGGGGCATGGAACACGCTCCGTCGTATAGGGGGCTAGACATGCCTTCGACGTGAGCGTATGACCAACGCTAGAACTATCTCAAGGAATGCGACGCATAAATGCGTCAGTCGTCGAGCTGTTTCGCCAGCTCCCGGAAGTCCGACGCGATCTCGCCCAGCAGCGCCCGCAGGTCGTCCCCGTACACGGCGGCACCCGCGAATGCCTCGAACGCCTCTTCGTGAGCGCCGATCTCGGCCGGCTCGGTCAGCGTGAGGTCACCGGTCAGGCTCTCCACCACGCTCACGGACCCGTCGAAGATGGTGAACCCGTGCAGCGGGAAGGCCGGTGCCTCTGTCTTCCACGGCACGACGCCAAGCCGGACATGCGGCAACGTCGACACCTGGGCCAACCGATCGAGCTGGGCCAGCATCAACGACGGCGACCCCGGCCAGGTACGCACCGCACCCTCAGTCAGCACGAACGCGAACCGCCGGCCCTCCTCAAACAGCACCGCTTGCGCATCGACCCGCACGGCCGCCGCCTTGGCTGCATCGTCCTCATCGGCATCCCGACCGACCGCCACCGCCAGCCGTGCGTACTCCGCCGTCTGCAACAGGGCCGGGATCATCGCCGAAGAGAAGACCGCCACCCACTTCGACGAGCGCACCCGCGCAGCATTAGCCGCCTCCCGGCCGGCAAGTCCATTCCTCAGCCGCGACACCTCGTCACGCAGCCGCACGAGCAAGGTGTCCAACTCCCGTCGCGCGTCCCGGTCGAGCTGTAAGGCCGCGGAGACCCGCTCAACCGTTTCCGGCGTAGGCAGCAGCCGCCCGGTCTCCATCCGCGAGATCGTCGGCTGCGCCACCCCAGCTCGCTGCGCCAGCTCCTTACCCGTCAGCCCCGCATCCTTGCGAAGCCGCCGCAGCAGCTCACCCAACTCCCGCAACCGATCCCGCCGCTCCTTCACAGGGAGGGTTCTATCACCTCCTGTATGAAGTCGAAGCCATACCGTGGGGTGGGCGAAAGCTCCCCGACTGCCGTACGTCCTGCATAGGCGGCGGGTGGCCCGATGAGATGCCTGTCCCAGCGGCGACGTGCTAACGGCGCTCAACTGAAAACCAGATGCGAATCGGAGTGATCAATTGCTCAAGGTGGCCTTGATTGCTTCAAAGATGAAATTCCCGGCGACTCCCATGCTTAGATTGCCTGCGACACTCACCACTACCCCGAGAGCTTTCTTCACTCTTGACTCTGGAACTTGCGACTCATTGATTGCGCTTCGTAGTTCTTCTAGTGCATCTATAAGTGCTTTGGGATCGGTTGCCTCTGAGAACCGGTGTCGCTCTGCGTCGAGTAATGCAACGGTTGCGGCAGCCAGATCTGCAAGGCTTACTGATTGACCGTTGTTGATCGTGTTGCCGACCCCTCCGATGTTCGACCCGCTGACGGGAGCGTTGAAAATCATAAAGTTATAGGTCATTGTGTCCCTGCTTGGAGGAATTGCTTCCGGGTACATCGGGTATAGGTGTGTACGCGCCCACGCTTCCCCAAGGGGACTAAGTCTAATTTGGCGCTCTCTCTTTGTGGTGTGAGAAACGCGCAAGAGGCTCCGAACTCTAGGCAACGTGTCCAGACGTCTGCGTCCCGTCTTTCGGCCGTGTAGGAGGAAGCCGCTAGCGATGCAAGCACGTATGGCGTGCTCAATATTCTTATCAGAATGACTACGCTGTCGCAGTGTCTTGGTGAGGGCTGATTCCTTGCTCCATGTTGTCGGTGCAAGTAAGAGTAGATCGGATATGGCGTCGGCATACTCGGTCGCTTCCTTGGGTGCAGTTATACGAGAATCAGGATCTATGCGTAATGCAAAGTCATCTGGGTGTAGCGTGAATACGTCTCTCCCCATGCACCAGATATCGACGGCGTCTTCTTTGCCTTTGGTGTGCAGGACTAGTATCGGAAAAGTGTCTGGCTCAGGCAGCTCTGGAAGATCCGGGGTGTAAGGCGGGTCAAACAAACGCCTTTGTGGGGCAGGTCCAGGATGGCGACCATCACCTGCGCTCTGCTGTCGATTCCATTCCTGGAGTTCGCGATTGAACCGGGCTTCCTCGTCCCTCTCACGTGCTGCGTGCTCTTCTAGCCTTCTTTTGTAGTCGCTCTCTAGATATTCTCTGCGCTCTCGAATGCGCCTAGTATGCTTTAGATATTCAGATTCTGGGCAAACCCAGTCGCCGACCCGGAGATCACTGATAGCCACGCGCCTTGAGTTTCCCTGTGGTCGAGCGAACAGTGTGTCTGGTCTTTTGAATGCAAGGCCGCTCTGCTCGGCATCTCGCTGAAGAAGCTCCATGCCATCTGAGAACTTCACAGCCGCCAAAAAAATAAGAGGTAGTGCCAAGAGTGGCCAATTCGCCCCGATTGTCGTCTTGGCCCACCAAATTAGGATGGCCGAAATCCCTAATATGCCCAGGCCAAATCGAGTTCTGCGCCATAGAAGTCGTTCCGGGGTGGCCGAGGGAACCGCGGCAGCGATAACGGCTGGGCTAACCCTTACGTCGTCGACCCTTCTAGCTTCCACGTCCGAGATTATGTCCGGTGCGAGAGCGTTCCTGTAAGAGCATCGACTCCACTGCCGAATCGTCCTTGTAGGGATCAAGGGCGGCGCTGCGCGCCGCCTCGCGGCCCTTCGCCCGCTCGCCGGCCGGGCATGCGGCCTGGGGGCCGGTCCCGGCCGGCGGCGGCTCGGACCTCGAAAGTCTCGGAAGAAGTCCGCGTGACGATAGCCAACGTAGTTGGACGCGACTATGGTCATGGCCATGGATGCCGGTGACATCATCGCGGCGCTGGCTCTAGCCCTCAGCATCATCGCGCTTGCATGGCAAGCTTGGTCATGGCACTCAGAGGGCCCGCGTATAAACGTCGCGTTTAGGCATGCCTACAATGGAGTTTGGATATGGAGCGACGAGCCAACCCCCGAGCAGAAGGCTCGCAACGAAGCTGAGCGGAAGTGGCGGGACCACTACTTCATAGAGGTTACCAACAGGGGAAGGGCCTCCGTTGATATTGAGGCCGTAAGGATCGGTACTGATCAGACCACTAGAGTAGACGTCATACCACGAGTGGTGACTGACCGATCCAGTGAGCCCCCACCCACTCGCTTAGAAGCGGGCTCAACGAAGCGATGGCTGATTCCCATCGACAATGTTGCCTCGGATATCGTCGACGAGTTACAACTTCGATATCTGATTGAAGATGGGCGCCGAATACCTAGAGGAAGCTTGCGTGCTTACATCTCTCTTGGAAATGGTAAGCAGGTGCGATCCGATACCCTCCATCGGCAGGATCATCTCGGGATACGCATCATGATGCGTCTATCCATGGCTTGGACTGTCTTAGTTCACGCGCGATCGAAGTAGAAACACCGCCTCCGGCGGGGGCGCTTCGGCTCCGGGATGGTGGGAGCTAGGGAGCGCGGGCCGTAGATGGCTGAGGTAGGAGCCGCGCATCCCTTCTGCCATCGACCCAGGCACAGCCCAGCAAACCGACTCCTTCGGCTCAAGCCCGTCTGTGACCCTTGGCGTCCAATTGCCGAGGAACGGCGACCGGCTAAGGTACACGCGAAGACGGGCTTGCCCCTCCGTCGCCGGCCCGCTGCCGCTTCGCGGTGGGTCGACGGCATACGGGATGCGCGGAAGGGCGAGGCGTGCGCGTCCGCGCAGGTCAGGAGTCCGCTTTAGTTGCAGTTTTAGTTGCAGTTCCCCGCCGTCCCAGGCCGTTCCAGGTGGACCGTCGAGCGGTGTTGGTCCAGGTGGAACGGATCGGGACGGCCAAGAGCCGAGCTGCTAATGCGGTTTGGGTCTTAAGCCCATCCGGGGTTCAAATCCCCGAGCCTCCGCAGTTCAAAGCCCCTCTCGCTGACTTCAGCGAGAGGGGCTTTTTGATCTCTCAGGGGCCTCTGGTTGCAGTTGCTCTCAGCCTGCGTCCCGCAGGCGCTTTCAGTCCTCGCCCCACAGGGCAGCCCCCATGCGCTCGCTGGCGTCCTTCACCTGGGGACTGGCGATGTGGGTGTAGCGCTCTGTCGTCGTGACGCGGGCGTGGCCGAGGATCTCTTGCACGACGCGGGTGTCAAGCAGCTCGGGCGGCCCGAAGGGTCAGCACGACTGCGGCCCTTGCGTTGCCGAAAGACGGCGACCAAAGATCGCTAGGGCCAGGCCGGGCTCTGAGCGCGGACACCATGGCGGACAGCCGAGAGTGCTTGACTATCGGTGACGGCGATTCGGATCGCCGTCACCCGGTCGTCGGGATGTTCAAGCGGTCGGCTGGAGGACGGTGACCACGTGGCTGGTGTTCGCCGGCTCGATGACCGAGTTCCCGACCAGCCTGACGGTGTAGGTGTGTTGGCCGGACGTGGTCGGCGTATCGGTGAAGCCGAACGACCCGTCGGCGGCGGGAGCCACTTTTGCCAGGGCTTTCGAGGTGACGGTGCCATCCGGGCTGACGACCTTGCGTACGACGACGATCGTCGTTGGCGGGAAGACGACGCCGTCGGCGCCGAAGGTTCCGCTGAATTCGAGTCGCTCGCCGACGACGCCTGTCGCCGGTCCGTTCACGGTGAGCACCGGCTGATACAAGGCCACTGTGACGGTCGCGGAGGCGCCGCGACCTCGGAACCATGAGTTGCCCGGCCAGAACACCTGATAGGCGAACGTCCCGCTGGACGGTGGGGTGTCGGTGAACTCATAGGTCCCGTCCGCCGCCGTGGTGATTTCCTGGTAGGGCCTGGAGGTGCCGTCGGGGAGCCAGCGGTACAGCTCGAGCGTCTGTACGCCGGGCAGCGACCCGGTGCTCAGCGTGAGCCGTCCGCTGAAGGTCACCTGCTTGAGCGCGGTCGCCTCGGAGGGCGCCGTCAAGGTCAGCGTGGAGGAGTGGTAGGGCGAAGGCGGCAGCCGCCAGAGGTGCATGCGACCGGTGTCGGGCTCCTGCAGCACTGCCCAGGTGAGTGTGCCGTAGAAGGCGATGCTGCCCGCCACCAACGCCTTCCCCTGGTGGTCGGCCTCGTAGATAACCTCTGCCGTGGTCGCGTCGTACACCACGAGCTTCGCCGAGTCACCCGCAGAGGAGTTCCAGCCGCCCACGACATAGGCGCCGTCCGGACTGGCCGCGACAGCGGTGGGGACACCGTGCTCGCTCGACCCGCTGCCGTTGTAGGCACGTGCCTGCGTCAGGGTCGTCGTGTCCCAGGCGTCGAACTGGTGGGTGTCGGCCAACGCCGACAGCGCGGTCGACCTGTCCTCGGTGATAGCGAGATCCCGCAGGGGCGGCAGCCCGTTCGCGTCTCCGCGGATCTCGCCGCGCGGGGTGGCCGGGGTGGTGCTGATGTCGTACACCCTGACCGTGGCGGGGCTGACTCCCGGCTCCCCGGCCACCAGCGTGTCCCCGGCGACGGCGACCAGCGGAGGCTGGGTCGTGCCCGGCCCGACCCGGACGGGGGTCGGTGTCGTCTCCGACAGGACGAGGCCGACGACACCTCCCTCCCCCGGTTCGCCGCACCCGTATCCGATCCACAGCCGGCTGTGGGACTGCGTCAGAGTCGACGGGCATGGGTACGCGGTGAGGTCGATGCGCCGGGTGATGGTGACCGTAGCGGTGTCGATCTCGATCACTTCGTTCGAATCGCGCAGCGCCGCGTACACCTTCCTGCTGCTGTCCGGCGCGGCCAGGGCCACAGCGCCGGACAGGCCGCTGATCGTGCTGATGGGCTGTCCGTCGAGGGACGCGACCACGATCCGGTCGTCGGCGGCGACGAAGACCTTACTGCCGCGCGCTACCACGTCTCCGCCTCTCTTGGCGACGACACCGAGGTCGGTGACGATCCCGGCGGCCGCGGCGGCGGGCGCCTGAGCGACGAGCAGGCCCGACGTCAGGAGCAGGGATCCGGCCAAGGCGAGTAATCGGTGGGAAAGAGGAGCACGGCCAGAGGTTGAGGGGCGCACATGCACTCCGTTCTGGATGACAGGGGAGAAGCGAGCACCCTGACATGACTAAGGGACTCGCTTCTGCTGACGATCTCCGTGAATCGAACATATATTCGCATAGTGCGGCATTGTCGTCCAGGGCACCTTCGGTGTCGTGATTCGAAGGGCGGACCCGTCCCTCGGCCGTCACCTATGGCATGACACACCCGACGGCGGCCAAGACCGCTCTGCCGGCCGACGAGGCGACACGCCCCAGCGACCGCGCAATAGCATCCGAGCGTGGACACGCCGTCTGATCTCGACCGCGCGTTGGAGGCTCTCTACGCGGCCTTCTCTCGGTATCCGCTTCCAGCCAAGACCGACGTGTGTGACCACTGCGTGTCCGATGAGCGGGTTCGCGCGGCGCGTGCCGCACCCCTCCGCATGCTCACCGCATCCGCACTGGAGCCCTACGCCTGGAATGCCCTGTACACATGGGGAGACGTCGAAGAGTTCAAGCACTATCTGCCCCGGTTACTGGAGCTGCTCATCCTCGAAGAGCTCGACGGCCTTCACTCCCGCTCCTTGATGCTGCACGTCGGCGTCAGATGGCAAAGCTGGAGAAAGATCGAGCGGGAAGCCGTCATCGGCACAGTCGGCGCATGGTGGCGACACACCCTCGCTCCTGGACAACTGGATCAGGGGAACGGCACCCGCGGCGATCCTGGAGCGCGCATTCTTCTCCGCGAGCTCATCAGAAGTGGCCCAGGAACTCTCCGACGCACTCGAGACCCACCGCATCTGGAGCCGGCACTGAACCGCGATCCACAGCGCCTCCAACGGGGGGCTCCGGCTCCGGGGCGGCGCCGAGCTGGAGAGCACGGGCCGTGAGTGGCTGCGGGAGGAGCCGATCAGATCAAGAGCCCGCTCTAGCGGTCACATCCTCGGGGCTGGCTGCGGGCGGGAATCCCGTGCTGGCCCCCCACATCTCCGCGAACCGGCCGTCGTCGATGCGGAAGATCTCGAACAGCATGGGCTGCGCGTCGCCGTCCGGGGCCGTGATCCCCTCGACGGTCGAGCGGACGGCGGCCTTGTCGCCGTCGACCAGGATGTCCTGGGCGACGACACGTACGCCGGGAAACCGGGCGACGAGCGCGCGCCAGGCGTCTTTGCCCGCTTCGAACCCCGGTGTGCCGAGCGGATGGCTGAAGAAGCCGGGGGTGTGCAGGTCGGCGGCCTGGTCGAATTGCCGGCTGTTGAAGCACTCCTGCATCCGCCGCACCAGGGCGGTCGCGTCCTCGCGTGTGGTCATCGGCGTGGTCTCCTCGTGGTCGGCGGATCGGGTCATGATGAGCGGCGCGAGCTCTAACCGGTGCGCCGCCCCGGTTGTGGCCATACTATTCGGTGCGGCGCCCCGGTTATGCTGATATCGACATGTCCAGCCAGCCACCTCAGCCGGCCCCGGCGAACCCGGCGGCAGCTCACGGGAGCGACCGGGAGCTGCGGGCCGACGCGCGCCGCAATCGCGAGCGTGTCCTGCGAACCGCGCAGCAGTTGTTCGCGACGGAGGGTCTCGGTGTCTCGCTCGATGAGATCGCCCGCCGCGCGGGCGTCGGCCCCGGCACCGTGCACAGGCACTTCCCGACGAAGGAAGCGCTCTATCTCGCCGTCGCGACCGACCAGCTCAGGCAACTGGTGGCGGAAGCACAAGCACTTGCCGCCACCGGCGATCCCTCGGCCCTGTTCACGCTGCTGTCCGCGATGATGGCCAGCGGCGCCGAGAACGTAGCGGTGAAGAGCGCACTGGTGGCGGCGGAGTTCGACCTGCGCACCGCCGCCCCGGACGTCGCGGCAGATCTCACGCGCCATGTCGCGGACCTGCTGGATCGCGCACACGCGGCCGGCGCCGTGCGCCCCGACCTCACCGTCGACGAGGTGATGGCGCTGGTCGCCGGCGCCTTCGCCGCGATCCGCCACGCCGGCGCGGAAACCAGCCGCGAGCGCTCCGCGCACATCGCCCAGCTCATCCTCGACGGGCTACGGCCCCAGCCCCGGTGAGCAGCACCGAGGGAAGCGGTTCTTCCATTCCGTGCTGTCGATGAGCCCGGACTTGCTCAGGCGGGGGTTTCGGCGGTCGCGGTCAGGACCGCGCGGCCGAGGGTGTGGCCGGCCATGGTGAAGCCGAGGAGGGCCGGGGTGGCGTCGGCGGGGACGCCGATGGACTCGACATCGAGGGCGTGCACCACGACGAAGTAGCGGTGCGGGCCGTGTCCCGCCGGCGGCGCGGCGCCGATGAAGCGGGCCGCGCGGACGTCGTTGGGCAGTTGGAAGGCGCCCTCGGGCAGGCCCGAGCCCGTGTCGTCGCCGGCGCCCTCGGGCAGCTCGGTGACGGCGGCGGGGATGTCGGCGACCGCCCAGTGCCAGAAGCCGGACCCGGTGGGGGCATCGGGGTCGTAGACGGTGACGGCGTAGCTCTTGGTGCCTTCGGGGGCGCCGCTCCAGGACAGCTGCGGGGAGATGTCCTTCCCGCCGGGGACGCCGGAGGAGAACTGCTCGGGCGGCCAGGCGGCGCCGTCGGTGACGGTGGTGCTGGTGACGGTGAAGGAAGCCGCCTCGGGGAGGCGGGCGAAGGGGTCGTTGGCGGTCATCGCGTCGTTCCTTTCCGGTCGTGCTGTGAGGTGACGGTGATGCGGCCGACGGAGAGCCCGCGGTCCGCGAAGAGGCATGTCGGCGTCTTCCGTCGCAATCGACCATAACACGGATAATCGATTATTTGTCGAATCGTCTATGCTGACCGCATGACTCGGACGGCCCACCCCCTGACCTCCCCGGGCAAGCAGATGCTCTCCGAACAGGTCTACGCACACCTGCGGGACGCGATCATGCGCGGGGACCACGCCCCTGGTGACGCTCTCAAACCGCAGGACATCGCCAAGGAGCAGGGCGTGAGTCTGGCCGTCGTGCGCGAGGCGCTCGTACGGCTCGTCGGCGAGGGCCTCGCCGACCGGCTGCCCAACCGCGGCTTCGCCGTCCCGGCCTTCTCCGATCGCCGCTGGCAGGAGATCGCGGAGGCCCGCCGGACCATCGAACCGGTCGTGCTGCGCATGTCCATCGAGCGTGGTGACGTCGACTGGGAGGCCCGCGTGCGAGCCGCCCACCACCGGCTGGCCCGCACCCCGGCGTTCGTGCCGGAGGATGGCGAGTACTACAGCAGCGCATGGTCCGAGGCCCACCGGGTCTTCCACCGCACCCTGCTGGAGGGCTGCGGCAACCCGGTCCTGCTGGAGACCTTCGACCGGATGTGGACCGCGAGCGAGTTGGCTCGCCGCTGGGCGGCGCAGCGCGATCCCGATCGGGACGCCGTCGGCGAGCACCGCCGGCTGGAGGAGGCGGCGCTGGCCCGCGACGCCGACACCGCGGCCGAGGTGCTGGCCCGGCACCTCACCCTGACCGCGGCCGCACTGACCGGCTCTTCCCGGCAGGCGAAGGAAGTCTTGTAGGCCTCGCGGGCTGTCGCACACCGGTCGTCCGCGCGAGCCACAGCGACTGGGCGGCCATCGAGATCATTTTTCTCATCACGGCGCGAACAGTAATGATGATCTATATATGGGTCATCCGGGTATGTCGTTCGCCGGCCACGTAGATCTCGATCCACGAAAGGGGCGGATGTGGGCTCTTCGTACGTTGTCACCGGGGGTGGCCGCGGCGTCGGACGCGCGCTCGTCGAACGACTCCTTCAAGGCGCCGACAGCGTCGTCGTGATCGAATTCGACCCGTCGGCGCTCGAGTGGACCCGCACCCACCCGGCCGGTTCCCGGGTCATCGCGGTGGCCGGTGATGCCGCCGACGAGGCCGTCGCGGAGCGGGCCGCCGACCTGGCGCAGGCGGCGGGCCCGCTCGCCGGCTGGGTCAACAACGCCGCCGTGTTCCGCGAGGCCTCACTGGACTCCCCGTCGGCGCGCGAGGTCCTGGATCTGATCGGGGCGAACTTCAACCCGGCGGTCGTCGGATGCATGACCGCGATCCGCCGCTTCCTGGGCGCCGGTGCGGGCGGGGCGATCGTCAACGTCTCCTCCCACCAGGCGCAGCGCCCGGTGCGCGGCTCCTTGCCGTACGCGACGGCCAAGGCCGCCGTCGAAGGACTCACCCGTGCGCTCGCCGTCGACTACGGACCGCGCGGCGTCCGGGTCAACGCCGTCGCCCTCGGCTCGATCAGCACCGCACGCTATGAGGCGTTCCTCCGCGGCCAGGAGCCCATGGCGGCCGCACGCGTCGAGAACGAGATGAGCCTGCTGCACCCGGTCGGCAGGGTGGGACGCCCGGAGGAAGTGGCCGCCACCGTCGCCTACCTGCTGTCCGATGAGGCGAGCTTCATCAACGGCGCGACCGTTCCGGTCGACGGAGGCCGGTCGATACTCGGACGCGACCCCGAAGAAGCCTGAAACCCGGCTTATCCGCGGCCATCAGCGGCCGAGGCCGGCGTCGCGGGCGCGGATGATCGCCTCCGCCCGGTCGGCGGCCTGGAGCTTGGTGAGCACCGCGTGCACGTGGTTGCGTACGGTCTTCTGGGACAGGAACAGCCGCGCGGCGATCTGGCTGTTCGACAGGCCGGCGGCCACCAGGTCGAGCACCTCGTGTTCCCGGGCGGTCAGGGTCGGGAACGGCGAGACGCTGCCGGCCTGCGGTCTGGGGGCCAGGAAGTCGGCGATGCGCGAGGCCAGGACCGCACCGAACACGACGCCGCCGCCGGCCACCGTGGTGATCGCGCGGACGACCTCGTCCGGCTCGGCGCCTTTGAGCAGATAGCCGCGGGCACCGGCGCGGAGCGCGTCGAAGATGGTGCCGTCCTCCTCGGACATCGTGAGCACCACGACGCCGATCTCCGGGTGCTTCTCGAGGATGCGACGGGTGGCCTCGATGCCGTCCATGTCGGGCATCTGCACGTCCATGACCACCACGTCGGGCTCTCGCTCGGCGGCCTGCCGCATGGCCTCGACGCCGGTCGAGGCCGTCCCGGCGACCTCGACCTCGTCGATGCTGCTCAGCAGTGCCGCGAAGCCTTCACGGAACACCGGATGGTCGTCCACCACGAGGACCCTCACCGGCCGCTTACCGGTCATCTCCCACCTTTCCTGGAGCCGTGAGCACGGGCGTCCGCCCGGACGGCGTGACGGGCAACCGCGCCCACACCCGCGTACCGGCCGGCTCCGCGGAGGTCACGGTGCACGACCCGCCGAGTTCGGCGGCCCGTTCGCGCAACGACACCAGTCCCACACCGGCCACCGCCTCGGCGGCGAGGCCGACGCCGTCGTCGACGATCTCCACGTCGAGGTGCCCGCCTTCGACGTCGCGGGTGAGCGACACCACGCACTCGCCGGCCTGCGCGTGCCGGACCACGTTGGTGATCGCCTCCGACGCGATCCGGTAGGCGGCGACCTCCACGGCGGCCGGCAGGCCGGTGAGGTCACCCCGCTCCTCGACCCGGACGGTCAGCCCGGGGGCGCGTAGCCGCTCCGCCTGCTGGCGGATCGCCCCGACCAGGCCGACGTCGTCGAGCGCGGGCGGGCGCAGGCCGTGCACCAGCCGCCTCACCTCGGCGAGCATTCCGGTGAGCTCCTGACGAGCCAGGCCGAGGATGCGGTCGGCGTCCTCGTTCGACCTGCGGGCGGTGATCCGGGCGGTGTCGATCCGGGACGCGACCGCCGCGAGGGCCGGTCCCAGCCCGTCGTGGAGTTCGCGACGCAGGCGGCGGCGCTCGTCCTCCACGGCCGACACGATGCCCTCACGGCTGCGCTGCAGTTCCTCCGCGAGCCGTACGGCACGGGACGCCGCGGCGGCCTGGCGGATCAGGTCGGCCAGCAGCCGTTCGTCATTGGACGTGAGCCTGCGGCGGGCGGCCCGGCGCGGCAGCAACAGCCGCCCGATTATCTCGCCCCGATAGGTGATGGGAAGCGCCTGCGTCTCGGCGGGACGCTCGCCGTCCTCGACGAGCAGCACCTCGCCGCTGACCTGGGTGATCTCCACGCCCACGTAGGGCGTGCGGAAGGCCCGGGCCACCGTTTTGGCCAGCGTGACGAGTTGCGCCTCCGAGTCGTCGGTCCGCTCCAGCCGCTCGGCGAGCCCCGACATCACGTGATACGGATCGTCCCGATCGCCGACGATCCAGCGTCGCACCAGACGCCACAGCCGGTGCCGGAGTTGCGCGTACAGGATGGCGACCGCGAAAACGGCGATGACCAGCCGTTCTCCCTCGTTCAGGCGTGGCCCGAGCAGTCGACCGGCGCTGCCCAGGACCAGCAGGTCGAGGACGAACGTCAGGGCGAGCAGGAGGCCGTACACCAGCGTCCCGCCGAGCAGCCGGTCGACGTCGACGAGGTCGGGGCGCACGATCCCGATCGCGACCGACGCGGAGGTGAGGACCACGGCGGCGGTCAGGCCGACGGCGCCGAACCAGTTGGGCAGCAGCCGGAACGTCAGCATGACCAGGAGGTCGACCACGGCCGCCCACAGCAGCCAGCGCATCCGGGCCCGGTCGACGCCGGTGACCGTACGGTAGCGCCGCACCACCACGACGAACGGAGTGACGAGGCTCAGCGGCAGGCACAGCTGTGCCACCAGCAGCACACCGGTCCAGACGGCGTCCGGCAGCGGGAGATAGAGCGCCTCGAGGTTCAGCCTGCGCAGTGGCGCGGGCAGCGGGGTGGATGCCGAGGTGGCCTGGGCGATGGCGGACGGCGCCGCGACGAGGGCCAGCGGGAGCAGGCTCGTCAGCGCGAGGCTGAGCAGCGAGGCGACCCTCCACCGCCCTGAGGGCAGCTTCCCGTCCGGGTACAGCAGCAGCACCAGGGGGAGCAGCAGCACCAGTCCCGCTCCGAGCCGCTGGTAGACGATGAAGGCCGCGGACGCGCCGGGGAGCGCGGGATCGTGCGCGGTGGCGTAGGCGAGCCACGACGACGCCACGCCGTCCAGCGCCCACCAGGCGCCGAAGGCCGACATCAGGCGGCCGAGGGGATGGCGCGGATAACGGCGGAGCACCACCATGCCGGCCGCGGCCAGTGCGACACCCGCTATCGCGTCGAACCCGCCCGGCTGTAGTTCGAGCACGGCACGGTGGGCCTGCGGCACCCGCAGATCGACTAGCGCCGCCACCGGTGTGGCGGTCACGGCGATCGCGAAGAGCACAGGCCCGAGGCTCAGGCGCGAAGGCCGACGAACCGTCACAATCTGCACCAGGAAAGTGTGCCCCAGCAGGTGGCCGATGTCCCTAGGACGCGGGTCCCACCTGCCCTGGGACACGAGAGATGCCGGGAATCGGGACACGATGCCCTGACCGTCTGGGTCGGTCGTTCATAAGGATCGTCCTCGTTGCCGCGGCGACCGCCGCCGCCTCCGAGCCTCTCAGCCAAGGAACAACGATGACCGAGACCTCGTCCGTTCACGCCCAGCGCAGTGCCGGCACCGCCGGTGCGTCCCCGTCCGCGCCGCTCACCGAGACGACCGTACGCCGGCTGGCCCTGGGCCTTTCCACCGGGGCGCTGGCCTGGTCGGCCGTCAGCTTCGTCTACGGCTTCAACCCGGCGACCGAAATGGGAACCAAGATCACGGACCTGGGCGGTCTGGCGTTCCAGTTCGGCGCCTTGTCCCTCCTCGCGATCATGGGTCGTACCCGCGCGACCGGCGTGAGCCGCGTGGCGCGCGTCATGCTGCAGGTCGAGCGGGTGCTGCTGGCCCTGGCCATGGCGTGGAGCGTCTCCCACGCCTTCCTGCCCGCCGCGCGTGACAGCGTCTGGATGGGGATCCTCGACGCGTTCTGGCCGCTGTCGATGCTGGGCATGTTCGTGATCGGCGTCAAGGTCGCCATCAGCGGACGGTGGCGCGGAGCGGCCCGATTCTGGCCGCTCGTCGCCGAAAGCTGGGTGGTCGTGACCCTCCCGGCCATGGCGATCCTCGGCACCTCCGTGTCGGACGTCGTCGGTGCGGCCCACCTGCTCGTGGGCTACACGACGCTCGGCCTCATCATCGCGTTCCGTCCCGAGCTCGTACGCCGCGAGGACTGAACGACGGAGCCGTCAAAATCGCAGGGCCGTGACACCGGCGACGCGGGTGAGGTCGAGCTTGGTCTCGTCTTCGCTGCCGGCGACGACCGTGTAGACGACGATCTTCAGGTCGGTGTCCGAGTCGGAGAGCACATCGCAGTCGACGGTGATCTCCCCGACCGCCGGGTGCCGGATCGTCTTGCGTTCCTCGGCGTGCCTGCCGACCGCGCCGGAGTGCCACAACCGGGCGAACCGCGGGTTGCCGTCCAGCCTTCGGCGGATCAGCCCGCTGAGGCGCGCGTCCTGTGGGTAACGGCCGGAGGCGCGGCGCAGGTCGGCGACGATGGCCCGGTCGGTCGCCTCCGCGTTCTCGGAGACGACGGGCCATGCCGCGAGATGCCCCCGATCGGACGGAACGGGAAAACGCGAGCGCACCAGATTCCGCTCCTCGGGCGCGAGCACGGAGGGGTCGCCGAGGAGCGCCGCCCAGCTGCGGTTCCACCACAGCAGCCGCCAGTCCGCGGCGAACACGGCGACCGGCGCGTCGCCCAGCCGGGTGAGCACACGCTGCATCCCGGGCGGGATGTGATCGCTGATCACGCCGTCCGAGGGCGGCTGCAGCCCGGCGAGCCGGTAGAGATGATCGCGCTCGGCGCGGTCGAGCTGCAGCGCCCGCGCCAGCGCGGCGGCGACCTGCGCCGACGGTGTGGTCGCCCGGCCCTGCTCCAGCCGTACGACGTAGTCCACCGAGACGCCCGCCAGGTCGGCCAGTTCCTCGCGGCGCAGCCCGGCGGCCCGGCGTACGCGGCCGGCGGGCAGGCCGACAGCCGCGGGGGAGAGCCGGTCGCGCCAGGCGCGGATCGTCGCGCCGAGGCTCGTCTCGTCTGTCGTCATGCGCTCATTCTGCGTCGGCGGTGGGACTGGCGGTGAGAGGCCAGGGTGGTACTGCCTTTCCTACCGGCGAGCTCTCCCTGGTTGCCCGCGCCCCGAGGGCCGACGCTCGACACATGCCCATCACCTTCATCACCGGGGCCAACAAGGGCCTCGGGCTCGAGACCGCCCGCCGCCTCGTCGACCTCGGCCACACCGTCGTCCTCGGCGCCCGGGACACCGAACGCGGCCAGACGGCGGCCGACAAGCTCGGCGTACGCTTCGTGCGGATCGACGTCAGCGACGACGCGTCCGTCGACGCCGCGGCGGCCGACGTCGCCGCGCACGAGGGCCGCGTCGACATCCTGATCAACAATGCCGGGATCCTCGGCCCGCACGTGCCCGCCGACGAGCTGACCGCGGACCACGCCCTCGAGGTCTTCCAGACGAACGTCGTGGGCATCGTCCGCGTGACGAGTGCCTTCCTGCCTCTGCTTCGCACGTCGGAGCACCCGGCGATCATCAACGTGAGCAGCGGCACGGGGTCGTTCGCGCTGACCCACGACCCGCAGCGGGTGGAATCGACGGTCGTGGCGCCGCTGTACACGTCGTCGAAGGCCGCGGTGACGATGCTCACGACGCAGTACGCGAAGGCGCTGCCCGGCATCCGGGTCAACGCCGCCGACCCCGGCTACACCGCGACCGACCTCAACGGGCACAGCGGCCCCCAGACCGTGACCGAGGGGACAGACGCGATCGTGACGCTCGCGACCGAGGGAGCCGACGGCGGAACGGGCCGGTTCATCGACCGCTTCGGGCCCGTGCCCTGGTGACGGCGGGGCCGGAGCCGGCTGAGCGGTCGAGCGGTGTCGGGTGGCGGCACCGGCCGACCGGTCGGCGTGCCACCGGCTGGACGAGATCGTCTTGAGCGGCGTTGCGGGTGATGACTACCGTGTCACGGTGATCACCTTGGCTGATGTCCTCGCTCGTGCGGCCTGCGGGCACCTGCCCGAGCCGGGTGCCGGGCCGACCATCGTTCCGCAGCCGTCCGCACGTCATGCGGGAGTCATCGCCTTCACCGCGCACAACGTGATCTTCGCCGATGTCGGCGAGGACTGGATCAGGTCCCGGCTGCCCGACGACGATCTGTCGGCGCCGCTCAACCCGCCGTTCCTGGGAGATCTGGAAGAACGCACGGGACGCCGGGTCAACAACATCGACATGCTCGCCCTGGCCGCCCCCACCGAAGGTCCCCCGCCCATCGAGTTGGTCGAAGTCACGGACGCGGCCCATCCACGCGTCGAGCGCGCCCATCGCTACCGCGACGACGTACGCGTCTGGACCTGCCCGGGAGGGCTCGTGCTCATCGGACGGGGAGTGGGCGGGCGGTGGGAGGTCGCGCTCGAGGTCGAGCCGGAAGGCCGTGGGCGTGGCCTGGGCCGCACCCTCGCCCGTGCGGCCCGGCATCTCACCGCGCACCCGCTCTGGGCGCAGATCGCTCCGGGCAACGCCGCGAGCGTACGGGCGTTCCTCGCCGCGGGCTACGTTCCGATCGGCGCCGAGGCACTCCTCGTCCCGTCTTCCGCATGACGATCCGGCTGGGGGATCGTACGGGCGATCAGGGCAGGGCGTCGATCAGGCGGTGGCGGAGCCGGGGGGCGTCGGCGGGGTCCGTGTGGAGGGTCAGGGTCAGCCCGGCCTCGGCGGCGCCGGCGAGGACAGCCAGCAGGGTGGCGAACTGCCCGGGAGGTTCGGCGTCGAGCAGTTCCTCGGCGTGCTCCACGGCCAGGTGGACCGGCCCGATGTCACGCAGGGAGTCGGTGAGGGCGTCCCAGTTGCGGCCGAAGTACGCCGGGAGGCGCAGGGCCCGTGCCACCTCGTCGAAGAAGGCGGCACGGGTCCGGCAGGCCCGCCCGTCGACGACCGCCGGGGCCGGATCGGTGGTCACCGTGAGCCACGGAGGCAGCGGACGCGCGGCGGAGGCCATGAGAGGTCCTAGAGCCTGTAGAAGTCGGTGTAGTGGTTGGGCGAGAACCAGGTCACGCCGGTGCTGCGGTTGACGACGATCCGGTACGCGTCACGCGAGGCGCCGAGCGCACGCGAGTAGACGTCGTACTCGTAGTAGGTGGCGCCGCTGGGAAGCTGGCCCTCCCGGTTGTAGAAGCGCCCGCCGGTGTAGTTGTACTTGCCGTCCGGCCAGGAGTACCAGCCGCTGCTGGTGGGATAGCCCTTCCCGGCCCAGATCGCGTTCGCCGAGCGGGCGTCGGCACAGCGGGAGATTGTGCAGGAGCTGTAGACCGACGCGTGGGCGGGGACGGTTCCGGTCACTCCGGTGAGGGACACGATGGCGGCGATCACGACGGTGAGCCGTCCCGGCCAGGACGGCCGGGAGCGTCGCGGAGTCTGCACGAGACCTCCTTGTGGGGGCGAGGGGACAGACATTCGCCAGCATCACCTCGAAACCGGGACGAACCAAGGTAGAGATTGGTGAACTCCCGTCGTCTTTTTCCGTATGCCCCGGGGTGTGCTTCGTTCCTCTATAGATCGATCCAGGATTGACGCATGAGCGAAGCCACAAACGGTACGTACGCGCCGGACTCGACGACGAAGGCCGGCTACGTGCTGGAGTTCGAGGACGCCTTTGACGGGGAGGGGCTCGACGAGAGTCGCTGGATCCCGCGTTATCTGCCCCAATGGACCACACGCGCCGCCTCGGCGGCCCGCTATCGCGTAGGTGACGGTCGCCTGCGCCTGCTGATCGAGGAGGATCAGCCGCCGTGGTCGCCGGAGACGGAGGGCCGGATGCGCGTGTCCTCACTGCAGACAGGCGTGTTCTCCGGGCCGGTGGGCAGCGTCGTCGGCCAGCACGGGCGGGGCGGACGGGCCGTCGTCCGCGAGGCGCAGGACGAGGCGCGGCTCTACACCCCGCACTTCGGCCTGATCGAGATGCGTGCCCGGGCCACCGACGATCCGCGTGCCATGGTCGCGCTCTGGATGATCGGCTTCGAGGACGCGCCCGAGCGGTCCGCGGAGATCTGCGTCTGCGAGATCTTCGGGCGTGACGTGCGGCCGGACGCGACGGCGGTCGGCATGGGGGTCCACCCGTTCGGCGATCCCACGATCACCGACGAGTTCACCGCCGAGGTCCTCCCCATCGACGCGCGCGAGTTCCACGTGTACGCGGTCGAGTGGACCCCGGATCGGGTGACGTTCTTCGTGGACGGCCGGCACGTCAAGACCATCCGGCAGTCGCCGGACTATCCGATGCAGCTCATGCTCGGGATCTACGAGTTTCCCGACGCGGAGGGGCCCGAGCGGGTGGGGCCTTACCCCAAGGAGTTCGTGGTCGACTACGTGAGGGGCTATCGGCCCGTGACGGATTGAGCCGTACGAGAGGCGCGGCTGATGGGTATGAGGCATTTGAAGCGTCATGCCCGGATGGTCGAGGCCGATCAGCCGGTGCTCGGCCGTCCGGTGAAGGATCGGGGGATCTGATGCTGAGATGGCTCATCGTCCTGGTGGCGGCCGTGGTCGCGGCGCTGTCAGGGGTCACCGCAGGGTATGCGGCACCGCCGGATGTCAGCGACCAGGACAAGGCATTCCTGGTCGGTGCGCACCAGGACAACCTCGCGGAGATCCAGGGCGGGCAGCTCGCCGAGCGGCAGGCCGGCAAGCAGTCGGTCAGGGACGCCGGCAGGAAGTTCGTGGAGGACCACACCTCTCTCGACGACCAGCTCAAGCGGGTGGCCGAGCAGTTGGGCGTGGACCTGCCGAGCCGGCCGAGCGAGGAGCAGCAGGCCGAACTGCGGCGGTTCGCCGCCAAGAGCGGCACCGCGTTCGACCGTGCGTGGATCGACGCGCAGGTCAAGGACCACCGCAAGACCCTGGACTCCCTGGACAAGGAGATCTCGACCGGTTCTTCCCAGGACGTGAAGAACCTGGCCCGGGACGCCAAGCCGGTGGTCCGGGAGCATCTCAACCTGGTCGAGAGCATTCAGAGCGGTGAGTGACGACCGGTGCCGGCCGGGGCTGGTCTCCGGCCGGCACGTCCCCTCCCGCAACCTCATCCGAACAGCTTGACCAGCAGCAGGATGATGAGCGCCCAGCAGAGGAGACCCGCGACCACGACCGCGATGAGTCCGCGGAGCCGATACCGCTTGCCGGGTGAGCCGGGTTGCTCGTCCACGTCTCCTCCACGTCGGGGTGTGTTCCGGCGTGCACCCCGCCTTGTGCTGATACCCCGCAGGTCAGGACCCGTTCGTCACTGACAGTTATGGGTGTGTAGCCATGAGTGGCGACCCTCGCTCGCTCCCCGATGGAACCAGTGTGGACGGCAACGCGCTCCGAGTCCCCCGATTCCTGCCGGTCCCGGGTTTGCGTGAATAGGGTGCGGTCATGCGGATCTTCACGAACCTCGCCGAACTCAAGGCGGCCAAGGGCGAGCATCTCGGGTACAGCGACTGGCGAGAGATCGGTCAGGAGAGGGTGAACGCCTTCGCCGACGCGACGGACGACCACCAGTGGATCCACGTGGACCCCGACCGGGCGAAGGACGGCCCGTTCGGCGGCACCATCGCCCACGGATACCTCACGCTCTCGCTGCTGCCGTCGTTGCTCGGCGAGATGTACCGCGTGGACGGCCTGCGCATGGCCATCAACTACGGGCTGAACAAGGTGCGCTTCCCCCGGCCGGTTCCTGTCGGGTCCCGCGTGCGGGCGGGGGCGGAGGTCACCGACGTCAAGGGCACTCCCTCGGGCACCCTCGCGAACCTCCGCGTCACGATCGAGGTCGAGGGAGTCGACAGGCCGGCGTGTATCGCCGACATGCTCACGCTCTTCGTTCCGCAGGAGTGACTCCGCCGCGCCCTCGGTCCGTCCGCTCGCCGCGCTCCGTGCGTACGGAGTCGGCCTGACCGGGGGCGGAGCGACTTATTGGCGCAAGCAGGGGTGACGGGTCTGGTAGAGTTACACCCGTTGCAGGGCACCGCAGGTGAACAGGCAGCAAAGCGGCCGTAGCTCAATGGATAGAGCATCTGACTACGGATCAGAAGGTTAGGGGTTCGAGTCCTCTCGGCCGCGCCCAGCTCAAAGGCCCATTCCGATCACCGGGATGGGCCTTTTTGATCTTTGTATAGCAGTCCCATACAGCAACCGGCTCTACCACCGTCAATCGCCGGCCCGCCAAAGGCGCACCGTTGCCGGGGCGAGATGACCGACCGTCTCACTCGTCGCCGAGGGACTTGCGGAGACGAGAGACCCAGTCGATTCGGAAAGTGATAATCCCGAGACAGTGGTTGGTATTGGCGCTGATAAGCATGCCGCTGGCAGCTCTCCTTGCAATCTGACGCAAGAGCAGGTCACACAATGCGCGCGTGAAGGCGCGGCGCAGCCACTGTTTGTTGTGAGCTGTCACAGCGCTGCGGCGAACCATGATGCGGTGGTGAGCTCGAACAGGTTGCCCGGCCTGGCGTCACGTCCCCGAGCAGCGAAAGGCCCGCCAGGTGGATCACCTGACGAGCCTCTGGGCTTGATCCGGTTTGACGGACATCTGAGATCAGGGGTTCGTCCCCGGAAGGATGTCCAAGATGGAGAGCATGGGGAAGAAGAAGCGTCCTCGCCGCTCGTTCACGCCGGAGTTCAAGGCCGAGATCGTCGAGCTGTGCCAGCGCGGTGATCGCTCGATCGGTCAGGTGGCCAAGGACTTCGACCTGACCGAGACCGCGGTGCGGGACTGGGTCCGCCAGGCCGAGGTCGACGCCGGGCAGCTTGACGGGCTGACCAGCAGCGAAAGGGAGGAACTGGCCGCGTTGCGGCGGGAGAACCGCCGGCTACGCGAGGACGTCGACATCCTCAAGCGGGCCACGGCTTTCTTCGTGCGGGAGACCCGGTGAGCGTGGACCCGTTCATCGAGGCGGAGAAGCAGGGCGGTCACAACGTCAAACGGGCGTGTGAACTGCTGGAAGTCTCCCGCGCCGCCTTCTACGCCCGCCGCAACCCCACACCCGGCCCCCGCGCTGTCCGCGACAAACAGTTGAGCGAACGCATCGGTGGTGTCCACCGTGAATCGCGTGGAACCTACGGCGCGCCACGCATCCACGCGGCCCTTCAGCACGAAGGCGAACGATGCGGACGCCGTCGCGTCGCGCGGCTGATGCGCGCGCTGGGATTGCAGGGCCGGTATCGGCGCCGCCGGCAGACCACCACGATCCCCGATCCGGACGCCGCCAAGCGGCCGGACCTGATCGGCCGCGACTTCCAGCCGGAACCCGACGGGGTCGACACTCGCTGGTGTGGCGACATCACGTATATCGCCACTGATGAGGGCTGGTTGTATCTGGCCACAGTCATCGACATCGCCTCACGCCGGGTGGTCGGCTGGGCCACCGCCGACCACCTGCGCACGGAACTGGTCGCGGACGCTTTGCAGCAGGCGTGGCGCAACCGCCGCCCCACCACACCAGTGATTTTCCACTCGGACCGCGGCTGCCAATACACCAGCACCGCCTACACCCGCCTGGCGGAGCGGCTCGGAGTCTGGTTGTCGGTCGGCCGCCGGGGCCAATGCTGGGACAACGCGCTGGCCGAGTCGTTCTTCGCCACGATCAAGGTCGAACTCCTGGACGAACGCCGCTGGCCCACCCGGGCCGCCGCCCGCAGCGCGATCTTCGAATTCATCGAAAGCTGGTACAACCTCCGCCGCCTCCACAGCAGCCTCGGCTACGTTAGCCCCGCCGCCTACGAAGAAACTCGCGCGGCCTGACCACCACACCAACGGTGTCCGTCAAAGCGGAACAAGCTCACCTCACCGCTCCCGCGGCTTCCCGTGAGGCCCCTGATCACAGCCCGTACCGCTCTGGCTTCACTTCCGCCCACGGGTCCCGATGGCCTCCTTCGCCGAAGTAGTGCGTGTAGACGCCCGGATCTCGGCAGATCCGGACGCGGCGGTGGGAAATGGTCTAGTCAGTGCGGCTGCGCACGATCTCCTCGACGATCCGTCGGAGTGTTTCGCGGGCGGCGTCGAGCGTGACGCCTGCTGTGGTGAGCGCCTGGCTTGCTTCACTGTTCGGGTCGTTCAGAATGCCGAGGAGCAGGTGCTCGGTTCCGATGTAGTTGTGTCCCAGCCCGATGGCCTCGCTCAGTGCCTTGCCCAGGGCAGTGCGGGTCGCCGGTTCGACCGGGATGACGACCGGTGCGCCGTCGCCGGTCTGTCGTAGTCCGGAACGGATCGTGTCTGGATCGGCGCCGAGGCGGATGATCATTTGTACGGCGAGTGCTTGGGGGTCTCCGAGCAGGCCGAGGAGCAGGTCTGTCGGTCGTACCGTGGGATGGTCTAACCGCCGGGCGTGCTCGACGGCGTCGGTTACCGCGGCGCGCGCCCGCGGTGCGAGGCCCTTGAATGCGCCGCCGTGCAGAACGTCATCCATGGTCAGTGCGGACTGGCGTGGCGTGTACCGCTGCTGGGCGGCTTGCCGGCTCATGCCCAGGTGTGCCCCGATGTCCGACCATGAGTGGCCGGCGGCGCGCGCCTGTTCGATGAAGTAGCCGACAAGCCGGTCGCCGAGGCGGTTCAGTTCGGCGCTGAGTTCCTCCGCTTTAGTGATCTTGGTGAGCGGGTCGGTTTCGTTGCGGTCGACCCGTTCGATGAGTGCGTACAGCTCGATAAGGTCGCTCATGTCAATATCATGCTTGACGCTTTCATTATCGTCAATGCTAACGTTGACACTTCTTGCGATGTAAGGGTGCGCCTTGACGCCTTAAGTGGTGGCGGTAAGCCGGTGCTTCGGCGGAATGGCCGATGACGCCCGTCGCTGTGCGAACGGCGGGTGTCCACGGGTGGGTCGGCCTGCGGACGGTGTCACCGACACGTACCACCCTGCGGTGCGGGGCGTCCTGCAACACGTCCTCGTCTGCCATGAGCTCCGAAGCTACCTGCGGTGCCAGGACCGGATGCAGCATCCAGCGTCCTGATGGCGTCGACCTGCCTGAGCACCGCCCTACGTCAGGCTGTGCGTCTCGCTCGCCGTGGGATTACCTGTCAGGCGGCGCGTACGCCTGTACGGGAAGCCCGTCGGACAGGCTGACAACACGATCTCGTTGTGGACAGCGCGAGCGATCCGAAACCGTGGATCCGCCGCAGGAATCACCTGCCGGCGTTCGACACCAGGAGAAACGATGAAGCTGCCGCCATGCGCCGCCGCCCTCGGGGCGGCCGCCCTGCTCGCTTGCTTGACCGGAGCGTCCGGGATGTCGGCGGCACAGGCAGCCGACGCCGGGGCCCTTCCGAGCGTGAACATGGAAGCCACTGTCAAGGCGGCCCAGATCGACCCGCGGCGGTCTGACGACACGCTGACCCCGGGCGCCAAGGCCGGCGTGCTCCTCGTCGAGCAGGCGCTGCGCGACCGGCACCTGCTCGACGCGAAGTGGGTGGACGGTTATTTCGGCACCACAACGGTCGTCGCCTTCACGAAGTTCCAAAAGTCGCTCGGCTTCACCGGCCTCGCCGCCAACGGCCTTCCGGGCAAGGCGTCGCTCACCCGGCTCGGAGCCGGCCGTTTCACGGTCACCCACATCATCGGGCCGGGTGCTCGGGTGTCCGCCGGCGGCGCCGTCATCGACACCCGCACGCGGAGCATGCTGGTCGAGGCGAAGCGGCTGCTCGGCCGCGACCTCGTGCTGTTGCAGGGGTCGTACAACCGCGGCGGCGACCCCACGTCCGCGGGCACCCACGATGGCGGCGGCGTCGTCGACATCTCGGTCAAGGGGATGAATTCCGCCACCCGCGTCGCCGCCGTCCGTGCGTTGCGACGTGTCGGCTTCGCGGCATGGGTGCGTAGCCCCGATCAAGCCGACTGGCCGTGGCACATCCACGCCGCCGCCATCAACGACACCGACCTCTCCAGCCAGGCCCAGCATCAGATCGGTGACTACTACCTCGGCCTGAACGGGCTCGCCGGCCGTGGCCCGGACGACGGCCCGAAGGTGACCATCCGCACCTGGGAGGAGTACCAGCGCCGCTGACCATCCGAAACCCAGGCTGCACAGACACGAAGGAGAACACCATGGGAACGCTCAACAAGATCCTCACCACTGCCGCCGCCGCGATGGTGGTCGGCGGGGCGGTGCTCGCCACCGCTTCGCCCGCCTCGGCGGCCACCCGCAACGGCGTGTGCGAGGCCGGCGAGTTCTGTTACTACTTCAACAGCAACAACCAGGGATCGCTCTCCGACTTCGCCGGATCCGTCGGCGACTACGGCACCCGGCAGCCCTCCTGCTTCGATTTCAAGGGACCCGGCGCCGGTAAGGGCAAGTGCGTCAAGAACGCCGCCGCCTCGGTCTGGAACCGCAGCGGCAAGACCGTCCGGGTCTACTTCAACAGCAACTACGGCGGCAGCGTCTACCAGGACTTCGCGCCCGGCGCCAAGGGCAACCTCAAGCCCGGCCTCAAGAACCAGAACGCCTCCCACCAGTTCGGCCCGTCGTCATCGGCGCGTGCCAACATGTCGTACGCGCTGTACCAGACCGGCGGCGGCTACATCAGCTGCGGTTTCGACGGTTACGTCCACACCTCCGGCCGGCATGAGGGCATCGACATCAAGCGCAGCGTGGGTTCGACTGTCCACGCCCTGGTGAGCGGTCAGATCATCAACGTCGTGTACGGGCGCAACGGCGGCTCCGGGCTCTCCACGATCGCCGTCTACAACGCCTCGCTGAACAAGACGATCATCTACCTGCACTCCGCTCCGCTGTCCTCGCTGCGTGTGGGCCAGCAGATCTCGCGCGGCCAGATCATCGCGAACGAGGCGTGGCACGGGGTGTCGTCCAAGAAGGCCGCGCACACCCACGTCGAGATGCGCCCCGGACGGCAGACGCTCGCCGCCAAGAGCGTCGGCGACCCGAATCTGAGCAACCCGAACCCGAACTCGTTCTGGAACTCCCAGGGCTACAACGTCCGCTAGCGCAGCGCGGCCCCTGACGAAGAGGAAGGCAACTGTGTCTCCACGAACTGCACGGCTGATCTCGCGGCTCGCCGCGGCGGCCGCCGCGATGGTGGTCGGCGGGGCGGTGCTCGCCACCGCTTCGCCCGCCTCGGCGGCCACCCGCAACGGCGTGTGCGAGGCCGGCGAGTTCTGTTACTACTTCAACAGCAACAACCAGGGATCGCTCTCCGACTTCGCCGGATCCGTCGGCGACTACGGCACCCGGCAGCCCTCCTGCTTCGATTTCAAGGGACCCGGCGCCGGTAAGGGCAAGTGCGTCAAGAACGCCGCCGCCTCGGTCTGGAACCGCAGCGGCAAGACCGTCCGGGTCTACTTCAACAGCAACTACGGCGGCAGCGTCTACCAGGACTTCGCGCCCGGCGCCAAGGGCAACCTCAAGCCCGGCCTCAAGAACCAGAACGCCTCCCACCGGTTCCTGAGCTCCGCACCGCCGACCGGGTGCAAGACCGACGGCACGGACAGCAGACTGCCCACGACGATCCTCGTCTACCGGGAATCCCTCAATCGCGTGGACCGGGTGGAGTTCAAGACCTACATCAAGAACGTCCTGCCCAACGAGTGGCGGTCGCACTGGCCGAGGGAGTCTCTCAGGGCCGGGGCGATCGCGGTCAAGAACTTCGGCTGGTACTGGGCGCTGAGGTCGGCGAGCAAGACGCCGAGCGGCCAGTGCTACGACGTCACCGACCACACGTCCAGCCAGATGTACAAGCCGGGTTCGGCGACGGCGGCGACGAACGCCGCGGTGGACGCGACCTGGGGCATCCGGATGACGCGCAACGGGAAGATCTTCAAGGCGCAGTACTGCTCCACGACGACGGCCTGCCGCCATTGGGTCACCGGTGACTGGATGTCGCAGAACGGCTCTCGCGACAAGGCCGAGGCGGGCTGGAGCTACTCCAGGATCCTGAAGTACTACTACAAGGGGATCGTTCTCACATCCTGAACCCGCGGAGACCGTCCGCTCCTGGTTCCCCGCCGTGTGACACACGGCGGGGAATCGCTGTCAGCCGACGATGACCTGGAAGTTGAGCGGCCGGCCGCCGGGGAAGGCGACCCGTCCCGAACCGTCCATCATCTTGAACCGCACGTAGCACAAGCCGGGGTTCCTCGGCGTGGTGATGGCGGTCCGGATGTCGACCATCTCTCCGGGTCGCGTGTCCTTGATCGGTACGTCGGAGACGGTCTGGCATTGATCAGGTTGCTGCGGGAGGTCGAGGCGATGCAACGAATATCCCTTCCACGGCACGGTTCCGGCGTTCTTGAGCCGCCATACCTTGGTCACGGTCTGGCGGGGGTCGACGCGCGTGCAGTCGGGCAGCGTGATGTCCCCGATGAACTTCGCAGAATCACCCTCGTGCGCAGGCGGGCTCCACGGCGGGTTGGTGGCGCGCACCGGGCAGTCGGCTGCCGACAGCCCGGTCCTCGATGGGCTCTCGGACGGGTTCAAGCTGTGCCCGTCGGTCCCGGAGCCACGATTGACGGCGACCGCGATGAGGACTGTCGCCACACCGACGGCCGCTACTGCGAGCGCGGCCGCAGCCGGGCGGGTTGGTCGGAATCGCCCCCGGCCCCCTGACGCGGACGGGACCGGCTGGACGTCTCCCGCGATCTCGTCGGGCGGTGGCGGCGGCATAGGCAGAGATGCCGGGGTCTGACCAGCCCACCGTGGGGCTTGCGACCCGGTGGCGCTGTGCACGGTGCGACCTTCCGCGACATCCGTGGCGGAGGCTTCGAATCCGTCAGGCGGCCGGGCCCCCAAGGTGCCCGCGCGGCTCGAAGGATCTCCGGCGCTCGCCGATCTGACCGCTAAGTTCGCCCTCTCCCAGCGTTCGCGGTACGCGGCCGGGTCTGCGCCGCACGCCTTGACGAACTCGACGGTGGTCTCCCAACTCGGGAGCCGGTTGCCCTTCGTGGCTTCGTGCAACGTCGTGTGTGAAATCGCCCCCGACCGGCCAGACATTTCTCGAAAAGGTGGGTTGCCGACCGATTTGCGAAGTTCTCGCAGTGCCGCCGCGAAGTCCTCGATCGCCTCCGCCCGTGCAGGCATGTCGTCCACCGGGTGAAGCTAACAGCGCCCACGGTAACCACTCAAGCTTATGGAGCATCTCGCATACGTCCTCGCGCGCCTCGCCTCGCCGCGGCAATCAGGGGTTCGAGTCCTCTCGGCCGCTCGAAGAGGAGCTCGCGCGCCTCATCGACCGTCAGTGTCCAGGCCTCGTCCGTCCGGAGTCCGGGGCAGGCACCGCCCCCCTGCGCCGGGATGACCTGTAGCGACCGAGAAGAGAGCGGCCGGCGTAGCAGGCTTCGGCAATGGCCCCATGTAACGCTTCGTCCCGCTTCTTTCAAGTAGGGGTGTAACGCGGGAGGACCACGAAGGGGAGCCGGCCGTGCGCCTCAGACGAAAGGGATCGGTGGAGATCTCCACCGATCCCGTGGCTTTCGAAGCCTTCTACAGAAGGCACGTCGAAGCCGTCACGCGGTTCATGGCCCGGCGGGTCGACGATCCTCACACAGTCGCCGATCTGGTTGCAGAGGTCTTCATGGCAGTGCTCGACTCGGCGCATACCTACCGTCCCAGTTTGGGCAGTGAGGTCGGCTGGCTGTACGGCATCGCGCGCAACATGCTCTCCGCTGAACGGCAGCGCTCTGCGCGTGAGTTCCGGCTGACTCAGCGGATCAGTGGCCGCAGGCTGCTCGACGCCGACGATCTGTCGCGTCTTGAAGAGCGCCTGGACGCGGAGAGTCCTGCGCGACAGGCGCTCGCCACCATGGCTGTGCTGCCCGAGAGTGAGCGGGCCGTCCTGGAGTTGGTGGCCATCGACCAGCTCACCGTAGGAGAGGCGGCAGCGGCTCTCGGGATCAGACAGGGGGCCGCCAGGGTCCGCCTACACCGTGCCCGTCAAGCATTACGCCAGGCTCCCGGCGTGATGCCTCCCGCCGTCTTGGAAGGACTCCGATGAACTTCGAGGAGAGGCTGCTCATGGAGCTCAAGGCCGAGATGGCTACGCGAGCGACGCAGGAACCCATCCGCAGGCCGCGAGGGATCATGACCCGCGCACGTATCCTCGCGGTGGCGGGGATAACGGCGGCCGCTGTCGCGGTTCCCCTGACGCTGGGGGGAGGAGCGGCCGCCTACGCGGTGGTGAAGAACCCTGACGGCACACTCATCGTGACGGTCAAGGAACTGCAGGACCCCGAAGGTCTCCAGGCTGAGCTGAACGCCCAGGGCATCAGGGCCGATGTCACCTACACCCCACGGGATAAGAAGTGCGCGCCCGGACGATTCATCGGTGCGGACTATGGCTACGTCTCGCCCAATCCCAAGAACATGACCGCAGAGCAGCTTGAGGAGTTCAACCGGCCGGAGCACTGGCGTTCCAGGGATGTCACCCGTCCCATCACCAGGGACAAGTTCATGATCTCACCGAAGTTGATGCAGCCTGGAGAGACCTTGGTCTTGGAGTTCAGGCTTGGCAACGCCCCGGGAGTGGGCTGGAGCCTGGGAACCTATCTGGCGAAGCCCGGCAGCCCTGTGCGGCCTTGCGCGCTCGTGGATGAGGGAGGGACCGACGCGGAGCAGGCGAGAGAGATGGCGGGAAGTTAGGAAAAGAAGCTTCTCGTAGGGAGCCGGCCTCTGGTGAGCTCACCTGCCCCGGTTCCCGGGAGCCACCCGATGAAAGCCCGAGGACCCCACGGCTTTTGGAATGCCTCGGCCATGCGCTCGCTCTACGCTTGTTGACCGTGGTTGTCCTTCGGTCTACGTTTGTTGAGCCCAGAACTGCGCCGATGAAGGGGGCGGGATGCCCGCGACTCCACGCGACCTGCTCGATCGCTTCCAGCAGGCGATGCTGGACTTCTCACCCGACGCGCTGGCCGATCTGTTCGCCGATGAGGCGATATATGAGTTCGTGTTCTGGGCGCCGCATCGCGGTCCGTCGCAGCGGTACGACGGGCGCGAGGAGATCCGCGCCGGCTTCAGGGCGGCATGGGGGTCGGTATCCGATCCACCGCTGACCGGAGTCCGCGCGGTGTGCGTTCACGAGACGGCCGACGCCGAAGTGATCATCTCTGAGGGTGAGATGGACGCTGTCAACCATGCGACCGGGCGGCCTTTCACCTCCCGATTCGTGCTCGTCCTGCGCGCCCGCGACGGCCGTATCGTCCACCTGCGCGACTACTCGGACGTGCTGCGGACCGCGGCCGGGCTCGGGCGTCTGACCCAGCTCTTCGACCAGGTGCACGCCGAGTCCGCGCCATGAGAAGCCGCTCTGCCGGTCCGGCCGTAACGGCCGTCTTCCAGGGTGGCTCCCACAGACACGCTCCATGGCCGTTCGCTTGCCGCACCCCGGGTGGAGCGCCTCTGCCGCCGGCCGGTGGACGGCACGGATGCGCCACGCGAAAACCGTTTGAGACGTGCAGGGCCACCCTCTAGGGTGACGCGGTGGCGACACAGGTGATTGTCCTCAACGGCGGCTCCAGTTCGGGCAAGTCGGGGATCTCCCGGTGCCTGCAGGCGGTCCTGCCGGATCCGTGGCTTGCCCTCTCGGTCGACACCATGGTCGACGCGATGCCTGCCTCCATGCGGGCATCGGATGCGGGGATCACTTTCGCATCGGACGGGCGGGTCGATGTCGGGCCGGCATTCATGACGCTGGATGCGGCGTGGACGACGGGGGTCGCCGCGATGGCCATTGCGGGCGCCCGGGTCATCGTGGACGACGTGTTCCTCGGCGGAGCGGCGTCTCAGCAACGCTGGCAGAAAGTCCTCGCCGGGCTGGAGGTGCTCTGGGTCGGTGTGAGGTGCGACAGCGCGGTCGCCGCAGGGCGAGAGATCGCGCGGGGCGACCGTGTCAGGGGGATGGCGGAGTTGCAGGCGGAGGTGGTTCACGAGGGCGTGGTCTACGACCTCGTGGTGGACACCACGCACACGGAGTCCCTGGCGTGCGCGCAGACCATCGCCGCCCGGGTGCGCCGCTGACGCCGGCGTTTCCGGCAGTTCGGCAGACGGCCGCTGTCGCCAATCGTCACGAGCAGTGATCGGCGACGCGTGAGCCCGGTAGTAGTTCAGGAACATGTCGACGCCTGTGGTTGATGAGCCGTTCGGTGAAGCCGTCATGGAGGCCGCCGCCAACCGGTCACTCCAGTCGGCGCTCCTCGACGACCTACGCCGCGGCCGGTAGGGCCGCGGCGTGCGCCGTATGGTTCGTCAGCTGGTGCCGCCGGTCACCGTGGTGCCGGACTTGGTGATGTAGTACGTGGTCTGCGCCCCGCTCCAGAAGTGGAAGGTGAGGGTCACGCGGCCGTCGTTCACCTCAGCGAAGAAATCCGGTTTGAGGATGACGGTGTTGGCGCTGTAGTCGGGCTGGAAGTGGTCCCAGAACCCCTTGTACGGGGTCCAGTTGGCCGGTCCGGCGGGGCTGCCGTCGGCGTACTTGGCCTCCATGGTGGCGAGCTGGTCGCCGCGGAACTGGGTGGGGATGGCGAACGAGGAGGTTGTGCCGGTGGCGGCGGACTGGGTCGGCGGGTCGGAGGTGATGATGCTGATCTGCCACGGAGCGCCCTGGGAGAAGCGGGCCTCGATGGTGGCGTTCACGCCGTAGGCACGGTTTCCGGCCAGCCGGGTGAGGGCCGCCGCCGTGAGGGTCAGGGTGTTGCCGGACACGGTGTAGTCGGCGCCGTTGGCGAGGTTGACACCGTTCTGCCGCAGGCCCTGGAACGAGGTGCCGTTGAGGTTGAGGGTGAGCGCCTTGCTGGTGATCGCGCCGTTGCGCGGCACGTACACCTGATCTGACGAGGCCGTGCCGGATCGTGTGGTCCAGCCGGCCTTCATCATCTCGTACACGCCCTGGTCCCGCCAGCGCAGCTCGTTGCGGTCCAGGAACGAACCCGCGTCCCAGAGCATGGTGGTGAGCTTCCGGATGCGGGCGTGGTAGCCGACGGCCTCGATGTACTTCAGGAACTCGCCGCGTTCGATGATGCCGGGCCGGGTGTAGTCGTAGGCGAGCAGCGCCCACTCTCCGACGATCACGGGGATCCCGCGGGACACGAACGTGTTGTACACCCGGTCGAAGCTGCCGACCAGGTCCTGCTCGACGTTGCTGTCGTACCGGGTGCCGCCGGCGATGTTGACGCTGAACGGCCACCATCCGTAGAAGTGCACCGTCGCGGCGAGGTTGGGGTCGTGCAGCTGGGTGAAGGTCGCCGCCAGCGCGTCCACCCGGGCCTGCTCGGAGCTGGTGTTCAGGCTGGGCAGCACGAGCAGCCGGGTGGCATTGCCGCCGCCGGACTCGCGTACGAGGTGGACGAACTCGGTGTTGAGCTCGTTCAGCACCTGATCGCTCTCGCTGTCTCCCGAGGTGCCGGTGAACTGCGGCTCGTTGATGCTCTCGAACACCAGCTTCGGCGAGTAGTCGCGGAACGTGCCGGCGATCTGCGTCCACAGCGCGGTGTACCGGTTCATCACGGTCGTACGGTCACCCGGGTACCCGTTGATCCACTCCCAGGAGTCGTGATGCAGGTTGATCATCACGTAGAAGCCCTCGGCCAGAGACCAGTCGACGACCTGACGGACGCGGCTCAGCCAGGCGGCGTCGATGGTGTAGTCAGGCGCCGGGCCCTGATGGTCGTTCCAGGTCACCGGGATCCGGATGCTGTTGTACCCCTGGGACCGCACGTAGTGCAGCATGGCCCGGGTCGTCGGCGGGTTGCCCCACGCGGTCTCGTCCGGGATGGCGTCGAAGGTGTTGCCGAGGTTCCAGCCGGGCTGCATGGCGGCCACCGTGGCCATCGCGTCACCCGGCTGTGGCGACGGCGAGGGGGACGGTGACGGGCTGGGCGACGGCGACGGCGAGGGAGACGGCGAAGGGGATCGCGACGGGCTGGCCGACGGCGAGGGGCTGGGGGATCGCGACGGGCTCGGGGACGGCGACGGCCCGCCGGTGTTCCCGGTGCAGGTGACGCCGTTGAGCGTGAAGGTGTCCGGAGCGGTGTTGGCTCCGGACCACGATCCGTTGAAGCCAAAGGAGACCGTCGCGTTGGTCGCGATGGCTGCGTTCCAACTCGCGTTGACGGCGGTGACCTGCGCGCCCGACACGGTGGTCGTCGCATTCCATGCCTGGGTGACCTGCTGCCCCGAGGGGAACGTCCAGGCGAGCTTCCAGCCGCTGATCGGGTCGCCGAGGTTGGTGACGCTCACGTTGGCGGTGAATCCGCCCGGCCATTGGGTCGAGACCGCGTACGCCACCCGGCAGCCGACGGCCGCTTGGGCGTTGACGGCCGTCACTGTCGCTGCCGACAACAGTGCGATCAAGACCCCGATGACCGCGCTGACTCGCAGACGGGCTCTTCGTACATTGAACGGATCCACGGTCACTCTCCCCTGTGCGCGCCAGTCTTTGGTGGCGCCGATCGTCACATGAGAAACTTTCTAAAAAATCGCTGGAAACATAGCACCAGGGACTGTCAACGACCACTATCCACTTCTGTGGCCTCGGGTGGGCGTACGCGGAGATCTGCAGTGTTTGTGGCAGAAGTCGCTCGGCTCCGTCTCTGTCGAGGTCGTAGCATGATCACCCTTCCTCTTCCAATATCCAGAAACTCAAGAGAGAAATTTTCTGGAGAAAAGTGTTGAAAGTTTCAGACATGCCGCTACGTGCCGACGGAGGGAACCGCCGGCTCACCGGAGCGGATATCGGCATGTGCGCCGCAGATTCGACCGGTTCGACCACACGAGCAGCGCGACGTCCATGTGAGGCCCGACGGGTTATCCTTGCGCCGTGAAATGGCCCGCGGCGACTGACCGGGCGGGGGACGGTACGGCGGGGCGCGATGCCGGCGCCGGGCCGGTGAGGAAGGGGGCCAGTTGTCGTACGCCGAGTCGCATGGGCCGGTTGCCGACCACGAGCGCCCGAAAGGCGACCCGGCCCGACCCGTGACCATCTCCTACATCGCAGAGACCGCCGGGGTGTCGATCCCCACTGTTTCCAAGGTCATCAACGGCCGTTCCGGCGTGTCTCCGGATACCCGCGCCCGCGTCGAAGCACTGATCAGCGAGTACGGATACCGCAAGGTCAACCGCAGGAACATGATGGAACTCGTCTTCGGCGAGCTCGAGGACATGTGGGGAATCGAGGTCATCCGCGGGGTCGAGCGGGTGGCCCGCGAGCACCGCGTGGGGGTCGTCCTGACGGAGTTCGGCCCACGACGCGACACGGGGGAACATCCGATCGACGAGACGCTGGCCCGCCGCCCTGCCTGCGTCGTGACGGTGGCCCAGCTGTCGGAGGAGCAGCGCGACCAACTGCGCGCCAAGGACATTCCGTTCGTGGTCTTCGATCCCACTACCGAACTGCCGGACGGCGTGCCCTTCGTCGGCGCGACGAACTGGGCGGGTGGCCGGGCGGCCACTCGCCATCTGATCGAGCTTGGACACCGCCGGATCGCGATGATCGCCGGTCCGGACCGGGTCCTGTGCTGCCGGGCCAGGCTGGACGGGTATCGCTCCGCCCTGGAGGCCGCCGGCCTTTCCGCCGACCCCGGCCTTGTCGTCCGCACCGACCTCACCAGGGAGGACGGGCGGACGGCTGCGATCGGTCTGCTGAACCGCGCGGAACGCCCAACGGCGATCTTCGCCTGCAACGACCTCCAGGCGCTCGGCGTCTACCAGGCCGCCCGCGAGCTGGGATTGCGGATTCCGGTGGACCTGAGCGTGGTCGGCTTCGACGACCTGCCCATCACCGCCCTCGTCGATCCACCGTTGACCACCGTCCACCAGCCGCTCACCGAGATGGCCGCGGCCGCCACCGAGCTGGCACTCGCCCTGGGCCGGGGAGAGGAGACGCCGCAGGTGGGTCTCGAGCTGGCCACCACCCTCACGGTCCGGGAGAGCACCTCCCCGCCGGTCTGTCCGCCTGAGTAGAGGTCCGTCTCAGTAACAGTCCGTCTGGGTGGAAGGCCGGTCGGCGCTACCGGCCGGCCAGGGACGACGCGAGCTTCAGCCACCTTTCGAGGGTGGTGGCGGCGGCACCGCTGTCGACGGCGCGGCGCGCGTCCTCCAGGCAGGTCGCGAAGGCGTCACGCAGGCCCCCGCCGAAGCCGCGATGAGCGGCGAGGGCGCCGGCCGCGTTGGCGAGGACGGCGTCACGTGCGGCGCCCGCTTCACCGGCGAGGACCCGGTGGACGACCGAGGCGTTGTAGGTTGCGTCACCGCCCCGGAGCGCGTCCCGCGCGCTGCGGGCCAGTCCGAAGTCGGCGGCGTCCAGCGTCTCCTGCCGGACGCCGCCGCTCTCGGTGATCCAGACGCTCGTGGGCGCGGCGGTGGTGATCTCGTCGAGGCCGTCCTGCCCGCACACGACCAGGGCGCTCGCGCCCCGTTCCGCGAGGACGTTCGCCAGGACCGGGGCGAGGGCGGCATTGGAGCAGCCGACCAGGGCGGCACGGGGACTGGCGGGGTTGGTCAGCGGCGCCAGATAGTTGACGGCGGTGGGGACGCCGAGCGCCTTGCGCACCGGACCGGCGTAACGCAGCCCCTGGTGGAAGCGCGGGGCGAAGGTGAAGCCGATGCCGACGTCGCGCACGCACCGGGCGATGTCGTCGGGCGTGAGATCGAGCGGCAGGCCCAGGGCTTCCAGGACGTCGGCGGCACCGGCCTTGCTGGACGCCGAGCGGCCGCCGTGCTTGACGACCGGGGCGCCGGCGGCGGCCACGACGATCGCCGCCATGGTGCTCACGTTCACGGTGTGGGCGCCGTCGCCGCCGGTGCCGACGATGTCGACGACCTCCGCGCCGTCGACGGGCAGGGGCACGACCCGTTCCATGAGGGCGTCGAGCATGCCCCGCAGTTCCGCGGTGCTCTCACCCTTGGCTCGCAGGGCGACCAGGAACCCGGCGAGCTGGGCGGGATCGGCCGCGTCGTCCATGACCTGCCGCATGGCCCATCGGGTGTCGTCCGCGTCGAGATCGTGCCCGCGCAGGAGCGTCGCGAGCAGGCGGGGCCAGGATCGGGACGGCTCGGTCATCAAGGTCCTCTCGACATGGGCACGGCGGTCGGGCGTGCTCGCTCCCAGCGTAGTGACCGGCATCGTGAGTCCTTGGCGCAAGCCTGTGACCTGGCCGAACTTCATGGATCCGGGCGAGCGTCGGCCGTTTCCGGGTAGCGGTGACACGAACGCGAGAGACGGAAGGCTGTCATGCGAGCGACCTTGATTTACGGCGCCGGCGACGTGCGGGTGGAGAACGTGCCCGACCCGGTGATCGAGCAGTCCACGGACGCCGTGGTGCGGGTGCTGCGCGCCTGCATCTGCGGCAGCGACCTTTGGCCCTACCGGTCGCGGGCCGCCACAGAGCACGGCGACCGCATCGGCCACGAGTTCCTCGGCGTGGTCGAGGAGACCGGCTCCGAGGTGCGCGGGCTGCACCGGGGTGACGTGGTGGTCGCGCCGTTCGTCTGGTCCGACAACACCTGCGACTTCTGCTCGGAGGGCCTGCAGACGTCGTGCCGGCATGGCGGGATGTGGGCCAGGAACGGCGTCGACGGCGGCCAGGGCGAGGCCGTGCGCGTGCCGCAGGCGCAGGGCACGCTGGTGAGGCTGCCGGTAAGCGAGGACTCGGCTCTCCTGCCGTCGCTGCTCACCCTGTCCGACGTGTTCCCCACCGGCTACCACTGTGCGGTCAGGGCCGGTGTGAACGCGCGTACGACGGTGACCGTTATCGGCGACGGCGCGGTCGGCCTGTCGGCGGTGCTGTCGGCCAGGCGCCTGGGCGCCGAGCGGATCATCCTGATGGGGCGGCACAAGGACCGCACCGACCTCGGCCGCGAGTTCGGCGCCACCGACGTGGTCGCCGAACGCGGTGAGGAGGGCGTCGAAAGGGTCAGGGAACTGACCGGCGGCGACGGCACCCACGCGGTGCTGGAGTGCGTCGGGCTGGAGCAGGCCGTGGACACCGCCTTCGGAGTGGTCCGCGACGGCGGCGTGGTCGGCCGG
Source organism: Microbispora catharanthi (assembly GCF_006334915.2). Classification (GTDB taxonomy): domain Bacteria; phylum Actinomycetota; class Actinomycetes; order Streptosporangiales; family Streptosporangiaceae; genus Microbispora; species Microbispora catharanthi. The sequence goes on from NZ_VDMA02000004.1 coordinate 70,925, forward strand.
GTCGGCGCCCCGCAGTACGAGAAGGTGCCGATGGGGTCCCGGGAGTTCATGAGGAACATCACCCTGACCGGCGGTGTCGCACCGGCCCGCGCCTACATCGAGGAACTCCTGCCCGACGTGCTCGACGGCACGATCGAGCCGGGTCGCGTGTTCGACCGCACCGTGAACCTGGAGGAGGTGCCCGACGGCTACCGTGCCATGGCCGCCCGTCAGGCGCTGAAGGTGCTCATCACGCCCTGACCCGTCCCCCGCGCTGTCCCCGGTTCCGCGGGGGTAGCGTGGCTCGAAGATCGAGTTGAGGGGGGCGGACCGGTGCTGCCGATCGGCGAGATGCTGCGGGTGCTGAACGCGCTGGAGGCCGCCGGATGCGAGGTCTGGGTCGCCGGCGGCTGGGGGATCGACGTCCTGGTCGGACGCGTCACCCGGGACCATCATGACCTCGACCTGCTCCATCGGGCCGAACAGGAGCGGCTGGTGATCGGCGAGCTGGAGTCGTCCGGGTACGCCGAGCGGCCCGGCGCGGTGCCCGGGCGGCCGGCCAGGTTCGTCATGGCCGACGGCCATGGGCACGAGCTCGATCTCCATCCGCTGCACGTCGCCGAGGACGGCTCGGCCGTGCAGCACCTGGACGACCGCGGCGCGGCGCTCCACTACCCGGCCGCGGCCTTCGTCACGGGCACGATCGAGGGCGTGCGGGTGCGCTGCCTGTCCGCCGGCCAGCAGGTCGCCTTCCACCAGGGCTACGATCCTCGCGACCGTGACCTGCACGACATGGCGAGCCTGCGCGCGGCGTTCGGCGTCACCACGCACTTCTGAACGCGCCGGGGCGAGCGGTCAGGTCGCGTACAGGAGCGACAGCGGCTGCGCCGGCTTCCGATCGCCCAGCTGCGTGGCGGTCCGCCCGATGTAACGGCTCAAGGACCGTGCCAGGTGCGGTTGGTCGAAGTATCCGAGCCGGTGGATCACGTCGTGGACCGGCACGCCCTCCTGGATCAGGACCGCCGCCCGCCTGGCGCGGTCGATCTGCCGGACCGCGCCGCGGGTGAGCCCGGTCGCCGCCTGGAAGCGCCGCTGCACGGTGCGTTCGGACACGTCCGGCGGCGCGCCGCGGAGCACCGCGGCGACGAGCGGGTCGCGCTCCACGACACCCTCGCGCACCAGCCGCCGCACGAACGCCTCGGCGTTGTCCCAGTCGGGCAGGTGCCAGGTGGAACCCTTCAGCCAGAAGGACCTGCGCGTCGTGCCGGGAATCTCCGCGGACCCGTCCACGAGGCGGCCGAGGGGAAGATGGGGCATCGCGGTGCCGAGGGAGAAGCTGATCCCGAAGAAGGTGGCCTCCTCGGGAACGGGTGCCTGGCTCGCCCTCGTCTCCGGCCCCTGGACGGAGGCGCTGACCTGGCCGCGGTGCTCCCAGAAGACCAGGTCCCAATGGGCCGTCGCGACCGCCGTCATCTGTTCCACGTCACGGCTGCTGCTACGCCACACCCGCTCGATGTAGGGCGAGTCGGACGATCTACTCTCGATGTGCAGGCCCATCCGGTGGCTCCCCCCTGACTCGCGGAACATGGTCATGCGGGCCCTGCCCAGGCCGTTTACCCGATCATGGTACGTCCCCTGGACGACAGAGCGATGAGCAGGCGGCACCCGCCGAGCCGTGCCGCCGGTCATCCGTGCGGTCCCGGGTCGGAACGCTCCCGCGGGGCCGGGCAGGACGATCTCGAAGAAGCCCCGCGCCCCGGTAGGCGCCGAGGCCGGGGAGCGCCTGCGGCACGTGCGCCGGCGAGGTATCCGGAGGGTGGGCCGATGCCGCTCTCACACGGGGCTGATCCGGGTGTTGCGGATGTGCTCGTAGACGATCGACGTGCGGACGTCGGCGACTTCGGGCCGTTCGGTGAGCTTGTCGATCACGAACGCGTACAGGCTGGCGTTGTCCGGCACCGCCACGTGCACGATGAAGTCCTCCGTGCCGGTCGTCACATAGACGCCCAGGGTGTCGGGGAGCGCGCTGACCCAGTTGCGGAAGCCCTCGATGTTGCGCCGTGAGGGGGGACGCACGCGGATGGCGATGAGGGCCTGGACCGGCCGCCCGATCTCCGCCAGGTCGACGTCGAGGATCGCTCCCCGGATGACGCCGCGCTGACGGAGCGCCCGCGTGCGGTCGAGTGCCGTGGTCGGCGAGACCCCGACCGAGGCGGCGACGTCACGGTTGGTCTTCCGTGCATCCGACTGCAGTTCCGCCAGGATCGCCTTATCAAGTTCGTCCATGCCCGCCTGCACGTCCTTGCTTTCGATATAAATACGGATTCCTTGCAGCCCAATCGTACGTGTGCCTAGCATCAACCGCGTACGCCCGAACGCATGCACAGGAGGTTTGGATGACGGCCGATGAACAGACGACCTCGGGTATCGGGTTCGCCCCCGAGGAGATCGACCCGGCCCTCCCGACCCGGGCGGCCCGCCTGAAGTGGGTGATCGTGGTCGACCGCGACCTTCCCGCGGGCCGTGCCGTGAACGCCGCCGTCTGCGTGGCCGCGGCGACCTCGACGACGGTGACCGGGCTCCTCGGCGACGACGCGGTGGACGCCGACGGCGGCGCCCACCCCGGCCTGCCGTGGGCGGGCTGCTCGGTGCTGGCCGCGGACGCCGCCACGCTGCGCGTCATCCGTGCCAAGGCCGCGTCGTCCGCCGGGTGCTTCGTGGCGGACATGCCCGCCGCGGCCCAGCGGACGCGGGTCTACGCCGACTACCTCGCGACGATGAAGGAGACCGCGGCCGACGACGTCGAGTACTACGCGGTCGGCGTGGTCGGGCCGCGCAACCGGGTGGACAAGATCGTGGGAAAGCTGCCCCTGATGCCGTGACCGGGCATGCCGGGACGGTGCCGACTCGGTGCGGGAGCTGTCGGCGGACGGCGTGGTGCGTCCTGACTTTCCAATATTCTCCCTGAAAGTTTCAGCCGGTCCTGGATCCCGTCCGTCGTCTTCGGTGGTTCCTGTGCAAGTGAGAGCCGTCGTACGCGGAAAGCCGCCGCGGCGCGTCGTTGACCGGTGATCGATGGGCTCGTAACTTGATGCGCGATGTTCCTGTAGATGAACGTTGTTCAGGTGCATGAAAACCCTTGTGGGGCCAGGAATCAATCCTCGGTCAGGGGCCCTGCACGACCTGCAAGGAGCTCGGGTTTGAAAAGCAGAACCACAACCGGCGCCGGGCTGATCGGCGTCCTCGCCGGAGTCACCGCCCTGACCGGCCTGGCCACCGCCACAACGGCGCAGGCCGCGACCGGATGCGCCGTGACCTACACCACCAACGACTGGCCGGGCGGCTTCACCGCCGCCATCACGATCCAGAACCTGGGCAGCGCGATCAACGGCTGGACCCTCGGGTTCACCTTCCCCGACAGCGGCCAGAAGGTCGACACCGGATGGTCGGCCACCTTCAGCCAGAGCGGGCAGAACGTCACGGCCACGAACGTGGACTACAACGCCGCCATCGCCACCGGCGGATCGGTGTCCATCGGCTTCAACGGCAGCTGGTCGGGATCCAACCCCACGCCGGCCTCCTTCACCCTGAACGGCGTCACCTGCACCGGCTCCACCATCACCTCCTCACCCACACCGTCGCCCACCCCCACACTCTCGCCCTCGGCTTCGCCCACCCCCACGCTCTCGCCCTCGGCTTCGCCCTCACCCACGCGCTCACCCTCGCCGTCGCCCACACCCTCGCCCACCAGCGGGAAGCCCACGGTGGCGGCCGACGGGACCGGCACGTACCGGACCGTGCAGGCGGCGATCGACGCGGTGGCCTCGGGCAACTCCAGCCGGAAGGTGATCACGATCAAGCCGGGCACGTACCGGGAGATCGTCACGATCCCGGCGAACAAGCCGTACATCACGCTGCAGGGTCTGGGCTCGTCGCCCGGGGACGTCGTGATCGTCGACAACCACTACGCCGGGGGGAACGGCGGCACCTTCAACAGCGCCACCGCGTTCGTGAACGGCCACGACTCCGCCCTGACCAACCTGACGATCTCCAACGACTACGTGGAGGACGGCACCACCGTCAACCAGCAGGCCGTCGCGCTGAACCTCAACGCCGACCGGGCGGTCCTGTCGAACGTCCGCCTGCTCGGCGACCAGGACACCTTCCTGATCAACGACTCCGCCCGCACCTACGTCAAGAGCTCCTACATCGAGGGCACCGTCGACTTCATCTTCGGGGGTGGCACCGCGGTTCTGAACGACTGCGACATCTACGAGAAGCGCAGCAGCGGCGCCCCCATCACCGCCGCCAGGACCGACGCCGCCAAGACCTACGGCTTCCTCGTCTACCGGTCCCGCATCACCGGCGCGGCCGGAAACACCACCCAGCTGGGGAGGCCCTGGGGCCCCAGCGCTCAGGTGCTCTACCGGGAGTCGTCGCTCAGCTCGACCATCAAGACCTCCCAGCCTTGGACCGACATGTCCGGCAACTCCTGGAAGAACGCCCGCTTCTTCGAATACAAGAACACCGGCGCGGGCGCCACGGTGAATTCCAACCGCCCGCAGATGAGCGACTCGCAGGCGTCCAACTACACACCGCAGAAGTACCTGGCCGGATCCGACGGCTGGAACCCGATCGGGTGAGTCCCGGCTGAGGCATCCGGTTCGCATGCCGTCCGGGACACCCGGATGACCGACGACGTCGAGCACTACGAGTCGGGCGTGCGCAGGTGGCGGGTGTCCACCCGGTGTCCCGCCTCCTCCAGGACGGTGATCGCCTGCTTGATCCTCGGCTCGGGCACGAGGACCAGGTCGGCGTGGAACGTCGAGGCGACGAACACCGGGACGGCCGCCTCGGCCAAGGGGTTCAGGATCGCCGCCAGCATGCCCGGGACGTCCAGTTCGTGTCCCGTGCCCCCGCCGTACAGACCGATCCACCGGTCGCCGGACCCCGTCGGCCAGGCCTCGCGGATCACGGTGAGGCCCTCCGGGGCGCGGACGAGCGCGATCCAGTCGTCGTCTTCGGGGAACGTGGCCTGCGGCAGGTGCTGGACGGCGAACACGGACGGCACGATGCCGAGCTGCTGGGCGGCGGGTGAGGTCATGACCCGTGTGTAGCAGAGCCCCCCGACAAGACACAGACAAGACGCCTAGACCTGGGACCACTCGGTGATGGAGGCGACCAGCAGCGGCCCGTCGAAGGAGTCCGGGGCGAGGGCCACCCCGGTGATCCTGGCGGCGAGCGCGAACGCCTTGGGGAGCGCGTCGTCCCACCGGGTGTCCCAGGCCGCCTTGCCGGTCGTGGCGGTCAGCGGCAGCCCGACCCTGCGCATCGGCTCCTTCAGCCGGTCCGGGTCGCTGCCCCAGCGGTTGACCGAGGCGTGCGGTGTGAAGGCGGTGAGGATCTCGCCGTCCACGGCGTACAGGAAGCTGTGCTCGGCGTAGTCGTGACGTCCGACGGCCACCGCCTCGCATCCCTGCGCGAGGCGCGCGAGGTTCTCGCCCAGCGCGGTGTGCCAGCCACACGGTTCGATCGCCATGCTCCATTCGCCGATGCGGGTGATGCCGACGTATCCGCCGCCGTCGCCGCCGTCGGTCTCCTCGATGAACTCCGCGATCTCGTCGTCGAGTTCGCCGAAGCTCATCGAGCGGACCGCCGCTCCGGCGGGCTCGAAACGGGCCGCGACATCGGCGGGCTCCACCCCGTGGAAGAACGACACGGTGAAGATGTCGCCCAGCGGGTTGCGCACGTTGTCCGTCGCCGGGGCCGTCAGCCACCGGAAGGGGGCGAGACGATCGGGCACCTGGGCTCCCTTGGTCGTTTCGCGACATCGTGGCAGCCGCCGCCGACAAAATCGGGGCCATGGCCGTTCGCCGCGTTCCTGTCCTCCGGCAGCGGGACGCCGCCGATGTCAAGAGGATCGCGGCGCGCTCCTGGAACCGGCTTGGATCTTGCTGAAACCCGCGTCGTCACGGGGTGGGCACGACGGCCTTCGAGACGAGCCGGTCGCGGGCGAAGCACAGGCGGTAGGCGCGGTCGGGACCGGTCTTCATGGTGTAGTAGACGCAGTCCTGGCCGCGTGGTGGAGCCGGAGTGCCGTCCGGCGGGCCGTCCCTGGTGAACGCGGGCAGCCGGGACCGCGCGTCGTCGCGTGGTTCGCCCACCTTCAGCCCCTCGTACGTCGCCGGGTCGAGGACGGAGAACGACGAGCTGACGAAGTGCAACGGGATCAGGAGCGCGAAGATCCCGGTCAGCACGGCCGTGGGAATCCCCACCGCCTGCGCCAGGCGCCGCCGCACCCGCCGCCGGGCGAGGTGCAGTTCCCGGGTCGCCGTGGTCTCGGGCGTGCCGGGGCCGGCCGCTGTCCGCACCTGCTCGTGAGCCGCCCGGACGCCGGTGACGGGCAGTTCGGCCGTGACCTCGAAACCCCCGCCGGGAGCCGGGCCGGCCCCCAGGACGCCGCCCGCCAGGCGCACCCGTTCCGCCAGCCCGACGAGCCCGGAACCGCCCGAGGCCACGCCCGGTGGGGCCGCCGCCGGGGCCGGGTCGTTGACCACGCGGAGCGTGACGACGCCGTCGCCGGACGCGAGCCGGACGCGTACGGTCGCGCCGGGAGCGTGTTTGGCGGCGTTCGTCAGGGCCTCCTGAAGCACGCGGCGCACGGCGAGCGCGGTCATCGGGGGCAGTCCGTCGATGTCGCCCCGGTGGTCGCCCCGGTGGTCGCCCCGGTGGTCGCCCCGGTGGTCGCCCGGGGGGTCGTCCGGGTGCTCGACGACGATCGGCACACCGGAGTCGCGGGCGCGCTCGACGAGCGTCTCGACGCTCTCCTCACGTGGCGGCACGGCGACGTCCTCGTCGTCGTCCGCACGCAGCACGCCGATGATCTCGCGCAGCCGCTCGGTCGCGGCCGCGGCGGCCTCACGCAGCTCGCGTACGGCCGTCTGCTGCCGCGAGTCCAGGCCCGGATCGAGCTCCAGGGCGCCGGCGCGCACCGCGAGGAGCGTCAGGTCGTGGCCGAGCGAGTCGTGCATGTCGCCCGCGATGCGCGCCCTCTCCCGCAGGCGGGCACGGTCGGCGACGGCCCGCTGCTCGCGCTCCAGCCGGTCGGCGAGCAGCCAGCCCGTGCGGACCAGTTCGGCGTGCTGGCGGCGCCAGCGGCCGAGCAGCCAGGGCACCACCACCGCGAGCAGCAGCGTGATGAGCTGCGTGGGCCAGCCCCACAGGTCGCGCAGGACGAGCGCGGACAGCGGCAGCCCGGCGAGGGCGACGGCCGCGAAGAACCACAGCGCCGGCCGGGCGGTCGCCATCCGGTGCCCGGCCAGGTAGCCGAAGACCACCAGCGCCGCCCACGTCCAGGACAGGGGGCCGAACATCTGCACGTCCAGGGCCAGGCTCACCGCCACCGGTACGGCGAGCGCCGCCAGCGGCCACCTCCGGCTCATTGCCGTGGCGGCCCCGAACAGCGGCACGGCCACGGCCGCCACCGCCACCTGCCGGGCGTCGGCGTCATCGACGGCCAGCGCGACGGGCGGCCCGCACACCGCCAGCCACAGCCCGAGGTCGAGCAGACGGGACGGCCGCACCACCTCACGCCCTCCGGTCGAGCGGAGCATCGGCCACGAGACCCGCCTCGTACGCGAGGATCGCGGCCTGGACGCGGTTGCGGAGGCCGAGACGGCTGAGGATCTGGCTGACGTACCCCTTGACCGTGCCCTCGACGAGATGCAGGCGCCGGGCGATCTCGGCGTTGGACATGGCGGCTCCGACCAGCGTGAGCACCTCGCGCTCGCGGTCGCCGAGCTCGTCCACGAGGGCGCGGGCGGCGGCCTCCGTGCCGAGCGGGCGTGCCCGGAGGCGGGTGATGACCCGCCGCGTGACGGCGGGGGACAGATAGGCGCCACCCGCGGCGACGGCGCGGACCCCCGCGATCAGTTCGCGTGGGTCGCCCGACTTGAGGAGGAAACCCGACGCGCCGGAACCGAGCGCGCTCGTCACGTAGTCGTCCTCGTTGAACGTCGTGAGCATCACGACGGCGACCTCGGGGAGGACCCGGCGCAGTTCGGCGGCGGCCTTGAGCCCGTCGAGCCGCGGCATCCGGATGTCGAGCAGGCAGATGGCGGGATGGTGCCGCAGGGCGAGGTCGACGGCCTCGTGCCCGTCGGCCGCCTCGGCGACGACCTCGATGTCGCCGGCCGTGGCGAGGATGCTCGCGATGCCGGCGCGGATCAGTGCCTCGTCGTCCGCCAGCAGGACGCGGATCATCGCATTCTGCCCAAAATCCGCCCTACCTCTCATATGTGGACGTTACCAACGGCCCGTCGCCGGAGGCGTACGGCGTGGACGAGACGGGCGGCCACGACGGTGACGGCGGCCAGCGCGCCGGTGGCGGCCCAGACGTACAGCGCGAGCCAGACGTAGGTGAGCTGGTCCAGCGTGCCCACCCGGTTCAGCAGCACCCCGGCCAGCTCCGCCAGCCCCAGGTAGAACGCGACCGGCAGCGCGTAGGGCACCAGCCGCGCGATCACCCGCCAGGCGCGCCGGTGTGCGCGGCGGCGGGCCCAGCGGCCGGAGCGCAGCACTCCGGTCACGCCGAGGGCCAGGTTGAGCAGCGAAAGGCCACCCAGCCAGGGGTCCGCCTTCGTGGTGAAGGGCGCCGCGCCCGCGTCGGGCCGTCCCTCGATCAGGTCGACCAGGCCGTCGCTGATGATCAGCGCGTCGTCGCCGGAGATCATCCCGGTGTCGGTGACGACCGCGATGCCCCACCCGCTCCCGGGCAGGAGGGTCTGCGCGGAGTTGTGGGTGAGCAGCCAGCCGGTGTGCCGCAGCATCGGCGCCCCTCCGGCCGTGCGCTCGGCCGACCACCCCATGCCGTACGTGCTGCCGCCCACGCCGGACGGGGTCTGGGTGGCTTCGACGAGGTCCCGGGGGAGGACGCCGCCGTGGCCGTTCTGCGTGATCAGCCATTTGGCCAGGTCGTGGGTGGTGCTGACGACCCCGTAGGAGCCGTTGACGAACCACTTCGGGTGCGCGCGCTCGACGACCCGGCCGTACGCGCGGACGTATCCGGCGCCGGCGCCGGGCAGTTCCTCCGTGGTGTCCACCGTCCGGGTGGACGTCATGCCGAGCGGCGTGAACACCGTGGCGGCCATGAAGTCGGCGAACGGCATCCCCGACACCACCTCGGCCAGCCGCGCCGCGACCGCGTAGTTGGGGTTGTGATAGATCATCCTGGTGCCCGGCGCCGCGGCGAGCGGCGCGGTCCTGAGCATCGCGACGGCGCTTTTGAGGTCGTCCGGCGCGGGGAGCGTCAGCTCGGGAAAGGTCCGGTCGCTCATGCCCGAGGTCTGCTGGAGAAGCTGCCGCACGGTGATCTTCTCAGCCCGGGCGTCGGCCATGGTGAACTCGGGCAGATATCGCCGAACCGGCGCGTCGAGGTCGATCCTGCCCTCGTCGGCGAGGCGCAGCACCCCCAGGGCGGTGAACGACTTCGACAGCGAGGCGAGCGGCATGGGAGTGTCCGCGGTGATCGCCTCGCCGCCGGCCGTGTGACCGTGCCCGGCGGCGTACACGACCCGGTCGCCCTTGACGACCGTCACGACGGCACCGGGCAGGTCCGTGCGCCGGATGTAGTCGTGTACGTAGCGGTCGACGGACTCCGCGGTCAGGCCGCGCCGTCCGTCCGGGGGTGCCGCCCGCGTCGCGGCGCTCACCGCCGTCGCTCCCGTCGTGAGCAGCAGCACACCGGCCAGACCGGCGGTCGCGGCGATTTCGCGCATGCGCACCGTGGTTCCCCTCCGAGCTCTTTCCGTTCGCAGGTCACGTACGGTACGAGCGGCCGGAGGGGCGGCACAGCGGGCGATCGGGAGGTCCTCACCTGACTTTCGTCAGGTCGTGGACCGGGCGGGTCAGCGGCGGCCGAACCATCGGAGGAAGGAGCGCTTCGGGCGCTTCGGGCGCTTCGGGCGCTTCGGGTCTTTCGGGTCTTTCGGGTCTTTCGGAGGAGCGGGCTTCTTCTCGGCGACCGGATGAAGGGCCCGCCACTCGGCGGCGACCTCGTCCACGTCGATGAGCGGCTGCACGACGGGCGGACCGGACAGGGGCGTGCGGTAGCTGTCGCGGATCTTGGCGTTCATCTCCTCGGTGATCCTGCGCGCCTCGGCCTCGGTGCGCGCGCCCAGCGCCTCCGCCCTCGCCTCCTCGGCCTCCTTGCGCAGCGCCAGCGTCCCCGGCAGCGGGAACGACAGGTTCTCCGCGCGCATCTTCTGCTTGATCCACCACATCTCGTCGTGCGGCTCGCCCTGGCCGGGGATCGGCTTGCCGGCGCCCGGCAGGTCGTCGAACTCACCACGCTCGGTGGCCTCGCGGATCTGCCGGTCGATCCACGACTCGAAACTCACTCCGAGGGGCTTGCGTTCGGTCACGGCCTCACCTCGCTCGACGTGGTCGGCATCCTCCTGTGAGGATAACTTTCCCGCGCGGGCGGCCAGGGCCAGGGGACGGGCCAGGAGACGGATCAGGGCACCCGCAGCAGGTCGATCACCCCCGTGGTGCCCTCGTCGGCGTGGCCGTCCGCGAGCCGCCGCTCCATGAGGGTCGTGAAGGGCGTGAGCAGTTCGGGGCTGACCTTCTGCTCCTCGGCCGTACGCAGCAGGGTCGCGTTGCCCCGCACCATCATCGCGAGGTTGGACGTGACGTTCTTCGTGTAGTCGCCGCTGTCCAGATGTTCGGCGATCCCGTACGCGTACGGGGTCATCGCGCTCAGCCAGCTCACGACGAGGTCGGCGAAGTCCTTCGGGGGGATCTCCTCCCGGACGAGCGCGAAGGCGTGCGCCACCCCCGCGAACATGCCCGTCATCGCGCTGAGCAGCGCCACGTCGTGGAGGGCGGCGAGCCCGGGGTCCTCGCCCGTGTAGACGGTGGCGGCGGGTGCGGCCAGCGTGCCCGCGTGGGCCTCGAACACCGCCGGGGAGCCGCTGTAGAAGACGTACGCCCCGGAGCCCGGCACCCCGATCATGGGCGGGACCGCCATGACGCCGCCGTCGAGGAACCGGGCGCCGCGCTCCTCGGCCCACCGGGCGCGGGTGCGGGCCTCCTCCGGAGTGCCGGTGGTGAGGTCGACCAGGTCCTTGCCGGACAGGTCGGCGACGGCGAGGGCGTCGTCCACCGAGGCGTGGTCCAGCAGGCAGACGACCACCAGGTCGCTCGCGGCCACGGCCTCGGCGGCGGTCGCGGCGACGCGCGCCCCCTCGCGGGCGAGGGCCTCGGCCCGGCCGGCGGTGCGGTTCCAGACGGTCAGCGGATGCCCGGCGGCGAGCCAGGCGCGGGCGAGCGCGCCGCCCATCGCGCCCAGCCCGAGAAGGGACAGCGGAGACTTCTCAGTGTTGTGGGTCATGCCGATTAGGCTGGTCACGAGCCCCGAGACGATCAAGTACGCACTTCGAAGTGGGTGCTTACCCCGGGGTGAGCGAGCAGCCAGGAGGGGATGAACCATGCGGACCGCGCGGCGTCCGGGAGCGGCCGAATGCGGGATCGACGCGGCGATGGAGGTGATCGGCGGCAAGTGGAAGAGCTCGATCCTCTGGACGCTGAACGAACGCCCATGCCGTTTCGGGGAGCTGCGCAGGATGCTCCCGGGCGTGACCGAGAAGGTGCTCGCCTCGCACCTGCGCGAGATGGAGGCCGACGGCATCGTGCACCGCGAGGTGTACGACGAGGTGCCGCCGCACGTCGAATACTCGCTGACCCCGCTCGGCGTCACGCTGAACGAGGCGCTGGCGCCGCTCGGCGTGTGGGGACGGGTGCATCTCCTCGGCGGACGCGACGATCACTGACCAGTGGGGTGTTCACGGACCTTGGCCGGGTCGGTCGCTGCGCCGGAAGCAACCTCCGGTCCTCGCTCCTTCCGCTCCCTCCCTCGCTCCCGGTGAACGTTCGTGGACTACCGGACGGGAATCCGGGTCTCAGGGTGTGGTCTCGTGGCCGGGCTGCCCGGGCGTGCGCCGCTGCTGCTTCAACTCGGCCTCGTAGAGGTGGCGGCGCCCTCCGGCCAGTTCGTTGCGGGCCTGGCGTTCCAGCTCTTGGAAGGTCGCGTAGTAGCCGTCGTCGTACTCCTCGACGATCTGGAAGGTCCAGCGGCCCTGGATGACGTTGCGGCCGATCAGCTCGCGTTCGATCCGGTCGGCCCACTTGTCGTGCCCGGCCTGCCGCAGCAGCCGTACGGCGTTGTCCAGCTCGAAGTCCGCCGTCCCGGTGAGCTGGTGGAAGGAGTACAGGTGGCCTCTGACCCGATGGATCGTCTCCAGTGCCTTGCTGAGCCTGCCCAGCGCGTCGACGGTGACGTCGTCCAGCCCCTCGGGGCGGCGGTGGCCGGGATCGGGCCGGCCGGCGGGCTCCTCGCGTTCGGTCATGTCCCACCGCTACCCCTCGCGGCGGCACCTCTATCCGTGCGGTCAGCGGTGAGGACGCTCAACCGGCGGGCGTCCCCGAGGCGGACGGTTCGGCGGACGTGCGGATCGCGGCCAGCGCGCGGTTCAGATCACGCGACGACAGCAGGAGCTTGTACATGATGAGGGCCTCGAAGAGGAGCAGCAGGGCGGCCGCGCCGATCGTGACCGGGATGACCGCGCCGAGCAGCGGGCCGACGATGAACACCGCCATCTGGAACTCGATGCCGCTGACCAGGTGTGTGCGGATCCGGTGCTCGCGCAGCCACTCCCGCATGCCGGGGTACCAGGAGAAGCGGCTGCGGAACTCCTGCTGCAGGTCCACGGCCTGCGTCAGGCGGACCCTGATCTCGTCGGGGTCGGTGTCAAGGTCCTCGTGTAACAGGGACGCCGGCAGCGCGGCCGGATCGCCGGACACCGACTGTTCGTAGGCGTGCCGTAGTGTGCGGCGCATCTGGCGCCGGACCTTCGCGATCTGCAGGGCGTCGACGTAGCGCAGCATGTCGAGGAACACCACTGCGATGCCGAGGAGCAGATAGACCTCCTGCCCGGTCGCGCGGTACTGCCCCCACATGAGCGCGGCGGTGCAGGCCAGCACCCGGATCCGGTCGAACACGTAGTCGAGCCAGCCGCCGAGGACCGTCCCCGTTCCCTTGAGTCGCGCGATCTTCCCGTCCATGCAGTCGAGGACGAAGCTCACGTGGTAGACGGCGGCCCCGGCGGCCAGCCACGGCCACTCGGCCTGAAGGAAGCACCAGGCCGAGCCGAGGCCGAGCACGAAAGCGCCCCAGGTGATCTGGTTGGGGGTGATGGACGTGCGGTTGGCGGTCGTCAGCACCAGCCGGCCCGCCAGGGGATCCACCAGGAAAACGGTCCACCAGGCGTCGCGCGCCTTATATGTCCGAGAGCGTACGTCATGAAGCGTGAACGTCATTTGGGGGCTTTCTAGATTGTGGGGGGATTTCAGGGGAAACGTCAGAAGTCGTCGTCCAGATCTTCCGTTTCGTCCGCGTCGTCATTCTGGTCAAGGGCGTGCGCGTCGTCGCCCAGGTGCAGGTCGTCGTCGGGTTCGAGCAGTGCCGCCATTTGCTGGAGAAGCATCTTAAGCATGTTTTTGCCCTTTGGCCGGCGTTTGTTTCGCTACTGCTCATCAAAGCATCGCCCGGCATCGCCCGTCGACTTTTTCCACAGCCCCTCTGGGTATGTGGAATTATCCGAAGAGCCGAATTTCGGCTTTTTCGGTATATCTACGTTTCGTCTGCGGGTCGGGCGCGGGTCAGTCGTGCTGAGCCGGCAGGTCGGGCTCCTCGTCGGTCCAGCTGCTGTCGTCGTACGCGACGAAGGTGCCGACGGTCACCGTCCGGCCACCGGCGTCCACGCCCGCGCTGCGGGTCTCCGCCGACAGGAACAGCCCGCTGCCGGGGTCGACCACCATCGTGACGTCGGTGCCCTCCGCGCCCGCCCGATAGGTGAGGCCCTGGCCGGTACGGCCCAGCGCGTCGGTGACCTCTCCCACGGCGGTGATGCCGGGCAGCTCGGCCAGGATCCGGTACGCCGACGCCCGCACCTCGGGAGAGACGGGCAGCCCCCTGAGGATCTCCACGCAGGCTCCCTGCAGCCGGTTGTCCATCTCCCGCTGCGGGTCGAGCGCGTGATACTTCTTCGTCTGCCGGCTGATCCGTGCCTTCAGGTAGTTCCTGAGCTTCTCCGTGCCGCTGGGAATGCGACCCAGCTCCGCCCAGGTGATCGGCTGCTTGGCCAGGACACCGGCCGAGCCGATCCACCGCCCGGCAAGCCGTGACCCTGTGGGCTCCTCCGGTGCGGAACGGACCTCCTCTTCCGGGCCGAGGTCGCCGAGGCCGTCGACGTCGTGCGGATAGCGCCACTCGCGGGGCGAACCGGCGTCGCGCCAGGCCGCCTCGTCCTCGGGAGTCGCCGGCTTCACACCGAGAGGCCGCGTGATCCTCCAGCTCGGCCGGGCGGGGTCGGGGGCGAGCCACATCTCCCCGGACACTCCCCTCTGGAGGAGGTAGCGACGGTCGGGCGAGAGAAATCGCTGGATATAGGTCGTATTCATGCGCCAGTAGGCGCCGGGCCGGTCGGACGTCCTGGCCGTGGCGGAGGCGGCGGCGAGCAGGATCTGTCGGGCGTTCCCCGCACCGCCCATGGTTTCGGCGGCCGGCGTTCCCGTCGATGCCCCACTGGTGGGAGTGAGCACCACCCGGCCTTCAGGTGCGACGGCCGTGGTGACGATCAGGGCGGCCGCAGCGGCCGCCCCCGCCAGCAGTGCTCCCACGGTGACCCGCCGCCCGGTGAGGCGGTGCTCGGGGGAGCGGCTTTCGGGGGAGCGGCGCACGCCCCTTGCCCGAGACTGTCGCCGGCCCCTCCCGAAGCGTGCCGGCTCCGGCTCCGACGGGCCGTGATCCGGCCCGGGACCCGCTCCGTCCCGGTGCGGGTCGCCGTCCGGCGCGTACGGACCGTCCTGGGCGGCGAGGGCCAGCGCGGCCATCAGCCGGGCGCGGCCCGCGTCGAAGGCTGCGGCGGTGGGTGCTGGCTCGACGAGGAGGTCGCGGACGGCGGCCAGTTCGTCGGGTTCGGAGGTCCGGGGGGAGCCCGTCGGGCGGGTCAGGTCATCCATCGGTGCCTCCGATCAGGGGGTTGACGCCTCCCAGAGCCCCGCGAAGCTTCCGGCGCACCCGGCTGAGCCGGGAACCGACGGTGCCCGCGGGGATGCCGAGGGTCTGGGAGATCTCCTCATGGCTCAGTCCGGCGATCGCCACCAGGAGCAGGACGTCCCGGTCGCCGTTGGACAGCCCGGCGATCCCCGCTGCCAGCGGCCCCTGTGCGCTCGCGGCGGTGACCCGCGCCGCCACCCGGTCCTCGTGGCCGGACACCGCTCCGCGGTCCACCGGCGCCCGCTGGAACGCCTCCAGCCTCCGGCGCTCGCTCCTGCGGTGCTGGGCGACGAGATTCGTGGCGATGCCGTACAACCAGGGTCGTACGGAGCCGCGGGCGGGGTCGAAGCCGTCGCGCTTGCGGAACGCGACGAGAAAGGTCTCGGCGGCGAGGTCGTCGGCGACCTGCGTGCCGAGCCGCGCCGCCGCATAACGGTGGATCTCGCCGAAATAGCGCTCGTAAAGCGCAGCGAACAGCTCCGGCCGATGCCACGACCGCTCGATGAGCACGGCGTCGTCGAGATCCGCCGGAGCTTCCGGGGGAGCGGGCATTCGCGAGGCGTCCCTTCTGTGGGTCATCACCTCTACTCCGCCGCAGGGCCCGATCGCTTTCACGCCGGTCTTTCCAGGAGGCTCACTCCCCGCTCCCCAGACCGGCGGCGGGGCGGGACGGCTCAGGCGGCGGCGCGGGCGAGATCCGCGAGCCACTGCTCGTGGTTGGCCCGGAGCATGGACTTCCGGTAGAAGAGCGGCAGCAGCGGACCGGCGAGCGACTCTTCCACGGTGATCCTCGTGCGCCCGCCCTCCAGCGGCTCCAGGACGTGCCGGTCCACCGCCCGGTAGCGGCCGAGGAAGGTGCCCGTCCAGGTGAGTTCCCGCTGGGGGTCGACCACCGCGAACCGCGACCGCAGGGGCACGCCGTTCAGGCGCCACCGGAAGGACGCACCGGGGCGTACGTCGCCGAGTTCGAGGATCCGGATGCCGGAGACCCACGACGGCCACGTCCGCAGGTCGGCCATGACCGCCCAGACCCGGTCCACGGGCACGTCCACGACCAGCCGGGACGAGGAGGTCAGCTGGGCGTCGGGGTCGACGCGTCCCCGCGCGGCGTACTCGTCGTGCAGGACGGCCAGGGACGGACCCGAATAGAGCAGCGACATGGACATCTCCGAGAGAGTAGTGCTCTTTAACGAGAGCAATGCTCTCTCTTCTCCGTGAGACATGTCAAGAGCAGTGCTCTCTGAGTTGCGCGAAATGCCGTCGACACGGCTGTCGCCGGCTGCCTATGGTGCGGGGCATGACGGACAGCTCCGGTATGGGTCGGTGCGAGTGCGGCGCGCCCGCGGGTCCGCTGGGCGAGTGTGCGGACTACTACCACGCGATCCTGGCCGAAGAGCAGGCCGATCCTGAGATGTACAGGTGGCACACGCCCGTGGTCTGCGCGTATCTCCTGCAGCACCCCGCCAGGGCCCACGACAAGTACCTCGACGGTCAGTTCCGCCTGCTGCAGCTCTACCTGGACAAGGGCCTCGACGCGCTGCTCCGCGTGGCGGCGCATCAGGTGGCGCGGAACAGGCACGGGGCGCGGTCGGGCTATGACATGGCCCCGCTCGCGGAGTATGCGCCGCTCCCGCGGGGCGGATCCCCCGGGCCCTTCCGCGCCGGCTTCTGCGGGTTGCCGTTCAAGGACGGCAGCCTCGTTTCCGACGGATACCCGGCGTACGGCCGCCGCGTGGAGAGCATCGCCGAGGCGACCGTGGAGTCCTGGAGAACCCTCACGACCTGAGGCTCGAAAGGCGCAGGAAAGCAGGCGGCGCTCCCGCCCTGGGCCGTACGGACCGGGGGCGGGAGCGCCGTGCGGAGCGGAGGGCCTATCCCTGCAGGGCGTCCTGGTCGGCGGACGGAGAGGCCGAGGGCGATGCCGAGGCCGAGGCCGAGCCGGCGGGCAGCGCGCTGCCCCGCTTCCACTGGCTCCAGTTCAGCTGCCAGTAGCTCCAGCCGTTGCGCCAGTCGAGCTTGCGCTTGGTGCCGGTGACCTCGATGACGTCGCCGCGCTGGCTGATGCCGTAGAACCACTTGGCACCCGCGGGTGTGGCGCGCACGCAGCCGTGGCTCTGGTTCGACTTGCCCAGGAACTGGTAGTCGCCCGCGCTCTGGTGGACGTACTCGCCGCTGTCGGAGATCCGGACCGCCCAGGGGATCTCCAGCTTGTAGTAGAGCGGGTCCTTGGGGTCGGTGACGCCGAGCCAGGACGAGGTCATCGTCTCGACCCGCTTCTTGCCCATCGCGAGGTGCACGCCGGTGGTCGTGAGGTAGACGTCGACGCCGCCCCGCGGCAGGCCGCCGCGGCCCGCGCTGATCGGGATGGTCTTGGCGAGCTTCCCGTCGCGGCGCACCTTCATCACGTGCTTCCTGGTGTCGACCACCGAGATGTTGGCGGTGCCGACGGCGAAGCGGCGCGAGACGTCCTTGGCGGCCTCGTTGCCGGGGATCTGGCTCAGCCTGGCGGTGAACAGGACCTTCTGGTGCGGCTTCCAGTAGGTCTTGGTGCGGTAGACGACCTTGCGGTCGGAGACCCAGCGCCACGCGCCCTCGGCGGGCTTTTCCGCCTGGACCTGCAGCACCGCTTCCGCGGCCGCCCTGTCGCGCACCGCGCGGTCGAAGGTGACGATGATGGGGAAACCGACGCCGACCCGCTCGACCTTCTCGCCCATGGGCGTGATGTCGGCGATGCCGAGCTTCGGCTTTCCTGCCTTGCGTGCCGTCTGGGACGCCGCGCGCGGGGCGAGTGCCGCCGCCTTGGCGTCCGGGGCCTGAGTGGCCGGAGCCTGAGTGGCCGTACCGGCCGCACCAGTGACTGATGCGGCGGGAGTGGTTGTGCCTCCCGCCGAGCAGGCCGTAGCGACGGCGATGGCGGCGACGGTCAGTGTGACGTGGGCCGCCCGCCGGAGGGTATTCACGGTCTACTCCTCATTGGGGGTGTTTCACAGGGAATTGCACTGACTTGGAACGTGCGAAACCGCTGTTTTGTGCGGCCGATTCCATAACGATCAAGTAACGCCGGTTTGGACGGCGCCGTCGGCGCATGCGTTCCCGTCGAGGCGGCCCCGCCAGGCCCGCGGACCCGGCGCGCCGCCCTGCCGTACGATCGGCCGCGTGCTGCTGATGACGCTGGACGCCTACCCCGGCGGCCCCGGGCTGTCCGCCCGCGACGACGAGGAGGCGCTGCGGATCGCCGCCGCGGCCTTCGCCGGCACGGATCCCGTCGTGGCGGTGGACGAGGACGACCCGGGCGCCCCCCTCCGCTTCCTGCGCCGGGACGTCTCCGGGGCGTTCGTGGCGATCCAGGCGCGTCCCCCGGTCGCCGAGGCTCTCGGCCTGCTGCCCCACCCCGAGGGCGGGTGGTATCGCGAGACGTGGCGGGCGGCGGCCTCCGTCGAGCCTCCCGGGTACGGCGGCGCGCGGGCGACGGCGACGGGCATCTACTTCCTGCTCGAGCCGGGCGAGGAGTCGGTCTGGCACGCCGTGCGGTCCGACGAGGTGTGGCTGTGGCATCGGGGCGGGCCGCTCACGCTCGTGCTCGGCGGCGCGGGCGAGCGGCCCGGCCGGGAGGACGTCGTCGTCCTGGGCCCGGATGTGGAGAACGGACAGGTCCCGCAGGCGGTGGTGCCGGCGGGCACCTGGCAGGCGGCCCGTCCGGCGGGGGCCGAGGGCGTGCTGGTGAGCTGCGTCGTGTCACCCGGCTTCGACTTCGCCGACTTCACCGCCCTCTGAGCGACCGGCCCGCGACCGGCCCGGTGATCAGCCCGCGACCGGCCCGGTGATCAGCCCGGTGATCGGCCCGGCGCGGCCCCGGGCCGCCGGTCAGGCGGTGGCGCCGGGGAGGCCGACCCGGTCGGGCACCTGGCGGGGCAGGCCGCGCAGCCACCCCTCCACGTCGGCGGGCCACCAGCGACCCGCGGACAGCCCGCGCAACGTCTCCTTCACGGCGCCGGCCGAGGCGGGGCTCGGCACCACCCGGGTCGGCGCGGCCCCGGCGAGCACGCCGAGCCACCAGTGCCGCCGGGTGGGCGTCAGGCCGTCGGGGTCGAGGACGATGTAGTAGTCGGGCAGCACCAGCCGCTCGGCGCGCAGCGCGCCGACCGCCGCCTCGACGGCGACCTCCAGGCCGCCCACCGGCGTCGTCCCGTCGAAGAAGCCGGTCCACGCCTCGCCGACCTCGGCCAGGGGATCGGCGTCGTGCAGCACGTACGTCGCGCTCGCCCGTGTGACCACGTCGGTCATCTCGGCGGGGGTCCGCTCTCCCCGGGTGATCGCCCGCACGTTGTGCAGACCGACGAGCCCGGAGATCACCTCGGCGGCCCGCTCCCCGGCCACCACGACCACTGTGCTGCTCAGCCGTCGCATACGGGAAGTGTAGGAAGCCGGGTGATAACCGTACGTGCCGGGGGGTAGCGAGCACGGGTAGAGCGACCGCGGCTGTGCGAGTAACGGGAGGAGAACCGGGGTGCGGGACAGGGATCGCTGGGTGCTGACCGACGGCGCGTGGACGGCGAGCGCGAGCGAGCGGGACCGCACGGTCGCCGACCCGGCGACCGGGGAACCGGTGGGCGACTTCCCCGCCGGGTGCGCCGAGGACGTGGAGCGGGCGGTCGACTCGGCCCGCCGCGCCCAGCCCGGCTGGGCCCGTACGGCTCCCGCCGAGCGGGCCGCGTGCCTGCACCGGATGGCCGACCGGATCGAGGCCCGCGCGGACGAGCTGGCCGAGCTGGTGACCAGGGAGATGGGCAAGCCGATCGGCGACAGCCGCGGCGGCGTGGCGGCGGGGATCGGCACGCTCCGGCAGTACGCCGAGCTGGGGCCGCTGCACCGGGGACGGAGCCTGCAGGGCGGCTGGGACGCCACCGACCTGATGGTCCACGAGCCGCGCGGCGTGGTCGCGGTGATCACGCCGTGGAACGACCCGGTGGCCATCGCCTGCGGGCTCGTCGGCGCGGCCGTGGTGACCGGCAACACGGTCGTGCACAAGCCGTCGGAGCGCACGCCGCACACCGGGGCGCTGCTCGCCGAGCTGATGGCGGCGGAGCTGCCGCCGGGGGTGCTGACCATGGTGCCGGGCGACCGCCACCCGGGCGAGGCCCTGGCGGCGCACCCGGGCCTCGACCTCGTCGCGCACGTCGGCTCGACCGCCGCGGGCCGGGCCATCGCCGCCGTGGCCGCGCGCACCGGCGCCAAGACCCTGCTGGAGAACGGCGGCAAGGACCCGCTGATCGTGGACGCGGGCGTGGACGTGAAGTGGGCCGCGGGGCAGGCGGCGACCGGCTGCTTCGCTAACGCCGGGCAGATCTGCACCTCCGCCGAGCGCGTCTACGTCCACCGCGACGTCGCCGAGGAGTTCCTCGCCGCGCTCGCGCAGCGGGCCGAGGAGTTGCGCATGGGGCCCGGCATGGACGAGGAGACGGCGCTCGGGCCGCTCGTCGACCGGGCCCAGCGCGACGTCGTGGACCGGCACGTACGCGGCGCGATCGAGGCGGGGGCACGACTGCTGACCGGCGGATACGTGCCCGAGGGGCCGGGGGCTTTCTATCCGCCGACCGTCCTGGCCGACTGCACGGAGAACATGGACGTCATGCGCGAGGAGACGTTCGGGCCGGTCGCGGCGGTGCGGGTGGTCGAGTCGTTCGACGAGGCGCTTGAACTGGCCCGCGAGTCGAGGTACGGCCTGGCGGCCACCGTCCTCACCCCGTCGATGGCCAACGCCCAGCGGGCCTGGCGCGAGCTGCCGGTGGGCACGGTGAAGATAAACGCGGTCTTCGGCGGAGCGCCCGGCGGCGCGGCCCAGCCGCTCCGGGCCAGCGGGCACGGTTTCGGGTACGGCCCGGAGCTGCTCGACGAGATGACCCACACCAAGGTCGTCCACCTGAGCCCGCTCCCCTGAGTCGATCGTCGGGGGCCCGCTGCCAAGAGATTCTGAGCTTTGACCCGACACTGAGCACGGGGCGCGCGATCGGCGGCGGCGTGCTGCCTACCGTCTTCCTCGTACGATCCGTGACCTCGGGGGAGACTCATGATCATCTGCTCGGCCGCCGCCGCCCTCGCCGCGACCCTGATCGCCGGACCGGTCGCGTCCGCGGACCCCGCGCCGCCCGCGGGCCCTTCCACGGGCGGCACGGCGCCGATCGCGGCGCCGCCCGACACGGCGGTCTACAACCCCTACTACGGCCCTTCCGGCCCTGACAACGGCCCGGGGTACGCGCCCGTGACCATGCCCGTCGCCATGCCCGTCGCCGCAGGCCCCGCTCCCCTCATGGGGCAGGCCGGCGAGCCGAAGCAGGCCGTCTATCACACGAAGAGCAAGGACGGCGTGCGGAAAGACGTGTTCATCGTCCCGATCTCGGACGACCCCTCCAAGCCGATCACGCTGCCCGACTTCGGGTTCCAGAAGTTCCAGGTGACGGACAAGCCGCGCGCCCACACTCCGCACGCCCACACCCCGCGCACGCACAAGTCCCACGACCACACGGCGCGGCAGCACCGTGCAATCCGGGGAGAGGGGAAGAAGCACCGTCACGGCGGCAAGGGCCTGCGCCGCCACCGCTGAGGATCAGGCCGGCCGCCACGATCGGTGCTCGAACTCTCGTGGTGACGTCACAGGAAGCGTCTGTGGGCCAGGTGAGACGGAACCCGGTCCCGTGGTGAGGGCGGTCTCCCGGTCGGCCGTGATCCACTGAGGCCGCTCCGCCGTCACGCGTCGTCGTCGGCCGTCTCCTGCCTGGCCGCGACGACGGCCTCGATGCCCCGTCCGAGGAAGCGTCCGATGACCCGGCGCTCCTCTGGGGTGAAATCTTCGAGCGCCGCCGACATCCGCCGCCCGAGCGGTGCGAAGAACCGGCTCGCGAGGGCCGCCGCGCCCAGAGCCCCGGGGGTGAGCGGTCGCCCCTCGCGCGAGGCGTCCATGATCACGGTGAGCGCGGGGCGACCGCTTCTGGTGGCCCGGCCACCCCGCCGCCGGGGCACGGACCACGCGCACGTCCATACGGCCGGCGGAGGCGGCCCGCCCCTGACCGCCGTACGGACCCACCGGCGGGCGGCGGCCGGCGCGGTCAGGCCGGGACGGGCAGGTGGGCCGTGGTCCTGCGACGTTCGGCCTCGGCGCGGGTCGTCGCCTCCCTGACCGGGCGCTGCACGAGCATCCCCACCAGCGTGGCGGCGGCCGCGCTGCCCAGCCCGATGACCCAGCCCGCCGGGCCGAGCGGCCGGCATCCGAAGACGGCGCTGACTCCCGGCACCGTGACGATGAGCCACAGGACGGCCAGCGACGACAGCGCCGCGAGCACGACGATCCTGTCCCGGCCGCCACCCGCGAGCGTCTGCAGGAGCTGCGCGGACACGAGCGCCACCAGACCGATGGTGTTCGCGCGCACGCGGGTGCCGGTCATGCGTCCCAGGATCCACGCGGCCGTCGCCGCCGCCGTCGTGACCGCCGCGCGAAGGTAGATGTCGCGGGTCAGCGACGCGCCCAGCGACGCCTCCGGGCCCTCGGCGAGCAGCTTGTCCGGATCGGTCGAGGCGGGCGGCCGTACGGCGACCGCCATGGCCGGCACCATGTCGGTGAGCAGGTTGACCAGCAGGAGCTGCCGGGCGTTGAGCGCGCTCCCGCCGGCCAGCAGGTTGGTCCCCACGGTGAACGCGATCTCGCCGATGTTGCCGCCGAGAAGGATGCTCAGCGAGTCGCGCACCGAGGTCCACATCGCCCTGCCCTCGACGATGGCGTCCACGATCGTCTCGATGCGGTCGTCGGTGACGACGAGGTCGGCGGCGGCCCGCGCGGCGGGCGTCGCGCGCGACCCCAGGGCGATCCCGACGTCGGCGGTGCGGATGGCGGGCGCGTCGTTGGCGCCGTCGCCGGTGACGGCGACGACCTCACCCGCGCGGCGCAGGCACGTGACGATCCTGGCCTTGTGCGCGGGCGTGGTGCGGGCGAAGACCGCCACGTCGGGCAGCACCTTGGTCAGCGTCTCGTCGTCGAGCTCGTCCAGCTCGGGGCCGGTCATGACGCGCTGGCCGTTCAGCGCGTTGAGTTCGACCGCGATCGCCTCGGCGGTGCTGGGATGGTCGCCGGTGACCATGACGATCCGGACCCCGGCCCGCACGAGGCGCCTGACGCTCTCCGCGGCCGTCGACCTGACCGGGTCGGCCAGGCCGAGGAAGCCGAGGAAGCACAGCTCCTCGATGCGCGACTCGTCGAGGTCCCGCCGGTCGGAGGCGGGTCGCTGCGCGACGGCGAGCACGCGGTAGCCCTGCCGGGCCAGCCGCTCCACCTCGCGCTCCAGCTCCATGCGCACGGTCTCGTCGCAGGCGACAGGGCCGGTGTCGCGGTGCACGGTGGTGCAGTGGGTGAGCACGATCTCGGGGGCGCCCTTCACGCTGAGCAGGTGCCCGTGCTCGGTGCGGCCGAGCACGGCGTGGTAGCCCCGGCCCGGCTCGAACGGCATCTCGTCCACGCGCTCCCAGCTCTCGAACCCTTCCTGGGGCGTGACGTCGAGCCGGTGCGCGCCGTCCAGCACGGCGCGGTCGGTCGGATGGGCGATCACCCGTCCCCCGCCGGACTTGGGGCTGGCCCGGACGGCCGCGGCGAGGACGCGCCGTAGCCTGGTGTCCGCCTCCTCGATCGGACGGCCCGCCCGCCCGTCCGACAGGTGCCGCAGGCTGATGCGGCCCTCGGTCAGCGTGCCCGTCTTGTCGAAGCACAGCACGTTGACCCGGCCGAGGGCCTCGATGGTGGACGGGTTGCGCACCAGGGCGGCGCGCCTGGACAGCCGCCGCGCAGCGGCCAGCTCCGCCACGGTGGCGACGAACGGGAGCCCCTCGGGCACGGCGGCGACCGTCAGGCTGACGGCGGGCGTGAGCGCCGCGGCCAGCGGCCGTCCGCGCAGGAGGTCGGTGAGGAGCAGCACGACACCCGAGGCGATCGACAGCGGCAGGATGCGGCTGCTCAGCTCCCGCAGGCGCAGCTCGACGCCGGTCGGCGGGCTCGGCTCGCCCGCGAGCCTCGCGCTGCGCCCCGACTCGGTCATGTCGCCGGTCGCGACGACCACCGCCCGGCCGCTGCCCGCCGCGATCGAGGTGCCCTGGTAGACCATCGAGCTGCGGTCGGCGATGGCCGCCGCCACGGTCGGCGCGGCCGTCTTGGCGACGAGCTGGGACTCGCCGGTGAGCGTGGACTCGTCCACCTCCAGCCCCACGGCCTTGATGACGCGGGCGTCCGCGGGCACGGCGTCCCCGGCGCGCAGCTCGATGACGTCGCCGGGCGCGAGCTCGTCCTTCGTCGTCTCGACGACGCCCTCGGGACGGCGCAGCCGTACGAGGACCTCGGTGGACTCGGTCAGGCGGTGCAGCGCCCTGTCGGCCTTGAACCGCTGCACGCCGCCGAGGAACGCGTTGATGACCATGACGCCGCCGATCAGCACGGCGTCGAGGGCCGAGCCGACGAGGGCCGAGATGCCCGCGCCGGTGGCGAGGGCAGGCGTGAGCGGGTTGGCCAGCTCCTCCACCGTGGCCCGGGCCAGTGAGTGCGGCCCCTCCACCTCCTCGGGCGCGGCCTCCGCGCGGCGCCTGCCCGCCTCCTGCTCGGCGATGCCCTCGGAGGAGGAACGGAGCCGGGAGAGCACCTCACGCGCGGACATGGCGTGCCACGGGGTGGTGTCGGCGCGGGCCGGCGTGGGGATGCGGCCGGCGTTCTGCCCGTCCCACTCGCCCAGCACGATGGCGGCCAGCGACACGGCGGCGCTGGCGAGCTGCGCCCGGCGCAGGGCGGTGCCGGCCGGGCCCGCGACGGCCAGCAGGGTGCCGACGCACGCGCCCGCCGCGCCGAGCTTCACGCCGTTCCCGCTGTTGCCGCGCGCCCGGGGCAGGCAGCGCAGGAACAGGTGGACGCCGTGCAGCTCGCCGGCGATGTCGGCGTCCCACGGCACCATGCGTCCGGGCTCGGATGCCGCGGGATCGACCACCCCGAGGCCGATGTCGGCCTGGGCGAGCGAGTGACAGGCACCCGTGGACACGACGACCACGCAGTGGCCCGCCGCCTGCAGGTCGTGCACGTGCTCGGCGAGCTCGGGGCCTCCGGGCAGCGTCCGGCCGATCGCGAGGCGCTGCGCCAGGCCCTCGTCGCCGCCCGCGAGCAGGACCGTGCCGGCCGCCTTGGCCGCCCCGACGACGGGTACGGCCAGGGCGTCGATCTCCGGGGCGAGACCGGCGACGGCGACCCGGGCGCCGTCCCTGGACACCTCCACCGCACGCAGCCCGCGTGACCGCCAGAGGCCGGCGTCCGAGAGCAGGGGATCGGGGTCCGGCAGCGGGCGGACCGACCAGCCCTCCACGGTCCTGGCGTGGCCGGGGTCGGAGAAGTCGATGAGGGAGTAGAGCCGGGAGTACAGCTCGTCGGTGTCCTCCCCCTCACGCAGCGGCTCGACCCGGTCGATCGTCCACGAGCCGGTCGTCAGCGCGTCGGCGTGCAGGACGACGGTGTCGACACGGTCCATCTTGCGCAGGCAGTCGGCGTCGAAGACGACCGTGTCGTGCCTGCCCAGCGCGCGGCTGATCGCGCCCGCGAACGCCTCCCGGCTGAGGTCGGCGACCCGCGGAGTGGCGGAGATGAGGATGGACACGGACCGTTCGCCCCGCGTGAGCACCCGCGTCACGGCGTACGCGGCGGCGCTGATCGGGGCGACCACGTCGGCGTAGCGCTCGATCGGACCGTGCGGCAGGTGGACCGGGCGCGGCCGGGTCGCCGCCCGGATGTGGTGGTAGGCCCCTGGCCGTGCGGCCAGCCGCTCCTCGAGGCCCTCCCAGGCGTATCGGCTGGCCCTGGCCTCGATGTAGCGGCCCACGTTCGCGACGGCCTGCACGAACAACGCGACGGGGCGAAGCGTGAGGGTCTGGGTGACGAGGTTGGCGGTGGTGAAAAGGGCGTCGGTGGGACGGCGCCCCAGCCGGTGGTCGAGCTGCTCGCGGATCGCCGGCGTGGCGTTGGCCAGTTGCAGCAAGGCGGGCACGACCGCCGGGAGCCGCGGGGCCCGGATCGCCTTGCCCAGGAAGATCAGCCCGATTCCGGTGACGCCGGCCGTCAGCCGCACGGTCGCCCGCAGGTGCTCCTCCACGAGGTGGACGGGGCTCTCGTGGGCGTGCTCCTCCTGTTCGTCGAGCTTCGCGGTGACGGCCACCAGCTCGTCCTGGTCGACCCGCTCCGGGTCGCAGGCGACGAAGACGGCGCCGATGCGGCCGTTGACCTCTGCCCGCTCGACGCCGGGGACCGCCTCGAGCTGTTCTTCCAGCAGGCCGGCCGCCGCCTCGGAGCCGGGCCGGCCGATCCCGCGCAGGTGGATGCGCAACCCGCCGGGGCAGACGTGCACCTCACGAGGGCAAGGAAGCAGGTCGCGGAACGGCTCGGGCAGCACGCCGCGCAGCAGGGCCGCGGACGTCGTGAGCACCTGATTCAGGAACATTCGGCTCTCCAGCAGACGGGAGCGCCCGGACGCCGGGTCCGGGGCGGAGCGGGCGGCCGCACCGGCGGATCAGCCGGTCGGGCCAGGTCGCCTCGTCACCGCGGCGCGAACGCGCGGCGGTGGCTGCGCCACGTCGGCGGATGGCCGCCGACATCGGTGGCGGGCTGCCGGAGTACCCGGAAACAACTCATCACCCCTCCTCGCGAGAGTCGGGGGGAACTCACGGATGGATTTCACCCGAACCCGTACGAAGGCTCAGGCGCTGGTCATAACGGTCGTACGACCGTCCTGGGATACCTTTCCTCCATCCGGAGCACGAGAAACGCCGGAGTGCGAGAAACGCCGGAGTACGAGAGCCGCAGGGGGGTGTGAGAGACGCGGGGGTGCGAGAAAGGCGCCGCCCGCGATCGGCGCGGTGGGGGGTCCGCGCCGGGCCGCTAGGTCACCCGATGGTGAAGGCGGGCCAGTCGAGCAGGGTGAGCAGCTTGTGCAGGCCGGGCTTGACGTTGCGCAGCCGGATCGGCCGGCCCAGGGGGATGTCGGACAGCAGGGCCAGGGCGCGCAGGCCGTAGAGGTCGATGAACTGGAGTTCGGCGACGTCCACGGTTCCTGTCCCCGGCCTCGTCCACTCCCTGTGCAGAGTGTCGGCGATGGCGTCGCCGTTGGTGAGGTCGATCTGCCCGATCAGCCGTACGGAGCCGTTCCTGGAGGTGCGTACGACCAGTTGCTTGTCGAGGTAGAGCAAGGTCTTCTTGTTCAGAGCCGATTCGAACGACCCGTTGACGGTCATCATGTCGGTGCCGCCTTCCTGTAGAGGGGCAGCCACCTCCGAGCATCACCGTCGCTGCTCACCGATGTCAACCGAACGGCCGTCCGGGCGGCCGTACGCCCGATCGCCGCTCCGTCGTCGCAGACCCGCTGCCTGCGACGACGCGCTCCCGGCCGTACGGCTCAGCAGTGACGCAAATCACGTTTATCGCAAGAAGAACGTTTCAGGGTTTGCGCGCCACGCCGCCGACGAAGGTGTGGTAAGTGATGCCGCGCTCGACGAACGCGTCGGGCTCCGGCCGCCATTCGGCGAGCGGCACCAGGCCGGGTTCGAGGAGCGGCATGTCGCCGAAGAAGGCCAGGATCTCGTCGCGGGTGCGCCACCGGCCCGTGCCCAGGTTCTCGTTGAACAGCTTCTCGGCCGAGGTCGCCTGCGCCGACACCTCGGGCATGCCCGGCCCCGGGTTGTGGAAGTGGGACAGCGCCAGATAGCTGCCGGAGGGCAGAGCCTCGCGGAAGCGTGCGGCGATCCCCTGGGGGTCCTCGTGGTCGTTGACGTGATGCAGGATCGCGAACAGCAGCAGGGCCACCGGCTGGTCGAAGTCGATGAGCGCGCGGATCCCGGGGTGCGTCAGGATCGACTCAGGGTCGCGGATGTCGGCCTCGACGACCGTGGTGCTCCCGTTGGTAGCGAGCAGCGCCCGGCCGTGCACGAGCACGATGGGGTCGTTGTCGACGTAGACGACGCGAGCCCCCGGGGTGACCTCCTGGGCCACCTCGTGCACGTTGCCCTGCGTGGGCAGGCCCGAGCCGATGTCGAGGAACTGCCGGATGCCCGCCTCGGCCGCCAGGTGGCGGACGACGCGCCGGAGGAAGGCGCGGTTGGCCCGGCCCGCCGCCGGGGCGTCCGGCGCGATCCGCAGCGTCGCCTCGCCCACCTGCCGGTCGATGGCGAAGTTGTCCTTGCCGCCGAGGAAGAAGTCGTAGACACGGGCGATGCTCGGCTTGCTCGTGTCGATCCTGGTGTTATCCCGGTCGTGCTCGGCCGGGGCGTCGCCCGCGTGCTGGTCGTTGTCGGCCATGACCCGTCCTGTCCCTCGCTGCACCGGTTCAGATCATGATCATGGTAAGGCCGCCGGGCGCCGCATGAAGGATGTTTGCGATAAGTGGCGCGAACAGGTCGGTCAACGGATAAGGCCGGCCGCGGTGGGCGGCCGCGGGAAGAGGCCGCCCACGAGCGCCGGATCAGACGCTGACGCCGACCCCGCCACGCGTCTGCGCGCCGTATCGCTCCAGTTCCTTCGCGAGGTCGAGCGGCTTGATCTGGGCGCGCCCGTCGAGGATCTCGTCGGTGAGCAGATCGGCGGGCACCAGCCAGGAGACCTCGAACTCCAGCCCGTCCGGATCCTTCGCGTAGAGGGCCTTGGTGGTGGAGTGGTCGGACGCGCCGACCAGGGCGTTCATCTCCGTCAGCCTGGTCGCGATCCGGTGCAGCTCGGCGAGCGTGTCGACCTCCCAGGCGAGGTGGTAGAGGCCCACCGTCGCGCGCCCGGCGGACGACGGCCCCGCCTGCGCCCCGATCTGGAACAGCCCGAGGTCGTGGTCGTTCGAGGAGCCCTCGGCCTGCAGGAACGCCGCCCCGGGGAACGCCTGCACGACGCGGAACCCGAGGGCCTCCTGGTAGAAGGCCACACTGCGGGAGACGTCCCGCACGTACAGCACGGCGTGGTTGAGTCGCTGGACCGGCATGACGCCCTCCCGAAAACTTGAACTCTCAAGTAATTGTACCTCGGTGGGTTTCCCGGAAACTGTCGGTGGCAGGTCGTACCGTGGCCACCGGGCAGGCGCCAGGGGTGGCGCAGCCGCCCACCGGCGCACCGCACGGCGCCGAAGGGCGGTCCGGCGAGGGGTGCCGGTGACGAGGCCGGCATAGGGGGGACGTCATGATCGTGGACAGGGCGACGCGGGAGCACGAGGACAATCTGGTGCTGTTCCGGGCGGTGCACGAGGTCGCGGTCCGTCATGCCGGCGCGCCCTATCACCAGGTGATCTCGGCGCTGACCGCCGACCTGCCCGGCACGCCCCGGCTGGCCGCCGACGAACTGCGGCGCATCGCCGAGGAGATCAGCCTCGGCCGCGACCCCTCCGGCCTGTGAGCCGCTGAGCGCCTGCGCGTGACCGTCCCAGCCTCTCGGGACGCACGCGGTGGAACCGGAGCGGGTCCCCGCCGAAACCGTGGCGCGCGGACGGCGGAAGTGTCAGTTCCTCCAGTGGATCGGCATGTTCTGTCCCGTGGCGCAGATGGTGGGCTGCGATCCGCAGAAGGCGGCCTGCAGGTCGAGCGAGCGGGTCTTGGTGATCGGTTGCTGCGACTGTCCCATGACGAAGGTGGGGGAGACGGCCCCGTTGAGGCTCTGGTTGAACCTGCCCGCGCCGGACCTGCTCTGGCTGCCGCTCGCTCGCCCTCCTTTGATCACCTGACCTCCGCCTCCACCGGGCCCGTGGACACGGAAGGCCGCGAGCCCCTCTCGTAGGGGCGGCGGGGTGACACGCGCCGTCGCCGGTTGCGCGGCGCAGATCCCCGTCGCCGGGATCACGAGCGCGGCCAGGGCCAGCCGCCGGGCCGTGAGGACCACGGTGTCGATGGGGGGCCGCGTCCAGTAGCGGGACATATCGGTATACGCCTTCCTGCTGGACGACCGACGGTGAGCGTCGCCCGTCCGGTTCTGTGGAACGGCGGCCTCATACCCCGCCGGAGCAGGGCCGTGCCCCGAGCTGGACAAGATCGGCGCAGCTCCTTACGGGTTCTTGGCGCCCGGCCGGAGCGCTCGCGTCGCGTCAGGTGTGCAGGAGCGCGGCGGGGTCGGCCATGACCTGCTCGATCACCTGGCCGGCCGCGCCGAGGGCGGCCGCCTCGGCCCCGAGCCGTGACACGACCACGGGCGGCACGGCGCCGCGCATCTGACCGAGGCGGGCCTTCAGAGTGTCGGCGACCATGTGGCCGATCCAGGGGAAGAGCGGCGCGTAGATCCCGCCGAGGACGATCGCGTCGGGATCGACGAGGTTGACCGCCGACGACAGGGCCACGCCGAGCGCCCAGGCCGCCCGCTCACAGGCGGCGCGCGCGTTCTCGTCGCCCTCCCGGAGCCGGGACAGCACCCACGACACGCCCTGCTGCGCGGGCAGGAGCATCTCGGGCGGGGGTGTTTCGCGTGCGGCTCCGGCCGCTTCGGCCGGCCCCTCGTGTGCCGCTCCGGCCGATTCGGCCGCGTCCTCGTGCGGAATCCCGGCTGGCACGTTCCTGGACGCTCCGGCCGGGGGCGTATCGGCGGCGGGGCGGACCGAGGTGGCGGCCCGGACCGAGGTGGCGGCGCGGGCGGCGGTCAGGAGGGCGTCCTGGCCGGCGTACTGTTCGAGGCAGCCCCGGCCGCCGCAGCGGCACGGCGGTCCGGCGGGGGAGACGACGACGTGCCCGAGCTCCCCGGCGAAGCCGTGCGCGCCCCGGAAGAGCCGGCCGCGGACCACGAGGCCCGCACCGATGCCGATCTCTCCCGACACGTGCAGGAAGTCGGGCAGCCCCGACCCGAACCACAGCTCGCCGAGCGCGGCCAGGTTGGCCTCGTTCTCCACACGTACGGGGAAGGGGAACCGCAGAAGCGACGCCAGTGGCACGTCGCGCCAGCCGAGGTTCGGCGCGTTGTGGACGACCCCGCTGGTCATGTCCACAGGGCCGGGCACGGCCAGCACGCCGCCGACCACCCGCAGGCCCTTCTCCACAGCTTCGTCCACAACCGCGGAGGCCAAATCCCCAAGTCGCGCGATCACATCCACAGGAGGCGCGGCCCGATTGTCCACAGCCTGTGTACGACGCAGCCGCACCGTCCGGGCGAGGTCGACCACGCACACCGCGAGGTAGTCGACGTTGATCTCCAGCCCGAGGGCGGCGACGCGCTGCCCGCTGATCCGGATCTCGACCCCCGGCCGGCCGCGCTCGCCGTCCCGGACCGTGCCGGTCTCCACCACGAGCCCGCCCTCGATGAGGTCGCCGACGAGCTTGGACACGGTCGTCTTGGTCAGGCCGGTCATCTCGGCGAGGGCGGCCCGGGTCACCGATCCCCGGGCGCCGACCGCGCCGAGGACGAGCGCCAGGTTCCGCGCGCGCATCGCGTCATGCCGCAGGGCCTGCGTCATCGCACCCTCCGCGCACACCGAACGGCCCGCGTCATCCGCACCTCCACGCGCCAGCCGCGTCACGCCGTACGGGCTGCCTCATCACATCCTCCACTGCCGGGCGTTGAGAATACGGACACGCCCTCTTGACCCTGCGCCTCATCACGTCGGATATTTAGTCCACAACGTAGACTAATTCGGAGGCGATTCATGTACACCCCCACTCCCGAGGACCGCTTCACGTTCGGGCTGTGGACCGTCGGCTGGCAGGCGCGCGACCCGTTCGGCGACGCCACCCGGGCCCCGCTGGACCCGGTCGAGAGCGTTCACCGCCTGGCTGAGCTCGGCGCGTACGGTGTGACCTTCCACGACGACGACCTCCTCGCGGTGGAGCAGGACCGCACCAAGGCCATCGAGAGCTTCAAGAAGGCGCTCAGCGAGACCGGCATGAAGGTGCCGATGGCCACGACCAACCTGTTCACCCACCCGATCTTCAAGGACGGCGGTTTCACCAGCAACGACCGCGACGTCCGGCGGTACGCCCTGCGCAAGGTCATCCGCAACATCGACCTCGCCGCCGAGCTCGGGGCCACGACGTACGTGTGCTGGGGCGGCCGTGAGGGCGCCGAGTCCGACGCCGCCAAGGACGTGCGGGTCGCGCTCGACCGCTACAAGGAGGGCTTCGACCTCCTGTGCCAGTACGTGATCGACAAGGGCTACGACATCCGATTCGCCGTCGAGCCCAAGCCGAACGAGCCGCGCGGCGACATCCTGCTGCCGACGATCGGCCACGCTCTGGCCTTCATCAACTCGCTGGAGCACCCGGAGATGGTGGGCCTCAACCCCGAGGTCGGCCACGAGCAGATGGCCGGGATGAACTTCGTGCACGGCATCGCCCAGGCGCTGTGGCACGGCAAGCTGTTCCACCTCGACCTTAACGGCCAGCACGGCCCGAAGTACGACCAGGACCTCGTCTTCGGCCACGGCGACGTGAAGAGCGCGTTCTTCCTCGTCGACCTGCTGGAGAACGGCGGCTACGACGGCCCGCGCCACTTCGACTACAAGCCGCTGCGCACCGAGGACAAGGAAGACGTCTGGGAGTCGGCGGCCGCGAACATGCGGACCTACCTCATCTTCAAGGAGAAGTCGAAGGCCTTCCGCGCCGACCCCGAGGTGCAGGAGGCGCTGGCCGCCAGCAAGCTCACCGAGCTGGCCCAGCCGACCCTGGCCGAGGGCGAGACCTACGACGACGTCCTCGCGGAGTCGATCGACGTGGACGAGGTGGCCGCCCGCGGCTTCCACTTCACCCGGCTCAACCAGCTCGCGCTGGAGCACCTCCTCGGCGTGCGCGGCTGACCGGTACGACGAGAGCGAAGGGACGACTGTGACGCTGGTCGCGGGGGTCGACTCGTCGACCCAGAGCTGCAAGGTCGTCATCCGGGACGCGGAGAGCGGGGCCCTCGTGCGTGAGGGCCGCGCCTCCCACCCCGACGGCACCGAAGTCCATCCCGAGCACTGGTGGACCGCGCTGCAGAGCGCGATCGAGCAGGCCGGAGGGCTGGCGGACGTCGCGGCGGTGAGCGTGGCGGCCCAGCAGCACGGCATGGTCTGCCTCGACGAGGACGGCGAGGTGGTCCGGCCCGCCCTGCTGTGGAACGACACCCGCTCGGCCGGGGCGGCGGCCGAGCTGGTCGCCGAGCTGGGCGGCCCGAAGGCGTGGGCCGAGGCCGTCGGCAGCGTCCCGGTGGCCTCCTTCACGGTTACCAAGCTCCGCTGGCTCGCCCGCAACGAGCCGGACAACGCCCGCCGTACGCGCTCGGTGTGCCTGCCGCACGACTGGCTCACCTGGCGGCTCGCCGGCCGGCCCGATGTGATCACGACCGACCGGGGCGACGCCTCCGGCACCGGTTACTGGTCGCCCGCCACCGGTGACTACCGGACGGACCTGCTCGAACTGGCCATGGGCCGGGTGCCGGGCCTGCCCCGCGTCCTCGGCCCGGCCGAGCAGGCCGGGACGGCCGAGCAGGGCGGTGCGCTGCTCGCCCCCGGCACCGGGGACAACATGGGGGCGTCGCTCGGCGTCGGCATGCGGCCCGGTGACGTGGTGGTGTCCATCGGCACCTCGGGTACGGCGTTCGCCGTCTCCGACGCGCCGTCCGCCGACCCGTCCGGAGGGGTCGCCGGGTTCGCCGACGCCACCGGCCGCTACCTGCCGCTGGTCGCCACGCTCAACGCGGCACGGGTGCTGGACGCCGCCGCCCGGATGCTCGGGGTGAGCCCCCAGGGGCTGAGCGACCTCGCCCTGCGGGCGCCGGCGGGCGCGGACGGGCTGGTGCTGGTGCCCTACCTGGAGGGGGAGCGCACCCCGAACCGTCCCGACGCCACGGGGTCGCTGCACGGCCTCAGGCTGGCCACGTCCACCCCTGAGCACCTGGCCAGGGCCGCGGTCGAGGGCATGCTCTGCGGCCTCGCCGACGCGCTGGACGCTCTCGGGGTCGAGCCGCAGCGGGTGCTGCTCATCGGCGGCGGCGCCCGCTCGGAGGCGGTGCGCCGCATCGCGCCGACCGTCTTCGGGCGCCCGGTGCTCGTGCCCACCCCTGGGGAGTACGTCGCGGACGGCGCGGCCAAGCAGGCCGCCTGGCTGCTGTCGGGGGAGCCGGAACCGCCGCTGTGGGACGCGGGCGCCGCCGAGCGCTACGAGGCCGATCCCACCTCCGGCCTGCGCGAGCGCTACCACGAGGCCGCGCAGGAGTGACGTCCCGGGTGGGGCCCGCGGGCCGCGTCCTCGAAGGACCGCGCCCGGAAAGTTCGGGCCCCACCCTGAGACGACCCTGACCCCTTCTCGGGGGGATCTACGCGTTGTCCCGGATGTTAGGAACGGGCTGTACGCGGGATCCTCACCTTATGGTCAAGAGGTTCTATCCCCTGCTCGCCGGTGGCGGCATCCTGCTCGCGGTCGTCACCGTGGTGGCGGCGCAGGTGAGCGGGGATTCCTCCCTGGACCCCGTCTCCATGACGATCAGCCAGTACGCCGCCCGCGACGGGGGCGGCGCCATCGAGACGGCCATGGCCGTCCTCGGCCTGGCCTCGCTCGCGCTGCTGGCCGGGATGCGCGCGCTCGACGCGCCGGTGCACGGCTGGCCCGCCCGCCTGATCGGCCTCTGGAGCGTCTCGCTCATCGGCGCGGCCGTGGTCCCGTCCGGCACGGTCTGGCAGGGAGAGCTGCACGGTGTCCTGTCGGCGGCGGCCTTCGTGAGCGTGCCCGCCGCCGCCATCCAGTTGGTGGGCCGCCTGGGACAGGACGAGCGGTGGAAGGCCACCGCCCGGCCGCTGGAGTGGCTGACGCTCGCCTCCGGTCTCGGCCTGGCGGCCATCACGTACGTCGCGCTGCCCGGCCACGGCGTCATGATCGGCCTGGTGGAACGGCTGCTGCTGACCGCGGAGGTGGCCGTCCTCGGAGTGCTCGCCGTGAGGCTCGTGCAGCTCACGTGGGGGCCGTCGCTCAGGGAGCGAATCGGCGACCGGCACGCCGCGCGCGACTTCCTGGTCCACCGCTGAGCCGTGTTCACCGCCGGCCGGGCGGGGCGGCACTCCGGATCGTGCGGGCGCGGGGGCGCCGCACGGCCCGGGTGCGCGTCATCGGCCGCCGGGCCGCCCGGGTCCGAGGGGGCAGGCGAGTGCGGAACGCGGCGTCAGGGCTCGCCGAGCAGGTCGCGCAGGCGCTCGGCGTACGGCCGCCAGTCGAGGCCCCTGGCCGCCGCCCAGGCGTCGTCGTGGCAGGTCGCGAGATGGCGCTCGCCCGCGTCGCCGATCACGCCGACCACCTCGCCGCGCTCGCCCCGGTCGCGCATCCGGGTGATCAGTTCGAGGGCGGCCCACAGGTTCGTCCCCGTGGCGGCGCCGACCGCGAGCCCGGTCACCTGCCGTACGTGCCGGGCTGCGGCCACGCTCGCGGCGTCGGGCACGGGGACGACCAGGTCGACGACCGCCGAGTCGAAGGCGGGCTCCATCCGCGGCCGGCCGACGCCCTCGATGCGGCTCGGCATGCCCGTGGCGTAGTCGGGGGCGCCGGTGGCCCAGCCGGGGAAGTAGGCGGAGTTCTCCGGATCGGCCACGGCCAGCCTTCCCCGCAGGCCGCGGGCCCGCAGGAGCCGGCCGATCGCGGCGGACGTCGCGCCGGTGCCCGCCCCGGCCACGATCCATCGGGGACAGTCGCCGACCTGCCCGAACAGCTCGTCGGCAAGGCTCGCGCCACGCCAGTCGACCTCGGCCGCGGAGCGGTAGTGGTCGAGGTGGTGACCGCCGATCTCTTCGGACAGGCGGGCGGCCTGCTCGTACACGGCGAGCGGGGGATCGACGTACCGGCACGTCCCGCCGAGCCGCTCGACACCGGCCCCGGAGGACTTCTTCGGCATCACCGCGATGTACGGCAGGCCGAGCAGCCGGGCGAAATAGGCCTCGGCGACGGCCATGGGACCGCCGGTGGCGTCGACCACGGTCGTCCCCTCGGTGATCCGCCCGGAGGCGATGGCCTGGGCGAACAGGGCGCGTGCGAGCCTGTGCTTGAGACCACCGGTGGGCTGCGCCGACTCGTCCTTCAGCCGCAGCCGCACGCCCCACGCCTCGGGCAGCGGAAAGTCGCGAAGCGGCGTGGGGCCCGCGTCTTCGCGCTCCCGGTCCAGGCGCGCGACGGCCTCGGCCGCCCATCCGTCGATCATGTTCCGTCCCTGAGATCGGTTTCTCCGGCCATCGCCGTACCGCGGCTGATGTCCACCTGCGTATGCCTTCCGTGCTCCTGTGAGGCACACTGTCGCACGCGGCAATTGACCGCGAACGAGGATGAACGGGACACCACATGACCGAAGCCGTGAAGGGCCCCGCCAGCTACTTCCCCTCCATCGAGAAGAAGCACGGCCGGCCGATCGCCGAGTGGAAGGAGCTCATCCGCCGCTCGCCGCTGACCAAGCACATGGAACTCGTCTCCTGGCTCAAGGCGGAGTACGGGCTGGGACACGGTCACGCGAACGCCCTCGTCGCGCACACCCTGGCCGAGGACGGCGTCAAGTAGCGGACACGTCCGCGTGGCTGGGACCGAGCCGGGGGCCGGGGCCGAGCCGGGCCCCGGCCACACCGGACGATCAGAACTGCACCGATCAGAACCAAGCCGATCAGAACCGGGCCGGTCAGCGCTGGGCCGGTCAGCGCTGGGCCGATCAGCGCTGGGCGGCCGTCAGCATCTTGAGCGCGTGCTCCACGAGCGTGACGAGCACGACCTTGGCCGAGGCGCGGCGCCGTACGTCGCAGAGCAGGACGGGGACCTCCGGGTCGAGGTCGAGGGCGATCCGCACGTCGTCGGGCTCGTGCCGGTCGGCGCCGTCGAAGCAGTTGACCGCGACGATGAACGGCGTGCCGCGCTGCTCGAAGTAGTCGATCGACGGAAAGCAGTCGGTCAGCCTGCGGGTGTCGGCCAGCACGACGGCCCCGAGCGCGCCGTAGGACAGCTCGTCCCACATGAACCAGAAGCGCTCCTGTCCGGGGGTGCCGAACAGGTAGACCACGAGCCCTTCCCTGATGGTGATGCGGCCGAAGTCCATGGCCACCGTCGTGGTCGTCTTGCCTTCCACGCCGTCGGTGTCATCGACGCCGACGCCGCGATCGGACAGCACCTCCTCGGTGCGCAGGGGGCGAATCTCGCTGATCGCGCCGACCAGCGTGGTCTTGCCGACGCCGAAGCCGCCGGCCACCAATATCTTGAGGGCGACCGGCTCCTCAGAGGGCGCGAAGGCCATTGATCACTTCCTTGAGAATGCGCTCGCTTGGCAGCGGCGCCACCTTGCCCGGAGCCCGTACGTCGACGAGCCCGAGGTCGTGCAGATCCC
This sequence comes from Microbispora catharanthi, assembly GCF_006334915.2. Lineage (GTDB taxonomy): Bacteria > Actinomycetota > Actinomycetes > Streptosporangiales > Streptosporangiaceae > Microbispora > Microbispora catharanthi. The sequence continues at coordinate 108,343 of NZ_VDMA02000004.1, forward strand.
CGATCAGGACGCGGACCACGCCCAGCGGCAGGTCGATGTCGGACGCGATGTCCGCCACCGACGCGCCGCGGCGCGCGAGCTCGAGGATCCGCCGCTGCTCGGGGCCAATGCCGGGGACGTCCCTCGGTGAGCCCGTGGTCGTCACCATGGTGATCAGGTCGAGCTTGGCCCCGGAGTGCCGCGCCCGGCCCCCCGTCAGCGCGTAGGGCCGGACCAACGCCCCGGCCTCCTCGTCCATCCACTGGGGTCCCGTCATGTGGCCGCCCATCTCATGGGGAGATCCGCCGCGGGTTGGTGGAGATGTGCTGGCCCACCCGCTTGACCAGCATCGCCATCTCGTACGCGATGTGCCCGACGTCGGCGTCGGAGGCGGCCAGGACGGCGAGGCAGGTGCCCTGGCCGGCGGCCGTGACGAACAGGAACGCGGCCTCCATCTCCACGATGGTCTGCCTGACCTCGCCCCCGCCGAAGTGCCGCCCCGCGCCCCGCGCCAGGCTCTGGAACCCGGCCGCGACCGCGGACAGGTGCTCCGCGTCCTCTCGGCTCAGCCCCTGGGAGGCCCCAACGACGAGGCCGTCGGTGGAGAGGATCACCGCCTGGCGGACGGCGGCGACCCTGCTGATGAGATCGTCGAGCAGCCAGTTCAGTTCGCCGGTCGACGTCGCTTTGCCGGTCATTCGTCACCCTTCTCGCCGTGCGTGTTGTGTACGTGGTCGCCGGGTGCGGCCCCACCCGGCTGATCGGAGTCCTCCCGGCCCCGCAGCGCGCCGCGCTGGAAGGCGCTGAACATCGCCCTGGCCTCCTCCGGCGACCGCTCCTCCACGGTCGGGGCGGACAGCGGCGGCGTCTGCGGCGCCGTCTCCTGGGACTGGGCGCGCAGCTGCGGGGCGATGTTGGCCTGGCGAACCCTGCGCGGCAGGCCGGCGTGGGTTCCGTTCGGGACGGGGCCCCTGGCCCGCTGTTTGCTCGTCCGCTGCGCCAGGCCGTTCGCCGACACCCCCGCGGCGGCGGTCGCCGGCTCGGAGGACGGCGGAACGGGCGGCGCAACGGACGGCGAAGCGGAGGGTGCGGCGGCCGGGCGCGGGTTCTCGAAGCCGGAGCCGAGGGACCGCGACGAGAGGTCGTCGCGCGCGGCGGAGGGCACGGCCTCGGTCCGCTGGGCGGCCGGCGTGAAGAACGGGGACGGCTCTGACGCGCCCGTACGCTCCTCCCGGTCCTCCGTCTCCCAGGGAAACTCCCCGGGAACGCCCTCAGGGACGCCGCCCGGAGCGCCGCCCGGAACGCTGCCGGGCACGTCCCCCGCGAGCTCCCCGGCGAGCGTGCGGACCTCCCGGAGCTCACCGGCGGGGCCGCCCAGCCCGAGATCGGCCTGGAGCGTGTCGCTGAGCGAGATGTCGGTGTCGTTGCCGCCGGGTGCCAGCGCGGGTTTCGCGTGGGCGCCGCGGGAAGCCGGGCCCGCGAGCGCCCCGGGCGAGCCTTCCTCCATCATCAGGGTCCGGGGGATGAGCACGATCGCGGTCGTCCCGCCGTAGGGCGAGCCCCGCAGGACAACCCCGATCTCGTGCCGGGCGGCGAGCTGGCCGACGACGAAGAGCCCGAGCCGGTCGCTGTCCGCCAGGTCGAACTCCGGCGGGTCGGCCAGCCGCGCGTTGATCTCGTCGTACTCCTCGGGCGTCAGGCCGAGACCGCGGTCCTCGATCTCCACCGCGAGCCCGTTGGCGACGACCTCCCCGCGCACCGCCACCTTCGTCTGCGGAGGCGAGAAGACCGTGGCGTTCTCCAGCAGCTCGGCGATCAGGTGCACCACGTCGGCCACGGTCGCGCCGACGATGGCGGCGTTCGGCATCGGGGCCATCGAGACGCGGGTGTAGTCCTCGACCTCGGAGATCGCCGCGCGGACCACGTCGATGAGCGGCACCGGCTTGCGCCACGAGCGTCCGGGCGCGGAGCCGGACAGGATGATCAGGCTCTCCGCGTGGCGGCGCATGCGGGTGGTCAGGTGGTCGAGCCGGAAGAGGTCCTCCAGGCCCTCCGGGTCCTCGGCGCGGCGCTGCATCGTGTCGAGCAGCGTGAGCTGGCGGTGCAGCAGGGTCTGCTTGCGGCGGGCCAGGTTGAGGAAGACCTGGCTGACGCCGCGGCGGAGGGCGGCCTGGCCGACGGCGGCCTCCACCGCCGTGCGCTGGACGGAGCTGAACGCGTGCGCGACGTCCTCGACCTCGTTGGAGCCCGTCGCCTTGATCGGGGGCGCCTCGGCCTCGACGTCCACGTCCTCGCCCCGCCGCAGCTTCTCGACGACCTGCGGCAGCCGTACGTCGGCGAGTTCGAGCGCGGCGTCGCGCAGGCCGGCGAGGTCGCGGGCGAGACGGCGGCCGAACCGGACGGAGAAGACGATCGTGGCGATGATCACCACGAGGCCGAGCCCGCCGGCGACCAGGATGCGGAGCATGATCCCGGTGGCGACCGATGTGGCGGAGCCGCTCAGCGCCTCCGAGGCCTTCACCCGGGCCGAGTCGAGCCGGAGGATCAGCTGGTCGATGGTCGGCGACCACTTCTCGGCGTCCGCGGGGAGCGGGCCGCCGGAGCGCACCTGGTTGACGATCTGGTTCTCCAGGGCGGTGAACCGGTCGAACAGCGGCGAGGTGAGCACCTGCTCGTACGGCGCCCGCATCTCACCGCTGAGGACGGGCCGGTTCTTGCCGTACAGGAACCGCCGGGTGGCGACCCACTCGCTGAAGGCGTTCTGCTCGTCGGCCGTCATCGTGCCGCTGGCGAGCGCCCCGCGCACGAGGGCGTCCTCACGAGTGATCATCTCGTGCGCGTTGCCCATCCCCTGCATGGCGCTGGCCTGCTGGAAGGTGACCAGGTCGGGCACCGAGACGAGCCGCTCGTAGAGCGCGAAGAGGTCGTCCATGATCGCGTTGTACGCGGTGATCGCGGTCAGCCTGTCGGACCTGCCGAGCGAGACGCCCTCCCGGATTGTGGGCAGGCGTTCGAGGGAGGACAGCAGGGACTCCAGGGGCGCCAGGAGTTCGTCGCTCATGGCGTCGCGGGCCGCCTCGTCGTCGGCGGACCTCTTGAACCTGTCCGCGGCGGCGGTGGTCTTGGCCTGCTGGGCGGTGAGCCCGGCGGACGTCGTCTGCCCGCTGCTGAGGACGCCGGCGGTCAGCGCGCGTTCGACCTGGATCTGGGTGCCCAGGTCGGTGGAGGCCACTCCGATGGTGTCGTACAGCGTCTTGGAACGCAGGAGGACGAGGCCGTCCCCGACCGTGAGTTTTAGGGCAAACCCCCACATAGCGCTCAACATGAGCAGTGGTAGGAGCAGCAACAAGAAGATCTTGAACCGAATCGACCGGTTTCTTGAACCCATAGCCACTCCTGCATTGCTGGAGGCTCGCGACGCATTTATGGGGAAATGCACCTCCGGAAGATCGCACAGAAGGCTAGCACCGATACAGTTCTGGCGCAGTGGGAGGAACTGATGATTACAGTGATCACTGGGGCTGGTGCCGGAATCGGTGCAGCTTCTGCCCTTGATCTCGCTCGGCGAGGTCACCAAATCGTGCTCGTCGGACGCACCCCGGAGAAGCTGCGCGCGGTCGCGGACCGCGCGGAGCAGGCCGGTGGCAGCCGTCCGGACACGCTCCTCGCCGACTTCTCCTCCCTCGATCAGGTGCGCCGGCTGGCGGCGGAGTTGCTGGCGCGGTACGAGCGCATCGACGTGCTGATCAACAACGCCGGCGTGATGACGCCCGACCGCCGGACCACCGTGGACGGCAACGAGTCGATGATGCAGGTCAACCACCTGGCGCCGTTCCTGCTGACGAACCTGCTCCTCGACCGGCTCACGGCGTCGTCCGCCCGGGTCGTCACCACCTCGTCCCGCGCCGGGAAGACGGGCCGCCTCGACCCCGCCGACCTGTCCAGGGAGCGGCGGCGCTGGAACGGCTGGCTGCAGTACGGCGACTCCAAGCAGGCCAACGCGCTGTTCACCGTGTCGCTCGCCGAGCGCGGCCTGGCCGCCACGTGCCTCCATCCCGGGGTGCTCAAGACCTCGTTCGCCGAGGGCACGTTCTTCATGAAGCTGGTGTGGCTCCTCCCCGGCATGGGCGAGCCGCCGGAGGCCGGGGCCGAGCGCATCGTCCACCTCGCCACCCACCCGGACGGCGTCGATCACCCGGGCCGGTATTTCGTCAAGAACGCTCCCGTACAGGTGCCGGAGAGGATGTCGGACCCCGCCCTCGCCGCCGCCCTGTGGGACGCGAGCCTCGCCGCCACCGGTCTGTCCGCCTGAAGGAGCACCGGCCTGGTATCACCAGTCCCAGGAAGACGGGTCATCTGGCTGCTCACCCGGTCGCTTCCGCACCCTGGAGTCACGGATGCGGAACACGACCCGGCTCGATGAGAGCCGCGCTCCGGCCGCCGAGGCCGGGCAAGGAAAGGGAACAGCAGCCATGAGCACGCTCGCACTCGTCACCGGCGCCACCTCGGGAATCGGCAGGGCCTTCGCCGAGCGCCTGGCCGCCGGCGGTCACGACCTTGTGATCGTGGGCCGGCGGAAGGAGCGCCTGGAGGAGTTCGCCGCCTCTCACCCCGAGGTCGGGGTGCGGACCGTGGCCGCCGACCTGTCGACCGACGAGGGCATCGACGCGGTCGCCGAGATCTGCGCGGCCGAGCCGCTGACCATGCTCGTGAACAACGCCGGCGTGTCCCACTACATGCCGCTCGCCGAGCTCCCCGCCGGCAAGGCCCGGGAACTCGTGCACGTGAAGGTCGTCGCCCCGACGATGCTCACTCGGGCCGCCGTCGCGGGCATGCGGGAGCGAGGCGAGGGCGCGATCGTCAACGTGGCCGGGATGATCGCCTTCAGCGGCCCCGCGCCGCACTCCCAGATGCCCCGCAGGGCCGTCTACGCCGGAACCCTGGCCCACCTCGTCGCGATGTCCCAGACCCTGAGCGCGGAGCTCGAAGGCACCGGAGTCACCGTGCAGGTGCTGTGCCCCGGCGTGGTGGCCACCGAGTTCCACGAGCGCCAGGGCCTCGACCTGAGCGCCGTGCCCCGCATGAGCGCCGACGACGTCGTCACGGCGAGCCTGCGCGGCCTGGAGCTGGGCGAGACCGTCTGCGCCCCGGGCGTCGAGGACGCCGGGCTCCTGGACGCGGTCTTCCGGGCCGAACTCGCCGCCTTCGGAGGCCAGAGCCCCGAGCTCGCCACGCGCTACCGGACCGTCTGATCCGCCCGGCCTCCACGGCCGGAAAGGCGCGGGCGGCCGAGGCCGGCGGACGGGGCGCGGGGGCATCGGCGGCCGCCCGGGTACGCCGCGGCACGACGGGGACGGCAGGGCCGGGGGCGGGAAGAGTTCGGGCACTGTTCGCCCGCGGTTGCGCCGGTGCTCACGGACGGGTGACTAGGGTCCGGCCGCATGACCGTGACCGCTCCCGCCCGCCCGTCCGGCAGGGCCGCCACCCGCGACCCGCTGCTGGACAACGCCAAGTTCCTGGCCATCGTGCTCGTCGTTTCCGGGCATCTCGTCGAGGACCTGCGGGACGTCCCCGCGGCACATGCGCTCTACTTCTTCGTCTACCTCTTCCACATGCCGCTCTTCATCGTCGTCAGCGGCTATTTGTCCCGTAATTTCACGTTTTCTCCCGGTAAGGCGCGCAAGCTCATCAGCGGTCTCGCGGTGCCGTACGTCATCTTCGAGGTGGCCTATTCGCTGCCCCGCTTCTTCCTGTACGGCAAGCTCGAAATCAGCCTGCTCGACCCGTACTACCTGACCTGGTTCCTGATGTCGCTGTTCCTGTGGCGGCTGTCCACGCCGGTCTGGCAGCAGTTGCGCCATCCCCTGGTGATCGCGGTCGGGTTGTGCCTGCTGTCGGGCACCAGCGCCCTGCCGGACGAGTTGTCGATGAACCGCACGTTCGGCCTGCTGCCGTTCTACGTGCTCGGCCTCATGCTCACGCCCGAGCACCTCGACCGCCTGCGCGGGCGCCGGGCGAGGATCGCGGGCGGGGCCGTCCTGGCGACAGCGCTCGCCGCGGCGTTCGCCGTGCACACGCTCGTGCCGACGGAGTGGATCCGCTGGCGCCACTCCAACCACCAGATCGGCGTGGACGACCTGACCGGCACGCTGATCCGGCTCGCCCTGCTGGCGGCCGGCGCCCTGCTGGTGGCGGCTTTCCTCGCGATCACTCCGCGCCGCCGCACCTGGTTCACCGGGCTGGGCGCCGCCACGATGTACGCCTACCTGCTGCACGGGTTCGCCGTGAAGGTCGCCGAGCGCTTCCACGACGTCCTCGTCAACCCACTCGGCGTGACCGCCATGGTGGTCCTCGGAGCCGTCCTCGCGGCCCTGCTCTGCACGTCCCCGGTGCGCAGGGCGTTCCGGTGGGCGGTGGAGCCCGACGTCTCCTGGGTCTTCACCAGACTCCGTCGCCCCGCGAAGAAGGAGGCCGCCGCGACGTGACCGGAACTTCGCGCGTGATCCCACCGTTCTGAACAGTGATGGTGCAGAGTAGGGCGAATCGCGCGGCCGGCGGGGCTGGAAACGGAAGACGGCTCTGTCACGGCAGGGTTATACGGGGTAACCTGCGCATTCGCGGTGCAGCCAGGAGCGGTGAAAACGACGGGGTGACGCGGGTGGTCGGCAGACAGGGCAGGGTCACGGGCAGGATCGGCCCCGGCCTTGTCGGCGAGGTGATGGTGCCCATCCGCGGGGGTGTCGAGGCGTTCTACGCCTATCCGAGCATTCCGGACGAGGAGATCCCGGTGGGGTCCATCGTCGTCGTCGTGGAGTATTCGCCCCCGCGCACCGTCTACGTCGCTCGCGCGGTCGTCTGACTCGCTCCGTCCTCCTTTCCCCCCACTTCGCGGAGGCTCCCATGTCACCGGAGATCCTGGTCGTGGTCGGTGTGGCCGTCGTCGCCGTCATCGTCCTCATCCTCCTGTTCAAGGCCATCTGGCGGGTGGCCGAGCCCAACGAGGCGCTGATCATCTCGGGTCTCGGCGCCCACACGAAGAACGAGCTGGCCGACAGCCTCGGCTTCAAGATCGTGACCGGCAAGGGCACCGCCGTGCTGCCCGGCTTCCAGACCGCCCGGCGGCTGCGGCTCGACAGCCGGGCCACGAACCTGCAGGTCAACTGCGTCACCCAGCAGGGCATCCCGGTCCAGGTGCGCGGCGTGATCATCTACAAGGTGGGTGACGACTTCACCAGCATCGCGAACGCCGCCCGGCGCTTCCTCGACCAGCAGGACTCGATGAACGGCGCCATCCACGAGCTGTTCACCGGCCACCTGCGTTCGATCATCGGCAACCTGACCGTCGAGGACCTCATCCTCAACCGCGAGCGGCTCACCAGTGAGACCCGCAGCTCCGCGGCCGACGAGATGAGCAAGCTCGGCCTGGTGGTCGACTCGCTGCAGATCCAGGAGATCGAGGACGAGACCGGCTACATCACGAACCTGGGCAAGCCGCACGCCGCGAAGATCGCCGCGGCGGCCCGCATCGCCGAGGCGCAGCGCGACCAGGAGGCCACCGAGGCCGAGCAGGTCGCGGCCGCCAAGAAGGCCTCCGCCATCCGCGAGTCGCAGATCCAGCAGGCCGGCTACCAGGCGGAGGTGGACCAGGCGGCGGCCAAGGCGCGGCAGGCCGGCCCGCTGTCGGAGGCCACCGCGCGCCAGGAGGTCGTCGTCCAGGAGACCAGGGCCGCGGAGCTGGAGGCCCAGCTCGCCGAGCAGCGGCTGCAGTCGCAGGTTCGCAAGCCCGCTGACGCCAAGGCGTACGAGACCGTCACGCTGTCCCAGGCCGAGCGTGACGCGCGCATCGCCCAGGCCGAGGCGGAGGCCAGGGAGACCGAGCTGCGCGCCACCGCTCAGGCGTCCCAGGTCAAGCAGGCGGCCGCGGCCGACGCCGAGTCGGTGCGGGTGCGCGGCGAGGCCGCCGCGGCGGCGACCAAGGCGACCGGTCTGGGCGAGGCGGAGGCCGCCAAGGCGCGGGGTCTCGCGGAGGCCGAGGCGGCCAAGGCCAAGGGTCTGGCCGAGGCTGAGGCGGCCAAGGCCAAGGGTCTGGCCGAGGCCGAGGCGATCAGGGCCCGTTCCGAGGCGCTGCGGGAGAACCAGGAGGCCGTCATCGCCCAGCAGCTCGCCGAAAACTGGCCGCAGATCGTGGAGGCCGGCTCCAAGGCGTTCGGCAACGTCGACCACATGGTGGTGCTCAACGGCGCCCAGGGCATCGAGGAGATGCTGGCGAAGGCGCTCACGCTGGGCGGCACCGGCCTCGGCCTGGCCCGCTCCCTGCTGGCCGGCGGCACCCCCGCGGCGGCCAAGGACGGCGCGAGCGTCAACGGCGCCGAGCCCCCCACGAAGAACGCCATCGACGCCGCCTCCTGACGGCCCGCGCGTTCGTCCCCGTCATCCCGACGGGGACGAACGTCTGGCCTATGGCGGGCTCATTCGCCGTAGAGGTCGTCGAGATCCACCAAGTGGACGTCATCCCTACGGCTCGCTTCTGCAAGGAGATCCGCCGCGAAGCCGGATTCGCTGAAGACGGCGTACCGCGTGGCCGAGACGTCGATCTTGCCGATGGAGCGCATGCGCTCTCTGATCTTCTCCAGCCGTCGCAGATCGTGTCCACTGCGCGGCTCCGCGGTGCATTTGGCCTCACCCAGGAGCCGGACGGCAACTCGGTCTCCACGCGGAGAGGAGTCAGGGTCGAGCATCACCACGTCGACCTGATGGCCACGTTGCCCGTCGGCTCCGGAACTGATCGTCGTCTGGCCGACCTCGCCCGGCTCGGGGAAGCCCAGCCGGGCCCACCCCTGATCGGCGAGCCAGTCGCGAACGAGGTCCTCGAAGTGCGGGCCGAGGATATTGCTGCGGAAGACGTCGGCCGAACGCTCCCAGACCAGACGAGATCTGCCGCGGTCAAGCTGGGTGAGGCGGGGCAGGATCACGGCGTGGGCGAACCGGAGAATCGGTTCGGCGATGTGGTAGCTGGTCTTCCCCGAGAACACGAGGTCCTCCACGCGCCGCACCAGGCCGGTATCCACCAGGGCATCGAGTGGATGCTTCATGCTCCGCGCGTCGCGGCCCAGGCCGACGGCGATCTTGCCGGGTTTGGTCACGCCTTGGGCGATCTGCCGGAGCACTCCCTGGTAAAGGGCTCGGTGGCTGATCCGAGGATCCTCTCGCAGTAGTCGATCATGTTCCTGAAACAGCATGGAGGCGGGATTCAGTACGGTTGCGACCACCCACTCGTCCAGGTCGCCTGGAGAGTGAAATCCTGAGTGGGGATGCACGGCTTCGGAAAGCATCCGATAACCGGGGACTCCTCCCACGATGGCATGCAGCCGCAGGGCCGTCGGGCGATGCGTGGCGTCCCAGAATCGGGCGGCGACGCGGTGGTCGAAGGGCCGGATAAGCCTGCTGAGCGCCGCTCTTCCATACAGCGGCTTGTCACCGGAGAGCAGGTTGGCCATCAGGGAGAAGGCCGACCCGCACAACACGATGCGGACGGTGCCACGCCGGTCGCGTTTGTAGCGATCGAAGGCGTTCTGGATGTAGGACGACAGGGCAGGTGTTCCGGAGAGCAGGTACGAGTACTCGTCGATCACCATGAGCGCCGGTCTGCCGGTCTCCACGGAGCGCCGGGTCATCTGCTCTACGGCGGCCTCGATCCCGGACTTCCAGTCCTCGAACCTCAGCGGTACGGCCAGGCCGAGCCATTCGGCCATGGAGGCGGCGAAGCTGTCCAACGCCGTGCGCGGGTCATCCTCCGCGGCCACGTGATAAAGCCCGTCGTACCGCCTCGCCAGGTGATCGAGGAGAAAACTCTTGCCCTGACGACGGTGGCCATAGACCACCGCGAGGTTGGGCCCGGGGTCGGGGTTACTGACGAATCGGACCAGTTCGTCCCATTCGATGTCGCGGTCGAAGATCTCGCCGGGCTTGACCTCGTTCGCCATCTCATCTAACTCCACTTCGACGAAATGAACTTAGATGAGATTAGCCTTATCGGCTCGAGTCCGGGGCTGAGCTGCGGAAGTGTCCGCCAACGACCCCTCTGGTGACGGGGGCGGGAGTGGGCGGTCAGTCGAAGGTCAGCTCGGTCGTACGGCGGGGCATGAGCAGCAGCGCGGCGACGCTGAGCACGGCCACGACGACGAGCGCGATGAAGATGTGGTGGACCGCGTCGTACAGCGCGCCCCGGACGAAGGACGCGGTGGCCGAATGGGCCGCCGCGCCCTGGGCCTTCAGCACCAGGCTGGTGGCGTCGAGGCTGTCCGGCAGCCGTCCCGCGACGTCGGCGGGCGGGTGGGCGAAGCGGTCCGACAGCGTCGCGTTGGAGATGGCGCCGAGCACCGCGGCACCGACGGTGCTGCCGATCGAGCGGCAGAACATGTTGGTCGCGGTGACCACGCCGCGGCGTTCCCAGCCGACGACCGACTGCACGGCGACCATCGTGGGGCTGGCCGACAGCCCGAGGCCGACGCCGACGACGAAACAGGCGGCCGCGACCTGCCAGATCATCGCGTTCTGCCCGAGCAGCGCGCACAGCACGGTGCCGGCCACCACCACGACGATGCCGATCAGCGCGGTGTCGCGGAATCCGATGCGCATGTAGAAACGGCCGGAGAACGTCGCGGCGAGGGGCCAGCCGACGGTGAGCGCGGCCAGGGCGAAGCCCGCCACCAGCGCGCCGGTGCCCAGCACGCCCTGCGCGTACGTCGGGACGTACGAGGTGAGCCCGATCGTGAGGGCACCGATGCCGAGGGAGGTCAGGTTGCCGCCGGTCAGCGTGCGGCGGCGGAACACCCACAGAGGCAGCACCGGCTCGGCCGCGCGACGCTCCACGAGCACGAAGGCGGCGATCAGAAGGAGGCCCGCCGCGAAGATCAGCAGGCTGGGCGCCGAGTTCCAGTCCCAGGCGACGCCGCCCTCCAGCAGGCCGAGGATGAGCAGCGAGGAGCCGCCGGTGAGCAGCACGGCGCCCGTGTAGTCGATCCGGTGGGAGCCCCGCTGCACCTGCTCCTTGAAGCGCCGGGCCAGCATCCAGGCGGCCACCGCGCCGAGCGGCAGGTTGATGAAGAAGATCCAGCGCCAGGAGACGTACTCGGAGAACACGCCGCCGAGCGTCGGGCCGACCACCGCGGAGATGCCCCACACGCTGGCGAGGTAGCCCTGGACGCGGGCCCGCTCCTCGACCGTGTACAGGTCGCCGGCCATCGTCATGCTGATCGGCTGCACCGCCCCGGCCCCGATGCCCTGGATCGCGCGGAAGGCGATCAGCGCGGGCATGCTCCAGGCCACCCCGCACAGCACCGACCCGAGCAGGAACGCCCCGATGCCGAAGAACATCACCGGCTTGCGCCCGAACACGTCGGCGAGCTTGCCGTAGATGGGCACGGTCACGGCCTGCGTGAGCAGGTAGATCGAGAACAGCCAGGGAAACTGGGAGAACCCGCCGAGGTCGGTGACGACGGACGGCACCGCGGTGGCGATGATCGTGCTGTCCAGCGCCACCAGAGCGGTGCAGAGCATGATGGCGGCGAGCACGGGACCGCGCTCCGACCGTAGCCCGATGCCTTTCGATGCCGTCGTCGTGGTCGACTTCGTGGTCACGTGAGAGGCTCCCCTGTCCGGCGTGCACGTACGCGGGACCCGCTCGCCCGAAGGCGGGAGGGTCCCGGAACAGGGCAACTATCGCAAACCGCCCGGCATTCCTTTCCTGCCGTGGCGAGGCAGGATCACGGACCGGTGGGCGAACTCCGCGCGACCGCCCGTCTTCCACGGCGTCAGCCGCGGCGCTGGGTCTCTTCCAGGTAGCGCAGGACGGCCGTGACCCTCCGGTCCGCCCGGTCGGTGGGCGCCAGGTCGAGCTTGGCGAAGATGCTGCGGATGTGCTTGTGCACGGCGCCTTCGCTGATGAACAGCCGCTCGGAGACGGCGGTGTTGCCCAGCCCCTCGGCCATCAGGGCGAGCACGTCGCGTTCCCGGGCGGTCAGCCGCTCCAGCCCGCTGTCGGAGCGGGTGCGGGTGAGCAGCTGTGCGACGACCTCGGGGTCGATGGCCGTGCCTCCGGCGGCCACCCGGTGCAGGGCGTCGAGGAACTCGCCGACGCGGCCGACTCTCTCCTTGAGCAGATATCCGAGCCGATCGGTTCCGGCGGCGAGCAGTTCGGTGGCGAACGCCTGCTCGACGTAGGCGGACAGCACGAGCACCGCCAGGCCGGGCTGACGGCGCCTGGCCTCCACGGCCGCGGCGATGCCCTCGGTGGTGTGGGTCGGAGGCATCCGGACGTCGACGATGGCCACATCGGGCCGATGGGCGTCGACGGCCGTCAGGAAGGTGTCCGGGGAGTCGGTCGTGGCCACCACGTCCAGAGACTCCGCGCGCAGCAGCAGCGCGACCCCCTCACGTAGCAGCGGGTCGTCCTCGGCTATCACGATCCGCACGGCAACTCCACGTCGAGGGTGGTGGGCCCACCAGGTGGGCTGGTCAGGGTGAGACGCCCGTCGTGCGCCTCGATCCGGCTACGCATGCCGGTGAGCCCGGAGCCGTGCCGTTCGTCCGCGCCGCCGACGCCGTCATCCTCGATCCGCAGGGACAACATGCCGCCCTCACGCCGTACGGTCACCGTGGCGTTCCTGGCCCGGCTGTGCCTGGAGATGTTGGTGAGCGCCTCGGCGCTCACGAAGTAGGCGGTGGCCTCGATGGAGGCGGCGCACCTGCCGAGCGCGTCGACGTCGACCCGGCAGGGCACCCCGCAGTTCGCCGCGAGCCCGGCGAGCGCGTCGGCGAGCCCCCGGTCGGCCAGCACGGGCGGCAGGATGCTGCGGACGACCGTCCGGAGCTCGGCCAGTGCCTGCTCGGCGGTCTCCTGGGCGCGTTCGAGCATGTCCTGCGCGCCCGGCCGGTTCTGGGCCAGCGCGCGGCGGGCCGCGCCGAGCAGCACGGTGACGGCGACCAGCCGGTTCTGCGCCCCGTCGTGCAGTGAGCGTTCGATCCGCCGCAACTCCGCGGCGTGGGCGTCCAGCGCCGCCGCGCGGGTGGCCGACAACTGTGCGACGCGCAGGGACAGGTCCATGTCCGCGGTGGGCGCCAGGAGCCGGCGTCCCGGCCACGCCTGCAACCGGGCCATTCCCGTCCCGAGGACCAGGAAGCAGACGGCCAGCCCCACGCCGAGGAGCGCGACCGCCCAGGCGTCGGCGTCGTCGTGCACGTCCCAGAACACCAGGGTCGGGGCGGGGTCCTCCACGGGCAGCGCCCGCCACCACAGCGGGTACGTGATGTCCTGCACGGCGTCCACCACCAGGGTCACCGCCGCCAGGCCGAGGAACAGGCCCATCGTGCCGTGCACGAGGAGCCAGTACAGCTCCCGGCGGACGGCCGGATCGGCGACAGCGGCGCGTACGCCGGCCGGCGCGGGCCCCGGACCGACGATCTCCGGCCCCCAGCGGGACAACCGGCCGCGCTCCCGCTCGGCCACGGACCGAACGACACGCGGCACGGTGGGTGCCAGGAGCAGGCCCAGGCCGATCACACTGGTGAGCCCGACCAGGACGAGCCACAACAGACCGGCGAACGCCAGCAGCGCGGTGCCGAGACCGCCGACGAGGTGTTCGAGGGCGTCGAAGACGCCACGGGCGCGTGCGGCGACACCCCTCCGGCCGCCTCGCCGGGTGCCGGCCGGCTTCCGCTGGCGTGCCGCCATCATGCACCCCCTCGGGCCAACGATCTTAGGGTCTTTTCGCGGCATATGTGCCATGCCCCGTCTTCCGGCGCGGTGGTTCAGCGCTGCGGGGTGAGCTCCGGCGCGGGTTCCTCGACCGGACGGTAGCCGAGGCGGCCGCGGGTCGCGACGAGCACGAGGACCGCCGCCGTGGTGGCCGCGAGCAGGGTGACATGGCTCGCGTGCTCGGGGGTGTCGATCGACGGGAACATGTTCGAGTAGACGATCGACATGAAGTTGTTGACGCTGACGTGCAGCAGCATGATCAGCGGCAGGCTCTGGCCGGTCCGGTTGAAGACCCAGGTGACGACCACGCTGAAGACGGTGGCGAAGGCGATGAACTCGCCGACCCTCATCCAGGTGACGTCCGGCCACCCGCCCCACTGGCTCAGGAACAGCGGCAGGTGCCAGACGCCCCACAGCGGGCCGAGGATGACGGTGGCTCCCAGCGGGCCGAACTTGCGCTGCATGCGGGGCAGGGCGAAGTCGCGCCAGCCGGGCTCTTCGGCCAGACCGGTGGTGACCATCTGGAGCAGCAGGCCGGGCACGTAGGCGACCAGCGCGGCGACGGGCGGCATGTGGATGTCTTCGCCGGAGAGCGCGAGACCGGTGACGATGATGACGGCGGGGACGCCGAGGGCGGTCGCGAGGTACGAGGCCCAGCCGATCCGCCACTTGGTCATCCGCCCGACCCACCGGCGGACGCCTTCCTTGCCGTCCGCGACCCTGGTCACGATGTACGCGGCGAAGATAGGACCGAGGTAGGCGCCGGGGAGAACGCCGGCGAACTGGGTCGTACCGAGCAGCGAGGGGAAATCGAAGTCCCAGACCCCCAGGCCGTTGTTCGAGAGGACGTAGGGTAACCAGGCCGCCCAGCTCATGAGGTTGGCCAGGGCGAAGAAGCTGATCAGCGGACGGCGGCGGATGAAGCCCCGGATCCCGGTCTCGCTCGTGTGGTGCCCGGCCTCCGGCCGGCTGTCGACTGCCATTTCACTCTCTCCTGTGGGAGCGCTCGACTGACAGTGATCAGCACATCAGCCGCGGGCCCTCCCGGTCGCTCCCGCGTGCTGCCCAATGGAGGTACAGCCAGGGGTACCAAGCGGAGAACGAGCAGGTCAGAGTATGGCCAGGAGCAAGCCGGAGGCGGCCGTCCAGGGCCGTGACGAGCCCTGGACGGCCTGCTCCCACAGGAGCACGGGTCAGATGAGGACGTGCGGTTCGGGGTTGCCGGCGAAGCAGAACTGGGCGTTGCGGGTCAGCTTGTAGTCCGCCGCCTGCCAGGTGTGGGCGGTGGCGTCCGAGCCGCGCATGTAGATGAAGTTGTACCGGTCGGCCGAGTAGATCCGGACACCTTCCTCCTTGCAGCGCCGCACGAGCCGGGTGTCCTCGCCCGCGTTGACCGCCTCGAACGGGAACGCCCGCAGCAGGTCGGTCCTGGCCAGGATCGTCGCCCCCTGGATGAGGTGGGCGTAGCGGTGCTCCAGCCCGGGCAGGCGGAAGATCGTAACGTCCTGGTCGGGGAAGTACGTGTAGTGGGCGCCCTTGCCGACCATCTCGGCGTCGGCGTAGTCGAAGGCGCGGACCAGGTCCGACAGGTAGTGCTCGCCGTAGATGTTGTCGTCGTCCATCTTGGAGATCAGCTCGCCCTCGGCATGGGCGATGCCGTGGTTGAGCACCTCGCCGAGGGTCCAGGACGGGTCGGCGGTCAGCACCTTGACGGCCGGGATGCCCGCCGCGAGGGCCTTGTCGCGCACGACCGCCGGGTCTTCCGACAGACCGTGCATGACCAGCACGAGCTCCAGGTTGCGGTGCCGCTGCCGCGCCACCTGGCTGATCGCGTGTTCGAGCTGGCCGGCCCGGTTGGTCGGCAGCACCACGGAGATCGACCGCGACCGCGGGACGACCGGCAGGCCGAGGTCGGTGAGGATCTGGTCGACCCGGTGGGAGAACAGGTGCTTGTCGAACACCTCGCGCATCGCCAGGTGGCCCTGGCGCGCCCGCAGCTCGGGGCTGTTGATCAGGTAGATCGCCCGGTTGTACGCCTCCTCCTGCGAGTGCGCGACCGGGATGAGCGGGCCGAACGTCTCCTCGATGGCCCGCGACCATCCCGACAGCACCGTGGTCGAGCAGGCCGACAGCTCGAAGACCCGGCGCGCGCACATGGTCGGCGAGTCGATCACCGAGTTCACGTTCAGGAAGACCTTGTACATCTTGTACGCGGCCAGCATCTGCTCGTACGGCAGTTCGCCGACGATGTGGGGGCGGTACTCCTCCGGCCAGGCGTACTTGTCGGCCACCGAGGCGTTCCTGGCGTAGATGTGCAGGCCGAGCGGGCGCACGGGCGCGAGGATCGTCTCCATCTGCTCGCGCCGCTCGGGGTGCTTGTCGCGGAAGTACATCCCCGCGAAGACCACGTCGTACGGCCGGCCCTGCTTGGTCTGGATCGGGTTGTGGATCCGGGGCTGGGCGGCGAACTGCAGCACGCCGACACGGTCATGACCCAGCATCTCGCGATATTTCGGGATCATGTCGCCGTCGCACGTGTACACGTAGTCGAACAGCTTGGCCGTGTCGATGAAAAAGTCGAAGTTGGGCGGGTCCTCCTTGTTCCAGAAGACCGTGGGGATGCCCTCCTCGCGGCACCAGGCGATCAGGTCGCGCAGCTCCTGCTTCGGCGCGTTGGTCCCGGTCATCTGGTAGCGCCAGCGGCCCTGGTTGCCGTGCCAGGCCGACTCGCAGAACAGCATCTCGGGGCGCTTCTCGGCGAAGACCTCGCGCCAGTCCTGCAGCCCGAACTCGATCTGGTCCCACTCGTACTTGAACGCCATGCGGGAGAAGTCGTCGAGGATCACCGCGACCCGCAGGTCCGGCCGTACGACCGGGCCGTCCGGCCACTTGAGGCCCGGGATCTTGACCTCGGGGCCCCGCGCCTCGGCGGCGGCGGCGACCTCGATGGCGGAGGGCGGCGCCTTCGGCGCCTTCTTGCCGTCCTTCATCGCCTTGCTGAGGTCGCGGGGCAGCCGGACGATCTTCTTGGGCTTCGACGCGTTCGTCAGCACCTGCGCGACCCGGTAGGGCTTCTGGGTCTGGGTGGCCTGGAGCCTCCAGAGGGCGTAGTCCGCACGGGCCTCCTGGTAGGCGAGCCGGTTCTCCAGGTCGCGGATCCGCTGCTCGTACTGCTCGACGTGCTTGCGCTCCTCGGGCAGCCAGTTCACCGGCCCCAGTCGCTGGAAACGCGGGCCTTCCGAGGCCTCAGGAGTCTCGTCGGTCTCAGCCATGCCTCTCCCCCTTACGGACAAGCCATCGTAAAGGGGCTGCAGAGACCTTTGTGCCGATATAGGGGATTCAATCGACCGAGCCGGCGGGATCGCCCGTGGCGAGGGTGGTCAGCACCGAGCGGAAGCGTTCGAGGAGGGGATTGCCGTCGTTCGCCCGCCAGACCATGTGGAGGGTCGTGGAGGTGCCCTCCAGAGGGCGGGCGCGGACACCGACGCGACGGAGCGCGCGGTGGGAGTCCGACATCACGGCCGCGCCGAAACCGGCGGCGACCAGGGCCAGCACCGTCTGCACGCTCCGGCCCTCCGCACCGATACGGGGTGTCACGCCGGCGTGATCGCACAATGCGATGATCTCGTCGTAGGAGTGCGGGGAGACCTCTCGCGGCCACACGACGAGCGGCACCCGGCCGAGCGCGGTCAGGGGCACGGCGCCGGCCCCGTGCGCCAGCGGATGCGCCGCGGGCAGGAACAGGCTGAGCGGCTCGCGCCACCAGGAGCGCGCCACCAGACGCGGGTCACGGGTGGGCAGGCGCTGGACGGCGATGTCGAAGCGGCCGTCCAGGACGCCACCGGACATCTCGGCGTCGTTGAAGCTCTCCACCAGGCTCAGCTCGACGCGGGGCATCTCCCGGCGCAACCGGCCGAGCGCGCCGCCCAGCGGGCCGTTGATCCCCGAGCCGGCGAACGTCACCGTCAGCCGTCCGGCCAGCCCCTCGGCCGCCAGCCGGACGTCGTCCAGCGCGGCCCGCGCCTCGGCCAGGACCGTGGTGGCCCGGGCGACCAGCGCACGGCCCGCCGACGTCGGGACCATCCCCCTGCCCTCGCGTTCGAACAGCGGCGTCCCGAGCCGCCGTTCCAGCTCGTGCACCTGACGGCTGAGCGTCGGCTGCGTCAGGTGCAGGCGCCGCGCCGCCGCGCTGATGCTTCCCTCCTCGCAGATCGCCACCACGTACTCGAGCAGTCTCAGGTTCATCCATACCTCCAGGGCATAGGAGATGCAGATTCCCACGCCTGCCGGGCGGGAGAGAAGGCGGGAGGGGCGAGGCTGGTCGCAGCCGGAGAGGCTTCCGCCAAGCAGAAGGAGAACCCATGGACCGCGAAGAGCGCTACGCGTACGGCCTCAAGGTGCTGAACGAGGTCGACGGCGAGGCCGGGCAGCGCGTCGTGGCGTCCCTCGCCGACGTCTCGCCCGAGCTCGGTCACCAGGTGGTGGCGTGGGCGTTCGGCGACATGTACGCCCGCCCCGAGCTGTCACCGCGGGACCGGCAGCTCGTCACCCTCGGCGTCCTGACGGCCCTCGGGGGCTGCGAGATCGAGCTCGACGTGCACCTCAACGCCGCGTTGAACGTGGGCCTCACCGCCACCGAGATCGCCGAGGCACTCCTGCACTCGGCGGTCTACGCGGGAATGCCGAGGGCGGTCAACGCCACGCTGGTGGCGAAGAAGGTCTTCGCCGAGCGCGGCATCCCCCCCGTCCAGAACCTGTCGTAGTCAGCGCAGGGCGCCCTTGGCGGCGGGGGAGAGGCTGTCGCCGCGGAGCCAGGCTTCGATGACGCGGGCGATCCGCGGCCCGGCCGCGCCGTCCCACAGCGGCGGCAGCTCGCCGCTCGGTGTGGCCGCGCCGTCCGCGAGCGCCTTGGACGCCGCGGCGGGGAGCGAGGCGGGGGTGACGAGCCGGTTGGTGCCGTGGGTCACGGTGATCGGCCGCTCGGTGTTGGGCCGGACGGTCAGGCAGGGGACGCCCAGCATGGTCGTCTCCTCCTGGACGCCGCCGGAGTCGGTCACCACCAGGGCGGCGCCCCTGACCAAGGACAGGAAGTCCACGTAACCGAGCGGGTCCACGATCTTCAGATGGGGCCGGTCCACGAGGCCGGCGTCCGCCAGCCGCTGCCGGCCGCGGGGGTGCAGGGGGACGACGACCGGCACCTGCTCGGCCACCCCGAGCACGGCGTCGACCAGCTCGCGGGCCGCCTCCGGGTCGTCCACGTTCGCCGGGCGGTGCAGCGTGGCCACCGCGTACCTGCCGTCGATGCCCAGGCGCTCCTGGACCGGCGCCGGGTCGAGCTTCGGCAGCGCGGCGAACAGGCTGTCGATCATCGGGTTGCCGACGAGGTGCACCTTCGCCGGGTCCACGCCCTCGTGGGCCAGGTGCGACAGCGCCTCGGGCGAGGTGGCGAACAGCAGGTCCGACAGCGCG
The DNA here is from genome assembly GCF_006334915.2 of Microbispora catharanthi. Taxonomy (GTDB): domain Bacteria; phylum Actinomycetota; class Actinomycetes; order Streptosporangiales; family Streptosporangiaceae; genus Microbispora; species Microbispora catharanthi. The sequence goes on from NZ_VDMA02000004.1 coordinate 127,547, forward strand.
TCGGTGACGACCCGGTTGACCTCCTCCGGCATCTGCCGGTCGAAGGAACGCAGGCCCGCCTCGACGTGCGCGGTCGGCACGTGCAGCTTGGCGCAGACGAGGATCGCCGCGAGCGTCGAGTTCACGTCGCCGTACACCACCACGAGCGCCGGGCGGTGTTCGAGCACGACGTCCTCAAGCCCCGTGAGCAGGGCGGCCGTCTGCCGGGCGTGGGTCCCGCTGCCGACGCCGAGGTTCGCGATCGGCTCGGGCAGCCCCAGATCGGCGAAGAACACGTCCGACATCAGCGCGTCGTAGTGCTGGCCGGTGTGGATGATGCCCTGCCGGATTCCGAGCTCGGCCAACCCCCCGACGACCGGGGCCGCCTTGACGAAGTTGGGCCGGGCGCCCAGTACGTGCAGGACGAGGGGGTTGTCTCTCATCTACCTCGCCTTTCGTCTTCTCTCCGAGCTGGGACAAACGTTGCCTATGGTACGGTCGCGCCGTGGAAACCGAGGCCAACAAGCCCGCAAAGGCCGTGTCCGCCGCGTCCGCGAAGGCCGGCCTCGGCGGCTTCCTCCGGGGGTTCGCGAGGAACCCGGTCCTCGTCTCCCGGATCTTCGTGAGCAAGGTCAAGTCCGACCCGATGCGGGTCGCCCAGGCCGCCGCCGACGCGATACCCCCCGGGATGCGCCCGGTCGTCGGCCGCGTCGCCTGGCCCGCGGCCCGGTTCGTCAAGGTCAGGACCCGCAAGATCCTGCAGCGCGCGGCCAAGGGCCCGCTGCGGGACGCCAAGGCCAACTTCGACGCCGGCCGGATGTCCGACGCGGTCGGGGTGCTCCAGCCGCATGCCCGATGGCCGTTCGTCCGCCGGAGGATGGCCTACTACGAGGGCGAGAAGGCCGCGCTCGGACCGAACCCGATCCCGCCCAAGTCGAAGATCATCATGGGTGAGCGGGTGCCCGGCCGGGTGCTGCACATGGTCACCAACGCCCTGCCGTACACGCAGGCGGGTTACACCGTCCGCACCCACCGCATCGTGACCGCCCAGAAGGCGGCCGGGCTCGACCCCCACGTGGTGACGAGCTGGGGCTGGCCCATGCTCCAGGGGCACACCGACGCCGAGCCGTACGAGGAGATCGACGGCATTCCCTATTACCGGCTGCTGCCCAAGGACGAGGTGCCGTTCGAGAGCCAGGGGCGGATGATCCGCGGCGCCGCGGACGTCTCCGAGCTGGTCAGGACCCTCCGCCCGCAGGTCCTGCACGCGGCGACCGACCACCGCAACGGCTCGGTCGCGCTCGCCGTGCGCGAGCGGACGAACACCCCCTTCGTGTACGAGGTGCGCGGCTTCCTGGAGGAGACCTGGGTCTCCCGCGACCCCGCCAGGATCGGCAGCGAGCGGCACAAACTGCAGCGCGAGCGCGAGGCGCAGATCATGCGCGAGGCCGACGCGGTCGTGACGCTCGCCGAGACGATGGCCGCCGAGATCGTGGAGCGCGGCGTGCCCAGGGAGCGCATCTTCCTCGCGCCCAACGCCGTGGACGACTCCCTGCTGACGGCCGACTACGACGGCGAGGCGTTCCGCGAGCGGTTCGGGATCGGCCGGGACGAGATCGTCGTGGGCTCGGTGTCGAGCATCGTCGCCTACGAGGGCTTCGCCACGCTGCTGAACGCCGCCGCGCTGCTGCGCGACGCCGGAACGCCGGTGAAGGTCCTGCTCGTGGGAGACGGGGCCGAACGGCCCGCGCTGCTCGAACAGGTCGAACGGCTCGGCCTGAAGGAGGCGATCCTGCCCGGCCGGGTGGGCCCGGACGAGGCGTTGCAGGCGCAGGCGGCCATCGACATCTTCGTCTGCCCGCGTGAGGACCTGCGGGTGTGCCGCCTCGTCACCCCGCTGAAGCCGGTCGAGGCGATGGCGCTCGGCAAGCCGGTCGTGCTGAGCGACCTGCCCGCGCTCTCGGAACTCGTCGGCGGCGAGGGCGCCGGTCTGCTGGTGCCGCCCGGCGATCCGGCCGCGCTGGCCAAGGCGCTCGCCGCGCTGCGCGACGATCCGGAGCGCCGCCGGATCATGGGCGAGGCCGGTAAGGCCGAGGTCGCCGCCCACCGGACCTGGAGCAGCCTGGCCCGCACGTACCAAGGGATCTACCAGTCCTTGACCGAAAGCCGATAAACAGCAGAAAGTCGGATGTGTTGCATCAGGCATGCTTGGTTCCGAGTTGAGATAACCTTTGCCACCATGAAGTGTTGTTTCCGCCCCCAGGTTCCCCCCAAGGCCTCGTCGTGACAGCCTTCGATCTCACGATCATCGGGCTGGGATACGTGGGCATGCCGCTGGCCAAGGAGGCCACGGCGGCGGGCCTGCGGGTGGCTGGTCTGGACGTCGACCCCCGCAAGGTCGACGCCCTGAACGCCGGCCGCTCCTACATCGACGACCTGACCGACGCCGACCTCGACGCGATGCTCACCGGCGGCTTCACGGCCACGCTGGACGCGTCCGTGCTGTCGAGGTCGCGCACGATCGTCATCTGCGTCCCGACGCCGCTGGACGAGGACCACCGTCCGGACCTGTCGGCCGTCGAAGGCGCCACCCGGACCGTCGCAGAGCACCTTCAGGCGGGCACGCTCGTCGTGCTGGAGTCCACCACGTGGCCCGGCACCACGGACGAGCTGGCGCGGCCGATCCTGGAGCAGTCCGGCCTGGTGGCCGGCGAGGACTTCCACCTGGCGTTCTCGCCGGAGCGGATCGACCCGGGCAACCCCAAGTTCGGCCTGCGCAACACCCCCAAGGTCGTCGGCGGCTTCACCCCCGCCTGCAAGGAGCGGGCCGCCGCCTTCTACGCGCAGTTCGTCGAGCGGGTCGTGCCGGTCAGCGGCACCCGCGAGGCGGAGATGGCCAAGCTGCTGGAGAACACCTACCGGCACGTCAACATCGCCCTCGTCAACGAGATGGCGATCTTCTGCGACGAGCTCGGCGTGAACCTGTGGGAGGCCATCGAGGCGGCCTCCACCAAGCCCTTCGGCTTCCAGAAGTTCCTGCCGGGCCCCGGCGTCGGCGGGCACTGCATCCCCGTCGACCCGTCGTACCTGTCCTACACGGTGCGCAAGCTCGGCTATCCCTTCCGGTTCGTGGAACTGGCCCAGGAGATCAACGAGCGGATGCCGTCCTACGTGGTGGCCCGCGTGCAGCGGCTGCTCAACCGGGCCCGCAAGGCCGTGAACGGCTCGCGCGTGCTGCTCCTCGGCGTGACGTACAAGCCGGACATCGCCGACGAGCGGGAGACACCGGCCATCCCCGTGGCCGAGGCACTCCTGGAACTGGGCGCCGAGCTGTCCTTCTGCGACCCGTACGTGAAGGAGTGGGCGGTCGAGGGCAGGCAGATCCCCCGCGAGGAGGACTTGGCCGAGGCCGTGGCCGCCGCCGACGTGGTGGTCCTGCTACAGCAGCATTCGGCCTTCGACCTCGGCGTCGTGGAGGAGCGAGCCCCTCTCGTCCTGGACACTCGCGGCGTGCTGGCCACGAGCGAACGCGTCGAGCGGTTGTAGGAAGGGTTTCGCGCGTGCACGTGCTCGTCATGACGGTGGTGCATCACCCCGAGGACGCCCGGATCCTGCACCGGCAGATTCGGGCGCTCGTCGACGCCGGTCATGAGGTCACGTACGCCGCGCCGTACACCGCGCGGGGAGTCGTGCCGCGTTCGTGGGTGACGGGTGTGGACCTCCCCAGGGCCGCCGAGCGGCGTCGCCTCGCGGCGGTGCGGGCGGCCCGCAAGCTCTTCAAGAGCATGCGCGGCAAGGTCGACCTGGCCCTCATCCACGACCCCGAACTGCTGTTCGCGGTCGCCGGGGTGCGCCGTCGCCCGCCGGTCGTCTGGGACGTCCACGAGGACACCCCCGCGACGCTGTCGCTCAAGCCGTGGCTGCCGGCGTTCCTGCGCCCGCCGACGCGCTTCCTCGCCCGGCTCCTCGAAACCACCGCCGAGCGCCGGCTGCACCTGCTGCTGGCCGAGGCGGCGTACGCGGGCCGGTTCAAGCAGCAGCACCTCGTGGTGCCGAACGAGACATGGGTGCCCGACCGGGTCAGCCAGCCCGGCGACGACCGCGTCGTCTACCTCGGCTGGCTGTCGGAGGCCCGGGGCGTCCAGGAGGCCGTCGAGGTGGCCCGCCTGCTCCAGCCGCACCGGGTGGCCGTGGAGCTCATCGGCTACGCCGACCCGCAGAGCCGCCCCCTGCTGAACGAGGCCGTCGCCGAGGGCGTGCTGGAGTGGCGCGACTTCATGCCGAACGACGAGGCGCTCAAGCGGCTCGACGGCGCGCTCGCCGGGCTCTCGCTGCTGCACGACGAGCCCAACTACCGCCACTCGATGCCCACGAAGATCGTGGAGTACATGGCGCACGGCATCCCGGTCATCACCACCCCCTCGCCGCGGGCCGTGGAGCTGGTGGAGCGCTACCAGTGCGGCCTGGTCGTCCCCTGGCAGAACCCCCAGGCGGTGGCGCGGGCGGTGCTCCAGCTCAGGGACAACCCCTTCGAGCGGATCGGCACCGGCGGGCGCGGCTACGCCGCCGCACGGGCGAACCACCACTGGCCCAACTCCGCACGCCGGTTCGTCACCCAGTTGGAGGCGTGGGCGGGCGTCAAGAGCTGACCACTCGAGAGCTGACCACGCGAGAGTTGAACCGCGGTGAACGCTGCCGCGGGCGGCTCGTGACGGCGGCCGGGCAGTGCGAACATCCGGGTAGTCTGGGCGCGGCAAGATCATTTGAACGACGGGCGGTAGTGTCCTGAAAGTGCGCTGGCTCACTCTGGTCCTGGGCGTGGCGATTCTCGCCGGCGTCGCATCAGTGGTGATCGTTTTTCGCGACGGGAGCACCGGCTCCGGCACCGCCAGCGCCGGGCAGACCGCCCCCTCGACCCCCGTGGTCGGGTCGCCGACGCACAGCGAGTTCACCGACCCCTGCGGGACGTTCGAGACCGTGGCGACCACGCCGTACGCCGTGAGCGGCTACTGGCTGATCCCGACCTCCGACCCCTGCACCTGGCGGCGTCAGCTGGAGGCCATCCACCGCCTCGGCGGGGACACGGTCGTGCGCCTCGGCTTCGGCCTGTCGCCGCGCGAGACCGACGACGAGGGCCAGGTCCTGGAGACGTCGACTCCCGAGGGCAAGGACCCCAAGCCCGACGCCAGGTACGCCCGCTGCGTCGAGAACGGGGTGTCCTGCATGAAGGCGGCGGAGAAGGATCTCCAGGCGGCCAACGCGGGCAACAGCATCACGAGGACGTACGTCTACCGCACCGACGAGCGGTTCGGCCCCGGCATCCTCCGCTGCCCGCAGATGGAGCACGAGGTCGTCGTGGGGGACGCCGTCTTCTTCCGGCTCCTCGCGCCCGAGGACGGCTCGGACGACCCCACGTGCGACTTCACCCGCGAGGGGCGCGGCTACCACCTGATCCTCGTGTCGGCGGGCGTCAAGGACAGCCTCAGCGAACTGCTCGACCTCGGCGACCGGTTCGGCATCAAGGTCTTCCCCGCCCTGCCGCTCGCGCCGCGCGACCCCGAGGAGTCCACCCGGGCCGACCCCCGCCACATCGGCACGCTCACCACGCTGACCCGGCGGATCCTGCAGGACTACGGCGACCGCTTCAAGGGCCGTGAGTCGCTGGGCGGCGTCTACCAGCCGTTCGAGCTGCAGCTGCGGGACTGGCCCGACCCGAGCAAGGTCCAGACGCTCCAGGTGTACGCCGAGCAGCACTCGATCGTCGAACAGGAACTGCCGGACAAGCCGATCCTGGTGAGCCCGTACATCGACAGCCGCAGGCGGGTGAAGTACACCTCCACGCCCACCCAGGTGGCCCAGGGCTTCAAGGCCCTCGCGCGCACCGGGGTGGAGATCATCGCGCCGCAGGACGGCCGGGGCACGGGCAAGGTCGGCCTGTTCTGGCCCAACTGGAAGAACAAGCCGGTGGACGACAGCCTCAAGCCGGTCGTCGGGGAGAGCACGTACGCCACGGCCTACTACGGCAGCACCCGTGACTACTACCGCGCGATGTCGCTGGCCCGCCAGGAGCTGGTCCAGGAGGGCGTCCAGGTGGAGCTGTGGGCCAACGTCGAGGCGTTCGAGCCGTCCACCTCGACGGAGACCTGCGGCCGTCAGGGCACCCGCGGGCGCACCGACAAGCCCAGGCTGGACAGACAGGTGACGCTCGCCGCGCCGTACGTGTCGAAGATCATCTCGTACATGTGGAGCGACTTCTTCACCTGCGGCTCGCCGTCGCTGTCGGAGGAGATCGCGGCGGACTGGGACCGCCCGATCCCGATCGAGGTGCAGCGGCGCGCGCGGCAGATCCAGGACGGCCTGGAGATCCGGGGCTACCACCTCGGCTCGGCCAAGGTCACGCTGAGCTGGTCGGGCCTGGACACGCCGCGAGTCGTCGACGCGGCCACAGTGGGCTGGTACGACAGCACGCCGATCCAGGGGCTGCCGGCGGGCACGGAGAAGATCTGGATCCCGGTGGACTGGGCCACGGTCCCCGACGACGTGTGGATACGGGTGGAGGTCAGCTCCGCCGACGGCAGGAAGTCCGCCGAGCCGGTCTTCTACCACAACACCGGCTGACCGCCCCCTGATCGAGCCGCTCCGTTCCCCGGTCCGTCCCCCACGTCGTGCCGGAGGCGCGCGATGAGCACGGCCAGGCAATGTGCGTGCAAGGAACGGACAATGCCGCGGCGGGGCGTCCGTGTGGCGGGCGCCGCCCGCTGATCTCCTTTGCCTGCGCCGCCGCCGAAGGCGGAGCGACGGTTGACCCCGTCCACGCCGGCATCGAATGCCCGCCGCACAGGGCATCCGACGATCGACAAGGAGACCGCCCATGAACCGACTCCGTCACCTGCCCGCCGGTCTCGCGGCGGGCGCGCTGGTGGCCGCGATGGCCCTGGCCGTCCCCGCGGCCACCGCCGCCCAGGCCGCGAGCGGGCGTGCGAACGTCGTCACCGCGCTCGACTACAACAGCACGGGCTGGGCATACCGTCAGGTGCCCTCCACGACCCAGGTGCCGGGCTTCGCCCAGCGGGGATTCGACGACAGCGCCTGGCCGAGGGGGCAGGCGGGCTTCGGCACCACCAACGGGACCTGCTCGTGGAACAACCAGGCCAACGTCAAGACCCCGTGGGCGGTCGACACCGACATCCTGGTGCGCCACTGGCTGCACCTGCCGCGTGACGCGCAGGCCGTGCGCATCCAGGGCACGGTGGACAACGACGCGCAGGTCTACTTCAACGGCCAACTCGTGCAGAGCGTCAAGAGCGGCGCGTGCGCCGCCGGGGCGATCGACGTCGTGGTGCCCGCGACCTACCTCGACTGCTGCAACCTGCTCGCCGTACGCGGCCACGACGCCGGCGTGGCGGCCTATCTGAACCTCCGGGTGACCTACGTCAAGCCCACCCAGGCGCTTTGACGTTCCCGGCGGTGCGTCGCCCGGCATCGGCCGCGCTGTGCAGGTCGCGCTGTGCCGGGCGACGCCCGGGGACACGAATCCCGGTTCCGGGGATGTGGATCGGTGGTGAAGCTCCCGCGAGGGGCCGGGCCGGCTGACTCCGGACGGCCCGAGCCGCGGCCCGCGTCCTGTAGCGTGCTGGACATGATCCCGCGTATCCCGGTCAGCGTGGATCTTGTCGTGCTCACCGTCAGGTCCCAGCAGCTCAGCGCCCTCGTCTGGCGGCGCGACCGGCCGCCGTACGAGGGCAGGTGGGCGCTTTCCGGCGGTTTCATCAAGCTGGAGGAGGACCTTCCCGCCGCGGCGGCCCGCGTGCTCGCCGAACGGGCCGGCCTTCCCGGGGCGCCGGTCCATCTGGAGCAACTCCAGACCTACGGCTATCCGGACCGCGATCCGCGCCAGCGGGTCGTCAGCGTGGCCTACCTGGGCCTCGCCCCCGACCTGCCCGCGTCCACCGAGGCCCACATGAGCTGGCAGCCGGTGGCCGAGCTGACGCAGATGGCCTTCGACCACCGCAGGATCATGCTCGACGGCGTGGAGCGGGCCAGGGGCAAGCTCGAATACACCTCGCTCGGCGCCGCGTTCTGCCCGCCCGAGTTCACCGTCGCCGAGTTGCGCCGCGTCTACGAGATCGTCTGGGGACGTCCGCTCGACCCGCGCAACTTCCACAGGAAGGTCACCAAGACGGAGGGCTTCCTCGTGTCCACCGGGCGCACCACGACCCGGGACGGCGGACGTCCCGCCATGCTCTACCGCCGGGGCCCCGCCGTGCTGCTGCACCCGCCCATGCTGCGCACCTGATCGACCGCGCCCGGCGGGGGCCGGGCCGCACGCTACACCACCAACGCCGGATTAATCCCGACTCACAGGGATCTTTCAGGATATATTCCGGCCTATGCTGGCTGCGGCCCCCCGCATCACCGATGCGCCGGCCATTCCCCCTGGACCGTCCCGGCTGCGCGTGCTCGACCTTCTGCGGTTCTGCGCGGCACTCGGCGTCGTCCTTTTCCATTTCGGCGAGACGCGCGCCTGGGGCACGCCCAACGCCTTCCCCGCGCTGAGCATGGCGACCATGTTCGGCGTGTACGGCGTGCGCCTGTTCTTCCTGATCAGCGGCTTCGTGATCCTGATGAGCGCCTGGGGCCGCACGCCGGGCCACTTCGCGGCGTCGCGGATCGCCCGGCTGTTCCCGGCGTACTGGGCGAGCGTGCTCGTCCTGGGCGGCCTGGCCGTCGGCGGCCTGATCACCGACCACCGGCCGAGCCTCACCGAACTGCTGGCCAACATGACGATGCTCCAGCACGGCTTCGCCGTACGCGACCTGGAGATCGTCTACTGGACGCTATGGCAGGAACTGGTCTTCTACGCCCTCATCGCCTGCCTCGCGGCCGTGGGGATCACCTACCGCCGGTGCCTGGCGTTCATGGGGGCGTGGGTGCTGCTGCTGGCGATCGCCGACCGGGTGAACGCCGACCTGCTGCAGGCGGTGCTCGTCCCGTTCAGCGCGCCCTACTTCATCGCGGGGATGGCCCTCTTTCTCGTCCACCGCTTCGGCGGGTCGCTGTTCCCCTGGCTGTTCGTGGGCGTGGGCTGGATCCTCGCGCTCTACACGGCGCTGGGCGAGGGACCACCGGCGATCCGGAGATACGGGCAGGCGCTGGGCTCGGCGCTCGTGGTGGGCGTGATCTCGCTGATCTTCCTGGTGATGATCCTCGTGGCGGTCGGCGCGTTCGACCGGATCGACTGGCGGTGGCTCACCTTCCTCGGCGCGCTGACCTATCCGCTCTACCTTTTCCACCACCACGTCGGGTTCCTGCTGATCCAGTGGCTCCACCCGGTGCTGGGCAACCGCCTCACGCTCCCGCTGGCCGTGGCCGCCGCGCTCGTGGTCGCGTACGGCGTGCACCGGCTGGTCGAGCGGCCCCTGCAGCCCCGGATGCGAGCGGCCCTGGACCGCTCGCTCACGGCCGACGCCGGTCTCGTCCCCCTGACGGAGACGGCGGTCGCCTCTCCCATGTCGACGGTGCCTCCGCCGGTGTCACTGCCGCCGGGCGCGCCGGCGCCCTACGCGGAGACGACGCCCGGGGCCGGTTACTTGCCGCGGGGCGGGTAGACCTCGCCGGGGCGCAGTTTGCGGCCCTGCAGCAGGGTCGTCAGCGTGACGAACTTGTAGTGCTGCTTCTCCAGCGCGGTGAGCACGCCGGGCATGGCCTTGACCGTCTCGGGGACGATGTCGTGCAGCAGGATCACGCCGTTGCGCTTGGCGAGCTTCAACGTGCGCTGGGCGATCACCTTGGTGTCGCGGGCCTGCCAGTCGAGCGTGGACCCCGTCCACAGGATCTGCGGCAGCCCCAGATCGGCCATGAGACTCGCGATCCTGGAGTCGGTCGCGCCGTTCGGCGGGCGCATGTAGTCCGGCATCTTGCCGATCGTCTGATTGATGATGTTCGAGGTGCTCGAGACCTCTTCGAACACCTCACCGTCGGACAGTTCGGTGAGCGAGGGGTGGGTCCAGGTGTGGTTGCCGATGTCGTGCCCCTCCTCGTAGATCCGCCGGGTGAGCTCGGGACGGTAGGCCACCTTCCTGCCGAGCAGGAAGAAGGTGGCCTTCGCCTTGTGCTTCTTCAGCGTGTCGAGCAGCGCCGGGGTGTAGGGCCAGGGGCCGTCGTCGAAGGTGAGGGCGATGCACTTGTACCGGGCGCAGTAGGGCTCGTCCTTCTTCTTCACCCCGGCCGGGGTCGCGGCCTTCGCGCTCACGGCCGCCGCCTCGGCGGTCGCGGCGGTCGCGGGCCCGGCCGCGGTGGGGACGACGCACACGCCGGCGGCGCAGGCACCGGCCATCACGATTCTTGCTTTCCGCCACATGTCGCTGGATCTTAGTGCTTGCCTTCGAACCCGAAATTCCGGATTCCCGACGAACGACCCGAACTGCCCGCACGCCGGGACTGAACCGCTCATCAGAGGGGCGGAACGGCGTCCTTGGCCCGCTGGAGGGCGAGCTCGGGCCACCACGTGCCGCCGTAGGGCGGGACGACGCCGTACACCGGGTCAGTGGAGCCGCCCTCGCCGCGGTCGCACCGGTCGTCGGACATGCCGGCCGGCCGCACCCACAGGTACGCGTCCACGAGCGCGCTGCCGGTGCGGGTGGTCGGCCGTACGCCGGCGCCGCGTCCCGGCGGGTTGCACCAGTCCTGGGGGTCCTTGTACCTGCCCTCGGGCGGGGTCCACCCGCCCTTGCCGTTCCTGCTCGTGTCGATCACGAAGTGGGGGAGCCCGGCCGTCCCCGCGTCCGTGCCGACGTCGGCGCAGGCACGGCCGCGGCCCTGCGACTTGGTCTTCACGCAGGCGGCGAGGCGGGTGCCGTACGCGACGAGCTGGCCGGTCTTCTGGAATCCGGAGACGTTGAGGTAGAAGCCGTCCGCGTCGGTGATCCCGGCGTCGACCAGCCGAGTCGCGGCGACCTCCGGCGTCGGCCAGCCGTCGAGGCTGCCGTCGAGGTAGACGGCGGTGTTCGGCAGCGCGCCGAGCCGTTTGGCCGCCGCGGCGAGCATGCGCAGCCTGGCGCGCTGGTCGGCGGCGTCGCCCAGCGAGCAGTCCGGCGAGCCCGGCAACTCCGCGAGGCTGTTCGGCTCCAGCACGAACACCGCCTTGCGGTCGCCCACGGCCGACGCGAGCGCGTCGATCCAGGCGAGGTAGTCGGCCGAGTCCGCCGCGCCGCCGTCCTCGTTGCACGCGCGCAGCGGGATGTGGTCGGTGACGAAGACCGCGACCGCGTCCTGCCGCGCCGCGGCCTCCAGCGCGGCGCTCGCCGCACGGGCGGCCTCGACCGCGCTCGTCTGGCCGAGCCACACGGCCCTGGGCACCGCGGCCAGCTTCCGCATCATCGCGGCGTCCCCGGCCCGCCCCGCCGCCTGCCAGACGTCCGCCTGGTGGGCCTCGTCGCCGGTCGGGCTCGCATAGAGCCGTGCGGCCTGCCCGCGCAGCGGGTTGCCGCCGGAGGCGCTCGCGGTGGTGCGCGCCGGCGGTTTCCCGGACGGCTCGGGGTCGCCGGACGACGCCACCTGGACGGCGACGACCACGCCCGCCGTGACCACGATGGCGGTGGCGGCGGCGGCGATCCCCACGCCCAGGCGCGACCGGCGGCCCGCCCCGCCCGACACGGCCGTGGGCGCTCCTCGCACGCTCGGAGGCGCGGGCTCGGGCTCGGGCGCGGGCTCGATGGGCTCGTGGCCGGTCAGCATCTCGACCAGTCCCCGCGCGGTGGGACGCCGGGCCGGGTCCTTCGCCAGCGCCAGGTCGACGATCGACCGCAGCCGGGGGTCGAGGCCCGAGATGTGCGGGGGCTCGTGCAGCACCCGATAGAGGATGCTCGGGATCGACCCGCCGCTGAACGGCGCCCGGCCCGAGGCGGTGTACGCCACCAGCGCGCCCCAGGCGAAGATGTCGGACGCCGGGGTCAGCCGGTCGCCCTTCGCCTGCTCGGGCGACATGAAGGACGGCGTTCCCGCGACGATGCCGCTGATGTCCGCGGTGGTGTCGGTGACCTGGGCGATGCCGAAATCGATGACCTTGGGACCGACCGGCGACAGCAGCACGTTCGACGGCTTGAGGTCGCGGTGGATCACCCCCGCGCTGTGGATCGCCTGCAGGGCCACGGCCACGTTGACCGCCACCGCCTCCAGGCTCGACCCCGACAGCGGCCCGCGCTCCCGCACGACCTCCTGCAGGGTGGGCCCCGGGACGTACTCGGTGGCGAGGTAGGCGACGTCGCCGTCCAGCCCCGCGCCGAGGACGGCGGCGGTGCAGAAGCGGGCGACCCGCTGCGCGGCGGCGACCTCGCGCTGGAACCTGCGCCGGAAGTCGGGGTCGGCCGCCCACTGCGGGTGGATCACCTTGACCGCCGCGTCGCGGCCGTCGGCGTCCCGGCCGAGGTAGACCGTGCCCATGCCGCCCTGGCCGAGCCTGCCGACGATGCGGAACGGTCCGATCCGCCGGGGATCGCCGTCCCGCGGTCCGTCGCCCTCCGCACCGCTCGTCATGCTCTCCCCGCTCGCCGGTTACCGCGCGATCCTAACCACGCGATCCCCGGCCCACCAGGGAGGTACAGCGGACGTCAAGGGCCTTGAAAGCGCCCCGGGACAAACTGCCCGCAACGACAGAGGAAAGGACCCCAGCCATGGCCCTCACCCGCTCCCTGGCCGGCATCACGCTCGCGGCCGGCATCCTGGCCCTCGCCCCGCTCGCCACCGCGACGGCCGCGCAGGCCGCCACCCCCAAGCCCTGGGGTCCCTACTACGCCACCGGATCGAAGGCCAAGGTGAGCGGCTCACTGACCGCCGCGGCCAAGGACGACCCGAGCCTGCCCGCGCCGTATGTCAAGGTCGCCGGCAGCGTCACCAGCCTGACCCACAAGGCGTCCACCTGCGGTTGGGCCCTGTTCCGCGTCAGCTACTTCGACGCCGCCAACAAGCCGCACCTGGCCTACCGCAACTACCGCACCTGCTCGTACGGCGCGAAGAAGACGTTCGCCTTCACCGTCAAGAACGTCGGCGAGGTCGAGCTCAAGACCTGCTCGGAGGCCAAGGCCGCCAAGCCGTCCCTCAACTGCCAGTACGCCGGCACCTGGAAGACGCTCTACGCCTACTACAAGTAGGGACGGGGCCGGGGGGTCATCCGCAGGGGGTGTGCGGGGTGCCGCCCGACCAGGCGGATCTCCTATCGTTAGGACATGTCTCGATTCCGCTCGATCCTCGACACCATGCCGGCCTACAAGCCGGGCAAGGCCGTGGTCTCCCCGGACGGCCGGTCCTACAAGCTGTCCTCCAACGAGAGCCCCTTCGGACCTCTGCCGTCGGTGGTGGAGGCGATCGCGCGGGCGGCCACGGAGGTCCACCGCTATCCCGATCCCGGCGCGGTCCGGCTCACCGAGACGCTCGCGGAGCGGTTCGGCGTGCCGTACGACCACGTCGCGCTGGGCGCCGGCTCGGTGGCGGTCGCCCAGCAGATCCTGGAGGCGGTCGGCGAGCCCGGCGCCGACGTGGTGTACGCCTGGCGCTCGTTCGAGGCATACCCGCTGCTGGTCGGCCTCTCGGGTGCCAACGCGGTCGAGGTGCCGCTGCGCGACGAGACGCACGACCTCGACGCCATGGCCGAGGCCATCACGCCGGAGACGCGCCTGGTCTTCGTGTGCAACCCCAACAACCCGACCGGCACGGTGAACCGGGCCGACGAGCTCACGCGGTTCCTCGACCGCGTGCCCGAGAACGTCACCGTCGTCCTCGACGAGGCCTACCGGGAGTACGTCAGGGACGCGGACGTGCCGGACGGCCTCACGCTCTACCGCGAGCGCCCCAACGTCGCCGTCCTGCGCACGTTCTCCAAGGCGTACGGCCTGGCGGGGCTGCGGGTCGGCTACCTGATCGGGCACGAGCCGGTGGCCGCCGCGGTCCGCAAGACGCTGCTGCCCTTCGCGGTCAACCACCTCGCCCAGGCCGCCGCGATCGCCTCCCTGCGGGCCGAGGACGAGTTGCAGGAGCGGGTCGAGACCGTGATCAAGGAGCGCAGCCGCGTCAGGGAGGCGCTGCTGTCGCAGGGCTGGACGGTCCCGCCCACCGAGGCCAACTTCGTCTGGCTGCGCCTCGGCGAGCGCACGATGGAGTTCGCGGGGACGTGCGCGGCCGCGGGCGTCGCCGTGCGCCCGTTCGACGGGGAGGGGGCCAGGATCTCCATCGGCGACCGCGAGGCCAACGACGTCTTCCTCACCGCCGCCGAGGCGTTCCGGCGGGCTTCCTAGCGCGCCGGATACCGCTGGACGAGCTCGTCCGCGATCCGCCCCATGCAGTCGAGGCCGGCTCCGTCCGTGACCCGGACCTGGGCCGCCGCACTTTCGCGATCGCGGACGAGCCCGAGCGGGATGTGCTCGGTGCCGATGTAATCAAGGCCGCGCCGCTCCTCGCATTTCCCCTGCGAATATCGCGGGATAATCGGCAGATCGCAGCGAAATCAAGTGCCTGATTCGGTCACGGCCTCGAATTGCCGGTTTCGCTCGCGCGCTTCATCGAACCGGCTCGATTTCACGGTTCGGAGGTCGGCCGGGACGCCGTGACGCGCCCTGGGACCGCGGCGGTCTCCTCTCCCGACGGTGTCGCGGTCCGGCCACGGCGTTCGGTGGAGACCACCAGCGCGACCCCCACCACGATCAGGGCTCCCGCCACGAGCATGGCCGCGGTGACCGGTTCCGACAGGACCGCCATCCCGAGGATCACCGCCACCACCGGGTTCACGTACGCGTAGGTGGACACGAGCGAGATCGGGGCATGGCCGAGCAGCCAGATGTAGGAGGTGAAGCCCACCAGGGAGCCCACCAGCACCAGGTAGGCCAGGGCCGCCCACGACTGCCAGCTCACCGCGCCGAGGTGCAGCCGCTCGCCCTGCACGAGGCCCATGACCAGCAGCGCGCTGCCGCCCACCGCCATCTCGACCGTGCTGGCCACGAAGGGGTTGGCCGGCATCGGGATCCGCGGGGAGATGAACGATCCCACCGACCACGACAGCGAGCCCAGCAGCACCACGGTGACGCCCGCCCCGCTGCCGGACGCGCCGCCGCCGCGGAGCGAGAGGAAGGCGACTCCGGCGAAGCCCACCAGCACGCCGGCCAGCGTCAGCACGTGCGGCCGGTCCCTGAAGACCGTCCTGAGCACGATCAGCCACAGCGGGGTCGAGGCGACGAGCAGCGCGGCCAGGCCGCTGGAGATGTGCTGCTCGGCCACGGCGACCATGCCGTTGCCTCCGGCGAGGAGCAGGAGCCCGACCAGCGCGGCGCCCCCGAACTCCCTCCACCGCATGCGGAAGGGCACGGCCCTGACGAGCAGGACCGTGCCGAGAACCAGCGCCGCCGCGACGAAACGGAGCCCACCACTCGTCATCGGCGGGAGGGTCTGGATGGCGATCGCGATGCCGAGGTACGTCGAGCCCCACACCACGTACACGGCCGCCAGCGCCAACCACACCCGTGCGTCATGACCGTTTCGTTCCATGGGTCATGACAATAGACCGTCGCTTCTGAACGCTGATTACCGGTTCAGCTTCTCCACGATCAGCCGGTAGAGCTGTCGCGGCCGGCCCGGCTGGGGGGTGCGGTTGGGCGGAAGCGGCCACGCGAGTCCCTCGTCAACCAGCGTGCGCAGCAACCGCCTGGCCGTGCGCGGGGTCACCCCGAGCATGCGCCCGGCGCCCTCCGCGTCCACGACCGTGTCCCCGCCCTCCAGCTTGGCGGCCAGGCGCGCCAGCACCTCGACCCCCTTGGGCTTAACCGGTCCGCCCGGCTGGGGCGGCATCCGGGGCGGCGGCACCAGCGCGCGGCCCTCCCGGTCCACCGCGAAGCCCTGCGGCTGCTTGCCGCCCTGGGTGCGGGCGAGCGCGCCCCTCGCGTGCGTCTCGGCCTCGTGCGTGGTGCGGCCCATCCCCACACCCACCTCGACGGCCAGGCCCAGTTCCTCGCGGATCCGCGCGGCGAACGGCAGCACCCGGAACCCGTCCGTGGCCGTCGCGATCGAGCCCTTCGTCGCCACCACGAGGTAGCTGTGGTCGTCGATCGGCCACACGCTCGCGTTGATCCGGTTGGCCTCCTGCACCAGCAGGCGGTGCAGCGACAGCCGGAGCTCGTCGCGCCAGTAGCGCGGCGCGGCCCGCCTCACCGGCTCGCGCAGCGTCGGCACCTCGACCAGCACGACCGTGAGCTGCGACTCCTCCAGCCGGTGGCGGGCGCCGAGCAACGACGCCGTGTGCAGTGCCGTACGGACGGCCGCTGAGGTCGGCCTGATCGGCACCACCGGCACCCCGGCGGCGGTCAGCCGGTCGGCCACGCCCTGGACGCATGTGAGCGCGCCCGTCGTGGCCCCTTGTCGGAACAGCCGTTCGTGAAAGGCCGTGATCGTTCCGACCGGGCCCGGCTCGTCACGGCTGTGCACCTCGCCCGAGGAGAGGTTGAGGTCCATGTACGCCTCGTCGATGTCCGGCCGGCCGAGCACATCGAGGCTCACCCGGCGGGGATCGACCCGCTCGTCCAGCGCGGCCCGCGCGATCGCCGCCACGAGCGCGGCCCCGCCGAGCTGCACGTGCGTGGCGGGCATCGTCAGCACGCCGGCCCGGCGGGCGAGCTCGAAAGGCACCGGACTCGCGAACAGGCACGCGTCCACACCCGGACCGAGCCGGGTCACCTTGTCCGCCGCCTCCTGTTCGTCCCGGTACGCGGCGGCGACCAGCCGGCAGGGCACCGGGGCAGCCGAGTGCCCCATGAGCATCACCCGCTCGACCAGATCGTGCGACCCCACCACACCGATGGTGAGGTCGGGTGTCACCGTGCCCAGACGTGACCCGCGCGGAGTGTCTTCCGTGCGCTCGACCAATGTTCGTCCCATCCCACGTCGCCCTCGTTGTTGTGGCTTCTCTTTGGAACGATCGCTGGTTAAGGCCGTAATGTCACGCCCAGATTTGCCGGAATACCATTCTGGGTGGTCTCGGCTGTTCCGTAAATCGGAAGATCCCCGCTGGTCAGGGCATTAGTAAAGGTTTCCGGACTCAGCCCTCGTCCGAAGTGGAAATTTCACGCACCACATCTGCGCCGAGTGCCTGCATACGCTGCGCGAGCGCGGCGTGACCGCGGTCGATGAGATATCCGGACCCGATCGTGGTCTCGCCTTCCGCCGCGAGACCGGCGAGCACGAGCGCGATTCCCGATCGCAGATCGTGCGCCGTCACCTCGGTGCCGTGCAGCGGTGTCGGACCGTGCACGACCGCACGGCTACCCTCGACCTCGACGTTCGCCCCCATCTTGTTCAGCTCGCCCGCGAGCGCGAAGCGGCCGTCGAAGATGCGCTCGTGGATGTAGCTGGAGCCCTCCGCGAGGCAGGCCACGGTCATCAGCGGCGACTGCAGGTCGGTCGCGAAGCCGGGGTAGGTGTCGGTGATGACGTTGATCGGGCGCAGCGGGCGGTTGCGGCGGACCTGGAGCACCGCGCCGTGGTTCTCGAACTCGACGCCCATCTGCTCCAGTTTCCACCGGACCACGCCGAGGTGCTCGAGAGAGGCGCCGACCAGGCTGACCTCGCCTCCGGTGATCGCCGCGGCCATCGCGAAAACGCCCGCGTCGAGCCGGTCGGGCATGACCGTGTGCTCCACCGCGGTCAGCTCGTCCACGCCCTCGACCGTAATGAAGCCCGTGCCGCCGCCGCGGATGCGCGCGCCCATCCGGGTCAGCATGGTGATGACGTCGAGCACCTCGGGTTCGAGGGCCGCGTTCTCGATGACGGTGGTGCCCCGCGCCAGCGAGGCGGCCATGATCAGGTTCTCGGTGCCGGTGTGCGACGGGGTGTCGAGGTACAGCGGGGCGCCGATCAGGCCGCCGGCCTTGATGTGGATGACGGCCTCGCCCTCGTCCACCATCGCGCCCAGGCGCTTGTAGCCCAGGTAGTGGAAGTCGAGGTTGCGGCTGCCGAGGTTGCACCCCCCGATGCCCTCGATGATCGCCTCGCCGAGGCGGTGGAGCAGCGCGGGGACGAACAGCACCGATCCCCGGAACCGGCGGGCGATCTCCGCGGGCAGGACCGGGCTGGTCAGGCGGGAGGCGTCGATGACGAGCGTCCGCTCGCTCTCGTGGAACTCCACCTTCGCGCCCACGGCCTGGGCGAGCTCGACCGCCCGGCGCACGTCCTCGATGACGGGCACGTTGCGGAGCACCGTGCGGCCCTCGGCAGCGAGCAGCGCCGCCCCGATCATGGGCAGTACGGCGTTCTTCGCGCCCTGGATGAAGGCGGTTCCACGCAGTACGTTGCCCCCGCGCACGCGGTAACTGACCATGAATTGCTCCTATTTCGGGGGAAGGGTGGGGGACTCCCGTCAGCCGGCAGCCGGGTCGTCGGCGAGGACGATCGGCCTAGAGTAGCCGCTGTTCCAGGAGTTTCGGGGAGGAACTACCCCCAGAACGCGTGGGGGAACGGGTCACTTGAGACTACTTGTGTGACCTGTGTGATTCAGCCGCGGAAGCGCTCGCCGGTCAGCCGCTCGTACGCCTCGACATAGCGGCTTCGGGTGCGCTCGACGATCTCGTCGGGCAGCGGCGGGGGCGCCTCGCCCGACGACCTGTCCCAGCCCGACTCGGGGGACAGCAGCCAGTCCCTGACGAACTGCTTGTCGAACGACGGCTGGGAGCGGCCCGGCTCCCACTGGTCAAGCGGCCAGAAGCGGGAGGAGTCGGGCGTCAGCACCTCGTCGCCCAGGGTCAGCACGCCGTCGGCGTCCCAGCCCAGCTCGATCTTCGTGTCGGCCAGGATGATGCCACGTTCCAAAGCGATCTCGGCCCCGCGGCTGTAGACGTCGAGGGTGATCCGGCGCAGCCGCTCGGCCACGTCCTCACCCACCTCCGCCGCGACCTCCTCGTACGTCATGGGCTCGTCGTGCTCGCCCATGGGGGCCTTGGACGACGGCGTGAAGATCGGCTCGGGCAGCCGGGACCCGTCGGTGAGCCCTTCCGGGAGCCGCACGCCGGAGACGACGCCCTCCCTGCGGTAGTCCACCAGTCCGGAGCCGGTGAGGTAGCCGCGGGCCACGCACTCCACCGGCACCATCCGCAGCCTGCGGCACAGCACTCCACGGCCGGCGAACTCCGCCGGGACGTCGGACGAGACCACGTGGTTGGGAACCACGTCCTTGAGCTGCTCGAACCACCACAGCGACAGCCGGGTGAGGATCTCCCCCTTGTCGGGGATGCCGGGTTCGAGCACGTAGTCGAAGGCCGAGATGCGGTCGGACGCGACCATCAGCAGCAGCCCGTCGGGGGTCTCGTAGAGGTCGCGTACCTTGCCGGAGTGCAGGTGCTTCACCGTTCCATCTTCCCAGCTCTCCCGCGCGCCCTGAGCAAGGGGAGCGCAGGGGGAGAGCCGGGCGTCAGGAGGCGTCAGGCCGACGCGGCGGTCAGGGCGATGTCGGATCGGTGGTGGGAGCCGCGCATCGTGATCCGCTCCAGCGCCTCGTAGGCCCGAGCCCTGGCCTGGGCGACGTCGGCGCCCGTGCCGACCACGTTGAGCACCCGCCCGCCGTTCGACACGAGCCTGTTGTTCCCGTCGAGGGCCGTGCCCGCGTGCAGCACGTACGCGCCCTCGACCGTCACCGGAAGCCCCGCGATCGGGTCGCCCTTCACCGGGTCGGCCGGGTAGTTCTCCGCGGCGACCACCACGGTCACGGCGGCGCCGTCGCGCCACCGCAGCGGCGGGTGCCCGGCGAGCGCGCCGGTCGCGCACGCGAGCAGCAGTTCTCCCAGAGGGGTCTCCAGCCGGTCGAGCACGACCTGGGTCTCCGGGTCGCCGAACCGCGCGTTGAACTCGATCACCCGGGGGCCGTCCGCGGTCAGCGCCAGCCCGGCGTACAGCACTCCCGTGTACGGCGTGCCGCGCCGCGCCATCTCGGTCACGGTCGGGCGCACGATCTCGGCCATCACCTGCTCGGACAGGCCCTCCGGCGCCCACGGCAGCGGGGTGTAGGCCCCCATGCCGCCGGTGTTGGGGCCCTTGTCGCCGTCGTAGGCCCTCTTGAAGTCCTGAGCAGGCTGCAGCGCCACGGCGCTCGTCCCGTCGCACAGCGCGAACAGCGACACCTCGGGGCCGTCGAGGTACTCCTCGATGACGACCCGCTCGCACGCCCTGGCGTGCTCCAGGGCCTCCTCGCGGCTGTCGGTCACGACCACGCCCTTGCCGGCGGCCAGGCCGTCGTCCTTCACGACGTACGGCGCCCCGAACGCGTCGAGCGCCGCCGCGGCCTCCTCCTCGGTGGTGCAGGTGTACGCGCGCGCGGTCGGCACCCCGGCGGCGGTCATCACGTCCTTCGCGAACGCCTTGGACCCCTCGACCTGCGCCGCCTCCGCCGACGGGCCGAAGCAGGCGATCCCGGCGGCCCTGACGGCGTCGGCGACGCCGGCGACCAGCGGCGCCTCCGGGCCGATCACGACGAGGTCGGCGCCCAGCCGCTCGGCGAGCGCGGTCACGGCCGCCCCGTCGGTCGGCGTGACCTGGTGCAAGGTGGCCACTTCGGCGATGCCGGCGTTGCCGGGGGCGCAGTGGACCTCTACGACGGCGGGGTCGAGCCGCAGGGCCCGGCACAGAGCGTGCTCGCGACCCCCGGAACCGATGACAAGTACGCGCACCCGACCATTGTCGCAGCGGTCGGCCGCCTCCCGTTCTCAGGCGTGGGCGAGCGCCCGGGTGGAGGCGTTCCTATCCATCCGTACGCCGGTGTGTATTTCGCCGGCTGACGACGCGGAGCATGCCGGCTTGCCCTGTTCAGGTGGGGGATACACATCGATGGCTAGTTTGTGCGGGTTGTTTTTGGCAAGAAGTGCATGATCGGTGGGACTTGACGCCGCTACCCTGGAACAGGTGTCCAACCACCGTGTGGTAGGTTAGACAGGCTTCGCGCTGTCTCGTGGCGATTGGAGGTGGTCTGGGATGAATTCTGGTGATCCCGTCAGTACGTGCTCGCGCACGTACGTCGTGCGCATTCCCGACCACTCCGAAACTGAAGCCCGAGGGGCAGCTCACGCCTTTATGAAGGGGTGACATCACGTCGCGCGTAGAGCGTGCCGGCTCGGGCGGGAAGGGACCGCCATGCGCTCCTCTCTGCTCTTTCCCCGCATCAACAGGCACACCCGGGTCATGTCCACGCACCTCAGCGCCGCGTCGATGAACGCGGAGACGGTCGTCCGCTGCGTGCCGCCGAGCAACTCCCTCGTCGAGTTCGGCGCGTACGTCGGCGGCAAGAAGGTCGACGCCGCCGGCATTCCCGAGGCCGTGCGCCTGGTCCGCGAGCACAACGAGGCCAACGAGGTGCCCGACGCGTACGTCTGGGTCGGTCTGCACGAGCCCGCCGCGCCCGAGGTCGAGTGGCTCGCCGACGTGTTCGGCCTGCACCCGCTCGCCGTCGAGGACGCCATCAAGGCCCACCAGCGGCCCAAGGTCGAGCGGTACGGCGACTCGCTGTTCGTGGTGCTCAAGACCGTCGCGTTCCTCGACCACGAGGTGTCGACGGCGAGCAGCGAGATCATCGGCACCGGCGAGATCATGGCGTTCGTCGGGCCCGACTTCGTCGTGACCGTACGGCACGGGCGGCACTGTCCGCTCGGCGACGTCCGCGAGAAGCTGGAGTCGAAGCCGAAGCTGATCGGCCGCGGCCCCACGGGCGTCCTGCACGCCATCGCCGACCACGTCGTGGACAAGTACCTGCAGGTCGCCGACCTCATGCAGGCCGAGCTCGAAGAGGTCGAGGCGGCCGTCTTCGCCGAGGTCAGCTCCCGCGACATCAACAGGATCTACCAGCTCAAGCGCGAGATGCTGGAGCTCAAGCGCGCCGTCGGACCGCTCCAGACCCCCTTCAACGCCCTTCCCCAGCGGCGCAGCATCCCCTCCGAGATGCGTGAGTACTTCCGCGACGTCGGCGACCACCTGTCCCGCGTGTGTGAGCAGGTCCAGGCGTCCAACGAGCTGTCCGACTCGATCCTCCAGGCCGCCCTGGCGCGCTCCAACGCCCTCGCCAACGAGGACATGCGCAAGATCTCCTCCTGGGTGGCGATCATCTCGGTCCCCACGATGATCGCCGGCATCTACGGCATGAACTTCGAGCACATGCCCGAGATCAAGTCCGTGTACGGCTACCCCATCGTGATCGGTGTGATGGTCGTCGCCTGCACGCTTCTGCACCGCGCCTTCCGCCGCAACGGCTGGCTCTGACCGCCCTCCCCCCGGGACGCCGCCGCACGCGCGTCCCGGCGGGCGTGGTGCCGGATCAGGCGGCGCGGCCGGCCTTCAGCAAGGCCGCGGTGTCGACGACGCGGCGGGCCTGGTGACGGGCCGCCTGCAAGGACACCTCGCCGGGTGAGCCGTCGCCGGCCACGTGCGAGGTGCCGTAGGGATTGCCTGACCGGAACTGGACGGGATCGGTGTAGCCGGGGGGCACGATGATGCCGCCCCAGTGGTAGAAGGTGTTCCCCAGCGCCAGGAGGGTGGACTCCTGTCCGCCGTGGGCGGTGTTGGAGGCGGTGAAGGCCGAGTACACCTTGTCCGCGAGCTTGCCCTGGAACCAGAGGGGGCCGGTGGTGTCGATGAACGCCCTGAGCTGACCGGCCGGGTTGCCGAAGCGGGTGGGGGCGCCGAACAGCACGGCGTCGGCCCAGACCAGGTCGTCGAGGCCGGCCTCGGGGACGTCGGCGGTGTCCTGGAGGTGCGCGACCCACTCCGGCCTGGTGTTGACGACTTCCGCTGGGGCCGTTTCCGCGACCTTGCGCAGCCGCACGTGTGCGCCGGCCTTCTCCGCGCCCTCGGCGGCGGCCTGCGCCAAGGCGTGCACGGTGCCCGTGGCACTGTAGTAGACGATCGCGACGTTCACCGGTTCCATGATCGGCTTCCTTCCTCAGGGGTGGTCTCAGCGGTACGACGACCCACCCCCTTGGAATGTGAGGCGACGCCGCGACCTCCCGGCACCGAGACCCCTCCCAGTACCGAGACCTCCCGGCATTGGGACCTCACAGTTCGGTGGGGTGTCTCGTCGAACCGAGTGAGGACGGATGCGACCAAGGGGGCCGGCGACACCATGACCAACCCATCCGGGCCGGGAGGCGGACGGCTCGACCCGAGCCTGAGCGTGATCATGAGCGAGCGGCGCCGGTTGATCAACCTCGCGTATCGGCTCCTGGGCTCCCTGGCCGACGCCGAGGACGTCGTGCAGGAGACCTACGCCCGCTGGTATGCCATGTCGCGGCAGCGGCAGGAGGCCGTCGAGTCCCCCGGCGGCTGGCTGACGACGGTCGCCAGTCGCATCTGCCTCGATTTGCTCGGCTCGGCGCGAGCCCGGCGGGAGCGCTACGTGGGCGAATGGATCCCGGAGCCGCTGCCCGAGCCCGCGGAGTGGATCGACGGGCGGCCGGGCGGCGTAACGGTCGATCCGGCCGACCGGGTCACCCTGGACGAGTCGGTCAGCATGGCCTTCCTCGTCGTGCTCGACTCGATGACCCCGGCCGAGCGCGTCGCGTTCGTCCTGCACGACGTCTTCCGCTATTCCTTCACCGAAGTGGCCGAGATCGTCGGCCGCACCCCGGCGGCCTGCCGCCAGCTGGCCTCCTCGGCCCGCCGCCGCATCCGCGACGCACAGGCTCCCGCGACCCCGGCGTCCCGGCGCGCCGGGATCGTGAGGGACTTCAAGCAGGCGTGGGAAGCCAAGGACATCGACGCCCTCATCGGCCTCCTGGCTCCCGACGCCACCGCGACCGGCGACGGTGGCGGGCTCGCCACCGCCGAGCCTCGTCCGGTCCAAGGCGCCGAGCGGATCGCACGCTTCTTCGTGGACAGGGCCAGTGCGGTACCCGGTGTGACGGTCCTGGAATGCACGGTCAACGGCCAGCCCGGTCTTGTGGGCCGGCAGGAGGGCGTCACCGTGTCGGTGATGGCGTTCGACGTCGCAGGCGACCGGATCACGCACATCTGGGCGATACTCAACCCCGACAAGCTCCGGCCCTGGACGGCGGGCTGACAACCGTGGCATTCGCTTCGAGCGCGTACGCTACGTGACCGGAATCATGAGCAATCAGTCATTGCGATATGTCAGATGATGTTGTTAGGTGGGGGGAGCGGGCCGCTCGACACATCGACCGTTTCCACTCGCACAGGAGCGTGTCATGACAGAGGCGACACCCCGGCTGGCGACTTATCCCCTGACTCGGGAACGTGCCTTCGACCCACCGGACGAACTGGCGCGCCGCCGCGCCGAGGCGCCGATCCAGCGGATGACGTACGCGGACGGGCACGAGGGCTGGCTGGTGACCGGCTACGCCGAAGCACGTGCCATCCTGGCCGACAACCGCTTCAGCACCCGCCCCGAACTGCTGCACTCGCCGATCCCCCAGCGCGGGGAGTTCCGCAGCGAGCCCCTGACGCCGGGGTTCTTCCTCCGCATGGACGCCCCCGCGCACACCCGCTACCGCCGCCTGCTGACCGGGCAGTTCACCGTGAGGCGGATGAAGCAGCTCGAACCGAGGATCCAGGAGATCACCGAGAGCCGCCTCGACGCCATGGAACGCGAGGGCGCCCCCGCCGACCTCGTCGAGTCCTTCGCACTCCCCATCCCCTCACTGGTGATCTGCGAACTGCTCGGCGTGCCGTACGAGGACCGGGAGAAGTTCCAGCGTGACTCGGCGGTGCTGCTGAACCTGAACTCCTCGATCGAGGACATCCGGGCCGCGGTGCAGAACCTGTACTCCTACCTGCACGGTCTCGTCACGATGAAGGCGAAGGAACCCGCCGACGACATACTGAGCGGCCTGGTCGCGGGCGGGGAGCTGACGACCGAGGAGATCGGCGGCGTAGCGCTGCTGCTGCTCATCGCCGGTCATGAGACGACCGCCAACATGCTCGGCCTCGGCACGTTCGCGCTGCTGACGAACCCGGACCAGCTCGCCGTCGTACGGGACGACCCGGCCGCCGTCGAGAACGCGGTGGAGGAACTGCTGCGCTACCTCAGCATCGTGCACATCGGGCCGACCCGTACGGCCCTGGAGGACGTGGAGGTCGGCGGCGCCCTGATCAGGGCCGGTGAGTCGGTGACGCTGTCCATCGGGGCGGCGAACCGGGATCCCGAGCGGTTCGAGGGCGGCGACGCCCTCGACGTGACCCGGTCGGCGCACGGGCACCTGAGCTTCGGGCACGGCATCCACCAGTGCCTGGGACAGCAACTCGCCCGGATCGAGATGCGCATCGCCTATCCCGCCCTGCTGCGTCGCTTCCCCAACCTGCGCCTGGCCGTGCCGGCGCGGGAGGTTCCGCTGCGGTCCAATATGGCGATCTACGGTGTGCACCGTCTGCCGGTACTGTGGTGAGGAAAGTCGCTGGGGGAACAATGAAGATCAAGGCGGACACCGGACGGTGTATCGGTGCGGGGATGTGCGTGCTCACGCTGCCCCAGGTGTTCGACCAGAGCGAGGACGACGGGACGGTCGTGGTGCTCGACGCCGAGCCTTCGGCCGACGTCGCGCCCGCCGTGAACAGGGCCGTACAGCTCTGCCCGTCCGGCGCGTTGTCCGTGGAGGAGTGAGCCGCACGGGCCGTGCGACGGCGACACGCTGGGCCGGGTGACGCTCAGCTACTTGACGGGCACGGTCTGATGGGCTTGGCTGGTAATCGGCTGTGAAAGCCATTCTTGTGGGTGACCCTGGAGCCCCGCCCCTGGTCGTCGAGTCGGCGCCTCGGGCGGGGCTCTTCCCGTGTCCGAGTGCTCAGGCTCCCACAGGGCGGAGCGGGGTCACCGGGTCGGGCAGCGGCAGGCCGCGGACCTTCCAGAGGCGGCGCATGCGGTCGGGATAGTCGGTGACGATCCCGGCCACCCCCATGTCGATCAGCCGGGCGGCCTCGTCGGGCTCGTTGACCGTCCACACCACGACCGGCAGGCCCTGCCGGGCCGCCCCGGTCATCAGCGCCTCGTCGACGAGCACGCGGTCGGGGGACAGCGTCGTCGCCCCCACCGCCGCGGCGGCAGTCGCGAGGTCGCCGCCGACCTCGCCGAGGCGGATGCCGTTCATCCAGGCGGGGGTCATCGTGTCGCGCTCGACCAGGGCGTACCGCCGCTCGACCAGAGGCCTGGCGATCTCCAGGATGCGCCAGTCGAAGCTGAGCAGGGCCGCCCTCGACAACCGGTCGTGCCGGTCGAGCTCGTGGACGACGTCCTCCACGAAGCGGCGCGGGTCGGCGCACAGGTCGGGACGGGTGGGATCGGACTTCAGCTCGACGTGGAGGCGCACGTGGTCGGCGCCGAGAGCGCCGATCAGGCCGAGCACCGCCCCGAGCGTCGGCATCCGGGTGTCCGGCAGCGGCACCTGCGTGAGCGCGAAGCGGTCGTCCGGCCGTTCGGGCAGCCGTACGCCGACGTCGAGGGTGCGCAGCTGCGGCAGCGTGAGCGCGATGATCGGCTTGCCGACGTAGGGGAACATCTCGTCCCCCGGAACGGCCATGCCCGTGTCGGCGCTGGTCACGGCGGACACGTGCAGGTCGTGGGTGAGCACGAGCTGCCCGTCCGCGGACATGGCGACGTCGAACTCGAGTGCGTCGACCCCCAGCTCCAGCGCGAAGGCCAGGCCGGGCAGGGTGTTCTCGGGCCTCAGGCCCCGCGCTCCACGGTGCCCGTGCAGCTCAACGTTTCCATGCACAGCGGCGTACCTTACCGCCTCGCCCGTCCGCGGCCCGGAACCCTCCGGTTCCGGGCGCGTACGCCACTAATCCTCAGATAAGGGAGCGGATCTGGATGGTCTGGGTGCGGCCCGGGCCGACGCCGATGGCCGAGATCGGGGCGCCGCTCATCTCCTCCAGCGCCCTGACGTACGCCTGCGCGTTCGGCGGCAGGTCCTCGAACGTCTTGGCGCTGGTGATGTCCTCCTGCCAGCCGGGCAGCTCCTCGTAGATCGGCGTGGCGTGGTGGAACTCGGTCTGCGTCATGGGGATCTCGTCGTGGCGGACGCCGTCGACGTCGTACGCCACGCAGACCGGGATCCGCTCAAGCCCGGACAGCACGTCGAGCTTGGTCAGGAAGAAGTCGGTCACGCCGTTGATCCGGGTGGCGTACCGCGCGATGACCGCGTCGAACCAGCCGCAGCGGCGGTTGCGGCCGGTGGTCACGCCGTACTCGCCGCCGGTCTGGCGCAGCCAGTCGCCCTGCTCGTCCAGCAGCTCCGTCGGGAACGGCCCCGATCCCACGCGCGTGGTGTACGCCTTGAGGATGCCGATGATCCTGGTCAGGCGGGTCGGCGGGATGCCGGAACCGGCGCAGGCGCCGCCCGAGGTGGGAGAGCTGGAGGTCACGAAGGGGTAGGTGCCGTGGTCGATGTCGAGCAGCGTGCCCTGCCCGCCCTCCAGCAGCACGACCTTGTCCTGGTCGAGCGCCTGCGAGAGCACGAGCGAGGTGTCGGCGATGTGGGGGCGCAGCCGCTCGGCGTAGCCGAGGTACTCCTCCAGCACCTTCGCCGGGTCGAGCCCACGGCGGTTGTAGATCTTGGTGAGGATCTGGTTCTTCTCGCCCACCGCGGCCTCGATCTTCTTGCCGAGGATGCCGGGGTCGAGCAGGTCCTGGACCCGGATGCCCATGCGGTAGATCTTGTCGCCGTACGCCGGGCCGATGCCGCGGCCGGTCGTGCCGATCTTGGCCTTGCCGAGGAAACGCTCGCTGACCTTGTCGATGGCCTTGTGCTGGGGCATGATCAGGTGCGCGCTGGCCGAGATCAGCAGCCGGTCGCAGGAGATGCCTCGCTCGGCCAGCCCGTCGATCTCGCTGAGCAGCACGCCCGGGTCGACGACCACGCCGTTGCCGAT
This sequence comes from Microbispora catharanthi, assembly GCF_006334915.2. Lineage (GTDB taxonomy): Bacteria > Actinomycetota > Actinomycetes > Streptosporangiales > Streptosporangiaceae > Microbispora > Microbispora catharanthi. The sequence continues at coordinate 155,411 of NZ_VDMA02000004.1, forward strand.
CACCGGCACCACGTCGGGCGACAGCACTCCCGTCGGCAGCAGGTGCAACGCGTACTTCTGGTCGCCGATGACGACGGTGTGGCCCGCGTTGTTGCCACCCTGGTAACGCACGACGTAGTCGACGTCGCCGCCCAGCAGGTCGGTGGCCTTCCCCTTGCCCTCATCGCCCCACTGGGCGCCAACGAGAACGACAGCCGGCATGGTTTAACTCCCGCACCAAGACGAAAGCCCCTGACGCAAGCGCGGCAGGGGCCTCTTGCACACAGAGACTACCTGAGGGGCATGCCGACGGTGAACGGAGTCTTAAGTCGCGAGACGGGCTCGCCGTCCCGCGTACGGCCCCGTTCCGGCAGCCGTCCGGAAGTCGTCCGGGCGCTCGTTCAGACGTCGTTCAGGAGTTCGCGGTGAGCGTCTCCGCGGCGGCCTGGCTGCTGTCGCGCAGGAACTGGGCGCAGCGCTCGGCCTCGTCCTTCTCGCCGATCGCCTGGGCCGCCCGGGCGAGGGCGTTCAGGCAGCGCAGGAACCCCTGGTTCGGCTCGTGCTCCCACGGGATCGGCCCGTGCCCCTTCCAGCCCGCCCGGCGCAGCTGGTCGAGACCCCGGTGGTAACCGGTGCGCGCGAACGCGTACGAGGTGACGGCGTGACCCGCGGCGAAGTAGTCGTCGGCGAGAGCGGCCCAGGCCGCCGAGTAGGCGGGGAAGCGGGCCGCCACGTCTGCCGCCTTGGCGCCCGACTCGAGCATCTGCCGCGCCTCGAGGGTGTCCGGCAGCAAGGTGGGCGGCGGGCCGGCAAGGAGGTTCTCGTGCGATTCCATGGGGACAGTCTTACCTGTCACGAGCCCGAGGGGTATGGGCCGCCCGGCGGGAACCGAAGATCGATACAAGAATGGATCTTCGGGTTTCCCGCCGGGGCGTTCCCTTACTTGATCTTGGTGCCCGCGGACTTGAGCTGCTGGCACGCCTCGACGATGCGCGCGGCCATGCCGGCCTCGGCCGCCTTGCCGTACGCGCGCGGGTCGTAGGCCTTCTTGTTGCCGACCTCGCCGTCGATCTTCAGCACGCCGTCGTAGTTGCGGAACATGTGGTCCACGATCGGGCGGGTGAAGGCGTACTGCGTGTCGGTGTCGATGTTCATCTTCACCACGCCGTACGAGATCGACTCGCGGATCTCCTCCAGGGTGGAGCCGGAGCCACCGTGGAAGACCAGCGAGAACGGCTTCTCCTTGCCGTACTTGGCGCCGACGGCGTCCTGGATCTCCTTGAGCACGCTCGGGCGCAGCTTGACGTGGCCCGGCTTGTACACGCCGTGGACGTTGCCGAAGGTGGCGGCCACGATGTAGCGGCCACGCTCGCCCAGCCCGAGGGTCTCGGCGACGGCCAGCGCGTCCTCCGGCGTCGTGTAGAGCTTCTCGTTGATCTCGCCGACGATGCCGTCCTCCTCACCGCCGACCACGCCGATCTCGATCTCGAGGACGACCTTGGCGGCGGCGGTCTTGTCGAGCAGCTCGCTGGCGATCTGGAGGTTCTCGTCCAGCGGCACGGCGGAGCCGTCCCACATGTGCGACTGGAACAGCGGGTCCTGGCCGCGCGCGACGCGCTCGGCGGAGATCTCCAGCAGCGGGCGGACGAACGAGCCGAGCTTGTCCTTCGGGCAGTGGTCGGTGTGCAGCGCCACCGTCACCGGGTACTTCTCGGCGACCACACGGGCGAACTCGGCGAACGCCACCGACCCGGTGACCATGTCCTTCACGGTGGTGCCGGAGAGGAACTCCGCGCCACCGGTCGACACCTGGATGATCCCGTCACTTTCCGCCTCCGCGAAGCCGCGCAGCGCGGCGTGCAGGGTCTGCGACGAGGTCACGTTGATCGCCGGGTACGCGAAGCCGCCCGCTTTGGCGCGGTCGAGCATCTCGGCGTAGACCTCTGGAGTCGCGATAGGCATGCGAAGTCATCTCCTTCTGACGGTATGCGGCGTGGCAAGTATCCCGAAGGCCGGGCCGATCGGGAAAGCCGGGTATGTGGGGCGCCGGGAAACCCACGGTCATTCCGCGATTCACGGTTTTCCACAGCCCTGCCGCTTCTCAGTCTCATCTCATCCGGGACAGGTAGGCTCGCCCCGTGGACGTGCTCTTGGACCTTCTTGACCCGAAGTGGTGGCTGAGCATGCTCGGCGCCTTCGCGACGATCGGCGTCATCGCCATCGTATTCGCCGAGACGGGGCTGCTCGTCGGGTTCTTCCTGCCCGGTGACTCGCTGCTGGTGACCGCTGGAATTTTCAGCACCGCCGCCGCCGCGCAGGGATTCGGGATCGCGCCTCTGTCCCTGCCCACTCTGCTGATCGGCGCACCGCTGGCGGCGATCGCGGGAGCGCAGTTGGGCCACTTCCTGGGGGCGAAGGTCGGCAGGAAGATGTTCGACAAGCCGGACTCGCGGTTGTTCAAGAGGGAGCACGTCGAGAAGGCGGAGTTCTACTTCGAGAAGTTCGGTCCCGCGAAGGCCGTGGTCGCCGCGCGGTTCATGCCGATCGTCCGCACCTTCATGAACCCGGTGGCCGGCGTGCTGGAGATGGACGCGCGCCGCTTCTTCGTCTGGAACGCCCTCGGCGGTGTCGTCTGGGTCGAGGCCCTGCTGCTGCTCGGCTATTTCCTCGGCAGCAAGGTCGAGGGCATCGACAAGTACATCCTTCCCGGGGTCTTCGTCGTCATCCTTCTCTCGGTGATCCCCATTGTGCGCGAGGTCATGAAGAACCGCCGGGCCGCCACCGCCGCCCCCAAGGGCCGCCACCACGCCCCCCGGTGAAGCCGCCGGTGGGACGCGCCGGCCGTGGGCCGGCGCCTATGGGGAGGCGGCGGATGACCTGCGGGAAAGTGCTGCCGCACAAGAAGTGACCGGTCAGTACTGAGATATGCCTCACACCCGCTACTCTCGCGATTGTGGGACGCCACAGGTCTGATCCCCTCGGCATCGCCAGGCTGGCGCTGGTCGGTCTGGCGGCCGTGCTGCTGCTCGCCGTCATCGTGGTCGGGGCGAGAGCGCTGCTGTCCACGTTCGGCTCGGAGGAGCCCGCCTCCGGCGCGGCCTCCACCCCGTCGGCGCGGCCCTCCGCCGAGCCCTCCGCCGAGCCCTCCACACCCCGCGTGCCCACCGTCCGCGTGGTCTGCCGGGCCGACCGGTGTCCCGTGTTCGTCCGGGTGCCCGGCGGCGACGTGCTCATCGACCGGGACCTGGCCCGGGGCGAGCAGGCGTCCTACTTCCAGCCCGAACTCGACGTCGTCCTCGACGACGCGAGCACGGTCGAGGTCTTCGAGAACGGAACCGCCAGGTCCCCCGGGCCGGCCGGCGAGCGGCAGGCGTTCAGTGTGAAGCGATCCGCGGATCAGTAGAGCGACAGATCAGTGAGGGAGTAGGCGGAGCGGTACGGCACGCCGGTCGCGGCCAGCGCCTCGTCGCCGCCCCGGTGCACGATCGTCGCGATGCCCACGACCTGCGCACCGGCCTCGCGCAACGCCTCCACGGCGGTGAGCACGGACCCGCCCGTCGTGGTGGTGTCCTCCACCGCGAGCACCCGGCGTCCGGCGACGTCCGGACCCTCGATCCTGCGCTGCAGGCCGTGGGCCTTGCCCGCCTTGCGCACGACGAACGCGTCGAGCGTGCGGCCGCGGGCCGCCGCGGCGTGCAGCATCGACGTCGCCACCGGGTCGGCGCCCAGCGTGAGACCGCCGACCGCCTCGTAGTCCAGGTCCTCGGTGAGGTCCAGCATCACGCGGCCCACCAGCGGCGCCGCCACGCCGTCCAGGGTGATGCGGCGCAGATCGACGTACCAGTCGGCCTCCTTGCCGGAGGACAGCACGACCCGGCCGTGCACGATGCCCTTGTTCTTGATCTCGTCCAGCAGTCTCTCGCGGTCACTCATGAGGCTCAGCGTACGGCCGGCCCCGCGGTGCGGGCCGTACGGGCCGGGTGGCCGGGTGTGGCGTGCGAAGACTACTGAGAGTAAAGAGGCCCCAGCGGTTTAGCCAGGACACGGACTGCGGAATGTATCGCCGTGCAACTCATCGTAATCGCGAGGTCGCAATGCGTAGAGAAGTCCGGCATACCGACATGGAACTGCTTGAGGCCGTGCGGGGAGGCGACACCGCGGCCTTCGGGACGCTCTACCGGCGGCACTCGGCCGCCGCGCGGTCCCTGGCCCGGCAGGTCGTGCGGAGCGAGGGCGTGGTCGAGGACCTCCTCGTCGAGACCTTCGCGAGGGTGCTCGAGGTGGTGCGGCGGGGCGGCGGGCCCGCCTGCGCGTTCCGGCCCTACCTCCTCGCGTCGGTGCGCCGCTACGCCGCCGCCGGAGTGGTCGACCTGGCCGACGGCGACTCCCTCTACGTGGATCCCGAACTCACGGGGCTGGAGCGCTCGCCGCTCGCCCGGGCGTACCGCTCGCTGCCGGAACGCTGGCGCACGGTGCTGTGGCACATGGAGATCGAGGGCGGCAGGCCCGCCGACACGGGCCCGCTGCTCGGCCTGTCGGGCAGGGCCGTGGCCCTTCTCACCCGGAGGGCCCGTCAGGGCCTGCGGGAGGCATACCTGCGGCTGCACCTGGAGAACGGCCCACGTGCCGAGTGCCGGCCGATCCTGTCCATGATCCTTCGCTATGTCGAGAACGGCCTGCCCAAGCAGGAGGCCGGCGCGGTCGACGCCCACGTGGCCGAGTGCATCGACTGCCGGTCGGTCTTCCTCCAGCTGGTCGATCTCACGCAGGAACTGCGGGCCGTCGTCGGCCAGCTCGTCGCCGGGCCGGCCGTGGACGACTACCTCGCCGACCTCGCCACCGCGGCCGCCACGGGCTCACGGCCGTACGGCGGCGGCATGACGAGCGGCAGGAGCGGGCGCGGGCCGAACGGCCCGGTGGGTGGCCGGGTGGGTGGCAGGGTGGGCGCCCGGGCACGGGCGCGGCTGGAAGCCGTGCGCCATCACATGGGGGCGTGGACGAGCCGTCCGCACCGCCGCGTGAGGGAGGCCGTCCGGGCCGCCCAGGGCGGAACCGGTCCGGCAGGGCGTGCGCGCGGACGGGCGGACGCGCTGCTGCGCGGGACGTACGGCCGGGCCCGGACGACGACGCGGCGCGCGTACGCGAAGGTGGGTGCGGTGCCGGGGGCGATGTACGGCCGTGCGCGAGCGATGACCAGGCGTGTGTTCGCGAAGGTGGGCCCGAAGGCGGGTGGGGTGCCGCGGGTGGCGTTCGCCCGTGCGCGGGCGGCGCTGGCGCGGCTGTCCGCACTGGTGCGGGGCGTGCCGACGCCGCATCGCGCGGTGCTGGGAGGCATCGCCGTGGCCGCCCTCGCGACCGCCGCCTTCCTGCTCGTCGCCCAGCCGGCGGGCATGCTGTTCACCGGCAGCTCGAGAGGACAGGACGGGACGCGGGCTCTGGACCGCCCGCAGCCCCCGGACAGCGCCGCCCCGCGTTCGCGGGCCGCCACCGGCCACGCCGGGTCGGCGGGCGCCGCGTCCCCGTACGCCCCGCAGAGGCCGAGCGCCCAGGAGTCCCGGACGGCCGTGAGCGCCCCGGCGCCGGAGACCGCGGACGATCCGGCGGACGTAAGCGGTACCGACGGGCCGAGCGCGGGCATCGCGCTCGGCATGCCCGAGATCACCGGAAGGGTCACCCCCGGTGCCGACCGGCGGCCGCCGCGGGAGGAGCCCACGGCAGGGGAAGCCACGGCAGGGGAAGACACGGCAGGGGAAGACACAGCGCAGAAAGCCACGGGCCAGGAGGCCACGGGATCGCTGCCCGGCCGTGGCAGGGCGGGCGAGGATCACCGGGCCCCACGCCGCGACGACGGACGACCGGCGGCCTCCGGCGTCCAGGGCCCCGCAGGCGGACAGCACGCGGGTGCCGGCCGCGAGACCGGGCGGCTCACGGGTCGCGGACAGGGCAGCGGGGGACAGGTGGGCAGGCGTGCGGTGAGCGAGCCGGATACGACCACCGTCCTCGCCGGTCGGGACCAGGACTCTCGCGACGCGGACGCCTCCGGCACCTCGGCCCCCAAGCGGGAGCAAGTGCGAGGTCAGCTCTCCCGGCGCCCCTACCAGGACCATCGCGCCCAAGCCCGCGCGCAGGGAACTACGCGGGGCAGCGTCCAGGCCCGCGCGCAGGCCGGGGCGCGGCAGGCACCGGAGCGGGCTCGTGAGCGGCGCGAGTCGCAGGCAGGCCGTCCGGCCACCGACCGCGCCCCACTCGTGCGGCCAGGAACCGCACATGGCCGCCCGCAGGCAGAGGAGCGCGGCCGTGAGGCTCGTGAGCATGCCCGATCGGGCCGGAGCGACACCGGCGGAGTCGAGAAGGCCGCAGGCGGCGGGAGAAAGGCGAAAGAGGCGCTCGTCGCCGCCGTCGATCCGCTCGGCGCCCTGCTGCGCGGCCAGTCCGGGCTCGTCGCCGTACGGCTGCGCAACGCGGGCGACGCGGCCACCGGCGAGGTCACCGCGACGGTGACCCTCCCGCCCGGCGTCCGCTACCTGGGTCAGGACGGGCGCGGAGGCCGGAGCCGCGCGGCGGGCGGCGGTACGCGACAGGGCCACGAGCCGAAGCCGGGCGCCGTGGGGCAGAACGGTGCCGTGCGGGAGGACCGCGAGCCGGGCGACGGCGCCGGTCAGGGGCGGGCGGCGGGCGGGCGCGCGGAGCGCGCGCGTTCGGGAAGCGGCGCGGGCGACGGCTGGTCGTGTGAATCGTCGGGCCGCCTGGCGTCGGGCCAAGTGGTGCGGTGCGTCCGGGGACCGCTCGCGGCAGGTGAGGTGACGGCGATCTTCCTGAAGGTGGCCGTGGCGGCGGACGCGCCCACCGGCCGGGCCTTCACGGTGCGGGTGCGGTCGGGGCGGCTGGAGACCACCGCGGAATCGACCGTGGGGGTGCGCGCATCGGGCGCGGCCGCGCGCTTCGCCGCGGACGGCCGCCTCCTCGCCCGGGTCGTCGGAAACGCGCTTGTGAGCTCCGCCGCGCCGGCCGCTCCCTGCGGAGCCGCCGTGGGCGGCCGGGATCCGGGCGTGAGCGTGCCGGTCGACCTCGACAGGGACCCCTCGACGCGTACGTCCAGTTGCGCCGATCTCGACCTGCCCGCCGGCAGCCAGGTGTTGTGGGCGGGCCTCTACTGGTCGGGCGGCGGCCGGGGGGCGGTTCCCGCGGAGGACATCCGGGTGCGCGCTCCGGGGATGCCGGGATACGCGCCCCTGCACGCCGCCGAGGTCGCCCGGCGGAATCTGCCCACCGGGTCCGGTTATCAGGCTTTCGCCGACGTGACCTCTCTCGTCCGCGCGGCGGGTGGAGGCCGCTGGTGGGTCGCGGGCGCCCCGGCGCGTACGGGAACGGTCCGGCACGCGGCCTGGGGCCTGGTGGTGATGGCCGAGGACGCGCGGCAGCCGTACACGCGGGCCGTGGTCCTGGACGCCGCGGCGGTCATCGGGAGCGAGGAGAAGGCCCTGCGGCTCCCCCTCGACGGCCTCGCCCCGGGCGGCGCGCCCGCGCGGATCGACCTGATGGTGTGGAACGGCGAGGGGGTCAGGGCGGGGGTCGTCACCATGAGTGATCGCGCTCGCGGGGACCGGGAGGACCGGAGCCGGGAGGGTGTCCTGGGCCAAGGAGACGACGGAGGCGTCGCGGTCGACACGCTCCACGCCCTCCTGGGACCCCACCCCGCACTCCAGCTCGCCACCCGGCGCGACCCCGTCTTCTTCGGCGTCGCGGTCGTGAGCGCGAGAACGTGGTCTTGACAGTTCCCCTCACTGCGGGGAGGGGAACCGACCGTCGCCGGTTCGGCTTTCCGCTTCATCGCCGGTCGCCTCCTCGCCCGTTTTCCATAACAAATTGGTGGGAGGCGATACCTGGACAAACTGGTACGGTCGGCGTGAACGCTTCCGATCCCACGGTCGTGGGCGTCCCGATCCCCCCACCAGGCGGGCGAGGGCTGAATCGCCGGGAATCACCCTCGCGGGAAGACACGCTTGTCTACCCTGAGAGAGCCACGTAGGAAGGGCGGTGTCGCGTGGATCGCTGCGCGCTGTTCGTTGACGCCGGCTACTTGCTGGCAGACGGCGCGATGGCCGTCCATGGGACCCGCCATCGCGAGGCCGTCTCCTGGGACTATCCGGGCCTGCTGCAGCTCCTGACCAACCTGTCAAGAGAGCGCACGGGCCTGCCGCTCCTGCGCTGCTACTGGTACGAGGCGACCGTCGAGGGCCGCCGTACGCCGGAGCACGACGTGCTGGCGGACATCCCCGGACTCAAGCTCCGCCTCGGCCGGATCAGGCCGGGCCGGCGGGAGGGCGTGGACGCCCAGGTCCACCGCGACCTCATGACCCTGGCGCGCAACAACGCGGTCTGCGACGCGGTCGTGGTCAGCGGCGACGAGGACCTCACTCAGGTGGTGAGCGACGCGCAGGACCTCGGCATCCGTGTGACCGTCATGCAGATCGCCGCCGACGGCGCCTGGTCGGCGGCGCGCACCCTGCGGCAGGAGTGCGACGACCTCGTCGAGATCGCGAGCGGCCATCTCCGGCCGTACGTCACGATGCTCACCGGAGCGGACCCCGGTCCCGGCCTCGGCAACGGCCAGTCCCACGGCAACGGCCTCGTCCCCCATGGGAATGGTTCGCTGTCCAACGGAACCCACCTCACCGGCTCCCATCAGAACGGGACACAGCCGAACGGGACACAACCGAACGGGTCGCAGCAGAACAGCGGCCAGTCGCAGGGGAGCCACGCCGCCGGCCTTCACGGCGGGGCGACCCCGCTGACGGGATCGCACGGCGCCCCCTCGCAGAGCGCGTCGCACGATCCGGGTGCTTCCGGCGCGGCGTCGAACGTCACCCAACCGCACGCCACGGGAACACCCGGCACGGGCACCCACAGCGGCGGATCGCACGGCACGGGCATCCAGGGAACCGGCACCCAGGGAAGCGGCACCCACGTGAACGGCACCGAGGGAAGCGGTGCCCAGGGAAGCGGCGCCTACGGCACTGGCGCGCACGGAACGGGGGCGCACAGCGGCGGGCGGTCCTCCGCCGCCCACGCGCGTCCGGCCCTTCCGGCGCAGCCGTCTCCGCCGGTCTACAACGGCTACCCGCCGGAGTCCCCGCAGCCGCCCGTGCAGCCGTCTCAGCAGCAGCGCCAGGCTCAGCCGCCCGCGAGCACCCCGCTGCCGGCTCCGCCGGCGTCCACCCCGCCCTCGCCGCCCTCGGGAGTCCAGACGCCGCCGAGCAGCCCGGTGCAGAGCCAGTACGGCTCCGGCCCCGCCGGCTACTCGCCCTCCCAGCTGGGGCCGTACACGGGTCCGCAGCCCGCTCCGGTGCCGGTCCATACGGGAGGCACCACGACGCTCGCCGAGGCGGTGAAGGCGGCGCACAAGGAGGGCCACGACTTCGGCGAGTCGGTCGCCAGGGACGCCCCCGCGCTGTGGCTGGAGGCCGTGCTCGCCCGCAAGCCCCGGATGCCGTCCGATCTCGAGGCCCGCCTGCTGCAGGGGTCCTCGCTGCCGATCGACTTCCTGCTGCACGACGAGGTCCGGCACGCCCTGCGCCGCGGCTTCTGGGACGCCCTGGAACGCGCCCGCCGCTGACCGGGCCCTTCCGTGGTCCCACCCGGGTGAGCCGGGGAGGAACGCAGCGCGTGTGCCGCCGCGCCACGCTCATCCTGACCCAGGCGGAGGCGCCCCATCCCCAGCCACGCTGAACGGGGCGTGTACGCGGTGTCAGCCGAGAGCGTCGAAGCCGGCCCGGAGGTGGGCGACCCGTTCGCTCAGCTCGGCGACGGCGCCGTTCAGGGGCGCGTCACCGGACTTGTCCGCCAGCTCCCGCACCCGCCGTAGCTCGTCCTCGACAGCGGTGACGCGGCCGGACAGTTCGGCCAGTACGGAGGTGTGGTCGCCGCCGCCCGGCAGTTCGTTCGAGAGGCGTTCGCGCAGCAGCGCCGCCTGCTCGGTGAGCCGCCGGTTCATCGTGTAGAGCTCCACGAACACGGCGACCTTGGCGCGCAGCACCCAGGGGTCGAACGGTTTGGTGAGGTAGTCCACGGCCCCGGCGGCGTACCCGCGGAAGGCGTAGTCGGGGGCGCTGTCGACCACGGTCAGGAAGATGATCGGGATGTTTCTGGTGCGCTCTCTCCGTTTGATGTGCGCGGCGGTCTCGAAGCCGTCCATGCCCGGCATGCGCACGTCGAGCAGGATCAGGGCGAAGTCGGTCGACAGGAGGGCCTTCAGCGCCTCCTCTCCGGACCGGGCCCGTATGGGCACGACGTCCAGCGAGCTGAGGATCGCCTCCAGGGCGATCAGGTTCTCCTCGCGGTCGTCGACCAGCAGGACCCTGGCGCGGTCAGGCATCGATCATGCCTCCTGGGAGTCTCGGGACTCTGGGGACGGCACGCCCCTCGTTCGTTCTGTGCCCCCGCTGCGGCCGCGCATGAGCCATCCGCGCAGCCGTTCGAGCAGCCGGTCGACGTCGACGGGCTTGGGCACGTAATCGGAGGCGCCCGACGAGATGCTCTTCTCGCGGTCTCCCCGCATGACCTTCGCCGTCAGCGCGATGATCGGCAGGTCGGCGAACTGCGGCATCGTGCGGATCGCCGACGTCGTGGCCCAGCCGTCCATCTCGGGCATCATGATGTCCATCAGCACGAGCGCGACGTCCTCGTTGCGTTCGAGCTGCTCGATGCCCTCGCGGCCGTTCTCGGCGTACACGACGGTCGAGCCGTGCCGCTCCAGCACGCTGGTCAGCGCGAAGACGTTGCGAATGTCGTCGTCCACGATGAGGATCTTGGCCCCGGACAGCGGGTCGTCCCCCTGCCAGTCGTGGCCGTCCACCAGCGGCACGTAATGGGGGACCGGCAGGTCGGTCGGGAGGGGGATCTCCGGGAGGATGTCCTTGATGTGCAGGTCGGGCACCTCGTCGGCGCGGCCCTCCGGCTCCATGGGCGTGGCGATCGCGCCGCCGTCGGGTGCGGCGAGCGGCCCCGAGTAGTTCGGAGGCAGGTACAGCGTGAAGGTGCTGCCCTCTCCGGGGGCGCTCTGGACGTGGATCTCGCCGCCGAGGAGGCGGGCGATCTCCCGGCAGATCGACAGGCCGAGGCCGGTGCCGCCGTACTTGCGGCTGGTCGTGCCGTCGGCCTGGCGGAACTGCTCGAAGATCACTTCGAGCTTGTCCGGCGCGATGCCGATGCCGGTATCCACGACCCTGAAGGCCAGCATGTCCTCCGGCGAGCCCTGCAGCTTCTCGTCCACGTACGGCACGTCGGCGGGCGCGTGGGTGACTTCCAGCCTGACCTCGCCCTCGTGGGTGAACTTCACCGCGTTGGACAGCAGATTGCGCAGCACCTGCTGCAGCCGCTGCTCGTCGCTGCGCAGGTCGTTGGGCACGGAGGGATCGACCTGGACGGTGAACGACAGGCCCTTGTCCTGCGCGAGCGGTGCGAAGGTGGACTCCATGTAGTCGACCAGCGCGGACAGCGACATCGCCTGCGGATGGATGTCCATACGGCCCGCCTCGACCTTGGACAGGTCGAGGATGTCGTTGATCAGCTGCAGCAGCGCGGAGCCGGCGTCGTGGATCGTCCGGGCGAACTCGACCTGCTGCGAGGTCAGGTTGCCCTCGTTGTTCTCCGTCAGCAGCTTGGCGAGCACGAGCAGGCTGTTCAGCGGGGTGCGCAGCTCGTGGGACATGTTCGCCAGGAACTCGGACTTGTAGCGCGAGGACACCGCGAGCTGCTCGGCCCGCTCCTCCAGTGTCCGCCGGGCCTGCTCGATCTGGAAGTTCTGGATCTCGATGGCGCGGTTCTGCTTGGCCAGCAGCGCCGCCTTGTCCTCCAGCTCGGCGTTGGACCGCCGCAGTTCCTCCTGCTGGCGCTGGAGCTCGTCGGAGCGCTCCTGCAGCTCGATCGCGAGCCGCTGCGACTCGGTGAGCAGGTCCTCGGTCCGGGAGTTGGCCATGATGGTGTTGATCGTGACGCCGATGGTCTCGACGAGCTGGGTGAGGAACGCCAGGTGCACCTCGCTGAACTGCCTGAACGAGGCCATCTCCAGGACGCCGAGCACCTTGTTCTCGAAGAGGATCGGCAGTACGACGATCTGCGCGGGGTTCGACCTGCTGAGCCCGGTCTCGACCGTGATCGAGTCGACCGGCACGCCCTCCAGGATGACCTGCTTGGCCTCCAGGGCGGACTGACCGATGATCCCCTCGCCCAGCTCGAAGCTCGGCTTGGGGGTCGAGCCCGGCTGGATGCCGTAGCCGGCGATGAGGTTGAGCCGGCCGTCGTCGTACAGGTAGCAGGCGCCGTGGCTGGCCGAGACGAGCGGGGTGAGCTCGCTCATGATCAGCCGGGCGACCTCCATCAGGTCGCGGTGGCCCTGCATCAGGCGCGAGATCCGGGCCAGGTTGGACTTCAGCCAGTCCTGCTCCTGGTTGGTCTTGGTCGTCTCGCGCAGGGTGGCGACCATCGTGTTGATGTTGTCCTTGAGCTGGGCCAGCTCGCCCGGCGCCTCCACGGTGATCGACCGGGTGAGGTCGCCCCTGGCGACGGCGCTGGTCACCTCGGCGATCGCGCGCACCTGGGTGGTCAGGTTGCCGGCCAGTTCGTTCACGCTCTCGGTGAGCCGCTTCCAGGTGCCCTCGACGCCCTCGACGCGGGCCTGGCCGCCGAGCTGGCCCTCCGAGCCGACCTCGCGGGCGACGCGGGTGACTTCGGAGGCGAAGGACGACAGCTGGTCGACCATGGTGTTCATGGTGCTCTTGAGCTCGAGTATCTCGCCCTGGGCGTCGACGTCGATCTTGCGGGTCAGGTCGCCGTTGGCGACGGCGGTGGTGACCTGGGCGATGTTGCGCACCTGGTAGGTGAAGTTGTTGGCCATCGAGTTGACGTTGTCGGTGAGGTCCTTCCAGACGCCCGACACGCCGGGTACGCGCGCCTGGCCGCCCAGCCGCCCCTCGGTGCCGACCTCGCGGGCGACACGGGTCACCTCGTCGGCGAAGGCGGACAGCTGGTCCACCATCGTGTTCATCGTGTCCTTGAGCTCCAGGATCTCGCCCTGGGCGTCCACGGTGATCTTCTTGGACAGGTTGCCCTGCGCCACGGCGGTGGAGACGACGGCGATCTGACGGATCTGCGACGTCAGGTTGTTGGCCATGAAGTTGACGTTGTCGGTGAGGTCCTTCCAGATGCCCGACACGCCGCGCACCTGCGCCTGGCCGCCCAGCCGTCCCTCGGTGCCGACCTCGCGGGCGACGCGGGTGACTTCGGAGGCGAAGGACGACAACTGGTCGACCATGGTGTTCATGGTGCTCTTGAGCTCGAGCATCTCGCCCTGGGCGTCGACGTCGATCTTGCGGGTGAAGTCGCCGTTGGCGACGGCGGTGGTGACCTGGGCGATGTTGCGCACCTGGTAGGTCAGGTTGTTGGCCATCGAGTTGACGTTGTCGGTGAGGTCCTTCCAGACGCCCGACACGCCCTTCACCTCGGCGCGGCCGCCCAGCTTGCCCTCGGTGCCGACCTCGCGGGCGACACGGGTCACCTCGTCGGCGAACGCCGAGAGCTGGTCGACCATCGTGTTGAGGGTCTCCTTGAGCTCCAGGATCTCGCCCTGGGCGTCCACCGTGATCTTCCTGGACAGGTCGCCCTTCGCGACGGCGGTGGAGACGACGGCGATCTGCCGCACCTGAGAGGTCAGGTTGTTGGCCATGAAGTTGACGTTGTCGGTGAGGTCCTTCCAGACGCCCGACACGCCGCGCACCTGCGCCTGCCCGCCCAGCTTGCCCTCGGTGCCGACCTCGCGGGCCACCCGGGTGACCTCCTCGGCGAACGCCGAGAGCTGGTCGACCATCGTGTTGACGGTGTGCTTGAGCTCCAGCATCTCGCCGACGGCGTCGACGGTGACCTTGCGGCTCAGGTCGCCGCGGGCGACCCCGGTCGTCACCTCGGCGATGTCGCGGACCTGCGCGGAGACGCGGTCGGACATCGTGTTGACGGCCTCGGTGAGGTCGCGCCAGCTTCCCGACATGCCGCGCAGGTTGGCCCGGCCGCCCAGCTTGCCCTCGGTGCCGAGGTCGCGGGTGACCCGCGTCACCTCCGAGGTGAACAGCGAGAGCTGGTCGACCATGCCGTTGATGGCCTTGCCCAGGCGGCGTACCTCGCCCCGGGCCGCGCGGTCCACGTCGATCCGGCGGGACAGGTCGCCCTTGGCCACCGCGTCGATGACGTCGGCGGCGCCGCTGACCGGCGTCACGATGGCGTCGATGAGGTCGTTGACCGAGCCCACGCTCTCCGCCCACGCGCCGACGCCCGGCCCGGGGCTCAGCCGTTCGGTGAAACGGCCCTCCTTGACGATCTCGCGGCGCACCCGGGCCAGCTCGTTGGCCAGGTGTTCGCGCCGGTCCGCGACCTCGTTGAGCAGCAGCCGGATCTCACTGAGGACTCCCGGCGGGGCGTGGGAGACGCGGCGGCGGAAGTCGCCGTCACGCCATGTGATGAGCGTCTCCAGGAAGGGAACGAGATCGGATTCGCGGTAGACCCGTTCGGTCCCGGCCAGCTCGGCGTTGGCGGGCGACATTTAGCCTCCTTTACCCCGACGGGGCTGACGCGACCAAGGCGTAGGGCCTCATACGGCCTGTCCAGCCGCGGACTCCATGCCAGTCTGTCACGTTCCGTGGGGTGCGGGGCCCCCTTGCTTGACCCGAGGTCAGGCGGAAGTGTGGTAAGCACAATGGTGGTGACAACTACCCCTCGAGCCGTCCTGGCGGCGTCCTTCACGCCGGGTGAGACGGCCGTACCCGAAGTGAAGCGGTTCACGCGCGAGGTGATGACGGCGTGGGCCGCCATGTCCGTGTACCCCGAGGCCGAGCGCCTGGTGGGCGAACTGGTCGCGGAGGCGGCCGGCGCGCCCTTCGAGGTCGTGTGGCTCCACCACGGCGAGTCCATCCAGGTGGAGGTGCGGGAGAAGACGGACGGCCAGGACTTCGGGCCGCCGGCCGACGCCGTCACGTGGGGCGTCACGTTCACCTCGGCGCTGCGCACCCGCTGGGCCCGCCTGGAACTTCCGGGCGGGGAGCCGGTGCAGAGCGACGAGTGGCTGCTCGAGGCCGCGCACGGCCCGGGCTGGCTGGGCTTCCTCGCGGACGCGAGCGACCTGCTCGCGGGCACGCTCAACCCGGAGATGGTCCCGGCGATCATCGCGCAGATCGTGGTGCCGCGCCTGGCGAGCTGGTGTGCCGTCTATACCGACCAGGACGGGCTGGGGGAGCTGCGGCCCGCCTACCTCTGGCACGCGGACGAGACCCAGATCGACACCATGCGCGACGAGCTGGAGGAGATCGCGCTGCCGGCGGACGACGACCCCGCCGTGCTGCCGATGAGCGAGTGGCAGGCGCTGGCCTACCCGCTGACCGCCCGCGGGCGGCGGCTCGGCGTGATGTGCCTGGGCCGGCGCGACCGCTTCCCCGACGAGGCGATGCAGATCGCCGAGGACCTCAGCCGGCGCGCGGCGCTCGCGCTCGACAACGCCCGCCTGTACGCGCAGCAGGCGGCGGCCAACAGGGCGCTGCAGCGCAGCCTCCTGCCGCCGGACGAGCCCACGACCCCCGGGCTCGACTTCCATGTCATCTACGAGCCGGCCGGGGAGAACAACGAGGTCGGCGGCGACTTCTACGACCTGTTCCCGATCGCGGACGGGGTCTGGCGCTTCGCGATCGGCGACGTCTGCGGCACCGGGCCCGAGGCCGCGGCGGTCACCGGGCTGGCCCGTCACACGCTCCGCCTGCTCGCCCGCGAGGGGTACGGCGTGGCCGCCGTCGTTGGCCGGCTCAACCAGGCCATCCTGGAGGAGGGGGAGCGCGCCCGCTTCCTGACGCTGCTGCACGGCCAGATCACGGTCGTCCCGGAGGGGCTCGACATCCGCCTCGTCTCGGCCGGGCATCCGGAGGCCCTGCGCCTGCGGCCGAACGGCGTCGTCGAGGTCGTCGCCTCGCCGCAGTCGCTGCTCGGGGTGTTCCCCGAGGCGAAGTTCCAGGAGGACAGCCTGCGGCTCACTCCCGGCGACGTGCTGCTGGGCGTGACCGACGGGGTGACCGAGCGGCGGTCGGGCGGCCGGCTGCTCGACGACGACGGCGGGCTGGCCAAGCTGCTGGCGGAGTGCATCGACCTGTCCGCCCGCGCGGTGGCCGAGCGCATCCGCCGCGCCGTGCAGGACTTCGCGCCCGAGCCGAGCGCCGACGACCTGGCCATCCTCGTCCTGCGCGCGCCCTAGACACCGGCTGAGCCCGGGCGGTCGATCCTTTTCTCATGTCCTGCCCCGTTCAGGATCGGGTGCGCTCACCGTCAGCGAGCGGCGGGATGTTGTGGTTGATACGGAAGAGCTGGTTCGGGTCGTATGTCGCCTTCAGCGCCGCCAGCCGCTGGTAGTTCGCCTCGGTGTAGGCCCGCATGACCCGCTCGGGAGCCGAGTCGTGATCGAACAGGAACCCCGGGAGCATGGCGCCGGTGTCCCACCGCCGGAGCCGCTCCAGCACCTGATCGGCGGCCGTGCGCGCCGCGCCGGCCTGCTCGGCCGGAGCCGGCAACCGCAACCACAGGTGGAAGGCGGCGCCCTGGGTGCCGACCGCGTGTGGGCGGCCGGGCGCCCGGTTCAGCGCTCCGCCCAGGTGACGCAGCTCGATGCCGGGGAACGGCCCTCCCAGCCTCGACGGGTCGATCAACGAGACCAGCTCCTCCACGGCCTCGTCGTCCAGTTCGCGCAACAACGCGCTGCGCAGGTGCACCATGACCGGGTTCTTGGGGTCCTGGTAGATCTCGGTGATCTGCGTGTACGGCATGGCGCCGCAGGTGTCCTTCTCCGGGCCGAGCGCACGCAACGGCTCCACCAGCCGCGCGCCCTGCTCCTCGTCCCCCGTGTAGACCACTCGGACCTGCACGAACGAGCGGCCACGGAACTCCTCGGGCAGCTGCGGCGCATCAGGCAGGCGCATCAGCGTCACCGAGGACGACATCTCCTCCGGCTGCTCCTTGGCCCAGGCCAGGTAGGAGCCGAGCACGTGGGCGGCGTGCCCACGGTCCGCGACCGGGTAGGAAAGCTGACCACCGTAGACGGCGCGCAGCGGCAGCAGCTCGATCTCGGCCGCGACCACGACACCGAAGTTGCTCTTGCCACCCCGCGCCGCCCAGAACAGGTCGGGCTCCTGCGTGGCCGAGACGGTGCGGAGCAGGCCGTCGGCGGTGACGATGTCGAGCGAGCGGACATAGTCGGCGGCGAAGCCGTACGTGCGGCCGGTCACCGGAAGCCCTCCGCCGGTCAGGTAGCCCATCACCCCGACCTGTCCGGAGGAGCCGCACAGCGGCGCGAGGCCGTGCTCGGCCGCCGCGCTGAGCACCTCACCCCACCGCAGCCCGGCTCCGAGGCGTGCGGTGCCGGCGCGCGGGTCCACCGACAGCTCGCGCAGCTCACCGGTGGCGATGAACACGGCTCCATCCGCGGGCACCGACGGGCCGTGCCCGGTCGACTGCACCGCAACCGGGAGTCCTGCCTCCGCCGCGAACCGGACGGCGGCGGCCACGTCGCCGACGTCGGCGGCGACCACGACCGCCGCGGGCCGGTGCACGACCGTCAGCAACCAGCCGGAGCAGGCCTCCTCGAAGCCCTCGTCACCGGGGTAGAGCGTGCTTCCCCGGATCAGCTCACGCAGGTTCACCAGGTCGCGCCGGTCGGCCGTTGAGTCCGTATGCAGCATGTCGATCATCCGCCTTTCGGCTAAGAAAATGTTGGCACAACCAACGTTGGCTTGCCCAACGGTACACCTGATCGTGGGCGGTGCCAACAACTTGTTAGATTGCCCCTGTGGACTCCCCAGAGGGACCGCCGCCGCAGCGGCTGCGCACGCTGCCGAGCAGGTTGACCAACCAGGCGGCGCAGACCGCCAACAGGATCGTCGACCAAGCGCTCGCTCAAGCCGGCGTCCGGCGCTACCATTACGCCCTGCTCGCCGCGTTGGAGGAGTACGGGCCGGCCAGTCAGGCCGCCCTCGGTCGCCGCACCGGCATCGACCGCAGCGACATGGTGGCGACCGTCAACGACCTCGCCGAACGGCAACTTCTCGAGCGCGCGCCCGACCCGGAAGACCGTCGACGCAACATCGTCACCATCACCGCGGCAGGACGAAGGCAGCTCGCCGACCTCGACCGGCTGATCGCCGCCGCCCAAGACGAGTTCCTCGCCCCGTTGCCCGCCGCCGACCGGCAGAACCTGATCGACCTGCTCACCCGCCTCGTCGGTCATCACGGCGACAAGCGCAACTGATGTGGTACAGATCCGGGGCGTTCTCGGGTAACGGGCGTGGTCGGCGAAGCCGACTCACGCGCTACCGGCGGGCGGCCAGAGCGCGGACGGCGAAGTCGATGGACGCGGCCATCTGGTGCACCCGCTCCTCCACCCTCGGCGTGCCCGGTCCGGTGTCGTACCGGTAGACGGACGCCTCCCTGCCGTGGTCCGCCAGAGCCCGCACGTAGTGCTCCACCTGCCGTGCCGGGCAGCGCGGGTCGTTCGCCCCCGTGAGGATCAGCAGCGGGGCCTCCACCATGTCGGCGTAGGTGATCGGGGAGGACGCGGCGTACCGCTCGGGCACCTCGGCAGGGGAGCCGCCCAGCAGCGCCCGGTGCGCCGCGCGCAGGCATTCGGCCTCGTCCTCGTACGCCGCCGCGTGGTCGGCGATGGGCACGGCGGCGATCCCCGCCGCCCACGACTTCGGCTGGGTGCCGAGCGCCAGCAGGGTCAGGTAACCGCCCCACGCCGTGCCGGCGAGCACGAGGCGGTCGGGGTCGGCGATGCCGCGCTCCACCGCCCACTCGCGCACCGCCGTCACGTCGGCCAGCTCGATGTGGCCGACCTCGCCGCGCAGGGCGTCGCGCCAGGCCGAGCCGTAGCCGGCCGAGCCGCGGTGGTTCACCCTGATCACCGCGAAACCGCTGTCGACCCACGCGGCGACCTGCGGCCGGAACGAGTCGTCGTCCTGGCCGCCCGGGCCGCCGCCGAACCCCGGCAGCACGCTGCGCAGGAGGAACACGGTCGGGTACGGCGCGGCCACCCGCTCCGGCCGGGAGACGAGGGCGTGGATGCGCCCGCCGGGGCCCTCCACGTCGATGTCCTCGAGCGGCACGGACGGCGGCGGCGTGCGCCCGGGGCTGAAGACCACGTGGCCGTTGCTCGACTTGACGACCGGCGGGTGGGCGGCGCTCGACCAGGCGTACTCGACGGTGCCGTCCGGGCGCGGCGCGGCCGCCTCGATCACCCCGTGCGGGCTCTCGATCGGGGTGAGGCCGCCTCCGGCGAGGTCGTAGCGCAGCAGTTCCGTGCGTCCCCGCTGGTTGTGGATGATGAGCAACGCACGACCGTCGTCGTACCAGTCCGCGGAGATCTCGCCGCGCACCCGCAGCCAGATCTCCCGCTGCTCGCCGGTCACCGGATCCCACACGAGCGGTTCGCGGCGGCCCCTGCGCTCGTGCAGGACGAGCAGGCGCCGGTCGCCGGGGACGGGGGCGAACCTGCCGCCGGTCACGCCCCTGCCCGGTCCGTCGTTCAGCTCGGCGACCGTCGAGCCGTTCGCCCTGACGACCCGTACGGCCGGGTGCAGGACGTCGCCGTGCTCGCTGTGGTTGACGGCGATGAGCGAGCCGTCGAGCGACATGTCCGCGACCGCGGCGTACTCGTGGTGGCGATACAGCGTGACCGGCTCGTTCCCGGGCCTGGCCAGCAGGATCTCGAAGCCGTCCCGGGAGGAGCGGCCCACGGCCGCGGCGCCGTCCGAGGAGAGCGCGAGCCCGCAGGGATGGCCGGGCGGCATGGCCAGGGGCACGTCCGGGCCGCCGTGGAACGGCTGGCGCGACCACACGCCGTGCCCGTCGTCCCGCTCGTCGTCGTCCGTGTCGCCGTATATGTCGCCGAACCACCAGATCCACTGGCCGGTGGGGTCGATCGCGCCATACCGGGTGCCGCGGGGGCGGTCGGTGACCTGACGGGTCTGGCCGCTCGACCGGTCCCAGGCGTAGATCTCCCAGGAGCCGGAGGCGTTGCCGCGGTAGACGGCACGCTGCGGCGCCTGGCGCGCCCACGTGGGCAGGGTCACCCGCGGTGCCCG
Source organism: Microbispora catharanthi (assembly GCF_006334915.2). Taxonomy (GTDB): domain Bacteria; phylum Actinomycetota; class Actinomycetes; order Streptosporangiales; family Streptosporangiaceae; genus Microbispora; species Microbispora catharanthi. Next base: position 175,549 of record NZ_VDMA02000004.1, read on the forward strand.
GAACCTGGCCTGCCAGCGTTCCTCGGCCTTCATGCCGGCCCTCCCCAGTGCTCCTACGGGGTCGGGTTCAGTATGTCCCGCCAGACGCGACAATGCCTGACAAACAGGCGATGTCGGGCCACGAGTTCGGGCGGCGCACCGGTCAGGACAGGTCCAGGCCGGCGAGCTGGGCGCGGCTGGCCACGTTGAGCTTCGGAAACGCGCGATAGAGGTGATAGCTGACGGTCTTCGGGCTGAGGAACAACTGCGCGCCGATCTCCCGGTTGGTCAGGCCCTTGGCGGCCAGCCGCACGATCTGCAGTTCCTGCGGGGACAGCGCCGACAGCGCTTCCGTACGCGCGGCGGGGGAGCTGGTGTCTCCGGTGGCGCGCAGCTCGGTGCGGGCGCGCTCGGCCCACGGGCGGGCGCCCAGCCGCTCGAAGGTCTCCCACGCGGCCCGCAGGTGCGGCCGGGCACTGCCCTTGTCGCGCTCCCTGCGCAGGCGCTCCCCGAAGGCGAGCCTGGTGCGGGCCGCCTCCCAGGGACGGCCGCTGCCGGCGTGGAGCCGTACGGCGGCGCCGAATTCCTCGTGCGCCCGCTCCCAGTCGGTTTCGAGCAGGGCGCGGCAGCGGTGCAGGACGGCCAGCGCCCAGTCCTGCCCCGAGGCCGTCGCCCACTCCTCGAACCGGCGCAGCGGCTCGCGCGCGGGCAGCCCGAGCCGTACGGCCGCCTCGATCTGGTCGGGGGCGAAGTAGACGGCCTGGATCTGGTGGCGCACCGGGCCGGTCATGGCGGTGCCGAGCCGGTCGAGAGCCTCGGCGAACCGGCCCTGGCCGAGGTCGAGCAGGGCCAGTGCCCACTCGGCCCACGCCAGGCCGTTGACGATGTGGTTGGCGTCGAAGCGGTCGCGCGAGCGGGCGGCCAGCTCGGCGCATCGGTCCGCCTCTCCCCGTACGGCCGCCAGCCACGCCAGCGTGCCCTCCAGGTAGCCCGCCCGGTTGCGCTGCCCCGTGTCCGAGGTGAGCCGCAGGCCCTCGACCGCGGTGGCCTCGGCGTCCCTGAACCTGCCCAGATACAGCTCGGCGGCGGCGAGCGTGACGTGGACCAGGGGGAGTTTGCCGATGTCGCCGGCGGCCCGGCACTCCGCGGCCATGGCGGCCGAGATGTCGTGCCCGGTCCTGAAGTCGCCGACGAGCGGGGCGACGAAGGCCGCGTTGATCCGGAACGTGTGCGCGCCGGAGGCGATCCGGCCGCCCCTGGCGACCATGTCGCGCATGATGGGGAGTCCCTGCGCCGGTCCCTGCCGCAGCAGCACGGCCGCGCCGGTCACCGCCTGGACGGCCGGGTCGAGGCCGTCCTCCGGACGGAGGCCGAGCTTGTGCAGGCGTTCGGCCGCCTCGGCGACCCTGGCCGGGTCGCTGAGCTGCCAGGCGTTGCGTGCGGCGTCGGTCAGCATGAGCCCGGCCGCGATCCGGTCCTGCCGCGCCTGCTCGTCGGAGTCCGGCCCGCCGGGGCCCTCCGCGTCCGCCGTCGCGAGCGCCGTCAGCTCTTCCGCGCCCGTCATGAGCAGGTCGTGGGCCAGGTGAGGGGCGCCCTCGTCGAACGCGATCCTGGCGCGCAGGTCGCACAGCCGGGCGCGGGAACGGGGGTCGGTGACCAGCGCGGCGGCGCGCTCGACCAGCTCCTTGGCCCGGCCGGCCTGGCCCGCGTCGGCGGCGGCGACGGCGGCCTCGGTCAGCCGTCCCGCCTTGAGCGCGTGGTCCTCGGTGAGCTCGGCGGCCCGTTCGAGCGCGGCGCAGGCCCCGGCGTTGCCGTCGCGCTCCCGGGCGCGCCGTGCGGCCTGCTCCAGCGCCCGCGCCGCCGTCTCGTCGGGGCCGCTGGCGGCGGCCGCCAGGTGCCAGGCCCGCCGGTCCGGCTGATGCTCGAGCAGCCGCGCCAGGATCGCGTGGATCTCCAGCCGCAGATCGTAGGTGCCGTGCCGGAAGGCCGCCGCGCGCATGAGGGGGTGGGTGAAGGCCACCCGGCCGCCGTCGATCCTGACCAGGCCGGACTTCTCGGCCACGCCCAGCGCCGCGGGCGAGATCCCCAGCTCCCGGCCCGCCCGTACGATCACGTCCGGGTCGCCGCCGTCGGTCAGCGCGGTGACCAGCAGCGCCTTCTGGGCGTCCGGGGGCAGTTCGGCGATGCGGGCCTCGTACGCCCGCTGGATGCGGGCGGGCAGCGGCAGCGGGCTCCGGTCGTAGGCGGGCAGGTCCGTACGCGGGAGTTCGAGCAGGGCGAGCGGGTTGCCGCAGCTCTCCTCGATGACGCGGTCGCGCGTGCCGGGGGCGAGCCCGGGGGCCGCGTGGGCGAGCAGCGTGGCGGCGCTGCCCTCGTCGATGCCGGACAGCCGGTGCTCCGGCAGGCCCGAGGGGTCGAAGCCGTCGCGCGCGGCGAAGATCATGACGATGCCCTCGGCGTGCAGCCGGTGGGCCGCGAACCGCAGCGCCCGCGCCGACTCCTGGTCGAGCCACTGCGCGTCGTCGATCAGGCACAGCAGCGGCCCGCCCTCGGCCAGCTCGGCCAGCAGCGACAGCACGGCGAGGCCCACCAGGAGCCGGTTGGTCACCGGGCCCAGGCCGAAGGCGCCGCGCAGGGCGGCCGCCTGAGGCTCGGGCAGCGTGTCCAGCCGGTCGAGCCCGTGCCCGAGCAGCAGGTGGAGCGAGGCGAACGGGATCTCCGCCTCGGTCTCGACGCCGACGCCGCGCAGCACGCCCATGTCCTGGGCGCGCTCCCCTGCGTACGCCAGCAGAGACGTCTTGCCGATGCCCGGATCGCCCCCGACCACGAGCACGCCGGAACGTCCGGCACGCGCCCGGTCGAGCAAGCCGTCGATCACCGCTTGATCGGTCGCACGCCCCCACAGCACCCCGGCATCCTAGTCATGTGTCCGATACCCCCCGGACATCGGCGTTCCTAGCGTTCTCAGGGTGAACAACACGCAAGCGGTCGATCTCCTCGGGGTCACCAAACACTACGCACACGGCGTCACGGCGCTGGACGACGTCACGATCGGCTTCGGCGCCGGCACGTTCACGGCCGTGATGGGACCCTCGGGGTCGGGCAAGTCGACGCTGCTGCAGTGCGCGGCCGGGCTGGACCGGCCCAGCGCGGGCCGGGTGGTCGTGGACGGCCGTGACCTGGCCGCACTCGGCGACCGGAAGCTGACGCTGCTGCGCAGGGACCGGATCGGCTTCGTGTTCCAGTCGTTCAATCTGCTGCCCTCGCTCACCGCGGAGCAGAACGTTGGCCTGCCGCTGCGGCTCGCCGGGCGGCGCCCCGACCGGGAGCTGGTGCGGCAGAGCCTGGGTGCCGTGGGCCTGGCCGAGCGCGCCGGGCACCGGCCCGCCGAGATGTCGGGCGGGCAGCAGCAGCGGGTGGCCATCGCGCGGGCGCTGGTCACCCGCCCCGCCGTGCTCTTCGCCGACGAGCCGACCGGCGCGCTCGACGCCAACACCAGCCGCGACGTGCTGCGCCTGCTGCGCACGCTGGTGGACCGGCAGGCCCAGACCACCGTCATGGTCACCCACGACCCCGTGGCGGCCTCGTACGCCGACCGGGTCGTGTTCCTGGCCGACGGCCGCGTGTTCGGCGAGCTGTACGAGCCCACCGCCGAGCTGGTCGCCACCCGGATGCTGCAGCTGGAGGCGTCGTGCTGAGGATCGCCTGGTCCACGCTGCGTACGCGCTGGGTCTCTTTCGCGGGCACCTTCGCCGCGCTGGCGCTGGGCGCCGCTTTGATCGCCGCGCTCGGCCAGGTGCTGGCCTCCAGCGTCACGTCGCCGGCGCGGGGGCCGCAGCGGTACGCCGCCGCGCCCGTCGTTGTCGTGCCCGACGAGAGGCTCACCGTGGACACCTGGCAGGGCGGCAGCAGCGCGCCCCTGGCCGAGCCGCGCGGTCTCGGGGACGACCTGGTCGCCCGCTTCCCCGACGCGGTGGTGGACCGGGTCTTCCCCGCGCGGCTCTCGGACGGGCCGGCGGCGGTGGGCAGGCCCTGGTCGGCCGCCCGTACGGCCCCGCAGACGCTCGTCGCGGGCCGCGCGCCCTCGGGGGACGGCGAGATCGCGATCAGTGCCGGGACCCAGCCCGAGCGGCGGGCGTCCGCCGGGGCGCGAGCGCTGGTCGGGACGCGGGTGCCCGTGGTGACCGCGACCGGGATCGAGACGTATCGGGTGGTGGGCGTCACGACGGCGGGGCCGCAGCCCACGGTGTTCTTCGCCGACGCGCGTGCCGCCCGGCTGTCGCCACGCGTGGACGCGCTCGCGCTGTGGCGGCCCGCCGCCGAGGTGACGAAGGCCGTGTCGGGGGCGGCGCAGGTGCTGACCGGGCAGGACCGGGCGCTGGCCGATCCGTCCCGCGAGGCCGACGAGCGGGCGCGCAACAACGCCAACACGATCGCCGGCATCGCCGCCGGGTTCGCGGCCTTCATTGCGATCTTCGTGGTCTCGTCCACGTTCGCGTTCGCGGTGGGGCAGCGGCGGCGCGAGTTCGCCCTGCTGCGGACCATCGGTGCGACCGCGGGCCAGGTCAGGCGGATGATGTACGGCGAGGCCGCCCTCGTCGCGGTGGCCGCCTCCGCGGTCGGCGCGTTCCTCGGCCCGCTGGCCACCCGGCCGATCCTCGACCGGCTGGCCGCGCTCGGGATGGCGCCGGAGTGGCTGACGCCGTCGCGGTCGTCCGTACCCGCCTGGGTGGCCTTCGGCATCGGAGTGCTGGTCGCCGTGACCGGCGTGGCCGTGGCCGCGCGGCGGGCCGGGCGGGTGCGGCCCGCCGAGGCGCTGCGCGAGGCGGCGGTGGAACCCCGTGCGATGACCTGGGGCCGGTGGACCGCCGGGCTGGGCCTGCTGGGCACGGCGGTGGTCAGCATGGCGGTGAACGCCATCGGCGATCCGGGGTCGGCCACGAACAACAAGACCTTCATGCCGATCGTCATGCTGCTCATCGCCGCGCTGGGCCTGCTCGCGCCGGTCTTCGTGCGGCCCGTCACCCGCCTGCTCGTCGCGCCGCTCGAGCGGCTGCGCGGCGCCGGCGGCGTCGTGGTGGCGGGCGGGACGGCGGCCTCGGCCAGGCGGACCGCCGCCACGGCAGCGCCCGTCCTGGTCACCGTGGCGCTGGCGGCCTCGCTGCTGGGCGGGGCCGCGATGACCGACGCCGCCAAGTCGGCGCTGCGGACCCGGCCGGTACGCGCCGACTACCTGGTGCTCCCCGACGGGGACGCCGGACTGGACCGGCAGCTCGTCCAGCGGCTGCGGGCGATCCCCGGCGCGGACGTCACCACCGAGGCCGAGACCAGTGTGTACACGCTCGAAGGCGATACCCAGCTCATCCGGAGGCCCGTCCAGGCCGTCGAGCCGGGCACGCTGTCCACGGCGCTGTCGATCCCGCTGGTCGCCGGATCGACGGCCGGGCTGCGCGACGACACGATCGTCGTGTCCCGGACCTGGGAGCTGAGCCTGGGGCAGCGGGTGCGCATGTGGCGCGCCGACGGCAGCCCGGTCACGCTGACGGTGGCCGGCGTGCTCGGGGACGATTCGCCCGCCGACGCCTACGTCACGCCCGCCCACGCCTTCTCCGCGCTGCCCTCCGTGGCGTACGTGACGCCGCGTCCGGGGGTGGCGGCCCCGACCGTACGGGCCGCGCTCGAACAGGCCGTACGCGGCCACAACGCCCGCGTGGTGAGCAGGGCCGAGTGGGTGCGGGAGTCCGGCGACCGGCAGGCCTCGGCCAGCCGGCTCGGGTCGCTGGCCGTGCTGGGGATCATGCTCTGCTACACCGTGATCGCGCTGGTCAACACGCTGCTGATGGCGGCCTCCGACCGGGCGGCGGAGCGGGGCGGCCTGCGGCTGCTGGGAGCGACGCGGGCGCAGGTGCTGCGATACGTCGTGGCGGAGGCGCTGGCGGTGGTGGCGGTCGGAGTGGTGCTGGGATTCGCGGCCACGGCGCTCGGCCTGCTGGGGCTGGAGGCGGCCCTGCTGCGCCTGGCCGGGCCGTTCGCCTTCGACGTGCCGTGGCTGCCGGTCGTCTCGGTGATCGCGATCTGCTTCCTGCTGGGGGCGGCCGCGGCGGTCGCCCCGGCGCTCCGCACCAGGGGTGTGGCGATCCCGCGCTCGTGATCCGCGCCGCGTGGTCAGGTGGTCGCGGCCCAGCGGGTGATGTGGAAGGACGCGGTCACCGGCATGGAGCCGGGCAGCGCGGCGGTCTTCGCGGCCAGTTCCTCAGGCCGCGTGTGCCAGGCGCTCGGGCCCATGCCGACCACCGCCTCGACCTCGTCGTGGCCGAGGGAGAGGGCGATCTCCTCGGTCTCCTCCCCGATGCGGGCGAACCGGCCGCCCAGGGTGTCCTCCAGGCGGCGGTCCTTGTCCTCGTCCACGCTCAGCAGGCCGAGACGCTCGACGAGCGGACTCAGGTGGCCGGGGCCGGGTGTGACGACGACCAGGGAGCCGCCGGGCCGCAGCATCCGGGCGAACTCCTCCGCGTTGCGCGGCGCGAAGACGTTGAGCAGCACGTCCACGCGGGCGTCGCCGACGGGGATCGGCCGCCACACGTCCGCCACTACGGCGCCGATGCGGGGGTGCGCGCGGGCGGCCCGTTTCAGCGCGTGCTTGGACACGTCGATCGCGATGCCCACCGCGTCCTGGTCCAGCGCCGCGGCCAGGTAGTAGCCGGTGCCCGCGCCCGCGTCGGCGACCACCGCGGCGCCCTCGCACATCCGGGCGAGGCGGCGGGCCAGCGGGGCGTAGTGGCCCGCCTCCAGGAAGCGTGCCCGCGCGGCCACCATGGCGGGCGTGTCGGCCGTGCCGGCCGGGCGGGTGAGCATGTTCACGTACCCCTGCCGCGCCACGTCGAAGGAGTGGCCGCGCGCACACCTGACCGACCCCTCGGTCAGGTGGATCGCCGTACGGCAGGCCGGGCAGACGAGGTGGTCGATGACGTCGGCGAGCACCCGTCCATCATCCACCCCGCGCGGGACTGCGACCCGGCGACAAGTCGGCTGCAGGAGTACGGCAAGCCGCCGGAGATTCCATGGACGCGCAAGGAACTTTTCGAAGGGGGAGACCACGATGACCCGCACCCGCCGCCGCTGCCCGCGCTGCCGCACCGAACTCGACGAGGGCCCGATCCTCTACCGCTGCGCCCACTGCGAGCGCGCCGTCTACGCGGCCGACCTCGACGTCGACTACACGCCCGTCCCTGCCGCCGCCCGCTGAACGCGCTTCTTCTATCGTGGTGCGATGCCGCAAGAGCCCAGAATCGTGGCCGGTGTCGAGATCATCCCACTTTGCGATGCCGTGGGTCCCATGAAGGAACCGGTGCGCAAACCGCTGCCCGAGATGTTCGCCGGTGCGGCGTTCGAGCCCGGCGAGGAGTGGGTGCTGCACTTCCACTGCTTCCTGGTGCGGGCGGCGGGCCGTACGGTCCTGGTGGACGCCGGGATCGGCGGCGCCGACTCGCCCGCGACCTGGGCGCCCCTGCCCGGCCGCCTCATCGGGGAACTGGCCGCCGCCGGGGCCGCTCCGGCCGACGTGGACGTCGTGGTGCTGACCCACCTGCACAGCGACCACATGGGCGGCGCGGTCGTGGACGGCGCTCCCGCCTTCCCGAACGCCCGCCATCTCGTGCAGCGCGCGGAGGTCGAGTGGGCCGCCGACCCGGTGCGCGAACTGATCCTCGACCCCCTGCGGGACCTGCTCGACGTCATCGACGGGGACGTGGAACCCGTGCCCGGCGTCCGGGTGGTGCACGCGCCCGGCCACACGCCCGGCCACCAGATCGTCGAGGCGGGGGACGTCATCATGAGCGGCGACGCCCTGCACCACCCCGTCCAGCTGGCCGATCCGACGATCCGCTACGTGTACGACGAGGACCCCGGCCTCGCCGTACGGACGCGCAAGGACATCCTCGCCCGGGCCGCCGTCCTCGCCCCCGCCCACTTCCCCGACCCCTTCGTGGAACTTCTGCGTATTTGATGTCTCCTCGAATTCGCTTGTGCACAGAGAGTGATGGTGTTTAGCCTTTACTCATGGTGGCAACGGTAAAGCTCATGGAGGACGCGAACCCGTCGGCCCGGAGGGGGCCTGCGCGCATCTCTCGTAAGAACCAGATCACCCTTCCGGTCTCCCTCCTGCGCAAGCTGGGTCTCGGGCCAGGGGACGCGGTCGACATCGCGGACGAGGACGACCACATCGTGATTCGCCGTCATCGCAGTCGTTTCAAGGGTGTGATAGGAACCATCCCGGGCTTCACGGATGCGGTGGACGTGGAGAACAGCAGGGACAGCTGGCAATGACCGGCCGACCCTTGGTGTTGCTGGACACGAACATCGTGAGCGGGTTACTGGATCCTGGGGACGCCTTGCACACGGACGCGGGCGAGGCCGCTGAAGCGTGGGAGGCCCGGGGAGCCTTGTTCGCCATCTCCCTGATCACCTGGAGCGAATGCCGGGTAGGTGCGATCCGGAGGGGCCCCGCAGCGGAGATGGCGCTGCACAGGTTCCGGGAAGCGGGTCTTGACGATGTTCTGTTGCCCTCTGAGGCCACCGCCGAGGCTGCCGCTCAGATCCGGGCAGGAGACCTCTCGGTACGCGTTCCCGATGCTCTGATCCTCGCCACAGCTCACGAGAGCGGAGCCACGGCGCTTCTCACCGCCGACAGGAAGCTCGCCAAGATTTCGCCGGGTCTGGTCGAACTCATACGGCCTTCGTAGCCTCGGCAGCTTCCGTCAGGCGGGGGCCGGAACGGGGGCGGGGGCGGGGTGAAGGGTGGCGCGGCGGCGGGCGCGGGCACGGTAGCGGATCACCTGTACGGCCCCGAGCAGCCAGATCGGATACTGCACGGCGAACGCCCAGCGGAAGTCGTCCTGCAGGTCCATGACGACCCCGACGAGCGCGATCAGGGACATCGAGGCGGCGAAGCCGCCGCCGTTGACGATGCCGGTGGCCACGCCGATGCGCTCGGCCGGGTTGAACGTGCGGGCGTAGTCGAAGCCGACCATCGAGCCGGGACCGTTCGTGGCGAGGGCCAGCATGAGCAGCCCGAGCGTCCACAGCGGGGCGGGACCGGGCCACAGGAGCACGAGCGTCCAGGCGCCGGCCGTGGCGCCGATGACCGTGAGCACCATCCACGAACGGCGCAGCGGGAAGCGCCCGGCGAGGTGGCCGAGCAGCGGCCCGCAGCCCATCGCGAGCAGCGTCAGCGCGGTCAGCAGCACGCCGGCCGTACGCGGGGACAGGCCCTGGCCCCGCACCAGGAAGGGGTAGCCCCACAGGATCGTGAAGGCCGCCGACGAACACTGCGTGGCGGCGTGCGTCCACATCCCGAGGCGGGTGCCCGGCTCCGCCCAGGCCGCCCGCACGCCGAGCGCCGCGGGCGCGCGTTCCGGCCGCCGGTCGCGCAGGAAGAGGCCGACGGCGGCCAGGGCCACCACCCCCAGGCCCCCCGCCCACACAAAGGTCGGGGTCCAGCCGTAGGCGTGCAGCGAGGTGATCAGCGGCACGGCCGACACGACCGCGCCGAACTGGCCGAGGATGCCGGTGAGCTGGACGATCAGCGGGTTGCGGCGGGGTGGGAACCAGACGTTGACCACCCGGATCACGCTGATGAACGTCATCGCGTCGCCGCAGCCGACCAGCACCCTCCCGGCGACGGCCGCCCCCAGGCCGGTGGCGACGGCGAACAGAAGCTGGCCGAGGGCCATGACCGCCGCGCCGATGAGCAGCATGCGCTTCGAACCGAGGCGGTCGACCAGGACGCCGACGGGGATCTGCATGGCCGCGTAGACGAGCAGCTGCAGCATTGCGAGGGTGGACAGCGCCGCCGACCCGACCCCGAACCTCGCCGCCGCGTCGATCCCTGTCACGCCGAGCGACTGGCGGTGGAAGACCGCGACCATGTACGCGAGCACACCGGCGGTCCAGTAGATCAGGGGTTTGCGACTGTTCTCACCCGTATGCCCCACGTAGATGCATTTTACCGTTATGTGCTTCTTGCCCCTTGCGTGGCCCCCGCCACCCATGTGCCGGAAAGACGTGGGGTGACGATCGCCGCGACCTGCATCACAAACTCGAAATCGCCTGACCTGCAGGATTCGCGCTGTGGTCATAGCGCTGCTGGGCCGCGATGACCTCCGGGGTGTGCGCCGAAATCCAGCGGACCAGTTGGGCGAACGGGCGGGACAGGCCTTGGCCCAGCTCGGTCAGCTCATAGCTGACCTGCGGCGGGGTGGTCGGCTCCACGGTGCGCGCCACCAGCCCATCGCGAACCAGGATCCGCAGTTTGGCGGAGAGCATCTTCTCGCTGATGCCCTCGATGCGCCGGCGCAACTCGAAAAAGCGCATCGGCCCAGGCGCCAGGGCGGCCAGGATCAGCGGCACCCACCGTCCGGTGACATGTTCCATCACCTCCCGCCCGGGACAGTCGCTGTGAAACGTGTCACTGATCCACCGGGCGTCGCTCTCATCCACGTGCCCACCTACTGCTGTCTCTGGGGCTTACCTCGCGGTACGTACTTACAAATAGTAAGCTCACAACCTAATGTCTCCCAAGTCTTCGTACGGTGAGTCAGGAGAGACAGATGAACAGCAAGCAGGTGGCGCTTGTCAGCGGGGCCAGCCGGGGAATCGGGGCCGCGACCGCGCACGAGTTGGGCCGGCTCGGCTACCACGTGATCGTCAACTATCTGCGCGACGCCGAGTCCGCGGAGCTGGTGGTCGAGCAGATCGGCGCCGCGCAGGCGATCCAGGCCGACGTGACTGACGAGGCCCAGGTCACCGCGCTGGTGGACCGGGTGGTCGGCGAGCACGGGCGGATCGACGTGCTGGTGGGCAACGCCCACACCGCGGCGCCGCCCTTCGGCCCTCTGGAACATGTGCCGTGGGAGGCGTTCACGGCCAAGGTGAGCAGTGAGCTGGCTGGCGTCTACCACCTGACCCGGCGGGTGTTGCCGGTCATGCGCCAACGGCGGTCCGGCCGGATCGTCTACGTCTCCGCCACTGCCGCCGAACTGATCATCGGCAGCGCCGCCCATTCCACCGCCAAGGCCGCCGTGAACGCCTTCGCCCTGCAGGTCGCCGGCGAGGCCATAGCCGACGGCATCACCGTCAACGCCGTCGCCCCTGGCGCGGTCGGTACCGATGCCACCGCTGAAAAGTTCACCGATGGCATCCGACGCCACTTCGGCGACCGATCGGTGACCGGCACGATGCTGCGGCCGCAGGATCTGGCTCGCCCGATCGCCGCGCTCGTGGACGGCGCCTTCACCACGGTCACCGGCCAGGTGATCCGCGTCGACGGCGGATACCCGCTGCTGAGCCAGTTGCTGGACGGCCTGCCGGCCCAGTTCCCCGCGGCTTCGTGAGCCTCGGAACAGGGAGTGCGGCTCAAGCCCCAGGGTGACAAGCCGACCAGGTCACGCAGCTCGGGGATGCGCTGATGAGGCGGGCGTACTCGCCTCATCTCCGCCGGCCCGACCGGAACGGCGCCGGTGTCATGAACACCGGCGCCGTTCCGGCGCACGGGCCGGGGTGTCAGACGAGGACGGGGACCCGCTCTTCGGGGGCCTCCTCGGGCTCGTCGTCGCCGTGGGACAACCGTGGCAGCCAGTCGAGCCAGCGCGGCAGATACCAGTTCCAGTCGCCGAGCAGCTTCATCGTCGCGGGCAGCAGCACCGCGCGGACGACGGTGGCGTCGATCAGCACGGCCGCCGCCAGGCCGATGCCCAGTTGCATGAACGTCAGCAGCGACAGCGTGGCGAACGTCGCGAACACCGCCACCATGATGAGCGCGGCGCTGGTCACCACGGCCGCCGTGCTCCTGATCCCGAACGACACGGCGTCCTCGGTGCTCATGCCCCTGTCGTACGCCTCCCTGATCCGGCTGAGGATGAAGACGTGGTAGTCCATCGACAGCCCGAAGAGGATCACGAACAGGAACAGCGGCAGCCAGTTGGTGATCGTCCCCGTCGAGTGGAAGCCCAGAAGGCTCTCGCCGTACCCCTTCTGGAAGACCAGCACGAGCACGCCGTACGCGGCGGCGACGGACAGCAGGTTGAGCGCGATGGCCTTGACCGCCACGACGAGTGAGCGGAACGAGACCAGCAGCAGCACGAACGCCAGCAGCAGCACGAACCCGAACACGAGCGGGATGCGGCGCATGAGCTGCTCGTTGAAGTCCATCGAGCCGGCCGTGTTGCCGGTGACGTGGGCGCCGGGCAGCGTGGCCGGGACGACCTCCTCCCGCAGGGTGTGGATCGCGTGCTCGGAGACCTCGTCCGCGCCGGTGCCCTTGATGCCGACGCTGATCTTGGCCACCGTCCTGTCCGGGTTGACGGCGACGGCGAAGGGCTCGTTGGCCTCGCCCGTGGCCAGCGCCCGCCGCCTGAAGTCCTCGATCTTCGCGGTGAACGCCGGCGTCGTCACGTCGGCCGCCTTCACCACGATCACCGCCGGTTCGTTGCCGCCGGGGAACGCCTTGTCGATCCGCTTGAACGTCTCGGCGATCTGGTAGTCGCCCTGGAGGTCGTCGATGGTCTGGGCGCCGGTCTTCAGGCCGAAGGCCGGGACGGCCAGGGCGGCGAGCAGACCGCCGGCGAGGACGACCGAGATCAGCGGGTGCCGCAGCACCGGCTTCATGATCGCGCCCCACATCCGGCTCTGGCCGCCGCGCACACCGAGGACGCGCCGCCAGGTGACCCGGCCGCCGGTGAGCACGCGCGCCGTGCCGTGGATCAGGCGGGCGTCGATCTTGTCGCCGATCAGCGAGAGCAGCGCGGGCAGCACGGTCAGCGAGCCGGCGACGGCCGTGAGCACCACGAGGATCGTGCCCTCGGCGAAGCCCATGAAGATCCCGTTGCCGGTGAGGAACATGCCCGCCATGGCCACGATGACGGTGATGCCGGAGATGAGCACGGCGCGTCCCGACGTGGCGGCCGCGATCTCGATGGACCGCTTCTTGTCGCGGCCCTTCGCCCGTTCCTCCCTCGCTCTCATGATGAAGAAGAGGCTGTAGTCCACCCCGACGGCGAGGCCGATCAGCAGCATGACGTTGCTCGTCGCCGAGTCGACGTGCAGGAGATGGCTGGTGAGGGCCAGCAGGCCGGTGGCCGCGAAGATCGCCGTCATCGCCAGCGCGACCGGGACGACCGCCGCCAGCAGCGCGCCGAACGCGGCGAGCAGGATCCCGAGCGTGATGGGCAGTGACAGCTGCTCGGCGCGGACGAAGTCCTCGTCGATCGCCTCGCCGATCAGCTTCGCCGAGCTGGCGGCGCCCGCCTCCTCCACGCGAAGGCCGGGGTGCGCCCCCTGCACCCCGGCCACCGCGTCGAGGACCGGCTGGATCCGTTCCTCCGCCGTGCCGCCGTCGCCCTTCATGTCGAACTGGACCAGCGTCGTGCGCCGGTCCTGCGTCACCGGCGAGGGCTCCTTGTCGTACGGCGTGCGCACGTGCTCGACCTGGCCGGTGGCCTCGACGGCCCTCTTGACGTCCTCGACCGCCCGGCGGAAGGCCGGGTCCGTCACCGTGAGGGTCCCCGTGCGGGACTGGACCAGCACGACCTCGCCGGCGACGTTCGCGAAGCGCGCGCCGTCGAGGATCTGCTCGGCCTGGCGCGAGTCGCCGTTCGCGGACTCGTAGCCGCGCATCTCCGCCGTGCCCACGGCGTTGCCCGCGATCGTCGCGACGGCGACGAAGGCGACCCAGACGAGCAGCGCCCACCACCGATGGCGTGCGCTCCAGCCGCCGATGGTGGCGGCGATGTTCCTGCGGCGTCCCATGACCTCCCCTTTACATCTGCTTCGACGGTAGGGAGCGATCACGGGCGGGACATCGGGCGAGCAGACCAGATCGCGCGTACTGCCCGGGGCGTACGCCCTCCTCCCCACGATCTAGGGGAGAACCCCGATTAGGCTCGGGGGCATGCGATCGGAGCTGCGATGATCCCGGCGGACACCTTCTACGCGGGGCTGTTCAAGGTGGCCGCCGCGGCGGCCGGTTTCCTCACCGACTCCTCCGGGCGGGTCCTGCTCGTCAAGCCGGGCTACCGCGACCACTGGGGCTGGCCGGGCGGCCACATCGACGAGGGCGAGTCGCCAGAGGTGGCCTGCGGCCGGGAGCTGGCCGAGGAGCTGGGCCTCACCCGGCCAGTGGGTCGCCTCCTCGTGGTCCAGTGGGTGCCGCCGCTGGACGACCGGCCGATCCCGCTGGTCCACTTCCTGTTCGACTGCGGCACGTTCGAGGACGGGACGGGCGAGGACGGGACGGGCGTGGTCCTGCAGGAGGAGGAGCTGGACGACTACGGGTTCTTCACGGCGGAGCAGGCCGCCTCCGTCATGCCGGCCTACCTGGTGGCGCGGCTCACGGCCGCACAGCGGGCCCGCGCGACCGGCGAAACCGTCTATCTCCCTGCCGCCGTCGCCGAATAGTTTCCCGTCCCCGTGGAATGGGGTGGACGAACGCGCCATGGCGAACGTGAGTGACGCAACGGGACGGTGAGGCATGGACGATCCGGAGCTCAAGAAGGAGCTCGACGAGGTGGACGCCCAGATCGAGCGCCTGCGCGAGGAGACCAAGCAGATACGCGAGGAGATCGGGCAGAGCTGGGACGCGCCCACGGACATGGCGGAGAAGGCCACCCTGCTGACCAACGTCGAGCAGCAGGAGGCGCTCATCGACGACCTGCAACTCAGGCGCGAGCAGATCCTGCGGCGGATGAAGGGCTGAGCCCGCCTCCGGGTGCCCGGTCGGGCGGGACGCCTCGACGAGGCGCGTTTGTACGCTGGTATGTGCCACGACGTGGTGGCGTACCGGACGACGGGGGCGGCGTGGACGTCATGACCGCTATGCGAACGAGAGTTGTCAGGGGGGAACCGGCCGGGCTGCCCGCGGAGGTGACCAGCTTCGTGGGGCGCCGGCACGAGCTGGCCGAGCTGAAGCGCCTGCTGGGGACCTCGCACGTGGTCACGGTCATCGGCGTGGGCGGGGTGGGGAAGACCCGCCTCGCGCTGCGGGCGGCCGAGGAGGTCCGCAGGAGCTTCCCCGGCGGTGTACGGCTGGTCGAGCTGGCCGCGCTCGAAGATCCGGACTTGCTGGCGCAGGCCGTGGCCGAGGCGCTGTCGGTCAACGAGCATTCGACCCGGGCGCCGCTCGACGCGCTGGTCGAACGCCTGCACGGCAGGCAGACCCTGATCGTGCTCGACAACTGCGAGCACGTTCTCGCCGAGTGCGCGATGCTCGTGGACACGCTGGTCCGCGCGCTTCCCGAGCTTCGGGTTCTCGCCACAAGCAGGCAGGCGCTCGGCATCGACGGCGAGCGGATCGTCGAGCTCGCGCCGCTGTCGATGCCCACCCCGGGCGGCGATTCTCCGGTGCCGCTCGCCGAGTCGGACTCGGTCCGGCTGTTCGCCGAGCGGGCCGCGTCGGTCGTCCCCGGATTCGAGGTGACGGAGGAGAACGAGCAGGCGGTGGCCGAGATCTGCCGCCGGCTCGACGGCCTTCCCCTGGCGATCGAGATGGCCGCGGTACGGCTGCGCGCCCTGTCGGTGCGGCAGGTGCTGGAGCGGCTGGACGACCGGTTCCGGCTGCTCACCGGTGGGTCGCGGGCCGCGCTGCCCCGGCAGCGTACGCTGCGCGCGCTGTTCGAGTGGAGCTACGAGCTGTGCACCGAGCAGGAGCGGCTGCTGTGGCAGCGGGTCTCGGTCTTCGCCGGCGGCCTGGACCTGGAGGCGGCCGAGCACGTGTGCGCGGGCGACGGCATCGCCCGTGAGGACGTGCTCGAACTCGTCGCGGGGCTGGTCGACAAGTCGGTCCTGCTCCGCCGCGAGTCCGAGGGCGTGGTCCGCTACTGCCTGCTCGACACGGTGCGGCAGTTCGGCCGTGAGCTGCTGGCCGCCTCCGGGGACGAGGCGACGCTGCACCGGCGGCACCGCGACTACTACCGGAAGATCACCTCACGGGCCTGGGCGGAGCTGTTCAGCGCCGCCCAGCAGTCGTGGGTGGAGCGCCTGCAGCGCGACCACGCCAACCTCCGCAAGGCCCTGGACTGGTCGCTGCGCGAGCCGGCAGAGGCCGAGACGGGCCTGGCGATGACCGCGGAACTGCTCTACCACTGGAGCGGCTACCACCTGTCGGAGGGGGCCGGCTGGTTCGACCGGAGCCTGGCCGCCGCGACGGAACCCGGCGAGGTGCGCGCCCACGCGCTGTGGGCGGGCGCCTGGATCGCCCTGCTCA
Organism: Microbispora catharanthi; assembly: GCF_006334915.2. Classification (GTDB taxonomy): domain Bacteria; phylum Actinomycetota; class Actinomycetes; order Streptosporangiales; family Streptosporangiaceae; genus Microbispora; species Microbispora catharanthi. The sequence goes on from NZ_VDMA02000004.1 coordinate 191,783, forward strand.
GGGACGACTGCGCCACCACGCTGGCACGGCTGGAGGAGGCCACGGCGATCGCCGAGCGGCTCGGGCTACGGGTGACGCTCGGCTACATCGCGTTCCTGTCCGGCATGGCGGCCGTGTCCGGGGGCGACCTGGAGAGCGGCATGCGGCGATACGAGGAGGCGGCGGCCGCCCACCGGGCCGTCGGCAACCCCATCGGTCTCGCGCTGGCCCTCAACCGGCTCGCCCTGGCCAACGCCTTCCTCGGCCGTCCGGCCGCCCGCGATCTCGCCGAGGAGTGCGTGGCCCTGTGCGACCTGTACGGCGAGGGCTGGCACCGGGCGTACGCGCTGCTGGCGCTGGCGATCGACGCCTGGCACCGGGACGACATGCGCGCGGCCTGCGAGATCGACAACGAGAGCCTGCGCTACAACACGGCGGTGGGCGACCAGCTCGGCATGGGCATGAACCTGGAGGCCCATGCCTGGTTCGCGGCCGGGGAGCAGAAGTACGAGCGGGCCGCCCGGCTGCTCGGCATCGTACGGACCTTCTGGCCGGCCGTCGGCGCGCGGCTGGCGGAGTTCCGCTACATGAGCCGCTGTCACGACGAGTGCGAGGCGGCCACCCGAGAGGCGCTGGGTGAGGGCGCCTTCCAGGCCGAGGTGTGCCGGGGCGCGGCCCTGACGCGGGAAGAGGCGCTGGCATTCGCCCTGCTCGAACGGACGCCCGCCGCCCGCGGGCCCGCGCCGTTCGAGGGCCGGATCGCACCGCTGACGCGCAGGGAGACGGAGATCGCGCACCTTGTCGCCGAGGGACTGAGCAACAAGGACATCGCCGGCAGACTGGTCATCTCCCAGCGCACCGCGGAGGGCCACATCGAGCACATCCTCGACAAGCTCGGGTTCAAGTCGCGCGCCCAGGTCGCCGCCTGGGTGAAGGAACGGCTGAGCGAGCGCGGGGACGGCCCGGCCGCGGACGGCGCGGACGGCCCGACGGGCGGGCCGGTCAGCGAAGGGCGTAGGCCGGCAGCTCGAACCACATGATCTTGCCCTGGCGGGTCCGCTCCGCGCCCCAGCAACAGGCCAGCGAGTCCAGCAGCCGCAGTCCGCGCCCGTGCTCGTCGGCGGCGGACGGCCGGGCCATCTCGGGCATCCCGCCGTCGCAGTCCTCCACCTCGCAGCGCAGCAGGCCCTCGACGGCCGACAGCCGTATGACGAGGTCGCCGCAGCAGGTGTGGCACAGCACGTTCGTGACCAGCTCGCTCACGAGCAACTGCGTCACGTCGGACAGGTTCTCCATGCCCCAGGCGCTCAGGCGCTCGCCGACCAGCCGCCGGGCCCGCCCGACGGAGGTGGCGTCGGCGGGCAGTCGCCAGGACGCCGCCTCGACGTCGGGGTCGTCCACGAGCTGGATCGCGAGGTCGCCGACCCGCTGCCGCAGCGTCTCCCAGCGGTGCCGGACCGCGGAGTGCCGGCGCTGCGGGGCATCGGGCGCGTCGCCCCCCTGGGCGGATGACGGTGATTCGTCCCGGACGGGACAGTAAAGCAGGCTCATGCGGCACACCCCAGAGACGCGCGAGCCGGGATGCTGCGACCATCGGGCATGAGCTCACCGCTGTCGTCGAAGAGCACCACGCCGTTGCAGAGCAGTCCCCATCCCTGCTCCGGGTGGAAGGCGATCAGACAGGCCGCGTCGCGGTCGGGTGCGTCCGCCGGCGGGCACTGCGGGTAGTGCTGGCACATGATCGGTCCCCCTGAACTCTCATGCACTCTTTGAGACGTTTTCAGACTGCCTTCTCGCCTCTTGGGGTGGGGAGGGGGAAAACACCCGTATCGATACCTGTTCGAGGCATACGTACGTAGTGGGTGGTAGCCGGGTCGACGGAGGGTAAAGCGCTTCGCGGCCCCCTACCCGTCCAGGGAGATCGCGTCCTTGGCTCGATCGACCGACTCCTCGGAGGCCCCACGGCCCGGGTTTTCCGTGGCCAGCGCCTGGTTGAGCGCCACGAAGGGCCGCATCCGCCGCTCGTAGCGGGCGAAGGCGGCCTCGTGCGCGCCTTCCGCCGCCGCCAGCTCGGCGGCCAGCACGTACGCGCCCACGAGGGCGAGGCTCGTGCCCTGGCCCGACAGAGGGGAGGGGCAGTAGGCGGCGTCGCCGACGAGTGCGATCCGTCCCGACGACCACTGGTCCAGGTGGATCTGGGCCATCGAGTCGCAGTAGAAGTCGCTCGCCTCCTCCATGCCCTTCAGCAGCCTCGGCGTCTCCCCGCCCGCGCCCGCGAACGCCTCGGCCACGGCCGCCCGCAGCCGTGCGGGGTCGTGGTGGTCGAGCGGCTCGGACTGGAAGCCGAGGGTGATTCGCAGCTCGGTGTTGCCCCGGACCGGGAAGACGCCGTACCCGCGCTCCCCGTCCTGCATCCAGACCTGCCAGTCCTCCAGCCCGAGGAAGTTGTCCATGCCGAAGACGGCCAGGTAGGTCCCCAGGTGGTGGACGAACTCCCGCTCCGGCCCGAAGGCCAGCCGCCGGACCGTGGAGTGCAGTCCGTCCGCGCCCACCACGAGGTCATACCGGCGCGGCTCGGCGTGCTCGAATCGGGCCAGCACGCCCTGCTCGTCCTGCTCCAGCGCGGTGATCGAGTCGCCGAACAGGAACGTGACCTCTCCGCGCGTCCGCTCGTACAGCAGGCGGGTGAGGTCCTCGCGCAGCAGCTCGATGTCGTCGTTGTCGAGACGGCCGCTGCTGTAGGTCATCTCCTCCGAGCGCATGATCTCGTTGCCCTCGCCGTCGTACACGGACATGCCGCGGTGGCCGGTGCGCAGGCGCCGTGCCTCGTCGAGGACGCCGGTGCGGCCGGCGACCTCCAGTGCGACGCCGCGTATGTCGATCGCCTGCCCTCCGGCGCGGAGGCCGGGCGCGCGCTCCACCACGGTCGGGGCGAAGCCGTGGCGGCGCAGCCAGGAGGCGAGTGTGATCCCCGCGACACCGGCGCCGGAGACGAGCACGTTGGTCATCGAAGCTCCCTTGGGGGTGTGGATGCTGTATGCGGCGAATGTACGATGTAAGCGTGAGTCATGCAAGCTGGGATTATGGGGAGTTTTTGTACTAGTACAGATAGATTGTGTCCTAGTACAGGGAGGAGATCGACGTGATGCCGCCGTACGCGAGGATCGCCGCCGACCTCAGGCGCAGGATCACCGAGGGCGAGCTGGCGCCCGGCGACCGGGTGCCCTCGACCCGGCAGGTGGCCGCGCAGTGGGGAGTCGCGCTCGCCACCGCGACGAGGGCGCTCGCCGAGCTGCGCAGGGAAGGGCTGGTCCGGGCCGAACCCCGCGTCGGCACGGTCGTCGCGGAGCCACCCCCGGCCCTCCCGCCCCCGCCGGGAGCCGCCGCGCGGCCGGGAGATCGGGCGCGCCTCACCGCGCCGCCCTCACGCGACGCGGAGGCGGCGCGGCGGCGGCCCGGCGCGGGGGCCGAACGCGAACTGACCCGCGAGCGGGTCGTACGGGCGGCCATCGAGATCGCCGACGCCGAGGGGCTGCCGGCGCTGTCGATGCGCGGCGTGGCGGCCCGGCTCGGGGTCGCGGCCATGTCGCCGTACCGGTACGTGGGAGGCAAGGACGACCTGATCCTGCTCATGGCGGACGCGGCCTTCGGCGAGCTGGGCTATCCCGGCGATCACCCCGAGGGCTGGCGGGAACGGCTGGAGATCGCGGGCCGGACGCTGTGGGCGATCTTCCGGCGGCATCCCTGGCTGGCGCAGCTCAGCCCGCTCGGCAGGCCGCTGGCGCTGCCCGGACTGACCGTGCACGCCGACTGGGCGCTGGCCGCACTCGACGGCCTCGGCCTCGATTCCGCGACCGTGCTCGACGTCCACATCCTGCTCTACAGCCACGTGCAGGGCCTCGCGATCAACCTGGAGCGCGAGACGCAGATCGCGGCGGCGACCGGACTGTCGGAGGACCAGTGGATGGACGTCCAGGGACCGGCGCTGAGCGCCATCGCGGGCTCGGGGCGCTACCCGGCCTTCGCCAAGGTCATCGGCGAGCTGGGCGAGGACGGGTACGACTTCCGCCTCGACGACCTGTTCGAGCTCGGCATGCGGCTCCTGCTCGACGGCGTCACCTGCCTGGTTGAGCGGAGCGTGCCTCCGAACGGTGATTAAAGTGGCCGCATGAGTGAGCGTAGCGAGCGAATCAATAGGCACAGCGTCTGGCGAGGTGCTGTATTGCGCGCCTCCGGCACGACCGAACTCCGAGCCGGAGGCGAGGAGCGAGCATGAGTGAGCGTAGCGAGCGAATCAATAGGCACAGCGTCTGGCGAGGTGCTGTATTGCGCGCCTCCGGCACGACCGAACTCCGAGCCGGAGGCGAGGAGCGAGCATGAGTCCAAGGATCGCGACCGCCGAGACCGTCTCCCGTGAGCAGTTGCTCGACTTCGTCCGTGATCGCCACCGGGCGATCCTGATCACGACGAGACGCGACGGCGGCCCCCAGGCGTCCCCCGTGACGTGCGGAGTCGACGCCGAGGGCCGCATCGTCGTGTCGACGTATCCCGAACGCGCCAAGGCCCGCAACGCCCGCCGCGACCCGCGCGCGAGCGTGCTCGTGCTGTCGGACGACTTCGACGGGCCGTGGGTGCAGGTGGACGGCACCGCCGAGGTGCTCGACCTGCCGGAGGCCCTGGAGCCGCTGGTCGAGTACTACCGCTCGATCTCCGGGGAGCACCCCGACTGGGAGGAGTACCGCGCGGCCATGGTCCGCCAGGGCAAGTCGCTGGTGCGGATCACCCCGGCGTCCTGGGGGCCGGTGGCCACCGGCGGGTTCCCGCCCCGCCTGGCCTGAGGCACGTGCGCGGCGCCGGGGTCAGATCGGTATGGCCGCTCGGTAATCTCCCGGGCTTATGCCATAACAGCGGACGAACCACCGGGTGAGGTGGCTCTGGTCGGCGAACCCCGCCTCGGCCGCCGTCTCGCTCAGTGAACGGCCCTGCGCGATCAGCCGCCGGGCCGTACGCAATCGGAGCAGGCGCTGGTAGTCGCTGGGCGCCATGCCGTACACGGCACGGAACGCGCGGTAGACCGCGAACCTGCTGCGCCCGGTCACGGCGGCGAGGTCGTCGGCGGTGACCTCCGCGAGGGGGGCGTCCTGAAGGCGGCTCCGCACCCGGTCGGCGATGCGGCGGGCGTCGGCGGAGGTGGCCTCCCGCACCCGCACCGGCCGGGTGGCGGCCCGCCGGACGATCGAGGAGACGACGGCGGTCAGCAACTCATCGCGCCGGAGGGCGCCGGCGCCTGCGAGCAGGGCCGTGTGCAGCGCCCTGAGCCCGGCCGCGAGCACCGCGTCGCGTACGACGGGGTGGGGAAACAAGGGCGGTCCTGTCTCCCGGCCGGCCAGGTCGCCCAGCACGCCGGTGACCAGCTCCGGCCCGATGTGAACGATCCGGTAGGTGAATCCGAGGGCGTCGGCGGCGTGCCCGTCGTGCGGGTCGTCCGGATTGAACGCCATGACCATGCCCGTCACGCTGGTGTGCGCGGCCCCGCGGCAGGTGAACGCCTGGTTGCCCTCTTCGGTGACGCCGAAGGAGTACGTCTCGTGGCTGTGCCGGTGGTAGACGTGCCGGGCGAAGTGGGCGTGCATCGCCTCCAGCGACCGGTCCGGGGAGCGCCAGTATCGGGACCAGTCCTGTGCCACAGCACCATTGTGCGCCGATCGGCGGCGCACGAGCGTACAAGACCGCCCGTGCACGCGAGGGCAGGCTGGGGCGCATGCGTTTCGACACCAAGATCGGCATCGTGGTCCGGGAGGACCTGGCCGTGTGGCAGAAGCTGAACGTGACGGCGTTCCTGGCGAGCGCGGTCGCGGGGGGAGACCCCGAGGTGATCGGGGAGCGGTACGAGGACGGCTCGGGCACCTCCTACCTGCCGATGTTCCGCCAGCCCGTGCTCGTCTACGCCGCGGACCCCGCCGGGCTGGCCCAGGTGCGCGCCCGTGCCGTCGAACGGGGGCTCGCCGTTGCCGTTTACATCGAGGAGATGTTCAAGACCGGCGACGACGTGGACAATCGGGCCGCCGTACGGGCCGTCACGGCCGAGGAGATGCCGCTCGTCGGGCTGGCCGTGTACGGCCCCAGGAACGCCGTGGACAAGACGCTCAAGGGGCTTCCCCTGCATCCGTGATCCCGTCCGAGGCTCCGAACAGGGGCAGGCAGGGTTCGAGGCCGTGGATCTCGAACCCGTCGGGGGTGGTCCACTCGTCGCGCGACAGCCGCAGCCGCTGCTGCAGGGCGGCCTCGCCCCTGCGCTTCTCCACGGCGAGCCCGTCCTCCCGGTAGCCGAGCCGCCGGGAGATCGCCAGCGACTTCGTGTTGTCCACGAAGGCGGACGACGTCGCATACCGCGCGCCGAGGCCGGTGAAGGCGAGGTGCAGGACGGCCGCGCGCATCTCGGTGCCGATGCCTCTGCCCTGGAAGCGCCGCCCGAGCCAGGAACCGGTGGCGACCTCCCTGGTGACCGCGAAGTCGTGGGCCCGCATCTCCTGCACGCCGACCACCTGGCCCTCCCACACGGTGACGAAGGAGCAACTCCAGTCATCGGGCGACCAGGTGCCCCATTGCCGGAAGTGGATCTGGACGGTCGAGCGGGCGCGTTCGTGCGGCGGGGCGTCCGTCCACGGCTCGCCGAACGGCATCTCGCCGGGGTCGTGGACGCCCTCGGCCGCCCGGTCGGCGAGCGCGTCCAGGTCGTCCAGGCCGGGCAGGCGAAGCTCCAGCCGAGGGGTCGTCAGTCGCAGTGCCAGGAGCGGCCAGTGTCGCATGGCACGATCGTGACAAGATCCGCCGCCCGCCCGACAGTGGTTTTTCCTGGGGAAAACCGGTTTCCGCCGGATCGGGGGTGCGGCTAGCCTCGGATGCCGCCACGAGCGCCGGGGCCGTGAGCCGGCGCGGACAAGGAAGACGCATGCCCGACCCGCTCACCACGCCGGCCGCCGAGCTCCCCGTCCGACGACTCGGACCCGAGGACCTGGATCGATGCCTCGCCCTGAGCGAGGACAGGGCCTGGGGCCGGGAGGAGCGCAAGTGGCTGTTCCTCCTGGAGAACGCCGAGGTCTACGCGATCGACGCCCCTTCGGGAGAGCTGGCGGGTACGGTCACGCTGACCCGGTACGGCACGACCGTGGCGGGCATCGGCATGATGCTCGTCGCCACCCGGTATGGCGGCCGCGGGCTGGGCCGCCGGCTGATGACGCACGTGCTCGACGCGGCCGGTGACGCGACCGTCTTCCTCTGGGCCACCGAGCTCGGCCGGCCGCTGTACGAGAAGCTCGGGTTCGAGACGCTGGGCGTGACGGAGGCGCGCGTGGGGCGCCTGCGCCCCGGGGACGACCCCGTCCTGACGCGGCCGGCCGACCTCGGCGCCGATCTCGACGCCCTGCTCGCGCTCGACGGGGAGGTCTTCGGCGCCGACCGGGCCGGGCTGCTGGCGCGGCTGTTCGCCTTCGCCGAGGAGGTCAGGGTCGCCGAGGACGAGACGGGGCCGACCGGCTACGCCGTGTCGTGGCGCAGCATGAGCACCCTGTTCATCGGGCCGGTGGTCGCCGGCGACGAGGCGGCCGCCCGCGCGCTCGTCACCGACCTCGCGCGCAACGCCGACGGCCTGGTGCGGATCGAGGTCGAGCGCGCCCGGCCGAGCCTGCTGGGCTGGCTCGGGGAGCGGGGTCTGTCACAGGCGTTCTCGACGTCCTTCATGGTCCACGAAGGCAGGCCGCTCCCCGGCGACCGGACCCGCATGTACGCCCCGATGATGCTCGCGATGGGCTGAACCCCTGTCTCGCAGGGCCTCCTGACTCAGGGGTCGCTCTGATCCGGCTCTGATCCGGCTCTGATCTGTGCCGTCTACCGTCGCGACAGCCGGGGGGACACCGGCGCCCGCGCCGCAGCCGGTCGTGTCGTCGCTGCGGGGCGGGTGCCTCGCGAGACGAAGGAGCCGGACATGCACGATCCCGTCACCCGCGCCACGCACCACGAACGCACAGAGCCCTACACCGAGCCCTACACCGAGCCCCGCACCGAGCCCTCGGATTCCGACGGGCCGTCCGGGCACGCCGACGGCGGGTTCCCGCAGTTGCTGCTGGAGGCGCTGCGAGGCTCTCCCGGCACTCCCGCCTTCGAACAGGGCGGGAGGATCGTCTCCCGGGGCGAGGTGCTGGAGCTCATCGGGCGCATCGCCGTCGCGATGCGCGATGCGGGTCTCGGCCCAGGCAAGGGCGTCGCCATCCGCACGGGCCTCTCGCCGGAGGCGTTCGCCGCCCAGATGGCCGCGCACGTGCTGGGCTGCCGCGTCGTGAGCGTACGGCCCGGGTACACGCCCCGTCAGCTCGCCGATGTGCTCGGCGTGGGAGTCGACGCCGTGGTCCTCGACCGGTCGACGGCGACACCGGAACTGCTCCACGCCGCCGGGTCCGCCACGCTGCTGTCGCTGGGGCCCGCCCCCGGTTCGGCCGGGGCGGCCGACCTCCTGGCCCATCCCGGCGACGACCGCTTCCCCGCCGTCGCGGCGCGCCCGGACGACACGGCCCTGCTGACCTTCACGAGCGGCAGCACGGGCCGGCCGAAGGGCTGCGTGCTCACCTATCGGGCTCTGGCCGCGCACTGGTCCAGCCATCGCGGCTGGTCGTCGATCGCGCCCGGCTTCGAGGAGTCCTTCCACCGCTACATGCTGTTCGGCACCCTGTCCAGCCTGGTGGTGCTGGACTTCCTGGCGCCGTGCCTGCTCGGCGGCGGCACCGCGGTGATCCCCGACGAGGACGGCCGGCCGCTGTTCCCGTACGCGATCGAGCGGCACCGGATCACCGGCGCGATCGTGACCGTGCCCCGGCTGTACCAGATGCTCGACCTGCTCCGCGAGGAGCCGGTCGACCTCGGCAGCCTGCGCGCGCTGACGGTCTCCGGATCGCCCGTCGGCCCGCATCGGCTGCTGGAGGCGGCGGACCGGCTGGGCCCCGTCGTCTACGTGGCGTACGGCGCGACCGAGGCCGGCGTCATCTCCATGCTCACTCCCGGCGAGGGCCGCGACGCGCCCGCCTCGGTCGGCCGCCCGCATCCCAGCGTCGAGATCAGCGTGCGCGACGAGGAGGGCCGCCCGGTCGCCACGGGACGCAGCGGCGAGATCCACGTGCGCAGTCCCTTCCTGATGGCGGGCTACTGGGATCAGCCGGAGGAGACCCGCGACGTGCTGCGGGACGGCTGGCTGCGCACCCGCGATCTCGGGCACCTCGACGAGACCGGCCTGCTGTACCTGGCCGGCCGGACCAGGGACGTGATCATCGTGAACGCGATCGTCGTCTACGCCGGTCCCATCGAGCGGGCGCTGGCCGCCCATCCCGACGTGGCCGAGGCGTACGTGACCGGCGCGCCGGACGAGCGGACCGGGGAGGCCGTCCACGCGTTCGTCGTCCCCGCTCCGGGCCGCACCCCGGACCACGCCGCCCTGGCGGAGCTGGTACGCACCGAGCTCGGCGCGGACAGCGTCCCCCGGACGATCACGACGGTGTCCTCCGTGCCGGTCGCGCCGAGCGGCAAACCGGACAAGCGTGCCCTGGTGGAACGGCATCTGTCGTCGGCGCTCTGATCCATCTCTGAGAATCGCCCGCCAACACTGGTGAAACTTCAACCACCCCAGTGAGGGAGGCGTCAGTGCCGGACAACATCCTGGACTACCTGGTGGTCGGCGCCGGACCGGCGGGCCTGCAGATGGGTCACTTCCTGCACCGGGCGGGGCGCAGCTACCGGATTCTCGAGGCGGCGCCCGAGCCCGGGGCGTTCTTCCGGACCTTCCCCCGCCATCGGAAGCTCATCTCCATCAACAAGAAGCACACCGGATGGGACGACCCGGAGCTCAACCTCCGGATGGACTGGAACTCGCTGCTGTCGGACGACCCCCGTCTCCTGTTCACCCGCTACAGCGACCGTTACTTCCCCGCCGCCGAGGACTTCGTCCGCTACCTGGAGGACTTCGTCGCCTTTCAGGGCCTGCACGTCACGTACGACGCGCGGGTCGCCGAGGTCGCGCGCCCGGACGCCGAAGGCCCGTTCCTGGTGACCGACGAGTACGGCCGGACGTACCGGGCACGGCGGGTGATCGTCGCGACGGGGGTCTCCCGGCCCAACGTCCCGCCCATCCCCGGCATCGAGACCGCCGAGCAGTACAGCACCCACTCGACCGATCCCGCGGACTACACGGACATGCGGGTGCTCGTCATCGGCAAGGCCAACTCGGCCTTCGAGACCGCCGACAACCTCCTCGAGACGGCCGCGGTCGTCCACGTGGCCGGACCGCACTCGGTGCGCCTGGCCTGGCGGACCCACTTCGTCGGGCACCTGCGCGCGGCCAACAACAACTTCCTCGACACCTACCAGCTCAAGTTGCAGAACGCCGTGCTGGACGGCGACATCAGGCGCATCGAGCGCCGGGCCGACGGCTCCTACCTGGTGACGGTGGCCTTCGTCAGGGCCGACGAGGTGACCAAGGACATCCCGTACGACCGGGTGATCGTCTGCACCGGATTCCGGTTCGACGCCTCCGTCTTCTCGCCGGAGTGCCGTCCCGAGCTGACGATCGGGGACAGGTTCCCCGCGCTGACCCCGGCCTACGAGTCGGTCAACGTGCCCGATCTCCACTGTGCCGGGACGATCACCCAGTCGCTCGACTTCAAGCGCGGCACCAACGGGTTCATCCACGGTTTCCGCTACGGCGTGCGCGCCCTGCACCGCCTGCTGGAGAACAGGCATCACGGCGTCCCCTGGCCGGGCCGCGACCTCCCCGCCGATCCGGACGCGCTCGCGGCGGCCGTGCTCGAACGGGTCAACCGCAGCTCGGCGCTGTGGCAGCAGTTCGGGGTGCTGGCCGACATGATCGTCCCGGACGGGCGCGGCGGCATGCGCTACCTGGAGGAGCTGCCGATCGACCTGCAGGGCCCGCCGCTCGGCGACGGGGGCCACTTCGCGATCACGCTGGAGTACGGCCCGAACCACGACCAGGTCGACCCCTTCGACATCGCGGTGGGGCGGATCAGGCAGAGCGACGCGGAGCGTGCGCACGAGGGCCACTACCTCCACCCGGTCGTACGCCGCTACCGCGGCGGTGTGGTGGAGGCCGTCCACCACGTCACCGAGAACCTGGAGAACGACTGGACCTCGGAAGAGGTGCACCTGCGGCCGCTCCGGGACTTCTTCCAGCACCAGAGCCTCCCGGTCTCGGTGTGACGGCCGTGCTGCCGGCCATCCGGGACTTCGAGGCGGCGGCTCGCGACCGGCTGGACCCCGCCCACTACGACTACTTCGCCGGCGGGGCCGGCGACGAGGTCACGGTGAAGGCCAACGAGGCGGCGTTCGCCCGGCTCGCGCTGCTGCCGCGGGTCCTGCGCGGCGCGGGGAGCCCGCGGTTGGGGGTCACCCTGCTGGGCAGCCGCGCGGCGATGCCGGTGCTGGTGGCGCCGACCGCGTTCCACCGGCTCGCCGACCCGGAGGGGGAGAAGGCCACGGCCCGCGCGGCGGCCGCCGCGGAGACCATCATGATCGTGAGCATGGCCGCCACGGTCGCCGTCGAGGACGTCGCGGCCGCGGCGCCGGGCGCCACCCTGTGGTTCCAGCTCTACGTCCAGCCGGACATGGCCTTCACCGAGGCGGTCGTCCGGCGTGCCGAGAAGGCCGGCTGCGCGGCGCTGGTCGTCACCGTCGACTCCCCTGCCCGGGGACGCCGGGACCAGGACGTGCGCAACGGCTTCGAGGACCTCCCCGAGGGCATGCGCTGCGAGAACCTGCACGACGGCGACCCCGAGTCGGTGCGGCCGATCGACATGTCGCCCGCGATCTCCTGGGAGCACGTCGACCTGCTGAGGCGGATGACGCGACTGCCGATCGTGCTCAAGGGCGTCACGCATCCCGCCGACGCGCGCCTCGCCCTGGACCACGGCGTGTCGGCGCTGTACGTCTCCAACCACGGCGGACGGCAGCTCGACACCGTTCCGGCCACCGTCGATCTGCTGCCGGAGATCGTGGCCGCCGTCGGCGGGGCCGTACCGGTGCTGATGGACGGAGGGATCCGGCGCGGCACCGACGTGGTCAAGGCGATGGCGCTGGGCGCGTCCGCCGTCGCGGTCGGCCGTCCGGTGATCTGGGGCCTGGCGGCGGGCGGTGAGTGCGGCGTGGCCCGCGTGCTCGAGTTGCTGCGGGACGAGGTCGAGCACGCGCTCACCCTGTGCGGCCTCGCCTCGCCGCACGACCTGGAGCCGGGGCTGGTGCGGCGATGCTGACGGCGGTGTGGGTGGCCGCGGCCATCGTCGTGATCAGCCTGCCCCGGTGGCTCCCCGGGCGCGTCGTCGTGCTGCGCGGGTGGGTGTTCACGAGGATCAACGGCGAGGAGAGCATCGCCGTGCCGGGTGACCTGGTCGGCGTGGACCGGTTCAGGGAGGTCTACTCCCACCCGGCGGCCTCCGGCCGGAGCAAGGGCGCCGTCCTGTCCGACCTGTTCTGGTACTGGCTGTCGCCGGGGCCCGAGATGCACCAGGAGCACCTGGAGGCGGGGGACCGGTACGACGCCGTCGCCCTGGCCACCCGCCGCATCCTGTCCCAGCCGCGGGCGCGGGTGGAGGAGCTCACCCGCCGGTGCGTCGGCCGGACGCTGGAGGGCAGGCGCGGGGTGGTCCGGCTGCGCGACCTGATGATGCCGGCCTGGGCCGAGTTCTCCTACGAGCTCGTCTTCCGCGAGCCCTGCCCGCCGCACGCCCGCGACCTCATCGTCGGCAACGCGGACGACGTCGTGACCGCGCTCAAGTGCTGCGGCCTGCGGCACATGGACCGGCGCGACCGGCTGACCGCCTATCTCGTCGAGTCGCTGCCCCGGGTGGCGCACGAGCTCCCGGCGGGCCTGACGGCCCGGGAGCAGGCGCTGTATCTCCAGGGCGCCTTCTTCAACACCGCGGTCGTGCAGATGTCGGAGGCCACGGCCCATGTGCTGATGGCTCTGGCCCGGCACCCGGACGTACAGGACGGAGCGCGTGCCGGAGACGACCGCTTCCTCGACCAGGTGATCTCGGAGACGCTGCGGCTCTACCCGCTCTTCGGCATCGCCCACCGCGTCACCACGGGCGACATCCCCGTGGCCGAGGGCGTCGTCATCCCGGCCGGTTCGGTGCTGTGCTTCGACTACCCCGCCTTCCACCGCGCGGGCTTCCCCGATCCCGAGCGCTTCGATCCCGGACGCTTCGCCCCCGGGCACGCCCCGGTCAGGGAGCTCAACCACATCCCGTTCGGCATGCCGGCGAACCGGCCCTGCCCGGCGTGGCGGCTCGCGCCGCTCGCCATGCGGGTCGCGGTGCGGGAGGTCCTGCGTTCGTACGAGCTCGACTCCACCGCCGCGCACACCCGGTCGCTGCCCAACCGGGGACCGTGCCTCCTCACCCCGCTGAACGCGCGGCGCGGGCGGGGACGCCGCCTGACGCTGCTGTTCATGCGGCTCAGGGACGGCTGGGAGGACGTCTGGCGCAGTCTGGTGCAGCTCGTCCTCGGCACGTACATGGTGTGGGACGCGCGCCGGCTGCGGCTGTGCGAGCGCCACTTCTCCGGCGACGCCCGTTCCGCAAGCACGTAGACCACCGGCCGACCTCAGGTCCCGACCACGAGCGGAGGCGCAAGCCATGCCCGTTCCGGCCCTTCTCCCCGCCCTTCTCCCGACAGAGGCGTCCGCCGCCGACCCCAACCTCGAACTGGCCCTCAAAGTGCTGCCGGCCCTGGCCGTGATCCTGCTGACCGCGGCGCTGTGCGGCCGGCTGGCCACTTTGGTGATGCAGCCGCGCGTCGTCGGCGAGATGGTCGCCGGCGTCCTGCTCGGGCCGACGCTGCTCGGCGCGGTGTTCCCCGACGCCCAGGCGGCCCTGTTCCCGACCCAGGTCAGGCCGGTCCTGTACGTGCTCAGCACCCTCGGCCTGACGTTGTACATGTTCCTGGTCGGAGCCGGGATGGACCACGACGCCCGGGCGCCGGGCGAGCTGCGCAAGGCGAGCGTGCTGGCGGCGTCGGGGATCATCTCCCCGCTGGTCCTCGGCGGCGCCGCCGGGCTCGTCCTGTGGGAGCGGCTCTCCCGCCCGGACGTCGGCCGGCTGGAGTTCGCCCTGTTCCTCGGGGGAGCGCTGTCGCTGACCGCGTTCCCCATGCTCGCCAGGATCCTGTACGAGCGCGGGCTGCAGAACACCCGCGTCGGCCGGATCGCCCTGCTGGCCGCCTCCATCGACGACGCCGTGGCCTGGTGCCTGCTCGCGGCGCTGTCGGCGGTGCACCTGGGCGGCGGTCCCGGTGACACGCTGCGCACCATCGCCCTTGCGGCCGTGTTCGCGGTGGTGATGCTCGGGGTGGTGGCTCCGCTGCTGCGCCCTCTGGGCCGCCGCGTCGCGCGTACCGGGCGCCTCGGCACCGGCGCCGTGTACGTGATCGTGCTGGTGCCGCTCGCGGCCGGGTGGATCACCGACGCGATCGGCGTCTATTCGGTGTTCGGCGGCTTCGTCGCCGGGTTGGCCATGCCGCGCGAGCCGGCGTTCCGCGCCGCTCTGCACGGCCGGATGATGGATCTCGTCTCGACCCTGCTGCTGCCCGTCTTCTTCGCGTTCTCGGGGTTGAACACCCATCTCGGCGGCATCACCGGCGGTTTCGCGCTCCTGGCGTTCGCGCTGATCCTGATCCTGGCCTTCTCCGGGAAGTACTTCGGCTGCTCGCTGGCGACGCGGGCGCTGGGATTCGGCTGGCGCGAATCCTGGGCCATGGGCGCGATGATGAACGCCCGCGGACTGATGATCCTCATCTTCATCAACATCGGCCTGGCGCAGGGCATGATCACGCAGGAGCTCTTCGCGATGCTCGTCCTCGTGGCCGTGCTCACCACCGCGGCAGCCCTGCCGCTGTACAAGCTGGCGCTGCCCGAGCGCCACGAGCCGGCCGATGCGGGAAGCGCGGGGAGCGCGGCCCCGGTGGGCGCGGCGGCGGGAGAAACCGGTTTCATCTAATTTCATGTGTAAGTTCGGACATTCGCAGAATATGGGGGGAGGTTCCCGGGGGCGGCATTCCGAACTCTGGAAATTTCCCGATCGCGGTGCCACGGTTGTCCGGTGGCACGGATATCGGGGACATCCGAACCGCGCTCCTTGCGCCTGCTGCTCGTGGAGGACGACCGCGAGCTGGGAGACATGCTGGTCGAGGTGTTCGGCGACCAGGGATACACGGTCGACCTGGCGCTGGAGGGCCAGCGGGGCCTGCACCTGGCGCTGAGCCGCGGCTACGACGCGATGATCATCGATCGCGGGCTGCCCGTGGTCGACGGGCTCGATCTGTTGCGGCGGCTGCGCCGGCAGGCGGTCACCGTGCCGGTGCTGATGCTCACCGCCTTCGGCGCCCTCGCCGACCGGGTCACCGGACTCGACGCGGGCGCCGAGGACTACCTGGTCAAGCCGTTCGAGATCGACGAGCTGCTGGCCAGGGTGCGCGCCCTGCACCGCAGAAACCTGGACCAGGCCGCGCTGCTGCCGCTCGGCGCCGGCTGGCTCGACTCCGCGTCCAGCACCGTACGGCTGCCGTCCGGCGAGCAGGTGACGCTGTCCGGCCAGGAGTGCCGGCTGCTACACGCGCTGGCGGCCCGTCCCCGGCAGGTGCACACCCGCACCTCGCTGCGGCAGCGGATCTTCGACGGCGCCAGGACCGAGTCGATCGTGGACACCTACGTCTACTACCTGCGCAACAAGCTGGGGCCCGGCGTCGTCCGTACCGTGCGGGGCGTGGGGTACCGCCTGGGCGAGCTGTGACGACCAGACGGTCCTTCGACCCGGAGCGGCGCCTGCTGATCCGGACCCGCCGCCGGATCACCGCGCAGGTGGCGGCCGTGTTCTCGCTGGCGATCGCCCTCCTGGGCACGCTGGTCTACTGCGTCGTGGTCGGCGAGCAGGATGCCACCGCCCGGCGCGACCTGGCCGTGGCCGCGATGTCGGCCCCGATGGACCACCCGCCGCCCTGCGTATGGCTGTTCGAACTCCGGGCGAACACCGTGCGGAGCTCCCCGGGGGCGCCGGAGAGCCTGCCGGTGCGCGAGACGCTCGACCGGGTCGCCGCCGACGGGCGCACCCGGGTCGACGTCGCGGAGGTCGGCGGCCATACCTACCTGGTCCGTACGCAGCGGCGCGGCGACGTGCCCCTGCAGGCGGTGAGGGACATGTACTACCCCGTCACCGAGCGGCGGCGGCTGCTGCGCACGCTCTGCGCGGCCGAGGTCGCGGCCCTGCTGGCGGCGTTGCTGATCGGCCAGGTCCTCGCCCGCCGGGCGATCGCGCCGCTGGGCGAGGCCCTCGACCGGCAGCGCCGGTTCACCGCCGACGTCAGCCATGAACTGCGCAGCCCGCTGACCCGCCTGCACGTCCGCGCGCAGCTCGCCGCCCGGCGCCTGCGCCGGGACCCCGATCCTCTTGTCGTCGTGGGCGACGTCGACCGGCTGGTCACCGGCATCGGGCAGTTGGGCGAGGTGATCGAGGACCTGTTGCTGTCGACCCAGCTCAGGCAGCGCCGCCGGCCGTTCGGGCCCGCGGACCTGGCCGCGTTGGCGGAGGAGTCGGCCGACGCCGAGGCGGCCCGCGCCGGGCAGCGCGGGGTGACGATCGACCTGCGGCGAAGTCCGGGTGACCATGTGGTGTGCGGAGCGCCGTCCGCGCTGCGCCGGGTGATCTCGGCGCTCCTCGACAACGCGCTCCGCCACACCTCGGCGGGCGGCCACATCTGGGTGACCGTGTGTTCAGGTCCGGAGACGGTTCGGCTCAGTGTGCGGGACGACGGCGTGGGGCTGGACCCGCGTGACGGCGAGCGCCTGCTCGCCCGACATGTCGGCGCGCCTCACACCGGAGGTCTCGGCATCGGCCTGGCTCTCGTGAGCGAGGTGATGGACGCGCACGGCGGCACGATCGACGTGGACGGGCGGCCGGGAGCCGGAGCCACCTTCACCATCTCTCTCCCACGGGCGGCGCCGGACCCCGCTCCGCGCCTGTCCCGGATCTTCCTGCCCCAGCAGGCGCTCAGTGAGACGAACAGAACGCCTGAGGCGACCGCCTCCGGCCCCGGCGACGCCTCCCTGTAGTCCTCGGGGGCGTGCTCATGGGTGGGACTGCCGCGAGACGAGGGTGTGATCGGGCGCGGTCGCGGCGTCGAGCAGCGCCCGGGCGGCGGACCGGGCGCGCTCCGCGGGGTCGGCGGCCGTGCCCATGGCGGCGGCGACGATGGCCCCCTCCACCAGCAGCAGGAGCTGGTCGGCGAGCACGTCCGGGTCGGCGGCGCCCGCCTCGGCCGCGAGCGTGCGCAGCCGTTCCCGCAGCGTGCGCTTGTGCGCCCGCGCCGCCGCCGCGACGGGCGGTGACGCCGGGCCGAGCTCGCCGAAGGCGTTGATGAACGAGCAGCCGCGGAAGTCGGCCGTCCCGAACCACTCGGCGAGGAAGCCGAAGACGGCGAGCATGCGCTCGCAGGGCTCACCGACACGGCCGAGATGGTCGGCCAGAGCGTCGTTCCACCGCCGGTCGCGATGCTCCAGGTACGCCTCCACCAGCGCGTCCTTGGAGGCGTAGCACTGGTAGAGCCGCTTGAGCGAGACCCCCGCCGCGTCGCGGATCTGGTCCATGCCCACGGCCTGGATGCCCCGTGCGTAGAACAACCGCTCGGCGGCGTCCAGAATGCGCCGGCGCGCCTCTTCTTCGTCCATCCGCACCTGTCGGATCCCGTCCACCCGCCCCTCCTCGTCGAGGAAAACGCTCGTTCTCTACGATACGTAGGGAGAACACTCGTTCTCCTATTGGGGAAGGACAGCCACGATGAGCACACGCCCGCCGCTTCCGCCGTTCACCGAGGAGACCGCCAGGCAGAAGGTGCAGGCCGCCGAGGACGCCTGGAACACCAGGGACCCCGAACGCGTCGCGCTCGCGTACACCGAGGACTCGGTGTGGCGCAACCGCTCGGAGTTCCTGACCGGGCGGGAGGAGATCGTCGCCTTCCTGCGCCGCAAGTGGGAGCGCGAGCGCGACTACGCCCTGCGCAAGGACCTGTGGACCTTCGGCGGCGACCGCATCGCCGTGCGGTTCCAGTACGAGTGGCACGACGCCGAGGGCCGGTGGTGGCGCAGCTACGGCAACGAATTGTGGGAGTTCACCGCCGACGGCCTGATGAGCCGCAGGGAGGCGAGCATCAACGACGTGCCGATCGAGGAGAGCGAGCGGCGCATCCGCGGCCCGCGCCCCGAGTCGGAGCGCGGGGCCGGCCTCCCGCTCGCCTGACCGGCGGGGGCGGCCCGAGGCCCGTCACCCGGCCATGCTGCCGAGGGACTCGGCGCGGAGCGCGTCCGGCGCGCAGGCGGGGCAGTCCGGCGCCGCCGGATGGCGCGTGTAGACGTGCTGGTCCGGGGCGACGAGGTTGATGCCGGTGACGTAGCTGCCCGAGGTCGCGGGAATCCCGGTCAGGAACGCGATGACCGCCTGGGCGGTCAGGTGGCCCGACACTCCGGCGGAGGGCGCGATGACGTCCGGCCCGCCGAGGTCGAGGGGGATCCCCGGCGCGAGCGGGGCGTCGACGCTCGCGGTCAGGCACTCGTAGCACGGGCCGCCGGGAGTGAAAGCCGCCACGCTCACCAGCGGGCCGTTGTAACCGCCGAGCGCCCACGGGATCCTCTCCGACAGGCACGCCCGGTTGACCCAGATGCGGATGCCGCCCCGGCCGGCCGGTTCGTCGGCGCACATCGCGACCGCGTCGAACCCGCGTACGAGGTCGAGCATGTCCTCCTCGCACTCGACCGCCCGGGTCTCCCCGGTGACGCGGACGGAGGAGTTGACCTCGGCGAGCCGGGCGACGGCCACGTCCACCTTGAGACTGCCGATGTCGGCCTCCCGATAGAGGGCCTGCCGCGTCAGGTTCGACAGCTCGACCAGATCGCGGTCGACGCAGTGGATCTCGCCGACGCCGCACGCGGCGAGTGCCCAGGCCGTGTGGCTGCCGGTGCCGCCCAGCCCGAGGACGAGCACGCGGGAGCGTTTGAGACGGACCTGGGCCTCCCAGCCGTGCTCGCGCGGCGCGAGGCCGCTGCCGCGGAAGAACGCCGCGTTGCGCGAGTAGCGTTCGAGCTCTCGCAGGCTGAGCTCCTCGGGCCGCGGGCCGGCGGCGTCCTCCACATATCCCGAGGTGAGCAGGAGATCGACGACGCCGGTCGCCTCGGCCTCGGTGAGCCCCGGGAACGCGCGGCGCAGGCGGGCGACGACCTCCTCCGGGGTCCTCGTGCCGTCCATCGCGTTCAGGGCCGCCCAGGCGTGGCCGTCCGGATCGCTGATCTCCTGCGCGGCCCCGCCTATCCGGATCCGGTCGTTGCCGTACCTGTGGGGGCGGTGCTGGGCTTTCACACGGGGCAACCGCAAGGCGACCTCTCGGCATCGCGAGCGGGACAACAATCGACAAGTGGATCTTTCTGGAAGTGTCCATCCATGTCAAGGCGAATGCCGAAGCGGCATCGTCCCTGGATGCGGCGGCGACCGATGCCGTGACCGTGAGCCGGCCGTTCCGGGCGCGCTGTTTTGTCGGACGCCTCGGCTACGTTCCGGATCATGACAGACCGTTCCCCCAACGGCGCGACCGTGTGGGCGCGACACAGCAGGCTGCGGGTGGTGCCGCCGGTCCAGCCGCGCAAGCTGGCGAAGGTCCCCTTCGTCGAGCTGGCGGACGGCCGGCTGCAGGGCGTGGTGTCGAGCGGCTCGGACATCGGCCGGGTCTACGTCTCCTCCATCGCCGCCGGCACCCACGACTACAACTGCAGCACCAACAACAACCGCCCCTGCGGCGGCCTGTACGGCTCGCCGTGCAAACACCTGCGGGCCCTGGTCGCCGAGGCCGTCGTGCAGTACGGCGCCGACCGCGTGTCCCGTTACCTGCGGGTCGAGGTCCCCGAGGGCGCGGATCTGGCCGACTGCCTGGGCGGCGTCCACGAGCCCGCCCCCGCCGCGGTCGTGTTCAGCCGGTTCCTGCGCCACCTGGCCTACCTGGAGGTGCCCGACACGACCCTGCCGATCCCGGAGCTGCACTGGTTCCCGGCCACGGGGACGGTGGGCTGATGCTCGCCGTACAGCTCGCCGCCCTGCTCGGCGGCGACTCGGGAAACGCCGGCGAGGGGGCCGAGGAGGCGCTCGCGCTGCTCGACGGCTTCGACGACGCCCTGGTGCACGGCCTCGCCCGGCTCGCGGACGAGCGTGCCGACGCGGTGACCGCGCTGGCCGCGGCGTTCGCGGCCACCCCTCTCGGCGATCGGCTGGCGGAGGCCGCCGACGCGGTCGTGTCCGGTTCGATCACGCAGGAGCATCTGACGGCCCTGGCGGGCGGCCGGGTCGCGTTGTCCGGCGCCGTGCACGATTGCCTGCTCGAGAGGCTGGACACGGCATTGGGACGGGAACGGGCGAAATGGCCACCGGCGCCCGACGGCCCGGGGATGGCCGGCGCCGCCGCTCAGCCGGCTGGGCACGTGCTCGGCGGCGTCCGCTCGTGGCTGCGCGAGCTGGCCATCACCGGCTGGCGCGGCGTCGACCACGACCTCGTCTCCGCGGCGGACCAGGTCATCGAGGCCCTGCTCGCCGCACCGGATCTGCGCAGGCTCGCGGTGCTGCTCGACGGCTTCGCCGCCGAGCTGCGCG
The DNA here is from genome assembly GCF_006334915.2 of Microbispora catharanthi. GTDB lineage: Bacteria > Actinomycetota > Actinomycetes > Streptosporangiales > Streptosporangiaceae > Microbispora > Microbispora catharanthi. The sequence goes on from NZ_VDMA02000004.1 coordinate 212,491, forward strand.
CCTCCTGCCCGATCGGCTCCGCGGAGCACCTGCCGGTGCGGCGCTGGGCCGACCTGTGGACCCGCGCCCTGCTGCTGTCGCAGGACGGCGTACTGACCGGCGAGCCACGGCCCGCCGCCACGGTGTCGGGACGGCTGCTGGTGCTCGGCGTCGACGTGCACGAGCACGGCACCGCCGTCCAGTTCCAGGTGCACGCCGTTCTGGAACCCGCCGACGGCGGCGGGTCCCGGCTGGTGCGCACCTCCGTCACGGTCGCCAAGGTCGACACCATCGTCGGGACCGCGCTGTGGAAGCTGCCGCAGCGCCACAAGGTGCTGCTGGCCGCGCTGGCCGACCGCCGCAGCGTCGAGATCACGGACATGCCCCTGCTCGACAGCGGCGACCTCGTCTGGGACGACGACCGCGCCTTCGTGAGCAAGCCCGCCGACCCGTTGGCGACCGCCCGGCTGTGCCTGCCCGGCGCGCTCGCCCCGGCGGTGCCGCCCCTCGATCGCGTTTCCGTACGCATCGCCGAACCGGTGCTGGTGGAGGGCTACAAGGTGACCAAGGACGGCTCCTTCGACCTGGACGGCACCGTCTTCGCCGTGGACGCGGAGCGGCTGCCCGACTGCGGCCCGCTCACGCCCAAGCTGGTGGCCGCCTCGTCGGCGTGCGTGGGACTGGTCCGGTGGGACGGCGGCCGATGGACCCTGCAGCCGCTCGCCGTGCAGGTGAGGGTCAAGCGGGAGGCGGTGGTGGTCGCCACCGGTGACTGGGCGCTCGGCCCCACTGACCCCAAGGCGGCCAAGGCCGAGGCCAGGGCCGCCGACGCGGTCACCGTCCTGCGGGAACGAGCCGGACGGTTGCTGCGACGATGAGCGACGACATCTCCACGAGTGCCCACGCGCCCACGGGCGGGGACGCCACCGCGCCCGTTCTCACGCCCGTTTCCACAACCGCGGACGACGGACTGACGAGCGCCGACCGCAACCGGCGTCAGGTGCTCTACTGGCGGCTGCTCGCCCGGCTGTTCGACCACGAGGAGCAGCCCGCGCTGGAGACCGCAGGCGTCGCGGTCGTCGGCGACCTGGGCCTGCCCGCCGGGCTGCTCGACCCGGCCGTGTCGGTCGACTCGCTGGTGCAGCGCTTCCCCGACCTGGCCGCCGAGTTCGAGACCCTGCTCACGCCGGACGAGCACGTGTCCGGCGGCGAGGTGCGCCGGGCGGCACTCGTCTCGAAGCTGCTGCTCAACGTGTTCGCCACCGGTGCGGGTGACGTCAGCGCCACCCAGCTCGCGACCTGGCAGCGGGACGCCGCCTGGCTCAAGTGGGCCCTGTGCGCGGGCCCGGCGCCCGGATCGGGAACGGGTGCGGCATCGGGTGCGGCATCGGGAGAGCCGGGTGGCGCATCCGGGACGGGGGCCGGGACCGGACCGGATGCCGGGCCGGCGGCCGGGTTCGGGCAGGGGCCCGGCGGCGGAACCGGCCGCGAGATCGGCGCCGGGCTCGGCGGCGACCTGGCCAAGGTGCTGGCCGACATCGAGGCCGGGCTGGTCAGCCGCATGCGGCTGCGCGAGGTTCTGGCGGATCCGGCCCTGGCGCGGCAGCTCACGCCCAGCATGTCGCTGGTCGAGCAGTTGCTGCGCGACAAGGCCAACCTGTCGGGCGTGGCGCTGGCCAACGCCAAGGCGCTGATCCGCAGGTATGTCGACGAGGTCGCCGAGGTGCTGCGCACGCAGGTCGAGAAGGCCGGCGTGGGCACGGTCGACCGGTCGGTGCCGCCCAAACGGGTGTTCCGCAACCTGGACGTCGAACGGACGATCTGGAAGAACCTCACCAACTGGAGCCCGGAGGACCAGCGGCTCTACGTCGACCGGCTCTACTACCGGCACACCGCTCGTCGGACCACCCCGGCCCGGTTGATCGTCGTGGTGGACCAGTCGGGGTCGATGGTCGACTCCATGGTCAACTGCACGATCCTCGCGTCGATCTTCGCCGGGCTGCCCAAGGTGGACGTCCACCTGATCGCGTACGACACGCGGGCGCTCGACCTCACGCCGTGGGTGCACGACCCGTTCGAGGTGCTGCTGCGCACGAACCTGGGCGGCGGCAACGACGGCCCCGTCGCGATGGCCATGGCCCAGCCGAAGATCGCCGACCCGCGCAACACGGTGATGGTGTGGATCTCGGACTTCTACGAGTTCGACCGGTCACAGCCGTTGTTCGACGCCATCCAGGCGGTGCACCGCTCCGGGGTCAAGTTCATCCCGGTCGGCTCGGTGAACAGCTCGGGTCACCAGAGTGTGAACCCGTGGTTCCGGCAGAAGCTCAAGGACCTGGGCACGCCGATGATCTCGGGCCACATCCGCAAGCTCGTGTTCGAACTCAAGAACTTCCTCGCCTAGGAGACCCCCTTACATGACCAACGAGATGCTCCGCGCGCCCGCCGAGGTGAAGTACGCCGAGGAGCTCGACTGGCTGGAGTCGATCGACGACGGGCCCAAGCCGTTCTCCTGGCGGCTCAGCCCCCGGATGGTCCGGCTGTTCGTGCTCGGCAGTGAGCGGTCCGACGGCCTGGACCGCGAGATCCCGCAGAAGTGGTTCGGCGACCGGAGCTTCGTCGAGCGCAGCATCGTGACGCTCGCCTCCGACCGCGGCCTGCTGCTGATCGGCGACCCGGGCACCGGCAAGAGCTGGCTGGCCGAGCTGCTGTCCGCCGCCATCTGCCGCGACTCCACCCTGGTCGTGCAGGGAACGGCGGGCACCACCGAGGACCACATCAAGTATTCGTGGAACGTCTCGATGGTGATCGCCAAGGGCCAGTCCCGCGAGTCGATGATCCCCTCGCCGATCATGACGGCGATGGAGCAGGGCATGATCGGCCGTTTCGAGGAGCTGACCCGCTCCACCAGCGACGTGCAGGACGCCCTGATCTCGATCCTGTCGGAGAAATACGTCTCCATTCCCGAGCTGGACACCGACAACACGGTGTTCGCCAGGCCCGGGTTCTCGATCATCGCCACCGCCAACAGCCGGGACCGGGGCGTCAACGACCTGTCCTCGGCGCTGAAACGGCGGTTCAACTTCGTCCGCATCCCGGTGGTGACGAGCAAGGCCAGCGAGGCGGAGATCGTCCGCTTCCGCACCACCGAGCTGCTGCGCCGGCACCGCATCGAGCTGGACGTGCCGCCCGCGCTCCTCGACATCCTGCTGCAGAGCTTCGCCGACCTGCGCGCCGCGGCGGCGTCGGCCACGAGCGAGGACGAGAAGCTGGAGTCCGCCCTGTCCACCGCCGAGCAGATCGGCGTGCTGGAGGACGCCATCCTGCACAGCCACTTCTTCGGCGACCGCACGCTGCGCGCCGAGACCCTGGGTGGCTCGCTGGTGGGCTCGCTGGCCAGGCGCGCCCCGGAGGACCTGGCCATCCTCAACAAGTACTGGCACGGCGTGGTCGAGCCCCGCAGCAAGCACGACGGCGGCGAGTGGACGCGGTTCCTCGACGGCGGCCGCCAGGCGATCTCGACGCTGTCATGAGCACCTTCGACGCCCTGCGCGAGCAGCTTCTCGACGCCGCCGCGGCCTTCTCCGGTGGCGGGGACGTCCTGGCCGGCATCCTGTCCGGCATGGTCGACGACGTCGACCGCATGCTGCGCGAGGAGCTGGAGATCTTCCCGGTGTGCCACCACTCGCCGGCCTCCGCACTGGCCATGACCCGGCGGTTGCGCGACAAGCGGCCCAAGGTCGTCTACCTGGAGCTGTGCGAGGACATGCGCCCGCTCCTCGACGAGCTGCGCAACTGCCGGCTGCCGGTTGCGCTGCAGGCGTTCGCCACCCGGCTCGACGGGTTCCCGGCCGGCTCCGGACCGCTCAGCGTGATCGCGCCGGTCACGGAGGCGTCGGCGGAGTATCAGGCCATCGCGTACGCGCTCGACACCCCCGGCGTCGAGATCGTGCTGGTCGACCGCTCGGTGGACCACGTCTTTCAATGGCTGCCCCAGGAAACGGCCGGTTCGGCGGGTTCGGCCGGTTCGGTTCCGGAGGAGGCCGGCTCGGTCGAAGACGGGCACGGTGACGAGGAGGCGCTGCACGGGGACGCCGTGGGCGTCGAGATCGGCGACCTGCGGCCGCGCTTCGCCGAGCTGGAAAGGCACCTGCTGCACCACGGCAAGGTGCGGCACTGGTCGGAGTGGTGGGACCAGTACGTCGAACAACCGCTGACCGGGGCCGACTACGGCACCTACCGCCAGGCGATGGCGCTGGTCGGCAGCCTGTTCCGGCGGCTGCGCCCCGACGGCGACGGCCGCCTGGCCGTCGACGAGGAACGCGAGCGTCACATGTGGACGCGAATCCGCGAGCACCTCGCCGCGTCGGGCGCCGACCCCGCCGACTGCCTGTACGTGTGCGGGGCCTTCCACGCGGTCAGCACGATCGCCGAGTTCGGCCTGCGGTCCGAGGCGCCGCCGTACGAGATCAGCCCGCGCACGGGCACCCGCTGGCTCTACGGGCTGATCCCCTCCAGCCACTCCGCGATCGAGGCGCAGTTCGGCCTGGCCCAGGGCTCGGTGTCCATCGCCGCCGCCACCTGGGCCAAGGCGGTCAAGCGTGGGGGCCTCACGCCCCACCGGCTGGAGGGGCAGCAGGGCGGACCCGGGAAGCGGGCCACCAAAGCCGCCAAGGCCGCCAAGGCCGCACCGCCCGTCGCCGCCGAGCCGGCGGCCGACCGGCTGACGGGGTTCCTCGCCGGCCCGCCCGTGCTCGACGGCCTGGACGGGGACGAACTGCGCGGATGGTGCGTCGACATCGTGCGGCTGGCCCGCCGCAACGGCTATCTGGCCAGCACGGCCGACGCCATCGCCGTGTTCGAGACGTCGATCCTGCTCGCCGGGTTGCGCGGGCGGGCCAGGCCCACGCCGTACGACTTCGCCGACGCGGCCGTCACCTGCATCGAGAAGGACGCCGTGCCGGGCCGCCGGGACGTCCGCCGCCTGTGTGAGATCCTCCTGGGCGGCGACAAGATCGGGATGGTCGGCTACGAGGCGTTGCCCCCGCTGGCCCGTGACGTGTACGACCGGCTGGAGCCCCTCGGGCTGGACCTGACCAGGCGTACGCAGCAGCGGGTGCTGCTCGACCTCAAGGCGGACCCAGAGCTGGAGCCGTGCTCCGATCTGCTGTGGACGCTGCGTCACCTGCTGCCCGACGGTGCGCTCCGGCCGATCATGGGGGCGCGCCGCCTAGGCGAGCGGCCGATCCAGGAGAGCTGGGACGTGGCGCTCGGCCGGCACCAGCGGGAGATCGTCGAGCTGGGCTACGAGGGCGTCACGGTCGAGCAGGTGCTGGAGCAGCGGCTGCGCCGCACGGCGTGGGACCCCCAGGCCACGGCGGGAGTCGCGCTCGCGGCCGTCGAGGACGCCATCCTCTACCTGGGCGGCCGCCGCCTCGCCGGCGAGCTCGGCGCCCGCGCCGTCGAGCTGCTGGCCGCCGAGCGCACGGTGGACGACGCTCCCGAGGTGCTGCGCCGGATCAGGCGGCTGCTGACCTACTACCGGGCGAGCGAACCGGAGCTGCCCGCCTGGTGCGAGGACTTCGTCACGGCCGGATACGCCCACTACTGCACGCTGCTGCCCACCGCCTTCGCCGACGACGACACCGGCGTGCGTCAGGTCGGCGCGATGCTCGGCTTCCTGTTCACGCTGGAGAGCCTCGCGCTGTCGCTGGGATGCGAACGGGCCCAGCTCGAACTGGCCGTGCGGCAGTCGCACCCGCGGGCCCCGGCCAAGGTCGCGCTGCTGTGGGCGGCGCAGACACAGCTGGGCCTGCTGACCAGGGAGGAGCTGCGCGCCCGCTGCGACGAGCTGCTGGCCAACCCGCTCGTCGTCCCGGCCTATCCGCTCTATGTGAGCGGGTTCGTCCAGGCGCTCGAACCCGTCCCCGGCCTCGCGCCGTTCGTGGTCGAGGCGCTGTCGAAGGCCTTCGCGCGGCTGCCCGACCCCGTCCTGCTGCCGTGGCTGCCGACGTTGATCATTACGTTGCGCCGGCACGCGCCGGAGCTGGTCCCCGTGCTCGTCCGCGAGGCCGGCCGGACCTTCCCCGGCGCTCTGGCCGAGCTGGACGCCTGGACCCCGCCCTGGGAACGGCCGGCCGCACCGGCGCGCAGGGCCCGGGCGGCACCCGCGCCGAGCGGGCCGGTGTCCGCGCTGCTGACCCGGCATCCGCAGGCGTGCGACGCCATGGCCGCGCTGCTCGGCTGCACGGCGGAGTGGGGGAGCGCACGGCAGGAGAACGGCGAGGTGGCGGCTCTGCTCGCCCGGCACCCGGAGACGACCGGCGCGGTCGCCGCGCTGCTCGGCGCGTGAGCCTGTGCCCGCGCCTTCACCCGGTGGCGATGTCGGCGAGCAGGGCGGGGACGAGTGAGGCGAGGACGGCCTGGTCCTCCTCACGGCGGGGGGCATACTCGGTGATCCCCAGGCCGGCCAGGGGAAAACGGGCCGTCAGCGCGCGTACGGCGTCCCGCAGTGCCCCGACGGACAGACCGCCGGCCTCGGGGTAGCTGAGCGACCCGAACTCCTCCGGGTCGAGAACGTCGAGGTCGATGTGGATGTAGACGGCGGTGCCCCCGGCGGCGGCGACGGCCGGGACCAGGACGCCGGGGTCGGCCGTCAGCTCGGGCACGGTGTGCCAGGCGAGGCCCGCGTCGGTGGCGTAGGCAAGCTCCGCCGGATCCAGCGCGCGGACTCCGGCGAGGATCACCTGCCCGGGCCGCAGCGCCCGCGGCGGGACCAGATCGCGGTGCCCGTCGCCCAGCAGGGTGCGCAGGACCATGCCGTGGAAGGCATGCGAGGGTGAGGAGCCGGGCGTGTTGAGATCGCCGTGGGCGTCGAACCAGACGACGACGAGCCCGTCGCCGTGCCGCGCCAGGGCGGCCGACACCGGCTCCACCTCCACCCCGCAGTCGCCGCCTACGGTGACGACCGTGGCCGCGCCGCACTCGCCGAGCGCGGCGCGGGTGCGGGTGGCGACGGCGGTGAGGACGTCCAGGGCCCGGACGCCGTCACCTTCGGCGCCCGCGGTGTCCGGAACGGGCACCCGTACGGCCCTCATGGACGGTTCGGTGGACGTCACCAGGGAGGTCAGCCGTTCGGCGCCGAGGGAGAGGAGCCGGGCGTCGCCGACGCTCGACCCCTGCCATTGGGGCACCTGAACGACCGCGGTCGGAAGCACGGACCGATCATTCCACGCCGATGCCCACCCGGGCGCCCGGGTCTCCACCTGGCGCCCGGTCAGCGGGCATTTCCGGGGGCGGGGACCATCGGCGCCGGCCGGCGGCGCCCACGGCTACGGCGTCGCGCCGCCGTGGTCGCAGGCGAGCGTCATCTCACGACTCGTGCTCCTGAGTGCCGCCTGCCGCCGGCCTCGGTCGCGGAGGCGTCCGTTTCGGAGGCTCTACCAGTCGCCGCCTCCGCCCTCGTCCTCGTCGTCCTCGAAGATCTCTTCGACGATCTCGCCCGCCACCAGACCGCCGACGACCCCGGCCGCGCCGGCCGCGGCCACCGCACCCCAGCCGGGGCCGCCGTGGTCCTCGTGGTGACCGTGGGGGTGGTGGTCCTCGTAGTGGCCACCGTGCCCATAACCGGGCCCGTGCCCGTAACCGTGCTCGTAGCCGCCGTGGTGGTGGTCACCGTACGGTGCGCCGTGATGGGCGCCGTGCTGGGCGAGCCCGGTCAGCCAGCGGTCGATCTCCCCGGGCCAGTCCATGCGCGCCGCGTCCTCGTGACCGACGCGGAAGCGGCCGACGGCGTCGCCGGAGTAACGACCGGCCCGCTTGTCGGCCTCCAGGATCACCTCCAGGCCCGCGGGGTCGGCCACGAAGGTGAGCTCGACCTCCCCCACCACACCGGCGTGCCGCGGGGGCGGGTAGAACTCGATCTCCTGGTAGAACGGCAGCTCCTGGCGTACGCCGTACAGGTGGCCGGCCTCCAGATCGGCCGACTTGAAGGCGAATCCGAGCTGGAGGAACGCCTCCAGGACGCGAAACTGCGAGGGGAGCGGCTCCACGGCGATCGGGTCGAGGTCGCCCTTGTCGACGGCCTTCGCGATGGCCACCTCGGTGCGTACGCCGAGCGCCATGCCGGTCAGGCGCTGCCCGTCGATCTCACTGATCGGGGTCTCCCACGGCACCGGGATCTGGAAGGGGATGCTCCGGTTCTCGCCCTGGCGCAGGATGAACGGACCGGACACCCGGGCGCGGGAGAACTCGCCGAGCCCCGCGCTCTCGCCGTCGCCGTGCTCGATCTCCACCGCGGCGACCAGGCCGAGAGTGATGTCCTCGATCTCGGCGTCGAAGTCGCCGCCGGACAGTCTCACCTCGCCCGTGAGCAGGCCGCCCGGCCGGACTCGTGGGGTGGTCAGTACGGTGTCCACCGAGGGGGCGCCCACCCCGAGAGCACCCAGCATCCGCTTGAAGACCACGTGTTTCTCCCTGTCGACGGTCGATGAGGTGTGTCAGCCGCCCACCTGAACGATCAGGCGCCGCGGCCGGGTTCCGGCCGCGGGTGAAGATCCGTGATCAACGTGCGGTCGCGGCACCGGGATTTCCGCAAGCTTGCCGTCGGTTTTGCTCAAATAGGCATATTAAGGATTGTTATCCATTTGGTTTGCGAAAGCGGATGAAGCGGACAGTGTGGGGGCAGGCGTATCGGCGTGGAGACCATTTCGGCGGAGGCAGAGGTGGCGACGGGCCGCGCGCCCCGGAGCAGGGTCGTCATGTCGCTGATCTCCCTGGCGCTGGCGGCCGTGCTCATCTCGTTCCTTCCGCACATCACCGGAGTCACCTGGGGGCAACTCGACGAGCGCCTGGTGCGGGTCGGCTGGGGCGCGATGGCGGTGCTCACAGGGGTGTGGCTGGCGGGGCTGTGGGCGTACTCGAACGTGCTGAGCGACTCCCTGCCCGGGTTGAGCAGGCGCCGGGCGTTGCTGGTCAACTGCGTCGGCAGCGGCGCCAGCAACGTGCTGCCCTTCGGCGGGGCCGTGGGTGTGGCCATGACCTTCACCATGATGACCAGGTGGGGCTTCGGGCGGCGGCCGGTGGTGGCCTCGACGGTCGTGACGGGCGTGTGGAACCTGCTGTCCCGCTTCCTGCTCCCCGCCGTGGGGCTCGTCTGCCTGCTCGGCGCGGGATACATGCCGGATCGCCGGCTCGCGGCGGCCGCAGGGGTCGGCGGCGCACTGCTCGTCGGCGTCGTCGTCGCCATGTCGGCAGCCCTCCATCGGGAGGCGGTGGCCGACCTGCTGGGGCGGGGCCTGGATCGGGTGGTCCGATTCCTGCCGCTCAGGCGTAAGCCGTGCCTGCGCGACTTCCTGCTCGACCTACGTCACTCCACCATCGAGATCACTCGTACGCGGTGGCCCCGGCTCACGCTCGGCATGGTCGCCTACATGGCGCTGCAGTGCGTTCTGTTCATCGGATGCCTGCGCGTGACCGGTGCCGAGGTCGCCATCCCCGAGGCGGTCGCGGCCTTCGCGATCAACCGGGTGCTGACCACCGCCGTCATCACGCCCGGCGGATCGGGGATCAGCGAGTCGGCGACCGCGCTGGCGCTGATCGGCTTCGGCGTCGCACCGGGGGCGGCCACGGCGGCGGTGCTGCTGTTCTGGTTCTTCGCCCACCTGATCGAGATCCCGGTGGGCTGGTTCGCCTGGAGCATCTGGTCGCTGACCGCACGCGCGCGGCCGTGAGCGCGACGGACCGCGGGACGCTTCATCGGTGCTGTAGGGGCGAGTCGCCGTTCCAGGCCGTCGAGGAGGGCGTCGAGGCCGGTTTCGAAGGTCTTGTCCGGGGAGGCGGCGTAGCCGGTCGTCTACAGCAACCTCGCCGCGGTGAAGTCGGTGCAGGCCGCCTTACCTCTTCACCGGGCGGCCGGAGGGCGTGGCCCTGGCGCACTCCCCCTGGCGCACTCCGCCCTGGCACACTCCACGACCGGCGTTCGCGGCCGGGTCAGCCGGTGGACGCCCAGGCCGGCGGCGGCCAGCGTGACCAGGCCGGCCGCGGCCAGGAGACCGACCCGCCCGGAGACCTGCTCCACCAGCGCGTACGAACTCCCCGCGGCGTACCCGAGCCCCACGGTGCCCGCCCCCCAGGCCAGCCCGCCGGGCACCTCGTAGGCGAGGAATCTCGTGTACGGCAGGCGTCCCATGCCGGCCAGCATGGGGACCAGGGCGCGCAGCAGACCGACCCAGCGGCCGAAGAGGACGGCCCATCCGCCGCGCCGCCGCAGGTAGTCCTCGGTGCGGTCCCATCGCTCCGCGCTCACCCGGCGGCCCAGCCGGCTGCCGCGCACGCGAGGCCCCAGCCGCCTGCCGATCCGGTAGCTGATCGAATCCCCGGCGACCGCGCCCACGCCGGCCACGACCATCATGAGAGGCAGGCTCACATGCCCCGTGAAGGCGAGGAAACCGGCCATCAGCAGGGTGAGCTCACCCGGCACCACGAGCCCGACGAGCGCCGCCGTCTCCGCGCAGGCCATCAGCCCGACCACCAGGTAGGCCCACGGGCCCGCCACCGCTATGAACTGGTGCAGCCCCTGCGTCATCGGATGCCCCCCGCCGTCGCGATGACTGTCTCCCCACAATGCACGTCACAACGGGAACGCCAGTAGCTCGCGGCGGAAAAACCTCAGTAAGCGTCCAGCCCGCAGGGAAAACGTCAGACAGCGCCGGAGAACGTGTCACAGCGGGCGGGAGAGCCCGTCTTGTATCCCGTGGTGAACCACTTCACCCGCTGCCGGGAGCTCCCGTGCGTCCACCCCTCGGGGTCCACCCTGCCCTGGGTGCGCTCCTGGATCCTGTCGTCGCCCACCGCCGCCGCGGCGTCCAGGGCCTCCTGGATGTCCGCCGCGGTGAACGGGCTCTCGTAGAACCCCGTGTCCACCGCGTTCTTCGCCCACACCCCCGCGTAGCAGTCCGCCTGGAGCTCAAGCCGTACGGAGGCGCTGTCCGCCCCCTGGCTGTCGCCGCCGACCCGCCGGGTGGTGCCGAGGAGGTTCTGCACGTGGTGGCCGTACTCGTGACCGATCACGTACGCCTGCGCGAAGGGCCCGCCCTTGGCGCCGAATTTGCTCTCCAGCTCCTCGAAGAAGCCGAGGTCGAGGTAGACCCGGCTGTCGGCCGGGCAGTAGAAGGGGCCGACGGCCGAGCTCGCCTGTCCGCAGCCGGTGCTCACGGCGTCGGTGAACAGGACGGTCCGTGCGTTGCGGTACGGCTGCTTGCCCCGCTCGGCGAAGGCGTCCCGCCAGTATTTCTGGACGCTGTTGACCACACCAACCACCCGGCACTTCTCCGACTGGTCCGCGTCGCTGCCCTTCTTGCATCGGGACGTCAGATCCGAGGCCGGGCGCGCGCCCGTGGACCCGCCGGACGAGGAGCTTCCACCGCTGAGGAGATCGGCCGGGTTGACGCCCAGAACCAGGGCGACGACCAGGGCGACGACGCCGACGACTCCCCCGCCGATCGCGAGCCCGCCGCCCGGGAATCCTCCTCCGCCCTCCTCCACCTGTGACGCGTCGAGATCCACGTCGTCGCGGAAGTCCATCAAGCCCGCCTTCCTGTCCCGGGACCTGCCACGCCCTATGATCCCCGACGGCCGCGCTCGCTCATCCGGTGCTCCGCCGGCAGAAGTGCCCTTTCTGGACATTGAGGGATGAATATGCACGAAGTTCGCCACTGTGTTGCGCTTTGCGGAATTGCGGGCGTTGTGACCTAGTCGTTCCTGATTCGTAACGGATGACCAGAATGAGGCGATAGTTCGTCTTTGCTTCAGTCTCTTCACGCACGTCGTTCACTCGCGAGATCCACTGTGACCGCTCGAGACCGCGCCGCTTTATCGGCGCTTTATGCACCGTGATGGAAGGGACTGCACCTGATGCAGCCAATGGCAGCCAGAACGCTGCTGGGAGGCTTGAGCAGGCGAGGTCGTCTCGCCGTGGCCGCCGTGATCGCCCTGGTCGCGACGCTGCTCGTCAGCGGCGTCGTGACGGCGGCGCACGCCGACCCGGACCCGGCAACAGCGGGTCATGGACGCCCAAGCCCGACGCCGACCGGTTCCCCCACCCCGCCCGCCCTCAGCCCCGCCGGCGGCTCCTACATCGAGGGCACGGTCAAGGTCACGGCGGTTCCGGCCACGGCCGGTGACAGCGTCACCGAGCTCGCCGTCGACGGCGCCGCTCTGAACGCCACCCGTACGGTGGGCGTGTCGAGGCTCCGTTTCGACGTCGGCTCGAACTCGACCGAGGCGCGATACCACAACTACGTGCTCGTCAACGGCGTCTACCGGAGCGACATCGGCGACCTCGTGAACGAGCGGGCGACCATCGAGATCCCGAACGACCACCTCGTCAAGGGCGAGAACACCATCGAGATCTTCGCCGGGACGATCCAGAGCTCGTGCGGCACCAACTACGACGACTTCGTCCTGTCCGACGTGGGCCTCGAACTGCTCGGTGAGGTCGCGGACGGGGAGGACAACCCCTACACCCTGTCCTTCGGCGACGGCAACTGCGGCTCGAACACCGCGCTGCTCAAGCAGGCCACGCTGAAGTTCTTCGTCAAGGGCGACCCGCAGGGCACCACGGGTCTCGCCACGGACCTGGACACCACGACGCTGGCCAACGGCGAGCACGCCATCACCGCCAAGGCCGCGTCCGGGGCCACGGTCAAGCACACCGTGACCGTGAACAACGCGCCGGCCGGGGCGCCCCGGCTGCTGCCCACGGACGGCACGCTGGTGGCACGCACCACGCCGATCCACGCGACCATGCCGGCCGCCGGTGCGGGCGGCGTCTCGTCCCTCACCGTCGACGGCGCGGAACCGGCCACGAAGGCCACCCTGGGCAACGGCGCGGCGATGTTCAGCTTCGACGTGGGCGCGGACTCGATCGACGACAAGTACGACGACTTCCTGCTCGTCAACGGCAAGCGCATCGACCTGGGCGGCACCTGGGCGGGCCGGCGCGTCACCGTCGCCGTTCCCGCCCGGTTCCTGGTGCCCGGCGACAACACGGTCAAGGTCGTGACCGGCGACTGGAAGGCGTCCTGCGGCACCGACCGCGACGACTTCACCATCGCGAACCTCGACCTCGCCCTCGACGGCGCCACCGTGTCGGGTCACGACGTCAAGCCGTCCTACGACCTGGGCGACGGCAACTGCGGCAGCGGCCAGACCGCCCTCCGCGAGGTCGAACTGCGCTACACGATCGACGCCCCGGCGGTGCACGTCGTCCGGACGCTCGGCTCGGGTGACGCGACCCTCAGCTTCACCGTCGGCACCAACTCCATCGAGGCGCGCTACCAGAACTACCTGCTCGTGAACGGGCGGAAGGTCGTGCTCGACGGCGACTTCGTGAGCCGGCGGGTCGACTTCACCTTCCCGAACGAGTACCTCGTGCCCGGCTGGAACACGATCGACTTCGTGACCGGCACCTATCCCACGTCATGTGGCGACAACCGCGACGACTTCGCGATCTCGAACATCGCCCTCACCCCTGTGCGGGGCACGGCGACCGGTCAGGTGCTCAAGAGCTCCTACAGCATGGGCGACGGCAACTGCGGCGACAACGTGAACCTGCTGACCGAGATCGACCTCGAGTTCCTCGTGGACGCCCCCGCCGGCGGCCTGAGCGCGGATCTCGACACCACCGCGATCAAGGACGGCAAGCACACCGTCGCCGCGACCTCGACCACGGGCGAGACCGCCACCCGTACGCTGATCACCGACAACTCGGCGCCCAAGGTCGCCACGAGCGTCCCCGCCGCGGGCGAGAAGATCACCGCCTCCGTCGTGCTGGACGTCAAGCTGGAGGACGCCTCCGGCGTTGTGTCCGGGCCGGACGTCACGCTCGACGGGCAGGCGATCGCGCTGGGCGCCCAGGTGGGCCCCGGACTGCGGCCCGGTGCGCACACCCTCGCCGTGACCGCCGCGGACTCGCTCGGCAACACCGGCACCCGGGAGGTCTCGTTCGAGTCCGCCGGCATCCCGGACGCCCCTGCCGAGCTCACCCCGGCGTCCGGAGCCGTCGACGTGTCGGGCTCCGTCACGCTCTCGGCGAAGGTCGCCGAGCCCGGCGGAGGCCAGGTCAAGGCGACGTTCTCCGAAGCCGACATCCTGACCCCGAACCAGGCGTTCCAGGGTGTGGCCGAGACCGTCCCCACGACCCTGGAGGTGCCCGGAGAGGAGAAGGTCAAGGCCGCCGGGCTGGAGCCCGCCGACGGCGCGACACTTGACGCGCCCGCCGGTCGGGACGTCACCTACCAGCGGTACGACATCCAGGTGAAGGGCCACGTGGACGCCCCGGTCCTGCGCTGGGAGGGCGTCGTCGACCCCGAGCGCCTGGTCTCGCTGCGAGCGTGGAACACCAAGACCCGGGCGTGGGATCTGCTCACGAGCTCCCGCGGCGCCGCCGAGGGCCAGACCGCGCTCACCGCCGTCGTCGGCGACCGGTACGTCGACGGGCAGCAGGTCCACGTGATGGTGACGGGCGAGGACCCGTTCGCCGACGACATCGACCCCGGTGATCCGAACGGCTTCGCCGACCCCTCCACGTACGACTTCTCAATCGTCCACTTCACCGACACGCAGTATCTGTCGGAGGGCGCGGTGGAGCAGGAGACCGCCGAAGAGCGCGCGGTGTGGGAGTCCGCGTACGCCGGGATCGTCAACTGGATCAAGGACAACAAGGACCCGCGCAAGATCTCTTACGTCGCGCACACCGGCGACCTCATCGAGAACAACATCCGCAAGCCCGCGGACGACGCCACACAGCGACAGGTCGTCGGCGAGTTCGAGGTGTCGTCCAAGCAGCAGAGCGTCCTGGACGAGGCGAAGATCCCGAACGGCGTGATCGCGGGCAACCACGACAACCAGTCGGGCACCGAGGACGGGCCGGGGGCGATCTACAACAAGTACTACGGCCCCGGCCGCTACCAGTCGGCGGCGCAGGGCTGGCAGCACGCCGAGTACGGCGGGCCGTGGAAGGACGGCGACAACCAGAACCACTACGACCTGTTCTCGGCCGGCGGGCTGGACTTCGTCGTGGTCGGCCTGTCGTACGGCGTCACGCGGGAGGAGGCCGAGTGGGCCGACTCCGTCTTCAAGCGGTTCCCCGACCGCAACGGCATCCTGCTCTCGCACGACTACCTCGTGCCGAGCACCAACCCGGACGGGCGCGGCGCGGGATTCTCGGCGCCGGACGGCTCGATGCTGTACAAGACGGTGGTCGAGAAGAACCCGAACGTCTTCCTCATCCTCGCCGGGCACGAGCACGGCGTGGCCACCAACGTGAAGCCGAAGGTCGGTCAGGTCGGCAAGGGCGTCGTCGAACTGCTGGCGGACTACCAGTTCTACACGGTCTCGGCCGACCGCCTCGGGCTCACCCAGGTGGGCGGATACAACCCGGACGACCAGCTTCAGTTCGGCGCGAGCTTCTTCCGGCTGCTGCAGTTCAACGTCAAGCGGGCCGAGCTGACCGTGGACACCTACTCCCCGCTGCTGAACGACTTCGGCGCGGGCGAGTTCGACCCGTTGCGCCGTTACGACGGCCGCGAGGACAACATGGTGCTGCCGGTCGATCTCACCACCCGCACGACGAGCTTCACGACCGACTCGCTGGCGATCTACAAGCCCACCCGGGTCATCGGCACGAGCACGGTCCCGTCGGGTCAGGTGGCCTCGGTGACCTGGAAGCGTCTCAAGGGCGACACGGCCTACGCCTGGTTCGTCACCGCACGCTCCACCGGCGGCGGCGTGACCGCCTCCGAGCCGAGCGTCTTCGTCACGAAGGACGAGCACGGCCGCCCGGGTAAGTGGGGACCGGACTCGCCTCTCTACCGCTGGTTCCAGCGCAGGTAACCGTCATCGCCGCCCCGGACCCCCGCGTCGACGCGGAGCGTCCGGGGCGGCCTTTCCCCTCGAACCCGGGCCCCTCGAATCCCGGGTCCCCTCGAACCCGGGCCCCCTCGAATCCCGGACCTCCTCAAACCTGGAGAACGAGACATGTCTCGCAGGCTGTCCGCCGCCGTCCTCGCTCTCGCCTTCGCTTTCGGCGGGCTGACGGCGTTCTCCGCTCCGGCGGCGGCACACAACGCGACCACCAAGGCGCACGCCACGGTGACCGGAACGGGCGCGGACGTCAGAGTCGTGCTCGACCTGGAGTACGACCTCCTCATGAAGTCGGCCTGGTTGTACGCCGAGGCGTACGACGCGAAGGAGCGGGCCGAGCAGCTGCGCCAGCTCAAGAGGAACCACGCCGCCGTCGTCGACTACGTCACGCGCCGCTTCGCCCTGGCGTACGGCGACACACCCTGCTCGCCCACGCCGGTGGGCGACGCGGGCGTGCGCGACCGCGACAACGTGGCCTACGCGGTGCTGACCCTCGACTTCCACTGCGCGGGCGACGGCGGGGGAGGACACGCGATCTCAAGCGCGCTCTTCCCCGACGCCGAGAGCTTCGTGCACGGCACGGAGACGATCGTCGGCTACACGCTCGACGGCACGACGGGTTCCGCGGTCCTGACCGCCGGGAACCCGACGCTGCGGGTCGGCGAGCGCCGGGCCTCGCACCAGATCGGGGAGTTCTTCCTGCTCGGCGCCGAGCACCTGCTGTCCGGGCTCGACCACATCTTCTTCCTGCTCGCCCTGCTCGTCGGCGCCCGCCGCCTGCGGGACGTCGTCGTCACGGCCTCCGCGTTCACGGCCGCCCACAGCATCACGTTCCTCCTGGCGGTGCTGGGGATCGTGGACGTTCCCGCGGGGATCGTCGAGCCGGTCGTCGCGGTGTCGATCATCGTCGTGGCCGTCGCCAACCTCCTGGGCTGCGACGAGGACAAACTGGGCAGGTGGCGGCTGCCGATCGTCTTCGCCTTCGGCCTGGTGCACGGGCTCGGCTTCGCGAGCGCGCTGGACATCGACGAGAAGGGGTCGTGGGAGCTACTCCTGTCGCTGCTGAGCTTCAACGTCGGCATCGAGGCGACCCAGCTGCTGATCATCGCGGTAGTCTTCCCGCTGCTGGTGCTGCTGCGCCGTACGTCCGCGGTGCGCTGGGTGACCGCCGCCATGTCGGTCCCCATCGTGGCGGTCAGCCTCTACTGGTGCGTCGACCGGATCACGTCGCCACTTTGACGTCCGGCCGGGCGGCGAACGGCCGCTCGGCTTCGTGACGAGGCCGGCACCGTGGTCGAATCGTTCCTCCACCTCCTTCCGCTGAGGAGACGAAGACCATGAACGATCGATCCCTTGAGGAGACCAGGGAGTTCTTCGCCGCGAGGGCGGCCACCTGGGAGGAGAAGTATCCCGACGACGGCCCGGCCTTCGCCGCCGCGATCGCCGAGATGGCCCTGCCGGCCGGGGGTCTGGTCCTCGACGCCGGATGTGGAACCGGCCGTGCGTTCCCCCTGCTGCGGGACGCGGTCGGGGCCGCCGGGCACGTGGTGGGCGTGGACGTCACCCCGGAGATGATCCGGTCGGCCCGCGAACGGGGACGGGGTGAGTCCGGCCGGCTGGTGATCGCCGACGTCGGGCGGCTTCCGCTCCGCGATGGCGTGGCCGACGGCGTGCTGGCCTCCGGGCTGATCTCCCACGTTCTCCAGCCGGTGGCCGTGCTGTCCGAGCTGGCCCGGGTGACCCGCCCCGGTGGGAGGCTGGCGCTGTTCCACCCCGTGGGCCGTGCGGTGCTCGCGGCACGGCGTGGCCGCACCCTGACCCCCGACGACATACGGGCCGAGCACAACCTCCGTCCCCTGCTGGACGCCGCCGGCTGGACCCTGCTCGGCTACGACGACGCCGAGGAGCGCTATCTGGCGCTGGCTCGCAGATGAGAGACCGTCGACGCGGCGACGGCCCTTGCCTTGACGCCTGCGACAAGGTTCTAGCGTGATCGCGAACACCGGCCCGAGGAGCCCCCGATGAAATTCGCGATCGCCTACTCCACCGCCGACGGGCTCGACCCCGACAGGCTCGTGGCCTATGCCCGCCATGCCGAGGATTGCGGCTTCGAGGGGCTTTATCTGCCGGAGCACATCGTGCTGTATCCCGGCGCCGCGATCGGTCCCTTCGAGATCCCGCCGGCGCTGCCCTACCCCGATCCGCTCGACTGCCTGGGCTTCGCCGCGGCGGCCACGCGACGTCTCCTGCTCGGCACGGCCGTGCTGCTGCTGCCGTACCATCACCCGGTGGTCCTGGCCAAGCGCCTCGCGACCATCGACGTGCTGTCCAGAGGGCGGATGCGGCTGCTGACCGTGGGGCTCGGCACCCTGCCCGGCGAGGCCGAAGCGGCGGGAGTCGACTTCGGCACCCGTGGACGCCGTGCCGACGAAGCCATCGACGTGCTGCGGCTGCTGTGGGAGGGGGACGAGAAAGGCGTCAGCTTCACCGGCGAGTTCTTCGGCTTCGACGACGTGTGCAGCTATCCCAAGCCCCATGGCGTCACCCACCTGCCGATCCACGTGGGCGGGTCGAGCCGGGCCGCCGCGCGCCGGGCCGGACGGCGCGGCGACGGCTACTTCCCGGGTGGCGCGCTCACCCCGGAGGAACGCGCCCTCCAGTGGGAACTGGCCCGCACCGCGGCCGCCGAGGTCGGTCGCGATCCCGATGCGCTGGAGTACACGCGCTGGGGGTCGATCGACATGTCCCCCGAACGCGTCGAGACGTACGCCGCGCAGGGCGTGACCCGCATCGTGGTCAGCCCCTCGTCCACGGAACCGGAGCGGCAGCGGGACGAGATGTCCGCGTTCGCCGAGCGGTTCGCCCTCCCCCGTATCGGCTGACGACTGGCTCGCGCGATGTCCGGCATCACTCGCGCGTGACGCGGCGCTCGCGGCCACCTGCGTGAGGAACGGTACATTGCGCGCATGTCCTCCACTTCGCGGCCTGACGATCGCCTCGCGTCCGTGTTCCGGTTCGCCACCGAGTTGGTCGCCTGGATCGCGACCCCGTGGGCCGTCGCCTCGCGGTCCGTGCCGCTGGCGGTGCTGTCGGTCGTAGTGCTGATCGGGCTGCCGACGCTGTTGTCCACGCCGGGGGACAAACGGAACGTGATCGTCGCGGTGCCCGGGCCGGTGACCATCGCGCTGGTCCTTGTGCAGCTCGCGGCGGCGGTGGTGGCGGCGTGGGTCGCCTGGCCCGCGTTCGCCGCTGTGCCGGTGACCGTGCTGGCCGCGATCACCGTGGTGCTCGAACTGCCCCGCTGGCGGTGGCTCGCCTCCCGGTAAGGCGTGCTGCCGGAGGCGTACTCGCTCTCCAGGATCGGGAGCGCGGCCCTGGTCGTCCGGACCGCCGCGTGCGGGCCGGTCAGGCGTGCGCGGGGTCGCGTCGTGTGCGCAGGAAGGCCGCGGCGAGGAGGACGCCGAGCAGGACGAGGACGGCGTTGACGGCGATGGCGGCGGTGACACCGTGCAGGATCGCCCCGGCGGACGCCATGCCCCCGGCCGTGGCGGTGGCGATCGCGGACATGATCGGGGTCCCCATGGTGATGCCGACCTGCTGGGACATCGAAGCCAGGCCGGTGGCCAGGCCCTGCTCGTGGTCGGGGAGGCCGGTGGTGGCGGTGACCATGAAGCCGACGATGACGAGCATGTTGCCCACGCCGCCCAGGAAGGTGGCGGGCAGCAGCAGCCCCATCGAGGTCGGCGTGTCGCCCAGGAAGATCAGGACGGCGGTGAAGACAGCCTGGAGCAGCCCGCCGCCGATCAGGACGGCCGCTGTGGAGGTGCGGGCGATCGCCTTCGGAGCGAGCATGCCGCCGGTCACGGTCCCGGCTCCCAGGACGCCGAAGGAGAGCCCGGCGGCGAGGGCCGAGAAACCGAGAGTCTTCTGCATGTACAGGGTGAGCAGGTACACCAGGGACGTCTCGGTGACGAAGGCGAGCAGCCCGAGCACGTTGCCCCAGGCCACGGTGCGCTTGCGCAGTACGCGCACCGGGACCAGGGGCTGGGCGGCCCTGCGCTCGACGAGATAGAAGACGACCAGCAGGACCGCCCCTGCCAGCAGGCCTGTCAGGGCGAGGGGCTCGCTCCAGCCGTGTTCGCCGGCGCGCGTCAGGCCGTAAACGACGCCGAGCAGTCCGAGGGTGACCGACAGCGCGCCGGGCAGATCGACCTTGGGACGGGCGGCGGGGCGCGACTCGGCGATGACGGCGGGGGCGACGAGGAGCACGGCCAGGGCGACGGGGACGTTGATGAGGAAGGCCCAGCGCCAGGACAGCAGGTCGGTGAGCACGCCGCCGAGGACCGCGCCGGCGGTGAACCCGGCGGACATGAGCGCACCGTTGAGGCCCAGGGCCTTCTGGCGCAGGGGGCCTTCGGGGAAGGACGTGGTGAGCAGGGCGAGCCCGGCCGGGGTGGCGGCGGCGGTGGCGAGCCCTTGGGCGATGCGGGCGACGATGAGGACCGCGGGGCTTGGGGCGAGCCCGCCCGCGAGCGAGGCCGCGCCCAGGAGCGCGAGGCTGCCGAGGAAGATGCGCTTGCGGCCGATCAAGTCGCCGATGCGGCCGAAGAAGAGAGTGAAGCCGGCCGCGCACAGAGCGAAGGCGGTGGCGATCCACTGCAGATCGGCCAAGAGAAACCCGAGGTCGTCGCCGATCGCGGGCAGTGCCACGTTCAGGATCGAGAAGTCGACGGCCAGCATGAACTGGGCGACCAGCAGCACCGCGAGGATGACCTTCAGACGGCCGGTCAGGCGCCGCGGTGGCGCCTCGTGAGCGGCGGCCGCGGCCACCTGCAGCGATTTCGTGGTGGACATGACAGGGACGTCCCTTCGGGCATGGAGTAGTGCGGTCTTAACGGTTCTCTTGTCCCGTTAAACTGATGAGGACACTAGCACTCCATGCCGCCTTAAGGGAACTCTGGTTCCGATAGTGGCCTTGTGGGAAGGAGCCGTCATGGCAGCCACTCCACCGCCCGGTGCCGTCCGTCCAGGTGGACGCACCGCTCGCGTCCGCGAGGCCGTCCTCGAAGCCGCCGCCGACACGCTGGCCGAAAGGGGCTTCGACGGGCTCGACCTCGGCGAGATCGCGCGTATCGCGGGAGTCGGGAAGACCACCCTCTATCGCCGCTGGGGCACGCCCGGCGCGCTCGCCGCCGACCTTCTCCAGGACATGGCCGAACGCTCCCTGCCCCGGTCGCGCAACGGCGACATCGACCGGGATCTGCGCGACAACGCCCGCCTGGTCCTCAAAACCCTCACCGATCCCCGCCAGGGGCGGCTGTTCAAGGCGCTGATCGCCGCCTCGCTCTGCAACGACCAGGCGGCGCAGGCGTTGCGCCGCTTCTACGCCGTACGCATCGACGAATGGGCCGGCTGCGTCACCGACGCGATCGAACGAGGCGAACTGCCCTCCGGCATCGACCCGCGCCGGGTGATCGCCGCCGTCTCCGCGCCTCTGTACTACGCCCTGCTCAACACCGGGGAACCTCTGGACGAGACCGCGGCGGATCGGGCCGCGGCGGCGGCGCTGGCGGCGGCCCGCGCCGGTGCCCTCACCTGACGCCTGCCGGCGAGAGACGACAGCCCGCCGTTGGCGCTGTGCGACGCCGACTGCCGCCGGCACCGCGCGGCCCAGGTTTCCACGCCGGTGCTCGCGCGAACGCCGCAGATCACGCTCTCCACAGGAGAGGTCCCATCGGCGTCGGTCGCCGGTTCCGCGACACTAGGTCCTCGACGAGTACCCGATTCGGCGTCCGCGCGGCCCAGGCCCGAGATAGGTCGCGCAGCCGACGAAGACCGAACGCCGCAGGAGACAACCGTGAGCCTCGAGGCACAGCGCGCCCACATCCTCACCGGGCAGATGTACAACGACCTGACCGACGAACTGGTCGCCGCCCGACAGCGCGCCGTGCTGCTCACCAACGCCTACAACGACAGCTTCGGCGCTCCCCAGGCCCAGCGTGAGGCGCTCCTACGTGACCTGCTCGACCACGTCGGCCCCGGTGCGCACTTCGAGCCCACCTTCCGGTGCGAGTTCGGCTACAACATCAGCGTCGGCGCCGGCTTCTACGCCAACTTCGACGCCGTCATGCTCGACGGCGCACGAATCACGATCGGCGACAACGTTCTGCTCGGGCCGCGCGTGAGCATCTACACCTCCAACCACGCCATCGATCCTGACGAGCGCGTCGCCGGGGCCTGCTACGCCAGGCCCGTGACCATCGGCGACAGCGTGTGGATTGGAGGCGGGGTCACCATCAACCCCGGCGTGACCATCGGCGACGGCGCGATCGTCGGCTCCGGGGCCGTCGTGACCCGAGACGTCCCCGCACGCGTCGTCGCCGCCGGTAACCCCGCCCGGGTCCTGCGCGAGATCACCGAGCGGGATGCCACCGGCTGGCGCCCCGACGCCCTGTAGACGCTGGATCCTCCATCGGGTGTGGTCTGAAGCCGTTGCCGTCATTGAAAAAGTGAGTTCCATATAGCTGGGGACGGCCGGAATTCACTCGCACTCGATTCGCAAGATATGCGAGGCGGGCGGGTTTCGTCTTCTTTCGAGCAGCGGCATCCGAAAGCGCCGCATGGAATTCGCGCTGCGTCTCAGGCGAGGCGTCGGCGTGCTGGGCGAGTAGCCACGCCGCGAGCGTCCTATCCTCTCTGACCTGGGACGACAGCGGCCATCCTCAATGCCGGCCACCGGCCGCAGCCATGCTGGTTGTCCCGATCGAGGTTCCTCCTTCGGGCGGCTTTCTGCCGGCTGGTCAGAGCCGTGCAATGGATCCCGGGAATGCACGCGATCAACGTTGACCGGGAGGTCGGATTTCAGTGCCGCTCCCCTAGTTGCAAACTGCTCCGCCGACTGTTGGTGCGGCGATCGCAGCCGAATCGTCTGCCGGTTCGCATTCGGTTGCGCCGGAAGAGACACCGGCCCATTCCCTGCCTCGCCGCAACCGGCCCGTCCGCTGCGGAGCAAGCGGCAACAGCAGCGGCGGTTGGGGCGGGGATCGGCCGGGTGGTTGCGCAGACCGTGGAGCGCAGGCCATCATCGAGGCATGATCTCCAACCGAAAGGGCGGCGACGCCCACGCGCGTTGACCGCGCCCACGCGGCGCTATGTCGCCGCTGAACCTGTGGCCGACGTCCGGAGCAAGAGCGCTCACGACCGGTGGCAGGAAGCTGTCAAGATCCGACAGGAGTGGCTGGACCACGGTCTGTCCACGCAGCCGGCCGACCGGCGGACCGTCGAACACAGCCTGACCGTGATCTACGCGAGGATCTCTCGCCCGAAGCCCCGTTTCGAATGGGTCGACTCACCGGACAAGGCGATCCCGCTTGTCGCCGGTCTGCCCACCCTCGACCATCTCTACGGGTGGATCCGGGATCCTCGTCCGCACGGGACACCGCCATTGGCCAGTGATCTGGCCATGCTCGAGTCCCAGTTGCGCGGCGCGCTCAGCGCGGGTGTCTCCCACGCCGACCCTGAGCTGTCCCCGACGCGGAGGGGTAAACGGGGTGAGCCTTGGCCCGAACTGCCACCGCTGAAGGCACTCGACGCCGGCGTTCCACTGGGTGTGGTGCTGCACCAAGGCATCCGCACCGCACTGCACCGGAGCCTCGCGCACGGATACCGCATGCCGATTCGTAACGCGCTGGCCGGCAGCGGGCCCCTACCGGCGTGTTGGTACGGGCAGCAGGACGCGGCGTGGGTCGCTTACTACGACGCCCTGCACCGGCTCGGACTGGCCTCCTACGGGCCGGACGAACTCGAGCACCTCGGCCACTGGGCCGCACTGGTTCGCTCCTGCGGCTGGTGGTGGCCCGGCGAGGATGTGTGCATCGTGGTGGATCGGCCCGAACTGGTCCGCACCGAACCAGTTCCCGGAACCTGGCACGACGAGGTCCGGCTCCGGCGCGACGGTGTCCGCTACCGCGACGGCTGGCACCCGCTGCCGGCATGACCCACGGGTCGGCCGGGACGAGGCAGATCGTCTCGTCCCGGCCCCCCGAGGACACCTCGTCCGCTGCGCTCGTCACGACCTTCCCGGTCGTCTACGCGCTTGTGCGGCCTGGTCACTCGGAGGGCAGGAGAGCCGGGGGGGGGCCGGTCGATCGGTCAGAAATACCGGCCGCAGGGGACCTGGCCCCATTCGTAGGTCCAGCAGAGCTCCACCGTATAGGGGCGCCCGTCCTCGTAATGGACCTGGTACAGGCCCGCGTCTCCGAGTTCGTCCTGGTAGGACCACCACGGGGGCTGCGCGTGGGCGGGAGCGGCGGCAGTGGCGCTGATCAGGGCGGCGGTGACCACGCCGAACAGCATGGCTGCCATCCGCTTGCCCGTCCTGGAAAATCGCGACATCGATGACTCCGATCTCGTTCCGTTGGGACCGGGGCACAGTTCACAGTCGCGGGCTTGGAGTCGAGTTGGATCCGACTGCAGGCGTTGCGAGGCGCCGGTGCCGCTCACACCAGAGCAGGGCGGCCGAGATCAGGCAGGCGGCGGTGAACCACAACGGGGAGACGGTCGTCGGCCTCGAGAAGGTCGTGATCATCCCGTACAGGTCATCCGGCCGGGTGAGAACCCAACCGGCGGGAAGGCCGAGGCCGTCCCGGTCCGCCAGGGTCACGGCGGCGAGCCCGCCGAGCGCGGTGAGGAACAGGCCGCTCATCGCCACCCAGAACGCGGCCCGCCGCTGCAGGGCGACGAGCACCAGTACGGCCAAGCCGCCGATGCCAACGAACAGCTCCAAAGCGTGCCAGAACGCCGGAGATACGGCGCCCACCACGTCACCCACGACAGGAGGCAGTCGCTCGATCGACACGTGCGGACTGATCCACGCCGGATGGCGATTGGCCAGCGGCGGAAGGAGCAGGACCAGGCACGCGGCGAACCGGGCCGCCACCGTAAGTGCGGATCTCCGGTCGGTCGGCGGGACGTATGGCGCGAGCCCGCTGGGCGTGCCGGCGAGTTCGTGGGCGGACCGGGCCAGCCAGATCACGATCAGCGCGTCGGCGGCCGACGTGGCCTCGTCGTAGACGTCGTGGAAATCACCGGTCCCGCTCAGCGGTATGCCCCCGATCAGGAGCGCGACCGGCACCAGCACGGAGGCGATGCCGTACCACACAGTCGTCCGATCCCAGCGGCCGTCCCGCCACTGCGCCACGAGCACCAGCACGGACCACACCAGAGTCCCGGCGCCGGCGAACCCGCCGAGCGCCGTCGCCCGCTCCGCCGCGTGCCAGTCGAGCACGTCGAACACCTCGGTCGCCGCCAGGCTCACCTGGGCCAGCAGGCCGGCGGCCAGGGCGAGATCGGCGTGACGTACGTCGCGGCGCAGCACCGGGTGGAACAGCACGACGACCGCCGACATCACCAGCGTGTCGAGCACCACCGCCCACCACGGCCAGATGGGCATGACCGCGTAGAACACCCAGAATGCCACCGCCGCGTACAGAGCCCTTCGCAGCGGGCGCGTCTCGGGATCGGCCGAGAGGGTCTTCCCGTACGGCAGGCCCCGCAGGCTCTGCCACAGCGCCCAGGCCCACAGTCCGCCCGCCAGGACGAGGGTGAGCACGTTCGGCCACGTGGCCGTGGCGTCCTCGTCCGCTTCGACGAACAGTGACAGCCGCCACAGGAAACCGACGTCGCCACCGGTCCGCGCGAGCACGGCGGCGACCACGAGCGCCGCCACATAGCCACCGGTCACGAGCACGGCGGGAAGGACCGACCGATAACGGCGCACGCGTCACATCCAGGAGATCGAGCAGAGGAGGGGCCGCTCACCCTAGCGATTCCTGATCACGAATTCGATCAACGGTCAAGGCTTTGATCACTGTCTTCAGTGATCAGGCCCTTGATTGTCGAGTCGGGGTGGCCGCGCACCCGGGTTTTCCCGGCCTTACCCGGCGGTGGAGGGCATATTGCCTTTGTGACAACGGGCAGGTGTGTGAGGGACCTTCTGGCGGCAGGGATCGCCGACGGCATCCTCGTTTGGGGTGCGGTTGGTGCGTGGACAGCCGCTACGGTCGGCAACTACCCCTGGAACGCCTGGGTCCCGATCGCCTACGGAGCCGGCAAAGGTGTCTTCCTCGGTCTGCTCGCCGGACTCGGTGCCGCCACCGGGCTGACACGGTGGGCGCGGCGCACTCCGAAGTCCATCGCCTTCGTCGGCGGCCTCGTCGGCGGCTCGATTCTGGGCACGATCAAAGAATTCAACGGCCCACCTGCACCTATGGTCTACTTCATGCCGCCGATGCCGGATGAGCACTGGTATTGGTCCACCATGCTCATCCATTGGTCCGGCAAGATCATGGCACCGGCTGTCGTTTGTGCCGTCAGCCTTGTCATGTTCGTCGGCCGCCTTATCCGGGAACCGTACCCGGCAAGGCTGTCCGTCGCGACTGACTCGATGCTCGCCCTGGCAGGGGTGGCGCTGCTACTCCTTCCGGAGATCGCGTCAAGCGTCGTCCCCGAGGTGCAGGGCAACGGGCAGCACGTGAACGAGGGAATCATCGCAGCCCTCTACTGCTGGGCGATAGCCATCCCCGTGATCGCCGTGGGCATCTGGCGCCTCCTTCGCCGTTCTGCCTCCATCTCAGTACTTCCACCCGGAGATGCCTCCGCTGGAGCGCTTGAGATTCGAACCCCGCGTTGATGGATCACAGCCGATCGACGCCCTGGGCACATGGCCTCTGAACCGGGGTCAAGTGTTCAGGGGAGTCCAGCCGTGCCCGGTCGCGTCTGGCGGCGTCGCCGTCGCCGGTTGCCGTCCGTCGCCGTCAGCAAGTAGTGAGTGTTGGTGCACGGCCTTGCCAGGAAATGTCATCGGCTGGGGTTACCGTCGCTGCCATGCCGATACCTGACCTGATCCCCATTTCCTACGAGCCCGATTTCCACACCGACACCATCGGCACCCATGCTGGAGGCTTGTTCTTCGGAGGGGTGTGCAGGGGATGGCCGGTCGCGGCGTACGAAGAGGTAGGGGAGTGGCCCTGGCGTGATGAGCATGGTGAGCCGATGCCGGGGCCATGGTTCGCGATCCTTCATCTGTTCGACCACGATGGCCGGCACCTCAGCTCTGAGATCGGCCCATTCGCGGACGGCGCCGAGGCAGATCAGGCGTTGCAACGGATGCTGGCCTGCTTGCAGGACGTCGAGTATGGGGACATTGCCGTTCGTCTCTTCCGTGTGGATGCCCACGACTGCGTGTTCGGTCTCATAGACGAGACGGATAGAGCCGAAGACGGCGACGGCTATGTCGAGTACTACCCCAACCAGATCGGGTTCTACGAGCCCTGGGATGGCTCCTACGACACCTGATCGCCTCTCCGTAGCCCTCGGGTGTCCACCGAGCCGGAGTAAGAGCGAGTAAGACCACTCCGGCGAAATGGACTCGGTAGCCTTATCCGCGAATACATCCAGTTCGCTTGAAGGAACACCCTTTTCGGCGCTCACAGGCCACGCCCCATGACTTCGATCCGACTTCAGCGGTCTCGTTCCGGAAGCCGCAACCAGAGATCCGGCGGGCCGACGATAAGCGTGCGTCAGCCAACCGCAGACCCGCGGCGGCACGGCAATAGGCCACAGCCTCACCCTGGTAGAGGTACTCGGCGAGAATCTCTTCGGCCGCCAGGTGTCCTCCGGGGTCGCCGCCGCCGGGGTGGGGTGCGTGAGTCAAGGGCTGCCCTACCAGCAGTCGACGATGTCCGCCTGCGGCAGTGACAGAGGCATCGCCACTGGCCCGCCGTGGCCATGCTCCTCGGATCACGGTTCGAAATCGGAAGCCTCGAACGGTGTGGCGGTGGCGACGCGACTGAACGCGCCGTCGGCCTCCACGCCCATCGGCCCGATCTCCTCCTCCAGGATCAGCGTCCCTCCGGGCGTCCAGCAGGGACGGCCCTCGGCCTGGTAGGCCGCAGCGCGTCGGGCGGCAGGCGATCCTGTTCGTACCCTGCACCGACCGGGCCGCGATCGGAGAGTGGAACGTGTGGCCGAGGCGCGGTGGAGTTGCATTGGCGCCATCGGGCGTTGGCGTGATCAGGAAGTCTGCCTGAAATTTACAGCGGTGTCCGTCACGGACCAGCGGTTCGAGCAAGTCGTCTCCCTTTCTGTTGACGCACTCTCGCCTCCTCTCTAGCGTGAGGCCTCCATGGGTGATCGGCATTTAATTTGTTATCGCTTACAAAGTGCATAAGTGAAAGTTCGGCCCAGCAATTTAGATCTAGTGATGGGACACTTCATGGCACTGAGCATGGCGTCTGATGGTCACTCATCAGGACCATCGCGGAGCATCCGGTCGTTGCGCCAGTTGCTGATCGCCCTTGTGGTGACCGCGCTCACCGCAGTGGCAGCCCTCGTCTCCGCGCCGTCGGCCAATGCCGCAACCAGCCAGTTCCGAGGCATGAACTGGGCCGTGCTGGGTGACAACTTCAGCACCGGCACGCTCGTCGTGCAGGGCCTGAGCCAGTCCGACAGCAACGCGACAGTACGGGCCAAGGCCAACTCGCTCTACGACTACATGGAATACATCATGGGAGTCAACACCGTCCGGTTGCCCATCAACACCCACACTGTGGCCAACACGACCTGGTGGAACTCCTACCGCGGCGCCATCGACGCCGCCACCGAGCGTGGATTCAAGGTCATCCTGGCCTATTGGGAGGACGGCGCCGCCTCCGGCGGCAGGATCACGAACCTCGCCGCGTGGAACGCGATGTGGTCCAGCGTGATCAGCACGTACGGCTCGAACGGCAACGTCTACTTCGAGCCGATGAACGAGCCGCATGGCTACTCATCGGCGGAGTGGCGCGACGTAGCGGCGAACTGGCTCAGCACTCACACCTCGGCGGTGCCCGGCCGGGTACTCATCGGCGGCACCGGCTTCAGCCAGGACCTCCGGGACATCTGCAACGACAGCCGCTTCAACTCGACGCTGCTGTCCTTCCACTACTACGCCTTCTTCTACAGCGCGATGACCTACGACGCCTTCCGAAGCCACATCCAGACGCTTCTGGGCAACTGCGCCTCGCGCGCGGTCATGACCGAGTTCGGCGCGCCGATGAACGACGGCCGCAACTACGCCGACCCGAACAGCACCGACAACTTCGTGCGCTACCTCCGCGCCGTGGCCCAGGTCATGCGTGACAACCAGATGGGCGGCACCTACTGGCCCGCCCTCGGCGGCAAGCCGGGCAACATCGGCTACGACTGGTACTCGATGTACGCCCTCGGCGGCAGCGGCACCAACCTCACCTTGGCCGTCCGCAACCAATCCGGCGCCGACCGGGTCCGCTACGGCTGGGGCGACACCGTCCGCGACTCCACCCCTTCGCCTACGCCTTCGCCTACGCCTTCGTCTTCGCCGCAGCCGGAAACGTTCTACAGGATCGACGCGCGCCACAGCGGCAAGGCCATGGACGTCCAACAGGCGAGCACCAACAACAGCGCGCGCGTCGACCAGTACACCTACGGCGGCAACCCGTGGCAGCAGTGGCAGTTCCAGGACGCCGGCAGCGGCTACTGGCGCATCGTCAGCCGCCACAGCGGGAAGTGTCTTGACGTGGTGGGCGCTTCAACCGCCGACGGTGCCGAGCTCATCCAGTACACCTGTGGCACCGGCGCCAATCAGCAGTTCCAGATGGTCGCCAACGGTGGCTACTTTCAGCTCCGGGCACGGCACAGCGGCAAATGCGTGGACGTACCGTCCGCATCGACCGCGGATGGCGTGATCCTCAAGCAGTATCCGTGCAACACCGGCGCCAACCAGCAGTGGTCGCGCACGGCCGTCTAACGGTCGTCTCGACGTAACCGCAGATCCGCGGTACATCCCTCCCCGGTGCCGATCTCGTGCTATGCGCTCGGTGCCGGGGATCCGGATTGCGGCGTTGTGTGGTCGGCCCGAGGTGCGGTGTCGGTCCTGCCACCGGTCCGTCTCCCCGGGCCGCCGTCCCAAATCGGGTGCGATTCTCACGACCGCGCGGCGGAGGCAGTCCACGAGATCGGGGCTGCGGGTCGGAAAGGCGGCCTAAAGATCCGGCCTCTGTTCCTGACCACCCTCACCCGGACGCCCCAGCGGCACCGCATCCCCCCGTAAGGGAACCGACATGCGGCCACCGTGCGCCAGCGACGCCGTAGTCACTCAGTTACTCACTCAGCAATGCAGAAGGCCGGTTCCGATCTTCGGAACCGGCCTCTCAGCTGGTACTACATGGTCGGGGTGGCGGGATTTGAACCCACGGCCTCTTCGTCCTGAACGGGGATGACACGTTCATTCGACCCCCTGGTCAGATCGCTTCCGGCGCGTAAAATCCCAGGTAGAAGGCACTTTTGTAGTGCCCAGTGGTGACCACGAGTGCCCATAGATAACGCTGGGTGTCACGGTCAAACGACGGTCAAACGATCAAGGAGGTGATCGACAGGTTGGGATACTCCCGGAAGCGGGTCGGCAGGGACGGCAAGCCCCGGTACACGGCCTATTACATGGATCTCAAGGGGATGGAGAAGTCCGCCGGTACGTTCTCCAGTAAGAAAGAGGCCGACAGGGCGTGGCGGGACGCCGAGAGCCTGGTCGCGCAGGGGCGAGTGGGCGACCCACGGCGGGGCCGGCAGACCTTCGAGCGGTACGTGCTGGACACCTGGTTGCCGAACCACGAGATCGAGGCCACCACACGGCAGAGCTACACCTACACGATCCACCGGCATCTGATTCCCGAGTTCGGCGCGATGCGGATGATCGACATCCTTCCCGAGCACGTCCGCGCCTGGGTCGCGAGCATGAAGAAGAACGGCGCCAGCCCGGCGACCATCAAGTACGCCAAGGTCCTGCTGAGCGCGATCTTCACTACGGCCCTTAACGACCAGGTGACGTATCTGCATCCCTGCCGCGGGGTGAAGACGCCCACCGTTCCGAGGAAGCCGCGCACGATCATCACACCGGAGCAGTTCGACGTGCTCTATCAGGCGCTTCCCGATGCCGATTCGCAGCTGCTCGTGGAGACGGCGATCGAGACCGGACTGAGGTGGGGAGAGCTGACCGAGCTGCGGGTCAAGGATCTGGCGCCGAGGTCGCGGATCCTGACCGTCTCCCGCGCGGTCGTCGAGGTTAACCCCAAGTTCCACCCTGACGGTGAGCGGTTCATCGTGAAGGAGTATCCGAAGGACGGGGAGTTCCGGCGCTTCAAGCTCACGGCACAGATCGCGGCGAAGATCGAGGCGGAGAAGCTGGGGTCGAACGACCTCTTCTTCGTCTGGCGGCACGAACCCAAGGGCAAGCCGAAGCTCCGGCTCGCTCCCGATCCTCTCGAACTGGGTCTCACCGAGCCGAACGAGAAGGGGCGGAGTTACCGGCACGGGACGCTCAGTGCCTACACCGCGGGCAAGTGCCGTTGCGAGCACTGTCGTACCGCGTTCGCCATCTACCGCGCCGGTCGACGGTCCTCAGGTAAGGACAGCCCGCGAGAACCGCGGCAGCGCGAGACCGACGGCCACATCCCAGCTGACTGGTTCCGGCGCCAGGTCTGGAAGCCCGCATTGAAGGAAGCCGACTTGGGGATCCACGTGCGCATTCACGACATGCGGCATGCCCACGCCTCATGGTTGCTGGCCGGCGGCGCCGACCTCCAGGTGGTCAAGGAGCGGCTCGGCCACGCCTCCATCGCCACCACCGAGAAGTACCTGCACACCCTCGATAACGCCGACGAGACAGCTCTGGACGCCTTCTCGAAGATCCGGAACCGATCCGCGCGGTGAGCAGGCCTGCTTCAGTAGGACGCGTTTGGCCTACCCGATCTCGATTCACTAGGAGGAGGATCTGAATAGGGAAAGGACAGGAGGCCGAGTCTGGCCGCAAAAGGCCGGATCTTTGGATGCGATCACGCAGACACGACCACCTTCATGGTGGTGTTTCTCGCTGGTCTGCGGACGCTGCTCATTGGTGCTGGGCAGTCGATCCATCGACCCCGGTGCCTATGCGGGTTTAGGGCGGTGGGGGGTCTGGACCCAGATCGGACGCAGATCGCTTCCGCTGACCTCTCCCTGGACGGCAAGGTGTGCGCAGCGATGACCGGGGACCTGGTTGCTGTGCGCCGAATCCAGCGGACGACGAGCGCTGGTGTGTTTCTGCTGGCGCTGATCGCGGCGGTCGTCTCTTTCAGGCACATGCATGAGCTCTGCCTGCGGCACGGTGAGGACCGCCTGGCGGCGGTACTCATTCCGCTCGCCGTCGATGGGCTGATCGTCGTCGCCTCAATGTCCATCCTTCTGGCAAACCGGTACGGCTCCCGCGGGGGCAGTCTGGCGTGGAGCCTGCTCGTGGTCGGTAGCCTCGCCAGCCTCGGGGCAAACGTCGCCGTCGCCGAGCCCAGCCTGGTCGGCCGTATTGTCGCGGCCTGGCCATCCTTTGCCTTGATCGGCAGCTATGAGCTCCTGATGTCCCAAATCCGCCGCTGCTCTGGAGCTCAAGCAGAGGCACAAGCCCTGTCGGTTCTCACCCCTGAGCTTGCCATCGACGTGGATGCTGACCCCGTCGAGCAGCAAGACAACGAGGATGAGGACTTCGACCTGCTCGCTGAGCGCAGCGGAAGCGGCCGGACATTGCAGCGAGAGGCCTGGCGGTGGGCGCAGCAGAACCGTCAGGAGGACGGAGATCTGCCCAGCGGCGTCGCCATCGCCAGGGCCTTCGCTCGCAGCCCCCGCTGGGGCCGCCTCGTCAAAAGGCGGGTCTTGCTGGCGAGCTGAATTGACGTGAGCTGGACCGAGGTGCGCGGTCAGGGGTGCATGACCGAGATGCAGGTTCTGGTGCACGTGGAGAGCGGACCACATGAGGTGGCCATCCAACAAAGCGTCGAGAGGCGCCCTTCCCTCAGTACGAACATGGCGAACACTTCGCCCAGCGCCTCCGGTGGTAGGCCAAGAGCGCGCTGGCCTGTGGGTCCTGAGTACCGTTCTTACTGTCTGGGGCTGCAACGTTGTCAGACCCTGCATTTGTCCCACCTGTGGCCTATCGTGCGATTGGAGTAGCGGGTCAGCCTTCGGAGGGTGAATGGGCCAGGCGAGTCGTAGCACTGTGCTCAAAGCAGAGCAGGCAGCGGTCGACCATGCATACGACTGCTACGACCGTCAGCAATCGGTCAACGAGGCGGATATGTCTCCGCCTCGCTGGGATCAGAACGACCCGGAGTCCGGCACGGCCTTCATTTCGGAGGCCGCGCCCGAACTTCGCGATGCCTACCCTGACCTTGGGCGGGAGTCTCTCGTCTTCATGCGGGTGGACATTCAGGAACGCGACGATGACGAAACCTTCTATATCGGTCGACGGACGGTGAAGGATCTGTCCACAGACCAGCGTATTGTGATCAACTGGTCGAGCCCTGCGGCTATCAGATGGAGCCTTGCTCTGCCAAGCGACCCGGGGGAAGTGCGGCTACGGCGCCACCTTCGCTGTGACCGAAGGCGTGTGCTGGGGTACACGGACGACATCGACATCTCCAGTGCAGAGTCGGTCGTCGAGGTGATCTCGGCAGGCAAGCCGCAAGTCTCGGCGGCCGAGAGGGATGCGAATGCACCGCCAGCCGCTGGGATGGTGCAAGTCGACAAGCTCCTGCTGCAGGAGCTCGACCGGGCGCGCGATGGCAAGATGCGTGACATCGTCGAGACGATCAAACGTGACCAGCTGATGCTCGTCGCGGACCAGCGGCGGGGCGTGCTCGTGGTTCAGGGCGGCCCGGGAACTGGAAAGACGGCTGTCGGGCTTCACCGCGTCACCTGGCTCCTCAACCCGGAAAACAAGCGATTCAAGCCCCAAGACGTCCTCGTGATCGGCCCCAACAAGGAGTTCCTGAACTACGTAGGTTCCGTTCTTCCTCGTCTCGGGAATCGGAACGTGACAATCATCTCGATCGACCGATTGTGGGGCTCTGAAGCGCAGGGCAGGGACACCGTCATCGCTGACAGGGTCAAATCAGACCTTCGCATGGCGCGAGTCCTCCGCAAGGCCCTGGATCTCACCGTCAACTTCGAAGCACTCCGCTCAGCGGAGACTGGGAGGCTGACCGTTCAGTTGAACGGAGCTCCCTTGGTGGTCCCCGGCGAGGAGATCGAGAAAATCTTCCGTGACGCTCTCGCTTCGCCAGGTCCCTTCTGGGGTCGGCGAAATAAGGCAATCGATCTGCTGGTAGACCGTTTGCTTCAGACGTACGCGGAGGACCAACCCAAGGATCGGCTTCCGGGCGACGTGCGAAGCGCGCTGAAGAAGGACCCGCGCTTCGCCCAGCTACTGAACACGGTCTGGCCTGCTCATGCGGCCCAGCACCTACTGCGACAGCTGTACAGCAGCCAGAAACTGCTCGCAGCGGCGGCGGAGAAAACATTCACGGAGGAGGAACAGCAGTCTCTACGCCGTCCACAGAGCCAGCCGTTCACCGCCGCAGACCTGGTACTGCTCGACGAGCTTGAGTTTCTCCTCAAGGGAGAGGTTCCCCGGCTATACCGGCACCTGGTGATCGACGAAGCCCAGGATCTCACCCCGATGCAGGCAAGGGCGCTGAAGCGACGATGCCCCAGCGGATCCATGACCGTTCTCGGCGATCTCGCTCAGACCACTGGACCTCACGTCTACAGGAGCTGGGACCTCCTGGCTGGCATTCTGGCCGGTCAAGAGGGATGGAGCCTGGCAGAACTGACGGTCGGGTACCGCGTGCCGAAGGAGGTCTTGGACTTCGCAGCCCCACTCGCCGCCGCCATCTCACCCACCGTTCCCTTTCCTACATCGATCCGGCAGGCCAGCGGGACAGCCGTCTCGATGATCCCAGTCAAACCCTGGGAGCTCCTCGACAGGGCTATCGCGCAAGCGCTCAATCTCATCGGCACCGATGACGACGGAGAGCAGTCGCGATCAATCGTCCTGATCGTTCCCGACAACGCCGAGTGGATCGACGAGGTCAAGCAGCGCCTAACCCAGGAGCAGCAGCAGCACCCGTCCCGTCATGCGCAGGCGATCCGGATTCTGCCGGCAGCTCTGACCAAGGGTCTGGAATTCGACCACGTAATCCTTCTTGACCCGGCGTCTATCGCGGACCAGGGACCCACGGGTCTTCACCAGCTATACGTCGCGATAACACGCTGTACACAATCCCTGACCATCGTGCACACTGCACCGCTACCAGCGGAGCTGCTCCCCGGGCATAACAAAGGGTCGTCGACGCGCAAGGGCCGTCAGTGTAGCCGCTTCCACGCTAACGGCCGGCGGTGCACCCACATCACCGCAGAGTCGGATGGCTGGTGCCGGGAAGAGGACTGCGCCGGCTATCGGCAGAGCACACCCACCGGTCCTACCCGGTACTCACACTTGAAGATTCCCTTTGGCGCTGATCTGGACGCACAACTCACCCTGTCCTCCGAGCAGCTCCGGCGAGTCAGGGTAAGCGTCGCCGCGAGGAACCAGTTCGTCGAACAGCACGGTGGCGAGGAGATCGAGGCCGAGGTAGAGCTCCGCGCGATGCTGGGTGACTTCTTACAGACGGGGCGGCACATACGCCAAGGCGACTACTGGCTACTTGATCAGGACGGTTATCGTCTGGTCCTGTCTTCTGACGGCGGTACGGTCACGGCCTACCGAACCGTGCATGCGGACCGTAGCTACGCGCAGTACAAAGCAGGGATTCCGTCACGGGTCAGCAAGCACGCGAAAGCCAACCGGCGGTCGGCTTTCGGCGCCCCACGTAAGCCCGGCGGGCATATCACAGATGTCGATCAACTTCGTGACATCGATGTATCCGCTGTCCACATCACACCGGCGGCCGCGGGGGCATTCGAAGGACTGGTCGAAGAAAGCCGGGATCTGCCGGACCCGGAGTTCGACGCAATGCTGAGGCAACGCCTCGGGACGGACCTCGACCGAAACAGGTTGGTTCCGACAGATCACCACTTCCTCGTCTTCGGGGACCTCCTGACCTGGATCGTCACTCTCGATGGCCAAGCGATCAAATCTGTCCGTCCCCACCACACCGCTGATCTTGCAACCATTAAACTGCTGGAGGACAACGGTGGCCGCCTGCCGACTTACCTCACCGACCCCGACCTGCTCGGGACATGGGTAAGCGGCACCGTCGCGGACCCTGCCGGGGCGGGACGGTTCTATCTGGAGACGGATAAATATCCGCCTGGCCAGGTCATCCTCTGTCTACGGGGCGACGACCCCGTTCCTTCCCCCGGCTCCGAACTCAAGGCATGGGTTTTCCAGCAGAGCTCAGACGGTTTGCTGGTGTCCGTGAACGAGTTCGGTCGCGTCTCAATCTCGGAAGGGATGCGGCAGCGTTACCTCAGCGCCCTCACAGTCTTCGACCAACTCTCAGCAGGCAGCGTTCCCGATGCGGCTGAACGCCTGTCCGATCTGCAAAGCATGGGATCTCGCTGCCTGAACCGCGACCAACCCGACTGGTTGCGCGTGTGGGAGGTCCTCGGCCGTCCTATCCGAGCGCGGCTTCACAGGCTCGTAGCTCTCACGGTAAGAGCGAAGGAATCGCTGACGGGAGAAACCGAGACCCACCTCCCACAGATCCTGACCGATCTACAGACGTCAGGTTGGACTGTCGATCTCCAACTCAGCTCCGCCCGGCTACTCAACGGCGACTCCGCCCCTGCGCCTACGGAAGAGGCAATTCCTCCACAGGGTGTCCCTTCTGTGGCGGCGCCGTCCATCGAAGACCCCTATCTGGCACTCCTGGAGTCCTGGGTGATGGAGAACCGCCGAGATGACGTTCATGAGCGGATCCGCAACGAGTTGATGGTGCGGCTCTTCAGAGCGGGCGCATCACCCACCGATTCGCCGATCGTCGACGTTCTCCAGACGGGTAAGTACGGCACGATTCTCTACGAGGTCATCGGTGCAGGCGGCCTTACGTACGCCGCTCTGCGTGATGGTGCTGTGCACCTGAAGGAGGTCGCCTCGGTACTCGACCGCCCGGCGGATCATATGTTCCTCGTTCTACCTCAGACCCCAGACGAGAACTGGGCTATCGAGAAAGTATCCGGTATGTTCGGTATCTCAATCATCTGGCGCACAGAATCTGGTTGGGACGGCCAGAACGTTGAATTTGCCTTGAACTTGAAGAGTGCATAGGCGTGTTCGCAAACACCGAATCGGTTGACGGGCAGAGGGTGGGCTGCGGAAAACGTGCGCGGTCGTCGTCGTAAAGTATCGGCAGCGCGCTGACGATAGTCGTACTTCGGTCGAAGCCAAGCCTGACGAATGATCGCTCCAAACTATGCCCGTATCGTCAAAGTTCTCTATGGACCGAGAGAGGCCGTGTTGATCTTGGCCAGGCGACGTGTCACAGGTACAAGTGGGTCTGGGTGGACTACAAGAATTGCGCTCAATGCGCCATCGGGAACAGGTGCGGGGCGGGTGATCCCCGCGGCCAACCTGCATAGGGTAACTTGGCTTGAGAATCGGCTGTCTGAACTATGTCGCGAGTATAAAAGTAAGAAGCCCAAGTCGCCTGTCGATCGAGACTGTTTTCTTAGGGAGGCGGATAAGCTGATTAGGAACCTCGCCTTGCTTGGTGTTGGCGTGCAGCGATACCGTGCGAAGGTTAGGGCTGTCGCCAAAGTTGGAAAGGCGGGTAAGAAGAAAACCTAGTCGAGCAGGCTTGATTTGCGGAGTGCAAAGGGCTTAACGAGCGTGGGATGGGGGCGGGACTGGAGCGCAAGCCGGTGGTTTTGGTGCCGGCGGCACTGTCGTCGGTGGTTATGAGTGCCTAAGACCGCCTAACAGATTGATCTCCCTTGTGGTTTAATTTATCCGTGTAGTCGGCAAAAGGTTAGCAGCTCTATGGCATACCTCGTCGCTAAGGTATTAGGACGTCTCAAATCGTCCCTGCTCCGGCATCGAGAAGCGCGCTTTCTGTAGGATCTCCGACAGTTGCGAATTTTCCGCACCTGGGTACAGGTCGTCGTCGCGAGTGCGAGGAAGGCGCGCACGTAGCGCGCGAGTAGCGCGCTTGGCGAGATCGGAGACGAGTTCGGAATCGAGGTCGAGCACCAGGGTGCCGTACAGGAGAACATCCCATTCGCCCCACTCGTTTTCCTCGGTGTCACCGACGATGTCGATGTTGATTCGCCCGCGCCGCGCGAGCAGGAGGAGTTCGCAGACGTCGGGGACGTGCTTGAGAGAATAGGAATAACAAGCACTGAGGTCGGAAGGACCGAGACCTGGTTCTGTGATCTGGAACTCGATCGTATGCGAGTCACTGGTGTCGACCGACAGGGTTGCGCCTCGCCGGGTCAGGAGGTTCGCAGCGGCTTCCCGCTGTCGTTTATTTTCCGTGGCGAGGCGCCACCAGGGCAGCGGACCCCATATCCCTGTTGTTGTCCTGTTCTCTTTGCTGTCGCAGAAGTCGGGGTCCGCCCAGCCAAGGTACGCCTTCAGGCAGCCGTCCTGGAACTGTTCGTCGGCGGTGCGTTCGCGGAGCAGATCGCATTCCAGGCTGGTGAGGCCCTTCAACGTGCCGGCGACTGCCTCCAAATGACAGCGGACGAGTGAGAGCGCGCGAGAAACCGTGGTCCTCGAAGCGGAATCCAGAGCAGTTCCAGCGAGAGTGTTGCTCAGGACTCGTTCAGCCGCCTGGCTCCGCGCGAGATCGTCGCCTAGCTCAAAGAGGTGCTGGATGCCGTTGGGATTCCAGCACAGCCAGTCGTACCACAAGTCCGCAGCTCGCACTGCGGAGTGGTGCGAGTATGCGCCGATGGCGAGATTTCGGACGGGGACATCCGGCTCGGCCTTCAGCCGGCTGATGAGGTTCTGGTAGTCCTTAAGAGGATCAGGGGGTAGAGAGCTCAGGGTGTGCAGAACCTGCGCGTCCTGCACACCCCAAAATTGAGTGAGTTCCCGCTGGATCTGCTGGGGAGTCAAGGTTCGGCCTCGTTGCGCTGCCCAGTGCTCAAGGAGATGGAGATAGACGTCATCTGGATCCAGCGGCAAGAGCGCGCCGTCCAGCAGCGAGAACCTACCCTTGAAGCGGGTCTGCCAGTACACCGCCCTGATCAAATCGTCAAGCTCGTGCTCCTCAGGATAGGGCGTGGAGAAGAGATGGCTCTCCGACAGGAAGGTCAAGATCTCAGAGGCCCGGTACCCTCTGCCGTCCAGCATGGCGATCCTCGCGCAGAGCAGCGCTCGGGTCAGCTCCGATTCGCCCAGGTCGGGACGCGGGCTGGGGACATCTGACCTAGGCAGAAAACTGCCGATGAAGGCCGCGGACCACTCCCTGCGGAGTCTGTTCAAATCCAGATCGGTCACCGGTTCTCCTCGCCTCAGAATGCGGATGACCCCGGGTATATCAGGGCTCCGGTGTAGTTCTGGTCTCAGTCCTAAGCCGGATTCTTAAGGGCTCCCGGGCCGAGGAGCACAGGTACTTGCTCTCCTGTCGGAGGACTTGCCCCCAACAGGAGAGAGCAGCTACGCGGCCTTCTTGCTGCGTGCGGGTTCGGCGGGGATACCGACAACCTCGACGGTTACACCATGCTCCCGCCTGAGCGTGTCGGCCATGCTCACGAGCGCGACCTGCGCGAACGGGTAGAGCGAGTCGGGGGTCAGCTCCTTGCCCTTGAGGAGGATGGCCAGGACGATCTTGCTGGGGAGAAAGTCCTCCGGCACGGTCAGCCGGCCGCCGCTGAACTGGGCGACCTTGGCCCTGAACTTCGCCCTCGCCTCCGGCTGGAAAAACAGTGCCTGGGTCGAGACCAGTGCCTGGGCGAACTGGTGGCTCAGCGGCTCAGAGCTGTCCGCCGCCTTGACGTGGACCAGGGTGTGCTTGTCGGTGAAGCCGTCGCAGGCCTCGAATCCCTTACCCCGCCGGTGCTGCGGCGTCCTGATGAACTTCCGGTCAAGGCACACGTACTTGTCCGACCCGAGGCGGTCCTGGACCCGGAGGTTGTAGTTCTTCTCCTCCTCGCCGAGCCGCCACGGCGGCATCTCAAGCTCCGGCTTGTCCGTGATGAGCTCATGCAGCCGCTGCCTGATCGACTCCACGTAGGTGGCGCCGCACTCGTACCATTCACCGTCACTGAGCTGGTAGATGCACGACCCGATCGACACCGTCGCCTCGATCCACCGGATGACCTTGGCACCGGCGATCCGATCCTTGCCGTCGCGGTCGGCGCACATCTCGACGTGCCCATCGCGCAGCGCGGTGACCGGGTCCAGGCAGTACTGCACCTTGCACCGGTGCCGCAGGTCGTCGAGATCAAGGTCCTCCCTGACGATCGCGATACTGCCGATCTTGATGCGATACGAGCGGGTTTCGTGATGCCGATCGGCAAGGTCGACCGGGGCCACGACCTGAAGACGCAGATCGCCGTGGCCGCGAAGACCGTCGCCCAACAGGGCATTGAGCCTGTCCCGCAGCTCACCGGCGGGCACGGGCTGAATCGCCTCGAGGCGCTCAAAGTCGGGTGGTACCTCCCGCTCGCTGATCTCGTTCAGCCGGTGCAGAAGGGCGAGAAACAGCT
Organism: Microbispora catharanthi; assembly: GCF_006334915.2. GTDB lineage: Bacteria > Actinomycetota > Actinomycetes > Streptosporangiales > Streptosporangiaceae > Microbispora > Microbispora catharanthi. The sequence continues at coordinate 252,931 of NZ_VDMA02000004.1, forward strand.
GCGGATCTACGGGGATGGGCAGGCGCAGGCCGTCTGCACCCTCGATGGAGACCGTCTTGCGATGGGAGAGGCCGAGGTCAGATGCACGGATCATTCCCCCGAGCTTCTTGACCAGCTCGGCGTGATCGCGCAGGCCGATGCCGCCGATGGGGATGCCGCCGGGGACCAGGGTGGAGTCCTGCCGAGAGATGCCGCCGAGCGCCCGACGGACGACGTCCCGGACATCGAGGGGGTCGGTGACGCGCAACGCGCAGCGAAGCCCGAAGCCGGTCTCCTTCGCATCCGTGATCGACAGATACCCCTGCCCGAACCCGATGCCGTAGACGTGCTCGCCCACGCCGACGATGAGCACGGCTTCAGCGTCCTGCCTCTTGAGGCCGAGCGGAACGCCGGTGAGCTGGGACAGGCTGGCACACCAGCCGGTCGTGGCCGTCGGGAGCTGCCGGAAGTAGAGGAGAGCCGGAGCACCGGCGATGTCGATCTGCACGACGTCGACTCCGGGTTCTGCGAGGCGGTCGACGGACGTGGCGTCGAACATCGCATCGACGGTCGGCGTGATGCCGGTGAGCCGGTACACGGTGGCAGGCAGGGTCGTGGGTGCCATCTGTTCCTCCAGAGGACGTGGGGTAGCGGCGGCAGCCAAGCCGCCTTCGAGGAATATGTGCTTGCAGTGAGTATGACTGAAAGCACCGTTAAAAAGTTCCATCTTGGCAAACGAAGCTTCAAGTTGATACCGTCGGGACGGTTGCTTAGCGAGAGGGAGGTGCCGTGTCTCAGCCGTCCGTGCACGTAACCGCAGCTGAGATCGCACGTTTCGCCGGCGTCACGCGAGCGACTGTCAGTAACTGGCGGCGGCGCCACCCTGACTTCCCTGGCCCTGTTGCTGGTTCTGAAGCGAGCCCTCTCTACGACCTCACCGCCGTACGCGCCTGGCTGAAGTCGCGCGGGCAGACGCCCACGGTCACGCCGATCGAGGAACTCCGGAACCTTCTGCGCCTGCGCATAGGCACGCCGGTCGCGACGCGGCTGCTCCCATTCGTGTACGCCACAGCCCGACTTGACTCAGCCGAGCAGGCCAAGCTGGCGAAACTGACCGACAACGACCTGGCCATCGCGGCGACCCGTGCAGTCACTGCTCACGCCGCCGATCTGCCCGTCACCCAGGGCGAGGACTTCGGCCCCGACGATGCTGAGTTACTGCGGGCCGTACTGAACGGCCTACTTGCCGAAGGCGGTCAAGCGGTCCTCGACGTTCTGGCCGAGCGGGAACTGACAGACACCCACTCGATCGGCGCCTACCGCACCCCGCGGCCGCTCGCCGATCTCATGGCACGGTTCCTCCATACCGACGACGGCTCGTATCCGGCAGCAGTGTTCGATCCGGCCTGCGGCACCGGGAGTCTCCTGGAGGCGGCAGGTCGACAAGGTGCGATGCGGCTCCTGGGCCAGGATCTGCTCGAGGTGCAAGCCCTACGTAGCGCTGTCCGCCTCAAGATCGCCCTGTCTGACCGACACACGGTGATCCAATCGGGGGACAGCATCCGCGCAGACGCTTTCGCCGACTTGCAAGCCGATGCAGTTCTGTGTAGCCCGCCTTTCGCCGATCGGGATCGGGGCCATGACACACTGATCTACGACCCACGCTGGACGTATGGCGTGCCACCCCGCAGCGAGAGCGAGCTGGCCTGGGTACAGCATGCGCTGGCCCATCTGGCTCCAGGTGGGTATGCCGTACTGCTCCTGCCACCGGGAACGGGCTTCCGTTCCCCCGGAAGATCGATCCGGACTGAATTGCTCAAGGCGGGAGCATTGCGTGCGGTCATCGCCCTGCCGCCGGGCATCGTCGTCCCGCTGCACATCGGCCTCCACCTGTGGGTGCTACGCCGCCCAGACCAGAACCCGCCCACGGACTCGATCCTGATGATGGACCTGAGTCGCCAGTCGGACCGCCGTGAGACGATCGACTGGACCTCCCTCACCGATACGGTTCTTGCATCGTGGCACTCCTATCTGAGTGACCCTGCACACTTTGAGCCTGTTCCTGAGTTGGCTCGGGCCGTGCCGGTGGTCGAGTTGTTCGGCGACAACGTCGACCTCACCCCCGTCCGGCATTTGCACCGAACGAAGCTGGACCCCGCCGAGGTCTCTCGTCAGGCCCGTGCGCTGCTCGAGCAGCTTCATCGGAGCCTTGATGATTTTTCTGCTGCGATAGATGCCCAGAGCTGGGCCGACGGCGAAACCGAGAGCAAGACATGGCGCACTGCCACTGTGAGTGATCTCGCTAAAGGTGGGATGCTCACTATCCGGCGCACGGTACGTGACACCTCTGACACTCCTCTGCCAGAGGAACACCGCACCCGGCCCGTTCTCAGGAGCCGGGATGTCGCAACAGGCAGCCGCGCTACCGGTGCGGCTGACGAGGACAGAGCGGCGCCGCCGATTGTTGTAGAGACCGGTGATGTGCTGCTGCCCAGGGTCGCCGCGCGTGACCAGATAGCTTGCCGAGTCGCTGATGAGGATGACGCGGGCTGCCTGCTCGGACCCAACCTCACCGTGCTTCGCGTTGATCCGGCCCGCATCGATCCGTGGTTCCTCGCCGGATTCCTGCTGTCCGAGGAGAACCTCGTCGCCGCCACGGGTTTGCGGCAGGACGTCTCACTCGAACCCAGCAAACTCAAGGTGCCGCTGTTGCCGTTGCGCGAACAACACAGGTACGGCAGAGCCTTCCACAACCTGCACTGGCTGGAACACGCCGCCCGTAAGGCCCGGAATCTGGCTTTTGACACTACGCGGACGATCTCCGATGTCCTGAGTCGGGGTGCGCTCGCGCCCCCGGACTCCTGATTGTGCAATCCGGTAGACGCACTCATGCGTCTCCATTAGGAACCAGACGTTGAAGAACACCCTCTGACAACCAAAGAGAAGGACCCCCTTGGACCTCGGCAAGCACTCCCAGCTGTCCAACCACGCCTGGGCCGTCGCCGACCTGCTGCGCGGCGACTTCAAACGGCACGAGTACGGTCAGGTCATCCTGCCGTTCACGGTCCTGCGCCGCCTTGAATGCGTCCTGGAACCGACCCGCGACAAGGTCGCCGACGCCTACGAAGGCGGGGAGCAGCGGGAGTTCTTCCTGCGCCGGGCCTCGGGGCACAGCTTCTACAACACCAGCCGTTACACGCTGAAGAAGATCGCCAGCGATCCGCAGCACGCCGCCGTCAACCTGGGCAAGTACGTGGCAGCTTTCTCGGAGAACGCCCGTGAGGTGCTGGAGAAGTACGACTTCGCCCAGCAGGTCAAGAAGCTCGATGAGGCGAAGCTCGTCTATCAGATCGTCGGCAAGTTCGCCGACCTCGACCTGCGGCCCGAGATGGTCGGCAACCAGCAGATGGGCTACGTCTTCGAGGACCTGATCCGGCGGTTCGCTGAAGCCTCCAACGAGACTGCTGGTGAGCATTTCACCCCGCGCGAGGTCATCGAGCTGATGGTGAACCTCCTCATCGCCCCCGACGCCGACCTGCTGCGAGAGAGCGGCGTCGTCCGCACCGTGCTCGACCCGGCATGTGGCACCGGCGGCATGCTCAGCGCCGCCGAGGAGCACATCACCGCCTTCAACCCCGGCGCCACGGTCAAGGTGTTCGGGCAGGAGCTCAACCCCGAATCGTGGGCGATCTGCCGGTCCGACCTGATGATCAAGGGGCAGAACCCGGACAACATTGCCTTCGGTAACTCCTTCACGGACGACGGCCACCGGCGCGAGAAGTTCGACTACCTGCTCGCCAACCCGCCGTTCGGCGTCGAATGGAAGAAGATCAAGGACCAGATCGAGACCGAGCACAAGACCGACCCCGACGGCAAGTTCCGGGCCGGCCTCCCGCGCATCAACGACGGCTCGTTCCTCTTCCTCCAGCACATGATCTCGAAGATGAAGACGCCCGCCGTCGGCGGCAGCCGCATCGCGATCGTCTTCAACGGCTCCCCGCTGTTCACCGGCGCGGCCGGCTCAGGCGAGTCGGAGATCCGCCGCTGGATTCTGGAGAACGACTGGCTGGAGGCGATCGTCGCGCTCCCGGACCAGCTCTTCTACAACACCGGAATCTCCACCTACTTCTGGATCCTCACCAACCGCAAGGCCCCGGCTCACCGCGGCAAGGTCGTCCTGCTGGACGCCCGGGACTACTGGCAGAAGATGCGCAAGTCCCTCGGCGACAAGCGCAAGGAGATCGGCAAGGACCAAATCAAGGAGATCACTCGGCTGTACGGCGAAGCCCTCACCGTGGCCGATGACCCCGATCACCCCCTGCACGGCAAGGTGAAGGTCTTCCGCAACGAAGACTTCGGCTACCGTCGCGTCACCGTCGAGCGCCCGCTCAAGCTCCGCTTCGAACTCACTGAGGAGACCATCGAAGCCATCCGCAACTCTGCCAAGCTCGAAATTCACCTCGACGCCTGGACGCTGGCCGACGCGCTTCAGCCGCTCGTCGGCACCACGTGGGGGACGAAGAAGGAGGCATTTGGTGCCATTCAGGAGGCGGCGGTCGCGGCCGGCCTGCAGTGGCCGGCAAAGGCGCCGTTCCTGGCAACGCTGCGGGACGTCGTCGGCGTTCGCGACCCACAGGGCGAGGTGCAGCACAAAAAGAAGGAGATCGAGCCGGATCCCGAGCTGCGCGACTACGAAAACGTCCCGCTGGATGAGGACGTCGAGGAGTACCTCAAGCGGGAGATCCACCCACACGTCCCGGACGCGTGGATCGACCACGCCAAGACGAAGATCGGCTACGAGATCCCCTTCACCCGCCACTTCTACGTCTACACGCCCCCGCGTTCGCTCGCTGAGATCGACGCTGAACTGAAGTCCCTCGAGGCCGAGATCCAGACTCTCCTCAGCGAGGTGACCGAATGAACTTCCCGAAATCTTGGGATATCCGTCGTTCCCGTTTCTGTGTTTCTTTGCGGGACGTGCGCGGAGAGGAAGCTCCCCTCGCGTCGGCGACAAAGGATGGCGTATTTCTCCGTGGTGATCTGGAGATCTCGGTATGGAATCCACTCTCGGATACCAGCAGCTATAAGCTGGTCGAACCAGATGATTTCGTAATCGGCTTGCGCTCATTCCAGCACGGAATTTCTCATTCCGAGGTCCGCGGCAACGTCAGTCCCGCATACACGGTCCTCCGCCCTGGGGCTGACGTCTACGCCGGGTACCTCAAGTACTACTTTAGGTCGAGCCTCCTTATCTCACAGCTCGCGAACATCACGCAGGGAATCCGTCAGGGGCAGGCTATCGACATTGAGGCCTTCCGTAATCTTCTCCTCCCAGTCCCTCCGTTGTGGGAGCAGCGGCGGATCGCGGACTTCCTCGACGCCGAGACCGCCCGCATCGACCGGATCCGTAATGCCCGATTAAGGCAACTCTCACTGATCGAAGAGAAGCTGGAATCAACTCTCTACTACAAGCTGGTTCGATCAAGTGCCATCACCGTGCAACTTCGTAGATTAGGAATCCGGGTGACAACCGGTCCCTTTGGAACGGTATTTAGTGCCTCCGAATACCAGTTTGGTGGCATTCCCATGATAAATCCAGTGCATATTAAGAATGGGGAAATCGTCCCCGATCGAAATCATGCAGTTTCTCCCGCTATGGCAGCCCGTCTTCATCGTCACCTACTTCGCTCGGGTGACCTCATCGTTGGCAGAAAGGGCGACATCGGGCAGGCGGCAATCGTGCGCCCAGACCAGGACGGCTGGGTATGTGGAAGTGACAGTATCGCTCTTCATCCAAACACCGAAAAGGTCAGGTCGGAATACCTGGCTTACGCGCTGCGCTCAAAATTCGTGCGCTCGCAACTGCTTGCGCGCTCACTCGCGACAACGATGCCGAGTCTAAGCGAGGGAAACCTCCTATCGCTTGAGATTCCACAACTTGAGCTCCATGAGCAGGATCGGATTATTAGATCCATCGATCATGTTCAGGCTTGGAAAGCTAAGGCCGTCGCTGCCATGCAATCTCAGCTCTCTCTTCTGAGCGAGCGTCGTCAGGCTTTGATTACGGCGGCGGTGACTGGGCAGTTTGACGTGGCTTCGGCGAGTGGGCGTGGGGTGGGGGCGTGATGGGGGCGAAGCACAAGGAGGAGGCGTTCCGGGAGGCGATCCTTGCTGGAATGCGTGAGCGGGGCTGGGAGGTCGGGCAGCCGTCGGACTACCGGGCCGACCTCGGCCTGGCTACCGATGAGCTGTTCACGTTCATCGGGGCCACGCAGATCGACGCGTGGAACGAACTACTGGCGCTCTACGGCGACGATGCCGAGGCGGCCCAGCAGGGATTCGTACGGCGACTGAACCAGGCGATCGCTACCGATGGCGTCCTTGAGGTGTTGCGCAACGGGGTGAAGGATCGCGGGATCCGGATCCGGCTGGCGTACTTCAAACCGAACCTGGTCGAGTCCGACGACGTGCTGACCAACTACAGGGCGAACCGGCTGACGGTCATCCGGGAGGTCGCCTACGCGACGAAGAAGGCCGACCAGGGGCATCGACTGGACCTGGTGCTGTTCGTCAACGGGATCCCGGTGGCCACGGCGGAGTTGAAGAATCCGCTGACCGGTCAGGGCGTGGAGCAGGCCAAGAAGCAGTACCGAGACGAGCGCGACCCGACCGAGCTGATCTTCACACAGCGGGTGGTGGCGAACTTCGCGGTCGACCCGGACCTGGTGTTCGTCGCGCCGAAGCTGCGCGGCCGAAACACGCAGTTCCTGCCCTTCAACACTGGATCGGAGGGACCGGGCGAGTCCGGCGGCGCGGGGAACCCGGTGCCGGCCCAGTCGGGCAAATATCCGACCTCCTACCTGTGGGAGCAGGTGTGGGAGCGGGACAACTGGCTGGACCTGCTGGAGCGCTTCGTTCACCTGCACAAGGCGAAGAAGAGCGCCGCGGGCTCGATCCTCTTCCCGCGGTTCCATCAGTGGGACGCGGTCAAGAAGCTGACCGCGCATGCCGTACGGCACGGAGCCGGGCAGAACTACCTGGTCATGCACTCGGCCGGGTCGGGCAAGTCGAACACGATCGCCTGGCTGGCGCACCGGCTCAGCGCCCTGCACACGTCCACCGACGTCCGGGAGCTCGACCCGGGCGCGGTCGCCCGAGGCCTCAAGCCCGGGGTGCCGGTCTTCGACAAGACCATCATCATCACCGACCGACGGAACCTCGACGCCCAGCTGCGGGAGACCGTGGGGAGGTTCGAGCAGACCGCTGGGCTGGTCGTGAAGATTGACGAGAAGCGGGGGGCGAAGTCCACGCAGCTTGCCGCCGCGCTGTCCAGCGAAACCGGAAAGATCATCACGGTGACGCTGGCCACGTTCCCGGTGCTGGTGGAGTATCTGAAGGAGAACCCGACCGAGATCAAGGGGCGCACGTTCGCCATCATCGTGGACGAGGCGCACTCGTCCCAGTCAGGGGAGGCTGCCAAGGCGGTCCGGGCCGCGCTGCGGGATCTCGGCCTGGACGCCGAGGACGAAGAGGCGGGCGCCACCTCGGTCACGGTGGATACGGCCAAGGCGGACATGACGGTCAAGGCGAAGCTGGAGCGCAGCGCCGCCGACCGTGGCAGGGCTGCCAACATCTCCTACTTCGCGTTCACCGCGACGCCGAAGGCGAAGACCTTGGAGCTATTCGGTACCCCGGTCAAGGTCGGCGGCGAGCTGAAGTACAAGCCGTTCCACACGTACGCGATGCGGCAGGCGATCGAGGAGAAGTTCATCCTCGATCCGCTCCGCAACTACGTCACGTACGACACGTACTGGAAGCTCGTCAACAACAACCCTGACGACCGAGAGGTCGAGAAGTCCAAGGCCAGCCCACTGCTGGCCAAGTATGCCCTCACCCACGACGCGACCGTCGCGCAGCAGGCGACCGTCATCGTCGAGCACTTCCTCGCGCACACGCGTGGCCGGATGGGCGGGCGGGCCAAGGCAATGGTGGTCACCGCTTCCCGGCTGAGCGCGGTGCTGATGTCGCGCGCCATCAAGGAGGAGTTGGAGATCCGAAAGGCCGACGTCGGGGTGCTCGTGGCATTCTCTGGCACCCTGAACCACGGCGACGAGAAGGACATCACCGAGGTCAAGGAGAACGGCGGCCTGTCTGAGGACGCGCTGCCCAAGGCGTTCGAGTACACGCGGGCCGACGACAAGGTGGTGAAGGCCGGCGGCAAGGGACGACCGGAGTACCGAATCCTGGTCGTCGCGGAGAAGTATCAGACCGGCTTCGACGAGCCGTTGCTCACGACGATGTACGTCAACAAGAAGCTGTCGGGCATCGCCGCCGTTCAGACCCTGTCCCGGCTGAACCGAACCGCCGAACGCCAAGGCAAGTCACAGACGGACCTGGCCGTCATCGACTTCGTCAACGACGCAGAGCAGATCAAGGAGTCGTTCCGGCCCTACTTCGAAGAGGCCATGACGTTGCCGTCCGACCCCAACCTGCTCTACACGGCGCAGAGCAAGGTGATGTCGGCTGAGCTGCTGTACCGGCAGGAGATGCTGGCATTCGCCGCGGCGCTGCTGGAGGCCGACGAGGTGAAGCTCTCTGCTGAGAAACTGCACGCAGAGCTCTACCGGCTGCTCGCCCCGGCGGTCGGCCGATTCAAGGATCTGCTCGACAGCGACGACGAGCACGACCGCGCCCACGCGGAGACCTTCCGGAGCGACCTGGACGGCTACGTCAGCAAGTACGGCTTCCTCTCCCAGGTCATTCCGTACCGGGATGTCGACCTGGAGCTGCTGTACGTGTACGGCCGCTATCTGCTGGCTCGACTGCCTCACGGGGCCAAAGGCGACGTGGACCTCGGCGAAATCGACCTCACCCATGTGCGGACCGAGCAGACCGGGGTGCACGACCTTCGTCTCACTCCGGAAGGCGCAGCCGACCTCAAGGGGTTCGGCGACGGATCTGGTCAGGCCAAGGACGAGGAAAAGTCTCTTTTGTCGGATCTGATCGAGCGATTCAATCAGAAGTTCGGCACGGACTTCACCGAGCAGGACCTTATTGTCCCATTCAACGAAGCCGTTGCCGACCCGAAGGTGCGGCAGGCCGCGGTCGCCAATGTCGACCCCGAGAACTTCGGCCATGTCTTTAACGACATCTTCGAAGATAAGGTCGCCGACCACGTCGACAACCTGCGCACCCTGGGGGACAAGTTCTTCGACAAGGATCCGACTTTCCGTGAGGCCCTTACCAAGACGGCGCGCCGGGCAGCGTGGCGTCTGATCCGTGCGCAGGAAGGGCTTGACGACTTAGCCTGATTTTGGCGTATCGCCCTCGCTGGACAGTCTTGATCCGCTTAGAGCACACTGCTGATGGAGGGTGTCCAGCGAGGCTTGCGGAGTGAGATTGCCGACTGAATCTGTCGCCGGTCGATACGAGCTGATTGAGAAAATCAGCACCGGGGGAATGGGAACAGTCTGGCGAGCCTATGACTCCGTCCTCGATCGCGAGGTCGCCGTGAAGGTGATCCGTACGGACGTCATCACGTCTACACGCGACGCTAAGGAGCTTGCGGATCGCTTTCGGCGAGAGGCCCGCATCACCGCCCGAATCCGTCACCAGGGCGTCCCGCAGGTTTACGACGCGGTGCTTACCGAGCCCTATGACCAGCTCTATCTGGTCATGGAGTACATCCACGGCACCAGTCTCCGCACCTACATTCGCCCCGGCACTCTCCTGCCGGTGCCCTGGGCAGCCGCGATAGCCGCACAGATTGCTACCGTCCTGTCCCACGCCCATGCCGTCCCGGTCGTCCATCGCGACCTCAAACCGGACAACGTCCTGGTTACCGCAGACGGCACGGTCAAAGTGCTCGACTTCGGCATCGCCGCGATCCTACGGCCCGATGCTCCCCGACTGACCAGGCTCGGCATCCCGATGGGGACCAGCCGATACATGTCTCCTGAGCAGACCAGAGCGAGCCAGGTCACCCCGCAAAGCGACCTCTACGCGCTCGGATGCCTGCTCCATGAGTTGCTTTCCGGCCAGCCCGTGTTCCCCGGTCCGACCGAGGAACTCTTTTGGGAACAGCACCGGCAGACCCAGCCGCGGCCACTTCGCAAGCTACGACCCGATGTACCAGAGGATTTAGAGAAACTCGTGCTCGAGCTCCTGGCCAAGAGACCAGAGCAGCGCCCAGCCGACGCCTACGCGGTCTACAGCAGCCTGCTGCCGTTTCTACCGTCCCCAGGCTCGGCGGTACCGGAGGCGGGTCATGGTCTGGGCAACTGTCCAGACCCGACCTACATGTATCGGCGACCGAACGCTCCACGATCACCCGACGTTCCCGCTGACAGCCCCAGCTCTACGCTCGCCCCCAGCCCGGGTGTCGTGATCGACGCGAGGATGCAGGCCAGCATCACGGAGGTCAACCGCCAGGTCGAGGCTCTCCTCCGAGAGGAGCGCTTCATTCAGGCGGCGGATGCCCTTGAGTCACTCATCAGATCGATATCGGTGACGCTCGGCGCTCGACACCAACGCGTACTGGGTCTGCGGGCGAGGCGGGCGGCGATCCTTTTCGTAGGTGGCGACTATCGACGGTCTCTGCCGGAGTTCGATGATCTTGCAAACGTCTATGAAAGAAGTGAAGGGCCGGCGGGGACAAAGGTGATCATCTGCCGTCACCAAGCAGCCGCCTGCCGCGCGGAACTCGGCGACGTCACGCTCGCGCTCGGCCAGTATCGCGAGCTGCTGGATCTGGTCCACGACAAGGAGAGCGACACATCCGAGACTGCGAGGGAGATCCGCCGCAGTATCGGCGCTTTATTGGTTGTCAAGGGGGACGACCAGGAGGCTAGAGAAGTCCTCGCAGCGCTGTTGGAGGACCTGCTCCTCCTCTTGGGACCGGACGACCCTGAAACTCAAGAAGTTCAGGAGATGCTCCGTCGCCTGGACGAGGACTGACTGTCGGCCATGAAATCGGCGGTCTCGCGCCTGCGCTCGGGGCTGCGGCCACTGAGGGTCTGGCCGCGTGGCCGGAGTCGGGGATACGTCCCGGGGGTGGACGATTCTCTGGCCACGCGGCGGTCTATGCGCCGCTCTGCTCCAGGGCAGCAATTCGGCGCGCGAGGTCGTGCGCGGACGGAGCGGAGATCAAGAGCGGCTGTCGCATCCGGGGCATAGCCCACCACTGACGTGTCTGATTGCCGAACCAGCAGACCCAGGCACCGAACTTGGCGCCAAGTTCAACGAGTGCACGGGAGGGCTCGACCTCCGGTGACGTCCGAGCGACGGGCTGCTGCTCTGGCCAGCGGAACTCGGCCCACACGGTGCGGCCTCGCGCGTCCCCGTCGACACCCATCTGCTCGCTGAGGGCCGCCACAATCGCAAGTCCTCGGCCGCCTTCGAGGAGGTTCTCGGTCTGGGCGACCCGGATGGCCGGCTGCGTCGCGGCTCCTGCGTCCGCAACAGCGATGCGCAGCTCGTTGGTGCTGCGCTGCACGTGGACGACGAAGGTGCCGCCGTTTCCGGAGTGGGTGTGCATGATGGCGTTCGAGGCCAGCTCGGCCACGCAGGTGATGACGGCGTCGCGGTCCGGGCAGTCCGTCAGCAGGCCGCCGACATAACGGCGTACCTCCTGGAGTTGGCGCGCCTCGCCGCGAAAGGCGCGCTGGCACCAGCCAGGGGTCATTGCTGTCTCCTCGGGATGAAGGGCCAACCGCACTCCCGCTCGGTTGCCGAGGCCCAAGGAAATCTCATCCGCAGCGCCCTGACCAGGCGTTTCGCGTCCGCTGCAGGTTCAGAAAGTTCGCCGTGTTCATCGGTGAACATGACAGTGATGGGGTGATTGCAGCCTGTTATCCTGCGGGCCCCGTTGTCCTCCTCATCAGGAAAGGAAGGACGAAATGATCGGACTTGCGCGCCTGTACGCGGAGGCTGGCTTCGGCAAGCACGAAAGCTTTGCCGCGGCGGTCAACGCCCACCCGCTCGCCCGGGAGTCGGGGGTAAGCGTGAGCCGCGTGAGCATCGGGCGCTACCTGTCCGGGACGACCGTGCCGGACCTCGCGGTGGCCCGCGTCATCGTCGCCGTGCTCGCGGCCCGCCTGGGCCGACCGGTCACGCTGAACGACGTGTGGCCGGTGGCCTTCGCCCCGGCGGTCTCCGATCTCGCCCTGCGGTACGAGCGGTCTCTTCCCGTCACCGTTGAATGCGTCGCCGAGCTGCTGGCGTGCGAGGTGGACCATGCACGCGCCCGGGCCCTGGCCGCGTTGGACTTCGCCCCACCTGCTGTTTCCGAGGCCATCACCGGCTGGCGGTACGGCCTGGTCGACTCGGTGACCGGCAGGCAGACGGAAAGCCGGGATGTGACTCACCGCCAGGTTGCCCAGATCCGTGAGACGTGCGCATGGTTCTCCGGGCTCGACCACGCCCGAGGAGGCGGGCTGGTACGCAGCGCGGTGACAACCTACCTGCACGATCACGTGGCCCCTCTGCTGCGCGGCAGCTACACCGATGCCGTGGGCCGCTGCCTGTTCGCCGTAGCCGCCGAGATGCTGCAACTGGCCGGATGGATGGCCTACGACCTCGAACGGCACGGCCTGGCGCAGCGCTACTACATCCAGGCATTGCGCCTGGCAAAGGCGTCCGGCCTGGAGTCGCGGGGCTTCGACGCCTTCGTGCTGGTACGGCTCAGCCAGCAGGCACTCAACCGCGACCACGCCGACGAGGCCCTCTACCTCGCGCGTGCCGCCCACGACGACATCGCCCTGTCCGCCACGACGCCGGCCGTACGCGCGCTCGCCTACGCCGCAGAGGCTCGGGCGTGCGCCCGGCTGTACGAGAAGGGCGACGCCCACGCGGCCACGGCCTGCCGCCAGGCCCTCCTCGCGGCCGAACGCGAACTCGACACCGGCGATTCCGGCGGTGAGCCTGCATGGATCGGCTACTTCGACGCGCCCGAACTCGCGGCGGAGGTAGCGCACTCGCTGGTCGTGATCGGCGACACCACCGCTGCACTGCCTCATCTCGACGCAGCACTCACAGGCAAGAGCACCGACCGCGCCCGCGACAGACTGTTCTGCCAGCTCAACCTGGCTGCAGCCCATCTCAAGACCGGCGACCTCGACGCCGCCCTGGCCGTCGCGGAACAGGCCCTCCCCACCGCTGGAACCATTGCCTCCACCCGGGTCCGCAGCCGATTTCGGAGCTTCCGCCGATCGCTACCGGCCAAGGAGCCTCGCGTTGTCGCGTTCAATGAACGCATGCATGATGAATTGGCCGGAGTTGCGTAGAGCTCCGGGGACCAGACGACGAAGTGCCGTCTGGTGAGCCGGACAACACGGGGAGCGCCAACTCTCACGATGAGTACGCAGCCGGTCGACGCCCCCTACAGGACAGCCCTGGTAGACGCCTGTCGACAGGCCGGGCTCGATTGTGATGGTGCTCGGCTGCTGCGTGTTCACGCCAACGCGATCTACTACTTGCCCCGGGAGAACGCCGTCGCCCGCGTCCGCAACGCCTCGGCGCTGGAACGCATGCGCATCGCCGTCCAGACCGCCGCCTGGCTCGCCGAGCAGGGCTTTCCCACGCTAAGGCCACTCGACGTTACTCAGCCCGTGATCGTCGGCGCCCACCTGGTGACCTTCTGGGAGTACCTGCCGCCCCTCGACGGACGGTCGGCCGACGTCACTCATCTCGCCGGCCTGCTGCGCGTGCTGCACAGTCATCCGCTGCCTCCGTTGCCGCTTCCCTCTATTCGCCCGGTGGGGAGCACCGCAGCCGAGGCGAGGGTGTCCACCGTCCTGTCGGAGAGTGAGCGGAACTGGCTGGTCGCGCGTTGCGTGGAGTTGGAGGAGGGCTTCGCGCGGCTCGCGGCCACGCTGCCGTGGGGAATCGTGCACGGCGACGCCCACACCAACAACCTTCTCCCTCAGTACGAAGGCGGCTGGGTGCTCATCGACTGGGACTCCGTCGGCCTCGGCCCGCCCGCATACGACTTCATGCCCATCTACCTGCGCCCCCGCCGCTTCGGCTATCCGCAGTCCTTATGGCAGGACTTCTGTATGGCCTACGGAACCGACCCAGTGGAGGACAGCGACCTGAACCTGCTGGCACAGATCCGTGAGGTTCGCAGCCTGAGCGCCTTCATCCGCGGCGCCGAACACAACCCCGCCGCCCGCGCTGAGCTCTTCAATCGACTGTCCTCCCTCATGACAGGAGACAGCGCACGCAGGTGGAACGCCCTCTGATCCGGCGCGACCGACAGCGAACCTAAGCCCGTGGGGTCTGAAGCCTGACCGGCGGCTTTGAAGCCGTATTCATCCGGTCCAGAAGGGCTTGGGTTTCGGAGGAACACTGCACCCCGAGGGCATCGAGGCGGGCCTTCAGATGGCGAGCGCGCATGCGGGCTTCGTCAGTGCGGCCGAGGTCGATCAGGAGCCGGATGGCCGACCTGGCTGCGCTCTCCATGTCCGGGTCGAGAGCGCACGCCTGGTCGTAAACCTCCAGCGCGTGCTCGGTCCGCCCTGCGCGTTCGTGGAGCACTCCGAGCTGTAGGAGGGCCTTCACGCTGGTCACGGTCAGCGGCCAGCGGTGGTCCTGATCGAGCCAGTCGTACTTGAGGCCCTGGCACAGGCGTCCGCGACACAGGCTTGCGACCGCTTCCAGCGCGGCTGTCTTGGCCTCGTCATTCCCGGCGGTACGCGCGTCGGCGAGCGCACGGTGGAAGGCCCACAGGTCCACGTCGACGCGCTGCGCCTCGATGCGGTACGTCTTGCCGCTTCGTTCGACGAAACTGGCTTCCTTCTCGCCCAGGCCGGAGGCTCCGCGCAGCGCGGCACGCAGGTCCTTGAGGGCGGCGTGGAAACGGTACCCGGCCAGAGTTTCCTCCAGATCCGGCCAGAGATGCTCGCAGATCTCCTCGCGATCCAGGCCCTTGGGGTGGAGGGCCAGGAGGACGAACAGCTCCAGCGCTTTGGCGCGGCCGGAGATGTCCACCGGCGTGCCGTTCACCTCGATGACCGGTGCGCCAAGGATGGCGAACCGGACCGGCTGGGGTGCGGTGCTGGGTGGCGGGACCTCGAGTTCTGCCGGCTTCTCGGTTGGCTCGGCCGGCATGCCGTTCCCCACGGCGAGTGTGTGGAGCACTGTCGCCGCTGCATTGGTCGGCATGTGGAACAGCGTGACGTCGCGGAGTTCCTTCTCCAGGGTGCCGGTCGCCTCGGCCACTCGATGGTCCTGGTCGACCTTGCAGGTGGTTCCGGAAACCGATCGCCCTATCAGGACGGACCCGACGCCGAAGGTGGACCCCAAGCTCATGAGGGTGTCCAGGTAGGCATGGCCATCCGCAGCGCTGGCGGTCAACAGCAGCGCGGGCAGCGGCTCGCCCGGCTCGGCCTCGCGGAGCTGGGGAATGTCGTCGGTGTCGTGGTCGCGGAGTATGCGGCGGCGGGCGACGAACTGTTCCTCCAGGTGGTCGACGGCCTCGTCCAGAGTGGTGACCAGCCGGAGGCCTGGCAGGTGGCCGGTCAGCGTGGTGATGGTCTCGCCGAACCACCGTACGGCGTCCTGGGAGGGGATGACGATCTCGGCGCGGTGCTGGTCGGCCTGGGCGAGGAGGTCGAGCACGATCGCTCGTACGCAGTCGTCAGCTCCCGGACCAGTCAGCGCCAGATTGAGCCCGGAGAGTTCCAGGGAGACCGGATCCTCGCCGCGGACCCCGGCTTTGAGCATGAGCGGCGGGTCGATGGAGAACGCGGAGGTGACCAGTTCGATATCCTCTGGCGGGCCATCTTCCGATTCGGCGAAGCCGCGGCGGTGTGACTGCTCCAGCGCTCGTACGGCGGGCGCCTGCGGTTCGGGAGCAGGCACGCTGAGCGGCTCGTCGACGGCCGGGACGGGTAGGCGTCGCCGATGGCGGAGCCGGGCGGAGGCGAGCGCGACGGCCACGCCCGCGGCGAAGGAGATGGCCATCATGCCGCCTTCGGGCAGCACGACCACGCTGGAACAGACGGCCGATCTCCTTGGTTGCGGCGAGAAGTCCGCAGTGGGACGAGGTGAGGCGTCTTCGTGGTGAGCGGGTTGCCGCGTCGCCGATGTAGCTGTGGGAAGAAGCGAAGGGGCTCGATGGCGGGTCGGATCGGCCTTCCTGGTCTCCTGTTCGCGTTCGGGCAGGACGAGGTGCCATCCGGATTCCAGCACGTCAGGATCGGTCAGTCGGGCGCCGCCCGGCTGCAGGCGATCTCTGTTCAGCCTGAAGATCTCTTTGTATCGCTTGCCGTCGCCGAGGTGCTGTTCGGCGATCTCCCACAGACTCTCGCCCGGCCTGACGGTGTGGGTGCGTTGGGATGCGCGAGGTCCCTTCCTGGCGGCGTCGTCGGGCAGACGTAGGGTCCATCCGGGTCTCAGCCAGTCTCCTCGGGTGAAGGTCTGCCCGTCGTCCATGGTGCGTCCCTGGTTCAGCGCGACGATCTCCCGGTAGCGCATCGGGTCTCCGAGTTGCTTGTCGGCGATTGTCCAGAGCGTGTCTCTCGGCTGGACCACGTAGGTCGCGTACGGCTTGGCCGACTCAGAGGTCTTCGGCTCGGCCGCCGTCAGGTGGTGCTGAGGCAAGGCCGCCGGTGCGACTGCCACCGCTGCTGCCGGAATGGTTCCGCGGGATGCGGCAACCGGAGCTGTGGTCGCCACAGTGATCGTGGTGATCAGGTAAGCCGCCAGCCGCTGGAACGGCATGCGCACCCTCCCGCGCCTGGCGCGGGCCGTTGCCACCAACTCGGCGATCACTGCCCCGGCGAACAGGGTCCAGCACGTCCATACGGTCGCAAGCAGGAGCGTTTTGATCACAACGGGTTCGGCGGGTGTGGCCAGGTCGTCGAGAGTGGGAAGGTCTACCGGCCAGAAGAAGGTCAGCAGGATGGCGGGGATTCCGGCGAGCAGTCCAGTGAGCACCGCGACCGCCGCCGCCTTGGCGAGGATGGGGTGACGCAGCCCGTACATCGTCATGATCGTCCTTGCTCGATGCCCTGGAACATGCGCGCTGAGGCGCTGGCTGTGGCGGTCACGCTGCCGATGCCGATCAGAGAAATCAGCACGGTCGGCCGGGACACCGTGACGGTCACCTGGACCGTGCGGTTGCCGGATAGGGAGGCGTTGCCCGAGTGCCCGCTGGAGGACAGGTAGGCCCGAGCGGCGGCCAACGCCCTGGAAGCGTCGATCTCGAATCGGCCGCCGGCGTAGGCATGGTCGATGTCCACCTGTCCAGCTCCGGCGCGGGCGGCCTCCTCGGCCACGGCGTAGGCCTCTCGGTATGCCTGGATCTTGGCTCCGCCGTCCACGACGAGTCCGGCGCAGATCAGCAGCGCCAGGCCGAGCACCGCGGTGAACGCGGTGACGGAGCCTCGCTCCTCAATCCGTGTCACGGCTGTCCGCTCCTTGCGCGGTGCGGGTCGATCGGGCTGCTGAAGCTGCTGGTCAGGCGCTTGGATCCGGGAACTCCGGGCACGGCGAGGTCGGCCAGGTCCACGTCACACGTGACACGAGCGACCACGACAGCAGGCCTCCCCAGCGGAGTGGAGAACCCTGTCGTGTCGACTGTCACCGACGGCGAGCACGCCAGCCCTTCACGATCGAGCGCCGCCCGCGCACTGGACAGAGCGGCCGATCGTGCCGCGGCTGGATCGCGGGCGATGGAAGCCTGCCGGGCCGCGTCCCGCGCCGCGGCGTCGATGGCACCGTGGGCGAGCGTGACGCGGCCCAGTCCGACCACCATCAACAGCACAGCAACCAGAGCAGGCGCGATGATCGCCGTCTCCAAGGCCATCGAGCCGCGCTCACGCAGTTCTGTCATCCGGATGTCCACTTCTCCACCGGAGCCCGGGCGACCTGCTCGACATCGAGGGGCAACAGCGGAATCAGGCTGATCGCCTGGCCGCTGACCGCCACGCTGAGGCTGTCCGCGGTGCGCTCGACGCTGACCTTCGCGGAGGTGAGGAACGACCCGCCGACCTGCCGAATGAAGCGTTCGGCTGTCGCCTGCCCGGCGGAAAGGCTGGAGCCGTACGCGCGCCCGGCTCGCAGTCCTTCCTGCGCCGCCGCCAACGCGAGGTTCCGGGCGTGGAACCACAACGCGGCGTTGATTGTGAGCAGGACCAGCAGGAGGAGCGCGGGATAGACCAGCGCGGCCTCCAGCGTCGCTGATCCTCGCTCACGCCCGCTCATTTGATCTTGGCGAGCTGTTCGTTGACGACGGACGTGATTTTCGCGCCTACGGCGATGGCCAGCAGGAACACCACGGCTGCGATGATCACCCATTCGACCGTCGAACCACCGCGTTCAGGGTTCGCGCCGCGCCGCTGCGCGTACCGATTGATAACCAGCGACATCCGCTCCAGCTGTACGGCCAGCGCGAGCATGGCTCTGTAGATCATCTGTGGGTACCTCCGAAAGGGTCAGCCGCCGGTCATCCGCGCAAAGGCGGGATAGCCAAGCAGCAGCAGGAACCCGAGGACCGACAGGGCCATCGGGACGGTCATGGTCTCGGTGCGGGACTTGGCCTTGGACACCTCGGCGGACAGTTCGACCTCGCGCAGGGATTGGGCCTTGGCCATGAGGGTGTCGAGGATGCCGGCGCCGTGAGTTCCGGCGAGCCGGGCGATGGCGGCCAGGTCGGCGAGCTCGGGAACGCGGATCTCCTCGGACAGCCGGGTGAGCTCATCCCATGCGCTCGCGGTGGCCCGGCGTGCGGGGTCCAGCGCGAGGCACAACCGCTGGAAGGTCCACCCTCCACCGACCTTGGCGGCCGACTCCAGCGCCTCAGCCGGGCCCGATCCGGCTGCGCGAGCGAGCGCCACCAGATCCAGGTACGCCACGATGGCCTGCCGGAATGCCGCCCGCGCCTCAGCGGCCTGACCGCGTATCGAGGCGTCGGGGGCGAAGAACGCCGCGACGGCGAAGGCCAGGCATGCTCCCCATGAGACCGGCCAGGGAAGGGCGACGCCGAGCAGTGAACACCACGCCCAGAAGACGACCGGACCAGCCGCCCCGAGCCCGATCATCGCGCCCTTCTGGGTGAGGTAGTCATCGGCCGTCCTGCCGAGCACTGCCAAATCCGCCTGCGGGAGCCGCGCGGCGATTACCGTTCCGGACAGTCTTCGCGCCATGCGCGACCGCCAGTCCCCGTCCGGCTCGCTGCGGCTCCCACCCGGCCTGAGCCGTTCCATCGCCGGTGCGAGCGCGGGCGGAGCGGGGAAGACCGCCACGATGGCGAGGGCTCCGCCGAGGCCGATCAATGCGCCGCAGGTCAGAAGCAGCGCTATCACGATGGATCACCTGTGGGGTTGAGGAAGCGATGTCCCTTCGGCGCCCTGGTCAGGCGGTGCAGCCACATGAAGGCACCCGCGTACAACGCGATCACGATGCCGAGAACCAGCTGGCCGCCGACCGTTCCGAACGGGGCGACATAGGCCCGGTTGACCAGCGCGAAGGCGGTGTATCCGAGCAGCGCGCCGATGACCCATCGGGCGGTCGTGCGATGGGTGGCGCGCTCGGCGTCGATCTCCCGCCGTGCGGCCACGTCCTTGGCCACCGTACGGGCAAGGCCCTGGAGGACCTCACGCAGTCCCTTGCCGCGGGCACGGCAGGCCAGGATCAGTGCTGCGGCGATCACATCCCCGGTCGGGTCGTTCAGGTCATCGGCGAACGCTCGCAAGGCCTGCTCGGTCGGGGTGCGATAGGCGAGCCGCCGTGCCAGCGCCCGCACCTCGGCGGCGATCGCCGGTGGCGGGTTGTCCGCGCTGGACTGCAACGCTTCCTCAATGCCCGCACTGCCGCCCAGCACGTCGGCCAGATGACGGGTCCACGTCTGAAGCGCCTCCAGGCGCTCGATCCGCCGCCCGCTGTCGCGGGCGCTGAGCATCCGCGGCAGCGTCACAGTGCCCACCGCAGCCCCGAGGGCAGCGACCGGCCAGCCCGTAAGCCACCACGTCAGCATGAGAACTCCCGCAGCCACGGTCGCGGGAATCGCCGGTATCCGCGGCAGCCGCTGTGCCGGGCGCGGAGGCCGTACCGGGGCTCGGCGCACACTCACGATGGCGAGCAGAGGTCCCGCGACGAGCGCCGCGCCGGCCAGCGCGGCGAGCCAGCCGGTCATGCGTACCCTCGATCCCAGGCACGAGCCGCGAACAGGTCCGGGTCGAACCCCGCCGCCACCAGTTCCTCCATGCACTGCGGGATCGTGTTCGGTACGGCCCGCCCGTCCGGCCCCGGGACATAGACGTGGTTGACCGCCGGTTCCAGTCCGTCTCCGGGCGGCAGCACCTCATTCACCTCGGCGATGTAGCGGCGGTTGATCATGCCGTCGATGTCGTGACGGAGTTCGTGCCGCAGGTGGACGACGAAGTCAACGGCCATGCCGATCGTGCGGAACAGTGTGCCCGGCGCGATGGAAAGGCCACCCGATCCGGCGAGGATCAGCATCCGGGCGAACACCTGGTCGGCCGAGTCAGCATGCATCGTGCAGATGGAGCCGGAGCCGCCGGTGTTCATCGCCTCCAGCATCGGCACCAGCTCGTCACCGCGAACCTCGCCGACGATGATCCGGCGCGCGTTGAACCGAAGCGCGTCCTCGATGAGCTGGCGCATCGTGATCGCGCCCAAGCCTTCGGTATTGCCCTCCCTGGCCTCCATCGCGAGCACGTCTCGGTGCCGGTCGGTCTGCAGGTGGAGGAAGAGCTCGTACTCCTTCTCCACAGTGGCGATCCGCTCGTCCGGGTCGATCTCGGCGGCCAGTGCCCGGGCGAAGGTGGTCTTGCCGTCGCCCATCCCACCCGTGATCACGATGTCCTTGTGGGCGCGTACGGCAGCGGCGAGGAACGCGCGAAGCCCCTTGTCCACGGTGCCGTTCACCATCAGGTCGTCCAGGTCGGCCTCGAGCAGGCCGTGTCTGCGGATGGACAGGCACGGTCGTGGCGTGACTCCCATCAGCGCGGCGATGCGGGTCCGGTGCCCGACGGACAGGTGAAGACGCGGCCGGGCGATCGAGAAATCCCGGGCGGTCTGTCCCTGGTAGGCGGCCCACCGGCGGACGTTGCCCACCAGCTCCTCATCACTGTCGGCGATCGGTGGTCCGAGCACCTTGCGGCCGTCCTGGTAAGTAATCCACACCTGGTCACAGCCGTTGACGTCGATGTTCTCCACCTCGGGGTCGTCGACGAACGGCTGCAGACGCCCCAGCGCGAAGATCTCGTTGTAGACCGCTTCCGCGAGCCGGCGCTCCTCCTGCAGCGTCGGCGCATCCCTGCCGGCCAGCGCCCTACTGTCCACGTGCTCGCGGACCAGGTCGGTGATGACTGCTCTCGCGTACTCGCGTACGGCCTCGTCCCCGGTGACCGCTGCGGCATCAAGCGCTTGCGTGACCATGGGCAGGACCTCGCGCACCGCCTGCTGGACGTCGAAGCTCACGGGACTGTCACCTCGTTGCGTATGGGTTCCTCAGAGAGGTGATCGGCCAGGGAACGAGCGGCCCGAATCAGTGGAGAACGGGGGACGTATCGCTCGTTGCCGATGCCATGCGACAACACCGTGGCGGCCCGCGGATCGTGGGGAAGGTGGTCGACCACCTCCACGCCGAGCGTCTTCGCCACCTCCTTGCGGCCGTACGGCCCGGCCCCGGCGAGCAGAGCCCGCGCAGCGGACCGACGACCGCGCAGGGCTCGAATCTCAGTGAGGCGGGGAGCCAGCGCGGACAGGTCCACGAGCGTGGGACGTGCGACCACGAGCACCTGGTCCGCGTCGACGAGCAGCGGGGTAGGCGTGTCCGAGCCGCCGACGCGTCCGACGTCGGCGATCACATCCCCGGGCGTCGCGGTAAAGGTCTTGGTGATGTCCACCCAGAGTTGCCGGACCGAGGCCACCTGAGCAGGGTCGGCGAGACCTGGCAGGATCCGGCGGGACGCGGCACCCGCCAGATGCAGGACCTGCTCGCGAAGCGTGGCGCCGGGGTCAGCACCGCGGCGGAGTTGGACCGCCCACTCGCCCAGGCCGCGTTCCTGCGGTTGGCCGACCAGATATCCGGACAGGAGGCTGCCACCGGCAGGATCGCACTCGGCGAACAGAACCTCACGCGGCCAGGCCAGCGTGAGAGCGAGTCCGGTCGTCGTGACGCCCGGACTGTGGCCGCCCGAGCACAAGACGGTCAGCATCTATGTTCACCTCGCCCGCGACTGGAGGATGAGCGCGATCTTCCCGTCTGCGGCCTGACGTGCCAGTGCACTGCCCTCGCCGGCCGGGACGACGAGGTCGACCACGATGAGCCCGTCAGCGTCGGGCTCGCCGACACGGTCGACCCGAGCCTGGTGATCAGCCGGGGCGCCCTGCCCGTTCGAGATGGCGGGCACCACGGCGGCGGCCACGACTCGATCACCGGGCTGGATTCCTCTGGCAGGCAGTTGGCTGGGCTTGAGCGCCACCGGCACGACGACCTGTCCTGGTGCCGGAACGAGTGTCCCGGTCAGGTGCGCGGGTGCCAGCAGGCTGCCGGCCTTCAGGTCCACAGCGGCGCGTCTGCCGATGACCGCGCTCTTGTCGGTGGCCTCCACGGCCCGTACTCCCGAGTCCAGGCCGAGCGCGACCGTCCGAAGGTCCTGTGCTTGCAACTGCTCGCCGATGGGAACGTCGCGCGCCATGACGAGAACCGGCGTCCGGTGCCCAGCGATGCCGTACACCTGCCAGGAGATCAGCGCGCCGAGAGCGGTCAGCGCGACGCTCACCGCAAGCATCACCGGACTGCGCCTGCTCGGTAGCGGGCGCACGGGTGTATTGGCCCGGCCCGCTTCCCTGCTCGGCATGGAGCGCTGGAGCATACGGCTATCCCTTCGTGACGAGCGCCTGAGCTTCGATGACGCGGATCGGGAAGGTGACGGACTTCGTGATGGGCGGCAGCGTGCCGCCTGTGCCACCCGAGCCGCGCCAGGTGCCGCTCCAGGTCACTGACACGGTCGCCCGGTAGGCACTTGCCGGATGCTGGTACGTGTGCGAACAGGTGGAGCTCTGCTGCTCGGCAGGCCGAGTGGTGTCGTACGCGGCTCCAGGCCCGTCGCAGGTGAGCGTCTCGCCGTCGCCGGTACTGATGGTCATCCGCTCGGGAGTGGCGGTGGCCGCGGCCCAGACGGTGCCCATGTGCAGCCTCTTTGACTTGGGCGCCCACTGCCCGTCGGCTAGGAAGAACCACTGCGGGAGCCCGACCAGCCCGTTCTGTCCGCGTGGCGGAGCGGTGAGCACTGTCGGCGGCGCGATCGGGATCAATTTGTACGCGCGACGAGCGAGCTGCTCAGGGGTTACCGCATCACGTCGTTTCTTGATCCAGACAACGTCTCGATAGCCATCGGAGCACTCGACCAGGTAGTAGGCGCCCTTGCCGGTCGGCTCGCTGCTCAGGTTGCTGCCGGGATCGACGAACTCCAGACCACCGTTCTCCCGCCCGTCAGCGAACCACGGCTGGTAAGTACATCTGACCTTCGATCCCTTGCCAGCGGGAGTCGCTGACCCGGGACGGGGCAGACGCTTGGCCGAAATGATGTAGCCCGTGTAGTCGCTCGACACACCGACGCCATCTCCGTCCCCGTCTCCGAGTGGGGAAATGGCAAGTCCGGCGACAAGGACATAAGTCATTCCGTAGGCGAACAAGGCTCTTTCACCTGCTCTACCTTTGACACTCGCCATGCGCCATCCGTCCCCTTCGCGAGGGTGGCGACAAGATGAATGCGACTCGTTCCATGCGTGAGGCGTTTGCCTGTCCGATCGTCTGCCTGACCGCCTTTCCGGGCGTCTTGGCAGTCGTGGAGGGTGGCGCGATCTCTATCGATCCGTACGTCGAACGGGTGATGTTCGGGATTTCCCCATGTCACACGGTGCGTGGCGCGGAGCGCGGCGATTCCTCGCAACATCCGGCTCAGGAGAGGCTGAGTGGCTACCTGTTCAAGGATCGCCTTGCGCTCTGCTGGGTAAGCCCGCTCGGCGCGTTGGCCGGCGGGGTAGAGGTCGCGGTATGCGGCAAGAACGGCCTCCTCGCTCGTGGTGGCCGTCGGGGTGGGCGAGGGCGGCGTCATGGTACGCATTGGTTCTGGAGCGGTGCCGCCGGACTGGCAGGCGGCCAGGGCGCTTGCTGTGACGACGAACATCGCCACCAAGGGCAAGGCTCGTTTTGGGCATCGCGAAACAACCCTCACCGGCCAGCACCTTCACCATAGAAATTGGTCCACTACAAGCAGTCGCCAGATTAGAGTAGTGGCCCAAGTGCGGCGCCTAACGGTCTGGTCATTCAATCATTACCAGCGATTTATCAAGACGGCTAAACCCTTATGGCGGTTGTCTTCTTGCGGCGCGAGAGTCGAGCCCAAATCGTCGGAAACTAAGTAATTCCCCCCCCTAATGGGTGCTTGTTCTGTATAGCGCCCTAAATGGGATCAGGAGTTCCGCGAACGTCGCGAACTGCAGCCTTGAGAGCGGCAAGGCATAAACCGCCATGAGTGCAGCTACCGACTTGCCAACAGTCCGGCCATCGCTGTCCGCAGCGGCTACTTACTGCGCCCGCTGGCCCACGACGTACTGGCTGTGGCGCTTGCCGACCGCGACGGCGGCGTTAACCTACGAGCCCGCGCCTGGATCCGGCTACGGGAGCAGGCGGATGAGGCCGTCCTCCAGGTAAGCGGTCTGGCCGGCGTCTGCCGCCACGATGGCCGCGTTCATCCTCCGCGCCAGGCCTGGCGGCAAGAGCTTGTTCAGGTCAGTGGGAGGAGCGAATACGTATTCGTCGAGTTCCTCGGGCTGCAGGCGGAGCCCTGCAATTTGGGAGTCAGTGAGCACGCCTGCATTGAAGACGAACATCAGCCCGGCGTCCCAGGGCGGTGCCGGTGGCACCCAGTCGACACATGCGAGCTGAACCATCGGCGGCGCGATGCCCAACTCCTCCTGCAGCTCACGGAGCAGGGCACTGACGGGGACTCCCCTGCCTCGACCATCCCGCCGGGGATGTCCCATCCGTCCTTGTAGACCGGGTGCACGACAAGCACCCGCCCCTCGTTGTCTCGGAGCAATGCGCCTGCCGTAGCACGAAGGCGGGGTACGGAGGCGACGAAGGCCAGGTATGACGCGGAGTCGCTCATTGCGGCTCCGACACTATGAGCCGCGCACGGCCTGGCGCCGGTATATGTCCAAACCTCACGCGCAGGCAGCTCGTACACCACTGGGCGGGACGTCACCGGCCAGGCAGGAAAGACGGCGGGTCACCCACGGACTGTTCGTACCCTGAGCCGGTGCGTACCGGCTCTCTCGATACCCGTTTGATCGTTCTCCGCGGGAACTCCGGCTCTGGGAAGACTAGCGTCGCCCGGGCCGTGCGGGCCGCCTATGGCCGTGGCCTGGCTTTGGTCGGTCAAGACGTCGTACGGCGGGAGCTGCTGCGGGAGCGGGACGTACATGGCGGTGTGAACATCGGCCTCATCGACACGATCGTCCGGTACTCTCTTGATCACGGGTATCACGTCCTGCTCCAAGGCATCCTCACCGCCAGCCGGTACGGGGCGATGCTGCAGTCCCTACGCCGTGACCACGCCGGGACCACGCCTTCTTCTACCTGGACGTGTCCTTTCCCGAGACACTCCGGCGGCATGACAGCCGCCCCCAGCGGTCGGAGTTCACCCCAGACCAGATGCGGGAGTGGTACCGCGAGCGCGACCTGCTCCCGGACGGGTACGAGACGGTCATCGGCGAGGACAGTCCGCTGGAAGCGTCGGTGCGGCAGGTGCTGTGCCAAGCTCGTCGCCGACACCGATCCGGCCGTGGCTGGCCCGTCCTCCTACGGACGGTGATCGAGATCGGTGTCAGCAAACTCCCCTCGCGCCCCCTGGTGGCCGACCGCGACGAGTTCTCGCCGAGACCGTCGCCGCTTCGAACCGCCTGAAGGCCGCGGTCAGCGAGGTCCCGCGTCGGGCTACCCGACAGATCATCGGGCCATGAAGACCTTCTTGGCTTCGGGGGAGTCGGGGGTCGAGACGTAAGCTTGGCCGACGGACAGTTTTTCCAAGGCCTGGGCCATGTCCTGGCCGGCTCGGCCGCGCAGGAAACCGGCGACTGTCTTGCTTTGCGGGTAGTTGCAGCGGAACGCCACCTTAGTGCCGGCGTTGCCGAGCACGTCCTTGTGGAAGTCGTCCACTCCCTGACTGGCCACCACCACGGCGACGCCGTATTTGCGGCCTTCCTTCATGATCTTCGGCAGAGTGACGTCCTTGGCCAGCCGGTGCGCCTCGTCCAGCACCACGGCCAGGCGCAGCTCACTCGTCTTTCCCCAGTGGAACATCTCCCGATAGACCTTGCGCAGCACGAACGCGGCGGCGGCCAGCTGTACCTGTTCCATCAGCGTATGCACGTCGAGCACCACACCACCGGTGAGCAATTCGCCGAACCGACCCTCGCCCGCGTTGTCCCGGAACAGGCCGAACTCGCTCAGCGGGCGAGTTCGCGCCGCGACGTTGCGGCCGTGCCCGGCACTTTCCTTCTGTTCCAGGAGCTTGGCGAACTCAGCCATAGTCGGCAGCCCCGTCGGGCCGTTGGCCGAACCGAAGCCGTGTCGCTGGTACAGCTCGCGGAGAACCTCGTAGACCACGTTCCGTTGGATCTCCCCCAGCGCGCTCACATAGCCGACGACCTCGGCCAGCTCCCACGCCGTCTGATTATATTTCTCGTGGCTGACGTCGGTCCGGAGCTCGAATGGGGAGAAGTCCAGCCCGTCGCCCGCGTCGACGACCGTTGCGTCGGCCGCGGGGTCGGCCGCCATGTCGCCGTGGAAATCGATGACCAGCGCTGGCAAACCTTGTTCGGCGAACGAGTTGAGAATACGCCGGGTGGTCACCGACTTGCCCTGCCCAGGAATGCCGAGAACGAACATATGCGGACTGCCCGACGTGCTGATCCGCCACGTTAGATCGGCGGAGTTCGCGTCCTTCCCGAGCACTACCCGCACCTCATCGGGCCGTTTCTTAACCGACTGTGTCGCCGGTGTTTCCGTGGTGGATGCTGGCTCTGATTGCGGGGTAGCCAGGACCGGCTCGGACGGGGTGTCCACGGCCAGCTGGGCAACGGGTTTCGTAAGGTCCACGGTGGACACCGGGGCCCGGCTCGGTGTCAACGTGGC
Source organism: Microbispora catharanthi (assembly GCF_006334915.2). Classification (GTDB taxonomy): domain Bacteria; phylum Actinomycetota; class Actinomycetes; order Streptosporangiales; family Streptosporangiaceae; genus Microbispora; species Microbispora catharanthi. The sequence continues at coordinate 280,085 of NZ_VDMA02000004.1, forward strand.
GATGCCTGCTGTGCGCAGTTTCGGAGCGGTCAATGCCTCGATCGATATCCCGCGATGCTCGCTCGGCAGGTCCGGCTCGCCGGCCAGGCTGACCACGTATCCCTGTTTAGAGATCTCTGGGCGAGTGCCGTCCTCGATCCGGGCGAACTGGCGTTCTGCTGCGGCCAGCCGCTCGGCACTGAGCAGATCCGCTTCGAAGGCCCGGTTCGCGTGGTAGCGCAGGATTCCCGCCAGCCGGGCCCGCTGCAGGTCGGCATCCAGACGGGGTTGGTCGTTGCCGAGGAAACCGTCCTCCAACATGGTCACCGTGGCATTGAGGCTGTCGACGATGTTCTCGGCGAGTTGATCTGGCGACGTGTCTTCCTTCAGCGGCTTTACCTCGACGCACTCGAACCTGATTGCCTGCCGGGTGGCGCGGACCAGAATCAGGTCGCAGAACCGTGCCTTTTCCTCCGGTGACTCCTTCTCCTGCGATTTCTTGCGCGTTATGCCGAACATTTCCTGGTGCATGTCGACCGGTACGACGATCGTGTCCTTCAGATCGCCCCGGCTCTCCAACCAGGACACCAACGCCGCGAGGCTCACCGCCTCGGCGGCCAGGTCCGACTGACCGATGAGACGCAGCGCCAACCGCCCGGACACGAGTTGCATGGCCCGCAGGGTGCCGCGCACCGACTGGGTATCGTCGGCGAATCCCAGGCCGCGCATCGCGGTGGCAAGCAGGCGTTCGATCTCGGCCTGGTGTTTCGTGGTAACGGTTAGCCGAGGCCCGATTCCTTCCAGGAAATCGGGCGCGTAGTCCAAGATGTACGGCTGGTTTTTCTTCGGGCTCGACGAATACAGTTCCGGTCCGAGGTTGCGGTCGATCGTCATGACCCAGTCGGCCCGATCATGCGCCGCGGTCAGCGCCCGGCGTTCCGGCTCGCCGAGCGAGACGCGTAACGCAATGCCGTTTTCCGTCGCCAGTCCATGAGCCGCAGCGAGTGCGGCCTGGTGTGCCCGGTGCGCGTCGACCGCGTCCGCCGCACCGTCTCGCCGCTTTTCGCCCCGGTATTCCCGGAGTTGTACCGCTGGCATGGTTTCCCAATGCGGGCCGTCCGGGGTGTCTACCGTCCGGTTGCTGGTCGGGGTCAGCAGGTTGCGGAACGACGTGGTGCCGGCCGGGGTGGTCGAGCCGCCACCTGCCTCGACCACGGCCAGGTCGTTGACCACGCTTATATGCGCCGGCGTGTCGTCCTTGGCCAGTCGGCCGAACGGCCGCACGCTCAGCCCGAGCGGCGGCTTCAAGTACGATCGTCCGCTCCCTACCCGGTATCCGCCGACGGCCCGCTGCAGGTCGGTCAGCGCGGGCAGCGGATCGGTATTGCCAGGCCGGGTGCTGTAGGCGGTGACTTCTGCGCGTCCGGCTAGTCTGGTGGCGTCGAAGTCCGCGGCCCGGTCGGTCAGTACCGCTTGGCGCAGCGCCTGGGCCAGCAGTTCGCCGGAGCCGGGGTTGATCGCCAGAAGCCGGACCGCGTCCGGCTTCGAGTGGGTCTCCCTGTAGTGCTCAATGCGCTCGGCGACCATCGCGGGCGGCACGTCAGTGGCGACGTCCCGCCAGTCCATGCCAAGCACGTCGAACACCGCCTGGATGGCGATGCCCGGTTCCTGTTCGTCGGGGGCGAGGTAGATCCCGGTGCCGACCGTTGCCTCCCTGGCGTGCACGAAGATGTCACCGGAGGTCGAGTGGGGCACGGCGAACGGCAGGTTGGCCGGGGTCACCCGGCGTACCAGGTCGGCGTCCACCATCGCGCGCCGTCTCGCCTTGTTCGGTTCGATGTCCGCCAGTTCTTTTGCCCAGCCGGTGATCGCCTTGTCATATTCGGCCAGCCAGGTCAGCCGGAGCGGATGGAACGGCAGCACGACGACCGCCCGGATCGGCCGGCCGCCGGCGATCGTAATGTCCAGTGTCAGCGTGTCCATCGCCAGCAACGCGCCCCGATACGTCGCGTCAGTCGCCGCGCGATCGAGCGCGTTCTTGTAGCTCTGGCAGTAGGACCGGACCTTGTCCAGGAGCTCCTCGGTCCAGTCGAGCGACTCCACGAGCCAACGGGCTTGATGCGCGCCGAGTAGTGCGTGGATCTCTTTGCGTTGTTTTGACAGTGCTGTCGGCAACGGGTCTTCGACGGGCTCCGTGTCTTCGGCCTGTAGCACCACACCCATGCGTCCGTTGGCGCGAAACGCGGTGGCTGTGCTGCCGTCCTTGAACAACTGGTGTTGCAGGTTGACCAGCACCGGGCTGACGCCGAGCAGTACCGTGCGCCGGCCACCGAGGCGTAGCGACACCGCGGTATGCGTGTCGTCCAGGCTGTAGGCGTCCTCGGTCAGGTCGTTCTGCCCGGCGAGAACCGCGTCCAGCCTGCCGAGCGCGAGCGCCCACGCCGAGGCACGCCGGGTCTCCCCGGTGATCAGGTCGGCCTCCCAGCGTACGGTGAACTGCTGGCTCTCGTCCTGAGCGAGCTCACCCTCCCTTCCCTGCAGCAACACCGGCTGGCCTGCTGTGTCTAGCCCGGTCACGCGCACCACGAACAGTGAGCCCTGTTCGAGGTCGGACTCGTTGAGCTTGATCTCGACGGTGGCAGTACGCCGGGAACCGGCAACGGTCACCTTGGCCTTCGGCCCGGTGTCGTCCCCGTCGCGCAGGTCCTCCGGTGGGAGCACCTCGACCAGCCACCGGTAGATCGCGTCGCTCTTAGCCGGGATGGTCTTCCACGTCACTCGCACCACGGCAGGGGACTCTTCGCCTGCCTCGGTATAGGGCAGGTCGCCAGGGTTGTCTTGCTTGAGCCGCGAGCTTTTCACCACCGCGCCGTTCTCCCGGAGGAACGGGTCGACCCGAACCTGATCCACCGCAACGGTTTCCGGTTCGGTCAGCGGCCATTGACTGAAGTCGAGGCCGGGCACGGCGGCCAGCTCTTCGGTCCACTCGGCGGGATTGGACAGATCTCGGTACGAGCCGGACAGGAACGTGGCAAGGTCAACGCGTACCGGACCATCCTTCAGCCGGGCATTGTTGAGCCGGTCGGACACCGAGGACACCGCTCTGGCCGGCCGGGAGATGGCCTTGACGCACTCACTATTGCGGGCGAGCCGGTCTACGAGGTCTGGGCCGCCGAGATCCGGGATGAGGCCGACCATCGGCAACGATGCGCCAATGGTGTGCCAGGTCGGTTCGGCTGTGACTGCGGCAACATAGCGAGCCCAGGCCTCGGCCGGCCGGTTCCTGCCGAGTACGCTGGCGACCTTGTCCACTCCGACCCGAATATCGTTGTCTGGCAGTTCGCCAACCATCCTGGCACTGGCTGTACGCAGCAGCTCGACGACATCCTGGCGCTCGAAGCTGTTGTCCAGCGAACTGGCCGCAACGCCGGCGCCCACTGGGACCATCAGTACCAGTTGACGCTCCTTGCGGTTGCGTAGTTCTACCGCGCGCTCGGTCGGGATCAGCAACTCGTCGTCGGCCTGGGCGCGGGCATCGACCAGGACGTGTATGTCAGCCTTGCCGGGCGCGAGGGCTCGACGCACCGCGTCGGCAAGGCGCTCGGCGTCGGCGTGGCGTAGGTTGTCCACCCGGACACAGTGGCCGGGTTCGTGGCGACCGATCCGCTTGGTCAGTGTGGTTGCGATCCGGTCGATGACCAGATCCGGCAGCGTGGTGTCGGTCGGCTCAGGCATCACGATCCCCCAGTGGGTGGCGAACGATCTGTTCGGAAAAGTCGTCGGACAAGCTGTCGAAGCATCCGAGCAGTTGCAGCCTGCGCTTGAATGCCGCCAGGTTGGCCGCCGCGGCGGCGCGTGCCTCCGCGCCGTCCAGAAACGCCGGAGGCGAGTCAACGAGAATGCCGAATCGGTCGCGAAGCTCCCGCAACAGGTCCTTGAGCGATATGGTCGGCCGGACCGACATATCGGGCCGGACGAACACCGTCATCAGCAGAATCTGCAGTAGTTCGTCTGTCGGCGCGTATCGCCACGACCGGCGGCTATTGGACGACCCGGTGAGAATTCCGTACGGCTTACGCAGCCCGCCGACCGATCTGAACCAGCCTACCGCGTTTGCCGTTGCGCGATCTTGGTTGACAAACTCAAGAACGTCTAGCAGTTTGTTAAGTTCGCTTTTATCGGAGTGTTGTGTTCTGTCTAGGAAGTCGGCTTCATCTTCCGTGATGTGTTCAGCGCTGCGCTGGTTGATTGCCGCGATGTCGTAGAGTTGGCTCATCGCAAACATTTCTGTGACGTCGTGTTCGCGTAGTTCCGCAAGTTGGGCCAATTTATCTGGGTCGGAAAGCGCTTCACGTCGCTCTCGCTCGTCCGGGATCCGCTGAATCGCCAACTCGACGATCATGAGAGTCATGCGGTCGCGGAAAGTGAGCCTAATCTGATTGAGATCGCGCTCCACACACAACCGGGACAGCCTGTCCGAATCGTCGTTTATTCCGCCGGTGAAGTCGCAGTACAGTTCGATCGGCGACTTCGGGCGGTCCTCAACCATGTCCGCAGGTGGGGTACCGGTGCGCAACAGTTCTCGTCCCGCCGCGTTAACCCGAAGTGTGAGAGTGAAGACACCGAGGGCGAGTAGCCCGGCAAAGGTGGACATTAACGCAGCTGTCGGCAACCGGTTGGCATAGGCAAGGAGGTGTGCGAGAAGCATTTCCCCCAGACGCTCCGTTACGCCGGGAAGCGGGTTCGGCACTTGCGATTCTTGCTTAAATTCCCGCGCATCGCCCATCTCGAATCCTTCGAGGAAACGAAACTCGAGGAGTGCGCTGATGTCCAGCCTGCTCGGGTCGATCAGCTCGGGTTGCCATTTCGGCTCGTGTCCGATCCCCAGACCATGGCCAATATGCTCCGCGATGAGCCTGCGGAGTTCACCGGTCGGGTTGCCCGCTGTTCGGCGGGCTACCTGGGTGCGTAGAAGTTGATAGGCGAAGTCGTCGATATAGCGGTGCCGGGTTCGTGTCCGGGGTACGCCCGCCCGATAGGCCGCCAGGGTGAGGGGAGCAACCGACAACATCTGTTCGTCATTGTGCGCCTTGCCGACAGTGCCCATGTCGACGATGCAGGAGCGCAGCCAGCCGTCCATCAGCTCCCGGGCGTCCGGTGAATTGAAGCCAGTCATGTGCTCGCTGTTGAGCAGCCGGTCCCGATAGCCGGCGTAGTCCCGTTCGTTGGTCAAGAACCTGGCCGATCGGCCGCCCTTGACACACGCCTCGAACAGATGGGGCAGCACGCGGTCCACATCCGTGTCCAGTGTGCTGAAAATCGTCAGCGGCCGGTACAGATAGGTGCTCATCGCCTTGGTCAGTTTGATGGTCATGGCGCGTCCTCCCGCACGATCTGGCCGCCGATGGCCTTTGCCCGCAGCGAACGGCCGGAGCCGTCGATGATCCGTACCGCGTGTGCTGGTTCCCGACGCAGCCGGTTGCCGAACGCAGTGACCTCCTGGCGGATCGCCTCCGAAGCCAGGTCACCGAGGATCTCCCCGTCGGCGGCGCGCAGCAGCAACTCCGCGGTGTCCAAGGTGATCCGGAGTTCCGCGCCGGAGGAATGTCGCAGCACCAACAGGTCGGGGAACGACTCGATGTAGCGGGAGCGTGCTCCGCTTGCGGCCAGCGCGAACTCGGTCGAATCCAATTCCTTAATTACCACGATGGCGCGTACCGCCGGCGCGTCGTACATCTGGTCCCGCAATGCGAGGCGGACGCCGTCGTAGCCGACGAAGCCCAGCACTCTGGACAGTCCGGCGAGGAACCGTGGCAGCGCTTGCTCTGGCGTGTCCAGGGCACCGAGGTATTCACCGAGATGCCGGTAACTACGCACCTCCAACCGTCCGGATACAGTGCCCCACTGGCCGAGGAACAATGCCCGCTTGAGTCGACGTATATCCGCATCGAGGATAGTGTGCAGGTCGGGGATGAGGTCTTCTCTGGCTCTCGCGGCTCGGATGGCGCCGGGCGCTGGGAGTCCGGCCGGGTCGAGTTCGGCCCATTCCTGGAGCAGGTTGTCGCTGCTGGCGCCGGCGAAGGTCAGACCAGGCAGTAACCGGGCGTCGGTGGCCGGGTTTTCGTCCGCCTCGCGTTCCGAGTGGACTTCGTCGCAGGACAGGTCGCCAGTGATCAGCCAGGCGAATGCGGACCGGACGTCCCGCACGGTCGCCCGCCGACGGCGGCGCAGGTGGCTGGTGAGTACGAGCTCCATGACCGCCGCCTTGGTGGCCGGTGCTCGTAGATCCGTGGCGTTGCGGAGAATCGGGCAGACGTCTCGAGACACGCAGTCGGCGCAGTCCGACCAGCGGAAGTCGGTGGTGAACAGATCGAGAATAGCTGCCGCAAGATCAGGCGCTTCGCCGTTTGCGTCGGCCTTTTTCGGCATCGCCAACGCCCGTTGCTTGAGGTCGACGAGTACCACCCGGGAGTCCGGGGATGCGTCGCCTCGGCGTTGCTTGGACAGTTCCGCAGCGACGTCCGGGTACAGGTCTTCGTTTTCAGTGAAGAACTGGGTGACTCGGCCGTCGTTCGCGGCGATCAGCACCGTGCACCGGTTCCGGTCCTCGCCGTCGGCTAAGTCGAGCGCCCGATACAGCATCTCGTCGGAGGACAGCGCGCCGTTGGACTCCGAGGCGTCGTAGACTGCGACGAACGTGTGGCCGTCGAGCCGTTTGACCCAGCCGGCCTTGTCTTCGTGTACCTTTTCCGCCTGCCGAGCGTCCAGTGCGTCACCCACCTTGACAAGGAACGAGGTCTTGCCGTCACCGGGGTTACCGCTCAGCACCACGACGTCGAGCTTCTTGTTGAGTATTGCTGGCAGCAGTTCGGTGTCCAGCCGGGTTTTCGCGTAAGTGTCGTGCGCGAAAACGTCGTCCAGGCCGCGGTTTCCGGCGTTGCCGATGCCGCTTTCCCGGTACAGCCCACGCAGTGCGGCCACCGTGGGATTCACCTTGCGTTTGTCCGTAGTGGACGGAGTGCCCGGCTCGGTGAGCAGTCGCGCGAAATCTGCGGCGCTCTGCGGTCGGTCAGCCGGGTCGTACGACACGCCCTGGTAGAGCGCGTCCAAAAAGGCGCCGCCGAACCGTAGCCGGTCCTCATCGGACGGCGGCACCAACGTCCTGCGGCCTGACAGATCGGTACTGGCATAGGGGTAGCGGCCGAGCATTGCGTGCAGGATCGACGCGGCGGCGGCATACAGGTCGGCGGCGGGGGACCAAGCGCGGCGCTCCCACACCTCCGGCGCGGTGAATGGTGGCGAGCCGACCGCGGAATGGGCGTCGTCGACGTGTGCGGCCAGCCCGAAGTCGATCAGCCGGGCGGCGCCATCGTCCCGCACGATGATGTTGGCGGGGCTGACGTCCCTGTGGTACAGGCCCTGCTGGTGCGCGTCGCCGAGGCCAGCAAGCACGTCCAGCGCGATACGCCGGAACTCGTCCCCGGTCGGGGTTTCGCGCGTGACGAGTTCTTTGAGCGTAGTGCCCGGTACGTATTCCTGGACCAGCACGCCCGGTTCTGGTTCGGGGCGCAGATCGTACACCCGGGCGCAGAACCGGCTGCGCAGCGTGTCGGTGTTTTGATATTCGTCGAATGCCTGTGCCCATGACACGCGATCCGGTTTCAGGTATTTGAGCGTGCGCAGCTCACCCTGTAGCTGTTCGTCGGTGGCGAGCCAGGTGACGGCCCATGCGCCCTCGCCGAGTTGGTGCTTCAGCCGGTATCTGTCGGCTACCAGCTGGCCTGCTATCGGTGTCGACGCGTCCTCGGTGATCGCTAATGCCGTCGCCTTGTCCGGCGCGGTCGCTGAGGCCACTTCCGCGGCTTCCGGTCGGTCGTTGTAGTCCGGCGCGAGACAGCGGACCATCAGTTCACCTATCTCCGGATAGGCCGCCGCGCGTTCCCTGGCCTGGTCGTGGTCCGGCGTCTCGTCCTGGTCGCCGTGTATCCACAGCACCAGGGACAGCGCCAGGCTGTAGACGTCATCTTTGGTGCCGAAGAATTCCATGGTGGCGCCCGGGGCGCGAAACGGCGTCGACGGATGGTCGTCGAACAAGCTGGGGGCGATGGTTTCCACGCTGGGGATCCGCGCCCGGCTGAAGTCGCGGAAGCGGACCCGGTCGTCGCCGGTGATCTCGATGTACCGGGGCCGGAGGGCTCGATGCATGATCTCCTTGGCGTGCACCGAGGTCAACGCCGCGAACGCGTCGTGCACGACGGGTTTGGCGATTTCCGGCGGAATCCGGTTTTCCTGATCGGTCGGTGTCGGACGGTCACCGCTGAGCTTCCACAGACTGATGCCACTCAGGTCAGGCACGATCGGGGTGACCCGGTATCCCTCCCAGTCGAACCAGTCGCGTACATGCCAGGTACGATCTTCCTTGGCCAACAACGTAAGCGCGTCATGCTCGCGTTTGGCGAGCAGTTCCGCAGCGGGCCGGTCAGTGGCGTTGGCCACTGAAACGCAGTGCAGGAACACCAGTTCGCCCGCTGGGTTGCTACCGGCGTAGACCCGGGCGTTGCCATCGGTCCCAAGTAGTCCGGCGACTTTGTACTGCATTATCTGCTTCGGGGCCTCGGCCGGGTTTCGCGGACCGAGACCGAGCAGGTAGCTCATCGCTTTCGGACGCAGTGCGGACATCGTGTCCGGCAGGGCGGCGTCCCGGGCGGTCAGCATGGCAGCCGCAGCGTCCAGCGTGACCACCTTGTCCTCGCCGAGATCGCCGGTCCCGGACAGGTCGATCGACGAGTGAGACATGACCACATGGCCGGTGACCGGGCGAACCCCGCGGGGCAAGTTGGCCTGCGCCGCAGCCCACCCGCCGACCTTCGCGCGCAGTCGGCCGGCCAGCACCCGGGCCGCGTGCGCCACCTGGCCGACGGGATCGGACCGTTGCTCGCCGTTGACGTACCATGCTACTTCGCCCGCGACCACGTGTGGGCCCCAGGATTTCTCCTCGCAAACGTAGATGCCGTTGACGCCGACCACGATCAGGTCCAAATCGACCGGGTCGGTGTGCGTCGGGATCTGGCGGCCGGCGATGACGTCCCAGTCGTCCGGTAGCTCGGCCGCGAGCAGGCGGGCCGTCTTTTCTTCGCCTGGGCCGTGCCAGTCGCTGAGCACGTGCAGCCGCGCCACGTCACTTCACCTCTTTGTGATTGTTTATCTTGTAGTCATCCGGCCAGGTCCAGCGCCGGACGTCGGGGCTCAGGGCCGCCAGTCGGTCGACGTGGGCCGTGGACTTCGTGTAAGTGATAAGCAACTGGTCCGCGGCGCGGGTGGCGCCGACGAACCCGACACGTTCGCGTTGCCTGGTCGGCTCGTCGATCCCCGCCGGTAAGGTTTCCAGCCCGACCAGGAACACTATCGGGAACTCGTACCCCTTCCCGGAATGCACGGTGATTACCTTCACCGTCGACGTGCTGGAGTCGAATCCGGACGGGTCGTTCCGGTCGAACACTTGGAACGGAATATTGGCCGAGGTCAACGCGGCACGCAATTTTGTAAGGCCGCGCCATTGCGTGAGCAGGACGGCGATCTCGCCTGGCTGCCGCCGTCCGTCGGCGAGCAGAGCGGCGATTTCCCAAACGACGCAGTCGAGTTGCGCGTTCTTTGAGTCCGCCCAAATCAGATCGACCGGTTGCCCGTCCGGCGCACCGTCGATCCCGGCCACATGTTGCCCGGTCAGTACGCTTGCGGCGCGCAGCACTTGTTTCGTGCTGCGGTACGGCCGAGCCAGCGTGTGGCGGACGACGTCGCGGCCAGTTAGCGCCGAGGGCAGATCGACGTCTCGGTACAGCCCCTGCGCCTGGTCACCGACGAGCAACGCGCCCCCACGGCCGGGCCGGACGGTGTCGAGCGCGAACTGTAGCCAAGCCGGGTCGAAATCCTGTAACTCGTCGACAAGCAATGCGTCGAAGGCCTGCGGAATCCCGCGTGCCCTGGCCTTGGTCAGATCCTTGGAAGCGCCGTCGCCGCCATTGAGATCCATCCGGAAACCAAGCCGGTGGGCGAACTTGCCGACTGTGGTCACCAGCACCGACGGGTCGTTCACCAGTCGCGTCACATACGGCACCAGCGCACGGTTGTACACCAGCACGGCGATCTCCCAGTCCGGATGAACCCGGCGCAGTTCCCGTGCCCGGGCGGCGAGCAGCAACGTTTTCCCGCTGCCCGGCGGCCCGGTCGCCACGGCCACGTCGGAGATCGGCGCCAGCGCGGTCACGGCCTGCGAGGTGTCCAGTTGGAACCGGGCTGCGGCCCGGTCCGCCGCCCCCGGGTCGGTGGCGCCGGTGCGCCCGGACTTGCTGAACACCACAGACGGTGCGAGGCGGTCGACGATGGCGGTGAACTCGGCGTCCGGGATCGGCCGCCGAGGCAAGTGATCCGGCCAGGCCGGATCGGTGAGGTCCTGGCGGGACAACACGATCCGCTTGGCATGCGGCTGGTCCGGGTCGAGTAGCCGTCCTGCCGCAGCGCCGAGTACCACCGCCGCGCCGACCGCGGGTGGGCCGAGACCGGTGAGCGACTCGCGTAACTCCGCGCGTTTCCGGTTGATCGAGACCCAGGGCTGCCGGTCATCCGACGACGTCCCGTTCGGGTCGAGGTCGATGGCGTACAGCCCGGCCATGCGATCGATGAGCAGCAGATCGGGTCGGTCAGGTCCGTCCGCGACCAGCAGCACGGTGCCCTCGCGACCGGACACCGCGGCCGCAGCCTCCGTGAACACCGGATCGATCCTGAACATCAAGAAGCCTTCCCATGTCGCTACCTACTGATCGGTTCGTCCGAAAAGCCGCTGCTCCTCGTCCAAAGTGGACAGAACGGCGGCGGCAGCGTCCCTTTCCGCGCGGTCCTTGGGCGCGAGTTGGTCCAGTTCGTCCTGAATGGCCTCGCGGGCGGTCGCCGGGTCGATGCCGTGGTTCAGGCCAGGCACCCCAATGCCCAGCTTCATCACCAGATCGGAAATCTGGGCCCGTTGCTGTTCGCGACTCGACCGCAACACTTCGCTGCTGGCCGCCCGCAACCCGGCCAGCCTGTCGAGCAGCACTAGTAGCACTCGGAGCACGTCGACCCGGGCGGACCGGGTGCCGTGGATCCGCAACCACGCGGGCCAGGACGACAACGCCAGATAACCGCGCGCCGGCATGAGCTGGGTGGTGAGGGCTGGAACCACCCACATCGACCGGGTGCTGCTTTTCGCCCGATAGGCGCGCAGCTCGTCCCGACGAATACTGGCCAATGCCCGCGGCGCAAGTTCGGAGCCGAAGTATGCGCGGCAGAACTCGGCGATCAGCGCGGGATTCGCCGGTACCCCCAACTCGCTCAATGCGTCCACCGCCTGCTGGCGCGCCGGTGTGGCGGCAGAGCTCGCCGTGCCGGTCGTGGCTCGGCGCACGGACTGAGCGGCCGCGTCGAGTGCTGCGCCCACCCGCTCGGCGGCCTGCTGGTCAAGGGCGGGTGTCTTGGTCAACGCGGCCAGCTGACGTAGCAGCTCGTCAATGTCCAACGGCTGTGGCGCTTCCTGCATATTCCAGACTTTACCAGACTTTCCCAGACTTCGGCGAGGAGAGCCGAGTGCTGCTGGTGTTGGTGATTGCATGCACCGTGCCACCACGGGGATCGCGTTATCCCGCCGAGTCGTTACACTGAAGGCGCGCGCTGGTTGACCGCCGTTTGCGCCGCCGACCGCGACTGGTCAAGGCCACGTCCGGGGAGGTGGCCTTGAGAAGGCCACCCGTAATCCGGTGGACTATTGAGAAGCAATCGCCTCAATGTTCACTTTAGTACCGTTTGTCCCGTTCTCTGAGTCGGTCTTCTTACGACACTCAGCCAGGATCTCCAAGCCCGTAGCGGCGCTGCTCGGTCCATTCGTCGTTCTACTCGGCCAGCACCGCACCGACCAGCCGGATGATCGCCTCCCGGTTGGGGAAGATGCCGACCACGTCGGTCCGCCTTCTGAGGCTGGTCTGTTCGAGATCGCGGCCAAGCGTTGCGGCATGACCCTCTCCGAGGGCGGATGGGTGATCGGTGACAACCCCACCGCCGACATAGCCGGCGGGCGCGCCGTGGGTCTCCGTACGATCTGGATCGACCGAGGCACGTCACTCGGTGTCGACCACCAGGCCGACCACGTAGTCGGCGATGTACTGCAGGCCATTGAGGGAGATGCGGGAGGACGCTTCGGCACCCTGCTGAAAGCAGATGATTTCGACGCGCTTGCTGAATCACACTGTTCATGTGGACGAGTTCGTTGTACTGCGCAGGGACCCCGTTACCAATGGCATGTGCTACGGGGTCGATGACGAGGGTTCTCCGAGACGTATTAATCAAACTGTGCTACAGGAGGTGATAGCTACTTGGCCGGTGGCGCCAACCACACCGGACAACATCCTCAGCCTTCTCCAGAAGAGTCGCATCGCCGTACTATGCAGCCTGGCTGGCCGTGAGCTGCTGATGGATGGTGTCCTCTCAGCACTTCATGCGGTAGAAGCGGCCCTACGGCAACGAATCGAGGCAAGCGGCGAGTCCGTCTCCAATAGGCACGGCAAGCCTCTGGCATGGGGAGACCTCTTTCAGCGTGCTGTCTCGTTGGGGTTGCTGGAACGTGAACCGGACGATCTGCTTGATTATGGCCGAAATCTGAGGAACCGCCTGTCGCATCCTTCTCAAGTCATGTACTTGCCTTATGCGGCAGCCCTACGATTAATCGAGACCTCTCATCGTCTTGTGGCTCGTCTCTACGCGACGGGTGACAATCTCACCGCCGCCACTACCCGGTAGCTGACGGATACGCCGCAGGTCTTCAGGCAATCTGGATCGCTCGAGGCACTCGGGCCCGGTGCTGGCCACGTGGTCACGGACGTAATCCAGGCAAGCGAGATCTTGCAGGAGAGCGACGAGAGCGGCGCGGCGGCTCGCAATGACAGCAGCGGTGACAGCAACGTAGGCCACCGTGGGCAGCCGGCGGCAGCCGTCCACCGCCCTCTGACCTCGGTCTCCCGTGGGGGAGCAGGGTGATTGTTCCGCCTGAAAGCGGATGGTCAGCTGGCGCGGAGCTTTCAACACTCGATCTCGGTCGGTGCGTTTACGCCGATGAGGGGAGCCACCCGGGATCGGGTCGGAACCTCAGCGGACGCCGCGTGAGACCTGGTCTTCTGCTCGTTGTCGCAGAGCGGTTGGAATCCATCGTCGTCAGCGGTGTTGTCCGCCCACATCTGGCCTCTCGCCGGGCCGCTGACCACTAAAGCCTCCCGCAGTGCGCAGCCGAGATGACACAGGTACAGCAGCCCGGTCGAATGCTGGGGGTGGTAGACGACTGCGTCGTGCTGCTCTCAGTAGGCATCCTCGGCCTCGGTGAACTCCTCGGTGGAATCGAAATCCGCTTCGTCAGGCGGCGCGGGCAGAGCATCAGCCGGGTTACTGATCTTTAATTCGTGATGTCGACTCCCGTTCTCATGGTCAGGCCGGTAGGTGGGAGGCATCCGTCGATGAGGTGGGGCCTGTACTGGATCTTCTTCAGCGCGCGCTTGATGACGCGGACGAGCTGGGGCAGGTCGGCGGCGGCGAGGTTGGCTGGGGCACCGCGTTTGAGCAGGGACCAGATGCCTTCGGTGGGGTTGAGGTCGGGGGCGTAGGCGGGGAACTGGACGATGGTGAGCCAGTCGGCGTGCTCGGCGGCGAAGGTCTTCATCCCAGGCACCAGGTGCAGGTTGAGGTTGTCCCAGATCAGCACGATCGGTGCTGCGAGCTGGGCGTGGGCGGACAGGATCAGGTCGCGGTAGTCCATCCAGCCGAAGGTCTTGGGCTCGCCCTTTCGGCCGTGGTAGATGTGCAGGCGGTAGATCAGTCGGGAGCGTTCGCCGGGTTTGTAGCAGACCAGTGCGGCGATGTTCACCCGCCCACTGCCGCGCCCGCGGACGTGGATCACTGGGGTGTGCCCGCGCCGGCCCCAGGTACGTGCGCGAGGCGGCCTCAGCCCTTGACCGGCTTCGTCTTCGAAGCAGATCCAGGCGCCTGTGGCCGCCGCGGATCTTCCACCTGCGGCCAGACCTCCTTCCACACCTCGATCGCGGCCTCGTCACGCTCTATCGCCCGCCGGGCGGGGCGCTGGCACGACCAGCCGTTACGCCGCAGCAGGTACCACACCCCCTGGACGGTATAGCCGATATGGAACCTGACTCCAACGCAGACCAACCAGTGACAACGCCGCACCATACGGCCGCCTCGATTCGCGATGATCCCCACGATCGCGCTCAATGAGATGGTCGTGGCTGAACATATCGAGGACAGCGCGGACGAGTAGGTCGTCATCGGACGCCTGTAGGCGCTTCCTTCGTCGTCGGTCCGGTCCCCGCGTTCCTTGTGTTCCTCCCGCGAGGTGCTCTTCGGTCAGTAGCCTATGCCGGTGATTCTGGCTGACCCTGACCAGCACACACTGCGTGCGGCTGTGACTGACACGTACCGCGCCGAGGCGGAGTTCGACGACGCGCGGGCCTGGCTGGAAGAGCTGCTGGGCAGCCGCAGCGCTATCGAGCCGATCGCGGCTGAGGTCTGGGTGTTCGACGAGGCCCTTGAACGTGTTCTGCTCGTCAAGCACCGCTGGAGAGGCTGGGTGGCGCCCGGCGGAAAGGTCGAGCAGGGAGAAGCCCCACGGGACGCCGCACGCCGTGAGCTGCATGAGGAAACCGGCATCGTCGGCGACCTGTCGGACGTCCCCACGGCGGTTTTCGTGCGGTCCTATCGTTCTGATTGGGCGCCCACGCTCGGCCTTGCGTATGCCGCAGTGCTCAACGGGTCGCTCCCGCTAAGCAGTGAGAGTCACCAGCCGGCCGCCTGGGTCCCGTTGCACCACGACTGGGAGGGCGCCTTTCCCGAGGACAGACCACGGATCCGCGAGTACGCCAGGCATCTGGCCCGTACCCGAGAAGGTACGGGCCGCTGACCAGAGCGGCTCTGGCTGGAGGCCGCTCACGTCACGCCTTTGCAGTTACTACGAAGACCGTGAGCGAGTCACAGAAGCCCGCGGAGTGTCACTTCGGCCGTGTCCACGGCTGTGGTGAGAGCGTGCATGTGGGCAGGTGAGAGCTTCCCGGCACCGAGCCCTGACGCGGTCAGTACGTCGTGGAGTTTCTGTCTTTGCTCACTGGCCAGGCGGGAGCAGACCGGGTGGTGGTTCAGGACGTCGCGGGCGGCGTAGGCGTCGAGGATGGCCACGTCCACGACGGCGTCCCGCAGAAGGGCGGGGCAGGGGCTGGTCCGGTCGTGGGCCAGGTCGAGTGCGGTCAGTCCGACTCGGGCCTGGAACGCCGCGGTCGCGGGGTCGGGCGGGGCGATCAGAGCGAGTGCCTCCTGCAGGGCATGCTCCAACTCCGGCTGCGGCGCTGGTGACGTCGCTGGGCGGCAGCAGATGCGCAGGAGGGCCGCGATGGCGTTCTCCCATGGTTCCGCGGGGACGGTGGATTCGATCGTGGCGCGAGCCTGCTCGTCGAGGCCGCGTTCCATCAGTGACATGATCATGATTTGACGGCCGTCGAGGAGGCGATTGCCGACGCCGCGATGCGCGGCCATGGCTTCGGCGGCCTCGGTCCAGCGGCCGATCCGCGCCAAGGCCCTGGCGCCGTCGATGAGCGCCGTGACCCACAGCTCCTCGCAGACCTTTCGGTGGTCCGCCTCTGTGTCGATCAGCACCGACAGATCCACGTTGTGGTTGCGGATCTCGGCTGTGCCGCGCTGCTGAGCAGCGCGGTACAGCCGCGTGAGCAGGTCGTAGGCGCCTTCGCCGTCACCTTCGCGGATCAGCAGCCGGGCGATGTTCACCAGAGGCATGAGTGCCATCACGGCGATGTCCCCGGTGAGGTTGCCCGCTTCGGCGAAGACCTGGTGCTGCCTCCAGCACAGCTGCGCGGCCAGGTCCGGCATCCCGACGTCGGAGGCGATCAGCGCGGCGTAGTTGAGGACCCCGCTGGCGCGGGCCACCATATCGCGGTGGCTCGCATTGGCGGGCTCGACGGTCAGCTCGGTGAGGTGGCTGAGGCGTTCGGCCAGGGGTAACCCGGCCGCCTTGGGCCGGCGGACAAGCGGGATCCGGCTGGCTATCGCGGGGATCATCGGCTCAGCTCCTGCGCGGCCAGTTGACGACGAGACGGCTGTAGGTCTTGTCGATGACGAAGCGCCCTTCGGCGGTCGTCAGCTGGTCGCGGGCTTCACCTACGGCCATGCGGAAGCCGGGTTCCGGGGCGTTGTTGCCCCAGCCGCGGTCCCATTCGCCGATCTCGGTGGCGACCTGGTCGGCGAGCTCAGCGGCGCGCTGGCCGTGGCCGATGACGCCGATCTCCCAGAACCTGCCCTGCTCGTCCTCGCCTTCGCGCACGGTCAGGTAGGCCAAGGTGCCGCCGTCGAGCGCGGCCATGGAGCCCCAGCCGAAGTGCGGGGTGAAGCCGGGGCGGGACCCGGGCATGCGCGACAGGCCGTTGGGCAGCACGCACGCCAGGTACAGATACAGCCACTGCCAGGGGTCCCCCTGGCGGAACTTCACACCGGAGTAGACCTTGGCCTGCGGCTGGTCCAGGACGGTGCGCATCGCCTCGCGGTCCACGTCCTGCTCGCTGAAGGTCTCCAGACGTACGTTCCCGTCACCGGCCATATGCACGAGGGTGTAGATGTCGTCGCAGACGCCTTTGCGCAGGGGTACGAACGTCGCCATCTCGCATGAGACGGCCTTCCAGGTCCGACCATCGCGTTCGAAGGCGAAGGATCGCGAGATGCTGCCGCGAATCCGCATCGGAATGACCAGGCGTCCATCCGGGGCGAGCTGGTCGAGGATCCTCAGGGGGACGTCGCCGGCGCCGACGGTGAACTGGATGCGGTCGAAGGGGGCGTGTTCGGGCAGGCCGGCGGCGCCGTCGCCCAGCACGACGGCCACGTTCGGGGCCCCGGCCTGCGCGAGGTTCTTCTGGGCGCCGTCCACGAGGTCCTGGTCGACGTCCACGGTCCATACGTGACCGCCGGGGGCCACGAGCTGGCCGAGCAGGTGTGCGTTGTAGCCGGTGGCGGCCCCGGCTTCCAGGATCTTGTGTCCAGGCTTGGCGCCCAGCTGCTCCAACTGGGTGGCGACGATCGAGGGTGCGGAGATGCAGGAGATCATCTCGCCCGTCTCGTCGTGCTTGATGGGCACGGCGTCGTCGACGTACGCGGCCTGAAGGTCGACGCCAGGGAGGAACAGGTGCCGTTCGGTGTTCCGGAAGGCGGCGATGACGTCAGGAGTGCGCAGGTGGCCGCTGTCGATGAGGCGGGTCACGAGCGCTTCGCGCAGCTCGGCGGGGTCGGTTACAGGCGTCACGGTGGTCTCCATTCGGGTGAGGTTAGAGTCCGGTGAGGTGGACGTGCGGGAAGACACGTCAGCTGCCTCCTCGTCGGCGAAGGCGACGTGTCGCCCCAGCCATGCGGTTGCGGCCTGCTCGTCGGCGGACACTCCGGCGCGGTTGAAGGCGAAGATCGCGTGATGGGCGAGTATCGCGCGCAGACCCCGCGTCAGCCGCCCATCCGCGGCCAGCCGCCTCAGCCGGTGTCCGGCCTCCTCGAACGCGGCGACGCGTTCGGCCCAGCCGGGCTCGGCGTCCGGTCGCCGGGCGGCGTCGGCGTTCATCAGGCGCCGCATGGCTGCGACTGCCCGGTCATGCGAGGCGCCGGCGGGCGGGCTGACGGATGAGCGTAGAGAGCCGAGCTTCGCCCAGACGTCGCCGATCTCGAACGGGTCCAGGCCGGCCGCCCGGCTCATGGCCGAGATCAGCAGGACGCAGCGTTCCCGGGCACCCGCACTGCCCGTCTCGGCCAGGGCTGCGCGGCTGTCCGCGCAGAACACCTCATGGGCGACATCCATGCCTTCGGGGCCGCCGAACGCTTCGGTCTCCGGCTCGTAGACACCGCCGACCCAGCCGCCGGCCAGTTGGTCGGCGACGAGCCGGTCCAGCAGGTCCGCAGCCGGGCGCTGGGTGCGCAGCCGCAGCCCTCCGTCCTTGCGCAGGAAGTGGAACCGCTGGTCGTGCAGCGCGGACGCCAGCGCCTGGGCAGCCTCCAGGCTCACGGAACCGCCTGGGAACGACACGCTGGCATGCCACCAGCCCTGCTCAGGCGTGATCGGCAGGTCCTCATCGTCCACGTCCATGGTCGTGGGCGCTCCTTCTCAGTGGGGGCTGGGGTCGAATGACGGGCGGGGTCAGGTGATCAGCAGGGCCCTGGCCCAGCCGGTGGTGTTCGTGCCGTCCAGGGCCAGTTGCGCGCCGGCACGGCCTTCCATGAATCCGGGCCTTGACAGCCGGTCGAGGTCAGCGGCCAGGCGATTTGTCAGGTCCTCGATCAGCGGCGTGTACCGGTCCGGGTCGGGGCTGTCGTCGGCGACGACACGGGCAACGGTCAGCAGGCCGGCCCAGCCGTGGCACAGCGAAGCATCGGTGACCCGGTCAAGGCGGGCCGGGTCGGCGAGGACGCGCACGACGGTGTCCTCTGCCGCGAGCTGGCGGGCCGGGTCGTTCAGGGCGATGGCAGCCAGCTGCCGGGTGCGGGCGATGCCGAGTTCTCCGTAGCACCACGACGGGCGCGCGACCTGCAGCGTGGGCGGCTCGGGATCGGACAGCTGGTCGCGGGTGATCCAGTAGCAGCAGCCGTACCTGTCCAGCCAGCGCGCGACCACCTCGATGGCATCGTGCTGTCCCGGCACCTGGACGTCATGCCGGGCGGCGAGGGACAGCACCGCCAGGGGGCCGGCGATGCCGTGTGCGACACCGTTGTTGCCGTGTCCGCCGGGCATCTCCTCATCGGCGGGCCCGGCATCCGACCACCAGCCCGGCAACTTCCGGCCCTGGATGCGGACCGGCCGGCACAGTGAAACCAGGTAGTCCAGCACCTCTTCCAGCAGTGGCGAGGCGCTGTCGCGGGTCAGCAGCAGCGCGCCCAGCCCGGTCAAGCCCCGGATGAGGTCGAACTCCGCGAGATGCGGCAGCGCCCCGCGGGCCTGCCGCCGCCGTGCTGCGGCCAGTTGGGCGGCCACGACGCGGTCGACGGCGTCCCGGACGTCGCGGTCGGCGCACCCGGCACGGCTGAGCACGAACTCCAGTGCCAGGGCGCCGTGGAACAACGACGCGTTGCCTCCGGCACTGACACCGCCCGCAACCGCCTGCGCCAAGGTCTTTCGAGCGGATGCGAGGTCACCGCGCTCGATGTGCAGCAGCGCCACCCCGAGCGCGCCCTCGGACAAATCCTGCGTGCGGGGAAGAGTCGCCGTCGCGGTCATGAGCGTGCCCTGAGTGGGACAACGAGGCTGTGGGCCCGTCCGCTGATCCAGCCGTCGGCATCCGGTGGCGGCGCCTCGTACAGGACCGCGACACCGGTCGGACTGGAGGCAAGGTGGGTGCGCAGCAGGTCCAAGTGCATGTCCTGGCGGAGATCAAGCCGAAGATGCTGGTCGTCCTCGGCCAGGAGCACGCGGTCCGGCACGCCGAACCGGCCCATCCACTCGTGCAAGCGCACGGCCCACTCATCCAGCATCGCGGTGCGACCGGGCAACTCGTGAGCCTGCAGCTTCCATCGTGCGGGCACCAAGATCGAACGCCGGTAGTGCAACGCCGGGGTGAATGGGAGGGTCCAGGCCGCGCCCCAGTCGAACCACGTCACCTGGGGAGTGGTGGCCCGGCTGATCTCGGCCAGGAACCGAGCCAGAGGAGGGGTGTAGTTGTTCCACAGGAAGTTGATCGCGGTCGGCGCGAGCACCTCCACGTGCGTCTCGGTGGCGGCCTCGGCCAGATAGAGGCGGCCGTCGCGGAGACCGACAGCCAGATCGGACGGGAACAGCACGCCCTTCCCGCGGTGCCGAAACTCCCCGACACTGACCAGCCGGGGCAGCACCTGCGGGGCACGGGTGAGCAGATCGGCCGGGACGCGGCCAGCGTGGAAGGACAGCTGGACCAGCTCAGCGCCAGGCTCGACCGTGGGCAGACCGGCGTACGTTGCGCCGGTCTGTGGAAACAGATGCCAGAACCGCCCCGTCATCGAACCGGCCGCCCGAGAGACGGTGAACACGCGAAGACGGAAGTCCCCAGAGTTGAGAGCCCGTGTCGAGTCCGCCTGCACCTGCACACACAGTTCGAGATGGGGCGGAGTGACCGTACGCTTGCCCGCGGCGGCCTCCAATCGCTCGATCACCGCGCCGGACAGGACCACCGCTCGACTGCCTGTGACGGCCGCGGTGCCAGCCAGTTCCAGAAGCAGCCGGTCCCGGCGGGTCATCGGGCGGGGCGGCTCGGACACCTGGCCGAAACCCTCGGGAAAGCCCAAGCCCCTCTCGGGGTCCGTCACCAGCTCCAGCGGCACCTCGACCCCTTCGCCGTAGCGGTCGGCGAACTGCTCGATGTAACGGCGCCATGCCGGAGCCCCCGTCGGATACATGGCGAGCCGGGTCAGGACCGTCGCGGCGGTCTCCGCCTCTGTCACGACCGTCGTCGGCAGCCGCACCGTTGCGTCAAGCCGCAGATCCGGCGCCGCCATGCGGTTCCGGGAGTCCCGCAGGGCGGCCGGCAGGGCATCGGCCGGGTCGACGACGGTGGCGGGTGCACGCAGCGACGACCGCAGCAGCCGCACCCGCAGGAGCTCCGCGAGCAGCCCGGTTCGGTGACGTTCGTCCGTACCCGGGAACTCGGCGGCGAGCTTGTCCGTGAGGGTCGAGTACCGGATCGGCACCCGGGCCGCATCCAGTACCAGCTCGACTGCGGGCGTCAGCGCGAGGGAGAACTCTGAGGCGCCCTCGGACGGAACGTAGACGCGCCCGCCCCGCTGACGTGCCAGATTGTTGACGCACACGTCGACGTCAGCCATCCGATCGCCATCCGCCTCCCAGTCGCTGATCGCCGCGTCCAGAGCCACCGGCTCCGGCCGGGCACCGGCCTGGTGCGACTCCCCGAAACGGACCTCGGCCACGTCGCCGAACTCGACCAGGGCGACGCCCGCGAACAGGCCGAACGGTGTCGAAGCGGCGCGTGTACCTGATCGCGTATCGGGCGGTAGCCAGTGCGGCCCGGCGTGCCCGGCGTACCTTCACCGAGAGCCCGCCGAGGATCGCCTGGACCTGGCGGTCCAGATCCGGGCTGGCGCAGGACGCTGTCTGCCGTAAGGCGTCATCGGCCCACACTGCAGCTAGCCACGAACGCCAGCACTCGAGGGGCGCCGTGGGGCCCGGCCAGGGCGGCAGGTCCGGCCCGGTGAGGTGCACCGCGGCGCGCAGCATCCCCTCACCGGCAACCCGGTACAGGCTGTGTCGTAAGCGCGTCATCACCCACACTCCGTTCTTGACAGGAAGGGAGCGGGCCGGAGGAGTCATCCGTCCGGCCCGCGCCGTCGGGGCTGGACCTGGGCTACGAGGTGGTGCAGGCGCTCGGGCAGGAGCTCCCGCAGTTGTCGCCGGTGCTGCACAACAGCACCGTCTCGGTCGCCGGCGTGTTCTCGATGAAGGTGATGTCGAGCTGGAACGGGTCGTCGGCGTCGTCGCCGACGTGCTGGCGCGGTTCGGCGCTCCGCGCGATGGTCTGCGTGCTCATCCTTTGCTCCTGATCCTTGGTGGAGGGACCCTCGGTGACCGCCCGATGGCCCGACTCTGGGCAGCCGGACCCCGTGCGATCGCGTCCTCCCCGGTGGACTCCCCGAACCACACCGGTCCGGGGTCGTGCTCGTGGCCGGCGTCCTGGAAGACGACGCCGCCACCACCGCCCCTTGCCGCAGCTACAGCGGCAGGGACGGAGCCTGAGCGTTCGTGGCCAACTGCTCGGGGTCGAATTCACCGGCCTTCACCCCGTTGATGAATGCGTCCCATGCGGCGGGGGTGAACACCAGGACGGGGCCGTCCTGGTTCTTGCTGTCGCGTACGCCGACTTCGCCGCTCGGCGAGACGGCCACTTCAACGCAGGCGCAGTTGTTGGCGCTCCGGCTGCTCTTCCGCCAGGAAACGCCGGACAGCGCGAAGCAGGGTTGCGGCATGGACTGTCTCCGATCTTCGTGTCTGTGGGGATGGGACAGATTTCGGCCCGGGCGTTCCGCGCCGTGGTGTGCCCGGGCCGGGCGGAGTGCTCGCCGATGCAGGAGACAGGGGCGTGCCCTGCCAGCCCGGACAGGGGCACTTAACTACACGGCCGAGCGGGTTCAACGGCATCGCGACCCAGGGCGCCCTTTCCCGAGGTGACCGAGGGCCGGTGGATTCATCCGGGTGTCGCGGAGTCGCACGAACGGCGTCCGAGCGCCGGAACGGCGAACCAGACACCCTTGCCCACCTGTCCGCTGTGATACAGCCGGGTCGGGCGCACGCCACAGTGGCCTTTTGCGAGGGCGGCGACGATGCTCAGGCCGAAACCGCCTTCGTCAAGGTGGGCGATATCGGAGTCGTCGGCCACGACCGCGGGCGTCAGGGCCTCGGCGAGCCGTTTGGCGACGATGTCCTCCTGGACGCCGACGTCAGCGATCTCACAGACGATGGGGAACCCCGCGTACTGGACCAGTCGCAGCTCGCACGGCCCGTCGGTGTGCACGAACGCGTTGGTCGCCAGCTCACTGACCACGACGTCCGCCTCATCGAGTGCGGGGCCGTCCACGTGCTCGGCGACATGCGAACGCAGCAGACGCCGAGCCTGCTGTGGGCCGCCTTCGCGACTCAACCGCCAGGCAGTGACCCGGATCAGGCAGTTCTCAGCGGGGATCTGCACTGGTTGTTCGGGTGTTGGTGGTGGCGTCTGGGTCGGGGCAAGGAGCACATCCATGCAAGGTCTCCTGAGCAGGCGTCTTCCGGGAGAACGCCGCCCCGTCGTGGTGACCGTGAGCGACGAGAGGGTCTCTCATGGGATTGCTCCTGCGAGCGTGCCCTCTGCCGCTGCGAGAGCCAACGCCGTTGTGTCCCAGCCAGGCCGTCGCGGGTTAGGCCAGATTGGCCTACGAGAAAGGTGAGCTGGAGATACGCTCTGCCCGATCCAACGGCGACGCGGACACCATTAAGACGACGCATACCCTGGCTGGCGGAGGGCCCCAATGGACCCGAGTGCGAACGGCGACCGCGTCTGCCCGGCATGCCGCTTCGCCAAGCTCAGCCGGTACAACCCGGACCCGCTCTGTGGCCCCTGCCTTACCTCGGCCCGGGAGTCGAACGGCGTCACCCCCACCTGGGTCTGGGACTCCCTGCCTCTGCGGCAGGCGCTCGCCCGGCTCGACATGGGGGCCGCGCTGGCGATCCTGCGGGGAGCGTCAGGGCTGAGCCAGCTCGACTTCGGCAACCTGCTCGGCTGGTCCCAATCCATGGTGACCAAAGTCGAACGACGCCAGCGGTACACCTTCCATGACGTACGGGAGATTCTCCGCGTCTGCGACGAACTCGGGATGCCCCGAACGGCATTGCTGCCGCTCATCCTGGGGCGGGAGGATGCCAGTCTGGAAAGCGACGATGAGGCCGGTTTTTGGGGAGTCGACGTGGACCTCGACCGCCGGGAGTTCGGTGCCGTGACCTCGGGATTAGTCGTGGCCGCGCTGCTGCCCCCTCCCGAGCGGGTCGATCGCGCGCACGTCCGCTATCTGCAGGCCGTCCTGTCGCGGCTGCGCAACCAGGACCGCACCATCGGCGGCGCCGGCCTGCTGCGCCAGGCCATGAAGACCTTCACCCGGGCACGGGCGATGCTGGACGAGTCCGACTACACCGATCAGGTCGGCAGGCAGTTGCTGGTTACGACCGCCGACCTCGGCATCGTCACTGCCTGGCTCGCCTACGACTCCGGCAACCAGCCCCTTGCCCGCGCTTTGTACGGTCAGGCCGCGCTGCTGGCTGGCAGCTCTGGGGACACCGAGCTGATCGTGCACGTGTATGTGAACATGGCCCAGCAGGCGACCCATCTGGCCAGGATCACCGGCCGCCGGGGCACTGCACGTGAGGCGCTGCGGTTCGCCGACCGCGCGGCCGACGCCGCCCGGCACGCCCGTTCCGCCACCCTGCACGCGCTGATCGCCCTTCGCCAGGCACTCGCCCACGCCCAGCTCGACGACGAGGTCGCCTTCCGTGCCGCGATCTGCCGGGCCCGCAACGAACTCGACCGCGGCACCCACGACACCGACCACCCCTGGAGCACCTTCGTCACCCAGTCCGAGATCACCGGCTACGAGGCCATGGGCAGGATCGCCCTGGGCGACCCCGAGCGCGCCGCCCGCCTGTATCGGTCGGTTCTGGGCGACCCGGCCCGCTCGCCCCGTGACCGCGCTTACTACCGCGCCCGGCTCGCCGCGGCCACCTCTGCAGCCGGGGACCACCGGACCGCCGTCGAGGAGGGCATGCGGCTCCTTCCGGATCTGGGAGAACGGCTGACCTCCGTCCGGGTGCTCAATGAACTGCGGCCCGTCCGGCACGAGGCGGAGGGTTTCGACGAGGAGTTCTGCGAACGCTTCGACCAGGCCGCCCGTGCGCTGGCCCCCTTCTGAGCTACAACATGGAGAAACAGCATGACCGAACCTGTGGGCTTCAAACGGTTCGACGCCGCCGGCGCCCGCGAGCAGCGTGAAGTCGTGTCGCTGATCCACCGCGACGCCTACGGCGAGCGGATCGCCACCGGTGACGCATTCGCCAGTGACCAGGCCTTCATGACCCGCTTCGACGCCTACACCAGCCGAGACGGCTTCGACCTCGTCATGGCGTACGTCGGCGACGAGCCGGTGGGCCAGGCCTGGGGCTGGCCTCTGCCTCCTGACACACGGTGGTGGAACGGGCTGGAGGCCGAACCAGAGCCGGGCTTCATCGTTGAGGATGGCAGCCGTACCTTCGCCCTTTCGGAGATCATGGTGCGACGGGCGTGGACCGGACAGGGCATCGCGCACGCCCTGCACGATGAGCTCCTGACCGGCCGAGGCGAACGACGCGCCACACTGCTGGTCCGCCCGGAGAACACCACGGCCTACGCCGCCTATGTTCGATGGGGTTGGCAGCCTGTCGCCCGTCTGCGCCCCGGCTGGCCTGATGCACCCCTGATGGACGTGCTGATCCTTCCGCTGCCCCTGGCACGGTGACCTCGACGCGCCTATCAGAGTCACCGGAGACGGGGTTCCCCGGACCGGCCCGCTTGCCTTGGGAGTCGCTCTGTTCTTGATAGTCGATCAGGCACCTCTCGAAGCAGGCGCAGCCATGCCGGGCCGGACGCCTGGGGTCGAGCCGTCGTTCGCATGTACATGCCTCGCGGTGACCTTCCGCGCCCACAACAAGATCATAAACGCGCTGAGCGACTGATTGAAGGCGACTCTGGCCGGGCCTCGGCTCTTCCGCTGCTACGGGAACCTCCATTCTCTGTTCTCAGCAACTGGTGTGCTTGCGACGACCTGCTCAACCGCGACTCGTTGAACTTGCTCTCGACTGCACAGAGCACCCTATGCCGAAGGGCTTCCCGTCGCCGGGATACCTGGATACCAAGGGAAACCTATATTGCAAGTATCGGTGACACATGCCATGATTGCAATACCCCGATAAGAGGGATTCCCCGTGTATGGAGGTATCCGATGATCCACATCACCATGGGCGCCTGCAGGCCATGTCCCCCCGGTGACCCGCTTAACCGCAGCACGTACGGCTTTGCACCGGAGATGACACCGCAAGAAATTTACGAGGCCAACCGCGGCTACTACGCCATTGGCTCAGAGGCGGAGAAACGCGAGCGCTACGCGATCTTCTCGGGCATCGGCGTCGACGGGGAGCGCGTCGTCGTCCTCGCTGTCGACATCGACAAGATCGTTCCGGTCCAAGTCCCCGGCAAGGCCAGCCGCAAGGCAATCGAAGGTCGCATACTGGAGGCCGGGCACCCCGTTTACGACACTTACGTCGGTAAGCCGATAGAGGGCGCTCGCAACCCGGTCGTCTACCTCGAATCCTCGTTCGACCTTGGGAGATGCAAGTGCGGGTGCGGTGAAGTCTCGCGCAGCAGCTTCGTTCCGGGTCACGATCAGCGGGCGCTCCACGAGCGGATCGCCCAGATTGGCACCGTCGCCGACTTCATCGACTGGTTCGACAGGACTCTCAACAGCGGCGGCGAGACCATCGGACAGCATGTCGACCTGCGTCACGGTCAGCCGCAGGCTAGCCGCAACGACCAGTGGGACCACGACAAGTACGACTGGCCCAACGGGCTTGGCCTGTTCCTCTACGACGACGGTCGCATCAAGGTGGAGCTCAAGGACGGCACCGTGGCCGTAACTGACGTCTCGAACTATGCGTCGGGCAACAGTCGTCGCAGCGCGCACGTGATAGCACAGTTCGCACGCGCCTGATCCATCAAGAGGAGGGCCCCGGGCTGCCCGGGCCCCTCTTGCTTTGCTGTGTGCGAGCTGGGTGCACACCTTCGACCATTCCGCATACCGCCAAGGGCCGCCCTTACACACCTCGGGTATCTCCCGGATCTGGGAAGGAGGCGAGAGCGATCGCATCCCCGCCGGAACAAGCGGCGTCCCCTCTGGCCGTACGACATGCGGCACGCGGCTGTCTCGCTCTGGTTGAACGCGGGCATCCCGGAGACCGAGGTCGCGCAGAGGGCCGGGCGCAGCGTGAAGGTCCTGCAACGTGTCTATGCCAAGTGCGTGGACAGTCAGGCGCTCCAAGCGAACAACAAGATTATGGGCGCTCTGGACATTTAATTCAGATTCGGGGTTCGAGGGCGCCGTCAGGCGTGCGAAAAGGTGGAGGGATGCCTTGGCCTCGCCTCAATTCTGCCGGTAGCCAGGCAGTGAAAGAGGCATAGAGGGTACTGGAATTATCTTCGGCGCCCAATCTGAATCCTGCCGTCCTTGATGGGGGGAGAAAGCCAGGCGCTGTATTCAGCGTACTGGCGCAGTTCGTGCCGGAATTTTTCCGAGGGCAACGACTTCAGCATGTTCCCGAGCCGGTCGAGAAGCTCACGTCCTCTGCTCCGGTTGCCGACGCTGCGTGCTTGCTCAAGCCGCTGGATCACTTTCGCAGCGGACTCACGGATGCGCATCTCCTTCCGGCGGTCAAGGTGAGCGGTCTGCTGGTCGTCCGAGCCCACAACCGCATCCCTCGCCTCAGTCGCCACGGGCTCTTCCTGATCGTTCGTGTTCGTGAGTCGCTTGGGGGACGTCCGTGGACGGGTGTCAACCTCTGGTGCAAGGAGCGGCGTTCGTATCGCCGGAAGGAGCGCTAACCCACTGCAGTCAATTATCGAATAAGGGGTCAGCTGCTCGGGGTCTACGCGGGCCCGCACCGAAGCCGGCCCCAAAATCTGATACTGCTGGCCGATAGCCAATTCGGCGTAGGCGCTAGGAAATACGACAAGCGCATCACCGATGACGGCTCCAGCGCCCGTCCGTACCCTGACCGGGAGCGACTGACTGCCCCTCTCGCTATCACCTAGCCATGGGCGCGTCTTTGTTTCCTTTGGAGCGATCAAAAGATCAGACACGTCGAGAGGGAAGCCGACGACTTTGTGCTCGCCTCTATCCGCAAGTTGACGGGCGCCGACTGTATCTATACGTGACGTGCGGAGGTGATCAATGTCACCTGTGGAAATTCCTGATTGCGTCAGCCGCCAACCGGAGATGAGCTCCCACTCGACTGGCCGTCCTGGAATTTGGGCGCCAACGGAGATCCTTCGAGTTCCCCCGTGGGTTTCGCAGCGAACACGCAGTGCATACCCGTCTCGGGCGAGCGCGACATGAGATGCACGAGACCTCGTACCAAAGATCCACTGTACGGCTCGGTCTTCAGTACGGAGCTGTCTATCCCGGTCGCGCCAGCTTGCGTCGTCACCTATGAGTTGGACGGCCAGCAGAGGGAGCGGCCGGGGCGGAGCGACGATCAGTGCTGTGCAACCGCCGCCTGAGGCGAAATCATCGTCGATGACGGGATTGTCGGCGGGCTTCATACCCTGGCTCTTGAGCCACTTCGACAGTTCTTGATGGATATAGAGGTGATCAGCAGAGTCGACGCCGAGATTGACTCGGCGGCAGCCGTGGAGGACTCGGTCAGCGTGATGCGCGAAATGCGGAACCTTGACTTGGCCGATCCGGTCCATCAGCTGCTTGCCGCACCCACCGAGGTGCGTTCCACACCAGAACGTATCGCCCACTAGATCATGATGGGCCCGGAACCGGAGAGCTTCAGCTCGGTCGAGGGGCATGAGCACCGGCTCATAGGAGCCCGGCCCGCCAAGAACAGCAGTCTGGACTCTTCGCGTATCTTCCTGCACTCGGGCATCACCTCGCACTGGCGCTGAAAGTATCGCAATGGGAGCCCAGATGGAACGCTCCCGCGCACCCGGCCTCGTTGGGATCGCCGTTCCGAGCGGTGTAGCTGCTACGCGCCACCGGCCTGATCACCGGGCCTGTCCAGTAAACGGGTCCGTCCCGTAATCTTGGACAGTCCCCCAACAGGGGCGACGTCCAAGCCCAGGTAACGGCGGGGCTTCAATTCACTCGTCGGTTTGCTCGGCGAGCACGGCACCGACCAGGCGGGTGATCGCGGCCGGTCGATCCCGAATAGGCGAGCTCTAGCACTTCGTACAGACGCCTCCGGCGCCTTCCCGGCGCATGCACATCGCGTGACGAAGCTGGGTCAGTACTTCTCCAGTGAGCCTTCTCCAACCTGGTGCGCGTAGTTCGGAGGAGCCCGCAGCAGTTCTTCGAAGACGCCAACAGACTGTGGAAGGCCCTGGTCAGGAGCCCGCGCCGGAACGTGCTGACCATCGCCGTCCCGGACACAGGTACGGAGATCGCTACTGACCTGGGTTGTTCCCGTTCGGCAGTGACGAAGTTGCAGTTACCGGTTCGCCGCCGACCGGCAAAGGGCATGATTGGTGCTCCGCACCCGGGATCGGCTGACCAGGAGGATCCACGCTGCTGCCGCAGCGAACAGGAATAATTCGAGGAGGGCACAAGATGGGGAACCTAGGCAAGTATCAGGACATCGTGACAGCAGCAAAACAAGCGGGCGGTGTCGACAAATTAATCCAAGTTATCGAAGAGGCCGCCGTAGTGACTGCATCCCCAAAAATATTTAGGAAAGGCGCCGGAGCAGGGGTACTAGGCACACTAGTAGCAGGCGGAGTTGTAGCTGTCGCCGTGAAACGCTACCTCGGCGATAAAAAGGCTCGCGAAGCACTGGTCAACGAGGCAAAAGAACAGCTGAAGACTAAAGTTGAGGAATCTATGAAATCGGATGGCGCCAATCTGGAGAACGGCGAAGATGAAAGCGATTCCAATGGAGGGAAGTAGCTGTGAATGAGCCCGAACCCACCGGTTGATTTCTGGCAGTGACGGAGTCGGGAATGACACGGCTGCTTCAAAATCGCCGACTGCTGGACGGACAAGGGCTACCAGGAGGCCGGACCGGCTGTCCGTGTGCCGTACCGAGGTCGGTGGGACAACCTGTCCGAGGGGCAGCAGGCCGTGAACCGCTCGCAGGGCGAGATCCGAGCCCTGGTAGAACCCGCGATCGCCACGTCGACCAAGAGTGTTTATCGCCAGGAGCTTCCGTGCAGGCGTCGGACGCGATCGAACGAGTCCTGGTCAGCCGTACTGACCAGATCCAGATGTCCACCCGCGCACTCACCTGCTCACCCGACACCCCCGACACTGTACTGAGACCGGCGCGCTGCCAGCAGGCAAGCCCGCCTGGCCAAGGGCGAGCGGCGTGCCGACGACCTCAACAGGGACGGCCGGGATGATCTGATCATCGATGTGGATCTCTCTCAGACGGTTGGGTTCCACTCCGTTGCCCAGGGTGACTACGCGGAGGCCGACGCCCTGCTGAGCGAGGAGGGACGCGTTGCCTCCCGGAACGCATCGGGCCGATCGTTCATAGTGAGGACCACGACGTCGACGGTGGTCCTGAGGCTGGTCATCGTGTCTCTGGGGAGCCGTTCGACACGCTCAACTTGTGGCTGGGCACGGTCGAGGACAGGTTCGGCATGATCTGGCAGGACCCCGATCGTGACCGCGATCTCGTCCAGACCGCTCTGCGCTGGTACTGCCCGGCCCTCATCACCCGTGACAGTTTCACCTACCTCACCCTTCGCGACGCCCAGCCACGTGCGACCGCGGCGGTGCACTACGAGCTCGGGGTATACGGACACGGCCACCACGGCGCCGAGCTCGCTCGCCGGCTCCATGACCAGATCAAGGTCTGGGATCACGCCTGGCGCCACCATCCCGAGCCGGCCTTCAGCCTCTACCCCGCCGACGCCACAGTGCCGAATCCAACTGTCGGCCGGATCTTCCGCAAACGGCACACACAACTGGTCATGGCCTGGGCCTGACCCCTGCAGCCTGCACTATCAGCAGGGGTTGTACGTCAGTGCCGAGACGCCAGGGATGAGGAGCTGCCTATTGCAGCAGGTCCCGTCTCTTGCGTAAGCCAGGGCGGATGCTGCCGCGAGGTGCTTGCCGTTCTGAACCGGCAGCGCTCCGCGCCGTTTCCAGAGGCGATGACCGTTCAGATGACCAATGACAAGCCAGTGGGCAGCCGATTGAGAGCGGCTGACGGCAGGGCAGCGAAACCCCAGGTCAGGGATGTGGAACCCCAGCCACTCGGCGGCCCGACTGACTGACAGACACCACCTATCAGAGGACCGGCGGGGGCCGGCGCGGTAATTCTATTTTTATTATTAGATTCCGGAGGTGCCGCAATATATATTCTTCGATTTCCTGCATTGCCTAGAGGTCAATTAAAGCTCTCCCTCAATCTGGCTGACCTCTTGTCTCCGGCTTGCTGGATTGCTCGACCCCCTCCCCGGAGTGTCAATTCATTGCCAATCGGATTCCCCATCTGGCCAGCCTATCATCAATCAAATAGGGTAAAGAAACGCCGAATGTCGTTGAGTTGGACGCCGTTCTGGGATTGAATTGAACCGATCAAAGGCAGTAGGGGCGCGAAAGGCGCGCTCCTATAGAAGAGATCGGAGATGGAAGATGTCCAACGGGGTGGCTCCTGGAAAGTGTGTTCCCGCCAACGTTCCCGGGGAGACGCTTACGCCGGAAGACATGGCAAGGGTGACGCCGGAAGACTGGGCGGAAATCCGGCGGCTGGCGCGCGGCTATTGCCGAACGGTCGACGCGACGCGATCCCGTAAGCGCATGGATGGAAGCGCCACGATAGTTAAGCAGGGACACGCGCCGTACGGCACCGATGACGTGTCGGATGACGTCACACAGGATGCCGTTCTTCTCTTCGCTCAGCGGATCCGAGAAATAATCGCTTCCTGCCGTATGGCTCCTGAAGGCACGGTAGAATCCCCCGCATGGGTCTACGTCCGGCGCGATGGCGGAGAGATGACAATCACGCGGACCACCCTGCAGAGGTGGGCGGTTCGCGATGCCGCCGCGCGGAACGGATACCGCATCGATGTTCCTCCGAGCGATGTCGACGCCACGCCCGGCGCTCAGTTCATGCGTGGATTGCCACACGCCGAGAACGTCTCACGGGCGGCCGTAGCTTTCTGCACTGCGCTGAACAGCGCCGTCATCTTCCGTCAGGCGTTCGGAGACGGTCAGGACTTCCCAACCATCACGGATGTAATGGAGGTAGCGGGTCAGGCCAATGATCTGGGCCGTGCGGGGGTCCTGAACAAGGTAGCTCAGAAGCGCTACGGGGGCGCGTACGGCTCTCGCCGGAACGTGATCCGGGTGCGGGATGCCGCACGCGCGGAGTGGCGCGAACTGTCGGAGCGTCTTGACGACGTCAGGAGCGCGATGGTGCACGGCGGAACCAACGGCGTAGAGGACTGACACAACCCGTTGAGAGGGCCTCAGAGAGCGTTCTGAGGCCCTTTTTCATGCCCTCAGGATGCGCCGAGCCCGTTTCAGAGCCACAAAGTATCCGGGCAAGTGTGGACGCTTGGGCTGTTGTACGTCCCGTATTCAAGTGAGAGCGAGATCCGCCGGTGCGCGCCTGCCGCCCTCGGAGTGATTTTCGCTCTTATGGTGCTGTTCTACGGCTTGGTTGCTGCGCCGTAGGACGGCAACAGGCCGGAGTTCCTGACCGTTCGCAGAGCGCGCGGTGACGTTGGTAAAACGTCGCCGGGCGCGGACGGTTGGGCCGTTCCGGTCACCGTATTTAGGTGAGAGCGAAATCCGCCGGTGCGCGTTTGACGCGTTCGGCGCGATGTTCGTTCTCACCTGTTGTTCTGTGGCTCGCGTAGCCGTGTCACAGGACGGCAAGGGGGCCGGAACGGTCGGGCTGTCGGTGCGGCGTGCGCGGCAATGCTGCGGAAATGTTGCCGCGTGCGGACGGTCGGGCCGTTCCGGCCACCGTATTTAAGTGAGAGTAATTCGCGCCGCGAGAGCGCCGGACACACCGGACTGCGCCATACGTTAACCGCCGTCCTGATTCCCGCATCCGCCGGACCGTACGGAAGGCCGCCGGACAGGCGCCGCGAAAAGGGAGGCAATCGTATGGAGGTGAATTCTGCCGTCCGGGCTGGCTGGTCCGTGGGAGACCTGACGGTCTGCGGCGGGGGCCGCGTGATGCGGGTGGCCGCGTTGGGTGAGGTCCGCCCGGACACCGCGACTCTGGTTTCCGCCGCCGATCCCGGTGGCGTGCGTGAGTACGTGGTGACGGTGGCGCTCACGCCGATGCCCACGGCGGCCGAGGTGATCACCTGTTACGGCTGTCTGGCCAAGACCCATCTGTGGATCGACGCCACGCACACCAACCGGACTTCCGGGGCATGCGTGCGGTTGATCCGCTGCTCACGCTGCTTCGTCGATGCCCTGGATTTCCGGGACTGCGAGATCCATGCGGTCAGCGCGACTGTGCGACCGCATCATCTGAGCCGCCGTCGCCCGTGCTGACGGCCGCCATTCCACCTTTTTGAACCTTTTGGAGTCGCCATGGCGATGACGCATGCCCTGCCCCTGCCACCCGGGTGGATCATCAGCTCCCGGCTGGTGCCCGCGTGGCAGATCGACGCCGATCACCTGTTGGAGGTGGAGGCCGCCGGGCGGACCGATGAGGGCCGGATCCGCTGGCGCTATCGGCTGTCTCGGCGCCGCCGCACGATCTTCGCCGCGTCCGACATCTGCTCGGGTGTCGGCGCGGTTCTGACGCCCGGTGAGCTGATCAGCGCGGCCCGGACGGTTTTGCACTACCTGACACTGCGACCGGGCGAGGTCGGCGCCGATTATTTCGACTCTTACACCAGGGCTCAGCTGGGGTGGCGCGACCGGTACGCCGAAGAGCTGTCGATCTATGCGATGGATGAGTGGTGCGGCTACTGCGGGGGCGACCACGCCTCGCCCGGCTGCCCGTCCCGCTGCGGGGGATGAGCGTGGCGCGTTGGTACGGGCTCTGGCACGGCGGCAACGGGTACGGCCCGCCCGAGCCCGATGATCTGGAGGAGTTCGCCAGCCTGGCCGAGGCCCGCGCGAAGCTAGCTGATCGGCACCGGTACGGCTACTGGCAGCGCTCGCACTTCGCCTTCACCCGTCGCGAGGCCGCCAACGTGCTCACCCCGTGCGTCGGGGACGACTGCGAAATCACGCTGTACGGCTCCGCCGACGGGCTCGACTACCCCGATCGGCGGATCTTCCTTGGACCGCGCGGCGGTGTCCGCATCGAACGCTGCTGACTCCGCCCTTCTTCATTCCATCGCCCTCGGCTGACCGCGCCGGGGGTTTCTTCATGTTCAGGAGAACACCTATGACCTCTCGTCTGGATCACACCGTTCGGCTGACCCGTCCGGCGGACTTCATCGCGATCGTGCCCTACATGCTGGGATTCCACCCGGAGCGCAGCATCGTCGCGATGGCGTTCGAACCCGCCGCTGACCCTCAGGCCACGGCGCGGGGGTTGCGGTTCAGCATGCGTGTCGACCTGCCGGACCGCTCGGAGGACACACCGGACCTGGCCCAGCACTTCGCCGACCTGCTCACCCGCAACGACGCTGAGCGGGCGATGCTGATCGGGTACGGGCCCGGCTGGCACGTCACACCCGTCATCGACGCGGTACGCGGCGCCCTGTCCGAGGCAGGCATCGACACCATCGACGCGCTACGGGTCGAGGGCGGCCGCTACTGGTCGTACACGTGCCCCGATCCCGACTGCTGCTCACCCAACGGTGTCCCGTACGACGCCGGGAGCAACCCGGCCGCCGCGGCGGCGGTGTTCGCCGGGTACGTCGCCCGGCCCGACCGCGCGGCACTCGAAGCCATGCTCGCCCCGGCCGGCGGGCAGGACCGGGAACAGGTGCGCGCCGCCACACGGGAGGCCTGTGCTCAGGCGGCGCAGTCTGCTCACTGATGAAGAAGATCGCGACTGGTATCACGAGGGCCTCACTCAGGTCGCCGCCGCGCTGGACCGCACCCAGGCCGGGCAGGACCTGTCCGCCGACGAGGTCGCCTGGCTCGG
Source organism: Microbispora catharanthi (assembly GCF_006334915.2). GTDB lineage: Bacteria > Actinomycetota > Actinomycetes > Streptosporangiales > Streptosporangiaceae > Microbispora > Microbispora catharanthi. Next base: position 314,511 of record NZ_VDMA02000004.1, read on the forward strand.
CGTGCGGCTCAGTGCGATCTTCGTCCGGGACGCGGCGATGACCTTGATCGGCCGATACGACGACGACACGCACATCAGGCTGTGGACCCAACTCACCCGCCGGGTGGAACCGGATTTCGCCGCCCCTCCCGCCGCGCTGCTGGCGTTCCTCGCACTGCGGACCGGAGACGGGCCCTTGGCGCGCGTCGCCGTGGAACGGGCGCTGTCGGTCGATCCCCGCTACAGCCTGGCGGGCCTGATCCGCACTGCCCTGGACTGCGGTCTGCCGCCGGAGGCAGCCGCCGGGATGGACTGTGCGGGCATGGCCGACGAGATCGCGGATAAGGCCGCGCAGTGCCCGGACCTTGCGCGACCGGTGCTACCGGTGGGGTGGTGAACGGGATGGGCCAGGCCTCCACCCGATCAGTGGCGCTGGTCGGCCTGCATCCACAGCTTGTGGACATCGAAGCCGCCGCTGTGCCCGGCGACGCGGAGTTGTATCTGGTCGGCTTGCCGGAGACGTCGGTCTGGCCTGCCCGTGCGCGGATCCGGGCCGCGATCCTCAACAGCGGAACAGCCTGGCCGGACGCCAGGATCACGGTGAGCGTGTCACCGGTGATCCCGCCGGTCTACGACGCGGCGGCCGATCTCGCGCTGGCTGTAGCGGTGCTGGCCGCCACTGGTGTCATCCCGCCCGAGCGGATCGCCGGGCGGGTGTTCCTCGGCGAGTTGGCGCTGGACGGCGGGATCCGCCCGGTCAGAGGCGTCCTGCCGATGGTGCGAGCCGCTGTCCGGGCCGGACTCAGCAGAGTCGTCGTCCCCGCCGAATGCGCGCGGGAGGCTGCGCAGGTGCCCGGCGCCGTGGTGATGCCCGTAACCCGGCTGGCCGACGTCGTCGACCAGCTCCGCCACGGGACCCTCCGCGATCACCATGATCAGGAGCCGGAGTCTGAGTTTGCGCTGTCATCGTCATTCGCCGTCGACCTGGCCGACGTGCCCGGCAACCAGGCGGCCCGCCACGCGCTGGAGGTCTGCGCGGCGGGCGGGCACCACCTGTTCCTGTCCGGCGAAGGCCCGGCCACGATGCTCGCCGAACGCCTACCGGGCATCCTGCCGCCGCTGACCGACGAGGCCGCCCGCCAGGTCGCCGACATCTACTCGCTGGCCGGACGCCTTGACGGGGCGCCGGGGTCCACGCCTCCGCTGTCCGCGCCGCACCATACGGCGACCGCTGCAGCGATCTTCGGCAGCGTGGCGGGCAACCGTCCCGGTGCGGTCTCGCTCGCCCACCGTGGCGTGCTACATCTGGCCGACGCGCCGGAGTTCACCCGCCCGGTCCTGGACGGCCTGTGCCGGCCACTGGACAGCGGACAGGTCCACCTCACAGAGCGAGGCCGCAGCGTCCGCTACCCGGCGCGGTTCACCCTGGTTCTCGACGCCCGCCCCTGCCCATGCCTCGAACAGCGGGAGTGCGCCTGCACACCGGAGGCCCAGCGCCGCTACCGGGCACGCCTCGCGCTGCTCCTGTCACGCGTCGCCGTACGCGCGCCTGTCGAGTGGGGGGATTGCGGGGCACGGGCGGGTGAGTCGAGCGCGGCGGTGGCCGCGCGGGTGCTCGCAGCGAGAGTGCGGGCGGCTCACCGGCTGGCCGACACACCATGGCGGACCAACGCCGAGGTACCCGCGCCAGACCTGCGCACGCGCTTTCCCGTCGCGCCGGAGGCCGCCGAGCTGCTCCGATCGGCGGTCAACACCGGGCTCGTGACGGCTGACGGGCTTGCCCGGCTGTTGCGCGTGGCCTGGACGCTGGCAGACCTGCGCGGCGCCGACCGCCCACAGCTCGACGATGCGGCGGGCGCCCTTGAGCTGTGGAAGGGGGCAGACGGCGATGGAGCCCGGTGACCGCGTCCTGGTCCGCCCCTTCTTCCACATCCCGGTACGGCCATGGTGGACGGAGTCCTACCAATCGCCCTTCTACTACCCGGCTACGGTGACCAAGGTCAACGAGCAGCGCGGACGCGCCCACGTGGAACTGGATGAGTCGCTTTATCCCACAACGTGGCAGGACCGAACCCAGCTCTTCCACATCAGCGACATCCACAGATACGGCTGCCGCTGCCAGGAGTGCGCCAAGCCCGGCCGGGACATCTACCGATTCCGCGCCGACCAAGAACGCATGCGCAACGAAGAGCAGCCATAAAGCCGCTTGCCGATCGGCGGGCACTGTCCCGATTCGGGAAATCCGCTAAACCTCTTACGCCTGCACCGAATCAGGTTGCAGCGCGTCAGGGCCTTGGGGGCGGACGTTCGGGCCGCAACGGCCCCCGTATTTATATGCCAGCAATGAGCGTCTATTCGGTCGAAGTGATGACGCTCGATTGGCTCAGTCTGCGCTCTGGGCGGGCCTGCTTTGAGCCCGTCAATCAATAATGCGAAAGGAGTCTCTGAGTGAACGAATGGGAGATCGAGGAACTGGTGATAGAGGTCGCCGAGCATCTGGACGGCTTCAGCCCTCTGGTGCGGCCCGGTCATCCGGCCTACCTGACGGGACCGGCCGGCGCCCGGCTCGTCGTGCATCCGATCTGGAATCAGCGGAGGCGGATTAGGGTGCTCGGTGTCTACCCCGGCGGCAGCAGAGGAACGCTTCCTGGCCTGCGGCGGCATGAGATTACGGTGACGGCGGCGCGAGGGGCGAAGTTCGTCGCGAAGAGGATCGAGCGCCGCCTACTGCCCGACTACCGGCGAGATCTGCTGGCCTGCCGCGAGCGGCTGGCAAAGAGGGCGGCTGAGAACGGCACGCGGGCCGAGATCGTCGAAACCCTGGTAGAGCTGCTACCGGAAGCCTCACTCACCGAGAACGAGCGAGAGACCGTCGTCCGGTGGCGCCTGGACGGCGCTTCCGGCTCGTTCACCGTGTACGGCGACACCACGAGCGCAATTGAGATTCGCGCGGCCGATCGTGAATTGACCGAACGCATCGCCTACGCCGTACAGCATCGCTCCACGTGACCTCGCCCGAGCTTCGGCGCTCGCGCTGGAGAGGCGGGCGAATCCGGAAAGTCGACCTACCGAAAGTATCGACAGTATTGAGGGCACCGGCTACGGCCGGTGCCTTTTCATTTCCATCGAAGGGGAGAAAAAACATGTCCAAGGAGTCTCTGGAGTGGTTGAACGCCAACACCTTGATCGGCTTCACCGAGAAGCGTGGTACGGCCTGGCACTACCGGGCGAGCATGCAGGGCGAGGAGCCGAACCACTATCCAGGCCCGATCCCTGTGGACGACGTCAAGCGGCGGCTGTTCGGCTGGGAGGCGCTGAGCAGCCCGGTCTACGTGGAGGACCCGCGAGGTGGGCTCGCCCAGGTGCCCGGAAGGCAGGCCATCCTATGCAGCGACAACGGCCACGTGATGGGCATCTTCTCCGATGGCTACGAACCGCACCCCTACGTGGAGTGGCTCATCAACACCGTTTCCCGGCTCCTCGACGCCGATCTGTCGATCGGCTCCGCCGGGCTGCTCAAGGGCGGAGCGGTCGCCTGGGTGTCGGTCGAGGTGCCCGAGAACGTCATCACGCCGGAAGGCGTCGAGTTCCGACCCCACCTGTTCGGGGCGACGTCCTTTGACGGCTCGCTGGCCACGACGTTCAAGCGAGCGGTGACCAACATCGTCTGTGACAACACGATGGCCGCCAGCCTTGCCGAGCGCGGGCAGCAGGTGAAGATCAAGCACTCTCGGCATTCGAAGTTCCGGCTCGCCGAGGCCCGCGAGGCGCTGCACATCGTGTATGCACTGGCCGACGAATTCTCAACGGCGGTACGCGAACTGTGCCGCGTTGAGGTCACCGAGCGGCAGTGGCAGGCATTCCTGGACGCCCACGCACCGATGCCGCGAGAGCGAGGCCGCAGCCGCACCATGGCGGAAAGTAAGCGAGACGCCCTGGCCAAGCTCTGGAACCACGACCTCCGAGTGGCTCCGTGGCGTGGTACGGCCTGGGGCGTGGTCCAGGCGGTGAACACTTTCACGCACCACGAGCAGAACGTACGCGGCGCCGAGCGAGCTGAGCGAAACATGCTCCGTGCGGTGACGGGCGGCATCGACGAGCTCGACCGCGGCACCCTGTGCACACTGGGCGCCGTGCTGGATCAGCCGCTCGCCATAGCTGTCTGACATCACACTCACCCGGTTCCCCGTACCGCAAGGGGCGGGGATCCGTAGTCAACGGAAGGAGGTTGCGTGTTCCCCAAACGCTCCCGCATGCAAGGGCTGCCAGCACCCAGCAAAAATCGTCGGAGCGTCGGCCGAAGGGGGCGCCGCAATCCACGCTCGCGTGAGAAATGGCGTCGGCGGACGGAGCAGCGAGGACTTCGCGCCCGTAGGGCACGTGGTGTGAGCCGTTCGCAAATCTGCCATCACGGCGGGACAGATCGGCGCCCGTGTCTTCGACGCGCTGGAGGCCACCAGCCGTCTGAGGTGCCACCGCAACGGTAGAGCTTCTCCGGGATCTGCCCCTCGTACGACCGTTTCTGAAACCCTGGTGCACTGTAAACGCCGCGAGCGAGGGGGCCAGAGGCGACATGAACGAGGCGACCGCGCATCTACTGTTCGACGTGGTGGAGCGTCTGGAGAAGAACATCGTGGCTCGCGAGTGCCCAGCGATCATCGCGCTCGAGGGCGGGCGGAAGCTGATTCTGAGCGATTACGACTACCTACGCGACAGCGCGACTGCGGCGGCGTTCGAGGCCAGGGCAGCTGAGAAGGCGGTTGAGATCGACGCGGCTCGATGGGTGCTGGCGGTTCCACAAGTGTGGGTGTTCAAGCCGCCGAGCACGATCGCAGTGCGAGCTGTCTCCAATCACCCTCTCCGGGAAGGTGAGCAGGAAGCCATCACCTGGATGAGCTTCGACCGGGGTGACGGCGTCGACTACGGGCGAGTCGCCTACGCGCGTCGCCCCGGCGGAGAGCCCGTCTTCGAGGAACCAGAGATCTTCGAAGTCGGGATCCGGCCGAGGAACGAGATGCCGGGCTTCCTGCTGTTGCAGCGATGTCTGGGAGAGGAGTGAGGGCCGGCTCGCAAAGAACCGGCCCTCCGACCAACTTCAACTCTGTGATCAAAGGCAGATTGAGATCGGTCATCGCGATCCTACGACCTACACGTTGCCATCGCTGAAGATTTAAGGCTCATGGAGCACCCCGATGTCGCGCCAGACATGCTCGTAGTTTTCGTGCACCGAACGGACCCAGGAAGGCACGGAGTTCCATTCAACGGTCACCTCGCGCTCGCCCCAGGCGACCTGCACGATCCGGCGATCACCGGCGAAATCGACGACCAAGTCACGGCGGAGGAACAGCAGCTGCCCGCGCCACGGTTCCTCTACGCGGAAGATGGCCGAGGCACGAGTACCGTCCATGCCGACGAGATCCAACGTGCCGGGCAGCTGGCGAAGCCCGAAGCGGGCGGCGAACTCGAAGGACGGCACGTCATAAGACCGCTCCAGCTCCGTCGGTGAACCGCTTTCGCCCGTCGCGAGTTCCACGGCTACCTGGCCGATCCCGATGCCCTCCTCCCGCCAGTCGCGGCGCAGTGCTGGACGGGAGTAGGACTCATTGTCATCGGCGTCGAGACGCGCCTTGAATCTGGGGCTCCAAGGCATCTCTCCGGCGAATACGTCCCGGATCATCGGGAGTTGCGGGAAAAAGTGGTTCCCTGGGTACTCGATCCTGCTGGCGAGTTCCAGTGCGGAGTTCACGTCGGCCGGCTCCAGCAAGAGGGTGCGGAAGAACCCAAACACCTTCCGCCCGTCGTGCCGATGCTGCAGAAAACCCTCGACCAGCAGCCATTCGTTAGTGACGCCGTAGATACGGTCGGGTGACCACAGCTCCGCTGGCACGTTCACCGCACCGGTGCGGAGCCAAACCTCGTCGTCCACCGGACTAGCAGGTGCCCAATCCGGTAGCTGGACGGGCGCCACCGGTGGTTCATCGGGGCAGGTAGGGTCGATGTCGGGCGTCACGTGGCGCCCGCCTCCAACCCACCGATCCCGCTTGTGCCCGGCCTCAGAGAGACGGCCGATTAGCTCGTAGTAGGCGATCCACCCGTATTTCTTGCCGTAGCGCTCCACCTTCGTGCGTGTAGACCCGAACCGTCTCGCAGCCTCAGCGATTGCCCGGTCGATGTCGCCGAGCGTCGCGGCACGCCACCCAAGTTCCCAGACGCGGGCCATGACCTCGCCACGCGCTCGACGAAATTCAGCGTGGTCGAAGTCGTAGTTGCGTCTGCCCTCGATGACGGACCCGATGACGTAGTTCTCAAAGTCCATACCGAAGGTGCTGTCGCACTCCTTGGCATTCGGGTCGTCGTCAGCCATCACCGGTGCAGTCGGCACAGTCGCGAACGTCAGCGCGAATGGATCGATCCCAGTGGGTACCGCACCGGGGTGGAGAGTCCCGGCGAGCTCGTAGGTTGCCCGTACGTAGCTGCGCAGCAGCTCATGGGATGTTGGGGACGATCCGCCGGCGAGGAATCGGTTGCGCAGCTCGACAAGCCACCCAGCTAGCGCATGCTCGAACGGCCCGCCGGGATCAGGCATCTGGTGAGCAGTGGCGGCACCGAACGCGGCACCGACGACGCGTTCAACCACATATGGGTCGTCAACATCGAGCATCCGGGTAGCGAGATCGAACAATCGCTTCGGTTCCGGTCGGCCATAGCGCTGCAGGGCCTTCGTAGCCAGATCCCGCACGTCCCTATTTGTGGACGTCAGCAGCCACGCCATCGCAACTGCATCTAGCTCGTCGGCCTCGACCCGGTCCAGGCTTCCGGTCCAGCGCCTGATCATCTGCTTCAGGTTGTCCACAAGTAGGTCATCGGCGCGATGGCGGACCCATTCGGTCCATTTGCGGTCACGTTCCGGAAGAGGCAGTAGGCGGAGGACCCGGTCGAGGAAGTGGGCGTTCAGGCGGTGGGCGGGAGATCTGCGGACCTCCCATAGCCGGTCGAACGGATGTTGGCGCCTGTAGCCGCGAGGCCCAGAAGTCCTCCAGTTCCTCGTAACGATCAGCGTCGCGAGTTGGTCGACGGTCTGGTCATCGAGGAGCTCGGACTCCGAGTCGAGCTCCTGGGCGAGTACCCATGATCGGTGCTGTTCTGGGGCGAGGCGCCAAAGGTGGTGCGCGGCGAACCGGCGTGGCACCAGCCCGACAAGGCTGATGGCGACGTCTACGCCGAGGGGATGGCCATCCTTGTCGAGGAGGGATTTCCACATAGTCGCCTCCGCGAGCCGTTCCTCGACCTCGGCGTAAGTCATGCGCACAAGGAGCGCATCAGCGATCAGGTAGCCAGCGAAGCGGTCAAACAGAATCCCCGTTTCGGTATCGTCACCGCCGTTGACCTCATCGCGGAGCAAGACCCCTTCCTCTTCAAGACGCCGGAACAGGCTCTCATCCCAATTAGTCTCACCAGCGTCGAGGATTCCCCTTGCATCATCGGACGGGAGCCGACGGACCCCGCGTGCCCACAGCTCCCGAGCGAGCTCAGCGAGACGCCGCTTGATCTGGTCAGCCGGTACCGGCTTGCGGGCGGGGTCCTCGGCAAGGCGTTTGGTTACGGCGTCGCGGTACAGCTCGAACACACCAACCATGGATGTCGGGAGCGCCTCCACTCCGACCGGCTGCTTGCGGAGGGGGTTTGCGGCTTGGCAGTACATACGGAGGAACAGTGGGTAACGGAACATCCGAGTCGGCAGCCACGCACCGCGGGCGTCGATCAAGTAGTGGTCGAAGTAGGCGGCAATGAGGTCGTCGACCTCAGTCCGGTTCCATTTGAGATCAAGCTTTATGGCTGTGTCCGGAAGAGCACGCTCAGCTAGCGCCTCACGGAGAGTGACGATAACCAGAACGTTGGGGTAATGGTCGAGTGCTGGCGTCAGCTCATCAAGGAGCGCACGCCATTCCGAGGGTCTCTCGGCCTCGTTCAAGCCGTCGAGGATCAGGGGGATCCGAGTGCCGGCACGGCCGCCTGCGGAATTGAGCGCCAAGATGAGATCCTCGAAGCGATCAACCCTTAATCCAGGGATCCGACGCGCCAGATCGTCCAGGGTCCCACCGGCCCGCAGGTGCCCGCCCTGGATGAACACTCCAGCTGTCGGTCGTTCGGTCGGCGCAGTCAGCTGGGCAGAAAGGTGGGTCTTGCCCGTTCCGGCAGCGGCAACGATCGCGGTCAACGGGGCCTGCAGATCCGCGTGCAAGTCCTGCAGCCAACAGACGACGTCACGGATTTCCGCAGCGAGGCCGGTGACAGCAAGGGCAGCTGGCAGGCGCCGCTTCCTCAAGCCGAAGACGAGCGAGCGCAGCTTGCGAGGCGATGTCGCTGGTGGCTGCTGATCGGCGATGCGCTCACGAGCCTCCGTTGGCCGACGGTTTCGCGCGGCTTCGGCGATGGCTCGCAGGTCATCGACGAACCGGTCCAGGTCATCGACGACTCCCTGAGCATCTACGCGGGTCGCGTCATCGTCAATGGCGGGCAGTGCGTCATGGAGTGCCTCAGTACGAACAGCGATGGCGGCAATGTGCTCATCAAGCCAGTCGAACGACGCCGGATGGAGTAAGGCCCGCTCAATCCGGTGCTCGACATGGTTCGAAGTGTGCAGCGGCGCCATCCACCGGGCCTTGATTGGGGCGACAGAGCGCTTATGAGCCTGTGAGAGCGCGTCCGGAGACAGGACGAGCTCTCCGAAGAAGGTGGAACGGAGCTCATCGAGCCCGGACAACTGCGCATCGAAGTTTTCCGCCGCCCACAGCTTCGTCGAGATCCCCCTGGCCGATCCAAGATCATAAATCCAGTCCACGTCCTGCTTCGCGGGACGCTGGGGAAGGCACAGCACGAAGTCGGTCAACCCCGCAACGTGCTTGCTGGCCTTCTCGAAGGATTCCTCAATCTGCGTCCGCTGGCCCGGGGTGAGCTCGTTTCTAGGCCCAAGGATGAACCACTTGCATGACCATCCCCATACCCGGCCTGGATCCCCGAGTTCACCGCGGTGTTCGACTCGCAGGTAGAACTCGACGCCCGGCTGCTGACGCCGCTCCCGGAGAGTGCCCAACGCGCCAAAGCGACGGGACACGATCGCTCGTGTGAGCGCCTCGAAGTTTTCATCGGCTGCACCCCGCAAGAGCGCCAGCTCGGTCAGGTCCAGCGCCACCTCAGCCGCCCGCGGCCTTCCGCGGAGTCCCGTCCTCATTCCAGTCATGGCGCGAGAACACTTCGACCCGTGCACCAAGGTGAAGGAGCACCTTCAGAAATCCTTGAATTTCGGACTCCTCAGTCCAAATGCGGATGATTGATCCGTTACGTTCGACCGAGTGGTCGAAGGCGTAGATGTCGACATCGGATCGCCCTAACTCATAGAGCTTCAGCCTCACCAGCTCGTCAACGAGAGCGTCAGGCATACGCTCGTCCCGGCACCGCCAATCATCGTCGGACCGTTCGGACTCCGCGAGAGCCTTCAGCGCCTCCATCCGCTCGATCGCCGCCTCCGCACCGGATACCGATTCGAACTTGCCGATCAGCACCAGATCCATCGAGTGCTCGGAACCGTAGCTGTGCCAGATCTTCACGCCGCCTCCCTCAAGGCTTGGACGGCATCCAGAATGGAGCCCTGGATCGGCGTTCCCATTGACGCGTACGCGTTGGGTCGGAGGACACCGGTCGCATCAACGTGCATGTGTGCATCAAGAGGACGTTCACCGGGAATAGCCTCAACGGCCGGCACCGAGGCTTCGAGCCCAGAGCGTGAGATCGCAAGCCGAACCTCGGTCCTGGCCGTTCGTATCCAATGAACGAGGCGCTCCGCATCGGTATTGGAGATACCAGGCGTTGCCGGAGTCGGCTGCTCTGGTAGGAGCAGGAGCTCAGATGCTCCGACGCTGGCGGCGAACTCGACGAGATCATCGAGCTCGCCGATCGTGTCGGCGTTCACAACTGTGTTGATGCCGATCGGTGCCACTGAACGAAGCAGGTCGGCAGCGGAAATCACCGCCGTAAATGGCCGATGCCGGAGCCGCTCGTAGGTGGCCCCGACCCCGTCCACGGACAGACGCGCGAAGTGCACCGACCCTCGCAGCGCATCAGCGAGTCGCGGAGTCAGCCGATGTCCGTGCGTCGTGAAGGTCACCGCCATCGACGTCGACTCAGCGATCTGAGCGCAGAGCTGGGCAAACCGACGGTAAGCGGTCGGTTCCCCGCCTCCGAAGCCAACACCCAGGCACCCGGCGCCGTCGAGCTCAACCGTCCAGGCGACCACGCGGTCTATATCGAGCGTGGCGGCATTCTTGGGCGCATAACAGTAGGAGCAGCGAAGCTCGCAGGCGTTTGTCAACGCAATCGATAAGTACCGAGGAGCGCGGGAGACCTGCTCTGCGGGCACCTCCACCTCATCGAGCAGGACGTTCAGCCCGGAAACCCGGTCGAACAGGTGCACGCCAGCTTCGGACAGACGGATCTTGCATATCATCGGCACCAGGATGCCACTGCTCCGGAGACCACGCATGCCGTCGGTGAGCGTTCGACTGATGAAGGTTTCCCGGCTGTGGCCGAGACAACAGATATGGAAGGCGTCCGCCTATTCGGCCGGGAGCTGATCCTGAGGGCGGTAAAATCGCGCTGTGGCTGCCTAGCCGACGGGTTCTTCGCATAGGCAGTGACGTGCTGGTGGCTGACTGGATCGGATGAGAAACGGTCGCACCTTTGAAACTCACGTCACGCGGGTCTGACGGCTCCGATGAACTCTCGCTCCCGGCTTGGTACGCCTGCCCAGGTGTCGACGCGCACGGTGCTGCCGGTGAACGGCGCGTGGACCATGCGAGTGGCGTCGATCGCGATGCCGACATGGTGGATCGTCGCGGGGCTAGCCGGGTTGGAGGCGAAGAAGATCAGATCTCCTGGCCTGATCTGACTTCTGGGCACGTGGATCCCCGCGTTCCATTGCGCGGAGGTGTCTCCGCCGATCCGGGCCCCGGCTCTGGACCAGGCGTATTCGGCCAGGCCGGAGCAGTCGAACCCTCGCGTTCTGGCACCGCGACCAATGCCGAAGCTCGGCCCGGCCGGTCCGCCGCCTCCCCAGGAGTACGGGGTGCCGCGCATGCGCAACGCCGCCTGAACGGCGATTATCCCGCGCTCCGCTCCAGCCAGTGCCTCTGCCGGGATCTCTCCGGGCGATAGTTCCGCGCACAGTCCGGCGGCCGCGGGCGGTGTTTCTCGGGGCTGCGTCGATCTCAGCTCGGACGCTGAGGGGCTGGGGTAGTTACAGACCGCGCTGGCCGAGATGGCCGCGTACCGCGCGCCTCCTGCCAGTCCGATTAGGAGGGCAATCCCTGCGACGAGGCTGGCGCCTGCGGCGAGGATCTTCGCCAATGCGGCTTCTTCGATCAAAGGCGCTCCGCTGCGGGCTGAGGCCAGTGCTCAGCGAGTTCGGCCAGGCGCAAGCGTGCTTCTCGGCGGTTATGGGGCAGCCAGATGGGGCCCTGCGGGTCAGCGCCGGCAACGGCCGTCGCGCACGGCACCCCGGTTTGAGCCGCACCGAGTTGTAGCCGGCCGTGAAGGGTGCTCTCCCTTCGCCTGGAGGCGGTCAGGAACAGGACGGGGGTGGTGATTCCGGTGGCCGCCGTCAGTGCGGCGTAACCGTGCAGCTTGCCCAGCACCCGGTCGAGGGTCTCGGTGCCGGTGTCGTACTCGAGGAAGAAATCGACGGTGTGGCCGTTCTCGGTCCACCTGCCGTAGGCGTCGGGGCGGACGTGCTTGCCCCACTGTGCGGCACAGCGCGCCTCTGGCCACCAGGTCTCGAGGCGACACCCGTTCGTCTGACGGGCGGTGCCATACAGGCGGGCGAAGACGTCGTTGACGCCGACGGTGTGGGCGAGGCGCTGGCTGTAGGCCACGGCCAGGGCGCGGTCGCGGCGGTAGCCAAACTCGCTCAGGTCGACGCCGTCCTCAGTGGCGAGTACGGCGGCGCCGGATTCGCCGAGCACGTAGTGCCAGGGCGCTGAACCGACGGGTGGCTTGGGCCGGAAGCGGTCCAGGACGCCGATGCGGTGCAGTCTGACCAAGCGGTGCCGTGCGGTGATCGGGTTGTCGAAAGCGATGTGGGTGATCTGGTGTCCGGTCAGGACCTTGTGGGTCCAGACCAGGCGCAGCAGGTGGCGGTCGCGGCTGGTCAGCTGGGTGGCGAGCGAGGCCAGGACGCTGGGTGTGTAGTGCTCGTTCATGTGTTCTCTCCGTTTCTGGGCTGCTGTCGTGGGTCGTCGTGCGGAAGCACTTCGGGCTGGGCGGGGGTCCGGCCGTGGGCTTTGGCGGCGGCGGCGCGGACGCGTCGCGCCAGGTCGGGGTCGGGAACGGGCAGTGGCCGCGTGCGCAAGGTGAAGGGCGGGGTCTCGGCAGAGCGGACGACCAGGCGGGCGGCGGCCTGGAAGGCGCCGAGATTGGCGAGGTCGTGCCGGGTCAGGTACGGGCTGAAGTGGTGCTCGACCTCGCGGGCGTCTTCGGGCGAGAGCGAGAAGTAGATCTTGTTGCGGGCGTCGGAGCTGATCGCCTGGCACAGGTCTCGGGGAAGCTGCGCCAGGTGTTGGTGGGCGAGCACCATGGACAGCCGGTAGGCGCGAGCCTCGGCGAGCATGTCCGACAGGGCGTGCGGGAGGTTCAGGAAGTTCTGCGTCTCGTCCACGTACAGGGCTGAGGGCGCGCGGCTGCGGCCGAGTCGAGCGCGGTGGGAGGCGGCCTGCCATACCTGGGCCAGGAGAAGCGAGCCGAGCAGGCGGGCGGTGTCGTCGCCGAGTACGCCTTTAGGCAGCCGGGCGAGCAGGATCTTGCCGTCCAGGACGTCGCCGACGTCGAAGGTGGACTGGGCCGAGCCGAGGATGTCGCGGACGAACGGGCGGAGCAGGAACGCCCGCAGCTTGTTCATGATGGGCGCGGTGACGTGCGCCTGGGCCTGTTCGGATAGGTGCTCGTACCAGTTCCAGAACCCCATCAGGAAGGGGTCGTTGAGGCGTTCAGTGAGCTGCTTGCGGTAGAGGGGGTCGGTGAGCAGCGCGGGTATGTCGGCAAGAGTTCCGCCGTTACGGGAGAGGGTGATGGCACAGCCGCGCAGGATGTCGTCGCTGCGCGGGCCCCAGGAGTCGGCGTAGATCTTGTGGAAGATGCCGACGAGGTTGTCTGCGAGGGTTTCCAGGTCCGGGCCGCTCAGCACGTTGAGTGCCGGCCGGGGTTGGCGGTCGTCCGGGTCGATCAGAGCGATGCGCTCGCCTGCTTCTTCAGGGATCAGACCGAGCAGGTCGGCGATGAGGTCGCCCTTTGCGTCGACGACGGCGACGCCGCGCCCGGCCTCGATGTCGGAAAGGATCATCTGGGCCAGCAGCGTGCTTTTGCCGGTGCCGTTCGGGCCGAGGACGTGCACGTGGTGGCAGGAATCGATCACACGCAGAGCGACCGGCCGCTCGTGACCGGCGTCGGCCAGGCCAAGCACCTTCCCGTTCTGGGCGACCTGCGGCGAAGGCGCCACCGTGTTCGCTCCGGCTCGTTGCAGCCCAGGTACGGCGGGGTCCATCGGCAGATGCGCGAGTGCGGCCAGCTCAGAGACCGACAGGAGGTAGCCGCGCCCGAATCGGCGGGAGGCGAGGTGGCGAGCGGGGAGCGGCAGGCGGCGCCGCTCCAGATGATTGTGCCCGGAGAACAGAGCGAATGCCGAAGCGATCGCATGCGCGCGACCTCGGATGATCTTCCGGCGTGCCTTGCGCGCTGCCCGGTCCTTGCCTTCGTCGAATTGGACGGCGTAGCGGACGGCGACCTCGTATCGGGGTTGTAGGGCCTTGTCCCTCATGGCGCGGGCCTCGGCGTACTGCTCCAGACGGGCAGCGTGATCCTGCAACCCATGGTTCGGCTGGTGGTGAGCGCGAGCCGGGCCCGGCGCGAAGAGGTCGAGTCCGGCTCGCAGTAGGAAGACGGGAATGCCGCCGGCACCGCCGGAAAGACGGCGACCGGTGGCGGGCCTGGCGAGGATCTGTACGGCGGCGTGCTGCCAGCCAGGCATGCCCACCGCGGCTCCGAGGAGGGCGCGAAGAGGGTCGTGGTCATGGTCGTGCCGGAGCGGCAGCCGCTCACTGCGTGCGATCACCAGGTGTCCGCCTGTGGCCTGCCCGCTGAGCGGCATCGGCGGAGCGGCCTCCACGACGGTGGTGCGGGCGGACGGCCAGGCGGCTTCGATCGCGTGGTCCACCAGGTGCTGAGGGACTGTGCCGGGGACCCACATCCGGATCTGGACTCCGCCGGTGCCGAAGACGTACTCGAATGCCAGATGCGGCTGGCCGAATAGGATGCGCTTCCAGGCCGGGCGCAGGAGTCCGAGTAGGTTGCCCCACAGTGCCTCGGCACCCGCCATGTCTGCCGTGGGCGGGGCGAAGATCTCCACGCATCGTGCCCCGTTCGTCGCGGCGCGGTGGCGGAGCCGTACAACCAGGACGTGGAGCAGTTCGAGGGTGATCACGGCGATCGAGAGCGCGAGAGCGAGCTGCCAGACGCGGCCGCTCACCCAGGCCAGCAGCCAGACGATGAAGGCATCCGGATCGTACAGCGGACCCTGAATCATCGTCTTCACAGGTCGTCCTCCGCGTACTCGGCGAGTTCCTGCGGGGAGGAGGTGACCAGGCGGTGTTCCTGCTCGCTGGCCAGGACCTGGAAGGCAACCCGGGACGCGCCGGAGTTCGCCGCCAGCAGGCCGAAGCCGCGCTCGGCGGAGAGCAGGAGGTGGCGTTCGCCGTCGGACAGGCCGAAGGCGTCGCTGACCGCGTCGATGGCCTGGGGAGCCTGCCGAAGCAGAATCTGGGTGGCAGAGTTGGCGATGATCGCCTGTCCGATGTCGGAGCCGAGCAGGTCGGCAGCGTCCTGGGTGACCACCGACAGCCCGGCCCAGTGTTTGCGGGCCGCCTTCGCCATCCGAAGCAGGAACTTGGCGCCCTCGGGGTCCTTCATGAGCAGCCATGCCTCGTCGACCACGACGAGGCGCGGGCGACGGTTGCGCGGGTCGGAGACCCTTCGCCAAACGGCGTCCAAGGTGAGCAGGGTGCCGACGGCCTTGAGTTCCTCGGGCAGGTCCCGGAGGGAGAAGACGACCAGGTGAGAGTCGGGCTGGGTGGTGGTGTGGCCGTCGAAGAGCTGGCGGTGACTGCCAGTCACGTACGGCGCGAGACCTGCCGCTATCTCGGCGGCCTTGGGGTCGTCGTCTCTGGTAAGCGTGTTTGCCAGATGGCTCATGAGGGGCGGGCGCTTCTTCCATGTGCGCTGGTCGAAGGTGATTCCGACCTGCTTGTAGGCGGCGAGGATCGCTCGATCGAGTGCCGCCTTACCGGCGTGGTCCAGCGGCCCGCCGAGCATGACCGCGATCAGTGTGTGCAGGAAAAGCGAGCGTCGGGTCAGCGGGTCCCCGTCCCGCCGCCCCTCAAGAGGCAGATCGAACGGGTTGAGCCGGACGTTCGGCGCGCCCAAATGGAGGTAGGCCCCACCGACGGCCGTACACAGGCGGGCGTATTCGTCTTCGGGATCGATGACCGCAACCTCGACCCCGGCGTAGAGGGATCGCAGCGCTTCCAGTTTGGCCAGATAGGACTTCCCGGCCCCGCTGCTGGCGATGATGGCCGAGTTGTGGTTGGGCTGGGCGAATCGGTCCCAGGCCACCAGGGACGGGCTGGCGGCGTTGGCGCCGTACAAGACGGCGGTCGGTCCCAGGTCGGTGGTCAGGTCCGGGCTTGTGAACGGGAACGCCGCCGCGAGCGCCGGGGTGTCGAACGTACGGCTGATGGCCAGGTTGTCGAAGGCCAGCGGCAGCGAGGACACCCAGCCCTGAAGCTGTCGGAAGGCGACCTGCCGGGCATCCAGCAACAGCGACGCGGCCAGCGCTCGTGCCTGGGCGCACGCCTCGTCCAACTCATCCTGGGTAGCGGTGTGGACGGTGAGATAGATCGAGACGCGGAACAACTTGGCCTGACCGCGCGCGATGCGGGAGGCGAGATCCTGGGCGTCTTCTGCCGCGACCTCCACTCCGGGATCCAGAAGCCGGCCGTGCTGCTGGTCGCTGCGCAGCCCGGATTCCAGACGCGCGAGCTGCTTGCGCAGCCGATCGGCGGCGACCTGGGACGGGACCGGATCGACATGAAGCGACACGTCCAGGCGACCGGGATAGGTCAGCAACGGCTCCAGCCAGCCGGGTGTGACCTCGCGCGGATACCCGCTGATGGCCAGGGTGGCGCACAGTGCGCCACTGATTCGAAGGTCCCGCGGCCGGACCTGGATGGCGTCCGGGCCGAACGCGGTGGCGAGGGCCGTGCGCCTGCGTGAGAAGAGCTTCACCGGTGTTCTCCTGTCGTGATGACCTCGTCTGGGGTCGCGAGTTGGTCGGTGGGTAGCGGCGGGTCGGCGGGGCCGAAGCAGGAGGCGAGCAGTGCCCGTGTTGCCGGGGCGTCCAGCGGGCGGACGGTGAGTCCGCAGCCCGAAAGCAATCGGGCGGCCTCCTCCAGGCGGCGCAGCGCCCGGGCTGATGCCGCGTCCCGGCCGCCCGCCCCGGCGCAGGGCTCCCGGACGACCAGCAAGACTTGGCGGCGCAGCAGGTCGTGCCTAGCCGAAAGGCCGGTGAGGAAGGCCGCGTGCTCGTGCGCGGCGGCCTTCAGCGCGGAGTGAGGAAGCGCACCAGCGCTGTCCACCAAGTTGTTGATCGTCTCGCTGAGGTCCACCGGCGCGGCACGGATGAGGATCTGGACCGGGCCGGACAGTGAGTTGAGCCAGCGGCCGAAACTTGAGACGAGGGCGTCCTGCTCGTCCGGCGTCCGAAGGGCGAAGTTGACCGTGGACACCTCCGCCACGGCGGCGACCCCGTCCGGCCCGAGATCGATGAGCCCGTCATCGGCCACTCCTCGCGCCGGAAGGCGTAGCGGCGCCAGCCGGGGAACGGGCCTGGCGGCTATCCACGCGGGAGCCGGAGGAATGTTCCCTGATTCGGAGACCAAAGCCTTCGCGGAACGCTGGTGGCGGAGCGCGGACAGCACGTACCGGTCGAGACTCACACCGTCACGCCGTCCGATCGCCAGCAGGATGCCGGTCAGCGCCATCGGCAGGGCCCCGACGCCGTACGCCATTAGCGGCACGTGCTCTCCGAGGAGCATGTAGGCGGCGTACAGCAGGCCCGCGGTGCCGCCGAGGATGGCCACCTGCCGGGCGGTGAAGCCGCCGACGATTCGGTCCTCCTGGTCCACATCGGCGGGGATGCGTACCGGCTGCGCCCAGCTCATCGGTTGTCACCTCCGCCGGAGGGGCGGCCATGCCGCTGCGGCCCACGACGGCCAGGGTTCTGAGGCCGGTCTATGCCGCCGGGAGCCGGTGCACCAGGCGACTGGACTGGCCATCTGGACGTCGATGGAGTGGATTGGGCGCGGAGCCAGTACATCTGCGCGAGCCCTGCTGGGCCGTTGGCGTAGTAGGTGTCGCGCGGGTAGCCGTACACCGGCGTGGTGGGGCGAATCGGGACCGATGGCCGCAGCGGCGTCGGGTACTTGCCCTGGGCCGGCGGACCGGACGAAGGATGCTTGACCGGGCCGGGCTGCGAGTTGCCAGGATTGCCGGGGCGGCGAACTGCCCCGGGCGCGTGGTGGGGCTGGCCGGTGCCGCCCCTGGCCGTGGAGGCGGTGGTCGCTGTCGTGGCGGCAGCCGTACCGGCGGGACCTGCGGCGAGTGCGGGCTGCGCCCTGCTCGCCATGGCGACGGGCGCACCCCTGGCCCTGCCTGAACCCCTGCCGCCGCGTGCACCTCTGCCGAGGTGCAGAGCGTTCACGACCGGAGAGGTGAGCTTGTAGGCCAAGGCGTATTTGACGATCCGTGTGACCGTTGAGCCGCGGCCGGCGGTCTGGGCAAACACGCGGCGGGACACCCAGCCCGGGATGCGTACCAAGATGATCAGCAGGCACAGGACGAGGACCAGGTTGACGAGCTGCCCGGTCGGCATGAGCCCGAGCAGGAGACGGCCGTCTTGGTTAAAGAAGATCCTCACCGCCATGACCAGCGTGAGCGACTGAGCGACCTGCACGATCAACAGCCCGGTGAAGGCTCGCCACCAGAACCGGGTCAGCCCGTCGGTGTACGGCAGCGCAAGGCAGGCCAGCGCGAGCGGCGCGGCGACCACCAGCAGCACTATCAACGCGGCCCGCATGACGAACGCGATCAGCAACAGGATCAGCAAGATGACCGCGACCAGCGCGAGCAGAATGTAGAAGATCTCCTGCTGGCCGGGGACGACAACCAGGAGGCGCAGGGTCGCCGCTGCGCGCCTCTCGTCGAAGTCCTGGCCGAGCAGCGCGTGTGACAGGGGGTTGGCGAGTTCGATGGCCTTACCGCAGATGCCGAAGCTGACGTTGACGGCCAAGACCGCGACGAACAGGCGCGGCAGGACCTCTTTGACCGCGTATCGGGTCTGGACCGTCTCATGCCCCATCGCGGTGATCGCACCGATCGTGGCCAGCAGGACGAACCCGGTGTTCGCGATGGCCGCGGTTGCCTTCCAAAGGTCGAAGACCCTGCCGCTGCCGGACACGTCCGGGGTCGACAGCAGTGTCGCGGCCAGCACGTCCAGCAGCGGTTTGATCGCGAGCGCGACCAGATTGGCGAACCAGGAATTGATCTGGCCGTTGATCCAGTCGCCGATACCGAATCCGGACCCGGGACTGTCGACCGGGATGTCGACTGGTCCGGGCATTGACGGTGAGGGCGAAGGAGACGGCACTGGCATGGCGCTCGCGGTTGCCGTCATGGCGGCAATCGACACCGTGACGACGGCCGCCGTGATGATCAGTAGCACGGCCGTACGTGGAAATGAGAGGCGAACGACTGCCGCCGTGGCAGCGGGCCGGGGAATCGCGGCAGCGCGGAACGAGGCGTCGAGCCGACTGACGTTGGCTGAGCCGGTGACCCGGGGCCGGGGTGAGGAGGTCATCGTTCTCACCCGACGACGCGCTTGAGGATGCTCACGAAGAGCGGAGCCAGCACGGCCAGGGCGTAGCCGAAGGCTGCCGCCTTTAAAGCCGCCTTGGCCTTCTGGACCTCGCCGGGATCACCGCCGGCGACGAGGTAGCGAAGCCCGCCGATGGTCAGCATCAGCGTGGCCAGCGTCGCCAGCAGGCCGATCAGCCAGTTCCGCAGGTTTGTGAAGACCGCGTTGAGATCCGAGGGAGCGGCGGCCACCGGGGAAGCAGCGAAGGCACCGGTTGCCACTGCGGCAATAACGAGGATGGCGATTGCCGCAGTGGCCAGGCCCCAGACGGCGATTCCCGGCGAGGACGGTCTTCTGCGGCAGGGACGGCTGCCGCTGGCATGCCGTACCGGATGCCGCTGCCGGGCGGCGCGGTGACAGCGGGCCACGACAGAGGGGTGGTTGGGAGAGAACCGCGCGGAGCCAGGGGTTGTGTCCCTGCCTCCCTTCGGGTCGGTTGCTGTTTGCGCATCCGGAGTTCCCTGGCTCCGCGCGGAAGCCGAGTGCGCTTCTCCCGGGATCGGAGAAGCGGTCAGGGGAAGGGTGGCGGGTTCGCATTCCTCCCGCCGCAGGGCGTTGATCAGCGGCAGCTCCCGGCGGTTCTGCTGCCCACTCACCGGGCCGCGGTCCCGCAGCGGCACGTTCTCAAGCCGCGTCAGACTGATCAGCTCGGCGTCGAGCTCGCTGAGTACGCCTTGGGCCACTGCGTCGATGAGCACCAGATCGGGGTGGTACCAGGGACGCGGGGGAGGCATCGGCTCGCCGGCCGCACAGCGGCGCTCAGCCGTGGCCGCGATGTGACGCCGGGTGCGCTCACCCGCGAATCGGGCTGCCTCGCACAGCCGAGCACGTATGTGGGGCAGGCCAGTGTCCACACGGTGCAGGGCCCGCAGGAAGGCCGCCATGATCGCGATGTCGACGTCCACGGGGTCCCCGCGGACCAAGTCGCGGGTCAGCGATATCGCGATCGTGTGCAGGGCCGGCATGGCCATGCCGACGGCCGCGACCGTCCAGCTCGAGTTGGCCTGTTGGGCGCGTGCGACCAACTCCCGCCAGACGGCATCCCGCGCTTCGTCGGTGACGGTCCGGCTGGTGAGCAGCACGCGCAGCTCCCGTAGGCAGACCGCTCCCCGGGGCAGACCGGGGGCGAGTGCCGTGCAGTCCAGTGACAGGGCGCCCGGGCCGGTCGTCAGCAACCGGAATGACGTCTCCGCGGTGTCCAATGGTGATTCGGTGAGGCGATGCGCGCTCATGTCGTGCTCCGGGTCGAGAAGGAGTTCGTGGTCTCGAAACCGGTGTACGCGCCGCCTCAGAAACGGCTCAGAGAAAAGCCGGGTAGTCGCTCAGAAATTTCTCAGAGCCTCGGCATTCTGAGTAGCTCGACGGCTTCTGAGAGCGACCTTCTGAGCTCAGTCGCCCGGCTTCTGAGCAGACTCTGAGCCTGCTGCTTGCCTGGTAGCACGCCACAGGAGCCGTGCTCACGGCCTCGGCGGCCCGCATCCGGAAAACGTGTCCCGACAGATCAATGGAGAAAAGGAATGGCATCCAGAAGAACGCCGGCAGCGGCGGCCTAGCCGCAACGAAAAGGCCGCGTCTGCTGATTTCGCCGGTCGCGCTTCAAACCGCGAGGGCGTTCACCGCTTGGACGCACCGCTACCTCGCCCCACCGGCCGCAGCGGAGTTCGTCATCGGCGTCCAGACCAGCGACACAACCCTGGTCGGCGTCGCCTTTGTCGACAGGCCCGCCTTCTGGGCCTTCGACGTCGGCAGTACGGCTGAGGTCGTCTGCCTGTCCACTGACGGCACGCTCAACGCCTGCTCGGCCCTGCTGGGTGCCGCCTGGCGGGCCGCCCAGGCTGAGGGCTACCGGCGCCTGATCGCCTACACCCGTTTCGACGAGCCCGGCACCAGCCTGTGCGCGGCCGGCTTCCGGCTGGTCCCCAGCCCGCTCGGATGGGACACCAGCCGTACCGGCGAGGTCGCCCGCGTTCTGTGGGAGATCCGGGTCGCCGGAGGTCGCGCATGAGGAAACTGCGCGCGCCGTACTGGCGCGACGAGCACGCGGCGATCTACCACGGGGACGCGCGCGAGGTGCTGACCGAGATGGACGAGGGCTCGGTGGACTGCATCGTCACCAGTCCGCCGTACTGGGGGCTTCGGAACTACTGCGAGGGCCAGTCCGGGCAGGAGGCCACGCCGGAGGCGTACGTGGAGAACCTTCGGGTCACCTTCGCTGAGGCCCGAAGGGTGCTCGCCGACGACGGCACCTGCTGGCTGAACCTCGGGGACTGCTACGCGGCCAACTCGGACGGCTGGGCCCGCGGCAAGCACTACAACGGGCGCCAGCCTGAGGCGCGGCCCAAGGCGCGGCTGGCCGTGCCGCCGAAGAACCTGCTCGGCATGCCGTGGCGGGTCGCCTTCGCCCTCCAAGAGGACGGCTGGATCCTCCGCAATGCCATCGTGTGGAGCAAGCCGAACGCGATGCCGCAGTCGGTCCGGGACCGGATGTCCAACCGGTACGAGCTGATCTTCCTGTTCGTCAAACAGCAGCGGTACTGGTTCGATCTCGACCCGGTCCGCCAGCCCTACACCGGCGACCGCCCGATTTCCAGGCGGGCACGAGCCGGGGGCAACAAGCCGAACAGCATCACGACGGCCTGGCCTCCGAGCGGCAAGTATGGGGAGGACTCGCTTGGCCCACGGCACGGCGCGGCGATGCGGCCCACGGGTGCGCGGCATGCCGCCGCGCACCCTAACGGCAGGAATCCTGGGGACGTCTGGTCAATCCCCACTCGACCGCTGCGGGCGGCTCACTTCGCGGCGTTCCCGGTCGACATCCCGCTCAGGGCCATTGCCGCCGGCTGCCGCCCCGGCGGCACCGTCCTGGACCCGTTCACCGGCAGCGGCACCACCGGCATTGCCGCCCGGCAACTCGGCCGGAAGTTCGCCGGCATCGAGCTCAACGCCGACTACTGCGAACTCGCCCGAACCCGGCTCTTCGTTGCCGCGGAGGCAGCACTCCCAGCAGGAGGCCAGGATGACTGAACGATTGCAAAGGACCTGTTCAGAGCTCCGTTCGCAGGCGTACGCTGCAGGGCTTGTCCGCGCTGCTACCGGAGGCAGGGGGATCGGAGAGGCCGTCCGTCCTATCGGCGAGGGCTCACGCGACGCTCGCTCTACGGTGCTCGGTGCTGCTTGGTGCGCCGTCCGTTGGACGTCAGTCCCACCAGAAGGTCCAGGTGTTGATGCCGATCAACTCCTCTGCATAGGACCGCAGTGTGCACGGACTGTGCCCCTGCTGGATGTTGTCCGGGCAGAACGCGAAATGCTCCGCAGCCACGTGCAAGGCGTGCTCCAGCGTGCGGGGCGGCGCGGCCACGCTGAGGTAGAGGGTGTCGAATCCGACCGCGACCACGCGCGCGCCGAATCGGCTCTCCCAACTGCGCAGCATCGCAGACAGCGGCGGTGTATCGCTGTAGTTGCACGGTCCTGTCCAGCCGATCGCAGTCAGGGCGTCCGCGCCGCAGGCGGCCGGCACCAGGCCCAGATGACCGCATTGGTCGTCGAGCTGTTTGGCATACCAGTCAGCGGCCTCGGCCGGATCCGCGGTGGGTTCGCCGGGCGGTGCGAGGCCGGGGCAGTCGCGGCGGAACGGTTCGAGATCTTCGAAGTCGTAGTCGTTTTCGTCGTCATCCTCCGCCCATTCCGCCCATGCCTCCGCCATGAAGCCGGCGGCGTCGTGCTCGTCGATCTCAGACACAGGCATCGGCGTCAGCTCGCCCTGTTCCCACGGCCGGTCATCGCCGCCGCTCAGGTCGTGCAGCAGGAGCAATGGCCACAGTCCCGACCGAGGGTGCTCGGCGTGGAAGGCGGCCCAGATCTCACCGTCGACCGGGTGGTTGCTCATCCAGAAGACCGGCGTGTGCGACAGGGCTTCGGCTTCCTCGCCCTGAAAGGGCGGATCCGCCGTCATAAGACGTCCATCCGGGAGAGGGACCGCCAAGCTGCGACCTGGGCCGCCGTCGGGAAACAGCCGGGGGAGTTCCGCAGGGAGCAAGAGATCGTCCATCATGCCGGGTCCTCACTTATCGACGGGTCGCGAATCCCCCTCATCGGGGTGGTACCACCGACGGAACCGTACGCATGGGGACCGACAAGTCCGGTGATCACGTCTCGTTTCAGCACGCAGCCTTGTCCTGCGGACAGGTGCGCGATCCCCGACGGCGGAGCCAAGAAGGACACTCCATGAAGCCGCTGACCCTGGCAGAGGTGCAGGCCCTGCCCGCCGTCATACCGCTCCTTCTGGCGGCTCGCGCTCTGGGCCTGAGCAGGAATACCGCCTATCGCCTGGTCCAGCGGGACGAGTTCCCCTGTCGCGTCATCAAGGTCGGCGACACCTATCGCGTGCCGACCATCGAGTTGCTCGTCCTGATCGGAGCCGACAAAGAGAACGTACACAGCACCTTTGGCTCCAACGCTTGAAAGTCCGCAGCCTATGAGGGCCCCGTCGCTCAACAGACGGGGCCCTCCATGATTGCGAGGCTACGAGCAGCGGCTGTCATGGCATCTGCCACGTGCCCAACGCAAAGATCACCCTGGGGTACTCACCCCCATCTGGAGCGGTACTCCTCGGGGCCGTATGGGCTCCAACCCTCCAGGTGTGATTCGAGATCTTTAGGGGTGAGTTCGGGCGGTGTGGGCATGGTAGGCAACTCCTTGAAGGGGTTGATTCGCTCGATGTGCTGTTGAGCCCATGTCAGCCACTGCTCGGCATCGGAGACTCCGCTGCCGTTCGACCTCGCCTGGTTGATCCGTTGCTCCAACTCTTCGCAGTACTCCTGGAGCTCTCGCACCCTCCTCCAGTTCGCAGCCTGCTCAGTCAGGTACGTGGCGTAGTAGGCCTCGGTAGCCGCGACCCGTGCCACGGCCATGGCTTCCTCCCAGCGCGCCTTGCGCTGGGCCTTGGCGATCTCTTCGTCGATCTTGCGCTGCTCGTCGTCGCGGGCGCGGGTCTCAAGTTCCTCCAGGACAGCGCCGAGGACGTCTTCCAGCTTCCACCGCTTGCGGTCGGCCCAACGCCGTTGCCGTCTCTGGAAGTGGTAGTTCAACTCAATGGCCAGACGCCCGTATCGCTCGTCATTGGTTGACTGAGGGGACTCCTCCCGGATGGTGACCACGTAGGAGTAGCCCTCGATGCCGATCTGAATCTCGCCATCGCGACGCGAGTAGTGCCTCTCGTGGTAACGCCCCTGGTAGTAGTACCCGCTGTTCGCCTCCTGGGAGATGGGACGCTCGCGAACCGTATGTCCTCTCCGGACCGCCTCGGCCACGAGGGCTTGAAGAATCAGGAGCGAACGGCGACGCAAATCCTTGGGCATCCGGAGCCAGCGCTCGTCGTCTCGCAGGCTGGCCACCACCGGGTGAGGCGACCGCAGTTGGTTCGGCACTGGTACGGCGGGGAGTTCCTCAATCCGGGGCCTCGAATTGCTGTGCGTACCGGGCATGAGCTGGATACGGAGGTCGCCGTTCCACTGCTTCTGCTTCTCGAGGTAATGGCCGTCCGGGACCATCCCATGCCGCTTCGCGAAGTCCACCACGCGTCGCCATTCGCCGATTTCATCCTCGCTCGGCTTACTGATCACCACCGTACGCTCGGTGGCCAGACGCTCCATGAGCCGCATCGCGGCCTCGCGTCTCTTGGCAGCCATGGTGACGGTGGTGTGCGGAGCTGATCGTTTGGCTGGCACCGTTGACGTCGGCGATTGCGCCTTCGCAGGGGTACAAGATCGTCGGCGCGGTCTCGCTTCGGACGCCTTCCGCTTTCCTGTTTCGGCCGTTCGAGGGCCCGTGCTGGACGGGTGCTACCACTGGTGGCTGGAAACCCCCGTGATCGAGAACATCCGCGCCGAAATCGTCGACGCCGCCGACCTGCTCGCCGAACTCGAACTCGACGCCGACCGCCCCGACCGCTCCGCACGCGCCGCCCGCCAAGGACTCGCCTCCGACCCCTACGCCGAACAGCTCTGGCGGGCGCTCATGCGAGCCGAGTACGAAGCCGGGAACATGAGCCGCGTCCACGAGGCGTGGAAAGCCTGCCTGAAAGCGGTCGCCGAAGTCAGCGCCGACGGCGACCCCCACCCCGAAACCATAGCGCTCTACCGTCAGCTCACCGCCACTCGCCGGCCCGCCTGAAGCGCTCGTGTCGTCGCCGCTCCATGCCGAAGACCTGCCCTACTTGGCCGCTGTAACGGAGCACGACTTTCCCGTTACTAGAAACGATCTTTACTTTTATCTTCACTTTATGTGATGATCAACGGCGTTTTGCCCACACTGTTCGAAAGGCTGTGAGTGAACAGACGCCGATCAGCGTCCGGTTTATCCGTCCGGACGCGCCGCCGTGCTGCCCTGATTGGGACTCTGATGCTGCCGCTCTCGCTTTTGAGCGCGCCCGCGGTCGCCCAGGCCCCAGACCCAACACCATCTCCGGCCCCGACCTCCGCTTCGGCAACCCAACCGAAGGCATCTTCGGATCCGGCCCTGAAGGCCGCGTGGGATAAGGCAGCCAAATCCGGTAAACCCGTCGAGGTCCCCGGCAAATTCACCGAGAGGATGAAGGTCTGGGCGCAGCCCGACGGCAAGCATCTGCGCGCCGAGTTGTCCACCCGGCCCGTACAGCTGAAGAACCCGGCCAGCGGCGCATGGGAGCCCATCGACACCAAGATCGTGGCGCGCGATGGCAAGCTGCAGGCGGCGCGGGTCAAGTCGCCGCTGACCTTCGGCGGGCGCGGGTCAAAGCACCTGGTATCTGCGAAGGGGGAGCAGGGCACCAGCGGCCTGGAGGTGACCCGGACGCTGCCGGAGCCGAAGGTCTCCGGAAGCACGGTGACCTATCCCGACGCCGTGGCGCCGGGGGCGGACTTGGTGGTGATCGCCCAGGCCGAAGGTTTCGTCTCCCAGGTGGTTTTCCGGCGCAAGCCGGACGGGCCGGTGACTGTACGCCTGCCCCTCACCCTGCCCAAGGGCAGGACGTTTGGTAAGACGCCCGAGGGGTTGCCGCAGCTGAAGGACGCGAAGGGCAAGGCGGCGGCGGCGCCGGTCGTGCTGACCGCGATGGACGCAAAGGTGGAGGCCTCGCCCGAGCAGGGCAAGACCTCCCGCGTCGAGGCCCGGGTGGAGACCTCCGGCACAGCCTCGGAGCTGGTGTTCACCCCGGATGAGAAGTTCCTGGCCGACCCGGCTGTGACCTACCCGGTGACGGTCGCCGCCTCCTCCGAGTGGTTCGGCGGCGGACTACCCGATGACGCCTGGGTCAACAAGAACGACCCCTGGAGCAACCACGCCGCGGACGGTTGGCTGCGCGCGGGGACGACCCAATCCAGCGCGGACATCG
The DNA here is from genome assembly GCF_006334915.2 of Microbispora catharanthi. Taxonomy (GTDB): domain Bacteria; phylum Actinomycetota; class Actinomycetes; order Streptosporangiales; family Streptosporangiaceae; genus Microbispora; species Microbispora catharanthi. The sequence goes on from NZ_VDMA02000004.1 coordinate 340,931, forward strand.
CCCGGGTGTACCTGTGGTACAACCTTGACGACCCGGTGCTGGAGGGCGCCACCGTCAAAGACGCCGACCTGTACATGTGGAACTACAAGTCCAGCGGTCCCGGCGGAGTGCTGTGCGGCGACACGCTGGGGTCCGGCATCGTCGCCCAGCAAGTGACCTCCTACTGGGACACCTGGGATCTGGACTGGGACCATCAGCCGACCAGAGCCAGCGCCACCGAGGGGCTCAACAAGGCCGGCTACAACTACGACGACTCCGGCACCTGGTGTGCCAAGGACGAGGCGCTGGTGCACCGGGTGACCACCATGGTCCGCGGCTGGGTCGAGCAGGGGGTGGCCAACGAAGGGTTGGTACTGCGGGCCTACAGCGAGACCGCGACGACCAACTGGCGCCAGTACTACTCCAGCGAGTACGGCGGCGGCAACCCATACCCGGGCTACCGTCACCCTCCCACACTGATGATCGAGTACGAGCCGGCCCAGCAGGTGCGGGCTTTCTGGTTCCGTGATGACGACGGGACCGAGCCCACGCTGCAAGAAGTGCTCGCCCATGTGAACGATGCCAGTCCCACCCCGGGCCCAGACCCAGATCCCGTGACGGCAGAGCAGGCGTTTGAGGAGGGCGAAGCTGAAACCGATACAACCGTGGCAGCAAGTATTGCGGACGCCGCGCCTCCCCCATGGGCGACTCAAGAAGAGATAGATGAAGCGGTAGCAGACGTAGCCCCTCCAGAGGATGGACCAGATGGCTGCCTTCTAGCTCGCTGGAAGTTCGACGAAGGGCAAGGAGCCGAGGCGGAGGATTCGTCGGGTTACGGGCGGATTGCGACATTACGAGAGGGTGCCGGTTGGACTACAGGTCATTCTGGTCAGGCACTTTCGACAACCGGTAATTCCGATGGCGCCCAATCTGACGAACCGGTGGTTGTGACCGACAGCAACTACACGATCGCTGCTTGGGTTCGTCTCAAGGACTCTTCCAATGCATATCAAGTAGTTCAACAGAAGGGCCTCAACCAGTCAGCGTTCTACTTCGGAACAGACTCTAGTAACCGGCCAACTTTCAAGGTATTCCCTGCGGACGCCACTGATGCCGCGCCTGTCGGAGTAACCTCCGAGACAACGGCTCCTGTGGGGGAATGGTTCCACCTTGCCGGTGTTTATAACCAAGATGCGGCTCAGCTCTCTCTGTACATGAACGGCCAACTGCTTGGCGCCATCTCAGTTCCGCCGGCCTGGTCAGCCCAAGGTCCGTTCAGCATGGGAGCGAGATTCAACGGCGATCTGGATGATGTGCGCCTTTACGAGAAGGTCCTCACCAACAGTGATATCACCGCAGTACAAAACGATGAACCCGTCCCCGCCTGCACAATAGAGGACCCGAGCCCCAGCCCGAGCCCCAGCCCGAGCCCCAGCCCGAGCCCCAGCCCGAGCCCCAGCCCGAGCCCCAGCCCGAGCCCCAGCCCGAGCCCCAGCCCGAGCCCCAGCCCGAGCCCGAGCGCCAGCCCGAGCGTGACCCCATGCACCGCTCCCACCTGGAAGACGGATAGTTTCTACTTCCAAGACGATAAAGTCACTTGGAAGGGCCATGAATGGGTAGTCGCCGGTTTGTTTGCCGCCGGGGAACCAGGAAATGATACTGCATGGAGGGATAACGGGGCGTGTGGTGCTCCTGCCCCTTCGCTGTCTCAGGCACAACAAGGTAAGAGCGACACACTGTCGACGTCCCCTTATGCGTCTGCCGCCTCTACCACGAAAGAGGGGCCGAAGCGATGGGATCTGGATGACTGCCGCAAAGCGTCTTTCGTGTCAGGCGGTTGGCTGGCGAGTAGGTTCTCCCTCTGCTATAACCTGCAGACTTCCAAGAAGACCGCATGGGCTGAGCAGTGGGTCGTCAGCAGTCAGGGAGCCCGCAGGACTGGCCGAGTGAAAATGACAATGGCCATCCTTGAAGACACTTATCAGAATGAGAGGACAGTCGATGAACTGGTCGACGTAAAAATTAAGGAGGCGACGGGCACTCTAGCCGATACCTCTATCTCTGTCACGAACAGCACCAAGGGATGGCCCTTGCCCGTAGGACACTGCGACCCCGACCTGAGCCCAGAGTACGGATATGGCCTACCGGTACGAACTAAGACCGTCTCCGGATGGAGACTATCACCAACGACGAAGTTCAGATATTACTCCCCTGCGGCGGGCGCAAACGGCGATGAGAAAATAAGCACATGTTCAATCAGGCCAACCCTTAGCGTCGCATGGGATCCCGCGAACGCCTCTTTTCTGTACACTGGCCAAGCAGATAATGGCAAAGATGTAAAGGCCAACATCCGCTGCGACTCCGCAAGTTACATCAGATGGTACAAAGTTGGCGGGTGCGTCTTCTATCGAGCCACGACGCTGCTCTGGATGAACGACGTAGACCCCGACACAGGGAACGACTGGCCCGAACAAGCCAAGCATGACTACGACGCCCTGTACCACCCCGAGATTACGTACCCATCTCCAGACGACGGTGGCCAGAAGAACATGGCCGGGAAAATCAACGGGAAGAAACTTCACTACGCAGCCGACGGCGAAGCGAAGAAAAAGAATTATGGCAAATCCTACAGAACCTGCTTGAAACAGAGGGGTGGCAAAGGATGGAACTCGACCCACAACAAGGACCCCAACACTAAGGCGGTCCAGTGCGACGAGTTCCCTTTTGCATCTACAAAAGAGGGAACTACCAAGGCAGATCCCCACTACAACTACTCGGTAAGACTTATCAACGCCTACCAGAACTGGCTATTTGGTCAAAGGCTAGGGTACTGGTACTATAACAACCGGATGTTACGCCGGGATGGCTTCTGGCTGAGCTTCGAGCCTCGAGACGACTAAGGTGCGTGTCTCCCTCCGCGACGCGGAGGGAGACACGCACCATCTGCTTATGGAGGACCCGCTATGGGGGAAGCGCGCTCATTAACCCGCCTCACCGTCTTTATTGAGAACGGCGAGTTCATCCTAATGGATGTAGAGGGGGATGCCGGTCTGCCTCCCGGCGCTCCAGACCCTAGAACATTGTCTGTAATGTCCACTACCTGGCTGACCGCCGGGGCTAATGCCGCCGTCATCTCTAGCGACTTCGACGTACACACAGCAGATGTCGTAGTCGAAGTATGGAGCGGCGAACCCCCCGTCGATCCCACACCTCAGTCGGACGTATCAGAGGCAATCTTCACCTCAAGTTCCGGCACGATCACTTTCGACGAAGTCACGGGTACCGATGAAGATTATCCAGAGATCCACCTAGGCCTTCCTGGGGACTACCATATTCGCGTGATTCGGCGGCGCCTGCGGAGTGAGGATCCGACAACGCTCGTCGCCGAATTCGAGGGACTGGAATTTTTCTGCATTCAACTCTGGCGGTTATAGGCAGGGCTCCGGCGTAGTCGCGGTTTGATGCTTGATGTCCGGATCGTAGTGGGGCGCGCCGGAGAGACCTGCGAGCGGGCACGGTCTTCGCGATCATGAGGTTGTCGAAGCCTTGATCGTGAGAGAAGACCGTGCCCGCGCCCTCATCATCCCCGATCTTTACCGTCCTCGGCCAGTTGGCCGCGTTGCCGTCGGCCGAACGTGACGCGCTCGCCGGCCGGGTGCCGCAGTTGATGGCCTATCTGGCGTGGGTTCCCGATCCGCGTGACCCGCGAGGGGTACGACATTCGCTTGTATCGCTCCTGGCCGGTGCGGTCGCGGCGACACTCACCGGGGTAACGTCATGGGCCGCGATCAGCGACTGGATCGCCGGTGCCCCCGACCACGTCCTTGCGGCGCTGACGATCCGCAACGACCCGCTCGCCCGCCGCTATGGGGTGCCGGACGAGTCCACAATCCGCGCCAGGCTGGAAGCACTGGACGCCGTAGCCTTTTCCGCCGCGACCGACGGTTGGCTGAAGGACCTGGGCACGGCCCGGTCCAAGGCCGCGCAGGCGACCGGCCATAGGCCATGCCGCCGCCCGCGCCGGGTGCTGGCGGTCGACGGAAAGGCGTTGCGCGGCACCCGGCACCACACCGCCACCGGCCGCGCCGCCCACCTGCTCGCGGTGACCGACACCCGCACCCTGGCCGTCCTCGGCCAGGTCGAGGTCGACGGCAAAAGCAACGAGCTGACCGCGTTCGCTCCGCTGCTGCAATCCCTGGATCTGGCCGGCGCGGTGGTCACCGCCGACGCCCTGTACACCCAGCGCGAGCATGCCGTTTTCCTGGTCGAGCGCAAGAAGGCGCACTACATCCGCCTCCGGCTTTCGGTCGGGGTGATCGGGATGGTAGCCGTGCTCCAGATAGAAGCGGCCCGCCTCGGTGATCACGGCCTTCCAAGTGCCGCGTCGCTTTGAAATCTCGACGAGCCCTCGGTTGCGTAGTGCGTGCGCCGAATGCCGTTCGGGCACGTCATCAGGTCCGCTGAGGTCCTCGCCGGCTGAGATCCGCTTGAGGAGGGCGAGCTGGCGGGGATTGACGGGGTCCCAACGGTGCATGACGTCAGCTCACACCTGGCCATGGAACGAAGGCAACCTCTCGTGTCGCAGAAAGTGCGGAGAGTCATGCCGAGTGATTTGAACTGCCGTCGATGGCCGGTAGCCGGAGCTTGTTGATCAAGGTGCCCAGGAGAACTCGTTTGAACCCGTCAGTGCCCCCTGGCGGCGTTCAGACCGACGGTCAAATGACGGTCAAACGATCAAGGGCCTGATCGCTGTCTCCAGCGATCAGGCCCTTGACCTGCAACTACCTGGTCGGGGTGGCGGGATTTGAACCCACGGCCTCTTCGTCCCGAACGAAGCGCGCTGCCAAGCTGCGCTACACCCCGGTCGCTTGGACTTTTCGTCCTGCGCCTCGGCAAGTCTAGCGGACTTTGCGGCTGCTTGTGTCATCCGGCACGACGGGGCGGCGGGGGACGAGCGTCAGCAGGGTCGCCTCGGGCGGGCAGGCGAAGCGCGCGGGCGCGTACGGCGAGGTGCCGAGTCCGGCCGAGACATGCAGCCAGGAGCTCTCGTGCCTGCTCAGCCCCTTGACGCGGGCGCGGTCGATGCCGCAGTTGGTCACCAGGGCACCGTAGAACGGAATGCACAGCTGTCCGCCGTGGGTGTGCCCGGCCAGCAGCAATTGATACCCGTCCTGGGCGAACCGCGACATATTGCGCGGCTCGGGCGAGTGCATGACGCCGAGCCGTAGGTCGGCGTCCACGGGAGTCTGGCCTTCGATCTCGTCGTACCGGTCCCGGTCGATGTGGGAGTCGTGGATGCCGCCCACGTGGACGTCGAGGTCGGCCACCTTGAGGCGGGCCGTCGCGTTGTTCATGTCCAGCCAGCCGGCCTCCCGCATCGCGGCGCCCAGCTCGGCCCACGGCAGCGTTGGCACGTGCTGCCGGGAGTCTCCCTTGGACGTACGCCACAAATAGCGGGCGGGGTTCTTCGGCCGGGGGGCGTAGAGGTCGTTGGAGCCGTAGACGAACAGACCCGGCCGGTCGAGCAGCGGTTCCACGGCGTACATGTACGACTCGACCGCGTCGGGGTGCGCCAGCGTGTCGCCGGTGTTCACGACGAGGTCGGGGTCGAGGGAGGCCAGCGAACGCACCCAGTTGATCAGCCGGTGGCGCCGGGGCGTGAGGTGCAGGTCGGAGATCTGCAGGATCCGGACCGGCCGCTGGCCAGGAGCCAGGACGGGGACGTCGAACCGGCGCAGCCGGAACCAGTTTCGCTCGATCACCGAGGCGTAGCCGACACCGGCCACGCCGAGGCCGAGGATGGACAGGGGAATCGCGGCTGCTTTCCTCACACAGCCATGATGCCCGACGTACGGCCCGCCTCCCGCATAACCTGGCGAAGACGGGAGCCCGGGCACGGCAAGATGGACGCATGAGTGCGTTGAAGGACAAGCTGAAGGCCGACCTCGCGGCCTCGATGAAGGCCCGTGACGAGGTAAGGCTCCGGACCATCCGGATGGCTCTGGCCGCCGTCAACGTCGAGGAGGTCGCCGGCAAGGAGGCCCGCGAGCTCTCCGACGACGAGGTGATCAAGGTGCTGACCCGCGAGGCCAAGAAGCGCCGGGAGGCCTCCGAGGCGTTCGCCGGCGCCGGGCGGGCCGAGCAGGCCCAGGCGGAGCTGGACGAGCAGGCGGTCCTGGAGGAGTACCTCCCCGCCCAGTTGGGCGACGACGAGCTGAACGCGCTCGTCGACGAGGCGATCGCCGAGAGCGGCGCGCAGGGCCCCAAGGCCATGGGCCAGGTCATGAAGATCCTGAACCCGAAGGTCGCGGGCCGCGCCGAGGGCGGCCGGGTCGCCCAGGCCGTACGCGCCCGCCTGTCCGCCTGACGGCCGCGGGCGCCCGGCCGAGACCGGGCACTCAGCCTGACGAACGAGGCCGGAAACGCCGATGGGCCGCTCCTCGGCGAGAGGAGCGGCCCATCGGGAGAAGGATCACCCGAACGGGTCGAAGGGCGAGTCGCCGCCACCGGGGCCACCGCCGTTGCCACCGCCACGGCCGTTGCCGGGACCGCCGCCATGGCCGTTGCCGCGACCGTCGCCACCCGGACCGTCGCCGCCGCCCCGGTCGGACTTCGGCTTGGGCGGGGGAGCGCACTGGTGGGCGCAGCCGCCGAACCTCGACATGTCCGGCTTGACGAACGACGAGGCGTCGACGTCCTTGAGCGCCGACAGGAAGGTCGCCTTCCAGATCGGGCCCGGGATGCTGGCGCCGAAGACCGAGCCGTACGACCGGCCGCCAATGACGCGGTTGCTCAGCGGGTAGCGGACCGGGCCGCGCGGGTCGCCGAGGCTGACCGCACCCGCCAGGTCGGGGGTGAAACCGGCGAACCAGACGGTGCGGGAGACGTCGCCCGTACCGGTCTTGCCGGCCGCGTCCCTGCCGATGCCGCCGACACCGGACATGGTGCCCTTGGTGAACACGCCCGACAGGATGCTCGTGGCCGCGTCGGCGACCTCGGCCTCGACGGCCTGCTTGCACTTGGGCTTGAACGAGGTGACCTTGTTGAAGCGGTCGGTGATCTCGGTGATGGCCATCGGCGCGCAGTACTTGCCGCGGGCGCCCAGCGTCGCGTACGCCGTGGCGACGGTGACCGGGTCCATCTCGTTGAAACCGAGCGTGAACGGCTCGAACTCCTGGAGTTTGCCGCCGTCGGCGCGCTTGATGCCGAAGTCCTTGGCGGTCTTCACGACGTCGCAGAGGCCGACCTTCTGCTCAAGCGTGAGGAAGAAGGTGTTCACCGAGCCCCAGGTGCCGGTCTGCAGGGTCAGGAACCCTCCGTGGCCCTCCGCGTTGTGCAGCGGGGTCTTGATGTCGCCCACGGAGTTGCCCTTGCAGTCCTTGAACGCGGAGTAGCTGGGCGCCGTGTAGGTGCTGCCGACGTTGAAGCCGTCGTTGAACTTGTAGCCTTCCTTCAGCGCCGTCACCAGCGTGAACATCTTGAAGGTCGATCCGGCCTGGAAGCCCGTGCCGCCGCCGTGCAGGCCGTCCGCGACGACGTTGATCGACATCTCGTTCTTCTTCTTGCTGGTGCCGAACTTCCGGCTGGAGGCCATCGCCTTGATGGCTCCCGTGCCGGGCTCGACGAGTGCCTCGGAGGCGACCGGCTTGTCGCTCGGGAAGACGTACTTCTTGATGGCCTTCTCCGCCGACTTCTGCATCTTCCGGCTCAGCGTGGTCCTGATCGTCAGGCCGCCGCGGGCCAGGAAGTCCTGCCGGGCCTTCTGCGTCTTGCCGAACTGCGTGTCGTTGAGGATCTCGTTGCGCACGTACAGACAGAAGTACGGGTAGTCGCTCTCCTCGCAGCCGCCGGGGATCTCCTTGTCCTTCCACCCCAGCTTCTTCTTCTTGGCCGCGTCGCGATCGGCCTCGGTGATGATCTTCAGCTCGGCCATGCGGTCGAGCACGACGTTGCGCCGGGCCAGCAGCCGGTCACGGAACTCCTTGCCCCGGTTGGGGTCGGTGGCGTTCGGGTCCTGGACGGCTCCCGCGAGGGTGGCGGCCTCGCTCAGGCTCAGCTCGGAGGCGTGCTTGCCGAAAAAGCGCTTGGACGCCGCCTCGATGCCGTACGCGCTGGCGCCGAAGTAGGCGATGTTGAGATAACGGTTGAGGATCTCGTCCTTGCTGTACTTCTGCTCGATCCCCATCGCGTAGCGGATCTCGTTGAGCTTGCGCCCCACGGTCGGCGCGACGGCGGCGGCCTTCTCCTCGTCGGTCTCCGCCTTGTTGTACAGGACCTGCTTCACGTACTGCTGGGTGATGGACGAGCCGCCCTGGGTCACCCCGCCCGTGGTGATGTTCCTGACCAGGGCGCGGGTGGTGCCCTCGACGTCGAGCGGGCCGTGCTCGTAGAAGCGGAAGTCCTCGATCGCCACGATCGCCTTGCGCATGATCGGCGCGATACGGTCCATCGGGACCGATTCCCGGTTCTCGAAGTAGAACTGGGCGATCTGCTTGCCGTCCGCGTCGAGCAGGACCGTCTTCTCGGGCAGCGGCGGTTCGTCGAGCTTCGCCGGCTTGAGGCTCAGGGTGTCGATGCTCGACTTGACCGTCACGCCGGCCCCGCCCACGGCGGGTAGTGCAATGGCCGCCGCAAGCACTCCCGCGACGCCCGCGGCGCCGATGAGGCGCAGGCCCGCACCTGTCCGGGATGCCAGAGTTTTGCCGTGTGCTTGCACGGATCCAAGGGTACGTCCGTTTGGTGACTCTCCCGGCATCGACCTCACAGGTCCGCATTACCCCCCGGCGGGGGGGACTAGTCATTCCCGGCCACATGGCCTGACATGACCATGCACGAATTTGGTCCCCCCGGGGTATGTCGGTTCGATCGTTTCGTTGCGTACTTTCTCCTCTGCGGCTACTGCAACCAGGAGGCCCGACGCCCGCGCCCGTCGGCCGAAACGACGACTGACCACCTAAGGGGAGTGGGGTCGAACATGTGGATCACGGATTGGACCTCCCGTGCCGCCTGCCGAGGTGCGGATCCTGACGCACTCTTCGTGCAAGGCGCCGCCCAGAACCGGGCCAAGCTCATCTGCCGTGGATGCCCCGTCCGTACCGAATGCCTCGCCGATGCGCTCGACAACCGCATCGAGTTCGGGGTGTGGGGCGGGATGACGGAGAGGGAACGGCGCGCGCTGCTCAGGCGCAGGCCGGATGTGGAGTCCTGGCGCGACCTGCTGGAGTGCGCCAAGGAAGAGTACGAGCGGACCAACGAGTTGATCGCCGGCTGAGCCCGGCGCGGCGTCCCGCGGCGAAGCGGGACGCCGGACGTCACGTCTTCAGGACGCGAGGAGTTGCCCGATCTGGCGCAGTCCCGCCAGATCGTGCACGTCCTCGGGCATCGCGGGCACCTGCGCGATGGGCACCGTCGGATGGGCCGAGGTGAAGTGCTCCTGCTGGCGCTGCTCCCGGGAGGCGAGCTGCATCCTTCCGGCGTGCAACCGCAGCACGGCCGCGGTGAGCTCGTGCTCACCCCTGGCGTCCAGGTCCTCGGCGGCGGCGGAGCTGCGCGCCGCCGACAACGACGGCGCCAGCGGCCGGTGCACGCGGTTGACGACGAGCCCGGCCAGCGGCATGCGCTCGTCGGCCAGCCGCTCGACGAAGTAGGACGCCTCGCGCATCGCGTCGCGCTCCGGCGCGGCGACGACGACGAACGCCGTGCCGGGGGCCTGCAGCAGCCGGTACGTCTGCTCGGCGCGCTGGCGGAAACCGCCGAAAACCGCGTCGAGCGCGGTGACGAACATCTGGATGTCCCGGAGCACCTGGGCCCCGATCACCTTGGTCAGGATGCCCGCGACCATCCCGAAGCCGGCGTTGAGCAGCTTGAACGCGCTGCGCCCGCCGGCCTTGGCCGGGGCCGTGAGGATGCGGATCAGCCTTCCGTCGAGGAACCGGCCGAGGCGCTCGGGGGCGTCGAGGAAGTCGAGCGCCGACCGTGACGGCGGGGTGTCCACCACGATCAGGTCCCACTCGTTCGAGCGGCGCAACTGGCCCAGCTTCTCCATGGCCATGTACTCCTGCGTGCCGGAGAAGCTGGACGACAACGACTGGTAGAAGGGGTTCGTCAGGATCTGCTGGGCGCGCTCGGGATCGGCGTGGGCCTCGATGATCTCGTCGAAGGTCCGCTTCATGTCGAGCATCATCGCGTGCAGCTCGCCGCCGGCCTCTCCGGCGCCGTCCACACCGTGTACGCGCCTGGGGGTGTTGTCGAGCTCGGTCAGGCCCATGGCCTGGGCCAGCCGCCTGGCGGGGTCCACGGTCAGGACGACCACCGAGCGGCCCCGCTCGGCGGCGCGCAGCCCGAGAGCCGCGGCCGTCGTGGTCTTGCCGACACCGCCCGAGCCGCAGCACACGATGATCCGGGTGTCCGGATCATCCAAGATCGCGTCCATGTCCAGCGCGGGCGCCGTCCTCGTCACAATTCAGCCTTTCACTCGATCAGAAAGTCACGCCGCGCACAGTTCACGCGACACACTGGGCCCGCAGCGCGTCGGCCAGCTCGTAGAGCCCGGCCAGGTCGGCGCCGTCGGGCAGCAGCGGCAGGTCGTACCGCGGCACGCCGGCCTCCTCCAGTGCGACGCGCTCGCGCTTTTCCAGCTCGGTCCGCAGGGCGTGCTCGGTCACCTCACGGGCGAGCGCCTCGGCGACGGCGGAGGCGTTGGCCGTGGCGTCCGTCAGCCCGGCCGCCTTGAGGCCGAGCGCGAGCTCGGCGGAGTCGAACCGCCCCCGGCCGGCCGCTTCGAGCACGCCCTCGGGCAGCCCGGCGGGGCGCACCATGTTGACGAACACGCCGCCCACCGGCAGGCCGGTCGTGCGCAGCTCCTCGATGCCGTCCAGCGTCTCCTGGACGGGCATCTCCTCAAGCAGCGTCACGAAGTGGACCGCCGTCTCCGGGGAGGCGAGGACGCCCCGCACCAGGTCGGCGTGGTTCTTGATGGGCCCGACCCGGGCCAGCCCGGCGACCTCCTGCGTCACGTTCAGGAAGCGGGCGAGCCTGCCGGTCGGGGGCGCGTCCATGACGATCGCGTCGTACACCCTCCGGCCCAGCTTGTCGCGGCGCCGTACGGCCTCGCTGGTCTTGCCGGTGACCAGGACGTCCCGCAGGCCGGGGGCGATGGTCGTGGCGAAGTCGACCACGCCCATGCGGGTCAGCGCCTTGCCCACGCGCTTGATGCCGTAGAACATCTCGAGATATTCGAGCATGGCCTCTTCTGGGTCGACGGCCAGCGCGTACACGTCCCCGCCGCCGGGCGCCACGGCGATCTTGCGCTCCTCGTACGGCAGCGGCGGCAGGTCGAACGCCTGGGCGATGCCCTGCCGTCCCTCGACCTCGACGAGCAGCACCTTGCGCCCGCCCGCCGCCAGGGCCAGCGCGAGCGCGGCGGCGACCGTCGTCTTCCCGGTGCCGCCCTTGCCGCTCACTATGTGCAGGCGCACGCCGTCCCAGTCGGTGTCACGGGCCTCCCCGTTGCTCCCGCCGCGACTGCTGGTCGGCTGACTCACCGTGCCTCCTCCGGACGGCCGGCGAGATCGCGTGCGCGGGTCGTCGCGCGGTGGTTCCCGTCGGCGTGCCTGCTCCACTCGCCCACGTGAGGAAGGCTACCCAAGGGTTACCTGCCGATTCGCGGCGGTCGTCCAGAGCCGGAACCCGAGGTACGGCTTGCGCGTCGATTGGGTAAGGGTTCGCCAATGGGGCGCTTGCCCCCATCCGGTCGACGAAGGAGGTGCCGGCCGTGGAGTCGGTGCTGTTGACGCTGGTCGTGGTCCTGGGCTTTGCCCTGCTCGTCGCGGTGGCCCGGGGCGTGCGGATCGTCCAGCAGTACGAGACCGGGATCGTGTTCCGGCTCGGCCGCATCCAGCAGGAGGTGCGGGGCCCCGGATTGCACCTGATCGTCCCGATCGTCGACCGCATGCAAAAAGTGAACATGCAGATCGTCACGATGGGAGTGCCCGCGCAGGAGGGCATCACCAGGGACAACGTGTCCGTCCGCGTCGACGCGGTGGTCTACTTCCGGGTGATCGATCCGATCAAGGCCGTCGTGAACGTCCAGAACTACCTCTTCGCGGTCTCCCAGGTGGCGCAGACGTCGCTGCGGTCGGTGATCGGCCAGTCGGAGCTGGACCAGTTGCTGTCGGACAGGGACGCGCTGAACGCCCAGCTCAAAGCCGTCATCGACGAGCCGACCGAGGGGCCGTGGGGCATCCGGATCGAGCGGGTCGAGATCAAGGACGTGGCGCTGCCCGAGGGCATGAAGAGGTCGATGTCGCGGCAGGCGGAGGCCGAGCGGGAGCGGCGCGCGCGGATCATCACGGCCGACGGCGAGTTCCAGGCGTCCAAGCGGCTGGCCGCCGCCGCGCGGCAGATGTCCTCCGACCCGGCGGCCCTGCAACTGCGCATGCTGCAGACCGTGGTGGAGGTCGCGGCGGAGAAGAACAGCACGCTGGTCATGCCGCTGCCGGTCGAGCTGCTGCGTTTCTTCGACAAGATGGCCCCCGCGGCCGAGACGCCCGCCGCCGGGCAGAAGGCCGAGGTGGGGGAGCCCGTGCCGGTGGAGGAGGAGCTGGAGGAACTGCCCGCCATCGACGCCCCGGCCGACCTGCCCGGCACGCCGTTCGACGTGTCCGACCGCGCCCCTCGGCCGGAACCGCGTTCCTGAGCATCCCCGGCCTGCCGTGCCTCGATAGCCTTTGCCCATGACCAAGTGGGAATACGTCACCGTGCCGTTGCTCACGCACGCTACGAAGCAGATTCTGGACAACTGGGGCGAAGACGGGTGGGAGCTCGTCTCGGTCATCCCGGGGCCCAACCCCGAGCAGCTGGTCGCCTACATGAAGCGGCCGAAGTGATGGCCACCCCGGAGGAGCGGCTCGCCGAGCTCGGGCTCGCGTTGCCCGAGGTCGTGCCCCCGCTGGCCGCGTACGTGCCCGCCGTACGGACGGGCGACCACGTCTACACCTCCGGCCAGCTTCCGCTCGTGAAGGGCGAGCTGGCCGTCACCGGCAAGGTCGGCGCGGAGGTGTCGGCCGAGGAGGCCAAGGAACAGGCGCGCATCTGCGCGGTCAACGCCCTGGCGGCGATCAAGGCGCTGGTGGGCGACCTGTCGCAGGTCGTGCGGATCGTGAAGGTGGTCGGGTTCGTCGCGAGCGCTCCCGGCTTCACCGGGCAGCCGCAGGTCGTCAACGGCGCCAGCGAGCTGCTCGGCGAGGTGTTCGGCGAGGCGGGCAAGCACGCGAGGAGCGCGGTCGGCGTGGCGGTCCTCCCGCTCGACGCCCCGGTCGAGGTGGAGGTCATCGCGGAGGTCCGCTGACCGTCCGGCCGGCCGGAACCGGGGTTTGCGGTTCCGCGAACGCGTGGGGGAGCATGGGGCCGGTTGACCCGATCCTTGTTCTGGAGGGCCTCATGGGGTTTCCGCTGCCCGGCGAGGTCGGCGAGCGGGCGCGGGAGATCCTCGCCGGCCGCCTGGCTCCCGTCCCCGCCAGGGACGCGGCCACGGTGGTGCTGCTGCGTGACGACCCCCTGGAGGTGTACCTCCTCAGGCGCAGGGCCACGATGGCCTTCGCCGCCGGCGCCTACGTGTTCCCCGGCGGATCGGTCGACCCGCGGGACGCCGACCACACCGTGGCCTGGGCGGGCCCGCCGCCCGCCGCGTGGGGCGAGGTCTTCCGGGCCGACGAGAGCACGGCCCGGGGCCTCGTCTGCGCCGCCGTACGCGAGACGTTCGAGGAGTCGGGCGTGCTCCTGGCCGGGCCGGGCGCGGACACGGTGGTGACGGACACGACGGGCCCGGACTGGGAGGCCGACCGCCTCGCGCTGATCGCGCGCACGCTGTCGTTCGCCGAGTTCCTCGACCGGCGCGGTCTCGTGCTCAGGTCCGACCTGCTCAAGGCGTGGGCGCACTGGATCACCCCGGTGGTGGAGCCCCGGCGCTTCGACACCCGCTTCTTCGTGGCGGCTCTGCCCCCCGGGCAGCGTACGCGGGACGTGGGCGGGGAGGCGTCCGGGGTGGCCTGGATGCGGCCGCGCGACGCGCTGGCCGCCGCGAGGGCGGGAACGGCGCACATGCTGCCGCCCACCTTCCGGACGCTGGCCGAGATGGCGGCGTTCGAGTCGGCCGGCGACGTGCTCGCCTGCCCCCGGTCGATCACGACCGTCCTGCCGGAGCCCGCCGAGGTGGACGGGCAGATGGTGCTGATGATCCCCGAGACAGGAAAGGCGGCCGAGTGAGCGGCCTGCGCATCCCCGGACCGGACGGCGCCGACGGTCTCGACGGCTCCGGCGGCCTTGACGGCGCGGGCACGGCGAGCGCCGTGAACGTGCTGGCGCCCAACCCGTCGCCGATGACCCTCGACGGCACCAACACCTGGATCGTCGGCGGGGCGGACGCCGTACTGGTGGTGGATCCCGGTCCGGACGACGAGGCGCACCTGCGGCGGGTCGCCGAGCGGGTGGACGGCCGCCGGGTGACCGCCGTCCTGCTCACGCACGGCCACCCCGACCACAGCGAGGGCGCGGCGACGCTCGCGCGGATGCTCGGCGCGCCGGTGCGGGCGCTCGACCCACGCCTCCGCCTGGGCGAGGAGGGCCTGGCCGACGGCGACGTGGTGACGGCGGGCGACGTGGAGGTGCGGGTCGTCGGCACGCCCGGGCACTCGTTCGACTCGCTGTGCTTCTGGCTGCCCGGCGACCGGGCGATCCTGACCGGTGACACGATCCTCGGCCGGGGGACGACCGTCATCGCCCCCGACGGAGACCTCGGTGACTACCTGCGCAGCCTGGACAGGCTCAGGCAGGGCGCCGAGATGCTGGAGGCCATGGTGCTGCTGCCCGGTCACGGGCCCGTCCTGCCCGATCCCTCCGGGGTGCTCGACGCGTACATCGCCCACCGGCGCGAGCGGCTGGACCAGATCCGCGAGGCGATCCGCAGGGGCGCCAGGGACGCGCGCGAGATCGTCGAGATGGTGTACGCCGACGTGGACCGGTCATTGTGGCCGGCCGCCGAGATGTCGGTGGCGGCCCAGCTCGACTACCTCAAGGCGCTCTAGCGTCGCTTCAGCGGGAGCGGTTGAAGAGCCGCTCCCTGTCCATGATCACCACGGCCTTGGCCTCGATGCGCAGCCAGCCGCGCTGGGCGAAGTCGGCCAGGGCCTTGTTGACGGTCTCCCGCGAGGCGCCCACGAGCTGGGCGAGCTCCTCCTGGGTGAGGTCGTGGTGCACCCGGATGCCGTCGTCGGTCTTCTGCCCGAAGCGGTCGGCCAGGTCGAGGAGCTGCTTGGCGACGCGGCCGGGCACGTCGGTGAAGACGAGGTCCGCGAGCACGTCGTTGGTGCGGCGCAGCCGCTGGGCCAGGGCGCGCAGCAGGTGCAGCGCCACTTCAGGCCGGCCGGTCAGCCACGGACGCAGGTCGTCGTGCCCCAGGCCGGCGAGCCGTACGTCGGTCAGCGCGATGGCCGAGGCCGTACGCGGGCGAGGGTCGAACAACGACAGCTCGCCGAACATCTCGCCGGGCCCGAGCACGCTCAGCAGGTTCTCCCGGCCGTCGGGAGCGGTGCGCGCCAGCTTGATCTTGCCTTCGAGCACCACGTAGAGCCGGTCGCCCGTCTCGTTCTCACTGAAGAGGGTGCGGCCCTTGGGCAGCTCCACCTCGGTGATGCTCGTACGCAGAGCCGCGGCGCTCTCGCGGTCGAGCGCGGAGAACAGCGGCGCCTTGCTCAGTACTTCTTCGGTGCTCACGGTGCCTCCTTGCTGCGGGCGCGCTCGGTCGCCGGCTCCGTGCTAGCCATTGTGACCCACGCCTTCCGCGACGCATTACGGGGTGTCCCGTTACGTCGCATGGGCGTAGCTCCCGGCTCGCACTCGTGTGCGTGGTGCCTGGCGAAACAACACAATCTTGGCGGAAACCTATCCTTACGCCCATCGCGCGCTCGACCGGCTCGGGCAGCCGGTCGTCCCCCTACGGGCACAGTGTATTGCGCAGCGTAGGGACAAATTGGCAAATACAGGCTGGATATGTGGCATGTGTGGCAAGCCATGACCTGGGAGCGGGCCGAGGACGCGAGGCCCTACGCTTGCGGCATGGCGACGAACACGGCCGCTCCCCGACGGCGTCAGCGCCAGGCCGAGACCCGCCTGGGACTCGTGCGGCGGGCGCGGCGAATCAACCGGATCCTGGCCGAGACCTACCCCGACGCCCATTGCGAACTCGACTTCGGCAACCCCCTGGAGCTGCTGGTCGCCACGATCCTGTCGGCGCAGTGCACCGACAAGAGGGTCAACATGGTCACTCCGGTGCTCTTCGCGAAGTACCGCACCGCGGCCGACTACGCCGGAGCCGACCGCGCCGAGCTCGAGGAGATCATCAAGTCGACCGGGTTCTTCCGGGCGAAGGCCAACAGCATCATCGGGATGGCGCAGGCCCTGTGCGAACACCACAAGGGGGAGGTTCCAGGCAAGCTGGCCGAGCTGGTCAAGCTCCCGGGCGTGGGCCGCAAGACCGCGAACGTCGTGCTCGGCAACGCCTTCGACGTTCCCGGCATCACCGTCGACACGCACTTCCAGCGGCTGACGAGGCGCTTCGGCTGGACGACCGAGACCGATCCCGTGAAGATCGAGCACGAGGTCGGCGAGCTGATCCCCAAGTCCGAGTGGACGATGCTGTCGCATCGGCTGATCTGGCACGGCCGGCGCATCTGCCACGCCAGGAAGCCCGCCTGCGGCGTGTGCCCGCTCGCGGCGCTCTGCCCGTCGTACGGCACCGGCCCCACAGACGCGGACGAGGCGCGCACGCTGGTGCGGCCGGGTCCGTTCTCGTGAGTATGTAGTGATCGGGAAGCTCGGGCGTCCTCCCGTGGTTGTACGGCACGCCTGGGCCCCAGCATGCTCGGTGTGACGATGTGGAGGTGGTCGTGGCTCCCCCTTGGTTGACGGAGCTGGCCGCGAAGGCCGCGCACAGCCCTGTTCCCACCGCGTTGCGGCCGCCCGCGAACGGCGCCGGCCGCTCGGCGGCGGTGTTGTTGCTGTTCGGCGAGGGGCCAGAAGGGCCCGACATCCTGCTCATCCAGCGCAGTTCGAAGGGCCGGGTGCACGCCGGCCAGCCCGCGTTTCCCGGTGGCGGCGTCGATCCCGGCGACGACGGCCCGATCGGCGCGGCCCTGCGCGAGGCCCAGGAGGAGACCGGGCTCGACCCCTCGGGCGTCGAGGTCGTCGGGACCATGCCCGAGCTCTACGTCTGGCGCAGCGACAACCGGGTGACGCCCGTGCTCGCCTGGTGGCACACGCCCTGCGCCGTGCACGCCGCGTCTCCCGACGAGGTCGAGACCGTCGAGCGGGTCCCGGTCGCGGAGCTGGTGGACCCGGCCAACCGGTTGCGGCTGCGCCATCCGCGCGGCATCGTCCCCTCCGTGGCGTTCCGCGTACGCGGGCTGCTCGTGTGGGGGTTCACCGCCGGCGTGCTCGACGGCGTGCTGACCGCGGCCGGTTTCGAGCGTCCCTGGGACCGCTCGCGGGTCGAGGATCTTCCCCCAGAGGTCCTCGACCTGGCCGCGCGGGGCTGAGCCGCCGGGGTGCTCGTACGCCGCGTATGGCGACGAGACCCGGCAGACGCCCGCACACGACGAGTGGCGTGGCTATACCGTGGAAACTGTGCGCGGCGATCTTCTGGATCTCATCCTGATCGGCCTGGTGGTGGCCTTCGCGGTATCCGGTTACCGGCAGGGCTTCATCATCGGGGCCTTCAGCTTCATCGGATTCATCGGCGGCGCCATCCTGGGGCTGTTCATCGCGCCGCCTCTGGCCGGAGCGATCGTCAGCGGCGACATCGAGAGGGCCCTGTTAGCCATCGTCATCGTCTTCCTGGCGGCGACGATCGGGCAGTTCGCGTCCTCGACGATCGGCGCGGTGGCCCGCAGCCACGTCACATGGGAGCCGGCCAAGGCGGTCGACGCCTTCGGCGGCTCGGTCGCCAGCGGTCTGTCGGTTCTGGCCATCGCCTGGCTGCTCGGCTCCCTGATGGTCTCGATGAGCTTCGGCCAGCCGCTGGTCAAGGACCAGATCAACGGATCCGTCGTGTGGCAGACGGTCGACGAGGCCATGCCGGACGGCGTGCGGGCCATGCAGAAGCCGTTCAGGGACTTTGTCAGCACATCGGAGTGGCCGCAGGTCATCACCTCCATCGGCGGCCAGAACGTGCCCCCGCCGGACCAGAGCCTGATCAACGGCAGCCCCGCCCTCGTCCGGGCCCGCAGGGCGATCGTCAAGGTGCAGGGCACGGCCCCGAGCTGCCGCAAGCGCATCGAGGGGACCGGGTTCGTCTACGCGCGGCAGCGGATCATGACCAACGCCCACGTCGTCGCCGGGGTCACCGAGGGGTTGCGGGTCACCGACTACGAGGGCAACCAGTACGACGCCCGGGTCGTCCTGTACAACCCCGAGCGAGACATCGCGATCCTGTTCGTCCCGGGCCTCCCGATCAACGCGCTGCGCTTCGACATGAACGCCGACAAGGGCGACAGCGCGATCATCGCCGGTTACCCGAAGGGGCACCCCTTCACGCCGCTCGCCGCGCGCATCAGGATCAAGCAGCGCGCCGAGTCGTACGACATCTACAACCAGCGCAGGGTGGAGCGCGAGGTCTACGCCATCCGCGGCAAGGTCCAGCCGGGCAACTCGGGCGGGCCGCTGCTGAGCCCTGACGGCCGGGTGTTCGGAGTGATCTTCGCCGCCGCGACGGACCAGCCCGAGACGGGCTACGCCCTCACTGCGGAGGAGGTCATGCCCGACGCCAACGACGGCAGCGGCGCCGTCGTCCGCGTGGGCACCCAGGACTGCGACTAGGGAGTGTCCGGTTCCTGAGGCTCCACCCCGTTCTCCATCCTTCGGAGGTGCCGCTCCACCCCACCCCGTCCCTACCGTCCTCGGCATGGACAAACGCACTGGAGGGTCGGGCCGCATCTGGCTCGACCTGCTGCACCGGCTCCTGGACGCCAACGGGGGGAAGATGAACGGCAAGTTCCTGCTCGCGATCGTGATCGTGGCCCTGCTGGTGATCGCCGGCTTCGTGGCCTTCCGGCTTATCGTGTTGAACATGATTCTGACGTTGACGGATTCGCGCTAGGCGATGCGGGAGGTGTGGGGGCGGGTCGTGCGGCTGCTGGCGGCCGACGACCCCGAGACCGGCCACATGGTCAGGCTGCTGATGAGCCTGGTCCTCGCCTGGTCGCTCGCGACCGCGTCGCCCGATCGCGCCCCCGCGCTGTTCTGGTCCGCGCTCTGCGCGTCGATGGCGTGCTGGCTGGCCTTCGTCCTGCTCGACCGATACTTCTCGCGAGTCGCCGTGGCCCTCCTCGCGGCCGGTTCGGCGATCGCCGCGTCGGTGTCGGGATCGGCCGAGGCGGCGCCCACGGTCTTCGTGTTCGCGATGCTGCTGCTGTTCGCGGCGCACGTGACGCCGAGCATGGGAGCGATCGTCGCGGTCACCGTGACCGACCTGGCGCTCATGGCCGGCAGCATGCTGTGGTGGGAGCAGCCGCGATCGGCGATCGTGGTCCGCGCCGCGGTCGTGCTGTGCACCGTGCTCTTCGCCTTGCACCGGCGCCAGTACCGCCGGGCCCAGCAGGACCGGGCCAGGGCCATGGCGCTCGACGAGCGGGCCCGCATCGCCAGGGAGCTCCACGACGTGCTCGCGCACTCCCTCGGCGCCCTGGGGGTGCAACTGGAGGTCGCCGAGGCCTTGCTCACCGAGCGAGGCGACGTGGAGGGAGCGGTGGCGCGCATCCGCAGGTCGCGGGCTCTGGCCAGGGAGGGGCTGACCGAGGCGCGCTCGGCGGTGGCGGCCCTGCGGGAGGACGTGCCGCCGCTGCCCGACGCGCTGAGCCTGCTGGTCGCCGAGCACCGCAGGGATCACGACGTGTCCGCCGAACTGTGTACGGCGGGCACACGGCGGCCGATCACTCCGGCGGCGGAGGTCTGCCTGCTGCGTACGGCGCGCGAGGCGCTGACCAACGCCGCGAGGCATGCTCCGGGCGAGCCCGTGACGGTCGAGCTCGGCTACGGTGAGGGCGCCGTCCGGCTGGTGGTGCGCAACCCGTGCGAGGCCGCACGCGCGGTGTCGTCCGGGCACGGCCTGCAGGGCATGCGTGAGCGGCTGGCGCTCGCGGGCGGGACGTTGAGCGCCGGACCGGCGGGCGGCCTGTGGGAGGTGCGGGCGGAGGTGCCGGAATGAGGGTCCTGGTCGTGGACGACCAGCAGCTCATGCGTGAGGGCCTGGTGGCGCTGCTGGACCTGGTCGACCACGTGGAGGTGGTGGGCGACGCCGGGAACGGAGAAGAGGCCCTGAGCCTGGTGGCCGAGCTGCGTCCCGACGTCGTGCTCATGGACCTGCGCATGCCCGTGATGGACGGCGTCGAGGCCACGCGGCGGATCAGCCGTGAGCACCCGGAGGTGGCCGTCGTGGTGCTGACGACCTACGACGACGACCGGTCCGTGGACTCGGCCCTGCTGGCCGGGGCCTGCGGCTACCTCACCAAGGACGCGGGACGCGCCGAGATCGCCGCCGCCCTCCGCTCCGCCGCCGCCGGGCAGTCGACGTTCTCGGCCGCGGTGTCCCGGCGGCTGGTCGACGCGCTGTCCCGCGCCGCGCCGCCGCCGGTCACGGCCTGTCCCGACGGGCTGACCGTGCGGGAGGTCGAGGTGCTGCGGCTCGTCGCCGGGGGGCTGAGCAACGCGGAGATCGGCTCGGCCCTCTTCATCGCGGAGACGACCGTGAAGACGCACATCAACAACGCCTTCGCCAAGATCGGCGTCCGCAACCGTACGGCGGCCGCCGCCTACGCGCGCGACAAGCTGCTCTAGGTGCGTCTCCCGCGCATCACGCGGCCGGGGCCCGGTTCCACAATGCGCAGCAGCCTTATGGGTCAGCAGCCCTGCCCGCCGCACCCCGGCGTCACCGCTGCCGCACCCCGCCGCCGCACCCCGCCGCCGCACCCCGGCGTCACCGCTGCCGCCGACGGGCGGCCTCGCTACTTCGCGGGGGTCAGGCGGGCGAGGATGGCGGCGATGGCGGAGCCGGCGTCCGCGTTCCCCTCGTCGATGGCGGTCGTGACCGCGTCGGCCTCGATGGCCAGGGCCCGCAGGTCCAGCCTGTAGGGCCGGGTGGAGCCGTACGCGCCGAGCCTGGCGGACCCGCGGGTCAGCAGGGCGGCGGCGCCGGAGAGGTTGCCGCGCTGGATGTGCGTCAGGCCGACGCATATCTGGGCGAGTCCCTGCCACAACTCGCGTTCCTCGGCCGGGCCGGTCTTCCAGCGGGCCTCAAGCACCTCGTGGGCGTGGAAGGGCCGGCCCGCCGCGAGCAGGTTCCTGGCCTCTTCCAGCGCCTCCTCGGCGGCGGGGGCGTAGTCGTCCGGCACCCGGGGCACTCCCTCTGTGCCTCTGGGGAGCGGCCTGCCGTACTCGTCGCGAGGGCGTGCATTGCGGGGGCGACCCGCTTCGTCACGGTCACGCATGGTCTCTCCGCAGGGCGCGTGGGCGGTTCTGAGCGGCCGAAGCACCCCGGCGACTCCCGGATCACCCCGGAGATCAACCAGGAAGTTGAGCCACTTCAGGGCACATTTCTACTATCTTCTACAAGATCACGGGTACCGATCCGGCAGCCGGGGCGGCCGCACTGGGGACGATCAAGGTGTGCGAGACCGGCGACGGCGCGTCCCACCAGGCGCCGGACGTCAGGTCAGCAGCCGGGTTCAGCCGCGGGTTCGGGGTCGGATTCGGCGGTCAGGTCGAGCGACCGGGTTGAGTGGCCGGGTTGAGTGGCCGGGCTGAGCGGTCGGGCTGAGCGGTCGGGCTGAGCGGTCGGGCTGAGCGGCGGGTTCAGCGGTCGGGTTCGGGGTCGGAGAGCCAGGCGATGAGCTCGGCGTTGAACTGCTCGGGGCGCTCCTCGTGCGGGAAATGCCCGGCGCCCTCGATCAGCCGCCACCGGTACGGCGCGGCCACGAACCTGCTGGAGCCCTGAGCGGTCCGCGGCAGGATGCACGGGTCGAGCGCGCCGTGCAGCTGCAGCGTCGGCGCCTCGATCTCCGCGCGCATCTGGCGGGCGTAGCGGAAGCCGTCAGGGCGGAGCTGGGACCGGGCGAACCAGCGGTAGTACTCCAGCGCGCAGTGCGCCACGGTCGGGAGCCGCATCGCCTCCCGATACACCCGCGTCACGCCGTCGCCGGGCCACTGCGGCCCAGCCCACCTCTCGACCAGCCTGCCGACCGCGGCGCCGCCCTTGCGGGTCAGCTTCCGCTCCGGCAGGAAGGGGAGCTGGTATCCCAGGGCGTAGCGGCTGGCCTTGAGCTGCCCGAGTGGGTCGGTGAAAAGCGCGGAGCGCATGCGCAGCGGATGTGGCGCCGACACCGGCACCAGCCGCCGCACCACCTTCGGGTCGAGGACGCTCATCGTCCAGCCCAGCAGGCCGCCCCAGTCATGGCCCACCACGATCGCGCTCGTCTCGCCGAGCGCGCGCACCAGGCCCGCCGCGTCGACGGCCAGCGTGGGCAGGTCATAGCCGCGTGGCGGCTTGTCGCTGGTGCCGTAACCGCGCAGGTCGACGGCGACGGCCCGGTAACCGGCCTCCGCCAGCGCCGGAAGCTGGTGTCGCCAGGTCCACCAGAACTGGGGGAACCCGTGCAGCAGCAGGACCAGCGGCCCGTCCCCGGCCTCAGCCACGTGGAACCGCACACCGCCCGCGTGCACCGCCCGGTGTGTCCAGGGGCCGTCGAGCTCGATCAGCGTCTCGTCAACCGGCATCGCTCACGGACTCCCGGTGGGCGCCCACCTGCCCGGCGGTCGGGCCCGTGTACGGCGGCGGCGCCGGGGCCGCGGACCGCGGCGTGGTGGGGGCCGGGATCCTCTCCGGCAGCTCCTCCTCCGCCTCCTCCGGGCCCGCCAGGCCGCGCAGGCTCCGCCTGGTGCGCTTCATGCCGGTCAGCCCCTTGAGCCGGCGGTAGCCGACGAGGACCAGCAACCCGGCCATCAGGAGGTAGAACACCGTGACGATCGTGAACGCGAGCCAGGTGGCCAGCCCCACGGCCACGAGGGCGTACGCGATCGCGAACGAGGCCAGGATCAGGCACAGGTGCCCGATGAAGGCCGCGGCGCCGAACAGCCCGGCGGCCATGCCGACCCGCTTCGCGTCGAACTTGAGCTCGGCCTTCGCCAGCTCGATCTCCGACCGTACGAGGGTCGAGATGTGATGGCTCGCCTGGGCGACCAGCGCACCGAGCGATTCGTCCTCGGGCATGAGCGATCTCCTATCTGCGACTATCAAACATCATCTCGTGCCCGTCCGCGCACCTGCACTGAAGCCCCTTGCCTGTGGATAACCCGATTCGAAGGACGCGACACGCGGAGACCTGCCCGCAGACGGTCCGAATATGACGGCTCAGGCGATCCGTACGCTCCTCGTCGCGCCGGACCGTGGCCGGTGCGGAGACGCGGAAGGCGTGGACGCCGTTCGTCCACGCCTTCCTCACGAGATCAGGCGGCTCGTGATCAGTCGTCGCTCTTGGCGCTGGGCAGCTTCTCCGCGATCAGGTTCATGACCGAGCTGTCGGTCAGCGTGGTGACGTCGCCGAGCGACCGGTTCTCCGCCACGTCGCGCAGCAGCCGGCGCATGATCTTGCCGGAGCGGGTCTTGGGCAGCTCGGGCACGACCAGGATCTGCCGCGGCTTGGCGATCGGGCCGAGCGTCTTGGCCACGTGGGCGCGCAGCTCGGCGGCGATGTCCTCGCTCTCCTCCGCACTGCCGCGCAGGATCACGAAGGCCACGATGGCCTGGCCGGTCAGCGGGTCGGTGGCGCCCACGACGGCCGCCTCGGCCACCTTCGGGTGGCTGACCAGCGCGCTCTCGACCTCGGTCGTGGAGATGTTGTGCCCGGAGACGAGCATGACGTCGTCCACCCGGCCGAGCAGCCACAGGTCGCCGTCCTCGTCGCGCTTGGCGCCGTCGCCGGGGAAGTACATCCCCTCGAACCGCGACCAGTAGGTGTCGACGTAGCGCTTGTCGTCGCCCCAGATGGTCCGGAGCATGGACGGCCACGGCTCGCGGACCACGAGGAAGCCGCCGCCGCCGTTCGGCACCGAGTTGCCCTGGTCGTCGACCACGTCGGCGGAGATTCCCGGCAGCGGCTGCATGGCGGCGCCGGGCTTGGCGGCCGTGACGCCGGGAAGCGGGCTGATCATGATGCCGCCGGTCTCCGTCTGCCACCACGTGTCCACCACCGGGCAGCGGTTGGCGCCGATGTGCTCGCGATACCAGACGTACGCCTCGGGGTTGATGGGCTCGCCGACCGAGCCGAGCACCCGAAGGGACGACATGTCGTACTTCGCGGGGATGTCGTCGCCCCACTTCATGAACGTACGGATCGCGGTGGGGGCGGTGTAGAGGATCGTGACCTTGTACTTCTGCACGATCTCCCAGAAACGGCCGCGGTGCGGGGTGTCCGGGGTGCCCTCGTAGATCACGCTGGTCGCGCCGTTGGCGAGCGGGCCGTACACGATGTAGGAGTGCCCGGTGACCCAGCCGATGTCGGCCGTGCACCAGTAGATGTCGCTGTCGGGCTTGAGGTCGAAGACCGCGTGGTGGGTCCAGGCGACCTGGGTGAGGTAGCCGCCGGTGGTGTGCAGGATGCCCTTCGGCTTCCCTGTCGTGCCGCTGGTGTAGAGGATGTACAGCGGGTCCTCGGCGTCGTGCGGCACCGGCTCGTGCTCGGCGGGCTGGCGGTCCACGAGGTCGTGCCACCAGACGTCCCGCTCCGTGGTCGCGACGTCCTGGCCGGTCCTGCGTACGACGACGACGTGCTCGACGCCGGGGCACTCGGCGACCGCCTCGTCGACCGTCGGCTTCAGCGCGCTGGGCGCGCCGCGGCGGAAGCCGCCGTCGGCGGTGACGACGACCTTCGCGTCCGCGTCGTGGATGCGGCTCTTCAGGGCGGAGGCGGAGAAGCCGCCGAAGACCACCGAGTGGATCGCGCCGATCCGGGCGCAGGCCAGCAGGGTGATCGGCAGCTCGGGGATCATCGGCATGTAGACCGCGACCCGGTCGCCCTTGCGCACTCCCAGCTCCTGCAGCGCGTTGGCCGCCTTCGCGACCTCCTTCTGCAGGTCGGCGTAGGTGATCGTCCGGCTGTCGCCGTCCGGCTCGCCCTCCCAGTAGTAGGCGACCTTGTCGCCCCGGCCGGCCTCCACGTGGCGGTCGACGCAGTTGTAGGCGACGTTCAGCTTGCCGCCGACGAACCACTTGGCGAAGGGCGGCTCCCACTCAAGCGTGGTGTCCCAGCGCTCCGCCCACGTCAGCCGCTCCGCGGCGCGCTCCCAGAAGGCGAGCCGGTCCTGTGCGGCCTCCTCGTAGGCGTCCGCCGTGACGTTCGCGGCCGAGGCCAGGTCCGCCGGGGGCTCGAACCGGCGCGTCTCGCTCAGCAGGTTCGACAGCGTCTCCTGGGCTTCCTGACCGGGGGTCTCGGTGGCCACTCCGTACTCCTTCACAGCGTCTAAAAGGTTGTCTCTCGTTCGGCCGCCTCGGCCAAGCTGGGGTATGTCGTGTCCCACTTCACCAGGCGAGCGGTGTCAAGTACAAGTAATCGGGGTGGGGGCGTTTTGTCCGGTTACCGCCTATAACCTGCCAACTTAGCGATAGGTGAGGAACTGGCCGAGACCGGTGTCGCCTTTGTGCGCTGAACGGCCGTACCTCTTCGGCGAACGACCTTCTACCGGCGGGTATGGTCGGGGGCTGTGAGCGATCCCCTGGCTGTGATCGCCGGGCTGCCCGGCGTGCCCGAGGCCGTACAGGAGGCCCGAGAGGCCGTCGACCGGCTCTACCGGCACCGGGTGCTGCGCCGGCGCAGTCCCGAGGTGTCGGCCGAGTCGGCCCTGCGTGGCGCGCGCGCCTCCGCCGCGATCGAGGGCGTCGACGTGCCGATCGAGCCGCTGCGCATGGGCGAGGTGACCGACCCCGTCGTGCAGGGCGCGCTGCGCGCCTCGGCCGAACTCGGACGGCTGGCCCCCACGTGGCGCTCGGCGCCGCGGCAGGTCCTCGCCCGGCTGCACGCGCTGGCGGCGGCCGGGATGACCGCCGACCCCGGCAGGCCCCGGACCGCTCCCACGACCGCCGATCCGCTGGGGCTCGGCCCTGCGCCCGGACCGGAGGAGACCGCGGCCCGCATGTCGGCCCTCGCCGGGCTGGTCACGGGTTCCACCGGGGCACCCGCCCTCGTGCTCGCCGCGATCGTGCACGCGGAGCTGGCGGTGCTGCGTCCGTTCGGGGTGGCCGACGGCCTGGTCGCCCGCGCCGCGGAGCGGCTCACGCTGGTCGACCTCGGCCTCGATCCGAAGTCGCTCGCCGCCGTCGAGGTGGGCCACGCCGACCTCGGCGACGCGTACGCCGAGGGCCTCAGGGCGTATCTCAAGGGCACGAGTGAGGGCGTCGGGATCTGGGTGAGGCACTGCGCCTCGGCGGTCGTCCACGGCGTCCGCGAGACGACGGCGATCTGCGAGGCCATGTCCCGCTGAGCCGCCCTTGCGTGCCGCCGTACGCGGCGCAGGTGCGGGCGGGGGCGGTCCGCTGGAGCCGTGCCGGGCCGCCAGGCGCGGCGCCGGTGCGGACAAAGCAGACGGCGTCCCTGGTGTGGAACGCCGTCGCCGGTACGTGTCACCGGGTTACCAAGCGTGCACCTGAATTTGTCGGAGCGGGTCAAGCCCGTCTCGACACGCCTCCCGCGGCTGGTCGCGCGTGGGTACCCGATGCCGTACACGGACCCGCAGGTCCGTAATCCCTTTTTACGTCCGTTTCCCCGAGATGGAAACCCCTACGTCCAAGAGCTTTACCGAGTCATCTGGGTCATTCCTGTACCTCTGTCCCCATTGGTGCCGTATGTCGGCATGAAGAGGGGGAACGGTGACTCCTCGTGGCCGTCGCCCGTACCCGTTGCGACCGTGCCTGTCGACATGCCACACTGACTCTGAGAAAAAATTTTACTCAGATTGGACAGGGTTCTCGACGTACCTCTCGTGATCAGGCAGCATACGGTGTGTCTCTCCATACGGAACGGCGTGCGTGGCTTGATGACGTTGGAACCCTTGCCATGTCGTGGTCCCTTGTTTAAAGCTTTCTTGTAATACGGGACCGGCTCTACCCCCCCAGAGCCGGACCGCTAGGCGACCCCCGCTCTCCCCCCCGGCGGGGGTCGCCCTTTTTCTTTGATCAACCTGCCTGTGGCCAATAGGGGACGACCCGAACCGCCCGGTCTTGTCCACAGGCCGGGCTTCGTCCACAGAACGCGGTTCGCTCGCCCGCGCCGGTCGCGGCCTCTCGCATGGTGGTCCTCCCGAACACCGAGTCGTCCGGGACGACAGGGAGACACCGATGCCACGCCCACTGGCCATAACCGACGATCAGGAACTCCTCGACGATCTGCTCCGCATCGCCGCCGCCGCAGGCGTCGAACTCGACGTGGCCCACGCGGCGGCCCACGCCCGGCCGTACTGGATTCGGGCTCCGCTGGTCGTGGTCGGCAGTGACCTGGCCGACGATCTGGCCGCCACGGGTCCGCCGCCTCGGCAGAACGTGGTCGTCGTGACGCGCACCGCCGACGACCCCGACATGTGGCGCAGGTGCGTCGCGGTCGGGGCGCACACCGTGCTGGAACTGCCCGAGGCCGAGCGGCTCCTCGTGGAGGAGTTCGGCGACGCCGCCGAGCCCGCGACCAGGGCCGGCACGGTCCTGTGCGTCGCGGGAGGCAAGGGCGGCGCCGGTGCCACCGTCCTCGCGGCGTCCCTGGCGCTGACGGCGTCCCGTGGCGGGCTGCGCACGCTCCTCGTCGACGCCGACCCGCTCGGCGGCGGCATCGACGTGCTGCTCGGTCAGGAGGAGGCGCTGGGCGCCCGCTGGCCCGACGTCGTCGGGAGGGAAGGCAGGGTGAGCTTCGCCGCCCTCCAGGAGGCGCTGCCCACCTTCGGGGAGCTCACGGTGTTGTCGGCGCATCGCGGCGAGCCGGTGCGCATCCCCCGTGAGGCGATGCGTGTCGTGCTCGACGCCGCGCAGCGCGGCTGCGACCTGGTCGTGGTCGACCTGCCCCGGCACGTCGGCGAAGGCGAGGCTGAGGCGCTCGCCAGGGCCGCCGCGACGATCGTCGTCGTACCCGCGGACCTGCGAGGAGCGCTCGCGGCGGCCCAGACGGTGACGCTGCTCCGGCCGGGAACCGGTGACCTGCGCCTGGTGATGCGTGCCGGGACGCTCGATCCGGAGGTCGTCGCGGCCTCTCTGTCGGTCCCGTGCGCGGGTGTGCTCCCGGAGACGCGCGGACTCGTGGAGACGCTGGATCGGGGAGACCCGCCGCCGCTGCGCCGCTCCCCGCTGGGCCGCTTCTGCGGTGAGCTGCTCGAGTCCCTCCTGGGCGGGCTCTCCCAGGGCGGCAGGACCGGCCGGCCGTCCGCCGGGGCAGGTGGCCCGTGACCCGCCAAGGACCGGTGACCGTTCCCGGGGTCGGCGCTGATCTGGTCGAGGCGGTGCGCGTACGGCTGTCGCAGACCGGTGCCGCCCCCAGCGAGGCCCAGGTGGCGGCGGCCCTGCGCGCCGAGCGGGCCGTGCTCGGCGACGCCGAGATCCTGGCCGTCGCTCGAACGCTGCGCGCCCATCTCATCGGCGCGGGCCCGCTCGAAGCCCTGCTGGCCGAACCGGGTGTCACGGACGTCCTGGTCAACGGGCCGCGCGAGGTGTGGGTGGACGACGGGGACGGCCTGCGCAGGACGGGCGTGACGTTTCCGGGAGACGACGAGGTCCGCAGGCTTGCCCAGCGCCTGGCCGCGGCGGCCGGACGTCGCCTCGACGACGCCTGCCCCTACGTGGACGCCCGGCTCGCCGGCGGCGTGCGCCTGCACGCGGTCCTCCCGCCGATAGCGGCGGAGGGGACCTGCCTGTCGCTGCGGTTGCCGTCACGACGGGCGTTCACGGTGGAGGAGCTCGCCGCGGAGGGCGGAGCCGCCGTGCTCCGCGCGATCATGGCGGCCCGGCTGGCGTTCCTGGTCACCGGAGGAACCGGCACCGGCAAGACGACCATGTTGAGCGCCATGCTCTCCCTCGCGGGTCCCGCGGAGCGTCTGCTGCTGGTCGAGGACTCCGCCGAGTTGCAGCCTCTGCACCCTCACGTCGTACGGCTGGAGGCCCGGCCGCCGAACCTGGAAGGCGCGGGCGGGGTCGGGCTGCGCGATCTCGTACGGCAGGCCCTCAGGATGCGGCCCGACCGCCTCGTGGTGGGCGAGGTGCGAGGAGCGGAAGTCGTCGATCTGCTGGCGGCGCTCAACACCGGTCACGAGGGCGGCTGCGGCACGCTGCACGCCAACAACGCCGCCGACGTGCCCGCGCGGCTGGAGGCTCTGGCCTGTGCGGCGGGGCTGTCGCGGGAGGCGGTGCACAGCCAGATCGCCGCCGCGCTCGATCTCGTGATCCACCTCGTGCGGGAGGCCGGCGGCGGCCGCCGCCGTGTTTCGGAGATCTGTGTGCTCGAGCGCGGCCCGTCCGGCCTGGTGACGGCGGCTGCGGCTCTGACCTTCGATCCGGACGGCCGGGCGTGCCGGGGCCCGTCCTTCGAGGCGCTACGAGCACGCTGCCCGGCCTCGTGGCCGTCATGACGCCGCCGGGCGGGCTGGTCACGGGGCTGGTCGCGATGCTCGCCGCCGCCCTCGCCGCCTGGGTGTGGGCCGGGCCGGATGCCGGGACGACACGGCTGGCGTGGCTCACGCGGAGCCGGCGGTCAAGGGACATGCGCAGGTTCTGGGTCGTACTCACCCGCCGTCCACGCCCAGGGGCGACGGCGGCGGCCTGGCGTGCGGCGTCCATCGAGCTGTGCCAGAGCCTGGCAGCCGAGCTGTCGGCGGGCAGGACTCCCGGCGACGCCCTCGCTCGGGCGGTCTCCTCGCTCAGCCCACCCGATCCGGCCGCGCTCGCCCCGGTGGTCGCCGCCGCCCGGGATGGCGGCGACGTCGCCGTGGCCCTGCTGAACGCCGCGCCCGCGCGCGGGGGTGAGGGACTGGTCCGGCTGGCCGCGTGCTGGCGGGTGAGCGTAGCCGTGGGCGGCGGCCTGACCGCACTGGTGGAACGGGCGTGCGCGTCTCTGCGCGAGGCGCAGGCCCACCGAGAGGAGGTGGCCGCCCAGCTCTCCGGACCTCGGGCGACCGCCCGGATGCTGGCGGGCCTGCCCGTGCTCGGCCTGCTGATGGCCGCAGGGCTCGGCATGGATCCGCTGGCGTTCCTGTTCGGCAGCCCGGCGGGGTTCGTCTGCCTGGTCGTCGGGCTCGTCCTCGACGCCGCCGGCGTCTGGTGGACCCGCAGGCTCGTCACCCGGGCCGAGGAGCTGACGGTGCCGTGATCGGGACGGTGCCGTGATCGGACGGCGCCGTCGTCGACGTGCGGTGGCGGGACGGTGCCGGACATTCCCGATCGGACGCGTGCGGGGGCCGGACGGCCTGATCGGACGCGTGCCGGGGACGTCGCGGGCCGAAGCCGCGAGTGGTGCCGGCGGCTGTCGCGAGGTGTGCGTGTCACGAGTGGCGTGGGCGGCGGGCGTCACGTGTGGTGGAGAGGACGGCCGTCGTCGTGGATGGCAGCTCCGGTTGTCCTGCTGGAGACGGTTGTCCCGCTGGAAAGGGGGCGAGACATGATCGCCGTACTGGCCGGGCTCCTGACCACGCTGGCGATGCTGACGTGGCCGGCTGCCCGTTCGCCGGCCGTGCGGCTGAACGCCATCGCGTCGTCGGCGGCGTCGGAGGCGCCGGCACGGGGATCACCAGGCGCCGCGCCGATGGGCGCGAGCGCGTCACGTCGAGGGGTGGCCGTCGCGGCACCTGTGGGATTCGCGCTGTTCCTGCTTCTCGGTGGTCTGGTGGGGGCGTGCGCGGGGACGGTGACGGCCATCGGCCTGTTCGTCGCCGTTCGCAGGCGGGAACCGGCCGAGGTCAGACGCCGCAGGGAGCGTATGGGGGCCGACCTTCCGTTCGCCGTCGATCTGATCGTCGCCTGTCTCCGGGCAGGACAACCGATGAGCGGGGCCGTCGAGACGACCGCCGTCGCGATCGCGGGCCCCGTGGGCGAGCGCCTCTCGTGGGCCGGTGCTCAGATGCGCCTGGGCGCTCCTCCGGAGGAGGCGTGGGCCGCTCTGTCCGATGAACCGGCGCTCGCCGCCCTGGCCAGAACGATGATCCGGGCTGCCCAGAGCGGTGCGCCGGTCGCCGACGTCCTCACCCGGCTCGCCGACGACGCCCGGCGTACGGCGCAGGCGACGGCCTCGGCCGCGGCGCGCAGGGTAGGTGTCCACGCCGTCGCCCCGCTCGGGCTCTGTTTCCTGCCGGCCTTCGTCTTCCTGGGGATCATTCCCATGGTCGCGGGTCTGGCGGGCCAGATCCTCCTGCCATGAACAACCTGTGGACAGCCTCATCCACACCTGTGGACAGCAGGCGGGGTAAAGGGTTCAGAAGCTCCACAATCGCTAGTCGCCGATCCACAGATGAGGGCGCTGTGGTTGTGGACAACTGCGGCGGCAGGGCTCTTGTCCACAGAACCGTGCTCGGCCCGAATCCCTCCGTCCGTGATCCCGCAGTCTGGCCCCAGCGCGGGCGGAGAGGCCGCCCCGAGCGGGTCAGGAGGACCGATGAGCAAGCACGCCGCGACCGGCCGGAGGAATCAGACGGGCGCGATCCTCCGGCGGCGAGACGGTGACGCTGTGGGCCGTCACAGGGCGCGGTCGGCACGATGGGCGACGCTCGTGCGCTCGGCACGTAGGGCGCTGCTCAGCCGCTCCGGGCGCACGGCCGTGCTCACCCGCTTCGGCCGGTGGGCGGGATCGGGCGCTTCCGAAGCCTCCGGCTCGTCGACGCGGTCCGGGCGGGGGCCGAAGTCCGGCCGCCTGGGACAGCGGGCGGTCGCCGGCGGGTGGGCGCTTGCCGGCCACAGGGCGGGAGGCGGGTTGCGGGACGTCCTGCGGAGGTCGTACGCCGCGCTGCGGCGATCGGTCGCCCGGGCCTCGTGCCGCGCTCGAGAGCTGAGCGTTCGGTGGGCGGTGCAGGCCGAAACGAGGGCCGACGCGGGTATGTCCACCGCGGAGTATGCCGTCGGCACGATAGCCGCCTGCGGGTTCGCCGCACTGCTCTGGAAGGTGGTCACCAGCGCCGAAGTGAGGTCGATGCTCGCCGCGCTCATCCAAAAGGCGCTGAAGCTGGCCGCCTGAGGCTCCCGGTGATGCGCCGCTGTGCCTGGATGCCGCGACGGCGTGTGGTGGACCTACCGCCCCGGCGGGAGCGAGGCTCGGTGACCGCGGAGACCGCTGTCGCACTTCCGGCCCTCGTGGTGGTGCTGACCGCCTCACTGTGGGCGGTGACGATCGTGGGCGCGCAACTGCGATGCGTCGACGCGGCCCGGTCCGGCGCACGCGCCGCCGCACGAGGCGAGGCGGCCGAGGAGGTGAGCGCGGCAGTCCTGCGACTGGCTCCCGAGGGTGCCACGGTGTCCATCCGCGTGGGAGCGGACACCACCCGGGTCGAGGTCATCGCGATCGTCCGGCCGCCCTTCAGGTCGCCGCTCCCGCCGGCTCGCCTCCGGGCCGCCGCCGTCTCCGCCACCGAACCCGGCGTCCTTCCGTCGCTGTCGGCGGCTGCGGAGGCGACCCGGTCTACGGGCCTCGGGAGGACCTCGTCGCTCCGAGACCAGGCGGACGCGAATGACGAGCGGTTCCGAAGCCATATGAACGCGGCCGGCAGCCTTCCGCGACGCAGTCGCCCTGAACTCAAAGGAATCGGAGGAGCGCGGATCGCGGGAGCGGGGGCACGCGAATGAGGAGATTTCAGGCATTCGAGGGCGGAACGCGCTCCAGCCGGGAGCGCGGCTCGGCGACCATCTGGACGATCGCCCTCATGACCGCCGTGTGGGCGGTGGCGATGGTCGTCGTCCAGGTAGGTGTCGCTCGCGTCGCGCGGCACCGGGCACAGAGCGCCGCCGACCTCGGCGCGCTCGGGGCCGCTCGCGTGGCGCTGGCGGTCCCTGACGAGGCGTGTGACCGTGCGCAGGCGATCACGGCCGCCAACGGCGCGTCTCTGCGAGCGTGCTCGCTGTCGGACGGTGTCGCCGAGGTCGCGGTAACCGTGCGGTTCGTGGTCCCACTCCTCGGCCCCGCGACGGCCACCGCCTCCGCATCGGCCGGTCCGGTCGGCTCCGCCGCATAGGAGGTGGTCGCCGTGGGGCGGATCAACCCGCCAGAAAGAACAAGACTGCTCTTCTCCGGAGGTCCGCCTAAGGTTCGACAGCCGCGGCGGGCGAAGGAGGCCACGGTGACGGAGCTCTGGGAGATGGCGGCAAGCGACCTGGCCGAGCTCGTCAGGGGCCTCCCACGGCGAACGCCGATCTGTACGAGACCGGCGTTCGCCGTGGGAGCCGACCTCGCGGCCTGGCTCGCGGACTGGCCGGCGTCGATCGGATGAGCGTGGCCGCGAACCTGCTGGGGCTGCCCGCGGTGGCGGTGAGCCGAGGGGCTGCCACAGACGGTGCAGCTCATCGGTTCTCGGTTTCGCGAGGATCTCTGTCTGGCGGCCGCGGCCGCCGTCGAAGCCGCTGCCCCGCCGCTGACACACGTCGAGCACCGATGAGGCGTTACCAGCCGCCGCGAGCGCGACCGGGCATATGGCGCATTTCTGATCTTCCGTAAAGTGAGACCACTTGTGTCGCAATAGAATCACGACTTCTTAGACATTCGGTCTAAGAGCGGACGGCTGGCGTAAAGTGCCGCGTACTCTCAGTCGCCGTGCGTATTCGGCCGAGGCAGCCGGGGCGGACGGTTCTCCATGAAGGGATGCGTCGTGACCAGGGTTCGTAGGCTGGGCACAACGGCGATGATCGTTTTGATGGCTCTGGCGTCCACGCCGATGATCGGCGCCGCACCCGCGAACGCGGCCGACGCCGAGATCCTGTCCCCCGCGGACGGGGAGGTCGTCAAGTCATCGGGTGCCGTGGCCGTGTCCGCGCAGACGGACTGGTACCAGGTCAGCATGGCCCTGTACGTCGAAGGTCCTTCCGTATCCCGGCAGAAGATCGCTTCCGGCGGTGCGAACCAGACGATCAGCGGATCCTTCGACCCCGGCGACGCCCCCAACGGCACGTTCACGGTCAGTTTGTTCGGTGAGGTCACACACAAGACCTACGCCACCTCCACCTTCGTGCTCAGCCGTCCGCCGGAGGCTCCCTCAGGGGTCGAGGCACGGCTCAAGAACCCCTCGACAATCCTGGTCAGCTGGGCGAAGGGCGCAGAGCCCGACCTCCAGTCGTACGAGATCACCTCGGTCAAGGCCGGCAAGTCCGGTTCCGTCTCCGCCGACTCCGCCTGCTCCGGTTCCACCTGTCAGACGAGCCTCGCGCTTCCGGCCGGCATGGGCGGACAGAAGGTGGACGTCTCCGTCCGCGCGTTCCGCTCGGACGGCACCGGCGGCACCGTGGCATCGCAGCGCTCCGCGGCCGCGTACGTGGCCGTTCCCGCGCCGAAGGCGTCCCCGAGCCCCTCCCCGTCGCCGTCGAGGAAGCCGGGCCAGTCGACGGTCAAGTCGCCCGCCGCCAAGACTCCGAAGACGCATCAGTCCACCGCCGTGCCGAACCCGGAACCGGCGCTGCCGCAGAACACCACGCTGCCCAAGGACACCGAGCCGCCGAAGGACACCGAGCTCACGCTGCCGGAGGCGAACGGTGGCAGTGACCAGACCGAGCCGGTGGTCGTCCCGGAGAAGACCGACGATCCGAAGATGACGGCTCAGTCCTCTTTCCTGCCGCTCGGCGGGCTGAGCTTCGGCGTCTACGTCGCGCTCGCCGTCGTCCTGCTGCTCACGGGCGCGAACCTGGGCGCCTGGCTGCGGCGCAAGGGCCTGACAAGTGACAGCGCGGGCGAGGGACGGTCCGGAGGCTCGCAGCCGCGGCCGGTGACAGGAAAGACGGGCGCCCCGCCTGAGGCCGCCACGGTGGCGAGTGGCGCGGCCGCGTTCAGCGGCGCCGCCACGGCGAAGGCCCGGGGGAACGCGCCTGTACGACGTCCCTCCGTAATCCTGGCCAGGCCGAAGGCCCGCGAGAATCTCCCGGAGACGGAGGCCGACACCGAAATCCGCTTGGGCGCCGTCTCCTCGACGACCGAGGGCACGGGCACCATCCCAGGCGCCGGCGCGACCACGGGCACGGTGGCCTCGTTGTCCGATCAGGAGCCGACCGCCTCTCTCGGCCGGCCGGACCGGCAGGAGCCGTCGGCTACCGCTGAGAACGGCCCTGCCACTGAGACCGGCCCTGCCACGGAAATCAGCCCTACCGCCGAGACCGGTCCTGGCGAGACATCCGCGGCTGAGGCGACCTCCGCTGCCCCCACAGCCGAGGACGGCGCTTCCACCGACT
Source organism: Microbispora catharanthi (assembly GCF_006334915.2). Lineage (GTDB taxonomy): Bacteria > Actinomycetota > Actinomycetes > Streptosporangiales > Streptosporangiaceae > Microbispora > Microbispora catharanthi. Next base: position 376,386 of record NZ_VDMA02000004.1, read on the forward strand.
CCGCTTCCGAAACCGTTCCGGGGAACGGCGCCTCCGCGGACTCCGCCGTCGTCGGCGCGGCTTTCCCCGGATCGTCGTCCGGTGACCTTTCGACCTCGGCCGTCCCCGCCGAAGGCGAGCCGCCTGTGCAGACTGCGCTGGATCGGCTGGCGTCGCTTCCGCCGTTGACGGCACGGCGGGACGACGGCGGCCGGACGGCCCCCGCGCACGTATCGCTGTCTCCGGTGGTGCTGCCCGGGCAGATGCCGGTCGTCCCCGTGCCAGTGGTCCCCGTGCCAGTGGTCCCCGTGCCGGCGGTGCCCGCGGGTGCGGCGGTCAACGGCCAGATGCCGGAACGGCCCCTCCGCCAGCCCGAGCCGGACGTCTGGACGGAGGACGACGACAGCCCCTACCCCGGCCGCCGCCCCGACCTCTGACGGTCGCGTGTTCCCGGCGCCTACGGGGACGCGTGCCTTCGGTGCCTGCCGGCTCCGGCTGCCTCTGTTCGCCTCTCGGGGCTGGTGTGACGGGAGTGCAAGCCCGCCCGCCTGCTGGGAGGGTCCGTCCGCAGCCTGACGTGTTCCGCGCGCCGGGTCAGGTGCCCAGGAGGATGTCGAGGAGGCGGATCGCTCCGGCCTTGTCGAGCGGCTCGTTGCCGTTGCCGCACTTGGGGGACTGGATGCAGGACGGGCAGCCGCGTTCGCATTCGCATGAGGCGATCGCCTCCCGCGTCGCCGTCAGCCAGTCGGACGCCCGGGCGTACCCGCGCTCGGCGAAGCCCGCGCCTCCGTCGTGGCCGTCGTAGACGAAGACCGTGAGCAGGCCCGTGTCGGGGTGGAGTTCGGTGGACACGCCGCCGATGTCCCAGCGGTCGCAGGTCGCGAACAGGGGCAGCAGGCCGATCGAGGCGTGCTCGGCCGCGTGCGCCGCCCCGCCGAGATCCACAGCGTGTCCGGGCTCGACGAGGTCGGCGAGTGCGGGCGTGGGCAGGGTCCACCAGACCGCGCGTGTGCAGAGCGTGCGCGGCGGCAGGTCGAGCGGCTCCTCGCCCAGGACCTCCCCGGTCTGGGTGCGCCGTTTGAGGTACGAGACGACCTGGCGGGTGACCTCCACCGAGCCGAAGTGCAGAGTGCCGGGCCCGAAGGGCCGCGAACGCAGCGACTCCATCACCCGAATGTCGGTGACGTCCCGCGCGAAGGTCGCGTAGTCCGGTTCGGCGGCGGTGACCAGGGCGACCCCCGCGTCCAGATCGAGCACGTCGACCACGAACGTCTCGCTCTGGTGCAGGTAGACGGCTCCGGCATGGACCATGGTGTGCGCCGACGGCTCGTCGACCGTGCCCAGCAGGCGACCGGTGGACGCCTCCACGACCTGCACCGGGGCACCGCCAGAGCCGCGGATGTCCGCCAGGTCGGCCGCGTGGTCCCGGCTCGTCCAGAACCACCCGGTGGGGCGCCTGCGCAGCAGTCCCTGGCTCACGAGGTCGTCGAGCACGCCCCGCGCCGCCGGGCCGAAGATCTCCAGGTCGTCCTCGGCCAGCGGGATCTCCGCAGCGGCCGCGCACAGGTGGGGCGCCAGCACGTACGGGTTGTCGGGGTCGAGGACGATGGCCTCCACCGGCCGCCCGAACACCGCCTCCGGATGATGGACGATGTAGGTGTCCAGCGGGTCGTCACGCGCGATCAGCACGGCCAGCGCGTCCTGGCCCGCGCGCCCGGCCCGGCCCGCCTGCTGCCACAACGAGGCGCGGGTGCCGGGCCATCCGGCGATGAGGACCGCGTCGAGCCCTGAGACGTCGACGCCGAGTTCGAGCGCGTTGGTGGTGGCCAGGCCGGTCAGTTCGCCCGAGCGCAGGGCCTTTTCGAGCACCCGCCGGTCGTCGGCGAGGTAGCCCGCCCGGTAGGCCGCCACCCGGTCGGCCAGCCGCCCTCCTCCACGACGGTGTCCCGCGTCGATCTCAGCCGCCTCTCCGGTCTCGGCGGCCGCCGTTGAGGACCGTCCCCGCCCGCCGATCCCGTCGAAGGCCTCGCCGGAAGCGTCGCCGAATGCGCCGCCGAAAGCTCCGCCGTCGTTCGGGCCGCTCACCTCTTCCCGCACGCCCTCGGCGTACTCCCCGTACGGCGCGGGCCCGGCGTCGAGGAGGGCCTCGACCTCCTCCAGCGTGCGGCGGGCGGTGAGGGCCACGGCCTCCGCGGCGCGGCGGGAACGGACGAACGCGAGAGTGCGCACGTCCTCGATCACGAGGTCCGCCAGGAGATCGGCCGCCTCGGCCGTGGCCGTACGGCGGACCGGGGCCCCGCTCTCCCCGCGTAAATCGGTCAGAGGCGGCTCCCACAGGGCGAAGGTGGTCGAACCCCTGGGGGAGGCGTCCGTGGTCACCTCGGCCATCTCAAGGCCGGTCAGACGCACTCCTGCGGCGGCGGGGTCGCTCGCGGTGGCCGACGCCAGCAGGAACACCGGGGAGGAGCCGTATCTGGCGGCGACCCGGCGCAGCCGGCGCAGGATCTGGGCGACGTGGGAGCCGAAGACGCCCCGGTAGCCGTGGCACTCGTCCACGACCACCAGCCGTAGCCGCCGCCAGAATGACGACCAGGACGAGTGCCGGGGCAGAATCGACCTGTGCAGCATGTCCGGGTTGGTCAGCACGTAGTTGGCGTTCTGGCGGACCCACCGGCGTTCCTCGGGCGGGGTGTCGCCGTCGTACGTCGCGGCGCGCACCTGCGTCAGCCGCAGCTTGCGCAGGGCCCTGAGCTGGTCGGCGGCGAGCGCCTTGGTCGGGGTGAGATACAGCACGGTGCCACCGGAGAAGATCTCCGTGATGGCCGGCACCAGGTAGGCCAGAGACTTCCCGGACGCGGTCCCTGTGGCAATGATCACGTTTTGGCCACGTTTAACCAGCTCGGCGGCCATAAGCTGGTGTTCCCACAGGCCGGAGACCCCCTGCAGACGCAGTCGCGAGACCAGCAGGTCAGGGGCCCATTCCGGCCACCTTGCCTCACCTGCCTGACGTGCTGGAACATGCTCCACATGAGTCACGCGCCCCCGGCGTGCGGGAACCGCGAGCAGGCGGGTGAGAAGGTCGCCTGTTCGGGCAGAGGACGAAGAAGTCGGAGTCACTGGTTTCCAGTTTGGCATCTGCGGGGAGAGTCGCCCGGAGTCGTGATTTCGTATAGACACGGAGTCGTAGCGTGGTTGAATGCCGCGCATCGGGTCGTGCCTCTGGACTACCAGGATGCATGACCTGTATCGAGACCTACGCAAGTAAGGCGCTGGAGGATCTGTGGATCTGAAGTTGGACCACCATTCCGAGGACAATCTCACCATCGTCGATGTCGAGGGTGAGATCGACGTCTACACCGCGCCCAGACTGCGTGAGCTGCTGATCGACCTGGTCAACAAGGGCAACTTCCACCTGCTCGTGAACATGGAGAAGGTGGACTTCCTCGACTCGACAGGCCTTGGCGTGCTGGTCGGCGGCCTCAAGCGGGTGCGGGCGCACGACGGCTCCCTGGAGCTCGTCTGCACGCAGGAGCGCATCCTGAAGATCTTCCGCATCACCGGCTTGACGAAGGTCTTCGGGATCTACGCCTCGGTCGAGGAGGCCAAGGAAGCCCACGGCCGGGACAAGTGACGGCCGAGGACTCAGCAACATGGCCACCGTCGAGCTGACGTTCAGCGCTCTGCCCGCCCACGTGCGTACGGCCCGGCTGGTCGCCACGGCCATCGCCCGGCGCACGGGAGTGGCGGAGGCGATCCTGGACGAGGTGCGGCTCGCCGTCGGAGAGGCGTGCTCGCGGGCTGTGGAGGCGCACCGCCTCCACTGCCCGGGGGAGCCGGTACGCATCGAGTTACGCGATGACGCGGGGCGTTTCGAGGTGACGGTCGCCGACGCCGCCCCGAGCGAGGACGTGACGCCCCAGGTGCTGGAGGCGAACGGCAACCTCATGCCCGAGATCGACAATCTGGGCATCGCGGTCATCGCGGGGCTGGCCGACGACGTCGAGGTGCTTCCCGGGCCGAAGGGCATGCGCATCCGCATGAGCTGGCCCGCGTCGCCCCACGGCATCGCCGCCCTCTGACCTGCGAAGCCTCCGAGAACCTCCGAAAGAGATCCCAGAGCCTCCGAAGAGAGCCGAGGGCTTCCGGGGACATCCGAGGAGGACCTTCACGGACCTCGACGACCTTCAACGACCCTTCGGGGCGAGGTCTTCGAGGCGAGACCTTCGAGCAGATCGAGTGTCGCCCCCCGGCGTGACACTCGATCTTTTGCTATGCCCGGCCTAATTTCGGACGGACCGAAACAAGGGACAGGGGAGTACTGTAACCAGGGCGACCATCGCCGCCACGCCCCTGACTCCGCTGGTCAAAGCACGTTCATAGCGGTGCAAATGTTCGTCCATTACTGGACGCCGCCTCGATTACGGGGCACGAGGGCCTTCATATCCGTGGCGTCGCTGCGTAGACTCCCGGCACCGGCCAAGGTATTGCGGATGCAACCGGAAGCGGCACTTGCCAACCGCCCGGAAGTGCGCCGCACGGCCAGTCGGATCGTCGGCGCCGTCCGGGCAGGACCGAAACCCGTCTGGCCGAGGAGGACGGATGTCTGCCTATCACGCCGCTGGCGAGAGCGCAGCGGTAGCGTTGAACGGTTCCCATCTCACCCTTGTCATAGTCGTCGCCGTCGTGGCTCTGCTCGCTCTGGCCGTCGCGGGCGGCCTGGTGCGCGAGGTGCTCGCCGCCGGGCAGGGCACCGAGCGAATGCAGAACATCGCGCGGGCCGTGCAGCAGGGCGCCGCCGCGTATCTCACGCGGCAGTTCCGGACGCTTGCGATATTCGTCGTCATCATTCCGTTCCTGCTTCTGCTGCTCCCGGCGGGCTCGACCGGCGAGCGCATCGGCCGGTCCGTCTTCTTCGTCGTCGGCGCGGTGTTCTCCGCACTGACCGGTTTCATCGGCATGTGGCTCGCCGTACGAGGAAACGTCCGCGTCGCGTCCGCCGCCCGCGAGTCGGGTGAGAGGACCGCGATGCGCATCGCGTTCCGCACGGGCGGCGTCGCCGGCATGTTCACGGTCGGCCTGGGCCTGCTGGGCGCCGCGATCGTCGTGCTGGTCTACAAGGGCGACGCGCCGAACGTCCTCGAGGGGTTCGGCTTCGGCGCCGCGCTGCTCGCGATGTTCATGCGTGTCGGCGGCGGCATCTTCACCAAGGCCGCCGACGTCGGCGCCGACCTGGTCGGCAAGGTCGAGCAGGGCATCCCGGAGGACGACCCGCGCAACGCCGCCACCATCGCCGACAACGTGGGTGACAACGTCGGCGACTGCGCCGGCATGGCCGCCGACCTGTTCGAGTCGTACGCCGTCACCCTGGTCGCGAGCCTGATCCTGGGCAAGGCCGCGTTCGGCACCGAGGGCCTGGTCTTCCCGCTGATCGTCCCGATGATCGGCGTGATCACCGCGGTCATCGGCATCTTCACCACGGCTCCCCGCTCCAACGACCGTTCCGGCATGGCCGCCATCAACCGCGGCTTCTTCATCTCCGCCGCCATCTCGGCCGTGCTGGTGGCCGTCGCGGCGTTCGCGTACCTCCCGTCGAGCTTCGCCGAACTGTCCGGCGCCTCCGCGGACGTCGCCGCGCTCACCGCCGACCCGCGCCTGATCGCCATCGGCGCGGTGCTCGTGGGCCTGGTCCTGGCCAGCGCCATCCAGATCCTCACCGGCTACTTCACCGAGACCAACCGGCGTCCGGTGCGGGAGATCGGCGAGAGCTCGCTCACCGGTCCCGCCACCGTCATCCTGTCCGGCATCTCGGTCGGCCTGGAGTCCGCGGTCTACTCGGCGCTGCTGATCGGCGGCGCGGTCTACGGCGCCTTCCTGCTCGGCTTCGGCAACGTGACCGTGGCGCTGTTCGCCGTGGCCCTCGCGGGCACCGGCCTGCTGACCACGGTCGGCGTGATCGTGTCGATGGACACGTTCGGCCCGGTCTCCGACAACGCCCAGGGCATCGCCGAGATGTCGGGCGACGTCGAGGGCGAGGGTGCCCGCGTGCTCACCTCCCTGGACGCGGTCGGCAACACCACCAAGGCCATCACCAAGGGCATCGCGATCGCGACCGCCGTGCTCGCGGCGACCGCGTTGTTCGGCTCGTTCCGCACCGCGGTCGAGGGCGAGCTGGCCAAGGCGTCGCAGGGCGTGAAGAACGCCCTGGGCTCGTTCGCCGACTTCAGCCTGTCGGTGGACGCCCCGAACGCCCTGGTCGGCCTCATCGTCGGCGCGGCCGTGGTGTTCCTGTTCTCCGGCCTCGCGATCAGCGCCGTCGGCCGCGCCGCCGGCCGGGTCGTGTACGAGGTGCGCGAGCAGTTCCGCACCAAGCCGGGGATCATGGACGGCAGCGAGCTGCCGGACTACGGACGCGTGGTGGACATCTGCACCCGCGACTCGCTGCGCGAGCTCGCGACCCCCGGCCTGCTCGCCGTGCTGACCCCGATCGCGGTCGGCTTCGCGCTCGGATACGCGCCGCTCGGCGCCTACCTGGCCGGCGCCATCGCGGCCGGAACGCTGATGGCGGTGTTCCTCGCCAACTCCGGCGGCGCCTGGGACAACGCCAAGAAGCTGGTCGAGGACGGCCACCACGGCGGCAAGGGCTCGGAGGCGCACGCCGCCACCGTGATCGGCGACACCGTCGGCGACCCGTTCAAGGACACCGCGGGCCCGGCCATCAACCCGCTGATCAAGGTGATGAACCTGGTCGCGCTGCTGATCGCCCCGGCCGTCGTCGCGTACGCCGACAACGTCGCGGTCCGCGTCACCGCGACGGTCGTCGCGGTGGCGATCGTGGTCGGCGCCGTGGTCGTCTCCAAGCGCCGCGCCACCGGCATCGCCCCGTCCGGCGAGGCCGACGAGGCCTCCCGTGCCACGGAGCCCGTCGCCCACTGACGCGGCCCGCAACACGGCCCGAAGGTCCCTCGCTCATGGAGCGGGGGACCTTCTCCATACACTGAGCACTTATGGACAAGCCGAACGGGGGCAGGACGCTGGCGCTGATCCTGCTGACCATGACGGTGATGATCGCCGTGATCGTGGGCCTCGCTGTCTGGGCCATGCCATGAGCGTCCGGACGCTCGTCGTGGTCAGGCACGCCAAGGCCGGCCACGCGCCCGGCCTCCCGGACAGCGAACGTCCGCTCACCCCCGGCGGTGAACGGGACGCCCGGGCGGCCGGGGAGGAGATCCGGCGATTGGTCCCCGGGCTCACCGGGCTCACCCCGGGGCTCGTCCTGTGCTCGCCGTCGGTCCGCACCCGCAGGACCGCCGAGCTGCTCGGCCTCGACGCCCCCGTCGAGATCGAACGCGACATCTACGAGGCGTACCCCGACGACCTGCTCGGCGTGCTGCGCCGTACGGACGGCGAGATCGCGTCGGTCGTGCTCGTCGGCCACAACCCGGGCGTGCACGAGCTCGTCGCCGCCCTGACCGACGCCAGGCTCGACGGCTTCCCGCCCGGCGCGTACGCGGTGATCGAGCTGGACGTGCCGTGGGAGGACGTCGCCGCCGGCACCGGACGGCTGGTCCATGTGAGCCGCACCTGATTGCGGCCCGGCAAGGCGGGTAGTAAGAAGCGCCTGCCGCTCAGGAACGTCGTGCTCGCCAGGGCGCCGAGACTGGAGGATCCACGCCTCGCGCTCGGTTTCGGCCTGACCGGGGCCGCCTGCCTGGTGATCCCGCTGCTCACGGGCCTGCTCATCGGGCACCCCGCGGGCGGTGCGACGGTCGGCCTCGGCGCGTGGCTGGTCGCGGCGCGCACCATCGCGAACCCCGCGGGCATGCGCACCCCCTACCTGCTCGGCGTCGTGCTGTCGGTCGGCGTGGGGACGTCGCTGGGGATCCTGCTGTCGGGCAGCAGCTGGCTCATGGTCCTGGTCGCCTCGGCCCTGGCCGGGCTGGGCGGCCTGGTGCGCCCGATCGGCGTCACCCCGGCGCTCACGCTGCTGCTGACCGCCGCCAACCCGCTGCCGCTCGACCCCGTGCCGCACACGGGCCTGCAACTGCTCGGCGGTCTGCTGGCGGCCGTCCTGCTCACCCTGCCCTGGCCGTGGCGGCGCACCCGCCCGGTCGTCACGATGCTGGGGGAGACGGCCGACATCCTGGCCGGGCTGGTCGAGGCCGTGGCCGACCCCGCGGTGGGCCAGGACGAGTGGGACGAGCGCCGGAGGAAGGCCGCCGACGCGATCGCCGAGGTCCGCATGGCCCGGGCCCGCCGCGTCCGGTGGGAGCGGTCGCGGGCGGCCGAGGACGTCGCGCTCGCGTTGCGCCGGGTGTTCCACGAGATCATCGCCTTGCGGGGGCTGTGCGACACGCTGGCCCGGCGTGCGCCCGGCGCGGCGGACGAGGCGGGGCTCGGCGACCTCGTGGGCTCGCTGTCCGCGTCGCTGCGGGCCTACCTGGCCGAGTGCCCGCCCGAGCACGTGCCCGTCGTGGGCTTCGGCGATCGGGTGGACCGGCTGCGCGACCGGGTGGACCGGCTGCGCGACCGGGCCGCGGGCGGCGAGCGCGAGATGGTCGTGCTCGTCCTCCTCCGGCAGATCGCGCACAGCGCCGGGCGGATCCAGGAGGCGCTCGACGGCTCCGTCGAGGCGGCCCGCCGCCTGTGCGCGCCCGGCCTCGATCTGGCCACGCTGGCGGCTCCCCCGCCGCTCGCCTTCGACGACCCGCGCGTGCGGCACGCCCTGCGCGTCGTGCTCGGCACCGCCTTCGCCTCGATCGTCATCGTGCTGTTCAAACCCGCGTTCCCGCACTGGCTGGTGATCGCGGTGCTGGTCACCATCCAGCCGACGTACGGGGAGACGCGGGCCAAGGTGTGGGCGCGGGTGGGGGGCAGCACGGCCGGCGGTCTGGTCTCGGCCGCGATCCTGCACATCGCACCGGGTCACTGGACGCTCGTCGCGCTGATCGGGGTGTCGGCCGCGCTGGCGTTCGGCCTGGCCCCGACACACCAGGCCTACTGGGCGACGTTCATGACGATGTGCGTGCTGCTGCTGCTCGACTTCCAGGTGCCGCAGACCGCGCGGATCGCCGAGTCGCGGGTCGTGCTGACCGTCGTCGGCGGCGTCATCGCCATCGCGTGCGCGCGGCTTCTGTGGCCGCGGGGGGAGACGGAACGGCTGGCCGAGCGGGTCGGCCGGATGCTCGACTCGCACGCGGCGGTCGCCCGGACGCTGGCGCAGCTGGCCAGGGGGAAGGCGGGCGCCGAGCGGGTAGAGGAGCGGATCAGGAAGGCCGCGGTGGACGCCGAGATGGTCACGGGGGCGCTCGGCTACATCGCCAAGGAACCCGGCGGCACGGCCCCCGAGGCCGTCGACGAGGCCCTGGAGGCTGCCCAGCGGGTCCGCGACGACCTGCTGACGCTGATCTCGGTGCTGCGCGACGAGCCCACCGGCGCCGGGCCGGTCCCCGACGTCCTGGACGCCGTGGCCGACCATCTGCGGGCCACCGCGCAGGCCGTGCGGGGGCGGGAGCCGTACGAGCCGGCGGCGGAGGTGAGCCGGGGGCTCGCGGACGACGCCGTGTGGGTCGGCGCCCAGGCCGAGCGCCGCCTCAGCGAGCTGGAGGCGAACGCCACCGAGCCGGGCTCGGGGCCGGCGCTGCTGCGCACCGCCGCCGTCGACCAGGCGCTGCGCTCGCTGGACGCCGACGCCGTACGGCTGTGCGCGGCGGCGGCCGACGCCTTCGCGAGCAGGCCCTGAGGTCTCAGATCATGGGGGGCGGCATGCCGTCCTCGGCGTCGGCCGCCTCGACCTCCTCGCGGGAGATGCCGAGCAGGTAGAGGATCGAGTCGAGGTAGGGCACGTTGACCGCGGTGTCGGCGGCCTGCCGCACGATGGGCTTGGCGTTGAACGCGATGCCGAGCCCGGCGACGGCGAACATGTCGAGGTCGTTGGCGCCGTCGCCGATCGCGACGGTCTGACTCAGCGGGATGCCCGACTCGGCGGCGAAGCGCTCCAGCGCGCGGGCCTTGCCCGGCCGGTCCACGATCTCGCCGACGACCCGGCCGGTGAGCCGGCCGTCGACGACCTCAAGGGTGTTGGCGGCCGAGTAGTCGATGCCGAGGTCGGCCACCAGGGAGTCGGTGATCTGGGTGAAGCCGCCGCTCACAATGGCGAAGCGGTAGTCGAGCCGCTTGAGGGTCCGCACCAGCGTGCGCGCGCCGGGGGTGAGGACGACCTCCTTGACGACCTTCTCGAAGACCTCCTCCGACAGCCCTTCGAGTAGCGCGACCCGCCTGACCAGCGACTCGGCGAAGTCGAGCTCGCCGCGCATGGCCTCGTCGGTGACCCGGGCGACCTCGTCCAGGCACCCGGCGTGCCGGGCCAGCAGCTCGATGACCTCGTTCTGGATCAGCGTCGAGTCGACGTCCATCACGATGAGACGCTTGGCGCGGCGGTGCAGGCCGCTGCGCTGCACGGCCACGTCCACCTGCTGCGCCGCCGCCTCCGCGGCCAGCTCCGCGCGCATCGCCTGGGGGTCGGCGCCGGACACGGCGAGCTCGATGCACGTCACCGGATAGCTCGACAGCCGCTCGATCCTGTCGATGTTCGCGCCGCTCGCCGCGATCCGGCCGGAGATCCCGGCCATGGCGGCGGGCAGCAGCGGCGCGCCCAGGACGGTGACGTGCAGCCGTCCGCGTCGCCGCTTCTCCTTGGAGATCGTGCCGGTCGCGATCTCCAGGTCCATGTCGAGGTCGGCGGCGACCTGCTCGACGGCCGTCCACAGGCCGCCGATCGTGCCTCCGGTGCCGGTGGGCGGCCCGCCGGCGTAGGCGACGAGTACGCCCAGGGTGAGGCGGCCTCGGATGACGACCTGCTCCACGTCGGCCACGACGACCGGGAACCCGGCCAGTACGGAAAACAGCCGCGAGGTGACGCCCGGGCGATCCGGACCGGTCAGCGTGATCAGGAGCGTGCGCTGGTTCACGTTGTTTGAGGTTACTGCGCCGCTTGTCATGAGCGCGCACGAGGTTCACGATGCGGACGCCTTCATGCCCCCGCCCTGAGGCTCCGCTGTCATTTCCGCATGTCGTCATGGTGGTGGGCCGCGAAGCAGGCCAGTCCGGGACGCCCTGCGCCGTCCGCCTCATCGTGGCCGACACCCCCCGAGGAAGGACGCGACGCGCATGACGATCTCTCTGCAGTCTCAACACTCCCTGGGCTCCGGCCGCTACACCGTCGGGTTCGCCGAGAGCGCCGCGGACCTGCGTGCCGCCCAGCGCCTGCGCTACGAGGTGTTCGCCGGGGAGATGGGCGCCCGGCTCGACTCCCCCCTGAGCGGGCTCGACGCCGAACCGCTCGACGCGTACTGCGACCACCTCCTCGTCCGCGAGGGCGACACGGTGGTCGGCACCTACCGCCTGCTGCCGCCCCGCCGCTCCGACCGGCTCTACTCCGACTCCGAGTTCGACCTCGGCGCGCTGAAGGGCCTGCGCGGCGACCTGGTCGAGGCCGGGCGCACGTGCGTGCACCCCGACCACCGCGGCGGCACGGTCGTCGCCCTGATGTGGGCCGGAATCGCGCACTACATGACCAGCCGCGGCCACGCCTGGCTCGCAGGCTGCTGCTCGGTGCCCCTGGACGACGGCGGTGCGGTCGCCGCCGGAGTCGTCGACCGGGTCCAGTTGGGGCCCGAGGAGTATCGCGTCACGCCGCACACGCCCTGGCGCGACGCCGGGGTCTCCCGCCCCGACCGGTTCGTGCTGCCGCCGCTGCTGCGCGGTTACCTGCGGCTCGGCGCGTGGATCTGCGGCGCTCCCGCCTACGATCCGGACTTCGGCACCGCGGACTTCTTCGTGCTGCTCTCCGTGGCCGACGCCGACCCCCGTTACCTGCGGCACTTCCTCAGGCAGTCGCGGTGAGCGCCGTCGCGCACCTGCCGGCGGCCTCCTCCGCCTGGCTGCCGGTGTCTCCCTGCGCGCCCGACGTCTGCCTGCGTGCGCAGGCGCGTACGGCCGGCCCCCTGCGGCGGGCCGCCCGACTGGCGGGCGCGGCCGCCGTGCTGCTCGCCGGTCTGCCGATCGCGCTCGCGCTGGGTCGTACGGCGCGGCGCGGGGCGGTCACGACGTGGTGGTCGCGTCTGCTGCTACGGGCCCTCGGCATCAGGATCGTGACGCGCCGCGGGTTCTCCTGCATCGGGGGTTCGGCGCGGGCGCGAGCCGTGCCGGAGGAGGACGGGCCCGCCCTGCTCGTCGGCAACCACGTCTCCTGGCTCGACCCCCTGGTCATCACGGCGACCTTCGCCTGCCGCCCGCTGGCCAAGGCGGAGGTGGGCAGGTGGCCGATCGTCGGCACGCTTGCCTCCGGGGGCGGCGCGCTGTTCATCGACAGGGACAGGCTGTCCGCCCTGCCGGGGGTCGTCGCGGACATGACCGCCGCGCTGCGGCGCGGCGAGAGCGTGGCCGCGTTCCCCGAGGGCACGACGTGGTGCGGACGTGAGATGGGGCGCTTCCGGCCCGCGGTGTTCCAGGCGGCGCTCGACGCGGGGGTGCCCGTGCGGCCGCTGGCGCTGCGTTTCCTGGAGGGCACCGCGGTTCATGGAGGTACGGGGGTTCATGAAGGTACGGGGGAGCGGGCCGCCCTTTCCACCCGCCCGTCGTACGTCGGGGACGACACGCTGCTCGCGTCCGTCCTGCGGATCGTCGCCACCAGGGACCTCGTCGCGGAGGTGACGGTCTTCCCCGCCGTACGGCCGGACCGTCCGGCCGCGTACGGCGGGCCGGTTCACCGGAGGGAGGCGCGGACGGCGCTGGCGCGGATCGCCGAGGCTCAGGTCAGGACGGGGCTCATGGAGCCCGAGGAGCAGGCCGTGGCGGCCTGACGGGGGGCCGTCACACGATCGACGGCGCCCGCCCGGCGAGGCCGGACGGGCGCCGTGGTGGACGGACGGATTTCAGCGGTAGATCGAGCTCTTCGACTTCACCCAGCCGATGCTGTCGCCGAACTCGCTGAGCAGCTCCCTGGGGTCGGTGTTCGTCGACGTGTCGACGACCGCGCCGCCGAAGTAGCCGTAGAGCTTGCCGCGGGCGGACCCGCTCACCTGGGCCTTCGCCCAGAACGTGTAGCTGTTGCCCTTCTTGAGGCCGGGCAGCACGCACAGGGCCCGGGTCCGCTCCCGCGTGCAGTGCTCGTGGTAGTTGGAGCCGTGCGGGACGTAGATCCGGGTCTTGGTGACGTTCTTGGGGAACTTGACCGCGAGGAAGATCTCGTCGGTCTTGGTCCTGAGCTTGTTGATGAGCCTGACCTTGAACGACACCACGCGCCCGGCACGGACGCTGTAGGGATAGCTGATCTGGATGCGGACGGGCGCCGAGGCCGCCGTGGTCGCCGCAGACGCCGCGACCGCCGTGGACGAGGTGGACGCGGTGGACGCGGCCGACGACGCGGCGGAGGCGGGCGCGCCGGACGCGACCAGCGCGCCCGCGGCCAGTGGCACGGCCAGCAGCGCGGTCGGCTTGCCGATGAGGGTACGCATGCGGTCAGCCTTGACGATCGAGATCACGGTTTGATCACGTATCAGAGGATGAGATGGCTGTCGCCGAACTCGTGCCAGAGGTAGCCCTCCTCCAGCGCCGCCTCGTACGAGCGGGCCAGCACGCCGGTCCCGGTGATCGCCGACAGCATCATCAGGTGGCTGGAGCGGGGCTCGTGCAGGCCCGTGACGAGGCCGTCCACCACTCGCACGCCTCCCGCCGGCGTGACGACGTGCGAGGTCCAGCCCGACGCCGCCCGCACCGTGCCCGGGGCGTGGGCGTCGAGGGCGGCGGTCTCCAGAGCCCGTACGACGGTCGTGCCGACGGCGATCACCCGGCCCCCGTGCTCGCGGGTGATGTTCACCAGCCGTGCCGTCCACGGGGAGACCGAGAACCACTCGGGATAGGGCGGTTCGTCCTTCTCCGGTGACGCGACCCCGGTGTGCAGCGTGATCGGCGCGACGCCGATCCCCCGGCTGACCAGGTCGGTGACGAGCTCCGGGGTGAAAGGCCGGGCGGCGCTGGGCATCTCAGCGCTGCCCGGCTCGACCCCGAAGACCGTCTGGTAGTCGGCGAGCGGCCAGTCGCGCCCCACGTAGCCGTACCGGATGGGCACGCCGTGTGCGGCGAGGTAGGAGAGCACGTCGCGGTCCAGGTGGGCACGCCACAGGCGCGGCGTCTCCTGCGCCAGCAGGCGCAGCGTGGCCCCTCCCGGGAGCGGCAGCCACTCGCCGGGCGCGGCGCCGGAGTAGGGCGCCGTCGCCGTCGCCGTACGGCGGCGCAGCTCGACCAGCCACTCACCGGACGCGAGGCGGCCGGAGAAGTGGACGGCCAGCCGGTCGAGCCGCACCGCCGCGGGCAGGGTGGCGGAGTTGTTGACCACCAGCAGGTCGCCGGGGGACAGCAGCGACGGCAGGTCGGCGAAGACGTGGTGGGTGACCTCGCCGGTGTCACGGCGGGACACCAGCAACCTGACCTCGTCGCGGCGCAGCCCACGCGCCTCCGGCGGTTCGTGCGCCTCCAGCGGCGCCCCCAGCGCGAACTCGAACGATCCCCCCGCCCCGTACGGCCGGATCGCCGGGCCGGGTGCGGTCTTCACGGGGGGCTCGGTCCGGGCCGGGACGGCGGTGTGGGGGTCCCTGGCGGTCATTCCAGCTCTCCCCGGGTGAAGCGGCCGGGGGCGGGGCGGGTGCCCACGAGGCGCAGCAGCGCCGGGACCACGCTCTCGGGCGGCGGCGCTGCCCCGGCCTCCTCCGGGCCCACGGCGTCGGCCAGCATGCGGGTGCGCATCTCGCCCGGGTCCACCCACCAGACCGCCACGTCGGGCTCCTCGGCGGCGAGGACGTTCGACACCTGGTCGAGGGCGGCCTTGGTCGCGCCGTAGCCGCCCCAGCCCTCGTACGCCTCGACGGCGGCGTCGGAGGAGATGTTGAGGATCGCGCCCCGCCGCTTGCGCAGCGCGGGCAGCGTCGCCTGCACCAGCGCGAGCGGCGCGATCACGTTCGTCTCGAACAGCGCGCGCAGCGCGTCCAGCGGATAGTCGGCGAGCCTGGGCATCGGGGCGGGGCCGAGCCCGCTCGCGTTGTTGACCAGGAGGTCCAGCTCGGGCACGGACTCGGCGAGCCCGGCCACGTGCGCCGGGTCGGCGACGTCTCCGGGGATGGCCCGGGCGCCGAGGTCGAAGGCCGCCGACATCAGGTCCTCCTCGCCGCGCGCGGTGAGGAGGAGTGACCAGCCGTCGGCGGCGAGCGCCTTGGCGAGAGCGAGTCCCAGCCCTCGCGACGCTCCGGTGATGAGTGCGTGCTTCATGCGCTTCACGCTAGAAATCAGCACGTCAGGCGCACATCGGACCGAGGTCCGGCCGTCGCTCGGCAGTTGGGTCTAGGTCCTGCGGCCGACGCGGGCCCTTCGGCGGTGGTCCTAGTCTGTGTCCCGTGCCCGAGCCTGCCGACCCTGCCGCCGACCCCGCCGCCGACCCCGCCGCCTCCGTGCGGGACCGCGATGCGGTGCTGCACGCGGTCAGCTCGGCCGTGCTCGCCGTCACCCGCCACCTGTCGGTCCGCGAGGTCCTCCAGGTGATCGTGCGGTCCGCGGCGCGGCTGCTCGACGCGAAGTACGCCGCGCTCGGCGTGCCCGACGACGACGGCGCGTTCGCCGAGTTCGTGGCCGAGGGCATCTCCGGCGAGCAGTGGGCGGCCATCGGGCCCACCCCGCGCCAGCACGGCATGCTGGGCGCGATGCTCCGCGAGGGGACGCCGGTGCGGCTGCCCGACATCCGCAGGGATCCCCGGTTCGAGTGGTGGCCGAAGGCCCACCCCATACTCAAGGACTTCCTCGGTGTGCCGATCACGGACGGCGACACGGTCCTCGGGATCATCTTCCTGTCCAACAAGCGGACGCCCGGCGGGTTCGACGAGGCCGACGAGGAACTGCTGACGTTGTTCGCGGCGCACGCCGCCATCGCGATCACCAACGCCCGGCTGTACGAGCGGGGGCGCGAGCTCACGGTCGTCGAGGAACGCACCCGGATGGCCCGCGAGCTGCACGACGCCGTCAGCCAGAAGCTGTTCTCGCTGCGGCTGACCGCGCGGGCCGCCGCCGCGCTCGCGCGTACGGACCCCGAGCGGGCGGCCGAGGCGATCGAGCGGGTCGAGCGGATGGCGGGAGAGGCGCTGACCGAGCTGCGCGCGGTGATCGTGGAGCTGCGCCCGGCCGAGCTGGACCGGCACGGCCTGGTGGAGAGCCTGCGCAAGCAGGCGGCCCTCCTCGACCGCCTGCACCCCATGACGGTCGCCTTCACGACCGAGGGCGAGCCGCCGGGCGACCGCGGCCTCGACCTGGCGCCCGAGATCGAGGTCGCCGTGCTCCGGGTCGCCCAGGAGGCGCTGCACAACGCCGTACGGCACGCCAGGGCCGCCCGCATCGACGTACGGCTCGCGCATCGGGAGGACGCGCTGGTGCTGGAGGTGACCGACGACGGCGCCGGATTCGACGAGGCAGGCGTGCACGGCTTGGGGCTGCCGTCGATGGGCGACCGGGCCCAGGCCGTCGGCGGCACGCTGACGGTCTCCTCCGCGCCCGGCCGCGGCACGACCGTACGACTGGAGGTGCCCGCGTGATCCGCGTGCTCATCGCCGACGACCACCCCGTCGTACGGCAGGGCCTGCGTACGTTCCTGGAGATCCAGGAGGACATCAGCGTCGTGGGGGAGGCGGCCGACGGCGCCGAGGCGGTCGAGATGACCGGCGCGCTCGCCCCCGACGTGCTGCTGCTCGACCTGAAGATGCCGGTGCTCGACGGCCTCGGCGCGCTCGCGGAGCTGTCCGGCCGGGACGTGCGGGTGATCGTCCTCACCTCGGTCAGCGACCGCGGCGACGTGGCTCCGGCGATGCGGGCGGGCGCGGCGGGCTTCCTCTACAAGGACGTGGACCCCGGCGCCCTCGTGCAGGCGATCCGGGCCGTGTACGGCGGGCAGGTCCTGCTCGCACCGGAGGCGGCCGAGGCGATGCTGGCCGGCCCGGCGGGCCGCGAGCAGGACGGGGCGGGGTCCGCGCTGACCGACCGGGAACGCGAGGTGCTGCGACTGCTCGCCGCCGGCCGTTCGAACCGCGAGATCGCCCGCGAGCTCGTGGTGGCGGAGAAGACCGTGAAGACCCACGTCTCCAACGTGCTCATGAAGCTCGGCGTGCAGGACCGCACCCAGGCCGCGCTTTACGCGGTGCGCCACGGCCTGGCCTGAGCGTCCGCCTGCTCACTCCGCCCGCTCACCCCGCCAGCCGGGCGCCGCGCCGCCAGACGGCCCGGATGTTCAGGGTGTCGCCGATGGCCGTAGTGGGGTCGCCGTCGACCAGGAGGAGGTCGGCGCGCAGCCCCGGGGCGATGCGCCCGCGGTCGTCCAGCCGGAACCGCCGGGCGGTGGCGGCGGTCGCCGCGTGGAGCGCCGCGGACGGGGCGAGACCGGCGCGGACGAGGTACCCCAGTTCGTGGTGCACGCTCGCGCCGGGAGCCAGCCCGCCGAGGAACGGCACGGGGATCGAGGTGTCGGTGCCGGCGAGGACGTCCACGCCGGCCTCGTGCAGGGCCGCGACGGACGCCAGCACGTCGTCGAGCCTGCCCTGTGGGTAGCGGTTGAAGCTGCCGCGCAGGGTCTTGTCCCATCGGTCGTCGAGACGCCTGCTCACCCGCGGGTCATCGGCCAGCGCCTCGCCGGTCATCCCCATCAGCGAGGCGTTCAGGCAGACGCACGCGACGACGAAGGCGCCGGAGTCGGCGATCAACCGGATGATCTCGGGGGTGTGCGGGCGGTCCATGAACAGGTGGGCGAGGCCGTCCACGCCCGCCTCGATCGCCATGCGGGTGGCGTCGACGGTGAGTGCGTGGGCGATGGCGAGCATCCCGTGCCGGTGGGCCTCGGCGACGCCGGCGTTCAGCGTCGCCTGGTCGAGCATGGGAAGGCCCGGGTGCCCCTCGACGGTCCCGTCGTCCACCATGAACTTGATGTAATCCGAGCCCGAAGCCACGAGGCGAGGGATCCACGCCACCGCCTCCCCGGGGGTGCTCACGTGCGGTTCCGGGGGAGGACCCGCCTGCCGCCGGTCACCCGGCGCGCCGTTCCCGGCGGACGCCCGGCCGCCGGGCCCGAGGAAGGGACGGATGTCGAAGCCCTCGGGGAGCAGTTCGCTGGGATGCCCGCCCGGCGCCGTGAGACCGAAGCCGGCGGAGCGGACGTCGGCGAGCGTGTCGTCGTCCTCGATGTGGGCGCGGTTGTGCCGGGTGTGCATGCCCTGCATCTCGAGTTCCGTCGTCACGCCGAACGTCAGGGCGAGCGCGAGGGAGTCCTCGCCGGTGTGGACGTGGGCGTCGATCAGGCCGGGGAGGAGGGTCGCCCCGGCGGCGTCGACGACCTCGGCGTCGGAGGGCATGTCCCCTCCCACGGCGAGGATTCGCCCGTCGCCGACGAGCACTCCGGCGGGGCCGATCGGCCTCTCGCCGTCGAACACCCGGGCGTTGACGATGGCTGTCTTCATGGTCCGTCCCGTCTGCCGCTGATACATAGGCGCCTATGTAAGCAGATTCATAGGGGCCTATGCAAAGGCCGCGTACGGTGTCGGTAGCCTTTTGCCGGGCGGCGGACGGGTGCCCCTCGGGACATGTCGTCACGTGCCCGTGCCGGACGCCAGGTCGATCGGGAGAGAGGCGCCGATGGAGGGCGAGGAGGAGCGGTGGGATCCGGAGCGCTATGTCGCCTTCTGGATCAACAGCTCGTCGAGGAAGGTGATCCGCCTCCATGAGCTGCGGCTGCGCCCCCTCGGGCTGAGCATGGCCAACGCCGCGGTGCTCCTGACACTGGCCGAAGGCGGCCCGCTGTCGCAGAAGGACCTGACCCGGTCGGCGCGGGTCGAACAGCCGACGATGGCCGAGATGCTGTCGCGGATGGAGCGTGACGGCCTGGTGTGCCGGCAGCCCAATCCCCGTGACCGGCGGGGCAGCCTTTTCTCCGTCACCGATCTGGCGCGGGACCGGCTCGACCTGGTGCGCGAGGCGCTGGTGCAGGGGGAGCGGGACGCGCTGTCCGGTCTCACCGACGAGGAGGCGGAGCAACTGATCCGGCTGCTCCGGCGCGTGGCCGACAACGTGGACCGGGCCGCCGCCCCGATCCAGTCGCCCCGATAGCCCCCTCCGCATGCTTCGGCGGAAGCGGTAGTTCGTCTCGCGAATTGGTTACTCTGGACCGGTGAGTAAGGATGTCGGCGTCCAGATCGGGACGGTGGCCGCACTGGTGCGGTCCACATTCCTGGTGAACGCCGTGTACGCGAATTCCGCCCGCGAGTACGGTCTCACCCAGCAGCAGGGCCAGTTGTTGTGCGTCCTGATGACGCAGCCCTACGGCATGAGCGAACTGGGCGCGATGCTCGGTCTGGCGAAGTCGAGCTTGACCGGTCTGGTGGACCGCAGCGAGCGCAACGGCCTGGTCCAGCGGACACCCGACCCTCAGGACTCGCGGGCGGTGCGGGTGTCGCTCACCGGGGAGGGCGCCGAGCTGGCCGACGAGTTCTACACCGAGACCTGCCGCCGCGTCGAGGAACTGGTCGCGGGGTTGGCGCCGGCGGAGCGCGACGCGCTCGCCGCTCTGCTCGGCCGTGTCGTGACGGACAACAAGGTCCCCAGCGTCTTCATGGAGCCGGACTCCACGCACTGAATACGGGAAAGGTTGCAGTTCGCACTACGAACTAATATGGTTCGTAGTGCGAACTGCATCCATTTCTTGCGTTGGAGCGTGAAAGATGAGTCGTACAGTCGTGGTCGTCGGCGGAGGCTACGGGGGTTCCGCGCTCGCGAAGGCGCTGGACGCCGAGGCCGACGTCGTCCTCATCGACCCCCGGGACGCGTTCGTCAACACGGCAGGCTCTCTGCGGGCGCTGACCCAGCCGGACTGGGCGGGCACCATGTTCTTCCCCTACGACCAGTGGCTCAGGCGCGGCACGGTGGTGCGCGAGCGCGCGGTCTCGGTGGACCCCGGCGGCGTCACCCTGGCCTCGGGCGGCCGGGTCGAGACCGACTACCTGGTCCTGGCCACCGGTTCCAGCTACACCTACCCCGCCAAACCCGCCTCCGACTCCATGGACGACGCCCTGGACGACCTGCGCCGGACCCACAAGGAACTGGCCGGCGCCGAACGGGTGCTGATTCTCGGCACCGGGCCGGTCGGTCTCGAACTGGCCGGTGAGATCAAGGAAGTCTGGCCGCGCAAGCACGTGACCATCGTCGACCCCGCCGAGCGACTGCTGGCCGCCTTCCCCGAGGAGATGCGCCAGGAACTGCACCGCCAGCTCGATGACCTGGACATCCACCTGCGGCTGGGCACCGGCCTGACCGCACCTCCGGCGACCGAACCCGGCCAGGCGGAGACCTTCACCGTCACCACGACCGGCGGGGAGGAGATCACCGCCGACATCTGGTTCCGCGCCCATGGCGTGCGGGTCAACAGCGACTACCTCGCCGACGGCCGATTGACGACGCGAACGCCGCAGGGACGGGTTCCCGTCACCGAGACCCTCAACGTCCACGGTTACGAGCACGTCTACGCCATCGGCGACATCACCGACGTCCCCGAGGCCAAGATGGCCGGGTACGCGATGCAGCACGCCGAGGTGGTGGCCCGCAACATCATCGCCCAGCTGCGCGGCGAGCAGCCGGATGCCACCTACCGGCCGCTGCCCTACCCCATGATCCTGCTCCCGCTTGGCCCGCGTGGCGGTGTCGGCCAGTTGCCCAGCCCCGACGGACCGGTCGTCGTCCCGGCCGAGACCGTCTCGGCGTACAAGGGGGCCGACCTGTTCACCGGCCGCTTCGCCGAGCAGTTCGGTGCCGCCTGACATGGACGAAACGCCTGTCCGCACACAGAAAGGCAGAACGTTGTCAGCACATGACGTCGTCTTCGGGTTTGGCGCGCATTCCGGCATCGAGGACATACCCGAGCTTTTGCGCATGGTCCAGCAGGCCGACCGGGACGGGCTCGACATCTTCACGTTGTCGGACCATCCCTATCTCGGCGGACGTGTGGACGCCTACGCCGCGCTCGGCTTCATCCTCGGGCGTACGCAGCACATCGCCGGCTTCGCCAACGTCACCAACCTGCCGACCCGGCCCGCTCCCATGCTGGCCAGGACGGTGACGTCGTTGTCGGCGCTGTCGGGCGGCCGGGTCGTGCTCGGCATGGGCGCGGGCGGGCTGTGGGATCGCATCGCCGACATGGGGGTGCCGCTCCTTTCGCCCGGCGACGCCGTGGACGCCTTCGAGGAGGCGATCGTCCTGGTCAAGCTGCTGTCCGGCGGCGGCCCTCCGGTCACCTACCAGGGCAGGCACTACCAGGTGAACCAGATCGAGCCGGCCCCCGTGCCCGCGCCGCCCGTGTGGACCGGATCGGTCGGCCGCAAATCCCTGGCCGCGACCGGCCGGGTGGCGGACGGCTGGATCCCCGGCCACGCGGCCGACTGGCTGAGCGAGCGCTACCGCACGTCGCGGCCGGTCATCGACGAGGCGGCGGCGTCCGTCGGCCGCGATCCGCGCGAGATCCGCACGGTCTTCAACTTCCCCGGCCGCATCACCGACCGGCCGCTGCCCGCCACCCGTGACTCGGAGGGCCGCTGGATCGGCGGCTCCGCCGGCCAGTGGGTCGAGGAGCTGACCGGGGCCGTGCTGGAGCACGGCGCGTCGGGCTTCACGCTCTTCTCCGCCGACCACGGCGCCCCCGACCTCACCCTTCTGACCCGCTGGGCCCAGGACGTCGTGCCCGCCGTTCGCGAGGCGATCGCCAAGCGGTGAGCCCGGTCCGGGCGCACGTCAGACCTGGGACTCCACGATCGCGTTGTGCGCGGCCACCCTGGCCCGCCGTACGGCGCGGTCGAGGTCGCGCAGGGCCTGCCCGCGTGCGGCGACCTGCCCGGAGGTGAGCCCCCGCTCGTCGGCGAGGCGGAGCGCGGCCGACAGCCGGGCGGCGAGGGCGCCGACCCGGTGCGCCCTGCCGGGATAGCCGGGGGCGAGGGCCTCGCCCGCGCGGTCGAGCGTGTCCGGCGCCGGGAAGCCCTGCGCCGGGCCGCCCATGCCCAGCAGCGCCTCGGTGGCGGCCATCATGGCGGTCCGCAGCGCCTGCTCCGCCTCGGCCAGCGACGGCACGTCGGGCGGGACGGCCGACGCCTCGGCCACGGTCCAGCGGATTCCGGAGTACGACGAGCCGCGCCTGTCGGCGGACGGCACGAGACCGAGGCACCGGCCGGACAGCACGGCCACGACGGCCTGGCCCGCGTCGATCGCGGCGCCGTTGAAGGTGGGCGGGCCGGTGAGCCCGAGCGGGTCGCCGGGCACCGGCAGGGCCAGCCGGAACGCGCCCAGGCCTTCGATCCGCCGGTCGACGAGGTAGGCGAGCAGGGGGGTCTCGACGTCATCCGCCGCCACCACCTGGGGTCCGGCCTCGCGCTCGACGCGGTCGAGGGCGTGCTCCAGACTCACGTGTCCCCCGAGCCAGGCATTGCCCCAGGCGACGAGCGTGGCGGAGATCGGTGAATCGATGCGCACCCGATCCACGATATGTGGTCGGACTGCCATAGTTTTATCTCAGCGAACCACGGGAGGGGGCCCACATGGGCGGTCAGGTGCTTCAGCTTCAGGACGTGGCCGTCCGCAGGGACGGCGCCGCCCTGCTGCGCGGCATCGACTGGAGCGTCCGGGAAGACGAGCGCTGGGTGGTGATCGGGCCCAACGGCGCGGGGAAGACGACGCTGCTCCAGGTGGCCGCATCGCTGCTGTTCCCGTCCGAGGGCTCGGTGGAGATCCTCGGCGAGCGGCTCGGCCAGACGGACGTGTTCGACCTGCGGCCCCGGATCGGCCTGGCCAGCGCGGCCCTGTCGGAGCGCATCCCGCCGGACGAGAAGGTCATCGACCTCGTGCTCACCGCGTCGTACGCGATCCTGGGCCGGTGGACGGAGGAGTACGACTCCCACGACGTCACCCGGGCGGTCGAGCTCATCGACCAGCTCGGCTGCGCCCACCTGATCCGGCGGCGCTTCGGCACGCTGTCGGAGGGCGAGCGCAAGCGGGTGCAGATCGCCCGGGCGCTCATGCCGGACCCCGAGCTGCTGCTGCTCGACGAGCCCGCCGCCGGGCTCGACGTCGCGGGCCGCGAGGACCTCGTACGCCGCCTCGGCGCGCTGGCCCGGGACCCGAAGTCGCCCACGATGGTGCTGGTCACCCACCACGTCGAGGAGATCCCGGCCGGGTTCACCCACGTGCTGCTGCTGCGGCACGGCTCGGTGGTCGACCAGGGGCAGATCGACTCGGTGATGACGCCGGAGAACCTGTCCGCGACCTTCGGCGTGCCGCTGCACCTCGACCGCGGCCAGGAGGGCCGCTGGTACGCCCGTCCCCTCTGACCTCCACGCGGAGCCCGGCGCCTACCCTTGGCGGATAGCCGTACAGCGAGGGGCGCGCCGTGTTCTGGACTGAGGAGCGCGCGGGAGCGAAGCGACCAAGCGCGACGAGGGAAGACACGGCCTCAAAGCGCCCCGAGCAGCCGAGCGAAGCGAGGCAGGTAAACAGGGAGAGGTGCGAGTGACGCCGTGGGAGGCGGCCGCGGTCTTCGCGGCCGGTGTCGGGGCCGGGGCCATCAACGCCGTCGTGGGATCGGGTTCGCTCATCACGTTCCCGACGATGCTGGCCGTCGGCTTCCCGCCGATCGTCGCGAACGTGTCCAACAACATCGGCCTCGTGCCCGGCGGCGTGACCGGAGTGCTCGGCTACCGCGCCGAGCTCAAGGGCCAGCGCGAGCGGCTGCTCCGGCTCGGCGTCGCGTCCGTGATCGGCTCGCTCGCGGGCGGGGTGCTGCTCCTGCGCCTGCCCGCCGAGGCGTTCAAGGTCATCGTCCCGGTGCTCATCGCGGTCGCCTGCCTCCTCGTGGTGTTCCAGCCGAGGATCAACGAGTGGCTGGCCGTACGGCGCAGGCCGCACCCTCACGGCGGGCCGTGGCTGTGGCTGGGCGTCCTGGGCGCGGGCATGTACGGCGGCTACTTCGGCGCCGCCCAGGGAATCGTGCTGATCGGCCTGCTCGGCAGCTTCCTCGACGAGGACCTGCAACGGGTGAACGCGGCGAAGAACCTGCTGTCGCTGCTGGTCAATGCCACGGCCGCGGTGCTGTTCGCGTTCATCGCGCCGGTGGATTGGGCCGCCGTGCTGATGGTCGCGCTCGGCTCGGCCGTCGGCGGCTTCCTCGGCGCCCGCCTGGGCCGCCGGCTGCCCGCACCCTTGCTGCGGGGATTCATTGTTGTCGTGGGAATCGTGGCGATAGTGAAGCTGGTGTCCTGAAAGGGTATGTCTGCCCTTGTGAAGGGCGACCGGGTGGAGATCGTCATCGATGCGGGGGGCACCCCGCGCACCTACGAGGTGGTCGCGACCAGGGCGGGCCGCCGGATCGAGATCACGACGGGCCGCGGAGTGGTCGAGGTCACCGAGGTCACGCGGGCGGGCACTCCCGTCCGCACCGCGAGGTTCATGTCCAACCGCGTCCTCGCGCTGGTCGAACATCCCGCCGACGACCGCGGCCCGGACACCGGCTGACCCGGGCCCGGGCGCGGAACGCGCCGCCGTGGTGAGTCACTGTGGTGAGTCACTGTGGGTTACTCCGCGGGACGGACCTGGATGACGCCGTCCTGCCGCAGCCGGGTCTGGAAGGCCGGCTGGCGCGACGTCGCGGGACCGTGCATGACCCGGCCGTCGGAGATGCGGAAGGCGCTGCCGTGCCACGGGCAGACGATGCAGGCCTGGCCTTCCTCCATGGCGACCCGGCCTTGGTGGAGAGGGCCGGCGAGGTGGGAGCAGTTGTCCGCGAGCACGCTCACGTCGTCGCCGAGGCGCAGGACGAAGAGGTCGATGTAGCCGAGCCGCCGCCGGACCGGCCGTCCGTTGGGCAGGTCCTTGAGCGCGCACAGGTCGTGCCAGCCGAGCGGCATGAGGTGGCTGACCGACTCCGCGTGGTTGGCCCCGGCGGCCTGGCGATAGGACATGTGGCTGCCGAGGTGCGCACCCGCGGAGGCCGCCGCGAGTCCCGCGTACGCGAGCATGCGCCCGGCGCGTTCACGTCCCGTCACCCGTAAGAAGAGAGAGCCCGTGTAGCAGAGCGCCGCGGCGGCGTTCGTCATGGCGTGCACCAGGCCCACGCGCTGCTGTTCGCGGTGCAGGGTGGACCAGTCGGTGAGGCCGGCCGCCACCGTGGGAACGGCGGTGCCGAGTCCCGCCAGGATCAGCGTCCGCGCCGCGCGTGAGCCCGTGTTGGTCATGTCCACCACGCTCGCCGACAGCCAGCAGCCGAAGGTCGTCACGGCGAGCGCCGGGTGCAGCGGGTGTCCCATGGGCACCCCGTGCAGGACGTCTCGCAGCTTGCCCGGGCCGAGTCTGCGGCGCACCTTCTTGGATATGACGGTGATCGGCCGGTCGAGCACGGTGGCCCGCTCGAGCCCGTCGAGGAGCTCTGCCGAAGGGACCCTCCGTGCCGTCCGGCCCGCACGCGGCCTGGTCGTCTCTTCCATGTTTCGCCCCCTAACAGGGGATCACGTACCCCCGCGTCACAGGTGTGAACATGGACAGGCATGAGACGGTATATGCGAGTCGCTGGTGTCGGCACGCTCCTGGTCAGGGCGCCAGATGACCCCGGGCGACCGAGCCGGCGACCAGCCCCGCGGCGTACTCGCCGAGTGTGGGAGACCCCTCCTCGATGAGCCGCACCTTCTCCATGACCTGGTCGGCCGTCACCTTGTAGAGCGGCCAGGTGCCGCCCTCGTTGTGGTGGTTGGCGATGATCGGCGCGAGCCGGTCGAGCGCCCTGGCGAACCTCGCCTCCGGTGTGCGCCGCTCCTCGAACTCGTCCCACAGGGTGCGCAGCCGCGCCCCCTGGTCCTCCGGCAGCAGCCCGAAGATCCGGTCGGCCGCCGCGCCTTCGAGGGCGGCCTGCCCCTCGACCGCGACGGGGTCGTAGACGAAGGTGTCGCCGGCGTCGATCTCCACGATGTCGTGGACGAGCAGCATCGCGACCACCCTGGACATGTCGGTTTCCGGGGGCGCGTGCTCGGCCAGCGTCATCGCCATCATGGCCAGATGCCAGGAGTGCTCGGCGTCGTTCTCCCGGCGCGAGCCGTCGATCAGCGAGTTCCGGCGGATGACGCGCTTCAGCTTGTCGATCTCCATGTGGAAGGCGAGCTGAGACTGCAGCCGTTCGTGGATGAGCGCGGTCGTCACCCGCGCAAGCCTAACCGGTCACGATCAGTTCGTCCCCGATCCGGCGCCGCGTGCCGTCAGGCTTGTCAAACGCAAGCCCTTCTCCCGTCCGGCGACGCGTCCCGCCTTGTCGTACGCGGTCACGGTGACCGGAGGGGTGTTCGGCGCGTGGTGGTGCTTGACCCGCCCCCGGGGCCTATGGCGGACCTGTGAGGTTCTCGCGGAGCGTCAGAAGGTGAAGAGGGTGTCGGACGGTGAACTGGGCGTCAAACGGTGAAGAGGCGGCCGACCTCCTCCAGTTCGCGTACGAGGTCGAAGCGGGGGTCGCGGTAGTGGCGGGCGCCGAAGCCGGTGCGGCTCACGGTCCATTTCAGTTCGCGCGCCCACCTGTCCTGGTCGGCGCACAGCGCCAGGTCGGCCATCGTCATCCGGGTTTTGATCAGTGATAACCAGGCGGCACCGGGGGGATTCACCAGGAGACTCCTTTCGGAGGGGTGCCAAGCGGAGATCTCGTCGTCCTGAATTCGTCATACGGAGGGCGCGTTCCATACCCGGAACGGCCTATTCGGTGTTCGCTGTGCGATGCGATGCGAGCGCCGCGACGCCCGCCGAATGTCGAAATCCCGCTGGCCCGGATGCCTCCCGTTTTCACGCGCACCCGAAGCGGCCGGCGCCCCTCGCCGGGCGCGTGCCCCGGATGGGGAAGCGGGTCTCGGAGTATTTCGCCGGCGACCGCCGGCGCCCCCACACTCC
Organism: Microbispora catharanthi; assembly: GCF_006334915.2. Taxonomy (GTDB): domain Bacteria; phylum Actinomycetota; class Actinomycetes; order Streptosporangiales; family Streptosporangiaceae; genus Microbispora; species Microbispora catharanthi. Next base: position 403,392 of record NZ_VDMA02000004.1, read on the forward strand.
GGAAGACCCTTCCCGTATCGATCGTGACCCAGGACGCAATGCCCTGCAATACTTGACGAAAAGAAATCCGCAAGAATCTTGTGCGGATACGCTGCAAATTACGGTGCAAGTTGCACGAGCGGGCGCGGTAATCTTCGAACAGGGCGCCCCTCATCCGCGCGCCCGATCCGCCAGGGCGCGCCCACCATCCGTGCGTCCACCGCAACCACCGGATTCACCGGATGAAGGAGGTCGGCAGGGGTGCCCGAGCACGGCAGTCCCACCGTCCGCCGCCGTCGGCTGGGGCAGGAACTGCGCCGGTTACGCGAGCGCGCCGATCTGACGGGCGACCAGGTCGCCGCCCGGCTCGGCTGGTCGGCAGCGAAGATCAGCAGAATCGAGACGGCGCGCACCTCGCCTCGCACGAGCGATGTTGAGGCACTTTTGGTGATCTACATGGTAGATTCCCGCCAACGCCAAGAGCTGCTCGCCCTGCACCGGGACGCGACCCGGAAGGGCTGGTGGGAGGATTACCGCGACTCCCTGCCCAAGGAATACACGACGTTCCTTGGCCTGGAGGCCGAGGCCACGGCGGCACGCGACTGGGAACCCCAGGTGGTGCCGGGTCTGTTCCAGACAGAGGCGTACGTCCGAGCCATGATGGAGAGCGGACAACGGAGCACCCTTGAGGCGCCGGGCGGCGTCCGCAGCCGGATCGAGGTCCGGATGGCGCGCCAGCAGGCGGTTCTCAGGGCGGAGAGCCCGCTGGCCATCTCGGCCGTTCTGGAGGAGTCGGTCCTGCTGCGCCGGTTCGGCGACCACGAGGTGATGCGGGAACAGCTCAGGCGGTTGATCGAGGTGTCAGAGCTGCCGAACGTCGAGTTGCGGATCCTGCCGCTCGACGCGGACCACCCGATCAACACCGGGGCGTTCTGTCACCTCAAGGTGCCCGAGTTCCACGACGTCGTGTACCTGGAGGCACTCCTGGGCGGGCGTCTGGTCGAGGACGAGGCGATCGTCTACCGGTACGAGGTGGCATTCGACTACCTGGAGACGAAGGCCCTCGACGTGGACGACTCCCGCCGGTTCTTGGAGAAAACTGTCCGTCACTGGCGTTAGCCAGCTCTAGACCGCCTCGGAAACCCGCGCGACATGCTTTCCGGGGGGAGAAAAACATTGTCCATGAACTCGAGTGACCTGTCCGGCGCCGCCTGGTGGAAGAGCAGCCGGAGCGCTAACAACTGCGCCTGTGTGGAAGTGGCCGTACTGCCCGACGGCCATGTGGGTGTGCGCGACAGCAAGAACCAGGACGGTCCCGCTCTCGTCTTCACCTCCGCGGAATGGGACGCGTTCATCGGCGGCGTGAAGGACGGCGAGTTCGACCTTTAGTCCTTGGCCTGGCCGACCTGTCCGGCGGCCAGGCCCTTCTTCTTCCTGGACATCCCTATCGTCCAGCAGATGACGGTGGCGGCTACAACGGCTATTGACGCAAGGGCTGAGGGTGACGGCCTGTTGCGACGAGGCTGGCTTGTCTTTAAAGGAATGACACGCGGAAATCGGATAGTTCTGTATTCCTCGTCTAGGATCTTCCAAAACCGGCGCTGGCGTGCGTTGTTTGCGACTGCGAGGCGAGCCATACGTGTGTCCGTCCAGAAGTCGTATCCCAATTGCTGGGAAAAGAGCGCGGTTTGCGCGTGCGACCGAAGCATTCGAGTAGAGGTTTCCCCGACCTCATACATCATCTCCCAGTAAGAGATTATCAGATTCAAGTAGAGCCGCTGCCGTAATGTTCGCGCCTCGCGTTCTGAGTCGATGGCGCCCCAGCAGGTGAGAAGCTCGGGATTGTTGATAGCCATTTCCATCAACTGGAAATGATGGTTCCGTTCAATTTCTTTTCTTGCCGCGCGGGCATGTTTGGCCTGCAATATCAGGGAGGCTGCGACTCCTGCGAGGGCGAGGGCCGAAAAAATCGCTGAAGCGGCACCGTACGTCTGTCCGATATAGCTGAGCTGCTCCCAGTCCACATCCGCGGAGGTAGCGATCTTGCTCATGGCGACGGGGGAGGCGATGGTCAGCGCTGCTCCGACTACCACGGTAAGCACCGTCACCGTTATTGAGATCAGGTGGACCGGCGTATGAGTGCTGCGACGACGGAGTCGTGACACCCCGCAATAATGCCATGTCAATTCCTCATTGGACAGGCACTTGGAAGTAAGTGCCGCGGTCCAGGAGAAACGAACAAGCGCGTACGGCCCGCGCCTGGAAAGGGGCGCGAGCCGTACGTGAGGGGAAGGGGGTCAGGCGACGCCGAGCCCCTGCGCGACGCGCTGGCCGAGGTCCTTGTGGATGTTGGTCCAGTAGTCGACCACGCGCTTCTTCATGTCGGCGGTGACCTCGGGAGCCGAGGCGTGGCCGACGATGTTGCTCACCATGTGGTCACGGTCGACGTCCGAGAGCACGTGCTCCCACAGCGCGCGCGGCTGGACGTAGTCGTCGTCCTCGCGGTGCCTGACGTGGGCGCTCCGGATGATCTCACCGGTGACCTGGTAGTTCTCGCCCTCGTAGAGCGACGGGTCGGCCGCCGGGCCGTTGACGCTGTTCGGCGCGTAGACCGGGTCGCCCGGGTTGCGGTAGCGCATCCGGCCGTCGCGGTTGTAGCTGTGCACCGGCACCTTCGGCGCGTTTACCGGAAGCTGCAGGTAGTTCGGTCCGATGCGGTAGCGGTGTGCGTCCGGGTAGGAGAACAGGCGGCCCTGGAGCATCTTGTCGGGAGAGGGGCCGACGCCCGGCACCAGGTTCGCCGGCTCGAAGCCCGCCTGCTCGACCTCGGCGAAGTAGTTCTCCGGGTTGCGGTTCAGCACGAACCGGCCGATGGTGATCTCCGGATAGTCGGAGTGCGGCCAGACCTTGGTGAGGTCAAACGGGTTGAACCGGTAGTCCGCCGCGTCCTCGAACGGCATGATCTGGACGTTGACCTTCCACGCCGGGTGGTCGCCGTTGCTGATGGCGGTGTGCAGGTCGCGGATGTGGAAGTCCGGGTCCTCCGCCACCAGCGCCCTGGCCTCGGCGTCGGTGAGGTTCTCGATGCCCTGCTCGGTCTTGAAGTGGTACTTGACCCAGAACTTCTCGCCCGCGGCGTTGTACCAGAGGAAGGTGTGCGACCCGAAGCCGTGCATGTGCCGCCATGAGCGCGGCGTGCCGCGGTCGGTCATGAGGAACGACACCTGGTGGGCCGACTCGGGCGACAATGTCCAGAAGTCCCACTGCATGTTGTGGTCGTGTGTGTGGGTGTCGGCGCGGCGCTTCTGCGAGTGGATGAAGTCGGAGAACTTCGACGGGTCGCGGATGAAGAAGATCGGCGTGTTGTTGCCGACGATGTCGTAGTTGCCGTCCTCCGTGTAGAACTTGATCGCGAAGCCGCGGGGGTCGCGTACGGTGTCGGCGCTGCCCAGCTCGCCGGCGACGGTCGAGAACCGCAGGAAGAGCCCGGTCTCCTCGCCCTTCTGGAACAGCTTGGCCTTGGTGTACCGGCTGACGTCCTCGGTGATCCGCAGCACGCCGTACGCGCCGCCGCCCTTGGCGTGCACCACGCGCTCGGGGACCCGCTCCCGGTTGAAGTGGGCCATCTTCTGGATCAGGTAGTGGTCCTGCAGCAGCAGCGGGCCGTTGGGGCCGACGGACAGCGAGAACTCGTCGCTGGGAGCGGGAATCCCGGCGTCGGTGGTGGTGATGGGCCTGTCGGTCATGGGGCCGTCCTCCGGGGTCACTTCATGGAACCTGCGTGCGGAAAGCAGCGGAAAGCAGGGACGCGAGACTCAGACGTGGGCGGAGTCGGGCTGGGCGCTGCCGGCCTCGGCCCGGCACGGGGGGCACAGGCCCCAGTAGATGACGTCCGCCTCGTCCACCAGGTAGCCGGCGTCCGACGCCGGCTCCAGGCAGGGCGCGTGCCCCACCGCGCAGTCGACGTCCGTGACTCTTCCGCAACTGCGGCAGACGAGGTGGTGGTGGTTGTCGCCCACCCGCGTCTCGTACCGCGTCGGGCTGCCCGCGGGCTCGATGCGGCGGAGCAGTCCGCCGCGCTGCAACGCGTTCAGCGAGTCGTAGACGGCTTGCAGGGACACCTGGCCGACGCGTTCGCACACACCGCGATGGATGGCTTCCACGTCGAGGTGGTCGCCTCCGCTCACGGTCTGCATGATCGCCAGCCGGGCCGCGGTCACCCTCAGTCCGGCCTGGCGAAGGCGCCCGGCGTCGTCCACAGCCCCCACGTTAGCAGCAAACTTGAACGGTTCAAGTAAAGGAACTCTCCCAGTTATTTGCCCCAGGATCTCCCGCGGGCTCCCCGGATGTCGGCGGAAGATGGCATGCTCGGGTGCCGTGAGACGTCAGCCCCTCGCCCTGTCCCTGTTCGCCCTCCTCGCGGCTCCCCTTCTCGTCGCGGGGTGCAGCCCGGCGGAGAGCGAGCCCGTCCCCGGTGCGTCGCAACCGGAGGTCAAGACCGCGACGCCGTCTCCCAAGCCGCAGCGGCGGCCCTTCACGATCTCCTTCGCGGGCGACGTGCACTTCGAGGGCGTCCTGCGCAACCGGCTCAACGCCGACCCCCGTACGGCGCTCGGCCCGATCGCCGCCGTGCTGCGCAAATCCAACCTCACCGCGCTCAACCTCGAGACGGCCATCACCACCGCCGGTACGCCCGCGCCGGGCAAGCAGTTCACCTTCCGCGCCCCGGCCACGGCGTTCGCCGCGCTCAAGGCCGCCGGGGTGGACGTCGTCACGATGGCCAACAACCACGGCATGGACTACATGGAGAGCGGCCTGCGGGACACGCTCGCCGCGATCAGGTCCTCGAAGTTCCCCGTCATCGGCATCGGCGCGAACGAGACCGAGGCATACCGGCCCTATCGCCGGACGGTCAACGGCAACCGGGTGTCGATCATCGGCGCGACCCAGGTGCTCGACGAGCAGTTCATCCAGGCGTGGACCGCCTCCGGGGACAAGGGCGGGCTCGCCTCGGCGAAGAACGAGCCCCGGCTCCTGCGTGCCGTGCGGCAGGCCCGCAAGAACTCCGACACCGTCATCGTGTTCCTGCACTGGGGCACCGAGCTGGTCAAGTGCCCGACGCCGGTGCAGCGGAGCCTGGCGGACAAGCTCGCGGCCGCGGGCGCCGACGTGATCGTGGGCAGCCACGCGCACATCCTGCTGGGCGGCGGTTACTCCGGCCAGGCGTACGTCCAGTACGGCCTGGGCAACTTCGCCTTCTACAACTGGGGCCCGGACACCGGGACGACCGGTGTGCTCACCCTGACGATCAACGGCAGGAAGGTGCTCAAGGACCAGTGGACCCCCGCCCGGATCAACGGCGGCGTGCCGATTCCCGTGACGGGCGGCGCCAAGCAGCAGGCGCTCGGCGCGTACCGCGCGCTGCGCGGCTGCACCGGCCTGTCGGCCGCACCCGCCGACTCCTGACGGCAGTGCGAGGGGATTCTTGCCGCAAATCAGACGACTGGTCGATAAGCGCTGACCACGGCGCGTGAAACAGGCAAGATGGGTGGGTGTCCAGCCGGTACGTGAGGGAAGCAGGCGGCCCCGCTGTCGCCGTCGAGCACTGTGCTGCCGTAGAGACCTGTGCCGCCGCCGAGAAATGGGTCCGTGGGGGTGGTGAGGGAATGTCGCCGCGCTCGCCGCATCCCGATGAGCCGCTGCGACGGCGTCCTTCGCAGCGTCGCAGCGCCCGCAGAGTGGAGCGGATGCTCGACGCCTGCGCCGAGCTGCTCGACGAGGGAGGGTACGACGCGCTGACGACCACCCGCGTGGCCGAGCGGGCCGGGGTGGCGATCGGCTCGGTCTACCAGTTCTTCCCGGACAAACGGGCGCTCAGCCAGGCCCTGACGCGGCGCAACGTCGAGTTGTTCGTCGCGCGGGTCGGGCGTCGCTTCATGGTCGAGGACTACGCCGGCTGGTGGGACGCCGTCGACGCCATCATCGACGAGTACGTCGAGATGCACCGCAGTGTGCCCGGGTTCCGCTCGCTGCACTTCGGCGAGGTCTTCGATCTCGACCTCCTCGACTCCGTGGCCGACAACAACACCGTGATCGCCGGACGGCTGCGCGCGCTGCTGTTCGCCGAATTCGGGCTGGCGGACAGCGAGGATTTGGATCGTGCCATTCTCGTCGCCGTCGAGGCCGGGGACGCGGTGCTGAAGCTCGCCTTCCGGCACGACCCGAACGGCGACCCCGGAATCGTGGCCGAAGCCAAACAGCTCGTCCGCGGATATCTGTCCCGCCAGCTCGCCTCCGCCGTCTCGCGACGCGGGTGACGACGCGCGCCCACGTGGCGTGGGTGTTCCGTTCCGGCAGGCGGGTAGGCACCCGCCCCCGCCTGAGGCGGGCGGAGCGGCTCGCGGCGGGTGGCGGTGTTCGTGCGGGCTTGTCCGTGCGGGCTTATCCGCGGGGCGGCTCACTCGTGCGGGCGGCGGGGATCGCCCGGCGCCTGCGGGCCGGGTACGGCGCGGGGGACGCCGATCGAGGGCCACAGCCCCGGTGTGGCGGTGCCCTGGACGTAGGCGGTGTTCTGCCAGGACCTGGTGCGGGTGCGCGGCGGTATCGTCAGCTCCCGCGTGTCGTCCTCGTCCGTCAGGCTCGGCTGTCTCTTCCCGGTCGCGCCGGCGCGGCATCGCAGACTCGCCGCCGGCTCGACCCTCAGCTCCATCATCTGCAGCTTGGCCTGCAGCCGGGCCAGCTCGGCGCGGGCCTGGTCGAGCGCCTCGTACTGGGCCGTGACGAAGCCGGCGAACCCCGGAACCACGGCGGCGAGCACTGTTGTGGAGGCGAGAGTCAGTATCACCCGCTTGGACATGCTGTAACGCTCCTCGCCGAGCTTTGATTGGCACAGGCATGCTGCGATATGCCCGACTATCTGCCGAGAAAAGCGCATAGTAGCCAAACGTGTACTAACTGTTGCTTCGGCAATGCCTGGTGTTGTCCTGCGAAAACAGGCAGGGATCGGTAGCCTCGGCTCTGTGGCACATGTGACAAATGAGCAGGTGGACCGACTGCTCGAACAGGCCCTGCTGCTCGATGACCACGGTGCCCTCGCCCGCCGCCTCGACGTGCTGGCCCAGGGGTACGAGTCGGGAGAGATATCCAGGGCGGCGATCCTCGTGCTCGCCGCGGAGGAGTGGCGCCAGGCCGGTCAGCCCGCGACCGCCCTCGACCGTTATCAGAGCGCTCTGGAGGACGGCGGGGAGGTGCCGGTGGACCCGCGTGCGGGCATCGCCGACACGCTGTTCGAACTCGACCGGCCCGAGGAGGCCAGGGCGGTGATCGCCGCGATCAGGTCAGGGGACTGGAACCCGGCCACCGCGCTGACCGTCGCCGAGACGCTCGTGGCGTACGGCGACCTCGACGCGGCGCACGAGTGGGCCACCGACGGCATCCGCGCCTGCGGCACGACGGGGTCGGGCATCCGCGACTCGCTGCTGCGCACTCGCTACCGCATCAGGGTCGATCTCGGCCTGCCGGAGGACGACCTCGACGCCCTCCTCGACGTTTCCCGCTGAGTCCTCTCAGCACCCCGGATACGGCTGAGGGTCTCACCCGGTCAGGTGGCGTGAGGACATGGAAAAAGGGGCCGTGGATCACGGCCCCTTGGTCACGTCGTCTTCGGTTTCGCTGTCTTCCGTGTTCCGGCGGACGAGACCGGATGGAAGCCGCGGGGGAGCCGGGGCGACGCCGATCACCCGGGCCGGCCCGTGCAGGCCGTCCCGGCCGGTGCTCGCCTCTCTCCCCGCCCGGCGGACTCCCTCCTCGTGCGGCCCGGTCGCCGAACCCGGGCCGTCGGCCGCGAGGGCGCCGTCCTTGCGCGTCGTACGGCGGACGGAGGGTTACGGCAGGAGTTTCTTGCCGGTCGCGGTGGCGAAATCGGTCACCGCGCGCGTGCCCGTCGCCTTGGTGAGGGCGGCCGGGGCGGTGATGTCACCGTTCTGCTGGCGCGAGACCGCCTTGGGGTACTCGCGCGGCCGCAGCCGCGGCACGTGCCGGCCGTCCGCGGCGTCGGGCTGCACGGCTGCGGCGGCCCCGCGCCCGCGCGCGTCGTCGTTCCGCTGACGCTTGTCCTTGGCCCCCTTCTTGCGCTCACCCTCCGGGAGGGAGGCGTTGCGCGTGCCGGTCATGGGCCGGCCGGCCTGACCCGCCTGCGGGGCCGCCTGGTCGGCACTCTGCTTGGCACTCTGCTTGGCACTCTGGTCGGCGGCCTGGGCGGGCGCCACGACCCCGGACTGCTTGTGGGGGTGGTGCGCCTTGCGGTGGCGGCGGTCCTTCACGGGGAAGGTCTGCGTGCTCTGCTTCTGGCCCGACGCACCGCTTTGCGAACTGGTGCTGTGGGACTCGCCCTGGGGCGCGAAAGCATCCTGTGTGCCCTGGTTCCGCGCCTCCGGCTTCTGCGCGCCGGGCTTCTGCGCCTCCGGCTTCTGCGCGCCGGGCTTCTGCGCCTCCGGCTTCTGCGCGCCCGGCTTCTGCGGCACCGAGCCCTGGGCGGAGTCGCCCCGGGACGCCGAGCCCGCCTGCTCGTCCTGCGGTTTGGGATGCCGGTGGCTCTTCTTCTGATGCCCCTGCGCGACGGGGTGCTCCCGCTCCTGGGCGGCCGGTGCGGTCCGCAGCGCCTGGGGCGTGCAGGCGTTCGCGGCGCTGGGCTTGGCGGGTGCGGCGGCGAGGAGGGGCACGGTGCTCCTGGCCGGGAACAGGGTCTTGGCGTCCGCCACGGGAACGGCGGGCGCGCGGCGCGGTTCGGAGACGGCCGTGGCGCCCGCCACGGCGTTGTGCACCGGGGCGGAGACCGCCTTCGCGGGCGCCGAGAGGGTCGTCGCGTCGGCGGGAAGCGTCTTCGCGCCCGCCGGTGCGGGCAGTGCCGTCGTGCCGCCGGGAACGGCGGGGGCGGCCTTGGCCGTGCCGGGTGCCGCGCCGGTTGCCGCGCCGGGCATCGTGCCCGGCAGCGTACGGGGGCCTGGGACGGCCGGCAGCGCCGCGGGCCCCGGGACGGTCCGGGCGACCGTGGCAGTGCCGGTGGGAAGCGAGTTGCGCCCCTGCCCGGCGGCCGCTCCGGCCGCGTCGGCGATGCTCAGCACGCCCGCCGCCGGAAGGGTGGTCAGTCCTCCCGTGAGGTCGCGGCCGGTGGCGTCATGGCCGGTGACGTCGCGGCCGGTGATGTCGTGGCTTTGGGCCCGGCAGGCGTCGGCGAGCGCGCCGTCCTCCGCCATCGCCGGGCCCCCGGTCAGCCAGCTCACTCCGGCAGTGACCGCCGCAAGCGCAACGCACCGCCCTCGAATACTTCGTGATGTCCTGGACATCCACGTCCCCCTGATCGCGTACGGTAGTCCGACGAACGCCGAACGTAGCAGCGAGGGGAAAGAGCGGGGCGCGCTTGCCCCAATGGTGGGGAAGACCTTACCGAGCGGGCTGAATCGTCAGCGTGTCACCTGCCTCGTCAAAGTCCACGATTACCTCGTCGCCGTCCCTGATGGCCCCCGACAGCAGCTCCTTGGCGAGCTTGTCGCCGATGGCCGACTGGATCAGGCGGCGCAGCGGGCGCGCGCCGTACAGCGGGTCGTAGCCGGTCAGCGCGAGCCAGTCGCGGGCGGCGGGCGTGACGGTCAGCTTCAGCCGCCGGTCCGACAGGCGCCGCGCGAGCCGGGCGACCTGCAGGTCCACGATCTGCGACAGCTCCTCGGTGCCCAGCGCGTCGAACACGATGATGTCGTCGAGCCGGTTGAGGAACTCGGGCTTGAACGACGCCCGCACCGCGTTCATCACCGCGTCGCGCTTGGCCTCGCTCTCCATCGTGGGGTCCACGAGGAACTGCGAGCCGATGTTCGAGGTGAGGATCAGGATCGTGTTGCGGAAGTCGACCGTGCGGCCCTGCCCGTCGGTGAGCCGGCCGTCGTCGAGCACCTGCAGCAGGATGTCGAAGACCTCGGGATGGGCCTTCTCGATCTCGTCGAGCAGCACCACGGTGTACGGCCTGCGCCGCACGGCCTCGGTGAGCTGGCCGCCCTCCTCGTAGCCGACGTAGCCGGGCGGCGCGCCGACCAGACGGGCCACGCTGTGCTTCTCCCCGTACTCGCTCATGTCGATGCGGGTCATGGCCCGCTCGTCGTCGAACAGGAACTCGGCGAGCGCCTTTGCCAGCTCGGTCTTGCCGACACCGGTCGGGCCGAGGAAGAGGAACGAGCCGGTCGGCCGATCGGGGTCGGCGATGCCGGCCCGGGCACGCCGTACGGCGTCGGAGACGGCCTGGACGGCCTGGCGCTGGCCGATCAGGCGCTCGCCCAGCTCGTCCTCCATCCGCAGCAGCTTGGCGGTCTCGCCCTCCAGCAGCCGCCCGGCGGGGATGCCGGTCCACGAGGAGATGACCTCGGCGATGTCGTCCGGGCCGACCTCCTCCTTCACCATCGGCTCGGCCTCGGCCTCCGCGGTCTCGGCGGCCTTGGTGGCCTCGTCGAGCTCCTTCTCCAGGCGGGGGACGTCGCCGTACATGAGCCGCGACGCGGCCTCGAAGTCGCCGTCGCGCTGGGCCCGCTCGGCCGCGCCGCGCGCCTCGTCGAGCTGCTTTTTCAGCTCACCGACCTTGTTGAGGCCGGCCTTCTCCCGCTCCCACCGGCTGACCAGGGCGTTGAGGTCCTCCTGGCGGTTGGCCAGCTCCTCGCGGAGCTTCTCCAGGCGCTGCCGGCTGGCCTCGTCGGTCTCCTTGGCGAGCGCGAGCTCCTCCATCTTCAGGCGGTCCACGCTCCGCTGGAGCTGGTCGATCTCCACCGGCCGCGAGTCGATCTCCATGCGCAGCCGCGACATCGACTCGTCCACCAGGTCGATCGCCTTGTCGGGAAGGAAGCGCGCCGTGATGTAGCGGTCGGAGAGCGTCGCGGCGGCGACCAGGGCGCTGTCGGAGATCTGCACCTGGTGGTGGGCCTCGTATCGGCCCTTGAGCCCGCGCAGGATCGCGATCGTGTCCTCGACGGTGGGCTCGCCGACGTAGACCTGCTGGAACCGCCGCTCCAGGGCCGGGTCCTTCTCGATGCGCTCGCGGTACTCGTCGAGCGTGGTGGCGCCGATCATGCGCAGCTCGCCGCGGGCCAGCATGGGCTTGAGCATGTTGCCCGCGTCCATCGCGCCCTCGGCCGCGCCCGCGCCGACCATCGTGTGCAGCTCGTCGATGAACGTCACGATCTGGCCGTTGCTCTCCTTGATCTCGGTGAGCACGGCCTTGAGGCGCTCCTCGAACTCGCCGCGGTATTTCGCGCCCGCGACCATCGCGCCGAGGTCGAGCGCGACCAGGCGCTTGTTGCGCAGGCTCTCGGGCACGTCGCCCGCCACGATCCGCTGGGCGAGACCCTCGACCACGGCGGTCTTGCCGACGCCGGGCTCGCCGATCAGCACGGGGTTGTTCTTGGTGCGGCGCGACAGCACCTGGACGACCCGGCGGATCTCGCCGTCACGGCCGATCACCGGGTCGAGCTTGCCCGCCCTCGCCGCCTCGGTGAGGTCGACGCCGTACTTCTCCAGCGCCTGGTAGGTGTCCTCGGGCGTCTCGCTGGTCACCCTGGCGTGCCCGCGGACCTTCTCGAACGCCTCGAGCAGCGCGCTCGGGGTGGCGCCCGCGGCCTTCAGCAGGTCGGCGACCTGCCCGCCGTCGGTGGCGAGCCCGACGAGCAGGTGCTCGGTCGAGACGTACTCGTCCTCGAGCTGCTTGGCCCGCTGCGCCGCGGTGTTGAGCACGGTCAGCAGCTGGCGGGAGCTGGACGGCGCGCTCACGGTGGAGCCCTGCGCCTTCGGCAGCCGGTCGAGCAGTTCCTCGGCCTGGGCGCGCAGCTGCCGGGGGTCCGCGCCGACGGCCTGCAGCAGCGACCCGGCGATGCCGCCGTTCTGCCCCAGCAGGGTCGTCAGCAGGTGCGCGGGCGCGACCTCGGGGTTGCCGTCGGCCGCGGCGCGCCGGACGGCCGCGGACAGGGCCTCCTGGCTCTTCTGGGTGAACTTGTAGTCCATATGTGAATGCCTCGTTTCGCCGATCAGGCAGGTGGCAGTTCGTAGCGGACCAGTGCCCGCAACATCGTGAGCTCACCCCTGAGCCGGGTGACCTCCTCGCGCATGCGCATGTTCTCGGTTTCGAGTTCGAGGATGCGCTTGATGCCGGCGAGGTTGATGCCGTGCTCCTGGGAGAGCCGCTGGACCTCGCGCAGAAGCACGATGTCCCTGGTCGAGTACAGCCGCCCCCGCCCCGCCGTACGGCCGGGGCTGACGAGCCCGAGCCGGTCGTACTGGCGGAGCGTCTGCGGGTGCAGCCCGGACAGCTGGGCGGCTACGGAGATCACATAGACGGGGGTGTCGTCGGAGATGTCGAAAAAACTGGCATCCATCGGCTCACTCGCTTCTGGCCTGCTTGATCAGCTCTTCGCGAAGGTCCTGGCCCTCGGTGGCGTTCCTGAACTCCTCGAGGGCCGCGCGGGCCTTGTCGTCGAGGTTCTGGGGCACCGTGACCTGGACGGTGACCAGCAGGTCGCCCTTCGTGCCGTCCTTGCGGGAGGCCCCCCGGCCGCGCACCCGGAACGTCCGCCCGTTGGGCGTTCCCTCCGGGATGCGCAGGGTCACCGGCATCCCCCGGAGCGTCGGCACCTTGATCTCGGCGCCGAGCGCGGCCTCGGGGAAGGTGACGGGGACCGTGACGGTCAGGTTCTCCCCGCTGCGCCCGAACACGGGGTGCGGCTTGACGTGGACCAGCACGTAGAGGTCGCCGGCCGGGCCGCCGTTCTCACCGGGCGCGCCCTTGCCCTTGATCCTGATGCGCTGGCCGTCGCCGACCCCGGCCGGGATGCGGGCCTGGATCGTACGGGTGCTCTTGCCGCGCCCGCTGCCCTCGCAGACGGGGCAGGGGTCGTCGACCACCAGGCCCCGGCCGCGGCAGTCGCGGCACGGCTCGGAAAAGGCGAAGTTGCCGAGGTTGCGGCTGGCCGCCCCGGTTCCCTCGCAGGTCGGGCAGACCCGTGGGGTGGTGCCCGCCTTCGCCCCCGTGCCGCCGCAGGCGGTGCAGGCGGCCGAACTGGTGAGCCGGAGGGACACGGTGGTGCCGTCGACCGCCTCGCCGAAGGCGAGCGTCACCTCCGACTCGACGTCCTGGCCGCGCCGTGGCCGGGCAGTCGTCGTGCGCGTGCCCGCTCCGCCCCGGTTGAACAATCCCCCGAACAGGTCCCCGATCCGCTCGCCCGACCCCGAGCCGCCGAACAGGTCGCCGAGGTCGAAGTTGAAGCCGCCGCCGGCCCGGGTCCCGCCCGCGCCCGCGTAGCCGCCGAGCCCCGACCCGAAGAGCGTGCGCGCCTCGTCGTACTCCTTGCGCCGCTTGACGTCGGAGAGCACGTCGTACGCCTCGGAGACCTCCTTGAACTTCTCCTCGGTCTCCTTGTTCCCCGGGTTGGCGTCGGGGTGGTACTGGCGGGCGAGCTTGCGGTACGCCTTCTTGATCTCCTCGGCGCTCGCGGTCTTGGGCACACCAAGGACGGCGTAGTAGTCCTTTTCCAAGTAGTCCTTGGTGCTCATCTATTGCTTCCTTCGCACGAAAGGGGAGTGATTCAGTGTTCCCGCGGCTGGCGTCGCGGGTGCCCTCGCGGGCCTCTCCCGATCTTCGCCGATCGGGAGAGACCTCCGCGGTTTCAGTTGTCGTCCGGTCCGCCGGACTCGCCGGAGCCGGTCGCCGTCTCCTCCGGCGCCGCCTCCTCGCTCGGCTCGGCGACGGCCACGCGGGCGGCGCGCAGGATCCGCTCGTTGATCCGGTAACCCGGCTGGAGGATCTCGACGCACGTCGGCTCGGTCACCTCCGCCGAGTAGCTGTGCAGCAGGGCCTCGTGCACGGTCGGGTCGAAGAGGTCGCCCTTCGTGCCGTACGCGGTCAGGCCCAGCTTGCCGACGGCCGCCTCCAGCGACTCGCTCACCTTCGCGAAGCCGCCGGTGAGCTCGCCGTGGTCGCGGGCGCGGCCGATGTCGTCGAGCACGGGCAGCAGCTCGGTGAGCACGCTCGCGACGGCCTGCTCCCTGACGGCGATCCGGTCGCGCTCGACCCGCTTGCGGTAGTTGCTGAACTCCGCTTGGAGCCGCTGCAGATCGGCGGTGCGCTCGGCGAGCAGGTCCGTCGCGGACCCCTCGGCGGGCGCCGCCGCCGTCTGCGTGCCCTGGTCTCCGAGGGCGCCCTCGGGCGCGTCCTCGGCGGACTCGCGGGCCTTGCCGGTCTCCGGGTCGATCTTGCGGTTGTCGCGGATCACCGGCTCCTCCTCGGAGCCGTTCTCACGCGGGCTCACTTGCGGCCGCCCTCCCGCTCGTCGTCGACGATCTCAGCCTCGACCACGTCCTCGTCGGCCTTCGCCTGGGCGCCCTCCGCGTCCGCGCCGGGTGCGGCGCCCTCGGCGCCGGCCTGCGACTGGGCGTAGATGGCCGAGCCCATCTTCTGGCTGACCGTGGCGAGCGTTTCCGCGGCGGTGCGGATGGCGGGGATGTCGGTGCCCTCCAGCGCCTTCTTCAGCTCGGCGAGCGAGTCGTTGACCTCGGTCTTCACGTCGGCCGGGACCTTCTCGTCGTTCTCGCGGAGGAACTTCTCCGTCTGGTAGGCCAGCGCGTCCGCGTTGTTGCGGACCTCGGCCTCCTCGCGGCGCCGCTTGTCGTCCTCGGCGTAGGACTCCGCCTCGCGCATCATGCGCTCGATGTCCTCCTTGCCCAGGGCCGAGCCGCCGGTGATGGTCATCGACTGCTCCTTGCCCGTGCCGAGGTCCTTCGCCGAGACGTTCACGATGCCGTTGGCGTCGATGTCGAAGGTGACCTCGATCTGCGGGATGCCGCGCGGGGCCGGGGCGATGCCGGTCAGCTCGAAGGTGGCCAGCTTCTTGTTGTACGCCGCGATCTCGCGCTCGCCCTGGTAGACCTGGATCTGCACCGACGGCTGGTTGTCCTCGGCCGTGGTGAAGACCTCCGAGCGCTTGGTCGGGATCGTCGTGTTGCGCTCGATGATCTTGGTGAAGATCCCGCCCTTGGTCTCGATGCCCAGGCTGAGCGGGGTGACGTCGAGCAGCAGGACGTCCTTGACCTCGCCCTTGAGGACGCCGGCCTGGAGCGCGGCGCCGATGGCGACGACCTCGTCCGGGTTCACGCCCTTGTTGGGCTCCTTGCCGCCGGTCAGCTCCTTCACGAGGTCGGACACGGCCGGCATGCGGGTGGAGCCGCCGACCATGACCACGTGGGCGATGTCGGAGATCTTGATCCCCGCGTCCTTGATGACCTGGTGGAAGGGGCCCTTGCAGCGCTCGAGCAGGTCGGCGGTGATCCGCTGGAACTCCGCCCGGGTCAGCTTCTCCTCCAGGTGCAGCGGGCCCTCGGAGGAGGCGGTGATGTAGGGCAGGTTGATCGTGGTCTCGGTCTGGGCCGACAGCTCGATCTTGGCCTTCTCGGCCGCCTCGCGCAGGCGCTGGAGGGCCATCTTGTCCTTGGACAGGTCCACGCCGTGCGCGTTCTTGAAGCGCGTCACCAGCTCGTCGACGACCCGCTGGTCCCAGTCGTCGCCGCCGAGGTGGTTGTCACCGCTGGTGGCCTTGACCTCGACGAACCCGTGCCCGTCCTCCTGGCCGACGTCGAGCAGGGACACGTCGAAGGTGCCGCCGCCGAGGTCGAAGACCAGGATGGTCTGGTCCTTCTCCTTGTCGAGGCCGTAGGCCAGGGCGGCGGAGGTGGGCTCGTTGATGATGCGCAGCACGTTGAGGCCCGCGATCTGGCCGGCCTCCTTGGTGGCCTGCCGCTGGGCGTCGTTGAAGTACGCCGGGACGGTGATCACCGCGTCGGTGATCTTCTCGCCCAGGTACGCCTCCGCGTCCTGCTTGAGCTTCTGCAGGACGAACGCGCTGATCTGCTGGGGCGTGAACTTCTTGCCGTCGATCTCGATCGACCAGTTCGTGCCCATGTGGCGCTTGACCGAGCGGATGGTCCTGTCGACGTTGGTCACCGCCTGCCGCTTGGCGACCTCGCCGACGAGAACCTCGCCGTTCTTCGCGAACGCGACCACGGACGGCGTGGTCCGCGAGCCCTGGGCGTTCGCGATGACCGTGGGCTCGCCGCCCTCGAGGATCGAGACGACGGAGTTGGTCGTCCCCAGGTCGATACCTACCGCACGTGCCATGAGTACGTCCTTGTAGTCAAAGTTGAGTCGGTCAGACTCAAATACTAGCCCCGCTGAGGGGTCTGTCAAACAGCTTGAGTCTATGGGGCTCAACCCTGGAGCGCGCGGATTTCATCCCTTCATCGCGAACCTGTGTGAACTGTCCTGTCTGCCTCGTCCGGGGCTGGGCCTCCGGACGGGGGCGTCGTCTACTTCGCGCCGTCCACGACCTTCCGCTCGTCGAGGGGGGCCTTGAGCCGCACCTTCGTGGTCTTCATGATCGCAATCGCGATGCAGACGGCGTCGGGCGAGCGCCGGTCCTGCCCCTCGTACAGGGTGACGGTGACCTCGCGCGCGGTCTCGGTCACCTCGACGCGGTCGAGCACGTTGCAGGGCTCCACTCCGGACCACCACGCGACGTCGAGGGCCCTGCCGTCCTCCGTGGGGGTGGCGCTCTCCCACGGCACCTTGCGCGGGTTCAGGGTGGGGCCGGCCGGGGTCACGGGAGACGGTGCCGTGCCGGCCGGCGAGGCCGGTGCGGGTGAGCTGTGATCGGCCCCGGCGCCGGAGGGGGAGCCCTCGGGCTGCTCGGGTGATGCCGAGGTGGAGGAGGTCCCTCCGCAGGCGACCGCCAGGAAGAGGAGGGCCACGAGCCAGAGCTTTCTCATGCCCCTTACACGGCTGTGAAGAGCCCCCGGTTCGACTGGCGGGCTGCGCGTTGACGCACCCCCGTCGAGGCTCTAATTTCAACGCATGATGAATTTATCGGATCCCGCGATCGCCGTACGGGATCTGCGGGTGGCCAGGGGCGGGGCGGAGGTCCTGCACGGCCTCACCTTCGAGGTGCCGCGAGGGCAGGTCACCGGCCTGCTCGGGCCGAGTGGCTGCGGCAAGACGACGCTCATGCGGGCGATCGTGGGCGTCCAGATCGTGTCCGGCGGCGAGGTGAGGGTGCTCGGCGAGCCGGCCGGGAGTGCGGGCCTGCGCCGCAGGATCGGCTACTCGACACAGAGCCCGGCGGTCTACCGGGACCTGACCGTGCTGGAGAACCTGCGCTACTTCGCCGCCGTGCTCGGCGCGCCGAAGGACGACCCCGAGCGGGTGCTGGCGGAGGTGGGGCTCGCCGGCGCCGCCCACCAGCTCGGGTCCACGCTCTCCGGTGGCCAGCTGGGCCGCGCAGGGCTCGCCGTGGCCCTGCTCGGCCGTCCGGAACTGCTCGTGCTGGACGAGCCGACGGTTGGGCTCGACCCCGTGCTGCGGCAGGAGCTGTGGACGCTCTTCCACCGCCTGGCCGAGGGCGGCACCACGATCCTGGTCTCCAGTCACGTCATGGACGAGGCCGCGCGGTGCGAGCGGCTGATCGTGCTGCGCCAGGGGGAGATCCTCACCGACGACACCCCCGGCGCCCTGCGCGCGCACACGGGCACGACCGACCTGGAGGAGGCGTTCCTGCGCCTGATCGAGGAGAGGGCGGCGGCATGAGTTTCGCGATCACCCTCGCCACCGCGAGGCGGATCATGACCCAGCTCCGCCACGACCGGCGGACGGTCGCGCTGATGGTCCTGGTGCCGACGCTGGTGATGATCCTGCTCTATTACGTGATGGACGACGAGCGGTCGTTCGGCCGCTGGGCGCCGATCCTGCTGTGCGTCTTCCCCTTTCTGGTGATGTTCCTCATCACCTCGATCGCGACCCTGCGCGAGCGCACGTCGGGCACGCTGGAGCGGCTCATGGCGATGCCGCTCGGCCGGCTCGACCTCCTCCTCGGGTATGGCCTCGCGTTCGGGCTGGCGGCGTGTGCCCAGGTGGCGCTGGCGCTGGCCGTCTCCCTCACCTGGCTGGGCCTGGACCTGCCGGGCCCGCTGTGGCCGCTGGTGCTCGTCGCCCTGCTCAACGCCCTGCTCGGCACCGCGCTCGGCCTGCTGTGCAGCGCGTTCGCCCGTACGGAGTTCCAGGCCGTGCAGTTCATGCCGCTCGTGATGATCCCCCAGATCCTTCTCGGCGGGATCCTCGTGCCGCGTGGGCAGATGGCGACCGTGCTGGAATGGATCTCGGACGTGCTGCCCATGTCGTACGCGATCGAGGCGATGGCGCACGCGGTCGCGGACGCCGACCCGGGCGGCGAGTTCTGGCGCGACGTCGTCGTGGTGGCGGGGTCGGCCGTGCTGGCCCTTCTGCTCGGCGCCGCCACGCTGCGTCGCCGAACCTCCTGAGTGAACCCTCTGAGTGCCGCCGTACGCCGTGGGCAGGGGCTCAGCGCGTTCGGCGGCGCCAGGCCGAGGGACTGACCCCGTGGGCGCGCTTGAACGCCACGCTGAAGGCGAACGCGTCCGCGTAGCCGACCTCGCGGGCCACGGCGGCGACGGTGGCATCGGTGTCGCCGAGCAGATCGGCTCCCAGGGTCATCCGCCAGCCGGTGAGGTAGGTGAGCGGGGGCTCGCCCACCATGCCCATGAAGCGCGCGGCGAAAGCGGCGCGGGACATGCCGACCCCGGCGGCCAGCTCGGCGACCGTCCACCGATGAGCGGGACGGCCGTGCAACAGGCGCAGCGCCTCGCCGACGGCGGGATCGGCCAGCGCCCGGTGCCAGGAGGGGAGCGGAGCCTCCGGTCCGGCGCACCAGGCCCGCAACGCCAGCACGAGCACGAGGTCGAGCAGCCGGTGGAGGACGGCGTCCTGGCCCGGTTCGTCGTGGGCGACCTCGGTGGCGAGCAGATCCAGGGCCGCCCGGGTGCGCGGCCCGGCCGGCACGACCGCCAGCGGCGGCAGCATGCGCAGCAGCCGGACGCCGGCCTCGCCGCGCAGTTCGCAGGCGCCCCTGAGCATGATCGTGGCCCCGGGCAGGCCGTCGCCGTAGGTGCGCGGGCCCAGACTCCGCTGCACGGCCGCCCCCACCCCGGCCGCCCCGACCCCGGCCGCCCCCTCGCCTCCGCCGACGACGTGTTTCCTGTCCCCGTGGATCACGGCCTGCGGCGGGGTGGCCGGACTGTCGGCGATCGTGTGCGCGTGTGCGCCGCCGATGAGGGCGATGTCACCGGGCGCCAGGCGCGCCGGGGCGACACCGGCGTCGTCGAGCCGGACCGACGCGTGGCCGCCGAGCGCGGCCACGACGGTGAGAGGAGGGGCACCGGTGAAGGCCAGCGCCCACGGTGGCCGCTGGATCAACTGCCTGACCAGAGCGTTCCTGGCGTGAGCCCGGTGGAGCAGATCGCTCAGCACGTCCATGCCGTGACGGTAGACGATCACAAATGGATGGACGACGTTCTCCCATGGATCGTCTGCGCTTCCCCCGGTTTCCTGGAGGGCATGGAGAAGATTCTCGTTCTCGGCGGCACCGGCAAAACGGGTCGCCGCGTCGTCCGGCACCTGAAGGCCGCCGGCATGCCGGTGAGCGCGGCGTCCCGCACCGGCGGGGACGTCGCCTTCGATCTGGGCAGACCGGAGACCTGGGCTCGCGCGCTCGACGGGGCCGCCGCCGTCTACATCGTCGAGCCCGACCTGCGGCCGGGCCTGGACCGCCGGGCGCGCGTCCCCGCTCTCGTGGCCGAGGCGGTGGCCGCGGGCGCGCGGCGGCTGGTGCTGCTGTCCGCCCACGGCGTGGGCGAGGCCGGTGACGATCACCCTCTGAAGTCCGCGGAGCAGGCCGTGCGCGAGTCGGGCGTCGGCTGGACCCTCCTGCGACCCGACTGGTTCTCGCAGAACTTCAGCGAGGCCTTCTGGCGGCAGGGGATCCTCGCCGGAACCCTGGCCCTGCCCACCGGCGACGGACGCACCCCCTTCGTCGACGCCGAGGACATCGCCGAGGTCGCGGCGGCGGCGCTGACGGACGAGCGCCACAGCGGCCGGATCTACTATCTGACCGGCCCGCGGGCCATCGCCTTCGGAGAGGCGGCCGACCTCATCGGCAGGGCCACGGGGCGTACGATCCGGCACGTCGACGTCGATCCCGAGGTCTTCGTGGAGCGCCAGGTCGCGAACGGCGTTCCGTCCGACGTCGCGCGGCTGCTCACCGGCCTCCTCGTGAACATCCGCGACGGGCGGGGCGCCGCGCCCTCCGACGGCGTGGAACACGCCCTCGGCCGGCCGCCCAGGAGGTTCGAGGACTACGTCGCCGAGGCCGCCGCCGCAGGACACTGGAACTGACCCTTTCCGCCGACGCGTGGGCAGCGCGTTCGGCTCCGTCCGGCAGGGTCGGTAAGCTGCGGGGAGATCCCGGCCAAGCCCAGAAGAGGTGCAGGAATGATCGCGATTCTCGGGACCGGAAAGATGGGCGAGGCCCTGCTCTCCGGGCTGGTACGCGCCGGTCTGCGGCCGGACGAGATCGTGGCGACGGCCCGCAGGCCCGAGCGGGCCGAGGCGCTGCGCGAGCGGTACGGCGTGCGGGTCGCGAGCAACGCCGAGGCCGCCAAGCTGGCCGACACCCTGATCCTCGCGGTCAAGCCGCAGGACATGGGCGCGCTGCTGACCGAGATCTCCCCGCATGTGGCCGCCGACCGGCTGGTGATCTCGGTGGCGGCCGGCATCACGACCGCGTTCGTGGAGGCGAGGCTCGGGGACGGCGTGGCGGTCGTCCGGGTCATGTCCAACACGCCCGTCCTGGTGGACGAGGCCATGAGCGTCATCTCGGCCGGGGCGCACGCCTCCGAGGAGCACCTCAAGCGCACCGAGGAACTGCTCAACCCGGTGGGCAAGGTGCTGCGCATCCCCGAGTCGCAGCAGGACGCCGCCACCGCCCTGTCCGGCAGCGGCCCGGCGTACTTCTTCTACCTGGTCGAGGCCATGGTCGACGCCGGGATCCTGCTGGGCATGCCGCGCGCCGCCGCCCTCGACATGGTCACCCAGTCGATCGTCGGCGCCGCGATCATGCTGCGCGACTCCGGGGAGCACCCGGTGATCCTGCGCGAGGCCGTGACCTCGCCGGGAGGCACCACGATCTCCGCCATCGCCGAGCTGGAGCGCCACAAGGTGCGGGCCGCGTTCCTCGACGCCATCGAGGCGGCCTGCGAGCGCAGCCGCCGTCTCGCCGCCGGCTGACACAAGACGCTCACCCCGGTTCGCGGACAGTGCCCCGGTTGCCGCGCTGATGCCCTGTGCTGACCGGTATTCCCTGTGCCGACCGCATTCCCGGGACGGCGGATGACCATCGCTTTACGATTGGCGGGTGACGTCTCGTCGCGGGGTCGTCCCGCTGCTCGCCGTCCTGCTCGCCGCCGGGTGCACGTCCTCAGAACCACAAAGAGCGCCGGTGGCCGTGGTCACCAGAACCACCGTCAGCGAGGTCGTCGAGGCCCCGGCGACGGTGGGCGCGCGTGCGACGGCGACCCTGACCGCCCCCGCCTCCGGCACGGTCGCCCGCCTGTACGTCCAGGACGGCGACACGGTGAAGAAGGGCCAGATCCTCGCCAGGATCAGCTCTCCCCAGGCCAGGCAGCAGCTTTCTGCCGCACGGAAGGCCGACAGGCAGGCCGCCCGTCCGGTCTCCTTCGGCGGCGCGGGCGGCGCCCCGGTGAGCGTACGGCTGCCGCGCCCGCGGCTGCCGAGCTCGCTCGACGCGCACGTCGCCCGGTCGTTCGCCCAGGCCAGGAAGGCGGCCAGGTCGATCGGCGACCATGCGGCCAGGGCGCGGCTGCTGGCCGCCATCGACGCCGCGGACAAGCGTCAGCGGGCCCAGCGGCGGGCGCTCGGCGAGGTGCTCGACGGGCTGACCCGCTCGCTCGACCAGACGCTGTCGCAGGTGAGCGGCCAGGTGAGCGCGGGGATGAGCGGGCTGAGCGCGTCCATGGCGTCCCTGCGGGCCGCGTCGAGGTCGCAGTCCAGGGCGGCCGTGCACGCGGCCGAGCAGACCGTGGACGCCCTGGTCGTCAGGGCGCCGTTCGGCGGCGTGGTCACGCTCGGCGGCGCGTCCCCGGCGGCGGGCGCGGCCGGCCTCGGCGCGCTGGTCTCGCAGCTGCCGGCGGGGCTGGCGAGTCAGGCGGGAGCCGCGGCGGCCGCTCCCGCGGGCCGTTCCGGCGGGACGATCGCCACCGGGGTCCCGGTGGCCGCAGGGGATCCGATCGTCACGGTGACCGACGTGTCGGTGCTCACGTTGTCCGCCGACGTGGACGAGACCGATGTGCTGCTGGTGCGCAGGGGCACATCGGCCGAGGTCGAGTTCGACGCGGTGACCGGCGCGACGTACACCGGCAGCGTGACGGGCGTGGGGGTCACCCCCAAGGAGGGCGCGACCGGCGGGGTCAGCTATCCCGTGCGGCTGCGCCTGGGCCGGGGCGCCTATGACGACGGGAGTGCGGCCCCCGCGCCCAAGCCGGGGATGAGCGCCGTGGTGCGGCTGGCCGTACGCCGGTCGGAGAACGCCACCGCCGTGCCCGCGTCGGCGATCGTGACGAGCGGCCGGGAGACGATCGTGTGGGCGGTGCGCGGCGGCAGGGCCGAGCGGCGGGTCGTCCGGCTGGGCGCGCAGGGCGACGCGGTCGTGGAGATCCTCAGCGGGGTGTCCCCCGGTGAGCGGGTGGTCGTCAAGGGCGCCGACGCCGTACGCCCCGGCCAGTCGCTGTCGTGAGCCGCGACGAGCGTGCCGGCGGGCCCGCCACAGCGGCGACGCCGGGGGCGACCGGCGCACCCGTCCCGGCGTTCGAGGCGATCAGCCTCACCCGCTCCTACCGCCTGGACGGCGGGGTGCTGGTCGACGCGCTGCGCGGGGTGAGCCTGCGCATCGGGCAGGGGGAGTTCGCGGCGATCGTGGGCCCGTCCGGCTCGGGCAAGTCCACGCTGATGCACCTGCTCGGCTGCCTCGACCGGCCGACCTCCGGCACGCTGCGGGTGAACGGGGTGGACGTGGCGACGCTCGACGACGCCGGACTGGCCGATCTGCGCAACCGCACGATCGGCTTCGTGTTCCAGTCCTTCCATCTGCTGGCCCGCACGTCCGCGCTCGACAACGTGGCGCTGCCGCTGGTCTACCGGGGCGTGTCCCGCGCCGAGCGCAGGGAGCGGGCCAGGGCGGCGCTGGAGGCGGTCGGGCTCGGCCACCGGCTCACGCACCGGCCGTCCCAGATGTCCGGCGGCGAGCAGCAGCGGGTGGCGATCGCCCGGGCGCTGGTGGGCGATCCTCGGGTGCTGCTGGCCGACGAGCCCACCGGCAACCTCGACACCCGCAACGGCGAGGAGGTGATGGGCCTGCTCGAACGGCTCAACGCGGGCGGCGTCGCCGTCGTCCTCGTCACCCACGACGCCGAGGTCGCCGCCCGGGCCCGCCGCCAGATCCGCGTACGCGACGGCCGGATCGAGCGCGACACATGAGGACCGCCGAGGCGCTGCGAATGGCGGTGGAGGCGCTGCGGGTCAACCGGCTGCGCAGCATGCTGACCATGCTCGGCGTGATCATCGGCGTGCTCTCGGTCGTGATCCTCGTCGCCATCGGCACCGGGGCCAAGAACGCCGTGGAAAAGGAGATCGCGGGGCTCGGCAGCAACATCATCCTCGTGGTCCCCGGCCAGGTGGGGCTGGGCGCGGCCCCCACGCAGAGCCGCCTCGACCTGGCGGACGTCGCGTACGTGCGGCGCGTGGTCGGCGACCCGTCGAAGGTGACGGTCGCGGTGAACTCCGGCGAGCCGGTCCGGGTGGGCCGCGTGGAGGTGTTCGCCACGCTCACCGGGACCGACGAGAACATGCCCCACGTCTTCGACCGGCCGCTGCGCCGGGGCCGCTATCTCACCGAGACCGACGTGGACACGCGGCGGCGCGTGGTGATCCTCGGCTCGGAGGTCGCGGCCAAGCTGTTCGGGGACGTCGATCCGATCGGCCGCCAGGTCACGATCGCGGGGGTGCGGTTCCGGGTGATCGGCGTCTACGAGACCGTCGGATCCACGTTCGGGGTGGCGCGGGACCAGGAGGTGCACCTGCCGGTCACCACCGCCCAGCGGCTGATCGGGCTGCCGCGGATCAACGGCATCGCCGTCGGCGCCTCCGGCCCGGACGAGATCGAACCGCTGCGACGGCGGGTCGTGGCCGCGCTGGACGCCCGCTACCCGGGCGAGACGTTCTCGGCCGTCACGCAGACCCAGCTCCTCGGCACGATCGGCACGGTCCTCGGCATGCTGACCGGCGTGCTGGCCGCCATCGCGGGGATCTCCCTGCTGGTCGGCGGCGTCGGGGTGTCCAACATCATGCTGGTCAGCGTCAGGGAGCGCACCAAGGAGATCGGCCTGCGCAAGGCACTCGGCGCGCGGGGCCGCGACATCCTCGGCCAGTTCCTCATCGAGGCCGTGCTGCTGACCACGATCGGCGGTGTGATCGGCATCCTCACCGGAGTCGGCGGGGCGCTGCTGATCCAGGCGGTCTCGCCGGTGCCCGCGTCGATCACCTGGTGGTCGATCGTGCTCGCCTTCGGGGTCTCCGCGGCCGTCGGCGTCTTCTTCGGCGTCGCCCCCGCCCGGCGGGCGGCCAGGCTCGACCCGGTCGTCGCGCTGCGTACGGACTGAAAGGGGTACGGACTGAACGGGGTACGGACTGATCGGGCGTGTGACGCCCGGGTGAACGCCGGTGACGACCCGTGCGGTACCGTCGCGGCATGAGTCAGGCGGTGCGGGTCGTCTGGGACGACGCTCTGGTTTCGTACGACTTCGGGCCCGGACATCCGCTCGCGCCCGTACGCGTGGAACTCACCATGGCGCTCGCCCGCGACCTGGGCGTGCTCGACGGCGCCGAGATGACCGGCTGCGTCCCCGCCACCGAGGACGAGATCGCGCTGGTGCACAACCGGGACTACATCGAGGCGGTCAAGAACGTCTCCAAGGACGGCCGCCCTGACATACGCTACGGGCTCGGCACCGAGGACAACCCCGCCTTCGTGGGCGTGCACGAGGCGTCCGCCCTGGTCACCGGCGCGTCACTGGCCGCAGCCAGGGCGGTGTGGACGGGCGAGGCCGAGCACGCGATCAACGTCGCGGGCGGGCTGCACCACGCCATGCCCGGCGCCGCCAGCGGCTTCTGCGTCTACAACGACCCGGCGGTCGCCATCGCGTGGCTGCTGTCGCAGGGCGCGACGAGGATCGCGTACGTGGACGTGGACGTGCACCACGGCGACGGCGTGCAGGCGGCGTTCTACGACGATCCGAGGGTGCTCACGATCAGCCTGCACGAGAGCCCGCGCACCCTGTTCCCCGGCACCGGTTTCCCGCAGGAGACGGGCGCGGAGGGCACCGCGGTCAACGTGGCGCTGCCGGCCGGATGCGGCGACACCGGGTGGCTGCGCGCCTTCCACGCGGTGGTCCCACCGCTGCTGCGCGCCTTCGCGCCGCAGATCCTGGTCACCCAGCAGGGCTGCGACAGCCACGCCCTCGACCCGCTGGCCCATCTCATGCTGAGCCTGGACGGGCAGCGCACGGCCTACGCCGCGCTGCACCGGCTGGCCCACGAGACCGCCGGCGGCCGGTGGATCGCGGTGGGCGGCGGGGGATACGAACTGGTGCAGGTCGTGCCGCGGGCGTGGACGCATCTGATCGCCGAGACGCTGGGGCGCCCCGTCGAGCCGTCGACCGCCACACCCGCGACCTGGCGGACGTACGTGGAGGAGCGCACCGGGGAGATACCACCCCTGACGATGACCGACGGGCGACACCCGCAATGGCGGGACATCTCGGAAGGGTACGATCCAGCCGACGCCGTCGACCGGGCCGTCATCGCGACCAGGAAGGCGGTGTTCCCCTTCCACGGCCTGGACCCCATGCCCTGAGCAGTACGGAATCACGCCGAGCCGAGGAGCGCTGTACCTGTCGTGACCCCTCCCACCCGAGCCGAGTTGCGCGAACACCTCGTCCGGACCGCCATCGCGGGTGACGTGGCGACCAGCCGCGAGAACAACCTCGACCACTACCGGTCGCTCGCGCTGCGCGACCCGCACTACCTCTTCGGGCTCACCTTCGAGGGCGAGTGGTCCTACCGCGAGGTGCTGGCGCTCATGGCCGACAAGGCGGGGGTGACGGCCGATCCCGGCCACCGCGAGGGCCCCGACACCATCGACCCCGAGCGGACCATCGACGCCGTCGAGGAGATGGGCGAGCGGATCGCCAAGGTGCTGCGGCGCAGCGCGCCCCGGATCGTGCTGGCCACCGGTCACCCCACCGGCCTGCTCACCGTCCACCTCGCGCTGGCGCGGTTCCTCGCGAAGAACGGAGCGACCCTGCTCTTCCCGGCCGAGGGGTGGACGTACGTCGGCGGTCTCGGCCGCCGCAGGCGGATCCGCTACCTCGACGGCGTGGCGATGCTGGAGGACCGGGGCACGTTCGTGCACACCCACGAGGCGGCGCCGATGGAGGCGATGCTCGCCGAGGAGCGGCCCGACTTCGTGATCGCCGACCACGGCTGGGCGGGGGCCGCGGGCGAGGCCGGGGTCGAGACCGTGGGCTTCGCCGACAGCAACGACCCCGCGCTGTTCGTGGGCGAGGCCGAGGGGAAGATCGCCGTCACCGTTCCCCTGGATGACAATGTGCTTCCCCGCTTCTACGCTCCGTTGACGGCGTACCTGCTCGCCCGGGTCGCGCGCAGTCTCTGACTCCCCTTCCGGACCTCCCAAACCGGGCATTTCGCGCCCGTTTTTGCGCCTGTGTGTCGACCGTTTGCCAACTTTTTTGTGTGCCTGGGCGACTCTAATGTGAGAGAAGTTGGTCCGTTCCAAGATTGAGGCGAGGGGCACGGCCCGGCTGCTGCCAGCGACTTTCCCGATTTTGACGGCTCACGGCTCCGTTGACTGATGAAATGAGGGGTTTGCCTACTCGGAGTCCGGACTTACGCTGACGGCAGTACACGTGCGTGAGCAATGGCACCAGTGGGGATAACCCGGAAACACGTGCGGAAGAGGCGTCCGATGGGTGCAGGCGAAAGACCTCTCAGCGAGGTGAAGTTCTTGACGGTGGCCGAGGTGGCGACCGTCATGCGGGTGTCCAAGATGACCGTGTACCGGCTCGTGCACTCCGGGGAGTTACCGGCCATCCGTGTCGGCCGGTCCTTCAGAGTGCCCGAGCAGGCGGTCCACGACTACTTGCGGGACGCGTTCATCGAAGCAGGGTGAACCACGCAGGCGACCACGCTTGACGGCGGCGTGGCCGACTCCCGGCCGACGCGGGGTCCCCCGGGGGAGCGATCTACCACGGATCGCCGGTAGTCTGTTGAGCCGGTGTGCGCTCGCGCGCCGGTCTGACAGTCACACCTTCACCTGGGGGTCCCGTGGGCTCTGTGATCAAGAAGCGCCGCAAGCGCATGGCCAAGAAGAAGCACCGCAAGCTGCTGAAGAAGACCCGCATCCAGCGGCGCAACAAGAAGTAGCCGAGACGGAGCGCGCACCGGTCCTCAGGGACCGGGCGACCGTGAACACGCACACCCCCGGCGAGGCGTCGATGACTCGTACTGTGCTGGTCACCGGTGTCTCCGGTCACATCGGCGCTCGTGTGGCGATCGCGCTCGCGGCCGACCCGGAGATCGACCGGGTCATCGGCGTGGACACAGCGCCGCCGCCATCCCCTGCCGGGGAGGACGGCGCGGTGCTCGGCCGCACCGAGTTCGTCCGGGTCGCGTTGCGCAGTCCCGACCTGATCAAGGTCATCAGGGACGCCGACGTCGACACCGTCGTGCACCTCAGCCTGGTCAGCGGCCCCGGCGGCGGCCGGGTGAGTGGCACCGGCGGAGGTCGGCCGGCCATGAAGGAGCACAACGTCATCGGGACGATGCAGCTGCTCGCGGCATGTCAGCGCTCCGCCACGGTGCGCCGGGTGGTCGTGCGGTCCACCACGGCCGTGTACGGCTCCTCGCCGCACGCTCCCGCCGTGTTCACGGAGGACACCGAGCCCGTCGAGGTGTCGCACTCCGGGTACGCCAGGGACGCCACCGAGGTCGAGACGTACGTGCGGGGCTTCGCCCGGCGCCGGCCCGACGTGACGACGACGACGCTGCGGTTCGCCACCCTCATGGGGCCGCGCGTCGACTCGCCGCTGACGAGTTATTTCTCACAGCCGGTGCTGCCCACCGTGCTCGGCTTCGATCCCCGGCTGCAGTTCGTCCACGAGGACGACGCCGTCGAGGTGCTGTGCCGTACGGCGCGGGCCGACCACCCTGGCGTGTTCAACGTCGCGGGCGACGGCGTCCTGCTGCTGTCGCAGTGCGCGCGGCGCACGGGCCGGCCGGTGATCCCGATGCCGTCCCCCGCCTTCCGCTTCGTCAGCGGGCTCGCCCGGGGCGCGCGGCTGGTGGACTTCTCGCCCGAGCAGCTCGCGCTCATGAGCCACGGCCGGGCGGTGGACACCACCAGGCTCGCCGCCGAGCTCGGCTGGCGGCCGAAGTACAGCACGGCGGCGGCGTTCGACGACTTCCTCAGGTCGCGCGGCGGTCCCGGCGACCTGCCGCGCGCCCTGGTGGACTGGCTGGCCGACTTCGTAACGGGACGTTGATGGACGACTTCCAGGGCCGGCGTACGCACGAAAGCGCGGAGGGGAGCACGGCCGACGAGCGGCTCGCCGAGCTGTTCGCGTTCCTGCGGCGCAGGGTCACCGGCGAGTACGAGATCGACGAGTTCGGCTTCGACCCCGAGCTCAACGAGAAGGTGCTGCTGGAGGCGTTGCGCCCGCTCTACCGGCACTGGTTCAGGGCCGAGGCCCTCGGGCTCGGCAATGTGCCGGCCGACAGGGGCGCGCTGATCGTGGCCAACCACTCCGGCACGCTGCCCGTGGACGCGCTCATGCTGCAGGTCGCGGTGCACGACGAGCTGGGCAGGCCGCTGCGCCTGCTCGGGGCCCACCTGGTCTATCAGCTTCCCGTGCTCGGGCACCTGGCCCGCAAGTCCGGGCACACGCTCGCCTGCCCGGAGGACGCCGACCGGCTGCTGCGCAAGGGCGAGGTCGTCGGCGTCTTCCCCGAGGGCTTCAAGGGCATCGGCAAGCCCTTCTCCGAG
Organism: Microbispora catharanthi; assembly: GCF_006334915.2. GTDB lineage: Bacteria > Actinomycetota > Actinomycetes > Streptosporangiales > Streptosporangiaceae > Microbispora > Microbispora catharanthi. The sequence continues at coordinate 432,485 of NZ_VDMA02000004.1, forward strand.
CGTTACCGGCTCCAGCGGTTCGGCCGGGGCGGGTTCGTCGCGTCGGCGATCAGAGCCGGCGTGCCGATCGTCCCGTGCGCCATCGTGGGGGCGGAGGAGATCTACCCCAAGATCGGCGACATTCCCGCGCTCGCCCGGCTGCTCGGCCTGCCCTACCTGCCGATCACGCCGCTGTTCCCCTGGCTCGGGCCGCTCGGCCTGCTTCCGCTGCCGTCCAAGTGGCTGATCGAGTTCGGCGAGCCGATCCGGACCGACGAGTACGCCCCGGAGGAGGCCGACGACCCCATGCTGGTCTTCGACCTGACCGACCACGTCCGGGAGACGATGCAACGGCAGCTCGACGCGCTGCGGCTGCGCCGGGGCCCCGCGTTTCCCCCGATCGTGCTGTGACAGCACGCTTCCCGCAACTTATTGGGCTCGGAGTCTAACAAAGAGACCTACTGGTCGGTATGGTGTGCTCACCCTCACCCCCGGAGGAGCACCATGAGCAAGGGGCGGAACGCCGCCCTCGCCGGGCTCGCCCTCGGCCTGGCGATCGGCACCGCGCGACGCATCCAGACCAGGCGGGCGAAGGCCGCAGTGACTCCGGACGGCGCGTCCGGGCGCCGGACGACGGTCACGACCGACGACGGGGTCCGCCTGGCCGTGGAGATCGACGACCACCCCGATCCCCGCTGCGCCGTCGTCTTCGCGCACGGCTGGCTGATGAACCGGCAGTGCTGGCAGCTCCAGCGCGAGGCCCTGGCGGGCCTGGGCACGCTCGTCTTCTACGACCAGCGCGGGCACGGCGACTCCTCGGCCGGGGCGCTGGAGGCGTGCACGATCGACCGGCTGGGCGACGACCTGGCCGCCGTCATCGAGGCCGCCGTGCCGGAGGGACTGCCCGTCGTCCTCGTCGGCCACTCGATGGGCGGCATGACGATCATGGCGCTCGCGGACCGGCACCCCGCCCTGGTCGAGTCGCGGGTGGCCGGCGCGGCGCTGCTCAGCACCTCGTCCGGCGGGCTCGACGCCACCACCTTCGGCCTCCCCGGGCCGCTCGGGCGGCTGGCTCCCCGCGTCACGCCCCTGCTGTTCGAGAACATGCTGGCCCGCGCCGCGGTCATCGACGCGCGGCCCCGCGTGAAGGACTGGACGAACCTGCCGGTGACCCGGTACGTGGCCTTCGGCAAGGGGGCGAGCCGCCGGCACATCCGTCTGGTGAACGCGATGGCCGCGGCGACGCCGACGGAGGTCATGGTCGGGTTCTTCCGCGACTTCCGCGTGCACGACAAGTTCGCCGCGCTGCAGGCGCTCCAGCGGACGCAGACGCTGGTCATGGTGGGAGAGCGAGACCGGCTCACCCCGCTCGCCCACAGCCGCCGGATCGCCGAGGCGCTGCCCGGCGCCCGGTTCGTCCGGATCCCCGGCGCCGGGCACATGATCGGCTTCGAACGCCCCGAGCTGGTGAATCGAGAGCTGGCCGGCCTGATCGAGCGGGCCGCGCCGAGCCTCCCACCGGGCCGGTTCGCGGCCTGACCTCCGTTCAGGTGCGTGCCGGGCGGAGCCCCGGCCGCGCGGCCACGGGGGTGAGGTGTCCGGCCGCCTTGAGCGTGTGCAGGACGGGGGCCGTCTCCAGGGTGCGGATCTGGTCGAGCGTGCCGAGCTTGCGGGTGAGGTAGCGGTGCAGGTCGGCGGGGCCGGCGCAGAGCGCGTGGGCGAGCAGGTTGGTGGCGCCGGTGGTGGCCGCGACGACGGCGAGCTCGTCGTGCGTGGCCAGGGTGGCCGCGACCTGGTCCAGATGCGCAGGCGCGACGGCCATCCACAGCAGGGCCTGGGCGGTGACGCCGTAGCCGGCGACGTCGATCTCCACGTCGAAGAAGACGGCTCCGGCGGCGCGAAGCTCGGCCAGGCGGCGCGCCACGGTGGCCGGGGACCAGCCGGTGGCCGCGGCGAGTTCGGCGTAGCCGGCGCGGCCGTCGTGGCGCAGGGCGTCGATGAGGGCGCGGTCGCCGTCCGTCAGGCTCACCTGGTCGAGGTGACCGGTCGCGGGGGGTCTTGCGAGTGACCGTTGCTGCTCGTCGCTGAGGGTTCGCAGCCGTCCGCGCCAGGCGGTCGGACCGCCCAGATAGGTGTGGAGCAGCAGGTGCGCCGAGACGGCCGTGATCCCGGACGTGCGGGGGATGTCGTGCAGCAGCAGCGACCGTGACAGGCGGCTGTCGTCCGCCGTGTGGACGATCGCGAAGATCTCGGTGCCTCCGGAGGCCAGCTTGACCCAGGAGGTGTCGGGGCGCCGGGCCAGCGCGTACCCCAGGGTTTGAGACGCCGTGGGGGTCGTGGTGAGCCTCACCACCCACTGCGCCTGGCCGGTGCGGTCCTGCTCCGGCAGGCCGACGACGCGCAGCCCGGCCTCGGCGCGCAGCCGCCGGTAACGCCGCGTCACGGTCTGGGTGGACACGCCGAGGACCTCGGCGATCCGGCTGAACGGTGCTCGCCCGTCGACGTGCAGGGCATGGACGAGACCCCGCTCAAGTTCATCCAGCATCGACGGATTCTCTCGCCGTTTCGCCGTTGATGGAAGAAATCCGCAGATTCGGCTCTCTGGCTGGAACGTCCTATTCGTACGCCTCAGGCTGCTGCGTGCCCACGACGCGACCCGGAAGGACAAGTCATGCCCGTTTTGGAGGACGCCGTCGCCACGACGGCATATCGACGGCGGTGGGCGGCCCTGCTCGCGCTGCTGGTCGCCGAAGCGATGAACCTGCTGGACGCCACGATCACGACGGTGGTCGCGCCGGTGATCCACGGCGATTTCGGCGGCGCCGAGTCCGACATCCAGTGGTTCAGCGCCGCCTACACCCTGCCCTTCGCCGTGCTGCTGGTGCCCGGCGGCCGCCTGGGAGATCTCGTCGGCAGGAAGCGGGTGTTCGCGGCCGGGGTCGCCCTCTTCGCGCTGGCGTCGGCGATCTGCGCTTGCGCGACCGGTCCGGGAACGCTCATCACCACACGTGCGGTCCAGGGGGCGGCGGCCGCGCTCATCATTCCGCAGACCATCGGACTGATCCGCACCATGTTCGAGGGGGACGAACTGGCCAAGGCCATGGGGTCCATCGGGCCGGTGATGGGCCTGGCCGCCGTCTGCGGGCCCGTGCTCGGCGCGGTTCTCACCCGCGTCGACCTGTTCGGCCTGTCGTGGCGGGCGGCGTTCCTCGTCAACGTTCCCCTCGCCGCCGTCGTCCTGGCCGTCGCGCCGGCCCTGCGGGAGAGCAGGTCGCCGCACCCTCCCCGCATCGACCTGCCCGGCACAGGGCTGGCCGTGCTCGGCACCGGCCTGATCGTTTATCCCCTCATCCAGGGCGACGCCGCCGGCTGGCCCGCCTGGGTCTGGATCGCTCTCGCCGCGGGCGTCGTCGTCCTCGCGGTCCTGGGGTGGCACCAGCGTCACCGCGCCCGGCGGGGCCGCAGCCCGCTGATCGAACCGAGCCTGTTCCGCGACCGGGCCTTCCCGGCCGCGCTGGCGACCTCCACGCTGTTCTTCTCGGTGATGAACGGACTGATGGTGGCGATCGTCCTTCAGGTGCAGCTGGGGCTGGGCAGCGACGTCCTGACCGCCGGGCTCACCCTGCTCCCGTGGTCGGCCGCCATGGCCCTCGCCTCCTGGTACGCCGGCGCCCGTCTGGTGCCCCGCCACGGAGCGAAGATCATGTTGGTCGGGCTCGCCGCTCTGTTCGCCGGGCTGGTCTGCGCCGTCGCCGTCTACCGGGCCGCACCCGCCGACGGCTACCCCTGGCCCCTGCTCGCGGCGCTGTCGCTCAGTGGAGCAGGAAACGGCCTGTTCACCGTCCCGTTCTTCACCACGGCCCTGTCACGGGTGCGGGCGCACGAGACCGGTTCCGCCGCCGGCCTGCTCAACGCGGTCCAGCAGTTCGGCGGCACCCTCGGCGTCGCCGTTCTCGGCACCGCGTTCCTCCACAGGTTCACCGCGGACGTCCGGTCGCACGTGGACGCGGGCAGCGCGGCCCTGGGGGCGATCCAGCTCACGTTGTGGATCGCCGTGGCGCTCGTCGCCGTCACGGCCGTCACGACCGTGTTGATGGGCGTACGCGAGTCCTCCGCGCAGTCCGCGGGCCACTGACCGGGTGGTCAGAGAGCGAAGCGACAGCGTCAGAGAGCGGAGCGACGGCGTCAGAGAGCGGAGCGGTAGTGGCGGCGCAGGGCGATCCCGGCGGCGACGCCGCCCGCGATGGCCCCCGCGGTCGCGGCGATCGGCAGGCCGATCATCGTCGCCTTCCTGCCCGTGCGGAAGTCGCGGACCTCCCAGCCGTTCTCCCTGGCGTGCTCGCGCAGTTCGCTGTCGGGGTTGATGGCGTGTGGGCGCCCGACGAGGGAGAGCATCGGCAGGTCGTTGGCCGAGTCGCTGTAGGCCGAGCAACGGGCCAGGTCGAGGCCCTCGCGGCGCGCCAGCGCCCGGATGGCCTCGGCCTTGGCCGGGCCGTGCAGCAGGTCGCCGACGAGCCTTCCGGTGTAGGCGCCGTCGGCGGTCTCGGCGACCGTGCCGAGCGCGCCGGTGAGCCCGAGCCGCTGCGCGATGACCCGGGCCAGCTCCACCGGCGTGGCGGTGACCAGCCACACCCGCTGCCCGGCGTCCAGGTGCGCCTGGGCCAGCGCGCGGGTGCCCTGCCACACGCGGTCGGCCATCACGTCGTCGTAGATCTCCTCGCCCAGCCGGACGACCTCGTCCACCTTCAGCCCGGCGACGAAGGCGAGGGCCATCTCCTTGGCCTTGGCGATGTGCTCGGGGTTCTCGTTGCCCCGCACGCGAAACCACGCCTGCCCGAGCGCGAACTTCATGAGGTCATGGCTGGTGAACAGGCCGCGCGCCGCCAGCCCCCGGGCGAAGTGGTAGATCGAGGCACCGCGCATCATGGTGTTGTCGACGTCGAAGAACGCCGCCGCCGTGAGGTCGGGGACGACCTCGGGGACGGACACCGCCGCGGCGGCCGCCACCTCGCCGGCGATCTCCGCCTCTTCCCGCCGTCGCAATAGCCGCCTCATGACTCATCAGCTTAACCGCCGGAGAGTGTACGGAACGGGAGCGGGACATGACGTGTCAACGTCCGGAACCAGTGAACGAATCGATATAACTCAGGTATTGGTTGGCTTTGTCGCGATTTTCCCGGTCGAGCTTCGGCAGCAGCGGCTCCACGAGATGGCGCTGCTCACGGGCGAACTCGCGCGCATCGCCGTCGGCGCGCCCCTGCCGGGCGACGCGGCTCAGCGCGGCCCTGGTGGTCGTCTCCATGTCGTCGAGCGTCTGCCCGATGAGCCGGCGGCGCTCCGGGGTGGACCTGTCCACCAGTGAGGCGGTCTCGGCCGCCCGCTGCCGCGCCGCGACCATCTGTCGCTGCGCCAGCTCCTCCTCGTCGTACGCGAGGTCGAGCACCGTCGACTCCGCCATCCTCTTCAGCGGGTACAGCACCTCGCCGGGCACGGAGTGGTAGGTGCGCACACCGGTGCCGAACATCCCCGCCAGCAGCACGCAGAACACCAGCACGGGGCGCAGCCGTACGAGCAGGGGCCGGCGGGGCCGCGGGGGTGCGGCGGGGGGCACCGCGTGCTTTCCCGCCGCGTGCCTGCCCGCGGCGCGCTCGGCGGCGTGGGCCCGCATCAGCTCGGCCCGCAGCCCCTCGCGGAACTCCGGTCTCGGGCCGCCGCCCAGCAGGGAGCGGAGGCCGGCCACACGTGCGGCGACCCGGCGGGTGCGGGACGACGGCCGGCCGCGCAGCGGGAAGCGGCGACCGGCGTCCTTGCGGGTGCGGGACGACGACCGGCCGCCCGTGCGGCGCGAGGGTCGCCACCAGCCCATCACCGCTCCCGCCATCCCCCGCTTGACGCCAGCGGAGATCCGCTCGCGGGGCCTGGGAAGCGTTCGTCACCTCCCGGCCGGCCCGCGAGATCCGCCTGAAGATCCGACCTGCCACATGCCCAACGATGGGGTATGGGTAATGGTTACGGGGGTCTCAGCCGAGATCGTCGGGGAGCGCCCGGGCGAGCGCCCTGATCGCCCGGAACTGGAGCGCCTTGATCGCTCCGGACTTCTTGCCCATGATCACCGCCGTCTCCGCGAGCGACATCCCGTGCAGGAAGCGCAGGATCACGCATTCCTGCTGCTCCGCGCTGAGTTGCTTGATCGCCTGCATCACGCGCTCGTTGACCATGTTCGTGACGACCGCGTTCTCGGGGATGTGCGGGCCGTCCAGGGGCGTGTCGAGTATCTCGGCGGTGGTCACCTCGAGGCGGTTGCGGCCCGACTTGTAGTGGTCGGTGACGAGGTTGCGGGCGATCGTGACGAGCCAGGCGCCGAAGTCGCGGCCCTGCCAGGTGAACTCGGCGATGCCCCGCAGCGCCCGCAGGAACGTCTCGCTCGTCAGGTCCTCGGCCAGCGCGTGGCTGCCGACCCGGAAGTAGACGTACCGGTAGACCAGCTCCAGGTAGTGGTCGTAGAGCACGCCGAACGCCTCGCTGTCGCCGGTCTTGGCGCGCAGCACGAGGCTTCGCATCTCGTCGTGCTCGTGCTCGTGCTCGCGATCGGAGAGATCGGCGGAACGCGCGGGTTGCGCTGCTCCTGCTGCGACCGGAGGGGAAAGCCCGGCCAACGGCCACGTGTTCGGCATCCGTTATCCCATGGGGGAAGGGGAGTCGGCGTGCTCGAACACTCTAGAAATCAACGGGAGATTACACAATCCGTTCGGGTGGAGGAATCGACTTCAGGAGTGGAGACGCGGGTGGTGACATTCCCGGACAGGGTGACCGGCTACCGGTGGGAAGCCGATGTCCGGCAGCATGGGAGCCACCATGGAAGTCCTCGTCGCTCTCCTCGCGTTCGCCGGCGCACTGCTCGCCGGCATCACCACCGGCGTCCTCGTCGGGCGTCTCCGTGACGAGCCGGCCGGTTGGCTGATCGCGTGGAGCATCGCCACGGGCGCGCTCGCGCTGTCGCTCGGCGCCATCGCCGTCGGCCATCTCACCGGGTTCGGGCCCGTGACGTTCCGGGTCTACCAGATCACCGGCTCGCTGCTGGCGCCGATCTGGCTGGCGATCGGCGTCATGCAGCTCCTCGCGGAGAAGGGCGGCGCCCGTTTCGCCGGCTGGCTCCTCGGCGCCGCGCTGACGGTCGTGGGCACGGTGATCATGGTGCTCGACCCCGTCGTCACCGCGGGCTTCGGCAAGTCGCTGCCCGACGGGCCGACCCATTGGGACCTCTGGCCGGAGTGGCTGCTGCGGGGCGTCCACGGCCTGGTGGTCTTCATGCTCCTGCTCTGCCTCGCCATGGCGGTGATGGCCTGGCGGGACGGCGACGAGTACGACGTCGACAACATGAACGCGACCGTCGTGCTCGCCCCGGTGGGAATGGCGGTCTCGGGTGTGCTCGAGTTCGGGCTCCCGGGACTGGTCGTCGTCGTGGCGCTGGCCGCCTCCGCCGGAGGCGTCTGGTACGCCGTGGCCCGGCCGCTCGCGCCGTACGACGACGAGGGCGAGGACGACGAGGCCCCGGAGGAGGAGTGGCAGGGGCGGCGCGGCGGCCGGGCCGACAGCGCCCTGCGGGCCGAGACCCGCGTGCCCTCCGCGCCCTCCGGGCCGCCCGCGCCGCCGCGCGGAGCTCAGGGCGGCCGCCCCGCCGGACCGGGCGCGGTTCCACCCGGGATGCCGGGAGCGGCCGGGGTTCCGGGAGCCGGGGGTCCGGGGGCGCCGCGCCGTTCCGGGCTCGGCGACCTGGTGGCCGAATACCGGGCGGGAGAGCAGGGCGAGGTCGACTACGCCGCCCGCATGCGGCCCTCGGACGGTCCTTCGCGCGCCGACGAGTTCGGCGGGCCCGCGACCGGACAGCTTCTCGCCGCCGACCAGTACGGCCAGCCCCGCCGGCCCGAGTACGGCATGCCCGCGGCGTCTCCGGCCGAGCCCGACCGGGCGATGCCCGCCACGGGGGCCCTCTATCCCGGGACGGAGGTCCCCGACCCGGCCGACCTCGCCGCGAGCTTCGGCGTGGGGTTCGGCGGCAGGTCCCGCCCGGCCATGAGCAGCCAGGACGGCGGGCAGGGGGACCGGCAGGGGCCGCGGCAGGCGGGCCGGCCCGCCGGTCAGGGGGGCTCGGTGAAGCCGGCCCCCGGCATCTACGGCCTGCTGACCGTCTTCACGCTGCTCGACGGTTCTGGCGAGGCGTTCGACAAGCTGGCGGAGGAGACGGTGGAGGCCGTCCAGCGCAACGAGCCCGACACGCTGCTGTTCGTCTGCCACGCGGTCAAGTCGGCCCCGCTCCAGCGCATCGTCTACGAGCTCTACCGGGACGAGGTCGGCTACGGCGAGCACCAGCGGCAGCCGCACATGGAGCGGTTCGCGACCGAGCGGGTGAGGTACGTGCTGGCGGCCAACGTGATCGAGCTCAGCGTCAACGCCGCCAAGGTGGTCCCCCTCCCCACCCGCCAGATCCTCTAGGCCCCCTCGATCATGAGGGGGTCTCGCACAGGGCGGCGGTGACCACTGAGTCGAGGTCGGCGTTGTGGACGCCGTCGATGCGGTACAGGTTGGTCATCACCGTTATCTGCCTGCCGTCGAGGGTCGCCCCGCCGCTGGTCCTGAAGCCGAGCATGTCGCCGCTGTGGCCCCAGAGCACCCCGCCGCAGGGCAGCGGTGTGCTCATCAGCCCCAGGCCGTAGCCGCTGCCGTCGGGGCCTATCGGACGGGTTGTCATCATCTGTTTCAGCTCGGCGGGACGCAGCAGGCGGCCGCGGAGGAGGGCGCCGTAGAAGCGGTTGAGGTCCGACGCGCTGGAGATCATCCCGCCGGAGGCTCCGGCGACCGTGGGGTTGAGGCGGGTGATGTCGAGCAGGCCCTCGCCGGTCTTGAGGTATCCGCTGGGGTGAGGGCCGGGAATGCCGAGCGCGTCTTCGGGGACGGAGGTGGCGTTCAGGTGCAGCGGGCGCAGGATGCGCCTGCGGATCTCCGTGCCGTAGGTGTTGCCGGTCTCCTTCTCGATGATCAAGGCGACGATGAGGTAGTTGGTGTTGGAGTAGCTCCAGTCGGTGCCCGCGGGGAACTCCGAGGGGTGCCGCAGAGCGAGTTCGACCAGGTCCATCGGGTTCCAGTGGTCATAGCGGTGCGCCACGATGTCGGCGGGGTTCAGCAGCGCCAGATAGTCGGGCAGGCCGCTCGTGTGCTGGAGCAGGTGGCGTACGGTGATGTCGGGCGCCAGCAGGCCGGGCAGATAACGGTCGACCGGCGCGTCCAGCTCGATCTTGCCCTCGGCGACGAGCTGGAGCGCCACAGTGGCGACGAACGTCTTGGTCTTGCTGCCGATCCTGAACCTGCTGTTCGCCGGCACCGGTCGTCTGGTGACCGTGTCCCGCACCCCACTGGTGATCGTCACGTCTCCGTGCCGGTCGTGTATCTCCGCCAGCGCTCCCGGCACGTCGTCGCCGGTGGTCAGTTGCCGGAGGGCCTGGCGTAACCCTGGATGGTTCTCGGCTGCCGCCGCCGGCAGGGGCAGAAGAGAGACCGCGATGCATCCCGCGATCGCCGCGCTCAGTGCTCGTATGGACATAAGCAGGAGGTTCGCAGCGGTTCACGAGCTCGGCATCGTCCCCACTGACCAAGGTCGTGCTCATCCGTCCGGACGAGACGACCCTGAGCCGGATCAGGGTGGCCGCGACGACTCCGGCCTCGGCCTCAGCGCCGCAGGGCCTCGCGGAGGCGGTTCTCGTTGACCCGCCAGTAGTCGTGCTGCACGCCGTCGATCAGCACGACGGGGATCATCTCCCAGTACTCGGCCTGGTCCTCCGGCGAGGCGGTGATGTCGCGTTCCTCCCAGGGGACGCCCAGCTCCGCGGCCACGCGCTCGATCACCGCGCGGGCGTCGTCGCACAGATGGCAGCCGGGCTTGCCGAGCAGCGTGATCCGGTGGTCTCGAGGAGCCATGCTCTCGATTATCGCGATCCCTCCGGCCCGGAATGGAGACCGCCGCCCCCTCCTGGGACCCTTGAGTGCGAGGGAAGCCGCACGATCGACTTTGTGCATAGCTTCACAAAGGCACTAGCCTGGTACTCATCCGTCGCATCCGCTATGCGGCCGGGGGCGCAACCGGCCGTCCGTCCCCCTGGAGCCCCGGCAAGTGATCCGCCGTATCCCGCAGGCCCGCGACCGCGGCATCCCCGACGCCACGGTGGCGAGGTTGCCGCTCTATCTGCGCGCACTCAACGGGATGGCCGAGCGGGGCACGGCGACGGTGAGCTCGGAGGATCTCGCACTCGCCGCCGGCGTCAACTCCGCCAAGCTCCGCAAGGACCTGTCCCACCTCGGGTCGTACGGCACCCGGGGCGTGGGCTACGACGTGCAGTACCTCATCTACCAAATATCGCGTGAGCTTGGTCTCACTCAGGACTGGGCCGTGGCCATCGTCGGCGTGGGAAACCTCGGCCGGGCGCTGGCCAACTACGGCGGGTTCGCCTCCCGCGGGTTCCGGATCGCGGGCCTGCTGGACGCGGATCCGCACGTCGTGGGCGATCGCATCGCGGGTCTCGTCGTCGAGCACGCCGACGAGCTGGAGTCGGTGATCAAGAAGCGCGGAGTCTCGATCGTGGTGCTCGCCACCCCCGCCACGGCGGCGCAGCAGGTCTGCGACCGTGTCATCGCGGCCGGCGTCACCAGTATTTTGAACTTCGCCCCCGTCGTCTTGGCTGTGCCTGACGGCGTGGATGTCCGTAAAGTCGATTTATCCATCGAACTGCAGATACTTGCGTTCCACGAGCAGCGCAAGGCTAATGGAGGGCCCATCATGGCCGAGGAGTGGCCGGACGGGGTGGTCATGTGAGTGAGCCATCGATCGGAGCGAGCTCATGAGTGTCCTCGTCGTCGGCCTGAGCCACCGGACCACGCCGGTCGCGCTGCTCGAACGTGTCACGGTCAGCGGGGACGCGCTCGTCAAGCTGCTGCACGACGTGCAGTCCGACGAGAACGTGTCCGAGGCGCTGGTCGTCTCGACGTGCAACCGCGTCGAGGTCTACGCCGTGGTCGACCGGTTCCACGGCGGCGTCACCGCGGTGACGAACATGCTCGCCGCGCACTCGGGCCTGCCGCAGGAGATGCTCGCGCGGCACCTGTACGTGCACTACGAGGACCGGGCGGTCCAGCACCTGTTCGCCGTCGCCTGCGGGCTCGACTCCATGGTGATCGGCGAGGGGCAGATCCTCGGCCAGATCCGGACCGCGCTGCGCCTGGCGCAGGAGGAGGGCACGGCCGGGACCACGCTCAACGAGCTGGCCCAGCACGCGCTGCGCGTGGGCAAGCGCGCGCACGCCGACACGGGCATCGACCGGGCCGGCGCGTCGCTGGTCGGGGTGGGGCTGACGCTCGCCGAGCGGGTGCTCGGCCCGATCACCGGCAGGCGGGCCCTGGTCGTGGGCGCCGGTTCGATGAGCTCGCTGTCCGCCGCGACGCTGTCCCGCGCGGGCGTGACCGACATCGTCATCGCCAACCGCACCCGCGAGCGGGCGGAACGGCTCGCGGAGACGGTCGGCGGGCGGGCCGCGGACCTGGCCGACGTCCCCGCAGAGCTGGCGGAGGCCGACCTGGTCATCTCCTGCATCGGCGCGGGAACCCGCACCATCACCCCGGAGACGATCGGGGACCGCGACAGGCCGCTGTTCGTCCTCGACCTCGCGCTGCCCCACGACGTGGACCCCGGCGTACGGGACCTGCCCGGCGTGACGCTGGTCGACCTGAAGTCGATGCAGCAGGACGGCGTGGGCGACGACGTCTCCGACGGCGGCAGGGCCGAGGCGATCTGCGAGGTCAGGCGCATCGTGGCCGAGGAGGTCGCCGCCTATCTCGACGCGGCGCGCGCCGCGCTCGTCACCCCCACGGTCGTGGCCCTGCGCAGCAAGGCCGCCGGGGTGGTCGAGACGGAGATGGGCCGGCTGCTGTCCCGCCTGCCGGACCTCGACGGGCGGATGCGCGACGAGATCACCCAGACTGTACGGCGGGTCGTGGACAAGCTGCTCCACGAGCCGACCGTACGGGTCAAGCGACTGGCCGCATCCCCGGGCGGCGACCAGTACGCGGAGGCGCTGCGCGAGCTGTTCGGCCTCGACCCGAAGACGCCCGAAGCCGTCGCGAGCCTGGAGGTGGAACAGTGACCGTCCCCCTGCGGCTCGGCACCCGCAAGAGCCTGATGGCGACCACGCAGTCGCAGATCGTCGCCGACCGGCTGACCGCCCTGACCGGCCGGGAGGTGGAGCTCGTCGGCGTCACCACGTTCGGCGACGTGTCCCGGGCCCACCTGACCCAGCTCGGCGGCACCGGCGTGTTCGTCAACGACCTGCGCGGCCGGCTGCTCGCCGGCGAGGTCGACTTCGCGGTCCACTCGCTGAAGGACCTGCCGACCAAGCCGGACGAGCGGATCGCGATGGCCGCGATCACCCGGCGGGACGACCCGCGCGACGCGCTCGTCGGCCCGGTCAAGCTGCACGACCTGCCCGCCGGCGCCCGCGTCGGCACCGGCTCACCGCGCCGGGTGGCCCAGCTGCGCCTGCTCCGGCCGGATCTCGACTACGTCCCCATCAGGGGAAACGCGGACACCCGCATCGGCAAGGTGACGTCGGGCGAGCTCGACGCCATCGTGCTGGCCGCCGCAGGGCTGGTCAGGATCGGCCGGGACGGGGAGATCGCCCAGGTGTTCGAGGTCGACGAGATGCTGCCCGCTCCCGGGCAGGGCGCCCTCGCGGTCGAGTGCCTGGCCGACCGCGACGATCTCATCGAGTTGCTGCGCGCCGTCGACGACCCGCCGACGCGGGCCGCGGTGGACGCCGAGCGCTCGGTGCTCGCCGCCCTCGAGGCCGGTTGCGCGGCCCCGGTAGGTGCTTTCGCCTCCGGTGACGGGCACATTCTCAATCTGACCGCCACCGTCGTCGCCGTCGACGGCGCGCGGTCGGTGCGCAAGTCCGCCTCCGGACCCTCTACGACGGCCATGGAGATGGGCCGCGAACTCGCGGCAGCCATGATCGCCGAGGGGGCCGACACGTTGATGGGGGAGCAGGCCCGTTGAGCCCCGCGAATCACAGCACGCAGACCCGGTCCGGGTTCGTCGCCTTCGTCGGCGCCGGCCCCGGTGACGAGAACCTGCTCACGTTGCGCGGCGCCGACCTGCTGGGCAGGGCGGACGTCGTCGTGCTCGACCGGCAGGCGTACGGCGCGCTGCTGCGCCACTGCCGCGAGGACGCCGAGGTCGTGGACATCTCCGCCGACGCGGCGGAGAACTCGGTGTCGCTGAAGACCATCCAGGCCGCCAAGGCGGGCCGCACGGTCGTGCGGCTGTGCTCGGGCGACCCGTCCTTCTTCTCCTCCGTCACCGACGAGGTGGCCGCCTGCGCCAAGGCGGACGTGGACTTCGAGATCGTGCCCGGCGTGCCGCCGGCCACGGCCGTGCTGACGTACGCCGGCATCCCGCCGGCGGCGTCGGTGCCGGAGTTCCGCATCGTGGACGCCGCGCAGGTGGACGACTGGGCCAAGCACGCCGCGTGCGAGGGCACGCTGGTGATCTACAACGGCGTCGCGGACGCGGTCCCGATCAGCAAGGCGCTGATCGCGGGCGGCAAGCCCGACTCGACGCCGGTGGCGGTGACCAGCGACGGCACGACCACCGAGCAGTACACGGTGGTCTCCACGCTCGGGCGGCTCGGTCCCGACCTCAAGCACGCCGGGATGACCGAGCCCGCGCTGGTCGTGGTGGGCGACGCCGTCGGCATGCGCGACCGCCTGTCCTGGTTCGAGACCAAGTCGCTGTTCGGCTGGCGGGTGCTCGTGCCGCGCACCAAGGAGCAGTCCAAGGGGCTGTCGGAGCAGCTGCGCTCGTACGGTGCGGTGCCCGAGGAGGTGCCGACGATCTCCGTCGAGCCGCCGCGCACGCCGCAGCAGATGGACCGCGCCATCAAGGGCCTGGTGACCGGCCGCTACGAGTGGGTCGCCTTCACCAGCGCCAACGCGGTCAAGGCGGTGCGTGAGAAGTTCGAGGAGTACGGCCTGGACGCCCGGGCGTTCGCCGGGCTCAAGGTCGCCGCCGTGGGCGAGGCCACCTCGCGGGCGCTGGTGGAGTTCGGTGTGAAGCCCGACCTCATGCCGACGGGCGAGCAGTCGTCCGAGGGCCTGCTGGCCGAGTGGCCGCCGTACGACTCGATGCTCGACCCGATCAACCGGGTGCTGCTGCCGCGGGCCGACATCGCGACCGAGACACTGGTGGCGGGGCTGACCCAGCTCGGCTGGGAGTGCGACGACGTGACGGCCTACCGGACCGTGCGCGCCGCGCCGCCGCCCGCCCCGATCCGCGAGGCGATCAAGGGCGGCGGATTCGACGCCGTGCTGTTCACCTCGTCCTCGACCGTGCGGAACCTCGTCGGCATCGCAGGGAAGCCGCACAACGTCACGGTGATCGCGGTCATCGGTCCGCAGACGGCGAAGACGGCCGAGGAGTTCGGCCTGCGGGTCGACGTGATGGCCGACAAGCCGTCCGCTTCGGCTCTCGCCGCGGCGCTGGCTGACTATGGTGCCAAGATGCGGCACGCCGCCGTCTCGGCGGGCGAGGTGCCCCGTCGTCCGTCCCAGATGCGTAGGGGCGCGCGGCGACGCGTGAAATGAATTGATTCGCAGGCGGCCCGCCGGGGACATCCGGCGGGCTTGCGCGATCCGGAGCGGGGAGACCATTGTGAACGCCCAATACCCGGTGGCGCGGCCCCGGCGGCTGCGCCGTACCGCCGCGATGCGCCGGATGGTCGCGGGGACGCGGCTGCACCCGGCCGAGTTCATCCTGCCGATGTTCGTCAAGGAGGGCATCGCCGAGCCGCAGCCGGTGGGCTCCATGCCCGGGGTCGTCCAGCACACCCGCGAGTCGCTGCGCAAGGCGGCCCACGAGGCGGCCGAGGCCGGCGTGGGCGGGATCATGCTGTTCGGGATTCCCGCGCACAAGGACGCCCGGGGCTCGGGCGCCGACGACCCGGACGGCATCGTCCAGGTGGCGCTGCGCGACCTCGCCTCCGACCTGGGCGACGCGCTGGTGCTGATGACCGACACCTGCCTGGACGAGTACACCGACCACGGCCATTGCGGCCTGCTGACGGCCGACGGCGAGGTGGACAACGACGCGACGCTGGAGCGCTACGCGTCGGCGGCGGTCGCGCAGGCGGCGGCCGGCTCCAGGATGATCGCGCCCAGCGGCATGATGGACGGCCAGGTGGGCGCCATCCGGGCGGCCCTCGACGCCGGCGGCTTCGCCGAGATCCCGATCCTGGCGTACGCCGCCAAGTACGCCTCCGGGTTCTACGGGCCGTTCCGCGACGCCGCGGAGTGCGCGCCGCAGTTCGGCGACCGCAGCGCCTACCAGCAGGACCCGGCCGGTCCGATCGGCGAGGCGCTGCGCGAGGTGCGCCTCGACCTGGCCGAGGGCGCGGACGCCGTCATGGTCAAGCCCGCCCTCGCCTACCTCGACATCCTGCGGCAGGTGCGCGACACCGTCGAGGTGCCGGTCGTGGCCTACCAGGTCAGCGGCGAGTACGCGATGGTCGAGGCGGCGGCGGCCAACGGCTGGATCGACCGGGAGCGGGTGATCATGGAGTCGCTGATCGCGATCCGCCGCGCCGGTGCCGACATGATCCTCACTTACTGGGCCACCGAGGTCGCCCGCGGACTATCCTGACACCTCATCAGGGGGGTCCTGCCAAGCCGCAATCGGGCAGAAGGCATTATCAGGTACGTACCGCGAGCATCTTGCGTATCGCAGGAGGGCAGCGGGTGTGACGCTTGTGGGGAGGAGCGCCATGGTGGGGGTACCGCTGGCCCGACGTGCGAAACGGCGCGCGCATCACGCGCCGCGCAAGATGACGTCGGTGCTCGAGTACGCGCAGTTGGGCTGGGCGAGCTGTATGGGCGCCCACCCGCTGAGCGAGGGAGGCAGGGCGTGCTCCTGCGACCGGGTCGGCTGTCCCGACCCCGGCATGCACCCGCTGTCGCCCGCGTGGCAGATGCAGGCCACGACGGACACGGCGCTGCTCACGCGGTGGTGGAAACAGGATCCGGACGCGAACGTGATCCTGCCCACCGGCAGGGTGTTCGACGTGTTCGACGTACCGGCCTCGGCGGGCCGTCCCGCCCTGGCCGCCATGGACGCCGCAGGCTTCGACACGGGCCCGGTCGCCGAGAACGGCGACCGGGTGCTTTTTTTCGTGGCCACGCGTGGGGCTCCCGAGGACGAGGACGAGTGGTGGTCCTGCAGCCTCGACGCGGGACCCGAGACGATCGACAGCACGCCGGGGCTGCGCTGGCACTGCCGGGACAGCTACGTGCTCGCGCCGCCGTCCACCACGCCCTCGGGCGGGGTCGTGAGCTGGATCAGGCCCCCCGACGGGCGTCCGCTGCCCGACCCGCTGCGCGTGCTCGACCTGCTCGCCGACTTCTGCGAGTAGTTCCCGGTAGGGGCTCCGCACGGGTGGGCCCGTAATCTGGAGGGCGTGACTCGCACGCAGACCTCCGAGGACCTGTTCGACCGCGCCCGCCGGATCGTTCCCGGCGGCGTCAACTCGCCGGTGCGCGCCTTCGGCGCCGTGGGCGGCACGCCCCGCTTCATGGCCTCCGGCGAGGGGCCGTACATCACCGACGTGGACGGCAACCGCTACGTCGACCTGGTGTGCTCCTGGGGCCCGATGATCCTCGGCCACCGCCACCCCGCTGTGGTGGAGGCCCTGGAGGAGGCCCTTTCGCGCGGCTTCTCGTTCGGCACCGCGACCGAGGGCGAGGTCCTGCTCGCCGAGGAGATCGTCTCCCGGGTCGCCCCCGTCGAGAAGGTCCGCCTGGTCAGCTCCGGCACCGAGGCCACCATGTCCGCCGTACGGCTGGCCCGCGGTTTCACCGGGCGGGCGAAGGTCGTGAAGTTCGCCGGCTGCTACCACGGGCACGTGGACGCGCTGCTGGCCTCGGCCGGGTCCGGGGTCGTCACCTTCGGCCTGCCCGACACCCCCGGCGTCACCGGCGCCTCGGCGGCCGACACGATCGTCCTGCCGTACAACTCGGTCGAGGCGGTAGAGGAGGCGTTCCGCACGTTCGAGGTCGCCTGCGTGATCACCGAGGCGTGCCCGGCGAACATGGGCGTCGTGCCGCCCGCGGACGGCTTCAACCGGCGCCTGCGCGAGCTGTGCACCGAGCACGGCGCGTTGCTGATCATCGACGAGGTGCTGACCGGCTTCCGCGTGTCCGCCTCCGGCTGGTACGGCATCGACCCCGTCGAGGCCGACCTCATGACGTTCGGCAAGGTCATGGGCGGCGGTCTGCCCGCCGCCGCGTTCGGCGGGCGGGCGGAGGTCATGGCCGCGCTCGCCCCCGAGGGGCCCGTCTACCAGGCCGGCACGCTGTCGGGCAACCCGCTCGCCTGCGCGGCCGGGCTGGCCACGCTGGGTGCCTGCGACGACGACGTGTACGACAGGATCGACGCGTCCGCGCTGGTCATCGGCAGGGCCGCCTCCGACGCGCTGGCCGCCGCCGGGGTCCCGCACCGCCTCCAGCGGGCCGGGAACCTCTTCTCGATCTTCTTCACCGACACCCCGGTCACCGACTTCGACTCGGCCCGGACGCAGAACACCGACGCGTACCGCGCGTTCTTCCACAGCATGCTCGACCAGGGCGTCTACCTGCCGCCGTCGGCGTACGAGGCGTGGTTCCTGTCGGCCGCCCACGACGACGAGGCGCTCACCCGGGTGGCCGAGGCCCTGCCCCTGGCCGCCAAGGCCGCCGCCCAGGCCGCCGGGGTCTGACTCACTTCACCAGCTGATCGAGATCCACCTCGAAAGGGAAGGGCACCTGCACCGCCAGGTGCCCGTGGTGGATCCCGGTCGGCGTGTACACGCCCGTGGCGGGGTCCCGTTCGTACACGTAGACGACGGGACGCCCGTCGCTCTCCTCCACCCGCCAGAAGTGCGGGATGCCCGCCTCGGCGTACCGCAGCGGCTTGAGTTTGCGGTCGCGCTCCACCGACTCGGGGGAGACGATCTCGACCACGAGATGGACCTCTCGCGACTCGTAGAAAGTACGCGCGTTGTCCGCCGCGGCCTCGGCGTCGATGACCATCAGATCCGGGCACGGACGCGTCCGAGGGCCCAGCTTGACGTCCATGCGATGGACTGCCGCCAGATAGCCGGGAGCCTGGTCGTCGAGGCGCTTGGTGAACTCCTGGATCAAGCGCTGGTGGAACCGCTGTTGCGGGGCCATGAAGACGAGCGCTCCGTCGATCAGTTCCACGTGCCGGAAGAAGTCGGGCTCGCCGTTCGGACCCTCACAGGGCAGATGATCGAGGTCGTCCACGCTCCACCCCCAGGGAGGCGGTGCCGGCCAGTACTCGAACGCGCTGCTCACGTCAGGCAGTGTAGTGACGAGACCGTCACTCCGCGTGTAGACCGGGGGTGGGTCAGCGGGAGGCGGGGAGGGGGTGCTTTTGGGAGGCGGGAGCCGTACGGCGGCGTGAGTTGGCGAGCAGGAGGCCGGCGAGGATGAGGACGCCCGCGGCGACCGTGAGAGGGGAGATCGGCTCTCCGGTGAACAGCGCGGCGGAGGCGATGCCGAAGACCGGCACGAGCAGACTGTACGGCGCGACCACCGAGGCGTCGTAGCGCGCCAGCAGCCACCCCCACACGGCGAAGCCGCCGAGCGTGGACAGGAACGCGGTGTAGAGCACGGCCCCCACGGCCTCGGCCGTGAACGACGTCAGCGAGGACGGTCCCTCGGTCACCAGGGAAAGCACCAGGAGGGGCGGCGCCGAGACCGCGCTGACCCAGACCATGAACCGCAGGGAGTCGGGCGGCGCGGCCTTGCGGGTGGCGACGTTGCCGAGCCCCCACCCGGCCGCCGCGCCGACGCACAGCAGGAACGCCCCGAAGGGGATCGCCCCCGACCTCGCGGCGACGCCTGCCGCGATCAGGCCGAGGCCGCCGAAGGCCACCGCCATCCCGGCGATCCGCCGAGGGCCGAGCCGTTCGCCCAGCAGCGCGGTCGCGAACAGCGCGGTGAACACGGCCTGCACCTGGATGACCAAGGAGGTCAGCCCGGCAGGCATCCCGGCGCGCATTCCGAGCAGGAGCAGGCCGTACTGGGCGACGCCCAGCGACGCGCCGGTGGCCAGCACCCACCGCCAGGGCACGCGCGGCCCTCCGGCGACCAGTACGGCGGGGAAGGCGGCCAGCAGGAACCGGAGTGCGGCGTACGTCAGCGGCGGGTAGTGCTTCAGGCCCGTCTGCATCACGACGAAGTTGACGCCCCAGACGGCCGCGAGCGCGACGGCGAGGGCCAGGTGGCGGGGGCGCATGGATCAGAGGGAGATCAGCGGGAGATCGGCGGGAGATCAGCGCGAGGGACGGCGCTCGCGGGTCTGCCTGGCCTGCCTCGCCAGCGTCTCCAGATAGGAGGTCTGCTCGGAACGGGTGGACTTCGTGAAGAGCTTGTTGAAGATTCGCATGTCTATATCGTCGCATCGCTAAACAGTTGAGCGCAAACAAGTTTTTCTAAGCAGCACGGTTTAGACTGTCTACATGTTGGACCTGAACCGGTTGAAGGCACTGCACGCCGTGTCGGTCTACGGCTCCGTGGGCGCGGCGGCCGAGGCGCTGATGGTCACCCCTTCGGCGATCTCCCAGCAGCTCGCGAAGCTCGAACGGGAGACCGGCGCCGTCCTGATCGAGCGCAACGGGCGCGGCGTCAAGCTGACCGACGCCGCCGGGCTGCTCGCCGAGCACGCCGAGCGCATCCTCGCGCTCGTGGAGACGGCGGAGGCCGACTTCGAGGCGCTGCGCGGGGCGGTGGTCGGCAAGCTGACCATGGCCGCCTTCCCCACCGCGGCCCGGGGCATCGTGCCGCGCGCCCTGACCACGCTCAAGAGGCAGCATCCCGATCTCGACCTGCTCGTCTACGAGAGGGAGCCGGAGCGGCAGATCCGCGAACTGGCACGCGGCGACCTCGACCTCGCCGTCCTGCAGGACTGGCTCAACCGGCCGATGGCGCTGCCCGAGGGCCTGTCGCGCACGGCGCTGCTCGACGACGTGGCCGACGTCGTCGTGCCGGCCGACCACCCCCTGGTGAACGCCGACCGGGTGCGGCTGAGCGACCTCGCCGGCGACAACTGGATCAGCTCGACCCCCGGCACGGTGTGTCACGACTTCCTGGTGTTCCTGCTGCGTTCCGAGGAGCGGGAGCCGCGGATCGTCTGCATGGCCGACGAGTACCCCACCCAGCTCGCGCTGGTCGCCGAGGGCCACGGCTGCGCGCTCATCCCCCGGCTGGGCCGGGGACCGCTGCCCGAGGGCGTCGCCGTCCTGGCCGTCCAGCCGCCGCCGGTGCGGCGCATCTACGCGGTCTGGCGCACCGACGCCGCCCGGCGTCCCGCGATCCGCGCCGCCGCCGACGCGCTGCGCTCCGCGTGCTCAGAGCTGCTCGGCGGGTAGGCTGTCCAGGTCATGACAGAGATGACCATCGTTCACCTGCTCCGGCACGGTGAGGTTCACAATCCCCGTGGGGTCCTGTACGGCAGGCTGCCGGGCTACCACCTGTCCGAGACCGGCCGCCGGATGGCCGAGGTGGTCGCCAAGGCCGTCGGGGGCAGGGACATCGTCGCGGTGTGGAGCTCGCCCATGGAGCGCGCCCAGGAGACCGCGGCGCCGGCCGCCCTGGCCTTGGGTCTGGAGGTGGCGACCGACGAGCGGCTGATCGAGGCGGGCAACGTCTTCGAGGGTCTTCGGATGACCGGGAGCGACAACGTCTTCCGCGACCCCCGCTCCTACCGCCACTTCAGGAACCCGTTCCGTCCGTCGTGGGGCGAGGCGTACACCGAGGTCGTGGCGCGCATGAAGGCGGTCGTGGACGACGCGCGGGCGGCGGCGCGCGGCCACGAGGCACTGCTCGTCAGCCACCAGCTGCCCATCTGGATCATCCGGCTGGCGGCCGAGGGCAGGCGGCTCTGGCATGACCCACGCCGCCGCCAGTGCGCGCTCGCCAGCCTCACCAGCCTGACCTTCGAGGGCGATCGGCTCATCAGCGTCGGCTACAGCGAGCCCGCGGGTGCGCTGCTCAGGGCCGGTGCGCCGCCGCAGGGTGAGGCCGCGCTGTTCGACAAGGCCGACGAGGCGCTCCCGGAGGCCCTTCGGGCGGGCTCGGAGGACGAGGAGACGCCCGGACCGCGATCCGTCCCCGGCGTGTGACCCGCCGAACGGGGCACCCGCACCGGTCGGTAGGCTTACAGCTCTACCGGTTGTAGTACAAGGAGATCCTCCTCCCGTGTCCGCCAAGCGCCTGTCCGCCAACCGCGTGACCGCCAACCGCGCCACCGCCAAGCGTCTGACCGCGCTCGTCGCCGCGGCCGTGGCCGCGACGACCCTCGCCGGCTGCGCGGGCGGTCAGGCGGCCCAGCCTCGCTCCGGCGACACGCGCTTCGTCGCGGGGGACGGTCGTGTCGAGTTCTTCGCCGCCGCGCAGCGCCACAAGGCGCCCGTGATCGAGGGGCAGACCCTCGACGGCGGCACGGCCTCGCTGACCGCGGGCAAGGTCCACGTGCTGAACTTCTGGGCCTCTTGGTGCGCGCCCTGCCGGGCGGAGGCGCCCACGCTCAAGGACATCGCGGCGACCACCAAGTCCAAGGGCGTGGAGTTCCTCGGCGTCAACTTCAAGGACCTCGAGGCGTCCGCGCAGGCGTACGACCGGGCGGTCAAGCCGGGCTACCCGAGCATCTACGACCAGAGCGGCAAGGTGCTGCTGCAGTTCCAGGGCACGGTGCCGCCCGCCGCCATCCCCTCCACGTTGATCATCGACGCCCAGGGCCGCATCGCCGCCCGCGCGCTCGGCGCGGTCAAGTACGACGACCTGCTGTCGGCCGTCACCAAGGTGACCGATGAGTGACCTCGGCAGCACCGTCGCGACCGGGTCGCTGCTGCTGGCCGCGCCGATCGCGGCGGTCGCCGGGCTCGTGTCGTTCGTCTCGCCGTGCGTGCTGCCGCTGGTCCCCGGCTACCTGTCGTACGTCACGGGCATGAGCGGCGACCAGAAGCGGGGCCGGATGGTGCTCGGCAGCGCGCTCTTCGTGCTCGGGTTCGCCGTCGTGTTCGTGCTGGGGGGCGCGCTGTTCGGCGGCCTCGGCGCGGCGCTGCACGGCAACGCCGACGTGATCACCAGGGTTCTCGGCGTGGTGACGATCGTGCTCGGGCTGGCCTTCGTGGGGATCGTCCCGGGCCTCCAGCGTGACGTGCGCATCCATCGGCTTCCCGCGGCAGGGATCGCGACGGCACCGCTGCTCGGGGTCGTCTTCGGCCTCGGCTGGACGCCGTGCATCGGCCCGACGCTGGCGGTGGTGATGACGCTCTCGGTGAACCAGGGCAGCGCGCTGCGCGGCGCCGCCCTCGCCTTCGCGTACGCGCTGGGCCTCGGCCTGCCGTTCGTGCTGGCGGGGCTGGCCTACCGGAAGGCGCTCCACACGTTCAAGGCGGTGCGCCGCCACACCCCGCTGATCACCAAGGTCGGCGGCGCGATGCTCGTGGCCGTCGGCGTGCTGCTCGTGACCGGGCAGTGGTCGGAGATCATCGTCCACCTGCAGGTGTGGGTCGGCGGCTTCAGGCCGGTGATCTGATGAGCGCCCCCGACGACCTCGCCTCCGCCGTACGGGACGAGCCCGCGGCACAGGAGCAGGCCGAGCAGCAGGCACAGGAGCGGACGAAGCCCGTCGGCCTGGGGCCTGTCGGCTGGATGCGCTGGACCTGGCGCACGCTCACCTCGATGCGCACGGCCCTGATCCTGCTGTTCCTGTTCGCGCTCGGCTCGGTCCCCGGGTCCGTCTACCCGCAGCGGAGCGTCGATCCGGGCCGGGTCGCGCAGTATTTCAAGAACAACCCGACCCAGGCGAAGTGGCTCGACCGGTTCTGGCTGTTCGACGTCTTCAGCTCGCCCTGGTTCGCCGCGATCTACCTGCTGCTGTTCATCTCGCTGGCCGGGTGCGTGTTCCCGCGCGCGCTGACGCACATCAAGGAGATCAGGCGCCGCCCGCCCGCCGCGCCGCGCAACCTCCTGCGCCTGCCGCACAGCGAGGCGTTCGAGGGCGGGCTCACGCTGGAGGAGGCCGCCGCCGCGCTCAGGCGCAGGCGGTTCCGGGTGGTCACCGGCGACGGCTGGGTGTCGGCCGAGAAGGGCTACCTCCGCGAGACGGGCAACCTCTTGTTCCACGTCGCGCTGCTCGTGCTGCTGTTCGCCGTCGGCGCCGGAGGCCTGTTCGGCTACCGCGGCAACGTGCTGGTGGTGGAGGGCGACGGCTTCTCCAACGCCGTGGCCGCATACGACCGCTTCATGCCCGGCAGCCGGGTCACCGCCGAGTCGCTTGAGCCGTTCTCCTTCACCCTGAAGGACTTCCAGGCCAGCTACGTCGCCGCGGGGGAGAAGCAGGGCCAGCCGCTCGACTACCTCGCCAAGCTGACCGTGCAGGACTCGCCGACGGCCGCGCCGCGCGAGGTGGACCTCAAGGTCAACGACCCGCTGGACGTGAACGGCACGCTGACCTACCTGATCGGGCACGGCTACGCCCCCACGTTCCGGGTGACCGACGGCAAGGGCCAGGTGGCCTACGACGGCCCGGTGCCGTGCCTGGCCGGCGACCAGGCCACGTACACGTCCGAGTGTGTGATCAAGGTGCCGGACGCCCAGCCGACCCAGCTCGGGTTCCTGGCGCGCTTCCTGCCCACGACCGTGCCGAACGGCGACGCCTGGGTGTCGATCTTCCCGGGAGCCGCGAACCCGACCGTGCAGGTCTTCCCGTTCGGCGGCGACCTCGGCCTGAAGTCGGGGCAGCCGCAGTCGGTGTACCAGCTCGACACCACCAACCTGAAGCCGCTCGGCAAGATGTCGGCCCAGCCGACCCCGCTCAACGTGGGCGAGACCAAGGAACTCGCCGACGGCGCGGGGAAGATCCAGTTCACCGGCGTCAAGGAGTGGATCAGCCTCCAGATCACCTACGACCCGGGCCGGGAGCCCGCCCTGCTGGCGGCGGCCGCCGCGGTGATCGGGCTCGTGCTGTCCCTCACGATCCGCCGCCGCCGCGTCTGGGTGCGGGTGAAGGACGGGACGGTCACGGTGGGAGGATTGACCCGCACCGAAGGCGGCGGCGCGGCCTTCGCCGAGGAGTTCACCCAGATCGTCACCGCCCTGCGCGGCGACCCGCCCGCCGACGACCCGTCCGCCGACAAACCGGACGGCGGCGCACCGGACGCGCCCACCGGAAACGCTGCGCCGGGCGCCCGCCCGGACGAGGAGTGAGTGATGCCCGCCGAGGTCAATGAGAGTCTCGCCACGCTGAGCGACCAGCTCATCCTGGCCACCGTCCTGCTGTATCTCGCCGCGATGATCTGCTACGCGCTGGATCTCGCCTTCGGCCGGGCCCGCACGGTCGTGGCCGTACGCCGGCGGCAGCTGGTCGGCGCGGGCGGTCCCGCGCTGCCGGAGGACACGACTGGAGACACGACGGAGGATCCAGGCCCGCAGCCGGCCGCGTGGGCGGTCCGGGCGGGAACGATCGGCGTGGTCCTCACCTGGATCGCGTGGGCCGGCAACCTCGGCGGCATCCTCACCCGCGGCATCGCCGTCGACCGGTGGCCGTGGGCCAACATGTACGAGTTCGTGGTGGCCATCTGCTTCGCCGCCGTCACCGCGTTCCTCGCGCTGCTGATCCGCCAGCCGATCCGCTTCCTCGGCGCGTTCGTGACCGTGACCGCGGCGCTCGGGCTGGGCTTCGCCGTGCTGTTCCTGCACGTCCAGGCGGGCCCGGTGATGCCCGCGCTGCACTCGTACTGGATCGCGATCCACGTCACGGCGGCGATCGTGGCCAGCGGGCTGTTCATCCTGGCGGGCGTCTGCGCGATTCTCTACCTGATCCGCAAGGACGGGCGGCCGTCGGTGCTGCCGAGCAGGGAGGGCTTGGAGCGCGTCGCGCACCGCGCGATCGTCATCTCCTTCCCGATCTGGACCTTCGCCGTCATCGCCGGCGCTCTGTGGGCAGACCGGGCGTGGGGCCGCTACTGGGGCTGGGACCCCAAGGAGGTGTGGGCGTTCGTCACGTGGGTGGTCTACGCCGCCTATCTCCACGCCCGGGCGACGGCCGGGTGGCGCGGCAAGGCCGCGATGGTCGTTTCGCTGGTCGCCTTCGCCTGCCTGCTGTTCAACCTCGTCGGCGTCAACATCTTCTTCTCGGGACTGCACTCCTACGCCGACGTGCCCAAGTAAAGACGGGCGGCGCCCGGGGGAGAGGGGCGCCTGGGGATGGGCGGCGTCCGGGGGGAGGATCAGTCCTCGTCGCGCAGGCGCCGCTCCAGGCTGCGCAGGAACTCGGGGTCGTCGTCGGGGCCGCGGGGCACGTCGGCGCTCTGGGCCCACCGGCCGCCGCCACCCGCCGCGTACATGGCGTGCCGGGCACGGGGGCGACCCACGAGGAGCCAGGTCAGCGCGCCCACGTCCGCCAAGAAGATCACGATGAGGACCCACATGAACTTGGGGAGATTGCGCACATCCTCCTCGGGGGTCGTGATCACGTCGAACAGGCAGTAAAGCCAGAGGGCAAGCAGCGCCAGGCCGATAATCACGCTAGGCATGCCCACACGGTAAGCCATACCGGTGACTGATCGTGTCGGCCTTCGGGGTGACGGGGGCAGCCCGGCAACGTACGGTGGACCGGTACACGGCATGCCGGGAACGCGGAGCCTGACAGAGGGGTGCGATGGCGGAGCCGGGCGACAGGGGCCGCCACCGGCGGGGGTCGCGGTGGTGGCAGCGAGGGCCCTACTGGTCCTCCCACCGCCGTACGGACCTCCCCGAACGCCCTCCCGATCGTGTTTCCGACCGGGCCGCCGACCGTACGGCGGAGCGGACCCAGGACCGGCCCACAGAACGGTCCGCGGAACGGCCGCAGGGCCGTCGCGCACAGTGGGATGCGCAGTGGGACGCACAGTGGGACGCGCAGGGGGATGCACGGTGGGGCGCCGACTGGACCGGATGGCCGCCGGAGCAGCCGGTGGATCGGGTCCACACGGTGACGGCGCCCGTGGCGGACGACCGGCCGCACTACACCTGGCGGGACTTCGAGCTCGACGACCTCCCGACGCGGGCCGCGCCCCACTCTCCCGACGCGCCCGACCTGCGGGACGGCAGACGGCACTGCGGGCCGCTGGAGCGGATCCTGTACCGCGAGTGGGACGCCGCCGAAGGGCCGCCCTCCGCCGACGCCGTACGGGCCGTGGACAGCCTGGCGAGGCTGCCCGAGCAGCTCAAGACCAAGCTCGCCATCGGGCTCGAAGGCATCTACGTCGGGCGCGGCGGGGTGCCCGACCTGGACGACATGGGCTACCTGCGCGGCGCGCCGCTGCCGTCGGGACGGGCCACCTGGGACATCTGCGCCGGCGCGTACGGCGACCGCAAGATCGTGGTGGGGGACCGGCCGTCGCCCACGCCCGACGTGATGATGCACGAAGTCGGACACGCGCTGGACGACGTGGACGCCGGTCCGGGAGAGTGGGTCTCGGACTCTCCCGAGTTCGCGGCGCTCTACGAGGAGTGCCTGCCGCTGTTCGCGTCGTCGTTCCACCGGCAGCCCGGCGGCCTGGGGTGCAAGGAGTTCTTCGCCGACGCGTTCGCGGCGATCGCGTCCCGGCAGCGTCCGGCCCTGGTCGACATGCTGGGCGGCGACACGCGGGCCGCCCTCAACGTCATGCTCTTCTTCAACCGGCGTTACGGAATCTAGGTGATTCGGATGTACGTGATCCGGCTCGGCGACGGCACGCTGCGCGTGCCCACGTCACTCACCACCGACGACGGGCGCCTCATCGGCAACGCGTACGTGGAGGTCGCGCCCGGCGAGCCTGACTACGACCGCTGGCTGGCTGAGTCGATCACCGAGGAGGAGGACGCCGAACGGCGGCGCCGCTGGCGTGAGGGCGACGACGCCCTGGAGCAGGCGTTCCTGGCCTTCAAGGCGGAGCAGGACTGACGTACCCGGCAAGGGAGCAGGACAGGCCGGGACGCAGACTCGACGTGGGGCTGACTCCGGTGACCCTGCGGCGTCCGGGTAGCGCGCAGGATCACCCGGTGCTGGTACTGCGTCAGACTCGCGGGGAGTCGCCGTTCGGCCGTTCGGCCGTGAGGACGTCCTCACCACGAAGGAGGGCGTGCACTTCCGATTCACGGAATCGCCTGTGCCCCCCGGGGGTACGGATGCTGCTGATGCGCCCGGCCGCGGCCCAACGGGTCACGGTCTTCGGGTCGACCCTGAAGAGAGCGGCAACCTCTCCAGGAGTCAGCAGTCGCTCGCTGCTACTCTCCACAATCTCTCCCCCTCGCGTCCCGCGTCCTGCAGCGGGCGGACAGGTAACCAGTGTGCCGAGCGAAGCCTGATTTATCCGTGGTTTTCGCAGAAGATCACGGGTTGTTACCGGCTCAGTGCCCGATTGTTATATGATAGAGCCTCTTTGGGGCGCTCATGGGTGTTTCTTTACAAAAGCGCCTTGTTGTGAACACTAGCAGTGCCCGCAGCAGATGCGAAGAGAGACCGGCGCGTCGGGAGAGTGACGTAACCTCGACGCTGTGCATCCGGTTGTCGTTTACACCCTTTCGCGCCTCGGCCTGTTCGCCGTGGCCCTCGGCGTCCTGTATCTCGTCGGCCTGCGGTCGTTCCCGCTGCTCCTGCTCGCGGTCCTGGTCAGCGGTCTGGCCAGCTACGTGCTGCTGACCAAACAGCGCGACGCGGTGAGCGAGCGCATCGCCGGGAAACGGCGTGAGGCGGGGAAGAACTAGGTCGTCGGGAACATGCCGACGCGGGCATGGTACTCATGCCCGAGCTCCGTCGTGTCGCTTCCCACCAAAAGACCTGTCTTTACGGTCAGGAAGGCCTTTACCCCGATTCCCCTTTCCCGCGTCGGGTTCCAGCGCAGTGCCCTGCCTGTGACCGGGTCGATCGCCCCGATGCCGGGCCGGCGGGCCGCTCCGGGACCGGCCGTGTCGGCGCCCCGCGGGTTGTCCAGCCAGCGCTGGTGTCCGCCCACGTAAACGGCGGACCCCGTGACCGCGACCGCGTACAGGGAGTCCCCTCCGGTCAGGTTCACCCAGGTCGGACGGACCGCCTCGCCCTTCGCGTACGTCTCGAACCTGGCGGCGGAGTCGCACAGCTTGGACGTGCGCGGCGCCGGCCCGCCGGTCGTGACGACCACGAAGTAACGGCCGTCGGGGGACAGGTCGAGCCCCCGCACGTACGACGGGAAGTCCGGCTTGCACGCCGGGGCGTACGCCTCGGTGCGCCAGTCGGCCACCCGCCCGGTCGTCAGGTCGATCACGCCGAGCTGCGGGCGGCGCAGGCCGTCGAGCGTGGTGAACGAGCCGTCCACGACTAAGCGGTCGCGGACGGCCGCCATCGCGTAGATCCGGGGATCGCCGCGCCGCCCGTCCCCCGGCGTGACGGTGAACCGGGGGTCCACCGCGCCGGTCTCGGCGTCCACGCGGGCCAGTGCGGTGCGCGGGCTGCGGCCGATCCTGCTGAAGTCGCCGCCGACGTAGAGTGCGCCGCCCAGCCGGACCAGGCTGGTGACGTCCCCGCCGTAGACGGGGGCGGAGAAACCGTCGACGGGAGCGCCGTCGGACACGCGGAGGCGGGCCAGGCCCCGATAGGGAGCGCCGAACGCGCCGCCCACGTAGACCGTGTCGCCGGGACCGGCGGCCAGCGCGGCCACCGGCCCGTCGAGGTCCGGCGCGAAGTCGCGCAGGACGCGCCCGGTGTAGAGGTCGAAGGCGAAGACGTTCGCCCGCGGCAGGTCCTCCCCGCCCCGGGCCTCGCGGACCGCGCTGAACTCACCGCCCACGACGACGGTGCGGCCGACCAGCGCGAACGCGGTGACGATGCCGTCCAGCACGTGCGGAGTGGTGTTCACCGGGTTCTCCGAGACCACGCGGGGCTGCGCCGTCCCGGCGGACGCCGGGACGGCGGGGATGACGGCGGCGCATGTGACGAGCGATGCGACTGGGAGCAGTGCGGTGGTGACGCGCATTCCCCAATTTCTAGCAGACGCAGCGTAATCGATGAACTACGTTCCGCTCATCCGGTGGCGGCGATGAGGGGGCACGCCCGTCGCGGCCTAGGCTTGCGTGCATGACGCGCGCATCGCTGGACAAGCAGCCGCACGAGGTCGCCGCGATGTTCGATCGCACGGCCCGGCGCTACGACCTGGTCAACGACGTCCTCTCGCTCGGCCAGGACCGCCTGTGGCGGAAGGCCACCGCGGCGGCGATCGACGCGGGGCCCGGCGAGCTGGTCCTCGACCTCGCCGCGGGCACCGGCACCTCGACCGACGCGTTCACCGCGCTCGGGGCGCGGGCGATCGCGTGCGACTTCTCGCTCGGCATGCTCCGCACCGGCGTCGAGCGGCGCGGCGGCTCCGGCCTGTACGGCGGGGGCGTGCGCGGGGTGACGTTCGTCGCGGGCGACGCGCTGCGCCTGCCGTTCCGCGACGACACGTTCGACGCGGTGACGATCTCCTTCGGTCTGCGCAACGTGGCCGACACCGGGCAGGCGCTGCGCGAGTTGCTGCGGGTGACCCGTCCGGGCGGGAGGCTGGTGATCTGCGAGTTCTCCCGGCCGACGCCGAAGTCGTTCGACCTCGTCTACTCGCAGTATCTGATGAAGCTGCTGCCGCCGGTGGCCCGGATGGTCAGCTCGAACCCCGACTCCTACGAGTACCTCGCCGAGTCGATCCGGGCCTGGCCTGACCAGGAGGCGCTGGCGGGGATCATCCAGGAGGCCGGCTGGCGCAAGGTGGCCTGGCGCAACCTCACGCTCGGCATCGTGGCTCTGCACCGGGCGGTCAAAGCGTGATGGGACGTGCTTGGCCATACCCCTCTGACACTGTGCGCCGGATAGGGGTTAGACTGCGGCGCGACAGTTTGTGAAGTTGTTCACAAAGGCACGAAGGTCTAAACCAATTCGAGGCCTTCCTTCCCTGGAACGGATAGGTCCCCCGTGAGCGAGCAAGCCCGCGTGACGCGGAGAGAGGTCGACGCCGACGTCATCGTCGTCGGTGCGGGTCCCGCGGGCGCGACGACGGCCTTCCACCTCGCCCGCGCCGGTCTCGACGTGCTGCTGCTGGAGAAGACGCGCTTCCCACGCGAGAAGGTCTGCGGAGACGGGCTGACCCCGCGTGCGGTGAAGGAACTCGTCGCCATGGGCGTCGACATCGACGCGCCCGGCTGGGTCAGGAACAAGGGCCTGCGCGTCTACGGCGGCGGTGTGCGCCTCGAACTCGACTGGCCCGAGCTGTCGAGCTACCCCGACTTCGGCCTCGTGCGCACTCGCGCCGACTTCGACCAGATCCTCGCCAGGCACGCCGAGCGCGCGGGCGTCCGGCTGCGCGAGGGCGTGAACGTTACAGGCCCGGTGCTCGACGAGCGCAGCGGCCACGTCGTGGGCGTGACGGCCAAGGCGGACGGCGAGGAGGTGTCCTACCGCTCGCGGCTCGTGGTGGCGGCCGACGGCAACTCGACCCGGCTGTCGCTCGCGATGGGCCTGCACAAGCGCGAGGACCGTCCGATGGGCGTGGCGGTGCGCACCTACTACAAGAGCCCCCGGCACGACGACGACTACCTGGAGACGTGGCTCGAGCTGTGGGACGGCGACCGCCTGCTCCCCGGCTACGGCTGGATCTTCCCCGTCGGCGACGGCACCTCCAACGTCGGCCTCGGCCTGCTGAACACCAGCGAGGCGTTCAAGAACATCGACTACCGCGACCTGCTGCGGCGCTGGATGAAGAACACGCCGTCGGAGTGGGGCTTCACCGAAGAGAACATGACGGGCCCGATCAGGGGCGCCGCGTTGCCGATGGGCTTCAACCGGCAGCCGCACTACACCCGCGGGCTGGTTCTCGTGGGCGACGCGGGCGGGTCGATCAACCCGTTCAACGGCGAGGGCATCGCGTACGCCATGGAGACCGGCAGGACCGCGGCCGAAGTGATCGTCCAGGCGCTGTCCCGGCCGACGCCCGCCCAGCGTGAGCGCGTGTTACTCGCCTACCCGCGTATCCTCAAAGACGCCCATGGGGGATACTTCACCCTCGGCCGCCTGTTCGTCGAGGCGATCGGGAGGCCGGGAGTGATGAGCTTCGCCACCCGGCACGGGATGCCCCATCCCACCCTGATGAGATTCGCCTTCAAGCTGCTCGCTAATCTCACAGACCGGCGGGGCGACGTCCCCGACCGCATAATCAACGCCCTGTCGAAGGTGGCTCCGCCATCATGACCGAAGCCAGCATGACGCGAACCCGCATGACCGAAGCCCGCATGACCGAGACGACGCGCACATCGCCGCCGGCCCCGAAGACGGCCGCCCGGCCGGCCGCGCTCTCCGGCATTCTCGTGATCGCCCAAATTCACCGAGTAAGCGAGGACATGTAGCCATGGAGCTGTATGTGCCGATCGTGGTGCTCGCGGTCCTCGCGGCGGGATTCGCCGTGTTCTCCGTGAGCATCGCGCCCTTCACCGGGCCGAAGCGCTGGAACCGCGCGAAACTGGACGCCTACGAGTGCGGCATCGAGCCCACTCCGCAGCCGGTCGGCGGCGGCCGCTTCCCGCTGAAGTACATGATCACCGCGATGCTGTTCATCGTGTTCGACATTGAGATCATCTTCCTCTATCCGTGGGCGGTGGCCTTCGACAAACTCGGCGTGTTCGGGCTCGTCGAGATGGTGCTGTTCATCGTCACCGTTCTCGTGGCGTACGCCTATGTCTGGCGGCGTCGCGGCCTCGATTGGGATTAGCCATGGGTCTTGAAGAGAAACTCCCGAGCGGGTTCGTCCTCACCACCGTCGAGCAGGTGGCCGGCTGGGCCCGGAAGAACTCCGTCTGGCCTGCGACCTTCGGTCTCGCCTGCTGCGCCATCGAGCTGATGGCCACCGGCGGCCCGAAGCACGACCTGGCCCGCTTCGGCATGGAGCGCGCCTCCGCGTCCCCGCGGCAGGCCGACTTGATGATCGTGGCCGGCCGGCTGTCGCAGAAGATGGCGCCCGTCCTCCGCCAGATCTACGACCAGATGGCCGAGCCCAAGTGGGTCATCGCGATGGGCGTGTGCGCCTCCAGCGGCGGCATGTTCAACAACTACGCCATCGTGCAGGGCGTGGACCACGTGGTGCCGGTCGACATCTACCTGCCCGGCTGCCCGCCGCGCCCGGAGATGCTGATCGACGCCATCGTGAAGCTGCACGACAAGATTCAGAACATGAAGTTCGGCGCGCACCGCGAGAAGCAGATCGAAGAGCTGGAGCTCCAGGCGCTGCGCACGCTGCCGCTGATCGACCAGGGGGCCGGGAAGTGACCACCGAGAACCTGCCCGGGCTGCCCGAGGAGCCCGTCGCCCGCAAGGGCATGTTCGGCGCCAAGGACAGCGGCGACACCTCCGGCTACAACCGCCTGGTCGTCCGCCGCCCGCCGAAGCTGTCCAGCAGCCGGCCGTACGGGTCGTACTTCGACGAGGTGGCCGACGCGCTGGAGCCGGCGTTCGCCGACGCCATCGAGCGCGTGGTCGTCGACCGCGGCGAGATCACCTTCCACGTGCGGCGCGAGCGGCTGCCCGAGGTGATGCGGCACCTGCGCGACGACGCCGCGCTGCGGTTCGAGCTTTCGCTCGGGGTCTCGGGAGTCCACTACCCCGAGGAGACCGGCGCGGAGCTGCGCGCCGTCTACCACCTGTGCTCCATCACGCACAACCGGCGCATCCGGGTGGAGGTCTCCGCCCCCGACGCCGACCCGCACATCCCCTCCACGGTTCAGGTCTACCCCACGCACGACTGGCATGAGCGCGAGACGTACGACTTCTTCGGAATCGTCTTCGACGGCCACCCGGCGCTGACCCGGATCGAGATGCCGGACGACTGGGAGGGGCACCCGCAGCGCAAGGACTACCCGCTCGGCGGAATCCCGGTCGAGTACCGCGGCGCCGAGGTCCCCGCGCCGGACCGGAGGAGGTCGTACTCGTGAGCATCCGCGGCGACCTGCACGAGTGGACGAGGGCAGCGAGGAGAGCGTCGTGAGCACCACCGAGACCGAGGGCCGGATCTACGACGTCGCCGGTCAGGACTGGGACGAGCTGGTCAAGACCGTCAGCGAGTCGGCCGACGAGCGCCTGGTCGTCAACATGGGCCCGCAGCACCCGTCGACCCACGGCGTGCTCCGGCTCGTGCTGACCCTCGACGGCGAGACCGTGACCGAGGCCCGCACGGTGATCGGCTACCTGCACACCGGCATCGAGAAGAACATGGAGTTCCGGACGTGGACCCAGGGGGTCACGTTCGTCACCCGCATGGACTACCTCGCGCCGATCTTCAACGAGACCGCCTACTGCATGGGCGTCGAGAAGCTCCTCGGGATCACCGACAGGATCCCGGACCGGGCGCAGGCCATCCGGGTCCTGACGATGGAGCTCACCCGGATCTCCTCGCACCTGGTCGCGATCGCGACGTTCGGCCTGGAGCTGGGCGCGACCACGCCGATGCTGTTCGGCTTCCGCGAGCGCGAGATGGTGCTCGACCTGATGGAGTACATCACCGGCCTGCGGATGAACATGGCGTACGTCCGGCCGGGCGGCGTCAGCGTCGACCTGCCGGCCGGCGCGGTCGACAAGATCGGTGAGTTCCTCAAGGTCATGCCGGGGCGGATCAAGGAGATGCGCAAGCTCCTCGACGCGAACCCGGTCTACACGCGGCGCACCAAGGACGTGGCCTACCTCGACCTGACCGGCTGCATGGCGCTGGGCGTCACCGGGCCGATGCTCCGCGCCGCCGGCCTGCCGTGGGACCTGCGCAAGTCGCAGCCCTACTGCGGCTACGAGACGTACGAGTTCGAGGTGCCGACGCAGAACACCTGCGACGTGTACGGCCGCTACCTCGTCCGCATGGCCGAGATGGAGGAGTCCCTCAAGATCATCGAGCAGGCGCTCGACCGGCTGTCCGGCCCGCTGAAGGGCGGCCCGGTGATGATCGAGGACAAGAAGATCGGCTGGCCGTCGCAGCTCGCGCTCGGCCCCGACGGTCTCGGCAACTCGCCCGACCACATCGCCCACATCATGGGCAGCTCCATGGAGGCCCTGATCCACCACTTCAAGCTGGTGACCGAGGGCTTCCGGGTGCCGGCCGGCCAGGCGTACGCCTCGGTCGAGTCGCCGCGCGGCGAGCTCGGCGCGCACGTGGTCAGCGACGGCGGCACCCGGCCCTACCGGGTCCACTTCCGCGACCCGTCGTTCACGAACCTGCAGGCGGTGCCCGCGACGTGCGAGGGCGGCATGGTCGCCGACGTCATCTCCGCGGTCGCCTCGATCGACCCGGTCATGGGAGGTGTGGACCGATGAGTTACGCGCCCGAGGTCCGCGAGCGTCTGGAGACGGACGCCAAGGAGATCATCGGCCGCTACCCCCGGCCGCGTTCGGCGCTGCTGCCGCTGCTGCACCTCGTGCAGTCGGAGGACGGCTACGTCTCCGACGACGGCCAGGAGTTCTGCGCCGAGATGCTGGGCCTGTCCAAGGCCGAGGTCGTCGGCGTGGCGACCTTCTACACCATGTACAAGCGCAAGCCGGCCGGCGAGTACAACGTCGGCGTCTGCATCAACACGCTGTGCGCGGTCATGGGCGGCGACCAGATCTGGGAAGAGCTCAGCGAGCACGTGGGCGTCGGCCACGACGAGACCACCGCGGACGGCAAGATCACGCTTGAGCGGCTGGAGTGCAACGCCGCCTGCGACTTCGCGCCGGTCATGATGGTCAACTGGGAGTTCTTCGACAACCAGACCCCGGAGTCGGCCAAGCAGCTCGTCGACGACCTGCGCGCCGGCACCGAGGTCTCGCCCACCCGCGGCCCGCGCCGGCTGTGCACGTTCAAGGAGGCGTCCCGGGTCCTCGCCGGGCTGCCCGACGGCCAGGCCGGTGACGGCCCGTCGGCCGCCGGCCCGTCGCTGGAGGGCCTGAAGGTCGCCAAGGCCAACGGCTGGGAGGCCCCCAAGGCCGAGGGGAGCGAGCAGAAGTGACTACCCTTACGCCTGTTCTCACCAGGAACTGGGACCAGGCAGACTCGTTCACCCTCGACGGGTACGGCGAGTACGCGGCCGCGAAGAAGGCGCTGGGCATGGACCCCGACGCCGTCATCCAGGCGGTGAAGGACTCCGGCCTGCGCGGCCGTGGCGGTGCGGGCTTCCCGACCGGCATGAAGTGGGGCTTCATCCCACAGGGTGACGGCAAGGCCCACTACCTCGTGGTCAACGCCGACGAGTCGGAGCCGGGGACCTGCAAGGACATCCCGCTCATGATGGCCAACCCGCACGCGCTGGTCGAGGGCGTGATCATCGCGTCCTACGCCATCCGGGCCAACCACGCGTTCATCTACATCCGCGGCGAGGTGCTCCACGTCATCCGCCGAGTGCAGGCCGCGGTCCGGGAGGCGTACGAGAAGGGCTACCTCGGGGCGGACATTTTCGGCTCGGGCTACGACCTGGAACTCGTCGTGCACAGCGGCGCCGGGGCGTACATCTGCGGCGAGGAGACCGCGCTGCTCGACTCGCTGGAGGGCTACCGCGGCCAGCCCCGGCTCAAGCCGCCGTTCCCGGCGGTCGCCGGTCTGTACGCCTCCCCGACGGTGGTCAACAACGTCGAGTCGATCGCGAGCGTGCCGAGCATCATCGCCAACGGCGCCGACTGGTTCGCCGGGATGGGCACCGAGAAGTCCAAGGGCTTCGGCATCTTCTCCCTGTCGGGCCACGTGACCCGGCCGGGCCAGTACGAGGCCCCGCTGGGCATCACGCTGCGCGAGCTGCTCGACATGGCGGGCGGCATCCGCGAGGGCCACGAGCTGAAGTTCTGGACGCCGGGAGGCTCCTCGACGCCGATCTTCACGGCCGAGCACCTCGACGTGCCGCTCGACTTCGAGTCGGTCGGAGCCAAGGGCTCGATGCTGGGCACCCGCGCCCTGCAGATCTTCGACGAGACGACCTGCGTGGTGCGGGCCGTCCTGCGCTGGACCGAGTTCTACGCGCACGAGTCCTGCGGCAAGTGCACGCCCTGCCGTGAGGGCACCTACTGGCTCAAGCAGGTGCTCAAGCGGCTGGAGAAGGGCCAGGGCGCCGAGGAGGACCTGGCCACGATCACCGACATCGCCGACAACATCCTCGGCCGCTCGTTCTGCGCACTCGGCGACGGCGCGACGAGCCCGATCCACTCGTCGGTGAAGCAGTTCCGCGACGAATACCTCAAGCACTTCGAGATCGGCGGCTGCCCGTTCGATCCCGCCGCTTCCACGGTGTGGG
Source organism: Microbispora catharanthi (assembly GCF_006334915.2). Classification (GTDB taxonomy): domain Bacteria; phylum Actinomycetota; class Actinomycetes; order Streptosporangiales; family Streptosporangiaceae; genus Microbispora; species Microbispora catharanthi. Next base: position 468,875 of record NZ_VDMA02000004.1, read on the forward strand.
GGTCCAAGTGACAGTTCAGACGACGCAGCCGGAGCAGCCGGTCGTGGACATGGTCACCCTGACCATCGACGGCTTCCAGATCAGCGTCCCCAAGGGGACGCTGATCATCCGGGCCGCGGAGCTGCTGGGGATCCAGATCCCCCGGTTCTGCGACCACCCGCTGCTCTCGCCGGCGGCCAACTGCCGCCAGTGCCTGGTCGACATCCCCGACGCGGGCAACGGCCGCGGCTTCCCCAAGCCGCAGCCGTCCTGTGCGATCGAGGTCGCCGACGGCATGGTGGTCAAGACGCAGCTCACCTCGCCGGTGGCCGAGAAGGCCCAGCGCGGCGTGATGGAGATGCTGCTGCTGAACCACCCGCTCGACTGCCCGGTCTGCGACAAGGGCGGCGAGTGCCCCCTGCAGAACCAGGCCATGTCGAACGGCCAGGGCGAGAGCCGGTTCGTCGAGCAGAAGCGCACGTTCGAAAAGCCCGTCCCGCTGTCGAGCGAGGTGCTGCTCGACCGCGAGCGCTGCATCCAGTGCGCGCGCTGCATCCGCTTCTCCGAGCAGATCGCGGGTGACCCGCTCATCGACTTCTTCGAGCGCGGGGCCAAGGAGCAGGTGGGCGTCGCCGACGGCGAGCCGTTCCAGTCCTACTTCTCGGGCAACACCATCCAGATCTGCCCGGTGGGCGCGCTGACCGGCGCGGCCTACCGGTTCCGCTCCCGCCCGTTCGACCTGGTCTCCACGCCGAGCGCGTGCGAGCACTGCGCGTCGGGCTGCTCGCTGCGCACCGACCACCGCCGCGGCAAGGTCACGCGCCGCCTGGCCGGGGACGACCCGCAGGTCAACGAGGAGTGGAACTGCGACAAGGGCCGCTGGGCCTTCACCTACGCCACCGCGCCCGACCGCCTGCGGTCGCCGCTGGTCCGTGACGAGAGCGGCAAGCTCGTCCCGACCTCCTGGCCGGACGCGCTGGCCGTCGCCGCCGAGGGCCTGCTGCAGGCCAGGGGCAAGGCCGGCGTGCTGGTCGGCGGGCGGCTCACGGTCGAGGACGCCTACGCCTACAGCAAGTTCGCCAGGATCGCCCTCGGCACCAACGACATCGACTTCCGGGCCCGCCCGCACTCCGAGGAGGAGACGCGGTTCCTCGTCCACGCCGTGGCCGGCAAGGGCATCGAGGTCTCCTACGCCGACCTGGAGACGGCCCCGGCCGTGCTCCTGGCCGGGTTCGAGCCCGAGGAGGAGTCGCCGATCGTCTTCCTGCGCCTGCGCAAGGCGGCGCGCAAGCGGGGCCTGAAGGTCTACTCGCTCGCGCCGTTCGCCACGCCGGGCCTGGCCAAGATGCAGGGCACGCTGATCCGCACGCTGCCCGGCGCCGAGGCCGAGGCGCTCGGCGACCTCGTCGGCGGCGACCTGCTGCCCGCGGGCGCGATCATCCTCGCCGGCGAGCGGCTCGCCAGCGCCCCCGGCGCCCTGTCCGCGCTCGTACGGCTCACGCAGGCCACGGGCGCCAGGCTCGCCTGGGTGCCGCGCCGGGCCGGTGAGCGCGGCGCGCTGGAGGCGGGCGCCCTGCCGGGCCTGCTGCCGATCGGCCGCCCGGCCGACGACGAGACCGCCCGCGCGGAGGTCGCCAGGGTGTGGGGCGTCGCCTCGCTGCCCGAGGCGCCCGGCCGCGACACGGCCGGCATCATCGAGGCCGCGTTGAACGACGAGGTCGACGCGCTGGTCGTGGCGGGTGTGGACCCCTACGACCTGCCCGACCCCGCAAGGGCCCTGGCGGCGCTGGAGAACACGCCGTTCATCGTCAGCCTGGAGATCCGCGCCAGCGCGGTCACCGACCGGGCCGACGTGGTCCTGCCGGTCGCCGCGGTGGCCGAGAAGTCCGGGACGTTCGTCGACTGGGAGGGCAGGGGCCGCTCGTTCGGCGTGGCCACGGCCGTCCCCGGCCTGATGAGCGACCTGCGCGCCATCGCCTCGATCGCCGACCAGATGGACGTCCACCTCGGCCTGCCCGAGCCCGCCGCCGCCCGGCGCGAGATGGCCGCGCTCGGCGCCTGGAAGGGCACCCGCCCGGCCGCGCCCGCGGTCACCGGCCGCCCGGTGAGGGAGCCGCAGGCGGGCGAGGCCGTGCTGGCGACCTGGCACCTGCTGCTCGACGACGGCCGGCTGCAGGACGGCGAGCCCTACCTGGCGGGGACCGCCCGCACGGCGGCGGCGCTGCTGTCGGAGGCCACCGCCGCGGAGATCGGCGCGGTCGACGGCGGCAAGATCACCATCGGCGACGACGTGGTCGTGCCGGTGCGCGTCGCGGACCTGCCCGACCGGGTCGTGTGGGTGCCGTCCAACTCCGCCGGCCTGTCGGTCACGCGCGACCTGCGCGCGGTCGCCGGAGACGTCGTAACGATCGGGAGCGTCTCGTGAACAACCCCGGACCCACGCTGAGCGACTTCGGCCACGATCCCCTGTGGATCAGCATCATCAAGGCCGTCGCGATCTTCGTGTTCCTGATGCTGGGCGTGCTGATGGGCGTGTGGACCGAGCGCAAGCTCATCTCGCGCATGCAGCACCGCTACGGCCCCAACCGGGCGGGCAAGTTCGGCCTGCTGCAGTCGGTGGCCGACGGCCTGAAGATGGGCCTCAAGGAAGACATCATGCCCCGCACCGTGGACAAGGTGATCTACTTCCTGGCCCCGGTCATCATCGCCGTCCCGGCCTTCCTGGCCTTCTCCGTCGTGCCGTTCGGGCCGATGGTGTGGATGTTCGGCCACAAGACGCCGCTGCAGCTCACCGACCTGCCGGTCGCGGTCCTGCTGGTCCTGGCCACCGCCTCGATCGGTGTCTACGGCGTCGTGCTCGCCGGGTGGGGCTCCCGCTCGCCGTACGCCGTGCTGGGCGGCCTGCGCTCGGCCGCCCAGGTCGTGTCGTACGAGATCGCGATGGGCCTGTCGTTCGTCGCGGTGTTCCTCCAGGCGGGCACGCTGTCCACCTCGGAGATCGTGGCGAAGCAGGCGAGCGGCGGCACCTGGGACATCCTCGGGCTGTCCATCCCGGCGCCGTCCTGGTACGTGGTCTCGCTGATCCCGTCCTTCCTGATCTACGCGATCACGATGCTGGGCGAGACGAACCGCGTGCCCTTCGACCTCCCCGAGGGCGAGGGCGAGCTGGTCGGCGGCTTCCACACCGAGTACTCCTCCTCGCTGAAGTTCGCGATGTTCATGCTCGCCGAGTACGTGAACGTCTTCACGGTCTCGGCGATGGCGATCACGCTGTTCTTCGGCGGCTGGCGGGCCCCGTGGCCGATCTCCCTGTGGGACGGCGCGAACTCCGGCTGGTGGCCGATGCTGTGGTTCTTCATCAAGCTGGTCATCGCGTTCGGCTTCTTCGTCTGGGTCCGCGCCTCGCTGCCGCGTGTCCGGTACGACCAGCTGATGGCCTTCGGCTGGAAGGTACTGATCCCGGTCAACCTGGCCTGGATCCTGCTGGCCGCCACGTTCAAGGCGCTGCGCATGCCCGAGGCCGACCGGGCGATCATTCTGACCATCGGCGCGGTCGTCATCATCGGCGCCTTCGCGATCTGGCTGCGGTTCGACACGGTCAACCAGCGTCGCAGGGAGGCCAAGGCGGCCGCGATCGAGGAGGAGTTCGAGCAGCTGCGCGAGGAGCCCGCCGCGGGCGGGTTCCCGGTGCCGCCGCTCGACGCCCCGCACTACCACGGAGTCGTGCCCGCCGCGCGTCTCAATTCCGACGCCGCCAAGGAGGTGACCAGTGGGAGCAACTGATTGGCTGAACCCGATCAAGGGATTCGGCGTCACCTTCCACCACATGTTCAAAAAGCCGGTGACCGTCAACTATCCCGAGGAGAAGCGGCCCACCGCGCCGCGCTTCCACGGGAGGCACCAGCTGAACCGGTGGCCCGACGGGCTGGAGAAGTGCGTCGGCTGCGAGCTGTGCGCCTGGGCCTGCCCGGCGGACGCCATCTACGTCGAGGGCGGCGACAACACCGACGAGGAGCGTTTCTCGCCGGGTGAGCGGTACGGCCGCGTCTACCAGATCAACTACCTGCGCTGCATCCTCTGCGGGCTGTGCATCGAGGCGTGTCCCACCCGGGCGCTCACGATGACCAACGAGTACGAGCTCGCCGACTCCAGCCGCGAGTCGTTGATCTACACCAAGGAGATGCTCCTCGCGCCGCTCGGACCGGGCATGGAGCAGCCGCCCCACCCGATGCGCCTCGGCGAGACCGAAGAGGACTACTACCGGTTGGGTCGAAGCAATGGGTGAGTCCATCACGTTCTGGGTGCTCGCGATCGTCTCGGTGATCGCCGCGCTCGGACTCGTCTTCAGCCGCAGGGCCGTCTACTCGGCCCTGATGCTCGGCGTGGTCATGCTCTCGCTGGCGGTGCTGTACGCGGTCCAGGACGCTCCGTTCCTGGCGGCGGTGCAGATCATCGTCTACACCGGCGCGGTCATGATGCTGTTCCTGTTCGTGCTCATGCTCGTGGGCGTGGACTCGTCCGACTCCCTCGTGGAGACGATCAGGGGACAGCGGTTCTGGGCGATCGTGGGCGGGGTCGGTTTCGCCGTCCTGCTCGGCCTCGGCATCGGCAACGCGGTCGTCGGCTCGCCCAAGGGCCTGGCCGCCGCCACGCAGGCGGGCAACGTGCCCTCCCTGGCCCAGCTGATCTTCACGCGCCACGTGTTCGCCTTCGAGGTCACCTCGGCGCTGCTGATCACCGCGGCGCTCGGCGCGATGGTGCTCGCGCACCGGGAGCGCACCGAGGCCAAGCCGACCCAGAAGGACCTGTCCCGGCAGCGCTTCGTCACCTTCGGCAGGACGGGCAAGAACCCGGCGCCGCTGCCCGGCCCCGGCACCTACGCCCGGCACAACGCCATCGACATGCCGGCGCTGCTGCCCGACGGGTCCGTCTCGCCGCTGTCGGTCAACCGGTACATCGCCCGGTACGAGGAGTCCCAGGGCATCCTGTCTCCTGAGGTCGCCCAGGTGCTGGAGCAGGAGGAGGCCGCGCTGCGCGCGAACGGGCACAGCACGCCCACCGTGGCCGAGGAGGCCAGGGACGGCGGCCCCGACACCGAGCCGATGGATGAGGACGGTGTCGTGGCGGTCCCGGTCGTCCGCCCGCGCGGTGAGTCCGTGAGGGAGTCCCTGAGCGAGGAGGACGGCAAGTGACCACGCACTACCTGGTGCTCTCCGCGCTGCTGTTCGCCATCGGCGGCGTCGGCGTGCTCGTACGGCGCAACGCCATCGTGGTGTTCATGTGCGTCGAGCTCATGCTCAACGCCTGCAACCTGGCGTTCGTCACCTTCGCCCGGCAGAACGGCAACCTCGACGGCCAGCTCATCGCGTTCTTCGTGATGATCGTGGCCGCCGCCGAGGTGGTCATCGGCCTGGCCATCATCGTGACGATCTTCCGAACCCGCAGGTCCGCGTCGGTGGACGACGCCAGCCTGCTGAAGTACTAAGAGGTGGCCGTGGAACCCGCTGAGATCATCCAGCACTCCGGCGGAGCGATCGGAGCAGCCTGGCTCATGATCGCTCTGCCCCTGGTGGGAGCGGCGGTCCTCCTGCTTGGCGGCCGGAGGACCGACAAGTTCGGCCACCTGCTGGGCGTGCTCATGGCCGTCGCGTCCTTCGTGGTGGCGGCGCTGTCGTTCGCGCAGCTGCTGGGCTTCGCCCCCGGCGAGCGTCGCCGCGGGATCGAGCTGTACGACTTCATCCCGGGCCTCGCGAAGGTGGGCCTGCTGGTCGACCCGCTGTCGATCTCGTTCTGCCTGCTGATCACGTTCGTGGGCTCGCTGATCCACATCTACTCGATCGGCTACATGGCGCACGACCCGAACAGGCGGCGGTTCTTCGCCTACCTCAACCTGTTCGTCGCGGCGATGCTCCTGCTGGTGCTGGCCGACAACTACGTGGCCCTGTTCGTCGGCTGGGAGGGCGTCGGCCTCGCGTCGTACCTGCTGATCGGGTTCTGGCAGCACAAGCCCTCGGCGGCGACCGCGGCCAAGAAGGCGTTCATCGTCAACCGCGTCGGCGACTTCGGCCTGCTGATCGGCATCTTCACGATCTTCGCGACGTTCCACACGCTGGCCTTCAACGACGTCCTCGCGAACGCCTCGAAGGCGTCCTCGGGCACGCTCACCGCGATCGGCCTGCTGCTGCTGGTCGGTGCCTGCGGTAAGTCGGCGCAGCTCCCGCTGCAGTCCTGGCTCCTCGACGCGATGGAGGGCCCGACCCCGGTCTCGGCCCTCATCCACGCCGCGACCATGGTCACCGCCGGCGTCTACCTGATCGTCCGGTCCGGCCCGATCTTCCAGGGCGCCGAGACCGCGCAGCTCGTGGTGACGATCGTCGGCGTCGCGACGCTGCTCGCCGGTGCGATCATCGGTACCGCCAAGGACGACATCAAGAAGGCGCTGGCCGGTTCGACGATGTCGCAGATCGGCTACATGGTGCTCGCCGCCGGCATCGGCCCGGCGGGCTACGCCTTCGCGATCGCCCACCTGATCACGCACGGCTTCTTCAAGGCCGACATGTTCCTCGGCGCGGGCTCGGTCATGCACGCCATGAACGACGAGGTCGACATGCGCAAGTACGGCGCATTGCGCAAGGTCATGCCGCTCACGTTCGTGACGTTCCTCATCGGCTACCTGGCGATCATCGGGTTCCCGCTGCTGTCCGGCTACTTCACCAAGGACGGCATCATCGAGACCGCGATGGAGCACAACGCCGTCCTCGGCTGGCTGGCCGTGCTCGGCGCGGGCATCACCGGCTTCTACATGTCGCGCCTGGTGTTCATGACGTTCTTCGGCACCAAGCGCTGGGAGCCCACGGCCCACCCGCACGAGTCGCCCGCCGTCATGACCTGGCCGCTGATCATCCTGTCGGTCGGCGCGATCGGGCTGGGCGCGTTCCTGGTGCTGGGCAACCGGTTCATGACCTTCCTCTCGCCGGCCGTCGGCGCGCCTGAGGAGATGCCGTCGTTCCACCCGTTCAGCCTCACCGGTCTGGTCACGCTCGCGCTCGTCGCGGTCGGCGCGGCCTTCGCCTGGGTCAAGTACGGCAGGGCCGAGGTGCCTGCGGTCGCCCCGCGCGGCTCGTTCCTCACCGCCTTCGCCCGTCGTGACCTGTACGGCGACGCCCTGAACGAGGCGCTGTTCATGCGCCCCGGCCAGTGGCTGACCCGCCTGGCCGTGTTCTTCGACAACCGCGGCGTCGACGGCCTGGTGAACGGCCTGGCCGCGGGCATCGGCGGCACGTCCGGGCGCCTGCGCAGGGTCCAGACCGGGTTCGTCCGCTCGTACGCGCTGTCGATATTCCTGGGCGCCGCCATCCTGGCCGGTGCCTGGCTCGTCGTAGGGAACCTGTGATGCCCTGGCTTTCAACCCTGATGGGCGTGTCCGTACTCGGCGCGCTGGGCGTGACCCTTGTCCGCAACGACAAGCTCGCCAAGCAGTTCACCCTCGTGGTGTCGCTGATCGTGCTGGCGCTGACCGTCGCCATGGCGGTCCAGTTCAGCCCGAACGGCGACAAGTTCCAGTTCGCCGAGACGTACGACTGGATCCCCGCGTTCGGCGTCCACTACGGCGTCGCCGTGGACGGCATCGCCCTGGTGCTGATCCTGCTGTCGGTGATCCTCGTGCCGATCGTGGTGCTCGCCTCCTGGCACGACGCCGAGGCCGGCAAGCGCTCGGTCCGGACGTACTTCTCGCTGCTGCTGGTGCTCGAGGCCATGATGATCGGCGTCTTCGCGGCGACCGACGTCTTCCTCTTCTACGTCTTCTTCGAAGCCATGCTGATCCCGATGTACTTCATGATCGGGTCGTACGGCGGGGCGCAGCGGTCGTACGCGGCCGTCAAGTTCCTGCTGTACTCGCTGTTCGGCGGGCTCCTGATGCTGGTGGCGGTGATCGCGCTCTACTCGATCGCCGGCAAGGGCACGTTCATGTTCTCCGACCTGGTCGGGACCATCCAGGACGTGACGACGCAGAAGTGGCTGTTCCTCGGCTTCTTCATCGCCTTCGCGATCAAGGCGCCGCTGTGGCCGTTCCACACGTGGCTGCCCGACGCCGCCGCCCAGGCCCCGGCCGGCGCGGCCGTCCTGCTCGTCGGTGTGCTGGACAAGGTCGGCACGTACGGCATGCTGCGCTTCTGCCTCGAGCTCTTCCCCGACGCCGCGAAGTTCTTCACGCCGCTGGTCATCACGCTGTCGGTGATCGGCATCGTGTACGGCGCGATCGTGGCCATCGGGCAGACCGACATGAAGCGGCTCATCGCGTACACCTCGGTGTCGCACTTCGGCTTCATCGCGATGGGCGTGTTCGCGATGACCACCAGCGCGGGCTCGGGCGCCACGCTCTACATGGTCAACCACGGCTTCTCGACCGGCGCGTTGTTCCTGATCGCGGGCTTCCTCATCTACCGCAGGGGTTCGCACTTCATCGCCGACTACGGCGGCGTGCAGAAGGTGGCCCCGATCCTCGCCGGGACGTTCCTGGTGGCCGGCCTGTCCAGCCTCTCGCTGCCCGGTCTCAGCACGTTCGTCAGCGAGTTCATGGTGCTGACCGGCACCTACCAGCGCTACGTCGTCCCGGCCGTGATCGCCACGGTCGGCGTCATCCTCGCCGCGATCTACATCCTGTGGATGTACCAGCGGACGATGAACGGCCCGACGGCCGAGTCGGTCAAGTCGCTGCCCGACCTCAACGCCAGGGAGAAGTGGGTGGTGGCGCCGCTCGTCGCGCTGCTGCTGGTGTTCGGCCTCTATCCCAAGCCGCTGCTCGACGTGATCAATCCCGCCGTGAAGGACACGCTGTCGAGCGTCTCCGTCACGGACCCGAAGCCGGCCGTACCCGTTGCTCAGGAGGGCCAGTAGTGAACGGCACCATTCAGGCGCCGAGTATCGAGTACGCCCTGCTGGCGCCGATACTCGTCGTCTTCGGCGCGGCGATCGTCGGCGTGCTGGTGGAGGCATTCGCCCCGCGCTACCTGCGCTCGGCGATCCACCTGCCGCTCACGCTGCTGTCGCTGGCCGGCGCGTTCGCGCTGGCCGTCTGGCAGGCGGTCAAGGGCGTGCCCACCAAGCCCGCCGCGATGGGCGCGGTGGCCGTGGACGGCCCGGCCCTGTTCATCTGGGGGACGATCCTCATCCTCGCCTTCGTGAGCGTGCTGCTCATCAAGGACGAGGAGCACTTCGTCGGCTCCGCGGCGGCCGTGCCCGGCTCGGCCGAGGAGGAGCAGTCGCTCGTCGAGCGGGCCGCGCACACCGAGGTCTACCCGCTGCTGCTGTTCGCGGTCGGCGGCATGCTGCTGTTCCCCGCGGCCAACGACCTGCTCGTGGCGTTCGTCGCCCTCGAGGTCATGTCGCTGCCGCTGTACCTGCTGTGCGGCCTGGCCCGGCGCCGCCGCCTGCTGTCGCAGGAGGCCGCGGTCAAGTACTTCCTGCTCGGCGCGTTCTCCTCGGCCTTCTTCCTGTACGGCACGGCCCTGCTGTACGGCTACGCCGGGTCGGTCGACCTCGCGAAGATCAACCAGGCGCTGGGGTCGGTCGGCGGCCAGGACACCCTGCTCTACATCGGCGCGGCCATGCTCGGCGTCGGCCTGCTGTTCAAGATCGGTGCCGCGCCGTTCCAGGCGTGGAAGCCGGACGTCTACCAGGGCTCGCCCACGCCCATCACCGCGCTGATGGCCTCCGGCACCCTGGTCGCGGCCTTCGGCGCGCTGCTGCGGGTGTTCTGGGTCGGCCTCGGCGGTCTCGACTGGGACTGGCGCCCGGTGCTCTACGGTGTGGCGATTCTCACGATGGTGGTCGGCGCGATCCTCGCGATCACGCAGACCGACATCAAGCGGATGCTCGCCTACTCGTCCATCGCGCACGGCGGCTTCCTGCTCATCGGCGTCATCGCCACCGGCACCACCCGGGCGCAGAACACCTCGGCGCTGTCCGGTCTGCTGTTCTACCTGGTGGCGTATGGTTTCACCACGGTCGGCGCGTTCGCCATCGTCACGATGGTGCGCGACGCGGGCGGCGAGGCGTGGCACCTGTCCCGCTGGGCCGGGCTCGGCAAGCGCTCGCCGCTGCTGGCCGGGACGTTCGCGTTCTTCCTGCTGGCCTTCGCCGGCATCCCGCTCACCAGCGGGTTCTTCGGGAAGTACGCGGTCTTCCAGGCGGCCGTCGCCAACGGCGCCACGCCGCTGGTCATCATCGGTGTGGTGGCCTCGGCGATCGCCGCGTTCTTCTACGTCCGTGTGATCGTGCTGATGTTCTTCAGCGACCCGGCCGCCGACGGTCCGTCCGTCGTGCTGCCCTCGCGGGGGACCGCGGCTGTGGTCGGTATCGCGGCATTGGCTACGGTAGTTCTCGGGGTGTACCCCCAGCCCGTGCTGGACCTCGCGCACACGGCTGCACAGTCCCTGTTCGTCCGATAGGAGATCTCCGTATGGCCGCGCCGCCCGTTGTGGACATTCCTCTCGTCGACGAGCGGCTGGCCGACGACCTCGCAGGCGGGCTCGCGGCGGTGGAGAAGCTGCTGCGCTCGTCGGTCGAGAGTGAGGACGCCTTCGTCACCGAGACGTCCAGGCACCTCATCGAGGCGGGCGGCAAGCGGTTCCGGGCGATGCTCGTGCTGCTGGCCGCCCAGTTCGGCAACCCGGACGCCCCGGGCGTCGTGCCCGGGGCCGTCGTCATCGAGCTGACCCACCTGGCCACGCTCTACCACGACGACGTGATGGACGAGGCCCCGGTGCGCCGGGGCTCGCCGTCCGCCAACGCCCGGTGGGACAACACCGTAGCCATCCTCACCGGCGACTACCTGTTCGCCCAGGCGTCGGAGATCCTCGCCGACCTCGGCAGCGAGCTCATCCGGATCCAGGCGCGTACGTTCTCCCGCCTGGTGCGCGGCCAGATCCGCGAGACGATCGGGCCCGCCGAGGGCCGCGACGCGATCGCCCACTACATCAGCGTGCTGGCCGACAAGACCGGCTCCCTCATCGCCACCTCGGGCCGCTTCGGGGCCATGCTCGCCGGCGCTCCCGCCGACGTGGCCGAGCGCCTGACCGACGCCTGCGAGGCGATCGGTGTGGCCTGGCAGCTCGGCGACGACCTCATCGACGTGGCCGCGCCGACGACCGACTCGGGCAAGACCCCCGGCACCGACCTGCGCGAGGGCGTCCACACGCTCCCCGTGCTGTACGCGCTGGCCTCCGACGACCCCGCCGACGCCCGGCTGCGCACCCTGCTGTCGGGGCCCGTGGCCGAGGAGGACGTCGAGGAGGCACTCACGCTGCTGCGGGCCAACCGGGCCATGGAGCTGGCCCGCGAGGAGCTCATCCGCTGGATCGACCGGGCCAAGGAGGCCCTCGCCGGCCTGCCCGACATCCCGGCCCGTACGGCCCTCATCGCCCTGTGCGACTACGTCGTCGAGCGCACCGGCTGACCGCTCCGTAGGGGATCATTGGCCGGGTGAAGATCACCCGGCTGGCGGCCCTCTGCCTCCTGGCGGCGACGGCCTGCGGCGGCACGCCAGGCGCGGGCACATCCGCCACCCCGACGCCGGCGGATTCGACGCCCGCCGACGCCGTCATCGTGGACAAGGACCAGGTCCTCACGTGTGGGGAGGGCGAGGGAGAGGGCTCGGCGCAAGCCCTGTGCGACGCCATCGCCGCCGAGGCTTTGCCTACATTGCCATCGTCGGCGTCGGCGTCGGCGTCGGCGTCGCCTTCGCCCGAGCCGGTCGTGCGTGCTTCGGGACGCCCGTCCCCGGTGCCGTCCGTGGAGCAGGTCTTCGAGGCGACGGTGGTGAAGAAGGGGCAGACTTCTCTGCTGCCCAACCCCGGCAGCGGCCCCGGTGATCCCCGCCTGCGGCAGGCCTTGCTCGTCGGCTACGAGGGGGTAGTGGAATCGGTCATGACGCCGGGCGCGGTCGTCGCCCTGCCGGCCGCCGTGGACGACGCCTCGGAGTTCATCTCGCTTCGTCAGGCTGCCGGGGCGTCTCGGGGAACTTCCGCTTGCGAGAGGTGGGCCTCCGGGCCATGGCGTGTGGCGCTGCGCGACTACAACCGGCCAGGCGTGCAGATCGCCGCGGCGCTGCTCGGCGCGACGACTGACGAGGCGTGGAAACGGTCGGCGGAGTTCTCCGAGGCGATCGTCACCGGGCCCGCTCCGATGCTGAGCAGTCTCGGCGATCCGGCCGCCATGGACTCCTGCCGGGAATTTCCCGGCGAGGAGGGCTACCCGATGCGCGTGGAGCCGATCCCCGTGCCGCCTCTCGGCACCCGGTCCTGGGCCTTCCGGCTCCTGGAGGAGAAGGCGGTGCGGCAATGGGTCGAGGTGGTGCAGACGCCGCATTACGTGCTAGAGGTGCGAATTCCGAACCAGTTCCCCGAGCCGCGCACCGACCCCGCCGTACTGCTGCCACGCATCGCCGCGGCCGCGTACGCCAGGGCCGAGGCGGCCCTGAACTAGCCCGGCTCTAGCGCTGGGCCGCGAGCCACTCGTCGAAGGTGGTCGGCGCGATGCGGGCGCCTTCCCCGGGCAGCAGCACGTCGCCGGCCATCGCCGTGCCGAAGAGCCCCGACCAGGTCGGCACGAGCTTGACCGTCCGGCCGCGTGCCGCAAGGGTGCGCCGGGCCATGTCGACGAGGTCCTGCGGCTCGGGACCGGCCACGTCGGTGTAGCGGCCCTGCGGCTCGCCGGTCGCGATCTCGGCGAGCACGTCGGCGACGTCCGCGGGCGCGATCGGCTGGATCAGCAGCGGTGCGATCGTGGCGACGCCGTCCTGCTCGGTCCAACCCGCCACTGTCTCGGCGAAGTCGTGGAACTGCGCGACCGGGACGATCGTCCACGGCACCGAACCGGCGGACACCAGGCGCTCCTGCTCCCGCTTGCCGGCGTAGTGGGCGTTGCCCTCCACCCGGTGAATGCCGATGATCGAGAGCAGCACGTGGTGGCGGACGCCCGCCCGCTCCTCGGCGGCCAGCAGGTTCCCGGTGGTCGTGCCGAAGTACGCCACCGACTCGTCTCGGTCGGTCGCGGTTGAGCTGATCGCGTCGACGACCGCCTCGACGCCGTCCAGGGCCTTGTCGAGCCCCTCGCCCGTCATCAGGTCCACGCCGAGGGACCGGCTGACGCGTACGACGTCGTGCCCGTCCCGTTCGAGGGCGGCGACGGTGAGCTTCCCGATGTTCCCGGTGGCGCCGGCGACTGCGATGCGCATGGTTTTCTCCTTCGCTAGACGCTTCGGATGCTATCTCGGACAAAATAGATCCGCAATCTCTCCAATACACTGGAGGGCATGAAGCTGCCTGCGAGCACCGAGTGGGTGTTGCACTGCGCCGCCACGCTGGCGCAGCTCGAGCCGGGAGCCACCGCGTCTGCGGCACAGCTCGCGGAGTTCTACGACGTTCCGGCGCCTTACCTGGCCAAGCAGTTGCAGGCGCTCGTCAGAGCCGGTGTGCTGGCCGCGATGACGGGCCCGCGAGGCGGATTCCGGCTCGCGCGGGCGGCCTCCGACATCACGATGCTGCAGATCGTCGAGGCGGTCGACGGCGCCTCCTCGCCGTACGAGTGCCGCGAGATCCGCCAGCAGGGACGGGGGGCGCTGCCCCCCGAGGACTGCCGGCGCATCTGCGTCATCGCCGAGAAGATGGCCGAGGCGCACCGCGCGTGGCGGAGCAGCCTCACAGGGGTCACGCTCGCCGACATCCTCGCTGAGCTGCCCGCATGGGCGCCTGCCCGCACCCGGTCACGCCTGTCGACCACACGCTGACGTCAGCGGCCTGCGAGGAGTTCGACGACGGGAGCGAGGGCGTCGGCGAAGAAGCCGTTGACGGTGATGTAGGACAGGCCCAGCTCGTCGCGGCGGCGCAGCAGCGTGTCGGCCATCTCGCGGGGCGAGCCGCGCAGCACGGTGGCGGCGTCCGCCGACGTGGCCCTGAGCCTCTCGGGCATCCACGGGGGCGGCTCGTCGCCGATCTGGAACAGGTTCATGCTCAGCTCGATGTCGTCGAACCTCGCCCCGGCCATCTCCCGCAGCGTGCCGGCGGGCCCGCGCAGGCCCTCCTCCGGAGTGTCGGGCGGCACGGCGAGCGCGACGATGTCCGCCTCCTCCGCGGCCAGCGACAGCATGCGGGGACCGGCCCCCGCCACCATGATGGGCGGCCCCTGGCGCTGCACGGCGGTCCTGCTCCCGGCGAAGGCCGCCCGCACCTCGCCGATCACCGAACGGACCAGCGCGACGCGCTCGCCCGCTGTGCCGTACGGCATGCCGAGCGCCCGGGCGTCCTCCTCGGCGCCGACACGTCCGGCCCCCACGCCGACCTCCAGCCGTCCGCCGGACAGGAAGTCGAGCCCGGCGAGCTCGTGCGCGAGCTGCGGGGGATTGCGATAGGGCGCGGCCAGCACGAACGTGCCCACGCGCAGCGTCGTCGTGACGGTGGCCGCCGCGGTCATCGCGAGCAGCGGCGGCAGCGTCCCCAGCGTGTCGGGGACGAGCAGGGTCGAGTAGCCGAGGTCCTCGGCACGGCGGGCCGTCGCCGCCCACGCGGCGGCGTCGGGGGCCAGGCCGGAGACGGTCCCGAAACGGAATTCCTTGCTCATGCCGCGATCCTCGTCGCTCCGCTCGGTCCTGTCGTCCTCCCGCCGGAGACCGGCGCCCTACTCCGGGGGGCGTATCAGACGGTCTCGAGCGCGGCCGCGCGCTCCTGCCGGGACGTACGGGCGGAGCGGGCGCTGTCCCAGGTGAAGACGCTCAGCGCGAGCCAGACGACCACGAACCCGGCCCACCGGCTGGCGGGCATCGTCTCGTGGGCGATCAGCACACCGCACAGGAACTGCAGCACCGGCGCGATGTACTGGAGCAGGCCGATGACCGTGAGCGGAACCCGCAGCGCGGCGGCCGTGAAGAGCATCAGCGGCACCGCGGTGATGAGGCCGGCCGCCACCAGCAACAGAGCGTGGCCGAGACCGTGGTTGCCGAAGGTCCCGGTGCCGTTCGCCTGCAGGACGAGCAGGTAGCCCAGCGCCGGCACCAGCAGCACGAGCGTCTCGACGGTCAGGCTCTCCGCGCTGCCCACCCCCGCCGCCTTCTTGATCAGGCCGTACGTGCCGAAGCTGACGGCGAGCACAAGGGCGATCCAGGGGAGGCGCCCGTAGTCGAGCGTCAGGATGAGGACCGCGAGCGCGCCCAGCCCGACGGCGATCCACTGCCATCGGCGCAGCCGCTCCCGGAAGATCAGCACTCCGAACAGCACGCTGACCAGGGGATTGATGAAGTAGCCGAGCGCGCTTTCCACCACGTGGCCGGTGTTGACGGCGTAGATGTAGACGCCCCAGTTGACCGAGACCGTGACGGCCGCGAGGGCGAGGAGGATCAGCTGGCGGCGCGTCATCGTGCGGATCCACGACCAGTGGCGGCGTACGGCGAGGACCGTGACCACCACGACCAGCGACCAGACCATCCGGTGGGCGAGGATCTCCACGGCGCCGGACGGCTTGAGCAGAGGCCAGTAGAGAGGGAACAGACCCCACATGGTGTAGGCGGCGACGCCATATAGGACACCGCGGCGCGTATCAGGCATGACGCCCATCTTCGCTGCTTACCTAGATTCAGCACAAATAAGGGTCTCTACGCCTGAGGTTTAGAGGCGCTTATGTCAGGAACAAGGCCGCCGGGTGTCTGGTTGGTGATGGCAGAGCGGAAGGAAGGTTCGTGATGGGCTGGCTGTTCGGCACAGACAAGACGACGATGGTGGACCCCGCGGATGCCCTGCCGGGCCGTGCCGAGGTCATGCCGGTGGCCACCCGCCACCAGGTGCTCGGCGGGCCGCTGGCTCCGCCGTACCCCGAGGGTACGGAGATCGCCGAGTTCGGGCTGGGCTGCTTCTGGGGCGCCGAGCGCAAGTTCTGGCAGACCCCCGGGGTCGTCTCGACCGCCGCGGGCTACGCGGGCGGCTACACGCCGAACCCGACGTACGAGGAGGTCTGCACCGGCCTGACCGGGCACACCGAGGTCGTCCGGGTGGTCTTCGACCCGGCGGAGGTGTCGTACGAGGAGCTCCTCAAGGTGTTCTGGGAGGCCCACGACCCCACACAGGGCATGCGCCAGGGCAACGACGTCGGCACGCAGTATCGGTCGGCCATCTACACCCGTGGCCCCGAGCAGGCCAAGGCGGCCGTGACGTCCCGGGACGCGTACCAGGAGGTGCTCACCAAGGCCGGGTACGGCGAGATCACCACTGAGATCGCCCCCGCCGGCGAGTTCTACTTCGCCGAGGATTATCACCAGCAATACCTTTTCAAGGTGCCGAACGGCTACTGCGGCCTCGGCGGAACCGGGGTCTCCTGCCCTGTCGGCCTCACCGCAGGTGACGCTTGATCAGTCGCCCGGCAGGATCGTGAGTCGTTGCCCCTTGGGAAGGTGACGAGGGGCAACGACGAGATAGTCCCGCTGATCCAGCGTGGCGACTTCGCGAAGGTCGAAGCGTTCGGCCAGGGCTATAACGCAGGCGTCGACGGCTTGGAGGCGGAGCGAGGCGTAGGCCGAGAGCAGTTCGGACATCCGCCGGTAGTCGTGAGGCGTCACCTCGATCACGCGAAGCTCGTCGTCCGCGATGGCGGCGCAGAACTCGGCTGCAAGAGTGGGGCTGCCGCGACGCACCGGATCGGAGAGCAGGTGACAGATCTCTGTCACCGCGAGCGACGATACGACGAGTTTGGTCCAGTTCTGTGCGAGAAACCGGACGCAGCGAGCGTGGTCCTTGTCGGCCCTGTTGAATGCCGCGACGAGGGGTCCCGTATCGCAGAGGATCACGCGGTGATCGCTCCGTCGGACTCCTCGTGGTGAGGATAGGTGAGGTACCGGTCATGGTGGACGCCGAGGTCTGCCGGCCCTTGTAGCGCGCCGACGAGCGCGGCGAGATGCCGTGGAAGCGCGGGCGCGTCGAGGGGCTCCTCGATGTCGGCCCAGCCTTCGTTGTCCAAGTCCATGCTGCCAAGTGTAGGCGCCGACCTGCCTGCAGCCAGTGAGAAGTCACAGAGGGCGGTGAGGGAGAACTTATTGCCTGAGGTGAATCGCTACCACCAGCAATACTTGTTCAAGGTCCCCCACGGCTACTGCGGCCTCGGCGGCACCGGTGTCAACGCAGGTGACCCTTCGGCCTGGTGCCCGACTGGGCTGACGACCGCTTCGGAGGAGTAGCCGGGATTGCTGAGACCTCCGGGTGGCGGTTCAGGCCTGCTCGGAGGTCCTCGCGGAGCTTGGCGGTCACCTTGCGGATGGTCACGCGGGCGACGCCGAGGTCGTCGAGGAGGAAAAGGGGCTTCACCAGCGAGCAACGCAGGTGGCGACGACGGAGGCGGACCTGATGAAGACGGGGACGGGGCTCAAGCCGTACGCCGACGTCTGTGGCTGCGGCGTCGTGCACGGCTGAAGGCGGCCGGGCTGGGGCCCTTCGCGGGGCGGACTGACCAGCAAGGTTCATCTGTCCGCTGACCGGCGCTGCCGTCCGTTGTCCTTCGTCGTGACGCCCGGTCAGGCCACCGACAGCCCGCAGTTTCGGACGGTCCTGGCCGGTATCAAGGTCCGCGGTCGCGTCGGCCGCCCGCGTACCCGCCCTGATGCGGTGGCCGCCGACAAGGCCTACTCCTCTCGCGCCAACCGCTCCTACCTGCGCCGACGCCGTATCCGCGCGGTGATTCCGGAAAGGGCCGACCAGGCGGCCAACCGCAAGAAACGCGGGTCAGGCGGCGGCCGCCCGGTCAGCCACGATTCACAGCTGTACAAGGAACGCAACACGGCCGAGCGCTGCATCAATCTGATCTAGGGCGCGTATCGGGTTGTGATCAATCCTTGGGATTTGCCGTTGTGGCCGGGTCTGATCCGGTAGGTCCTCGTGTGTGACGCGGGCCCAGTTGACGGACGAAGAGTGGGAGTTCATCAAGCCGTAC
>NZ_VDMA02000050.1 GCF_006334915.2 Microbispora catharanthi
TTGGCCGGGGGCGCGAGCAGCGGCGGGGAGGAGCGGAGCGGGCGGGAGGGAGGACCGCAGCGAAGGCCCAGCGGAGCGGGCTTCGCGAGGACCGGACCTTCCGACCGGCGCAGTGACGTCCCAACCCCACCCCACCCAACACCCCCACCGCGAGCTCTCCCGCCCCGGGCGCGGGGCGTCCCAACCCAACCGACCCGTCCGATCCGACCCCAACCCACCCGACCCCAACCCATACCGCCACCGGACGATGCGATGGCGTCTCCGCTAATGGCTAGGGTTACGGAGGTGACCGAGCGAATCACCCGCTTGCTGGCCCGCCACCTGCCCGGCTACGCGGTCAGAACCGTCGAGCGGCTGGGCGAGGGACAGGACAACGCGGCGTATGAGGTCAACGGGGAGTTGGTCCTACGGCAGAGCAAGATCGGCGACTGGGCTCTCCACGGCGACTCGTCTTTCCACGGCGATCCCGCTCTTCGCGAAAGCTCGGCTCTCCACGGTGATTCGGCTTTGCGTGCCGAAGCGGTGCGGCGAGAGGCGGCGTTGCTTGGCGCCGTGAGCGAGTTGTCGCCGTTGCCGGTGCCGCAGCCGATTTTCGTGGATGAGGAGGCGGGCTTCCTCGCGTACCGCAAGCTGCCCGGCCGTCCGCTGAACCTTCACCCGGTCAGGGAGCCCGCGCGTCTGGCGGGTCCCCTGGGCGATTTCCTGAGCCGGCTCCACGCGGCGCCGGTGGAGCGGATGGAGGCGTTCGTGCCGCGTGACACCTATCCGATGAGCGAGCTCCTGGAGGAGGCCGAAGGACACTACCGGGACATCGTGGCCCACGTGCCGCCGACCGCCCGGCGGATGGTCGAGGACTTTCTCGGCACCGCGGCCCCCGCAGAGCCCGGCGTGCTGGCGTTCTGCCACAACGACCTGGGCAGCGAGCACCTGCTGGTGGACGTCGAGGCCAGCGCCGTGACGGGAGTCATCGATTGGACGGACGCGGCCATCGCCGATCCCGCGTACGACCTCGCGCTCGTCTACCGGGACCTCGGACCCGAGGTCTACGGGGGGACGCTGGCGCATTACCAGGGCCGCCACGACGACGCGGACCACGAGCGGGTGCTTTTCTACGCCCGGTGCGCGCTGCTGGAGGACGTCGCGTACGGCCTGTGCTCGGGCGTCCGGTCGTACGCGGACGCCGGTCTGGCCCACCTCGGCCGCACCTTCTCCTGAGAGCGCCCTTGACGGCGATCCGGCTCACGAAGCATGGCCCGGGCGCGCCGCCACCGTCCACGTCACCGGCGTGCCCGGCAATCGGCAGCACCTGATCGACGCCTTCGCCGCCGCGATGTGCGACCGCTGAGCCCGGGCGGCCAGGCGGGCCGCCTCAGTCGGGAGTCCCGGGCCGAGAGCCGCGGTCAGCCGCTGACCAACCGGTAGCCCACTCCTCGGACGGTCTGGATCATCGTGTCCTCCACGTCGCCGAGCCGCGCGCGCAGGCGCTTGACGTGGACGGCGATGGTGTTGGTGGACATCCCGTCGTTCGAGTGCCAGACGTTGCGCATGATCTGCTCGCGGGTGACCGTTCTGTCCGCGTTGCGCATCAGATAGTGCAGCAGCTCGAACTCGCGGAGCGGCAGGTGAACGACGCGCCCGCCGACCCTCACCTGGTATGCCGTCACGTCGAGCTCCACGTCGCCGATCGTCAGCACGGTCCGGTGGCCGTCATGCCGGCGGAAGGCCGCCTGGACGAGGGGGAGAAGCTCGGGCACGCGGTATGGCCTGGCCACGCAGGCCGTGGCACCCGCCTCCAGCGCCTGCAGGGCCTGCTCGGCGTCGCTCCCGAAGTCGATGCCGAGCAGGACGGGCACGGCTCGCATGAGCCGTACGGCGCGGACGAAGTCGACGGGGCCGACGATCGGGAGGGAGGCGCAGATCAGCACGGCGTCGGGCCGGAGCGCCCCGGCCTGCAGCAGCGCCTGGGCGCCGTCCGGTACGCCGGTCACGTCGACGCCCGCGGCCTGCATGGCCGTCGAGAGCTGCCGCACCAGACCCGCGTCCGGATCGGCCACCAGGAGCATGGGCGCCGTCCGAGTGTCCCCCTCCACTGCGGGTGCCGTCACCCGGGTCCCTCCAATGCTGTCAGCCGGAAGCGGTCGTCAGCCGAAGCGGCCCGTGATGTAGTCCTCGGTCGCCTTCTCGGCCGGATTGGTGAAGATCTTCGAGGTCTCGTCCATTTCGACGAGCTTGCCGGGCTGCCCCTGCGCGGCCAGGTTGAAGAACGCGGTCTTGTCGCTGACTCGGGCGGCCTGCTGCATGTTGTGCGTCACGATCACGATCGTGTAGTCCTGCTTGAGCTGGGAGATCAGGTCCTCGATCGCCAGCGTCGAGATCGGGTCGAGCGCCGAGCACGGCTCGTCCATGAGCAGCACCTGCGGGCGTACGGCGATGGCGCGGGCGATGCACAGGCGCTGCTGCTGACCGCCGGACAGGCCCGCGCCCGGCTTGTTGAGACGGTCCTTGACCTCGTTCCAGAGGTTGGCGCCCTTGAGCGACTCCTCGACGACGCCGTCCAGCTGCGAACGGGAGTAACGGCCGTTGAGCCGCAGGCCTGCGGCCACGTTGTCGAAGATGGACATCGTGGGGAAGGGGTTCGGGCGCTGGAACACCATGCCGATGGTCCGGCGGACTGACACCGGGTCGACGTCCGCGCCGTACAGGTCCTGCTCCTCGAGGCGGACCTTGCCCACGACCCGGGCGCCGGGGATGACCTCGTGCATCCGGTTGAGGGTCCGCAGGAACGTGGACTTGCCGCAGCCGGAGGGGCCGATGAAGGCCGTCACCGACCGGGGCTCGATGGTCATCGAGATGCCCTCGATCGCCTTGTGTGAGCCGTAGTAGGCGTCGAGGCCCGCGACCTCGATCTGCTTGGCCATTCCTTACCTCCTCCTCGCGGGCGAACGCCACCAGGTGATGAGGCGTGCGACCAGGTTGAGCAGCATGACGATCAGGATCAGCGTGAGGGCGCCGGTCCAGGCCCGGTTGATCGCGGTGTCCGTGGGCCGGCCGGCCTGATCGAAGACGTACAGCGGAAGCCCCATCTGGGGCCCGTTGAACGGGTCGTTGTTGATGGAGTCGGTGATGAAGACGGTCAGCAGCAGCGGCGCGGTCTCACCGGCGACGCGGGCCACGGCCAGCATGACGCCGGTCACGATCCCGGTGAAGGCCGTGGGCAGCACGACCTTGACGATGGTGCGCCACTTGGGCACGCCCAGCGCGTACGACGCCTCGCGCAGCTCCCGGGGGACCAGGCGGAGCATCTCCTCGGCTGACCTGACCACGACCGGCATCATCAGGATCGACAGGGCGAGCGCGCCGGCGAAGCCGGAGAACGGCATGCCGAGCACGAGGATCCAGAAGGCCAGGACGAAGAGCCCGGAAACCACGGAAGGGACGCCGGTCATGACGTCCACGAAGAAGCTGATTGTGCGCGACAGCCGTCCGCCCTCGCCGTACTCGACGAGGTAGACGGCGGTGAGCAGGCCGATCGGGACCGCGATGAGCGAGGCGAGCAGGACCTGTTCGAGCGTGCCGATGATGGCGTGGTAGGCGCCGCCGCCCGCGTCGCGCGCCCCGATGTTGCGCATGGAGTGGGTGAGGAACTCCATGTCGAATCGGCCGAGGCCGTTCTTGACGACGAGCCACAGCACCGACAGCAGCGGGATGACCGCGAGCGCGAACGCCAGGTAGACGAGCACCTGGACGAGGCGGTCCTTGGCCCGCCGGGCCGCGGAGATGGGCTGGATTCCGGTCTGTACGGTCACGCTGCGGCCCTCGCGTACTCCTTGCGGCGGGCGATGACGAAGCGGGCGGCCATGTTCACCAGCAGGGTGATGAGGAACAGGACGAGACCCGAGGCGATCAGCGCGCCGCGACCCACCTCGGTCGCCTCGCCGAAGCCGTTGGCGATGTTGGCGGCGATGCTGTTGCCGTAGGGGCCGAGGATCTGGAACGAGATATTGAACGTCGCCGGGAAGATGAGCGCGACCGCGATCGTCTCGCCCATCGCGCGGCCGAGGCCGAGCATGGCGGCGCTGATGACGCCGGGCCGGCCGAACGGCAGGACCGACATCCTGATCATCTCCCAGCGGGTCGCGCCGAGCGCGAGCGCGGCCTCTTCCTGCATCTTGGGGGCCTGCAGGAAGATCTCGCGGGAGATCGCGGCGATGATCGGCAGGATCATGATCGCGAGCACGAGCGACGCGGTGAGCATGCTCTTGCCGACCACGGTGTCACCGCCGAACAGCGGGATCCAGCCGAGGTAGTCGTTGAGGAACTTCGACGGGCCGAGCATGAACGGCACGAGGAAGGTGACGCCCCACAGGCCGTACACCACGCTGGGGACCGCCGCGAGGAGGTCCACCACGTACCCCAGGACGGAGGCGAGCCGCCGGGGCGCGTAGTGCGAGATGAACAGCGCGACCCCGACCGCCACCGGGGTGGCGATGACCAGCGCGAGCAGCGAGCTCAGCACGGTGCCGAAGGCGAGCGCGCCGATGCCGAAGACGGGCTTGGTGGCGTTCGGCTGCCAGGTCAGTTCGGTCAGGAAGTGGGACGTGTTCGCCTGGAGGGCGGGGACGGCCTTGACGACCAGGAACACCCCGATCGCGGCCATGATCGCCAGAAGGACGATACCGGCCCCGGTCGAGGCGAAGCGGAACGGGCCGTCGCCGCGGCTGCGCCGGAAGGCGGACCGGCGCATGGCCGGCCCGCTCTCCCTGGTTCTGGTTGGTGTCGCCATCTGGTTAGGCGATCGCCTCGACCGCGGTGCGGACCTTGGTGAGCAGGCTCGACGGCAGCGGGGCGTAGCCGAGGCTGGTCAGCGCCTGCTGGCCCTCGTCGCTGGCGGTGTAGGTGAGGAACGACTTGACCAGCTTCGCGTCCTCGGCCGCCAGGCCCTTCTCACAGGTGATCTCGTACGTCACGAGCACGATCGGGTAGGCGCCCGCCGCCTTGGTGGCGTAGTCGATCGAGAGCTTGAGGTCGTTGCCGGTGCCCTCGATCTGGGCGGCCTCGACGGTCTTGGCGGCGCTCTCCGGGGTGAGCTCGACGAACTCGCCGGAGCCGTTGGCGACCTTGGCCTTCTGGAGCTGGGAGTTCTCGGCGAAGGACAGCTCGACGTAGCTGATCGCGCCCTCGGTGCTCTTGATGCTGGAGGCGATGCCGTCCGAGCCCTTCGAACCCTGGCCCTGCGCCTCGGCCGGCCACGCCTTCGCGGGCTCGTACGGCCAGTCGGCGGTGGCCTTGAGGAACTTGGTGAAGTTGTCGCTGGTGCCCGACTCGTCCGAGCGGTGGAACGCCTGAATGGCGGTCGAGGGCAGCTTGGCGTCGGGGTTGTCGGCCTTGATGGCCGGGTCGTCCCACTTGGTGATCTTGCTGTTGAAGATGCCGCCGATGGTCTTCGGCGAGAGCTGCAGGCCGTCCACGCCCGGCAGGTTGTAGACGACGGCCACCGGGCCGGTCACCATCGGCAGGTTGATGGCCTTGCCGGTCTTGCAGCGGGCGTCGGCCTGGGCGGGCTCGCCCTTGTCCTCCTTCAGGGCCGAGTCGGAGCCGGCGAAGGCCACGGTGCCCTGGATGAACGCCTGGACGCCGGCGCCGGAGCCGCTGGGGTTGTAGTTGATGCTGACGCCGGGGTTCGACGACTGGAAGTTCTTCTTCCACTCCGCGATGGCGTTCGCCTGGGCCGAGGAGCCGGCGGCGTTGATGGTGCCCTTCGCGGTGTCGTCGCCCTGCACGGGAGCGGCGGCGCTGGAGGTCCCCCCCGCGGTGCTCGTGTTGTCATCGGTCCCGCATGCGGCGAGCGAGAGCACGCCGGCGATGGTGGCGGCGGCGAGCCGGCCTGCATACTTCACGGTTGTTCCTCCCCATGTCTTCTCAACATCAGGGACGGTAGGGAGCCAAGGTGACCTAAAACCTTGGTAAAGGTGAACGGGTAGTGAACGCCCCCAGTCGCTCTTGTGTGGCCTCGGAAGAGATAACGAGCAGGTCACGGGCGTTATAGGAGAGGATCGAGTTCATGAAGCGGGTATGTCTGGTCTGCATGGGGAACATCTGCCGATCGCCGATGGCCGAGGTCGTGCTGCGCCGTACGGTGGCCGAACGCGGGCTCGACGTCGAGGTGGACAGCGCCGGCACCGGGGGCTGGCACGCGGGGGAACCGATGGACGATCGGGCCCTGGCGACGCTGGCCGACCACGGCTACGACGGCTCGTCCCACCGGGCCCGCCAGTTCGACCGGGCGTGGTTCGCCGAGCGTGACCTCATCCTCGTGATGGACCGGGACAACCTGCGCGCCGTCCGGCGGATCGCCCCGCCGGACGCGGACGTCCGGCTGCTGCGGTCGTTCGACCCGGCGGCTCCCGAGGGCGCCGAGGTGCCCGACCCCTACTACGGCGGACGCGAGGGTTTCGTCGAGGTGCTGCGGATGGTCGAGGCCGCCTGCGAGGGGGTGGCGAAGTACCTTGAGGATCACTAGGGATCTCGGCGGCGGACACGCCTGGACGCTGCACGAGGGCGTGCTCGACGACGGCCGCAGGGTGTTCGTCAAGAAAGGCGCCGGCGAGAAGGGCGCGGACGCGTCCGTCGTCCTCGGCAGCGAGGCTGCGGGGCTGCGCTGGCTGGCCGAGCCGCGAGCGGTCGCCGTCCCCGAGGTGTTCGCCGCGGACGGCGGCGCACTGGTGCTGGAGTGGATCGACACCGTCCCCGCGACGGCCGGGACCGCCGAGCGGTTCGGGCGTGAGCTGGCCGCCCTGCACGCCGCAGGGGCCGCGGACTTCGGCGCCCCCTGGCCCGGCTACATCGCCGAGCTTCCGATGAGCAACGAGCCCGCGCCGGACTGGCCGTCGTTCTACGTGTCCCGCCGCGTGCTCCCGTTCGTACGGCTCGCGCGCGACCGCGGCGCGCTGTCGGCCGCGGACGCGGAGCTGGTCGAGGAGGCGTGCGACCGGGTGGCGGAGGTCGCCGGGCCGGCCGAGCCGCCGAGCCGGATCCACGGCGACCTGTGGAGCGGGAACCTGCTGTGGTCGGCGGAGGGGGTCGTGCTGGTCGATCCGGCAGCCCACGGCGGCCACAGGGAGACCGACCTCGCGATGCTGGCGCTGTTCGGGGCGCCGCACCTCAACACGATCCTCGCCGCCTACCGTGAGGCGGCGCCCCTCGCGGACGGCTGGCGCGAGCGTGTGCCGCTGCACCAGCTCCACCCGCTCGCCGTCCACGTCTGCCTGTTCGGCGAGGCGTACCGCGGCAGCCTCCTCACCGCCGCGGGCGACGTGCTGGCGTTGTAGGGCTCAGCGAGGGGAGTTGCGGGGCTCAGCGGGGGGACAGGCGCTTGAGCACCTCGTTGTGGAGCAGGCCGTTGGTGCAGACGAGGTTGCCGCCGTCGAGGGGCGGGGTGCCGTCGAGCGAGGTGCAGGAGCCGCCGGCCTCCTCCACGATGATCGTAAGCGCGGCCATGTCCCAGGGGGACAGCTCGGGCTCGGCGGAGATGTCCGCCGCGCCCTCGGCGACCATCATGTGCGACCAGAAGTCGCCGTAGCCGCGGGTGCGCCAGCAGTCCCTCGTGAGGTCGAGGAACGGGTCGAGCCGTCCGGCCTTCTCCCATTCCTCGAGGTCGGAGAAGGAGAAGGAGGCGTCGTCGAGGCGGCCGACCGAGGACACCTCGCAGCGCGTGGCCTTGCTCAGACTCCGCCCGGTCCACGCGCCGCTCTCCTTGGCGGCCCACCAGCGGCGGCCGAGCGCCGGGGCCGAGACCACGCCCACGACGACCTTGCCGTGCTCCATCAGCGCGATCAGCGTGGCCCACACGGGGACTCCGCGTACGTAGTTCTTGGTGCCGTCGATCGGGTCGACGATCCAGGAGCGCATGCCGTAGCCGGTCATCCCGAACTCCTCGCCCACGACGGCGTCGCGGGGCCGGGCGCGGCGCAGCGTGCCGCGGATCGCCTCCTCCACGGCCCGGTCGGCGTCGCTGACCGGGGTGAGGTCGGGCTTGGTGTCGACCTTGAGGTCCACGGCCTTGAAACGGCGCATCGTGATGTCGTCGGCGGCGTCCGCCAGCAGATGCGCGAGGTGCAGGTCGTCGCGGTACTCCGTCACAGGCCCAACGTATCGTGCCGCGACCTGCTCACATCAGAGGAAGGATCGCTCCATACCGTACCAGCCGGTAACATCCCGGCCATGGACATCGGCGCCTTCATGCTCGACAGCGTCCCGTTCGCGCGGCTGCTGGGCATCACGTTCGACTCGATCGGCAGCGGTGAGGCGGTCGCCCGCCTGGCCGACCGGGGAGACCTGCACAACCACGTGGGCGGCCCGCACGCCGGCGCCCTGTTCACGCTGGCCGAGACCGCCTCGGGCGCGGCCATGCTGTCGGCCTTCGGCGACCAGTTGTCCCGGGCCGTGCCGCTGGCGACCGAGGCGAGGATCGGCTACCGCAAGCTCGCCATGGGCGAGGTCACGGCCGCCGCCACCCTCAGGGCCGAACGGGAGGCGGTCGTCGCCCGGCTGGACGCGGGAGAGCGGCCCGAGTTCGAGGTCGCCGTCGAGATCCGCAACGCCGAAGACGTCGTCGTCTCGGAGATGACCGTCTTCTGGACCCTGCGCCCCAACCGCAGGGGGTGACCCCTCACTCGGCCAGCAGGTCGTCCGGTGAGGAACGGGCGAGACCGGCGAGGGTGGCCAGGGCGCGTGCCAGCGTCTCGGCCGGGGGTGAGGCCAGGCCGAGGCGGACGGCGTTCGGCGTGCGGTTGTCGCCGACGGCGAAGGCCGCCGCCGGAGTGACGGCGATGCCGTGCCGCGCGGCGGCGGCCACGAACGTGTCGGCCCGCCACGGAGGCGGCAGCTCCCACCAGCAGTAGTAGGACCGGGGATCGCCGCGGACGGCGAACTCGCCCAGGTGGCGCGTCGCGATCTCCTGCCGGGCCTCGGCGTCCCGCCGCTTGCCCCGGCTCAGCGATTCCACGACGCCGTCGCCGGCCAGCCGGGCCGCCGCCTCCAGCGCGAACCGCGGCGGCGCGGAGCCTCCCGAATGCAGTGCCGCGGTCACGTTGGGGGCGACGGCCTCGGGCACGACGGCGAATCCGACGGTCAGCCCCGGCGCGAGCCGCTTGGAGAGGCTGTCGACGAGGATCGTGCGCTCGGGGGCCGCGGCGGCCAGCGGGGGCAGCTCGTCCCGGAGGAACGACCAGATGCCGTCCTCGATCGCGGGCACGTCCAGCCGCGCGAGCACGGCCGCGAGCTCGGCGCGACGCCCGACCGGCATGGTGAGGGACAACGGGTTGTGCAGCGTCGGCTGGAGGTAGACCGCTCTCAGCGGTGCCTTGCGGGCGGCGGCCTCCACCGCCTCGGGCACCAGGCCCGCCTCGTCGACCGGCAGGGGCACGAGGGTGACCCCGAGCCGGGTGGCGATCGTCTTCACGACGGGGTAGGTGAGCTCCTCGACGCCCAGCCGCGCACCCGGCGGGACCAGTGCGGCGATGACGGCCGCGATCGCCTGGCGTCCGTTGCCGGCGAAGAGCAGCCGCGCCGGGTCGGGGCGCCAGCCGGCGCGGGCGAGCAGGTCCGCGACGGCCTCGCGAGCGTGGGGAGTGCCCGCCGCGCCCACCGGCCGCATGGACGCCTCCAGCACATCGGGGCGCAGCAGCGGCCTGATGCCGTCCCCGAGCAGGCGGACCTGCTCGGGGATGACGGGATAGTTGAGTTCGAGGTCGATCCTGGTGCCGCTCGGTTCGGCCAGGGCGGTCCCGGGACGTCGGGCGGAGGCGCGTACGAAGGTGCCGCGGCCGACCTCGCCGACCGTCAGGCCGCGGCGGGTCAGCTCCGCGTAGACGCGCGCCGCCGTGGAGCCGGCGATGCCGCGCCGCCGGGCGAAGTCCCGCTGCGGAGGCAGCCGGTCTCCCGGCCTGAGCCGCCCGGCCGCGATCTCCGCGGCCACCTCGTCGGCCAGCTCCCGGTAGTCCTCCACCGCCGCCTCCTCTCCGCGCCAACGGTGAACGCATCCAAACACAACATTGCTCCGAGAGCAATATTGAATATTGCATTGTTTGTGAGCGGTGCAATAGCCTGAGAAAGCCGTCCGGACCGGCACTGATGAACTGCGAGGAGAGGGCGGCGTCATGGTCGAGACGAACGCGGTGCTGGGGGTCGTGTCCGTGGCGCTCGGAATGGTGCTTTCGCCGGGCCCGAACATGATGTATCTCGTGTCGCGCAGCATCAGTCAGGGGCGC
The DNA here is from genome assembly GCF_006334915.2 of Microbispora catharanthi. GTDB lineage: Bacteria > Actinomycetota > Actinomycetes > Streptosporangiales > Streptosporangiaceae > Microbispora > Microbispora catharanthi. The sequence continues at coordinate 10,269 of NZ_VDMA02000050.1, forward strand.
CGGGCCGGAATCATCTCGTTGAGCGGAGTCGTCGCGGGATTCCTCGTCTATCTGACGGCGACGAATCTCGGCCTGGCGGCGCTGTTCGCCGCGTTTCCGCAGGTTCTCACCGCGATACGGCTGGCCGGAGCGGGTTACCTGATATGGCTCGCCTGGAAGACGATCAGGCCCGGCGGCGCTTCGGTGTTCACTGTGCGGGACGTGCCGCACGACCCGCCGCCCCGGCTTTTCGCCATGGGACTGATGACGAACCTGCTCAATCCGAAGATCGCCATTCTGTATATCTCCGTCATTCCGCAGTTCGTCGATATCCGAGCGGGAAACATGCTTTTCCAGGGCGTCGTTCTCGGCCTTTTCCAGATCGCGGTGGCCGCGACGGTGAACCTGTCGATCGTGCTGGCCGCCGGAAGCGTCGCCGGTTTCCTGGCGCACCGGCCGGCGTGGCTGCGAGCCCAGCGGATCGCCATGGGGAGCATGCTCGGAGCGCTCGCCGTAATGCTCGCTTTCAGCCGGAGCGCGTCGTTCTGACCCTCGTCGGCCTAGGCCCCGTTTCGAAGTCCGCTATCCGGCGGCGTGTCGTGCCCGGACAAGCAGTGAGGTCTCCGGTAGAGGGTTCATCGACCAAGAAGAACCTGAACACCGGAGACCTCGTTGGCCACCTT
>NZ_VDMA02000051.1 GCF_006334915.2 Microbispora catharanthi
GTGTCGGTCACCGTGACGGTGGGCAGGGTGCCGGTGAACTGGCGGGCGGCGGCGTCGGAGCCGTTCTCCTGCAGGGACACCCCGGTGTTGTCGGCCACGGTCATCGACAGCTGGCCGGGGGTGGTGGGGGTGATGTTCACCGACACGTCGATGCCGCTGCCGGTGCCGGGGTCGTCGGCGGCCGCGGCGGGGCCGGCCAGGCCGGCGCCGGCCAGGGTGAGGCCGAGCACGGACGCGGCCAGTGCCTGCGTGGTCCTGTTGATTTTCATGTTCGCTCCATTGATGAGGGGCGGGGCCGGCCGGCTGGTCGGCCGGCCGGCCCCGGGTTGTGCTGCGGCGGTGTCCCCTACGCGTGGACGGTGGCCACCGCCGATACGGTCAGCGGTCGGCCGAGGACTCCCCCGGTGTCGTCAGCAGCTGGCCGCGGTGTAGGCGACGTCGTAGGACGAGGTGACCTGCTTGCCGTCGATCGTCGCGGTGCCCTTCACGGTGACCGTGCCGGCGTCGATCTGGGCGGCCCGGGTGTTGAAGGACTGGTAGGCCTGCTTGCCCGGGGCCACGTCGGCCACGGTCTTGGACCCGAACGGGGTGGTCAGCGTGATCGTCGCCGGCACATCACCGTTGTTGACGGCCGTGACCGCCAGGTACGCCGAGGTGCCGATGCAGCGCGAGGCGGCGGTGACGATCAGCTTGACCGGCGACGAGGCGGCCTCGAAGGACCAGGAGTCGACCTCGAAGAGGTCCGCTCCGTCGGGCCCGGCGTAGGTGAAGTACACGTCGTGCACGCCCTTGACGCCGTCGAGCTTGGCGGTCAGCTTCGTCCACTCGCCGAGCGGCGCGTCGACGGGGATGGTCGCCACCACGGGCGAGGTGCGGCCGTCGAGACGGATCTCGATCTTCCCGCCGGCCGCGAGCGGGCGCACCTTGGCGGTGACTCCCGCGGCGCCGTCCGTGCCGAAGTCGACCTTCGCGAGCGACGTCCAGTCGCCGTTGTCGATGTCGTGCACGACTAGGTTCGGGGCCTGCGCGCCGAACTCCTCCGACCCGCCGTCGATCTTCTTCGTCGCGGTGCCCTGCTGCCAGGCGATCGTCTCGGCCTCGATCACCCGGTAAGGGCTGAGGTTGCGGATCTGGTCGACGCCCTTGTAGTCGCCCTTCACCTCCTTGATCGTGCCGTCCGCGTTGAAGTCGAGCTTGGCGAGGTGCGGGCTGCGGAAGCCCTGTGTTGCGCCGCCCGTGATGCGGCTGTTGAGGGTCTGGGCGTGGTAGGTGAAGTAGTACTGGTCGCCGAGCTTGAACACCGACTGGTGGTTGTTGCCGCCGGCGCCGAAGTAGGTGCCCGGGTTGCGGAAGATGACGCCCTTGTACGTCTCCGGCGTCCAGGGGCCCATCGGGCTGTCGGCCATGAGGTACGCGATGGCCCCGGTCGGCGGGCCGTTGGGGTCGATCGGGCCGCCGAAGCCGAAGTTCGACGAGTACGAGTAGTAGTACTTGCCGTCGCGCTTGAACAGGTAGCCGGCCTCGAACACGAGCGGCGCGTCGATGACCTCCGCCGAGCCCTTGGTGCTGATCATATCGTCGCCGAGCTTGATCACACGCGTGGACTTCGGGTGGTTCGTGTTCTCGGCGCTGCGCGACCCGTCGTCGCCGCCACCACCGAAGACGAGGTAGCCCTGGCCGTCGTCGTCGATGAACACGCCGGGGTCGAAGAGCCAGTTCTTGCCGTCGGAGGCGCCCGGCGTGGCACTGGTGATGAGCAGGTTGCCGCGCTCGTCGTGCCACGGACCGATCGGCGAGTCGCCGACGATGACGCCCGAGCCGCCGCCGCTGTTGGCGAAGTAGAGGAAGAACTTCTCCTTGCCGTCGACGACCTTGCTCTCCATGGCGGGGGCCCACGAGTTGTTCGCGTAGCGGGCGATCCCGCTCGGGCCCGCGACGGGGATCTCGCCGTGGTCGACCCAGTTCATGAGGTCGTCGGACGAGATGACCGTGATCGTGTTGATGCTGGCGTAGGTGTTCGTCGAGGAGACCCCGGTGGGACCGGGCTTGTACTCCTGCGTGTCGTTGGTCATGTAGATGTACACGCGGCCGTTGTGGACGAACGCGTTGCCGTCCGCGCCGAACTTGTGCGAGATGAGCGGGTTGCCCTCGCCGGGGTTCTTGCCGAGCGCCTCGATGGTCGTCGACGGCACGAACTCGGAGACGGACACGTCGTCGACCTTGAAGTCCATGAGGTGCGTGTCCGGAGCGGACGCGGGGTCCGACGTCCAGGGCGTCTCGAAGAACAGCCTCGCGGTGGAGACGCTCTGCCCGGCGGGAATCGTGAAGGTGCCCTGGATGAGCCCCCACTGTCCGCGCGCCACCGTCACCGTGCCGACGTTCGTGTAGGTCGAGCCGCCGTAGTGCATGGTGGCGAAGAACTGCTTGGTCGCCGGGCTGTTGGGGTTCTCGTACTTCACCCGCGCCGTGATCGCGTACGTCTTGCCGGCCTGCACCTTGCCGGACAGGTCCTGCATCGGACCGGATCCGGTCGTCTTGCGGCCGGTGACGAGCACGGCGCTCGCGCCCGCGTACGCGTCCGTTGTGGGCGACAGCGTGGCGCCGTCGGTCGCATTGCCGTTGTTGACGAACCAGCTCCCGAGGCCGTCCTCGAACCCGCCGTTCACGATGATGTTCGGGGCGGCGGCCTGGACCGGCCCCGCCGTCGCGGCGACCGCCGCGGCCAGCATGGCGCCGGCCACCGCCATAGCGGCGACTCGTCGCCGGGTCGTCCTTCGAACACGCTTCAACACGAAATATCCTCCTTGACCTCAGACTTTTCCGGGGACACGGACGCCCCGGGGCGGGTCGGCTCACTGCGGACAGGGACGGGCAGCCGCCCCGGCGAACCGCGCAGACGCGCGCGACGTGTTAGGGGGTGGGGCCGGCCGGCCGGCTGGTCGGCCGGCCCCGGGTTGTGCTGCGGCGGTGTCCCCGTTGTGGGGACCGTGGTCACCGCCGGTGTGGCCGGCCGTGGCCGGCCGCGGTGTGAGCGGCTCAGCTGCAGCTGGCCGCGGTGTAGGCGGCGTCGTAGGACGAGGTGACCTGCTTGCCGTCGATCGTGGCGGTGCCCTTCACGGTCGCCGTGCCGGCGTCGATGTGGGTGGCGCGGGTGTTGAAGGACTGGTAGGCCTGCTTGCCCGGGGCCACGTCGGCCACGGTCTTGGACCCGTACGGGGTGGTCAGCGTGATCGTCGCCGGCACATCACCGTTGTTGACGGCCGTGACCGCCAGGTAGGCCGAGGTGCCGATGCAGCGCGAGGCGGCGGTGACGGTCAGCTCGACCTCCGGCGAGGCGGCCTTGAGCGTGCCGAGCCGGGCCAGCTGGTAGCTGAGCGCCCGCTCCGGAGCGTCGATCTGGTTCTGGGTGCCGAACTGACCGGCCCGCGCCGCCTTCGCGCCGTCGAGCGCGGCCTGCATGCCGGCCCAGGCGTCCGCCGGGTAGTCGCGCTTGTCGAGCGTGCCCGCGTACGCGATGGCCGCGTCGAGGGCGCTCGTGTCGAGCGGCTTGTTCTGGGCGCTCAGCGTGTCGCTGAGCTCGTAGTAGTCGAAGTCGACGTGCCCGCCCTTCTCCTTCGTCGCGTAGTCGAACAGGCCGACCCGGTGTCCCATGAAGTGCGAGAGGCTGCCGTCCAGCGTCTGCGGGCCGACGCGGCTGCCCAGCTGGGTCCACTTCAGCCCGTCGAGGCTGTAGTAGAACGTCGTCCACAGCTGCCCGACCGGCGAGCTGAAGTCGAGGTCCGCCTTCACGTACACCTGGGTGGCGTCTCCCAGCGGAACCGTCGTGCCCGGCACGAAGTTCTCGATCGCCGACTGGTCGATGTCGACCGCGAACGGCTGCACCCGGTTGACGACGCCCAGCGTGTTCTGGCCGTCGACGCGCTTGACCGCCACGTAGGAGAACCCGCGGTTGTAGGCGGCCAGGCCGGCGACGTCACCGTTCTTCATGCCGGAGATGTCCATCCTGGTCTCGACGGACTGCCGCGGCCCGAACGTACGCTGCGAGAGCGTGTTCCGCGCCTCCTCGAACCAGGTCAGCTCGTCCCGATTGGACAGCTTGGTGTAGACGTACTTGCCGGTGACCACCTTGCCGGTCGTCAACCGCAGCCATCCCTCCCGGTCGGTGAGCGACCAGTAGCGGTTGTCGGGGGCGTGGTTCCACTCCCACACCGGGCCGAGCCGCGACCCGTTGGGGGCGATCTCCTCCTTGGAGGGGTTCTCGGTCGTCACCGGCTGACCGACGATCGAGACGTCGTCGATCAGGTAGTCCACGCTCGACGACGCCGGCTGGGGGTTGCCCCACGGGGTCTCGACCGCGAACTTGAAGTTGTCCACGTTCGCCGTCGCCGGGACGGTGTACTGGCCCGTCACGGTCGTCCACTGCCCGGCGGGAACGTTCCCGGACGCCATCGTCTGGACGCCCGCGCCCCAGTCGGCCACGAGGTTGAACCGGATGCTGCTCGGGCCCGAGGTGTACTTGATCTTCGCCGACACGGTGTAGGTCACACCGCGCTGCACCTTCCCGTTCAGGTACTGGTTCGGCCCGGACCCGTTGAGCGTGCGGTTGCTCACCTTCAGCGCCGCCGAGCCCGCGGCCGGATCGCTCGTGTCCCGGCTGAGCGTCGCGCCGAACTGCCCGGCCCACGGCGCGACCGCGTCGGACTCGAACCCGGCGTTCTGCAGGAGCTCGACGCCGATGAGCGAGTCGTCGTACGTGGGCGGGTCAGGGATCGTCCACTGCTCGTCCATGTACGCCTTGTGCGGCGCGTCGTTGGCGAAGTCGTCGGAGGCGACGAGGCTCTTCTGCTGCTCGAACCTCTCCTCCTCCGCGCTCAGCTCGATCGGCTTGTCGAACGCGCCGCCAACCGGCACGACCCCGCTGTTGCCGAACGTCGGCCACCCGTCCTGCCAGGTGGCGGGGATGAGCGCCGGGGTGCGCCCGATCGGGAAGTTGTCCCGGAAGAACATGCCATACCAGTCGGTGCCGCCATTGCGGGAGATCGGCACGAGGCTGCCCTGGGCGAAGCCGTTGGAGTTGAGCACCCCGCGCGCCTCGTAGGTGTTCGAGCCGTCCGCCGAGGTGTAGCGCCCGAGCAGGTCCTTCGAGCGGAACATGGCGACCTGGCGTCCCTGCCCGGAGGGCCAGGTGATGATGACCACGTAGTAGTAGCCGTTGATGTGGAAGACCTGGGCGCCCTCGAACAGGCCGCCGATGAACGGCTTGCCGGCGTAGTCGCTCGCCGCGAAGATGCTCGGAAAATCCTTGTCGATGCCCGACATATCGGACTTCAGGCGCACGGCGCTCGTGCTGCCGGAGCCGTAGAAGATGTACGCCGTGCCGTCGTCGTCGAAGAACAGCGACGGGTCGTGCAGGGCGCGGCCGAGCGGCGTGCGCGTCCACTTGCCGTTCTCGACGTCGTCGGTGCTGTAGAGGTACGCGCCGCCGAGGTTGTTGGTGTTGAAGACGACGTAGAACCTGCCGTCGTGGTAGCGCAGCGACGACGCCCACTGGCCCTGGCCGTAGGAGTTCTGCCCGTTGCGGAGGGAGAACGCGTCGCCGATGTCGGCCCGGTCGAACACGTAGTTGACGATCTCCCAGTTCACCAGGTCGTACGACTTCATGATCGGCGCGCCCGGGCTCAGGTGCATCGTCGTGCTGATCATGTAGTAGACGTCCCGGTGCTCCTTGTTCTCCGCGGCCGGGACGCGCTCCACGCTGATGTCCGGCACGTCGGAGTTGAGGATCGGCACGGTGTAGGTGCCGTCACCGCGGTCGGTCGAGGTGTACGACGGCTTCGGCGACCATCCGCCGGAGGCGCTCGCCACACCACCGTTGGACACGAGACCGCCGCACACGAGCGTGGCGGCCGTCGCGAGCGAGATCCTCCGGAACCGTCGGGGGATCGCCGTGGATCGGCGATTTTCGGGCACGCGAAACTCCTCTGATGAGCAATGCCAGGAAATGCCTGACAGGAGTGGGGGGTGGGATCTGAGTGGGCGGTCGACTGATATGCGGGCGAACCGTCGGCCCGCGAAGGAGGACTCGTCCCGGGTCCGGCCGGAGTGGCGGTCCCGCTGGGAGGGGCGGAGCGTGCGGACTCGCAATGAAGGCGATGTCCTATCGGTTATGCCAGGTGGAGAGGGCGGCGTTCACCTCAGGTGCGCAGGTAAGGCGGTCATGAGGCGATCGCGCATGAGGGAGGCCGTATTCGTGAGGGCGGGGCGGCGTGAAACGTTCCCGCGGAGGGGCGGGGTGAGCTGCGGCGGGGGGACCGCTCTCATCAGGGGGGCTCCTCGACCTGTTAGCGCTAACATTTCGGACTGCGGGTAGATCGCGGCGATGTCCCGTGACCGTAGGTGGGGACGGCGCGCACTGTCAAGAGTGTGAGACGTGCGTCGAGGTCGGTAACGTACTGTCCGTAAGTCGGTAAATTACCGTCTCGGCACGTCAAGGAGCGGTCCAGCGAGGTGGATAACGGATTCGCCTACACTCAGCCTCTTCGTGCCGGTTTCTGGCGTTCGATGACAAATTGGTGACGTGTCCTCCTTGTCGCGATCAAGGCCGTACCATCCTTGATGTACGACGAGGGGAGTGTTGTGGACGAGCGTAAGGCGCCGGCGGGCGTCGACCCGTTTACGCCGAGCGTGGCCCGGATGTACGACTACTACCTGGGCGGCAAGGACAATTTCGCGGCGGACCGAGAGGCAGCCGAGAAGATCATCGAGATCCTGCCCAACCTCCCCGACATCGCCCGGGAGAACCGCGAGTTCCTGATCCGGGCCGTCACCTACCTCGCGCGGCAGGGCATCCGCCAGTTCCTCGACGTCGGCGCCGGGCTTCCGACGCAGCGCAACGTCCACCAGGTCGCCCAGGAACTGGCCCCGGAGTCCCGGGTCGTCTACGTGGACAACGACCCCGTCGTCCTCGTCCACGCGCGGGCCATCCTCGCCGAGAACGAGCGGGTGCGCGCGATCGAGGCGGACATGCGCGACCCCGAGGCGCTGCTGCGGCATCCGGAGGTCCGGGAGCACATCGACTTCTCCCAGCCGGTCGCCGTCCTCCTGCTCGGCGTGCTGCACTTCATCCCGGACGACGACGAGGCGATGAAGATCGTCACGGCGCTCCGGGGCCCGCTCGTGCCGGGCGGCTACCTGGTCGTGTCGCACGGCTCCCTCGGCGACCTGAGCGACGACCAGGAGGAGGAGGGCCGCAAGGTCTTCAGCCGGACCTCCGTCCCCGGCACCACCTCCCGCTCGTACGACCAGATCCTCGCGTTCTTCGACGGTCTCGACCTGGTCGAGCCGGGAGTGGTGCCGCTGCAGGAGTGGAGGCCCGACACCGACTACCCCTTCGTGCGAGAGGGGAAGGCCGGCGCGCTCGGCGGCGTGGCCCGCGTCCGCTGACGCCGAAGCGGGACACCCCGGCTCGCGGGAGAGTGGGCAGGCGGGCCTCGGCGTGGTCCCAGGCGGTCTCCCCGCCGAGGGGACCACAGGTCTTGAGTGGTTCGCTGTGGTGCACCAGGTCGCGGAGTCGTCCGGAGATGAGACTCGATCCCGATCCCATGCGGGCCTACGCCCGGTCAGGTCCATGCGGGCCTACGCCGGTGGGGCCAATGCGGGCCTACGCCCGGTCGGGCTACTTCGGCAAGATCCGGGCTGAGCGGGTCGGCGGCACCCGGGCCGGCTGGGGCGCCTGACGTCTAGCGGAATCCTTCCGCACCTCACCGGTCGCGCCTTACCGGTCGCGCCTTACTGCCGGCCAGGCCCGCCGGCCAGGTCCAGGGGCCGGTCTCCAGCCGCTCGGCCCGTCGCTGTAGCCTGCCGCCCGGCGCCCGTTTTGTCATAACTCATCCCATAAGGCCATCATCGTTCGGACCCATCGAACCACTCGTAGGGGGAAATTTCATGACCACGCCGGTTGAGCAGCTGCTCGAACGCGCGCACCTGCTGGGAGCCGATCCCCGCAACACGAACTTCGCCGGGGGCAACGCCTCGGCCAAGGGAACGGCCCTCGACCCGGTTACCGGCTCCGACGTGGAACTGATGTGGGTGAAGGGGTCGGGCGGCGACCTCGGCACGCTCACCGAGGCCGGCCTGGCCGTGCTCCGGCTCGACCGGCTGCGCGCGCTCACCGGCGTCTATCCGGGCGTCGAACGCGAGGACGAGATGGTCGCGGCCTTCGACCACTGCGCCTTCGGCAAGGGAGGGGCCACGCCGTCGATCGACACCACGATGCACGGCCTGGTCGACGCGGCGCACGTGGACCACCTTCACCCCGACGCGGGGATCGCCGTTGCGGCCGCCGCCGACGGCGAGGAGCTGACCCGGCGCGTCTACGGCGACCGGGTCGTCTGGGTGCCCTGGCGGCGGCCCGGCTTCCAGCTCGGCCTGGACATCGCCGCCATCAAGGACGCCAACCCCCAGGCCGTCGGCTGCATCCTCGGCGGGCACGGCATCACCGCCTGGGGCGACACCTCCGCCGAGTGCGCGGACAACTCCCTGTGGATCATCCGCACCGCCGAGGCGTACATCGCCGAGCACGGCAGGCCCGAGCCGTTCGGCCCGGTCAAGCCGGGCTACGAGCCGCTGCCCGAGGCCATCCGGCATGAACGTGCGGCGGCGCTGTTCCCGGTGCTGCGCGGCCTGTGCTCGACCGACGTCCGCCAGGTCGGCCACTACACCGACACCCCCGAGGTGCTCGACTTCCTGTCCCGCGAACGCCACCTCGAGCTCGCTGAGCGCGGCACCTCCTGCCCCGACCACTTCCTGCGCACCAAGGTCGCGCCGATGGTGCTCGACCTGCCCGCCGGCGCACCGCTGGAAGACGCGATCTCCCGCCTCGGCGAGCTGCACGCCGCCTACCGCGAGGACTACCGCGCCTACTACGAGCGGAACGCCACCCCTGCCTCGCCGCCGCTGCGCGGCGCCGACCCCGCCATCGTGCTGGTTCCGGGCGTCGGCATGTTCTCCTTCGGCAAGGACAAGCAGACCGCCCGCGTCGCCGGCGAGTTCTTCCTCAACGCGATCAACGTGATGCGCGGTGCCGAGGCGCTGTCGGTCTACGCCCCCATCGAGGAGTCGGAGAAGTTCCGCATCGAATACTGGGAGCTGGAGGAGGCCAAGCTGCGCCGCCTGCCGGCGCCCAAGCCGCTGGCCACCCGGATCGCGCTGGTCACCGGCGGCGGCTCGGGCATCGGCGCGGCCACCGCGCGCCGCCTGGCCGCCGAGGGCGCCTGCGTGGTGGTCGCCGACCGCGACCTCGCCGCCGCCGAGAAGGTCGCCGCCGAGATCGGGGCCCGCGCGTACCGCCCCGCCGACGCGGCCGTGGCCGTCCAGGCCGACGTCACCGACGAGGGCCAGGTCACCGAGGCCGTACGGCAGGCCGTGCTGGCCTTCGGCGGGGTGGACCTGGTGGTCAACAACGCCGGGCTGTCCCTGTCGCGCTCCCTGCTGGAGACCACCGCCGACGACTGGGACCGCCAGCACGACGTGCTGGCCCGCGGCTCGTTCCTCGTCTCCCGCGAGAGTGCCCGCATCATGATCGACCAGGGCATGGGTGGCGACATCGTCTACATCGCCTCCACGAACGCCGTGTTCGCCGGGCCCGACAACGTGGCCTACGGCGCGGCCAAGGCCGACCAGGCCCACCAGGTGCGCCTGCTCGCAGCCGAGCTCGGCGAGCACGGCATCCGCGTCAACGGGATCAACCCCGACGGGGTGGTCCGCGGCTCCGGCATCTTCGCCTCCGGCTGGGGCGCCAACCGAGCCGCCGTCTACGGCGTGCCCGAAGACAAGCTCGGCGAGTTCTACGCCCAGCGCACCCTGCTCAAGCGTGAGGTGCTGCCCGAGCACGTCGCCGCCGCCGTCTTCGCCGTCACCGGCGGCGACCTGTCCCTCACCACCGGCCTGCACATCCCCGTCGACGCCGGAGTGGCCGCCGCGTTCCTGCGCTGACGAGCTGGTGTCCGGCTGGCACGAGGTGCCGGCCGGACCCGACGGGCAGGTCACGGCCGGGTTACTGAGGTTGAACTCGTGGTGTCGTAGGGGCTGATGGCTCGTCGTCCGTGCGGTATCACCGGAGCATGCGATATCCACAAGGAGGCGGGCTGACTGCCGAACGGCAGCAGTTCCGCGAGGAGTTAC
>NZ_VDMA02000052.1 GCF_006334915.2 Microbispora catharanthi
AGGTGTCGTCCACCCGGAAGACGTCGATGTCGGCCAGGTCCTCCCACAACACCGGGTTGGAATAGGTCGACGACGGCGGCCACGGCCCGTTCGTCGGACTCGCCGACGGCGACGGCGACGGACTCGGGGAGGGACTCGGCGAGGGGGACGCCGAGGGCGACGGCGAGGGCGACGGCGAGGGATCGGAGACGCTCCCGACGGGGACAAGCTGCCACTGCTGGTTGGCGCCGCCCCAGTCGGAGTACTGCACGATCTTGCCGCCGTCCGCGGTGGAGGCGTTCTGGACCTCCACGGCCTTGCCGCTGTTGCGGTTGATCAGCCGGACGTAGCCGCCGGAGGAGTCGGCGAGGCTGAACTGCTGATTGGTGCCGTTGTGGTCGGTCCACTGCACGACGTCGGCGGCGTCCGCTGTGGAGAAGTTGTACACGTCGAGCACCTTGCCCGAGTGGCGCGACTGCAGGCGGTAGTAGCCGCCGCCGGAGTCGACGAACCGCCACTGCTGGTTGTTCGCGTTGGTGCGGCTCCACTGCACGAGCGACCCGCCGTCGGCGGTGGAGAAGTTGGAGACGTCGAGGGCCTTGCCGCTGTTGCGGTTGACCAGGACGTACCAGGTGTTGGTGTCGGCGGTCGCCGCGGAGGCCGGCGCGACCCAGGCGGCGGCGGTTGCGAGAACGGTCGCAAGCGCCGCCAGAAGACATGCGAAGACGGTGGCCGGCGCCCGTCGCCGGACACTCGTCGCGCGGACGGAGGGTTGCATCTTCTCTCCTTCGAAGAGCGGAGACACGGCTGGGGGGTGAAGACACCCGCGGCGTGGTACGTGGACTCACGCCGGCGCGGGGCACGAGGGCGTTCGGCGCCGGGGGAAGGTCACGGGGTCGGCAGGTCCGCGGGGAAGGCTGATGTGGTCGCCGCCCGAGCCCGGGTTGCGGCCCTGGCAGAGGCACCGAATCGTGCAGGGCCGACGGTGGTGCGGACCGTCTCACCGTGGCTGATGTCGTCGGTCCACGGGTCACCGGGACGGTCGGGTCGCTCGCCCCGGCGAACGGGTGCACTGCCCGTCGACGGCGCCCACCGACGATTCCGGTGGAGGTCCACGATCGGAGACACCGTCGGTCACCCGGCCGATCCGGCGATCAGCGGATACCGGTTGTCCCCCTGCGCCTCGCAGGCGTTGCCCGCCTCGAACGCGTCGTCGGGACTCGTGGCGCTGGGAGCACCGGCCGGCTCGTGACCTATCCGGCAGCCGCTTGTCGCTCATGGAGAACGCGGACAGTGCGTATCGGCCCGGAAGGTCACGCACCGGTGGCCTGCAGATGAAATGTTAGCGCTAACAAATTGGCGTACCAGTGCCCCTCTCCCATCGGCGGCTTGTGCGTGGTGGTGTAGCGGATCAAACAGGACGCCATAAGCCGTGTCAACGCTCGGTTCTCTCGCCGTCCGGGCCCTCATGTGGACCGGATGCGGCTCACCTGCCTCTCCCGTAGGTGCGAGAACACCGTCCAGAGTCCGGACGCACGAAACTTTCATTCCAACCCCGCCCGCCACCGGGAGCCGCTGCGGAGCAAGCAGAAAACTTACGGACGACATTCCTCTCATCTACCAGGGCATCTATGGCAAATGCCCCGGAAGTACGTCGAAACTTACCGGAAACGCCCTTGACATGTTTCGGGATGATTTCCAGACTGACTCCCCGAGGCGGCTCCTCCTGCCGGGGTCGGTGGTGGACGGCAGGGGCCGCGGTTTCGACGCGACGACGGACCGCGTGCTGTTCCCGCGGGCGTCTATCCGCGTTCCCTCATTGATCCCCAGTGGAGGCTCAGGCATGGGCGAAAACCCCTTATCCGCCGACAGAGGACGGCGACCGCTCGTCGGCACCCGCCGACTGCTGGCCGTCGGCACCCGCCGGCTGCTGGTCGCCGGCGCCCTCGGCGCCCTCGGCACGGTCACCGCACTCGCGGCGTCCGTCCCCGCCGGCGCCGCCGCCGGCACGCTGGGCGCGGCCGCCGCCCAGAGCGGCCGTTACTTCGGCACCGCGATCGCGGCCGGCCACATGAGCGACTCGACCTACGTGGCGACCTGGGACCGGGAGTTCAACGCCGTCACCGCCGAGAACGAGATGAAGTGGGGGCCGATCGAGCCCTCCCGCAACTCCTTCAACTGGAGCTCCGCCGACCAGATCGTCAACCACGCGCTGAGCAAGGGCATGAAGGTCCGCGGTCACACGCTGGTGTGGCACGCCCAGTTGCCCAGCTGGGTCAACAGCGGCATGTCCGCCAGCGACCTGCGCTCGGCGATGACCAACCACATCACCCAGGTCATGAACCACTACAAGGGCAAGGTTTTCGCCTGGGACGTGGTCAACGAGGCGTTCGCCGACGGCGGCGCGGTCGGCACGCTACGCGACTCGATCTTCACCCAGAAGCTCGGCAACGGCTTCATCGAGGAGGCCTTCCGCGCCGCGCGGGCCGCCGACCCGAACGTCAAGCTGTGCTACAACGACTACAACATCGACAACGCCACCGCCGCCAAGACGCAGGGCGTCTACAACATGGTCAAGGACTTCAAGGCGCGCGGCGTGCCGATCGACTGCGTGGGCCTGCAGTCGCACTTCGGCAACCCCCCGTCGAACTACCAGCAGAACATCGCCCAGTTCGCCGCGCTCGGCGTCGACGTGCAGATCACCGAGCTCGACGTCGGCGGCTCCGGCTCGACCCAGGCCGACGCCTACCGCCGCGTCACCCAGGCATGCATGGCCGTGCCCCGCTGCACCGGCATCACCGTGTGGGGCATCACCGACAAGTACTCCTGGCGCAGCGGTGACACCCCGCTGCTGTTCGACGGCAACTACAACAAGAAGCAGGCGTACACGGCCGTCCTCGACGCCCTCAACGGCGGGACCTCCAGTTCTCCCCCGCCCACCGGAAGCGGGACCGCCATCAAGGGCGTGGGATCGGGCCGGTGCGTGGACGTCACCGATGTCTCGCAGGCCAACGGCGCGCAAGTGGAGATCTGGGACTGCAACGGGCAGAGCAACCAGCAGTGGACGCAGACAAGTGCCGGTGAGCTGCGGGTCTACGGCGGCAAGTGCCTGGACGTCAACGGCGCCGGCACCGCCGACGGCACCAGCGTGATCATCTGGGACTGCAACGGGCAGAACAACCAGAAGTGGCGGTTCAACGCTGACGGCACCATCACCGCGGTCGGCGCGAACAAGTGCCTCGATGTCACCGGCGGCGGCACCGCCAACGGCACCAAACTCCAGATCTACTCCTGCTGGGGCGGCAGCAACCAGCAGTGGACCCGAGTGTGACACCACCCCTCACCGGGGCGGCCCGAGCGTGGCCGCCCCGGTTGGGCCGCGGGGCTCGCCGACGCGACCTGGGCATCGTTCCGCTCGTACAACCATCCCACCCGTGACACCGTCGCCGGCCTCGACGCACCCGAGTCCGGGCGGCCCCCAACGGTGCGGTTCTCCGCGCCCAGAGCGACCGCTCCCCCGGTGAGCGACCACCACGCGAAGGCGCGGATCGGCACCGACAGCCAAGAGGAGAAGACATGACGCAGGATCAGAACGGGCCCGCGAGCAGCGAGCGGAGATTGCTGAGCCGGAGATCCGTCCTGGCGACGATGGGAGCGTTGCCGGTCATCACGGCCGCGACGTCGGTCCTGGGGGCCACGGAGGCCGCGGCGGCCACCGCGAGCATCAATCCGTCGGCGCAGCGGCAGACGATCAAGGGCTTCGGCGGCATGACCCACGCGGCCTGGGCGGGCGACCTGACAGCCGCCCAGCGGGACACGGCGTTCGGCACCGGCGACGGCAAGCTGGGGTTCTCCATCCTGCGGATCCCGGTCGGCGAGAACCAGTCGGACTGGAGCCGTGACCTGGCGACGGCGAAGCGCGCGGTCGAGCTCGGGGCGACCGTCTTCGCCTCGCCGTGGAATCCCCCGGCCAGCATGACCGAGACCTTCACCCGCGGCAGCCAGACCAACGCGAAACGCCTCAAGTACAGCTCGTACGCCGCCTACGCCCAGCACCTGAACGACTTCACCACCTACATGCGCAACAACGGGGTGAACCTGTACGCCATCTCGGTGCAGAACGAGCCCGACTACGCCTCCACCTGGACCTGGTGGACCGCCACCGAGATCGTGAACTTCCTGAAGCAGAACGCGTCGGTCATCGGCACCAGGGTCATGGCGCCCGAGTCCTTCCAGTACATCAAGAGCATGTCGGACCCGATCCTCAACGACTCCACGGCGCTCGCCAACGTGGACATCATCGGGGCGCACCTCTACGGCACGCCGTACTCGAACTTCCCCTACCCCCTCTTCCAGCAGAAGGGCGCGGGCAAAGAACTCTGGATGACCGAGGTCTACTACCCCAACAGCACCGACTCGGCGGACACCTGGCCGCAGGCGCTCGACGTGGGCGAGCACATGCACCGCGCCATGGTGGAGGCCGAGTTCCAGGCGTACGTCTGGTGGTACATCCGGCGCAGCTACGGCCCCATGCGGGAAGACGGCCAGATCAGCAAGCGCGGCGCCATCATGGCGCAGTTCGCCAGGTTCGTCCGCCCCGGATACGTGCGGATCGACGCGACGGCGAATCCCGCGTCGAACGTCTACGTCTCGGCGTACCGGAGTGGCAACACCGTCGTCATCGTCGCCATCAACAAGGGGACCTCCGCGGTGAGCCAGCAGTTCACCGTGGCGGGCGCCGGCTCGGCCGGCGTCTCGTCCTGGGTGACCGACGCGAGCAGGAACGTCGCGTCGCAGGCGGCGACCAGCATGTCGAACGGCTCCCTCACCGTCACGCTTCCCGCTCGCAGCATGACGACCTTCGTGACCAGCCTGAGCGGCGGCTCCTCGCCCAGCCCGTCGCCCATCCTGTCGCCGAGCCCGTCGCCGAGCCCGTCGCCCAGCGCCTCGCCCAGCGGCGGCACCGGGACCGGGCCCCGGGTCGCCTACACCATGAGCACCTGGAACAACGGCTTCACCGCAAGCATCAGCATCACCAACACCGGAACCTCGACGATCGACGGCTGGACGCTGGCCTTCACCCTGCCCTCCGGCCAGTCCATCACCTCGGGCTGGAACGCCACCTACTCGCCCTCCAGCGGCCAGGTGAGCGCCCGCAACGTCAGCTACAACGGCACGATCGCGCCCGGGGCCACCGTCGACATCGGCTTCCAGGCCACCCACACCGGCAACACCGCCGAACCGACCACCTTCACCCTCAACGGCGTTCCCTGCACCGTGGTCTGATCGGCACCTGGTCTGACCGGAACGTGGCCTGACCGGCAGGCGAGACAACCCCCGAGGCCGACCGGCGGGAACCCCTACCGCGCCCTGGACCCGATGGTCCAGGGCGCGGCGTCCTCTCCGTGCGAGATCACCCCAGTGCGAGGCGGAGCAGCAGGTCCTTGACCTCCGTCGCCGCGGTGAGCTCGTCGTGCAGCTCCGGGGGGTGGGTATAGCAGTCGGCCTCCTTACGCCCGTCGGCGTGATAGATCGGCCGGGGGGTGACTGCAGTAGCTCAGGTGCAGCGGGGCTCCTCCCGGGTGGCGTAGCCGCATCAGCCGCCGCCGCGCTTGATGGAGCTGCCGGCGAAGGTGGGCTGGTCCGCCCCGGCTCCGGCGCCGGTCAGGTCGAGGCGCCCGGACTGGCTGTAGAACTCCACGGGGTTGCGCCACAGCACCCGGTCGACGTCGTCCTCGGTGAATCCGGCGGCCAGCATCGCCGTCCCGGTCTCCAGCGTGAGCAGCGGGTCGGAGACGCCCCAGTCGGCGGCGGAGTTGACCAGCATCCGCTCCGGGCCGTACCGCTTGAGGATCTCCACCATGCGGGGCGGCGACATCTTCGTCTCCGGGTAGATGGAAAAGCCCATCCAGCATCCGGAGTCGCGCACGATGCCGACCGTGACCTCGTTGAGGTGGTCGACGGCGACCCGCTCAGGTGCGATCCCCGAGGCGGCGACGACCTCCAGAGTGCGCCGGGTGCCGGTGGCCTTGTCGCGGTGGGGGGTGTGGACGAGCGCCGGCAGGTCGTGCTCGACGGCGAGGGCGAGCTGCCGCTCGAAGACGTCGTCCTCCTCCGGGGTGATCGAGTCGTAGCCGATCTCACCGACCGCGACGACACGGTCCTTGTCCAGGTAACGCGGCAGCAGGTCGAGCACGGGGCGGCAGCGCGGGTCGTTCGCCTCCTTGGGGTTCAGCGCGATCGTCGCGTGGTGCACGATGCCGAACTGGGCGGCCCGGTACGGCTCCCACCCGATCAGCGAGTCGAAGTAGTCGGTGAACGAGCCGGGGCTGGTGCGAGGCTGCCCCAGCCAGAAAGCCGGCTCCACGAGGGCCCGGACGCCGGCGGCGGCCATCCGGGCGTAGTCGTCGGTGGTGCGCGACGTCATGTGGATGTGCGGGTCGAAGATGCGCATCAGGACTCCTCACGGGTCAGACGGCCGAGCAGGGCGGCGGCGTCGGCGGGCATGGGGCGTCCCGCGGCCGCGCGCTCGTCGGCGAAGGCGGCCAGCATGGCCGCCAGCTCACGGTCGGCGCGCTCGTCCAGCCCGTCGTCCGCGGTCAGCGGCACGCCCGTGAACACGCACTTGAGCACCGCCTGCCGCCAGGCGGCCTGGTCGAGGTGGCGGGCGTACGACCCGAGGGCGGCGGCCAGCAGACGGGCGTCGTTCGTGCGGATCGCGTCGTGCAGCAGGGGCAGTCCCGCCGCGCCGACGGCGAGCATCGGCAGGGCCTTGAGCACGGCCCGCTTCTCGTCGGCGTCGCCGTAGCGGTAGAGGTCGCCGATCTCGGCCTCCGCCCGGTCCGCCGGCAGCGCGGCCAGCAGCAGTGCCCGGGCGGCCTCGTCCGCGGTCCAGCCGGGCACGCCGGGCAGGGGTGTGCGCCCGGCGTGCCGTCCGGCCTGGGTGAAGGACCGGCCGATCGTCTCGGGTCGCTCACTAGCCGCGGCGAGCGCGGCGTCCACCCATTCCTCTCGCGGTGTCTCCCGCAGCGCGGCGCGCAGCCGCTCCGGTCGCGTCATGCCGTTCTCCCTTCGCCGTCACGCCTCGACGCCTGCTCGGCTCCGCGCAGGAATTCGATCGAACGCCGGGCCACGGCGGGCGCGGCGGAAGCCGTCCGCAGACCCGAGCGCCGCGTGCAGCCTGCGCCAGCCGGCGATCGTCTCGACGAGCATCCCCGGCTCAGGTTCGAATCCCAGCGTCACACCGGCGCCCTGCGCGGCGTCGAGAACACGTGCGCAGCCGTCGACCAGCCGGTTCCAGGCGGCGGCCCGGTACCGAGGCCGGCGATGACGTCGCGGGCGTCCGGCAACCGGTGATTGGCGAAGCCGTTGGTGCCGTAGCCGAACCTCATGTCGCGGAGACCTTCCTGACCAGGCGCCGGGTCAGCGGAATCGCCGCCGCGAGGGCGAGGCCGGCACGGGGGGCGCCGCCGCGCGCGGCGAGGGCGCCCTGCAGGGCCGGCAGGCTGACGATGCCCGCGCTGACCGCGTCACGGACCCGGCGCGCGGAGGGGTCGGCGACGGCGTGCGCCTGGGGGAAGCCGAACTGCGCGGCGTAGCAGCCGGCGAGGGCCGGCTGCGCCGGTCCCCCGGCACCACGGGCGGTGACGGCGGCGAGCGTGACGGTGCCTGCCAGGGTCGCGGCGGGCAGCCGCGGGTCCGCCCCCGACACCTCCGCGTGCGAGAGCGCGGTGAGCAGGTACGTGTGGGCGGCGATGGTGAGAGCGGAAGGCAGCGCGGCGGTGCGGGAGCCGCCGGTGGCACCCAGCAGCACGTCGAGGCCGCGGCACAGCGCCATCGTCAGGGGACCGGCGGGTGTGCCCTTGGCCGCCACGTCGTACGCCCAGACGGCGGCGGCCAGGGGCGCGGCGACCGCCAGGGCACGC
Source organism: Microbispora catharanthi (assembly GCF_006334915.2). GTDB lineage: Bacteria > Actinomycetota > Actinomycetes > Streptosporangiales > Streptosporangiaceae > Microbispora > Microbispora catharanthi. The sequence continues at coordinate 7,905 of NZ_VDMA02000052.1, forward strand.
CGGCCGCCCGCGAGCCCGGCCACGGTGAGCCCGGCGACGGTGAGCCCCGCCGCCGTGCCGAGGGCCGCCTCGGCCGGCACGCGCCCCGAGGGGATGGGGCGTTCCGGGCGCTCGATCGCGTCGAGATGCCGGTCGGCCCAGTCGTTGGCCGCCATCCCCGCCCAGTACAGGAGGACCGAGGAGCAGGCCAGGCCGATGGTGCGGCGGCCGAGCGTCCCACCGGCCGCCGCCCCGGCGACCACGTCGCCGGGCACGGACAGCGCGGCCGGCGCACGGACCAGGTCGATCAGATCGCGGAGCGCCGTCATCGCGCCGTCATCGCCCCGTCTCCCGGGAGCCGAGCGCGTCCACGGCGGCCCGCAGCGCCTGCCACTGCTCGGGCAGCGCGTGGGGCACCTCTCCGAGAGGGTCCTTGAAGAAGAAGGCCAGTTCGGTGAGCGGACCCGTGCGCCCGGCCCGGTGGGCGGCCGCCGTCAGCCGTGCCAGGTCCAGGACCAACGGCGCGGCCAGCGCCGAGTCGCAGCCGTGCCAGGTGAACTCCATACGCATGCGGGTTCCGAGGAAGCCTTCGAAGGAGATCAGGTCCCACGCGGTCTTGAAGTCGTCGAGGTCCTCGACGAAGTCGATCCGGGTGTCGCCCTGCGGGACGTAACCGAGCGTCTCGTGCAGCACGCGCTGTTTGCTGGCGGACTTGGCCGCGTTGGCCGCCGGGTCGGCGAGGTTCGCGCCGTCGCCGCCGCCCAGCAGGTTGAGGCCGGACCAGGTGCGCACCTTCAGGTTGCGCAGGGCGAACATCGGGGCGAGCACCGACTTGACCAGGGTCTCACCGGTTTTGCCGTCGTGGCCCCCGTACGGGAGCCCCTGCCTGCGCGCCAGGGCGTCGAGGGCGGGCAGGCGGGCGCCGGTGGAGGGCGTGAAGTCGACGTACGGGCAGCCCGCTCGCAGGGCGGCGTAGGCGGCCAGGGCGCTGGGCGGCAGGACGGGCTCCGGCCCGTCCAGCGCGACTCCCAGCGCGTCGAGATCGGCGTGGGCGGGATGGGGTCGCGGTGCCGGTTCCGTGGTCGAGACGTTGATCACGACGACGCGGTCCAGATCGTGCCGCCGGCGGAAACGGTCCAGGTCGGCGCCGATGGCGTCCGCGACCTCGGCTTGGGTGTCGCGGACCGGCAGGGGCAGTACGTCCTGCTCGATCTCGAGTAGCGCGTCCTGCACGGCCCCCGCGAGCCGAGCCGGAACGATTCCCGCCTCGGCCAGCGCGGCGGCCTTCTTGACCAGGGGGATCGAGGAGATGTCGTGGCCGCCGAAGACCAGGTCCCCTATCGCGGGGAGGGCGTCGCTGTGCAACTCGGGCGACTCCAGGACGCATCCGGTCGGTTCGGCCAGGCCCGCCCGCACCGCCGAGGCCCCGAGCATGCTGGTGACCGCGACCGATCCTCGTGCTCCGATGAGCCATACTCCGGTTCTCATCTGTCTCCTCTCCCCGATCGGTTGCCGGGACGGTGGGGGTGCTGCTCACGGCGGGTCGGCTCCGGCGGGCGGCGGCCACCGTGCGGCCGCCGCCCGGCGTGATGTGTCATTCGGAGGAGAAGGCGGCGTCGAAGGCTGCGGCCGGTGGGGTGATGGCGTTGAGCGAGCGGATGTAGGCGAGGGATTCCGGCGCGCCGTGCAGCCGGTCCATGCCCGCGTCCTCCCACTCGATGGAGATCGGGCCGTCGTAGCCGATGTGGTTGAGCGCCCGGAAGCACTCCTCCCACGGCACGTCACCCCGGCCGGTGGACACGAAGTCCCAGCCGCGGCGGGGGTCGGCCCAGGCCAGGTGGGAGGCCAGGCGGCCCCGCCGGCCGTCGCGGGTGGCGACCCGGGCGTCCTTGCAGTCGACGTGGTAGATCC
>NZ_VDMA02000053.1 GCF_006334915.2 Microbispora catharanthi
GGGATCTGATTTTGTATTTGTTCGGTACGCCGGGTCAGCATCGGTTCTGGTTCATGTGGGATGACCTGGTGCGGGGGGCGATCGGTGCGGTGGTGCTGGTCGACACGCGGCGGTTGGCCGACAGTTTCCCGGCGGTGGACTATTTCGAGGAGGCGCGTCTGCCCTTCGTCGTCGGCGTCAACGGCTTCGACGGGCAGTACCCGCACGCCGAGGAGGAGGTGCGGGAGGCGATGACGTTGTCGCCGCACATCCCGATCGTCCGCACCGACGCCCGTGACCGCGAATCGGTCAAGAGCACCCTGATCACCCTCGTCGAACACGCGCTGACCATGCGGGTGGCCGTGCCCGGCCCCAATTTCCACCAAGGTCGTGTCTGACAGAGCACGCTCTGCTGGGCGTGGCCCGGCGGCGCCTGCTCCACCCCATGGAAACTCCTCGCGGGCTCGGACTTTCCATGGGGACCGGGAAGATCAGCCACGAGGGCGGCCTTCGTGAGGCACTCCCGGCTCAGCGGGGCAGGGCCTCGATCAGGCTCGCTCCGGCGGGCAGCGGCAGGATGCGGGAGAGTGTGAAACCGGCCTCGCCGAGCAGCCGCGTGTGTTCGCTCAGCGTGCGCTCCATCCCGCCGTCGGTCACCGCGAGCATGCGCATGTCGAGGTCCTTGCCGATGTGCGGCGTGGCGTCGTCCGGCAGCACCATTTCCAGCAGCAGCACCCGGGCGTGGCGGGGAGCCGCCTTCCGCACGTTGGCGAGGATGCGCAGGCTCGCCTCGTCACTCCAGTTGTGGATGACGCTGGCCAGCAGATAGAGGTCCCCGCCCGCGGGCACGCTCTCGAAGAAGTCGCCGCTCTCGAACTCGCACCGGTCGCCGAGGCCCCGCGCGCTCAGGGACTCCCGGGCGTTCTCCACCACGTGCGCGATGTCGAAGAGCACGCCGCGCATGCCGGGGTGCCGGTCGAGCACCGCCGCCAGCAGGTGCCCGGTTCCCCCGGCGACGTCCACGAACGTCTTCACGCCGGTGAAGTCGTAGGTGGTGGCCAAAGCGGCCTCCAGCGGCGCCGCGCGGATGGCCATGTACTCGTTGAACAGGCGGGCCGCCTCGGGATGCTCCTGGAAATAGCCGTACAAGGGGCCGAATCGCGCGATGAAGGCGGACCGCCCGTCCTTCACGGTCTGCGCCAGGTTGCCCATGGCGTACCAGTAACCGTTCTCGGCCGCGGTACGCAGGGCGGAGCGCATGCTGCCCGGAACGCCGTCGCGCAGCGTCTGACCCTCCTCGGTCAGCTCGTACGTCCCCGGAGCGACGGCGCGGACCACGCCGACCGTCTCGAGTTCCCGCAGCACGCGCGCCAGGGAGGGCTCGTGCGCGTCACACGCCTTGGCGAGCTCCGGCACGTCCATCGGGCCGGAGGCCAGGTGTTCGGCGCAGTTCAGCTCGGCCATCGCGGCGAGCGCGGCGAACCGGGAGAGTCCGCGGATGGCGTCCCAGACGGGGCCGGTGGAGTCGATCACTGCTTCTCCAGAACAGTTGAGGTGGGGGAGCCGCCTCGGACCAGGCGGCCCACTTCGGCACGCAGCCGGACGAACGCGTCGAGTTGCCGCGTCGCGATCTGGTCGCGTGATTCGCCGAGGTCGACCGGCAGGTCGGCGGCGACCCGGGCCGGCGACCGGGTGAGGACGATCACCCGGTCGCCGACGTAGACGCTTTCGTCGATGTCGTGCGTGATCAGCAGGGTCGTCATGCCGTGATGCGCGCAGACCCGCAGCACCAGGTCTTCCAGGTCCTCGCGGGTCTGCGCGTCCACCGAGCCGAAGGGCTCGTCCATCAGCAGCAGGGACGGGCGGTAGGCGAGAGCGCGGGCGATGGACACCCGTTGCTGCATTCCGCCGGACATCTCCCAGGGGTACTTCGCCGCGGCGTCGGCCAGGCCGACCTGGTCCAGTGCGGCCATCGCCGCCTCCCTGCGGCGTCGCCGGTCCAGCCCGCGGCGTCGCAGCGGCAGTGCCACGTTGTTCGCGGCGGTCATCCAGGGGTAGAGCGAACGGCTGTAGTCCTGGAAGACGACGGCCAGGTTGTCGGGGATGCGATCGACGGGCTGTCCGCCGATCAGCACCCGGCCCCCGGTGGGACGGATGAGACCGGCGACGGACCGCAGCAGAGTGGACTTGCCGCAGCCGGAGGGACCCACGACGCAGACGAGTTCGCCCTCGGCGGCGCGGATGCTCACCCCGTCGAGAACGCGATGCGAGCCGTACGAGTGGACCAGATCGGTGATCTCGAGCACGATGCCTTCCTAGGTGGTCTGCCTGGCGTTCCTGTGCCAGGCGAGAACGCGCCGTTCCAACAGCAGGAACGCGGAGTTGAGCAGATAGCCGAGGAGGCCGAGCACCACCAGGCAGCCCCACATGTCGGTGTAGAGGTAGCTGCGCTGCGCCGACAGGAGCCGGTAGCCGAGGCCGCCGGAACCGGCGAGGATCTCGGCGATGACCAGCAGGATCAGGGCCAGTGAGAGGGCCAGCCGCAGGCCGGCGAAGATCTTGGGCATCGCGGCGGGAACGATCACTCTGGTGAGCCGCTGGACCGTCGAGAACCCGAAGATGCGCGCGGTCTCCAGGTGCTGCCGGTCCACCGTCCGGGTGCCGTCGACGGTGTTGAGGAGGATCGGCCAGATGATCCCGAACACGATCGTCGTGAGCTGCGCCGGCGTGCTCAGCTTCAGCAGGGCGAGGAAGAAGGGCACCAGCAGCGGAGGCGGCACGGCCCGGCCGAGGTGGATCAGCGGGTCGAGGTAGCCGGACAGGCGGGAGGAACAGCCGATGGCGACTCCGGCGGCCACCCCGAGGACCGCGGCCAGCGTCCACCCGGCGAACAGGCGGGCGAGGCTGGGGCCGAAATCGTCCATCGCCTGCTCCGTCAGCAGGAGATGGGCGGGCGGGCCGGACAGCCACATCTCGCCCATCCGGGCCAGCGTCGCCGACGGGGGAGGGAAGAACGGCTGCTCGGCGGCACGGGTGACGATCTCCCAGGCCACGAGCGTCACCGGCACCAGCCAGAGACGGCCGACGGCTCTGATCACGTTCATCGGGCGGCTCCGGTGCGTACGTCGTGCCAGCGGAACAGCCTGCGTTCCACCGCGACCAGGGCGGTGTTGGACAGGACGCCGAACAGGCCGGCCCACAGGGCCGCGCCGAGCATCAGGTCCATCCGGTTGCCGCTCGCGGCCTCCGTGATGTAGATCCCGATGCCCTCCGCCCCTCCTGCGAGCAGTTCCGCGCTGATCACGAGGATGACGGCGGTGCCGGCGGCGACGCGGATCCCGGTCGCGATGAAGGGCGCCGCGCTGGGCAGTGCCACCCGGAGCAGCACGGACACCGGGCCGAACCCGAAGCTGCGCAGGGTCTCCTTGGCGAGCGGGTCGACGTCCCGGAGCGCGTAGATCGTGTTGATGACGATCGGCCAGGACGCCGCGTAGACGACGACGGCCACCCTCAGGTGCAGGTTGTCGCTGAAGAGCAGGATCGCGAGCGGGATGATGGCGACCGACGGGATGGGCCGGAGGAATTCGATCAGCGGCCGTACGGCCCGCTCCACGGGCGGCAGAGCCCCGAGCGCGAGTCCGGCCGGGACCGCCACCGCCACGGTCAGCAGCAGCCCGAGCCCCCAGGCGGCGAGCGAGGCACGCGCGTCGGCGAGGAACTCCTGATCGACGAGCAGTTCCGCCGCGCCGCGGAGGATCGTGGACATGCGTGGCAGGAAGCGGTCGTCGATCAGGCCGGTCGCGCCGACGATCTCGGCCGCGGCGAGGAACCCCGCGACGCCGGCGACGCCGCGGAGGACTCGTGCGTGTTCCATGGCAGGTGCGGGATCTCCGTCAGCTCGCCGGGGGCAGCAGGATCATCGACTTCACGTCGAGATCGTTCTTGAGGTAGCCGTACTCCTTCATCAGGTCGGCCACACGCTGCAGGCGGGTCTCGCTGAGGGAGGTCGGGTAGGAGCCCAGGGAGATGACGGCCGCGGTGGCGGCGTCGATCTTGGTGTACTTGGGCAGCGTCTCCTCGACGATCTTGCGGTCCTTCGCGACGAGCGCCTGCGCCTTGCCGAGCGCCCGCTGGAACGCGGCTATCGCCTTCGGGTATTTGCTCGCGATGGCGTCGGTGGTGAACCAGCCGGCGATGGGAAGACTTTCGGTCGGACCGGTCATCTCATCGACGATGATTCGGCCACCCGCTTTCGATTCCACCGTGATGACCGGCTCGGTCATCGCCGCCGCGTCGACCTGGCCGTTTTCCAGGGCGGCGGGCATGTCGGGGAACTTCTTCTCCACGAACTGGTTCGGGGTCGCGGTCACCCCGGCCACCTTCATCTGCACTTCGGCGGTCAGCTGGCTGACGCTGTTGAGAACATTGACCGCTATGGTCTTCCCCTTGAGGTCTGCAACAGTTTTGATCGGGGAGTCCTTTTTGACCATGATGACGAAAGCGCCGGGAGCGGCGCCGTAGCTGTCCGCGACGTACTTGAACTTCCCCGCGCCCTTGTCCTGGGCGAGGAAGGTGCCGACGTACGCGCCGAGCGACAGGTCGAGGCTTCCGCCCAGCAGCTTCTGGGTGGCGACCGCGCCGCCGGCGACCACCTCGGGCTGGACCTCCAGGCCCTCGGCCTTGAAGAACCCCCGATCGATCGCCACCTGCAACGGCGCGCTGTCCGGCACCGGAATCGTGCCGACCTTCAGCGTCGTCTTCTCCAGTCCGTTGCCCGAGGAAGAGGAGGACGTCGTGTCGGAGTTGCCACAAGCGGTGAGCGTCAGGACGGCCGCGACGCCGACGGCGAGAGTACGCCTTATAAGCCTCATGAAGTCTCCTTGTCTGGAGTGTTGAGGTGGCCGCCCGCGACGGGTCTGTCCCGCATAGACGGCGACGGGCGAGAAGCGTACAGGAGCCGTACGGATTCGATGTGTTTGAGTCACGATTGTAGTCAAATTGAGGAATAAATCACCTCTGTCGTAATTTGTAATTACGGCCAGGGGCTTGGACCGGTTCCATGATGGAGGTCGTCGTGCATCTTCCGTCCGATATTGCCTTCCCCCTGCTCGTCACCGCCGTGCACATATGCGTTTGGGGCGGGGCGAAACTCTGGACCGCTCCAAAATCCCAAGCTCTTTGTCTATCTCGACGCCTTATGCTCAAATTGCCCGGTGATGTGCGGGCTCTCGCATTAGAGCGACCCCGGAGCTTTATCCCCTGAGATTCAGCGCGAGAGGTTGCGCCAGTGAGGACAGCAACGATCGAGAGTGGTCGCCGCGCCGAGCCCGAACCGGTCGCCGAGTCCGCCGGCGGCGCGTCCTCGGCGGACGGCGGGCCGCCCAGCGGGCCCGCGACCGGCAACTCGATTCAGCTGAAGAACTGGCGGGTGCGAACCAGGCTCGTCGCGCTGATCGTGCTGCCCACCGTCGTCGCGGTCCTGCTCGGCGGCCTGCGGGTGGCGAGTTCGATATCCAGCGCCGCCGAGTATCAGCGGGTGCGCGAGGCCGTCGAGCTCGTCGGCAACGTCGGCGTGCTCCTCCACGAACTCCAGCTGGAGCGCGACCTGTCGATCAAGTACGTCGCGGGTGGCCGTCGTGACAGAGACCTGCTCACCACCGTGAACAACCAGCACGACGCCGTGGACGCCGCCGCGCAGCAGGTGCGCGCCCGGGCCGGGACGAGCGGAGACGCGCTGGGCGGGCTCGGCCGGGAGGACCTGTCGCGGGCCCTGGCCCGGCTGACGGACCTGACCGCGTTCCGGAAGATCGTGCTCGAGTCGCAGCTCCCGCCGCTGCGCGGCATCGAGAATTACCGGCTCGTCACCGACGACCTGCTGAAGCTGTACGACGCGGCGGGCCAGGGAGTCCCGGACGAAGGGTTGTACGCGAGCATCAAGGCGCTCGGGGCGCTCGCACGGGCCAAGGAGGCGGTGTCGGAGCAGCGCGCGCTGCTCGCCATGGGACTGGCCCGGCAGCGGCTCGACCAGGCCGAGCTCGACGCCTTCACCGGCGCGACGGCCAGGGAGCAGAGCGAGCTGGCGGCGTTCACCGCCGTGGCCACCACCGACGAGCGGCAGCTCTACAACGACACGGTCACCGACCAGAAGGTGGACCGGGCGCGGTTCTTCATCGACCGGGCGCTGTATCTCGTCGGCACCGGGCAGCCCATCCGCAACCTCAGCGGCAGGGGGGCCGACGCCGACCGCTGGTTCGACGCGATCAGCGAGCAGGCCGACCTCATGCGTGACGTGACCGCCGCCCTGAGCAAGTCGATCGTCGCCCGGAGCGACGCTCTGCAGAGTTCCGACCGGAACGTGGCCGTTGTCAACATCACGATGGTCGTCGTCGTCCTGCTGCTGGTCCTGCTCATCACCGCCGTCATGGCGCGCTCTCTCGTACGGCCGCTGCGGCGGCTGCGCAGCGAGGCGCTGGAGGTCGCCGGGCACCGCCTGCCCGCGCTGGTGCAGCGGCTGCGCGAGTCCGAGGACGGCGCGGCGGGGCAGGCCGGGGTGCAGCCGATCGGCGTGGCGTCCGCCGACGAGATCGGCGAGGTCGCGCGGGCCTTCGACGAGGTCCACCGCGAGGCCATCCGGCTGGCGGGTGACGAGGCCCGGCTGCGCAGCAACGTCAACGCGATGTTCGTGAACCTTTCACGGCGCACCCAGACCCTCGTGGAGCGCCAGATCGCCCTGATCGACGGACTGGAGCAGGGCGAGCAGGACGAGCAGCGGCTCGGCGACCTGTTCAAGCTCGACCACCTGGCGACCCGCATGCGCCGCAACAGTGAGAACCTCCTGGTCCTCGCCGGGCAGGAGCCCGCACGCCGCTGGAGCCGGCCCGTCGAGATCACCGACGTCATCCGGGCCTCGCTGTCGGAGGTCGAGGGCTACGAGCGGGTGGTGCTGAACTTCCCCTCGGACGTCTCGATCGCCGGCCAGGCCGTCAACGACGTCATCCACCTGCTCGCCGAGCTGGTGGAGAACGCGCTGTCGTTCTCCGCCCGCGACACCCGCGTGGTGGTGTCGGGCAACCGGATCGACGGCGGAGGCGTGATGGTCTCCGTCACCGACTCCGGCATCGGCATGACGTCGGAGGAGATCTCCCAGGCGAACTGGAGGCTGGCGAACCCGCCGGTGGTGGACGTGTCGGTGTCGCGGCGGATGGGCCTGTTCGTGGTCGGCCGTCTCGCCGCCCGCAACGGCATCAGGGTCCAGCTCAGGCCGCACGACGGAGGCGGGCTGACGGCCATGGTCCTGCTGCCGGAGATCATCATGGGTCATCCGGCGAATCAGCCGGAGTCCTACTCGGGCGCGTTCGCCCCTGCCTGGAGCCCCCGGCAGGCCGAGCAGGGGACGGCACAGCAGGGCATCGGAGGCTGGGGCCGTCAGCAGCTGCCGGCCTCCGGGGTCGCGGCGCCGGCTCTCCATGATCCGCTCACCCGGATACGCGGCCGGTCGTCCGGCATGGACGAGGCGGCGACCGGGCCTCTGCCGGCGGTGACCGGGCCAGTCCCGATGGGGTTCGGCGCGATGCCGGCGACGACCGGCCCGGTCTCGATGCCCGGGCCGGTGCACGGCGCTCCCGTCCAGATGGGCGGCGTGCGTCCGAGCGGGGCACAGGCCGGGCCGCCGGCCGAGGAGTACCTGCCGATCTTCGCCTCCGTGGAGTCCGCCTGGTTCCGGCGCACTCCCGCCGCCGACACCGAATCCGGCTGGCAGGACACCCCGTCACTGGACGCCGGGTGGCGGGCCGCGGCGGCGGCCACCGAGAAGCCCGCCTCGGACGGCACGACCACCTCGGGTCTGCCCAAGCGGGTGCCGAAGGCCAACCTGGTGCCCGGCTCGGCCGATCCGGCCGCGGTGGCGTCGGCGGCGCCCACCCCCTCGCAGCCGCTCCTGTCGCCCGACCGGGCCCGCAGCCGGCTCGCGAGCCTGCAGCAGGGCGTACGGCAGGGCCGGGCGGTGGCCAGGGGCGAACTGAGCGCAGACGAGGGCTACCCGACCGCGAAAGGGGACGGCGCATGAGTGGGTTGAGCCAGGGCGCACGGGGCCTGAACTGGCTGATCGATGATTTCGTGAGTTCGGTGCCCGGTGTGGCGCACGCCGTCGTCGTCTCCGCCGACGGGTTGCCCCTGGCGTTCTCGCACGGGTTTCCCAAGGATCGGGCGGATCAGCTGGCGGCGGTGGCGGCCGGGTTGATCAGTCTGACGCAGGGTGCCTCGCGGGTGTTCGAGGGTGGCCCGGTGACGCAGACGGTGGTGGAGATGCAGCGGGGGTTGTTGCTGATCATGTCGATCAGTGACGGGTCCTGTCTGGCGGTGCTGGCGGCGGTCGACTCCGATCTGGGTCTGGTGGCCTACCAGATGACGTTGCTGGTGGAGCGGGCGGGCCAGGTGCTGACCCCCGCGGTCCGCGCCGAACTCCAAGCCATGTCCTATCCCCGGAGGTGACCGGATGGATCCGTGGGGACAGCCGCCGGGCGCGGAACCGTGGGATCAGGAACCCGGCACTCCGTGGGGGCGGCAGCCGGGCGCCCCGATCCCCGAGGAGCCCGCGTCTCCGGTCCGCCCGTTCACCGTCACCGGCGGCCGTACGACACCCCGCATGCAACTCGCGCTGGAGGCGCTGGTCTCCTCCGCCACGACCACTCACTACGACCTGTCCACGAGGCCCCCGGAATTTCGGGCCATCGCCTCCCTGTGCCGTCAGGTGCGGTCGGTGGCTGAGGTGTCGGCGTTGCTGCGGATTCCGCTGGGTGTGGTTCGCGTGGTGATCGCGGACATGGCGGCGGAGGGGCTGGTGCATGTGCATCAGCCGCAGTTGGAGGCCGGTAAGCCGGATCTGAACTTGC
>NZ_VDMA02000054.1 GCF_006334915.2 Microbispora catharanthi
GGGTGTTGAAGGACTGGTAGGCCTGCTTGCCCGGGGCCACGTCGGCCACGGTCTTGGACCCGAACGGGGTGGTCAGCGTGATCGTCGCCGGCACATCACCGTTGTTGACGGCCGTGACCGCCAGGTAGGCCGAGGTGCCGATGCAGCGCGAGGCGGCGGTGACGGTCAGCTTGACCTCCGGCGAGGACGCCGGGGAGATCGTCAGCGTGAGCGTCTTGGCCTCCTCGGCGTTGCCCGCCTTGTCGGTCGAGCGGTAGGCCAGCGTGTGCTGCCCCTCGCCGCTGACGTTGACCGGCTCGGTGTAGGCGGTCCAGTCACCGCTGTCGAGCTTGTACTCGGTCTTGGCGACCCCGCTGCCGCCGGTCTCGTCGACCGCCTTCAGCGTGACCGTGACCGGACCGGTGAACGAGCCGCCCTCCGGCTGCGCCGGGTCGGTCGTCGCCGTCGTCACCGGGGCGGTCTTGTCCTCACTTCCCGCCTTGATCAGCTTGAAGTAGTCGAACTTGACCGTCTTGGACGCGCCCTGGTTGGTGCCGATGGTGTAGACGCCGATCTTCGACGCGGTCGCCACGGCGCTGTTCTTCACCGCGGTGGTCGTGCCGTTGGTGGCCAGGTCGGTCCAGGTGGTGCCGTCGGAGGAGTAGGAGCCGGTGAAGCTGTCTGCCACCTTCTTCAGGCGCAGCCACCACACACCGGTGGTGCGGTTGTTCACCTGCGGCTGCGGGTTCTGCACGGTGCCGCCGACCTCGCTGCGCAGCTCGATCGTCCGCGCCACCGTCGACCCTGCGGTGTTGGTGGTGAGGAAGTCGAACTTCACGTAGTTGTCGTCGTCGCCGTACACGATCAGGCCGCCCTGCTGGTACTGCTCGCTGAGGGCCGAACCGTCGACCTTGGTCTCCAGCGTCCAGTCACCGCTCGGCGCCGTCTGCAGGATGAAGTTCTTCGGGCCGCTGTTGGTCGTCCCGTAGATGTCACCCGTCGTGGTGTCGAGCTCCAGGTTGCCGCCGGTCACGCGGGCAGCCGTCGCGTCGTAACGCACGTTGGCGTTCCAGCGGCAGTTGTCGAGCGTGGTGCCGTCGAACTGGTCGTCCGGCGTCGGCGGGGTGGCCTTGTCGTCCGGGGTGATCTGGAACCAGTCGAACGCCGCGTCCGTCACCGGGTGGTTGGCGCCGGCCAGCGAGATGAAACCGATCTTCGGGTTGGTGATCCCGGCGAGCGGCTTGGTCTCCGACATGGCGGTGAAGTTGGTGCCGTCGGAGGAGTAGTGAGCGGTGATGTTGGTGCCGTCGCTGATGAACCGCACGTACACCGTGTCGGGGTAGGTGTCCCCGAGGTTGGCGGTGTTGCTTGCCGTGACCTCGTTCGGGGCGCCCTTGTCCTCACGGATGAACTGGAAGATGCGGCTGGCGTGGTCCGGCCCGGAGGTCGAACGGCCCTCCAGCACCATCTTGGCGTAGTTGTCGTCGTCGCCGTACAGGATCAGGCCCGCCTGCTGGTAGGCGTCGGTCGCCTTCAGCGTCAGCTTGGCCGTGGCGGTCCAGGCGCCCGAGGGAGCCGGCTGCACGACGATGTTCGGCGTGTTGTTGGTCGTCTGGTAGATGTCGGTGGCCGAGGTCGGGATGATGAGGCTGCCGTCGGCGACCCTCAGGTCCTGGTTCTCCCGGATCACCGACCAGCGGTCCCGGTCGAGCTGGTTGCCCAGGAAGTCGTCCGAGCGGCCGCTGAAGCACACGACGGCCGGCGTGTTCACCTTGATCGCGATCTGCTGGGTCGTGGCCGCGCCCTTGGCGTCGGTCACCGTCACCGTCGCGGTGTAGTTACCCGGGGCGGTGTAGGTGTAGCTCGCGTTGGCCGTCGTCGGCTGCGGCGCGCCGTTCACCCCGAAGTCCCACTTGTAGGTGAGCGGGGTGTCGCCCTCGGGGTCGGTGCCCGTCGCGGTGAAGTCGACCTTCAGCGGAGCGGTGCCCGTGGTCGGGGTCGCCGACGCGGTCACCGTCGGGCGCTGGTTCTCCGTGGCGCCCTTGCCGACGAAGTCGACCCAGTTGAAGTTGGCCAGGTTGGCGTCGTTGGCCGCGCTGGCCGGCTTGCGGACCACGAAGAAGATCGGGCCGCTGGTCGTCGGAACGTTGTTCAGGTCGACCGTGAAGTCCTTGAACGTCTGCCAGTCGCCCGTCGGAGTGATGTCCGCCGAACCGATCAGCGTGCCGTTGTCGGGGTCGCCGACGCGGATCTGCACGGTGCCGCCCGCGCCGGCCGAAGAGGCCCGCAGCCGGATCGCGGTGATGTTGGTCAGGTTCACCGGGTCGAACGACCAGTAGTCGCCGTCCTGGATGAATCCGATGTTCTTCGCGCCACCCGCGGAGTCGGTGGTGTCCTCGATCTGGACGCCGGCGGCGTCCGTGCCGACACCGCCGGTCACCCGGCCGGTCTGCGAGAAGTGCTCGGCCTGCTTGCGCTTGGGCTGCAGGATGACCTGGCCCCGGCCGGTCAGCGGCTTGGCCGCACCGGCACCCTGGTCGGTGTAGCTGGCCTCGATCGCGTAGAACAGGTTGTCGTACTCACCGTGGCCCGAGGCGGCGGTCTGCACCGTGGCCTCGCAGCCCTTCATCTGGTCGAGCGGGTGACCGTGGGTGTCGTGACCCAGGATCGCCTGGATCTGCACCTTGTCGCAGTCGATCGTGCCGTCCTCGGCGTCGGTGACGGTGACCTTGAACTTCACCTGGTCGCCGAACTCGAAGAACGAGCCGTTCGGCGGCACTTCGACCTTGACGACGGGCTTGCTGTTGCCCGCGTTGATCGTCACGCTCGCCTTGCCGGTCACGCCGTCGGGGTTGGTGATGGTCAGGACGGCGCTGTACTCGCCGGCCGTCGTGTAGGTGAAGGAGGGGTTGGCCTCGGTGGAGTCGGTCTTGCCGTCACCGTCGAAGTCCCAGGCGTAGGTGATCGCCTTGCCGTCGGGGTCGCGCGAGCCCTCGCTGGAGAACTGCACGGTCAGCGGCAGCGGGCCGTCGGTCTTGTCGGCCGTGGCGCGGGCGACCGGCGGGCGGACGCCCTTGGTGTACTCGATGCGGTAGATGCCCGAGTCGGCGTTGTCGCCGCCGAAGCCCGAACCCCACTCGATCAGGTACAGAGCGCCGTCGGGACCGAACTTCATGTCCATCGGCTTGAGGAACTTCAGCGTCGTCATGATCTTGTTCATCTCGACGAGCTTGGAGCCGTCCTCGTTCAGCTGGAACGACCACAGCGCGTTGTTGTTCCACTCACCGAAGACGGCCTTGCCGTCCCAGTACGCCGGCCACTTGATGTTGGACTGGATGTTCGGGTCGTAGCGGTAGACCGGGCCGCCCATCGGCGCGCCGCCGCTGAGCTCGGGGAAGTTGTTCGCGTCGGCGGCGTAGTGGTACCAGATCGTCGCCGGGATCACCGGCGGCAGGTTGGTCAGGCCGTCGTTGTTCGGCGAGTCGTTGACCGGAGCCGCGCAGTTGAACGCCGCCCCCGACTGCTTGGTCGCGAAGTTGTAGTCGATGTACGGGGTGTTGTTGCCGATGCAGTACGGCCAGCCGAAGTTGCCCGGCTTGGAGATCAGGTTCCACTCGACCGTGTTCTGCGGGCCACGGGTGGCGCTGGCGGAGTTGGCGTCGGGGCCGTACTCGCCGAGCATGATGTTGCCGGTCTTGGGGTCGAGGCCGATCCGGAACGGGTTGCGGAAGCCCATGCCGTAGATCTCCGGCTTGGTCTTCGCCGTGCCCGGGGCGAACAGGTTGCCCGAGGGGATGGTGTAGGTGCCGTCGGACTCCAGGTGGATCCGCAGCAGCTTGCCGCTCAGGCTGTTGGTGTTGCCGGCCGACCGCTGGGCGTCCCAGTTGGCGCGGCCCGACTGCTCGTCGATCGGGTCGTAGCCGTCGGAGGCGAAGGGGTTGGTGTTGTCACCCGTACCGAGCCACAGGTTGCCGGTCTTGGGGTCGATCACCATGCCGCCGCCGTGGTGGCAGCACTCGGCGCGCTGCACCGGCACGTCGAGGATCTTCTTCTCGCTCGCCAGGTCCAGGCTGTCGCCGGTGACCGTGAACCGGCTCAGCCGGTCGACGTTCTCCGAGCCGCTGGGCGAGTAGTAGAGGTAGATCCAGTGGTTGGTGTCGAAGGCCGGGTCCAGCGCCATGCCGAGCAGACCGCTCTCGTTGGCGGTGAACACGTTCATGTGCGCGGCCAGGACCGAGCCACCACTGGGCTTGATGATCTTGACGTCGCCCAGCCGGTCGATGTAGAAGACCCGGCCGTCCTTGGCGACGTTCAGCATCATCGGGTTGGAGGTCTCGGTGTCGAGGGCCACCTTCTCGTAGCTGCTGCTCTGAGAGGCCGAGCAGTCGGCCTTCTCCGCACCCGCGGCGGTCTTGATACCGCCCAGGAGCAGCTTCAGGAAGTTCGCCTCGCTGTAGTTCTCCTTCATGTGGCCGAGGCCGGTGTACCACGAGCGGCCACCGTCGTAGTCCTGACACCACGTGTTCGGGTGGTCGGCGCCCATCGTGGCACCGGTGTAGGACTTCTCGTCCATCGACGTCAGCACGTGGACCGTGCCACGCGGGTTCGTCTGGTAGTCGTACCACTCGTCCGTACGGGACCAGGTCGTCGGCAGGTCCTTGGTGGACGGGTGCGCCGGGTCCTCGACCTTCACCGTGGCCTGCTGGATCGCCGGGTGCTGCTTGAAGTACGCACCCACCAGCTTGCCGTACCACGCCCAGTTGTACCCGCTGTCGGCCGCGGCGTGGACACCCACGTAACCGCCGCCCTTTTCGATGTACCGCTGGAAGGCGTCCTTCTGCTCCTGGGTGGAGACGGGGTCGCCGGTCGTGGACATGAAGACCACGGCCTGGTACTGCGCCAGGTTCTCGTCGGTGAACGCCGCGCTGTCCTCGGTCGTGTCGACCGCGAAGTTGTTCTCCTGGCCGAGCTTCTGCACGGCCGCGATGCCCTCGGGGATCGAGTCGTGCCGGAAGCCGGTGGTCTTCGAGAAGACGAGCACCTTGAAGTCGGGTGCTGCCGCCGTCGTGGCGGCCTCGGCGCTCACGGGCGCCGAGAAGAGCGTGATGACGGGGGCGACGAGGGCCAGGGCCATCGTCGCCGCGGTCCGACGTCTCATACGTCGTCCTTTTTCTGGCAGGGCCGCATTGTGCGGCCTGGCCCACGTTCGCTGACGTGGAGACATGGAAAACCCTTCCTGACCGGGGGGACGTCAGGCAAGGCGCGCGCCGCCGCGCTTATTGCCACTTGGTCGAAGCGGATATTTCGGTTGCTGGAGGGTGCCGTCTCCAGGTCTTTGGGGGCCGTCAGTAGGCTGCCGGCCGGGGTAATGGATCCATGATCGCCGCCGGGTCGTCGATGATGTGGTTGACGACCATGCTCGCGGCGCCGCGGGACGCGGCGCCGAAACCGAGCGTGGAGGCGACGAACCGGCACTGGGCGGCGGGAGCCGCCACCACGAGCCGCTGTAGCTGATCCTGCGCGTGCGGCAGCAGCCACTGGGCCAGTGAGGCGAAGTAGCCCCCGATGACGATCACTCGCGGGTTGAACAGGTTGGCCAGGATCGAGCCGCCGAGCCCGAGCCATTCGCCGACCTGTGCCACCGCCATCATCATCCGCCGGTCGCCCGAGGCCAGGCCTCTGGCGATGTCGGCCACTCGTTCACCGGGGTCGGGCACGGGCATGCCGGGCAGCCCGTACGCCTGCTCGGGCATGGCCGCACGGACGAGCGCGGCCAGGCCGACCTTGGTCTCCCAGCAGCCGATGCGGCCGCAGCCGCACTGGTCGCCGTTCGGGTCGACCCGCAGATGCCCGACCTCTCCGGAGAATCCGTCCGCTCCGCGCAGGAGCTTGCCGCCGGAGATGATGCCGCCGCCGACGCCGACCTCGCCGGTGAGGTAGACCAGGTCGGGTGTGCCGGCGGCGATGCCCGAGGTGTATTCGGCCAGCGCGGCGAGGTTGGCGTCGTTGTCCACCCGCACCGGCACGTTCAGCGGGCCGAGTATGGCGCTCAGCTGGTCGGCCAGGGGCAGGTCGTGCCAGTAGAGGTTCGGCGCGAGCGTCACGACTCCGCGTGTCACGTCCACCAGCCCGGGGACGGCCACCGCGATGCCGGCGGGAACCGCTCCGGCCCGGCGCATCGCCTCCACGGCCTCCTTGGCCACGAGCCCGAGCCGGCGCACGGCACTGTCCGGGCCGCTGCCCATCGTGTCGTAGACCGCCCGGCGCTCGACCAGGACCCGGCCGCTGAGATCGGTGCCGTGCACCGCGATGTAGTCGACGTTGATCTCCATGCCCAGGGCGCCGACGTGGGCGCCGTGCAGCGCCACCGCCCGTCTGGGACGCCCGATCGCACCCACGTGCTCGACGCCGACCTCCCGCACGAGCCGCCGTTCCAGGAGTTCGGCCATGAGGTTGGAGACGGTGGCCCGATGCAGGCCGGTCGCCTCCGCGATGTCGGCACGAGACAGGGAGGTGTGGTCGCGCAGCTCGCGCAGCACCAGCGAGAGGTTCGCCCTGCGCAGCACGGCCGGACCCGCCGGCGGAGCCGCGCCGCCCGGGGCGCGGGTGAGTTGCGGCTCCTTTGTCACCCGCGGCACCTGCCTTTTGTTTGTCTCTGAGATCAATTAATGAGGGTTGTAACACGAGGATGTCCGGCTGCGCACCCCCGAAATGCGTAACGAGTTGGCATCGCTCGCATTTGTGCACTTCGGACCCCATTCCGGACACGGTTATCGTAACGTTACGTAACCTGCAACCGGTTTCACTCTTGTCTCAGCCGGGACTCACTGTCTTTAATTCGGCCAGCCATGCGAACTAATTGAGGAGCGGCGTGGAGCACAGCAGGGCCGACGGCCACACGACCGACTCGATGAGTCGCGGCGGGTCCGCGGGAGTTCCCGCGGACCAGGCCACCGTGCGCCGTTCCAACCTCGCCCTGGTGCTGCGTCACGTGAGTACGTATGGCCCGTGCTCCCGGTCGGCCGTCGCCGTCGCGACCGGATTGAACAAGACCACCGTCACCAGCCTGGTGAGCGAGTTGCAGGCACGCGGACTGGTCAAGGAGACGGGGCCGCAGCACGCGGGCTCCGTCGGCCGCCCGAGTGTCGCGCTCGTCCTGGACGGATCGCGGGTCGGCGCCCTGGGCGTGGAAGTCAACGTCGACTACATCGCCGCGATCGCCTCCGACCTGGCCGGCAGAGTGCTCATCGATAGGCGCATCGGCTTCGACGCCATGGGATCCGGCCCGGAACGCTCACTGGACGAGCTGGTCCACGTGATCGAGAAGACCGTTGCCGATCTCGACCGGCTCGGTATCGCTCTGGCCGGGATCACCGTGGCGATCCCCGGCTTGATCGACACCACAACCGGCACCGTGGTCGTCGCCCCCAATCTCGGCTGGCGCGGGGTGGCGGTGGCGGACCGGTTGTCCCAGGCCGACATCCGTGGGGACATCCCCGTCACGGTGGACAACGACGCCAACCTCGCCGCACTGGCCGAGTACACCTCGGGCGTCGCGGCAGGCACCTCCGACCTGGTCTACCTCACAGGCGAGGTGGGCGTCGGCGGCGGAGTCATCGCCGGTGGCCGGCTGCTGGGCGGAGCGGACGGATTCGCCGGGGAGGTCGGCCACGTCATGGTCGATCCGTCCGGCGAGCGGTGCCGCTGCGGCCGTATCGGCTGCTGGGAGACCAAGGTCGGGCTGGCCGCGCTGGTCCGCATGGCCACACCCGACCGCGCGTACGGCACGGGCCCCCAGGTCGTCCGCGACCCGGAGGAGCGGCTGGCCGAGATCGAGCAGCGGCGGGCCGAAGGAGACCCGCGCGTCGACGCCGCCGCCGTGGAGGTGGGCCGGTGGCTCGGAATCGGGGCGGCCATGCTGGTCAACCTCTTCAACCCGCGGGTGATCGTGCTTGGCGGGTACTTCGCCAGGCTCGCCGACCGGCTGATCCCCGCGGCGGAGCAGGAGTTGGCACGCCTCGGCATGAGCGGCGCCGTCGAGCGCTGCCGGTTCGCCGCCTCCGACCTCGGCTTCGGCGCCGCCTCACGCGGCGCGGCCGGAGTCGTCGTCGAACGTGCACACTCCGACCCCACAAGCATCACGATCCGAACGTCCCCGGCCATCGGGGTGATCGAGGGAACGACGATGGCCCGATTGCCCCACTCACCCTGACCCGCGTGTCCGCCACGCGGTCCCTAACTGTCGCCTGCCGAATCTAGACATCCCGTCCGCCTGACCGTCCCGTTCCACACGCCTCGGCACATCCCCGCCCATCCCGGTGCCGCGGCCATGGCGCATGCGGTCAGGCGGACGGGAACCCACATGCCCTTTTCCCACCCAGAACGTCCCGCCCGCCTGATCGGTCGTCCGGAAGCCGCACCGGCATCGATGACGCCGACCTCGATGCCGTCGCGGCGGTGCCAGCCGGCGCCGTCAGGCGGGCGGGACCACGGCCGCAAGTTTTCCAGGGAGGCTCCTGTGCCGCGGTCACCATCCGACTCGTCATCTCTGCTCCAAATGAGGGGGATCGTCAAGCAGTTCCCCGGCGTACGCGCGCTGGACGGCGTGGACCTTGAGGTCAGGGCCGGCGAGGTGCACTGCCTGCTCGGCCAGAACGGCGCCGGGAAGTCCACGCTCATCAAGATCTTGTCTGGTGCTCATGCGCCGGATGAGGGGGAGGTGTTGCTGGACGGTTCGCCGGTGCGGCTGGCGCCGCCGACCGCGGCGATGGGCCACGGCATCGCCA
>NZ_VDMA02000055.1 GCF_006334915.2 Microbispora catharanthi
TCGCGCCGGAGGAGAAGCCGCTGACCACGATGCGTGCCGGGTCGACGTTGTAGCGCTGCCGGGTGTAGGCGACCATCGCCATGATGCCGGTGGAGTCGCTGCCGCCGTCGCGCTTGAGCGCGGCGGGGGTGGACACGTCGAAGCATGATCCGCTGCGGGTGGCCTCGGGGACCACGATGATGTAGCCGTAGCGGTCGGCGGCGGTGACGTAGTCGTGCCCGTTGCCGTTGAAGATGGCGCTGGCCGATCCGCTGCAGTAGTGGACCAGGACCAGCAGCGCCGGTCGTGCCGCGACCCTGTCGGGCACGTAGAGGTACATGTTCAGGTTCGTCGGGTTGGTGCCGAAATTGGTTACCCGGGTCAGCGACGCCGCCGCGGCGGGCCGGACCCCGAGGAACATACCCGCCACCACCAGAGGCAAGGCGACGGCCGCCAGTATCGCTCTGAGTCGTTGTTTCACGCTATTTCCTCATGAGTTGGGTCTGGGAGTGAGCCGTCCGGCAGACTCCGTAATGGACGTGGCCGTGGTCGCCTTCGGCGAAGGCGACCACGGCGGGAACCTCACCGTCAGACGCGGGTCCACTTCTGGTTGTTCTGGCCGTTGCAGGTCCAGATTTGGAGCTTGACGCCGTTGGCCGTCGAGTAGTTGGGGACGTCCAGGCACTTGTTCGCGCCGACCGCCGTGATGGTGCCGTCGGAGTTGAAGCGCCACTGCTGGTTGTTCTGGCCGTTGCAGTCCCAGATGATCACGCTGGTGCCGTCGGCGGTGCCGCCGCCGTTCACATCGAGGCATTTGCCGCCGTAGACCCGCAGCTCACCGGCACTTGTCTGCGTCCACTGCTGGTTGCTCTGCCCGTTGCAGTCCCAGATCTGCACCTGGGTGCCGTTGACCTGCGAGACGCCGGTGACGTCCAGGCAGCGGCCCGACCCCACCCCCCGGATGGCGCTTGCGGAGGAGGTCGGCGTCGCGCTGGGGGTGCCGCCGCCGGACTGGCCGATGCTGCCGGGGACCGACTGGAGCGCCGCGTACCAGGCGGCGGCCATCTTGTCGTAGCCGTTCGCGGTGGGGTGGATGCCGTCGATCAGGTCGGCGGTGGTCAGCTTGCTGTGCATGTCGACCAGGTGGACGTGCTTGCCGCTGTCGGCCTTGGACTGCACGATGCCGGGGATCGCCGCGTTGAAGGTGCGGGCGGCGGCCTCCTGGCCGGAGTTCGACAGCGGGATGATGGTCGCGACGAACACCTCGGCGTTCGGCGCCGCCGCGGTGATGTGGTCGATCAGCGTGGACAGCCGCTGCGGCGCGCCGGACACGTTGTAGTTCTGCAACACGTCGTTGGTGCCGATGTGCAGCAACACCGTGCGGGGGGTGTAGTTGCGCAGCCAGCCGGTGATGTTGGCGTCGATCTGGTCGATCCGCCACCCGGGGTGTCCCTCGTGGTCGTGGTCGCCCAGGCTGGCGGGCCCGTTGTACTGCGACCCGACGAAGTCGATCGTGTAGCGGCCCGCGGCCAGGCGCTGCCACAACCCGATCCGGTAGCCGCCGGGCACCTGCGTGCCCTCGGTGATCGAGTCGCCCAGCGGCATCACCCGCACCCCGCCGTTCGACTCCGCGAGGGCGACCCCCGTGCCCACCAGCGTGCCCGTCACCGCCACGACCACGGCCAGCAGCGCCGCGGTCGACCAACGTCTCCACGTACGCGCGGTCAACCCGCCATTCGCCGGAAGGTGATGCGACCGGTTCGGCCTATGGCGGAACCCCGGCCCACTTCCGCCGAGCCGGCTGCGAGAGGTGACTACGGCGCCGACCCGGCGCAGAAAGCATGCGATCTTCATGGATACTCCTGGGAGAGTGCGGGACAGAAGCGTGTGCTGTTGTCGCTCCTTGGGATCCGGCCAGTTTGTTAGCGCTAACACCGCTGCTCGCGAGGCGGGGCCCGGCGTAGGTGGTGGTGCGGCGGAGCAAATACGACGCGCCGATCCGCGTCAAGGCTCCCGACTCTCTCCGGCCGGACCCCGGTCCGCCGGAGCGCCTCATCTGCTGCGACGAGGGCGGGCCCGATCGCTGCGGAGTGCGGGAGCTGAAACTTTCACGACAACGACCTGGCAGAGATGAGCCGATCGAGCCTCTCTGTCAGGGCTGACGAAATCTCACGCCGAAGGATCGGAAGAAACACCAGCTGAAAGCCAGATCATCTCTGCGGGTATGGGAAACGATCTGCCCTCGGCGTCGACATGTCTCGTGGCGGTCTGCTGGGCCGGTCGCGGGCGGCAAAGACCGCCGCCGCGGCGCGGCGGGCGCGGGCTTACGTTCAGCCCGTCAGGAACGGTGATCCCGGGCGCGGGCGGGCCCGGTCGTGCCACGCAGGGAGATGGGCGGCGCGACCAGGAGATGGCCGTGCGGGGTGGTGGGATCGGCGATCAGCCGGATGAGCATCTCGACGGCGCGGGCACCGAGCTCATCCGCGGGGACGTCGGCGGCCGTGAGCGGAGGGTGCAGGTTCTCCGCCCAGTGCCGTGCGGAGACGCCGGCGATGGAGAAGTCGCCGGGCACGACCAGGCCCGCCTGGGCGAGCGCGTGGTACATCCCGGGGGTGGCGGCCTCGTTGATGGTGGCGATCGCGGTCAGGCCGGGATGCTCCTCGAGGAGCCGCTCGACGCAGGACACCCCCGATTGGGCGTCGTCGGCACAGCACGTCTGCACGCCGTCGAGACGACGCTCTGCCATCGCGCGAGTGAAACCGGCCTGGGCGCGGTGGCCTGGGCCATACCCGGCGGCCACCAGCTCCTCCGAGCGGTTGACCAGGGCGATGCGGCGATGGCCGAGGTCGGCCAGGTGATGCACACAGTTGGCGATCAGCTTCTCGTAGTCGATGTCCACCCAGGACATCTCCTCGGGGCGGCTGGTGCGGCCGATGCCGACGAAGGGCAGCCCGGCCTGCCGCAGGCGGGTGACCCGGTCGTCCTCCAGCCGTATCTCCATGACGATGACGCCGTCCACGCGTCTGCCGCCGACCACGCGCTCGAACGACCGGTCGTGCTCGCCCCCGGATGGCGACAACAGGACGTCCAGGTCGGCGTGTGCGGCGGCGTCGACGACGCTGGCCACGAAGCCGAGTTGCATGTCGGTCAGGCGGCGGCTGGCGGGAGGGATGACCAGGCCGATGGTGTGGGTCCTGCCCTCCTTGAGCGCCTTGGCGGCGGCGTTGGGCCGGTAGCCCAGTTCGTCGATGACCGCTTGGATGCGCCGGCGGGTCTCCTCCGACACCGGACGCTTGCCGCTGAGGGCGTACGAGACGGTGCTGCGCGCCACACCCGACCGCTTGGCGATCTCCCCGATATTCACCGGCGCTCCTCACCTGATCCGACCGATATGCACATCGTAAGTCGAATCGAGCGCATGGGATGACGGCCGCGGCGCATACGGCGGTCCGCTCGACCCCGGTGACGTGCGCGGTGTGTGGGTCACCGCTCCTGCGAACCGGTTCGATCCCAGGGGGAGACGATCGCGTCGCGCGGGGCCGCGAGGCCGGACGCCGGTCGGACGTGTGACGCACGTCCGACCGGCGTGGCGGTCATGGGTGAAGCGGGCCGGCGTCGCCGGTCACCCGATCAGCTTCGGGTCCACTTCTGGCTGGTCGTGCCGGTGCAGGACCACAGCTGGACCTTCGTGCCGTTCGAGGTGCCGAAGTTGCTCGCCTCCAGGCACAGGCCGGACTGCACGCCGGTGACGGTGCCGTCGGCGTTGACGTTCCACTGCTGGTTGGCTTGGCCGTTGCAGTCCCAGATGATCGCCCGGGTGCCGTTCGCGGTTCCCGCGGCCTCGGCGTCGAGGCACTTGTTGCCGTACACCTGCAGCTGCCGGGAGGAGGTGTACGTCCACTGCTGGTTGGTCTGGCCGTTGCAGTCCCACAGCTGGAGCTGTGTGCCGTTCGTCTGCGACAGGTTCGGCACGTCGAGGCAGCGGCCGGCGTTGACGTTGCGCAACGCCGACGTCGACGGCGTGCTGCTCGGAGAGGGTGACGGTGACGGTGACGGTGACGGAGTCGAGCCGCCGGGGGGCAGGAGGGTGATGGTGAAGGTGTCGTCGACGGTGGTGTGCGGGAGGTTGACCGTGGTGGCGTTGCCGGACAGGGTCGCCACGGTGTTTTGGACGGTGACCGGACCGGTGACGGCGCCGCCGTTGTTGTAGGGGATGCGTTCGACCAGGACGCGGACCTGGTTGTTCTGCACGATGTCGGTGGTGGTGTCCAGGCGCTGCAGGTTGACGGCGATGTTGCCGGTGGTGCGGCCGCCGCCGATGAGGATTTTGGCGGTTCCGCTTGTCTTGGTGGCGAAGGCGTCGTAGTTGGAGCTGGGGGTGACCGAGGCGATCTGCCCGGTCTGGGAGCCGTAGAAGCGGTAGACCCACCATTCGCCCTTGGGCTGGTATTGGCCGGAGGAGTTGTGGGTGAGGAGGTTGGCCAGGTCGTTGTGCAGGTTGCTCCCGCCGGCCCAGTTGGCGCGCAGGCCGTCGGCCCCGGCCCGCTCCAGCCGGGCGATGTACCAGGCGCCGTCGGCGGGGTTCTGCTCGTTGGAGGCGCCGTATTCGTTGATCTGGTAGGGGCGGGGGTGGGCGATGCCCCGCGAATCGAGAGTGGTGTTGGCGGTGGCCGCGTTGGCCACCGGGTCGCCGGGCAGGGAGTGCCAGCTGACGATGTCGGGCACGAGGTTGTTGGCCTTGACGTAGTCGAGGTACTGGGTCCACCAGCCGCCGGTGGACGGTACGCCCGCGAAGCTGGGGCCCACGATCAGGTGGGAGGGGAACGCGGCGCGGATGCGCTGGTAGGCGCGTTTCCACATCTCGAAGTACTGCGACTGGGGGCGGTTCCAGAACAGGGTGATGTTGGGCTCGTTCCACAGGTCCCACTGGACCGGTGCGCCGGTGGCCCGCACGTCGTCGATCAGGCGGGTGAGGAAGGCGTCGTAGTCGCTCCAGTTGCCGTTGTCGCCCGGGAAGCGCGAGATCGGGTAGCCGTCGGCGCCCCACAGGTCATGCACCAGCAGCACGAACTGCCCGCCCAGCGACCGGGTGCGCAGCAGCTGGGCGCGGGTGGCGTTCCACCGCCGGTCGTACTTGCCCGACACCCAGCCGCCGGGGCTGTCGAGCTGCGCGCCGCCGGCGCGCATGTACCGGAACTTCACATCGGTGAAGTAGTTGTCCGGCGGATTGGCACCGTTCTCCGTCATGCCGTAGATCCACCCCGACGCCCGATACGTCGGGGAACCACCCGCGACCGAGAAGTCGACGGTGATGGACTCGTCCGCGGCCTGGGCCGGCACTGCCGTGCTGAGGACGGACCCGGCGACGAGCGCCGCGGCGGACAAGAGGGCGGCCAGACCACGGCGGCGCCTATGCCGCCAACTGAATGCGATGTTCACTCATGACTCCTTCGACGGGGGGTGGGAGATCGCAGGACGAGCCGGGGCGTTGTCCTGGAACCTGGGGTGTTGCCGTCTGGCGGTCGGGTGAAGCGAAAAGGCGGTCTCAACGCAGGCGACGCAATCGAATCGATTCGCAGACAGGGTAGATTTAGGCAGGAAGGCATGTCAATCACATGTGTCCGGTGTATGAAGGACATGTGTCCGACACTCGCACCTGTGGGGATTCTTCGGACTGAGCCCCGAACCTCCAGCTCAGAGACGTGTCTCGAACCGATTCGCCACGTGGCTTCCCCACCTCCGGGCGTATCGGTGGCCGTGTTCCGGCCGCCGGCTCATCGGTCGTGCGTGATGAAGTCGCCGGCGGCGCGCATGGCGGCGACGAGCCGGTGTCCTGGGTAATCGGCGAGCCGAGGGAAATCCCTGCGGTGGTGGCAGGCCCAGTAGCTCGCCACGCGCTGCTGAATGAGGGCGAGGAACCGGGGATTGTCGGCGAGGAAACGGCCGTAGGCCTGGTGAGTGGGGGAGCCGGGGGTGCCGAGGTCGCCGAGTGCGCTGTCGATGTCGGCCACGATCTCCAGGACGTATTCCCCGACGAGGTGAACGACGTAGGGGAGGGCCCATGGCTCGAGGCTGCCGATGATCTGTGCGAGGTGGTGCTGACGCACCGACGCTCCGCCATCGGTAGCGGGCGTCGGGCGGGTTCTTCTTGTTTCCGCTGCCGTCCCGTTCCTCGACGAGGGTGAAGCCGTGCCGTTCGTAGAAGCGGCGGGCGCCGGTGTTCTGCTGGAACACGTGCAGGTCGAGCATACGGGGGCGCGCCTTCTTGGCCTGGCCGAGCAGCGCGGTGCCGATGCTGCGCCCCTGAGCGGCTGGCGTGACGGACAGGTGGTCCAGCCGGTCGCCCTGGAGGCAGGCGAAGCCCACGACCTGACCGTTTAGCTCGGCGACCCACACCGGTGAGGCCGGGAGCATGACGTCGCGATCCAGGCCCGGGTCTCCTCGTCGGAGCTGACCTCCAGGATGTCCAGGGCGCGGACGAGCGCGACCTCATCGCTGCGCACGTCGCCGGCACG
The DNA here is from genome assembly GCF_006334915.2 of Microbispora catharanthi. GTDB lineage: Bacteria > Actinomycetota > Actinomycetes > Streptosporangiales > Streptosporangiaceae > Microbispora > Microbispora catharanthi. The sequence continues at coordinate 6,495 of NZ_VDMA02000055.1, forward strand.
GCTGGTGATGAAGTCCCAGGTCGCGCGGCGCCCCAGCGGCATGTGATGCCCGACCGCGCGGCGCAGGGCGACGTACCGATAGCGGTGGGGCAGAGTGCGGTCACGTACGCGCTGTGCGTGGACGCCGTGGCTGGCCTGCTCCGCGGGGGCCGCCTCGTCCACACCGTGCGGCAGCGCGATCTGCTCGGACACGCCCACACCGTGCCACAGACGCTCTCACCCACGCATCCGGTTATGCCGTCGCGGTTTCAGGTTCGCCAGGCGATGCGGCGCGTCTGTCGAGGTCCTGGACCCACTTGACCGCGACCGCCGCGACCTGGATCAGCTCGGTGCGCAGGCGGTCGGGGTCGTCCTCGGCGAACGCTTCGAGCACCTCTTCGTGCAGGATGTGCCGCCAGGTCAGCCGGCCTTCGGCGGCGGAGTCGGCCACGGCCCGCTTGGCGAGGTCGGCCTCGGACGCGTACGCGGGCCCGGTGCCGTCGGGGTGTTCCTGCAGGCCCCACATCGCGTCCTGAGCCGCTCGCTCCGCTGCCACGTCGGTCAGCACTCGGTTCAGAGAACCGGGCAGGCCGTAATCGCCGGGCTGCGTCATCGTGTCGGTGTCCTTTCCTTGGACGGTGGTCCGGATGCGGTCAGTCGAATCGACCGCCTGACCACTGTGCACGGTGGTGACGGCGCCGAGCAGCAGGATGAGGAACGCAAACACGGTCCGGTCGCGCTGCTGTCGCAGAGCGGCGCCAGCTCCAGCGCGATGCTCGGCTTCGCGTCGATGGTCGGCGTCGGGATGTCCTAGACGACGAGCACACGAAGGCCGTCGCCGTGTTCATGGAGACCATCCGTGACCCCGGGACGTTCCGGCGTGCCGCCCGCCGGGCGGCGGAGCCCGGCAAGGCGATCGTCGTACTCAAGGCGGGCAGCAGCGAGTTGTCCGTACGGACCGCGGCGGCGCACACCGGCGCGCTCGTCGGCGACGACGCGACGATCGACGCGGTGTTCAAGGACCTCGGGATCATCGGGTCGACTCGATCGAGGATATGCTCATCACCGCCGGCGCCGCGGCGGCGCTGGGCCGTCTGGCACGTCGCGCCGTCAGTCAGCGGACTTCGAGACAGGTCCTAGAAGGCCACTGAAGATCTTGCGTTCTGGCCTCGTTCTTCCCGGCATGAGGCCACAGTGGCTCATGTGCAGGGTGAGTGGGCTGGGGAGCTGGTCGGGCCGGATGTGTGGCAAACCTGCCGGGAG
>NZ_VDMA02000056.1 GCF_006334915.2 Microbispora catharanthi
GGTACGCCAACACGCTGCTGAAGGACAAGGTGCTCTTCGGCTCCGACTATCCGGTGATCACGCCGGACCGCTGGCTGGCCGACTTCGACAAGCTCGAGATCAAGCCCGAGGTCCGCCCGAAGATCCTGAAGGACAACGCCGTACGCCTGCTCGGGCTCGGCACGCAGGAGAGGACGACAAACGCATGACCACCACGGCTTACGGGCTGGACGAGATCAGGGCGCTGGCCGGCAAGGATCTCGGCCACAGCGGCTGGCTGGAGATCACCCAGGACCGGGTGAACACCTTCGCCGACGCCACCGACGACCACCAGTGGATCCACGTCGACCCCGTGCGGGCCGCGGACGGCCCGTTCGGCGGCCCGATCGCCCACGGCTACCTCACCCTGTCCCTGGTCATCCCGCTCTTCAACGAACTGCTCGACATCCAGGGCGTGAAGATGAGTATCAACTACGGCCTGGAGAAGGTCCGCTTCCCCAGCCCGGTCAAGGTGGGCAGCAGGATCCGTCTCGCCGCCGCCGTCGTCTCCGTGGAGGACGTCCCCGGCGACGGCGTCCAGATGCTGCTCGACTTCACCGTCGAGATCGAAGGTGCGAACAAGCCGGCCTGCGTCGCCCGGGCGATCTACCGGCACTACGCCTGAGCCGTGAGCGGGCGCCGTTTCCGGCGCCGCCGCCGTCGACTCCCAGGTCGGCCTCGTCGACGATTCCGAGCTGTCGTGCCTGCTCGGTCTTGACGCCTTCCCTGATCCCCCAGCTCACAGGAGGTCGAACACCGATGCGCAACGCCGGACTGGGAGGGTGGCCCGCCCGCCGGGCCCAGATGACACCGGACCGGACCGCGTTCGTCTTCGCGGACCGGCCCTTCACCTACGCCGAGGTCCACGAACGGACGACACGGCTGGCGTCGCGGTTGCGTGCGACGGGGGTGCGGGCCGGTGATCGGGTCGCCTACCTCGGCCGCAACCACGTCGCCTTCGTCGAGACGATGTTCGCCTCGCACCTGCTCGGGGCGATCTTCGTGCCGCTGAACTTCCGTCTGGCCGCGCCCGAGATCGGCTACATGCTGGACCACTCGGGCGCCGCGGTCCTGGTCTACGCGCCCGAGTGCACCGAGGTGGTCCGAGCCCTCCCGCAGGGCACCGCGGCGCCTCTTCGGCAGGTCGTCGCCCTCGGCGCTCCGGGGCCGGGGGAGCGGCATTACGAGACCTGGCTCGCGGAGGGCGATCCCACCCCGATCGACACGCCTGTGCGGCTGGAGGACACGGCGCTCATCCTCTACACCTCGGGTACGACCGGGCGGCCCAAGGGCGCGATGCTCACCCACGGCAACCTTGTGTGGAACTGTTTCAACCTCCTGCTCGGCGTCGATGTCACCAGCGACGAGGTGACGCTGATCAGCGCGCCGCTTTTCCACGTCGCCGCCCTGGACCAGACCCTGCTGCCGACCTTCCTCAAGGGCGGATGCTCGGTGATCATGCCGTCGTGGGACGTGGACGAGTGTTACGACCTCATGGAGAAGTACGAGGTCACCTGGATGTTCGGGGTCACCACGATGTTCGCCGCGTTCGCCCGGTCGCCCAGGTTCGCGGGCGCGGACCTGTCCTCGCTGCGCACCCTGATGTCCGGGGGTGCGGCGATCCCCGCCGCGCTGATCCGCACCTACCAGGAACGGGGCCTGGTGTTCTGCCAGGGATACGGGCTCACCGAGACCGCTCCCGGCGCCACCTTCCTCGAGGCCAGCCAGAGCGTGCGCAAGGTGGGCTCGGCAGGAGTGCCGGTGTTCTTCGCCAATGTGCGGGTCGTCCAGCCCGACGGCACGGACGCGGCGGTGGGACAGCCGGGTGAGGTGCTCATCCAGGGGCCGAACGTGACCCCCGGCTACTGGCGCAACCCGGAGGCGACCGCCGCCGCGTTCTCCGACGGCGGCTGGTTCCGCTCCGGCGACGTCGCCGTTCTGGACGAGGAGGGGCACCTCTACGTCGTCGACCGGGTCAAGGACATGTACATCTCGGGCGGGGAGAACGTCTACCCGGCCGAAGTCGAGGCAGCGATCTTCGAGCATCCGGCCATCGCCGAGGTCGCCGTGCTCGGCGTACCCGACGCCACATGGGGTGAGGTCGGCCGCGCGTTCGTGGTGCTCCGCCCCGACGCGAGTGTCACCGCCGACGAGCTGCGCGAGTTTCTCCGCTCTCGCCTGGCCAAATACAAAATGCCGGTCTATTTCGACATTACGGGCGACCTGCCGAAGACGGGCTCGGGAAAGATCCAGAAACTCCACCTGCGACGCCTCCCGCTGCCGAACGCCGGCAGCTCCACTTCTCCGGCATGACCACGGCCCGCGTTCAGGAAGATCGCGACTGCGGCGGCGCCGATACGCCCGGCCGGGACGTTTTCCGCGCCAGATGAGACCGGGACGGCGGTGATGTGCACCGGCTCCGCGGGTGATGAACGTTTCAGCGACGGATGCGCGCGTACGAAGTGGGCCGGGCCGAGTATGCGGTGGTGGAACGGTAGGTAAGGGGCGAAGCCCTTGCGGAAGGGCACGGTCACGTCCTTGACGGGCCGGTCCGTGTCGTATTTGCTCCGCTCACCACCATCGGCTGAGGGAACATCGAGAAGCCACATTGTTAGCGCTAACAATCGATGGCCGTTCCCCGCATAGGTGCGGAGCCGAGATCCGGTCACGGGAGCGCCGCAGGCCGTCGGTCTCGTCCCTGCGCCCGCGTGCCATGTCCGCAGACAGCATCCGAATCACCACTGGAGGGCTGAGATGAAACCGCCCAACCATTCGTCGGATCGGTCACGAGGCCGCGTCCGCGGTCTGGCCGCCGTTCTGGCCGCGGCCACCGCCGTCGCGGTCGGCCTGGCGATGCCCGCGCAGGCGGCGTCGACGCTGAAGGCGTCGGCCGAGGCCAAGGGGCGCTACTTCGGCACCGCGCTGACGCGGGGCGACCTCGGCATCAGCGCCGAGGTCAACCTCGCCGCGGCCCAGTTCGACATGGTGACCCCCGGCAACGAGATGAAGTGGGACGCCACCGAGCCGTCCAGAGGCTCGTTCAACTTCGGGTCGGGTGACCAGATCGTCTCCTTCGCCCAGTCCCACGGCATGCGGGTACGCGGGCACAATCTGGTGTGGCACGCCCAGTTGCCCGCCTGGGTCAGCAGCCTGCCGCTGAACCAGGTCCAGGGCGTGATGGAGAACCACATCACCACCGAGGCCACCCACTACAAGGGGAAGGTCTACGCCTGGGACGTCATCAACGAGCCGTACAACGAGGACGGCACGCTGCGCCAGGACGTGTTCTATAAGGCGATGGGCGCCAACTACCTCGCGATCGCGTTGCGGGCCGCGCACGCCGCCGACCCGAACGCCAAGCTGTACATCAACGACTACAACATCGAGGGCATCAACGCCAAGAGCAACGGGCTCTACTCGCTGGCCCAGTCGCTGGTGTCCCAGGGCGTTCCGCTGCACGGCATCGGCTTCGAGAGCCACTTCATCGTCGGCCAGATTCCCTCGTCCCTGCAGGCGAACATGCAGCGCTTCGCCGACCTGGGCCTGGACGTCGCCATCACCGAACTCGACGACCGCATCCTGATGCCGGCCGACTCTTCCGAACTGCAGCAGCAGGGCACGGACTACGGCAAGGTCGTTAACGCCTGCCTGGCGGTCTCCCGCTGTGTCGGCGTCTCACAGTGGGGCGTGGACGACGGCCATACCTGGATCCCCGGGACGTTCCCCGGTTATGGCGCCCCCATGATGTGGGACTCCAGTTACCAGCCCAAGCCCGCCTACACCGCGGCGCTGAACGCCCTCAACAGCGCTCCCAACACCTCGCCGAGCCCGACCCCGCCGGTCAGCCCCAGCCCGACCCCGCCGGTCAGCCCCAGCCCCACTCCTCCGGTCACGGGTGCGTGCTCGGCGACCCTGACGACGGTCAACAGCTGGCCCGGCGGATTCCAGTCGGAGGTCACGGTCCGAGCGGGCAGTTCGGCGGTCAACGGCTGGACCGTGAAGTGGACCTGGCCGGGCGGGCAGACCATCAGCAGCCTGTGGAACGGCACGCAGAGCGTGTCCGGCTCCTCGGTGACCGTCCGCAACGCCTCCTACAACGGCTCCCTCGCGGCCGGGGCGTCCACCACCTTCGGCTTCACCGCCAACGGCACCGCGGCCACGCCGGCCGTCACCTGCACCAGCCCCTGACACCGTCACGCGAGCGACAGCGCCGAGATCGGGCCGGGACCCCCATCCCGGCCCGTCGTGGTGAGCGCCGTCCCGGGCCGTCCCGGGCTTCCGGCCCCCGATCACCTGGGACTCCTTCAGCGCCGGGCGCTCGCCCGGTTGCGCCAGGCGAGGCCGATCCAGGCCGCGACGGCGAGGAGCGCCACGAGAGCGATGATGCCGATCTTGAGGGGCATCCCCATCGCGCCCTCGTCGTCCGCCACGGTCGCCGTCGCCGCGGCCTTGTTCTGCGCGGGCCCGGTCGCCGCCACGGGCGAGGCGGCGATGTCTCCCGCCTTCACCTTCACCGTCGCGTGCGCCTTGGAGGGCGCGGTCGCGGTCACGGTGACCTTCCATTCGCCGCTCGGCAGCGGCTCGGCGAGGTGGTAGAGATTCTGGCCCTCGGGCGCCGACCTGAGCGGCGCCGGCCCGAAGGAACGGCCGTCGGCCGAGATCGCGGTCAGCGTCGCCTCGACGATCTCCATGACGGGATGGCCGTCCTTCTTGTACGTCGCCAGCACGTTGACGTTGTCGGCGCCGTCCCCCGTCACCTCCAGCTTGATCGCTCCGCCGTGGGCGGAGGCCGCCGGCGCGCCGAGCATCAGCACGAGCCCGGCCATTAGGACGGTGAGGACGTATGTCAGTGTCTTTTTCACGAGTCGTGACTCCCCTCGGGTTCGGCGTCGGGCGTGAGGTCCCCTTCGCCGGGTGATGTCGGCAGGAATACGTGCTGGTGGCCGTAGCCCGCGTCGACGTTCACGGCGTCGAGGGCGGTGGCTCCGACCGACCAGGTGAAGAGCGCGTCGGCGCGTTGCCGTACGGCCAGGTCCATCGCGGTGGTGCGGCCCGGTCCGGTGAGGTCTCGCGCGGCCGCGTAGGTGTCGACGGTCGTGGCGATCTGCCGTACGGCGGAGGCGAGACTCGACCTCGCCACGTTGGTGGCGGTCTCACCGGACGGCGGGTCGGCGAAGCCTTCGACGGCCGCGGTGGCCGCCTTCCGCCAGTTCTCGACGTCGGCGGCGGTCACCACGGCCGGTCCCGCGGTGCCGTCGGCGGGCATCGCACGGTTCAGTCCGTCGAGCACGGGGACGAGCCGGTCCCGCGTGGTGCGGGCCAGCTCCGTCAGGGTCTTGATCTGCGTCTTGTCCCGGAGGGCGGACTCGGCCCGGATCTGGTCGGCCATCTGCTCGATCGAGCTCGGCCGGGTCACTCCGAACACCACGCCGCCGGCGACGATCGCGCCAAGCGCGAACGCGACCGTGAGGGCGAGCACGCGGCCCCAAATCGGACGCCGGACCGGCATCGGTTGCCTGGGTCGGTTGATGGTCGCCACCTCCTGAGGGGCGGGTGTCGGTGATCGGAATGGAAGGGGGTCCTCGCGCCACGTGTCGGGGGTGTGGTGGCCTGCGGGTGGTTCAGCGGGGCGGGGGATTCCTCCGCCCGGGGGCTTGGGTGTTCACGTTCCGAGTGGTGTGCCGCGGCCGCTGAGGATGATCAGTTTCTCGATTCGCCTGCGGCGGCGGAGGCTGGTGATCCGGAGGGCGAGGACGGCGAGGATGAGGAGGGTGAGGAGGGCGAGTTGGGGCCAGGGGATGGCCCAGACGGTGGTGTCGATCGCGATGCGTTCGGCGGTGACGCCGGGCAGGGGTTTGCCCGCGGGGGAGGGGATCGCCATGATCGTCGTGCCGATGGGTCCAAGCGGCCAGGTGCCGGTCACGCGTGCGGTGAACGTGCGGCTGCCGCCCGGCATGATTTCCCTGGCCTTGGCTTCGGAGGTGTCGTCCCAGCCGTTTTCGCCGGCGAAGGTGGAGGTCAGGATGCGGCTGTCGGGGGCCAGGCGGACGTTGCCGGCGTTGGCCAGGGTGTAGGTCACCTCGACGGTGCCCGGGGTGAAGGGGTTCCATGACCAGGTGTAGGTGGTGTGGATGCCGGTCACGTTGACTTTGGCGACGAAGCCGCCGGTGACGCGGATGTTGAGGCGGACGCCGACGCGGTTTTGGACGCGGACCTGGCCGGAGATGGTGTCGATGGATGCGGTGACACCGGCGGGGTGGTCGCCGGGTGTGGCGTTCTGCGGGATCGACACCTTTACCGGCACGACGGCGGTGGCTCCGGCGGCGATGGTCACTTTGTCGGGGATTTGGATCCAGGCGCCGCCGTCGACGGGTGTGGCGTCGGAGGGCCGCATGTCGAAGTAGCCCTTGGCGGTCAGGTAGCCGTCGTTGGCGTCGATCGCGAAGTCGACGGGCTGGGTGGAGCGGTTGATGACCGCGACGTGTTCGGTGACCTGTTGTCCGCCGGCGAGTTCGATGTCGATGACGTTGCGGCCGTCGGGGCCGTCGGCGTTGGCCGGGACGACCGACCAGGTGGTGTCGGCCCCGGCGGGGGCGGCGAACGCGACCACGACGACCGCGCTGATCATGGTCGTTATGGTGGTCATGGCGACCAAGACGGTCACGCCGGCGGCCTTGAGGGCGGCGGCGGCTGCCTTCAGGGGGCCGGCTGCCGTGCGGGCGGCGAGGGGGGCGGGGGCGCCTCGCGGGCGGCTCTTGGTCGGCATTGGTGTCTCCTGTCTCATCGTGGGTGTCCGGGACGTGTGTCAGGGTGGCACAGGTCCCGGACGTCCACAGTGGGCGGTGGTGTCCCGCCTGCGGGTTCAGGACTGGTTGAACAGCGACAGTGTGAGGGTGGAGTGGTATTCCCCGGCGGCGACGTCGGTGGAGGTGCGCAGGGCGAGGTCGGCGTTGACCTTGGAGGTGCCGATCTCGTCGGCGGAGTTGGCG
>NZ_VDMA02000057.1 GCF_006334915.2 Microbispora catharanthi
TTTCACCGGCGGAAATCCGATCGGCATCATTGAACTCGACGGCCACGCCGGCTGCACACCGGGCGAGTTCTGCAACACCGGAAGGCGATCGGCCTCGGGCGATATCGCGCCCGAGATCCGCCCTGATCTACCCCAGTACCAGCCTGCCGGAGATGCATGCGGTCTACTGTGCGAAGCACAAAAGGCAGCAGCGAAGCAGCCGAACAGTCCGAAGCCACTCCCCTTCACGCCGCCATCCAGCCTGCCACCAGCTCTCGACTACGCCGCCGGTCTCGCCGGGGGTGTCGCCCCCGCCCCCAACTTGGTGTGCTGGGATGCCAAATTCTGTCAGTGGCAGCAATATGGCCAAGCCCTCTCAGCAATCCTGAGGACCTCCGACCCGGCCATCAACCAGCCGCCCGGCCACTCCGAATCCTGGACCATGGGCGCAGGCGTCTCCACGCTACTGGGGTTTGGCGCGGCCGCAGGAGGCACGGGAGGCCCTGCGGGTGCCGCAGGAGACGCTGGCGCTTGGGCTGGATCAATCAGAAACGTCAACCCCCTCGGCGGAAAGAATAACTGTGTACCGTGCGCTTTGGCGACGGACAGCACTCTAGGAGGATCCCCTGCATCCGCAATAAATCGTGGACCCAACCCCGCCGCCCTTATAGAACAGTTCTACGGAAAGTCATTCCGCCCGCGAAGCATTCAGCAGATCGAGACGGAACTTGGTTCCGCAGGTAATGGATCTCGAGGCATCATCTGGGGATATCGAGGGCCGCACAGAGTCGGGCACGTGTTCAACGTCGTCAACCAGAGGGGTGTAATTCGATATCTGGATGGTCAGTCCGGTGGGGCCGCCTCTCTCGACGGCTACCGCAGGTTCTACTTCCTGAGAACAAACTGAGATAACCAGGCGGGCGCAGGTATGTGAGTGTCCGGATCGGTCGCTCGACCGATCCGGACACTCACATGTAGATGCCCATTGCATTCTGATCATTCGGGGATTGAGTTAGAGGGCCGAGCTGTCAATGAAATCGGCATCACAAGACACGGCTCCTGGTCGTCCAGAATGGCCCGGCAATAATGTGGCTGCATATCCGGGCGCTGCAGGCTTACCGCATAACTGAATCCATGCCGTTGCCGCAATAGATCGGGCCACTGTACCCCTCTGCTCATGGCGCCGCCGGTCCACTCGAGGATGTACCCGTAAGGGCTGGAAAATACAATTGGTATACATGGATGGAATCGGGCGATGATACGGCGCGTGGAAGAGGTGGCTGTAGTATCCTGCTCGATAGGCGGGATAGACCGGGCGTTCGCCGTCGAGGCCGATCCGCTGCGAAAGGTTTCCATACAAATGATGATGGAGGAAAGCGTTGGACCAGGTTCAGGCGAAGCAACTCGCTGAGCGGTTTCTTTTCGACGAGATTCAGCCGGAAGTCGGATACCCGTTGACCTTTTGTGGCGAAGAAGAGTCACTCAGGTACTGGATCTTCTATTACAATACCGTGCAGTTCTGTGAAACTGGAGAGATTGGATTCGCATTGGCTGGCAACGGGCCCATTCTCGTTGCTAAAGATGATGGGGTCATCACTACGGCCCGAACGGATATCCCGCTGGAAGGCCAGTTGTAGTCTCGCGCCTGGCCGTAAAAGACGCAGGGGTACGAGCGCAAGCGGGCCGTCAGCCGGGCATGCCTGGTGCGGGCTGGCGTGATTGCCGCGCAGAATACGCGCGACCGTCCGTCGCCTGGCTACGCTGGCCGGTGATATTCCCTCATGCTTGGAACGGATCCTGCCGGCCTTGCGCATGGTAGAGAAGAGAAAGCGGCGGTCCCCTCGTCGGCAGGCCGTGAATCTCACCACGGGCTGTCCTTCACGCGGGAACGAACCTCCTCGAGGCGTGAGGCCGCTGCTAAAAGGACCAAGGAAGCGCCAGGGTGGCGGTCTCCGCCGAGAAGACCTCGATCCTCTCTGCCAAGGACCCTGCCTCGTGGGACGCGACAGATGCAAGCGAAGCACGGACCTGCCCCATGCGCTTGACCAGGCCCTCAACCCGTTTATCCGGATGAAGGGCGAGGACAGGGGCCAGAGCGTCGGCGGCTCCATCGGTGTCGTCGGCGAGGAGGCGGGCGGCGGCCAGGTCGACGGATGCGCTCGCCTCCGCTGCGTACCAGCGCTGCTCGTCCGGAGCCGACTGATACAGGTTGAGCGCCCGCTGGCACTCGGCCTCAGCCTCTGGAGCCAACCCCGCGCTCAAGTATGCGGAGCCCGCGCAGAAGGCTTCGCGGGCCTCGTCGAATCCGAACTCGCCGCCCACGCCTTCGTGCAACTCCCCCTGCGGTCCCCGGGCGTCGCGGGCAGCCAGGATCGCGTTGCGAGTGCCATCGCCGTCGCCGAGAAGGGCGGACGCTCGGGCGGCGATGCTGAGCAGCCTTACACGAGTCGTACCGGCGGGAGCAATGGCCAGCCCCCGCTCCACCAGCCGGAGTGCCTGAGCTGGGCGACCGGCCCAGAACTCCACACATGCCAGTAGGCCGTCCGCCCACGCCGACAGCTCGTTGTGACCGATGACCTCCCCGTTGACGCGGGCGGCCCTGGCCTGCTCCGCCGCGGCGTACGGGTAGCCGAGGTCGAAGCTCGCGCTGCCCAGCAGTCCGCAGAGCTGCCCGGCCGCGAGGTACAGCCCGTGCTGCTGCCTCGGATTCCGCGTCCGCTCCAGCAGTCGGTACGTACGGTTGCGCACCCGGGTCAGCTCTCCGAAGAGCGGCACCGGCGGCGCATGCACGTATGCATGGGCCAGGCGGATGATGTCGGCGCGTCCGGCCAGGCGTAACGCGCCGATGGCGAGGTTGCGCAGAGAGACCATGACGCGAGGGCCGGGTTGGGTGAGGACGCGGGAGTGGTTCTCGTGGAACAAGGTGTCGCGGATCCAGTGCAGAACTTCGATGACCCACTGACTTGAACGTATCCGACCAGATTGGCAGGGGTGGCTAGGGTCGGATCAAGACTGGCGACACCGAGTTTGTCGATTTGAAAAATGGTTTTCCGCACAGGTCGGTGACGTGGTGTTCGATCAGGTAGGCCCGGGCGGTGTGGGGCGCCAGTGTCAGCACGGCCGCCACAGGTGGTCTCGTCCCTGGTCGGAGCGGCCGACCGATATCGCTGTTTCAGCAACTCGTAGCTGGTCTCGGAGAGGTGATCGGCTCTGCCGCTACCGGCTCGGCCGCAGGAATGGCAAAATTGGCCACAACGAGGAGTACTGTCCTCGAGGCCATGGCTAACGGGCGGGAACTCGCAGTCGGGGCCAAGCCAGGCACCTGCGAACGGTTACGCCCTACCTCCGATTGCAGCCCCGAAGCCGGTGACAGTACCCCAACCCGCACCGGTAGAACCGGTTGGAACGGCCGGGCGTATCTTCAGGTCCATTCTCGGCTTCGCCGGCTCGCTCCTCACCATTCTCACGATGACATGCGGAGACACTCCGGATGTCACAGGCTGTCAGGCAAGCAGTCGGGAGACGGATGACAACCAGAAGAAAGAGATTGTTATCGACAACAATATTCTGGTGAAGGCATGGGAGGGTAAATCCGCAGAAGTCGACGCCACCATCGGAGATCGTAGGCTGGTCATTCCGAACGCCGTTGTATCGGAATTCCTGGCACACATGCCCGAAAGTAGAATTTCCTTCCTCTACAGCTTTATGGCAAGACGCGAGGCGCGCCTTTCATCCCGCAGTGAAGGTGAAGCGCAGCGCCTGGTGGATGAGAGGCTCGCTGACTACCTCGCAACAACAGGCTATCCGCATGAACTCATAACCTTCCTCCAGTATGGGGGGTAAGAATAGAGTAGCCATGGGAATGTTCAATCGCTTGCAATTGCCGGAGGCCATGGAGTGCCCAAACTGTAGCCAACGCTCCAAGTGGTGGGTACAGTTCGTCTATTCGGCTCTGAACCTATCCAACTATCAGATTGGTCAGAGGCTGCACTGGGCGGATTGGGGAGATCTCGAAGGGGAACCAGGGGCCGGACACGTACGGATACAGGGCGTACTGGAGGGATGTCCCCTATGCGGCTTCCACCTGGACGACGTAGACAAGTTCTACACCATAGAGGTTTACGATGACGTGATCGCATCAGTTGTGAAAGACGCGACCGGCAATGGCTACTGGGAAAGCGATTGGGTGGTTATCCCCAACTGCTGATGCCGCTCCGATCGTCACCGTTCGTTGACTGGGACTCGTAGTGCCGGCAGGTGAGCGTCCTCTACGTTTGGGACAGATTCCACATAGAGAGATGATGCCCCTGTCGGCCTCCGGCCGGTTGCCACCGACATTGAGACCGTCACTTCCGGAACCGGCGACACCCAGCCACCTGCGGCTACACCGCCTAGGGCAAGAACGACGACAAGCTTTTCAACGGGGTCGACAAGCCTGACCCAGTCGACTCCACTGGTAAGGAGGAGTGCAATCCTACCGCTTAATCTTCGAGGAATAGTCTCTCGGTTCGTGGGGGCGACCTCCACGATGAAGCCACTTAACAAGCTCATAATTATGGAAATGGTTACCAGTGTCCGCGATCGTGACTTCCCGACGAAGAACATGGATTGGTTCACCAATTCGCGAGCCTGGTCGATAATACATGGAGGCCAGCAACGGTGAGGTTGTACATGTACTTCGTAGCAGCGAAGCTGCGCACCTTCACAACATACGCAGATTTGCCGTCGGGGGAGATGAGGTTATCTCCAGCTTTAAGGTCGGCCGCGTCGACCCAGGCACGGCGGGTTTCATCCCAGAAGGGGTGGTGTTGGGTAGCGTGGATGGTGGTTTCGTGACCGTCGGCAGTGCGGATTGTGACGTCCGCCATGTCGGTGTCTTTGTTGCGGTGCAGCGCTGTAACCTTACGGGCACCGCTTTCGCCGGTTTCCGGGTCTGTGGCGAGAACCTCGTCCCCGACCCCAACGTCCTCGATTCGTTTGCGGCTGCCATCCGCCATGAGGACAAGGGTCCCTGCGGCGAAGCTGTTTTTTGCGCAATCCCTCATTAGCCCCGCTGAAACCACCGAGAGCGCCGAACCCCAGTAGCTGGGAGACACCTGCGCCCATGGCCCAGGACTCGGAGTGGCCGGGCGGTTGGTTGATGGCCGGGTCGGAGGTCCTCAGGATTGGTGAGAGGGCTTGGCCATATTGCTGCCACTGACAGAATTTGGCATTCCAGCACACCAGGTCGGGGGCGGGGGTGACACCACCGGCGATACCGGCGGCGTAGTCGACAACTGGTGACAGGCTGGGCGACGGAGTGAAGGGGAGTGGCTTCGGGCTGTTCGGCTGCTTCGCCGCTGCCTTCTGTGCCTGGCACAGGAGGCCGCATGCATCTCCGGCAGATAGTGTGCGTGTGCAGTCCCTGTTTTGGCATTCGGCCGCCCCCGCTGCGCTGTTTGAGTACTGCAGCGACTGATGGCCGTCGAGCTCGATGCCGGTGATGGGGTTGCCGCCGGTGAAG
>NZ_VDMA02000058.1 GCF_006334915.2 Microbispora catharanthi
CGGCTGGCAGACCTGGACAACCGTCTCCTGCCCCGTCACCGGCGCGACCGGCACCCACGACCTGTACCTCAGGTTCACCGGCGGCAGCGGCTACCTGTTCAACCTGAACTGGTGGCAGTTCACCGGCAACGATGGGCCGACCACCAGCCCCTCACCCACGCCTCCGACCTCCCCCTCACCCACGCCCCCCGCTTCGCCGTCACCGTCACCGTCACCCAGCCCGACGATCACGCCCACGCCGAACGGCGGCGCCTGCGACGCGACCTACCGCACCACCAACACCTGGTCCGGCGGCTACCAGGGCGAGATCACGGTGACAGCCGGCAACGCGCCCATCAACGGCTGGACCGTCAAGTGGACTCTGAGCAACGGCCAGACCATCAGCCAGGTCTGGAACGGCACGGTGAGCACCGCCGGCTCGGCCGTGTCGGTGACCAACGCCTCCTACAACGGCTCACTCCAGCCGTCCGCCTCGACGACGTTCGGCTTCCTCGCCGGCGGCACCCCGTCGGCATGGTCCCTCACCTGCACCGCCGCCTGAGGACGACGGCGTTGCGCCTCCGGCAAGCAGCTGCAGGTCTACGGCACCAAGTGCCTCGACGCCTACGGGCAGGGCACGAGCAACGGCACCCAGGTGATCATCTGGGACTGCAACGGCGGAACCAACCAGCAGTGGAGCAGGCGCAGCTGACCCGGCGGTGAAACGAGGACGCGCTGCCGCAGGGCTCGGGGCCTGCGGCGGCGCGCCTCCAGCACGGCGGCAGCACGTCACGCGACGTCGATGCCCGAGTCCCCGGCACCCGGCCGTGGGCGCCCCTGACGGCGCCCGCTCTCGGCCGGTCTGTCGCCATGTCCGTTTCGCCCTACCTCATCGAAAGGACCCCATGAGTCGGCGAAAAGAAAGCATGGCGCGCGTCGCCATGAGTGTGGTGGTCGCGCTCCTGTCGGTCGCGATGTCCCTGGTGGCCGTGTCGCCGGCGCGTGCGGCGGTCGGAATCACGATCAACGGTGGTTCCGGCGGCCGTACCTTTGACGGTGTCGGCGCGATCAGCGGCGGCGGAGGCAACAGCCGCCTGCTGGTCGACTACCCCGAGCCGCAGCGCAGCCAGATCCTCGACTACCTGTTCAAGCCGGGGTACGGCGCCTCGATGCAGATCCTGAAGGTCGAGATCGGCGGTGACACCAACTCCACCGACGGGGCCGAGCCGAGCCACCGGCACACCTCCGGCGACCTCGACTGCAACCGGGGTTATGAGTGGTGGTTGATGGAGCAGGCCAAGGCCCGTAACCCCAACATCAAGCTGGTCGGTCTGGCCTGGGGCGCCCCGGGCTGGCTGGGCAACGGCAACTTCTGGTCGCAGGACACCATCAACTACCTGGTCGACTGGCTGGGCTGCGCCAAGAACAGCCACAACCTGACCATCGACTACCTGGGCGGCTGGAACGAGAAGGGCCGCGACCTCAACTGGTACGTCAACCTCAACACAGCGCTCGACTCCCGGGGCTTCGGCAACGTGAAGATCGTCGCCTCCGACGACTGGGGCTTCGGGGTCGCCGACGACGCCGCGAACAACACCGCCTTCCGCAACGCGGTCGACGTGTTCGGGTCGCACTACGTCTGCGGCTACCGCGGACCGCAGCAGAACTGTCCAAGCTCCACCACCGCGATCAACTCCGGCAAGGTGCTGTGGGCCAGTGAGAACGGCTCCGACGACTACAACGACGGGGCCAAGGCGATGGCCCGGGGCATCAACCGGGACTACATCGACGGGAAGATGACGGCCTACATCAACTGGCCGGTCATCGCCGCCATCGCCCCGAACCTGCCCTTCGCCACGATGGGCGTGGCGGTCGCGCCGCAGCCCTGGTCCGGTTACTACGCCATCGGCAAGAGCGCCTGGGTGATGGGCCACACCACGCAGTTCACCGCCCCCGGCTGGAAGTACCTGGACTCCTCCAGCGGCTACATCGGAGGCAACCGCAACAACGGCAGCTACGTGTCGCTGAAGTCCCCGAGCAGCTCCGACTACAGCACGATCATCGAGACGATGGACGCCACCGGCGCCCAGACGCTCAACTTCAACGTGACCGGCGGGCTGTCGACCGGGCAGGTGCACGTGTGGGCGACCAACCTCAATTCGGGGAACTCCGCCGACTACTTCGTCCACTCCAGCGACATCACCCCGTCCAACGGCGCCTTCTCGCTGACGGTCCAGCCGGGGTACGTGTACTCGATCACGACCACGACCGGCCAGGGCAAGGGCACCGCGACCAGCCCGGCCCGGGGCACGATGGCGCTGCCGTACTCCGACGACTTCGACTCCTACGCCGTGGGCCGCGAGGCGAAGTACCTCTCGGACATGCAGGGTTCGTTCGAGGTCGTGGGCTGCGGCGGCGGCCGGTCCGGCCGGTGCGTGCGCCAGATGGCCCCGCGCCAGCCGATCCTGTGGACCGGTGGTTCCCACCCGTACGCCCTGCTGGGTGACCTGAGCTGGAGCAACTACACCGTCTCCGCGGATGTGCTGCTGGAGCAGAGCGGTTATGCCGAGCTGATCGGCCGGGCGGGCGCCCAGCACTCCTTCGGCCCCGAGGGACTGAACGCCTACTACCTGCGGGTGACCGACGGCGGCGCCTGGCAGATCATCCGCAACAACGTCGACAACGCGATGACGACGATCCGCAGCGGGAGCGTCGCCGGGCTCGGCACCGGCCGCTGGCACACCCTGGCGCTGAGCTTTTCCGGCAGCACGATCACCGCGAGCATCGACGGGTCGCAGGTGGCCTCGGTCACCGACGGCACCTGGGGCGCCGGCCAGATCGGCGTCGGCACCAGCACGACCGAGACGGCGCAGTTCGACAACCTCACGATCACGCCGGGCCAGGGCGGTCCCAGCAACGGCAACGTGCTGCGCGGCCTGGCCAGCGGCCGGTGCGTGGACGTGCCGAACCAGTCGCAGACCAACGGCACCCAGGTGGCGCTGTGGGACTGCAACGGCGGCGCGAACCAGCAGTGGACCTACACCTCCGGCAAGCAGCTCCAGGTGTACGGCAGCAAGTGCCTCGAGGCGGGCACCGGCAACGGCTCCGCGGCCGTCATCAACAGCTGCTCCGGCGGTGCCGGCCAGCAGTGGAACGTGAACGCCGACGGCACCGTCACCGGTGTCCAGTCCGGGCTGTGCCTGGACGCCAACAGCGGCGGCACCGCCAACGGCACGAAGATCATTGTGTGGTCCTGCAACGGCGGCGGCAACCAGCAGTGGAGCCGCAACTGAGATGACACGGTCGCCCATGGCGGCGGCCCCCGACCCCACCGGTACGACCTGTCGCCACGCCCGCGGACCACTGTGGTGGTCCGCGGGCCGGGCAACGAGTCCTGTCGATCCACCTGACCACGACCGGTGTCCGTAACCGACGCAGAAGTCAGGAATGCGCGGCCCGGGATCCGGGCCGCGCATTCCTAGACGAACCTTTTCACCCGCGACCGCACCGCTTCCCGAATCGCTCGTGGAGCAGGCGCCGCCCCGGTCCTTCGATCAGGGCTTGATCGCGACTCCGCCGTAGGCCCAGGCGTGACCGCCGCCCGGGATGTGTTCCTGGTGCTCCTTGTCGTCCGGCCGCCACTTCACCACCTCGACCACGCCCGGATCGACCACGTGCCAGCCCTCGAAGAACCGCACCACGTCGGCGTGCGTACGGGGGACCATGGGCGCGGTGCTCTTGTCGTAGGGCTTGGTGAAGTCCTCCTCGCGCAGCCGGGGCGCGAAGTCGAGGGTGATGTGCGACAGCAGCAGCCGGCTGCCCGCGGGGACGGCGGCCTTGATGTGCTCCACCGTGCCGTACGGATCCTCCTCGTCGGTGACGAAGTGCAGGACGCCGGCCAGGATGACGGCGACCGGACGCGTGAAGTCGATCACGGCCAGGACCTCGGGGTGGGACAGGATCACCTCCGGTTGCCGGAGGTCGGCCTCGATCACCGTGGTCATCCCCGTGCCGGTCAGCAGAGCGCGGCCGTGGACCAGGACGATCGGGTCGTTGTCCACGTAGACCACCCGCGCGCCGGGGTCGATCTCCTGCGCGATCTCGTGGGTGTTGCCCTGGGTGGGGATGCCGGTGCCGATGTCGAGGAACTGCGAGACACCCGCCTCGGCGAGGTGGCGCACCGCCCGGCGGAGGAAGGCACGGTGGGCGCGGACGCCCTCACGAGTGCCGGGAGACAGCTTGACCAGCTCCTCGGCCGCCTCACGGTCGGACGCGAAGTTGTCCTTGCCGCCCAGCAGATAGTCGTACACCCGAGCCGGGTGCGCCACCGCGGTGTTGATCCGCGCGGCGGCCGCGGCCCGGGCCTCTGTCAGATCGGCCACCAGCGCTCCTGGTCCTCTCTCGGTTCCATCGAACATCCTTCACTGGGGCAATGACCGCTGTGATGGTGCCGCATCTCTCCGTGATCTTTCCGTGCTCGGAGAAGGCTACGCCACACTGCAGGTCACGCCGTTGAGGGTGAACGCGGTCGGTTTGCCGGCGTTGCCGGTGTGGGTGGCCTGGAAGCCGATATCAGTGGACGCTCCAGGGGCCAGCGAGCCGTTGTAGCTGACGTTCTTCGCGGTGACCTGTCCGCTGGTGGGGGAGTAGGTGGCGTTCCATCCGTTGGTGATGGTCTGCCCGCTGGGGAGGGTGAAGACCAGCGACCAGCCGTCGACGGCCGAGGAGCCGGTGTTGGTGATGGTGAAGTTCTCGGTCAGACCGTTGTTCCAGGCGTTCACGGTGGCGCTGACCCGGCAGGGGCCCGAACCCGCGGTCGGCGACGGGGACGGCGACGGCGTGCTGCTCGGCGACGAGCTGGGCGAGGGTGTGGGGGAGGGGGTGGACGATGGGGTCGCCGACGGGGTGGGTGAGGGGGACGTCGTTGTGGTGCTGTCGAGGCCGAGGAAGGAGATGGCGTAGGCGAGCTGGCCGCTCATCGGCAGTTGGTGGCCGACGCCGGAGATGCTGATGCCTTCGACGGTGGCCTGGGTGCCGGTGTTGCCGTAGCGGGTGCGGGTCCACGACGACTGCGGGTGGTCGGTGAAGGAGGGGGTCTGGCTCAGCCCGTTCAGGTTGGTCCACTGCTTGATCTCCTCGCCGAAGTTCG
>NZ_VDMA02000059.1 GCF_006334915.2 Microbispora catharanthi
CGAAGAACACGACGCCATCTACCAGGCCATCCGCGCCGGCGACCCCGAAGCCGCCGCCCACGCCGCCGCCACACACATCGACAACACACTCGACGACTACCGCAGAGAGATCCAGCAGCGCCTGTTCCGCTCGGCCGGCTGAACCGTCCAGCCGCCCCCGCCGCGGGGGTGTCGCCATACGCACTCCGCAACGCAGAGGCGAATCGTTTCGATGGAATGATCAAGATCGGGTCGCGGACGGGCTGAAGGCGCCGGCCCGCTCGAGGCGATCTGTGAATCTTTCATTCGCGCGGGACCGGCAGGGGACCGTGAGCGTCCCTGCTGAGAGCCGCGGCAGGGACTCCAGGCCCTTACGCGGCCGGTAAGAAGGGAAACGCGGTTCTTGACACGCGCGTCGCCCGTCGTATTTGCTTCGCTGCATCCCGCCACCCCCCAATCCGCCGGCAGGAAGGAACGAGTCAAGTCCCTGTCATTCTGTTAACGCTAACAAATCCCGTAATCGCCGCCAGGAGGCATTAAGGGGCTGGGTTCCGTCGCCCGTTCGAGGCGAATCGGTTCGTGGACCTTTTGCGAGGAGGTTCGGAGCAGACGCTCGCCGATGCGGTGTGACCTGGATGGTGATCCACCGACGTCGCGGCTCGCCGCGTACGACGGCGTGAGGCGCGCCGTCGGCGTTCCGGGCTGCAGCCGGACTTCTCGCCCGCTGTCCGCGACCCCTTCCTCCTTCGTGCATGCGCCTTCGCGCGCGGATCGGGT
The DNA here is from genome assembly GCF_006334915.2 of Microbispora catharanthi. Taxonomy (GTDB): domain Bacteria; phylum Actinomycetota; class Actinomycetes; order Streptosporangiales; family Streptosporangiaceae; genus Microbispora; species Microbispora catharanthi. The sequence continues at coordinate 757 of NZ_VDMA02000059.1, forward strand.
CCGCGACCGGGACCCGACATCGCCTCGGTCTCCACGCTAAGGATCGAGGAGCGGCCGGCTCCCGCGGCCCAGCCGTCCACTGCGGGCTGTTCCCACAGTGACCCGCCGCATGGGACACGACCGCCTATCGCCGGCTCCGGCGAGGCTGCCCGGATTCAGCACGTGGCTGTCTCCGCCGTGCCTTCCCCCCAAGGAGTGAAAGCAATGGGTTCTTCGTCCGTTGACCTGTCGGGCCATGCGGCTCGCGGGCGGCGCTCACCGGCGGCCGTCGCGGCCTGCCTCGTGGCAGCGCTCGCGGCCCTCCTCGCCACCGCCCTGACCTGGTCGGCACCGGCATCGGCGGCGATGGCGCCGCTGGTCAGCGCGTCCTCGGGGCGCTGCCTGGACGTGGCGGGCAACACCGATGCGCTGGGCGCCGCCCTGCAGATCTGGGACTGCAACGGCCAGGCCAACCAGGCGTTCGAGTTCACCTCGGCCGGCGAGCTGCGCACGTTCGGCGGCACGCGGTGCGTGGACGCGTACGGCCAGGGGACGTCGAACGGCACGAAGGTCGTCATCTGGTCCTGCAACGGGCAGGCCAACCAGAAGTGGCGCCAGAACGCCGACGGGTCCATCACCGGGGTCCAGTCCGGTCTGTGCCTGGACGTGTACCAGGCGGCCACGGCCAACGGGACCGCGGTCGCCCTGTGGACCTGCAACGGGCAGAGCAACCAGAGGTGGACCGTCGCGGGAGGCGGGCCCACCGCGTCGCCGAGCCCGTCCACGTCGCCGAGCCCGCCGCCGCCCGGCTCGCGTCCGTGTGACATCTACGCCGCCGGCGGCACACCGTGCGTGGCCGCGCACAGCACCACGCGGGCGCTCTACAACGCCTACAGCGGCAACCTGTACCAGGTGCGGCGCTCCTCCGACAGCGCGACCAGGAACATCGGCGTCCTGACCGCGGGCGGCGCCGCCAACGCCGCGGCCCAGGACTCCTTCTGCGCCGGCACCACCTGCGTCGTCACCGTCGTGTACGACCAGTCCGGCCGCGGCAACGACCTGTGGTACCAGGGGTCCAGCGTGGTCCCCGGGTCCCCGCAGAGCAAGCCCGCGATCGCGACCACCGAGTCGCTGTCCGTGGGCGGCAACAAGGCCTACTCCCTGTACATCAACCCCGGCAACAGCTACTGGCGGGACGGTCACCTGACCGGCGTGCCGACCGGCACCGCGCCCGAGGGCATGTACATGGTGACCAGCGGCACCCACGTCAACAGCGGCTGCTGCTTCGACTACGGCAACAGCGAGACCACCCGCAAGGCCGACGCCGCCGGCGCCATGGACGCCATCTACTTCGGCACCAGCTGCTGGTTCGGCGGCTGCTCCGGCTCCGGCCCGTGGGTGCAGGCCGACCTCGAATGGGGGCTCTACCCCGGCGGAAGCCAGTCCTGGAACCCCAACCAGCGAGCCTTCACCAGCAAGTTCGTCACGGCCACGCTGAAGAACAACGGCACCAGCCGATTCGCGATCAAGGGCAGCAACGCGCAGTCCGGCAGCCTGTACACCCTCTACGACGGCGCGCTTCCCCCCGGCTACAGCCCGATGAAGAAGCAGGGCGCCATCGTCCTGGGCAGCGGCGGCGACTGCTGCAAGCCCGACGGCGGCGCCAACCTCAGCGCCGGCACCTTCTACGAAGGAGCGATGGTGGCGGGCTACCCCTCCGACGCCACCGAGAACGCCGTACAGGCTGACGTCGTCGCCGCCGGCTACCGCTGACCCCCTAACCGCGCATGGAGTTGCGTATGTTGAGTCACAAATCCCTTTTCGCCGCAATCGCGGCGGCAGCACTTCTCGTTCTGGGCATAAGCGGCACGGCGCTCGGTGGAACGACGTCGGCGACGCACAGCGCCGTGGCCGCCGCGGCGACCGCCGGATGCGGCAAGGCCCCGACGCTGGCGAGCGGCTCGCACTCGATTGCGAGCGGCGGCCAGAACCGCAGCTACATCCTGCGGGTGCCCGCCAACTACGACAGCAACCACCCCTATCGCCTGATCTTCGGGTTCCACTGGAACGGCGGCACCGCCAACGACGTCGACTCGGGCGGAACCGACGGGTACAACTGGTCGTACTACGGACTCAGGCGCCTGGCGGACGCCGCGGGCAACGGCACGATCTTCGTCGCGCCCCAGGGCAACGGCAACGGCTGGGCCAACCCCGGCGGCCAGGACGTGACCTTCGTCGACGACATGCTCAGGCAGATCGAGGCCGGCCTGTGCGTCGACACCAGCCAGATCTTCTCCACGGGCTTCAGCTACGGCGGCGGCATGAGCTACGCGCTCGCCTGCGCCCGGGCGTCGGTCTTCCGCGCGGTCGTGGTCTACTCCGGCGCGCAGCTCAGCGGGTGCAACGGCGGCACCCAGCCCATCGCGTACATGGGAGTGCACGGCATCGGGGACCCGGTGCTCAACATCTCCACGGGGCGAGGGCTGCGTGACACGTTCGTGAGGAACAACGGCTGCACCGCGCAGAATCCGCCGGAGCCCAGGTCGGGCAGCCTGACCCACATCGTCACCGCCTACTCGGGGTGCCGGGCCGGGTATCCGGTCGTGTGGGCGGCGTTCGACGGAGGCCACACCCCGGGCCCGATCGACGGGTGCACCTGTGACGGCTGGAGGACCTGGACCTCGGGCGAGGCGTGGAAGTTCCTGACGCAGTTCGACACGACTCCGCCGACCTCGCCCTCTCCCTCGCCGACCGTCTCGCCGACCGTCTCACCGAGCGGCAATCCGCCGGCGACGAGCGCGCTCAAGGGTGTGGGTTCCGGGCGGTGCCTGGATGTCAGCGGGGCGTCGCAGGCCAACGGCGCGCAGGCGCAGATCTGGGACTGCAACGGCCAGGCCAACCAGCAGTGGACCTCCACCAGCGCCGGTGAGCTGCGCGTCTACG
>NZ_VDMA02000005.1 GCF_006334915.2 Microbispora catharanthi
GCGGGCCACGGCCGACTCGGCCGTCCCCGCCTCGCCGACGACCTCGATGTCGTCCTCGGCGTCCAGCAACGCCGCCACACCACGCCGCACGACCTCGTGGTCGTCCACCAGGAACACCCGAATCATGCCTCATAAGGTAAACCCTCGCGGTGTACGCACACACCGGAGACGGACGGCTACTCCGAGGAACGCCCGTAGTAGGCGGCCCGCATCAGCGCCTGCATGTCCTCCAGCATCGGCATCCGGGGATTGGCCGGCGCGCACTGGTCCTCGTACGCGTTGAGCGCCTGCTGTGGGAGTGCGTCGACGAACGCCTTCTCGTCGACGCCGATGTCCTGGAAGGACCGCTCGATCCCGACCGCGTCGCGCAGACGCTCGACGGCCGCGGCGAGCGATTCGACCCCGTCGGCCGGCGTGGCCGCGGGCAGGCCCAGCATCTGGGCGATCTCCTGGAACCGCTCGGGGGCGCGGTAGTCCTCATACTTGGGCCAGCCGGACAGCTTCGACGGGACGGTGCCGTTGTAGCGGATCACGTGCGGCAGCAGGATGGCGTTCGTGCGCCCGTGGGCCACGTGGAAGGTGGCGCCGAGCGTGTGGGACATGGCGTGCACGATCCCGAGGAAGGCGTTGCCGAAGGCCATGCCGGCGATCGTGCCGGCGTTGTGCATCTTCTCCCTGGCCTCCGGGTCGGCGGCGCCGCGGGTGACCGCGCGCTCCAGATACCGGAAGATGATCCTGATGGCGTGCAGGGCAGGGCCGTCGGTGAAGTCGTTGGCGTACACCGACACGTACGACTCGATGGCGTGGGTGAGGGCGTCGAAGCCGCTGTCGGCGGTGACCACCCGGGGCAGGTCGGCGGCGAGGACCGGGTCCACGATCGCGACGCTCGGGGTCAGCGCGTAGTCGGCCAGCGGATACTTCTTGCCCGTCACGGTGTCGGTGATCACGGCGAACGGCGTGACCTCCGCGCCCGTGCCCGAGGTGGTCGGCACGCACACGAGGCGGGCGCGCTCGCCCAGGGCCGGGAAGCGGAAGGCGCGCTTGCGGACGTCGAAGAACTTCTCCTTCATGTCCGCGAAGACGACTTCGGGGTGCTCGTAGCGCAGCCACATGACCTTGGCCGCGTCCATCACCGAGCCGCCGCCGAGGGCGACGATGACGTCGGGCCGGAAGGCGCGCATGAGGTCGGCGCCCTTGTCGACGGTCGCCACGCTCGGCTCGGGCTCCACGTCGTCGATGATCTGCAGGGCAACCCGCTCGCCGCGCCGCCGCAGCACGTCGACGACCCGGTCGACATACCCCAGCCGGGTCATCACGGCGTCGGTGACGATCGTGACGCGGTGCACGTCCGGCATGTCCGCCAGGTAGCGGATCGCGTTCGGCTCGAAGTAGATCTTCGGCGGGACCTTGAACCACTGCAGGTTGTTGTTGCGCCGCCCGATCCGCTTGACGTTGATCAGGTTGACGGCCGAGACGTTGTTCGACACCGAGTTGTGCCCGTAGCTGCCGCAGCCCAGGGTCAGCGAGGGCAGGAACGCGTTGTACATGTCGCCGATGCCACCCTGGGAGGCGGGCGCGTTCCAGATCACCCGTACGGCCTTCACCCGCGTGCCGTACGTCTCGGCGAGGGCGGCGTCCTCGGTGTGGATGACGGCGCTGTGCCCGAGGCCGTCGAACTCGACCATGCGCTCGGCGAGGACCATGCCCTCCTCCCGGGTGCGGGCCCGCAGCACGGCGAGCACCGGGCACAGCTTCTCCCTGGTCAGCGGCTCGTTCGGGCCGACCTCGTCCACCGGGACGAGGATCAGGGAGGTGTCCGCCGGCACGGCGAACCCGGCCTGCTCGGCGATCCAGTGCGGAGTCCGCCCGACGACGTCGGGATTGAGCCTGGCCTCGGCGCAGGAGGCGCCGTGTGCCGTCACCCCGAACACGAACTCCTCCAGCTTCGCCTTCTCCTCCGGCGTGGCGACATGGGCGTGCAGCCGGGCGAACTCGCCCAGCGCGGCGTCGTAGATCTCCTCGTCGAGGATGACGGCCTGCTCGGAGGCGCAGATCATGCCGTTGTCGAACGTCTTGGACAGCACGACGTCGTGCACGGCCCGGCGCAGCTTGGCCGTCCGCTCGATGTAGGCGGGGACGTTGCCCGCCCCCACGCCCAGCGCCGGCTTGCCCGCCGAGTACGCGGCTCTCACCATGGCGTTACCGCCGGTGGCGAGGATGACCGACACGCCCTCGTGCCGCATCAGCGCGCCGGTCGCCTCCAGCGAGGGTTCCTCGATCCACTGGACGCAGTGCTCGGGCGCGCCGGCGGCGACGGCGGCGTCGCGGACGACCCTGGCGGCCTCGGCGCTGCAGCGCTGGGCCGCGGGGTGGAACGCGAACACGATGGGATTGCGGGTCTTCAACGCCAGCAGGGCCTTGAAGATCGTGGTCGAGGTGGGGTTGGTGACCGGCGTGACACCGCAGACCACCCCGACGGGATCGGCGATCTCGACGATGCCGTTGATCTCGTCGCGGGACACCACGCCGACCGTCTTGAGGTCGGCCATGCTGTGGGTCACGTGCTCGCAGGCGAAGATGTTCTTGACCGCCTTGTCCTCGAACAGGCCGCGGCCGGTCTCCCCGACCGCCAGGCGGGCGAGCGCGGCGTGCCGGTCCAGCGCGGCGACGGACGCCTTCTTGACGATGTGGTCGACCTGCTCCTGGGTGAAGGACTCGTACTCCGTCAGTGCCTTCAGCGCGCCGGTCACCAGCGTGTCGATCGCTGCGTGCACGTCGGCGGGCAGGGCGGCTCCGGTCGGGGAGTCGGTCATCTGGATCACCTCGTGGGGCTCGGTCGGCCTGCTTGTCACCTTCATCCTTCTGATGCCGGCGCGCCCGCACCGCTGCGCAAGGGCCCCACCCCCCAGGACCAAGGTCATCGATTCTGCGGTCGTCGGCCGGGCCCGGTCCCTCTCTCACCAAGGACGGCGACTACCGGGCCGTAGCCGCCTCACGTCTCCTCGGAGGTGCCGGCAGCCTTGCGGTGGCGGACTCGGAGGCGAGCCCACGTGATCAGCGCGATTTTCAGCACGATAAGCGCTACGGCGATGTCGACGGCGGCAGCGGTCCAGCGTGATTCCGCTATGACCGTGCCGGCCACGCCGACGTGCAGACCGATGAGCAGGGCCACGGCCAGCGCCAGGACCACAGTCTGGCGGCCAGACCGTAAAAGCCCTCGCCGCGACTTCGATGTCACTGCGCCGGTGTGCCGGAAGAGGGCGCCCGGGGTTTCCTGCCGCAGCCAGGTCACCGTCAATGGGTCCCGTCGGCTGAACCGCTCGAAGTCGCGGGTGACGATGTCGCGTATCTGAGTCAGGCCCTCCTCGTCGCGTGCGTCGATGCGCACCGTGAGGGTGTCTGCGTCGGCGGTCAGCGTACATTCGCCCCATCGTGTGAAGGTGACGGTTCCGCTGGTGTCCGACCACTCTGCGGCCACCCGCACCTCGCGGCGGGCCGCCGGTCCGTGCGGGTGTAGCCGGGCGGTGTGGCCGCCGCCCATGGCGGCCGCGTGCCTGCAGAACTGGGCGAGGTAGCGCCCGGCCCGTTCGGTCTGAATCTGAGCGTGCAAGGTTGGCATCGGGGAACTTTCTCGCTCGTCTGTCGTGGAGGAATCCGGCTGATCGCGTGGGAGGTGCCGCAACGGGCGAGGATCAGGTCCGGGTAAGGGCGATGAGCCACGCCGGGATGCCGTCCTCGTCGCTGAGGCTGTCGAGGGTGGTCTCCTCGATCGAGTCCACGCGCCAGTCTTCGGTGAAGCAGGCGGTGACGTCCTCGCGCACCAGGTGCCGCGGTCCCGAGTCGCTCTGCGGGCCGCGGAAGCACAGGACGAAGTAGCGGCCACCGGACGGCACCACCGCCCGCAGCCCCTGTAGGTAGGTGAGGCGGTCCTGTTCGTCGTCGATGACGTGGACCAGCAGCCCGCTGTCCAGCACGGTGTCGAAGGACTCCCCGAGCTCGGCCAGCCGCCTGACATCGTGACGGAGGAACCGGGCGTTCAGACCCCGCTCGCGTGCCTTGCGTTCCGCGGCGTCGATCGCGGCGCCGGCGATGTCGACGCCGGTGGCGTCGAGGCCGATGTCCGCGCACATCAGCACGTGTTCGCCGGTCCCGCAGCCGACGTCGAGGACTCGGCCGGAGATGGCGCCGGACGCGGCGAGAGCGAGGAACGCCGGCTGGGGGCGGCCGATGTCCCATCGCGGCCCACGAGCGTAGATCTCTTCCCAGTTCGGGTGCTCGGTGTCCAGGTCGGGTGTGGCGCCGGCGGCGTCGTGCTGCCGGCCGGTGGTCGCGTTGCGCATGGCGGGTATCCGTTCTTTCGCTCCGAGATGACCGCCCGCGGGTGTCGGGGAGGTCGTGGCGGGATCGAATTTATCGATACAGAGTGTCTACGACAGATGCAGGGTGTCGCGCAAGAGGACAGCCTGTATGATCTGGACGTGCCCAAGCTGTGGACCGAGACGATCGACGCGCATCGCGCAGCGGTTCGGGATGCCGCCTTGAACGCCATGGCGGCGCTGGTGGCTGAGCGCGGGCTGGTCTCGCTGACGATGTCGCAGATCGCCGAACGCGCCGGCGTCGGGCGCGCGACGCTGTACAAGTACTTCCCCGACGCCCAGGCCGTCCTCACCGCGTGGCACGAACGCCAGATCGCCGCACATCTCGACCGGCTCACCGCGGCGGCCGAGCCGGCCGAGCCGGCCGTCGTACGCCTGCGGGCCGCGCTGCGGACCTTCGCGGAGATCCAGCACCACTCGGCGCGCCACCATGGCGGTGAGCTCGCCGCACTGCTGCATCGCAGCGAACACGTCGACCGCGCACGGCGGCGGTTACAGGAGTTCGTGGAGAACCTGATCGCCGAGGCCGCCCAGGACGGGGACGTTCGTGACGACGTGGCCGCCGGGGAACTGGCCGGTTACTGCCTGCACGCCCTCACCGCGGCCGGCACGGTCGACAGCCACGACGCGGTCCACCGCCTGGTCGCCGTCACCCTGGCCGGACTGGACACGCAGGCTCCTCGGCCGTGATCCGTCGGGACAGCCGGGCGGCGGAAACGGCGAGTGCTCTCGTGGCGTAGGCGGGCGGGCCTCACTTCGGAGCGGTGCCGACGCTCCGCGACCCGACCGCGTGCGCGATGCGTTCCTGCTGCTCGATCCGCGCTCGCAGCCGCCCGAGGTCGTCGGCATCGACAGTGCGGAAGGCGCCTGCCATCTCGGCCGCACGGTCGAACGCGCGCTCGCGGGTCGCCCAGAGCCGTCCGGTATCACTCCGCAGGATCCGCCAACCAGGGTGGACATGGGATTCGGGGAGCGTGTTCACGGTGTAAGCACTATCTGGTCATGATCACGAATTGCCACGGGCAGGTGGAGTTTTCTCCCCCGGACGGCCTCAACGGCGCCCACGGGAGATAAATCCACACCGAGTAGAAGATCTCTATAACCGAACGGCCGAGCCTCTCGCGATGTCCTCGCTCGAACGCCAGGGTCCCTGTCGCCCACCCGAGTCTCGAATCCCAGGCGCGAGAAGGTGAGAACTGGGATCACCGCCGCAATTGGATCGGGTCAGCCGCTGCGCGGCCTCTCATCTGAGGAACGGGTAGCGCCGGACCAGCGCCGTGTTCCCCCACCACCTGCCGAATCCGAGGGTGTCCCCGGCGTTCACCAGGGCCAGTCCCACTATGACGAGTGCGTAGACGAGGCGATAGTCCATGAACGGGTTGTGCTCGGGCGGCAGCTCGGCCGCCCACATGAGAAGCAGCAGCAACCCGCCCAACACCGCCGCCAGGCGTAATCCGACCCCCAGGATCAGCGCCACGCCGATGCCCAGCAGGCCGAGCATGAACAGCCAGTCCGCCCACGCGTGCCCGGCCAGGGGAGAGAACACCGCACCCAGGGGCTTCCTCGCTGTGCCCTTGAGGTACCCCGTCGTCGGGCTCGCTCCCCCGACCCAGGCACGGTCGGCGGGAGTGCCGAACCCCCAGCCGAAGGTCTTGTCCAGGAACGCCCAGAGAAACACCCAGCCGATCGAGATCCGGGCCAGCGCCCAGATGTAGTCGCTCGGACGAGTGGCCGCACCACCCGCACCGTGCTCGGCGACGTGGCCGGCCGCGGCGCCGCCCCTGTGTGCAGAACCGGCCATCACCACCGCCCCTGAGGAGTGTTACCGAGGAGTCCCGCCTCCACAGCGGGGAGTGTCAGCTCGACGTGGGGCACTGCTTGCCGAGCTTGGACACTTGACCGGAGAAGGCCTTCGCGTGCTTCAGCTCGTCTTTCGCGGTGCCGTTGAGCACATCCGCCGCCTCGGTGTCACCGGCCGCCGAGGCCTGGCGGGCGTAATCGGGATACATCTGCGTACCCTCGTAGGTCTCCCCCTTGATCGTCGCGCACAGGTTGGTCCCGGTGTCGCGCACCGCGCCGGCGAGATTCGCGTGCTCGGCGAAGTGCTCGGTGCGCTCGACGGCGGCCGTTCGATGGAACAGCCGGGCCAGTCTCGGTTGCCCGGTCTCCCGCGCCTTGTCTCCGTACAGCGTGTATTTGGCATAGGCGAAGGCCTCGCCCTTCATCGCCGTCCGCAGGTTCTCCAGCGTCCGGGAGGAGGACACCTTGGGCGCACCGGCCTGGATTTCCACCGGCTTGGCCCGCACGTCGGTCGGGATCGTCGCCCCTGACGACGGATCGGTGATGGCCTTCTGCGCCTGGAGGAACTTCTCCCGGTGCTTCGCCTCGTCCTGGCCGACTTCTGAGAAGAGCCTGGCGGCCTCCTGGTCGCCGTCCGCCTTGGCCTGCTCGGCGAACTTCTTGTACATCGTCGTCGCCTCGTAGGACTCACCGCTGGTGCTGTCGCGTAGGTTCGCCGCGTTGTCGCCGACCTGGCCGATCAGCTTCGCCTGCTCGGTGAGGTGTTCACGCAGTTCCGTGTGCGCGGTGCGCCGGTACAGCGCGGCGACGTCGGGCAGGTTCTCCTTGTCGGCCTGCTTCGCGTACGCGCGGTAGGTCACGTTCGCCAACGCCTCGCCCTTCATGGAGTTGGTGACGTTGGTACGGGTGGACGGGTCTACATCGTCCGAATGAGGAGCGGACGCGGCCATCGCGCTCCCGGCTCCCGCAGAGAGAAGGGCGACCGTCCCCGCGGTCGTGAGACAGGATCTCCAGCAGACGAGACCTCGGGTTCTCATGCGACCCCCCGATGGGCGTGCGGTGCGGCACAAGCAGAGTGGTTTCTTGCCCAGCCGCCGAAGTTCCGACGAATTGACGGGTTCTCTGACCGTGGTACCCCAATGCGCCAGCCGAACCTCCCGAAGCACATTGGGCTAGGGCGGGATTGGGCAAAGTGGCAACGCCTCCGGCGGGGCCTCCGCCCGGGGGGATCGCCCGCGCACGGCGGACGGAAGCTCTACATCGCCGGCCACTTCGGCCTGTTCCAGGTCAAAGCGACGGACATCGCCATCAACCGCGGGACCAGCCTCATGGTGTGTGCCGATGCCTGCGAGTATTGCGCGGAGCGCGTGTTCACCGCCCTGCACCGGACAAGGCAGGAGGCCCTATGACCTCGGCGGAGCAGACCTCAGCGAAGATTGCGCAGGCCGCACCGCGGCGGCTGATGTGGCCCCTGTATGCGGCGGGGTTCACCACCGCGTTCGGGGCTCACGGCATCGCCGCCAACCTTGGGGGCTTCTCCGAAGACGCGGTCACCTCGTTGATGGTGCTCGGGGGCCTGCTGGCCCTGTACGACGGAGCCGAGGTGCTGCTCAAGCCGTTGTTCGGCACGCTCGCGGACCGGGTCGGCGCCCGTCCGGTGCTGCTCGGCGGGCTGGCCGCCTTCGCCGTCGCATCGGCGGTGTACGTCCTGGCGGGCAGCCCTGCCTGGTTGTGGGCGGCCCGCCTGGGTCAGGGCGCTGCCGCGTCCGCGTTCTCCCCCGCGGCCTCCGCGCTGGTCGCCCGGCTGAACCCGGCGACCGGGCACGGCCGGGCGTTCGGCTCCTACGGCTTCTACAAGTCCATCGGCTACACCCTCGGCCCCCTGCTTGGCGGGGCACTGGTGTGGGCGGGAGGGCTGCGGGCGCTGTTCGGTGTGCTGGCTGTGCTGGGCGCGGCGGTCGCCGTGTGGGGAGCGCTCACGGTGCCGGCCGTGCCCCCACTGCCCAAGGCCCGGCAGACGGTGCTGGGCCTGGTCCGCCGGCTGGTCGATCCGGCCTTCCTGGCCCCGACGGCGGCGCTGGCCGCGGCGACGGCCGCGCTGTCGGCAGGGGTCGGCTTCCTTCCCGTTTCCGGCGCGGCGGCCGGGCTGGGCACGGTGGCCACCGGCGCCGCGGTGTCGGTGCTCGCCGGCTGCGCCGCCCTCGTCCAGCCCCGGGCCGGGCGTGCACTGGACGCCGGGCGCATCACCTCGCGTGGCGGCATCACGGCAGGACTGCTGCTTACGGCAGCGGGCCTGGGATGCGCGCTGCTGCCGGGCCTGGCCGGTGTGCTGTGTGCCGCCGCGTTGATCGGTGCAGGAACCGGTCTGATCACTCCACTCGGCTTCGCCGCCCTGGCCGCCGCCACCCCCGTCGAACGGCTCGGCCAGACCATGGGCGCCGCCGAACTGGGGCGCGAACTCGGCGACGCGGGCGGCCCGCTGCTGGTCGGTGCCGTCGCCACCCTCGCCACCCTCGCTTACGGCTACGCCGCACTCGCCCTCCTGCTGGTCATCGGCTCGGTGCTCATCCGTCTCGCGTCGCGCCGCGGTACTGCTACGGCGCAGTAGACGAATCGTGCTTGTGCTCATGCTCAGGGAACCGGGGGCTGCATGGGTGCGGGTGGAGGAGGTAGGCGGTGTAGCCGGTGCCTCGAAGCCGGTGGGCGGCCCGAAGCCGCTCACGACCTGCACCTGCTGCCGGAGCTCATCGGCGCCTGATGGTCCCGGCGGCGGCCCGTCGCCAGGCGGTGCCTCGTAGCAGGCGCAGACCGTTGAGGCCGACGATGACGGTGGAGCCTTCGTGTCCGGCGACGCCGAGCGGCAGCGGCAGGTCGCCGAGCAGGTCCCAGGCCACCAGTACGGCGATGAAGGTGGCGGCGATGGCGAGGTTGGCGATGACCAGGCGGCGGGCGCGGCGGGCGAGGGCGATCACAGTGGGGACGGCGGAGAGCTCGTCGCGGGTGATGACCACGTCGGCGGCCTCCAGGGTCAGGTCGGCACCGGTGTGGCCCATCGCGATGCCGGTGTGTGCGGTGGCCAGGGCGGGGGCGTCGTTGACGCCGTCGCCGATCAGCGCCACCTGTGCCCCCTGCTGTTGCAGGTCGCGTACGGCGTCGGCCTTGTGCTCGGGAAGCAGGCCGGCGCGGACGTCGGTGATTGCGGTCTGGGCGGCCAGGTGGGCGGCGGCGCGGGGGTTGTCGCCGGTCAGCAGCACCGGCGCGGCGTGGGTGAGGGCGGTCAGGCGGGCCACGGCGTCTGGTGCGCCGGGCCGGATGCGGTCGGCCAGGGCCAGTACCGCGGCCGGGCGGCCGTCCAGCAGCATCACCACGGCGGTGTGCCCGCTGTCTTCGAGCTCGGCCACCAAGGCGGTGGCCGAGCCGGCAACGGCGTGTCCCTCGGGGAGCAGGTGGGCGGGGCTGCCGATCTGCACCAGGTGACCACCGACATGGGCGCGCACGCCCCGTCCGGGCACCGCCACGAACCCGGTGGCCGCAGGTAGGTGCAGGCCCTTGTCGCGGGCGGCGGCGACGACGGCCCGGCCGAGTGGGTGTTCCGAGCCGTCCTCGGCCGCGGCGGCGAGCGTGAGCAGCGTGCCTTCGCTCAGACCGGTGCGGGGCAGGGCGCGGATGTGGGTCAGGTGGGGGCGGCCCTCGGTGAGGGTGCCGGTCTTATCGAAGGCCACCTGGGTGACGCCGGCGAGTTGTTCCATGACCACGGCGGACTTGACGAGCACGCCGTGGCGGCCGGCGGTGGCGATGGCGGCCAGCAGCGGCGGCATGGTGGCCAGCACCACCGCGCACGGCGAGGCGACGATCATGAAGGTCATCGCCCGCAGCAGGCTGCCCTGAAGGTCCTGCCCCAGCGCGAGGGGGATCGCGAACAGCGCGAGGGTGGCGGCGACCATGACCACCGAGTAGCGCTGCTCGGCCTTCTCGATGAACAGCTGCGTGCGTGCCTTGGTGGCGCTGGCCTGCTCGACCATGGCCACGATCCGGGCGATCACCGTCTCACCGGCCGGGCGCCCCACCCGTACCCGTAGTACCCCGGCGCCGTTGACGGTGCCCGCGAACACCTCATCACCGGCCTGCTTGTCCACCGGGAGGCTCTCCCCGGTGATGGATGCCTGGTCGACGTCGCCGGCCCCGTCGAGCACCTGGCCGTCGGCGCCGATGCGCTCCCCTGGCCTGACCACGATGAGGTCGCCGACGGCCAGATCGGCCGTCTCGACGACCTCCTCCTGCCCAGCCGGATCCAGCCGGGTCGCCGTGTCGGGGGCGAGGTTCAGCAGGGTGCGCACCGAGTCGGCGGTGCGCTTGGTCGCCACCGCCTCCAGCGCCCCTGAGGTGGCGAAGATGACGATCAGCAGCGCGCCGTCGAAAACCTGCCCGATCACGGCGGCGCCGATCGCCGCGGCGACCATGAGCAGGTCGACGTCCAGCGTCCGCTCACGCAGCGCCCGCAGCCCGGCCAGCCCCGGCTCCCACCCACCTGTGGCATAGCAGGTCAGATACAGCCCCCACCACAGCCAGGAGGGGGCCCCGGCCAGCTGGCAGACGCCGCCGGCGGCGAACAGGACGGTCGCGGCGATCGCCCAGCGCACCTCGGGCAGTGATCCGGCCCCGGACCGCCACCAGGCCTGCGTACGGCTGGGTGCGGCCACGGCCCGGGGACCGGGGCGCGTTGTCAGGTCTGTCGTCACCCTGCCAGCCTATATGCGCACTCATGCAGGTACGCAAATAGTGGGGTTCGGGGCTATGCTGGCGGCATGCACACCTCGCTGCCCGACTTCGAGATGCCGAACGAGGAACAGGTGCACCTGGCCGCCGAGTCGTTCCGGCTGCTGTCCGACCCCACGCGCATCAAGATCTTGTGGGCGTTGCTGCAGGGCGAGTCGTCGGTGGCCTGCCTGGCCGAGCTCGCCGGCTCCGCCCCGACCGCGGTCAGCCAGCACCTGGCCAAACTGCGTCTGGCCGGGCTGGTCAAGGGCCGGCGTGAGGGGACCTTCGTCTACTACAGCGCAGCCGACGAGCACGTGCGCCGTCTACTGGCCGAAGGGCTGTTCCACGCCGACCACATCGACCGCGGCGACCAGGACTCCGCCGCTGCACCGACCGTAAGCGCCGCCTCCTGACGCTCGCGAGCGTGGCGACCGGCGGTCCGCCTCGGCTCCTCACCGTCTTCCCGCCCTCGCCCGTCGACGCGGGTCCATCGCCCCCGCTTTGGCTCACCGCCTGAAGGCGATCTCCACACCCGGTGTCACCACAGCGCGAAACGCCGCGTCCATCTCGGCCGGTGTGGCGGTCAACTCACCGTCGACCCACTTGCGCAGCAGCGCCATGAACGCCCCGACGACGCAGGTGACCATCAGGTCGAGCGAGTCCGGTGGTGTGCTTCGCGGAGGGAACGCCGCCAGCAACTCGTCACGTACGATCGTGGCCAGGATTTGCTCTCCGCGCGCCATCACGGCGCTGCCCCCGCGCCGCCCGAGCAGCGCTCGCGCCAGCCGGCGCTGCTCATGAAGGTGCTCGAACATCGGCAGGCTGAAGGCGAACAGCGGGCCCGGCCTGGACGCGGGAGCGAGACGGAGAAGGCTGGAGAGCTCGTCGAGGTTGCTGAACAGCACATCCTGTTTGTCGGTGAAGTGCGCGTAGAAGGTCGAGCGGCCGACGTTGGCGCGGTTGATGAGATCAGTGACGGTCACCGCCTCATAGCCCTTCTCCAGAATCAGCTCCACCAATGCCTGCTGAACGGCCTTCCGAGTGCGCCGCACCCGGCGATCGGAGCTCCCCCTCCGCGAGTTTCCGAACACGTCCTCCACCTCTGTCCAGTACGGCACAGCCCGACGAATTTGCTTGTTGACCATGCCGTGCCGGCGAATCGATCATTTATAACCGAACACATTGTTCCGAAACAAGAAGGAGAAGCCCTATGAGCAGGGGAAAGTTGCTGCATAGTCACTCGAAACACAGTGACGGTGGTGGCGCCATCAATTATCCGCGGGGTTATGAGGTTTTGGCCGAGCTCGGTTTCGCCGGGCGCCGTCGCAGCGTTTTCACCCGCCTGGCCGCGTTGTCCGGCGCGGGGCCGCGCCATCAGATCCTGGACGTCGGCTGCGGCACCGGCTACCTGACCCGGATGTTGGCTCCTCTCGTGGGCCCCGAAGGGGGGGTGACCGGCGTTGACCCGTCACTTCCGATGATCGAGCACGCCCGTCGTCGCTCACCTGACAACTGCTCCTATCAGGTGGGCGAGGGGCAGGCGCTGCCCTTCCCCGACGCCTCGTTCGACATCGTCGTCTCCAGCTTCGCCGTTCACCACATGCCCGTCTCCGCCCGCGGCACCGCCATGAGGGAGATCTTCCGCGTCCTGCGACCGGGTGGGCGACTGCTGATCGCCGAGTTCCGCCCGCCGGTCAACCCCCTCGCCGCCCGCCTCGTCGGGATACTGGCCGGTCCCGCGATGCGGCCCACCATGCCGGAACTGCTCGCCGATCTGGTCCCCGGTGCCGGTCTCCGCATCGAGAGCACAGGCACCGTGGGGCCGGTGCTGTACTACGTCAACGCCGTCCGTCCGCTCGAAACCCGCTCCTGAAACACCCCGCTGTTTCACCTGTCGGGCAGATCGTCCGCCGAAGCACTGAGCACGGCTCCTGGCCTGGGCAAACCAACGCCGGGTCGTCGGACAGGCGATCGCCCTTCTCCACGGCTGACGGGCCGGCAGTGACGATTGGGGTCGTTCGGCTCTATCGGTCGTCAGGGCAGGACGGTCGTATAGAGGGCAGCACTCTCATCGTCTCGTCATTGTGGAGGCGCGACATGCTGCGCTCTCTTGGCGCCGTGGGTGATCGGTGGCGTGAGCCGGTGTTCCTGGCAGCGACCGGTGGCGCGCTGGTCGGCGGAGGTGTGGCCTGGTTGGCCGGGGCAACGGCTGTCGCGGATGGATTCTGGATGGCGGGGACCGCGGTGGCCGTCGTGCCCGCGGTGGTGTGGGTGGTCGCCGCGTTGCGGAAGGGGCGGGCGGGCGTCGATGTGATCGCGGCGCTGGCGCTGGCCGGGACCCTGGCGGTCGGGGAATACCTGGCGGGGGCTTTGATCGCGGTGATGCTGGCCACCGGGCGGGCGCTGGACGCCGCGGCGGAGCGTCGGGCATCGCGTGACCTGCGCGCGCTGCTGGAGCGTGCGCCGCGCTCTGCTCGCCGCCGAAGCGGCGATGAGGTGGTCGTCGTCGCCTTGGCGGAGGTGCGGGCGGGAGACGTGGTGGTGGTCGGCCCGGGCGAGGTGGTGCCGGTGGACGGCCGGGTGCGCACCGGGCCGGCGATGCTGGATGAGGCCGCGCTGACCGGGGAGTCCACCCTGATCGAACGCGGTGTCGGCGAGGCGGTCCGCAGCGGGGTGGTCAACGCCGGCGGTGCGGTCGACATCGAGGCGACGGCTACCGCCGAGGACAGCACGTACGCGCAGATCGTCCGGCTGGCCGAGCAGGCGGGCGCGCAGCGGGCGCCGGTGGTGCGGCTGGCCGAGCGGTACGCCGCCTGGTTCCTGCCGCTGTCGCTGGCAGTCGCCGGGGCGGCGTGGTTGATCAGCGGTTCTGCGGTGCGGGCGGTGGCGGTCTTGGTGGTGGCGACCCCGTGCCCGCTGCTGCTGGCCGCTCCGGTCGCGATCGTGTCGGGGTTGTCGCGGGCGGCGCGCCAGGGCGTCATCGTGCGGGACGGTGGGGCGCTGGAGCGGCTGGGGCGGGCTCGCACTCTGCTGCTGGACAAAACAGGCACGTTGACTACGGGCCGCCCGCGGGTTCTGCAGGTCGCCGCCGCTCCCGGCCGGACACCGTCGGAGGTGCTGCGGCTCGCGGCGTCACTCGACCAGATGTCCGCTCACGTGCTGGCTGAGGCGATCGTCGGGGAAGCGCGGGCCCGCGGCTTGGCGCTGTCGGCGCCGCGGGAGGTGACCGAGGAGCCCGGCCGCGGAGCGGCCGGCGTCGTGGACGGGCAGCGCGTGCGCGTGGGCAAGACCGTGACACCGCTCGAGGCCCGTCCCGGCTGGGCTCGCGCGGCTGACAACCGGGCCGCCTTGGACGGCGCCGCCGTCGCCTGGCTCACCGTCGACGACGCGTTGAGTGGTGCGATCTTGCTGCTGGACCCGTTGCGCCACGACGCTCCCCGTACGCTGCGGCGGCTGCGCTCGGCGGGAATCGGCCGCCTGCTGATGCTGACGGGCGATCGCGCCGAGCCCGCCCGGGAGGTGGCCGCGGTGGTCGGGCTGGACGAGGTGCGGGCCGAGCAGTTGCCCGCGGACAAGGTCGCCGCGGTCAGAGCGGAAACCTCGCGGGCGGTGACGGTCATGGTCGGCGACGGCGTCAACGACGCCCCGGCGCTGTCGGCGGCCGACGTCGGCGTGGCGATGGGAGCGCGCGGGTCCACCGCCTCCTCCGAGGCCGCCGACGTGGTGCTGGTCACCGACCGGGTGGACCGGCTCGCCGACGCCATGGAGATCGCGGTGCGCACCCGGCGTATCGCCGTGCAGTCGGCCGCGGGCGGCATGGCCATGTCGCTGGCGGCCATGGTGGTCGCGCTGCTGGGCCGGCTGCCGCCCGCGGCCGGGGCGCTGCTGCAGGAGGCGATCGACGTGGTGGTCATCGTCAACGCGTTGCGTGCCGTGCTGCCCCGGCGCGGCGCCCGGCCGGTGCTGGAGCCGGCCACCGAGGACCTGATCCGCCGCTTCGCCGCCGAGCATGACGATCTCGCCGACGTGCTGGACGCCGTACGCGATGCCGCGAGCCTGCTGGCCGTCGAGCACGGGCCGCGCGTGCTGGGCGCCGTCCGGGAGGTCGACCGGTTGCTGACCGAGCGGCTGCTGCCGCACGAGTACGCCGAGGAGCATGAGCTCTACCCGGCCCTGGCCGCCCCCCTGGGCGGAGGAGAGGCGACCGCGACCATGAGCCGGGC
This sequence comes from Microbispora catharanthi, assembly GCF_006334915.2. Classification (GTDB taxonomy): domain Bacteria; phylum Actinomycetota; class Actinomycetes; order Streptosporangiales; family Streptosporangiaceae; genus Microbispora; species Microbispora catharanthi. Next base: position 15,158 of record NZ_VDMA02000005.1, read on the forward strand.
CCACAGCGAGATCGATCGCCTGGCCCGCCGGATCGCCACGCACGTGAAGGTCGCCGACACCGCCGGCCGGTTGCGGCCCGAGCAACTGGAGGATCTACGAGCCTGCCTGTACGGGCTGCACTCGGTGCTGCGGCTGCATTTCGTCCAGGAAGAGGAGAACTACTTCTCCCTCGCCCCGTGACCGTCGGCGGCGCGAGGCGTCAAGCCGTACCCGTAGAAAGACGGCGGGGCTGACCCGTCGCGGTGACGCCCCTTGCGCAGGAGCAGGCAGGCGATCGCCGCTGTGACGGCCGCGGCGCCGGCCAGCAGCGCGGCGATGCCCCAGGCGGTGTGGAACAGCGCGGGCGGGGCCTGCTGGATGAGCACGAAACCGCCCGTCACGAGGACGAACCAGCCGAATCCCGTGCGCAGGCGGTCGGCGTGGACGCGCCCCGCGAGCCATCCTCCGGCGAGACCGCCGGCGACCGCGGCCGCCGTGACGGGCAGGGCGATCGACCAGTCGACCGGGACGGTCTGCAGATAACCGGCCAGCCCGGCGAACGACTTCATCGCGATCACCACCAGGGAGGTGGCGACGGCCGTGCCCATCGGCATGCCGCCCAGCAGCACGAGCGCGGGGACGACGAGGAACCCGCCGCCGGCCCCGACCAGCCCGGTGACCAGGCCGACGACGACGCCTTCGACGACGACGTGGAGGATCGGCAGCTCCTTGTGGGCCGGGGCGGCCTCGGGCGTCCCGCGGCCACGGATCATGGCCACAGCGGTGGCCACCATCATCAGCGCGAACCCCGCCAGCAGCGCCACCGCGGGCAGACGCGGCCCGAGCAGGCCCCCGCCGTACGCGCCGGCCATCCCGGCCAGACCGAAGACCAGTCCGGTCTTCCACCGGATGCGGCCGGCACGGGCGTGGCCCGCGGCGCTGACCACGCTGGTCACGCCGACCACGAACAGGGACATGGCGATCGCGGCCTTCGCCGGGACGCCCGCGACGTAGACGAGCAGGGGGACGGTCAGGATCGATCCTCCGCCGCCGAACAGGCCCAGGGTCAGGCCGACGACGACGGCGCCGGCGAGGGTGAGAGCGGTCATGTCGTCGCCTCGGATCCGTCAGGCCGCGCTGCGGCCGGGGCGGCGGATACAGGCGAGCGCGGCGTCCACGTCGGCGCCCTCGCCGCGGTTGTACGGCAGGCGGGCGAGCAGCATGCCCATGGCGCAGGTGTCGGTCAGCCCGGCGAAGACCAGGCCCGCGCCGACGAAGGCGCCGGCGAAGCGCATTCCCGGCAGCCACAGGTCGGCCACGATGGACGCCAGCACGATACCGCCCGCGACCAGCCGGACCTGGCGCTCCAGGCTCCACCGCTGCTTGCCGCGCACGACGGGGGCGCCGGAGGCGATCCATGCGTTCATCCCGCCGGTGAGCACAACCGCGTCGGGCAGTCCCGCGTCGCAGAGCTTCTTGTGCGCCTGGGTAGCCCGGCCGCCGGACTGGCAGATGAGCAGCATCGTGCCGCCGGCGTCGTCGACGATCCGCCGCAGGTGGGCGTCGACCTGGTCGAGCGGCAGGTTGATCGCGCCGCTGATGTGCGCGGTCTCGAACTCGGCGGGAGTCCGCACGTCCACGACCAGCACGTCCGGGTTGGAAGCGATCAGCGCGCGGGCCGTCGCGGTGTCGATGTTCGGGGATTCGGTGTTCACGGCTTCCTTCTCGTTTTCGTCGCAGGTGGGATGGTCAGGCGGCGCGGCGGGCCCGCAGTTCGGCGGCCACGTCGGGCACGCCCGCACCGTCGAGCACCGCCGGGATGTATCCCTCGCGGATGAGCAGGGTGGCGGCGATGGCCGCGCGCCGGCCCGATCCGCAGGCCACGAGCACTGGATGGTCGCGGTCCAACTCGGCGGGCACGCCCTCGGTCACCAGATCGGCGAGGAATCGTTCGGCGGCTCCTTCCAGGTGTGCGACCGTGCGCTCGTTCGGCATGCGCACGTCCAGCACCTGGGCGCCGGGCTGGGCCGCTCGCACGGTGAAGGTCACAAGGTCCAGCCGTTCGAACGTCGCGGTCGCGGCCGGGCCGAGGTCGCGCACGACGCCGCGTACGGTGTCGATCCCGATTCGTGCGAGCTGGGTCACCGCCTCGGCCGCGTCCTGGCCGGGCTCTGCCACCAGCACGATCGGGGACCGGTACGGCAGCAGCCACCCGGCCCAGCTGCCGAAGTCGTCGCCGAGTTCGATGCCGATCGAGCCGGGCAGGAAGCCGTCCGCCTGCCTCTCGCGCGGGCGGACGTCGACCACCCGGGCGTCCTGGGGCAGGTCGCCGATGGCCAGCTCGGGTGCCGCGGTCGAGGGCATCGGCGGCACGCCGAGCGTGTTGGCGGGGCCCATGTACTGGTAGAAGGCCGGGATCCGCATGGGCGCGGCGAGCAGTTCGTCGGCCAGATGTTCGGCATCCTCGACCGCGAGCAGGGGGTTGGACCTGATCTCCTCGCCGATCGTCGAGGTGTAGCGGCCCGCGCCGCTCGCGGAGCAGAACGACCCCTCGCCGTGCGTCGGGAACAGCCCGACCTCGGGGGGCAGCGCCGCCAGCCGGCGCAGCGAGCGGTGCTGCAGCCGGGCGAGGGTCCGGGCCCGGGCCGTGCCGAGCAGGTCGGGCCGGCCCGCCGAGGCCACCAGGAGGCTGCCGCCGGAGAACACCGCGACCGGCTCGCCCTCGATGAGCACCAGGTAGCTGGTGTGCTCGGGGGTGTGCCCCGGGGTGTGGATCGGTCGTAGGGACAGGCCGTCCCCGCCCTCGATGTCCTCCAGGTGGAAGGCCGGGGTGTGAGGGTAGGCGGGCGCGGCGGCGGCGGGCAGGACCAGCTCGGCTCCGGTGCGCAGAGCCGCCTGCTCGCCACCCGACACGTAGTCGTTGTGCAGGTGGGTCTCCACGACGAGACGCAGCTCCACGTCACGCTCGGCCGCCGCCCGCAGGAACCGGTCGATGTCGCGCTGGGGGTCGACGAGCACCCCCTTGCCCTCGTGAGTCAGCAGGTAGGTCTGGTCACCGAGACCCGAAGTGCGGAAGGACACGATCTCCACAAGGAACACCTCTCTTCTAGATACCCCGGGGGGTATATGACGAGCAAAAAAAGAGACCGAGGTCAGACGACGTGGGCGGGACGGTCGCACGACACTTCGCGGTCCGCCCCGCCAGGCGGTCGAGTGAGATCGGTAGCACCTTACATACCCCGGGGGGTATCAGGGGGACATGAAAAGGCGAACCTTCCCGGAAGGGCCGCCTATGCCAGGGCCAGAAACAGCTTCTCCAGCTCGGCCATACTCATCGGAGCCTCCTCGCCCCGCTCCTGTGCAGCCTGACAATGCCGCAGTCCGCTGGCGACCAGTTTGAACCCGGCCCGATCGAGCGCCTTGGAGACCGCGGCCAGCTGGGTCAGCACCTTGGCGCAATCCTCGCCGGCCTCGATCATCGCGATCACCCCCGCGAGCTGACCGTGTGCTCGCCGCAGCCGCGTCACCGCATCGCCGACCATCGCCTCGTTCATCTGCACGCCTCGTTTATACCCCCGGGGGTACTCTTCGAGCAAGTCGGTGAGCTTCGGCGCAGGAGCGTCACGGCCAGGCGCGCTCGAGGCTGTCCGCCAAGCTCACCACGGGCTGAAGCGCTCCGGGTCGGGTGGCGACCCTACGGGCCGGCTCCAGCCACTGAGCGTAGGAGTCGGTCCCGTGTCCGGTCGGCGGGATATGCCCGATCGCGGTGAGCAGGCGCTGGTGGCTGAATCACCCCCGGGGGGCGGCGCCGTCGAGGGTCGGCGGCAGTCCGCACAACCCGAACAGGCCCGCGTCGAGGAACGCGACGACCCGGGCGACACCGGCGGCGGTGACGGTGAGGACCTGGAGGGCGTGCGCGCGATACACGCCGTCGCCGTCGCGCGAGTAGGACCCGAACGCGGGCTGCCCGTTCACGCTTGTCGGGACCATCCGCTGCTCGCCTGCGGCAAGGACCCTGGCCCTGAGGAACCGCAGGACCGTCTCCCTCCCCGCGAACCATGTGGGGATCGGCGGCATCTCCCAGACCGCGTCGTCGGTCAGCACCCCCGCCAACACGCCGACGTCGGCGCTCTCGAACGCCGCGGCGTACCGGTCGAGCAACGCCCGCCGGGCCGGGTCGGCCGGTTCCGCGATCCCGTCCTGGGTGGGGGCGATCTGGCTGAGCTGGGCCCGGGCGCGCTGCAACGCGCTGTTGACCGCGGCGGTCGTGGTGCCGAGCAGGCCGGCGACCTCACTCGCCCGCCAGGCCAGCGCGTCGCGCAGGATCAGCACCGCCCGCTGCCGGCCGGACAGGTGCTGCAACGCCGCGATGAACCCCAGCCGCATGGTCTGCCTCGTCTCGACGATGGCGGCCGGATCGGCCGGGGCCGAGCCGAACAGCGCGTCGGGGGCGGGCTGCAGCCACGGCACCTCCACCGACCCGTGGCGCGGCGGCTCGTCCGGGTGATCGCTCGGGCTGCCCAGGCCGGACGGCAGCGGGCGCCGGCCGTTGCCCTCCAGCGCCTTGAGGCACGCCCGGGTCGCGATTCGGTACAGCCAGGTGCGCATCGAGGAGCGCCCTTCGAAGCGGGCGTAGCCGCGCCACGCCTGCAGGTAGATCTCCTGGAGCACGTCCTCGGCGTCGTGAATCGACCCGAGCATGCGGTAGCAGTACGCCAGCAGTTCGCGCCGGAAGGGCTCGCTCCGCCGGACGAACTCCTCGTCGGGCGTGCCGGCCTCCGTGGTCGCCGTCCGCGTCATCGTCCCTTCACTCATCCCATCGGCCAGAACATCGTGGCCATCGCCGCGGCCATGAGAGCGTGCGCCACATCGGAGATCCTTTCCGCGGCGCCCGGCGCCGCCCCACCTGAGCCGGGTCGCACTCCACGGATCAGGAACCACGCCGCCGTGCCCGCGAGCACGAGGATGAGCATCCACCTGAGTGTCAGGGACTCGATCATTGCGGGACTCCCGTGTTCGAGACGGACGGGTGACGCCCCCTGGCGAGGCGTCACCCACGATGCCGTCGGCGTCTGCTCAGTGATGATGGGCGTGGTGGGAGTGGTCCGCCCCGCCCTCGTACGTGTCGTGGTAGGGGAACTCGTTGACGTAGCGCCGCCGGCCCAGGGGGGTCAGGTCGAGGTAGTGGTAGGTGCTCAGCATGACCTCCGCGCCCCGGCCGTACGTCGAGTAGGTGTGGAAGACGCTGTCCTCGTCGCGGACGAAGACGCTGATCCCCTGGGCGTCGCCGTGTACCGCGTACCCCAGGCCCTCCCGCTCCAGGGTCGCCTTGTCCTTGTAGTTGTACTCCACCCGCGCGACGGCCTCGTCGTTCGTGACGTGGAAGTCGTAGTTGAAGTCGCTCCCGGCCGAGGAGTACCACGGGATGGTCCACCCCATCCGCGCCTTCCACCTTTCGATCTTGGCCAGGGGTACGCGGGAAACGAGCGCGAGCGTCGTGTCACTGGCGTGCAGGTGCTCCAGTCGGCCCACGTTGTCGACCGCGAACGAGCAGCTCGGGCAGCCGTCCTCCCAGTCCTCGTTCCACATGAAGTGATACACGAGGAGCTGACGGCGGCCCTCGAACAGGTCGACCAGGCGGGCCGTGCCGGCCGGGCCCTCGAAGACGTAGTCCTTGTCCATCCTGACCATCGGCAGCTCCTGACGCCGCGCGGTGACGGCGTCCTGCGCCCGCATGGCGTCCTTCTCCTGCTCCAGCAGCTTCAGCCGCGCCGCCATCCACTCGTCGCGTGACGCCGTCCGTGGGAGAGTCATCGTCTTCTCCTTCTGCTCTGAATGTTTCATGACCGGAACAGGCGGTAGGAGCCGACCAGCGTGGCGCCGGCACTGACCGGCGGGACGGCCATGCGACCGGCCGCGCCGTGCTGGAACTCGGCGAACGCCGCCGACCGCCGGAGCGGGTTGTCGTCCCCCTCGATCAGGGCGACGTGCACGAATCCGACCCCGTCGGCCAGGCGGAACGCCCCGTAGCGCAGCCCCTCCGGGGCCGTCTCGTTCAGCTCCCGGAACACGCGCTCCACCAGCCGCTGGTTCTCCGCCGCCGAGTCGGCGCGTGTCTCGTAACGCACCACGACTGTCTCGCTCATCTGGACGACACTCCTCATCCGCCTGAAGTCACACCGGAAAGCGGCCGCGCCGTTCTCCGGTCGTCTACAGGTACAGAGGCGCCGCGTCGAAGAAATTCATCGGCCGGACGCGAATGATGTCGATCCGTCGGCCTCGGCGTGCGGCCCGTCACCCGTCGAATGGGCATCGGGCACCGGTGCGGCCTCAGGCGCAGTCTGTCGCTCGTGGTGAGCGGGGACGGGCGGCGAGGGTCATGGTGTCCCGGTTGTCGTAGCCCACGACGGCGACCTGCTCGGGGACCGAGATGCCGCGTCCGCGAAGCGTGCCGGTGACGCCGCGGGCGATCTGGTCGTCGCCGCAGAAGAAGGCATCGACGTCCGGCCGTACCGCGGCACCACCTCCGCGACGCGCCGCCCCCGCTCCAGTCGCCGATGTGGGGCCTGCCGGTGACCGGCCGAAGAGAGGCGTGGCCCTTGCCTTTGATGATCGTACGGCCCGGCTCCGGCACACGCAATCCTTTGCTCTCCACCTCCACTGCGGCTGTGGCCCCACCGCTTTCCTTAATTGGGCAATCGTGTGCGGAAGAAAACTCGCCTGGCTAACGGTCTTGACGGCCAGACAAGTTCACCGTACGTTTCCGGCTCGGAAAACCTTTGCGCACAGTTGCCAAACCCGGCTTGTGTGCGCTGCGTCGTCGTGACCGCCGCACAGCACCGATCTGGGGAATCCCATGTCCAGCGAGTCTTCCGCTCCCTCCGCGACCGGCGCGGTCGAGGACCGAGGCCATGGCTACCCGGCCGCCGGTGCCCGTGGACGCGGCCCCCGGCCGACGACCCCCGCGGTCCGCTCGGCACCACCACCCCCCAACCACTCCTCAGGAGAGACGCAGTGAAGACGACCAGACCCAGAGCCGGGCAGGCCGCTGCCCTGCTCACCTCGCTCGCACTCACCGCAGCCGGCGCGACCCTCGCCGCCGCTCCCGCCCACGCGGCCGCGAGTGCCTCGACCACCCTGGTGGTCAGCGCGAACCAGCCCTTCCGTCCGGTGACACACGTGGCCACCGGCTCGCTGTACGGCCTGGCGGACGCGACGACGCCGTCGGACAGCCTGGCCCAGGCCATCAAGCCGAACACCTTCGTCCAGAAGCCTCAGGGCGGCAAGCAGCAGCCGACGGGTGACATCCTGACCGTCGCCCCGAAGGCTGCCAGGGCAGGCGCGAAGGTCGTGAACCGGCTGTCCGACGTCTACGCGGGCTGGCCCTACCAGTTCAGCTGGAGCAACTGGTTCAGCCTGGTCGACCAGCAGATCGCGCAAACCAAGGCGTCGGGCATCACCAACCTGGCCGCCTACGAGCTGTGGAACGAGTCGGACAACACCTGGAACTCGTCCAACGGCACGTACGAGGACTTCTGGACCAGGACCTACCGTGAGGTGCGGGCCAAGGACCCGACGACCCCGATCCAGGGGCCGAGCTTCTCGGACAACATCAGCGACATGGACAACTTCCTGAGGAACGCGGTCGCGACCAACACCGTCCCCGACATCATCGCCTGGCACGAGCTGACCAGGGCCTCGAAGATCGCCGGTGACGTCGCCACGGTCGTCAACCTCGAGAAGAAGTACGGCATCAGCCCGCGCCCGATCGCCATCGAGGAGTACGCCTCGCCATCCGAGGTCGGCATCCCCGGCGCCCTCGTCAGTTACATCGCCAAGTTCGAGCGGCTGGGCGTCCACGACGCCGAACTGGCGTTCTGGAATCAGTCCGGCACGCTCGGCGACCTGCTCACCGGCCGGGGCGGCTCGCCCAACGGCGCCTACTGGCTCTACAAGTGGTACGCCGACATGAGCGGCAACATGGTGACGACCACCCCGCCCGCGCAGACCGGCATCGACGGCGCCGCGGCGATGAACAGCGCGGGCAACCAGCTCAGCGTCATCTTCGGAGGCGGCTCCGGCGACAGCGCCGTGGTGATCAACGGGCTCGGCTCCTTCGGCGGCACCGCCCACGTGAAGCTGGAGTACACCCCCTCCCCCGGCCGTACGGTGGCCGTCTCCGGGCCCTCCACGCTGAGCGAGTCGAACTACACCGTGAGCAACGGCTCCATCACCGTGCCCGTCTCGGCGATGAACTCCACCCACGGCTACCACCTGGTCGTCACCCCGGGCAGCGGCGGCGGCAACCCGGGCACGCTGGCCGGCACCTACCAGATCAAGAACGTGAACAGCGGCCTCGCCCTGGACACGCAGAACTCCGGCACCGCCCAGGGCACCCTGGTCGACCAGGCCACTCCCTCATCCGGGAACACCCAGACCTGGACCCTCGTCGACAGCGGCTCCGGCCTCTACAAGATCGTGAACAGGGCCAGCGGGCTGGTCCTCGGCATCACCAACATGAGCACCAGCAACGGCGGGACCGCCCTGATCTGGGGCGACAGCGGCACCGCCGACCACCTGTGGTCGTTCATCTCGGACGGGAACGGCCACTACAAGATCCGCAACTACAACAGCGGTCTGCTGCTCGGCGTCAACGGCATGAGCAAGTCCTCCGGCGCCCAGGTCCTCCAGTGGGAAGACAACGGCACCGCCGACCACCTCTGGACTCTCACGGCCCGATAGAACCCGTACGAAGCTGAGATCACGCGGTTGCGCGTTCAGCTCCGTCGGAGCCGTCGACGCCGGTAGATCACCTCGTCGTGGCGTGGGGTGACCCACTGATGACGAGTGGTCCGGGATCGAGCCCCCCCTGCCCCTGGGCGAGCGGGGCCCGATCCCGGACCTGCGACGGCAGTGCCTCACCCCTCCGGTGACGAGCACGGCGTGGACGGCACGGACACCGTGGCCGTATGGCGCAGCAGTTGCTCGATGAGCCGCTCCTTGGCCAGGGCGAGGTGGCGCCGGTAGGTGCCGTAGGGCACCCCCAGCCGTCGGGCGGCCGCCTTGTGGGTGCGGGAAGCCGCGATGTACGTGGCGGTGAGAGCCTCGTGGGCCTTGACGCCTGCAGGATCGACCTGCAGCGCGTCGAGGGCGGTCGTGATCGCGCTGCGCAGGTCCGCAACGGGGTCGGCCGAACCCTGCCGCACGAGGTGCGAGTGCAACAGGACGCTGGTCGCGAACTCCCGGGGAGCGCGCCACGTGCGCAGCGCTTCCACCACGCCCTCCTCGAACGCGGCGCGCGGCAGGTCGTCGCCGAACTCGTCAGCCGAGCCACCGGCGGACGGAACTCCGGCCAGCGCGGCCACGGGCGCGGCCAGTGCGCGAGCCCTGTGCTCCACCCACTGCTCCACCGGTTCCCGCCGCCAGTCCCTGCCGAAGACGTGCTGCTCCCGCCCTCCGACGTCCACCGCTGCGACCTCGTACAGCCCGGCATCGGCGAGGTAGCGCCTCCACCGCTGGGCGTCCTCGAAGACGGTGAAGGTTATCGCGCGTCCGCGGGTCCTCATCTCGTCCGCGATGGTGCGCCGGCTGATCAGGTCCATGGGGGGCGAGGGCCGCTGGTGCCAGCCGGGCTGCACCGCGAAACGGCGGATGGCCAGGTGCTCGCCCTGTCCCAAGGGAGCGGCCGCCTCCACGTGATCCCAGAGCGCCGCGATCACCGGATCCGCGGACCGGTCCTCGGGCAGCGGTGCCTCCAGTCGCAGGATGGCCATGAACGCAACGGGCGCGGAGGAGCCCGCGTAGCGGTAGACGCGGAAGGCCCGCGGCTGGCGGTTCAGCCAGTGCGCGACCACAGTCGCGGACGCCGGACCCTCCGCCTCCTCCGCCATACGCAGGACGTCAGGCACGTCGCCGGGCTGGAGGGGGGTGTCCTCGACATGGGGGTGCGCCCGCCAGTCGTACAGGTCGTTCGGGCCGTCCTGGTCGCGGAAGAGGAACATCCACTCCGCGACGCGCACCAGCGCATCGTCCTCGGAGGCGGAGCGCACCGCTTGCAGACACGCGACCGAGACGCGTACGCGTACGTCGTCGTAGCGCTCGGGGTCCCGCCAGCGCAGGTCGGCCTCGAGCGTGGCCCGCACCGCGTCGTGAGGATGCAGCCCTTCAGGGGTGGCCTCGACGTAGGGCAGCTGACGCAGCCAGGGGAACACCGTCGCGGTGTCCTCATCACCCAGCACCGCGCGCAACAGCGACTCGCGCGTGACGTAGGCCTGCGCGACGACCTCGAGGGCGCGCCGGTGAGCGGTGCTGGGCAGGTCGCCCACCAGCCGCTCGACCAGAGTCGTCAGTACGTCGCCGGTGGGCTTCCATGGTGCGCTCGCGCCCGGCGCCGCGACGGGCACGGAGGCGGCGAGCGAGAGGACGAGTGGGCTGCCCCCGGCGAAGGCGACGATGGCGCCGCGCTGCTCAGCGGTGACACCACGCGCAGCGAGCAGGGCGTCGGACTGGGCGGCGTCGAGCGGCCGCAGGACCAGGTCGGCGAAGAGCTGCGCCCAGCCGGGATCCAGCGACCACTCGGCATCGGGGGCGACCCTGCTCGCAAGCACGACGAGCGCACCCTCTGCGAGCCGAAGCAGGAAGGTGTCGCGCAGCCACGGCTCGAGCGGCTGGCAGCGCTCGAAGGTGTCGATGAGGAGCACCGCGCCGGGCTCGGCGCACGCCAGGGCGGCAGCCTCCTCGAGGCGACGCGGATCCGCGTCGAGGAATCGCGCGTCGATGTGCACCACGCGGCGGCCGGCGAGCTCCGCCTGCCGGGCGGCGTAGCGCAACAGCGAGGACTTGCCGATGCCGCCGGGGCCATGGAGGTACGCCACGAGCGGAGCGTCCGCCGCTCCCGACAGCATCCGGTCGAGCACCGCCCGCTCCGGCTCCCTGCCCACCAGCGCGCCGGCTCGTGCTGCGGCCAACCGGCCCGCCAGTCCCGTCGCACCCACTCCGCGCTCCTCTCGTCGATGCCATCTTCCCGGGCCGAGGACCCGACCGGTAAACCATGCGAGCGCCTCGGTGTGGGCACCGCTGGGCGCGAGTGAGCACCGCAGGACGTGGAGACCGGGCAGCGGTACGGCGCAGGGTCGAAGGCAGGAGGACGGCGCCGCCGCCCACGGACCTCGAGGACCGACCATGAGCATCCCCACCTCGCTCAGCGCGAGGACCAGCAGCAGCTCGAGTGGATCGGCGGAGACGTCTTCAGCCTACGTCGGGCTCCAGCAGGCGGAGGACGAGTCGGCCTCGACGAGGAACTACTCGACCGCGGTGCCAGGATGAGTCCCTCCGCGTGGAGCCCCGTGTCCCTGGTCGTCATCAGCGCCGGCGCCTGCGACCCATGCCCCACCCGCCTGCTCGCGGACCGGATCGCGGAGTCCGTCTGCCGGTCGCTCACAACCGGTGGAAAAAGGGTCGAGGAGGCGAAGTTCGACGCCAACGAAAGTGAGACCCGAAATGAAGGCAGTGCGTTTCCACGAGTACGGCGACCCCGACGTCCTGCGCTACGAGGACGTGGAGCAGCCCGTCCCCGGTGCCGGGGAGGTCCGGATCCGCGTCGCCGCGACGTCGTTCAACCCCGTCGACGGCAACATTCGCGGGGGCTACATGCGCGGCCCCATCCCGGTGGTGCTGCCACACACCCCCGGCATCGACGTCGCCGGCACGGTCGATGCGCTGGGCGAGGGCGTGGACGGCATCGAGGTCGGTGACGAGGTTGTCGGCTTCCTGCCGATGGTGGGGAGTGGCGCGGCCGCGGAGTACGTCCTCGCGCCGGCCGAGATCCTGACGCCGACGCCCAAGAGCATCCCGCTGCCCGACGCCGCCGCGCTGCCGTTGGTGGGCCTCACCGCGTGGCAGGCGCTCTTCGACCACGGCGAACTGACGGCCGGGCAACGCGTGCTGATCAACGGCGCGGGCGGAGCGGTCGGCGGCTACGCCGTGCAGCTGGCCAAGAGGGCCGATGCCCACGTGATCGCCACGGCCGGCCCGCGCAGCAGTGAGCGCGTCAAGACGGCGGGCGCTGATGAGATCATCGACCACACCATCACCGAGGTGACCGCGGCGGTTTCTGAGCCGGTCGACGTCGTGCTCAACCTCGCGCCGGTCGACCCCGCGCAGCTGGCCGCGCTGGTCGCCCTGGTCCGTCCGGGCGGTGTCGTCGTGAACACGACGGTGTGGATGCCCGCGCCCGGCGACGAAGAGCGCGGCGTGCGCGGCGTCGACGTCTTCGTCCGCAGCGACGCCGAACAGCTGTCGCGGCTGGTGGCGCTGGTCGACCGCGGCGAGCTGCGGGTCGACGTCGCCCTGCGGGTGCCGCTGGCCGAGCTGCCGGCAGTCCACGCCCAGGCCGCCACGGGCGCACTGTCCGGCAAGGTCATCGTCCTTCCGCCCGCCGCCTGACGCCCTCCTCGACACCAGGTCCGGCACCAGCCCACTTTCTGCGGCAGGTGCTCCCCCGCTGATGCCGGGATCGGCCTTGCCCTTCCACACGGGTGAGTCCCGCGATAACGCTGCCGCCGTCATCTGTCGACGGCCTCTCGTCCGCCGACCTCACGACGGCGGGCCCGGGCCTCCCCTCGGGCACGCCGCCGTGAGCGTCTGCCATCAGGCTGTACGGGCGCGGTACGACCAAGCAGCGAGAAACAGGCCGATGCTCCAGACCGCCGGGGTGCCGGGCTCCCCCGGGAGACGGAAGGGGCCCGTCCGCTCCTCACCGCCCCGGGGAGGAGGCGAACTCGCGATAGCGGCCGGAGTGGAAGAGCAGCGGCTCCCCTCCCGACCGTTGGTGGTGCTCCACCTCGCCGACGAAGATGTGGTGATCGCCGCCGGCGTGGACGGTCACCGTACGGCAGGAGAAGGTGGCCAGGGTTCCGGCGAGCATGGGCAGCCCGGTGGGGGTGGCGAGCACGTCCACTCCGGCGAACTTGTCCGGCGCCGGCGTCGCGAACCGACGCGACAGCTCGTCCTGGCCGGCGGCCAGGATGTTGACCGCGAAACGCCCCGCGCGCAGGAAGACGGGCGCGCTGGGAGCGCGGTCCGACAGGCACCACAGCACCAGCGGCGGATCGAGCGAGACCGAGCTGAAGGAGTTCACCGTCACCCCTGCCCGCTCCCCGCTCGCGGTCGCGGTGGTGATCACCGCGACCCCGGTGGCGAACTGCCCCAACGCCTCGCGCAGCGATCTCATGACGCGACCCGGTCGAGGTAGGCCTGTGCCTTGTCGGCGTCCATGAACCATTCGGCGTAGTCGGTGGGGTCGTCGAAGCCGTTGACGAAGCGGGAGGCGATCTCCGGCACCTGGCCGGCGGCGCCCAGAAGTGCCAGGTGGTGCGGTTCGGCCGGGGCCAGCAGCGCGTTGGTCCAGCGGGTGACGTGCTGGGCCTGCGCCCAGAAGCGATCGAAGGTCTGCCGCATCCAGGCCGCGTCGAACGGCTGCTCGCCGCGCTCCAGGATGGCCTGGAGGTAGGTGGCGGCGCACTTGGCGGCGTTGTTGCTGCCCTGCCCGGTGATCGGGTCGTTGAGCACCACCACGTCGGCGACCCCGAGCACCGGTGCGCCCGACGGCAGGACGGCGACCGGGTGGCGCACGGTGGGGCTGAAGCGCCCGGTCAGCACCCCGTTGGCGTCGGTGAGCTCGATCCCGGAGCAGCGTTCCGCCTCCCAGGGGAAGAAGCTCTCCAGGATCCGGCGGCTGCACGCCAGGTGCTCGGCGGGGCCGCGCACATCGCCCCAGCAGTCCATCGGCCCGCCCGGCACACCCTCGAACACCATGATCTCGCACGGGCCGCTGTGCGTCAGAGCGGGGAAGACGAAGTACTCGCCGACGCCGGGCAGCAGGTTGAAGCTGACCGCGGAGTGCTCGGGCCGGGGGGTGAGACCGTTGACGTAAGTGACCGCCAGCGCCCGCTGCGGGGTGCTGTATGTCGAGCGCGCCGCGTCCCGCTCGAACAGCGAGGCGATCTCCCCCTTCCCCGCGGCGACCAGGGTCAGGTCGTGCTGGGCCGCGTAGGTCTCCAGATCCTCCGGAGTGGCGTCGTGGATGACGAGCTTGCCGCCGAGCCGTTCGACCTCGTCCAGCCAGGCCGGCATCTTCACCCGCTGGTCGACCGAGAGGGCGGGAGCCTTCAGCCGGGCCGCCCAGCCGAGAGCCTTGCCACCCGCGGGGCTCGGGACGGATAACTCGATGCCCTCGATGGGCGGGCAGACGTCCGCCCACCAGTCCAGGCCGAGCGCGCGCTCGTGTGTCCGGGCGGTGCCGAACATGCACTGGCCCGACATCACCCGGCCGTCGCGAATCGATTCCGGGGTGCGATTGGAGACCACGGTGACGTCGTAGCCGTTCTGCAGCAGGCCGATGGCCAGGTGCAGACCCGCCTGACCGGCACCGACGACGAGGATTCTGCGCATGAGGGTGTTTCCTTTCGCTGAAAGTTGCGGTTTCAGCGAAACTACGGCCGAAGCGGCCCGGTGATCCATCCGCTCAGCGCGGATTCCGTCCATCTGGCGCGGGATCCGCCTCAGCCGCGTCTCAGGGTCTCCGACGGGTGCCGGCCGTACTTCTGGCGATAGAGCGCGGCGAACCGGCCCTGGTGGAGGAAGCCCCAGCGGGCGGCGACGCTCGTGACGGTGTAGCGGGCCGGATCCCCGGCGGCGAGCTCCTCGTGCACCTTGGTCAGCCGTACCTCCCTGAGCTGCGCCATCGGCGTGCGGCCCACGTGGACGCGGAAGCCCTCCTGGAGCGAGCGGCCGCTGACCGCCACGGCCCGCGCGACGTCCTCGGTGCTGATCGGGAGGTGGGCGTGCTGCTCGATGAACTCCAGCGCCCGGCGCACCACCTTGGGAAGCACGGGCGGCCGAGGCGCCGTCAGCCGGTCCTGGTAGTTGGACGGCTGCATCGTGAGCAGGGAGGTGAGCAGCGCGTTCTCCAGGTGGGCGACGGCCAGCGGCTGCGCGGTCAGCCCGTCGTCGTGCTCGGCCTCGCGGACGATCAGGTCGGCCATCGCCCGCCAGGCGCGCGTCCATCCCGCGGTCAGGTCCACGCCCAGGTCGAAGACGACCGGCCGGTCGAGCGGCTCGCCGAGCATCTGCTCCAGCGAGCGTTCGACCGCCGTGCGCTCGAACTTGACGATCAGCTTGGGGGTGCCCGCCGCCCACCGCATGTCGAGATGCTGCGTCGGAGAGGGGAGGGCGGCCGTCGTCGGGGTCGAGACGATCTCCTGGCTCCCGCTGCGGATCAGGCTGCGTCCGGCCAGCGGGATCATCACCAGAAAGAAGGTGCCGAGGTCGCCGGGTTCGATGCGGACGTCGGCCCCGTAGTCGAGGTAGCTGATCCGGACCGAGCCGAGCCGGACGGAGTTGAACCGGGCCGACAGCAGGGACGCCGCGCCGGTCAGGTCCAGCCGATGCGGGCAGAAGACCCTCGCCACCTCGTCACGGACTTCGTCGAGGTCGGTGCTGGCGAAGACGGGTCTGTTGCCGAGCAGCACTTCCATCGATCTCCCCCACTCCGACGACCTGTCATTCGGATAATCGCGGGAGGCTTCTCGGCGTTCCATACACAAGGACGATTCCGCGGGACATTCCTATTAAGACCAGGCGGCGTAGGGTTTTTGTTCGCGGTTCTCCGTGAACCGTCCCGGTTTCGATGGAGATGTCAGGATTGATTCCAGCGGGTTCGCTGAGATGGTGTTGAGCGGTAGGGGGCTTCGTACTCGTCCGGCGGGATGTTGCCGATGGAGGAGTTCAGGCGGGTGATGTGCCCACCTAAGATCTTGTCCGAGGTGCGGTTCGTGCAGGTCGACCGCGTCGGCACCGCGACAGACCAGCGTGCGGGCGATGTCGGGCACGGCCACGCCCGAGTCGCTGCGCGAACGCGACATGGCCGTGCCTTACATCGCCGGGCTGACCAGTCCTGTTTGATATGCGATGACGACCAGTTGCGCACGGTCGCGCGCACCCAGTTTCGCCATCGCACGGCTGACATGGGTGCGCGCGGTGGCCGGGCTGAGAAACAACTCGGCCCCGATCTCGTGGTTGCTCAGTCCCCGCCCCACCAGGGCCAGCACTTCGCGCTCGCGCTCGGTCAGCACCGCGAGCCGGTCCTCCCCGGCCCGGGCGGCTGTTCGTAGCGCGGTGAACTGGCCGATGAGGCGTCGGGTGATCCGCGGCGCGAGCAGCGCGTCTCCGGCGGCGACCACCCGGATGGCGTGCAGGAGCTCGGCCGGCCCGGCGTCCTTGAGCAGGAAGCCGCTCGCGCCGGCTTGCAATGCGTCGAAGACGTACTCGTCGGTGTCGTAGGTGGTGAGGATGAGGACTCGGACCTGCTCCAACCCGTGCGTCTCGGCGATCTGGGCGGTGGCTTGAATCCCGTCCAGCTTGGGCATGCGGATGTCCATGACGACGACGTCGGGACGGGCGGCGCGGGCCCGCTCGACGGCTTCGGCACCGTTGGTGGCTTCCCCCACCACCGTGATGTCGTCCTCGAGGTCGAGCAGGACCTTGAACCCGGAACGCACGAGACCCTCGTCATCGGCGAGCAGCACCTTGATCTGAGCGTTGGTCGACGGTGAGGCGGCCGCCGCGTTCATGAGCGCGGCCCTGTCGGCGCGAGGGGCAGTCGTGCCTTGACTTCGAACCCGCCACCCGGAAGCGGCCCGGCGTCGAGTTCTCCGCCCAGCAGCCGGCAGCGCTCGCGCATGCCGACGATGCCGCGGCCGGGCTTGGCCGCGCCTCCGGTGCCGCTCGGATGCCGGGCCGGTAGGCGCGGATCCGCGGAGTCATGACCGGGGGCGGCCCGGCGGCCCTCATCGGTCACGCGGATCTCCAAGGCCTCGATCCCGGGGTTCAGCGCTACCGTCACCCCAGTCGGACCGACGTGGCGGACCACGTTGGTGATCGATTCCTGAACGATCCGGTAGGCGGCACTGCCCACCGCGCTGGGCAACGGCGCGGCGGGCGAGGCATCTTCGACCTTGATGTCGAGTCCCGCCTCGCGTGCCTTGGCGGCCAGTTCGTCGATCTGCCCCAGCCCGGGGTACGGCACCCGCCCCTCGTCGTCGTCACCGTCGTCGTGACGGAGCACCCCGAGGACGGCCCGCATCTCCTGCAGCGCCCGGGAACTGGTCTGCTCGATGGCGCGCAGCGCCTCGCGCGCCACTTCCGGCCGTTTGTCGAGCACATGCGCGGTGACACCGGACTGGACGTTGATGATCGCTATGGCGTGCGCGACGGTGTCGTGGACCTCGCGCGCGATCCGGAGCCGTTCGGCGTCCACACGCGCCCGCGCTTCCTCCTCGCGAGTCCGTTCAGCCAACTCAGCGCGCTCCTGGGCCTCGGCCGCGATGACCTGCCGGGACCGGACGGACTCGCCAAGGGCCGCGCTCATGACCGACGCGCCGATCCGGAAGAACACCCAGCCGATGGCCGCGCGTGGCTCGATGTCGGCCGCAGCGACCAGCCAGCCGATGGCGAGCACCGAGGTGCCCACGCCGGCGATCAGCAGCGACCGGCGCCCGTCCCCGTAGGCGGCGAGGGTGTACAGGGCGACGAAGAGCCCGAGCCAGCCGGGACCGTCCGGGAAGTCGAGGCCGTAGTACACCAAGCTGGCGAGCGCGGCGGTGACGAACACCGGCACCGGCCACCGGCGGCGGACGGCGACGACCACACCACTCACGATCAGCAGGACATATCCCAGGTTTCCCAAGTCGGTAAGGGGACGCGGTACCACCTCGCCGGCATTGCGGACTATCGTGCCCTGAACCTGCATCACGGTGATGAACAGCGCGAGCAACACGTCCTGCGCCGGCACCGGCAGGCGCAACGACACCACGCGGTGTTCCATGCCGCGATCCTACGGTTCCCTGTGTGCGGGACCACTCCGCCCAGACGCGCGACCGCCCTACCGCCGGGAGCGTACCTAGGTGCGAGTCGTCTACGCAGAACTGCGTAGACGCTGCCGTCCGCCGTCGGAGGCCCCGGCCGTCTCGACGGCGCGATGATCGATTCCGTGACATCCCTCCCAGGCGGTCTGCACCGGCGCCTCAGCCGGCACAGGCCCAGTCACCGTCCTGCACACGCTGCGGGCGCCCGTCATCCGACCGAGAGGATCCTCAATGTCCGTCCTGTTCGTGCTTGCCGCACAGGCGGCCTCGCCGGTCTGTACGACGCCGGCAGAATGTGCGGGCCAGGGTGTCGATACTTTCCTCGGAACCCCTGAGCGAATCTGGGCCAGTGCGGCCGCACTGGTGGCGCTGGGCGCCGTGGTCATCGGCTGGCTGGCGCTGCGCTCCGTCCGTCGTATCGACAACGGCGGCAGGAGGGCAGCCATCGTGGCCTTGGTGGCGGGGCTGACCGGCGGGCTCAACGGCGCGGTGAAACTGGCTGTCGCCGACGGTGGTCTCGGCACCGGCAACGGAGTGTTCGGGGCGGCCATGGCCCTGGTGCTCGGGCTGGTCGGTGCGGTCCTCGGCAGGCTGGCTCTGGCCCGCTCACGCCACACGCAACTGAGCGGCTGACCGCCGCGAATACAAGCGCGCGATCGAGGCCCCTGATGACCGTACACACCTCGGTCATCGCACGGCGGCCGCTCCTCGTGATCTTGTGCGCAGTGCGACGCCCGCCGCCTCCGGCCTGCCGCTGGACTGGGACAGCGGAAGAGATCGCGGTAGCGGCGTTCCACCGTCACACGGCCGTTGTCCAGAACAGCCTGCCCGCGGATCGCCTCCTGGTGTTCGACGTCCGCGAGGGCTGGGAGCCGCTCTGCCGGTTCCTGGACGTCGAGGCTCCCGCCGGCGAGCCGTTCCCGCACCTCAACGACTCCGAGACCATGCAGCACGCGCTGCGACAACTGTTGACCGATGGCAGCATCGACTCGGCTTTCATTTTCCGGCACGCAGGACTGAACGGCATCACACGCCTTCCACAGGACGGTTCTGCGGAGGGGCACGAAGGTCGTCCTCGCCCCCTGTCAATGCGATTCCGTGAAACCCCTCCCAGGCGCTCGACACCGGCACTCGACCGGCATGGGCGATTCACCGCGCTGCACGCGCCGCCGACGCCCGTCATCCAACCGAAAGGATCCTCATGTCCCTCCGTCACTTGCCGGCCACCGCCGCAGCCGCCCTGCTCGGAATCGTGGGGCTCGCCACACCGGCAACCGCGCACGCTCTGGTCCAGCCCGTCGATGCTTACACCTTGACCGCCGGGCGTCTCTGGTCCGTGGTGGCCGCGCTGCTGGGGCTGGCCGGCGTCGTCATCGGCGGGCTGGCTCTGGCCCGCTCCGCCGGTCGTATCGGCACCGGCACGGGGAGAAGAGGGGCCATCGTGGCACTGGCGGCGGGGCTGGCCTGCACGGTCATCGGCGGGCTGGTCGTGGCCGCCGCCGACGGTGGTCCCGGCACCGGCTACGGAATAGTCGGGGGCTACGTGGACCTGGTGGTCGGGCCGATCGCCATGATCCTCGGCGGGCTGGCTCTGGCCCGCTCGCGCCGCACCGCCTGACCCGGCACCGGGCCAGTGCCCGTGTCGTTCTCCAACGGCCCGAATGGTTCGTGCTTGATCCTGGACGTGCCGTATCAGGAGGTCTGCCGTAGCAGGCGCACCGATCCGACGGCCTGGCGCGCGCACTGGTAGCCCGCTCGGTGTACTGCTTGATCTGGAAGACGTCCGCCGCTGGGTGGGGTCGGCGTCGGCGGTGATGCGGGCGGAGGTCTTCTTGCCCAGGCGCACGTAGCGGCCGAGGCTGGCCAGGTGCTGATGTCGGCTCTTGGCCTGGAGCTTGGGCGCGGTGCGACCGGCTTGCGCGAGGTGCTGCAGTGCCGAATGACGCAGCTGATGCAAGATCTACCCTTGGTGGTGCGGGTCGAGCTCGGCCGAGGCGGTCTTGAACAGGTACTCGGCGCGCGGATAGGACAGGCGGCCCCACCCGGTGACGGAACAGACGTCGCCGGACGCCCGCACGCGGCGGCCGGAGGTGAGAGCGCGCTGGTCGGCCCCGGGCGTGGCGGAACTCCAGGTCGAGGCCCTCGACGTTGAGGGTAAGGATCTTTTCGGCGCGGGCGGCCGTGTCGTACAGGAGCCGCCACAGCAGGCGTCTCGCAGCGCGTGCGGGGGTTGGTGAACAGCTTCTCCAAGCGGGCGGCGGGGATGGCGCGGTCGCCGCGGCGGGCGCTCTTGCGCCGCTCCAGCCGCCGGGCGGGGTTGGTCGCGAGGAGGTCCTGGCGCCGCCCGGTTGGTGAAGGAGACCAGGGCGGACAGGTGGCGGCGGCCGCGGTGGTCCATTGGTTCATCACCGCGGCGTACTGCTCGGGCGCGAGCGTGGCGACCGGGTGCCCCGGCCCGGCCACGGAGGTCAGGCGGGCGAGGGTCTGGGCGTAGCCGGCGCGTGTGGCGGCCACCTGGTGGGACTGCAGGAGGCGCTCGACGGCGGCCGCGATCGACGAGCCGGTTGAGCCGATGGCGGGATCGCTTGGCGGGAGGGGCGGGCCGGGGAAGGCCACGACGGACACGGCTACCCCCCTCCGCGTCGCTGTGTGACACAGGATGGAGCCGAGTCGGCGGCGCGGCAGTTGACGGCAAGCTGGGCGGACGTAATCCGCTGAGGGCAGGTGTGATAGATAATGCAAACTTCTGTGTCACATGCCGCCGGACCGCCACCGGGAGCGGAATGGGATTATCTGCCCAGAGTCACACCGAGCCGTCAACAACTCCGAGTTTGGATTCGCCCTGGCTTTCTCCTGCGGTACCGGGCTCAGTGGGGAATGCGAGGCCACGCGCCCTTGGGAATTCGGTAAAGGACACGCGGCACCGCGAACCAGGCCCGGTCGAGAAAACGGCCGGTGACCCGCCCCGCGAGGATGAGGTAATTTTCCACCTCCCCCTGGAAGTCAGCGAATGCGTCCAGATCGTGCACGTACTCCCGGAACCCTTCCACCCCCACTGTGCCCATGAACTCCCCGTCCTGGTAATAGACCA
Organism: Microbispora catharanthi; assembly: GCF_006334915.2. Taxonomy (GTDB): domain Bacteria; phylum Actinomycetota; class Actinomycetes; order Streptosporangiales; family Streptosporangiaceae; genus Microbispora; species Microbispora catharanthi. The sequence goes on from NZ_VDMA02000005.1 coordinate 36,153, forward strand.
TTCCCTCATCGTCGATCTCGCCCAGCTCGGCCATATGCCAATAAGTGATGATGAGCCTTCCTCCCGCACTGACCTCATCCCGCACTGTGAAAGCGCCGCCCAGGGTGATCGCGACAGACCAGCCCGGCGAGTGCGTCCCGATCCACACCAGAGTGTCCTGCCCGTAATCATCGGCCAGGCGATATGCGGTTTCGAGATCACAAGGAATTCCGGAACTTGGATCTGCGCGGAAGCGCGCGGCGATTTCCTCCACGTCCTCCGTGTCGATCCAGGCCGCATCGAAGCAGGCGTTCAAGCCGTACTCGTCCAGGAGGTCCCACTGACTCTCCGTGGGCAGTGCCCGCGTCATGTCCATCGTCCTGCTCCTTTGACCTTCTCAGCGACAGGGGGTGGAGGCGATCCCGCGATCGCCTCCACCCCGCAGACTCGACTAGCTTACGACCTTGACCCAGAACTTCTCCCCGGGCACGACCCGGTAATCGGAATAGAACCTGTTGAGAGCTCTTCCGTGGATGATGTTGTCATCCTTGGAAACCGCCCGAATGGAGTAGTTGCCGTCCTGCCGGCCGGCACCTTCCTTGGTCGAGGCGAACGGATACTCATCGCAATTGAGCCATCCTGCCTTCGGGACCCCGTAATACCAGCTCCTCGTCACCGCGTACTGGTCATAGAAGTAGTATTTGCAGTAGTTCACCCCTGCGAGCTCCCGAGGCGGCACCACGAAGTCGTCGGGAACGTTCGGCCAGCGTTTCACGTCGGTAGTGCCCGCGTCCGTGGTGAACCGGAGTCCGGAGAACTGCCTCCGGTTGATTGTTGCGTCGGTCGTGTTCACCTTGGTCAGTGGCTTGCTGGTGACATCCGCCCAGTTCCCGGGGATCACCTTGTTCACCGGAAGCGCGATAGTGGTCTTCGCGGGCGGCAGCTCGGGCTTGGTCCAGTCATGGCCCGGCCGCTTCGGTGGGGCGGTGTCCGCGTTGTTCCGCTGCTTGAGCGCCTTCTCGATGTGATTGATGACCTCGACGAAATCCGAGTTCTTGCTCTTGGACATCACGAACACTCGAGGGACCGAAGGGATGATGCAGCCTCCGATGCGGGTGGGGATTTTCGGCCCGCCGAGCTTCTGCCAGTCACACTGGACCTCGGGCACCAGCTCTGTGTACGGAGCACCGTCCCAGTCGCTGACTGGAATCCCCGAGCCGTGCCGGAGAATCTTCTCCTGTTCGAGCATGAAGCGGGAGTCGACGAGTTTCCGGTTCCAGAGCGGAATGGCCAGGCCCGTGCCCACATCCTCACCGGGAATGAAGGCGACGACGCCGACCTCGCACCGGTGGGCACGGTTCTTGTCGATACCGTCCGGCCATCCGAACATGAATTCAGCGTCGGGGGCGGCATGCCATGCGGAGACGTCCCGCTCCTTTCTCGATCCGCTCTGATAGCGGCAATCGCCCAACCCATGGCCGGGGTGGGATGCGATCTCGATCCCGCTCAGGTCACCCGACGGCACCTTCACGTCGCCGTCGCCGTCGACGATCGCGAACTGGTCGAAGCGGGTGAACACCTTGAATGATTGGGCGAAGAGCTGACCCTCGGAGAACTCTTTTCCTCCCGTGCCACCGAGGTAGGTGTGCATGACCCAGGTTGCGCGGAACCGGAACGCGTCGTCGTCCTCGACCTCGACCTGTTGCCCGTTCTTCTTCTTCGCCTTCTTGAGCAACGACCGCTTCGCGGCCCTCACCATCCCGCCTGTGAACGGATTCTCGGCGAACTCCAGGACGTAGAGGTAGGACGACCAGCAGTAGTTGTAGGTGGATTCATGAATTCTGGACTGGCCGAAGGCGTACTCCCCCTTCATCCAGGTCACGTAGGTGTCCGCTGTGTCCCCGTCGTAGTTGTCGTCCAGGGCCAGGCAGTCCTCCAGGTCGACCCGCCTGTAGAAGCTGCCGTCATCCGCGGCGGCGGTGGAAGAGGCGCTCGTCGTGATGCCGGACGACGTACGGGCCGGGCTCACCTTGCCGGACGGCGCTGCCGGAGCCGCGGCCGCCTGGGCCTGCGTGAACAGATCGGCGACTCCGGCCGCCGACAGCGGACGCTGATAGGCCACGGTCTCGTCCATGCTCCCTGCCATCGCCGCGCCGATCCGCAGCGGGGCCTGGGCGTCCCAGACGGGGAAGGACAACTGGGCGGTTCCGGCCTGGGTCCCGTTCAGATACAAGGTGGCCGTCCGTGTGGCCGCGTCATACGTGCCCGCCACGTGGAACCACTCATCGATCGGCGGCTCGACCCCCGACAGGACGCCCTCGACCGTCGCGTCGGTGGCGTCGGCGCTGGTGAAGGTGAAGACCAGACCGTGCTCGGCGGTGTTGCCGAGCCGGAAGGGCGCCTGGTGAGTGCCCTTCTGCTCCAGGACGGTGTAGCCGCCGTCCTTGTCGCTCCAGCGCAGCCAGGCGGCGGCGGTGAAGCTCTGGTCGGTGCGGATCACCGGTCCGGTGGTCTGGGCCAAAGGCTCCTCGCCCGGCTGGACGACGTCCACGGTGACCTGCTGCCAATCCGACCAGGCCGAGGCCGCGCCGCCGGCGACCGCACGCAGGCGCCAGCGGATCTTCCATCCGTCGGTCAGCGTGTCCGCCGGGACGGCGATGCTCGCCTGGGTGCCGGAGGCGACGCCGTCCACGGCGCCTGCCCAGATCTGGCCGCTGCCCTGACCGGTCGCGGCCGGATCGTGTTCGATCTCGGCTTCGGCGCGCAGGGCCTGGCCGCTCGGGTGGGTGAGGGTGGCCTGCAGCGTGGGGGTGACCGTGGTGGTCACCGTCACGCCGTCCACCACCGTGGCTGGGGTGATGGTCAGGCCGGTGGCGGTGGGTTTGGGCAGGCCGACGGTGAAGGATTGCCAGTCCGACCAGGCCGAGGCGGCGGTGGCCGAGACAGCGCGCGCCCGCCAGCGCACCTTCCACCCGTCGGCCAGCGTTCCGGCCGGAACGGCGATGCTCGCCTGGGTGCCGGCTGGGACGTTGTCGGCGGCGCCGGCCCAGATCTGGCCGCTGCCCTGACCGGAGGGTGCGGTGGGGTCGTGCTCGACTTCGGCTTCGGCGCGCAGCGGTTTACCGGCGGGGTCGCTTATCTGGGCCAGCAGGGCCGGGGTGAGGGTGGGGGTGACGGTGGTGCCGTCCACCTGCTGGGACGGGGTGACCTGCAGCGCGCTCACGGCGGGTTCGGAGACCGGGTCGGGCACATCCACGGTCAGGTTCTGCCAGTCCGACCATGGTGAGCCGATCGTGGTGGCGGTGTTGACCGCCCGGGCTCGCCAGCGCACCTTCCACCCGTCGGCCAGCTTCCCGTCGGGCACGGTCACCGACGCCTGAGTGCCGGAGGTGACGTTGTCTAGGCCGCCGGTCCAGATCTGGCCGGTGCCCTGCCCTTCGGGGGCGGCCGGGTCGTGCTCGACCTCGAACTCGGCACGCAGCGGTTGTGCGGCCGGGTCGGTGACGGTGGTGCGCAGGGCCGGGGTCAGGCTGGTGGCCACGGTGCCGCCGTCCACCACCTGGGAGGGGGTGACCTGGAAGGCGGCGACCGTGGGGTTGGGCACGTCGATCGCCGCGCTCTGCCAGTCCGACCAGGCCGACGTGGTCGACGCACCCGCGTTGACCGCCCGGGCCCGCCAGCGGACCTTCCACCCGTCGGCCAGTTTCCCGGCCGGGACGCTGACCGTGGCCTGGCCGCCCGAGGCGACGGCCGCCGAACTGCCCGCCCAGATCTGGCCGGCGCCCTGGGAGGTGGCGGCTGGGTCGTGCTCGATCTCGAACGCGCCGGTCAGATCGCCGCCGGCGGTGTCGCTGACGATGGCGGCCAACTGCGGTGTGAGCGAGGTGGCCACCACGCCGCCGTCCACGCTCTGGGCGGGGGTGATTGTCAGGGCGCCGACCGCCGGCGCCGAGGCGGGCCCGCTGGTGGTGATGGTCAGCTTGGGCGGCAGGGTGAAGTCGGTGTCTTCGGAGGAGGTGAACACCCGGTAGTTGTCGACGTCCGCCTCACCGGGCGACTTGAGCACCAGACCGTGGTTGGCGGCTCCGGCGGCCCAGTCCTGGACGATGCCGGTGACGTTCCAATCCATGCTGTCCGGATAGACGGGGCAGTCGGAGGTGACGCCCTTGAAGTTGGTGGAGGCGTCCTCGGTGGTGAAGGCGGGCTTGTTCGCCCAGTAGATGTTGTCCGGGTTCCACGCGCCGGTCAGGCGGGCGACCTGGATACCTCGGGCGAGCGCGGCGCCGCAGCTGTAGCTGTCGATGGTGTTCATCGACAGCGTGGCGCCGGTCACCGTGCTGCCCTGCAGGCCCGTAGTGTCGAACCGCAGGTGCACCCGCGACTTGATGAACCCGCTCATGGTGCCGGCCATGACGTAGGGGGTGTCCGGGAAAGCGGGTGAATCGGCCGTGTCGAAGGTGGTGACTTCCATGTCGGAGGCGAGGGGCAGCGTGACCGCCGACGCCACGCGCACCGGATAGGCGGTGTCGGTGTCCGCCAGGAACGCCTGGTCGGGCTTGAGCACCAGCTCCGCACGGCCGTTTTTGGTGACCACGTCCGCGTTGGCCTTGCCTCGCTTGGCCGGTAGGCCTCTGGCGCTGCCATCCGACACCATCGGCCGGGTTCCCGCGACGACCAGCTTCTTGTCCTTGCCCTTCAGCAGCAGTCGGCCGCCCTTGCCCTCGGACAGGGTCAGGCCCTCGTCTTCGACGCCGATCCGCAACTCCAGCGGCTTCGACGGCCGCTGCCGCAGCACCACCTCATGCCGGAACCCGGTCGGCAACACCGTCACCACCAGGTCGGCCCCGGCACCGGCGGCGTCGGTGTAGGTGGCCACACTCCCCTTGACGGTTGGCTTCGGCAACGGAGTCGGCCAGCGCAGCGCGTACGACTTGCCGTCGGCCGTCATCTGCACGAACGGATCCGTACCACCGGCGGAGAGCTCCACGACCGCGCCCTCAGCCAAAGCCTTGGGCCGCAGTGTGCCACCCTGCTCGGCCAAAGTGGTGTCGACCGGCACCCAGCCGCTGGCCTGCCTGGTCCGCACCGGACCGGTAGTCACCTCGGTCTTGAACGTCTTCCCGTCGGGCTGGGCATACGTGATGCTGGTCGCGGTCGTCTCGTCCGCGACCTCGACGGCCTTGCCCTGCTTGACCGCCGTTGCAGAGGCGGCGGTGCGTGCCTGCGACGGCACGTTGGAGATCGCGTTCCCGCTCTTTCCGGCGATCCACTCCGCCGTGTCGTTCAGGCTCGCGGCGTGATCATTGCCGGACGAGTCGGCAGCCGTACGGCCGTCCCCCTCGTCGAACGTCCAACGGCCGGCTGCCTCGTCGACCGTCCGGAAGGACCACGAGTATGGCTCCATCGTGTTATCCCAGGAGTCCGCCGCCAAGGCGACCTCCGCCGAGTACGTGGTCCCCGGCGCCAGCGGCTGGGCCGGAGTGAACGTCACGACCTTGTCGTCGTCGTTGTAGGCCAGCGAACCCGGAACATCCGTGTTGTCGGCGGCCCGCACGGTGACTTCCACGCCACCAACCGGCTCGGTGAACGTCACCCGCACCACCGCGTCGAGCGGGACCTCGGTCGCGCCGGCAGCGGGCTCGTGGGTCAGGACCCGCGGGGCCAGGACGTCCTCGCCGTCGCTGTCGCCGGTGTCGTCCGGCTCCGGAGCGTTCGGGTCCTCCGGGGTGAGCTTGTCGGTGCCGACCGTGTCCGCCATCCCGTTATGGTTGGCGAGCGTGCCGTCGACTGCCTCGTCGGGTACGTCGATCGTCGCGAACTCCTCCACCGTCGTCCCCGCACGGGTCGACATCGCGACCGCCTCGTCGTAGTCGGAGGGCACGGTGTCCAAGGGCTCCGGTACAGCGATGACGACCGTCTCCTGGCGCGGAGGCGCCGGCGGCTCGAAGTCCACACTGAGCCTGGGCGCGTGCGCCGGGTACGGGTAGGTGGACTCCCGGGTGCGGTAGCGCCGCCAGTTCGTGGTGTCGGACTCGTTGCCCGCGGTGAGCTGGATGCCGTAGTTCGGCTCGCCGTTCGCCCATGCCTGCACGATTCCGTTGACCGAGTGGATGAGGTCCCACTCGTAGGCGTACGCCCCGCTGCAGTTGGCGCTGTTGTAGGCGCCGAACTCGGTGTTCGCGCCCACGCTGGTGACCGACGGCTGATTGGACCACGTGAGGTTCAGCTCGTCCCAGTCGGAGGTGACGCGCCGGGCGGTGACGCCCGACCCGACACTGAGACCACAGTCGCTGGACAGGTGGTTCCACAGCGTCAGGTCCGCGTTCTCGATCGTCGAGCCCCAGAACGGGTCGCCGTCCGCGGGCAGCGGAAACTGAATGTAGCTGCGCCAGCGCACACTGCCGCTGTTGGACTTGCCGACCAGGATCCGGTCGAGGTTGAAGTTGGACCAGCTGTCGGGGTAGTCCGCGTTGTTGACGAAGGTGTCCATCGGCTCGCCGTCGTACGGCGCGCTCACCCCGTCCGGGCAGTATGTGCTGGAGGGTGTGTCGATTTCACACTCATACCAGTCGTCATCGACGGCGGCCATGGTCACCGGGTATGCCGTCGCGGGATCGGCCAGGAAGGCCGGGTCCGGACTGTACACCAGATCCGAACCGTCCAGGGTGACGGCCGCTCTGCCGACCTTGGCGGCATCCAGGTCACCGCTGGGGTCCGCGGCGACCGCGTCCAGCAGCGGCGCCGGCCGGATGTCGAGGAACGGCTTGCCGTCCTTGCCCTTCAGCGTGGGCTGGCCCTTGTCGCCCTTACCGAACGAGAGCCCCTTGGGCAGATCCACCGGAATGCGGAAGGTCACCGGTTCGTTCGGCCGTTCCCGGATGACGAGCTGCTGCCGGAACCCGGTCGGTGTGGCGGTGACGACCAGGTCGATGCCCTTGCCGTACGCCGACGGGTACGTCGCGGTGTTGCCCTTGAGGTTCGGTTTGGGCAGCTTGCGGGATCCACCGACGCGTGCGGCGGTTTTCGCGTCCTTGCTCTTGATCGCCGTCGTGTCACCACCGGCCGACAGTGTCAGGTCACCCGTGGTCGCTTTGGGCTTGATGACGCCGTCCGCTTCGACCAGGGTGGTGTCGATCGGGGTGAAGCCGTCGCCGTCGGCGTTCTTGACCCGGACCGGCTCCAGGTTCAGCTCCATCCGGAGCGTCTTGCCGTCGGGGTTGGCGTACAGCGTGACCGTCTCGGAGTTGCGGTCCGGGATCTCCACCCTCTTGCCGGACTTGTGGGCCTTGGCCTTGGCCTCTTCGATCACCCGGTCGACGGCACGCCTGCTATCCCTGACCTCCGAGGCTTCGGAACTCTGAGGCGCGGCCGGTAGTGGCGCTTCTGCCCGGGACGGGATGGCGGCCAGTCCGACGACCATGTTCGTGGCGACGAACAGGACCGCGGTTCGTAGCAATGGGATACCGCGACGTTTCGGACATGGCCGTCTGGGCAGCTCAGCCAATTGAGCAGCTTCCGGGGGTGACGGTGTCACGCACACTCCACTTCCAGCGAATTGAAAAAAGCACAATTAGGGAAATTCAGCCGGACGATAGAAACGCGCGTCAAGATCAACCGGGTGTGATCATCTGCTGAAGCGGCAGGACGACAGGAGAAAAGGAAAAGGCCCGTTCAAGAGGGTGATCGACCCTCCCGGGACCACCCTCATGAGGTGCATGGTCACTACCGCCTGTTAGTTTTCCCAGGCATGTTTGAAAAGGTCATCGGCTTCCCGGAGACGACGGCACGATCTTCTCCTTGGTCCGATTTGTCGCCATAATGTGCGTGTGCCCCCTCGCCGTTACCCCTCCGACCTCACCGATGCGCAGTGGGAACAGGTCCAACCCTTGCTGCCGGCACCCAGCATGGACGGGCGCCCGGAGAAGCATCCCCGCCGTGAGATCGTGAATGCGATCCTGTACCTGGTGCGATCAGGCTGTCCCTGGCGATACCTGCCCACGGACCTGCCGCCCTGGCAGACGGTCTATTGGCACTTCCAGCGATGGGAGCAGGCAGGGGTCATCGCCACACTGCTGTCCGAACTAGGCATCAGGGCCCGTCCGCAGACTCTCCTTGATGCCGGCGATGCCGGCACCATACGCGGTGACGTCGCCAAGAAGAACGGCCGGAAGCGCCTCATCCCCGACATAACCCGGCCATTGGTTGCCCTCTCGGTGATGGCCGCCAGTTTCCGGGAGCGTGATTATGTCGAGCAGGCCATGTTTTGGATGTCCTGACAAGGTTGGACGGCTTCCGGTCCCCACCCGATCGCCACACAGCGAAACCGCCAGCACACTCATTGCCGATCTCAAACACCGTCCACCGCCAGTGAGGGTGACGCCGGAAGTGATCCGCATCACATTTTGCGCCGTCACTGCGGCTGCTGAACTGATTGCCAGGTGAGCTTGTTCCGCTTCGACGGACACCGTTGGTGTGGTGGTCAGGCCGCGCGATTTTCTTCGTAGCCGGCTGTGCCGCATCGAGGACGCGGCCGCCGACGTGCCGGCCGCCACCCCGACGGAACCGGTCGGGGCGGCGGCGCGTGGCTGTGATGAGGCGGCGGTTACTCGAAGATCAGTCCCACGCCCGGGACGCACTTGGGCTTCTTGGGAGCCCAAAGGAGGCCGTCGATGACCGTCGGAGTCTGCAGCGGTCCGCCTTGAACCCGCACCCCCGTGTAGAACTCATAGCGGACCGGCCGGAAGATGTCGCACGGGTCCTTGGGAATGTAGTCGGCCGGGATCCAGGTCGACCCGCCGCCACCGCCACCGCCGCCGGGTGAACCTGTGTCAGGGCCGCCCGGAACCGGCTCGCCGGGGAACGGGAGGACTCTGCTGGGGTCGAACCAGAGGTCGGTCGACAGGACGATGCCGGTCGGGGTGATGGCGCGGCACACGCTGTCGATGTCGGTCTCCTCACAGAGCTGCGAGGAGTTGGTGTACGCCCACTGCCCGACCGCCTGGATCTCATCCGGCGTCGCGCCGGCCAACGGCTGCGGGTTGATGGTCAGGTGGTCGAAGTTCGGCCCCTGCGGGAAGAGGGCCGGCATCTTGGCCGCCAGGAAGGTCGCGAGCGCCTTGCCGATGGCCACCGCACCGAGCTCGTTCGGGTGGAAGCTCTCCTGGAACGACTGGAAGATCTTGCCGCTAAAGAGCACATCCGGGCGGCGCACGAGGCCCTGGAAGTACGAGTCGGGCTGGCCGAGCTCATGTCCCGCGACCACGCTGGTGCCGTTCGGCCCGGCCGTGTTCGGGTCGAAAATGTGGACCTTGGTGTTCGGATAGCTGGCCTGGAACTGCGCCACCCCGTCCCGGATGGCCTGGTTCACCTTGGCCGCGAAGGGATACATCAAGTCCATGGTGTGGCCGGTGATCTCCTCGATGCCGGTGTTGCCCGACGCCTTGACCCCCAGCGGGTAGAGCGCCACGACGATCTCCGCCACCGGGTTGGTCTCCCGGACACTCTCCAGTCCCTGGGCGACCTTGTTCGGCAGGGGGTCGATTCGCGACTGCAGCCGGCCCACCTCCAGGGCGACCGACTGCTCCTGGTCGGTCTGCCAGAGGAACACTCCGAAGCGGCCGGAGGCCGGGTTCAGGTACGCCTCGGCCGCGGTGCTGACCAGGTCGGCGAAACCGGCGTCGTTGCCGCCGAGCCCGAAGTAGGCGATCTTGGCCATGGTCGGGACGTCCTGGGCCTGTGGCGGATTACGGACGACCGTTCCGCCCTTCTTCTCCATCTGCGCCTCGTCCAGGTGTTTGATCCATGCGCCGGACGAAGCATGGAAGAAGAGCCGGTCGCGTCCGATGAACGCCTCCATCGTCTCCGACCTGAGGGTCAGCCTGCGTAGCGGGTTGCGGCCCATTTCCAGGGCCGCCCAGGCCACGTAGAAGGGGGCCAGACCGGACCTGTGGGTCCAGTCCTCGCTACCGTCGGCCTTCGGCACGTACGCGTGGTTGTGGCTCGCACCCTCACCGCTGGTGTAGCTGTCGCCGTAGACGACCGCGTCGTACGGATCCGGTCCCAGGTCGACACAGGTCGGCGGGCACGGTAGCGGGACCGGTAGCGGCGGGCGCGTCGGGAACGGAGCGCCGGACGGCAGCGGCGAGAACGTCGGTAACGAGAACGGAGATCGACTCGGCAGCGGTATCGGATCGGCGCTGGCCACAGTGGCCGGCAGGAGCAGCCCCAGGGCGGCGAACAACGTCGTCAGTACGACGTATGCCCGGGTACGTCTTGGCACACGGGAGGGTGACATGCGAACCTCTCTCGGTGATCGCGTGGCTTGCCGCAGCAGCATGCTCCACGGCGGCCGTCGCTAGCATCGGGCGGTTCCCTACCGCACCCCCTACATCGATCCGGCGTCCGGGCCGGCGGCTGCCCGGTCGTCCCCGGCCCGCGCGTCCGCGGCCAGGTGCTGGGTGAGCGTGACGCGCGACTGGACACCGAGCTTGGCGAAAATGCGCGAGAGGTGAGCCTCCACCGTCTTGGGGCTCAGGTACAGCCGCTCCGCGATCTGCTGGTTGGTCAGCCCGTCCACCGCGAGGTCGGCGATCTGCCGTTCCCGGGTGGTGAGCGCGGAGAGCGGACCGGCCGGTTGGCGCCGTCCCCGGGGCGCTCGGGCGGCCAGCCGGCGTTCGTCGCGGGTCAACGCGGCGGAAAGCCAGGCCGCCCCGGTGGCGGCGTACAGGGATTTGGCCCGGCCTATCTCGTTGCGGACCTTCGCGACCGAACCCAGAGCGGCATACAGTTCGGCGGCGAGTTGCCGCGTGAGCCCCTCCTCGACCGGCGCGCCGGCGGCGGCGAAATGGTCGGCGCCCCGTGCCGCGTGAACGGCCGCTTCCTTCGATCTCCCGGAGAGCATGAGCACCTTCGCCTGCGCTCGATGCGCAGACCCCAGCTGATGAGCCAGACCCGACTTCATCGCCCGGGAAAGGGCCTGTTCGGCGAGCGGGCCGGCCTCGGACTGGGCACCGGCAACGGCTGTGATCACCGCCTGGAGGGCCAGGCAGCACGTCGTGGTCGGCTCGTCGCCCGGGTCCTCCCAGGTCAGCATGGCGAGAGCGCGGTCCGGTTGCCCGGCCTCGGCGTAGACCAGCGCGAGGTCGAGCTGCGCCAGCCCGGACCACCAGCCGGACCGGGGCCGGGTCCCGGAGATCCGTTCGGCCAGCTCCAGGGCGGCCCGCGGCCCGTCCCGCCACAACAGCGGACGCAGCAACAGGATGCTGGACATGGCCAGGGTCTCCCGGCTGTGGATCAGCCGGGACGACTCGCGGGCCTCCTCGGCGGCGGTCATCGCCTCGGACAGCCGTCCCTGCCGCTCGTTCAGCGCGGACAAGGCGATGAGCAGGTACGGCACGCTGTGGCTACGCCCGGCACGGTAGGCGATGTCCAGCCCGCGGCGCAGATGTCGCGAGGCGTCGTCGTAACGTCGCAGGTGGATCTCGACCCAGGCCAGCGGTGCGATCAACTCAAGGTGCGGTGCGAGTACGTCGTCGGTCATGGCGTCCGTCAGCCACGCCGCCCGGTCGGTCTCGCGTCGGCTCTGTGCCACGTGGCCGTCGCGCAGGCTGGCCAGCGCGTGGATGGTGCGGGCGGCTGATTCCAGCGCCTCGTCGTCCGCGTCCCTCAGGGACCGGATCGCGTCGGCGGCCACGAGCCGGGCCTTTCCCGGCTCCCGCCCCATCAACTCGACCGCGGCCAGCCCGACCTGGGCCAGGCTGGTCGACCGGTCCCGTACGTGCGGCCGGGTCAGCTCGGTGGTGAGAAGTGCTCTCGCCTCGTCGTAGTCGCCGAGCAGGCGATAGATCATCGAGGAGAAGCTCACCGCCGCGATCCGCAGCGGCCCCGGCGCCCGCATCACCTCCTGCAGGATCTGCCGGCTGGCTGCCAGATCGCCGGTCACGCCCAGTGCGCGGCCCAGTGCCCATTGCAGTTGGACTCGCCACAACGCCCGGTCCGCCTCATCCGGCAGCAACCGGATCGCTGTCCGCAACAGCCGGACGGCGGTGGACGGAGCGGCGTCCAGTGCCGCCGAGGCCGCCGCCTCCAACGTTCGCACCGCCTGCACGTCGCCGTGCTGCGCCGATCGTGCGATGTGGTGGGCCAGCAGTTGCAGCGGGCCGCCGTTGCCACGCAGATACTCCGCCGCCCGTTCGTGTGCGCGCGAGCGCCAGGCCGCGCCGGACATCCAGTACGCCGCCGCCCGGGCCAGGGGGTGACGGAACCGGAACGTGGCGTCGGCCTCGACCACCAGGCCCACGCCGATCAGGTAGTCGATGGCGCGATCGAGGGCGGCCTCTGGCAGTTGGGTGATGGACGCGAGGAGGTCCAGCGAAATCGGTTCTCCGGCCACCGCCGCCGCACAGGCCACCTGCCGGACATCCGGCGTCAGGGCGGTCAGCTCGGTGCTGAGTACGTCGAGCAGTGCCCGTTCGGGTGCGCCGGTTGCCGTGCCACCGGCCTCCGCGAGGGCGGTCAGCGTCTCCACGCCGGCGTCGGCGAGCACCTGAAGGTAGAGCGGGTTTCCTTGGGTGGTGCGATACAGCAGTCGTCGCCGGCCGCGGTCCGCCTCCGGCAACAGCGCCGCCACGTCGGTCTCGCTCAGCGGGGCGAGACCGATGTGGACGGCGGCCTCGCCGAGTTCGGCCATGGCCCGGGCGATGCCCGCGGGCACCTGGGCCGCGCGGTACGCGGTGGCGAGCAGCAACGGCGCCCGCGGCGGGCGGCGCAGCAGGTACTCGGTCAGCTCCATAGACGGCTGATCCGCCCAGTGCAGGTCGTCGAGCACGATGGCGACCGGGCCGACGGCCCCCTGGTCTTCGATGAGCCGGCGCGCGCGTTGGAAGAGCCGGTAGCGTCCGAGCCCCGCGCGCCGGGCCTCGGACGGGCCTGTGGCGTCCAGCAGTAACTCGGTCAGCGCACCCTGCGCGTCCCGGCTCGGATCACCCGGCTGGGGTTCGAACGCCGCGATGAAGACCCCGAACGGTACGTCACGTTCGAACTCGGTCGCTTGACCGTGATGGACGGCGAAGCCACTGGCCCGGGCCAGCTCGGCCAGCTCGGCGAGTAAACGGGTCTTCCCCATCCCCGGGTCGCCACGAACCGCCACGGCCCGTAGCGCTCCGTCCGCCGCGCCCGACACGGCCCTCGCGAGGAGGCTGAGCTCAGAGTCACGACCGATCAGCCTGCCGTATGTCGGTCCGTTGGCCATCTCGCCCTGCCCGAGTCCGGTGAGTGAAGACAGCAGACACCCAGCCTATTGGGATGATCGTCAGTTGGGAATACGTCGCTGTTTCCGGCACATCAGACAGATCTCAGGCCAGTGGCACCATGTCGTTGCCGAGCAGGTTCTTGGGCGGCACCCTGCGACGGGAGTGAGGCCATACGACCGGCTGCCGCTGGTCATGGTCGACGCCGCGGGCGTAGCCGTCGCCGAGGTTCGGCCAGCAGGTACCGTCGTCAGCCGGCACCCGCCGGGCCTCCGCGAACGCGGCGCGGAGGTTCTCCACGGACTCGACGGGCGTCGGCTCCTGTCCGCACTCCTCGGGGCAGTGGTCGCGCAGCCCGTAGTAGGGCGGGCTGGTCACCAGGCAGTCCACGGACCGGTCGGGCATCTCGAAGAGCACCGCACGAGCGTCGCCGAGGGGTGGCGTGGTCGTCTCGCCAGTACGGAACCCTCATCACGCCTCCCGAGCTACGGCATCGGGCGCGGCGTCGGCACCAAGGGGTTCGACTGCTCAGGGCTCGCCGAATACGCCTGGAGCAAGGCGGGGGTCAGCATCGGCGGCCACACCTCGGTCCAATGGACCTCCGGCGTCCATGTACCGCGGCCAACGCCAACGGCCAGAAAGGAGATCCGCCGTCGCACCGACGTCGTGGGCATCTTCCCCGACCGCGCTGCCATCATCCGGCTCGCCGGCGCCGTACTCACCGAACAGACCGAAGCCCGCCTCTACATAGGCCTGGACGTCTTGGCCAAAGCACGCCTTCGCGTGATCTGCGGCGACGCACCGAACCAGGAACGACTCCCCGGCGCCCTCACCGCTTAACCTGCACAAACGGATCACGCGGTGGCAGGCTCTATACACCACCTCCGCGGACGTGACCGCTTCCAGACCAACCATGTCAGCCGCCGCTGCAACAGGGGATCGGAATGCCCACCTCTCTGAGCTCCGAATGTGCCTCCCCGCCGCACTCCATCTGAAAGCTCAGCTCGTCACGATCTGCCCCTGCCAGCCTTGATGCATCTGGGTGATGACGTCGAACACACACGACGCGATGGCCCACATGAACCGAATGACGCCCATAAGGTCGTCCCATGACCGACACGGAAACCGTTGACGAGACCCCGGCGGCGAGGGCTGCCCGCTTCCGCGTGGAGGCCGCCGCACGTGGGATTCCGGCCGCCGAGGTGGAGGCGTACATACGCACCGCCCGCCCGGCGGTCTACCTCGCAGAGGATGGCCCCGGCCCGGTGGTGGCGATGACCGGCGGGAACCCGCCGCTGCCGGAGGGCGCCCCCGCGCCGACGGCGGCGTTCGTCGCAGCCGTCGACTGCGCGGCCCTGCCGCCCGGGGCGACGGATCTGCCGCTGCCCACCGAGGGGCGGCTGTTGTTCTTCGCCGACCCCGATCCGGGCAGCGGGGCGGTGGTCGCTGACGCCGTGCGGTACATACCGGCCGGGACGCCGTCGGCAGAGCGACCGGTCGACCCGGACGGCGGTCCGGACACCTACCGCCGGGCGCGGCTGGACTTCTGCTTCCACCAGTGGTCGTGGCCCTGGCGCGAGGAGGACGACGACGAGGAGTCGCAGCGGGCCGCCGAGCTGGAGTCCGCCTGGTCGCACGTGGTCGGCTGGCGCCCTCACTGGCGCTTCCAGCTTGGCGGTGAACCTGTCCTCTTCAACTGGGACCCGGTCGCGATGGCCCGGGACGAAGCGCCGCTGCCGGTCGCGGACGGCGACGACTGGACGCTGTTGGCTACCTGGCGCGGTGAAGACGACTGCGAGGAGCTGGAGGCGGGCCTCTTCCACTGGGTGATTCGCCGCGCCGACCTGGCCGCTCTCTGCTTCGACCGGCTGTACGTGTACGTCGACGCCTTCTGACCGCCGAGGCATCCGACCCCTAGCCTCGCGCTTTCCGGGATGGGGCGTCCAAGGGCTGATCAGAGAAGCGAGGAGCGCCGGTCGACGGCGACCCCGGCGCAGCCGCAGCGACACGCGAAGACCTCACCGCAACCAGGCGGGACAAACAGGGCAAACCAACAAGCCGATCCGCGATCAGGACTGCTGACGCATTGAGATCAGTAGGCGAGTTCTCCGATGCCGCCGTCTACGCGCAGGACGGTGCCGGCGGTGTAGGCGGACTCGTCAGAGGCCAGGTAGACAGCTGCCTTCGCCAGCTCGGTGGCGGTGCCGATGCGATGCAGGGGCACGGTCCGCCGGAGTTCGTCGTAGATGGCCGCCTGTCGCTCGGGGCCAAGCGACTTGAACGTGTCCGTGAAGGTCGGCCCCGGGCTCAGCCCGTTGACCCGGATGCCCCGGTCCTTCAGCTCATAGGTCAGCCCGCGGGAAAAGGACAGTAGGCCTGCCTTGGCGGCACCGTAGACTGCCGCGTTCTCGTGCCCGATGAAAGCGGAGACAGAGCCGACGAGGATGACCGAGGCTTGCCGTGAAAAGAGCGGCAGCAAGGCCTTGATCAGGAAAAACGGCCCCTTGAGATTGGTGGCCACGAGCCTGTCGAATGCCTCCTCGGTCCATTCCTCGATCGGGAGGTGGGTGACGTCGGCGGCGTTGCTCATCACGATGTCGAGCTGCGGCCACTCCTCCTGCAGTCGCGCCGCGAGTGCCGCTTGGCCGGCCGCGTCGCCGGCGTCGCTGAGGATGGGCAGCAGCGGGCCGTCCAGCTGCCGGGCGGCCTCATCCAGCCGTTCCCGCGAGCGGCCGGTGATCGCGACAGCCGCCCCCTCGGCGAGGAACTCGCGGGCGGTCTCAAGCCCGATGCCGCTCGTCCCGCCCGTGATCAGTGCGTGCTTTCCCTCAAGACGACCCATTGAACTCAGTCTCCTCACTCGCGCCATGGCGCGTGGTTCTGGTAACGGTGGTTCTGGCAACGATGGCGGGCCATCCCCGCCATCACGGGACACCCGCCGGAGGCCGGCTTCCTCACTGCGGACGGGGCCCTGGCCGGCGGACTTCACGTCTATGCGGATGCGGACCGGGACACGTTTCGTGGTCTTCCAGGCCCCGTCCCCGGAGGGCATAAGTGTCGTGGTGGTGGCCGGGTCCATGTGCGGCCCCGACAGGCCTGGCGTGGAAATACGGATGATCGGAGAACGCCCAGACCGCCTCCGCCGTGTCGGTAGCCGGCGCGTCCGGGGTTAGATGGCGGTCCGGCCTCCGTCGGCGGCCACGACGGCACCGGTTACGTAGCTTGCCTGGTCGCTGGCGATAAAGGCGATTACCTGGGCGACCTCGGCCGGGTCGGCGGTGCGCTTCAGCGCGGTCGTCAGTCCCATGCCGCCGAGGTCCGGTCCCATGGCCGCCACCACCTTGGAGGTGGTCATCGGGCCGGGCGACACGGCGTTGACGCGCACGTTCGACCCGGCGAACTCGGCCGCCCAGGTGCGGGTCAGGGACTCGATCGCTGCCTTGGTGGCACCGTAGACCGCCATCAGCGGCATGCCCAGGCCGGCCGCGGTGGAGCTGACGTTGACGATGCTGCCGCCCCCGCTGGCGGCCATCTTCGGTGCGAGCTGGGCGGTAAGGATGAACGGCGCGCGCACGTTGACCGCGAAGGCGGCGTCGTAGTCGGCGATGTCCTGGTCGGCGGTCGCGCTGAACGGGACGACGCCCGCGTTGTTGACGAGGATGTCCACCGCCCCAGCGTCCTCGGCCAGCCGCTGCACGGCCTGCGGGTCGGCCAGGTCGGCGGGAATGAAGCGCACGGTGCCGGCGGAGCCGGCCACGCTCCCCCGCACGTCGTCCACGACCTGGGCGCCGCGGTGCGGGTCGGTGCCGGTGATGATCACATCAGCCCCTCCGGCGGCGAGGATTCGCGCTGTCGCGTGCCCGAGCCCGCCGATGGCGCCCGATCCGGTGATCAGCGCCGTCTTTCCCTCGAAGTCCATGTGGTCCTGCCTCTCGTCCGTTGGCGCGCTCGCGCGCCGCCGACTTCTGTGTGATCGTTCAAGAAGTCGCTCGACCATCACCGTACGGACTTTTGTGCGTACAGTCAAAAAGTCGTAAGCTGGGGATATGGCACGGACAGGACGCCCCCGCGCATTCGACAAAGGCCAGGCCCTGGAGCGCGCGCTCCTCCTGTTCTGGTCCCGAGGCTATGAAGCGACCTCCGTTCAGGACCTCGTCGACGCGCTGGCCCTGGAGCGAGGCAGCCTGTACGGCGCTTTCGGCGACAAGCGGCAGTTCTACCTAGCGGCGGTCCAGTTGTACTGGGACACCTACGAGCGCCAGCTCGTCACGGCGCTGGAGGCCGGGCCGGTGCTGCCGGCGCTGCGTGAGGTGCTCGCCAACCCGGCCCGGGCGCAGGAGTATGCCTCCGACGTCGGCGTTCCGCAGGGGTGCATGATCGGCAACACCACCGCCGAACTTGTTCCGCAGGATGCCGAGGCCGGCGAGATCGTAGCCCGCTCGCACGCCCGCTTCACTCAGATCGTCGCCGACGCCCTGCGGCGCGCGCAGGCCAGCGGCGAGGTCACCCAGGCCGCCACCCCCGAGGCCCAGGCGCAGCTACTGCTGTTCACCGTCCAGGGCCTTTCCCTGGTCTCCCGCGCAGGACTCGACACGGCCGCCGCGCTTGCCGCCGTCGATGCCCTGATCGACGCCCTTCGCGCTTAAAGAGCATCTTGTCCAGGAGAGGTATTTCGATCCCTGATCCGATGGTGTCGTGGGGGCGGACGCGCGGTGAACATCTCCGGATCACCGAGGATCGGCTCTCCATTGGGGCGCCGGGCGTAGGGGACGCGGCCGCAGTCGACGCCGTCGTCCCTGTCGCAGCTCATCCAGGTGATGCTTCCTGCTCGCCTTCGCGCAGGGGATGGTTCGAGAGACCGCTCGCATGGCCACGGTGCTCGGCGGGATGAACACCCACACCTGCGGTACGGCGAGCACCTACCGCATCGCGCCGATCTCGTGGGCCTTGGCGGCGGCTCGTGTTTCAAAGGCGGCGGCCGTCGCATCGTCGCGCAGATCGTCATAGTCGCTGAGCGCGGGCCTGCGGTCCCCGTTCAGGACGACGATGGCGGGACAGTCGCGGGCGACGATGCTCTTCTCCAACCGAGAGACGACGTCGTCGAGCAGGGCCGCCGTCTTGTCGTTCATTTCGCCCTCCCGACCAGTCGCCATCTCTGATCCTGCCGATGAGGTCTCGCTGAGATGCGCAACACCTCGTAAGGCCCGCACGAGAGTCGGCGGGCCGTACGAGGTGAGCGGTCAGGCGGCGGGGGACGGGACGCGGCGGTCGAGCACTTTCTCCAGCATCCGGGTCGTCTCGCGGTCGAGGTCGTCGACGCCGCCGGTGACCGTTCGACGCGCATTGCGCTCCGCGCGACACGCGCCGCGGACGCTCTGCTCGTGGTGCACGTAGGTGGTGACGGCCTGCATGACACCCAAGCCCGAGCCGGCCCAGGGCGAGAACATACAGCGGGCAAGCGGTGCAGCCGGACGGCGGCACTGCCCGCTCTTGCCCTAGCGATCCTCATGTTGTCGGATGAGACTCTCCTCCCGCGGTGGGCGTGGTCGGGTGGACTGCCGCTGTCGTCGGCGCGTCCGCTTCTGCGGGGCCAGGTCCTGCTTCGACGGTTCCGGACGTTCGATGCGGGTGGGGTTGCCGCGTACGAGGTCATCGTGGATGCGCCAGCGGGCGCTGCTGGCGGCGCGCTCTGCCGCCTCGTCGCCGTGCTGGATGGCCTGTCGCAGCAGCCGCATGGCTATGCGGCGGTTGAGGCTGAACTGCCGCTCGGTGTCTACCACGACGACGGTCCCCGTGGGGCGGTGGGTGGCCCGTACCGCCGTGCTGGCCTTGTTGCGATGTTGACCGCCGGGGCCGCCGGTGCGGCAGGCGACGACGTCGACGTCTGCTTCCGCGAACGTCGTGCTCGGGGTGTCGACCTGGCATGGTTGGGCGATGACGTACCAGTTCTTCCGGCCGGTGTCGGCCCGATATGGGCTGGGGGCCTGCCAGCACAGAGTTCCGGTCCACGAGGCGGCGAATGCCTCGGCGCCGTCTCCTGCGATCCGGATGAGGACCGATCGGTAGGTGCGGGCCCGGTCACCGGGGACAGTCTGGGCCCGATGGGTCTCCAGGTTCTGCCGGGTGGCGTCGGCTTCCAGCCGGTGCAGCAGCTGGGCCAACGCCCAGGCACACTCCTGCGGGCCACGCCCGGCCGACAGGAGCAGGTGAACGCTCACGACCGGCCTCGTTTGCGGCGGTGGTCCCGGTGGTCCACTTGAGGTGTGGACCCGAGGTCGGGCGTCTTGTAGGTGACCAGAGGGATGGTGGTGGCCACAGGCGTGGCCAGGTCATGGTCGACGAGGTCGGCGATGACTTGCTCGATGCGCTTGTACGCCGTTGGTGCCTCCTCGAAGAGGAGCTGGCGGTCGCCGCACACCACCAGCGACCCCATCGGTGTGCGGCGCAGCTCTTCGACCGTGTGCTTGGCCCGCCCCCGGCGCAGAGCGTCCGCACGGGACATCTTGCGGCCCGCGCCGTGCGCCACGGAATGGTTGGCGTCCGGCCGGGCGTGGCCGACCACCAGGTAGGAAGGGGTGCCTCGCGTACCGGCGATCAGCACGTCGCGGCCGTCGCCCGGCGCCGCCCCCTTGCGGTGCAGGTAGACCTCGTCGCGGACCTCGACCAGGTTGTGGCACTGGTCGAGGATCGGCTCGGTGGGCTCGGTCCCCAGCGCGTGGGCGACCCGGGCGGCCAGCAGCCGCCGGTTGAGTGATCCCCAGCGTACGGCGTCGTCGTGCATCGCCAGGTAGGCGCCGGGATCAGGGGCGGGGCCCGCGCCGTGGACCGCGGTGTGGGCTCGCAGGATCCGTTCGCCCAGCCCGCGGGAACCACTGTGGACGATGAGGACCAGGTCGCCGGCGGCGAGTCCGAGACGGCTCGCGTGGCCCGGCTCGAAGACGGTCCCGATGCGCGCCAGCTCGACGAAGTGGTTGCCTCGGCCGACCGTCCCGAGGCCCTCGACGTAACCGGCGGGAATATCGCCCTTCACAACGGCCCAGGCCGGGTCGTCGGCATTCTGCTCAGGATGCAGCGCGCGATCGAGATCGGGGAACCGGGCGGCGAGCTTCTCGGGTACGGCGCGCTTGAGCTTGACGGGGAACACGGCGATACCGCAACCGATGTCGGAGCCCACCAGGAACGGATACAGCCTGGTCGACGCCATGGCGGCCCCGATGGGAGCGCCCTTGCCGGGGTGCAGATCCGGCATGGCGGCGACATGCATCATGCCGTCGAGGGCGGCCACCTGGTGGCACTGCGCAACGGCATCGGACTCGATCCAACTGGTGGGGGAGGCGAACACGGCGACGGTGGCCGACCCCGCGGCCGGGATGGACGGCGGCAGAAACTCCTGCCGGGAGTGTTGCTGAGACAAAGACGCTCTCTTCGCTGAACAGGTTATGGACGGGCGGCATTACAGCGCGAGTCGGCGCCGTGGCATCTCGAAGTAGCGGGGTGCTGTCCGTTAGAGCATCATGGACACAACGTTTCCTGAGCCCGCCGGGCGAGGCAAGCGATTTTCGGCCGTACGGGCGTGCACGCTTGCACGCACCCCTCACTCAACGACGTGAGGGGTGCGCTGTGGTCGACACGCTGAGGCCATGGCGGATGAGTGCACTGTCATTGAGCACCCAGCAGATTCCGGATTGTCAGCTGGATAAGCCACGTACTACCGGCGACTGCATCCTCCTGGTCACCCCGTCCATCAAGTTGGCCACGGGCGCGGGCCACGACAAGGCTACCGTCCACTATTACAAGGCCTGCTACGTCTCGAAATGGTCTTCACGGCGTCCGCCTTTACCTTGTAGATCATTAGTCTCATCACTGCAGCCTGACGGTTTGAACATTTGGCGAGACAGTGGCTTCGAGGCCCGGCACCGGGCGACAGCCTGCGGCAACGGGAGACAGCGGGGTGTCGACAACTGACGGCTCGTCCGAGCAACAAACGAGCAACGAAAAACAGAAAAGCCGTGATCATTCTCACGTGATCACGGCTCCGACCTGCTAGAACAGTGTCGGGACGGCGGGATTTGAACCCACGACCCCTTGACCCCCAGGACGCTGGAGTACGCGTTCTTGCAGCTCGGCGGCGTTCAGATGGGAATGGATGACGTCTGGTGACGTGTCAGACGTTCAGCCGTATGCATGACGTGTGGTCCCCAGATGGTCCCCACCTTATTCAGCCCGCGGTACCCAGTCATTGAGATCGGCTACCCCGCACCACCCAGAGTCGAAAACCGTACAGTGGCGCTCCTGGCCATGTAACTGCGCTCGCGAGACAGTGGAACCCCCGCTCCCATTGTCGATCCCTCAGGTGCCCATGAGCCGCTTCGAAGATCACATACCTCGTCTCCCCGGCCACCCTGTGCGAACAGACAAGATCGCACGGGGACTCGCCCCATGGCGATATTGGATATCCGCGCCTCTCGTCTTCACTGCGCTCTTAGGACTCATCACACTGGTCTGCGCCCTGTTCCTTCCCCGGTATGTCCTCGCATGGGACCTGGGCACCGCCAAGCCACCGGACGACTACGCCGCCGCAGTGAACGGCATCCGAATCGCCCTGCTCCAAGGAGTCGGTGGATTGGTACTGCTGATCGGCGCCTATCTGACCTGGCGTCAACTACAGCTCAGCCGTCACGGGCAGGCCACCGAGTCCTTTGCCGCTGCTATCACCCACCTGGGCGATCCGAACCTGGACGTCCGCCTCGGCGGTATCTACGCTCTCGAACGCATCTCCCGCTCCTCCTCAGCTGATCGCCGGTCCATCTCGGAAATCCTGTCCTCGTTCGTCGGCAACCGCAGCCGCGATCCTCAACGAGGTGCCGGGCACGCGCGGCAGGCCAGCAGACCGCCTGGCAACGACGTCAACCTTTCGCTCCGCGCCCCCGACATCCACGCAGCGCTGACTGTGCTCGGCCGCCGGGCCCCGATCCGAGGTCAGGTGCTCTTTCTCGACCGCCTGGTCCTTCCCAAGGCCAACCTCGCCTCCGTTCGGCTCCGGGACGCGGATCTCCACTTCAGCGACCTGACGGAGGCTTCCCTCATCGGAGCCGATCTGACCCGAGCGGATCTCACCGGAGTAAGACTGACTAGGACGAACCTCATTGACGCCGTTCTCTACCAGTCCGACTTACGCGACGCCGTCCTGACCGGGGTCATCGCGGAGGGCGTTGACCTCCGCGGAACAGATCTGACCAGGGCCGACCTGCGGAATGCCAACTTACGCGGCGCTCGCATGGACTACACCGACCTTCGCGAGGCCACGCTCACCGGCGCCGACCTTACAGGCGCCTCGCTGAAACGAGTGGTCTTCGACGAGAAGACCAAATGGCCCGAGGGCTTCGACACCTCACGTATCAAGCCAACGCACCAACGGAATCTCCCGCCCATCAGTCCCCGCACCTACGATGAATTCTCCGTCCCAAAGCTAGCCGCCAAGAAAGGCCAGCCATCCGAGTCCACGTGATCTGCCGATGATCACGCCACCTGCCACCCCGCGCGGGGATGCTCGACGAGTTCACCATCACACTCGGCGGCGCATCGGCGATGCCGGCCCGATGTGCCCCCTCCCCTCAGCACTGACTAGCCGCTGCACTTGACCACGCCCGCCGTCGAGGAACCTCCAGCCGAACAGACCACCGCGACGGCCGTACCCATGCCGGCGCCCGCCCCGGAGACTGCGTCCACCCCTGCCCCCGTCCAGGCAGACCCGCCGCTGCAGGAGCGCCCACCGCTCCCAGAGGAACGTCCCGCTGTCACAGCTCCGGCGCAAGAGCTTGGCGATGCGGGTCCCGAGCATGATGAGGACTACGAACAGGAGAAGCCCGAGCCCGAGCGGGAAGAGGCGGAAAGGCCTCGTACCCGCCCGGTGTCTCGCGGTGCCGTCTCCCGCATGCCGTCGGCGCGCGCCATTCTGGAGTTGCCGCGGGTGCCCGCGTCCGTGTCTTCGGGAGTGACTCTCGGGCAGGCGGGTCGTGCGGTTGCCGCGTCGTATCTCCTCGCTTCCGAGGGGGACGAGCGGTGGGCTAAGTTCTCCATCCGTCTCCCGGAGGACCTGCACCGGCGGTCGGTGCGGGCGATGAACCGACTCCGCAAGATGCTGAGAAGGCGGGGGCTCGGCACGAACCACGTGTGGAACTCCGCCCTGGCGGTGATGACGCCGGCGGACCTTGATGTATGCGTCGAGTGGGCACGGGCCCGCCGGCAGGCCAGCGATGGCATCGAGGCGCCGTCCCGATCGACGACCGTGCACCCTGCGGTGAAGGAAGCGATGACCGACCTCGAGGGCGACCTGCGCGAGCACGCCCGGCACGGTCTCGTCCGGTACCTCATCGCGGAGATCATCAGCCGGTTCCTGGACCGGCTGGAGGCGGAACTGCCGGACGCCAACAGCTAGGCAGTGCAGGATTGACGGCTCGGCGCCGAACAAATCAAAAAGGAAGGGCGCACCGCCGGTCAGACGACCGACGGTGCCCCCTTCTGATGCGCCCCGCTACCTGCGAGAGGACGAGCAGACCGCGCACCTGGCCGAGGTCTACGGGGCGGAGGTGTCCAAGCAAACCATCTCCACCATCACCGACAAGGTGATCGAGGGCATGACCCGGCACCCCATCAGCGGGCCCGTTTCGTCGCGGTGGCCGAGGCCCCGGACATGGCGCGTGAGAGCGCCAACGGCCGGCTTGCCGGTGCTCTGTGCGCGGTGGCGCAACCACCGAGCCGACGTTGCCGCGCGCGTCCGGGTGGTGGGCATGGTGAGATAATCCCTGCTCAGGTGCGCGGCCGGTCGTTCGACTGCTCAGCGCGGCAGGACAAGGGACGCAGCGGGAGGCGGGCGGCGGTAGTGGCAGGCGTAGGCGTCGATCCGACCGGACTGGTCGGTCGAGACCGCGAGCTCGCCGAGCTCGTGACGTTCCTGGACACGGCCGGGACGGACGGAGCCGCCATCCTGCTCACCGGTGATCCGGGGGTGGGCAAGACGGCGCTCCTGGACGCGACCGCCGAGCTGGCGGTCGCGAAGGGGTTCCGGGTCGTCCGCGGCAGCGGCGTCGAGTACGAGACGGACATCAGCTTCGCGGGGCTCCACCAGCTCATCGTCTCGCTGTCGCCCGAGCTCGGTCGTCTGCCGCGTCCCATGAGAGAGGCCCTCGAAGTCGCGCTCGGTCTCGGTGCCGGCCTCGCGCCGAGCCGGATCGCCGTCCTGAACGCCGCACTGTCGCTGTTCGCCGAGGCCGCGAAGGAGCGGCCGCTGCTCCTCGTCGTCGACGATCTTCATGTCATCGACGACGCGAGCCGATCCGCGGTGGGTTTCGTCGCCAGAAGACTAGACGGTCACCGCATCGGGCTGCTCGCCTCCCGGCGAGCGGAATCCGGCGCGTCGTTCCAGCCCACCGGCCTGGCGGAGCTCCAAGTCGCGCCGCTCAACGACGCGGACGCACTGCGACTGCTGTCCCGGCGCTTCACTCACCTCCCTCGCCGGGTCCTCCGGACAGTGGCGAGAGAGGCACAGGGGAACCCCCTCGCCCTGCTCGAGTTCGCCGGATCCACCACGGTGTCCGGTGATCCCCACGGCGCAGGTGCGGGGTGGGCGAGCGGCCCGGCGCGAGACGTCCGTGCTCTGTACGCCGCCCGCGTCGAGCGACTACCGCGGCGAACGCGCGATCTGCTCCTGTTCGCGGCTCTCGAGGGCTCAGGCGACATCGGCGTTCTCGAGGCGGCCGGCGGGCCGGGTGGGCTCGACGGACTCGCTCCCGCTGAGCGCGACCACCTGGTCAAGGTCGCGGAGAACGGCCGCGTCGTGCGCTTCCGGCATCCGCTGGTCAGGTCCGCGGTGGTCGACGGCTCTACCGGCGAGCAGCGGCGCAGCGCCCACCGCCGGCTGGCCGACGCGCTGGTCGACCAGCCCGAACGCCGCGGTGATCACCTCGCGAGAGCCACGACGGCGCCCGACGAGACGGTCGCCACCGTCATCGAGTCGGCGGCCCAGAGCAGCCTGCGACGCGGCGACGCCGCCGGTGCCATCGCGAGGCTGCGGCGTGCGGCCGAGCTGAGTCCCGACCAGGCGGCCCGGAGACGCCGCCTGTCGCAGGCCGCCTACGTCGCCGCCTGGCTCGCGGGCCACCTGGAGATCTCGCACGAGATCATGCGCGAGGTGCAGGGCGACCCGGCGGCTCGGTCGCTCGCGGCGGCCGCAACCGCCGGCTTTCTCGTGCTCGTCACGGAGGGTGACGCGGACACCGCCCACGCCATCCTGATGAAGGCGATCGAACAGGCTCCGATCCCGTCCGGCCTGCCACGCGGCGAGCTGGAGACCGCGCTGTTCACCCTGACGCTCGCCAGCGAGTACTCGGGCCGGCCGGAGCACTGGCGGCCGCTGGTCGACCTGCTCGCGCGGTTCCCCGACGCGCCGCCCGCCGCCGCGGTGTCGCTGGCGCGGATCCACCACGACCCCGGCGCCGTCACCGACGATCTGCTGCGCCGCCTGGACGACGAGATCGCGCAGCTCAAGGACCAGACCGACGCCGACGTGGTCATCCGCACCGCGCTGGCCGCCTCGTACCTCGATCGCCTCCCCGGCTGTCGCGAGGCCGTGTCCCGCGTCATCGGCGACGGCCGCGACGGCGGCGTGGTCGGAGCGAGCATGCCGGGCCTGATCTTCGTCGCGCTGGACGACCTCGACGTCGGCCGGTGGCCGTCGTCGGCGGACGCCGCAGCCGAACTCATCGCGCTGTGCGAGGAGACGGCGTACGACCTGTTCGGCCAGGTGGGGCACTACGTCGCCGCGATGGTCGCGGCCCAGCGCGGCGACCTCGACGTGTGCCGTGACCACTGCGAGAAGATCTGGAGCTGGTCGGGGCCCCGGGGCCTGCGACGGATGGAGAACTGCGCCCACCAGGCGGCGGCGCGGGCGGCCCTCGGGGCCGCCGACTTCGAGACGGCCTTCCGGCACGCCACGGCGATCTGCACCGCGGGTGTGCTGCCGCCCTTCAACCCGGAGGCCGTGTGGTCCGCACCGGATCTCGTCGAGGCGGCCCTGCGCTCCGGGCGCCTCGACGAGGCGCGACGGCACGCGGACGCAATGCGCAGCGCCGGCGTCGCCCGCCTCTCGTCGCGGTTCGCGCTGAGCTCGGCCACGGTCGCGGCGATGACGTCGGCTCCCGAGGTCATGGCTCAGCGCTTCGAGGAGGCACTCGCGGTGCCGGGCATCGAGCAGTGGCCCTTCGAGGTCGGCCGTGCTCACCTGGCGTACGGCGAGAGGTTGCGCCGTCAAGGACTCAACCGCGACGCCCGCGTGCAGCTGACCGCGGCCCGCAGCCGCTTCGAGCAGCTCGGGGCCCGTTCGTGGGAGGCCCGGGCCGCGGCGGAGCTTCGAGCCACCGGGATGACGCGGACCGCCCGGAGCAAGGCCGGCGCGACCCTCACCCCGCAGGAGCTGGAGGTCGCCAGGCTCGCGGCGACAGGGCTGTCGAACCCGGAGATCGCGTCGCGGCTGTTCCTCTCGCCACGAACCGTCTCGTCACACCTGTACCGCCTGTTCCCCAAGCTGGGAATCACGTCACGTGCCGCGCTCCGCGACGCTCTCGAGGCGCTGCCCCCGGAGCCCCCGACCGCACGGCCGTAAGGTCCACCGGCCGGGTCGCGGTACTGCCACGGCCCTGACGTAAGCATCCGGCGATCACATGGCAGTCAGCTGACGGAGGCTGTCGGAGACCGCGCTGAGCCACCCTCGTAGGTACATCAAGCCGCCCGGCACTCGGGCGAGACCGCGAGGAGCACACCATGCCGTCCGTCACCACCGGCGAGGGAGCCGAGATCTTCTACAAGGACTGGGGCTCGGGCCGGCCGGTCATGTTCCACCACGGCTGGCCGCTGAGCTCGGACGACTGGGACGCCCAGCTGCTGTTCCTCGTCCGGCAGGGCTACCGCGTCATCGCCCACGATCGCCGTGGGCACGGACGTTCCGCCCAGGTCGGTGAGGGGCACGACATGGACCACTACGCGGCGGACGCCGCCGCCGTCGTGGCGCACCTCGACCTGCACGACGTCGTCCACGTCGGCCACTCCACCGGCGGGGGAGAGGTCGCCCGGTACGTCGCGAGGCACGGTGCCGGTCGAGTCGCCAAGGCCGTCCTCATCGGAGCGGTCCCGCCGCTCATGGTCCAGACGGAATCGAACCCGGGAGGGCTGCCGATCGAGGTCTTCGACGGCTTCCGCGAGGGCGTGGCCACCGACCGCTCCCAGTTCTACCTCGACCTCGCCTCGGGGCCGTTCTACGGGTTCAACCGCCCGGGCGCGGACGCGTCCCAGGGCGTCATCTGGAACTGGTGGCGCCAGGGGATGGCCGGCAGCGCGCAGGCGCACTACGAGGGGATCAAGGCGTTCTCGGAGACCGACTTCACCGAGGACCTCCAGGCGATCGACGTGCCCACGCTCATCCTGCACGGTGACGACGATCAGATCGTGCCGATCGCCGACTCCGCCGAGCTGTCGGTCACGTTGGTCGAGAACGCGACCCTGAAGGTCTATCCGGGCCTGTCGCACGGCATGTGCACCGTGAACGCCGAGACCATCAACGCCGACCTCCTCGCCTTCATCGAGAGCTGACACGGCATTCAGAGCCGACACCGCTCGGAAAGGAATCACCATGACCGCGACCCCCAACGGCTACGTGACCGTCATCTGGGACGCCAAGGCG
Source organism: Microbispora catharanthi (assembly GCF_006334915.2). Lineage (GTDB taxonomy): Bacteria > Actinomycetota > Actinomycetes > Streptosporangiales > Streptosporangiaceae > Microbispora > Microbispora catharanthi. The sequence goes on from NZ_VDMA02000005.1 coordinate 64,113, forward strand.
AAAGCGGGTAGGGAGGCCGACCTCAAGGCGTTCATCACCGCGGCCGTCACCCCCTCGCGCAACGACCCGGGCAACATCGACTACGAGGCCCACGAGGTCGAGGGCCGGCCCGGCTCGTTCGTCATCTACGAACGCTGGGAGAGCCGCGCCCATCTCGAGGCCCATCTCGCCGCGCCCCGAATGCAGGAACTCGTCCCGCAGATGCTCGAGCTGACCGAAGGCTCCATCGAGGACGGCATCCGCCTGCTGCGCCCCTTCCGACCCGCCCACTAGACACGACCCCCGCACGCTACGGAGAGAAAGACCATGACGACCACATTGATCACCGGCGGCAACAGGGGCCTCGGCCACGAGGCGGCGCGCCGGCTCGTCCAGGCGGGCCAGACCGTCTGGATCGGAGCCCGAGACGCCGAGAACGGCCGCGAGGCCGCCGACCGGCTCGGCGCCGAATTCGTCCAGCTGGACGTGACCGACGACGCGTCGGTCAACGCGGCGGTCGAAACGCTGCGCGCGCGGATGGGCCACCTGGACGTCCTCATCAACAACGCCGGAATCCTCGGTGAGGTCACCGCACCCGAGGAAATGACGGCCGACCAGGTCCGCCATGTCTACGAGACCAACGTCTTCGGCCTCGTACGGGTCACGCACGCGTTCCTGCCGCTCCTGCGCGCGGGGAGCGTTCCATCCGTCATCAACATCACCAGCGGCCTGGGGTCGTTCACGCTGACCCACGACCCCGAGCGCGTCGAGTCGCAGTATCCGCTGCCCGCCTACAGCTCGTCGAAGAGCGCGGTCACCATGCTGACCATGCAGTACGCCAAGGCGATCCCCGACGTCCGCTTCAACGCGGTGGACCCGGGCCAGACCGCGACCGAGTTCACCGGCCGCCTCGGGCACAGCGTCGAGGAGGGCGCCGAGGCCGCGGTGCGCATCGCCACCCTGGGGCCTGACACGCCCACCGGCACGGTCACCGACCGCGCCGGTGTGCTCCCCTGGTGATGATCACCGCCAGCAGGTCCAGGAGCGGTGTGAGCCCCTCGCACGCATCGACCGGGACCACGCACGGCCCGCCATCCCCGGCGGCGGCCCAGGACGCCGCCCCAAGGTGATCACCGCGCCGCCACGATATTCGGTGGCGGAACGCTCCGGGGCCTCGGTGACAGGGAAGCGGTGAGTGATGACGGGGCAGTCGGCCACCGTGACGTTGTGGCGGCCCGGTCAGTCTCAGGAATTCGCCGCTTCCGCGCTGAGCCCACAGTGGGTGGTGGTGAGTTTTCGTCACATGCTCGACCGTGACGATTACCAGTCGCCCGTCAGTCCGTGCAACGGCCCGTAGTCGTCTCGGCCCCCGCTCCCGAACGTGTCCTGAGCCGCCAAGTAGCGCCTGACCCGACAGAACGCGAGATCTGTCGGGCCCGGCCCGGTTACTGATGGGTAGCGCCAATGGCTGTTCCTGGGTTCCCCGACCCCGGTGCTGCCAGATGGAAAGCAGCTCCGCCCCCGGTGACTGACGGTGATGGTGCTACCGGGGTGTGGCTGCCGACGTTGATGCGCTGACCATGCCTGACCGTTGCCGTTCCGGCCGGGTCGCGAAAACGCATCAGCCTGTGGGCATGCCGATCTGGTCGCGTTCCAGGACGGTGCGCAGCTCTGAGAGGGTCTGCGCGGCGGCCGTCATGGGGGGACGTCTGGAGCGTATCTGCGATCAGCTCGGCCAGCCGCTCGGTAAAGGTCCTTTCTGCCGCGTCCGCCAGTCGCAGGCCGTCGTCGGTCAGGGCCAGCAGTGAGGACCGGCGATCCGAGGGATTCGGCTGACAGGCAACCCATCCGTCCCCGAACCCGTTCGCTGCTACCAGGACCAATGGACTAGAAGGTCCATATGTTTCCGATGTTGCGACCACCACGCCGTAAGGCCGTGCCCAAGAGCTCGGTGAGCTCGTCCTCCACCTCGGCCAGCAGATCACTGCCGAAGACGCATAGGGAATCCTCCCAGGGATGCCCGAAGGTGCCCAGACGAAGATCAGAGGTGAGATAGAGGTAATAGTCACCGTCGGGGTAAGCGAGACCGGGCCAGCGGGGCCCGCCAGGGCGTGCGACCCTATGGGGATCGAAGCGGTAACCCTGGTGGTTCCAATCGAGCCAGTAGAGCGGTTCGCCCGGTCGCGCGCAGGCGAGCAAAGCGCGCTCGATGACGGCCTGGATCTCATCCACCATGGGATCCTCCCGCCCACTGACGGCGGCCAGATGCCAGGTGACCGAGTCGGATGGTTCGACGATCCCCGGATACATGCTCGTACTCGGCTTGAAGACGAAGCGCGCCTCGAAGGCGGTCCACATTGCATCGTGTTCGGCTTCAGGTGCTGGTCCCCCGGATGGCGACATGGCGGCCGGTTCGTTCCAGTACCTGGCCCCCGGGCAGTAGGAAGGGCCCGGTGTGGGTGCCGGTGAGCAGCCATTCGGTCACCGCCGGATCGGTGCACAGGACGGTGTGCCAGACCGTCATGCGCATGTCGGGGAAGCCCCTGAACAGGTCTTCGTAGTAGGAGGCGATCTGCTCGTGCCCCTACGCGACGCCCGCCGGGGTCACCAGGACCGCGTCCTGACTGTGACACTGGATCACCTCGTCCAGATCGTGCCTGTTGAAGGCGTCGTGCAGCCTTTGCTTGAGCCAGCGGGCGTCCGGCATGCGCATGGCGCGTCCCCTCACTGCCTGAGCGGTCGGACCGCGAGGCCCGCGGCCGCCACGAGAGGGTCAGCCGATGCCGGCGGGATGCAGGACAACCTTGGTCCATCCGGCATCCCGCTGGTCGAAGTGCTCGTAGCCGCCGGGCGCGTCGTCCAGATCCAGCTCGTGTGAGACGACCCACGACGGCCGGGCCTTCCCCTCGTGGATGAGGGTGCAGAGCTGCCGGTTGTAGTTCTTGACGTTGCACTGACCGTTGCCCATGGTCTGGCCCTTGAACCAGAACATCCCGTAGTCGAAGGCGATCTCGCCCTGCTTGTAGAGGTCGTCGGGGCTGCCGGGATCCATGGGGATGAACACGCCCACGACCCCGATCGTCCCGGCGAACCTCACCGACTTGACGAGGTTGTTCAGCGTCATGTTGGGATGCTCGTGTCCCTGGGGGTCGTGTGCCTGGAAGCCCACGCACTCGCAGCCCCGGTCGGCGCCCCTGCCATGCGTGAGCTCCATGACCTGGTCGACCGGCGACGTCTTGGAGTCGTCGATCGGGATCGCCCCGATCTCCTCGGCCTTGGCCAGCCGGTCCGGGTGGCGGTCCACGACCATCACCATGCCCGCGCTCTTGAACGTCGCGGAGTAGGCGGCCATCAGGCCGACCGGCCCTGCCCCGTAGATCACGACCGAGTCGCCGGCCTGCACACAGGCGAGCTGGGTCGCGTGCCAACCGGTGGGCCAGATGTCGGCCAGCATGACGTAGTCGGTCTGCCTCTCCCGCGCGTCGTCCGGCAGGACCAGGCAGTTGAAGTCGCCGAACGGCACGCGCAGCAGCTCGGCCTGGCCGCCGTTGTACGGGCCCATGTCCGCGAAGCCGTAAGCGGCCCCGTCCACCCCCGGCTCCGGGTTGGTGGTGAGGCAGAAGGCGGTAAGGCCTCTCTCGCAGTTGGCGCAGAAGCCGCACGCGACGTTGAACGGCACGCAGACCATGTCGCCGACGCGGACGCGTACTACTCCCGGCCCCACCTCGACCACCTCGCCGAGGTTCTCGTGGCCGAGGACACGGCCCGGCTCCAGGTCGGTCCGGCCTTCGTACATGTGCAGGTCGGAGCCGCAGATGTTGGTTGTGGTGACACGGACCAGGACGTCGGCGGGCATCTCTATCCGCGCGTCCGGCACGTTCTTGACGCCGACCTGCCGGGGTCCTTCGTATACGACTGCCTTCATGATGTCCTCGCTTCTAGAGCAGCAGCTCGAAAAGGCGGATCACGCGTTCCCACTGCTCGGTCCTCGGATTCTTCAGGCCGGGATCGAGGATGGTGAACGTGCGCGCCAGCGCCAGCGACAGCCCGCCGACGATCTCGGGCAGCCGTTCCCTCACCTCCTCGCCGATGGACAGGTCGAGCGGAGGCAACGCCGCGAGCTGCTCCAGGATGGGCTTCAGCTCGATGTCCTCGTCGAGGTCGCGGAACCGGTGGATGCTCTCCTGGAGGCCCTTGGTGACGGGCAGGTCCCAGGTCTCGACGACGTCCCGGACGTTCGCCTTCGCGTGGGCCTGGCCAATCACCAGCAGGTCGTACAGCTTCTGGTTCACGAAGTCGCTGTAGCGCCGGAGATCCTCCTTGTCGACGTCGAGGCCCGCCACCGTCCTGAAGAACCGTTCGAACCTCGGCACCGCCATCACTTCTGCCATCGCCAGTCCCCTTCCTTCCCGCGTGGGCGGCTCAGCCCCTCAGCTGAAGGTGCTCGTGCACGAGGCGCACGGCCATCGCGCCCTCGCCGACGGCCGACGCGACCCGTTTGGTCGATCCGTTCCGCACGTCCCCGGCCGCGAACACACCCGCTCTGCTGGTCTCCAGCGAGAACGGCCGACCGGTCGAGTCCGGCACGCCCTTCCTGCCTGAACGAGCGGCGTCCAGCCCGGTCAGGATGTATCCCCGGGAGTCGAGCGCGACCTCGTTGGCCAGCCACCGGGTGTACGGCTCCGCACCGATGAAGACGAACATCGCGCGGGCCTCGACGGTGAACCGCTCCCCGGTGACGTTGTGCCCGACGACCGCTTCGAGCGTCTCCCGCCCGACCAGCCGCCGGACCTGGGTGTTCAGCAACACCTGAATGCCGGGGTGTTGTTCGATCTCGACCGCCAGGTAGCGGGACATGTTCCTGGTCAGCTCGCCGTCGCGTACGAGCAGGCGGACAGAGACGACGTGGTGGGCGAGGAACAGCGCGGCCTGGCCAGCCGAGTTACCGCCGCCCACGACGACGACCGGATCCCGGCTGCACATCTGTGCCTCGAACGCGGTGGCTGCGTAGTAGACGCTGGTCGCCTCAAACCTCTCCAGGTCGGGCACGACGAGCCTCCGGTAGCGGACGCCTGTCACGATGAGCAGCGTGCGTGCGTGAACTGTCGTGCCCTCCTTCAGGGTGACGAGGTGATGGCCTTCGTGCTCTCGCAGCGTGCACGCCTCCGCCGGGACGCAGAGCTCCGCGCCGAACTTGCGCGCCTGGATCATCGCCCGCTCGGCCAGCTCGCCACCAGAGATCCCGGCGGGAAAGCCAAGGTAGTTCTCGATCCGCGACGAGGTGCCCGCCTGGCCGCCCAGGGCGACACTGTCGAGGACAACCGTGCCGAGCCCTTCGGAGGCTCCGTAGACCGCGGCGGCCAGGCCAGCCGGCCCGGCTCCGACGATGAGCAGGTCGCACACCGCCTCCCGCGTGCTCGGCGCCGGGAGGCCGATGGCCCTGGCCAGCTCCGCGTTGGTGGGGTTGCGCAGCACCAACTCGCCGCGCCAGATCACGACCGGCGTCTCCGCCGGGGTGACGCCCATCCGCCGCAGGAAGCGCTCGACCTCGGCGTCCTGTTCCAGGTCGATCCACTGGTGCGGCAGCCGGTTGCGCGCCGCGAACTCCCGCAACCGCTGGCAGTCCGGCGAGTAGTGGGAGCCCACGATCCGGAAACCGGCCCCCAGTCCTATGAGCATCGAGCGGCGGATGAGGTAGGCGCGCAGGACGAGGTCGCCCAGGATCTCGTCGCCGGCGACCAGCCGGCGGAGCTCGTCCACGGGTACGGCGAGCACCTCGCCGTCCTCCGCCACCACGGCGGTTATGAAGCTGGCCTGGCCGGTGAGCACGTTGAGCTCGCCCAGGAACCGGCCCGCGCCGTGGACCCTGATCGCCTGATCGTCGACTCCGTACCCCTTCACGATCGCCACCCTGCCGCTCAGCACGATGAAGAAGGCGGCGCACGGGTCGCCCTCCGTGAACAGCACGTCGTCCCGGTGAGCCGGGCGACGCTCGCCGTGGGCGGCCAGCGTCCGTATCTGCGCATCGCTCAGCCGGGGGTAGGCGCCCTGCAGATCGGGCGACTCGGTGAGCTCATCCGGCCAGCGCATCGCCGACCCACTCCCGCAGCACGGGCGCCGGCGCCGCACCGGCCCGCTGGGCCACGACCCGCCCGAGGCGCAGGACGACGAGCGTCGGCACGGCTCGCACGTCGAAGCGCCGCGACGTCTCGGGCGCCTCGTCGATGTTCACCTTCACCAACTTGATCCGCCCGGCCAGCTCGGTGGCGACCTGCTGGAGCGCCGGGCTCACCATGCGGCAGGGCCCACACCAGGACGCCCAGAAATCGACGACGACCGGTATCCGCGCCGCCTCGGCGACCTCGGCGAAGTCCTCGTCCCCCGCGTCCACCACCCAGGGCAGCGACTCGCGGCACTCGCCGCAGCGCGGGACCCCGGCACCCGCCCGGGGCACGCGGTTGTTGCGGCCGCAGTGCGGGCACCGGACGACGCTCGACTCCGCGACCTTCGGCGGCATCGGTCAGCCCTCCGGGTTGTCGTAGGTGACGACGAGCTCGCCGCCGGACAGAACCACCCGGATGGTCGCGCCGTCCCTGACGTCGCCGGCGACCAGCGCCCGCGCGACCCGGGTCTCCACCTCGCGGGCGATGTAGCGGCGCAGCGGACGGGCTCCGTAGATCGGGTCGAACCCGCGCTCGGCGATGTGGCGGACCGCCTCCGGGCTGATCTCGAGCGTCATCCTGCGCTCGGCGAGCCGCGCTCTGATGTCGTTGAACATCAGCGTGACGATCTGCTCGATCTCGGCCTCGGTGAGCGGCTTGAACAGCACGATGTCGTCGATGCGGTTGAGGAACTCGGGGCGGAAGCGGGCGCGCAGCTCCGCCATGACCATCTCGCGCACCTCCGGGTCGATCTCGCCTGACGGCGCCGCCTTCTCGCTGAGGTAGTGCGAGCCGATGTTGGACGTCATGATGATCACGGTGTTGCGGAAGTCGACCGTGCGCCCCTGGGCGTCGGTGAGCCGCCCGTCGTCCAGCACCTGCAGCAGGGTGTTGAACACGTCCGTGTGTGCCTTCTCGATCTCGTCGAAGAGCACCACGGAGTAGGGCTTGCGCCGCACGGCCTCGGTGAGCTGGCCGCCCTCCTCGTAGCCGACGTACCCGGGCGGGGCGCCGACGAGGCGGCTGACGGTGTGGCGCTCCTGGTATTCGCTCATGTCGACGCGGACGATGTTCTCCTCGGTGTCGAACAATGCCTCGGCCAGCGTCTTGGCCAGCTCGGTCTTGCCGACTCCGGTCGGCCCGAGGAAGATGAACGACCCGATCGGGCGGCGGGGGTCCTTGATCCCCGAGCGCGCCCGGATGATGGCGTCGGCGACCGCCCGCACGGCCTCGTCCTGGCCGATCACCCGCTGGTGCAGAATCTCGTCGAGCCGTAGCAGCTTCTCCCGCTCGCCCTCCTGCAGGCGGCTGATCGGGATGCCGGTCCACCGCGACACGATGCCGGCGATCTCCTCCTCGGTCACCACCTCGCGCAGCAGCCGGCGCCCGCCCTGCTTGCTCTCCAGCTGTTCCTCCGCAGCACGCAGCCTGCGCTCCAGTTCGGGAAGCCTGCCGTGTCGCAGCTCGGCCGCGCGGTTCAGGTCGTACATGCGCTCGGCCTGCTCGGCCTCCCGGCGTACGCTCTCGATCTCCTCGCGCAGCTGCTGCACCTTGCGCAGGGCGTGCCGCTCGGCCTCCCACTGGGCCCGCATGGCGTCGGCCTCGGCCCGCAGGTCGGCCAGCTCCTTGCGTAGCGTCTCCAGGCGCTCCCGGCTCGCCGGGTCGTCCTCCTTGGAGAGCGCCGCCTCCTCAATCTCCAGCCGCGTCACCCGGCGGGTCAGCTCGTCCAGCTCCGCAGGCATGGAGTCGATCTCCGTACGGAGCATGGCGCACGCCTCGTCGACCAGGTCGATCGCCTTGTCAGGGAGGAAGCGGTCGGAGATGTAGCGGTGGCTCAGCACAACCGCGGCGACGATCGCGCCGTCCTGGATCTTCACGCCGTGGAAGACCTCGAGCCGCTCGCGCAGCCCGCGCAGGATGGAGATGGAATCCTCGACCGACGGCTCGTCGACGAAGACGGGCTGGAAGCGGCGCTCCAGCGCAGCGTCCTTCTCGATGTGCTTGCGATACTCCGTCACGGTCGTCGCGCCGATCATGTGCAGCTCGCCGCGGGCCAGCATCGGCTTCAGCATGTTGCCGGCGTCCATCGCCCCCTCGGCGGCACCCGCGCCGACCACCGTGTGCACCTCGTCGACGAACAGCAGGATGCGTCCCTCGGACGCCGTCACCTCGGTGAGCACGGCCTTCAGGCGCTCCTCGAACTCGCCGCGGTACTTCGCCCCCGCGACGAGCGCGCCCATGTCCAGGCTGAAGATCGTCTTGTCCTTCAGGCCCTCCGGTACGTCGCCGCGCGCGATGCGCTGCGCGAGGCCCTCCACGATCGCCGTCTTGCCCACGCCTGGGTCGCCGATCAGGACCGGGTTGTTCTTGCTCTTGCGAGACAGGATCTGGACGACCCGGCGGATCTCGCCGTCCCGCCCGATGACCGGGTCGAGCTTGTCCGCCCGCGCCGCGGCGACGAGGTCGCGCCCATACTTCTCCAGCGCCTCGTAGGCGACCTCCGGATTGGCGGAGGTCACCCGCTGATTCCCGCGTGCCTGCGTCAGGACCTGCAGGAAGCGCTCACGGGTCAGCCCGTGTCCCTTGAGCAGCCGGCCCGCCGCGCTGTCGACGCCCTCGTCCAGCAGCGCCATCAGCAGGTGCTCGACCGACACGTACTCGTCCTTCAGCCGGCCGGCCTCCCGCTCGGCGGCATCGAACAGCCGCGACAGCCGTTGGGTGACATAGACCTGGCCGGGGGCGGCGCCGGGACCGGTGACGCGGGGCCGCCGCTCCAGCTCGTGCTCCAGTTCGAGCCGGAGCTTGTCCGGGTCGGCCCCGGCGGCGGACAGCAGGCGCGGGACGAGCCCGTCGGGCTGCCGGACCAGCGCCAACAGCAGGTGCTCCCCGTCGACCTCGGTGTGTCCGAAGCGGATCGCCGCGGTCTGGGCGTCGTGCAGGGCCTCCTGCGACTTCTGCGTCAGGCGGTTCAGGTCCACGATCTGTCTCCGGTCCATCTCGTATGGGTGCGCAGAGCCGCCTCCAGCTCCGCGATGCGGTCCAGGAGGTCCGTCACGAGGCCGAGGGAGGCGTAGTTGACGGCGAGCCCCGCGTGCAGGCGCTGAAGGCGCCCCACGGCGGCGACCTGGGCGGGCGGGAAGCACAGGCCGCCCGAGAAGCCGGTCCAGGCCTCGATCAGCCCGAGCGCCACCAGGCGACGCACCAGTTCCGGGTGCAGCCCCGTGGCCCGGGAGAAGGACTCCAGGTCCAGGTGCCCGACGTCCACCTGGGCGAGCCGGACGAGCGGATAGGTCATGACGGGCTCCTCGGGTTGAACGCCGAGATCCTGGCCAGTTGCTCGTACAGGCGGCGCTCCTCGTCGCCGAGCGTGGGCGGCACCATGATCCGGGCCTCGGCCAGCAGGTCTCCGGGCCGGCCGCGCGGGTTCGGCATGCCCTGTCCGCGCAGGCGCAGGCGGCGCCCGGACGAGGTACCCGGCGGCACCTTGACCTTCGCCTCCCCGCCGGGCGTGTCGACCGCGACGGTCGCCCCCAGCGCGGCCTCCGACGGCGTCAGCGGGAGGCGGACGTGGATGTCGCGCCCCTCCAGGCGGTAGCGGGGGTGGTCGGCGATCCGCGCGATCAGGTAGAGGTCGCCCGCACTGGCGCCGTCGCTGCCCGCGCCGCCCTGGCCCGCGAGCCGGATCCGCTGGCCGTCGGTCACCCCGGGGGGAATGTTCACCTGGAGGGTCCGCCCGCCTCCCGGGCCGGGGATCGTGATGCTCCGCTGGCCGCCACGGTAGGCCTCCTCCACCGTGAGCGGCAGCTCGGCCTCCTGGTCGGCGCCGGGCACCGGGCCCCAGCCGCGGCCGGTCGCGCCGCGCCTGCGCCTGCCGAAGACGCCACCGAGCAGGTCTTCGAGGTCGATGCCCTCGAACCCCTCGCCGGTGGTGAAGTGGATCTCCTCCCCGCCGGGTCCGCGCGCCCAGGCGGGCCCCGGCCCCGCCCAGCCCGGTCCCGCGCCGGCTCCCGCTCCGGCGCGGGCGCGCGCGTACGCCGACGGGTCCACGCCCTCGGGCACCCGGCGGAAGTCCGGCCCGAACGCGTCGTACCGCCGCCGCGTCCCGGGGTCCGACAGCACCTCGTACGCCTCCGAGACCTCCTTGAAGCGGTCCTCGGCGTCCGGGGCCTTGTTGACGTCGGGATGGTAGGTGCGGGCCAGCTTCCGGTAGGCCCGCTGGATCTCGTCCTGATCCGCCGTTCTCGGCACGCCCAGGATCTCGTAGAAGTCGCGCTCCGCCATCACTCGTCGGCTTTCGTGGAGACGACGACGGAGGCCGGGCGTAGTTGCAGCGCGCCGTCGCCGTAGCCGGGCCGTACGACCTCGACGACGGTGCCGGGGTCGGCGTCCGGGACGGCGACCGTGCTGACCGCCTCGTGCCTGGCGGGGTCGAACCGCGTGCCCACGTCGTCCCTGCGCGGGAAGCCGAGGCGCGCGAGCACGCCGACCGCCTGGTCGCGGACGGCCCGGACCCCCTCGATCACCGCATCGGCGTCGGCGCCCGCGTGCCTCAGCGCGAGTTCGAGGTTGTCGATCACCGGCAGCCACTCGGCCGCGACACGCGTACGCTCCTCGATCCGCTGCCGGTCCATGTCGCGCGCGACACGCTTGCGGAGGTTGTCGAGGTCGGCGACGGCCCGCAGCCACCGGTCCTCCAACTCGGCGAGCTTCTCCGCAACGGGTTCCTCGACGGCCTGCCGGGGCTCCGGAGGTGGTGTCTCATTCCGCTCGGTCATGTCATGTCACGGGCTAATCAGAGCTGGTGAACTCGGCGTCGATGACGTCCTCGTCCGAGGGGCCGGCGGCGGCCTGGCCGGGCCCGGCCTGAGTCGGCCCCTGGGTCTGGGCCTGGGCGGCGGACGCCGCCACGCCGAGGCCGTGGTAGATCTGCTGCAGCTCCGCGGTCAGGCCGCGCAGCCGGTCGACGGGCACCTCCTCCTTGATCGCCTGACGCGCTTCCATGATCAGCTGCTCGGCCCGTGCCTTCTCGTGCACCGGGACCGTGTCGCCCAGCTCCGACAGCCGGCGCTCGACCTGGTAGGCGGCAGAGTCCAGCTCGTTACGGGCGTCGGTCGCGGCACGAAGCTGCGCGTCCTCGTTGCGGTGCCGCTCCGCATCGGCGATCATCCGGTCGATCTCGCTCTTGTCCAGGTTGGAGCTCTCGCTGATCGTGATGCGCTGCTCGGCGCCGGTGTCCTTGTCCTTGGCGGAGACGTTCAATATGCCGTTGGCGTCGATGTCGAAGGTGACCTCGATCTGCGGCACCCCGCGCGGGGCAGGCCGGATGTTCTCCAGCCGGAACCGGCCGAGCACCCGGTTGTCCGCGGCGCGCTCGCGCTCGCCCTGCAGGATGACGATGTCCACGGCCGACTGGTTGTCCTCAGCGGTGCTGAACGTCTCCGTGCGGCGGGCCGGGATCGTGGTGTTCCGCTCGATGATCTTCGTCATCACGCCGCCGAGCGTCTCGACGCCGAGCGACAGCGGCGTGACGTCCAGCAGCACGACGTCCTTCAGCTCGCCCTTGATGATGGCCGCCTGGACGGCCGCGCCGACGGCCACGACCTCGTCCGGGTTGACCGTCATGTTCGGGTCCTTGCCCGTCAGCCGCCGCACGAGTTGCTGCACGGCCGGCATGCGGGTGGAGCCGCCGACGAGGATCACCTCGTCGAGGTCGTTCGTCGTCAGCTTCGCGTCGGCCATGGCCTGCTCCACCGGACCCCGGCAGCGTTCGAGCAGGTCGTGGGTGATCTGCTCGAAGGTCGAGCGCATGAGCGTCGTGTTCAGGTGTTTGGGGCCGGTCGCGTCGGCCGTGATGAACGGCAGGCTGACCTGTGTCTGGGTGACCGCCGACAGCTCCACCTTGGCCTTCTCCGCGGCTTCGAACAGCCGCTGGAGGGCCTGCGGATCGCGCCGCAGGTCGATGCCCTGCTGCTTGTGGAACTCGTCGGCCAGGTGGTCGACGATGCGCCGGTCGAAGTCGTCGCCGCCCAGGTGAGTGTCGCCCGAGGTGGCGCGGACCTCGATGACGCCCTCGCCGATGTCGAGGACGCTGACGTCGAACGTGCCCCCGCCCAGGTCGAACACGAGAACGGTCTCGTTGCCCTTCTTGTCCAGGCCGTATGCCAGGGCGGCCGCGGTCGGCTCGTTGATGATCCGCAGGACCTCCAGACCGGCGATCTTGCCGGCGTCCTTGGTGGCCTGCCGCTGCGCGTCGTTGAAGTACGCGGGCACCGTGACGACGGCCTCGTTGACCTTCTCCCCCAGGAACTTCCCGGCGTCCGAGGCCAGTTTGCGCAGCACGAAGGCGGAGATCTCCTCCGGCGCGTACAGCTTGTCGCGCACCTTGAACCGCACGGCGCCGTCCGAGCCCGGCACGACGTCGAACGAGACCGCCTTGATCTCGCTCTGCACCTCGTCGAACTTGCGCCCGATGAAGCGCTTGGCCGAATAGATCGTGCCCTTCGGGTTGAGGATCGCCTGGCGTCTGGCCATCTGGCCCACCAGCACCTCGCCCTGGTCCGTAAAGGCCACCGCCGAGGGAGTCGTGCGCGACCCCTCGGCGTTCGGGACGACCGTCGGATGCGCGTCCTCGGTGGTCGCGATGACCGAGTTCGTCGTGCCGAGGTCGATGCCCACCGCCTTGGCCATGTCCTCATCCCCCTCCTGGCGCTCACCTGAGCGCAGCGGCCTCACGAGCATGCGTGAGCACGCGCCGGGCCTCGTCGGCGAACTCCGGGGCGACGAGGATGTCGTAGTGGTCGGCGACGACCGCAGGCATCGAGGCGAACGCCCGGTGCTGCACCACGTGACTGATCGCACCCCAGACGAGGCCGAAGATCAGCCCGAGCACGATCGAGGAGCCGATGGCCCATCCGGCCCACGGGCTGAAGATCGCGAATATCAAGCCGATGAGAAGACCGATCCAGCCACCGGTACCCGCGCCGGTGACGAGTGCTCTGCCGAGGCCCCATCGTCCGAGCACCTTCTCCTCCCACCGCAGATCGCAGCCCACGATGGTGACGTGTGCGATCGGGAAGTCGTGGCGGGCCAGGACGTCCACGGCGTGCTGGGCAGCGTCGTAGCTGCTGTAGGTGGCCAGCACCACCTTGTGGGGCCCTGCTGTTCTCGGGACGCTCACGGGACCAACCCCCTCGGCTATTCCAGCTCGTGAAGACGACTCGCTACGCCGCTGATATGCATCGGCGGGAGCGGGAGAACCGGAATCCACGCCACCTTCGACGTTGGCGGTAACAGGGCTGTACCAGCGAGAACAATCCCTATGACGCGTGTCCCCCCGTCGGCTTGTGGAACACCCGACGGGATTTTCGTCTCCCATGCCAGGATCCCGCCTGCCGTTCCCTCGCACCACCCTTCCCGACCCTGATCTGCCTCCCATGAGCAGTAGCAAGTCGCCCAGGGGGAGCGCCAGGGGCGAAGCAACTCCGTACTGGTCAGGCGTTGTGGCTCCCCGAAATTCACCCTTCCCGTCCCGCCGGACGGCCCGGGTCATGTATCCGCGCGAAGACCTGCTGGTATACGGGTTCGCTCGGTCATCACCGGACCGTCGAAGCGTTGCAGCGCGTAGGCGCGCACGGCCGCCGGCTCCAGCCGTCCGGCCTCCTCGATGGCGATCGGGAGCTGCCCGACCTCGTGACGGACACTGCCCGTCACGCCATCCAGGACGACCTCGGGAACCGCACCCCTGCTGAGTCCCACCACCGGTGTGCCGCAGGCCATAGCCTCGATCATGACCATGCCGAACGGCTCCTCCCACTGCACCGGGAACACCAGGCAACGGGCTCGGGACAGCAGGTCACGCTTCAGCGCGGCGTCAGCCTCGCCTATGTACTGCGCCGCCTGGCCGAGCAGCGGCATGACGTACTCCCGGAAGTACGCCTGTTCGGCTCTTTCCGTCTGCTTGCCCGCGAGGACGATGGACCGGCCGGCCGCCCAGGCAGCCTCGATGGCCAGGTGGGCGCCCTTGTCGGGATGCAGTCGGCCCAACCACAGGACCCATTCCTCCTTGCTCGCACGGAACGGGAACGTGGCGAAGTCCACGGAATTGTGCACCTGCGCGACCCAAGTGAGGTCGGGTGCGCTCGCCCGCTGCGACCAGGAGATGGCGACGAGGTTGACGGCGGTGCCGAGGGCCCGGTAGTAGGCGCCGAGTTCGCCCCGGACGTCGCCATGACAGGTGACCACGGTGGGAGCCGTACGTGCCGGCGCGCACAACGGCCCGGCGAGCGAATGGTCGTGGACCACGTCGGGCGCCAGTCCGCACAGGAAGTGCTCCGCCCTGGCGGCGTGCACGACTTCCGGAAACGCCTCTCCGATCCTGGCCGACGGCGGCTCGTTGTAGGTGCGCCGATCGCCTCCGTCGCCCGCGCCGATCACGGTCACCCGGTGTCCGCGGGCGAGCAGCCCGCGGACGAGATCCGCCGTCATCGACTCGATGCCGCCGTACCCCTTCGGCGGGATGTCGTACCACGGCGGGGCGACCATCGCGATGTGCAACGCCTGCCGCGCCCGTTCCGAAACGTTTCGCAGGTCCACGGAGACCTCCGGCACCCTGCGGCCCAAGCGGTGCCGCAGGCGGCTGTGCCAGCATGCCGTCCCCCACACCTTCTCGCCCCGGCCGGACTCCCTGCGTACGGAGGGCGGAATCGTGGTCACGACGACCTGAGTCGATCGCCGTGACCGGACCCGGGCCTGTGACGTGTCAGAACCTCCGCGGAAGAGGCGACCTGCTACTCACGCGGTTCCGAGAACTGCCGGAGCTCATGGAACACGTGAGCGGCGAGTCCGCCCGCCCCCCGCTCACGGACGCGGAATCAGGGCCTGTACTGGTCCGGCAACTGGACGGCGATGTCGAAGAACTCCTTGTCCGCAATGGCCTCGCGCAACGTGGCGAACACGGCGGCATGTTCCCGCGCTGGTCGAGGGACACGCCCTCTCGTTCAGCCACCCGGCACAGAAACAACCAACGACGGCCCGGGCGGTCGGCGTCGATCTCGACGAACGCCCAGTCGTAGTAGCGGTACCCCTTGGCGCCCTGTCCGGCCGACAACCGCTGCCAGGACCGTGGCGCCACCGAAAAATCACCTGATCGGCCCGGCAGACACCCGCGCCGGTGGCCACCCGGTGGCTTGCGGCGACCGCGAGCACGTAGCCGACCCACCCGCAGACGATCTGGCCGAACCCCTGGCGCACACCGCCTGTGACTATGACGCGGCCAGGCCCGGCGCTGCTCCAGTTCCGCTCGCAGGTGCGGGATCGTCGACGGAGGCCCCCGATACTCCAACCGGAGATCGCGATCTTGTGCGCGGGCGGGTGTAGAGATGCGGACGGCCACGCGATCATCGAGTGTTGTGCTGACAATCAAAGATCGTGCGGTGGCCGCAGGCGTCAGCGTAACGGCCTCGCAGTGGCAGGTGATGTTCGATGAGCTCACCGACCGAATCGGCGGCAAATTTGCCCGGGTAGAGCCGCGGCGGCGGGTCTGGGCTCTGCTGCGCCGGGCACGGGTTCATCGATCGGGAGTTGTACCTGCCCCGGGCGTGGACGGACGATGTCGAGCGGTGCCGGCGGGCGGGTGTGTTGATGTCTGTCGTCACAAACGGATCATCGACACCCTTCGCCCTTTTCCGCAGTCCGGCCCACAACTCGCCGACCCCCACATGATCAGCTGCGAGTTACACCACTCAGCGGGACATCACTTACGGCCCCCCGACGACCGCTACCTGGCGCTCGCCGGTAAATGAAACACATCCGCTGACGTGCCCCGGCTGCCCTCGGTCGGTCACGATTTGGGCTGCCGCAGGTGCTCGGCCACCCGTCCCCGGCCCTCGCCGGTGCGTTCTCGGGCCCTGCGCGCGAGTTCGGCCGGCGAGAGTCCCTCTTCCTCGTCGGGATCCCGGGGGACGGATCGCAGCACCTCCGCCTTGTTGGCGTATGTGCCGAGCGGTAATGCCCGCAGCAGCCGCAGCGCCTGTTCGGAAGCGCCGGCGTCGGCCGCCTGCTGGACGAGCGACTGTTTGTCCGCGGGGAAGTCCACGCTGGACAGGGCCTCGCGGATGATGTCGTCGACGGTCACGGGTCCTCCTAGGAGATCGGTGTGTTGGTGGCCACCACCTCCATCCGTCTCCCGCTACCCCGGCCATCACGAAACTACACGGTATTTCGCCCCTAATGTCCGTTTACTGTGCCGAGGAAAAGCACGCGCGGGCACTCGAGGGCCCGAGCACCCGCGCTCTGGTCACTCGCCGACCGCGATGGCCGGCTGAAGCGCTCCGGGTCTGATGGAGGCTCTGATGTACCTCGGGTTCGGTGGAGTCGGCGTGGTTGGCCGTCATGCCAGCTGCATGTTTGCGTAGAGCATCTCGTATTCGACCGGGGTGCTGCATCCCCAGGGCGCTGTGACGTCGTTGGCCGTTGTGGAAGATCTCCAGATACTCGAAGATCGCGTTCGCCAACTCGATGCGGGTGTTCCACCGCCGCCGATTGAGCAGTTCGGTCTGCATCCGGCCCCAGAACCGGTGTGCTTGCGATGCTCCGGCAGCGCCACCGCGTACCCCGTCACGTCGCCGGGATTGCGCTGACTCATCCGCTGCCGCACCAGCACGCCTACGGCTTTCAACGACCGGAAGAATTCTTCTTCCGACGCCGCTGTGGCGGCTGCGGTGACGACATACTGCCGCTGCCATCGCAACGCTCGGCCTGTCCCCGTCGCTCACCGACAGGAATTGGTGGTCGTTGGCCGGACGACTGAAACCGGTGAAGCCGAGGTCGACCATAATCCTGCCATCTACGGGCTGCGTTCGGCTGGAGCGGTCACCAGGACATCGCTGCGGATCAGACCCAACATTCCAGCGTTTACCGATCTCGGCACCGACACCCCACGGGCGGGGCCTTCGACTGTTTGCACCTCTCAGCAACCAAGCCCACTGGCATCCCCGGAAATCCCAGGATCTAAGTACGCTGGTGCCGGTGCTAGGCGACGGCCGCGGCAGCCTGGCCCTCTCGGTGACGACGGCCCTACCGGCCGCCGCGTGCACCCGCCAACCAAGGCAGTTTGAAATCACGCGAAACGAGCGAGGGCGGCCTGCTCAGCGAAACGACTGATCACGTTTCGAGCACCGGGAACATCAAGCCGACGGGCGGCGAAAGACCGGGCTAAGAGTTCCTCGCCGATCGATTCGTCGTACTTGTCGATCCTCTTGTCAGGAATTAGCCGAGCGAGCTCGGTCGCTGCGGGTAGCTCGGATTCGCTCAGTTCTCTCAGTAGGTCGGCGGTGATCTGCGGCGTTATTTCGGACAGCGCCAGTGCCAGACCCTGTCGTTCCACAGTGACCCCCCTGCTATGCAGGGTAAGCGCGATCGTCGTCATGATCGCGTCACCGCAGAACGGGAAGAGCAGAGTGTCGTTCCCGTAGCCCACGATAGGCCTGGCTTCCAGGCCGAAGCGGCGGTAGGCGGCGCGGCCCTGCTCTAAAAGGCGCTGAGCGGTCGCATCCAGATAGGTCGGAACAGCGGTGTCCTCGTAAACGCGCCGCATCTCGGTCCGAATGCGGTCGTGTACCTCCGGGCCTGCTCCCGTGAAGCGTGGCGGGCGGCCGCCTGATGCTCGCGCGACCTCGATGACCTTCGCCCGCGCGTCGATGGCGACGATTCGCCAACGCCGGCCCGCGAAAATCAGCAGAGCGCCTTCGGGGAGTGACTGTTCGATGGGCAGGCTTCCGAGAGCCCGTCCCCTATGCACGATGCGGTATTCGGTGGGAGCCGCGAAGGCGGCGTAGAAGGTGTAGTGGTTGACGAGCATCTCCCCCGCGTCACCGTGGAGAAGGAGGCCGTCGGTCTCCTGTCGGATGAGCGTCGCTTCGCCGAGGTCGCGCAGCAGCGCCGCAAAGGTCGCCGCGTCGACCAGCCGGAACGGCCCCTGGACGCAGAGAGTTCGGTAGGCGTCGTTCGGGGTGATGCCGCCGTGTTGGGCGATCAGCGAGAGAGTCTGCTGCACCAGGGTGGACAGATGCAGCGCCGTTCCGTGTGGGGGTTCGTACCAGCGCTGTAGCAGAAGCTCGATCGTCGCGATGGTCTGCACGAACTGTGCGCGAAGTTCCTCGGCTGGGTGCAGCGTTGGTGACAGCTCACGCTCGCGGATGTAGACCCGCAGGATCGCCGGCCCTCCTCGTCGCCCGGAACGTCCGAGGCGCTGACGCAGGGCGGCGACCCCGGGGGGCGCTCCGACCTGGGCGACCGACGAGACCGATCCGATGTCGATCCCCATTTCCAAGGTGGAGGTGCAGACGGCGGTGACCGGCCGGGCACGGTCCTTGAGGCGGGACTCGGCATGCTCGCGGATGTCCTTGGAGAGGTTTCCGTGGTGCGGGACGAACTCGTTCGGCACGCCCGCCTGGTCGCATCGACGGCTGAGCAGGTCGGTGTACTCTTCCACAGCGCCCCGGGAATTCGCGAAGATCAGGTTGTGGGAGCCGCGCAGGGTCGTGAACAGGTGATCGGCGATGGCGATCCGGTCCCCTGAGTCCTCCTCGCCCGTCTGTTGCTCCGCGTCCTCATCGGCGGTTCTGTCCAGGGCAGAGAGGTTGGGCCGCGTTTCGACGTAGCCGCGCACCTGCAACTGAAGCTCTTGGCTGTCGGCGTCCGACACGATCACGGTGACCTTGTCCCCGCTGCCGGGCCGGAGGAAATCCGCCGCCGCGCGCATGTCTCCGAGCGTGGCCGACAACCCGACCCGTGGGACGCGGCGCCGCGCGGCCAGGTCGAGCCGGTGCATGAGGGATTGCAGTTGTGCCCCGCGCTCGGCTCCCATGAAGGAGTGCATCTCGTCGATGACGACGTAGCGCAGAGCACCGGCCAGGTCGCGCATCTTCCACCCGCGAAGGACGAACATCGCCTCCAGCGATTCAGGGGTGATCAGGAGGATGCCCCGCGGCCGCTCGAGGAGCTTGCTTTTGCCACTGGCACCGACGTCGCCATGCCAGCGGGCCACCGGGATGTCCAGGTGTTCGCACAGCTCGTCGAGCCTGCCGTACTGGTCGTTGATCAACGCCTTGAGCGGACTGATGTACACCGCGGCGAACCCACCGGTCCGCGGTCGATCCGCGGTCAGCGCCGAGCAGATGGGCAGGAACGCGGCCTCGGTCTTCCCCGAGGCGGTTGCCGCGGCGATGAGCACGTCTGTCTCACCCGCGAGCACGGGAGCGGCCGCCGCCTCCTGGGCAGGGCGAAGCTCGGGCCAGTCCTGCTGCCAGATCCACCGTTGCACCTTGGGGTGCAGCAGCCGGAAGGCGCTAGAGCCGGAAGGAGGCGAGGTCGTCGTCATCGAAAGCTCCTGGCTGGGTCACCGATGCCCGCAGGGCGGGATCCTCGTCTTCTTCGAGCGGGGCCAGATCTGGGTTGCTCTCCTGGTCCAGCTCGACCGAGGGGAGAATCCGCCGCCAGTCCGCTCCGGGATTCTGCTCCAGTACGGCCAGCAGGTCGCAGAAGGCTTTGATCGTCGTTCGCGGCGTGCGGAAGTAGGCGTCACCGACGCGGCTGGAGCAGTGGTGCATGAACGCCGGCAGCGCGTCGTCCGCGACGAGGTAACGGGACGGGTCGCCCAAGGCGTAGACGTGCCGGATCTTAGTGAGCAGGACGTAGAGGTCCTCCGGAGTCAGGGCGGTGAGACGGAGCACCGGCCCGGAGTAGTCCACCAGCCCGTCCCTGGCGAAAGAGTTCTCCGCCAGTCGCGACTGGAGTGCGGCATAGCTGTAGAGCCCGCGGCGGGAGTCGGTGAGGAACTCGGGGGTGCCGCCGAACACGAAGCCCAGGTGCGCGGCCGTGCCCTGCAGTGTGTCGTTGAGGATGCGCAGGATCTGCTCGTAGTTGGCGTTGCGGGCCTGCGTGGAGGCCAGCTTGTAGAGGTTGACCATCTCATCCAGGCACACCAGCATGCCGTCGTATCCAGCCAGGCGCACGAACCGGCTCATCAGCTTGAGGTGGTCGTGGAAGGTCGCGTCATCGATGATCGTCCGGACGCCGAGCGCGGACCTGGCCTCGGTCTTGGTGGAGTATTCGGCGCGCAGCCAGCGCACAGCGGCGGCCTTCAGTTGCTCGTCACCGGTGTCGTGCCCGCGCCAGTAGGCGCCGACGACCTCGGCGAAGTCGTACCCTCCGGTCATCTCGGCCAGGTAGGCCAGGCGCGTACGGATGACCTGCCCGGGGTTGGCGCCGACCTGCTGGGCCTCGGCCAGTGCCGTGGAGACGAACCTCTCGACGACCGCGGGAAGTGCCCCACCGTCGGGCTTGGCTCTGGTGGCCATGTTGCGCATCAGCTCGGCATAGAGGCTGCGCGCCTGGCCGCCGGTGGAGTGCAGGCGGCGGTCGGGGTTGAGATCGGCGTGAAGGGTGACCAGTTTCTTCTCCAGGGCGATGGACCGCACCAGGTGCAGGAAGAAGGTCTTGCCCGCGCCGAAGTCGCCGATGACGAAACGCACGGCCGAACCACCACCGGCGATTCGATCGATGTCGGTCACCAGGGCCTGGACCTCGGGGGCGCGGCCCACCTGCACATGCCGCTGGCCGACCCGAGGGACTACGCCTGCTCGCAGCGACTGGAGGAGGGCATCACGCTCGCGGGGGCGGATCGGGGTCGTCGTGGTCACGTGAGCATCTCTCCCAGCAGATGTCGATTGACCCAGATCGGGTCGTCTCCTTCGAACAACGGCTCACCGCCCATCTCGTAGGCGGCTTCGTTTATGCGATCGAGTGCTCCATCGGGGAGCAGGTTCCATTTCGCCACGAGGTCCTCGAACTCCCCCCGAGACAACTGATCCACGTCGGGGAGGCCGCGTACGAGGCCGGAATGAGGGCCGTCCAGTCCGGCGACCGGATCAGCGGCCGGAGGCGGCGAGGGCACGTGCGCCGGTTCCTCTTCAACGAAGATCGAGCCCAGCAACGCCCCTACCCTGGCCGTCTCCTCAAGCTTGGCGGCGATGACACCGTGGTCGAGGTGCACGGCGACGGGAGCGGTTGGCACGTCGGCAGGGCGGGGAATCGCAAAGCCGGGTTCCGGCTCGGCCTGGCGGACGACCACTGGACCGGCCGCTGGAGTGGGGTGAGCGGCGGCAGGCAGGACGGACTTCACCGTGGCGGGGTCGAGTCCGAGCAGACGGTAGATACGGCTGAGGGTCTTGACCTCTTCAGGAGAAATGTGACCGTCGGCGGCGGCCACCCCGGTGAGGAACTCCGCCACGTAGGCCCGCTGTTCCTCGTCGATCTCCGCCAGGCGCCGGGTCAGGCCGGTGAGCTTGACGTCGGTGGCGATGAGCCAGCGCAGGTGCGCGTGCAGGCGCCGGCGTTCGTCCTGCGTCAGGTGCAGGGCCCGTTCGAGATGATCGCCGAGATGACGCTGCTCCGCCTCCGAGGTCTCCCCGTCGGCGGCGCTCACGGCCGCCGCCAGATGGAGCAGGATCGTCGCGGCGCGGTAGGCGTCTGAGGACGCCGCGGTGGGACCGCCCGGAGCGGCGAAAAGCACCATGGGACCGCTCGACAGGACCGGACCCCCCATCCGCGGATCAGGCTCGACTCCGATCCCCACGCCGGCCAGCAGTTGTGCCAGAGCGACGACGTCTTTCTTCGCCGGCTTGGCCGTAGGCGCGCCCAGCAGTGCGGCGAACTCCTCCGCCGGCACGAGAGCGGTCTCCTGCGCGCCGAGACGGTTCCGCGCCCACGTCACGGCGCGGCCCGCGCCTCCCGACTCGAGGTCCAGCAACTCCGCTGGAAGCAGTGCTTGCGCCTGCAC
This sequence comes from Microbispora catharanthi, assembly GCF_006334915.2. GTDB lineage: Bacteria > Actinomycetota > Actinomycetes > Streptosporangiales > Streptosporangiaceae > Microbispora > Microbispora catharanthi. The sequence goes on from NZ_VDMA02000005.1 coordinate 86,091, forward strand.
ACTCGTCTGCCGGTCCGGGAAGCGTCCGACGAAACGGCTGTAGGCATCCAAGTCGGTGGTGCACTCGTCAGCCAACGCCACGAGCTTGCGTGTCGGCGCGGCCAGCGTCAGCACGTCCGGGATGCCGTGGAGTGTCAGCCGGGGATACCCGCCGAAGCCGGCACTGGCGGGCCGATAATCCAGGGAGACTTCCTTGCGTCCGGGCCGGACCACCAGCCCCGCTCGATGGCGCGCGGCGTACCGCGACCGGAACAGCGCATCGAACTGAGCGGCGCAACGCGTTGCCGGAGTACGCGGGTAGTAGTCGGGGTGGGAACGGATCCAGGCCAACGCCCATTCGGCGGGGACTGGTCGCCCCTCCGCCGAAAACTCCCCCAATCCCACCCTCAGCCGGAGCGGCGTCACCTCACGAGAAGGCTCAGGGGGATGCCCGGCGCTGGGCCGCGTGTCCTGGCCCGCCAGGATCAGCAGGTCGAGGACTTGGTCGAACTCACCGGCATAGCTACGGAAGGAGGAGTTCTCGCCGTAGATCCGGAGAAGCCGGCGGACCTCGGCCTGGATGATCGATAGCTCATGCCCGGCGGTGGAACGATCCAGGCGTAGGTCGTGCAGGGCCCGTCGTTCCAGGCCATAGAAGTACAGGAACACATAGCCGATGGGTACATGCGGATAACGTCGTCCATCAGCGAGCCAGGACAAATAGGCGGCACGCGAGTCCGGCGAAATCGACGCATACGAGGGCCAGTAGCGCAAGCCCTGCCCCGTCCAATCCGGACGGCGCAGGTCGACCGGCAGTCGAGGGTCGATCAACGCGGGTTCGACCGTCTGTCCCGACGCTGACGGTAGACCGGCGCCCACATACAGCAGGCCGCCGACGATGTTCAGCCCCGCAACGCTGACCCCGAAGCCTGGTGGCAGCCAAGGTCCAGCAGTAGGCGGCGGAGGGGACTGCTGCGGATATCCCGTTCGAGCAGGGACTGCGGGGCGGGGAGCTTGAACCTGTCTACCATCATGCCCGGACGGGTGATGCGCCGCGGCCGCTCGGCGCCGGCCCGGCTCACTCCGAAAACGGTCGAAGAATCCCACGCGTTCACCTCTTCCGATCACATGCACGATCAGCAGACCGAGAAGCCGTGTGGATGCGATCAAGAAGCACCAGTGAACACTAGCCCCGAACGCCTTTGCCCCACTGTTCGAGCAATCACCTCGTTATCAACTTGAACCACAATTACGGACAGGACTAAAAACCCGATAAGGGAGAATTCGATGCCTTCTGTACCCGACCCCATGCCAGTGGAAGCACCTCCGACTATCGTCCGGCGTCAAATCCGGCCCGGAGAACTCGCAATTGACCATCCAACCTCTGCGCCGATTCGGACCAGCCGGTCCGCCACCGACGCACCCGAAGTGGCCCCGCGCTGGGCGTCAGAGCGCCAGAGCCGGATTCAACGGGGGATCGCGGCACCGAGAACGGGACGTTCGGCGTGCGCGGGTGTGACCATGACGCCGGAGATTCGGCCGGCGAGCGCCAGAACGGCCTGGATGGCGTTGTCGATCCAGTCGTCGGAGGCCGGGTCGATGCCGAGCTCGCGAAGATGCCGGTTGAGCCGGTCGGGTGCGGTGCCCCACCGGGTTCCGGGCCGGCTCGGATCGAAACCGGTAACGAGCTCACCGTCGAGGGCGTAGGCGAAGTCGTGACGGGCGGCGTAATCGTGTCGCACCACCGCGACGGCCTCGCCGCCATCGCGGGACAGCTCACCGATGACCTCGCGTTGCACTCCGCGCCGGCCGCACTCCTCGATCACGATGGTCCAGTCTCCCTCCCGCCGTGCCACGACGATCTCGGTGCGGCTGGAATCGGGGTACTCATCCACGTCGATCAGGCGGATGTGTTCCAGGGCGACGCCCAGGCGCCGGAGCACCTCGCGCTCCTCCACTCCCCTGACGAGCGTGATCGTGTAGATCGGTCCCAGCGGGCCCTCGTCCTGCCACGCATAGTCTTCCGGTGAGGCACCGGGCGTGCGGGCGGTGGCATGGACCGCCTCGGTCTTTTCAGCTCGCTCATACGCGTCAGGGTTGGCGGCGAAGAATGCCTCGATGACCCCGTGCCCGATTCGGCCGCGCTCGCTGACCGGGTGTCCGTTGGCCCGTGCCCACTCCCGGATCGCCAAGTCGATGTCACGCCCGTACGCCAGTTGGGTGACACGCAGCGGAGTGAAGTCGGCGTCGGACATGATCGGAATCTACCGATGCTCACTACAGGTGACAACGCACTGCTCCCCCTCGCGGCTCGTAGCTTTCCGCGCTACTCGGCGCCAGTGTGGCGAACGACGGTCACCAAGCCGTAGCCAGGAAGGTCGCCACGGTCGCCATGGGCGTCTGCGATGGCCCCACAGAGGATGCGTTGTCGATCAAGGTGCGCTGCTCAGAAGCGGCGTCCTTTACGGTGTAGATCTCCACTCCGTTTGAACACAAGGCGCTCCCCCGGCCAGAGGACCGGCATATGCGGTGACACGCTGGACATACATCTGTCACCGGGCGGCATGGTCCGGGAGTGCCACTCTTGATGACACCTGGGTGACACAACAGAAAAGCCACAATCCCCGATCTTGGGAACTGTGGCTCTGACCTGCTAGAACAGTGTCGGGACGGCGGGATTTGAACCCACGACCCCTTGACCCCCAGTCAAGTGCGCTGCCAAACTGCGCTACGTCCCGTTGCCCTGGTCTCCCCGGGCACACCCAAACCTTAGCGCAGTTTCCGCCCTCGTGCGTACACGAACCGCGCCAGTGGGCCTAGGCTGGCGATCATGGGGAGGAAGGCGCGCATCGACCAGGAAGAACTCGTCCGGCTGGCCGCCGAGGGGTGGGCCAACGCCCGTCTCGCCGAGCACTTCGGTGTCACCGAGTCGGGCATCCTGCAGGCGAAGCGAGCCGCCGGCCTGTCCAAGCCGATGACGGACCACAGCCGTGCCCTGCCGTGGAAACTCCGGCGCGAGCACAGCCAGAGCGGCCCCGCCACCAACCTGCGGAACCTCTCCGCCGCGGCTCAGGGCCGCCGGATTCCCAAGGACAGGCTCAATACCGCCCTGCGGTGGGCAAGCCGGCTGGTCGACAACGGGCTCGACATCGCCTACGACCCCGAGCGGGGCTTCCACGAGGTGCCCGCCGGGGACGACTCACACGTCGCCCGGGTCCTCGCCGAGGCCCGCGAAACCACGGACGCGGCGGGCACCGGTCCCTGACCGTACGGCTCACACACCGTCGCGCGGCAGGGGCGTGGTCTCCTCGCGTACGTGCACGTGGCGCTCGCCCGGGTGGACGGCGGTGTGCGACTCGGTCTCATGAATGTGGACGTGCGGCTCGGCCGCCGGGTCCACGGTGTACATCGTGTCCGGCTCGATGGTCTCCACCGTCTCCTCGGTCCGCGGGCGCCGGGTGTAGCGACCGGTCAACACCATGCCGACGACCCCCACGGCCATGAGAATCCAGCCGATCATTTGAAGGTCGATTCCAGGAACGTCCCATTTGACGGCGAACGCGAGAACCGCGCCGACCGCGATGAAGGCGAGACTGGCCCCGAAGCCCATGGCTACCTCCTCTGCTGGTCAACCGCCCTTTACCCGCAGAATCCGCGATTACGCAAGGCGTGAAGGCCGCATTCCCGGGCAGTGCGGATGAACAACGCACTCACCCCTGGAGGCAGATATGACCGCCGTAGCATGGGTGGCCGTCGTGATCGTCGCCGTGCTGGTGATCCTGGCAGTCGGCTACCTTGTGTCGGCACGCAACCGCCGGCGCCACCTGCAGGACCGTTTCGGGCCCGAGTACGAACGGACGGTGCGGGAGAGCGACAGCCGTAAAGAGGCCGAGCAGGAACTGCTCGCCCGCGAGGAGCGCCACGCCAAGCTGGACATCCGCCCGCTCGACCCGCAGACCCGGGAACAATACGCGAGGAAGTGGGCCGAGGTGCAGGAGCGCTTTGTAGACGCTCCCGGCTTCGCCGTGACCGAGGCGGACGCGCTGGTCACCGCGGTGATGGCCGAGCGCGGCTATCCCACGGACGAGTTCGAGCAGCGTCTGAGCGACCTGTCGGTGGCCCACGCCGCCACGCTCGACCACTACCGCAATGCCCACGACATCAGCAGCCGCGCCGCCCGGCAGGAGGCCACCACGGAGGAACTCCGCCAGGCGATGGTCCACTACCGCGCGCTGTTCCAGGAGCTTCTCGGCGACGGCGCCGACGTTGCTCTGCACGACCACGTCAACGGTGCCGCGTACACCACCGACGGCTACGACGGCGCCTCCATGACCGGCCACCACGCGCACGTACGGAAGGCGGGGCGATGACCATGCGGACGAACAGGTACGACGAGCGCGACAACGTCGCCGAGCAGCCGACTCCCGAGACCCCCGAGCCCCTCGAGGAGGAGGCACGCAGAGAGAGGGCTGTCGCGGACGCCGGGCGGGACGAGCACGAGGGTCCCGGTCCGGTCTACTCCCCCAGCGACGCGTACACCGCCGGCTACGCGGACGGCACGGCACGCGACGCCGGCGACCGCGCGTACCCGCGGGACACGACACCGGAAACCGGCGGTGACGCGCAGACGGACGGGACGACCGACGCGGACGGCGACGGCTCCCGCTTCCGCCAGCCCTACGGCCAGGCGGGCGACGACGTCCTCACGTCGCCCCAGACCGGAGGCAGGCACACGGCCGAGGGCGACCGCCTCGTCGCGGGCGGCCGTACGGACGACTACACCGAGCCCGGCACCCAGGCGGGTCCGTCCGGCGACGCCACGACCGGCGCGTACGACACCTACGACGACGACGCGCACCGCGACGCTGAGACGGACGGCACCGGATATGCCGAGGACCGCGCGACCGCCGGCGACGCCACTACGGCCGCCGCTACCGGCGCCACCGTCGACGGCCCGGTGGCCTACCCCGTTTCGACCACCACCGCCGCCTCCGGCGCGGCGTCCGTCCTGGACGAGGCGCTGGACAGCCGGTGGCGCGAGATCAAGACGGGCTTCGTCGACGATCCCCGTCAGTCGGTCGAGCAGGCGGACGCGCTCGTGGAGGAGGCCCTGTCGGCCCTCACCAGCCGCCGGCAGGCGCTGCTCGACCAGTGGAAGGACAACGAGCGGGGCGACACCGAGGCGCTGCGCCTGGCCCTGCACGAGTACCACGCGTTACTGGCCCACCTGACCCGGAAGTGAGGTAACAATGCTCGCCATCGCCGCGGCGGTCGTCTTCGGGATCGCCTTCCTCCTCGACCTTCTCAACGCGAGCATCGGCATCGGCCTGACCGCGCTGCTCGCCCTCGGTCTGTGCCTGCTGTCTCTGCACCAGGCCGGCGTCGGCACCGCCGGGGTGAACTCCTGGCGCGGCGGCTGGCGCGGCGGACGCGTCCGTCGCTGACCCCGCGACCCGAACGTCTCCCCCGGAAAACACCATTCCTGAAAACGCGAAGCGGTCTCGTGGGAGCACACCTCCCGCGAGACCGCAGAACCGTATAACCGTATAACCGTATAAACCGTATAACCGCAAGAATCCGCCCCACCGGCCCCCTCAGGAGACCGAGATGCCCCACAAGGTGGAAGAGGTCATGACGCGCGATCCGGTCACGCTGCCGGAGGAGGCCCCGGTGGTCAAGGCCGCCAAGCTGATGCGCGACCGCGGGATCGGCGACGTGCTGGTGATCGGCGACGGCCGGCTGTGCGGGCTGGTGACCGACCGGGACATCGTCGTACGCGCGGTCGCGGAGGGCAGGGACCTCGCCACCACCCCGCTGGCGACACTGTGCACCTGCGACGTGGTGACCGTCGGCCCCGACCAGGACGTGGCCGAGGCGGCGCGGCTGATGCGCGAGAAGGACGTGCACCAGCTTCCGGTGGTCGTGGACGGCCGCCCGGTCGGCGTCGTCGCCCTTGCCGACCTCACCCCGGACCTCACGCGCGACCTCACCCCCGGCCACGCCTCCGATCCCGCCATCGGCGGGATCGATCCCGAGCACGCATCCGGCCGCGCCCCCGCCCCGGCCTGACGGCCCGCGTACGCCCCCGCCTGACGGCCCGCGTACGGCCCTGCCACCCGCGCAGGAGGGCGGACGCCGGTGCCCTGTTCGCTCCTGCTGAAAATCACGGGTGAGTGAGCTAGCTGCTCATATAGCGTGTTCCGCATGATTTTGCCCTCCCCGCGACGCTCCCCTGGACCCCGGCCGTGCTGAGCCGCCTGCTCCGCACGTATCTGCGGCCCTACTCGCCCGCGCTCACGGCGGTGGTGCTGTTCCAGCTCGTCGGCACCATCGCCTCCCTGTACCTGCCCAGCCTGAACGCCGACATCATCGACCAGGGGGTGGCCACCGGCGACACCGGCTACATCCTGACCACCGGCGGCTGGATGCTGACCGTGTCCCTCGTGCAGATCGCCTGCTCGATCGCGGCGGTCTATCACGGTGCCCGGGTGGCGGCGGGGTTCGGCCGGGACGTCCGGTCGGCGGTCTTCCACCGCGTGAGCGGGTTCTCCCAGCGGGAGGTCGCCGAGTTCGGGGCTCCGTCGCTGATCACCCGCAACACCAACGACGTGCAGCAGATCCAGATGCTCGTGGTGATGACCTGCACGATGCTGGTCGCGGCGCCCATCATGGGGGTCGGCGGCATCATCATGGCCCTGCGTCAGGACGTCGGGCTGTCGTGGCTCATGCTGGTCTGCGTCCCGGTGCTGCTGGTCTCGATCGGGCTGATCGTCTTCCGCATGGTCCCGCAGTTCCGCGCCATGCAGACCCGCATCGACGTGGTGAACCAGGTGCTCCGCGAGCAGCTTTCCGGCATCCGCGTGGTGCGGGCCTTCGTCCGGGAGCGTGAGGAGACCCGCCGGTTCGCGCAGGCGAACGACGAGCTGACCGGGACGGCGCTGCGCGTCGGGCGGCTGACCGCGCTCATCTTCCCCACCGTGATGCTGATCCTCAACGCCTCCAGCGTCGCCGTGCTGTGGTTCGGCGCCGCCCGGGTGGACAGCGGTGAGATGCAGGTGGGCGCCCTCACGGCGTTCCTCATGTACCTGATGCAGATCCTCATGTCGATGATGATGGCCACCTTCATCTCGATCATGATCCCGCGCGCCGCGGTCTGCGCGGAGCGCATCGCCGAGGTGCTGGACACCGAGTCGTCGGTGCGCCCGCCCGAGCAGCCCGTACGGCAGGTGGACCGCCGGGCCGAGCTGGAGCTGCGTGACGTCGAGTTCCGCTATCCGGGCGCGGAGGCGCCGGTGTTGTCCGGTGTCTCCCTCCGCGTGGCCGCGGGACAGACCACCGCGGTCATCGGCAGCACCGGGTCGGGGAAGACGACCCTGGTCTCCCTGGTGCCCCGGCTGTTCGACGCGACGTCCGGCGCCGTGCTGATCGACGGTGCCGACGTACGCGACCTCGACCCCCAGATGCTCTGGACGCGCATCGGCCTGGTGCCGCAGAAGCCGTATCTGTTCACCGGCACCGTGGCGAGCAATCTGCGGTACGGCAACCCGGCCGCCACCGACGAGGAGCTGTGGGAGGCGCTGGAGATCGCCCAGGCCCGCGACTTCGTCGAGGCGATGCCCGAGGGCCTGCAGGCGCCGATCTCCCAGGGCGGCACCAACGTGTCCGGCGGGCAGCGCCAGCGCCTGTCCATCGCCCGCGCGCTGGTCGCCAAACCCGAGATCTATCTGTTCGACGACTCGTTCTCGGCACTCGACCTCACCACCGACGCCAGGCTGCGCGCCGCGCTGCGCCCGTACACGGCCGACGCCGCCGTGGTGATCGTCGCCCAGCGCGTCTCCACCATCGCCGACGCCGACCAGATCGTCGTCCTGGACGACGGCGTCGTCGTCGGCATCGGCACCCATGACGAGCTGCTCGGCACCTGCCCGACGTACGTCGAGATCGTCGAGTCCCAACTGACCGCGGGGAGTGCGGTATGAGCGACCGGCCCACGGCACGGCCCACAGCACCGGCGCGACCGCGGCCCGCCGGAGGCGGCGGTTTCGGGCCCTTCGGCGGCGGGCAGATGCCGGCGGAGAAGTCGATGAACTTCGGCCCCTCCGTCCGGCGGCTACTGCGCCGGTTGAGCCCGGAACGGCCGAGGATCCTGGCCGTGATCGGCCTCGCCGTGATCAGCGTGGTGTTCTCCGTCATCGGGCCGAAGCTGCTCGGCCGCGCGACCGACGTGATCTTCAGTGGCGTGATCGGCGGGCGGCTGCCCGCGGGAACGACCAAGGAGCAGGCCGTGCAGGGCCTGCGCGCCTCGGGCCACGGCGACTTCGCCGACATGCTCTCAGGGATGGACGTCGTTCCCGGTCACGGCATCGACTTCGGCGCGCTGGCCACGGTCCTGGCCTGGGTGCTGGGGCTGTATGTCGCGGCGTCGCTGTTCATGTGGCTGCAGGGCCGGCTGCTCAACGACGTGACGCAGCGCACGGTGTTCCGCCTCCGGGCCGACGTCGAGGACAAACTGCACCGGCTCCCGCTGAAGTTCTTCGACGGCCAGCCGCGCGGCGAGCTGCTCAGCCGGGTCACCAACGACATCGACAACGTGTCCCAGACCCTGCAGCAGACGCTGAGCCAGCTGCTGAGCTCGCTGCTCACCGTGATCGGCGTGCTGGTCATGATGTTCGTGATCTCGCCGCTGCTCGCGGTGATCGCGCTGGTGACGATCCCGGTCACGATGATCGTCACCGGGCAGATCGCCAAGCGCTCACAGAAGCAGTTCGTCGCCCAGTGGGCCCACACCGGCACGCTGAACGCCCACATCGAGGAGGCGTTCACCGGTCACGAGCTCGTGAAGGTCTTCGGGCGGGGCCCGGAGGTCGAGCAGGTGTTCCGGGAGCGGAACGAGGCTCTGTACAAGGCGAGCTTCGGCGCGCAGTTCATCTCCGGGATCATCATGCCGGCGATGATGTTCATCGGGAACCTCAACTACGTCGCCATCGCGGTCGTCGGCGCCGTACGGGTGGCCAACGGGTCGATGAGCCTGGGCGACGTCCAGGCGTTCATCCAGTACTCCCGGCAGTTCACCCAGCCGCTGACCCAGGTCGCCTCGATGGCCAACCTGCTGCAGTCGGGGGTGGCCTCAGCCGAGCGGGTCTTCGAGCTGCTGGACGCCGAGGAGCAGATGCCCGACCCCGCCGACCCGGTGCTGCCCGCCGCCCGGCGGGGGCGCGTCGAGTTCGAGCACGTGTCCTTCAGGTACGACCCCGAGCAGCCCCTCATCGAGGACCTGTCTCTGGTGGCCGAACCCGGGCACACGATCGCGATCGTCGGCCCGACCGGCGCGGGGAAGACCACGCTGGTCAACCTGATCATGCGCTTCTACGAGCTGGACGCGGGCCGCATCACCCTCGACGGCGTCGACATCACGGCGATGCGCCGCGAGGACCTGCGCTCCCAGATCGGCATGGTGCTCCAGGACACCTGGCTGTTCGGCGGGACGATCCGCGACAACATCGCCTACGGCAACCCCAGGGCCACCGAGGAGGAGATCCAGGCGGCGGCACGGGCGACGTACGTCGACCGGTTCGTCCGCACCCTTCCGGACGGGTACGACACCGTGATCGACGAGGAGGGCGGCAACATCAGCGCCGGCGAGAAGCAGCTGCTGACCATCGCCCGCGCCTTCCTCGCCAACCCGTCCCTGCTCATCCTGGACGAGGCGACCAGCTCGGTCGACACCCGCACCGAGGTCCTGGTGCAGCACGCGATGGCCGCGCTGCGCAGCGACAGGACCAGCTTCGTCATCGCCCACCGGCTGTCCACCATCCGCGACGCCGACCTCATCCTGGTGATGGAGGCCGGGAGCATCGTCGAGCACGGCACCCACGACGAACTGCTCGCCACCCGAGGCGCCTACCACCGGCTCTACTCGGCCCAATTCGCCGGTGCCCTGGCCGGCGACGACACCCCCACGGAAGTGGGCTGAGGAGTGCCGCGTGGCCTCGGGTCACGCGGCGCTCCCTCACAGCGGGTCACGAGCGGGCGGACAGGGTGAACTCCTTGCGCGGCTCCTCGATGGCCCCCAGGGAGACGATCTCCCGGGGGAAGAACAGCCCGAGCGTCCAGTCCATGAGGATCCGGGTCTTCTTGTTGAAGGTCGGCATCCGCGTCAGGTGATAGGTGCGGTGCATCAACCAGGCGGGGAAGCCGCGAAGCTCCCGGCCGTAGATCTGCGCGACCCCCTTGTAGAGTCCCAGGCTCGCCACCGATCCCGCGTACTTGTGCCGGTACGGCCGCTGGGCCTCCCCCCGCAGCGCCGCGAGCAGGTTGTCGGCCAGCGTCTTGGCCTGCCGCACGGCGTGCTGGGCGTTGGGCGGGCAGAACTCGCCCGGCCGGGTGAGGTCGGGGACGGCGGCGGAGTCGCCCGCGGCGAAGGCGAAGTCGGTGCCGTGCACGCGCAGGTAGGGATCGACCCTGATCCTGCCCCTCTTGTCCAGCGGCAGGTCGCCCGCGCCGACCAGCGGGTTGGGCTTGACGCCCGCCGTCCAGACGAGGGTGTCGGCCTCGAACTCCTCGCCGTCGCTCAGCACGATGCGGCAGCCCTCCGCGGACTTCAGCAGCGTGCCCATGCGGATCTCGATGCCCCGCTCGCGCAGCTGCAGGGCCGTCCACTTGCCCATGTCGGGGCCCACCTCGGGCAGGATGCGGTCGGTGGCCTCGACGAGCATCCAGCGCATGTCCTCGCGACGCAGCCCGGCGAAATACTTGAGCGCGCCCGCCGCCATGTCCTCCAGCTCGGCCAGGGCCTCCACGCCGGCGTAGCCGCCGCCGACGAAGACGAAGGTGAGGGCCTTGCGGCGAACCTCCGGGTCCGGCGTGGACGCGGCGATGTCGAGGCGGCCGAGCACGTGGTTGCGCAGGGCGATGGCCTCTTCGATGGTCTTGAAGCCGATGCCGTACTCGGCCAGGCCGGGCACCGGAAGCAGCCGTGAGATCGAGCCCGGCGCGACGACCAGGTAGTCGTAGTCGATGGTGAGGTCGGGCCCCTCGTGCGGGGTGAACTCCGCCTTGCGGTCGCCCAGCCGCACCTGGGTGACCCGCCCGCTGAGGATCTGGCACTTGTTCAGCACCCGCCTGAGCGGGACGACGACGTGCCGCGCCTCGATGTTCCCGGCCGCCGCCTCCGGCAGGAAGGGCTGGTAGGTCATGTAGGAGTCGAGGTCCGCGACGGTCACGAGTGCCTCGCCGCGGCGGAGCCTGCGTTGCAGGCGGAGTGCTGTGTACATGCCGACGTATCCGCCGCCGACGATCAGAATCCGTGGGACAGCCATGGCTGTCCCCTACCCCTACTCAAGGAGGAAACGCATCGTCACCGTGGTCCCCCTGGGACCGGTGGTGACCTGGAGGTCGTTGCTCAACATGCGCGCGACCCAGAGCCCCATGCCGCTGGTCGCGTCCTCCGGAGGCGGGTCGTGGCCCGGCTCGCCCTCAAGACGCCACTCCCGGCCGTCGTCGTGCACGGCGACCACCAGGGCCGGCCCCTCACGCCAGATGCCCAGCCGCGCCTTCGTCGACCCGTGGGTGACCGCGTTGGTGGCGACCTCGTTGAGCGCGACGAGGAAGTCGCCGATCGCGTCCTCCCGCATGTCGCGACGCAGCGCCTCGGCGGCGGCGAACTCCCGCAGATCGGGCAGATCGGCTAAGGAGAAGGCACGCTCCCTCGCCGCTCTGGTGACGTGCGCGGGAACGCCGTCATCTTTCACCCGGTACACGCCTCCCGCCGGAAATTTGGCCGTCTCAGGATCTATGGGCTGTGGGCAGGACGAAGATACCCCGGGACACCGCCTTGGCACAGACGGTGTCCCGGGCATCGCCGCATCCTCTCATCCCGCGACGAGCTCCGCCCGGAGCTGGTCGAGGGTCTTGCGGAGGATCCGTGAGACGTGCATCTGCGATATGCCGAACTCCGCCGCGATCTCGGCCTGCGTCATGTTGCCGTAGAAGCGCAGCAGGAGGATGTTCTTCTCCCGCTCGGGGAGGAGGTCGATGAGAGGCTTCAGAGCCTCGGCGTCCACCAGGGTGTCGAGCGCGTCGTCCTCTTCGGGGATCACGTCGCCGAGGGCGGCGGCATCGTCGTCGGCCCCGATCGGCGCGTCCAGGGAGAGGGTGCTGTACGCCGCGGAGGCGTCCATGGTGAGGAGCATGTCCTCCTCGGACAGACCCATCTTCTTGGCGAGCTCGGCGACGGTGGGGAACCGGCCCAGCTCCTGGGTCATGTCGGCGACGTGCCGGTTGAGCTCGGCCCGGCGCTCCTGGTAGAGGCGGGGCACCCGGACGGCCCAGGTGCGGTCCCGGAAGTGCCGCTTGACCTCGCCCGTCATGGTGACCATGGCGTATCCGCGGAAGCTGTGGCCCAGGGTGGGGTCGAAGCCGTTGATGGCCTTCATGAGGCCGACGTACGCGGCCTGGAGGAGGTCTTCCATCGGCTCGCCACGGTTGAGGTACCGCCGGGCGATGTCCCTCGCCATCGGACGGTGCATTTCTACGATCTTCTCACGGAGGCGTTCCCGCCGCTCCTCGGACAGTCCGTCCTCGGCCAGCTCGGCCAGGAGCTCTTCGGCGGTCGGATTGCTGACGGTCTCTGCACGGACCTCGGCAGCCATCTGCGCAGTCCCCTCGTATTTTCTCGCGAGGGCGCCTACGCGCTGGGGTGACCACGCAGAAGGCACGCCTCGCTACAGTATCGAGACGAGGCCCTCTGCTGGACCTCTGCTTCAGTATATTGCCCCAAAATCAGGAGTATCACCACCCCTTCGGCACCAGTAATGTTGCCGCAGAGGAGGCGCGAGGTGTCTAACAACGGACTGCTGTCCCTGACGTCCAGCATGTCGGGGGACATCGTGGTGATCCATGTGAACGGTGTCCTCGACGCCACGACACGTGAGCAGTTCTCGGACTATCTGGACGCCGCGGCGGACGACCACGGCCCCGGCATGATCCTTGACCTGGGCGGCGTGACGTTCATGGACTCCCGGGCGCTGGGCCTGATCGTGCATCACTGGCAGCGCTCGACCACGGCCGGCGCCAACTTCGCGCTGATCTCCGTGCAATACCCGAACTCCAAGGTCATGTGGGTCACCGGCCTGTCGGAACGGCTGCCCCTGTTCGACACCCTCGACGAGGCCCTGGCCGCGTTCGCCGCGTAGACCTCGCCGCGCCCCGCCGCCACCCCGCGCTGCCACTCTCCGCCTCCACCCTCCGCTGCCATTCCGCGCCGGCCGCCGCCCGCGCGTACGGCCCCTTTCAGGCCGGGGCGGCTCCCCCGTGCTTCTGCTGGTGCTCGGTCACCAGGAGCTTGGCCAGGTCGGCCACCTTGACCTGATGGTGCTGCGACACCCGCCTGAGCTCCTCGAACGCCTCCTCGGCGGAGCAGCCGCTCTTCGACATGATGATGCCCTTGGCCTGGTCGATCACCGACCGGCCCGCCAGGGCCTCCTGCATCTGTGCCGCGCCGGTCAGGACGTCGTCGAACTCCCAGATGTTGGCCAGCGCCACGGTGACCTGCTCGCGCAGCAGGGCCATGAGCGTGCCGCCGGAGCTGAACACACCGGGGCGCACGCCGTACAGGCCGATGATCACGACGGCGCCTTCCACGGCGATCGGCACGACGAGGACCGAGCGCACCCCGTGCCGCACGGCGGTGGCGGCGTAGCGGGACCAGCGGGACTCGCGCATCACGTCCGGAATCGCCATCGGGCGCCCGGTGGACAGCGCCTCCCTCGACGGGCCCTCGCGCAGGTCGCGCTCGCGGTCGATCAGCACGGTGAGCTCGCTGTGGGAGGCGGCCAGCAACACGCGCTCCTCCATCCACAGCTCGGCGGTGCCGCCGGCGCAGCCGGGGACGCCGCGCGCGACCGCCTCGGTGATGCCGCGCAGAACGCTCTCGGCCGACGTGCCCTCTGTCACACGGCCCAGCGCCGCGAGGTCACGCGCGAGAATGGATGTCGTCTCCATGGTAGAAAGACCATTCCCATAGTTTTCGGGTTAATCCAGGCTGGATCGATTAGACCCGGGGTTTGGCGTAGCGTCTACGTCGAGAGAGGGGGGCAGCTTGCCCGACACCGCCGAGCTCGAGCGCGCGTTGAGCGGGCTCGCCGACCGCATCGCCACCCTACGGGAAGATCCCGATCCGGGTGCGATGCTACGGGAGCTGGACGCCGCCGAGGAACTGGTCCGCAAGGCCCTGAGCGAGCTGGCGCGCAACCGCAGGCGCAGGGACGGCGGCAGCCAGCGCGAGCAGAAGCTGCTGCGCCAGGTTTTCCGCGCGCTGCCGATCCCAGTGATCATCATGGACACGGGCGGCACGGTGCGCCGTATCAACAACGAGACCACGCGCCTGCTCGGCAGCCCGGCCGGCTACCTCCTCGGCCGCGCCTTCCCCCTGCTCGTCGACGTGACCGCCCGGGCCGCGTTCCGGCAGCGGTTCGCCGCCGTCCTCCACGGCGACGACAGCGCCTCGTTCCAGACCCGGCTGGCCCACCAGGGCCGCGCCCACACCGTACGGCTGGTGCTGAGCCGCCTGCGCATGCCGGGCGAGCCGCAGGAGATGATCGCCGGGGTCGTGCTGCCCACCGAGGTCCAGCTGCCCGAGCCGGCCGTACAGGCGGGCGTGCCCGACGACGCGGCGGTCCTGGCGGCGGCCAGGCGGCACGAGCTGCTGTCGCGGCTGACCGGGCTGCTGCTGGACGAGGAGAGCCTGCGCGAGCCCGTCGCCCTGCTGCGGGCGGCCCGCCTGCTGGCGGCGGAGACGGCCGACTGGGTGATCGCGGACGTCGCCAGGGACGGCGGCCTGGCCCGGTCGATCGTCATCGGGCCGAGCGACCAGCCGGTCGGGCGGCTGCAGCGGACGGTCGAGGAGGCCCCGCCCGCGCTGGCTCCGGTCGTGGAGCAGGTGATGACCACGCAGAGCGGCGTCGTCCACGAGATGCTGACCGACGACTCCCTGCTCGGCGGCGACGTGCTCCAGGCGATGCGCGCGGGCTCGCTGCTCAGCGTGCCGATCCGCGCCGACGACGAGGCGCGCGGCGTGCTCACGCTGGTGCGGCTGCGCGACCGGCCGCCGTTCGGCCTGGCCGACCTGGGCCTGCTGGAGGAGATCGGCCTGCACCTCGGCCTGGCGATGCGCGCCCAGCAGGGGTTCCAGCGACGGGCGCAGGCCGCCGACACCCTGCAGACCGGCGTGCTCCCCCGCACGCTCCCCGAGATCCCCGGCTTCGAGATCGCCGCCGCCTATCACCCCGGCTCCGGCATGCGCGCCATCGGCGGCGAGTTCTACGACGTGTTCCCCGTCAAGAACGGATGGGGCTTCGTGATCGGCAGCGCGGCGGGGCGCGGCGAGGAGGCGGCCGCCGTCACCGCCATGGTCCGCAACGGCCTGCGCGTGCTGAGCGTGTGGGAGGACGACCCGGGGCAGGCGCTGCGCAAGGTCAGCGACGCCCTCGTCGCGCAGAACACGGGCCTTTTCGTGATGGCCGCCGCGGGCTTCGTCCGGGGTCGCAAGGTGCGGCTCGCCTCCGCGGGGCACCACCCCACGGCGCTGATCCAGCCGGGCGGCGGCGTCCGGTTCTCCGAGGGCGGCGGCGTCCCGCTGGGCTTCGAGGAGGGCTCGGTCCCCGCGACGGAGGAGCTCACGCTGTCGGCCGGGGAGACGCTCGTCCTCTACAGCGACGGCCTGGTGGGCTCGCAGAGCCCCGCCGGGGACAACTACGGCGAGCAGCGGCTCACCGAGGCCCTCGCCCGCTGCGCCGGGCAGCCCCCGGGCGCCGTCGTCAAGGCCATCGAGGAGGACCACCGGGCCTTCTGCGGCAGCCACGCGGTCGACGAGATCACCGTCCTCACGCTGCGCCGATCCCGCTGACGGGATTTGCCGCCGCCTCGGCGACGTGGTGGACTGAGGTGAATGCGATACGTGGGGGCGGTCGCATGACTGAGTTCATCCACGAAGCCGGTCTGTACGGCTCCGACGACGAGTTCCTCGGGATGGCCGTGCCGTTCGTCCGGGACGGGCTGCACAAGGGCGAGCCGGTGATGGTCACCACGACCGCGGGAAACCTCGATCTCCTCGGCGCCGCGCTCGGCCAGGACGCCCGGCGCGTCGACTACGCCGAGAGCGCGTACTTCGGCCGCCGCACCGCGCAGCGGGCGGCCGCGTTCCTGCGCTACTGGGAGCGCAACGCGGCCCGCGGGCGGGTCCGCGTTCTGGCCGAACCGGTGTGGGCGGGCCGCTCGGCCCGCGACGTCGTGACCTGGAAGCGGATGGAGTCGGGGCTCAACGTCATCCTGGCCGGCACGGGCGTGTGGATGATCTGCCCGTACGACACCAGGACGGCCGGTCCCGGCCTCGTCGAGGACGCGCTGCGTACCCACCCCTCGATCAGCGTCGGCGGCCGGGAGCGGCGGCCCTCCCCCACGTACGCCGACCCGGCGCGCTTCATCGGCGAGTGCGACCGCGAGCCGCTGCCGGAGATTCCCCGAGACGCGGCGGTCGCGACGATCGGTCACCTGCGGCGCGTGCGGCACTTCGCCGGCGAGCAGGCCCGGTCCCACGGCCTGGCGGAGGACAGGGCCGCGATGCTGTGCGTGGCCGTGCACGAGGCGGCCCGCTACCTGGGCCTGCCGCTGATCGCCCGGATGTGGGAGACGTTCGGGGCGCTGGTGTGCGACCTGTGGGCCGGCCGGGAGACGGAGTGTGATCCGCTCGCCGGTTTCACTCCTCCGGGCCCGGACGAGCGGCCTGGGGACGGCCTGTGGGTGGCCCGCCAGATCTGCGACTACCTGGACATCCGGCAGGAGGAGGGCGGCTGCCGGATCAGACTGCAGGCGGCCACGGCGCGGCTGCAGGAGTCGGCATGATTTTTCCCGATTAGGCGTTTAGCGCGAATCAGAGTAAGGTAAACATCATCTACATCGATCGTGCCTAGGACGCAGGCACACCCTTTCAGACGCCTTCCTGTCTTGAGGTGTGCCATGGATATCGCGATCGTCTCCGCGCACGAGCTGACTCCCGACACTCCCGCCATCGCCCGTGAGCTGGGGCGGGGCCACCGGGTGACCGTCTACACCCGCTCGAAGGTCCAGGGGGACGGCGTCGAGCACGTGCCCGCCGGACCCGACATGGAGCTGTCGGAAAGCGACCTCCTCCCCTACATCTCGGACTTCAGCGACGGCCTGCGGCGCAGGTGGCGGGAGCACCGCCCGGACATCATCCACGCCTACTCGTGGTCCAGCGGCCTGGCCGCCATCGCCGGGTCCGAGGGCCTGGGCGTGCCGGTCACCCAGACCTTCCACAGTCACTACGACGACGCCCGGAGCGCCGCGCCGGTGCGGCGGCTCGAGTGCGCGATCGGCCGCCGGGCCAGGGCGGTCATCGCCGCCTGCGCCGACGAGGAGTCCGAGCTGATCCGGATGGGCGTGCCGCGCCGCAACATCTCGGTCGTCCCGCACGGCGTGGACATCGAGCGCTTCCGCCGTCAGGGCCCGGCCTTCCCGAGGGGCGAGCGGCCCCGCCTCCTCCACGTGGGGCACGTGGGCGCCGACTGGGCCGTGCACGCCCTGCGGGCCGTACCGGAGGCCGAGCTCGTGATCGCGGGCGGCGACGACCAGAGCGTCGAGCGACTGCGCGCCCTCGCCGGGGAGCACGGCGTGGCGGACCGCGTGGAGATGCTCGGCATGGTCCCGCACACCGCGATGCCCAAGCTCATGCGCAGCGCCGACCTGGTGCTGTCGCTGCCGCCGACCGTCCCCACGGGCACGGCCGCGCTGGAGGCCATGGCCTGCGGCATTCCGGTCATCGCCTCGGCCGCCGGGGCGCACCTCGACTCGGTGGTGGACGGCGTGACCGGATTCCTGACCCGGCCCGACCGCCCGCTGGAGATCGCCCACCGGATCCGCCGCCTGCTCGGCGACGCCACCCTGCGCACGGCCATCGGCTACGCGGCCGCCGACCGCGCCCGTTCCCGCTATTCGGTCGAGCGAATCAGCATGGAACTGCTCCGCGTTTACGAGAAGACGTGCGCGTAAAGGCAAGCGATATTACCGGATTTAGGCCGTTATCTGAGTGAAATCATGTGATTAACTCGGCTCATGTCACGTCATGGGCCTGGTTTAGCGGTGGCGGCGGCGATGCTCATCGCCGCCGCCACGGCCTGTTCAAGCGGGGACTCCACGAAGGTGTTCAACGCCGGGAGCGAGTCCACCGCACAAGGGTCGGCGTCCTCCCCCGGTTCGCCCGGCGCGCTGCCGGGCAACGCGAACGCGGCGGGGCTGAGCGCGACGCAGACCGCCACCGCTGCCGCCGCACCCGCCGGCGAGGACGCCGGCCGGAACGGCGACGAGGCCGCTGAGAAGATCGGCGACACCACGGTCGCGGAGAAGATCGGCGACGTCCCCGCGGCCCCGACGCCGCACCCCTCCCCCCTTCCGTCTCCCGGCCTCTCGTCCGGCCCGCAGGCGACACCCGCGCCCACGACCGGAACCGAGACCGAACCGCCGATGCGGCTCGCGCGGCCCGCGCGCACCGCCGACCGGCCGGTCGTGGTGGACGCCATCGAACCGGAAGACGTGCCCCGGGCGGACCGCGTGCCCGCCCGGGCGATCCCCGGAGGCGCGAACGGTGCCGCGCGGGAATCCTCCCCGCCGTCGCGTACGCCGTCCGCTACACCGCCCCGCTCGTCCGGCGCCTCCGCGGGCGGCTGGGGCGACCCGGCCCTGGCCGAGGACTTCGGCGGGCGGGCGCTGCGCCTCGCCGGGGGCGGCGGCGACGTGGACCTGTCCGGAACGTCGGTCCAGCGGTACGGCCGCTGGGAGGTCCGCCTGCGGGCCGAGGGGGGCGCGCTTCCCGTCGCGCTGCTGCGGTCCGCCCAGTCGGGCGCCGCCCAGGACGCGGACTCGCGGCGCGACGGCTCCCGATACGACGGATCGCGATACGACGACTCGTGGCGCGACGATTCGGAATACGCCGGGCCGCAGGACGACATCGCGCAGTTCGGCGAGACGGACGGCGCGGCGACGGAGGACGCGGCGATCGGCGTGGCGGGGATCGCGGGCGGGCGGCGCGTGGAGCTGTCCGTCCGGCAGGGCCGGGAACTGGCCCAGGCCGCGATGGCGGCCGACTTCACCCAGTGGCACACGGTCACCGTCGACTGGCTGCCCGGCCGGGTGACCTTCTGGTTCGACGGCAGGCAGGTGTGGAACTACACCGGCCCGTACGTCCCCCGATCCCAGATGGGCCTGGTGTTGCGCAACGACGCCTCCGGCGGCTCGGTGTACGTCGACTGGGTGCGGGTCTACCGGGCTCCGGACCGGTAGCCTTACCGGATGATCTCGGATGCGTGACGGAGACGCGGGGCGGGTGTGAGCGAACGGCATGGCACGGCCGGGGAACCCCCAGCCGATCCCTCGACGGAACCCACGGCGGAACCCACGGCGGATTCCAGGGCCGAGCCCGCGGCGGAGGCGGTCCGGGCGGGTGACGAGGCCGTGTTCGGCGAGCTCGCCGCGCGTCACCGGCACGAGCTGCGGGTGCACTGCTATCGAATGCTCGGGTCGTTCACCGACGCAGAAGACCTGGTGCAGGAGACGCTGCTGCGGGCCTGGCGGGCGCGGGAGAGCTTCGAGGGACGCTCGACGTTCCGGGCGTGGCTGTACCGGATCGCCACGAACGCCTGCCTGGACGCTCTGTCCGGCCCGGCCCGCGCCCGCGAGATGGTGGCGGCGGACGTCTCGGAGAGCCCGGGGCGTCCGGCCGCGGCCGACGTCCCCTGGCTCCAGCCCTATCCGGACGAGCTGCTTGATCTGGCGGCGCCGGACGAGGGTGCGCCGGACGCGGTGGCCATCGCCCGGGAGACCGTCGAGCTGGCGTTCCTGGCGGCGATCCAGCACCTCCCGCCGCGTCAGCGGGCCGTACTGATCCTTCGCGACGTCGTCGGCCGGCCGGTGACCGAGACCGCCGAGGCGCTGGAGATGAGCGTCGCCTCGGTCAAGAGCGCGTTGCAGCGCGCCCGCGCGACGCTGCGCGGGCGGCTGCCCAGGCGTCGGGCGGACTGGTCCGCGGCCACCCGGCCCAGCCGCGACGAGCTCGACCTGCTGGAGCGCTACGTCACCGCCTCCAGGAACGCCGACCTGGCGGCGCTGGCGGCGCTGCTGCGCGAGGACGTCCTGCAGGCCATGCCGCCCGCCGCCCTGGTGTACGACGGGCGGGCGGCCGTGCTCGACATGTGGCGCCCGGTCCTGGAGGGCGAGGAGCGCTGGGGCGAGTGGCACTGCGTCCCGCTCGCGGTGAACCGGCAGCCCGCGGTGGCGAACTACGTGCGGCGGCCCGGTGAGACCTCCTACACCGCGGTCAACATCGACGTGTTGTGCGCCGAGGACGGCCTCATCACGGAGATCACCACTTTCGGCCCCGAGCTGCTGCCCCTGTTCGGCCTGCCGCTCTCCGCCGAACAGGCCGTTACCGCATCGTGATGCGGAATGACCGCGCGGACCGATTCCCTTTCCCGGCCCGCGCCGTCGTACGAGCGGTATCGCAGAACGCCACCGACGGAGAAGGGGAACACCATGCCGGACATCATCGAGACGACGCAGCCGGACGAGCAGGTCAGGGCGCTGGACCGGCTGGTCGGCTCATGGCGCGTGACCGGCGGCGCGGAGGGCACGGTCACCTACCGCTGGATGGAGGGGGGATTCTTCCTCATCCAGGACATCCGGATGGAGCAGGACGGCCAGCCGATCGTCGGCCTCGAGGTCATCGGCCGTGAGAGGTCCTACGGGACCGACAAGCCGAGTGAGGACATCAAGTCGCGTTACTACGGCAGCGGGGGCGACACCCTCGACTACGTCTACGAACTCGACGGCGACACGCTGACCATCTGGTTCGGCGAGAAGGGGTCTCCGGCGTACTTCCGGGGCACCTTCACCGCCGACGGCGACGCCATGACCGGCCGCTGGAACTACCCCGGCGGCGGAGGCTACGAGTCGAACATGACCAGGATCGGGTAGCCCCCTTCACGGGTGGGGCGGGAGCAGGGCCGCCGCCTTCAGCGACAGGTGGAGCAGCAGGCGGTCCTCCCCGTCGGCGAGGTCGAGCCCCGTGAGGTGCCCGGCCTTGCCCAGGCGGTAGTACAGCGTCTGCCTGTGCACGCCCAGCGCCGCCGCCGTCTCCTGGACCTGCCCGGCGTGGTCGAGGTAGGCCTCCACGCTCGCCGCGATCCTGGGCGTGAGGGCGGCCGACTCGGCGGCGAGGTCGGCCAGGTCGCGCGGGGACAGCCGGGCCAGCAGCCGGTAGACGCCGAGCGCGCTCCAGTCGGCGACCGGGGCGTGCCGCTCGACGTGCTCGGCCACCCGCAGCGCCAGCAGCGCCTCCCGCCAGCTCTGCCACGCCTCCCCCGGGTCGTCACGCGGGCCCCCGACTCCGGCGGCCATGCCGTACAGGCCGTGCAGGAGGCGCGCGACGTGCGCGGCCTGCGCGGCGGGCGCCAGCACCGCGAGCAGCGGCGCGTCCACGGCCGTGCCGGCCACGTCCGGGTCGGCCAGCACGCCGCGTGGCAGCGTGCGCGGCGGTCCGGGGACCTCCGCGGGCGTCCGCACGGCCACCGCCGTCACGGGTCCCTCGACGTCCACCCCGGCGGTGGCGCGGACCGCGGGGTCGGCCGAGAAGAACTGGCGCAGCGGGGCGTGCCGCCCGCGGGCCTGCGTGGCCAGCAGCGCGGCCGCCCGGCCGACCAGCGGGGCGACGGCGGCCAGGCGCTCGTCGGTGAGCGCCCCGGATTCGAGCGCCCACAGGTAACCGTAGGTCACCCCGCCGTGCCGCAGCGGCACGCACACGCGGCCGAGCAGGCCGGGCAGCCCGGGGATGCGCACCGGGCCCGTCGCGGTGGCGATGCCGTACGCCTCGAAGTGGGCCCGCACCTCGTCGGACGCGTGCCTGCGCAGGATCGACTCCTGCCGCACGCGGTCGATGTCCCCGCTCTGCGCGCCGTACGCCAGCAGGTTGAACGAGCGGTCCTCCAGCGTCACGGAGGCGTCGAGCAGCCGGGAGATCTCATCGACGATGTCTTGCATGCTGACATTCTTGTGCATTTGTCGAAAAATGCTGTGGCGGATGTCCGTGGAACTTCCGTGACGTGCGGATTTAGCCTGAGGCCATGCTCGGTTCCCTGCTTCTCGCGGGCTCACGCAGCCCGCTCGCCCGCCGGGCCGTGTCGGGGCTCCCGCTCACGCGCAAGGTCGTCGACCGCTTCGTGGCCGGGGAGTCCACCACGGACGCCGTCGCCGCGACGCGCCGCCTGACCGGCTCGGGGCTGTCCGTCACCATCGACCATCTGGGCGAGGAGGTCCGGGACCCCGGAACCGCCGTCGCCGCCGCCAAGGCGTACGTCTCGCTGCTGGAGGAGCTGCGGCCGCTCGGCCTCGGCGCCCGGGCCGAGGTGTCGGTCAAGCTGTCGGCCGTCGGCCAGGCCCTCGACCCCGGCATGGCCCTGGAGAACGCGCGGCAGATCTGCGCGGCGGCGCGGGAGTGCGGTTCCACCGTCACCCTGGACATGGAGGACCACACCACCGTCGACGCGACGCTCGGCGTGCTGCGCGTGCTCCGGGAGGACTTCCCCGAGACGGGCGTGGCGATCCAGGCCTACCTGTTCCGCAGCGAGGCCGACTGCCGCGATCTCGCGGGGTCGCGGGTGCGGCTGGTCAAGGGCGCCTACGCCGAGCCCGCCTCGGTGGCCTGGCAGAGCAAGGCCGAGGTCGACCGCGCGTACGTGCGGTGCCTGCGGGCGCTCATGTCGGGCACGGGCTATCCCATGGTGGCCACGCACGACGACCGGCTGATCGCGATCGCCGAGTCGCTCGCGGTGAGCGCCGGGCGCGGCCCGGACGACTACGAGTTCCAGATGCTCTACGGCATCCGGGCCGACAGGCAGGCGGCGCTGGCCGCGGCCGGGTCGCGGGTGCGGGTCTACGTCCCCTACGGCGACGACTGGTACGGCTACTTCATGCGCCGCCTCGCCGAGCGCCCGGCCAACGTCGCCTTCTTCCTTCGCGCTCTGAGGGGTAAATGATGGATGCGATCACCGACGTCCCGGTGCCGGCGAACGAGCCGGTGCACGCGTACGGACCGGGCAGCGCCGAGCGCGCGGCCCTGGAGACCCGGATCAAGGAGCTGTCGGGGGCGTCCCTCGACCTGACGATGACGATCGGCGGCGAGCGGCGCATGGCCGGCGGCGCCCCGATCGACGTCGTGCAGCCGCACAACCACGCCGCCGTGCTCGGCCGTACGGCCGACGCCACCGCGGCCGACGTGCGGGCGGCGGTGGACGCGGCGCTGGAGGCAGCGCCGCGCTGGCGGGCCCTGCCGTTCGAGGAGCGCGCCGCGGTGTTCCTCAGGGCCGCCGAGCTGCTCAGCGGCCCGTGGCGGGCCACGCTCAACGCGGCCACCATCCTCGGCCAGTCGAAGTCGGCGCAGCAGGCCGAGATCGACGCCGCGTGCGAGCTGATCGACTTCTTCCGGTTCAACGTCGCCTACGCCCGGCGGCTCCTCGCCGAGCAGCCGCAGTCGGCGCCGGGCGTGTGGAACCGCATGGAGTATCGGCCGCTGGAGGGCTTCGTCCTGGCGATCACGCCGTTCAACTTCACCTCCATCGCGGCCAACCTGCCGGCGGCGGCGGCGCTGATGGGCAACGTCGTGGTGTGGAAGCCGTCGCCGACGCAGCAGTTCTCGGCGCACTTCACCATGCGGCTGCTGGAGGCGGCCGGGCTGCCGCCCGGCGTGATCAACATGGTCACCGGCAACGGCGCCGGCGTCTCCGAGGTCGCCCTGCCCCACCCCGAGCTGGCCGGGATCCACTTCACCGGCTCGACGGCCACGTTCCAGCACCTGTGGCGCACCGTTGGCGAGAACATCGCGGGCTACCGGGGCTACCCGCGGCTCGTCGGCGAGACCGGCGGCAAGGACTTCATCCTGGCCCACCCGTCCGCGGAGACCGGTGTGCTGGCGACCGCGCTGCTGCGGGGCGCGTTCGAATACCAGGGCCAGAAGTGCTCGGCGGCCTCCCGGGCGTACGTGCCGCGCTCGCTGTGG
Organism: Microbispora catharanthi; assembly: GCF_006334915.2. Classification (GTDB taxonomy): domain Bacteria; phylum Actinomycetota; class Actinomycetes; order Streptosporangiales; family Streptosporangiaceae; genus Microbispora; species Microbispora catharanthi. The sequence goes on from NZ_VDMA02000005.1 coordinate 110,188, forward strand.
ACCCGGATGCGCGACGACTTCGTCTCGGCGGCCGAGTCGCTCACCGTGGGCGACGTGTCGGGCGACCTGTCGACGTTCATGGGCGCGGTGATCGACGCTCGGGCCTTCGCGAAGCACAGGGAGGCGATCGACCGGGCGCGGTCGGCGGACTCGATCGAGGTGCTCACCGGCTCCTACGACGACTCGGCCGGCTACTTCGTCCGGCCGACCGTGCTGGAGTGCGCCGATCCCACGGACGAGGTCTTCTCGAAGGAGTACTTCGGCCCGATCCTCGCCGTCCACGTCTACGACGACACCGCGTACGACGCCGTGCTGGACCAGATGGAGAGCGTCGCGCCGTACGCGCTGACCGGGTCGGTCATCGCGCGGGACCGGTACGCGATCGACGACGCCACCGAGCGGCTGCGCTTCGCTGCGGGCAACTTCTACGTCAACGACAAGCCCACCGGCGCGGTCGTCGGGCAGCAGCCGTTCGGGGGGGCCCGCGCCTCGGGCACCAACGACAAGGCCGGCTCGATCTTCAACCTGATCCGCTGGGTCAACGCCCGCACGATCAAGGAGACCTTCGTGCCCCCGGTCGTGAGCGGGCCGTACAAGGGCGACGTGCCGCAGGGCGGCTGGCAGCAGCCCGACCTCGGCGACCTCGGCTACTGACGGATCGCGATGCCCTCGGAACCCGATGCGGGGTTCCGAGGGCATCCGCGCGTCGCGGGGCGGGACGAGCGTGCGGACAGTCCCCAGACGGCGAGGGCCGCCAGGCTGAAAGCCGCGCCGAGCAGGCAGACGGCGCCCCAGCCCGCGACGCTGTACACGGTGGTGGAGGCCAGCGCCCCGGCCGCGCTTCCGGCCGAGTAGAACATCATGTAGCCGCCGATGACCCGGCTGCCCGCATCGGGGCGGTGGGCGTAGATCATGCTCTGGCTGGTGACGTGGACGGCCTGCACCGCCAGGTCGAGCAGGACCGCGCCGAGCGCGAGAGCCCACAGGGACCGCTGGGTGAGGGCCAGGGGGATCCAGGAGACCGCGAGCAGGAGCAGGGCTCCCCCGGTGGTCCGCTCGCCGAGGCCGCGGTCGTGCAGCCGCCCGGCCGGTGCGGCGGCCGCGGCGCCGGCGGCGCCGGCGAGACCGAAGGCGCCGATGGCGGTGTGGGTCAGGGACAGCGGTGGAGCGCTGAGCGGCAGGGCCACGCAGCTCCACAGCGTGCTGAAGGACGCGAAGACGAGCAGGGCGAGCACGCCCCGGGTGCGCAGGAGGGGTTCCGCGGCGAACAGCGCGACGGTGGAACCCAGCAGCCGGCGATAGGGCATGCGGGGCGGCGTCGTGGGCCGGCGCGGCAGGACGCGCCGCAGGGCGAGAGTGAGGAGCAGCATCGCCGCGGCCGAGGCGAGGTAGACGGCGCGCCAGCCGGCCAGGTCGGCCAGCAGCCCGGAAACGGTGCGGGCGAGCAGGATCCCGAGCACGATGCCGCTCGTGACCTGGCCCACCACGCGGCCTCGGCGGGCCTGCGTGCTCAGCGCGGCGGCGTAGGCGACCAGGGACTGGGTGACGACGGCCAGGAAGCCGACCGCGGCGGCGGAGGCGAACAGCAGGGGCGCGTGCGCGGCGGCGCCCAGGGCCGCGAGCGCCGCGGCCAGCAGCAGCGACTGCGTGGTCACCAGTTTTCTCCGGTCGAGCACGTCGCCGAGAGGCACCAGCAGGAACAGGCCCAGTCCGTAGCCGAGCTGGGTGGCCGTGACCATGGCGCCGGCCGCCGCCTGCCCGATCCCGAAGTCCTGGGCGAGGGTGGCCAGCAGCGGCTGCGCGAAGTAGACGTTCGCCACGGCCGTACCGGCGGCCAGGGCGAACAGCACCGTGGTTCCGCGTGGTGCGGGGCTCGCGTTCCCGGCGTGCGTCTCGTGCCCGTCCGTGGTCTCGCACGTGGCCATTACCCCTCCTGGTTTCAAGTTGCTACCAGGCGTGAGACTACGGGTAGCTGGTAGCATGTTGCAACCAAGGGGGCTACGGGAAAGAGGGACGACCGTGGTGAGACGGACCCGTTTCGACGACAGCGACTGCCCCGTGGCGCGCTCGGTGGACGCCATCGGCGACTGGTGGTCACTGCTGATCGTGCGCGACGCCTTCGACGGACATCGTCGCTTCGGCGAGTTCCAGCGCAGTCTCGGCGTCGCGAAGAACATCCTCGCCGCGCGGCTGCGCGCCCTCGTCGCCGGCGGCGTCTTCGAGGTCGTGCCGGCCTCCGACGGAAGCGCCTACCAGGAGTACGTCCTGACCCCCAAGGGCCGGGGGCTCTTCCCGGTGATCGTCGCACTCAGGCAGTGGGGTGAGGGCCACTTCTTCGCCGAGGACGAGCCGCATTCCGAACTGGTGGACCGGCTGTCCGCCCGGCCGCTGGCCCCTCTGCGGATCCAGGCCGCCGACGGGCGTCCCATCGCCCCCGAGGACACCGTCGTCGTCAAGGTTCCCCACCGTCACTGACGCTTCGACGCCTCCCGGCACCGCTCGTCTCGGCAAGGCGCGGTCGCGTCGGGCGGACAGCGTGCGGGCCGGTCGCGGTGCGTGTCAGCCGAGGGTGGCGGTGTCGATGACGAACCGGTAGCGGACGTCGGAGGCCAGGACACGCCGGTAGGCCTCGTTGATCTGGTCCGCCGAGATCAGCTCGACGTCGGCGCCGATGCGGTGCTCAGCGCAGAAGTTCAGCATCTCCTGCGTCTCGGCGATGCCGCCGATCATCGACCCGGCGTAGGAGCGTCGAGCACCGATGAGGGAGAACACGTTGAGGCTCAACGGCTCGGCGGGGGCGCCGACGTTGACCAGGGTGCCGTCGACGGCGAGCAGGCCGAGGTAGGCGTCGAGGTCGATGCGGGCGCTGACCGTGTTCACGATCAGGTCGAACCGGCCGGCGAGCCGCTCGAACGTGTCGGGGTCGCCGGTGGCGTGGTAGTGGTCGGCGCCGAGCCGCAGGCCGTCCTCCTGCTTCTTCAAGGACTGCGAGAGCACGGTGACCTCGGCGCCCATGGCGTGGGCGATCTTGACGGCCATGTGCCCGAGCCCGCCGAGGCCGACGACGGCGACCTTCTTGCCCGGACCGGCCCCCCAGCGGCGCAGCGGCGAGTAGGTGGTGATACCGGCGCACAGCAGCGGCGCCGCGGCCGCCGGGTCGATGCCCTCGGGCACCGACAGGACGAAGCCGGCGTCGACGACGACGTGGGTGGAGTAGCCGCCTTGGGTGACGGTGCCGTCCCGGTCCACGCCGCCATAGGTGGGCACCATCCCGTCCAGGCAGTACTGCTCGTCGCCGTTGCGGCAGTTGGCGCACTCACCGCAGGCGTTGACCATGCAGCCCACTCCGACCCGGTCACCCACCTGGTGCCGGGTGACGGCGGCGCCGACCTCGGTGACGATGCCGACGATCTCGTGGCCGGGGACCAACGGATAGGGCTGGGGTCCCCAGTCGCCGTTGACGGTGTGGATGTCGGAGTGGCAGATGCCGGCGTACTCGACCTCGATGAGCACGTCGTTGGGGCCGACGTCACGCCGTTCGATGATCGTGGGGGCCAGCGGCTCGGCGGCGGCCGGCGCGGCGTAGGCATGAACACGCATGATGATTGCTCCTCAGGTAAGGGCCCGCCCCCCCAAATGCTCACTGGGCCGGTGCTCAGTGGGCTGTGCTCACTTGGCTGGGCGAGGTGGCCGCCACCCATCCAAAGCGCCGGCCGGAGGGGGAGGAAGGCACCGGTGAAAGGTGTACTGGCAGGGCATCCCTGCAATGGGGAAGGTTACCTAGCCTGAAGACGTGGACAGCCGCACCGAGATCCGTGAGTTCCTGACCTCCCGCCGGGCCAGGATAGGCCCGCAGCAGGCCGGGCTGCCCTCCTACAGCACCCGCCGGGTCCCCGGTCTGCGCCGCGCCGAGGTCGCCCAGCTGGCCGGGATCAGCGTGGAGTACTACTCCCGCGTGGAACGCGGCGACCTGTCCGGAGTCTCCGACAGCGTCCTGGACGCCCTGGCCCGCGCGTCTGAGTCCGTCTCAGTCCTCGGCGGGGACGGCCATCTCGCCGAGGAGGGACCAGTCGTCCTGCGGGACCGTGACGTTGACGATTCTCGGGGTCTCGGCGAGGTGGGGCGGCAGCGTCCGCCGGGCCGTCCGGAAGTGCTCCGACCCGACGTGTGCCGCACCGGCCTCGTCGTCCCGGAACGCCTCGACGAGGACGTACTCGGCCGGGTCGTCGAGGCCGCGCGACCAGTCGAACCACAGGCAGCCCGGCTCGGCGCGGGTCGCCTCGGTGAACTCACGGGTGATCTCCGGCCACTGGTCGGCGTACTGCGGCAGCACCCGGAACCTGGCGGTGATGAAAATCATGCGGCGTCTCCTCACGTGATCGCGGGCAGGACGACGTCCTCCAGGACCGCCCTCGGCGCCGTGTCCTGGCCCGCCCCGTTGTAGTCGCCGGCGGTGACGGCCACGACGAGGCCGAGATCGGGCAGCAGGAAAAGCCGTTGGCCGCCGTTGCCCATGGCCGACGCCCGGCCGTCCGGGCCCGCGTACCACATGTACCCGTAGGAGACGCCCTCCCAGGCGGGCACACGCGGGCGCAGCATCTCCCCGATCCAGCCGGGGGCGACCTCCCGCTCCAGCACCGCCTGCCCGATCCGGGCGAGGCCGCGCGGCGTCAGACGCAGGCCGGAGGCGGCCAGAGCGCTCCCGTCGGAGCCGACCGACCATTCGAAGGCCCCGGCGCCGAGCGGCTCGAACAGCGCGGTGCGGGCGAACTCCTGAAGGCGCAGGCCCGTGCCCTTCTCCACGATCGCGCCGACGAGGGCCGCGGCACCGCCGCTGTAGCGCCACCGCTCGCCCGGCTCCTCCACGAACGGGCACTCCAGCACGTAGCGGCAGCGGTCCGGCGCCAGCTCCATCGCGATCTCGCTGTTCGCCGGGCTGGTGTAGGGCGCGCTCTCGTCCCACTCCAGGCCCATCGTCATCGTCAGCGCGTGGCCGATCGTCAGCCCGGCCCGGCGGGGATCGGCCGCCAGGTCGGCGTACTCGGGGAAGACCGACAGGATCGTCTCGCCGGGGTCCGGCGCCTGGCCGGACTCCAGCGCCAGGCCGTACAGCAGCGCCACCAGGCTCTTGGTGACCGAGCGCAGGTCGTGGAGCGTGTCCGGCCCGAAGTCCACGTGGCCGAGCGGAGTGTTCAGCACGTAGTCTTCGCCGCCGCCGTACCACTCGAGGACGACGCGGCCGTGCCGGGCCACCACGACGCCGTGCAGGGCCGGAGCGCCGCCCCGCCGTACGAGGGCGTCCAGCCGGAGGGGCAGGTCCGGCGCGAACCCGGCCTTCTCCGGGGAGATCAGCTGCATGCGTTTCCTTCACTTTCTCGGGGATTCCTCCTCGTCCCGAGGCTCGCATAATTTTCCGGTGCTAAACAACCGACATAGGGGGTACCCAGCCTCGAAAGACGCCTCCGAGCGAGCCGAGGTCGACATGCGCGGGATCCTGGCGGCTCTATGCGTCGCGGCCGCGGCCGTCACCGCCGCCTGCGGCGACATCAAGCAGGACTACTACACCCAGACGATGCCCCAGAACGAGGGGGCGAACGTGAACCTGCCCGGTCTGCTGCTCCGCAACGCCTTCATCATCGGCTCGCAGCAGCCCGCCCCGCCGGGGACCGACATGCCGATGTACATAATGCTGCTCAACGAGAGCGGCCGCACCGACCGTCTGGTGTCGGTGGACACCGGGGGCGTGTTCCGGGAGGCCCGCCTGCCCGCCGGCGGCCTGGAGGTCCCCGGCGGGAAGTACGTCGGCGGGACGGCCCTCCCCCAGGTGCTGCTCGCCGGCCTCACCCGCCCGCTGGGCAGCGGTGGCACGATCCCCGTGACGTTCCGGTTCCAGAACGCGGGGGCGGCCCGGGTCGACGTCCCGGTCCTGCCGCCCGGAGCGTGGAGGAGCACCTACTCCCCCTGGCCGGGCGCGTCGCCGAGCCCGTCGCCGGCCCTTTCGCCCAGCTCCTCGCCGGCCGTCTCGCCGAGCCCCTCACCCGCCGGGAGCTGACCCGTTCCGGATCTCGGGGTTCGCGTCGATGATCTCCTCGGCGACCGCGCGCAGGCGGGGCAGGTACGCGCTCACCTCGCTCGCCCTGTGCCGCAGGTCGTCCGGCGACCCGGCGCCCAGGTCGGCCGCCAGGTCCGCGAACCCGGCGAGGTGGCCCGTCTCCCCCGGCGCGTCCGCGGCGAGGATCTTCAGGCACCGGGCGTACGTCGCGGCGATCCAGAAGACGGCCTCGCGGTGCAGTCCCCGCTCGACGAGGTCGGCGCTGCCGTCCACCGCCACCGGCCGGGCCGCCGCGGTGACGTCGGCGGAGAAGGGGAACGGCGTGCGGGCCGCGGCCGCCGCCGCGTCGAAGGCCCTCGTCATCGTGGCGAGGTGGGCGGTGACCCGCTCGCGGGTCAGGTGCGCGCAGCCGAGCAGGCCGAGCAGTTCCTCGTAGACGTCCGTCCGGCCGTACGCGCGCAGGAGTTCGCGGACGGCCGGGTAGCGCAGCCGTACGGTGGGGTTGCGCAGCCCGGCGGCGAGGAGCACATGGGTCGTGATGCCGGCCGGGAACAGCCAGGCGGTGACCTGGTCGTGGAACGGTTTGCGGGGATCGAGCGCCGCCAGCCCGCCGGTGATGCGGCGTTCGGCGTCCTCGCACCGCAGACGGACCCAGCGCCGTTCGGCGAAGCCCGCCGCGACGGCGGCCTGGAGCCGGGCCAGCCGGCCGGTGGGGTCGGCGATCACGGTGTCGGTGCGGAAGGCGCCGGCCAGGTGGCAGGAGGCCAGCACGTCGTGCGCCGAGGCGAGCCCGTCCCAGGACACGTACGTGACCTCGACGAGCACGCCTTCCCAGGGGACCTTGCCGAGCTTGGGCGGCGGGACGGGATCGGTGACCACGACCGCCACGTCGACATCCGACGTGGGCGGCAGCATCGCGTCGGGATCGGCCCAGGCCGCCGACCCGGTCAGATAGGCCCCGGCGAAGTTCGCGGCGGAGGCGGCCTCGCGGTCGACCCATCGGGCCGCCGCGGCCCGCGCGTCCCGCACCCGTGTCCCTCGCATGATCCACAGTGAACCACAGGGACGAAGGTGGCGTATGGCTCAGCCGGCCTGGTGCGTCGGTGAGAGCGCCACCGGCTCGTGTCCAGACGCCGCGCCGGCCGCGGGGACGGGGAGCGTGACCTCCACCGTGGTGCCCGACCCCGGCTCGCCGGTGACGAGGCAGGTCCCGCCCAGCTCCGCCGTGCGCTCGCGCATGGAGGTCAGGCCGACGCCCGAGCGGCGCTCCGGCGGCAGGCCCACGCCGTCGTCTTCGATCAGCAGGCGCAGGACCTCGGGCTCGCGGCGCAGCTCGACCCGGACACGGGTGGCCCGCGCGTGGCGCCGGACGTTGGTCAGCGCCTCCTGCGCGATCCGGTAGACGGCCACCTCGACGGCGGCGGGCAGGTCGGCCAGGTCGCCCTCGGCGCTCACCGCCGTGGCGGGGCCTTCTGGATCATCCGGCCCGGCCAGCGCCTCTACGGCGGCGGCCAGGCCCAGATCGTCCAGGACGGGCGGGCGCAGGCCGTACACGAGCTGCCGGAGGTCGCCCGTCACCGCGTCCATGCCGGAGCGCAAGTCGCGCAGCAGCCCGTCCGCCGCCTTGGGGGAGGTCTTCAGGCTGAGGCGGGCCATGGTGACGGTCATGGCCGGCTCGCCGAGCGTCTGGCCGAGGCCGTCGTGCAGGTCGCGGCGCAGCCGCCGCCGCTCCTCCTCCCGGGCGGCCAGGATGCGCTCCCGGGAACGCTGCAGGTCGGCCGCCATCCGCACCGCGTGGGCCACGTCGGCCGCGTACGGGACCAGCGTGTCCAGCACCCGTTCGTCGTGTGCGGCGGGGAAGCGTCGCGGGGCGGGCGGGCCGACCAGCAGCCGCCCCACCCGCTCGCCGTGCCAGATCAACGGCACCTCACGCGGGGAGTCGCCGACCTGCCCGCTGACCGTGCTCACCACCTGGTGCCCCGGCTCGCCGCCGGTCACCTCCACCGCGATCCCCTGCACCGCCAGGCCCTCGCGCAGTACGCCGATCACCGGCGCGAGCGCCTGCGCGGGATCACCCCGGCGCACCTCCTGGACCAGCCGCTCGGCGAGCACGCGCGGGTCGCCCACCGGGCCGTAGAGCAGGCGGTCGACGGCACGCTGCAGCACCCGGCGCAGCGGCTGGAAGAACGCGCCTGTGAGCAGGGCGGACGCGAGCCCGGCGACCTGGTCGTACCCGGACACCATCAGGCTCGACAGCGCGGCCGCGCCGAAGTAGACCCCGCCGACCACGGCCAGCAGCCCCGCGGCGACGAAGGTCCGGCTGATGACGGTGTCGATGCCGTACAACCGGTATCGCATCACCGAGAACACCATCAGGACGGGGATGAGCGCCGCCCACACGATCGACAGCCAGGTCAGCTCCGGCGCGGCTATGCCCACGAGCATGAACGCGATGTACCCGGCGAACGCGAACAGCGGCCAGCCGATCTGCCGCCTGCCCACCGGGTCGGCCCGGCGCAGGCGCAGCAGCAGCGAAAGCGCCGCCAGCGGCAGCGTGACCAGGATCCCCGTCCAGGCCAGCGCCCCCGCCGCCGGGATGTACGGCGTCAGGGCGGGGATCTGCAGCGGGTTGGGGATGACGGCGGGGAACGGGTAGCCCTCGGCCGGTGGGTCCGGCCGCACGAACTGGCGCGCCGTCTCGGTCGCGATGGACGCCGCACCCAGCAGCACCACCGCCCGCCAGCGCGGCGAGGGCAGCCTGCCGTCCGGGGAGTACAGCGGCAGCAGCATCTCCAGCAGGAGCCCGCTCACCGCCCAGCCGGCATACGCCGCCAACCTCAGGAACCCCGCCGACGTGAGATCCCCGCGCGCCGCGGACGCCAGCATCGTCGCCTGGCAGAAATCGTAGACGGCGCCGCCGAGCCCGCCCGCGCACATCAGCCATGCCGGCCTGAACCGGGGCCGGTGCGCGACGAGGAACGCGCCGACCGCCGGGAAGGTCACCCCCGCCGCCGACAGCGGCGTGTTCATCACCGGCAGCCGCCACTCCGCCGGAATCCCCGCGGAGATCAGCATCGCCGCGGCCACGAGCACCGGAGACACCACGGCCATGACGACAGCGGCCGCCCGGGCTGCCCACGCCATCCCGCCCCCGCTTTCCGGCTCCCCGTTCCTGCCTGACCCCAGGGTGCCTCCGAAACGGCACGAGAACGGCGATTTCCCCGCCATCGTGGCAGGGCCGTTACAACCGGGGGACGCGCGGCCGGGCGGCCACCGGGCCGCCCGGCCGGGAACGGGGGCGATCAGCTGTTGAGCAGGTCGCGGATGCCGGACATCGCCTGGATGTTGCTCAGGATCGACAGGTGGTCGACGCAGGCGAGGGTGTGGTTGTCCGCCCCGGACAGCCGGGTGCTGGTGTAGGGGATGATGATGCCGTCACAGGGCGACACCCAGGTGCCGTACTTCGCCGACCCGGGCGTCTCGTCGCCGCTCAGCGAGACGATGTACGCCGAGCCGGGCAGCATCTCGATGCACGAGATGTTGATGGTGCAGGCACTGGCGTAGGTCGTGCCGTGGTTGGCGCCGGCCAGCGAGGCGACGTGGTCGACGTTGGCCGCTCCACCGAGCTTCTGCAGGTAGTACCGCGTCACCAGGCCGCCCATCGAGTGGTTGACGATGTCGACCTTGGACGCTCCCGTGCTGGCCTTGATCTGGTTGACGAAAGCGGCCAGGCCCTGGGCGCTGATCACGTTCGACCCGGCCCAGTTGTAGTTGTAGCCGTACAGCCGGCCGGCGGACCAGCCGTTGGCCACCAGGTACGCCTGCAGGGTGGCGAAGTTGGTGCTGTTTCCCGTGTAACCGTGGACGAAGACGACGGGGTTGTGCGTGGCCGCCTGCGCGGGGGCGGCGGGGGCGAAGAAGCCGAGGAGGGCCAGGATGCCGATGAGGGGGCCGACGATCCTACGCATGAGATCTCCTTGCCGTGGGGGATGACAGGAGTCTCGCGATCAGGACCGGTCACGGCATCGGGGAAATCACCAGTCGCCGTCCCCCGTCCCATCGGGGGCGGGTCTTCCGCCGGAAGAAGCGTCGCGCGGCGCGATCAGGTGAGTTCGGGGGAACCGTGTACTCCGCGCCGCCGGGGGTAGGCGGCGGGCGTGGGCGCCAGGGTGTGAACCTGGTCCCTTCCCGCGGCCGATCCCCCGGCCGCGCGTACCGCACGCGAAAGAAAGGAGAAGGCATGACGACCGCTCGCGACATCATGACCCCCCGGGCCGAGTGTGTGAACGCGGACGAGACCGTCCTCGACGCCGCGCAGAAGATGGCGCGCCTCGGCGTGGGCTCGCTGCCGATCTGCGGCGCCGACGACCGGCTCAAGGGCGTGCTGACCGACCGCGACATCGTCGTGAAGGTGCTGGCCCAGGGCAAGGACCCCAAGTCGTGCCAGGCCGGTGAGCTCGCCCAGGGCGAGGCCGTCACGATCGGCGCCGACGACGACGCGGCCGAGATCCTGAGCACGATGGCCACGCACAAGGTCCGCCGCCTGCCCGTCATCGACGGCCACAAGCTGGTGGGGATCGTCGCGCTGGCCGACGTGGCCCGCGCCCTGCCCGACCGTCCGGTGGGCGACCTCGTGGGCGCCATCAGCACGGACTGACGTCCGTCCGCCGCCGTACGGCAGGCGGTCGCCGGAGCCCCGGTCATCCCCCGGCCGGGGCTTCGCGGCGCGAAGGCCCTGTTTGATCCCGACCGAGGGGGTATGGCGGCATTTACGCGCTCTGTCCCGGCGGGACGTCGCCGGAGACGGAGCCGCCGCGACCGGGGGCGAGGCGCCGCACCTCCGCGCCCAGACCCGCCGGCCGGGCCATCGACGACCGAGGTGCCGGGAGGGGTAGCGATGACCGACGACACCACCGCGGGCAAGCCGGAACGCTTCGCGTTCGACTTCGACCCCCGATTCGCCCCCCTGCTGTCCGTCCTGGGCATCCGCCCGGACACCGCCGGGGCCCTGGTCGGCCCCGGCACGCTGCGGGTCCGCTTCGGGCCCTGGGTGATCGAGACCCCGCTGGCCAACGTCTCCGGCGTCGAGACGACCGGCCCCTACTCCCCGTTCCGGGCGATCGGGGTCCACGTGTCGCTCGCCGACCGCGGCCTCACGTTCGCCACCAACGCCCGCAAAGGGCTGTGCGTGCGGTTCCATGAGCCGATCCGGGGCGGCGAGCCGCTCGGGCTGCTGCGTCACCCCGGCCTGACCGTGACGGTCGCCGACCCCGCGGGACTCGCCGAGAAGCTCTCCCGGCGTCTGTAGAAGCCTCCTGGAGGAGATCCTTGATCCGCCAACTCGTACGCGGCGCGGCCGCCGGAGCGCTGTCCACCCTCACGATGAGCGCGGTGATGCTCGCCGGGCAGAAGAGCGGCCTGATGCCGGGCCAGCCGCCCAGGCACATCGTGAGGGCGGCTCTGCCGGGCCGGCGGCACCGGCCCAAACCCGGCGAGAGCGTCCTCGGCGCCGCCGCGCACCTGGGGTTCGGCGCCGGCTGCGGCGCGGCGTTCGCGCTGCTCACCCGCGGGCGCGGGGCCGGCGTCCCCCTCGGGGTGGGCTACGCCCTGCTGATCTGGCTCGGCGCCTATGAGGGCTGGGTGCCCGCACTGAACATCCTGCCGCCCGCCTCGCGCGACCCCGAGCGCGGCCGCCCGGTCGTCATGGCCGCGGCGCACGTGGCGTACGGCGCCACGCTGGCGCTCGCGGTCCGCGCCATGCGCGGGGCGGACGGACGACACGACGAGAAGGAGGAGAGATGACGACGAAGGAACGGCCGCTGGCCCTCGTGACCGGCGCCTCCAGCGGCATCGGGTATGAGCTCGCCAGGCAGTTCGCCCAGCACGGCTTCGACGTGGTGGTCACGGCGGAGGACGCGGAGCTCGACACCGCCGCCGAGTCGCTGAAGGAGTACGGCGGGCAGGTCATACCGGTACGCGCCGACCTCACCCACTACGACGAGGTCGAGCGGCTGTGGACCGCGACCGTCGCGGCCGGGCGGCCCGTCGACGCCGTGGCGGTCAACGCGGGCGTCGGGGTGGGCGGCGCCTTTCGCGAGACCTCCCTGGAGGCCGAGCTGAAGCTCGTCGAGCTCAATGTCACGTCCTCGGTGCACCTGGCCAAGCGCGCCGTCGCCGCCATGACCGCCTGCGGCAAGGGGAAGATCCTTTTCACGTCGTCGGTCGCCGCGCTCACGCCCGGGCCTTTCGAGGCCGCGTACGCCGCGAGCAAGGCGTTCCTCCACTCGTTCGCCGAGGCCCTGCGGGGCGAGCTGAAGGACTCCGGAGTCACCGTCACCTCGCTCCTGCCGGGCCCGACGGACACCGAGTTCTTCGAGCGGGCCGGCATGGAGGACACGCGGGTGGGCTCGGGCAAGAAGGACGACCCGGCCGAGGTCGCCCGGCAGGGCTTCGACGCGCTGATGAAGGGCGACGACAAGGTCGTCGCCGGGTCCCTCATGAACAAGGTCCAGAGCGTGGCGGGCCGGCTCACCCCGGACACGGCCAAGGCCGCCATGCACCGCCGCATGGCCGAACCCGGCAAGGGCGACACGTCCGAGAAGGACGAGTAGGCGCATCCGGCCGGTGCGCCGCTGACCGCCGCCGACGCGCGGCCGGGTCCCGCTCACTGCCCCGCCCCCGCCGCGCACGATCGCGGCGGGGCGGTCGGCAATCCCCTATGGCGCACGCCGTCGTCGCGGGCGGTCAGCCGGCGACGTCCTTGAAGGCGACGACCTTGCCGACGCGCAGCCGCACGAGGAACTCCCCCGCGACGCCGTTGCGCCGGCCGTACTCCTCGGCCCGGTCCTCCCCCATGTAGCGGCCGCCGAGCACCGTCGCCCAGTGGCGCACCTCGGCGAGGTCGTCCGACAGGGTCGCCTCTCCTTCGACCATCACATACGAGTACGGCGGGGCCTGGTCGTCGACGCACAGGGTCGCCCGGGGATCGCGGCGCAGCGCCTTGGCCTTCACTCCGCTCTCGTGGGTGGTGAACACCACGTCGTCCCCGTCGAGGGCGAACCAGATCGGCGTCACGTGCGGCCGCCCGTCGGCCCTGGTGATGGCGAGTTTGCCGGTCCTGGTGCCGCTCATGGCGAACTCGCGCCACTCCGCCTCGGTCATCCTTTCCATGGCGTCGAACCTAGCGCTCCTCGCCCCTTCGCCTCGTCTCCCCTCCCCCACGTGGTGGCCGTCTTCTTACGCCCTACGCACTAAGGCCGTCGCTTTTCCGTAGATGTACGGATATCGCTACGGATGTTCGCGTCCGGACCATGGTTCTAACGTCGCGCACGGGCCGGTTTCCCCGGCCGGGTCGGCGAAACGAGGAGTCCCGTGACGTAGAACTCCCCTCTTTTCTCCCAGCCGTCTCCGCCATGGGAGAGACGTCTCCGCTCGTGCCCGCCACAGCGGAAAGCAACATCCATTTCTCTCATCACCCCCCAAATCCCACTGTGTCCGCCGCCCGGGCTGGTCTCCCGGAGGCGCGACCGCCGGCGCCCGCCCACAAGGCGGACGCCATGTGGGAGGCAGAGAAAGGAAGACGCCCATGAGGCGCACAGCACTGCTCGCGGCGGCCGGCGCGCTGGCCGTGACGAGCGTGGTGGTACCCCCCACCGTCGCCGCGGCCAAGCCCCCGCCCGGCAGCGAGAGCGCGGTCAGGTCCCTCGCCGACGACCCGGCGCAGCGGGCCGCGGCCTCCGCCGACCAGGCCGTCGCGAGCGGCCTGGACGACCTGCGCGTGTCCCCCAACGAGACCTACCGGCGCACCGCCGTCACGCCGGGCGGCGGCATGTACTACGTCACCTACGAGCGCGCGTACAAGGGGCTGCCCATCGTGGGCGGCGACGCGGTCGTGGTCACGGACGCGAACGGGCGCGTACGCGACACCGAGGCGGCGTCCGGCGCCCTTCCCCTGGGCGTGCCGACCTCGCCGACGGTCACCGCGGAGACCGCCACCTCGACGGCGAAGACCGTGTTGTCGCGGGTCGACGACACCGCGGCCCCGCGCCTGGTGGTCCTGGCCTGGGGCGGCAAGCCGCGCCTGGCGTGGGAGGCGCTGGTCTCCGGCATCGCCGACGGCAGGCCGAGCATCCAGCACGTCTTCGTCGACGCGACCACCGGTGAGATCGCCGACTCCTACGACCAGGTGAAGGCGGGCACGGGCAACGGCTACTACTACGGCACGGTCACCATCAACACGAGCGGCTCCGGCACCTCGTACTCGATGACCGACTCCACCCGCAGCGGCATCAAGTGCGGCGGGCAGAACGGCTCGGCCTACACCGGCACCGACGACTCCTGGGGCAACGGCGGCGGGACCAACCTGGAGACCGCCTGCGTCGACGCGCTCTACAGCGTGCAGCGCGAATGGGACATGCTGCGCGACTGGCTCGGCCGCAACGGCATCAACGGCAGCGGCGGCGGCTTCCCCGCGCGCGTGGGCCTGGCCGACGTCAACGCGTACTGGAACGGCAGCTACACCAACTTCGGCCACTCGCAGGACAACGCCCGCCAGGCCACGCCGATCGACGTCGTGGCGCACGAGTTCGGTCACGCCATCTTCCAGACAACCCCCGGCGGCGCCGGCTCCGGCAACGAGAACGGCGGCATCAACGAGGGCAACGGCGACATCTTCGGCGCGCTCACCGAGGCGTACGCCAACAACCCGAACGACCCGCCGGACTACCAGGTGGGCGAGGAGGTCAACCTCGTCGGCGACGGGCCGATCCGCTACATGTACAACCCGTCCCTCGCCGGCGACCCCAACTGCTATTCCTCCTCGATCCCGAGCACCGAGGTCCACTCCGCGGCCGGCCCGCTCAACCACTGGTTCTACCTGCTCGCCGAGGGCTCCTCGCCGGGCGGTGGCAAGCCGGACAGCCCGATCTGCTCGGGCGGTCCCTCCTCGGTGAGCGGCGTCGGCATCCAGAAGGCCGGCAAGATCTACATGGGCGCGCTGCAGCGTAAGACCTCGACCTGGAAGTACGTCAACGTCAGGACCGCGTCGCTGGCGGCGGCGGTCGAGTTGTACGGCGCGAGCAGCGCCGAGTGCGCGGCCACCAAGGCGGCCTGGAACGCGGTCGGCGTGCCGGCGCAGTCGGGCGAGGCGAGCTGCAGCTCGTCGGGCAACGACTTCTCGCTGTCGCTCAGCCCCACCGGGAGCACGGTGACGCCCGGCCAGTCGGCCACCGCCACGGTCGCGACGTCGACCACCTCGGGTAGCGCGCAGACGGTGAGCCTCAGCGCCTCCGGGCTCCCGTCCGGGGCGAGCGCGAGCTTCAGCCCCTCCTCGGTGACCTCGGGCGGCTCCTCCACCCTGACCATCTCCACCAGCGCGTCCACGCCCTCGGGGACGTACACCGTCACCGTCGCCGGCAGCGGCTCCTCGGGCAGCCACACCGCGTCGTACACGCTGACGGTGTCGGGCACCTCGGGCGGGCGCACGTTCACCAACGGCACCGACTACACGATCAACGACCTGACCACGATCACCAGCCCGATCACCTCGACCGCCACGGGGACGGCGGCCTCCCCGGTGCAGCTGAGCATCACGATCTCGCACACCTGCGCCGAGGACCTGCGGATCAGGCTCCAGGGCCCGAACGGCACCTGGTACACGGTCAAGTCCAGCGGCGGCTCCAGTTGCTCCTCCTTCGGCACCAGGACCTACTCCGTCCCGGTCACCCAGACGGCCGCGGGCACCTGGACCCTTGAGGTCCGCGACCAGTACTACTACGACACCGGCTACCTCGACTCGTGGAGCATCACGCTCTGAGTGACGGCGGCGCAGCCCCCGGGACCGCACGGTCCCGGGGGTCTCCGCGTCCCGGGGCCGGTCAGGCGGGCGGTGCGATCTGGGTCCGCGACCGTACGCCGAGCTTGCGCAGCACGGTGGCGACGTGGGTCTCGACCGTGCGCGTGGACAGGAAGAGCACGTCGGCGATCTCGCGGTTGGTCCGGCCGAGCGCGACGAGCCGGGCGACCTCCCGCTCCCGCTGCGACAGCGTGCCGGCGCCCCGCCGCCCGCCGCGCGGGAGCGGGACGTCCACTCCGATGTCGCGCAGCACCCGCCTGCACCGGGCGGCGTCGTGCGTGGCGCCGAGCCGGGCGTACGACTCCGCGGCCTCCCGGTAGCCCGCCGCCGCGACGCCGTCTCCGAGCGCGAGCCGGGACCGCGCCTCGCCCTCGGCCGACCGCGCCGCCGCGTAGGGCTGGGGCAGGGCGGCGTACGCCTCGCGGGCCCGCGCGAAGAAGGCGGCGGCGTCGGCGTGCCGCGGTTCGGCGGCGGCGAGCGCGCCGCGGGCGGCGTCGAGCGCGGCGTGCGCGGCGGGCGCCACCCGGCCCGCGATCCCGGCGGCGTACTCGTCCACCAGCTCCGCCGCCTTCTCCACGCGCCCGGCCCTGGCGAACGCGGCGACGGCCGACGGGACCAGGCCCGCGCCCCACACCCACACGCCCTTGCGGCGCAGCCGGGCGACCGCCCGCTCGGCCTCCGCGACGGCCTCGTCCCCCGCTCCCCGGGCGAGGTGCAGATCGACGAGCCCCCCGGCGGCGGCCGTCACGACCGGGACGTTGCGGGCCTCCGGCGCGTCCAGCCCCGCGCGGTGGAACTGCCTGACCGCCTCCTCCCATTCGCCCGTCGCCAGGGCGAGCAGCCCGAGCACCAGCCACAGGTCCACCGCGATCAGCGGCGTCTCCGTGGCCGACTCCCCCAGGGACGCCGCCCGGTCGCGCAGCCCGTCCCACCGTCCGGTGAGCCACTCCCTGCGGATCGCGGAGGCGTCGAGGAGAAAGGCCGGATACTGCGCGCCGGTCTCCAGGGCGAGCCGCCGCCCTTCCCGGGCGAACCGCTCGGCCGCCGCGTAGAGCCCCACGGTCGTCGCGGAATCGTGGAGGTTGCAGTACGCCCGGGCGACCTCCCGCCGGACCCCCGTGCGCGGGTCCTCGGCCGGAAGCCTCGCGGCGACGTCGAACGCGCCGGGAGAGCCGGTCGTCATCTCGAAGGAGGCCCGGTTGGCCAGGACCGCGGCCGACAGCTCCGGGTTGTCGGCGGTGGCGACGAGCGCCTCGGCGCGGGCCATCCACTCCGCGTGCTCCGCCAGCGACTCGGCGCCCCACTCGGGCATCGCCATGCTGGCCCAGCCGCGGGCGGCCAGCGTCGGCCGGTCGTTCAGCTCGGCGAGGGCGGCCATGATCTCCGGCCGCCCCGCGGCGGCGTCGCCCGCCTGGTTGGACAGGACGACGCCGAGGTTGAGCCGCACCTCGCCCCGCACGTCCCTGGAGAGGAAGTCGCCCCGCAGCACCTGGCGCAGCAGCCGCACCACCCGCTGGTGCGACAGGCCCGTCGCCGCGAAGCGGCTCAGCATCAGCACCAGCGGGCCCCGGTCGCGCACCGGCAGGTCGGGGTCGTCGAGCATGCCCTCGACCACCTCCACGGCCAGGGCGGTGTCGCCCAGCGCGGCGGCCTGCTGGGCGGCGGCGGTCCCGTGGCGCACCCAGGCGTCGGTGTCCCCGGCCTGCCGGGCGTGGAAGGCCAGCTGCACCAGCGGCGGCGCGTCCGTCGCGGCGAGCGCGGCCATCGCCCGGACGTGCGCCGACCGGCGTTCGGGCCCGGGGATGACGTCGTAGACGGCCTGCTGGGCCAGCGCGTGGCGGAAGCCGTACCGGCCGCCGGGGTGCTCGTGCAGGACCCCGGCACGCAGCGCCTCAGCCAGCCCGACGGAGCCCAAACCGACGGAGCCCAAAGCGACGGAGCCCAAAGCGACGGAGCCCAGCCCGGCGAAACCCGGTTCTGCGGCGGCGCCCTGCCCGGCGGAACTCGACGTGGCCGGATCGCCGCCGACCGCGGTGATCAGCTCCTCACCCGCGGGAAGCCGCAGCACCGCCGCCGCCCTGACCGCTCCGGCCGCCGCCGGGGACAGACCGGCCATCCGCTCGGCCATCGCCTCGCGCAGCAGCAGCGGTGCGCCGGCACGGTCGACGGCACGGTCGAGCGCGTCCTGGCCGTCCGCGCCGGGCAGCGAGGCGGGCAGGGATCGGACCAGCTCCTCCACCACGAACGGGATGCCCGCCGTGCGCTCGTGCAGCCGCGTGACGAACCCGGGAGACAGGTCGGACCGCTCCAGCAGCGCACCGGCCAGGCTGGCCACGCCGGACGCGTCCAGCGGCGCCAGCCGCACGACCACGTTGGCCGTGTCCGGCTGGTGCCGGTAGGCCCGGCCGAGCGGCGGACCGGCGACGCCGTCCCGGCGGCACGTCGCGACCACCGCCAGCCCCTGCGGCGGCTGCCCCGTCAGGAAGCGCAGCAGATCGAGCGTGCCGTCGTCGGCCCAGTGCAGGTCCTCGACGACGAGCACGGCCGGTCCGACGGCCGCCAGCAGGGCGCGTATCGCGCGGAAGACCCGATGGCGTTCGGCCCGCGGGTCGTCCAGGGGCTGCGGCGACGGCGGCAGCGCGCCGGCCAGTTCGGGAAGGTGGGCGCGGAGCGCGCCGGTGACCGGGTTGAGCCGGTGTGCCGCCGGAAGCCGTCCCCTGATGTCCCGCAGCGCCTCGAAGACCGGCCCGTACGGGAAGGGCTCGCGGATCTGGTGGCAGTAGCCGAGGAGGACGGCCCGGTCGCCGGACGGCAGGCGGTCGAGCGCGGCGCGGACGAGCCGGGTCTTGCCGATGCCCGCCTCGCCCTCCACCAACGCGACCGCCGGCGGGCGGGTCACCGCGTCGATGAGAGTCCGCAGCTCAGTGGCGCGTCCGACCAGCGGGGGCGGGGGCACGATGCTCATCCACGGCTCCAAGGTACGGGTTGCGAGTCCCCCCAGGCTCAGCTACGGCTCAGTTATCCCCGCCCCTTGACCGCCGGTCAACCCTCCGGCGTAACGGCCGTGTTGCGGAACCGGACAGACGTCCTGAGCCCTACTCGCGGCGGGGCCGGGAGGCGGCGTCCAGCGCGGCCGCCTCCTCCGGAGTGGGCGCGGTGCCGCCGAGGTGGGCCGGCTGCCACCACACGCCCCGCCGCTGGTCGGGGTAGGTCCGCTGGGCCTCGTCGAGCAGGTCCGCCATCCGCCGCCGAAGGTCGCCGGTCAGCGTGGCGATGTCGTCGTCCGGGCCCGGAAGCATCGGCTCGCCGACCAGGATCGTGATCGGGACGTGCCGCTGCAGCAGCTTGCGCGGCCGGCCCTTGGTCCACAGCCGCTGGCCGCCCCACAGAGCGGCCGGGATCACGGGCACCCCGGCATCGACCGCCATCCGGATCGGGCCGCTCTTGATCTCCTTGACCGTGAACGACCTGCTGATCGTCGCCTCGGCGAAGTTGCCGATGATCTCACCGTCCTTGAGGGCCCGTACGGCGGCGTCGTAGGCTCCCGCCCCGGCCGACCGGTCCACCGGGATGTGGTGCATGCCGCGCATCAGCGGGCCCGACACGGGATGGTCGAAAACCTCCTTCTTCGCCATGAACCGGACCAGCCGCCCGGCGGGATAGGCGGCGAACCCGGCGAAGATGAAGTCGAGGTAGCTGACGTGGTTGCTCACCAGGACCGCGCCGCCGCTACGGGGTATCCGCTCCGTGCCCTCCATGCGGATCCTCAGGTCGAGCAGTTTGAAGGCGGTCAGCGCGGTCCGCAGGACCGGCGGGTACACGATCTCAGCCATGCTGAAACCGTAACCTACCCGTCCGTAACTTCCGGCCGCCGTCCGGAGTCCTCAGCGCGCGGGCCGGGCGCAGCGCCGCACCCAACGCGGGGAGAGCAGCGAGTCGGCCGATCCGGCGGCGGCGAGGGCCAGTTGGACGGCCGGGCCCAGAAATCCCACCCACAGGTCGGGGGTGACGACCGACGGCCTGTCTGACGACCACACCGTGTCGCCGTCCTGGGAGTGCCGCAGCAGCCGGAGCGTTCCGGTCAGGTGGGCGACGCGGCGGCGTGCCCGGTCGCGATGCCCGGGCAGGGCCTGCAGCATCCGCCACGTCTCCAGCACGCCCGACAGCCCGTGGCACATGGTCGGGTTGTCCAGGAACGGAGTGGCCTGGTCGAACGCGGCGACGGCCGCCTCCCGGACCTCGGCGTCCCGCGTGCGCGCGTGCAGCAGGCACCACAGGAAGCCCGTCACCCCGTGGCACCAGTGCTCCGCCACACGATGCTCGCCGGCCGTCGTGGCGAGGATGGTGGACCCGTCCTCCGTCAGCCCGTGGGTGGCGATGCCGCGCAAAGCGTCGTCGGCGAACGCCGCCACGCCCGTACGGCCCGTGGACCTGCCCCAGGTCGCGAGGGCCGCCGCCACGCCGGCCGTGCCGTGGGCGGCACCGAGATACACCGGACCGGACGGATCCGGGTCGGACGGCCAGCCGGTCAGTCCGCCTGCCTGCCGGGCGGCTTCGACGATCCTTTCGACCTGTCGTCCGGCCAGCTCACGAGCCCATTCGGCGCCCAAGGCGGCGTCGAGCAGACAGCCCGCGAACACGATCCCCGCCGCTCCGGAGAACAGGTCGTAGCCGCAGGCCTGGCTCGCCGCCGCGTGCTCGAAGCGCCGTCGCGCGGCGACGACCAGGTCCGTCCGGCCCAGCCGTGCCCCTGCCAGGGCCAGCGCCACCGCCACACCGGCGTCGCCGGTGAAAAGCCCGTGCACGGGGGACGGCGGACGCTCGGCGAGCCATGTGGCCGCGTCCGCGACGTCGCCGGTGAACTGCCGGGTTCCCAGGGCGGTGTCCAGCGTCGCCAGCGCGACGACGACCCCGGCGGCGCCCGAGTGCAGGCCCTCACACTCGTATTCCACGCAGTCGTCGGGCCGGCGGTGGGCGTCGCGACGGGACGCCGTGAAGCGCCGGGCGGCCAGGCCGGCACTCATGGCGGCACGGCGTGCCCAGCGCGGGTCCGGTGAGCCGTAGGCGCCGGGGCCGGCCGCGCGCTCGGCACGCATGGCGGGCAGGACCTCTCTCAGCCGTTCGGCGATCCGGTCCGCGGCCGGCCGCCGCGCGGGATCGGGGTGATGGCACGCGCGCACGACGGCGGCGGCCGCCCGCTGCCCGTGCCACAGGAGCAGGCCGATCTGACGGCCCGCGTTGCCCGGCTCCGGCAGGAGACCGGGGCAGTGCCCCAGGACGGCGTGGGCCAGGCAGGAGCCGAGGCCGTAGACGTCGTACGGCGGTGCCGCCGCCGCGTGGAGACCTTCCGGCGGCATGTGCCCGTCGGTGCCGCACGGCACCGGGCGCCTCGTCCCGACCGGCGCCGCCAGTTCGAGATCGACGAGGCGTAGGCCGCGCGGCCCCACCCGCACGTTGGACAGTTTCAGGTCCCGGTGTACGACGCCCCTCGCGTGCAACCGGGCCACGGCCGCGGCGAGTGCCGGCATGAGATCGAGACGCTCCTGAGCGGGAAGCCGTTCCGGCCTGCCGCCTCCCTCGTCGGAGACGACGAGACAGCCGGCCGACGGGTCGTACGCAAGCGGTTCGGGGACGAGGCCCGAGCCACGCAGCCGGTCGAGCACCCGCCTCTCGTTCTCCAGCCTGGTCACCACGTCGTCGCCGAATTCGTCGCCCTCGACACCCCGCCGTCTGTGCCGGACGACCACGAGCCGCTGGTCGGCGGGCCGTACGCACAGGGCCACGAACCCGCGGGCGTCCGCCCCCAGCAGCTTCAGCGGAAGATAGGCGACGCCGTCGATCTCGATCGGGCCGTCGGGGCCGGTGGTCACGGGCCGGTCGGCCGGCGGCACGGGAGGGATGGCCCAGTCCGGCTGGCGGCCCCGGATGTCACGCCTGTCCGGATGCAGGGTTCCGTCGGGCGCGCGGAGCGCCGCACGGGGGACTCCGTCGGAGTCGACCACCACCTCCCCCGGCTCGAACTCGCCGTACCGGATGAACAGGGCCTCGCTGATCGAGCCGACCGGCAGGTCGGACGGTACGGCGGGCGCCCGCGCGGGACGCCACATCGCGTCGAGGCGGTCGATCAGCTCGGCCAGCGCGTCATCGGACGCCGGATACACCGTGATGATCTTCCCGACCTGCGCGCGGCCGGCGAGCCCGGCGTTGATCCGGAGGATCGACGGCACGTCCTCCGGCAGCTTGAACGCCGCTCCGGCGCCGACCAGCGCGGGGAGCACGACGTCCAGCAGGTCCAGGGCGTCCGCCGCCGAGGCGGAGACGTGGAGCTTCCACCCCTGGCGCGGCAGCCGCTTCGGGGGCTCGCACGTCCGCCAGGAGACCGGGCCGTCCCGGTGGACCCGGGTCGACCAGTCCCCCGGCAGTCCGGCGGCGAACGCCTGGAGAGCCAGCGCGTACCGAGCGTGGAACCGCTCGGCGGGCGATGACCTGTCCATCGGCGACCTCTCGCCGCGCGTGTCCTAGTCAGGACAGCGACGGTAGGTGCAGCCGTATCCTGACCTGGTCTTGCTTCCGTCCGTGTCGTCGGTCGTCTCCTCCTGGAGATCCCGGGACAGGCCCTGCTCCGACAGGACCGCCATGGGGTCCGTCGCGAAGCGCGCCCGCAGCGCGTGGTCGCGCTCCAGTGAGACGCTGAGCCGCGACCAGAGGTCGCGCACCGAGGTCTCGTCGGCGATCGGCGCGGCCTGGCCGCCGCGCGTGACGAAGGTCTGCTCTGCGCTCGAAGACATTTCGGCGTACCTTTCTCTCGGCTCGGCCTGCCCTTCGTCGCCCCGGCTCGGCGGGGAGGTCGTGTGCGGACGGGCGCTCGCCACGCGCCTCACGCGGTCCGCGGGCAGCCGGATGTGCCGCCGGTCAGGGGCGAGGCCCTGCGCGGCTCGCGACCGATGTAACCCTGTCTCGGCCGCTTTGGGGCTTGGTACCCCGAGGCAGCACCCGCACGTGTGTCACTCCCGCCCGTTTGATGAAGACTGACCACAGCCTTACCGAACACGAACCGGGCCGTCGTACCGCCGGACTCGAGTGCGACCGCGGTCAGTGGCCGCGGAAGGCCTCCTCCAGCCACCACGACGGGCGGTCGGCGGTGACCTTGGCGTGGACGAGCAGGGGTTTGTCGCGCGGCCCCTTCAGCCACTCGGCGACCCCCGACAGGTCCTCCTCCCGCCGTACGGTCACCGCCTCGAAGCCGAAGCCCCGCGCGATCCCCGCGATGTCGGCGGGCGGGAAGGTGACCGCGCCGAGCGGGAACCCGTGCGGGCCGAAATGGTGGACCTCCGCGCCGTACCCGTCGTCGTCGTAGACCACGACCACCATCGGCAGGCCGAGCCGTACGACCGTCTCCAGTTCGGCGACGCCCATCAGGGCCCCGCCGTCGCCGAGGGCGGCGACGGCGAGCCGGTCGGGCCGCGCGACGGCCGCGCCGATCGCGGTGGCCAGGCCGAGCCCGATCGACTGGTACGCCTGGGTGAAGCAGAACGCGCCGCCGTCAGGGACCGTGAGGAACATCGACGGATATCCCATGAAGTTCCCCGAGTCGACGGCCACCAGCCGCTCCTGCGGGAGCAGGTCGTCGAGCCCGATCGTCAGCGTGCGGGGGTCGATCCGCCCCTCCGCGCTCAGGTCCTCGTACGGCACGTCGCGCCAGCGCCCCTCGCGGGCGATGCGCTCGGCGATCTCCGGAGCACGGTAGCCGCGCGTCCCCGTCTCGCTCCCCGCCCCCGGTTCGCCGAGCAGGGCGGCGACCGCCCGCGCGGTCTCGCGTACGTCGCCGACCACGCCGAGGCCGATCTCGCGGTGCACGCCGAGCGCGTCGGGGTCGAGGTCCACCTGGACGACCCTGGTCTCCGGCCCGATCAGCGCGCCGTGCCGGGTGGTCCACATGGTGAACGAGCAGCCCCAGCCGACGACGAGGTCGGCGCCGCGGATCAGCTCGGCCGCGAGCGGGGTGGCGAAGCCGCCGCTCACGTCGAGGTCCCAGGGGCTGCCGTGGAAGTGGCCCTTGGCGACCGCCGAGGTGGCGAACAGCGCCCCCACCCGCTCGCCGAGGGCCTCCAGCTCCCGCCGCGCGCCGCGGGCTCCCCGTCCGGCCACGAAGACCGGCCGCTCCGCCTCCGCCAGCATCCGCGCGAACCGCGTCAGCTCGTCGGACGGCTCCGCCGTGAGCCCCTCCGGCTCCTCGTCGTCCTCTGACTCGATGGGGAACGTCAGCCCCCACGCCGCCGGCACCCGGCTCGCCACGTCGCGGTGCGCGCCGCCCCGGCCGGCCAGCAGTTCGCGTACGGCCTCGGCGGCCTCGTCGGGCAGCGTCTCGGCCTGCACGTCCAGGGGCAGGTTGAGCACCACCGTACGGCGCCCGAGCAGGGCGGCGAGGAAGGCCATCACGGTGTCGTCCACGACCGTGGCGGCCGACCCGACCCTGGCGCAGTGTGCGCCCACGGCCTCGGCGAGCGCGGTCTGGTCGATGCGGAAGTTGGAGGTGGGCGAGGTCACCTCCGGGGCGAGCACGAGCAGCGGGGTGCGGCTCTTGGCCGCCTCGGTGACGCCGGTCAGCGCGTTGGTCAGGCCGGGCCCCTGATGGACGGTGAGCACGGCGACCGTGCCGCTCATCCGGGCGTAGGCGTCGGCCATCGTGGCGGCCCCGCCCTCGTGCCGCGCCGCGACGTACCGCACGCCGTGCTCGACGAGGGCGTTGGTGACGTGGAAGTTGCCGCTGCCGACGACGCCGAAGGCCGCCCGTACGCCGAGGGCGGCGAGGGCCGCGCCGACGGCCTCCGCGACGTTCACCGCTCCACCAGCGCGAGCACGCGGACCGGGCTGCCCGAGCCGCCGACGATCGGCAGCGGGCCCGCGATCACCACCGCGCCGGTCGTCGGCAGCCGGTCGAGGTTGCGCAACTGGGTCAGGCCGTACTTCCCGGCGCCCAGAAGGTAGGAGTGGCAGGGGAAGGCGGGGTCGAAGGAGTGGGCCGCGCCCGCGTCGGTGCCGACGGTCTCCGTCCCGATGCCGGTGATCGGCGTCTCCTCGGCGAGGTAGCGGGCGCAGGCGGGCGACATGCCCGGCGTGTGCGGCCCCGTCTCGTCGGCGTTCAGGAACTCCGCCTGGTCGTGGGCGCGCGCGTCCCAGCCGGTGCGGTAGAGCAACCAGCCGCCGTCGGGCAGCGGCCCGTGCTCGGCCTCCCACGCCTTGACGTGGTCGACCTCCAGCAGGAAGTCGGGGTCGGCGGCCGACTGTGCGCTGAAGTCGAGCACCACGGCGGGGGCGATCAGCTTGGCGGGAGCCACCTGCGACACGTCCTCGCCGTCGCGCCCGGTCACCCAGTGGACGGGCGCGTCGAAGTGCGTGCCGGTGTGCTCGCCCGTGGTGAAGTTGTTCCAGTACCAGGCCGGGCCGCGGTCGTCGTACCGGCTGATCTCCTGCATCGAGAACGGCACCGTCTGCCCGAACGGCTCGGGCAGCAGCAGGATCGGCGTCGTGTCGCTCAGCGGCGCGGTGAGGTCGAGCACCTCGATCCCCCCGCCCCGGATGCCGTCCACCAGATCCCGCAACACCGACATCAACGCCTCCCCAACAGTCAGGCCCCTGTGATCCTCCTACACCCGCCCCCCGGAACGCCATATCGGACGCGGGTGAACCGTACGACGACGATGATCGTCCAAACCACGTAGGCGAAGCCAGACGGAGGAGACGAGGTGGCGGTGAGCTCTCGGGGCACTGGAACCGCCGTGGCCTGGCTCGGCCATCCCGTGACACTCGCCGCGATCGCCGTGCTCCTCGTCAACGACCACCTGCTCAAGCGCCTATGGCCGGGCATGGTCACCGGCAAGCTGAGCGACGTCGCGGGGATGCTGGTCGCCCCGCCGCTGCTGGCGTTCGCCGCGACCCTCGCCGTACGGCGCGCCGTCGCTCGCGCTGGTGGCGGCGCCTCGCGGAGCGCCGCAGTGGAGTGCGGGGAGGCGGACAGGCGGGCCGCCCTGACGGCGATCGCGCTGACCGGCGCGGTCTTCGCCCTCGTGAAGACCACGCCGATCGGAGCGCGCGTGGCCGCCGACGCCTGGGCGTTGTTCACCCCCTCCGCCGGCGTCGTCGCGGACCCGACCGATTTGCTCGTCCTTCCCGCCCTCGGCCTCGCCTGGATCGTCCGGCGGCACGCCGTGCGGCCATCCTCCCGCCCCGGCCGTTCCGCACGCCGCGCCCGGCTGCTGGTCGCCCTGCCCGCGGCGGTTTTCGCGGTCACCGCGACCGCTGCGGCTCCGACCTTTCCGTCCGCCGTGCACGTGGAGGCGCACGACGCCGTGATCGTCGTGTACCTCGGCCACGGCCTGGACGGGCTTGCCACGAGCGACCAGGGCCGGTCGTGGCATCGCTGGACCAGCCCGCCGTCCGAGAGATCGTCGCGGACGACAGCCTGTGTGCCCGGCGAGCCGAGGCGCTGTTACCGAGTGGCCCCGCCTCTGCTCAAGGTCGAGCAGTCCGACGACGGAGGGCGCACCTGGGCGACGGCCTGGGAGGTCTCACCGGGCCGGCAGCACTACCTGTACCGGAGCCGATACGAGAGCAGCCCTCTTCGCTCCGACACCGCGGCGTCCACGGCCGTGGCGGTCCTGCCGGCGCCCCGGGGACACCTCGTCGCCGTGGCGAACGGCCGCGACGGCGTGGCGCTGCGCGACGTCAGCGGACGATGGCACCGGCTCGGCTTCCGGGGATACGACGACCTGTCCGAGCAGTCGGCCGCACCCCTCTTCAACGCGGGCGAGCGCATCGAGGCGGAGACGGGGACGGCCTACCTCACCGCGCTGACCGTGCTGCTGGCCGCGCTGGCGTTCGCCGGGTGCCTGCGGAGGTCGCCGCTCGGCTTCTCGGCCGCCGGGTTCCTCACCTGGGTGGGCCTCTACATGACGGTGAAGGGCCCGCCGGGCATCTACGGGCTGCCGCTCACGGTCCTGGGCGCGCTCCTCGTAGTGGGCGGGTGCGTCGCACTGGCCGCCATCGCCGCGTACTCCCGTATGCGGGGACTGAGCTCGATCGTCGCGGCGCCGCTGACCTTCGCCGCGATCTACCTGCCGTTCCGGGGCTGGAGCGCCGGGCAGCCCGACGACTACGGCACCGCCGTGCTGCTGGCGGTCGTGCTGTGCTGTCCGGCCGTCGCCCTCGGCGCGCATCTCGCGATCCGGGCCCGAGGCGGCTACCGCCGGGTCGCACGGGCGCCGCGCTCCCTCACCCGCTGAGCCTCCACAGCCCCGCGGCCCTTGACGCGGGTGGCCTCCAGATTTAACTTCTATGAAACCGCGTTCGACATTATCGAACGATGTTCAAACTCTGGACGGTCTCATGAACGACTCACCCCCCTCCTCGTTCCAGAAGCTCCTGTCAGAACTGCTCGGCACCGCCTTCCTCGTGTACGTCGGCGCCGGCTCCGCCGCGGCCACCGGGGTCATCGCCACCGGCTCCCACGCGCCCTTCTCCATGGCCCAGCTCGGGATGATCAGCTTCGCGTTCATGCTGGTCATCGTGGGCACCGTCTACGCCATCGGGCACATCTCCGGCGCCCACATCAACCCGGCGGTCACGGTCGCCCTCGCCGCGACCGGCCGCTTCCCCTGGCGTGAGGTGCCGGGCTACGTCGCGGCGCAGGTCGCCGGGGCGGTCGCCGGCGCACTCGGGATCTTCGCGACGCTCGGCCCGGCCGCCGCCGGGGCCGCCGGCGGCGGCGTGACCGCGTACGCCGCCGAGGTCGGCTTCGCCCGCGGCACGCTGATCGAGGCGATCGGCACGTTCATCCTGGTCTTCGTCGTCTTCGGCGTGCTCGACCGGCGGGCCGCCGCCGGATGGGCGCCTATGGCGATCGGCTCGATCGTCTTCGCGATCATCGTGATCGTGGGCCCGGTGACCGGGGCCGCGATCAATCCGGCCCGCTACGCGGGCCCGTTCCTCGTGAACGCCGCCTGGGGCGGCGCGGTGAGCTGGGGCCAGCTGCCGGCCTACTTCATCGGGGAGTTCGCGGGCGGGCTGCTCGGGGCACTCGCCTACACGGCGCTTGCGGCCTCGCGAGGAAGGACGAAGCTGGAGAGCACGACCACGGCAGTAGGGACCGCATCATGAAAAAGCTCATCAACAGTGTCGATTCCGTCGTCACCGACGCGCTGCGCGGCATCGCCGCGGCGCACCCCTCGCTCCGCGTCGACCTCGAGAACAAGGTCGTCTTCCGCGCCGGCGCCCCCCGGCCGGGCAAGGTCGGCCTGGTCTCCGGCGGCGGTTCAGGACACGAGCCGCTGCACGGCGGGTTCGTCGGCCACGGCATGCTCGACGCGGCCTGTCCCGGAGAGGTCTTCACCTCCCCCGTCCCCGACCAGCTCATCGAGGCGACCAAGGGCGTGGACGGCGGCGCAGGCGTGCTGCACATCGTGAAGAACTACACGGGCGACGTGCTGAACTTCCAGATGGCCGCCGAGCTCAGCGGCGACGAGGGCGTCGAGGTGGCGACCGTGCTCGTCAACGACGACGTGGCGGTGCAGGACTCCCTGTTCACCGCGGGCCGCCGGGGCACCGGGGCCACGCTGTTCGTCGAGAAGATCGCCGGCGCGCTGGCCGAGACCGGAGCGCCCCTGGCCGAGGTGGCGCGGGTCGCCCGGGAGGTCAACGAGCGCAGCCGCTCGTTCGGGGTGGCGCTGACGCCCTGCACGGTCCCGGCCGCGGGCAAGCCCACCTTCGAGCTGGGCGACACGGAGATCGAGCTCGGCATCGGCATCCACGGCGAGCCCGGGCGGACCCGGGCCCCGATGCGCGAGGCCCGCGAGATCGTCCGCACCGCCATGGACGCGATCGACGCCGACCTGCCGCTGTCCGGCGAGACGCTCGTCATGGTCAACGGCATGGGCGGAACACCGCTCATCGAGCTGTACATCGTCTTCGCCGAGGTGGAGGCATACCTGCGGGAGAAGGGCGCGACGGCCGTGCGCAGCCTGGTCGGCAACTACGTGACCAGCCTCGACATGCAAGGCTTCTCGGTGACGACGTGCTCGCTGACCGGCGAGCTCACCCGGCTCTGGGACGCGCCGGTGGAGACACCCGCGCTGCGCTGGGGCCGCTGACCGCCATCCGAACCTCTGGAGTCCCCTCGTGAACACCCAGTTCTTCGCCGCCTGGATCGAGGAGATCGCCGCCGCCGTGCGGGCGCAGCGCGACCACCTCACCCAACTGGACGCCGCGATCGGCGACGCCGACCACGGCGCCAACCTCGACCGCGGGTTCACCGCCGCGCGGGAGGCGCTGGCCGGCGCCTCCCCGCAGACCCCGGGCGCGCTCCTCGTCCTCGTCGGCTCCACGCTCATCCGCAAGGTCGGCGGCGCCTCGGGCCCCCTGTACGGCACCGCCTTCCGCGAGATGGGCAAGGCGTTCGGCGAGGCCGCCGAGATCTCGCCGGCCGAGCTGAGCACGGGCCTGAACGCGGCCCTGTCCGGCGTCCAGCGCCTCGGCGCCGCGGCGGAGGGCGACAAGACCATGGTCGACGCCCTCGCCCCGGCCGCACAGGCGCTGGCCCAGGCCGTACGGGACGGGCTGAAGCCGGAGGAGGCGCTGGAGGCGGCGGCCGCCGCGGCCGAGCAGGGCGCCAGGGCGACGGTCCCGTTGCAGGCGCGCAAGGGGCGGGCCAGCTACCTGGGGCCGCGCAGCGTCGGGCACGAGGATCCCGGCGCCGCCTCGACGGCCCTGCTGTTCGGCGCGCTGAAGGCGGCCGCCTCCCGATGACCGCGAGCCGCGGCCGGGCCGCGCGGAGCCGGGACCGGTCAGGCGGCCGGGCCGCCGGGCACGGCGGAGCGGGGCGCGCCGAGGTCGCGCGAGAGCGCCCGCGCGGTCTCGCGCACGGCCAGCGCGATGTCCTCGCGCCGTGCCGGGTCCAGCACCCGCTCGACCGGCCCGACCACGGCGACGGCGCCGGCCACCGAGCCGTCCCGGGAGAATACGGGCGCGGCGACGCCCGCGTCCCCCAGCGCCGCCTCCTGGTCCTCGACCGCGTACCCCCGGCGGCGCACCTCCGCGAGCGCCCGTTCCAGGTCGTCGCGGCCGGTCCTGGTGAGCCCGGTCAGCGGGGCGAGGTCGTCCGACAGCAGCTCGCCCCCGCGCGGGTCGTGGGCGGCGATGGCGTGGCCGAGCGCGCAGGCGTGCCACGGGATCGCCGCGCCCACCTCCAGGATCTGCACGACGTCGTCGGGCCGGAACACGTGATGGAGCACGATCACCCGGCTCCCCGACAAGGTGCCGATCCAGACGGCCTCGTTGACGCGCTGGGCCAGGGAGTCGGCCCACAGCAGGCTCCTGGCCCGCAGTTCCGACCCCTCCAGATAGGCGTTTCCGAGTTGCAGCACGGCGGGCCCGAGCGCGTACTTCCCGGTGTCGGAGTCCTGCACGACCAGCTCGCAGGCGGCGAGCGTGCGCAGCAGCCCGTGCACGGTCGGCTTGGCCAGGCCGACCCGCTCGGCGATCTCGGTGACCCCGAGCCGGGGGGTGCCTGACCCGAGGACCTTCAGGATGAGCGCGGCGCGCTCCACCGACTGGATCACTTTTCGATTATGCCGAACGATCTTCAGGAATAACGAATGGTTGGCATCGTACTCATTTCACACAGCAGCGGCCTGGCCGCGGAGGTGGCCGCGCTGGCCAGGCAGATCGGCGGCGCGCAGGTGCCGCTGGCGGCGGCGGGAGGCACCGAGGACGGCGGTCTCGGCACCAGCCCCGACCGGGTGACCGCCGCCATCGAGGAGGTGGACCGGGGGGACGGCGTCGTGCTGATCCCCGACCTCGGCAGCTCGGTGCTCACCGCCAGGCTGCTGCAGACCCCGGGTGACGTCGTGATCGCCGACGTGCCGTTCGTGGAGGGCGCCATCTCCGCGGTCGTCGCGGCGGGCGGCGGGGCCTCGCTGGACGGTGTGCTGGCGGCGGCCGAGGAGGCGTGGCATGTCCGTAAGCTCTGAGCCCACGGCAACCCCCGGGCTCACGGCAGACTCTGAGCCCGAGGCCGGCGCGGGCGAGCGCGCGATCGTCCTGACCGAGGACCTGCACGCCCGCCCCGCGAGCGCGCTCGCCCAGACCGCCGCCGCCTTCGCCTCGGCCGTCACCCTCTCGTACGGCTCCCGCTCGGTCGACGTGCGCAGCGTGCTGTCGCTGATGGGCCTGGGCGCCACGAGCGGGCAGACCGTGACACTGCGCGCCACCGGCGACGACGCCGCCGAGGCGCTGACGGCTCTCAGCGCGGTGCTCGGCGGCTGACGGACGCGCGGGAGTCCGGGCCGGTGCGGCCGGAGCCGTCCTGCGGCGGAGCGGTCATGACCCCACGGGCGCGGAGTGGTCCTGCCTCTCGGACTTTCCGGCGCTCTCCAGGAAGTCGCGGACCTTCTCGGCCTCCGGAACACCGAGCTCGCCGTAGAGGCCGAGAGCCAGCCGCCCATGCGCACACGCCTGCTCCGCGTGTCCGAGCGCGAGGTGGGCGCGCGCCAGCCCGTCGTGGGCACGCGCCCGCTCCGGCCGGTTGCGCGCGAGGTCGGCGAGCGCGAGCGCGGCCGTGTGCTCCTCGACCGCCCGAGCCGGGTCGCCCGCCGCCTCGGCCAGCCCGTTGAGCGCGGCCGCCTCGTCGGCGGTGTTGCCGAGGGTGCGGTAGACCGCCGCGGCCTGCTCGTGGCGGATGCGTGCCTGGGCGAGCTCGCCCTGGCGCCGGAGGACGACGCCGAGGTGGTCGAGGATCACCGCCTCTCCCGCCGGGTCGCCCACCTTGCGGTGGAGTGCCAGCGCCAGGTCGAGATGGCGCCGGGCCTCCTCAGGACGGCCGGCCCGGTCGAGGAGGAGGGCGAGGATGCCGAGCACGTTGGCCTCGCCCCAGGTGTCGGCGCCGATGCGGGTGAGGTCGAGCGCCTGCTTGAGGTAGTGCTCCGCCTGGGTGTCCCGTCCGTGGCGCAGAGCCACGTTGCCCAGGGTGAGCAGTGCCCGGGCCCGTTCGCCGGCCTCCTCGCACGCGTCGAGGGCCTGGTGGGCGTGCTCCTCCGCCTGCTCGTACTCGCCGAGCCGCCAGTGGGTCCGCGCCAGGTCGGTGAGCGCTCGCGCCTGGACCTCGGGATCGCCGAGCGCGCGGCTGCGCCGCAGCGCCAGGGTGTGCAGCGTGAGCGCGTCGTCGTGATGCGCGTGCCGGTCGAGGTAGGGGCGCATCGCCAGGGCCAGCATGCCGAGGCAGATCTCGGGTCCGTGGACGGCGGTCGCGATGATGTTGGAGCGTTCGGCGTCGAGCCAGGCGATGGCCTCCGCGGCGTCGCGGATGGGCGCGATCGGGGTGGCCGGCTGGGGAATGCCCTCCCGCTGGCCGACCGTGTACGGGAAGAGCCGGTCCATCGCCGCGCGGGAGCGGTGCAGATAGTAGGTGAGCAGCCGCATGACGGCGCCGTCGTCCTCGGCGAGCGAGCGGGCGTGCTCGCGGAGCAGGTCGTGGAAGGTGTAGCGGCCCGGTTCGAGCTGCAGGAGCATGTGGGCGTCGAGGAGGCCTTCGAGCAGCTCCTCGGCCTCGTCCTCGCAGATCCCGGCCAGCGCGGCCGCGCCGCAGACGTCGATGTCGCGCCCCGGCACCAGCCCGAGCAGGCGGAACATGAGCTGCTCGTCCTCGTGGAGTTGCTCGTAGGAGAGGGCGAAGGCCGCCGACACCCCGTCCAGGAGCCGGCGATGGTCCCGCAGCCGCCCGGCCAGATAGGACACGGTCCAGCGCGGGCGATGCTGGAGGCGGGCGGCGGAGATCCGGATGGCGAGCGGGAGGTGCCCGCACAGCCGCAGCACCTCGCGGACGGCGTCCGGCTCCTGTTGAGCGCGTTCGCCCACGATCCGCTCGAACAGCTCGGCGGCGTCCGCCTCGCCCAGCACGTCGACCGACAACGCCTGGGCGCCATCCAGGTCGACGAGCCGCCGCCTGCTGGTGACCAGGACGAGGGTGCCGGAGCGTCCCGGCAGCAGGGGGCGCACGTGCTCGGCGTCGAGAGCGTTGTCCAGTACGGCGAGCACCCGGCGATCGGCCAGCTCGGTGCGCCAGAGGGCGCTCCGCTCGACCGGGGTGACCGGGATGCGGTCGGCGGGCACCCCGAGCTGGCGGAGGAGTGTCTCCAGCGCCGCGGCGGCGTCGATCGGCTCCCGGCCCGCCGTGTGGGCCCGCAGGTCGATGAAGAGCCGGCCGTCCGGATAGCGGGCGGCCAGCCGGTGGGCCACGTGGACGGCGAGAGCGGTCTTGCCGATCCCGGCCATGCCGTCGATCGTGACGACCGCCGGCCCGTCGTGCTCGTGGTGATGCCCGTCCGCGAGCCGCTCCAGTTCGGCGGTCCGTCCGGAGAAATCGGGGATGTCGTAGGGCAGGAAGGTGGAGCGGGAGGGCGGGGCGGGAACCACCGGTGCCGGGCCGGCCTGGCGTAGGGCCGGATCGTCCGCCAGGACCGCCCGCTCCAGTTCGGTGAAGGCGTGTCCGGGGTCGAGGCCCTGTTCGTCCGCGAGAGCCGTACGGTAGGCGCGCGCGGCGGCCAGGGCGTCGGGCTGCCGTCCCGCCCGGTGCAGGGCCAGGACGAGATGGCCGTTGAGCTTCTCGCGCAGCGGGTCGGCGGCCACCTGGGCGGCGAGCTCGTCGAGCAGATCGCCGTGTCGCCCCGCGGCGAGCTCGCCCTCCACCAGGCGCTCGTACGCCGACAGCCGCCGGTCGTTCCAGAGCTCCCTGACGCCGGTGACGTAGTGCGCGTGCACGTCCTCCAGCGCCTCGCCGCTCCACAGGTCCAGGGCCTTGCGCAGCTCGCCGGCGGCCACGAGCTCGGTGAACTCCTGCGCGTCGACCTGTCCGGGCTCCGGCCGCGCGATGTAGCCGCCGGCACGCGTCTCCAGGAGCCCTACGGCTCCAGCACCGCGCAGGACCTTGCGGATCGCGGTGATCGAGGCGTGGATCTGCGACCGGGCGGTGTCGGGGCGGTCGTAGCCCCACATCGCGTCGATCAGCCGCTCGATGCCGATCACCCGGCCGGCGTTGAGCAACAGGTAGGCCAGGACAGCCCGATGACGTGGGGCGATGCCGGTCAGGGGCGCGCCGTCGACGACCATCTGGACGGGACCGAGAAGGGTGAAGCGCAGCATCGTCCCCCCATCACGATCACATCGTGCGCGCATAGCGAATGTATCAATCCGGGCCGCCACTCTGATCTCACACGAACCGAGACGGATCTCGCCGGAACCGATATGGAGGGAACACGATGGAAGCCCGGATGAAGAACCCCGCCACGATCATCCCTGCGGCGATGAAGCCGATCATGGAGCTGATGAAGGCCGCCCAGTCGCAGGGTCTTCCCCAGGAGCTCATGGAGATGATCCACCTGCGGGTCAGCCAGATCAACGGGTGCAGCTACTGTGTCGACGCCGGCCTGAAGAGTCTGCGCAAGCTCGGCGAGAGCGACGAGCGCATCGGCCTGGTCTCCGCCTGGCGCGAGACCCCCTACTACACCGACGCCGAGCGCGCCGCACTGGAGCTGGCGGAGGCTTCGACCCGGCTGGCCGACCGCGCCGACGCCGTCTCCGACGAAGTCTGGGACAACGCCGCCGACCACTTCGACGAGAAGCAGCTGGCCTCGATCCTGCTGATGACCGCCGTCACCAACCTCTTCAACCGCCTGAACGCCCCGGTCCGGCAGATCGCCGGCAGCTGGTGAGCCCCCTCCCCCGCCCCTCACGCACAGAAGGAGACACCGACATGTCCGCCGTACGCTCGCACCGCTACTCCGTCCCCGAGGCCGACCTGGAGGAGTTCCTGGCCCGCAGGAGCTCGCTGATCGCGACCATCAGGGAGGGGCACCCCGGCCTCACCCGCACCGTGCTGGTCCAGCTCGAGGACGGCACCTACACCGACACCTGGCATTGGGAGAGCGGCGAGCAGATGGGCGCCGCGCTCGCCGCCCTGCCCACCTTCCCGGAGGCGCCGCTGACCATGGCCCTGACCAAGGACGCCACCGCTCTGAACGGCCGGGTCGTCGACGAGCACTGACGCGGGCAGGGCGCGGCGGCCTCAACGGCTCCGCGTGCGCCGGGCGCGGGGCATGGCGGCGAGCTGGTCGCGCCGGATCTCCTCCAGGTAGGTCCGCATCAGGTCGCCCGCGCGGGTGAACCAGTCGGACAGCACGGCGACCTCCGCGGGCGTGTAGTCGGCGAACAGCTCGTTCAACCGCCGGTAGAAGGGTTCGTAGACGGCCGCGGCGGTGGCGGCCGCGGCCGGATCGGCGACGACGCGCACGCGGCGGCGGTCCTCGGGGTCCGGCTGCCGGTGCGCGTACCCGGCCTTCTCCAGCCGGTTCAGCACGCCGGTCACCGCACCCGTGGTCAGGCCGGCCTGCTCGGCGAGCGCGCCCGCGCTGATCGGGTCGTCCCCCGCCGCCAGGATGAAGCCGAGGCAGGTGACGTCGGTGACGTTCAGCCCGAGCCGCTGGGCGATGTCGTGCTGCCCGACCAGGCTGAGCGCGATCAACTGATCCATGCCGGCGAGAGCCTGCTCGGGCGTCGCCTCCGGGCGCGGCTTGCCGTCCATCCTCAATCTCCTTAGAATCTAAGATGTTTAGTTCGTGAGGTAATTATCTCACCACCGAGGAGAATCATGAGCGGCATGCACGACGACGTCGATCTCGGACACACGGTCGCGGGCTGGACCGGCTGCGTCGTCGTGCTGTGCGGCTGCACCACGGTGGGCGTGGCGATGTGCGCCGCCTCGTCCGTCGGCGTCTGGCTCGGCATCGGCGTCATCGTCCTGGGCGGTCTGGCCACCTGGGTCCTGCACCTGGCGGGCTGGGGCAAGCCCAGCGGCCCCCGTCCCCCCGAGCAGTGGGACTGGCGGGTGAAGGACGCGATGACGAGCCACGGCCGGTGCCTCGCCTGCCGTCTCGCGGGTCGCCGAGACGAACCTCGCGCTGGAAGCGCTCCACGCGTCGATGCCGTCCGCGAGGAACCCGCGATCTCCGACATGTCGGTGTTCGCCAACCGCTGAGCTCCGCCCTGTCCTAGCATCGTGCGGTGCTCGACCGGATGATCGATCAACGGTGCGACGACCTCTACCGTGCCGCGGAGGCTCAGGACGCCCCCGGTTTCCTGGCGACCCTACAGGACCTGTGGGAGAGGACAGAGGACTCGGACCCGGCCACCGCGGACGCCGTCCTCGTCCGCCTGTGCGGCCTGTTCGACCGGCTGACTCCCGGGCTCGGCGCGCGGCTCGCCGTGATGGGCGGCGCGATGGTCGAGAACGGAGCCGATCCCACCCCACTGATCGACCCCGTGGTCGCGGGACTGTGCGACGCGCTGGAGCGCTCCGCCGAGTTCGCCCGGGCCTGGCGCGCGGTCACCGACAGGCGCCTCCCGGAACCCGGCCTGGAGAACCGGGCGGTCCTCGGCGCGGCGCGCGTGCTCTCCGGCCCCCTGGGCCTGCCCAGACGGCTCGGGCTCGGCCGCCGCCTTCCTTTCGCTCGCGCCCTCGACCTGGCGGTGGGCTGGTCGATCGCCGAGGACTGGAGCTTGGCCGCGACCACCGTGCTCCAGCAGTCGGCGGCCATCCGCGCGGATCTCTCCCGGCGCCCGCGACTCGCCGCGACGGTCGCCGCCGTGGAGGACGACCGCCCCGACCTGTGGTGCCTGCCGAGGCTCCTGGCCGTACTCGACGACGAGCCGCTGATCGTCCTGCACCGCCCGACCGGACGCGCGCACGCGATCACGATCCGCGGGATCGGGGACAACTTCCAGCTCTGCACCCTGCTGGCGCACATCCTGCGTGACCACGTGCCCGTGACCATCCCCCATCCCTCCTGGGTCGCGGCGGCCGTGGACGGGCCCCCGCAATCGCAGGCGGGGCGGATCGTGGCCCGGTTCGACCTGCTCGACGGCGCGGGCGAGCGGATTCCCGACAGCGGACGCCCCGCCGACATCCCGCTCCTCGACGGGCATCGAGTGGTGGTCCTCGACAGTCCGTCGTTCCGGCGTACGTGGAACCTCGGCCGTACCTATCCGATGATGCGGCCGTCGATCAGCCTCGACCGCGTGCTGTCCGAGGAGGAAGCCCGCATGTGGTCGTCCCGGGTGGCTCCCGCTCCATGACCGCCCTCCCGGCGCGCGTGCCGCGGGAGCCCGGGGGTATCGAGTCTCGTCATGCGTGTCCTCACCCGCCTGATCCTGCCGATGGTCGTGGTTTCCGCCATGACCTCGGGCTGCGGGGCTTTCGACCCACGCCTGATCGTCAACGGGGGCTCCGGCAGGGACGGGCCCGACGCGGAGGTCATGCTGCACGACACGGTCGCCCACCGGCCCTACTCCCTGGGCGGCTGGAACATGTGCCTGGACCGGCCCGGTTCTGTCACGATCACCAGGGTCGAGCCGATCAAGCCGTACAACGACATCGTGGTGCAGGCGTTCTCGTCCCGGCCGCACACGGGCCCCATGCTCGGCAACGCCGAGAAGCCGCTGACCGAGCTCGGCTTCCCCGCCCGCAGTCCCGCGGTCACCGTTGTCTGCGAGGAGAACGCCCTCCACACCGAGCTCGCCCTGCAGTACGCGAAGACCGGCGACGCCACCGCAGGGGCAGACGGCGTACGCATCGCCTACACCTCGGCGGGCCGTCAGCGTACTGTCGACTTCAGTCTGCGAGTGCTGCTGTGCGCACCCGGCGACACCGAGCGATGCAGGGAGGCGTACGAAGAACCCCGCACCACGAGCGACGACGATTGACCTTCACCAGCTCGTGTCGCCGGGCCCAGGTCGAACGGCTCGGTCCACGACCCGACGAGCGACTCGAATCCGAGGAGAGGACGACCATTGACGTATCCACCGCCGGCCTACCACGGTGACACGGGCGAGCCGACGGCGTCGTACCGGCGCCCGGATGCCACGCCCGAGCTCGACTACCCGAGCGGAACCACGGTGCACTACCTGGCGACCGGTGCGACGACCAATGGACAGTTCGGGCTCTACCGCTGGGACATGGGACCGGAGCCCAGCGGCCCGGCGGCGCATTTCCACCGGTCGATCTCCGAGTCGTTCTACATCCTCTCCGGCAGCGTGCGGATCTACGACGGGCGGCGCTGGATCGACACCGGCCCCGGTGACTTCGTGCACGTCCCGGAGGGCGGCGTACACGCGTTCCGGAACGAGTCGGGAGAGCCGGCGTCGATGCTGCTGCACTTCGCTCCCGGCGCGCCACGAGAGGGCTACTTCGAGGGGCTGCTCACGCTCGCGGACATGAGCGAAGAGGAGAAGGCGGAGTTCTACCTCCACCACGACACCTTCTGGCTCTGAGAACCGGGCTGACACGACGTCGTCGGCGCGACCGCGGCGGTGGCCACCGCCGCGGTCCGTTCGAGAGTCCCGGCCAGGTGAACTCACCCACCTGGCGCAGCGTCGACTTCACGCCCCAGACGTATCCGTCCTGGTCGATGGTGCCCGGGTCGCCCAGTAACCGATCGTCGAGGGATTCCCGCCAGACATCCCTGCGCACGGAGGTGCATGTGCGCACCTCGACGCAGTAGCGGAAGAGGTATCGGAGGTAGATGGGCGCGACTCCGGTCACGGGATCGGCCGTGAGGTAGAGGATCATCTCGTAGTCGCGCATGTAGTCCGTGTACGCGTGATAGACCAGCGCCTGATCGAACACGGTGTCCAGCGCCTGTTGAAGGGTCGAGACGTCCACCCGTGATCCTGTCATCTCCTCACGCGACGTGGGCGTGATCACGCGTCGGTCCGATCAGCGGCTTGAGTTCCGGCGCCGCCAGGGCCATGGCGTCACGCACCGTCGGCCGGCCTGCCCGAAGGCAGCGGCTCCGATGTCCTACACGTATTCGCCATGGGGCGTGCCTGAGCATCAATTCGTGAGCGCTGTCAACCACGGCGAAGCTCTATTGCTCCGGCGCGGACGGCCGTCCAGTCGGTTTCCGGCACATTCTGCAGGCCTCTCGCAAGCCATGTCATTCGAGCGGTGTGCTCGGCGCGTAATCGCTCCAGATCGAGTTGAATGCCATCCGGTGGCCCGGTCCGTTCCAACGCCCTGATTCTCCGCCCCATGGCGGTCATGAGTTCATGGTCGAATCGCCGGACGGCGGCGAGGAACGAGTCAGATGGAATGACGACCTGGCCGGATGGGGGGGCTGTGAACCGGATATCGCCGTCGTCGTCATGCCGCCACGTCACCGTCACCACGTCGAGATCGTCGCCGACGGTACGCCACGCCCTGATGCGGGGCGGGCACCGGATGTAGCCGAGATCCACGGTGTGTTCGTCGTACCAAACCGCGGCGGTCGACGCCGCGTCACCGTTCACGGGCCCCCAGGCGTCGGGATCTCCGGCGACGAAATCGAGGAGATCGGCCGGCACCGGTTCGAGGACGGCCGATGTCATCTCGATGACGTCTTCCCACAGGCGAGCCAGGTAGTAGTCGACATAGGGGCGCTGCCCAGGTGTGTCCGGCGTGTAGCGCAACAACTCGTGATCGGCCAGCTCGATCCAATACCAGCCATCGGTCAGTCCGAACCAGTGCAGTGTCCGATCCTCATGACCCCATGGAACAACCCTGCCCAAGGGTGTCAGCACGAAGCGGAACCTGATCACGCGTCCTCCTCACCGGCCGATACGTCCCATCGTGACCGGCAGACCGCCTTTTCCGCAGCTAACCTCGTAAGATGATCGACTTCAACAACGGCTCCCTCTTCAAGCTGAATCCGTGCCACCCGCAAGAGGTCGGCCCGGCCGTGGCTCCTCTCCTGCTCCAGGGCGAGCAGATCGTCTCCTCCTACAAAACGGTCCGGGACTTCGTGGTCTTCACCGACAAGCGCATCATCGCGGTCAACGTCCAGGGGCTCACCGGCAAGAAGCGCGACTTCTCCTCCCTGCCCTACAGCAAGATCCAGGCATGGTCAGTCGAGACCGCCGGGACCTTCGACCTCGACGCCGAGCTGGAACTCTGGTTCAGTGGCCTGGGCAAAGTCCGCTTCGAATTCAAGGGCAACTCCGACGTCATCCGCCTCAGCCACATGATCGCCGGCTACGTGTTGTAGCAGAGCGGGCTCGACGAGCCAGGTTCACAGCTGAAGGTCGATTGCGAGTCCGATGTTCCGCGCCGGGTCACCAGGAGTGCCGGCAGGCGAGTTCTCTGAGCGGTCCGCCGTTTGCCGGTGGTGCCGGTAGGCCGGTCGCTGCTCGGGGTCACGGGGCCACCACCGGCCCGGGTGTGAGCCGGCGTAAGGCGGCCGGCGATCCGAGCGGGGAATGGAGGACGCGGGCACGCAGTCGTACTGCGGGCACGGTGTGGTGAAGCACTGCTTGGGAGAGGGCACGCAGACGCGGCCCGGACCACAGTCGACTGCCGCACACGGCGATCCGGGACCACACTCACCGGGCGCCTGCCCTGCCGGCGGAGTGGCGATGACCGCCCGTGCCGGTGGAACCGCCGACACCTCGCCTGCCCAGGCATTGGCCGTGGCGGCTGGTGATGCCGCTACGGTCACGACCACTGTCACGATCAGTTTTTGAAGCATTCTTCCCCCAGCTGTGGTGATCGCTTCTGCCTCTCGCGATGCTCGCACCGGCCGCGCCTGCTGACGGCAAAACGGCTCTCAGCAAGTTGCACGGCTTGCCGAAAGACAGATAGCCGACGCGAGAGGCCCCTACCTCCACTGGAAGTGATCGACCGCCGTAGTGGACCTCCGCTCAACCTCGACCAGAACCGGCACCACTACTTCCACGAATACCTGAGCGACCTCCGAGCATCCGCGCGGTCACGCTCTCGGGGCCTTCCCGTTCTTTCTCAACAGCGATCGTGGAAGCCCCCTTTGACCCCTGGACGTTGGAGTAGGCGTTTTAGCAGCTCACCGGCATCTCCAGGGGTAGTAGCGAAGTTCGCTCGCATGCTGGTCGTTGGCTGTGTGTATAGAGAACGGTCCCCAAGTGGTCCCCACACGTGTCGCCCCCAGATGGTAAGGGGACTTTCGGCACTCCCCTGCTCATCGTGGTCGCCTCGACTCTGAGCCATGAATTCCCCGGGTGTCCCCTGACGCGCACAATCGCCCTACTAGCGGAGTCTTCGCGCTACGGTGCCTTCTATGTCGTGGCAATGGGCACTTCAGCTTGCCCCTCCTATTACGACGCTAGCTGCGGCCGCTCTGGGTTTGCTTCGGGAGCAGGGGGCTCTGCGGAGGAATCTACGGGACGACGTCGGTATCGCCAAGGATCTCCCTGATGGCTCCCCGGGCAAGCACCTTCTGATGCAGCACATTGAATGGGAGATCGGTGTCCTTTTGAACCCTGATCGTGACTGGGTATCTTTCGCGATCGGCGGATTAGTCGCCCTGGCCGGCGGCTATGGGACTCTCTGGCTTTATCAGCAGCATGCCTGGTGGAGTTGGCTCGGATTGCTGACTGGATACGTAGCCGTCGGTGGGCTTGTCGGCGTGCTGCAGGGAGTCAGGAGAGGAGGGATCGTTGGGCGTCCGGAATATTATCCGGCCGAGCTAGCGCCGAGATCAGGTCCGCCGGTGACACCATCGGCGCAAGTGCTCCTCACCGTCTCCGAGACGGCCGCTGCGATGCGGGTGTCAAAGGCGACCATCTATCGACTTGTGTACTCCGGGCAACTGCCTGTCATTCGCGTTCGCCGCTGGTTCCGGATACCGGGTCAAGCGGTCAACGACTACCAGGCCGCGGCAGAAGCCGGGAACGCGTGAATCGGCCGCCCGGCGCACTCCACGTCCCACTTCGGTCACCTCGTACGCTCGACCCACTGCGGAGCGGCAGCAGGTCGACGATGGAGGTGTCCGGCCCTTTTGGCCGGCCGCCGGAGCGCCAGCGGGAGGCGGCGGTGTGCCGTGACGGCGGCGCGTGCGGCCCGGTTAGGCCCGCCTTGGTGCCGGGGGCGACATTCGCACGGTCGCCGAATACCTCGGTCACGCCGACCCCGGCTTCACGCTCCGGACGTACACCCACCTGATGCCGAACGCAGCGGACCGGGCGCGCAAGGCCATGGACGCGTTCTTCACTCAAGGGCAAACCGGGTCGAGTGCCCTGGTTGTGCCCTCGGGAAGACCGAGGTGACGTTTACCCTGGTGGACGCGAGCGTGCCTCTACTTCCACTGGAAGTAGACGAACAGACGGCCGTGGTTCTTGGAGTCCTTGTCGATCCGGTGGTAGAGCGCCTTGATCTCCTTCTGCTCCAGGAAGCGCAGCACCTTCTTCTTGAGCTGGCCGGACCCCTTGCCCGGGATGATCTCCACCTGGGTCGCCTTCTTGCGTACGGCCTCCTGGATGATGCCGTGCAGCGCCTTGTCGATCTCGCTGCCCTTGTTGTAGATGTCGTGGAGGTCCAGCTTCAGCTTCACGCAAGCGAGTCTAAATCGCCGCTCGCCGCGGGACGCGGGGCGAGGCGGGTGACCGCGCCCCACGCCGGCGGGGCCTCGCGTCAGCCGTTGATGTAGTCGACCAGGGCCTCCCGTTCGCTCTCCAGTTCCTGGATCGAGCTCTTGACGACGTCGCCGATGCTGACGATGCCGGCCAGCCGGCCGTCGCGGACCACGGGCACGTGCCTGATCCGGTGGTTGGTCATGGTGCGGCGCAGGTCGTCGACGTTGGCGTCCGGGCCGCAGGTGCGCACCTCCACAGTCATGATCGACGATACGGGCATGGTGAGCAGCGCGACGCCGTGCTCGTTGAGCCGCCGCACGACGTCGCGTTCCGACACGATGCCCGCGATGGACAACCCGTCCTCGGAGACCACGACCGCGCCGATGTTGAGCTCGGCCAGCCGAGCGAGAAGCTCGGACACCGTGGCGTGCGGAGGAACGGTCGCCACACCTGTTCCCTTACTCTGCAAGATCGTCCCGATGAGCATCGACACCGCCTCTCAGGGGCACCCGGGGGACATGTCCCCGCTTCCGCTCCCGCCGGCCGGCCGGAGCGGCGAATCCTGTTTCCCCAGGCAACAGCGGTCGTCCTACCTCGTCAAGGGCCCCCACCCCTACGATGGCGAAATATCACCGCACGCTGGGGGCTGAGGATGGCCGAGAAGCTCAACACCGGGAGCCACGATCTCCCGATCTCAGACGCGCTCGCGGACTTCATGCGCGGCGGCTGGGCCGACACGCACGAGGACGTGGCGCCGTTGCCGGTCGCCGCGTACGCCGCCAAGCGGCGGGCGCGGCTCGCCGAACGGCTGCCCGGCGAGCGGCTCGTCATCCCCTCGGGCACGCTGCAGGCCCGCAGCAACGACGACGACCACCGGTTCCGCACGCACAGCGCGTTCGCCTACCTGACCGGCGGCCGGCAGCCCGACGACGTCCTGGTGATCGAGCCGTCCGGCGACGCCCGCCTGTTCCTGCATCCCCGCCCGCCCCGTGCCGAGTCGCAGGAGTTCTACCGCGACCGGCGGTACGGCGAGTTCTGGGTGGGCCGCCGTTTCGACCTCGCGGAGGCCGAGGCGGCCTACCAGATCGAGTGCGCGCACATCGACACGCTGCCGGCCGCGCTGAGCGGACCGGCGCGCGTGCTGCGCGGGGTGGACGCCTCGGTCGACGCGCTCGTCTCCCCCGCCGGCGACGACCGCGACGCCGAACTGGCCGCGGTCCTGTCGGAGTTGCGGCTGGTCAAGGACGAGTGGGAGATCGCGGAGTTGCAGCAGGCGGTGGACGCGACCGCGCGCGGGTTCGAGGACGTCGTGCGCGCGCTGCCCGCGGCCCTCGCGCACCCGCGCGGCGAGCGGTACGTCGAGGGCGTCTTCGGCCTGCGCTCGCGGCTCGAGGGCAACGCCGTGGGCTACCAGTCGATCGTGGCCTCCGGGGCGCACGCGTGCGTCCTGCACTGGATCCGCAACGACGGACGGCTCGACCCCGCCGAGATGCTGCTGCTGGACGCCGGAGTCGAGGGCGACAACCTCTACACGGCCGACGTCACCCGCACGCTGCCGCTGTCGGGCCGGTTCAGCCCGGTGCAGCGACAGGTGTAC
Organism: Microbispora catharanthi; assembly: GCF_006334915.2. Classification (GTDB taxonomy): domain Bacteria; phylum Actinomycetota; class Actinomycetes; order Streptosporangiales; family Streptosporangiaceae; genus Microbispora; species Microbispora catharanthi. Next base: position 154,150 of record NZ_VDMA02000005.1, read on the forward strand.
GACCTGGTCTACGAGGCGCAAACGGCCGCCATCGCCGTGCTGCGGCCGGGGGTGCGCTTCCGCGAGTTCCACGAGACCGCCATGCGGGTGATCTCCGATGGGCTGCGCGAGTGGGGCCTGCTGACCCGGGCGCAGGCCGACGCGGGCCTGCACCGGCGCTACACCCTGTGCAGCAGCGGCCACATGCTGGGCCTCGACGTGCACGACTGCGCCCGGGCGCGGGCGGAGACCTACCTCGACGGCGTGCTTGAGGAGGGCCAGGTGCTGACCGTCGAACCGGGGCTCTACCTCCAGCCCGACGACCTGACGCTGCCGCCGGAGCTGCGCGGGATCGGCGTCCGCATCGAGGACGACCTCGTCGTCACGGCCGACGGCGCCCGCCTGATGTCGGCCGCGCTGCCCCGCCGCGCCGACGAGATCGAGGCGTGGATGGCCGCCCTGACCGGGTGACCGTCCCCTTCCGGTGCCGCAGGCAGGCGATCACCCGGCCGGCGGTGCGCGGTCCCGCGGGTTGCCGGCCGCGGCTCAGAGACGGGGCTGAGGCGGCTCTTCCGGCTCGCCCTTGTAGACGGGGTCGGATGGGTCGTCGATGATCGCCTCGATCCGGATCGAGGTGTCGATGGCCTTCTCCGCCGCGGCCAGGAGTCCGATCATGGACGTGCCGAACGCGTCGGCGTCTGTGCGGTCGGCGGCCTGCAGGCACGCCGGACCCGCGCTCCGGACGTCCAGTCCGAACTGGTGCCAGGACGCCTGCGCGGCCGGGTCGGGGACCTGGAAGTAGACGGGTTCCCAGGAGGCCACGTTCATCATGTTCCGGCACGCCGGCCGCACCTTGGCCATGAGATCAGCGGTGATCTCCAGCCGGCGGTCGCGCACCGCCGAATGGATCAGCGTCACGATCCACCGGCCGTTGCGAGTGGCGTGGTCGAGGAGATATCGGCCACCGAGCCGATACCAGGCGTGAACCTGCCGCCGTCGCATGTCCCGCGACACCGGCAGGACCGGCAGACCCGCCGTCTGCTGAAAGGCGGTCTGCATGTCGGCTGTCACCACCTGCGCCTTTGTCGCGAACTGCGCTTCGGCGTCGCCCGCCATCAGCACGGCCGCGGTCGCGAGGGCCACACCGGGCATGCCGGCCACTGTCAGCACCGCTCCGGCGTACCGTGCTCCGGCCCCGGGGCGCGCGGTGGTCGCGACCGCCTGGACCGCCGGGGTGCCGTCCTTCGCGTGGATCGCCCGCCGGGCGAGACGGAACAGGGCCGCCGATGCCGTGGCCGCCACCGCGATGACCGGGGCCATGAGCAGCGTGCTGTGCGCGACGAGGCCGAACGTGTTGCCGCCCTGCAACTGCCGCCAGGCGGGACGCCAGGAGCAGGTGTCGTTGAGGACGTTCAGCGGTTGGATGCATCCGTCGACGGAGATGAGCGCGGTCGCGGCGCCCAGGCCGAGCAGCGCGCCGATCCCCGCGGCGACGAGCGCGGCCGGCAGGCGGAACCGGGCCGAGGCCGCCGCGACCAGGGCGGCGACGAGCGCGCCGGCGGCGATCGCCCACAGTGACCAGATCGCGTAACTGAAGGCGTACATGCCGCCGCGTTGTCCCGGCGCCGCGTGCAGGGTGTGCAGCCATGCCTGGACGGCGGCGACGCCGGCGGTCGCGATGACCGCTCCCAGCAGCGCGGGCGCGGTGGCCTGCCGCAGCGCGGGCGCCCGCCATGTCACAGGAGCAGTGGCATCCGCCGCCGCGCGGCCTCCGCCGGCGTCGCCCGGTGAGCGCAGCCAGCCGGGGCCGCGTACGGCGGCGCCCGCGGCCCACAGGACGAAGGGCGTGCCCCAGGCCGCGACGGCGGCGACAGGCGTGAGCGGCTGGTACGCCGCGTATCGCAGCACGGTGATCGTCGGGGCCATGACGGCGGTCGTGTCCGGGTGGGCGGTGCCCATACCGGGGAACCAGTTGACGATGGTCCGTCGCAGGCCCGCCGGGTCGTACCAGAATCCGCTGGCGTACATCGCGCCGTAGTAGTTCCACCAGGCGAACCACGCCGCGAGGATCAGCCAGCCTGCGATCAGGCACAGAGTCAGCGGCCATCGCAGCGAACGGCCCGGCCAGGACGCGGCGGCCAGGCGAGCACACTGACAGGTCCAGCACGTCAAGGCGACCGCGACACCTACGACCAGCGCCAGCACCCACCATCTGCCGGGCGGCCACAGGTTCCCGATGACCTGGCCGCTGACCAGCGATCCGGTGGCCAACCCCAGGCCCAGCCACACCCCGGCCCGCACCCCGGTGGGCGCCGGTCGGCCCAGCACGGCGGCGCGGACCACCGCCCGCCACAGCACCGCTGTGGCGGCCGCCGCGACCACGGCGGCCGGGACGGCGGCGAGGCCCTGCCCGAGCCAGTCGCTCAGGTCGGCGACGTGCGGCGCCACGTGCCCCATCAGGTGGAAGTTCATCAGCGTGGCGCTGGTGCCGGACAGGAACATCAACAGCGAACTCACCGCGAAGAGCGGCGCCGGGTCGTCGAGGGCGTCGCGGCGGATCTCCCACCTCGGATGGGTGCGCACCTGGTCCAGCAGGACGCTCGCCCACCGGTGCGGACCCCGGCGCCCGGCCGGCGTGGGCCGCGCGGCCCAGACGTGCTCCAGCGGCGCGCCCCACCGCCTGGCCGTCAGGTCGGCGTACAGCTCCCTGCTGCGCAGCACGTCCGCACGGGCGAAGTGCATCACGATGGCGATGACCACGGGAACGGCCAGATAGCGCGTGATCACGGCAGTGAGCGTCGGGCCGACGCCGGCCGCGATGCCGAGCAGCCACAGTCCCGACCACCACAGCAGGTACGGGATGATCACCAGCACGATGAACGTCCGCCACAGGGCGACGGTGGCGTAGGTGATCGTGAGATCCCGGTTGGCGACGTGGCCGAGCTCGTGCAGGACGACGGCGTCGAACGTCCGCGGGTCGGTGGTGCGGCAGGCGACCAGTCCGCCGTGCAGAAGCAGCCGGGGGCGGCCGTTGGTCCCGAACACCGTGGCGCTCCTGGTGGTCACGGCCGGCGCGAAGAACAGTTCCGGCACCCGCGCGACGCGGCCCGCGGCCAGTTCCTCGACGCGCGCGGCGATCTCGGAGCCGCCGGGGACGAGGTTCAGACGGATGCAGCGGCCGGGGCGCTGCTTCCACAGCGGCAGCAGGACTGTGGCCGCCGCCGCCGCGGCGACGACCACCGCGGGCGCGGCCAGGATCTGCCACAACGGCGGAGGTGGCGCGTGCCGGGCCACGCAGGGGAGAAACGCCAGCGCCTGCCCCGTCAGACGGGTCGCCGTCGCCAGCGCGTGGGCGGAGTCCCAGTCGACGCCGGCCGCCAGCGCACACCCTTGGTAGCCGCCAAGGCGGAGCACGGTCAGTGTCGACACCAGCATGTAACCGCTGGCTGCCACGAGCAGGAGCAGCAGCAGAGCGAAGCGGGAGTTCGTGCCGGCGCCGAGTATCCGTTCGTCGAGCCTGGCCCGGACAGGCTCGACCGTGGTCACGGCGTCTCCCTCACATCGGCTTCTCCGTGGGACTCGCCCGGCTCGGCCAGCGCCAGGCCGGCGACGACGCCGTCGGCGATCCGCTTGGCCAGGATCGGCGACAGCCCGGCCTCGGCGGCCGCGTCGAGGACCATCTGCCTGACCATCGCCTGCTGCTCGCGCGTGAGGGGAGGGATGGTTCCGGGCTTCGCCTTGCGGCGCCGCATGCGCCGCCACAGTGACGCCGAGCCGCGCGCCGCCCTGTCGACGGCTGCGTCGGCCAGCTTCTGGCGGACGCTTTCCAGCGTCAACCACAGCAGCGGGGCCACCAGCGGAACGACGTCGGCAAGTCCGAAGCCGAGCGGGTCACGCCCGTGCCCGCGCCGGCGCAGCCGGGCCAGCACCTCGGCGTCGCTGTAGCGCAGCAGCCCCTCGACCACGACCGCTTCCTCCGGCGCGCAGTCGGCCACGACCGTCCGTACGACATCACGGACCAGAACCTCGGCGGAGCGTTCGGGCTGTGTGTTCAACGTCCCGTCCCTGGTGGAAGTTCGCTGACTTCGGAATCGGCCCCTGGGCGTGATGCTACAAGCGCCGATCGACGCGCATGCCGTTATCCGGGGCGAGACCAGGGGAACCGTGGGTCGCGGGAACGCCGGCCGTGACGTCCTGGACCCCAGTTCACGTGATCGTCACATCGCTCCCCTACAGTGGCCTCGTGCGCCCCCCACTGGCCGTGGCCGGCCACACCGACGGCGTGCTGGACATGGTCGCCGGCACACTGACCGAGGCCGAGCGCGAGCGCGCCGGGCGTTTCACCCGCAAGCGGGACCGCCTCGACTTCGTCGCCGCCCACCTGCTCGTACGGCACTGCGCCGCGGAGCTGCTCGGCACCCGCGCCTGCATGCTGACCGTGGTGCAGCGCTGCGAGGGCTGCGGGCAGGCCCACGGGCGGCCCTGGCTGGCCGAGGCCCCCGAGGTGTCGATCAGCCTCGCGCACACCTCGGGCTACGTCTGCGCGGTCGCCGGGTTCGGCCGGGTGGGCGTGGACGCCGAGCACGCCACGAACGGCCCGGCCGACGAGAGGCTGGTGGAGCTCGCGCTGACCCCCGCGGAGGCGAAGCTGGTCGGCGACGACAACCGCGCGCTGATCAGGCAGTGGGTGCGCAAGGAGGCACTGGTCAAACGGGGAGAGCTCACGCTCGACCGGCTGCGCGAGGCGGACCTGTCGGCCCTGCCGCTGGAGGACGGGCTGTCGATCCCGCTGGAATGGCGGGGCCGTCACTTCGTCGAGTGGACGGCCGGCACCGTGATCGCCTCCGCGGTCACCGACGAACCCGCCAAACTACGCCTTCTTGGCGGCTGACCGCCCCGGGGTGGGGTCGAGGAAGACCTGCCGGATCTCCGGGAACCGCTCGGTGAGCCGTCGCTCCACCTGGTCGGAGGCGAGCTCGAGCCGCTGCCCGGAGGTCTCGTCGCGGAAGTCGACCTTGGCCGCGACCATGACCTGGCCGGGGCCCATCATGACCGTGACCAGCTCGACGACGGCCTCGACCTCCGGATGGGCGGCCAGCTCGCCGCGGATCTCCTCCTGCAACCCGCGCGGCGCCGCCTGGCCGATGAGCAGCGAGGCGTTGGTCCTGATCAGGGTCAGCGCCACGCCGAGCAGCAGCAGCCCGATGACGATCGACGCGACGCCGTCCCACACGGCCGAGCCGGTGAGCTGCGACAGCAGCAGGCCGACGCCGGCCGTCGCGATGCCGATCAGCGCGGCGGAGTCCTCCAGCACGACGGCCTTGAGCACGGTGTCGGAGGTGCGCCGCAGCAGCCGCCCGGGGCTCACCTGCCAGCGGCGGGCCTCGCCGCGAAGCTGCCGCAGGGCCTTCCAGAGGGAGACCGACTCGATCGCGAAGGACACCGCGAGCACGAGATACGACACGCGGATGTCGCCCAGGCTCTCCCCCGCGGTGATCGTGTGCCAGCCGTGCGTCAGCGAGAACCCGGCCCCCACGACCAGCGTGAAGCAGGCCGCCACGATCGCCCACAGGTAGGCGGCCCGTCCGTGCCCGAGCGGATGGCGGGAGTCGGCGGGGCGCTCGCCGTGCCGGATCGCGGCGAACAACACGACCTCGGTGGCCGTGTCGGCCGCCGAGTGCGCGGCCTCCGACAGCATCGCCGAGGAGGAGCTCATCAGGCCGGCAACCAGCTTGGCCAGCGCGATGGCGAGGTTGGCCGCGCCCGCGACCACCACGGTGCCGAGGCTCTCACCGTTCTCGCTGTCAGGCATTCCGCTCCGTTCCTTCAAGTGATCTTATGCTGGTCGTCATGGAAGCCCCTCACTGGCTCACCCCGCAGGAGCAGCGCGCCTGGCGCGCCCATCTGGCCGCCCACCGCCTGCTCTTCCACCAGCTCGACCGGGAGCTGCAGGCCATTGGGCTGTCGCTGAACGACTACGAGATCCTCGTGAACCTCTCGGAGAGTCCCGGCCGCCGCATGCGCATGAGCGAGCTGGCCGACGCCACGATCCAGTCGCGCAGCCGGCTGTCCCACCAGATCTCCCGGATGGAGGCCGCCGGCCTGGTGACCCGGCAGGACTGCGAGGACGACCGGCGCGGCACGTTCGCCGTGCTGACCGACCAGGGCTGGGAGACGATCCAGCGGGTGGCGCCGGACCACGTGGCGAGCGTCCGCCGGCACTTCATCGACCTGATGACCCCCGAGCAGGTCTCCGCTCTGGAGCAGATCTACACACCGATCGTCGATCGTCTCCAGGCGCTCCGCGGCACCCGGTGAGGAGGCTGCGGGACGGCGGGGGGTGAGCACCGGCCCCGACTTCCCGCGACAGGCCGCGCCAAACCGATTCCCTGGGGAGCGCGTGCCGGCCCCGCCCGCTCGCTACGATCCGGCTGTGCGAACAATCCTCGGGCTCGTCGTGGCCGGCCTGCTGCTCGTGACCGCCTGCAGCGCGAAGAGCGAGACGGCCCTGCCGGACGGTCCGGCGTTGCTGAAGCGCTCGGCCGAGGCCATGCGGACGGTCAAGACGGTCGCCTTCACGATCGAGACCAAGGACAAGCCCGCCGTACCGGTCCGGCACGCCGAGGGCAGCCTCACCCGGGAGGGCGACGCCAAGGGCACCCTGCAGATCGAGATCGCGGGACTGCAGGAGATCGAGTTCGTGCTCGTCGGCGACAAGGTCTACTTCAAGGGACCCACCGGCGGCTTCCAGACGATGACCCGGCAGCAGCTCATGGCCCTTTACAACCCCTCCGCCGTGCTGACCGGCGTACCCGACCTGCTGTCCACCGCGAAGGACGTCCAGACGCAGGCGGAGGAGAAGGTCGGCGACGCCGCCGCCTACCGGGTGACGGCCGCGCTGTCGCAGGAGGTGCTGGCCAAGCTGGTCCCCGGCGTGCAGCAGGGGGTCACCGGCACGCTCTGGATCGACAAGGCCACCAGCCGCCTGCTCAAACTCGACCTGCCGCTCACCGGCGGCTCCGTGGCCGTGACCCTCGGGGACTACGACGCCCCCGTGACCATCGCCCCGCCCGCGTCATGACCGACGCCACCGACGCCACCGACGCGGCCGGGCAGACGCGGTCGACCGGGGTCGACCGGCCCGCAACGCGGCACCGGCGTCTCGCCCTGGGCGTCGGCGGCGCCGCCGTGCTGCTCGCCGCGCTCGACGCGTACGTCGTGGTCACCGTGCTCGTGGACGTCGCCGTCGACGTCGGCGTGCCGCTGAACCACCTGGAGCGGGCGACCCCGGTCGTGACCGGGTTCCTGCTCGGCTACGTCGCGGCGATGCCGCTGCTCGGCCGCCTGTCCGACCGGTATGGCAGGCGCGCGCTGATCCACGCCTGCCTGGCCGGGTTCGCCGCCGGTTCCCTCGTCACCGCCCTGGCGGGGAGTATCCCCGCCCTGGTCGCGGGGCGTACGCTCCAGGGCGTCGCGGGCGGCGCGCTGCTGCCGATCACCATGGCCCTCATCGGCGACCTGTGGGACGAGCGCACCCGGCCGGTGGCGCTCGGGGCGGTCGGCGCCGCGCAGGAGCTCGGCAGCGTGCTCGGCCCGCTGTACGGCGCGGGCCTGGCCGCGCTCGCCGGATGGCGCGGCATCTTCTGGGTCAACCTCCCGCTCGCGCTCCTGGCCGCCGTCGCCGTGCAGGCGGCCGTCCCCGGCGGGCGCGAGCCGTACGGCCGGCCCTCCGGCGGGGCGAGCACGGGCAGGGCGAACGGGGAGAAGGCGGACGCGGGGAAGGTGGACGCGGGCGGCGGCGTCCTGCTCGCGCTGGCGCTCGGCCTGCTGGTCGCCGGGCTCTACAACCCCTCCCCCGACACGGCCGTGCTGCCGCCCTGGGGACTGCCGTGCGTGGCGGCCGGGGCGGTCGCGGCGGTGCTGTTCGTGCTGTGGGAGATCCGCTCCCCGGTCCGCCTGCTCGACCTGACGGGCGTGCCCAGGACACCGCTGCTCGCCACGCTGGCGGTGAGCCTGCTGGCCGGGGCGGCGCTGCTGGTCACGCTGGTCGACGTGCAACTCGCCGCGCAGACGCTGCTCGGCAAGGACGCGGTGGGCGGCGCTCTGGTGCTCACCCGGTTCCTCGCCGCGCTGGCGGTCGCGGCGTTCCTCGGTGGGATCCTGGTGCGGCGGTTCGGCGAGCGCCCGGTGGCCGTGGCGGGGATGGCGGTGGCCGCCGCGGGCTACTGGCTTATCTCCCGGTGGCCGCTCGACCTGGCTTCGGCCGGCGTGCGGATGGACGTCGACCTCGTGGTGGCCGGCCTCGGCCTCGGGGTGGTGATCGCCCCGGCCTCGTCGGCGGTGCTGCGCCTGGTCCCGGCGGCACAGCACGGCGTGGCGTCGGCGGCGGTCGTGGTCGCCAGGATGATGGGCATGCTGCTGGGCGTGGCCGCGCTGTCGGCCTGGGGCTTCCACCGGTTCCAGTCGCTCACCGCGCACCTGGACACGCCGCTGCCGTTCGGGGTGGACGCGGCCGAGTACGCCCGCAGGCTCGCGGACTACACGGCGAAGGTCCAGGCGGCGCTGCACGCGGAGTACACCGAGATCTTCCTGATCACGTGCGGTCTGTGCGTGCTCGGCGCGGCCGCGTCCCTGGCCCTGCCCCGCCGCCGCGCCTGATCCCGCCCCCCTGCCGGGTCAGGCGCCGAACCAGCCGGGCACGTCGAGGCGGAAGACGTCCTGCGGCGTCACCTTCCGCAGGTCGGCCTCCAGGTCCCTGAGCCGCTCGTCCCCGATGACGGCGGCCCAGCGCGCCCGCAGGTCGTCGAAGATCCGGGCCGAGCGCGCCAGGACGTCCACCCCCCACGGCGTGAGCCGTACGATCTTGCGGCGCGTGTCGCGGGGGTCGCGGGCGCGCTCCACGTAGCCGAGGCGCTCGAGCGTCTCGATGGTCTTGCCCGCCGCCTGCTTGCTGACGCCCAACGTGCGGCCCAGCTCCACCGCGGTCGTGCCCTCTATGCCGATCGCCTGCATGACGAATCCGTGCATGGGACGGGCGTGCGGATGCCCCTGACGGGCGAGCTCGGCGTGCAGTTCGTCGATGAGAACGCGAAACCCGAGGAAGAGCCGCAGGGGCAGCTCGAAGCCGGGCGGGTCGATTGACACGGATAGACAACCTGGTTCACTATTACCGACAACGACGTTGTCTATCTTAGGAGACGCCGGCGATGTCTGTCATCCGCCATGCCCAATGCCGCAGATCCGAGACTCCGGCCGGGGTCATGACCACCTTCGCCTCGCCCACCCTGGGCGGCGCCACACGGGCCGTGTGGCGCGTCGAGGCGACCCCCGCGACGAGCGGGCCGCTGCACGACTTCGACGCCGAGCAGGTGTGGACGTTCCTCGGCGGCACCGCCACCGTCGAACTCGGCGGCGAGACGTTCACGGTCGCACCCGGCGACACCGTGGTCATGCCGCCCTCGACCCCGCGGCGCGTCACGGCGGGCGCCGATGAGGGCTTCACCGCCGTCGTCACCGCCCCCGGCGGGGCCAGGGCCGTCCTGCCCGACGGCACCGTACACGGCGTGCCGCCCTGGATCGCCTGACCTCTGCCCCTCCACCTTCTCTCACCCTTCCCCCGCGGACCGGCCCGGCGACCCGTCCGGCACCCGGCCCGCCCTCTCACCCAGGAGTCACGCATGCCTGTCATCCGTTCCGCCGACAGCCGCAGGAACACCACTCCCAACGGCGTCATGACCACCCTCGCCTCGCCCACCCAGGGAGGCGCCACCCAGGCCGTCTGGCGGGTGGACATGCCGGCCGGAAACAGCGGTCCCCACCACGCCAGCGACGGCGAGCAGGTGTGGACCTTCCTCACCGGCGGCGCGACCGTCGAACTCGACGGCGAGACCGTCGCCGTCGAGGCCGGAGACACCGTCGTCATGCCCGCCGACGTGAGCCGCCGGGTGCACGCCGGCGCGGAGTCCGGCTTCAGCGCCATCGTGGCGGCGCCGGCCGGCTGCGAGGTCTACAACCCCGGCGGAATGACCGCCGCGGACGCCTGCGACCTCGCGCCCAAGGGGACCGACCGGCTCGTGCCGCCCTGGGTCCGCTGACGGGCCCGCGCCCGCGCGTCTGCGGGCGCGGGTTCGACCGGCGGACCCACAGGCCGCCTCTGGCGGAGCGGCAGGCCGGACACCCCTGACAGGGCGGATCGGGTCTCGCGGGCTTCCTGTGGGCGAACTTCCCGGTGGGCGGGGGCGGATGTCCCGGGTGCCCGGGACACGGACGGTCCACCATTGCGGCGTACCGTTCCGGCTCTCGCCACCGCCCCGCAGAACCCCCGGGGCTCACCCCTTTCCGACTGAGGAGGCCCCGTATGCGTAAGGCGTTCTTCGGCTTCGCCGTTCTGCAGCTCGTCGTCGTGCTCGCCCAGTTCTACCTCGCCACGTTCGGCGCGTTCGAGGCCCCGCACCCGGCGCCGGGCGATCCGGACGCCGCCATCAACCACCACGTCACGAACGGCTCGCTGGTGATCCCGCTCGTCTCGCTACTGACCGCGATCACGGCCCTGGCCGCCCGCGCGGGCGGCAAGGTCGCGGGCCTGTCGATCCTGCCGTTCGTGCTGGCGGCGGTGCAGCTGTTCGTGATCTTCCCGCTGGCGGAGCTCGCCGGCACGACGGACACCGCGACGACCACGGCCGGCCTGGTCGTCATGGGCTTCCACGCCCTCGACGGCGTGGCGATCCTCGCCGTGGCCGTCGTTGTCGTGCGGCGGGCCCGCGCCCTGGTCAAGGGCGTGCCGGTCGCGGCGTCCGCCGGCGCGCACGTGGCGGCGTGACCACCGCACGGCCGTGCGGTCAGGAGCGGAGGTAGGCCAGCACCGCGAGGACGCGGCGGTGCTGGTCGCCGTCCTCGGCGTACAGGCCGAGCTTGGTGAAGATGCCGCGGATGTGCTTTTCCACCGCGCCCTCGGTGACGACGAGGCGGCGGGCGATCGCGGGGTTCGACCTGCCCTCGGCCATCAGCGACAGGACCTCGCGTTCACGCGGCGTCAGCGACGCCAGCGGGTCGTCCCGCCGCCGCCGCACCATCAGCTGGGCGACGACCTGGGGGTCGAAGACCGTCCCCCCCGCGGCGACCCGCCGCAGGCCGTCCATGAACTCCTCGACGTCGACCACGCGGTCCTTCAGCAGGTAGCCGACCGCCCCGCGAGCGTCGGCCAGCAGGTCGTCCGCGTACGACACCTCGACGTACTGCGAAAGGATCAGCACGGGCGTGCCCGGCACCTTCTCCCGCGCCTCGACGGCGGCGCGCAGGCCCTCGTCGGTGAACGTCGGCGGCATCCGCACGTCGACCACCGACACGTCGGGCCGGTGGGCGACGACGGCCTTGACCAGGTCATCCCCCGTGCCCACGGTCTCGACGACCTCGCAGCCGAACTCCTCCAGCAGGCGGACGAGCCCCTCCCGGATGAGGACGGCGTCGTCGGCCACCACTACGCGCACGGAACCTCCGCCGTGATCAGTGTCGGCCCGCCCGCCGGCGACCGCACCGACAACTCGCCGTCGACGGCCCGCAGCCGGTCGGCCAGGCCGGACAGGCCGTGTCCCTTGGCGACGTGTGCGCCGCCGACCCCATCATCCCCGATCGTGAGGATGAGCGTGTCGCCGATCCTGGTCAGCCCGACCGAGCAGGACGTCGCCCTGCTGTGCTTGGCCACGTTGGTGAGCGACTCGGCGGTCACGAAGTAAATCGTGTTCTCGATGAGCGCGGGATACCGCTCGACCGTCTGGACGTCCAGCTCAACGGGCACCGTGCAGCGGCCCGCCAGGGCGGCGAGCGCCGGCGCGAGGCCGCGGTCGGCCAGGATCGGCGGGGCGATGCCGCGCGACAGCGCCCGCAGCTCGTCCAGGGTCTCCCGGGTGGCGCTGATGGCCTTGCCGATCGTGTCGTGCGCGGCCGTGGCGTCCTTCCGCAGTTCCCGCTGGGCCCGCGACAGCTCCATCGCCAGATGGACCAGGCGCTGCTGGGGTCCGTCGTGGATGTCGCGCTCCAGGCGGCGCAGCGCGTTCGCCTCCGCGTGGGCGGCGGCGTGACGGCCCTCGGTGAGGTCGTCGATGCGCTCCTGCAGCTCGGCGACGCCGGTCAGCAGCGCCCGGCCCAGCGACGCCTTGATCAAGGCGCAGGAGCGGACGACCGGATAGAGGGTGATCGCGGCGACCACCCCGATCGCACAGTAGAAGACACTGTTGATCACGTAACCCTGGCCGAGGCCGAGGAGCTCGGGCAGCTCGGTGTTGCCGGGGATGTTCGAGGTGATCCAGCCGTACAGCGGATAGGTCAGCCCGGCGATTGCCAGCGCCCACCAGGTGACGGTCACGCAGAACGCGACGATCGCGACCGGGAAGGCCAGCAGCGCGTGCAGCACGTCGAGCCAGGGCTGGCCCCCGGCGAGCGGGGTGACGGTCTTCCGGAACACGCCCGCCCCCGGCGGCGATGTGGGATATCGCGGCCGGGGCACGTCCCTGCCCAGCACCGCACGCATGCGGAGCCGTTCGACGTCGCCCATCCCCCGGGCGATGAGGAGGGTGAGAGCGAGGACGGGCACGCCCAGCCAGACCACCAGCAGGCCGGTACCGGCCGACAGGCCGGCCACCGTGAGGCAGAACGTGATGATCGCGAGGGGGAACCCCACGAGGATATAGACCGTGTCGCCGCCGAGGCGGGAGAAGAATCGGCGCATGTCCCCAACGCTATTGACCCGCCCGCCGCAGATCGATCCGGCGGGCGGCAGTCCCGGGGGTAGGGCAGTCCCTACCAACGGGCTCCGGCGGCCTCGACCAGGATCTTGAGCAGGTCCTCCGGGGCGTCGCGCATGAGGTTGTGCCCGCCGTCCAGCGCGTACGTCGTCCACGCGGGGTCCTCGCGCAGCCGCTCGTACGTCGGGGTGAAGGGAGACTCGCCCTGCCAGCCCGCCGCGTACACGTAAGTTCGGCGCCCGATGCGCGTGGGGTCGCCGGTCAGCCGGAGCGGCTGGAGCAGCGAGGCGATCGGGTGGGGGGTGGCCCGGGGGTCGAAGAACGGCAGCGGTCGCGTCGCGTAGCCGGTCTCCACCACGTCGGCGTACCACTGCCGTTCCCGGTCGGAGACCAGGCTCCAGCAGGAGTCGCCGTCCCCCGGCACGACGGCGTCCAGATAGACCAGACCGGCCACCCGGCCGGGCAGGCGGTCGGCGACGCCGGTGATCACCATTCCCCCGTAGCTGTGGCCGACCAGCACGGCGTCCCGGACGTCCTCGGCCTCCAGCACCCCGGTGACGTCCCGGATGTGCGTGTCGAGGTTCACCGCGCCGTCCAGCAGGTGGGCGCGTTCGGCGAGCCCGGTCAACGTCGGCGCGACGGCCCGGTGCCCGTGGTGGCGCAGCCCCTCGCACAGCTCGCGGAAACACCAGCCGCCGTGGCACATGCCGGGGATCAGGACAAACGTGGTCATGCTGGACCTCACCATCTCGTGGACGCTTCAGCGTCGGGTGTCTTCTCGGCCGAACCCGCTCCGGCCCGGCGGGAGGGATTCGCGAACGCCGCGATCACAGCCGCGGCGGCGCACAGGATCGCGGTCCACGCCAGGGCGGCGGCGGTCGAGGTGTGGTCGGCGACGAGTCCGGCGAGCCACGGGCCCGCGGTCTGCCCGCCCGCGAAGATCGTGGTGAACGCCGCCAGGGTGGCCGTCCAGTCGGCGGGCGGGGTGTTCGCCTTGATGAGAGCGGTGACGGCGGCGGGCACGCCCATGAACGTCGCCCCATAGAGGATCGCGGAGGCGAGGATGACCGGCGGCGCGGGCGCCGCCATCGCCAGCGCCGCGCCACCGCCCAGGAGACCGAGCAGCACGGCCAGGGCCCGGGTGCCGGGCCACTCCGCGGTCGGACGGCTCCACAGCGCGGGCGCCGCCACCACGGCCAGGCCGAGCGCCGTCCAGGTGAGCACCACCTGCCCGAGCGGCGCGTGCCGGTCGGCCAGGTAGGCGGACAGGAAGGTGATGTAGGTGATGTAACCGGCGGCGAACAGCAGGTAGGCCAGGGCGATCCCCCACAGTGGCCGCACGTGGACCCGCCCGGCGGTGGCGGCCTGCGCCTCTCCCCCCGCCTGCGCCTCCTCTCCCGCCTGCGCCTCCTCCCCCACCTGCGCCTCCTCGTCGGCCCGGGCGGCGGTCCAGCTCAGCAGCGCCGCCAGCCCGGCGGCCACGCCCAGGCCGGCCCAGGCCAGGTGAAGGTGGTCGCCCAGCGGCGGGATGCCGGCGCCGGCGACCACGATGCCCAGCCCGGCGCCCGCGAAGTACACGGTGATGGGCGTCCCGGAGGCGGCGCGGGCGGCGAGGCGCGACGCGATGACGCCGCCGGTGACGAACACCGCGGCGCCCGCCACCCCGGCGGCGGCTCTCGCCGCCAGCAGCACCGAATAGGCGTCGCTCGTCGCGGTGACCGCCAGCGCCAGCGCGGTGAGGACCATGCCCCACCGGAAGGTGACCGCCGTGCCCAGGCGGCGTACGACGACCGCGGTCACCAGCGCGCCGAGCAGATAGCCCAGCCCGTTCGCGGCGCTCATCGCCCCTGCTTCGGCCAGGGACCAGTGCAGTTCGTCCCGCATCGCCGGAAGGAGCAGCCCGTACGCGAAACGCGCCAGCCCGAGCGCCGACGCGGTGCCGAGAGCCAGCCGCGCCGCCGGCCACGTCCCGCGCCGGGCCGGGGTGCCGATGGCGAGGAGGTCGGACATGACGGACTCCCAGAGATCGAACCGATCGGTACGATCTCGGAGCGTAGCAGTGCATCGAACCGATCGGTACCATCTGGGTATGCCGGTTCCCAAGGGCTCGACGATCGACCCGGAGCGCACCCGCGCCGCCATCCTGGAGGCGGCCACCACCGTGCTGTACGAGCGCGGGCTCGACGGCGTCGGCGTCGCCGAGCTGTGCGCCCTCGTCGGGGTGTCGAAGGAGACGCTCTATCGGCACTTCGGCACGAAGGACGGCCTCGTGGAGGCCATGCTCCGGGCCCGCAGCGAACGGGTGAGCCGCTGGCTGGCCGAGGCCGCCGCGGCGGCCGGGGACGACCCTCACGACCAGCTCGCCGCGGTGTTCGACACGCTGGGCGAGTGGTACGAGGACCCGGCCTTCCGCGGCTGCGCGATGGTGAACGCGGCGACCCAGCATCACGTCGAGGCCGTGCGCGCCGTCACCACGCGCCACCTCGACCGATACCTCGACCTGCTGACCGGCATCGCCGAGCGCGCCGGAGCCGCCGATCCGCCCCTCCTGGGACGCCAGTTGCTCATGCTGGTCGAAGGCGCCACCGTCGTCGCCGCGCACCACGGCACGGCCGGCACGGGCGAGCAGGCCCGCCAGGCGGCGCTCGCCCTGCTGTCGGCCGCCGCCCGGACCGGCGGCGGAGACTGACGCCCCGGGCCGGCCGCGGGTTACTTCTTCTTGCGCTTCTCGCGGATCTTCATCGTCACCTCGATCGGAGAGCCCGCGAAGCCGAACTCCTCGCGGATGCGGCGCTCGAGGAACCGGCGGTAGGTCTCCTCCAGGAACGCCGAGGTGAACAGCACGAACTTCGGCGGCTCCGTGGACGCCTGGGTGGCGAACAGGATCTTCGGCTGCCGGCCGCCGCGCACCGGCGGCGGAGTGGCCTGCAGCAGCTCGGTGAGGAACTGGTTGAGCCGGGCCGTCGGCACCCGCGTGCCCCACGAGTCCAGGGCCCGTTCGATGGCCGGGGCCAGCTTCTCGACGTGGCGGCCGGTCTTCGCCGAGATGTTCACCCGCAGCGCCCAGGGCGTGCGGACGAGCTGCCGGTCGATCTCCTTCTCCAGGTAGTACCGCCGGTCCTCGTCGACCAGGTCCCACTTGTTGAACGCGACCACCATGGCCCGGCCCGACTCGATGACCAGGCCGAGGATTCGCAGGTCCTGCTCGGTCAGCACCTCGGAGGCGTCGATCAGCACGACCGCGACCTCCGCCCGCTCCAGCGCGGCCCGCGTGCGCATCGCCGCGTAGAAGTCCGCGCCCTTCAGCTCGCGGTCCCGCCGCCGGATGCCGGCCGTGTCGATGAACCGGTACGTCGTGCCGCCCAGCTCGATCAGCTCGTCGACCGGGTCGCGGGTGGTGCCGGCCATCGGGTCGACGAGCACCCGCTCCTCCCCGGCGAGCTTGTTGAGCAGCGACGACTTGCCCACGTTGGGCTTGCCGAGGAGGGCGATCCGGCGCGGGCCCCGCCGCTCGCCGAACGTCTGCGGCGGCGTCTCGGGCAGCGCGTCGAGCACGATGTCGAGCAGGTCGCCGCTGGCGCGGCCGTGCAGGGCGGAGACGGGGTGCGGCTCGCCCAGGCCGAGCGACCACAGCCCGGTCGCCTCCAGCTCCATCTGCTGGTTGTCGACCTTGTTGGCGGCCAGCACGACCGGCTTGCCCGAGCGGCGCAGGACCGCGCCGACGGCCTCGTCGGAGTCGGTGACCCCGACGCTGGCGTCCACCACGAAGAGGATCACGTCGGCCAGCTCGGCCGCGATCTGCGCCTGCTCGGCGATGCGCAGGGCCATACCGGTCGCGTCGGGGTCCCAGCCGCCGGTGTCGACCAGCGTGAACCGCCGGCCCCGCCAGGTCGCCTCGTACGTGACCCGGTCGCGGGTCACGCCGGGCACGTCCTCCACGACCGCCTCACGACGGCCGATGATGCGGTTGACCAGTGTCGACTTGCCGACATTGGGGCGCCCCACCACGGCGACGACCGGCAGCGGGCCCGAGTCGGGCTCCCGCTCCGCCTCCTCCGTGGAAAGCTCGGCGAGCTCGGCCTCGATCCAGCCGCCCTCGTCCTCGTCGTACTCCCCCGTCACGTCCATACCCTGCCTCATCGGCTCTTCCCGTTCTCCCCGGCCTCCCGTGAGGCCTCCCGGCGGACCGCTTCCGGGGCCGGGCTCGTTCGTACGTCGCACCGCGCGGCCCACTCCGGCGCGGCGGACGCGGCGCGGGAAGCGGTCAGGCGGTGCGTGCGGGCGTCAGACCCGCTCCTTGACGAGCCGGAGCACCTCGGCGATCACCTCGTCCAGGTCCAGCGGCGTCGTGTCCAGTTCCACCGCGTCCGCGGCCATCGCCAGCGGGTCGGCCTTGCGCGTCGAGTCGAGGGCGTCGCGCCGGGCCATCGCGGCCCTCTGCGCCTCCACGGTCGTCCCGTCCAGCTCGGCAGTACGGCGCAGGGCGCGCGCCTCGGCGCTCGCCGTGAGGTAGATCTTGACGGGCGCGTCCGGCGCGACCACGGTGCCGATGTCGCGGCCCTCGACCACGATCCCGCCGCCAGGCAGGGACTCGGCGATGATCTCCCGCTGCAGGGCCACCAGCCGGTGGCGCACCTCGGGCACGGCGCTCACGGCCGACACCGCGCCGGTCACCTCGGGGCCGCGGATCGGCCCGTTGACGTCGACGCCGTCCACGGTGACGCCCGGCGCGTCAGGGTCGGTGCTCATCACGAGTGTGGGCTCGGCGGACCTCGCGGCGATCTCGGCGGCGTCCTCCAGGTTCACGCCCTGATCAAGCATCCACCAGGTGACCGCGCGGTACATGGCGCCCGTGTCGAGGTATCGCAGGCCCAGCGCCCGCGCGACGCCTCGCGAGGCACTCGACTTGCCCGATCCCGAGGGACCGTCCATGGCGACGACCAGACCCGACACCGGCTCTCCTTCTCCCCTTCGAATCGTCGTCCCCGAGGCTACCGGGATACCGCCGGAAAGCATGCATCGGCGACGGGACAGGGCCTCCCGCGCGATCACCTCGGGCTCGCCGGCCGCACCCGCGAGACGGCTCTCAGGCGGTCTCCTCGGTGGTCCCGCCGATCAGCCGGGCCGCCTGCGCCTCCTGGGCCAGGCGGCGCAGGGAGGCGATCACGGGGTCGCCGAGAGCGGTCCAGATCACGATCGCCTCGGCCATGGCGTGCAGGTCGCCCCGCCGGCTGATCGCCCGCACCTCCGTGTCCGCCAGGTGCTCGGCGGTCTCGGCGTAGGTCTCCAGCAGGTCCAGGTAGTCGTCCTCACCGAGGCGCCGCAGGGTCGCCAGCGCGTCGGCCAGCGTCCGCCTGGCCGGATTGCCCGGCTTGACCTGCCAGCCCCGCCGGGCGATCAACTCGTCGACCTGCGCTGCGGCCTCGTCCCAGACGTCGTCCTCGGCGCGTTCCCTGGGCGGGGTCAGCGCGTACTGCGCCTTGCCGAGCACGTCGAACTCCGAGATGCCGGAGGAGAAGATCAGCGCGAGCGCCTCGCGGGCCGAGGCCACCGGCAGCCCGCCGACCTCGACCAGCGCCCTGGCCAGCCGAAGCCGCCTGACGTGCTCCTCGCCGTACCGCGCCTGGTTGGGGCCGGTCCGCTCTCCCTGCGGGACCAGCCCCTCCCGCATGTAGTACTTGATGGTGGGGATCGGGACCCCGGTCCGCCTGCTCAGCTCCGCGATCCGCATGTCCCTCTCCCTCGCCGCACCCTCACAGGATAGGCCCGGGGCTTGCCCGCACCCACGGATATGGATAGCGTCGCTATCGATCAATTATGGATAGTGGCACTCTCTACTATTGAAATGGGGGAAGCGCATGTTCGGCGCTCTGGGCCGCTTCGCGGTCCGTCACCGTCGCCTGATCCTGCTGGGCGCGCTGCTGTTCACCGTGGTCGCGGGCGCGTGGGGAGTCGGCGTCTTCGGCCGCCTCGGTGGCGGCGCGGGCTTCGACGACCCCGGCAGCCCGTCCTCGCACGCCGACCGGCTGCTCGCCGGTCCGCTGGGCCGTCACACGGCCGACGTCGTCGTCCTGTACGAAAGCGACCGCCTCACCGTGGACGACCCCGCCTTCGCCGGGCCCGTACGCCGGGCCCTCGACGCGCTCCCCCGTCAGGGCATCGTGCGGCTGGAGTCGTACTGGTCGACCGGCTCGCCCGGCTTCGTGTCGGAGGACCGGCACGCGACGTACGTCACCGTGCAGTTCCGCTCCCCCGACGACCAGGAGCGCGTACGAGCCCTGCGCGGCATCCGGGACAGGTTCGAGGTCGAGGGCCCGGCCGTGCGGTTCGGCGGCATCACCGCGATGACCGACCAGGTCAACAGCACGATCGCGCACGACATCGGCCTGGCCGAGGCGATCTCGGTTCCGATCCTGCTGATCCTGCTGGCGGTGGTCTTCCGCAGCCTCATGGCGGCGGCGCTGCCCCTGGCCGTCGGCGTGGTCGCCGCGCTCGGCACGATGGCGGTGCTGCGCCTGGTCACGCTGGTCGCCGACGTCTCGACGTTCGCCATCCAGGTCGTCACGGTGCTCGGCCTCGGCCTGGCGATCGACTACGCGCTGCTCGCGGTCACCCGGTTCAGGGAGGAGCTCGGCAGGGGCGCGTCCGTCGCGACGGCGGTGGAACGGACGACGGCCACGGCCGGCCGGACGATCGCGTTCTCCGGCGCGGTCGTGGCGCTGTCGTTCGCGGGCCTCGCGGTGTTCCCTTCGCGGTTCCTGCTGTCGATGGCGTACGCGGGCGCCGCCACGGTCGTCCTGGCCGTGCTGACCTCCCTCACCGTGCTGCCCGCGCTGCTGGCGGCCCTCGGCCGACGGGTCGGCCAAAGGGGGCTCGGCCGGCAGGCCGGCCAAAGGGGGCTGGGCCGCGCCCGGCCCGCCGCCTCCGGCGCGCGGTGGTATCGCCTGGCCCACGCCGTCATGCGGCGGCCCCTCGCGAGCGCGCTCGCCGTCGTCGCGGCGCTCGTGGCGCTCGGCCTGCCGTTCCTCGGCGTGAACTGGGCCAGGCCCGGCGACTGGGTGCTGCCCTCCGGCGCCGACGCGCGCGCCGTGACCCGGGAACTGGCCGAGCGCTTCACCGCCGACCCCGCCAAGATCGTGACGGCCGTCGTCGAGGCGCCGCGCGCCCTGGACAGGGCGGCGCTGGACGGCTACGCCGCCCGCCTGGACGCCGTGTCCGGAGTGGAGAGCGCGGCCGTCACCGGGACCACCGGCGCTCTCGCCAGGATCACCCTCGGCTACGCGATGGAC
Source organism: Microbispora catharanthi (assembly GCF_006334915.2). Lineage (GTDB taxonomy): Bacteria > Actinomycetota > Actinomycetes > Streptosporangiales > Streptosporangiaceae > Microbispora > Microbispora catharanthi. The sequence goes on from NZ_VDMA02000005.1 coordinate 174,158, forward strand.
CCGATGTCTCGCGCGGCCGTGCGGATGGTCGAGGACCTGCGGGCCGTGCCGCCTCCGGCCGGGGCCGTCGCGTCGTTCACCGGGATGCCCGCCTCACGGGTGGACATCGTGGACATGGTCGTCACCCGCCTGCCGTGGATGGCGCTGTTCGTGGCCGTCGTGTCGATCGCCCTGATGTTCCTGGCGTTCGGTTCGGTGATCCTGCCGATCAAGTCGGTGCTGCTGAACCTGTTGTCGCTGTCGGCGTCCTTCGGCGCCATCAAGCTGATCTTCCAGGACGGCCGGCTGGCCGGGCTGCTCGGCTTCGAGCCCGTCGGGGCCGTCGACGTGAACTTCCCCGTGCTGATCGTTGCGATCGCCTTCGGGCTGGCGATGGACTACGAGATGTTCCTCCTGTCGCGCGTACGCGAGGAGCGCGAGCGCGGGGCCGATCCCGCGGAGGCGATGGCGCGCGGGCTGGCCAGGACGGCCGGGGTGGTCACCAGCGCCGCCCTCCTCGTCGCCGTGTCCGTCGCGGGCTTCGCCTTCTCCAGCGTGACGATCATGAAGATGATCGGCGTGGGCCTGGTGATCGCGGTCGCCGTGGACGCGACGATCGTGCGCGGCCTGCTGGTGCCTGCCACCATGCGGCTGCTCGGCGAACGGGCGTGGTGGGCGCCCCGGCCCCTGGCCCGATGGTGGCGGCGGCACGGCCTGCCGGAGCACGCTCCCGCGGTACCCTGCCCCGAGGAGGCGGTCCCCAGCCTCTGAGGTCGGGCCTTCCGCGCGCCGGTTCCGCGCTCGCTCCGCGCTCGTTCCGGGCCCCCGCGCATCCTCCTGTAGCTTCCTCCGCGTGTTGACCTTGCCCCTGGGTGAAGCCCCAGCATCGTCGGCACCGGCCATGGCGGCCGGGACGAGGAGGAGTGGTGCGGGAGCTGCTGACCATCGGGACGTTCGCACGGGCCGCCCGGCTGTCGCCCAAGGCGCTACGGCTGTACGACGAGGTCGGGCTGCTGCGGCCGGCCGCGGTGGACGGCGAGTCGGGATACCGCTACTACGACCCGGCCCAGCTGGAGCGGGCCCGCCTGATCGCCTGGTTGCGGCGGCTCGGCATGCCGCTGGCGCGCATCCGGCGGGTGTGCGACCTGCCCGTGCCGGACGCGGCCGAGGAGGTGGCCGCCTATTGGCGGCACGTCACGGCCGAGACCGAGGCCCGGGGCCGGCTCGCCGCCTTCCTCGTCGACCACCTGTCGGGAAGGGGCAGCACCGTGAAGGACACCACGACCATGCCGGGGATCCGTTACGCCGCCCGGTCGGAGCCGGGACCGGTGCGGACGAGCAACGAGGACGTCGCGTACGCCGGCGAGCGGTTGCTGGCGGTGGCCGACGGGATGCGCGGCCCGGGCGGCGACCGCGCCGGCGCGGCGGCCGTCGACGCGCTCAAGCGCCTGCAGACCCTGTCCGTGCTCCCCGAGGACCTGCTCGGCGCGCTCGCCGACGCCGTCGGCGACGCCGAGCGGGCGATCCGGGACATCGCCGCCTCGACACCCTCGGGAGAGGCGGTCACCACGCTGACCGCGCTCGTGTGGTCCGGGTCGCGGCTGGCGCTGGTGCACATCGGCGACAGCCGGGCGTACCTCTTCCGCGACGGGGGACTGTTCCAGATCACCCACGACCACTCGTATGTGCAGTCGTTGATCGACGAGGGCCGGCTCACCCCGGAGGAGGCCGTCTCCCACCCCCGGCGCTCGCTTCTGGTACGCGCGCTGACCGGCACAGGATCGTCCCTGCCTGATCTGTCGATGCACGAGGCCGTCCCCGGCGACCGTTACCTGCTCTGCACGGACGGCCTGCCGGGTGTCGTGCCGGTCGGCGTGCTGCGCGAGACGCTCGCCGGTCCCGGCGGTCCGCGGCAGGTCGCCGACGAGCTGATCGACCGGGCGTACGCCGCCGGCGCCCCCGACAACGTGGCCTGCGTGGTCGCCGACGTGGTGGCCGACGTGGTGGCCGACACCGCGGCAGACAACGCGGCTGACACGGTGGCTGACACGGCGGCGGAGGGATCCCCGGCCGCCGGCGACGGCGGGGCCGCGCGATGAGCGCCACGACGGTGCGGCCGCCCCGTTCCTCCACCTGTTCCTCCAGGCCGGCCTCCGCGTGGGCCTTCACCGTCGACTGCAGGCCGCTGGCCATCCCCGCGTTCCGCCGGATGTGGGCCGCCTCGGTGATCTGCGCTGTGGGCGGGTCCTTCAGCGTGGTCGCGGTGCCGACGCAACTGTTCACGGTCACCGGCTCGTCGGCGGCCGTGGGAGCCGCCGCGGGGGTGTCGTTCGCAGCGCTGGTCGCGGCGGCGGTGTGGAGTGGCGCCCTCGCCGACGTGATGGACCGGCGGACGATGCTGCTCGCCGCCGACCTCGGCCTGGCGCTGACGTACGCGGCGCTGTGGCTCCAGGCGGTCCTGGGTGGCCGCTCCGTCCCCGTCCTGCTGGTGGCGGTGGCCTTCCAGGGGCTGACCTACGGGACGGTCCTGACGACGACGGGGGCCACCGTGCCCCGCCTCGTCCCGGCCGAGTTGCTGCCGGCGGCCAACAGCCTCAGCTCGCTGGTCCGCTACGGCGGGTCGGTCCTGGGGCCGATGCTCGCCGGTGTGCTGGTCCCGGTTGCAGGGCTCGGCACGCTGTACCTGTTCGACGCCGTCGCGCTGCTCGCCGTGGTGTGGGCGGTCGCCATGCTGCCGCCGCTGCCGCCCACTCCCGCCGCGGGCACGGCAAAGGGCGGCCGAGGAGCCTCGGCGGCCGGCCGGACGCTGGCCGGGTTCCGATACCTGGCGGCCGACAGGCTGCCGGTGGCGGTGCTGGCCGTGGACCTCGCGGCCATGGTCTTCGGCATGCCGTCGGCGCTGTTTCCCGAGCTGGCCCGTCACGTCTTCGGCGGCACGGCCGGGGGTGGCACGGAGACGGGACTGCTCTACGCGGCCTACCCCGCCGGGGTCTTCGCGGCCGGGCTGCTGTCGGGCACGTTCACCCGCGCGCGGCGCCACGGCGCATTCGTGGCGGGCGCCGCCGTCGCGTGGGGGATCGCCGTCGTGCTCGTCGGCCTGGCCGCCGAGCTGTGGATCGCGCTGGCGGCGCTCGTGCTCGGCGGCGCGGTCAACTTCGTGCTGAGCACATTCCGCACCACGATCATTCAGGCGCACACCGGCGACGCCGTACGCGGGCGCGTGCAGGGCGCGCTCACCGTCGTGCTGGTCGGAGGGCCGCAGATCGCGAATCTGCTGCACGGGTCTGCCGGCGCCGCGTTGCACGGTTTCACGAGCGCGCCCCTGCACGACACCGCGGGCGCGTTGTCCGGCCCGCGCATCGTCATCTGTGCGGGCGGGCTGCTCACCGTGGTCACCGTGTCGGCGATCGCCTGGGCGATCCCCGACCTGCGCCGCTACATCGCCCCCGCTCCCGCCACCGCCCCGGGGCCGGTGGCCGGTCTGACATCACCGGCCTCACCGGGAGACCGGGTCAGCCCGGCACCTGCCAACCGCGCTCGCGCAGGCCGTGGGTGAGCGCTTCCGCCGCCTCCGGGCGGACGTACAGTTCGGCCGCGCCGAGCTCCAGTCCGGTGGCGTGCTCCAGGCGGATGTCCTCGATGTTGACGCCCGTCTCGCCCGCGGCCTGGACCAGGCGGGCCAGCTCGCCGGGACGGTCGCCGATGAGCACCTGGACCACCGCGTACGTCCGCGCCGGACCGCCGTGCTTGCCGGGGATCCTGCCGGTCCCCCGCACGCCGCGCGACAGGAGGTCGGTGACCTGCCCCATGGCCGCTCCGTCGCCCGCCAGCGCGCGAAGCGACCGGGCGGCGGCGCTCAGGTCGTCCACGAGCGCCTCCAGCACCTCGGCGACGGGCAGCGCGTTGCCCTCGAGGATGCCGGTCCACAGCGCGGGATCGCTGGCGGCGATGCGGGTCACGTCGCGCACGCCCTGCCCCGACAGCCCGAGCGCCGTCTCCGACGCCTCCGCCAGCCGGGCCGCCACCGCGGCGGCCGTCACGTGCGGGGCGTGTGAGACGACCGCGACGGCGCGGTCGTGCTCGGCCGCGTCCACCCGAACGGCGTTGCCCCCGCACAGCGAGATCAGCCGCTCCACCGCGGCCACCGCCCGCGGGGACGCCTCGTCCGTCGGGCAGTACGCCCACGGACGGCCGAGGAACAGGTCGGCGCGGGCCGCCGCCGGGCCGGACCGCTCGCGGCCCGCCAGCGGATGCCCCGCGACGTACGTCGTCAGGTCGCAGCCGAGCTGGGCGGCCTGGGCCAGCGGGAGCGCCTTCACGCTGGCCACGTCGGTGTAGAAGCGGGCGCTGTCGCGCTTTTGCAGGTCGAGCAGTTGCTGCGCGACGAACTGGGGCGGCACGGCGACGACCGCGAGATCCGCCCGCTGCTCACCGGTCCAGTCCTCCCCCGCGCCCAGTTCACGCGCGAGCCGTACGGCTCCCGCGTCCCGGTCGGCCAGGAAGACCCGCACGTCCCGCTGCCGCAGCGCCAGTGCGATCGACGTGCCGATGAGGCCCGTCCCGACAACGACCACACTGCCGATCCCGGCGTCCTCGATGGGAGTCATCGTGCTCTTCCTGCCGTCGCCGTCCCCAGGTGCGCTGTCCCGCGACGGATGTCTCGTGGGTGGATTGTGATGGTTCGCCGGCCCCGCCGTCCCGGCATGGTCCTGCCGGGCTACGCCTACCGGGCGATGTCGACCGGCGATGCCTATAGGGGGATGCTCATTGGGCGATGTCCACGCGCAGCGCCACGGCGCCGCGCAGGTACACGTGCTGGATCTCCTGCCGGGGACGGTCGGTCTGCACGTGGGCCATCAGCCGCACCACGCGCGGAAGCGCGCCCGGCACGTCGATCTCGCTCGCGCACAGCAGGGGCACGTCGTGGAACCCGAGCTTGCGCGCGGCCAGTGCGGGGAACTCGGCGGTGAGGTCGGGCGTGCACGTGAAGATCACGCTGATGACGTCGTCGGTCGTGAGGTTGTTGCGCCCCATCACCTCGGTCACCAGCTCGGTCGTCCCGGCGAGGATCGCGTCACGATCGTTGCCGTCGACCTGGATGGCTCCGCGAATCGCCCGCACCATGTCGTTCCCCTCTCGCTGGGACGGGCCGGTCTCCTACGGAGACGAGCCCGCCCCATCTACGTGACTTTCAGCCAATTCTGCCTGGCCTGCGGCTTTCGTCCGCCGCGCGGAAAGGCTACAGGCCGACCGCCGCGTACAACTCACCGATCTCCTGCACGGTGAGCGTCCGGATGGTTCCCGGCTTGAGCCGGCCGAGCTTGACCGGGCCGAACTCGATGCGGGCCAGGTCGATCACCCGGTGCCCGACCGTCTCCATCATCCGCCGGACGATGTGCTTGCGGCCCTCGTGGAGGACGACCTCGACCAGCGCCTGCTGGCCGTGCTCCTGCACCACCCGGAACTCGTCCACCTTGGCCAGGCCGTCCTCCAGCTCCACGCCCTTGCGCAGCACCTTGTGCAGGTCGCGCGGAATAGGACCCGGCACCTTGGCCCAGTACTTCTTCTGCACGCCGTAGCTCGGGTGGGTCAGCCGGTGAGCCAGCTCGCCGTCGTTGGTCAGCAGCAGCAGGCCCTCGGTCTCGGTGTCGAGACGTCCCACGTGGAACAGCCGGGGCGCGAGGTCCTGCACGTAGTCGTTCAGGCACGGCCGGCCCTCGGGGTCGTCCATCGTGCTCACCACGCCGATCGGCTTGTTGAGCGCGTAGTAAACGGTCTCCGAGGACGTCGGGATGCGCTTGCCGTCGACCCGGATGACCTGCTTGGCGGGATCGACGCGCGCGCCGAAGCGGCGCACCGTCTGTCCGTCCACCGACACCCGGCCGTCGCCGATCATCTCCTCACACGCCCGCCGGCTGGCCACCCCGGCCTGGGCGAGCACCTTCTGCAGCCGCTCACCGCCCGCCACCTCGGTCGTGTCGCGCTCGTCGGTGTAGTCCTCGTCGTAGAAGTCCGGGTCGCGCAGCGGCTGCCGGGACGTCTTGAACGGGTTGCTCACCGGGCCGCTCGCGCCGGGGCTCTTGAGACCTCCCGCGGGCCGCGCCGCGCCGCGCGAGCCTCCGCCGGCTCCGGCGCCGCCAAACCGGCCGCGCCCGCCGCCCAGACGGCCGATCGTCTGCACCTCGTCGCGGCTCGCGCGGCCCCTGCCGCCGCCGCGCGCCGCGCGGAAGTCGCCGCGCTCGGGCCGCGCGCTCCGTGCCTCGCGGTCCCCGCGCTCACTCCGTGCCCCACGGTCGCCGCGCGCGCCCCCTGTCTCACGGTCGCCGCGCGCGCCCCCTGTCTCACGGTCGCCGCGTCCGCTCCATCCCTCACGGTCGCCGCGTCCGCTCCGTGCCCCACGGTCGCCGCGCTCCTCGTCGCGGAAGGCCGCCCGCCTCGGCTCACGCGTCGTCTCGTAACCGCCGTCGCGGTCACGCGGCCGGTCCCGGCCGCCCTCCGGCCTGCCGTACCGGCCGCGCGAACCGGTCCCCTCCGTACGGAACGACGGACGGTCGGCGGAGAACGCGTCCCGGGCACCGCGCTCCCGGCCGGAATTGCGATCACGGTCGAAGTCACGCTCGAAGCCACGGCCGCCGTCGCGGTCTGACCCGCGATCGAACCCACGGCCGGACCCGCGGTCTGACCCGCGATCGAAGCCACGGCCGCCGTCACGATCGCCGGAACGGCCGCCCTCGGGCCTGCCGTACCTGCCGCGAGAACCGCCCCGCTCGCCGCGGAAGGGGGCCCGGTCGTCGTCGCGATACCGCTCGCCGCCGGAACGCGCGTCGCGGCGGCCGGTGTCACCGTAACGGCCCGTGTCATTGTGACGACCGGTGTCACCGTAACGGCCGCGGGAGCGGTCGTCGCGGCCGTCGCCGGAACGGCGGTCGCCGTACCGGTCGCCGCGCGGGGCCTCCTCGTCGCGGAACCGCCTGGAGTCCGGCCTGTCGGACCGGGAGTCGGACCGGGAGTCGGGCCGGGAGTCGGACCTTGAGTCGGACCTGGAGTCGAAACCGTACCCGGACCGGGAACCAGGGACGCGGGAACCGCCGCGCCGGTCGCCCTGGGGGCGGAAGCCGCCGGATCCGCCACGGGATCCACGCGAGCTCGCGCCCTGCTGACCGGTGCTCCGGCTCCGACCGCGTCCCTCACCGGACGGGGTGCCACGCCTGTTGTTCACTACTTCTGCTCCTCAAGAATTTCCACGTCGTCCGGGAGGAACGGGGCGAGTTCGGGAAGCTCGTCGAGGCTCCGCAGCCCCAGTCTCTCCAGGAAGTAACTCGTCGTCCGGTAGAGCACTGCCTGGCTCTCCGGGTCGGTTCCGGCCTCTTCCACGAGGCCGCGTGCGACCAGCGTCCGCATGACGCCGTCGCTGCTCACGCCGCGCACCGCCGCCACCCGGGCCCGGCTGACCGGCTGCCGGTAGGCGACCACGGCGAGGGTCTCCAGCGCGGCCTGCGTCAGCCGCGCCTGCTGGCCGTCCCTGACGAACCTCTCCACCAGCGCGGCGCATTCCGCCCTGGTGTAGAAGCGCCAGCCTCCGGCCACCTCTCGCAGGTCGAAACCCCGTCCGGCGGCCGTGTATTCCTCCGACAGCGCGCGGAGCGCGGCGGCGACCTCCGCAGTCGGGCGTTCCAGCACCTGAGCGAGGGTCACCTCGGCGACCGGCTCGTCCACCACCATCAGGATCGCCTCGAGGGCCGCGGCGAGCGTGAGCCCCTCGCCCGGCGGCTCCGCCTCGGGCTCCCGGGCGACGGGGACCGGATCCGGCGATCCGAGGCCGGACGCGAGCGCGCCGCCGTCCCGCCCCGTCACATCGCCGGCGGAGCCGGAGAGGTCGTCGCCGGAACCGGGGGTGTCGCTCGCTTCCATCGCTCCTCGCTCGTCGTACGGGTCACGTCTCCGTCGCACCGCTCATCCGGCGTCCTGATTCGGCGCGGCCTCGAGTGGTCGGCCCTGGCGGGCCGCCTCACTCGTCCCGTGCGGCCGCCGCCTCGGCAGGCCGCTCCTCGCGCCGGCCCTCGTCGTAGTCGTCGCCCACCGTGACGTCGCCGTCGGCGGTTCCCGTCCAGGTGACGTACAGGTCGCCGAGCGGTTCGACCTGTTCGAAGGAGACCGCGGCCTCCCGGAACAGCTCAAGGACGGCCAGGAAGCGGGCGACGATCTCGAACGTCCCCGAGCAGTCGGCGGTCAGCGCCCGGAAGGTCGCCGTGTGCAGCCGCCTCAGCCGCTCGACAAGAATAGCGGCTTGCTCCCTGACGCTGGCCAGCGGTTGGTAGATGTGCGAGACCGACACCGACGGCGGCGCCTTGGGAGTGAAGGCCCGTGCCGCGATCTTGGCGAGTTGCTCGGGCCCGATGCCGAGCACGAGTTCCGGCAGCAGGTCGGCGAAGCGCTTTTCCATCGGCACGGCGCGCGGGAAGCGCAGCGCCTCCTCCGCCATCCGGCCGGCGAAGATCTTCGCGACCTCCTTGTACGCCCGATACTGCAGCAGACGCGCGAACAGCAGGTCGCGGGCCTCCAGCAGGGCGAGGTCCTCCTCGTCCTCGACCTCTCCGGTGGGCAGCAGCCGGGCCGCCTTGAGGTCGAGCAGGGTCGCCGCGACGAGCAGGAAACGGCTCGTCTGGTCGAGGTCCCACTCCGGGCCCCGCGACCGGATGTACGCGATGAACTCGTCGGTGACCTTGTGCAGGGACACCTCGGTGATGTCCAGCTTGTGCTTGGAGATCAGCCCCAGCAGCAGGTCGAACGGCCCTTCGAAGACGTCCAGGTGCACCTGGAAGCCGCTCGGAGCGCTCTCCTCGCTCCCCTGGTCGGTCTCCTGGCCGGTCGTCACACCTGCCATTGTCCCCTACCGGCGCGATCGCGCGGCACCTAACGGCATCACTGTCAAACGCGGGCGGGCCACCTGGCCAGCAGCTCGCGGGCCAGCTCACGGTAGGCGGTGGCGCCCATCGAGCCGGGGTCGAACTGCGTGATCGGCTCCCCCGCCAGGGTGGCGTCGGGGAAGCGAACCGTCCGGTTGATGACCGTGTGGAACACCTTGTCGCCGAAGCCCTGCATGATCGTCTGCAGCACCTCGCGGGCGTGCAGCGTCCGGGGGTCGTACATCGTGGCGAGCAGGCCGTCGATCTCCAGGCTCTTGTTGAGCCGCTCCTGGACCTTGCCGATCGACTCCATCAGCAGCGCGACGCCGCGCAGCGCGAAGAACTCGCACTCCAGCGGGATGATCACGCTGTGCGCGCAGGTCAGCGCGTTGACCGTCAGCAGGCCGAGGGACGGCTGGCAGTCGATCAGGCAGATGTCGTAGTGCGGCAGCAGGGGTTCCAGCACCCGTTGCAGGGCGTACTCCCTGGCCACCTCGTTGACGAGCCGGATCTCCGCGCCGGACAGGAAGATGTTGCTCGGCAGGAGCTGCATGCCCTCGACGGTGGTGTCGAGCAGCACGTCCTCGACCGTGACGTCGGGCTCCTCCATGATCAGCTCGTAGACCGTCGCCTCGAGCGGCCGGGGGTCGATGCCGAGACCGACCGACAGCGCGCCCTGCGGGTCGAAGTCCACGAGCAGGACCCGCTGGCCGACCTCGGCGAGCGCGGCGCCCAGGTTGATCGTGGTCGTCGTCTTGCCGACGCCGCCCTTCTGGTTCACCATCGCGACGATGCGCGCGGGCCCGTGCGACTCCGGCGGGGTCGGATCGGGGAACACCGGACGGGGACGGCCGGTAGGCCCGATCGCGCCGGGAGCCCCCACCCACGTCCCCTCTGTGGTCGCAGTCACCTGTTGGTCCTCCCTGACGGCCCTCGAACCTGATCGAATCTAAAGGGTAGGCACGTGGTCGGCAAGGCGGCGCGCCAAAGGCCCGCGAGATGGGCCTTCTAATGCAGCGCGCGGGGATGCGCCGCCGCGTAGACCTCCCGGAGCTTGTCGACCGTCACCAGGGTGTACACCTGCGTGGTGGTCACCGAGGCGTGGCCGAGCAACTCTTGGACAACCCTAACGTCGGCGCCCCCGTCCAGGAGGTGGGTTGCGAACGAATGGCGCAACATGTGCGGCGATACACCAGAAAGTCCGGCTCGTTCCGCCGCCGCCTGCAGCACCTCCCAGGCGCCCTGCCGCGTGAGCCTTCCGCCCCGCGCGTTGAGGAACAGCGCGGGCGTTCCCCGGCCGTGCGCCGCCAGCCGGGGCCTGGCCCTGACCAGGTACGCGTCGAGCGCCTGGCGGGCGAAGCGGCCGAGCGGCACGATCCTGGTCCGCCCGCCCTTGCCGCGCAGCCACACCTGGTCCTGGTCCCCGTCGTGGTCATGGTCTTCGTCGTGCGCCGGCCCCGTGGGCACGTCGTCCACCGCCAGCCCTACGGCCTCCGAGATCCGGGCGCCCGTGCCGTACAGGACCTCCAGCAGCGCGCGGTTGCGCAGGGCGAGCGGCGAGTCCTCCGGGCCGCAGGCGGCGATGAGCCGCTCGACCTCCGCGACGGTGATCGCCTTGGGAAGCCGCCGGAGCTGGCGCGGCGGGCGCACCTCGTGCGCGGGGTCGTGCCCGGCCACCCCCTCGCGCAGGGCGAAGCGGTGCAGCCCGCGTACGGCCGACACGGCGCGGGCGGCCGAGCTGGCGACCAGCGCCGGGTGGTCCTCGTCGCCCTCCCGCAGCGCGGCGAGGAAGGCGACCACGTCCGACTCCGCGACCTGCGCGAACGTCTCGAGCCCGCGCGCCCGGAGGTGTTCGACGTATCGGCGCAGGTCGCGCCGGTAGGAGGCGAGCGTGTTGGCAGACAGCCCTCGCTCCACCGCCAGATGGGCGAGGTAGCTGGACAGCACCGCCTCGGGCTCGCTCAGGACGTCTCCCTACGGAATCATGCCTCCGGCGCGTCGGCGGGACGAAGGCCCTTGAATCCGTCGGCGGAAGCAGCGTATGCGGCGAGGATACCGGCGACCGCAGGAGAATTGTGGATCATTCCGCTCAGCACCTTGTCGACCGCCGCACCCAGGGGAATCCAGGCCGCCGGCATGTCGGTCTCCTCGTGGTGGCGCACGTACGTGTTCTCCTCGTCGGGGATCGGCTCCACGTCGCGGGCCAGGAAGACCCGGATCCGCTCGTCCGACATGCCCGGGGAGGTGCGCAGGTCGACCAGCGTGTGCCACGTGCGCGCCCGGTAGGCGGCCTCCTCGGCGAGCTCGCGCGCCGCGCACTCCACCAGCGGCTCGCCCGGCACGTCGCGGATGCCGGCCGGCAGCTCCCACAGCAGGCGCCGCGCCGGATGCCGGTACTGGCGGATCAGCAGCACGCGGTCCTCGTCGTCGAGGGCGAGCACCGCGACCGAGCCGGGGTGGACGACGTAGTCGCGGTCGGCGGTCACCCCGCCGGGCATCTCCACCGTGTCGGTGCGCACCGTGATGATCCGCCCGGCGAAGTGCTCGGCGGAGGCGACGACGTTCCAGGACTCCTCGGCGTCTTCGACGTTCACCGTGTTCTCCTCGGTCACTTGGCCCGGCCCGCCTTCGCCACGTTCTCCCGCCGGCCCGCGTACTCCAGCGCGGCCTGCACCAGCCCCTTGAACAGGGGGTGCGACCGGGTCGGGCGGGAGCGGAACTCCGGATGGGCCTGCGTGCCGATGAAGAACGGGTGCTGGTCGGTGGCCAGCTCGGCGTACTCGACGAGGCGGCCGTCGGGCGACAGGCCGGAGAACACCATGCCGACCTTCTCCAGCCGCTCCCGATAGGAGTTGTTCACCTCGTAGCGGTGCCGGTGGCGCTCCTCCACCTTGGCCTTGCCGTACAGGCGGCGGGCCAGCGAGCCCTCCACGAGCTTGGCCGGGTAGAGGCCGAGCCGCATGGTGCCGCCCATGTCGCGCTCACCGGCGACGACGTCCTTCTGGTCGGCCATGGTGGAGATGACCGGGTTGATGGTCTCGGGGTCGAACTCGGTGCTGTCGGCGTCCTCGATCCCGGCCAGGTTGCGGGCCGCGTCGATGACGATGCACTGCATGCCGAGGCAGATGCCGAGCAGGGGGACGCGCTGCTCCCGGGCGTGCCGTACGGCGCCGACCTTGCCCTCGATGCCGCGCACGCCGAAGCCGCCGGGGATCAGCACGCCGTCGACCCCGTCCAGCTCGCGGGCCGCGCCCTCGGGGGTCTCGCAGTCGTCGCTCTTGACCCACCGGATGTTGACCCGCGCGTCGTTGGCGAAGCCGCCGGCGCGCAGCGCCTCGGTGACCGACAGGTACGCGTCGGGCAGGTCGATGTACTTGCCGACCAGCGCGATCGTGACCTCCTTGGCCGGGCGGTGGACCCGGCGCAGGAGCTGGTCCCACTCGGTCCAGTCCACGTCGCGGAACGGCAGGCCGAGCCGGCGCACCACGTACGCGTCGAGGCCCTCGGCGTGCAGGACCTTCGGGATGTCGTAGATCGAGGCCGCGTCGACGGCGGAGACCACGGCGTCCTCGTCCACGTCGCACATCAGGCTGATCTTGCGCTTGAGCGAGGTGGTGATCGGGCGGTCGGAGCGGCAGACGATCGCGTCGGGCTGGATGCCGATGCTGCGCAGCGCGGCGACCGAGTGCTGCGTGGGCTTGGTCTTCAGCTCCCCGCTCGGGCCGATGTACGGCAGCAGGGAGACGTGCAGGAAGAAGACGTTGTCGCGGCCGACCTCGTGGCGGACCTGCCGGACGGCCTCCAGGAACGGGAGCGACTCGATGTCGCCGACCGTGCCGCCGACCTCGGTGATGACCACGTCGACGTCCGGGCCCGCCATGCCGCGGATGCGGTCCTTGATCTCGTTGGTGATGTGCGGGATGACCTGGACGGTGTCGCCCAGGTACTCGCCGCGCCGCTCCTTGGCGATCACGTTCGAGTAGACCTGGCCGGTGGTGACGTTGGCGGAGCCGTGCAGCTCGGTGTCGAGGAAGCGCTCGTAGTGGCCGATGTCGAGGTCCGTCTCGGCCCCGTCGTCGGTGACGAACACCTCGCCGTGCTGGAAGGGGTTCATCGTGCCGGGGTCGACGTTGAGATAGGGATCGAGCTTCTGCATCGTGACGCGAAGGCCGCGAAGCTTGAGGAGACGACCGAGGCTGGAGGCCGTCAGTCCCTTGCCGAGACTGGAGGCGACGCCGCCGGTGACGAACAGATGCTTGGTTTGTGCGGCGCTGCGCAAGAAGAGCTCCCGTGGTCGATGTCGATCCGGCCGTCCGGTTTGGACGCCGCGATGCCCACGGGCTCTCAGAATATCAAACGTCGGGCAACATTGGGCTTGCCACGTGCACTAACCCGCCATAGCGGACAAGCCGACCTAACGGTAACTTGTCGCGTTATGTCGTTCGTGAAGCGCGCCGTCGGCCGTCTGGTCCACCGGGGGTGGGCCTATGTGCGGGAGGCCGCGGCGATCAGCCCGGCCGCCCAGGGCGGCTATCGGTTCCGCAGCATGGGCGAGGGAGTGTGCCTGTCCTTCCCCCAGGGCGCCATCTTCGGCGAGCAGTGGATCGAGATCGGCTCGCACACGCTCGTCGGGGAGCGGGTGTCGATCTCCGCCGGCATGGGCCCCGGCGTGGACCTCGGGCCCGACTCGATCGTGCGGATCGGCCGGGGCTGCTCGATCGGCAGGGGCAGCCACATCGTCGGCCACCAGTCCATCGACATCGGCGACGACGTCTTCACCGGCCCCTACGTCTACATCACCGACCAGAACCACGTGTACGACGACCCCGAGACGCCCATCGGGCGGCAGTGGCCGCGCAACAAGCCGGTCTCCATCGGCTCGGGATCCTGGATCGGGACGGGGGCGATCATCCTGCCGGGGACGCGCATCGGCCGCCAGTCGGTGGTCGCGGGCGGCGCCGTGGTGCGCGGGGAGTTCCCCGATCACTCGGTCATCGCCGGCGTCCCCGCCAAGGTCGTCCGGCGGCACTCCCCCGACCTCGGCTGGCACAGCCCCTCCGCCGCCCGCCTCACCTCTCCCCTTCCCGCCGACCCCCGCCCCCGGCCCGAGCGCGAGTCACGTACGGCCTAGCCGGTCGCTGGCAACCTCTCGCCGAATGAGTCGCCTATGACTACGGTGGGTGGCAGGATTGTCATGCCTAGTGATCGCCCTAGGGAGAGGAGGACGCCGGATGACCGCAGCTTTCCCCGAGTGGTTTTACCCCGGTCCGCCGGGCGGATGGACCGCCGACATGCTCGACCATCTTCCCCCTGACGCCCCCGCGCACGTCGAGCTGATCGATGGGTCCCTCATCATGATGTCTCCCCAGACCAACTTTCATATGTTGATGGTCAACCTGCTGGTCGACCGCGAGCGCGGAATCCGGCCACCAGGTCATCTCGCGGTTGCCAGGGAGATGTCGATAACTCTGGGCCTGCGGCAGCGACCGGAACCGGACGTCCTTGTCGTCAACAGGGAGGCAGTCTCTGATCTGCGCAGAACCTCCTACCGCCCCGAGGAGGTTCACCTTGTCGTCGAGGTGGTGTCGCCCGACTCGGAGGAGCGGGACCGCACGACCAAGCCGATCAAGTACTCGGATGCCGGGATCAGATATCTCTGGCGCGTCGAGCTGGAGGACCAGGAACCGGTCGCGTACACGTTCGAGCTGGAGCCGAGCGTCAAGGCGTATGTGCCGACCGGGATCCACCGCAAGCGCCTCACGACCTATGTCGGCTTCGACGTGGACATCGACCTGGACCTGAGCCCGTTCATCGGCTGACCCACCCTGCCGGGCGTCGGCCGCGAGGCTCGGGTGCCGCGACCGCCGGTCAGCCGGGCGGCGCGGCGGCCCGGGCGCGGCGGGCCGCCCGGTAGCGCCGCACCCTGCGGATGAGCCGCCAGGCCACGAACGCCAGCACGGCCAGCGCCACCACCACCAGGACAGGCAGGAAGATCGCGATCAGGCTCATGCCGAGCGAGCCCACGTCCTCGACCGTGCTGACGACCGGCGCGCCCACGCCCGCCGTGGTGGCGTTCACCACCGGCCGCGCCGATGCCTTGATCACATGCACGGCGAGCGCGACGGCGATGCCCAGCACCCAGCCGACCGCCGGGTGCTCGGCCATCCACGCCGAGTTGTCGACCTTCGCCGCGGCCGCCGTGGCGCTGAAGACCACGCCGCCCGACGCGGGCCGCACCGCCGTCTGGATCATGTCGTTGACGTGGTCGACCACGGGCACCTTGTCGAGGACGAACTCGGCGACCAGCAGCACGGCGACGATCGCGAGGACCCAGGTGTCGGACAGCCAGGCGTACTCGGCCGGCAGCCGCACGGCGTCGGTGACCCGCGCGAGCACGCCGACGAGCAGCAACGGGATGTACGCGTTGAGCCCGGCCGCGGTCGACAGTCCGAGCCCGGTGAGCGCCGCGAACATGAGCAACCTCCTCCGGACGGCGGGACAATCCCGCCTTCCCGTCAACGGACGGCCCCGGCGCCGTGTCCCCGGTTACTACCGCGAATCGGGCTCACGACACCCCACAGGCATGAGCCGGGCGCGGGCACCGGACCGGCGGCTCGGTGCGGCCGGTCTGCCCGGCCGCCCGGTCGATGCCCGGAGGCGCCGTCAGCCTGTCGCGGCGGCGAGTTCGTCGATCGCCGTGGCGACGTCCTCGGCCCGGGCGCCGCGCTTCACCAGCGCGCCCAGGCGCTGCGCCTGCTCTCTCGTGGGGAGGAAGCCGGCCAGCATGGCGGGCAGGAGCAGGCGTCTGGCGAGCACCTCGGGCGTGGAGACGCCCTCGGGCCGCCGGACCACCGAGACGTTCACCCGGATTGCGTGCTCGTTACCCGGCGGCACCCCGGGACGGTCGGTCTCCCTGGCGACGTAACGCATGCCGTGCGCCACGTCGCAGCGCGGGCACCCCGCCCGGCGGCCCAGCGGGCCGCCGCACTCGTCGCAGGCCAGGCGGTCGAGCGCGGCGTCGACCACGCGCCAGTCATGCCGGTCCGGCTCGTCGGCCACCATCTCGGCGATCGCCCGCTCGCCGTCGGGCGTGACCCGGTCGCCGAACTCGCGCAGGAGGAAGTCCCGCCAGCCCTCTTCCACGATGGCGTCGACCAGTTCCGCGCACCGCGGGCAATCGGGGGCACCGCCGTACTCCCAGCCGCCACAGGACGGGCACCGCCGCAGCGGCTCCCCCACCGCAGGTCGCATGGCCACCTCCCGGTGGACGTCCCCGCCCGTCCGCCGCACCGGGCGGGTCGTCGCCGGGGATTGCATCATGGACGCGGACCGGCCGGGCCGCGCCGGTCGTGATCGACCCGGCCACCAGGCTAGGTGTGCCGCTCGCCACGGGCGAACGCTTTTCCGTCGCCTGATCCGCCTGGGGGACATCACGGCGTGACCTCTTCGACGGGGGGCGCGTAGGCCCCTTCCGATACCCGTGTCGACAACGGTGCGCGGGGGAACGCATGAACCCAAGTCACGGCAGGAAACGCCATGCCGCGCGCCGGCGCAGCAGCGCCACCCGCTCGGCAGGGCCGGAGCTTCACTCCCAGGCGTCACCCGACGCGGTCGCGCTCATGGACCGGCCTGGCGGTCGGCGCGCGGGCCAGATGTTCCTCCTGGGCTTGACGGCGGTTTTCCGGGGCGCGACGGTCCCTTCCCCTGCGGCTCCCGCCGTTCCCGCCAGCGGCAGCATCAGAACGAACCGGGCGCCTACCGGCGAGTCCTCGATGCGCAGGGTGCCCTTGTGGGCGCGGGCGATGTCGCGAGAGATGGCGAGGCCGAGTCCGCTGCCGCCGGAATCCCGGCGACGTGCCTCGTCCAGGCGGACGAAACGTTCGAAGACACGCTCGCGGTCCGCCGGGGGGACGCCCGCCCCGTCGTCGGTGACCGCCACAAGAGCCTGGCCGTCCACCGAGTCGACCGATACCGTGACGGCGCTGACCGCATGCCGCCGCGCGTTGCTCAAGAGGTTGCCGACCACTCGGGCCAACTGGATCCGGGAGCCGCGGACTCGCACGTCGCCGACCGCCCGAACGCGCACCGGCACCCCGGAGCCCAGGGCCGACACCTCCTCCGTCACCAGCGCGCCGAGCTCCACCAGCTCCGGCGGCGCCGCATCGGCGCCGCGCATCCGGGTCAGCAGCAACAGGTCGTCGACGATCGCCTCGAGCCGGCCGGTGGCCCGTAAGGCTCCCTGGATGGTGTCGCGCGGGTCGACGTCGTCGGGGTAGAGGAGAGCCTCCTCCAGTCGTGCCCGCAGGCCGGCGATCGGCGTCCTGAGCTCATGGGAGGTGGTGGAGGCGAACTGACGCTCCCGCTCCACCGGGCGAAGGGTCCGGCCGACCGCCCACCACGTCATCCAGGCCACCGGAACCAAGATCAAGACACCGCCCGCGGCGATGACGTACTCCAGAGTGTGCGTGGCAAGGAGGGACGGCTGCGCCGTGCCGGCGTAGACGACCGGCGAGTCCGCCGCGGGAGAGACCCGATTGGCCATGAGCATGACACACCGGTCCTGCCCGGAGCACTCGGTGCGCTCTTGGAGGCGATCGTCGGCCGGAGGCCGCAGCGTGCTGAGCGGCCGCATGCCCGCGGCCTCCCGGCTGGAGTCGACGACCCTGCCGCGGGCGTCCACGAGCTGGACGAGGGTGATGTCGGTGAGGGTGGGGATCGGACGCGGCACGGCGCCGTTGCGCGCCGCCGCGCTCCATCGTGCGGCGACCTGCTCGGCCGCGAAGAAGACTTCGTTCTGGATTCTGTAGCGGACCGCCAGGTCGAGGGCGACGCCTCCCACGACCAGAGCCACCAGTAAGAGCCCTGCCGCGGCGATCGTGGAGCGCGCTTGTATGGAGTGCGAGTTCACATCCGGTTTCCCCTCCCTAGTACCGGCGAATGGTTCTATTTCGGGACGATCAGTTCTGCGCGTACCAGCGCCGGATCGCCTCCCCCGCCTGGGGCGCACGACGGTCCGCCGCGGCCTGCACGTCGGCCAGAGTCTGCGCGGCAAGCGCTCGCCGCCACGCCATCTCGGCCTTGCGCATGGCGGTCGAGACCGCGCACGGGGTGCGGAACTGCCACTCGGGCCTCTCCGCCCCGGCCCCACGCCGCCGGATCTCCGTGCACTGGAACGCCTCGCCAGATCCTTCGATCGCCGTGACGACGTCCATGACCGTGATCTCCTCCAGGGGCCGGGCCAGCCGGAACCCGCCCCTCACCCCCGGAGTGGATGTCATGATCCCCGCCTTGGCCAGCGCCTGGAGTTGCTTGTTGAGGTATGCGGACGGCAGCTCGAATCCGGCGGCGAGCTTCGCCGTCGAAACCGGCACCTCGTTGCCGAGCCATGCCAGCGTCAGGCAACAGTGCATCGCCCACTCGACGCCCTCACTCATCCGCATAACCTGGATACTACACATCCAGGATTGAGGCCGGGAGCCGTCGTGCCTGGTCAGGAGTGGTGCCGCCGCCATTCGTGGGACCGATCAACCGTATGGAGTGCACCCGGGTGAGGACGTAGCGGTGGCGAGCATGGCCAGGAGTCCCGGCTCCACGGGTGCGGAGCCCGCGCGAGCGGCGTGAGGACGAGCGAGACGGGGGTGTGCCGAGCGAGGCGGGGATGTGCCGAGCGAGGCGGGGATGTGCCGGGCGAGGCGGGGGTGAGCCGGGCGACGAGACATCGCGTCGGATCCGGCCGGCCCTCGGGCCGGAGTGCGGGTCAGTCGCCGCCCTAGGGGGCAGGCTCAAGCCCCAGCACGGCGGTGTCACCCGCGACCTGCGCGACCCGTAGGGCGACGTCGCCGATGCGGCCCGGCCTGGTCGTGCTGATCGTCACCGCTCCCCTGACCCGGCAGCGGTCGTTGTAGCAACTCCGGCTGATGCTGATGTTCGCGCCGTCGACGACCGTCGAGGTGCCGGTGAAGGCGAGCCTGACGGCGTTTCCCCGCAGGCCCACCACGGTGATCTCGTCCACGCCCAGTTTAGGGTCGATCGGGATGATGTCTCCCTCACGCACCCGCACCTCGCAGTCGCCGTCCCGGCACCCGGCGAGGTCGCTCGGCGTCACCGACGGGCTGGGCATCGGCGACGCTGCGGGCGTCACGGACGGGTTGGTCGCAACCGGGGCGAACGTGACCGGCCTGCTCACCGGCACCGCGGCGAACGACCGCGCCGGAACCTCGCCGCAACCGGCGAGGAGCGCGGTCACCGACCCCGCGGTGAGCACGAGGCGGGCGGCAGGGCTGGACGCGGTGGTCGTCGAACGCATGATTTCCCCGATTGCCACAGACGGATTCGCCCGACGGGAACCGCTCGAATAGGCCGCTCCCATGACGCGTGGACGTGAATCCGCGCGCCGACGAATGCCTTCCCCGCAACAGACCAGGTCAACCGCGCCCGGAGCCGCGCCGCGCTCATTTCCTCGCAGCCGACAGCGCTTTCAGTGGGATAAGTACGCCAAAACTCCGCACTTCGCTTACCAGCGGTTCCAGCGCACAATTCACTGAATTTCGCCGAAATTCGCGGCACGGGTGCCGGCCCGGGCGATGCCGCCTGCTCGGCTCGCCCGGGCCGGCGGGCCCGGGCGGTCACGATTCGGTAGTGCAGGTCACCAACCGACCGTGCACTCATCGCCCGATCATGAGCGCTCGCCGCGCTCAGGCGGCCTTACTGCGCGCTCGCTGGGCGGTGATCGCGCGGTCGCTGAGCCGTCACTTCACGCCGGCCTCGCGCATGTCGCGGACCTCCCGCTTGAGCTCCTTGATCTCATCGCGCAGCCGGGCCGCCACCTCGAACTGCAGGTCGGCGGCGGCGTTGTGCATCTGCTC
Source organism: Microbispora catharanthi (assembly GCF_006334915.2). Taxonomy (GTDB): domain Bacteria; phylum Actinomycetota; class Actinomycetes; order Streptosporangiales; family Streptosporangiaceae; genus Microbispora; species Microbispora catharanthi. The sequence continues at coordinate 193,908 of NZ_VDMA02000005.1, forward strand.
GGTCAGCGACTCGATCAGCGACTCCAACTGGGCCCGCGGCATCTCCCCCGCGATCGCCTTCGCGTGCTGGCCGGCCCCGCGGGACGCGAGGCCCGGCACCGGCGCCTTGCCGCGAGACTGCTGACGCCCGGCGCCGCCGAGAAGCTGGGCGGTGTCGGCGTCCTCGCGGACCAGGCTGTCCAGGATGTCGGCGATCTTCTTGCGCAGCGGCTGCGGGTCGATGCCGTGCGCCTCGTTGTAGGCGATCTGCTTGGCCCGGCGCCGGTTGGTCTCCTCGATCGCCCGCTCCATGCTCGGGGTGATCTTGTCGGCGTACATGTGGACCTGGCCGGACACGTTGCGGGCCGCGCGGCCGATCGTCTGGATGAGCGAGGTCTCCGAACGCAGGAAGCCCTCCTTGTCGGCGTCGAGGATCGACACCAGCGACACCTCGGGCAGGTCGAGGCCCTCACGCAGCAGGTTGATGCCGACCAGCACGTCGAACTCGCCCATGCGCAGCTCGCGCAGCAGCTCGATCCGGCGCAGCGTGTCGACCTCGCTGTGCAGGTAGCGGACCCGGATGCCGTTGTCGAGCAGGTAGTCGGTGAGGTCCTCGGCCATCTTCTTGGTCAGCGTGGTGACCAGGACTCGCTCGTCCCGCTCCGCCCGGGCCCGGATCTCCTCCATGAGGTCGTCGATCTGGCCCTTGGTGGGCTTGATGATCACCTCGGGGTCCACCAGGCCGGTGGGGCGGATGACCTGCTCCACCACCTCGCCCTTGCTGCGGCCCAGCTCGTACGGACCCGGTGTGGCGGACAGGTAGACGGTCTGGCCGATGCGCTTCAGGAACTCCTCCCACTTCAGCGGGCGGTTGTCCATCGCCGACGGCAGGCGGAACCCGTGGTCGACCAGCGTGCGCTTGCGCGAGGCGTCGCCCTCGTACATCGCGCCGATCTGGGGGACGGTCTGGTGCGACTCGTCCAGCACGAGCAGGAAGTCGTCGGGGAAGAAGTCGAGCAGCGTGTGCGGCGCGCTGCCCGCCTCGCGGCCGTCGATGTGCCGCGAGTAGTTCTCGATGCCGGCGCAGGTGCCGACCTGGCGCATCATCTCGATGTCGTAGGTGGTGCGCATGCGTAGCCGCTGGGCTTCCAGCAGCTTGCCCTGCCGCTCCAGATCGGCGAGCCGCTCGGCCAGCTCCGCCTCGATGCCGGCGATCGCCCGCTCCATCCGCTCGGGGCCGGCCACGTAGTGGGAGGCCGGGAAGATGTGCAGCTCGTCGTCCTCGGCGACGACCTCGCCGGTCAGCGGATGCAGCGTCGCCAGCTTCTCGATCTCGTCGCCGAACATCTCGATGCGGACGGCCAGCTCCTGGTAGACCGGGATGACCTCGACCGTGTCGCCGCGCACCCGGAACGTGCCCCGGGTGAAGGACAGGTCGTTGCGGGTGTACTGCATGTCGACCAGCCTGCGCAGCAGCTGGTCGCGCTCGATCTGCTGACCGACCTTGAGCCCGACCATCCGGTCCACGTACTCCTGCGGCGTGCCCAGGCCGTAGATGCAGGAGACCGAGGCGACCACCACCACATCGCGGCGCGACACCAGCGACCAGGTCGCCGAGTGGCGCAGCCGCTCGACCTCCTCGTTGATCGAGGAGTCCTTCTCGATGTAGGTGTCGCTCTGCGGGACGTACGCCTCGGGCTGGTAGTAGTCGTAGTAGGACACGAAGTACTCGACCGCGTTGTTGGGCAGCATCTCGCGCAGCTCGTTGGCGAACTGGGCGGCGAGCGTCTTGTTCGGCTGCATGACCAGCGTCGGGCGCTGCACCCTCTCGATGAGCCACGCCACCGACGCGGTCTTGCCTGTGCCGGTCGCACCGAGCAGGACCGTGTCCTTCTCACCGGCGTTGACCCGGCGCTCCAGCTCCGCGATCGCCGTGGGCTGGTCGCCGGACGGTGTCATGTCGGTGACGACCTGGAAGGGCGCGACCTTCCGCTTCAGGTCCATCATGGATGTCATCGCCCGCTCAGCTCCTCACTCGCCCCGTCCACCGGCGCGGGCGGGCGCACGGAGACACTCGCGCCCGCTCCGGTTCACATGCATAACCTACGCGCGGCCACCGACAATTCCGGTCCCGATGCCCGCTCCGCCCCTCGCTTCCGGGGCGACCCGCCCTATCAGGCGAACCCTTTGCCGGACCATGACCCTGTCGTTACGATTCGAGTCGGGGGCCGACACTGACGGGATGGCGGGGCTGACCTATGGCGGGGTTGCGGAGTGCCGTCGGCCAGTCGCTCGCGTGGGCGGCCAAGAACGTCGACGGGGCCATCGCCCTCGTCCTGGCCGTGGCGGTGGGTGTCCTCGGCGTGCTGCCCGATCGCGTGATCCCCGACGAGGTGAAGACGCAGCTCGTCAGCGGCACCACACTGGTCGTCCTGGCCCTGGTCGCGACCGCGCTGCTGCGCGACCGGGTTCGGCAGGAGCCCGTCGAGGAGGCCATGCACGCGACTTCCGGCGTCCTCGCGCGGCTGCCCGAGCGCCTGGACCGCCTCGAGGAGCTGGAGGACCTGGTCGCGGGCACCCGCCGGGCTCTGGAGGACATGACGGTCATCCGCATCCTGGGCAGCCAGCACGAGATCGCGCAGGCGCACGCGGACGCCCGGAGGGGCACCGACCGCTGGACGTTCAAGGGCGGCACCGGCACCTACATGCGCGCCGTCACGCTGCCCGAGTGCGTGGCCGCCGCACGGCGCGAGAAGCGGCACCTCACGGTCCGCCTGGAGATCATCGACCCGACGGACGAGGCGGTGTGCGAGAGCTACGCGCACTACCGCAGGTCGCTGTCGGACCGCCCGGACGGCACCGGTGAGCTGTGGACGACCGACCGGGCCAGGAAGGAGTCGTACGCGAGCGTCCTGGCCGCGTTCTGGTATCGCCAGCGGTACGGCCTGCTCGACATCGCGGTGGGGCTCTCGCCGGTCATGACGACCTTCCGCTGGGACATGTCCGGCCGCGCCCTGATCATGACGTCCGAGGACCCCAACCGGGCCATCATCGCCTTCAGCGGCTCGTTCTTCTACGAGAGCTGCGGCACCGAGCTGCGCACGAGCTTCGAGCAGGCCCGCCGCGTGGCGATCGACCGATTCCGGTCGGTGCCACTGAGCGACGAGCCGACCGTCGAGGAGGTCCGCAGGCTGTTCGACCGCGTCGACCTCCCCCTGCCCAAGTCGTTCACCGACCGCGACGTGGTCGAGGTCACCCGCAAGGCGCTGCGCGCCAAGGATCCGTACGCGCCATGAGGTATGGGGACGTGCTCGACGTGCTCGCCGGCGGCGGCGTCCGCGAGTGGGCCCTCGGCGTGCTCGGCGAGATCGCAGAGGGTGGCTCGCGCGGGTCGCGCGTGCGGGGCGTGCGGCATCCGCTGGGGTTCCTCTGCCTGCCGCTGGTCCGCGAGGGAGACCTCGGGGTGTGCGTGCATGTGTGGACCGCCGCCGCGCGGCGCGCCCGCAGCACCACCTCCCAGGTCCACTGCCACAGCTGGGACCTGGTCAGCCACGTCCTGTACGGCCAGGTGCGCAACGTCCACGCCGTGGTGACCGACACCACCCGGTCTCCCACCCACCGCGTCTTCGAGGTGGTCAGCACGCCGTCGGGCGACGTCGTCCACCCCACCCCGAGGACCGTGGCGTACGCCCCGGGGCGCGCCGAGCTGTTCGGCGCCGGGGACACCTACACGCTCGTCGCGGGCGCCTTCCACAGCAGCGACATCCCCGAGGACGGCGAGGCCGCCACCGTGGCGCTCGGCCGCGGCCGGCCGGGCCTCGGGGACCTGTCGCTCGGGCCGCTCGCCACGCCCCTCCACCACGTCAGGCGGGAACGCCTCGACGACGCCGAGACCGCACGTGCCGCCGAGCTGGCCAGGAGGAACCTGTGGACCTCGAACACGCCAGGCGGGTAGCCGTCGAGGCCGCCCTGGCCGCCGGGGCCGTGCTGCGCGAGAGCGCCCCGGGAGCGGTCGCCGTCCACGACAAGGGCGGGTCGGGCGACGTCGTGACCGATCTCGACCTGGCCGCCGAGAAGCTGATCCTCGACCGCATCCGGGCCGAGTTCCCCTCCCACCGGATCGTGGCCGAGGAGTCGGGCGTCCACGGCGGTGCCCGTCCGGACGGCGGATGGACCTGGCTGGTCGACCCGCTCGACGGCACGAACAACGTGGCCATCGGCCTTCCCGCGTACGTCGTGGGCCTGGCGCTGTGCGCCGGCGGCCGCCCGGTGCTCGGGGTGGTCCACGAGCCGCTCTCCGGCCGCACCTGGTCGGCCGTCAGCGGCGCCGGGGCCCGAGGGCCGGCGGGGCCGCTGACCGGGCCGCCGAGCCGCGACCTCCGGCACGGGCCGGTGCTGGCCTGGACGCAGGGCCACGGGGTCTCCCGGCTGGACCCGGCGGCGCGGTCGCTGAAGATGACGATGGACGCCCGCGCCCGGCGGGTGCTCCAGCTCTGGGCGCCGCTGATGTGCTGGGCCATGCTCGCGCGGGGCGACATCGACGGCATGATCGGCTACCGCGCGGAGGGACTCGACCTGCCCGCCGGGGCCCTGATCGCACGCGAGGCCGGTGTGGAGATCCGCACGCTCGACGGCGGGCCGTTCGAGGCGTCCGCCGAGGGCCCGCCCGAGGACCGCAGCTTCGTCGCCGCGCCGCCCGCCCTGGTCGGGGACCTGCTCGACCTGGTCGCCGAGGCCCGCCGGCTGGCGCCCGCCCTGCCGCCGCTCTGACTCGCCGCCGACCCCGAGAGTCAGTCGTCGAGACCCGTTCAGTCGTCGAGGCCACGCGCGGCGAGCGCCTCGCCCAGCGCGTCGGCGTGCCGCAGGGCGCCCACCACCAGCGGGACGGCGAAGGCGCGCGGGCTCCGCTCGACCCCTCTCGCGCGCTGGGCCTCCCGCACCCGGCTGACCAGATCCGCGATCACCGGCACGCTGCGCAGCGTGAGGGACAGCAGCAGCGACAGGCGGAACGGGTCGAGGCCGGCGAACCTGGCGGGCGCGAGGCAGCGCTCCAGGCAGACCATGAGGGCGCTGGTGCGCGTCGTGAGGGTGACCAGCCCGGCCAGGGCGACGGCGAGCACGACCCGGAGCGTCGAGGACGCCGCCGTGGGCAGGTCCGCGAACACCAGCTGCACGCCGAACAGGGCCACGGCGAACCAGCGGACGGGCCGCACCTGCGCCCAGGCCGCCGCGACGCCGACGCCGGAGACGACGTACAGCAGCACGACGGCGGCAGCGGCGCCCGCGAGCGCCGCGGGCGAGCGCAGCAGCAGGAACGCCGTGCAGGACGCGGCGAGCCCGGCGAGCTTGGCCCCGGCGGGCAGCCGGTGCAGGAGCGAATCTCCGGGCACGTAGGCGCCCGTGAGCCCGCTCACGCCATCATCTTCCTGTAGTGGCCGATCGCGGCGGCGGGCTCGGCGTCGGCGACGATCCGCCCCTCGTCGATCACGAGCACGCGGTCGAAGTCCTCCAGCAGCGGGAGGTCGTGGGTCACCACGACCACCTGCTGCGGAAGAGTCCGGAGCAGCGCGGCGACCTGCCGGGAGTGACGCAGGTCGAGCAGCGTGGTCGGCTCGTCCATGACCAGGATCTCCGGTTCGAGCACCAGGACCGAGCAGAGGGCGAGCAGCTGCTTCTGGCCGCCGGACAGGTGATGCGCGGGGTGGTCGGCGTGCTCCCCCAGGCCGTACCTCTCCAGGATCTCCCGCACCCGGCGCTCGACCTCCTCGCGCGTCAGCCCCTTGCGGCGCAGCGAGAAGGCCACATCCTCGGCCACCGTGGGCATCACGATCTGCGCGTCCGGGTCGGTGAACAGGAACCCCACGCCGCGCCTGATGCGGGCCGCGTGGCGGCGGGTGTCGAGCCCGGACACCGTGACGGTGCCCGAGCACGGCAGGACCAGGCCGTTGACGAGGCGGGCGAGCGTGCTCTTGCCCGAGCCGTTGGCTCCGACCACGCCCACGCGGCGCTCGGTCAGCGAGGCCGTGACGCCGCGCAGCACCTCGCGCTGCCCGAGCCGCACATGGACGTCCTCCAGCCGGATCACTCACACCACCTCGAACAGGGCGGCGATGCCGAGACCGCCGCCGACCGCGACCGCCGCGAGGCCCAGGGTCCCCGGCGGCGCCCCGAGGAGCCGGCTGAACAGCCGGGTCACCACCACCGCTCCGCTCGCGCCCCAGGGGTGGCCGAGGGCGAGCGCGCCCCCGTCGGCGCACACGCGGCCCGCGTCCGCGCCGAGAGGGTCGAGGCCGAGCGCATCGGTGACCGCGAGCACCTGCGCCGCGAACGCCTCCACGATCTCCACCGCCGCCACCCTCTCCAGGTCCGCTCCGGCCCGCCGCAGCACGCGCCGTACGGCGGGCACCGGTCCCCACCCGGGGAGCGCGGGGTCGCAGCCGGCGACGGCGCCGGCCAGCAGGCGCAGACCGGGCAGACCGGCCGCCGCGCGGAGCCGCTCGGGCACGACCGCGACCGCCGCGGCGCCGTCGCTCACCGGGGAGGAGTTGCCGGCCGTCACCGTACCGCCCGGCACGAACGCGGCGGGCAGCCGGGCCAGCGACCGCGGCCGCAGCACGCGCGGCCGCTGGTCGTCCGTCCGGCCGCCGATCGGGACGATCTCGCGCGTGAACCGTCCGGCCTCCCGTGCGGCCAGCGCCAGGGCGTGGCTCCGGCAGGCGTACGCGTCCTGGCGTTCCCTGGTCACGCCGCGCGCGGCGGCGAGCGCCTCGGCGGCCGGGCCCATGTCCGGGTCGGGGTGCCCTTCCGGGGCGAACGGCGCCCGCTCGTACGGCACGCCCGGCTCTCCCTCCCCCCGGCGAACCCGCAGCGGAGCGGTGGAGGCGCTCTCGACGCCCCCGGCGACGACGAGGTCCGCCTCGCCGCAGCGGACCGCCTGCGCGGCCAGCAGGATCGCGGCGAGCCCGCTGCCGCACTGCCGGTCGACGGTGACGCCGGGCACCTCGTGACCCAGCCCGGCGGCCAGCGCGCAGACCCGGGCGAGGTTGCCCCCGGGCCCCGTGCAGTTGCCCAGCACCACGTCGTCCACCGGGACGCCGAGAGGCGCCACCTCGCGGGCGACCGCCTCGATGACGGGCGCGGCGAGTCTGTCGGCCGTCAGGCTCCGGAACGCGTGGCCGGCGGTGCCGATGGGGGTGCGGCGGGCCGCCACGACGACCGCGTGCTCGTCCATGTCAGGCGAGCCGCCGCAGGCCGGGATCGTCGCCGGCGGCGAGACGGGCGGCGACGAGGCCGCGGGCCGGCTTCCCGGTGGGGGTCCTGGGCAGGGACGCGGCGGCGTACCAGCGCCGGGGCCGCTGGGCCGGGTCGAGTTCGGCGCGCGCCGCCGCCTCCAGCGCGGCCCTCACGACGTCCTCGCCCTCGACGACCGCGGTGACCACGGCGCCCAGGTAGGGGTGCGGCGTGCCGACCACGACCACGTCGTCCACTCCCGGCACCTTCCTCAGCACCTCCTCGACGTCCTCGGGCACCACCGTGGCGCCGCCGGTCTGGATCGCGCCGTCGCCCCGGCCGCGCAGCCGCAGGACCTCGCCGGGCCGGTGCGGCTCCGCCAGGTCGCCGACCGTCATCCAGCCGCCGTCATCCTGCCGCAGGGGGCCGGTCGCGCCGGCCAGGTAACCCTCGCAGAGCCACGGGGAGCGCACCCACACCTCGCCCAGAACCTGCCCGGGCGGCACCCTGACGTCGATCTCGACGCCGGGGAACGGCCGCAGCCCGGCGCCGTCGGCGTCCACGGCGACGAACGACAGCTCGGTGGCGCCGTAATAGGAGACCACACGCACTCCGGCCGCCGCTGCCCGGGTCCTGGCGGCGGCGTCCAGGGCGGCCCCGCCGACCACGGCGGTGCGCAGCGGGCCTCCGGCCGCATCGTGGCCGGCTTCCAGGGCGTCCAGCACGGCCGGCAGGCGGTGGGGCACCACGTGGACGACGGTGGCCCGTCGCAACTGATCCGCCAGCAGGGACGGGGACCACCGGCCGGGGACCACGGCGGTCGCGCCCGCCGCCAGGGTGTGCACGGCGGCGAAGCCGTACAGGGAGGAGACCAGCGGACCGGGGATCAGCACGACGTCGCCGGGGCCGATCCCGGTCATCTCGTCGAGCTGGCCGAACGACCCGGTCCACGAGGCCCGGCCGCGCACCACGGCGCGGGGCCTGCCGGTGCTGCCGGAGCTGAAGCAGGCCCAGGTGAGGTCGTCCGGCGCGGGACGGTGCCGTACGGGCGGGCCGTCCGCCTCCGGCAGCGGGTCGTCGAAGCGGGCGGCGACCGGCACCGCGGCCATGACCTGCGCCCGCCGTTCCTCGCTCCAGGCGTGGTCGCACAGCAGCGGCGTGGCCCCCGCCAGGTCGGCGGCGAGCACGGCGACGAGCAGGGCCACCGGGTCGGCCTGGGCGACCGCGACAAGCGCGCCGCGCCCGATGCCTTCGCCGGCCAGACCACGGGCGGCGCGGCCTGCCCGGGACGCGAGTTCGGCGTAGCTGAGGTCGCCTCCGGGACCGGACACCGCGATCCGGTCCGGGGCGGCCGAGGCGTGTCGCATCACCTGCGCGGCTACCGGCACGGGCGCGTCACCGCCCCCCTGCCCGCAGCCGCTCGCGGTGCACCGCGGGGACCGCGTCGGGGTAGGCCCGCTGGGTGCCCCTCGCCACGATCGACGCCAGCACCGCCTTGGCCAGGTCGCCGGGCAGGAAGGCGGCGCTGAGCAGCGCGGTCTTGCCCAGGGACAGCCCGGTGACCAGGGCCTGCACGGGGATGCCGCACAGGTAGACCACGCCGACGCCGCCGGCGAGGCAGGCGGTCACCAGCCGCACCGTGGACGGCGTGCGCCCGCCGCGTTCGACGATCCATCCGGTTAGGGCCGCGCCGGGAAGCCAGCCGAGCAGGAAGCCGGCCGAGGGCCCGGTGAAGACGCCGAGCCCGCCGCGTCCGCCGGCCAGCAGGGGCAGCCCGGCGGCGACCAGCACGAGCAGGACCACGACGGCGAGGGCGGACCGCCACGTGCCGAGGATCGCCCCGGCGAGCATGACGCCGAGCGTCTGCAACGTGATCGGCACCGCGTCGCCGAAGATGTTCAGCGCGCCCGGCATTCCGAGCACGGCGATCAGCGCGGCGAAGACGCTGACCCTGGCGACGTCCGCCGCGGGGAAGCGCCGCCGAGGCGGACTCTGTTCATCTGTCACGGATCGATCCCATACCAAGACCCTCCGTACGGCGAATGAGGATTCCCACAACTTTCCGCCGTGTCGTTCTCACCGGCGCCCATAGCCGCCGGCCGCCCGGTGACCGAAGCGCCGGAGGCGGCCTTGTCGCTGTCTACCGGAAGGCTTCGACGTTGCGGCGGGCCCACTCGGCGAAGGGGCGGGGCGCGCGGCCCAGCACGTGCTCGACGTCCGGGCTGAGCCGCAGTTCGGCGGCGTTGGGCTCGCCGAGGACGGCCAGCGAGGTCTCCAGGGACGGCTCCGGCATGAACGCGGCCATCCGCGCCTGCGCCTCGGCCCGGGTCAGCTCCACGAACCGCACCGGCTCGCCGAGGGCCGCGCCGATCGCCTCCGCCTGCTGCCGGGGTGTGACGGCCGCCGGCCCGTTCAACTCGTAGGCACGACCCGCGTGCTCGTCCTTGCGCAGGGCCACGGCCGCGACCTCCGCGATGTCCGCCGGATCGATCACCGGGATCCCGACGTCGCCGAACGGCGCGGCGACCGTCCGCTCGGCGCGTACCGACTCCGCCCAGGCGTAGGCGTTGGACGCGAAGACGCCGGGCCGCAGGATCGTCCAGGCCAGGCCCGACTCGCGCACCGTTTCCTCGACCGCCCGCATGACGCCTCCGTGCGACGCCGACTCCGGCCGGGTCACCACGCCCTGCGAGGAGAGCAGCACCACCCGCCGGACCCCGGCGGCCCGGGCCACGTCCAGGATGGCTCTCGGGTCGAGCCCGACGCCGCCCGTGCCGCCGTCGTGCAGGAACAGCGCCTCGGCACCGTCGAGGGCGGGCCGCAGGGTCTCCGGCGCGGCCAGGTCGGCCCGCACGTGTCCGGTCCCCCTCGGCAGGTTCACCGGGGCTGTCCCCCTCGACACCGCCGTCACCCGCTCCCCGGCCTCCGCCATGGCCCGCACCAGTGACCGACCGACGTTCCCGGTCGCACCCGTCACCACAATCATGATCAACTCCCGCGTCTTTCCCTGTGGCTTCTCGCGATGACGGCGACGCTAACAGCCTCCGTATAGTAGGTACCTAGAGGAAAGTAACTACCTCAGAGGAGTGCAACCCATGGCGACCGAGACGAGCCGGCCGGCGGCCGACGCCACGACCGACCCCGAGCTGGCCTGCCCGATCTCCCCGGTCGTCGACATCGTGTTCAGCCGGTGGACCTCGCCCATCCTCTGGTCGCTCCAGGCCTTCGGCCGCCAGCGGTTCGTGGAGCTGGAGCGGCGCATCGAGAACATCACCCCCAAGGTGCTCACCCAGCGCCTGCGCCAACTGGAGCGCGACGGACTGGTCGTCCGCACCTACCATCCCGAGGTGCCGCCGCGCGTCGAGTACGAGATCAGCGAGCTCGGCCGCACCCTCTCCCCCCTCTTCGCCCAGATCGCCGAGTGGGCCGCCACCAACATCGAGCACGTCGAACGGGCACGGCGACGCTACGACGACGCGGGGGCGCCCCGCGGCTGAACGATCCGCAAGCGTCGGAGGCCCGGCCGGGGCGGCCCTCGGGCGGCGCCTCAGGCGGTGAGGATCAGGACGGTCACCGTCGCGGCGAGACCGGTCACGGCGAGGCCCGCGCCGGTGACGACGAACTTCGCCAGCGGCACCCGCACGTCCCCCCGCCGGCACCACTCGAACCACAGCAGCGTCGCGAGCGAGCCCCACGGCGTGATCACCGGGCCCAGGTTGGTGCCCGCGAGCAGCGACAGCAACTGCGTGTGGTTGGCCGCGAGGACGACCTGCTCACCAGCGACATACGCCGGAAGGTTGTTGAGCACGTTGGACAGCGCGGCTCCGGCGGCGGCCGCGCGGTAGGCGCCGTCCCCCTCGCCGCCCACGCCGATGAGCGCGCGCATCACGTCCGCCAGGCCGAGGCGGCTGAGCGTCGGGACCACGAGGAACAGCCCGGTGACGAAGACCAGCAGCCGCCAGGGGATCAGGCCCCACACGAGCTTCGCGCGGTCGCGCCAGGCGAAGGCGGCGACCACCGCGACCGCCGCGACGAGAGCCGCGACGCCGATCTCCACGCCCGCCAGGATCGCGGTGATGAACAGCAGGCACGCCACTCCGGCGACGCCGAACAGCACCCGGTCGGCCACCGGCACCGGAGGCGGCGGCACGTAGCGGTCCTCGCCCCGCTCGCCGCGCCGCCAGTAGAACGCCCACAGGAACGCCATCGTCACCGCGATCGACACGGCCTGGGGCGCCCACATCCGCGCGGCGAACTCCTGTATGGTCAGCGCGACCCGGTTCATGGCGAGCAGGTTGGTGAGGTTGGAGACCGGCAGCAGCAGGCTCGCGGTGTTGGCCAGCCAGACCGTTGTCATCACGAGCGGCAGCGGCGCGATCTTCGCGCGCGGCGCCAGGGCCAGCATGACCGGCGTCAGCAGCACGGCCGTCGTGTCCAGGTTCAGGACGATCGTGACCAGCGAGGCGAAGGCCGTGCAGAGCAGGAAGAGAACGGCGTAGCTCCCCCGGCCGACGATCGCGATGCGGGTCGCGATGACGTCGAAGACCTGCGCCTCCTTGGTCAGCTCCGCCAGCACGATCACCGCGCCGAGGAACAGCAGCAGGGGGGCGATGCGTTCGATGCTGTCCCTGGCCGACTCGGCCGGCAGCAGGCCGGTGGCCACGAAGACCAGGCCCGCCGCGAGCAGCCCGAACCTGATCCAGTCGAGAACGCTCAGTCTCCGCAGCCCGGTCGCCACGCGCACACCCTATCTCGCCGCCCACCGAGATGATCGATCCCCTCCAAACCGTCGGTGGCAGCGGGAATACTGGGCTCCATGACGCACACGGGGCGGGGGGACGCGCGGACCGAGATCTTCGTCAGCTACTCCCCCGCCGACGAGCGGTGGGCGACGTGGATCGCCTGGCAGCTCGAAGCCGCCGGCTATCGCACGATGCTGCAGGCGTGGGACTTCGTGCCGGGCACCAACTTCATCGACTTCATGGACCGCGGGGTCAGCGAGGCCGACCTGGTCGTCGCGGTGCTCACCCGCAACTACCTGGGTTCCCGGTACGGCAGGCTCGAATGGCAGGCGGCGCTGCGCGCCGATCCCGACAACCCGTCCAACAAGCTCGTGACGGTCCGGCTGGAGGACTGCCCGCTCGACGGTCTGCTGTCCACGATCACCTGGGTGGACCTCCTCGGCGTGACCGACCCCGCCGAGGCGCGGCGGCTGCTGCTCACCCGGATCCGGCAGGCGCTGGCCGGCCGGGCCAAGCCGGCCGAGCCGCCCCGGTTCCCGGCGGGGCCGGGCGCGCACGCCCTCCAGCCGCCCGCCGACCCCGAGCCCCCCGCCGTACGTGTGCCCCGGGCCCGGCGCACCCCGGCGGCCGAGCCGGCGTTCCCGACGGCCGAGCGCGCGGGCGGCGCCTCCTCGGTGACCGTGCTGCACGTCGCCGGGCCGCGGTTCGGGCGCGGCCTGGCCGAGGCGGACGAGCCGCTCGACGCGGGCGAGTTGCAGGCGAGCGTGTGGGCCGACCTGACCCGCCTCGCCGACGCCGGGGTGCCCAGGCCCGACCTCCTGATGGTGACCGGCGACCTCACCGAGTCGGGCAGCATCCGCGAGTGCGAGCAGGCGCTGGCGTTCCTCACCGGGCTGCGCGTGCTGCTGGGGCTGGAACCCGGACGGCTGGTGGTCGTCCCCGGGCCGCGCGACGTCACCAAGGCGGCCTGCCGGGCCTACTTCGCGACCTGCGAGGCCGACGACGTGCGCCCGCAGCCGCCCTACTGGCCGAAGTGGCGGCACTTCTCCACGCTCTTCGGCGAGCTCTACCAGGGCCTCGACGGCCCGGCGTTCGACAGCGCCCAGCCGTGGACGCTGTTCGAGCTGCCCGAGCTGCGCACGGTCGTCGCCGGGATCAACTCCACGATCGCGATGAGCCATCGCGAGGAGGACGACTACGGCTTCGTCGGCGAGGCCCAGGCGGCGTGGTTCGCCGAGCGGCTGCGGCCGTTCGAGGGATGGCTGCGGATCGGCGTCGTCGCCCATCCCCCGCGCCCCGGCCTGCGCGACGCCGCCACCCTGGAACGGCTCCTCGGCTCCCGGCTCGACCTGCTCGTCCACGGGCGGGACGCCCGGCGCGGCGGACCGGAGGAAGTCTGGGATCTGGAGGGGCTGCCGTGCGTGCCCGCGCTCGCCCCGGGCCGTCACCAGATCCTCCAGGTCACGCCGCAGGGGCTGCGCCGGTGGACCCGGGACCGGCCGGAGCTGGGCGACCCCGAGGTCCTGCCGTACGGCTGGCGCGGCTGGCGGCCGCAGCCCCCCGCCGCGGCGGCTCCCGAGCCGCCGGCGCGGGAGCCGGAGGAGCCCGCGGGCCCGGCCGATTTGCTGCTGGACCGGATCGCCGAGGTCTGCGAGACCCGCTTCGAACGAGCCAAGATCCGCCGTGTGGCGGGCGATCCGCCGCGCCTGCTCGTCACCCACCCCGAGGACGGGTTCGTCCGCCAGGTCCTGATCGGCGCGCACGCCGGGGAGCTGGACCAGGCGCGGGTCGAGGCGTTCCTCGGTCACGTCCACGCGGCGGGGCTGGAGCACGCCGCCGAGCTGGTCTACCAGGGACCGCAACCGTCCCGGGCGTTACGCGACGACGCGCTGCGGCGCGGGCTGCGGCTGCGCAGCTTCACCGAGTTCCAGGGCCTGCTCGACCTGTCGTCCTACGTGGCCGGCCAGACGGCGAGGCTGCGCGGCGACCGCCGCTACCCGCCGGAGCTGTACGTGCCGCAGCGGTTCAGGGAACTCGACCGGACCGGCGGCGAGGTGCGCGACGACCTGACCGACGAGCTGATGCGGCTGCTCGCGGCCGACCACGGGCGGTTCGCGCTCGTGCTCGGCGACTTCGGCCGGGGCAAGACGTTCTCGCTGCACGAGGTGGCCAGGCGCATCCCCGCCGAGCTGCCGCACCTCACGCCGATCCTGATCGAGCTGCGCGCCCTCGACAAGGCGCACTCGGTCGCCGGGCTGGTCGCGGCGCACCTCGCCAACCACGGCGAGGAGCTGATCGACCTCAAGGCGTTCCACTACATGCTGCGCCAGGGCCGCATCGTGCTGCTGTTCGACGGCTTCGACGAACTGGTCACCCGAGTGACGTACGAGCGGGCGGCCGACCACCTCGACACCCTGCTGCGCGCGGCAGAGGACAAGGCGAAGATCGTCGTTGCCGGGCGCACCCAGCACTTCAAGTCGCGCAGCCAGGTGATGACCGCTCTCGGGGAGAAGGTCGGTCTGCTGCCGAACCGCCGGGTGCTCAGCATCGAGGAGTTCACCGAGGAGCAGATCCGCGCCTACCTGGTCAACCGGTACGGCTCGCAGCAGGCGGCCGACGACCGGATGGCCCTGCTCACGGGCATCGGCGACCTGCTCGGCCTGGCGCACAACCCCCGCATGCTCAGCTTCATCGCCGACCTGCCCGCCGAAAGGCTGCGCGCCGTCGCCCGGGCCGGGGAGGCGATCAGCGCCGCCGGTCTCTACCAGGAGATCCTCGACACCTGGCTGGCCTTCGAGGAGGAGCGCGTACGCGGCGTGGCCGGAGCCCCCGGCGGACTGACCCGCGAGGAGCTGTGGCGGGCCGCGACCACGCTCGCGCTGCGGCTGTGGCAGACCGGCGAGACCTACCTGCGGCCGGCGGAGCTGGCCGAGGTCGCCGACACGCTCACCGGCCTGGCCGCCGACACGCAGAGCCGCGTGCCGTACGGGCCGGGGGCCGGCTCCGAGCAGGCGGAGCGCACAGGCCCGGCCGATGCGGACGGCGCCGGGACCGCGGGAGGGCAGGGGGCCTCGCGGCTGACACCCGAGCAGGCCGCGCACGCCGTCGGGGCCGGCAGCCTGCTGGTCCGCACCGACGAGGGATTGTTCGGGTTCATCCACGCCTCGGTCGTGGAGTGGCTGGTGGCCCGGCACCTCGCGGGGTCGCTCGACGCCGGCCACGCGCCGGGGCTCGGCCTGCGGCCGTTGTCGGCGCTGGCCGTCGACTTCCTGTGCGACCTGGCCGACGCCTCGCGGCTGCAGGCGTGGGCGGCCCGCACGCTCGCCTCCCCCGGTGCCGGCGACGTCGCACGGGCCAACGCCATCAAGGTGACCACCCGGCTGCGCACCTCGGCCAGGACCGACCTGCGCGGAGCCCGGCTCAGCGGCGAGGACCTGTCCTACCGCGAGTTGCAGGGCGTCGACCTCACCGGCGCCGACCTGACCGACACCCGGCTCGTCGGGGCCGACCTGTCCCACGCCGTGCTCAGGAACGCCCGGCTGGCCGGGGCGCGCCTGGACGAGGCCGTTCTGGTGGGCGCCGACCTGCGCGGCGCCGACCTCACCCGGGCCCGGCTCGCCCGCGCCGACCTGCGGGACGTCGCGGTCGGGGGCAGCCGCTGGGACCGGGCCGCGCTCATCGACGTCACCGGCGTCCCCCGGGGAGCGCCGGAGCTGCGCGGCGCGGCCGTGGCGCCCGCCGTCCCCGGCACGGACGGCGGGCGGGTCGGCGGCGAGCTGGCCCCCGCCGTCGTCGGCGTGCCGTACGGCTACCACTTCGAGAGCAGCCGCCTGCCGGAACCGGTCGCCTACGACCCCGGCGGCGGCGTGATCGCCCTGGGCGGGGAGGACGGCGGCGTCCTGGTCTGCGACAGCGTCACCGGGTCCGCCCTGCGCACGCTGCAGGGCCACCGGGGCCGCGTCTACAAGGTCGCCTACGGCGAGACCGGGCTGGTGACCGGCGCGAACGACGGGACCGTCCGGGTGTGGGACCCGGCCACCGGAGAGCCGACGCACGTCCTGCGCGGCCATCCCGAGGGAGTGTGGCCCGTGGTCACCTCGGGCGACCTGATCGCGGCCGGCGGCGCGGACGGGATCATGCGGGTCTGGGCGTCCGGTGAACTCGCATGGGAGCTGCCCGGCCACACCGCTCCGATCTACACGGCCGTGTTCCTGCCGGGGCTGCTGGTGACCGGCGACAGCGCGGGCGCGATCCGCGTGTGGGACCTCGCCACCGGGCAGGTGCGCCACCACCTCCACGGCCACAGCGGAGCCGTCTACCGCCTGGTCCTCAGCCCCGACGGCACCCGCCTGGCCGCCGGGGACGGCCAGGGCGTGCTGCGCGTCTGGGACCCCCGCACCGGCGTCCCGCTGCACGAGCTGACCGGTCACCCCGGCCGGATCTACTCGCTCGCCTTCCACCCTGAGGGGCGGCTGCTCGCCTCCGGCGACACGGAGGGAGCCGTACGGCTGTGGGACCCGGCCACGGGCGCGGCCGCCGGCAGCCTGCCGGGGCACCGCGGCGCCGTCTACCAGGTCCTGTTCGACCCCACCGGCGAACTGCTGGCGACCGGCGACAGCGACGGGGTCGTACGGATCTGGGACCACCGCACCGGGCAGGCGCGTGCCGAGCTGACCGGGCACCGGGGCTCCGTGTGGCCGTTCGCGTTCCGCCCCGACGGCCGGCAGCTCGCGACCTGCAGCAACGACGGCACCGCCCGCCTGTGGGACCCGCACACGGGTCAGTGCGTCCAGACGCTGCGCGGCCACGGCCGCCGCATCACGTCGGTCCGCTTCTCCGCCGACGGCGGCATGCTCGCCGCCTGCGGCAACGACGGTTACGTACGGCTGTGGGACCCGGTCACGGGCCGCCGCCTGCGTTCGCTCACCGGGGCGGCCGACCGGCTGGTGTCGGCCGTCTTCAGCCCGGCAGGCCCGCTGCTGGCCACCGCCAGCAACGACGGCGGCGTCTACCTGTGGAACCCGGTGGCCGGGACGTACGAGCGCGAGCTCAACGTGGAGACCGACCATGTGTGGGCCGAGGCGTTCAGCCCCGACGGGCAACTGCTGGCCACCGCGAACGACGACGACAGCGTCCGGCTGTGGTACCGCCCCTCCGGGCGGCAGGTCGCCAACCTCGCCGGGCACCGGGGGCGCGTCAGGTCGATCGCCTTCAGCCCCGACGGCAGGCTCGTGGCCACCGGCTGCGACGACCGCAACGTGCGGCTGTGGGACGCGTCGACCGGCCAGTGGGCGGCGACGTTGAGCGGCCACGACGATCGGGTGTACGCGGTGGCCTTCTCCCCGTCGGGCGACCTGCTGGCGAGCGCGAGCAACGACGGCACCGCCCGCCTGTGGGACGTCGCCTCCGGCGAGTGCCTGCACGTCCTCGCCGGCGGCGGGCGGCTGTGGACGGCGGCCTTCAGCCCGTCGGGCGACCTGCTGGCCACCGCCGGGGACGATCTCGCCGTCCACCTGTGGGACCCGGCCTCCGGCGCGCGTGTCGGCGCCCTCGCCGGTCACGGCCGCCGGATCTGGTCGGTCGCGTTCCACCCCTCCGGCGACCTGCTCGCCAGCGCCGGGGACGACGGCGTGGTGATCCTGTGGGACGTCCCCCGGCGCGAACGCCGCGTCACGCTGCTCGGCCTGCCGGAGGGATGGGCCGCGTTCTCGCCCGGCGGGCTGTACAAGCTGGAAGGCGACGTGACGGGCCAGTTCTGGCACGTGATCGGCATGTGCCGGTTCGAGCCCGGCGAGCTGGACGAATACCTGCCCGAGGTCAGGCGGCTGGCCCTCGACGAGCCGTTCTGACGCCGGAGGGTTCAGTGCTCGCGGGCGGTGCGAAGCCCGGAGACGACCATGTGGGCCAGCAGGGCGTGGCTCTCGTCGAGGTCCTCGGCGAGCTGGAACGCGCCGGCCGCCTCCAGGACGGCGAATCCGTGCATCGCGGCGCGCAGGCAGCGGACCGCGTGGATCGCGGCCGAGCCCTCCAGCCCGTACGCCCGCAGTGCGGCGAGCATGATGCCGATCAGCCGGTCCGCCGTCTCGGCCGTCTCGGGCCGCGGCGCCTGGATCATCGCCGAGTAGCGGTGCGGATGCCGGTAGGCGTAGGAGCGCCAGCCGTCCATCAGGGCGCGCAGCGCCTCGTCTCCGGACCGGCCGAGCACCGCCTCGCTCGCGACCTCCGTCAGCTCGCCCATCACCCGCCCGGACACCAGGACGCGCAGTTCGGCGAGGTTGCGCACGTGCTTGTAGAGGGAGGGGGTGGCGACACCCGCCCGCCCCGCGACCGCGGACAGGGTGAGCGCCCCGGGGCCCTCCTCGTCCACGATCCGCAGCGCGAGGCCGACGACGGCGTCCGGGGACAGTGCAGCCCTAGCCACGGGCCCGCTGCTTGAGGAATGCGAGTATCGCGGCGGCGACCTCGTCGGGGTGCTGCGCGTGCGGGTAGTGCCCAGCGCCGTCGATCATCACCACGTCGCCGAGCCCCTGCGGCATCTCGGCCACGACGCCGTCCGCCTCGGCCCGGGGGTCGGCCCAGTCGGGGTCGCGGGAGCCCATGACGACCAGGGCGGGGCAGCGGATGCCGTCGAGGTGGGCACCGGCGTCCGTGGGCGCGGACGCGCCCATCGCGCTCACCACGGCCATCCGGCCCGGCCTGCGCAGGTCGCTTTCCAGGGCGGCCAGATAGTGCGCCCAGTCGGCAGGCTTGACACCGGGATAGGCGTGGTCGAGGTAGCTCTTCCACAGCCCGGTGCTGCGGAGGAGCGCCACGCCCATGAGCCGCGTCATGCCCTTGCGGTAGTGGCCGTTGCTCAGCAGCCCGCCCAGGTCGGGCTTCTGCGCCCGGGTGAAGGGATCGACCTCCACAAGGGCGCCGACCAGCTCGGGCCGCTTCGCGGCCGCGATGGTGGCCGCTCCCCCGGCGAACGAGTGCCCCACGACCACGGCGGGCCCGCCCAGGTGCTCGATCAGGGCGACGATGTCGTCCGCGGTGTCGGTGCGGGTGTAGGAGTCCCAGCCGAGGCTCGACTCGCCGTGCCCGCGCAGGTCCATGGTCGCCACGCGATATCCGGCGGCGGCCAGCGCCGGGGCGAGGAAACGGTAGGCGCGCCGGCTGTCTCCCATGCCGGGGACCATCACGACCAGCGGGCCCTCCCCCGTCACGTCGTACGCGATCTCGCCTTCGCCGATCTTCAGGAACTCGGTCACGCCATCCTCCAGGCTCAAGTGCATAGCTGAAAGGCTAATGGCATTAGCCAGATGCGTCAAGACAGGGGCGTGTCGCCGGAGTCCCGGTTGGGGCATCGATGCGAGCGACGGCCGCTCTCGACCTTCCTGCCACTACTAAGGTTGTGGACGTGAGCCCGAGGCCCGTGCGCGCGATGGACGCCGATGAGAAAGTCGACCGGCAGGCGCTGATCCTCGAGGCGGTGCTTCGGCTCCTGTCCCTGCAGGGCATATCCGGGGTCAGCATGCGTGCCGTCGCACGTGAGGCCGGGGTCTCGCTGGGGCTGGTGAACTACCACTACGAGGACAAGACGAGCCTGATCCGTGCGGCCCTGCACCGCATCGAGGAGCAGGACATCGCACTGGTCGAGCCGGACCTCGCCCTCGAACCGGAAGAGCGGCTGCGTGCCGCGCTGACGCGGGTGGCCGACCCGGAGTTCCTGACGACGGAGTACCTGTCCCTGCGGCTGCAGCTCTGGGCGCTCGCCCAGGCCCACGAGGACTTCGAGCGCATCAACACGGAGGCCCAGAAACGCTACCGTGCCGGGCTTGCCGCCCTCATCGGCGCGGCTCGCCCCGAGCTGCCACCCGACGAGTGCGGCAAGCGGGCCGCCGACATCGACGTCATCCAGAACGGTCTGTGGCTCACGGCCCTGCTGGGGCTCGACCGCGCCTCGATCAGCAGGAGCGTCGCCCGCTGCGAGGAGATCGCACTCGCCGGCTGACCGGCGACATTGAACGAACGTCCAGGCATATATTGAACGATCGTTCAGGCCCTCGTATGCTCCCGCCATGGCACCAGTCACGATGGCCGACGTTCGCCGCGTCGGCGCCGGATTCCACAAGGACCCAGGACGATCGATGTCGCTGCGGGCGGAGACGTACACGGACCCGCGGTGGCTCGACGTCGACGTCCGGGCTGTCTTCGCCCGCACCTGGCAGTGGATTTGCCACGTGGAGAAGCTCTCGTCGCCCGGCAGCTACGTGTCGGCCACCGTGGCCGGCATGCCGATCGCGATCGTGCGCGATCGTGACGGAGCGCTGCGCGCGTTCTACAACGTCTGCAAGCACCGCGCCCACGAGTTGCTCGCCGGCTCCGGCACCACGCGCAACATCGTCTGCCCCTACCACGCGTGGACCTACGGCCTGGACGGGCAGCTGAAGGCGGCTCGTCGCGCCGACAAGATGGAGAACTTCGACAAGAGCGAGATCTGCCTCGACCAGGTGCTGGTGGAGGAGTTCGGCGGCTTCGTCTACGTGAACCTGGACCCGGGCGCCGCCCCCCTGGCCGAGCAGGCCGGGGATCTGGCGGCCGACATCGCCAGATGGGCCCCCGACGTGGCCGGACTGACCCACGCGAAGCGGCTGACCTACGACATCGCGTCCAACTGGAAGAACGTCGTCGACAACTTCCTGGAGTGCTACCACTGTCACATCGCCCACAAGGAGTTCGTCGACCTCGTCGACATGGACACCTACGAGGTGAAGACCCACGGCATCTGGTCGAGCCACTTCGCCGAGGCCGGCAAGCAGGAGAACGCCGCGTACGACGTCGCGGGTGCGTCGGTCACACAGCACGCGGTGTGGTGGCTGTGGCCCAACACCTGTCTGCTTCGATACCCCGGTCGCGGCAACTTCATGGTCTTGCAGATCATTCCGGCCGGTCCCGACCGCACCCTGGAGACCTGGGACTTCTACTTCGAGACGGCCGAGCTCATGGACGCCGAGGTGGAGGCGGTGCGATACATCGACGAGGTGCTGCAGCAGCAGGACATCACCATCGTGGAGAGCGTCCAGCGGGGCATGAACACTCCGGCCTTCGACCAGGGCCGCATCGTCTACGACCCGTCCGGCACAGGACTGTCCGAGCACGGCGTGCATCACTTCCACGGCCTGGTCCTCGACGCCTACCGGTCGTGGGTGGAAGGCGCCGCCGACCGCGATCACGGGGACGCCGCAGGCATGGCCAAGGACGTCGGCTTTACGCTGTAGATTCGCTAGGGGGGTCAGGACGTCCATGAGACTTCCTGGGCGTGGACAGCCCGGTCAGCCCTTCGCGGAGACCCGGGCGCTCAGGTCCTGCCAGACCTTGTCGACCTGGGCGTCCAGGTCGTCCAGGGAACCCTCGTTGCGGATCACGATGTCGGCGATCCTCAGCCGGTCCTCGCGGGAGGCCTGGGCGGCGATCCGGGCGCGGGCGTCCGCCTCCGGCATGCCGCGAAACCGCAGCAGACGCTCCAGCCGCACCTCGTCCGGTGTGTCGACGACGATCACCACGTCGTACAGCGGGGCCAGGTTGTTCTCGGCCAGCAGCGGCACGTCGTAGACGACGACCGCGTCGTCCGGGGCCTCTCGCTGGAGCTGCTCACTGCGCTCGCCCACCTTCGGATGGACGATCCCGTTGAGGACCTTCAGCTTCTCGGCGTCGGCGAAGACGATCGCGCCGAGCCGTTCCCGGTCGAGGGTGCCGTCGGGGCGGATCACGTTCTCGCCGAACGCCTCGACGATCTCCGCGAGCCCGGGGGTGCCGGGCTCCACGACCTCTCTGGCGATCTTGTCCGCGTCGACGACGACGGCGCCGCGCGCCGCGAGCCGGCGCGACACCTCGCTCTTGCCCGAACCTATGCCGCCCGTGAGCCCAACTCTCAGCACGTCCCGCAGCCTATCGGGCGGACTGGTGCTGGGGCTCCCGGCGCAGGTGGACCAGCGTCAGGTGGTCCTGCACCCGTTCCCGCTGGGTCTCCCGGTAACCGAGCCGGCGGTAGAGCCGCAGGTTGCCCTCCGACAGGTGCCCCGTGAACAGGTCGAACACCGCCGCCTCGGGCACGGCCTCGTGGATCGCGGCCAGCAGCGCACTGCCGATCCCCTGCCCCTGCCGGTCGGGCGCGACCACGAGACGGCCCACCAGGCAGGTCGAATTGGACATCTGGCCCCGGACCGCGCCGACCAGCCGCCCGCCGTCCGTCGCCTTGAGCACGACCGCCGTCTCGATCACCGTACGCACCTGGTCGAGCGACTCGACGAGCGGCGCGATGAACGGGTCGCCGTAGAGCTGCGCCTCGGTCACGTACGCGGCCCGCTGCAGGGTGAGAAGCTCCCCCGCGTCCGCGGGCACGGCCCTCGCGATCTCCACCACGAGGGCCACCCTATCGGCACGCCCGCCTCCGCCAACCGGCGGAAGGTGTCCCCTGCTCGCGACGAACCGCGGAAAGGGGAAAGGCCCCGCCGAAGCGGGGCCTTTCGTGGTGCTGTGGAGGACTCGGCTGGACCTCCGGTCGGGAGACCGGGTGTCAGCTCTGGCCGCCCGCCAGCTTCTCGCGCAGGGCGGCGAGGGCCTCGTCGGAGGCGAGGGCGCCGCCGCCGCCGGACTGCGCGGAGGTGGTCTCGCCGCTGTAGGACGACGGAGCGGCCTCGCTGGCCGCCGCCTCCTCCTGGCGGGCCTTCTCGATCTGCGAGCGGTGCGCCTCGAAGCGGGCCTGGGCCTCGGCGTACTGCCGCTCCCACTCCTCACGCTGCTTGTCGAAGCCCTCGAGCCACTCGCCGGTCTCGGCGTCGAAGCCCTCGGGGTAGATGTAGTTGCCCTGGTCGTCGTAGGTCGCCGCCATGCCGTACAGCGTGGGGTCGAACTCGACCTCGGCGCCGACGCCCTCGTTGGCCTGCTTGAGGGACAGCGAGATGCGGCGGCGGTCCAGGTCGATGTCGATGATCTTCACGAAGATCTCGTCGCCGACCTGCACGACCTGCTCCGGGATCTCCACGTGGCGCTCGGCCAGCTCGGAGATGTGGACCAGGCCCTCGATGCCCTCCTCGACCCGGACGAAGGCACCGAACGGCACCAGCTTGGTGACGCGGCCGGGCACGACCTGGCCGATCTGGTGGGTCCGGGCGAACTGCTGCCACGGGTCCTCCTGCGTCGCCTTGAGCGACAGCGAGACCCGCTCGCGCTCCATGTCGACGTCGAGAACCTCGACCGTGACCTCCTGGCCCACCTCGACGACCTCGGACGGGTGGTCGATGTGCTTCCAGGACAGCTCGGAAACGTGCACCAGGCCGTCGACGCCGCCGAGGTCCACGAACGCACCGAAGTTGACGATCGAGGACACGACGCCCTTGCGGACCTGGCCCTTCTGAAGGGTGTTGAGGAACGTCTGGCGAACCTCGGACTGCGTCTGCTCCAGCCAGGCACGGCGGGACAGGACCACGTTGTTGCGGTTCTTGTCCAGCTCGATGATCTTGGCCTCGAGCTCGCGCCCGACGTACGGCTGCAGGTCGCGGACGCGGCGCATCTCCACCAGGGAGGCGGGGAGGAAGCCGCGCAGACCGATGTCGAGGATCAGGCCACCCTTGACGACCTCGATGACCGTGCCGGTGACGATGCCGTCCTCGTCCTTGATCTTCTCGATCGTGCCCCAGGCGCGCTCGTACTGGGCGCGCTTCTTGGACAGGATGAGGCGGCCTTCCTTGTCCTCCTTCTGGAGAACCAGGGCCTCGACGTGCTCTCCGACCTCGACAACCTCGGCCGGGTCGACATCGTGCTTGATCGAGAGCTCGCGCGACGGGATAACGCCCTCGGTCTTGTAGCCAATGTCGAGCAAGACCTCGTCTCGATCGACCTTGACAACGGTGCCTTCAACGATGTCTCCGTCGTTGAAGTACTTGATGGTCTCGTCGATCGCGGCGAGGAAGGCCTCCTCGGAACCGATGTCGTTGACCGCTACCTGCGGGGTGCTCGAGGTGGCCTCAGTGCTGCTCGTCATGTGTGGAATTGCTCCGAACCGGACAGATGTCGTTGTGACAGAAGCGCGGCGGGCCGTTTTTCGTTCACTGGATGATGCTGCTTCCTGGTAGCCACCAGATGACCGAGCGCGAGCCCGCTCCGTCCGTGACGCGCGCGAGCCCACAGCGCAGCGATCAGCATATGAGACGGAGCGAGCTGGGTCAATCCGAGGCAACCAGACGAACGCCTAGTACGTGATCACCGACTTCGCCCGGGCCGGCGAGAGCGTTGCCCGGAGTTTACGCGGCACCGACACTCGGGCCGGATCCCCATCCGACGTATAACGCTCTCCTGGATGTTTGGCGAGCCAGTCGAGCCAGTAGGTCGTGCACCAGCGCCGGCATTCGCCGTGTTTTCCATTGGACTGGATCCTCGGGATCGCGTATCGCGGGAAACTTTTCGCGTAGGGCGAAACCGTGGGCTGCGCCCCGGCCAGGAAGACGGCGTCGAAGTGGTAGCGGGTGCCGTCCCACGTGCCGTCGTGCGCCCTGCTCAGCTTCCTGGGCCGCGACCCGTACGGGAGCGCGAAGGTCGTCGAGGCCGGCGCGCCGATCTTCTTCAGCAGCCGCTCCTGCCGGACGATCTGCTCGCCGACCCGCTTGTTGGAGAGCCGGCGGAGATCGGGATGGGAGTAGGTGTGGTTGGCCACCTCGAAGCCGTGGTCGGCCAGCCACTTCACCGCCTGTTTCTGCCGCTCCCGGTCGCGCAGGCCGAAGGGGTCGCGGTTGACCCAGAAGGTGGCGGTGGGCCGGAAGTTCGGGTACTTCGCCGCGACCTCGTAGATGATGCCGACGGCCGTGTCGTTCTTCGGCATGCCGTTCTGGTCCATCGCGAAGTGGCTGGGGTGGCCGTCGTCGAAGGTCAGGACGACCGGATGGGTCCCGGCCGGGATGTCGATCTTTCTGGCGACCAGTTCGGCCGCGGTGATCGGCACATAGCCGTCCTTGGCCAGGCGCTCCAGTTCCTTGCGCAGCTGGGCGGGGGTGCGGTCGATGGACGCCAGCCGCTTGGGCAGGATGCGGTGGTACATGATCACGGGCACCAGGCCGGCCTCGTTCGCCTTGACCTTCTTGGCCGACTCGGCGGTCGCCTTCGGCGGGGCCGCGCTGGGCGACGGCGACGGCGACCGCGGCTGCGCCCGCACCTGTGACCGTTCCTCGCCCGTGGACCGGGGCAGCAGCACGAGCGCGACAAGACCGATCACGACAACGACGACATTGGCGATTGCAGTCATTCGGGCAAGGTTGCGCACAGTTATTTGACCTTACTGCCCGACGTGTCCGCATTCACATGTGTTGCAATTTTCCTGTGGACTGGAGCTTGCGTGCCTGCGGACGGCACGGGCACGTTACGTACGCCCCGGACGAGGAGGCGCTGCGGAGCCGCCTGCGCGCCGAGACCGCGCTGGGCGAGGCGTGGCGCTGCCTGCGCTGCGGCGACTTCACCCTGGGCCCTCCGCGCGGTGCCGGACCGGCCGGCGACGCACCCGTGGTGCTGCGGGGCCGGGCCCTGCGGGACGCCGCCGTGCTACGGCTGATCGCGGTCTTCCGCTGGGCCAAGGCCGTTCTCGTGATCGCGGGAGCGTACGGCGTGTGGCGGTTCCGGGCCCACCACGACGCCGTACGGCGGGCGTTCGACCAGGACCTCCCGCTGGTCAAGCCGCTGGCCCACAAGCTCGGGTGGAACCTCGACCAGTCGGGCGTGGTGCACACGCTGCGGACCGCGCTGGGCGCGCGGACGACGACCCTCACCTGGATCTTCCTCGCCCTGCTCGCCCTCGCGGCCCTGCTGCTGACCGAGGGGATCGGCCTGTGGCTGCTGAGGCGATGGGGCGAGTACTTCTCGGTGATCGTCACCTCGGCGTTCATCCCGGTGGAGATCTACGAGATCGCCGAGAAGGTGAGCCCGTTCCGGATCGTGATCCTCCTGATCAACATCGCGGCCGTGCTCTACATCGCGCTCAGCAAGCGCCTTTTCGGACTGCGCGGCGGGCGGGCGGCGTACGAGACGGAGCGGCACGAGGCGAGCCTGCTGGAGGTCGAGCAGGCGGGCCTGGCCCTGGCCGGACGGGACCACAGGCCCACCCGTCCGACCGGCCGCCCCTGACCCGTCGCCCGGCGAACCAGCCCAATGTGACGAGCCCGGTGGCATCAGCCCGGCGTGACGAGCCCGGCATGACGAGCTCGGTGCGATGAGCCCGGCGAACCCCGACTCGGGTCGCGGTCAGTGGCCGGCGTCCTCCCAGGTGGTTCCGACGCCCACGCTGACCTCCAGCGGCACGCTCAAGTCATAGGCCCGGCACATCTGCGTGCGCACGACCTCGGTCAGCTCCTCCAGCTCGCCCGGCGCGACCTCGAACACCAGCTCGTCGTGGACCTGGAGCAGCATGCGGGAGCGCATGCCCTCGATCGCCTTCTGCACGTTCAGCATGGCGACCTTGATGATGTCGGCGGCCGAGCCCTGGATGGGCGCGTTGAGCGCCATCCGCTCGGCCATCTCCCGGCGCTGCCGGTTGTCGCTGGTCAGGTCGGGCAGGTAGCGGCGGCGGCCGAGGATGGTCTCGGTGTAGCCGTCCTTGCGGGCCAGGGCGACGATCGACTCCAGGTAGTCGCGGACGCCGCCGAACTCCTCGAAGTACTCCTCCTTGAGCGCCCTGGCCTCCGCGACGGGGATGTTGAGCTGCCCCGACAGGCCGAAGTCGGACAGGCCGTAGGCCAGGCCGTAGTTCATGGCCTTGATCCGGGCGCGCAGGTCGGCGTCCACCTGCTCGGGAGGCAGGTCGAAGACGCGGGACGCGGTGGCCTGGTGGAAGTCGTGGCCCGACTCGAAGGCCGCGATCAGCGACTCGTCCCGGGACAGGTGGGCCATGATCCGCAGCTCGATCTGGCTGTAGTCGGCCGTCAGCAGCGTGTCGTAGCCCTCCCCCACCACGAAGCCCTTGCGGATGCGCCGGCCCTCGACGGTGCGGATCGGGATGTTCTGCAGGTTGGGCTTCTCGCTCGACAGCCGCCCGGTGGCCGCCACGATCTGGTTGAACGTGGTGTGGATCCGCCCGTCGTCGGCGATCTCCTTGATCAGGCCCTCGACCGTGGTGCGCAGCTTGGTCTGGTCGCGGTGGCGCAGCAGGATCACCGGCAGCTCGTTGTCGGTCTGCTGGGCCAGCCAGGCGAGCGCGTCGGCGTCGGTCGTGTAGCCCGTCTTGATCTTCTTGGTCTTGGGCAGGCCGAGCTTGCCGAACAGGATCTCCTGCAACTGCTTGGGCGAGCCGAGGTTGAACTGCTCCCCCACCGCCTGGTGGGCGGCCTCGACCGCCTGCTTGACGGCCGCGCCGAACTCGGCCTCCAGCGCCGCGAAGTACTGCCGGTCGGCGGCGATGCCGGCCCGCTCCATCTCGGCCAGCACCCGCACCAGCGGGAGCTCGACCTCGGTCACCAGCCGGGTGCCGCCGCGCTTGGACAGGTGGGACTCCAGCGCGTCGGCCAGGTCGCGCACGGCCTGGGCCCGCAGCGCCAGATCCCGGGCCACGCCCTCGTCGGCGTCCTCGAACAGGGAGGTCTGCCCGCCGGGCGCGGACTCCGCCCGCAGCTCGCGGTGGAGGTAGCGCAGGACCAGGTCGTCGAGCGGAAACGACCGCTGCCCCGGCATCGCGAGATACGCGGCGAGCGCCGTGTCGCAGGTGAGACCGCGCAGGTCGTGCCCGTGGGCCCACAGCGCGAGCAGCGGCCCCTTGGCGTCGTGCACGGCTTTCGGCCTGTCGTCGTCGGCCAGCCAGGCGTGCAGCGCCGCCTCGTCCTCCTCGGTGAGGCGGGTGGGGTCGAGATAGGCGGCGCCGCCCGGCGAGGCGATCGCCAGGCCCTCGAACCGCCCGGTGCCGCTGCCGTACGCGCCCTGGAAGGCCAGCCCGGCGCGGTCCTCGGGGAGGGCGGCCAGCCAGCCGGCCACCTGGCCCGGCTCGAGCGCGGTCACCTCGAGCTCGAAGCCCTCGCCCGCCTCCGGTTCCGTGGTGCCGAGGGTCTTGAACAGGCGCTCGCGCAGTTCGCCGCGGATCTGCAGCGCGTCGAGGAGCTTGTTGACCTCCTCGCGGTCCCACAGGCCCATGGTCAGCGCGGACACCTCGGCGTCGACCGGGGCGTCGCGCTTCAGCTCGGTCAGCATCCGGTTGTGGATCACCTGGCCGAGGTGCTCGCGGAGCTTGTCGCCGACCTTGCCCTTCACCTCGTCGGCCCGCCGGACCAGCTCGTCCAGCGAGCCGTACTCGGAGATCCACTTGGTGGCGGTCTTCTCCCCCACGCTCGGGATGCTCGGCAGGTTGTCACTCGGGTCGCCGCGCAGGGCCGCGAAGTCCGGATACTGCGCCGGGGTGAGGCCGTACTTCTCCGTGACGGCCTCGGGGGTGAAGCGGGTCATGTCGCTGATGCCCCGCCTGGTCATCAGCACCGTGACTCTGTCGTCCACGAGCTGGAGCGCGTCGCGGTCGCCGGTCACGATGAGCACGTTCATGCCTTCGCCCGAGGCCCGCGTCGCCAGCGTCGCGATCAGGTCGTCCGCCTCGAAGCCGGCCACGGACATGCGGGGGATCCGCAGCGCGTCGAGCAGCTCGAAGATGAGCTGCACCTGGCCGCGGAAGTCCTCGGGGGTCTCCGTCCTGTTGGCCTTGTAGCCGTCGTACGCCTCGTGCCTGAAGGTCGGCTCGCTCCGGTCGAAGCACACCGCGACGTGGCTCGGCTGCTCGTCGCGCAGGATGTTGGCCAGCATCGAGGTGAAGCCGTACACCGCCTCGGTGTGCTGACCGTCGGTGGTCATGAGGTTCGCGTCCTTCAACGCGTAGAACGCGCGATAAGCAAGAGAATGCCCGTCCAGGAGCAGCAGACACGGACGGGTGGGGGTCGCTTCACTCTTCGGCACATCCGCAGCCTAGTCTCCCTGTACGACAGAAAACCCGTGCTCTTCCCACAGGAGGCGTCCCCTTGACCTTGACGAATCCCGAGGAGTTCGTGTCGTCGATGAACGCGCCCGGGGACCACCTGCACCAGCGGATGGGCCTCGAGATCCTGGAGGCCAGTGCCGAGCGGGTCGTCGGCCGCATGCCCGTCAAGGGCAACACGCAGCCGCACGGGCTTCTGCACGGCGGCGCGTCCTGCGTGCTGGCCGAGACCCTCGGCTCGACCGGCGCCGCCCTGCACGCCGGCGCGGGCAGGATCGCCGTCGGCATCGAGATCAACGCCACCCACCACCGCTCCGCCACCTCGGGCCACGTCACGGCCGTCGCCACCCGCGTGCACGGCGGGCGCACGCTTGCGACGTACGCCATCGAGATCACCGACGACGAGGGCCGGGCGGTCTGCACGGCCCGTCTGACCTGCATGCTCAGGGACGCTCGCTGAGGCCGCCCGGCTCGCGGGCCGCGCGCGCCCGCGAGCCGGCCGGGCGAGCACTACGAAAACCCCTTACGACGCATTGGGCCTCATACCGGAACGGCTTGCGACTCTCTTTGCACCGGAGTCGCTCCGGTCGCTACCGTTGTGGCTCCAGAGCCCGTGGGAAGACCGAGTAGACAACGTGCGGAGCCGGGGAAGCTGTGTACGGTCCCAAAGGTCCTCCCACGGGCTCATGCTCTTCCACAGCACCGACCCGGCGGTTGACTCCTTACATGCCCTGACCTGCGAACCCTTTCTCACGTCAGTGACACACCATGGTCACCAATTGGTGACGAACGACCCCGAAACGGGCGTCTCAGGCTTATGCTCCGGCCACAACATCGCAGCAACCTCGCCGATGTTGCGCGTCCGCAGTAGGGGCACGACCCCGCCATGACCTGAAACAGAGGGAGCACCATTGCGCAGAGCCGTGATCGCGTTCACGGCCTTCCTGGGTGGACTCGTCTTTCTGCTCTCCTCCCCCGCCTGGGCGGACGGGGAGGCTTTGAAGGGCACACTCCAAAACCAAGGCCAGCCGGTGAACGGCGTGAAGATCAGCGTGGCGGGCGAAGACGGCAAACCCGTCGGGGACGCCACCACGGGTGCGGACGGCAAGTGGGAGGTGCCGGTCCCCAAGGCGGGCAGATACAAGGTCACGCTTGACCAGTCGACGCTCCCCAAGGACATCGGGCTGAAGTTCCAGAACCGGGCCACTCTGGACGTGCAGGTCTACGAGGGCAGCGAACGCAACGTCCTGTTCGCCCTCGCGCCCGCCGGCAAGCAGGGCGGGGGCGCCGCGCAGGCCTCGTCTGACTCCTCCTCCTTCTGGGACCGGGTCGCCCAGCTCACCTTCGAGGGCTTCAACCTCGGGCTCATCATCGCCCTCGCGGCCATGGGCCTGTCGCTGGTGTTCGGCACCACCGGGCTCACCAACTTCGCCCACGGCGAGCTGCTCACATTCGGCGCCATGTGCGCCTACTTCTTCAACGTGGTCGTGGGCATCCCGCTCATCTGGGCCGCGGTGATCTCGGTCGTGATCGGCGGGGTCTTCGGGTACACCCAGGACCGGTTCTTCTGGGGAGTGCTGCGCAAACGGGGCAGCAGCCTGGTCGCCATGATGATCATCTCGATCGGCCTGGCCCTGTTCCTCCGCTACGTCTTCCTGTTCTTCTTCGGCGGCGAGGGCGCTCCGTACGCGGACTACAACGCCCAGCCGGGCATCCAGGTGGGCCCGATCTCCGCCGCGCCGAAGAACTTCATCGCGATGGGCATCGAGCTCGCCGTGCTCGTGATCGTCGGGCTCGCGCTCCTCAAGACCCGCCTCGGCAAGGCCGCCAGGGCCGTCGCCGACAACCCCGCGCTGGCGGCCTCCTCCGGCATCAACGTCGACGGCGTCATCCGGATCATCTGGACCGTCGGCGGCGCCGTCGCGTCGCTCGCGGGCGTCATGCTCGGCCTGTCGCAGAACGTCAGCTTCCAGATGGGCTTCCAGATCCTGCTGCTCGTCTTCGCGGGGGTCACCCTCGGCGGGCTCGGCACCGCCTTCGGCGCCCTCGTCGGCTCCATCGTCGTCGGCCTGTTCATCCAGCTGTCCACCGTCGTGGTGCCGACCGAGCTGAAGACCGTCGGCGCGCTGCTGGTGCTCATCCTCGTCATGCTCTTCCGGCCGCAGGGCATTCTCGGCCGGCGCGAGCGCATCGGCTGATCGGAGACCACACGTGGACTGGAACACCATTTTCGTCACCACGGTCAAGGCCTCGATCGGCCTGGAGACCGTCGTCTACGCGCTCGCCGCGATCGGCGTCAACATCCAGTTCGGCTACGCCGGGCTGCTCAACTTCGGCCAGGCGGCCTTCCTCGGCGTCGCAGCGTACGGCATGGCCGTCACCGTGGCCACCTTCCACCTGCCGTTCTGGCTCGGCATCCTGATCGGCCTGGCGGCCACCGTCGTGCTGGCCTTCCTGCTCGGCATCCCCACTCTGCGGCTGCGCGCCGACTACCTCGCCATCGTCACCATCGCGGCGGCCGAGATCGTCCGGCTCGTCTTCAGGTCGGTCAAGTTCAGCAGCGTCTTCGGCGGCTCGGACGGCCGGCAGAACTTCTCCGGCGACTTCTTCGCGATGAACCCCTACTCCCCCGGCACGTACGGCATCGGCCCGATCAGCTTCAACGAGCGGGTGACGTGGGTGCTGACCGTCGGCTGGGTGCTCATCGCGATCGCCTGCGGGCTGGTCTACCTGCTCATGAAGAGCCCGTGGGGCCGCGTGCTCAAGGCCATCCGCGAGGACGAGGACGCCGTGCGCAGCCTCGGCAAGAACGTCTTCTCCTACAAGATGCAGGCGCTCGTGCTCGGCGGCGTGGTCGGTTGCCTCGGCGGCTTCCTGTTCGCGCTCGGCCAGGCGTCGGTGCAGCCCGACCTGTTCAGCACCGAGTTCACCTTCTACGCGTACACGATCGTGATCCTCGGCGGCGCGGCCCGCGTCTTCAGCCCCGTCGTCGGCGCCGCGCTCTTCTGGGTGCTGCTGGTCTTCGTGGGGAACACGCTCAGCGAGGCCGTGAGCGCGGGGATGCTCCCCTCGTTGTTCACCGTGAACAACATCGGCGCGGTCCGCTTCATGCTGGTCGGTCTCGGCCTGATGCTCCTGCTCATCTTCCGGCCTCAGGGCATCTTCGGTGACAAGAGGGAGATCGCGCTCGATGCACGCTGACAGCACCACGACGAAGAAGGCGGCGGCGCTGGCCGCCTTCGCGGGCCTCGATCGCGAGCCGGGGGTCGCCAAGCCCGACCCCATCCTCGTCGTCGACAAGGTCGTCCGCCGGTTCGGCGGCCTCACCGCCGTCGACGTCGATCACGTGGAGGTCCAGCGCGGGTCGATCACCGCGCTCATCGGCCCGAACGGCGCCGGCAAGACCACGTTCTTCAACCAGCTCACCGGCTTCGACAGCGCCGACGAGGGGTCGTGGACCTTCAACGGCAAGCAGCTCAAGGGCGTGCCCGCCCACCGCGTGGCCCGTTCGGGCATGGTCCGCACGTTCCAGCTCACCAAGGCCCTGTCGAAGCTCACGGTGATGGAGAACATGCGGCTCGGCGCGCAGAACCAGCGCGGCGAGAACTTCTTCCGCGCGCTGATCCCCGGCAGCTGGCGCCGCCAGGAGGACGAGATCACCGAACGCGCCGAGGAGCTCCTCGAGCGCTTCAAGCTCGACGCCAAGCGCGACGACTTCGCCGGCTCGCTGTCGGGCGGCCAGCGCAAGCTGCTGGAGATGGCGCGGGCCCTGATGGTCGGCCCCGAGCTGGTCATGCTGGACGAGCCCATGGCGGGTGTGAACCCGGCCCTGACCCAGTCGCTCCTCGGTCACGTGAAGGACCTGCGCGAGGAGGGCATGACCGTGCTCTTCGTGGAGCACGACATGGACATGGTCCGCGACATCAGCGACTGGGTGATCGTGATGGCCCAGGGCGCCGTGATCGCGGAGGGGCCGCCGGACACCATCATGTCGGACCCGCGCGTTATCGACGCCTACCTGGGCGCCCACCACGACGCGCCGATGTCCGCCGAGGAGTTCGAGGAGCAGCTGCAGGAGGCCGAGGCCGAGCTGGAGTCCGAGATCGAGGAGAAGGCATGACCGCCCCCACGCCGGAAAACCACGCAGAGCCAGACCGCGCGCCCACGCCGGACGAGGTCGCCGCGACGGACGGCACCGGCGTGGCCGAGCCGGTCGCGGCGGCGGACGAGGACGGCGCCGCGACCGCCTCGCGGGCGGCCGTCGTCGACCGCGCCGACCACCTCGCCGGAGCCGAAAGCGCGCTGCTGCGGGCCGACGAGCTGTACGCCGGCTACGTCCCCGGCGTCAACATCCTCAACGGCGCCGACCTGTACGTGAAGAAGGGCGAGCTGATCGGCATCATCGGCCCGAACGGCGCCGGCAAGTCGACCCTGCTGAAGACCCTGTTCGGGCTCGTGCCGGTGCGCACCGGCTCGGTCACCCTGAACGGCGAGGACATCACCAACCTCAAGGCCCACTCGCTGGTGGCCCGCGGGGTCGGCTACGTCCCGCAGACGAACAACGTCTTCCCCAGCCTCACCATCGAGGAGAACCTGGAGATGGGCGCCTTCCAGGTGCCCGGCAAGTTCAAGGAGCGGTTCGAGTTCGTCTGCGAGATCTTCCCCGCCCTCCGGGAGCGCCGCAAGCAGCGCGCCGGCTCGCTGTCCGGCGGTGAGCGGCAGATGGTCGCCATGGGCCGGGCGCTCATGACCGAGCCGTCGGTTCTGCTGCTTGACGAGCCGTCCGCGGGCCTGTCGCCCAAGCTGCAGGACCTGGTCTTCATCCAGGCCCAGCAGATCAACAAGGCCGGCGTGACCGTGATCATGGTGGAGCAGAACGCGCGTCGCTGCCTGCAGATCTGCCATCGGGGCTACGTGCTCGACCAGGGCCGCAACGCCTACATGGCCAGCGGTCGCGACCTGATCAACGACCCGAAGGTCATCCAGCTCTACCTGGGCACGCTCGCCCGGGCCTGAGCCGCTCTCGCGAGGGCCCCGGCGGATCCCGCCGGGGCCCTCGTCGTATGTCTGTGACCGTATTTCCACCTGATCGGCAACCAGCGGGGCGACAATGAGCCGTATGACCCGAACCCCCCTCCGCACGGCACTGGTCGTCTCGGCGCTCGCGGTGGGCTTGTCCGCCTGCCAGTCACCGCCCCCGGAGCCCAAGGCCTCGTCGGACGCCGTGTCGTCCACTGTGTCCTCCACGGGGACCGCGTCCGGGAAGACCAGCGGCGCGGTCTACGTCACCGGTGCGAAGGCCGGAGACGACCCCTGCGCCCGCGTGGTGTCCGCCATCGGCTACCTGGGGCTGTCGCTGCTGCCCGCCGGGCAGGAGGAGGCCCAGCACTGGGACGGGGACGTACGCGGCCGTTTCGGCTATCTGCGCGGCACGCTGGCGATGTACGGCCCCCACCTGCCGGCCTCGGCCTCGGCCGCCGTCGCGACCGTCGACGGCCTCGCCGAGACCCTGTCCCGGGCCGACACGGCCGGTTCCCTGCGCACGGACCTGCTGCGCCGGTATCGCAAGGCGTCCGCCGTCGTCCTCACCGCCTGCGGCCGTTCCTGACCCGCGCGGCGAGACGCCTGGGACGTCCCCCGCGACGACGGAAGGTCCCGGGACGCGGAAAGGGCCCGCTCCAGGGGAGCGGGCCCTTCGTGCTCGCGATCAGCCGGCGATCTTGCCGGTGTTGAAGGCGATGTTCTTGTTGGTGTTGTCGGCGCCGTACTGGTAGATGCCGATCGTCGCCTCGGCCGGGTCACCGGCCTCGTTGAACTCGATCGGGCCGGACGCGCCGTCGTAGTCGATGTCCTTGCCCGCCGACAGCAGGTCGTTGCAGGACTTGAAGTCCTTGCACTTCTCCCCGCCCGAGGAGACCTCCGCCAGATGGGCCGCGATGTCCTTGGGCGCGTCGCTCTTGGCGGCGACCGCCGCGAGCGCGGTCAGGATGGTCGCGTCGTACGACTCGGGGCCGTAGTTGTAGTCCTTCAGGTTCGGGTCGACCGTCTTCAGCTTCTTCTTGAAGTCGTCGGAGACCTGGGCGCCCGGCTGGGTGCCCTTGGCGCCGTCGAGCGTGCCCTTGGGGAAGCCGTCCTTGCCCGTGCCGTAGTTGGACAGGTTGCCGTCGACGAAGTAGTACTTCACCTTCTTGGCGGTCAGGCCCTGCTTGACGAGCTCAGGAATGATCTTCTTGGTCTCGTCGAAGCCGATCAGCGCGACGGCCTTCGGGTTGGCCTCCTTGATCTTGGCGACGTCCGCCGAGTAGTCGGCCGCCTTCGGGTCGTAGACGACCTTCTCCACGACCTGGCCGCCGCCGCCCTCGACCGCCTTCTGCACGTTGTCGGCGAGGCCGGTGCCGTACGCGTCCTGGAGGGCCAGGATGCCGACCGTGTCGTTGCCGTCGGCGAGGATGAGGTCACCGAGGACACGGCCCTGCAGCACGTCCGGCGGAGCCGTACGGAAGTACAGGCCCTTGTCGTTGTACGTGGTGAACTGGTCGGAGGTGTTCGCCGGCGAGATCTGGACAACACCGGCACCGGTGATCTTGTCGATGACCGACAGCGACACCGAGGACGAGGCGGCGCCGATGACCACGTCGGCCTTCTGCTGCAGCAACTTGTCGACAGACTGGGACGCAATGTTGGTCGAGGTGTCACCCGAGTCCGTGTCGACCTCGGTCACCGGCTTGCCGAGGACACCACCGGCGTCGTTGATCTCCTTGACCGCCAGCCCGACACCCGCGAACTCCGGCGGGCCGAGGAAGGCGAGCGAGCCGGTCTGCGGCAGCAACGTGCCGACGGTGAGAACGCCATCGCCCTGGGCGGTGGCGGCAGCGGGCGCGGAGGACTGGGCCGCCGGCGCCGAGGAGGCCGGCGCGGCGCTGTCCTCACCACCGCCACAGGCCGTCAGCGCGAGGCTGGCGGCCGCGGCGACGGCCAGCGCCCGCCCGAGAGGGGCAATGCGGATCATGAAGCATCTCCTTCATCCAGGCCCGGGAATCGTCAGCGCTGCCGACTGGTCCCGATCGAATGGCTGAAAGGTACATAGGCCAGGCATGGCCCGACCAGGGATGCATCAGAACTGTCCGCACTTGGATGCGGAGTCGTAATAACTCCTCAACTTAGTGGGACGGCCCCTGACCAGGAGTCTTCTCCTCCGCGATCAGCAGGGCGACGTTCAGGCGGGCGGCTGGGTCTCGCCGCCGTTCTCGTTCACCACGACCTGGGCCACCTGGCGCATGCTCATGCGCCGGTCCATGGACGCCTTCTGGATCCACCGGAAGGCCTGCGGCTCCGTCCACCCGTGCTGGGCCATGAGCAGGCCCTTCGCGCGCTCCACGAGCTTCCTGGTCTCCAGCCGCTCCGACAGCGTGGAGACCTCCTTCTCCAGCGCGGCGAGCTCCTCGTGCCGGCTGACCGCCATCTCGATGGCCGGCACCAGGTCGCCCTTGGTGAACGGCTTGACCAGGTAGGCCATCGCGCCCGCGTCCCTGGCCCGCTCGACCAGGTCGCGCTGGGAGAACGCGGTGAGGATGAGGCACGGCGCGATACGTTCGGAGACGATGCGCTCGGCCGCGGAGATCCCGTCGAGCACGGGCATCTTGACGTCCAGTATCACCAGATCGGGCCGGAGCTCCATGGCGAGTTTGACCGCCGTCTCTCCGTCGCCGGCCTCGCCGACCACGGCGTAACCGTCCTCTTCGAGCATCTCCTTCAGGTCGAGGCGAATCAGCGCCTCATCTTCCGCGATCACCACTCGCCGCTGCGTACTCACGCACAAGAGGTTACCGACGTCCGCTACATTAGGACCACGGCAGGGGATGTCCCAAGCGATCTCCAAGCAAGATCGACTGCTGCGTGGCACCCATTGCCAAAACCGGACATATCCGGAAATAGCCCCGATAGACCAATCGGCAGAGTCGATGGCCTCAAAATCCATTCAGTGTGGGTTCGAATCCCACTCGGGGCACTTGCACGAATAGCGACCCCCTAAGAAGCCGTCAGAGCGACGACGATGGGGCCACGGTTGCGCTCCAGCGGCCAGCGGTGACATACTGTGACCGCCGGGCCCCGCTGGGGCCGCGGAAGTGAGGCCGGGACCTCCCGATGGAATCGGGCGCCCGGCCTTCGCGGTTTCAGAGCCGGACGCCACAAGGAGCGGTTACAGGAACTCGATCCTCGGCCCGAGGATGTCGAAGCTCTCACCCTCGCCGCCGAGCCACCACACGACACTGCCCACGAGCACGTCGGCGAGCCAGAGCAGCGGTTCGTCCACCGATCTCCTCCACTCCGCTCGCAGGCCACGCTCGACTCGGCCAGCCCCTCGAAGCGCGTCCACCAATGCGCGGTCTCGTCTGTCATGCCACTGGTCCCGCGCCTCGATACAGACCGTCTCCACCTTCTGCTGAGACAACTCGCACAGGAGCCGGTCCAGACAGAGACGCCTCACTCGTTCCGCTTTGCCGCTTTCCGGATATATGTCGACTACAACCATTGCCCGTAACGGCATCCTCGCCACCACCTGAGTGATGAGCATTCGACGAGCGGCGGATTCGTCCCGCCAGTGGATCCTCCGGCTCCTGCCGGCCCTCAGACCCAGCAACCGCTCGCGCGGGTCCGCACAGACATGCTCCTCCAGCAGTACGGCCGCCAAGGCGTAGACGTAAGCGTCACCGCTCCTGCGCCGCATGCTTTCGTCCACAAACGCCAAGAGAGCCACAGTGGGCAGATGATACGCGTTGTCACCGCCCCGTCACTCTGAATGCAGGAAATCAGCCGCCGGGGAGAAGGCGGACGGCGTCGAGGGCGAGGGAGAGCTCGACGACGTCCAGGGGACGGGCCAACGACCGGCCGGTGAGCTGCTCGATGCGGCGCACGCGGTTGAAGACGGTGTTGCGGTGGCAGTAGAGCTCTGCCGCCGCCCGGGCCGCGGACCCCTCGCAGCGCAGCCACGCCTCCAGCGTCGCGAGCAGCACGCCGCCGTCGGGTGAGGCGATGATCGGGCCGAGGACGCCGCCCGCGAGGTGCCCGGCCAGCTCCGGCTGGCAGACCACCAGGGCCGCGGGGAGCCGCCGGTCGAGCCGAGCGATCTCCGGCGCGGTCCCCGAGCAGGTGCGCATGGCCACCTCCGCCAGGCGGCGGGCCGTGCCGAGGTCGGCGAGGCTCTCCACCACCGGGCTGACGCCGGCGCTCGCGCAGACGATCGGGGTGATCGCGGCGACCAGGTCGTCCAGCTCCCTGTCGCCGAGGTACACCACCGCCATCTCCAGGTCCGGGCGCATGCGCCACAGGAAGCGCAGCCCGCCGATCTCGTCGGGGCGGTGCACGCGGTCGGGCTGCGCGGGCAGCCGTGTTGTGACGACCGCATAGCGACCGTGCTCCGGCAGGCCGAGGGCGTCGGCGGCCACCCCGGCCACGGCGGGGTCGGCGCGACCCTCCAGGAGGGCGTCGAGCATGGCGTTGACGCGCTGGTTGGTCCGGCCGAGCAGCTCGTTCTCCCGGCGGCGGTAGGCGTCGGCCGCCGCCACGGCCTGGCGGTCGATGGCATGCCACACGTGGGTGGCGCTGCGCAGCAGGGCGGGCAACCGCTCCTGGCCCTGGTCGCCGATGATGTCGATGACGCCGTTCCAGGTGACCTGCGCGGCCAGGCGGTAGCTGCGCATGAGCGAGTCCAGCGGGAGCCCGAACTCGGCCCGCCTGCGCCCCACCGTCTGGGCGTACGCCACGTCGCGCCGCTCGTGCCGCAGCTGCAGGATCGCGGTGATGCCGACCCGCAGCCCCTCGTGGGTGCTCTTCCAGTGGTCCTCGTAGGGGACCGTCATGCGGTAGGCCTCGTCGCTTTCCCTGCCGCGCCTCACCAGCTCGTCGGCGAGCTCGGGGAGCCGTTCCAGCAGGCCTGCGGCGGAGGTCCGCAGCAGTTCCCGGACCTCGGAGTCCGTCCTGGACCTCATGCCCCGAATGTGCCAGCCGGCAGCGTCCGGAACAAGGTTCGGTTTTCGTTTCGTGATGCGGGATTGTGCTGGAGCACAGGGCACGACCGGCGGGCATGGGCTGGGGTCCCGACTTGACTCCCGGCGCTGGACGGCCCTCGACCACGGTGGGTTGGGTGTGCCTTCATCGAAGTCACAGGAGGCGCGGATGTCTGGTGAGGCGGGCCCGGGGACCAGCGGCCCAGAGATCGACGGCCCGGAGACCGCGGCCCCGAGGACTGGGAACCCGAGGACTGCGGACCCGAAGAGCGGGGGCCTCGAGATCAGGGGCCTGGAGGTGCGATACGGCCCCGTACGCGCCCTGCGGGGCGTCCACCTGGCCGTGCCCCGGGGCGCGGTGGCCGCGGTGCTCGGCGCGAACGGCGCGGGCAAGACGACGCTGCTGCGCGCCGTGTCGGGGACGCTGCGGTTCCACCGGGGCGCCATCACGTCGGGGACGGTCGCCTTCGGCGGACTCCGCATTGACGGAGTGGCGGCCGCGGCCGTCGTGCGGCGCGGCGTGGTCCAGGTGCCGGAGGGACGGCGGGTGTTCGCCCGGATGACGGTGGCGGAGAACCTCCGCGCCGGAGCGCTGGGCGTGCCGGGCAGGCGCGCCGCGGCGGCCCGTGAGCGGGTGCTCGAACTCTTCCCCGTGCTGGCCGAGCGGGCCCACCAGCGGGCGGGCCTGCTGTCGGGTGGCGAGCAGCAGATGCTGGCGATCGGCCGGGCGCTCATGGCCGGACCCTCGCTGCTGTTGCTGGACGAGCCCACGCTCGGGCTCGCGCCGCTGATGGCGGCCCGGATCGCCGACACCGTGCGGCAGATCAACGCCCAGGGGACGTCGGTGCTGCTGGTGGAGCAGAACGCGGCCATGGCGCTCGCGCTGGCCGAGCGGGCGTACGTGCTGGAGGTGGGCGAGGTGGCGCTGTCGGGACCGGCGGCGGACCTCGCGGCCAGCGACGAGGTGCGCCGCCGCTACCTCGGCGTCGGCATGCCCGAGACAGACCGACCGGTCGGTACCGACCTCGGCCCCGGCCATGAGGGGCACGAAAGGCTCGAGCGGCACGAAAGGACCAGGCTGGCGAGATGGACGGCATGACCCACCGCCGCGGCGTACCGCGCACGCCCCCGACGAGGCGCCGCCGCATACCCGCGAGAAACCAACCGGTCGGTACGGTCGGTGGCGACGGCCCGGCGGAACTGGTGGTCGGCGAGGTGACGGTGCGCTTCGCCGGGCTCACCGCGCTCGACGCGGTGAGCTTCACCGTCGCCCCCGGCAGCGTGCACGCGCTGATCGGCCCGAACGGCGCGGGCAAGTCCACCTGCTTCAATGTGCTGTCGGGCGTCTACCGCGCCACCTCGGGCAGCGTGCGCTTCGGCGGCGCCGAGCTGACCTCGCTGCGCCCGCACCAGGTGGCCGCGCTGGGCGTGGCGCGGACGTTCCAGAACATCGCCCTGTCGCCGCACCTGACGGTCCGCGACAACCTCATGCTCGGCCGGCACCGCCTGACCCGTGCCGGCTTCGTCTCGGCCGGCCTGCGGCTGCCCTCGGCCAGGCGCGAGGCCGTACGTCACGGGGCGCGCGTCGCGGAGATCGCGGAGTTCGCCGGCGTCGGCGACGCGTTGTCCATCCCGGTGGGGCTGCTGCCGTACGGCGTGCAGAAGCGGGTGGAGCTGGCCCGGGCGCTGTGCATGGAGCCACGGCTGCTCCTGCTGGACGAGCCGGTGGCGGGGATGAACGGCGGCGAGCGGCGGGAGATGGCCGACCTCATCGAGTCGGTGCGCGAGAGCCTCGGCATCTCGATCCTGCTGGTCGAGCACGACATGGGCATGGTCATGCGGATCGCCGACGCGGTGACCGTGCTCGACTTCGGCAGGCGGATCGCGGACGGGCCGCCCGAGGAGGTCCAGCGCGACCCCGAGGTGATCCGCGCCTATCTCGGCGACTTCGGCGGCCCCTCCGGTGAGCGAGGGGAGGCGTGATGGCGGTCTTCCTGGAGCTTCTCGTCAACGGGATCTCGGTCGGAGCCGTGTACGCGCTGATCGCGCTCGGCTTCGTGGTGATCTTCAAGGCGACCGAGGTGGTCAACTTCACGCACGCGTCGCTGCTGCTGGCCGGCGGCTACGTGATCGCCAGGCTGCACCCGCTGATCGGGTTCTGGGCGGCGCTGGCGGCCGGGATCGCGGCGGCGGCGCTGGTCGGCGCGCTGGTGGAGTTCCTGATCCTGCGCCGGGCGCACGTCGGCTCGCGCGGCGTGCTGGCCATCGTCACGATCGGCGTGGACATCCTGCTCACGACCGAACTCACCCGCCAGATCGGCACCGAGGTGCTCGCCCTCGGCGATCCCTGGGGCGACCGGGTGCTGCGTCTTGGCCCCGTGACGGTCGCGGAGACCCGCGTCGTGGCCCTCGCGGTCGCCGCCGCACTGATCGTGGCGTTCCTGCTCGCCTTCAAGTTCACCGGCTGGGGCGTGGCGATGCGCGCCACGGCCGAGGACGCGGAGACCGCCGCGCTGATGGGCGTGCGGCTCGGCCGGGTCTCGCTCAGCGCGTGGGCCGTCGCCGGGGCGCTGGCCGCGGTCGCGGCGATGTTCCTGTGCGTCTTCCCGACGCCGGGCCTGGACAGGGGCACGACCGCGGCGGCGATGAAGGCGTTCCCCGCCGCCATCCTCGGGGGGCTCGACTCGACCACGGGCGCGCTGGCCGGCGGGCTGATCGTGGGCGTCACCGAGACGCTGATGAGCGGCTACCAGAGCGAGCTCGCCTTCCTCGGCCGCGGCATCGGCGACGCGGCGCCGTTCCTCGTGATGATCGTGATCCTGCTGCTGCGGCCCTCCGGGCTGTTCGGCACGAAGGAGCCGGCCCGTGTCTGAACCCACGCCCACGGCCGCGACGCCCACACGCGACACGCCCCGGCCCCTCCGGGCCGCGCTGTGTATCGCGGTGCTCGCGGGAGCCGTCGCGGTGCCCTTCTACCTGGAGGGGTTCTGGCTGCAGGCGGGGCTGTTCGCGATGTCGGCGGCGATC
Organism: Microbispora catharanthi; assembly: GCF_006334915.2. Classification (GTDB taxonomy): domain Bacteria; phylum Actinomycetota; class Actinomycetes; order Streptosporangiales; family Streptosporangiaceae; genus Microbispora; species Microbispora catharanthi. Next base: position 235,862 of record NZ_VDMA02000005.1, read on the forward strand.
GGCGCGATCGGGATCAACCTGCTGACCGGGGCGACCGGGCAACTGTCCCTGGGACATGCCTTCTTCCTCGCGGTCGGGGCGTACTCCTACGTCTTCCTTTCGTCCGACCTGGGGCTGCCGACGCCGCTCGCGGCCGTGGCGGCGGTGATCGTCGCGGGGATGTCCGGCGGCCTGTTCAGCCCGATCGCGGGCCGCCTCAAGGGCGCCTACCTGGGCATCGCCACGCTCGCCCTGATCTTCGTCGGCCAGCACATCCTGTTCAACGCCGAGCCGGTGACCGGCGGCTTCAACGGCCGGCCGGTGCCGCCGATGGAGCTGTTCGGGTTCGTCTTCGCCGACACCCCGGAGCTGGTGGTGCTGAACGTGCCGTTCGGCTCGCTCGAACGGCTGTGGTTCCTCGGGATCGCGCTGCTCGCGGGCGCGGCGGTGTTCGCCAGGGGCGTGCTGCGCGGCCGTCCCGGCCTGGCGATGAACACGATCAGGGACCACGAGATCGCCGCGGGGGTCATGGGCGTCCCGGTCGCCCGATACCGCGCGGGCGTGTTCGTCCTGTCGTCCATGTACGGCGGGCTCGCCGGGGTGCTGGTCGCCCTGGTCTTCCAGCAGGTCGTGCCGGACTACTTCGGCATGCTGCTGTCGCTCGACTACCTCGCGATGATCGTGATCGGCGGCCTGGGATCGGTCGCCGGCGCGGTCGTCGGGGCCGCGTTCGTCTCCCTGCTCCCCCAGCTGCTCACGCGCTACAGCGACGCCCTGCCGCTGGTGGCCGAGCCGGGTTCCGGCGGGGTCTCCCCCGCCGAGACCGCGCGGATCCTCTACGGTGCCGCCGTCGTCGCGGTGGTGCTGTTCCTGCCCGGCGGTCTGGCCGGGCTCGCCACGCGGCTCGGCCGCGTTCGACTCAAGGAGCTCAGATGGGCAAAATCGGCACCCGCGCCGGCGTCGCGGCGTTAGCCCTGCTGTCCCTGGCCGTCGCGACCTCGGCGGCGGGGTGCGCCAGCGGCAAGGCCACGGGCGGTGGCGGAGGCGCCGGGGCGGCGGCCGGCGGCGACGGGGTGAAGACCGGCCCCGGCGTCACGGCCACCACGATCACCGTGAGCGCGCTCACCGACCTGACCGGCCCCTACGCGTCGTTCGGCAAGAGCCAGACGCAGGCGCAGCAGCTGTACTTCGACCAGGTCAACGCCGGCGGCGGGGTCTGCGGCCGCAGATACGAGCTGGTCGTGCGCGACCACGGCTACGACACGCAGAAGGCAGTGGCCGCCTACACCGAGGTCGCGCCCAAGTCGGCGGCGATCGCGCAGTTCATCGGTTCCCCGATGATCACCGCGCTGAAGCAGCGCATCGACGGCGACAAGCTGCTCACGATCCCGATGGCGTGGGCGACCACGCTGCTCGGCAGCCGGGCCATCCAGGTGACCGGCACGACGTACGACGTGGACATGATCAACGCCGTCGAGTTCCTCACGAAGGAGAAGGGGATCAAGTCCGGCGACAGGATCGGGCACCTGTACTTCGAGGGCGACTACGGCGAGAGCTCGCTCAACGGCTCGAAGTACGCCGCGGGCAAGCTCGGCCTGCAGATCGTCGAGCAGAAGATCAAGGCGACCGACCAGGACATGAGCGCCCAGGTGGCGGCGTTCAAGGCGGCCGGGGTGAAGGCCGTGCTCGTCTCGGTGGGGCCCCGGCAGACGGCCTCGCTGGTCGGCGTGTCCCTGGCCAAGGGCATGGACGTGCCGTTCGTCGGCAGCAACTCGGCCTACGCTCCGCAGCTTCTCGCGACCCCGGCCGGGCCGGCCCTGCTGAAGGACTTCTACTACGTGTCGGCGGGGACGCCGGTCAGCGCGAAGAATCCGGCGATGCAGCGGCTGGTGGCCGACTACCAGGCGAAGTATCCCGGCGAGACGCTCGACAGCGGCGTGCCCACCGGCTGGAGCGCGGCGATGATCGTGGACGAGGCGATGAGGAAGGCGTGCGAGGCCAAGGACCTCACCCGGGAGGGCGTCCTGAACGCGCACCGCTCGCAGTCGACCTTCGGTGGCGACCTCGGCACTCCGATGAACTTCACGTTCTTCGACAAGCCCGCCTCCCGGTCGTCGTACGTGCTCAAGCCCGACAAGGCGGCGCTCGGTGGCGCGGTGGTCTTCAGGGAGGCGGAGGTCTCGGAGCTGGCGAAGGACTACCCGGTGCCGGTGGGCTGACGCGGACAGGCCCGTGCCCACGCCATGAGGTTACTCGCAGGTGTCGCGATTGACGAGATTTGCCCGGAAGGAGCGGTGTCCAGAGTGGTGCATCGCAAGGCGGAGGAGGAGCCGATGACAGCGTCATCGGCGACGACGACAACGCAGCGAGGTGCCGCTCTGGGCGACGCGACGGGGCAAAGATCGGAAAGAGGGACACTAGTATCCCGATACCGAACAATCGTCTGGAGAATCGATGCGACGCACCATCTACGGCGAGGACCACGAGGCCTTCCGCGACTCCGTGCGGCAGTTCGTGATCCGCTCGGTCGCCCCGAGGGCCGAGGAGTTCATCGAGCGCCGGCTGATCGACCGCGAGGTGTGGCGGGAGGCCGGCCTGCAGGGATTCCTCGGTCTGGAGGTCCCCGAGGAGTACGACGGCGCGGCTGCGGGCGACTACCGCTTCAACGCCGTGCTCACCGAGGAACTGGCCGGGGTGGGCATGGCTCTGGCGTCCAGTTTCAGCATCCACTTCGACGTGGTCGCGCCCTACCTGGTGGAGCTGACGACGGACGAGCAGAAGAAGCGCTGGCTGCCGCCGTTCTGCTCGGGAGAGATGATCACCGCGATCGGCATGACCGAGCCGAGCGGCGGGTCGGACCTGGCGGCGCTGCGCACGACCGCCGTCAGGGACGGCTCCGACTGGATCATCGACGGCTCCAAGACGTTCATCACCAACGGCTACCAGGCCGACCTCGTCGTGGTGGCGGCCCGGACGAGCCCGGAGAAGCGGGCCAAGGGCATCACGCTGTTCGCGGTCGAGGAGGGCATGTCCGGCTTCCACCGGGGGCGCAAACTGGACAAGGTCGGCCAGCCGGAGGCCGACACGGCCGAATTGTTCTTCGAGGGCGTGCGGGTGCCCGCCGGCAACGTGCTCGGCGAGGTGGACCGGGGGTTCGTCGCCATGATGGAGCGCCTCCCCCAGGAGCGGCTCGGCAGCGCCGTCACCAACATCTCCCACGCCGCCGCCGTGCTCGCCGAGACCCTGTCGTACGTGAAGGAGCGCAAGGCGTTCGGCCAGGCGATCGGCAGCTTCCAGTACAACAAGTTCACCCTGGCCGACCTGGTGACGAAGGTGGAGGTGACCCGGGCGTACGTCGACCAGTGCGTGGCCGCCCACACCGGCGGGGAGCTGACGGCGGTCGACGCGGCCAAGGCCAAGATGTGGACCGCCGAGGTGCAGAACCAGGTGATCGACGCCTGCGTGCAGCTCTACGGCGGCTACGGCTACATGAAGGAGTACCGCGTGGCACGGGCCTGGACGGACGCCCGGGTGACCCGGATCTGGGCGGGGTCCAACGAGATCATGCGCGAGATCATCGGCCGGGACCTCGGCTTGTGAACGGGCCTGTGAACGACCGGACGGCGTATCGCCACTGGCGGGACGTGCCCACCCGGTGGAAGGACAACGACGTCTACGGGCACGTCAACAACGTCGTGCACTACTCGCTGATGGACACCGTGATCAACACCTGGCTGATCGAGGAGGCCGGGCTGGACATCCACGAGGGCCCGGCGATCGGGCTGTGCGTGGAGTCGCGCTGCTCCTACCGGGCCTCGGTGTCCTTCCCGCAGGTGATCAGCGTGGGCCTGCGGATCGGGCACCTCGGCCGCTCCAGCGTCCGCTACGAGCTCGCGCTGTTCGCCGGCGACACGCTGGTCGCCGAGGGCGACTTCACGCACGTCTTCGTGGACCGGCACACCCGCCGCCCCATGGAGATCGGCCCGCCCCTGCGCCCCGCCATGGAACGCCTCCTCTCCCGTCCCCCCGTTTAGCGGTTTCAGCGACCGTGGACGTTGACGGCCACGCCGCTCAGGTGGCCCCCCTCGGCGATGTCCAGCAGCGTGGTCGCCACGTCCGCCCGGGTCAGGGAACGCGGCTTGGCCAGCAGCTCGCGGCGGATCACGACCGCCCCTACGGCGGGCCGGTCGGTGAGCCGGGTCAGCCGGACGATGGTCCAGTCCAGTTCGCTGGTGCTCACGGCCTGCTCCAGGTCGCGAGCGTCGGCGTAGGGGGTGGCCAGCAGGCGGCGCAGCAGCCAGATGAGCAAGAACGGCCTGCGGGCGACGATCGGGTAGGGGGTGGTGACGATAAGCCGCTCGACCCCGGTCTCGGTCATGGCCTGGATGACGGTGCGGGTGGCCTCGGCCGCGCGGTGCGGGTCGCGGCTGTCGCCGCCGTTGATGATGGAGATCACCGCGTCCGCGCCCTCCACGGCCGCGCGCATCTTGTCCAGGTCGCGGCCGTCGCCTTCGACGACGGCATCCGGCCGGGCTTCCAGGGCGGCGGCGTTGCGGGTGAAGGCGGTGACCCGGTGGCCGCGGCGCAGCGCCTCGGCCAGGACGTAGCGGCCGGTGCGACCGGTGGAGCCGATCAGAGTGAGGTTCACGGCTTCACCGTCCGGGTGATCGAGTCGACGCGCTGAACCCGTCCGTCGGGGGCGAACCTGGCGAACAGGTGAACCTCGATCTGCAGGGTCGTGTCCTTTCTGGTCAGGACGGTCATGGTGTAACGGGCGGCGGCCCGGTCGTCGTCGATCAGCGTGTCGTGGACCTCGATCTCCAGCTCGCGGGCCTTCCTCCGGGCCGGGCGGGCATGGTCGATCAGCCGCTGCCGGTCGAGGACGATGCCGTCGTTGCGATATTCGAGGTCGGGGGTGTAGTAGCGGTCCACGATCGTGGCCGGGTCCTCCCGGCTGAAGGCCAGTTCGTACGGCAGGCGCGTCAGAAAGGCGTGGAAGCCGGGCATCAGACCACCTCGCACACGCTCATCGTGAGCACGTCCTCGGGTTCGGGGTTGTCCACCTCGCCGAGCTCGGGAGGTCCGGCGGCACGGTGACCAGGACGGCGACGGAACATGACTGTTCTCCTTAGCGGCTGGAGGGCCGGTTGACGACGGCGATGGTGATGATCAAGATGAAAGCGGCCAACGCGGTCAAGGTGCGCAGGTCGTGGAACAGCTCCCACCGCCGGAAGATCTCGGCGTAGCCATCCGGGACCGGACCGGCAGCCCATTCGCGGAAACGCGCATGCAGCGGAACGTTGCCGAACACGGTGACGAGCAGCGAGGTCAGCGCCAGCGCACCGGCGCCGAGCGCCAGCCGGCGCGCCCGGCCGCGGCCGGCGATCGCCAGACCGAAGGTCGTGAGGATGGCCAGCGCCATCGCGCTCTGCATGACCGGCTCGTTGACCTTCATCATCGTGGTGTGGAAGGTCAGGCGCACATTCAGCGGAACGGCCCCGAACGTGGGGATCACGTTGGCCGCGCCGTACGCGAACGCGCCCGCGAGCAGGCCGGTGGCCAGCAACGCCGCCCCGTGGATGTACCTGAATGGGGTTCCCATGAACGGCTATCGTCGTCCAGCCGGAGTTCGACGGCGTCCCACCCACGGAGTCATCTGCCGCTACCCCACCGGGATCACCCCCGGCTGCCCGCGCTAAGACGCCGGGAGTAGCCGCCAACGGCAGGAGGTCAGGCGAGGCTGTCGAGCCAGGCGCGGTGGAGGCGGGCGAACCGGCCGGTGCCGGCGATCAGCCGGTCCGGCGGGCCGTCCTCCACGATCCGGCCGTGCTCCATGACGAGCACCCGGTCGGCGATCTCCACGGTGGACAGGCGGTGGGCGATGATCAGTGCGGTCCGGTCGGCGAGGATCGTCCGCAGCGCCCGCTGCACGAGGCGCTCGCTGGGCACGTCGAGGCTGGAGGTGGCCTCGTCCAGGATCAGCACGGCGGGGTCGGCGAGGAACGCCCGGGCGAACGCGACGAGCTGCCGCTGCCCCGCCGACATGCGGCCGCCGCGCTTGCCGACCTGGGTCTCGTACCCGTCGGGCAGCGCGGAGACGAACGTGTGGGCGCCGATGGCCTCGGCGGCCCGCTCGATCTCCGAATCCGGCGCGCCGGGCCGCCCGAACCGCACGTTGTCCGCGACCGTCCCGCTGAACAGGTAGTTCTCCTGGGTGACCATCACCACGTGACGGCGCAGGGTGTCCTCGTCCAGCTCGCGCAGGTCCACGCCGTCGAGGAGCACCCGCCCGGCGACCGGGTCGTGGAACCGGGCGATGAGCTTGGCCAGCGTCGTCTTGCCCGCGCCCGTGGTGCCGACGACGGCCACGGTCTGCCCGGCGGGGATCACCAGGTCGAGCAGCGGCAGCACCGGCGGGCCGTCGGGATAGGCGAACCGGACGGCCTCGAAGCGCAACGCCCCGGCGGCGCGCGGCAGCGGCGCCGGGCGGCGGGGCTCGGCCACCGAGGGCCGCTCCTCCAGCACGCCCGACAGCTTCTCCAGCGCCGCCCCCGCCGACTGCAGGGCGTTGTAGAACTGGCTGATCTCCTGCATCGGCTCGTAGAACTGGCGCAGGTAGAGCAGGAAGGCGGCGAGCACGCCGACCGTGACCGTGCCGCGCAGCGCGAGCAGGCCGCCGTACAGCAGGACGGCCGCGACGGTGACGTTGCCGATCAGCTTGATCCCGGGCATGAACACGGCGACCAGGCGCATGCCCCGCGTGTTGGCGGCGCGGTAGTCCGCGTTGAGCCGCTCGAAGATCTCCTGGTTGCGCGGCTCCCGCCGGAACGCCTGCACCGCGCGGATCCCGGTCATCGACTCCACGAAGTGGACGATGACCAGCGCGACCGCCTCCCGCGTACGGCGATAGGCGACGCTCGACTGGCGGCGGAACCACCGGGTGAACAGCAGCAGGACCGGCAGCGGCAGCAGCGCCACCAGGCCGAGGCGCACGTCGAGCACGAGCAGCATGACCGCCGTGCCGCACAGCGTGAGCACGGCCGTGACCAGGCCGTCGAAACCGGAGTCGAGCAGTTCCGCGATGGCGTCCACGTCGGAGGTGAGCCGGGAGATGACCCGCCCGGAGGTGTACTTCTCATGGAACGGCAGCGACAGGCGCTGGAAGTGGTCGAAGACCCGGCGGCGCAGCTCGAGCAGGATGTCCTGGCCGATCCGGCCCGACATCTGCAGGAACGCCTGCCGGGTGAGCGCCTGGGTGAGCGCGGCGGCCAGCACCGCGCCGACGATCGCGAGCAGCGTGCCCGCGCCCTGCCCGCGCACCATGGGCGGGATGCCGTCGTCGATGCCCGCCTTCACCAGGTAGGGCAGGGCCAGGCCCGCGGCGTTGGACACCACGATGACCGCCGTGAGCACGCCGATGGCCCGGCGGTGCGGCCGCAGCAGGTCGCCGAGCAGGCGGCGCGACCGGGTGCGCAGCAGCAGGGAGACGCGCTCGGAGATCTCGTCCCGGTTCTCGGCGGCGACCCCGCGCCACGTCTCCGTGCTTCCCGCGTCGCCATCGGGGCGCTCACGTCCCGCTCGCCCGGTATTCCCCGCGTCGCTGTCGGTCTCTTGGCTCATCGCATCGATCCCTCGGGGTCGAGGTCGGCGTCCTGGGCGAGCAGTCGGCGATACTCCGGCACGGCAGACAGCAGGTCGCCGTGGCGGCCGACGTGGGTGACGGTGCCGTCGCGCAGCAGCGCCACCCGGTCGGCGAGCAGCACGGTCGAGGCGCGGTGCGCCACGACGATGCCGGTCGCCTCGGCGAGCACCCGCCGCAGCGCCTCCTCGACCAGCGCCTCGGTCTCCACGTCGAGCGCCGACAGGGTGTCGTCGAGGACGAGCACCCGCGGCCTGCCGAGGACCGCCCTGGCCAGCGCGAGCCGCTGCCGCTGACCGCCCGACAGCGACATCCCCTGCTCTCCGATGCGGGTGTCGAGCCCCCACGGCAGGTCGTAGGCGAAGGTCGCCTGCGCGATCTCCAGGGCCTGCCTGATCTCCTCCTCGGTGGCGTGTCCATGGCCGAGCGTCACGTTCTCGCGGACGCTCATCGAGAAGAGCGTCGGCTCCTCGAACGCCGTGGCGACCACCGAGCGCAGCGAGGTCAGCGACAGGTCCCGCACGTCGTGCCCGTCCACGGTGACGCGGCCCGCGGTGACGTCGATCAGGCGGGGCACGAGCGCGGTGAGCGTCGTCTTGCCCGATCCGGTGGCCCCCACGAGGGCCACGGTCTCCCCCGGCCGCACCTCCAGCCACACGTCGCGCAGCACCGGCCGGTCGGCGCCGGGGAAGCGGAACCCGACGCCCTCGAAGCGCACGTGGCCGCGCGGGCGCGCGATGACGGCCGGGCCGCCGCTGATCGCGGGCACCGTGTCGAGCACCTCGACCACCCGGTCGGCCGAGGTCATGGCCTCCTGGCCCATGGCGAGGATGTAGCCGAGCGAGGCGACCGGCCAGACGAGCTGGAGGACCAGCGTGGTGAAGGCGACCAGGGTGCCGAGCGTCAGCGCGCCGGCGCCGACCGCGATCGCGCCGAGCAGCAGGACCAGGGCGAGCGTGACGTTCGGCACGACTTCGAGGAAGGTGAAGAACCGGGAGGCCAGCCGCACCTTGGCCAGCGAGGTGCGGCGGATCTCGCGGGCGGCGGCGGCGAAGTTCGCGAAGACGTGCTCACGCCGCCCGAACGCCTTGACCGTGCGGATTCCCACGGCCGACTCCTCGACCAGCGTGGCGAGGTCGCCCTGCTGGTCCTGCACCTGCCGGGAGATGACGATGTAGCGCCGTTCGAAGCGCAGCGCCAGGACCACGACCGGGACGGCCGAGACGGCGACGAGCAGGCCGAGTGGCCAGTACATCCGCAGGAGCACCACGGTGACCGCGGTGAGCTGCAGGATGTTCATGATCAGGAACAGGACGCCGAAGCCGAGGAACCTGCGGATCGTCGACAGGTCGGTCGTCGCCCTGGACAGCAGCTGGCCCGACTGCCATCCGTCGTGGAAGCCCATCGGCAGCCGCTGGAGGTGCCGGTAGAGGTCGTCGCGGATCGCGGTCTCGAGGCCGAGGACCGGCCCCGCCTGGGACCAGCGGCGAACGAACGTGAGGACCGCCTCGGCGACGCCGAGGCCGAGGGCCAGCAGCCCGAGGGGGACCAGCCCGCCGAGGTCGCCGTGAGCCACCGGGCCGTCGATGATCTCCTTGCTCACCAGCGGGATCACCGTGGCCGCGGCGATCCCCAGCAGCGCGGCGAGCCAGGACACCACCAGGCTGGGCACGTACGGGCGCAGGTAGGACCGCAACCGCCACAGCGAGCGCCACGACGTCCGGCGAACAGCGTCGTCACTCGCGTCGGGCCCAGGTGGCTGAGGGGAGTCAGGTGCCTGAGGGGAGTCCATCAACGGGCGCAGCGCTCCTCCGGCATCTGACAGGAAAGGTCGACTCGCTCCTGCCATGCTCCGTCGAAGGGCGCCGCGCCTTCAAGGGGTTTTCTCCCGCCGCCGGGTGCCCCAGGCCGTGTGACCCGGGGGGAACCCGGCCGCCGGGGTCAGGTCGACGGGTGGGCGACCGCAGAGCCGATCGTGTGGACGCGCAGGGCGTTGGTGGAGCCGTGGTTGCCGGGCGGCGAGCCGGCGACGACGACGACCTTGTCGCCCTTCTCGCAGACGCCGAGCGACAGCAGCGAGGCCTCCACCTGACGGACCATGTCGTCGGTGTGGTGCACGAACGGCACCTCGAACGTCTCCACGCCCCAGGTCAGCGCGAGCTGGCCGCGCACCTGCGGGTTGGAGGTGAAGGCCAGCAGCGGGATCGGCGAGCGGTAGCGGGCCAGGCGCCGGGCGGTCTCGCCGGACATCGTGAACGCCACCAGGGCCTTGGCCCCGACGATCGCGCCGACCTCGGCCGCGGCGCGGGCGATGGCGCCGCCGGTCGTCTCGGGCAGGCGCTCCAGCGTGTGGGTGGCCTGCAGCGTGGTGCCCTCCGCGGCGACCGCGATGCGGGCCATCGTGGAGACCGACTCGATCGGGTAGGTGCCGACCGAGGTCTCGCCGGACAGCATCACCGCGTCCGCGCCGTCCATCACCGCGTACGCGACGTCGGACGCCTCGGCGCGGGTGGGCCGGGGAGCGCTCATCATCGAGTCGAGCATCTGGGTGGCCACGATGACCGGGTGGGCCTTCTCGCGGCACAGCTCGATGATGCGGCGCTGGACGATCGGCACCTGCTCCAGCGGAAGCTCGACGCCGAGGTCGCCGCGGGCGACCATCACGCCGTCGAAGGCGTCCACGATCTCCTCGAGGCAGTCGACGGCCTGCGGCTTCTCGATCTTGGCGAGGAGCGGGAGCCTGACGCCCTCCTCCTCCATGATCGCGTGGACGAGCGCGGCGTCGTCCGGCGACCGGACGAACGACAGGGCGATCATGTCGAAGCCGGTGCGCAGCGCCCAGCGCAGGTCCTCCTCGTCCTTCTCCGTGAGCGCTGGAGCGCTGACGGCGACGCCGGGGAGGTTGAGGCCCTTGTTGTCGGAGATCATGCCGCCGATGACGACACGGGTGACGACGCGCGGCCCCTCGACCGCGGTCACCTCGAGGTTCAGCCGGCCGTCGTCCACGAGGATCGTGTCGCCGGGCTTGACATCGCCCGGCAGGCCCGCGTATGTCGTGGAGACGAGGTCCCGGTCGCCGGGGACGTCCTCAGTCGTGATCGTGAAGACGTCGCCGAAGCCGAGCCGTACGGGACCGGAGGCGAAACGCCCGACGCGGATCTTGGGGCCCTGGAGGTCGGCGAGGACGCCCACGGCGCAGCCCAGCTCGTCGGCGGCGGCTCTGACCCGGTCGAACACCTCCTTGTGCAACTCATGGCTGCCGTGCGAGAGGTTGAAGCGGGCGACGTTCATGCCCGCCTTGATGAGCTCGCGTAGGCGCTCCGGCGAGGAGGTGGCGGGCCCGAGGGTACAGACGATCTTTGCTCGACGACTCACAGCACTACCCTAATTGGTACAGACCACTTGCAATGACGGCGCACACAGCTGTCGCCAAATGTTCAGACACTTCACGCGATCATCCGCGTGCCCTAGCCTTGGCAGCCATGGGACGTACCCGGACTTGGGGGGTAATAACGGCGCTGTTCACCCTGGCCGCGTGCGGAGGCCAGGGTACCGAATCGACCGCGCCGCCGACGGGTGTTTCGGTATCGCTGAACCAGTGGCGCAGCGACGAGACGTCCCACGAGCTGGAGGTGTCCGTGCGCAACGACACCGGCACGCAGGTGCGCTTCCGGGACGTCCAGCTCGTGACCGGCTCGTTCGCGACGCTCCCGCCGACCCGCCTGGACACCACCCTCGGCAGGACGCCGCGCACGGACCTGCGGATCCCGTACGGCGAGGCGCGCTGCGACCCGGCGAAGATCCCGCCGGTACGCCCGGCCACGGTGGTGGCGCACATCCAGGTCGGCGGCGGGACACCGCACAAGGTGGTGTTCCCGGTCCACCACCCCGATCCCACGCTGGACGGGCTGGTGAAGGCCGAGTGCGGGGCCTACATCCTGCGCCGGTCGGTGGACGTGACGTTCGGGGACACCTGGACCCGCGCGGGCCGGACCCTCCACGGGAACCTCGTCGTCACCAGGAAGGGCGGATCGGAGCCGATCACCATCGACGACCTCGGCGCCACCACGCACTACACGATGCTCCCCCGCTCCGGCAAGCGCAGGCCGGTGGCCGTGCTCGCGGCGGACGCCACGCGGCTGGAGATCCCGGTGGAGGTCACCCCCATGCGCTGCGACTGGCACGCGTTCGCGGAGGCCAAGAAGGCCTACCTGTTCCCGATCTACGGCACCGTGGGCGGCGGCGAGAAACGTTACCTCATCGCGACGCCCCCGGCTCCGGTGCAGCAGACGTTCCTGTCGTACGCGCAGGACGTGTGCGGCGTCGGCGGATCCTGATCGCGAGACCCGCCCAGGAGGCGAGCACGACGGCGATCACCGCCAGCCGCACGTGCCAGACGTACGCCTCCGGGTAGACGGCGCCCTCGATGTAGGTGTCGATGAAGCCGCCGGGCAACAGGCCGGTCTCCCCCGCCCTGGCCCGCCCCCAGTTCTCCAGCGCGGTCAGCGGGCACTCCACGAGCCCGGCGAGCTGCACCAGCCCCCAGGCGCACAGCGCGAGGTGCGGCCAGATCAGCCGGGGCCGCCACCAGGCGAGGAAGCCGCCCAGGGCGATGTAGGCGATGACGAGGAAATGCGCCACCATCGTGGCCTGCCAGACGAGCCGGTAGATCATGGTCTGCCCTCCTCCGCGAAGGAGGGTAGGCCGCCGTGGCTCGCCTGGCATCCGGTGGACTACTCAGGCGCGTACTCAGGTGGGGACGAGCCCCGGGGGCGAGCCCCGGGAAGAGCCTCAGGAAGAGCCTCAGGGCGCGACGGTGGCGGCCCGGGCGGCGTCGACCAGGCCGTGGCCGAAGAAGCCGTTCTTCGCCGTGGGCCCCTCGCAGAGCTGGCTCTCACCCGTGCCGTACCGGTAGGTGCGGGGCGCCGGGCAGCCCTTCGGCGTCGCCGCCGCGTACAACAGGCGCTCCACCTGCGCGGGGTCCATCTGGAGCCCGCCCTTGCCCGGCTTGCCGAACCGGCCGATGATCAGCGCCGCCACCCCGGTGACGTGCGGCGCGGCCATGGAGGTGCCCTCCATGTACTGGTAGTAGGCGCACTTGCCGTCGTGGCAGTCGCGGATCACCGAGGACGTCTTCGGCTTTCCCGCGGCGTCGATGAGGCCCTTGGCGCGCAGGACCTTCTCGGGGGCGGCGGCCAGGATCTCCCGGCTCGCGCCCTTGAAATCGGTGCCGCCGTCGAACATGTCGCCGCCCGGCGCGGCGATGTCGGTCTGCTCGACGCCGTAGTCGGAGTACGACGCCTTGCGCCCGCCGGGGCCGACGGAGGACACCGAGATGACGCCGTCCAGCTCTGCCGGGACGTTGATGCAGGTGTTGTCGACGGACCGCTTCTTCTCCGCGCCCTTCGGGAAGTCGGGGCTGGAGGTGTCGCTCTTCACCTTGCCGAGGTCGAGGCCCTCGTTCCCGATCGCGCTGACGAGTGTGACGCCGTGCGCGCGGGCGTACTTGACCGCGCGGCGCATGCCCTCCAGGATCGCCCGCTGCTCCAGCCGCTCCCTGTTCGTGTCGCTCGGGTTGTTCGCGCAGTTGAACGTCCAGGGGTCGACGTAGAAGCTCATGTTGACCACGTCGACGCCGACGTCGGCGGCGTACTCCAGGGCGTCCATGGTGGGCTTGAGGAAGAAGAAGCCCGAGTCGGTGCCGGCGCGGAGGTTGACCAGCGACACGTCGGGGGCGACCCCGCTGACGCCGAGGCCGTTGATCGGCGAGCCGATCGTGCTCGCGACGTGGGTGCCGTGGCCGTCGTCGTCGACGTCGGCCGGGTCCTTGCAGCCCTTGTGCTCGCAGGGCCCGTCGAGCGTCTTGCCGTTCTCGTCGGTCGGCTGGTCGACGACGAAGTTGCGGCTGAGCGCCCGGTTGAAGTTGGGCGCGATGTCGGGGTGCGTGCCGTCGACGCCGGTGTCGATGACGCCCACCAGCACCTTGCGGCTGCCCCGGGCCTTGGCGTACGACCCGGTGGGGGTGGCGCCGATCATCTTCATGTCCCACTGGCGGCCCGAGAGCGGGTCGCCGCCCGGCGCCGACCGGACGTGCTCCGTGCGCCGCGTGCCGGCAGAAACGGATGCCCCGGATGTGGCGGGCGCGCCGGCGGTCTTGCCGATGGGACGGTCGAGCGTCACACCGATCACGGAGGGGTCCGCGCCGATCTTCTCGGGGTCGGACGCGCGCACGACGAGGTAGCCGAGCTTGTCGTCCCGCCCTTGGACCGTTCCTCCGGCGGCCTCGGCCGCCCGCTGCGCGGCGGCCGAGCCGCCGTCCTTGTAGAAGACCAGGTAGTTCTGCGCGGGCTCAGCCGCGGCCGCCGCCCCCGGCAGTGCCGCGGCCCCCAGCCCGCCGAGCATGGTGATGGACATGATGGCCCCGGCGAGCCGCCCCCGTGCGTACAACGATCCTCCTCGGTTGCGGGCCCCTGGTGCGGAGGCCCCTCGATCCGGGCACAGCATCCTCCCGGCAGCCGTACGCGCTCGCAACCCGGCCACCGAACTTGGATATGCCCGTTTTATCCCCAACGCCCCGATCGCCGTGGTCCGGTCCCCTGGGACCACGGCGGCGGGTCACATCTCAGACGAGGGGCCTCGCGGTCGGCGGAATGGGAACGGGCAGGACGGTCCGCCCGCTCAGGTGGCGGTCCACCGCCGCCGCCGCCGACCGGCCCTCGGCGATCGCCCACACGATCAGCGACTGGCCCCGGCCCATGTCGCCGGCCGCGAACACGCCCTCGACCGACGTCTCGTACGACGCGTTCCTGGCCACGTTGCCCCGGGCGTCGAAGAACGACTCCGGGTCGCCGGACAGCGCCGCGAGGTCGTTCAGCAGCGGGCCCTTCTCCGGGCCGAGGAAGCCCATCGCGAGCGTCACCAGCTCGGCCGGGATCTCCCGCTCGGTGCCGGGGATCGGCTTGAAGCCCGCCGCCGGGCCCTCGACCTCGACCAGGCGCAGCGCCCGCACGTTGCCCTCGCCGTCGCCGGCGAACTCGGTGGTGGACACCGCGTACACGCGGTCGCCCGCCCCGGCCTCCAGCTCCTCGTGCGCGCTCTCCATCTTGAACAGCATCGGGTAGGTCGGCCACGGCTGGCTACCCGGACGGGTCTCCGGCGGCCTCGGCATGATCTCCAGCTGCGTGACCGACAGGGCCCCCTGGCGGATCGCCGTGCCGATGCAGTCGGCGCCGGTGTCGCCGCCGCCGATCACGACGACGTGCTTGCCCTCGGCCGAGATCGGCGACTCGGCGTAGTCGCCCTCCTGGGTCTTGTTCGCGGGCGGGAGGTACTCCATCGCCTGGTAGACGCCCTTGAGCTCGCGGCCGGGCACCGGCAGGTCGCGCCAGGCCGTGGCGCCGCCCGCCAGCACGACGGCGTCGAACTCCTCGCGGAGCCGGGCCGCGGTGACGTCCACGCCGACGTTGACGCCGGTGCGGAACTCGGTGCCCTCGGCCTCCATCTGGGCGATGCGGCGGTCGACGTGCCGCTTCTCCATCTTGAACTCGGGGATGCCGTAGCGGAGCAGCCCGCCGATCCGGTCGGCCCGCTCGAACACGACCACGTCGTGCCCGGCGCGGGTGAGCTGCTGCGCGGCGGCGAGGCCGGCCGGGCCCGAGCCGACGATCGCGACCTTCCTGCCCGTCTTGGCGGCGGGCGGCTGCGGCGTGACCCAGCCCTCGGCGAAGGCGCGGTCGACGATCTCGACCTCGACCCGCTTGATCGCGACCGGGTCGGAGTTGATGCCGAGGACGCACGCCGACTCGCACGGCGCGGGGCACAGGCGGCCGGTGAACTCCGGGAAGTTGTTGGTCGCGTGCAGCCGCTCGATCGCCTCGCGCCAGTCGTCGCGGTAGACGAGGTCGTTCCACTCGGGGATGAGGTTCCCGAGCGGGCAGCCGTTGTGGCAGAACGGGATGCCGCAGTCCATGCAGCGGGCCGCCTGCTTGGTGAGGGCGGGCCGGGGGAAGTCCTCGTAGACCTCGCGCCAGTCGCGGATGCGGACGTCGACCGGGCGGCGCGCCGGCAGCTCGCGCCCGTGTGTCAGGAACCCCTTCGGGTCAGCCAACGGTGTTACCCCCCTCTATCCCTGCGTGGAAACGGTCGTGATGATTCGCATCGGCGTCACCCGTGGGCGGCGGCCATGACCGCCTCGTCGATGTCGCGGCCCTCGGCCTCGGCGGCGGCCCGCGCCCGCAGGACCCGCTTGTAGTCGGTCGGCATGACCTTCCCGAACCGGCCGAGCGCGGCGTCCCAGTCGGCGAGCAGCGCCTTGGCCACCGTGGACCCGGTCTCCGCGAAGTGCTTCTCGACGATCTCCCGAAGGAACTCGGCGTCGTCGTCGTCCAGCGCCTCCAGCTCGACCATCTCGCGGTTGACCCACTCGGGCCGCAGGTCGAGCACGTACGCGACGCCGCCCGACATGCCGGCGGCGAAGTTGCGGCCGGTCGGCCCGAGGACGACGGCCCGGCCGCCGGTCATGTACTCGCAGCCGTGGTCGCCCACGCCCTCCACGACGGCGGTCGCGCCGGAGTTGCGCACACAGAACCGCTCGCCCACGACGCCGCGGACGAAGACCTCGCCGGACGTCGCGCCGTACAGGCCGACGTTGCCGGAGATGACCTGTGTCTCGGCCTCGAACGGCGCGTCGGGGTGCGGGCGGACGACGATCCGGCCGCCCGACAGGCCCTTGCCGAGGTAGTCGTTGGCGTCGCCGGTCAGCCGCAGCGTGACGCCGCGCGGCACGAACGCGCCGAACGAGTTGCCCGCCGAGCCGGTGAACGACACGTCGATCGTGTTGTCCGGCAGGCCGGCCCCGCCGTACCGCTTGGTCACCTCGTGGCCGAGCATCGTGCCGACCGTGCGGTTGACGTTGCGGATGGGCAGCTCCAGCGTGACCTGGTCGCCGAAGTTCAGCGCGCCCTCGGCGAGCTGGATCAGCGTGTTGTCCAGCGCCTTGTCGAGCCCGTGGTCCTGCTCGACGACCTTGCGGCGCGGGGTGCCCTCGGGCAGCTCCGGCTGGTGCAGGATCGGCGACAGGTCGAGGCCGGCGGCCTTCCAGTGCTCGACCGCCCGGGTGGTGTCGAGCAGGTCGGCCCGGCCGATGACCTCGTCGAGCGAGCGGTAGCCGAGCTCGGCGAGGTACTCGCGCACCTCCTGGGCGATGAACTCGAAGAAGTTCACCACGAACTCGGGCTTGCCGGTGAACCGCTTGCGCAGCTCGGGGTTCTGGGTGGCCACGCCCACCGGGCAGGTGTCGAGGTGGCAGACCCGCATCATGACGCAGCCGGAGACGACCAGCGGAGCGGTGGCGAAGCCGTACTCCTCGGCGCCGAGCAGCGCCGCGATGACCACGTCGCGGCCGGTCTTGAGCTGGCCGTCGGCCTGGACGACGATGCGGTCGCGCAGACCGTTGAGCAGCAGCGTCTGCTGGGTCTCGGCCAGGCCGAGCTCCCAGGGGGCGCCCGCGTGCTTGACCGAGGTCAGCGGGGAGGCGCCGGTGCCGCCGTCGTGGCCGGAGATCAGCACGACGTCGGCGTGGGCCTTGCTGACACCCGCCGCCACGGTCCCGACCCCGACCTCGGCGACCAGCTTCACGTGGACGCGGGCGCGCGGGTTGGAGTTCTTCAGGTCGTGGATGAGCTGGGCCAGGTCCTCGATCGAGTAGATGTCGTGGTGCGGCGGCGGCGAGATGAGGCCGACGCCGGGCGTGGAGTGCCGGGTCTTGGCGATCCACGGGTACACCTTGTGGCCGGGCAGCTGGCCGCCCTCGCCGGGCTTGGCGCCCTGCGCCATCTTGATCTGCAGGTCGTCGGCGTTGACGAGATACTCGCTGGTCACGCCGAAGCGGCCGGAGGCCACCTGCTTGATCGCGCTGCGCCGCTCGGGGTCGTGCAGCCGCTCGGGGTCCTCTCCGCCCTCACCGGTGTTCGACTTGGCGCCGAGCCGGTTCATCGCGATGGCCAGCGTCTCGTGCGCCTCCATGGAGATGGAGCCGTACGACATGGCGCCGGTGGAGAACCGCTTGACGATCGACTCGACCGGCTCGACCTCGTCGATCGGCACGGGCGCGCCGCCGGGACGCAGCGTGAACAGGCCGCGCAGCGTCATGAGCTTCTCGGACTGCCCGTCCACCAGGGACGTGTACTCCTTGAAGATCTCGTACCGCCGGGTGCGGGTGGAGTGCTGCAGCTTGAAGACGGTGGTCGGGTTGAACAGGTGCGGCTCGCCCTCGCGGCGCCACTGGTACTCGCCGCCGACCTCCAGCCGCCGGTGCGGGTTCTCCGCGCGGGGGTAGGCCCGCGCGTGCCGCTCCAGCGCCTCCTTGGCGAGCACGTCGAAGCCGACGCCGCCGAGACGGGAGGTGGTGCCGGCGAAGCACTGGTCGATGACCTCGGCGCCGAGGCCGAGGGCCTCGAAGATCTGCGCGCCGGTGTAGGAGGCGACCGTGGACACGCCCATCTTGGACATGACCTTCAGCACGCCCTTGCCGTACGCCTTGATCAGGTTGCGCACGGCCTTGCGCGGGTCGAGGTCGAGCTGACCGGTGGCGATCATGTCCTCGACCGTCTCCAGGGCGAGGTAGGGGTTGATCGCGCTGGCGCCGTAGCCGATGAGCAGGGCCATGTGGTGGCACTCGCGGGCCTCGCCGGTCTCGATCACGAGTCCGACCCGGGTGCGGGACTTCTCCCGGATGAGGTGGTGGTGCACGGCGCCGGTGAGCAGCAGCGACGGAATCGGCGCCTTCTCACGGGAGGACCCGCGGTCGGACAGCACGATGATCCGCGCGCCGTCCTCGATGGCCCGGGAGACCTCCTGGCGGATCTCCTCCAGCCGCCGCACCAGCGCCTCGCCGCCGCCGGCCGCGTCGAACAGGCCGGACACGACGTACGGCTGGAAGCCGGGCAGCGCGCCCTCGTCGTTGATGTGGATGATCTTGGCGAGCTCGTCGTTGTCGATCACCGGGTAGGGCAGCACGAGCCGGCGGCACGAGGCCGGGCCGGGCTCGAGCAGGTTGCCCTCGGGGCCGATCGTCGACTGCAGCGAGGTGACGAGCTCCTCGCGGATGGCGTCCAGCGGCGGGTTGGTGACCTGCGCGAACAGCTGGCTGAAGTAGTCGAACAGCAGCCTCGGCTTCTCGCTCAGCACCGCCACCGGGGTGTCGGTGCCCATCGAGCCGATCGGCTCGGCGCCGTTCTTGGCCATCGGCGTGAGGATGACCCGCAGCTCCTCCTGGGTGTAGCCGAAGGTCTGCTGCCGCTTGACCAGCGCCTCGTGGGTGGGGTGCTCGTGCTCGCGCTCGGGCAGCTCCTCGAAGCGGACCAGGCCCGCGTGCAGCCACTCGCCGTACGGCTGGGAGGCGGCGAGCTCGGCCTTGATCTCGTCGTCCTCGATGATCCGGCCGCGCGCGGTGTCCACCAGGAACATGCGGCCCGGCTGCAGGCGGCCCTTGCGGACGACCTTCTCCTGCGGGATGTCGGACAGCACGCCCGCCTCGGAGGCGAGCACGACCAGGCCGTCGTCGGTGACCCAGAACCGGCCCGGGCGCAGGCCGTTGCGGTCGAGGACCGCGCCGACCAGCGTGCCGTCGGAGAAGGTGATGGACGCGGGCCCGTCCCACGCCTCCATGAGGGTGGAGTGAAACTCGTAGAAGGCCCGGCGGGCCGGGTCCATCTCGGTGTGGTTCTCCCACGCCTCCGGGATCATCATCAGCACGGCGTGCGGCAGCGACCGGCCGCCGAGGTGCAGCAGCTCCAGCGTCTCGTCGAACGAGGCGGTGTCGGAGCCGTCGGGGTCGCAGATCGGGAACAGCCGCCGCAGGTCGCCCGGGATCAGGCCGGTGGCGAGCATGGCCTCGCGGGCGCGCATCCAGTTGCGGTTGCCGCGCACGGTGTTGATCTCACCGTTGTGGGCGACGTACCGGTACGGGTGGGCCAGCGGCCAGGAGGGGAAGGTGTTGGTCGAGAAGCGCGAGTGGACCAGCGCGATGGCACTGACGTAGCGCTCGTCGGACAGGTCGGCGAAGAACGGCTCGACCTGCAGCGAGGTCAGCATGCCCTTGTAGACGATGGTCCGCGAGGACAGCGAGGAGAAGTAGACGTCCGCCTCGTGCTCGGCCCGCTTGCGGAAGGCGAACACGATCCGGTCGAGTTCGACGCCGGTCTCGCCGCCGGGCGAGGTCACGAACAGCTGCGTGAAGTGCGGCATGACCGCCCGCGCGGTGGCGCCGGGCAGGTCGCGGTCCACCGGCAGGTCGCGCCAGCCGAGGATGGTCACGCCCTCCTCGGCGGCGATCTGCTCGATGAGGCCGATCGCGGTCTGCCTGGCCTGCTCGTCCAGCGGCAGGAAGGCGGCGCCCGCGGCGTACGCGCCCTCGGCCGGCAGCGGGAACTCCACTACCGCACGGAAGAACGCGTCGGGGATCTGGGTGAGGATGCCCGCACCGTCGCCGGTGTCCGGCTCGCTGCCGCTGGCACCCCGGTGGTCGAGGTTGCGGAGCGCGGTCAGTGCCTTGGCGACGATGTCGTAGCTGCGGCGGCCCGCGACATCGGCCACCATGGCTACGCCACAGGCGTCGTGCTCGAATCCGGGGTCGTAGAGTCCCTGGGGCTCGGGGAGACCTCCGGGAAGGCCAAGGCGGGCAGCAGGCATGTAGTCACTCCCGTCGTCAACGTCTGCGTGGAACAGAGGGACGACGCTGGCCCTGCTGCGGTTGTGGTGCTTAGAGATTACAACACGCTGCCGGAATAGTGCCCCCCAGGTCCGCTTCGCGAACCTTCACAGGTCAGCGCCGTGGATATGGTTTGCGCATGAGTGGTCATGAGGCGATCGACGAACTGCTGGCGGAGGCCGGCGTGGACGGCCTGCGCCTGCGCGGAGCGGTGGCGCTCCTGTCCGGCGGCCGCTGGTGGACCCTGGCCGACCTGGTCCGGGAGACCGCGACGTCGCGGCGGACGATCGAGTCGCTGTTGCGAGTGCTCCCCCTTGAGCACAGCGGCGACCATGTCCGTATTCCCATTGATCAGGTCAACCGCTACAACGTCGGGGTTGATACGGATATTTCCGGTCTTGGGAATCCGGTCGCCGGAATGGTCGCGGCGCACGCCGAGACGCTCGAACGCCTGGAGACGCTGATCGCCGAGGCACCCCGGGGGCGGCACGCCCTCGACCACGTCTCCGCGACCGCGGAGACCGTGCTGCGCCGCGCCCTCCTGCTGGGGCGGCGGTTCTGGCTGCCCGGCGCCCGCCTGCTGTGCGTCGGCGACCACGACCTGACCTCGCTGGCCGTGCGGATGGTCCACCCCGAGGTCGAGGTCGCCGTGGCCGACATCGACGACCGCATCCTCGAGTACATCGACGCCCAGGGCCTGGGGGTGCGCACCCGCTGGGCCGACCTGCGCCTCGGCCTGCCGCCGTCGCTGCGCGGCTGGGCCGACCTCGCGATCACCGACCCGCCGTACACGCCCGAGGGGATCGGGCTGTTCGCCGCCCGCGCCGCCGAGGGCCTGCGCGACCGCGACCAGGGACGGATCCTCGTGGCGTACGGCGCCTCGGAGCGCACCCCGATGCTCGCCCTGAAGGTGCAAAAAGCCCTCTTCGACCTCAACCTGCTGCACGAGGCGATCTTTCCGCACTTCAACCGGTATCTCGGGGCGGAGGCGATCGGCAGCGCGGCGGACCTGTACGTGCTGCGGCCCACCACGAAGACGTGGCCGGCGATCGCCGCCCGGCTCGACCGCCTCGCCACGGCCATCTATACCCAGGGCCCCCAGGCCGTCGAGTCCGCCCCCGCGGCGCCGCCGGACGAGGCGGCCGTGACCGCGTTCGGACCGGACCTGCTCGCCGGGGACTGGCCGCGCGGCCTGCTGCCGCAGGTGCCGCGCACCCGGCTCGCCACCCTGCTGGCCAAGCCGTACGCCGCCGACCCCGGGAGGGTGGCGATCGCCGTGCCCGCCGGGCTGGAGGCCGCGCTGCCCCGGCTGCTGCTCGCGACGCGCGCCCGGCACGTGCGCGTGCTCACGCCGGGCCCCGTGGTGGACACAGTCGCCGACCTGCCCGCGCTCGCCGCCCTGCTCGCCCCCGTCTATCGCCTGGCCGCCGAGGGCCACGTCCTCGACGCCGTACGGCTCTCGCCCCCCGACAGCGGTCCGGAGCGGGTGGTGCGCAGGATCATGGACAGCGCCCATGGGAAGGTCGCCAACGCCTGGCGCGAGGCGCTCACCGAACCCGGCCCGGCCGGGACGGCCGGGCTCACCAAGCGGCAGGCCAGGGCCGCCGTCGAGGAGGCCGCGCCGTGGGCCCTCGACGCCACCCCTCTGGAACTCCCCCTCCACCGCCTCGCCCGGATGAGGGCGCGAATCGGCGCTCCCACCACGGCCTGACGAGGCCGGGCCGGGCAGATCGCGCTGAATCCGTCGCGCTGGTCTATCGTGCTCGTCTATCGTGCTCGTCTATCGCGCGGCCGGGGCGGACGGCTGCGCGGACGTGCTCGCGACGGGCGCGGACACGGCGGGAGAGGCGCCGGGATCGGAGGGGGGCTCCTCTGAGGGCTGGGCGGTGTCGGCCGGGCCCGGTGGTTGCGCGGGGTCCGACGGCACCCCGGCCACCTTGACCACACGCCGGAAGACCGCCTTCTCGGCCTCCCGGACGGCCAGGCCGAGCATGATGAAGTCGTCCTTCTCCCCCGGTTCCGCGCCGTCGGCCCGGCCGATCCAGGCCACCCCGAGGTAGTGCCCCAGGACGTAGGCGTTTCCCTCGCTGTAGGCGCCGAACTTCGCCCGCGGCGACTCCAGCGGCTGCACCCAGGCGCCCCGGTAGAGCGACGCCAGCGACTTCGCCAGCGACTCGGCCGCCGCGACGTCCGCGAGGTTGAACAAGGTGTACTGCGCGACGTACACCCCGTCGGCGGTGGCGTACAGGCCGCGGACGGCCTGGCCGCATCCGGCCTCGGCCAGAGCCTCGGCGAGGTCGGCTCCCCAGACGGCGCCCGCGCAGGCCTGGTCCAGGCGGCCGGCCAGCCTGCGCAGCGTGACCTTCCCGGCCGTGAGCGTCCGCGCGCCGAACACCTCCTGGACGGTCAGCGCCGCGGTGTCGGCCTTCCTGTCGGCGATCGGGGCCAGTTCCTTCAGAGACGGCCAGGACTGGAAGGACGCGGGCAGGCCCTCCCCGGACACCTCACCCGACGCCTGCGCCGGCTGCGACTGCCCGCCGCCGATCGCGTTGACCACCAGCGTCAGCACCAGGGCGATCGCCAGCACTCCCACAGCGGTGACCGACCACACGAACACACGCTGCTGCCGGTCGTCCAGCCCCAGCTCGGCGAGGGCGGCCCCGGTCCGCCCCTCGGCCGGCGTGGACGACCGGCGCTTGCGCTTGGTCATAGACCGCCGGTTCCAATCAGCGAGCCCAGACCCCAGGTCAGCGCCGCCGCCACGGCCCCCACCACGAGCTGGCGCAGGCCGCTGAACCACCAGCTGCGGGCCGTCACCCGGGAGACCACGGCACCCGCGGCGAACAGCGCGACCATCGACACCGCGGCGGAGATCCACAGCCCCCGCACGCCCAGCAGGTAGGGCAGGAGCGGGATCAGCGCGCCGATGCTGAACGACAGGAACGACGACACGGCGGCCAGCACGGGTGAGGGCAGATCGTCGGGGTCCACGCCCAGCTCGGCCCGCGTGTGGACCGCCAGGGCCTCCTCCGGGTTCCGGGAGATCTGCCGGGCGACCTCTCTGGCGGTCTCCGGGTCCACGCCCCGCTGCTCGTACATCCGGGCGAGCTCGGCCTCCTCGGCCTCGGGGTGCCGCTCCAGCTCCCGGCGCTCGACGTCGATCTCCGCCTGGGCGAGCTCGCGCTGGCTGGCGACCGACACGTACTCGCCGCCCGCCATGGAGAACGCTCCGGCGGCCAGGCCGGCGATGCCGGCGAGCGCGACGATCCTGGTCTCCGCGGTGCCTCCGGCGACGCCCGCGATCAGCGCGAAGTTGGAGACCAGCCCGTCCATCGCGCCGAAGACCGCGGGGCGTAACCAGCCGCCGTTGACGTCCCGGTGCTCGTGGTGAATCTCGGCCCGCGCCCCCGTCGTGGCCTTCGTCATCGCTGGCCGGCCTCCGGTTCCGCCGCCGCGCCGTCGCTCGCGGCGCCCGCTCCCGCGGTCGCCGTCGGTTTGCCCGAGCCCGCGTCGCCGTCCGGTGGGGCCGGATCGTCGGCGCCGCCTCGCGTCTCCCGATCCTCCCTCTCGTCGTCGCGCAGGAGTTCCGGCTCGTCGGCCTGGTCCCGCCCGTGGGCGGGGTCGGCGTGGTCTCCGCCGGTGTCGTCGCCGGTCTGCGCGCCCAGCGGCTCCTCGCCCGTGCGGTTGCGGGCCAGCCACAGGTACGCCAGCGCGCACAGGAAGATGACGACCGAGGTCCACTGGTTCAGCCGCAGGCCGAGGATGTGGTGGGCGGGGTCCACCCGCAGCCCCTCGACCCAGAACCGGCCGAGCGTGTAGCCCGCGACGTACATCGCGAACACCCGGCCGTGCCGCAGGCCGAACCGGCGGGCGGCCAGGATCAGCACGCCGGCGAGCGCGAGGTCCCACAGCGACTCGTACAGGAACGTCGGGTGGTAGGTGGTCGCGCCGGGGACGGTGCCCGGGCGGCCCGGCTCGATCTCCAGGCCCCACGGGAGGTCGGTGGGGCCGCCGAACAGTTCCTGGTTGAAGTAGTTGCCCCACCGGCCGATGGCCTGTGCCACGGCGACGCCGGGGGCGAGGGTGTCGGCGATGGCGGTGAAGGAGATGCCGCGCCGGCGGCAGGCGATCCAGACGCCGAGCGCGCCGAGGGCGATCGCGCCCCAGATGCCGAGGCCGCCCTCCCAGATGTACAGAGCGTCGATCGGCCGCTTGGGCGCTTCCGAGCCGAAGTAGATCTGCCAGTCGGTGATGACGTGATAAAGGCGTCCGCCGACGAGGCCGAACGGCACGGCCCAGACCGCGAGATCGGTGATCGTCCCGGGGGCGCCGCCACGGGCGCGCCAGCGGCGTTCGCCGATCCAGACGGCGACGATGACGCCGAGCACGATGCACAGCGCATACGCGCGGATCGGGATCGGTCCGAGATTCCAGACCCCCTGTGACGGGCTGGGAATCGAGGCGAGGAGGGGCATGTAACGTGACGTTACCGCAAGAGAGGGTGGGTCCGGAGCGAGGCGCGGCCATCCGCCTCGCGACCTGCGCCGACCATCCGCCGCACCCCGCTCAGGGCCCGGTGGCAGGCCTCTCGCGGAGGGCGGCCAGGCGTGCGGCGAGCTCCCCCAGGCCCGGGTGTTCGCCGAGATCCACCAGCCCCAGCCAGCCGAGTTCGGTGACCCCCTCGGGGTCGAGCGCGCCGAGGACGCCGCCCGCGAGCGCCGCGACCGTGTCGGTGTCCCCGCCGAGCGACACGGCGTACGGGAGCGCCGCGGCCAGGTCGGGGGCCTCGCGGATCACGTGGACCACCGCGGCGGCCGTCTCCACGGCGTCGAGGGAGACGCCCTCGGACGGAGGCGACCACCGGCCGCGGGCGGCGTCCGCCACGGCGTCCATCGGCCCGTAGTGCTCGCCCGTCCAGCGGGCCTCGGCCGCGGCCACGGCCGGCAGATCGGCCGCGCCCGCCCCCTCGACCGCGGACGACGCCATGGCCGCGATCACGCAGGCCGCCGCCACGGCCGCCGGCGCGCGATGCGTCGCGGCCGACAGCGCCTCGCACAGGTTCCGGCGGCGTTCCGGTAGACGGGACGGCACGGCCCAGCCGACAGGGGCGATGCGCATGGCCGCTCCGTTGGTGGGCAGGTCACCGGCCGAGGGCGCCGGGAGCTCCCCCGTGGCGTGGAAGTGCGCGAGGGCCCGCCTCGTCGTCGGCCCGAGGCCGCGCACCCCGGGCGCCGCGTCGGCCAGACGGGTCAGGAAGTCCATGGAGGCGGGGCGCCCGTCCGTGTCGGCCAGGCACCGGGCGACCAGCACCATCTGCGCGGTGTCGTCGGAGGTCGAACCGCGCGGCCACCCCCGGTCCGGAGCCGGCAGCCGGACGACCTCGGCCGGGTCGATGCTCTGCGGCGGGCGGCCCTCCCAGGGCACGCCGAGCGCGTCGCCCGCGGCGAAGGCGATCATCGCCCCGTGGATCCTCCTCGCGGCGCCCGCGGATTCGGTGAGGGAAGACAGGTCGTCGTACGGCATGCGGGCATGCTAACCACGGCCGCGGAGGCGAAACCCGGCGCGCGGCCGTCCGAAAGCCTCTCCGGCGAGCGTCAGAGCTGCTCGCGCACGCCCGCCTCGCGCGCCAGCCCCTTCGTCTGGTCGCGCAGGTCGCCCCGCAGGGCCGTACGGGACCGGCCGAGGCGGGCCACGGGGAGGAGCGCACGCCCGTGCGCGTCCTCCAGCTCGAACGCCAGGGCGGCGTAGTAGGCGACGACCGCGAGCACCAGACCGGCGACGCCCGCCGTGGTCCTCCATCCCGCGGACGCGGTGAGCTCGTAGACACCGGTGATCGCGAACCTGGTGGCGGACAGGGCCATCACGGCGGC
This sequence comes from Microbispora catharanthi, assembly GCF_006334915.2. Lineage (GTDB taxonomy): Bacteria > Actinomycetota > Actinomycetes > Streptosporangiales > Streptosporangiaceae > Microbispora > Microbispora catharanthi. The sequence continues at coordinate 262,059 of NZ_VDMA02000005.1, forward strand.
GGCACCGGCATCGGCCGCCGCTCGGTCACGACCGGTTGTCCGGTTCTTGGGTGCGGCTGTCGAACTCGGTATGGCCGTTCGGGCACTTCGGGATCGTGTCGCCCTCGTGGACCGACACCTTCTCCCCGCAGACGGCGCAGTGGAAGACGCCGGTCTTGCGGGCCTTCTCACCGGTGTGGGCGGGCACGGCGCCTCCTCGCTCGGCTCATCGCGGCGGAACCGCTCGCGGCGGGCGCGGGCGGGAGTCCGGTCGGACCGGCCTCTCCCCGCCCTGTGCGGAGCTTGTGACATCGCGCTCGATACCCCCGTCAGGGGAGAACCACGCGGCCCTTGCCCGATTCTTGGCCGGCGAAGGCCGGGCGCGGGACGGCCCGCGTGGAGCCGTCCCGGCGGGCGGTCACTTGCCTGCGCTCTCCACCGCGTCGCGCAGGGAGCTCGGCACGAAGGCGACGTTGGTGTCGAGTTCCTTGCCGTCGAGCTTGACGGTCGGCGTGCCGGTCAGCTTCTGCGCGCTCATGGTCTGCGCGGAGAACTGCTGGTGCGCGGCGACGTTGCGCTGCTGCCGTACGCAGTTGTCGAAGTCCTCGGCGGTGACGCCGGCGTCCTTGCCCCACTTGATCAGCTCGTCGGCGCTGAAGCCGGTCACGGTCTCGCTCGGCTGGTTCTTGTAGAGCGCGTCGTGGAACGCCAGCCACTGCCGGCCGTCGGTTATGCAGCGGGCGGCGGAGGCCGCGCGCAGCGAGTTACCCTTGGTCGGCTCCTGCGTGAAGATCGTGATCGGGTGGTACACGACCTTGGCCTTGCCCTCGGCGGCCAGGTTCTTCAGCGTCGAGCCGCTGGTCTCCTCGAACTGCTTGCACGCCGGGCACTGGAAGTCCTCGAACACGTCGACCACGGGCTTGGTCACGCCGGACTTGGCCATCACGACCGTCCCGTCCTTCTCCACCGTGACGGGAGCGACGCCCCCGGAGGCCTCCTCCGCGGTCCCCTGCCGCACCGACCACACCGTGAAGGCGGCGGCGATCACGACGATCACCGCGATGGTGACGATCATCGTGATGCGCTTGCGCTGCTCCTGCTTGCGCAAGGTCTCCCGCTGGGCCGCGATCCGGGCCCTGGCCGCCTCACTCGTCCGCTTGCTCACGAAGCTTCCCCCCTGGCTGTTCTCACGGCGACGTCCCGCGGTCGTCCGCGGTCACGCACCGTCGTCCTCGCCGCCGTCCGAGTCGTCCTCGTCCGCCGTTTCCCGCTCCCCCGTGAAGCCCAGCGCGGAGTCCAGCGACAGGCGGCCCGCCGGCCTGACCACGATCCACGCCGCGCAGACCAGCAGCCCGAGGTCGCGCATCAGCTCCCAGAAGTAGTTGGGGTCCTGACCCGCGGCGAGCGTGCCGTCACCGCCGAAGCAGCCGCAGTCGATGCGCAGCCCCCTGGCCCAGGCCGACGCGATGCCGATGACGAACGCCACCATCAGCACCCCGCCGACGGCCGCCACCGCGCGCGTGAACAGGCCGACGAGCAGCAGCAGGCCCGTGATGATCTCCAGGACGGGCAGGCCGTACCCGACCACCTGCGCGACGGAGTCCGGCAGGAGCTGGTAGGCCCGCACCGCCTGCACCGACAACGCGGGCGCTCCGATCTTGAGCGCCCCGGCGACGATCAGTACGCCGGCGAGCACGACCCGTGCGGCGGTCGTGACCCAGGAGAGCACGGGTTTCGCAGGCTGTAACCGTTCGGACACCGAGGCGCCGGATGCCAACTGAACCATGAGTCTCCTCGCCCGGTAGGCAACACCGACTGAACAGTACCGGGACTCAACCTCACCATGTGCTGGATAAGAGCATGGTAAGCCGCCTCATCTTAGCTGCTCACGGCGCATGTACGGGAAGGAAACCCCAGGGCGGCTCAGCGCCGGACGCCCCGGGCGAGTTCGGACGCGAGCTCGCGTACCGCCACAAGACCGGACTTCTCATCCGGCGCGTCGAGCAGGCGCCGGATGAAGGCGGACCCGACGATGACGCCGTCGGCGTACGCCGCGACCTCGGCGGCCTGGGCGCCGTTCCCGACGCCGAGGCCGACGCAGACGGGCAGCGGCGTGTTCGCCTTGGTCCGCTTGACCAGGCCCTCCGCCGCCGAGCCGACGGTCTCCCTGGCGCCGGTCACGCCCATCAGCGAGGCCGCGTACACGAAGCCCGTGCAGCAGGCGGCGACCCGGGCGATCCGCTCGTCGGGCGAGCTGGGCGCGACGAGGAAGACCGTGTCGATGCCGGCCTCCTTGCTCGCGGCGAGCCAGGGCTCGGACTCCTCGGGCGTCAGGTCCGGCGTGATGGTCCCGACGCCGCCCGCAGAGGCGAGGTCGCGCGCGAAGCGCTCGGCGCCGTAGCGGTCGATCGGGTTCCAGTACGTCATGACCAGCGTCGCGGCCCCCGACTTCGCCACGCCCTCGACGGTGCGCAGCACGTCGGCGATGCGGGTGCCGTTGGTCAGCGACCGGTGCACGGCGTCCTGGATGGTCGGGCCGTCCATGAGCGGATCGGAGTACGGCAGGCCGATCTCGATCACGTCGCAGCCGGCCTCGACCATCGCGGTCGCCGCGGCGACCGCGCCGTCCTTGGTCGGGAAGCCGGCCGGCAGGTAGCCGACGAGCGCGGCCCTGTCCTCGGCGCGGGCCTTGTCGAACACCGCGTGGAGTGTCGTCATCGGGATGCCCTATCGATGCTGATCAGAGGTTGAAGTACTTCATGGCGGTGCCCATGTCCTTGTCACCGCGGCCCGACAGATTCACCAGGATGACGGCGTCCGGGCCGAGTTCGCGGCCCAATCGCAGCGCGCCCGCGAGCGCGTGCGAGGACTCGATGGCCGGGATGATGCCCTCGGTGCGGGCGAGCAGGGCGAAGGCCTCCATGGCCTCCTCGTCGGTCACGCCCTCGTAGGTGGCCCGGCCGGTGTCCTTCAGCCACGCGTGCTCCGGGCCCACGCCGGGGTAGTCGAGGCCGGCCGAGATCGAGTGCGACTCGATCGTCTGGCCCTCCTCGTCCTGAAGGACGTAGGTGCGGGCGCCGTGCAGCACGCCGACGCTGCCCTCGGTCAGGGTCAGCGCGTGCTCGCCGGTCCCCGCGCCCCGGCCGCCGGCCTCGTAGCCGTACAGCCGGACGCCCTCGTCCTCGATGAAGGCGTGGAAGACGCCGATGGCGTTCGACCCGCCGCCGACGGCGGCGCAGACCGCGTCCGGCAGCGCGCCGGTGAGCTCGAGCACCTGACGGCGGGCCTCGACGCCGATGATCCGGGCGAAGTCCCGCACGATCTCCGGGAACGGGTGCGGACCGGCGACGGTGCCGAACAGGTAATGGGTGTGGTCGACGTTGGTGACCCAGTCGCGGAACGCCTCGTTGATGGCGTCCTTGAGGGTCTGGCTGCCGTTGGTGACCGGCACGACCGTCGCGCCGAGGAGCTTCATCCTGGCGACGTTGAGCGCCTGGCGCTCGCAGTCGACCGCGCCCATGTAAATGACGCACTCCAGGCCCATGAGGGCCGCGGCGGTGGCGGTGGCGACGCCGTGCTGGCCCGCCCCGGTCTCCGCGATGACGCGCCGCTTGCCCAGCCGCTTGGTCAGCAGCGCCTGGCCGAGCACATTGTTGATCTTGTGCGCGCCCGTGTGGGTCAGGTCCTCGCGCTTGAGCAGGATCCGCGCGCCGCCCGCGTGCTCGGCGAAGCGCTGCACCTCGGTCAGTGTCGTGGGACGACCGGCGTACGTGCGCAGCAGGTGGTCGAACTCGCGCAGGAAGCCCAGGTCGGTCTTGGCCTTCTCGTACTCCGCGGCGACCTCGTCGAGGGCCGGGATGAGCGCCTCCGGCACATACCTGCCGCCGAACCTGCCGAACTTGCCGTGGACGTCCGGGTCGTTTCCGTGGACCCCGTTGCCGGCCAGGTCCGCGGAGGTGAGGATGGTCCCCTCCGTCGCGGTCACGCGGCCTCCTTCCGCTGCGCTGTCGTTCACGAGTGCCTCTCGGAGCCGGTGTCCTGCCGGGAGGCCGGGTGGGCACCCGCGGTCACGAGGTCGTTGACCGCCGTCTTGGGGTCCCTGCCCGTGACCAGGCTCTCGCCCACCAGCACGGCGTCCGCCCCCGCCCGCGCGTACGCGAGCAGGTCGTGGGGGCCGCGCACCCCGGACTCGGCCACCTTGATGACGCCGTCCGGCACCTTGGGCGCGAGCTTGGCGAACACCTCGCGGTCCACCTCGAGCGTCTTGAGGTCGCGGGCGTTCACCCCGATGATCTTCGCGCCGGCGTCGACCGCGCGGACCAGCTCCTCCTCGGTGTGCACCTCGACGAGCGGGGCGAGCCCGATCGACTCGGCCCGCTCGATCAGCGAGACGAGCGCCGGCTGGTCGAGGGCCGCCACGATGAGCAGGGCGAGGTCCGCACCGTGCGCCCTGGCCTCCCACAGCTGGTAGGAGGTGACGATGAAGTCCTTGCGCAGGACGGGGATGTCCACGGCCGCGCGCACGGCCGCGAGGTCGGCGAGCGTCCCGCCGAACCTGCGCCGCTCCGTCAGCACGCTGATGACGTGGGCGCCGCCCTCCTCGTAGTCCGCCGCGAGGGCGGCGGGGTCGGCGATGGCGGCGAGCGCGCCCTTGGAGGGGCTCGACCGCTTCACCTCCGCGATGACCGACACCCGGTCGCCGCCGAGCGCGGCGTAGGCGTCCCGGGGCTCGGGGGCACGGGCGGCGAGCCGCTTGAGCTCCTCGATCGGCACGTCGCGCTGCCGCTCCTCGAGGTCCTCCCGCACGCCCAGGATGATGTCCTCAAGAACACTCACGCGTCCTCCTCGCCTTCGGCTCGGAGCTCGCGCGATTTGCCTGTCCGCTCGCTCACGCGTAAGGGTCCCTCCGGTCGGCTGCTCTGCGTGTCCTGCCCTGCGATGGTATCGGCCCGTCTCGCGTCGATCCGCCACCGGGTCGATTACGGTGCGAGGAATTGCCCGAAAGGCGTATTACGCACCACTCCGAAGACGGCCGCGACGGCGAGGAGTCCCCACAGGTATGCGGGGCGCGCGATGTCCGGGCGCACGGGCCGTCCCTGCCATGATCGTAACGCCCAGCGGGCCCACAACGTGATTACGACAGGGACGCAGAAGACAAAGAGCAGGTTCATCCGCGCCGCCCCGGCGAGGTCGGCGTGGGCGAGGTCGTGCACGGCGCGCAGCGCGCCGCACCCGGGGCAGTACAGGCCGGTCAGGTAATAGAGGGGGCAGGCGGGGTAGTGGCCAGGCTCGTGCGGGTCGACCACCGCCAGGTACGTCACCGCCGCGCTCAGCGCGGCCGCGGCGCCGAACGGCGCGCGCAGCGACCGCACCCGGTCCCACGCGCGCCGTCCGGTCACTTCCATGGAGGTCAGCCTAACGCGGGGCGCGCACGACCACCGTGCCGACGATCTTGTCGGCGAAGGTCTGCCGCTTGGCGTCCCAGAGCGGCCACAGGTAGCCGATGTAGCAGGGCAGGCCGTCCACGATGTGGCAGATGTACCGGACGACGGCCATGCCGAAGCCGATGAACTCGCCGGTCTGCTCCTTGACCGTCTGGATGCCGACGACCTTCTTGCCCACCGTCTGGCCGGTCGTGCCCTCCTTGTGCTTCAGCCACAGGCCGAGGCCGAGGCCGACGACGATGGCCACGAGGGAGAGCACCAGGCCGATCCCGAAGCCGGAGCCGACCTGGCCGGTCTCCTGGTCCACGGAGCCGGCGCTCAGGGCGCTGCCGATGATGCTCAGGATCCAGGTGGGGACGCCGACGATGAGGCCGTCGATCAGCGTGGCGCCGACGCGCAGGCCCCAGTGCGCGAGCTCGGGCGCCGGGTAGCCGCCGGGCGCGCCGTACGCGCCGCCGTACTGACCGCCGTACTGGTCACCGGCGGGCGGGGCCGGGTACGAGCCCTGCGGCGGCGGGTAACCGCCGCCCTGCGGGTAGCCGCCCTGGGAAGGCGGCGGGTAGCCGCCCTGCGGCGGGGGATACCCGCCCTGCGGGCCGGGCTGGCCGGGCTGGTTCTGGGGGTAACCACCCGGGTTGTAGCCCGGGTCGTTGCCGTACGTCATGTGATGCTCCTGCGTGAGTGGGGGAAAAGGAGTCTCGGATCTTCTTCAGCGCGACGAGACCGGAGACGACCCCGAGGATCCGTGGAGCACCGCATGGAGACGGGCCGGGGATGCCGGGGAGGAGCGACGCGACGACCATGCCGTTCCCGCCGGCGCCGGAGGGTGGCCGGCGCCGGTGCGGACCGGCCGGAGCGGATGGCGATGGCCGTCGGAGGCCGGCGGCCGGTCACCCCGGCCGGGCGGGCGGCCGTGGCCGCCCGTGCCGCCCGGCCGACTCCCGTGGCTCATTCGGTCTCCTGTGCGATGATCAGAGGTCGGCGCGAAGCCTATCGGCAGCAGGGCGGCCGGGCCGGGCAATAATCCGCTTTGTGGACAATTTGTAATCTGAGGTGGGAACGATCCAACGCGCGGGGGGAGGACTCCCCCGCCGGCGAACCGGCTAGGCGGTGGGGTCCTCACCCTCGTCGATCGCGTCCCACATCGCCCTGTCGGCGTCCTTCACCCGGGCTGCTCCGCCCGTGCCCGCACGCCCGGCCCCCCGCTCGTACCTGCTCGACATGCCGGGCCAGCGCACGCTCAGAACTGCCGCCGCCACGCCCGCCCCGGCCAGGACGAGCCCGCCCGCGGCGGTCAGCACCGGCCAGACCCAGTCGCGCGACTCCACGGAGATGTGACCGGAGGACGTCACCGCGGTCGTCATGTGCTGCGCGGCCACGGAGGCGATCGTCGCGCCGCGCGTGCCGTCCCACGCCCCGGCCGCGACCGCCGCGCCGAGGAGGGCGACCACCACGCTCGTCACCCGCCGCGCGACCCCCCGGGTCGCCAGTAGGGCCAGCACGGCGGCGAGCGCGGCCAGCGCCGCGGGGGTGAGCCATGCGACCAGGTCGTTGCCGGTGAGGGAGCCGCCACCCGCTCCTGCGGGGCTTCCCGCCGTGCCGAGCGTGACCCACACGCGGCCCGCGGCCGACAGCGCGAGGCCGCCTCCCACGGCACAGGCGGCCAGCCAGGCGAGCAGCGAGCGCCGCGTCGTACGCGCCTGGTCGCGGGCGGGCGCGGGAGCGGTCACGGCGCGCCGCTCACGTCGAGGACGTCGGCGTCGAAGCAGGTGCGGTCGCCGGTGTGGCAGGCCGCCCCCACCTGGTCGACCTTGAGCAGGATCGTGTCGCCGTCGCAGTCGAGCGCCACGTGCCTGACCCACTGCACGTGGCCGGAGGTGTCGCCCTTCACCCAGTACTCCCCCCGGCTGCGGGACCAGTAGGTCGCCCGGCCGGTGGTGAGCGAGCGGTGCAGCGCCTCGTCGTCCATCCAGGCGAGCATGAGCACCTCGCCGGTGTCGTGCTGCTGGACGATCGCGGGCACCAGGCCGTCCGGGGTGCGCTTCAGCCGGTCGGCGATCTTCGGGTCGAGGGCCATGAGGCCAATTGTGCCGCAGGTCCCGGCCGCCCCAGCCGCCGCTACCCCGTCGCCACCGCCCTGCCTCCCCCTGCCTCCTCGCCGCGCTATTCGGGCCCGCCGGCCGTCGCGGTCACCAGAGACAGCGGCAGGTCGCCCACCCGGCGTACGACGTGGTCCCCGTCGCGCGGGCCGCCCCGGTAGACCGATCCCGCGACCCGGCTCGCGGTGTTGGACGCGACGACCCGGCCCTCGGCGTTGACCAGGAACGCCGGGCCGGGGATCTCCCGCAGCGCCGGGAGCACCGCGGCCTCGAACCGCCGGACGAACACGTCGGCCGCGGCCACCCCGGCGAAGCTCCCCCCGGCCAGCACGGGCACCGACAGCGTGAGGCTGTACTCGTCGGTGCACAGGTAGTCGACGTACGGGCCGCAGATCGTGCGCTCCGCACCGGAGGATGGGCCGGCGTACCAGTCCCAGTGGGTGTAGTCGTAGAAGGCGCTGCTCGCCGGGTCCATGTCCCGCAGCAGCTGCACGGGGTCGCCGGAGGGGTTCTCCTGCCACCATTCGAGGTACCACGGCGCGTCGGCCAGCAGGCCGGGCGCGGCGATGAAGCCGATCCCCGCGATCAGCGCCGGCAGGTGGGCCGGCAGATGGGCGGGCAGCGCGCCGCCGCGCAGCCGGGCCCACAGCAGCGGGCGCAGCGCCGCGAGGTCGGCCACGACCGGGCGGCGCGTGCCGCCCGCGGGCAGGACGCAGGCGACGGCGGCGTCGCGGACCTCGCGCAGCGCCTCGAACACGCCCTCGGCCGCCTCGCGCACCCGCGCCACCGCCGCGGCGGCGTGGTCGTGCCCGGCCTGCACAAGTGACGCCGGTGTGCTCATGCTTCTTACTCCCGCAGCCGCAGCCGAAGCTCGATGAGGTGTCGTGTCGCGTCGAGCACGTGCCGCTCGGCGACGGCCCTGGCCTGCTCGCCGTCGCCGCGCTCGACGGCCCCGGCGATGGCGCGATGCTGTGCCGCCGTCTCATCGTGCCCGCTCAGGCCCTCGTGCGGAAGCCAGAGCAACGGTCCGATGTCAGCCTGTAACCGGATCTCCTCCTGAGTGAGGCGGGCCGACTGCGAGGCCGCCGCCACCTCGATGTGGAACCGGCCGTCGAGCCTGCGCAGCCGGGCACACGCCTCCGCGGACCCGGCCGCCTCCGGTGCGGCGGCGACGGCGTCCATCTCGTCCAGGGTGCGCCACAGCGGCGCGACGTCCGAGGGAAGCGAGCGCTCGGCGGCGAGCCTGGCCGCCGTCCCGGCGACGGCCGCGTAGTGGTCGCCGAAGTCGCGCAGCTCGTCGGCCGCGAACGCGCGCAGCCGCGCCAGGGGGTCGAGCCCGGCGGGCAGGCGTACGAAGCTGCCGCCGCCCCGGCCGCGCCGCGTCTCGACCATCCCCCGCTGGCGCAGCGCCATGAGCGCCTCCCGCAGGGTCACGGTGGAGACGCCGAGCCTGCCCGCGAGCTCCGCCTCGCTGGGCAGCTGCTCTCCGTCGGCGAGCAGGCCGACCGCGATCGCGTCGGCGAGCCGCCGGACGACGACGTCCACCCTGGCGGTGCTGTCCACAGGTGAGAAGACGGCCAGGCGGGCCATGTTCACGGTCGCACTCCTGTTCGCCCACGCCGTCCGCGAAAGATCGCCATCCGCGAAAGTTGACAACAGTGATACCTGATCGGGTCTTTACGTGAAACATTTAACTCCATATGTTTCAGGTCATGCCAGACCAAGCAGTCAGTCTCCGCGGCCTGCGCAAGAGCTTCGGGCCGGTCGAGGCGGTCGCCGGGATCGACCTCGACGTCGCCGACGGGGAGTTCTTCGCGATGCTCGGGCCGTCGGGCTCGGGGAAGACCACCGTGCTGCGCATGATCGCGGGGTTCGAGTCGCCCACCGCAGGGACGGTCGAGCTGGGCGGGCGTGACGTCACGCGGCTCGCGCCGTTCGAGCGGGACGTGAACACGGTCTTCCAGGACTACGCGCTGTTCCCCCACATGAGCGTGCTCGACAACGTCGAGTACGGCCTGCGGGTGAAGAAGGTGCCCAGAGCGGAGCGGCGCGAGCGGGCGCTCGCCGCGCTGCGCTCGGTGCGGCTGGAGGGCTTCGAGAAGCGGCGCCCGGCCCAGCTGTCCGGCGGCCAGCGCCAGCGGGTCGCGCTGGCCCGCGCGCTGGTCAACCGGCCGCGCGTGCTGCTGCTCGACGAGCCGCTCGGCGCGCTCGACCTCAAGCTCCGGGAGGAGATGCAGGTCGAGCTGAAGGCGATCCAGCGGGAGGTCGGCATCACGTTCCTGTTCGTGACCCACGACCAGGAGGAGGCGCTGACGATGAGCGACCGGATCGCGGTGTTCAACCAGGGCGGGATCGAGCAGGTCGGCACCCCCGCCGAGGTGTACGAGCGCCCGGCCACCGCCTTCGTCGCCGCCTTCGTCGGCACCTCCAACCTCATCTCCGGCGATGCCGCGCGGGCCGTGCTGGGCAGGGAGGGCACCTTCAGCGTCCGGCCCGAGAAGCTGCGCGTCGTCCTCGGCGAGGAGCCGCCGGGACCGGACGAGCACGAGGCGGCCGGCGTGATCCGCGAGGTCGTGTACGCCGGTCCGGCGACCCGGTTCGTCGTGGACCTCGACGCGGGCGGGCGCCTGATCGCCCTCCAGCAGAACCTGCAGGCGTCGTCCATGGACGTGACGGGCCTGCGCGGCGCCCGCGTCCGCCTCGTGTGGAACCGGCGGCACGAGTTCCCCATCGACGCCCCCGCCGAGCCGGTCGCCGCCGGCTGAGCTCCGCCACCGCGCCCACAGCACCACTCACAGCAAGGAGAACCACGATGCGGTCCCCCCGTCCGCGTTTCGCCAGGCCTTCTCTCGTCGTCACCGCCGCGCTGGCGCTCGCCGCCGTCGCGGGCTGCGGCGGCGGGTCGTCCACCGCCGGCGGCGGCTCGGCCGCGGCCCCCGGCGGCGGCGCCTTCACGCCGCCGAAGATCGAGGCCCTGAAGTCCCTCGGCCCCGGCGAGGGACAGGTCAACCTCGTCGCCTGGGCCGGCTACGCGGAGGACGGCTCCAACGACCCCAAGGTCGACTGGGTCCACCCGTTCGAGAAGGCCACGGGCTGCACGGTCAACACCAAGACGGCCGGCACCTCCGACGAGATGGTCAACCTGATGAAGACCGGCGAGTACGACGCCGTCTCGGCCTCGGGCGACGCCTCGCTGCGCCTGATCGCCTCGGGCACGGTCGCGCCGGTCAACACCGACCTCGTGCCCAACTACAAGGACGTGTTCGACGGGCTGAAGCTCAAGCCGTGGAACTCGGTCAACGGGGTCGCGTACGGCATCCCGCACGGCCGCGGCGCGAACCTGCTCATGTGGCGCACGGACACCGTGAAGCCGGCCCCCGACTCCTGGGGCGTCGTGTTCGACCCCGGCTCGCCGTACAAGGGCAAGGTGACGGCGTACGACTCCCCCATCTACATCGCCGACGCCGCGCTCTACCTGATGTCGGCCAAGCCGGAGCTGGGGATCAAGGACCCGTACGCGCTGGACGACAAGCAGCTCCAGGCCGCGGTCGACCTGCTCAAGCAGCAGAAGCAGAACATCGGCGAGTACTGGTCCGACTACACCAAGGCGGTGCAGTCGTTCAAGTCCGGCGACACGGTCGTGGGCACGACGTGGCAGGTGATCGCCAACCTGGTGGAGGCCGACAAGGCGCCGGTCGAGACGACGCTGCCGAAGGAGGGCTCCACCGGCTGGTCGGACACGTGGATGGTCGCCGCGAAGGCCAAGCACCCCAACTGCGCCTACAAGTGGCTCGACTGGATCATCTCCCCCACGGCCAACGCGCAGGTGGCCGAGTGGTTCGGCGAGGCGCCGTCCAACGCCAAGGCGTGCGAGCAGACCTCCGACAAGTCGTTCTGCGACACCTATCACGCGACCGACGAGGAGTACTTCTCCAAGGTCCACTACTGGACCACGCCGATCGCGCAGTGCCTCGACGGGCGCACCGACGTCAAGTGCACCGACTACTCCGCGTGGACCCGGGCCTGGACCGAGATCAAGGGCTGAGCGCTCCCCCCGGGGGACGGCCGCCCGGCCGTCCCCCTCGGCCGCACGGAGAGAAGCCGCACGGAGAGAAGACGATGACGACCATCACCACGACGGCCGCCTCCCCCCGGAGGCGGGCCGCCTCGTTCCTGCACCGGCACGCCGGGGTGCGGCTGTCGCTGCTGCTGTCGGCGCCCCTGGCCTGGCTGGGGCTGGCCTACCTGGGCGCGCTCGCGGCCCTTCTCGTCACCGCGTTCTGGTCGACCGACGTGTTCACCGGCGACGTGGTCAAGGTGTTCACCTGGGCCAACTTCACCGACCTGGTCACCGGCGAGGTCTACCGCACGGTCGCCCTGCGCTCGATCGGCGTGGCCGCGGCGGTCACGCTGATCGACCTGGTGGTGGCCTTCCCCATGGCGTTCGCGATGGCCAAGCTGGCCTCGCCGCGGGCCCAGCGCTGGCTGGTGATCGCCGTGCTCACCCCGCTGTGGGCGTCCTATCTGGTCAAGGCGTACGCGTGGCGGGTGATGCTGTCCTCGGACGGCGTGCTCGGCTGGGGCTACGGCCTGACCGCCACCGTGGTGACCTTGTCGTACCTGTGGCTGCCGTACATGATCCTGCCGATCTACGCGGGGCTCGAACGGCTGCCGAACTCGCTGCTCGACGCGGCCGGCGACCTCGGCGCGCGCGGGTGGCGGACCTTCCGCACCGTGGTCTGGCCGCTGACCTTCCCCGCCGCCGTGGCGGGGTCGATCTTCACGTTCTCGCTCTCGCTGGGCGACTACATCACCGTGAAGATCGTCGGCGGCAAGACCCAGCTCATCGGCAACGTTGTTTACGACAACATCGGCGCGGCCAACAACCTGCCCTTCGCCGCCGCCGTCGCCACCGTCCCCGTCGTGATCATGCTGGTCTACCTCGCGGCCGTACGCCGCACCGGCGCGCTGGAGAACCTGTGAAGGAGGCGCGGTGAATTTCTCTCGTACGTCCCGGACGCTGCTGCGGGCGGCGCTGGTGGCCGGCCTGGCCGTCGTCTACGTGCCGCTGGCCGTGGTGCTGCTCAACTCGTTCAACTCCGACCGGACCTTCTCCTGGCCGCCCGCCGGGTTCACGCTGCGCTGGTGGGGCGCCGCCTGGGACTCGGCCGGCCTGCGCGACGCGCTGTGGACCTCGGTCCAGGCGGGTCTCGGCGCGACCGCGATCGCGCTCGTGCTCGGCACGATGGCCGCCTTCGCGGTGCAGCGCTACCGGTTCTTCGGCCGGGAGACGGTCTCACTCGTGATCGTGCTGCCCATCGCCCTGCCCGGCATCGTGACCGGCATCGCGCTGAGCAACACCTTCCACACGGTGCTCGGCCTCCCCCTCGGGCTGCTGACCGTGATCGTCGGCCACGCGACGTTCTGCGTGGTCACCGTCTACAACAACGTGCTGGCCCGGCTGCGCCGCATGGGCCTGAACCTGGAGGAGGCGTCGGCCGATCTCGGCGCGGACACGTTCACGACGTTCCGCCTGGTGACGTTCCCGATGATGCGCTCGGCACTGCTCGCGGGCGGGCTGCTCGCCTTCGCGCTGTCGTTCGACGAGATCATCGTCACGACGTTCACCGCCGGGGCCGGCGTCCGCACGCTGCCGATCTGGATCTTCGAGAACCTGTTCCGGCCCAACCAGGCGCCGGTGGTCAACGTGGTCGCCGCCGCGCTGATCCTGCTGTCGGTGATCCCGATCTACCTGGCCCAGCGCCTGTCCGGCGGCGACCCGCAGACGCACTGAAGGGCGCCTGGACGGATCAGCCGTCCGCGCCCGTCAGGGAGCGCAGGCAGGGGCGCAGCAGTTCGGCGATCTGCTCCGGAGGCGCGTCGCGCAGCTCTTCGAGCTTCAGCAGGTGCCGCCCGAGGACCACGCCGATGAGCACCGCGCTGATCAGCGCGGCCCGTACGCCCGCGTCGGCGGCGGGGATGGCCGCGGCGAGCTGCGCCCGGTATCGGGCCGCCCCCTCGGAGGCGGCCTCGGAGGCTCCCGGATGGGTGAGCATCGAGCGCAGGACGGCCAGCGACTCGACCGGCTCGACGGCCATCGAGGCGGCGAGCCGGTCGAGCATCTCTTGGACGACCTGCTCCGGCTCGCCTCCGAGAGGCCCGGACGGCCGGGCCCGGGCGACGCTCAGGAAGAGCTCCTCCTTGGAGCCGAAGTAGTGCATGACGAGCCCGGGGTTCACCCCGGCGGCCGCGGCGACGGCCCGGATCGTCGTGTCCGCGTATCCCGACTCGGCGAACAGGCGAGCCGCCTCCGCGAGGATCCGCGCCTCGGTCCTGCGGCGTCGCTCCGCCCGCGTCAGGCGGGCTCCGGCCTCGGTCACCGGTCGATTCTACGGCGTGACCGATCCCTTTCCCCATTTCGTTGTACGGTCGTTTAATAAACACGCGTTCAACGAAAGGAGGGGCACGATGGACCGGCCGAGCCCGCGAGACGTCCTCGCTCGCAGACGCGCCCTGATCCTCGACGGCGACCTGGACGGCTTCGCCGACCTGTTCGCCCCCGACGGGGTGATCGAGCTGCCGTTCGCACCACCGGGGATGCCCGTGCGCGTCGAGGGCCGCGAGGCCATCCGCGACTTCTCCTCCGGGCAGGCGACCGCGGCGTTGCGGATCGAGGACATGTGGACCACGAGCGTCTACGAGACGACGGATCCGGAGGTGCTCGTCGTCGAACTCGAGACCAGGGCTTTGGTGACCGCGACGGGCGCCCCCTATCAGGCCCGGTCGGTGCAGGTGTTCCGCATCCGCGACGGGCAGATCCTCCTCCTCCGCGATTACTGGAACCCCATGGGCCTCGCCGACGCCTTGCGGGCCTGATCAGAGCCGGAAGACGTCGGCCGATGTCCTCCGGCTCCGGTGGAAGATCAGCGGGCGGTGGTGGCGGTGGTCCAGGAGGCGTAGAGGTCGGCGTACACGCCGGGCTGCTCGACCAGGACGGCGTGCGGGCCGCGCTGGACGATCCGGCCGTGCTCGAACACGATGACCTCGTCGGCCGCCTGGGCGGTGGAAAGGCGGTGCGCGATCGAGATCGCCGTACGACCGCGGGTGACGCCGTCGAGGGCACGGGCGAGGCGCACCTCGGTGGCGGGGTCCACGGCGGAGGTGGCCTCGTCGAGCAGCAGCAGGTCGGGGTCGGCGAGGTAGGCACGGGCGAGCGCGACGAGCTGCCGCTCTCCGGCCGACAGGGACTCGCCCCGCTGGCCGACCGGGGTGTCCAGGCCGGCGGGCAGGCCGTCGAGCCAGTCGGCCAGGCCGAGCTCGGTCAGCGCCCGGGCGATCTCCTCCCGGGTCGCCGATGGCCGTCCGAAGCGGATGTTGTCCTCAAGCGTCGAGTCGAACAGGAACCCGTCCTGCGGGACCATGACGATCCGCTCCCTGAGCGAGGAGAAGCTGACCGTGCGCAGGTCGGTCCCGTCCACGAGGATCCGGCCGGAGGTCGGGTCCATGAGCCGGGTCAGCAGCTTGGCGAAGGTCGTCTTGCCCGAGCCGGTCTCCCCCACCACCGCGACCCGCGTGCGCGGCGGGATCTCGACCGACACGTCGTGGAGGACGGGCGGCCCGCCGGGGTAGGCGAAGCCCACGCCGTCGAAGCGGACCGAGATCGGGCCGCGCGGCAGCGCCGCGCCGTTCTCCGGGTCGGCCACGTCGGCCGGGGTGTCGAGCACGCCCAGGATGCGCCGCCATCCGGCGATCGCGTTCTGCGCCTCGTTCAGCACCTCGGTCGCGGTCTGCAGCGGGCTGATGAACAGCGTGATCAGGAACAGGAACGCGATGAGCCGCCCCGCCGTGATCGAGTCGGCGACGCCCAGCCAGACCCCGGCCACGACCACCAGCGCGACCGTGATCGAGGCGATCAGCTCGGTGGCCGGGAACGTGAACCCGACGATCTTCTGGGCCCGGGTCTGCGCCGCGCGCATCCCGTCCACCGCGGTGTCGATCCGCTCCGCCGTGCGGTCCTCCGAGCCGTACGCCCGGATCACCGCGCTGCCGACGACCGACTCGCTGACGGCGGCGAGGACGTCGCCGGCGCGCTCACGCACCCGGGTGTACGCCCCGGCCACCAGGCGCTGGAACCGGGGCAGGGCCAGCACCAGCGGCAGGAAGCAGGCCCACACGATCAGCGTGAGCTGCCAGGAGTAGACGGCCATGAGCACGGTCGCCACCACCAGCTGGCCGGCGGACACGATGACCATCAGCCCGCCCCACTGCATGAACGTGCTGATCTGGTCGACGTCTCCGGTCACACGTGAGACCAGGCCGCCGCGCCGCTCGGTGTTCTGCGTCAGCACCGACAGGTCGTGCACGTGGCGGAAGCCCTTGCCGCGCAGGGCCGCCAGGCCCGACTCGGTGGATCGGTAGAGCCGGACGTTCATGAGGTAGCCGCACAGCGCGGTCAGCACGACGGCGAGCGCGCACAGGACTACCGCGTTCCGGATGAACGGCAGGTCGGGCACGCCCGAGCGCAGACCGCGGTCGATCACCTGTTGCACGGCGATCGGCACGACGACCTTGCCCAGGGTGGCCAGCACGGCCAGCACGAGCGTCCCGGCGAGCCCGCGGCGGAACTCCGGCGACAGCCGCAGGCCCTGCCTGAGCGTCTCCAGGGCGCCCCGGTCGGCCGCCCGCAGGGACGAGGTCTCTCCTGTGGCCGTGTCGGTCACGGCGGTCACCGCGTCACACTCCTCGTCAAAGGCTTCGGGCCGTGCGTCATGCGACGACCTCCTCATCGGTGTCGAGCGCGGCCCGCTCGGCCTCCTCGCGCTCGTAGGCGGTGACGAGGTCGCGGTAGCCCGCGCAGCGGACCAGCAGCTCCTCGTGCGTGCCGTGGTCGGCGACCACGCCCTGCTCCAGGTAGACGACCTCGTCGGCCAGCGCGATCGTCGCCATGCGATAGGCGACCACGATCACCGTGGCCTCGGCGGCGCCGTCGCGCAGGCCGTACAGGATGCGCTTTTCGACCTGCGGGTCGACGCTGGAGGTGGCGTCGTCGAGGATGAGCAGCCGGGGCTCGCGCACGAGCGCGCGGGCCAGTGCGAGGCGCTGGCGCTGACCGCCCGACAGCGTCGCGCCGCGCTCGCCGATCCGGGTGTCCAGGCCGGACGGCAGCGCGCTGACGAAGCCGTCGGCCTGCGCGAGCCGCAGCGCGGCCCAGACCCGCTCGTCCGGCACCTGCCCGGCGAGCGCGATGTTGCCGCGCACGGTGTCGTCGAACAGGAACGTCTGCTGCGGGACGAGCGCCACCGAGGCGCTCACCTCACCCTTGGCCACCTCGCGCAGGTCGACGCCGTCGACGCGGACGACGCCCTCGCCGGGGTCGATCAGCCGCGCGAGCAGCTGGGTGAGCGTCGACTTGCCCGCCCCGGTCGGCCCGACGACCGCGACCGTACGGCCCGGCGCGACGGCGAAGCCCACGTCCCTCAGCACCGGGCTCCCCGGCACGTACGCGTAGGAGACGCCCTCGGTCTCCACCCGGGCCGGGCCGGAGGCGTCCAGGCGGGCGGTGCCGTACTCCATGGAGCCGGTGGCGTCGAGGACGTCCCTGACCCGCGTCCAGCCGACGACGCTGCGCGGCAGCTCGGCCAGCACCCAGCCGAGCGCCCGAACGGGGAAGGCGAGAAGGGTGAACAGGTAGGCGACCTGGATCAGGTCGCCGGCCGCGACGCCGCCGGACTCCAGCCGCAGCGACCCGACGAGCAGCACGGCGAGCACGCCCAGCGTGGGCAGCGCCTCGAGCAGGGGGTCGAACAGCCCGCGGACGCGGCCGACGGCGACGTTCGCGTCCCGCAGCGCGTCGGCCTTCGCCTGGAAGCGCGCGGTCTCCGCGTCCTCCCGGCCGAGGGTCTTCACGACGAGCGCGCCGTCGAAGCTCTCGTGCGCGACCTCGCTCACCTCGGCCCGCAGCTGCTGGGCCCGCATCGCGAGCGGTGAAAGCCTGCGCTGGTAGACCAGGTTGAGCACGGCCACGGCCGGGAAGATCAGGAAGCCGACGACGGCGAGCACCGGGTCGACCAGCACGATCGCCACGGCGGCCGTCACGAGCATCACGACCACGCCCACCGCCATGGGCAGCGGGGCGAGCGGCCCCCAGGCCGCCTCGACGTCGGAGTTGGCGTTGGACAGCAGCTGCCCGGTCGGGTGACGGTGGTGCCAGGCGAGGGGCAGCCGCAGATACTGCCGGGTGACGGCGCGGCGGGAGTGGGCCTGCATGCGGTACTGGTGGATCCCGGCCATGATGCGCCGGCCCATGATCCCCGCGGCCTTGAGCACCGCCACGCCCACGATCAACAGGGCCGCCACGACCAGCGCGCCGGTGCCCGCCGCGCCGTCCCTGAACGCGGGCAGCACCGCGTTGTCGGTCGCCCAGCCGAGCGCCCAGGACGAGGCGACGGTCATCGCGCCGTAGAGGGCGCTGGCGAGGACCGCGCCGGTGAAGATCCTCGGCTCGGTTCTGATCGCCACGCCGATGACCTTGAGACCCTGGAGCATGACTGAGCTGCCGGGCCGCGCGGGAGACTCCTTCGTCGGCACGCGGTGCGTTCCTTCCGATCGGGGACCAGCCGGGGCCGCTCCCTGCGAGCGCCCCGGAGGGGGACGTTACTCACTCGGGGACGCCACCGGATCGGTCACCGGACCGACGCCGCCCAAGCCCTTGGTCCTAGTCGTGTCTCGCGGATCGCTGCGACGGGCAGCATCTGCTCGACAGTCCTAGTTACTCCCTATCATCCTGATCAATCGGTTTATTCCTCGGTGATGCGCGGCCACCGGTCCGGACGGGATGACGGACACATAGGCTGATCACGTGACACACGCCCAGACGGAGCGCGCGGCGCTCTGTGACCTGCTCGACCGCCTCGGTCCTGAGGCGCCCACGCTGTGCGAGGGGTGGGCGACCGGGGACCTCACGGCCCACCTCGTCCTGCGCGAGCGGCGGCTCGACGCCGCACCCGGCATCGCGCTGCCGTTCCTGGCGGGCTACACCGCCGCCGTGCAGGACCGCATCAAGCGGCGCCACCCCTATCCCGAGCTGGTCGGGCTCGTCCGGCACGGCCCGCCGCGCTGGACGCCGTACGGGCTGGTCCCTCGCCTGGACGAGATCGTCAACACGGTGGAGCTTTTCATCCATCATGAGGACGTGCGCCGGGCGCAGGCCGGCTGGGAGCCGCGTGTCATCCCGCGGGACCTGCAGGAGGCGTTCTGGAACCGGCTGCGCGGCACCGCCCGGCTCTTCCTGCGCAAGGCTCCTGTCGGGGTCGTGCTCCGCCGTCCCGACGGGGCCAAGACCGCCGGGCGGATGGCGGAGCCCGCCGTGGTGGTCACCGGCGAGCCGTCGGAGCTGCTGCTGTTCGCGTTCGGACGGCAGGCGCACGCCCGGGTGACGTACGACGGGGACGCCGCGGCGGTCGCCCGGCTCCAGGAGGCCCGATTGGGGCCATGAGGACGAAGTCGCGGGAGTTGTCCGGAATTCTCCACGTAAACGTCGTGCCATGGGGCAGCATGAGACCAGCGCACGATGTGTGGGAGCGTTTGGGAGCCCCGGATGAACGTCAAGAAGGTCCTGACCTACCTGGCCATCGCGTTCGTGATCTTTTATTTGTTCACGCAGCCCGCGAACGCCGCCGGCGCGGTCAGGAACGTGTTCGGAGGCATCACCACGGGAGCCGAACGCCTGTCCGCGTTCTTCACCTCGCTCCTCTCGGGCTGAACCCCGCTCTTCCCGGGCCGGACCCCGCTCTTCCAGGGCCGGACCCCGCTCTTCCAGGGCTGAACCCCGCTCTTTGCGGGCCGGATCGCGATCTTTCCGGGCTGCGCCGTGTTCTTTCCGGGCTTTGCCGACGGCGTCCTGCCAGGCCCGCGAGGACTCCTCGACGCGCCGCGAGAAGGCCGTCGATCCCGCCGTCTCACGATGAGGGCGGAACGGCCTCATGTCCTCTCGGCTAGTTATGATCAACACTGCCGCCGGGTACAAACAACCGGGATACCGATTGCAGGAGGCCCCCCGATGAAGGTGAAGAAGGTTCTTACGTACGCGGCCATCGCGTTCGTGGTCTTCTACCTCTACAGCCAGCCGCACGCTGCGGCAGGCGCCGTGCGAGGCGTGTTCGACACGGTCAACACCGGAGCCAGCCGACTGGCGACCTTCTTCACCTCGGTCCTGAGTTGAGGCCGCGGACCGCCCGTCCCCGCTCTCCCACAGGTGACCCCGGCCACAACCACAGGCAGCGACCAACCACTATCGAACAGTAGTGACAGCCAGAGCCCCCAGGCTCTCCGCGCACAGGCCGGCAGGGCATCCGCCCTTGCTCCGCCGGCCTCTCCTTTCGCATCCCCTCATGACCGGCGAGCGGCGCACCCCGAGGTCGACACCTCTGCCCCCACGTCCCGTTCCCACACCCGCGGTTCCGCAGGGCTCCCGTGAACGAGAACGGGCGCACGGCGAGTGCTATCCGCGCTGCCGGTGCTCCGTGAGCTCGTACTCCACGAACGCCCCGATCATCGCCCGCCAGACGGCCTCGGCGACCTCCGGCGACAGCCCCTCGCGCTCCGCGCGCTCCCGCGCCGCGGTCACGACCCGCTCCACCCGGTCGGGAGCCCGTACGGCCTGCTCGTCCGTCTTGAAAGCGGCCGCGGCCCGCACGAGACGCTGCCGCTCGGCCAGCAGCGTCGTCAGACGGGCGTCGAGCTCGTCGATCCGGCGGCGGACGTCGTCGAGCGAGGTGGGGCCGGACACATGTTCCTCCGGGTGTCGAGACGATGATCACCGGCAACTCTAGGGCTCGTGCAGGAGAGCCCGCACATCCGCCCTCGGGATTCGAGCCCCTACCTCGGGGCCCTCGCCTCACGCGCGCCTGGAACTGATCGTTTCCACCCGGTCGGCCGCGTCGACGGGGCCTCGGAAGAGCCGGTAGCCGAACGCGACATACCAGGCGTAGTGCCAGACGAAGTCCGCACGTTCGAGCAGGCCGCCGACATGGAGCGGGTGCGACGGCGAGCGGGGCACGAGAAAGGCGCCGCAGAAGGGATCCCGGGAAAAGGCCACACAATCGCGCATGCCGGTTTTCTCCCGCTATCGCCCTATTTGGGGTGATTGGTATGGACGGTTGCGTGATGTCCGGCCGACCATTGAGGAGGGCGGACTCCGGAGCGCCGCATGATCCCTCGACGGACAGGAGACAGCTATGCGTGCCAAGCGTTTCCCGAGCCTGCTGGGCCTGGCCTTCCTCGCCGCCGTCGGCCTCGCGGCGGCCCAGCCGGCCCACGACGCCTCCGCCGCCACGACCTGCTGGGGCGACAACGGGTGCGGCCAGGGCGGCTCCTTCCAGGGACAGTGGCAGTACCAGTCGATGGCGTCCTCCTCGCTCGGCACCGGCCCGGACGCCTACCCCACGGCGATCGTCGACATCGACTGAGGACCCACCGACCGGGGGCCGGATCCCGGCCCCCGGTGGGCGCTCAGCGGACCGGGTGACCGGCCGCGCGCAGCGTGTCCTTGACCTCGTGGATCTTGAGCTGGCCGAAGTGGAAGACCGAGGCGGCCAGCACGGCGTCCGCCCCGGCGTCCACCGCGGGCGGGAAGTCCTCCAGCCGCCCGGCGCCGCCGGAGGCGATCAGCGGGACGCTCACCGCCGCCCGCACGGCCCGCAGCATCTCCAGGTCGTATCCCGACTTGGTGCCGTCGCCGTCCATCGAGTTGAGCAGGATCTCGCCGACGCCGAGCTCCTCCCCGCGCCGGGCCCACTCCACCGCGTCGATGCCGGTCCCCCGGCGCCCGCCGTGGGTGGTCACCTCGAACCCGGAGGGCGTGGGCGGCCCGTCGACCACCCGGCGCGCGTCCACCGACAGCACGATGCACTGCGACCCGAACCGGCGCGAGGTCTCGGTCAGCAGTTCCGGCCGGGCGATGGCGGCGGTGTTGATGCCGACCTTGTCGGCGCCCGCGCGCAGCAGCCGGTCCACGTCGTCGGCCGACCGCACGCCTCCGCCGACCGTCAGCGGGATGAACACCTGCTCGGCCGTGCGGCGCACCACGTCGAGCATGGTCTCGCGCTCGCCCGAGGAGGCGGTGATGTCGAGGAAGGTCAGCTCGTCGGCCCCCTCGGCGTCGTAACGCGCGGCCAGCTCGACCGGATCGCCGGCGTCCCTGAGGTTCTCGAAGTTGACCCCCTTGACGACCCGGCCCGCGTCGACGTCCAGGCAGGGGATCACCCGCACCGCTACGGTCATCGTTCAGTCCTCATCGTTGCCGCGTTCCACCGGCCGGTAGGCCTCGACCTCGACCTCGACCAGCATGCGCGCGTCGACCAGCCCGGCGACCTGCACGCTCGTGCACGCGGGCCGTACTTCGCCGAAGATCTCGCCGTGGGCCTTGCCCGCCGCGTCGAAGTCGTCGGCGTTCACCACGTACATGCGGGTGCGCACCACGTCGGCCCGGGTGGTGCCGGCCTTCTCCACGGCGTCCAGCGCGATGGAGAAGGCGGTGAGCGTCTGCTGGTAGGCGTCGCCCACGTGCTGGACCTCACCGCCCACGGTGGCGGTGCAGCCGGACACGAGCACGTGCGGCCCGGCGACGACCGCGCGGGCGTAGCCGTAACGGTCCTCCCACGGGCCGCCCGAGGAGATCCGCCCGTCCGGCATCTGGGTGCTCATGCGCTCTTCACCGCCGCGAGGGCCTCTTCCAGCGTGAACGCCTGGGCGTACAGCGCCTTGCCCACGATGGCGCCCTCGACGCCGTCCGGCACGAGCGTCGCGATCGCCCGCAGATCGTCGAGCGAGGACACCCCGCCGCTGGCGACGACCGGGCGGCCGGTCCGCGCGCAGACCTCGCGCAGCAGGTCGAGATTGGGACCGCGCAGCGTGCCGTCCTTGGTGACGTCGGTGACGACGTAGCGCGGGCAGCCCTCCGACTCCAGCCGGTCGAGCACCTCCCACAGGTCGCCGCCCTCCTGGGTCCAGCCGCGGGCGGCCAGCGTGGTGCCTCGCACGTCGAGCCCCACCGCGATGCGGTCGCCGTACTCGGCGATCGCCTTGGCGCACCACTCCGGGTTCTCCAGCGCGGCGGTGCCGATGTTGACCCGCCGGCAACCGGTGCTCAGCGCCGCCTTGAGCGAGGCATCGTCGCGGATCCCGCCGGACAGCTCCACGTTCACGTCGAGCGCGCCGACGACGGAGGCGAGCAGCTCGCGGTTGTTCCCCCGGCCGAACGCCGCGTCGAGGTCGACCAGGTGGATCCACTCCGCGCCGGCCTTCTGCCAGGCCAGGGCGGCGGCGAGCGGATCCCCGTACGAGGTCTCCGTCCCCGCCTCGCCCTGCACGAGGCGGACGGCTTGACCGTCGGCGACGTCGACGGCTGGGAGCAATACGAGCGACATTTGGTCATGACCTCCGGTCGAAAACGATGGTGACGAGCACCGGGAGCAGCAGGATCGAGCCGAGGAACACGCCCAGCCGGGCCATCCACGAGTCGAGCAGAATCCAGGCGAGCACCTGGACGAGGAACCACAGCACGACGACGACGGCGTTCTCCGTGCGGCGGCGGCGGGCGAGATACCCGCGCTGCCGGGCAACCCGCACCGGCCTGGCCGGCCGCGGCAGCACCGCGGCCACGGCTCCGGCGACGGGCCCGACGAGCCGTTCGCGCATCTCGCGCCGTCTGGCGGCCCTCGCCTCGCGCTCGGCCCGGGCCGCCGCGAGGCGTTCGCGCTCGGCTTCGCGCTCCGCCCTCCGGCGGGCCCGTTCCTTGCTCATCGGGCCTCCCGCTCGGGTCCGGTCACGGCCTGGCCGGCCGTACGCGCCGCAGCCCCGCCGGTTCCCAGTGTCGCACCGCTGCCTCGAGATTTCGCGTGCCGGACACGCTCACAGCGTGCTCAGCCAGTTGGACAGCAGCACGGCCCCCGCGTCCCCGGACTTCTCCGGGTGGAACTGGGTGGCCATGAGGGGACCGTTCTCGACGGCGGCCACGAACGGCACGCCGTGCTCGGCCCAGGTCACCAGCGGCTCGCGGAAGCCGTCGCCGGCCTCCAGCCGCCAGTCGCGCACGCCGTAGGAGTGGACGAAGTAGAAGCGCGTCCCCTCCTCCAGGCCGCGGAACAGCACGCTGCCCTCGGGCGCGGTCACGGTGTTCCAGCCCATGTGGGGCAGCACGGGCGCGTCGAGCCGCTCGACCGTGCCGGGCCACTCGCCGCAGCCCTCGGTGTGGACGCCGTGCTCGACGCCCTTCTCGAACAGGATCTGCATGCCGACGCAGATCCCGAGCACCGGGCGCCCGCCGGAAAGGCGGCGGCCGACGATCTGGTCGCCGCGCACGCCCTTCAGCCCCTCCATGCACGCGGCGAACGCCCCGACGCCGGGGACGACGAGCCCGTCCGCGTCGAGGGCCGCGTCGAAGTCGGCGGTGACGGTGACGTCCGCCCCCACCCGGGCCAGCGCCCGCTCGGCCGAGCGGAGGTTGCCCGAGCCGTAGTCGAGAACGACGACCCGTCTGCTCATTGCCACCACATCACTCCCGCGGTGATCGCTATGGCGGCCCCGACGCCGGCGAGCGCCGCCAGCAGCTTGAGGCCCTGCCGGATGCCCGAGATGACCCCGCCGATCAGGAAGAGGCCGATGAAGATCATCCCGCCGGACGCGAAGGTCATCAGAGGACGCCCTTGGTGCTGGGCACACCGGTCGCCCGGGGGTCCCGCTCCGACGCCTCGCGCAGCGCCCGCGCGAGCGCCTTGAACTGCGCCTCCACGATGTGGTGGGCGTTGCGCCCGTACGGCACGTGCACGTGGAGGCAGACCGCCGCCTGCGCGACGAACGACTCCAGGATGTGCCGGGTCATGGTGGTGTCGTAGTCGGGCCCGATCATCGGGGCCATGCCCTCGGGCTCGGTGTGGACGAGATAGGGCCGGCCGGACAGATCCACCGTGACCTGCGCGAGCGCCTCGTCCAGCGGGCAGGAGGCGCTGCCGAACCGCCGGATGCCCGACTTGTCGCCCAGGGCCTCGCGGAACGCCGCGCCGAGCGCGATCGAGGTGTCCTCGATCGTGTGGTGGGCGTCGATGTGCAGGTCGCCCTCGGTCTTCACGGTCAGGTCGAACAGGCCGTGCTTGCCGAGCTGGGCGAGCATGTGGTCGTAGAACCCGACGCCGGTGGACACGTCGACGATCCCGGTGCCGTCGAGGCCCACCTCGACCAGCACCGACGTCTCCTTCGTCGCGCGCTCGACGCGGCCGCGGCGCTCGTTGAGCTCGGTCATGCGAGGACCCCTTCCAGCGCGGCGCGGAACGCCGCCATCTCATCCGGCGTGCCGATCGACACGCGCAGCCAGCCCGCGGGACCGGTCTCCCGGATCAGCACCCCGCGGTCGAGCAGTCCCTCCCACACGGACCGCCGATCCGCAAACGTACCGAACAGCACGAAGTTGGCGTCGGAGTCGGCGGCGACCAGGCCACGCCCCCGCAGCCAGTCCACGGTGGCGTCCCGCTCGGCGCGCAGCGCGTCCACCGTGCCCAGCAGTTCCTCGCGGTGCGCGAGCGCCACCCGGGCCGCCGCCTGGGTCAGCGTGGACAGGTGGTAGGGCAGGCGGACCAGCAGCATGGCGTCGACCACCGCCGGGTCGGCTGCGAGGTAGCCGAGCCGGGTGCCGGCCATCGCGAACGCCTTGGACATGGTGCGCGTCACGATCAGCCGGGGGTTGCCGGGCAGCAGGGTCAGCGCCGACGACGTGCCCGTGCGGGCGAACTCGGCGTACGCCTCGTCCACCACGACCATGCCGGGCGCGGCGGCGAGGATCCGCTCGATGACCTCCAGCGGCAGGGCCGTGCCGGTCGGGTTGTTCGGCGAGGTCAGGAACACCACGTCGGGGCGGTGCTCCTCGATCGCGGCCACGGCGGCGTCGGGGTCGATCGCGAAGTCCTCCTCGCGCAGGCCCTCGGTCCAGCGGGTGTTCGTGCCGCCCGCGATGATCGGGTGCATGGAGTACGACGGCTCGAACCCGATGGCCGAGCGGCCGGGGCCGCCGAACGCCTGGAGAATCTGCTGGATGATCTCGTTGGAGCCGTTGGCCGCCCACAGCTGGCGGGCCGTCAGCCCGTGGCCGAGGTAGTCGGCGAGGTCCTTGCGCAGCTCGACGGCGTCCCTGTCGGGGTAGCGGTTCAGCGTCGCCGCGCCCTGCCGCACGGCACGGGCGAGGTCGTCGATCAGCGCGGCCGACGGGGGGTAGGGGTTCTCGTTGGTGTTGAGCTGCACCGGCACGTCGAGCTGCGGCGCGCCGTAGGGCTGCTTGCCGCGCAGGTCGTCGCGGATCGGCAGGTCGTCGAGGGTCGTCATGCGGGCACTTCCCAGTCGAAGCGGGCGCGGATCGCGGCGCCGTGGGCGGGCAGGTCCTCGGCGTCGGCGAGCGCGCACACGTACGGTGCGGCCCCGGCCAGCGCCTCGCGGCTGTAGTCCACCACGTGGATGCCGCGCAGGAACGTCTGCACCGACAGCCCCGAGGAGTGGCAGGCGCAGCCGCCGGTCGGCAGCACGTGGTTGGAGCCCGCCATGTAGTCGCCGAGCGACACCGGCGCGTACGGCCCGACGAAGATCGCGCCGGCGTTGCGCACCCGGGCGGCGACCGCGCGGGCGTCGGCCGTCTGGATCTCCAGGTGCTCGGCGGCGTAGGCGTCCACGACCCTCAGCCCGTCCTCGATGTCCGAGACGAGCACGATGCCCGACTGACGGCCGGCGAGCGCCTCGGTGATCCGCTCGCTGTGCCGGGTCGCGGCCACCTGGCCGGGCAGTTCCTTCTCCACCGCGTCGGCCAGCTCCACGCTGGTGGTGACCAGCACGGAGGCGGCGATGACGTCGTGCTCGGCCTGGCTGATCAGGTCGGCCGCGACGTGCACGGGGTCGGCGGTCTCGTCGGCGAGGACCGCGATCTCGGTGGGCCCGGCCTCGGAGTCGATGCCGATGCGGCCCTTGAGAAGGCGCTTGGCCGCGGCCACCCAGATGTTGCCGGGGCCGGTCACCATCGTGACCGGGCGGCACTCCTCGGTGCCGTAGGCGAACATCGCGACGGCCTGGGCGCCGCCCACGGCGTACACCTCGTCGACGCCGAGCAGCGCGCAGGCGGCGAGGATGGTGGGGTGCGGGAGCCCGCCGAACTCCTTCTGCGGGGGCGAGGCGACGGCCAGCGAGGGCACGCCCGCCTCCTGGGCGGGGACCACGTTCATGACCACGCTGGAGGGGTAGACGGCCCGGCCGCCGGGGACGTACAGCCCCACGCGGTCGACCGGCACCCAGCGCTCGGTGACCGTGCCGCCCGGCACGACCTGCGTGGTGGTGTCGGTGCGCCGCTGGTCGCGGTGGACCAGGCGGGCGCGGCGGATCGACTCCTCCAGTGCCGCGCGCACAGCCGGGTCCAGCTCCTCCAGGGCGCGGGTGATCGCCTCGGCGGGCACCCGGGCGGACTCCAGCTCGACGCCGTCGAATCTCGCGGTCAGCTCCCGTACGGCTGCCGCGCCACGATGGCGTACGTCCTCACAGATGGGCCGCACCTTCTCCAGGGCGGCCTCGACGTCGAGTTCGGCGCGGGGCAGCACGTCGCGCAGGTCGGCAGGAAGGGACCCGCGCAGGTCGATACGGGAAATCACCGTCCCAGTCTACGGACGACCTGGGACGGATCAGCGTGTGTCCAGCATTCGGGACGGGCGTTTCACCCGCGCGCGCACCACTCGGGAGCTGGGATTCTTCTCCGCCGCCCGTTTTCCGGGCCCGCCTCTTGACAGGTTTTCGGGCACTAATCCACACTCTCGGGCAATACCAGTCACATTCGGTCAAAGGCGGATCTCTTGCTTCCGGCACAGCGCCACCAGCGGATCATCGAAGCCCTCGGGCGGAAGGGGACCGTGCGCACCGAGGACCTGGCCGCGCTGCTCGGCGTCTCCCACGAGACCGTCCGGCGCGACCTGGCGATCCTGGAACGCCGGGCGCTGCTCGTCCGCGTGCACGGCGGGGCCACCTCGGCGCCGTCCGGCACCGGCGAGGAGCTGTCCTACCTGGAGCGCTCGACCAGCCAGTCGGAGGCGAAGGCCGTGATCGGCGAGCTCGCGGCGCAACTCCTGCGGCCGGGCCAGACCGTGATCATCGACGTCGGCACCACCGCTGTCCACGTCGCCAGGGCCGTCCCCCCGTCCTTCCGGGGGGTGGTCGCCACCTGCTCGCTGCTGGTGGCGGCCGAACTCGCGGGCCGTCCCGGCGTGGAGGTGCTGGTGGCGGGCGGGCGCGTCCGGCAGGGCGACCTCGCCGTCTCCAACGCCCACACGCTGGGGTTCTTCCAGGACCTGCGCGCCGACGTGGCGTTCCTCGGCTCGGGCGGGGTGGACGCCGAAGCCGGGCTCACCGACTACTTCTTGGACGAGGTCGCGACCAAGCGCGTGATCCTCGCCAACACCGCCCGGACGTACGTGCTCGCCGACAGTTCGAAGCACGGCAGGGTCGCCGCCTACCGGGTGTGCGCCCTGGACGACCTGTCCGGCCTCATCACGGACGGGGAACCCTCCCCCGCGCTCGCATCCGCCCTGGTCAGGGCGGGTGCCGAGATGATCAACCCGTAGGGAGTGTCCGACGAATGCTGCCCGTCGCGAGCGTGGCTCCAGGTGGATGCATCGCAAGGCGGAGGAGGAGCTCGTGGCCGGAGGCCACGGGCGACGACGATAACGCGGCGAGGCGCCGCCTGGGCCACGCGCAGCAGGGCTTGATTCGTCGGACACGACCGAAAGGTGGCCCGGCGGCGCGGCCACGCCGCCGGGCCCGGACCGTTGCAATCTCCCCAGCTCCAGCCAGGAGACGATCCATGACCCATCCTTCCACGCGTCCGTCATCGCATGATCAGGCCGACGCGGCCATCTCCCACGCCGGGTACGCCCAGCAGTTCTCGCGCTCGCTGAAGTCGTTCGAGTCCTTCGCCGTCGCGTTCTCCTTCATCTCGATCACCACGGGCCTGTTCACGACGTACGGCACCGTGCTCAACTCGGGCGGTCCCGCGGGCATCTGGACCTGGCCGATCGTCGGCGCGGGCACGGTCGCGGTCGCCCTCCTGTACGGCGCGCTGGCCAGCCGCATCCCGCTGTCGGGCTACAGCTACCAGTGGGCGAGCAGGCTCGCCTCGCCGGTGCTGGGCTGGTGGTTCGGCTGGGTGTCGTTCGCGTTCCTCGCGATCGTCGCGGTGGCGGTCGACTACGGCCTGGCCCAGGTGGCGCTGTTCCCGCTGTTGGGCTGGGAGTACACGCCCATGGCCGGCGCGCTCACCACGCTCGTCGTGCTGGTCGTCCAGATGGCCCTGATCATCTGGTCCACCCCGATCACCACGAAGATCAACAACCTCGCGGTGAGCGCCGAGGTGATCGCGATGATCGGGCTGACCCTGCTGATCGCCGGTTTCGCGATCTTCGGCGGGCACGCCGAATGGTCCAACCTCACCTCCACCGGAGCCGTCTCCGGCGACGGCTACTTCGGCTGGCTCGGGCCGTTCATGCTGTCGGCCCTGCTCGGCGCGTTCACGCTGGTCGGCTGGGAGTCCGCGGCCAACCTCGCCGAGGAGACGATCAACCCCAAGCAGGTGGTGCCCCGGGCGATGGTCCGCGCGATCCTGCTCAGCGTCGCCCTCGGCATGGTGTTCCTCGTCGTGGTCACCGCCGCTCTCGGGAACGACGTGGCGGCGATCACCGCCTCCTCCGCGCCCGTCGCCCAGGTGGTCGAGAACGTCCTCGGCGCCGGGGTGGCGCGGGCCTTCCTCGTCGTCGTGAGCCTCGCGATCTTCGCCTGCGGCCTGGTCATCATGGTGAGCTGCAGCCGCCTGGTCCACGCGATGGCCCGCGACGGCCGGCTGCCGTTCTCCACGGCGCTGAGCCGGGTGCCGCGCGCCACCGGCGGCCCGACCTGGGCCACCGTGCTCGCGGCCGGCGCGTCGATCGCCATCGTGCTCGCCTTCTCCGGCAACGCCGACGCCCTGTCGCAGCTCCTCGGAGCGGGCACGCTCATGCCGGCCCTGCTGTACGCCGGCACGGTCGCGCTCTACCTCGCCACCCGCCGCCGGCACCGGCCGCGGCCCGACGACTTCCGCCTCGGGAAGTGGGAGCCGCTGGTCGTGGCGGGGGCCGTGATCTGGCTGGTGATCGAGCTGGCGATCTTCCTCATCCCGTCCGACTTCCGCACCGCGCAGGTGTACGCCCTGGGCTCGCTCGTGCTCGGCGCGGTCGTGTTCGCCGTCGTGTGGGCGCGCGGGCGTGAGCGCCTGACGAGGGAGCCCGGCGAATCGACGGACTCGCTGTGAGCGCGCCTGCCGTACTGGCGATCGACCAGGGCACCTCGGGGACCAAGGCGGTCGTGGTCGGCGGCGACGGCGCCGTCCTCGCGCTGGCCGAGGCGCCGGTCCGCCCCGCCTACCTGCCGGGCGGGCGGGTGGAGCAGGACCCGCGGGAACTGCTCGGCTCGGTGCTGGCCGCCGGGCGGGAGGCCATCGAGGCGGCGGGCGTGCCCGTCGGCGCGGTCACGCTGGCCAACCAGGGCGAGACCGTGCTGGCCTGGGACCCGGTGACCGGCGAGCCGCTGACCACCGCGCTGGTGTGGCAGGACCGGCGGGCCGAGGAGGTGTGCGCCGGTCTCGCCGGGCACGCCGAGAGGATCGCCGAGCTGACCGGGCTCGTGCTCGACCCGTATTTCTCGGCCCCGAAGATGGCGTGGATCCGCCGCAACCTCACCCGCGAGGGGGTGGTGACGACCAGCGACACCTGGCTCGTCCACCGTCTGACCGGGGAGTTCGTCACCGACGCGGCGACCGCGAGCAGGTCGGCGGTGCTCGACCTCGACGCGGTCGAGTGGAGTGGGGAGCTGCTCGGCCTGTTCGGCCTGGACGGCGAGCGGCTGCCCGCGATCGTCGCCTGCGACGAGGTGGTCGGGACGACCCGGGCCTTCGGCGGGGAGATCCCGGTCGGCGGACTGGTCGTCGACCAGCAGGCCGCGCTGCTGGCCGAGGGCTGCCTGTCGGCCGGCGAGGCCAAGTGCACGTACGGCACCGGGGCGTTCCTGCTCGCCAACACCGGCGAGCGGGCCGTGCGCTCGCTCTCCGGCCTGACCACGTCGGTGGCGTGGCGGGCCAGGGGGGCCACGCCCTACTGCGTGGACGGGCAGGTCTACACGGCGGCCTCCGCGGTGCGGTGGCTGAACGGCCTCGGCCTCGTCGGCGACGCCTCCGACCTGGACACGCTGGCCGCGCCGGACGCCGAGGGCGCCCTGTTCGTCCCCGGGCTGGCCGGGCTGGCCGCGCCCTGGTGGCGGCCCGACGCGACCGGCGCGTTCCTCGGCATGACGCTGTCCACCCGGCCCGGTCACCTGATCCGCGCCGTCCTGGAGGGCATCGCCGCCCAGGTGGCCGACCTGGCCGCGGTCGTCGCGGCCGACCTCGGCCGCCCGCTGGCCCGCCTGCGGGTGGACGGCGGGCTCACCCGGTCGGCCGCTCTCATGCAGGCCCAGGCCGACCTGCTGCAGGCGCCGGTGGACGTCTACCCGTCGCCGCACGCGACCGCACTCGGCGCCGCCGCGCTGGCCCGCCTCGCCGTGACCCCCTCGCTCACGGTGGCGGACGCCGTGCCCGCGTGGGCCCCGGCGACGACGTACGAGCCGCGCTGGCCGGCGGAGCGGGCGGAGGAGTTCATGACGCGCTGGCGGCGGGGCGTCCGCGCGGCGATCGAGACGGGGAGGGACGCATGAGCGGAGAAGTCAGCAGGTCCGGGCCGCTGCCGGACGGGACGGTCGACGTGGCGGTGGTCGGCGGCGGCGTCGTGGGCGCCGCCGTGGCCCGCGAGCTGGCAGGGCGGCAGTCGTCGGACGGCCGTGCCCTGTCGGTCGCGCTGGTCGAGGCGCGCTCGGACGTCGGCGACGGCACCAGCAAGGCCAACACCGCGATCCTGCACACCGGCTTCGACGCGACGCCGGGCACGCTGGAGTCGCGCCTGGTGCGGCGGGGGTACGAGCTGCTCGGCGGGTACGCCGAGCGCGCCGGCATCCCCGTCGAGCGGACCGGCGCGCTGCTGGTCGCCTGGACCGGCGAGGAGCTGGCCGCGCTTGCCGGGCTGGCGGACAAGGCGGTGAAGAACGGCTATCGGGAGTGCGAGATCGTCGGCGCGGACGAGGTCTACCGGCTGGTCCCGGCCCTCGGCCCGGGTGCGCTCGGCGGGCTGACCGTGCCCGGAGAGTCGATCATCTGCCCGTGGACCACCACGCTCGCGTTCGCCACGGAGGCGCTGTCGCGGGGCGCCGCCGTGCTGCTGAACACGCGGGTCAAGGGCGTCGAGCACGACGGCGACGGGGAGACCGTGCTGGTGACGAACCGGGGCCCGCTGCGGGCCCGCTGGGTCGTCAACGCCGCGGGGCTCGGCTCCGACCGCGTCGACCGCATGTTCGGGCACGAGCGGTTCACGGTCACGCCACGCCGGGGCGAGCTGCTGGTCTTCGACAAGATGGCCAGGCCGCTGGCGAACCGCATCGTGCTGCCCGTGCCCAGCTCGCGCGGCAAGGGCGTGCTGATCAGCCCGACGATCTACGGCAACGTGATGCTCGGCCCGACCGCCGAGGACCTGCGCGACCGCGCCGACACCTCCACCTCCGAGGAGGGGTTCGCGTTCCTGGTGGACAAGGGCCTCACGCTCATGCCCGCCCTGATGAAGGAGGACGTCACCGCCTCCTACGCCGGGCTGCGGGCGGCCACCGAGCACGGCGACTACCAGGTG
Source organism: Microbispora catharanthi (assembly GCF_006334915.2). GTDB lineage: Bacteria > Actinomycetota > Actinomycetes > Streptosporangiales > Streptosporangiaceae > Microbispora > Microbispora catharanthi. Next base: position 294,390 of record NZ_VDMA02000005.1, read on the forward strand.
CACCTCGACGCCGCGCAGCGCTATCTCGTGCTCGGCGGCATCCGGTCCACCGGGCTGACCTCGTCCATGGCGCTCGCCGAGCACGCCGCCGGGCTGCTGGCCGAGGCGGGCCTCGTCACCTCCGTACGCGAGGATCCGCCGGGGCCGCCCCGGATGCCCAACATCGGCGAGGCGTTCCCCCGGCCGTACATGTGCGACGACCTCATCGCCGGGGACCCGGCGTACGGGACCGTGGTCTGCTTCTGCGAGCGGGTCACCGCCGGGGAGATCAGAGACGCCCTCGCCTCCCCGCTTCCCCCGGCCGACATCGACGGCCTGCGCCGCCGCACCCGGGCCATGATGGGCCGCTGCCAGGGCTTCTTCTGCGGAGCCGAGATCGGCCGGCGCCTCGCTCTCACGAAGGAGTCGCGATGAACCTCGTCACCGACGTCGCCGTCGTGGGCGGCGGCCCCTCCGGCCTGACCGCCGCCGCCGGTCTCGCGGCGGCCGGTCTGCGGGTCCTGGTGCTCGACCGGGAGCGCGAGGCGGGAGGCATCCCCCGGCACAGCGACCACACCGGCTACGGCCTGCGCGACCTGCGCACGGTGATGACCGGCCCGGCGTACGCCCGCCTGCTGGCCAACCGCGCGCTGGAGGCCGGGGCGCAGGTGCGCACCTCGGCCATGGTCACCGGATGGGCCACGGCCACCGGCGGGGATGGGATGCACGCCCTCGACGTCACCACCCCGGAGGGCCGCCTGCGGGTGGACGCCCGCGCCGTCGTCCTGGCGACCGGCGCCAGGGAACGTCCCCGTACGGCTCGTATGGTGCCGGGCGACCGCCCGCCGGGCGTGCTGACGACCGGGCAGCTCCAGAACGTGGTCCACCTGCACCACGGCAGGGTCGGCACGCGGGCCGTCGTCGTCGGGGCCGAGCTGGTGAGCTGGTCGGCCGTGCTCACCCTGCGCGAGGCGGGCTGCCGCACGGTGCTGATGACCAGCGAGCACGCCCGCGCCGAGTCGTACGCGGCGTTCAGCGTGCCGGGACGGGCCCTGCTGCGCGTGCCGGTCGCCACCTCCACCCGGGTCGTGCGGATCGGCGGCCGCGACGCCGTGGAGTCGGTCGAGGTCGAGGACCTGCGCACGGGCGAGCGCCGCACGGTGCCCTGCGACACGGTGGTGTTCACGGGCGACTGGGTCCCCGACCACGAACTGGCCCGGGCGGCCGGGCTGGCGATGGACCCGGGCAGCAGGAGCCCCGTCGTGGACAACACCCTGGCGACCAGCCGTCCAGGCGTGTTCGCCGTCGGCAACCTCGTCCACCCCGTGGACACCGCCGACGTGGCGGCCCTCGACGGCCGCCACGTGGTGCGGCACGTCCTGGCGTACGTGACCGGACGCTCGGGCACACCGGGCTCGGGCACGACGGGCTCGGGCACGGGCCGGCGCCCGGGGATTCCGCTGCGGGCCGAGGCGCCGTTCCGATGGGTCTCCCCCGGCCTGGTCAGGCCGGGTGCGGGCGCGCCGCCTCGTCACCGGATCCTGCTGTGGCCGGACGAGCACCGCGCCGTCGCCAGGGTGGTGGTGACGCAGGACGGCCGCGAGATCGCCCGCCGCACCCTGCCGTGGCCGGTCTCCCCCGGCCGGGTGTTCCGGGTGCCGTCGTCCCTGCTGTCCGGCGCGGACCCGCGCGGCGGTCCGATCACCATCTCACTGGGCTGAGTCCGCCGCCGCGGAGCCCGGCGCGCCCGTGGGCGCCGGGCGGGACAATGGCCGCATGGAGATCTGGATCAACCCGGCCTGCTCGAAGTGCCGGTCGGCCCTGTCGCTGCTCGACGCCGAGGGCGCCGGATACACGGTCCGCAACTACCTGGAGGACCCGCCGAGTGCGGAGGAGCTCGCCGAGGTGCTGCGCCGCCTCGGGCTGGAGCCCTGGGACGTCGCCCGCCTCGGCGAGCCCGTCGCGGCCGAGCTGGACATGGAGTCGTGGCCGCGCGACGGAGCGTCCCGCGAACGGTGGATCGAGGCCATGGCCGCCCACCCGATCCTGATCCAGCGGCCGATCATCACCGCCGACGACGGCACGGCCGTGGTGGCCCGCTCCCCCGAGGCCGTGCGCTCCGTCCTGCCCTGACGGGTCGCCCACACCAGCCGGGCACTGTCTCGCGGCCGTGCTCTCCGTTCGAGATCGCGGACTTGTCCGCAGGGGGCGAAGCGGGGAGGAGCGTCCGCACTAGGCTTGCGGTCGTGAGCAAGACCAAGAGCAAGGGCGGCCAGAGCACTCCGGCGACGGTCGCCCTCACGCAGGTGAAGGCGGAGTTCACCCTTCATCCCTACGACCACGACCCGAACGCCCAGGCGTACGGCGAGGAGGCGGCCGACGCGCTCGGGCTGCCGTACGAGCGGATCTTCAAGACGCTCGTGGCGGAGACCGAGGCGGGCCTGGCGGTCGCGGTCGTTCCGGTGGCGGGCAAGCTCGACCTTAAGGCGTTCGCGGCGGCGCTGAAGGGCAAGCGGGCCGCGATGGCCGACGCGGCCAAGGTGGAGCGGGTCACCGGCTACGTGGTCGGCGGCATCAGCCCGCTCGGGCAGCGCAAGCGGCTCCCGACCGTGGTGGACGAGTCCGCGCTCGGCTTCGAGACGATCTACTTCTCCGCCGGGCGGCGCGGCCTGCAGATCGAGACGGCGCCGGGCAACCTCATCCGGCTCGCCCAGGCCGTGACCGCCCCCATCGCGAAGCTCTGAGCCTGTCTACTGTTGCCGTCGCCCGTACGGCTCACCGGCCATAAGACTGGCCGGGAACCGCACCGAACGGGGGAAACGTGAACGAGCTGGTCGACCTCACCGCGACGGAGATGGCCGCGCTGCTGCGGGCGCGCGAGGTGAGCGCGGTCGAACTGACCGAGGCGTGCCTGCGGCGCGTCGAGGAGGCGAACCCGCGGGTCAACGCCGTCGTGACGCTGACCGCCGAGCGGGCCCTCGACCAGGCCGCACGCGCCGACGAGGACCTGCGGCGCGGCCTGGTGCGCGGCCCGCTGCACGGCATCCCGGTCGCGCACAAGGACCTCGCCGACACCGCGGGCGTGCGGACCACGTACGGCTCGCGGGCGTTCGCCGACCACGTCCCCACCGAGGACGACCCGCTCGTGCGGCGCATCCGCGAGGCGGGCGGGATCGCGCTGGGCAAGACGAACACCCCGGAGTTCGGCACCGGCTCACACACGGTCAACGAGGTGTTCGGGGCGACCCGCAACCCCTACGACCTGGCGAAGAGCGCGGGCGGCAGCAGCGGCGGCGCGGCGGCGGCGCTGGCGTGCCGGATGGTGCCGCTCGCCGACGGTTCCGACATGGGCGGGTCGCTGCGCAACCCCGCGTCGTTCTGCAACGTGGCGGGCCTGCGGCCCACCCCGGGGCGGGTGCCGGCGAAGTCGGCGACGGCGGGCTGGTTCACGCTGAGCGTGCCGGGGCCGATGGCCCGCACGGCCGGCGACCTGGCGCTGTTCATGTCGGCCATCGCCGGGTTCGACCCGGTCTCGCCCTTCTCGATCCGCGAGGACGGCTCGGCGTTCGCGGCGTCCCTCGACATGGACCTCGCCGGAGTCCGCGTCGCCTTCAGCCCCGACCTCGGCGGCCTTCCGGTCGACCCCCGCACGGCTGCGGCGACGGCGCGGGCGGCCGAGACGCTGGCCGCGCTGGGTGCCAAGGTCGAGCGGGTGGACCTGGACCTGTCCGGCGCCGAGGAGGCGTTCCGCGTCTACCGGTCGTGGTACTACGCGCTCAACTTCGGCGACCTCCCCGAGGTGGGCCCCAACGTCGCCTGGAATGTGGAGCAGGGGCGGAAGGTCACCGGGGCCGACCTCGCCAGGGCCGAGCGGCTGCGCACCGGCCTGTTCCACCGCATGCGCGAGTTCTTCGGCCGCTACGACTTCCTGGTGGCGCCCGTCAGCCAGGTGCCGCCGTTCCCGGTCGAGCAGCCGTACGTCACGGAGGTGGCCGGGGTGGAGATGCCCGACTACCTGGCCTGGATGCGGTCGTGCTACTGGATCAGCGTGCTGCACGCGCCCGCGATGTCGGTGCCGTGCGGTTTCACGCCCGACGGCCTTCCGGTCGGCCTGCAGATCGTGGGCAGGCCGTGGGCCGACATGGACGTCCTGCGCCTCGGGCACGCCTTCGAGCGGGCGACCGGCTTCTGGCGGACCGAGCCGGGCCTCGGCAGGGCTTAGGCGACAGGGCTCAGGCGGCAGAGCTCAGGCGGCAGGGCTCAGCGGCTTCTCTCGTTGTAGGTCACGGCGAACTCGATGACCCAGAAGACCGCGGTGGCCACGAGCGGCCAGGCGAACAGCACGCCGTGCGCGGTCAGGTCCAGCGAGGTCGTGGTGGTGTAGCCGCCCGGTCCCGCCGCCTGGACCCCGCCCTTGGCCGTGCCGCCGATCAGCATCGCGACGTACCCCGCGAGCAACCCGCCGGCGGCGAGTCCCACGAGGACCTCGACCGGCCTGCCTCGCGACAGCACGTACCCCGCGATCCCGCAGACCAGGCCGAACGCGCCGGTGACCACGGCGAACCAGCCGTCGGCCTCGATGAGCGACTGCGTCTCGGGGTCGGCCAGATGCGGCGTCCCGTCGATCAGCACGTACTGCGCGGCGGGGGCGAGCGCCGACCACACGTATCCGGCGACCACCCCGAGGAGGGCGAGCACGAGGACGGTAAGGCCGATCGTCGCCAGATTGCCCCTCAGATGCCGCACCGTCCCGATAGTACCCACGTGGTGATCGGGGCCGGTCCCGTTACTCTTGCTGAAGCCGGGTGCAGGGGACACACGGCATCGGTGTGGGCCAAGGAGGCCGAGTGAGCGAAGAGGTATGGCAGATCGACCCGTCCGGCCCCTTGAGGGGGGACGTGGAGGTCCGGGGATCGAAGAACGCGGTCTCGAAACACATGGTCGCGGCGATGCTCGGCACGGGTCCGAGCACGCTGCACAACGCCCCCGAGGTCGGCGAGGTGGGACTCACCGCCGCCATGCTCGAAGCCCTCGGCATCCACGTGGAGATCACTCCGGGTGAGATCACCATCGAGCGGGGCAGCGAGATCCGGCCGCGGGTGCCGGAGGAGTACACCGGGCTCAACCGCATCCCGATCCTGATGCTCGGCCCGCTGCTGCACCTGGCGGGCGAGGCGTTCGTCCCCCTCGTCGGCGGCGACCCGATCGGCAGACGGCCGGTCAACTTCCACGTCGAGGCGCTGCGGTCGATGGGCGCGGAGATCGAGGTCGGCGACAACGGCATCACCGCCAAGGCGGCCCGGCTGCGCGGCAGCCGCATCACGCTCCCCTACCCCAGCGTGGGCGCCACCGAGACGATCCTCATGACGGCGGTGCTGGCGGAGGGCAAGACCGTCATCAAGGGCGCGGCGATGGAGCCCGAGGTGGTGGAGCTGGCGCTGTTCCTCCAGCGTATGGGCGCGATGATCGAGCTGAGCCCCGACCGCCGCATCGTCATCGAGGGCGTCGAGCGGCTGCACGGCGCCTCCACCTGGCTGGCCGGCGACCGCATCGAGGCGTTCTCCTACCTCGTGGCGGGCCTGGTGACGGGCGGCGAGGTGCGCGTGCACGGCTGCCACCAGGACCGGCTCGTCACCGCCATCACCACGCTGGCGAGGATGGGCGCGCGGTTCGAGATAACCGACGAGTGGCTGTGCGCCTCCGCCCCGGACGGCCTGCGCGCCGCGGCGGTGCAGACCGACACCCACCCCGGCTTCATGACCGACTGGCAGACGCCGCTGATGGTGCTGTTCACCCGCGCCGAAGGCATGTCGGTGCTGCACGAGACGGTGTTCGAGAACCGGCTCGTGTACGTGCCCGCGCTGCAGAAGATGGGGTGCGAGATCGAGGTGTTCGCCCAGTGCCTGGGCGGACCGGCGTGCCGCTACCACGACACCAACGCCAAGCACTCGGCGGTCGTACGCGGAATCTCCAACCTGCGCGGGGCCGACGTCACGCTCCCCGACATCCGCGCCGGGTTCTCCGCGGTGCTGGCCGCCGCCGTGGCCGAGGGCACCTCGACCCTGCGGGGCGTCAACCACATCGAACGCGGTTACCACAGACCGTTCGAACAGTTCACCTCCCTCGGGTTGAAGATCAACAGGCTCACGTAAAGCTTTGCGGCCCCCGGGTTTGGAGAAACGCCAGAGGTCGCACTGATATCCCGTGACCTCTCGTCTTGTCGGCCACGTCAACCTCGGGCGCGCCGTCCTCGCCTTGAGCCTGTGCGGCGCGGCCGGGGGCACCCTGGTCGCCGGGCTGGTGATGCCCTTCGCGGGCGGGGCCGGCCTGGCGGCCAGGAGCGCCGCGTCCGCCCTCACCGACCTGCCCGCGCCCCTGCGCGAGGAGCCGCTGCCCGAGGTGACACGGCTGCTCGACCGCAACGGGCACCAGATCGCCCAGTTCTACTACCAGAACCGGCAGTCGGTGCCGCTGAGCGCGGTCGCCCCGGTCATGCGCCAGGCCATCGTGGCCATCGAGGACGCCCGGTTCTACGAGCACGGCGGCCTGGACCTCAAGGGCACGCTGCGTGCCTTCGTCACCAACACCCGGGCCGGCGGGATCCGGCAGGGCGGCTCGTCCATCAGCCAGCAACTCGTCAAGAACATCATGCTGACCCAGGCCGAGTCGGAGCAGGAACGCGCGCAGGCCCTCGTCCGCTCGTTCCGCCGCAAACTGGACGAGCTGCGGTACGCGCTGGCGCTGGAGCGCAAATACACCAAGGACCAGATCCTCGAGCGCTACCTCAACATCGCCTACTTCGGCGCGGGGGCGTTCGGCGTCCAGGCGGCGGCCAAGCGGTTCTTCGGCGTCGACGCCGCCGACCTCACGCTCACGCAGGCCGCGACGCTCGCCGGCGCCGTGCGCACGCCGTACGACACCGATCCCTCCCTGGGCGACGAGCGCCGTGACCGGCTGCGCGCGCGGCGCGACCTGGTCCTGGGCCGGATGGCCGAGCTCGGGGTGATCGGCAAGGACGCGGCGCGGACCGCCGCGGCCGAGCCGCTGGCGCTGCACCTGCGCCCCGAGCCCGGCGGCTGCGCCGGCAGCGCCCACCCCTTCTTCTGCGTGTATGTGGAGCGCGAGGTGCTCACCAACCCCGCGTTCGGATACACCAGGGCCGACCGGGAGCGGCGCCTCCAGCGGGGCGGGCTGACCATCTGGACGACCATCGACCCGGTCGCGCAGCGGGCCGCGGAGCGTGCCATCGCCGCCCGGGTCAGGCCTCGCGACAACCAGGTGGCGTCGGAGACGATGATCGAGCCGGGCACCGGGCGCATCCGCGCGATGGCCGTGAGCAAGCGCTATGGGCGCAACCCGCACGACCGCGACCTCGGGCCCAGCACCACCTACAACCTGGCGGCCGACACCGCGCACGGCGGCGGGCTGGGCCTGCAGGCGGGGTCCACGTTCAAGGTGTTCACGCTGGCCACCGCGCTCAAGCAGGGAATGCGGTTCGGCGACGGCTTCACGATCCCCGGCGCGTACGTCCCGTCGTACGGCTACCGCGACTGCTCCGGCAGGGCCGTCAACGACCCGAACACGGTCATCCACAACGCGGGCGGCGAGGGCGGCGGCGGGCCGTACAGCCTGGAGATGGGCACCTGGCAGTCGGTGAACATCTTCTACATGCGACTGGAGCGCGAGGTCGGCCTGTGCGACGTCGTGCAGACGGCCAAGTCGCTCGGCATCAGGCGGGCGGACGGCGCGCCGCTCCACGAGGTGCCGACGTTCACGCTGGGCGCCAACGAGATGGACCCGACGACCGTGGCGGCGGCGTACGCGGCGTTCGCCGCCCGCGGCCGCTACTGCCGGCCGATGGCCGTCACCGCCGTCGTGGAGCGCGACGGCACCCGCACCGACATACCGCCCGCCTGCGCGACCGCGCTCGAACCCGCGGTCGCCGACGCGGTGAGCCATGTGCTCACGGGAGTCTTCACCAAGGGCACGATGCGCGGCCAGTCCATCGGCCGGCCCGCAGCGGGCAAGACGGGCACGAACAACGGCTACACCTCGGCCTGGTTCGCCGGATACACGCCCGGCCTCGCCGCCGCCGTCAGCGTGGGCGACATCCGCGGCTCCTACCGCTATCCGCTCACCGGCGTCACCATCGGCGGCCGCTACTACGGGGCGGTGCAGGGCGCCTCGCTGCCCGGCCCGATCTGGGTGGCCTCGATGCACGCGGCCCTGCGGGACACCCCGGCGTACGGCTTCGTCCCCCCGGATATGGCCCGGTTCGGCGGCGGCTTCACGCCCGGCCTGAAGGAGGCGCTGGAGAAGCAGCGCGAGAAGGAGAAGAAGAAGCGGGAGGCCGAGCGCGGGAAGCACGACGACGGCGACAGCGCCTCGGCCACCGAGAAGGACGCGACGGACGGCGCGGCGAGCGGCGGCGAGCAGGCGTCCGGCAGCACCACCACCCCCCTGGCCGGAGGCGGCAGGACCACCCCCACCGCCGTCCGGGCCGCCCCCGCCGCCCCTCCGCGTCACTCCACCGTGGTCCACCCCACCCGCAACTCGCCGGTCGCCACCGGAGCCCGCTCGGCGGCCCGTGGCACCTCGCCCCGTGCGCCACTGCGCAGAGGGCCCAGCGGCGTGCCGGCGACGGCCGGCAGGACGGGCTGGGCGAGTCTCGCCCGCCCCCACGCCGCTCCCCCCGCGGCGCCGCCCGCCGTCCGACGCGCCAAAGCACGAGGTGACGCGGCGCGACACGGCGCGGCAGAGCGCGGGACGCCGAAACACGGGACGGCCGACCACGGGACGACAGAACGCCGCGCGGCGGTCCCGCCCCGCACGCCCCGGGGCCGGCACAGCGCGGTGAGCCACGAGAGCACGCACCCGCGAACGACCCACGGCGCTGCGCACGGCGCGACCCACGACGCGGCGCACGCGGCGAAGCATCCGGCGCGAGGCCGGGCAACCCGTCGAGCCGAATCACCGGCTCGACGCCACCCCTCTGCCCACCGCGTACGGCGCCACGGCTGAGGGAATGATGCCGTCCCCGCCATTGCGCCTGCCGCGCAGGGAGGCGGGGGGCGATGATGGGGGAATGCGCGGACGTGTTCTCACACGTGTTCTCACATGGGCCGGCGGGATCGCCGCGCTCGGCGCCGGCTCGGCGCTCGCCGTGTACCTCTCCATGGTGGGGCTCGACAAGGCCGACAAACTCGCGAGCGTCATCGGGCTCTTCGTGGGCCTGGCGGGCCTGGTCGTCGGGGTGTGGGGGCTGCTGCTGACCCGGCAGGAGCCGCCCGCACCGGCGAGCGGCGCGGGCACCGTGGACAACGCCGTGGACAGCGCCGTGAACCGCGATGTGCGGGCCGCGGTGCACAACGAGATCAGCGGCGGCACGATCCACGGCCCGGTCATCCAGGGGCACACGATCAGCGGTCCGGTCGTCTCCGGTCCCCGCCCGGCCGTGCCGGACGAGCGCGCGGGGAAGGACTGAACGGGTGGCCGCGACCCGCAACACGATCAGCGGCGGGCTCTTCCTCAGCGCGGTGATCCAGGGCCACACCGTCACCGTGCAGCTTCCCCCGCAGGTGACCCCGGCGCTTTCCGGGGCGCCCCCGCGGACGGAGGCGTTCACCGGCAGGGACGACGAGCTGTCCACGCTGCTCGGCCTGCTCGACCCCGCTCGGGACACCGGTGCCGGTACGCGCGCCGAGCCGGACCGCCCGCGCGCCGCCCTTGTCACGGGCCTCGGCGGAGCCGGCAAGACGGAGCTCGCCCTGCAGGCCGCGCACCTCGCCCGGGAGCGCGGCTGGTTTCCCGGCGGGGTGCTGTTCACCGACCTGCGGGGCTACGCCGACCTCCCGTGCCACTGCGACGTCCCCAGCCACGCGGAACAGCACGGCCGGGACGAACGACCCAACCACGATCAGGCCGCACAAGGGCGGCAACGCGGTGCGCGGCCGGGCGAGGTGCTCGGCGAGCTGCTGCGGGCGCTGGGGCTGGACCCCGAACGCGTCCCTCCCGGCACCCAGGACAGGTCCCGGCTGTTCGCGACGGTGCTGGACGCGTACGCCGAGCAGGGCCGGCCGATCCTGCTGGTCCTCGACAACGCCTCCTCGGCCGAGCAGGTCAGGCCGCTGCTGCCCGGCACGGGAAAGGCGCTGATCACCTCCCGGCACACGCTGGACGTGGGGGCGCGCCTCCTCGATCTCGGCATGCTCGCGCCCGGCGCGGCCGTCGAACTCCTGGCCCGCGCGCTTCGCCTGGCCCTGGGCGACGCCGACACCCGGGTCGCCCGGGAGCCCGCCGCGGCGGCGGACATCGCCGGTCTGTGCGCAGGGCTGCCCCTGGCCGTGCGGATCGTGGCCGCGCTCCTGGCCGCCGATCCCGCCCGTCCCCTGAGGGCGATGGCCGAGGACCTGGAGGAGGCCGCGACCCGGCTCGACGAGCTGTCGTACGAGGATCGTGGGGTGCGCGCGGCCTTCGAGCTGTCCTACCGCCACCTGGAGGCGGAGGAGGCCCGGATGTTCCGGCTGATGACCGCCGCCCCCGGCCCCGACCTGTCCGTCGAGACCGCAGCGGTCGTCGCGGACCGCGGGCCGCGCGATGCCCGCCGCCTGCTGGAGGCCCTGCACCGCGCGCATCTCGTGGAGCGCGGCGGCGCGTACGGCCGGTGGCGCATGCACGACCTCGTCCGCCTGTACGCCGAGGAGCGGGCCCGCGACCAGGCGGGGCCCGACCGGCACGAGGAGGCGTGCGACCGGCTGCTCGACCACTGCTGCGCCCGGGCCCGTGCGGCCGGAGCGTGGCTGTCGCTGCCGGAGGCCCAGGCCCGGCGGGAGACACAGGCCCGGCAGGAGGCCCAGCTCCAGCGAGAGTCGCAGGCCCGGCGGGAGGAGTTCGCCTCCCGGGAGGAGGCCGTGACATGGCTGGACGCCGAGGGACGCACGCTCGTGGCGGCCGTCACCGCCGCCGCCGGACGCGGCGACCGGGCGCGGTCGCACGCGCTCGCGGTGGACCTCGCTCCCTACTTCGAGTTCCGGCAGCGCACCGGCGAGTGGATCACCACGGCGCTGGCCGCCGTGGACGCGGCCGGACGGCTCGGACACCACGCCGAGCTCGCCGCGGCCATGACCCTGGGCAACGCCTACCGCCTCGCCCGCCGCTACGACGAGTCCGCCGCCCAGCTGCGCAGGGCCCTCAGCCTGGCGCGCGACGACCGCGCCCGCAGCCCGGTGCTGCACAACCTCGGGCTCACGTACCTGCGGATGGGGGCCCTGGCCAAGGCGGAGGCGTGCCACCGCCGCGACCGCCGCATCTGCGCTCTCGCGGGCGACCTTCGCGGCAGGGCGCAGGCCGCCGTCGCGCTGGGGGATGCCCTGCGCGCGAGGCGGCGCCACCCGGAGGCGGCAAAGGTGCTGACCGAGGCCGTCACGCTGCTCCAGCGTCTCGACGGCCTCGGGCTGGGCAACCGCACCGCTCTCATGCACGCGCGGGTCAATCTCGCGCTCACCTACCTGGCCGGCCGCCCGGACCGCACGCCCACGTACATCCTCTGGCAGCTGTGCGCCGCCCTCGCCGCGGCGCGGGACCTCGACGACCGCCACGCGCAGGCGCTGATCTTCATGAACCTGTCCACGGCCTACCGGAACAGGTGCGCGGCCTGCCACGGACCGTCCGCTCTGGCGTGGGGCCGGCGCGCGGTCACGCTGTTCGAAGAGCTGGGCGACTCCTACCACCGGGCCCGGGCGCTGACGGCGCTCGGCCTCGCGGCCGGGCCGGAGGAGGCCCGCCGCAGCCTGGCCGAGGCGCTGTCGATCTTCGAGGATCTGGGCGCCGGGCGGGAGTGCCGGGAGGTGCGCGCCCTGTCACGGACGGACCGTACGGAGCCACCCCGCCGGGAGGCGTGTACGGCCGACGAGTCCGAGCAGGTCCGCGACTGGGTGGACGACCTCCCGCACGCCGTGCTGCGCGGCGACGACGAACGCCTCGGCGACGTGCTCATCCCCGGCTGCAACATCGGCTGAGCCGCGAGACGGCGTGGATCGGCTTTCGGGGTCCTCGTCGAGGCCGGGACGGTCGCCGTTCGATCTCCTCCGCGCTCGTCCGGGCGGCCGGTCAACCGGCCAGGCAGGCCGGGCCGAGCAGTTGCTTGAGGTCGCCCATCAGGGCGGGAGACGGGCTCACGCGGAGCCGGTCGTCCAGCCGCATGACCGTCGTACGCGGCCCGTTGTGCACCTGGAGGTGGACCTCCGTGGTCCCGGGGTGGGTGGTGAGCACCTCCTTGAGCCGGCCGACGACGGGCGGCGTGCAGCGGTTGATCGGCATGCTCACCACCAGCGGCCCGCCCGACTCGGCCGTGAGGTCCGGCGCGGTCACCTCCATCGCGATGATCTTCGCGACGTCCTCCCGCTTGTCGATCCTGCCCTTGACGAAGACGATCGCGTCCTCGGCGAGCACGGTCGCGCAGAGCTGGTAGGCCGACGGGAAGATCATGACCTCGATCGAGCCCTCCAGGTCCTCCAGCATGGTGAGGACCCAGGTGTCGCCCTTCTTGGTCACCTTCCGCTGCAGGCCCGACAGGATGCCGCCGACCGTGACGACCTGCCCGTCAGGGCGGCTGTCGTCCTGCAGCGCGGCGATCGAGCAGTCGGCCCCGGCCGACAGGATGTGCTCGACGCCGAACAGCGGATGGTCGGAGACGTACAGGCCGAGCATCTCCCGCTCGAACTGCAGCAGCGTCGTCTTGTCCCACTCCCCCGGCGGGATCTGCACGTCGAAGGTCTGGTCCTCGCCGCCGTCGATCGCGCCGAACAGCGAGTCCTGGCCGATCGCCTCGTTCTTCTTGATGTCGATGATCGCGTCGACGGCCTGCTCGTGCACCATCAGCAGGCCCTTGCGCACGTGCCCGTACGAGTCGAACGCGCCCGACTTGATCAGCGACTCGATGACGCGCTTGTTGCAGACGACCGCCGGGACCTTGCGCAGGAAGTCCTTGAAGTCGGTGAACCTGCCCTTCTCCTTGCGCGCCGCGATGATCCCGTCCACGACGTTCGCGCCGACGTTGCGGATGGCCGACAGGCCGAACCGGATGTCGGTGCCGCGCGGGGTGAAGTCGAAGTCGGAGTCGTTGACGTCCGGCGGGAGCACCTTGATGCCCATGCGGCGGCACTCGTTGAGGTAGAGCGCCGACTTGTCCTTGTCGTCCTTGACGCTGGTCAGCAGCGCCGCCATGTACTCGGCCGGGTAGTTGGCCTTGAGATAGGCGGTCCAGTAGGACACCAGGCCGTAGCCGGCGGTGTGGGCCTTGTTGAAGGCGTAGTCGGAGAACGGGAGAAGGATGTCCCACAGGGCCTTGATGGCCGCGGCGGAGAACCCGTTCTCCTTCATGCCCTTCTCGAAGAACTCGAACTGCTTGTCCAGCTCGGACTTCTTCTTCTTGCCCATCGCGCGGCGGAGCAGGTCGGCGCCGCCGAGCGTGTAGTTGGCCACCTTCTGCGCGATGGCCATGACCTGCTCCTGATAGACGATCAGGCCGTAGGTCGTGTTGAGGATGTCCTTGAGCGGCTCCTCCAGCTCGGGATGGATCGGGATGATCTCCTGCTGGCCGTTCTTGCGCAGGGCGTAGTTGGTGTGCGAGTTGGCGCCCATCGGGCCGGGCCGGTAGAGCGCGAGGGCCGCGGAGATGTCCTCGAAGTTGTCGGGCTTCATCAGCCGCAGCAGCGTGCGCATGCCGCCGCCGTCCAGCTGGAAGATGCCGAGCGTGTCGCCCTTGGCCAGCAGCTCGTACGTCCTGGTGTCGTCGAGCGGGAGCTCAAGCAGCTCGATCCTGTTCCCGGTGTTGCCCTCGATCATCTTCAGGCAGTCGTCGATGATCGTGAGGTTGCGCAGGCCCAGGAAGTCCATCTTCAGCAGGCCGAGCGTCTCGCAGGTCGGATAGTCGAACTGCGTGATGATCGCGCCGTCCGAGTCGCGGCGCATGATCGGGATGTGGTCGGTCAGCGGCTCGGCCGACATGATGACGCCCGCGGCGTGCACGCCGGTCTGCCGGATCAGGCCCTCCAGGCCGCGCCCGAGGTCGATCGTCGCCTTGACGTCGACGTCCTCGTCGTACAGCTTGCGCAGCTCGCCCGCCTCGTTGTACCGCGGGTGGTCGGAGTCGAAGATGCCCGACAGCGGGATGTCCTTGCCCATCACCGCCGGGGGGAACGCCTTTGAGATGCGGTCGCCCAGCGCGTACGGGTAGCCGAGGACGCGGCCGGCGTCCTTCACGGCCGCCTTCGCCTTGATGGTGCCGAAGGTGGCGATCATGGCGACCTTGTCGGCGCCCCACTTCTCGGTCACGTAGCGGATCACGTCGGCGCGCCGGCGCTCGTCGAAGTCGATGTCGATGTCGGGCATCGAGACGCGCTCGGGGTTGAGGAACCGCTCGAAGATCAGGCCGTGCGGGATCGGGTCGAGGTCGGTGATGCCCAGCGAGTACGCCACCAGCGAGCCGGCGGCCGAACCTCGGCCCGGACCGACCCGGATGCCGTTGTTCTTCGCCCACATGATGAAGTCGGCGACCACGAGGAAGTAGCTCGGGAAGCCCATCTGGAGGATGACGCCGATCTCGTTCTCGACCCAGACGCGGTGCTCCTCGTCCACCCCGCCGGGGAAACGGCGCTTCATGCCCTCCCAGACCTGCTGCCGGAAGTACTCCTCCTCCGTCAGCCCCTCGGGGATCGGGTAGGTCGGCATCAGGTTGTGGTAGGGGAAGAAGCCCTCGGGCTCGACCTTCTCGGCCACCAGCAGCGTGTTGCGGCACCCCTCCTGCCAGATGTCGGAGGAGTCGACCGCCCGCATCTCGTCGGCCGACTTCACGTAGTAGCCGCTGCCGTCGAACCGGAACCGGTCGGGGTCGCTGAGCTGCTTGCCGGTCTGGATGCACAGGAGCGCGTCGTGGCCGGCCGCGTCCGACTCGTAGGTGTAGTGGGAGTCGTTGGTGACCACCGGCGGGATGTCCAGCTCGCGGCTGATCCGGATCAGGCCGTCGCGGACCCGGCGCTCGATGTCGAGCCCGTGGTCCATGATCTCCAGGAAGTAGTTGTCCTTCCCGAAGATCTCCTGATATCTCGCGGCCGCCTTGAGCGCCCCGTCGTACTGGCCGAGCCGCAGCCGGGTCTGCACCTCTCCGGACGGGCAGCCGGTCGTGGCCATCAGGCCCTCGGCGTGCTCGGCGAGGATCTCGGCGTCCATCCGGGCCCACTTGCGGACGAAGCCCTCGGTGTAGGCGCGCGAGCTGAGCTTCATCAGGTTCTGCAGCCCGGCCTTGTTCCGCGCCCAGATGGTCATGTGGGTGTAGTAGCCACCCGCCGAGACGTCGTCGCTCTTCTGGTGCGGCTCGCCCCACAGCACCGGCTTCTTGTGCATGCGCGACTCGGGCGCGACATAGGCCTCGATGCCGAGGATGGGCTTCACCCCGGCGGCGGTCGCCTGCTTGTAGAAGTCGTAGGCGCCGTGCATGTTGCCGTGGTCGGTGATCGCGATCGCGGGCATCTCCAGCTCGCCCACGAGTTTGAACATCTGCTTCAGCCGCGCCGCTCCGTCGAGCATCGAATACTCGGTGTGGACGTGCAGATGAACAAACGAATCACCCATGAGACCCCCATCGTCACCGGACCGCGGTCCAGAGCCTACGCCGTGATCGCGAACCAGTGGGACTCAGGTGAAACAGAATCCTACCTCCGTTCCTCGCCGTCCCGCCTCTCCTCGGACAGGCGCAACCCGGCCTCGATCACGGCGTTCATGATGGGGGCGAGCAGCCCCGCGCCCAGGCTGGGGGCACGGCGGGCCATGGCCGCGACGAGGCGCCGCTCGCGCTCCATGTCCCGCCCGCGGAACCCGCCGACGGGCTTGAGCCGCTGGATCCGCCCGGCCAGCGCGGCCCGGCGTTCGAGGAGCGTGGCGAGGGCCGCGTCCACCCGGTCGATCGCGGCCCGGGCCGCGTCGAGGGTCTCGGGATCGCCCGGCCGTACGAGCGCCGCCATGACGGTGGCCGCCTCGTGCGCCGCCGCGAGGGCCCGCTCGGGCGCGCCCGGGCCGACCAGCAGGCCGTCCGCCCCCGCCGCCACCGCCGCGTCCGCCAGCCCACCGTCGCCGCCCAGCCCGGCGAGCACGGGGCGGCCGGTGCGCTCCCGGGCGGCGCGCATGAGCCCGAGGTCGGGCGCGGCGTCCTCCGGTTCGCCGCGACCGCCGCTCTCGCAGAGCACGACCGCCTCGTTGCCCTCGGCCGCGCAGTCGTCCACCGCGGCCAGCCACTCCTCCAGCGTCGCCGCGCGCCCATGCCGGACACTTCCCCGCTGGAGGACGACGGGGAGCCCGAGCCGGGCCGCGGCGCGGACGAGATCGGGGTCGGCCGCCCAGGCCGCCCCGACCACCACTCCGTCGGCGTGCCGGGCCACGGCGGGCAGGTCGGCGACCGTGGCGGGTTCCACCAGCAGCGGGCCCGCCCAGCGCGCCCTGGCCTCGGCGACCGCCCCATCCCCTGAAGACCCGTCCCTCGAGGGGTCCCCCGGCAGGTCCTGCACGGTCTCCGCTCCGTCGACGGGAGGGCCGCCGTCGCCGCGCAGGCGCAGCCAGCGGGCGTCCTGGCCCCCGATGACCACAACGGGGCGCCCGTCGCCGATCACGAGGTCGCCGATCCGTACGGCGTCGCGGTCGAGTTGGGCTGCCTTCGACATGTGGGCTCCTCCGTGGGCCGGCCCCGCGGAACCGGCCGTCTGCCATGGGGATTCGCTGAGATCGGACTTCCGAGAGAACGAAAAAGGCAGAGACGCTGGCGTCCCTGCCTCAAGCCGGCTCCGGATGGTCGCTAGCTCACGTCACGCGACCGGCCCTCCCGGAGCCGGCCTTGTAAACGAGCTGTACCTACCCATAACAAGGACCTTAGCAGCGACGGGCCACGACTCGAACCGATCTGTCTCGGATTCCGGGATCGCCAGTCATGGACGCGGTTGATCCCTTTGCCATCCGTGGGACGATTCATGGGTCCAGGAAGGGGTTCGAGTGTCGCGTGCGGAAGGCCGGCTCGTCGGAGGCCGGTACCAGTTGATGGAGCCGATCGGCCGGGGTGGCATGGGCGTCGTCTGGCGCGCCCACGACCAGTTGCTGGACCGCGCGGTCGCGGTCAAGGAGGTCCGCTACGACAGCGCCATGGGCGACGAGCTCAGCGACCTCAATCGCCGGACCATGCGCGAGGCCCGGGCCGCGGGCCGCCTCACCCACCCGAACGTGGTGGTCGTCCACGACGTGATCGAAGAGGACGACCGCCCCTGGATCATCATGCAGCTGGTGCCGTCCCGCTCGCTCGGGCAGGTGATCAGGGAGGACGGCCCGCTGTCCCCCGAGCGCACCGTCGAGATCGGCCTGCAGATCCTGGACGCGCTGCGCGCCGCCCACCGCCAGGGCGTGCTGCACCGCGACGTCAAGCCCGAGAACGTGCTGCTCACCGAAGACGCCCGCGTGGTCCTGACCGACTTCGGCATCGCCAGGCTCGAAGCCGACTCCACCATGACCCGCACCGGCCTCGTCGGCACCCCCGCCTTCATCGCCCCCGAACGGCTCCGCGGCGAGGCCGCGCAGCGCGAATCGGACCTGTGGTCGCTCGGCGCCACGCTCTACACCGCCGTGGAGGGCAAGCCCCCGCACGACCGGGGCATGGCGATGGCCACCATGCACGCCGTGCTGAACGACGACCCTGCCCCGCCGCGGCGCGCGGGCGCGCTGGGTCCCGTGCTCCTGCGGATGCTCGCCAAGGAGCCCGCCGACCGGCCCGGCTACGACGAGCTGACCCGGCTGCTCAAGCGCGCGTCGCGGGAGCTGTCCCCGCCGCCGTCGCGGCCCGCCGAGCCTGCCTCGCCGCGGCCCGCGACGCCGGAGGCCGCGAAGCCCGAAACGCCCGCCTCGCGGCAGGGCAAGGCGTCCCGGGGCGCGGCGCCGTACCCGCCCGTGTCTTCCCCGCCCGTGTCCTCCGCCCGGCGGGACGAGCGTCCCGCGGAGGGCGACGAGGCGGCGGGGGCGGGCCATGCGCCCGCCCCCGACAAGGGAGCGGCGGCCGGGCGCGGTGGGGCCGGGGCCGCGAGCGAGGCCGCGGGCCCCGGCGAGATCACCTCGCCCCTCCCGGTGATACGCGACGAAGGGGCACCGGAGCAGGGGGACGGCCCCCATCAGGAGAAGGCCGGGAAGGCGCCGGCGACCATGCCGGAGACGGGAGCGCAGGCCGCCCCGCCCGCCCGTACGAAGCCCTCGACCGGCGCTCCCGCGAAGGAGAAGCCCGGCGGGCAAGCCGGTCCGGCGGCGGAAGCGAGCGCCGACGACGGCACCGTCAAGGTCGGCCCCGCCGTCACCTCGGGCGCGGCCTCCGGCGCGGAGGACCGCAAGGCGCCGGAGGGCTCGGCCGCCTCAGGGAAGACGACGGGTTCCGGCACCTCCTCCGGCGAGCGTCCGCCCACGACGCCAGAGTCCTCGGCGTCACAGTCCTCGGCGTCACGGCCCTCGACGGCCTCCGGCGGGAGTGCGACACCGAAGGGCACCGCGGGAGGGACCACCGGCTCCGGCACCGGCGCTGCGGGCGGGAGCGACAGCCGTACGGACCGGGCGGGCGACCGCGCCGGAGCAGCGGCCCGCGCCACGGCGGACCGGACGCAGGACGGCTCGGGCGCGGCCGGGATCGCCGGCGCCGGGAGCCCGATGGCCGGGCTGAGGCAGGCGCCTGCGACGGTGCCCTCGCAGGGCGGGGCGGCGTGGCACGAAGCGTCCACCAGCGCGGTTTCGCCGCGGTCGTCGAACGGCATGCTGAAGGTCGCACTGGTCCTCATCCCCGCGCTGCTGGTCATCGCGGGTGTGGCGGGCTACCTCGGCCTGATGGCGGGCGAGGGCGACTCGGCGGGCGACCCCGCCGCCGGGTCGGACGCGGCCCCGGCCGCGACGGGGAAGACCACCGACAAGCCCTCCTCCGCCGCGCCGTCCTCCGCCGCGCCGTCCGCGTCCGCCTCCGACGAGGCGACGTCCCCGTCCCCCGAGCCCTCCCCGAGCCCCAAGACCTCCGAGCCCGCCGACGTCCCCAAGGGCTGGCACAAGTACAAGCACTCGAGCGGGTTCTCGCTCGCGCTGCCGAAGGGGTGGCACGTCGACGGCAGGGGCAACGGCGAGGTCCGCTTCCGCGGGGACTCGCACACGTATCTCGAGGTCCACCACACCACGAGCCCCGAGTCGGACGCTCTGAAGGTCTGGCGGCGCGATGTGCCCGGGATGAGCCGGAACTTCCCCGGCTACAAGCTCATCGAGATCAGAGAGGTCAAGGGGTACTGGAAGACCGCGGCCGACTGGGAGTTCACCTTCGGCGACAGCCGCTACCGGTCACGTGTGATCGACCGCGGCTTCGTCACCGACAAGCACAACGGCTACGCGCTGCTCTACAAGACCCAGGACAAGGACTGGAAGAAGAAGAAGGATCTCTTCGAGACCATCGCCTCCACCTTCAAGCCGGCGAAGTGACGCGCTCCCCCGCCGAGGAGCCGACGGCGGCGCGGGAGTTCAGCGCCCGGCCGCCGGCCGTCCTCGTCCACCGGAGGACAGCCGGGCCGGGCTCCCGCCGTCCTGCCCGCGTGAGCCCGTCAGCGTGCGGTGGAGCGTGACGGCCGCGAGGAGGACGATCGCGCCGATGTCGAACAGGATGCCGGGCGTCGCGCCCGCCCTCACCGTGGCGGGCAAGGTCGCCATCAGGCCGAGAAAGACGGACTTGGTGACGATCGCCGTCACCGCCGCCGGAACCCTCACCGCCGGCTGGAACGCGGCCCAGATGAGGGCCGCGCCCAGCGCCGCCTGCAGGATGCCGCGATGCTGGAGCAGGGCCAGTGCCATGGGGTCGGACGGTGGGGAGATGCCGTAGGAGAAGTCCAGCGCCCGTCCCGGGGAGACCAGGGCGAGCACCGGGAGTGCCGTGACCACTCCCAGGATCACCAGGATCACCCGGACAACCCGTTCGATCGTCAGCGCCATGAGAACCCCCGTCGTGGGGCCGGATGGGAGGGACACCAGGCCGCCGGTCCCGGCCCGCTCCCGGGGCCGTTCGCGGCGGTCTTCCTCCGGCCGCGAGGCGGCCGGAAGCGATCACTCCCTCCACTGTACGAACCCGCCCGTGAACACGCGCGGCGAAAACGGGGGGCGACGGGCCGCTCAGCCGGACCGGCGGGCCTGTTCCAGGTAGGACACCAGGCCCGCCATCCGCTCGGCCGGCCAGGGCAGGCTCCGGCCGATCTCCGCGCTGTTGTCCCGCCACATCCTGCGGGCCGCCGCCCTGGTGCGTTCGCCGTCCGGTCCGCCGGGGTGGAACCCGCCCGCCAGCGCGTCCCAGCGGCGTACGAGGTCCCGGGCGCGCTCGTCCTCCGCGGGCACGCCGGTCTCCACGAGCCGCAGGCCCTCCTCGACCAGCCCCGCCCACTCGCGCCTGGCCGCTTCGACGCCCTCGCCGCCCAGCGCGTTCCTGCGCTCGGCCAGCCGCTCGCGCTGCTCTTCCGTGAAGTAGGTCTCGAACACCGACATCAACTCCAATGTGGTCATCAACCGTTCCGGATCGGGGCCGGACGAGTCGCCGGCCTGCCGGAGCAGGCCGCGGATCCGCTGACGCAGCGTCCCGATCAGCTCGGCGTGCTCGTCGAGCCTGCGCAACTGCGCCGTCAGCAGCTCGCGCATCGACTCGGGGTCGTCCGCCGCGCCGTCGAGAACACCCGCGATCTCCTCCAGCGACAGGCCGAGCGCCCGCAGGGCGCGGACGCGGTACAACCGACGCAGGTCGCGCTCGGTGTATCGGCGGTGCCCGGCGGGCGTACGCTCGCTCGCGCTCAGCAGCCCGATCTCGTCGTAGTGGTACAGCGCGCGCACCGTCATCCCGGTCGCCCGCGCCAGCTCGCCGATCGACCATCGCCGTCCGGCGTCGTCTGCCCCGATCACGCCCGAAACGCTACGACCTCCCCCGGCGGGAGGTTCAAGCCCCCGCGAGCGCGCGATCGGCCGCGTCCCGCCGATCGGGCGGCACCCCTCCCGGGGCGAGGACAGGAACCCGCCTGACTACACTTCGGCTGCGAGAACCCCCCGGTCACGACCCTGTCGACGGCTGGTCACCGACGCTCACGCGCGCAGACACGAAAGGCACCGCACACAATGGTCGACCGTGACGCCGTCACACTCGACGACCCGGTCGGCGAGTCGCTCCGCGGCCACCACGCGCACCTGGCCCGCCGGCTCGG
Organism: Microbispora catharanthi; assembly: GCF_006334915.2. GTDB lineage: Bacteria > Actinomycetota > Actinomycetes > Streptosporangiales > Streptosporangiaceae > Microbispora > Microbispora catharanthi. Next base: position 315,647 of record NZ_VDMA02000005.1, read on the forward strand.
CCGGGCGGCCGGATACCTGCCGGAGGTCGCGACCTTCTCCACGGTGTCCGCCGACCCCGACCCGGCGGAATGGGCCGACCTCGCGCGATTGCTCGGCCGCGGCGAATTCGCCGACCTGTTCAGCTGCCCGGCGACCCCGCCCGCGGACTGGGAGCCGGTCTTCACTCTCGGCGGCTTCCAGATGATCTGGCCCGCGGGAACCGACCCGGGTCACGCCGCTGCCGAGTCCGGCTCACGGATAGCCGAGCTGGGCGTCGACGACGTGCCCGAGATGCTCGATCTCACCGCGCGGACCCGGCCGGGGCCGTTCTGGCCCCGGACGCACGAGCTCGGCACCTATCTGGGTGTCCGCGAGAACGGCGCCCTGGTCGCCATGGCGGGCGAACGGCTCCGCCCGCCCGGGTGGACCGAGATCAGCGCCGTCTGCGCCGCCCCCGAAGCCCGCGGGCGAGGTCATGCCTCCCGTCTGGTGCGCGCCCTGGTCACCCGCATCACGGCTCGGAACGAGCGCCCGTTCCTCCACGTGGCCGAGGCCAACGTCAACGCGATCGCACTCTACGAGCGGCTCGGCTTCGTGGTCCGCAAGCGCGTGACGTTCCGGGGGTTCCGTACGCCGTGAGGGATCGTCACGACAGGCCGTCGTCCGGGGGTGTCACCATACGACGGCATCGGGGCGGGTGCCCGCGGCGGCGTGGACGGCAGGGGCCCGCGAGCGGCGACCTCCTCAAGCGGCAGCCGGCCCCGCGTTCGGCATCCCGGGAGCGTCCCGGTGCGGCGCGCTCAAGGCCTCCCGCTTTTTGCAACGCTTCTGTAAGCGAACTGAAAGTCATCTGAGATTGCCTGGCCCGGGAACCGCGACGCCGGAGTGGCCGTTCCCGCGGAGCCGGCGCGGCCTTTCGAGCCTTCACCCCGCCGGCCTGCGCGAGAACCGTGGTTATGGCGAGCCGAAGGGGCATGATGCGGACGGCGACGACTCTGGCCATCTATGTCGAGCTGGCACGTGGCTCTTCCGAGTCGATGGCGGCACAACTGGCCAGGCAGCTGAGGCAGGCCGTCCTGGACGGCCGCCTGCCGCCGGACACGCGCCTGCCGTCCAGCCGCACCCTCGCCGAGTTGCTGAAGGTGTCGCGGCCGGTGGTGCAGGAGGCCTACCGCATCCTGGAAGCCGGGGACCTGGTCGAGAGCAGGCGGCGGTCGGGGACCTACGTCAGGCGGGCCCGGCCGGACAAGGCCGCCGGGGAGCCGGGCGGAGGACAGCCTTCCGCGGACCGGGTCCGCCGGACGCTCGTCGACCTGTCCCCGGACCAGCCGTCCGGAGAGGACTTCCCGGTGCCGGTGTGGCGCGCCGCGTGGCGACGGGCCGCGCACCGCATTCCGGGCGCGGTGGAGATACCCGGCGAGACGGTGCTGCGCCGGGCGGTGGCGGCGCACCTGCGCGCGGTGCGCGGTCTGGAGGCCGATCCGGAGAACGTGCTGATCACGACCGGGGTCCGCCAGTCTCTGGACCTGGTGGCGGCGGTCGCGATACAGCCGGGCGCCGTCGCGGCGGTCGAGGACCCCTGCCTGCCCACGGTGATCCGGCTGCTGCGCCAGCACGACGTCACCACCGTGCCCGTCCCCGTGGACGCGGACGGGGCGCTGGTGGAGGCCGTGCCCCGCACCGTGGGGGCGGTCGTGGTGCGTCCCTCCCACCAGATGCCGCTGGGCGTGGAGTTGTCCCTTTCGCGGCGGCGCGCGCTGGTCGAGCTGTCGGCGGCACGCGGGGCGCTGATAGTGGAGGACGACCGGGACCACGACTTCAGCGAGACGATCCGGCCGCAGTCGTTGTGGGACCTGAGCCGGGATCGCACCGACGACGTCGTCTACGTGGGCTGTCTGTGCCGGCTGCTCCCGGACGTGGTGTGCACTGGATACATCCTCGCCCGCGGGCGCCGGCTGCGGCAGCTGGCCGAGCACCTGTCGCTGCGGCAGTCGGGCACCGTGGCGGTGGCGCAGCGCGCCGTGGCCGAGATGCTCGCCTCGGCCGAGACCCGCGTCCGCGTCGACCGGTTGCGCCACGCGTATCAGGCCAAACGGCAACTCGTGGTGGACGCCCTGGCCCGCCACCCGGCCGTGGAGCGGCTGAGCGGCGCCCAGTCCGGGTCGCACGTGCACGTCGAACTGCGCCCCGAAGTGCACGTCGACCACGTCATCCGGGCATTCGAAACGAAGGGGATCGTGGCACCGGCCACCGCGCGGTACGAGTGGAGTGGCCTGGTTCCCGCCAGGAACGGTTTCCTGGTCAGCCACAACCACCTCACCGAGGCGGTGCTGTCCCGCGCGCTGGGGAAGATGATCCGCTGCCTGGACCATCTGGTCCCGTGCCCCTGCTGACGCGGCAGGCGCACCTGTCCACTAAAGACCGTGAATGCCCTGCAACTGGCTATCCTCGTCCGTCTCGTGCACCGGCAGGATGGGAACAGCCGGCCAGCCCGTCAACGTGGACGCGCTGGGAGCGACGCCTCGGTCATGGCCACTCGAGAAGGCGGACCGCCCGCCGGCGTCGACGTCGACGCCTGCCCTCCGATGGGCCCCTCGACAGGGCCACGGCGCAGGGCTTCGAAACAGGGCTCCGAAGCAGGGCCACGGCATAGGGCTGCGGCACAGGGCCGGAGCACAGGGTCGCAGCACAGGCCGCTGCCGTAAGCCGGGCGCCTCCGTCGCCGCCTGCCCCTCCCGGCGGCCGTCTCGGCCCCTTCCTCTCCGGCACGGCGTCCGCGTACGCCGCGGTCCGGTGCGCGCGGAAGGCGAGCACGAGCTCCCCTCCTGGCCGGGCAGTGAACCGGCCTTCACGAAGGCCGCCGATTCGATAGCCAGAGAAAGGCCACGACATGCTCTTCCACCTGCTGGGACGTGTTCAGGTCGGCGACGACGACGCGCCCACGACCATCGGATCGGCCCCGGTAAGGGGGCTGCTCGCCGCGCTCCTGCTCGAAGAGGGACGCTCGGTGCCGGTGGAGCAATTGATGAGATACCTGTGGGAGGACCCGCCCGGCTCGGCCCGTAAGAACCTGAGACTCCACATCGCCCGGCTGCGCAACCGGCTGGCGGCCCTGGGGCTGCGCGACCGCCTGATCACCCTTCGGGGAGGCGGCGGCGAGGGCGGCTACCGGCTGCTGACCGTGCCCGAGGAGGTGGACGCGGTCATGTTCAGGCGGCTCGCCGCCGAGGGCTTCGCCCTGCTGCGCGCCCGGCGGCCCCACGCGGCCGAGGAAGCGCTCACCGGGGCCCTCCGGCTGTGGCAGGGGCCGATCGGGCAGGACTGCACCGCCTCGGAGCTGCTGCGATCCCGGTTCACGGCCTTCGGCGAGCTGCACCTGACGGTGCGGGAGCGGCTGGTGGAGGCTCGCCTGGGCCTGGGCCGCACGGCCGACCTCATCCCCGAGATCCTGGAGGTGCTGGCCGACGCCCCCTTCCGGGAGACCTCCTGGGCGCACCTGATGCGCGCGTACTACCTGGGCGGGGACGTGGCCGGCGCGATCTCGGCCTGGGGACGCGCCACGGCGGTGCTCGGCGGCCAGCTCGGCCTCGACCCGTCGGCCGAGCTGCACGAACTCCACCTCGCCGTGCTCCGCCGGGACGACGACGCCGTCCGCGGCGCCGTCGTCCCCCAGCCGCAGGCCGCCTGCTAGTGCGTTGACCGGAAATGATCACCGGGTGGGTGACACGCCGTCGGGCTTGCCGGGTTCGGGCGGGTTCTGCTTCCAGACTCCCCCCTGTAGGGATCGAGTCTGCGGAGGTGGCGGGTGGCAGAACCGGTAAGGGCTCGACGGCTGGACGATCACGGGGGGCAGTACCTGCAACGCATCGTCCGGCGGGGCAAACACGGATCGATCAAAGTCCGTAGGGCGTTGATCATCATGGCGTCGGCGTCCGGGACCCCGGCCCCGGCGATCGCCCGGCTGGTGGCGGCCGATGAGGACACGGCGCGGGACGTCATCCACGCCTTCAACGAGCGGAGTCTGTCAGCACTGGACCCTAACTGGGCGGGAGGCCGTCCCCGCCTGCTGACCAGCGACGACGAAGCATTCGTCATCGCGACGGTCAAGATGCGCCCGGCCAGTCTGGGCCGTCCGTTCACGCACTGGAGTATCCGCAAACTCGTCGACTACCTCGCCATCTGCCCCGACCGGCCGATGCGGGTCGGGCGGGAACGGCTGCGTCTGCTGCTGCATGAACACAAGATCTCCTTCCAGCGGACGCGGACCTAGAAGGAATCACGCGACCCCGACAAGGACGCCAAACTCGACCGGATCGAACACGTCACCACGCACTACCTGGACCGGTGCTTCGCCTTCGACCAGTTCGGGCCCCTGTCGATCCGCCCCTGCCACGGCACGTCCTGGGCGCCGGAGGGCAAGCCCGACCGACTGCCGGCGACCTACCACCGCACTCATGGCGTCCGGTACTTCCACGGCTGCTACTCCCTGAGTGACGACCAGCTCTGGGGCGTCAACCGGGAGCGCAAGGGCGGGAAGAACACCCTCGCGGCGTTGAAGACGATCCGGGCCCGCAAACCCGACGGCGCACCCATCTATGCGATCATGGACAATCTGTCGTCCAACAAGACCCCCGCGATCCGCGCGTGGGCGAAAAAACACAAGGTCGAGCTGTGTTTCACACCCACCAGCGCCTCATGGGCCAACCCCATCGAGGCCCAGTTCGGGCCCTTGCGGAACTTCGTGATGGGCAACAGCGACCACCCCAACCACACCGTCCTGGCCCGGAAACTGCAGGACTACCTGCGCTGGCGTAACGCCAACGCCCGCCACCCCGACGTCCTGGTCGCCCAACGCCGCGAACGCGCCCGCATCCGCAGCGAACGCCAGCAACGCTGGGGCCGACCACGCCGAGCAGCGGCATGATCAACCCCGGTGAGCGCACTAGCGTTCACCGAGTTCAGTGATCTGCGGCCGGTCGGTCGTCGTTGACCAGCCACTGCCGCCCGTCGATCAGCTCCCGGACCGCGTCGAGCTGTCCGGCGTGCGTCGCAGTGTCGACGATCACGTGCATCAGCACTTCGCGCAAAGACCCCAGCCGCCATGACCCCGAACCGAACATCTTCGTCGGCCACCAGGCCAGCACGGCATCGATCGCCGTCGCCCCGATGACCCTGTTCGACTGCTCGATCGTCTGTCGATACCGTGCGAGCACGTCCGCGCCGGAGAACTCCTCGGGGACCTTCCAACCGAACTCGCCGGCCACGAGCGTGTCGATGACCTGGCGATCGGCGGCCATCGCTCCACGGAACCAAAGCACCTCGGACCAGGTCAAATGGTGCACCAGGTCGCGGGGTGACCAACCGGACGGCAGCACCGCCTTGCGTAGGTCCCCCTCGCCAAGGCCGTCCAGGATGCCCAGGACGTGCTTGCGCTGCGAGTCCAGGTAACCGAGCAGTGTTTCGCGCTCCACAGCCTTGCTCTCCCCCGATATTTGTGGATTTCAGACCATACAACAACGAGATCGGCAACCGCATGGATCAACGTGAGCGCGGTCAAGCTGGCGCGTTGTCCACCCGGTGAACGTTCATGGTCACCGCACTAGATCGTGTCTTCTAGATCCTGGGCCTGAAGAGGCGGGTCGCGCAGAAAGGGCCGCGAGGCGTTCCGCCTCGCGGCCCTTTCACGTCTCTCCCGCCCCGGGCCCCCGATCCCCCGGACCCCCAATCCCCCGGACCCCCAATCCCCCGGACCCTCAGTCCCTCCGGGCGCCCGGTGCCCGCGCGGGGAGCACGCGGACCACCTTCCCGACGAGGCCGGCCGCGGGGACGTATCCGAAGTGGCGGGAGTCCATGCTGTGTCCGGCGTTGTCGCCGAGCAGGACGAAGGCCCCCCGTGGAACGGCGGTCTCGTCCGCCTGACGGGGGACCTCGGCGGGGACGGGGTCGCCCGGGATCGCGGCGACCCTCTTGACCACGTAGCCGGCACCGGGATCCACGGTGACCTGGCTCGGCATGAGGCCCGCGCGCTCCACCACGAGCCCGGCCACGTCGGCCAGGACGACGTCCTCCCGGCGGAGGCGGCCGGCGGGGACGCGCCGCACCAGCACCCGGTCGCCGGACCGGTACGTGGGGCGCATGCTGTCCCCGGAGACGCTCACCATCAGCAGTCTCCTGCGCGCCCAGACCAGGCCCGCGGCCGCGGTGGCGGCGATGGCTGCGACGAGGGCGAGGAGGAGCGGCAGCGGTGCGGCGGTCACAGGCCGAACCTCCCTCGAACCAGCTCCAGCAGGTCCTCGGCCTGCGGGGGCGGCGGCTCCGCATAGCCCTCGGCCTGCATGCGGAACAGGCCGGCGTAGACGCCGTCGAGTGCGATCAGTTCCTCGTGCGTGCCCTGCTCGGCGACCGCGCCGTCCGCCAGGACGACCAGCGTGTCGGCGTCCCGCAGGGTGTTGAGGCGATGTGAGACGAGCACGCTGGTCCGGCCCGCCCGCCGTTCTCGCAGGGAGTGGTGGATGCGGTGCTCGGCCTCGGCGTCCAGGCCGGAGCTGGGCTCGTCAAGGATCATGAGATCGCGCTCCGCCCGCAGGTGCGCGCGGGCCAGGGCCAGCCGCTGCCACTGCCCGCCGGACAGGGTGACCCCCGTCTCGCCGCCGGTGTCGCCGTCCTCCTGGTCGTCTCCCTGGAAGAAGAGCCGGGACAGCAGGGTGTCGTAGGAGTCCGGCAGCGCGGTGACGAACTCGTGGGCCCCCGCGTCCCGGGCCGCGGCGGCGATGCGGTCCCGGTCGCCGAGGTGGGCCAGGTCCCCCAGGCCGATGTTCTCCGCGGCGGTCAGGTCGTACTCCATGTAGTCCTGGAAGACCGCGCTGATCCGGGACCGCAGTTCGGCCGGGTCCAGGTCCCGCAGGTCCACCCCGTCCCACAGGATCGCGCCCCGCTCCGGGTCGTACATCCGGCACAGCAGCTTGACGAGGGTGCTCTTGCCGGCGCCGTTGCGGCCGACCACCCCCACGGTGCGACCGTACGCGATGGTGAGGTTCACGCCCCGCAGAATCCAGGGGTGACCCGGCGAATAACGGAACCACACGTCGCGGAACTCGATGCCGCGGGCCAGCGGAGCGACCTTCCCGGGGTGCGCGGGCACCGGCAGGTCGGGCTCTGCGGCCAGGACCTCGCGATAGTGGGTGAAGAGCAGGAGCTGCTGGTGCGACTGGGCGATCCCGTTGACGACGGCCAGGCCCGCCGCCTGCACTCCGGCCACCGCCGCCACCAGCAGGGAGACGTCGCCGACGGTGATGCGCCCGCCCGCCGCCGCGAGCACGGCCCAGATCATCGCCCCGCCCGCCACCGCGGCCCCGATCATGCCGGTCAGCCCCTGGGCGCCCAGTTCCCTGCGGTCCAGCCGCCGGTTCTCGCCGTCGGCCCTGCGGCGCTGGGCCGACATGCGCTCGCGCAGGTGGGCGCCGATGCCGAACAGCCGGATCTCCTTGGCGGCCTGGGCGTCGGTCAGCAGGTCCCGGAAGAAGATCTCCCGGCGCTCCACCGGGCTCAGCCGCCAGTAAACGGCGGCCCTGCGCCGGGCCAGCCGCAGCTCCAGGCCCAGCACCGGCACTGCTGAAGCGAGCACCAGGACGGGCATCCACGGCGAGAGGACCAGCAGCGAGCCGAGGAACCCCAGCCCGGTGACGGCGGCGCCGGCCGTGGACAGCGCGCCGGAGACGACCACGCCCGGGGTGGTGCCGCCGTGCTGCAGCGCCATCCGCATCCGGTTGAGGAAGGCCGGGTCCTCGAACCTGGCCATGCCGACGAACCGCTCGGTCACCGCGAACAGCCGCTCCTGCGCCAGCAGCCCGACCCGGCGCCCGGTCTCGGCCGAGGCGTACCGCAGGACGTGCGGCACCAGCGCCATGACGAGCCCGGCGGCGGCCAGGGCCACACCCGGCCCGAGCACCGCCCCGGCGCCGCCCCCGGTCGTGACGCCGTCCAGGAGCAGCTTGGTCAGCCATGCCCCCGCGACCGGCGCCACCGCGCCCAGAACCGTGCACACCGCGAACACGCCCGTGTGCAGCCGGCCGGCCCGCCAAGTCAGCCGCAGGGCCTCGATGATCCCGCCCACCGTCACACCTCCGCCGGATCGAGGAACAGGTGCTCCATGCCGGCCCCGGAGGCGCTGACCACGCCGCCCGGGTCGACCAGCGCCAGCGCCGGGTACGCCCTGACGCCCAGCGCCTCACCCACCGGGCCGCCCCGGTCCGGCTCCACCACCACGGTGGCGACCGGCTCCAACTGCCGGACCTTGTCGGCGAGGTCACGGGCGTCGCCGACAAGGAGCGCCAGCACCTGGGTGCCACCGCCGGGGAAGGCCGCGGCGAACTCCGCGAACTCGGGCAGTCGCTCCTCGCACGCCTGGCAGCCCGCGGTGAAGGCCCCGACCAGCGTGGTGGATCGGGCGAAGAACTCCTCGCCGATCGGCTCACCGCGCACGGTGTGGCCGTGGAACGCGCCCACGCGCTCGCCTGCGGCACGCATCGCGCGCGGGGGCTTGTGCACGACTCGCCAGCGCCCCGGATCGGAGCGCGCGGCCGGCAGGATGTCATACGCGCGCAGGCGGCGGATCACACCGGCCGTGAGCAGGAGGTTCAGTACGCCGACAAGGCCGGCGAACGACACTGCGAAGATCGACACGAGGACTCCCACGTCTCAGGAATTGGCATTCACGCGCCCGACGGCCGGAGCAGACCGGCGATGCCGTCGGTGAGCAGGACGAGGCCGGCCACCACCAGGCCGAGGAACGCGGCGGCCACGGCGCCGGCCGGTTCCGGCACGGCGCCGGAGGCGTCGAGGCCGAGGACCGAGCCGGTCAGCGAGCCGGCCAGCAGCACACCGTTGCGGACCAGGTGGGCCGGGCCCACCGGCGACCGCGAACCACCGCCGAAGCAGGCGCACGGCACGCGCCGCCGTGACAGCAGGGCCGACGCGATGGCCGCGGTGAACGCCGCCAGCAGCGCCGCCGCGACCGCGAACCCGGCCACGACGGTGGCCGGCGGGACGAGCAGCACGGCCACGGCCAGTTCCCCGGCGACGACCACCGGTCCCGTCACCGTCCGCGCCGGCGGCGGAACCCACGGCGCCAGCGCGCCGGCCGCGTCCAGGAAAGCGGCGTACGCGCCCCGGCCACGCACCTTGCTCACCGCCGAGACGGCGAACACGGCGCCCACGAAAAGGCGACAGCAGATCAGGACGTACTCCACGGTGACTCCGTTCGGGCAGCGGATCGGGAATGGACACAAACGCCGCCCGGATCGCACCTCGTGTGATCCGGGCGGCGTGTTCACCGCGCACTGCGATTACGCGGACCGGTGTGACCGTTCACCGGAATCGCCGGCGAATCACCACCGGAACCGCGAATCGCGCTTTCGTCGTTTCATCGCGGTCCCGGTTTTCCGCCGGATTCCGGTCGGTCAGCAGCCGCCCGACGTCTGCAGGGTGATGGTCTTGGCCTCGAAGTCCACGCAGATCTTCTTCGTGACGGTCGCCACCGTGAAGGGATATCCGCCGGTGCAGTTGACCTGCTCGGTACCGATAGTGACGCACTTGGCCACGGCCTGAGCCTCCGCCGCGGGAACCACCGTGCTCAGCATGCGGTCGGTGAGCGACCCGAGAGTCCGAACCATTCTCACACCTCTTTCCATTGGTTTTCCTCCCTTTCGGGAGGGGCCGGTTTCTCCGACACCGACGACAATAGGAATGATTTGCATGGGAACGGCATGCGATTCATTCACGGGCGCCCCCGGCCGAGCCCCGGTAGCCCCGTCCGCTCCGGCGACGGCGGCAGGCCCGGCCCGGATCGCCGATGAAAGTTGCACGTCCATACGAAATCAGCCGCAGGTCAGGGCCTTGCGGGCCGCCTGAGCGTTGACCGTACGGCGTGGCGCGGAAAAGGATGCGGCTCGACCTGCGCCCGGAGAGGGCGACAGCGCGACCGCTCGAAGGAGCTCCCCATGCACGGCTCGCTCACCCGCCGGCGGCGCGCCGGCCTGGCCCTGCTGACGTCGGCGGCGCTCGCCGCCGCGTCGGCCCTGGTGGCGGCGACGGCCGTCACCGCGCCCGCCTCCGCCGCGACCTCCGCCACCGTGACGGTGAACACCGGCACGAGCCTCGGCACGATCCCCGCCGCCGGGCACGGCGTCAACGTCGCCGTCTACGACGGGAACATGAACAGTTCCCCCATCTCGGGTCTGCTGCGGGACGCCGGCTTCACCGCCGTCCGCTACCCCGGCGGGTCGTACGGCGACATCTACCACTGGAAGACGCACACCACCGAGGGCGGCTACGTCGCCCCGGGCACCGACTTCGACACCTATGTGGGCACGGTGCGCTCGGCCGGCGCGCAGCCCGTCGTCATCGCCAACTACGGAACGGGCACGGCCCAGGAGGCGGCCGACTGGGTGCGGTACGCCAACGTCACCAAGGGGTACGGCGTCAAATACTGGGAGATCGGCAACGAGGTCTACGGCAACGGCCACTACGGCTCGGGCTGGGAGCAGGACAACCACGCCGACAAGAGCCCGAGGGCGTACGCGAACAACGTCCTGCAGTACATCTCGGCGATGAAGGCCGTGGACTCCTCGATCAAGGTGGGCGTCGTGCTCACCACCCCGGGCGGCTGGCCGGACGGCGTCGTCGGCTCGGGCGACAGCGCCGACTGGAACAACACGGTCATGTCCATCGTGCAGGACAAGGCCGACTTCGTGATCGTCCACTGGTATCCGGGCGCCACGTCGGCGGCCGACAGCCTGACGAAGGTCTCGCAGATCGCCCCCATGGTGAGCACGATTCGCTCCCTTCTCGGCAAGTACGCCGGGAGCAGGGCGTCGAGCATCGGCATCGCGGTCACGGAGGCGAACCTCAACTACCAGCTCAACAGCGCGACGACCGCCCTGGGCGCCGCGGACAGCTACCTCACCTGGTTCGAGAACGGGGTGATGAACGTCGACTGGTGGAGCCTCCACAACGGCACCAGCAGCAGCCCGAAGACCAACGACGACGGGACCACCGACTACAACGACTTCGGCATCCTGTCCTCGGGCAGTTCCGGGGAGCCCGCGGTCAACACGCCGCTCCCGCCGTACTACGGCCTGGCCATGGTCGGCAGGGCCGGATCGCCGGGTGACACGCTGGTCAAGGCGTCCTCGTCCAGCTCGCTGCTCGCCGCGCACGCGGTGAAGACCTCCGGCGGCGTCAACGTCGTGCTCGTCAACAAGGACCTGAACAACTCCACGACGGTCTCGCTGTCCTACTCCGGCTTCTCCCCTGGCGGCGCGGCCACCGTCGTGCAGTGGCGCAAGGGCGCCACCTCGATCAGCACGAGCACCGCGTCGTCCGCCACCTCGATCACGCTCCCGCCGTACTCCATCACGGTCCTGAAGGCGTCCGGCGGCGGCACCGCGTCGCCGTCGCCCTCGCCGTCCGCCTCGCCCTCGCGTACGCCGTCGCCCTCCCCGTCGGCCTCGCCCTCGGCCTCTCCCACGGCCTCTCCCACGCCCGGCGGCTCGGGGTGCTCGGCGACGTACAAGGTGGTCAACTCCTGGCCGGGCGGCTTCCAGGCCGATGTGACGGTGACGAACACCCGCACCACCGGGATCTCGGGCTGGACCGTCGGCTGGTCGTACCGGAACGGCCAGACGATCAGCTCCTCGTGGAACGCCTCGGTGTCCCAGTCGGGCGCCGTCGTCACGGCGAAGAACGTGAGCTACAACGGCAGCCTGGCCGCCGGCGCGTCCACGTCGTTCGGCTTCACCGCCAACGGCGCCGGTGACGTCCCGTCGCCGATCTCCTGCACCACCGGCTGACACCCGGCCGCGCCCGCCCGTACGCACGGGCGGGCGCGGGCCCCCGCTCTCACACCGGCTTGGCGGCTCTCATGGGCGGAACGCTAGGTCGGCCCTGCTCGCCGGCACATCGAGCGGCGGATAGACGCGGGCATGACCGCAGTCATGGTTCCGATGGGCGATTGCGTCCGATCCGAATCGCTCTAGGGTCGAGTCATGGCGCGTTTCGACTGGCTTCGCGACGCGGACCGGCCGTTCCTGTTCAACGTCGTGTTCTGGGCGATGATGACACTCCTGACCACCGGCCTCGTGCAGGCGGTCGCGACCGCCGCCGCCACCCCGCTGGAGTACGTGCTCTTCGCCGCCAACGTCGTGCTGCTCGCGGTGCTCTGGCCGACGCTGCCCTGGAATCCGGCGCGGGGCCGTCATTGGGTGGCCCCGCTGTTCCTGGCGGCGACGATCATGCTGGGGTTGACCGGCTCGCGGCAGACCCACCTGCCGCTGATCCTCATCGCGGTGGCCAACCTCGCCTTCCTGTACGGCATGCGCGTCGCGACCGCCATCCTGTCTTGCGTCGTGGTCGGTTCCGTGTTCGTGCCCCCGCTTTTCGGGTCGACGATCGCCGACGGCATCGTCCAGGCCACCGCGATGGCGGTGTTCTCCGCGTTCGTCCTGGGCATGGTGGCGTCCATACTTGAGGCGCGGCGCAGGCGGGAGGAGGCCCAGGGCCTGCTGGAGCGGATCAGGGAGCTGGCCGTCGCCGAGGAGCGGGCGCGGATGGCGGCGGAGATGCACGACTCGGTCGGCCACCACCTGACCGTCATCAAGATGGGCCTGGAGAACGCCGAGCGGTTCCGCGAGCGCCGCCCCGAGTCCGCCTGGGCGGAGGTCCGCCAGGCCAAGGAGCTCACCGTGGAGGCGCTGGCCGACGCGCGGCGCTGGGTGCGCGCGCTGCGGCCGCTCGCGCTGGACGGCCGCGTCGGCAGCGCCGCGCTCGAACGGCTCGCGGCGTCGTTCGACGGCACCGGCATCACCGTGAGCTTCGAGGTGCGGGGCGAGGAGCGGCGCCTGGAGGCCGACACCGAGCTCGTCCTCTACCGGGTGCTGCAGGAGGGGCTCACCAACGCGCTGCGGCACGCGAAGGCGGAGCACGTGCACGGCACGCTCACGTTCGGCGACGACCAGGTGGCGCTCGTGGTGAGAGACGACGGAACGGGCAGGGACGACCGGGCGCGCGGCGGCTTCGGGCTGACGTCGCTGGCGGATCGGGCCAGGGCGCTCGGCGGCACGCTGGCCGGCGGCAACAGGCCGGGCGGCGGGTTCGAGTTGCGCGCCGAGCTGCCGCTGGGGGTGCGGGCATGACGCCGGTCAGGGTCGTGCTGGTCGACGACCAGGCGCTGCTGCGCCAGGGGCTGCGCAAGCTGCTGGAGGTCGAGGACGGCATCGAGGTCGTCGGCGAGGCGGCCGACGGCTACGAGGCGCTGCGGGTGATCGGCGACCGCCGTCCGCACGTTGCGCTCGTGGACATGCGCATGCCGGGCATGAACGGGGTGGAGCTGATCGTCCGCCTGGCGGCCGAGCATCCGGAGGTGGCGGTCGTCGTGCTCAGCACGTTCGACGAGGACGAGTTCATCTTCGGCGCGCTGCGCGGCGGCGCGACCGGCTACCTGCTGAAGGACTGCTCGCCGGAGGACCTGGTCGCGGCCGTCCACCGGGTGAGCCGCGGGGAGACCGTGCTGGGCAGCCCGGTCGCGGCCCGACTGGTCGCCGAGCTGCGGCACCTGCCGGTGAGCCCGGTCGCCTTCCGCGGGCAGGAGCTGCTGTCGGCTCGCGAGGTGGAGGTGGCGCGGATGGTCGCCGCCGGGGCCGCCAACAGGGAGATCGCGGCGCGCCTGTTCATCACCGAGGGCACGGTCAAGAACCACGTGTCCAGCGTGCTGCGCAAGCTGGGCCTGCGCGACCGCATCCAGCTCGCCCTGCATCTGCGTCACTGAACCGCGTCCCCGGCCGCGTCTTCCGAGAACCGGCGGCTCCCGCGAACGGGAGCCGCCGGAACGGGATCACCAGGAGACGGGCTTGCCCTTCTGGAACAGCCACACGTCGAAGAACGCCTTCAGGTCCATGCCCGAGACCTCCTCCGCCGCCCGGATGAAGTCGGCGGTGCTCGCGTTGCCGTACCGCTGCCGGCTCGCCCAGTCCTTGATCAGCGTGAAGAAGGCGGCGTCGCCGATCTTGCCGCGCAGCGCGTGCAGCGTCATCGCGCCGCGGTTGTACGGCACGTTGCCGAACATGTCCTCGGGCCCGGGGTCGGCCGTGACGATCTGCCAGAACGACGAGGTCGCCGCCCGGCCGTAGTTGCCGGAGCCGTTGAACGTCTGCTGCGCGGTGGCGCCCCCGGTGTGCTCGGTCCACAGCCAGGTCGCGTACGTCGCGAAGCCCTCGTTCAGCCAGATGTCGGACCACTTGCCGACGCTCACGCTGTCGCCGTACCACTGGTGTGCGAGCTCGTGCGCCATCGTGCCGACGCCGGGCGCGCTGGAGAAGATCGGCTTGGTCTGGCTCTCCAGGGCGTAGCCGACGTCCGGCGCGCGGTCGATGACGGCGCCCGCCTGGTTGAAGGGGTACGGCCCGAAGATCGAGGAGAAGTAGTCCAGGATGTCGGGAATCCGGGCGACGGCCGCGGCCGACTGGGTCACCAGACGCGGGTCCACCGCCGTGTAGACCGGGATGCCGCCGGGCGTGGTCGTCTCGTTGACGACGAAGTTCCCCAGGGTCACCGTGGCGAGGTAGGTCGCCATCGGCTCGGCCGAGTCCCAGACGAACGTCGTCTTGCCGTTCGCGGTCGTCGTGGACACCAGGCGGCCGTTGCCGACCACCGTGACGCCCTCGGGGACCGTCGCGCGGAAGGTGAACGTCGCCTTGTCCGCGGGGCTGTCGTTGGCCGGCAGCCACGCCGGGGCGCCCTGCGGCTCGCCCGGCACGAAGGCGCCGTCGTCGGTCGGCACCCAGCCCTCGATGGAGCCGTCGGGGTCGGTGACGACCGGCGGCGTCCCGGCGTACGTCACCGTGACCGTGAAGGCCTCCCCTGTCTTGAGCTTCGGCCGCGGGGTGACGACGAGCTCCTGCCCGTCCCGCCGGTAGGCGGCCGGGTGCTTGCCCACCTTCAGCGACGTGATCTGCGGGCCGCGGAAGTCCAGGTCGAACCGGTCGAGGTCCTGGGTGGCGACCGCGGTGATCACCGTCGTCGCGTCCATGACCTTGGTGGCGGGGTCGTACGTGAACGTGACGTCGTAGTGCCGCACGTCGTAGCCGCCGTTGCCCTGGTCGGGGAAGTAGGGGTCGCCGAGCGAGGGGGCGCCCGCGGAGTAGCGCGGCTCCCCCGGGTTTCCGGGAGCGGCGAGAGCGGTGGTCGCCTGGGTCGCGGTGAGCAGCGCGGCCGCGAGGGCGGCACCGCCGAGCCGCGCCGCCCGGCGCGAACGGGACGATGTCATGGGAGTCCTTTCATGGGGCCGAGCGGCCGGGGGCGGGCCGCTCGGCCCGGTTTCCTGCGTGGGATCAGGCGACGACGGAGCGGAGCGGGATGCCCGCCGCGCCGAGGTCGCGGACCAGGTCGCGGACGAACGGGTGCTCGTCGGCGGACAGTCCGCCGGGGTTCGGGATCGTGACGTAGGACGAGCCGTCCGCGGACGCGGTCAGCGCCGTGTCCGTGTAGCGCTCGACCACCGCCCGCGTCCGCGCGAGGTCGGCGTCGGCCACCTGGATGACGATCGGCCGCCACTCCCCGCCGAGGTTCGGCGGCTCCTGCGCCGCCGCCGCGGCGCTGCGCAGGGACTCCGTGTCCGGCTGTGCCGTAGCGATGCGCTGCTTCGCCTGAGGCGACGCGTGCGGCGCCTGCGCAGCGCCCGCCGGGTAGAGCAGCGCGTTGGCGAGGAGGTGGATGCCGTTCTCGTTGTACGCCCTGAACAGCGGGTTGTACGCGAACAGCACGGCGTGTCCCGCGCCGGCCGGCTCGTCGACGAGAGAGACCGTGCCCTTGAGCGCCTCGGCGCCCACGGTGTAGCCGTTGGACCAGAACGTGTCATCCGAGGGGTAGGTGAGCACGTTCACCCCGGTCTGGCTGGGGTTGAGGATCGGGTCGCCGTTGTTGAACTGGAAGTCCTCCGCCGGGCGGCCGAGCGACACCGGACTGCCCTGGGCCACGTCCACCCGGAAGTGCGAGCCGATGACCTGGTAGCCGGTCGGCTTGGCCTTCTCGGTCGTGGAGGTGAGGCCGGCGGCCCTGGCGACCCGGGTGCCCTCGTTGCGCAGCCCGACGTACGTGCCGCCCGCGGCCACCCACTGCCTGAGGTTGGCCAGGCCCTGCGCGGTCAGCCCGCCGTTCGCGCTGCTGCCGTCCGGGACGAGCAGGACGGTCCGCCCGGTGAAGGCCGGGGTGTTGCCGTTGATGTCGGCCGTGGTCACCGGCGTGAGCCCGAGGCCCCAGCGGTCGCCGAGCACGTAGCGGGCCTCGCCGTACGAGCCGGAGGTGGTGGAGACGCCGGTGCCGGCGAAAAGACCGACGTCGGGCGTGCGCAGCGCGGCGCCGGAGGCCGGGGCGCCGCCGCCCTCGACCGTCACGCCCAAGGAGCGGGCCAGCTTGTCCAGCTCGCCGCGGTTCATGGCGCTGGCGGGCAGGCCGACGACCCCGGTCCGGTCGTCACGTGTGAGCGGCACGCCCGCGCCGAGCAGCCGGAAGGTCAGCTCGGAGGCGGCCGCCGAGTCCATCGGGTAGGAGTACGACCCGCCCCGGGGCGCGGCGGAGGCCACGCCGCCGTCGACGTCCCTGACGAGGTCGGCCTTCGGCGACAGCTCGTCGCCGGTGGAGATGGTGTTCACGCCCGCGAGCAGCGGGTTGCTCCACGAGGAGACGTCGTAGAAGTAGGGGAACGGGACGTACGGGTCCTCCCCCATGACCGCCTGGATCCAGTGCTTCTGCGGCTGGTCCATCGGAATCCAGTAGGCCCCCTCGGGGACCGTCACGTCACTGGCCGTCCGGCCGCCGAAGACCCGCGCGGAGGGCACCTTCACGGGCTTTTTCACCCGGTAGACCTCCACGTCCATGCGGCGCAGCCGCTCGACCAGCCGGCGCACGTCGCCGATCTGCCGGTCGGGCAGCAGGAAGTACGACCGGATCGTGATCTCGGGCACCGGGAACCGGACGGTGTTCGCCGGCTGGACGACCTCGTTCGGCTCCAGGGAGCCGGCGGCCCCCTCGGCGAGCGCGGTCTGCCAGATGGAGTAGTAGCCGTTCAGGACCTCGCGCCGGTTGTCGGCGGCCCAGCCGGTCGTCGCCCACTGGGTGTTGAACTGCTGCTGCACCCGGTCCTCGACCGCCGACGAGCTGCCCTTCTCGAACGTCATCCCGGCGGCGCCGAAGCCCGCGGCCGGGACGCTGTCGCCGTAGCCCATGTAGAACAGGTCGTACGTCGCGTAGTTGAAGTAGCACTCGGCGGTGACCGCGCCGCCGCAGGCGCCGTTGTAACCGAAGCCCGCCGCGTTCGCCGCCCCGATCCGGTTGATCCAGTTCACCGGCTGGTCGGCGATCTCGTGGTGGATGGGGTCGGCGTTGGGCGGGAAGAAGTACTGCCGCCCGCCCATCTCGTGCGCGTCGACGAAGACCTGCGCCGGATACCGGCGCAGCATCTCGATCTTGCCGTCGGTCTCCGGCTGGGTGCGGGCGAACCAGTCCCGGTTGAGGTCGAAGCCGTACTCGTTCTGCCTGCGGCTCGCGTCGCGGCCGTCCGGGTTCTGGGTCGGCATGATGACCGTGACCAGGTTGTCGTTGCGCTTCGCGACGTCGCAGGACAGGCCGCTCGCCAGCTCGTACAGGGTCTTGAGCGCGGCGTCGGCGCCGCTCTTCTCGCCGCCGTGCACGTTGCCGGCGATCCAGACGATGGCGGGCGAGTCGTCGGCGATGCGCGCCGCCTTGTCGGCCCGCAGCGACCTCGGGTCGCGCAGCGAGCGGATCTGGTCCGCGATCTTCTTGAGCTGCCCGGGGACCATGTTGCGGGAGTCGGACACGATGGCGTACGGCAGGTCCTGGCCGGTCACGCTGTGCGCCACGGTGCCCGTGACCACGCGGTCCGAGGCGCCTCCCACGGCTTCCACGTACTTGTCGATCTCTTCGGTCGTGAGCACCCGGGGCTGTCCCTTGCCCAGCGGGAAGCCGAAGAACTGCTCGGGGGCCGGCACCGCGCCCAGGTGGGCGTTCGGGTCGGTGCTGCACCGTCCGGGCGCTTCGCGGGCGTCGGCCGGGTCGGCCCGCGCGGGGGACGCGGGCGTCAGCGTGAGCGCGGCCGACACCAGGATCGCGGTGCCGAGCGCCATGCCGTAGGGGGATTTTCCGCACAACGTCGTGCGTAACCGCATCTCGCCTCCAGGCGGGGGGACGGGGGGATGTCTCGGGGGGAGCACCCGTCCGGGAAACGACAAAGTCACTGCGGACAGTATTAGAAGGGAATAAACCGGACAAGACGCCGCGAAACATAACCACGCTGAATGGAAAACTGTGAGCAATGGCGTTTTCGCAAGTCAATGTGGGAGCGACTGACCGAATCGTCCTTTTATAACGTCCGATAACGACTGCGCATCGGGTTCGCCCGCGTCAGCGGCGGTCACAGTCCGCCGGTGCGGCGCGCGAGTTCCACCGCCGGCGCGGTGTCGTGAGATCGAAGACGGACGGCCGCGCGCCGGGCTGTGGGACCATTCAGGGGGTTTCGAGGAGGACAGGGTGGACGAGGAGCGTCGGGTGGCGGGCAGGTATCACCTGCTCGAGCCGATCGGCCGCGGAGGCATGGGTGTGGTCTGGCGCGCCCACGACGACCTGCTCGACCGCACGGTGGCCGTGAAAGAGGTGCTCTACCACCCCACCTCCGATGAGGACAGGGAGACGTTCAACCGGCGCACCATCCGCGAGGCGCGGGCGGCGGGCCGCATCGACCATCCGAACGTCGTCGTCGTCCACGACGTGATCGAGGAGGACGGCCGCCCCTGGATCGTGATGCAGCTCGTGCAGTCGCGGTCGCTGGGCCAGGTGCTGCGCGAGCAGGGCGCCCTCCCGCCCGGCCGGGTCGCCGCGATCGGCCTGCAGGTGCTCGACGCGCTGTGCACCGCGCACGCCGCGGGAGTGCTGCACCGGGACGTCAAACCGGAGAACGTGCTGCTCAACGGGGAGACCCGGGTGGTGCTGACCGACTTCGGCATCGCGACGATGCCGGAGGAGGCCGCACTGACCATGACCGGCGGCATCACCGGCACTCCCGCGTTCATGCCGCCCGAGCGGCTGAACGGCCACCCCGCGACCCCGGAGTCCGACCTGTGGTCGCTCGGCGCGACGCTGTACGCCGCGGTCGAGGGGAGAACCCCGTTCGACCGCAACTCCCCCGTGGCCACGATGGCGGCCATCCTGCACGACGACCCGGCCCCGCCCCAGCGGGCGGGCGCCCTGACGCCGGTGCTCGAAGGCCTGCTGTGCAAGGACCCGGCCCGGCGCATCGGCGCGGCCGAGGCCGCCGCCCTGCTCAACGCCGCCATCGCGGCCGGCCCGGGACACGCCGCCGGGTCCGATCTCCTGAAGAACCGGCCCGAGCCCGGCTCGTGGAGCGGCGCCCCGTCCGGGCCGTCGCAGCCGTCCGCCGGCCCGTGGCCGCAGACCCCCTCCGGCTGGAACAGCATGGACAGCGGGCCGTCCGTCCCGGGGCAGCCGGGGCAGCCGGGACAGCCCGGATCCTGGAGCCAGGGCCCGGCCGGCCCCCCGCAGCCGTACGGCGCCCACCAGTCGTACGGTGCCCACCAGTCGTACGGCGGCCCACACCAGTCCGGCGGCTCCACCTCCTGGCCCGGGGCCGCCGGTCACCCGGGGCCGACCGGCCCTGGCGGCGGCGCGGGCATGGCGGGCTACCCCACGAGTCCGGGCGGCCAAGGGGTCCAGACGGGCCACGCGGGTCCCGGCGGACCTGCCGTCCCGCCGGGAGGCCACCCCGGCGCGTACCCCGCACCGGGTGCGCGCCCTCCGGGGCGCGGCTCGGCTGCCAAGGTGACCCTGTTCGTCCTGTTACCGCTGCTGCTCGTGGCCGTCGTCGCTGGCGGCTGGTACGGCTACCGCACACTGGCCGGCAGCGGAACCGTCGCCGAGGACCTCACGCCTACGGGGACCGATCCCACCTCGGGCTCCGATCACACGTCGGGGGACACTGGCCAGAGCGCCTCCGGCGAGCCGTCCGCGCCCCCGTCGAAGGAGCCGACGGAGGAGCCGACAGAGGGGCCGACAGAGGAGCCCTCGGAGGAGCCGTCGCCGGAATCCCCCACGCCGACGGCGGCCACGCTGCCGAAGGGGTGGAAGACCCACCGCGACCCGCTGGGCTTCTCGATCGCCCTGCCCGGCGGCTGGGTCCCGTTCCAGAGAGAGGCCACCCGCGTACGCTTCCACGGCCCGAGCGGACGGGACTACCTGCAGGTCGACTTCACCCCCTGGGAGACCACGGACCCGGTGGCCGCCCTGCGCACGGTCGAGGCGGCCTCGACCAAGAAGGGCTACCTGCGCGGCTACGAGCGCATCGGCCTGACGTACCGGAAATACCTCGGTGTTCCCGCCGCGGACTGGGAGTTCACCCACACGACCGACGCCGGCAAGGTGCGGGTGCTCGACCGCGCCTTCAGGCTCGACGACGGCCGCTGCGTCGCCCTCTACTGGCAGGTCGCCGACTCCCGATGGACATCCGGTTTGTCCTACTTCAACGCCTTCGCGCGCACCTTCCAGCCATAATAACGATTTGGTGAAGATCCGCAGGTCAAGGGGGATTTCGCCCCAGAAGAGTAACGATGTCGCATGCGTTCGCCCAAGACGGGTAGCGCGACAACCATGGCTGAAGCGCAGACCTCCGAACGTGTCGTGGCAGGACGCTATCGCCTGATCGAGCCGCTGGGGCGGGGCGGCATGGGCACCGTGTGGCGGGCCGTCGACCAGGTGCTCGAACGAGAGGTCGCCGTCAAGGAGCTGCTCGCGTCGGCCGAGCTCACCGGTCCGGAGCGGGAGGTCTTCACCATCAGGACCTTCCGCGAGGCCAGGGCCGCCGGACGGTTGAGCCATCCGAGCGTGGCGGCAGTGTACGACGCCTTCGAGGAGAACGGCTACCCCTGGATCGTCCTCGAACTGATCCCGTCCCGGACGCTGGGATCGGTCATCCGCGAGGAGGGCCCCCTGCCGCCGCGGCGAGTGGCGGAGATCGGGTCCCAGGTGCTGGCCGCACTGCGCGTCGCCCACGTGAACGGGGTGCTGCACCGAGACGTCAAACCCGACAACGTGCTGCTCGCCGACGACGGCCGGGTCGTGCTGACGGACTTCGGCATCGCCGCGATGGAGGACGACTCGCCGGTCACCCGCACCGGCATGCTGATCGGCACCCCGGCGTTCATCGCACCGGAGCGGGCGGCGGGACAGCAGGCACAGCGGGCATCGGACCTGTGGTCGCTCGGAGTGACGCTGTTTCTGGCCGTCGAGGGACGCTCGCCGTTCCACCGTGGGCACGCGCTGGCGACGCTGGCCGCCGTCATGTACGAGGAGGCGGGCCCGCTGCACAACGCCGGACCGCTGGCACCGGTGATCGAGGGCCTGCTGATCAAGGACCCGGCCCGCAGGATGACCGCGGACTACGCGGCGCAGCACCTGCACGCCGTGGCCACCGGCCAGGTGACCGACCCCGTCGTGCCGCGTCCGCGGCAGCCGCCCCGGCTCGCCCGGCTGATGCCCATCTTCGACACCACGACTTCGGCTCCCGCGTCCATGCCCGTGTCCGCGCCCGTGCCCCTCGGCGAGGGCACCCCGACGCCGGTCCCGGTGCCCGCGCCCGTACCGGTGGGCGGACGCCGCAGGCCCTGGGCGCTGGCGGCGGGCTCCGGGGCACTCGTCGCGTTCGTCGGGCTGGCGGCCGGCGCCGTCGCGTTCACCACCGCCAGGCTTCCGGCCGACCCGAGGGGGACCACCGTGGTGAGCACGCCCACGGTGACGGTCTTCGCGACCAGGACCGCCGAGGCCCCCAAGACCGGAAAGCGAACAGAGAGCCGCGAGGCGGGCAAGACGGACACACAGCCGGTGGCGAACACCGGGAGCGGCGCCGCCGGCGGGCACCGTACGGAGGAACGCGGGGGGCCCGCCGACAGGTCCGCCGGAAGGTCACCCGAGAAGCCCGGCGGGGGAAAGCCCAAGGACAGGCCCACCGGGGCCGCGTCCAAGGGATCTCCCCCCGGGAAGCAGACAGGCAAGGGATCCGACAAGGGGACGTCCCCCACGTCCAAGCCCGAGAACGGCGGCGGAAGCGCCAAGCCGTCCCAGGGCGAGGGTGGGGGCCAGGGAAAAGGCGAGGGCCAGGAGGCCGCCACGGACGACACCGGTGACATCCCCGACGGCTACACCCAGCCGGAAAACGACTCGGATGCCTGAGCTCCCGCCGGCGCCGGCGTCCGTACCGCCCGACCGCGCCGTCACCGCCTGACCGCGCCGTCACGAAGCGCCACGAGGCTGCCATCGGGCGGGCAATGGACGGGATGCCCGGAGCGCGGCGTCAGCCCTCGTCCGCGAGGATCTCCAGCGCGTTGGCCAGGTCCGCGGGGTAGTCGCTGGTGAAGGTCATCCACTCCCCCGTCGCCGGGTGCTCGAACGACAGCGAGACCGCGTGCAGCCACTGCCGGCCCACTCCGAGGCGGGCGGCGAGGGTGGGGTCGGCGCCGTACAGCAGGTCGCCCACGCAGGGGTGCCTGAGCGCGGCCATGTGGACCCGGATCTGGTGGGTCCTTCCGGTCTCCAGCTTGATGTCGAGCAGCGACGCCGCCCGGAACGCCTCGATCGTGTCGTAGTGCGTGACCGAGTCCTTGCCGCCGGCCACCACCGCGAAGCGCCCGTCGCCCGACGGATGCCGGTCGATCGGGGCGTCCACGGTGCCCCGCAGCGGGTCCATGTGCCCCTGGACGAGCGCGTGGTAGCGCTTGTCGACCGTGCGTTCCTTGAACGCCCGCTTGAGGTGCGAGTAGGCCCGCTCGCTCTTGGCGACGACCATGACGCCGGTGGTGTTGGCGTCGAGCCGGTGCACGATGCCCTGCCGCTCGGCCGCGCCGCTCGTGGACACCCGGTGGCCGCCGCCGAGCAGGCCGCCGATCACGGTGGGGCCGGTCCAGCCGACGGTCGGGTGCGCCGCCACACCGATCGGCTTGCTCACCACGACGACGTCGTCGTCCTCGTACAGGATCGCCATGCCCGGCACGGGCTCGGCCACGGGCATCGGCGCGGCGGGCGGCGGCGGGATCGTGACGTCCAGCCAGGCACCGGCGTGGACACGGTCGGACTTGGCCGGGACGGCGCCGTCGACCAGCACGTCCCCGGAGGCGATCAGTTCGGCCGCGCGGGTGCGGGAGAAACCGAAGAGCCGGGCCAGGGCGGCGTCGAGGCGCTCGCCCTCCAGGCCGTCCGGCACGGGCAGGCTGCGCTGGTCACCCATCGGCCCGCTCCCCCGCCGGCTCGCCGGCCTGCTTGCCCGCCTCGCCCTCCGCGTGGTCCCGCGCGTGGTCCTCGACGGGCTCGTCCGTCTGGCGGGTGCCGTCGATCTGGTAGCCGCGCCAGGCGAGGAACACGGCGAGCACGCCGCCGCACACGATGCCCGAGTCGGCGAGGTTGAACACCGGGAACCGGGTGACCGGGAACACCTGGATGAAGTCGACCACATGCCCCTGGAACGGGGCCGGCCACCGGAAGATGCGGTCGGTCAGGTTGCCGACCGCCCCGCCCAGCAGCAGGCCGAGCGTGATCGCCCAGGGCAGGCTGTGCAGCTTCCGCGCCGTGCGCACGATCGCGACGACGACGGCCAGCGCGATCACCGTGAACACGATCGTCATGCCGGTGCCGATGCTGAAGGCGGCGCCGGCGTTGCGGATCACGGTCAGCACCAGCGCGCCGGGCACGACGGTGAGAGGCTCCTCGTGCTCCAGGAACTCCACGACGAGGAACTTGCTGACCTGGTCGAGCACGTACACGACCGCGGCCACGGCGACGAGGAGAGCGATCCTCCGCGCCCGGTTGGGCCGCGCCGGTTCGCCGCTCAGCGGCGCTCCTCCCGCTGCTTGCACGCTACGCACAGCGTCGCCCTCGGGAATGCCCGCAGGCGTTCCTTGCCGATCGGCTTGTGGCACGATTCGCACTCTCCGTAAGTCCCTGCCTCGACGCGGGCGATCGCCCGCTCGTTCTGCGCGAGCAGGTCGCGCGCATTCAGGGTAAGGGCGATCTCACGCTCACGCTCATACGTCTTGGCCCCGGCGTCCGCCGGATCGTCCCCCGCGCCCTGGCTCACGTCACCGGACGCGAGCTGTTCCTCCGCCCGGGCGATGTCGGCGCGCAACTCCTCGATCTCGTGCCGCAGCCGCTCACGGACCTCGGCGAGCTCCTCGTCGGACCAGACGTCGTCACTGATGGCGGTTCTCGCCGTGCGCGTCGTCATTGCGGGCCTCCCCTTCGCCCAGAACCCTTCGAGCCCCGGACGCCCTTCGAGCGGGTGTGATTCGAGCCGGTCCGGGCAGAATAAGCCGCCGATAACGGATCGGCAACGGACTCGCTGAGGCTTTTACCCCACCCGTAAGCGGGTGGCGCATTCGGCCGGCTCCTCCTTGTCGCCCTCTGTTTCGATCACTTTGTCGCGGGCGGTGCCACCGGGACCCATGCCCCGGATCCCGAGGCGACGGCCCGCGGGGCCGCCTCCGTCGCCCTTCCACCGGCCGCCGGTGCCCACCCGCACACCCTCACAACAATCGCGGGGTCTCTGCGTGTTCCTCCCACGTATTCCCGCGACGAGCCGGGTCTCACCCGGGACGTCACCCGCATATCGGGAAGCCCTTCCGGCCAGGTTGCGTTATCGTCTTAGTCTGCAAGGCGTTGATGGGGACGAGTACCTCCGCATCCGCCCGCTCAGCGACCCGGGGACGGTGTGAGCCCGGGGCGGGCCGCGAAGGGAAAGATCACCCCGGAGCCGCCGGAAGAAAGGCCGTCCCGGCCGAGTAGAACCGGCAGCGGAGAGCAAAACGAGAGGGCGTCCGGCACCGGCCGGACGTCAAGAAGGGTGGTACCGCGGGGCCGTCTCCGGCTTCGTCCCTTCACGCCAATGTCAGCAGCGCTGTCACAGCCACCGCGTGGAGGTCCCGCCCGACGATGTCTTCCCAATATTTCCGCTCACTTCCCGCGCAGGTCGACCTGCCGGCCCTCGAACACGAGGTCCTCGAACGCTGGCGGGACGGGAAGGTCTTCGAGCGCTCGCTGCAGCAGAACGCCGACGGCCCCTCCTGGGTGTTCTTCGAGGGCCCGCCCACGGCCAACGGCATGCCCGGGGTGCACCATGTCGAGGCCCGCGTCTTCAAGGACGTCTTCCCCCGCTACAAGTCGATGCGCGGCTACCACGTGCCCCGCAAGGCCGGCTGGGACTGCCACGGCCTGCCCGTCGAGGTCGCCGTCGAGAAGGAACTCGGCCTGTCCGGCAAGCCCGAGATCGAGTCGTACGGCATCGCCGAGTTCAACGCGCGCTGCCGCGAGTCGGTGCTGCGGAACGTCGACGCGTTCGAGGAGATGACCGAGCGGATGGGCTACTGGGTCGACATGTCCCAGGCCTACCGCACCATGGACCCCCAGTACGTCGAGGCCGTCTGGTGGTCGCTCAAGGTCGTCTGGGACAAGGGCCTGCTGTTCCGCGACCACCGGATCACGCCGTACTGCCCCCGCTGCGGCACCGGGCTGTCGGACCACGAGCTCGGCCAGCCCGGCGGCTACGAGACCGTCTCCAGCCCGTCGGTGTACGTGCGGATGCCCGTCGTCTCCGGCCCCCTGGCCGAGATGGACGCCTCGCTGCTGATCTGGACCACCACTCCCTGGACCCTGGTGTCCAACACCGCGGTCGCCGTGCACCCCGACGTGACGTACGTCGCGGCCCGGCGCGGCGACGAGGTGCTCGTGGTGGCCGAGCCGCTGCTGCGGCGGGTCCTCGGCGAGGACGCCGAGGTGCTGGCCACCTACCAGGGCTCCGAGCTGGAGCACACCGCCTACCGGCGCCCCTTCGATCTGGTGGACATCGAGGGCGCCCACTACGTCGTGCTCGGCACGTACGTCACGGTCGAGGACGGCACCGGCCTGGTCCACCAGGCCCCCGCCTTCGGCGCCGACGACATGGCCGTCTGCAAGCGCTACGGCCTGCCGGTGGTGAACCCGATCGGCCCGGACGGGCGCTTCCTGCCGGACGTGCCGTTCGTGGGCGGCCTGTTCTTCAAGGACGCCGACGAACCGCTGACGGAGAACCTGCGCGAGCGCGGGCTGCTGTTCCGCGGCGAGCACTTCGAGCACAGCTACCCGCACTGCTGGCGCTGCCACACCCCGCTGCTCTACTACGCGCTCCCGTCCTGGTACATCAGGACCACCGCGATCAAGGACCGGCTCCTCGCCGAGAACGAGCGCACCAACTGGTTCCCTGAGACGATCAAGCACGGCCGGTACGGCGAGTGGCTGCGCAACAACGTCGACTGGGCGCTGTCGCGGTCCCGCTACTGGGGCACCCCGCTGCCGCTGTGGGTCTGCTCGCAGGACGAGGAGCACGTCACCTGCGTCGGCTCGCTGCAGGAGCTGGGCGAGCTGGCGGGCCGCGACCTGACCGGGTTCGACCCGCACCGCCCGTTCGTCGACGACATCACGTTCCCCTGTCAGCATCGTGTCGGAGACGCGTCAGGGGCACTGTGCCAGGCGGAGGCGCGGCGGGTGCCCGACGTGATCGACGTCTGGTACGACTCGGGCGCCATGCCGTTCGCCCAGTGGGGCGCGCCGCTGGTCAACAAGGACGTCTTCGAGAACTCCTTCCCCGGCCAGTTCATCTGCGAGGCGATCGACCAGACCCGCGGCTGGTTCTACTCGATGATGACCGTCGGCACGCTGGTGTTCGACCGGTCGTCGTACGAGAACGTGCTCTGCCTCGGCCTGATCCTCGCCGAGGACGGCCGCAAGATGAGCAAGCACCTGGGCAACGTGTTGCGGCCCATGCCGCTCATGGACCAGCACGGCGCCGACGCCCTGCGCTGGTACATGGCCACCTCCGGGTCCCCCTGGGCGCCCCGGCGGATCGGC
The DNA here is from genome assembly GCF_006334915.2 of Microbispora catharanthi. Lineage (GTDB taxonomy): Bacteria > Actinomycetota > Actinomycetes > Streptosporangiales > Streptosporangiaceae > Microbispora > Microbispora catharanthi. The sequence goes on from NZ_VDMA02000005.1 coordinate 342,630, forward strand.
CACGCCGCGCTGGAGGAGATCGTCCGCAAGGTCCTGCTGACCTACTGGAACACCGCGTCGTTCTTCGCGCTCTACGCCAACGCCGAGTCGTGGTCCCCGGCCCGGATGGCCGAGGCCCCGGCGTACGCGGAGCGGCCGCTGATCGACCGGTGGGCGCTGGCGGAGCTGCACCGCACGGTGGCCGAGGTCACCGCGTCGTTGGAGGAGTTCGACACCGCCCGGGCCGGGCGTCGGCTCACCGAGTTCCTGGACGACCTGTCCAACTGGTACGTCCGCCGCTCGCGCCGCCGCTTCTGGTCCGGCGAGGCGTCGGCCTTCGCGACGCTGTACGAGTGCCTGGAGACCGTCACCCGGCTCATGGCCCCGCTCGTGCCGTTCCTCACCGACTACCTCTGGGACGTGCTGCGCGACCCGGACGCCCCGGCCTCGGTGCACCTGGCCACCTGGCCGGAGGTGAATTCCGCGCTGCTCGACCCCGAGCTGTCGGAGCGGATGGCGCTGGTGCGCCGCCTGGTAGAGCTGGGCCGGTCGGCCCGCGCCTCGTCGTCGGTCAAGACCCGCCAGCCGCTCGGCCGGGCCCTGGTCGGCGCCCCCGGCTGGGCCGCGCTGCCCGGCGAGCTGCGCGACCTGATCGCCGACGAGCTCAACGTCCAGCGGCTGGAGGACCTGTCCGGGTTCTCCGCCGACCTGGTGACGTTCACGGTCAAGCCCAACTTCCGCAGCCTGGGCAAGCGGTTCGGCTCGCAGACCAAGCTCGTCGCCGCGGCCGTGTCGGGCGCCGACGCGGCGGCGCTGGCCCGGGCCCTGCGCTCGGGCGGCTCAGCGACGGTCGAGGCCGCCGAGCTGGGCACGGTGGAGCTGGGCGCGGACGACGTGATCGTGACCGAGCAGCCGAAGTCGGGCTGGGCCGTGGAGACCGGCGCGGTGGACACCGGCACCGGCGAGACCGTGGCGCTGGACCTGGCGATCACCGACGAACTGCGCCGGGCCGGCCTGGTCCGCGACGTGATCCGGCTCGTCCAGGAGGCCCGCAAGTCCACCGGCCTGTCCATCACCGACCGCATCCACCTGTGGTGGTCGGCCGACGGTGAGCTGGCCGAGGCGCTGCGCGAGGGCGGCGACGCCGTCGCCGACGAGGTGCTGGCGGCGAGCCTCACCGAAGGCGTCCCTGACGAGGACCTGCGGGTCCACGAGGACGCCGACCTCGGCCTGTCCTTCCGCCTGCGCAAGGCCTGATCCCGCAGCCGATGGGGCCGGTCGCCGACCGGCCCCATCGGCGTGTGGATCGCCCGCACGCCTCCGTCATCGGAGGCGGCAGGACGCGGGCCGCGCAAGGCCTCCATCTGCCCCGATCGGGCAGCCCGACCACTTGGTCATCGCGTGGACCGCATGCCGCGAGCACCAGCCCGAAGACCGGCAGCCACCCCTGCCCGGCGGACTCGGCGACGGGAAGCACGTCCACCACCGCCGAGGAACTCAGCATGCCGGGCCGTGCGACTGCGCAGGAAACGGCTCAAACGACAACGACCCGGCGCCCGCGCGTGTGACCGGCTTGGCTGTCGATATGCGCCGCCACGGCCTCGGCGAGCGTGTACGACTTCTCGACCGGGATGTGGAGCTTTCCTCGAGAGATGAGGCCGGCGGCCTCGGCGAGCGCTTCCGGCATGCTCCCGGCCACGCCGGAGAATCGGACACCGAGCTCCGGCGCGCCGAGATCGGCGATGGAGATCACCATCTGCGGATCCCCGGTCAGCTCGACGAGCTCGCGAATCACGCCCGAGCCGGCCAGATCGAGAGCCGCGTCGACATGGCCGAGCTGCCGCACCCGCTCGACCCAGCCCTCGCCGTACGTCGTCGCGACGGCGCCCAGGCTGCGCAGATAGTCCTGGTTCGCGGCCCCAGCCGTGCCGATCACCACAATGCCGCGGTCGCGGGCGATCTGCAGCACCGCCGATCCGACTCCCCCGGACGCACCGCTGACCAGCAGCGTCTGCCCGGGCCGCACACCGACCTGGCGGATGATGCGCAGCGCGGTCTCCACCACGGAGGGGTACCCGGCCGCCTCTTCGAACGTCAGCCCCTCGGGCATGGGGGCCCAGGCCGACAGCACGGCGAACTCGGCATAGGTGCTCGAACCTTCGCCGAACACGTGGTCGCCGATTTCGACCCCTTCGACGCCCTCGCCGACCTCGTCCACCACCCCGGAGGCATCCAGCCCGACTCCGGCGGGCAACTCGATCGGATGGACCTTCTGGAACTGGCCTTCGCGGACCCTCCAGTCGACGGGGTTCACGCCCGCCGCCCGCACGGCGATGCGTACCTGGCCGGGGGCCGCGTGGGGCTCCTCGGCGTCGACCAGTCGCAGAACGTCCGGACCGCCGAACTCGGCGAAGCTCACTTTCTTCATGCGGCCGACCGTAGCACTAACCGTTAGCGTTTAAAAACCGTTCTGCTTTTGTATCTGCTAGTATCAGGACATGACCGTCCCGTCCGGACGCCGTGAGCGCAAGAAGGCCGCGACCCGCCAGAAGATCGCCGATACCGCCCTGCGGCTCTTCCTGGAACGCGGGTATGACGCGGTGGGCATCCGTGACGTGGCCGCCGAGGCCGACGTGGCCGTCACCACGCTCTTCTCCCACTTCGCCTCGAAAGAGGCCCTGGTGTTCGAGCAGGACGGAGACTTCGAGCAACGCCTCACGCAGGCGGTCGCCTGCCGGGCCCCGCACGAGCCGCTCATGCCTGCGCTGCGCCGCGAGATCCAGGCCCTGGTGCGGCATTGCACGGCCGACAGCTCCGCCCCGATCTGGCGCATGGTCGACGAATCGCCCGCCCTGCGGGAGTACGAGGAGTCGATGAGGCTGCGCCATGCGGAGTCGCTGGCTAGGGCCATCGCCGCCGATCTCGACCTGTCAGAGACCACAACGGCCTGCCGGACGATCGCGAGGTTCGTGATCGACGCCTATTCGCTGGCTCGAGAGGCGGCCGATCCCGAGACCGCGGTGGACGAGATCTTCCACATGATCGAGGCGGCCTGGGAGGTCACCTGCCCTTCCGGAGGTGCGCGAGGTACTGTTCCTCCAGGCAAGGCAGGGGCCGGTCGCGCTGTTACGAGTCGCTGAACGCGTGGTTTCTGTCGACGTGGCACAGGTACAGCGACCATCCCACGAGGTGGAGCACTCACCGGTGCCGGTTCAGTGATCCTCGGCCTTACCGGGAAGCCGTGTCTTCACCGTCATGGACCGATCGCGTCTGTCCCGGCCGGTCTGACGGGGAGCAGTCCGCGGGCGTCCAGGACCTGCCGGGCCAGTGTCATCGCGCCGAAGACGCGCGGGAAGCCCGCGTACGGAAGCGCTTGCATGATCGCCTCGACCAGTTCGCCGGGCCGCAGGCCCGCGTTGAGTGCCGTTTCCAGATGTGCCCGGAGCTGGGGCTCGACCCCGCCGAGGGTGATCAGCGCACCGATGACGACCAGCTCCCGCCGGGCGGCGTCGAGCCCGGGGCGGGCGTGGACGTCCCCGTAGGCGAACTCGACCGCCAGCCGCGACAGGTCCGGGGCGATGTCGGCGAGGGCGTCGTACGCCTCGGTGCGGGTGGCGCCGAGCTCGGTCTGGCGGGCGACGCCGCGTTTGTAGCGCTCGGTCACGCGGCGGCCTCCACGCCGTGGCGGGCGGTGAAGCCGAGGATGCGGTGCCATGCGTCGGCGCAGGCCTCCTGCCACTGGTTGTAGGAGTCGTCGAAGAACGAGTGCGGAGCGCCGTCGTACACGTGCGCCTCGTATTCCTTTCCGGCCCGGTCGAAGGCGGCGGTCAGTGCGGCGTACTCCTCCGGAGTGGTTGCCACGTCGGCCCCGGCGAGCAGCATGAGCAGCGGTACGGACGGCTCGGTCGTACGGTCGCCAAGGAAGCGGGGCGGACCGTAGAAGCCGATGGCGCCGGCGAGGCCGAGCCCGGCGGCGCCGAGCCGCCAGGAGTAGCCACCGCCGAGGCAGAAGCCGACGCTAAACAGCGGGCCGGGATGCCAGGCGCGGATCGCCTCGACGGCGGCCGCGGCGTCGGTCTCGACGTGAAGCGGTTCCAGCAGGGCGAGGTGGGCCCACCCGTCGAACGAGTCGTCCCGGTCGCCGGTGCCGGCGCTGCGCCCGTAGTAGTCCATGACCAGGGTGTGGAAGCCCGCCTCGGCGAATCGCAGCGCCAGGCTCTCGTAGAACGGGTGCACCCCGCGAAGGTCGGGTAGCAGCAGCACGCTGCGGCCGTTCGGCACGGCCGGGGCGGCCCGGTAGGCGCGGAACCTGTTGCCGTCGACGGTGCCGATCTTCAGTGGCCCGTGTTCTGCCACCCCTCCGGTGACGACGGGGGCGGCGGGCGGTCTGCTGTCGATGTCGTGGCACATCGTGGTCTCCTCTTCGTCCGGTGACGAGAGTCAGCCTCCCGCGCGCACGGCGGGCGGCCCAGGCCCGGCTTGTACGGGTACCGGCAGGGCCACCCTGAGCCCGCCGCGGGCCGCGAAAAAGCCGACATACTGGACGTCGTGGGAGATCGACACGAGCTGGCGGGTTTCCTCCGGTCCCGCCGGGGCCGAATCACACCCCAGACCGCAGGGATCGCCGCCGGGCCGCGCCGCCGTGTCCGGGGGCTGCGCCGGGAGGAGGTCGCGCAGCTCGCCGGGATCAGCGTGGAGTACTACCAGCGGCTGGAGCAGGGGCGGGCCGCGCGGCCGTCGTCCGAGGTGCTCGACGCCCTCGCCGCGGCGCTCCGCCTTGACGACGTGGAGCGCGAGCACCTGCGCACGCTCGCCGTGCGGGAACGTCCCCGGCGTGCGGCCCGGCCCCAGGACGCCCGGCCGGAGCTGGTGCGGATGCTGGACCTGATCCACACGCCCGCCATGGTCATCGACGACCGGTTCGACGTCCTCGCGGCCAATGCCGTCGCGGCCCGCCTCTTCGCCCTCGACACCGCCTCGCCCGTACGGGCGAACCTGGCCAGGCGGCTGTTCCTCGACTCGGGAAGCAGGGACTTCTACGTCGAGTGGGCCGACGTCGCCGCCGCGACCGCCGGGCAGCTGCGGGTGGCCGCGGGGCTGCACCCCCAAGACGCCGAGCTGGCCGGGCTGGTCCGCGAACTCGGCGACGGCAGCGAGACCTTCCGCGGGCTGTGGAACGCCCGCGAGGTGGACGTCCGTACATCCGGGACCAAGAGCTTCCGGCATCCCGCCCTGGGCACGATCACGTTCTGCTATGAGAACTTCGTGCCGGCGGGCGACCCCCGGCAGCGGCTGGTCGTGCTCGTCCCCGCTGCCGACGGCGCCGCCGAGGCGGCGGTCCACCTGCTGGCGGCCTGGGCGCGCGCCGAGCTGCGGTCCCCGGCGGAACGCTGAGATGGGGCCGGTCGGCGACCGGCCCCATCGTGGTGTGTCACCACCCAGCCTGGCAAAACCCCTGATCAGACGGGTGCCCCGGCCGTGTGGTCATCGCGCGAAAGAAGGTGACCGACACCGCTCCGTCGGGCAGACCTTGGCGGTCGCGGCACTAGCCGATCCGGGTGGGAGCGGTGCCCGCCAGGGGCGCCTACGTGACCATGCCGAGGCGGAAAGAGCGGCGCTCGCGCCCCGTCGAATGCGCAGGCCGCGTCTCAGCCGTTCTGGCAGACCGAGCAGGGGGTGAGGCCGGCCTCGTCGGCCTCGGCCCGTGTCATGGTCTCGATGCCCGAGTCGCCCATTCCGCTGATCAGGGGGCAACCGGTCTCGTGGTAGCGCCGCGTGCCGACCATGACCCGCACCCGCGTGTCCCCGTCCGCGGACGACTCGGCCGCGTCGGTCGTGCGATCCTCATCGGTCTCGCTCCCGGACCCGCCGCGGTCCTCGCCACCCTTGTCCGTGCTGTCCTTGTCCGTGCTGTCCTCGTCCGTGCCACCGGGCCCGGGCGTGGCCGCCTTTCCCGCGGGGGCCGCTCCGGAGGCGCCGTCGTCCTGCCGGGCGCCGTCCTCCTCCTCCGCGGAGCCGGTGGTGGAGCCGGCCGAGGCCGCGGATCCGGCGCGCCCGGATCCGCGGGTCTCTGCCGGCTCCACCGGCTTTCCGGTCCTCGCACGCGGGGGCGTGGGGACGTTCTCCGGGCGGGACGCCGCTTGCGCGTCCGCGTCGCCGGAGTCGCTCTGGTCGTCACGGGCCTGCTCGTCGTCCGCCCGGGAAGAGGAGGCCTTCTGCGGCGAGGCCGCACCCGCACCCGCACCGGGGGCCTTGTCCCCGGCCGCGGGATCGTCGGACTCGCCGTCCCCCGACGACGGGGTTTCCTTCCCCGCCTCCCCGGTCGACTTGGACCGTGCGGGGTCCCACGGCAGGGGGACCCTGCCGGGCCTGAACCAGTCGTGCTCCGCGGTGTCGGTCAGCGAGTCGTCCGTCTCGTCGTCCGCCTGGCCCGACGCCGATCCTGCCGCCGGCGGAGACCAGGCCGGTGCGGACCATGACGTGGCAGAAGGCCAGGACGGCGCGGAGGATCCGGACGACGACCCTGAAGACGCGGCGGAGGAGGAATCGGAAGGCGAGGGCGGCGGCGTGGAGGCGGCAGGCCGCGGCGGCGCCGTCGTCTCGGCGCCGGACTCAGGCGACCCGCTCCGGCCGAACCAGTCCACCGGCGTGTGCTCGTCGCCCTCGGTCCCGGCGTCGGCCTCGGAAGCCGTGTCACGCGCCGGACCGTCTTCCTCATCGGCCTCGCCGGCGTCGGCGGTCTTCCCTGACGCCTTTTCCGCCGTCTCACCGGGCTCTTCGCGCGCTTCGTCGTCGGACGGCTTGCCGCCGGAGGGCGTGGACGGGCCGGCCGTGGAAGGGCCTGACGCACCGGGAATGGACGACTGGGGGCCGGACGATTCAGGGCCGGACGATTCAGGGGAGGACGACTCGGGCAGGCGCGGCCCCGGGACGCCGGGCTGAGGGAACCGCGCGACGGGCGGCTCGCGATCAGCGGGCGTGGGACGGGACGTTTCCTGGCCGGTCGTGCCGGAGGTCGCGGCCGAAGGCGTGGTGGTCGTGGGGGCGGCTTCCGCGCGCAGGCTCTCGTCGCGAGCCGTGTCGTCGCGGAGGGCGGCCTCCTCCGGCTCCGCCGTGCGGGTGGAGATCTCGGGGAGACAGGTGGTGCAGGGAGTGAAGCCCTCCTCGCGGGCCTCCTCGTGCGTGAGCTCCTCGGTCTCACGCCCGGCGAGCTGGCGGCAGGTGGCCAGATGGAAGCGCTTGCGCCCGGGGATCACGAGCACGATCGCGTCGGGGGCGAGGCCGCGACCGGAACCGGTCGGCGGCCGCATGATCGGTCCCGTCCGCTGGGGCGGCGGAGATGGGAAGGCCTGCGGGGGCAATGCCCCGTGATGCGTGACCGGCGGGGCCGCCACCATGGGCGTCGCCACCGGATGCGCCGGTGCCCCGGCGAGGGCTCCGCCGTACGCCCCGCTCACGGCACCGACGTGCGCGAGCTGGGGCACGGACGAACCCTGGGGGGTGGGAGCGGTTCCCTCGGCGGCACGCCCACCGGCGGGGAACAGCTCATGGCGTCTCAGCAGTGCCCCGATCAGCAGGCAGACCGCCGACAGCACGCTGACGACGATCGACCACATCACTAGAGGGGGTGTCCCCAGCACGACGCCCGCGATGAGCAGGACGATTGCGGCGAGGACCAGTGCGGCACTGATGAGGATCACGGGGGGTTCTCCGAGCTATCGGGTCCCTGTGAGGACCCGCCACTGCTTACCGGCGGTCGTTGTGGGGGCCGTCGGGTCCGGGGAAGGCGCCGGAGTGCTGCGAGGGCTCCTGGCCGAACGGGTTGGGGGCGGCGGTCATCTGCTGGGGACCGGGGGCGACGGCGTGGGCCATGGCCGGGGCGGCGCCCACGATCGGGAAGCCTCCGCTGCCTTCACCCGCGACGTTCAGCTCGGCGAGCTGGTTCTCCAGGTACAGCTTGAGACGGCTGCGGTACTCGCGCTCGAAGCTGCGCAGCTCCTCGACCTTGCGCTCCAGCTCGTCGCGGGTCTGCACGAGGGTGCCCATGGCCTGGCGGTGCCGCTCCTGGGCGTCGCGCTCCAGCGTCTCGGCGCGGGCGCGGGCGTCGCCGATGATCTGCTCGGCCTGGCGGCGGGCCTTGCCGAGGATGTCGTCGGCCTCACGCCGGGCGCGGGTCACGGTCTCGTCCGCCTCGCGACGGGCGTCGGCGATCGCCTGGTCGGCCGTCTGCTGGGCGAGGGCGAGCACGCGGGCCGCGGTGTCCATGTTGTCCTCGGCGGGCGGCAGGCCCATGCCGACGGGCACCGGCTCGGGACGGGCCGGCTCCGGAGGCTTGATCGGCTCCGGCTGGGGGGCCATCATCTCGGGCTTCGGCTCGGCCACGGGAGCGGGCGCCATCTGCATGGAGCCGGGCATGCCCATGCCCCCGGGAACCTTGCCCCTGAGGCACTCGGCCAGCTTCGCGCGGAGTTCCTCGTTCTCCTGGATGAGGCGGTCCAGTTCGGCCTCGACCTCGTCGAGGAACGCGTCGACCTCCTCCTCGTCGTACCCCGGCCTCAGCCGGGTGGTACTGAACTGCTTGTTCCGCACATCGGCGGGCGTCAACGGCATTTGGGTCTCCTTGGCGCGCTTGGAGTCTGTCCGGTCGGACGGTACCCGATCAACGAAGCGCGTTCACGACTTGGATCAAGACCAAAACCACAATGAACAGCACTGTGAAGCTCAGGTCAAAGGCCACCGTACCCAACCTGAGGGGCGGAATGAAACGGCGGAGGAACTTGAGAGGCGGGTCGGTCACTGTGTAAACCGCCTCCGCCAGCACCAGGACGACCCCGGTGGGCCGCCAGGCGCGGGCGAACGCCTGCACCGTATCTATGATCATTCTGCCGATCAGCAGAACCAGGAAGAGGGTCAGGGCGATGACCAAGATCTCGCTAATGATCCCCACGGTCGAGCCCCGCCTCCCCTCGGTCCAGCCGTCCTCGGGCCGCACGGGCACCGCTCAGCCGGTCACTGTTCATGTATGGAACTCTAGCTCTGGTTGAAGAAGCCGCGTTCCGCGATTCTGGCCTTGTCCTCGGCGGTCACCTCAACGTTGGCGGGGGACAACAGGAACACCTTGTTGGTAACACGTTCGATGCTGCCGTGTAGGCCAAAGACGAGACCTGCCGCGAAATCGACAAGGCGCTTGGCGTCGCTGTCGACCATCTCTGTCAGATTCATGATGACCGGCGTGCCCTCGCGGAAGTGCTCGCCGATCGTCCGCGCCTCGTTGTACGTGCGGGGATGCAGGGTGGTGATGCGCGCCAGATCGGTCGTGCGGCGCTCCAGCACGGTTGTGGGGGGACGCGGAGCGGGAACGGCCGTCTCGGTGTCGTCCTCGCGCTCCAGGGGCCCGGAGTGCGTGCCCGAGGGGCCGGCGAAGCCGCGCCGCGGCGACTCGAACTCCTCGTCGCCGTACTCCTCGTCGGTGCCGTACTCTGCCGCGTACCTGTCTTCGTAGCGGTCGTCCTCCACGAGACCGAGGTAGACCGCCATCTTGCGCATCGCGCCGGCCATCGCTCGTCGTCCTCCGCTTTACTGGTGCCTTCAAGGTCCCTTCGGAAGGCCAGGGCGGTAGCCGTACCCCCCTTGGAGCTCACCGCTGATCGACCTCTACCTGAGCGCGGACACCATGGTCCACTTGGGGGACATTACCTGACGAAGGGCTTTCTGCGGCCGAGCAACGCCGTACCGACTCGCAGGTGTGTCGCGCCGTTCGCCACAGCCTGGGGGATGTCTCCACTCATCCCGGCCGATATCACATCGGCCGCGGGGTGTTCCTCGCGGACCCGCTCGGCGACGGCCCGCAGCCGGGCGAACGCGGCGGCCGGGTCCTCCCCCAGCGGGGCGACCGCCATGACCCCCCGCAGGCGTAGCCCCTCCGCCTTCGCGACGAGCCCCGCGAGCGCCGGCACCTCCTGCGGCGCGGCGCCGCCCCGCCCGGCCCCGCCCTCACCCGGAGCGGCGTCGAGGTCGACCTGGATGAGGCAGTCCACCTCGCGCCCCGCGCGTACGGCCTCGCGGCTGAGCGCGTCCACCAGACGGGGGCGGTCCACCGAGTGGACCATGTGGGCGTAGGAGGCGACCGAGCGGACCTTGTTCGTCTGTAACTGGCCGATGAAATGCCACGTGAGGCCGAGATCGCCGCACTCGGCCGCCTTGACCGCCGCCTCCTGGTCGCGGTTCTCGCCGACGTGCGACACGCCCAGCTCCGCGAGCAGCCGCACGTCGGAGGCCGGGTAGGTCTTCGTCACCGCGATCAGCGTGATCTCCGACCGCGACCGGCCCGCGGCCCGGCAGGCGTCGTCGATGCGCCGCTCCACCTCGTCCAGCGCCGCGGCCAGTTCCTCGCGCCGGTCACCCACGGACCGCGCCCCCGGCCGTACGGACGTCCAGCGTCACTTGAGGAAGTCCGGCACGTCGAGCTCCTCCTCCTGCTCCTCGAACACCACCGGACGCCGGGGACCCGGCTGAGCGGTCCTGGAGGTGATCGGGGTCGGCGGCTCGGGAGTCGGGCGCGGGATCGACAGCGGCCCGGTGGCGCCCTGGTCGCGCCCGCCGTCGGCCGCCGCGTCGCGCGGGAACGGCGTGACCGGCTCGGCCTGCTGGGCCTGCGGCGCGGACGCCGCCTGCGACGTCGCCTGCTGGACCGGCTGGCTCGCGGGCTGGGCCGGCGGCGGCACGGGGTTCGCCGGAAGCGCGTTCATCGGCAGCTGGGTCACCGGCGGAGTAGCGGGCTGCGCCGGCGCGGGCGCGGGCTGCGCCATGCTGCTCATCGGACGCACCGGCGGCTGCGCGGGCTCCGCGCGCGGCTCCGGCTTGGCCGGGGCGGGCGCGGGACGGGTCGCGGGCGCGGCCGGCGCCGGCCGGGCCTGCTGGGGCCGCGACAGCGGCGCGGCCACCGCCTTGGCCGGTTCGGGCTCGTCGAAACCGGCCGCGATGACCGTCACCCGCACCTCGTCGCCGAGCGCGTCGTCGATGACCGTGCCGAAGATGATGTTGGCGTCGGGCGCGGCGGCGTTGCTGACGAGCTGGGCCGCCTCGTTGATCTCGAACAGGCCCAGGTCGGAGCCGCCCGCGATGGACAGCAGCACGCCGTGGGCGCCGTCGATGCTCGCCTCCAGCAGCGGGCTGGAGACCGCCATCTCGGCGGCGGCGACCGACCGGTCGTCGCCCCTGGCGTGGCCGATGCCCATGAGGGCCGAGCCCGCGCCGGACATGACCGACTTCACGTCGGCGAAGTCCAGGTTGATCAGACCGGGCGTGGTGATGAGGTCGGTGATGCCCTGCACACCGGACAGCAGCACCTGGTCGGCGGCCTTGAACGCGTCGAGCACGCTCACCTGGCGGTCGGAGATCGACAGCAGCCGGTCGTTCGGGATGACGATCAGCGTGTCGACCTCCTCGCGGAGGGTCTCGATGCCGGCCTCGGCCTGCATGGCCCGGCGCTTGCCCTCGAAGCTGAAGGGCCGGGTGACCACGCCGATCGTGAGCGCGCCGAGCGAGCGGGCGATGCTGGCCACGACCGGCGCGCCGCCGGTCCCGGTGCCGCCGCCCTCGCCCGCGGTCACGAAGACCATGTCGGCGCCCTTGATGACCTCCTCGATCTCCTCCCGGTGGTCCTCGGCGGCCTTGCGGCCCACCTCCGGGTTGGCGCCCGCGCCGAGACCCCGGGTGAGCTCGCGCCCCACGTCGAGCTTCACGTCGGCGTCACTCATCAGCAGCGCCTGGGCGTCAGTGTTTATGGCGATGAACTCGACGCCCTTGAGTCCCTCCTCGATCATCCGGTTGACGGCGTTCACTCCGCCGCCGCCGATGCCGACGACCTTGATGACCGCGAGGTAGTTCTGCGGTGCTGCCACGACGAGGGGCCTTTCCGCTCGTTTGCGTTTCATGCGGGCAGGGCCCGCCGTCTTCTGAACTCTCACCCTCAAGTTGAGATTTAGAGTTATGTCAACCTGAGGATTGATACGGACAGTAGGGTTGCGCGTCCCCCAGGGTCAACTAACCGCGCCGCAAGGCCGTCCGGCGTGTCGCGCGCTGTCCTATTCACACGATGCCCCGCTGAAAGGCGGTCCCGGATCATGCGTCCGCGGCCGGTGAGATATCTCACTTGACCGTCACCACCTGCGGCGAGCTGACATCGTAGCTGGTTCCCGGCTTGGCGAGGGCGGCCAGCAGGACACGTCCTTTCTGCGCCGAGCGCCCCGCGTCTCCCCATACGACCGTACGGCCGTCGGTGAGTTTGAGCGTGATCGACCGTGGTGAGGAGACGCGCAGCTCCCGCAGGCGCTGCAGGACGCTCTCCGGCAGCGCCCGCAGCACGGTGAGCCCGGCCCTGGTGGCCGGGTCGTCCACGGCGGCCCGCTGGACGCGCAGCACCGGCAGCCGGGGCGGGGCCACGGTCACCTGCTGCAGGACGACGCCGTACCGGTCGATCACCGCGGTCGTCCCGCCCATGGGCACGGCGGCGGCGGGGACGCGTTCTACCACGCTGATGCGCAGCGTTCCCGGCCAGCCGCGGTCGACGGTGGCCGACTCGATCGCGCGCATCGCCCGCAGCCGCCCTTCGACCCCGGCGAGGTCGACGGTGGCGAGCGGCGTGCCGGTGCGCACCCCCGCGGCCTGCCGCAGCTGCTCGGCGGGGATCCGGCTGTTGCCGGTGATCTCGACCTCCCGCACGCCGAGGACGGGCGAGAAGAACACCACCCATGTGGCGACGCCCACCACCCCGCCGGTCAGCAGGGTCGCGAGGGCCGAACGCCGGACGGCCCGCCTCACCGGTCCCCCACCCTCCGGATCACGGCCCGCATCACCGGGCGGACAGCTCCGCGACGATCTTCGGGCCGAGCTCCGTCACGTCTCCCGCGCCCATCGTCAGCACGATGTCCCCGGCACGGGCCCGGCCGGCGACGAGCGCCGGCACGGCCTGCCGGTCGGGCGCGTAGACGACCCGCTCGACGGGAAGCGGGATCTTCCCCGCGACCAGCGCGCCGGAGACCCCCGGCTCGGGGTCCTCGCGCGCGCCGTACACGTCCAGCACGACCACCTCGTCGGCGAGGCCGAGCGCCGCGCCGAACTCGTCGGCGAAGAACCGGGTGCGCGAGTACAGGTGCGGCTGGAAGACCGCGATGACCCGGCCGTCGCCGGTGACGACGTCGCGGGCGGCACGCAGGTCGGCGGTCAGCTCGGTCGGATGATGGGCGTAGCTGTCGAAGACCGTCACGCCCGCGGCCTCGCCCTTGGACTCGAACCGCCGCTTGGCCCCGGTGAAGGCGGCCAGGCCCTCCTTGACGTCGTCGAAGCGCAGACCGAGGTGGAGCGCCACGGCGATCACCGCGGTGGCGTTGAGCGCGTTGTGCCGGCCCGGCACGGCGAGGCGCACCTCGCCGCGTCCCGCTCCCCCGGGCACGGCGGGGCCGAGCTCCACGCAGAACTCCACGCCGAGGCCGCGCGGCACCACGTCGGTCGTGCGCAGGTCGACGCCGGCGCTCTCGCCGTACGTGACGACGGTGAGGCCGCGCTCACGCGCGAGGGGCACGAGGGCGGCGGCGCCCGGGTCGTCGGCGCACACCACGAGCAGCGACCCGATCCGCTCGACGAAGCGGGCGAAACTGTCGTGGACGGCCTGGGGGTCGCCGTAGTTGTCGAGGTGGTCGGCCTCGACGTTGGTCACCACGGCGATGCGCGGCGCGAGCATGAGGAACGAGCCGTCGCTCTCGTCGGCCTCCGCCACGAACACCTCGCCCGCGCCGTCGTCGGCGCCGAGCCCGGTCGTCACGAGCTGCCCGCCGACGCAGTACGACGGGTCCTCGCCGCACTTCTGCAGGGCCACGGTCAGCATCGAGGTCGTCGTGGTCTTGCCGTGCGTGCCGGCGACGGCGATGCCGGTGCGGCCGGTCATGACCGAGGCCAGCGCGGCGGCGCGCGGGATCACCCGCAGGTTCTGCCGCAACGCCTCCCCCAGCTCGGGGTTGGAGTCGCGGATGGCGGTGGACACCACGACCGTGTCCACCTCCTTGATGTGGGAGGCGGCGTGGCCGACGTGGATGACGGCGCCCAGCTCGCGCAGCTCGGCCAGCAGCTCGGAGGGCCGCGCGTCGCTGCCCGACACCGGCACGCCCCGCTTGAGCAGGATCCGGGCGATGCCGGACATCCCGGCGCCGCCGATGCCGATGAAGTGCACCCGCCCCAGGTCGGCCGCCGGGACGGGATCCACGAGCTTGACGAGACTCATCGGTGAGCGATCTCCAGCACCTTGCGGGCGAGCGCCATGTCGGCGTCCTTGCGGCCCATCCGCGATGCGGCCTCGGACATCGCGACCACACGCTCGGGGTCGTTCAGGATCGGCAGCAGCGTCTGGACGATCCAGGCGGCCGACAGGTTCGCATCGTCGACCATCAGACCGCCCCCGGCCCGCACGATGGGCTCGGCGTTCAGGCGCTGCTCGCCGTTGCCGTGCGGCAGCGGCACGAACGCCGCGGGCAGCCCCACGGCGGTGAGCTCTGCGCAGGTCATGGCGCCCGCGCGGGACAGCACGAGGTCGGCGGCGGCGTAGGCGAGGTCCATCCGGTCGACGTACGGCAGGATGACGTACTGCGGGTCGCCCGGCGGGAGCTCCGCCTCGACGGTGTTCTTGGGCCCGATCACGTGCAGCACCTGGACGCCCGCCGCCCGCAGGTAGGGCGCGGCCTCCAGCGCCGCCTGGTTGATCGAGCGGGCGCCCTGGGAGCCGCCGAACACGAGCAGCGTCACCCGGTCGGACTCCAGCCCGAAGTACGACCGCGCCTTGTCGCCCATCGACAGGCGGTCCATCATGCTGATCTCGCGGCGCAGCGGGATGCCGATGTACTCGGCGTTCGGGAGCACGGCGTCCGGGTGGCCGGTGAAGACGTGCTCGGTGAGGCGGGCGCCGAGCCGGTTGGCCAGGCCGGGCCGGGGGTTGGCCTCGTGGACCACGATCGGCACGCCGCGCCGCCGGGCGCCGAGGTAGCCGGGCGTGGCGACGTATCCGCCGAAGCCGACCAGGACGTCCGCGCCGACCTTGTCGAGGATGCCCGCGGCGCTGCCGATGGACCCGGCGAGGCGGCCTGGCACGGTGAGGAGCTGGGGGCTGAGCGAGCGGGGCAACGGCACGGCGGGCACGAGTTCGAGCTCGTAGCCCCGGGCGGGCACCAGGCGGGTCTCCAGGCCGCGCTCGGTGCCGAGGCAGGTGATGCCGATCCTCGGGTCGAGCCGGCGAAGCGCGTCGGCCAGCGCGAGCGCCGGCTCGATATGGCCGGCCGTCCCGCCGCCGGCGAGGACCACCCTCATGTCACTCCCTGTTCTCGCGGACGTCTTCGCGGATGTTCTCGCGGACGTCTTCCCGGATCTTCTCGCGAATGTTCCCGCGTCCGTTCCCTGTCGTTCCTCTTCGTGCCGTCCGCGGCCGTGCCGCCTGCTGACGGGCCGGTGCCCGCGAGATCACGGGCCGCCGCCCGGCGCGGCCGTTCAGGCCAAGCCAGCTTAGAGCCCGCGCGACCGGTCCCGGGCCACGGGCGGCCAGCGCCTCGGGCGCTCCGGGCTCCTGTTTGGCGAACGACACCAGCATGCCGAGCGCGGCGAGCGTCGGCAGCAGCGCCGATCCGCCGTACGACACCAGGGGCAGCGGGATGCCGGTGACCGGGAAGACCCCGATGACCGCGCCGATGTTGACGACGGCCTGACCGGCGATCCAGGCGGTGACGGCGGCGGCCGACAGCCGGACGAAGGGGTCCTTCGTCCGGATGGCGATACGCAGCCCGGCGTACCCGAGCAGGCCGAACAGCGCGACCACCACGAGCGTCCCCATCAGCCCGAGCTCCTCGCCCAGGATCGAGAAGATGAAGTCGCTCTCCGCGTGCGGAACGTAGTTCCACTTCTGCCGGCCCGCGCCGAGCCCGAGGCCGAACCAGCCGCCGGAGCCGATGGCCATCAGTCCCTGGGCGGACTGGAACCCCTCGTTCTGCGCGGTCTCCCACACGTGCATGAAGCCGGTGAGGCGGCCGAGCCGGTACGGCTCGACGACGATCATAGTGGCGGTCGCCAGCGCGAGCAGCGCGAGGATCCCGCCGAACAGCCGCACCGGCGCGCCGACCACCCACAGCAGCGCCAGGAAGATCATCATGAGCACGAGCGTCGTGCCGAGGTCGCGCCCCAGCATAACCAGGACGGCCAGCAGGGCCACGCCCGGCATCAGCGGGATCAGCAGCTGGCGCCACTCGATGCGGCCGGCGCGCGCCCGCGTCGCGAGCAGGTCGGCGCCCCACAGCACCAGGGCCAGCTTCGCCGGCTCCGACGGCTGGACCGAGAACGGGCCGATGACGATCCACCGCTGGGCGCCCAGCAGTTCCTGGCCGAGGAAGATGACCATCAGCAGGCCGAGGATCGACAGACCCATCAGCGGATAGCCGGCCAGGCGGAAGAACCGCTGCGGCAACCGGGAGCAGACCCACATCAGGGGAAGCCCGATCGCCACCGACGTGACCTGCTTGAGGAACCAGTAGAACGGGTCGCCGGTCCGCTGCAGCGCCTCGATGCTCGACGCCGACAGCACCATCATCAGCCCGAGCGCCAGCAGCAGCGCGCTGCAGCCGAGCACCAGGTGGTAGGACGTCAGCGGGCGCGCGAGCAGCTCGCGCAGCGCGGCGAGCTGGGCGCCGGCCCAGCCGACGGGCTCGGGCCCCTGACGCTCCTTCCGCGCGGTGGCGGCGCCGGCGGAGCCGGTCGCGGGGCCCGTCACCGGGCCGCCAGCCGCCGCACGGCTCGGGCGAAGGCCTCCCCACGCGCTCCGTATCCGGCGAACATGTCCAGTGACGCCCCGGCGGGGGCGAGCAGCACGGTGTCACCCGGGGTGGCGAGCCGGGCGGCTTCGGCGACGACACGGTCCATGACCCCAGTGTCTTGCCCTGGCACGTCCACCACGGGGACATTCGCGGCGTGTCGCGCCAATGCGCGGCGGATCACATCCCGATCGGTCCCCAGCAGCACCGCGCCGCGCAGCCGGGGGGCAGACTGCCGTACGAGATCGTCGACGTCGGCGCCCTTGAGCTGGCCGCCCGCGATCCACACGACCGACTCGTAGGCGGCCAGGGACGCGGCGGCCGCGTGCGGGTTGGTGGCCTTCGAGTCGTCCACGTAGTCGACCTCGCCGACGCGGGCCACGTGGGCGATCCGGTGCGGGTCGGGCGTGAACTCCCGCAGGCCGCGCCGTACGGCCTCGGGCGGCACGCCGTAGGCGCGGGCCAGGGCGGCGGCGGCGAGCGCGTTGGCGACGTTGTGCGGCGCGAACGGCCGCACGTCGGCGAGGCAGGCCAGCTCCTCCGCCGAGGTCGCCGGGTCGGCCACGAAGGCCCGGTCGACCAGCAGGTCCTCCACGACTCCCAGCTGCCCGGGCCGGGGCACGGCGAGCGTGAAGCCCACCCGTGAGGCGTACGGCTCGGCCAGGCGGGACGACGACGCGTCGTCGGCGTTGTAGACCACCGTCCCCGCTCCCGCGAAGATACGCGCCTTGGCCGCGGCGTACTCCTCCATGGAGCCGTGCCAGTCGATGTGGTCGGGCGCCACGTTGAGCACGGCCGCCGCGAGCGGGGCCAGGGTCGAGGACCAGTGGAGCTGGAAGCTCGACAGCTCCACGGCCAGCACGTCGTACGGCCCGTCGACGGCCTCGACGATGGGAACGCCGACGTTGCCCACGGCCACGGCCTTGTGCCCGGCGGCGGACAGCATGGACGTGAGCATGCGGACGGCGGTGGTCTTGCCGTTGGTGCCGGTCAGCGCCAGCCAAGGGGCCGCGGGCTCCTGCCGCAGCCGCCAGGCCAGCTCGACCTCCCCGATGACCTCGACGCCCGCGTCCGCGGCGGCGACGAGCAGCGGGTGGGTGGGACGCCAGCCCGGCGAGGTGACCAGGAGCGAGGTCGCGGCGGGCAGGGCGGGCTCGCCGAAGCGCACCTCCACGCCCAGCTCGGCGAGCTCGGCGGCCGTCGCGCGCTGCCGCTCGCCGTCGGCGGCCTCCAGCACGGTCACGCGCTCGCCGCGCGCCGCCAGGGCCCGCGCCGCCGCGGCGCCCGACACGCCGAGGCCGGCGACGACGACGTTCACTGTTTCGGCATCCATTCGAGGTAGAACAGTCCGAGACCGGCGGCGACGCACAAGGCGGCGATCAGCCAGAAGCGCACCACGATCGTCGTCTCGGCCCAGCCCGACAGCTCGAAGTGGTGCTGGAGTGGCGCCATCCGGAAGACGCGTCTGCGGGTCAGCTTGAAGGACCCGACCTGGATGATCACCGACATCGTGATGATCGCGAACAGCCCGCCCAGGATGACGAGCAGGAGCTGGGTCCGGGTGGTGAAGGCCAGGCCGGCGATCACGCCGCCGAGGGCCAGCGAGCCGGTGTCACCCATGAAGATCTTGGCGGGCGGGGCGTTCCACCACAGGAAGCCCAGACAGGCGCCCAGCACCGCCGCAGCGACCACCGCCAGGTCGAGCGGATCTCGCACCCAGTAGCAGTTGGGGCCGAAGCCGACCGTCGTGCAGCTGTTGCGCAGCTGCCAGTTGCCGATCAGCACGTACGCCGCGAGGACCAGGCAGGTGGCGCCGGAGGCCAGGCCGTCGAGACCGTCGGTCAGGTTCACCGCGTTCGAGAAGCCCACGATGAAGAACACGACCCAGATCATGAACCCGATCAGCCCGATCGACGGCCCGATGTCCCGCAGGAACGACACGCGCGTCTCCGCGGGGGTCACGGCGTAGGCGTTGGGGAACCGCAGGACGAGCACCGCGAAGATCGCCCCGACGACGAGCTGCCCGCCCGCCTTGGCGCCGCTGCGCAGGCCCAGGCTCCGCTGCTTGTAGATCTTGATGAAGTCGTCGAGGAAGCCGACCGCGCCGAGGCCCGTCATCAGGAACAGCACCAGCAGTCCCGATGCCGTCGGGGGGTCGCCGACGGCCGAGAAGACGGTCGCCCCGTGGGCCACGAAGTAGCCGATCAGCGACGCGATGACGATCACCGTGCCGCCCATCGTGGGAGTGCCCTTCTTGTCGTAGTGTCCCGACGGGCCCTCCTCCCGGATGTTCTGGCCGTAGCCCCTGCGGGCGAACAGCCGGATGGCCAGCGGCGTGCCGACCATGGAGAGAATCAGCGAGATCGCCCCCGCGATGAGGATGTTCCTCACCGGGCGTCACCTCCGAGGATCGCCTCGGCGACCCGCTCGAGTCCGGCCGCACGCGGCCCCTTCACCAGCACCACGTCGCCCGGCGCGAGCCGGTCCGACAACTCCCGCGCCGCCGCCGAGGCGTCCGGGACGTGGATCGCGCCGGGCGCGCCCAGGAGCACCGGCTCGGCGTCCTCCCCCACAACGACGACCGCCTCCAGGCCCGCGCCCGCGGCCAGCCGCCCGAGGTCCTCGTTCAGCGCCGGGCCGTCCTCGCCGAGTTCGCGCAGCGCGGCGATCACCGCGAACCGCCGCCGCCCCTCCCCGATCACCGCGAGGCTGCCGAAGGCGGCCCGCATGGAGTCGGGGTTGGCGTTGTAGGCGTCGTTGATCACGGTCACGCCGTCGGGCCGCTCGGTGACCTCCATCCGCCAGCGGCTGCGCGGCTCGGCCGCCGACAGCTCCTCGGCGATGTCGGCCACCGGCAGCCCCAGCTCGTGCGCGGCCGCCGCGGCGGCCAGGGCGTTCTCCACCGTGTGCGCGCCGTACAGGCGCAGCCGGACCGGAGCGGTGCCGGACGGCGTGCGCAGCGTGAACGAGGCGCGGCCGGTCGCGTCGAGCGTCTCGTCCTCCGCCCGCACGTGCGCCTCCGGCGAGCGCCCGAAGTAGGTCACCCGCGCGCTCGTACGGCCGGCCATCGCGCGCACCAGCGGGTCGTCGGCGTTGAGCACGGCGACCCCGTCGGCGGGCAGCGCCTCGACGAGCTCGCCCTTCGCCTGCGCGATCGCCTCCTTGCCGCCGAACACCCCGAGGTGCGCGGTGCCGACGTTGAGCACGACGCCGATGCGCGGCGGGGCGATCCTCGCGAGGTAGGCGATGTGGCCGATGTTGCGTGCGCTCAGCTCCAGGACCAGGAACCGGGTGGTCTCGTCGGCCTTGAGGACGGTCAGCGGGTGGCCGATCTCGTTGTTGAACGAGCCGACGGGGGCGACCGTGGGGCCGAGCCGGGCGGCGAGACCGGCCAGCAGGTCCTTGGTCGTGGTCTTGCCCGCGGAACCGGTCACCCCGACCACGGTCGTGCCGGGCAGCTCCGACAGCACGGCGGTGGCGAGCGAGGCCAGGGCCGCGAGCGGGTCGCCCACGATCACGGCCGGCGCCTCGACGGGCCGGGTGGCGAGGACGGCGGCGGCGCCGGCGTCGCGGGCCTGCCGGGCGAAGTCGTGCCCGTCGGCCCGTTCACCCTTGATCGCCACGAACAGCGAGCCCGGTCCGGCCGCCCGTGAGTCGATCACGACGGGCCCCCGGACCACGACCGCGGGGTCGGCCGCCCCGTTCAGCGCTCCGGACGTGATCTCGGCGACCCGGGCCAGCGGCATCGGGATCATGGTGTCTTTCCTGCTCTCTTTCGCGTCGCTAACTCGGCCGCCAGGGCACGGCCCGGCATCGGCTCACGCATCGGCGGCCTCTCGCGCCGCCCGCCGCGCCCGGCTCCGCTCCGCGACGGCCGCGGCGGCCACCTCGCGGTCGTCGAAGGGAACGACCTCGCCCCCGACATACTGCCCCTGCTCGTGCCCCTTGCCGGCCACAACTACCACATCTCCGGGCGCCGCACCGCCGACGGCCAGGCGGATGGCGGCCGCCCGGTCCGGCTCCACGACCACGTGGCCCCGCTCCTTGATAGGTACCCGCAGCGCGCCCTCCAGCATCGCGGCGAGGATCGCGAGCGGGTCCTCCGTGCGAGGGTTGTCGCTGGTGAACACGGCCAGGTCGGCGAGGCGGACGGCGGCCTCGCCCATCATCGGCCGCTTGCCGCGGTCGCGGTCGCCGCCGCAGCCCAGCACGATCACCAGACGGCCTCCCGGCCCGTCGTCCAGCACGGCGCGCAGCGAGCGCAGCACCGACTCCACCGCGCCCGGCTTGTGCGCGTAGTCCACGATCACCTGGACGTCGTCCGCGCCCGGCACCCGCTCCATCCGGCCCGGCACGCCGCCGAACTCGCCCACGCCGGTCACCGCGGCCTGCAGCGGGACCCCGGCCTCCACCAGCGCCACCAGCGCGCCGAGCGTGTTGGCCACGTTGAACGGGCCGGGCAGGGCCACCGACACCTCGGCCTCGACCCCGCCGGGACCGACCAGGCGGAACGTGCTGCCGGCGGAGCCGAGGCGCACGTCCTCGGCGCGCCAGTCGGCCTCCGGCGCCCCGGCGGCGGAGAACGTGGTGATCGGGATCTTGGCCGTGGCGGCCAGCTCCCGTCCGTGGGCGTCGTCGATGTTCACCACGCCCGCCCGGCTGAGCTCGGGGGTGAACAGCCGCGCCTTGGCCGCGAAGTAGTCGTCCAGGTCGCGGTGGAAGTCCAGGTGGTCCTGCGAGAGGTTGGTGAAGATCGACACGTCGTAGAACAGGCCGTCCACGCGGCCGAGCGCCAGGGCGTGGCTGGAGACCTCCATGGCCGCCGCGCTCACGCCCCGCTCGCGCATCAGCGCGAACAGCCCCTGCAGGTCGGTCGCCTCCGGAGTGGTGAGCTCGGGGGTGAACCGCACGTCGCCCGCGCGGATCTCCACGCCGCCGACCAGGCCGGTGCGGTGACCCGCCGCCCGCAGGCCCGCCTCCAGCAGGAACGTCGAGGTGGACTTGCCGCTGGTGCCGGTGACGCCGATGAGCGTGATGCCGGCCGCCGGCCTGCCGTACACCCAGGCGGCGACCTCGCCGAGCACCGCCCTCGGGTCGGGCACGACGAGCACCGGCAGTCCGGTGGCGGCGGCCCGGTCGCGGCCCTCCTCGTCGGTCAGGATCGCCGTCGCGCCCGACGCCAGGGCGTCGCCGGCGAACTCCGCGCCGTGCCTGGCGTTGCCGGGCACGGCCACGTACAGGTCGCCGCGCCGCACCCGGCGCGAGTCGAGGGTGATGCCGGTGACCGTGCCGCGCACCGCC
The DNA here is from genome assembly GCF_006334915.2 of Microbispora catharanthi. Taxonomy (GTDB): domain Bacteria; phylum Actinomycetota; class Actinomycetes; order Streptosporangiales; family Streptosporangiaceae; genus Microbispora; species Microbispora catharanthi. The sequence continues at coordinate 364,751 of NZ_VDMA02000005.1, forward strand.
CGCGCTCCGGGGGACGGGACGGCCGACGACGTGCCGAGCAGGGACGCCAGCGCGGACAGCGGACGGGCCTGGACGGCCTCGGGACGCATGGACGACGGGGAACGCACGGCGAGAGCGTACCCCCCTCCGTCGCTCGCCCCGGCCACTCCTGCTCCGGTCACTCCGCCGTCACTCCGACGGGCGAAGGACCATCGCGGGCGCCTTCGTGCCGCTCGGCGGGATCTTCCTGCTCTTCAACGCGAAAGTCATGACGTCCTTGAACACCGGGGCGGCGACGGAGCCGCCGTAGTGGTCTTTCTTCGGGTCCTGGATGACCGCCAGGGCCATCAGCCGGGGCTGGTCCGCAGGGGTGAAGCCGACGAACGTGGCGGTGTACCCGCAGTATCCCGCGCACTTCTCGTCGTATCGCATGGCGGTGCCGGTCTTGCCCGCGACACGGTAGCCCTCGATCGAGGCCTCCTCTCCCGTGCCCTCGTGGCCCACCACGGCCTCCAGCATCAGCGCGATCTTCTTGGCGGTGGTCTCGCTGATCACCCGCGTGCCCTTGGCCGCGGGGCTGGGGACGAACACGCCGTGCTCGTCGGTGGTGCCCGCCACGATCGAGGGGGTCACCCGCACTCCGCCGTTGGCGATCGTCTGGTAGACGCTGGCCATCTGCAGCGCGGTGACCGAGATGCCCTGGCCGTAGGCGATCGTACAGCGCTGGCTGCCCGACCATGTCTGCCACTGCGGCAGCAGGCCGGCCTGCTCACCCGGGACACCCGATCCGCTGCGCGCGCCGAATCCGAAGGACCGGAACATGTCGTACAGCCGCTGGCTGGAGATCTTCTCGGATACCATGATCGTGCCGACGTTGCTCGACTCGGCGAGGATCCCGGTGAACGTCAGCGGCTCGGGCTTGTGCGGGTGGGCGTCCTTGAGCTGCTGGTCGGCGCACTGGATGTGGTCGGGCACGCGGAAGACGGTGTCGGGGGTGACGACGCCCGCCTCCATCGCCGCCGCGGCCGTGATCACCTTGTTGGTGCTGCCCGGCTCGAACACCTCGGACGCCGCGCGGTTGGCGCGGTCCTCGGCCGGGGCCGACTGCCAGTCGTTGAGGTTGGCCTGGGGCGCGTTCGCCATGGCGAGGATCTGCCCGGTCCGCACGTCCATGACGATCACGCTGCCGCTGCGCGCCCCCGTCGCGCGGACCTGCCGGTCCAGCGCCTGCTCCGCGGCCCACTGAATGTCCCTGTCGACGGTCAGGCGCACGTCCCGCCCGGGCACCGGCGCCTCGCGCTGGCTGCGCGTCATCGGGATGCGCTGCCGGTTCGCGCCGAGCTCGACGCTCTGCTTGCCGTCCTTGCCCGCCAGGATGTCGTCGTACGCGCTCTCCAGGCCCTCCAGGCCCCTGCCGTCGACGCCGACGAAGCCGAGCAGGCCGCCCGCGAGCGAGCCCCCGGGATAGAGGCGGCGGTAGGTCTCCTTCGTGCCCACGCCCTTGAGCTCGAAGCCCATGATGCGCTTGGCCCGCGGCGGCTCGACGTTACGGGCCAGCGGGATGTACCGCTGGGTGGTCTTGGCCAGCGCGGCGGCGATCTCCTCCTTGGGCTTGTTCAGCTCCCGTGCCAGCGTGGTGGCGACGAGGTCGCGCTTGTCCGGGTCGACGTCCTTGGGGTCGACGTAGATCTCCCTGGCCTCCACAGTCACGGCGAGGTCGTGGCCCCCGGCGTCGGTGATCGAGCCGCGCCGCGCCGGCAGCGTCTCGGGCCGTACGCGCTGCTCGGCTGCCCTCGCCTGGAGCACCTTGGAGTCGAAGCCCTGGAGCTGGACCAGCCGGCCGGCGAACAGCGACAGCACGATCGCCATCACCACCAGCGCCGCCCTCAGCCGCCGGGCGGGGTTGCCCAGCCGGAGCACGGCGGGCGGACGCGGCGGGCCCGGCGGGCCTGAAGGACGCTGCGGACCGTGCGGTCCCTGCGGACGCTGGGGGCGCGGCGGGGCGCCGCCGATACGGGGACGGCCCGCGCCGGTCCCGCCGGGCGCTCCCGGCGCGGACGGCCGCGATGAGCCGGTCCTGCCCGGAGCCCCTGCCTTCGCCGAAGCGCCGTCTCCGGACGTTCCCGATGTTCCCGGGACGCCGGGTCTGCCGGGAGCGCCGGACTTTCCGGCGGCACCGGACTTTCCGGAAGCGCCGGATTTTCCTGGGCCGCCGGAACGCGGGTCGCCGGCGGCCGCGGTGCGCGGGCGGCCGGAAGCGCCGGACGCGGCTCCCCGCGCGCCGTGACCCGGCGCGCCGCCATGCGGGCGGTCGGAGGTTCCTGGCGCACCCGCCCGCGACTGCCCGGATCCCGCGCCACGCGGCCGGTCCCCGTCGTCGCCCGATCCGCTCGCGCGCGCGCCACGCGGACGCCCCTCACCCGGGGCCGGGTGCTGCGCGACGGCGCGGCGCGGGCCACCGCCGGGCACGCCGGGCTCGCCCCTTCGCGGCGTGCGAGAGGGCGGGACCGATCCGCCCGGCGCCGACCGGCGCCTCCCGGGCGACTCGCCGGTGCGGCCGTTCCGGGCGTCGTCACGCCCGCCCGCGGCGTCGCGCGCACCGTCCGCCCGGCCGCCGCCCTGCTTGCCTCCGCCTTCCGAGGCGCCGCCGGTCCTGCCGCGCCGTGCCGTTCCGCCGGTCGTGCCGCCCGTCGCGTCGTCACGTCCGGGGTCGGCGGGTCTGCCGGGACGTCCGGGCCTCGGCGGCCCGTCCTGACGGGACGGCCGCCCCGGGGAGCCCGGGCTCCTCCTGTCACCGCCCGGGCCCTGGCCACCGCCTCGCCCGCTGGGACCCCCGCGGCCGGGACCCGGGTTCCGGCCGCTGTCTCTCACCGGTCCGTGCCCTCCTTCTGGGCCTGCTCCTGCGCCGCCGCGCCGCCGCCCGCGTCGATGAACTCCGGCGCCGACGTGTCGGGTTCGAGGCCCTGCGCCGCGGCCTGATCGCCCAGCGGGCCCGGCTGCGTCCACTGGCGGAGCTGGTTCTCCTGCTCCGCGGCCTGCTCGTGCAGCTCGTCGATGCTCGACTGCAGGTCGCTCAGCCTGAACGAGTCCTGCGAGAGGACCACGTTCAGCAGCAGGAGGGTCACCAGGCCGCCGCACATGAGACCCACGACGAGCAGCACGAAGGGCGCACGCGGCGGCCGCCGGAACGCCCGCCGCGCCATTGTGGCACGCGCGGTCGCCGCCGGCCGGGTTTCCGAGCCGCCGCGCCGGACGCGCCGCGGAGCGGGCGCGACCTCGGTGAGGCCCCGGGCCTCACGGGACGGCGCGGGACGGGTGGCCGTGCGGGATCCGACCGTGCCGGACGCGGCTGTGCCGGAAGCGGCGGGGGCGGCCGTACGCGTCCGGGAGCCGTCGCGCTTCGGGGCCGCGACGGATCCCGCGGACGGCGCGCCGCCCGGCCGGGTGGCCGCGGCCGCCTCACTCCGGCGCGCGTCCGTACGAGCCTTCCGGGGGGCCGGGACCGCCTCACGACGGAGCCGGCCGTCCGCGCCGGGCCGGGAAGCCGGGGCGGCCTCCCCGCGACGGCTCTCCGCGCCGGGCCGGGAAGCCGGGACGGCCTCGCGTGTGCGGTCGTCGCCCGCTGTGGGCGCGCCGGGGCGGACGCGGCGCTTCTCCGGAGCGGCGACGGCCTCGCCCGCCGTCGCGGCGGTCCGGCCCGGCGTGCGGCCGGGCACGCGGGGCGGCGCGGCCGTGCGCCCGGCCGCCCTCCTGCTCTCCTGCTCTGTCCTCATCCCTCGCGGATCCTCTCTGCCGCCCGCAAGCGGGCCGAGGCCGCCCGCGGGTTGCGGGCCACCTCCTCGTCGTCCGGGAGCTCCGCTCCCCTCGTCAGAAGGCGGAACCGGGGCTGGTGAGCCTCCAGGGGGACCGGCAGCCCGGGGGGGCTGGTGTCCCTGGTTCGCGCCACGAGGACCTGCTTGGTGAGCCGGTCCTCCAGGGAGTGATAGGCGAGCACGACCACGCGCCCGCCCAGCACCAGCGCGTCGAGCGCGGCGGGGAGCGCGCGCTCGAGCGCCGACAGCTCTCCGTTCACCTCGATGCGCAGCGCCTGGAACGTTCTCTTCGCCGGGTTGCCCCCGGTCCGCCTCGTGGCGGCGGGTATCGCCGCGCGGACCAGGTCGGCAAGCCGTTTCGTGCTGGTGATGGGGTCCTTGGCGCGCTCCTTGACGATGAGGTTCGCGACGCGTGCCGCGAAGCGCTCCTCGCCGTAGTCGCGCAGGATGCGGGTGAGGTCCGCGGCGGAGTAGGTGTTCACCACACGCTCGGCGGTGAGCTCCTGCTCGCGGTCCATCCGCATGTCGAGGGGGGCGTCGTAGGAATAGGCGAAACCGCGCTCGGCCTCGTCGAGCTGAGGGGAGGACACGCCGAGGTCGAACAGCGCGGCGTCCACGCGGGGCCGTCCGGCGTCACGGAGCACGTCGGCCAGTTCGTCGGAGACGGCGCGCACCAGAGTGATCCGGTCCGCGTACGGCGCGAGCCGGGCGGTGGAACGCTCGATGGCGGTGGGGTCGCGGTCGATGCCGACGAGGTGAAGAGAGGGGTGGGCGGCCAGAAGCGCCTCGGCGTGCCCGCCGAGACCGAGGTTGGCGTCCACGGCCACCGGCTCCGGTCCGGACAACGCCGGAGCGAGCAACTCCAGCACGCGATCGAGCATGACCGGAACGTGACCACCCGGCTGACCGGGCTCGTGCGACAACGCTTCCAACCCCCATTTACGCCGCAGTACTCGCGGATTCGCGGCTGTGCCGCCGGTGACTACCCAACGGACCCCCACCCATGCCGGTTCCCGGAGAACCGACCCGTCCGGCCAGGTCCCCATCCGCGTCGCCGGCCATGGCGTCTGACACCGGGGAAGGTGCATCAGCTGCCACATGGGAGCGGGTGGAGACCTCGCCGAACGTCACCGACGGGTCAATTGATCAAAAGAAAGGACCGATCTACAGAATCCCGGGCAGCACCTCCTCCGACAGATCGGAGAATGCCTGCTCCTGAGCCTCCAGGTAGGTGTCCCATGCCTGGGCGTCCCAGATCTCCAGCCGCGTGTTGGCGCCGATCACGACGCAGTCACGTTCCAGCCCGGCGTACCGCCGCAGCGTCTGGGGAATCGTGATGCGTCCCTGCTTGTCCGGCACCTCGTCGGACGCGCTGGCGAAGAAGACACGGCTGTAGTCGCGGACCGCCTTCGCCGTCACCGGAGCGGTGCGCAGGGCCTCGGTGATGCGCTGGAACTCCTCTACGGGGAAGACGTAGAGGCAGCGCTCCTGGCCTTTGGTGATCACCAGACCCTCCGCCAGCTCCTCGCGATACTTCGCCGGCAGGAACAGCCGTCCTTTGTCGTCGAGGCGCGGGTGGTGGGTGCCGAGGAACACCGGACCCACCTCCTGTGCCTTGTGGAGCGCTCAGCGCTATAGCCCCTGCCCTCCACTGCGCACCACCATACTCCACTTCTCCCCACCGTCAACTGATTCTGAGCGTGTCGGCATTCAAAATCGGCGGCGTTTTCGCAGGTGAAATGGGGTGGGTCGGAGTGGGGCGCCGCGGCGCCCCCCGGCCCGCGCACGGGCGTGTCGGCCCCGCGGGAACCCCGGCGCGTACGGGGTTCCCGGCGGCGGCCGGGGCCCGGTGGAGGAAACCGGTGGGGGGAAGTGGAGCGTGCCGGGGCGGCCGGGCTTCACGTGTCACGGGATTCGGACGAACGCGCCACGTGACCGTGAAGAGATGCCACAACACTGTGGGCAGTTCGCCCGGATTTCCGGACAAAGTCGCCCGAGAACCAGAGGGGACATAGGGTCAGTACACAGAATGGAAAAGGAACGTTTAACGCCCCATTCTCGGGGACGCACCCTCATGGAGGCCTGGTGGCAGTAACTCCCGACGTCACCGATGCTTCAGCCCGGCTCGAGGATCTGATCGACACCGCCCACCGGATCCGCAACTCGATCGAATCAGTGATCGAGGGCAAGAGCGACGTCGTCCGCCTTACTCTCACCGTGCTCCTGGCGGAGGGCCACCTGCTGATCGAGGACGTGCCCGGCGTGGGCAAGACGATGCTCGCCAAGGCCCTGGCGCGCTCGATCGACTGCCCGGTCAAGCGCGTCCAGTTCACCCCCGACCTGCTGCCGAGCGACATCACCGGAGTCAGCGCGTACAACCAGCAGACGCGGGAGTTCGAGTTCAAGCCCGGACCGGTCTTCGCCAACATCGTCGTCGGCGACGAGATCAACCGCGCCTCCCCGAAGACACAGTCCGCCCTCCTGGAGTGCATGGAGGAGCATCAGGTCACGGTCGACGGCGTGACCTACGCGCTGGAGTCGCCGTTCATGGTCATCGCGACGCAGAACCCGATCGAGATGGAGGGCACCTATCCCCTCCCCGAGGCGCAGCGCGACCGCTTCACCGCCAAGATCGCGATGGGATACCCGGAGGCGGCCGCCGAGCTGGAGATGCTCGACGTGCACGGCGCCTCCCAGCCGCTGGACAAGATGGACCCGGTCGCGACCACGGCCGAGGTGGCCGCACTGATCCAGGCCGTCCGCGCGGTCTACGTCTCCCAGCCGGTCAAGCGCTACGCCGTCGACATGGTGTCCGCCACCAGGCACTCCCCCGACCTGCGGCTCGGCGCCTCCCCGCGGGCCACCCTTCATCTGGTGCGCAGCGCGCGGGCCCACGCCGCGCTGTCCGGCCGCGACTACGTGATCCCGGACGACCTGCAGGACCTGGCCGTCCCCGTGCTGGCGCACCGCCTGCTGCCGAGCATGGAGGCGCAGGGGCAGCGCCGCCACCCCGAACAGCTCGTCGGCGAGCTGGTGCGGCGCGTCCCCGTCCCCGACGCCAAGTAGCGGACGCGAGTGAGCCGGGCGTACACCCGGCGATGTGACAGTGAGCAAGTGACGGAGGGCCCATGACCGGGCTGAAGGCTCTGACCCCGCGAGGACGCTCGTTCCTCGCCTCCGGCGTGGCGGCCCTGCTGTGCGCCCTCGTCCTCGGGGAGCAGGACCTGCTGCGCGTGGCCGTGCTGATCATCGCGATGCCGTTGATCGCGTCGATGGTCGTCGCACGCACGCGATACCGTCTGGCCTCCGCCCGGCGGCTCAGCCCGGCGCGGGTGCAGGCCGGCGAGGACAGCACGGTCACCCTGCGGCTGGAGAACGTCACCCGGCTGCCCACCGGGCTGCTGCTGGTGGAGGACACCCTGCAGTACGCGCTGGGCACGCGGCCGAGGTTCGTCCTCGACCGGATGGAGTCGCGCGGCGTCCGGGAGATCGACTACAAGGTGAGCTCGGACCTGCGGGGACGCTTCCCGATCGGGCCCCTCTCGGTGCGGATCGCCGACCCGTTCGGGCTGGTCGAGCTGACCCGCTCCTTCACCGTCACCGACACGCTCGTGGTGACCCCCGAGGTGGTGCCGCTGCCGCCGGTGCGCCTGTCGGGCGAGTACAGCGGCGGCGGCGACAGCCGTACGCGGTCGGTCGCGGCGGCGGGCGACGACGACGTGGCGCCCCGCGAGTATCGCCAGGGCGACGACCTGCGCCGGGTCCACTGGCGCTCGACCGCGCGGCGCGGCGAGCTGATGGTCAGGCGCGAGGAGCAGGAGTTGCAGAGCCGGGGCGCGCTGCTGCTCGACACCCGCAGGCACGCCCACCGGGGCGAGGGGCCGCGCTCGTCGTTCGAGGTCGCGGTCTCGGCCGCCGCGTCCATCGGCGTGCACCTGTCCGCGGAGGGGCTCGCCCTGCGCCTGGTCACCGACCAGGGCGCGCGGCACGTGGTGGACACCGGCCAGTCGTGGTCGCTGCTCGACACGCTCGCCGTCATCCGGCAGAGCACGGCGCGCTCGCTGGAGCACGGCGTCGGCGCGCTGCGCCAGGGCGGCGGGGAGGGGCTGATCATCGCGGTCCTCGGGGCGCTCGACCCGGAGGAGGCCCGGGCGCTCGCCCAGCTCAGGCGTTCGGGCGTGACCGCGGTCGCGGTCCTGCTCGACCTCGCCTCCTGGGACCGTGCTTCCGGGGCCGGGGCCTCCTGGGACGCCGTCGCCGACGAGAACGCGCGGGCCGCGCGCTCGGTCCTGACCGGTGCCGGGTGGCGGGTGCTCGACCTGCCCGCCGGCGCCTCGCTCGCCGGCGTGTGGCCGGAGGCCGGAAACAACAGGAGCGCGGCCTGAGCCGGCCGCTCCGGCGTGACGGAGGGTAAGAAGCAATGAAACTGCCGGTTGCGGCGGGGCTGGCCACGGCGGCCGTCACGGTCACGCTTTACCCGCTCTTCGAGGGCGGCGCCTGGTTCTGGTCCTGCATGGGGGCGATCCTCGTCACCACCGTGGCCGGGGCGGTGGCCTCCCGCCTTGGCGCCCGTCCGTGGGTGGCGCCCGCCGTGACGCCCGTGGCGGCCCTGCTCTACCTGACGCTCGTCTTCACGCCGGACGAGGCGTGGCTGCGGATCGTCCCCACCATGGACTCGCTCGCCCGGCTCGCCGAGCTGGTCGGTTCCGGGTTCGACGACATCCAGCAGTACGCCGCCCCGGTGCCGGACAACCCCGGCATCACGCTGCTCACCGCAGTGGGCGTGGCGCTTATCGCCCTGCTCGTGGACGTCTTCGCGGTGCGGCTGCGCAGGGCCGCGCTGGCCGGGCTGCCGCTGCTCGCCCTGTTCACCGTGCCCGCGGCGGTGGTCACGGAGCCGATCGGGTGGATCGCGTTCGTCGTCGCGGCGTTCGGCTACATCGGCCTGCTCGTCGCCGACGGGCGGGAGCGCCTAAGCCGCTGGGGCCGGGCCGTCGTGGTGCGCCGTTCCTCCGGCTCCGCGCGTGGCGCCACCCCTGACACCGAGCGGCTCGCCCTGTCCGGCAAGCGCATCGGCGTGACGGCCATCGCGCTGGCGGTCCTGGTGCCCGCGGTGCTGCCGGCGCTCTCCCCCGATCCGCTGTTCGGCTTCGGCGTCGGCAACGGCCTCGGAGGGGGCGGCGGCAACATCGGCATCCCCGACGCCATCGCCAAGCTCGGCGGCCAGCTCAGGCAGCAGGGCAACGCGACCGTGCTCACCTACACCAGCAGCGACGACGTGCCGCGCTATCTGCGGATCTACTCTCTCGACATCTTCGACGGGACGAAGTGGACGCTGTCCCCGCTGCGGGGGCTCTCGGAGGACCGCGTGTCGGAAGGGCCGCTGCCGCCCACTCCCGGGCTCCGCCCCGGGGTGTCGGTGAAGCGCGCCGAGATGCGGGTCACGATGAGCGAGGACATCGACAAGCTCAACTTCCTGCCGCTGCCGTACCCGGCCCGGCAGGTCGACGCGGACGGCGACTGGCGCGCGGATCGGTCCTCGCTCATGGTCTTCTCCACGGAGGACGAGGCGTCCGGGCTGGAGTATCGGGTGGTGACCGAGGAGCCGGAGCCCACCATGACCGAGCTGCGCACGGCGGTGACCCTCCCGGAAAGCGAACGCTATCTGCAGCTGCCCGACGGGCTCGATCCCCGGGTGGCCGCCCTCGCGCGCCGGGTCACCGCCAACGCCGCCACGCCGTACGAGGCCGCGGTCGAGCTGCAGGAGTGGTTCACCCGGGCCGGCCGGTTCACCTACGACGTGCGCGCGTCCGGCTCGGGCGCGCAGGCGCTGTCCCGCTTCCTGCTGCGCGACCGCATCGGCTACTGCGAGCAGTTCGCCGGCGCGATGGCCGTGATGGCGCGTCTGCTCAACATCCCGGCGCGGGTGTCGATCGGATACACGGGCGGCACCAAGATCGGCGAAGTGTGGACGGTCCGCACCCACGACGCCCACGCGTGGCCGGAGCTGTTCTTCGACGGGATCGGCTGGCTGCGGTTCGAGCCCACCCCCGCCGGGGCCGGCGGGCAGGGCACTGCCCAGGTGCCGCTGTACTCACTGCCCGTCACGCCGACGGACGATCCCACGACGGGCCCGTCCGACGGGCCGTCGGCGGACGAGAAGGACGACAGCGGCCAGAGCACCGGGCCGGCCCGGCCGAACCCGCGCCAGCTCGACCGCGACCTCGACGGCACGGCCATCGCGGCCGACCCGGGCACGCCCATGACCGTCAAGATCGGTATCGGCGCCGCCGCCGCGCTCGCGCTGCTGTTGCTGCCCGCCGCCGCGCGGCTCGTGGTGCGCCGCCGGCGCCTTCGCCGGATGACGCGGACGGCGACGGGAGGCCACGCGGCCTGGGCCGAGCTGCGCGACATGCTCACGGACCTGGGAATGGCCGGGGAGTCGAGCGAGACGCCGCGCGCGCTCGGCCGCCGGATCGGCGAGCGGTACGCGCTCGGGCCGCAGGCCGCCGAGTCGCTCACCCGCGTCGTCACGTCCGAGGAGCGGCTCAGGTACGCTCCCACGCCCTCGGCGTCGGGGCCCGTCCCCGCGGACCTGCGCCGGATCAGGCGCGATCTGGCGTCGAGGACCTCACGGTGGCGGCGCCTGGGGGCCGCGCTGGCTCCGACATCCGTTCTGCTGCGGGTGCGGGCGGCCGGCGAGGGCGCGCTCGACGTGTTCGACCGGCTGGAGGGACTGCGGCTCTGGCGGGCGCGGCCCGGCGCGACGCGGACGGCCACCACGCCGGAACGCCCCGGCGGCACCCGGGCCGGAGCCGGCGACTCCGCGAGGGAGCGGACCCTGACCGGCGCCCGCCGCTGATCTGCGCCCGCCGCTGATCTGCGCCCGCCACTGATTGGGCCCCCGGCAGCCGCGCGCCACACGACGTGGGGCCGGGGGCGGCGGGTCCCTACCGGGTCAAGCGGGGCGCGGCACGCGGCCGGCGAACAGCCGCAGGCGACGCGAGGATGAGTGGCGGTCGCCGCAGACGACTCGGTGGGCCCGCGTCGCGGGCCCACCGGCGTTGCCTCGGATGGGGAGCGGTGGCTCAGATGGGGATCAGTGCTCGTCGTGGCGGCGGCGCCAGCGCTCCTCCATACGCTCCATGAAGCTCTGGCGCTGGCGCTGAGGGCGGCGGCCGCGGTTGTGGGACGGCGGGGAGTCACCGAACCCGTTCATGCGCTTCCAGCTCGACAGACCCCACAGGCAGGTGGCCAGCATGACCACGAAGCCGGCGGCACCGAGCCAGATCTGGGCCGCGACGACGCCGACCATCAGCAGGACCACGCCGAGTGCGAAGCCTATGGAGGCCTTCACCAGGCGGCGCTTGTAGTGGCTGCGCGGATCGCTGATCCGTACGGTGTTCGCCCACTTCGGGTCCTCGGCATAGAGGGCCTGCTCGATCTGGTCGAGCAAGCGCTGCTCGTGCTCAGACAGCGGCACGGCGCCTCCCAAGGACGGCCCCATTCAGGGGAAGACGGCAACGGACGACACGGGGTGTCCGAACCTCGCGGTCGGTTATCCCCAGAATACGAGGCCTCAGACGTAGGCGAAAGAAAACGTCCAACGCGGTCCAAACCGGAGGTGACGTCATGGACCTATTGGACCAAACGGACGCCGAACAAGCGATGCCGGCTTCACCGCGTCCGGACCGAAGCGGCGGGCCGCCCGGTCCATGGCCTGTTCGGCCTCCCGCCAGCCGGTCTCCCGCTCCCCCAGGCCCAGCTGACGCGTCGCCGCGGCGGCCGGAAGCAGGTTCTCCACGCGCACGCCGACCAGCCGCAACCGCACCCGCTCCAGCCCGGCGGCCTCGTAGAGCTCGCATGATGTGTCGAAAATCTCCTTCGCGACGTCGGTCGCCTCGCGCAGCGTACGCGACCGGGTGATGGTCGTGAAGTCGGATCGGCGGAGTTTGACGCTGACCGTGCGGCCGACGTGCCCTCCAGCCCGCAGGCGCGCGGCGACCCGCTCCGACAGTCGCAGCAGCTCACGCCTGATCGTCTCGGGGTCGTCGACGTCGTGCGGGAACGTCTCCTCGTTGCCGATGCTCTTGTCGGGCGCGTGCGGCACCACCCGGCGCTCGTCGCGCCCCCAGGCCAGGGCCGCCAGGTGCGCGCCGACGGCGCCGAACTCGCGCTGGAGCGTCGCCGCCGGCACCTGGGCCAGGTCCCCCACGGTGCGGATGCCGAGCCGTACGAGGGCCTGCTCGGTGCGCTCTCCCACGCCCCACAGGGCGGCGACGGGCAGCGGGTGCAGGAACTCCACGACCCGGTCGGCCGGGACCACGAGCAGGCCGTCCGGCTTGCACTGGCGCGAGGCGAGCTTGGCCACGAACTTCGTGCTCGCCACCCCCACCGAGCAGGTGATGCCGTACCGCTCGGCGACCTGCGCGCGGATCATCCGGGCGATGGCCGCCGGGCTGCCGAGCCTGCGGCGGGCCCCGCCGACGTCGAGGAACGCCTCGTCGGAGGCGATCGGCTCCACTTCGGGGGTGACCGCCTGGAAGATCTCCATGACACCGCGGGACACCTCGGCGTACTTGGCGTGGCGGGGCGGGATGACCGTGGCCTGCGGGCAGATGCGCCGGGCCCGGGTCATCGGCATCGCCGAGTGGACCCCGAACCTGCGGGCCTCGTAGGTGGCGCTCAGCACGACCCCCCGCGCGCCGGTGGCGCCGACGATGACCGGGGTGCCCCGCAGCTCCGGGCGGTCGAGCAGCTCGACGCTGGCATAGAAGGCGTCCATGTCCACGTGCAGGATGGGGCAGCCGCTGTCGTCGGCCGGACCGTCCGGCGGTGGTGACGGATCCCGAGGCAGCAGCTGGTTCCGGGACATGAGCTCACCCTACCCGGCCACCGCGCGATCCGAACATTTTTTCTACTGGCGGTAGGCGATGACGTGGATCTGGGTGGCGACGTCGCGGAGGACCGGATGGGTCGCCGCCGCCCGCTCCAGCGCGACGAGGCCCTCGGGGTCGCTCTCGGCCAGCATGCCCGGGACGAGGTCGGCGAAGATCCGCACGCCGTGCACCTCGCCGACGGTGAACCCGGCACCTGCCAGCAGCGCGCCCAGCGTCTCCCGGGAGAAGCGGCGCGGCGTGGGGTCGCGGTCGCCCCAGCGGCCCGCCGGGTCCGACAGCACCCGGCGCGCCTCGTCGAAGTTGCCGGCCAGCGAGCGGTGGACGGCCGCGGCGACCGAGTTGGCGGCCAGCACGCTCACCACGCCGCCCGGCCGCAGGATGCCGCCGACCGCGCCCAGCGCGCCCGCCGGGTCCTCGACGTACTCCAGCACGCTGTGGCACAGCACCAGGTCGGCGCTTCCGGGGTCCAGCAGGTCGCCGAGGTCGGCGGCGTCGCCCTGCAGGCCCTTCACGCCGACGCCCGTCTCGGCGGCGCGGCGCTCCAGCGCGGCCAGCGAGTCGGGGGTCGGGTCGACCACGGTCACGGTGTGTCCGAGCGTGGCCAGCGGCACGGCGAAGCCGCCCGTGCCGCCGCCGGCGTCCACGATGTCGAGCGTGTCGCGCCCGGTGGCGGCCGTCCGCTCGGCCAGGAGCGCGCGCAGCGCCTCCCAGACGACGGCGCGGCGTGTGGCGTCACGCACTTGCGGCCTCCCTGTCCGGCCTCTCGGAACTGTCGGCCTCTCGTAACCACCGGAACCGCCGGAACTGCCGGTGCCGCCGGGCCGAGGGCCGTGGGGTCAGAGCGAAAGCGAGGGCTTGAGCTGCTTGAAGCGGGCCAGCAGTCCGTTGACGAACTGCGGCGACTCGTCGGTCGACAGCTCCGCCACCAGGTGCACCCACTCGCTGATGACCACGCCCTCCGGGACCTCCTCCGACCACAGCATCTCGTAGGTCCCGCCGCGCAGCGCGTTGCGGTCCACGGCCGGCATGCGCTCCAGGGTCCAGCCCTCGGCGTACGTCGAGATCAGCTCGTCGATGCGGTCCAGGTGCCGGACCACGCCCTCGACGAGGAAGGAGGTGTACTCGTTGACCGGCGGGTCAGCCCGCTCCACCCGCTCGGCGAGCACGTCGAGCGGGCTCAGCAGCCGGGCCTCGGCCTCGAAGAGGATGTCCAGCGCGCGGCGGCGGGCCTTCCCCCTGGCCGACACGTCAGGCCCGACCGAGGTACTCGCCGGTGCGGGTGTCGACCTTGACCTTCTCGCCGGTCGTGATGAAGAGCGGGACCTTGATCTCGGCGCCGGTCTCCAGGGTGGCGGGCTTGGTGCCGCCGGTGGAGCGGTCGCCCTGCAGGCCCGGGTCGGTGTGCGAGATCGTCAGCTCCGCGGCCGCCGGGAGGTCGACGTACAGCGGGTTGCCCTCGTTGAAGGCGACGGTCGCGGTCGTGTTCTCCAGCATGTAGTTGGCGGCGGTGCCCACCACCTCGCGCGGGATGTTGACCATGTCGTAGGTCTCGGTGTCCATGAAGACGAAGTCGTCGCCGTCGAGGTAGGAGTACTGCATGTCCCGCTTGTCGACGTTCGCCACGTCAACCTTCACGCCGGCGTTGAAGGTCTTGTCGACGACCTTGCCGGACATGACGTTCTTGAGCTTGGTGCGGACGAACGCGCCGCCCTTACCCGGCTTGACGTGCTGGAACTCGACAACGGTCCACAGCTCCCCACCGTCGAGCTTGAGCACGAGTCCGTTCTTCAGGTCGTTCGTCGTCGCCACGTAGCGTCTCCCGCGTGCGGCTGCCCTACAGGACGAGCAGCTCCTTGGTCGTCAGTGTGAGAAGCTCCGGCCCGTCACCACGCGTCACCAGCGTGTCCTCGATGCGCACACCGCCCCTGCCCGGGAGATAGACCCCCGGCTCGACGGTGATCGGAACTCGATCCTCTAGTCTACCGGTCCTGCCAGGGCCCAGGAACGGCAGCTCGTGGATCTCCAGGCCGACTCCGTGGCCCAGCCCGTGGCCGAACCGCCCGGCGTGACCCGCCTCCGCGATCACGTCGCGCGCCGCGGCGTCCACCTCGTGCGCCGTCGCCCCCGGCCGTACGGCGTGGCGGCCGGCGCGCTGGGCCTGTCGTACGAGGTCGTAGAGGTCGCGCTGCCACGCCGCGGGCGGGCCCACCGCGACGGTGCGGGTCATGTCGGCGTGGTAGCCGTCGTAGCGGGCGCCGAAGTCCATGGTCACCAGGTCGCCCCGCTCGACCGGCCGGTCCGAGGGCGAGTGGTGCGGGATCGAGCCGTTGGGGCCGCTCGCCACGATGGAGTCGAAGGCCGGCTTGTCGGCGCCGAGCTCGACCATGGCGGCCTCCAGCCACCGGGCGATCTCCCGCTCGGTGACGCCGGGGGCGATGCGCTCCACGACCAGGGAGAACGCCTCGCCGGTGATCGCGCAGGCGCGCCGCAGCGCCGCGATCTCCCCCTCGTCCTTCACGGCCCTGACGGCCTCCACGAGGCCGCCGGCCGGATTGAGGCCGGCATGCTCGGCGGACAGCCGCTGGAACAGCCCCACCGGCATGTGGTCGGCCTCCACCGCGACCCGCGCCGCGCCCGGCCCCCGCTTGAGCAGGGCTCCCGCCACGTCGCGGTCCTCGATCACCTCGACGCCCGAGCACACCGCCTGCGCCGTCTCCAGGTAGCGCGAGTCGGTGGCGAGCGCGGCCTCGCCCGTCGCGGTGACGAGCACGGCGGCGTTGGAGCTCGCCAGGCCGGTCAGGTAGCGGACGTTGACCGGCCAGGTGACGAGGGCGGCCGCCGCCTCGTGTTCGCGCAGCGCCCCGGCCAGCCGTGCGCGGCGCGCGGCGTGGATCGCCGCGGCGCCGGTGACGGTGGTCCCGGTGCGTGCGGCGTGCGTCCCTGCGGCGTGCGTCCCTGCAGCATCGGTCACGGACGGACTCTACCGCCGCCCCCGCCGGAGCCTTTCCGGCTCCCCTCTCCGCGCGTCCCACCGGCGGCGGGGCGCGGGGTCCGGGGCGCGGCGGTCAGGAGGCCAGCTCGCGGATCTTCTCGATGAGCTTGACGCGCTCCTCGTGGGTGCGGGCCATGGGCGCGACGTTGAGCGTGGTGACCCCGGCCTCGCGCAGCGCGGCGAGCCGCTCCCTGATGTGCCCCTCCGAGCCGACCAGGGACATGCGCTCCAGCAGGTCCCTGGGCACGAGCGCCTCGGCCTCCTTCTTCCTGCCCTCCAGGTAGAGGTCCTGGATCTGCTCGGCCTCCTTCTCGTAGCCGTAGCGGCGGGCCAGGTCGTTGTAGAAGTTCCTGCCCTTGGCGCCCATGCCGCCGATGTAGAGGGCGGCCATGGAACGGCCCAGCTCCAGCACGTCGTCGACGTCGTCGCCGATCGCCAGCATGGCCTGGGCGATCACGTCCAGCTCGCCGAGCGCGGGGTCCCGGCGCTCCCGCCCGGCGGCGAGGGACGCTCCCCACACGTCGCCGGCCTTCTCGGGCACGAAGAAGATGGGCTCCCAGCCCTCCGCCAGCTCGGCGGCCAGCTGCACGTTCTTCGGCCCGATGGCCGCGATCACGATCGGGATGCGCTCGCGCACCGGGTGGTTGATCAGCTTGAGCGGCTTGCCGAGGCCGGTGCCGCCCTCCAGGGGCAGCGTGTAGTGCTTGCCCGCGTACTGCAGCCGCTCGCGCCGCCACACCGTGCGGCAGATCTCGATGACCTCGCGGGTGCGGCCGAGCGGCGCGGTGTACGGCACGCCGTGGAATCCCTCGATGACCTGCGGGCCCGACGTGCCGATGCCGAGCGTGAACCGCCCGTCGGAGACGTAGTCGAGACCGGCGGCCGTCATGGCCAGCAGGGCCGGCGTGCGGGAGTAGATCGGCAGGATGCCCGAGGCGATCTGCAGCCGCTCGGTCCTCGCCGCGATGTAACCGAGCTGGCTGACGGCGTCGAAGCTGTACGCCTCGGCCACGAACACGATGTCGAGACCGGCCTTCTCGTAGTCGGCCAGCTCGGCGACGGTCTCCTTGAAGCCCCCCGAGTAGTTGAGGGCCATCCCGATCCGCATCCGCTTCGTCCTTCCGCGCATGAACCCGCCAGTAACCGAATGATGTTCCGTATTCGGACCCCAAGGCTAGTGGCGCGGACCGGGCATGACCACCGTCAGGGTCGGCGGCCGACGCCTCCGAGCACCGGCAGGAAGCCGCCGCGCAGCGGCAGCGCGTCGAGCTCGGGGCGCCACTCGTTCAGCGGGACCGGCCCGGGCTCGACCATGTCGAACCCGTCGAAGAACCGGATGATCCGCGCCGCCGGCCTGGCCTCGAAGGGCGCGTTGGCCCTGCCGTACACGCCGCCCGCCGCGGCCATCGCCTCCTGGACGAGGTCGGAGCAGACGTGCGAGATGACGATGTGACTCCCGGAGGGGAGCAGTTCGCGGTAGGCCGCCACGATCCCCTCCGGGTCCTCCTCGTCCGGCACGAAGTGGAGGCAGGCCACCAGCAGCAGCGCGACGGGCCGGTCGAAGGTGAGACCGCTCGCCGACGCCGCGGCGACGATCTCCTCGGGCCTGCGCAGGTCGCCCTCCAGGAAGCGCACCCGCGGATCGCCTTCCAGCAGCGCCCGCGCGTGCGCCGCCACCACCGCGTCGTTGTCCACGTACGTCACGAGCGAGTCGGGGGCCTCCTCCAGCGCGATCTCGTGGACGTTGCCCTGCGTCGGAAGGCCGGCGCCGAGGTCGAGGAACCGGCGGATGCCGCACTCGGCCGCAAGGTAGCGCACGGCCCGGCCGAGGAACGCGCGGTTCTCCCGCACGGCCTCCCGTACGTGCCCCTCGGACAGCTCGATGATCCGCTCGGCCGCCGCCCGGTCGGCCGGGAAGTGGTTCTTGCCGCCCAGGTAGTAGTCGTACATGCGGGCGACGTTGGGCTGAGTGACGTCGAACCCGCCGGGCGCCTGCTCCGTCATGACGCGCTCCCCGTTCGGCCGGACTGCTCTTCGCGATCATTGTGATGGAGCTCACCAAGGGCGGCGAATCGGACGAATCACCTCTTCTTCAGTCGGCGCAGGTCAGCCGGGGTGTCGACGTCCGCGGGGTCGCCCACGTCATCACAGGGCACGGCCGTGACCAGTTCGGGGTGCGCGCGCAGGAAGGGCCGCGCCCCCACGTCGCCCTCGGCGAGCGCGGCCACCTCCGCCAGGTGCTCGCGGGCGATGAGCACCGGGTTGCGCGGCGCCCCGCCGTACGCCGCGACGGCGACGCGGGCGCCGGCCTCGAACGCCGCGACCAGCCGGCGCACCGCCTCGGGCCGCACCAGCGGCTGGTCGGCCAGCGCGATCACCACCGCGGGGGCGGCCGGCGGGAGCGCGCGCAGCCCGGCCCGCAGCGACGACCCCATGCCGGACGCCCAGCCGGGATTGCGCACGACGACCGCGCCGGCGACCGGCACGTCGGCGGCCCCGACGACGATCAGCACCGGCCGGCACCCGCCCTCGGCGAGCAGCCGCACCCCGCGGTCGGCCAGCCGCTCGCCCTCGAACTCCACCAGCGCCTTCGGCCCGCCGAACCGGCTGCCGCCTCCGGCGGCCAGCAGCAGCCCGGCGACCGCCGCACCGCTCACCGCGACTCGCCGTGGATGCGTCCCGACGTCTCGGTGAGCGGCCTGCCGCTGCCGCCCCAGCGCAGCTGGATCAGCTCGGCCGCGATCGACACGGCCGTCTCCTCCGGCGTGCGCGCCCCGAGGTCGAGCCCGATCGGCGACCTCAGCCGGGCCAGTTCGTCCTCGGTCAGGCCGGCCTCGCGCAGCCGGGCCAGCCGGTCCGCGTGCGTGCGCCGCGACCCCATGGCCCCGACGTACGTCGCGGGGGTGCGCAGGGCCACCTCCAGCAGCGGCACGTCGAACTTCGGGTCGTGGGTGAGCACGCAGATCGCGGTGCGCTCGTCGACCTCGGCGGCGGCCAGGTAGTCGTGCGGCCAGGCCACCACGACCTCGTCGGCCTCGGGGAACCGCTTGGCCGTGGCGAAGACCGGCCGCGCGTCGCACACCACCACGTGGTAGCCGAGGAAGCGGCCGATCCGCGCGACGGCCGCGGCGAAGTCGATCGCGCCGAAGACCAGCATGCGCGGCGGCGGCGCGAACGACTGCACGAACACCCGCAGGTCGTCCAGCCGCCGCTCGCCCTCGGGGCCGTAGCGCCGCACGCCGGTCAGGCCCTGCGCGAGCATGCCGCGCACGTCGTCGTCCACCGCGTCGTCGAGCCGGGCCGAGCCGAGCGAGCCCGCCGCCCGGTCCGGCCAGACCACGCGGCGGGCCCCCACGCGACCGGGGCCCGCGACGATCGTGGCCACCGCGACCGGACGCCGCGCGGCGACGTCCGCGGCGACCTCCCCCAGCTGCGGATAGTCCTCCTTCGAGACCGGCTCCACGAACACGTCGATGATCCCGCCGCAGGTCAGGCCGACCGCGAAGGCGTCGTCGTCGCTCACGCCGTACCGCTGCAGCACCGGCGTCCCGGTGGCGACGACCTGCGCGGCGAGCTCGTACACCGCTCCCTCGACGCAGCCGCCCGACACGCTGCCGGCCGCCTCGCCGTCGAGGACCGCCATGGCCGCCCCCGGCGGGCGCGGCGCGCTGCGGAAGGTGCCGACGACGGTGGCGAGGCCGAACCGCCGCCCCTGCTCCCACCAGCGCAGCACCTGGTCCAGCACGTCACGCATCGGCCCCTCCTCTCCTCACTGCCCGCGCGGGCCGGTCGCCGGCCAGCAGCGCGGCCAGGTCCTCGTACGCGGCCAGGCTGTGCCCGGCGACGAAGTCCGTGACGTACGGCAGCGCCGCGCGGATGCCCGCGGTCAGCGGCCGGTACGCCGGGTCGCCCTTGTGCGGGTTGACCCACACGACGCGGCGGGCGAGCCGGGACAGCCGGGCCATCTGCGCACCCAGCAGGTCGGCCTGGCCCCGCTCCCACCCGTCGGAGGCGATCACGACGATCGCGCCCCGGGGATCGGGCAGGCGCAGCAGCGCCCGCACCTCCTCGCCCAGCCGGGTGCCACCGCTCCAGTCGGGGATGGCCGCCGAGCACTCGTCCATGGCGAGGCCGGGGTCGCGGTGGCGCAGCGCGGCGGTGATCCTGGTGAGCCGGGTTCCCACGCTGAACACCTCGGTCGCCCCCGGCTCCGCGCGCACCAGCGCGTGGGCGAAGCGCAGCAGCGTGTCGGCGTAGGCGGCCATCGAGCCGCTGACGTCCACGAGCATGACGACCCGCCGCGGGCGGTGCGTGCGCACGCGGCGGCGCAGCCGGGCCGGTTCCCCGCCGTGCCGCAGGATCTCCCTGACCGTGCGCCGCGCGTCGGTCGCGCCGCCGTGGGGCGCCGGGCGGTAGCGCCGCGCCCTGCGCGGCTGCCGCGTGCCGCGCAGCAGCGCGAGCAGGCGGTGCACCTCCCGCCGCTCGGCCTCGCTCATCCGCGCCACGTCCCGGTGCCGCAGCACCTCGATCTCGCTCGCCGCGGCCGGGGGCGCGCCCGGCTCGCCCGCCGGTTCCGGCTCCCCGCCGCCGTACGGCGCCGCCACCGGGCGGGTCACGGACACGGCCGTCGCGCGCACGCGGCGCGGTGCGCGGAAGGCGGCGGAGAAGTAGGCCGCGAAGCAGCGGTCGTAGCGGGGCAGGTCGTCGGGCCCGGCGCACAGGGTGAGACGGCCCGCCCAGTAGACGTTCCGCCCATCGGCGGCGTCGAGGTGGCCGAGCGCCGCGAGGAAGCTCTGGGTGCGATGGTGGTCGGCCGCGACCCCCGCCGCCCGCAGCGTCCGGGCGAACCCGGTCAGCACCGCGACAGGTTCGGGACCGGGCGACGCGAGCAGGCCCGGGTGGTGGCCGCCCCCGCCCCGGCCGGTCACGGCGGCATCGTCAGCCACGGCCGCCGTCCGGTGTGAGCAGCCCCCGGGCCCGGACGCTCTCCTGGTCCTCCCGGTGCTTGAGCACCGCGCCCAGCGTGGCGGCGGCCAGGGCCGGATCGAGCTCCACCGCACCGAGCGTGAGCAGCGCCTCGGTCCAGTCGAGGGTTTCGGCGATGCCCGGCGGCTTGACCAGGCCGGCCTCGCGCATCCGGCCCGCCGTCCGCGCCACGTCGGCCGCGAGCCGCTCCGCGCATCCGGGCAGGCGCCGACGCAGGATCGCCACCTCCCGATCGAACCCCGGGTGCTCCAGCCAGTGGTACAGGCAGCGCCGTTTGAGCGCGTCGTGCACCTCGCGGGTCCTGTTGGAGGTCAGGACGACGACCGGCGGGCTCGCCGCGCTGATCGTCCCGATCTCCGGCACCGAGATCGTGAAGTCGGACAGCACCTCGAGCAGGAACGCCTCGAACTCGTCGTCGGCCCGGTCGATCTCGTCCACGAGCAGCACGCTGGGCTGCGTCTCCAGGGCCCGCAGCAGCGGCCTGGCGATGAGGAACCGCCGGTCGTAGATCTCGCCCTCGAGCGCGGCGACGTCGGCCACGCCGGCCGCCTCGGCCGCCTTGAGATGCAGGAGCTGACGCGGGAAGTCCCAGTCGTACATGGCCTGCGCCGCGTCGAGCCCCTCGTGGCACTGCAGCCTGATCAGCGGCGCGTCCAGGATCGCCGCCAGCGTTTTGGCCAGCTCGGTCTTGCCGACGCCCGCCTCGCCTTCCAGGAACAGCGGCCGGCCCATCTTCAGGGCGAGGTAGGCCGCGGTCGTCACGCCCTCGTCGGCCAGGTAGTCGTGGTGGTCGAGCAGCTCCGCCAGCCTCGCCGGCGCGTCGATGTCCGAGATCGTGGTCGTCCGCCGCAGCACACGGACAGGCTACGTGGCGGGCGTTCCGCGAGGCTCTGGCCGAATCCGCCAAAGCCGGGCCTGTCACACGGCGCCGCGTCGCCACGATCACACAGATCCGCCCGGGTCCTCCTCCGCGGTCGTGCCGAGCACGGCGTCCAGCAGGCCGGGGAAGCGGTCGTCCAGGTCCTCCCTGCGCAGGCTCACGTACCGCTGCCGGCCCTCCGGCACGTTGCGGACGACACCGGCCTCGCGAAGGGTCTTCAGGTGGTGCGACAGCGTCGACTTCGGCACCTCTCCACCGGTGGGCTGGCACGCCGCCACCTCCAGCGGGCCCTGCGCCAGCCGGCGTACGAGCGCCAGCCGCGAGGGGTCGCTGAGCGCGAACAGCACGTCGGTCAGCACCAGGCTCGCGGCGTCGGGGTGCGGTAGGTCCCGGGCTCCAGGCATGGTTCGATAATAGTTGAACTATCGGGCGCTCCGTCGTACGGTGTGACGGTTCGAGAATTTTGGAACCGTGAACGATGGGAGTGCCGAGATGACGAACTCGGGGGGCTGCGCTCCGTCCGCGAACACCCTGGAGGCGGACCCGCGGG
This sequence comes from Microbispora catharanthi, assembly GCF_006334915.2. Lineage (GTDB taxonomy): Bacteria > Actinomycetota > Actinomycetes > Streptosporangiales > Streptosporangiaceae > Microbispora > Microbispora catharanthi. The sequence goes on from NZ_VDMA02000005.1 coordinate 386,850, forward strand.
CGCCGGGCCGCGCGGCCGGACGGCGAGACCACGCGGCCGGACGGCGGGACGGCCCGGCAGGGACGGCGGCGCGCGGCCGGATCTCCCGCGCGGCCGGGTTCTGGCTGCTCGCCGGGACCCTGGTGGCGTTCATGGCCGCATCGAGCACCCCCTCCCCTCTCTACGTGCTCTACCAGCAGCGCTGGGGGTTCTCGGCGGCCACGCTGACCGCCGTGTTCGCGGTCTACGCCCTGGCGTTGCTGATCGCGCTGCTCACCGTGGGCGAGCTGTCCGACCACGTCGGCCGGCGGCCCGTGCTGATCGCGGCCCTGCTGGCCGAGGCCGGCGCCATGGTCGCGTTCCTGACGGCGGACGGCGTCGGGCCGCTGCTGCTGGCCAGGGCGGTGCAGGGCCTCGCCACCGGCGCGGCGACGGGCGCGATCAGCGCCGGCCTGGTGGACCTGCAGCCGGGGTCCCGCCGCGTCCGTCAGCTGGGCGCGCTGGTGAACAGCGCCGCGCCGAGCGGCGGCCTGGCGGCGGGAGCGCTCGGCGCCGGGTTGTTCGTGCGCTACACGACCACGCCGACGACGTCGGTCTTCGTCCTGCTCACGGCCGTCTTCGTGGTGCTGGCGGCCGCGATGGCGCTGCTGCCGGAGCCGGTCGCGCCCCGTCCCGGCCGGGGCCGGGACGCGCTCGTCTCGCTGCGCCCGCGTGCGGGCGTGCCGCGGCACGCCCGCAGCGCGTTCACGGCGGCCGCGCCCTGCCTGGTCGCCACGTGGGCCATGGGCGGGCTCTACCTGTCGCTCGGCGGCTCGCTGACCGCGGGCGTCCTGCGCATTTCCGACCACCTGGTCGGCGGGCTCGTCGTCGCCGCGCTCACCGCCGCGGGCGCCGTGGCGTCGGTGACCGTACGCGACAGGGCCGCGGGGCGGGTCATGGCGGGCGGGTCGCTGATGCTCGCCGCCGGCACCGGCCTGACCCTGGCGGCGCTCGCCGCCGCCTCCGCGCCGCTGTTCTTCGCCGGGGCGGTCGTCGCGGGCTGCGGGTTCGGCAGCGCCTTCCTCGGCGCGCTCCGCTCACTCGCGACGCTGGCCGGTCCGGCCGAGCGGGCCGCGCTGTTCGCCTCCGTCTACGTCGTCAGCTACCTCGCCTTCAGCGTCCCCGCGCTGGTGGCGGGGCTCGCGGTCTCGTCGCTCGGCCTGCGGGCCACGGCCACCGTGTACGGCTGCGGGGTCGTCGTCCTGGCCCTCCTCGCGGCGGTCCTGGGCCTCGTCCGCGAGCGTGCGGCCCGCCCGGCCTGAAGAAACGCCGCCTGGGGCGCTTAGGGTTCGGCACATGACCGACGATCGGAGCCTGCCCCGGCCCGGCTGCCTCACCGGCTCGCCGGCCGGGCGGGCGCTCGCCGCCGAGCTGGAGGCCCGCTGGGCGCAGGCGCACCGGCGCTACCACACCACGTCCCATCTGCGGGCGGTCCTGGCCGCGATCGAGCCGCTCGCCGCCCAGGCCGGGGACGCCGACGCCGTACGGCTGGCCGCGTGGTTCCACGACGCCGTCTACGACGGGCGGCCGGGATGGGACGAGGAACGCAGCGCCCAGCTCGCGCAGGCCCGGCTGACCGCCTGCGGTTTGCCCGCGGAGCGGGTGCGCGAGGTGGCCCGGCTCGTGCGGCTGACGGCGGGGCACACCTACGAGCCCGGCGACATGAACGCGGCCGTCCTGTGCGACGCCGATCTGGCGATCCTCGCGGCACCGCCCGGCGCCTACGAGGCGTACACGAGGGCCGTACGCGAGGAGTACCGGCACGTGCCGGACGCGGCCTTCAGGGCCGGACGGGCCGGGGTGCTGCGGGAGTTGCTCGGCAAGCCCCGCCTGTTCGGCACTCCCGTGGGCCGGGACCTGTGGGAGCTGCGGGCACGCGAGAACATCGCCGCCGAGCTGGCCGGCCTCTGAGATGCCCTGCCTCTGAGATGCTCGGCCTCTGAAATGCATAGCGCTCGGCGCGGGCCGCACCGTTCGGTTCGAGCCCGGGGACGTCACGGGCGACTGTCCGTCGGTCGCCCGATCGCCCGCCTTTACGATGTAGATCAGGCGCGCGTCTTCGGCCGGCGCAGGCCCGACTCGCGCAGGCGGCGCACCAGTTCCTGACTGCCGACGGGCTCGGCCCCGAGGGACACGGCCCGGTCGTAGACCGTCTCCGGCACGTCGTAGTGATCCCGGTCGAAGGCCCGCTCGGGCACGCCGAGCAGGCGGGCGAAGTCGTGCAGTTCCTCCAGCGAGGAGTCGCTGACCAGATGCGACCACAGCAGGCCCCGGGGTCCCGGCCAGTTCGGCCGGTCGATCAGCACCGCCATGCGCCCCTCCCCCGGGCCGATCGGGTGACCCGCAGCGAAGCGAGGACTACCCGATCGGTCCCTGCGGGGTCCGGGGGCCATCCCCCCGGTGTCGTCCCGGGCGAGCATAGCCCGGGGCGCCGGCCGCCACTTCGCCGCCGCCCGTCCCCCGGCGATACGGCAGCCGGCACGGCGGTGGCGGATTCGGAGCGAATCACAGATGACCGGAGAACGCGCCGACGGTCCCCCGAGGGCTGCCGTAGCAGGGATTACCTCCTAGCATTTCCCCGGGACTCGCTGGCACTTGGGACAGCATTTGTACTTACGGTGGTTCGTGCATCGATAGGTGCACTTGGGCGGCTTCGGCTTCGCGTACGAATTACCGGCAGCCGCCTGCGTGACGGCCGCGCCACCCGTGCCACCCGTGCCCGCCGACGCCGGAGACGCCGCGGCCGGCCAGAGCGCGATCGTGCCGAGGAGCGCCGAGCCGACGATCATGCTGAATCGTCCACCTCGCATGGCCTTTCTCCCTTCCGATCAAAGCCGCGGTGCGGCGGATCGGGTCGTTTCTCCCTCATTGTCCGAATCGCTTCCGGCGGGCGTCCAGCCCAACACCCGCCACGCGGGATGATCCAGGGAAAATCCGATGCGAATCCCGATCCGGCGATTGGCATGGATCGATGAATGACGGGCCGGGTCGGCTCCGGAATGGTCCCGCCTCTGGTTTCCACTGGCGCGGGATCTACGTCCACACGAGGCGCCGGACCGCGCCACGCCGGATTCCCCGGCGAATTCGCAGCGCCTTCCGTGCTTTCGCCATACCAACCGTGCGGCGGCCCCAAAATGTCCGTCCGGCCACGGCATGGAAAGCGCCCCGACCCGGCAAAAGCCCGCATAGTCGCCACATGGGCGGCAACCGTCGTCCAGAACGCCCTCACGCTGGAGGGTCAGTACGGCCCCGCGACATCCGCGACCCCGTGAGCGTCGCGGCGAAGGGCGCCGATCACACACCCGCGACGGCCCGGATTCGGGACGCCATACGGTGCGCGGGCCGGTGCGCCGCGGAACCACAGGGTCCACACGATCCACTGGTCACAGGGGGAAACGATGGCTGCACGAACTGTTCGATCCCTTACCGCGCTCGCGGCGGCGGCCGTGCTGACGATGGCGCTGCTCGTCGGCTGCGGCGGCGGCACGACCACCACCCCGGCGTCCGGAGGCGCCGCCGCGGCCGGCGCGGCCGGCCCGGCCGCGCTCGTCACGCCGACCGCGGCCGAGAGCGAGTACAACTCGCCGTGCCCGACCGGCGGCAACGCCAAGAAGTTCGCCAAGACCAGGTTCGCGCTGCACGCGGGTCTCGCGCTCGGCGCCTTCCACCGCTACATCTACAAACCGCTGCGCAGCGGAGGCTTCAGGGCCGGAGCGGAGAAGCGCAAGCGCACGATCGCGAAGGCCGCGATCGCCGGCGCCTTCGCCCTGCACCAGCTGAAGGTCGCCAAGAGCTTCGCCACGGCCAATCCGAGCCTGTGCAGGGCCGTCGAGGGCGTCAACTCCCGGTTCGCCGCGCTGACCGGCAAGCTGCACAACGGCACCGCCACGCCGGCCGACATCGACGCCGGCAAGAGCTCGATGGACGGCCTGCAGCGCGACGCCGCGAAGACCGGCTACAAGTTCAAGGAGCAGAACGTCAACATCCCGGGCGCGAGCTGACCGCCGCGGAAGACGCCGCTCCGGGCCCGGCCCGGTGCCCCGCGCACCTGGCCGGGGCGTTCACCCGACGAGCGGCCGCGTCGCCTCCGCGAGGCGGCGGGGTGAGGACGGCGCGGCCGGTCCGCGCCGGTCAGCCCACCTTGGCGAAGAACGCGCGGATGTCGGCGGCGAGGTGATCCGGCTGGTCCATCGCGATGAAGTGGTGGCCGCCCGGGTTGTCCTCCGGCCAGTGGAGGACGGTGTTGTGCCGTTCGGCGAGCCGGCGGATGCCGGGCGGTCCGCTGTACACGCCGGTCGGCGCGACGGTCTGGCCCTCCGGCCAGCCGAAGCCGGTGCTCTCGTAGTACGGCCAGGCCGACGTCCCGAACGTCCCGGTGAGCCAGTACAGGCTCACATTGGTCAGGAACAGGTCCCGGTCGACGACCTCCTCGAGAGGCCTGCCCGAGGCGTTGAACTCGTGGAACTTCTGGGTCATCCAGGCCAGTGCCGCGAGCGGTGAGTCGTGCCACCCGTACGTGAAGGTCTGCGGCGCCGCGCGCAGCAGACCGTGGTGGTCGACGCCGTTCATCCAGTCCTGTGCCAGCAGCCGGGCATAGGCCGCCCGCTCGTCCTCGGTCATCTCCGGAAGGTCCTTCTCCGCGGGGAAGCCGAGACCGCTGACGATGTAGACGCCGGCCACGTTGTCCGGCGCCGCCTTGGCCACCTCCGGGGCGACGTAGGCCCCGAAATCCCCGCCCTGCGCGCCGTACCGCTCGTAGCCGAGACGACGCATCAGCTCCGCCCAGGTCCGCGCCACGCGCGCCGCGGTCCAGCCGGTGCCGCGCGGCGGCGCGGAGAAGCCGAAGCCCGGCAGGGAGGGCACCACGACGTGGAACGCTCGGGCGGGATCGCCGCCGTACGCGCGGGGGTCGGCAAGACGGCCGATGAGCTCGGTGAACTCCAGGAACGAGTTCGGCCAGCCGTGCGTGAGGACGAGCGGCAGAGCGCCGGGCTCGGCCGAGCGTACGTGCAGGAAGTGGATGTCCTGACCGTCGATCTCGGTCATGAACTGCGGGAACTCGTTCAGCCGCGCCTCGTGCCGGCGCCAGTCGTACTCCTGACGCCAGTAGCGGGCGAGCTCCCGGAGGAGGGCGGCGGGGACGCCGCGGCTCCATCCGTCGCCGGGCAGCGTACGGGGCCACCGGGCGCGGTCCAGCCTGTCGTTCAGGTCGTCCAGGTCGGCCGAAGCGATCTCAATACGGAATGGGCGGATCTCGGTGCTCATGTCTCTCCCGATGCGTCGCGATGACGGGATCGACGCTAGGGGTCATGTAGGTCGTGGTCTGTCCTACATGACCGGGCATGCTTGGTGCCATGAGTGACATGTCCGCGCGGTTGCTCGCTCTGCTGTCGCTGCTGCAGACGCCCCGCGAGTGGCCGGGGAGCTTACTGGCCGAGCGTCTGGGGGTCAGCCCCCGGACCATCCGCCGCGACGTCGATCGCCTGCGCGAGCTGGGATATCCGGTCCAGGCGACGATGGGCTCGGTGGGCGGTTACCGGCTCGCCGCGGGTGCGGCCATGCCGCCGCTGCTGCTGGACGACGAGGAGGCGGTGGCCATCGCCGTCGGGCTGCGCACGGCCGCCGCGCATCCGGTGGACGGCATCGACGAGGCGTCCGTGCGCGCCCTGGCCAAGCTGGAGCAGGTGCTGCCCTCCCGACTGCGGCACCGGGTGGGCGCGCTCGCCGCCGCGACCGTGCCGATGCTCGCCGGAGCAGAGCCGCCCGTGGACCCGCGGACCCTGGTGGTGCTCGCCGGGGCCGCCGCCAACCGCGAGCGGCTGCGCTTCGCCTACCGGTCGGGCGACGGCGCCGAGAGCAGGCGCCTGACCGAGCCGTACCGCCTGGTCACGGCCGGACGCCGGTGGTATCTGCTGGCATACGACAACGACCGCGACGACTGGCGCATCTTCCGCGCCGACCGGATCGGCGACCCTCACCCGACCGGCGTACGGTTCCCGGCCCGCGTGCCGCCGGAACAGGACCCGGCCGAGTTCGTCGCCGCCAAGCTGTACTCGTCCGCACCCGTTTACGAGGCGGTGGCGACCCTGCGACTTCCGGCCGGTCAGGCGGCACGCAGGCTCGGCGCCGCCGCGGGGGACGTCGAACCGATCGACGATCACAGCTGCCGCCTGCGCGGACCGGCCGACACCCTGGAGTGGCTCGCGTCGCGTCTGCTCATGCTCGGCTGCGAGTTCGAGGTGCACGAGCCGCCGGAGCTGCGCGCGTATCTGCGTGCGCTGGGCGCCCGCGCGGCCCGCGCCTCGTCGCCATGAAGGTAAACCTATTGACTTGGTAGGAAATGTGGGCAACTCTGGTGGCGAAATCCTTCGTCGTCAACAGCGAGGTGTGTCCATGTCCGTCGTCCAACTCCAGGGCGAGTTAGGGGGCGCGGTCCGGGCGGATCCCCGGCCGCGTCTCCGCTCCGCCACGGCCCGCGGCCCGCGGAGGGGGTGGCACAGGTGGATCAGCCCCCTCGTCGTCGTGCTGCTGTGGCAGCTCGCCAGCGTGCTCGGGCTGCTGCCCGCCCGGCTGCTCGCCGCCCCGTCGCAGATCGCCGCGACCGCGCTCGACCTGGTGCGCTCGGGGACGCTGCCCACGGCGATCGCGGTGTCCCTCGAACGGGTGCTCCTCGGCTTCGCCGCCGGAGCGGTCGCGGGCGTCGGCCTCGCACTGGTCGCCGGGCTGAGCCGGACCGGCGAGAACGCCGTCGATCCGATCATGCAGATGCTCCGGGCGCTGCCGTTCTTCGGGCTGATCCCCCTGTTCATCCTCTGGTTCGGGATCGGGGAGACGCCCAAGGTGCTGCTGGTGGCGCTCGCCGTCTCCTTCCCGCTCTACCTCAACACGTTCGCGGGCATCCGGGGCGTGGACGGCAAGCTCGCCGAGGTCGCCCGGACGCTCAGGCTCGGCCGGACCGCGCTCGTGCGGCACATCGTGCTGCCCGGCGCGCTTCCCCAGACGCTCGTCGGGCTGCGGCAGAGCCTCGGGGTGGCCTGGCTGGCGCTGATCGTGGCCGAGCAGGTCAACGCCGACGCCGGCCTCGGCTACATGATCAACGACGCGCGGGAGTTCCTGCGCACCGACGTGATCGTGGTCGGCCTGCTCGTCTACAGCGCGCTCGGCCTGCTCACCGACGCCCTGGTCCGGCTCCTGGAAAGGAGGGCGCTGGTATGGCGGCGCGAGTTCCTGGCCCGGTGAGTGCCACGGTGAGCGCGCAGGCCCCGGGCGCCGTACGGCCGGCTGCCACGGTGGCGGCCACTGCGGTGGCCACTGCGGTGGCCACGGTGGTGGCGACCGTGCGCGGACTCACCCGGCGCTTCGGCGACCGCACCGTGCTCGACGGCCTCGACCTGACGATCGGGCGGGGCGAGTTCGTCGCGCTCCTCGGCCGCAGCGGCTCGGGCAAGTCCACGCTGCTGCGCGCGCTCGCCGGCCTGGACGAGGAGGTCGAGGGCGGCCTGGAGGTGGACGGCTCGGTGGCCGTGGCATTCCAGGAGCCCCGGCTGGTGCCGTGGAAGCGGGTGCGCGACAACCTCACGCTCGGCCTGACCGCGCCCGACCCGGCCGGCAGGGCGGAGGCGGCGCTGGCCGAGGTGGGCCTGGCCGACCGGGCGCGGGCGTGGCCGCTGACGCTGTCCGGCGGCGAGGCGCAGCGGGCGAGCCTGGCCCGCGCGCTCGTCCGCGAGCCGGGGCTGCTGCTGCTCGACGAGCCGTTCAGCGCGCTCGACGCGCTGACCCGGATCACCGTGCACCGCCTGGTGCTCGATTTGTGGGCGGCGCACGGCCCGGCCGTGCTGCTGGTGACCCACGACGTGGACGAGGCGCTGCTGCTGGCCGACCGGATCCTGGTGCTCGACGGCGGGCGCCTCGCACACGAGTGGACCGTCGCCGCGCCGCGCCCCCGGCACCGCGATCACCCCGACCTGCTCACTCTGCGCGCGGCCCTGCTCTCCGCGCTGGGCGTCACCCCGGAAGGACCCGCATGACCAGGAGACCGCTCGCCGCGCTGCTGATCGCCCTGGCGGCCGTCACCACGGCCTGCGCCTCGACGGCACAGGGCGCGTCCGGAGGGAAGGACGGACAGGCCACGGGCCGCGTCACCCTCCGGGTCGGCGACCAGAAGGCCGGGTCGCAGGCTTTGCTCAAGGCCGCCGGGCTGCTCGACGGCACCTCCTACGCGATCACGTGGTCGCAGTTCACCTCCGGGCCGCCGCTGCTGGAGGCGGTCAACGCGGGCGCGGTCGACATCGGCGGCGTGGGCAACACCCCGCCCGTCTTCGCCGCCGCCTCCGGCTCGAAGATCAAGATCGTGGCGGCGTACCGGCAGAGCGCCAAGGGATCGGCGATCCTCGTCCCCAACGGCTCCGCGATCACCTCGCCTGCCCAGCTCAAGGGCAAGAAGATCGCGGTGGCCAAGGGCAGCTCGGCCCACTACCACCTGCTGGCGGTCCTGAAGAAGGAGGGCCTGTCCTTCAAGGACATCCAGCCGCAGTATCTCCAGCCCGCCGACGCCCTGGCCGCGTTCTCGTCCGGCACCGTCGACGCCTGGGCCATCTGGGACCCCTTCACGTCACAGGCCGAGATCCAGCACAAGGCCCGGCTCGTGGTCGACGGCGCGGGCATCGTCAACGGCCTGGGCTTCCAGGTCGCCGCTCCCGCCGCGCTCGACGACGCGGGCAGGCGGGCCGCGATCGGCGACTTCCTCACCCGGCTGGCCAAGGCGCGGAACTGGGCCGCCACCCACCTGGACGAGTGGGCGAAGGTGTGGGCGCGGGAGACCGGCCTGCCGGTCGAGGTGGCGGACGCGGCCGTGGCCAACGCCGTCGCCACCCCCGTCGTGATCGACGACTCGGTCGTCTCCTCCGAGCAGGAGATCGCCGACGCGTTCACCGCCGAGGGCCTCGTGCCGGGCACCGTCACGTTCTCCCAGTTCGTCGACGACCGCTTCAACGACGTCGTCAGGAAGGCGCAGCGATGAAATTCCACTGGTTCCTGCCCACCTCGGGCGACGGCAGGTCGATCACCGGCGGCGGGCACGGCCTGCGCCGCGTGCACGGGCAGTCGCCGGCCGCCGCGTTCCGGCCGCCCACGATCGACTACCTCGCACAGGTGGCCCGCGCGGCCGAGCAGGCCGGGTTCGAGGCCGTGCTCACCCCCACGGGCACCTACTGCGAGGACGCCTGGCTGGTCACCGCCGCGCTGACCCAGGTGACGACCCGGCTGAAGTTCCTGGTCGCGTTCCGGCCCGGGGCGCTGTCCCCCACGCTCGCGGCCCAGATGGCCGCCACCTACCAGCGGATCTCCGGCGGCCGGCTGCTGCTGAACGTGGTGACCGGCGGGGAGGCGGCCGAGCAGCGGCGGTTCGGCGACCACCTGGGCAAGGACGAGCGGTACGCGCGCACCGCCGAGTTCCTGTCGATCGTGCGCGGCGCGTGGGACGGCCCGTTCGACTTCGCCGGCGACTACTACGACGTCGAGGGGGCGACGGTCGCCGAGCGGCCCGACCCCGTGCCCGAGCTGTACTTCGGCGGCTCCTCGGCCGCCGCGGGCCCGGTCGCGGCCCGGCACGTGGACGTCTACCTCACCTGGGGCGAGCCGCCGTCCCAGGTCGCGGCCAAGCTCGACTGGATGCGCGAACTGGCCGCCGCGGAGGGCCGCACACTGCGCTTCGGCATCCGCCTGCACGTGATCACGAGGGACACCTCCAAGGAGGCGTGGGCGGAGGCCGGGCGGCTGCTCGACCAGATCTCCCCCGAGGACATCGCGTCGGCGCGGGCCGTCCTGTCCCGCAGCGAGTCGGTGGGGCAACAGCGGATGCTCGCGCTCCACGAAGGCTTCCACGGGGGCTTCCAGGAGGGCCTCCAGGGGGGCCGCCGCGGCGGCAGGGTCAGGGACCTGGAGATCCACCCCGGTCTGTGGGCGGGGGTCGGCCTGGTGCGAGGCGGCGCGGGCACCGCGCTCGTCGGCAGCCACGCGGAGGTCGCCGACCTCGTCGAGGAGTACGCCTCACTCGGCGTGGAGGAGTTCGTGCTGTCGGGCTACCCGCATGTGGAGGAGGCCTTCTGGTTCGGCGAGGGCGTGCTGCCCGAACTGCGCCGGCGGGGCCTGCTCGGCGCCGGCGAGCCCGTACGGCTGAGCGCCTGACGGCCCGGCGGGCCCCGCGCCCCCGTCACAGGCGGTCGGGGGCCTCGCCGCGCTCGCGGATGAGGGCGGCGAGCTGGGCCACCGCCCGCCGCGATCGTTCCCGCTCGGTGCTCTGGATGCCCATCGCGCCCAGGCTGATCCCGTTGGCGAGATCCAGCTTGGGCCAGGGGTCGCCCTCCACCATGGTGACGTCCAGCACCTCGGCCCACTCGAAGTGATGGACCCGCAGCGGGTTCACCACCGTGATCCCCTTCTCGTCCGCCCGCACCCGCAGGCGGCCGAGCAGGTGCAGCACGCACGCCACCGCCACGCCGAAGGCGACCATGCCCAGCCGGTCGGGAAGCTTGAACTGCTCCGGCAGGCCGACGGCCAGCAGGATCGAGCCGATCACCATCACCGCCGCCAGGCCGTACGCGATGATCGTCGTAGCGCGGGGCCGCCAGGTGACGGGCAGCGGCGGCGCACTGTCAGACATGACCACCCCCGCGGGTGGGCACTGCGCGGCGGCGTACGGCGTGCCCGGCCGGCGGGGCCGCGGGCGGATGCTGCGTGATCACCAGTCAAGTCTTCCCGGCTCGGCGCTGCGGATGCGAGCGCTGCGGCTACGAGGTTCGGGCGAGGTCAGCCGGCGAGGCCGCGCAAGAGGAGCGCGGTCTCCAGGGCGGCGATCGTCGCCTCGTACCCCTTGTCCTCCTTGCTGCCCGGCACGCCGGACCGCTCGACCGCTTGATCAAGGGTGTCACAGGTCAGCACCCCGTTGCCCACCGGGGTCGACTCGTCGAGCGAGACCCTGGTCAGACCCGTGGTCACCGAGTCGCAGACGTAGTCGAAGTGGGCCGTGTCCCCCCGGATCACCACGCCGAGCGCGACGACGGCGTCGCAGCGCCGGGCCAGGGCCTGCGCGACCACCGGGATCTCCAGCGACCCCGCCACGCGGGCCGTGACCACGGCCGCGCCGCTGTCCCGCGCCGCCCGCTCCGCCCGCTCCAGCAACTGGTCGGTGATCTTCTCGTGCCACCGGGCGGCGACGATGCCGACGGTCAGCCCGCCCGCGTCCACCGCCGCCGCGTCCGGCCGTCCCTCGCCACTCATACGCCCTCCTCGCCTGACGGCCCGAAGCCGCCGTGCTCGCTGATTCGCTCGCTTCGCTCGCTCACGAGGCCTCTTTGCCGAAGTGCTCGCCGTGGATGTCCCGGGGGACGTCGCCCGAGATCTCGTGACCGAGCCGGTCGCGCTTGGCGGTCAGATACCTCTCGTTGTACGGGTTCATCGCCACCGGCATGGCCTCGCGGCCCAGGACCTTGATGCCGTACCCGTCCATGCCGCGCACCTTGGCCGGGTTGTTGGTCAGCAGCCGCACCGACTTCACGCCGAGGTCGGCGAGCATCTGCCCGGCGTTGGAGAACTCCCTGGCGTCCACCGGCAGCCCCAGCTCCAGGTTGGCGTCGACCGTGTCGCTGCCGTTGTCCTGCAGGCTGTAGGCCCGCAGCTTGGCCAGCAGGCCGATGCCCCGCCCCTCGTGGCCGCGCAGGTAGACGATCACGCCGCGCCCGTTCTCGGCGATCATGCGCATGGCCGTGTCGAGTTGCACGCCGCAGTCGCAGCGCAGCGAGCCGAGCACGTCGCCGGTGAGGCATTCCGAGTGCGCCCGGACGAGCACGTTCTCGCCGTCGTCGATGTCGCCGTACACCAGCGCGAGGTGCTCGCCGCCGTCGAGCGCGCTGGCGTAGCCGTACGCGCGCCAGACGCCGTAGCGGTTGGGGATGCGCGTCTCGGCGACCCGGGTGACCATCCGCTCGGACCTGCGGCGGTGCTCGATGAGCTGCTCGATCGACACCAGCGCGAGGTCGTGCTCGTCGGCGAACTCGCGCAGGCGGGGCAGGCGCGCCATCGTGCCGTCGTCGTTGACGATCTCGGCGAGCGCGCCGGCCGGGGTCAGCCCGGCGAGCCTGGCGAGGTCCACCGACGCCTCGGTGTGCCCCGGCCGCACCAGCACGCCGCCCTCGCGGTAGCGCAGCGGGAAGATGTGCCCCGGCCGGACCAGCTCGTACGGCTCGGTGGCCGAGTCGCACAGCGTCCTGATCGTCTTGGCCCGGTCGGCGGCGGAGATGCCCGTCGTCACCCCGTCCCTGGCGTCCACGCTGATCGTGTACGCGGTGCGCAGGCGCTCGCGGTTGTCCTGCACCATCAGCGGCAGGCCGAGCCGGTCGAGCGTGGCCCCCTCCATGCCGACGCAGATGACGCCGCTCGTGTGGCGGATCATGAAGGCGACCAGTTCGGGCGTGGCCTTCGACGCCGCGAAGATGAGGTCGCCCTCGTTCTCACGGTTCTCGTTGTCCACCACCACGACGGGCCTGCCGTCCCTGATGTCGTTGACGGCCCGCTCGATCGGGTCCAGCCTGATCACACTCACGCGGTCACCGCCCGCAACTCGCGCGACTGCCGCAGCCAGCCGCGGAACCCGATCAACACCATGACGAAGAACACCCCGTAGACCAGGCCGGAGACCACGAGCCCGGAGTTGAACGCCAGCGGCACCCCCACGAGGTCCACGGCGACCCAGATGATCCAGAAGTCGACCAGGGCCCTGCCCTGCGCCCAGGTGGCGACCGCGCTGCCGACGAAGATGTACGCGTCGGGCCACGGCGCCCAGGAGATCTTCCAGCCCCGGGAGTTGAGGAAGACGAACAGCAGCGCGACCGCGACCGTCCCGGCGATCATGACGCTGACGAGCGCCACGCGCTCCCGGACGCGCGCCGAGCGGATCGGCAGCTCCGCGCCGCCGCGCGTGCCGCGCGACCACTTCACCCAGCCGTAGATCGCCAGGATGCCGAACAGCGCCTGCTTGAGCGCGTTGCCGGTGATGTGCGCGCTGATCGAGGCCACGAACAGCAGCACGGAACCGACGAGCTGCACCGGCCAGGTCCAGATCGTCTTCCTGATCGCGAGCCAGACCGTGCCCAGCGCGCACACGTTGCCCACCAGGTCGGTCCACAGCACGGGCTTGCCGAACGCGTAGAAGGCCGCCGCGTCGGTCCAGCTCATGCCGCCTCCTCGCCTTCGGCTCGGAATGGCATTCGCCAGACGCTGTGCCTGATGATTCGCTCGCTGCGCTCGCTCATGCCGAAACCCCCTTGACGGTCGCCGCGGTGAGCTTCTCGACGTATTTGGCGATCACGTCGACCTCGAGGTTGACCGGCTCGCCCGGCTTCTTGCGGCCGAGCGTGGTGAGTTCGAGGGTGGTGGGGATCAGGCTGACGGAGAAGGAGTCGTCCGTCACGCCGGCCACGGTGAGGCTGACGCCGTCCACCGCGATCGAGCCCTTCTCCACGACGTACCGGGCGAGGTTCGCGGGCAGCGAGAGCCGCACGACCTCCCAGTGCTCCCCGGGCTCGCGCGACAGCACCTCCCCGGTCCCGTCGACGTGGCCCTGCACGATGTGCCCGCCGAGCCGCTGGTCGGCCCGTACGGCGCGCTCCAGATTGACGCGTGAGCCGGGGCTCAGGGCCCCGAGCGAGGACCGGTCGAGGGTCTCCTTCATCACGTCGGCGGTGAAGGAGTCCCCCTCGGCGTCGGCCACCGTGAGGCAGACGCCGTTGACGGCGATCGAGTCGCCGTGCCCGGCGTCGGCGGTGACGACCGCGCCGCGCACCGTGAGGCGCGCGGAGTCGCCCCGCGGCTCGAGTGCCACGACCTCGCCGAGCTCCTCGACGATTCCGGTGAACATTCAGCTCTCCTTAGGGGACTGCGGGCCGGAGGACTTTGAAGACACAGGGTTGGGAAACACAGGGGACTTCGGACGCAGGACCAGCTTGAGGTCCGGTCCGACGGGGGTGACTTCGGCGAACTCCAGCCGGTGGATCTCGGTGATCGTCGAGACGCCCGCGGGGCCGAGCGCGGCCGCCCCCGCCCCCAGCAGCGCCGGGGCGAGGTAGCCGACGACCCGGTCGACCAGGCCCTCGCGGAGGAAGGCGCCGGCGAGGGCGGGCCCGCCTTCGATCAGCACGCTCACGACCTGCCTGTCGTGCAGCTCGGCCAGGAGGGCGTGCAGGTCGATCCCGCCGGGGACGCGCGGGAGCCGTACGGCGTGGGGGGACAGGTGGGCGGGGACGGCCGCGTCCTCGGCCACGGCGACCAGCGTCGGCGCCTCGCCGTCCAGGACACGGGCTGCGGCCGGGGTGCGGGCGCCCGAGTCCACGACCACGCGCAGCACGGGCGCCGCCCGCGGAGGGGCGGGGACGCCGGCGGTGAGCCGGACGGTCAGCCGGGGGTCGTCGGCGAGCACGGTGCCGATGCCGGCGACGACGGCGTCGCTCTCGGCCCGCAGGCGGTGCACGTCGGCCCTGGCCTCGGGCGAGGTGATCCACTGGCTGGTGCCGTCCTCGGCCGCCGACCGGCCGTCCACGGTGGCGGCGAACTTCCAGGTCACGTACGGCCTGCCGGCCCGCACGTAGGTCAGCCAGGCCGCGTTGACCTCCTCGGCCTCGGCGGCCAGCACGCCCTCGTCCACCACGACGCCGTGCCGCCGCAGGACGGCGGCGCCGCCCGCGGCCTTCGGGTTGGGATCGGAGACGGCGACGACGACCCGGGCCACGCCCGCCTCAAGGAGGGCGGCGGAGCAGGGGCCGGTCCTGCCGGTGTGGTTGCAGGGCTCCAGCGTCACGTAGGCCGTGCCGCCCCTGGCCCGGCCGCCGGCCTCGCGCAGCGCCACGACCTCGGCGTGCGGGCCGCCGGCGTAGGCGTGGAAGCCCACTCCCGCGACCTCGCCCGACGGGTCGAGGATCACACAGCCGACGACGGGATTGGGGCTGGTGCCGCCCAGGCCCCGGGCGGCGAGCGCGATCGCGCGCCGCATGTGAAGGATGTCCGCTGAGGTCACCCCGGTCTTCCTCTCGCCGTTGTCTACGGCGGGCCCCGGGGATCCTTCGGGATGCGGCCTCGCATCACCTGCACGGACGGCCTCGCTGCCGGCGCGGCCACACGGCCGCCCGGCGACACCACGGCCGCCCGTTCGCGCGCTTCCTCCCATCCGGACTTTCACCGTCGGTCCTGGAATCTCACCAGGTCCACCGGCCGATGGCTTCGGCCGGGTCGCGGACTGTCACCCCTGGGGACAGGGGTGTCACCGCCGGTTCGGAATTACACCGACCCCGGAGCACGCTGCTCTGCTACCCGTCAGTGTAGCCATGCCCGGCACGTTGCCCTAGGGCGGGATTGTGGTGATCTGCGGCACACGGTTAACCGGATGCGGTTGGTCTCAACCATGTGCGGGTTGTGTCACAAAGCTGTGACACAAAAGCATTTGTGTAATAAGTAGTGTTCCGTGCCACGTATACCGAGGTCAATGCGGTCGCAGGACACAAGGTGATTTACTTTGCACAACGAAGCAGGCAAGTGGCGAACTACCCGCCTCAAGTGATTGACCCCCGCAAAATTAGTTGCCAGGGTTCCCTATAGTCGGATCTCTTCCGATCGTTAATGGTCCATCCGGGAGCACCGCACCATGACGTTCCCCTCCTCGACCGCGACCGACGCCGCCGCGGAGTCCGCGGACACCGCGGGCACGGCCGGTTCCGGTTCCGCCGTCGTCGGCCGCTCGCCCGGCCAGCTCATGTGGCGCCGTTTCCGGCGCGACAAGACGGGCGTGGTCTCGGCGATCATCGTGCTCGCGTTCTTCCTGATCGCGCTTCTGGCTCCCGTGATCGCGGCGTTGTACGGCAAGGACCCGTACACGACCTACGGCCAGAATCAGCCCGGCCTGCTCAACGAGTTCGGCTATCCCATCGCGCCCAACGGCGGCGTGAGCGGCGATTTCTGGTTCGGGCTGGAGCCGGGCCTGGGCCGCGACGTGTTCACGCAGCTCGTGTACGGCATCCGCACCTCGCTGAGCATCGCGGTCATCGTCACCGTGGTGTCCACGATCATCGGCATCGCGATGGGCATCACCTCGGGCTACATCGGCGGCAAGACCGACTACGTGATCGGGCGGGTCATCGACACGCTGCTCGCCTTTCCCTCGCAGCTCTTCCTCATCGTCTTCCTCCCGGTCGTCGAGGCGGCGTTCGTGCTGCCCGAGGAGGAGACGCCGGTCTGGCTGCGTTACGTGTCCATCTGCGTCGTCCTCACCGTCCTCGGCTGGGCCACGATCGCCCGCCTGCTGCGCGCCCAGGTGCTGTCGCTGCGGGCTCGTGAGTTCGTGGAGGCCGCCCGCGTCACCGGTGCGTCGCCGGCGCGGGTGATCTTCAAGGAACTGCTGCCCAACCTCTGGACGCCGATCATCATCCAGGCCACGCTCGCGCTCCCGCTGTACGTGGGCGCCGAGGCCGGTCTCGGCTTCCTCGGCGTCGGCATGACCGAGCCCACCCCCGACTGGGGCCGGATGTTCCAGGTGGGCGCGAACGTCTACCACTCCGACGTGACCTACCTCCTGTTCCCCGGCGTGTCGATGCTGATCTTCGTCGTCGCCTTCAACCTGCTCGGGGACTCCATCCGCGACGCCTTCGACCCCAAGACAAAGCGCTGACCACGCGCGCTCTCCCCCATAGGAAGGACCACATGAGATCCCATAGCAGGCGGATCGCCTCGATGACGGCCGTGCTCGCGGCGGGCGCGCTGGCCCTGGCCGGCTGCGCCAAGGGCGGAGGGGGCGGAGCGCCCCAGAGCGCGGGGGGCGCCTCCCAGAAGCCGCTGGAGAACAAGGCCGTCAGCGCCATCTCGGTCGGCACCGCGGCCGACTCCACCGGCCCCGCCCCCGAGGTGCAGGGCGCCAAGTCCGGCGGCACGGTCTACATGATCGACCGGGACGACTTCAGCCACCTGGACCCGGGCCGCGTCTACGTGAACTACAACTCCTCGGTGTCCCACCTGTTCACCCGCCAGCTCACCGCGTACAAGCACGACGACTCGGGCAACATCAAGCTCGTCGGCGACCTGGCCACCGACACCGGCACCACCACCGACAACGGCAAGACGTGGAAGTTCACGCTCAAGGACGGCCTGAAGTGGCAGGACGGAACGCCGATCACCTCCGGTGACATCAAGTACAGCTTCGAGCGCCTGTTCGCCGACTTCATCACGGAGGGCCCGGACTACGCCGAGACCTGGCTGGTCCCGGACCCGAAGAAGCCGTTCCGCGACCAGTACAAGGGCCCGTACGACGGCAAGGAGCTCGACACGATCGAGACTCCGGACGACAAGACGGTGATCTTCCACCTCAACGGGCTGCACCCCGACTTCAACTTCACCGTGGCCATGACCGGCTACGGCGCCGTGCCCAAGGCGCAGGACACGAAGCAGAAGTACGACAAGCAGCCGTTCTCCTCGGGTCCGTACAAGATCGTGAGCCACATCACGGACAAGTCGATGGACCTGGAGCGCAACGAGAACTGGGACCCGAAGACCGACCCGATCCGGCACGCCTACCCGGACAAGTTCCACATGGAGTTCGGCCTTCAGTCGCAGCAGACCACCGAGCGCTTCATGGCCGACGCCGGCAACGACAAGCAGGCGTTCACCTTCCACAACCCGGTCGCGCCCGAGCGCACCCAGGAGGTGCTGAACGACCCCGAGCTGATGAAGCGGTCGCTGCAGGGCCTGACGCCGTTCACGACCTTCTACAACATCAACACCAAGCGGATCACCGACGTCAACGTCCGCAAGGCCATCATCACGGCCTGGCCGTCCAAGCAGATCCAGCAGCTCCAGGGTGGTGAGATCTCGGCCGGCAAGATCGCCACGACGGTCATGAGCCCGACGGTGCTCGGCTACGAGGCGTTCGACCTGTACAACAAGCTCCAGAAGCCCGAGGGCGACCCCGAGGCGGCCAAGGCGCTGCTCGCCAAGGCGGGCAACCCGAACCCGACCGTGGTCTACGCCTACAACCAGACGCCGACCCAGGAGAAGGTCACCGTCGCCATCAAGGAGGCGCTCGGCAAGGCCGGCTTCAAGGTGGTGGCCAAGCCGCTGAACGCGGGCACCTACTACGACGCCATCGGCCCGGTGGACAACAAGTACGACATCTACTGGGGCGGCTGGGCGGCCGACTGGCCGACCGGCTCGACCGCGATCCAGCCGCAGTACGACGGCCGTCTGATCTCCGACAACCAGCCGAACTACACGCACCTCAACATGCCGGAGATCAACGACGCCATCGACAAGGCCAACGCGATCGCCGACGCCGCCGAGGCGGGCAAGGCGTGGGCCGCGATCGACCGGCAGATCATGGACCAGGCCGCGATCGTCCCCGAGTTCTACCAGACCTACTTCGGCCTGTACGGCTCGGGCCTCGGCGGGGTCAAGTTCGACCCGGTCGAGGGCGAGCAGTCGGCGCTCGACATCTTCGTCAAGTAGCGGCAACCCGGGTCCGCCGCCCCTCCGCGGGGCGGCGGGCCCCAGGCCCGTCCCGCCCTCAGGAGCAAGTGCGAGACCATGACCAGCTATCTGGTACGCCGCGTCGCCGGCGCACTCGTGATCCTGATGATCATCAGCGCGATCACGTTCTACCTCTTCTACGCCGTCCCGCGTGACCCCGCCCGGGCGTTCTGCGGCAAGATCTGCCAGCCCGAGACGCTGGCGCTGATCCGGCACAACCTGGGCATGGACGAGCCGCTGTTCGTGCAGTACTGGCACTGGCTGGTCGGCATCTTCGCGGGCCGGGAGTTCGTCCAGTTCGGCTCCTGCCCGGCGCCCTGCCTCGGCTACTCCTTCGCCACCCAGGAGCCCGTCTTCAGCGCCATCGTCGACCGTTTCCCGGTGACGGTGTCGCTCACCCTCGGCGCCTCGGTGGTCATCCTGGCGTTCGGCATCCTCACCGGCATGATCGCGGCCTGGAAGGTCGGGCAGCCGCTCGACAAGATCGCCAGCTCCTCGTCGGTCATCGGGGCCTCGCTCCAGATCTACTTCGTCGGGCCGCTGCTGGCGTTCTACCTGGTGGACACCATGCAGCTGATCCCGCGCCCGTCCTACGTGCCGATCACCGAGAACCCGCTGGACTGGTTCACCCACCTGATGCTGCCGTGGGTGGTGCTGTCGATCATCTTCACCGCCAACTACACCCGCATGACCCGCTCCCAGATGGTCGAGCAGCTCGCCGAGGACTATGTCCGCACGGCGCGCGCCAAGGGCATGTCGAGCCGGTCGGTGTTCTTCCGGTTCGCCTGGCGCGGCGCGATGATCCCCATCCTCACGATCTTCGGTGTCGACCTCGCCACGCTCCTTGGTGGCGCGATCATCACCGAGCAGACGTTCAGCCTGCACGGCATCGGCGAGCTGGCCGTACGCGCCGTGCAGAACACCGACCTGCCGATGCTGCTCGGCGTGACCATCGTGGGCGCGGCGGCGATCGTCCTGCTGAACATCGTCGTGGACGTGCTCTACGCGTTCATCGACCCGCGGGTCCGCCTGAGCTGAGCCCCGCCCATCACGTCGAACGCCCAACCAAGTCGAACCGGGAACTGGAGCAGCAAGTGACCACCGTGTCGTGGAGCGGCGAGCCGGGGACCTCGCGCGGCCCCGGGCCGTTCCTGTCCGTCCGCGACCTGAGCGTCGAGTTCAGCACCGAGGACGGCATCGTGCACGCCGTCGACGGCCTGTCCTTCGATCTGGAGAAGGGCACCACGCTCGGCATCGTCGGCGAGTCCGGATCGGGCAAGTCGGTGACCAACCTCGCCATCCTCGGCCTGCACGACCCCGCCCACACGAAGATCGGCGGGGAGATCTGGCTGGAGGACCAGGAGCTGATCTCGGCGGGCCGCGGCACGATGGAGAAACTCCGCGGCAACCGCGTCGCCATGATCTTCCAGGACCCGCTCACCGCGCTGTCGCCGTTCCACACGATCGGCCGGCAGATCGGCGAGGTCTACCGCAAGCACAAGGGCGCGAGCAAGAAGGAGGCCCGCGACCGGGCCATCGAGATGCTCCGGCGCGTGGGCATCCCCCAGCCGGAGACGCGGGTGGACCACTACCCGCACGAGTTCTCCGGCGGCATGCGGCAGCGCGCGATGATCGCGATGGCGCTGGTGTGCGACCCCGACCTGCTCATCGCCGACGAGCCGACGACCGCGCTCGACGTGACCGTGCAGGCGCAGATCCTCGACCTGCTCAAGGAGCTTCAGCAGCAGTTCGGCACCGCGATCATCCTGATCACCCACGACCTCGGCGTCGTGGCCGGCACCGCCGACAACGTCCTGGTCATGTACGCCGGCCGGGCGGCCGAGCGCGGCACCGTCCGCGAGGTGCTGCGCGAGCCGCGCCACCCCTACACCTGGGGCCTGCTGTCGTCGATGCCGCGCCTGAACTCGTCCGTGGACGTCCCGCTGAGGCCGGTGCGCGGCACTCCCCCGAGCATGCTGAACCCGCCGTCCGGCTGCCCGTTCCACCCGCGCTGCGACTATCCGAAGCTCGCCGGGCCGGAGCTGTGCTTCAACCAGCGGCCGTCGATCTCCCCGGAGACCGGGCACGGCGACGCCTGCTACCTCACCCTCGAGCAGAAGAGGGAACTCCGCACCGCGAAGACCGAGGACCGCGCATGAACGAGACGCTGCTGGAGCTCAAGGAGCTGGTCAAGCACTTCCCCGTGCGGGGCGGCACGCTGATCAAGCGTCAGGTCGGGGCCGTCCACGCGGTGGACGGCGTCGACCTCACGGTCGGCGCGGGCGAGACCGTCGGTCTGGTGGGCGAGTCGGGCTGCGGCAAGTCCACCACCGGCCGCCTGGCGGCCCGCCTGCTCGAACCGACCTCGGGCAAGATCCTCTACCGGGGCCAGGACATCAGCCACAGCTCGCGCAAGCGGCTCAAGCCGATCCGCCCCGAGATCCAGATGATCTTCCAGGACCCCTACAGCTCGCTCAACCCGCGCCAGACCGTGGGCACGATCATCCGCGGGCCGATGGAGGTCAACGACATCAACCCGTCCGGCGGGCGCAAGAAGCGGGTCCAGGAACTGCTGGAGATCGTCGGACTCAACCCCGAGCACTTCAACCGCTTCCCGCACGAGTTCTCCGGCGGTCAGCGGCAGCGAATCGGGATCGCCCGGGCCCTGGCGCTCGACCCCAAGCTCATCATCGCCGACGAGCCGGTGTCGGCGCTGGACGTCTCCATCCAGGCCCAGGTGGTCAACCTGCTGCAGGAACTGCAGCGCGACCTCGGCATCGCGTTCCTGTTCATCGCGCACGACCTCGCCGTCGTACGGCACTTCTCCCAGCGCGTCGCCGTCATGTACCTCGGCAAGATCGTCGAGATCGGCGACCGCCAGTCGATCTACGAGCGGCCCCGGCATCCGTACACGCACGCCCTGCTGTCGGCCGTGCCCGAGCCGGACGTGTCGAGCGAGCCGCGCGAGCGCATCCGCCTGGCCGGAGACGTGCCCTCGCCGATCAACCCGCCGTCCGGGTGCCGGTTCCGCACGCGCTGCTGGAAGGCCCAGGACAAGTGCGCCACCGAGGTGCCGCCCCTGGTCAGGCTCAGCGGCAACCGCGAGGGTCACCTGACCGCCTGCCACTTCCCCGAGGCGCCCACCACGCAGGGTGAGGACGTGGTCCTCGACCCCGCCCTCGCCTGACGCGAGCACACGGGTTCGCAGCCGGTGAGTGAGCCCGCCGAGCGGGCGCTCGCCTCGTCAGGCCGTGCCGTACGGCACGGCCTGACGGACCGATAAGGAGGCGGCTTTCCCGGGCAGGGGAGCGTCCGCTCAGGCGGGCGGGGTGGCCCGCTCGGCGAGGCTGCGGAGTTCCGCGACGGCGCGGGCGGGGTCGTCGGCGCCGTAGACGGCGTTGCCCGCCACGAAGACGTCGGCCCCGGCCTCGGCGCAGCGTTCGATCGTCTCCACGGAGACGCCGCCGTCGACCTGGAGCCACACCTCGCCGCCGTACTTGTCGATCAGCGCCCGCGCCCGCGCCAGCTTCGGCAGCACGATGTCGAGGAAGCGCTGCCCGCCGAAGCCCGGCTCGACGGTCATGACGAGCAACATGTCGATCTCGGGCAGCAGGTCCTCGTACCCTTCGACGGCGGTCGCCGGGTTCAGCGCCAGACCGGCCCTCGCCCCCGCGGCGCGGATCGCCCGCAGCGTACGCACGGCGGCCTTGGCCGCCTCCGCGTGGATGGTGACGCTGGCGGCTCCCGCCTCCGCGTAGTCCGGCGCCCACCGGTCCGGGTCCTGGACCATGAGGTGGCAGTCGATCGGCGTCGAGGTGGTCTTCAGCAGCGACTCGACGACCGGCAGGCCGAGCGTCAGGTTCGGCACGAAGTGGTAGTCCATCACGTCGACGTGGAGCCAGTCGGCGACGTTCTCCACCCGTGCGGCCTCGTCGGCGAGGCGGGCGAAGTCTGCGGACAGGATGCTGGGCGAGATCTGAACGGCCATAGTGCCTGCAGTCTATTTCGCCCGGGCGTCCGCCCGGCCCTGTGTCCGGCTCCCGTCGACAGGCGAGAGTTCGCGTACCTGGGCTTACAGGTTGGATGTGTCCGCCTGGACGTCAGGGGCGAGCTGCCGGCGATGCGATGGCGAGCCGGTGGATTCGTCGCTCTGCTGATAGTCGGTGAGGTCGCGCAGGTGCCGGATCGACGAGGCCAGCAGGACCAGCGGTATGCAGACGGCCGCGACGACAAAGATCATCAGGGTGACCCGGCCGCCGAGCACCCCGGCGATCAGTCCGGCGATCAACCCGCCGATCGGGATCGCACCCCAGGAGACGAAGCGGACCGTGGCCATCACCCGAGGCAGCAGGTCGGGCGGGCTGGCGATCTGCCGGTACGTGCGGGTCACCACACTGAGCATCACGACGCCGGCGGCGAATACCACGTTGCCCGCGGCGAATGCGGCGAAGCCCTGCCAACCGGTGCCGAGGGGAACGACGAGCGCCCCGGCGACCGCGACGAAGCCGGCGACGATCAGGGTGCGGGCGGTGCCGAGCCTGGCCGTGACCTGGTTCGTCAAAGCCGCGCCGATCAGCGTGCCGACGCCGTCCGCCGCCAGCAGCAGGCCGACGAGGCCGGGTTCGGCGTGCAGCTCGCGTACGAGGTACAACGCGTAGAGCGCGTGCTGTGCCCCGCAGACCGTGTTGGCCGCGGTGGCGGCCCACATGCACGGACCCATGACCGGGTGGTGCACGACGAAGCGCCAGCCTTCGCGGATCATCGCGCGCACCGGTGGCCAGCGGTCGGGGGCCTCTGCGCGGCGTTCGGGCAGGGTCCGCAGCAGCAGGGCTGAGACAAGGTAGCCGGCCGCGTCGACGAGGAGGGTGGGCACCGCCCCGAGCACCTGGACGACGAGGCCGCCGACCGACGGCCCACCGAGCTGAGTAGTGGCATGGGTGCCGGACGTCAGGCTGTTGCGGGACTGCAACTGCTCCTTGGTCACGATCGACGGCAGGAAGGTCGAGTTGGCGACGTCGAAGACGACGTTCGCGAAGCTCATCACGAGGGCCACGATCACCAGCTGGGCGATCGTCAGCCGGTCCAGCCACCAGGTCAGCGGGATGGAGACGACCGCCGCCGCGCGGATCAGGTCGGCGCCGACCTGGACCCTTCTCATGGGGAGTCGCTGCACCACCACCCCGGCGGGCAGGCCTATCACGATCCAGGCGACGTAACCGGCGGCGGCGATCATGCCCATCTCGAGCGCGGAGGCGTCGAGCACCGTCAAGGCCGTCAGCGGCAGCGCCACTGCGCCTACCGCCGAGCCGACCGCGCTGGTCGTGCCGGCCGTCCACCACCGCCAGAAGACGCCCGCCCCACCTCCACTGTCGATTCCCATCCGGCGCCTCTTGCTCGAGAGGCGGCCCTATTCCGATCGCCCGCCGCGCTACGACTACGTGCTGACCACGAAGGGTGAAGGCCTGCTGCCGGCGCTCATCGCCCTGCAGGATTGGGGCGCCAGACATGTGATGGGCGATGGGGCGCTGACCGCGACCAGCGAGGGCGGGTCCGCCGAGAGCCGTCGCGTGCGCGAGCTGGTCAACCGGAAAATGCCGGATGTCGTGCTGGAGCGACATGACGGCGAGCCGGTCACGCCCAACGCGGCGGGCGTCTGGACCGTGCTCTACTTCTTCCCCGGCGCCTTCGCCCCGGGCACTCAGGGCTACCCGCCCGGTTGGGCGGACATCCCGGGGACGAAGGGGTGCACTTTGGAGGCTCTCACCTACGCGTCACGGTGTGCCGACTTCGAGGCGGCAGGTGCCACGATCCGAGGCGTGAGCACCCAGCGCCCCGACCAGTTGGCAGCCTTCGTCACGCACGCGAGGTTGTCCTACCCCCTCCTGTCCGACCAGGACAGCAAACTCGCCGCCGGGCTGCTGCTGCCGACCTTCCGAACGGCCGGCGTCGACCGCTTCAAGCGCCTCACCCTGTTGGTCGACCCCGACGCGATCATCCGGGCGGTGCAGTTTCCGATCAGCGATCCGGCCGGTTCAGTGGATGAGATGCTCGCCCTCGTCCGCGGTCGATGACGACGATCCCTGTCAGGAGCGGCGCAGCAGCGCCAGGAACATCGCGTCCGTGCCGTGCCGGTGCGGCCAGAACTGCGCGTACGGGCCGTCGCCGAGGCCGGGCACCTCGGGCAGGTACGCGCGGGCGTCCAGCACCTCGACGCGGTCGCGCACGTCCTCCACCACGGCCCGGGTCTCGGCCAGGTGCGGCGAGCAGGTCACGTACGCCACGACGCCGCCCGGGCGGACGGCCTCCAGCGCCGAGTCGAGCAGCCGCCGCTGCAGCGCGGTGAGCTCGGGGATGCTCCGGGGGTCGCGCCGCCACCGGGCCTCCGGCCGCCTGCGCAGGGCGCCGAGCCCGGTGCAGGGGGCGTCGAGCATCACCCGGTCGAACGCGCCGGGCCGCCAGGCGGGCCGCGTGCCGTCGGCCGTGATCACCTTCGCCTCGCGGGTGGTGCCCCACACCAGCCGGGCGCGGTGATACTGCACGTCGGCGCCGAGCAGCCGGGCGTCCCGCTGCGCGGCCACCGCGTCGAGCAGCCCGGCCTTCCCTCCGGGGCCGGCGCACATGTCCAGCCAGGTGGAGTCCCGGTCGAGCGGCACGCGGGTCAGCGCGAGCGCGACGAGCTGGCTGGCCTCGTCCTGCACCGCGGCCCGCGCCTCCCCCACCGCGGGGATGGAGCCCGGGTCGCCCTCCGGCAGGTAGACCGCGTACGGCGAGTAGGCGCCCCGCTCGCCCCCGGCCGCGACCAGCTCCTCCACCGTGGCCCGTCCCGGCCGCGCCACCAGTGCCACGCGGGGCCGTTCGTTGTCGGCCTCCAGCAGCGCGGCCGCCTCGTCCACGTCCCCGCCCACCGCGTCGCGCAGGGCGGTGACGATCCAGCGCGGGTGGCTGTAGGTGACCGCCAGGTTGCCGACCGGGTCCTGCGCCCGCGGCGGGGCGACGATCTCCAGCCACTCCTCCAGCGTGCGGCCCGCGACCTTGCGCAGCACGGCGTTGGCATAGCGGGACGGGCCCGGCCCTACGCGCAGCCGTACGAGGTCGATGGTGGCGCTGACCGCCGCGTGGGGCGGGATCCGCGTGCGCAGAAGCTGGTGGACCCCGAGACGCACCGCGTCGAGCAGCGGCGGGTCCACCTCCTCAGGCGGCCGATCACTGCACGCGGCGATGACCTCGTCGTAGGTCCCGAGGCCGCGCAGCGTGCCGTACGCCAGCTCGGTGGCGAGGGCCGCGTCGCGTCCCGTGATGCGCCGCTGCCGCAGCAGGGTCGGCATGAGCAGGTTGGCGTAGGCGTCGCGCTCGTCGACGGCCCGCATCAGGTCGTAGGCGGCGTTGCGCGCCTCGTCGCGGGGCGGGCGCCCGCGGCCCTGCCTCGGCTGCCCGGCCTTAGCCGCGTGCGCGGCCTGCCCGCCGTGGCCCGCCCTGCCGCCGTGTCCCGGGCGGCCCTGCCCTCTGCCGCCACCAGTGCCGCCACCAGTGCCGCCGCTCTGGCCGCTCCCCTGGCCGCGCCGCCCGCCGCCGCCCTGACCTCTGCCCTGCTTCACGGTGTCACCCTCGACCCTGCCACCTTCGACGCTGCCGCCTACGACCCTGTCACTCGCTGATCCGCTGCCTTCGGCTCCGCCGCTCACCGAGACGGCTCCGGCTCAGCGGCCCGCTCTCCGCTACCCGCCATGCCGTCCGCCCGGCACGGTGCCGGGGCCGGGATCCCGGCGGGCGGGGCCCTTCAGACCAGGGTCTCACCGTCCGCGAACCGGACGCCGCGGCCCCATTCGGCCGCACTCATCTGCCGCTTGCCCTGCGGCTGCACCTCGCCGAGCTCCACGGGGTGGGTGCCGGTCCCGACGAGGACGGCCTTCCGCGTGGCCGCGATCTCTCCCGGGGCGAGCTTGTCCGCGTCGGGCGCGAGCCGCACCGGGCCGATCTTGACCCGCTGGCCGCGGAACTCGGCCCACGCACCAGGAGCCGGAGTGCAGGCCCGCACCAGCCGGTCCACCCGCATGGCGGGCGCGGCCCAGTCGATCCTGGCGTCCTCGACCGTGATCTTCGGGGCCAGGCTGACGCCGTCCGCGGGCTGCGGACGCGCCTCAAGCGTGCCGTCCTCGACGCCGTCGAGGGTGGCCAGCAGCAGGCCCGCCCCCGCCTCCGCGAGCCGGGCCAGCAGCGCGCCGCTCGTGTCGTCCGGACGGATCCGCTCGGTGAGCACGCCGAACACCGGCCCCGCGTCCAGCTCCTTCACGATGCGGAAGGTCGAGGCGCCGGTGACGTCGTCGCCGTGCAGCACGGCGTGCTGCACGGGCGCCGCGCCGCGCCAGGCGGGCAGCACGGAGAAGTGCAGGTTGATCCACCCCTGCGGGGGGATGTCGAGCGCTGCCTGCGGCAAGAGGGCGCCGTACGCGACCACGGGGCAGCAGTCGGGGCCGATCGCCCTCAGCCGGTCGAGAAACTCCGGGTCTCCGGCCTTCGCCGGTCTGAGCACCTCGATCCCCGACTCCTCCGCGAGCTGGGCCACCGGGCTGGGGTGCACCTTGCGTCCCCGGCCCGACTGCGCGTCCGGCCGGGTCACCACGGCCGCCACCTCGTGACGGGGCGAGTCCAGCAGGGCGCGCAGCGACGGGAGCGCGGTGTCGGGCGTGCCGGCGAAGACCAGGCGCACTACAGGGCCCTTCCCTGCGTGGCGTGCGGCGAGATCTTCACCACCGGTGCCGACAGGCCGCTCCACTCGGCCTCGCGGATCGCCTTCATGGCGAGCTTGCGCTGCTTGGCGTCCAGCCGGTCGATGAACAGCACGCCGTCCAGGTGGTCGGTCTCGTGCTGGAAGCAGCGCGCCATGAGGTCGGTGCCCTCGATCGTCACCGGCTCGCCGTGCATGGTGAAGCCCTTGGCCACCGCCCTGATCGCGCGGGGCGTCGGGAAGGTCAGGCCGGGGAAGGACAGGCAGCCCTCCTCGCCCTCCTCGTCCGTCTCGCCGCCGAGGTCGAGTTCGGGATTGATGAGGTGCCCGAGCTGATCGTCCACGTAGTAGGTGAACACGCGCAGGCCGACGCCGATCTGCGGCGCGGCAAGGCCCGCGCCCGGCGCGTCCATCATCGTGTCGGTCAGGTCCTTGACGAGCTTGCGCAGTTCCTTGTCGAAGTCGACCACCGGCTCGGCCGGAGTGCGCAGCACCGGGTCGCCGAACAGGCGGATCGGCTGAATGGCCAAGGGTTGGCTCCGTTCACGTCACGTACACGAGGAGGATCACCCCAGTCTACGGGCGTGAACGCACCTTCATCGCCGTCTTCCTGGCGGTCTTCGCGATCAGCGGATCGGGATGGTGCCTGCCGAGCATCTCCAGCACCGCGAGGGCGTCGGGATGGTCGGCCCGGCCCATCTCGGGCACCAGCGTGAGCAGATCCTCCCCGAGGAGGTCGAAATGGGCCACCGAGTCGACCGGCGCGCCGATGTAGAGCAGGGCGGCGAGGGTGTCCACCGCCACCCAGGCCCCGTCACCCTCGCCGAGGGCCGGTGCCTCCAGGTCCCGCACGCCCAGCCAGGCCGCGGCGTAGCGCCACATCATCGGCTCGTCCAGGGCCTCCCGCACGGCCTGCGCGGCCTCCGGGCCCAGCTCCTCGAGCACGGTCCCCGCGGTGCCGCGCTGGGCGGCGTTGCCCGACGCGGCGATCTTGATGAGCTCACGCGCCGCGTCCTCCGGCACCCGGCGCTCCAGCCACAGCGTGGCGGCGCTGGCGGAGGCCCGGCCGGTCAGCATGGCGTCGATGAGGTCGGCGGCGCCCAGCTCGGCGAGCGCGGCCACCTCGCCGAGCGACGGCGCGTCGTGCCCCTCCCTCAGCAGGTCGCGGCGCACGGCCCACACGCCCGGCTGGCTGAGCCGGACGAGCTCCCCGCTCAGCTCGATCAGCCCGCAGTACTCCAGCAGCGCCATGGCCGCCGCCAGCTCCCCCGGCAGGGTCATCCGCAGCCGCCGCAGGTCCGCAGGCCGCGCCTCGCAGCCCACCTCGTGGGCCTGGAGGATGCCGCCAGCCAGGGCGGCGAGCGGCATGCCCTCACGCACCGAGTAGATCGTCGCGAGGATCTCGGTGAGGTGCTCGTCGACGACGGCCGACCCGGTCAGGCCCTCCTCGGTCCGGTCGAGCACGTCCATGACCACGCCGTCCCAGAACTCCATGGGGTCGGGCACGCCGGGCCCGGGGCGGGCGCCCTGCCGGGTGACCTCCACGAGACGGCCGTTGACCGCGACCACCCACAGCAGGCGCAGCCTGGCTGCCTCCAGGCCCAGCTCGGCGACGACCGCCTCGGCCTCGGCGGGGTGCGGCAGCCCCTGCTCGGTCACCTCGCACACACCCCGGGGAGAGGCGGCGCACCGGGCCCCGACCCACTTGGCGATGCGGCGGGCGTCCCGCACGAGCGGGACCTCCCGCACCGCGTGGACGAGCTGCTCGTCGGGGGCGATGTCGACCGGCGGGAAGGTGAGCACGTCGCTGTCGGCCATTCCAGCAACTTACTGCACAGCAGTCACCTGATGCCCCGCGAACGAGCCTTGAACGCCGCTTTCCGGGCGGCTTTGGCGGCCGCCTGGTCCGGCAGCGTGCTGCCGAGCAGTTCGAGAACCTCGACCACGTCGGGGTGGTCCACCCGCCACATGTCCTCGATCAGATGCGCGGGCGGCCCAGAGGCCGCGATGTTCTCCGCGAAACCCTCCGGGTCGGCCTCGGCGGCGGGCAGTGCGAGCGCGAGCATGTCGACGCTCACCCACAGAACCTCCTCGGGGGTGAGCGCGGGCGCGTCCAGGCCCCGCGAGGACAGCCAGTGGATGGCGTGCGGGCGCAGTTCGGCGTCGTCCAGGTAGGACCGCACGACCGGCGCCGCCTCGACGCCCAGCCGGTCCACGATGGTCACGGCGACCCCGCGCACCTCCGCCGGGGCGCCGGCCACGGCGGCGAGCAGCTCCGACGCCGCCTGCTCCGGGGTGCGCCGCGACAGCCACTCGGCGATGTCCCGCTCGGCCGCCTCGTCCGCCGTGCCGTCGCCGATCAGGCCGGCGATCAGCCCGCTCGCGTCGCCCTCGGCCGGTGCGGGCGCGAGCGGCGCGTCCAGGCCCATGCCGGCGTACACCTCCCGCAGGCCCCACAGGGCGTGCGAGGTCAGGGCCAGGCCGTCCTCGGTGCGCTGGACCGTTCCCGCGTACGCCAGAGCGCTCAGCGCCTCGTCCAGCCTGCCGACCGGCCGCCCGGCGGCCACTTCGCGCAGGTAGTCGGCGAGCGCGTCCACCGGGACGGGCGACTGCAGCCGGTAGAGCAGGTCGTGGATCTGGGACATCCCCTCGTCCACCACCGCCTCCCCGGTGAGCGGCACTGACCTCTCGACGAGGAACTCCAGCGCCGACCGCCACAGGTCGAGCAGCTCGTCCTCACCGCGCGCGTCCAGCTCACGGAAGTCCTCCGCGACCACGACGGCCGTGCCGTCGAGCCGGGCCAGGCCCAGGTCGAGCGCGAGGCGCCACGCCGGTTCTGGACACTCGACGCCGAGCTCGGCCGTGCACGCCCGCGCGTCCCTGACGCGCAGCGACCGGCGCGTCGTCACCGTGCGGCCGCCCTCCACCAGCCACGTCACCACCCGGTGGGCGTCGCGCAGCAGCGGCACCTCGCGCACGGCCAGCGCCACATCCTCGCGCGGCGCGAGCCGTACGGGCGGCAGGGGCGCGCAGCCGGGGCAGTCGCACTCGTCGCCGTCCGCCGCGCCCTGGGTCCCCACCCCCCGGGCCGCGTCGAGCTCCAGGGAGTCGGGCCCGATGGCGCTGAACAGGCTCTTGGCCATGCCGAACTTGGACGTGTCCGCGAGCGCCTGCGGCATCTCCGGCTCGATGCGGTCGATGGTCTCCCGCATCCGGGCGGCCGTCTTGCTGCCGATCTCGCCCGTGTCCAGCAGGAACTCGACCAGTGTCCGCGCCGCGGCGACCGTCTCCGGCGCGCTCTCCGGCGGTGCGATGACCTTGCGCGGGTAGATTTCCAGCAGGAGCTCCTCGAAGGTGCCCGGCCGGAAATCGCCCAGTTCGTTCACCTCCAGGTAGTCGCTGGCGTAGTCGCACAGCAGACGTACCTCGTCGACGTCGACCTCGACGTTCCGCTCGCGCCCCCAGGCGCGCAGGCCGTCGACGGCCCGGTTCACCCATTCGATCGACACACAGGCACGCTAACGGCTCGCTTTGTGCGAGGCGAATCGGTCAGATGAGGTCGAGCGGATCAATGTTCACACGTACCACGTCGGGCGTCTTGCGCGCGGAGCGCACACCGGAGGCTCCCTTGAGCGCGCGGGCCAGCGCGGACCCGAGGTGGCGCGGCACCCGGACCATGGCCCGTTCCAGCCCGTCCTCCACCGGCACCGGGCCCAGCACCTGCGCCCCGGGAGGCAGCCCGGCGCCCGCCAGCGTCTCCCTGACCGCCGCGCCCGGGCCCGTCAGCGTCGCCATCCGCACGGCCGGGGGAAAACCCAGCTCGGCCCGCTCGTCGAGCTCGCGTTCGGCGAAGGTGACGGGGTCCCAGCGCAGCAGCGCCTGTACGGCGGGCACCGCGGCGTCGGCCAGGACGACCAGCTCGCCCGCGGGCCGCAGCAGGGCGGCCGCGTTCGTCCAGCGCCGCAGCGCCTCCTCGGCCGCGCGCAGGTCGGGGCGGCCCAGCAGCGCCCATCCGTCGAGCAGCACGGCGGCCGCGTAGCCGCCGTCCGGCACCGGCTCGGCCCCTGGCGTCGCCACGACCAGCGCGGGGGCGCCGCTCACCGTCGCGAGCACGCCGTCGCGCCCGCTGGTGCGCACGGCCACCGAAGGAAAGGCCCGGCCCAGCTCCTCGGCGGTGCGCCGCGCGCCCACGATGACGGCCCGCACGCCGGTCCCGCCGCAGGACGGGCAGCGCCAGTCGCCCGCGATCCGGCCGCACCAGCGGCAGTAGGGCACGGCGTGCCCGCCGCGCAGCGCGAGCGGGCCCGAGCACACGGGTCCGGTGGCCGTGGGTTCTACGAGCACGGGTTCCGCGAGCACGGGTTCCGCGGCCCCGGGCGCCGGGACCGGGCGCACCGGCGGCAGGCCCGAGCAGCGGGCGGGGGCGCGGCAGTGGCGGCACGCCAGCGCGGGCAGGTAGCCCCTGCGCGGCACCTGGACGAGCACGGGACCGTGCTCCAGTCCCTCCCGCAGCGCCCGCCAGGCGAGGCTGGGCAGGCGGGCCGCCCTGGCCGCCTGGTCGCGGGCCAGCTCCGCGTCGTCGCCCGCCGGGCGCACCCGGGGCGCCCGGGCCCTGACCGCCGTCCGGTCGGGGACGAGCGGGGCCGCCCAGCCCGTTTCGGCGAGCGCCGTGGCCTCGGCGGTGCGGGCGTAGCCGCCGACGAGCAGGCCCGCCCCGGCCTGGTGCGCCCGCAGGCCGAGGACCTCCCGCGTGTGCGGGTAGGGCGCGTGGCGCTCGGCGTGCAGGTCGTCGCCGTCGTCCCAGACGACCGCCAGCCCGAGGCGGGCC
This sequence comes from Microbispora catharanthi, assembly GCF_006334915.2. GTDB lineage: Bacteria > Actinomycetota > Actinomycetes > Streptosporangiales > Streptosporangiaceae > Microbispora > Microbispora catharanthi. The sequence goes on from NZ_VDMA02000005.1 coordinate 418,976, forward strand.
ACCGGCGCGTACGCCGCGGGGCGGTTGCCCACCACGATCCCGATCTCGTCGCGCAACGCCTTGAGCCACCGCCGGTAGCGCTCCGCGGGCCCGAGGTCCGCCGTGATCGCCACGTGCGGCGTCTCCCCCAGCGCCGCGGTCACCAGCGCCACGTCCTTGCCGTCGGGCACCACCACGACGACGCCCCTGCCGCCGTCCAGCGTCGCCCGCGCGGCGGCCGCGATGGCGTGCGGCCACGAGGGCCCGCCGGCGTCCGTGCCGGGCAGGGCCGTCCACACGGCGCGCGGCGCCCTGCCTTCGGCCAGCGCCTCCAGGAAGGAGGCACCCGCCGGGTAGGCCCTCCAGGCGTCGCCGTAGGCCCGCACCGCCCGCCGCCCCGCCGCCTCGTGTGGCACGGCCTCGTGTGGCACGGCCTCGTGTGGCACGGCCTCGTGTGGCACGGCCTCCCCTGGCGTCGCCTCCCCATGGAGCGTCACCGCGTGGATCGCCGCCGCGGGTGCCGCGTCTTCGTGGGCCGCATCCTGCCCGGTGAATCCCGCATTCTGCTCTGTGAATCCCGCATTCTGCTCTGCGGGCCCCGCGCCCTCGACGGGGCTTGACCGCGGGCCACCGGCGTCCGCCGTCGCGCGTACGGGCCCGGTGGCAGGCGGGGATGCGTCGCCGTCGGCGGCGCCGGGGGAAGCCGCCCGGCGCGCGGGGGTCCTCGCCTCGGCCTCGACCCGGGCGTGCCGCGGCGGAACGGCCAGACGCAGGACGTCGGACATGGTCCCGGCGTACCGGTCGGCCACGGCGCGGGCCAGCCGCGCGATGTCGGGGGTGAGGACGGGCTCCGGGGAGATCACCCGCTCCAGAAAGGACAGCCGGCCCTCGTGCTCGCTCTCGGAGAGCCGTTCGAGCAGGTAGCCGTCGGCCAATTGCCCGGCGAAGCGGACGCGCACCCGGCAGCCGGGCACCGCCTCGGCGTCCATCGTGGTGGGCACGAGGTAGTCGAAGGGCCGGTCGAGGTGCGGCAGCGGCGTGTCCACGACGACCCTGGCGACGGGAAGGTTCGGCGCCGCCTCGCGCGCGCCCTTGGACGCGCCCGCCCGCCCTGCGCTTCCGCGCGCCCGCTCAGCCGTCCCGCGCGTCCGCTCGGTGCCTCCCCGCGTCCGCTCGGTGGGCCGCTGCGGGGCGGCCGGGGGCGCCGGAAGGAGCGCCTCCTGAGGATGCGGGGCGCGGGTCGGCTCGGTCACGTCTCCGTCCTACCAGACCCCGCGAGCCGTAATCACACGTACGCCCGCCGCCTGTGGACGTCCGGGTATCCGCCGGGCACGCGCGGGCGGCGCCCGCCCTCAGTGGCGGGCGCCGCCCGGTGCGACGATGATCGCGGAGCTCGTCAGGCGCAGGTCACAGGCCCGCGGCCTTACGCAGGGCGTCGGCCCGGTCCGTGGACTCCCAGGAGAAGCCCTCACGGCCGAAGTGGCCGTAGGCGGCGGTCTCGGAGTAGATCGGGCGCAGCAGGTCGAGGTCGCGGATGATCGCGGCAGGACGCAGGTCGAAGACCTGGAGCACCGCGTCCTGGATCACGTTGACCGGCGCCTTCTCGGTGCCGAACGTCTCGACGAACAGACCGACCGGCTGGGCCTTGCCGATGGCGTAGGCGACCTGGACCTCGCAGCGGTCGGCCAGGCCGGCCGCGACGACGTTCTTGGCGACCCAGCGCATGGCGTACGCGGCCGAGCGGTCGACCTTGGACGGGTCCTTGCCGGAGAAGGCGCCGCCGCCGTGCCGGGCCATGCCGCCGTAGGTGTCGATGATGATCTTGCGGCCGGTGAGCCCGGCGTCGCCCATGGGCCCGCCGATCTCGAAGCGGCCGGTCGGGTTGACCAGCAGGCGGTAGCCCTCGGTCTCGATCTCCAGGTCGGCCAGCACCGGCTCGACCACGTGCTCGCGGATGTCGGGCGTCAGCATCTCCCGCAGGTCGATCTCCGGAGCGTGCTGCGTGGAGACGACAACGGTGTCGAGGCGGACGGGCCGGTCACCGTCGTACTCGATGGTGACCTGGGTCTTGCCGTCCGGGCGCAGGTAGGGAACGGTGCCGTTCTTCCGCACCTCGGACAGGCGCCGGGCCATCCGGTGCGCGAGCTGGATCGGCAGCGGCATCAGCTCGGGGGTCTCACGGCAGGCGTAGCCGAACATCAGGCCCTGGTCGCCCGCGCCCTGACGGTCGAAGTCGTCGGAACCCTCGCCCGCGCGGTGCTCGTAGGCGTCGTCCACGCCCTGCGCGATGTCCGGCGACTGCGCTCCGATGGACACCGACACGCCGCAGGAGGCGCCGTCGAAGCCCTTGTGGGAGGCGTCGTAGCCGATCTCGAGGATCTTCTCGCGGATCAGGGCGGGGATGTCGACATAGGTCTCCGTCGTCACCTCGCCGGCGACGTGGACCTGGCCAGTAGTGATGAGCGTCTCGACGGCGACCCGGCTCTTGGGGTCGTCCTTGAGCATGGCGTCGAGAATCGCGTCACTGATCTGGTCGGCGATCTTGTCCGGGTGGCCCTCGGTGACCGACTCGGAGGTGAACAGGCGACGGGACAACTCAGGGCTCCTCATGCAGCGGCTGCTGACGTCCATGAGTGACCGGCGGTAGAGCCCAGCCCCACCGCGGCCACTCGATGCTCACGCGAGTCTAGCCCTAGGCGCTGCGGAGCCGCGAAGCCATCCGGGTTCGGGTCGCCGGGTCGGCCGCCGGCGGGAAGACCCGCCGCGCTCGCGGACGGCGTGTCAGAGGTCGGGCAGGGGATCTCTGGGCAGGTCACCGGGCGAGAACGCCTCCGCGTCCGCCGCCGCCACCACGGCGGCGTACTCGTCGTCGACCTCCAGGGTCATGCCACCGATCTCGATGCGGGGCCCCGACCCGAACTCGACCGGCCCGAGGCGGGTGCGGCGGGGGTAGCGCGCCCACACCCCTGACGGCTCGTCCCTGCTGAACATCTTGGTGGACAACAGGGTGATCGACCGGTCCGTCACCACGACGAGGAAACCGATCGTGGCGGGAGGCGGCAGGGCCACCGCGGGAAACACGTAGCGGATGTCCTCGCCGGGACCGAGCATCGCCCGGCAGCGCTCCCTGATCGTGGCGGACACCGGCATGGCGATCGCTCCCTCGACACACGACCTGTGGGGGCGGGGCGGGCGCCCGCGCCGGCACCACGCGAAGGTCAGGCGAGACGCTGCGCCACCAAATCCCACACTACGTCGGCGAGATCCTCTTTGGGACCCCTCGGAATCTCCACGGACCCGCCTTCCGCCGTGAGGACGACGGCAGCGTTGTCCGGCGTGCCGAACGCCAGGTTCTCCCCGACCTGGTTGACCACGAGCAGGTCGCAGCCCTTGCGCTCCAGCTTGGCCCGGCCGTTGGCCAGGACGTCGTCGGTCTCCGCCGCGAATCCCACGATCACCCGGGGACGCGGCCCGTCCGCCCCGGCCTCCTTCGCGGCGGCCAGACCCTCGCCGGTCTCGCGCCCGCCGCCCGCCGCCGCGGCGCCCGCGGCGTACGCCTCCAGCCTGGCCCGGCGAACCTCCCCCAGCTCGGCCAGGATGTCCGGATTTTTCACCAGATGGATTGGGTCGGGCTCGGCGGACGACTTCTTGATCTTCGTGTCGCTCTGCCGTACGGGCCGGAAGTCCGCGACCGCGGCGGCCATCACGACCGCGTCGGCGTGCTCGGCCGCCGCGAGGACCGCGTCGCGCAGCTGCCGCGCCGACTCCACCCGCACGACCTTCGCGCCGGCGGGATCGGGCAGCGTCACGTTGGCCGCCACGAGCGTGACCTCCGCGCCCCGGGCGACGGCCGTACGGGCGAGGGCGTATCCCTGCAGCCCGGAAGACCGGTTGCCGATGAACCGCACGGGGTCGATCGCCTCGCGGGTGCCCCCGGCGGAGACGACGACGTGCCGCCCGGCCAGGTCCTCGCGCCGGCCCGCCAGCACACGCCGGCACACCTCGAAGATCTCGGCGGGGTCGGGCAGCCGCCCAGGACCGGTGTCGGCGCCGGTGAGCCTGCCGACGGCGGGCTCGATCACGATCGCGCCGCGCTCGCGCAGCGTCGCCACGTTCGCCCGCGTGGCCGGGTGCTCCCACATCTCGGTGTGCATCGCGGGCGCGAACACCACCGGGCACCGCGCCGTGAGCAGGGTGTTGGTGAGCAGGTCGTTGGCCATGCCGTGCGCGGCGCGGGCCAGCACGTCCGCCGTCGCCGGGGCGACGACCACCAGATCGGCGGACTGCCCGATGCGCACGTGCGGCACCTCGTGCACCGACTCCCACACCTCGGTGGTCACCGGATTGCCCGACAGCGCCGCCCAGGTCGGCTCGCCCACGAACCGCAGAGCGTCCCGGGTCGGCACGACGCGCACGTCGTGACCCGACTCGGTGAACAGGCGGAGCAGCTCGCAGGACTTGTAGACCGCGATGCCGGCGCTCACGCCCAGCACGACAGACGTCATCGACGGAGTGGTGCTCAGCCCTCGATGGGCTCAGAGGTGAGCAGGCCCTCGGAGACCTCGCGCAGGGCGATGGACAGCGGCTTCTCCTGGGCGTGGGTCTCCACGAGGGGCCCCACGTACTCCAGCAGGCCCTCGCCGAGCTGAGAGTAGTAAGCGTTGATCTGGCGCGCCCGCTTCGCACCCATGATCACAAGGCTGTACTTGCTGTCGACGATGTCGAGAAGCGCGTCGATCGACGGGTTGGTGATGCCTTCCGCGTAGGCGGAGCTGCTTGCCACGTCAGTGATTCCCCTGGCTAGGTGAGTGTCCCATCAAGGTTATCAGCCGGTGGCACACGCCCTTGACGGACGTGTTGACGATCGTGAGATCGAACTCCTTCTCCGCCGCCAGCTCGATCCGGCCCACCTCCAGGCGGCGGGCGATCACGTCGGGAGGCTCGGTGCCGCGGCCGCGCAGCCGCCGCTCCAGCTCCTCCCAGCTCGGCGGGGCCAGGAACACCAGCAGGGCATCGGGCATGGTCGTACGCACCTGCCTGGCGCCCTGCAGGTCGATCTCCAGCAGAGCGGGGACGCCTGCCGCCAGCTTCTCCAGCACCGGCCGCCTGGGCGTGCCGTACCGGTTGCCGGCGAACTCGGCCCACTCCAGAAGCTCGCCGGAGGCGACGAGCTCGTCGAACTCGTCGTTGCCGGCGAAGAAGTACTCCACGCCGTGCTGCTCCCCCGGACGGGGCTTCCGGGTAGTCACCGAGACCGACAGCCACACCTCAGGGTGGGACCGCCGGAGCTCGGCGACGACCGTGGACTTCCCCACACCCGACGGACCGGACAGGACCGTCAGGCGCGGGCGAGGCCTGGAGTCACCGCCGCGCGTCCTGAACCCGCTGGTCGCGACTGCCTCGTGGGCCCGATCTCCAGCGGACCGGGACGTGTCGGTCACTCCGTACCCCCGTGAAACTCGCTCGTACGCCGCCGAGATCAGCTCTCGGCGCCGCCGAACTCGCGCTCCAGGGAGGCGCGCTGGTTGGCGCCGAGACCCCGCACGCGGCGGGATTCGGCGATACCAAGGCGCTCCATGAGCTGCTTGGCGCGGACCTTGCCGACGCCAGGGAGCGACTCCAGCAGAGCCGAGACCTTCATCTTGCCGATGACGTCGTCGGTCTGCCCATCCTTCAGCACCTCAGCCAGAGAAACCGCGCCGTGCTTGAGCCGGTTCTTGACCTCGGCACGCTCCTTGCGTGCCTTGGCAGCCTTCTCAAGAGCTGCGGCGCGCTGCTCGGGGGTCAGGGGAGGAAGAGCCACGCCGGGTCACCTCGAATTTCTTGTCGATGTACTCGGACGGGAGGGGAAACTAGCTGGTCTTGGCCGTAACGGCAACGTCAAGGGCGGTTTCTCGGACTACAAAATTGATTTTACTACTTTTGGTATTGGAAAAGTCACTCTTCGTAGATCAAAACCGCCTCAGCAGGCCCGGAGCGGGATGACGCATGGTGACGGCGCCGGAGACCGCCCGGCGCTCGATCAGGGGCTCACACGGCGCAGCGCGGCGGCGATCGCGGCGGCCGCCGCGCCCGGGTCGGGCGCCCCGGTGATGGGCCGTCCGATCACGAGGAGGTCGGCCCCGTGTGCGATCGCGTCCTCCGGAGTGGCCACCCGCGCCTGGTCCTGGGTGTCGGCGCCGACGGGCCGTACGCCGGGGGTGATCAATGTCACGTCCGGACCGACCTCCGCGCGTACGGCGGCGACCTCCCTGGGCGAGCAGACGAGGGCCTGGGCGCCCGCCCCGACGGCCACGGCGGCCATACGGCGCGCGGCGTCCGCGGGGGGTCCCTGGATACCGATCTCGCGGAGATCGGCCTCAGAAAGCGACGTCAGGAGCGTCACGGCCGCGATCTGGGTGTTGGGGGCCCCCTCGACGGCCGCCCTGACCATCGCGGGGCCCCCCGCGGCGTGCACGGTGAGGTACGTCGGCTTGAGCCGGGCGACCGCCCGGGCGGCGGCGCCGACGGTGTTCGGGATGTCGTGCAGCTTGAGGTCCAGGAAGACCTGCACGCCGCTCGCGCCGCGCACCGAGGCGATCACGTCGGGCCCGTACCGCAGGTAGAGCTCCAGTCCCACCTTCACCGTGGTGACGTGCGGGGTGACCAAGCCGGCCCAGCGGGCCGCGGTCTCCAGGTCGGGCGCGTCCAGGGCGACGGCGATGGGAGCGGGCGTGGTCAAAGCGAACTCTCCTCGAGATCTGTTCGTTTTCGTGGTTGCGCGCCCGCCGGGCGGTGGGCCAGGCCCACGGCGTCGGCGAGCCGGTCGAACCCGCGCTCCTGCAGAAGCTCCTCAAGCTCCCTCAGGACCCGCGGGCAGGCGTAGGGGTCGTGGAACAGCGCCGTGCCCACCGCGACGGCGCAGGCGCCCGCCAGGACGAGCTCAAGGGCGTCCCTGCCGGTCGAGACGCCGCCCATGCCGATGATCGGCACTCCCGGCAGCGCCGCGTGGACCTGCCATACGCAGCGCACCGCCAGGGGCCGTACGGCGGGGCCGGACAGGCCGCCGGTGCCCGCCGCGAGCGAGGGGCGCATCGTGTCCACGTCGATGCTCATCCCGACCGGAGTGTTGATCATCGCGAGGGCGTCGGCGCCGCCGTCCACGCACGCGCGTGCGACCGCGACGACGTCCGCCACGTCCGGGGACAGCTTGGCGATCACCGGCACCTCGTACGGCGTGGCCGCGCGCACCGAGGCCACGACCTCCGCCGCGGCGGCCCCGTCGCGGGCGAACACCCTGCCGCGGTCCTCGACGTTCGGGCACGACAGGTTGATCTCCACGGCGGTGATGCCGTCGACGCCGGCCAGGCGCCGCGCCAGCGCGGTGTACTCGGTCACGGTGCCGCCGCCGATCGACACGACCGTGCGGGCCCCGCGCTCGGCCAGCCAGGGCAGCTCGCGCTCCAGGAACGCCTCGACGCCGGGGCCCTGCAGGCCCACGGCGTTCAGCAGCCCGGAGGGGGTCTCGGCCATCCGCGGCGTCGGCCGTCCCGCACGGGGGGCCATGGTGATCGACCGGGTGACGAACGCGCCCAGCCGGTGGACGTCGGAGAACTGGGCCAGCTCGCGGCCGGTCCCGCCGCAGCCTGAGGCGGTCAGCACCGGGTTGGGCAGCTCGACATGGGCCAGGTAGGTCCGCAGGTCGGCGGTCACGGCCGCCTCCCCCGCCCCGGCTCAGACATGCCGTCCGCCGGGCGCGCCGAGCGCGTCGAACGGGATCGTGCCGACGTCGTCGAACCGCACCCGCTCGCCCCGGAACACCGGCCCTTCGGTGCAGGCGCGGACCATGCGGGTCACCCCGTCGTCGCCGATGACCGGCACCACGCACGTCATGCAGACGCCGATGCCGCAGGCCATGGACTCCTCCACGGCCACCTGCACGGGGATGCCGAGCTCGACGGCGACCGCCGTGACGCCGCGCAGCGTGTCCATCGGCCCGCACGCGTAGACCGCGTCGGCCCGCGCGTCGGCGATCACGCCGGGCAGCACGTCGGTCACCTTGCCGCGCATGCCCAGCGAGCCGTCCTCGGTCGTCAGCGTGGTCGTCTCGCCCATCCGGCGGGCCCGCAGCGCCCCGAAGACCCGGTCGGCCGACGGCGCCCCCAGCACGAAGTCGATGCGGCAGCCCCGCTGCTGCAGCGCGTCCCCCAGCGCGAACAGCGGCGCCGCGCCGTGCTCGTCGCCGACCAGCACGCAGGTGCAGGGGTCGCGGGGCAGAGGGAAGGGACGGCCGAGCGGGCCGACCATGTCGAGCGTGTCGCGCGCCCGCAGGTCGGCGAGCCAGGCCGTCCCGGCACCGCGCACGCCGAAGACGAGCTCCACCGTGCCACCGTAGTCCGGCTTCACGTCGTGGATCGTGAAGGCCCGCCGGGTGAGCATCGAGGAGTCGCGGCCCCCGACGGCGACCGTGACGAAGTGGCCGGGCCGGAACCGGTCGGCGATGCCCGGCGCGACGACGGTCAGCGCATGGTAGGCGTCCACGCGGCGCGTCGTCAGCACCGTGCCCGTGACCTGAACCGGACTGCCGGCCACTCCCTGCTCCCTGTTCCTGGCGCTCGCTCCGCTCGCGCGGCTCCGGGCGCCCAAGCCCTCCGCGTGTCCCGGGCTAGTCTCGCAGCCTCCTGGCGTGTTCCTGGAGGGAACACACGTCGATGTCGCCTCTGACGATGTGCTGGATGCCCTGCACGGCGGCGGCCAGGCCCTGGACGGTCGTGATGCAGGCGATGCCGCGGTTGACGGCGGCGGTGCGGATCTCATACCCGTCCAGGCGCGGCCCGGACTGGCCGGGGCTGCTGAACGGGGTGTTCACGATGAGGTCCACCTCCCCGTCGAGGATGCGCCGCACGATCGTCGACTCGCCGTCGGGACCGGTGCCGTCGCTGTGCTTGCGCACGATCTTGGCACGGACGCCGTTGCGGCGCAGCACCTCGGCCGTGCCCTCCGTGGCCAGGATCTCGAAGCCGAGATCCGCGAGCGCCTTCACGGGGAAGATCATGGCCCGCTTGTCCTTGTTCGCGACCGAGACGAACGCCCGTCCCTTGGTCGGCAGCGCGCCGTAGGCCGCCGACTGCGACTTGGCGAAGGCCGTGCCGAAGAACTCGTCGATGCCCATGACCTCGCCGGTCGAGCGCATCTCCGGCCCGAGGACGGTGTCCACGCCGCGGAACCGGTTGAACGGCAGCACCGCCTCCTTGACCGCGACCGGCGCGTCCATCGGCAGCGTGCCGCCGTCGTAGTCGGCCGGCAGCATGCCCTCGGCGCGCAGCTCGGCGATCGTCGCGCCCAGCATCAGCCGCGCCGCCGCCTTGGCCAGCGGCACCGCCGTGGCCTTGGACACGAACGGCACCGTACGGCTGGCCCTGGGGTTGGCCTCCAGGACGTACAGCACGTTGGCGGCCATCGCGTACTGGACGTTCAGCAGGCCGCGCACGCCCACACCGCGGGCGATGGCCTCGGTGGCCGCGCGGATCCGCTTGATGTCGAAGCCGCCCAGCGTGATCGGCGGCAGCGCGCACGCCGAGTCGCCGGAGTGGATGCCGGCCTCCTCGATGTGCTCCATGACGCCGCCGAGGTAGAGCTCCTCGCCGTCGAACAGCGCGTCCACGTCGATCTCGATGGCGTCGTCGAGGAACCGGTCGATCAGCACCGGGTGCTCGGAGGCCGCCTTCGCCATGTACGCCCCGAGGGTGTCCTCGTCGTACACGATGGCCATGCCGGCGCCGCCGAGCACGTACGACGGCCGCACGAGCACCGGGTAGCCGATCTCCTCGGCGACCGCCCGCGCCTCCTCCACGGTCGTCGCGGTGCCGTGCCTCGGCGCGGGCAGCCCGGCCTCGGCGAGGACCTGCCCGAACGCGCCGCGGTCCTCGGCGAGGTGGATCGACTCGGGCGAGGTGCCGACCACGGGCACCCCCGCGTCCTTGAGCGCCTGGGCGAGCCCGAGCGGCGTCTGACCGCCGAGCTGCACGATGACGCCGACGACCGGCCCGGTCTCCCGCTCGGCGTGCACGACCTCCAGGACGTCCTCCAGCGTGAGCGGCTCGAAGTAGAGCCGGTCGGAGGTGTCGTAGTCGGTCGAGACGGTCTCGGGGTTGCAGTTGACCATCACGGTCTCGTAGCCGGCCTTGGCCAGCTCGAACGACGCGTGCACGCAGGCGTAGTCGAACTCGATGCCCTGGCCGATGCGGTTGGGCCCGCTGCCCAGGATGATCACCTTGGGCCGGTCGCCCACCGGCACCTCGTTCTCCTCGTCGTACGTCGAGTAGAGGTACGGCGTGCGCGCGGCGAACTCGGCGGCGCAGGTGTCCACGGTGTTGTAGACGGGCCGGACGCCGTGCTCGTGGCGCCTGGCCCGCACCTCGGGCTCCGGCACGCCCAGGATCTCGGCGATCTGCGCGTCGCTGAAGCCGTGCCGCTTGGCCAGCTCAAGGGTGGGCCGGTCGAGCGCGGTGATCGACCGGGCGACCTCGTCGATCGCGAAGAGCTGGTCGACGAACCACGGGTCCACCGACGTGGCCTCGTGGACCTGCTCGGGGGTCGCGCCCGCCCTGATGGCCTGCTGCATGGTGCGCAGCCGCCCGTCGTGCGGCGTGCGGCAGGCGTCCAGGAGCTCGTCCAGGTCGCCGGGCTCGCCCGCCCAGCTGAACGACGACCCCTTCTTCTCCAGCGACCGCAGCGCCTTCTGCAGCGCCTCGGGGAAGGAGCGGCCGATCGCCATCGCCTCGCCGACCGACTTCATGTGGGTGGTCAGCGTCTGGTCGGCCCCGGCGAACTTCTCGAACGCGAACCTCGGCACCTTGACCACGATGTAGTCGAGCGACGGCTCGAACGACGCCGGGGTCTCCTTGGTGATGTCGTTGGGGATCTCGTCGAGGGTGTAGCCGATCGCGAGCTTGGCGGCGATCTTGGCGATGGGGAAGCCGGTGGCCTTGGACGCCAGGGCCGACGACCGCGACACGCGCGGGTTCATCTCGATGACGATCATCCGGCCGGTCTGCGGGTCGACCGCGAACTGGATGTTGCAGCCGCCGGTGTCCACGCCGACCTCGCGGATGACCGCGATCGCGACGTCGCGCATGTTCTGGTACTCGCGGTCGGTCAGCGTCAGCGCGGGCGCCACCGTCACGCTGTCGCCGGTGTGGACGCCCATCGGGTCGATGTTCTCGATGGAGCACACGATGACCACGTTGTCGTTGCGGTCCCGCATGACCTCGAGCTCGTACTCCTTCCAGCCGAGGATCGACTCCTCCAGGAGCACCTCGGTGGTCGGGGACGCGTCGAGGCCGGCGCCGGCGATGCGGCGCAGTTCCTGCTCGTCGTGGGCGAAGCCGGAGCCCGCGCCGCCCATGGTGAAGCTCGGGCGCACGACGAGCGGGTAGCCCAGCTCGCCGGCCGCGCGCAGGCACTCGTCCATGGTGTGGCAGATCAGGCTGCGCGCCGACTCGGCGTTGAGGCCGTGCTCGGCGGCGACCTTGGCGACGATCTCCTTGAACCGCTCGCGGTTCTCCCCCGCCTGGATGGCGTCGATGTCGGCGCCGATCAGCTCGACGCCGTACTTGTCGAGCACGCCCGCCTCGTGCAGCGCCACGGCGGTGTTGAGCGCCGTCTGGCCGCCCAGCGTGGGCAGCAGCGCGTCGGGCCGCTCCTTGGCGATGATCTTCTCGACGATGTCCGGCGTGATCGGCTCGACGTAGGTGGCGTCGGCGAACTCCGGGTCCGTCATGATCGTGGCGGGGTTGCTGTTGACGAGGATGACCCGGAATCCCTCGCTGCGCAGGACGCGGCAGGCCTGGGTGCCGGAGTAGTCGAACTCGCACGCCTGTCCGATGACGATCGGGCCGGAGCCGATCACCATGACGGACCTGATGTCCGTACGCTTAGGCACCCTTGGCCCCCTTCTTGTCGTCCATCAGCTGGCAGAACTCGTCGAACAGATACGCCGCGTCGTGCGGGCCCGCGGCCGCCTCGGGGTGGTACTGCACGCTGAACGCGGGGCGGTCCAGCAGGCGCAGCCCCTCCACGCAGTCGTCGTTGAGGTTGACGTGGCTCACCTCGGCCGCGCCGTACGGGGTCTCGAAGGGCCCGTCGAGCGGCGCGCGCACGGCGAAGCCGTGGTTGTGCGCGGAGATCTCGACCTTGCCGGTCCTGCGGTCCTGCACCGGCTGGTTCACTCCGCGGTGGCCGTACCGCAGCTTGTAGGTGCCGAGGCCGAGCGCCCGGCCGAGGATCTGGTTGCCGAAGCAGATGCCGAAGAACGGCACGCTCTCGTCCAGCACCTCACGCAGGGACTCGACCGCGTACCCGGCCGCGGCGGGGTCGCCGGGGCCGTTGGAGAAGAAGACGCCGTCGGGGTCGAGGGCGAGGATGTCGGCCGCCTTGGCGGTCGCGGGCAGCACGTGCACCTCGCACCCCCGCTCGGACATCCGCTGCGGGGTCATGGCCTTGATGCCGAGGTCGACCGCGGCGACGGTGAAGCGCTTGCGCCCGACCGCCGGCACGACGTACGGCTCGGCCGTGCTGACCTCGCGGGCCAGGTCGGCGCCCTCCATGCCGGGCGAGCGCCGCACCCGCTCGACCAGGTCGGCGATCTCGCCGCCCTCGCTGAAGATGCCCGCGCGCATCGCGCCGCGCTCGCGCAGGTGGCGGGTGAGGGCGCGGGTGCCGGGCATCGCGATGCCGACCACGCCCTGGTCGCGCAGGTAGTCGTCGAGCGTCCTGCGGGAGCGCCAGTTCGACGGGATCCGGGACGGCTCGCGCACCACGTAGCCCGCGACCCAGACCCTGCGGGACTCGGGGTCCTCGTCGTTGACACCGGTGTTGCCGATGTGCGGGGCGGTCATCGCGACGATCTGGCGGTGGTAGGAGGGGTCGGTGAGCGTCTCCTGGTAGCCGGTCATGCCGGTGTTGAAGACCATCTCGCCGAACGTCTCGCCCACGGCGCCGTACGGCGTTCCCTCGAAGACGCGTCCGTCCTCGAGCACGAGCAGGGCTGTCATACGAGCTTCCCTTCGAGAACGGTGGGCCGGCCGCGCAGGAACGTGGCGACGACGCGGCCGGGCAGGGTCAGCCCCTCGTAGGGGGTGTTGCGGCTCTTCGACGCCATCGCCGCAGGGTCGACGGTCTGCCGGACCGACGGGTCGTACAGCGTGACGTTGCCGGGGGCGCCGGGCTCGATCGGGCGGCCGTGCCCGGTCAGGCGGCCGATCGCGGCCGGCCGCGCGGACATGCGGTCGGCGACGCCGGCCCAGTCGAGCAGCCCGGTCTCGACCATGGCCTCCTGGACCACGGACAGGGCGGTCTCCAGGCCGATCATCCCCATGGCCGCCGCGGCCCACTCGGTCTCCTTGTCCTCGACCGGGTGGGGGGCGTGGTCGGTGGCCACGCAGTCGATCGTGCCGTCGGCCAGCGCCTCGCGCAGCGCCCGCACGTCCTCGGCGGTGCGCAGCGGCGGGTTCACCTTGTAGATCGGGTTGTACGGCCCGAGCGGCGACCTCTCCGCGCAGGAGTCGGTCAGCAGCAGGTGGTGGGGGGTGACCTCGGCGGTCACGTCCCAGCCCTTCGACTTGGCCCAGCGGATGATCTCGACGGAGCCCGCGGTGGAGACGTGGCAGACGTGCAGCCGGGAGCCGACGTGCGCGGCGAGCAGGCAGTCGCGCGCGATGATCGCCTCCTCCGCGACCGCCGGCCAGCCGGTCAGGCCGAGCCTGGCCGACACCTCGCCCTCGTTGAGCTGGGCGCCCTCGGTCAGCCTCGGCTCCTGGGCATGCTGGGCCACGACGCCGTCGAACGCCTTGACGTACTCCAGCGCCCGGCGCATCAGCACGGCGTCGGACACGCACTTGCCGTCGTCGGAGAAGACCCGCACGCGGGCCGCGGAGTCGGCCATCGCGCCGAGCTCGGCCAGCTGGCGGCCCTCGAGGCCGGAGGTCACGGCGCCCACGGGCTGCACGTCGCAGTGGCCGTATTCCTGGCCGAGCCGCCAGACCTGTTCCACCACGCCGGCGGTGTCGGCCACCGGGGAGGTGTTGGCCATCGCGTGGACGGCGGTGTACCCGCCCCGCGCCGCGGCCTGGGTGCCGGTCTCGACGGTCTCGGCGTCCTCCCGGCCGGGCTCGCGCAGGTGGGTGTGCAGGTCCACCAGGCCGGGCAGGGCGACCAGCCCGTCGGCGTCGACCGTCTGGTCGGCCTTCGCGCCCGCGAGGTCGCCGGTCTCGGCCACGACGCCGTCGCGCAGCAGGATGTCGCTCGGGGCGCCGCCCAGGATGCGGGCGCCCCTGATGAGGATGGTGGTCACAGTCTCCTCGTGATGGTCGTACGTGCTCATTCGGCGCCTCCGATCGCGGGCTCGGAACCGCCGAGCAGCAGGTAGAGGACGGCCATCCGGACCGTCACGCCGTTGGCGACCTGCTCGACGATCGTCGAGCGCGGCGAGTCGGCGACCTCCGCGGAGATCTCCATGCCGCGGTTCATCGGGCCGGGGTGCATGACGATGGCGTCGTCGTGCAGGCGGGCGAAGCGGTCGCGGTCGAGGCCGTAGCGGCGGCTGTACTCCCGCGCCGAGGGGAAGTAGGCCGCGTTCATCCGCTCCAGCTGGACCCGCAGCATCATCACGACGTCCGACTTGGGCAGCACGGCGTCGAGGTCGTACGAGATCTGGCAGGGCCAGGTCCCGACCGCCACCGGCAGCAGGGTCGGCGGCGCGACCAGCGTCACCTCCGCGCCGAGCGTGTGCAGCAGCAGCACGTTGGACCGGGCGACCCGGCTGTGCAGCACGTCGCCCACGACGGCGATCTTCAGGCCCTCCAGCCGGCCCAGCCGGCGGCGGATGCTGAAGGCGTCGAGCAGCGCCTGGGTGGGGTGCTCGTGGGTGCCGTCCCCGGCGTTGACCACGCTGCCGCGCACCCAGGTGGCCAGGCGATGCGGCGCGCCCGAGGCGCTGTGCCTGATCACCACGGCGTCGGCGCCCATGGCCTCCAGGGTGAGCGCGGTGTCCTTCAGCGACTCGCCCTTGGACACGCTCGACCCCTTGGCCGAGAAATTGATCACATCGGCCGACAGGCGCTTGGCCGCGGCCTCGAAGGAGATGCGGGTCCGGGTGGAGTCCTCGAAGAAGAGGTTCACCACCGTGCGGCCGCGCAGCGTCGGCAGCTTCTTGATGGACCGCTGCGAGACCCGCGCCAGCTCCTCGGCCGTGTCGAGGATGAGGAGCGCGTCGTCGCGGGTGAGGTCGCCGGTCGAGATCAGGTGACGCTTCATCGGTCGTCCTCCTTGATGAGCACGACCGCGTCGCGCCCGTCCGTCTCCTCCAGGAAGACCTTGACCTTCTCGCTCTTGGAGGTCGGCAGGTTCTTGCCGACGTAGTCGGCGCGGATCGGCAGCTCCCTGTGGCCGCGGTCGACGAGCGTGGCGAGCTGGACGGCCCTGGGCCTGCCCACGTCGTTCAGCGCGTCGAGTGCGGCGCGCACGGTGCGGCCGGAGTAGAGGACGTCGTCCACGAGGACGACGGTCCTGCCGTCCACGCCGTCCGGGGGCAGTTCGGTGCGGCCGAGCGGGCGCGCGGGCCGCAGGCGCAGATCGTCGCGGTACATCGTGACGTCGATGGCGCCGACGGGGACCTTGATCCCCTCGAACTGCGCGATGCGCCCGGCGATGCGATGCGCGAGGGTGGCGCCGCGGGTGGGGATGCCGAGCAGGACGACGCTCTCCGCGCCCCTGGTACGTTCGAGGATCTCGTGTGCGATCCGGGTGAGCGCCCGGTGGATGTCGGGCCCCTCCAGGACGGCACGGGCCTGATTTCGGGCATCAGACATGAAAAAGTCACCGCCTTTCCCGCCTCACGGGACGGGTCTTAAAAGGGTGTCGGTTCTGCTTAGAGTATCAGGGCCGTCTGCGAACCCCCCTCCCGCCAGGGGTGATGGCCCCGGAGGAGTCGTTCGCCCTCGGCGTGACGAGACGTGCCGGGGACCTTCGGGAACCTTCCGGTGACGTTCCGGTCACGTTCCGGGACGTTCGGGGGCCGGGCGGGGGGCGGGCCGGGATCGGAAGCCGCATCGCGCCGGGTGTCGGTGATTTCGGTGAGAGCACTGTTTGACGCTCTTTTTTCCAATCAGCTTGACCTTTGGGAGTGTCGGCTTTACCGTCACTGTCCGTAACCACAACACGCGACCTTCCTGGGTAAAACCCGACGCAGCGGTCACCGAAGGTGCCGGTCACGGGCACCAGCCCCGGTGTTCGGAACGCTTAGGACAAGGACGCACAATCAAGTGAGAAGAGTCATAGAAAGCCGGGGGCCACACGATGCCGTCTGACTACGCCAAGTCGCTGGGCGCGCGCCTGCGCGCCATCCGGACCCAGCAGGGGCTGTCCCTGCACGGTGTGGAAGAGAAGTCCCGCGGACGGTGGAAGGCCGTCGTCGTTGGCTCCTATGAGCGGGGCGACCGCGCGGTGACCGTGCAGAAGCTCGCCGAGCTCGCGGATTTCTACGGAGTGCCGGTGTCGGAGCTTCTTCCGGGCGGAGCCGCCCCCAGCCCGCTTGCGCCCGCTCCCAAGCTGGTCATCGACCTGGAGCGGCTGTCGCAGCTGCCGAAGGACAAGGCCGGCCCGCTTGCCCGTTACGCCGCCACCATTCAGAGCCAGCGGGGCGACTACAACGGCAAGGTGCTGTCCATCCGGCAGGAGGACCTGCGCTCGCTCGCGGTCATCTATGACAAGTCGCCGGTCGAGCTGACCGAGGAGTTCATCCACTGGGGTGTGCTCGACGCCGAGGCCCGCCGCGCCGTCGAGTCCTTCTGACCTCCCGCCCGGTTCGTACGCGGCTCCCCGCGCCGATGCCCGTCCTCTCCGGCGTAGTCACGGGCGGCGCCTCCGCAAGGGGGAGCCGCCGGTACGAGTGATTCCCGCCACGCGGGGATAGGTCAGGACATGACGTTTTACGTGGGCTCCGAGGTGGGCAGGCTTCGCCGGGTCCTGGTCGACATACCCGAACTCGCGCTCAAGCGGCTCACCCCGGGCAACAAGGACGGCCTGCTGTTCGACGACGTGCTGTGGGTGCACCGCGCGCTGGAGGAGCACCGGGAGTGGTGCGAGGTGCTGGCCGGGCGCGGCGTCACGGTGCACCACCTCGGCGACCTCCTGCGGGAGGTGATCGAGATCCCCGACGCGCGCAAGCACATCCTCGACGGCAGCGTCGACGAGCACTGGTTCGGCCCGCTGGCCGCCGACGCGATCCGCAACACACTCGACGCCCTCGACGCGGACACGCTCGCGCCGCTGCTGACCGGCGGGATCACCAAACGCGAGATCATGGAGCTGGGCTGCGACCCCGGCTCCATCGCCTTCCACACGCTCGGCATGGACGACTTCGTCCTCCCGCCGCTGCCCAACCACCTGTTCGCCCGCGACACCTCCTGCTGGGTGTACGACGGGGTGTCGATCAACGCGATGCGCAAGAAGGCGCGCAGGCGGGAGACCGTCAACTACGAGGCGGTCTACCGGTGGCACCCGCTGTTCGCCGCGGGATACGGCAACCCCGACGCCGGCGGGTTCAACGTCTGGTACGAGGGCGTGCGCATGGCCCCGGCCACCATCGAGGGCGGCGACGTCCTGGTGCTCGGCAACGGCGTCGTGCTCGTCGGGGTGAGCGAGCGCACCCAGCCGCAGGCCGTGGAGATGCTGGCGACCAATCTGTTCCGGGCGGGGTCGGCGACCCGCATCGTGGCGCTCGACCTGCCCAAGACCCGTGCGTTCATGCACCTTGACACCGTGATGACCAACGTCGACGTGGGCGTGTTCACCAAGTACGCCGGGCTCGGCATGCTCCCGTCGTACACGGTGGAGCCGGGCGACACCGACAAGGAGCTGAAGGTCACCGACCACCCGCCGGAGGACATGCACAAGGCGATCGCGCGGGCCCTCGGCCTTGACGACATCAAGGTCCTCACGCCGACGCAGGACGTGCACGCGGCCGAGCGCGAGCAGTGGGACGACGGCTGCAACGTGCTGGCGCTGGAACCCGGCGTGGTCGTGGCCTACGAGCGCAACACCACGACCAACAACCACCTGCGCAGGCACGGCATCGAGGTCATCACGATCCGGGGCAGCGAGCTCGGCCGCGGGCGCGGCGGGCCACGGTGCATGAGCTGCCCGCTGGAGCGCGACCCCGTCTGATCACCCCGGCGTGCGCCTCGTTCCCGGCATCACCGTGGGTGCCCCGGCTCCTGGCCGACCTTGGCGCGGGCCCAGTGGGCGCCTGGGCCGTGCCGGACGGGCGAGCGGGGCCATGGGCGGAGACGGAGGTCAGCCGGCCATGGGCAGAGTGGGACGGCCGGGCAGGCCGAGGATCGACTCGACCTCGCCGACGAACCTGTCCGCCTCCGCTATGATCTCCTCTGCGTCGTTCTGCGTGACGGCTCGGACCATGCCGGCCTCGGCCGCCGCGCGCTTGGTCGCGCTCACCGCGAAGTAGGCCGCCCAGTCCGCGAGCTTGGGCTCGGCCTCCGGCAGCAGCTCCCAGGCGCTGCGCAGCCGCCGCCTGCGGCCGTCCATCGGCCGCGGACGGGCCGCGAGGATCCCGGCGGCCGCACGGAGGGCCGCCAGGTGGGCCGACACGTAGCGGTCCGCGGGGGTGGGCCCGACGGTGGCGTCCGCGAGGCACGCCCTGGCGTCCGCGAGGTGTGCCAGAACCGCCTGCGAGAGCCGGGGCCCGCTCTTCTGATCGTCGTTCTGCTCAGTCATGCCCGCCTCCTTGAGTCGTGGCACTCCGGCGAAAGCCGTCGGTGACTTCACAGTCGCAGATCGCACCGACAATTCCGCCGGCCGGGAGATCCCGTGAACCGCTCGAGATCGCCCGACGCTTTCTCAGGCTCCCGTGGGCGGCCGGACGAGGAGCTTCCCCTCTCCCCGTCCGGCCCACGCCGCGGGCCGTGCCGCATCCGTCTCCGCCGACGACGAAGGCACGAATCCAACGGGGTGGGCGCGAGCCGCGAGTCCCACGCCCACTCCATCGAACATAGATTCGATCATGTCCTCTGTCAAGGCTGTCAACGAATATGTGTTCGAGGACCACGTTCGAAACACGGGCCGCAGACGGCGGAGGGGCCCCGCGCGACCACCTCGCGCGAGGCCCCTCCGGGGATGGCGCTAGCGCCTGAAAGCGCCCCTGACGTGCACAGGGACACCCTTGCCGAGCATGCCGGGCAGGATCTCGGCCACGTTCATGGGCAGCCGCACGCAGCCGTGCGACGCCGGGTAGAGCGGCACCGACAGCGCGCCGTGGAGCGCGATGCCGCCGTTGAAGAAGATGGGGTTGTAGAGCTGGCCGAGGTAGGACCGGTGCCAGCCCTTGGCCCGCCAGGTGGTCGCGTAGTCGCCGGTCGGCGTGCGGGCGCTGCCGGAGAACCGCTGCCGCTTGCCGTTCCAGGTGGCGTACTCGGTGTAGGGGATGCCGCTGCCGCTGGAGATGTGGCTGATCAGAACCGGCGCGCCGCCCCGATACAGAACCATCACCTGCTTGGTCAGGTTCACCTCGACGCGGGTCGCCTTGCCCCTGGGCACCAGGACCTTGGGCAGCCGGGGGTTCTCCAGCGCCCTCCAGGTGCGGGCCGCGACCGTGCTGGTCGGCGTGATCCCCTGCACCTTCTGGAACGCCCAGACCGCCGTCAGCGTGGCCCCGCCGTACCGGCCGTCGACGCTGCCGGGCACGTACCCGAGTTCCTTGAGCCGGGCCTGCAGCTCCTTCACGGCGGAGCCCTTGGCGCCGAGCTTGAGCGTCTTGCCCGGGGCGGTGAACGGCGGGTAACCGGCGGCGCGGGCGGGAACGGCGCTTCGCACCGGGAACGCGGGGAGCGCCGAGGACGCCTGAAGCGCCGGGAGCGCGGTCCCCGCCGTGACGGTCCCCGCCGGCACGGCGGTGCGCGCCTGCGCCGTGCCGCTCACGCCGGTCGCCGCGAAGGCAGCCGCGAACGTCGCCGCCCCCACCGCGACGAGCAGTCGCCGTCGACCCCTCATCATGACCAACCCCCTCATAAACCCGTTTCTCGATCAAAGGACTCACCTTACGGTCCGATTGTGAGCCGCGTGATCGTAAGTGGCCATAATCGGCCGCGTATGTCCTGGCAATCCGTTTAGAGTGACCGGGTGGCAGAAAAGTTGCATCCGAACGTCGTCCGGGTTCAGGAGGCCCTGCGGGCCCACGCGGTGACGGGCGAGGTCGTCGTGCTCGACGAGGCCGCCCCGACGGCCGCCGCGGCGGCGGCCCAGCTGGGCTGCGAGGTCGGCGCGATCGCCAACAGCCTGATCTTCGACGCGGACGGCGCGCCGCTGCTGGTGCTGACCAGCGGCGCCCACCGCGTGAACACCGATCTGATCGCGCGGCTCGTGGGCGCGGCGAAGGTGCGGCGGGCCACGCCGGAGTTCGTCCGCGAGCACACCGGGCAGCCCATCGGCGGCGTCGCCCCGGTCGGGCACCCCGCGCCCGTACGGACGCTGGTGGACACCTGGCTGGGCAAGCACGACGTCGTGTGGGCCGCCGCGGGGCACCCCCACACCGTCTTCCCCACGTCCTACGACGAGCTGCTGCGTATCACCGGGGGCACGGCCGCCGAGGTGGAGTGACGCCTGCCGGACCGGCCCGGCGTCGTTTTGCTAGTGTGCGACGAGTGATCCAACTGCGACGGGTGGGGCCCGACGAGTTCAGGGCGGTGCTGGACACCGTGCTGGAGATCTACACGGTCGCCATGCGCCCGCCGTCGGACCAGCTCGCGGGCCGCTTGGCGATCATGCGCAACCACGCCACCTATCCCGACTTCGACTGTGTGCTCGCGGAGGACACGCAGGCCTCCGGCATCGCCGGCTTCGCGTACGGCTTCCACGGCGGCCAGGGGCAATGGTGGCACGACGTCGTACGCGGGGCGCTGCAGGACCGGGCCGGGCCGGTGGTGGCGAACGCCTGGTTCGGCGACGCCCTGGAGATCGCCGAGATCCACGTGCGCCCCGAGTATCAGGGCCGGGGAATCGGCCGGCGGCTGATCCACACGCTGTGCGAGGGCCGCCCGGAGCGCACGGCCGTGCTGTCGACGCACGACGCCCCCACCGTGGCCCGGCACCTCTACCGGGACGTCGGGTTCGCCGACCTGATGACCCGGTTCGTCTTCCCGGGCGGTTACGAGGAGTACGTCATCGCCGGGGTGCGCCTGCCGCTGCCCGAGCCCGGGGCCCGCGAAGGCTGACGGGACCGGCCGGCTCAGCCGGCCACGGCGGCGGGCACGCTGTGCAGCGCCTGGAACACCTCGCGGGTCGCGCTCGACCGGTTGAAGGTGATGAAGTGGATGCCGGGCGCGCCCTCGTCGAGAAGCTTCTGGCACAGCTCGACGGCGTGCTCGATGCCGAGGCGGCGGACCGCGGCCGGGTCGTCGGCGACGGCCTCGAACCGCTCGGCCACCTCCGGCGGGAACGGCGCACCGGACAGCTGCTCCGACCGGGCGATCGTGCTCATCTGCGTCACGGGCATGATGCCGGGGATGATCGGGGTGTCGCACCCCTGGGCCGCCACGCGGTCACGCAGCCGCAGATAGTCCTCCGCCCGGAAGAACATCTGGGTGATCGCGTAGTCCGCGCCGGCCCGGCACTTCTGCACGAAATATTTGGTGTCCGACTCGATGGTCGCCGACCTGGGGTGCTTGTACGGGAAGGCGGCCACCCCCACGCAGAAGTCGCCCGCCTGGCGGATCAGCCGCACCAGCTCCTCGGCGTACAGGACGCCCTCCGGGTGCTTGACCCACTCGTCCAGGGGGTTGCCGCCGCGCGGGTCGCCGCGCACGGCGAGGATGTTGCGCACGCCCGCGTCCGCGAACCTGCCGACGAGGTGGCGCAGCTCGCGGATCGAGTGGTCGACCGCGGTGAAGTGGGCGACGGGGGTCAGCGTCGTCTCGTGCGCCAGCCGCTCGACGATGTCCACCGTGCGGTCCCGGGTCGAGCCGCCGGCGCCGTAGGTCACGGAGACGAACGTCGGCCGCAGCCCTTCCAGCTCGCGGATCGCCCTCCACAGCTGGCGCTCCCCCTCGTCGGTCTTCGGCGGGAGGAACTCGAACGAGAACGAGCGCTCGCCCGCGGCCAGCAGTTCGCGGACCGTCGGGACGCGATCAGGAAGCCGCGAGGGCAGACCGAGAGCCATACCGGCAAGAGTACAGCGATGGCGGTTTTCACGGCCCCCGCGGTCTTGCTATGTGGACATTTGCCCTATCAGAGTGAGTTGGCCCACTTGGAGGGGATCTGCTGCTGGGTGCCCGGATCAACCCCGGTTAGTCTCTGAGCATGACCGCTTCCGCCGCCTCGCTCGATTCCATCCGTACGGAGGTGGACCGCGCACTCCGGGAGTTCCTCGACCGGCAGCGACCACACTTCGGTGACCCTCATCTGGCCACCCTGCTGTCCGCCGCGGAGGACTTCCTAGCGGGCGGCAAAAGGCTGCGCCCCGCCTTCTGTCACTGGGGTTGGCGCGCCGCCGGGGGAGGCGACGACCCGGGACTGCACTTCGCCGCCGCCTCGCTGGAACTCCTGCAGGCCAGCGCGCTCATCCACGACGACGTCATGGACGCGAGCGACGTGCGCCGGGGCATGCCGTCGGCGCACCGCCGGTTCGAACGGATGCACGCAGAAGCGGGCTGGCACGGCTCCGGGCGGCAGTTCGGCGAGGGAACGGCCGTGCTGCTGGGCAACCTGCTGCTGGTGTGGTCCGGGGAGATGTGGCGCACCAGCGGCCTGGCGCCCGAGGCCATCGCCGCCGCTCAGCCGCTGCACGATTACATGCTCACCGAGCTGATGTGCGGGCAGTACCTCGACCTCCTCGAACAGGCGCAGGGCGAGAGCACGTTCGACAGCGCGCTGCGGGTGGCGCTGTACAAGAGCGGCAAATACTCGGTCGAGCAGCCGCTCAGGCTCGGGCTCGTCCTCGCCGCCCGGGCCCCGCACGCCTGGATCGACCGGCTCTGCGTGCAGTACGGCCAGCAGGTGGGCATCGCCTTCCAGCTCCGCGACGACATCCTCGGCGTGTTCGGCGACCCGGCGGAGACCGGCAAGCCCGCCGGAGACGACCTTCGCGAGGGCAAGCGGACCGTCCTGATCGCGCGTGCGCTCGCCTCGGCCACCCCCGCGCAGACGGCGGTCGTACGGGCCCTGCTCGGCGACCCCGGGCTGGACGCCGAGGGGGTCGGGCGGCTGCGTACGGTGATCGAGGAGACCGGCGCGCTGGCCGCGTGCGAAGGCATGATCAAGCGCTACCTCGACGACGCGCTGCACGCCCTCGACCAGGCGCCGATCGAGGAGGAGGCCCGCACGGCACTGGCCGCCCTGGCCGTGGCCGCCACGTCCCGCCGCACCTGACGCGACGCGTCGGCAGGACCGGCGGCCGCACTGAGTAAGCAGCACCGAGCAGGCAGCCCTGAGCAGGCACCACTGGGCAGGCACCACCGGGCCGACGCCTGCCACCGGGCCGCGTCGCGGGCGACGGGACGGGCCCGGAGAAGGCGTTCCGCTCAGAGCGGGACGGCGGACAGCCGGGCCTTGAGCGCGGCGGCGACCGCGCCCGGATCGTCGGCCTCGGTGACGGCCCGGACGACCACGGCGCGGCGCACGCCGTGCGCGATCACCTCGTCGAGGTTGCCCAGGTCGATGCCGCCGATGCCGAACCACGGCCGGTCGGCGCCCAGGCGCGCGGCGTGCTCCAGCAGCGCGGGGCCGGGCGCCGGACGGCCGGGCTTGGTGGGCGTGGGCCAGATCGGCCCGCAGCAGAAGTAGTCCACCCCCGGCTCCACGGCCGCGGCCGACGCCTCGGCCGCCGAGTGCGTGGACCTGCCGATCAGCACATCGGGACCGAGGATCTCCCGGGCCACCGGGACCGGGAGGTCGTCCTGGCCGAGGTGCAGGATGTCGGGCCGGGCGGCGTAGGCCACATCCGCCCGGTCGTTGACCGCCAGCAGCGCGCCGTGCCTGTCGCAGGCCGCGCGGAAGACCTCCAGCAGGTCCAGCTCCTCGCGCGCCTCCAGGCCCTTCTCCCTGAGCTGGACGATGTCCACGCCGCCGGACAGGACCGCGTCGAGGAACTTCTCCAGGTCGCCGCGGTCCCTCCTGCCGTCAGTGCAGAGGTAGAGCCTGGCCTGCGCGAGCCGCTGTCGCCGGATGTCGTTCACCCGACCACAATGCCACGCGGCGGCGGGGTCAGAAGCCCAGGGCCTGGGCCCTGCGCTTGACCTCGGTGTGCCGGCCCTTCACGATCGCGTCGATCGGGGACCCCGGTAGCGAGTCGTCCGGGGTGAACAGCCACCGGATCGACTCCACCTCGTCGTACCCGGCGTCGGACAGGACCGTGAGCGTGCCGGGCAGGCCCTTGAGCACCTCGCCGTCCGCGATGAACACCGCCGGGATCTGCGGCTCGCCGCCGCCCCGCCGGACGCCGACGAGCTTCTTGTCCTTGAGGAGTTGCTTGGCACGGCCGATGCTGAGTGCCAGCTTCTTGGCGGCATCCGAGAGGGGGAGCCACTCCCCTACGAGCTGGTCGGTCTCCCGGTCGATCTGCGCAACAGTAAGCGTCACGGGTCCACCATTACCACAGGCGAGCTGCCGGGAAACACCTCGATTAGGCCATAATGCAGTCGCGGAGCGCCACGGCCGCATCCGCCACCCGCAGGGGATCGAGCCGCCGGCCACTCTCGATGATCTTGCGGCCCTGCACCACGTCGCGCGGCCGGTCGACGGTGAGCACCGCGGCGAGCCTGTCGTCCGCCGTCAGCCAGCACACCGACCACTTCGCGTCCCTGCGCGGGTCGCCGCGCAGCACCATGCGGTCGCCGGCCTCCCGGTGACCGGCGAACTGCACCATGTGACCGAACTGCTCGGACCAGAAGTACGGCACGGGGTCGTAGACCGCCTCCTCGCCCAGCAGGGTGGCGGCGGCGGTGTCGGGGGCCTGGAGCGCGGTGTCCCAGTGCTCGACCCGCAGCCGGGTGCGGAACCTGCGCGACCACCAGTTCGCGCAGTCGCCCACCGCGACCACGTTGGGCAGCGACGTGCGCAGGTGCTCGTCGACCACCACCCCGTCGTCGAGCCGGACCGCCGACCCCTTCAGCCAGTCGACGGCCGGGCGCACCCCGACACCGGTGACGACCACGTCGGCCGGCACCCGGGCGCCGGACATGAGCGTGAGACCGTCGGGGTCCACGGTGCCGACCATCGCGCCGAGGCGCAGCTCAACGCCCGCCCGCGCGTACCAGTCGGTGGTGTGGCTGCCCACGGCGGGCCCGAGCGCCACGGCGAGCGGACTCTCCCCCGCCTCCACCACGGTCACCGCGCACCCCGCCTTGGCCGCCGCCGTGGCGACCTCGGCGCCGATCCAGCCGGCCCCGACGACGGCCACGCGGGCGCCTGGGACCAGCCGCTCGCGCAGCGCGAGCGCGTCCTCGATCGTGCGCAGCACGTGCTGGCGGCCCTCTCCGCGCAGGCGGATCGGCGTGGCGCCGGTGGCGATGACCAGGCCGTCGTACTCCAGCTCGCCCTCGGTCGTCTCCAGCACGCCGTCGCGCAGGCCCTTGGCCGCCGTGCCGAGGCACAGCCGCACGTCGAGGGCGTCGAGATCGGAGTCGACCACGGTGGAGTCGGTCTCTCCGAGCAGCACCGCCTTCGACAGCGGCGGCCGGTCATAGGGGCGATGGTGTTCCTCGCCGATGAGCGTGATGCGGCCGGTGAATCCACCGGCCCTCAACGCCTCGATGCTTCGCACGCCGGCAAGGCCGGCACCCACCACCACGACGTGATCCACAGCTTGACCATAGATTGTCAACGGGGGCCCTGGCCAACGGGGCCCCCATAACGAGTTGGGCAATTGACGCGCACTTCCGCGGGGGCCCACGTTGTGAAGGACACCGGGTCCTCACCGCACCACGCGCATCCAGATGTTCGTGGCGTGCGGCACGTGCGTGAGGCCGATCCGTTCGAGCCGGACCCGGTCGCCGCCGGGGTGGGAGAACAGCCGGACGCCGTCGCCGAGCATGACCGGCGCCACGCACACGAGGATCTCGTCGAGCAGGCCCGCGTCGAGGCACTGCGCGGCGACGTCCGCGCCGAGCACGTTGACGTACTTGTCCCCCGCGGCCGACTTGGCCGCCGCGACGGCGGCGCCGAAGTCCGTCACGAAGGTCACGCCGGGCACCGGCGCGGCCGGGACATCGTGGGTGAGCACGAACTGCGGCCCGCTCCACCCGCCGCCGAACGGCTCGCCCTCCTGGGGGGTGTCCCGGTAGGGGTCGTCACCGCGGAAGGTGCGGTTACCGACGAGCAGCGCGCCGATGTCGCCGACGAGCGCGTCCACGGTCGGGTTGGGCCCGAGATGTTCGGTCAGCCAGGACATGTCGCCGCCCGGCCCGGCGATGAAGCCGTCCAGGGACATGGTGGCCGAATACAGCATCGTGGCCATGGGGTACCTCCGTCGGGTCGATCCACGTCGCGCCATCATGCGCCCGCGTACGGCCCCGGACCCGCCGATCCGGCGATCGGCCGTTATGGGCGGCGTACTACCCTTGTGGGCGTAAGACGCGCGGGAGCCCGGCGGATCGGGCTGAGAGGAGAGCGTGAGGCTCTCGACCGCCCCGACCTGATCCGGGTAATGCCGGCGAAGGGAGCGCTGTGTCCCGCACACCGCCATCCGGCGCCCAGTCCGGCGTGCAGTCCGGCGCGCAGTCCGGCTACGACGTCGTGATCGTGGGCGGCGGGGTGGAGGGCCTGGCCGCGGCCTGGCGCACCGCGCGGCGGGGCCTGTCGGTGGCGGTGGTCGACCCCGCGCCAGGAGGCGGCGCCACTCACGCGTCGGCGGGGATGCTCGCGCCGGTCAGCGAGGTGACCTACACGGAGGAGCCGCTGCTGCGGCTCGGCCTCGCGTCGCTGGCGGCCTGGCCGGCGTTCCGGGCGGAGCTGGAGGACGAGACCGGCGACGACCTCGACTACCGGACCGAGGGCACGCTTGAGGTCGCCCGCGGCGCGGACGACATGGCCGTCCTCGACGACCTCGCGGCCTTCGAGCGGACGCTCGGCCTGCGGGTCGAGCGGCTCACCGGGCGCGAGTGCCGCTCCTTCGAGCCGATGCTCTCCCCCTCCGTACGCGGTGGGCTGCTGGCCCGCGACGACGCGTGGGTCAACCCCCGCAGGGTCGTGCGCGCCCTCCTCGCGGCGTTCGAGAAGGCGGGCGGCACGCTGGTGACCGAGCGCGTCGCCGGGATCGACGCCCAGGGGCCCGGCGCTCCGTGCGTACGGCTGGAGTCCGGCGGCGCCGTCGCGGCCGGTCAGGTCGTCGTGGCGGCCGGGTCGTGGTCGGCGTCCCTGCTGCCCGGCCTGCCGGTACGCCCGGTCAAGGGCGAGATCCTCCGGCTGCGCGGGCCCCGGGGCTTCCTCACCCGGTGCGTCAGGGGGCTGGTGCACGGCGCCCCCGCCTACCTGGTCCCCCGGGGCGACGGAGAGATCACCTTGGGCGCCACGACCCAGGAGATGGGGTTCGACGCGCGGGTCACCGCAGGAGGCGTGTACGAGCTGCTGCGCGACGCCCGCGAACTGGTGCCCGGCATCACGGAGCTCGAACTGGCCGAGACGACGACCGGCTTCCGCCCGGGCACGCCCGACAACCTGCCGCTCATCGGCCCGGCCGGGCCGCCCGGCGTGCTCGCGGCGACCGGGCACGGACGCAACGGGGTGCTGCTGTCCCCGATCACCGCCGACGCCGTCGCCGCGTTCCTCACCGGCGACGAGGTGCCCCCGGTCGCCCGGTTCTGCGATCCAGGGAGATTCAGCCAATGAAAGTCACGATCAACGGAGGCGCGGCCGAGCTGCCGGACGGCGCCACGATCGGCGACGCCGTACGGACCCTCACGCCCCTCACGTCCGGGGTCGCGGTGGCGCTGAACGGCGAAGTCGTGAGCCGGAGCGCCTGGGACTCCACCCAGGTCGCCGACGGCGACGGCGTCGAGGTGCTCACGGCCGTGCAGGGAGGGTGAGCATGACCGACGACGTCCTCGTGCTGGGCGGGGAGAAGTTCACCTCGCGGCTCATCATGGGCACAGGCGGCGCGCCGTCGCTGGAGGTGCTCGACCAGGCGCTGGAGGCGTCCGGCACCGAGCTGACGACCGTCGCGATGCGCAGGCTCGACCCGGAGTCCCGCGGTTCGGTGCTCGACCTGCTGCGCGCCCGCGGCATCAAGGTGCTGCCGAACACGGCGGGGTGCTTCACCGCCGGGGAGGCGGTGCTGACCGCACGCCTGGCCCGCGAGGCGCTGGAGACCGACTGGGTCAAGCTGGAGGTCATCGCGGACGAGCGGACCCTGCTGCCCGACCCGATCGAGACCTTCGACGCCGCCGAGCGGCTGGTCGCCGACGGTTTCGTGGTGCTGCCGTACATCGGGGACGACCCGGCGCTGGCCCGCAGGCTCCAGGACGCCGGGTGCGCCGCCGTGATGCCTCTCGGCGCCCCGATCGGCTCCGGGCTGGGCATCCGCAACCCGCACAGCATCGAGCTGATCGTCGAGGCCGCCACGGTGCCGGTGATCCTCGACGCCGGCATCGGCACGGCCAGCGACGCCGCGCTGGCGATGGAGCTGGGCTGCGACGCCGTGCTGCTGGCCAGCGCCGTGACCCGGGCGCACCGGCCCGGTCTGATGGCCGCGGCCATGCGGCAGGCGGTCACGGCCGGGCGGCTGGCCCGCCTCGCCGGGCGCATCCCACGCCGCCGCTACGCCGAGGCGTCCTCGCCCGCCCGCCCGTCCTGAACCCGCCGTCGCCGCGACCAGCCGTCCTCCCCTCGCCCGCCCGTCCCGGGACGTCCGCGCGGGCGGGCAAAGGCGGGCGATCTCACGTCTGGTAAGCCCGGTTTTCGGAATCGGCGCGGCTTTTCGGATGGCAGGAGAGGCGGCCGAATAGGTCTCGGTTTGGGATTCGGGAACACGCCGGGCGGCAAATCACCCGTAAACTCTGGCGAGTGGACACGACGCTAACCGACCCGCTCGTGGGGCAGTTGCTCGACGGGCGCTACCGCGTCGAGTCCCGGATCGCCCGGGGTGGCATGGCCTCTGTCTATCTGGCTCTGGACGTCCGGCTCGACCGCACGGTCGCCGTCAAGGTGATGCACCGCTCGCTGGCCGAGGACCCGCAGTTCGTGCGGCGGTTCATCGGCGAGGCCAAGTCGGTGGCCAGCCTCTCGCACCCCAACATCGTGCAGGTCTTCGACCAGGGCACCGACGGGGCGCACGTCTACCTGTCGATGGAGTACGTCCCGGGGCGGACGCTGCGCGACGTCCTGCGCCGGCGCGGCCGCCTCCCGGCCCGCGAGGCCCTGGAGATGGTCATCCCGGTGCTCGCCGCCCTCGGCGCGGCCCACCAGGCCGGGCTCATCCACCGCGACGTCAAGCCCGAGAACGTGCTGCTCGCCGACGACGGCCGGGTGAAGGTCGTGGACTTCGGCCTGGCCCGCGCGATCGAGGCGACCAACCAGACCAAGACCGGCATGATGATCGGCACGATCGGCTACATGTCGCCCGAGCAGGTCACGACCGGCACGGCCGACGCCCGCAGCGACGTGTACGCCGCCGGGATCATGCTGTTCGAGCTGCTCACCGGGCGGCAGCCGTACGCGGGCGAGACGCCGATGTCGATCGCCTACCGGCACGTGCACGAGACCGTCCCCGCGCCGTCCTCGATCGTGCCCGAACTGCCGCCGCCGATCGACGCGCTCGTCGCCGCGGCCACCGACAAGGACCCCGCCGGGCGCCCGGCGGACGCGACCGCCATGCTCGTCGCCGCCGTCGAGGTCCACCGTACGCTGCCGAAGACCGGGCACACCGGTGCGCACGCCGCCCCGCACGGGGCCCCGGACACCGGCGCCCACAGCGGCATACGGACGGGCGCGCACCGGACCACCCCGCCGGCCGGCGGGGCCTCGTCGTTCGGCACCGCGCAGCACGCGCTCGCGGAGCCCGGGTCACCGCACGGGCACACGATGATCCAGCCGCGCTCGGAACTGCTGACCGGCCCGGCCGAGGCGGAGCGGCGCAGGGGACGCAGGATCAGGCCCGTCTGGTTCGTCGCCGCGCTGGCCCTCGTCATGCTCGCGGGCGTCGCCTTCACCGGCTGGTGGTTCTCCCAGGGCCGCTACACGAAGGTCCCCGACCTGGTGAACAAGCCCGTCACGGCCGCCAGGCAGGTGGCGCAGCAGGCCGGTTTCGAGGTCCGGATCGGCAAGGCGCGGTTCGACGACAAGGTGCCGAAGGACATCGTTCTCGACACCGAGCCGGGACTGGGCGCCGAGGTGGTCAAGGGCTCGGTGCTCACCCTCATCCCGTCGGCAGGTCCGGAGACCGTCCCCGTGCCGGTGGTCGAGAGGTACAGCCTGACGGACGCCCGGGCGAAGATCGCCGAGGCCGGACTGACTCCCGGGCGGGTGAGCAAGAGCGCGAGCGACACCGTCCCCCGTGACCAGGTCATCCGTACCAACCCGCCGGTGGGCAAGCGCGTCAAGAAGGGCAGCACGGTCAACTTCGTCGTCAGCGCCGGACTGCTGATGCCGGACGTCACGCAGATGATGCGCGACCAGGCGGAGAAGTTCCTGCGTGAGAAGGGCTTCAACGTCCAGATCGACGAGACCGCCGACGACGCCCCGCCGGGCACCGTGATCGCGCAGGACCCTCCCGGAGGCGCCGAGGTGGTGTCCGGGGCGATCGTGCACCTGACCGTGTCACGCGGGCCGGACCAAGGCTTCCACTGGCCGTGGGAGAACAACCCCGCCGACCCCACCCAGAACCCGCCCGCCGTCGTCAACGTGCCCGACGTACGGTTCAAGTTCGTGAAGGACGCGGTGAACGAGCTGAAGGCGGCCGGCTTCAAGGTGAACGTCCGCAAGCTGGCGGGCGTGGGCACCCAGCGTGTGATCGGCGAGAACCCGCTCGGCCAGCAGCCCGCGGGCACCGCCATCACCATCTGGCACTGACGCCGGGTATCCGGTCGCGTACGGCCCGGTCGCACGGTTGTCCGAGGCCGCTTCCCGGCGCGGAGCCGCGCGGCCGGCCGGCGGCGCCTGACCGTACGCGTCGCCGAGGGCGGAGCGGAGACACGAGCCGTGCCGGGACGCGCCCCCTGTGCCGTACGAGTCACAGCCGGCCGGGGGGTGTACGTGCGAACATGAGCCGGTGAGCGACGCTCTGCCAGAACCTTCCGTCGTCGAACTCCTGGAGACTCGCCGGCTCCGCCTCGTCGAAGCCGCCGCGCCGCGGATCCCGCCCGAAGAGCAGGCGGCCGTGAACCGCGCGTGGGATGAGGCGGTGCGGGCCAATCCGACCCTCTTCGACGGACCGGCCGTGTCGTGCGCGGGGCTGGCACGGGATGATCCGGACGGCCTGGTCATCACCTGGGCACGGACGACCTACCGGCTCCATGCCCTGCGCCGTGTCCCGGGCGCCACAGTGTGGCTGCCGTCCCTCTTCGTCAGCGTCGTGCAGCCGTCGGACGACGGGCGCCTCCTGGTGGTGCGGATGTCGCCGTGGACTGCCGCTCCGGGCCGCTGGCAACTTCCGGGCGGTTCCGCCGAGCCTCCCGAGGACGGCGGGCTCCTCGACACGGCCGCGCTGCGCCGGCATGCCACGCGGGAACTGGCCGAGGAGATCGGTGTCGACACGGCGCCCGGTGATCTGACCCTGTGGCTGGTCACCCGGGGTGAGGACGGAAGCGCCGGTGTCCTGTTCCTCGCTCCGCCCCGGCCCGCGTCGTTCCTGCGCGAACGATTCGCGGATCTCGTGGAGTCGGAGACGGCTCTGGGTCGCGACCCGGAGCTGGACCGGATCGCCCTTGTCCACTCCCCCGCCGAACTCGCGCGTCTCAGCGGGCCCCACGTCGACCACCTGGAACCGGTCGTCCGCCGGTACGCGGCGCAGCGGTCGTGATCGTCCCGAACACCCGAATTCGGAAGCCTTACCGAATCCCGTTCGCGGCCACCGCCGTGCTCACGGGCACCGCCCGGCGGCGCGGTGCCCAGACAGGAGCGTCAAGCGGCTCCGGTGACGAAGCGAGACGGATGAGCCCGCCGTCAGGGCGGGGACTAGGGGGTGAGGGTGCCGAGGAGGCGGAGACGGGCGAGGCCGCCGTCGGGGTAGATGTCGAGCCGGGCGTGGGTGATCCGGCGGCCGTCGTCGAGGCGGAAGCGGTGGCGGGTGTCGGGCTGCAGGCGCGTCCTGGGCAGCAGCGGGAACCAGGCGTCCTCGTCCTCCAGCGGCGCCCGGTCCGCGTCCACGCCCTTCAGCGACGCCCAGCCGGGAGCGTTGAACACCAGATTGGTCGTGTCGATCTCGGCGACGGCCACCCGGCCGGGCCCGGCCAGGGCGACGACGAGCCAGTCGTTGCCGCCGCCGCGACGGCGGGCGGTCTCCCAGCCCTCGGCCTGGTTGCGGGCCAGGCCGGGCGCGAGGACATTGTTCGGCGAGGAGTAGAACGCGTCGGAGCACGCGGTCACCAGGCCGCCGTTCTCCAGCGCGGCGAGGTCGACCGTCAGGCCCTCCAGGAACGCCGGGTCGGGCACGACCCGCCCGTGGACCCGCAGCCGCGCGACGCCGCCGTCGGGGAAGATGTTCAGCCGCACATGGGTGAAGCGGCGGGGATCGGTCACGACGAACTCGTGGACCGCGTCGCCCTTCAGCGGGCTCTTCGGCACGACCTCCACCCAGCCGTCCAGCTCGTCCGGCGCGGGACAGCCCTCGGCCGCGCACGCCTCGACCGACGCGTACGGCGGGTAGTTGCCGCGGAACCACGCGGTGTCCACGACCACACCCCTGATGATCCCCGGCAGGCCGAGCCGCACGATCGCCCAGTCGTGGCCGGGCTCGCGCCGCCGCCGGGTCTCCCAGCCGTCGTAGACCTGGCCCTTGGCCCCGAAGGTGTGCGGCCGGAACTCGGCCGGTCCCGGCCTGATCAGGGCCTCCCGCTCGGCGAACGACTCGTCGTTGGCGGCCACGACCGACCCGCCGTACGTGCGCAGGGCGAGATCGGGCAGGCGGGTGAAGCCGGTCATCGGGCTCCCCTCGTCAGCAGCCGGCCACGCGGCCTGGCGAAGTCGACCGGCGTGCCGCGCAACCAGGTGGTGTGCACCACGCCCGCCAGCCGCGCGCCATGGTAGGGAGACACCGGGTTGCGGTGGTGGAGCGTCGCGACGTCCACCGTGAACTCGGCGTCGGGGTCGAAGGCGACGAGGTCCGCGTCGTCGCCCTCCCGGATCGCCCCCTTGTGGGGCAGGCCGGCCAGGCGGGCCGGTCCCTCGGCCATCCAGCGGGCCACGTCGGCCAGGCCGTGCCCGCGGGCGCGGGCCGCGGTCCACACGGCGGGCAGGCCGACCTGGAGCGAGGAGATGCCGCCCCAGGCGGCGGCGAAGTCGGGCACCTTGAGGTCGGGCGTCGACGGGGAGTGGTCGGAGACGATCCCCATGAGCACGCCGTCGGCGAGCGCCTGCCACAGCGCGTCGCGGTTGGCGGCCTCCCGGATCGGCGGGCAGCACTTGTAGGCGGGCCCGGTGACCTGCTCGGCCGCCAGGGTCAGGTAGTGCGGGCAGGTCTCGGCGGTGACGCGCACCCCCGCCGCCCGCGCCGCGCGCAGCGGTTCGACGCAGGCGGCGGCCGACACGTGCACGATGTGCGCCCGCGCGCCCGTCTCCGCCGCGAGGGCGATCACCTGCTCGACGGCCCGGCGCTCGGCCTCCTGCGGGCGTGACCGCAGGAAGTCGTCGTACGCGGGGCCGCCGGGGTCGGACAACAGCCCGGGGTCCTCGGCGTGCGCGATCAGCAGGCCGTCGAAGGCCGCCACCTCCGCCAGCGCGGCCCGCAGCCCGTCGCGGTCGAGCGAGGGGAACTCGTCCACCCCGGACGGGGACAGGAAGCACTTGACACCCATCACCCCGGCCTCGTGCAGGGGCCGCAGATCGGCGAGGTTGCCGGGGATCGCGCCGCCCCAAAAGCCCGTGTCGACGTGGCACCGGCCCTCGGCGGCCTTCCGCTTGACCTCCAGCGCCGCCACGTCCACGGTCGGGGGCAGCGAGTTGAGCGGCATGTCCACGATCGTGGTCACGCCCCCGGCCGCCGCCGCTCTGGTGGCGGTCGCGAAGCCCTCCCAGTGGGTGCGGCCGGGCTCGTTGACGTGCACGTGGGAGTCGACAAGCCCGGGCAGCAGCGGCAGGTCGCCGAGGTCGGCGGACTCCTCCGCCGCCGGCGGCTCGTCGTAGGGACACAGGGCCGCGATCACGCCGCCGCGCACGGCGACCGCGAGCGGGCGCTCCCCCTCCGGGGTCACGGTCCGCCGGGACCTCACCACCAGGTCGTACGGTTCCCCCACGCGCCACTCCTCATGTCGTGAGATGTCCGGCGGCGATCCGCGCCGCCAGCCGCTCAAGCAGCGGCCCGGCCTCGGCCATGCACCGCCGCACGTCGGGCTCGACGTCGGTCAGCGCGTACGCCGCCTCGATGCCGGCCGCCCGCAGCTCCTCGTCGCCGACGGTGCGCCGCCCGCAGACGGCCACGACCGGCACGCCGTGCTTGGCCGCGGCCGCCGCGACGCCGACCGGCGTCTTGCCACGCAGGGTCTGCTCGTCGATCGAGCCCTCGCCCGTGATCACCAGCTGGGCGCCCTCCACGTGGCGGTCGAACTCCACCAGATCCAGCAGATAGCCGATGCCGGGGCGGATCTCGGCGTCGAGGAACGTCAGCGCGCCGAAGCCCACCCCGCCGGCGGCGCCCGCCCCCGGCCGCCCGGCCACGCCCATCGCACGCACGACGCCGTCGTGCTCGGCGGCGCCGGCCAGGCCGTGGGTGTGCGCGGCGACGGCCGCCAGCCGGGCCAGCCCGGCCTCCAGCACGGCCACGTCCTGCGGGCTCGCGCCCTTCTGCGGGCCGTACACCGCCGCCGCGCCGTACGGCCCGAGCAGCGGGTTGTCCACGTCGCTCGCCACGATCACCTCGAACCCGCTCAGGCGGCCGGAGGCGTCGACGGCGTGCAGGTCGCGCAGCGCGGCGCCGCCCGGCGGCAGGTCGTCGCCGGCCGCGTCGAGCAGCCGCACGCCGAGGGCCTGGGCCATCCCGGCGCCGCCGTCGGTGCAGGCGCTGCCGCCGAGGCCGAGCACGATCCGCGTCGCGCCGTGCCGTACGGCGTGGGCGATCAGCTCACCCGTGCCTCGGCTGGTGGCGGTCAGCGGCACCGGGTCGCCCGGCAACCGGCGCAGGCCCGAGGCCTCGGCCAGTTCGATCACGGCCACCCGTGCGCCGGGCTCGTTCCGCACGGCGTAGCTCGCGGTGACCGGATCGCCGGCCGGCCCGGTCACCTCCGTCTCGACCCGGGTGAACCCGCTCGCCACGACCGCGTCCACGGTGCCGTCGCCCCCGTCGGCCACCGGCAGCTCGACGACCGGGACGTTCCCCAACCCGGCGGCCACGTGCGCGGCCACCTCGGGCGAGGTGAGCGACCCTCGGAACTTGTCCGGTGCGATGACGACGTGTCCTGTCATGGTCTGGCTCACCTGTGGCCCTTCGATCGTGTCCGGGAACGCCTCAGACATGATCCATGGTGGTCAGCCGGCGATGGGCGTCGGCCCCGGCCCGCGCGGCCTCCTCTCCCGAGACCGTGCGCAGTTCGCCGTCGTCCACGACGGTCCGGCCGCCCACGAGCAGCCGGGCGAGCGGCGGGGTCGCGCCGTACGCGAAGGCGACCACGGGATCGTCGATAGCGGCGTGGAAGCCGCCGAGCCGCCACAGCGCCACGTCGGCGAGCTTGCCGGGCTCCAGTGAGCCGATCTCGGTCTCCCGGCCGAGGCAGCGGGCGCCGCCGAGCGTGGCCATCTCCAGGGCCTGGCGGGCGGTCAGCGCGCGCGGGCCGTAACGGGCCCGCTGCGTGAGCACGGCCATGCGGATCTCCCCGGCCAGCGGGGTCATCTCGCTGGAGGCCGCGCCGTCGACGCCGAGCCCGACCGGCGCGCCCGCGGCCAGCAGGTCGGAGATCCGGGCGATGCCCGCCCCGAGACGGCCGTTGGACGACGGGCAGTGGGCCGTGCCCGTGCCGGTCTCGGCGAAGCGCCGCACGTCCTTGTCGGTCAGGTGGACGCAGTGGGCCAGCCACACGTCGGGGCCCAGCCAGCCGAGCCGGTCGAGATACTCGACGGGCAGCACGCCGAACTGCTCCCTGCAGTGCTCGTCCTCGTCGGCCGTCTCCGCCACGTGCGTGTGCAGCCGTACGCCGTGGGCGCGGGCGAGGTCGGCCGAACGGGTCATGAGTTCGCCGCTGACCGAGAACGGCGAGCAGGGGGCGACCGCGACGCGCAGCATCGACCCGAACGACGGATCATGATATTTCCGGATCGCGTCGTCGGTGGCCTGGAGGATCTCGTCGACCTCCTCCACGACCTCGTCCGGCGGCAGGCCACCGCGCGAGGCGCCCCGGTCCATCGACCCCCGGCAGGGATGGAAACGCAGCCCGACCCGCCGCGCGGCCTCGATCTCCGCCTCGAAGAGGTCTCCCCTGCCCTTGGGGAAGACGTAGTGGTGGTCGGTCGAGGTCGTGCAGCCCGACAGGGCCAGCCAGGCCAGCCCCGCCGTCGCGGCGCCCGACACCACCTCGGCGTCCATCCGGGCCCACAGCCGGTAGCTGGCCACCAGCCACTCGAACAGCGTGCCGTCCGGTGTCACCCCCTGGGACGCCCACTGGTAGAGGTGGTGGTGGGTGTTGACCAGGCCGGGAGTGGCCAGGCAGCCGGAGCCGTCGACGCGTTCCGCCCCCTCCGGCACGCGCGGCGCCGGGCCGGGGCCGACCGCCGTGATCAGACCGTCCTCCACGACGACGTGGCCGGACGCGCTCTCCTCCCCGGCGACGGGGACGACGTAGGCGTTCTCGATGACGACCGGACGCGGGCTTTCGGGCAACGGGACCCCCGGAGGCGGACGATGGCGGGATCGTGGTTTCGTCATGGGCGGGACCTAGGCCGTCCCCGCGCGGCGGGCGGCGGCCAGGCGCACCGCGTCGAGGATCTTCTCGTATCCGGTGCAGCGGCACAGGTTGCCGGCCAGGGCCTCCCGGATGTCGGCGTCCGGCGGCACGCCGTCGGCGCCCGTGAGCAGCGCGTGGGCCTGGACGACGAGACCGGGCGTGCAGAAGCCGCACTGCACGGCCCCCGCGTCCACGAACGCGCGCTGCACGTCGTTCAGTCCGCTGTTCGGTCCGCTGTTCAGCCCGCCGCCGAGTTCACCGTCCAGCCCGCCGCCGGAGGCCGCCAGGCCCTCGACCGTCACCACCTCGCGTCCCTCCGCCTGACCGGCGGCGACCAGGCACGCGCAGACCGGGGTGTCGTCGAGATAGACCGTGCAGGAGCCGCATTCGCCCTGCTCGCAGGCGTTCTTGGCGCCCGGCAGGCCGAGCCGCTCGCGCAGGACGTACAGCAGGCTCTCGCCCTCCCACACGTCGTCGGCCGTCATCGGGCGGCCGTTCACCGTGAGGTTCACCCTCATGCGCTCCCCCTGCGGTCGCCGGCTCTGAAGTCGTCCCATGCCCAGCCGAGCGCGCGGCGCGCCATCACGGCCAGCGCGTGCGTGCGGTAGGCGGCGCGGCCCCGCACGTCGTCGATCGGCGCGGCGGAGGCGGCCACGAGTTCGCCGAAGCGGCGCGCCGCACCGGGATCGAGCGGGCCGCGGCCGTCCCAGTCCAGTGCCCCTGCCGCGAAGTCCTCGGCCCGGGGGGCGTGGCGCGGGGTCGGCGCGGCCGAGCCGATGCCGGTGCCCACCCGGCGCACGGACGGGTCCAGCGCGACCGCGAACGAGCACACCGCGATCACCATGGCGTTCCTGGTGCCGATCTTGGAGAAGTACTGCGGTCCTGCGGCGGCCGGGACGCGCACGGCGCGGATCAGCTCGTCGGGTGCGAGCGCGTTGCGCTTCACGCCGGTGTAGAACTCCCCGATCGGGATCAGCCGGGTGCCGCGCACCGACTCGGCCTCCACGACCGCGCCGCAGGCCAGCAGCGGCGGGTGGCTGTCGCCCGCGGGCGAGGCCGCGCCGAGGTTGCCCGCGACCGTGCCCCGGTTGCGGATCTGCGGCGAGCCGACCGTGCGGGACGCCTGGGCCAGGCCGGGAAGTTCGGCCCCGAGCTCGGCGATCAGCCGGGAGTAGGTCACGCCCGCGCCCACGCGGATCTCGCCGCCCTCCCGCGACCACTCCCGGAGCTCGGCGATCGGGGTGAGGTCGAGCAGGGCGGCCGGGCGGCCCTTGTCGAGGTTGATCTCCACCATGACGTCGGTGCCGCCCTGGATCGGTGTGGCCTCGGGCCGCTCGGCCTTCAGCGTCAGGGCGTCCACCCAGGTCAGCGGTCGCAGGAAGTCCATCGGCTACTCCCAGGCCGGGCCGGCGGCGGGCGCGTCCTCGCGCAGCACCGTGCCCTCGATCAGCCCGTACGGCCGGTCGGCGGCGAAGAAGACCTCACCGTCGTTGTCCAGCCCGAAGGGCGCGAGGTCCACCAGGAAGTGGTGCTTGTTCGGCAGCGACAGCCGCACCTCGCAGACCCCCGGGCACTCGGCCAGCACGCGCGTGCCCATGGCGTACAGCGTCTGCTGCAGGGACAGGCTGTAGGTGTCGGCGAAGGCCGCGAGCAGGGCGCCCCGCGCGTTCTCGTAGGTCTTGTCCCAGTCCTGGGAGGCGTCCGCGTGCCGCCACGCCGCGTCCACCGCGGTGGCCAGGACGCGGTCGCGGGTCTCCGGCAGCGTCGTGTACTCGTCCCTGGCGAAGCCCCAGAACTCGGAGTTGGTCGTGTTGAGCACGACGAGGTCGCGCAGCCCGGATACCACCCAGGACCGCGTCCCGTCGTGGTGGGCCACGCAGGTGCGGACCTCCCGGCCCGAGCGGACGAACGAGTGCCCGAACGCGCCGTTGCGCTCCCAGGCGTGCTCCTCGACGGCGACCCTCGCGTGGTGGATCGCGGGCTGGGAGTCCGCGAAATGACGGGCCAGCAGCAGCGCGAAGTCCTCGATCATCCCGACGCCGTGCTTCTTGGCGAACGCGAAGACCGTGTTCTTCTGTGTGTCGGTGGGCAGGACGGCGGAGTTGTCCCCGCTCAGGTGCACCTCGGTCATGTCGCCCGACAGCGACGTGCTGACCGTGAGGTCCTTGATCCGGTGGGCGTCGCCGTGCCGGGTCACCCGCACGACCCTCGTCTCGGCCTTGCCATACCTGTTCGGCCCCAGAACGGCCACGTCAGCTCCCCCGGTAGGTCGAGTAGGCGAACGGGCTCAGCAGCAGCGGCACGTGGTAGTGCTCGCCCGCCTCCCGGATGGCGAACACGACGCTCACCTCGGGGAAGAACGCCTCGTCCCCCAGGTAGGCGCCGGTGTCGAACACGAGCCGGTAGGTGCCCGGGCGCGGATCTTCGGCCGGGTCCCACTCCCGGCCCAGCGGCGTCCAGTCCCGGATGCGGCCGTCGCCGTCGGTGCGGCCCTCGGCCACCGGCACGAAGCCGTGCGCGGCGCGCCGCGACAGCCGTACGAACAGGTCCTTGGCCGGCCGCCCGGCGGCGGTGTCGAGCACGTGCGTCGAAAGGCTCACCGGCCCTCCCAGAGCTTGGTCAGCCGCATCGCGACGATCTTCGACAGTTCGTGCCTGACGACCTCGCGCTCGGTCTCGTCGTCGTTGCCGAGCCGGTCGCGCAGCAGCGCCAGCAGTTGGCCGGCCTCCCGGCCCGTCGCGCAGACCAGGTAGACGTGACCGAACCGGCTCTCGTAGGCGGCGTTGCCCTCGCGGAGCGCGCCGAGCACCTCGCGGCCGGCGTCCGCGGTCCCGGACTGCTCGGTCCGGGACCACGCGGCCTCGCGTCCCGCGCCGTCAGGCCGCTCGCCGATCCTCGGGTGCGCCGCCAGCGCCTCCAGCACGTCGTCCCAAGTGAGCGCCGCGAGAGCCGCCTCGCTCGCGCGGCGGAGCCCGTCGAGATCCCGGAACGGCCCGCGCGCGGCGACCGCCTCCAGCCACCTGGCGGAGGCGCAGCAGGACCGCAGGTCCTCCCGGCCGAGTTCGCGCATGCCCGTCAGTCAACCGCCGGGCCCGAGGCGATTCCAGCGGCGCGAAGTCCGAACCGGACGCCCTGCTCCGGGCGCCGCTTTGTACGTTGTGACAAAGGGGCCGCGGCAAAAGGGACTGCGGCAGAAGGGGCTGTGGCAAAAGGGGGGCGGCACCAGCCTGCGCCAACGTCCTGTGCCCATACCTGTGCCAATACTCTGGGGGCATCATGACTCCTTCCACTCTCATCGGCGGACACGTCTTCGTCGCCGGTGGCCTCGCCAAGGGCGGGCTGAAGTACGCGGCCGACATCGGCGCGGAGATGATCCAGGTTTTCGTCACCAACCCGCGCGGCTGGGCGCTCAGCGAGGGCAACCCCGCCGAGGACGCCAAGCTCCGCGAGTCGGGCGTGCCGGTCTTCCTGCACGCCGCCTATCTCGTGAACTGCGGGTCGCCGACGCCGGAGACCCTGGAGAACTCGATCGCGGTGATCCGCCACACCCTGCGCAGGGGCGCCGAGACCGGCGCGCTCGGCGTGGTCGTCCACACCGGCTCGGCCGTGAGCCAGTCGCGCGAGGCCGCGATGCGCCAGATCCACGAGCACCTGCTGCCGGTGCTGGACGAGCTTCCGGACGACGGCCCCGACCTGCTGCTCGAACCGATGGCGGGCCAGGGCCAGATGCTCTGCGCGACCGTGCAGGACCTCGGTCCCTATCTGGAGGCCCTCGACCACCACCCCAAGGTGGGCGTGTGCCTCGACACCTGCCACGCCTTCGCGGCGGGGCACGACCTGGCCGCGCCGGGCGGGGTGAAGGAGATGATGGACGCCCTGAACGACGTCGCCCCCGGCCGGCTCAAGCTGATCCACGCCAACGACTCGAAGGACCCCTGCGGCTCCAAGCGGGACCGGCACGAGAACATCGGGGCCGGGCACATCGGCGCCCAGGCGTTCGCCGAGCTGATGCGCCACCCCACGGCCGCCGGGGTGCCCATCTGCATCGAGACGCCCGGCAAGGTGGAAAAGCACCGCGAGGACATCGAACTGCTCAAGAAGCTGCGCGGCGCCTGACCGGTGCGTCCCCGGGGCCGCCGGTGACCGCGCCGCGGCGGGGCACCCGGCGTTCTGAGGTAGCGGCGCCCCGCGTTCAGGGGCAGCGGCGCCGCGGGGAAAGCGGGGATGGGGCGTTCGCGGCGATCCGGCGCCCCCGTATGGCCGGATCGCCGCGCACCCCCCGATACGCGTGGGCGGGGCCCTTCCCCCCCGAGTAGGGCCCCGCTTGGTAACCACTCGGTGACAACCTGCTCACTTTGTGATTACCCCGCGTGTCTTGCGACGTGCGAAAGACTACGAGGTGTAGTCGGGCGGGGGGATGGCCCTTCGGACGAGCGGTCTCTAGTTAGCGCCATGCGGCCCGCTCCCGCACGACGAGCGGGCCCCGGGAGACGACGAGCGGTAGATCGGGGCGCGCGAAGACGCCCCGGCCGGCCCGCGCGTTCCCGACGAGTGTGCGCAGCTCAGCCGCCGAGGCGGCGGTAGCGCCGGGCGGACAGGGGCAGGAAGACGAGCGTGATCAGCAGCGGCCAGCCGATCGCCAGCGTGAGGGCGTGCTCGGCGGCCCAGGAATCGCCCTGCCGGCCGGGGTTGCCGAACAGCATCCGGCACGTGGCGACCGTCGCCGACAGCGGGTTCCACTCCGCGATCGCCCCGAGCCATCCCGGCAGGAGCGCCGGGGACACGAAGGTGTTGGCCAGCATCGTGAGCGGCAGCAGCGGCAGCCAGGCCGCGCTCGCCGCCTCCGGGGTGAGCGCCAGCCCGAGGTAGATCCCCACCCAGATGAGCGCGAAGCGCAGCAGGAGGAGCAGGCCGACGGCGGCCAGGGCGTCGCCGATCCCCCGGTGCCAGCTCCATCCGGCGACCAGGCCGCACCCGAGCAGGATCAGCAGTTCGAGCACCGAGTTGACGATGTCGGCGAAGGCGCGGCCGAGCACCACGCCGGGCCGCGAGATCGGCATCGAGCGGTAGCGGTCGGTCACCCCGCGGGCGGTCTGCAGGCTGACCACCGTCATCGTGGTCATCACCCCCATCGCCATCGTCTGGGAGAACATGCCCGGCATCAGGAACTCGCGGTAGTCGCCGCCGCCCGCGACGTTCATCGCACTGCCGAGGACGTAGCCGAACAGCACGACCATGACGATCGGATACAGCGTCAGGTTGAGGACGGCGGCCGGGTTGCGGACCCAGTGTTTGAGGTTGGTGCGGGCGATGACCGACGCGTCCGACAGCGTCCAGCGCAGCCGCTCGTCCCACCGGGGCGGCGCGTCCGGGGCGGCAAGGGCGCTCACGCCGCCGCCTCCGCCGTCAGGCTCAGGAACACCTCGTCCAGCGTCGGACGGCGCAGGGAGACGTCCTCGACCTCGATGCCGCGCCGCTCCAGCTCGCGTACGACCGTGGTGAGCGCCCCGACGCGGTCGCGTACGGGGGCGGTCAGGCGGCGGGCGTCCGCGTCGGCCACGGGCTCGGCCTGCGCGACGCCCGTGAGGACCGCGACGGCATCGCCGAGGCGGGCGGGATCGCGCACGACGAGGTCGAGGTGGTCGCCGCCGATCAGCGACTTCAGACGCTCGGGGGTGTCGTCCGCGATCACCCTCCCCCCGTCGATCACCGCGATCTGCCGGGCGAGCTGGTCGGCCTCGAACAGGTACTGCGTCGTCATGAGCACGGTGCTGCCGGCGTCCGCGAGCCCGCGCACGGTGCGCCAGACCTCCGTGCGGCTGCGGGGGTCGAGCCCGGTGGTCGGCTCGTCGAGGAAGAGCACGCGCGGGGCCTGAAGGAACGCGGCCGCCAGGTCGAGACGCCGCCGCATTCCTCCGGAGTAGTGCCTGACCCGCCGGTCGGCCGCCTCGGACAGCCCGAACCGCTCCAGGAGCTCGCCCGCGCGGCGCCGTGCCGCCGCGGCGCGGAGGTGGTGGAGCCGCCCCCACATCTCGAGGTTCTCCCGCCCCGTGAGGATCTCGTCCACGGCCGCCTCCTGCCCGGCCAGGCCGATGCGGCGGCGCACCTCGGCCGGCTGCCGCGCGACGTCGAACCCGGCCACGAGCGCGCGGCCGGAGTCCGGCCGCGCCAGCGTGGTCAGCACGCGGACGGCGGTGGTCTTGCCCGCGCCGTTCGGGCCGAGAAGCGCGCACACGCTCCCGTCGGCGACCCTCAGGTCGAACCCGTCGAGGGCTCTGGTCTCGCCGAAGCGCCTGCCCAGCCCCTCGGCGACGATAGAGTAAGAGTTCATCTCTCCATAATGGGACTTTGATGTCTCATTATCAACCGCGATCGTCTCCTAATGGAGGCGCTGCTAGCCTTCCGGGGGTGACCGACACCAGGGAATCGGGCACGCGCAGCCGCACGCGCCGTGCCATCCTCGCCGCGGCGGCCTCGGTCCTCGCCCGCGACCGCGGCGCGACGCTCGCGGACATCGCCGAAGCCGCCCAGATCGGCCGCAGCACGCTGCACCGCTACTTCTCCGACCGGCAGGACCTCGTGAACGCGGCCGTCGTCGACTCCTTCCGTGTCGTGGAGAGGTCGACGGCGGGGGCGGCCATCGACCAGGGCCCGCCGCTCGAGGCGATGCGCAGGCTGATCGCCGCCCTGGTGGACGCCGGGGACCGCCTGGCGTTCCTGTTCGGCGACCCCCGGGTGCTCGAGGAGTTCACGGCCTGCTTCGAGCCCGATCTGTCGGTGCCGACCACCGTCACCCTCATCGAGCGCGGCCAGGCCGAGGGGGTGTTCGACCCCGGCGTCAGCGCCGAGTGGATCCAGCAGGTGCTGTGGGCCCTCACCTACACGGGCTGGGAGGCGGCCGAGAAGGGGCTGCTCCCCCGGCACGGCGTCGCCGCCGCCGTGACCCGCGCCTTCGAGAGCGGCATGGTCGTGTCCCCGGCCCGCCCCTGAGGCGCCGCGGGGTGCGGGTGATCGCGTGGAGGCTCAGGGACGGAACTGTCGGACGAGCTGCTCGCGCACCTGCCGGGTGTGCCGCCTGCTCACCGGCAGCGTCTCGCCGCCCACCTGCAGGACCACCCGTCCGGCGTCGAAGCGCAGCTCGCTGACGTGCCGGGCGTTGACGAGTGTGCTGCGGTGGGCCCGGACGAACCCGGCGCCGGCCCAGCGGCGTTCCAGCGCCGCGAGGGACATCCGCACGAGGAAGACGGCGTCGGCCGTGTGCAGGCGCACGTAGTCGCCGTGGGCTTCGGCATAGCACACGTCCTGCCTGGCCACGAACTTCGTGCGGCCCCCGAGCTCGACCGGGATCGTCTCCAGGTCCTCCTCTGCGCCGGGAGGCGCGACGGCGGCCGAGAGCCGGCGTACGGCCTCCGCCAGGCGTTCCGGGCGTACGGGCTTGAGCAGGTAGTCGACGGCCTCCAGCTCGAACGCCTGGACG
The DNA here is from genome assembly GCF_006334915.2 of Microbispora catharanthi. Classification (GTDB taxonomy): domain Bacteria; phylum Actinomycetota; class Actinomycetes; order Streptosporangiales; family Streptosporangiaceae; genus Microbispora; species Microbispora catharanthi. The sequence continues at coordinate 463,496 of NZ_VDMA02000005.1, forward strand.
GCGCAGTCGTGGGCGCTGACGAAGACCAGGCGGGGAGGCGTGGGGAAACCGCCGATGAGCCGGGCCAGGTCGAGGCCGTCGAGGCCCGGCATGCGCACGTCCAGGAAGACGCCGTCGAGGCGCTCCCCGTCGGCGATCATCTGGACCATGTCGTGCAGGGCGGCCCCGCCGTCGGTCGCCGTGCTCACGTGCTCCACCCGGGCGTCCTGGCGGAGCAGGAAGGCGAGCTCGGACAGGGCGGGGACCTCGTCGTCCACCGCGAGGACACGCAGCATGGCGTCCACCGTGCCGCGTGCCCCGCCCTCCGCGCAAGGGGTGACCGAGCGGTAGGTGACATTCCCGATACTCTCCGCCACCATCGTGGCCGATGCCGAGGCAACCTCCACGCCAAGACTAGGTAGAGCTATTCGGCTTTTGCCGTCTAAAGGCCTTTTGTCCGCTACGGCTGCTTACCGTTGACAGGGAGACCAGGCCCAACGAGGAACTTCGATGAGCATCAGGCCGGCCACGTTCCTTCCCTTCCCCCACTCCATCCAGGCGCGCGTGACGCTGACCGTGGCGGCGGTGTCCGTGCTCGTCGCCGCGGTGATCGGGGTCGGCCTGTGTCTGCTGATCCGCCACCGGGTCGAAGCCGAGATCTACAGGGAGACCCGCCGGGTCGCGACCGAGTGGATCGGCCTGATGGAACGCGGGCAGGTTCCGCCGCCGGCGCCGACGGCGCGGGTCCCGCTCGTCCAGCTCGTCGACTCGCGGGGCCGGGTCGTGACGGCCGGGCCCATGGCCGGTGATCGGCCGCTGAGCACGGTCCGGCCGACGGAGGAGAACCGTTTCCTCGACGTGACCGAGTGCCCCGAGAGCGAGCGGTGCGTCATGCTCACCGCCGCCCGGGTCCCGTCGTTGCAGTCCTGGGAGCTCTGGCGGGGCGAGCCCCACTTCGTCTACGCCGGCACGGACCAGCCGCCCGCCCTGCGCGGGCGGCGGCTGGAGTTCCTCATCGGCGCCGGCGGGGTGCTGCTGGCCGCTCTGTGGACATGGACGACCTGGCGGGCGACGGGTCGCATCCTGCGCCCCATCAACGCGATCCGGCAGCGGATGTCGGAGATCAACGCCAACGACCTGTCCCTGCGGGTGCCGCAGCCGTCCGGCCGGGACGAGATCGCCCGGCTGGCCCGGGCCGCGAACCAGACGCTCAGCCGGCTGGAGTCTGCGGTGACGCGGCAGCGGGAGTTCGCCGCCGTCGTGTCCCACGAGCTCAAGTCCCCGCTCACCGGCCTGCGCACCGGGCTGGAGGAGGCGCTGCTCTACCCGGAGATCGACGCACGGCAGGCGATCGCCAGGTCGCTGCCTGCCGCCGAACGCATGCAGCAGATCATCGACGAGCTGCTCGCCTTCGCCCGGCTCCGCAACACGCCGTGCTCGTCCGAGCCGGTCGACCTCGGGGCGCTCGTACGCGCCGAGGCGGCGCGCACCACGGGCGTGCAGGTGCGCGCCAGGACCGAGCCGGACGTGCGGGTCCTCGGCAACCGTGTGCAGCTGGCCAGCATCGTGACGAACCTTCTGGTGAACGCGCAGCGCCATGCCAGCGGCCTGGTGGACGTGAGCGCCGAGCGCGCCGGCGCCCAGGCGCTGGTGGTGGTGCTGGACGACGGCGACGGCGTCGGCAAGGAGGACAGGGAGCGCATCTTCGAACCCTTCACCCGCCTGGAGGCGGGACGGCGCCTCGACCCCGACGGCAGCGGCCTCGGCCTGGCCCTGTGCCGGGCGATCGCGGTGGCGCACGAGGGCAGCCTGTGCGTCGAGGACTCCCCGCGCGGCGCCCGGTTCGTCCTCCGGCTCCCGCTCCTGACCGGCTGAGCGCCCGGTCCGGCCATCGGGGGCCACCGTCGTCGGAGACGCGGGTTGCCGGCGGGGCACGTGCTTCGCCCCCCCGTGACCGCCGCAGGAACCCGCCCTGCGGTGCACTCGTCGACCGGCGGGGTTCAGGAGCGGGCCGGGACGGCCCGGGGGCGTGTCTTGGGGATGCGCAGCCGGATGCGGGTCCCCTTGCCGGGCGCCGTCTCGACCATGAGCCCGTAGTCCTGGCCGTAGAGGTGGCGCATGCGCACATCCACGTTGCTCAGCCCGATCCCGCTGCTCTCCTCGGCGAGCGCGGCCCGCAGATGCTCGGGGTCCATGCCGACGCCGTCGTCCTCGACCCAGATGTGCGCCTCCGGCCCGGCGTCCCTGATCACGACCCGGACCTCGCCCGGCATGCCGTGCTTGATGGCGTTCTCCACCAGGGGTTGCAGGCACAGGAACGGCACGTCGACCCGCAGCACCTCGGGGGCGACCTGGACGGTGAAGCGCAGCCGGTCGCCGAACCTCGCCTGCTCCAGCAGCAGGTAGCGGTCCACGCAGCTCAGCTCGTCGGCGAGCGAGGTGAAGTCGGCCGCCCGGCGCAGCGCATACCGGATGAAGTCGGCGAAGTCGAGCAGCAACTCGCGGGCGCGCTCGGGATCGGTCCGGACGAACGAGGCGATCGTGGTCAGCGAGTTGTACACGAAGTGGGGCGAGATCTGCGCCCGCAGGGCCCGCGCCTCCGCCTCCAGGGTCCGCCTGCGGGAGGCGTCGAGTTCGGCGAGTTCGAGCTGGCCGGACATCCAGCGGCCCACCTCGGCCGCCGTGCGCACCATGGCGGCGCCGATCTCCGCGTCGTACGCCGCGAGCGCGCCGACCGCCCGCCCTTCCACGGTCAGGGGGACGACCACCCCGTGCCGGTCGCCGCCCGCGGCGGAGGCGCGGTGTGGCCTGCCGCCCGCCATGGCCGCGCGCACCTCGGCGAGGACCGCCTCGTCCGCCGGCACACCCGTGCCGTCCCTGGCCAGGACGCGGTCGCTTGTGGCGACCACCAGGCCGGCGGTGCCGAGCAACGTCCGCAGGTGCCGTGCGGCGCGGCGGGCGGAGCCGCGGGTGAGCCCGGCGCGCAGCGAGCCCGCCGCCCGCCCGGCGACGCGCAGGGCGAGGAGCGTCGCCTCCCCCGGCAGCTCGCCGGGGGCCGGCCCGCGGCAGGCGAGGGCGCGGCCCAGTGCGCCGCCGCAGACCCCGCAGAGCGCGCACAGCGCGACCCAGACGGCTGAAGACACGCCGGACACCGTAGCCGCTCGGCGGCCTCACGGAGGGCCGTCGCCCGGGTCCTCCTGATATGAGTAGCGCTGCTCCTTCCAGGGATCGGCCACGTTGTGGTAGCCGCGATCCTCCCAGAAGCCGCGCCGGTCCTCGGTCAGGTACTCGACCGCGCGCACCCACTTCACGCTCTTCCAGGCGTACAGGTGCGGCACCACGATCCGTACGGGATAGCCGCGCTCGGGCGACAGCGGGTTCTCGTCGAGGTGTGTGGCGAACAGCGTGGCCGGGCGGTCGAAGTCGGACATGCGCACGTTGGCGCTGTAGCCGTACTCGGCCCAGACCATGACGTGGCGCACGCCCGGCGCCGGGGGGACGCGGTCGAGCAGCACCGACGTGGGAACGCCACTCCACTCGTTGCCCATGAGGGAGAACTTTGTGACGCAGTGGAAGTCCGCGACGACCGTCGTCCTGGGCAGCGCGGAGAACTCCTCCCACGAGAACTCGTGGACCCGGCCCGAGGCCGTGGCGCCGAACACCTGGAAACGCCACGTCTCAGGGCGGAACGCCGGGACCCGCCCGTAGTGGACGACGGGCCGTCCGCGTGGGACGTACTGGCCCGGTGGCAGGCGCGTCTCCTCCTCAGGTTTCTCCGGCACGCACGCCATCCTGCCATCCGCCCGGAGGACGGGCCGCACCGGACCCCGGAGGTGCGGGTGCGGCACGATCAAGGAAGCGTGCGCTATATTGCGTCACATGCGCACCGCTTGGTCGTTTTGGTATGGCGACGGACCCGTGAGGACCGATCGCCTCCATGCGCTGCGCTGACAGCCACGGCGAACGAAGGCCCCGGGTCCACACGGACCCGGGGCCTTCGTCGTTTTCCGGACCCGCACCGTTCACAGCGACAGGAGTCATCATGGTCATCGTCATGACCCCCGAGGCCACGCAGGACGACATCGAGGCGATCGCCGACCTCGTCGCCGCCGCCGGAGGGGAGGCGTTCGCGAGCCGCGGCGTGAACCGTACGATCGTCGGCCTCATCGGCGACGTCGAGCAGTTCGCCACACTGAACCTGCGCGCCATGCCGGGCGTCGCGGACGTCGTGCGGGTCTCCACGCCGTACAAGCTCGTGAGCCGGGAGAACCATCCCCAACGCTCCACGGTGACCGTGCGCGGCGTGCCGATCGGCCCGGACACCGTCACCCTGATCGCGGGCCCGTGCGCGGTCGAGACGCCGGAGCAGACGCTGGAGGCCGCGCTGATGGCCAAGGCGGCGGGCGCGACGCTGCTGCGCGGCGGCGCCTACAAGCCGCGCACCTCGCCGTACGCCTTCCAGGGACTGGGCGAGGAGGGCCTGCGGATCCTGGCCGACGTGCGCGAGCGGACCGGCCTGCCGATCGTCACCGAGGTCGTGGACGCCCACGACGTGGCGCTCGTGGCGTCGTACGCCGACATGCTGCAGGTCGGCACCCGCAACGCGCAGAACTTCGCGCTGCTGCAGGCCGTGGGCGCGGCGGGCAAGCCGGTCATGCTGAAGCGGGGCATGACCGCGACCATCGAGGAGTGGCTGATGGCGGCCGAGTACGTCGCCCAGCGCGGCAACCTCGACATCGTGCTGTGCGAGCGGGGCATCCGCACCTACGAGCCCGCCACCCGCAACACGCTCGACATCTCGGCGGTCCCGGTCGTGCAGCGGCTGTCGCACCTGCCGGTGATCGTGGACCCGTCGCACTCCGGCGGGCGGCGCGACCTCGTGCTGCCGCTGTCGCGGGCCGCCGTCGCGGTCGGGGCCGACGGCCTGATCATCGACGTCCACCCCCACCCCGAGCAGGCCCTGTGCGACGGCCCGCAGGCCCTGGTGAACGGGGACCTGGACGACCTCGCGGCGGTCATGCGCGACTTCCCCCCGCTGCTGGGCCGCACCGCGACGACGGCGGCGTCCCCGATCCCCGCCTGAACCCGTCCCGCCCGAACCCGGTCCGCCGGGGCCGGGGAACCGCGTCAGGCGGTCCCGGGTCCCGGCGGGGCCGAAGGACGAACGCCGTCTCAGACGTCGAGCTTGTACGGCTGGATCGAGTCGGCCAGCTGGGCGGCGAGGTCCTCGGCGTCCAGGCGCCGCTCGATCTGCTTGAGGTCCTCGATCTTCGCGCGGGTCTCGGCCTGCCGGGGCGCGAGCAGCGTGCAGCAGTCCTCGTCGGGCAGCTCGGAGATCTCCAGCGTCCCGATCCGGCGGGCCTCGGCCATGATCTCGGTCTTGTCCAGGCCGATCAGCGGGCGCAGGATCGGCAGGTCCACGGCGTGATCCTGGGCCGTGATGTTGGCCAGGGTCTGCGAGGAGACCTGGCCGAGGCTGTCGCCGGTGACCAGCGCCTCGGCGTGGATGCGGTGGGCGACCTCCTCGGCCGTCTTGAGCATCAACCGCCGCTGCGCGATCACCGCGAGCCGGTCCTGGCCGGAGTTCTTGATCGACTGCTGCGCCTTGCCGAACGGCACCACCCACAGCCGTGACTTGCCCTGGAACTTGTCCAGGTTGCGCACCAGCGCGTACGCCTTGTAGATCGACTCCGAGGTGGTGAACGGGATGCCGGAGAAGTGCAGGAAGTCCACCCGCAGGCCGCGCCGCATCATGCGGTAGGCGGCGACCGGGGAGTCGATGCCACCGGACAGCAGCGCCAGCGCCCGGCCGCTGGAGCCGACCGGCAGGCCGCCCTGGCCCGGGCGGCCCCCGGTGAACAGGAACGCCTCGTCCTTGTCCACCTCGATGTGCACGGTCAGTTCCGGGTTGCTCAGGTCGACCGGCAGCCCGAAGGTGTCGTTGATCACCCCGCCCACCACGCGGTCCAGCTCGTTGGAGCGCAGCGGGAAGCGCTTGTCACGACGCCGCGACCGTACGGCGAAGCGCGCCTTGCGGGCTACCTCGTCGCTGTCCCTGATCAGCTCGATCGCGGCCTTGGTGATCGAGTCGGGGTCCTTCGCCACCCGCCAGGCGAGGTGGACCAGCACGATCCCGGGCACGTCGGCCACGCGGGCCGCCACCGTCTCGGCCTCCTCCACTTCGGTCCCCGAGGGCAGGAACAGGGCGATCACCCCGTGCCGCTGGCGGATGTCGACCCGGTGGCCCTTGAGAGCGTGCTTGATGTTCGCCCGCAGGCGCATCTCGAAGATCTCGCGGTTCCGGCCCTTCAGAACCACCTCGCCTAACTTGAGCAGCACCGAGGGCTCTCCGAGGGCGGTCATGGTCATCTGTGGAAACCTCCGGACGGACATGGGCGGCCGTCACGCCGGGGAGGGCACGGCCGGGGGACATACGCCAAGGACAACGCGTCACAGCGATGCGGGCTTCCCCACTGTAATGCCGTCCGCGACATCGCCGATTACGCCTGGTCGAGTTCGGCCAGGCCCTTCTCTATCGCGTAGCGGACCAGCTCGACCCGGTTGTGGAGCTGGAGCTTGCTCAGCGTGTTCTGCACGTGGTTCTGCACGGTGCGATGCGACAGCACCAGACGTTCGGCGATCTGCCGATATGTCAGGCCCTTGGCGACCATGCGCAGCACCTCGGTCTCCCGGTCGGTCAGCCGGGGGCCGTCCTGCGCGACGTCCCGCCCCGGGCCGGCGGACCGGTGGGCCAGCCTGCGGTACTCCCCCAGCACCAGCCCGGCCAGGCCGGGAGTGAAGACGGCGTCGCCCTCGGCGGTGCGCCGGACCGCGTCCAGGAACTCCTCCCGGCTCGCCGATTTAACGAGATATCCGGAGGCGCCCGCCTTGACCGCCTCCAGCACGTCCGCCTCCTCGGCGCTGGCCGACAGGACGAGCACGCGCGGCGGGGCCGCGTACGCGCCCAGCCCCCGGGCCACCTCCACCCCCGGCAGGTCGGGCAGCCGCAGGTCGAGCACCACCACGTCCGGCCGCACCGCCGCCGCGACGCGCAGCGCCTGACGGCCCTCCCCGGTGGCGGCGGCGACGTCGTAGCCGGCCTCGGTCAGGTCCCGGGCGACCGCCTCCCGCCACATCGGATGGTCGTCCACCACCATGACCCGCACCCGCCGGCGTTCCCGGCCGCCGGCCGCCGCCTCGTCCTCGGCCCCCGCGCCCGTGGCCGGACGCGCCGAATCATTCGCGCGCAGTCGTCCGTCTCCGCTCACGACCGCCTCTCGCTCCCTTCGTCCGCCCGCACCGGGACCGACAGCTCGATCTCCGTTCCCGTCCGCGACGAGGTGATCGCCACCGTGCCGCCGAGGTCGGCCACGCGGCCCCGGATCGAGCGGGCCACGCCCATGCGCCCCTCCCGGGCCGCCTGCTCCAGGCGGCCCTCGGCGATGCCCGGCCCGTCGTCGCGTACGGTGACGACGACCGTGCCGCCGTCCTCCTCTGCGAGTATCCACGCGCGGGCGCCCTCGGGGCAGTGCCGCACGACGTTGTCGAGGGCCGCGCCGACGGCCGCCGCCACCTCCCGCGCGCTCTCGGCCGGCAACGGCAGCGGCGTCGCGGGCGCGGACACGGTCACCCGGGAGGTGCCGTACGGCCGCAGGAGGTCACGCAGATCGACCTCGGGCTCCGCCGGGCCGGCCCCCGTGAGGTCCGCCTCAGGGGAGGTCACTTCGGCGGCGAATGGACGGCGAGGCCGCGCCGGCGGCCGGAGCCGGCCGCGTAGACCGGGCGGCGGGGCGGGCTCCGGCACCTCCGCCACGGACGGGGCTTGCACCAGCGCCCGCAGCGCCGCCTCCTGCTCCCCCGCGAGCCTGCCCAGCTCGGCCGCCTCGCCGCCGATCTCCGCGCCCCTGCGCTGCACCAGGGCCAGCACCTGGAGCACCGAGTCGTGGATGCCCCGGGCCAGCCGCTCCCGCTCGCGGCCCGCCGCCTCGATCCGCGCGGCGCGCCGCATGCGCTCCTCGGCCTGCCGTGCGAGCCGGGCGACGTGCCCGACGACGACTCCGGCCATGAACATGAGCACGGCGCCGTTCACCGGGATCGAGGCGAGGTCGACCCCGTTGCCGCTGCGCAGCCACAGGTCGGCCGCCGACATGATCGCGGCGGCGACCGCACCGGCCCGGCGTCCCCGCGCCACGCCGTACGCCAGGACGGGCCCGGCCACCCAGGTCGCCGTGATCGGGATCGCCCCGGCCAGCATGTCGCCGCGGCTCTGCGCGTACGGCGTGGCCAGCAGACATCCCGCCGTGACGACGAGGTCGGCGGCCAGCAGCGGCTCACGCCGCGCGGCGGCACGCGGGACGAGCGTGAGGACCGTCCAGACGGCCATCACGCCGACGACGGCCCAGGCCACGGCGGGACGGGCGTAGCCGCCGGCCCTGAGCACGAGCAACGCCGCGTACGCGAGCGACGCCACGCGGAAGACCGCGATCGCCCGCCAGAACGGTCCCTCGATGCCCATCGCGCGGCGCCCTCTCCTGATCGAGCCGGGAGGGCCGGGCCCTCCGCTCACATATTCGGGCAATCGCCGCGCCCCCGCGGTTCATTCGGAGCCGTTCGGGGCCGCGCATGCGTACGGCTCCCGCGGGGCGACGCGGGAGCCGTACCGGATCGTGCGCGGGCCGCGGTGACGGGCCCGCGACCGATCAGCCGAAGAAGACCTCGGCCTCCTCGTAGCGGGAGGCCGGCACGGTCTTGAGCTCGGCGGTCGCCTCGGCGAGGGCGACGCGGACGATGTCGGTGCCGCGCAGCGCGATCATCTTGCCGTAGTCGCCCTCGTGCACCGCGTCGATCGCGCCGAGGCCGAAGCGGGTCGCGAGAACGCGGTCGTAGGCGGTCGGCGTGCCGCCGCGCTGGATGTGGCCGAGGACCGTGGTGCGGGCCTCCTTGCCGGTGCGCTTCTCGATCTCCTTGGCGAGGACCTCGCCGATGCCGCCGAGACGCACGTGGCCGAACGCGTCCAGCTCGCCCGCCTGCAGCGCCATCTGGCCCTCGAGCGGGTGGGCGCCCTCGGCGACGACGATGATCGGCGCGTAGCGGGTCTTGAACCGCGACTCGACGTAGGCGCAGACCTTCTCGATGTCGAACGGCTTCTCCGGGATGAGGATGACGTTGGCGCCGGCCGCCATGCCCGCGTGCAGCGCGATCCAGCCCGCGTGGCGGCCCATGACCTCGCAGATCAGCGCGCGGTGGTGCGACTCGGCCGTGGTGTGCAGCCGGTCGATGGCCTCCATCGCGATGTTGACCGCGGTGTCGAAGCCGAAGGTGTAGTCGGTGGCGTTGAGGTCGTTGTCGATCGTCTTGGGCACGCCGACGACCTTCACGTCGCGGTCGAACAGCTGCTTGGCCACGCCCAGCGTGTCCTCACCGCCGATGGCGATGAGCGCGTCGACGCCCTGCGCGGCGAGGTTCTCCTTGATCCGCTCGACGCCGCCCTCGATCTTGATCGGGTTCGTGCGGGAGGAGCCGAGGATCGTGCCACCACGCGGCAGGATGCCCCGGACGGCCTGGATGTCGAGCGGCATGGTGTCGCCCTCCAGAGGGCCACGCCAGCCGTCCCGGAACCCGACGAACTCGTGCCCGTACACGCCGACGCCCTTGCGGACGACGCCGCGGATCACCGCGTTCAGCCCGGGGCAGTCGCCGCCTCCGGTCAGGACTCCAATACGCATGACGGGTTCTTCCTCCATCTGGGATTACGCGTGGAATGGCGCGGCCGGCCCGACACAGACCCCGGCGCTCCACCGCACCGCATTCTGCCTGAGCCTATCTCAATGGTCTAGACCAAAAGGAGAGGCTACGCCACCCGGCCGACCAGACCAACCCAGTCTCGCACGGCGAGACCGCCCGCGTCGTGAGAGGCGTCTTCCCAACGGCGCTCCGCGGTTCTATGTTTGACTGCGTCAACCATTTCCTTGAGATAGGCAAGGGAAAAATGGACATCGTTCCGGAAGTCCGTGCGTTCAACCGCTTCTACACGTCCGTCATCGGCGTGCTCGGGGCGGGAATGCACGACACCTCCTACTCCCTGACCGAGGCGCGGGTGCTGTTCGAACTCGGCACCACGGAGGCGGCCGACGCCGCGGACATCAGGACCATGCTCGGTCTCGACCCCGGCTACCTGAGCCGGATCCTCGCCAGGTTCGAGAGCGACGGGCTCGTGTCCCGGGAGCGGTCGGCGGAGGACGCCCGCCGCCAGGTCGTGCGGCTCACCCCCAAGGGCCGCGACACCTTCGCCGTGCTCGACCGGCGCTCGGCCGCCGAGATCGAGACCCTGCTGGCGAAGCTGACCGATCCCGAACGCCGGCGGCTCGTCTCCGCGATGGGCGCCGTGCGGAGCCTGCTTGAGCCCGCCGAGCGGCGCGAGCCGTACGTGATCAGGCCGCCGCGGGCGGGCGACCTCGGCTGGGTGGTGCACCGGCACGGGGCCCTCTACAGCGAGGAGTACGGCTGGGGCGCCGCGTTCGAGGCCCTGGTCGCGCGGATCGTCGCCGAGTACGTCGAGGACCACGACCCCCGCCGGGAGGCGTGCTGGATCGCCGAGGTGCGCGGCGAGCCGGTGGGGTGCGTCTTCTGCGTGCGCAAGGACGACACGACGGCCCAGCTCCGCCTGCTGCTGGTCGAGCCGTCCGCGCGCGGCATGGGCATCGGCGGGCGGCTGGTCGAGGAGTGCCTGCGCTTCGCCGCGGCGGCCGGCTACCGGCGGATCACGCTCTGGACCCGCGACGTGCTCGCGAGCGCCCGCCAGATCTACCAGGCCGCGGGGTTCGAACTGGTGGAGCAACACTTGAGCGAGGAGACGGGCATCCCCGTCAACGATCAGGTTTGGGCCAGGGACCTGTGACCTTCCGGGTCGGTCCGGGCGATCCCTACCATGATCCCCATGCTGGGATCGGCGGGGCGGGGCGCGGGAGCGGTGGCCCTCGCGGTGTGCGTGGCAGGGAGCACGGCGGGGTGCGCGGCCACGGTTGGGCACTCACCACCCGCTCGCCGGCCGTCCGCCGCCCGCACGGCCGGGGCCGGGGCCCAGACCCCGTTCACGCACAGCGTGGTACGAGTCCGGGGGTTCGCCTCCTCCTGTGACCAGCGGACGGAGGCGACCGGATTCGTCTACGCGCCCGAGAGGGTCCTGCTCAACGCCCACGTCGTGGCGGGGGTGGACCGCGACCTGGAGGTGGTCCTCGACGACGGGCGGCGGTTCGCCGCGCGGGTGGTGGCCTTCGACCCGGAGGTCGACGCCGCCGTCCTGCGGGCACCGGGGCTCACCGCCCAGCCGTTGCGGCTCACGAGGGCCGCGAGGACCGCCGCCGTGGTCGTCGGCTACCCCAAGGGTGCGGCCGTCCCAGCCGTGCTCCCCGCCACGGTGCGGCCGGACCAGCCCGCCGAGTCGTACGACATCTACGACCGCAAACGGGTGTCGCGGCAGGTCCACCGCTTCCAGGGCGCGGCCGTCACACCCGGTATGTCGGGCGCGCCGCTCGTCACCGGCGGAGACCGGGCGATGGGCATGGTCTTCGCGGTGGACATGGACAGGGCCGACGTCGGCTACGCGCTCACCGCGGCCCAGATCGAGGCGGTCGCGGCGGCGGGCGAGAACGCCATCACCGCCGTCCCGCACGACCCCTGCTCCTAGGTCGTGCCTGACAAATCATGGCCCTGCTGCGCGACGGGCAGCATTTGTCAGACACTCCTAAGAGGGCGGATGTCCCTTCCGTCGCTTGCGCTCGAGATCGCGTCGCTCTCTTCGACCGTTCGAACGCCTCATCCACGACCTGCCACCATCGTGAAGATCACCAACAGCATCCAGGGGAAGCGCCAGAGCCGGAATCGCATAGCCCCATCACGTGGCCGGGGGCCGCAGGCCGAGCCACTGCTCGGCGTCCCAGGCCTGGAACCGCTCGACCTCGGTGAACCCCAGCTTTGCCGCGAGGCGCATCGAGCCGACGTTGGCGCTCTGGGTGGTGAGCACCACCGGCTCGCCGGGAAGGGCGCCGTCGAACCAGTCGAGTGCCGCCGCGCACGCCTCGGTGGCGTACCCGAATCCCCACGCTCGCGGCAGGAACAGGTAGCCGAGATCGACCTTCCCCGCGGCAGCCGGGCGACGGTGCCCGGCTGCTCTCCTGAGCAGGATCTGGCCGATCATCGCCCCGTCGAGCTCGACGACGAAACTCCCGGGCCATCGCTCGGGCACCTCGGGCATCTCACGCTCAAGCTCGTCACGCGGGCGGGGACCGCCGAGGTAGGTGTGCACCTCTGGCGAGGCGAGCAGCTCGACGAACGTTGCGCGGTCCCGCGCCTCGGGCTCACGGAGCACGAGCCGCTCGGTCCGGATCAGCTCAGGCGGCCAAGCCACATGTCCTAGGGCGCGTATCGGGTTGTGATCAAGGGGTGGTCCGGGTGAGGTCTTTGATCCAGATCATCGCAGCGCGGAGGTGGAGGCCGGCGAGGTAGCTCGCAGGAGTCTTGTCGTAGCGGGTGGCGATTC
>NZ_VDMA02000060.1 GCF_006334915.2 Microbispora catharanthi
TCGCCACCCGCTACGACAAGACTCCTGCGAGCTACCTCGCCGGCCTCCACCTCCGCGCTGCGATGATCTGGATCAAAGACCTCACCCGGACCACCCCTTGATCACAACCCGATACGCGCCCTAGTCGGTTCTAAGCGCCTCAGTGAATACCATCCGGTGCCCACGTGCAGTGTCCATGTACTCACGAACTCGGTGGATCAGCCCTCCTTGCAACTCGAAGATGAAGCAGTAGTCGTTGACGTAGGAGTTTCCATTCACCAGGGTCGCGCTCATTGTCTCCTCCACGATCACGCGGTCTCCTTCGGCGTAGACGCCGCGGAAGGAGACGGAGACATCTCGTGCAAAGAGCCGGGGGAAGTCGTTGGCGATGAATTGGGCGATCGCACTCCTGCCGACCATGTGGCTCGGAACGTCCAGCGCGACAGCGGTTGCGTTGCCTGCCGGAGCCAACCATTCGGCATCTTCAGTGAAGTAGGCCGCAATCGTCTCAAGATCATGGTTAGCGAAGGCTCGCCACGCGCTCAGCACGAACTCCCGGTTGTCCTGCGTCATTCCGCAGAGAGTAGGCGAGGCAGGGTCGCTGGACTAGCGGAAATCGGACGTCATCACCCATTGGGAAGGTGTCCAGCCCGAGGAGTGCGGGTCGGTTGCGGAACTACCCCTGACGACCGCACCCATGACCGACGGGCTGGCAACGAATTCCCGGACCTTTCATTGCCTCCAACCATTGCCGCTCCCGCTCCTTCAAGCGTGGACTGTCCAGCACCTGATGGCGGCGGTGCGGCGCTCGTACGGGGGATGCTTGGGTACGGCGGGCGGCGCGAGCCGCTGCCGGCCGGGACCGGCCCCCAGGCCGCACGCCCGGACGGCGGGCGAGCGATGCGCCGCGGTGCGGCGGCGCGCCGCACCGCCGCCTTGACAGCCTCGCGCGAGGACAACTCAAGAGCGGATCGGGCACGCAACGGGCACGGAAGAGCGCGAAGACCGATTAACGATCAAAGCCCAGGCGGGGGAAACGGTCCCTGGCCTGGGCTTTCTAGTGGGTGGAGCCTAGGAGATTCGAACCCCTGACTTCCTGCTTGCAAATCGGCCTGATCACCAGTGAAAACGGCCGCGACCTGGGCGAGAAGCCGTCCGCGAGTGACCGTGAGTGCCCCCTGTTGACCGCCCTTAATGGCCCGCTAATGGCCCGGCGATCAGGCTCGCGACCTGCCGGCGGGCACGGGCGCCCCCTGGTCCACCCCGTCCCCTTCGTAGCCGCCGACGCCCAAGACGCAACCGCCGTTTCGAGGGCCGGCGCGCTGCAGACCGGAACCCCCTACCTACAGAGGTTGTGTCCGACATAATATGGGCATGAAAAAGTTGCGCTTCTACCGGTCGGCGCGGAAGCACCGCATCGGACAGGCGCACGCCTTGCATGTCGTCCGATCTGGGCCGCCAGCAATCGTGCCGGCCACCGACCCGACGTTGGAGGACCGATGGGTCTGGATCGGCCCCGATGATCGGGGCGTGGAGCTGGAGGTGATCGGCATCCTCACCGACAAAGCTCTAGTGATCATCCACGTGATGCCGACCGCGCTACGGAGAAGGACGCCATGACTGAGCACGAGGCAGCCTGGCCGCCCGAAGACATCGAACTGGCCCTGGACCACGACTCCGATATCGACAGCGACTCCGAAGAGATCTACGACGCCAAAGGCAACCTGATCACGGACGAGTACGTACGGGACGCGATCGGCGACGTCCACCGCGCGATCGACGAAGGCCGCGTACCCGTGCCGACCAGTCGCCCCGGACGTCCATCGCTCACAGGCGAGAGCACCCATTCCCCAAGGGTCTCCTTCAGACTCCCCGAGGAGTTGCGTGAACGCGCGAGGGCCCGCGCCGAACAAGAGGGCAAGAGTGTGTCCGCGCTGGCACGAGAAGCCTTTGAACAGTTCCTCAGAGCGGGATGAGCACGCGACGGACGAGCGACGGCACCAAGTGTCCAAGCAGCTCGACAGCCTCGCGCGAGGACAATTCGGGCGCGGAAGAGCGCGAAGGCCGATTGACGATCAAAGCCCAGGCGGGGAGAACGGTCCCTAACCTGGGCTTTTGAGTGGGTGGAGCCTAGGGGATTCGAACCCCTGATTTCCTGCTTGCAAACACGTAAGCCGATCATGATCGGGCTGCGTCTTTGCTGCTGGGCAACTGATGGCGCTCTCCGCGAGTCCCCGCTACTCCCCCTTGGTCACCGTCCCATCGGGCACGGAACGGGCACGCTGTCCGAGAGAGCCCTTCCTTATCAGGACTGTCCACGCCGTGATCACGGGACCGCGCCGCCCTCCTGACCAGTGCTGGACGGTCGTGGATGTGAGCGGCTGTGTGCGCCTGTTGCAGTACGCATTGCAGTACGAAGCCTCGTCCTCATCCACCACAATGGCGCGGTGCCTCATGATGCTAACGCGCTGCCGGGTGCCTGGTCCTACCTGGGGGACGATCAAGAGCAACGGCGAAAGCTGGAAGCCGAGCTAGTGACAGAGTGCGGCAGTGACAAGCATCCGATGTTCGGCCAGCGAGTCGAAGCCGTAGCACGCTGCGGAACATGCGATGACGTGTTGCTCAAGCTCGTTGATCAACCGGGATGGGCGATTGTGCATCTCACATGGCGCAGAGAGACCAACCCATCCTGGCCGTCATGCGAGGTGATGGAGAGTTGGTCGAGCGTGCTTGAAGAGATGATCGATCGCGGTCATTGAGGCGGTTTGGAAGGTCAGGAACCGTGCTCATTCCGGCACCACATGCCTCCCCCGCGCAATCGTCCCGTGTGCCGTCGTCCCGCCCGTCAGGCGGGCGGCGCGAGCCGCTGCCGGACGGCGGGCGGGCGATGCGCCGAAGTGCGGCGGCGCGCCGCGCCGCCGCCTTGACATACAGAGCGTGCTCGCCGACGTGCCCGAACTGGCTGCGGTACGGCGTGCAGCCCAAGGGCGCCAAGCCCGGCATGGCTCCGGGCCGGTGCAAGGGCAAGGCGCACAAGCCCGACCACCTCGGCTACGCGGGCCGCCGCGTCCCGGTGTCCCGGTAGTGGTCGAACAAGACGTTGGCCGAGCACGAGCAGGACCGGCGACGGCGCCGGCAAGATCGGGAGTACGATCCCCCTCTTCGGCGTCGCGAAGATCGCCCGAGTGCTGTCCGTCGCCATCCCGCCGTTCGCCCAGATCGGCGCGGTGCTGGAGGCGCACGAGGTGAACGGCCAGC
>NZ_VDMA02000061.1 GCF_006334915.2 Microbispora catharanthi
TCACCCTCATGGATCAAACCAAGAAGAATGTGCTCAGTGCCGATGTAGTTGTGGTTGAGCATCCGAGCCTCTTCCTGGGCCAGGACGACAACCCGCCGCGCACGGTCGGTGAACCTCTCGAACATCTCGTCGCTCCTCACAGAGCGGTCAGGCGAGCGCGGGAGATCCGGCCCGTCGTTCCGCATGGTAGCCCCGACCCAGCAAGCCGCTCCTTGGCAGAAGGGTTCCCCAAGCGCAGGGCGTTCATGCTCTATCCAACCCCCTGCTGGGGGTGACATGTTCCCGATACGCCGCAAGCGAACGAGGTTTTAAGGGAGCGCAAACACAATCGCGCGGTTATGCGATCGTCAGGTCCTCCGACGACCGCCATAACCGCGCGATCAAGGTGCGAGTTAGGAAGTGTCCCGCAGATCTTGCCGTAGCGAGGATCGTCCAGGCGGATGCATCGCGAAGCGGAGGAGGAGCCAATAGCGGAGCTATTGGCGCCTACTCCGGGCCCCGCGGTGGTTCCGAGCCTGCGAGGAATCCTCGCGGGTAGGGCGACAACGCGGCGAGGCGCCGCCCGGGCGACCGCGGTAGGCAGGAGATCTAAGGGTCACGACCTAGTGCGCGTCCTCGTACGCCTGGACGATCGAGGCGGCAATGCGGCCGCGCTCGCTCACGGGGTGTCCGTGAGCCTTCGCCCAGGCACGGATCTCCGCGCTCTTCTCGCGGGTCATGGCTCGCTGGCCCCCACCGCCCGCACCGCCACGACGGCGCCCACGGGCCTGCCCGCTGTCCGCGCGCCGCGCGCTGCCGACGAAAGGCGACAGGGCCTCGCGAAGCCGCTTCGCGTTGCCGTCGCTCAGGTCAATCTCATATGACGTGCCGTCAATCGCGAAGGTGACCGTCTCATTGGCCTCGCCGCCATCGAGATCGTCGATGAGAATCACCTGCGTGTGCTTGGCCATCCGGCAATCCTTTCGCAGCCCATAGTTTGATTCGTCAGCCAAACATATACCCGGTTTCCCCTGGCTGACAATTCATGATTGCGGATTCTCAGGAACCTCTGAGTCCGGTGACTTCTCGCGTGGCTCCCGTGCCGTGCGGAGGCCCGCCGCGTCGGAACGTACCAACTTTACGATGCCGTAGACGACCGCGCCGGCGACGACCACGGAAGGTATCAAGGCGGACAATACCTCTGTCATTCTGCCTCGCTCGTGCCGGGGGTGTCATTAGGTGCACCCGAGGAAATTCCGAGGACGTGGCAAGGCTGCCGGCCTCTTGCCGGGCCGGGCGCCCTGATACGACCATAGCGCCGGGAGGGACCAGGCGCGCCTTCCGGGGGTGCCCCTGGAGGGCTGGGGTAATCCTCGTCTCTCCAGCGGCCTTACCGGATGCACTCGAAATCGTACCCAGAATGCCGACCCCGGCGGTCACCGATCCTGGGCCGTCCCGCCGTTTCAGCCGCTTGCGCGCTTCCCGGGCGACGGCGGGCGGCCGGGCCGCGCGCCTCCCGGTTCTGCCCGGCGCGCGCCGTAGCCGCAGGTGAGCGGCTTGCCGACCAGGACGAACAGGCACGGACGGACAAGTGTGAAGCGGCAAACACGTCCTGCGGAAAAGGCCGGACCGGGGACGTACCGCCGTTGAAGAGCTCGGCTGAAACGAGGCGCCCGCGTCACGGCGGCCGGATCTTCAGAAGGGGCCCGGCAGCCTTCTCGTACGGCGCGCACGCCTCGTGGGATATACGCGCAAGCAGATCGCCACCGCCTGGAAGCCTCGTAAAAAGAGAGGACCGGCCGGTTGCATCAAGATCGACGGGCAGGTGGTCTGAAGATCGAAAAAAGGAGCGGGGGCACAATCCCGTGGACGGCCCGGGCGGCCGCGGCGTCAGAGTTTCCCACGGCCAAACGATCCCCGCATTCCGCGGACGCCGCCTGCGGCCGGGTCGAGCGGGTGGGCTTCCGGGAGCGCCATAAGGCCCTGTGCGGCTCCATACGGCCCCATAAGCGCCCCTGACGGTTCCTTAAGCCGCCCGTGGACGGATATGACCCGGGGGGCGGCGGGGGCGAGTCTTAAGGATTGGCGCCGGGGGCGGTCTCGCGGTCATTGGGCACCTCTCGGGACGGTGAACCCAAGCATGGCATGCCCGGGAGGCCCCGCAAGGATTTTCCGTCACAGCCGGGTGAGCGGACGGTGCGGACGCGGCCATAGCGACCCATAGAAAAACGGGGCCGATGGTCCGTTCCATCGACCCCGTCCGTCGTCGTTACTTGACCTTGACCACCACGGTGTTGGCGACCTTGTCATGCAGCGCCTGATGCAAGGGCTTGTCCCACAACAGCCACAGCACGTTCAGAAGAGAGGCGATGCTCGCGAGGTAGCTGATAACGGGAATCCACTGCAGGAACTCGAAACCGTAGAACACGCCGGCGCGCTTGAGCGCGGCGTCCTGGGGAAGCCCGCCCGCGTCGAGAGTGCCGCCGACCTGAACGACCTTGATGCCCATGACTTTCTTGCCGAGCGTCTGCCCCTGCGCCCGCAGCATGAGGAATTCATAGGCGACCATGACGAGGCCGCCCAGGATCGCCGTGAGCAGTGACGCCAGGAAGTAACCGCTTCCGGGGTTGTAAACCCCGCTCGTGATGTCGATGCTCGCGTTGGTGACGACGATCCCCGTGATCACGAGCGTGATGATCGCGAAGGGAATGCCGACGATCACGCCGTCGATGATGCGGGCGACGAGGCGCTGCCACCACTCCGCGAGCGGAGCCGGGGCGCCGGGCGGAACCGGCCCCGCGGCCCCGTACGGCTGGCCGTAGCCGGGCTGACCATAGCCCTGCTGGCCATACTGCTGCTGCCCGTAACCGGGCTGCTGGCCGTACCCCTGCTGAGGGGCCGGCTGGGCGTACTGCTGCTGCCCGTACTGATCCTGGCCGTACTGCTGCTGGCCGTAGCCCTGCTGCTGGCTCTGCTGGGCGCCGTAGCCCTGCTGCGGGCCGGTCTGGCCGTAACCCTGCTGGCCCTGCTGGGCGCCATAGCCCTGCTGCTGGCCGTAGTCCTGGGGGCCGGTCTGCTGGCCGTAGCCGCCCTGGGACGTCTGGCCATACTGCTGCTGGCCCTGCTGGGCGCCGTAGCCCTGCTGCGGGCCGGTCTGGC
>NZ_VDMA02000062.1 GCF_006334915.2 Microbispora catharanthi
GGTGGTGGGAGATCGTCCACACCCCGAGGTTGTACTTGGCCAGGGTCTCCTTCTTGCGTTCGATGTAGGAGTCGTCGGCGAGGGCCTTGTCGACCTCGAAGTGGTCGCCCCAGCAGGCGATCTCCAGGCCGTCGTAGCCCCATTCCGAGGCCAGCCGGCAGACCTCCTCGAACGGCAGGTCCGCCCACTGCCCGGTGAACAACGTGATCGGTCGCGTCATCTCACTCCCGCTCTCACAACATGTGGACAATCACACCGAGGTCCAGCTCGACCCCGCAGCGGCGCTCTCCTCGACCGCGGCGAGCACCCGCTGCACCCGCAGCCCGTCCTCGAAGGACGGCGCGGGGTCGGTGCCGGCGGCGATCGCCTCCAGGAAGTCCTTCGTCTCGTGGACGAAGGTGTGCTCGTACCCGAGGCCGTGGCCCGGCGGCCACCACGCCCCGACGTACGGGTGGTCGGGCTCGGTGACGAGGATCCGCCGGAACCCGGCGTCCCGCTCGGCGGCCTCGTAGAACCACAGCTCGTTCATCGCCTCGAAGTCGAAGGACAGGCTGCCCGCCGAGCCGTTGATCTCGATGCGCAGCGCGTTCTTGCGCCCGGTGGCGAACCGGGTGGCCTCGAACGAGGCCAGCGCCCCGCCCTCGAAGCGGCCGATGAACAGCGCCGCGTCGTCCACCGTCACCTCGCCCATCTCACCGGTGCCGCCCTCGCCGGCCAGGCCGCTCGACCCTTCGGCGAGCGGGCGCTCCTTGACGAAGGTCTCGGTGAGCGCGCTCACCCCCGTCAGCGACCGGCCGACGATGAACTGCGCGGTGTCGATGATGTGGGCGCCGATGTCGCCGAGAGCGCCGGACCCGGCCTTGTCCTTCTGGAGCCGCCAGACCAGGGGGAACTCCGGGTCGACGATCCAGTCCTGCAGGTACTGCGCCCGCACGTGCCGGATCTCCCCGAGCCTGCCCTCCTCGACGAACCGCCGGGCCAGCGCGACCGCGGGCACGCGGCGGTAGTTGAAGGCGACCATGCTGCGCACCCCGCGCGCCGCCGCCTCCTTCGCCGCCGCGGCCATGGCCTCGGCCTCTGCCACGGTGTTGGCCAGCGGCTTCTCGCACAGGACGTGCTTGCCCGCCGCCAGCGCCGCGATGGCGATCTCGGCATGGCTGTCACCCGGCGTGCAGATGTCGACGATCTGCACGTCGTCGCGTTCGACGAGCCGCTTCCAGTCGGTCTCGACCGCCGCCCAGCCGAGCTTGTCCGCGGCTTCGGCCGTGCGGCCGGGCGACCTGCCGGACAGGGCCGCCATGACGGGCCTTACCGGCAGGTCGAAGACCGAGGCGACGCTCCGCCATGCCTGCGAGTGCACGCGTCCCATGAACGCGTACCCCACCATGCCGACACCGAGCGCCGGCCTGCTTTCTGTCACTAGATCTCCCCCGAATCAGGATTCGAAGCCGAGCGGCAGATACTTCTGCGCGTTCTCCTTGGTGATGGTCTCCGATGCCAGCGTGATGGACTGCGGCACCTCCTGCTCCAGCAGGTCGCTCATGCCCTTGCCCTGGGCGATCAGACGCGCCAGCTTGATCGCCGAGGCGGCCATCGTCGGGCTGTAGGTGACCGTGGCCTTCAGCACGCCGTTGTCGGCCTGGATGTCACGCATCGCGTTGGCCGAACCCGCGCCACCGACCATGAAGAACTCGTCGCGACCGGCTTCCTTGATCGCAGCGAGCACGCCGATGCCCTGGTCGTCGTCGTGGTTCCAGATCGCGTCGATCTTCTTGTGCGCCTGCAGCAGGTTGCTGGCCACCTGCGTGCCGGACTCCACCGTGAACTTGGCGTCCTGCTGCGCGGTCACCTTGAAGCCGTACGTCTTGAGGGCGTCGGCGAAGCCCTTGCTGCGGTCCTGGGTCAGCGGCAGCGTCGCGATGCCCTGGATCTCCAGGATGACCGGGTCGGCCACGCCCTTGTCCTTCAGCGTCTTGCCGATGTAGTGGCCGGCGGCCACACCCATGCCGTAGTTGTCCCCGCCCAGCCAGGTCCGATAGGACAGCTTGTCCGGGAAGACGCGGTCCAGGTTGATCACCGGGATGCCGGCGTCCATCGCCTGCCGGGCGACCTGGTTGAGCTGCTGGCCGTCGTTCGGCAGGATCACCAGCACATTGACCTTGGCCTGGATCAGCGACTCCACCGCGGAGATCTGCTGGTTGATGTCGTTGGTCGGCTCGACCGGCTTGAACTCCACATCGGAGTACTGCTTGGCCGCGTCCGCCGCGTTCTTGGCGATGGCGGCGATCCAGCCGTGGTCGGCGGCCGGGGCCGAGAAGCCGATGACGACCTTGTCGCCGGGGGCGTCGTTGCCGCCCGTGGCCGCGGCGGCGGGGGCGGCGGCCGGCGCGCTCGCCTGCGCCGCCGGCTCGTTGCTGGTGCAGGCCGTGATGAGGGCGCCCGCGCCGATGACGGCTCCGCCGAAGAGGAAGCCCCGGCGGCCGGGGTTCTGGGTCATGTCGTTCTCCTTGCAGTGGGGGTGGAAAAGCGAGGTAAGGCGAGGAAAAAGGGCGTACGAGGCCGGGGCCGCGGCCGTACGGCGGCGGACCTGGAAGGTCGGAAAGGGGAGAGAGGGCGCCGGGGTCAGGTGTGTGAATTGAGGCTTCGCCGCTGCAGGAGCACGGCGACGACGATGATCGCGCCCTTGGCGACGAGCTGGTCGGCGGTGTTGAGGCCGTTGAGGATGAACAGGTTGGTGATCACAGTGAAG
>NZ_VDMA02000063.1 GCF_006334915.2 Microbispora catharanthi
CGTAGACGCGCAGCTCACCGGCGCTGGTGGAGGTCCACTGCTGGTTGGCCTGGCCGTTGCAGTCCCAGATCTGCGCCTGCGCGCCGTTGGCCTGCGACGCCCCGCTGACATCCAGGCACCGCCCGGAGCCCACACCCTTGAGGGCGCTGGTGCTGCCCGACGGCGACGACGGCGACGGCGACGGGGAGGGTGTCGACGTGCCGTTCCGGGGCCCGGCGGAGGCCATCACGGACTGGGCGCCCGACGGCCACTGCCCGTTGGTGACGGTCACGTTGTTGTTGACGACGTTGCCGCGGTCGCCGTTGGTGATGTTGGTGCTGCCGTTGGTCGACCAGTTGCCGGTGACGGTGAAGTTGCCCATGTTCTCACCGCCCCAGTAGTTGGCGGTGGCCCAGGTGCCGGTGTTGGAGAAGACGTTGTTCCTGACGGTGTAGTACTTGGAGCCCTCATCGAAGTAGAGCCCGAACCAGCCGTTGGTCCGCAGGCAGTAGTTGTCGCTGATCAGCGCGTTCGGGTTCCACGACAGCGTGTAGATGCATCCGCCGTCGGTCATCTGCTGCATGACGTCGTGCACGTAGTTGCCGACGAGCTTGTTGCCCGAGGCCGTGGTGGGCGTGGTGTAGCGCGGCTGGTAGTTGTACAGACCCCGGTTGGCGTACTGAGTGCTGCCGCCGGGCTCGTTGGCGCCCCACCCGTAACCGATCGACATGCCGGTGTAGGGCATGTTGTAGACCTCGTTGTGGGACACGTCGGTCGTGGTGACGTAGGTGGTCAGGACCGAGACGATGCCCCGGTAGTCCAGCCCGAGGTCGTGGAT
This sequence comes from Microbispora catharanthi, assembly GCF_006334915.2. Lineage (GTDB taxonomy): Bacteria > Actinomycetota > Actinomycetes > Streptosporangiales > Streptosporangiaceae > Microbispora > Microbispora catharanthi. The sequence goes on from NZ_VDMA02000063.1 coordinate 818, forward strand.
GCGGTTGTCGGTGATGGTGATGTTGCGGTTGACCATCCGCTGGTCGCTGGGGTGGTGGGCGTCGGCGCGCACGCCGCCGACCACGACGCCGCCGGCCGAGCTGCGGGCGATCTCCGACCGGGTGACCGTGATGTCGCTGGCGCCCAGGCCGACTCCGCTGGCGTGGGCGTTGGCGTCGTTGCCGATGCCCACGGCCGTCTGTCCCAGGTTGAGGAACTGTGAGTCGGTGAAGGTGATGTGGTCGGCCGCCGACACCTGCACCGCCGCGGGCATCTGGAACCAGTTCGGGCGGGTGGCCTCGAACTGCTGGCAGCCCTCCTGACACGAGCTGGGCAGGTCGGACGGCCAGTTCCAGTTGCCCGCGATGTAGGCGCCGGTCTGCTGGTCGGCGAAACCCTGGTTGCTGCTGGGCCCCAGCCAGCTGGTGCCGGTGAAGGTGATCCCCTTGAAGGTGATGTGGTGCGCGGGCGCGTCGTAGGTGCCCCCGACGTTCACCAGGGACTGCAGCACCGGCAGCTCCACGCTGGTGCTGCTCATGTTCTGCCCCGCCAGGGGGATGTAGGACAGCACCCCGGTCCCGGGGTTGATGTACCACTCACCCGGCGCGTCGAGGAACTCGTACGCGTTTTCGAGGTAGAGCGGGCCCGCCCGGTGCGGGCTGGTGAACACGTCGTACCCGAAGATGTTGTTGTTCCAGCTGGGCTGCTGCATCGTGATGAAGTTGCCGCTGATGCTCTGTACCCGCACGTACCGGTCGGTGAACGAACCGATGCTCTCCAGCTCGACCCTGTTCTGGCCGGCCAGGTTGTTCAGATAGCTCAACGCGCTGCTGCTGAACCTCAAACCGGTGCCGGTCGCGGTGAAGTCGGACCGGTTCACCTGAGTACGCGCGCGCGTGGCGAGGGCGCCGTTGACGTACAGCTGCCGGGTGTCGATCCCGGCGCCGACGTTGGCCTGCCAGATGTTCTTCGCCTGGTTGGCGAGCGTCCAGCCGGTCACCGCCCGGGCGCCGCTGATGACGGGATGCGCCGACGGGGCCGCCTGCCACACCACCTGATATCCGTTGCTGCCCGAGTCGGCCGCGCTCAGCCGCAACGGCGCCGACAGCCGGTACACCCCGTCGGCCAACTCGACGACGATGTCACCGGACATCGCCCCGTTCAACGACCGCACCGCCGTCTGCGCCCCCGACAGCGAACACGGCTGAGCCGACGAACAGGTGCTGCCGGTGCCCGAAGGCGAAACGTACAAGGTCGTGGTGGCGGCACGGGCTGCCGTGGCCGATACGACGACTGTCATCGCGGCGGTCAGCGCCGCGATGACGAGACCAACCAGAAGCGGCCTCAACACCGCGACAGGTGGGTACGGATGCTCAATTCGATCGGTCACGTGCTTCTCCATGGTGGTGCGGTCCTCACGTGCCACCAGGAGGGACCGGGTGGAGTGAGGTGATGGAAGCCGACGTGGCCGACCACGGTGCGGAGGCATGCGGCACGCCTCCACACACCCGCCGTGTGGTCCAGCCGCAGGGGCCCGGAAGAAGCGTCCTCCGGGTGCTCAGCTACCAATTACGGTGCGAGCACCGAGGCCCGTCAAGACCTTAAGAACACTTAATTTTCACGGCAGGCATGTAAACGTCATCTCGTTGTAACGACCAGAAGTCTCTGATCAGCGGAAATCCGCACGGGCATTCCCGCGCGGGCGGACCGCCTCGTGTGAATGTTTCGTACTCACGATGCCACGTCCCGGACAGCCTGCGGGTGACATGGCCCGCAGAGTCATACTTTTACTGCGATCGTGAGGAGGAAGCACGGTGACCGACACCCAGCGTGAGGGCGGATACCGGCCGGGCTATGAGGTGGCGGCCGAGCAGGTGCTGGAGCTCATCGCCCGGCTGGGCCTGCGACCGGGCGACCGCATGCCGAC
>NZ_VDMA02000064.1 GCF_006334915.2 Microbispora catharanthi
GGTGGTGGGAGATCGTCCACACCCCGAGGTTGTACTTGGCCAGGGTCTCCTTCTTGCGTTCGATGTAGGAGTCGTCGGCGAGGGCCTTGTCGACCTCGAAGTGGTCGCCCCAGCAGGCGATCTCCAGACCGTCGTAGCCCCATTCCGAGGCCAGCCGGCAGACCTCCTCGAACGGCAGGTCCGCCCACTGCCCGGTGAACAACGTGACCGGCCTGGTCATGAATCCTCCACAGTCGTGAAGCGGCTGCCCTCAGCCGCACTCTGCTCGACGGCCGCCAGCACCCGCTGCACCCGCAGCCCGTCCTCGAAGGACGGCACGGGGTCGGTGCCGGCGGCGATCGCCTCCAGGAAGTCCTTCGTCTCGTGGACGAAGGTGTGCTCGTATCCGAGGCCGTGGCCCGGCGGCCACCACGCCCCGGCGTACGGGTGGTCCGGCTCGGTGACCTGCACCCTCCGGAATCCGTGCTCGGCGCTGCCGATGGTGTGGTCGTGGAACCACAGCTCGTTCATCGCCTCGAAGTCGAAGGACAGGCTCCCCAGGGAGCCGTTGACCTCGATGCGCAGCGCGTTCTTGTGCCCGGTCGCGAAGCGGGTGGCCTCGAACGACGCCAGCGCGCCCCCGCTGAGGCGGCCGATGAACAGCGCGGCGTCGTCCACGGTGACCGGGCCCGTCCCGGCTCCGCCGCCGGCCGAGAGCCCGGCCGAGCTGACCGCCAGGGGACGCTCCTTGACGAAGGTCTCGGTCATCGCCGATACCCCGGTCAGCCGCTGACCGGTGATGAATTCGGCGGTGTCGATGATGTGGGCGCCGATGTCGCCGAGAGCGCCGGACCCGGCCTTGTCCTTCTGGAGCCGCCAGACCAGGGGGAACTCCGGGTCGACGATCCAGTCCTGCAGGTACTGCGCCCGCACGTGCCGGATCTCCCCGAGCCTGCCCTCCTCGACGAACCGCCGGGCCAGCGCGACCGCGGGAACGCGGCGGTAGTTGAAGGCGACCATGCTGCGCACCCCGCGCGCCGCCGCCTCCTTCGCCGCCGCGGCCATGGCCTCGGCCTCGGCGACGGTGTTGGCCAGCGGCTTCTCGCACAGGACGTGCTTGCCCGCCGCCAGCGCCGCGATGGCGATCTCGGCATGGCTGTCACCCGGCGTGCAGATGTCGACGATCTGCACGTCGTCACGCTCGAGCAGGCGCTTCCAGTCGGTCTCCGCGTGGGCCCACCCCAGCTTCTCGGCGGCCTGCGCGGTCGCCTCGGCGGACCTGCCGGCCACGGCCACCATCGCGGGTTTGAACGGCAGGTCGAAGAACGCGTCCACGCTGCGCCACGCCTGGGAGTGGGTGCGGCCCATGAACGCGTAGCCGACCATGCCGATCCCGATGACAGGCCTCATGACTCGAAGCCGAGCGGCAGGTACTTGTCCACGTTGTCCTTGGTCACGGTCGCCGAGGCCAGCGTGATCGACTGCGGCACCTCCTGCTCCAGCAGGTCGCTCATGCCCTTGCCCTGGGCGATGAGCCGGGCCAGCTTGACCGCCGAGGCGGCCATCGTCGGGGGATAGGTGACCGTGGCCTTCAGCACGGTGTTGTCCGCCTGGATGTCACGCATCGCGTTGGCCGAACCCGCGCCACCGACCATGAAGAACTCCTCACGACCGGCCTCCTTGATCGCCGCCATCACACCGATGCCCTGGTCGTCGTCGTGGTTCCAGATGGCATCGATCTTCTTGTGCGCCTGCAGCAGGTTGCTGGCCACCTGCGTGCCGGACTCCACCGTGAACTTGGCGTCCTGCTGCGCGGTCACCTTGAACCCGTACATCTTCAAAGCGTCGGCGAAGCCCTTGCTGCGGTCCTGGGTCAGCGGCAGCGTCGCGATGCCCTGGATCTCCAGGATGACCGGGTCGGCCACGCCCTTGTCCTTCAGCGTCTTGCCGATGTAGTGACCGGCGGCCACACCCATGCCGTAGTTGTCCCCGCCGATCCAGGTCCGGTACGACAGCTTGTCCGGGAACACCCGGTCCAGGTTGATCACCGGGATGCCGGCGTCCATCGCCTGCCGCGCGACCTGGTTCAGCTGCTCACCGTCGTTCGGCAGGATCACCAGCGCGTTCACCTTGGCCTGGATCAGCGACTCCACCGCCGAGATCTGCTGGTTGATGTCGTTGGTCGGCTCGACCGCCTTGAACTCCACATCGGAGTACTTCGCGGCCGCGTCCGCCGCGTTCTTGGCGATGGCGGCGATCCAGCCGTGGTCGGCGGCCGGGGCCGAGAAGCCGATGACGACCTTGTCGCCGGGGGCGTCGTTGCCGCCCGTGGCCGCGGCGGCGGGAGCGGCGGCCGGCGCGCTCGCCTGCGCCGCCGGCTCGTTGCTGGTGCAGGCCGTGATGAGGGCGCCTGCACCGAGGACGGCTCCACCGAGGAGGAAGCCGCGGCGGCCGGGGTTCTTGTCCATATGTTCTCTCCTTGCTGGGGCCGGTCGGGTTCCGATCCGGCCCCCGGTATCAGGTGTGTGAATTGAGGCTTCGCCGCTGCAGGAGCACGGCGACGACGATGATCGCGCCCTTGGCGACGAGCTGGTCGGCGGTGTTGAGGCCGTTGAGGATGAACAGGTTGGTGATCACAGTGAAG
>NZ_VDMA02000065.1 GCF_006334915.2 Microbispora catharanthi
AACCTCAACGTCCACAAGGCCGCCGACCTGCAAAAGTTCGCCGAGGCCCGAGACTGGCTGACCATCTACTATCTGCCGCCCTACGCACCCGACCTCAACCCAGTCGAGGGGATCTGGTCCCTCCTGCGACGCGGCTGGCTCTCCAACGTCGCCTTCAGTACCCCTGAACACCTCGTCCAGCGCATCCGGCGCGGCCTACGGCACATCCAGTACCGCAGCGAACTCATAGACGGCTGCCTCGCCGAGACCGGCCTGGCAATCAGACCTACCTGAGCAACCCGGCCACCTCACGAGTTCAACCTCAGTAATGCAGGGCGGCCGCGAGTGCCTCGGCCAGGGTCACGGGCGGGCGGCCGATCAGGCGGCGCAAGTCGCCAGAGTCGGTGTACATCTCGCCGCGGTTCATACCGCGGTCAGCGTCAGCGAGGACCTCCGCCAGCTCGGCGGGTAGGCCCGCGGCGTCCAGTACCTGGGCGAAGTCGGCCACCGGGAGGTCAGCGTAGGTAACCTGCTTTCCGGCCGCAGCGGAGATCGCGGCGGCGAGCTCAGTCAGGGTGAAGGATTCGTCGCCGCCGAGCTCGTACACGGCGCCGGTGTGGCCTTCAGTGGTGAGGACGACCGCTGCGGCCTCGGCGTAGTCGGCGCGGGACGCGGCGCTGATCCGCCCCTCGCCTGCGGCGCCGACGACCGCGCCGTTCTGCAGGATCTGCGGCAGTTGGCTGGTGTAGTTCTCCAAGTACCAGCCGTTGCGCAGCAGCACGCTGGGGATTCCGCGGTCCCGCAGATACGCTTCGGTCTCGCTGTGCGTGGCACCGATGACGGTGGTGGCCGTGTCCGCGTGCGTCGTGCTCGTGTACGCCACTAGCGACACGCCTGCGGATGCCGCGGCGTCGATCACGCGGCGGTGGTTGGCGACCCGCTCGCCCACGGGGACCGAGGCCGAGATCAGCAGCAGCCTGTCCGCCCCCGCGAATGCCTCGGCCAGGCCGTCCGTGTCCGCGAAGTCGGCGCGGCGTACCGTGATGCCTCGGTCGGCCAAATCCTTGATCCCGGCGATGTCCCGGCCGGTCGCGATGATGTCCGCGGCCGGGATCCCGCGCCGCAGCAGTGCCTCGACGGTGAGCCTGCCCAGCTGGCCGGTGGCTCCAGTGACGACGATCGGCATGATGGTCATTCCTTCCTTCCGTGCGTGCCTCGCACGCCTGCCGCGGTCCGTCCGCCGCGGGATGGAACACAGAATGACCTGAACACTCTCTGTTGGGGAGTAGCCACTTCTTGGTAGGGTACTTACCGCAGCGAAAGCATTGAGGTGAGCCGTATGGCTGCTGTCGAGAATGCGACCGGGCCCATGCCATCATTCGATCCGTACGAGCGCGGCTGCCCGTCGCGGGACCTGCTCGACCAGATCGGCAGCAAGTGGGCGGTCCTCGTGCTGGGCGAACTCGGCCGGAACGGGACCTCCCGGTTCGGTCATCTCCGGCAGGCGCTGGCGGGCGTGAGCGAGAAGATGCTCACCCAGACGCTGCGCACCCTCGAACGCGACGGGCTGGTCAGTCGGACCGTCTACCCAGAGGTGCCGCCGCACGTGGAGTATGAGCTGACCGCGCTCGGCCAGACGCTACGGGAACCGCTGAAGGCGCTCACGGAGTGGTCCGTGCTGCACATCGAAGAAGTCATCACCGCCCGTGAAGAGTACGACGACCGCGCTGAGCGCACCAGGTAATCAGCGGCGGCCAGCGGTCTGGTCATAGACGGCCGCCTCGCCGAGACCGGCCCGACAATCAGACCCACCTAAGCCACCCGGCGACATCACGAGTTCAACCACAGTA
>NZ_VDMA02000067.1 GCF_006334915.2 Microbispora catharanthi
CTAGAAGGCCACTGAAGATCTTGCGTTCTGGCCTCGTTCTTCCCGGCATGAGGCCACAGTGGCTCATGTGCAGGGTGAGTGGGCTGGGGAGCTGGTCGGGCCGGATGTGTGGCAAACCTGCCGGGAGTTGATCCCGGCAGGAAGCGTGTTCGCGTTCTTGGCTGAGCACCGCCAGGCACTGTTTCCCGCAGGGATGTTCGCGGATATGTATCCCTCGCGTAACGGGCGGCCGAGCATGCCGCCGCAGATCCTGGCGGCTGCGGTGGTGCTGCAGACGCTGCACGGGTTGTCGGACGCGGATACCGTGCAGGCGTTGCGGTGTGACCTGCGCTGGAAGGCGGCCTGCGGGCTGGGACTGTATGACACCGCCTTCGATCCGTCGCTGCTGACCTACTTCCGGCGGCGGCTGGCCCGCTCCCGCAGGCCGAACCGGATCTTTGAGGCCGTTGGTGAGGTGGTCGCGGCGACCGGGGTGCTTAAGGGCAGGCAGCGGCGGGCGCTGGATTCCGCGGTGCTGGACGATGCGGTGGCCACCCAGGACACCGTCACCCAATTGATCGCCGCGATCCGCCGCACCATCCACCAGGTGCCCGGTGCCGCCCAAGTCGCCGCCGCATGTTGCACCGCTCATGACTACACCGATCCGGGCAAGCCGCGCATCGCCTGGGATGACGAGCAGGCCCGGGCCGTGCTGGTGGACGCCCTGGTCACCGACGCGATCCGGCTGCTGGCCGGCCTGCCCTCCCAGCCCTTGGACGAGCAGGCGGCCACTGCCGTGGGCCTGCTCGCCCTGGTCGCCGGCCAGGACGTGGAACCGGCCGACGACTCCGACGGCCGGGACGGCCGCTGGCGCATCGCCCAGCGCACCGTCCCCGACCGGGTGATCTCCACCGTCGATCCCGAATCCCGGCATGTGCACAAAACCCGCACCCACCGCCAAGACGGCTTCAAAGCCCACGTGGCGGTCGAACCCGAAACCGGCCTGTTCACCGCCGTGGCGTTACGGCCCGGATCCGGTGCCGCCCATCACGAGGCCGCCCTGGCCGTCGATCTACTCGCCGAGGAGACCAGCCCGGTGGAGGTCTTCGGTGATGCCGCCTACTCCAGTGGGCCCTGCCGCCAGGCGCTGATGGAGGCCGGGCATAGTGCCGTGATCAAACCGGCACCGCTGCGCCCGGCCGTGCCCGGCGGGTTCGACCTGGACGACTTCGCCATCGACACCGCGGGCAGCACCGTGACCTGCCCGGCCGGGCACCAGGTTGCCTTGTCGGCGCCGTCAGGCCGCAACCTGCAGCGCAAGGCGTTGTTCACCGGCCAGTGCGCCGGCTGCCCGCTGCGCTCGCGCTGCACCAAAGCCAAAGCCGGGCGCATCCTCACCATTCGTCCGCACCACGACGAACTTGCCGCCGCCCGCCGGCAGGCCGCCACCGATCCGGCCTGGCAGGACGACTACCGGCGCTGGCGGCCTCCCGTCGAACGCGCCATCGCCTGGATCGTCGCACGAGGCAACCGGCGATTACGGTACATCGGCACCATCAAGAACAACGCCTGGCTCCACACCCGCGCCGCCACTCTCAACCTGCGAACCCTGATCAACCTCGGACTCACCCGGACCGGCAACGTCTGGACACTGGAGCCCAAACCCGCCTGAGCGAACCACGGCCGACCACAAGCACCGGCCGTTATCGAGACAAGATCTTCAGTGGCCTTCTAGG
>NZ_VDMA02000068.1 GCF_006334915.2 Microbispora catharanthi
TCAGGTGTGTGAATTGAGGCTTCGCCGCTGCAGGAGCACGGCGACGACGATGATCGCGCCCTTGGCGACGAGCTGGTCGGCGGTGTTGAGGCCGTTGAGGATGAACAGGTTGGTGATCACAGTGAAGATCAGCAGACCGAGGATCGAGCCGATGATCGTGCCCCGGCCGCCGGTCAGCAACGTCCCGCCGATGATGACGGCGGCGATCGCGTCCAGCTCATACAGATCGCCATGGGTGGACGACCCGGTGGTGGTCCGCGCCATGATCAGCACAGCGGCGATCCCGCAGCACAGACCCGACAGCGCATACAACATCAGCGTGTGCTTACGCACATCGATACCGGCCAGCCGCGCCGCCTCGGGGTTACCACCCACCGCATAAGTGCGCCGGCCGAACGTCGTACGGTTGAGCACCAGCCAGCCGATCAGCACCACCAGCGCGAACACATACACCAGCAGCGGCAGCCCGAGCACCCGCGTGGTCGACAGATCCACGATCAGCGAGTTGTCCGGCTGCACCAACTGCGTGCGCTGGTTGGACATCCGCTGCGCCAGGCCCCGCCCGGCCACCATCATCGCCAGCGTCGCGATGAACGGCACCATCCGCCCGTAAGAGATCAAAATCCCGTTCAGCAGCCCCGCGCCGGTGCCCACCAGCACCGCACAAACGATCATCACGACCGGGCCGTAGGCCTGGGTGGCCAGCGTGGTCGCCCACACCGACGCCAACGCCATCAGCGCCCCGACCGACAGGTCGATACCACCACCGATGATCACGAACGTCATCCCGACCGTGATCACCCCGATCGTCGAGGCCAGCGCCAGGATGCTCACCAAATTGGAGGACGTGGCGAAGTTCTCCGGCCTGGTCACCAGGCCCACGATCGCCAGCAGCACCAGCGCCGCGACCAACCCCAGATGCCGGACCTCACCCAGCCGGCCGAACCGCCCGCCCGGGCCCGCCGCCTTCACGCGCGGACCGGCCGGCGCGGCCTGATCGACCTCAGTCATCGAACGCTCCTTCAGAGGGGGGATTAGCTACACCGGACCCGGAACCAGACCCGGACCCGGACTCGGATGCAGACGCGGACCCGGAATCGGACACGGGCCCGGAATCAGACGCGGACACGGACCCGGACGCGGATGCGGGCGCGGGCGCCGGTGTGTCCTGCGCGGAGACCATCACCAGATCGAGCACCCGGTGCTCGTCCAGGTCCTCGGCCGGCGCCTCGTGAACGATCCGGCCCTCACGCACGACCAGCACCCGGTCGGCCAGACCCAGCACCTCGGGCACCTCGCTGGACACCAGCAGCACCCCGATGCCGTCATCGGCCAGCTTGCGCACCAGCGCATACAACTCCGCCCGGGCCCCGACATCCACACCACGCGTCGGCTCATCCAGCAACAACAACTTGCGGTCCTCGGCCAGCCACCGCCCCAGCACCGCCTTTTGCTGGTTACCACCCGACAACGTCCGAATCGGCCGCCGCGGATCGGGCGGACGAATGTCCAACGCCTCCGACAACCGCTTGGCCTCGGCGAACTCACTCCGCCGATCCAGCCAGCCCAGCCACCGCGGCTTGGTGTAGCGGCTCAGGCTCGCCAGCGTGATGTTCTGCGCCACCGGATGATCCAGCAGCAACGCCTGCGCCTTACGCTCCTCCGGCGCCAGACCCATGCCCATCCGCACCGCCCGGGTCGTACT
>NZ_VDMA02000069.1 GCF_006334915.2 Microbispora catharanthi
TTCCCTGAGGTGTGATGCCGAGCCGATTGTGGCGAAGTGGGTGATCCTATGCTGCCGAGAAAAGCCTCTAGTGAGTGTCGCGGCGGCCCGTACCCTAAACCGACTCAGGTGGTCAGGTAGAGAATACCAAGGCGGTCGGGTGAACTGTGGTTAAGGAACTCGGCAAATTGCCCCCGTAACTTCGGGAGAAGGGGGACCTTTACTGGTGATCGGACTTGCTCCGTGAGCTGGTGGGGGTCGCAGTGGCCAGGGGGAAGCGACTGTTTACTAAAAACACAGGTCCGTGCGAAGTCGTAAGACGATGTATACGGACTGACGCCTGCCCGGTGCCGGAACGTTAAGGGGACCGCTTAGCATCTTTCGGGATGCGAAGGTGAGAACTTAAGCGCCGGTAAACGGCGGTGGTAACTATAACCATCCTAAGGTAGCGAAATTCCTTGTCGGGTAAGTTCCGACCTGCACGAATGGCGTAACGACTTCCCCGCTGTCTCAACCACAGGCCCGGTGAAATTGCAGTACGAGTAAAGATGCTCGTTTCGCGCAGCAGGACGGAAAGACCCCGGGACCTTCACTACAGCTTGACATTGGCGTTTGGAGCGTCTTGTGTAGGATAGGTGGGAGACTGGGAAGCGGTAACGCTAGTTATCGTGGAGTCATTGGTGAAATACCACTCTGGTCGTTTTGGACGTCTAACCCGCGCCCGTGAATCCGGGTGGGGGACAGTGTCTGGTGGGTAGTTTAACTGGGGCGGTTGCCTCCTAAAAGGTAACGGAGGCGCCCAAAGGTTCCCTCAGCCTGGTTGGCAATCAGGTGTCGAGTGTAAGTGCACAAGGGAGCTTGACTGTGAGACTGACGGGTCGAGCAGGAGCGAAAGCTGGGACTAGTGATCCGGCATCGGCGTGTGGAAGCGGTGTCGCTCAACGGCTAAAAGGTACCCCGGGGATAACAGGCTGATCTTCCCCAAGAGTCCATATCGACGGGATGGTTTGGCACCTCGATGTCGGCTCGTCGCATCCTGGGGCTGGAGTAGGTCCCAAGGGTTGGGCTGTTCGCCCATTAAAGCGGTACGCGAGCTGGGTTTAGAACGTCGCGAGACAGTTCGGTCCCTATCCGCTGCGCGCGCAGGAGACTTGCGAGGGGCTGTCCCTAGTACGAGAGGACCGGGACGGACGAACCTCTGGTGTGCCAGTTGTTCCGCCAGGAGCACGGCTGGTTGGCTACGTTCGGTAGGGATAACCGCTGAAAGCATCTAAGCGGGAAGCTCGCCTCAAGATGAGGTCTCCCACCACCTTGTGTGGGTAAGGCCCCCTAGAGATGATGGGGTTGATAGGCCGGAAGTGGAAGCGCAGTAATGTGTGGAGCTGACCGGTACTAATAGGCCGAGGACTTGACCATAATTTGCTCGCGTTCACTATGTGATCTCAGAGACAGCAACCGTGTGGTTGTGTGTTTCATGGGGTTACGGCGGTCATAGCGGCAGGGAAACACCCGGTTACATTCCGAACCCGGAAGTTAAGCCTGTCAGCGCCGATGGTACTGCACCGGGGACGGTGTGGGAGAGTAGGACACCGCCGGACAATCTTT
>NZ_VDMA02000006.1 GCF_006334915.2 Microbispora catharanthi
GTAGGACCGCAGCCACAGCTCGCCGCGCTCCTGGCAGACCTGCAGGCAGTCGACAAGCAGCGTCTCCGCCTCCTCGAACTCGCCCTGCGCGAGCAGCACCATGGACAGCTCGACGATCGCCGGCAGCAGGCCCGGGTTCAGCTCCCGGCCGCCGCGGTGGAACTCGATCGCGACGCCGAGCAGCGCGGTCGCCTTCTTCGCGTCGCCCTGCAGCATGGCCGCGGTGCCCTGCATCTTGGTCGCGAGCAGCACCGCGCCCGAGTCGCCCACGCGCACCGCGTCGGTGCTGCACTGCTCGGCCGCGGCGAGCGCGCCGGCCATGTCGCCCTGGGCACTGCGGATGTAGGCCAGCACCCACAGGGCCTTGCAGCGTTCCTTGCTGGGCGAGGGGCTGGCCTTGAGCGCACGCTCCAGGTAGATCACGCCCTCACGGGCGAAGCCGCAGGAGACCCACAGGAACCACAGCGCCGACAGCAGCTCGAGGCCGACGCGCTCCTCGCCCGCGGTGGACAGGCAGTAGTCGAGGGCGACGCGGATGTTGTCGTGCTCCTGGCGCATCCGCGTGTACCAGTGGACCTGGCGCGGTCCCGACCACGAGTGTTCGCTGCGCTCGGCGAGCTGGAGGTAGTAGTCGCGGTGGCGGCGACGAAGGTCCTGCGTCTCGCCGAGCTTGTCCAGCCACTCGCCGCCGTACTGCCGCAGCGTGTCGATCAGCCGGTAGCGCTGACCGGCCGGAGTGGGGAAGCTCAGCAGGACCGACTTGTCGACCAGGCCGCCGATCACGTCGAGGATCCGTTCGGAGGGCAGGGCGTCGCCCGCGCAGACGTGCCGGGCCGCCTCCAGCTCGAAGTCTCCGGCGAACACCGACAGCCGCGCCCACAACAGCCGCTCGGCCGGTTCGCACAGCTCGTGGCTCCAGCCGATCGCCGCGCGCAGCGTCTGGTGGCGCGGCAGCGCCGTACGGCTGGCTCCGGCGAGCAGGCTGAACCGGTCGGCGAGCAGCGCGAGGATCTGCTCGACCGACAGCGTGCGCAGGCGCACGGCGGCCAGTTCGATGGCCAGCGGGATCCCGTCGAGGCGCCGGCACAGCTCGGCGACGGCCGTGATGTTGTCCTCGTCCACCCCGAAGTCGGGTACGACGGCGGAGGCCCGCGCGCCGAACAGCTCGACGGCCTCGTTGGTGAACGCGTTGTCCGAGGGGTTGTCGCCGGGCACGGTCAGCGGCGGCACGGCGGCCGTGTACTCGCCCGGCGCGTTGAGCGACCGCCGGCTGGTCGCGAGGATGCGCAGGTGCGGCGCCGTGTTGAGCAGTTCCTGGGTGAGCTGGGCGCACGCGTCGACCAGATGCTCGCAGGTGTCCAGGATGAGCAGGAGCTCCCGTTCGGCCAGCCATTCGGCGAGGGTGTCCGCCCCTCCGCGCGGCGACTGGTCGGCGATGCCGAGCGCGGCCGTGATCGTGTGGTAGACCATCGCGGGGTCCTGCAGCCGGGCCAGGTCGACGTACCAGACGCCGTCCCTGAACTGCCGTCGCACCTGGTGCGCGAGACGCAGCGCGGTGCGCGACTTGCCGACCCCGCCGATGCCCGTCACGGTGATCAGCCGGTACTCCTGCAGCCTCTGTCGCAGCGATGCGAGCAACCGCGTCCGCCCGACGAAGCTGGTCAGCTCCACGGGCAGGTTGCCCTCTTGCCGCCATCCTGCTGGCGTTGCCATGCCGCCTCACGGGGGGGTTCGTCCGGCGTGCTCCCTGCTCCCGCATCGTACCTTTGCGTGCGGTTGGCTGTCCGGTGGTACGGGCGTGACGTTTGCCCGGCGATGAGGCGGCGTGATCTCCCCTCGGGGGAAGGAGTCCCAGCGCCCGCCCGGCCGTGGGCCCGGATCCACGGCTGCCCGGGACTCACCGGTCCCCTGGCCGCGCGGCTCCACGGCTCCCCCGCCTCTTACGGCTTCGCGCCTCTCGCGGCTTCGCGGCTCCGGGGCGGAGCCGGTAGCATTGGCCGCGTGAGTGTGCAGCATCCGGATGACATGCGTCCGGTGGACCTCTTCGACGAGGGGCTGCCGGTGCTGCCTGACCAGACGAGCGACGACACCGACCTCGGGTGGGGCGATTGGCGCTCCGACTCCGACGTCTCCCGCCTGCTGGAGGAACGCCCGCCTCACTGGAGCTAACACCGCACCGCCAGCTCGAACCAGACGGCCTTCCCCCTGCTCGTCGGGTGCACGCCCCAGGCGCGGGACAGGGACTCGACGATCAGCAGCCCCCGGCCGCTCTCGTCCTCGTCCGGTGACCCGTCGCGGGCCCGCAGCGGAACGCGGGCCTCGTCCTCGACCTCGCACCGCAGGACGCCGTCCCGCAGCAGGAGCGTGAGGACAGGTTCCCCCCGCCCGTGCCGCAGGACGTTGGCGACCAGCTCGCTGACGAGCAGTTCGGCCACCTCGGCCACCTCGGCCACCTCGGCCACCTCGGACGCCTCGCCCTCCGCGCTGCCCGCCCAGTCCCGCAGCACGGCGCGGACGAGCCGGCGCGCCCGGCTCGTGGAGGACGGGACGGCGGGGAGGACCCAGGAGGCCCGGCGCACGTTCGGCACGCCGTCGTCGGCCGCGTTGTCCGGCGCGGCTGGGAGCCGTTCCCCCGGGAAGGCGCCGTGCGGCCGCCGGGTCGTGGGGACGAGCGTGGCCACCCCTGCCACGCCCGTGGACTCACGCGGCCCGCGCATAGCAGGCCCGGTGCGGGAGAAGGCTCCGGCCGTCGGGCAGCAGTTCGCCGGTGTCCTCGAACACCACGACACCGTTGCAGAGCAGTCCCCACCCCTGCTCGGGGTGGAAGGCCACGAGACGGGCGGCGTCGTGGTCGGGGGCGTACGCGGGCGGACACGGCGGGGTGTGCGGGCACATGCGTGTCACCTCGATCCTTCAGCAGGCGGCGGACAGTTCACGAAGAGCCGGTTCTAGTGATCTCACCTGCCGCACGGTCGCTCGCTGACACCTCCCACGATGGCCTCTGGGAGGTCCCGCCGTCTGCGCTGGCAGCCCCCATGCGCCGGGCGTGCCCGCGGCACCTCGGCATGCCAGCTAGCTGCAATGACGCGGACGCGCTCCGATGTCACTCTGAAGACGTGCCCCTGCGGTGTCTGATCGTGGACGACAGCGATCACTTCAAGGAGGCCGCCCGCCTGTTGCTGGAGGCGGACGGCGTCGCCGTCGTGGGCGTCGCGTCCACGATCGCCGAGGCGCTCGGCCGGTTCGGCGAGCTCCGGCCGGACGTCGTGCTGGTCGACGTCGACCTGGGCGAGGAGAACGGGTTCGACCTGGCCCGGCGACTGCACGACGCGGGCGACGGGGAACCGCCGCCGGTCATCCTGATCTCGACGTATGAGGAGCAGGACTTCGCCGAGCTGATCGCGACCAGCCCGGCCGTCGCCTTCCTGTCGAAGCCGCACCTGTCGGGACGGGCCATCGACGAGATCCTGCGGGGCGCGGACGCCTGAACCGGCCGCGCGGGCAACACCGGTACGGGCCTCAGCGGGCGTCGAGGAACGCGAGCACCGCGAGCACGCGGCGGTGGTCGCTCTCCGTCTCCGGCAGCCGCAGCCTCGACATGATGCTGCGCACGTGCTTTTCGACCGTGCCCTCGGTGATCCAGAGTTTGTGCGCGATTCCGGCGTTCGAGCGGCCCTCCGCCATGAGGGAGAGCACCTCGCGCTCACGCTGGGTGAGCAGCTCCAGCGGATCGTGCCGTCGGCGGGCGTTGAACAGCTCGGCCACGAGGCTGGGGTCCACGACCGATCCGCCGTGGACGATGCGTTCGAGCGTCTCGACGAAGTCGGACACCGCGGTCACCCGGCTCTTGAGCAGGTAGCCGACCCGGCGCCCGGTGGCGAGCAGCTCCATCGCCTGGTCGACCTCGACGTGCGCCGACAGCAGCAGGATGCCCACTTCGGGCAGCTCCGCGCGGATGACCTTGGCCGCCTCGACGCCCTCCGTCGCGTGCCCGGGAGGCATCCGGATGTCGACCACGGCCAGGTCGGGGCGGCGTTCCCGCACGAGGGCGAGCAGCTCGGCCGCGTTCCCCGCCTGGCCGGCGACCTCGAACCCTGATCGCTCCAACAGGCTGGCCAGCCCCTCACGCAGCAGGACGTCGTCGTCCGCCAGCACCACTCGCGTCGGAGTCTCGTCCACCGCTCTGCCGCCTTCGTCGCGTGCCGGTCCGGCTCGGCGGGCGACGGCGTCGACCAGGGCTTTCGCCCGTACCTCTAGCCGTCCTGCGAGAGTAGTGTGGCCTTGTGCACGCGCGGTTGCTGTCGTTGCTGCTACGCGCGAGCCGCCCGCCTCTCCTGTGGGGCATCCTGACGGGCGCCGCATGCGTGGCAGCCGAGACGTTCATAGCCTTTGCGCTGGTGCAGGTGGCGCCCAGCAACGCCCTGGACGTAGTTTACCTGCTCGGCGTTCTCGTGGTCGCCTACCTCTGGGGTATGTGGCTCGGTGTGATCGTCGCCGTGGCCAGTGCCGTGGTCTACGACTTCTTCCAGGTCCCGCCCCTCCACCAGGTCACCATCTTCAGCAGCTGGACGTGGGTGCCGCTGCTGGTCTTCCTGGTCGTCGGGGTGCTGGTGAGCGCCGCCGCCGCGCTGATGCGGTCCCTGGTCGTCGAGGCGGAGGAACGCCGCCGCGAAGCCGATCTCGACGCCAGGACGGCCCGTCTCCTCCTGCGCGCCGAACACCTGCGCGCGGCGCTGCCGGTCGTGGCCCGGCGCCTGGCGCAGGGACTCGGACTGCCGTTCCTGGCCATCGAACTCGGGCCGGTCGGCGACGACCCACGCCACACCGCGCTGCCGCTGACCGACGACGGCGCCGGGATCGGCACGCTCGTCGTGCCCGCGGGCCTGCCGGCGGCCATGACGCGCCGTCTGCGGGAGCGGGTGGTGCCCTCGCTGGAGGCGGTGCTGGTGGCTGCGCGCGACCGTGAGGCCATCAGCACCGCCCTGGCGGCGAGCCGGGACGAGCTGGCCAGGATCGCCGAGGAGCAGGCCGCCCTGCGACGGGTCGCCACCCTGGTCGCGCGCGGGGTCTCGCCGACGGAGATCTTCGGCGCGGTCGCCCATGAGATGGGATTGATCGTGAACGCGGACCACACCGCGATCGAACGCTACGAGCCCGACCGTACGGTCGTCCTGGTGGGCTCATGGAGCGCGTCGGACCGGGGGGCTCCGCCGCCGGTGGGCTCGCGCCGCCCGATCAGGGAGAGCGGCCTTTCCGCCCTCGTCCTGTGGACGGGACAGCCGGGCAGGATGGCGGCAAAAGAGGGCGCGGCAGGGGAACTGGACGGGTGGGCCGGGGATGAGCAGGTCGTCTCCGCGGTCGCCAGTCCCATCGTCGTCGAGGCCCGCCTGTGGGGCGTGATGATCGCCTTCTTCCGCGCTCCCGAGCCGCAGCCGGACGACGTCGAGGAACGCATGCGGGACTTCACCGAACTGGTCGCCACCGCGATCTCCAACGCCGAGGCCCGCGACGAGCTCGCCGCCTCGCGGGCCCGCGTGGTCGCCGCCTCGGACGAGACCCGGCACCGGATCGAACGCGACCTGCACGACGGGGCCCAGCAGCGCCTCGTCTCCCTGGGGCTGCAGTTGCGCATGGCGGAGACCGTCGTGCCACCGGATCTGCCCAAACTCAAGGAGCAGCTGTCCCACACGGCCGAGGGCCTGACGCTGGTGCTGGAGGACCTGCGGGAGCTGTCGCGCGGCATCCACCCGGCGATCCTCTCCAAAGGAGGCCTCGGGCCGGCCCTGAAGATGCTCGCGCGCCGCTCGGCCGTCCCCGTCGAGCTGGACGTACGGGTCGACGGGCGCCTGCCGGAGCGGGTCGAGGTGGCGGTCTACTACATCGTCTCCGAGTGCCTGACGAACGTGGCCAAGCACGCGCAGGCCTCGACGGTGTACGTCGAGGTCGAGGCGGCGGGCGACGCGGCGAGGGTCGGGGTCCGCGACAACGGTAAAGGAGGCGCCGACCCCGGCAGGGGTTCGGGGCTGATCGGTCTCATCGACCGGGTCCAGGCGCTCGGCGGTGCGATCGAGGTCACCAGCCCGATCGGCCATGGCACCACGCTGACAGCGGTGATTCCGGTCGGCGAGAGCTGACGGAGCGGTCACGCCCCCTCGCCGGGCGGGGTATCGGCGAGTGGCAGGCGGACGACGACGCGGGCGCCGCCCTCCGCCGCGTCCTCCACGCCGATGGTCCCGCCGTGGGCCCGCACGATCTCCCGCGCGATGGTCAGGCCCAGGCCGGAGCCGCCCCGGCCGCGGGACTTCTCCAGCCGGGTGAACGGCTCGAACACCCTCTCCCGGTCGACCTCGGCGATGCCGCCGCCGTCGTCGGAGACGGCGAGCTCCGCATGGGCGCCCTCCTGCCGGACCTCCACCAGCACCCTGCTCCTGGCGTGCCGCTGGGCGTTGTCCAGGAGGTTGCCCAGCAGGAGGTAGATCTCGTGCTCGACGGCGTGGACCGCCAAGCCGGGGATGAGCCGGAGCAGCACCGGCGACCGGTGTGCCCGGCTGGAGACCTCCGTCCGCACCAGCTCGGCCAGGTCGGCCGCTCTTCTTCCGCAGGGCGGCTTCGTCCCCGCCTTCAGGAGCAGCAGCAGGTCGCAGACGACCGCCTGCAGACGGTCCACGTCTCTCAGTGAGCAGTCGACGAGCTCGGCGAGGTCCGTCTCGGCCGGGTGCAGCCGGGCCTCCTCCAACTGCGCCCGCACCCCGGCGAGCGGGGTGAGCAGCTCATGGGAGGCGTCGACCAGGAACCGGCGCTGCCGCTCGGCCTTACGGTCCAAGCGCCCTCCGTCGTCGGCGAGCCGCTCTGGCATCCTCTCGGCGTGCGGCGGCACGGCGGCCCCGTCCTCGCCGATCGGGGCGGGGACGCGGGCACTCGGATCGCCGACGGAGGCGGAGCCGCTGTGGCACATGACGCTCATCGCGACGCTGCCGTCGATCTCGTGGCCCCCACAGGCCCGCCCGGACCGGGAACAGGCCTGCGGCGGCCGGGTGATGCGGGCGCACCCGGCGAAGGCGCCCGGCACGGCCAGGGAGCGGTCGGTTCCGGGAGTGTCCTCGGCATCTGATCACCTCCGGCTGCGGTCGTGTGCTGTGGCGACGTTCTCCTACGTCCTGCGGGGCGGCCGTGGCCGATCGAGAACCACGCCGCCAGGCGTGACGGGCGCCGACCCGGATGTCCTGATCGGTTCCGATATCAGCTTGTCTCCGCAAGCGGTGGCCTGTCTTCGCTGGCAGCCTCCATTCCGGTCCCACCGCCAGCGGTCCCCGGGCCTTCCGGCTGGCCGGAACGGCCCGGGGACGGCGCGGGTTTCGCATCAGGACACGATGTCCCGGCGCCGGAAGCGGCGGAAGGCCAGGGCGACGAGGACCGCCGAGTAGGTCACGGAGACCGCCACGCCCTTCACCATGCCGCTGTAGTCGGGCTCCGGCGCGAGCGCGTCGAGCCACGCGGAGTTCCAGAACGTGGGAAGGAACTCGCGCAGCGAGCCCAGCGCCTCGACCGCCTGCAGGATGCTGCTGACGATCACCAGGCCGACCGCGCCGCCGACCGCGCCGAGCGGGGAGTCGGTGCCGACCGACAGCAGGAAGGCGACCGCGGCGACCACGAGCTGGCTGACCAGGGCATAGCCGATGACGACGGCGAACTTGGGCAGCACGTCGGCGGCGGGGATCACCTCGCCGGTCCCCGGCACGGTGATGTCGTTCCACCCGAAGGCCAGCGTGCCGGCGAGCAGGGCCATCAGCGGAAGCACGGTCACCGCGGCGGCCGAGTACGCCAGCGCCACCACCAGCTTCTGGCGCAGCAGCCGGTCGCGGGGAACCGGCGCGGCCAGCAGGTAGCGCAGCGACGACCAGCTCGCCTCGCTCGCCACCGTGTCACCGCAGAACAGCGCCACGGCGACGACCAGCAGGAAGTTGGCCGACACCGACAGGGCGAACGCGGCGAAGTTGAGCCCGCCCGCCGTGGCCAGATCCGACAGCCGCAGGCTGCCCTGGCCACGCCCGGCCGGCCCGAACTGGAACGCCACCACGAGCACCCACGGGAGGGCGAGCAGTACGGCGAACATCGCCATGGTCCGGCGCCGCCGCAGCTGCCGCACGAACTCCACCCGCAGCGGCAGCGTGCGTCCCGGAGCGTAGCCGGGCGCCCGGCCTCCCACGGCGTCACCGCGCGTGTCCGGTTCGTCCTGGGTGGCCGGCGTGGCCCGCCCGCCGTCGTGGATGTGTTCGGTCAGGTCCGGGGCGGGTCGTTTCGCCGGGCTCAACGGCTCTCTCCGATCAGGTCGAGGAACACGTCCTCCAGGCGGGGGCCGGCGCCGTTGGCGGCCGGCGCGGTGCCGAGCAGGTCGCCGACCGGCCCGGCCGACACCAGCCGCCCGCGGTGCATGACGACCACATGGGTGCAGGTCTGCTCGACCTCGGCGAGCATGTGGCTGGAGACGATGACGGTGCGCCCCCGCTCGGCGTACGCCTTGAGCACCCGGCGCATCTCCGCGATCTGCGGCGGGTCGAGGCCGTTGGTCGGCTCGTCCAGCACGAGCAGGTCGGGGAGGCCGAGCATGGCCTGCGCGATGGCGAGGCGCTGGCGCATGCCCTGGGAATAGGTGCGCACCGCGCGCTCCAGGGCCGCGCCGAGCCCGGCGATCTCCAGCGCCTCCTCCATGCGGGCGTCCTGCGGCGGTCGTCCCGTGGCCTGCCAGTACAGCTCCAGGTTGGCCCGGCCGGACAGGTGCGGCAGGAAGCCCGGCCCCTCGACGAACGACCCCAGCCGCGACAACACCGGAGCCCCCGGCCGCACACGGGTGCCGAAGATCCGGATCTCGCCCTCGTCGGGGTGGATGAGACCCATCAGCATGCGCATGGTGGTGGTCTTGCCCGCGCCGTTCGGCCCGAGCAGGCCGAGCACTTGGCCCTTCTCGACCCGGAACGACAGGCCGTCGACCGCCCGCTCGCCGTTGCGGTAGCGCTTGCCCAGCCCGCTGATCACCAAGGGCACATCGGCCGACTCGGCGTCCACCGCCGGGTCGTCGCCCGCGTCCCCGCCGCGCCTGGCCCTGCCGGTCAGCAGGAGCACGGCCGCGACCGCGATCGCGGCGAGCGGCATGGCCCACGTCCACCACGCCGGGCCGGTGGCGGGCGTCCGCAGCGCCGCGTCCCCGGGCAGCTCCAGCGTGGGGGACTCCAGCGCGACGCGGTAGACGGCGGGGGCGGCGGGCGTCGCGTAGCCGAGATCGGTGGTCGAGACGACGACTCGCATCCTGTGCCCCGCGTCGAAGCGCCTGTCGATGGCCGGAAGCGTCACGGTGACCGGCGTGCCCGCCTCGCTCGCGGTTACCCGCAGTGGAGAGACGAGGCTCGACGGGAGCACCGGAAGGGACCCTCCGGAGACGTCGTAGAGCTTGGCGAACAGCGTGGCCTCACCCGTGCCGTACACCCTGATCGTGACGGTCGGGCTGCCGGTGACCTGCGCGGGCCTGGTCAGCGGGGCGGACTCGAAGGCGGCCGCCTGGCCGGGCATGTCCAGCGCGATCGACGCGCCGCCGCCGTTTCCGCCGAGCAGCCCGCCGAGGCCGGGGACCGCCGAGATCGACGACGGCGACCCGCCCGCCGGGTTGGCGATCGGCTGCTGGGGGCCGTTGAGCGCGACCGTGGTGCGCTCCCCGCCCGGCAGGCCGGGGTAGCGGTCGGCGGTGGCGTGCAGGAGCACGGGGCGGCGCGTGCCCGGGTCCCGCCCGCCGTCCCTGGTCACGGTGAACGCCGTCGAGTCGCCCTCGCCGGCGGAGGACCCCTTGAGGTAGCGGTCGAACCAGCCGGTCGTACGGTCGGACAGCCAGTCCGCCTCGCCGTCGCCGCCGTCATGGCCGCCGTTGAACCAGGCGACCTCGACCGGAGCGCCGGTGGCGGCGATGGCCCGGGCGTTGGCGTCGGCGTGCGAAAGCGGGAACAGCGAGTCGCGCTGGCCCTGGATCAGCAGCGTCGGCACCTTGATCCGGCCGGGCACCGAGATCGGGCTCGACCGCCGCAGGAGATCGACCGCCTCCTTGGTGGCCCGGCCGGTCTCGGCCACCTTCTGGTACATCTCGCAGATCTGCGGCAGGAACCGCCCGCACTGGACCTGCTCGATCCCGGGCGTCCGCCCGGTCACCCGGCCCCCGGACGTGTCGCCTGCGGAGCCCGAAGCCGCGCCGGCGAGGCCGGCCAGACCGCCCGCGCCGAGGCCGCCGTCCGGGGCCAGCCGATCGGCGGCGGCGCTGAAGAAGATGCCGGCCCACATCTTCTTGAAGACGCCGTTGAGCGGACCCTTGCCCGAGGCGTCGGGGAAGAGCGCGTCGGCGAGGTCGTACCAGGTGATCTGGGGGACGATCGCGTCGACGCGGCTGTCGTAGGCCGCGGCCATCAGCGCGATCGCCCCGCCGTACGAGCCGCCGGCGATCCCGACGCGCGGGTCGCCCGGGGCGTCGAGACGCACTTCGGGGCGTTTGGCCAGCCAGTCGATCAGCCCCCGCATGTCCTTGACCTCGTAGTCGGGGGAGTTGAGCGCGATCTGCCCGGTCGAGCGGCCGAACCCGCGGGCCGACCAGGTCAGCACGGCGTAGCCCTGCGCGGCGAGCCGTCCCGCCTGCTCGCGCATGCTCTCCTTGCTGCCGCCGAAGCCGTGGGCGAGCAGCACGGCCGGAGCCCTGCCGCCGGAGGCCGGGGGATAGAAGGTGGCGTCGAGATCGACGTGCTGGTCGTCGGCCGGTCCGTCGACGACGGGGATGACCAGGCCACGTCCCTTCACCACGGGGCCAGAGGGCCATAGAGCCCACGCCACGCCTCCGGCCATCAGGATGACCAGCGTGACCACGATCGCGAGGGCACGCCGCCCACCCGGAAACGTCATGTCGCGATGCTACTTGTCTCTGCTGAGAGACCGCTGAGGAGCCGCCGCGCCTGTGGATAACCGCCACGTCAGCGGGCGCCGACCCGGTCCGCGCACGAATCGTGATGATGCATCGGGGTAAACCCTGATTGCGTCCCACCATAGGGAACGGCATCATTTCGCGCGTGAATGGAACGCCGCTCAAGCAGATCCCCGCTCGCGCGATCGAGTGGGCTCTTCCGTACTGGACGCGGGGGGAGGCGGGCAGGCAGACGCCGCAGGATCTTTTCCGGGTGCTCTACCTGGGCTGGCTCGCGGCGTTCGTCCTCAAGGTGCTCGGGTCGAGCTGGGACGTGTCGTGGCACTTCAGGTGGCTGCGCGACGACCTGGCCCCGCCGCATCTGCTCAACACGGTCGGCACGGTGATCGCCGTCGCGCTGACCATCGTGCACTGGTACACCGGCTACGGCGTGGACCGCACGTCCTCCCGCCTGATCGTGTGGGGCACCGGGGTCTTCCTCATCGCGATCCCGCTCGACCTGATCAACCACCGGGTCAACGGGATCGACATCACCGCGTGGAGCCCCTCTCACGCCCTGCTGTACATCGGCACCGCACTGATGCTCGCCGGAGCGATCCGCGGCTGGTACCTCGGCTCGGGCCGGTACGCCGGGATCACCCGCGGCCGGCGTGCGCTGGTGCTGGGCGGCCTGTTCGCGTTCTTCCTGGAGAACGCGCACTTCCCCGAGTTGCAGCAGGAGTACGGCGTGCTGGAGCTGGCCTCCTGGGATCGCGGGCAGCCGTACGCCGAGCCGACGCTGCTCGAATTCGCGGCCAACCAGATGGGCCGGGGCGTCGACCGGGCCATGGTGCTCAAGTTCTCGCTGCCGATCCCCGACGTCGTCTACGCCCTGTACGCGGGGGTCGTGGGCGTCGCGATCCTGGTCTTCGCCCGCGTCATGGTCGGCCGCCGCTACACGGCCACCGCGATCGCCGGGGTGTACGTGGCCTACCGGTGCCTGATCTGGCCGCTGCTCGTCGGTGGCGGGTTCCCGCCGTCGACCATCCCGTTCTTCTTCCTGCTCGCCGGACTCGCCGTCGACCTGGCCTTCCTGGTGCCGATCCGGCAACTGCGGCCGCTCGTGGGCGCGCTGCTCGCCACCGCCGCGGTGTACGGAGGGCTGCTGGCGCAGGACCGGGTGCTCGAAGCCCCGCCGTACGCGCCGCGGGCCTGGCCGGTGGCGCTCGCCGCGCTGGCCGTCGTGTGGTACGCGGTGGAGTGGTTCGCCGGCCGCAAGGGGCTGACGGCCGCCGCCGCGGAGGACAGGATCGCCAAGGAGACGCGGCCCGCGGAGAGGCAGGTCACGGCCGAGCCCGGCGCGTCGCGCGATGCCGGGCCGGAGACGGCGTCCGAGGCGGCGTCCGAGGCGACCCCCGCGCCCGCCGCCGTGTCGGAGCCGACGGCCTGACGGCCCGCATCCGCGCTCACCCGCCTTTCCTGAGCCGCTCCCTCGCCGGGGGCGGCTCTCGGCGTCTCCGCGGCGGGGCGGGCTGGGCCGTGGGTCAGGCGACCGGGGTCTTGGTCAGCGCGACCGCGACGCCGTACGCGAGGCCCATCACGGTGAGTTCCAAGGCCGCCCAGGCGGCGAACGCGGTCGGGGCCTGACGCGTGACCGCCGGCAGCAGCCGCCAGCGGATGTTGCCCCCCAGCAGTGCGATCACGCCGGTGAACACCGCCTTGGCGACCACGAGCCGGCCGTACCCCGTCGTGACCAGCGACGCGGGGAAGCTCTCGCCGGGCGTGAGCAGAAGCTCCACCAGGCCGTTGAAGAGCCCGGACAGCCCCACGACGACCAGCGCGTAGGTCGCCAGCCGGGAGAACCGGGGCAGCGTGCGGGCGAGCAGGTCGCGATGACGCGGCAGCAGGACGGCGAGCGCGACCAGGCCGCCCACCCAGGCACACGCCCCGATGACGTGCAGCTCCATCGAGACCATGCTGAGGTCGTGCCAGTACCAGTTCGAGGCGTGGCCGGTGACCGGGAGCGGCAGCAGCCCGAACCCGGCGACGAGCACCCGCAGCTCGGCCGGCACCTTCTCGCCGAACCGCACCGCCAGCATCCCCACGGCGGCGCTGGCCAGGGCGCACGACGCGCTCACGATCATGCCCTGCCCCGCGCCGATGCCGTCGACGTACGCCGCCACGTCGGGAAACGCGCCCGGGGTGACCTCGGCGGCGCTGAGGACGGCCGACACCAGCGCCGCCGCGCACCAGACCAGCGAGAACAGCACGGCCCAGTGCCGGGCCCTGGCGGCGAGCGGCTCGGTCCGGTCCGGGTCGTCGAAGCCGAGGAGCTTGGGGAGCAGGCTGAGTCCGATGGTCGCGGTGGCGGCCAGGTCGAGCACGAGCCGGACGACCGGCAGTCCGTACTCCACGATCGTGCCCGGCATGGGAAGCCCGGGCACCGTTCCTGGCAGGGTGAGCCAGGTCGCGATCACGACCGCGAGCAGGGCGCCGGCGGTCAGCCCCGCCGCCGGGACCCGGGCGCGGGCGTGCTCGGTTCCGGAGCCGGACCGGTCCGCCGAGACGCGAGGTTCCGAGGTCGTGGTCACGCGGCGCCGCCCGAGGCCGGGGAGCTTCCTGCACCGGTCCCGGCGGCGGTGGAGCGTCCGGCGGCCGGGCCTTCCGCCCCGGATTCCGCCGCCGGTGCCCCCGCTGCCTCTGTCTCCGACGCGGGTGTGTCCGACGCGGGTGTGTCCGACGGCTCCGGGCCGCCCGGAGAGGCCGCCCGTGGCGTCCCCGCCGCCGGGGGAGCCGGGATCGTCCCGTCGCGCAGGCGCCGGTCGTGCCGCACGAGCACGCGGGCGCACAGCGCCAGCAGCGCGGCGGTGACGGCCAGCAGCCCCCATA
Organism: Microbispora catharanthi; assembly: GCF_006334915.2. Lineage (GTDB taxonomy): Bacteria > Actinomycetota > Actinomycetes > Streptosporangiales > Streptosporangiaceae > Microbispora > Microbispora catharanthi. The sequence continues at coordinate 13,817 of NZ_VDMA02000006.1, forward strand.
CCCAGCTTCCGCCGCCCTGACCGGCCGTCCCCACGCCGGCCGTCCCCACGCCGGCCGTCCCCACGCCGGCCGTCCCCACGCCGGCCGTCCCCCCGCCGGTCGTCGGAGCGCCGGGGTTCGCGGTGACGGGGTTCGCCGTGCCGGGCGCGGGGGTGGTGGTCGGCGCGGTGACCGCCCCGGGGGCCGCGCCCCCGCCGGTCACGGTGAACTTCACGGCGCCGGTGACGGGGTGGCCGTCGTTCGACACGATGCGGTAGCCGATCGCGTACGCCCCCGCGGGGGTGCCCGTCCGCACACCGATGGAGACGTTCCTGCCGTCCACCGTGATCTCGCCCTGCTCGTAGTGGGCGCCGTCCGGCCCGGTGACGGCGAGCCGCGCGAAGTCGCGGCGTACGGCCTGGTCGAAGGTGAGCGTCACCGAGGCGGGCATGGCGCCGAGGACCGCGCCGTCCATGGGGTCGCTGGCGACGAGCACGTCGTGGGCCCGCGCGGGCGTCGCGATCAGCATCACCGAGAGCAGAGCCAGCAGCGGCACGGCGAGCGCCCGCAGCCGGCCACGCGCCACGGCGAGCACCCGCGGCGGGTTACGCGGCGGGACGGCGCGCGCGGCCGCCGGGGGCGGAGCGGTCCGTCCGGTCCTTCGCCGACCGCCGCGCGTGGTCGGGGCGTCGTTGCACATCCGGGCGACCTGGTCCACCTGCCTTGCCTTCCTTTTGCCGGCGCCGACCCAGCCATGGTCCCACTGATCGCGGCCCGTGCATGCCGCGCGGCGGACCGGCGACGGCTGCGGACCGTGCCGTGGTGATCGGTTACGGTGATGTGCCGGACGGCGTACGCATTCTCCTGGTTGAGTGGAATCCGGCCTGACGACACCGCGCGAAGGAGGGCTCATTGACCCCCCAGCCGACCGTAGGCGGATCCGAGCGGAGTGCGGCGCCGGTGCGGCGCTCGCCGTGGCTGACGATCGTCGTCATCTACCTCGCCGGCGTCGTGGCGGCGATGAGCTACGGCAAGTTCGCCGCGGTCGGGCCGTCGATGGCCGGCGAGCTCGGGCTGTCGCTGTCGCAACTGGGCTGGGCGATCTCGGCGGTGGTCGGGGTGGGCGCCGTCGCGGGGCTGCCCGCGGGCTATCTGGTCCGCCGGTTCGGTGCGGGCAGGTCGCTCGTCGCCGCCCTGGCGCTGATGGTGGCGGCGAGCGCGCTGAGCGCGGCCGCGGGAAGCTTCGCCTGGCTGCTGGCCGCCCGCGTCGCCGAGGGCGCCGGCTATCTCGTGGTCACCATCGCCTGCCCGGCGCTGGTCCTCCACCTCGCCGAAGAACGGGACCGGGGGGTCGCCCTGTCCGTCTGGGCGACGTTCGTCCCGGTGGGCATCGGCGTGAGCACCCTCGTGGGGGGCGCCGCCGGCGAGGTCCTCGGCTGGCGCGGCTGGGTGCTGCTGATCGCGGGGCTGACGCTGCTGATGACGGTGGCCGTCCGGGTGCGGCTGCCGCGGACGTCCGCCTCCGGCGCGGCCGCCGGGTCCGTGCCCGGTGCGCGGGCGCTGGCGTGGCCCGCGCTGCTCACCGTGTGTTTCTGCCTGATGGTGCTGGTGACGATGCCGGTGGTCGTGCTGCTGCCCACGCTCCTGGTCGACGAGCACGCGAGCTCCGCCGGCGCCGCCGGGGCCCTGACCTCGGCGATCTCGTTCGTCGGCGTTCTCGGCGGGCTGTCCGTGGGCGTCCTGCTCCGGCGGGGTGTGCCGCTCGCCGCGCTCGCCGTGTCCGGGCTGCTGGTCGTGCCGGCCGCCTGGCTGGTCTACGGCGCCGACGGTCCGCTGGCCGCCGCGGCAACCGGCGCGGGGATCGTCTCCCTGGAGAACGGGGTGCTGGGCGCCTTGGCCTTCGCCGCCCTTCCCTTCGTGCTGGAGCGTCTCGACCACGCCGACGTGGGCACCGGGATGGTGGCCCAGATGGGCAGCGTGGGCGCGCTCCTCGGCCCTCCGCTGTTCGGCCTCGTCGCCGGGGCCTCCGGGTTCGGGGCCGTCGTGCCGGTCATCGCCGCCGGGATGCTGGCCTCGGTCGGCGGGATGCTGCTGGTGAGCAGGAACGTCGCCCGCCGCGCCCGGCGTCTGAGCGCGGAGGGATGAGAAGGTCCCGGACGGCGCGACGCCCGGCGGTCTCTCGACTCGTGATCGGCTGAGACCGCCGGGCATCGGCTCCGGGCCGTACCGGTGTCACCGGTCCGGGACGGCCCGGAGGCTGTGCCGTACGTCCGGGCGAGTCGCCGCGGGACGTACGGGCAGGGGCGTGGGTCAGAGCCTGGTCCAGAGGGCGGGGACGTTCGGCGGCTCCCAGCCCGCCAGGGCGGTGTGCGGCTGACGGCACTGGTAGACCGCGCCGCCGTAGGTCACCCGGTCACCCGTCGCGTACGCCGTGCCGGCCGCCCAGCCGGGGTAGCCGCCGGGGCTCGCCGACGGCGAGACCGAAGGCGACGCGGACGGCGACGCGGACGGCGAGGCGCTCGGAGACGGGCTGGGCGAGGCACTGGTGGAGGCCGAGGGGGAGGCAGAGGGCGAGGCGGACGCGCAGGGCCCCTGGTCCAGCCACACCTGCGCGTTGCCGGGCGTCTCGCCCTGGGTCCACCACTGCGCCTTCCACGTGTGACCGGTGTACGAGACGAGGTTGCCGCCCGTGTAGACGGTCGTGGACGACCACGCGGGAGCCGTGCACGTGCCGGCCGACGGCGACGCGCTGGGAGACGCCGACGGGGAGCCGGACGGGGAAGCGGAGGGTGAGGCCGTCACGCCGCCCCTGGCGAGGTCCTGACTGATGCCGTAGGTCGCGCCGCCGAAGGAGACCGTCCAGTTGGAGGGGGTCGAGGTGGGCAGATAGTAGACGAAGGCGACGTCCACCGAGGCGCCCGGCGCGAGGGCCTGCCAGCCCGGCAGCTTCAGCGACACCCGGTTGTAGTCGCCCTTCAGACCGCCGATGTTGTCGGGCGCGGTGTGGTCCCTGCGGATGACCGTGGAGCCGAAGCCCGACTGGTCGGCCGCGTTGCCCGGAGCCGAGCTCGCGTAGTCGAACTGGAACTCCGTCCCGCCCGGCAGCGTCACGCCCGAGTTGTTGGTGATGTGGATCTTCGGGTTGATCGGGTAGTTGTTGTCGCCCAGGGCGAAGTCGCGGAACTCCACCGAGATGTCCAGCTTCTGCGCCGGGATCGGGGTGGTCGCCCGCACGTTCCCGTACGGCGTGGCGGCCTTGAACTTGTCGTACATCAGCGTGGTCAGCGTGGCGCCGGGCTCGTACTGGCCCTTGGCCGAGTTCCAGCCGTAGTCGCCGGCCAGCTCCCAGATCATCGTGCCGCCGATGCCCTTGGAGATCACGTAGTCGGCCTTGGCCGCCACCGACTGGTCGTCCTCGGTGGACAGGAACACCTTCTTGGTGGAGTTCCACAGCCAGGGAGCGGTGAGCGTCGAGTCGTAGTAGCGGGCGTAGGCGCCGGTCAGCGAGGTGTCCGTGACGCCGTAGGCGGCCAGGTAGTCGCCGAGGATGCCCTTCTCGAGGTTCTTTGCGTGCCACATCGGGTTGGAGCCCGCCGGCGACTCCTTGCCGTTGTCGTCGAGGTCGTGCCACAGGTTGTCGATGCCGATCGCGCCGTCGCCGCAGGTGGTGAGGCCGGAGCCGGCCGGGCAGGTGGTGGCGGGGGCGGTCCCCCACAGCCCGCTCGTGCCGCCCTGCACGTTCTTGAACCCCCGGGTGTAGTACGGCAGGCCGATGTTGATCCGGCCCGGCTGCATGGCCCCGCGGAAGTAGTGGTAGGCCCAGTCGGTGTTGAGGTAGCCGATGCCGCCGTACTGCCCGGCCCCGTACACGCCGGCGGCGGCGAGCTCGCCGTCCTTGCCGTCGTCGAAGAGGTACGCGTTGGGGCCGACGTACTTGTTCCACGCGCCGTGCAGGTCGTACGACATGATGTCGACGTAGTCGAGGTACTGCGTGACCTGGTAGGTCTCCATGCCGCGCAGCAGCCAGCCGGACGCGGGCGCGGCGACGGTCAGCATGTAGTACTTCCCGTCGGCGGCGGAGGCGCGGTCCAGCCTCTCGCGAAGCGTCTTCACCAGCGCGGCGTAGCCCTTCATCAGGGTCGCGCGCTTGGAGTTGGCGATCGGCCAGTCGAGCGGGTTGCCCGCGTCGTTGTTCGACGTCGGGTACTCGTAGTCGATGTCCACGCCGTTGAAGCCGTACGTGCGCAGGAACGACACGACGGAGTCCGCGAACGTGTCGATGCCCGCCTGGGTCGACGTCATCGTGTAGAAGCCGCCGCTCGCCTGCCGCGTGCCCGCGTCGTCGAAGTAGCCGCCGGTCTCGGCCCAGCCGCCCACGCTGATCAGGGTCTTGGTGTCCGGAAACTGCTTCTTGAACTTGCCGAGCAGGTTGAAGTGGCCCTTGTAGGAGTACGCCGGGTCCATCTCGGCGCCGGCGACGCCGGGCCAGGTCATGCCGACGGCGGGATTCTTGGCGGTGTCCGACCCGACGGAGATCTTGTCGTCCGGCCCCACGTGGGCGAACGCGTAGTTGATGTGGGTGACCTTGCCCCACGGGATGTCCTTGACCAGATAGCGGGTCTGCCCGTTGGAGCCGTCGCGCCAGCCGGTGAAGTAGCCGATGACGCGGCGGGGGTGGTCCCCGCCCATCTTCTCGCGGCCGTCGGTGTCGTAGGCCAGGCAGTAGGGGACCTGCACGCCGGGCGTCCGGTAGAGCCCGTCGGGCCGGCACGCCTCGTCGACGGCGGCCGCCCCGGCGGCCCCGCCGGTCGCGGCCAGTGCCGCCGCCCCGGCGGCGAACGCGACGCAGACCGCCGTAGCGGTCCGTGCCAACGATGATCTCAACAGGCGCACAGCCATACCTCCGACAGGCGAAGTGCCGATCCTTCACACCCCGCCCCCCAGGGGTTGATCGGAACGTAAGCCGCCGGAACAGCCGCGTCAATGCTCTCTATTAAGAAACTTTCCTTTTAATAAGCGCTTAAGGCGGGCTTGATCAAGACAGCAGCCAGCCGTACAGCCAGGCGAGGAACGCGAGGCCGGTCAGGACGGGGACGATCCGGGCGGCGGCGGCGTTCAGCCGGAACGCCTCGACGATCGACAGCCCGGTGGAGACGAGGGCCAGCAGGCCATACCAGGCCAGGGCGTGCGGCACCCCGATCGCGAGCGTGGTCCAGTCCTGGATCGCCGACAGGCTGAGCGCCGACAGCGCGCACAGCGCGACGCCCGCCAGGCCCGCGAGCGCGCTCAGCCCGCCGCCGCGCCTGCGCAGCAGGGAGACCAGCCCCGCGACGAGCTGGACGGCCGAGACGAGCAGGAAGGCCGCGGGGACGCCCAGCGGGATCGGCGACCGGGACAGCCGGTAGACCGACGACGTGAGGAGCAGACCGCCCGGACGCACGATGGGGTACGGCGCGGCGCCGGGGTCGCACGCGCGGGCCGTGGCGGCCGGATCGTCGAGGAACGCGGCGATCATCTGACGGCTGCAGGCGTTCGCCAGGAAGACGGCGTGCCCGACCCCGGCGAACTCGGCGAACCGCGCGCCCGGCACGGCCGACACCGCCTGCCGCGCGGCCTCCGGCGGGGTGGTGGGGTCGTACTGGCCGCCGAGGACCAGGACCGGCGGCGCCGCCCCCTCGGACGACGCCCCCTCGATCGGCGCGCCGTCCGACGAGGCCGGGGTGACCGACGCGTGCGGGGTCAGCAGGTCGGCGTCGGCCCGCGCGGCCGGCAGATCCCAGGCGTCGCAGACCGCCGCGTCGACGACCCCCGTGAACAGCCGGGGGCCCCGCGAGTCGGAAAAGGAGTTGTACGGCGTCTCGTCCTGGCACTGGACGGCGTAGTACAGGCCCCACTCGTGCGAGGTCAGCCCGTCGCCGGCGGCGTCGACCAGGGGTTGCAGCAGTTCGGTGCGCCCGGAGGCCAGCCCGTCCACGAGGGCCGGCACGATCGGGATCACGTCGGTCTCGTGCAGCGCCTCGCCGAGGATCGTCGCGACGTCGTCCCCGTTGAGCTGCACCGTCAGCCGCTTGCGGGTGAGCGGGTCCCGGGTCTCGTACGTCGCGGGGTGCGCGTTGAGCGCTTTCACCATGGCGTCGAACCGGGCGGCGATCCCCAGTTTGGTCATCGTCGCCGAGAGCGCGGCCGACGACTCGTCGTACCAGCGGGCGCCCGCGGGAAGCAGCGAGTCCAGCACGACCCCTCGGGTGCCCTGCGGGTCGCGCGCCGCCGCCAGCAGCATCGGGCGGGTGGAGTAGCTGACGCCGAACAGGTACCACCGCGGGTAGCCGAGCGCGGCACGCAGGTCCACGACGTCGGCCGCGATCTCGGCGGTCCGGTAGCCGCGCAGGTCGACGTGCTCGCCCTCAAGGCGCGACTGGCAGGCCAGCGCCTGCCGGGCGAGCGGGGCGGTCTCGGCCGACGCGGGCCCGGGCGTGCGCAGGGTGTCCACGACCCCGCGGACGATCTCGGGGCAGCTCAGTCTGGGCTCGGAGTAGCGCCCGCCGCGCTGTTCGAGGACGACCACGTCGCGGCCGGGGAACATCTGGGAGAGGAACCCGGTGAGCTGGAGCGAGGCGGATCCCGGCCCGCCGCTCATGTAGACGACCGGGTCGGCCGCCTGTCCTGAGGCCTGTGACGCCCGGTGCACCGCGTAGCCGACCTTGATGGTCCTGCTGTTGGGGACGTCACGCCGCTCGGGGGCCAGGAGGTAACCGCAGGTCGTGCCGGACGGCACGGCGACCGGACAGGGATGCTCCTCGACGGACGGGCCTTCCGCCGCCCCGGCCGCCCGCCTGCCGGGAAGCGCCGGCACCGGGGCGGCCGCCGCATGCTCCGCGCCCCGCGCCGTCCCGGACCACACCGTCTCGGCCCGCGCCGTCCCGGACCACACCGTCCCGGCGCCATGGCGGACCGGCGCCGCGAGGGCCGCCGACCCGGAACCTCCCAGAAGCATGAGCGCCGCGGCGAATGCCGTGACGGCCGCTCCACGCGAACTCCGCAACCGTCAGCCCCGTCCCGCGAACCCGGCGATATCCGCAGAAACCTTAGCGTGTTCGTCGGTCATCCCGCCCCCATTCGTCCAAGCGCTCCCATTTTGGACGATCATGGGACGAGCTCCGGTTTCACCGGGGCCGTGCGGTGCTCTCCCGGACCACCAGATCGGTGGACAGCTCGACGCGGCGCGCCTCGGTGTTCTCGCCCCGGCCCATGGCCAGCACCATCCGCGCGGCCAGCGCGGCCATCTCCTCCAGGGGCTGGCGCACGGTGGTCAGCGGCGGCCACGCGGACCGGGACAGCGGCAGGTCGTCGAAGCCGACCACGCTGAGGTCCTCGGGCACCCGCAGGCCCCGCTGCCGAGCCGCCTCGAACACGCCGAACGCCTGCATGTCGCTGCCGGCGAAGATGGCGGTCGGGGGGTTGTCCAGCGAGAGCAGCGCGTGACCGGCGTCGTGGCCCGAGTTGACCAGGAAGTCGCCGTAGCGAATGAGCTCGGGCTCGATGGACACCCCGGCGGTCTCCAGCGCGGCGCGGTAGCCGTCGATCCTGGCCCGGCTGCACAGCATGTCCGGCGGACCGCCGATCATGCCGATCCGGGTGTGACCGAGGTCGAGAAGGTGGCGCGTGGCCGCGAGGCCGCCGTGCCAGTTGGTCGCGCCGACCGACGCCACGCCGGGCGGCGGCTCGCCCTCGGGGTCGACGACGACGAACGGGATCGAACGGGCGCTGAGCTGGCCCTGCTGGCGCACCGAGAGCCGGGAGCTGACGATGATCACACCGTCCGTGCGCCGCGCCGCGATGCGCTCCAGCCAGTCACGGCCGGGGCCCGCGTGCGTGTGCAGCACGGAGATCACCACGCTCGCGGCGGCCTCGTGTGCCGCCTGCTCGGCCCCGCGCACCAGTTCCATGGCCCACGGGCTCTCGATCTCGGCGAACACCAGGTCCAGTAACCCGACCGGGCCGTCGCCCTGCCCCGTCCTGCGCTGGTATCCGTGCTTCTGGAGGAGGCGCTCCACCCGCTGACGGGTCTCCGGCGCGACCTCGGGACGGCCGTTGATCACCTTGGACACGGTCGGAACGGAGACTCCGGCCTCCTCCGCTATCTGGGCGATGGTCACCCGCCTCTTCACTGGCATGATGCAGATCGTAGCCGAAAGTTTCGGGAGACCTGAACCGGTTCCCCCTGATGAGACGCGTGACCGCCGTGATCATGCCTTGAGTGCCCTTGACGCTTAACCTTAGCTTTACTTATTCTCCGGACCACGAAACATTCGGCTGTTAGCCGAAACTTTCAGCGCGACTGTCGACAGCGGGTAGCGGAGGAGAAGGCGGGGCCGTCGCTCTCCGGCCACGCCGCCGGTTTCGAGGATTGAGGAGAATCTATGACGCTGCTGCGCGTGTCCGGATCCCGGCTGGTTGACGAGGCGGGCGACCCGGTGAGGCTGCGGGGTGTCGGCCTGGGCGGCTGGCTCAACATGGAGAACTTCATCACCGGTTACCCCGCCAACGAGTCCTCGATGCGCGCGGCGGTGCGGGAGGTGCTCGGCGAGGAACGTCACGAGATGTTCTTCGACCGCTTCCTGACCTCGTTCTTCACCGAGGCCGACGCCGACCTCCTGCGGGACATGGGCGTCAACTGCGTGCGGATCCCGGTGAACTACCACCACTTCGAGGCGGACGACCGGCCGATGGAGATCGTCGAGCGCGGCTTCCACCACCTCGACCGGGTCGTCGACATGCTGGGTGAGCGCGGCGTCTACAGCGTCATCGACCTGCACGCGCTCCCGGGGGCGCAGAACCAGCACTGGCACTCCGACAACCCCACCCACGTCGCCTCCTTCTGGGAGCACCGGCACTTCCAGGACCGGGCGGTTCACCTGTGGGAGGCGCTGGCCGACCACTACAAGGACAACCCGTGGGTGGCGGGCTACAACCCGATCAACGAGCCGGGCGACCCCGGCGGCCGGGTGGTCGGGCCCTTCTACGACCGTCTGGTCAAGGCGCTGCGCGCGGTGGACCCCGCCCACGTGCTGTTCCTCGACGGCAACACCTACTCCACCGACTTCTCGGTCTTCCACGAGGTCTACGAGAACACGGTGTTCGTCTGCCACGACTACGCGCTGGCCGGGTTCGCCCACGGCGGCCCCTACCCGGGCTTCACGAGGGGCGAGTGGTGCGACCGCGACGAGCTGGAGCGCGCCTTCGCCCGCCGCACCGCCTTCCAGCGGGAGACCGGCACGCCGATCTGGGTCGGCGAGTTCGGGCCCGTCTACACCGGCGACCCCTCCGTGGACGAGCAGCGCTACCAGATCCTGCGCGACCAGCTGGAGATCTTCGACGCGTACGAGGCCGGCTGGTCCATCTGGACCTACAAGGACGTCGGCCTGCAGGGCCTGGTCTGCGCGGGCGGGTCCTACATGGAGCGGTTCGGGCCGTTCATGGCGAAGAAGAAGCGGCTCGGCGCCGACCGATGGGGCTCGACGATGGAGGAGACGGCGAGCGAGCTCGCGCCGCTGCACCGGCTGATCGACACGGAGTTCCCTTCCTGGAACCCTTACCCGTGGGGCGCCCGCTACCAGACCGACGACCTCATCCGGCACATCCTCATCGCCCAGGCGCTGCTGCCCGAGTACGCCGAGCTGTTCCGCGGGCTGGACGACGACGAGCTGCTCGCGCTCGCCGACTCCTTCGCCCTGTCCACCTGCACGCGGCGCGAGCCCCTGATCCGGCTTCTCGCCGACAACCTGGCCACGCGCTAACGCGGCACGAGGAGACCCCCCGATGCGCAGCCTCCTTCACCGGGCGGCCGCGGCCGTACTGCGTTTGCTCGCAGTACGGCCCGCTGTCGCGGCCGTACTGTGCTTGTTCGTGGGACTGCCGGCGGTCGCGGCGAGTGCGACTCCCGCCGGCGCCGCTGCCGTGCAGGTCGCGAAGTACGACTTCGAAGACGGCACCACCCAGGGATGGGGGGCCAGAGGCGACGGGGTCGAGGTCGGCGCGACCTCCGACGCCGCGCACTCGGGGTCGCGCTCCCTGCTCACCTCCGGCCGCACCGCCACCTGGCACGGGGCGTCCATCGGCCCGCCCTTTCAGAAGGGCGTCACGTACCAGGTCACGGCGTACGCCCGGATGGTGAGCGGGGAGCCGTCGAGCACGATCGCGCTGACCGTGCAGCGCACACCCGACGGGGGCGACACCACCTACGAACGGGTGGCCGCCGCCACCGTGACCGACGGCGGCTGGGCCGAGCTGTCGGGCACCTACTCCTTCGGCGCCGACTCCACCGACGTGCAGCTCTACGCCGAGAGTTCCGAGGCCACCGCGAAGTACTACATCGACGACATCGTCATCACCTCGGACACCGACCCCGCGCGTTCGGGCCTGAGCACCGACTTCGAGACCGGCACCGCCCAGGGCTGGTCGCCGCGCGCCTCGGCGTCCCTGGCGGCCACGACCGACGCCGCGCACGGCGGCGCCCGCAGCCTCGCGGTGACCGGCCGCTCGGCCTCCTGGGACGGCCCGGCGATCAGCGTGCTCGGCAAGATGGCCAAGGGGTCGAAGTACACCCTGTCGGCCTGGGTGCGGCTCGGTCCGGACACGGCCTCGGGCAACCTCGGCCTGTCGATCGAGCGCCGGACGAACGGCACCCCCAGCTACGAGCGGGTGGCCGCGCCGAAGGCCGTCCCCGAGGGAGAGTGGGTGCAGCTGACCGGCACCTACACGCTCGCCTACGACGTGGACTTCCTCGGCGTCTACGTGGAGTCCGACGCCGGCACGTTCCCCTTCTACCTGGACGACTTCACGCTGACGTACGTCGAGCCCAAACCGATCCAGACGGACATCCCCGCGCTCAAGGACGAGGTGCCGTTCACCCTGGGGGCGGCCGTCGCCCGCGCCCAGACGCTCGGCGAGCACGGCGACCTGCTGCTCAAGCACTTCGGCGGGGTCACCCCCGGCAACGACCTCAAGTGGGACGCGACCGAGCCGCGCGAGGACGAGTTCACCTTCGCCGAGGGCGACTACCTGGTGAACTACGCCGTCCAGCACGGCCTGACCTTCCGCGGGCACACGCTCGCCTGGCACAGCCAGACGCCCGACTGGGTGTTCAAGGACGGCGACCGCGACCTCACCTCCTCGCCGGAGGACAAGGCGCTGCTGCTGAAGCGGCTGGAGAACCACGTGAAGACGCTGGTCGGCCGCTACAAGGGCACGATCGCGGTCTGGGACGTGGTCAACGAGGTGGTGGACGAGAACCAGCCCGACGGCCTGCGCCGGTCGAAGTGGTTCCAGATCACCGGCCTCGACTTTATTCGCACGGCCTTCCGCGTCGCGCACGAGACCGACCCGGCCGCCAAGCTGTTCATCAACGACTACAACACCGAGTTCCCGCGCAAGCGGCAGGCGCTGTACGACCTGGTGAAGAGGCTGAAGGCCGAGGGCGTGCCGATCGACGGTGTCGGCCACCAGCTCCACCTCAACATCGAGCAGCCGCCGGCGTCGGACGTCGAGGACACGATCTCGACGTTCGCCACGCTCGGGGTGGACCAGCAGATCACCGAGCTGGACGTGAGCGTCTACCCCGACTTCGTCTCCACGTACGACGAGGTGCCGGCCGAGGTGCTCGCCGAGCAGGGCTACCGCTACAAGGAGCTGTTCGACGTCTTCCGCAGGCACAAGACGCAACTCAGCTCGGTGACCGTGTGGGGCCTGGCCGACGACGCCACCTGGCTGTCGACCTTCCCGATCACCCGGCTGAACGCCCCGCTGCTCTTCGACGACGCGCTCCAGGCCAAGCCGGCCTACTGGGGCGTCGTGGACCCGGCGAAGCTGCCGCCGCTGGTGCGCAGGCTTGAGGCCCCCGCCGCGACCCCCGAGGTGGACGGCAGGCGCGACCTCGAATGGGACCTGCTGCCCGACACGTCGATCGCCCGCGTCGGTGACGTGTCGGCCGGGTTCCAGGCCCGCTCGTCGGCCAGGTGGCTGTACGTCCTGGCCGAGGTGCGCGACCCGAGCGACGACAGAAGCGACCGGGTCACGTTCACCGTGGGCGGCACGCCGTACGCCGTCCGGCGCGACGGCGGCCACCCGCGCGGCGTCGACGCGGCCGTGAGGAAGACGACCGGCGGCTACCGGGTGGAGGCGCGGCTGCCGATCGGAACCGACGTCGCCGTGGCGGTCACGGACGCCTCCGGCGGCTCGCAGACCTCCTGGACCGGAAAGCTCACGGCCACGCCCGCGGTGAAGCTGACCACCGCGCCGGGCCGCCGGCCGGTGGTCGACGGCGCCGTCGACCCGGCCTGGGCGGCGGCGCCGGAGATCCGCACCGCCACCTGGATCCAGGGCACGTCGGGGGCGACCGCGCGGGCCCGGGCCCTGTGGAGCGGCGACACGCTGTACCTGCTGGCGCAGGTCGCCGACCCCACGCTCAGCGAGCAGTCGGCCAACCCGTGGGAGCAGGACTCCGTCGAGTTCTTCGTGGACCCCGGCAACGGCAAGACCAGGGGCTACGGCGACGACGACGGTCAGTATCGGATCAGCTTCTCCGGGAGGACGTCGGTCGGAGGTCCGCTCGACCCCGCCGCCATCGCGGGCAACCTGAACGCCGCCGCCAAGGCCGTCCCCGGCGGCTACGTGATCGAGGCCGCCGTGAAGCTGCCCACGATCACGCTGCGGGACGGCACGCTGCTCGGCTTCGACGTCCAGGTCGACGACGCCACGGGCGCCGCCAGGACCAGCGCGGCGACCTGGAACGACGCCACCGGGCAGGGATACCGGGACACCAGCCACTGGGGCGTGCTGCGACTGCGGCGCTGACCTCACGTACTCAGTTCACACACTGATCTCCGGCACGGGATCGGACACCGGAGCCCGGCAGACGGGGCCTGGCGCAGGGAGGCCCCGCGCTGAAAGGCTCTGGCGCACCGTGCCGGTGCCGGACGGCCCGGTTCCCCGCATGGGGGACCGGGCCGGTCACGTTCGAGGAAGGGACAAATGATCGACGAAGTCGACGGGTGGGAGTACCGGAACCCCGTCATCCCCGGATTCCACCCCGACCCATCGGTGTGCCGGGTGGGCGAGGACTACTACCTGGTGACCTCCAGCTTCGAGTGGTTCCCAGGCGTGCCGATCTTCCACAGCCGCGACCTGGTCAACTGGCGGCAGCTCGGGCACGTGCTCGACCGCCCGTCCCAGCTCGACCTGGACGGCATGCGGCCCTCGGGCGGCGTCTACGCCGCCACCATCCGCCATCACGACGGCGTCTTCTACGTCATCACCACGCTGGTGGACGGGCCGGGCAACTTCATCGTCACCGCCACCGACCCCGCGGGCCCCTGGAGCGAACCCCGATGGCTGCCGGGAGCCCGCGGCATCGATCCCTCGCTGCTGTTCGACGAGGGCCGGGTCTGGCTCACCGGCACGAGGGAGAAGGACGCGGGCCGCTACCCCGGGGAGACCGAGGTCTACCTCCTGGAGCTCGACCCGGCCACGCTGGAGCCGTGCGGCGAGGAGCGGGTCGTCTGGGAGGCCGCCCAGCGGGGCGCCGTGTGGGCCGAGGGCCCCCACCTGTACCGGATCGGCGGCAGGTACTACCTGCTGACGTCGGAGGGCGGCACGTCGTACGACCACGCGGTCGTGGTCGCCAGGGCCGACCACGTCACCGGGCCGTACGAGCCGAACCCGCGCAACCCGATCCTCACCCACCGGCATCTGGGCCTCAACCACCCCATCGCCTGCACGGGCCACGCCGACCTGGTGGAGACCCCGGACGGCGAGTGGTGGATGGTGCTGCTGGCCACGCGCCCGTACGGCACTCCCGGCGACCTGGGCGCCGGCAACCTGAGAGGCGACAACCTGGGCAGGGAGACGTTCCTCACCCGGGTCTCCTGGGAGGACGGCTGGCCGGTCGCCGCGCAGGTCGCGCCCGTGGCCGCGGGACCGGCGCTGCCCGAGCACCGCTGGCCCGCCGTGCCCGCCTGCGACCACTTCGACGCCGACCGGCTCTCGCCTGTCTGGAACCACCTGCGCACCCCGCGCACGCCCTACTGGAGCCTGGGCGACAGCCGCCTGCGGCTGCGGCTGCGGCCGGAGACGCTGGCCCAGCGGGTCAACCCGAGCCTGGTCGCCCGCAGGCAGCAGCACATGGACTTCGCCGTCCACGCCGCGCTCGACTTCACGCCCGCGGCCGGGGAGTGCGCGGGTCTCGCGCTGGTGCAGGACGACGACCACCACGTGCTGCTCGTGCGGACCGCGCGCGGCCTCGAACTCGTCCGCAGGAAGGCGGGCGGCGACGACCTGCTCGCCTCCGTACGGGTGCCCGGCCAGCGGCGGCTCTACCTCGGAGTGGAGGCGCGCGGGCAGGCCTACCAGGCCAGGTACGCCGTCGCGCCGGGGGAGTGGACCGACCTCGGCGACCCGGTGGACGGCAGGATCCTCAGCAGCGCCGTGGCCGGCGGCTTCACCGGCGCCTACATCGGCATGTACGCCAGCTCCAACGGCCGCCCGAGCTCCAACGTCGCCGCGTTCGACTGGTTCGAGTACCTGCCGCTCGGCCCGTGATCCGGCCCTGACTCAGCGCATGATGCGGCGGAAGGCGGAGCCGGCCGCCCGCACCGCCAGGGCGGGCGAGAGCCGTACGGCCCGCCAGGTGGCGCGGGCGGACGCGGGCGCGACGATGAGCGCCTGGTTCCTGGCCACGCCGCGCAGCACGTCGCGGGCTAGCGACTCCACGGGATACAGGCGGCCCTGGGCCCGCACGGCCGTCGTGCGGGCGCGCAGCCCGATCTCGGTCTGCGGCAGCCCGGGGTTGGCGTTGTCGAGCAGCGGGGTGTCGGTGAACCCGGGGCAGACCACGCTGACCTTCACGCCGTGGACCGCCGCCTCGGCCCGCAGCGCGAGCGAGAGCCCGACGACGGCGTGCTTGGTCGCCGTGTAGGGCAGCATCATGGGCGCGGGGGTCAGCCCGGCCAGCGACGCGGTGTTCACGATGTGCCCGTAGCCCTGCTCGATCATGAGCGGGTACGCCGCGTGCACGCCGTGGACCACCCCGCGCAGGTTCACGTCGATCGTCCGGTTCCAGTGGTCGAGCGTGAACTCCTCGGCACGGCCGCCCACCGCGATGCCGGCGTTGTTGAACAGGAAGTCGAGCCGCCCGTGCTCGGCCGCCACGCCGGTGACCAGTTCCCGCACGGCCTGCGCGTCGGAGACGTCGCACACGACGCCCGCGCAGCCGAGATCCTTGGCGGCGTCCTCGGCCCCCCGGACGTCGGCGATCGTGACGTGGGCGCCGCGCCGTACGAGCTCGGCGGCGACGGCCCGCCCGATCCCCGACGCCCCGCCCGTGACGACGGCGGTCTTCCTCACGCGTTTCCCCTCGCCTGAGCCTTCGGCTCGTCCCAGATGCCCATCGCCCGCCACAAACGGCGGCTGATCGGGTTCATCATGCCCAGATCTGAGCAAAGCTCTCTCGTCCTGGACACCGAGTCACGGGTCTGCGCGGCCGTCTCGGGGTTGTCGAGGTAGACCTCGCGCACGACGTCGTCCGGGATCCGGAACGCCCTGATCATGGAGCCGGGCGGGGACAGCATGATCCGCGCCATGAGGCCGATGATCAGCGGCGTGAGCAGGCTCAGCGCGAAGCGCCGGTAGCGCGGCATGCGCGGCACCCGCCGGCGCAGGTAGTGGCGGGCGAAGGAGATGTGCCGCGCCTCCTCCGCCACGTGGATGCGCATGATGGTCTCCTCGAGCGGATGCCGGATGCGCCCGCTCTTGAGCGTCGTGCGCTGCACGTGGTCGATCGGGTCCTCGCCGCCCAGCACGAAGACGAAGAACAGCTCGGTGGAGATCAGCGGAATCCACGGCACCACCTGGGCGAGCAGGCTGAGCGGCCCGGGGATGCCGCGAATCGGGAGCTTCGTGCGGTTCACGAACTCCTGGAACATCATCCCGTGATGACCTTCTTCGATCATCTCGTGGTAGACGTACCGGAACTCGGGAGAGCCGTTCGGCAGCCGGTAGGCGTAGTTGAGCAGCCCGCGCTTGAGCAGGTTCTCGAACTGCAACCCGATCTTCATGGCGGTCGCGACCCGCCAGAGGCCGATGCGCGCCCTGACCTCCGGCGGCCGGCTCCGATACCAGGAATGGCCGCCCAGCCTGTCGGCCGGCGGCAGCTCCCAGCGCGGGTCGGTCTGGTCCACGTGGAACTCGGGGTCGTCCCAGGGGATGTCGACGTACGGCTCCCAGTGCTTGTCGACCGAGGCCTTCGACAGGCGTTCGATGACGGCCTCGTACGCGCTCCGGTCGGCGACGTGCTCGTCCTTTTCCCTGGTCGCGGTGGTCTTCGGCGCGGCGGACATGCGGCCCTCCCTTCCGGCGCCGCAATTGTACGACCCATCCAATAACTGGGGAAGAGGTCGCCGTGACGCGACTCGGCGGAATTCCCGGCCGGCAAGATTCCCGCGCGGTACAGTTCGGCGAGGTCACCCGTGTGTGACCTTCTTGAACGGCCCTCCCTCGCCTACTGTCGAAGCGAGGGGACGGCGAATTGGAGCCCGCGTGCCTGAGACCTGCGACGTCGTGATCATCGGTGGTGGCGTGATCGGCTGCGCGATCGCGCACAGGCTCGCCGCGCGCGGCACGAGCGTGGTGCTCGTGGACGCGGGGCAGCGTCTCGGGCTCGGCGCCTCCGACGGCGCGATGGGCGGCATCCTGACCCAGACGGAGCCCTCCTGCCTCGGCCCGCTGAGCAGCGTCATCAAGCGCAGCCGCGACGTCTACCCGCAGTGGCTTGAGGAGATCCGCGCCGCCTCCGGCGTCGAGGTCCCGGTGCTGGACGGCGGCGACATCCAGGTCGCGCTGGACGAGGCCGAGATGGAGCGCCTGGAGTCCAAGGTGCTGCCGCAGTGGAAGAACTCGCCGTTCGCCGTCGAGCGGCTGACGGCGGCCGACGCCAGAAATCTCGAACCGCTGCTGAGCGAGCGCGTCGTCGGCGGTTTCCTGCTGCCGGAGGAGCTCGCGCTCGACCCGCGGGTGCTCATGGCCGCCCTGACGACGGCCGTGCTGTCGGGGCGCACGCCGATCCGGGTGCTGAGCGCGGTGCGCGCCACCGGCCTGCGGACCGGGCCCCGCGGTGTCGAGGTGGACCTCCACGACGGCCGCCGGGTGTCGGCGGAGCAGGCCGTCGTCGCGGCTGGGCACCTGAGCGGGGTCTTCCTGCCCCGCCACCGCGCCCACCTGTTCCCCATCAAGGGCGTGGCCTTCGACGTCCGCCCACCCGGGGCCGTCACCTACCCGCTGCGCCACCACATCTTCGCGGAGATCAAACAGGACGGCCGGGAGTACTTCCCCTATCTCGTCCCCCGGCACGACGGCAGGGTGGCCGTCGGCGTCACCTACGAGGAGAACGTGGGGGACGTGACGGTGACCGCCGCGGCGATCGAGGAGATCCGGCGGGGCGTCGCCGCCCTCATGCCCAGGGCGGCCACCTGGCCCATCGGCCGGCGCTGGGCCGGACTGCGGCCGGGCAGCGCCGACCACATGCCCATCCTCGGCCACGTGGACGACCACGGCCGGGTCGTGGCGGCGACCGGCCACAGCGGCCTCGGCGTCACGCTCGCCCCCGTCACGGCGGAGCTGGTGGCGGCCCTGGTCGGCGGGACCGCCGGCGCCCGGGAGAGCGAACTGCTCGCCGTCTGCCGGCCCGACCGCCCCTTCCCGCCCGCGCCGGCCGCGCCTGCGCCGCCTGTCCCGCCTACGCCGCCGGTGTCGCCGCCTCCCACAGTTCGGTGAACCGTTCGGCCCGCTCCCGCACCCTCTCCTGATCCTGTACGAGGATCGTGCTGTGGATCACCGGGGCGATGCCGTCGCCGACCTGCGGGGCGGGGTTGGACTCGTAGTAGACGACCCCGTCGAACAGGATGAAGTCGGACAGCGAGCCGCGCAGCAGGGGCGGCGCGTCGGCGAGGAGGAGCGTGCGCACCTCGATCCCGACCGTGGTCTGCCACTTCCACACCCGGCGGAACGCCTCGGAGTCGAGCCGCTCGGAACGATCCACCACGAACACCCGGCGCACCCGCGCCCCACGCTGGACGAGGTCGCGCTGGAGCTTGACGTAGCGCTGCCCGAGGTCGGTGTGCCAGAAGCCGCCCTCGAACTCGGTGTCGCGGGCGTCCACGCTGGTCAGGCTGATCGCGTCGAGACTGACCCGGGCGTTGCGCGCGAGCGCGAGCAGCCAGTCGCGGTCCTCGCCCTCGTACAGCGCGTACCTGCCGTCGGACAGCTCGCCGAGGAACTTCGCCATCCGGGTGACCTCGTGGTGCACCAGGCTCTTGACGAGGTCGGGCATGTCGTCGCGGATCTTGGCGGCGTTCTGCACCAGCTCGGCCACCCCCCTGGTCTCCAGCGCGGACATCTCCACGACGCCGAACAGCTTGCTCGCCTCGTTGATCTTGGCAAAGCTGTCGGCCACCAGATTGTGGGTCTTCGTATGCTGCCTGCGCTGCTCCTGCAGCACGGTCTCGAGCTGGTCGTCCACGTCCGCGAGGAACTGCACGACGAAGACGACGCCACTGATGAACGTCGCGAGCAGCAGGCTCCACAGGTCCTCGTTCGGCACGCGGATGAGCGCGTTGCTCACGACGTAGCTCACGCCACCCACGAGCACCGTCACGAGGACCTTGCGCACGATCCTCGGGACGAGCGACGGGGAGGGCTCGGGTGCTGCTCCGGTCACGGTCACCTCCGTCCGGCTTCGGCGGTTGCGCTGAGCAGGGCCAGGGCGTTCATCGCGACCTGGTCGCGGACCCGGTCGACCAGGGAACGCCACTGCCGGGTGAACCCCGGCCGCCGCTCCAGGCTCTCCCAGAACGGCGTCAGCCACTCCTCGACCCGGGCTGCGGGCATCCACAGGTGCATGAGGTGGTCGATGGCGGGTGCCAGGCGGGCCGCGGCCTGGGCTCCCGGCGTCCCGCCGATCCGCGCCCGCTCGACGATGACCAGCAGCGACGTCAGCAGCCAGTCGTGCGTCGCCAGGTCCTCGCACAGGTCGACCACGGCGGGGGTGAACGGGCCGGGATGCGTCAGGCGCAGCGTCCGCTCCTGCTCGGTGTGCAGGGTGAACCGGATCGACGGCTCGCCGGTCTCCGCCACCCACCGCAGGCTCGTACGCGGGATCTTGAAGGGGGCCCGCCGGTCAAGCAGCGGGGACGCCTGGACGAGGTCGAGGAAGCGTCCGCTGACGGCCCCCAGGTTGAGGCAGCCGGGTGCGGAGTCGCCGGTGAACCCTTCGGCGAGGTCGGCCGCCTTCGCCTTTCCCAGGACCTCCACGACCCCCGGCCGGGCCAGGTAGTGCGACCAGGGCAGCCTGCGGTCGGCCTCCGAGCGCACCAGCCGGACGTACGACGATCCCTGGGCCACCCGGCCCCCGGTCACCGCGCAGCGGGATACCACCGTGCCGACGCCCCTGACCCGGGAACGGGACGCGGTGGGCAGCGCGCAGTCCACCCCGGTCAGTCGTTCGGGCGACAGCGCGTGGACGATGGGACGGCGGGAGACGCGCACCGTCTCCCCGGTCATGAGCCCGAGCACCTGACGGCACGTCGACTCGGAGATCTCCCCGGAGTTCTGCAGCAGCCCGGTGTGGACTTCCCCCATCACCAGCATCGGGCCCCTCAGATGAAGACGTAGGAGATGCGGTCGACGAGCTCCTCTTCGAGCCGGACTCCCTCGCTCTCGCTCCGGGTGACGACCTGCCGCAGGACCTCGTCGTCCACCGCGACCTGGCTCAGGATCGTCCGTACGGCCAGCTCGACGGGCAGGAACCGGGGGGAGAGGACGGACAGCGTGGTGTACGCGCTGAACGGCGCGGCCTGGGGGTTGAGCCGGACGACCGCGGGCAGCCCGTCCCAGTCGCGGGGCCAGTCGCCGTCCAGGGCGACCGGCGGGAGCGGCACGTGGCCGTCGCTGCGCAGCAGCCCCAGCCGCAGGAGCTGCCAGACGGCCGCGAGGAAGGGGCACGACCAGGTGCGCCGCGGTCCCTTCTCGTCCCACAGCTCGACGTCCACGAAGATCGAGTGGCCGCGCTTGGCGTTCTGCGCGGGCGGCTCCCACGGCCGGGTCTTCCCCATCGCCTGCATCGGCGTGGTGCGGGGCGAGCGGGAGCCGTTGCACAGCCAGCCCGTCTCCTTCACCGGCGGGCGGGACCCGTCGGTCTCGGGCGGCGGGTCGTCCACGAGCCGGTCCTCCACCAGCCGGGCCAGCTCGACGCCGCCCGACTGTGCGTCCTCGAACTCGGCACAGGCCGACTCCCTGGCCAGGTAGTCGATGGTCAGGTCGTGCTCGGCCGCCGCCTCGAGGACCATCGGCACCAGCTCGGCGGGGGTGCTGAAGCGGCTGAAGTAGTCGTCCACCAGGAAGCAGGTGCTCACCCGGGCCCGGCCCCCGGGCACCCGCTCCCGCCATAAGGAGCGGACCGTGGCGAGCCACGGCGCGACCCTGCGGAACTGCTCGCGCAGCCGGTCGGGCCCCGCCTCGTAGTCCTCCATGTACAGGTGCCCGAGCTCGACGGACACATGGGAGAGGGGGACGGAGGCGATCCTGCGCTCGGCCGCCACCTCGCCGAACGTCGCCTGCACCGGCGTCACAAGCCCTCCCACGCGCTGTCGTCGACGATCTTCTTGGCGAGATCGTCGAACGCGGCGGCGGTCTCCGCGTTGGCGATCTTGCTGGCCAGTACGTCCTCATCGGTGATGAGCTGCTCGCGCCACTGGAGGACGGGGTCCAGCGGGATCTTGCCGAGCATGGCCGTACGGCCGACACCGTGGCGGCCCGCCAGCTCGCGCAGCTCGCTGTCGCACGCGCTCAGCCAGGCCCGCTGCTCGTCGCGCAGTCCGACGAGCTCCGCCGCGTCCGGTTCGAGCACGGCCGTGCGCACGAAGCGGATGCGGTCGCGCAGGTCCTCAGGGTCGTGGCCGAACCTGGTGCCGACGTCGAGCAGCCCGTCGGCGCCGGTGACGAGCCCGTCGGCCGCGATGATGTGCTGGCGCGTCCAGCGGTGGAAGACCAGCCAGCGGAACGGGATCGCGGGCATCCGCACGGTCGCCGCCAGGACCAGCTCAGCGGTGAACGACCGGCCGGCGCTGACGTCGACCACGCAGAGGTCGAACTCCTCGTCCAGCCGCCCGAGCAGCTGGACGCAGCGGCCGACGACCTCGTCGGTGAGGGCCGACAGCTCGCCGCCGCCCTCGCTGCCCGGCAACAGCACGAGCCGCCCCGCGCCGGGCGGGCGGGCGCGCAGCCCCTCGCGGTCGGACTCGGCCCACACGTCCACCCGCCGCGGCTGCGGGCACTCGCCCCGCAGGTAGTGGTGCAGGCCGTTCTCCCGGGTGCCGCGGGCCACCGCGCTGACGCTGAAGATGGCCCCCGCGGTCGGCGAGCCGAAGTCGAAGTCCAGGTAGCAGACGTCGTTGCCCTGCAGGGCGTGGCGGTACACGATGTTGGTGCCGGTGACCGAGCGCCCGGTCCCTCCCTTGTCGGAGATCGCGAAGACCAGCATCTAGATCGCCTCCGACGCGCTGTCGCGGGCGGCGGACAGCCGTTCGAGGCCGAGCAGGGCGTCGTTGATCAGCGCCTGGGCGGTGGCCGGCCGGTCGCTGACGATCGCCCTGGCCCGCTGCAGCGACGCCTGGATCGAGCGCAGCTTGGGCTGGATCGTCTGCCCGCCGATCAAGGGCCGGGTGACCAGCTCCTGGTCCAGCAGGTGCTCGGCCTCCCCGAGCATCTGGAGGGCGAGCTCGACGAGCTGGGGGCTGCGCAGCGGCGGTTCCCCGCTGGACGTCGCGGCGGAGACGAGGAACTCGACGACCCGCTCGCTGAAGTACCAGGACGGCTCCTCGTCGCGCACCTCGATGTCGGTGAAGACGTTGCCCGGCTGGTCCCACAGCCCGGCGGCCGAGCCGTCCGTGTGGCGGCGCAGCATGATGTGCCGCCAGATCTGGTCGGCGAGGGCGACCAGCCGCTCGCGCATCCGCGTGTTCTGTGCGATGGAGGCGGCCCAGATGGTCCGTTTCAGCAGCGTGATGGCGAAGTCGGAGACGACCCAGAGCAGGTGGGGGCCGAGCGCGTCGCTGCCGTTCAGGTTGATCGGGACGCCGGGGGAGTGCATGAGCACGGGCGGGTCGCCCGGCACCGCCCTGCGGATGATCCTGGCGCGGACGGCCAGCTCCTCCAGCACGGCGGCGACCCGGCCGAGGTCGACGTCGGCCGCCCGGTTGTTGACCAGGCTCTGCACGACCATGGCGGTGACGCCGAGACTGTAGTAGTCCGACTCCTTCTCGTCGACCGTCCGCCAGGGGATGTCCTCCAGCGGCCAGGTGCCCCGTCCATACGTCGCGATGGTGCGCCAGTAGGACTGGGTGAGGTCCCAGCGGCGCTGGATGGCCTGGGCGAGGGTGATCTGGTCGTCGTTGAGCAGGCTCAGGACGCGGGTGCGGGCGGAGAACAGGTCGGCGATGCCGACGAGGGCGTTGACGGTGAAGTACAGGAACGGCGTGTCGGCGGCCACGCCCTTGGGCTGGGGGCCGATGTCGAGCGGCGTGACGATGTCGGGGGCGTCCTTCACGATGCCCCACGTCCAGCCGCACTCGAACAGCAGGTTCTCGTTGTCCAGGTCCACCTGGCTGCCCGAGCCGATCGTCAGGTCGCGCAGGCCGGCGCGTACGGGCCGCAGCTCGCGCCGCAGGTCGTCGAGCACGCGGCGGGTGGGCGCGCCGGTCTGGTTCACGGTGCGCAGCAGCGCGCGGCCCGCCGTGGAGCCGGGGTCGAACGCGTTGACCGTGAAGCTGCGCAGCAGGCCCGCCATCGCGGCCGACAGCCGTTTGCTGGCCAGGTCCTCCAGCTCGCGGATCTCGCGGCGGATCGACTCGCGCCGCACGCTCTGGCGGAAGACCTTCAGGAAGCCGAGTGTGCCGAGCGCGAGCGTGACCGACATCGAGAAGGAGTCGACCACGTCCAGCTGGAGCTGCTCGGGAGTGACCTTCGCCTCGTCGTCCAACGGCCGGAAGTAGCTGCCGCCGGAGAACAGGGGCCGCCCGTCATCGGCGGTGTAGGTGCGCAGATACTGGCCCATCACCCGCAGCAGCAGCTTGGGGATCTCCACAGAGTCGCCCAGGACCGCGAGCGCGGCCAGCACGTCGTCGGCCGTCTCGTCCGGTGTGTCCAGGCGGAAGCCCGGCAGTTCCGAGGCCGGGTACATGAAGCACAGAAGCTGCTCCGCGTCGGAGATGGAGTTCGACCCGTCCCGGCCGCCCCACGTCCAGACGCGGTCCCGGTAGGAGGCGCGCGCGGCCGCCTCCCACAGCTCCAGAAGCTGCTGTCGCGGCTGGAGTTTCATTCGCGGCCCTCTCTGCGACTGTGCCGTCCTGCGTGCCGTCCTGCGTGCCCTCTCCGTGCTGCCGTCAAGGAGAAAGGCATGCTCGTGTGGCCGGGCGGGACCGAGGCCGGGGTCCCCAGACCCTCCCCAGGGGTTTCCTTTTCCGATTCAGGTGGAGACGGAACCACCACAACCCTTATACCATTGGATTCCTGCTCCGTCGCCTGGACCATCCGTGGTATTTCATGCACCGCCTGGTTGTCGTGATTGGAGAGATACCACAGAGAAAAACAGACATATATGTCCTAAGTCTGAGAGATATTTGAAATGTCCCAAACTGCGGCTCCAAGGGATATAACGGACTATCGTCCCGCGCGGCCGCGGCCGGCGGCCGGAGCGGCGCGCAGGGATGGGACGGTCCTGGTGACCGGCGCCGGCATCGACGGGGCGCTGCTGGAGCCGCTCGCCAGGCAGGGGCTCACGGTGCGGCGGCCCGCGTCGCCGCTGACCGAGGACCTGCTGGCGCGCGAGCTGCGAGGGGCGGTCGCCTACCTGCACGGAGGCGAGGAGCGGGCGACCGCGCGGGCGCTGCGCAAGGCGAAGACGCTGAAGGTCGTGGCCTTCCTCGGCGTGGGCTACGAGAACTTCGTCGACGTGGCGGCGGCCGACCGGCTGGGCATCGCCGTCACGAACACGCCGGGGGCGGCCACTGACGCGGTCGCCACGTTCACGGTCGCGCAGATCGTCAACGCCAACCTGGGCATCCCCCGGCATCTGGGCGAGCGGGTCCCCGGCTGGCAGGGCTCCGACGAACTGCCGCACGAACTCGCCGCCCGCAGCGTGGGCATCATCGGCATGGGCGCGAACGGCCGGCGGATCGCGGAGATCCTGCGCCGGGGCTTCGGGGTCCGCGTGTCCTACTACAGCCGCACCCGCAAGCCGGACGCCGAGCGGGACCTCGGCATCTCCTACCTGCCCCTGCTCGACCTGGCCGCGGCCAGTGACATCCTCGTGGTCATGGTGCCGGAGACCGGCGAGACCAGATCGATGATCGACTCGTCGGTGATCAGCCGGATGCCGGAGGGCGCGATCCTCGTCAACACCGCCCGCCCGGCCATCGTCAGTCCCGGCGCCCTTTACGCCGGTCTGGAGAAAGGCCGCGTCAGCATGGCGGTCTTCGACGGTTTCTATGGCCGGGAATGCGAGGAGGCCGGCGAATTGCGGCGGGATTTTCCCGACCGCCTCCTGGTCACCGGGCACATCGCCTCCCACACCGCCGAGGCGATGCACCGGATGGTGCGCCAGGCCGTGCAGTCCATTGAAAATGTGCTGACGTACGGATCGGACGAACACGAGGTGGGAACGCGTCCCCGTCCCCGTTTCTGAAAAATCCGGCACGCGGAACGGTAGGGCGGTGCCTGGAAGGGGAAACCATTTTGGGAAACCCAAGGGAAACCCCTCCGCTCTCCCGGGAAGTGATACGTGGACGGCCATGACCCGATCCCCCCTGCGGGGACGATCACGACGCCCACGGGGGCGCGCGCCCTGGTCGAGGCACTGAGGCTGCACGGCGTCGACACGATCTTCGGCATTCCGGGCACTCACAACCTCGCGATCTACGAGGAGCTCGACCGGGCGGGCGTGCGCTGCGTGACGCCCCGGCACGAGCAGGGCGCGGGATACGCCGCCGACGGGTACGCCAGGGTGACCGGCAGGCCCGGCGTCGTCGTCACCACCACCGGGCCCGGCGTGGTCAACGCGGCCACGGCCCTCGGGCAGGCGTACTCCGACTCCTCCCCGATCCTGCTCGTCTCCCCGGGCGTTCCCACCGGCCATCCCCGCGACGGCCGCGGCTACCTGCACGAGAGCAGGGACCAGTCGCGGGCGATCGACGCGCTGTGCGCCTGGAGCCACCGTGTGACGACCGTGCGGGAGATCCCCGCCGCCGTCGCCCGGGCCTTCGGCCGCTTCGCCGAGGGACGCCCCCGGCCGGTCCACATCGAGATCCCCTTCGACCTGCTCGACCTGAGGGGCCCGGTCAAGATCGTCCCGCCGTACCGGATCACCCGCCGCGGGCCCGATCCGGTGGCCCTCGACGCGGCGGCCGGGCTGCTGCGCACGGCGCGCCGCCCGGGTTTCGTGCTCGGCGGCGGCGCCCAGTGTCCGGGTGAGAGGCCCCCGGGCGAGGACGAGCCCCCGGTGGGGCGCCTGACGATGCGCCTGGCGGAACGGCTCGGCGCGCGGGTCGTGACCACGGTCAACGGCAAGGGCGCGGTGCCGGAGAGCCACCCGCTGGCGCTCGGCACCACGCTGCACCTGGCGGCCGTCCGCCGGTGGCTCGCCGCGTGCGACGTCGTGCTGGCCGTCGGCACCGAGCTGGGCCCGGCCGACCTGTGGGACGACGCCTTCACCCTCTCCGGCCGTCTCGTGCGCGTCGACATCGACCCGGGGCAGATGCACGGCGACCACGTGGCCGACGTGGCGATCGTCGCGGACGCCGAGCTCGCCCTGCGCGGGCTGGCCGAGCGGCTCGACCGGCAGGGCGTCGTGCCGCGTCCGCGCCGGGAGCGGGATGCCGGCGCCGGCCACGAGGCGGAGCTCGAAGAGCTCACCCGCAGGTGGTCGGACCAGCTCGCGGCGCTGCGCCGGGCCCTGCCGCAGGAGAGCGTCGTGGTGGGGGACAACTCGATGTGCGTCTACCACGGCGCGCTCGTCGGCATGCCGATGGACCCGCCCGGCCGGTTCCTGTTCCCGACCGGGTTCGGCACACTCGGCTTCGCCCTGCCGGCCGCCATCGGCGCCAAGCTCGGCCGGCCCGACGTCCCCGTGGTGGCGCTGGCGGGCGACGGGGCGTTCCAGTTCAGCCTGCAGGAGCTGGCCATGGCGGTGGAGCTGCAGCTGAGCCTGCCGATCGTCGTCTTCGCGAACGGCGGCTTCGGGGAGATCCGCGAGGAGATGCGGGAGCGGGGCATGCGGCCGGTCGCCGTGGACCTGCACGCGCCGGACTTCCCCGCACTCGCCGCCGCGTACGGCGCGCGGGGCCGCGCCGTCAAGACGCCGGGGGAGCTGGAGGAGGCGGTCGCCGAGGCCCTGCGCACCCCGGTGCCCACCGTGATCGTCGTACCCGAGGAGGAGTGACCCGTCAGCGGGCCGGCGCGAGCGGGAGCCGCAGCACGAAGCGGGCACCCTGGTCGCTGTCCTCGATCGTGAGCGTCCCCCCGTGCGCCTGGGCGATCTGGCGGGCGATGGACAGTCCGAGCCCGGTGCCGCCGGCGTCCTTCGACCGGGCGGCGTCGAGCCGGGTGAAGCGCTGGAAGACCAGCTCCCGCTTGTCCGGCGGGATTCCCGCGCCGTCGTCGAGCACCTCCAGCACGCCCTTGCCGCCCTCCCGCCGCACGGTCACGGAGAGCATGGACACCGCGTGCCGCTCGCCGTTGTCGAGGAGGTTGTTGAGCAGGCGGCCCAGGGCCAGCCGGTCGCCGACGACGACCACACCGGGCGTCAGGTGCCGCACCACCTCCACCTTGCGCGACCTGCGGTCGAGCTCACGGGCGACGAGGCCACCGAGGTCGGCGGGCTCACGGCGGGGCGGCGCGCCGGAGTCGAGCCGGGCGAGCTGGAGCATGTCGGTCACGAGCGCCTGCAGGCGGTCGCAACTGCCCAGCAGGGCGCGCCCGGTGGCCGGCCAGTCGGCGTCCTCGCTGTGCAGCAACGCCTCCTCGATCTCCGTACGCATCGCGGTCAGCGGGCTGCGCAGGTCGTGAGAGGCGTCGGAGGCGAAACGCCGCTGCCGCTCGACGGCCGTCTCCGCCCGGTCCAGGGTCTGGTTGGCGGTCTCGGCGAGCCGCCGGATCTCGTCGTGGTACTTCGGCACCGGCACGCGCTGGCTCAGGTCGGTCGCGGTGATCCTGGCCAGGTTGCACGTGATCGCCTCGACCGGGCCGAGCGCCTTGCGCACCGTCTGGTAGGTGCCGAGCGCGGTGAGCGCGACCAGCAGGAGCGAGCCGCCGATGAGCGCCGCCAGCAGCGGGCCGCTGACGTACCACGGCACGGTGTCGTCGGCCGTGTAGATCGTCCAGAGCCCGCCGGTGTTGTGGAAGCGGAACGCGACGACGACCATGCACCGGTCCGGGAACGCAGGGGAGGCGCACAGCACCTTGCTCGTCTCCGGGGTCGTCAGCTCCGGCCGGAACGCGGCCATGCGCGGGCGGCCGGTCAGGGTGTCGCTGACGGAGACGATCCGGCCGCTGTAATCGATCACCTGCACGCCGGCCACGCCCGGGTCCAGCAGCACCGGAGGCAGCCGGTCGCGCTTGGCCTGGTAGGCGAGGCGTACGGCGGTGGTGGTGATCTCGTCGGTCTTGTACCGCTGGGCGGTGCCGTGCAGGACGCCGAGGACCAGCAGCACGGCGACGGCGCACAGCAGCGCCATCACCGCGCTCGCCAGCACCGTCAAGCGGATCCGCACCGAGGATCCCCGCCACCCGCTCATCTGATTCCCCCCGGTAATCAGATGATCAATAAGGCCTCGTGGCCGCCGCCGGGTGTCCCCACCCGGCTCACCTGGCACGTTACCTCTGCCGGTGATCGCCGCCGTGGCCGGGACGCCGCTGTCCGGTCCCTACCCATTCCGGCCCCGTACCCAGCGCCCGGTCACGCCGCCCGTCTCACGCCGCCTGTCTCACGCCGCCTGTCTCACGCCGCCTGTCTCACCGAGGGGCGGGGGAGCGCCGTTCGACGACGTAGCAGCCGCCGGCGAAGCCCGTCACCGGACGGCCCTGCGCCATCAGCCCGCCCAGCACCTCGCGTACGGCGTGCCGCCAGGCCTTGGCCGTCTCCGGGGCGGCGCGGCGCAGGGTCTCCACGTCCGCGGGCACGGCGACGAGCACGGCAGGGCCGTCCGCGGGCAGGAACTCCGGGCACCCGTCCCGCTCGGCGAGCACGGCCACCGCGCCGTCCGCCCCCGCGGGCCGGTGCGGCAGGCCGTCGCACGCCCGCGCCACCCGCGGGTCGTCCAGCCGCCACACCGCGAGGACGCGGTCGGACTCGTCGCCGGCGTTGACCGCGTCGCCCATCGGGCCGTAGAAGTCGGGCAGGTACTCCTCCGGCAGAGCGGCCAGCTTGGCCAGGTTGAAGTGGGCGTTGCGGCGGACGAGGGGATCGAAGGTCCAGGTGACCCGGCTCAGCCCGCGCTCCAGGGCCCAGGCACGCTGGTGCAGCTTGAGCGCGAATCCGGCGCCGGGCCGCACGGCGCCGGTCACGTGCGAGTGCAGCGCCTGCCCCGCGGGCGCCGCGAGGAAGGCGACGGCGGCCCCGACGAGTTCAGGGCCGTCGAACGCCCCGGCGACGTACCCGCCGGCGTGGGTCAGCGCCCGCATGAGCTCCGCCGTGATCGGAGGGTTCCACGGCTCCGGACGCCAGATGCCGTCGAACAGCCGGACCACCCGCTCGAACTCGGCGACCGTGCGCAGCTCGGCGATCCGCAGGCCGCGCCGCGCGGCGGCCCCGTCCGCCTGATCCCGGGCGGCGGCGGGGTCGCACGGGTTCACGCGGTCTCCCCGGCGGTCTGCCTCATGTCCCGCGGCGCGGGATCGGCGCCGCCGGTGACCGGCCCGCCCGACAGCACGTACGCGGCCAGCGCCGCGACCAGATGGGCGCGGACCGGCATCTCGGCGACCAGGACGTGCTCCTCGGCGGCGTGCGCGCCGCCTCCCACCGCGCCCAGGCCGTCGAGCGTCGGGCAGCCGACGCCCGCGGTGAAGTTGCCGTCCGAGCCGCCGCCGACCGGCACCCCGCGCAGCGGCGCCATGCCCAGCTCGGCGGCGAGCCGTACGGCGACATCGAAGAGCCCGGCGGAGGCGGCGGGGTCGAGGGGCGGGCGGTTCGGCCCGCCGCGCAGCTCCAGCCGGACGCCCGGGGTGCGCGGGGCCAGCGCGCGCATCAGCTCGTCCACCCGGCGCTGCGCCGCCCGGTCGGGCACGCGTACGTCGACCGCCACCCGGCCCCGGGCCGGCACCGTGTTGGTGCTCGTCCCCGCGGTCAGCATGGTGGGGGTCACCGACGTCGCCCCCGCCCTGGACGACGACTCGATCTGGGCCGCGATGCCCGCGATGGCCAGCACCTGGTGGGCCAGCTCGACCCCGGCGTTGGCCCCCAGCTCGGGTTCGAGGCCGGCGTGCGCGGCCCGGCCGTGCACGGTCAGCTCGTACCGCGAGATGCCCTTGCGTGCCGTCTTCAGCGCGCCGCCGTCCGCGCTGGCCTCAAGCACGAACGTGGCGGCGCACCGCGACGCGATCGACTCGATCAGCGGGCGGGAGGTCGGCGAGCCGAGCTCCTCGTCCCCGACGACGAGCACGGTCAGCCCGTCGGGGGACGGCAGCGAGGCGACCGCGTGGAAGAGCTGCACGAGACCGGCCTTCATGTCGAACACGCCCGGCCCCCGCGCGACCCCGTCCCGCACCGACCAGGGATGCTCGCGCAGCGTGCCGACCGGCCAGACCGTGTCGTGGTGGCCCAGCAGCAGGACCCTCGGCAGGCCGAACGACCAGCGCAGATGGGTGACCCCGTCGATCACCAGGGTCTCCGGCTCGGCCCCCAGCAGCCTGCGGCCCAACGCCCCCACGACGCGGGCGCTGCGCGCCACCGCCTCGTGGTCGGTGGAGTATGACTCGCAGAGCACCAGTTCCTCGAGGTCGGCCAGCATGGCCTCCAGGTTCACGGCCGCGGCCGTCCCGGCTCGGGCCGTTCCCGGGCCCGGTCGTGAGCCGGGCGGCCCAGCTCCGCGCGGAACAGGCGCATCACGTTGGCGCCCAGGATCTTCTGGATCTCCTCGTCCGAGAAACCCCGCTTGACCAGCGCGTCGGTCACCAGCGGCAGGCCGCGCGGGCCCTCCAGTCCCGGGATGGCGGCGTTGGAGTCGATCCCGGAGTAGCTGAAGCCCTCGCAGCACGGCGGGGTGAGGTCCTCGTTCACCTCGCGCATGAAGTCGGGGCCGAGGCCCACGTGGTCGATGCCGGCGACGCCCGCGACGTGCTCGATGTGGTCCACGAGGTGGTCGATCGTCGCCGAGCGGGCGTCCTCGGTGAGGAAGGCGGCGAGGAAGTTCACGCAGACGACGCCGCCGCCCGCGGCGACGCCCCTGAGCTGCTCGTCGGTGAGGTTCCTGTGGTGGTCGCGCAGGGCGCGCGCGGAGGAGTGGGTCGCGATGACGGGCCGGGTCGCGATCTCCAGCACGTGCGCGACGCCCGTGGCGCCCAAGTGCGAGATGTCGAAGAGCATGCCGAGCCGCTCCATCTCGCGCAGCGCCTCGACTCCGTGGCTGGTGAGCCTGGAGCCGGTGCCGTCCTGGCCGCTGCCGTCGGCGAGAGCCGTACGGCCCCAGTGGGCGATCGAGGCGACGCGGACCCCGAGGCGGTGCAGGGTCGGGATCAGCTCGACGCTCTCGTCGATCCCCGGCATGCTCTCCAGGGCCGGCACCAGGGCGATCCTTCCGAGGGCGAGGGCCTCGTCGATCTGCTGTCCGTCGTGACACAGCGCCACCGCGTCGGGGTTGCCCTCGGCCAGCACGTGGGCGCACTCGATCATCCGCAGCGTCTGGCGCAGCGCGCCCTCCGGGCGGAACCGGCTCTCCACGAACACGGGCAGCACCTGCACGTCGACCCCGCCCTCGACGAGCTGGGGGAGCCACCGCTCGCGGAAGAACGAGGCCCATATCGCGGGCGGCCGGGCGGAGACGGCCATGAGCAGGTCGTTGTGGGTGTCGGCGACCACGGACCTGACGTGCAGGCTCTGCTGATCAACGGGCACGGTGTGGACGGGCACGCTGGGGATCCTTCCTGACGGCGGGGTCAATGGGGACGTTACTCTTCCCGGGTCGTTCCGCCAGCAGGCTGTAGTGTGCGCGGGTGGAATCGATCTCCTGCACCCTCGCCGAGGTGGTCGAGCGCCTGGAGGCGCTGTACGACCCCTCGTGGGCCGAGTCCTGGGACGCGGTGGGCCTCGTCTGCGGCGACCCGGAGCAGGCCGTACGGAAGGTCCTGTTCGCGGTCGACCCGGTCGCCGTGGTCGTGGACGAGGCCCTCGGCTGGGGGGCCGACCTCGTCGTCACCCACCACCCGCTCTACCTGCGCGGCACCACGAGCGTCGCCGCCACGACCTTCAAGGGCCGGGTCGTGCACCGGCTCATCCGCGGCGGCACCGCGCTCTACGCCGCGCACACCAACGCCGACGTCGCCGACCCCGGAGTCTCCGACGCGCTCGCGCGGGCGGTCGGCCTGACGGGGAACCTGCGGCCCCTCCAACCCTCCGCCGACGACCCGCGCCGCGGGCTCGGCCGGATCGGGGACCTGACCGCTCCGATGCCGCTGCGGGAGTTCGCGGCGCTGGCCGCCTCGGGCCTGCCCCGTACGGCGGGGCCGCTGCGGGTCGCGGGCGACCCCGGCCGGCCGGTCCGGACCGTCGCCGTCTGCGGCGGCGCGGGCGACTCCCTGCTGGGCACGGCCAGGGCCGCGGGCGTGGACGTCTTCCTCACGGCCGATCTGCGGCACCATCCGGCGAGTGAGCACATGGAGGCGGACGGGCCGGCGCTGGTCGACGCCTCCCACTGGGCCACCGAGTGGCCGTGGCTGGCGGACGCCGCCGGGCGTCTGACGTCAGCGTTGGCGGCCAGGGGCATTACTGTTGAGGCGCGCGTCTCGGACGCCGTCACGGACGCCTGGACGGCGACGACCACCGACTTGGACCCCCGAGCATCTTGAGGGATTTGGGATGAAGGCCGCACCGGAAGCACAGAAGCGTCTGCTCGATCTCGCTGAGCTCGACACCGGTCTCGACCGGCTGCGGCACCGCCGCCGCAGCCTGCCGGAGCTCGCCGAGATCGACGAGCTGTCCAAGAGGCTGGCCCAGGTCTCCACGCAGATCATCGCCGCCGAGACCGAGGCCGGCGACCTCGCCCGCGACCAGGCCAAGGCCGAGTCGGACGTGGACGCCGTACGCGTCCGGGTCGAGCGTGACCAGAAGCGCCTCGACTCCGGGCAGGTCTCCTCGCCCAAGGACCTGGCGAGCCTCCAGTCCGAGATCGTCTCCCTGCGGCGCAGGCAGTCGGACCTGGAAGAGGTCGTGCTGGAGATCATGGAGCGCCGGGAGGCGGCCGACGCCCGGGTCGCCACGCTCAAGTCGGAGCGCGAAGAGGTGACCGGCTCGCTGCACGCCGCCGAGGACCGCAGGGACGCGGCGTTCGCGGAGATCGACAAGGCAGCCGGCGAGCTGACCTCCGGCCGGTCCGCGATCACCGCCGACGTTCCCGCCGACCTGCTCGGGCTGTACGAGAAGATGCGCGAGCAGACCGGAGTCGGCGCCGCCATGCTGCACGGCGGCCGGTGCCTCGGCTGCCGCACGAGCCTGTCGATCGCCGACCTCAACCGGATCCGGGCCGCCGCCCACGACGAGGTGGTCCGCTGCGAGGAGTGCCGCCGCATCCTGGTCCGTACGGCAGAGTCGGGTCTGTGACGGTCGCCGTGGAGTTCATCGTCGAGGCCGACGGCGGGTCGCGGGGCAACCCGGGCCCGGCCGGGTATGGCGCGGTGGTCAAGGACGACGCCGGGCGGGTGCTCGCCGAGGCCGCCGAGTCGATCGGCACCGCGACCAACAACGTGGCCGAATACCGCGGCCTGATCGCCGGGCTCCGTGCGCTGCTCGCGCTCGGCGCGGAGGGCGGGCAGGTCGAGGTGCGGATGGACTCCAAGCTGGTCATCGAGCAGATGGCCGGCCGGTGGAAGGTCAAGCACGAGGGCCTGCGGCCGCTCGCCCTGGAGGCGGCGGGCCTGGCCCGGCGGTTCCGGATCACCTGGACGTGGATTCCGCGCGAGCGCAACAGTCACGCCGACCGGCTCGCCAACGAGGCGATGGACGCGGCGGCCCGGGGGGAGACCTGGCAGGCGAGCGCGATCACCTCCGCGCCGGAGTCCGCTCCCGCCTTCGAGCCCGGCGCCGAGCCGCCCAACATCGACGCGCCCTCGCTGTTCGACGACGATTCCGGCGCCCCCGCTCCCGTCGCCCAGACTCCGGCCGACGCCGCTGGTCGCACGGGGACTCCCGGCGCGACCGGTGCGGGGACCGCCGCCGCAGATGCGGGCACGGCGGCAGGAACGGCCACGTCCCACGACAGGCGCGGGCACGGGTGGATGCCCAGGGCCACGCGCGTCGCCACGTCCCTGCTCCTGCTCAGGCACGGGCAGACGCCGCTGTCGGTGGAGAAGCGGTTCTCCGGGCTGGGCGACCCGTCGCTCACCTCCACCGGGCTCGCGCAGGCCGAGGCCGCCGCCCTGCGCCTGTCGCGGCAGCCGTACGAGGTCGAGGTGATCGTCAGCTCCCCGCTCGCGCGCGCCCGGCAGACGGCGGAGGCGGTGGCCGCCCGGACGGGCCTGGCGGTGCTGGTGGACGACGACCTGCGCGAGACCGACTTCGGCGAGTGGGAGGGACACACGTTCGCGGAGATCCAGCAGCGCTGGCCCCGCGAACTGGCGTCCTGGCTGGCCGACCCCGACGTCGCGCCGCCCGGCGGGGAGAGTTTCGCGTCGACCGCCCGCAGGGTCGAGCAGGCGAGGGACCGCGTCGTGAAGGCCAACGAAGGCCGCAGCGTCGTCGTGGTCTCCCATGTGACCCCTATCAAGATGCTCGTCCGCTTCGCGCTGGGCGCTCCGCCGGAGGCCCTCTATCGGATGCACCTCGACCTGGCCTGCCTGTCGGCGATCGACTACTACGCCGACGGGCCCGCCGTCGTACGGGCGCTCAACGACACCGCCCACCTTTCCTGACACCGTCCCCGCAGGGGACGACGCGCCGCGGGACCGCACGCTCAGCCGTGCCCCCGCGGCGTCGGCGTTTTCCGACCCGGACAAGCCGTGCCCGCGCGCCAGGGGCGCTTGAAGCCGCCAGTTGAGGGTTTCCCCCGATTGTTCTGGCGATTCGACGGACAAGTCTCTACGTGAGAGTTCAACGATACCGTTGAAGGTATGGATATCGGCATCGTGGACACCGCCCATCCCGTCGAGGCCGCCTCCGTCATGAGGCTGCTCCCGGCCCGGCCACGGCTGCTCGCCCTGGGCGAGCCCACCCACGGCGAAGACCTTCTGCTCGAGGTGCGCAACGAGCTCTTCCGGCAGCTCGTCGAGCAGGAGGGCTACCGGACGATCGCGATCGAGAGCGACTGCCTGATGGGCCTGGTCGTGGACGATTACGTCACCTCGGGCACGGGCCGCCTCGACGAGGTCATGGAGCGCGGCTTCAGCCACGGCTGGGGCGCGTCCGCGGCCAACCGGGAGCTCGTGCGCTGGATGCGCGCGTACAACGCGGGCCGGCCCGCGGCCGAGCGGCTGCGCTTCGCCGGTCTCGACGGTCCGCTGGAGATCAGCCACGCCGCGAGCCCCCGGCGGGCCCTCACCGCTCTCCACGGCTACCTCGCGGCCCGGGTGGACGCGGACCTGCTCCCCTGTGACGCGGAGACACTCGACCGCCTGCTCGGCCCCGACGACCGCTGGGCCGATCCCGCCACGATGATGGACCCGTCCCGATCCGTGGGGCAGTCGGCCGAGGCCGGCAAGCTGCGGCTGCTCGCCGACGATCTCGTGGCGCTGCTCGACGCGGAGACGCCGCACCTGACCGCGGTGTCCTCCCGGGACGACTGGGACCGGGCGCACCTGTACGGGCGCGCCGCCACCGGCCTGCTGCGCTACCACCACTGGATGGCCGACACGTCACCGGGCCGCATGCCGCGGCTGCTGGGCCTGCGCAGTTCGATGATCGCCGCCAACCTCCTCGCCGTCGCCGAGCGGGGCCCGGCGCTGGTCCACGCCCACAACGCGCATTTCCAGCGGGACAAGAGCACGATGCGGTTGGGCGACCTGCCGTTCGAATGGTGGAGCTCCGGCGCGATCGTGAGCGCCCACCTGGGTGAGGGATACGCCTTCCTGGCCACGGCCATCGGCACGATCCGGCACCAGGGAGTGGACGCCCCGCCCCCGGACACGCTCGAAGGGCTCCTGTACGCGCTCCCCGAGGACCGCTACGTGGTCGACGCCCGCCGCCTGGCCGCCGCCCTCGGCGACGCGCGGCCCGCCCCCCGCGAGTCCCCCTGGTTCGGCTACTCCGCGCTGGACCCGGCCCACCTCGCCGCGTACGACGGGATCGTGTTCGTCAAGGACGTCACGCGAAGCTAGGCCCTGCCCGGCCCTGTCCGGCCGCGTGGCGGGAGTCCCTCGCGGGGCAGGACGACGCGGAAGGCGGCCCCGGCGCCGGGCCGCGTCCGCAGCTCCACCCTGCCTCCGTGCGCGGTGACGATCGACCGGACGATGGCCAGCCCCAGCCCGGCGCCTCCGGCGCCGCTGCGGCTGCGTGAGCCGTCGACCCGATAGAAGCGGTCGAACACCCGGGCGGCCTCTTCCGCGGGCATCCCCGGCCCCTCGTCGGCGATCACGAGGACGCCGTCCCCGCCGGCCGTGCCGACGCCGATCCGCACCGGCGTGCCCGGCGGGGTGTGGGCGACGGCGTTGCCCACGAGGTTGGAGATCACCTGTCGCAGCCGCGCCTCGTCGCCGAGAACCGGCGCCTCGCCCGGCGGCCCGCCGTCCGGCCCGGTCAGTGTGACCTCCCGCCGGGGGTCCAGCGTACGCAGGTCGTTGTGGGCGTCGGCGGCGAGCGTCCGCAGGTCCATGGGCGCGAGATCCATGGGCAGGGCGTCCTCGCCCTCGTCCAGGCGGGCCAGCAGGAGCAGGTCCTCCACGAGCCGGACCAGGCGTCCCGCCTCGCTCTCGATACGGTCGAGGGTGAGGTCCACGTCGGGCAGCCCGCCCATCCGGTGCAGTTCCGCGAACCCCTTGATGCCGAAGAGCGGGGTGCGCAGCTCGTGGCTGACATCCGCGACGAAGCGTCGCATCCGGGCCTGGGCCCGTCCCCGCGCGGCGAAGGCCCCCTCCAACTGGCCGAGCATGACGTTCAGGGCGGCCGCCAGCCGCCCGACCTCGGTCTGGGGTGCGGCCAGCGCGGGGACGCGCCGGGACAGGTCGCCCCCGGCGATGGCCGCCGCGGTCTCCTCGATCGTCCGCAGTGGCCGCAACCCCCGCCGGACGGCGAACCACCCGATGACGGCGAGCGACGTCATGAGCGCCGCCGCGGTCGCCGCGCAGACCATCGTCAGGCGGCCGACGGTCGACCTGACCCCGCCGAGCGACGCCGCCACGACGACGCTGCCCCGGCTTGTCGCGGGCGTGGCCGTGAGTGCCGTCGCGGGGGCGGGCTCCGTCGTGGGGGTGGGCCGGGGGACGGCGACGACCCGCCATCCGCCGTCGGAGCCGGTCGCGTCGAACGGCCGCCCGCCCAGCCGCTCGACCGCGGCGGTGTCGAGCCGGGGCAGCGCCGGGCCCCGATCCCGCGGCCCGTCCCGCAGCCACCGGACACTCTCCTGTTCGACGCCGCCGTCCGCGCTCAGATAGGCGACGTACACCTGGTCGATCAGGTCCATACCGGGCACCGTGCTCAATGATTGCGGGCTCAGCGGTTGCGGGCTCTGCCGCTCGGACGGTACGGCGATCAGCCGGGCCGGGATCCGCGACAACACCGCCGCCATCGGTGTGAGCTGCTGATCCACGCGTCCGATGAGGTGGGCCCGCAGCGTGGCGACCGCGACCGCGCCGCTTACGGTCAGGCCCGCCGCGAGCAGGGCCATGGTGGTCAGCAGGAGCCGCCCGCGCAGCGACAGGCCCTTCGTCCACGGACGTGATTCCGGACGCTTCCAGGACCCGGACGGCGTCGTGGTCACGGCCGTGGCCCGCGCAGGACGTAACCCACGCCGTGCATGGTGTGGATCAGCTTGGGCCCGGCCCTGTCGATCTTGCGGCGTACATAGCTCACGTACGTGTCCACGATGCTGGAGTCGCCGGCGAAGTCGTACCGCCAGACATGCTCCAGGATCTGGGCCTTGGACACCACCCTCCCGGCGTTGAGCACCAGGTAGTGGAGCAGCCGGAACTCGGTCGGCGACAGCCGCACGGGGGTGCCCGCCCGAATCACCTGATGGCCCTCCGGGTCGAGTTCGAGGTCGGCCACCCGCAGCGTGCGGTCCTCGGGAGCGGCCCCGGCCCGCCTGAGCACGGCCTCGATCCGGGCGAGCAGTTCCTCCAGGTCGAACGGCTTGGTGACGTAGTCGTCGCCGCCCAGACGCAGACCGTTGATCTTGTCCTGCGTGGTGTCGCGCGCGGTCAGGAACAGCACCGGCACCTGACCGGGACGGCCGCCGAACAGCGGGCGGGGAAGCTCCCGGAGACGGCGGATGACCTCGAAACCATCCATGTCGGGCAGCATGACGTCGAGGAGCACGAGGTCCGGCGGCGTGGTCTGCGCGGTGTCCAGGGCCTGCGACCCCGACGCGGCCGAGGTCACCTCGTATCCCGCGAAGCGCAGTGTGGCCGCCAGCAGTTCCCGCACCACGGGTTCGTCGTCGACCACCAGCAGGTGCCGCCCGTCCACTCCGGCCTCCCTCCGCCGATCATCGGAAGAATAGGTACGCGGTGCTAAGCCCGCCGTACAGGCCGGCGCGTCACGCGTCCCGCCCGCGGAAGACGGCGACGGCGGCGCAGAGCAGGACGAGCACGGTGGCGGCCAGCACACCCGCGCCCGCGAGCGGCGTGAGCAGCTCGGTGCCGGGATGGACCGCGAAGATCCGAGCGCCCGCCGCGCTCGGCCACCAGGTGACGATCCACCTGGCCACCGGCTTCGGGAACAGACTCGCCATGCCGGGCAGGATCAGAAGGAACGTCCCGAGCGAGATGGCCCCCGCCGACCTGCGCAGCAGGAACCCGAGCGCCATTCCGTACAGCCCGATCAGGCCGGTGAACAGGCCCGCGCCCAGCAGTGCTGCGGGCACGCCGGGATCACCGGGTCCCACGCTCGGCACGCCCTGCGCCGCCAGCGCCGCCTGGCTGAGCGTGAACGACAGGAGCGCCAGCGGCGGCCCGACGAGGAGCGTGGTCAGCGCGACGACGGCCCCCTTGCCGAGGAGGAGGAGTCCGCGTCTCGGCACGGCGGTGATGCTGACCGGCATCGTTCCCGCGGCGTACTCGCTGGTCACGGCCAGTACGCCGACCGCGCTGACGAGCACCCCCACCAGCACGAGGGCGCGGAAGGCCGTCTCGGTGGGGTCGAAGGCCGCCCGGTCCGCGGCCGACGCGCCGAGGTACTCGCGTGCGGCCGCCGTGCCGAACAGATAGCCGTACGATCCGGCCGCCACCACAGCCCCAGCCAGGCAGCCGAGCATGGCCCGGACGCTGCGGAACTTCACCCACTCCGAGCGCAGCACGCCGTACGCGGTCATGAGACGACCCCGGCGGCACTCGTGGCGAACTCGACGCTGTCGCCGGTCAGCTCCAGATAGGCGTCCTCGAGGGAGGCCCGCCGGGGCGTGAGTTCGTGCAGGACGATTCCGTGCGCACCGGCGAGACCACCGACCTCGGCACCGGACAATCCGGTCACCATCAGGCCGCCGTCGACGCCCGGCCGCACGGTGGCGCCGGACTCCCGGAGCAGTGGGGCGAGCCGTCGCGCGTCGGGGGTGCGCACGAGCACCCCCTGCCGCGCGGCCGCCTGGACGAACGCCTCCAGCCCGGTGTCGGCGATCAACCGCCCCCGGCCGATGACGACGAGGTGGTCGGCGGTGAGGGCCATCTCGCTCATCAGGTGGCTGGACAGCAGGACGGTTCTGCCCTCGGCGGCCAGGCTCCGCGTCAGTGTGCGGATCCAGCGGATGCCCTCGGGGTCCAGCCCGTTGACGGGTTCGTCGAGCAGGACCACCGGGGGATCACCGAGCAGCGCCACCGCGATGCCGAGCCGCTGTTTCATTCCCAGGGAGAACCCGCCGGGACGCCGGCCCGCCACGTCGGCCAGGCCCACGAGCCCGAGCACCTCCTCGACCCGGCGCCGTCCGATGCCGTTGCCGTACGCCAGGGAGAGCAGATGGTCGAACGCGGTCCTGCGCGGGTGCACGGCATGCGCGTCGAGCAGCGCCCCCACCTCCCGCAGGGGTACGGGCAGGTCGGCGTAGCGCCGCCCGCCGATCGTCGCGCTTCCGCTCGTCGGCCTGTCGAGCCCGAGGATCATCCGCATCGTGCTCGTCTTGCCCGCGCCGTTCGGCCCGAGGAAGCCGGTGACGACGCCCGGCCGTACGTCGAAGCTGAGGCCGTCCACGACGGTGACCTCGCCGTACCTCCTGGTCAGCTGCCGCAACTCAATCATGGGACGCAGCCTCGCCCACCGGTCTGCGTGACCTCTGAGAGGATCTGTGCGGTTCCTGTGAGCGGTCGGCCCCCGACCTGCGCCGGTGCCGTCCCACGCTCCCGCCCGGCGGGAGAACTCAGAGAGTCTTCACATGATCCCGGGCCGGTCCGGGGAAGGATTCCGAAGCCGCTAGGCTTACCTTCACGGTGGACGAGCCGGCCGGGCGGCCGCGTCAGGGCTTCACGGCCCTGCCGAGGAAGGTCCGGGCTCCACAGGGCAGGGTGGTCGGTAACGCCGACCCGGGGTGACCCGCGGGACAGTGCCACAGAAAACAGACCGCCCCCTTCGCGGGGGTAAGGGTGAAACGGTGGTGTAAGAGACCACCAGCGCCCACGGTGACGTGGGCGGCTCGGTAAACCCCACCCGGAGCAAGGTCAAGAAGGGACGTTCTCCGGAACGTCCCGCGCGCGACGTTCGAGGGCTGCCCGCCCGAGCCGCGCGGGTAGACCGCTTGAGGCCGCCGGCAACGGCGGTCCTAGATGGATGGCCGCCGGTCAGCCCTCACGGCTGATCACAGAACCCGGCCTACAGGCCGGCTCGTCCACCTTCACATCCCTGACCTGGGTCTGAGTGCAGGTCAGGTGCCACTGTTCCGGTCCTGTTCCGCCAGCAGCGCGGCGATCAGATTTCGACGGCACCTCTGCCAGGTCTTCATCGTCAGGCAACAGGTGGCCGTAGCGGCGTCCGAACCTATGTGCGGGTTGTGGGGTGGTTGGGGCGCTCCGCGGTGGGTCGACGGCGAACGGGGTGGACACGGGGAGAGATGCACTGGTCCACCATCACTTGCTACATTGCTGGGTCGAAACCGGTCTCGTGGCGTACCTCGCGTCGTTCACCATAAACAGGAATTCCTCGGCGGCCAGCGCGTACCCGCGGTTCGGAGCATCCTTCGACTGTGCGAAAACCATCCCGGTGACCGTGCCCCCGGGAACGACCAGTGGCGCACCGCTCCAACCTGGGGCGATGTTGGCACCGGAGAGTTCGAGGACTTCCTTGGTGACTTTGCGTTTCTCGTAGATGTCCAGGCTCTCTGCCCCGATGTGCCGTTCGATTTTGATCGGCTGTACCACCTCACGCTCTGCGCCCTTCGGATAGGCGAGCGCGTAAGCATCGCCGGGCGGCGCGTCGGCGATGACGAGCGGAGGCGCGGACAGATCTGGTACGTACAGGACCGCGACGTCAACACTCGGATCAAAAACGACGACGCGTGCCGGATAAACCTCACCATCGTCGGTAGTAACGCTGAAGGATCGGGTAACGCCGGCTACCACGTGCGCCGCCGTCACCACCCGCTGGGGGGCATATACGAAACCCGTCCCTTCGATCCTCTTGAAGCAAGCCGGCGCTCGTCCCGAGAAACGCACCACACTCTGCTTTACGCTGACGATCTCAGGCGGGAGAGCGGCCGCACCGGCCGGCGCCGAAGCGCGGATGGGCGGCGGCGAGGAGGGGATCGTGATCGAGCACCCGCCGAGGACAAGAAGGATCGGCAACCACAGCCAGCGCATCATGCCTTCCATTTCTTTCTGGGACACCCCCTGATAGACCCCCTGTCCTGGCCAAGGTCACTCTCCGGGGCATTTCACCCGATCAAGCTACCGAGGTCTGATTGCTCCGCAGAGCGACATCACCTCACACAGGCACCCGCGGCCGAGCCTCAACCACCTATCGAGCAGGGCAAGCATCTCTCTACGGCGTGACTGGCCCCCGTTCGAAAGCAGGAAGTCAGGGAGTGTCCC
Organism: Microbispora catharanthi; assembly: GCF_006334915.2. Lineage (GTDB taxonomy): Bacteria > Actinomycetota > Actinomycetes > Streptosporangiales > Streptosporangiaceae > Microbispora > Microbispora catharanthi. The sequence continues at coordinate 55,259 of NZ_VDMA02000006.1, forward strand.
GCCGGCCGGGACACTGGGCTTTCCCCCAGAGCGTGGACATCCGGATTCACGCAGCCATTTCGGTCGCTCTAGCAACCCGATCTTCGTGAACGGACTGAAGTGGGTTCTCGGTCGCCGAGTGCGTTCACCGGTTGTCGCACCAGGCGATCCGGAGGAAGATCTCCGTCACAAGCGGTCTCATTCCTCGTCGCGGCCATGCAGGTAGTCCTCGAAGGTGGGGCGTCGATCCCTTCGGCGCGACAACACGATGGCGGCCATCAATGCGGCAGGGACCATTGCGAGCCTGAGCGCCCGGCGGCCCAGTCGACGGACCACCCTGAGCAGTTCCTTGAGCGACTGCCAAGGGTGTCTCAGGGCCATGACGGTCAACATGAGGGCCGCGCCGCCGAGGCTGATCCCCGAGAAGTCGTCGGGGTCGTCTCGCTCCTTCTCCTTGGTCACGGTGCGGAACTGAAGCTGCAGGGCAGGAGCTTGATGCTGCGGACCAATGGAATCCTCCCAAGTCAGCATGGACATCAGGGTCGCAATTGAGCCGTGATCGTGAGCGTACATCAGGGAGCTTTACATGGCTCCGGACCATTGGCCCGACGGCATTCCAAGGCGCTTCGGTCGGGGTAGGTCGATACCCTGCTCGCGTTGGGAACGGTCAGAGCTCCCCTGTTGTGGATCCACGGTGCACGCAGGGCGGGTACGGAGCCGACTGAGGTCGGCCAGCGGCGCTACGGTCACCGAGGTCTGGGCCGGCTCTGCGTGACTAACTGCGTGACAACGACAGCGAACACCGCTGAACAGCCATTGGCCATGGCGGACGATTTCAACAGGAAACGCACGAAGCGGGCCGTACGTGATGCATCCGTTGAGGGCAGACCTGGGCGCCCGTGGACAAGCCATCCCTACAGGTGAGCCGCCCAGAACCAGTTGAGACACGTGCTGTCGTTGCCCGACGGGAAAGCAGCGTGCCGGTCCATCACTGTGCCCACTGCATCAGGGTTGCGGACCGTAAATATGGCTACGGAGCATTTGTTCCGCTTCGAGGATATGGTCGACCACCTCCCAGTACTCCTTCAACATCGGGTGCGAAAGAGCTTCGTTTCGCGACAGTTTGTGCCCATAAAGGGGTTCGTCGGGAGCCACGGCAGCCGCGTTGACGAGAGTGCAGGCCGGGAGCGGGCTGTTTTCGACCGGTCCGACTCTGCAACCGAAGGTGACCCGCCGATCACAGGGCAGCTCCAGGTGCTCGGCGCCCCACTGATCATCGAAGATTACGTCTATCCACGCTTCATGGATGCCTTGATGGTGGTAGCAGGTGGCGAAGAAGACCGCGTACTGGCCGACTCCCTGCTTGTGTACGAAACCGCGGGACTGCCGGCGCTGTTCGCCGCAGCAGTCGCACCTCGAATCCTGGATCGTGTAGCCACGATCGATTTGGAGCATCAGCACATTATGCCCGTGGTGCTACGAGCCCGGCGTGCGCTTGGTGGGCGGGCGGTGCGGCGGCATTGTGCTCGGGCTTCCGGCACCCGCGCGAGCCCGCTCGGAGGCTGGCCGTCGTAGTCCAGTCGGCCCATCGGCTCGTCATGTGGATGCCGTGGGCGTCGGCCCTTCCACGCTTGCCGACAAGCCTGCCGAAATTGGTTGGCGTGAGGGGTCTCCGAGTGCTTAGCGTTGATTTCCCTATGGGCGCGGAGGACGTGCCCTGTCTACGGCTTTGATCAGCGAATGGAGGTGCGGAGCGGAATGACATCTCACCTAGTCGCGCTCTGCTTCGATGCGCACGACCCGCTACGTCTCGCGCGCTTCTGGGCCGGCGTCCTGGGCTGGGAGATGACCGAGGACCCCCAGGACGGCATCACGCTCCTGCCGAGCGATGACACCGGGTTCCGGATCCGATTTCTTCCTAGTCAGGAGCAGAAGACCGGCCAGAACCAGATGCACTTCGATCTGACGAGCACGTCCCTTGAGGACCAGCAGCAGACGGTGGAGAAGGCGATCGGGCTCGGCGCCCGGCACATCGACATCGGTCAGGGCCCGGACGAGGATCATGTCGTGCTCGCGGACCCCGAAGGCAACGAGTTCTGCGTCATCGGGCCGGACAATCAATTCCTCGCCGACTGCGGGTTCATCGGAGCGCTGGCATCCGACGGTTCGCAGGAGGTCGGGTACTTCTGGAGCAAAGCACTGGGCTGGCCGTTGGTCTGGGATCAGGACCAGGAGACCGCCATTCGATCGCCGCACGGCGGTCCGAAGATCACCTGGGGCGGTCCGCCACTCATGCCGAAGACCGGGAAGGAGCGGCTGCATTTCGACCTCGCTCCACCCGCCGACGGCGATCAGCAAGCGGAGGTCGACCGTCTCATCTCCCTCGGGGCGACGCGCATCGACATCGGTCAGGGCGAGGTCAGCTGGGTGGTCATGGCCGATCCCGACGGCCACGAGTTCTGTGTGCTGACACCGCGATAGCGCGAACGCGGCGCCCAGGGCCGGGCCGTTGCTTCCGCCGATCGCGAGTCCCTTCTATACGGGAAAATTGGTACAAACCTCGCCGGATTGGGTGCAAGGCTGAGCGCGTGAACCCTACGCACACCGTGGTCCTTGTCGAGGGGATCAGTGACAAGTCGGCCATCAAGGCGTTGGCCGAGCGCCGGGGCCGGAACCTCGCGGCCGAAGGCATCTCCGTCGTGGCGATGGGCGGCGCCACGAACATCGGGGCGTACATCGGCAAGTTCGGCCCTCCCGGTCGCGATCTCCGGCTGGCCGGTCTGTGTGACGCCGGCGAGGAAGGAGCCTTCCGGAGGGGTCTCGAGCGCGCCGGCTTCGGATCCGACCTCACCAGAAGCGATCTGGAGGCGCTCGGATTCTTCGTATGCGTGGCAGACCTGGAAGACGAGCTGATCCGCGCCCTCGGCACCGCCACGGTCGAATGCGTCGTCGATGCCCAGGGCGAGCTCGGCTCGTTTCGCACACTGCAGAAGCAACCCACATGGCGCGAGCGCAGCACCCACGACCAGCTGCGCCGGTTCATGGGAGCGGGCAGCGGCCGCAAGATCCGCTACGCGGGCCCGCTCGTCGCGGCACTGGAGCCCGACCGTGTGCCGCGACCGCTGGACGGGCTGCTGGCCCACCTATGAGGCTGCTCATGCACAGGACGAGCCGGCTGCCGGAGGGCTGCGCCAGGTCGAGGTGTGGATCCCATCGTCAACCTGCTGCGCGGCGCGTGACCCATTCGCCGCGACGCCGGGCTTGACCTCCCGTCACCGGCCCACTGTCCTGTGAATGGCGCCGGGGCAGACGCGTGGGATCAGGCCAGCGGATGCTGTGTGCCCGCACGAGCGTGGGAGAACTCGGTGGTTCAGAGGCGGATTCCCGCACAGGAGGATCTCATAGGCCTGATGAGCGTGGCGTTCATGGAGATTCGCACCATGGGTTACCGTCGTGGTCCGACGCTCATGGAATGGCCTGACGCCCCGGATGATTACCACGAGCAGATACGAGTGATCGCCGATATATGCCACAACCTGCCCGGAGATCTTCGATCCCACAGCAAGCGGCAACGGGAGCGAAGGGCCATTGAGAGCTTGAGAACCCTCCTGGAACGAGCAGACGGCCCGTATGCTCAGTGGATCCGGACCCGCCTTGACATGCTCGGATATGACTACCACCGGTTGCTCGAGAAGGCTGATCGAGAAACCTGAGAAAGGGCTCCTGCGTAAGCGCGACCGGCGGGTTCAGCAGTGAGCGCCATCTCGTGTACGGCTAGCCCGGGAAGAACATGGGCCCCTCACCCCACAGCGAATGCCACATCAGCGCCAGCGCCAAGAAAACGCCTCCTCCGATCGTGGCACCCAATAAGAGAGTCACAACGACCAGCTTCACCAGCGCGTGCGGAGAGCGCCGAGTTTCGCGCAGGGGAAGCGTCATACCAACAATCCTTCGTCACCAGCCCCGACCGGTCAATCCTGTTTCCGGGAGAGTTCCGGACCGTACATGGCTTCGGCAGACGATGGGAGGGACGGCGACGAACGGAAGCTTTATCGCGGGCCCATTGTGGTTCCGAGCAGATCCGTGCAGGTAGCGAGCATCACGAAGGTGAACAACCCCACCGTCGTCCAGATCATCCCGAGCGCGATGACGGGCCCGTCCCGAAGACAAGCGTCCCGGAGACGATGATCAGCCTCGCGGCCAGGGCGCCCGGCAGGACCGGCCGGTCGAGGACCGTGTAGTGCCCGATGGCGCCGACCAGAGCGCCCGTCACCGCAATGACCGCCAGGACGAAGAGGACACCGACCGCCCGTGTGCGTGCCTGCGAACTCATGGCGGCGCGCTACGAACCGGGCTTGCGATGCACACCGGGAAACGGGTCAGACCGGGGCCCGGCCGGTACATCCGCGTGACGCCGCGTTCGACAGTGCGGCGTTCTCCGGCGGCGCGGTCACATCCCAACGGGCGAGGCTCGGCGATGGCGAGGCTCGCGCACCAAGTTGCCGTGGCCGCTCCTCACGAGCGAGGCTGAATGTCGGTAGAGCTCTATATTCCGTGAAGGACGCGCGAGGGACGGTCGTCTTCCACGTACGAGCCACGTCCTCGGCCACCGGTTCTCGGATCTCGGCGATTTGCCGCGCCTCGAAGACCCGCAGGTAACGCAGAACCACATCCGCATCGCGTTTACTGATGTCTTCAGGCATGTTTAGGTCCTGCCGGAGGGACCCTATTTCTGGCCGGAAACAAGTCGTAGATGCTGATTTTAGCTGTCCATGGGAATCGTCGTGGATGGGTCAGGGAATCTCGGAGACGTGACATCCCTCCGCCACCTCCGTGAATGTCTCGGCGAACTCGATGAGCTGGAGCGCAGCATCAAGCACGGCATCGACAGCATGTGCGGCAAGCTGTATCGGGCCATCGACTGGCAGCGGCGGTTCGAGGCCGACGTGTCGCACGAACTGCGCACCCCGATCGCGGGGCTGCGGGCACAGCTGGAGGAGGCCCGGCTGCATCCCAGCGAGATCGACGTGGACGACCTGCTCGAACGGGCGCTCAACGACGTGGAACGGCTGCAGACGCTGGTCGACGACCTCTACCTGCTGGCTCAGCTTCAGGCCGCCGCGCAGCCGGCCGAGCCGTCCCTGCTGGACCTCGGGGATCTCGTGCAGAGCGAACTGGCCCGGCGCTCCGACAGGCTCGACGTGAAGGTGCAGGCCGTCCCCGGGGTTCTGGTGCGCGGTCTGGACGCGCGGCTCAGGCGAATGCTGTCCGAACTGCTCGACAACGCGCAGCGGCACGCCAAGACGGTCGTGTTCGTCCAGGTCCGGCGTACGGCCGATGTGGCGGAGCTCGTGGTGGCCGACGACGGCGACGGAATCGGGGAGGAGGATCGGGAACGGATCTTCGATCGATTCACCCGTCTCGACGCCGCCCGCTCCCGCGACCGCGGCGGGACCGGCCTCGGCCTGGCCATCGTGCGGAACATCGCGTACGGCCACGAGGGCGAGGTGCACGTGGAGCGGACATCGGCCGGCGGTGCGGCCTTCGTCGTCCGGCTCCCACTGGCCTGACCGGTCGCGCTCGCCGGAACCGCGCAACCGTGCAGTGGCACACGGCTGTCTCGCGCGTGCGTATCGTGCGCACCGTGCTGGTGGAACAGCACCCACGCCTGGATCGGCCTCCTTCCAGGAAGGGCGGCCGGGTCGCGGCGTACGGGGAGGCGTAGCCGGGCTTCACAGCCCGGCTGAGGGCCTCAGCCCTGCGGAGAGTCCACCGAGCCGTCCGCATAGGTGATTTCCGGCATCGGGGGCGACGACGCGCCGGTGAGCATCGCGCAGGTGACCATGCCGACCCCGCCCCCCGCCGGATCCTCGGTGGCCACGCAGGCCACCCGGGACGTGGTGGGGGTCTTCGCGGAGGTGTCGACCGGCCGGGACACGCGCTCGGCGTCCATGGTCACGGTGCAGGTCCGCGACTTCGGTCCCTCGTCGCAGCCGTACCAGTAGGGGGTGTTCATCGGCCGGTAGTTGGGATTGTTCTGGGCCCGCATCGGGTTGGGGTCCGGGCCGTGGATCTCGGCGGTGAGCCGGATCCGCTGCCCCTCGGCCAGCTTGAAGCGGCACTGCCGTCCGTCCGTGGAGGTCTCGTTGGTCTCCGCGGCGCAGCTCACCGGAGCGCCCGACACCTTCACACCCCACCCGGTGAGCATCACGACGGAGAAGTCGTACTGCTTCCTCTCCTCGCTCGGCTCAGGGGCCGGGGTGTCACCGGGGACCTTCACGTGGCTGGCACCGGCGGGGCCGGGGATGGTCAGCTTGTGCAGCACCGTGGTGAGATCGTCGGCCGACGTGGCGAACCGCGGTTCGGGTGCTCCGGTGGCGGCGGCGAGCTGCCTCAGGCCGTCCTGCCGGCTCTTGGGCACCTGGTAGCCGACGAACCGGAACTCCAGGGTCAGCCCGGCGGCGGTGATCCTGTCCCGGATGGCTTTCCGCAGTGCACCCTGGTCCTCGGTGCACGCGTCCTCGCCGTGGCCGGTCACCACGACGATCCGGTTGACCTTCTTGCCACGGAACGGATACAGGCCGGAGAAGTCGTCGATCGCCGCGAGGACGCCGTCCCCCAGGGTCGCCGCGCCGGACGGGGTGAGGGTGCGCGCCTCGGTGGCGATCCGGTCGCCCTGGCCCCGGCCCGTGGGCACGACCTCGGCGGTGGTGCCGGTGGCGCCGCAGGTGCCGCCGAACCGGCGCATGGAGAGCGCGTCGCCGTCTCCGGAGTTGCGGGCCGCGGAGCCCACGGCGGCGGCGATCGCGCCGAACCGGCCGGCCGGGCCGGCCGAGGCGTCCACCAGAAACGCGGTGCGGTAGTCGGGAACCAGCACGAACCAGACGTAGGCGCCCGCGCCCGCGACCACAGCGGCGACGGCGAGCAGCACCGCCACCGCGCGACGGCCCCTCCTGCGCGGCCCGGTCATCGCGGGGCCTTCGGCAGAGTGAGCCGGAGCGCGGCGAGTGCTCTGTTCATGGCGTCCACCTCGTCGTTGTAGCGGTCGGCGATCGCGCTGTAGTCCGTGGGTGCGACGGTCCTCGACCGGGCGGCGTCGAGCAGGTCCCTGGCGGCGGGGACCAGTTCCTTCTGCAGGTCACGCAGGCCGATGGCCCTGCGCTGGATGTCCCGGGTGGCAGGGGTCCTCGCCCGGTCGGCGAGCACCTTGAGCTGCGCGTCGGCGTCGCCCGTCCCGGCCCGGTCGAGCTCGCGCTCGGCCACGTCGAGCCGGCCGGCGCCGATCGCGGTCACCGCGGCGTCGACCCGCTTCGCGGTGGGGTCGAGGATACGGATCACCTCGTAGGCGTTCGTCCGCACCGGTTCGGTGTTGGTGAGCCAGTCGAGGGCCACCCGCAGCTGCTCCGGGGTCTCGGTGAAGACAGGTTCCGGCGCGCCGGCGGCCGAGGCGATCCGGCTGAGCCGGTCCCGCTGGTCGTCCGGCACCCGATAGCCGACCAGCCGAAACTGGATCTTCAGGCCGGCCGAGGCGATCCGCTGCCGGATCTCGTCCTCGGCGTACTCGGCGTCGCAGGCGTCCGCACCGTGCCGGGTGACGACGACGACCCGGTTGACCTGGGTGGCGCGCAGGGGCCAGAACCCGGAGAAGTCGCCGGCCGCCTCGACGATGCCCTTCACCAGCGTCGGCCTGCCGCCCGCAGGCACCCGGCGCGCCGCGTCGGCGATCCGGCCCCGGTTGCCGGTGCCGAAGTCCACCAGCCGGGTGGTGTTGCCGTCCCGGCCGCACTCGCCGCCGAAGCTGCGCAGGCCCAGCGCGTCGTCGTCTCCGGAGTTGCCCACGGCGGTCCCCAGCGCCCCTGCGATGTCGGTGGCGTCCGCGCTGGTGTCGATGAGGAACTGGGTCTTGTACGCGGGGGACAGGGCCGGGATCAGCCAGTTCACCGTCGCCCAGCCGCCGCCGGCGATGAGGGCGGCTGCGGCGACGGCGAGGACCAGGGGTTTGAAGTCGACGGCCAGATGGATGATCAGGTCGCGGCCGGCCTGGAGGATCCAGCCCAGGCCGAAAACGCGCGCCTCCTGCCGCACCTCGTCAGGGCCGGTGTCCGTGTCCTGGCTCACCCCCGGCCGATCCGGATGTCGCGGCCCGCCTGGTTCACCCGGCCGAACCCGGAGACCGTGGCGTTCTGGTTGACGGTGATCTGCCGTCCGGCCGGGGGCAGCAGCGGGGTGAGCTCCTCGTCCACGATCCGGCGCAGTTCCCGGGCGGCCTCGGGGTCGGCGGCCGCCAGCCGGCGCAGGCGTTGCCGCCACTCCACCACCAGGGCCTGTTCGGCCTGCTCGTCGCCCGCCTCCCGGGCGGCCAGCAGTTCCGTACGGGCCTCCGCGAGGTCGGCCTCGACCGCCGGTGCCTGCTCCGGGCGGGCGCGCCGCCACAGCGCGACGACGGCCCTGCGGCCGTCCTGCCACCCCTCGCTCGCCAGCACACTTACCAACGCGGAGGCCGCGGCCAGCGCGAGCGCATCCATTGCATCCCCCAGACGAGCGTGATCGGCGGGCCTTCCGAGCCCCGGCTCATGAGCCAGGATCGGCCGGGGTGGTGGCGAAGTCGAAGACGGGCTGCCTATGGGGCATAGGCGACGGCTATGCCCGCAGGTCACCCAGGTCGGAGGAGGCGGGCACCTTACCCGGGGCGGAACGGGCCAGCCCGCGGACGGTCCGGGCCGCGAGCGAGCAGAACGCCTCGGCGAGCCCGCCCCGGTCCTCGCGCCGGCGGGCCGCGACGACCGTCGCCGGCGGCAGGCCGGTGAGCTCGATCATCCGCAGGCCCGTCGGCAGCGCGGTGTCCCTGTAGTTGTACGGGGCCGGGCACACCACCCGGTTCAGGCGCACGCTGAGCAGCATTTCCTCGGGGGTGGCGCCGGGCGCGCCGCGGTATCGGGGCGGCTCGTCGTTGCGCTGCTCGTCCATGGTCCACCAGCGCACCGCGCGGGCCGGGACCTCGGCGTGTGCCGGGGCGAAGGCCTGGCCGAGCACGTCGGTGAAGTGAACGGCGTCCACGTCCCACAGGTCGTGCCCAGTGGACACGGCGAGCCCCCGCGGTTCGTCGAGCACCGGCTCCCAGGCGAGGCGTTCCGGGTCCACCGGCATGAACATCAGCGCCACGTCGATCTCGCCGTGGATCAGCGGGCGGTCGAAGTCGACCAGGCCGAGCTGCCGGGGGCTCACCTGCACCTCCGCGTAGGCCTCGGCGAAGGCGGTGAGCACGGTGAGGTGGATCTCACGCGGCATCGGCAGCGCCACACCTACCCGCAGCTTGCCCTCCCGCAGGCCGGCCACGTACCGGGCGGTCGAGGCCGCGTCGTCCACGGCGTGCAGCACCCCGCGAATCCGCTCGTAGAAGGCGGCCCCAGCGGGGGTGAGCCGGGTCCCGGACGGGTCGCGGACCAGCAGTGGGGTGCCCACCTGGCGTTCCAGGTCCCGGATTTGCTGGCTGAGCGTCGGCTGCGACACGTGCAGGCGGGCGGCGGCCCGGGTGAAGCCGCCGTACTCGGCGACTGCCACGAAGTAGCGGAAATGGCGCAGTTCCATGTGTCCGTCCCCGTGGCCGCTTGTCGGGAGGTACCCGATGTGGACGCTCATCCGGATGTCGCGGCGACGTGCCCCGGCGTTACAAGGAGTCGCTGACCGACCATGGAACGCAGTCGCGCGACGACCCTCGCCGAAATCGCCTGCCGCCTCCCGGGGGTGGCGTCCTACGATCAGGGGCCGGTCCGGGCGGCGGCGATCGCCGCCACGGCGTCGGCGATCTGCGCCCGCAGCGTGGCGGGGTCGGCGGCCAGCCCGGGGCTGAGTCTCGGGCCGAAGGGGCTCGCCGCCGACCAGGCGGTGGAGAGCGCCAGGATGGCCGTCAGCAGGAACTCCGGCGCGAAGCGCGCACCCTGGCCGTCCGCGCGCCGCGCCGCCGCCTCCAGCGCCGACACCTTCGCGCTCTGCGCCGCGTTGCGCAGGGCGACCTCGCCGGTCTCCTGCTCCAGGCCCGCCCACGCCATGAGCCGCATCAGGCCGGGCTGGGCCATCGCGAAGTCGAAGACCCGCGCCGCGTACCCGGGCAGGTCGCCGGGCGTGAACGGCAACTCGTCGTAGACCCGTCGCAGGTTCTGCTCCAGGACGGTGGCGAACAGGGTCTCCTTGCTGTGGAAGTAGATGTAGAGCAGGTTCTTGTTGCAGCCGGCCGCCTTGGCGATGCGGTCGACGCGCGCCCCGGCGATGCCGTGAGCGGAGAACTCGTCCCTTGCCGCTTCGAGGATGCGTGCCCTGGTCGCCTCGGCGTTACCTGTTGCCACGGCGCCATCCTAGCGTTGACTAACCGGTTAGAACATGGCGTATGCTAACTAACAAGTTAGCTAGTGGAAGGGAAATGAAGATGAACGCACGGACCTGGCTGATCACCGGGGTGAGCAGCGGCTTCGGCCGGGAGATGACGGAACAGCTTCTCCGGCGCGGCGACCGCGTCGCCGGGACGGTCCGGCGGATGGAGGCGATGGACGACCTGAAGGCGGAGTACGGCGACCGGCTGTGGCTCGCCCGCCTCGACCTGACCGACGGCCCCGCCGTTGAGGAGGTCGTGGGCCGGGCGTTCGCCGACCTCGGCAGGATCGACGTGGTCGTCAACAACGCCGGGTACGGCCTGTTCGGCGCGGCCGAGGAGCTCACCGACGAGCAGATCGTCCACCAGATCGACACGAACCTCCTCGGCTCGATCCGGGTGGTCCGCGCCGCGCTGCCTCACCTGCGCCGCCAGGGCGGCGGCCGCCTCATCCAGGTCTCCACGTACGGCGGTCAGGCCACCAACGCGGGCGCGTCCGCGTATCACGCGAGCAAGTGGGGCATCGAGGGGTTCATGGAGTCGACGGCCAAGGACGTCGCCCCGTTCGGCATCGGCGTGACCATCGTCGAGCCGGGCAGCGCCCGTACGCGATTCCGCGACGGGAGCTCAAGGCTCGCCACGCCGATGAGCGCCTACGACGCCAGCCCGGCCGCGCTGACCCGAGGCATCCGCAACCCCGCCCTGCCGTCCGTCGGCGACCTCGCGAAGACGGCCGCGGCGATTGTCGGCTGCGCGGACCTGGACCCCGCGCCCGTACGGGTTGCCCTGGGCAGCGACTCCTACGCCCACATCCACAAGGCACTCACCGATCGGCTCGCGGAACTGGAGGCGGGGCGGGACCTCGCCTTCTCCACCGACGCCGGCGCGGCGGCCGCGCGCCGCTGAATCGCGCGCACGCGACGAGCCGGAGCCGGGTCAGGAGAATCGTTCGACGGTCACGGGGACCGGTCCCGCGTGGCGCATCGCCGTCGTCAGCCGCCGCAGCAGCGGCCCGAGGGCTTGGCCGGACGCGGTCCCCAGGTGGGCCGTGAGGTCGAGGCAGCAGGCGACACCGGGCCCGATCCGGCGCACCTCCCAGGTGAAGACGTCCGGGTCCGTTCGCAGTTCGCCCGAGCCGATGACCCGGGTCCGCGGGTCGCCGGTCTCCCCGGCGAGCGTCACCACGTCGGCGAGGCGGGAAAGGCGGGGCTCACCGGCGAACAGGACGCGGTAGACCCGCGTGTCGTGGAACCCGTCGGGGACCCGGGGCGGGCTGAGACGCAGCGGAGGCGAGTCCGGCAGAGGCTGGTGGTCGTGGAACAGCGCGCGCAGCCGCGTCTCGCCGGGCAGTTGGCCCCCGCCGAGACCGCGGTACGCGGCCTCGGCATCGAGGCGGCTCACCGCGCGGGCCCGGGAGCGCAGTCCGGGGTCCTCGCGCATCGCACGTCCGAAGGCCGCGGAAGTCCACCAGACGCCGTCGGCCGCGGTCCATCCGGCGGTGTCCAGGCCGACGGTCCTGAAGTCGCCGGTGAGCGCGAACTCCTCGACGACGATTCCCTCGGCCGGGGCTCCGTCCGCGCCCGCCGAGGTGATCAGGTAGTAGTCGAGAGCCGCCTGCGATTCGGACTCGGCGGTGACCGCCGCCCGTCCGCGCCCGCGCGTGTCGCTGGTCATGGGCGCACCCTACTGACTCTGATCGTGGGTGGCCCGCCCGGCGTACGCGGGGGAGCGGGGCGGGATCAGTTGTGCGACATGGAGCTCATGTCCGAGCCGCTGCCGGAGCTCATGCCGCCCATGTCGTGGCCGGGTACGTTCCCGTTCTCGTCGGCCACCATGAACACTCCGGCCATCCCCATGTCCGAGTGGCTCTGGACGTGGCAGTGGTACATCCAGGCCCCGGGCCCGACGCGCTCTCCGGCGATCACCTGGAAGCCGAACGACTCGGCCGGTCCGGTGATCTTGGTGTCGATGATCCGGGTCTGGTCCTGCGGGTTGTCCAGCAGACCGGTGCGGTTGTCCGCCCAGCGGTGCCCGTGCAGGTGCCAGGTGTGGAAGAAGTTCCCGTGGGTGACCACGATGAACTCCACGCGCTCGCCGATCTTCGCCATGAAGTGCGGGGCCTCGCCGGCCTTGGCGTTGTTGACCGTCATGTCGTTGAAGAAGACGACGGCCTGCTTGTCCGGGAGGATGTCGCCCTTCCGGCGGACCACCAGCGCGCCGTAGAGCCCTCTGCTGATGCCGCCGGTGCCGTGGTCGGTCCCGACGACGTGGTCGTGGTAGTGCCAGTAGCCGGCGCTGCCGGGCTCGATGGTGCCGCCTGGGCGGCGGCCCGGCGCATGGGTGCGCCAGACGTAGGTGCGCCGGCCTCCCGGCTCCACCACGCTGTCGCTCATCCTCGTGCCGTCGCTGGTGATCTCGTAGTCCACGCCGTGCACGTGCAGGCTGGCGGTGACGTCGGTGTTGTTGACCAGTTCGATCTCGAGGGTCTCGCCTTCGACCATCTCGATGAGCGGGCCGGGGATCGTGGCCTTGCCGGGCTCCAGGCCGTATCCCAGCAGATTGTTCGGCAACTTCTCCGCGTAGAGCGTCATGCGGCGGACGTCGTTCCCGGCCTTGCCCGTGACCTTGTCGGACGGCGCCGCGTTGGCCTCGCCCGCCCCGACCAGCGGTGCGAACGCGGCGGCCGTCGCGGCCGTGGTGAAGGCGCGCCGGGAGAACAGGCCTCGCGTCGTACCCCTGCCTACCTCGGTCATGGTTCCCCAATCCGGTCATGACGCCTCACTGCCGTGAGGCGAACGGCATCTGTTCGTGGCGCCGGCCCGGGGGACCGGCCTGGTCGGCGTGACGCCTCGATGCGGCCCCTAGTGGGGCGCGTTCCGGCCGGTGAGCGACCGAGGGGACCGTCAGGGAGGCTTTCGACGCCGTTGATAAAGCTTTTGATGGAAGTAGGCGATAGTTCTGCCAAAAAGTCAAGAAGTCAGTGTGTAAGCAAGAGAACTTTGTCACAGGACTGGATGAAGTGCGGTGAGGCTGCTACGTTGAGCCCAAACCGCCCACTTGACGCAACCGGACTGTCGCGGTCCGGTCCGTCTCCTGGGCATCACCTGGCCCTCGTCCACCCGCCTACGCAACCATCCGCGACTCTCGGAAAGGCTCAGCGGTGCTTCGGCGACACCCCCCACGGCCGACATCCGCCCTGCATGGCCCGCCCTCTCACATCCCGGCGGACCTGCGGCTCAGACATGCCGGACCACGCCCCGGCGCCGCCGGGCGTCGCCGGCTCGGCGGCGCCCCGGTCTGAGATCGGGAAGACGCCCCTCATTTCGGTCGCCGTCCCGACGGGACGGCCGGCTACCGCTGCACGCGATCCGTCCCCGGCGCCCGCGACGACGGGCTCCGCGGCGATCGCCCGCAGAACAGCGCGACGAACGGCGATGCCGCACGCCCGCGACGACCCGAACCGCCCTGACCGCGTCACCGCGATGCCGGGATCAGGGATCAACCGGCGAGCGAGAGGAGAAGGAGACCGGCAAAACCCTCGTGTCCTCCCGGCATCTGCGTGCCCGGTCGCCGCCATGGCCGACCGAACGACCTCCGCAAGGTGCTGATCCAACCCCCCAACCTGAAGGAGCGAACGATGGGTCGCAGAGACCTGCTCGTACACCCCCGGCCACCCGTCTGGCGCCGCGCTCTGATCACGGCGTCGAGCGCCGCCCTGACGCTGGGACTGGCGACGGTCCCCGCCGCGCAGGCGCAGGCCGCACCGGCCCTCCCCGCCGCGCAGCTGCAGGCCCAGGCCAACCCTCCCGAACCAGACGCCGACAAGCCCGATAAGCCTGATACAGATGGCAAGTCGGTCGGTGTGCTGGTGTTCCACGGCCCCGCCAAGGAACAGAGCGACCCGGTCGAGAAGGCCGCCGACTCGATCAAGGACCTGGGCAAGGACAACGGTTTCTCCGTCGAGGTGTCCGAGGACCCGGCGGTGTTCACCTACAGCAACCTGGCGCGTTATCGCGGCGTGGTGTTCCTGTCCGCCAAGGGCGTGACGCTGAACGCCGCCCAGGAGGCCGCCTTCCAGGCGTACATCCGGGACGGCGGAGGGTTCGTCGGCGTCCACGACGCCGTACGCGCGCAGCCCGACTCGTCCTGGTTCACCGAACTGGTCGGCACCCGCCCCGCCGGCAGCCTGCCCCCGGCCGAGAAGGTCGTGGAGATCACGGCGAACGGGGACAACCCGCCGAACGAGACCAAAGAGAAGCTGGTCGACGGGAACAACAACAGCAAGTGGCTGACGTTCAACCCGACCGGCTGGGTCTCGGTGAAGCTGGAGCAGCCGAAGGCGATCGCCCACTACGCGCTGACCTCGGCCAACGACTTCCCCGGCCGTGACCCCAAGGACTGGACGCTGCAGGGCTCCCAGGACGGGAAGAGCTGGACGGACCTGGACAAGCGGACCGGGGAGACCTTCCCCTCGCGGTTCCAGACCAAGGAATACAAGTTCACCAACGGCACGGCGTACGCGTACTACCGGCTGAACATCACGGCGAACAGCGGTGAGCCCCTCATCCAGCTGGCCGAGCTGCGGCTGTTCGGTCCCGACGCCGGGCCTCCGCCGGACAGCCAGGTGCAGAAGGCCACGGTGGACTTCACCGACCGGCAGCACCCGGCGAACAAGGGCCTGCCGTTCAACGCGACGCGGTCCGACAAGTGGATGAACTGGAGCCCGAGCCCGCTGGGCAAGGTCCAGACGGTCGCGCAGGTCGAGGAGTGGACCTACAAGGCGGGCCTGAACGGCAACGGCGCCTTCCACCCGATCTCGTGGTGCCGCGACTACGACGGCGGCCGGTCGTTCTACACCGGCATGGGCGGCACCGAGGACAGCTACACCAAGGACGAGCAGTTCAAGAGCCACCTCGGCGGCGCGATCAAGTGGGCGGCCGGCCTGGTCCGCGGCGACTGCCAGGCGACCATCGCGTCGAACTACAAGACCGAGCGGCTGACCGCGCAGAACCAGTCGGGCCAGCTCGACCAGATCGGCGAGCCGCACGGCCTCACCGTCGCCCCCGACGGCAAGGTCTTCTACGTCGGCAAGGCGGCCTGCCCCAGCGGCCCCATCGCCGACTGGAACAACCCGAAGGTCGGCCTCGGCTGCGGCACCATCCACCAGTGGGACCCGAAGACCAAGCAGGTCAAGCTCCTCACCACCCTCGCCGTCATGGGCAACCGCGGCAGCGGCGACGAGCTGGTGAAGAACGAGGAGGGTCTCCTCGGCATCGTGCCCGACCCCAAGTTCCAGGAGAACGGCTGGCTGTACGTCTACTGGATGCCGCACGAGTCGATCGACAGGGACAAGCGGATCGGCAAGCGGACGATCTCCCGGTTCACCTACGACTCCGCCACCCAGACGATCGACCAGAAGACCCGCAAGGACCTGCTGCAGTGGGACACCCAGATCCACAGCTGCTGCCACGCGGGTGGCGGCATGGCCTTCGACAAGGAGGGGAACCTCTACGTCGGTTCCGGTGACAGCAACTCCTCCGGCGGCTCGAGCGGTTACTCCGGGAACAACTGGACGCAGGACTACAAGGGCACCTCGTTCCAGGACGCCCGCCGCACCGCCGGCAACACCAACGACCTGAACGGCAAGATCATCCGTATCCACCCGGAGGCCGACGGGACGTACACGATCCCGAAGGGCAACCTGTTCACGGGTAAGGAAGAGGGCGGCGGCAAGGCCCGCCCGGAGATCTACGTGATGGGTGTTCGCAACATCGCGCGGCTCCAGTGGGACAACGTGAACGACTGGCTGACCGCCGGATGGGTCGGTCCGGACGCGGGCGGCCCGAGCGAGATCTGGGGTCCGGCGAAGTACGAGACCGCGACGATCCTCACGTCCGCGGGCAACCAGGGCTGGCCCTACTGCATGGGCAACAAGCAGCCCTACCGCGACCGCAGCAACGTCGACGCCAACCAGCCCGCCGACTGGTACAACTGCGACAACCTGAAGAACACCTCGCCGCGCAACACCGGCCTGGTCGACATCCCGCCGGCCCGCGACAACATGATCTGGTACTCGCCGCAGGGCGGCGGCCCGGTCTACCCGAAGCGGACCGACGGCAGCGGCCTGCCGACCTACAAGCTGGGCGACGAGACCTTCACCGAGCCCTACCTCTCGGGCGGCGGCCAGGCGGTCATGTCCGGGCCGACCTACCACCGCTCCGAGGTCGACACCGACAGCGGTGTCGCGTGGCCCGCGTACTGGGACGACAAGTGGTTCATCGGTGACGAGTCCAACGCGAACAACCGGGTCGCCGTCACCGTCGACCCGAAGGGCGTCAAGGACGCGAAGCCGCCGGTCTTCGCGGAGGACCTGCGCTCCATCATCCAGCCCGGCGGCGGCGCCACCCAGCTGCAGTCGTGGATGGACGCCAAGTTCGGCAAGGACGGCGCGCTGTACATGCTGGACTACGCCGGTGGCTTCTTCAGCCTGCACCCCAACCAGAAGCTGATCCGCATCACCTACCAGGGTGGTCCTGCGACGCCGAACCCGAGCCTGGCGACGGTGCGGCCGGAGCGGCAGAGCACGCCGAAGACGGTGGTGTTCTCCCACACCAGGGCCGGCGGCGTGAAGTGGGAGTGGGACTTCGGTGACGGCAGCAAGCCGTCGACCGAGGCCGACCCGACGCACACCTACAAGGACTTCGGCACCTACAAGGCCAAGCTGAAGGTCACCTACGCCGACGGTGAGGTGGCGACCGGCGAGATCACCGTCGAGATCGGCTGCCCGGCGCCCGACGCCCGGCCGACGGTCCGGCTGCTGGACACCGACACCGGCGTGGCCAACCGCGTCGTCGCCGGCGGCTGCACGATCAACGACCTGATCGACGACGAGCGCACGTGGTCGAACCACGGCGAGTTCGTCAGCCACGTCAACGACCAGGTGAACGAGTTCCGCAAGGCCGGCGTCATCGACAACCGCGAGGCCACCACGCTGAGCAAGGCGGCGGCGCAGTCCGAGATCGGCAAGACGAACGGCTACGAGACCGTCTTCGACGGGACCGCGCAGTCCCTGCAGGGGTGGTCGCAGGCTCCGACCGGCCAGTTCATCCTGCAGCAGGACGGCACCCTCCGCACCTCCGGCGGTATGGGCATGCTGTGGTACTCCGCCAAGGCGTACGCCGACTTCTCGGTGCGGCTGCAGTTCCGTGACGTCGCGCCCGGCACGGCTCGGGCCAACACCGGCGTGTTCGTCCGGTTCCCCGACCCGCGGACCCCGCTGGACCAGCGACCGGCCGGGAGCTGCGGCACGGTCGGGTCGGCCCGTACGTCGGAGGCGTGGGTCGCGGTCTACTGCGGCCACGAGATCCAGATCTACGACGGTGACACGGGTGAGCCGCAGAAGACGGGCTCGATCTACAACTTCCAGCCGAACACGATGGACAAGGCGGGGGCGACCCCGAAGGGCCAGTGGAACGACTACGAGGTCCGGGTGGTCGGGCAGCACTACACGATCATCCGCAACGGCGTCGTGATCAACGAGTTCGACAACACCCCGGGCAAGTCGTCGTCCCGCGGCGGCGACCCCGCCACGGACCTGCGTCAGTTCGTCAGCGGGTTCATCGGGCTGCAGAACCACAGCAACACCGACCTGGCGGAATTCCGCAACGTACGCGTGCGGGAGCTCTGACCCGGTAGCCGGGCGGGGGGAGTCCCCCCGCCCGGCCCCCACCCCATGACCTCAGGCGGACGGACGCCGTTCGTCCGCCCACATGCACGTTCTGTGAGGTGCGACCTCAGATGCAGTTATTGACAGGAAGGCTACGCGGGGCGCTACGCGCCGCCGTGGCCGTGGTGCTGTTGTGCGTGGCGCTGCCGGCGCTGTGGCTGTCGCCGGCCGAGGCCGCCGCGCCGCAGCCCGAGGCGCGGCAACAGGTCAGCCAGGCGGCGGCGCAGGTGCTCACCTGGACCGCCGACAACGGCATGACCGCGTACAAGGACGCGCCGACCACGGCGGTCGCGGGACCCACGACGATCGTCTTCGAGAACAGCATGGCGACCGGCAGCACGTTCGGGATGACGCACACGCTGACCTTCGACACGACGACGCCCGGATACAACCACGACGTCACCGTCAACATCATCGCGAGCCCGTACGACGCGGACGGCGGCCGGCACGAGGTCCAGGTGAACCTCACCCCCGGCACGTACCGCTTCTTCTGCGCGATCCCCGGTCACCAGATGGTCGGCGAGCTCGTGGTCACCGCCGGTGGCTCCACCGACACGACCGCGCCGCAGGTGTCCGCCAACGTGTCGGGCGAGAAGGACGCCGACGGCAACTACGTCGGTTCTGCGACGGTGACGGTCTCGGCGAGTGACACCGAGTCGGGTGTGGACAGGGTGGAGTACGCGCTGGACAACGGGGCGTTCACCACGTACTCGGCTCCGGTGTCGGTGAACACGGCAGGGTCGCACACGGTGCAGTATCGAGCGACCGACAAGGCGGGCAACGTCTCGCCGGCCGGGTCGGTGTCGTTCAAGGTGGTCGCTCCGCCGGCGAAGGACACGACCGCGCCGCAGGTGTCCGCCAACCTCTCGGGCGAGAAGGACGCCGACGGCAACTACGTGGGGTCGGCCACCGTCACGATCTCGGCGAGCGACAGCGAGTCGGGGGTCGACACGGTGGAGTACTCCCTCGACTCGCAGCCGTTCGCGCTCTACTCGAAGGCGCTGACGGTCGACCAGCCGGGGGCGCACCGGGTGAGCTACCGGGCCACCGACAAGGCGGGCAACACCTCGGCGGTGGCGTCGGTGACGTTCACGGTCGTGGTTCCGCCGGCCAAGGACACCACGGCCCCGCAGGTGTCGGCGCAGGTGTCCGGTGACAAGGACGCGGACGGCAACTACGTCGGTCTCGCGACGGTGACGGTCTCGGCGACCGACACCGAGTCGGGCGTCGACAAGGTCGAGTACGCGCTGGACGGCGCGGCGTTCGCGACGTACTCGGCTCCGGTCTCGGTGAACAAGACCGGCTCGCACACGGTGCAGTATCGGGCGACCGACAAGGCGGGCAACACCTCGCCGGCCGGGTCGGTGTCGTTCACGGTGGTGGCTCCGCCGGCGAAGGACACGACCGCGCCGCAGGTGTCGGCTCAGGTGTCCGGTGACAAGGACGCGGACGGCAACTATGTCGGTTCTGCGACGGTGACGGTCTCGGCGAGTGACACCGAGTCGGGCGTGGCCACGGTGGAGTACTCCCTCGACGGGCAGCCGTTCGGCCTGTACTCCGCGCCGGTGGCGGTCAAGCAGGCGGGCGCGCACACCGTGAGCTACCGGGCCACCGACAAGGCCGGGAACGCCTCCGACGTCGCGTCGGTGACCTTCAAGGTCGTCGCACCGGAGCAGAAGGACACCACACCTCCGCTGGTGTCGGGGCAGGTGTCCGGTGACAAGGACGCCGACGGCAACTACGTCGGTTCCGCGACGGTGACGGTCTCGGCGAGTGACACCGAGTCGGGTGTGGACAGGGTGGAGTACGCGCTGGACAGCGGGGCCTTCGCGACGTACTCGGCTCCGGTGTCGGTGAACACGGCCGGGTCGCACACGGTGCAGTATCGGGCGACCGACAAGGCGGGCAACACCTCGCCGGCCGGGTCGGTGACCTTCAAGGTGGTCGCTCCGCCGGCCAAGGACACGACCGCGCCGCAGGTGTCGGCGCAGGTGTCCGGTGACAAGGACACCAACGGCAACTACGTGGGGTCCGCCACCGTCACGATCTCGGCGAGCGACAGCGAGTCGGGGGTCGACACGGTGGAGTACTCCCTCGACTCGCAGCCGTTCGCGCTCTATTCGAAGGCGCTGACGGTCGACCAGCCGGGGGCGCACCGGGTGAGCTACCGGGCCACCGACAAGGCGGGCAACACCTCGGCGGTGGCGTCGGTGACGTTCACGGTCGTGGTTCCGCCGGCCAAGGACACCACGGCCCCGCAGGTGTCGGCCGGCGTGTCGGGCACGAAGGACGCCGACGGCAACTACGTCGGTCTCGCGACGGTGACGGTCTCGGCGACCGACAGCGAGTCGGGCGTCGACAAGGTCGAGTACGCGCTGGACGGCGCGGCGTTCGCGGCCTACACGGCCCCGGTCTCGGTGAACAAGACCGGGTCGCACACGGTGCAGTATCGGGCCACGGACAAGGCGGGCAACACCTCGCCGGCCGGGTCGGTGACCTTCAAGGTCGTCGTACCGGAGCAGAAGGACACCACGGCCCCGCAGGTGTCGGCCCAGCTCAGCGGCAGCATGGACTGGGCCTGGAACTACGTCGGCTCCGCCACGCTCACCATCTCGGCGACCGACGGCGAGTCGGGCGTGGCCACGGTGGAGTACTCCCTCGACGGGCAGCCGTTCGCGCTGTACTCCAAGCCGGTGGCGGTGGGCCAGCCGGGGGCGCACACCGTGAGCTACCGGGCCACCGACAAGGCCGGCAACACGTCCAACGTGGGCACGGCGAAGTTCAACGTCGTCGGCGCCGGACCGGGCTCTGACTGCACGAAGCCGGGCAAGGACAAGGGCTGCAAGGACGACTGAGTTCCTTCAGCCACTGACGGCCTCGGTCCGGCGACGGGCCGAGGCCGCCTCTTTTCCCGTCCGCCGCACCCGTGTGGAGTACGCACGAGGCGCGGCTGCGCATGGTGGTCCTGCGCTCGTTGTCGTACGGGTCCCAGCCGGGGTTGCCGGTCCTGGCGAACCTGACCCAGGTCTCGTGCATGCGGGCGGCAAGATCCGCCGGTGGCTCGCCGGGGCCGGCCAGAGCCCACCGCAGCTCTCGAAGATCATTCGGCCCGGAAGGGGTCGTGCTCGGCGAGGAGCTTGTCGAGCCGGGCCTGGTCCACCCGGCTGACGACGGTCGCCTCCTCCTGCCGGTCCCGTACGCACTTGGCGAGCGTGAACGTCGAGGTCACCACGTACATCAGCCCGAGGGCGAGGAAGGAGCGCACCCAGGTCGTCACCGGAAGGTAGAGGATGCCGGCCGCCAGGCCCACGAGGGAGATCGCGAACGAGATGACGGCCTGGACGTAGAAGGCCGTCGTCGTCGAGGGTTTCACCGGTTTCGCCATGGTGCCATCGTCCGCGGCGTACGCCTGCCGGGACATGAGCGCCGATACTCAGTTACCGGTGAGTACGAACCCCCGCTTCAGTGGTCCGGGTTCAGGGCGTTGCCGATGTACATCGCCGCCAGCATGGTGAACAGGAACGCCTGCAGGAACTGGATGAAGATCTCCAGCCCGGTCATCAGGACGGCCATGACCACGCCGAGGAGGCCCACCGGGAACCCGGGCACCGTGGGGTGCTCGGCGAGGAACCAGAATCCCACCGCGCTGAAGAACGCCAGCAGCAGGTGCCCCGCGAACATGTTGGCGAACAGCCGTACGGCATGCGTGAACGGCGCGAAGACGAACGTGTGCAGCAGTTCGAGGGGCGCGTAGAACGCGAGGGCGAGCGGCTTCGGCAGGCCGGGCGGGAACATCAGGCTCTTGAGATATCCGCCCACCCCGTGGTGCCGGAAGCCGAGATAAAGCTTGATCACGTACACGACCACGGCGAACACCACCGGGAACGCGATGTGGGAGTTCACCGGGAACTGCACTCCCGGGATCACGCCGAACAGGTTCCACAGCAGGATCAGCGAGAACAGGCTGAGCAGGAACGGCATCCACCTCTCGGCGTCCGCGCCGAGGAACGGCCGGGCCACCTGGTCGCGGACGAACAGGTAGCCGTACTCGCCGAGGTGCTGCAGGCCGCGCGGGACGAGCGCCGGCCGCGCGAACGCCCCCCACGCGAGCACGCACAGCAGGATCACGCCGACCGCGGCCAGCACCACGGGCTTGTTGAGCCAGTGTGGCGCGCCCGGCCACAGCGGCGGAAAGTCGAACAGTTCGAGACCGGGAACCGTGAAGTCGTCCCCGGCGAGGCTTGCGGGCATGGGGGATCCCCTCGTCCGGCCGTCCAAAAAACTGAGTACGACGTACTCACTTTCTCAATGAGAGCCTACATACCGGGTACCGTGTACGCAATAGCGCGACGACCTGGGACGATCAACCATGACGGGCCACGAGAACCTGTGGATGCGACCCGAACGCCCTGCCCGCGGGCCGCGGCCGAGCTTCAGCCGCGCCGCCCTCGCGCAGGCGGCGATCCGCATCGCCGACGCCGAGGGGCTGGAGGCGATCTCCATGCGGCGGCTCGCCGCCGATCTCGGAGCGGGCACGATGTCCCTGTACCGCTACGTGACGAGCAAGGACGAGGTGTTCGACCTCATGGTCGACACCGTGGTGGGGGAGTACCTGCCGGAGGACCGGCGGCCGCCGGACGACTGGGTCGAAGGACTCCGCCTGCTCGCCTGGCAGGCTCGGCGCACCATGCTGCGCCACCCATGGCTCGCGCCGCTGGCGGCCGGCCGCCCGCAGGCCGGCCCGAACAGCGCGCGCCTGACGGAGACCGCCCTCGGCATGCTCGACGCTCTCGGCCTGAGCGTCGACGAGATGCTGACCCTCGTCGGCGCGGTCTTCGCGTACGTGAACGGCTATATCCAGAGCGAACTGGCCGAGGCCGAGGCGCTCCGGCGGTCGGGGCTCACGCTGGCGCAGCGGCTGGCGCAGCACCTGTCCTACATCCAGTCGCTCATCGCGACGGGGAACTATCCCATGCTGGAGCGGATGACGAAGGAGGGCGGGCGGGAGTACATGGGCACCGACGACCGCTTCGCGTACGGCCTCGACCGGCTGCTCGACGGCATCGCCGCGGGTCTGCCGCCGCGCGGCGGCCCGGAAGGGCCCGCGTCGTCACGGTGACGCCGACGGCCGGTCTCGGAGGCGGGCCCGGTCTCGAAGGGGTATGGCTCAGTTCGGGGTGATCTCGTGGAGGCGGCAGACCTGCCGCCAGACGCGCGCGTCGAGCGTGCCCGCCCTGTCCTGGAAGTCGGAGACGGGCACGCGGACCGGGCCGGTGAGGTCGAGGAAGCTGTTGTGGTCGGCGTCCGGGTCCCAGGTGCGGGTGGGGATCTCCACGTGGTCGGAGCGGTCGCTGCGGTCCTGGCTTGTGATCTTCAGGACCTCGGCGCCGCCCCGGTGTGTCCTGAGCACCACGCAGGGGCGCACCTTGTGGCCCGGCCCGTCCTCGTAGGGCACGTCGGCCCACCAGATCTCACCCGGACGCGGACCGGCCTGCGTTGCCGCACCGCCGCGCGCGCCCGCTTCGCCGCCCGTCGTCCGGCCCGCAGCCCGGCCTCCACCTTGGCCTCCACCCGGGCCTCCACCCTGGCCTCCACTTCGGGCCCCGGCCCCGGAGGTGGTGCCGCGCCTCGTGCCGGGAGCGGTGCCGCCACCGGGCCTGGTGCCCGGCCGCGCGGTCCCGGCCGGGGCACGCCCACCGGGCCGCGCGGTCCGGCCGGCGCGGCCTGACGGGCGGCCGCCCGACGAAGGGCGCGGCGCGGACCGCCGGTGTGAGGTCCCCGGCAGGCGCCCGGTCGCCCCGAGCGCCCCGACAACGACCAGCACGGCCACGATCACAACCACCCAGATCATGGCCGACAGCCTACGGCTCCCCGCGGGCAGCTCAGGTAGGGGAGTCCACCCCCTGCCCGGCGCGCTCGGTTCCACCGCCACCCTGCCCACGCCGCCCTGCCCACGCCGCCCCCGCGCGCCGGCACGCGGGCGGGCACGCGGGTCGCGGTCAGGGGCGGGCGTCCCAGGCGGCGAGGATGCCCGCCTCCTTCTCCGGGGCGATGCCGTGGTGCATCCGGCCGCCGAAGCTGCGCCGCTCCTCGGGGATGTCCTTCAGCCACTCCCAGGTGTCCCGGACGGTCTCCCGCACCGGCCGGCAGGTGAGACCCGCGGCGATGGCCTTCGCCGAGGAGTGCGTCCACACGCCCTCGCTCTCCCCGGAGGCGGACCACAGGGGAAGCTCGGTCCACTGCTCCACGCCCTGGTCGACCAGGAACGCGTCGTCGGCCCAGACGAACTCCGCGTCGGAGCCGGTGACCTCCACGCAGTCGTTCAGCCAGCCGCCGAAGGTGGCGTTGCCCTGCACCCCGCCCGTCATGTAGCGGCCGGTCGTGCCCTTGGTCGCCTGGTCGAGGGTGAACGCCGCGATGTCGCGGGCGTCGATGAGCTGGATCGGCCGCGCCGGGTCGCCGGGGGCGAGCACGCGCCCACCCCTGGAGATGCGGGTGAGCCACCAGGGCAGCCGGCCCACGTTCTCGTGCGGGCCGAGGATCAGGCCGGGCTGGATGACCAGGGCGCCGCCGTCGAAGTGCTGCTCGACCGCCCGCTCGCAACCGGCCTTCAGCACGCCGTAGTCGCCGAACTCGGCGTCCGCGTCCGGCGGGCACTCGTACAGGGGGAAGGTCTCGTCGACGCCGGGCTTGTCCGGCCAGTCGCGATAGGCGGAGATGCTGGAGATGAACGTGTAGTGCGGAGCGTGCCCCGACAGCGTGCGCGCCGACTCCAGGACGACGCGGGGGACGAACCCGCACACGTCGATCACCGCGTCCCACTGCCTGCCGTCGGCGAGCCGCCGCAGGTCGTCGGTGCTCTCGCGATCGCCGCGCACCGCCTCCACGCCGGGCAGGTCCGTTCCGCTCCTGCCCCGGTTGAACGTCGTGACCTCATGACCGCGCCGCAGCGCCTCGTCCACTATGGCGCGTCCGAGAAACACCGAACCGCCGATGACCAGAATCTTCATAACGGTCATCCTTGGCCCGCCCCCGTCACACGTCTGCCCCGTTTCACGGTCGGCGGACACGATCCGCTGACAGCGGAAGGCGGGCGCCGGGACGCCCTCCGGCGCACCGCCGTACGGCCGTTCCCCTCGGCTCGGCCGTGCGGCGCTCAGCCGGTGCGCAGCTCGGGGACCGGCGTGAAGCGCTCCTGATCCAGCAGGTGCACCCGCGCCGCGCCGATGTCGAAGTACAGGCCCGTGAGCTCCAGCTGCCCTGCCCGTACGAGGGTGTCCACGAACGGGTGGGTGCGCAGATTGTCGAGCTGCTGGATCACGTTGGTCCGGCAGAGCCGGTCGAGCGGCCCGGTGTCGTCGTCACACGGCTCGGCGGCCACGAACCTGGCCAGGCTCTGCCGCCCGTGCCGCAGCCAGTTGCGCAGCGCGGGCAGGTCGGGCACCTCGCCCAGCAGGGCGGCCATCGCGCCGCATCCCGAGTGCCCGCAGACCGTGATCGTGCGCACGTCGAGCACCTTCACGGCGTACTCGATCGTGGCCGCTACCGAGTCGTCGGCGGGGACGGCGCCGGCGCGCGGCACGAGATTGCCGATGTTGCGCAGCGTGAACAGGTCGCCGGGACCGCTCGCGGTGATGATGTTCGGCACGATGCGGGAGTCCGCGCAGGTGATGAACAGGTGCGACGGCGACTGCTTGCGGGCCATGCGGTGGAGCACCGGGCGGACCATCGGCGCGGTCCTGCGCTGGAACTCCCGCGTCCCCTCCAGCAGGTCGGGCACGCCCTGCGGCTCGCAGAGCACGGGGACGTCGTCGTGGCTTCCGCCGTCCGCGCCGATCACCGCGTAGGACCCGGCGTTCCCGGTGCCGGCGTGAACGGGACGGGAGTGGCGCCGGTAGGCCCAGGGCAGCCACCAGCGGTCGTGCCGGGGGGGAATCCTGGCCGGGAACAGGCGGACGCCGTTGATCGCGGCGGAGTACCACTCGCCGTGCGGCTCGTCCACGTCGATGACACCGCCGGTGCGTTCGTGCTCAAGCCGCCAGGCGTGCAGTGCCTCGAAGGCGGCGTTGTCCATGAAGTCGAGGTGCAGGTCGAGCTCGACTGCGGCCCCCGCGGGGATGCCGCGCAGCGCCTCGGTCAGCCGGGGCACGCCGAGGAACGTCAGCGACCCGGTGACGACGACCCGCCAGCGCCGCTCGCCCGCCTGCCGTACGTCGACCGAGACCCAGGCCAGGCGGCGCAGGGCGAGCAGGGCGGCCAGCCCGAGGCCGATCGCCACGCCCTCGGCCAGTCCGATCAGCACGACTCCGGCCATCGTCACGAAGTAGACCGGCATCTCGCGGTGGCTGCGCAGGTTGCGGACGTGCCCGAGGTTGACCATCTGCACGCCGATGAACAGCAGCAGCGCCGCGAGCGCCTCCAGGGGGATCAGCGCGATCATCCAGGCGAAGGCCGTGGTGAACAGCAGCACCCACACCCCGTGGAGCACCGTGGACCAGCGGCTGCGGGCGCCCGCCCGCGCGTTGGTGGTCGTGCGCACGACGACGCCCGCCACGGGAAGGCCGCCCAGCGCGCCGGACACCGCGTTCGCCACGCCCTGCGCGGTCAGTTCACGGTCGAGGTCGGCGCGGGGGCCGTCGTGCAGGCGGTTGGACGCCACGCAGGTCAGCAGCGACTCCACTCCGGCGAGGAGGGCGACGAGCAGGACGGCCCCGGCGATCGCGTGCCAGTCGCCCTGTGGCATCAGAGGTCCCTGGACCGAGGAGAACCCGCCCTTCAGGTCCACCTTCGTCAGGTCCCAGCCCGTCGCCGCGGCCGTCAGCGTGGCGACCATCAGCGCGGCGAGCGGGGCGGGCACGGTGCGCAGCCGGGGGATCCGGCCCCATACGAGCAGGACCCCGATGGTCAGCACGCCGATCATGACGGCGTGCGTGTGGTTGTCGAGGATCTGGGCGGGGAGTTCGAGGACGTTCTCCAGCGCGGAGCGCTGCGGCGAACCGCCGAGCACGATGTGCAGCTGGGACAGCGCGATCACCACGCCGACCCCGGCGAGCATGCCGTGGACGACCGCGGGGGAGACCCCGAGCGCCGCCCGCGCCACCTTGAGCCCGCCGAGGACCAACTGGAGCAGACCGGCCATGACGGTGATGGCGCACGTGGCGCGCCAGCCGTAGGTGTGGACGAGCTCGGCGACCACCAGGGACAACCCCGCGGCCGGACCGCTCACCTGGACGACGGACCCGCCGAGGGCGCCGGCCACCACGCCGCCGACCACGGCGGCGACGAGCCCGGCCGCCACCGGTGCGCCGGACGCGACCGCGATGCCGAGCGACAGCGGCACCGCCACCAGGAAGACCACCAGCGATGCCGGCGCATCGTGCCGGAGCACGGACTTCCAGTTACGTGGCGAGATCGTGTCGTCACTGAGTGTCATGGGCTGACAATATGTCAGCCGCGGAGGCCGTCACCAGGCAGGGAACGGGAAAATCACCGGTAGTAGTCGGGATAGTCGCTCTCCGGGTCGCGGTGGCGGCTGCCCCGCCGCCGCCCGCCCGCCGAGGTGGGGGTGTCGCCGTGGACCTCGTCGTAGGAGGGCCAGCTTCCACCGGCGTCCTGCTCGGGCCACGACGGCTGGGCGCCGCCGTATCCCTGCTGTTGCTGCCGGTCGTAGCCGTACTGGCTCTGCCCCGACGGCGCGTCGTAGCCCGCCGACTCGTACGGCGAGGCGGTTCCCGGGGCCGAGCCGGTCACCGTGTCCGAGGCGTCGATCGTCGCCCAGCCCGTGCTCACCTCGTACGACGGGGTGGAGGGCGCGGCGGGTGACGGCGCCGAGGCGGCCGGGTAACCGCCCTCCGCCGGGTAGGTGGACGAGTAGCCGTCGTAGGCCGGGGTCTGGTAGGTCTCCGCGTTGGGCCAGGAGGACGCGCCGTGCGGCGGTTCCGGGTCGTCGAGCACGTCGCGGGCGCCCGACCAGGAGGAGGAGCCCGTCGTGGGGGCGGAGGCGGGGGCCGGCGGGTAGCTGCCCGCGACCGGCCAGCCGGGGTCGGTGGCGCCGCCGGCGTCAGGGCCGGTCACCGCCGCACCGGAGCCCGTCGCACCGGCGCCCGCCGGGTTGGGCGGGTACGACGGCGAGGCGTCGGCCGCGCGGAACGGGCCCGTCGCGGCGCGGGACGGATCGTAGGCGTCGGATCGGGGCGTGTCGTAGCTCGCCGCCCACGCGTCGAAGGAGCCGCCGGTCGAGCGGGACGCGGGGTCGGCGAGGGAGTCGGCCGGCGAGGCGGTGGGCGCCGCGGCCTCGAACGCGCCGCTCGTGCGGGCCGGATCGTACGCGCCGGCGGCGAAGGACCCGGTGGCCGGGATGGGGGAGGACGGCGCCGTGTCGTAGCGTCCGTCGGGGGAGCCCGCGCCGCCCTGCGAGGCGAACGGCCCGGTGCCCGCGGGCGTGTCGTAGGCGGGGGCCCCGAACGGGCCGGTGCTCGCCGCGATCCCCAGAGGGTCGGCGCCCGGCTGCGTCCCGTACGAGGCCGTGCTCGCGGACGACGGGAACGGGCCCGTGGCGCGCTGGCCGTCGTAGGAGCCGCCGGCCTGCCCGGCCTCGCTCGCAGCGGTCGCCGCGGCGGCGCGGCGGGCCGCGGCCCGCGACGAGCGGCCGGACCTGCTCGACCTGCGGTTGGACGCGCCCGGCGCGCCCGACTGGGCTCCGGCGGCGGCCGCGAAGGGGTCGCCGGCCGGGGACGCGGGGGCGCCGCTCACCGCGGGGGAGTCGAACGGGCCGGTCGTGCGGCTCGCGTCGAAGGGACCGGTCGAAGGGGAGCCGGCCGGAGCGGCGGGGACGTCGAGCAGGTCGGGCGTCGGCGCGGAGAAGGTGACGGTCTTCTGGTCGGCGAGAGCCGAGGCGGAGACGGGGGCGGCGGGAAGCACGGGCTCGTCGGCGTCGGCGCGCCGGGCGCGGCTCGGGCGGGCGGGCAGGGGAGCCTGCACGGTCGCGGCGTCGGGGTCGGCCGCCTGGGCCGCCGCGCCGGCGGTCTCGTCCACCGGCCGGGGGGTGGCCATCCTCGCGGCGATCGTCCCCCCGAAGCCGCCGTCGTCGGCGCGTACGCGCGACCAGTAGTCGTCGTCGTAGTCGTCGGCCCCGCCCCACTCGTCCACGCCGCGCTTGCCGCGGGCGGCGGCGGGCTGTTTGCCGCCGCGCTGCGCGGGCCGTGCCGCCTGCCGCCCGCCGGGGCGGGGGGCGGGGCGGGGCGCCGGACGCTGCTTCTCCGGCTCCTCGAAGGCGTCGAACCCCTTGGGGAAGCTCTCGAAGAACGTCTCCTCGGCGGGCCGCCGGGGCTTGGGGCCCTTGTTCTCGGCCATCGCCTTGATGCGCTCAGCGGAGAGAGCGCTCTCCCTGCGGTTCATCGACCGCATGCCCAGCGCCACGACCAGCAGCACGAGAAGCACGACGGCGACAAGACCCACAATGACCGCAGTCATAGCACCACCCTCAAGGCCATGGCCTTTCTGCGGCGCCGGTGAGGTCGCGCGGCCATCGACGCGACCTGCCCCCTTTGATCACCTGCGCTCAGCAATTGGATCCGATTCTGCTCGACCACAATGACCGTTGTCACACCCTAGGTGAAGATTGGTGTAGCACGACTACCTCCGGTGCCCAGCATGTCACTCGATCGTGTTCGCCGTGAGGCGCCCACGGGCGATGGTGTGACTCGCGATGCCCTCCAGGGTCTCCGCGAGGTCGGCGCCCTGCTTCAGGTCGAGCTTCGTGTTCAGCGCGTAGACAGTGAAACGGTAGCTGCCGTCGGCCTGACATGGGGGCGCATAGCCCACCTTCCCGCTCGACGTCATGCCCTGCCGGGCGCCCCGGGGGACGTCGTCCATGCCCAGCTCGGTCGTCGCGGGGTCGATGTCGAACACCACCCAGTGCACCTCCGGGCCGCTGCGGGGATTGTTGTCGTCGACCACGAGGGCCACCGACTTGGCGCCCGACGTGCCCGACCAGCGGAGAGGCGGGTTGCCCTGCCCCCCCTTACAGGAGTAGTCGTCCGGCAGGGGGGCGCCGTCGCGGAACTGCGGGCTCGACACGCTGATGACGTCGAGGTTCCTCGGCGATCCCCCGCCCAGGATTCCGCAGCCCGTCGCGGCCAGCGTGAGCGCCGTCACCGTGACGGCGGCTCGCGTGACCGCTGATTTTCTCGGCGACCCCATGCCCGATGATGCTACGCGGATTGGACAGGTGCCCCGACCGGATCGCGGTGATCCGTACCGATGACCGGGCCCGCGTGAGCCGTTGACCTCCGTGTTCTCCCGAATCGATCGGTACGTGCGGAGAACCGGTATGTGGGGGTGTGAGGCCCCGGGCGCCCTTATCCGCCACAATCGAGGCATGCAGGGGGACACGCCGGGAGCGGGCACGAGCTTCGCCGTTCTGGGCCCCCTCGACGTCCGGCGCGACGGGCGGCCGGTCGAGGTCGGCGGGCAGCGGCTGCGGGCTCTGCTGACACAGCGCGGCGCTCCGCTGACCGACCTGCCGAACGCCGAGGTCGAGGTGGCCCGGCTGGAGGAGCTCAGGATCGCGGCCGCGGAGGACAGGATCGAGGCGGAGCTGGCCCTGGGCCGGCACGCCGATCCGATCTCGGAGCCGCGGCTGCTCGTCACCGCCCATCCGCTGCGGGAACGGCCGCACGGGCAGCTCATGCGCGCTCTCTACGTGGCGGGCCGCCGGGCCGAGGCGCTGGCCGCCTACGAGGAGGCCCGGTCCGTGTTCGCCGACCGGCTCGGGGCCGACCCCTCGCCCGCGCTGGCCGAACTCCGTCTCGCGATGCTGAGGGGCGAGCTCTCCGAGGAGGGAACCCGGCCGCCACCGGCGGTGACGCCCACCGGGCCTGCCCGGAGCGAGCAGGCGCTCGCCCGGAAGGAGCAGGCGCTCGCCCGGATGGACCGGCCGCCGCCGCGCGCTCCGCGCCGGGGCGACCTGAGGGCCCGGCTGACCAGCTTCGTCGGCCGGGACGACGACGTCGGCAGGATCGGCGGGCTCCTCGCCGCCGACCGCCTGGTCACACTGCTCGGCCCGGGGGGTGCGGGCAAGACGAGACTCGCGGTGGAGTCGGCCGAGGCGATCGCCGCGCGCGTGCCCGACGGCGTCTGGCTGGTCGAGTTCGCGCCCGTCGGGGACGCGGCGGAGGTGCCGCGGGCCGCCCTGACCGCGCTCGGCCTGCGCGACACCGGCCTGGTGCCCGTGCGCGCGGTGCCCGCCATGCCGTCCGCGCCGGGTGGGGAGTCCGACCAGGTGACCCGGCTCGTCTCCGCTCTGGCGGCGCGCGACACGCTGATCATGCTGGACAACTGCGAGCACGTGGTCGAGCCGGCCGCCGTGCTCGCCGACCGGCTCCTCGCCGAGTGCCCCGGCCTGCGCATCCTCGCCACCAGCAGAGACCGCTCGGCATCACCGGAGAGCGGCTGTGGCCGGTCGGGCCGCACGGTGCCGGTCCCGCCGTGCGGTTGTTCGCCGAGCGGGCGGCCGCCGTACGGCGATGTCCCGCCACCAGACGCTCCGCGCGGTCGTGGAGTGGAGCTGGGACCTGCTCGACGCCGGCGAGCGCGCGCTCGCGGCGCGGCTGGCGGTGTTCGCGGGCGGGGCCACGCTGGAGGCCGCCCAGCACCCCCTCGTGGCGATCGCGGTGCCGGTCATGTCGATGTTCTCCGGCCTGCAGGAGGAGGCGGAGTTCCAGCTGGAGCCGCTGCTCGGACATCCGGACGGCTGGGTGGCCGCCTCCGCCCGTATCTTCCGCGCCCACCTGTGCTGCAACGCGGGCCGTTCCGAGGAGGGCGAGGCCGACCTGGTGCTCGCGCTCGACGAGTTCAGGACGGTCGGAGACCGGTGGGGGGTGGCGCTCACTGCGGGCGAACGGCGATCGATTCGGCGGAGAGTGTGACCTCGACGGTGATGTGCGGATTGTTCAGCTGCGGGAGCTGAAGCCCACGCGTGAACTCCTCCGCATCGTCCGGCATCACCTTCGGCTGAACTGTGACCTTGACTTGGCCGGTCTCGTCATCTGGGTGCGCCGTCATCGTGGCCACCTCAGGACGGGATCGGAGCCAGGAGACGACCGTGTCCTGGGCCCGCCGGAGGTCCGCGGCCGAGAATCCCTTGCCGCCGATCAGGGTGACCTCCATCGGGAGGGTCCTGGCCAGCTCGATCGCGCGAGTCGGGATGGGGCCCTTGAAGCCGACGCGCAGTCCCCGCTGGTCGTCGACGTATCTGACGCCGGAGATCTCGTCGGGGAACTCCGCATTGAGTTTGTCGATCACCCGGCTGTTGGACGACTGTGAGCCGAAGCGGTCGATGGCCTCCTCGTAGGAGATGCCCTCCGATTTGGCGATGGTCCCGAGGTCGACCAGCTCGGCGTAGGGAATGCCGTCGATCGCCACGTCCGGGTCGGTCACCGCAGGGTCGTATCCCTCGAAGTCCGTCGGCTTGGGCGACGAGGTAGCAGCCATCCGGGTCGCGTACCGCTTGACGACCTCCTCCAGGGGCCGGCCCGACGCCGCCGCCTCTCGCTTGAGCCGCTCCAGGGTGGGTCGATGTGCTTTGGGCTGATCGGCCCGCTGCAACACGATCGTCTCGGTCCCGGCCACAGTGGTTACCGGACCAGCACCGGACTGGCCGCAGGCGCACAACGACGCAAGCACCGCGATGACGGTCAAACGCGATCCCTTCATACCTAAGGGACGCGTCACCGGCCTGGAGGGGTTCATCCAGGCACCCCATCCAGCGGGGGCCTTTCAGACGCGGTTGCGATGTCGACGTTCAATCCGACGGCCGCGGTCATGCTCGCGAACAGCACGTTCTGCGCGACCAGGCCGGGCTGCGCGAACTGGTCATCTTCTCTCCTCGTCGCTTCGTGCGTCCTGTGACCCCCGTCGCGGCCTCACGCCGCGGCCCCGGCACGGTGCCCGGTCAGCGCGAGGTGCCGTCCGGCGGGCTCGCGATCACCTTCCCGTGGTCGAACACCACGATGTCGTCCGCGAGCTGGTCGGCCTCCTCCAGGTACTGCGTGGTGAGCAGTACGGTCACGCCCTCGTCCTGGAGGCCGCGGACGACGCCCCACAACTCGGTGCGGCTGCGCGGGTCGAGGCCGGTCGTGGGCTCGTCCAGGAACAGCACCTGGGGCGGCCCACGAGGCTCGCGGCGAGGTCGAGCCGGCGGCGCATGCCGCCCGAGTAGGTCTTGGCCGCCCGCCCGCGCCGGTGAGCTGGAAGCGGTCGAGCAGGCCGTCGGCCCGGCGCCGTGCGTCCGGCCTCGTCAGGCCCAGCAGGCGGCCGGTCATCACGAGGTTCTCGACTGTCGAACCCGCCGGAGAGTCGGCGAGGCCTCAGGGGCGGCGGGCCAAGACTCCGATGTAACCGCTGTTGCTTGGGTCGCCCGGGTACTGGTCGTGGCGGGGACGCCAGAGCTCGACGGGCACGACGCCGGGCTCCAGAACCTCCATGCCGTCCAGCATGGCGGCGAGTTGCTCGGGGCCACGGTGCACGAAGCCCCCGGCGGAGGTCTTGCCGTAGACCGACTGCGCCTGCTCCACCTTGTTCTGCTCGGAGCGCCGGACAAAAGTGTGGGAGATGGCGAGGTAGCCGCCGGAGGGCAGCCCGTCCTGCAGATTCGAGACGATCCGGCTCACCTCCGCGTCGTCGGTGAAGAAGTGCAGGACCGCCAGCGCGAGGATCGCCACCGGCCGGTTGAGGTCCAGATGCGCGCGGATCCGCTCGTCGGCGAGGATGTCGCCGGGCCGCTGCAGATCCCCCTCCACCACGACGGTGTCGGGTGTGTCGGCGAGGATGGCGCGTGCGTGCACGAGAACCGTCGGATCGTTGTCCACGTAGACGGTGCGGGAACCGGGACCGAACATCGCGGCGACCTGGTGTACGTTCTGCTGCGTGGGCAGCCCGGTCCCGATGTCGAGGAACTGACGCACGCCGGCCTCGGCCAGTTCCCTGACCACCCGCACCAGGAAGGCGCGGTTGGCGCGGGCCAGCGCGGGGATGTCGTACCCCTGCTCGCGCCCGAGCCGGATGACCTGGTCGGCGGCCTCGCGGTCGGAGGCGAAGTTGTCCTTGCCGCCGAGGAAGTAGTCGTAGATGCGCGCCACGCTCGGGACTTTCGGATCAACACCCTTCGGAACGCGTCCTGTCTCCGTCATTCGTCGCCTTTCGCGCGATCGGTGCTTCGGGTGATGAATCCATGCGTTGACGATCATAGGAGGTGTGGGCGCGCCTCACCCGCCGTACGGCGCGGAACCCGGACGAAGGGTCATGCGCGGGCAGGAGGACGAGGGCGACGGGCGCACGACGGTGACATCACGGTGCCGTCGGCCTGGCCGGGATACGTGAGCCGACCTGCACCGCGACTCGTGGAAGCCGCGGCGGGGACGCCCGTACCGGCGGGGGTGCCGGGGACCGCCGACCGGTAATCAGGCGTGGGCCGGGCGGGTGCGGTGGGCGCGCGTCCAGGCCGGGACGGGCACGGGGCGGAAGAGGAACACCTGGTCGCGCCGTCCGGTGCAGGACTCCTGGGCGAGCTCGGCGCCGGGGGCCACGTCGGGCTCGCCGTACAGCGCTCCCAGGCACATTCCGCTGTGCAGGGGACGCAGGGCGAACCCCGCCCCCGCGGGCTGCAGCAGGAACCGCTGGTGCGCCGCCCCGGAGCAGTTCTCGGGAGCGACCAGCGCGCCCGGGCCGCTCAGCGCCTCGTCGACCGTGAGGCAGCCGACGCCCTCCTTGGGATGGTGCCACCGGATCTCGTAGGCGCCGCCGCCGACCGACTGCATGTAAGTGTCGGGGACGACACCCCGGCAGGGCCGCTGCACGGCCAGTGGCCGGTCGGTCCGCCTGTTGCGCTCGCGTCCCTCCCCGACGCACAGGTCGCGATCGGCGACGTGCGACGGGACGACGTGATACCACCCGTCGGGCAGGGTGCGGCCGCTTCCCGCCGTCGGGGCGGGGGAGGCGGAGGGCGGGGTGCGGCCGCTTCCGGACGTCGCGGCGGCGGGGGTGGTCGAGGGCCGTGCGTCGCCGCCGGCCCAGGAGACAGGCAGTTGCGCCAGGACCACGCCCGTGGCGAGGAGCAGGACCAGGACGCCGGCCCCGGCCACGACGAACCGCCGCAGCGCCCGGGTCTTCGGCCGTACGGCGTCTCCGCCCGGTCCTGCCGGGTCGCCCGGCACGGCGGGATCCGCGGGATCGACCTGTTCGCGCCCGTCGAGACCGCCGGGCTCGAGGCGATCGGCCTGATCGGGCCGGCCATCCGGGCCGGGCTGCTCCGGCGGTCCGGGCGGTCGGTCCGGACCGGCGGCCGCGTCGTGGGGATCGGCCGGAGGCGTCATGCCGGCGGCCAGCCGTTTCCTGTGCGCCACCCAGCGCGCCGTCTCGGCCTCGCCGAGCCCGCAGGCTCGTACGAAGGCCGCCACGAACTCCTCCCTGGGAAGGGTCGTGCGCCCGAGGGCCCCCGCGATCGTGCTGGTGGGCAGCACGTCTCCCGACGCCTTCGCGGCGGCCGTGAGCTGCCGGTAGGTCAGCCCGGACCACTGGCGGAGACGGCCCAGCGCGGCGACGAATTCGGCCGCGGTGGTCACGCCGTCGGGCTGGGGAGGCACGCTGAACGGCCCTGACACGACGATCCTCCCAAGCCACGCTTCGGCGTCGATCCGGGCGAAACACTAACAAAGATCGTCGACGCGAGGCAGCCCCCCGGGTCAGCGGATTGCGCCGCCCGGAGGGCCTGGAGGTCGTGCTCGTGTTCCTATCCCTGGTCGCGCTTGGTCACGTAGACGAAGTCACCCAGGTTGAATCCCGCGTCGAGGCCGCGGTCTGCGTCCCAGCGGTAGTGGACGCCGAGCCAGAGCCGGCTGAGGGCGTCCTCCTCTGCGGCCTGCTCGAAACTCGTGAAGGTCCTGGTCTTCGGGTTGGCGTTCGGATCGTCGGTGGGCGCGGTGAAGGTCAGGTCGTGCCCGAACCACCTCTGCATCACGCCCGCCCACGCCCCCGCGAACGTGGCGTGCCCCGATGTGTACGCGGGGAAGGGCGGCGAGAAGTGCTGTCCGGCGGCGTTCATCGACAGCGGCTCCCAGGAGGGATCGGGTGTGATGGCGGCGTTGAGGCTCGTGTCGGCCAGCTTGATCGCGCTCTCCGGCCGCCACAGGTCGATCGGCGAGTCGAACTTCGCTCCCCAGGCGACGATCGACGCGTCGGCCAGTGCCATGGACACGAGGTTGAACAGCTCGGCCGTCTCGTTCTGCCTCAGCCCCTTCTGCCTGGCGACCGTCTGGGTGATGGCGAACAGCTGCCCCACCGGCCGGTAGGTGCCCTTGCCGTCGTTGGCCCAGAAGAACGCCGCCTGAGTCTGGTCGGCGGACCGCGAGGTGGGGTTCTTCGCCCCGCCGTACGCCTTGACCTCGTTGACCTGCTGTGCGTACTGGGAGCTGCGTACGAGCTGGTCGTAGGAGGTGAAGCCGCCGGGCGGCGGCGGCCGGAACTGCGTGGGGGACGTCATGGCGAACGGCTTGAGCTTCCACCAGTTCGGCGCCACCGCCGGTCCGGAGCCCGTCTGCCGCCACGCGCCGGGGACCGTGCCCTCCGTGTACGAGAGGTCGAACGCCGGCCCGTCCCCCGACCTTTCGGCGATCATCAGGTCGCCGATCCTCTCGCCGTCGGCCCGGCCGCCCTGGACGTAGGAGGACGGCACCGACGAGGGGATCTGCGCGAGCGCGTAGGCCAGGTTGGCGTCGAAGTCGATGTACGGATAGAGGTGTTCGAGCACGCGGTGCGCCGCCGCGTCCATCGTGGCCTCTATCGAGTCGTTCGGGTTCTGCTGCGTGATCTTCGGCAGGTACGTGACCGGCGCGGCCGGCCAGTTCGCGTCGTGGAGGGCGATGTGCAGCATGGCGCCGGCCCGCGCGAGCCGGGTCGGGTCCCCGTCGTGGCTGTACTGCGGGTCGACGCCGTCGCGGGGGAGGGTGCGGATGGTGTCGAGGAAGACGCTGTTCCAGTAGAGCACGTGATCGAAGGCGGACGCCTGCGGCGGTGGCCCCGTGACCGCCGCGTGCGCTGCCTGGGGGAGCGCGACCAGCGTGCCGGCGGTCACGACAGCGGCCGCCGCGATCACGCGTACGCGTTCCCACCGTGATCGTCGATGCAAGGAGAACCTCCGTGGGGAAGGCCCCGAGCCCCGGCCGGGTGCCGGGAGAGGGGTGCATCACGGAAGATCCTTGATCTACGGGATCGAGGACAAGGTTCATGATCGTGCGGAACTGTTCCGTACGGTCTCATATGACCCTGCTCGCGTGGGATGCCGGGAGAAGCGCGTCTGGTCACGCCGCGAATCGAGCGTCCCGGGACGCGTCCTGAGGCGACGGGGAGTTCGCGGGCACGGCCCGGACAGACGGCGGAAGGCCGGTCGGCGAGTTCGCGAACTCGCCGACCGGCCTTCTCTCGCCGTTCGTGACGACGCCGACGCAGTGGACGGCTCCGACGCCGTGGACGGCTCCGCTCCCGGCGCCGGAAGACGCCGGGTCCTGCGCGGTCAGTCCTGCTTGCGCGCGCCGAACATGATCTCGTCCCAGGTCGGCACCGACGCCCGGCGTCCGCGCGACTTGCGGGGCCGCGGGGGAGCCGGCTTCGGCACCGGCGGGGCGGGCGTCTCGGGCTTGGCGTCCTTCGGAGCCTCCTTCTGCGCCTCCTTCGCCCCGTCCTTGGACCCGCCGCCCGGGTGCTGGCTCTTCCCGGCGTCCCCCGTCCGGGGCGCCGGGGCGGCAGCGGGCGCCTGGGCCGCGGGTTCCTGCCGCGCCGGTGCCTGCGGCGCGGGTGCGGCCTCGGCCGCGGGCTGCGCGGGCGGCGTGGCCTGTGCCGCCGGAGCCTCTGGCGTGGCCTGTGCCGCCGGAGCGGCAGGCGTGGTGGTCTCTGCCGCCGGAGCCGCGGGCGTGGTGGCCTGTGCCGCTGGAGCGGCAGGAGTCGCCTGTGCGGCTGGAGCGGCAGGCGCCGCGGTGGGCTTCGGGGTGGGCACTGAGGTGGGTGCCGGGGTGGGTGCTGAGGTGGGTGCCGCGGTGCTCTCTGGGGGCGCGCTCGGCGCGGGCACGCTCACCGCCGTGGCGTCCGCCGTGGTACCCGCAGCGGGTTCCTCCGCGGACTCCGCCGGTGGAGCGGGCGCGGGGACGGCAATGGGAACAGCGGCCGTCGGCGACGCCTCGGCCGTCGCGCCGCCCGCGGCCGTGTCCGCCGCCGTGTTCGTGTCCGCGGCCGTGTTCGTGTCCGCTGCCGTGCCCGTGGCCGCCTCGGGGGCCGGCTGCGACGCGGGCGCCTCGGCCGATCGCTCGGCCGGACTCGCGGCCTCAGCGGCTGCGGTGGTCTCCACGGCGGCCTCCGCGCTCTCGGGGCCGGAGGCGCCGCCCTCGGCGTCCTGAGAGGACGCCGCCGCGGCCACGACGTCCGTCGCCCCGGAGCCTGTCGTCCCGGAGTCCGGAGTGGAGTGCGGAGTGGAGTGCGCCGCGGAGTCCGCAGTGGAATCCGGGGTGGTCGTGGTGGTCGTGGAGTCCTCGGCGGCCGCCCGCTCCGTGGGCGTCGCCGGACGCACGGCCTCCTGTGTGTCCGCCGCTCCACCGGATGACGTCACGCCGGTGGAGGCGTCGGGCGCCACGTTCGGGACGACGGGCTCCTGCGGGCGGGACGCCGGTCCGGTGACCGCGGTCTCGCCGACGGCACTGTCCCCGCCGGTCACAGGGACCGATGCGGCGGCGTCCGCCACGGGCGCGGGTGCGACGGCATACGCGGGCGGCTGGGACGCGGCCTGCGGTCCCGCGGCGTCCTGACCGTCCACGCGGACCGCGCCGTCTCCGGCGGCGTCCGGGCCCGGAGCGTACGGAACGCCGCCGGTGGCCGGGTCGGGGTCGGCGGGCGTACGCGGAGGAGCGGCCTGCGCTGCGGATCCGGTCTGCGGTGTGGGCTCCACCCTGGGTTCGGCGGCGGGCGGCGGGAGCACGGGGTCGGGGGTGGCGATGAGCGACTGCGGCAGCCGGAAGGGCACCGGGGTCAGCTCGGGCCGGTAGGCCGCCGGCTCGTCCGCGTACGGCTCGGGCCGCTCGGGCCGGCCGGTCTCCGCGCGCAGCGGCGGGCTCAGCCGCGGCGGCGCCACGGGCTCGGGGAGCGCGGCGGGCTCGGAGCGTACGGCGGGCACGCTGAGACCCGGCTCGTCGCGACGGGGAGAGGTCTCCTCGGGCAGCGGCGGCACCGGGGCGAGCTTGGACGCGAGGCGGGGCACGAAGGGACGCACGGTTGCGTCGTCCCGCTCGGGCTCGACGTACTCGGCCGCCGACAGGCGCATGGCCTCGTCGTCGTTCGGGGTGATGTGGCGGCGGCGCGGGTCGAAGAGCCACTCGGCGTGGCGGGTGTGACCGTTCCAGACGAAGCCGAGCCGCACCCGCCACAGGTTGTCGTCGCGCTTGGCGGAGTCCCAGTCGATCTCGTCGGCGGGCACGCCGCGCCGGGTCAGCCGCTCGGCGACCAGCTCGCCGAGCGTGGGCCCGGGGGTCGTCTCGCCCGGCATCCGGACCGAGACGCGCTGGGCCTGCTGGGCCATGTACTCGCGCTCCTGGAGAACCGGTCCCTCGAACCAGCGGACTCTCTCCACCGGAATGCCGGCGGTGGCCGCGATCTCCTCGGCCGTCTCCCCGGCACGGATGCGCGCCTGGATCTCCTTGGGACGCAACGGGCTCTCCACTTCGATCTCGTACTGGCCGAGACGGGAGAAGTTGCCGCGAACCGCAGCGCGGAGCCGGTCGTCGACGGGCAGCGTGAAGCGCGTGCCCCGCCCGGCGGTCGCCAGGACGAGGTACGTTCCGTCTTCACTTACCGCGACGAGACGGAGCTCCTGCATGCGAGTCCCTTCGTCGTCGTGCTCTGTCTTCCCCCGGACCCTTGAGTCTCTCGCGTGAGCCGGTTGCCTTCCAGCACCGTACCCGGCATGTCCGAACATCGCCTCGCCAGGGGGCGAGGCAGATGTTGTGACCCCGGTCACATTTTTCGCGTTCACCTTTCCGCAACCTGTCGGTCGTCCGGGAGCGGCAGCCCATAGGCGGCGGCCGCGCCGTCGATCCGGCCCAGAAGGCGAGAGCGAGGGTCGTGTCTCCTCAGGTGGTGCGCGCCCACCGCCCGTCCGTACGGCGCGGGCGCGGCGCACGGCGGCGTGACCGTGCCGTACGCCGTGCGGCCGGACCTGCGGGAGGGTCTCATTCCTGCTTGCTCCCTCGGGTTCGAGTGGCGCGCCGGGCTCTGGTGTGCCCGTGCTCCGCAATGTGCCTGCCCGAGGGCCGGCGCGGGCAACGCGACACGCGGAAGACGCCGGACCGTGGAGAGGGACTTTACGCGGCCATGGGGTCAGCCTTCCCGCGACGCGCCGAGCACCCGGTCGAGGTAATCGTTGGAGAACAGCCCGTTCGGGTCCATCTCGCGGCGCAGCGCGAGGAAGTCGCCGAACCTCGGATACACGCCACGCAGGTAGTCCGCGTCGCGGGTGTGCAGCTTGCCCCAGTGGGGCCGGCCCCCCAACCTGGCCATGATTTCCTCCACGCCCTCGAAGTACGCGGGGTTGGGCGCCTGGCGGTAGACGTGGCAGGCGACGTACGCCGAGGGCCTGCCGTACGCGGTGGACAGCCAGGCGTCCGAGGGCGGCGTGACCCGCACCTCGACCGGGAAGGTGATCGGCCAGCCCGACCGCTCCACGAGGTCCCGCGTCTCCCGCAGGGCCTGGGCGAGGTGGTGGCGCGGGACGGCGTACTCCATCTCCAGGAAGCGGACCTCGCGCACCGAGGTGAAGATCTTGTAAGAGGTGTCGACGCACTCCGACGAGCCGAGCATGCGCGCGGAGATCCCGTTGATCGCGGGCACCGCGCCGGGGAGGCGGGCCCCGAGAGCGCAGGCCGCGCCGAACAGCGTGTTCTCCAGGAAGACGTTGTCGAGCCAGCGCTTGAAGGCGGCCGGCGGCCGGGCGGGGCCTGGGTGGCGGTTGTTGCGCTTGACCAGGCAGGTGTCGGTGTGCGGGAGCCAGAAGAAGTCGAGGTGGTCGTCGGCCTCCGTCAGGTCGTCCAGCGCGTCGAGGATCCGGCTGAACGCCATCGGCTCGCGACGGTTGCGCAGCAGGAACGCGGGTTCGACCCGGAACGTGACGGCGGTCAGGATGCCGAGCGCGCCGAGGCCCACCCGGGCCGCGTCGAACAGGTCGCCCTCGCGCACGGTCGTCACGGAGCCGTCGGCGAGCACCATCTCCAGCTCGACGACCTGGTCGGCGAGACCGCCGACGTGCCTGCCGGTGCCGTGGGTCCCGGTCTGGATCGCCCCGGCGGCGGTCTGGGCCGTGATGTCGCCCATGTTGGCCAGCGCCATCCCACGCCGGTGGAGTTCCTCGTTGAGCGCGTGGAGCGGGGTGCCCGCGGCGACCTTGACCCACCCGTCGCCCGCGTCGAGGACACCGGTCAGCGCGCCGGGGCGCAGCAGGATGCCGTCGGTGAGCGCGACCCCGGTGAACGAGTGCCCCGTGCCGGTCATGCGCACCCGCCGGCCCGTCTTCGCGGCGTCCCGTACGGCGTCGGCGACCTCGGCCGCCGACGCGGGGGCGCGGACCTCCGCGGGGGTGATCGACTGGTTGCGCGCCCAGTTGACGAAGGCGTCCATGCTCCTCCTCGCCCCGGCACCTGCCCCGGGGTGAACATGAACACTACTCATGAATCGCCCCGCTGCCTACGGGGCCGGCCTCGGTCTCAGTTCGTGTGCTGGTGACGCACCCGGACCAGCGCCGAGCCGGCGAGGCCCACGACGGCCGCGAGCAGCGCGCAGGCGTAGGAGAAGCCGTACGCGTTGGACGCCCCGAACACGTCGGTCAGCCGTCCGCCGGCCCAGGAGCCCACCGCCACACCGAGGTTGATCGAGGTGGTGATCCACGCCATGCCCTCGTTGAGCTGGGCCGCCGGAACCAGGCGCTCCACCAGCGAGAACCCGGTGATGATGGTGGGTGAGATGGACAGGCCGGCGACGAAGAGCGCCAGCGCCATGACCCGCACGTCGCGCATGAGCAGCACCGGCGTGAGCCCGGCGGCGAACAGCGACAGCCCGCGGACGAACCGGGCGCGCAGGCTGATCTTCCACTGCCGGGAGCCGTACCACAGGCCGGAGACCGCGCTGCCGCACGCGATCGACGCGAGCAGCAGACCGGCCGCGGCCTTGCTGCCGTGCTCCTCCGCGAAGGCCACGGTGGTGATGTCGACGGAACCGAACACCGCGCCCATGGCCAGGAACACCGCCGACAGCAGCGCCACGCCCGGGATCGCGATCGGGGACCCGGCCGCCCCCCGGTGCCGTACGGCAGGCGGTTCGGTGGCGCGGAGCGAGGCGAACGCCACCGTGCCCGACACGGTCAGCACGATCGCGGCGATCAGGCCCGCGTAGGGGTTGATCGCGATCGTGAGGGCGGTCACGAAGGCGGGGCCGCCGACGAAGATCACCTCGTCGGCCACGGACTCGAACGAGAACGCGGTGTGCAGCTTGGCGGGGTCACCGAGCACGTGCGACCAGCGGGCCCGGACCATCGAGCCGAGCGAGATCCCGGTGGCCCCGGCCGCCGCGCCGGCGGCGTACAGCGTCCATTCGGGGGCCCCGGCGTGCGCGCACAGCATCAGGGTGGTGAGCGAGCAGGCGTGCAGCAGCACCAACGGGAGCAGCACCCGCGCCTGGCCGAACCGGTCCACCAGCCGCCCGGTGAGGGGCCCGGCCACGGCGACCGCGATGGAGAAGGTCGCCGCCACGGCCCCCGCCTTCGCGTACGAACCGGTGATGGCGGTGATCAGCAGGATGACGCCGATGCCGAGCATCGACATGGGCGCCCGCCCGACGAACCCCGCGATGACGAAGCCCTTGACTCCGGGCGTGCCG
Source organism: Microbispora catharanthi (assembly GCF_006334915.2). Taxonomy (GTDB): domain Bacteria; phylum Actinomycetota; class Actinomycetes; order Streptosporangiales; family Streptosporangiaceae; genus Microbispora; species Microbispora catharanthi. The sequence continues at coordinate 98,290 of NZ_VDMA02000006.1, forward strand.
AACAGCCCGCGATACGGCCCGACCATGGTGTGTTCCCCTTCGGCACTGTGGTGCGTGTGCGTCCGGGCCGGTCGTTCGACAGCGGCGGCGGCCCCGGGCGGTCCCGGGACACGCGGACGGCGTTTGTCTCCGTTTCGACCATCGCCCACCCGCATATCATGAGGCAAGTGATTTTTCCGCGTCGGGGGTGGAGGGGCTGAGGTGAGGTCGTCCACTCATTCCGCCTCCATGCGGCTCCGCCCGATCGTGACCGGCCTCGCGGTCGTGATCCTGAGCGTCATCGCCGCGGGCACCGCCTTCCTGGTCACCTGGCCCGGTGACGGCGCGCTGGCGGCCGGCGGCGGCCGGGCGGAGACGGACCGTACGCGGGCCGACAACCCCCTTCCGGCCGCGCGGGCGACGGCGGGAAGCCTCATGCCCGACCGTACGCTGCCGTCGAGCGCGCCCGTCGTCGGCGGGCCCGGCGTGCAGGTCACGCTGCCGCACCTCCTGGCGATCTCCCCGAAGCGGGTGCCGCAGAGCACCCTGTTGAAGATCGCCAAGCTGCGGCACGTGCAGAAGGTGGTGGTCGCCGACGGCGGCGCGGTGCACGTGTCCGGCACGGCCCTGCGGCTGCTCGCGGTCGACCCGGCCACGTTCCGGTCGTGGACGCCGAAGAACGTGGCCGATCACCCGGAGGTGTGGAGCGCGCTCGCGCGGGGCGAAATGGTCGCCGACGCGGCCACGGTCAAACGTCTCGGCATGCTGCTCGGCGCGGAGTACCAGATCGACCGGGGCCCCCGGCTGCGCGTCGCCGCCTCGGCCTCGCTCGGGCTGCCCGGCGTCGACGGCCTGGTCAGCCAGGACCTGGGCCGCAAGCTCGGCTTCCCCGGCGGCGTCGTGGTGCTGGTCCACGGCGACCCGGGCAAGGTGAGCGACAAGGCGGTCGCGCGATTGCTCGGCAAGGGCGCGCAGGTCGAGAGGGTCGGCGCGGCCGCCGTCCGGCCGCGGGCCACGGCCACGCCGGGGCGGGCCCTGGTGGGACGGCCCACGAGCTACCTGGACCTCTACCAGCGGTCCGCCACCGTCTGCCCCGGCCTCTCGTGGACCGTCCTGGCCGCCATCGGCCAGGTCGAGAGCAGCCACGGCCGCAACAACGGCCCCTCGTCCGCGGGGGCGCTCGGGCCGATGCAGTTCATGCCCGCCACCTGGAAGGTGTACGGCGTGGACGGCGACGGTGACGGCGAGGCGGACATCTGGAGTCCCTACGACGCGGTGCCGTCGGCCGCCAAATACCTGTGCGCCAACGGGGCCGGCGCAGGCGGCGACAAGCTCAGGAAGGCCGTGTGGTTCTACAACCACTCCTGGGACTACGTGAACAAGGTCCTGTCGCTCGCGGAGGCGTACGCCCGCACGTACGCCTCCTGACGCGCGGGAGGGACCCGCGACGGCGGGTCCTGCCGTCCCGCTCCGGCGCCGCTAACGGCCCGGCCGGTGGGCGGGCCGGACGGGCGCCGGGCAGCAGGTCGCCGCGCACGGCGCGGGCTCGGGCTCGGCGAGCAGTTCGCCCACCATCGACACGAACCGCGGGTGGGTGCCCGCGGTCGAGGCCCTGGTGAGGGCCATGCCGAGCTTCTCGGCCGTGGCCGCGGCCTCCACATCGAGGTCGTAGACGACCTCCATGTGGTCGGAGACGAACCCGATGGGCACCAGGACGGCCGACCGCACGCCCTCGGCGTGCAGCGCCTCCAGGTGGTCGCAGACGTCGGGCTCCAGCCAGGGCACCTGCGGCGGGCCGCTGCGGCTCTGCCAGACCAGGTCCCAGGCCCGCCCCTCGTCGACGTGCGTGGTCACCAGTTCGGCGGCCCGCCTGAGCTGGGCCTCGTACGCGCCCCCCGCGGGTCCGGCCGTGCGGGCCATGGAGACGGGGATGCTGTGCGCGGTGAACACGAGGCGGGCCTGTTCGCGGGCGTCGGCGGGCAGCCGGTCGAGGGCCTCGCGGGTGTGGTCGGCCATCGCCGCGATGAACCCGGGATGGTCGTAGTAGTGGCGGAGCTTGACGATCTCGGGGGCGCCGGGGACGGCGGCGCGGGCACGGGCGATGTCGTCGAGGTACTGCCGGCAACTGGAGTAGGAGCTGTAGGCCGCGGTGACGAAGGCCGCCGCCTTGCGGACGCCGTCCTCCTTCATCCGCAGGACCGTGTCCTCGAGGAACGGGTGCCAGTTGCGATTGCCCCAGTAGACGGGCAGGTCCACGTCGAGCGCGGCGATCAGGTCGCGGCACTGCCGGTTGATCGGGCTGACCCCGCCGAACCTCTGGTAGTGCGCCTCGACCTCCAGCAGCCGCTCGCGCGGCACGCCCCGGCCGCGCACGACGTTCTCCAGGAACGGCATGACGTCGTCGGGTTTCTCCGGCCCTCCGAAGGAGACGACCAGCAGGGCGTCGTATCCGTTGGTGCTCCCCATGCGCCACACCTTACGCGGACGGTACGACGGTTCCGCCCGCGCCTGTATCGCTTGGGTGGTGCGTGCGTCAGCGAGTAGGTTCGAGCGGTGAGCCAATTTCCGGACATCCGCGAATACATGGCCCTGCCGCGCGTGAACGCCCTGCGGCTGTCGCCCGACGGGACCCGGCTCGTGTCCGTGGTCCAGTCGCTCAACCCCGACGGCAAGTCGTACGGCGCCGCGCTGTGGGAGATCCCCCAGGACCCCGGAGGCGAGCCCCGCCGGCTGACCCGGTCGGCGAAGGGAGAGGCGGGGGCCGAGTTCGCCCCCGACGGGACCCTGTTCTTCGTCTCCCGGCGGCCCGACGAGACGGCGAAGGAGAGCGGCGGCGACACGGCCGCCCTGTGGCTGCTGCCCGAGCGCGGCGAGCCGGTGCGCGTCGCCACCCGCCCCGGCGGGATCGGCGGGGTGCGGGCGGCGGGCGGCGCGGTCGTCTACACCTCCGAGGTGCTGCCCGGCGACGCCGCCACCGAGGAGGAGCGGCGCAAGGCCCGCGAGGAGGCCGGGGTCAGCGCGATCCTGCACGAGGGCTACCCGGTGCGCTACTGGGACCACGACCTCGGCCCGGCCGAGACCCGGCTGTTCGCCGGCCGCGCCGTACGCGAGGGCCTGGAGGACGTGCGCGATCTCACGCCCGCACCCGGCGGCGCGCTGAACGAGCACCTGTCTTTCGACCTCACCCCGGACGGGCGGACCGTGGTCGCGACCTGGCGGGTGCCGCTCCCGAACGGCGACGTCCGCTGGGACCTGGTCGCGATCGACGTCGCGGACGGGTCGCGGCGGACGCTCGCGACGTCCGAGGGGCACGACTTCGCCGGGCCGGTCACGGTGTCGCCGGACGGGCGGCGGGTCGCCTGCGTGCGGGAGCGGCACGGCGCCGAGGAGACGCAGGTCGCGCTCGACCTGTGGGTGATCGACCTGGCCACCGGTGAAGGGCGCGCGGTCGCCCGGGAGATCTTCCCCGCCTCGGTCGCGTGGGCGCCCTCCTCGCGAGAGCTCTTCTTCGCCGCCGACCACCGGGGCCGCAGGCCGGTCTTCCGGGTCGGCACAGAGGTCGGCACAGAGGTCGGCACAGAGGGCGAGCCCACGCGGCTGACCTCGGACGACGGCGCCTACGCCGAGCTGTGCCCGGCGCCCGACGGCTCGGTCTACGCCCTGCGCGGCGCGATCGACTCGCCGCCGCGGCCGGTGCGGATCGCGGCCGACGGCTCCGTGACGACCCTGCCCTCGCCCGTGCCGCCGCTGGACCTGCCCGGCACGCTGACCGAGGTGACCGCGACGGCCGAGGACGGGACCGAGATCCGCGGCTGGCTGGTCGTCCCCGCGGAGGCGACCGCCGAGGACCCCGCACCGTTCCTGCTGTGGATCCACGGCGGTCCGCTGTCGAGCTGGAACGACTGGAGCTGGCGCTGGAACCCCTGGCTCATGGCCAGGCACGGCTACGCCGTGCTGCTGCCCGACCCCTGTCTGTCCACCGGGTACGGCCAGGACATGATCAAGCGGGGCTGGGGCGACTGGGGGCCGGTGACCCACGCCGACCTCATGGCGATCACGGACGAGTGCCTCAAGCGGCCGGAGATCGACGAGCAGCGGACGGCGGCGATGGGCGGCTCGTTCGGCGGCTACATGGCCAACTGGGTCGCCGGGCACACCGACAGGTTCCGGGCGATCGTGACGCACGCCTCACTGTGGAACCTGGACCAGTTCGCGGGCACCACCGACGGCGCGAACTACTGGCAGCGGGAGTTCGGCGCCCTCGGGTCCGCCCGCTACGCCCGGTTGTCGCCCCACCGGTGGCTCGGCGAGATCAGGACGCCCATGCTGGTGATCCACGGCGACAAGGACTACCGCGTGCCGATCGGCGAGGGCCTGCGGCTGTGGTGGGACCTCCAGCGCTCGGGGGTCGAGTCGAAGTTCCTCTACTTCCCCGACGAGAACCACTGGGTGCTCAAGCCCGGCAACGCGATCGCCTGGTACGAGACCGTTCTGGCCTTCCTCGCGCAGCACGTCCTGGGCGAAGGGTGGACCCGGCCGCCGTCCCTGAGCTGACCGTTGAGTGGCGGTACACCCTGATTTGGGAGGATGTCACCCATGCGGCCGACGCCCGAGCCGGGCGCCGGCCGCTTCGATGTGAGCACGTACGAGGAGGGGGCAGGCCAGGATGGACGAGCGGGAGTACCGGCATGACCGCGCGCGGGCGGAGGAGCTGCTGGAGCTGGCGACCGGCATAGCGGAGGAGGCCGGCCAGATGCTTCTCGCCAAGCGGCCCGCGCGGCCCGAGGTGCTCGCCACCAAGTCGAGCCCCACCGACGTCGTCACCGCGCTCGACCGGGCCGCGGAGGAACTGATCCGCAGCAGGATCGCCGAGGCCAGGCCGCGCGACGCGGTCCTCGGCGAGGAGGGCGGCGACACCCCCGGTGAGGGAGGCGTCCGGTGGGTCGTCGACCCCATCGACGGCACGGTCAACTTCCTGTACGGCCTGCCGGACTGGGCGGTCAGCATCGGCGTCGAGGTGGACGGCGAGATCGTCGCCGGAGTGGTGCACAACGTGCCGCGCGGCGAGTTGTTCACCGCGTCGAAGGGCGGCGGCGCCTGGCTCAGGGGCGAGCGGCTGCGCTGCAACACCGGTGTCCCGCTGGCCAAGGCCCTCGTCGCCACCGGGTTCGGCTACGCGGCGGGGCGGCGCCGGGTGCAGGCCGAGGTGCTGGCGCAGGTGGTGCCCCAGGTCAGGGACATCCGGCGCGGCGGCTCGTGCGCGGTCGATCTCTGCTCGGTCGCCGCGGGCCGCGTCGACGCCTACTACGAGCGCGGCGCCAACTACTGGGACCACGCGGCGGCCGGCCTGATCGCCGTGGAGGCCGGAGCCCGCCTCGGCGGCCTGAACGGCAGGCCGGTCAGTCCCGACATGGCGCTGTGCGCGGCCCCTGGGCTCTTCGAGGAACTGCACGACCTGCTCGTTCCCCTCGACCCCGAGCGCGACTGAGGACCCGCACGTCTGTCTCGGAGCCGCCGTGAATTCGCGCCGCGTTCGCGCTGACTTCGCGCGGACTTCACGCTGACTTCACCCTGCGCACAGGCGAGGGGGCCCGCCGTACGGCGGGCCCCCTCGTCAGTGTCGGTTCCGATCAGCGCTGGATGTCGATGCCGTGATCCTCGGCGAGGCGGTGAAGGTCCTCGATCTCGGCGGTGAGGGTGTCGGCGAGGAAGTCGTCCCCGCTCGTGGTGGCCTCTTCAAGACCCTTGTAGGCCTGGTCGAGCCTGGTTTCGATCGTGGTCGTGAACTCGCCCATCTCACCTTCTTTCTCAGGGGGCGAAACGTGTCACGGGGGGCTACGGCACGGGTCCTACGGAGAGGCGCGCCCTTCCCCGGCACACGACAATGGAGGGTGTCACGGGCCTACCCATGTCCGGGTCGGGCGTAAACCTGTGAATTTCTGTGCTCTACGTCACGTAGAGCGCCGGAACCGCTTACCGGCGGCTTACGTCGAATATGGCCACAATGAGGGGCGTCGTACCAGCTAGGAGGACTTGATGCGCGTGCTTGTGGTGGAGGACGAGCGGGTGCTCGCGGACGCGATCGCCACCGGCCTCCGCCGGGAGGCGATGGCCGTGGACGTCGCCTACGACGGCGCCACCGCCTTGGAGAAGACCGGCTACATCGACTACGACGTGATCGTGCTCGACCGCGACCTGCCCAAGGTGCACGGCGACGAGGTGGCCCGCCGCCTGGTCGCCCAGCGGTCGGCTTCGCGGATCATCATGCTGACGGCCGCGGGCGACGTGGACGACAAGGTCGAGGGGCTGGAGCTGGGCGCCGACGACTATCTGGCCAAGCCGTTCGTGTTCATGGAGCTCGTGGCCCGGGTGCGCGCGCTCGGCCGCAGGTCCGCGCCGCCGCTGCCGCCCGTGCTCGAACGCGCCGGCATCCGGCTCGACCCCGGCAAACGCCAGGTGGCGAGGGACGGAATCGAGGTCAACCTCACCAAGAAGGAGTTCGCGGTGCTGGAGGAGCTGATGCGGGCCGAGGGCGCCGTCGTCAGCCAGGAGGACCTGCTCGACAAGGCGTGGGACGAGAACATCGACCCGTTCACCAACGTGGTCAGGGTGACCATGATGACGCTGCGCAAGAAGCTGGGCGATCCGCCGGTCATCGAGACCGTGCCCGGTGTCGGGTACCGGCTGTGACGACCCGCGCCATCACCGCGTCCCGGGAGAGGGGGCCCTGTGAGCGAACCGCGTGACGCCTCCGAGGGGAGGACGCCCCGGATTCTCCCGCCGCCCGCTGAATCGGACGCCGCCACGACCTCGCCGGACGTGGTGGCTCCGCCGGCCGGCGGGCAGGCCCCGGCGGGTCGCACCCGGCGGATGTCGAACCCGATGGGCACCGGCCCCTACCGCAGCCAGGTGCCGCCGCCGCCCAGCGGCCCGCCCGCCTGGGACGGCCCGCCGCCCCTGGTCGCCCACCCCGTGCAGCGGGGCACCCTGCTCAACGAGATCAAGTCGCTGCAGAACCGCGTCAGCATCCGCTGGCGCCTGACCCTCACGTACGCCGCGCTGGTCTTCGTCGCCGGCGCGCTGCTGGTCATGGTCATGTATGTGCTGATCGGCCAGGCGATCGACATCGGCTGGCAGAGTGTGCCGCAGATCATATTCCCGCGGGGGAGCGTGCCGCAGGAGTGGATCGACGAGGCCAACCACCAGTTCGCCCAGTCGCAGGCGGAGGTCACCGCGGTGGCGCGGGCCGAGCTGCTGAAGCGGGCGCTGCTGGCGCTGCTGGGCGTGGGGATCCTGGCGCTGATGCTGGGATACCTCGTGGCGGACCGGGCGTTGCGGCCCGTCATCAAGATGACGGCGACCGCGCGGAAGCTGTCGGAGACCTCGCTCGCCCACGAGCGCATCGACCTCCAGGGCCCCGACGACGAGCTGAAGGAGCTGGCCGACACCTTCGACGCGATGCTCACCCGGCTCAACACCGCCTTCGACGCGCAGCGGAGGTTCGTGGACAACGCCTCGCACGAGCTGCGGACGCCGCTGGCGATCAACCGTACGGTGCTGGAGGTGGCCCTGTCCGACCCTGAGGCGTCGGACGATCTCAAGGTGCTGGGGCGCACGCTCCTCGGCACCACCGCACGCAACGAGCGGCTGATCGAGGGCCTGCTGCTGCTCGCCCGCAGCGAGCGCGAGCTGTCGGTGCGAAAGCCCGTGGACGTCCAGGAGGTCGCCAGGACGGCGGTGGAGCAACTGGCCCCCTTCGCCGGGGAAGAGGGCGTGACGGTCGAGCACGACCTCCACCCGGCGGCCACGACGGGTGACCCCGTTCTCATAGAACGCTGCGTCTCCAACCTCGTCGAGAACGGCATCAAGCACAATCTCGGCGAGTCCGGAAAAGTATGGGTCCGGTCGGGAATTGTCGACGGGGGTGCGGTTGTTCAGGTCGCGAACACGGGACCGCACGTTCCCGCGTACGAGGTGGAGAGCCTGTTCGAGCCGTTCCGGCGCTTGAATGCCGACCGGGTTCAGTCCGCCAAGGGCGCGGGTCTCGGCCTGTCCATCGTGCGCGCGATCGTCCGCGCGCACGGCGGAACGGTCGCCGCCGTCCCCCGCGACGGGGGCGGTCTCGTGGTGACGGTGCGTCTCTCCGGGGCCGGGGCATCTCCGGGGACGCCGCAGTCGGCGCGCTGATGGAGCGTGCACGCCGCACATGTGGTTGGATGTGCCGTCGAACGCGGTGGGGATACCGCCGATACTGTGGTTTTCGCCATATTTGGCTAACCGCAGCCCCCGGTGGGATGCCCCTCGCGTGTCGGAAGGTTCAGTGTTCGTTCAAGCGGGTACCGAATGCACAATTTACCGGCCCCCGCGGGCACAACACCGGCCTTCCGAGCGTTATCCACGCGCGACATCAGGCGCAGGCAGATAGATGAGGGGGATGGAGTAGCAGATGGCTACCGACTACGACAGCCCGCGTAAGACCGACGACGACCTCAACGAGGACAGCCTCCAGGAACTCCAGGCGCGCAGGAGCGACAAGTCGTCGGGCAGCATCGACATCGACGAGACCGATCTGGCCGAGTCGTTGGAGCTGCCGGGGGCGGATCTGTCGAACGAGGAGCTCTCGCTGCGGGTGATTCCTCGGCAGGCCGATGAATTCACCTGCTCGCGGTGCTTCCTGGTGCACCACCGCAGCCAGCTGGCCTCGGAGAAGAACGGCCAGCAGGTCTGCCGCGAGTGCGCCGCCTAGGAGACCCTTGGGAGGGTCCGTGACTTCAGCAGCGGATGAATCAAACAACGAGGTGGCCGACCTGGTCGGCAAACTCGTCGCCCCTGAGGAGACGGACGGGGCCGAGCGGCGTCGGCTGCTCGGCCGCCTCAGCGGGGCCTTGGCAAGGTCCGCCAGGAAGGCACGTGAACGGGGGGTCGGCCGGGGCCGATGGCTGGCCGACGTCTTCATGAACATCGCCCCGCGGTTACCGGTCAGGGATTACGAGACGCTGCGGGAGCACCACTACGGGCTCACCGGCGAGCAACTCGCCGACGATCTCGTCCGCACCGCCGCGAAGGCGACGACGGCGGTCGGCGCGGTCGGCGGAGCGCTCGCCGCGGCCGAGTTCGCCGCCCCGCCGCTCCTGCTTTCCGCACCCGCCCAGATCGTGGCCGAGACGCTGGTCGTCGCGGCCATCGAAGTGAAGCTCCTCGCCGAACTGCACGAGGTGTACGGCGTGAAGGTCCCCGGCAACGGCACCCAGAGGGCGGCCGCGTTCGCGCTCGCCTGGTCGAAGCAGCGGGGCGTCAACCCCCTCGCCCCCGGCTCGGCCACGCTCGCACTCGGGGCCGCCGCCAAGACCGCCCTGCGCAACCGCCTGATGCGCACGCTCGGCCGTCACCTCACCACGCTCGGCCCCTTCCTCACCGGCGCCGTGGCCGGCGGCGCGCTGAACCGGGTCGCCACCAGAAAACTCGCCGCCGCCGTGCGCGCGGATCTGCGCCGCCAGCACGCCCTGCCGCCAGGCTGACCCCCTCCCTCCGGGCCGATCTCCCCTCCCGTGCCGGTCCCCGTACCGCGGTCTCGGCCCTTTCCCGTCCGGTCTCCGTCCCTCCGGTGACGCGCGGCGGCCCGGTGCCCGTCCCAATCGGCACTCTCCGGCCGTCCTGATCTTCCAGATAGAGAAGTGTCACCGATTGGTCTAAACCTCTTGCCGACCCCGTATGAGCTGCGTGAGATCATTCTCACAGTCATAGGCGTGGATTGTGCACGTTCTTACGGGTATGGGGGTCACTGGTGACTTTCCGTATGGTGGTCACAGGCGACCACCTGGAGGGGATTCATGCGTGGCACCAGCTCATTTCTGATCGTCGCGAACCGGCTGCCGGTCGATCGCGTGGGCGAGAACGAGTGGCGGCGCAGCCCGGGCGGGCTCGTAACCGCCATCGCGCCCGTCATGCAACGCCGTGACGGGGCCTGGCTCGGCTGGACCGGGGCGGCGGGAGAGGAGCTGAAGCCTTTCGACCACGACGGGATGCACCTGATCCCCATCCCGCTGTCGCAGCTCGAGGTCGAGCTGTACTACGAAGGCTTCTCCAACGCCACACTGTGGCCGCTCTACCACGACGTGGTCGCCACGCCCGTCTACTCGCGTGTGCTCTGGGACGCGTACCGGGCGGTCAACGACCGGTTCGCCCGCGCGGCCGCGGACGCCGCCGCGCCCGGCGCGGTCGTGTGGGTGCAGGACTACCAGCTCCAGCTCGTGCCCGCGATGCTGCGGAAGCTGCGGCCCGACCTGAAGATCGGGTTCTTCCTGCACATCCCGTTCCCGCCGGGCGAGCTGTTCTACCAGCTGCCCTGGCGCAACGAGATCCTCGAAGGACTGCTCGGGGCCGATCTCGTGGGCTTCCAGCGGCCGGGCGGCGCCGCCAACTTCCTGCGCCTGTGCCGCAGACTGCTCGGCGTGCAGTACCTCCGCAACGAGATCCAGCTCGAGGACCGGACGGTCCGTGCCGAGTCGTTCCCGATCTCGGTCGACTTCGGCGAGCTGGACCAGCTCGTCCGGGAGCCGCGCGTCCAGCAGCGGGCCAAGGAGATCCGCGCCGAGCTGGGCGATCCCGAGCACGTGCTGCTCGGCGTCGACCGGCTCGACTACACCAAGGGCATCGGCCAGCGGCTCAAGGCGTTCGGCGAGCTGCTCGACGACGGCTCGATCAAGCCGGACGAGGCGGTCTTCGTGCAGGTCGCCACGCCCACCCGCGAGCGGGTCGCCGAGTACATCCGGCTGCGCAACGACATCGAGCTGCGGGTGGGCCGCATCAACGGCGAGCACGGCGTGCTCGGCCGCATGCCGATCTCCTACCTCCACCAGTCGTACAACAAGGAGGAGCTCGCGGCGCTCTACTGCGCGGCCGACGTCATGGTCGTCACGCCGCTGCGCGACGGCATGAACCTCGTCGCCAAGGAGTACGTCGCCTGCCGCCACGACCTGCGCGGGGCGCTCGTGCTGAGCGAGTTCGCCGGGGCGGCCGACGAGCTGCGCCAGGCCTACATGGTCAACCCGTACGACATCGCCGGCATGAAGCGGACGATGCTGGCGGCGATGCGGGCGACCCCGCACGAGCTGGCGCGCCGGATGCGCTCGCTCAGGCGCAGGGTCGCGACCTACAACGTGGACAGGTGGGCCAGCGACTTCCTCACGGCCCTGGAGTCCGGGGAGCCGGCCGCTCCTAGGGAGTGAGGTCCCGGGCGGCGTCCTTCCAGGAGCGCCACTTCTTCGCCGCCGACCGCGTGACGACGATCCGCGTGATCTCCATGCCCAGGCCCATCACCACGGCGTACGCGATGGCCTCGCCGAGCCCGATGTCGGGGGAGTCGGCGCTCGCCGGCGGCTTCTTGCCGGTCGCCTTCTCCCACGCGAACGACAGCACCTTGCGCGAGCAGAAGCCCACCGCCAGGCCGAGCAGGCCGCCGACGATCCGCCACTGCATGTCGGGCTTGTCCGTCGCGCCGAGTTCGCGCTTGGCCTCCCGAGCCATGTCCGCCATGATTCCTCCTCGATAACGACCTTAGTGTCTCCCCGCGGGGTGACGGTCCACGCCATACCATGTGGTGGCATGACCGAACAGCGACTCCCCGCAGCCATGCCCGAGAAACCAACACTCGACGGCTTGGAGGCGGTATGGGTAGCGCGCTGGGAGGCCGAGGGCACCTACCGGTTCGACCGGTCCCGGAGCAGGGACGAGGTCTACTCCATCGACACCCCGCCGCCCACCGTGTCCGGGTCCCTTCACGTGGGGCACGTCTTCTCCTACACGCACACGGACACGATCGCCCGCTACCAGCGGATGCGGGGGCGCGAGGTCTTCTACCCGATGGGGTGGGACGATAACGGCCTGCCCACCGAGCGCCGCGTGCAGAACCACTTCGGCGTGCGCTGCGATCCCTCAATGCCGTACGACCCGGGCTTCACGCCGCCGGAGAAGCCGGACGCCAAGCGGCAGGTGCCGATCTCGCGCCGCAACTTCATCGAGCTGTGCGAGCGGCTGACCGCCGAGGACGAGAAGGCGTTCGAGGAGCTGTGGCGCCGCCTCGGCCTGTCGGTGGACTGGTCGATGACCTATGCGACCATCGACGCCGACGCCCGGGCGGCATCCCAGCGCGCGTTCCTGCGCAACCTCGCCCGCGGCGAGGCGTACGTCGCCGAGGCCCCGACTCTGTGGGACGTGACGTTCCGCACGGCGGTGGCCCAGGCCGAGCTGGAGGACCGGGAGTGGCCCGGCGCCTTCCACCGCATCGGGTTCGAGGGTCCGGACGGCGGCGGCGCCGACGGCATGGTGTGGATCGAGACGACCCGGCCCGAGCTGATCCCGGCCTGCGTGGCGCTGGTCGCCCACCCCGACGACGAGCGCTACCGGCCGTTGTTCGGCACCACCGTCCGCACCCCGGTCTTCGGGGTCGAGGTGCCGGTCGTGGCCCACCACCTCGCCGAGCCCGACAAGGGCTCGGGCATCGCGATGATCTGCACGTTCGGCGACGTCACCGACGTGACCTGGTGGCGCGAGCTCGACCTGCCCACCCGGCCGATCATCGGCTGGGACGGCCGCCTGCTCCCCGAGCCGCCGCAGGGCGTGCCGGTCGAGCCGTACGCCGAGCTGGCCGGCAAGACCGTGCACAGCGCGCGCGAGCGCATCGTGGAGATGCTGCGCGAGTCCGGCCACCTGGACGGCGAGCCGCGCAGGATCCAGCGGCCGGTGAAGTTCTACGAGAAGGGCGACCGGCCCCTCGAGATCGTCACCACCCGGCAGTGGTACATCCGCAACGGCGGCAGGGACGTCAAGCTGCGCGCCGAGCTCCTGGAGCGCGGCCGGGAGCTGGAGTGGCACCCGCCGCACATGCGGGTCAGGTACGACAACTGGGTGGAGGGCCTGGCGGGCGATTGGCTGATCTCCCGTCAGCGGTTCTTCGGCGTGCCGATCCCGGTCTGGTATCCGCTCGACGCCGACGGCGAGCCGATCTACGAGGCGCCGGTCGTCCCGCCGGAGTCGGCGCTGCCGGTGGACCCGTCCAGCGACGTCCCGCCCGGCTTCTCGGAGGACCAGCGGGGCAAGCCGCTCGGCTTCACCGCCGACCCCGATGTCATGGACACCTGGGCGACCTCCTCGCTGAGCCCGCAGATCGCGGCCGGGTGGGAGCGCGACGACGACCTGTTCCGCCGCGTGTTCCCGATGGACCTGCGGCCCCAGGCCCACGAGATCATCCGCACCTGGCTGTTCTCCACGATCGTGCGGTCGCACCTGGAGCACGGCGGGCTGCCCTGGCGGCACGCGGCGATCTCCGGGTGGATCCTCGACCCCGACCGCAAGAAGATGTCGAAGTCCAAGGGCAACGTGGTCACGCCCATGGGCCTGCTGGAGGAGTACGGCTCCGACGCGGTCCGCTACTGGGCGGCGAACGGGCGTCCCGGCACCGACACGGCGTTCGACACCGGGCAGATCAAGATCGGCCGCCGGCTGGCCATCAAGATCCTCAACGCGTCGAAGTTCGTGCTCGGCTTCCGGTCCGAGGGCGGCGGCGAGGTCACCGAGCCGGTCGACCTGTCCATGCTCGCCGCGCTGGGGGCGGTCGTCGCCGAGGCCACCGAGGCTTTCGAGTCGTACGACTACACCAGGGCGCTGGAACGGACCGAACGCTTCTTCTGGTCGTTCTGCGACGACTACCTGGAGCTGGTCAAGGCCCGCGCGTACGACGGGGACGCCTCGGCCGTCGCCGCCCTGCGGCGGGCGCTCGGCGTGCTGCTGCGGCTGTTCGCGCCGTTCCTGCCGTTCGTGACCGAGGAGGTCTGGTCGTGGTGGCGCGAGGGCTCGGTGCACCGCGCCGCCTGGCCGTCCCCGGACGAGCTGCGCGAGGCGCGGCACGGCGATCCCGCGGTGCTGGACGCCGTGGCGGAGGTGCTCCGCCGGGTGCGGCGGGCCAAGTCCGAGGCGCGGCTGTCGATGCGGGCCGAGGTCGCCCGGCTGACCGTGTCGGGGGACCAGGCGGACCTCGTCCGGGTGGCCCAGGACGACCTGTGCGCGGCCGGCAACGTCGAGGAGTTCGTCCTCGAATACGGTGACGGCCCGCTCGACGCGGTGGCCGAGCTAGGTCGTGTCCCGTGATCTTTCTCGCCTACTGCGGTCGCTACGGCAAAAGATCACGGGACACTCCCTGACCGCGTGAGGCCACCGCCGGCCACCGCCGCGCCTGCGGGTGACGGCGGTGGCCGGCGACGCTTTGGGGCGTTCCAGGGCGTTCCCGGGTATTTCGGCGCGCGGCCGGGGGCCCGCGGAGGGTTGGTGGCGAAACGACCGCCATACGCGGGTAAAACGACTGCGCGTCCCGCCCGCCGACATGCCAGGCTGGATCCGTGATCCCGTCTAACCGCAGTACCACGGACAGGGTTCCGCCGACGCTGGCCACGATGGCCGCGTGGAGCTGGCGGCTGCTGCTGCTCGGCGGGATGGTCTACGTCCTGTGGCTGATCATCGAGAGAATCAGCTTCGTCGTCATGCCGGTGGTGGTCGCGCTGCTGCTCGCGGCCCTGCTTCATCCGCTGACCCGGCGGCTGCGCGCCACCGGGCTCCGGCCGATCTACGCGACGTGGATCACGATGCTGCTCGGCCTCGCGCTGATCGTCGGCATCGGGTTCCTGATCGGCGTGCGGGCGAACGAGGAGTTCCCCCGGCTGGTCCTGCAGATCCAGGTGACCGTGCGCAACGCGCAGGACTGGCTGCTGCACGGGCCCCTTCATCTGAAGGAGGCGCAGATCGCCGACTTCGTGGACCAGCTCAGCAGCCAGGTGACCCAATACCGCAGCCAGATCACCAGCACGCTGCTGAGCGGCGCCACCGCGGTCGTCGAGGTGCTCACCTCCATCGTGCTGATCCTGTTCGTGACCTTCTTCCTGCTGAAGGACGGCGAACGGATCTGGGCCTGGTTCCTGCGCTCCTTCGGCCGCGCCGCGCCGCGCGTGGACCGGGCGGGCCGTGCCGCATGGGCGACGATCTCCCACTACGTGCACGGCACGGTCGCGGTCGCGGCCATCCACGGGCTCGTGATCGGAGTGGTGCTCGCGGGGATGCAGGTGCCGCTGTGGGCGCCCCTCGCGGTGCTGGTCTTCGTGGCCAGCTTCATCCCGATCGTCGGCATCCTGTTCGCGGGCACCATCGCGACGCTGGTGACCTTCGGCTCCCGGGGCTGGTTCCTGGCGCTGATCTTCGTGGGCATCCTCGTGGTCGAGCAGCAGCTGGAGAACCACGTGCTCCAGCCGCTCATCGTGGGCCGGGCCCTGGAGTTCCACCCCTTGGCGATCATCCTCGTCCTCGCGGTGGGCGGCGTGCTCGGCGGCATCGCGGGCGCCGTGGTGGCCGTGCCGCTCACGGCGGTCATCTACCGCGCGCTCCCCGAACTGCGCCGCGGCCAGCCCGCCATCGAGCCACCGGCCGAAGGCGGCCCGCCCGGCGCCGCGGAGGCCGGAGCCGGGGACGTGCCCCCGCACCCGGAGCCCGGCGCCGAGGAGCTCGCGCACTCTCACGCGTCCCAGCCCGCCGCTTCAGGGCACAGCGAGCAGAGCGGACAGGGCGGGCAGGAGCCGGAGACGGCACGCCCGTCCTCCGGAGCGGGAGAGGCGGTGTCCCCCCAGCGCAACGGGTAGGGTCTTGCCCCATGAGCGACCGCATCAGGGAACACGTCGAGGCCGCCCGGTGAGCGTCGAGATCCTGATCCACCGGCTCGACCCGGACCTTCCGCTCCCGTCGTACGCGCATCCGGGCGACGCCGGGGCCGACCTGTACGCGGCGGAGGACGTCGAGTTGCTGCCCGGCGAGCGGGCGGTTGTGCGGACCGGCGTCGCCATCGCGCTGCCGGACGGGTACGCCGCCTTCGTCCATCCGCGTTCGGGTCTGGCGGCCCGGCACGGCGTCACGCTGGTCAACGCGCCGGGCACGATCGACGCCGGCTACCGGGGCGAGATCAAGGTGACGATGATCAACACCGACGCCAAGGACCCGGTACGGCTCCGGCGCGGTGACCGCATCGCCCAGCTCGTCGTCCAGCGGGTGGAACGGGCGGCGTTCTACGAGGTCGACCGGTTGCCCGGCTCCGTACGGGGCACGAACGGGTTCGGCTCGACGGGGAGCTGACACCGCGGGGCCCGGGAACCGGGCCACGATGCGAGGAGAGTGAGAGAAGTGGTGCGACGCCGGCAACGCGCTGAGGAGGAGACCGCACAAGCCGTCGTGCGGGGGGAGAGCCCCGCCCCGGTGCGGACGACGGGCCCCTGGGACGCCGATGACGACTACCCGGAGGCCGAGCGCGTGGACCTGGGGGGCCTGCGCCTGCCCGTCGGCCCCGGATTCGAGATCCAGCTCAGCATGGCGGGCGACCAGGTCGACGGTGTGATCGTCCTGGTCGAGGAGAGCGCCCTGCAGGTGAACGCCTTCGCCGCGCCCAAGCGCAGCGGGATCTGGGACGAGGTGCGCGCCGAACTCGCCCGTGAGGTGGTGGCCGCCGGCGGCTCGGCCGATGACCGGGACGGCCCGTTCGGCCCCGAGATCGCGGCCGAGGTGCCCGCGCAGGGCCAGGCGCAGGGACGGCAGCCGGTGCGCTACGTCGGCGTCGACGGGCCGCGCTGGTTCCTCCGCGCCGTGATCAGCGGCAGGGCGGCGGTCGACCCGGAGGCGGCGCGGATCCTGGAGGACGTCGTGCGCGGCATCGTCGTCGTGCGCGGTGACGAGCCGATGCCGCCCAGGGAGGCGATCCAGCTCCGTCTGCCCGCCGAGGCGAGACAGGCCATGGAGGAGCAGCAGGGATCCGGGCGGGAGGAGTTCCGGCCCTTCGAGCGCGGTCCGGAGATCAGCGAGATCCGCTGACGCCCGTCCGGGATGCGCCGGTTGACCGAATCGGGGGGCAAGCCCATCCTGACCGTCCTTCTGACCCGTAAGCGGCTCACGTATGCTGCGGTGGGAAACGACCGGCCTAGGCTGGAGCCAGGACGACGAATCCCTCCGAAGGGGATCGCGAACGAGGAAGCTGGGTGAGTGACCGATGGGCACGCCGGAGCCTGCCAGACGCGGCGGACTGCGGGGCTTCTTCCGAAGGCTGACCACCAGCCAGGCCGAACTGGAGGCCGCCGAGCTCCAGGAGGACCTGGAGCAGCAGGGGGCCACTCCCATCGCGCGGTGCGGTGAGCGCCAGCGGACGTGCGTGGCGGGTACGCTGCGCACCGTGACCCTCCGCCCGCGCGGCGGCGCGCCCGCCCTCGAGGCGGAGCTGTACGACGGTTCGGACGTGATCGACCTGGTCTGGCTCGGCCGCCGGAAGATCGCCGGCATCGAGCCGGGCCGGGTGGTGCGGGCCGAAGGACTGGTCAGCGTCCAGGACGGCCGCAAGGTCATGTTCAACCCCCGCTACGAGCTACGCCCGGCCGGTGGCCCTTGATCTCTCAGGAGACCGTATGAGCACAGCGGACATGACGGCGCCCGCGGCGCACGCCACCGTCGAGGCGGCGGTTCGCGCCCAGATGAGCAAGGCGCTGGGCGGCAGGCGCGGGATCGTCGAGGCGGCGGTGCCCACAATCGCCTTCACCGGCACGTGGATGGGCACCAACGAGCTGAAGACCTCGCTGATCGTCGGCGTCGCCTCGGCGGTGGTGCTCCTGCTGGTGCGGCTCGCACAGCGCACGACGCCGCAGTTCGTGCTCAACAGCCTCGTCGGCATCGGGATCGGCGCGTTCTTCGCGGCCCGCACCGGCGACGCCAAGGACGTGTTCCTGCCGGGGATCCTCTACAACGCGGCCTACGCCGCCGGCATGCTGCTGTCGATCGTGGTCCGCTGGCCGATCGTGGGCTTCCTGATCGGCTCGGTGACCGGCGACCCGACGGCGTGGCACAGCGACACCGCGCTGGTCCGGCTGTGCTCGCGGCTCACGTGGCTGCTCATGCTGCCCTGCCTGCTGCGGGTGGTGGTCCAGCTGCCGCTCTACTGGGCGGACCAGGTGACCGCCCTCGGCGTGGCCAAGATCGCCCTGGGCTGGCCGCTGCAGGTCGCGGGGCTCGCCGCGATGGTGTGGGTGCTCGCGCGGGGCCGCACCCCGCTCGAGCCGCCGGCGCAGCCGTCCGTCTGACACTCAGGCGCAGAGACGACTCAGGCCCCGGGCACGCGCCCGGGGCCTGAGTCGTGTGCGGGTCAGGGACGCTCGTGGGCCGACAGCAGCTCGGTGAGCTCCTGCTCGACCTCCTGGCTGGCCACGAACAGCAGCTCGTCGCCGGCCTCCAGCGGGTCGTCGGCCGAGGGGACCAGCACCCGGCCCTCGCGCAGGATCGCCACGAGGGCGGCGTCCACCGGCCACGGCACCGACCCCGCCCGCTGGCCCACCACCGGGGCGTCCTCGGCCAGCGTGAGCTCCACCAGGTTGGCCTGGCCCTGCCGGAAGGTCATCAGGCGCACCAGGTCGCCGACGCTGACCGCCTCCTCGACCAGGGCAGACAGCAGGCGCGGGGTGGAGACGGCGACGTCCACGCCCCACGACTCGTTGAACAGCCACTCGTTCTTGGGGTGGTTGACCCGGGCGACCACCCGCGGCACGCCGTACTCGGTCTTGGCGAGCAGCGAGACCACGAGGTTGACCTTGTCGTCGCCGGAGGCGGCGATCACGACCTGGCAGCTGTTCAGCCCGGCCTCGTCCAGCGAGGAGATCTCGCAGGCGTCGGCGAGCAGCCACTCGGCCCGCGGCACGCTGTCGATCTTGATGGCGCGGGGGTCGATGTCGATGAGCAGGACCTCGTGCCCGTTCTCGAGGAGCTCCGCCGCGATGGAGCGGCCGACGGCTCCGGCGCCGGCGATGGTGACGCGCATCAGTGCTCCTCGTCGGACGGCGGGGCGGACAACACCTTGTTGATGCGGTCCATGTCGTTCTCGGCGGCGACCAGGTGGAGGAGATCGCCCTCCTGGAGGACGGTCGCGTCCTTCGGCACGAGCGCCTCGCCCATACGGTTGACGAAGGCCACGCGCGCGCCGGTGACGTCCTCGATCACCCTGGCCCGGGTGCCGATCCAGCCCTGGTGGAAGGCCACCTCGGCGAGGACGACCGTGCCGGTCGGGTCCCGCCAGAAGGGCTCGGCGCCCTCGGGCAGCACCCGGCGCAGGATCTGGTCGGCGGTCCAGCGGACGGTCGCCACGGTGGGGATGCCGAGCCGCTGGTAGACCTCGGCCCGGCGGGGGTCGTAGATGCGGGCGACCACGTTGTCCACGCCGAACATCTCCCGCGCGACCCGGGCGGAGATGATGTTGGAGTTGTCCCCGCTGCTCACGGCGACGAAGGCGGCGGCCGAGGCGATGCCGGCCTCTTCGAGCACGTCGCGGTCGAAGCCGATGCCGGTGACCCTGCGGCCCCGGAAGCCGGCCCGCAGCCGCCGGAAGGCCTGCGGGTCGCGGTCGATCACGGCGACCGAGTGCCCGTTGTCCTCAAGGATGTGCGCCAGAGTCGAGCCGACCCGTCCGCATCCCATGATCACAATATGCATGCTCCCCCGCCGTGGGTTGTGGCGGTCTCCTAATGCAGACAGTATGTCGCCACTGCCGGGCACCGCATGACCCGGGCACGGCGCCGGGGGACTAGGCTCAACAGACGTGTCGAAGGTGCCAGATCTTGTCAAGCGGCTCCTCGTGGGGCGGGCTCTGCGGAGCACCGCGCTCCACCATCAGCTGCTGCCCAAGCGCGTGGCACTGCCGGTCTTCGCCAGTGACGCGCTGTCCTCGGTGGCGTACGCACCGCAGGAGATCCTGGTCATCCTGTCGATCGGCGGGGTCAGCCTCTACAGCGTCAGCCCATGGGTCGCGGCGGGCGTCGTCCTCGTCATGCTCACGGTGGTCGCCTCCTACCGGCAGAACGTGCACGCCTATCCCAGTGGCGGCGGCGACTACGAGGTGGCGACGACGAACCTGGGACCGACCGCGGGCCTGACCGTCGCGAGCGCCCTGCTCGTCGACTACGTGCTGACCGTGGCGGTGTCGGTCGCCAACGGCGCCGACTACGTGGGTGCGACGATCCCCTTCGTCGCCGAACACCGTCCACTGGTCGCGATAGCCATCGTCGCACTCTTGACGATCATGAATCTGCGCGGCCTCAGGGAATCGGGTGTCGCGTTCGCCGTTCCCACCTACGCCTTCATGATCGCGGTCATCGGCATGGTCGCGTGGGGCCTGTTCCGGCTGATCGTGCTCGGCGACGACCTGCGCGCCCCCACCGCCGACTACCGGATCATCGGGCAGCAGGCCGATCTCGCCGGATTCGCGATGGCGTTCCTGGTGCTTCGCGCCTTCTCGTCCGGATGCGCCGCGCTCACCGGCGTCGAGGCGATCAGCAACGGCGTGCCGGCCTTCCGCAAGCCCAAGAGCAAGAACGCCGCGACGACGCTGCTCATGATGGGCCTGATCGCGGTCACGATGTTCAGCGGGATCATCTTCCTCGGCCTCCAGTCAGGCGTGAAGCTGACCGACCCGGCGTTCGTGGCCAGGAACATCATCATCGACGGGCACCCGGCCGGGCCCGGCTACTACCAGCAGCCGATCATCGCGCAGGTCGCCTCGGCCGTCTTCGGCCACGGCTCGTTCCTGTTCGTCGTGATCGCCGCGGTGACCGCCCTCATCCTGTTCCTGGCGGCCAACACCGCGTTCAACGGTTTCCCGGTGCTCGGCTCGATCCTCGCCCAGGACCGTTACCTGCCGCGTCAGCTCCACACCCGGGGCGACCGCCTCGCGTTCAGCAACGGCATCGTCATCCTCGCGGCCGGGGCCTGCCTGCTGATCTGGGCGTTCGACGCGGACGTGAGCAAGCTGCTCAACCTCTACATCGTCGGCGTGTTCGTCTCGTTCACCCTCAGCCAGATCGGCATGGTCCGGCACTGGACCCGTCACCTGAGGACCGAGACCGACGCGAGGGCGCGCTTCCACATGATGCGCTCGCGGGTGATCAACGGCTTCGGCGCGGTCATGACCGGGCTCGTGCTCGTCGTCGTGCTCGCCACCAAGTTCACGCACGGCGCGTACATCGTCTGCATCGCGATGCCGGTGCTCTTCCTCATGATGAAGGGCATCAGGCGGCACTACGACCGGGTCGCCGAGGAGCTCGCCGCGCCGGAGGGGCACGAGGCCGACGAGTCGCTGCTGCCCGCCCGCAACCACGCGATCGTGCTCGTCTCGAAGATCCACAAGCCGACGCTCCGCGCGCTCGCCTACGCCAGGGCGACCCGCCCGTCGAGCCTGGAGGCCGTGACCGTCAGCGTGGACGCCGACGAGGCGAACAGGCTCAGGGAGGAGTGGGACCGGCGCGGCATCGAGGTGCCGCTCAAGATCCTCGACTCGCCGTACCGGGAGATCACCGGCCCGGTGCTCGAGTACGTGAAGTCGCTGCGGCGGCGCTCGCCGCGCGACGTCGTGACGGTCTACATCCCCGAGTACGTGGTCGGCCGCTGGTGGGAGCACCTCCTGCACAACCAGAGCGCGCTGCGGCTCAAGGGGCGGCTGCTGTTCAAGCCCGGGGTCATGGTCACGAGCGTGCCGTTCCAGCTCGCCTCCTCCGACCGCCTCAAGGGCCGCAGGGAGCCGTCCGCTCCCGGCGCCTCCCGCCGCTCCTACCAGCCCCCACCGAAGGACACGCAGATCAAGGCATGAGCGACACGAAAGAGGCCGACATGGGCGGCGAACGGCTCGAACTGACGGTGGACGCCGTCGCCAACGGCGGCTGGTGCGTGGCCAGGCACGAGGGCCGGGTGGTCTTCGTCCGGCACGCCCTGCCAGGCGAGCGGGTGCTCGCCGAGGTCACCGAGGAGACCGCGCGGTTCCTGCGGGCCGACGCGGTCGAGATCCTGGAGCCCTCACCCGACCGGGTCACGCCGCCCTGTCCGTTCGCCGGTCCCGGCCGCTGCGGCGGCTGCGACTGGCAGCACGCGTCGCTGGAGGCGCAGCGCCGGCTCAAGGCCGACGTGGTCGCCGAGCAGTTCCGGCGCCTGGCGGGCCTCGACCTCAAGGTCGTGGTCGAGGAGGTGCCAGGGGCGGAGGACGGCCTCGGATGGCGCACCCGCGTGCGGTTCGCCGTGGAGCGGGACGGCACGGCGGGGCTGCGGCGCCACCGGTCGCACGAGATCGAGCACGTCACCGAGTGCCTCATCGCGCACCCCGCCGTCGAGGGGGTCGGCGCCGAACGCCTGGCCTGGCCGGGGGCCGCCTCGGTCGAGGTGGTGGCGGCCTCCGGCGGCGACCGCGCCGTGATCGTCGAACCCGTCCCGCACCGCCGGGCGGACATCCCGGACGTGGACGCCGCGGTCCTGCTCGACGAGGGCAGGCGGGGCACGCGGGCGCTGCGCGGCCGGGCCTCGCTGACCGAGCGGGTGGGCGAGCGGGACTTCCGGGTCACCGCGAGCGGATTCTGGCAGGTCCACCCGGGCGCGGCGGCCACGCTGCTCGGCGCGGTGCTCGACTTCGGCCGGCCCGAGCCGGGGGAGTGGGCGCTCGACCTCTACTGCGGCGCCGGCCTGTTCGCCGCCGGGCTCGCCGAGGCCGTCGGCCCCGAGGGCGCGGTGCTCGGCATCGAGTCCGAGCCGCAGGCGGCGCAGGACGCTCGGTTCAACCTGCGTGACCTGCCGCAGGCGCAGGTCGAGCGGGGCAGGGTCGAGGAGGCGCTCGACCGGCTGCGGATCGAACGGGCCGACCTGGTGGTGGCCGACCCGCCCCGCGCGGGTCTCGGCCGTCCGGTGGTCGAGCGCGTCGCCGGACTGGAGGCCTCGCGCGTGGTGTACGTCTCGTGCGACCCGGCCACCCTGGCCAGGGACGTCGCCTGGTTCGCCGGGCACGGCTACCGGTTGGAGGACCTGCGGGCCTTCGACCAGTACCCGATGACCCACCACGTGGAGTGCGTGGCGCTGCTCGTCAAGGACTGAGCCCGGCGCCGCCTCACGGGTGGGGCCGGGCCATGCCGGCGACCAGGAGGTCGGCCAGCCTCCGGACCGCCGCCGCCGCGCTTTCGGGCGAACCGGCGCGGAAGGAGGCGATGGCCCTCAGGCCGATCCTCACGTCCTCGACCGACAGCTCGGGACGGACGCCGCCCGCGCTCCGGGCCCGCTCGACGAGCTGCTCGAGCCTTCGGGCCTGTGCGCGGCGCTGCCCGGCGAACGCGGCGCCCGCGGGGTGGGAGCCGAGCAGCGCTCCGTTCAACCCGCGGTCCCGCACCTGGCCTTCGGCGAACCGGTGGACGGTTCCGCGCAGCGCGCGCCAGGGGTCGGGGTCGTCCAGGGCGGCACGCATCTGCGCGCGGCACACGGCCACCTGCTCGGCGAGCACCGCGCCGACGAGGTCCTGTCGCGACGGGAAGTGCCGGTAGACGGTCGCGACGCCCAGGCCGGCACGCCGGGCGATCTCGTGCACCGGCAGGTCGAGCCCGTCCGCGGCGAAGGCGGCACGGGCGACCGCCACGACGTGCCGCCGGTTGTGCTCCGCGTCCATCCGGGGTTTCCGAGTCAATGTCGTCCGCGCCCCTCTCACTTGCGGCGATCCGAGGCAGTCGCTCCCGTCCGTCCGCCTACCGTGGTCGGCGGCCAGTCGGAACAGCCGGATAGGTGATTATGTTCCCGGATGTGGAAATGTTTGCGGTGCGGTTCGAGCGGTTCGGTCCCCCCGAGGTCCTCGCCGTCGGGGGATTGCCCGAGCCTCACGCGGGTCCCGGCGAGGTGCGCGTCAGAGTCAGGGCCGCCGGGGTCGCACCGGTCGACCTCGCGCTGCGCGCAGGCGCGTCGCCGTCGAGCGAACAACTCCCCCTGCCGCACATCCCCGGCGTCGACGCCGCCGGGGTGATCGACGAAGTCGGCGCGGACGTCACCGGGTTCGCCGCCGGGGACGAGGTCTTCGGCGCCGTCGACGTCTCGCGGCTGGGCGGCGCCGCCGCCGAGTTCGCCGTGCTGGCGTTCTGGGCCGCGAAGCCGCCCTCGATGTCGTGGGAGGAGGCCGGAGCCGCCGGCACGAGCGTCGAGACCGCCACCCGGGCGCTCGACAGGCTCGGCGTACGCACGGGAACGACGCTCCTGATCGACGGCGCCTCCGGCGGCGTCGGCAGCGTCGCCGTCCAACTGGCGGTCGCCCGCGGCGGCCGCGTGATCGGCACGGGCCGCCCGGAGAGCCACCCCTTCATCGCCGGGCTCGGCGCGGTCCCGGTCGCCTACGGGCCCGGGCTCGCCGAGCGCGTCCGCGCTCTCGCGCCCGGAGGGATCGATCTCGCGCTGGACGTCGCCGGCGCCGGCTCGCTTCGCGACCTCATCGCGATCACCGGTACGCCGGCATCGGTCCTCACCATCGCGGACTTCGCCGGCCCGCAGCTCGGGGTCGGCATCTCCCGCGGTGAGCTCGGCGGCGAGCCGGACGGGCGCCATGGTCTCGCCCTCGCGGCCGCACTGTCGGCGGAGGGGCGCTTCCGCGTTCCCGTGCGGGCGGTGTTCCCCATGGACCGGGCGGCCGAGGCGCACGCGGCCGCCGCGCGAGGGCCACGGCAGGGCAAGGTCGTCCTCGCGGCTCCTCCCGCTCACGGCGAGCACGACGGAGCCGCCTCGATGTGACGGCACGGCGGTGGCGGTCACCAGGGGCGGACAGGACGGGCGCCGGGCGTGACCTCGGGGCGGGCGACGCCCGCGTCGGGGGGTGACGGCCGGGCCAGGATCCGTACGACGTCGTCGGCCGGTGCGGCGCCTCGCAAGGACAGCCAGCCCAGGCCGTTGCGGGCCCGGAAAGCCGCCAGCCGCCCGGCCTCGCCGGGGCCGAGGTCGCCGGGGCCGGCGAGGACCGGCGCGAGGCCCATCCGCCGCCACGCCCGGTCGGGCGGCACGTCCAGCGCCGCGGCGATCTGGAGACGCGCCGCCCGCGCGGCGACGGCCAGGTCGTGGAGGTTCGAGACGCCGGAGGCGATCGGCACGAGCAGGCCGACGGACTCGATCTCCGTCCCCTCCTCTCGGGCCGCCCGCAGCATCTCTTGGTCTGCGGGCTCCAGGCCGCGCCGGGAGGCGGGGAGCGTGAACGTGACCCGCAGCGGGCGGCCGCGCGCCCGCGCCTCGCGCTGCAACCGGGCGACGGCGGCGGCGCGGCGGCGGACGGCGGCGGGCCCGGCCGACCCGCCTGCCTCGAAGTCGACGCCGGAAGGGTCGAGCGCCGTCAAGACGTGGCGGTAGGCCGCGAGCAGCCGGGCCGGGTTCTCACAGGTGACCGCCAGCTCCTGCCCGTACGGCCCGCCGAACGCCGGCCACACCTCGCCGCCGTCGGCCCTCAGCCGCTCGATTCGCGCGGCGACGGAGTCCCCGCCCCGCGGTCGCGCCCCCGCCCAGTGAGGAGCGCAGCCGCCCGGGCCTGCGACGATGTGACCGATGGCGAACGAGCGCACGCCCACCCGCAGCAGTTCCGGGTGCGGCTCCCCGGCGGCGTCGAGGAACCCCCGATAACGGGCCGCGGGCTCGTCGGCGGGGGGAGCGGCGGCGGGCGGGGCCGGCGAGGCGACCGTCTGGCGCGCGGCGACCAGCGTCTCCGGCACCGGGGAGGCCGGACTTCGCGCACCGGTGGCCGTGGCCGTGGCACCGTGCCTGCTTTCGGGCCTGCTTCCGGGCCTGCCCCCGGGCGTCGCGTCCCAGCCGCCGGGCGGGGTGGCGGGCAGCGCCCACAGCGCCGCGCCGGTGCCCGCGACGAGCGCGGCCGATGCCAGGAGGACGAGGGAGCGCGGGGGGCGGCCCGCTTCGCGGGAATGACGTGCGGAGTCCACGCTCACCACCCTGAGTTGCGATACGACCACGTTGCGCACAGGCGGCTCGCACTCTAGCAAGTCGTGGACGCGGGGGCGGGGATAATGGACGGATGAAATTGAGGATCTTCACCGAACCCCAGCAGGGGGCGAGCTACGACGACCTGCTCAGGGTGGCGCAGGCGGCCGAGCGGCTCGGGTTCGACGCGTTCTTCCGGTCCGACCATTACCTGCGGATGGGTGATGGCGACCCCGCCCCGGGCCCGACCGACGCGTGGATCACCCTGGCCGGTCTCGCGCGGGAAACCTCGCTTATCAGGCTGGGCACGCTGGTGAGCGCCGCGACGTTCCGGTTGCCCGGGCCGCTGGCGATCAGCGTCGCCCAGGTCGACCAGATGAGCGGCGGACGTGTGGAGCTGGGTCTCGGCACCGGCTGGTTCGAGGAGGAGCACACGGCGTACGGGATCCCGTTCCCCTCCCTGGGCGAGCGGTTCGAGCGCCTGGAGGAGCAGCTCGAGATCGTGACCGGGTTGTGGGCGGCGGCCAAGCCGTTCTCCTTCGAGGGCGCGCACTATCGGCTGGCCGACTCACCGGGGCTGCCCAAGCCGGCGCAGCGGCCCCGGCCGCCCGTCATCATCGGCGGCGGCGGCGCCAAGCGGACGCCGCGGCTGGTCGCGCGGTTCGCCGACGAGTACAACGTGCCGTTCCATCTCCCCGAGGACACCGCCGCGGCCTTCGACCGGGTCAGGCAGGCGTGCGACGCCGTGAGCCGGGAGACCGTCCTGCTGTCGGCGGCGCAGGTCGTCTGCGCCGGGCGGGACGAGGCGGAGATCGCCCGGCGGGCCGCCAACATCGGCCGCGAGGTCGACGAGCTGCGCGTCAACGGGCTGGCGGGCACGCCGCAGGAGATCGTGGACAAGATCGGCCGGTTCGCCGATATGGGCGCCGAGCGTCTCTATCTGCAGGTCCTCGACCTGCACGACCTGGAGCATCTGGAGCTGATCGCGGCCGAGGTGCTGCCGCACGTGTGAGAAGGGCGCTGCCGCACGTGTGAGAAGGGCGCTGCCGCACGTGTGATAGTGCCGCACGTCTGAAAAGCCATAGCCGGTCGAAGGGGGCATCCGGCACACTTTGCCGGGTGCTCCTCACGATCTCGACGACTCTGCGGCCCGCCACGGACCTCGGCTTCCTCCTGCACAAGCACCCCGACCGGGTGCAGGAGTTCGAGCAGTCGTTCGGCATGGCGCGGGTCTTCTACCCGGAGGCGGGCGAGGACCGGTGCACCGCGGCGCTGCTGCTGGAGGTCGACCCGGTGCGGCTGGCCCGTTCGCGGGGCTCGTCCTCGCCCGACTTCTCCCTGGGGCAGTACGTCAACGACCGGCCGTACGCCGCGTCCTCCCTGCTGGCGTCGGCGCTCGCCGACGTGTTCCGCACGGCGCGGACCGGCCGGTGCGCCTCCCGGCAGGACCTCGCGGACGGGCCGATCCCGCTGGAGATCGGCCTTCCGGCACTGCCGTGCCGGGGAGGGGCCGATCTCGCGCACCGGCTGTTCGGGCCGCTGGGCTGGGAGGTCGGCGCCGAGGCCGTGCCGCTGGACCCCGGTTTCCCCGAGTGGGGCGAGTCCCGGTACGTACGGCTCGCGCTGCGCGGCAACGTGCGCCTGGCCGACGCGCTCAACCACCTGTACGTCCTCCTCCCGGTGCTGGACGACGCCAAGCACTACTGGCTGGCGGGCGACGAGGTCGACAAGCTCGTCCGCGCGGGAGAGGGCTGGCTGGCCGGCCATCCGGACAAGGGGCTGATCACCCGTCGCTATCTCGGCCGGCGGTGGGCGCTCACCCGCACCGCCTTCGCCCGTCTCGCCGAGCTGGGCGACGATGTGGAGGAGAGCCTGGACCCGCCGGTGGAGGAGGAGCCGGGCGCCGAGGCCCCCGGCTCCGCCGCACCGGTCAGCGGAGCCGGGCAGGCGGAGCCCGACATCACCGACCCCGATGTCGCCGACCCCCAGATCGCCGAGCCCGGCCGCACGCCCGACGCCGCCCCTGAGGAGCGGGTGCCGCTGAACACGCTGCGCCGGGAGGCCGTCGTGGCGGTGCTGGAGGAGGTCGGCGCCCGCACCGTGCTCGACCTCGGCTGCGGCTCGGGGCAGCTGCTGTCGGCGCTGCTCGCCAAGCCGGCCTTCGCCAAGGTGGCCGGCATGGACGTGTCGGCCCGCGCGCTCGCGATGGCCAAGCGCCGCCTGCGCGCCGACCGGATGCCGGACGCCAAGCGGGCCAGGCTGGAGCTGTTCCAGGGCTCGCTGACCTACACCGACGCGCGCCTGGCCGGGTATGACGCCGCGGTGCTGATGGAGGTCGTCGAGCACGTGGACCCGCCGCGCCTTCCCGCGCTCGAACGCGTGGTCTTCGGCACGGCGCGGCCCGCACACGTGATCGTCACCACGCCCAACGTGGAGCACAACGTCAGGTACGAGCTGCTCGCGGGGGCGCGCCGGCACCCCGACCACCGGTTCGAGTGGAGCCGGGCGGAGTTCGCCCGGTGGGTGGCGGGCGTGTGCGAGACGTACGGCTACACGGCCGAATCGCGGCCGGTCGGCGAGGACGACCCCGAGGTGGGCCCGCCCACCCAGATGGCGGTCTTCAGCAGGAGGGAGGAGCGGCCGTGACCGAGATCAGCGTGCCGGAGCTGTCGCTGGTGGTGCTCGTCGGCATCTCCGGGAGCGGCAAGTCGACGTTCGCGGCCCGGCACTTCGCGCCCACGCAGGTCGTCTCGTCCGACTTCTGCCGGGGCCTGGTCGCCGACGACGAGAACGACCAGACGGCCACGCCCGAGGCGTTCGACCTGCTCCACCACATCGTGGGCATCCGCCTGAGGCGGGGCCTCCTCACGGTGGTGGACGCGACCAACGTGCAGTGGGAGGCCCGCAAGAAGCTCATCGAGCTGGCCAGATCTCACGACGTGCTCGCCGACGCGATCGTGCTCGACGCGCCGGAGGAGGTGGCGCGCGCCCGCAACGCGGCCCGCCCCGACCGGGCCTTCGGACCTCACGTGATCACGCGGCAGCGCAAGGAGCTGCGCCGGTCGCTCGGCAAGATCGCCAAGGACGGCTTCCGCCGGGTCCACGTGCTGCGCGGCGACGAGATCGACGACGTGACCGTCACGTACGAGAAGGCGTGGACCGACAAGACCCACCTCACCGGGCCGTTCGACATCATCGGCGACGTGCACGGCTGCCGGGCCGAGCTGGAGTCCCTGCTGGTGAAGCTCGGCTGGGAGGTCGGGCCGAACGGCGCCGTCCACCCCGAGGGGCGGACCGCGGTCTTCGTCGGCGACCTGGTCGACCGTGGCCCGGACACGCCGGGCGTGCTGCGGCTGGTCATGAGCATGGTCGAGGCCGGGACCGCGCTGTGCGTGTCCGGCAACCACGAGCAGAAGCTGGTGCGGGCCCTCGACGGCCGCAAGGTGCGGGTCGCCCACGGCCTTGAGCGGTCGCTGGAGCAGCTCGCCGCCGAGCCGGAGGAGTTCCGCACGGCCGCCAGGACGTTCATGGACGGTCTCATCAGCCACTACCGCCTCGACGGCGGCAGGCTGGTGGTCGCGCACGCCGGGCTCAAGGAGGCCTACCACGGGCGGGCCTCCGGGCGGGTGCGGGCGTTCGCTCTGTACGGCGACACGACCGGGGAGACCGACGAGTACGGCCTGCCGGTGCGCTACCCCTGGGCGAACGACTACCGGGGGCGTGCCATGGTCGTCTACGGGCACACCCCGGTGCCCGAGCCGGAGTGGGTCAACAACACGATCTGCCTCGACACCGGCGTGGTCTTCGGCGGGCGGCTGACCGCCCTGCGCTACCCCGAGCGCGAGCTCGTCTCGGTCCCGGCCGAGGACGTCTGGTATGAGCCGGTTCGGCCGCTGGCCGCGGCCACCCCCGCCCGCGATCCCGGCGTGCTGGACATCGGCGACGTGGACGGCACCCGCTTCGTGGAGACGCGGTTCGGCGGCCGGATCAGGATCGCGGAGGAGAACTCCCGCGCCGCGCTGGAGATCATGAGCCGGTTCGCCGTGGACCCCCGCTGGCTGGTCTACCTCCCGCCGACCATGGCCCCGCCGGAGACCTCCGCGCTGGAGGGCTACCTGGAGCACCCGGCCGAGGCGTTCGACGAGTTCGCCCGGGCGGGGGTGACCCGGGTGGTGTGCGAGGAGAAGCACATGGGCTCGCGGGCGATCGCCGTGCTGGCGCGGACGCCGGAGGCCGCCGCCCGCCGCTTCGGCGTCGCCGACGGCACGACGGGCAGCGTATACACCCGCACCGGGCGGCCCTTCTTCGACGAGCGCGTGCCGGAACTGGTGGACCGGCTGCGCGAGGCGGCCGCGCCGCTGTGGGAGGCGCTGGAGACCGACTGGGTGGTGCTCGACTGCGAGCTGCTGCCGTGGTCGGCCAAGGCGGAGGGACTGATCCGCGACCAGTACGCCTCGGTGGGGGCGGCCGCCCGGGTGGCGCTGCCCGAGGCGGTCGCCGCGCTGGAGTCGGCGGCGGGACGTGGCCTGGATGTAGGCGCTCTGCTCGACCGCACCCGCCGCCGTGCCCACAACGCTGCCCGGTTCCGCGACGCCTATGCCCGCTACTGCTGGCCGGTCTCGGGCCTCGACGGCGTACGGCTCGCGCCGTTCCAGATCCTCGCCTGCGAGGGCAGGGCGACGGCGGCGGAGGAACCGCACGAGTGGCACCTGAAGACGCTCGGCCTGATGGACGCGCCGATCGTCACTCCGACCCGCCACGTCTTCGTCTCCCTCGACTCGCCGGAGGAGCGGGAGGCGGCCGTCGCGTGGTGGACGGCGCTGACCGAGGCCGGGGGCGAGGGCATGGTGGTCAAACCGGCCGCGAATCAGGAGGGACGGGTGCAGCCGGGCGTGAAGGTGCGGGGCCGTGAGTACCTGCGGATCATCTACGGCCCCGACTACACCGAGTCGCTCGACGTGCTGCGGCGCAGGTTCACCGGCAGGAAGCGGTCGCTGGCGCTGCGGGAGCACGCGCTCGGCCTGGAGGCGCTGACGCGCCTGGCCGGGGGTGAGCCGCTGTGGCGGATCCACGAGGCGGTCTTCGCCGTCCTCGCGCTGGAGTCCGAGCCGGTCGACCCCCGTCTTTGAGACAGGACGGCCCCCGGTCCGGCCTCCCGCTCACGCGACGGGAGCCGTACTCGGGGGCCGTGGTCAGGGAGCCGTGGTCAGGGGACAGGGCTCGGCGGGACAGGGCTCAGCGGGACTCGGCCGCGGCGGGCGCGTCCGCTCCGGCGGCGGCCGGCTCGGCCAGGTCCACGCTGTCGCGCAGCCGCACCTGCGGGAGGAACAGCACGGCGAGGATGCCGACGACCGCGATGCAGGCCGAGATCAGGAAGATGTGGCCGGTGGCGTCTCCGTAGGCGGCCCGCACGATGGTGCGGATCGGCTCGGGCATCGCCTTGATGTTGAGGGTGCCGGCGCCCTGCGACCCGGTCGGCCGGATGCCGGCCTTCGCGAGGCCCGCGACGATGTTCTCGGTGACCCGGTTCGCCAGCACGGCGCCGAGGATCGAGACGCCGATCGTGCCGCCCAGCGAGCGGAAGAAGGTGACGGCGCCGCTTGCCGCGCCCAGCTCGCGCAGCGGGACGGTGTTCTGCACGGCCAGGACGAGGTTCTGCATGGACATGCCGACGCCGACGCCGACCACCAGCATCCCCGCGCCGACGAGGACCAGCGAGGTCTGGTGGTCGATCGTGGACAGGGCCAGGAAGCCGAGCGTGAGCACGATCGAGCCGACGAGGATGTACGGCTTGACCCGTCCGCTGCGGGACACCATCCGCCCCGAGATCGTGGACGACACGAGGACGCCGAACATCATCGGGATGGTGAGCAGGCCCGCCTCGGTGGGGCTGTAGCCGCGGCCGATCTGGAAGTACTGGCCCAGGAAGACCGCGCCGCCGAACATCGCCATGCCCACGGCCAGGCTGGCCAGGATGGCGAGGGCGGGCACGCGCCGCCGCACGACGTGCAGGGGGACGACGGGCTCCCGGACCACGGTCTCGACCCACACGGCCAGGACCAGCAGCACGATCGCGGCGCCGACCATGGCGAAGGTCTGCCAGGAGATCCAGTCGAAGGAGTTGCCGACGAACGTCACCCAGATCAGCAGGACGCTCACGCCGATCGCGATCAGGAGGGCGCCCACGTAGTCCACCGAGGTCTCCGGACGGCGGATGGACGCCACGTCGAGCGTGCGGTGCAGGACGACCAGGGCGATGAGGGCGAACGGGATCGGCAGGAAGAAGCACCACCGCCAGCCGAGCCAGGAGGTGTCGGTGATCAGACCGCCGAGCAGCGGGCCGCCGACCGTGGCCACGGCGATGACCGCGCCGAGGTAGCCGTTGTACTTGCCGCGCTCCTTCGGCGGGATCATCGCGGCGATGACGACCTGGACCAGGATCTGCAGGGCGCCCATGCCCAGGCCCTGGACCGCGCGGAAGGCGATCAGCATCGGGGTGTTCTGGGCGAAACCACAGGCGATCGAGGCGACCAGGAAGATGCCGATGGCGACCTCGATCAGCAGCTTCTTGCTGAACAGGTCGGCGAGCTTGCCCCAGATGGGGGTCGAGGCGGTCGTGGTGAGCAGCGCCGCGGTGACCACCCAGGTGTACTGCGACTGGGTGCCGTTCAGCGCACCGATGATCTGGGGGAGCGCGACCGACACGATCGTGCTGCTGATCATCGCGATGAACAGGACGAGGAGCAGGCCGCTCAGCGCTTCGAGTACCTGCCGGTGGCTTTTCGGGCCGGCCTCCGGCAGCGTGGGTGCGCTCACGCGCAGCCTCCAATCGGATGGGTGAGGACAACTGCCCCAAGATTACATGCCCATTGGGCAACTTTGCGCAGTGGGCAATCTTTGAGCGGCTAAGCTGAGCCCACCATGGAGACGACGGCGGGATTGCGCGAGCGTAAGAAGGCCGAGACGCGGCAGGCCATCCACAAGGCCGCCCTGCGGCTCGCCGTGGAACGCGGGCTCGACCACGTCACCGTCGACGACATCGTGGAGGCCGCCAACATCTCGCGCCGGACCTTCTCCAACTACTTCGGCAGCAAGGAGGACGCCCTCCTGTACGGCGAGGAGGAGCGGGTCCGGTCCCTGGTGCGGGCGATCCGCGAACGGCCGGCGGGGGAGTCGGGCTGGCAGGCGCTGCGCGGCGCCGTGCGCGACGAGCTGGAGGACATGGGCGAGCTCGACCGCGAGTGGGCGGTGCGCACCTCGCTCACCAAGCGCCACCCGTCCCTGCTCGCCCGGCAGCTCGCCAACCACGCCGCGCTGGAACGGGAGCTGGTCCAGGCGATCTTCCATCGTGACGGGGCGGGAGAGCCGGCCGCCGACCTGAAGTCCCGGATCATGGCCGCCGCCTTTCTCGTCGCGTTGCGCATCGCGACGCACGTCTGGATCGAGGAGCAGGAGGCCCGCCCGCTCTCCCAGATCATGGAGCAGGCCCTCGACGAGGTGGCGCGGCCTTTCCCCTGAGCCTCGGGCCCTTCCGCCGGCCGGTATGGGCCCCCGTCTGGACGCCCGGTTCGGGCCTCGGGAGCTCGGCGGTGGGGCTCAGCCCGTGAAGCGGGCCAGGAGCAGCCCGAGCCTGAGCTCGTGGTGCTCGCGCGGGAGCCGGCCGCCGCGCATGAGGGTCACCAGGCCGTGCAGGGCGGCCCAGAAGGTCTCGGTCAGCGCGCCCAGGTTGTCGCCGCCCGCGTGGGGGCGGACGGTCTCGGCCAGCTCGCCGAAGGCCGCCTGCAGGGCGGGCGGGGCCTCGGGGGTGGCGAACGGCAGCGGGACGGCCTGGCTGAACATCACGTCGTAGAGGGCCGGGTGCCGGTCGGCGAAGGCCACGTAGGCCGCGCTGACGCCGGCGATGGCTAGGCGGGCGTCCGGCGCCGCGGTCCGGGCCGCGCGCAGCTCCACGGCCAGGTCGGCGCAGCCCTCCACGGCGACGGCCGCCATGATCGCGTCCTTGCCCTTGAAGTGGCTGTAGAGCACCGGCTGGCTGTACTCGACCCGCTCGGCCAGCCGCCGGGTCGTCACCGCCTCCCAGCCCTCGGCCTCGGCCAGCTCACGGGCCGCCGTGATGATCAGCTTCTCGCGCTCGGCGCGCTCGCGCTCCCTGCGTGACTGGATAGACATGCTTGGGACTCTAGCAGCGCTAGCGTTTATCGCAATGCTCTGCTAGCGTCATTCTCGTTCCTAGCGCTGCTAGTTCTCGGAGAGAGACATGCTCACCCCCATCGCGTACGGGCTCGCCGTCGTCCTCAACCTGTTCGTCCTGTTCATCGGAGCCCGTTTCCTGCTCGTGCCGCACGCGGCGGCCGCCGGCTACGGCGTCCCGGCCAAGAAGGACGGCGACGTCGCCTACCTGACGATCAAGGGCCTGCGTGACGGGGGCTACGGTCTGCTGGGTCTGGCCCTGCTGGCCTTCGCCGGCGCCCGCGCCGAGGCCTGGTACATGCTGATCGTCGCCCTGTTGCCCCTGGGCGACACCCTGATCGTGCTGCGCAACGGCGGCACCCGGGCGGTCGCCTTCGGCATCCACTTCGCGACCGCCGTGATCGTGCTCATCAGCGCCGCCCTGCTCTTCGCCGTCTGACCCCGCATCCGTCGCACCACTTTGTCGAAGGACTCCCAAATGTCGCTGACCGTCCCCCATTTCGCCGAATCCGTGATCGTGCGCTCCGCCGACGCCGAGGTCATCGGCCGGGCCCCCACCACCATGCGGCTGCTGGCCGACAGCAGCGCCACGGGCGGCGCCCTGTCCGCCCAGCGCATCACCCTCAACGACGGCGCGGACGGCGCCGCCCCCCATCACCACTCCGGCTCCGCCGAGCTGTTCTACCTGCTCGACGGCTGCGCCCAGCTTCTGACCGGGGACGAGGTCGTCACCGCCGAACGCGGCGACCTCGTCATCGTCCCGCCCGGGCTCGCCCACGCGTTCGCCGCCGCCCCCGGCCACGACGCCGACATCCTCATCGTCGTCACACCGGGCGTGGAGCGCTTCGAATACTTCCGTCAACTGGAGCGCATCGCCTACGGCGAGCAACCCCCGGAGTCCCTCCTGGAGGTTCAGGAGCTCTACGACAACCACCTGCGCACCAGCGCCGTCTGGAACGCGACCAGGAGCGGGCGGCACTAGCATCGCGGCATGGCCCCCACCAAGGCCGACCTCGAGGCGGCCAGGAACGCGACGATCGAGGACGTGCTCGGCCCCGGGCTCGACGTGCTGTTCTGCGGGATCAACCCCAGCCTCTACTCGGCCGCGACCGGTCACCACTTCGCGCGGCCGGGCAACCGGTTCTGGCCCGCCCTGCACCTGTCCGGTCTCGTGCCGCGCAGGCTCGCGCCGTCCGAGCAGCAGCTGCTCCCGGCGTACGGGCTGGGCATCACCAACATCGTGGCCCGGGCGACCGCCCGGGCCTACGAGCTGGCCCCGGAGGAGCTCCGCGTGGGCGGTGAGCGGCTCGCGCGGCTGGTGGCGGAGGTCCGCCCCCGCGTCCTGGCGATAGCGGGGGTGTCGGCCTATCGGGTCGCCTTCGCGCGCCCCGCGGCCCGGATCGGCCCGCAGGAGGACGCGATCGGCGGGACGGCGCTGTGGGTCCTGCCCAACCCCAGTGGGCTGAACGCCCACTGGAGGCTGGAGGACATCGCGGCCGAGATGGCCCGCCTGCGCCCGCCGCGTTCCTGACGGGATCGACCGCGGCGGTCAGGGGCGGCCCGCCCTGGGCTCCTCAGGGTCCTCGGAGTCCTCCGGGTCCAGGCGCCGGTCCGCCTGTGCCTCGTGCCCGGCCCGCACCCGCGCGGACAGGAAGCGGGCGGCCTCGTCGAGCGCCTCGTCGGCCTCGTCGAGGTGGCCGAAGTGGTTCTGGAAGACGTGCGGCACCTGCGGCCAGACCCGCAGCGTGACCTCCACCTCGTCGGCGGCCGCGCGCCCGGCGAGCCGGACGGCGTCGTCCAGCAGGATCTCGTTCGAGCCGGCCTGCACCAGGAGCGGGGGCAGGCCCCGCAGGTCGGCGAACACGGGGCTCGCCAGCGGCTGGGCGGGATCCTGACCGGCCAGGTAGGGGGTGGCGAGCGCCTGGAGCGCCTCCCGGGTGAAGATCGGGTCGGCGTCCTTCTTCGTGCGCATGCTCTGCCCGCCGAGTGTCAGGTCGACCCACGGGGAGAAGACGACGGCGCCCGCCGGCTGCGGCAGGCCGGCGTCGCGAGCCGCGACCAGGGTGGCGACGACCAGCCCGCCGCCCGCGGAGTCCCCGGCGAGCACCAGTTCCTCCGCTCGCACACCCCCGTCGAGCAGTGCCCGGTAGGCGGCGAGGCCGTCGTCCACCGCGGCGGGGAAGGGATGCTCGGGGGCCAGCCGGTAGTCCACGGACGTCGCCCGAAGCCGGGCACGGCGCGCCAGCTGGGCGGTGACTCCCGCGTGCGTGCCGGGCGACCCCACGACGTAGCCGCCGCCGTGGAAATGGAGCAGCCGCCCGCGGCCGGTGGCGCCTGCCGGGGTCAGGTCGAGCGCGGGACGGCCGGCGAGCACCGTCTCGTGCGCCGCGACGTCGCCGGGCAGGGGCCGGGAAATTGCCTGGGCGAATCCGGCGCGCCGCTCCGCCAGCGTCGGGTTCGGGTGGACGGGGGCGTTGCGGTACAGGGCGTCGACGGCCTCGCGCTGCCTGCGGGTCATCAGGACCTCCATGATGTCGGGGGTGAGAGGATGCATTCCGTGGAATGCACATATGACCCTCAATCCGATTCCGCAGAAGATGATTCCCGGGAATCAACCGAATCGGTGGATGTGACGGACATCACTCGTCTGTTCACCGATCTCGTCCGCGTCGAGACCCGGCTGTACAACGTGGTGAGCGACCGGCTGCGCGCAGAGCACGGCGTCGGCCTGGGTCAGTTCGAGTTCCTGGAGATCATCGACGGCCGCCCCGGGTGCCGGGTGCTCGACATCGTGCGCGAGGTGGGGATCACCGTCGGAGCCGTGAGCAAGGCCGTCGACCGGCTCGAGAGCGCGGGCCTGTGCGTGCGCGCGGCGCATCCGGAGGACCGGCGGTCCTCGGTGCTCAGCCTCACCCCGGAGGGTTCCCGGCTCCTGGCCGCGGCCCGTCCGACCTTCGAGGCCGAGCTGGCCGCCTACACCGCCACCGTCCCGGCCGCCGACCTCACCCGCACCGCCGCGACGCTCGCCACCCTGCGCGCGGTGCTGGAGGAGCACCGGCGGGACGGGGCCTGAGCCCTGTCCCGCCGGCTGGTGCTGGCGCGTCTCAGGGGTGACCGGGGCGGGACAGGATCCGCCGGGCGACCGGCGGCGGCAGGTGCGCCACCTCGCGGTCGTGGAAGGCCACCATGTCCTCGGCGTCGGCGTACAGTTCGGCGACGGCTCGGGCGCAGCCCTCGACGACCCGGGTGTCCGTTATCCGTCGTCCGCCCACGTGGGCGCCGATCTCGTCGTAGAGGACCTCGTACATCAGGTCCCGGTCGAGGATCAGCAGCTCGGGCAGCGGCGCGCGGCTCTCCAAGTGGCGTACGGACCGGGCGTGCAGCGCCCGTGCCCGCTCGCCCGCCCGCGTGCGCGCCGCGAGCAGGACGATCTCCCACTGCAGGTAGGGCGTCGGCGGCATCTCGACGATCCGCAGCCGGCGCAGCTCCGCCCGGGGCGGCAGGTCGTCGGCGAAGCGCATCTCGTCCATCAGCGCGAGCGACCGGTCCCAGTTTCCGCTCATCATGGCGACCCAGCTCGGGGTGTCGGGTTCGTGGAAGTGCTGGGCGCGTTCCAGCTTCCATACCACGCCCTCGATCCGGCGCAGGTGGTCGTAGAGCTCGGTCCGGTACTCCGCCGCGGGAAGAACCTGTCCCGTGGCCTGTCTGACGTGCTCGAACGCTTCTCCGGGCATGAAGTCTCCTTCGGCCGAAGCCGAATCGCTGGTCGGAGCGCGCCAGGTTCCGGCCCGGATCTGGAAACGTGGCGCGCGTGGGTCTTCCGCGGACGTCCGGTGGATCAGTTCCCCGTCGAGTTGCTGCACACGGCCGTCTCCGTCGCGTCCAGCAGCCTGATCCTGATCTGCCTCGTCCCCGCCGTTCCTTCGGTCTCCTGCACCACCTCGGGTTCTGGCTCGGCCGGCTTCATCTCACCCTCCGTTCGTCGGCGTGGCCGCAAACTCTCCCCCGAGGGCGACATGTCGATCGTTGGCCGCTCCCGATCCGGGGTCAAGGCCCAATCTGGGCGGGCTTGTCCGACAGGCCGGGCGGAGGCGGCAGCGGGGCCACCTCACGCTCGAAGAACGGCAGCAGGTCCTCGCCCTCGCCGTACAGGGAGACCAGGGCGGACAGGCAGGGTGAGACGACGCCGGGATCGGTGATCCGGCGGGCGCCGACGGCGGCCCCGATCTCGTCGTAGCGGACCTCGTACAGCAGGCCCGGGCCGAAGACCACCAGTTCGGGCAGCGGCGCCCGGGTCTCCAGCGGTGCGACCGCCGCAGCCCCGATCACCCTGATCTCCTCGCCCGCCGCCACCCGCACGGCGAAGATCTGCGCCTCCCACTGCAGGTAAGGGGTCAGGGGCAGCTCGACGACGCGCAGCCGCCGGAACGGGGCCCGCTCGCGGTACATCGCGGTCAGCGGGGCCCGCATCTCCTCGATGAGCTCGACGGCCAGCGCCCAGTCGCCCGCGTCGGCGGCCCGCCAGCTCGGCACGGCCGGCTCGTGGAAGTGCTGGGCGCGCTCCAGCTTCCACACCACCCCCGCCGCGTCGCGGTAGACCTCCTCGAACTCGGCCTGGTAGGCGTCCAATCCGAGGAACTCGCCGTCGGCGGCCCTGACGTCATCGAACACGTCGCTCGGGATCACGGTTCCTCCTCAGCAGTCCGGCGGCACGGCGCGCCTTCGGGCCGTGCCTGCGCCACCACGTTGTGGCCCAGAGAACGTGGAACCCGGTGACGACCAGCACCGTGACCACGCCGTCCGCCGCGGCGACCCAGCCGGGCGGGTCGAGCAGCGCGCGCACGGAACCGGCGAGCAGCCCCAGGGTCGCGGGAATCGTCACCGCGACGGCGAGGCAGAGGCACAGCGCGGTCCCGGCGAGGAGCAGCGCGGTGTACGCCCGGACCCAGCGGCCCTCGGTCCGCGGCAGCCGGGTGAGCGGATCGGCCGACCGGCGCAGCAAGGCCCGGCGGCACACGTGCGCGGCGTACGCGGCGGAGTCGCCGTACAGGTTCCGGCAGCCCGTCACGTCCTGCAGGACGAAGTAGAGATCGGTGCGCATGAACACCAGGAACTGGGCCGACAGCATGAGCAGCGCCGTCATCGCGACGACGGACAGGGCCGGTCGCGGGCCGGCCGGCACGGTCAGCAGGAGGCAGACCGCGCACACGGCGGCGTCCAGCGCCATGCCGGAGAGGTAGACCGTCAGCCGGACCCGGCGCTCCGCCAGCCAGATGCCCGACACCTCGGTCTGCGCCGTGAGGAACTGCAGACGGGTGCCGAACCTGATGCGCCCGGGCACGCCGGCGGCGCGAGCCGTGCACAGGTGGGCCAGCTCGTGCAGGAGGATCAGCAGCCATCCGGCCGCCGTCTGCGCGAGCAGGACCAGCGTCCCGCGGTCGCTCCAGAGCAGGTCCCGCCAGCCGGGTACGACGGCGGGCCGCAGCACTGCCACCGCCGCCCCGGCCAGGATCACGGCCGCCAGGGCGGCGTGCAGGAACGGGTTGAGCGTCCACCGCACGTGGCGGGGCAGCAGCCGGGGAAAGGTGGGCGGCGGGGGAGGGGCCGCGGGAACGGGGCATCCGTCGACCGCCGCTACCAATCCCGCACGGACCAGGCCGTCGACGAACCCGCCCACGTTCACCCGGGTGCCGGTCTCCGCGCCGAGCCGCCGCTCCACCTCGGGGACCGTCGCCCCCTCCTGGAACAGGCGGATGACCCGCATGCCCTGCGCGGGCACGGCGATGACGTCGCCCGTCTCCACCCGCCCGACGATCCACTCCTCGCGATCCCGGCGTACGCCGAGGTCGTGCAGGGTGACCCGGGTCGGTGTCATGACGAGTGGCCCGTGGGGCGCACCGGGGCGGGCGTACGGCCCGCCCCGGTTTCGGTGGCTGGAAGATCACGCCCTGCTGCGCGCGGCCAGGGCGGCACCTCGCCGCGCATCACCCATGGGGAGCTCCTCGCGGGCACGGACTTTTCGCGGGGCCCGAAATCGTCGCCCCGCCCGTGGGAATTCCCCGCATGCTCGGAATTCCTGCGGGGCCCGAAACCCCACTCGCGAGAATTCCCCGTAGGCTCGGACTTTCCGCGGAACCCGGGAAAGGCGCCCATAGCTCCGCTACGGCCTCCTCCGCCTCGCGGTGCGTCCACCCGGATCCCCGCTCCCGCTCCTGACGGGCAGCATGTGTCAGGCACTCGCGGGCCGGCCTCAGGTGGAGTTCCCCTGACTGAAGGCCGTCGTCTCGATCTTGTCCAGTCTGCGGATAGCGATCTCGGCGGCGACAGGTTCGGCCGATTCCTCCGGCTGGGTCTGGTTTTGCTCTTGAGGGGTCATCGAGCACCTTCTGCTGTGGATTGTTGGTGCGGACCTCGCGCGAGAAAACATCTAAATGTTCGGATGCCGCACATGATCGGTCAAGTCCTATTTTGCGACTCGGTCGATTTCCGCTGACTTCCACAGACGGGGCAGTCCGGACGAGGCGGATGCCGCACCCAGACGTGCTGGTCCGGTGCGATGAGGTTCAATCCGACGACCGTTCCGGTGACAGGCTCGGGCACTCCGGTGATCAGCGAGATCACCGAGTGGGCGACCAGGTGGCCCGAGACGCCGGCCGAGGCGGCGACCACGCCCGGTCCTCCGAGGTCCACCGGAAGACCCGGCCTGCGGCGGCGCGCCTCGCCCGCGGCCAGGCACTCGTAGCAGGCGCCCCGCCCGGGGGCGAAGGCGCCCACGGTCACGAGGGGACCGTTGTAGCCTCCGCCGACCCACGGCACGCCGGCCCGCGCGCAGATCCGGTTGGCCCAGATCCGGATGCCGGGCTCCCTCGGCTCGTCGGCGCACAGCGCGAGGACGTCGGCGTCCGCCACCACGGACAGCAGGTCCCCCTCGCTGCCGATCGCCCGCCGCTCGCCGGTGACCTCGATGTCGGAGTTGAGCCGGCGCAACCTGCCGACGGCCGCGTCCACCTTGGCGCGGCCGAGGTCGTCCTCCGTGTAAAGGACCTGCCGGTTCAGGTTCGACAGTTCCACCACGTCGGCGTCGACGCAGTGCAGGCGACCGACGCCGGAGGCGGCGAGCGCCCACGCGGCGTGGCTCCCCGTGCCGCCGAGGCCCAGCACCACGACCCGGGCGGTCCGCAGCCGGATTTGCGCATCCCACCCTTGCCGTCCCGGCGAGAGGTCGACCTGATGGAAGAACGCCTGGCTCCTGTCGTACCGCTCGCGCTCCCGTTCGCTGAGCTCCCCCGGTATCGGGGCCGAGGCGTCCTCCACATGTCCCGACGCGATGAGGGCGGCGACGATCCGCGATGCCTGGGGCGCGGAAACGCCGGGCAGCCGCCGGCACACGGCCTCCGCGACGTCGGCGGGAGACCGGGTGCCGTCCATCAGGGTGAGCGCGGCCCACGCGCCGCCCGTCGGATCGCTGATCTCGGTGGCCAGCCCGTAGATCTCGCCTCCGATGCGCACCGTTCCGTCATCGAAGCGGTGCGGCTCGTGCTTCCGCTTGACCCGTGGCAACAGCACGTGTCCCGGCTCCTCCTCGGCAGACGGCTGACGCGCTCCTACCGAGAAGTCATCACCTGGAGCTCCATTACGCAAGACCCGGAGGTCAGTGCCGGGTGGGGTACCGGTGGTGACGGCGGTGGTGGGCCAGGCCGAGCACCACCTTCACCAGCAGGGCGACGAACAGAAGCTTGAGCACCAGGAAGGGCGGCCACATCGGACCGGCCGCCAGGACGACGATCGCGGCCACCGGGATGAGGAACATCGCCGGATGCCGATGGCGGCCGTGCCGTCGCGGGGCCATGCCGTGTCCCCAGTTGCCGTATGCCCAGTTGCCGTACGCCCAGTGCGGGCCGCCGGGCCGGGAGGGACCGTACGAGCCGTACGGCCCGGGGCGGGAGCCCACGGGGGAGCCGGGGAAACCGGGCAGGCCGGCGGGCGGGAAGCCCAGGCGCCACGGGCTCCCGGCCCGCGCGTCGCCTGCCCAGCGGCCGCCGCCCGGCGCGCCCCCCGTCCGGGCGTCGTCCGGCCACGCACCGGGCAGGTCGGCGGTCACCCGCCGCAGGTCCTCGGCCGTGCGCGCCGAGAGCGTCGCGTCGAGGCGCTCGTCGAGTTCCTCGCGGGTGATGCGGCCCTGCGCGAACGCGTCGTGCAGGAGCCGCGTCACCTCGTCGCGCTCCCGGTCGCCGATCCGCAACCCGCCGTTCGCCGAACCGCTCGGCGGGGCGTGGCCCGCTGACCCTGCGCTCGGCGCCTCGCCGCCGCGGGAGGCGTGTGCGCCGCCTGCGGCGGCGGGCTC
This sequence comes from Microbispora catharanthi, assembly GCF_006334915.2. Taxonomy (GTDB): domain Bacteria; phylum Actinomycetota; class Actinomycetes; order Streptosporangiales; family Streptosporangiaceae; genus Microbispora; species Microbispora catharanthi. The sequence continues at coordinate 140,615 of NZ_VDMA02000006.1, forward strand.
GTCGGGGGAGACCATCGTCATTCCTCCACAGGGTCGCCGTCGGCGAGGATCCGGTACAGCTGCCGCCTGGTCTCGGTCAGGACCTGCCTCGCCTGCCTGACCTGCCCCTCGGTGCCCGAGTGGGCGATCTGGAACAGCGCGGACGCCGCCTGTCTGGACAGGTCGAACAGCTCGTGGACGTTGTCCCCGATGTCCGGCGTCATCTCCTCCCAGGGCGCCCGGACCTCGTCCCCGTGCTCCTCGACGTAGGCGCGGCCGGCCTCGGTGAGCTGGAACGTCTTGCGCCCGTCGGTCTCCTCCGCGCGCACCAGGCCCTCGTCGGTGAGCTGCTGCAGCGCCGGGTAGACCGCGCCCGGGCTGGGCTTCCATCCACCCTGGCTGCGCTCGGCGATCTCCTGGATGATCTGGTAGCCGTTGCGCGGCTCCTCGGAGAGCAGGGCGAGGATCGCCGCCCGTACGTCACCGCGCTTGGCCTTCCTCGGCCGCCCGAAGCCCCGGGGGCCGAACGGAAAGTTGCCGCCCGCCCACGGCGGCCCGAACGGGCCGGGCCCGAAGCCGCCCCAGGGGCCGCGCCCCCGCATGCCGCCCCTGTGCCGGTGCTCGTGAGGGCCCCCGCCCTCGTGATGTTCCTGGTGCCACATGACTGCCCCCTTCACCAACGCCTCGCGCAGCGCGCGCCGCATCTCATGCCTGAACTCGTGTCGGAACCGGTGTCCGAACTCCGGGCGGGCCCAGGGCCCGCCGACCGCGTGTGCCGAACTCATCGCAGTGCCCCCTTCTGGTTCACGATTCGTCTGGTTCACGATCCGTTCTCGATGGCTCAACGATATATCGCGATCGTTCTCGCGACAATCCCCGGGTAAGAGTGACATAGCTCACGCGGAAGTTTTTCGAGTAGGGGGAACAGGCCCCGAGACCGTAGCGTTATCTCTCACGAAGACGGGATCGTTCTGCTCTGAGAGGGCTGGGGGGTGCTCTTGGAGCGGGACGATCCCGTCTTTGTGTTTTCGGCCGCCGTCACGTGACACGTTCCTGCCGTTGCCGTGCCCCTGGGGTGCGACACGGGCCCGGGCGGGTGGGCGCTTCGCGGAATTTGTCGGTGCTTTGCCGTAGAGTCTCAAAGCGTGATCTTGTCATGATGGGGCACTCGCACGCCCTCAGCGGGGCGGCGGTGTGGCTGGCGGTCGCGCCGGCCCTGGTGGCGCTGCCGGACGCGCTGGGACATCCGGAGCTGGCGACGTTGACGGGGCCGATCCTGACCCCGCCCGAGCTTGTCGCAGGCGCCGTGGTGTGCGCGGGCGCGGCCATGCTGCCCGATCTCGACCACCCCAGTGCCACGATCGCCCAGACCTTCGGACCGGTGACCTGGCTGCTCAGCAAGGGTGTGAACTTCGTGAGCGGCGGGCACCGGCACGCCACCCACTCGCTGCTGTTCAGCGTCCTGGCGGGAGTGGGCGCGCACCTGCTCGGCGACCGCTACGCCATCGGCCGCGACATCCTGGTCGTGCTGATGATCGGCCTGGCGATCCGCGCCGTGGGCATCGGCGTGCCCGGCAAGACGCTCACCTCCGCGATCGTGAACGTGGGACTCACCGCGGGGCTGTTCCTGACCTTCATGACGCTCGGGGTCACCTACTCCTGGCTGGGGCTGGCCATCGGCGTCGGCTGCCTGGTGCACGTGATCGGCGACTGCCTGACCGAGCGCGGCTGTCCCGTCTTATGGCCGATCCAGGGGCGCTGGCTCCTGCCGTGGGACATCGGCATCAAGACCGGCAAGGCGTTCGAGAAGCAGTTCCTCGGCCCCGCCCTGTCGATCGTCGTGATCGCGCTGTTCTGCCTGCGGCTGATGCCCGCCTGAGCGGGGACGCGCTCGGCGCGTCCGCAGGAACTTCCCGAAAGCTGAAAAATCCGGCTGTTTGCCGATGTCAGCGCTTTGGCCGATGGCCTACCCGCAAGTAACTTGATGTCGAGATATCTTGAGGGATATCTTGACGTCGAGACATCCGCCGACCCGCACAGGTTAGGGCAACCTAATTGTCAGGAGTGTCCCGTGCGTGCGGGAGGATGCACACGAAACCTGAGACAAGCCCGGAACCCTGGGGAGGCGAACTTCGTGTCCGCGAACAGCTTCGGCAGCCGTGACACGCTGCGCGTCGGTGACGCGTCATACGAGATCTACCGGCTGGACGCCGTCGAGGGGTCGGCGCGCCTCCCGTACAGTCTCAAGATCCTGCTGGAGAACCTGCTCCGCACCGAGGACGGCGCGAACATCACCGCCGACCACATTCGCGCCATCGCGGGCTGGGACCCGAACGCCCAGCCGAGCGTGGAGATCCAGTTCACCCCCGCCCGGGTGATCATGCAGGACTTCACCGGCGTGCCCTGCGTCGTCGACCTCGCCACGATGCGCGAGGCCGTACGCGACCTGGGCGGCGACCCGGCGAAGATCAACCCGCTCGCGCCGGCCGAGATGGTCATCGACCACTCGGTCATCGTCGACTTCTTCGGCCACCCCGACTCCTTCGTCCGCAACGTCGAGCGGGAGTACGAGCGCAACCGCGAGCGCTACCAGTTCCTGCGCTGGGGCCAGACGGCGTTCGACGAGTTCAAGGTCGTCCCGCCCGGCACCGGCATCGTCCACCAGGTCAACATCGAGCACCTGGCCCGCGTGGTCATGACCCGCGACGGCAAGGCGTACCCGGACACCTGCGTGGGCACCGACTCCCACACCACTATGGAGAACGGCATCGGCGTGCTCGGCTGGGGCGTCGGCGGCATCGAGGCCGAGGCGGCGATGCTCGGCCAGCCGATCTCGATGCTGATCCCGCGAGTGGTCGGCTTCAAGCTGACCGGCAAGCTGCCGGCCGGCGCCACCGCGACCGACCTCGTGCTCACGATCACCGAGATGCTGCGCAAGCACGGCGTGGTCGGCAAGTTCGTGGAGTTCTACGGTGAGGGCGTCTCCAGCGTGCCGCTGGCCAACCGCGCCACGATCGGCAACATGAGCCCCGAGTTCGGCTCCACCTGCGCCATCTTCCCGATCGACGGCCAGACCATCGACTACCTCAAGCTCACCGGCCGCTCGCCGGAGCAGGTCGCGCTGGTCGAGGCGTACGCCAAGGAGCAGGGCCTGTGGCTCGACCCCTCGGCGCCCGAGCCCGCCTTCAGTGAGTACATCGAGCTCGACCTGTCGACCGTCGTCCCGTCGATCGCCGGGCCCAAGCGCCCGCAGGACCGCATCCCGCTGGCGGACGCCAAGTCGGCCTGGCGCGCCGCGGTCCGCACGTACGTCACGGACGAGTGCATCGAGGGCCCCGCCGACGAGGCGTCGGCCGAGTCGTTCCCGGCGTCGGACTCTCCGGCGATCTCCCACAGTGGGGCGGGCGACGTGCCGCACACGGTGCGGCGTAACGGTGAGCGGCCGCACCGGCCGACCCCGGTCACGCTGTCGGACGGCACCTCCTTCGAGATCGACCACGGTGTCGTCACGATCGCCGCGATCACGTCCTGCACGAACACCTCCAACCCGTACGTCATGCTCGGCGCGGCCCTGCTGGCGAAGAACGCGGTGGACAAGGGCCTGTCGCGCCAGCCGTGGGTGAAGACGTCGCTCGCCCCGGGCAGCCAGGTCGTCACCGGCTACTTCGAGCGGTCCGGCCTCCAGCCCTACCTGGACAAGCTGGGCTTCAACCTCGTCGGCTACGGCTGCACCACCTGCATCGGCAACTCCGGCCCGCTGGAGCCGGAGATCTCCACGGCGATCCAGGAGAACGACCTCGCGGTCACCGCCGTGCTGTCGGGCAACCGCAACTTCGAGGGCCGGATCAACCCCGACGTCAAGATGAACTACCTGGCCTCGCCGCCGCTCGTGGTGGCGTACGCGCTGGCCGGGACCATGGACATCGACCTGAACAACGAGCCGCTCGGCGTCGGCTCCGACGGGCAGCCGGTCTTCCTCAAGGACATCTGGCCCGCGCCCGAGGAGGTCGCGGCGGTGGTGTCGGAGTCGATCAGCCAGGACATGTTCCAGCGTGACTACGCGGACGTGTTCAAGGGTGACGAGCACTGGCAGTCGCTGCCGATCCCGACCGGCGACACCTTCGAGTGGGACCCGGAGTCGACGTACGTCCGCAAGGCGCCGTACTTCGACGGCATGCCCGCCAAGCCCGAGCCGGTCACGGACATCCGGGGCGCCCGGGTTCTCGCCAAGCTGGGCGACTCGGTCACCACCGACCACATCTCGCCCGCGGGCGCGATCAAGGCCGACACCCCGGCGGGCCGCTACCTGCGCGAGCACGGCGTCGAGGTCAGGGACTTCAACTCCTACGGCTCCCGCCGCGGCAACCACGAGGTGATGATCCGCGGCACGTTCGCCAACATCCGGCTGCGCAACCTGCTGCTCGACGGCGTCGAGGGCGGCTACACCCGCGACTACACCAAGGGCGGGGAGCAGGCGTTCATCTACGACGCGTCGCAGAACTACCAGGCCGACGGCATCCCGCTGGTCGTCCTGGCCGGCAAGGAGTACGGCTCGGGGTCGTCGCGTGACTGGGCGGCCAAGGGCACCGCGCTGCTCGGCGTGCGCGCCGTCATCGCGGAGTCGTACGAGCGCATCCACCGGTCGAACCTGATCGGCATGGGCGTGCTGCCGTTGCAGTTCCCCGAGGGGGAGAGCGCCGACTCGCTGGGCCTGACCGGCGAGGAGGCCTTCGACATCGTGGGCGTCGAGGAGCTCAACACCGGCTCGACCCCCGGCACCGTCACCGTGCGGGCCGGGGACGTCGAGTTCCAGGCCGTGGTGCGGATCGACACGCCCGGCGAGGCGGACTACTACCGCCACGGCGGCATCATGCAGTACGTCCTGCGCTCCCTGCTCGCCAAGAGCTGAGCCGAATCCTTATCGGACATGACGCTGTCCTGGACGGGATCTCAGTCCCGTCCAGGACGGCGCCGCTGTTCTCTACAGCATGTCGACGACCCAGTCGGCGATCTCCGACAGTATGTCGGGCGGAACGACTCCGATTCTTGTGCCGAACCGCTCAGGTGAGAGCGCGCGTAGCTGTTCGACCATGGCCCAGCTTGTCTTCGGCAGCCCCGTTTCCTCAGGCGCTATCTCGATGTGCGTGTCCCAGCCGCGGAATCGCGTCGTCAACGGGACGGCAAGCACGGGGTCCCGTACGAGCCTGTTGAAGATGTCGTTGCTGACGACGACGGCAGGCCGGCCGTACCCTTGCTCGCGGCCGATCGGCTCGCCGAGGCTCGCCCACCAGATGTCGCCTTGCCTAACCCTCATCCCTCTCCTTGGGTTCGTTGGGGAGATCGTCGGGCAGATCGATCAGACCCTCCCACTCCGGGGCGATGCGGTTTGACGGAGGGCCGAGCCACAGGTCGCGCTCTGCGACGTACTCCGCCCAGCTTTCCGGGTCGTCCCTTCGGGTCCGCTCCATCTGCTCTGCGACACGCTGCCAGCGGAGCTTCTTCCTGTGCTCCCTCACGGCGTCCTCGACCAATGCGGTCATGCTCTTGCCTTCCTGCTCCGAGAGTTGCGCTATCAGGTCTCTGATCTCGACGCTGACCCGGATCGTCGTGTGGCGTTGCTCGCTCCCCATACCGCGAGGCTACGATCCTGTCTACAAAAAGCGCTATGGCGATGTCGCCACGTGGGAGTCTACGAAGGCTCTGATTACTCTGACAACATATTTCAATTACTGACGGTGATTGTCCGAGTTCCTGGGCCCGGATAACCGGTTGCCGGGTGGCACGCGGGCACCGCTAGGGTCCGGCGCATGGATCACGACGTGGCGTTGCTGCTCATCGCGGGCGTGTCCGTCTTCATCGGCGCGGTCGTGCAGGGCGGGGTGGGGTTCGGGCTGGGCCTGGTGGCCGCACCCCTGATCACGCTGCTCGATCCCTCGGTCATGCCGGGGGCGGTCCAGGTCGTCAACATGGCGATGCCGATGTTCACCCTGGCCAGGGAGTGGCGCAGGGCCGAGTGGCGGGGGGCGGGGTGGGCCCTGCTGGGCCGGCTGCCGGGCAGCGCGATCGGCGCCCTCGTGGTCGTCTACGTGAGCGCGGCGACGCTCGGCGCGCTGGTCGGCGTGATGGTGCTGGTCGCGGTCGTGCTGACGGCCCGCGCCGTGTCCGTACCGCGCAACGGCGCGACGCTGACGGCCGCCGGGTTCCTCTCGGGGATCACCGGCACGGCCACCGGGATCGGCGGCCCGCCGATCGCCCTCGTCTACCAGAGCGCCCGGGGCCCGCAGATCCGGGCGACGCTGGCGATGTTCTTCTGCGTGAGCGCCGCCCAGTCGCTCGTCATCCTCGCCGTCCTCGGCAGGCTTCCGGGGCGCGCCCTGGCCGCGGGAGCGGCACTGGTTCCCTTCGTCCTGCTCGGTTTCGCGGCCGCGGGGCCGCTGCGCCGCTACCTCGACGGCGGGCGGGTCCGTACGGCCGTCCTGGCGGTGGCCGTCGTCTCCGCCTGCGCGCTGCTCGGGCAGAGCCTCGCCCACTGAGCGCGCCTGTCGGAGATCCGCGGACTGGACAGTCCCTCTCAAGATCGGCAGTCTTGTGTCCTCACACGTTGGGGGACCGATGATCCGCAGCGTCCTGGGGGTGCTCATCTCGGTCGCCGTTTCGGCGACCGTGATGTTCTTCGTCATCTACTGGGCCGTGCGGCTGGGATTGCGGCACGAGCGGATCAGGGCGCAGCACGCGCAGGTGATTCAGCAGCCCGCATACGGTCCGCCGCAGCGGCCTTACGGGCCGCCGCCGGGTCACGGCGGATAGCCGTCGGCGGCAGACCGCGGAATCGGGTCAGGCGGACGACTCCCGCAGGCGCCGCCGGGCGGCCGCGTACAGGGCCAGGACGGCGCGGCCGAGGGCGAGCAGGGCGGCGGCGCCCGCCGCCACGACGAGGAGGATCAGCGCGAGACCCGGCCCCTCGCTCGCATAGCCGGTGCGCAGATCAGCGGTGGTGCGGGTGGACAGATCGGCACCCCGGCGGCGCGATGTCGAGCGACAGGTCGTGCACGACCTCACGGCCGCCGGCGCGGCAGCTCGGCGACTGGCAGGACAGGACGGGCTGGGGCATCACCGGCCTCCGCATCGCCGGCCCCGCCGCCACACACGGAGGGCGTCCCTGCCGACGGTAGGAGTAGCGGGATCACGAACGTGTCACGATCATCCGTCGAAGCCGGGCGGGACGTAACGCCGTCCGATGTTGATCGTGCGTTTCTTCATTGTTACCGCGGACAACAAACGTTACCGTCCTGTGTCTTTCACCACCTGGGCTTTGGGCTTACGTTGTCTCAAACAACATTCCCTGGAGCGGTGAACGCCGTGACCCGGCCCCTGCCGTACCGGGTGGCCAAGGTGCCTACAGCCCACAAGATCTGCCCAGACGGCGGGAAGGGGCACCGGCTCGGCCGCACCCCCTCATAGACCCCCAGCCAAAGAAAGGACCCACGCATCATGCGCAAGGGGATCCTCAGCATCGGCGCCGCCGCCGCGGCGCTCACCCTCGGTCTCACCGCCTGCGGGGGCGAGAGCGGTGACACCTCCGCGCAGACCAGCGGCGCCCCCTCGGCCGCCGCCGGCGACGCCAAGCCCGGCAAGATCGGCGTCATTCTGCCGGACAGCAAGTCCTCCGCCCGGTGGGAGACCGCCGACCGCAAGTACCTGGAGGAGGCGTTCAAGACGGCGGGCGTCCAGTACGACATCCAGAACGCCCAGGGCGACAAGACCGCCTTCCAGACGATCGCGGACCAGATGATCACCAACGGCGCGACCGTCCTGATGATCGTCAACCTCGACAGCGGCACCGGCAAGGCCGTCCTGGACAAGGCCAAGTCGCAGGGCGTCGCGACGATCGACTACGACCGCCTCACGCTCGGCGGCAGCGCCTCCTACTACGTGTCGTTCGACAACACGGCGGTCGGCAAGCTGCAGGGCGAGGGCCTGGTCAAGTGCCTGACCGACAAGAAGGCCGACAAGCCGATCATCGCCGAGCTGAACGGCTCGCCGACCGACAACAACGCGACGCTGTTCAAGCAGGGCTACGACGGCGTGCTGCAGCCGAAGTACGACTCCGGCGACTACAAGAAGGGCCCGGACCAGTCGGTTCCCGACTGGGACAACACCCAGGCAGGCACGATCTTCGAGCAGATGCTGACCCAGGAGCCGAAGATCGCCGGTGTCCTCGCGGCCAACGACGGCCTCGGCAACGCCGCGATCTCCGTGCTGAAGAAGCAGAAGCTGAACGGCAAGGTCCCGGTCACCGGCCAGGACGCCACCGTGCAGGGCCTGCAGAACATCCTCGCCGGCGACCAGTGCATGACGGTCTACAAGGCCATCAAGAAGGAGGCCGACGCCGCCGCGCAGCTCGCCGTCTCGCTGGCCAAGGGCGAGCAGCCGCAGGCGAGCGGCACGGTCAAGGACACCGAGGGCAACCGTGACGTCCCCTCCGTGCTGCTGGAGCCCCAGGCCATCTTCTTCGACAACGTCAAGGACGTCGTGGCCGACGGCTTCGTGAGCAAGGACGAGCTGTGCACCGGCGACTTCGCCGACAAGTGCACCGAGGCCGGCGTCAGCTAAGCACATCCATCCACCGGGTGCGTACGGCGACGCGGACCCCCTGAGCGGGTGACGTGCTGAGCCGCGACGAGCACCGTGCGGGGCGCCCCGTCCTGACCTGGCACCGTTCTGACCAGGCACAGGGCGCCCCGCACCGCCCGGAGCGACGAGAGGCGGCCCGGAGAACGGCGCCGTACCGGCCCCATCGATCTACGGAGTAGCCCATCGTGTCCCAGGGACCGATCCTGGAACTGCGCGGCATCAACAAGAGCTTCGGCCCCGTGCAGGTCCTTCACGACGTCGCCTTCTCGGCCTATCCGGGCGAGGTGACAGCACTCGTCGGCGACAACGGCGCCGGCAAGTCGACGCTGGTCAAGTGCATCGGCGGCATCCACCCGATCGACTCGGGCGAGTACTTCTTCGATGGCGAGCGGGTCCACGTGAGCGGGCCCAGGGACGCGGCGGCGCTGGGCGTCGAGATCGTCTACCAGGACCTCGCCCTCTGCGACAATCTCGACATCGTGCAGAACATGTTCCTCGGCCGCGAGCGCCGCAGCGGTCTGGTCCTGGACGAGGACACGATGGAGGAGATGGCGGCCAAGACCCTGGCCGGCCTGTCGGTCCGCACCGTCAAGTCGCTGCGCCAGCACGTCTCCAGCCTGTCCGGCGGTCAGCGGCAGACCGTGGCGATCGCCAAGGCCGTGCTGTGGAACAGCAAGGTCGTCATCCTCGACGAGCCGACCGCCGCCCTCGGCGTCGCGCAGACCGCCCAGGTGCTCGAGCTGGTCCGCCGCCTGGCCGACAGAGGTCTCGCGGTGGTGCTCATCTCCCACAACATGAACGACGTCTTCGCCGTGTCCGACCGGATCGCGGCGCTGTACCTGGGCCGGATGGCGGCCGAGGTCAAGGCATCCGAAGTGACCCACGCGCAGATCGTGGAACTGATCACCTCCGGGCGCAGCGGGGAGCTCGGCCTCAAGAACGGCAACGGAGCGGCATCATGACAACCGAAACGCTCCCCAAGCAGGAGAACGCCGAGTCCGCGCTCGGCGGGCACGTCAAGGGCTACCTCGAGCGGGTCAAGGGCGGTGAGCTGGGGGCGCTTCCCGCGGTCTTCGGCCTCGTCATCCTCTGCGTGGTCTTCTCGGTCCTGCGCCCGGCCTTCCTGTCGGCGGTCAACTTCGCCAACCTGTTCACCCAGGGCGCGGCGGTCGCCGTCATCGCCATGGGCCTGATCTTCGTGCTCCTCCTCGGCGAGATCGACCTGTCCGCCGGTTTCGCGAGCGGCGTCTGCGCGGCGGTGCTCGCCGTGCTGCTGACGCTGCAGGGCTGGCCCTGGTATCTCGCGGTCCTGGCCGCGATGGTCACCGGCGCGGTCATCGGCCTGGTTCTCGGGTCGCTGGTGGCCAAGCTCGGCATCCCGTCCTTCGTGGTCACGCTGGCGGCGTTCCTGGCCTTCCAGGGCGTCGTGCTGCTGCTGGTGAAGGACGGCACCAACATCTCGATCCGCGACGAGACGATCCTCGCGATCGCGAACAAGAACGTCCCGCCGGTCGCCGGCTGGGCGGCGCTGGTCGTGGGCGTCGCCGCGTACGCCGCCATCCAGTTCGTGCAGGCGCGCCGCCGCGCGTCCCGCGGCCTGGTCGCCACCCCCGTCGCGGTCATCGCGGCCCGGGTCGCGACGCTCGCCGTGGTCGCCGGGATCGCGGTGTACGTGCTCAACCTGGAGCGCAGCCGCAACGCGGCGCTCGTGTCGCTCAAGGGCGTGCCGATCGTCGTCCCGCTGATCGTGATCCTGCTGATCGTCTGGACCTTCGTGCTGCGGCGCACGGCGTACGGCCGGCACATCTACGCGGTCGGCGGCAACGCCGAGGCCGCCCGCCGGGCCGGCATCAACGTGGACCGCATCCGCATCTCCGCCTTCGTCATCTGCTCCTTCATGGCCTCGCTCGGCGGCATCATCGCGGCGTCGCGGGCCAACTCGGTCGACCCCAACACCGGCGGCAGCAACGTGCTGCTGTTCGCGGTGGGCGCTGCCGTCATCGGCGGCACCAGCCTCTTCGGCGGCAAGGGCCGGGCGCTCGACGCGCTGCTCGGCGGCGCGGTCGTCGCGGTCATCGAGAACGGCATGGGCCTCATGGGCTACAGCGCCGGCGTCAAGTTCGTCGTGACCGGCTCGGTGCTCCTGCTCGCCGCGGGCGTGGACGCGCTGTCGAGGAAGCGCGCGGCGGCGACCGGCAGAAGATGACGTGATCGGGCCCGATAAGGTGATCTCCGACCCCTGACCTGCTCAGGTTCCCCCCGACCCCCGGAATCCGAGGCTGCCCCGATGATGCGCGCCGGTCCCTCACAGGAGGAGATCCGCAAGCACAATCTCGGGACGCTGCTGCGGCACGTCCATCTCGGAGGGCCGACCTCGCGGGCCGAGCTGACCTCGCTGATGGGGCTGAACCGGAGCACCATCATGGCGCTCACGGCGGACCTGACGGCGGCCGGCCTCGTCAGGGAGGAACTGCCCAAGGACACCGGCCGGGCGGGACGGCCGTCGCTGGTCGTCCGCCCGGAGACGGCCCGCGTCTACGTGCTCGCCTTCGAGGTCGGGGTCGACCGGCTGGCGGCCGCGCGCATCGGCCTCGGCGGCGTGATCCTCGACCGCCGCGAGGCGGCGCGGGCGCGCGAGCCGTTCGACATGGCACAGGTCGTGGGGACGCTGGCGGGCTTCGCCCGGCAGATGCGGCGCAAGACGCGCGAGGACACGATCTGCGTCGGCGCGGCGGCGGCGGTCTCCGGAGTGGTCCGCGCCTCCGACGGTGTGGTCAGGATCGGGCCGAACATCGGCGCGTTCGAGGTGCCGCTGGGGGAGGAGCTGACCAAGCGGCTCGCGCTCGGGCTGCCCGTGGCGATGGGCAACGAGGCGAACCTCGGCGCGCTCGCCGAGCACACCCGCGGGATCGGCGCCGGCTGCCGTGACCTGATCTACCTGCACGGCGACGTGGGCATCGGCGGCGGCATCATCGTGAACGGCCAGCTCCTCGGGGGGTACGGCGGGTATGGCGGAGAGGTGGGCCACATGATGGTCAACCCCGACGGCCGCCCGTGCGCCTGCGGCTCGCGCGGCTGCCTGGAGGCCGAGGTGGGGGAGCCGGCTCTGATGGAGCACGCCGGCCGGTACGGCGAGATGATCGGCAGGGACGCGGTCCGCGCCGTCGTCGACGCCGCCGACCGGGGCGACGTGATGGCCCAGGAGGCCCTCGCCCACGTGGGCAACTGGCTCGGGCTCGGCGTGGCCAGCCTGGTGAACATCTTCAATCCCGAGATGGTCGTCTTCGGCGGCATCCTGCGGGAGATCTACCTGGGCTCGGCCGCCCAGGTGCGCAGCCGGATCGCCACCGGCACCCTGCGCGCGACGCGGGAGCAGGTGCGGCTGCGCACCTCGGCCCTGGGCGACGACGCGACGCTGATGGGGGCGGCCGAACTGGCGTTCGCCCAGGTGCTCGCCGACCCCCTCGAAGCGCTGTCCCGGGTCGCCCCCTGAGTGACGGCGTCGGGTGGCGCGGCGGGCGGCGCCGTCCCAGCCGGCTGGTGGACCGCCTGGTGGACGCCGGTCTCGTCCAGCGGCGCATTCCCCCGGACGACCGCCGCCGCGTCGAGATCACGCTGACTCCACGGGGGCGGGCCCTTGCCCCCGAGATCATCCAGGCCCAGCAGTCGATGCTGGCCTGGGGCGCGCAGGCGCTCACCGGCCACGACGTGGCCGGCGTCCTGGCGGCCCTGCACGCCATCCTCCGCGACAGCCCGCTGGCGGACGTCCTCGGTGTCACCCCCGGGTGACCCGCCCGTGCGGCGCCGGCCCTCGCCGGGCGGCGTCACCGGCCGGTCCAGGTGCTTCGGCACCCGTGCCCGGGTACGGGCCCTCCTCCTGATCAGGCGGCTCGGGATGCGGGTAGGTGGCCCGGTAGCGGCCGGGCGTGATGCCGTACTCGCGTTTGAACGCGGCGGCGAACGCGATGTCCGACGAGTAGCCCGTCCGCCGCGCCACCGTGCGCAGCGGCAGGTCGGACTCGCGTAGCAGCCGTGCCGCGATCGTCATGCGCCACCAGGTGAGGTATGTCAGGGGTGGCCGTCCGACCAGCGTGGTGAACCGGCCGGCGAAGGCCGCGCGGGACAGCCCCGCCCGCGCGCCCAGCTCGGCGACCGTCCACTGCCGGTCGGGAGCGGTGTGAATGGCGGTGAGTGCCGCCATGACGGCCGGGTCGGCCAGCGCCGCCGTCCAGCCGTCGGCCGCGGGGTCCCCGGCCCGCTCCTCGAACCAGGCCCGGACGATGTAGAGCAGCAGCGTGTCGAGCAGTGCCGACACGGCGGCCGTCGCCCCGGGTCGCGGCTGCTCCAGTTCGGCGCCGAGAAGGTCGACGGCGGCGCGCAGCGACAGGTGGCGGCCGATGCGCGCGGGCAGGTGGACGACCGGTGGAAGCTCCGACAGCAAAGGGTGCGCCCTGCCGGCGTCGAGCAGGTAGGCCCCGCAGAGCACGACGGCGGCGACCCCGTCACTACGAGGCCGGACGTTCGGGCGCCGCGGGTCGAAGTCCACCAGCGAGCTGGTGGGACTGTCGGCGATCCCGTGTATGCCGGTGCCGTGCAGGAACGCCACATCGCCGGCGCCGAGCCGGATCGGCGCGCCTTCCGGCGGCAGCAGCCAGCACGACCCTTGCAGCACCACGTGGAACCCGGCCCCCTGGCCGTCGGGGAATCGCATGCCCCACGGGGCGCACAGCTCGTAGCGGTTCGCGTGCGGCCGGCCCGCGCGCATGACGGTGATCGCATCGCTCAGGACGTCCATGTCCGGGAGTGTATGTCGATAGACGATCGCTTGGCCGGAGTGGACTTTCACTTATTGAGGGTCCAGATCCGGCGCTCGTACGGTGATCGTGCATGCCCGCGTAGGAGCGGGCGGCACGACACGAGGAGATCGGCGATGACCACGGCAGTGCTCTTTGACGAGATCGGCGGGCCGGACGTGCTCCGACTGGAGGAGGTCACGCTGAGGGAACCAGAGCAGGGCGAGGTCCGCCTACGGGTCGACGCCATCGGCCTGAACCGGGCGGAGGCGTTGTTCCGTTCCGGCACCTACGTCTACCCCGCGAACCTCCCCGGATCCCGGATCGGATACGAGGCCGCCGGTGTCGTGGAGGCCGTCGGCGAGGGAGTCGAAGGGTTCGCCCCGGGCGACGCCGTCAGCACGGTCCCCACGTTCCCGATGACCGACTACGGCACCTACGCCGATTCGGCCATCCTCCCGGCGCGTGCCCTGGTCCACCGCCCCGACGGCGTGGACGCCGTGACCGGCGCGGCCACCTGGATGGCCTACACCACCGCCTACGGCCTGCTGATCGAGTTCGGCCGCATCAACCCGGGCGACACCGTGCTCGTCAATGCGGCCTCCAGCAGCGTCGGGCTGGCAGCCATCCAGGTCGCCAACCACATCGGCGCCGTCCCCATCGCCACCACCCGCACTCACGCCAAGAGACAACGGCTGCTGGACGCGGGCGCCGCCCACGTCATCGCCACGGAAGAGGAGGACCTGGTCAAGGAGGTCGCCGCCGTGACCGGCGGCAGGGGAGTGGAACTGGCCGTCGACGCCGTCATGGGCCCAGCGGTGACCACCCTCATCCAGACGGTCGCCCCGGACGGCACCCTCCTGTTCTACGGCTGGCTCGACCCCACCCCCGCACCGATGCCCATCGCCCCCGACTTCCGCGGCCGAAACATCCGCACTTATGCGTTCACCGAGCTCACCGTCGAGAACGAGCCGATGCTGCGCCGTGCCAAGCACTTCATCGACGCGGGCCTGCGCATCGGCTCCCTCTCCCCGTTGATCGACCGCTCGTTCGACCTGACGGACGTCGTCGCCGCCCACCGCCACCTGGAGTCCAACACCCAGTTCGGCAAGATCGTCCTCACGGTACGGCGTTAGGCGGTCCTGGACGCGGGGGCGGAGAACGTGTCGCACACCCGCGGGCCGCCGCCGGACCAGCCGCGCTTGAGCCAGTAACGGATGTTGCCCGTCCTGCCGTGCCACCTGTCGCCGACGACCCACGTGAGCTGCTCGTCCCAGTCGTGCCGGTCGCGGCCGAGCGAAGGCCAGACGCTGGCGACGAAGGCGCCGGAGAAGCACTCGGCCTGCAGCTCGACGCGGCGGTTGAGGTCGTCCGCCCGCTTCCTGCCCAGCGTGTGGGACTGCCGGGCGAACTCGGCCAGGATGCCGGCGCGGTCCTGCGCGTAGTGGCCGTACTCGTGGGCGACGACCGTGAAGAGATCGAACCCCGTGGGGTCGGACAGCTCCTCCTTGGACAGCAGGATCCACATCGTCTTGTTCCTGGGGCAGTACAGGCCCGCGGCGTAGCTCGCCACGTACTGGCCGCAGCCCGTGTTCACGCTCTTTGTGATGTAACGCACCTTGGGCGGGGAGAACCTCAGCCCGGCCTGCCGGAACTCCTCGCGCCAGGCCCGGTCGAGGCAGCCGAACAGGTCGTCCAGGTAGGCCCGGTAGGAGTCGAGGTCGCCGGCCCGGCGGCCCGGCTCGGCGCACTTCGAGGATTCGAACTCGCCCGTGGTGTAGAGCGGGTTCCTCGTCAGCGCTCCCGGGCCGGTGGGCACCGGCCGCGCCGGGGTGCCGGAGGCGCCCGCCGTGCCGGTGAGGGACAGGGCTCCCGCCACCGCCGTGACCGCGACGGCGGCCACGTGGAGGCTTATGCGAATCATCAGTGGGCATCCCAAGCGGACAGAGAGCTAGTCAGGAATGTGGCGAATCGCCCGAAGATCCCATAATGCGGATTTTCCTTCCGATGGATCATGAGGGTAGGGCAGGAGGCGGCGACGGGTAAAGCGGGATCGACGTCGGCACCGGGAGGGTCTTGTGGAGGTTCGGTGCAACCCCTGATACCCCCGCACCTTCCTCGAACTAGACTCGATCCGTTCGATGGCGAGCGGGAAGGATGAGCGGTGGGGATTCTGGAGACGATCAAGGACCCGCTCGACGTGAAGCGCCTTGAAGAGGGGGAGCTGACCGTGCTGGCGGCGGAGATCCGCGACCTGCTGGTCTCCTCCGTCGCGAAGACCGGCGGCCACCTCGGGCCCAACCTCGGCGTCGTCGAGCTGACGATCGCCCTCCACAGGGTCTTCGACTCGCCGCGCGACCCGATCCTGTTCGACACCGGCCACCAGGCGTACGTGCACAAGATGCTGACCGGGCGGGCCGGGCAGTTCGGCACGCTGCGCCAGGAGGGCGGCCTGTCGGGGTATCCCAGTCAGGCCGAGTCCGAGCACGACGTCATCGAGAACTCGCACGCCTCCACCGCCCTGTCGTACGCCGACGGGCTGGCCAAGGCGATCACGCTGCGCGGGGAGGCCGGCCGCACGGTGGTGGCCGTGATCGGCGACGGCGCGCTGACCGGCGGCATGGCCTGGGAGGCGCTGAACAACATCGCCGGGCGCAAGGACCTGCCGCTGATCATCGTGGTCAACGACAACGGCCGCTCCTACTCGCCGACGATCGGCGGTCTCGCCTCCCACCTGTCGTCGCTGCGGATGACCCAGGGTTACGAGCACGTGCTCGAACTGGTGAAGAGCAACCTCGGCCGGGTGCCCGTGGTCGGCGCGCCGCTGTACGACACGCTGCACGGCATCAAGAAGGGCCTGAAGGACATCCTGACCCCGCAGGTCATGTTCGAGGACCTCGGGCTGAAGTACGTCGGCCCGATCGACGGCCACGACGAGGGGGCGGTGGAGGCCGCGCTGCGCCGCGCCAGGGGCTTCCGCGGGCCCGTCATCGTCCACGTGCTCACCCGCAAGGGCAACGGCTACACGCACGCGGAGAACCACGACGAGGACTGCTTCCACGGTCCCGGCCCGTTCGACCCGCTGACGGGCGAGGAGCGGCCCAAGCCGCACAGCTGGACCAACGTGTTCAGCGAGGAGATCGTGAAGATCGGCGGCGAGAGGGACGACGTCGTCGCGATCACCGCGGCGATGCTCCACCCGGTCGGCCTGGCGGCGTTCGCCGAGGCGTACCCGGACCGGACCTACGACGTGGGCATCGCCGAGCAGCACGGCCTGACCAGCGCCGCCGGGCTCGCCATCGGCGGCCTCCACCCGGTCGTGGCCCTCTACGCGACATTCCTCAACCGCGCCTTCGACCAGCTCCTGATGGACGTGGCGCTGCACCGCCTGCCGGTCACCGTCGTGCTCGACCGCTCGGGGGTGACGGGGGACGACGGCCCCAGCCACAACGGCATGTGGGACCTGTCGATCCTGCAGGTGATCCCCGGGCTGTCGATCGCCGTCCCGCGCGACGGCGCGCGGCTGCGCGAGCTGCTGGCCGAGGCGGTCGGGATCGACGACGGCCCGTCGGTGGTCCGCTACCCCAAGGGCGCCCTGCCCAAGGACGTGGAGGCCGTCGGCAAGCTCGGCGAGATGGACGTGCTCCGCGCCGGCGACGCCGACGTGCTGCTGGTCGCGGTCGGCCCGATGGCCGAGATCTGCATGGAGGCCGCGAACCTCCTCGACGCGCAGGGCATTTCGGCCACCGTGGTGGACCCCCGCTGGGTGAAGCCGCTGGACCAGGCCCTGGTGCTGGCCGCCGCCGCGCACAAGCTGGTCGTCGTCGTGGAGGACAGCGGCCGGGTCGGCGGCGTGGGCGACGCCGTCGCGCGCCTGCTGCGCGACGCCGACGTGGACGTGCCGGTGCGGACCTACGGCATCCCCCAGCGCTTCCTCGACCACGCCAAGCGGGCCAAGATCCTCTCCGAGATCGGCCTGACCGGGCAGGACCTCGCCCGTCAGATCACCGAGGCCGTGGCGCGCCGGTCGCAGGTGATGGAGAGCCATCCGGCGCGGCTTGTGCAGCCCACCGATTGATAACCAGGAGTAATACCGGTGTGACCGGGAAGTCTGCAGGTCATCGACGTGATGAGGAGCCTGCGGATGAGCCTTTTCCGGACGAAGCCGGTAGAACAGTCGATTGAGGATGCCGAGGGCGGCGAGCATCGGCTCAGGCGCAGCCTGAGCGCTCTCGACCTCACCGTCTTCGGCATCGGCGTCATCGTGGGCACCGGCATCTTCGTGCTGACCGGCGTGGCGGCGCGCAACACGGCCGGTCCGGCCGTCGCGATCTCCTTCGTGGTCGCCGGGATCGTGTGCGCGCTCGCGGCCCTGTGCTACGCCGAGTTCGCCGCCACGGTCCCGGTCGCCGGCTCGGCCTACACCTACGCGTACGCGACGGTCGGCGAGTTCCCGGCCTGGGTCATCGGCTGGGACCTGATGCTGGAGCTGGCACTGGGTGCGGCGGTGGTCGCCTCGGGCTGGTCGGGCTACTTCGCCTCGCTGCTGAAGAACTTCGGGATCTACCTGCCGTCGTCCATCGCCGGCGACGACGCCGTCTTCAACATCCCGGCGGCGCTGATCGTGATCCTGCTGACCGGGGTGCTGGTGGCCGGGATCAAGATGTCGGCCCGGTTCAACGGCGCCATGGTGGCGGTCAAGCTGGCCGTCGTGCTGCTCGTGATCATCGCAGGGTTGTTCTTCATCAAGGGGGCCAACTACCGGCCGTTCATCCCGCCGGCCCACCATATGGCCGCCGGAGAGGGCATGAAGGCCCCGCTCATCCAGGTGCTGTTCGGCGTGCAGCCGGTCGCGTACGGCGTCTTCGGCGTCTTCACGGCCGCGGCCCTGGTGTTCTTCGCCTACATCGGGTTCGACGTCGTGGCGACCGCGGCCGAGGAGACCCGTCGCCCGCAGCGCGACCTGCCGATCGGGATCATCGCCTCGCTGGTCGTCTGCACGATCCTCTATGTGGCGGTCTCGCTCGTGGTCGTCGGCATGCAGCACTACTCGGAGCTCAGCGCGTCGGCCCCGCTCGCCGACGCGTTCCGGTCGGTGGGCCAGCCCTGGATGGCGACGCTGATCAGCGTCGGAGCCATCGCCGGGCTCACCACCGTCGTGATGATCCTCATGCTGGGCCAGAGCCGGGTGCTGTTCGCCATGTGCCGCGACAGCCTGCTGCCCCGGTCCCTCGCCAAGGTCCACCCGACGTTCCGCACGCCGTACCGGATCACGATCGTCATCGGCGCGGTCACCGCGCTGCTCGCGGCGCTGATCCCGCTGAGCGCCATCGCGGAGCTGGTGAACATCGGCACGTTGTTCGCGTTCGTGATCGTCGCGGTGGCGGTGGTGGTCCTGCGCAGGACCCGCCCCGACCTGCCCCGTTCCTTCCGCACGCCGTTCGTGCCGGTGGTGCCGATCCTGTCGGTGCTGGCCTCGGCCTACCTGATGCTCAACCTGCCCGTGGAGACCTGGATCCGGTTCTTCGCCTGGATGGTCGTGGGCACCGCCGTCTACTTCCTGTACGGCCGCCGCCGCAGCAGGGTGGCCGCTACCACCCCTGGGGAAGCAGTCCTCGAACGGTGAGCACGGCGCCGACGGCGGCGAGCAGCGCCCCGCTCGCGCCCAGCAGCAGGCGGTAGCCGCGGGGGGTCAGCCGGTGCCGGCCGGCCCCCACGGCTCCCGCCAGGGCCACCTTGGAACCCACCAGGACCAGGTAGAACCCGCCCACGAAGGCCAGCGCGTACGCCGGGAGCCGGTCCCACGCCGAGACGAAGATCGGTGAGCCGACCGCGATCCAGAAAAGCCAGGGGTGGGGGTTGAGCAGGTTCACCACCACACCGCGCAGGACCTCCCGGGGCGAGGAGGGCGCGTCCTCGCCGGGGCGGGGCGGCAGGGCCGTACGGGCCTCGCGCAGCGTCTCCACGCCCAGATACACGACGTAGAGCCCGCCTCCGACCGACAGCACGCGCAGGAGCACCTGCGGCAGCGCCCCGACGGCCGTCACGGCGAGCAGCACCACGGGCAGGTCGGACAGCAGCGGCACGCAGGCCAGGCGCACCCCCGAGCGGAACCCGCCGCGCAGGCTCGCCGTGATGACGAGCGTCAGCAGAGCACCGGGCGTGACCCCCGCGCCCAGGCCGAGGCTGAGCCCCATCAGCAGTTCCGTCACGCCGGTAACCTCCCGTTTCGTCCGCACGAGAGGCTATCGCCGGTCGATCAGCGCGAGTACGCGGCAGGCGAGATCACCCCGGGCGAACCACCACGCCGGCGCGATCGCGGCCCGTCGCCGCCCCGATCGAGGCGTGGTCACCCCACCGGCGACCATGGCCGGTTGCTGGGCCGGTTGTGCTGATTGACCCCGGTTCACGCCGAATGAACCGGCGGTGGACCCGGTCCTGATCTCCTTGCGGCGAACCATCGCGGTTCTGTGTGTACCCCCCGCTCGTTGGAGACCCGATGCGCCTTCGCCCGCGCGGCATCGCCCTGGCCGCCACCGTCCTGCTGACGGCCGGTGCCGTACACCTCGGATCCGCGCTGCCCGCGGCGGCCGGGCCCACCTCCGGCCCGACGCCGTCTCCGGCCGTCGCCCATACGGAGAGGGAGGCGGTCGAGCTCGCGCGGACGTCGCGGCAGCGGGTGGAGGTGCTGTCGCTGCGTACGGAGAACCGCCAGGTGTTCGCCAACGCCGACGGCAGCCTCACCTCGGAGACCTCGGCGCTGCCCGAGCGGGTACGGCGTGGCACCGGCTGGGCCGATGTCGACCCGACTCTGGTCTTCGGCGCGGACGGGACCGTGCACACGGTGGCGACCCCGCTGGAGCTGACCTTCTCCGGAGGCGGGACGGCCCCTCTGGCCGCGATAGGCGAGGGCGGGCGTTCGGTGGCGATGACCTGGCCGGAAAGTCTGCCCAAGCCGTCCCTTGAGGGGGACGTCGCGACGTATGCCGAGGTGCTGCCGGGGGTGGACCTGAAGGTGACCGCGTCGGTGCTCGGCTTTTCCGAGGTGCTCGTGGTCAAGTCCAGGGAGGCCGCCGCCAACCCCGCGCTGAACCGGCTCACCTTCGGCCTGCGCGCCAACGGGCTGAGCGTGCGCAAGACGGCGACCGGCGGTTTGAGCGCGGTCACCGAGTCGGGGACCGAGGTGTTCCACGCGCCCGCGCCGCGTATGTGGGACTCCTCGGGCGGGCAGGCCGCCGCCGCCACGCTTAAGGCGGGGCCGGCGGGCGAGGGCAGGCAGGCCGTCATGGGCGTGGACGTCGGCCCGGACCGTGTCGCGCTCACCCCGGACGAGAACCTGCTGACCGCCGCCGACACCACCTATCCGGTCTACATCGACCCCCAGTGGTCGGGGTCGAAGCTGGCCTGGACGTACGTGGACAAGGCCTACCCGTCGCAGGAGTACTGGAACTCCAGCCACATGCCGGAGGCGGGCTCCTACGGCGGCGGCGTCAAACGGTCGTTCTTCCGGATGGACTCCGACAACGTCAACGGCAAGCACATCCTGAAGGCGACGTTCCGCATCACGCAGGTCAAGTCGTGGGGCTGCACCTCCGATCCGCAGGCCGTGCAGCTCTGGCTGACCGGCGGCATATCGTCCTCGACGACCTGGAACCGTCAGCCGTCCTGGAGCAGCCATCTGGACAGCGTCGCCTCCGACGCGGGATACAGCTCCTCCTGCCCGGACAAGGGCATCGAGTTCGACGTGACCGGCGCGATCGTCAAGGCCGCCAAGTCCGGCTGGTCGAACACGACGTTCGGACTGAAGGACTACAACGACACCGGCGGCAGCGTGTGGGGCTGGAAGGGCTTCAGCAGCTCGCCGAAGCTCGTCATCGACTACAACACCCCGCCGGCGGCCCCGTCGGGCATCGGCACCTATCCGGCGACCCCCTGCGTCACCGGAGCCTCCCGCCCGGCCGTGAACGCCGGTGACGCGGCCAACCCGCTCCAGCTCAAGGCCCGCATCTACGACCCGGACAAGGCCAACGACGGCGTACGGGCCGAGTTCGTCCTGCACCACTACAACGCGGCCACCGGCGTGTGGGACGACATCACCTCGACCATGCCCGGCGGCGGCAAGACCGCCTACAAGTACACCACCTCGGCCACCGACCACTCGGTCAAGCTGGCCGGGCTCGTCACCGGTCACAGCTACGGCTACAAGGTAAGGGCCTACGACGGCACCGACTCCAGCGCGTGGAGCAAGTGGTGCGAGTTCACCGTGGACACGATCGACCCGACCACCCTCCCCAAGGTGACCTCCGCCGACTATCCGGCCGACACCCCCGACGACTGGAAGGGCAGCGTGGGCTGGGCGGGCGCGTTCACGCTGGCCCCCGGCGACGGCGAGAGCGACGTGACGGCCTTCCGGTGGGCGCTGGACGACCCGGCCCTGGCCACCGCCGCCACCCAGGTGCAGATCCCCGCCGGGCAGACGTCCGTCAACGTGCGCCTCGCCCCTCGCCATGACTGGCTGAACGCCCTGTACGTCTATCCGGTCGACCGGGCGGGCAACGTCGGCAAGACCCCCGCCGTCTACAGCTTCTACGTCGACGCCGGGTTCGGCCCGGAGGGGCACTGGCGGCTGGACGAGACCTCGGGCACCACGGCGGCCGACTCCGGGGCGACGACACATCCGGCGACGATCGCGGGCGGCGCCACCTGGTCCGGCGGCCGCGTGGCCGGGGGTCTGCGCCTGGACGGCGGCACCGGGTACGGCAGCACGGACGGTCCGGTGGTGCACACCGACAGGAGCATGAGCGTCTCGGCCTGGGCGCTGCTGAACGACAAGAGCAAGAACTCCACCGTGGTCAGCCAGGACGCCGTACGCGGCACGGGATTCCAGCTCTACTACTCCTCCGGCTCCAAGCGGTGGGTCTTCAGCAAGTTCGACGCCGACGTCGACGACAAGACCATCATCCGGGCGATCAGCGACGCCGAGCCGACGACCGGCATCTGGACCCACCTGACCGGCGTGTGGGACGCTCCCCACAGGCAACTGCGCCTTTACGTCAACGGCATCCTCCAGTCCACGACGGGTCCCTTCCCCTACGCGCCCTGGGACGCGACCGGCCCGCTGCAGATCGGCCGGGTGCGGTCGCACGGCGCGTACATCGAGAACTTCGCCGGCGACGTCGACGACGTGAAGATCTGGAAGCGGGAGCTGTCGGACGACCCGCGCACCGTCAACGACCCGGCGCTCGGCAACGAGATCGCCGCCATGGCCAAACAGCCGCCCATCCAGCGCGGCTGGTGGACGTTCGAGGAAGGCGCCGGCACCACCGCGGCCAACTCCACCGACAGCCGCTGGCCCGCGGCGCTCGGCGGCGGCGCCGGCTGGTCCGGCGACGGCTTCGACGGCGGCGGCGCGCTCAGCCTCAACGGCACCACCGGCTACGCGACCACCCCGTCGGCGCCGCTGCGCACCGACCACAGCTACGCGGTGACGGCCTGGGTGCGCCTGTCAGGCGACGACACCTGTGTGCTGCCGAGCCACGCGATCACCGTCCTGGCCCAGGACGGAGCCGCCTACAGCTCCTTCTACCTCGGTTACCGGCTCATCGCCGAGAACGGTGTCGCGGTGCCGCACTGGTCGTTCTCGACGACCCCTGACGCCGCCAGCGGCACCCTGACGCACGCCATCTCGGCCGAGCCCGTCGACTGCTCGGCGCTCAACACCTGGACCCACCTGGCGGGCGTGTACGACGAGCAGTCCAAGCAGATCCGCCTCTACGTCAACGGCCAGCTCAACGACCAGCGTCCCGTCACCGGCGGATGGGCGGCAGGGGCGCTGCAGATCGGCCGCGCCAAATACCGCAGCGCGGCCGTGGACTACTTCAGCGGTGACATCGACGACGTCCGCGCCTACACCGGCATCCTGACCGACCGCCAGGTCGTCAACATCGCGATGAACCTCCCCCTGGACGGCTGACCGCCGCCTCGTCCCCCTCTCATCCACGTTCAACCGGAGGTAGTCGTGCTCGCTTCATGGCGAGGCTGGGCCGGGGTCGCCGGAATGCTGGCGGTCGTGGTGCCGGCCGCTCTGGCCGTACCCGTCCCGGAGGCGCGGGCGTCGGGCGACCCGGGCTGGCACGAGGCGCAGGACCAGCGTCCCGTGCCCGGCCACGAGAGCCGCACGCGGGCCGCCGTGCCGGACCCCGGGGCCCGGTTCGACCTCAGGGGCGCCCCCGTGGTGACCTGGCCGCAGGCCGGCGCCGCGGTGGTCTCCCTCGGCTCCCCGGCCGGGAACGCGGCGGCCGCCACGGCGCCCGCGGGCGCGGGGGCGGGCATGGCGCGGGCCGGCCTGCTGCCGGTGTGGATCGGCCCGGCGGGCGCGGCGAAACCCGGCACGGCGCCGCCGTCCTCGGACGCCCCCGCCGCGGCGAGAGCCGGCACGGCGCCGCCGTCCTCCGGCGCCTCGGCGGCGGCCGTACAGGTGCGGGTGCTCGACAGACCCACGGCTGAGCGGTCGCACGTCACCGGCCTGGGCCTGCAGCTGACCCCGCAGGCGGGAGGCGCGGCACGGCGGGTCGCGGTCGAGGTGGACTATTCCGGATTCCGGTACGCTTACGGCGGCGACTGGGCGTCCCGGCTGCGCCTGGTACGCCTGCCGGACTGCGCGGCCGCCACCCCCGATCGGCCCGGCTGCCAGACGCGTACGCCGCTGCCCACGCGTAACGATGTCACGACCGGCCGGCTGACCGCCGACGTGGATCTCGCCGCCGCGACGACGATGACGCTGGCGGCGGAGGCCGCGCCCTCGGGGTCGGCGGGCACCTACGAGGCGACCTCGCTGTCGCCGTCCGCGACGTGGAGCGTGAGCAACCAGACCGGCGCGTTCTCCTGGGCTTATCCGCTCCGGCTGCCGCCGGTGCCCGGCGGTCCGACGCCGAACATCGGGTTCGCCTACTCCTCCGGCAGCGTGGACGGCCGCACGGTCGCCACCAACAACCAGGCCTCCTGGATCGGCGAGGGCTTCGACTACTGGCCCGGGTTCATCGAGCGCAGATACAAGGCATGCGCCGACGACGGCGTCACGCCCAAGCGCAACGACCAGTGCTGGGGCAACTCGAACGCGACGCTGTCGCTGAACGGGCAGGCCACCGAGCTGGTGCTGGACGACGCGACCGGCACCTGGCAGCCGAAGGACGACGACGGCGCGAAGATCGAGAAGCTGTCCGGCGCCGGCAACGGCGACTTCGACGGCGACTACTGGCGCGTCACCAGCCCCGACGGCACCCAGTACTACTTCGGCCGCAACCACCTGCCAGGCTGGGCCGACGGCGAGGCGGAGACGAACTCCACCTGGACGGTGCCGGTCTTCGGCGACGACGAGGGGGAGCCATGCCACAAGAGCGCCTTCTCCGACTCCTGGTGCCGGCGGGCCTGGCGGTGGAACCTCGACTACGTCGTCGACCCGCACGGCACGGTCAGCACCTTCTGGTACGGCAAGGAGACCAACTACTACCGCCGTGACGTCACCACGCTGACCGACGGCGTCCCCAACGGCACCCCGACCTCCTACGACCGGGGCGGTTACCTCAAGCGCATCGACTACGGCCAGCGCTCGAACGCGATCTTCACCTCGTCCGCCCCGGCGCGGGTCTCCTTCGACGTGAGGGAGCGGTGCATCCCGACGTCGAGCTTCGACTGCGCGGAGAGCAAGTTCACCAAGGACAACGCCAAGTACTGGCCCGACGTGCCGTACGACCAGAACTGCGACTCCGGTGAGAAGTGCATCGACAAGTACTCCCCGACGTTCTGGACGCGCAAGCGGCTGGCCGCCGTCACCACCCAGGTTCTCTCCGGCGGCACGTACAAGGACGTCGACACCTGGACTCTTGACCAGCAGATGCGCGCCCCCGGCGACGGCACGGCCGCCACGCTCTGGCTGGCGGGGATCACCCACACCGGCAAGGTCGGCGGCACGGCGTCGCTGCCGTCGGTGAGGTTCGCGGGCGTCCAGAAGCCCAACCGCGTCGACGCCCTCGAAGGACGCCCGCCGCTGACCAAGTGGCGGATCTCGGCGATCGACAACGAGACCGGCGGCTCCCTGTCCGTCGCGTACTCCGGCGAGGACTGCACGGCCGACGACAAGCCGGACATCGGGACCAACACCCGGCGGTGCTACCCGCAGTACTGGTCGCCCGAGGGCGCGACCTCGCCCAAGCTCGACTGGTTCCACAAGTACGTCGTCACCCAGGTGCGGGAGATCGACCGTACGGGCGGCGCGCCCGACGAGGTGACGAGCTACGAGTACCTCGGCGGCGGCGCGTGGCACCACGACGACGACGACGGGCTGACCAAGGAGAAGTACAAGACCTGGTCGCAGTGGCGCGGGTACGGCAGGGTGCGGGTCACCCACGGCGAGGCGCCCGAGCAGCGCTCTCGGTCGGAGTACCTCTACTTCCGCGGCATGGACGGCGACGAGCTGCCCGGCGGGGGCACGCGGAACGTGAAGGTCACCGACTCGGCGGGCACCGCGGTTGACGACGCCGACGACCTGCAGGGACGGGTCCGCGAGGAGATCCACTTCGACGGTCCCGAGGGCGCGGCGTTGACCGGCACCGTCACCGGTTACTGGGTGAAGCGGACGGCCAAGCGAGTGCGGTCCTGGGGCACGACCACCGCGAGCATGGTGCGCGAGGACACCGAGCGCGCCCGCACCGCACTGGCCTCCGGCGGCTGGCGCCGCACCCTGACCGACACCGACTACAACGCCGACGGCCTGCCCACCCAGGTCGACGACCTCGGCGACGAGTCGACCGCGAGCGACGACCAGTGCATCCGCACGGAGTACGCGCGGGACGAATCCCGCTGGATGATCTCCTATGTCTCCCGAGTGGAGACCGTCACCAAGGCGTGCGACCTCACTCCGAAGCGGCCGGACGACGTGGCCTCCGACGTGCGCAAGTACTACGACGGAAAGGCGTTCGGCGCCGCGCCGTCCAAGGGCGACGTCACCAGGACCGAGAAGCTCGGCTCGTGGAACGGCGGCCCGCAGTACGTCACCGTCGGCACCACCGCGTTCGACGCGTACGGCCGGCCGCTGGTGGTGACCGACGCCTCGGGCGGCAAGACGACAACGGCCTACACCCCGGCGACCGGCCTGGTCACCGGCACCACGGTGACCAACGCGCTCGGGCATGTGGACAAGACCGAGGTCGAGCCGGCCTGGGGGCTCCCCACCGCCACGATCGACCTCAACGGCAAGCGCACCGACCTGGCGTACGACCCGCTGGGCCGGCTCGCCGCCGTGTGGCTGCCGGGCCGGGCGAAGGCGTCGTACGCCTCGACCCCGAACATGAAGTTCGGATACCGGATCCGCACCGACGGGCCGACCACGGTGACCACCTCGACGCTCCGCAACGACGGGGCGACCTACACCACCGGCTACGCCCTCTACGACGGCCTGCTCCGTCACCGGCAGAGCCAGCAGCCCGCCCCCGGCGGCGGCCGCGTGGTGAACGACACGCTGTACGACACCCGCGGCCTGGTCTACAAGACCAACGCGGACTACTACGTCGAGGGGGCGCCGGGTGCCACGCTGTGGACCCCGGGCAGCGACGACGACGTCCCCGGGCAGAGCGTCACCCTCTACAACGGCATGGAGTGGCCCACCGCGCAGATCTTCCGCAAGCGCGGCAGCGAGCAGTGGCGGACCACCACCACGTACGGTGGCGACCGCATCAGCGTCGACCCGCCGGCCGGAGCCACTCCGACCACCAGCATCACCAACGCGCGCGGGGAGCTCGTCGAGTTCCGGGAGTACGGGAGCGACGGCCCGGCCGGGGACTACGACGCCACCACCTACACGTACACGCCCACCGGACGGCCCGAGAGCATCAAGGACGCCGACGGCAACGCGTGGACCTACCACTACGACCTGCGTGGCCGCCTCGTTCAGCTCGACGACCCCGACAAGGGCACCGCGAAGCTGACCTACGACGACACGACCGACCGGCTGCTGACGACCACCGACGCCCGCGGCAAGAGCGTCTTCTTCACCTACGACGCGCTCGGCCGCAAGACCGCCGAGTATGAGGGCACCTCGGCGAGCGGCACCAAGCTCGCCGAATGGAGGTACGACACCCTGCTCGACGGCACCGTGGTCAAGGGCCAGCCGACCGCCTCCATCCGGTACGTCAGGAACGCCACGACCGGCGCCATGGACGCCTACACCACGGCCGTCACCGGCTTCGACGACGCCTACCGGACACTCGGCGCCCAGACCGTCATCCCCGCCTCCGAGGGCGCGCTGGCCGGCACCTACAAGGTCAGCACCGACTACAACCTCGACGGCACCGTCCACCGCACGGTGCTGCCCGCGGCCGGTGGTCTGCTCGCCGAGACGATGCTGTACGGCTATGACGAGCTCGGCCACCCCACCACGACGCGCGGCCTGACCAACTACGTCACCTCCACCACCTACTCCAAGCTCGGCCAGGTGCTCGACATGACCATGAGCACCGGTCTGAAGCGGGTGAAGGAGACCAACTTCTACGAGGAGGGGACGGGCCGGCTCACCCGATCCCTCTTCGAACGGGAGACCTCCCCGATCTCGATCGCGGACACCAACTACTCGTACGATCCGTCGGGCAACATCACCAAGATCGCTGACACTCCGTCCGGCCAGACGCCCGACGTGCAGTGCTTCCGGCAGGACCATCTGCAGCGCCTGACCGAGGCCTGGACCGCCACCGACGGCTGCGCTTCGGGGCCCTCGGCCGCAGTGATCGGCGGAGCCGCGCCGTACTGGCAGTCCTTCGGCTACGACAAGGTCGGCAACCGCACCAAGGAGGTCGACCACCAGGCGAACGGCGACGTCACCAAGACCTACGCGTACGCGGGGGCAGGCAAGCCGCAGCCGCACACGCTGACGTCGGTCGCCTACCAGGGCGGCGACCGCGACGGGCAGATCGACAGCTACACCTACGACGCCGCCGGCAACACCACCGAGCGCGGCTCGGGCCGGGCGCTGGAGTGGGACGTCGAAGGGCACCTCGCCAAGTCCACCGATCCGTCCGGCGTCAGCACCTTCGTCTACGACGCCGGCGGCGAGCGCCTGATCCGCCGCGATCCCGCCTCGACGACCCTCTACGTCGCGGGCATGGAGATCCGGCTGGACAAGACCACCGGGGCCAAGACCGCCACCCGTTACTACTCACACGGCGGCCAGGTCGTCGCCGCCCGCACCACCGGCAAGGCCCTCACCTGGCTCGCCGCCGACCATCACGGCACCACCGACGTCTCGGTGACCGACGACGACGCGCAGACACCCGTCCGTCGCCACTTCACCCCCTTCGGGCAGCAGCGCGGCACGCCGCCGTCGTCCTGGCCCGGTCAACGGGGCTTCGTCGGCGGCGTCATCGACGAGGCCACCGCTCTCACCCACCTCGGCGCCCGCGAGTACGACGCCGAGACCGGGCGCTTCATCTCCGTCGACCCGGTGTTCGACGCCTCGGACCCCCAGAGCTGGAACGGTTACGCCTACGCCGACAACGACCCGGTGAACGGGTCGGACCCGACGGGACTGATGCTCGACGGCGGCGGCCAGTGCGGCGTCATCCCGTCGAATCCGTGCAATCCGCCTTCCGGTGGTCACGGCGGTGACGGTGACGGCGGTGGCGGCGGTCACCCGACGTACAACCCACCGCCTCCGCCGAGCAGCCCGCCGCACTGCGGGCGCTGGAACTTCGGCTGCAAGGCCAAGAACCTCTGGCACGAGCACAAGGCCACCATCGTCAACGTCGCCGTCTCGGTGACCGTGACCATCGGCTGCGAGGTGGCCACGGGAGGCGTCGGCAGCGTCGGCTGCGCCGCGGCGGGAGGAGCCGCCGGCAACCTCGCCGGATACCTCGTCTCGACGCCGCGTGACCAGTGGAGCATGGGCGGCGCGTTCAAGTCCGCGGCGGCCGGAGCCATCGCCGGGGCGGCCGGCGGGGTGCTCGGCAAGGCGGCCGGGGCGGCGCTCGGCAAGCTGGCCACCACGGCGGCGGGCAAGACCGTCGCCGGGGTCGTCGGCAAGGCCGCGAGCAGGGCGAGATCGGCACTGGGCAAGGTGGGCGGCGCCGCCGAGGACGCGGCCGCGGCGGGAGAAGGCGCGGCCGCGCGATCGGCCGGCAGGAGCGCGGCCCGCGGGAAGCCGCGCGCCTCGTCCGGAGCCCCTCGGGGCTGTAACAGCTTCGTCGCCGGCACCCTGGTCAAGCTCGCCGACGGCGCCACCAAGGCCATCGAGAAGGTCAAGCCCGGCGACAGGGTCCTCGCCACCGACCCGTCGACCGGCAGGACGGCGCCCAAGCTCGTCGTCGCCGCCTTCTCCGGCGTCGGCTATCTGGGCCTCGTCCAGATCACCGTCGACACCGACGGCGAGAAGGGCCACGACACCGGCGTCGTCCTCGCCACCGAGCACCACCTGTTCTGGGACAGTCAGGACAAGGCGTGGGTCCGCGCCGACCGGTTGACGCCGGCCGACCGTCTCCGGACCCCGTCCGGCGCCACCGTCCAGGTCGTCGGCACCACCGCCGTCCCGGCCCACCCCACCGTCTACGACCTCACCGTCGCCGACACCCACACCTTCTACGTCCAGGCCGGCCCGGCTCCGGTCCTGGTCCACAACTGCCCCCCTGGCCTGCACACCGCCGGCGGACCTCGCGTACGCCCCCGTGACCCGGCCACGGGCAGGGGCGACATCACCGTCGACGATCAGGGCATGGTGCATCCGCCGAGCGCGGAGGACCTGGAGAACCTCAGTGTGGAGGGTCTGTCGACGTACGACACCGTGGAGAATCTCCGCGCTATCGGGTTGAGCGGTCAGGTGCGTCAGCCGACCAAGCCGCTGGCGGAAGGTCTGGGCGTCGTCTCGGACGGTGCCGGTGTCGGCGGGCCCATGCCAGAGGGGCATCACACCATCTATCCGACGGAGAGCATGCCCTTCGACGACTTCGTCGGACTCATCAAGAGCATGGACTGGCAGAACATCGGCGTTAAGCTCTAGGGCTCGTTCCTGAAGTCGGCAGCATCCACTGACCCGGCCCACGAGCTACACGCACAGCGGAGGATGAATGGGTCAGCAGGCCACCGATCGGCGTATGTGGGAGGCGATCGTCGCAGCCGAGCAGCAGTCCGCTCGGCTGCGCGCCGACTTCTACCGCCACGCGGCGTCGAGGGCCGACACGCTCTCGGCCGCGCTGAGGGGTTCCACCTGGGATCGTGGAGCGGCGCTGACATTCCTGCAGACGTTTCCCTCCGATGTCCCGGCTCTCCTGCGCCCGCTCGTGGAGTTGGCCCTGTCGCAGGCGTGGGCCCTGGACGCCAGGAAGGCGATCGCCCGGGGGAGGAGGGATCTCGTGCTGCCCAGACTGCGGGACATGGTGGTCGAACGACTTCCCACGGCGGATGCGGACGACCTTCGCAGGATGGCCGAACTGCTCGGCAGCATCGAAGCCTGGCAGATCCTGCGGGTCCTGGTCCAGAACGCCGCCGGCAGCGATGATCTCGATGCCCGTGAAGTAGCCGAGGATTTCACCGGCCGCTACGGTCCGATGCTGGTGACAGGTGGTTGATCCGGGCGCCGGAGGTGATCGGGAAGCCCGATCGAGTGAGGGGCCACACCGTGATCTTGCTCTGAGTCAGGGGGATGCCTAGGATCTAGGCGTCTTGCGACTCAGGGTGGAGGCGGCGTGGATTACCGGCTCCTCGGTTCCGTCCGGGTCCGCGACGCGGACGGCCGGGAGATCCCGCTCGTCCGCCCCAAACACCGCCAGGTCCTCGTCGCCCTGCTCGTGAGCGCCAACAGGGCCGTCACGGCCGATCAGCTCGTGAGGCATCTGTGGGACGGCGCCGCGCCCCGTTCTGCCCGGGGCAACCTCAAGACCTACATCTCGGCCCTGCGCCGGCTGCTGTCGCCCGCGGACCCGGGGGCCGCACCGATCGAGACGGTGGGAGACGGCTACCGCCTCGACGTACGACCCGGCGAGCTCGACCTCCTCACGTTCAGGGACCTTGCCCGGCAGGGGCGCCGCACGCTGCAGGCAGGTGACGTACGGCGGGGGGAGGCCACGCTCCGGCGGGCCCTCCTTCTGTGGCGCGACGACCCCTTCCACGACGTGCCGCGCACCCTCGCGCTTGAGGAGATCGCGGTAGGGCTGCGGGAGGAGCGGCTGGGGGTCTTCGAAGACTGGGTCGACGCGCGGCTCGAACTCGGCCTGCACACCGAGGCGATCGGCCCGCTCAGACAGTGCGTGCGCGACAACCCCTTGCGTGAGCGCCCATGGGGCCAGCTGATGCTGGCCCTGGCGCGTGACGGCCGGCGTGCGGAGGCGCTCGCGGCCTTCCACGAGCTCAGAACGCGTCTGGTCGGGGATCTCGGTGTGGAGCCGGGTCACCCCGTCCAGCGGCTCCACCAGCGAATCCTCGCCGGAGACGCTGAACTTCTCCTCGGCGCCCCCTCACCGCATGCCGCGGGCGACGTCCCCAAGGCGTCCGACGGCGAGGCATCGGCGAGGCCTCCGACGGTGCCGAGGCAGCTTCCCTCGGACGCGCCGCACTTCGTGGGCCGGGAGCGGGAGCTGAGCCGCCTCGAGACCTGGCTGAACCCGCCGGACGGGTCGCCGCCGACGCCGGTGGTGGCGATCTGCGGCCCGCCGGGTGCGGGCAAGTCCGCCCTGGCACTTCACGTGGCGCACCGGGCCGCGGCCCGTTTCCCCGACGGCCAGGTGTACGTCAACCTGCGCGGCGCGATGCCCGGGGTGCGGCGGCTCGACGCGGGCGAGCTGATCGGCCGGCTCCTGCGGACGTTCGGCACGCCGGGGTCGGAGGTTCCGGCCGACGTCGACGAGGCCGCCTCGGCCCTGCGTACGATCCTCCACGACAGGCGAGTGCTCTTCCTTCTCGACGACGCCTCCTCGATCGCGCAGGTCGGTCCCCTCCTGCCGATGACGGCCGGCTCCACCGTCCTGCTCACGTCCCGCCAGAACCTGGCGCAGGCCGCTCCCGCCGCGCACGTCGACCTCGGCCCCATGACACGGGGCGAGGCCGTCGCCATGCTGACCCGGCGGTTCCAGGCCGGTGGCATCGGGTTCTCGCAGCGAGCCGTCGAACGGCTGGCCGACCTCTGTGACGGGTTCCCCCTGGCTCTGCATGTCGCCGGCGCCCGGTTGGCGAGCCGCTCCGGCTGGTCGGCCGACATGCTCATCGAACGCCTGGAGGACGAGAGCAACAGGCTGGACGAGCTGCGCACCGGGGATGCCGGCGTGCGGAGCAGCATCGCGGTCAGCTACACGGCCCTGGCCGACAGCGGGCAGGCCCTCGACCGCGAGGCCGCGCAGGCGTTCCGCCTGATCGGCCTGCTCCGCGTACCGGATTTGAGCCTGGAGGTGGTGGCCGCGCTGCTGGACGTGCCGCCGCGGGCCGCCGAGCAGGTCGTCGAGAGGCTGTTCGACGCGCGGCTGGTGGAGAGCCCGACTCCGGGCCGCTACACGATGCACGACCTCATCAGGTTGTACGCGCAGGAGCGCGCACTGGACACCGAACCGCCGGACCGGCGGAAGGCCGCGCTCCGCCGCGTGCTCGGCTTCTTTCTCGCCACCACGAGCGCGGCCGTGCGCGTGATCGACCCGCACCGCCTGCATGCCGGCGTGCCGGAGGTGCCGCAGACGCCCAAGCCGTTGCACGATCGGGAAGAGGCGACCCGCTGGCTGGAAAGGGAACGGCCCAACCTGATGACGATCGTCGGCCAGGCCTGGGACGCGGATGCCGCGACGGCCCGTCTCGCCGTCGGCCTGGCCCTCAGCCTGCAATGGCATCTCGCCGCGCAGGGATACCGTCACGAGATGCTCTGGCTCGGCACGAGGTCGCTGCAGACCGCGCGCCGGCTCGCAGACCGGGGGAGCGAGGCACAGGCGCTGGCGATGGTGGCGATGGCGCACCGCCTGCTCAACCACGACGCGGAAGAACTGAAGTGCCTCAACGAACTGCTGGATTTGTGCCGGGAGCTCGCAGACCCCCTCGGAGAACTGCGGGCGCTCGGCAACCTCGCCAGCGCCTGTCTCCTCCTGGAGCGTCCGGAGGAGGCGTTGCGGTACGCCGAGCGGCAGTTGACGATCAGTCGCCGGGTCGGGTCCTCCGTGGGCGAGCGCTATGCGCTGATGATGATGGGCGACGCGCGTCTGGTGCTCGGATCCCCCGCCGAGGCCGTCGCGACGCTGCGGCAGGCGCTGCGACGCGCCCGGGAGGCGGGTGACGCGATGCACGAGGCGATGACGCTCCGGCGCCTCGGGGAGGCGTACCTCGCGGCCGGGGACGCCGTCGCCGCCCGCGCGCATCTGCGGGACTCGCTGTCGAGCTTCGACGCCTGCGCGCAGGGGCCGCAGGAGCGTTCTCAGGCCCTTGTCGCGCTCGCCAGGTCGTCCCGCATGCTCGGCGACCTCGGTGAGGCGGCGAGGCACGTCGCGGAGTCGCTGCGGATCGCCAGGGAGAGCGGCGACAGGCATGACGAGCGACGCGCCCTCGCGGAGCAGGCCGAGATCCACGGCCACTGCCGGCCGTTCCGGGGCCGTCCGAACTTTCTCGTCAGGAAGGGCGTTGATTTCCCCGAAGGAAGGCAGTCCGAATGGGAGGAAAGATGAACAGGCACATGAAGCACCTCCTGGTCGCCGCGTTGATCGGAGCGGGGCTGGTCGCGGGGGTCCGCGTCGTTGCTCCGGCCCATCACGTCAAGGCGATCGTCCCGGCCCCCATCCCGGTGGGCAGCTGCTGCTGACCGGCCGGGGATCCGGAAAACAGCGGCCCCCGGCGATACGGCAGTAATGAGGACTGGTCAAGCGCCGGCGACGGTTGCGCCGTAAACATTACGGGTTACGTTTCCGGTGGGAACAGGATTCACCGCCGGACGCGTCGCTCGCAGAAAACCGGCCGTCCGGCGCCAGCCGCCGCCGGACAGTGGACATTTACGAGGTCGCCCTTGCGTCCGGGGGCCGGCGCCATATTCGCCGTGCTCCCCTGGACGTGACATGCCCTGGGCCGACGCCGCAGAGCCGTCCTGCCCTGGCCGCTGTGCGCGATTCGGCGGCGTACTTTCAGAGGCTTGTGTTTCCAAACTGTATCAATTACCTTGACTCGGTGGAATCGGGACTGATAGCGCTCGCGGCTGAAAGAGAGTGAATGCGCCCGTGACGGCGGAGGTCAGGACGCGGAATTCACGGCCGCATTCCACCGATGTGTCAGGTCGGTAGGTCGGACCGACCGCTGTCGGCCATCAAGGGAGTTTCGGTATGACGTTGTTCCATCACGGCAGCGTGCGCCCCATGGGCGTACGCCGGCTCTCGGCGGTGATCGCCGCCGGAGTCATGGCGATCGCGTCGGTTCTGGTCGCGCTGCGACCGGCGGTGGCGGACACGCCGTGGCTGAGTGTCTCGGACGACGGCTACGTGTCGATCAGCGTCCCGGCGGCCTACATCGAGGCCAACATGGGCCAGGTGTCCCAGGTTGCCGTCGAGGGGAACTTCGGTCCCTCCTCCGCCTGGGCGGAGTACGGTCTGACCCGCAGGGGCGACGTCTGGTGGGGGGCCCTCGGCCCGCTCAAGCCGGGGCTGTACTACTACCAGGTCACGGGTGACGACACCAAGGGTCTGAAGGACCCGACGAACGGCACCACCGTGGCGTCCAAGCCCCTGTGGAGCACTTTCCTCGTTGCGGGCGACTCGGCGCGTCTGCTGGCGGACGCGCCTGAGGGGCAGGGCGGCAAGGTCGAGACCCTGGCCTATCGGGTCAAGACGGAGGAGCGGTCGGCTCTGGTCTGGACCCCGGCCGGGTACTCGGCCAAGGGCGGCAAGCCATATCCGGTGCTGTTCCTGCAGTCCGGCGCGGACAGGAGTGCCACCGACTGGCTCGACCTCGGTCGCGCCAAGCAGATCCTCGACAACCTGTCGGCTCAGGGCGCCGTGGAGC
The DNA here is from genome assembly GCF_006334915.2 of Microbispora catharanthi. GTDB lineage: Bacteria > Actinomycetota > Actinomycetes > Streptosporangiales > Streptosporangiaceae > Microbispora > Microbispora catharanthi. The sequence continues at coordinate 176,011 of NZ_VDMA02000006.1, forward strand.
CGATGGTGGTCGTGATCACCGACGGTCGCGGGCCGGACGACGACAAGGACCTCAAGGACCTCCGTAAGGCGGTCGGGGACGCCTACCACGTCTATCGCGACCGGGAGCATCAGGCGATCGCCGGTGTGTCCGAGGGCGGGTCGCAGGCGTTGCGCGCCGCGCTGACCGGCCCGGGCCAGTTCGCCTACGCCGGCTCGTTCTCGGGTCTTCTGACGAACGGCGTGGGCCGGGCGAAGGCCAACGCGACCGACCGCAACCTCAAGCTGGTGCGTCTGTACACCGGGAACGTGACCGATCCCGCGTACAACGCGACCGTCCGCCTGACGAAGGCGCTGAAGCACGCCGGTGTCAGGTACGAGTTCGACGGGGTCAACCCCGACGCCGGGGCGAACTGGGCCGCCTGGCAGGAGAACCTGATCGATTTCGTGCCGAGGCTGTTCCGCAAGGTGTCGGACCACGGTCCGAGCGCCGGGCACGGGCCGCTGAAGGGCGAGTTCACCCCGCCGCCGGCGGGTACCACCCCGACGCCGTTCGTGTCCGAGGGCGGCTTCGTCACCTTCGAGACCACGACGGACTTCAAGGACGCCAAGCACGTCACGGTGTGGGCGAACGACGCTCCCGGCGGAAGCTGGCTCCGCGTTCCGATGTCCCGTGACGGCGACCGGTGGCGGGTGACCGTGGGCCCGCTGGACCCGTGGTTCTACTACTACCAGTGGATCGTGGATCGGGTCTCGGTCAAGGACGCGTCGAACCCGACGAAGGTGACCTCCGAGCCGAACTGGAGCACCTTCTTCATCCCGGGCGAGAGGTCGCGCCTGCTTTCGGACGTTCCCGCCGGCCAGGGCGGAAAGGTGGAGAGCCTGACCTACCACAGCAATGTCGCGAATGCGGACCGGACGGCGTTGGTGTGGACCCCGCCCGGATACGACCCGAACCGCGCGGAGCCGTACCCCGTTCTCTACCTCCAGCACGGCAGCGGTCAGAGCTACACGGACTGGGTGGAGATGGGGCGCGCCAAGCAGATCCTCGACCATGAGTCCCTGGACGGCAAGCTGGTGCCGATGGTGGTCGTGATGGGCAACGGCAACGTGTCCGACTTCAACAAGGAGCTGCTGGAGAACATCGTTCCGGCGGCCCGCGCGCACTACAACGTCTCCGGCGACCCGTCGCGGCAGGCACTCGCCGGTCTCTCGATGGGCGGTGTGCAGACGCTCGGGGTGCTCAAGGCGTACCCGGGGAAGTTCGCCTACGTCGCGGCGTTCTCGTCCTGGTTCGGCGACGGTACCGGCGTCGACGTGGCGGCGATCAACAACGGGACCACGATGCTGCGCCTGTACGTCGGCGATGTGACCGACTTCGTGCAGCCGTTCTTCATGTCGTCGCTGACCACGATGAAGGATCTCGGCATCCGCTACGAGTTCGACGGGGTCACCCCCGGACCGCACGGCTGGGACGTGTGGCAGAAGAACCTCATCGACCTGGCGCCGCGTCTGTTCAAGCGCTGACCGGCGGCTTTCCGCGGCGCGGTCGTCCGGCATCACGGGCGGCCGCGCCGCGTCCACGGCGCCGCATCTGAGTCCTCACCTGCCCGGGACGAACGCGCCCCGCTGATCGCGGAGACGCACCGATGGCCGTACAGCGGGCATGGCTCCTGTGGGCGGCTCCGCGGGTCGCGTCGGGCAGGCAGATCCGGCCGTGACCTCGTGTCAGCCGCGCAGCGGCCGACAGCCGGCCAGGGCGGGCCTCACCGGGGGGTCTGCTGGTGGAAGGCGAGCTTCCAGCCATCCTGCCTGAGCACGTACAGGCTGCTCATCAGCGCCGAGTACGCGGGGCCGCCGTCCCGTTTGGCGACGACCCCATACGTCACCAGTCCGGTGTCGTCGGTGAGGCGTACCACGCGCGAGTCGTGGAGTTCGTAGGAGGTCCACGGCTGTCCAGCCATGGACTTCACGATCGCTGCTCGGTCGTCGAGCACCATGCCGCCCGGCAGAAGCATGACGACGGTACGGTCGAGGACCCGCTCGTAAAACGCGGCGGCGGCCTCGGGGGTGGAGGAAAGTGCCGCCCAGCCCTCCCTCTCCAAAGCGATCAGTTCGTCGTGTGTCCTTTCCATGTCCGGCCTCTTCTCGTCGTCGTGAACGATGACACAAGGGCTGCTTTCCCGATCGCCGGCGAGCATGCGATTTCCGCGGAGGCCGGAGGGCGGCGCGCAGCAACTTGCTGCCCCATCCGTCGTGACGGCTGTCCTCGCGCACCCGGGCGGGGCGTGTGGCACCGGAGGGCCCGCGAGATCGTGACCACCGCTCGACGGTCGGCCCTGCGGTGGGAGGAAACGCGGCGCTCACCTGGCGACAGGGTGCGAGAGGGCGCGGAATTCGGCTTGACCGCATAACGATCACTGGGCATATTCGCCGACATGTCTGATGGGACCGAGCCGAGATCCTCCCGGTCACGACTTCTGTGGATCGCGGGTCCGCTCGTCGTCGCCGTACTGATCGCCGCCGCCTGGGGGCTTCCCCGGCTGCTGGCCGGTCCGGCCGGGCCGCCTCAGGGGCCTCTCCCGCCGCCGCCCGGCCCCTGGCCCACGACCGGCACGTTCCAGGTGGGCTTCGATTCGGCGACCGAGGCCCAGAAGAAGGCCGTCGTCGCCGCGCTGGAGGCCCGCTCCGACGTACGCGAGGTCAGGTACCGCTCGGCCGAGCAGGACTGGAAGGAGTACCAGGAGTCCGGCAAGGTCACCTGGATCAGAGATGGCGGACCCGCGTTCAGCCGCGAAGACATGAGCGACACCGTCCTCGGCGTCCTGCTCGACCGGTCGAAGTCCGACGAACTGTCCCGCGTGATCGAAGCACTGCCGGGTGTGGACGCCGTCTATTCCCAGGGCGACGGATTCTGGTACGGCAAGGCGCACGTGACGCTGCGCCTGTGCCTGCGTAAGCCGATCGAGGGAACCGGCTGCCGCGAGCCCCTGACCACGGCACAGCAGGACGCAGTCGTCGAGGCCATCCGCGGCACGCCGGAGGTCGAGGCGTTCTACTTCGAGGATCCCGAGCACGCCACCAAGGACCTGCGGTCTCGCACCGACAGCGACTTTACAGCTGAGGTGTCCTACTACCACCTGAAGCTCAAAGACCCCGACGACGTCCAGACTGTGATCGACCGCTTCCGCGGCATGAAAGGCCTTTGGCAGGCCCGGCCGGTCGAGCGCTGTCTGCTGTGCTGAAGCAGGGCCGTGCCGGGCACCGCGTTTCCTCGGGCAGCTCGGAGATCCGCCACCTATGCGCGAAGGCATGAAACGCACCCAGGTCAAGGCCTGCCCTCGTCGCCGCTGGACCTCGCCAGGAGAACATCGAGGCTCGCTTGCCGGTGAGGCGGGGTGATCAGTTCTGTGGCGGATAGCTATGGCCATTCGAGGCGAACAAGGTGGCTCTCACGCTGCTCCTCCAGGACGACGTAAGTGGCTAGGCCTCGTTCACCGAAGGGGTGGGTGAGCATTTCGATCTCGGCTTGGGCACGAAGTCGTGCGGCTGCGCTGTCATGTCCTGCTCCCTTCCTGCTCATGGAGACTACAGAGGAGGGGTGACATCCTCGGCGTTCCAGGGCTTCAGAGCCCACCCAGGTCGCAGCTTCGGTAATGGGGAGCCGCCGCGCCGGGTGGCGCGGCGGCTCGGATCGGGGCCCCTGTGGTGCGGGGCCCCGCTGTTCCGCGCGGCCCTGCGGATGGAGGGCCTGGTGGGTCCGCGGTCTCGTGGTTCGCGGGTCCGTGGCGGAAGGATCAGGCGGGCCGCCCGGCGCGGGGCGTGTCAGCTCGGGCCGGGCGGCTCGTGCAGGAGAACTCAGGCCGGTACGGAGGCGACGCCGGGCTCCAGGAAGCGGGAACCGGTGACCTCCTCGGAGATGCCCGTCCGGTCGAGGTAGGGCGTGATGCCGCCGGTGTGGAACGGCCAGCCCGCACCGAGGATCATGCACAGGTCGATGTCCTGCGGGGCCGAGACCACGCCCTCGTCGAGCATGAGCCTGATCTCCTGGGCGAGGGCCCGGAGCGCGCGCAGCCGCACATCGTCCGCCGTCGAGGGGGACGAGCCGCCCTCGAACAGCGCCCGCACCTCCGGGTCGATCTGGAAGTCCGGGCCGTAGAGGCCCGGCTTGCCCGCCGCGACCAGCTTGGCGAGGTTCTCCGAGACGCCGAACCGGTCCGGGAACGCCGCGTGCATCGTCTCGGCGACGTGCAGCGCGACGGCCGGGCCGACGAGCTGGAGCAGCGCGAACGGCGTCATCGGCAGGCCGAGCGAGTCGAGCGCGTGGTCGGCGACCTCCAGCGGGGTGCCCTCGTCGGCCGCCGCCGTGACCTCGCCCATGAACCTCGTCAGCAGCCGGTTGACGACGAAGGCAGGCGCGTCCTTGACCAGCACGCACGACTTCTTCAGCGTCTTGCCGACCGCGAAGGCCGTGGCCAGCGTCGCGTCGTCGGTGGCGGCGCCCCGGACGATCTCCAGCAGCGGCAGCACCGCGACCGGGTTGAAGAAGTGGAAGCCCACCACCCGCCCCGGGTGCCGCAGGCCGGCCGCCATGTCGGTGACCGACAGCGAGGAGGTGTTGGTGGCGAGCACGCAGGTCTCGGAGACGACCTCCTCCACCTCGGCGAAGACCTTCTGCTTCACGCCGAGGTCCTCGAACACCGCCTCGATCACGAAGTCGGCGTCGGCGAAGGCGTCCTTGGTCAGCGACCCCGTCACCAGGCCCTTCAGCCGGTTGGCCTGGTCGGCGGAGATCCGGCCCTTGCCCAGCAGCTTGTCGACCTCGGCGTGCACGTAGCCGACGCCCTTGTCGAGCCGGGCCTGGTCGAGGTCGGTCAGCACGACCGGGACCTCCAGGCGGCGGGCGAACAGCAGCGCGAGCTGCGAGGCCATCAGCCCGGCGCCCACGACGCCGACCTTGGTGACCGGGCGGGCGAGCGACCTGTCCGGCGCGCCGGCCGGTCGCTTGGCCCGGCGCTGCACCAGGTCGAAGGCGTACAGCCCGGCCCGCAACTCGTCGCTCATGAGCAGGTCGGCCAGCGCCTCGTCCTCCGCGGCGAAGCCCTCGTCGCGCGACGCCGTACGGGCCAGGGCCATGAGATCGAGCGCCCGGTAGGGCGCGGGGGAGGCCCCGCGCAGCTTGAGATCCACGAGGGTCCTGGCCTGGTCGATCACCGGCGCCCAGTCCGCGGCGGTGTGGTCGGCCCGCTCGACGGTCACCTCGCCGCGCAGCACCTGGGCCGCCCACCGCAGCGACTCCTCGACGAAGTCGGCCGGCTCGAACATCGCGTCGGCGATCCCGAGGGCGAACGCGTCGCGGCCCTTGATCATGCGGTTCTGCGACAGCGGGTTCTCGACGATCAGCTTCAGCGCCTTCTCCGGGCCGATCAGGCGGGGGAGGAGCTGGGTGCCGCCCCATCCGGGCACCAGACCGAGGAAGCACTCCGGCGTCGCGACGGCCGGGACGCCCGACGACACGGTGCGGTAGGTGCAGTGCAGGGCGATCTCCAGCCCGCCGCCCATCGCCGCGCCGTTGACGAACGCGAACGACGGCACGCCCAGCTCGCCGAGGCGGCGGAACACGTGGTGCCCGAGCTGTCCGATGGCCAGCGCCTCCTCGCGGGAGGACACCGCCGCCGCGCCCTTGAGGTCGGCCCCGACGGCGAAGATGAACGGCTTGCCGACGACGCCGACGGCCGCGAGGTCGGAGCGTGCGGCGATCGCGTCGAGCGCGCCGTTCAGCGCGAGCAGGCCGTGCGGGCCGAAGGTGTTGGGCTTGGTGTGGTCGAGGCCGTTGTCGAGCGTGATCAGGGCCATCGTGCCCGCGCCGTACGGAAGCTCGACGTCGCGCACGAGCGCCTTGGTGACGACCTCGTCGGCGTTCTTGCCCTCCAGGAGGGCCTTCCAGGTCTCGATCGTGCTCATGCGAGGTTCTCCCAGATGACCGTGCCGCCCATGCCCATGCCGACGCACATCGTGGTGATCCCGTAGCGGACGTCGGGACGCTCGGCGAACGCGCGCGAGAGCTGGATCATCAGCCGGACGCCCGACGACGCGAGCGGGTGGCCGAACGCGATCGCGCCGCCGTACGGGTTGACGCGCGGATCGTCGTCGGCGATGCCGAAGTGCTCGAGGAAGGCCAGCACCTGTACGGCGAACGCCTCGTTGATCTCGAACAGGCCGATGTCGTCGACGGACAGCCCGGCCAGGCGCAGCGCGCGCTCGGTGGAGGGGATCGGGCCGATGCCCATCACCTCGGGGTCCACACCCGCGAAAGCGTAGGACACGAGCCGCATGCGCGGGGTCAGGCCCAGCTCCCCGGCCACGTCCTCGGCGGCCACGATGCAGCCGGTCGCGCCGTCGTTGATGCCGGAGGCGTTGCCCGCCGTGACCCGCCCGTGCGCGCGGAACGGCGTCTTGAGCGTGCGCAGGCCCTCCAGCGTCGTGCCGGGGCGCGGCGCCTCGTCCACGGTGGCCAGGCCCCAGCCCTCGGCGGCCTTGCGGGCGGCCACCGGCACCAGGTCGCGCTGGATCCTGCCGTCGGCGTACGCCTTGGCGACCTTCTCCTGGGAGGCGACGGCGAAGGCGTCGGCGCGCTCCTTGGTGATGGACGGGTAGCGGTCGTGCAGGTTCTCCGCGGTCATGCCCATGACCAGCGCCGAGCCGTCCACGAGCTGCTCGGACAGGAACCGGGGGTTGGGGTCCACCCCCTCGCCCATGGGGTGGCGCCCCATGTGCTCGACGCCGCCGGCGATGGCCACGTCGTACGCGCCGAAGGAGATGCCGCCCGCCACCGTGGTGACGGCGGTCATCGCGCCGGCGCACATGCGGTCGACGGCGTAGCCGGGGACCGACTTCGGCAGGCCGGCGAGCACCGCCGCGGACCTGCCGATGGTCAGGCCCTGGTCGCCGATCTGGGTGGTGGCCGCGATGGCCACCTCGTCCACCCGCTCCGGCGGGAGGCCGGGGTTGCGCCGCATCAGCTCGCGGATGACGCGGACTACCAGGTCGTCGGCACGCGTCTCGGCGTACAGGCCCTTCGGGCCCGACTTGCCGAAAGGCGTCCGAACGCCGTCGACGAAGACGACTTCACGGGACGCAGGCACGGGTTCGCTCCTACTTGTCGGTAGCTTCCGGCCCCCTATGCTACTGGTCAGTAACCGGTCCCGGGATCGGCGGGTCCGCCGCGCCTGTGAATGATCGTTAACCGGTCGGAAACTGGCAGGAATCAGCGCATGCCGCCAGTGGCGATCTCATTCGGGATGCAACCCCTCAAACCCCAAGAATCCCTCCTGTAGCTCTCGTGGGCGGCTTTCTTGGGGCATTGCACTCGAAAAGGAACCAATGCGCTCTCCTGTGCGCGCCTGGGCCAAGGCGCTCGCCGCGGCCGTCACGGCCGCGACCCTGTCCACCTCCCTCCTCACGGGATCCGCGCACGCCGCGCCGCCCGGCTCACCCGGCGAGGACGGCACCTGGACCGTCGAGCCCGTCGGCGGCGGCCACCGTGTCACCCTCCACCTGAACAAGCCGCTGCCGGTCCGCGACGCCGTCCCCGAACTCGCGGCGGACGGCCGGTCGCTCGGCCCGGCCGAGGAGTCACCGGACGGCATGACGCTGACCGTCGTCACCCCCGACCCCTCCGTCGCCACGGCGTCGTCCGTCGACGTGGCCTGGAACGGCGAGGTGCCCGAGGCCGCCGCGGCGGCCGCCGGCAAGGCCGCGCCCACGCCCGCCGACCCGCCCGCCAAGACGCACGGCAGGCCGGCTCCCGCGCCCGTCGACCCCGCCGCGCCCGGTCCGTACGCCGTGACCCACGACGAGTACGACCTCGGCGACACCGCCATCACCCTGGAGGGGCTCGGCGGCCGTCAGGCCGAGATCCGGGCGAAGGTCTACCTGCCGGAAGGCGCCCGCGGCAGGCGCCCGCTGGTCGTCTTCCTGCACGGCCGCCACTCGGCCTGCTACGACCCCACGGCCTGGACGACGTCCAACACCCAGTGGCCCTGTCCGGCGGGGCAGCGGCCCATCGCCAGCTACCAGGGCTACGACGGCCCCGCCGACGTGCTCGCCGGCCACGGATACGTCGTCGTGTCGGTCAGCGCCGACGGCGTCAACGCCGCCGACAACCCCTACAGCGAGGACCGGGGCGCGCTGGCCCGGGGCGAGGTCGTCATGCGGCACCTCGACCTGCTCGCCGACGCCGACGAGGGCGTGGGCGACGCGAAGCTGGTGAGCCTGTTCAAGGGCCGCCTCGACATGTCCGACGTCGGCCTGATGGGCCACTCGCGCGGAGGCGAGGGCGTCGTCAAGGCCGCGCTGATGAACGCGGGCAGGGCCAGGCCGTACGGCATCAGGGCGGTGCTCCCGCTCGCCCCGACGGACTTCGCGCGGGCGACCCTGCCCGGCACGCCGATGGCCGTCATCCTGCCGTACTGCGACGGGGACGTCTCCAACCAGCAGGGCCAGCACTTCTACGACGACTCCCGGTACGCCGTGGACGGCGACCCGGCCTTCCGCTCCTCGCTGATGGTCATGGGCGCCGACCACAACTTCTTCAACACCGAGTGGACGCCGGGCGTGGCGCACGCGCCCGCGTCCGACGACTGGTCGAACCGCAACGATCCCGTCTGCGGCGGCGCCGCGCCGTCGCGGCTGACCGCCGCCGAGCAGTACGCCGTCGGCACCGCGTACATCGCGGGGTTCTTCCGCCTGGTCCAGGGCGGCGAGCAGGGCCTGCTGCCGCTGTTCGACGGCAGCGGCGGCACCCCCGCCTCCGCCGGGCGGGCCCTCGTGCACGCGGTCGCCCAGGCGCCCGCGGGCAAGCGCCTCGACGTGGCCTCCTTCGCGTCGCTCGCGCCGTCCGCGCGGGTCTCCGGCTCGGCCGCCGCGGTCGTCTGCGCCGGGATGCTCGACCGCTCGCCGCAGAGCCGCCTGCCGTCCTGCGCCTCCACGCTGACCACCGCGCAGGCGCCGTCCTGGACGCCCGCGACGTACGCGAACAACGTCGCCTCGACACCGGTGCTGCGGTTCTCCTGGAGCGACCCCACGGGCACGGTGACGGTGCCGCTGGACACGCCGGACCAGAACGTCTCCCGCTACGACGCGCTCACCTTCCGCGCGGCGAGGGACGAGACGGCGACCGGCGACGTGGACCTCGCGGTCGAGATCGTCGACAGGCGCGGCGCGTCCCGCACGGTCAAGGTGTCCGAGGTCGGCGACGCGCTCACGGCGTTCCCCGGCGCGTCCTCGCCGCTGCCCAAGACCTGGCTGCGCACGGTCCGCGTCCCGCTGAGCTCGCTCACCGGCGTCAAACCGCAGCAGATCAGCGAGATCCGGATCTCGGGTGCGAGCCGGAAGGGCGCGGTCTACCTCGCGGATCTCGCGTTCACCGCGACGGCGGCGGGTGAGGTCTCCACCGACAGGCTGCCGCAGGTGTCGGTGGAGGGCGCCACGGTGGGCGAGGGCGACGGGCCGGGCACGGCCACGATGACGGTGCGGCTGTCGGAGAAGAGCGCCACGCCGGTGACGGTCCAGATCCAGACGATCGCGACCGGGGCCGCCCCGGTGATCGCCTCGGCGGCGCAGGAGGTCGTCATCCCGGCCGGGTCCCTGGAGGCGTCCTTCCGGGTGCCCGTCAACGGCGACACCGCGGTGGCGTCCGCGCCGCAGTCCTACCAGGTGGTCGCCTCGGTGCCGGTCAACGCGACGATCGGCGGCGGCTTCGCCCGGCTCGTCGTCGTCGACGACGACGCGAGCTGAGTGAACAGGCTCCCGGGGCGCGCCGGCGACGGCCGCGCATCCGGGAGCCGCCACGTGCTCACGCCGGTTCGAGGAACTCCAGGCGGTTGCCGACGTTGTCGTGGGCGTAGAAGCGGCGGTGGCCGATCTCGGTCATCCCGAGCACGCCCACGTAGAAGGCGCGGCAGTCGTCCTCCGCTCCGGGCGGAACGGCGAGCTGGACGTGGTGCGGGCGGTAGCCCAAGGGGGACCTCCCGTCCGGCCGTCGCCCCGCATGTCACACCTCTCCCTTGATCTCCAGCCGCTCCAGTGCCTTGGCCAGCGGGTGGACGGTCAGGCCGATCTGCCACTCCCGCGCGCCGAGTGAGCGCAGCCGCGCCGCCACGGTCTCCTCGCTGATCGGCGCGGGCGGCTCCCAGGTCAGCCTGCGTACGGCGTCGGGCTGGAGCAGGTTCTCGGTCGGCATGCGGTGTTCGTCGGCGAGCGCGGCGACGACGGCCCGTGCCGCCACGAGCCGCTTGGCGGCGGCCGGGTCGCGGTCGGCCCACCGGTTGGCCGGGGGAGGGCCGTCCCCGGGCCCCACGGGCTGCGGCAGCGCCGTCTCCGGCATCGTGCGGGCCCGGTTCACCGCCGCCAGCCAGTCGTTGAGGTGGCGGCGGGCGCTGCGGCCGACGAACGGGGTGATCTCGGTGAGGGCCTTGGTCGTGCGCGGCTGGTCGAGGGCGGCCTGCACGATCGCCGAGTCGGGCAGCACGCGGCCCGGCGCGAGGTCGGCCTCCCGCGCGATCTCGTCGCGCAGCGTCCACAGCTCCCGCACCACGGCGAGCCCGCGCAGCGTGCGCACCCGGTGGATGCCCGAGGTGCGCCGCCACGGGTCGGTACGCGGGGGATGGGCGGGAGCGGCCAGGATCGACGCGAACTCCTCCAGCGCCCACTCCAGCTTGCCGGTGGCGGCCAGCTCGTCGTGCAGGACGTCGCGGAGCTCGACCAGCACCTCCACGTCGAGCGCCGCGTAGCGCAGCCAGTCCTCCGGCAGCGGGCGGGCCGACCAGTCGGCCGCGGAGTGCCCCTTCTCCAGCCGCAGGCCGAGGACGAGCTCGACCATGGTCCCCAGCCCGACCCGCTCGTAGCCGAGCAGCCGCCCGGCCAGCTCGGTGTCGAACAGCCGCCGCGGGCGGAAGCCCAGCTCGGCCAGGCACGGCAGATCCTGGTTCGCGGCGTGCAGGACGATCTCGGTGTCGCGTACGGCCTCGTCCAGGGCCGACAGGTCGGGACACTTGACGGGGTCGATCAGCGCGGTGCCCGCACCGGCCCGGCGCAGCTGCACCAGGTAGGCGCGGCCGCTGTAGCGGTATCCGGAGGCACGCTCGGCGTCGACGGCCACCGGCCCCGTCCCACGGGCGAAGGCGTCCACGGCGGCCACGAGCGCGGCGGAGTCCTCGATGACGGGCGGGATTCCCTCGCGCGGCTCCAACAGAGGCTGGACTACGGGTTCTGTCACGGGCTAAGGAACTTTCGGATCATCTCGGCGGGCGGGGCGCCGATGCAGCGTGGCGACGTCGGGCGGCAGCGGGGGGATGCCGGCGGCCAGGCACATGAGGTCGCACCAGGCGGCCGCGTGCGACGACAGGTCCTCGTCGAGCGGCGACCACGAGGCCCGCAGCTCGATCTCCGTGGTGACGGGGTCGTCCGCCTTGCCGCCGAACCCCTCCGAGACGGCGCGGGTGACCGTGCCGCCCACCGCGGCGTACCTCGCGCCGTGGGCGTCGAGCGCCTCGGTCAGCCAGCTCCAGGCCACCGGCCCCAGCAGCGGGTCTGTGGTCATCTCCGGCTCCATGTCGGCGCGTACGTAGGCGACGAGGCGGAACGGCCCCTCCCAGCCGCGCTGGCCCTCGGGGTCGAACAGCATGATCAGGCGGCCGACGGCGAGTTCGTCGTCGTCACGGTACACGGAGGCCCCGACCGCACCGGAATACGGCGCGAGCCGCTGGGGGGCGGGGATGTCCTCCAGCTCGATCTCCGGCCGTACCTCGGCGGGGCGCAGCGTCTCCAGCGCGCGCCGGAAGGCGGCGGGAGGCGCGGGCGGTTCACCGAGGGTCATGACGGAAGAGTAGGTCGGATTCGGGATAGCGCGAAGCAGGGGGGCGGCTGTGGGGGGCATCGGAAGTCGTCAAACCGTCGCCGCCAGTCGAGCCGTCACCCGGTCGGCCGTCCGTGCCGGGGCGCGCCCGCGCATGCGGTCCCGGCGGTCGCCGCGGCCGTCCGCGCGCTCTCGCCGCCCCGTCGCGCGCGGCGCGCCGCTCGGGCGGGCGGGGCGCGCGGCGTCGCTGCCGGCACAGTGCTCAGTGCGGCGTTCGGGGGAACTCCACATCGAAGTCATCGCTCCGGGGCCTCTCGTCGGATCCACGGTCGTGGCGGTCGCTCGGGACTGATCCGACGTTGGCACGTCCCGGCGACATTTCCCCGCATCGCACTCGGCGTGTCTCGAAAGTGGTATTGGAATCGATGCCGGATGGCCGATTGGCGAACACATTACCGAGCTGTGAGATGACTCACAGGAGGGGATGGGGTTCACCTTACGCGATCAACGGCCATCCTCGCGTCGTTCTGGAGCCCCAGGTCGTGGGTCCGGGCACGGGGCGGCGTGGGGACATGGCAGGCTGGTGCCGTGAAACCCCAGCTCGCCGATTCCGTTTTCATTCGCGCCTGCCGGCGCGAGCCCGTTCCGTACACGCCGGTGTGGTACATGCGCCAGGCCGGGCGGTCACTGCCCGAGTACCGCCGGGTGCGCGCGGGCGTCGAGATGCTCACCGCCTGCGCCACGCCCGACCTCGTGGTCGAGATCACCATGCAGCCGGTCCGCAGGTACGGCACGGACGCGGCGATCTTCTTCAGCGACATCGTGGTCCCGCTCAAGGCCGTCGGCGTCGACCTCGACATCAAGCCGGGCGTCGGCCCGGTCGTCGGAACCCCCATCCGCGACAAGGCGGGCATGGAGGTCCTGCGGCCGCTGGAGCCGGACGACGTCCCCTACGTGACGGAGGCGGTCGGCGCGCTCACCGGCGAGCTGGGCGGCACCCCGCTGATCGGCTTCGCCGGAGGGCCCTTCACGCTCGCGTCGTACCTGATCGAGGGCGGCCCCTCCAAGAACCACGACCGCACCAAGGCCATGATGTACGGCGAGCCCGAGCTGTGGCACGAGCTGATGGAGCGGCTCGGCGCGATCACGCTCGCCTTCCTGCGCGTGCAGGTGGCGGCGGGGGCCTCGGCCGTCCAGCTCTTCGACTCGTGGGTGGGCGCGGTCGCGCCGCAGGACTACCGCACCTACGTGCTGCCGCACACCGGCAGGATCTTCGCCGGCCTGGCCGACCTCGGCGTGCCGCGCATCCACTTCGGCGTCGGCACCGGCGAGCTGCTCGGCCTCATGGGCGAGGCCGGCGCCGACGTGGTGGGCGTCGACTGGCGGGTGCCGCTCGACGAGGCCGCGCTGCGCGTGGGCGCGGGCAAGGCCCTGCAGGGCAACCTCGACCCGGCGATCCTGCTCGCGCCCTGGGAGGTCGTCGAGAGGCGGGCCAGGGACGTGCTCGAACGCGGCCGGGTGGCCGAGGGGCACGTGTTCAACCTCGGCCACGGCGTGCTTCCCTCGACCGACCCCGACCAGCTCGCCCGGCTCACCGACTTCGTCCACGAGTCGTCGGCCCGCTGAGGCGCCAGGTCCCTACCCCGGCGTGCGCTCGGATTCCCGGCCCTGATCCTGGTTCTCGTCCCGGTCCTCGCGGGCAGCCGGCTCCGGTGAGCCGAGGTTCGGCTGCCCGGCGGGGTCGCCCGTGGGCGCGGGACCCGCGGGGAAGCCGGGCCCGTGCCCGGGAGGAACGGGCCCGGGGGGTACGGCACCGGGGGGCACGGGACCGGCCGGCGGGGCGGCACGGCGGCGCATCCGGCGCATGACGACCCGGACGGCCAGCCACACCACCCCGGCCACGACGATCCAGGGCAGCAGCGCGCCCAGCACGGTCAGCGCCATCACGGTCGACGTGGTCAGGGTGTCCCACCCGGCGCGCAGGCCGGCGAGGAAGCCGGTCTCGTCCTCCTTCTTCTCGGGCCGGGCCCAGGGCTTCGGCGGGAGCACCAGGGTGAGCGTCACGGTGGCCATGCCGGTCTGCGCCTCCAGGGCCTTCTGCCTGGCCTGCAGCGACTCCAGATCGGCCTCGCGGCTGGAGATCTCCCGCTCGATCTCGAGGATCTCGCCGATCTTGTTCGCCTTCGACAGCAGCGTGCGGAACTGCCCGAGCGCGGCCTCGGCCGACTTCACCCGGCTGGCGACGTCGGCGACCTCCTCGGTGACGTCCTGCGCGTTCTGCTGCACCGACGTGCGTGTGCCGAGGTCGCGTCCGAGCTGGGCCAGCACGTCGGCGTAGCGCGCCGGGGGCACCTTGAACGCGATCGTCGACCGGTCGCCGCCGGAGACCGACTCGCTGCGCTCCTCGGCGACGTACCCGCCCGCGCCCGTCACGATCGCCTTCGCGCGGTCGGCCGCCGCCGTGACGTCCTTGGCCTCGACGGTGAGCTCGGCCTGGTAGATGATCGCCCGGTCGGCCGGGTCGATCCTGGTCTTCTCCTGCCCGCCGCTCGCGCCACTCGTGGCGGGCGCCCGTTCCTCGCTCTGGTCCGTGGCCCCGGCCGTGGCGGCCTCCCCGGCCGGCGCCATGGGAGCGGCGGCGCTGCCGGCCGTGTCGCTGCTGGATTCGCCCGAGCCGCCGCACCCCGTCAACAGAAAGGCGACGGCCGCCAGGGCCGCCGCGCCGTACCGGATTCGCCTCATGTCCTTACATCGGCTCACCGATGTGGACAGTTCGACGCCGGCGATCACGATGGCATCACGATGCCGCCGTGGTCGCCGGCGCCTCTGTTTTCGGGGGGTGCGAGGGCTGTGGGGGGTGTGAGGCCCCGTGGGTCCGGCCGGGCCGGGCCGGACCCACGGGACGTCTGGCTAGCCGCGCAGCCGCTCGATGAGCGCCTTCGCGTCGCGGACGAGCGCGTCGCTCGCGGCCTTGTCGGTCACCCTCTTGGCGTCGCCGGCGAAGCCGGTGAACCGCTCCAGGGCCTTGATCGCGTCATCCTTCTTGCCCTTGCCGGCCTGGACGGCCGCCTGGTCGAGCTGCGCGATCAGCACGTCGCCGTCCTCGGTCACCGTGCCGGCGCTCCGGAAGGCGGCGAGGAGGGCCTTCACGTCCTCGAAGGAGGTCGTGACGGTGAAGGTCACGGACTTCTTCGTGGTCTGCCCGGCCTTGTCCTTGGCGGTCACGACCAGCTCGTTCTCGCCGAGCGGCAGCTTCCACAGGGGCAGCGCCTCACCCGACTCGACCTGCAGGTCACCGATGGCCGCCGTCACGCTCGCCACCCCGGACGCGGCGTCCGTGGCGGAGAAGACGGGCGTGATGGAGGTCGAGTCGCCGTGGTCGCCGGACTCGACGCCGCTGACGGTCAGCGCGGGCGCGGTCTTGTCGATCTTCACCGTGATGGTGCCGATCTGCGAGACGTTGCCGCCGCTGTCGGTCGCGCGGTAGCGGACCTCCGTGGCGCCCTCGGTGCTGAACGTCACCGCGTTGTTGGCGCTCAGCCAGGTGGTGCCGCCGTCGATCGAGTACTGCCGGCTCGACACCGTGCCGTTGTCGGTCGCGGTGACCGTCATCGTCACGTTGCCGGTGTACCAGCCGTTCTCACCGTTCGGCTGGGCCGGGTTGAGCGCGGCCGTCACGGTCGGCGGGGTCTTGTCTGCGACGCCGTCGCCCGCGAAGGTGAACGCGTCCACGTCCACGCCGCCGGTCGAGGTGACGTACAGCTTGCCGCTGCCCGTGGGGGCGTTCTTCAGGTCGGTGGTCACCGTCTGCCAGCCGGAGCCGGCCGGGATCGCGACGGTCGCGAACGGGGCCGCGGTCGGCGAGTTCCACCGCAGCGACAGGGTGCCCGCGCCGGTGGCCGTGGTCTTCACCGACGTGATGCCGCTGAGGTTCACCGGGTCGTAGCCGATGTAGTCGCCGGCGTCGAACGAGGTGACCTTGTTGAGGCCGGACGCCGTCTCGTCCTGCGTCTTGGTGACGCCCTTGCTGTCGTCCCCGTGCTCGGCCTGCATGAGCTTCGGGTTGAGGATCAGCGTCGCGTCGCTGCTCGCGCCGGGGATGCCGTTGGCGCCGTTGTCGCGGTAGCTGACCACGACGACGCCGAAAATGTTCTCGGTCTCGCCGTGCTCGGGCGCGTCGGCCGGGGTCGCCCAGGCGACGGTGCAGCCGGTGCCCGTGGTGATCGGGTGGGCGTGCGTGTCGTGGCCGAGGCCGAAGGTCCACGCGACCCTGCTGCAGGTCGGGTTGTCGCCGTCCTCCTGGTCGGTCACCTTGACCTTGAACGGAACCGCGTTGCCCCAGTCGATGAAGCCGCCGTCGCCGGGGGTCTCGATGCCGACCGTGGGCGCGGTGTTGCCGACGGTGATCTCGGTCGTGGCGAGGCCGAACCTGCCGCCCGCGTCGGTCACGCGGAGCCGGGCGGTGTACTGCCCGAGCTTGTCGTAGGTGTGGCTCGCGGTCACGCCCTTGGCGTCGAAGGTGCCGTTGCCGTCGAAGTCCCACTCGTAGGTGAGGTCGCCCGCCTCCGAGTCGGAGGACTTGGCGCCGCTGAACTGGACGGTGAGCGGCGCGTTGCTGCCCGACGTCCTGTCAACGGTGATCTTCGCCTGCGGGGCCTTGTTGCCGGGCGAGTAGTCGATGCGGTAGAGGCCCGAGTCGGGGTTGGCCCGGAAGAAGCCGTCGCCGTACTCGAGCACGTACAGCGCCCCGTCGGGGCCGAACTCGAGGTCCATCGGGTTGTCCGTGATGGGCATCGCCATCTTGGTCAGGTCGGCGTTCGGCAGGAACTGCTCGATCTTCGACACCGGGCCGTCGGCGCCGGACACGGTGAACGCCGCCAGGTAGTCCTGGGAGAACTCGCCGAAGAAGAACTTGTCGTCCCAGTATTCGGGGAACTTCGTCGTCGAGGGGTTGTCCGCGTCGTAGTGGTAGACCGGTCCGCCCATCGGGGCCTGGCCGTTCTGCTTCGGATCGAACTCGGTCAGCCCGGACCACTCGGCCGGCTGGTCGCTCGCGCGGTCGCCGTAGTACAGGTCGGCCGGGGTCGCCGGGGGCAGCTTCTCCAGGCCGTTGTTCCACACGGAGTTGTTGGTCGGACCGCCCGCGCAGTCGAAGAACTCACGCGGCTTGGAGTTCGCGTAGTCCCAGTGGTTGTAGTTGAAGTTGTCGCCGGTGCAGTACGGCCAGCCGCCGTTCATCGGCTTGTTCAGCGGGGTGACGTTCCACTCGACGTACCCCATCGGGCCGCGGTTGGGGTCGGCGGCGCCGGCGTCCGGTCCGTAGTCGCCCCACGACAGCGTGCCGGTCTTCCCGTCGACGTCCATGCGGAACGGGTTCCGCACGCCCATCACGAAGATCTCGGGCCTGGTCTTGGCGGTGCCCTTCGGGAACAGGTTGCCGTCCGGGACGGTGTAGGAGCCGTCCTCCCGCACGTTGATCCGCAGGATCTTGCCGCGCAGGTCGTTGGTGTTGCCGGCGCCGCGACGGTCGTCGAAGCCGGGGTTCATGCCGGGGGCGTCGTTGTTGGGCGCCATGCCGTTGGCGCCGGGGGTGCTGGCCGGGGTGTTGTCACCGGTGGCCAGGTAGAGGTTGCCGTCGTCGTCCCAGTCGAAGTCGCCGGCGACGTGGCAGCACTGCCCGCGGTTGGTCTCGACCTTGATGATGACCTGCTCGGTCGACAGGTCGAGCTTGTCGCCGGTCCACTTGAACCGGGAGAGCTGGTTGTAGCCCTTCCACTGGTTCCAGTACGACTCGTCGGCGCCCGCGGGCAGGGAGTTGGGCGCGGAGCCGGTCGGAGTCGTCTCCGGGTACGGCCCGGTCATCTTCCTGGGCGCGTAGTAGACGTAGACCCACTTGTTGTTCGCGAAGTCGGGGTCGAGGCCGATCGTCTGCAGGCCGTCTTCGGAGTTGTTGTAGACGTCGATCGTGTTGACGACCTTGGTGACGCCGGTGGCGGGGTCGGTCATCCGGATGTCGCCGTTGCGGGCGGTGTGCAGCACCCGGCTGTCCGGCAGGATCGCCATGTCGATCGGCTCGCCGACGTCCTTGGTGAGGGTGACCTTCTCGTAGTTCTCCCAGTGCAGCGCGTCTTCGTGCGCCTGGGCCGGAGCGGCGGTGAGCGCCGCCGCGAACGGGAGCGTCAACGCGGCGGCGAGACCGCCGACCAGTATGCGAGTACGCTTCAAATCCGCTGCGCCTCTTCTTTCAGGGGGGTGGCAGGAAAAGGCGGGCCGCCGCGTGCCGGTGGAACGAACGCGTGGCGGTCCGCCATGGAGTCAGAGGACTGGCCGAGGGGCCCCGGGTGGGCCTCAGCCGCGGAGCTTGGCGATGTTGTTGTAGCTCAGCTCCGCGTACTGCAGCGACTGCGCCGGGTTGGCGGTGCCGCCGGGGGCGTTGTCCTGCTCGTACATCGGGTTGTGGTAGCCCTTGGCGCCCATCTCCGAGAAGAAGCTCTTGTAGTCGATGTCGCCGGTGCCGAACGGAACCATGTCGTAGCCGTTGGAGGTACCGGTGTTGATCTTGCCGTCCTTGGCGTGGAACAGCGGGAACCGCGTCGTCTGGGCCTGCACGACGCCGAGCGGGTTGAAGACCTGCGTCTGGGTGGAGCCGTCGGTCGCGGTGTAGGTCTTGTACTTGTACTGGGCCACGTGCGCCCAGAAGATGTCCATCTCCAGCCAGACCTTGCCGGGGTCGGTCTGCTGCAGGAAGTACTCGAGGCGCCGGATGCCGGAGGAGCGGGTGGGACGGCCCCGGTCGTCGAGCGGGCCGCTGTCGAGCAGGAAGCTGTAGGCCACGTCGTGGTTGTGCGTGTACAGCTTGAGGCCGGCCGCGGTGGCGAGCTCGCCGAGCGTGTTCCACTTCTCGGCGGCGACGTCCCAGTCGGCCTTGTAGGCGCTGCCGGTCGGGTCGCTGCCGGTGCCCACGTGGCCCATGCCGAGGATGTTGGCGATCTCCAGGTGGAGCTTGAAGCGGTCGAGGTCGGCCTGGCTCAGCGGCCAGGAGCCGGGGATGAAGCCGTGGTTGCCCTCGGCCTCCAGGCCGTTGTCGTCCAGCCAGGTGCGCAGCAGGCGGGCGCCCTCGACGCTCTCCAGGCTGGCGCCGCCCTCGGCGTTGGCGTGCTGGCCGTAGCCGGCGAACTCCACCTGCTTGTAGCCGATCCGGGCGAGCTCCTGAAGCACGGCGCGGAAGCCGGACGGGAGGCTGGTCGACAGCGGGTCACGCGAGATGGCGTCGCGGACGGTGTACAGGATGATGCCTCGCTTGCCGGGCGGCACGAGCACGCCGTTGCCCGCGGTGGCCGCACGCGCGGCCGACTTCATCGGGCCGGCCGCGGCCACGGCGGCGGCCGCCGCCATGCCGGTCGTGGCCGCGAGGAACTGGCGGCGGTTCAGCCCCAGCCTGCGTCCGAGGTTGCCGGCCGTCTCCATCTCTTCTTCGTACGCGCTCATCGTCTTGCCAACTCCATCTGCGTGAAGAACCTTGATCCCCCGATGACGCGGCCGTGCCGCGGGTGACTCCGCTCCTTCGCCTCACTCCGGCCCCTTGTGACTGTGCGGAGCACTTGGCGAGCAAGTTACGCGACTTTTACTTAACGGGGAAGAAGTTTTTCCATGATCTTTTGAACTTTCTCTTCCCAGAGGACAAAGTCCAAGGTTCGGTGAGAGCTCAGGCGTTGGCGGCCGCTGCGGCCCCCGCCGCGAGGCGGCCGTGAGGGTCGGCGGCCGAGGTCTCGTCGCGCAGGTTCGGTGAACTTTCTGTACCCCTCCAGAAACTTTTTCTTGTCAGTGACGAAAGATCCCTCTTACTATCCGAATGTTCCGGGGTCATCCTTCATACCCGAGTTGACGGGAGAGTTACAGTGCCCATCGGTGTCTGGCTGGTCGGCGCCCGCGGGTCCGTCGCGACCACGGCGGTGGTCGGGGCGGCAGCGGTTCGCGCGGGAGCGGCCCCGCCCACCGGCTGTGTCATCGAGGCCGCGGACTTCCCCAGGGACTTCACCCCCCTGGGCGACCTGGTGTTCGGCGGTCACGACGTGGTCGCCACACCGCTGCGCAAGAGGGCCGAACTGCTCGCCCAGGCGGGCGTGCTCCCTCCCGTCCTGGCGACCCTGCTCGCCGCTGACCTCGACGCCGCCGAGGCCGAGATCAGGCACGGCTACGTCCCCGGCGAGGAGAGCCAGGCGCAGGCCGCGCGGCGCCTGGCCGGCGACATCGCGGACTTCCGGGAGCGGCACGGCCTGTCCCGCGTCGTCGTGGTGGACGTGTCGTCGACCGAGCCCCCCGCCGAGGTGCCGTACGCCACGCTCGCCGACCTGGAGGAGGCGCTCGCGTCCGGCCGGGACGCGCTGCCCGCCAGCTCCCTGTACGCCTACGCGGCCTTCACGGCAGGATGTGGCTACGTCGCGTTCACCCCCTCAGCGGGCCCGACGCCGCCCGCACTGGACGAGCTGGCCCGGCGGGGCGGCCTGCCGTACGCGGGACGCGACGGCAAGACCGGGGAGACGCTGGTCAAGAGCGCGCTCGCGCCGATGTTCGCCGGCCGCGCGCTGCGGGTCCGCTCGTGGTCCGGGCTCAACCTCCTCGGCGGCGGCGACGGCGCCACACTGGCCGACCCGGCGGCCCGGGAGAGCAAGTCGGCGAGCAAGGCGCGGGCCGTCCCCGCGATCGTGGGCGAGGACGTCGAGGGCCTGACGCACATCGACTACGTGGCCGACCTCGGTGAGTGGAAGACCGCCTGGGACCACATCACGTTCGAAGGATTCCTCGGCGTCCGGATGACCATGCAGTTCACCTGGCAGGGCTGCGACTCGGCGCTCGCCGCCCCGCTCGTCCTCGACCTCGTCCGGCTCGTCGCGCGGGCCCACGAGGCCGGGCACAGCGGCGTGTTGCCCGAGCTCGGCTACTTCTTCAAGGACCCGCTGGGCGGCGCGGGGCACGACCTGCCCACCCAGTACGCCCGCCTGGTGGCGTTCGCGCAGGCCCTGTCGGAGGGGCGGCCGTGAGGGCCTGGCTGGAGCTGGTCCGCGCGCCCGCCGCGCTGTCGGTTCCCGGAGACACGCTCGCCGGCGCGGCGGCGGCCGGGCGATCGGCCCGGCCCGGCCTCGCCGCCGCGTCGGTGCTGCTCTACTGGGGCGGAATGGCGCTCAACGACTGGTCCGACCGGAAGATCGACGCGAAGGAGCGGCCGGAACGGCCCATCCCCTCCGGCCGGATCAGCCCGGAAGGGGCGCTCGGCCTCGCCGCCGCGCTGACCGGCGCCGGGGTGGCCACCGCCGCGGTCTTCGGCGGACGTCGCGGGCTCGCGCTCGCGGGCCTGCTCGCCGGCGCCGCCTGGGCCTACGACCTGCGCCTCAAGCACACGGCCGCGGGCCCGGCCGCGATGGCGGCCTGCCGCGTGCTCGACGTCCTGCTCGGGGCGGGCCCGCACACGCGGGCGGCCGCCCCCATGGCGCTGGCCGTCGGCGCCCACACCTACGGGATCACCCTGCTCGGCCGCGCCGAGGTGGACGGCGCCACCCCCGCGACCGTCACCCAGGCGCTGGCCGCGACCGGCGCGTCCGCGGCGCTGGCCGCCGTCGCCTGCCGCGGCGGCGAAACCACCGGGCGGCTGGGCGCCGCCGCGATGATCGCCGGCTACCTCGCCACCGCCGGAAGGGCGCAGGCGGCGTTGCGCGCCGACCCCGATCCCGAGCAGGTGCGGCAGGCGGTGCGGATGAGCATCCTCGGCCTGATCCCGCTGCAGGCGGCCGCGGTGGCCGGGCGGGGCAGGTTCGCCCAGGCGGCGGCGCTGCTGGCGGCGCTGCCGGCCGGCCGGTGGCTGTCGGCGAAGGTGGCCACGTCGTGAGCGTGCCTATGAACTGGGCCTACTGCACCAACGGCTTCCGCGATCACCCGCTCGACCAGACGCTGGAGGTGCTCGCCGACCTCGGCTACACGGGCGCCGCGGTCACGCTCGACCACGGGCATCTCATGCCCGGCGCGTCCCCGGCGGAGGTCGGGCGCATCGCGGCGCTCGCCGGGCGGCTCGGCCTGGCCCTCGCCGTGGAGACGGGCGGCAGGTACACGCTCGACCCCCGGCGCAAGCACTTCCCGACCCTGCTGCACGACGAGGCCGAGGCGCGGGTGCGCTTCCTGTGCCGGGCCATGCGGATCGCGGCCGACCTCGGCGCCCCCGTGGTGCACCTGTGGAGCGGCATCCGGCCGCCCGAGGTGCCCGAGGGCGAGGCGTGGGACCGGCTCGTACGCCACTGCGAGCGTCTGCTCTCCGAAGCGGACGAGGTGGGCGTCACGCTCGGGTTCGAGCCCGAGCCGGGCATGCTCGTGGCAGACCTCGCCGGATACGAACGGCTGCGCGACCTGCTCGGCGGGCATCCGGGGTTCGGCCTCACCCTCGACATCGGGCACTGCCGCTGCCTGGAGCCGTACGACGTGCCCGAGTGCGTCGAGCGGGCGAAGCCCTATCTCGTCCACGTGCAGATCGAGGACATGCGGCGGGGCGTCCACGAGCATCTCGAGTTCGGCGAGGGCGAGATCGACTTCCCGCCCGTGCTCGCCGCCCTCGACGGCTTCGGCGGGCTGGTCGCCGTCGAACTGGCCAGGCACAGCCACGCGGCGCCCGAGGTGGCGAGAAGGTCGATCGAATTCCTGAGGAGGGCACATGACCTGGCTGGCGCGGGCCGTAGCCGACGTTGAGCGCGACCCGGAGACCGTCTACGCGCTGTTCCCACGGGCCGCGCGGGAGGGCGGCCCCGGCGCCCGCGCCGAGCTGCTCGGCGCGCTGGCGAAGGCCCTGCCCGACCCGGCGGCGGCCGTCATGAAGCTCTACTGGCAGGGCGACGCGGGGGAGCGGCTGGAGATCCTGGAGTCGCTTCCGCAGCTCGACCTCGGTCCGGCCGCTCTCCCGCTCGTCCACGACGCGCTGCGGACCAACGACACCCGGCTGGTCGCCGCCGCGCTCGGCCCGTACGGCTCGGCCTGGCTTGACGACCACGCCTTCCGGCAGGGCGTGCTCAAGTGCGTCTTCATGTCCGTCCCGCTCGCGTCGGTCGAAGGCCTCGGCCGGCGGTTCGACGAGGAGTTGCGGCGCATGCTCGCCGACTTCGCCGCGGAGCGCCGCGCGGCCGGGCGTCCCGTTCCCCCCGACGTTCTCGAGAGGCTCTGATTCCGATGAGGATCTTCGACCCCCACGTCCACATGACGTCCCGCACGACGGACGACTACGAGCGCATGTACGCCGCCGGGGTCCGGGCCGTCGTGGAGCCCGCCTTCTGGCTCGGCCAGCCGCGCACGAACGTCGGCAGCTTCCTCGACTACTTCGACGCGCTGCTGGGCTGGGAGCCCTACCGCGCCGCGCAGTACGGCATCCGCCACCACTGCACGCTCGCCCTCAACCCCAAGGAGGCCAACGACCCGCGCTGCGCCGGCGTGCTGGACGAGCTGCCCCGCTACCTGCTGAAGGACTCCGTGGTGGCGGTCGGCGAGGTGGGCTACGACTCGGTGACGCCGGAGGAGGACCGCGTCTTCGAGGCCCAGCTCGCGCTGGCCGAGGAGCACGGCCTGCCGGTGCTCGTGCACACGCCGCACCGCGACAAGGCGGCCGGCACCCGGCGCACGCTCGACGTGGTCAAGGGCATGGACCCCGGCGTGGTGCTGGTCGACCACCTCAACGAGCTGACCGTCGGCATGGTCCGCGACGCCGGGTGCTGGGCGGGCTTCTCGATCTACCCCGACACCAAGATGGACCCGGACCGGATGGTGGCGATCCTCAAGGAGTACGGCACCGAGCGGATGATCGTGAACTCCGCCGCCGACTGGGGACGCAGCGACGTGCTGAAGACCCGCGAGGTCGGCGAGGCCATGCTGGCCGCCGGGTTCACCGACGAGGACGTCGACCGGGTGCTGTGGCAGAACCCGGTCGCCTTCTACGGCCAGAGCGGGCGCCTGCACCTGGACGACGTCGAGTCCGGCGGCGACTACGAGGGCAACACGATCCTGCGCGGGACCCGCTGACCATGCGCCTGCTGCATCCCTCCGGCTCCGTCGTCCACCTGGCCTACTGCACCAACGTCCACCCCGCCGAGGACCTCGCCGGGATCCACGAGCAGCTGTCCGGCGTCGCCGCCCGGGTGCGGGCGCTGACCGGCGCCCCGGTGCTCGGCCTCGGGCTGTGGCTGTCGTCCGGCGCGGCGCGGGCGCTGCGGGCCGACCCCGGCGAACTGGCGCGGCTGCGCGCCCGGCTGGACGAGCTGGGCCTGGAGGTCGTCACCCTCAACGGCTTCCCCTACCAGGGCTTCCACGACCAGGTCGTGAAACTCCGGGTGTACCGGCCCGACTGGGCGGAGCCGCAGCGGCTCGCCTACACCCTCGACCTGGCCGAGATCCTCACCGCGCTGCTGCCGGACGACGTGACCGAGGGCTCGATCTCGACCCTGCCCCTCGCCTGGCGCACCGGCTGGACGCCGGACAAGGCCGCGGCCGTCGCCGCCAACCTGGACGCGCTCACCCGGGGCCTGCGGGCGCTGGCGGAGCGCACCGGCAAGACGATCCGCGTCGGGTTCGAGCCCGAGCCGGGCTGCATCGTGGAGACCACCCCTCAGGCGGTCGAGCTGCTGGCAGGCACGGACCCCGCGCACCTCGGCGTCTGCCTGGACGCCTGCCACCTCGCCGTCGGATTCGAAGAGGCCGCCGACGCGGCCGGCCTGGGGCTGCCGATCGTCAAGCTCCAGGTCTCGTCCGCCGTCGAGGCGCCGCCGGGCGGCCAGCGGGCCCTGGCGGCGTACGAGGAGGAGCGGTATCTCCACCAGACGCGCTGCGCGGCCGGATACGCCGACGACCTGCCGGAGGCGCTGGCCGGCGGGCTCCCGGCGGACCTGCCGTGGCGCACGCACTTCCACATGCCGCTGCACGCCGCGCCCCCGCCCCCGCTCACCACGACCACTCCATACCTGGAGGAGCTGCTCGGGCGGCTCATGACCCCGGACGAGGGCCTCACCGCGCCCCTCACCCGGCACCTCGAGGTCGAGACCTACACCTGGAGCGTGCTGCCCGGCCCGGTGGACGTCGCCGAGGGCATCGCGGCCGAGCTGGACTGGACCCGGCGGCGGCTCGCCGCCCTCGGACTTAAGGAGATCTGATGGCGCCCGTCGTCGTCGTGAACGTCGTCGGCCTGACCCCGCGCCTGCTGGCGCACATGCCGAACGTGTCCAAGGTCGGCACCGCCGCGTCGCTGCGGCCCGTGCTGCCCGCCGTGACCTGTTCCGTCCAGGCCACGCTGCTGACCGGATCGATGCCGCGCGACCACGGCATCGTCGGCAACGGCTGGTACTTCCGGGACCTGGGCGAGATCTTCCTGTGGCGGCAGCACAACCGGCTGATCCAGGGCGAGCAGCTGTGGGACGCGGTGCCCGGGATCCGGACCGCCAACGTCTGCTGGTGGTACGCCATGGGCGGCTCCAGCGACTTCATCGTCACCCCGCGCCCGATCTACTACGCCGACGGGCGCAAGGAGCCCGACTGCTACACCAGGCCCCCGTCGCTGCACGACGACCTGGTCGCCGAGCTGGGCGAGTTCCCGCTGTTCACCTACTGGGGGCCGACGGCGAGCATAACCTCGTCCAAGTGGATCATCGCGGCCGCCCGCCGGATCCTCGCGAAGGAGCGGCCCGACCTGCTCATGGTCTACATCCCGCACCTCGACTACGACCTGCAGCGCTTCGGGCCCGACGCGCCCCAGGCCGTCGCGGCGGCCCGGGAGGTCGACGCCGCGCTCGCGCCGCTGCTGCGGGAGGACGCCACCGTGGTCGTGCTGTCCGAGTACGGCATCACCAACGCGTCCCGCCCCGTCGACGTCAACCGCGCGCTGCGCCGGGCCGGGCTGCTGGAGGTCTACACCCAGGACGGCATGGAGTATCTCGACCCCTGGGCCTCGCGGGCCTTCGCGGTGGCCGACCACCAGGTCGCCCACGTCTACGTGAACGACACCGCCGACCTGCCCCGCGTGCGGGACATCGTGGCCGAGTTGCCGGGCGTGGACGAGGTGCTGGGCCAGGAGGGCAAGGCGAAGTACGGCCTCGACCACGAGCGGGCCGGTGACCTCGTCGCCGTGGCGGAGCCGGACGCGTGGTTCACCTACTACTACTGGCTGTCCGACGACCGGGCGCCCGACTTCGCGAAGCTCGTGGAGATCCACCGCAAGCCCGGATACGACCCGGCGGAGCTGTTCATGGACCCGAACGACCCGCTCGTGAAGCTGCGCGCCGGTACGGCGCTGGCCCGCAAGAAGCTGGGCATGCGCTACATGATGTCGGTGGTGCCGCTCGACCCGGAGCCGGTGCGCGGCAGCCACGGCCGCCTGCCCGACGCGGCGGCGGACGGGCCGGTGCTGCTCGGCCCCTTCGACAGGGACGCCTACGCCGCGACCGAGGTCAAGGGCCTGCTCACGCAGCTACTGAAGCGCTGAGCCTGTGAAGACGGCCGCCGTCCCCTCGGGGGCGGCGGCCGTTCCGCGTCCGGGAGGCCGCGTGCTCACTCGACGGAGAAGACGTGGTCGCTGATCAGCCGGGTCGCGCCGATGATCCCGGCCGTGTCGCCGAGCTCGGACAAGACGATGGGCAGGTTGCCGGTCGCCAGCGGCAGCGAGCGCTGGTAGACGACGCTGCGGATCTCCGCGAGCAGCGCGTGGCCCAGGCCGGCCACCCCGCCTCCGATGATCACCAGGCCGGGGTTGAAGAAGCTCACGAGCGAGGCCAGCACCATGCCCACGTGCCGGCCGCCCTCGCGGATCATCCGTACGGCGGCGGCGTCACCCGAGGCCGCCGCCGCGGCGACGTCCTCCGCCGTCAGCGTTTCCTCGTGCGCGAGCCGTTCCGCGAGAAAGGGGGACTCGCCCGCCTCCGCGGCGGCCTGGGCGTCGCGGGCCAGCGCCGCGCCCCCGAAGTACGCCTCCAGGCAGCCCGTGTTGCCGCACGTGCACAGCGGGCCGTCGTCGGACACCCGGATGTGGCCGATGTCACCGGCGCTGCCGGTGACCCCGCGGTAGATCTCGCCGTCGACGACGATGCCGCAGCCGACGCCGGTGCCGATCTTCACGAGCAGGAAGTCGCCGACGGCCCTGGCGAGGCCCGCGTGCAGCTCGCCGAGTGCCATGATGTTCACGTCGTTGTCCACGAGCACCGGGCAGCCGAACTCGCGGCTCAGCGTCTCCCGCACGGGGAAGCGGTCCCAGCCCGGCATGATCGGGGGCGAGACCGGTGTCCTGTCGAGGAAGCTCACCGGGCCGGGGACGCCGATCCCCACGCCGTGGATCTCGGTCGTCTCGCCGGTCCGCAGCTTGCCGACGAGATCGAGGGCCTGCTCCAGCACGGCCTCGGGGCCGTCCCGCACGTCCGCGGGCTTCGACAGATGGCCGAGCACCTCCAGCTCGCCGTTGGTCACCCCGACGTCGATGGATGTGGCGCCGATGTCGATGCCGACGAAACGCAGGTGCGAGGCGATCCGTACGATGCCCGACCGCCGGCCGCCCCGCGAGGCCGCGAGCCCGCCGGATTCGAGGAGGTTCAGCTTGGTCAGCCGGTCGAGTTCGAGTGCGAGCTTCGACGGTGACAGACGGGCCACCTCGCCGAGTTCGGCGCGTGAACGCGCGCCGTCCTGACGCAGGAGGCGCAGGATCCGCGCCTGGTGCGGGTTCTCGGGGCGAGCCGTCATTCGCTTCACGCCGCTCTTCGGGTCGGGAATCGGGTGCGTGCCAGAAGTGACTCTACTTCTGCTCTGACTACAACAACTTTATTACAGCGAAGCCTTACTTTTTGCCCTGCAGGTGAAAAGTTTCTGAGAATCTTGCGTTCCTGTTGGCTTTGTCGGCCACTGTTCCGATACGTGACTATCCGTGCTCTCTCGGTGGCGGCGAGGTTCCCCGCTTCGCGGCGGACACGCCTCGCGCCGGTGCGGGACCCGGGCGTACGGGCCGGTAGCTTTGCCCCATGGACGGGATTGCGGGTCGTCATGTGGTCGTCGTCGGCGGGGGCATCGCGGGTCTGGCCGCGGCGCTGCACCTGAACCGGGCCGACGCCGGTCTGCGGGTCACCGTGCTGGAGGCGGCGCCGAGGGTCGGCGGCAAGCTGCACGCCTCGCAGGTGGCGGGGGTGGAGGTCGACGCGGGCGCCGAGTCGATGCTGGCGCGGCGGCCCGAGGGCAAGGAGCTGGCCCGGCTGGCCGGCCTCGGCGACGACCTGGTGGACCCCGGCACGACCAGGGCCTCCGTCCTGTCGCGCGGGTCGCTGCGCCCGCTGCCCCGGCAGCAGGTGATGGGCGTCCCCTCGGACGTGGTCGCCCTCGCGCGCTCGGGCGTCCTGTCGCCGGCCGGACTCGCCCGCGTGCCCCTCGACCAGTTCCTGCCGCCCACGCTCGTGACCGGAGACGTCTCCGTCGCGGCGTACATCCGGGCCCGGATGGGGAGCGAGGTCGTCGACCGGCTGGTCGAGCCGCTGCTCGGCGGCGTCTACGCGGGCCGGGCCGACATGCTGTCGCTGGACGCGACCATGCCGCGGATCGCCGCCGTCGCCCGCACCGAGCGGTCGCTGCTGCAGGCGGCCAGGAGCATCACCGCGGAGGCCCCCGCGGACGCAGGGCCAGTCTTCACCACGCTCAGGAACGGCCTGGGCGCGCTGGCCGCCGCGGTGGCCAAGGAGTCGGGCGCGCAGATCCGCACCGGCGTCACCGTGCGCGACCTGATCAGGACGCCGGACGGCTGGCGGCTGGTCACCGGTCCCACCAGGGACGAGGAGGTGATCGACGCCGACGCCGTCGTCCTGGCGGTCCCCGCACGGCCCGCCTCCCGCCTGCTCGGGCGCGAGGTGCCGAAGGCGGCGGCGGAACTGGCCGCGATCGAGTACGCCAGCATGGCGATCGTCACCCTCGCCTATCCCAGGACGGCCTTCCCCGAGCCGCCGGAGGGCAGCGGCTACCTCGTGCCGCCGGTCGAGGGCAGGCCGGTCAAGGCCGCGACGTTCAGTAGTGTCAAATGGCCCCATCTGGCCGAGGCCGACCGCAACGTCATGATCGTACGGTGCTCGCTCGGCCGTCTGGGCGAGGAACTCGTGCTCCAGCGCGACGACGCCGAGCTGACGGCCCTGGCGATGAACGAGATGGCCGAGATCATGGGTGTGCGGGGCCTGCCGCTGGACACCCGGGTGACCCGCTGGGGCGGCGCGCTCCCGCAGTACGACGTGGGCCACCTCGACCGGATCGCCCGCGTGCGCGCCGCGATCGCCGGGCAGCCCGGCCTCGCCGTCTGCGGCGCCGCGTACGAGGGAGTCGGCATCCCGGCCTGCGTCGCGACCGCCCGCACCGCCGCCAAGCTCGTCCTCGAGCACCTGCGGGACGCCCACGGCGCACCGCCCTCCGAAGCCTGACCGGCCGCGTGGGCCCCGGCCGCAGGTGCGCCTGATCGGCGGCACCCGGCGGCCGGACCACCACCCCCTACCGGCAGAATGGGAGGCATGACGGAGCCTGCCCCGCGGCCCAAGGCGCGCGATCTCAACCTGGTCATCCGCTACACGATGTGGTCGGTCTTCCGGCTGCGCGACCAGCTTCCCGCCGCCCGCGAGGGCGTGGCCGACGAGGTCGAGGAACTGCTCGCGCAGGCGGCAGGCAAGGACGTGACGACCCGAGGCTGCTACGACGTGGCCGGCTTCCGCGCCGACGCCGACTTCATGTTCTGGTGGCACGCCTCCTCGCCCGAGGACCTGCAGGAGACCTACACCCGCTTCCGCCGCACCGCCCTCGGGCGCGCCAGCGAGCCGGTCTGGTCGGCGATGGCCCTGCACCGCCCCGCCGAGTTCAACAAGTCCCACATCCCGGCCTTCCTCGCCGAGGAGGAGCCCAGGGGCTTCGTCTGCGTCTACCCCTTCGTCCGGTCCCTGGAGTGGTACCTGCTGGAGGACTCCGAGCGGCGCAGGATGCTCGCCGAGCACGGCATGATGGCGCGCGAGTACCCCGACGTGCGGTCCAACACGGTCGCCTGCTTCGCGCTGAACGACTACGAGTGGATGCTGGCCTTCGAAGCCGACGAGCTGCACCGCATCGTCGACCTGATGCGCCACCTGCGCGGAGCCGAGGCGAGGCGGCACACCAGGATCGAGATCCCCTTCTACACCGGCACCCGCAAGCCGGTCAGCGAGCTCGTCGCCGCGCTGCCCTAGCGATCCACCACCCCAGGGCGGCCCAGGTCAGGGCCTCCACCAGGGGGCCGGCCTGGCCGGGCGCCATCGTCAGCGGCAGCGTCGCCGGGAGGGCGACGGCGACGGCGTGCCCCGCGCCCGGCCGTGGACGCCGCCCAGCGCCCCGCCGGCCGCGACCAGGACGCAGGCCGGCCCGAACACGAGCTGGGACATGACGGCCGGCCCGCACCCTCCCTGTGAACGGCGGAGGACAGGACCCGTTCAGAAAGGACATTCTGGCGGATCTTGCGCGAAGCGTCGGAAACGGTCTTGGCGGCTCGAAGTCTTTGCCATACTGTGACGAAGGATCGACGTCTATGTGAGGCAGAGTGGCAAACGGGCTGGCACGTTCCAGGGGGCGCCGTCGCAAGAGGCGGGCCCGTTCGCACGTCGTCGAGGTGTCCCTGGGGGTGGCCGCCTTCGCCGTCGGAGCCGTCGCGATCGCCTGGCCGCTGTCGCGTTCCGACGCGGCGCCCGGGCACGTGGTCGCCGCACCCACGCCGCAGGCTTCCCCGGCCGGCGAGCTGACCGTCGCCAGCGTCGACACCGGGAAGAAGGCGACCACCAAGCGGGGCAAGAAGGCGGCCGAGGAGAAGGCGTCGGGACCGTCGAAGTACACCGACACCAAGGCGGAGGCCTACTTCCGCAGCAGGTGGAAGGACAAGACCGCCAAGCGGGTCAAGGACATCCGCACCGAGGGCGGCTACCTGCGCATCTACACGAACCTCCCGGAGAACGCCGACAACTCCAAGGCCGCGATCACCCTGTGCAAGCGCGGCCTGGAGTACCTGGCCGAGCGGGGGGAGGCGAACCCCGTGGTGTTCGTCCAGTCCAGGTTCGGCGAGAACGGCAACCCCGTCCTCGCCAACGTCCTCGGCCCGAGCGACGACGACTGCCGGGTCACCTACCCCAAGCCGAAGTAGGCCTCACCCGGCCGGCTGCAGGGTCAGGCAGACGGAGTTGATGCAGTACCGGTCGTCGGTCGGCGTGGCGTAGCCCTCGCCGTGGAACACGTGCCCGAGGTGCGAGTCGCAGCGGGCGCAGCGGACCTCCACCCGGCGCATGCCGAGCGAGTCGTCCTCGTGCAGGGTCACGGTGTCCGACTCGGACGGCTCGTAGAACGACGGCCAGCCGCAGTGCGACTCGAACTTGGCCTCCGACCGGAACAGCTCCGCCCCGCAGGCGCGGCAGGAGTAGACGCCGACGGTCTTGGTGTCGACGTACTCGCCGCTGAACGGGCGCTCGGTCCCTGCCTGCCGGAGGACCCGGTACTCCTCGGGGGAAAGCTGCGCGCGCCATTCGGCGTCGCTCTTGATGACCTTCTCCATGCTCACCACCCTGCCTTCGGCGGCCCCTCGCGGGGGTTACGAAGTGAGGAACTCCGGGGAGGCCCGGGATCTTCCCCGCACGTGTTCGCGGGCCGAGGCATCCTTTCCCGGGTCTTCCGGCGTCTTCACTGACGAGGGGGTTGATCGCCGTCACCCGCGCGGGGGCGGTCACCCGCACCGCCGTCAGGGCGGCGAAGCACCCGACCCGTGCTGGACGCCGCCGGACGGTGAGAGGAGGCCGCCCGCGGGCGGCCGCCGTGGTCCGTCCCGTCGCGTGCGGCGCCGTCCGAACGCGAGCGCGCCGTACGCGACCACGAGCCTGCGCCGCGAGGGCGCGGCCGTGGGAGCGCCCGGTCCGGCCGCCGTCGGCAGCCCGGGACGGACCCCCTCATCCGGGTAGGGTCACCTCCATGGCTTCGCCGTACATCGAGATAGAGGTGGGTGGCCGCACCGTCAAGGTCACCAATCCGGACAAGGTCTACTTCCCGGAGATCGGCGCCACCAAGCGCGACCTGGTGGAGTACTACGTGAGCGTGGGGGACGGCGTGCTGCGCGCTCTGCGGGAGCGGCCGACCTACCTCAAGCGGCACCCCGACGGCGTCGGCACCGAGGCGATCTACCAGAAGCGGATGCCCCGGCATCCCGACTGGATCGAGACCGTCACCGTGCGCTTCCCGAGCGGGCGCACGGCCGACGCGTTCTGCCCGACCGAGGTGGCGGCCATCGCCTGGTGCGCCAACCTCGGCACGATCGACTTCCACCCGTGGCACGCCCGCCGCGCCGACCTCGACCATCCCGACGAACTTCGCATCGACATCGACCCGCAGCCCGGCACCTCGTTCGAGCAGGCCCGCACGGTGGCCTTCACGGTCAAGGAGATCCTCGACGAGCTGGGCATGACGGGCTTCCCCAAGACCTCGGGCAGTCGCGGCATCCACGTGAACGTGCGCATCGAGCCCCGCTGGACCTTCACCGAGGTGCGGTACGCCGCGATCGCTCTCGCCCGCGAGGTCGAGCGGCGCTCGGACCTCGCGACGAGCGCCTGGTGGAAGGAGGAGCGGGGGGAGAAGGTCTTCATCGACTACAACCAGAACGCCCGCGACCGCACGGTGGTGGCCGCCTACTCGGTCCGCGCCCGGCCGGACGCCCGGGTCTCCGCTCCCGTGACCTGGGAGGAACTGGCCGACTGCGACCCGCGCGACTTCGACATCACGACGATGCCGGAGCGGTTCGCCAAGCTGGGCGACGTGCAGCGGGCGATCGACGACCGGGCCCACGACATCGGCACGCTGCTGGAGTGGTACGACGCCGACGACCGGGGCGACATGCCGTACCCGCCGAACTACCCGAAGATGCCCGGCGAGCCGAGGCGCGTCCAGCCCAGCAAGGCGAGGCCGTCCAGCTGATCGTGACCGGCGGGGTGACGATTTTGTCCGCCTGTCTCTGCTCTTGATCGGCTCTTGCATTCCCGCCCGGTGTCCCTGGAGACGGGTGCGGGGATGGTCCTGGCGAGCGCTCGCCGACGGGGGAGCGGGCGCTCGTCCCCGGGCAAGACCGCGCACGGACGAACCTGGAACACCCGAAGAGCCTCGCCCTCATACCGCTGCGGAGGGCGGGGCCGTTGTGCACAAGACCGAGCGGGGGGAGACATCCGGATGTGCCTGAGCTGCGGCTGCGGCGAGCCTGACGACGACCACGGGAATCCCGACCACATCACCTGGACGGATCTGCGGAAGGCCTCCAGGGCTGCGGACATCAGCCCGGCGCAGGCCGCCGACAACATCAGGTCCGGGATGGAAGCCCTCGGCACGCCGCCTTCCTGACGCCGCGCCGTTCTCCCCTGGCTGGAACAGCTGGAAGCCGCCGCTAGACCGATATGTATGGAGAGTGACCAAGTGACGACACCGGTCAAGAGGATCACGATGTCCAAGCCGTTCTGCGCCCTCGCGGGCGTCGGCCCGTACGCCCTCGCCAAGGCCGGCGAGGTGTACGAGGACATGGCCGTCCGCGGCCGCAGGATCGTGAGCAGGATGAGCCGGGAGGCCGCGCAGGAGTTCGAGGAGACCGCGCACGAGCTGGAGGACCTCTCCAGGTCCGCTCGCCAGCAGGAGAGGCAGGAGCGGGAGAGGGAGACCGTCGCCCAGCCGACCGGCAGGGCCCGCGCCACCACGAGGGCCTGACGCGCGGCCGCGTCCATCGCGCCACGAGCGAGGCACGCGGCTCCGGTCACGCCGCCGGGCATCCCGGGAACCGATCGGGACGCGGAGCGGCCCCGCCTCTCTCGATTTCGGGAGAAGCGGGGCCGCTCCTGGCGCGGGCGGTGTGTCAGTGGTGGAAGCTCGTGGCGTCGTCCGGGCCGAACATGGGCGCGGACTGCCGGTGCAGCCAGGGCAGCAGGCCGCGTAGGTCGTCCGCCAGGCGGTCGGCCAGATCGAGCGAGAACCCGTTGCGGCACACCACCCTCAGCACACGCAGGTCCTCCCGGTTGGGCGGGAAGGCGTACGCCGGCACCAGCCAGCCCCACTCCCGCAGCCGCCGGGAGACGTCGTAGACGTTGAACCGGGTGACGTCGTCGGCGGTGGTGAAGGCGAACACCGGCAACTCGTCGCCGCGGGTGAGGAGCCGGAAGCAGCCGAGGCCCTCGATCTGCCCGGCGAGGTGGGTCGCCACCTGCCGGAGGGCTCCCTGCACCTCGCGGAAGCCCTCGTAGCCGAGCCGCAGGAAGTTGTAGTACTGCGCGACGACCTGCGATCCGGACCGGGAGAAGTTGAGCGTGAACGTCGCCACGTCTCCGCCGAGATAGTCCACGTGCTCCACCAGGTCTCCGGGGAGCGCGTCCCGGTCCCGCCACAGGACCCACCCGAGCCCCGGGTAGACCATCCCGTACTTGTGACCCGAGACGTTGATGGAGGCCACACGCGGAAGGCGGAAATCCCACACCAGGTCCGGTTCGAGGAAGGGGGCGATCATCCCGCCCGACGCGGCGTCCACGTGCACGGGCACGGACCACCCCGTGCGTTCCTCGAGCACGTCGAGTGCCGCGCAGATGTCGGCGACCGGCTCGTAGCTTCCGTCCATCGTGGAGCCCAGGACGGCGACGACGCCGATGGTGTTCTCGTCGCACCGCTCGGCCGCCTCTTCGGCGCCCAAATGGAACCGGTCGCCCTCCATGGGGACCAGGCGGGGCTCCACTTCCCAGTAGTTGCAGAACTTCTTCCAGCACACCTGGGTGTTGACGCCCATGACCAGGTTGGGCCGCGCCCCGGCGGCGTAGCGGTCGGCGTTGCGCTGCGACCAGCGGCGTTTGAGCGCCATCCCGCCGAGCATGCACGCCTCGCTGGACCCGACGGTGGAGGTCCCGAGCGAGGCGTCCGGGTCGGGGGCGTTCCACAGGTGGCGGAGCATCGGGATGCAGCGCTGCTCCAGCTCGGCCGTCGCGGGATACTCGTCCCTGTCGACGAGGTTCCTGTCGGCGATGTCGCCCATGAGCGCGTGCGCCTCCGGCTCCATCCATGTGCTCACGAACGTGGCGAGGTTGAGCCGAGGGTTCCCGTCCAGCATCAGCTCGTCGCGAATGAGCCGGGACACGGTGGCGGGTGCCGTGGGCCCCCCGGGCAGCCGCCGCCGGGAGGGAACCGCCGTGATTCCGGAGGCGGGGTTGGCCGCCCCGATGAACGGATTCACCCATACCGGCCGATGCCTGGCTTGCCTGCCTTCCTGTGAGGTCACCGTTCTCTCCTCTCCGTCGCCTCTGTCATCCAGGTGCCGCCGGGCTGAAGGGATGCATCTCGAAGACGCCGGGTTCGACCACTGTGTAGGTCGACTCCGGAACCTTCAGCCACAGGCCGGGCAGGTCGCGCAGGGGTTCTGACACGACGACCCGAGCGTCGTCGGAGAGCTCCACGGACTCGAAGACCTCCGGATGCAGATGCCGGAGAGCCTGGGTGCTCCCGCTGTGGAAGAGCGACCGCGAACGATGGTCGCTGGAGTAGCGGAAGGACCACAGCCGCTCGCCGTTCGATGTGGCCAGCGACATCTGGAGCGGGTGCTCCACGTCGTGTCTCCGCCCTGTCCGCTCCACGAGGCCGGCCATCCGCTCCACCGCCCCCGGCGGGTCCTCGGGCAGCCCGAACGTGAGCGCCAGGAAGAACATGACCTCCGAGTCCGTGGACCCCTCGATCGCCGGGAACAGATCCGGGGCGATGGCCATGACGAGGTCCCGTTTGACGCGGCCGAACCCGGAGATCGCGCCGTTGTGCATCCACAGCCATGGGCCGTGTCTGAACGGATGGCAGTTCGTCTGTTGTATCGCCGTTCCAGAAGACGCGCGCACGTGCGCCATGAACAGCGGCGACCGGACATGGCGGGCGAGTTCGCGGAGGTTGCGGTCGCCCCACGCGGGCTTGGTGTCCTTGAACACCGCGGGCGGCGCGTCGCCGTCACCGCCGTAGTAGCCGACGCCGAACCCGTCGCCGTTCACCGTCTCCTTGCCGTACCTGGCGTGGAGACTCTGGTCGATCAGCGAGTGCTCCGGCTCGTAGAGCAGTTTCTCCAAAGCGATCGGCGCCCCGCAGTAGGCCAGCCAGCGGCACATGTGTCCTGTCCCCCGTCACACAAGCTCGTCCGGTATCCCGCGCGGGTGGGCTGCCACGGCCTCGATGGATGTACACGACCCGCTTCCGCTCGATCGGGCTCTCGGCGCCGTCGAACGCCCGCTGATCCGGCCGCACCGCCATGGCGCCCCCTGATCTGCCGTTCCCCTGCGGGCAGGTCCGTACGCGCGGTGAGGCGCATTCCGGGGGGTGTACCCGGCGTCAGCGCGTACGCGGCCACACGCCGTCGTAGCGGTAGCCCAGCTTCTCGACGTCCAGGACGTTCGCGACCGGGTC
The DNA here is from genome assembly GCF_006334915.2 of Microbispora catharanthi. Lineage (GTDB taxonomy): Bacteria > Actinomycetota > Actinomycetes > Streptosporangiales > Streptosporangiaceae > Microbispora > Microbispora catharanthi. The sequence continues at coordinate 212,317 of NZ_VDMA02000006.1, forward strand.
GCCGTATCGGGGCAGGCGGCTCTCCTCGGTGACGTCCCCGTACGCCGACCGGACCGGAGCCTCGGGATGACGTGAGCGCCACATGTGCCACAGCAGGTCGCCGAGGCAGGCGACGACCCAGTACAGGGGGTCGTTCGGGGCGGCGGACTGGGCCAGGTCCCCTCCGATGCCCATCTGCACCGCGCCGATGTGGATTTCCAGCTGCATGTTGAACACCTGGAAGTCCGGATTTTTCAGCATGTTCGCGATGAGATCGGGCGAGGCCCATGGGGGGATCTTCCCGCCGTCGGCGTACGAACGCCGGAGCGGATGAACCCGTGGGACTTTGGCGGTCCACCCGGCGAACGCGCCGTCGAGTACGGCCTGATCGTGCTTCGCGCTGCCGTTTCCCCCGAAATACGCCTTCGACAGCACCGCCGAGCGCTCCGGCGCCCGGCCGTCGCGGGGCCAGTCCCAGTACGGCACGGACACGGCCGGATCGATGCGCTGGAGCTCCCGCTCGAAGTGCAGGAGATATCTGCGCTGCCACGGCAGGAAGAAGCCGTTGGCGTGGGTGGCCGCGAAGTCGTCCGTGTAGGTCTTGACCAGCGCGTCGTAGGTCCCCCGTGCCTTCAGCGCGCGCACCGCCCGGACGAACGCCTCCCACTGCTCCTTGGTCATGTCGCCGACCCGCCTGCGGGCCGGTGGCCGGGCCGGGTCCGCGTGCGCCGCCGTCCCGCGCACCCCGAACGCGATCGCCGCCGTGCCCCACACCGCCGATGACAGCAGCTCCCGCCTGCTCGGCCCGCGCATATATCCGCCCCCCGAATATCACCGGATTCCGTGGCCTGTTCCGATGGGCGGAAAGATTAGAACGGCGAAGCCGCCGGGGTGCTGGATTTTGCGCCGTGTCGGCCATGAGAGGGACCGGCCGTGGCCGTGGCGGCAGAGAGGGGTGGCGGCAGACAGAACGGGGGCGGCAGAGAACGGTGCGGTGGTGGGGCCGCGGCGTCGCGCGGAGAAGGCGGCACGGGGCTCGCGGGGGCGTCGCGGCGGTGTTGTCGGTGCGGTGTGCCACTGTAGGAAGCGTGCGCCGCATCCACCCCTACGTCGAGGACGAGCCGGACATCCCCGCCGCCTACGCCTACCCGCGTGACCACTGGTTGCGCCTCAACATGGTGGCCAGCGCCGACGGCGCGGCCTGGGTCGAGGGCCACTCGGAGGGCCTGTCCGGCCCGGCCGACAAACGGATCTTCGGACTGCTGCGCGGCCTGGCCGACGTGGTGCTGGCCGGAGCCGCCACCGTCCGCACCGAGGGATACCGCCCGGCCCGCCCGCGCGAGTCGTGGCGGGCCCTGCGGGAGGGCAGGCCCCCGGCGCCGCCCATCGCCGTCGTCACCCGCCGCCTCGACCTCGACTTCGGCAGCTCGCTGTTCACCGAGGCGGAGCCGTACGCCCGGACGATCGTGATCACGACGGAGTCGGCGCCGAAGGACCGCCGCGAGGAGGCGGCCGCGAGGGCCGATCTGATCGTCGCGGGCGACGAGCGGGTCGATCTCGCGACGGTCGTGAGCGAGCTGCGCGACCGAGGCCTCGGCCGCGTCCTGTGCGAGGGCGGCCCCCGGGTGAACGCGCAGCTGGTCGCCGCCGGCCTCGTCGACGAGTTGGCGCTGACCGTGAGCCCGCTGCTGGCCGGCGGCGACGCGGCGCGCATACTGGACGGCGTCGCATCGCGCACGCCGCTGACCCTCGCCCAGGTGCTCGAAGAGGACGGCTTCCTCTTCTGCCGATACATCAGGGAGGCGCAGGATGAAGCTTCCGGTTGAGCCGCAGATCCCCGACCTGGACCTGCCGGTCGTGCCGCCGGTCGCGCCGATGCTCGCCAAGGCCGTCAAGGGGCTGCCCAAGCAGGACGGCACGCTCTACTACGAGCCGAAGTGGGACGGCTTCCGCTGTATCGTCTTCCGCGACGGCGACGAGGTCTTCCTGGGCAGCAGGAACGAGCGGCCCTTCACGCGCTACTTCCCCGAGCTGGTCGAGGCCGTCAGGCGGGAGCTGCCGCCCAAGTGCGTCGTGGACGGCGAGATCGTGCTGATCAGGGGACAGTCGCTCGACTTCGACGCGTTGCAGCAGCGCATCCATCCCGCGCAGTCCCGGGTGCGGCTGCTGGCCGAGAACACACCCGCGTCCTTCGTCGCCTTCGACCTGCTCGCCACCGGGACGGAGGACCTCATGGAGGCGCCGTTCGCGGAGCGGAGGGCCCGGCTGGAGGAGGTGCTGGCGGGCGCGGGCCGGTCCGTACGGCTCACGCCGGTCACCCAGGACGAGAGCCGGGCCGCCGAGTGGTTCGACGCGTTCGAGGGCGCCGGTCTGGACGGCATCGTGGTCAAGCCGGGCGACCAGCCGTACACGCCGGACAAGCGGGTGATGTTCAAGGTCAAGCACGAGCGGACGGCCGACTGCGTGGTGGCGGGCTACCGCGAGCACAAGTCGGGGCCGGTCGTCGGCTCTCTGCTGCTCGGGCTCTACTCGCCGGACGGCCGCCTGCACCACGTGGGCGTCGCCGCGTCGTTCCCGATGAAGCGGCGTGAGGAACTCGTCGAGGAGCTCGCGCCCTACCGCGTGGAGGACCTGAGCGAGCATCCGTGGGGACACTGGGCCGAGGTCGCGGCGGGTGGCGCCGAGGGCCAGCGCCTGCCCGGCGCCGTGTCGCGGTGGAACGCCAAGAAGGATCTGTCGTTCATCCCGCTGCGGCCGGAGCGGGTGATCGAGGTGGCCTACGACCACATGGAGGGCGACCGGTTCCGTCACACCGCCCAGTTCCGCCGCTGGCGCCCGGACCGCACCCCGGCGTCCTGCACCTACGAACAGCTCGAACGTCCGGTGAGCTACGACCTCGACAAGATCCTCGCCCGCTGACCGGCCGGACCGTCAGCCGGCCAAACCGTCAGCCGGCCAGCGCGCGGACGGCGGCGGTGACGACGACGGCGACCGCGACGATCACCAGGAACGGCGCGCGCAGCAGCAACGCGACGGCCGCCGCGGCGAGCCCGGCGGCCCGGGCGTCGACGACGAGCGTGCGGCCGTCGGCGAAGGTCTGCAGGGCGATCAGCGCGGCCAGTGCCGCGATCGGCACCAGGGCGGCCAGCTTGCGGACGAGCGGCCGCTCCAGCACCGCCGCCGGCACCGAAAGACCGAGCAGCTTCACGGCGTAGCATCCGGCCGCCGTGACGACGATCGCGACCCAGATCATCGGCGTCCTCCTCGGGGCGAGCGGCGGGCGAGGAGCCGTGACGCGGCCAGCACCGCGGGCGCGGCGAGCACGGCCACCAGCACCGGCACGCCCGCGGGCACGAGCGGCACGCAGGCGAGGGCGAGCACGACGGCCAGCACCGCCACCGCCGCCTCCTCGCGCCGGACGAGCGCCCGGAGGAGCGTCCGGACGAGGGAGGCCCGGGCCGGCGGTGTGCCGGGCGGCGCCGCCTGCGGGCGGGCCGCGTCATCGGCCGGTTCCGGAGAAGTCGCAGGAGCGGCAGGGGGAGCGGTGGCGGGCGCGGCGGAGGAACGCGCCCGGAGCATGGGGAGGAGCAGGGCGAGGAAGACGGCCGGGCCGGCGGCGTCGAGCCCCCAGGCCCCCGGATCGCCGAGCGCGGAGGCGCCCAGCGCGCCCAGGAACGTGGTGATGTTCCACCCGGCGTACAGGCTGACCCCGGTGACCGTGAACCCGAGCCGGGCGAGGCGCCGGTCGGGCTGGGCCAGGGCCACGGCGGAGGTCTCGTCGATCACCCACTGCGCGGCGAGCGGGCGGACCGTTTTGGGAAGCCCGAGCAACTGCGACAGCCGCAGCCCGTAGAAGGCGTTCCGGACGCCGAGCAGCAGCGCCCCGGCCGCGGCGGCGAGCGGGTTCCCGCCGGTGCCGAGCGCGCCCACCAGCGCGAACTGGGACGCCCCGGTGAACACGAACAGCGACAGCACGCAGGTCTGGACGACGGTCATCCCCGCACCCGCCGAGGTGACGCCGAACGCGAAGCCCGACAGGCCGACGGCCGTGCCGACCCCGAGGGCGTCCCGCACGACCGCCGCCCGGGGCTTCGGCGGCAGGCCGGCCTGCACTGGTGTCGTGGTCACCCGCCCGAGAGTAACGAAGTGTGCAGGAATGTCCCCTATGGGGGTAAGTGGCCGAGTTTGCGACACCGACCCGTACGACGGGGAGGCTCGCCCCGAGTCGTGCCCGGCCGCGACCCGGCCTCCCGGCGGGCCCGGGGCGGCAGCGGGGACGGCTCAGCCGCCGGCGGAGACCAGGACCCGCATGGACCGGTCGGCGAGGCAGACCTTGGCCCCGGCGGGCAGGGTCTCCTCGGCGTACGGGTCGTCGCGGACGTCCTCGTCGGCGGTGTCGAGGACGGGACGCCAGGCGGTCCCCAACTCCGGGCCGGGGAGGGCGAACGTCAGGTTCTCGTGATGCGCGTTGATCAGCAGCAGGAAGGTCTCGTCGCTGATCCGCTCGCCGCGCGGGCCGGGCTCGCTGATCGCGTCGCCGTTGACGTACACCGCCAGCGACTTCGCGTAGCCCGTGTGCCAGTCGCCGTCGGTCATCTCCGTGCCGGACGGCGTGAGCCAGATGACGTCCCTGCTGCCGTCACCGACCGTGCGGCCCTGGAAGAACCGGCGCCGCCGGAAGACGGGATGCGCCCGCCGTAACGCGGCCAGGCGGCGGACGAAGTCGAGCAGGTCGCCCTCCTGCCGGATCAGCGACCAGTCGATCCAGGAGGTGTCGTTGTCCTGGCAGTAGGCGTTGTTGTTGCCGTGCTGGGTGCGGCCGAACTCGTCGCCCGCCAGCAGCATCGGCACGCCCTGGGACACGAACAGCGTGGTGAGGAGGTTGCGCCGCTGCCGGCGGCGCAGCCGTACGATGCCGGGATCCTCCACCGGGCCCTCGGCGCCGCAGTTCCAGGAGCGGTTGTCGTCCGTGCCGTCGCGGTTGCCCTCGCCGTTGGCCTCGTTGTGCTTGTGGTCGTACGACACGAGATCGGTGAGGGTGAACCCGTCGTGGGCGGTCACGAAGTTGATCGAGGCGACCGGGCGGCGGCCGCTGCTGGCGTACAGGTCGCTCGACCCGGCCAGGCGCGAGGCGAACTCGGGCAGCGCCTGGGATGCCCCGCGCCAGAAGTCCCGCACGGAGTCGCGGTATTTGCCGTTCCATTCGGTCCACAACGGCGGGAAGTTCCCGACCTGGTAGCCGCCGGGGCCGACGTCCCACGGCTCGGCGATCAGCTTGACCTGCGAGATCACCGGATCCTGCTGGATGAGGTCGAAGAACGCGCTCAGCCGGTCGACGTCGTGCAGCTCCCGGGCCAGCGCGGCGGCGAGGTCGAAGCGGAAGCCGTCCACGTGCATGTCGAGCACCCAGTAGCGCAGCGAGTCCATGATCAGCTGAAGCGCGTGGGGCGAGCGGACGTTCAGGGAGTTGCCGCACCCGGTGTAGTCGAGGTAGTAGCGGCGGTCCTCCTCGCGCAGGCGGTAGTAGGCGACGTTGTCGATGCCCCGGAAGCCCAGCGTGGGGCCCATGTGGTCGCCCTCGGCGGTGTGGTTGTAGACGACGTCGAGGATCACCTCGATGCCCGCCTCGTGCAGGGCGCGCACCATCGCCTTGAACTCCTGGACCTGCTCGCCGCGCTGCCCTGAGCTGGCGTACGTGTTGTGCGGCGCCATGTAGGCGATCGTGTTGTAGCCCCAGTAGTTGGTCAGCCCTCGGGCGACCAGGAAGTGCTCCGGCACGAACTGGTGGACGGGCATGAGCTCGACCGCCGTCACGCCGATCGACTGGAGGTGGTCGAGCACGGCCGGGTGCGAGAGCCCCGCGTAGGTGCCCCGCTGCCGCTCGGGGACGGCGGGATGGCGCATGGTCAGGCCGCGCACGTGCGCCTCGTAGATCACCGTCTCGTGATAGGGCGTGCGGGGCGGCCGGTCGTTGCCCCACTCGAAGAACGGGTTCACGACCACGTTCTTCGGCATGTACGGCGCGGAGTCCTCCGTGTTGAGCCGCGCGGGGTCGGCGAAGTGGTAGGAGAACAGCGACTCGTTCCACCGCACCGAGCCCTCGATCGCCTTGGCGTACGGGTCGAGCAGCAGCTTGGACGGATTGCACCGGTGCCCGTGGTCGGGCCGGTAGGGCCCGTGCACGCGGAAGCCGTACCGCTGGCCGGGCATGATCCCCGGCACGTAGCCGTGCCAGACGAACCCGTCGACCTCGGGCAGGTCGACGCGGGTCTCTCCGCCTCTGTCGTCGTACAGGCACAGCTCGACCCGCTCGGCCGCCTCCGAGAACACCGAGAAGTTGGTGCCCACACCATCCCAGGTGGCGCCGAGCGGGTAGGGCTCTCCAGGCCAAACCTCGCGCATGTAACCTCATTCTCCACTGCCGGGGCGAATCGTGTCACCCGAGACGACCCCTGCTCTCGCCCGGGAACGCGGGAGCCCCCGCCGGATCGGGTCCGGAGGGGGCTCCCGCTGGTGCTCAGCCGACGAGTTCGGCGTTCAGGGTGATCGTCGTGCCGGCGAGCGCCTTGCTCACCGGGCAGTTCGCCTTGGCCGTCTCGGCGGCCTGCTGGAAGTCCTCGGCCGAGATGCCGGGCACCTGCCCGCGGACGGAGATCACGATGCCGGTGATGCCCTCACCCGGCTGGAAGGTCACATCCGCCCGGGTCTCCAGCGACTGCGGCGGCGTGCCCGCCTTGGCCAGGCCGTTGGACAGGGCCATCGAGAAGCACGAGGAGTGGGCGGCGGCGATCAGCTCCTCCGGGCTCGTCTTGCCGTTGGCCTCCTCCGCCCGCGAGGGCCAGGAGACGTCGAAGGTGCCGACCCCGGAGGAGTCGAGCGAAACGGTGCCCGAACCGTCGAGCAGCGCGCCCTTCCACTGCGTCGTCGCGGTACGAGTGGTCGCCATGGCGACTTCCCTTCACTAGCGAGTCTTAATCCGTCAGCAGCGACCTTAACGCCGCCGCCGACGCGATGGGCTCACCGGCATGGCCGGTCGGCTCACGCCGGCGCCGCGCGGTCGAGGATCGCCTCCAGGTCGAGGCCGGAGGGCAGCGTGCCGAAGGCGCGCCCCCAGTCGCCGGACAGGCGCGACGCACAGAACGCGTCGGCCACCGCGGCGGGGGCGTACCGCACGAGCAGGGACGCCTGCAGGACCAGCGTCATCTCCTCGGCCACCCGGCGCGCGTCGGCCTCTCCCGCCGAGGCGAGCCTCTTCAGCACCCGCTCGGCCGCGTCGGCGACCCTCCTGTCCTGGGCCAGTGCCACCTCGGCGAAGAACGCCTCGACCGCCTCCGGCTCCCTGGCCATCACGCGTATCAGGTCGAGGGCGGCGACGTTGCCCGAGCCCTCCCAGATGCCGTTCAGCGGCGACTCCCGGAACAGCCGGGGCATCTGCGACTCCTCGACGTACCCGTTGCCGCCGAGGCACTCCAGGGCCTCGGCCGCGTGGACCGGCGCCCGCTTGCACACCCAGTATTTGCCGGCGGCGAGGGCGGCCCGGCGGAACAGGCCCTCGGCCGCGTCGCCCCCGATGGCCCGGTCGGTCGCCCCGGCCAGGCGCGTCATGAGCGTGGTCGCCGCCTCCGACTCCAGCGCCAGGTCGGCGAGCACCGAGCGCATCAGCGGCTGCTCGGAGAGTGTCCGGCCGAACGCCCTGCGGTGGCGGGTGTGGTGGAGCGCCTGCGTCAGGCCGTACCGCATGCCGGCGGCCGAGCCGATCACGCAGTCGAGCCTGGTCATGTTCACCATCTCGATGATCGTCCGGACGCCCCGGCCCTCCTCGCCGACCAGGTAGGCCACGGCGCCCTCGTACTCGACCTCGGCCGAGGCGTTCGACCGGTTGCCGAGCTTGTCCTTCAGCCGCATCAGGCGCATCGCGTTGCGGGTGCCGTCGGGCAGCACGCGGGGGAGCAGGAAGCACGACAGCCCGCCCGGAGCCTGGGCGAGCACCAGGAACACATCACACATCGGGGCGGAGTTGAACCACTTGTGACCGGTCAGCGCGAAGGTCCCGTCGCCCAGCGGCTCGGCCCTGGTGCTGTTGGCCCGCACGTCGGAGCCGCCCTGCTTCTCGGTCATGGCCATCCCGGCCAGCACGCCGCGCTTGTCCCGCGGCGGGCGCAGCCCGAAGTCGTACGTGCGGGAGGCCAGCAGCGGTTCCCACTCCGCCCGCAGCGACGGCGAGTGCCGCAGCGCGGCCACGGCGGCGTACGTCATGGAGATCGGGCAGCCGTGCCCGGCCTCGACCTGCGACCAGGTGAAGAACTTGGCGGCCCTGGCGACGTGGGCACCCGGCCGGGCCGACGTCCAGGGCGCGGCGTGCGCGCCGCTCTCGACCGCGACCGTCATGAGCTCATGCCAGGCCGGGTGGAACTCGACCTCGTCGATCCTGTTGCCGTACCGGTCGTGGGTGCGCAGCACGGGCGGGTGCTCGTTGGCCAGCCGCCCCCACTCCTGCGCCTTCGCAGAACCGGCCAGCAGGCCGAGCTGGCGCAGTTCCCCGGTCGCCCAGTCCGCCCCCTCCCTGGCGAGCCCCTCCAGCAGCGCCGGGTCGGCCGAGACGTCGTGGCCGGTCAGCGGGGGCACCTGGTTGGTCACGTCGTGGGTCACTGGGTCCTCCTGTGGTCGATGCCGGGAATCGTCCATACCGGGACGTCCAACATGCCGGGACTCCATCTCAACATCTCGAAGGGCCGGGACAAACACCGGGCGGCAAACGGTCAGGCCCCCGAAATCTCCAGGCCGAGCTCCTGGGCCGCCTCCAGGGCGAGGTCGCGGGCGTAGTCCTGGTCGGCGCCCGCCTCGCACAGCACCCGGTGGACGCCTTCGATCGCGCGCCGGTCCCCGCGCCCGGCCAGGCCCCGCGCGGCCTCGGCCACCGTCGTCAGGTCGCGGTCGGTCAGCCGGGTGACCAGGGCGTCCCTGATGGAGGCGGTGTCGGCGGGCAGCCCCGCGATGCCCATCGTGGCCCAGTCGCGCACCTCGTCGTCGGCGCACCGGCTCAGCCGGATCAGCGTGGTCAGCCCGTCCTCGTCGTCCGGAGGCAGGACCGCGGCGAGCGCGATGGGGTCGTGGACCGTGGGCTCCCGGCCCGGGCTGTTGACGATCTTCAGCACCTCGGGGAGCGCCCGTTCGTCGGCCTGGTGGCCGAACGCGTGGAGCAGCGCCTCGACGACCGCGGGCTCGGTCTCCTGCCGGGCCAGGTCGCGCAGGATCTCCAGAGTGCGGTCCCGGTAGGGGTCGTGCCCCGCGCCCCGGCCGAGCCCCGGCTCGCCGAGCCCCGTCTGCTTGCCGAAGCCTGACTCCTGGCCGAATTCGGCGAGCACGTCGACGCCGAACTCCCGCTCCACCGGGTCGTCGCTCTCGCACAGCCGGGCCAGCGCCAGGAACGTCTCCTCGTCGTGGCGGGACTGGAGCGCGTGGACGGCCGCCCACCACGTCTCGTCGTCCTCGTCCAGGTCGCGGTAGGGCAGCGCGCGACCGAGCAGCACGTCCGCGCGCGGCCGCAGGCCGAGAGCCGCCTCCAGGACCGTCGCGACGGCGGCGTGCCCGTGCTGGCGCGTGATCGCGTAGCCGCCGTCGGCGCCGCGCGCCTCGACCGTGACCCGCCGGGTGCCGTCCGGAGCGGAGGCGTGGGCCACCAGCACGGTGTGGTCGCCCTCCACCCTCGCGGAGACCTCCTCGCGCAACACGGCTTCGAGATCCACCGCCGCCAGCCGCGCGGCGATCTCCAGCGGGGTCGCGCCGTCCCAGCCGGGCGCGGACGGGTCGGCGCCGTGCTCCAGCAGGGACCAGACGATCCCGTACGCCCCGAAGATCGCGGCCAGCGTCAGCGGGGTGTCGCCGTCGTCGTCGGCCCGGCCGGGATCGGCCCCGGCGTCGAGCAGGATGTCGGCCGACTCCAGGTTGCCGTTGGCCGCGGCCCACAGCAGGGCCGTCCAGCCGCCCTCCTCCGCCGCGTCGGGGTCTGCGCCGCCGTCGAGCAGCGCCTGCACGGTCTCGGCGTGGTCCCAGCACGCCGCCGCGCAGAGCGGAAGGCCCTCCTCGTGCCCCCCGCTCGGCTGGTCCGGGTCGGCGCCGTACTCCAGGAGCAGCCTGACGATGTCGTGGTGACCGCCGACGGCCGCCCGATAGAGCGGCGTCGTCCCCTGAGCGGGGTTCACGGCGGTGTCCGGGTGCAGCATCGCCGCCACCCGCGCGACGTCCCCTCCCGCTATCGCCTCCAGCAACCTGCTGCGGGTCACGATTCCATGCTCACACAGTCCCTTCCGGGCCTCGTCCGCAGGGATCGTCTCCGTGGATCGCTCGCAGGATCGTTCCCAGGGAGGAGGGAGAGCGGGAGCGGGCGGGATACGGTGAAGGGCGTGAACGATCCGGGTGGTATGCGGGCGTCCGACGCCGAACGCGAGTCCGTGGTGGAACGGCTGCGCGTGGCGTCCGCGGAGGGGCGGCTGACCCTCGCGGAGCTGACCGAGCGGACCGAGGCCGCCTACCTGGCGCAGACCCACGGCGAGCTCGCGCAGATCACCGCCGACCTGCCGGGCGGGGCTCCCGCTCCCGCTCCCGCGCCTGCCGTACCGGCCACCCCGCAGGGCAGGATGCGCAAGTGGATCGTGGCGGTGATGGGCGACGCCAAGAGGACCGGCACCTGGCGGATCGACGACGGCATCGGCGCGGTCTGCGTGATGGGCGACGTGGTCCTCGACCTGCGCCAGGCCGAGGTGCGCGGGCGTGAGGTGGACATCGTCGCCACCTGCGTGATGGGCGACGTGAAGATCATCGTGCCGGACGGCGTCGACGTCGAGCTCTCCGGCGTCACGATCATGGGGGACAAGAAGGTCCAGGTGGTCGAGGCGCCCCGCGGCCAGTTCGCCCCCGTCGTCAAGGTCACGGCGTACGTGCTGATGGGCGACGTGAAGATCATCGGCGACTCCCGGGCCGAGCCGATCAAGCGCGGCTGGTTCGCATGGAGCGAATGGTGGCAGGAGCGCCGTCAGCGCCCGGGCCACGGGGGATACGAGATCCCCGACCGCCGCCACCACGGCCTGCACTGATCTGTGTCGCCCTGATCTGTGTCGCCCTGATCCGGGCCGCACTGATCCGGGCCGCACTGATCCGCCGCCGGCCGGATGGCCGGACGAGGCAACGGCGGGACGCTCCCAGGGCGTAGTCATCGGTGACCGTGCACCAAGGATCACCGAGAACCTGGGGGCCGCACATGCGCGACCGGGCCGACTTCGAGCGCTACGTCCAGCAGCGCTCGGACCGACTGCTGCGGACGGCCTGCCTGCTCTGCCGCGACTGGGCCACCGCCGAAGACCTGCTCCAGACGGCGCTGGCCAAGGCGTGGCTGGCCTGGCGCAGGGTCGGCGAGAACCCCGACCCGTACGTCTACCGCTGGCCAACACCCACGCCTCCTGGTGGCGCAGGCGCTGGCGGGGCGAGCAGCCGACCGACTCGCTGCCGGAACCGGCCGTCGGCGACTCCGCCGACCTGCTCGGCTCCCGCGACGCCGTACGGCAGGCCCTCGCCTGCCTGCCGCCGAAACAGCGCGCCGTGATCGTGCTGCGTTACTTCGCCGACCTGGGTGACGCGCAGATCGCGGAGATCCTCGGCTGCTCGGTCGCCACCGTGCGGAGCCAGGCGAGCAGGGCCCTGGCCAGGCTGCGCGTCGATTCCGCCGCCCGCTCCCTGATGAGCCTGGAGAGCTGACATGACGATGACCGACGACGATCTGCGTGACCTGCTCGCCCGGGACGCCTCCACGGTGAGGGGCGCGGGCGTCGCCCTGGCCGACGTCGACCGGCGCGTGCGGCGCATCCGGCGCCGTCGCGGTGCCGCCGGGGCGGTGCTGGCCGCCGGCCTGGCCGCCGTGGTGACGGTGGCGACGGCGCCGCGTACGGTCACGATCGCGCCCGACGACGACCCGGGGACCGCGGCCATGGCCGGCCCGTCACCGGCCCCGAGCGTGACGTACCTGACGAGCGACCGGGTGCTCCTGGACAAGAAGATCAAAACTGGCGGGCGCAGACTGCTGTTCGGGGTCACCGCCGACGTCGACTCCGTGAACATCCAAGTCGAGTGCCGCACGCCGTCCTATGTGTTCGTCTGGCACGAGGGGACACTGGTCGACCAGGGGCCCTGCGGAATCCAGGACGACCACGTCGACCACCTGCGCTCCTGGACCGATCAGGAAGGGCGGTTGCCGGCAGGACGCGACGATTTCCACGTGGCGGTGGTTCCGCCGGGCAGCGTGGCGAACGGTCACGGCGCGGTCGGCGCGGGCGACGCCCTCCGCATTGTCGGCGAGACCGGCGAGTACCGCACCGACGCCAGGGTGACGATCCGGGATGCGTTCGCCGTCGTCGACGCGCGATCGCCCAGCGCCTGCCAAGGAGACATCGTGATGCGCAAGCCGAACGGGCAGGAGATCCTGTCCTCGGCCTGCGACCGGCCCACCGGCTTCCCGCTGCCCGTGGACTAAGTGGTCGTGCTGCCGCGGTTCCCGGCGGCCCGCCTAACTGGGCTTACGGGCGTAGACATACATGACCGGCAGATCGAAGGCGTCCGGCTCGTTCAGCAACTCGGCGACCCGAGCAAGGTAGCGCGCCTCGAAGGCGGCCGCTTCCTCCGAGGAGAGCGACGCGACTTCGAAGTAGTTCGGGTTCACCACATGGCCCCGCCACAGGTCCGCCGCGCTTCTGGGCGGGAGCGCGATCACATCCGGCACGGCCCGTTCGTAGACGAAGCCCGCCTTGGTCACCGCCGCGCGGCTGCTCTCCTCCGTGCCCACCTCAGCCATCGGATCGGTGAGGGCGAGGCCGAAGTCCCTGGCGCATTCGCGGAACACGCGAGCCGCGCGGGGGAAGCCGGCCCGCATCGCGGAGAAGCAGAGAAGCCCGCCCGGCTTCAGCGCCCGATGCCAGGCGGCGAACGCCGTCGAGGCCGGCAGATAGAGCATCCCCGCACAGCACAGGACCACGTCGAACGCCTCGTCGTCGAACCCGTCGAGAGCGGTGGCGTCCGCCTTCACATAGCTCACGTTGGTCAGCCCGGACGCGGTGAGCAGCCGGTCGGCCTGCTGCAGCATCCCGGCCGAGATGTCCACGCCGACCACCTGACCGGAGCGACCGACCGCCCGTGCCGCGGCCAGCGCCGCCAGCCCCGTGCCGGTGGCGGCGTCCAGCACGCGCATGCCGGGCGTCAGGCCCCCGAGCTCCACCAGCCGCTCGGCGTAGCCGGCATGCCAGCTCAGATGCCCGTAACCGGCGGCTCGCCCGTCGAAGTACGACTCCATCCGCCTGTGATCCATAACCCCATCATGTCCGCCCGTGGGGAGGCCAGGTCCTTGCTGTCGCCTACTGCCGTCCACATCAGGCATGCCGATGATGATCTTCCTGTCCCTGGACTGCCGCTCTCGTCCTCAGGCGGCGCGGGCTCCGTTCACGATGGCCGTGAATGCCCGTACATCCGCGTTCCGGTCGTCGGTGGGCCAGACCAGCGCGACCTCGACCGGGGGCAGGTCGGGAATCGGCACGAAGACGACGTCGGGGTGCCGGTGGAACTTCAGCAGCGAGACGGCCAGCGGATGCACGCCCTCGCGTCGCGCGACCAGTTCGAGCATCTCGGAGTAGCTGGAGAACGCGCCGCGGCGCGGGATCAGCCTGCCACCCGGCGTGTAGAGCGGGACGAACGGGCAGGACAGACCTTCTGGCGACGATCTGAGCGCGAACACACCCAGGTCGGCCAGGTCCTCCACGCTCGCTGAGCCCCGTTCGGCCAGTGGATGACCGGCGGGCACCGCGAGCAGCCTCTCCTCCCGGGCGATGGTCGGACCGACGGTCAGCTCCGGCCGCTGCTCGACCGGCAGCCGGGCGACCAGCAGGTCGGTCTCACCCCGTAGAAGCGGACCGTACGGGTCGGCCAGCGGGTTTTCCGCCAGCACCACCCGGCACCCGGGACGGCCGGCCCGGAAGGACTCGATGGCGTCGGTGAGCCAGTCGCCCCCGGCCGCCCCGGCGCAGCCGATGCGCAGCGACCGGGTGCGCCGCTCCGCCTCCCGGCGGGCGTCCTCGACGACGGCGTTGAGCTGGGCGTATGTAGGGCCGAGCCCGTCGCGCAGCCGGGCGCCGATCGGGGTCAGCGTCACTGTGCGGCTCGTCCGGTCGAACAGCGAGGCGCCGATCCGGCGCTCGAAGGCACGAATGAGCTGGCTCACCCTGGACTGCGAGAGGTTCAGCCGTCGCGCCGTACGGCCGAAGTGCAGTTCGTCGGCGAGGACCAGGAACGTCTCGATCTCCCTGAGTTCCATGTCGGGGGCCTTCCTTCGATAAGCCAGACTGATCGATCATCGCGCGGATCGCTGTTGATCCACACGATCTTGGGCAGCAGCATGAAGTATCCCCGCGATACGCCACGGCGAGGGTCCGTGGCGAGCGGGGTCCCTACGGCACGGGGTCCACAGGGGGCGAGGTGCCCGGCGAGGACGAGGCACGAAGGTGAAGATGCCCGAGAATCTACCGACGCGACACCGGCCCCGAGCCGCGGGCCCAAGCCGCGGCGACGGCGGCAGGCCGAGGCGCCAGGGCCTCGTTCTGGCGCTGATGGTGACGGCCCAATTCATGGTCATCCTGGACTCGTCCATCGTCAACGTCGCCCTCCCGACCATCCAGCACGCGCTCCGGTTCTCCCCGGTCGGCGTCGAGGGAGTGATCACCGCCTACGCGACGGCCTTCGGGGGCGTGCTCGTCCTCGGCGGCCGGCTGGCCGATCTGCTCGGATACCGCCGGATGTTCGTCGCCGGCCTGCTCGCGTTCGCGCTGACCTCGCTGGCCTGCGGGCTGGCGAACGCGCCCGTGGTGCTCGTCGCCGCCCGGGTCGCGCAGGGCCTCAGCGCGGCGGTCCTCGCCCCGTCCGCGCTGGCCCTGCTGACCACCACGTTCACCGAGGGCGCCGAACGCAACCGCGCGCTGGGGATCTTCGGCGCGGCCACCTCCCTGGGGTTCGTCTCGGGGCAGATCCTCGGCGGCGTGCTGGCCGACACGGTCGAGTGGCGCAGCATCTTCATCATCAACGTACCGGTCGCCGCGCTGGCCGCGGTGCTGGCGGCGCGGGTGATCGCCGCGACCACGCCGAAGGGCGAGCGCCGGGTGCCGGACGTCACCGGGGCGGTCCTCGTCACCGCCGCCGTCGCCCTGGCGGTCTGGGCGCCCGCGTACGGGTCCGAGCACGGCTGGACGTCGGTGGGCGTCCCGGCCGCGGTGGTGGCGGCGCTCGTCCTGCTCGGTGTGTTCGTCGTCGTCGAGACCCGGCGCCGTGATCCGCTGATCCGGTTGTCGATGCTGCGGTCCCGGTGGTTCGCCGGCACCGGTGTCGCGACCATGGTCACCGGCGCGCTCAACGGCGCCGTCGTCCTGTTGTGCACCCTGTTTCTGCAGCAGACGCGCCACTACAGCCCGCTGCAGGCGGGGTTCGCTTTCGTCCCCACCGGCCTCGCCGGCCTGCTCATCGGCGTGAAGGTGGCAGGACCGCTGATCACTCGCCTGGGAGTGCGAGCCGTGCTCACCGGGACGTCGCTGTTGTCCGCAGTGGCGATCGCCTTCCTGAGCACGTTCCCCGGTGGGGGAGGCTATCTGTTCCTGCTCCCCTGGCTCGTCGTGGTCGGCGCGTCCTTCACCGGCGCCGCGGTCGCCACCACCGTCGCGGTCTCGTCCGGTGTCGCGCCGGACGAACAGGGCATGGCCGCCGCCCTGCGGCAGACCGCCTACCAGCTCGGCGTCGCCCTCGGCGTCGCCGTGTTCCTGTCCGTGGCGGCCGCGCACACCGGGGCTTTGCTCGCCCGCCCGGTCCCAGTGGACAGGTCCGAGGCGCTCGCGGCCGGGTACGGCCTGTCGCTGATGATCCTCAGTGTGCTCTCGGCGCTGGGCGGCCTGGCCGCCTTCACGACACTCAGGACCGCCCGGCGGACGACCGCCACCGAGTGATGCGGCTTGACCACTGCGAGCATCAGCCTGCCGCACTCGACGTCGCCACGTTAACCCCCGAAGGGTTCACGGACGCGACCGCTAAGCCGCTTCGCGGGCCTCGCGTACGGCCTGGGCGTGGCGTTCGAGCAGGAGCGCGACCAGTTCGGGGGCGGGGCCGAGGACGCCCGCCACGGCGTGCGCCCCGGCCTCCAGGGTGTCGCGCTCCACAATGTCGGCGAAGTAGCCGGGGGCCAGCAGGTAGGGCGCCACCACGACCTTCGGGGCGCCCGCGCGCGTCAGCCGTACGACCTCGTCCCGGGGCGTGGGCGCGGCGGCCGAGGCGTAGGCGGCGGTGACCGACCACCAGGGCCGGGTGCGCGCCCATTCGCGGGCGACGGCGGCGATCGTGGCGTTCGCCCGGCGGTCGCTGGAGCCGGCCGAGACGAGCACCACGGCGGTGTCCGGGTCGCCGATCTCCACACCGGCCTCGGCGAGGCGGCGTTCGAGGGCCCGGACGAGCAGCGGGTGCGGGCCGAGCGTGGGGCCGCAGACGGCCCGTAGCCGCGGCGTGCGGCCGGCCGCCTCCCGCAGCGCCGCCGGGATGTCCACCCGGCTGTGGTAGGCGGCGGTGAGCAGCAGGGGGAGCACGACGGCCTCGTCCAGCCCCGACAGCGCCTGCGGCAGCGACGGCGGGGCGTGGTCGAGATAGGCGGCGCGGACGTCCAGGTCGGGCCGCGCCCGCCGTACGCCGTCGAGCAGCGCCTCCACGGTCGCGGTGGCGCGCGGGTCGCGGGACCCGTGCGCCACCGCGATCAGCGGTGCGCCTGCGTGCGGGAGGGTCGTCACAGATGGATGCCGCACTCGATCTTGCCGAGGCCGGCCCAGCGGCCACTGCGCGGGTCCTCGCCCGGCGCCACCCGGCGGGTGCAGGGGGCGCAGCCGATCGAGGGGTAGTCGTCGTAGTGCAGCGGGTTGATCAGGACGCCGTTGTCGGCGATGTAGTTGTCCACGTCCTCCTGCGTCCACCGGGCGATGGGGTTGACCTTCACCATCTGCCGCTTGGCGTCCCACTCCACGACCTTGGTGTTCGCCCTGGTGGGCGACTCGTCGCGGCGGATGCCCGACACCCAGGCGAGATAGGGCTCCAGCGCCCGGTTGAGCGGCTCGACCTTGCGCAGGTAGCAGCACAGGTCGGGGTTGCGCCCGTACAGGCGCGGCCCCAGGTCGCGGTCCTGCTCCTCGACGGTCCTGGACGGCTTCACGTTGATCACGTTGACCTGGTAGACCGCCTCGACCGCGTCCCGCGTGCCGATGGTCTCGGCGAAGTGGTAGCCGGTGTCGATGAACAGCACGTCGACGCCGGGCTTGACCCTGCTGACCAGGTCGATCAGCAGGGCGTCGCTCATCGACGAGGTGAGACAGAGGCGGTCGCCGAAGGTGGCCGCGGCCCACCGGATGATCTCCCGGGCGGGCGCGTCCTCAAGGAAGCGCGCCGCGGACTCCACGATGCCCTGGAGGTCCAGCGTCACACGCTGCCGCTCCAGCCCTGCCTCTATCTCCGCCACCGACATCGCTACTCCTCACACGTCGTTCATTGGTTCATCGGATGATTGGATGAAAGCCCTCGGGATCACGAACGCACGCCGAGGCCGAGGAATTTCACCCTGAAGGCACGGGCGCAGGACCTGCAGTACCATCCGTGGCTCTCCTCCTCGGTCACGTAGGGCTCCAGGTCCTCCTCGCCGCAGTACGGGCAGTAGAACGGCGCGGCCCTCTCGGTGGTCACTTGAGGTCGGCCTCGTCGGCGCGCTGGACCCATTCGGCGAAGGTCTCGCCGTCGTTCTTCTGCTTCTCGTAGTTGCGCACGACCCGCTCGACGTAGTCGGGCAGGTCCTCGGCCGTGGTCTTGAGGCCGCGGACCTTCCGGCCGAAGCTCGGGTTCAGCCCGAACGAGCCGCCCAGGTGGACCTGGTAGCCCCCGACCTGCTCACCCTTGTCGTTGACGACGAGCTGGCCCTTCAGCCCGATGTCCGCCGTCTGGATGCGGGCGCAGGAGTTCGGGCAGCCGTTGAGGTTGATCGTCAGCGGCTCGTTGAAGTCGGGCAGGCGCCGCTCCAGCTCGTCGATCAGCTCCGACGCGGCGTTCTTGGTCTCGACGATCGCGAGCTTGCAGTACTCGATGCCGGTGCAGGCCATCGTCTGGCGGCGGAAGGTGGACGGGTTGACCCGCAGGTCGGCCGCCTCCAGGTCGGCCACGATCGACTCCACCTGGTCGGGGGCGACGTCGAGGATGACCATCTTCTGCTCGATCGTGGTCGCCACGCGGGTGGACCCGTGGCGCTCGGCGATGTCGGCGATCCGGTGCAGCAGGTCGCCGCTGAGACGGCCCACGCGGGGCGCGAAGCCCACGTAGTAGTTGCCGTCCCGCTGGAGGTGAACGCCGACATGGTCGCGCCGGTCCCCCCGCGGCGCCGCGGGGGCCGGGCCGTCGGGCAGCTCGTACTTGAGGTACTCGGTCTGCAGCACGTCGCGGAACTTCTCCGCGCCCCAGTCGCTGACCAGGAACTTCAGCCGCGCCCTGCCGCGCAGCCGCCGGTAGCCGTAGTCGCGGAAGATGCCGGTGACCCCGGCCCACACCTCGTGGGCCTGCTCGGGCCGGACGAACACGCCGAGCCGCTTGGCGAACATCGGGTTGGTCGACAGGCCGCCGCCCACCCACAGGTCGAAGCCGGCCTCGCCCTGCTCGTTCACCACGCCGACGAAAGCGATGTCGTTGATCTCGTGGACCGTGCAGTGGGCGGCGCAGCCGCTGATCGCGGTCTTGAACTTGCGCGGCAGGTTCGAGAACGCCGGGTCGCCGATGTACCGCTCGCGGATCTCCTGGAGCTGCGGCCGTCCGTCGATCACCTCGTCGGCGTCGATCCCGGCCAGAGGACAACCGAGCATGCCGCGCGGCGTGTCACCGCACGCCTCGGTGGTGGACAGGCCCACGGCCTCCAGTCGCGTCCACATGTCCGGCACCGACTCGATCTCCACCCAGTGGAGCTGGATGTTCTGCCGGTCGGTGACGTCGGCGGTGCCCCTGGCGTAGTCGTTGGAGACGTCGGCGATCACCCGGAGCTGCTCGAGGCTGAGCTGGCCGCCGTCGGTCCGGATGCGGATCATGAAGTAGCGGTCGTCGAGCTCCTCGGGCTCAAGGACGGCAGTCTTGCCGCCGTCGATGCCCGGCTTGCGCTGCGTGTACAGGCCGTACCAGCGGAAACGGCCGCGCAGGTCGGCGGGGTCGATGGAGTCGAAGCCGCGCTTGGAGTAGATGTCGATGATCCGCTGGCGGACGTTCAGCCCGTCATCGGCCTTCTTGTTCTCCTCGTTCTTGTTCAGCGGCTCACGGTAACCGAGAGCCCACTGACCTTCGCCGCGCGGGCGCTTGTGGTGGCGGTTCGCCGGGCGGGCCGGGGTGCTCATGGGCACACGTCCTTCTCCGAGGCTCGGTCTGAGATCGGGTTTCGGCGGACACCGGCGCAGGCGGCCTCTCACCTCGCCGTCGAGTGTGAGGGCATACGAAAACGACGCCTGGCCGAGCGCCCGGGATGGATCAGCGGAGGGCGACGGTCAGCCGGCGTCGATACAGATCGCGCTACGGACACGCAGGAGATCGACGTGGCGTCGCACGACGAGCAACGGGTCCGCTGGCATGTCCCAAACGATACCTCTGAGATCCCCGATGTCCAAGTTCGTGTCCAGGATGCGGGATTGTGACGGCAATGTGACGCGCGTCAGCCCTTGCGGACCCAGTTCTCGGGCGGCTCGGCCTCGTGCTGACTCTCGGACGGCTCCTGATGCTGGCAGTCGCACCAGGACCCGCCGCGGCACTCCTCGTGCCGATGCTCCCTGCACGCTCGGCAGATCATGTCTCCATTGTGAACGCCATGCTGCGAACAGAGCGAACCGGAGAGGCGCTCCGCAGGCACGACCGGCGGATATGACCGCTCGATGGCGAAGTGGGGAACACGGTTCTCGCGAGCAGGGGGCGCAGGCCCCTATTCTTGGCGGCGACAATCCGCCCGCAGGTCACGTACTAACCGCCGCGGCAGCGGGTAGAGCCCATATCTCATGACCGGTTGGGTGCCATGACCTCCACGGACGCGCCGTCGCGCAGGCCGCGGCACATCACGCGCAAGGGCATGGCGCTCGCCCGGGCGCGTCTCACCTGGCTGCGCGACAGGAACATCTGGGCCCTGGTGAAGGCGACCACGATGGCGGGCGTCAATTACCGGGTGACCGGTCTCGCGGGCGAGGCGGCGTTCTTCGCGCTGCTGTCGCTGCCGCCGTTCGTGCTCGGGCTGCTCGGCGTCATGGGCCACCTGAGCGGGCTGCTCGGCCCGGCCGCCATCGCCGAGATCAGGCGCTGGGTCGTGGACCAGTCCGAGCTGCTGTTCACCGACAACACCGTCCAGCGGGTCGTCAAGCCGCTGCTCGCCGACGTGCTGAGCGGCGGTCAGGTCTCGCTGATCTCCGTCGGCTTCCTGCTGTCGCTGTGGTCGGGCTCGCGGGCCCTGTTCGTCTATGTGGACCTGATATCCATCGCGTACGGCCTGGGGGAGACCCGGGGGATCATCCGCACCCGGGTCCTGTCGTTCGTCCTCTACCTCGCCGCGCTGCTGATCGGGCTGGTCGTCATGCCGGTCCTGGTCATCGGGCCCACCCTGATGTCCACCGCCCTGCCCAGGTACGCCGCGCTCGTGACCGTTCTCTACTGGCCCGTGGTCGTGATCGGCTCGGTGCTGATGCTCACGCTGCTCTACCACGTGAGCGTGCCGCACCGGACGCGCTGGTGGCGCGAGACCCCGGGGGCCGTGCTGGCGCTGCTGATCTGGATCGTGTGCGCCGCGTTCCTCCGCGAGGTGCTGGCGGCCTGGTTCACCCCGCTGTCGATCTACGGTTCGCTCGCGGCGCCGATCGCCGTGCTGCTGTGGCTCTACATCACCGCGCTCGCCGTGCTCATCGGGGCGACGCTGAACGCGGAGGTGGACCGGTTGTGGCCGCTGGGCGGCGCCACCAGGCACGAGCACCATCACCGCAAGTCCGATAAAGGCTGATCTAGCCCGGTAGCGGTGGAAGGATGGCGTCGATGGACGCACAGCCTTCCACCGGTGACCCCACCGCGACCCACCGGCGCACGATCGGCCCCTACGTCCCCGTACGCCGCCTGGGGGAGGGCGGCATGGGCATCGTCTATCTCGCCCGCGACCCGGGGGGCCGCCAGGTGGCGCTCAAGGTCATGCGGCCGGAGCTGGCCGCCCAGGAGGAGTTCCGCGCCCGGTTCCGCAAGGAGGCGGAGGCCGCCAAGCGGGTCGCCAGGTTCTGCACCGCGCCGCTCCTCGACGCCGGACGGGACGGCGACCGGCACTATCTCGTCACCGAGTACGTCGACGGTCCCGACCTGTCGTCGGTGATCGACGCGCAGGGGCCGTTGTCCGGCTCGAACCTCGACGCGCTCGCCGTCGGCGTCGCGACGGCCCTCGCCGCCATCCACGAGGCGGGGATCGTGCACCGCGACCTCAAGCCGTCCAACATCCTGCTCTCGCCCCTCGGCCCCCGGGTGATCGACTTCGGTGTCGCCCACCTCGCCGACACGCTGGCCGAGCGGACCGGCACCGTGATCGGGACGCCCAGTTACATGTCACCCGAGCAGGCGCGGGGAGAATCGGTGACCTCCGCGGCCGACGTCTTCGCCTGGGGCTGCGTGGTCGCGTACGCCGCCACCGGCAGGCCGCCGTTCGGCTCGGGCCCCATGCCGGAGGTGCTCTACCGGGTCGCGCACCACGTCCCCTACCTGACGGGGATGGACGAGCGCCTGCGGACCCTGGTCGAGCAGGCGCTGGACAAGGACCCGGCCCGGCGGCCGAGCGCCCAGCGGCTTCTCGACCGGCTGCTCGGCCGGGAGGAGGTGGCGGTCGAGGCCGCCACGAGGATCGTCAGCGACATCTGGGCCACGCCCGCCGAGACGACCCGCCGCGCGGGCGCGGCACCGGACGGCGCGGACGGGCCGGACAGGACGGGGCCGGGCGGCACAGAACGGAGCGACGCGGGGGCGGGCGGCGCGGGCAGGCGGCGCGGCCGCCGCTGGGTGCCGGTCGCGGTGGCCGGCGGGGCGCTCGCGGTGGCCGCCGCGATCCTGATCTTCGCACTCCATCCTTTCGGCGGCGGGACGACGCCGCCGAAGGGCCCGCTGGCGTCCAGGGACATCAAGGTCAACGGGCATCCGCTCCACGTCACGGTGGACGCCGTGAAGCGGCGCGGGACCTCGGTGACCGTCCAGTGGACGATCACGATGACCGGCAGCGAGGGATCGTGGTGGCCGAGGGACCTGTTCGGCGACGAACTGTCCGGCGCGGGCCTCGTGGACCCGCCCAGCGGGTCGAAGTTCCTGCCCGCGCGCAAGGACGACCGCTGCGTGTGCAGCGCCCTTCCGACCCAGTGGCTCCATCCGGGTGACGTGCTCCCTCTCTACGCCACGTACACCGGCGTACCGCAGGACCTGGAGACGATCGGGGTCGACGTCCCCGGGTTCGGGCTTTTCGCCGACGTTCCCGTCTATGACGGCTGACCGGACCGCTTCTTCCGTACAGTCCGGGAATCCGTCGCGAAAGACTGATCTATCCGCCACCATGGGGCGGGTGACGACGCCGATTCCCCCCACTGACGATGCGTCGACGTCCCCGGCGCCGCCTCGGCCCTCGATCGGGGGTTACACACTGCTGCGGCGGCTCGGGGAGGGCGGGATGGGGATCGTCCACCTCGCGCGGGATCCGTCGGGCCGGCCGGTGGCCGTCAAGATCATGCGCCCGGAGCTGGCGGCCGGGCCGGAGTTCCGGCGCAGGTTCGCCCAGGAGGCGCAGGCCGCCCAGCGGGTCGCCCCGTTCTGCACCGCGGCCGTGCTCGACTCCGGACTGGACGGCGACCAGGCCTATCTGGTGACCGAATACGTGGAAGGGCCCGACCTCGGCTCGCTGATCAGGGATCAGGGTCCGCTCACCGGCGGAAGCCTGCAGGCCCTGGCCGTCGCGACGGCCGCCGCCCTGGTCGCCATCCACGCGGCCGGCGTCGTGCACCGGGATCTGAAGCCGTCGAACATCCTGCTCGGCATGCTCGGGCCCAAAGTGATCGATTTCGGCATCGCCCGGCTGGCCGACGCCGACGCCACCCGGACGGGTTCCATCGTAGGCACCCCCGCATACATGGCTCCGGAGCAGGCGAACGGCGATCCGATCACCGCGGCGGCCGACGTCTTCGCCTGGGGATGCGTGATCGCCTACGCCGGTGCCGGCAGCCCGCCCTTCGGCGGCGGCACCCCCGCCGAGGTGCTCTACCGCGTGGTGTCCCGGCCGCCGCGGCTCGACGGCCTCGACGAGCGCCTGCGGCCGCTGGTGGAGCGGGCGCTGGACAAGGACCCGGCCCGCCGCCCCACCGCCCAGGGGCTCCTCGACGCGCTGCTCGGCCGGGAGAGCGCCGGGATCGAGACGGCCACCCGGGTGGTCGGGGACACCTGGACTCCGGTCGTCGCCCCGGCGGCCACCCTCGCGGCTCCCGTTCCACCGGAGCGGCGCGGGCGGCGCCGGTGGCCCTACCTCGCGGCGGCGGTGCTCGCCCTGGCCGTCGCCGCGACGGCGCTGGTGATCGCCCGGCCATGGGAGCCGAAGGGCAACCTTCCGGGCACGCCCGCGACCACCCGTGACATGGAGATCGATAAGAATCCGATGCGGGTGCAGATCACCGAGGCGGTCCGGCTGCGCGACGGCGACGTCCGGCTGAGCTGGGCGCTCACGAACCGGGGACCGAACGCCTGGATATTCATGGACGACTTCGGCAGGAGTGCGCTCGACTACTCGGTGTCCCGGGTCGGCCTGACGACGCCGGGAGGCAAGGAGCCCCTCTACCCCACCTGGAAGGACGGCGCGTGCATGTGCAGCTCCGGGGTCACGGCGGTGCGCTCCGGTGAGGAGAAGCGGTTCTACGCGGTCTACACGTCCGTGCCCGAGGAGGCGGAGTCGGTGGACGTCGACATCCCTCGCCTGGGCGTCTTCCGGGATGTGTCGATTTCCGACGCCTGAGCCGCACTCGGCTTTCCGGCGAGGCGCGCTCGGATAGGGTTGGAGGCATCGCGACTGGCGCTGACGTGCTGCTGTGGCGCGTCGCTAGGTGGGGCACCACCGGGGAGCGAATTCGCGGAGGCCGTGCGCCTGGGTCGCCGCCGAAGAGTCGACGTGGAGAAGGAAGGCGCCATGGCTGGGAACTCGCTGAACGTCGTCGATCCCGAGATCGCCGAATTGATCAGGGCGGAGGAGCGGCGGCAGGCCGACACCGTCAAGCTGATCGCGTCCGAGAACTACGTGTCCCGGGCCGTCCTGGAGGCGACCGGGACCGTTCTCACCAACAAGTACTCCGAGGGCTACCCGGGCAAGCGTTACTACGAGGGCCAGCAGGTCATCGACAAGATCGAGACGCTGGCGATCGAGCGGGCCAAGTCGGTCTTCGGCGTGAGCCACGCCAACGTCCAGCCCTACTCGGGCTCGCCCGCCAACCTCGCCGTCTACCTGGCGTTCCTGAACCCGGGCGACACCGTGCTCGGCATGGGCCTGCCGTTCGGCGGCCACCTCACCCACGGCTGGTCGGTGTCCGCCACCGGCAAGTGGTTCAACTCGGTCAAGTACGGCGTGCGCCGCGACACCGGCCGGATCGACATGGACGAGGTGCGTGCGCTGGCGCTCGAGCACCGGCCCAAGCTGATCTTCTGCGGCGGCACCGCGATCCCGCGCACGATCGACTTCCCGGCCTTCGCCGAGATCGCCAAGGAGGTCGGCGCGGTGCTCGCGGCCGACATCGCCCACATCGCGGGCCTCGTCGCCGGCGGCGCCCACCCCTCCCCGGTCGGGCACGCGGACGTGATCTCCACGACCACCCACAAGACCCTGCGCGGCCCGCGCGGCGCGATGCTCATGGCGAACACCGACGAGGTCGCCAAGGCGCTCGACAAGGCCGTGTTCCCCGGCCTGCAGGGCGGCCCGCACAACCACACCACCGCCGCCATCGCCGTCGCCCTGCACGAGGCCGCCCAGCCGGACTTCAAGGCGTACGCCGCGCAGATCGTGAAGAACGCCCAGGCGCTCGCCGACGAGTTGCTCGCCCGCGGCTTCGACCTGGTCTCCGGCGGCACCGACAACCACCTGATCCTGATGGACCTCACGTCCAAGGGCGTCGGGGGCAAGCCGGCCGCGCAGGCTCTCGACCGGGCGGGCCTGGAGACGAACTACAACACCGTGCCCTTCGACCCGCGCAAGCCGTTCGACCCGTCCGGCATCCGCATCGGCACGCCGTCGGTCACCTCGCGTGGGATGGGCGAGGCCGAGATGCGCCAGATCGGCGCGTGGATGGACGAGGTCGTCACCGCCGTGGCCAAGGGCGACGCGGAGGACGTGATCGCACGGGTGCACGGCGAGGTCACCGAGCTGACGAGCCGGTTCCCCGCGCCCGGCCTGTCCTGATCACCCCAGATCGACGAGCGACGGCTCCCCGCGACCTCGCGAGGTCGCGGGGAGCCGTTCTCGTGCCGCCCGTCGGCAGTGCCCCCGAGGGGATTTAACCGGTTGCGCGGGGCCGCCCGGGTGCTGCTAGTGTTCCCCCCGTCGCCGCCGTCGAGCGGCCAGGACCAGGGAGGTGAGGACTATGCGGGTCTTTCTGACGACCATGCCGTCCGTCAACTCCCGGGTGTCCGCCTAGTCTCTTCTCGCTGGGACGCCCGGTTTCCGAAGGGTGTTCACCAGCAGTGTTCAACGATCTTTCTCTTCTCGGCTGGCACGACGGGCTCGCGGAGCAGCTGCCCGACCTGCCCGGCGGCGCCGTTCCCGCGCGTGTGGCGCGGGTCGACCGGGGCGCCGCCGAGGTCATCGCCGCCGACGGAAACCATCAGGCGCGGTTCGGCGCCCGCGTACGCAGGGCCGCGGCCGCCGATCCGCTCGAGCTCCCGTGCGTGGGGGACTGGGTCGCGCTCGCCCGGCTCGATGAGGGCCGCTACGAACTGGCCGAGGTGTTGCCCCGCCGTACGGCCTTCGTCCGGGGCGGCGTGAGCCGCGACTCCCGCGGAGGGCTGTCGGGCGACGGCCAGGGCCAGGTCCTGGCCGCCAACGTCGACGTGGTCTTCGTGGCCGAGCCGTCCATGCACGCCACGGACTTCGCGGATCTCGGCAGGATCGAGCGCCTCGTGGCGCTCGCCTGGGAGAGCGGCGCCCGGCCGGTCGTGCTCGTCACCAAGGCCGACCTCTTCGATCAGGGACTGGACGATCTCCTCGCCGACGTCGAGGCGGCGGCGCCGGGCGTCGACGTCCACCCGGTCTGCTCGCTCACCGGCGACGGCGTGGACCTGGTGCGCGCCCACCTCGGCCCCTCGGGGACCGCGGTGATCCTCGGCCCGTCGGGCGCGGGCAAGTCGACGCTCGTCAACGCCCTCGCCGGCACGGAGGTCATGGAGACCCAGCAGGTCAGGGCCGCCGACGGGCGGGGCAGGCACACCACCGTCCACCGGCAGCTGATCACGCTGCCCGGCGGCGGGCTCGTCATCGACACCCCCGGCATCCGCCGCGTCGGGCTGTACGAGATGAGCGAGGGCGTCGACCTGGTCTTCTCCGACATCGAGGAGCTGGCCGAGGGCTGCCGGTTCTCCGACTGCCGGCACCGGGAGGAACCGGGCTGCGCGGTGCTGGCGGCGGTCGAGTCGGGCGAGCTGCCCGAGCGGCGGCTGGAGAGCTGGAACAGGCTCCAGCGCGAGGCCGCCTGGATGGCCCGCCGCACCGACGCCCGGCTGCGCGCCGAGGAGACCCGCAAGTGGAAGACCATCCACAAGCAGATGCGGGGCATGAGCCGCCCGTAGGCTCGGGTGCCTCCCGTTCCGGGCGGGTATGACCGGGGCGTGAGGACGATGCGGGTGCGGCTGCCGTACGCCGACCGCGCCGAGGCGGGTGCGCTGCTCGCCGAGGTCCTGTGGGACGTGAACCCGCGGGATCCGGTGGTGCTCGCCCTGCCGCGCGGCGGCGTGGCGGTGGCCGCGCCGATCGCGGAGCGGCTACACGCCCCGCTCGACGTGCTGGTGACCCGGAAGATCGGGCATCCGGCCCGGCCCGAGCTCGGGGTCGGCGCGATCGCGGAGGGCGGGCGGCCCGTGTTCGACTCCGAGATGCTCGACCGGCTCGGTCTGGAACCGGAGGACGTGGCGGAGGTGACCGGACGGGAACGGCGTGAGCTGGCCAGGCGGGTGCGGGTCTACCGGGGAGACCGGCCGCTGCCGGAACTGCGCGGCCGTGACGTGATCGTGGTGGACGACGGCCTGGCGACCGGAGGCACGGCGCGCGCGGCGCTGCGGGCCGTACGGGCGATCCAGGCGGGGCGGGGCCGGGTGACGCTGGCGGTGCCGGTCGCCGCTCCGGAGACGGTGGAGGCGATGCGGGGCGAGGCGGACGAGATCGTCGTGCCGGCCACACCGGAGAACTTCCGCGCGGTGGGCCAGTGGTACCGGCGGTTCGACCAGCTCACCGATGACGACGTGCTGGGCCTGCTCGCCACGGCGGGAAGCGGAGGGACGGATGGATGAGACCTGAAGGGCGCCTCGCGTGCGCCGTCGCCCACATCGGGGGACGGGACGCGAAGCGCCCAGCGGTGACGCGTGTCGGGGAAGGGGGAAACGCTCAGGCGACGGCGCTGATTCCGGCGCTGGCGGCGCGACGCATACGACGGCGACGCTCGGACGCGCGCTCGTCCTCGTTGAGGCCGCCCCACGTGCCGTACTTCTCCGGACGGGAGAGCGCGTAGTCGAGGCACTCCGCTCGCACAGGACACTGAGCGCAGATGGCCTTGGCCTTGCGCTCCCGGATGTCGCGCTCGGGCTGACGCTCGCCGTCAGGACCGAAGAACAGCACCAGGTCCTCTCCCCGGCACGCGGCATCATCCTGCCAACCCCAGCTGGGGCGCGGGCGGGCGAGCTGCCGACGTACCTGAGACATGAGAAACCACCTTTGGTGAGAGGTATTTCAGTGTTTGTGCCGCATTGGACGCTTGTGGCGTCCCTTGTGCCAACGCCGGGATAGGCCGTGGTGTTCCCGGCTCCGGGGCGGAGCCCTCAGGTCAATACCGGCGTGAGCTCGCTCAGCTCGGCCAACCTGTAGGTCGGGATTCCGTCGGCGCATGTCAACCCGCACGGTGCGGTGAACACCGTGGGCTCGACCACGACCCGGAATCGCGACGTCCCACGCTCCGTCGTGCGCCGCACGACGCAGATCGTGGTGTCGTCCACCGACCGGGAGGATTCCACGGCCACCCCGCCGACCGAGATCTCGCCGGTATGCGCCCGGACGAAGTGCTCGGCGGCCTGCAGTGGCTCAGGGATACCCGCGCGTCCCCGGAAACGGTCGAGGACGACCTCGCCGTGCCGGTACGCGTTTGCCGCCGCGATCGCAGCAGCCTGAGACATGCTGCCGTAGTAAAGCCCGTGTGGCAAGCATACGAGGTTGGCGGCGTATCGATCGCCGCCGACATGTGTGGTTTCCCACACTTCGCCGGGCAGGTTCTCGTCGAGGAACCGCGCCAGCGGGAGTCCTAGACGCGCACAGCACGCGTTGTGCCTGCCGTGCGTGCAGACCAGGTACATCGGCTCGTTCACCAGTATGCAGGACTCCGGAACCACTCCGTGCACGAGAGCGCCCAGGTCAAGATCGTCGGGGCGCCCCACGAAGCCCTCGGCGAGCCACGGATCGTCCACCGCGGACGCGGCGACGTAGACGTGCAGGGGGCCCGTGAGGGCCTCGCGGCGGCCGGGCCGGCGGATGAGTTGCGGCCGGATGTCAAGAGCCCTGGCGCGGGAGATCAGCCGGTGGACGTCATCCGGCAGCCGGCACTCCTCCAACTCCGCGGCCCAGGGCCCCGCATGCTCGACGAGCAGCCAGAACCGGCCCTTCTTGGTCGCGCTCGCCAGGATCGGCGCCTCCCCCGTGTGGCAGGCGGCGGGGTGCTCGCACCCGTTGGCCATCCGGTCCCGTCCTTCACTCGTGTTTCTTAGGTAAGACTAACCTTAACCAATGGCGTCAGGGGTTGCGGGCGCGGGGTCGTAAATCCACGTTAAATCCACAAATATCCGGAAACTGCCGGTGCGTACGGCGGAGGTCGTCCGAGAACAGACAGGGGCGGCGCCGAGGGGACGGGCGCCGATCAGGAGTAGGCCAGGGCGGCCTCGGCGGCGGGGAGGGCCGCCGCGCGGTCCTCGGGCACCAGCCCGATCCTGGTCCGCCGGTCCAGCAGGTCGCCGGCGTCCAGGGCGCCCTCGTGGCGCACCGCCCACACCAGTTCGGCCCGGGTGATCCCCAGCGCCACCGGCTCGGCCAGGGCCGGGTCCCCGCGCATCAGGTCGCGCACCGCCCAGGCCTCCGAGCCGTACCTGCGGGCCAGCCGCCCGGGCGCGCCAGGACGCACCGGCCCGGCCCCGACGAGGGGCAGCCGGGCCGTACGGCTCGCGCGGGCGTGGGGGCAGGCGGCGTCGACGGCGTCCTCGGCCATCCGCCGATACGTCGTGAGCTTCCCGCCCACGACCGTCACGACGCCGTCCGGCGAGCGCAGCACGGCGTGGCGGCGGGACAGGTCGGCCGTCCGGCCGTCGGCGGAGTCCGATGCGTCCACCGCGTCGGCCGTGTCTGCCGTGTCCACCAGGGGCCGCAGCCCGGCGAAGGCGCCGGCGACGTCCGCGCGGGACAGCGGCCGGTCCAGCGCCGTCCCGATGACCTCCAGCAGGAACGCGACGTCGCTCTCGGGGGCCTCGGGGACGTCCGGGACCGGGCCGTCGAGCGGCTTGTCGGTCAGCCCGGCGTAGACCCGCCCGTCGGCCTGGGGGAGAACCAGCGCGAAGCGGGCGCGCTCGCCGGGGATCGGCACGTGCAGCCCCGCGCGCAGCGCGCCGAGGGCCCCGGGGCGCAGGACGAGGTGCGTGCCCCGCGAGGGACGCAGCGCCACCGACGGCGTCAGCTCTCCGGCCCACACGCCGGTCGCGTTGATCACCGCACGGGCCCGGATGTCGAACTCGTCGCCGGTCAGCTCGTCGCGCACCCGGGCGCCGTCCCCGGCGAGGGCCAGCGCCCGGCAGCGGGTGAGGATCCGCGCGCCGTGGGCGGCGGCCGTACGCGCCAGCGCGACGACCAGGCGGGCGTCGTCCACCACCCGGCCGTCCCAGGACAGCAGCGCCCCGCGCAGGCCTTCCGCGCGCAGCGACGGGGCGAGCGCGAGCGCCCGGCCGGACGCGAGCCGTGAGGGGCCGGGCAGCAGGCGCCGCGGCGTGCCCGCGGCGGCCCGCAGCGCGTCGCCCAGGCGGTAGCCGGCCATGAGGGTCGCCGCCCGGGCCCGGGGGACGGCCGGCGTCAGCGGCAGCAGATACGGGTGGGCGGCGACCAGATGGGGCGCCGTGAAGCGCAGCAGGGCGTCGCGCTCCACCGCGCTCTCCCACGCCACGCCGACCTGCCCGCTCGCGAGGTAGCGCAGCCCGCCGTGGATCAGCTTGGAGCTCCACCGAGAGGTGCCGAACGCCAGGTCGTGGGCGTCCACGGCGGCCACCGACAGCCCGCGGGAGGCGGCGTCGAGCGCGGCTCCGGCCCCCGTCGCCCCCAGGCCGACCACGAGCACGTCCACGACGTCCGTGCCCGCCTCGTTGAGCTCCCACCGGCGCCTGGCCGCGTTCAGTGAGGAGTTCATATCCCCTCCACTACTTCCGCATTACTCTTTAGTAACCTACCTGGAGGCGCGACGGCTATGGAAACCCCTCTCACCGCGGCGGAACCCATGCTCTGGTCGGGCTGGGGCGATCCCGCCAAGGCCGCCGAGCTGCCCGCGCCGGTGCGCGACCTGCTGGCGGAACTCCTCGGCGTCCGGGCGCCCGCCACACCGGCGGCGACGTTCGGCGAGGTGCGGCTGCCGCCGGTGGCGCTGCCGCCGCCCGTCCTGGCCGCGCTGGCCGCGATCGTGGGGGACGAGCACGTGCGGGCCGACGACGACGCCCGCATCCGGCACACCCGGGGCAAGTCCACCCCCGACCTGCTGCTCATGCGCGCGGGGGACGCCTCGGACGCGCCCGACGCCGTCGTGCTCCCCGGCTCGCACGACGAGGTGGCCGCCGTGCTGCGCCTGTGCGCGGAGCAGCGGGTGGCCGTGGTGCCGTTCGGCGGGGGCACCTCGGTGGTCGGCGGCCTCGTGGCGGCGCGGTGTGGCTCCGAGGGGGGCTTCACGGGCGTGGTCGCGCTCGACCTGGCCCGGCTCAACCGGCTCGTCTCCGTCGACCCCGTCTCCATGATCGCCGAGCTGGAGCCGGGCCTGCGCGCGCCGCAGGCCGAGCAGCTCCTCGCCGCGCACGGGCTGACGCTCGGGCACTTCCCCCAGTCGTACGAGTACGCGACGCTGGGCGGGTTCGCGGCGGCCAGGTCCAGCGGGCAGGCCTCGGCCGGGTACGGCAGGTTCGACGACATGGTCGCCGGCATGACCGTCGCGACGCCTCGGGGCACGCTGGAGATCGGCCGAGCGCCCAGGTCGGCCGCCGGGCCGGACCTGCGTCAGGTGTTCCTGGGCTCCGAGGGCGCCTTCGGGGTGATCACCTCGCTTCGGCTGCGCGTCCGCCGGGCCCCGGACGTCAGGACGTACGAGGGCTGGCGCTTCGCCACCTTCGCCGAGGGCACGGCCGCCATGCGGCGGCTCGCGCAGCAGGAGGGCCCGCCGCCCACGGTGCTGAGGCTGTCGGACGAGACCGAGACCATGGTCGGGCTGGCGAAGCCCACCGACCTCGGCGCGGCCGGGCATGACTCCGGCTGCCTGCTGGTGGCGGGCTTCGAGGGCTCCCCGGGCGACGTGGCCCACCGGCGGGACGGCGCCTCCGCCGTGCTGGTCGAGGCGGGCGGGGTGCACCTCGGGCCGGAGCCGGGGGACAAGTGGGCGCAGGGCCGGTTCTCCGCCCCCTACCTGCGCGACTCCCTGCTGGCCGCGGGGGCGACGGTGGAGACGCTGGAGACCGCCTGCTTCTGGTCGAACCTGCCGCGTCTGTACGACGCCGTACGGCTGGCCCTGCTCGGCGCGCTCGGTTCCCCGCTGATCATGTGCCACATCTCCCACGTCTACGCCACGGGGGCCTCGCTGTACTTCACGGTGGTGACCGCGCAGACCGGCGACCCGCTCGGCCAGTGGGCGGCCGCCAAGCGCGCGGCGAACGAGGCGATCGTGCAGGCGGGCGGCACGATCTCGCACCACCATGGCGTGGGCCGCGACCACCGCGAGGCGTTCGCCGCGGAGATCGGCGACCTGGGCGGCGAGATCCTGCGGGGGATCAAGGAACGGCTCGATCCCGCCGGGATCCTCAACCCGGGTGTGCTGATCCCATGAAATTGCCAAGATTGTTCCCATGGTCGATGTTGGCGCGGCCGCCGCGCGGGGGAAGCAGGTCTCGTCACGGGTGTCGCAGGCCGGAGCGGGCTGGGACTGCTCGCAGATCGGCACGTTCGACGCGCTGCGGCCCAACCGGAACTCTTTCACCTGGCTGAACCCCGCGACCCTGTGGCGGTCCCGCAACGAGATCCTCGCCCAGCTGTTCGGCGACCCCTCGCCGCAGGTGCGCCGCCGCTGGGTGGCGGCCCAGCACGACCGCGGCGTGGACGAGGACTTCCGTATCAGGCTCGACCTGGGGGAGGAGTTCTCCTTCCTGGTGCTCGGCGACACCGGCGAGGGCGACGCCTCGCAGTACGCGGTGGTGCCCGGGCTGCTCAAGCTCGGCGCGGACACCGCGTTCGCCGTCGTCGCGAGCGACGTGATCTACCCGACCGGCTCGGGCAACGAGTACTGCGACAAGTTCTTCCGGCCCTACAAGGACTATCCGGCCCCGATCTTCGCCGTGCCCGGCAACCACGACTGGTACGACGGGCTCGGCGGCTTCATGCGGGTCTTCTGCGACGCGCGCCCCCTGTCCGCGGAGCAGCGAGGGTTCCGGTTGTCTCCCGACGGGCTGCGCGGGCTGCTGTGGAAGAAGCCGGAGACGATCGACGAGGACGCCCTCGCCGAGGCCAGGAAGATGCGGCCCAACCCCGGCCCGGCGTTGCCGGGGCCCTACTGGGTGATCGACACCGGCCGCCTGCTGCTCGTCGGCATCGACACCGGGATCAAGGGCACCCTCGACCGCGAGCAGGGCGAGTGGCTGCGCCGGGTCTCCGCCGACCCCCGGCCCAAGATCCTGATCACCGGCAAGCCGATCTACGTCAACAACGCCTACCACCCCTGCGACATCGAGGGCGGCGGCACGGTGGACGACGTGGTCCGCGACCCGGCGCACAACTACGTCGCGGCCATCGGCGGCGACGTGCACAACTACCAGCGCTACCCGGTGCGGGCGGAGGGGCGGCTCATCCAGTACGTCGTGTCCGGGGGCGGAGGGGCGTTCATGCACGCCACCCACACGATTCCCCGGGTGGACGCGGGCGGCGTCCACGAGGACGACTTCAAGTGCTATCCGCTGCGCGGCGACTCGCTGTCCTTCTACAGCCTGCTCTACAGCAGGAGGCTGCGGCTGCGCGGGCTCTACATCACGCCGGAGGAGGGGCTGGCCCTGATGTCCCGGCAGATCGGCAACACCCCGCCCCGGCCGACGCCGGGGGCGCCGATCGGCGCGCGGGTGAAGTGGGCGGCCCGGCTGCTCGGCGGCTGGCCGATGCCGTTCCGCCTGCCGGTGGGGCGGGTTTTCCACCGGTACATCTCCGAACTGTCCGACTGGGACACCCCGCCCTTCTTCAAGAGCTTCCTCCACATGTCGGTCACGGGGGACACGCTCCGGCTGCGCTGCTTCGCCGCGACGGGCTGCCTGCCGCAGGAGGAGGAGCCGCCGCTGGAGGACGAGGTCGAGATCCCGCTCTGATCGGCCGGGCGCGGCCGGGGAAATGTCGGCGCCGCCTGGCACGCTGGTGGGGTGCACGTTGTGGTGGCGGCCGACGCCGAGGGGGGCGGCACCGTGAAGCCCCTCGGCGGGCCGGCGAGCCGGGTCTCCGATCTCGCGGCGGCCGTGCGCTCGCTGGAGGGCGCCGAGCGGCCCCGCTGGGTGTGGGCCGACGCGCGCCGCGTCTACCCGGCGCTCCTGTCCGCCGGCGTGCGGCTGTCGCGCTGCCACGACGTCGCGCTGACCGAGAACCTCCTGCTGGCGGCGGACGGGCGCTACGGAGAGCCCAGACAGGTCCAGGCGGCCTACGCGCGCCTGCGCGGCCTCCCGGTGCCCGACGACCCGCACGAGGCGTCAGACGCGCACCAGGGGGCCGGGACGCAGGCGAGCCTGTTCGACCCGGCGCCCCCGAGGCACGGCGTGCCCGAGGCCGACATGGTCGCGGAGGTGTTCGAGGATCAGCGCCGCCGCGTCGCGCGCACGCCCGATCCCGGGCGGTTCCGCCTGCTCGTCGCCGCCGAGTCGGCCGGCGCGCTCATCGCGGCGGAGATGGGCCACGACGGCATGCCCTGGCGCGAGGACGTCCACGACGCGCTGCTGACCGACCTGCTCGGGCCCCGCCCCGCCCACGGCATGCGGCCCGCGAAGCTCCAGGCCCTGGCCGACGAGGTGTCGGCCGCCTTCGGCCACCTGGTCAACCCCGACTCCCCGCAGCAGATCGTCCGGGCGTTCAAGACCGCGGGGATCGAGATCCCGTCCACCCGCTCCCGCGTGCTGAAGACCGTCGACCACCCCGCCGTCGCGCCGCTGCTGGCGTACAAGGAGCTGGCCCGTCTGTACAGCTTCCACGGCTGGACCTGGGCCGACCAATGGGTCGGCGGCGACCGCTTCAGGCCCGAGTACGTCGTGGGCGGGGTGGTGAGCGGCCGGTGGGCCACCAGCGGCGGCGGCGCGCTGCAGATCCCCAAGGTCATGCGCAGGGTCGTGGTGGCCGACGACGGCTGGACGCTCGTGGTCGCCGACGCCGCGCAGCTCGAACCCCGGGTGCTGGCCGCGCTGTCCGGAGACCGGGGGCTCGCGCGGGCGGCCGGGGAGATCGATCTGTACGCCGCGCTGGCCCAGGCGTTCGGCGGGGTCCGCGAGTCGGCCAAGATCGCCATGCTGTCCGCGATGTACGGCGGGACCAGCGGCGACGCCTCCAAGCTGCTGGCCGTCATGCGGCAGCGGTTCCCGAAGGCGTACGCGTTCGTGGAGGACGCGGCCCGCGCGGGGGAGGAGGGGCGGCTGGTCCGCTCGTGGCTGGGCCGCACCTGCCCGCCCCCGTCGGACCGGTGGCGGCGCCTGGTGGCCGGTCCTGAGGGCGCCAGGGCGGCCAGGGACCGGGGGAGGTTCACCCGCAACTTCGTCGTGCAGGCCACGGCGGCCGAGTGGGCGCTGACGCTCCTCGCCGTGCTGCGCGGGCTGCTGCCGGACCCGGCACGGCTGGTGTTCTTCCAGCACGACGAGGTGATGGTGCACTGCCCGCTCGACGTGGCGGGCGAGGTCCGCGAGGCCGTCGGCCGCGCGGCGCACGAGGCGACCCGGCTGCTGTTCGGCGACACCTCGGTCCGCTTCCCGATGGAGGCGGTGGCCGTCGCCTGCTACGCCGACGCCAAGTGACCGCGGGACACCTCCGGCTCAGGGGGCCGGGCGTGACTTCCGGGTGACGAGGGCGGCCAGCAGCAGGGCCGGCACTCCGAAGGCGGCAAGGAGCACCAGGAGCGCCACGGCGGCGCCGGCGACGCTCCGTACGTCGGCCGAGGGCGCCGCTCCGACGCCGAACACGGTGTCGTCGCCGGAGCACGTCACCTTGTAGGTGTCCGTCTTCGGCGCGCGGATCTCGTAGAGCAGCCGCCACTTGGCGTCGCCCATGGCGAACGGCCGGTAGCTCGCCGCCGGCCGGGCGAGCCTGGCGTTCCGCCCACGGCCGGTCTCGACCTCGCAGCGCGGATCGGGGGACGCGCCGGAGACGTAGATCGCCGGCTTCAGCGCCGGGTTCAGCGCGACGGTCAACGGAGAACCGTCGCGGGAAATGCTCCTCGGCGTGGCGGAGATGCCCATGCCGACCTCGCACACGGCGGCGACGGCCGTGAGGAGCCCGCAGAGGACCGCCCAGGCGCGCGTGATCCGCCGCAGCCAGGCGGGGTACCGCCTGGGCCGCCGCCCGGCCGTGGGGCGCACCGGCGGCGCGTACGGCCTCGCCGGGAGGCGCGCGGGCCCCGCCGAGTAGGGGGCGGGAGGAATGTACGGAGGGTTCGGCGCGGGGAAGGCCGGTCGCGGACCGGGTGCGATCACCTGCGGGCCTGGTCCGCCGCCCGCCCGGGGGCGCCCGGGCGCACCGGACATGTACGGATACGGCGCCCCCGGCGCCCCCGGCGGCTCCGGTGACGCGGTCGAGGCGCGGGTCGGGGCGACGCGCGTACGCACCGCCTGCGCCACGGTCGGGGGAAGCCACCTGCCCTGCTGGGTGGGCGAGGCGAAGTCACGGCCGCCGCCGGCCAGTTCGTTCAGCACGGCCGACAGGGTCGGCCGCCCTTCGGGTTCCTTGGCCAGGCACCGCGCGACCAGCGTCCGCACGGTGGGCGGCAGCGCGTCGAGGGCGGGCTCCTCGTGGACGATGCGATACCACAGCCCCTGCCACGACCCCTGGCCGAACGGCCCGGTGCCCGTCGCGGCGAACGCCAGCACGAGCCCCAGGCAGAACACGTCGCTCGCCGGTCCGACCCGGGTGCCCTTGAGCTGCTCCGGGGACATGAACCCGGGGGTGCCCATGGTGATGCCGGTCTTCGTCAGCGAGCCGCCCTCGGTGGCCAGGGAGATGCCGAAGTCGATGACGCGGGGGCCGTCCCCGGCCAGCAGCACGTTCGACGGCTTGAGGTCCCGGTGGACGACCCCGGCCGCGTGGATCGATTCCAGCGCCTCGGCCAGCCCGGCGGCCAGGGCCAGGACGGACTCCTCCGGCCACGGCCCGTGCTCGTTCACGGCGTCTTCCAACGACACGCCGGGCACGTACGCCGTCGCGAGCCACGGCGGAGACCCCTGTGGGTCGGCGTCGACCACTCCGGCCGTGAAGAAGCCGTTGACCTTGCGGGCCGTGGCGACCTCGCGGTCGAACCTGAGGCGGAAATCGGCGTCGCCGGCCAACTCGGGCCGCACCACCTTCACCGCGACGGCCCGCCCGCTCCGCGAACGCCCGAGATACACGCGGCCCATCCCGCCCTCGCCGAGGCGTGCCTCGATCCGGAAGGGCCCCACCTGCCGGGGATCGTCCTCCCGCAGCGCCTCGAAGGTCCGCACCGGCACTCCTTGGAATCCGGGATTCACGCGTGGTCGATCAGGACATTCTCTCCAAAGAGCGCGGGAACAGGTCGCCACGCGACGGCGCCGGGGTGAGGCGCGCGCCGCTGCGACGCCGTCGCCGACGCCGGCGAGGGGCAGGCGTCAGGCGGGGCGGAAGGTGCTCCAGAGGGCCTGCCGAACCGGTGCGGCGGACTCGTTCCAGTCGAAGTCGGGCGAGGCGAACATGATGGCGTAGGCGCGTTCGCCCGCCTCCAGATAGCGGATGACCGCGTGGACGGTGACCTCGCTGCTGTTGGTGTAGGTGTACTCCCATTCGGCCGCGGGGTAGCGGTAGTCCACCTGGCGCAGCTGGACCTGCGTGTAGTCCGTGAAGTCCTTGATGTCCAGGTTCTGCTCGGCGGACCGCAGCGCCGCCAGGCTGCCGTCGGGGATCCTCTTGATCGTGACGCTCTGCCCGCTGTCCTTCGGGCCCGTGAGCCTGACGACGTCGTCGTCGGCTGTGGAGGTCCATTCCTTCGGCACCGCCAGCGCCACCCCGCCCTCGGTCACCAGGTGGTAGCCCTCGGGCACGCGTACGGCCGACAGCGGGCGAGCGGTCGGCGTGGCGGCGTCGGTGGGCGCGAGGGTGGCGCCCGACCTGCCGTCCTGCTGCGAGACCACGGCCTCGTCCGGGCCGCTCGGCAGCAGCACGAACACGATCGCGACGATCACCGCGACCACGGCCGCGGCGGCGACGACGAGCAGCAGCTTCGACCGGCCCTCGCCGCCGGCGACCTCGTCGGCCCGCTCCTTGCGCCTGCGCCCGACCCGGGGCCCCTGCGGGCCCGCGGCGTCCGCGACCGGCCCTGAGTCGCCGGCCTGCGCCGAGACGGCCTGCGCGGCGGCCTGTTGCGGTGCCGCGTGTTGCGGCGCCATGTGCTGCGGTCCCGTCTGCTGGGGCGCCGCGTGCTGCCCGGGCCGGTGCGGCGCCCGCGGCGTGCCGCCCAGGTCGCCGGGCATGTCGCCCGGCGTGGGCGTCGGCCACATGGCCTCCTTCGCCCGCTCGGGCGCGTGCGTCGACCCCGAGGGGGACGACAGCGGGTCGAAGCCCGCGTCGAAGGCGGGGTCGAAGGCAGGGTCGAAGGAGGGGGTCTGCCCGAAGGCGTTCACGGGCCCGAACGCGCCCGGGGGCTCGTACGCGGGGTCGGCCGGCCGCGGCTCCCCGGCATGGGGCTCCATGGGACGGGGCGCGGCGCCGGGCGGGGTGGCCGCGCCCGGGGCCAGGTTCTCCGCCGTGAGCGGCACGCGGACCGGACCCGAGGGCGTCTCGATGATGCGCGAGGGCAGCGGCCCCGAGGGGATGTCGAGCGGCGGCAGCAACCCCGCGGGCGTGGAGTCCTGCGGGGTGGGCACCGACGTCGGCGTGCCGGCGCGGCCCGGCAGCCCGGCGCCGTGGCTGTGCAGCACCCGCTCCAGCATCTCCGCGACCTGCGCGGCCGGAAGGCGGTCGGCCGGGTTCTTGCGGAGCAGGCCCTCGATGACCGGCAGCAGCGCGCCCGCCCGGCGCGGCCGGTTGGGCTCCTGCGTGAGCACCGCGCCGAGCACGGCGACCGCGTCCGGCCCCTCGTACGGCGGGCGGCCCTCCACGGCGGCGTACAGCGTCGCGCCGAAGGACCACAGGTCGGCGGCGTGGGTGATCGTGCGGCCCTGGAGGCGCTCCGGCGGGATGTAGGCGGGCGAGCCCATGAGCAGCCCGGTCTGGGTGATCGTGACGTCGCCCTCGATGGCGGCGATGCCGAAGTCGGTGAGCACCACGCGGTCGGCGGTGAGCAGCACGTTGCCGGGCTTCACGTCCCGGTGGAGGATGCCGGCGGCGTGGGCGTGGCGCAGCGCGTCGAGCACCCGGATGCCGATCTCGGCGGCCTGCACGACCGGCAGCGGGCCGCTCTGCCGCACGGCCTGCTCGAGGGACCAGGCGCGGACGAGCTCCATGACGATCCACGGCCGCCCGTCCTCCTCGACGACGTCGTGGACGGTGACGATGCCGGGATGGCTGAGCCGGGCGGCCGAGCGCGCCTCGCGCAGCATGCGCCGGTGGGCGGTCTGCGCGCCGGCGTTGTCGAGCCCGAACGGCAGGAGCAGTTCCTTGACCGCGACGTCCCGGTCCAGCAGCACGTCGTGGGCGTGCCACACCATCCCCATGCCGCCGCGGCCCACCGGGGACAGCAGCCGGTAGCGCCGGCCGACGAGACGGCCCTGCCCTTCGGGGGCGCCCCCCGCGGGGACGCGGCCCACAGGTCCCTGACCCTCTGGCATAGGGGGGACCATACCGAGCAGGCGATCTGTCGTCATAGATAAGGTCCCCAATTCACGCTCGATCCGCAAGATCCCCCGAACGGACCGTGCGAATTGCATCGGATATCTGAGGTTGAC
Organism: Microbispora catharanthi; assembly: GCF_006334915.2. Classification (GTDB taxonomy): domain Bacteria; phylum Actinomycetota; class Actinomycetes; order Streptosporangiales; family Streptosporangiaceae; genus Microbispora; species Microbispora catharanthi. The sequence continues at coordinate 252,040 of NZ_VDMA02000006.1, forward strand.
GACGATATTACGGTCTGATGACGGTCAAAGGGAATTCACGCCTCGCCCAGCGCGTCGAGGGCGGCGGTGAAGGCCTCGGCCGGCGGGCTGACCAGACCCGCTCCCACCTGCCCGGTTCCGGCGATCCTGCCCGCGATGCCGGTGTTCACGACGGGCAGCAGACCGGTCCTGGCCACGAGCGCGACGTCGATGCCGGCCGGCGTCCCGCGGAAGCCCAGCCCCGGGATCTGGTACGCCGGGTGCTCGGCCATGGTGATCTCGTACATCGAGGTCGTGGCCGCCACGGCGTCGGACACCTCGCCGCCGACGAACCGGACGATCGCGGGGGCCGCCGCCATGGCGAAGCCGCCCAGGCCCGCCGTCTCGGTGATGGTGGAGTCGCCGATGTCGGGGTTGGCGTCGTCCGGGCCGTATCCGCCGAGGTACAGGCCGTCGGGCACGCCGGCGGGGCCGGTGAACCACCGGTCGCCGAGGCCCGACACCTGTATTCCGAAATCGGTTCCATTGCGCGCCATCGCCACGACCAGGCTCGACCCGGGCACGCCGCGCGCCGCGTCGGCGCTCACTTTCGCCGCCGCCATTCCCGCGTTCAGGAAGAAATGATCATTTCCATTGATGAATCGCAGCACCTCGGCCGCGTGCTGCGGGGCCGCCTCCACGACCGCGGGCGCGATCTCGCGCACCAGCAGGGACGTCGCGGCGCGGTTACGGTTGTGCAGCTCGTCGCCCATCTGCAGCGCCTGCGCGATGAGCGTGCGCAGGTCGAGAGGGCCGCACCGCGCCAGCGCCGCCGCGAGCACCGGCCCGAGCACCTCGCCCATCCAGCGCAGCCGCTCGATCACCTCGGGCCCGTACGCGCCGTAGCGCAGGACCTTGCCCAGCCCCTCGTTCAGGGAGCAGTAGGCCGTGCCGCCGTGCTCGGCGTCGGCGACCTCCAGCATCCACATGGACGGGCTGACCACCCCCGCCATCGGACCGACCGTGCGGTGGTGGTGGCAGGAGTCGAGGGTGATCCCCGCGCCGGAGGCCAGGCGGTCCTCCGCCTCCTCCGGGGTGGCCGCCAGGCCCTCGAACAGCATCGCCCCGGCGAGCGCCCCCCGCATCGGGCCGGAGGCCCGTTCCCAGGTGATCGGCGGACCGGCGTGGAAGAACTCCCCGGCCCCCAGGCCGAGAACCTCACGCGCCGGGCGTACGCCGGTCAGCATGGGGCGCGCCGACAGCATCCGCCCGACGGCGGTGGCGTTGGCGCTCTCGCGCCGGGGGTCGGCCAGCACCCGCGCGAGGGCCGCGGAGGCACCCCGCAGCGGCGGCCGCCAGTCGACCTCCCGCCGCGGCACGGCCTGCCGGTCCAGCGCCTCGCCCAGCACCTGCGCGCCCACCGTGATGACGCGCGGCTCGCCGTACAGCATGGAGAGGGTCATCAAGCTCCGATCGGGGTCGGCGCGGCCACGCCCGTCACCCGCCCGCGAGGAGGCGGGCGTGCCGGGCGGCCGCGGCGTTGGAGGTGAAGACCGCCGCCCCGGCCTCGTTCAGCCGGGCGGCCTGGGCACGCAGCCCCTGAGGGTCGCCGTCGGTGCCGACGACGGCCACGACCACGTCCACGCCCCCGGCCACCGCGTCGCGGATCGCGGGCGCGAGCCAGGAGGACGGGTCGGGGTCGGCGCCGTGCCCGAGCACGACGTCCATCAGCACGACGCCGGAGGCGACGCCGCGCAGCGCCTCCAGGCGCAGCGCCGGGTCGATCATGGGATGGGCCCGGCCCCGCGTGTAGGCGTCGTCGCCGAAGTCGGTGAACTCGCCTGTGCCCGCGACGAGCGCCGCCTCCGCGCACAGCGTGCCGCCGGCGTAGAGCCCCCGCAGGACCGCCGCGTCCCGGCGCCCGGCCGAGGCCGGCGGCGCGGGCCAGGAGGGCCACTCGGGGACGTCGCGGCCGAGGGCTCGCAGCACCTTCTCCGCGGCGGTGGTCAGGTCGTCCTGCCCCGGCCCGAGGAGCGCGGCGACGACCGGCGTCGCCAGGTCGAGGTCCCGTACGGCACGGGCCACCTCGGGGGCGGGGGGTTTGGAGACCAGCACGATCAGCTCGGTCGCCGGGTCCTCGTCGAGCGCGCGCAGCGCCTGCACGGCCGAGCGCCCGCCCACCTCGGCGGACAGGTCCCTGCCGCCCACGCCGAGCACGTGGGACACGCCGACGCCGGCGAGGTCGAGCAGGCTCGTCACCTGCTGGGCGCCGGTCCCCGAGGCGGCCACGACGCCGACGGGCCCGGGGCGCAGGACGTTGGCGAAGCCCAGGCCGGCCCCGCCCACGACCGCGGTGCCGCAGTCGGGCCCCATCACGAGCACGCCCCTGGCCCGTGCCCGGTCCTTGAGCAGGATCTCCTGCTCCACGGGCATGTTGTCACTGAAGATCATTACCGAGAGCCCGGCCTCCACGGCGTCGAGCGCCTCGGCGAAGGCGTGCTCGCCCGGCACGCTCACCAGCGCCAGGCTCGCCTCGAAGGCCCGCGCCGCCGACCGGGTCGTACGCGGCGGCGCGTCGCCCCGCGTCCCGCTCGCCGGCGCCCGTGCGGCGAGCTGTCGCTCCAGTTCGGCGGCGGCGTCCTCCAGTTCCGCAGGAGAGTCCGCCCGGACCGCCACCAGCAGGTCGCCGGGCGTCGCGGGCGGCACCGCGAAGCCGAGATCGCGGGCGAGGCCCAGGTTGAGCTCGGTCGCCATCGCGACGACGGCGACGGCCACTCCGGGCATTGCGGTGAGCGCCCGGCTCACCCGCATCAGCGTCACGGAGTCGCGGTAGACCCCGGGGCGCACCTCGACCAGGTCGTTCACTGGCCCTCCCGATGGGCGAGGACGGCGGACAGGCCGATCTGCACGCCCCACGCCAGGTCGGCGCCCGAGGTGTGGCCGAGGCGGAGCAGGCGGTGCACGGCCGGCTCCAGCGGCTGGTGCCCGGCCACGCCGCGCAGCACGCCGGTGACCTCCGGGCTCGCCTCGCCTCTGGCGGCGCAGTGCAACAGGGTGGCAGAGATGGGTGTGGTCCGGGTGCGGGCGTCGTAGGTGACCGCCGCGGCGAGCCAGTCGGCCAGCCAGACGGCGCGCGGCACTCCCGCCGCCGCGCCGAGGTGCCGCAGCGCGACCAGCAGGCCGGCGAGCATGTCGTCGCCGCTCGGCGTCAGCCCCGGGCCGAGGCCGATCAGCCGCTCGGCCGCGGTGATGCTCTCCACCAGAGAACCGGCCCGGCAGCCGCGCTCGAGCAGCGCCGGGGCGCCGTCCGGGTCCAGCCCCGGCCGCCGGGGCGAGGCCGCGCGGGCACGGCGGAGCAGGCCGAGGGCGGGTGCGAGCCGTGTGGGGTCGGCGGGGCCGAGCGGGGGAGCGGGGTCCCACCAGCGGCGCACGCAGATCGACACGCCGCCGACCTCGACGGAGCCCTCGCCGACCCAGGCGTCGTCGCCCGCCGACACCCCGTCGAGGCGCTCCGCGAGCACCACCGCGTTGGGCAGGCGGACGGCCTCGCCCGTCACCACGGCGACGACGTGCGGCTCGGCCTCGCTCCTGATCTCCAGGTAGAGCGCGAGGGGAAAGGCCGCGAGCACCCTGGCCGGGCGGCGGGGCGCCTCGATCGCGGGCCGTACGGCCACGCTCGCGGCGCCGCTCACGTAGGCGGAGGCCGCCGGGGGGCGGGACGCGGGCGTCGTCGCCCGCCGCCCTTTCGGGCGCGTGCCAACACTCACCGGACCTCCCGAAGCCAGTCGTTGCCGACGCTAAGGCCCGGTCTCCCCCCTCCGTACGGAGAAAGATGCCAACAGTCGGCCGAATGCTTGGCTCTTCCTGACAGGACCGTGGTCGGGCACAATCGGCCTGAGACGTCCCCGGAGCGAGCCCGACGCGGTGAGCGGAGTGGTCCGCGAGGTACGAGCGGCCCGCGTAGCGAACGAGGAGGGTGAGCGACCGATGACCCGAGGACGTCGCGACCCCCGGTGACGGCATTCTCGGAGACGGCATTGCAGAACGACCCGGCCCCGCCCGCCATGCGCCTGGCGAGCACTGGAACGATCCTGCACGGCGTGTCGGTGGGCGAGGTGCTCGGGGTCTCGACGCTGGCGGACGCCCGCCTGATCGCCGGGCGGGCCGGCCTCGACCGCATCGTGCAGCGCCTCAACGTGATGGAGGTGCCCGACATCCTCGCCTGGGTGAAGCCGCACGAGCTGCTGCTCACCACGGGCTACCCGCTGCGCAACACGCCGCAGTCGCTCGACCGGCTCGTGGCCGACCTGGACGAGCGCGGCCTCGCCGCCCTGGCGATCAAGCTCGGCCGCTACCTGGACGAGCTCCCCGGGGAGATGGTCGAGCAGGCCGACCGGCTGGGCTTCCCGCTGATCCTGCTGCCCAACGACGTGGGCTTCGACGACATCCTCAACCAGGTGCTCACCGACATACTCAACCGCCAGGCGGCGATCCTCGCCCGTACGGAGGAGGCGCACCGGGCGCTCGTGCAGATCGTGCTGGCCGGGGGCGGGATGCGGGAGGTGACGGCGGAGGTGGCCGGGCTGCTGCAGGTGGCCGTGGGGGCGACCGACGCCGCCGGTCATCTCCTCGCGGCCGCCGGGGAGTCCGCGCAGGTGGCGCGGCTGCGGGAGATCAACGCGGCTCTCGCGCGGACGCCGGCGGCCCCGCCCGCGGGTGGCGACGGGCACTACGCGGCGGTGCCCGTCGTCGCGGGCGGGCACCACCACGGGAGGATCGCGGCCTACAGCGCCCACGGCACGCTGACCCCCAGCGACATCGGCATCCTGGAGCGCGCCGCGACCGTCGCGGCGCTGGTGATCACGAAGCAGGAGGCGGTCACCGCCGTCGAGAGCAAGTACCGCGCCGACTTCCTGCGCGACGTGCTCACCGGCAGGGGCGGGCTGCGGGTGGCCGAGCGCGCCCAGGCGTTCGGCTGGGACCTGGAGCGCCCGGTGAGCGTGCTGGTCGCCGAGATCGACCCGGACGCCGAGGAACGGCCGGTCCAGGACCGCATGCTGGCGGCGTGGCAGGCGTCGGTGCGCAAGCACGACCCGCGCGGCGCGGTCGCCGGCTTCTCCCACGAGGTCGTGGCGATCGTCGGGGCGGCGGCCGATCCGGCGAAGGTGGCCAGGGACGCGCTCGCCGCCGTCTCCGACGGCACGTTCTCCACCGGCCTCAGCCGGGTCGCCTCCGGCGCGGACGCCCTGCCCGGCGCGTACGGCCAGGCGCTGAAGGCCGCCAGGGTGGGCCGCCAGCTCCACGGGGCCGGCGCGGTCGCCCACTTCGACGAGCTGGGCGTCTACCGGCTGCTGTCGCTGGTGAACGACACCGACGAGCTGCACGCCTTCGTCCGCGAGACCCTGGGCCCGCTCGCGGGGGACGACGACGCGGAGAACGCCGACCTGCGCCGCACCCTGCAGGCGCTGCTGGAGACCAACCTCAACGTCGCCGAGACCGCGCGCCGCCTGCACTTCCACTACAACACCCTGCGCTACCGGATCGGCAAGCTGGAGCGCATGCTGGGCAACTTCACCGAGGACGCGCACCTGCGGCTCAACCTCACCCTCGCCCTCCACGTCCTGCGCATGAGGGGCATCTAGGTCGTGCCCCTTAGATCTCTTGCCTACTCCGGTCGCCCAGGCGGCGCCTCGCTTCGTTGTCGCCCCACCCACGAAGATTCCTCGCAAGCTCGGAATCTCCGCGGGGCCCGGGAAGGTCGCCCATAGCTCCGCTATGGGCTCCTCCTCCGCCTTGCGATGCATCCACCTGGCCGATCCTCGCTACGGCGAGATCTGCGGGACACTCCCTGACTATCTAAGCTGGCGGCGTGAACGACGCGAAGGCCCCAGCGATCACCTTCGAGCTGGACGGCGACTACATCCCGCTCTGCGATCTCCTCAAGTTCTGCCAGATCACCGACAGCGGCGGAGCGGCCAAGCACCTCGTCGCGGAGGGCCGGGTGCGCGTCGACGGACGCGTGGAGTTGCGCAAGGCCTGCAAAATCCGGGCGGGCCAGGTCGTCACCGGCGAGGGGTACACGATCCGTGTGGTGTGACGCTCCGGAGCTCGCCGGTTTGGCAGATCATGCCCATGTCTGTCGCGCACGCCAGTCCTAAAGTGCCCCAAACGGTCTAGAACGCCGCGGAGGGACGCCTGCGGGGTGGCCGCCCGGCCCACGGCCCAGTACCAAGAGGGGCGTAAATGGCTTTCAGATGGACAGTGCACGGCGACGGGAGAGGGCTGGCCCCCGGGGAGGTCGTCAAACCGGACGAGAGGCTGAGCTGGCCGCGCATGGTCGGCATCGGCGCCCAGCACGTGATCGCCATGTTCGGCGCGACCTTCGTGTTCCCCCTCGTCATGGGGCTGGACCCGAACACGGCCGTGATGATGTCGGGCGTCGCGACGATCCTGTTCCTGCTCTTCACCCAGGGGCGTATCCCCAGCTACCTGGGCACGTCGGCGTCGTTCGTCGGCGGCGTCGTGGCGGTGCGTGCGGCGTTCGGCGGCGACACCCCGGCGGCCGACCAGGTCGTGACCGGCGCGATCCTCGTCGCCGGCCTGGTGCTCGCCCTGTGCGGCGTGGCGATCCACGTGCTCGGCGTGCAGATCATCCACCGCGTCTTCCCCCCGGTCGTGACCGGCGCGGTGGTCCTGCTGATCGGCTTCGGCCTGGCGTACGTCGTGGCCGACGTGTACTGGCCGCAGGACCCGTGGATCGCGCTCATCACGATGGTCGCGACGTTCGTGTTCATCGTGCTCTTCCGCGGCTTCCTCGGCCGGATCGGCGTGCTACTCGGGCTGGTCTTCGGGTTCGTCCTGTCCTGGCTCGCCGACAAGGTCTTCGGGAACATCACCGCCTACAACGCGGGCACCGGGAAGATCGACACCCACCCCCGGGTGAGCTTCCAGGCCGTCGCCGACGCCGACTGGATCGGGCTGCCGCACTTCCACGCCCCGTCGTTCCAGGCGTCGGCCGTGCTGGTCGTGCTGCCCGCGGTGATCGCCCTGATCGCGGAGAACGTCGGCCACGTCAAGGCCGTGGGCCAGATGACCGGCGCCGACGTCGACCCCCAGATGGGCAGGGCGGTCATCGCCGACGGCGTCGGCACCGTGGTCGCCACCGCCGTCGGCGGCTCGCCCACCACGACGTACGCCGAGAACATCGGCGTCATGGCGGCCACGCGGGTCTACTCGACGGCCGCCTACTACATCGCCGCGGTCATCGCGATCCTGTTCGGCCTGTGCCCCAAGTTCGGCGCGCTGGTCGCCGCCACGCCCGGCGGCGTGCTCGGCGGCGTCACGGTCATCCTGTACGGCATGATCGGGTTGCTCGGCGCCAAGATCTGGGTGGAGAACCGGGTGGACTTCGCCGACCCGGTCAACATGGTGCCGATCGGCGCGGGGATCATCCTCGCGATCGGGCCGGTCACCCACCAGATCACCGGCGACTTCTCGCTCGCCGGGATCGCGCTCGGCACGATCGTGGTGCTCGCCGGCTATCACCTGCTCCGCGCCATCGCGGGCAGACGAGCGAAGGAGGTCACGGGTGGGGAGATCGGGCTCGAACGCGACCCGGCCGTCTGAACGGCCCGCGCCGCGGGTGCGAACGCGGTGAAGCCGCCTCCGTTCGGCTACCACGGCCCGGCCACCCTCGGCGAGGCGCTCGACGTCCTCGCCGAGGCCGGGCCCGACGGGAAGGTGCTGGCGGGCGGCCAGAGCCTGATCCCGCTGCTCAACATGCGGCTGGCCGCGCCCGCCCACATCGTCGACGTGAACCGCGTGCCCGGCCTGGACGGGATCGAGGCCGGGCCGTCCGGCGTACGCGTCGGGGCCCTGGCCCGCCACGCCGCCGTGGAGCGCTCGCCGGAGGCCGCCGCCGCGCAGCCGTTGCTGCGGCAGGCGCTGCGGCTGGTCGCCCACCCCGTGATCCGCAACCGCGGCACTGTGGTGGGCAGCCTCGTGCACGCCGACCCCGCCGCCGAGATGCCCGCCGTGCTCGCCCTGCTCGGCGGGTCCGTACGGCTGGCGAGCCGGGGCGGGGAGCGGGAGGTGCCGGCCTCGGAGTTCTTCACCGGCCCGATGGAGTCGGCGCTGCGGCCCGGTGAACTGGCCGTGTCGGCGTTCTTCCCCGCGCTGCCCCGGCGGTCGGGCACGGCCTTCCACGAGGTGGCCCGGCGGCACGGCGACTACGCGGTGGCCGGGGTGGCCGCCGCCGTCACGCTGGACGAGGACCTCCGGATCGCCGCCGCCCGCGTCGCCTGTGTGAGCGTGGGACCGGTCCCGGTGGTGGTGGACGTGACCGCCGCCTGCGGCCCGCGCCCGGCCGCCTCGGCCGGCTGGGAGGCCGCGGCGGAAGCCGTACGGGACCGGATCGATCCGGAGGGCGACATCCACGCGACGGCGGACTACCGGCGGCACCTCACCGGGGTGCTCGCCGCACGGGCGCTGCGGGACGCCGCCTCCGCGGCCCGCGGGGAGGAATCGTGAACGAGACAGGCCATCACGTGAGGCTGACGGTCAACGGGGTCGTGCGGGAGGCGACGGTGCCCGGGCGGCGGCTGCTGTCGGACTGCCTGCGCCACGACCTCGGCCTCACCGGCACCCACGTGGGCTGTGAGCACGGCGTCTGCGGCGCCTGCACGGTGCTGCTGGACGGCGAGCCGGTGCGGTCGTGCCTGACGTTCGCCGTCACGGTGGACGGCCACGAGATCACGACGGTGGAGGGGCTGGCGCGCGACGGCGAGCTGTCGCCGGTCCAGCGGGCCTTCACCGAGTGCCACGCCCTGCAGTGCGGGTTCTGCACGCCGGGGTTCCTGTGCACGGTCACCGCGTTCCTGCGGGACAACCCCGCACCGACCGAGGAGGAGGCGCTGAAGGCCGTGGCGGGCAACCTGTGCCGGTGCACCGGCTACCAGAACATCCTCAAGGCGGTCCACCGGGCAGCGGAGATCCAGGCGGAGGAGGACCGGTGACGACCAGGTTGTTCGGCGAGCCGGTCCGGCGGCGCGAGGACGCCCGGCTGATCACCGGTCAGGGGCGCTACCTCGACGACCTGGGCGGAGGCGCGCTGGCCGCCGCCTTCGTCAGGTCGCCGCACGCCCACGCGCGGATCCTCGACATCGACGTGTCGGCCGCCCTCGACGTCGAGGGCCTCGTCGCGATCTACACGTGGGAGGACCTGCCGGGCGCGCTGGCCGAGCCGCTGCCGCTGCTGATCCCGCACCCCGCGCTCACCCACGGCCGCACGGCGTACCCGCTGGCCCGGGAGATCGTCCGGCACGTCGGCGAGCCGGTCGTGATGGTCGTGGCCCGCGACCGCTACCTCGCCGAGGACGCCTGCGCCCTGATCCGGGTCGACTACGAGATCCTCAAGCCCGTCGTGGGCATCGAGGAGGCCGTGCGCGGCGTTCATCTCGTGCACGAGGACGTGCCGGGCAACATCGGCGCGCACCTCGTCCAGGAGGTGCCGGGACCGGGCGGCCTGACCGCGCGGGAGGCGATCGACGCCGCCCCGCACACGCTGGAGTTCCGCCTCGACGTCGAGCGCAGCGCGTGCACGCCCCTGGAGGGGAAGGGCGTGTACGCCCGCTGGGACGCCGACGACGGGTCGCTGCGCGTCTACTCCTCCACGCAGACGTCCACGAGCGTGCGGATGGCGATCGCGGCCAAGCTCGGGCTGCCGCTGCCCAAGGTGGAGGTCATCGCGCCCGACGTCGGCGGCGGGTTCGGCGTCAAGATCGTGCATCCGTGGCCCGAGGAGGTCCTCGTCCCATGGGCGGCCCGGCTGCTGAACCGCGAGGTGAAGTGGACCGAGGACCGGCGCGAGCACTTCGTCTCGTCGTCACACGAGCGCGGCCAGGTCCAGCACGTGCGGGCCGGGTTCGACGACGAGGGGCGCGTGCTCGGCCTCGAGGTCGAGATCCTGCACGACCACGGCGCCTACACGCCGTACGGGATCATCGTGCCGATCATCACCTCGACGCAGCTGCTCGGGCCGTACAAGGTGGGGGCCTACCGGGTCGAGTTCTCCTCGATCTACACCAACACGGTGCAGGTCACGCCCTACCGGGGCGCGGGCCGCCCGCAGGGCGTGTTCTGCATGGAGCGGACGATGGACCGCATCGCCGCCCACCTCGGCAGGGACCGCACCGCGGTCCGCGCGGCCAACTTCATCCAGCCGCACGAGTTCCCCTACGACCAGGGCATGACGTTCCAGGACGGGCGCCCGCTGATCTACGACAGCGGCGACTACCCCGAGGCGCTGCGCATGCTCAAGGAGCTGATCGGCTGGGACTCCTTCCCGGAGACGAAGGCCCGCGCGGCGGCCGAGGGACGCAGGATCGGCATCGGCGTCGGCTGCTACGTCGAGGGCACCGGCGTCGGCCCCTACGAGGGCGGGCACGTGCAGGTGACCTCCGACGGCCGGGTGCACGTCTCGACCGGCCTGACCTCCCAGGGACAGGGGCACGAGACCGTGTTCGCCCAGATCGCGGCCACCGAGCTCGGCGTGCCGATCGAGAAGGTGTCGGTCGTCACCGGCGACACCCGGCGCTTCGGGTACGCCGTGGGCACCTTCGCCTCACGGGCGGCCGTGATGAGCGGCAACGCGATCGCGCTCGCCTGCCGGAAGGTCAGGGAGAAGGCGCTGCGGATCGCGGCGGAGGCGCTGGAGGCCGACCCGCGCGACCTGGAGATCACCGACGGGATGGTCCACGTCGCCGGCGTGCCGTCGGCGTCGATCCCGCTGGCGACCGTCGCCGTGCTGTCCAACCCGCTGCGATACGCCTTCGACGAGGAGGCCAAACGGGCCACCCAGTTCGCAGGCCCCGCCTCAGACGACCGGCCGCCGGTGGCGGAGGGGGAGGAGCCGGGTCTGGAGGGCCGTGACTACTACTCGCCGGTCAGGTCCACCTTCGCCGCCGGCATGCACGCGGCGATCGTGGAGACCGACCTCGACACCGCGGAGATCAGGATCCTGCGTTACGCCGTCGTCCACGACTGCGGCAAGCTGATCAATCCGATGATCGTCGAGGGGCAGATCCACGGCGGGGTCGCCCAGGGCGTCGGCGGGGCGCTGTACGAGAAGATGGTCTACGACGAGCACGGCCAGTTGCTGAACGCCTCGTTCATGGACTTCCTGATGCCGTACGCCACGGAGGTGCCGCGCATCGAGACGGCCCACCTGGAGACGCCCTCACCGCTGAACCCGCTGGGGATCAAGGGCGCGGGGGAGGCCGGGGTCATCCCCGTCTCGGCCGTCATCGCCTCCGCGGTCGAGGACGCCGAGGGCATCACGATCGCCCGGATGCCCGTCTCCCCCTCCGACCTCCACCACCTGCGCCTGGAACGGTGACCACCGTCAGAGCGCCGGAGTACACGTCCCGTTCCTGAGTCAGGACACTTCGGCGGTGAGGCGCTTGCGGAAGACCCAGTAGGTCCAGGCCTGGTAGGCGATGACGCCGGGCAGGGCGATCAGGCCGATCCAGGTGAGGACGGTCAGCGTGTACGGCGCCGAGGCCGCCTCGGCCAGCGTGAGCCCGGGCAGGGGAGCGGTCCACAGCACGCCGAAGACGGTGGCGGTCGTCGCGGCGATCGCGGTCGCGGTCGCGGTGAAGGCCCAGCCCTCCCGGCGGCCCCACACCAGCGTCACCCCGGCCGCCAGCGCCGCGGCCGCGAGCAGGGCCGTGCCCAGCGTCCACATCGGCCCCTTGCCGGGCACGGACGGCAGCGTGGCGATCGCCACCGGCACCGCCCCGACGGCCGCGAGAAGCGCGGCGCGGCGGGCGCGGGCCCGGACCCCGCCGGTCGTCTTGAGCGCCACGAACACCGCGCCGTGCAGCACGGCCACCGACAGCGACAGGGCCCCGCCGAGCACGGTCGCCAGCGCCGTGCCGAACAGCAGGTTGCCGAAGATCGCGCCCCACAGGAACGCCGGGAGCACGCTGCCGGTGACGATCCCGGCGTCGCACAGCGCGATCTCGCGCCGGGAGTGGACCTTGCCCCGCCACTCCAGGCCCACGCCGCGCACGACCAAGCCGGCGATGACGAGGAAGACCGCCAGGTAGAAGCCGCTGAGCAGGCCGGAGTACCAGGCCGGGAAGGCGGCGAACATCGCTCCGATCGCGGTGATCAGCCACACCTCGTTGCCGTCCCAGACCGGCCCGATGGTGGCCAGCACCTGCCTGCGGTCGGCCTCCGAGCGCGACAGCAGCGGCAGCAGCGCGCCCACCCCGAAGTCGAATCCCTCCAGGACGAAGTAACCCGTCCAGAGGAACGCGATCACGATGAACCAGAAGGTCGTCATCTCGTGGCTCCTCAGTACATGAGCGTCGGCGTGAGCCGCGCCTCGTCGGGGCGGGCGGGAACGGTGCCGGCGGGCATGTTCTCGACCGGCGGCAGCTCCGGGCCCGCCTTGACGTGCCGCATGAGCAGCACGCCCTCGGCCACCGCCAGCACGCCGTACAGGACCGTGAAGATCGCCAGGGTGATCGCGACCTCGCCGAGCGAGACGCCGGGCGACACGCTGGCGGCCGTCATGAGCTCGCCCTGGACGGTCCACGGCTGACGGCCGATCTCGCTGAGCAGCCACCCCGAGATGATCGCGACGGCGGGCAGCGGGAGCGCCAGCACGCACAGGCGGGCGAACCAGCCAGGCACCGGCTTCGCCGGGCCGCCCTGCCGCCGCCGGGGCCGCCGGGTCAGCCACAGGCCGAGCGCGGACAGGCCGACCGTGGCCATGCCGAAGCCGATCATCACGCGGAACGACCAGAAGACGACCGGCAGGTTCGGGGTGTAGTCGGCCGGGCCGAAGGTCTTCTCGTACCGCGCCTGGATGTCGTCGACGCCCTGGACCGTCGCGCCGGGGTCGTGCGCGGCGAGCAGGCTGAGCAGGCCGGGCACCTCGACGCCGGGCACGATCGAGAACGGCGCTCCGGCGGTGTCGTGGCGCAGGCCTTCCGCCGCGGCGAGCTTCATCGGCTGCTGCTCGCGCAGCAACTGGCCGGACAGGTCGCCGCTGCCGGCGACGACGGCCCCCGCGATCGCCGTCATGACGAGCGCGGCGCGCAGGCTGGTCCGCCACATGTCCGGGAGGCGGCGCATCGGCGTGGTGGCGTCCCCGACGGCCGTACGGGCCGGGCGGCCGTCCTTCCGAGACCGCTCGGGCCGCAGGCCGAGCCCGCGCTCACGCAGGATGCGGTAGCCCGCGACGGCGATGACGAACCCGCCCGCCACGACGAACGAGGCGGCGACGACGTGCGGCACCTGGGCGAGGGCCGTCGAGTTGGTCAGCACCGCCCACAGGTCGGTCATCCTGGCCCTGCCGTCCACGACCTCGTAGCCGACCGGGTGCTTCATCCACGCGTTGGCCGCGAGGATGAAGTACGCCGACAGGTTGGAGCCGATGACGGCCGCCCACAGACAGGCGAGATGGATCCGCTTGGGCAGCCGGTCCCAGCCGAAGATCCACAGGCCGAGGAACGTCGACTCCAGGAAGAACGCGAGCAGCGCCTCCAGTGCCAGCGGCGCGCCGAACACGTCGCCGACGAAGGTCGAGTACTCGCTCCAGTTCATCCCGAACTGGAACTCCTGGACGATGCCGGTGACCACGCCCATGGCGAAGTTGATCAGAAAGAGCTTGCCGAAGAACTTCGTGAGCCTGAGGTAGTGCTCCTTGCCCGTCAGGTGCCAGGCGGTCTGGAGCCCGGCGACGTAGACGCCCAGCCCGATCGTCAGGGGTACGAAGAGAAAGTGGTACACGGTGGTCACCCCGAACTGCCACCGTGCCAGGTCAAGCGCGTCCATGTCTCCCTCACGCCGGAGCTCTACAGCTCGTAGTTCTATAACCAGTAGTACTACAAGCTGTAGAGCATTAGGGCTCCGCGAGGTGCGATCTTCGTCACAGCCGGGCGGTGTGCCGCCCGGACCCCGGTTCGCGGTGCCGGATCCCCGTCGCTTGCAGTACCGACGATTGCGGTCGGACCGTCCCGGTCACCAGGGACAGGGGTCCCGTCCCGCCGGGAGCGCCTCCTGGGGAGGCACGGGATCAAGAATGGACGAACGATGACAAGTGCCGCGTCCGCCGCGCGGCTGATTCACTCGTACGCCGCGCGGTTGACGGCGCGAAGGCCGGATCGGTGGACGGGTGTACGGGCCACCACACCGCGGGGCCGGGCTGGGGACTGATCACAAACACGGGGGAGGGGGACGACGCGCCGGCCTGTTACGTGGCGGGGACGGCCGGGCTGGAACCGCTCGCGCCGCCCGGCGCCCGGGCGTCCTACAGCCAGGCGGGCTACAACCTGGCCGGGCGCGTCGTGGAGAAGGTGACGAGGCTGACGTACGAGCGCGCCGGCCGCGATCGGCCTGCTCCCCGGCGGCGCCGACGAGTGCGGGCGCGGCGCGGCGTTATGGTCATGACTCCGGTAGCCGGCCGTGCCTCCGGGGCATGTGAACTCTGCACGACCGCGGCGCCGTGGCGGGGCAGATGTTGCCGTTCTCGCCGTACGGGTGATTCTCTAGGGTGCTCGGCATCGGAGGTGGCCCATGAAGGTCTCAGGCAGCGCGCTGGTCGCGGCGGAGCGCAAGCGGGTCTGGGACGCCCTCCAGGACCCCGGCGTCCTGGTTCGGACGATCCCCGGCTGCGAGCGCCTGGAGACGATCGGCGAGCACGTGTACGCGATGACGGTGACCGCGGGGGTCGCCTCGATCAAGGGCGTCTACCAGGGCGAGGTGGCGCTGCGCGACCAGGAGGAGCCGGACCGGTTCACGCTCGGCGCACGCGGCCAGGGCGCCCCCGGCACGGTCGAGGCGACCGTGGCCGTACGGCTCAGCGACGCCGGAGGCGGCACCCGGATCGACTACGACGCCGAGGCCGTCGTCGGCGGCATGATCGGCGGCGTGGGGCAGCGGATGCTCGCCTCGGTCGCCAAGAAGACCGCGGGGGAGTTCTTCTCCGCCGTCGAGCGGCACCTGCTGTCCGTCCCCGCCGGATCCGTGGAAACCGTCGTCGCCGAGGTCGCGCCGGTGGCGGCGGCCGGCGACGAGCGTGCGGCGGTGGCGGCGGCCGTGACCGGGGAGGCCGCGCCGCGGGTGTTCACGCGAGAGGTCCCGGCCGCGCCCCGCCAGGGTGTGCCGGCCTGGACGATGCTCGCGGCGTTCGGCACCGGCGCCGGGGTGGCGCTCGGCAGCGCCGTCATCGGCTGGCTCCTCGGCCGCCAAAGCCGCCGCAGGTAGGACGCGCGCCGCCCCGGGCAGGACATACGCCGCCGCGGGTGGGGCAGGCGTCGCGACCACCGACGTCCCGCGACTCCGCGGACAGGCCGGTTCCGCCGTGGCGGGACCGGCCTGTCGTGGTTCGGCTTCCGGCTGCGGGTTCCTAGGAGAGGGCGCCGACGGGCGCGTCCCAGTCGATGCGGTAGCGCTGTTCCGGGCCCACGGTCTTGTCCGGATTCAGGAACGTCTTCACCATCAGCGGCATGAGAAGCGGCACCAGCTTCTGCATGACCGGACCCGGCGTCTTGGCGCTGATGATCTTGGAGGTGCGTGCCGCGACCTTCTCCACCCGGGTGCGGCGGAGCCGCTCGTACGTGGCGAACGCCCGTGGTACGTCCTCGATGTCCCGCAGGCAGCGGGCGAGCTCGACGGCGCTCTCGATGGAGAGCGACGCGCCCTGCCCCGAGCTGTTCGACGGCGCGTGGACGGCGTCGCCGACCAGGACCATCCGATCCCGATACCAGTGCGGGACGCTGGGCATGATGTAGAGGGCCCCCGTCACCTGCATCGATGTCACCGGGGTGTGACGGAGCAGATCCCCGCCGGGCACGTCCTCGCCGTACTTCTCACACAGGATGCGCATCCACTCCTCGCGCGGCACCTCGCGGGCCTGGGTGAGGGACAGGGGGCGGTGGTAGGGCAGGTTGACGCCCCAGGTGGTGCCGCCCGCGGCGTTCAGCCAGTAGAGGTAGTAGCCGCGCCTGCCGAAGGCGAAGACCGTCGTCTCCGGGTCTTCGGGCACCTCGTGCGAGGACACGCCTTCCAGGCCGAGCATCCCGGTCCACTTCGGGCCGGGCGCGTCCGGGTCGATGAGCCGGCGAACGGTGGAGTGGACGCCGTCGGCGCCGACCAGGACGTCGAACCGGGCCCGGCTGCCGTCCTCGAAGACCGCTGTGGTGCCCTCGACCCCGGTGAGCCGTCTGCCGTACTCGATGTTGACGCCCTGCTTCACGGCCTCGTCGTGCAGCGCCCGGTAGAGGTCGGCGCGCCGGACCGCGTGCAGCGGTCCGACCTGGGACAGGCTGGGCAGCTCCAGGCGCGTGCGACTGCCGAGCGTCATCACCGAGCGTGTGCTGGGCTGCGCGGCCGCCCGCACCGCGTCGGCCGCACCGACGATCTCCAGTGCCGCCATGCCGTTGGGGGCGAGGACGAGCGATCCGCCGACGCCGTCGGCGCTGGTGGGGTACGCCTCGTAGACGGTGGCGTCGATGCCCGCCTTACGCAGCGCCAGCGCGGTGACCGGGCCGGCGATGCCGCCGCCGATGATCGCGACGTTCTTCATTTCTCCTCCTGTCGATTGACGTGCTCGCCGAACCGTCATGGGAGGAGACCCGTTATTCTCGATTCGTTGCATCTTCGGGCCACCGCATGCCGGTTCGAAGGTTCTCCTGGTGGCGGTGTTGCAGCACCGCCACCAGGGCTAAATGTCGGTGATGTTCTTTTCCGCGAGTTCCTTCATCTCGGCCGGCAGTCCGCCGGCCTCGTGGAAGGCCCGCCACTCCGGCAGGCCGGGGAAGGTGCCCGCGGTCAGCTCGTCGAGCAGGGCGCCGATCCAGCCCTCTTCCGCCTTGAGTATCGCCAGGTCGTACTCCGTCTCGATGAGGAAAAGACGCGGCACCTGCGCGCTGTCACGTTCGTAGAGCTCCTCCAGCCCGGCGATCCCCTTCCTGATCGCCGCGAGCCGGTCGGTGAGCAGCCCGGCCACGTCGTCCGGGGGGAGCACCGCCATGACCGACAGGCCGGCGCGAAACCACGGGAACTCCGTGTGGGGGACGCGGAGCAGCTCCCGGGTCCAGTCGACCAGCTCCTCCCGGCCCGCCTCGGTGATCCGGTAGACGGTCCGCTCGGGGCGGCGCCCCTGGCGACCGCTCTCCAGTTCCTGGATCAGCCCATGCTTGGCCAGGTTGCCGACGACCGTGTAGAGAGACCCCCACTTGATCCCCATGTCGTGCTCTTTGTTCCAGCCGCGCAGGGCCGCCGCCATCTCGTAGGGATGCATCGGCCGATGCGCGAGCGCGGAGAGCACCGCCAACGCCAGCAGGTTCGCCACCTTGCGCCGCTTCGCCATCGACGATCACCCTCCTGCTCGCTTACTCGCATACGAATATACGGCTGCGAGTCCACTGGCCGCAAGACCGGGGGCCCCGGCGTACGCCGCGGGCGGGCCGGGCGGATCAGGCGGCGGCGCGGTAGACGGTCGCTCTGCGAACCCCGCCGCCCTTGCAGGAGGAACGGGTCCCGACCGCCCACAGCGCCGGCGTCCCGGGCCGGGAGGCCAGGGCCGTGACGTCACCTCCCTCGCACTTGCCGTCCTCCAGGCGCTGGCGCAGGGTGATGCGGCCGTGCCGGTCCATGTGGAGGAGCCGGACGCCCCACTGCGCCTCGATCCACGCGCCGTGCCTCCCGTCGTCCACGATCTCGGTGAGACCCGTCCCGTCGAGCTCCTCGTCGCGGATGACGTCCATGGACCACTCGCGGCCGTTCCAGTGGCCGATCAGCCATTGTGCGAGCTCCTCGTCGCCGGTGTCGTTGAAGACGCCCCCGACCGCCCACACGTCCCTCGTGCCGCGTGCGAGGACGTCCCAGAAGAGCGCGCTCAACCCCTCCACCAACGGCAGGCGGGGAAGGGCCACACTGGTCCAGGCGCGGCCGTTCCACCTCGCCGCGGCGGGCTGACGGGTGGCCGTGTCCCGGCCCACCGCCCACACATCAGAGGGGGTGCGCCCGTCGATCGACTCGGCCCGGATCGGCACGTGCGTGTCCGTCCAGCGGCCGTCGGGCCGCCGGCGCTCGACGACGGTGGCGCTCGTCTGGCCGGCGTCGCCCTTCCGCGCCAGGAACCACACCTCCGGGCCGATCGCCCGTGCCCGGGTGATGCCGAGGCCGCCGCCGAGATCGGTGACCCGCCAGGATCGGCCGTCCCACCGTGCGGCAGAGGATCGGGACATGTCCGGCGCATAATCGGGGGCGCCGGTGAAGACCCACAGGTGATCCTGCTGGTCCACCACCACGGCGCGCCCGGGGCCCTCCACACCGGTCAGCGGCACCCGCTTCCAGCCGCGTACGGTGAACCGTCCCACCCATGCCTCGTTGTCGGCGCCCGCGCCGACGGCCCAGGCGCTCCCGTCCGCTCGCATCGCCACGCCGGTGAACGTCAAAAGTTCCGCCTCCGGTAGGACGCGCACCGGCCGCCATGGTCCCGCCATGGTGGGGGCGGGCAGGAGCGGGGACGCCGGCCGGGCGGCCGGCTGTCCGGGCGTGGGCGTACGCCGGGCCGGCGACTGCGGCCGAGGGGTGTCCGACGACGCGTGCACCGTACGGCGCCTCTCTCCGGGTCCGGCGCACGACGCGACCAGGACGGCCGAGAGCAGGGCGACAAGGAGTTTCCCGCGGGGTGACATGCGCCACAGCGAACTAGACGCACCGGCCCCGCCGCAACCGGTCGGCGCGGGCCTGCCTCCGGTCCTGGTGCGGGCCGAGAAATGCCGCGCCCGGCCGGTTGACGTGAGGCTGTGGCCGCCCCTGCCGCTCCCGGGAAACGCCGCCGGCGGGGAATCGGCCGCCGGAGGCGCTGGTTGGGACATGTCGTGAAAGTCGAGATCTTCTCCGATGTCGTGTGTCCCTGGTGCTACATCGGTCACCACCGTCTCCGGGAGGCCGTGCGCCTCTACGAGGGGGACGTCGAGGTCGCCCATCGTCCGTTCCAGCTCGACCCGGACGGAGTCTCCGGCGGTGAGCCGCTGCTGCGCGCGCTGGAGCGCAAGTTCGGCGGCGCCGCCCGGGTGGCGCAGATGACCGGCCACGTCACGGGCGTGGCGGCGCAGGACGGGCTGGAGCTCCATTTCGACCGGGCGGTCGCCGCCAACACGTTCGAGGCGCACCGGCTGATCCGGCTGGCCGGCCGCGCGGGGCGCGACGCGGACATGGCCGACAGGCTCTTCCGGGCGCACTTCACCGACGGCCTCGACGTCGGCGACCCCGCCACGCTGGCCGCCCTGGCCGCCGAGGCGGGAGTCGAAGACAGGGGCGAGGGGGCGGACGAGGTGCGCGCGGAGCTGGCCCGCGCCCGTGCGCTCGGCGTCCGCGCCGTCCCGCTGTTCCTGTTCGAGGAGAAGTTCGCCGTCTCGGGCGCGCAGCCCGTCGAGACGCTCGTGGCCGCCCTGCGGGAGGTCGAGGCGCGTACGGCCGAGGAGAGGGCCGTACGCGTGCTGGCCGGCGAGGACTGCGACGACGGCACCTGCGCGGTGTGAGTCACCCGTCCGGGCAGGGTCTGACGACAGGACGGCGATTCTTCGGCAGAGTGCGCCGGTTCTTCCGATCGGCGGCGATCGGTAGACACGGAGCATGTCCAGCGTCCGCATCGGGGTCGACACAGGCGGCACCTTCACCGACGTCGTGCTCGTCGACGAGGAGTCCGGCCAGATCGTCACGACCAAGACTCCCTCGACTCCTGCCAACCCGGCCGACGGGTTCATGGCAGGCGTTCACAAGGTGCTCGAGGCCCACGCGGGGTCCCGCGCCCTCGATGCCGTGTCCGCCCTCGTCCACGGCACCACCGTCGCCACCAACCAGTTGCTGGAGGACCGCCCGGACGGCACGTCTCACCTGGGCTTCGTCACCACGGAGGGCTTCGAGTCCGTCCTGGAGATCGCCCGGCAGAGCGTGCCGGACGGGTACGGCAACTCCTACTTCTGGGTCAAGCCGCCGCGGATCGTGCCCGTCCACCGGGTGCGCACCGTCGGGGGACGGCTCGACCACCTCGGCCGTGAGGTCCGGCCGTTCGACGAGGAGCAGGCCGCGGACGTCGCGCGGTGGTTCAGGGAGCGGGGCGTCACCGCGATCGGGGTGTGCTTCCTGCACTCCTACGCCGACCCCGGGCACGAACGGCGGATGCGCGAGGTGCTGGAGCGCGAGCACCCCGAGGCGGTCGTGTCGCTGTCGAGCGACGTGCTGCGGGAGTACCGGGAGTACGAGCGGTCGGTGACCACGCTGGTGGACGCGGCGGTCAAGCCGATCATGCGGCGATACATCGAGAACCTGTCGGAGCGGCTCGGCCGGCCGTTCTCCGTCATGAAGAGCAACGGCGGCGTGCTGTCGGCGGCCGAGGTGGTGCACCAGCCGATCACGACCGTGCTGTCCGGCCCGGCCGCGGGGGCGCTCGGCGCGGCGCTGATCGCGAGGACCGCCGGGCACCCGAGCGCCATCACCCTCGACGGCGGCGGCACCTCGACCGACGTGGCCGTCGTGGTGGACGGAGAGCCGTCGCTGACGACCGAAGGCAGCATCGGCCGCTACCCGTGCAAGATCCCGATGATCGACATCGTCACGGTCGGGGCGGGCGGCGGATCCATCGCCTGGATCTCCCCCGAGGGGACGCTGAAGGTCGGCCCGAGGTCGGCGGGCGCGGACCCCGGGCCGATCTGCTACGGCAGGGGCGGCACCGAGGTGACGGTGACCGACGCGCACGTCTTCCTTGGGCGGGTGCCTCCGCATCTGCTCGGCGGCGAGATCTCCCTCGACGTCGCCGCCGCTCGGGCGGGCGTCGAGGCGCTGGCGGGCCGTCTGGGGCTGACCCCGGAACGCTGCGCCACCGGGATCCTGGAGATCAGCGCGTTCAACCAGTCGAACGCGATCAGGCAGATCACGGTCCAGCGCGGCCTCGACGTGCGGGACTTCCCGATGGTCGCCTTCGGCGGCTCCGGGCCGCTGCTGGCCTGCCGCCTCATCGACATCCTCGGGCTGCGGGCCGCGATCGTCCCGCCCGACCCCGGGAACGTGTCCGCGTTCGGCCTGCTCACGGTCGACGTGAAGAACGACTACGTGCGCACGCACGTCGCCCGCGACCCCTCCCCGGATGCGCTCGGCGAGATCCTCGCCGACCTGGAGGCCCAGGCGGCGGCCGCGCTCGACCGCGAGGGGTTCGCCGAGCACGTGTACGCGCGCAGCGCCGACCTGCGTTACTACGGCCAGGCGTACGAGGTGCGGGTGCCGGCCCCCGACGGCCCGGTGGACGAGGCGTGGCTCGCCGTGATCGCCGAGCGGTTCCACGCCGAGCACGAGAGGCTCTACGGGTACGGCTACCGCGACGACCCCCGCCACGCCGTCGAATGGGTCAACCTCCGGGTGTCCGGCATCGGCCCGATCAACCGGCCCAAGATCGCGCGCAGGCCCCGTCAGGAGGACGAGCCGAGCCCGGTCGCGACCCGCGACGTGTACTACGACCAGTGGGGCCGCACCGTGATCTACCGCCGGGCCGACCTCGGCGCGGGAGCCGCGGTGCGCGGCCCGGCCGTGATCGAGGAGTACGGCTCGACCCTGCCGGTGCACCCCGGCTTCACGGCGACCATGGACGACTACGGCAACCTCGTGGTGGTGAGCGATGACCGATAGGAACGTCGACCCCGTGCTCGTGGAGATCGTGGAGGGCACGCTCGCCTCCGTGGAGATGGAGGTGGAGACCGCGATCGCCCGCACCGCCCGCTCGCCGATGATCCGCGACGCCCACGACTTCCGCGCGGGCATCCACGACGCGCGGCTGCGCAAGCTGACCGGGCGCTCCTATTCGGCGCTGGTGCAGCCGATCGTCCGCGACTTCCCGATCGGCACCATGCGGCCCGGCGACGTCTTCTTCCACAACGACGTCTACCTCTCGGAGGGCGGCATCGGCCACCTGCCCGACCTGTGCGTGACGGTGCCGGTCTTCCACGGGGGCGACGTCGTCGCGTTCGTCCAGGCGTTCGGCCACCACGACGACATCGGCGGCGCGGTGCCGGGATCGATGCCGTCGCACGCGCGCAGCGCGTTCGAGGAGGGCCTGATGGTCCCGCCCATCAAGCTCTGGGACCAGGGCGTGCCCAACCGCGCCGCGCTCACCATCATGACGCGCAACTCCCGGATGCCCGATTCGCTGGCGGGGGACCTCGACGCGGAGTGCTCGGCCTGCCTCATGGGCGCCCGGCGGCTCGGCGAGCTGTTCGACCGGTACGGCCGGGAGGCGGTCGAGGCGTGCTTCGACGCGATCATCGACAAGACGACCGAGACGTTCCGCCGCGAACTGCTCGCGAAGATCCCTGAAGGTGTGCACATCTGGGAGGACTACGCCGAGCACGACGGCGTGGACGAGCCGCGCCTGCACACCCAGCGGATCACTCTCACCGTCGACCACGCGGCGGACACCCCGCTGACCATCGACTTCACCGGCACCTCGCCTCAGGCCAAGGGACCGATCAACCACGCCGGCGACTACGCCGACGGCGTCTTCCTGAAGAAGTGGCTGGCGCCGATCCTGCGCAACCTCGCCGACACGCCCGAGCGGATGGCCGAGCTCGACGTCAACGAGGGCGTCGTGCCGCTGATCAGGATGGTCTTCCCGGAGAAGGGCACCCTGCTGACGCCGATCTTCCCCGCGCCCACCAACGCCCGTACGTTCGTGATCCTGCGCCTGCTCGGCGTGCTGGCGGGCGTGCTCGCCAAGGCGACCGGCGGCCGCATGCCCGCCGACCAGGAGACCATCCGCTACACCGGCGTGTACGGCGAGTCGGACGACGGGCCCTACCTCATGCGCGAGGTGCTCGGCGGCGGCTCGGGCGGGCGCTGGTACGCCGACGGGGAGGACACCATCCACGTGGTGCCCGACAGCCGCAACATCCCGGTGGAGTTCGCCGAGGCACGCTGGCCGTTCCGGGTCGAGCGGCTGGGCCTGGCCGTGGACAGCGGCGGGCCGGGGGAGTTCCGCGGCGGCCTCGGCTACGACAAGCACATCCGCATGCTGCGGGACGCCTCCTTCATGTCGATCGCCGACCGCTCGATCCTGTCGTGCTGGGGCGTCAACGGCG
This sequence comes from Microbispora catharanthi, assembly GCF_006334915.2. Lineage (GTDB taxonomy): Bacteria > Actinomycetota > Actinomycetes > Streptosporangiales > Streptosporangiaceae > Microbispora > Microbispora catharanthi. The sequence continues at coordinate 275,148 of NZ_VDMA02000006.1, forward strand.
GCCGGGCGGGCCGTCCCTTCCAGGTCACGGTGGACGGCGTGGAGATGGAGGGCCTGGTCGACGACTTCCCCGTACGCGCCGGGCAGGTCATCCGCATCCGCACGACCGGCGGAGGCGGCTGGGGCTCGCCCTACGACCGGCCGGCGGAGAGGGTGGCCGCCGACGTCCGCGACGGGAAGGTGTCGCCCGAGGGCGCGCGCGAGGACTACGGCGTCGTGCTGTCCGTCTCACACGAGGCCGGAGCCGTCGACGAGGTCGTCATGGACGTGGAGGCGACCGAGCGCCTGCGGGAGCGGCTGCGCGAGACGCGTCCCGCCGCCTTCTTCGACCGCGGCCCGGGGTACCCCAAACTCTCCGGCGGCCTCCCGCATGCGGAGGTGGACACCGTCTGACGTGCCGCCGGCCTCAGCCGCTCATCGCGGCGGAACGGGAGACCTTGGCGGGTGTGGTGCGCAGCTCCGCCTCGAGTTCGGCGATCACGTGCTGAACGGCGCTCCTCATCCGTGCCCGGCGGCCGTTGAGCTCTTCGGCGAAGGCGCGAGCCGCCGGGCCCACCCACACCGGTTCACCGCCGAACTGGGCGCAGGCCCGGTCCAGGGCCGTCTCCAGGACGTGAACGTGCTCCCGAACCGTCTCGAGCGCGGCCCGCAGGTCGTCGTACTTCGGATTCGGCACCAGGTCGTCGTCCGTGGGCACGTTTCGGGCTCCCGTTTACAGCGGCAGAAAAGACAGGTGGTCGTAGCGTGCTACTCCCTGAGATTATGTGGCCGGATATGGTTCCGGCGAGACACGGAGGCGGACTCGATGCCCGGCGCGCCCTTTTCCGTACGGCTACGCCCCATCGCTGCCGCGCTCCTGTTGGCGCTTCTCACCTCAACCGCCTGCACATCAGAAGATTCCCCCACAGCAGCACAAGCAGGCCAAACCCTAAAAAAACACGTCCTTCAACTTCTGGAGGAGCGCAACGCCCGGAACGTGACCGTCACCGACCCCGGCGGCAAGAACATCCCCTGCGGCGACGGCAAAGCCAAACAAACCTTCGCCGCCACTGGAGAAGACCTTTGGCCAGGAACCGAACCCGACGCGCTCAACGACATGCTGCTCGGCGCGCTAAAGCGTGTGGGTGCCTATCGGATATCTGGAGCATCTGACGCGAAAACTCCGGTGGAAGTCGTCAACCGATCAACGCGCACCATCCTCCGGCTGAGCTCCAGAGAGAAGGGCCGATATCAGGTGCAGGGGGAGACCGAATGCCTCTTGATTTCCTAGCCGCCGAGTAGCTCTGCACGCGCCTGCGCGCGTTGTTTATTGCCGTCGAATCGGTCGGCCCAGCGTTGTGACGACTGTCCCAGTGAAAGTTGTTCGTCGCCGCCGAGGCCGTTGGCGATGAACCATTGGTCGAGGGCTCGCAGGCCCTGGTTGCCTGACTGAGCTATGGCCGGGAAGGGGCGGAGGTTGCCCTCGCCGTCGGCGATGGCGACACCGGGCGGGCAGGTGGCCTGGTAGTCCTTGGGCGATACGGCCGCGGGGAACCCGGCGCCGAGGAGAAGCCCGGCCACGGTGTGCTGCCGGCCCAGGGTTTCGGCGTCGTCGCTGTCGCGCAGTCGCTCGACGTTCGTCTCCTCACCGGGGCTGATGTTGTTCAGCAGGCCACGGCCCTGGTCGAGCATCAGCCACAACAGTTCCCCCTGCGGCAGGGCCTTGCCGAGCACCAACTGGCTGACGTCCCAGGCCATGTCGTCCGCGATGTCGTTGCGTTCCGCGACGTCGTCAAGAGCCTTGAGGTGTTTTTCCGCGGCGGCGAGTTCGAAGCCGCGGACGTTGCCCAGCGCGGCGAAGAGGTCATCCAGGCGAGAGGGGTCTGCGGCCTTGAGCATCGGCGGCACGTTCACGCCGACGAGGCGCTTGGCGAGGTCCCCCATGCCCTGATCGAAGGGCCTGCGGTCGGACTCGCCGCCGGCGAAGGTGAGCAGGAACCGGTAGGTGTCCTCCGGGCTCAGCCGGAACGCCGGCGACAGTCCCGGCACGCGCGACTCGACCGGGCCGAAGGCGCTGGGCAGCAGCTGGTTGGAGTCGCCGAGGTTCGCGCCCTCGGTCATCTCGGTGGCGTACGCGCCCGCGATCTCGGCGAGGTGGACGCGCGTGGGCGGGGCGAAGCGGAACGCCGAGGTCCCGGTGACGACGGCGAAGGCGAACCGCGCCGCGACGTCGCTGTGGGCTCCGTCCTTCTCGTCGTACGCGCCGGACGCGGCGGCGAGCATCCGCCCGAACGCGTCGGCGGACGTGGCGTCCACGGCCGCGCGGTCGTTCAGGTCCCGCAGGAACGTCACCAGGTCGGGCCGCCGGTCACGCGAGCCGAGACCCGGGCGCGTGAGCAGGCGGGCGGCGGCGTCCCTCGGCAGCGGGTTGTTCCTGGTCGCCAGCGCGATCGCGAGCCGCGCCGCCGCGGGATCGGCGGCCAGCGCCTCGAGGTATGGCGTCAGCGTCTCGCCGCGTGTCGTCTCCCCGGGGAGGAACACCTGTGCGGCCACCACCTCGGCCAGCCACTCGGTGGGCAGTCGCCCCGCCGACAGCAGGTCGCCGATGTCCCTGCGGTCCTCCTCGTCGTCCGCCCTGGTGCGCACGGCGGCGGCGACGGCCGCGAAGCCGGGGACCGCGGACCCTCCGCTCACCGCCGAGCCGAAAGCCCGGCTCGCGGTCCGCGCGGCCTCGTCCACGTTCTCCTGCAGCACCTGGCGCAGCCGCCGGGGCAGTTCGACGGTCCGGCGTACGCCGATGCCGGCGAAGAAGGCGGCGGCGAACTCGGAGTCGTCGGCGTGCGCGGCCAGGTCCTCGACGAGCTTGCGGTACTTGTCCACGAGGTGGAAGTCGAACGGGGCGTCCGGATCGACGTCCTTGTACGCCGCGGCGAGTGCGCCGCCCAGTCGCCGGGCCTCGGCCGACCCGAGGAGGTTCTTCTCGTCGTACGGCACCAGCGAGCCCGGCGACCAACTGGGCGCGTGGGAGAGGCTCACGGCCATCCGGTGGCGGCGGCGCAGATCGGGCAGCCGTTCGTCGATCCACCGTTCGACCTCGCCGACGGGGCTCAGGGACGCGGCGGGCAGTCCCCTCGCGGCGAACACCCGCCGGACGGCCTCGGCGCGTTCCCCGATGACCCCGCGGGCGTGCTCCAGTTCCTTGACGAAACGATCCATGGGCCCGGGGGACATGCCACTGAAGTCCGGAGACAACGGTCCCGTGCCCGGTGCATCCGATCCCACGTCTCGCCCCCAGGTCGCGTACCGACACCGCACGTCGTCCCGGTCTTCACCGTACCGCCCCGCGCGCCCCGGCACCGGTGATTGGCGGCGGTGTCCGTGGGTAGCCGTCCAGTAACGGCACAAACGGGATGGTGAGTTATAAATGGCATCTATCGTCCAGCGCATCAGGGACTACCTGCAGAGCCCCAAGGGCCGGGAGAACGTCGAGAAGGCCAAGACCGCGGCGCGTGATCCGCAGAACCAGCAGCGGCTGCGCCGGCTGATGGACCAGTGGCGCGGCCATCGCACGCATCGCTGACGCAGCCCGGGGTAGGGTGGCGGCCCGGGGCGCCGGGCCGTACCGGGAGTACGGACCGGGCTGTCGCGCCGGCGGGGTGACCTGGCAGGCTTTCCGGTGGAGACCGAAGGACGTTCTCCTCAGCGACCCCCGTGGAGGCTGGCCGTGCAGGGACCTCTCAGCGGCATCGTCGTCCTCGATCTGTCCCGGGCCCTCGCCGGGCCGCACTGCGCGCAGATGCTTGGCGACCTGGGCGCCCACGTGATCAAGGTGGAGCACCCGTCGGGTGACGAGTCACGCGGATGGGGCCCGCCCTTCGTAGGCCCGGATCACGACATATCCACGTACTTCCTCGCGGCCAACCGCAACAAGCGGTCGCTCACGGTGGACATGAAGTCCGAGGAGGGCCGCGACCTGATCGAGCGGCTCGTACGGCAGAGCGACGTGCTGGTGGAGAACTTCCGCACCGGCGTGCTCGACCGCCTCGGGTTCTCCGCCGAGCGCCTGCACGGGCTCAATCCCCGGCTGGTGATCCTGTCCATCACCGGATTCGGCCACGACGGTCCCGAGGGCGGCCGGCCGGGCTACGACCAGATCGCCCAGGGGGAGGCCGGGCTGATGTCGCTGACCGGTCCTTCGCCCGACGAGCCCTACCGGGTCGGAGCCTCGATCGCCGACCTGCTCGCGGGCATCCACGGCGCGTACGGCGTGGTCGCGGCGCTGTACGAGCGCGAGCGCACCGGTCGCGGGACGGTCGTCAGGACGTCCCTGCTGGCGTCGGTCGTGGGTGTGCACTCCTACCACGGCACCGCCTGGACCGTCGGCGGCGCGGTGCCGAAGGCGGGCGGCAACCACCACGCCTCCATCGCCCCGTACGGCGCCTTCCGCTGCGCCGACGGCATGATCCAGATCGCGGTGGCCAACGACGGGCAGTGGCGCAAGGTCGCCCAGCTACTGGACATCGATCCCGGAATGCCGAAATATGCGACGAACAGGGATAGGTTCGCCCATCGGGAAGAGCTGATCGCCGAGATGGAGAAGGCGCTGGCGGCGCACGATCGCGAGCACTGGCTCGCGGCGCTGGGGGAGATCGGCGTGCCCGCGGGCGCGATCCGGTCGATCGACGAGGTGTACGCCTGGGACCAGGTGCGGTCACAGGGCCTGCTCGTCACCGTCGACCATCCCGTGCTCGGCCCGATCGAGCTGCCCGGCCCGCCGCTGCGGTTCGACGGCCGGGCCTCGGATGACGGGCATGCCGCGCCTCCCGGCCTGGGCCAGGACAACGACGCCGTGCTCGACTGGCTGGCCGAACGGGAGCGGCGCTCGCCGTGAACGAAGGCGACGCGGGCAGGCCGGACGCGCGGACGCTGATCGCGCGGGTGCTCGACGCGCACTCGTGGAAGTCGTGGGACGAGCCTCCGCGGGACCGGGCCGCGCCCGGGTCGGAGTACGCCGCCGAACTCGCCCGCGTCCGGGCCAGGACGGGGTACGACGAGTCGGTCGTCACCGGTGAGGGCACGCTCGACGGACGCCGGGTGGTCGTCGTCGCCTGCGAGTTCTCCTTCCTGGCCGGCTCGATCGGGGTGGCGGCGGCCGAGCGGCTCGTCCGGGCCGTCGAACGGGCCACCGCCGAGCGCCTGCCGCTGCTCGCCGCCCCCGCCAGCGGCGGCACCCGCATGCAGGAGGGCGCGCTGGCCTTCACCCAGATGGTGAAGATCACCGCGGCGGTCGCCGCCCACCGCGCCGCCGGCCTGCCGTACGTCGTCTATCTGCGCCATCCCACGACGGGCGGGGTGTTCGCGTCATGGGGCTCGCTCGGGCATGTGACGGCCGCTGAGCCGGGCGCGCTCATCGGCTTCCTCGGGCCTCGGGTGTTCGAGGCGCTGCACGGCTACCCGTTCCCCCAGGGAGTCCAGGTCGCGGAGAACCTCTACGCCCATGGGCTGGTCGACGCCGTGGTCTCGGCCGAGGACGCGCGGGAGATCGCCATCCAGGCGCTGGCCGTGCTCTGCGCCCCGCGCGCGGGTCTGAAGCCCGGCCAGGAACCCGAGGAGGCGGCCGAACCGGCACCGGCGTGGGAGGCCATCACCCGCTCGCGCCGTGACGACCGCCCCGGCGTGCGCGACCTGCTCAGATACGGCGCGCGGGACGTGACACCGCTGCACGGCACCGGCACGGGGGAGCGTGACCCCGGCCTCCTGCTGGCGCTGGCCAGATTCGGCGCCGCGCCCGCCGTCGTCCTCGGCCAGGACCGGCGGCGGCAGCGGGCGGGCAGCACGCTCGGCCCGGCCGGGCTGCGGGTGGCCAGGCGCGGCATGCGCCTGGCCGGCGAACTGCGCCTGCCGCTGGTCACGGTCGTGGACACCGGCGGGGCGGAGCTGTCGAAGGCGGCCGAGGAGGGCGGCCTGGCCGCCGAGATCGCCCGCTGTCTGGCCGACCTCGTCATGCTGGACGCGCCGACCGTGTGCCTGCTGCTGGGGGAGGGCGCGGGCGGCGCCGCGCTGGCCCTGCTCCCGGCCGACCGGGTCGTCTGCGCGCAGCACGCCTGGCTGTCACCGCTCCCGCCGGAGGGCGCGTCGGCGTTGCTGTACCGGACCGTCGACTTCGCCCAGGAGATCGCCGCCGCACAGGGCGTACGCGCCGCCGACCTGCGGCGGGACGGCATCGTGGACAGGATCGTGCCGGAACGGCCGGACGCGGCGTACGAGCCGGAGGAGTTCTGCCGCAGGGTCGGCCGCACGCTCGAACACGAGATCGCGGGCCTGCTGGACCGCCCGGCGGGGGAGCGGACGGCGGCCCGCTTCGCCCGCTATCGGTCGCTCGGCTCCTGAACCGGCCGCCTCACCCTCACTCAAAACCCTGCCTCGCCCGGGTCCTCACGGGCTCTCGTGACCGTCCGCCCGGTCAGGAGTGAGCGGCACGGGCACGCGCTCCACCCGGATCGCGTGGACCTCGTCGCGGGGCACGACCACCTCGTAGGCGCCGTGGTCCACCAGCCAGTAGCCGAGCGCCTCGGCCTTGAGGCCGTTGTGGCCGGTGTAGGCGATGTGCAGGCCGCCCTCTCCGCCGTCGCCACCGTCGTCCTCGTCCAGCACGAGGCACGGCTCGCCGCCGAACGCCCCGACCGTGCGCAGCAGGGTCAGCCGCTCCAGCGCGGAGCGGCTCACCCGCAGCCGCCAGTAGCCGCCCGCGGAGGTGAACCCCTCCTGCGGCGTCTCGCTGAACAGCACCACGTCGTCGCCGCCGGGCCCGACCGCGGCGGCGTAGTCCCGGTCGCGGTAGCGGGCGACGAATCCCAGGCCGGCCGGCTCGATCTCGCTCATCGCGCCGGCCGCCAGGTCAGGCCGTCGTACCCGGCGAAGGGACGCTCACCGGCCGCGGTGAGGTGGACGATCTCCGCGCCCGCGGGGATCGGCATGGGCATCGTGTGGAACTGTGGCACCACCTGCTCGCGCGAGGCGGTGAAGCCGTTCCCGGTGAAGGGCGGTGCATCGCTCCAATCACCGCCCATGTGCGGGCCGTACGGGACGACGTAGGTGTCGATGTCCCGCGCGTCCCAGCGCATGATGTACAGCTCGGGCACGTCCGGCGTCAGCTCCGATCCGTCGAAGCACAGGTCGAGGGCCTCGACGAGCGCGGCGGGGGTGGTGAGGCGGTCGCAGTCCTGCACGCGGTACACGTAGCCGGAGATGATCGTGCGACGGCCCGACAGGTATGGCACGAGCAGCCGCGGCGGAACCACCTTCTGCATCCGTGTCCTGTGTCCCGGCTCGCTCATGGGGCCAAGTTTACGATCTGTGGACTCCGAGCCGGCGGTGTTCGAGCGAGGGGAGGGTGGCGCGGGCGGTCTCCGTCCACGCCGCGTCGATCTCCGCGATCAGCACGCCGGGGCCGGTGCCCAGGTCATGCCGGGCGACGCCCATCGGATCGACGAGCATGCTGCGGCCCACACCGAACCCGTCCGGTATGGCGGGATTGGGCGCTTGACCGACCGCGATGGTCCAGGTGGTGTTCTCGATCGCCCTGGCCCTGACGAGGGTCGTCCAGTGGTCCTCCTTCAGCGGCCCCGAGCCCCAGGCGGCGATCACCGCGAACGTGTCCGCGCCCTGGTCGACCAGCGCGCGGGCCAGTTCGGGGAAGCGGACGTCGTAGCAGGTGATCAGGCCGATCCTGAGCCCGGCCAGCTCCACGACCGCCGGCGCGTCCCCCGGCGCGACCAGCTTCGACTCCTTCGCGCCGAAGGAGTCGAACAGGTGGATCTTCCGGTAGGCCGCGGCGAGCGACCCGTCCTCCCGCAGGGCGACGGCCGTGTTCCAGACCCTGCCGTCCGCGGCGGGCTCGAAGACGCCGGCGATGACGGCCGTGCCGTGCTCGCGCGCGGCCTCGGCCAGGCCGGTGACGAACGGGCCGTCCAGCGGCTGGGCGGTCTCGACGATCCCCGGGCCGAACCGGGCGAGCGTCGCCTCGGGGAACACAGCGAGGTCCGCCCCCCGCGCCCGTGCGAGGGCGTCACGCACGGTCGAGAGGTTGGTCTCCGGGTCGTGGTCGACGGGGATCTGGCACAGCGCTACGCGGGTCACGGATCACAGTCTGCCCGGTCGCCGCCACACCCCACCAGGTGCCCCGTGAGGTGCCCCACCAGGTGAGCGTGCGCCACACCCACTCCAGCGGGCCGTACCGGTGCCGGGCGAGCCACCACCTGCAGAAGACCGCCTGCGCGGCGACGGTGACGACGGCGAGCACCACGACGGCGGCTCCCGTGCCGTCGGCCTCCAGAAGCGGCATCGCCACCACGATCACCGTCGTGCCCGTCACGTAGTTGGTCAGCGTCATCCGGCCCAGCGCCTCGAACACCGCCGCATGACGGGCGAGCAGCAGGAACGCCGTCGCGTACGCCATCGCGCCGCACAGCGCCGCCGCCTGATAGATCCCCCCACCGGGCGGCGCGTGGTTCCACCACCAGGTCAGCCCGGCCGCGAGCAGGGCCGCCGTCCCGCACACGACGCCGAGGAACGGCCCGCTGCCCAGGCCGTCCGTCCCGCCGAGGCGCCCGGCCCCCCTCGCCCGCTCCTCGGGGGCGGCGGCCAGGCCGAGCAGGAACAGCGCGGTGATCAGCACGTACGGATGGGGGTCGAGCACGGCGGCGACCAGGACGCCGCAGCCCACCAGCAGCACGGCCGCCCGGGGAAGGAAGCTCGCCGGCAGCAGGACGACCACCCCCAGCAGCGCGTACGGCAGCAGCACCTCGCCGGGGTCGATCAGGATGTGCGCCGCGCCCAGCGCCGCGAGCACGGCCAGGCGCCGCAGCATGACGACGCGCGGGCGCCGCGTGCGCAGCCGTGCGGAGCGCAGGAACAGCGCGAAGGACAACCCGAACAGGAACGCGAACATCGGGTAGAAGCGGCTCTGGAACAGGTTCTCCATCACCCAGTCCAGCGAGGTCGGCCCCAGCCGCAGCCTCTGCTGCCAGGCGTTGACCAGCATGATCCCGCACACGGCGAACCCGCGCAGCGCGTCGACCCGCCGGATCCTGCCTGTCGCCACGCTCACCCGCCGGTCCCTTCGTCAGCGCGCATCGAGGCGCGGGCGGGTCCACCCGTCGGCGGCCACGTCCCGCAGCGCCCGCTCGTGCGTGCGACCCTCCCATCGACTCTCACCAGCGCAGCAGCCGTCGCCACCGAAGTCGCCACGGTGCCGGCGAATCCGCAGGGACGGCCCTGCCGGCCCTGATCGCCAAGATACGTGAGCGCTTCGCGCGGCGTCCGGAGCGGCTCGAATCCAAGGAACGGCTTGCGCTCGCGCTCGATGAGGAGTTCATGAGCCGGAGGTGTCGCCGGATAGGGTTGACCGCGTGAGCGAGCCGCTGGTGCGGCGGATGCGGGAGTTCGGCACGACCGTGTTCGCCACGATGACGAAGCTGGCCGTGGAGACGGGCTCGATCAACCTGGGCCAGGGCTTCCCGGACACCGACGGGCCGGAGCGCATGCTGGAGCGGGCGGTCGAGGCCGTGCGAAGCGGCCTCAACCAGTACCCGCCCGGGCCGGGCCTCCCCGAGCTGAGGCAGGCGGTCGCCGAGCACCGCAAGCAGTGGTACGGCCTCGCCTACGACCCCGACGGGGAGGTCCTCGTCACCGTCGGCGCCACCGAGGCCATCGCCGCGGCGATCCTCGCGCTCTGCGAACCGGGCGACGAGGTGGTCGTCTTCGAGCCCTACTACGACTCCTACGCCGCGGCCGTCGCGCTCGCGGGAGCCGTGCGCAGGGCGGTCACGCTGCGTGTCGACGCGGGGCGGTTCACCTTCGATCCGGCCGAGCTGGAGGCCGCGATCACGCCCCGCACCCGCGCGATCCTGGTGAACTCGCCGCACAACCCGACCGGCACCGTGTTCACCCGTGAGGAGCTGGAGTGCGTCGCCCGGGTCTGCCTGGAGCACGACCTGATCGCGGTGACCGACGAGGTGTACGAGCACCTCGCCTTCGACGGCGTCGAGCACGTTCCGCTCGCCACGCTGCCCGGCATGCGCGAGCGTACGGTCATGATCTCCTCAGCGGGCAAGACCTTCAGCGTGACCGGCTGGAAGACCGGCTGGGTGTGCGCTCCGGCGCCGCTCGCGGGCGCCGTGCAGGCGGTCAAGCAGTTCCTCACCTTCACCGCGAACGCCCCCTGGCAGGCCGCGGTCGCGTACGCCCTGCGGGAGGAGATGGAGTGGGTCGCGGCCCAGCGGGCGGCCCTGCAGGCCAAGCGGGACCGCCTCGTGACGGGCCTGGCGAAGGCCGGCTTCGACGTGCTCCGGCCGGCCGGCACCTATTTCGTGCAGACCGACATACGGCCGCTCGGCTTCGACGACGGGCTGGAGCTGGCCCGGCGGCTGCCCGAGCTGGCGGGAGTGGTGGCCATCCCGACCCAGGTCTTCTACGACCACCCCGCACGGGGTCGTCACTTCCTGCGGTTCGCCTTCTGCAAGCGGGACGAGGTCATCGACGAGGCGGTGACCCGCCTGCGCCGCCTCGGCGGCGATCAGGCGTGATGGCGGAGGGTCACCTCCTGCCGATTCTCGGCCGACGGTATCGGCGTGACACCGCTCCCTAGGATGAAGGCATGGCCATGACGCTTCGCCTGACCGACGAGCAGACCGAGGCCCTCCGGCGGCGTGCCGAGAAGGAAGGCCGGAGCATGCAGCAGATCGCCCTGCACGCGATCGACGACTACCTCGCCCGCGTCGCCGACGACGAGTACTCCGACATGCTGGCCGAGAAGGGGGCCCAGCGTTTCGCGGACCTCCTGCGCAGGCTGGGAGAGTGATCCGCTACATCAGCCTTGACCAGGGGCTGCGCATCGCCCGCCACGCGACGGGAGCGCCGGTCGAGGTGCGTGACATCGGGCTTCTCGAGGCGGCGCTGCTGCGTCCGCGGACGTCGTTGTTCGGGCGGGACGCCTACCCGGGCCTGCTGACCAAGGCCGCGGCCATCCTGCATTCGATCCTCTCCAACCACCCGCTCGTGGACGGCAACAAGCGAGCGGCATGGCTCACGATGTACGTCTTCTGTGCGAAGAACGGAGTGGAGATCGAACCGCGGGACGACGACGTCGCCTACGACTTCGTGATCGCGGTCGCGTCGGGGAAGCTCACCGAGGTCGACGAGATCGCGGACGTGTTGCGCGGCTTCACCGCCTCATCCTGAGCACACGGACCGTGCCGGCGGCGACGAGCGGGGTCGCCAGCCACAGGAAGGGCACCGCGGTGACCGCCCACGCGCTCGCCGCGGCGGTCAGCAGCCAGTAGATCCCGATGGCCCAGTAGATGCAGGCGTTGCCGCGCAGGCGTCGCAGGTCGGCGTCCGGCCGGTGCACGCGCTGCGCCAGCACCAGGGTGAACAGCGCGCCCTGGGCGAGCAGCAGGATGGCCTCGTTGCCGGCGAACAGGCCGGTCGCCAGGGCCCTCGCGTCCGCCTCGGCCGGCAGGTGGCTGGCGTTGGTCTCGCCGAAGATCGACGTCGTGTACGGCAGGACGGCCACGAAGAACAGCAGCGGGATGTGCAGCAGGAGCATCGACTGCGACACCCGCTCGATCTGGTCGAACAGCGTGTGATGGGCCCGCCAGGCGAACCAGAGCATGAGAAAGGCGATGGCGAAGGCCATGAAGGAGCCGAAGTGGTCCCCGAAGAAGGCGCCCAGCCGCTGGAAGTCCTCGCCCTCAGGGCGGGGGAGTTCCAGAGCGAGCAGCGTGATGGCGATCGCGAAGATCGCGTCGGCGAAGACGCCGACGCGTTCGTGCGTGAGCCCGGGACGCACCTGAGGCGTGGCCATGCGGATCTCCATGAAAGGGGGGCAGTGGCGAGCATTCTGGCAGAAGTCGCCTCGGACCGGAGCCGGCCGGCGACGGGAAGGCCATGTGCCCGGACCCCGGTGGTGACGGCCTCCGCCGCTCGGTGCCGAGCGTGTTTGCCGAGCTTGGTGAAATCTGCCCATGAATGCGGCAGGGGTGGGCGAGACTCGCCAATGAAGGCCCGGATGGGGCTGGATAGTTTCCGGGTGTGGGCGGACGCGTACTGATCGCACTGGGCGGCAACGCCATGACGGCTCCCGACGGGAGCGCGTCCCCGGCTGACCAGCAGCGGGCGATCGGCGAGGCGATGGCCCACGTGGCGGCGCTGAGCAGGGCTGGGCACGAGGTGGTGCTCACCCACGGCAACGGCCCCCAGGTCGGCAATCTCCTGCTGAAGAACCAGCTCGCCGCCCACGTCGTGCCGCCGGTGCCGCTCGACTGGTGCGTGGCCCAGACGCAGGGCACGATCGGCACGCTCATCATGAACGCCCTGCAGCGCGAGGCGGGGCACGCCCGGGTGGCGGCGATCGTCACCCGCACGCTCGTGGACCCGGCCGACCCGGCGTTCCAGGACCCCGTCAAGCCGATCGGGCGGTACTTCGGGGAGGAGGAGGCGCGCCGATTCGAGGGGCACGGCCAGGTGTGGCGGCGCTTCGACCGCGGATGGCGCCGGGTGGTCGCCTCGCCGCGGCCCGTGGAGATCCTGGACGCCCCCGCGGCCGTCGCGCTCATCGACGCCGGGTTCACCGTCGTCGCCGCGGGAGGCGGGGGAGTGCCGGTCGTGCGCGGGGAGGACGGCACGCTGACCGGAATCGAGGCCGTGATCGACAAGGATCTCGCCGCCGCCGCGCTGGCGGTCGCCGTCGGTGCCACCGACCTCGTGATCGCGACCGACGTGCCGTACGCCGCCGTCGACTTCGGCACGCCCCGCGCCCGCCCGATCGGGGAGATCGACGTGGCCGCCCTGCGCGAGTTGCAGGCGGCCGGTCACTTCGCCGGAGGCAGCATGGGGCCGAAGGTCGAGGCCGCCCTGTGCTTCGCCGAGGAGACCGGGGGACGGGCCGTGATCACCTCGCTGCACCACATCGGTGCCGCGCTGTCAGGAAATATCGGTACGAGGGTGTACAGAGGGGTGGAGAGATAGTGCCGGATCCGATCGAGGTACGGAAGGTTCCCATCGAGAGCGTCACCGACGCCTCCGGGCTGGCGAGGCTGATCGACGACGGCGTGATCGAGGCCGACCGCGTGCTGGCCGTGATCGGCAAGACCGAGGGCAACGGCGGCGTGAACGACTACACGCGGATCCTGGCCGACCGGGCCTTCCGCGAGGTGCTCGTGGCCAAGGGCACGCGTACCGCCGAGGAGGCCGCGCAGGTGCCCCTGGTGTGGTCCGGCGGCACCGACGGCGTGCTCAGCCCGCACGCGACGATCTTCGCGACCGTCGATCCGGCCACGGCCGTACGGACCGACGAGCCGCGGGTGAGCGTCGGCGTGGCGATGAGCGAGGTGATCCTCCCCGAGGACATCGGCAGGCCCGCCATGGTCGAGAAGGTGGCCGCCGGGGTGCGCGAGGCGATGAAGATCGCCGGCATCGACGACCCGGCCGACGTCCACTACGTGCAGACCAAGACGCCGCTGCTCACGCTGTCCACGATCACCGACGCCAAGGAGCGCGGCCAGACGGTCGTCACCGAGGACACGCTGAAGTCGATGGACATCTCCAACTCCACCACGGCGCTCGGCATCGCCGTCGCGCTCGGGGAGATCGAGACGCCCTCGGCGGAGCAGATCCACAAGGACCTGTCGCTCTACTCGTCGGTCGCCTCCTGCTCCAGCGGCGTCGAGCTCGACCGGGCCCAGATCGTCGTGGTGGGCAACGTACGCGGGATCGGCGGGCGCTACCGCGCCGGCCACTCGGTCATGAAGGACGCCCTGGACGCCGACGGGATCTGGGAGGCCATCCGCGGCGCGGGCGTCGACCTACCGGAGCGCCCGCACCCGGACGACCTCGGCGACCGGCTGGTGAACCTGTTCATCAAGTGCGAGGCCGACCCGTCGGGCCGCGTACGCGGGCGGCGCAACATCATGCTCGACGACTCCGACGTCCACTGGCATCGCCAGATCAAGGCGACCGTCGGCGGGGTGGCGGCGAGCGTGACCGGCGACCCGGCCGTGTTCGTCTCCGTGGCGGCGGTCCATCAGGGCCCGTCCGGAGGAGGCCCCGTGATCGCCATCGCCGACCTGGGCTGACGCCTCCGGCGCGGTCCTTGGGTAGGGTCGGGAGACGTGCCATCGATTCCGCAGCCCCTGCGCCCCGACGACGACGGCGGCACCGACGCGTCCGTCGCGTCGGCGCTGTCGGCGTTCCAGGCCGGCACGGCGACGGCGGCCGACGTCCTGGCGGCGCTCGCCGGGACGAGGCTGCTGGTGCCCGTGGTCGCGCTGCTCACCGAGTCGGAAGTGGGGGAGCACGGCCTGCGCCAGGAGAAGGAGAGCGAGATGGCCCTCCCGAAACTGGTCGGCAAGGACGGTCGTGAGGCCGTGCTCGCCTTCACCGGGACCGAGCCGATGCGCAGGTGGCGCCCGGACGCCCGGCCGGTGCAGGCCACGGCCCCGCAGGTCTGCCAGGCGGCGCGGCACGAGAGCGCCGCCGCCGTGGTGGTGGACGTGGCCGGGCCGGTCCCGTTCGTGATCGAGGGCGGCATGCTGCAGGCGCTCGCCACGGTGGAGGAGGCTAAGCGGGACGCCTCCGCCGTGGACCGCCTCGCCCGCGAGGTGCCGGGTGCCACGGTGGCCCGTCTGGGGACCGCGGAGGACAAGCGCCGCGGCCGCTGGTGGAGCCGCCGCCGCGCCTGAGCGGCCTCGACCGCCGCCCCGCGCGCTGCCCGGCACCTCCTGCCTGACACGCCTGTGCCGCCGTGGCACCCGAACGTCCGCCCGATCCCGCCCGACCCCGGCTGACCTCCTGTGACGCTCGACCCGCCGCGGGCCGAGACGGGCCGCGCGGCCGGCGACGGCCGCGTCGTCCACAGGAACGCGGTCGTCCACAGGGGGCCCGCACCCCGGCCCTCGGCGGCGCGCGGGCGTTAGTGTCGGCCGCGTGCCCCTCGTCGTCCTCGCCGCCGTCCTCGGCCTGATCGCCGGCGTGTACGCGCGGGCGGCCTCCCGCGGGTTCTGCGCGGAGCCGGACGACCGGCGCGAGAGCCGCCGCGGAGAGGCGCGGAAGGCTCTCGCGGCGGCGGCCCGCACCGTGCCGCTGCCCCGCCCGCCGTTCGCGGTCGAGGGCGCGACCGCGCTGGCCGCGGCGCTGGTGGCCTGGCGCGTCCACGACGGCTGGGTGCTCGCCGCGTGGCTGTACGCCGTGGTGGCGGGGGCCGCGCTCGCGGAGATCGACCGGAGGACCTGGCGGCTGCCCGACGCGATCACGCTGCCGTCGTACCCGATCCTGCTGGCCCTGCTCGCGCCGTCCGGCCGCCTGCTGCCCGCGGTGGCGTCGGGCTGCGCGCTCGGCGCCGTCTACGCCGTGCTGTGGTTCGCCCGCCCCACGGGCCTCGGGCTCGGCGACGTCAAGCTGGCCGGGCTGATCGGCCTGCTCACCGGCGCGCTCGGCGTGCAGGCCACGGTCGTCGCCGGGATGGCGGGCCAGGTCCTCGGCGCGCTGTACGCCGTGGGGCTGCTCCTGGCCCGCAGAGCCACCCGCACGACCGAGTTCCCGTTCGGCCCTTTCATGCTCGCGGGGGCGCTCGTCGCAGTGGCCTTTCCCGGGGCTTTCCCCGGTGGGTAGCACGTGCGGTTTCGGGTCAGGGGGCATCCGCGTACGGTCATGGGGGTGTCAGGGGGACGCCGCAGTCGGGCGCACATGGAAGACTTGTCACCATGCTGCGCTGGTTGACCGCCGGGGAGTCACACGGCCCCGAGCTTCTCGCGATCCTGGAAGGCCTGCCCGCCGGGGTGGAGGTGACCACCGCCGACCTCGCCGAGGCGCTGCGCCGCCGCCGTCTCGGATACGGCCGCGGGGCGCGGATGAAGTTCGAGCAGGACGAGGTGACGATCTCGGGCGGCGTACGGCACGGCCGCACGCTCGGCTCGCCCGTCGCGATCCGCATCGGCAACACCGAGTGGCCGAAGTGGGAGACCGTGATGGCCGCCGATCCGGTGGACCCGGCGGTGCTGGAGGGCCAGGCGCGCAACGCGCCGCGGTCGCGGCCCCGTCCCGGCCACGCGGACCTCGCCGGCATGCAGAAGTACGGCTTCGACGACGCGCGGCCGGTGCTCGACCGGGCCAGCGCCCGGGAGACCGCCGCCCGGGTGGCGCTCGGCCAGGTCGCCCGCGCCTTCCTCAAGCAGGCACTGGGCGTCGACATCGTCAGCCATGTGACCTCGATCGGCGAGGCCGTCGCGCCCCGCGACGTGCTTCCCGGCCCCGGCGACATGGAGGCGGTGGACGCCGACCCGGTGCGCTGCGTCGACCCGGCCGCGAGCGCGGCGATGGTCGCCGAGATCGACAAGGCGCACAAGGACGGCGACACCCTCGGCGGCGTGGTCGAGGTCGTCGTCTACGGCCTGCCGCCGGGCCTCGGCAGCTACACCCACTGGGACCGCCGTCTCGACTCCCGCCTCGCCGGGGCGCTCATGGGCATCCAGGCGATCAAGGGGGTCGCCGTCGGCGACGGCTTCGAGACCGCCCGCCGCCCCGGCTCGCGGGCCCACGACGAGATCGAGAACACCCCCGAGGGCGTGCGCCGGATGACCAACCGGGCCGGCGGCGTCGAGGGCGGCATGACCAACGGCGAGCCGCTGCGGGTCAGCGCCGCGATGAAGCCGATCTCCACCGTGCCGCGCGCGCTCGCCACGGTCGACGTGCTGACCGGCGAACCGGCCAAGGCGCACCACGAGCGCTCGGACGTCTGCGCGGTCCCGGCCGCCGCGATCGTCGCCGAGGCGATGGTGGCGCTGGTGCTCGCGGACGCGGCCGTCGAGAAGTTCGGCGGCGACTCCGTCGAAGAGGTCGCGCGCAACCTGTCGGGTTACCTGTCGTCCCTGGTCATCAAGTAATAGGGTTTGTGATCATGCAATCGGCGTCCCAAGGCCCCGCCGCGGTCCTCATCGGCCCGCCCGGCTCGGGCAAGTCCACGGTCGGGCGGCTCCTCGCGGACCGCCTCGGCCTGCCGTTCCGCGACACCGACGCCGACGTCGAGGCCGTCACGGGCAAGACCGTCAGCGACGTGTTCGTGGAGGACGGCGAGGAGAGGTTCCGCGAGCTGGAGGCGCAGGCCGTGCGCGACGCGCTGGAGACGCACCCGGGCGTGCTCGCGCTCGGCGGCGGGGCGATCATGCACGAGCACACCCAGAAGCTGCTGTCCGGCCACCGGGTCGTGTACCTCCAGGTCGGGCTCGACCAGGCGGTCAAGCGGGTCGGTCTCGCCTCGGCCCGCCCGCTGCTGGTGCTGAACCCGCGCAGCCGGCTGAGGCAGCTGATGGAGCAGCGCCGTCCGATCTACGAGGGCCTCGCCGCGATCACCGTCGCCACCGACGGCCGCGAGCCCGAGGACGTGGTGACCGAGATCGAGGGGGCGCTGTGACCGCGACACGCATCACCGTGCGCGGCGAGAGCCCGTACGACGTCGTCGTCGGCACCGATGTGCTGCCGGAGCTGCCGGGCCTGCTGGACGCGAAGGTGCGCACGGTCGCCGTGATCCACCCCGCCGGGCTGCCCGAGATCGCCAGGCCCGTGCGCGAGAGCCTGGAGGGCGCCGGACACGAGGTCGTCGCCCTGCCCGTGCCGGACGGCGAGGAGGCCAAGTCCGTCCACGTCGCGGCCGAGCTGTGGTCGGCGTTCGGCCGGTACGGCATCACGCGTTCCGACGCGGTCGTCGGCGTCGGCGGCGGGGCGACCACCGACCTGGCCGGATTCGTGGCCGCGACGTGGCTGCGCGGCGTCCAGGTCGTGCAGGTGCCGACCACGCTGCTGGCCATGGTGGACGCGGCCGTCGGCGGCAAGACCGGCATCAACACCCCCGAGGGCAAGAACCTGGTCGGGTCCTTCCACCCGCCGAAGGGCGTGCTGTGCGACCTGGCCACGCTGGCGAGCGTGCCGCGCGAGGACTACGTCGCCGGCCTCGCCGAGATCATCAAGGGTGGGTTCATCGCCGACCCCACGATCCTCATGCTGATCGAGGACGACCCCGCCGCCGCCCGCACCCCCGAGGGCGAGCACACCCGCGAGCTGGTCGAGCGCAAGATCCGGGTGAAGGCCGACGTCGTCGGGGCGGACCTGCGCGAAAGCGGCATCCGGGAGATCCTCAACTACGGCCACACCCTCGCCCACGCGATCGAGCGGGTCGAGGACTACCGCATCAGGCACGGCGAGGCCGTGGCCATCGGGCTGGTCTACGCCGCCGAGCTGTCCCGGCTCGACGGCCGCGTCGGCCGCGACGTCGTGGACCGCACACGCTCGATCCTCGAATCGGTCGGGCTGCCCACCTCCTACCGCGCCGACGCCTGGCCGCGGCTGCGCGAGCACATGCGCGTGGACAAGAAGGCCAGGGGAGCGGTGCTGCGGTTCGTCGTGCTCGACGACATCGGCAGGCCCGCCCGCCTGGAGAACCCCTCGGAGGAGCTGCTCGAAGCCGCCTACCGGGAGGTCGCCCGATGAGGCAGGTGCTCGTCCTGAACGGGCCCAACCTGGGCCGTCTCGGCAGCCGGGAGCCCGACGTCTACGGCGCGCAGACCTTCGACGACCTGGCCGCCCTGTGCCGCGAGTCCGGCCGCGAGCTGGGCCTGTCGGTGGAGGTCAGGCAGACCGACGACGAGGCCGAGCTGGTGAGCTGGATCCACGAGGCGGCCGACAGCAGGACCCCCGTGGTCCTCAACCCCGCCGCCTTCACCCACTATTCGTACGCGCTGCGCGACGCGATCGCGCAGCGCACGGCTCCGCTGGTCGAGGTGCACATCTCCAACCCGAACGCGCGGGAGGAGTTCCGCCACACCTCGGTCGTGGCGGCGGTGGCCACCGGGACGATCGCGGGGTTCGGCATGCGGTCGTACGAGCTCGCGCTGCGCGCGATCGCGGACATGGGCGAGTGACGAAAGAAGGGACCATGGGCTACCGGTCGTACGTGGCGGTCGGAGACAGTTTCACCGAGGGACTCAACGACCCCCTCCCGGACGCGCCCCCTCCGGCGCCGGGTGAGGTGGTCCGTTACCGGGGCTGGGCCGACCGGGTCGCCGAGCGGCTCGCCTTACTCGAACCGGACTTCCGCTACGCCAACCTCGCGGTGCGGGGGAAGCTGATCGACCAGATCGTCGCCGACCAGGTGCCCGTGGCCGTCCAGCTGAGGCCCGACCTCATCAGCTTCTGCGCGGGCGGCAACGACCTCATCCGCCCCGGCGCCGACCCCGACGAGATGGCCAAGAAGCTGGCCGCCGCCGTACGCGACCTGCGGGCCACCGGCGCCGACGTCGTGCTGTTCACCGGGACCGATCCCCGGGACACCCCGATCATGCGGCAGCTGCGCGGCAAGTTCGCGATCTTCTTCATGCACGTGCGCTCGATCGCCGACCTGTACGGCTGCCACCTGGTGGACATGTGGTCGATGCAGGGACTGCGGGACTGGCGGGCCTGGAGCGGCGACCGGCTGCACATGAACGCCGAGGGCCACCGCCTGGTCGCGGCCCGGGTCCTGCACGTGCTGGGCGTGCCCGGCGAGGACGACTGGCGCAAGACCTGGCCGCCCCGGGAGACGGTGGACCCGAGGGCCAAGCGCCGCGAGGACGTGCAGTGGCTCAGAGAGCACTTCGGCCCGTGGATCGGGCGGCGCCTTCGCGGCACGTCCTCCGGCGACGGCCTCGCCCCCAAGCGGCCCGAGCTCGGTCCGCTGCCCCCTGCTCCCTGACCCTGCTCCCTCTCCCCGACCCGGCGGGCCCGCGCCGCGGTGCCGGCGCGTCCCCGCCGACGACTACGCCGGCGTGCCGATCAGCGCCGTCGCGCGGCGCAGGCTCCGCGATGTCCAGGGTGGGCAGTCCGGATCGCCTTCGACCTCAGCGGCGGTGAGCCAGAGGAACTCCTCCACCTCCTCCGGCGAGGCGGCCACGGGCTGGGCGTGAGGCGGCATCGTCGCGCGGAAGACCACGTTGACGACGGGGTCGCCGTCGTCGGTGACGAAGAACCCGCTCTCCACATAGGAGAGTCGGGCTCCCGTGATGTCGACCCCGATCTCCTCGGCGACCTCACGCCGTGCCGTCTCCTCGAGCACGTCGAGTCCCGCGCCGTCTACCTCGACCTTGCCGCCCACGCCGGCGAGCATGCCGGGTGCGTGAGCCTCCCGCCTGCCGCGCCGGATGAGCAGCCACCGGCCGTCTCGCTCCAGGAAGACCTCGACGTTCACGACGAAGGCCGGTCGGCCGCCCCGGGTGAGGCACACCGACGTGACAGGGGTGTCAGCGCTCATCCCCCGCACTCTACGCGCGGTTGCGGGCCTCACGCCCTGCCCGAGGCGCGGATGGCGGCGCGCGGCCCCCGCACCGGCGCCACCGGCAGCCCGGCCGGTGCGAACGCCGCCTCAGACCAGAGGAGGTCCTACCACGGTCCGATGCGCGACGGGCGGGCATCGCGCGAGGATCCTGCTTCACTACCACCGGCGCAGTGGACGCCGATGCCCAATTCGAGCAAGGGGAGTGACGATGGCGTGGAAACGACGGCGCGTGCCCCGGCGCGGACGGGTGTGGCTGCTCGTCGTGCTCGCGGCCCTGCCGATCGCCGCGGCCGCCGTCGTGGCGGTGGCCTTCCCGTCGGTCGCCGCCACGACCTGCCCCGGCTGTTACGGGCTGGAGCGGCTGGCTCCGGACGTCTACACGGAATCGGGACTGCCGCCGGACCGGAGGCGGCAGGTGGTCTCCACCGTGGAGGAGGCGGAGCGGCGCGTCCGCGACTTCTACGGCGGCAGGCAGGCCTCTCCGCGGATCCTCGCCTGCCTCAGCGACCGCTGTTACCGCCGGATCGGCGGCGGAGGGGAGCGGGGCGTCGCGGTGCTGAACCGGGCGGTGATGCTGTCGCCCGAGGGGGTGGATCCGGTCATCGCCTCACACGAGATGTCGCACGTCGAACTGCATGCCCGGCTCGACTCGGGTGGTGCGGAGGTGCCCCAGTGGTTCGACGAGGGCCTGGCCGTCCTGGTCGCCGGCGACCCGCGGTATCTCGCGCCGGAGACGGCGGCCGACCGCTGCCTGGTGAGCACGGACGCCGCGCTGCCCGTGACGCTGGACGCCTGGCTGCGGGCGGCCGGCGCCGACCAGCGCACCTATGCGAAGGCGGCGTGCCGGGTGAGCCGATGGGTCACCGCGAACGGCGGGCCGCACGCCGTGCTCGACCTCGTCCGGCGCCTCAACGCGGGGGAGACGTTCGGCACGGTCACGAAGATGTGACCGGAGCCGGAGCGGCCGGGTTCCCCTCACGCGGAGGCCCGGCTCAGGAGTCGGCGGTGAGGCGGCGCAGGGCGTCGCGGACCTTCGCGGGATCGGTGGTGCGCCAGAAGGGCGGCAGCGAGTTGAGCAGGAACCCGCTGTAACGGGCGGTGGCGAGCCTCGGATCGAGAACGGCGACGACGCCCCGGTCGTCCATCGACCGCAGCAGCCGGCCCGCGCCCTGCGCCAGCAGCAGCGCGGCGTGGGTGGCTGCCACCGCCATGAACCCGTTGCCCCCCGTGGCCGCCACGTGCCGCTGCCGGGCCGAGGCGAGCGGGTCGTCGGGTCGCGGGAACGGGATCCTGTCGATGATCACCAGGGTCAGCGACGGGCCCGGCACGTCGACGCCCTGCCACAGGGACAGCGTGCCGAACAGGCAGGTGGCGGGGTCGCCCGCGAACTGCTTGACGAGCTGCGAGGTCGAGTCGTCGCCCTGGCAGAGCAGCGGCACGTCGAGCCGCTCGCGCAGCGCCTCCGTGGCGGCCTTCGCGGCCCGCATGGAGGAGAACAGACCGAGCGTCCGGCCGCCGGCCGCCTCGATGAGCTCGGCGATCTCGTCGACGTACGCCTCGGGCAGGCCGTCGCGGCCGGGCTGGGGGAGATGCGTGGCGACGTAGAGGATGCCCCGGCGCGGGTGATCGAACGGCGAGCCGACGTCGAGGCCGGTCCACTCCCCGGCTCGCAGGCCCCACTGGCGGGACAGGCTGTCGAACGAGCCGCCGAGTGCGAGCGTCGCGCTCGTGAGGACGACGGTGCGGTCGCCGAACAGCTTGTCGCGCAGCATGCCGCCGACCGAGAGCGGCGCCACCCGCAGGGTGGGAGGAACGCGCCCGCGCCCCTCCTCCAGCCAGACGACCTCCGCCCGGTGGACCTCCTCGGACCGCGCGTCACCCGGGCCGCCGTTCGCGCCGCGCTCCGAATCCCGTGAGCCTCCTGAGTCCCCGGTGTCCTCCGAGTCGTCTCCGGCCTCGTCGCGGCCGGCCGCCGGGCCGAAGGCGTCGAGCATGCGCTGGGCGGTGTCGTGCACCTCGTCCAGCGCCGTGAAGGCGGCCTTGCGCAGCCCGGCGTTCTCCGGGTCGTCCTTGTCCTTGTTGCGCGGTCCGAGGGCCGTGATGCAGGCGAAGGCGGCGTCGCGCACCAGCGCGAGCGTCATCCCGAGCGACCCCGGCAGCGTGTCGACGCGGCCGGGCGGGGCGACGGCCAGCAGGGAGCGCAGGTCCTCACCCGCCTCCTGGAGCCGGTCGGCCACCCCCTGCTCGACGAGCCGTCCGGCCCGGCGCACGGCGAGGCTCACCGTGCTCTCCGACAACTCTCCGGTGACCACCGACGTCACCCGGTCGACCAGCTCGTGCGCCTCGTCCACCACGACCACGTCGTGCTCGGGCAGGACCGCGAAGTCCTCCATGGCGTCGATCGCCAGCAGCGCGTGGTTGGTGACCACGACGTCGGCCTCGCCCGCGCGCTCCCGCGCGAGCTCGGCGAAGCAGTCGGCGCCGCTGGGGCACCGCTGGGCCCCCAGGCACTCCCGGGCCGTCACGGAGAACTGCCGCCAGGCCTGGTCGCTCACGCCGGGCACGATCTCGTCGCGGTCGCCGGTCTCGGTCTCGTTGGCCCACTCCTGGATGCGCTGCACCATCCGGCCGGTGGCGCTGACCTCACGCGGGTCGAAGAGCTGGTCGTCCTCGTCCTCGGGCATCCCGTCGGCCATCTTGTGGCGGCACAGGTAGTTGCGGCGGCCCTTCAGGATCGCGAACTCGGGCCGGTGCGGCAGCAGGCTCTCCAGCGCGTCGGCCAGCCGGGGCAGGTCGCGGTCGACCAGCTGGCGTTGCAGCGCGATCGTGGCGGTGGACACCACCACGGCCTCGCCCTTCTCGGCCGCGTGCCTGATCGCGGGCACGAGATAGGCCAGCGACTTGCCGGTGCCGGTGCCGGCCTGCACCGCGAGGTGCTCCTCGCTCTCGACGGCGTCGCGCACCGCCTGTGCCATCTTGACCTGCCCCGGGCGCTCGACGCCGCCCAGTGCGGTCACCGCGGCGGTGAGGAGTTCTTCGACGGGCGGGAGCTCGGGACGGTCCTTGGGCACGGAAGAACGCTACCCGGTGCCACCGACATCCTGTGCGTGTCCGCCCCACCACATCCTGGCGTTCCAGGAACTCCCTCCCGGCACGCGTGGCACACTGAGATGTCAGTGCTCTCAAGGTCAACAGCGATCTACCCAGTGAGGTCGAAAAGGGGCGAAACGGAAGTTTCGCGAGGGTTCCCGAGATCGAGTGGACGGAAAAGGGCAGGTAAAGGCACTATGTCTGCCATGTCGGAAGTTGTCCCACTGCCATCGTTCGGCGAGGTGTTCTTCGACGCGCGAGGCCAGGACCGTGTGCTCCGGGTCACGTGGCACGACGGCACGCTGGTGCTGAGCCTGTGGCGGGGCGAGATGTGCACGGCCAGTTTCCGCATGCCCATGAACGACGTGGGACGGCTGATCGACACTCTCGACGAGGGTTTCGCCGAGGCGGGTGGCGAGGAGCAGGACGCCGGGACGGGACCGTTCCCCCGGCAGGGAACGGCGGGCCAGGACGGCTACGCCCCCCAGGAGCCGTACCCCGCGCACCCGCAGGACCAGGGGCAGGACGCCTACGCGACCCAGGTCCACGACCCGTACGCCACGCAGGTCCACGACCCGTACGCGGCCGAATCCCCGGACGCGTACGCGACGCGGGCCCAGGACGCCTACGCCGTGCCCGACGCGTACGCGGGGCAGCCCGGTGACGGATACGCGGCGCAGGACCCCTACGGCGCGCCCCAGAACGCCCCGCACAACGCGCCCCAGATCCCGTACGGCCAGGTCCGGGACGGGTACGCAGGCGACGAGGGCCACGCCACCGCGCCCGACGGCTACGGCCAGGCCCCGGACGGGTACGGCAGGGCCAGCGACGGCTACGCGCAGGGCGAGAACGGATACGTCGCCCGGGACCGTCGCGGATCGCACGACGCCGGGTTCCCCGAGCAGCCCGCCCCGTCCGGCTACAACTACCCGGACTATCCCGGCCCCGATTATCCGGGGACGGGGCAGTACGCCCGTCCGCCGGTGCCGCCGCCCGCCCCGGCCCCCGAGGCCTACCCGGCGCCCGCCGCGCTCGGCCCCAACGACGTGCTCGTCGCCCGGGGCACGCCCACCCAGGACCGCCTCGTCGCCTCCTCGGCCCAGACCGGGCCGCAGCCGGCCTACCCCCAGGCTCCGCAACCTCATGCCCCGCAACCTCACGCCCCGCAGCCCGCGGGGCCGCAGCCCGGGGCGGTCGACCCGAGCGACCCCCTCGGCCTCGGCGCGGTCCGGCCCTACGTCAACGAGCAGCACCCGAGCGAGCAGTACGCGAGCGAACCGCCGCTCTACACCACGGGCGAGCGCCTGCGGCCGGACCAGTGGCCGGCCGGTCAGGCCCCGGACCAGCACGCCGAGCACGAGCGCCGCGGGGGGCGGCGCGGCGGGCAGCCCGCCGCGGACTCCCCGATCCCCTGGTCGGACGAGGACGGGGAGGGCTGGGATACCTCACGGGGGTGGTGAGGGTCCCGGTCCGCGGGAGTTGCAGCTGTAAGTAACCTCGTCGTTTGATGGACACATCAACGGCACTGCAGTTCCTCCTGCTCCCGGCCGGCGCCCTCGGCGTCGCCGCCCTGGCCAGATGGCGTGACTGGTCGGCCCCACTGCTCCTGGTGGTGGCCGGCCTGGCCGCCTCCTACGTGCCCGGGGTCCCCGACTACAGCCTCGACCCCCATATCGTCCTGGTGGTCTTCCTGCCGCCGATGCTCTACTCGGCGGCGCTGGACAGCTCATACCTGCGGCTGCGCGACGCCGCCAGGCCCGTCGGCCTCCTGGCCGTCGGGCTCGTCCTGGCGACCACCCTGGTGGTCGGCTTCGTCGCGCACGCGATCGTCCCCCAGCTCCCGCTCGCGGCGGCCTTCGCGCTCGGCGCGATCGTCGCCCCTCCCGACGCCGTGTCGGCGGTCGCCATCGGACGCAGGCTCGGCCTGCCGCGACGCGCGCTGACCATCCTCGTGGGCGAGAGCCTGTTCAACGACGCCACGGCGCTGACCGCCTACCGCGTCGCGGTCGGCGCGGTGACCGGCGCCGCCGCCGACCTGCTCGACATCGGCGGGCAGTTCCTCCTGGCCGCCGGCCTCGGCGTGGCGATCGGCCTCGCCATCGCCTACCTCGCGGGGTTTGTGCTGCGGCGGCTCGACGACGCGCTGATCGCCAACGGCGTCTCGCTGCTCGTGCCGTACGCCGCCTACCTCGCGGCCGAGGCGGTGCACGCCTCCGGGGTGATCGCCGTCGTGATCGTCGGCATCTACCTGGGCCACGAGCTCAGCCGGACGACGTACGGCACCCGGCTGCTGTCGGGCGCGGTGTGGAAGGTCGCCGACCTGGTCCTGGAGTCGATCGTGTTCGCCCTGATCGGCCTGCAACTGCGTCCGATCATCGCCGGGCTGAACGGCGAGCGGCCGGGAGAGCTGGCGACGTACGCGATCGTGCTGTTCCTGGTGGTCGTGCTCGTGCGGATCGCGTGGGTGCCGCCCAGCACCTACCTGCCGCGGATGCTGTCGAAGCGGGTGCGCGCCCGGGAGCCCAAGACGCCGTCCTGGCAGAACGTGATGCTGACGAGCTGGGCGGGCATGCGCGGGGTGGTGTCGCTGGCCGCGGCCTTCGCCCTGCCCGAGCACTTCCCCCAGCGCAACCTGCTGCTGTTCCTGACGTTCGCGATCGTCGTGGGCACGCTGATCGTCCACGGGCTCTCGTTCCCCTGGCTGATCAGGCGGCTGGGCGTCTCCACCGCCCGGGAACGGTACGCCGACGACCTCGCGGAGGCGGGCGCCCAGCAGGCCGCCGCGGCCGCGGCCCTGGCGCGGCTGGAGGAACTCACCTCCGACGGCGTGCTGGACGTCCACGAAGAGGTCGTCGACCAGTTGCGCACCCGCTCCGAGCGCCGGGCCCTGCACGCCTGGGAGCGGCTCGGCGGCGGCACCGGCCCCGAGGGCGAGGAGACGCCCGCCTCGCTCTACCGGCGGCTGCGCCGCGAGATGCTCGCCGCGGAACGCGAGGTGTTCGTGCGGCTGCGCGACGAGCGGCGCATCGACGACGAGGTCCTCCATCGCGTCATGCAGGAGCTCGACTTCGAAGAGGCGACGCTCGAACGCGGCTGAGCGGGCTCAGGGCGCGGCCTACTGGCTCAGGCGCTGGTCCACGAAGCACCAGCGCCAGTTCTCTCCCGGCTCGAACGAGCGGATCACCGGGTGGCCGATCTCCTTGTAGTGAGCGGTGGCGTGCTTGCCGGGAGAGGAGTCGCAGCAGCCGATGTGGCCGCACTCCAGGCACTTGCGCAGGTGGACCCATCGCATGCCGCGCTCCAGGCACTCCTGGCAGCCTTCGGGCGTGAGCGGCTCAGGGTCGGCCGCCACGAGCAGGTGTTCGCAATTCCCCATGCCGCAGATGCTACGGCCCGCGATCGGGTGCCCGACGCGCCCCCGCGTCCGTGGGCCGTGTACGCCGAACCTCTACAAACTCCCCCTCGGGATCTGCACATCGCTTCCGTAGGTTCGTGGGCCATGACGACGACGGTCGACACGGGCGACTTCACCGCCTGGTTACGCGACTTCGAGGGCGCGGCGCTGTTGCGGCGCACCTGGGGCGACCCCGACTGGAGCACGGCTGGAGCCCGCCCTCGTACGGAGCCTCCAACGGTTCCAGGTGGGGGAGGACGGCGACGGCGCCCGCCTGATGGACAAGGCCCGTCAGGCGGGCGACCCCGTGTACGCGGAGGCGGTCCGCCTGTTCGTGGCCGAGGAGTGCGAGCACGCCCGCCTGCTGGGCCGGCTCCTGGAGGCGGCGGGCGCGGCGACGATCTCCGGACACTGGACCGACGCCGCCTTCGTCCGGCTGCGGCGGCTCCTCGGGCTGCGCACGGAGCTGATGGTCCTGATGCTCGCCGAGGTGGTCGCGCTCGGCTACTACCGGGCGGTGCGCGACGGCGTTCGGGACCTGCTCGCCGCGGAGGTCGCGGGCCGGATCCTCGCCGACGAGCTGCGCCATGTGCCCTTCCACCGTGACCGGCTGCGGCGGTCCTTCCTGAGGTCCTCCCGGCTGTCGCGGGTGATCGCCTCGGCCCTGTGGTGGTCGCTGCTGGCGGGCGTGCTGGCCGTGGTCTCCCTTGATCACGGCGACGCCCTGTGCCGGGCCGGAGTGTCCAGGACCGCCTTCGCCCGCGAGGTCGCGGGGTATTTCCGCGGCGTCGTCGCCGAGGTGATGACGCGGTGACGACGCGGTGATGACGGGGTGAGTGCGGAGGGGCCCGAAGGGCGCCCCGGCTTCGGTTCCGCGGCGGGCGGGCCGCCGTTGGGTAGGGTGATCGGCATGCGACTCCTCCCGTTCGCCGCCGCCTGCGCGGCCGCCGTCCTGCTCGCCTCCGGCTGCGCGAGCGCGGACAAGGCGCAGACGTGCGCCGAGTCGACGCGACTGATCACCCAGACCATCAGCGAAATCGGCAAGGTCGTGGACGACCCCGCCGCCATGCGCAAGAAGATCGAGGACGGCGCCGCCGATCTGGAGGACATGGCGAACAAGGCCGCCGACACCACGCTCAGGGACGCCCTCCAGGGACTCGCCGACAGCCTCAAGAAGCTCGATGTCGACGACGCCAACGCGGCGGTGGACGCGGCGCAGAAGGTCGCCACCGACGGCGCGAGCTACCTGCGCGAGGTCAGCCGGGCCTGCCTCTGACCCGGCCCCCGGCACCGCCCCCTCCGCTCAGGCGCGGTCCGCGAGCCGGTCCCTTCCGGCCGGACCGAGTGCGAGCGTGACCACCACGCCGGTCACGGAGATCACGGCGGCGACCAGGACGGCGGAGCGCAGACCGCCGGCGGTGGCGGCGCGCAGCGCCTCCCCGGTCAGGCCGGCGGTCCCGCGGCCGGCCACGGCCACCAGGACGGCCAGGCCCGCGGCGCTGCCCGCCTGCAGGACGGTGGAGGACAGGCCGGAGACCACGCCCTGCTCCTGCGGGGCCACGCCGGTCGAGGCGAGGATGAACATCGTGGAGAACCACAGGCCCGCGCCGACCCCGAACCCGACGACGCCGGCCAGCAGACCGAGGTAGGACCCGTCGGCCGACAGGCGCCACGCCAGCACCGCCGTGCCCGTCGCCCCCACGGCCATGCCGAGGATCAGCGTGCCGCGCAGGCCGAGGCGCGGGATGAGCCGTTCGGCGGCCAGATTGCCCGCGGTGATCGCGAGGGTGGGACCGAGGAAGGCCA
Source organism: Microbispora catharanthi (assembly GCF_006334915.2). GTDB lineage: Bacteria > Actinomycetota > Actinomycetes > Streptosporangiales > Streptosporangiaceae > Microbispora > Microbispora catharanthi. The sequence goes on from NZ_VDMA02000006.1 coordinate 303,775, forward strand.
GGCCCGACGCGGCGGCGTCGTAGCCGAGCACGTCCTGGAAGTGCAGCGTGAGGAAGTACGGCACGCACTGCAGGGTCAGGCCGTAGACCAGGATGACCCCGGCCCCGGCGGCCGTGTGCCGGTTGGCGAGCAGCCGCGGCGGCAGCAACGGCTCGCGGCTCCGCGCCTCGATCACGAGGAAGGCGGCGAGCAGCCCGGCCGCCGCGGCGGCGGACGCCAGGGCGCCGGGGGAGGTCCAGCCCCGCTGAGGACCCTGCGCGACGGCGAACACGAGTCCGGTGACGCCCGCGGTGCCGATGAGGGCTCCCGGCAGGTCGAGTCCGCCGGCCCGCCGCCTCCCGTCCGGTGTCAGCACGGCGAACGCCGCAGCGGCGCCCACCGTGGTCAGCGGCACGTTCACGAAGAAGACCGCCTCCCAGCCGAACGCGCGGGTCAGGACGCCGCCGAGCAGCGCGCCGAGGCTCAGCCCGGCGGCGCCGCACGTCGCCCACACGGTCATCGCCCGGTTGCGCGCGGGCCCCTCCGCGAACATGGTGACGACCAGAGAGAGGGTCGCGGGCATCAGCACCGCTCCGCCGAGCCCCTGCAGCGCCCTGGCGCAGACCAGCGGTGCGGGGGAGGAGGCCAGCCCGCCGAGCAGTGAGGCGGCGCCGTACAGCAGCAGGCCGGCGACGAACATGCGCCGCCTGCCGAGCAGATCGGACAGGCGGCCCCCGAGCAGCAGGAAGCCGCCGAAGGGCACCGCGTAGCCGCTGACCACCCATTGCAGCGCGTACGGGGAGAACCCCGCCTCGCGGGCGATCTGCGGCAGCGCGACGTAGACGACGGTGAAGTCCAGGGCGGTGATCGAGCTGCCCAGGCCGAGAAGGACGAGAGGGATCACGGATCGCATGCAGGCAGCCTGATCGCGGCCCCGGGTCCCAGCCAGCCCCGAGTTCTGACTACTCAAAAGTCGCCTAGGCTGGACGACCGTGGATCGAGGGGTCGAACTCAGCGAGTTCCTCAAGTCCCGCAGAGCGCGGGTGCGGCCGGAGGACGTCGGCCTGCCCTACAAGGGCAACGGGACGCGGCGCGTGCGCGGCCTGCGCCGCGAGGAGCTGGCGCTCGCGGCGGGGGTCAGCGTCAGTCACTACACGCGCCTGGAACAGGGCAACAGTCGGAACGTCTCGGCCGAGGTGCTGGACGCGATCGCCGACGTGCTGCGGCTTACCGGGGACGAGCGGGCCTACCTGCACGCGTTGGCCCGCCCGGCGCATCGGCGCCAGGACGTCGCGCGGGCCCCGGTCAGGCCGGGGCTGCAGCGTGTCCTGGACTCGCTGGTGCTCACCCCGGCGCTCGTCCTCGGGCGGCACGCCGACGTGGTGGCCTGGAACAGGCCGGCGGCCGCCGTGTTCGCCGACTTCGCCGCGATCCCGGAAGAGCGCAGGACGATCGCCCACCTGATCTTCCTGGACGAGGGGATCAGGCGCATGCACGGCGAGGGGTGGCCGCGGCTGGCCCGGGAGCACGTGGCCCAGCTCCGCGTCCTGGCCGCGCGTCACCCGCAGAACGCGAAGATCATGGAGCACGTCGACACCATCTGCCGGCAGAGCCCCGAGTTCGGGAAACTGTGGCACGAGCATCACGTGGCCGTCGCGACGCACCGCGACTACGTCCTCGACCACCCGGTCGCAGGCGAGCTGCGGCTGTCCGCCGAGCTCGTCGGCCTGTCCGGGGACCCCGAGCTGCAGGGGATGGACCTGTTCGCCGCAGAGCCCGGTTCGGAGTCGGAGGACAGGCTACGCCACCTGATCGCCACGACAACGCGTGTGGCGTCGTCCTGTCTCCCCTAAGAAGTGGCAACCCGGCAAATCTAGGGGAAAAGGGGCAGAAATAGCGTTCTCGCATGGAAGAGAACGAACCCGACCCCCGCTTCGTCCTCGCCAACGAGCGCACGTTCCTCACCTGGATCAGCACCTCCCTCGCGCTGAGCGCGGGCGGCATCGCCATCGCGGTCGTTCCCGAGGACGTCTTCGTGCCGTGGGTGCGCACGCTGCTCGCCGTCGTGCTCGTGCTGCTGTCCGCCGTGGCGGCCGGCTCGGCCTATCCCCGCTGGAGGCACATCGACCGGGCGCTCCGGCAGGACCGCGCACTCCCGCCGCCCGCCCTGGCCCCCATGTTCGGGTACGGCGTGGCCGGGGTGGCCGTCCTGGCCCTGTTCCTCATCCTCCTGGCGCGGTGAGCGGCGCGTGAACGGCGAGCCGAGGCCGGGCCTGCACAGCGAGCGGACCCGGATGGCCTGGGTCCGCACGGCCGTGACCATGTCGGGCTCGGCCGTCGGAGCGGCGGGGATCATGGTCCGCCACGACCTGCCCGGCCTCGCCGTCCCCTTCGCGGCGGCCGCGCTGGCCGGGGCGGTCCTGCTGCTGCGCACCGGGAGGCGGCACCGCGCCCTGGAGCGTACGCTCCGGCACGGGCGTCCGCTCGACCACCGGCTGGACGCCCGCATCGCCTGGGCGGGCGCGCTGGCCGTCGCCGCCGCGGCGCTGGTCGCGGTGCTCGTACTGGCCGCGTGAACCACCGGTCCGGCGGAGCCGGAAGGGGGACGCCGCTCCCGCGCGGCTCGCTCGCTCCTCCGTGCCGTCACGTGGAATGGCGGGTCGCCGAGGGGAATCGTGGCCGGCAGGATCTTTCAGATCGCCGGCACGGCTTCCATGCTGTGCGGACGCGGGCTGGTCTCCAGCCGGACGCCGCCGATGGCCGTCACCGCCGCCTTGTCCGCGTTCTTCCCCGCCCACGCCTCCGCCTGCCCGCGCAGGGTCCGATCGGGAGAAAGCAGAGTGTCGGCCATCATCGAGAAGAGGCTCGTGCACGCCTTCGATCTGGCGCCGAGATCGCAGCGGGCTTTCACGGACAGCACCTTGTCCGGCCCGTCGTACCAGATATAGACGGACATATGGAGCCTGGCGGCGTCGCCGGGCCGGCAGATCATCCCCATCTTGGCGCCGGTCAGCGGGTCGGACGCCGCGGACCTCGCGCAGCTCCACGAATTGGCCGCCTGCAGCCAGTTCACCGCGACCATGGTGATCGTCACCTTGGGCAGGTAGCGCTGCCTTCCCGTGGGGAACCTCCCAGGGAAGGAAGGCGCGGGGGCGTCCGTCACCGGTTCGGTGGTCGCCAGGCCGACGGCACCGCCGGCGACCCCGCCCAGCGCCAGCGCCGCGATCAGCGTACCCACCGTGACCAGCACGAACACCGCGGTTCCCGCCCGGCGGGGCCGAGGGCCGGCGTCGGAGGGGGCCGGAGGAGGAACCCCGGTTCCTGGGGGCGCGTACGGGGGCGTCTGCTGGACGGCGTACGGCTGGGCCGCCTGCGCTCCGGGTGTCTGCGGCCCGGGTGTCTGCGGCCCGGGCGAGGCCGCGGACGGGTGACCGGTCGCGGGCCTGGGAGGCGGCGCCGCGGTGAGGCCCTGCTGGGCGGGTGTTCCGGGAGGCGTCGGCACCGGCTGCCAGGCGGCGCCGTCCCACCAGAACCTGCCGTCGGGAGAGTACGGCCAGCCGGGTGGCGCCGCCATCAATGTCTCCTCTTCATCGTGAGCTCGATGGATCGGGTGTTCGCGTTCCGCTCCAGCGCGTACTCCCAGTCGAGAATGAAGGCGATATCCCCGTCGCCCGCGATCTGCTCGGCCAGCCAGCCGCCGACCTTCTTGACCGTCGGGGGATCGTCACGGTGGGGCAGCGTCGCGAACCACGACATGTAGTCCAACCCGGCCGCCGCCGTAGTGCTGTCCGGGTTGATGATCCTGGCCTCGACCTTGCTGATGTATTCGTAGAAGTCCGCCACGTTGACGGCGCGGAAGAGGTCCGCTTCGAACCGGACCTTGCCGATTCTCAGCTCACAGGACCAGAACCGCCTCTTGTCGGCGCAGGTGTGTCCCTGGCCCTGCAGCGCCTCCACCACGGTGCCGATCTCGAGGCCGGGAACGCAGTCGTGGCCGCAGTATTTCGTGTCCTGCTTGCGAACGTTGGAGGCGACGGCGTAGGCGCCGACGCCGGCGAGCAGGAAGACGACCGCGGCGATCGCCACGACCGTGATCCGGCGAGACCCGCGGCCACTCCGCGTCAACTCCACAGTCACGAAGACGGAGTATGGCAAGGATTCCCCATATATGGGGACAAGGATCGCCAATCTCGCCGATCGGTTGGCCGGCGTCCGCGGTGGTGACGATCACGATGTGAGCCGCGGTCAGTCGCCCGCGGCGGCGATGGTCCCGGCGACCTCCTCCGCCCGTTCCTCCTCCTCACGGGCGAAGCGCTCGGCGTCGAGCCGCTCGGCGATCTCCTCGTCCTGCCGCATCAGCGCGTCGAGGCTCTGCCCGGCCATGTCGAGCACGCCCATGTCGGCGTACGCCTTCTGCAGGCGGGGGCTCCACAGGCCGATGTCCTTCACGCAGGGGACGATCCGGCTGAACAGCAGCGAACGGAACAGCCGCAGGTATTCCGACCGGTCCACGCACTCCATGGCCTCGGCGGATTCCTGTCGCGACAGGCCGACGGTCTCCCAGATCTCCTCGCCGCGCAGCCGGTCGCGCATGAGGTAGCACCCCTCGATGACGAAGTCCTCGCGCTCGCGCAACTCGGCGTCGGACAGGTTGCGGTAGTAGTCGCGCAGCGCCATCCGGCCGAACGCCACGTGCCTGGCCTCGTCCTGCATCACGTACGCGAGGATCTGCTTGGGCAGCGGCTTGGTGGTGATGTCGCGCATCACCCCGAACGCGGCCAGGGCCAGGCCCTCGATCAGCACCTGCATGCCGAGGTAGGGCATGTCCCACCGGGAGTCGTTCAGCGTGCTGTCCAGCAGCGCCTTGAGGTGCTCGTTGATGGGGTAGGCGAGCCCGACCTTCTCCTGCAGGAACCGCGCGTACGTCTCGGCGTGCCGCGCCTCGTCCATCGTCTGGGTGGCGGCGTAGAACTTGGAGTCGAGATCGGGCACCGACTCGACGATCCGGGCCGAGCAGATCATCGCGCCCTGCTCGCCGTGCAGGAACTGGGAGAACTGCCAGGCGGCGTTGTGCCTGCGCACCTCGTCGCGCTGTCGGCGGTCCATGCGGTCCCACAAGGGAGAGCCGTAGATGGCGAGCGTGGTGTCGGGGATGCCGAGCACGTCGTAGGGGTCGACCTCGAGGTCCCAGTCGATCCGCTTGACGGAGTCCCACTGCTTGTCCTTGCCCTTCTGGTAGAGGGCGAGCATGCGGTCCCGGCCGTCGTCGTACTCCCAGGTGAACCGGGCCGCTCCGGTCATCTCCACGTCCCACGTGGACAGCTCGGCGGGGATGGTGTAGAGCTCGTGGGTCGACACGGGGGACCTCCCTTGACGTACACCGTACGTATCCCTGTGAGCGTGTCACGTACGCTGTACGTACGTCAATGGACGGGCGACTGTGCGCGGCGAGAGAGGATTCGGCCATGCTCAACCGCAACCGCATCGTGACCGCCGCCGTGGAGCTCATCGAGAGAGAGGGCGCCGACGCCGTCTCGATGCGCAGGATCGCCGCGGAACTCGGCGTCGGCGTCATGTCGCTGTACAACCACGTGCCCAGCAAGGCCGCGCTGCTCGACGCCGTCGCCGAGGACGTGCTGTCGCGGATCGGCTTCACCGACGACCCGTCCGCCCACTGGACCGAGCGGGTGCGCATCCAGGCGCGGGCCTTCCGGCGCATCGCCCACCACTACCCCCGTTCCACGATGGTCGTGGTGAGCAGGCAGCTGAGCTCGACCGCGGGCCTCCTCCCGGTGGAGCGCGCCCTGGCGACCCTGCGCGAGGCGGGCTTCGACGGCCGGGAGGCCGTCCGGATGCTGCGCATGTTCATCGCGTACGTCGTCGGCTCGCTGCTGCGGGAGGTGGGGGTGACCCCCACGTTCGCCCCCGTACGGGCCGACGCGATCATCGCCGAGGTGGACCCCGCGCTGTTCCCCGTGGTGAGCGAGCTGCGGCCGCATCTGGACTCCTGCGACCACGACGAGGAGTTCGAGTTCGGCCTGGAACTGCTGGTCCAGGCGATGGCCGTACGAGCCGCCGCACGGGCGGACGCGCAGGCCGGCCGCGGGGCCGGCGAGCGGGGCGGCGGGCGGGCCGGTCATGGAGGCGCCCGGCAGTAGGCCGCCGGGCGCCTCCGCCCGGGTCAGTACCAGTTGTGGGACCGGAAGTGGCCCCAGGCGCCGCACGGCGAACCGTAGCGGCCCTTGATGTACCGCAGCCCCCACCTGATCTGGGTCTGCGGGTTGAACCGCCAGTCGCTGGCGACGTAGCCCATCTTCCGCCCGGGCAGCGCCTGCGGGATGCCGTAGGCGCCCGAGCCCTGGTTGTAGGCCCGGTGGTCCCAGTTGCTCTCCCTGGTCCACAGGCTGTCCAGGCACTGGAACTGCTCGCCCGACCACGTGTGGCGGGTGACGAGCCGGAAGGCGTACGCCTTGCTGCGGATCTTCGCCGGCGCCTGGCGGAACCGGGGCGGCTGCGCCGCCACCCGCGTCGTCCACACTCCGACGTGGGTGACGGGCCGCACGCTCTCCCCGGTCCGCTCCGCGGCGGTCCACTCGTCGGCCCACGCCACTCCGCTTCCGCCACCGGTGACGGTGGCCGCGATGACGGCGGCGACTGTGTTGCGTAGAACGCTTCTGCTGTCCAAATCGGTCCTTGTCGTCGGGTCGCGTGCGGAAGGCGGGCGCGCGTGGCGCCCGCCGCGCGGCCGCGCGCCCATGGCGTGGGCGCCGCCGTCCGCTCGGCCCGCACCGGATCACCACAAGCTTCCGGCGGGCACCGCGACGGGTCCTCACGCGGATTGAAATACGGCCGCCCGCCTCCCCGGCGGCATCCGCGGCACCTCGCGGACGGTTCTTTGCCGATCCGCCCCCCAACGCCGACCGTTCCCGGAGGCGCGGCTTACCGTGCACGGCGCGCCCTGCGGCGAGAACGGACGGGACGCTCGTTTAGGGTGCGGACATGAGCGTTCTCGATATTCCGGTGACCACGATCGACGGCGAGGGCACGACCCTCGGCGACCTGCTCGGCGGCGGGGCCGCCCTGGTGGTCAACGTGGCGTCCAGGTGCGGGCTGACCCCGCAGTACGAGGGCCTGGTCGCGCTCCAGCGGGCGTACGCCGACCGGGGGTTCACCGTCGTCGGCGTGCCCTGCAACCAGTTCATGGGCCAGGAGCCCGGCTCGGCGGAGGAGATCAAGGAGTTCTGCTCCACGACCTACGGCGTGGACTTCCCGTTGCTGGAGAAGACCGAGGTCAACGGCCCGGGGCGGCATCCTCTCTACGTCGGGCTGACCGAGACCCCCGACGCGGAGGGCGAGGCGGGCGACATCCAGTGGAACTTCGAGAAGTTCCTGGTCGCCGCCGACGGCCAGGTGGTCGCCCGGTTCCGCCCCCGCGTCGTCCCCGAGGCCCCGGAGATCGCCGAGGCGATCGAGAAGGTCATCGCCTAGGAACCGAGACCTTGGGCCCGCAGCTCGCCCGTACGACGAGCTGGGTGGGCAGCGTGACGGTCGGAGGACGCCTGCCCTGCCGCAGCACCAGCTCGGCGGCGCGGTAGCCGATGTCCTGGGCCGGCTGGGCGATCACGGTCAGCGGCGGGGAGCACAGCTCGGCCCAGGGCACGTCGTCGAACATGATGAGCGACACGTCCCTGGGGATGCGCACGTCCAGCTCGCGGGCGGCCAGCACGGCCGCCTCGCCGAGCACGTTGCCGCCCGCGATCACCGCGGTGACGTCCGGCCGGTGCTGCAGCAGGCCCGCGGCCGCGGCGTAGGCGGAGTCGCGGCTCGACCGGGCGTGCACGACCAGATCCCGGTCGGCGGGCAGGCCCAGCGAGGCGATCGCGGCGCTGAACGCGGCGACCCGCTGCGACTGCCCGTGCCGGCCGAGATAGGCGATCTTGCGGTGGCCCAGCCCGGCCAGGTACTCGACGGCCGTCAGCACCCCCGCCCGGTCGTCGGGCACCACGCTGGGCACGTCGGCGCGCACCCGCCGGTCGGCGAACACGACGTTCAGCCCCGCGCGCAGGGCGGGCGCCCACATCTCGCCGTCCCCGGACGGCACCGCGATCAGCCGGTCCATGCTCTGCTCGATGAGCGTGCCGATCAGCTCGGCCTCCCGTTCGGGATCGTCGCCGGTGACCCCCACCGTGACGGGCTCGCCGTACGAGCGCGCGCACGACAGCACGCCGTCGGTCAGCCGCGCGTAGAAGCTGTCGGTGATGTCGGGGACCAGCAGGCCGATGCCGCCCGTCCGCTGGCGCCTCAGGTTGCGTCCCAGCGCGCTCGGCCGGTAGTCGAGCCGCGCCGCCGCGGCGAGCACCTTCTCGCGGGTCTCCGCGCTCGCCGAGCCGCCCGACAGGACACGGGACACGGTGGCCACCCCGACCCCGGCCGCCTCCGCCACTTCCTTGATGGTTATCCGCCGCTGCGCTGGACCACTCATGGAAACGATTCCATCATGATTCCATGGGTCGTGTCACCGAAATCTTGACAATAGGCGGTATTTCACGGGACAGTCTTGAAAACGTATCCACTTCTTCTTGTTGTCTCGGAAGCGCGAAGGACTGGCATGGCTTCTATCGTTCTGAACAACGTCGACAAGATCTACGCGGGTGGGGTGAAGGCCGTCAACGGCCTCAACCTGGAGATCAAGGACGGCGAGTTCATGGTGCTGGTCGGCCCGTCGGGCTGTGGCAAGTCCACCGCCCTGCGGATGATCGCCGGCCTGGAGGACATCAGCGGCGGCGAGATCGTCATCGGCGACCGTGTCGTGAACCACCTTCCTCCGAAGGACCGCGACATCGCCATGGTCTTCCAGAACTACGCGCTGTACCCGCACATGACGGTCGAGGAGAACCTCGCCTTCGGCCTCAAGCTGCGCAAGATGTCGAAGACCGAGATCCAGAAGCGGGTCAACGACGCCGCGCGCATGCTCGGCCTGGAGCAGTACCTCAAGCGCAAGCCGGCCGCCCTGTCCGGTGGTCAGCGCCAGCGTGTCGCGATGGGCCGCGCCATCGTCCGCGAGCCCCAGGCCTTCCTCATGGACGAGCCGCTGTCCAACCTGGACGCCAAGCTCCGTGTCTCCATGCGCGCCTCGCTGAACCAGCTCCACGAGCGCCTCGGCGTCACGACCGTGTACGTCACCCACGACCAGGTCGAGGCCATGACCCTCGGCGACCGCGTCTGCGTCCTGCGCGACGGCGTCCTCCAGCAGGTGGACACTCCGCAGAACCTGTTCGACAACCCGGTCAACCTGTTCGTCGCCGGCTTCATGGGCTCCCCGGCCATGAACTTCACCTACGCCGAGCTGATCCGCGACAACGGCGGCGCGGCCGTGGCCTTCGCCGGCTACCGCCTCCCCGTCCCCGACTCGACCTTCGCCGAGAAGCCGGGCCTCGACCGCTACATCGGCCGTAAGATCATCCTCGGCATCCGGCCCTCCGACTTCGAGGACGCCGGTTCGGCCAGCGGCAACGGCGCCGGGTGGGTGCGCATCCCGGTGCGCGCCAACGTCACCGAGGAACTGGGCTCGGAGATCAACGTCCTGTTCACGATCGACGCCCCGCCGGTCGAGCACAAGGACACCGTGGCCGCCGCCCACGACGGCGACGACGAGGAGACGACGCTCCCGCTGACCGGCGACAAGTCGCTGTGGACCGCGCGTGTCAACGCCCGCAGCCACGTCCGTCCCGGCCAGGAGATCGAGCTGGTCGTCGACACGCACAACCTGCACTTCTTCGACGTCGACTCGGGCCTGTCCATCGGCCACGAGGCCAACATCGGCCGCTGACCCGGGTCACCCCCGCCGTACTACGGGCGGCGGGGGGTTTCCGGCGGAGCGCGGGCGCGGCACGCGCCCGCGCTGCCGGTCGTCACCGGCCGGCATCCACAAGGACGCCCACGCCCACATCGGGCGCGCGTAGATGAAGTCGTGCCGGAGGCGCGCACAGCAGAGCAGCGCGGTGGCGGTCGCGGCGGTGACCGCGGCCGCTGTGCTCGCGGGCACCCAGCCGAGCGCGACCGCGAGCCCGGCCGTCCCGGTGCCGGCCGAAACACCGCACAGCGCGGGCGCCGCATTCCGCGCCGGTCCCGCCGGCCGGCCCGCCCGCCGCGGACGGCGGACGGCGTACGCCCCGGCCCCCACGATCGCGGCCAGCGCCGGCAGCAGCAGCCCGGCCGCGACCACGGCTGTGCCGCGTCCGGCCGTCAGCCCGGCGGCCGTGCAGGTCAGGACGAATCCGGCGAACAGCGAGGCGGACGGCCCGAGCCGGACCCTGCCACGCGCCCTGCCGTACGGGAGGGCGCCGAGGCACGCCCCCGCCAGGGCGGCCGCGAGCGCCGCGAGGGACGGGTCGCCCAGCACGAGCGCCGTCCCGGCGAGGAACGCGCCGGTGACGGCGCCGACCGCGGCCAGCGCGCCGCCGAGCCGGTCGAGCAGCCCGTACGCGTTGGTCATCGCGACGATCCACATCACGCTGACCGGGCCGTCCAGCCAGTCGCCCGTCAGCGTCACCTGCACTCCGCACAGCACGACCCCGCCCGCCGCCACCGACTCCACGATGAGCCGCGTGACGAGCGGCAGCGCGCCCACGTCCGCGATGAGCCCGAGCAGCGCCACCGCGGCGGCGGCCAGCAGGACCGCGCTCACCCGCCGGTCGAGCGGGCCCATGGCCGTCATCGTGCCCGTCACCGCGGCGCCCGCCGTGGCCGCCGCCAGCGTCACCCCGCCCAGATAGGGGACCGCGCGCCGCACCGGCCGCAGGCCCGCGGCGGCGAGCAGGCAGGCGACCGCTCCCGCGAGCGCGGGCGCCAGCGCCGGGAGGGGCGTCATCGGCTGCCCACCTCCGACCGCGTCGCGCCGCGCAGCGCCCGGTAGAGGGCCTCGGTGTCGGCCACCAGCCGGTCCACGCAGAACGCCCGCCCGGTCCACGCGCGGGCCGACTCGCCCATCCGCCGCGCCAGGCCGGGGTCCACCAGCAGCCGTACGACGTGGTCGGCCATCTCGTCCGAGTCCGGCTCGGTCAGGAATCCCGTGCGGCGGTCCATGACAACCTCGGGAACGCTGCCGACGCGCGTGGCCACCACCGGCAGGCCCGCCATGCCGGCCTCCACGAGCGCCAGCGGCGTGCCCTCGCTGTCGGAGGTGAGCAGCACCACGTCGGCCGCGGCGTACACGGTCTCGACGTCGCGCCGCCAGCCGAGCAGCCGGAAGGATTCCCACATCGGCATGACGGCCCGCTCCACCTCCTCCTTCAGCTCGCCGCTGCCGCAGACGAGGAACCGGGCACCGGGCAGCCGGGCCAGGACGGCCCTGGCGACCTCCGCGAGCCGGTCGGGCCGTTTGGCCTTCTTCAGCCGGCCGACGTACGCCACGACCGGCGCGTCCAGTGGGACGCCCAGCGCGGCGCGGGCCCGGGCACGCTCGGGCAGCGGGGCGAGCCCGGCGCCGGGCGGGATGACGACGTACTGCTCGGGCCGGCCGATCCCGGCCGCGAGGAGGTCGTCGCGCACCCGGGCGCCGACCGTGACGAGGTGGTCGGTCATCCTCGCCAGCCGGCGCTCGGTGCGGACGTAGACGGCCCGCCGCAGGCGGGAGAGCTGTCCGTCGAGGAGGTGGCCGTGGTAGCTGTGCACCCGGGCCGCCCCGACGCCCGACAGCCGCACCGCGAGGCGGCCGAGCGCGCCCGCCTTGGTGGTCCTGGTGTGCACGATGTGCGGCCTGAACTCGCGCATCGCGTTCGTCAGCCGGAACAGGGCCCGGTAGTCGTCGGCCGGCTTGATCGCACGGCCGAGGCCCGGCACCCGGTGGACCGGGATCGTCACGTCGCGAAGCTGCAGGTGGTCGCCCTCGCCGCCGTCGACGTATCCGGTGTACAGGCGGTGGTCGAACTCCACCGGGCTGAGCCGCTCGCACAACCCGGTGACCTGGGTGGCGGGACCGCTCACGTTCATCCGGGCGATTATCTCCATGACACGAATCCGGTCGTCCGGTTTCATGCTGGCTCCTCCCTGATCATGTCGGAGAAGCTAGTCCGCGGTCCCACCGCCGACGGGGCGCCCGGACGCCGCCGGAAGAGACTTTTCCCTATCCGTACCCAAGCCTTACAGCCATCCCGTCCGCCAATCCCGGGGGCGGCGGCGGGGTCGCTCCTACAGTTCGTAGCGTGGCGGAGAAGCTGGTGGTCGTGGGCCAGGGCCCGGCCGGGCTGCCCCTGGCGATGCGCGCCGTGGAGGCGGGATTCCGCGTCGTCGGCCTCGACGAGGACGAGTGGCGGGTCAAGCGGCTGAACGCGGGGGAGCCGTGCGCCGAGGGCGTCGGCGCCGCCGCGCTGGCCGCCGCACACGCCTCCGGCCGGTACGCGGCGAGCGCCGACGCGGCCGACGCCTCCGGGTTCGACGTCTGCGTGCTCACCTCGCCGGTGCGGATGCGGGGCGGCGCGCCCGACCTCGGCCCGCTCGGCTCGGCCGCCGGCCGGATCGTCCCGTTCCTGCGGCCGGGGGCGACCGTGGTGCTGGAGGGCACCGCCTATCCCGGCACCACGGAGGAGTTCGTACGGCCGCTGCTCGAACAGGGGTCGGGACTGCGCGCGGGGGACGACTTCCACCTCGGCCACAGTCCGCACCGGGCCGAGCCGGGCAATCCGCGCTGGCGGCTCGGCAACACGCCCAAGGTCGTCTCGGGCGTCGACGCGGCCTCGCTGCGGGCGGTGACGGACTTCTACGGCAGGCTGGTGCGGGAGACCGTCCCGGTCTCCTCGCCCCGGGTGTCGGAGCTGTGCGCGCTGCTGGAAAGCGCCCGCGCGCACGTCGGCGCGGCCCTGGCGAACGAGCTGTCGATCTTCGCCGCGCACCTCGGCGTCGACGTGTGGGAGGCGGTTGAGGCCGCCGCCTCCACGCCCTTCGGGCACGCCGCCGTGGCGCCCTGCCCCGGGCTCGAGGACTCCTGCCTGCCGCTCGACGTGGCCTACCTGCCGTGGGGGATCCGGCGCGGCGTCGGGCGGGGATTCCGGCTGGTCGAGGCGGCCAACGACGTCAACGCGCACATGCCCGCCCATGTGGTCGACCGGCTCGGCCTCGCGCTCAACCGGAGGTGCCGCTCGATCAGGGGCAGCAGGATCCTGCTGCTCGGGCTGTCGCCTGTCGAGGTCGCCAAGACGCTGTGCCGGCTCGGCGCCCGGGTGCGGGCCGCGGATCCGCATGCCGACGATCTCGTCGTGCCGGCCGGGGTCGAGGTGGTCGAGCCGGACGCCGCGGAGATGGCCAGGGCCGACGCGGTCGTCGTGCTCGGCGGGCAGGACTGCTACGACTACGACCTGGTCCAGCGGGCGAGCCGGTTCGTCTTCGACACCCGGGGCCGCTGCCGCGGCCCGAACGTCGAGCGGCTGTGAGTCAGCGGTAGCGCAGCTTCGCCATGCGGCCGACCAGGTTGAGCGGCAGGAGCCTGGCGAGCGCCGCGACCGCCTTGTAACGGGCCGACGGCACGCTCACCCAGGCCCCGCGGGCCAGGTCGCGCATCGCGTCGGCGGCGACGCGGTCGGCCGACAGCCACGCGAAGCGCGGCAGGCCGGACATGTCGAGCTTGGCCCGGTCGTGGAACTCGGTCCGCACGAACCCCGGGCACAGCGCCATCACCCGCACGCCGTGCCGGTTGACCATGTTGGCCGCCGAGGCGCTGTAGTTCACCACCCACGACTTCGTGGCGCTGTAGGTGCCGCCGGGGAGGAACGCCGCGACCGAGGCCACGTTGATCACCCCGCCCCGCCTCTTGGAGATCATGTACGGCAGGGCCGCCCGGGTCAGCCGCAGCACCGCCTCGCAGTGCAGTCGCAGCATCCGGACCTCGTCCTCCACGGGGGTGTCGAGGAAGCCCCCGGGGTGCCCGAACCCGGCGTTGTTGACCAGCAGGTCGATGCCGGAGCGCAGCCGCTCCTCGGCCGCCGCCATCCCCTCCTCCGTGGTCAGGTCGGCGTGCAGCGGCTCGACCGGCACGCCGTACCGCTTGTGCAGGGCCTCGGCGGAGGCGGCGAGCCGCTCCTCGTCGCGGGCCACCAGGACCAGGGAGAATCCGTCGGCGGCCAGGCGGCGCGCGAAGGCGGCGCCGATCCCGGCGGTCGCGCCGGTGATGAGTGCGGTGGGCATGACGGCAGCGTACCCACCGCACGGGTCCACCCGTCCGGCCCGTAGCGGCGGTCACACCTCGGCGGCGCGGCTGATCAGCTCCTCCACCTTCGCGCTGAGCCGGGCGGCACGGGGCCACCCGGCGTACAGGGTGAGGAACACGACCGTCTCGCGCAGTTCGGCCGGGGTCAGCTCGCCCGAGCGCAGGGCGGTGTCGAGGTGCAGTTCGAGCATGTCGTCCATGTCCTGGCCGACGAGCAGGCCGAGCAGCAGCAACCGCCGTTCCCTGACCGTGAGGACCTGCCGGGACCACACCTCGGAGAACATGCGCTCCGCCGTCACCCCGAAGAAGCCGTCCGGCCCCTCGCCGGTGCCGTCTTCTTCGTAGACCTGCTTCATGTGCGCCAGCCCTCCCACGGTGATTCCTGACGGCATGCATCAAGTTGTCGTGTTCGAGGCAGTCAGGCGTTACATGATCTGCTCATCCGACACCGGCCGATCTCACCGCGCGGGTCTTCCCCTGCTTTCGCCGGTCGTCCATTGGGTATCGCCATCAGAGGGCCACCGGGGGCGGATGCCGGTGCCGGCCGGGCGTTGCGAGCAGCTTCCGTATAACAGGAACAACCAAGATCCGAGAAAGATTCGGTCTAGTTTTCCGGCCCATCGCAGATTTACCGTTGAGAGGGATAGTTGGAAAACGGGCACTACTACCTCGTAGACCCGCAAAGCGGAGGTTGGGCCCTGGTGGAAAGACCGCGGGTAAGGATCGGGGTGGTGGGAACGGTCGTGGGGGCGGCGGTGGCCGCCTCCTTGCTGTCCGGCTGTGCCGGCGCCGAATACACCTACGTACGCGACGATTCGGGCGGCACCTACTTCAAGGTCCCCGCGTCATGGCGGCAGATCGACCAGAAGACACTCGACAAGGAGGTCTTCGGCGACACGGAGTCGGCCAGCGCCCAGCTCGCGAAGCAGGCGCTGTGGACGGCGGCGTTCGACGCTTATGACGAGCCATCCCTCATGCACCTGGTTCAGGGTTCGGCCGGCGCCGAGGACAAGCCCTTCGTGTTCGCGAAGGTGCAGAAGCTCAGCGAGGACGACCAGAACGCGGTGTCGCTCGACGCTCTGCGCCTGTCTCAACCGATTCCGGTGCCGGTGACGAAAGAGCAGCAGCAGGCGATTGAGGCGAGCGGCTTTTCGGGCTTCGAGTTGCTGGCCGACGAGGTGCTGCCCGTCACGGACGGCGTCCGGGGCGTCCACAGCGTCTACAACTACCGGGTGGGAAGCGGGCCGGTGCAGACGTTCGACAAGACCGCCTATCTGTCGGCCGACGGGACGACGGTCTCCACCCTTCTGATCCGCTGCTCGCCCGCGTGCTACAGGAAGCGGGCCACGGAGATCGCCACCGTCGTCAAGTCCTTCAAGGTCAAGCACCTCATCAACCCGTGAAGGAGCCCCTCATATGAGCACGGCCCTCCCACCGAAGCACCACGAGGGGCTTCGCGAGCCGGGGTCGGGTCCGGTGGACCGCGACCCTCGCACCAGGAAACGTCTGCCGCTGTGGGACCGGACCAAGTTCCTGATCCTGCTCGCCGTCGCGTTCGGCGTGCTGCTCTGGAACCAGATCGCGACGTACGAGGGCATCATCTCCCTCTACGACGCCTTGGTGATGACCGTCAGGGACGCGTCCTGGGTCCTGTGGCTGGCGGGCATCGAGGTGGTCCGGCAGATCCACTTCCTCATCAGCGAGCGCTCGGCCGGCTACCACCGGTTCTGGACGCACAAGGTCTTCGGCGGCTGGAACCGCTGGACCCACCGCAGGTTCAACGACTGGAACCGCTACCGCATCGCGCGGGCCGTCAAGTGGGTCGTCTGGATCGCGGTCATCGCGCTGGTGCTGGGCAAGGTGCAGCAGGTCTCGCCGCTGGAGGCGCTGTACAGCGTGCCGGCCACCGTGTGGGGCTTCCTCCCCATGGTCCTGCAGATCGTGCTGCTCATGGTGCTCGCCGTCGGGCAGTTCGTCGCGATCTTCTGGTTCCTGTCGCGGGGCGGTGTCGACGTCTACTACCCCGACGACATCAAGACCCGCTTCTCCGACGTCTGGGGCCAGGACCACGTCGTGGAGCGGGTCAAGGAGAACATCGTCTTCCTGGAGAAGCCGGACGAGATCGAGGCCAGGGGCGGCTACGTGCCCAGCGGCATCCTGCTGTGGGGCCCGCCCGGCACCGGCAAGACGCTGATGGCCGAGGCGGTCGCGGGCTCGACCGGCAAGCCGTACGTGTTCGTCGACCCGGGCGCGTTCATCAACATGTTCTTCGGCGTCGGCGTCCTGAAGGTCAAGTCGCTGTTCCGCAAGCTGCGCAAACTGGCCCTGCGGTACGGCGGCGTCATCGTCTTCTTCGACGAGGCCGACTCGCTCGGCAACCGCGGGGCGCTGGCGCAGGGCGGACCCGGTGGCTGGGGCAGGTCGGTGCCGGCGCCGTTCGGCCCTGCGTCCTTTGAGGGGGCCGGCTGCAACGGCTTCGCCTACCTCGACCCGCACACCCGCACCGCGCTCGGGCGTCACGCCGCCGGCCCGGCCGGCGAGGCCGCGCCCGCGCGGATGCCGCGCACCGGCGCCTTCGTCAACCGCCTGATGTACGGCGGGGGCATGGGCGGCGGTGGCGGCATGGGGACACTGGAGGCGCTGCTCACCGAGATCTCCGGCCTGAAGAAGCCGCGCGGATTCGTCAACCGCTACGTGCGCAGGCTGCTCGGCATGCGGCCCAAGCCGCCGCCGAAGTACCGCATCCTCATCATGATGGCCACCAACCTGCCCGAGGCCCTGGACGAGGCGCTGCTGCGGCCCGGCCGCATCGACCGCATCTACAAGGTCGGCTATCCCTCGAAGGCGGGCCGGATCCGCACGTACAAGGGCTACTTCGACAAGGTCAGCCACCAGCTCAACGACGAGCAGATCGACAAGCTGGCCACGATAACGCCGTACGCCACCGGCGCGACGATCAAGGACCTGGTCAACGAGTCGCTGATCACCGCGATCCGGGACGGCCGCGAGACCATCACCTGGTCGGACGTCATGCGGGCCAAGCGGCTCAAGCAGCTCGGGCCGCCCGAGGACGTCGAGTACATCGAGCGTGAGCGGCACGCGGTCGCGGTGCACGAGGCGTGCCACGCGGTCGCCGCCTACCGCACCCGTCACCACCTGGAGATCGACCTGGCGACGATCGAGAAGGGTGCCGACTACCTCGGCATGGTGGCCAGCATCAAGCCGGAGGACCAGTTCACCCGATGGAAGTCGGAGTACGAGGCCGACATCATGGTGTCCCTCGCCTCGCTGGCGGGGGAGCGGATGTTCTTCGGCGAGGACAACTCCTCCGGCGTCTCCGGCGACCTGCAGAGCGCGACCGCGATCACCGGGCTGATGGAGGCCCACTGGGGCATGGGCATCGGGGTGGCCTCGCTGCCGGCGCTGCAGGAGCTCGGCCTGCGCGAGGGCAAGGCGGCCCAGCCGCAGCCCGGGGGCGGCGGCACCGGCTTCACCGGCACCCCGGCGGGCGGGCGCGACGAGATGGTGCCCGACATGCTCCCCGAGCGCATCGAGTTCAACCTCAGCCGGCTGCTGGAGAAGACGGCCGAGCTGCTGCGCGAGAACCGCCGCGAGGTGCTGTCGGTCGCGCACGCGCTGGAACAGCACAAGACGCTCAACGGCGACGACGTGGTCGCGGTCATCGAGGGCAGGATGGGCCCGCTGATCGACGGCAGCGCCTACACCTCCGACGAGTTCTACGAGGAGATCGAGGCATACCACACGGCCGCGGCGGCGGCCCACAAGGCGCACAGCGAGGTTCCCGTCGAGCTCCCGCTGCCCCGGACGCGGGTGATCGAGGCGTCGGTCGTGGCGGCGTCCTCGGGCGGCGCCGCGCCGGTGCTGGTCGCCCCGCCGCCGAACGGCCTGGCCGGCGGCAACGGGCACGCCCCGGCGGTGCAGCCCGGCGTGGCGCAGCCGGACTTCGTGCCCTGGAACGGCGCGCCGCCACCGGTCTCCCCGGCTCCGCTGCTCGGGGGGTCGCCCGGCGCGCCGTCCCGCACGTCGTACGGCGCGTTGTGGGCGGTCGTCGGCGTCGTCGTGGCGGTGGTGCTGCTCACGCTGCTGGGGGTGCTGCTCTTCGCCTCGCCGCGGGGCGCGGCCGGCGCCGGGGCCGCCGCCGCCGTCGGGGGCGTGCCCGCCGGAACGGCCGTGCTGCTGGCCGTCGCGCTGGTCGCGGTGATCGGCGGCATCGCGGTCGCGGCCCTGCTGGTCCGGTCCCATCAGACGGGGCGGCGGCGGGCCGAGGAGGCCAGAGACCGGGCAGCCGAACGGGCGCAGTTGCTCGCGGCGGCCATGGACCCCGAGGTCGCGATGCGGCTGCTCGGCTACGACGGCAGGCGAGGCCCGGAGGCCTGAGACGTCCTGCGATTTCGATCCCCGGCGGGCACGGCCCGCCGGGGATCGGCGTTTTCCGGCCACTATTCACTTCAGTAACTTAATTAAGTTTCTGATACAGTTCGCCGCGTGCCTGAGTTCGCCGAGCTGAGCATCGCCGGTCTGACCCGCGTGCTCGAAGACTTCACCCGCATGCACATCCGGCTGCCCGCGGAGCGGCGGCTGAGCTTCACGACCCTGTCCGTGCTCCACACGCTGGCGGGCGACGGACCCAAGCGGCTCACCGAACTCGCCGGCAGCGAACAGGTCACGCAGTCGGCGATCACCCAGATGGTGACCAAGCTGGAGCGTGAGGGCCTGGTGGAGCGTCACCCCGATCCGTCGGACGGCCGGGCGGTCCTCGTCAGCGTCACGGCCGCGGGCGCGGCGATCGTGGACGGACGGCGCGCCGAGCGCATGGCCCGGCTCTCCGAGCTCGCCGACCGGCTCACGGAGGCGGAGCGGACGGCCATCGCGGCGGCGCTGCCCGCGCTGGCCCGCATGGTCGAACTGCACTCCACCGCGATCGGGGACTCACCGATCGAAAGGGAAGCCTGTGCGGGCGACTCCGGCACGGACACGCCGCGCGACAGTGCGAGGAGATGAACGATGCACCCCACGACCACCCCGTCCGCCGAGGCCCGGCCGTTCCCGCTGGAGCCCGCGCCGATCCACGTGCCCGACGAGGTGCTCGCCGACCTGCGGCGGCGCCTGGAACTGACCCGCCTGCCGGACGACGCGGGCAACGACGACTGG
The DNA here is from genome assembly GCF_006334915.2 of Microbispora catharanthi. GTDB lineage: Bacteria > Actinomycetota > Actinomycetes > Streptosporangiales > Streptosporangiaceae > Microbispora > Microbispora catharanthi. Next base: position 323,126 of record NZ_VDMA02000006.1, read on the forward strand.
CGCTACGGCGTGAGCGCCGCCTACCTGCGGGAACTCGTCGACTACTGGCGCGACGGCTACGACTGGCGGGCGGCCGAGGCCGCGATCAACGCCTACGAGCACTACCGCGTCGAGATCGAGGGCGTGCCGGTCCACTTCATGCGCAGGCCCGGCGCCGGTCCCGCCCCCACACCGCTGATCCTCACCCACGGCTGGCCCTGGACGTTCTGGCACTGGTCCAAGGTCGTCGATCCGCTGGCCGACCCCGGCGCGTACGGCGGCGACCCCGCCGAGGCGTTCGACGTGATCGTGCCCTCGTTTCCCGGCTTCGGGTTCTCCACCCCGCTGCCGGGCCACCTCGGCATGAACTTCTGGAAGGTCGCCGACCTCTGGCACACGCTGATGACCGACACGCTCGGCTACGAGAGGTACGGCGCGGCGGGCTGCGACGTCGGAGCCATGGTGACCGGACAGCTCGGCCACAAGTACGCCGACGAGCTGCACGCCATCCACATCGGGTCGGGCCAGAAGCTCACGTTGTTCAACGGCGACCGGGGCTGGGATCTCAGCGGCGGCAAGCCCATCCCCGACGGCCTGCCCGCCGACGTCCACGCCCAGGTCGTCGCGTGGGAGAGGCGGTTCGCCGTCCACCTCGCCGCGCATGTGCTCGCCCCGAGCACGCTCGCCCACGGGTTGTCCGACTCGCCCGCAGGGATGCTCGCCTGGATACTGGAGCGCTGGGCGAACTGGAGCGACAACGGCGGCGACGTCGAGACCGTCTTCACCAAGGACGACCTGCTCACCCACGCCATGATCTTCTGGGTGACCAACTCCATCGGCACGTCGATACGGACCTACGCCAACAACAACCGCTACCCCTGGACCCCGTCCCATGAGCGGCAGCCGGTCGTCGAGGCGCCCACCGGCATCACCTTCGTCGGCTACGAGAACCCGCCCGGCGTGAGCACGGACCAGCGGGTGCGGCACTTCCTCGACGGCGACCGCGCCGGCTGGTACAACCTCGTCAACCCCAACGCCCACGACCGCGGCGGCCACTTCATCCCCTGGGAGATTCCCGGCGAGTGGGTGGACGACCTGCGGCGAACCTTCCGGGGCCGGCGCTGACCCGTCCTGCCCCGGCGGGGACCTGGGCGAACGGACTGTCCGGCGGTAATTCTGGTTCGGCCACGACTTTGTCCTACCTCATGCGAAAGTCGTTGAAACATGTACGTAACTTCTTCCCACTCGTGACCAAAGAGGGTAACTTGGCGCCCACTTGAGGCCGTCGTCACCTTCCGGCGTACGACCCCGCCTTCGTCACCGGACCCGTGGCCCACCCCTGAGGGTGGGCCACGGCGTCCAGGGCGCACGAGATGGAGGACTGTCACCCATGTCACGTAAGCGACTACTCGCTCTGGCGGCGCTGTCCGCGATCGTCGCGCCGGCGTTCGTCGGCGTCAGCGCGCATGCGGCCGGCGCGGACGACTCCGCGTTCCGCGTGCTGGTCTTCTCCAAGACCACCGCCTTCCGCCACGACTCGATCCCCGCCGGTGTCGCTGCGATCCAGAAGCTCGGCCAGGAGAACGGCTTCGCGGTGGACGTGACGGAGGACGCCGCCCAGTTCACCGACGCGAACCTGGCCAAGTATCAGACCGTCGTCTTCATGTCCACGACCGGCGACCCGCTGGGCCAGCCCGAGCAGAAGGCGGCGTTCGAGCGCTACATCGAGAACGGCGGAGGATTCGCCGGCGTGCACGCCGCCGGGGACTCGGGCTACACCTGGGCCTGGTACGGCGGCCTCGTCGGCGCCTACTTCCGCAACCACCCGGCACAGCAGTACGCCACGGTGAAGATCGTCGGCCAGGGCGCGGCGTCCAACCGCGGGCTGCCGAACCGCTGGAACCGCTGGGACGAGTGGTACAACTACCGCACCAACCCGCGCGACGCCGGGGTGCGCGTGCTCGCCGCCCTCGACGAGACGTCCTACAACCCCGGCTCCGGCGCCATGGGCGACCACCCGATCGCCTGGTGCCACAACTACGACGGCGGGCGCGCCTGGTACACGGGCATGGGCCACACCAAGGAGGCCTACAGCGACCCGCTGTTCCTGAAGCACCTGCTCGGCGGCATCCAGATGACCGCCGGAGCGGCGAGCTTCCCCTGCGACCCCCACGACGACTGAGCACGCGCGGGGAGCGTTCCACCGCGTGACGGGCGACCGGCGGTGCCGGGGCCGATGCCCTGAGGCACCCGGGTGAGGCACGTGACGGGCACGCCGTCCGGTGTGGTCACCGGGCGGCGTGCCCACGCGTGTCAGGGCCGCGGTCGCGGGGCGGCGATCGGTCCTCGGGTGTCAGGGCCGCGGTCGCGGGGCGGCGATCGGTCCTCGGGTGTCAGAGCCGGAAGCCCAGGTCGGGCGTGATCTCCGCCACGTCCATCTGGGCCTTCTGCAGGCGGCCCGAGTAGTCCCAGTTCATCGCCTGCCAGCGGGTGAACTGGTCGAGCACCCACATGCCGCTCTGCCTGCTGCCGTTGCCCGACTTGCCGTTCCCGCCGAACGGCAGGTGGGCCTCCGCGCCGGAGGTGGAGTTGTTGACGCTGACCATGCCGGCCGACACGCCCTCGCGGAACCGGAACACCGCCTTCGGGTCGGTGGTGTAGATGGACGACGACAGGCCGTATCCCGGCCGGTTGGCCAGGGCGATCGCCTCGTCGAGGGTGGAGAACGTCGTCACGCCCACGATCGGGCCGAACGTCTCCTCCAGGAACAGCCGGTCGTCGGGGCGGACGCCGTCCACCACGACGGGGTGGTAGTAGAGGCCCTCGCCGTCCATCCGGCCGACCGGGCCCGGCAGCACGGTGTGGTGCGGCTGGATCCAGCCCAGGTACTCCTCGTATCGCTCGGCGAACTTGTGGTCGAGCAGCGGGCCGTACAGCACGTCGCCGTTCGGGTCGCCGATCTTCGCGTCGCGCACGGCGGCGGTGAACCGGCGCAGGAACTCGTCGTGGACGTCCTCGTGGACGATGACCGTGCCGAGGGAGGTGCACCGCTGACCGGCGGTGCCGAAGCCGGAGAACAGGGCGCCCTCGGCGGCGAGGTCGAGATCGGCGTCCGGCATGACGACCATCGGGTTCTTGCCGCCGAGCTCCAGACAGGGTGACTGCAGGTGCCGCCCGCACAGCTCGCCGACGGCCCGGCCGACCGCGCTCGATCCGGTGAAGCCGACCTTCTGCACGGTGCCCTCGCCGAGCGCGCGATCAAGGCCCTCGTATGTCTGGGCGCCGTCGGCGAAGACGAGGTTGAGCACGCCGTCGGGCAGTCCGGCCGCCGCGAACAGCCGGTAGAGCGCGTGCGCGGAGGCCGCGGCGTATTCCGCGGGCTTCCACACCACCGCGTTGCCGCACAGCAGCGCCGGAACCAGATACCACGAGGGGACGGCCACCGGGAAGTTGCCCGCCGTCACGACCGCCGCCACGCCGACCGGGACGCGGAAGGTGAACAGGCTCTTGTCGGGCATCTCCGACGGCACGGTCTGCCCGTAGAGACGGCGGCCCTCGCCGAGGAAGAAGTCGCAGGTGTCCACGATCTCGCGGACCTCGCCCAGCGCCTCGGCGTACGGCTTGCCGATCTCCTCGGTCACCAGCCGGGCCAGCGCCTCGGTGTTGGCCTCGACCAGGCGGCCGATCGACGCGATTACCCGTCCGCGCACCGGTGCGGGGACGCGCGCCCACTCCCGCTGGGCAGCCGCCGCGGCGCGGCAGGCGCCGGCGAAGTCGTCCGCGCCGGCGAGCAGGATGGTCGCCACCGTCTCCGAAGGCCGCGCCGGGTTCACGGACTCGTACGGCGTGCCCGAAGAGAGCTCCTCACCCGCGACGACGGAAACGATCTGCAGAGCCACCGCTGACCTCCGGAATTGTTGCTGGTGCCGGGCCTCGATTACACAGTATTTCCGTCCGCGGCGCCCGGCGACAGCCCCTCCTGCAGGGCGACGGCGGCAGCCTGGGTGCGGCTGGTCACGCCGAGCTTGGCCAGGATGTTCGAGACGTGCACGCTGACCGTCTTCTGCGAGATGAACAGCCGCGCGCCGATCTCCCGGTTGGCCAGACCGTCCGCGACGTGGGCCAGCACCTCCCGCTCGCGGGCGGTGAGCGCGGACAGCCGCCGCCCCGGCTCCCGTGCCACTCTCGGCGGCTCACCGGCGGCGATCTCCTGTGCGTCACCGTCGTGGGCGGCGGGAGAGGCCGTGGGAATGGCCGCCGTCGGGTCGGGGAATCCGGCCCGCGCCCCGACCGCCCTGAGCGTCTCGAGGAAGGGCCGGGCTCCCAGCGCGGCAGCCACGTGCACTGCGCGCTCCCACTCGGCGCGGGCCGCCGCGCGGTCACCCGTCCGCAGCAGGCTCTCGGCCAGGCGCCACCGCGACCGCGCCTCCTCGTAGACGAAGCCGAAGCCGAAGGCCGCGGTGGCGCGCCGCCAGACCTCCGGATCCTCCGTGCCGTGAGCGCGGTGCCACTCGGCCTCCGCCCGGGCCAGCCAGGCGACCCCTTCCGGCCCCAGCCTGCCGCGCGGGCCGTTCGGCCCGTTCTCCGCCGCCCACCGCGCCCGGCGCAGCAGGTCGTCGCAGGGCTTGCCGGTCCTGCCGAGGTCGGCCAGCGCCCACAGGCCGGTGGCCGCGATGCGGATCACACTGGGATCGAACGGCTCGAGCGCCGCGACGATCGCGTCGACGTGGTCGAGCGCGGTCTGCGGGTCGCCGCGCCACAGCGCCTGCTCGGCCGCCATGCCGCGCGCCATGTAGCCGATCAGCGCGTCCGACCAGAAGCGGGACAGCCACCGCAGTCTCTCGTCGGCGCCCGGGCGCCCCCGGCCCACCTCGGCGAAGAGGGCGAACGACGACAGCTGGGCCTCGGCCCTGGTGCCGACCCGGACGCCGAACCCTCCCGCCAGCCGCTCCGCGGCGTCCCAGTCGCCGTCGGCGTAGTGCACCAGGTAGTGCAGGAAACGCAGGTCGGTGCCGAACGTGCTCCAGGTGAGCCCGGTCTCCCCGGCGAGCCGTACGCCGTCCTCGGTGATGCGGGCGGCCACCGCGAGGGCGCCGTTCTCGTAATGGATGCGGGCGAGGTTGAAGCGCGCCCGCAGGTCGATGGACAGGTCGCCCGAGGGGCGGCGGGTGGCGCGCGTGAGCAGGTCGACGGCGCGCTCGACGCTGCTCCCGAACTCCTCCTCGATCAGGGCGAGCGAGACGAGGGCGCTGACCTCCGCGTCGTGGGCGCCGGTCGCCTCCGCGACCTCCAGCGCCCTGGACGCCGTCGCCGCCGCCTCCTCGTCGTGGTATTGCCTGAAGAGGGCGCGGGCGTAGGTGGCCAGGGCCCTGGCCAACAGCGGGCTGTGCGGTGCGATGTCCACCGCCTCCCGGGCGGCCGCGACCGCCTCGGCCTCGTCGCCGCCCGCGTCCGCCAGATAGTAGGACAGGCGCTCGCCGGTCTCCGCGATCAGGACCGGGTCGCTCGCCTCGCGGCGCAGCCGCCGCACCTGTTCCGCCGCCCGGTGGTAGTCGCCGGCCGCGGCCGCCGCCGCGGCGCTGGCCAGCGCGATCCTCGCCCTGTGCTCCCCGGCCAGCCGTTCGGCCTCCGGCACCTGGTCCCAGACCTCGAGCGCGCGCTCGAAGTGCCGGTGCGCCTCCGCCGGCGCGCCGAGCCCGGCGGCCAGCCGCCCGGCCTCCACCGACGCCCGCAGCGCGCCCGGCAAATCGTGCCCGGCGAGATGGTGATGGGCCAGCTCGGCGGGGGCGCCGCCGCGTTCGGCGAGCAGCGCGGCGAACGCGGTGTGCAGGCGGGTCCGCTCGCCCGGCAGCAGGTCGTCGTAGACGGCCTCCTGGAGGAGCGCGTGCCGGAACGTGTAACCGTCGCTGCCCGCCGTGAGCAGCCGCTGCGAGACGATCTCGCGCAGCGCGTCCTCCAGCGGCAGGTCGCCGAGCCCGGTCGCGTCGCGCAGCAGGTCGTGGCCGACCCGGCGGCCGGCCACCGCGGCGACCCGCAGCACCTGACGGGCGGTCTCCGACAGGGTCTCCACCCGGGCGAGCAGCAGGTCGGCCAGCGTTCCGGGCAGCCGAGCCCGTTCGGCGCCGGCCGCCAGGAGTTCCTCGGCGAAGAACGGGTTGCCCCCGGCGCGCTCGATAACGGTGGTCAGGCCGTGTCCCGCCACCGGGCCCGCGGGGCCCTCGCCGTACCGGTCGAGGACGGCGAGATACTCCGCCATCTCGTCGTCGCCGAGCGGTGGCAGCTCGACGGAGGTGACCAGCGGCAGCCGCCGCAGCTCGGCCAGGACCGGACGCAGCGGGTGGCGGCGGTGGAGGTCGTCCGTGCGGTAGGTGCCGACGAGGCAGACCCGCTCGCGCTGCAGCATGCGGGTGAGGAAGACGAGCAGGTCCCGGGTCGAGCGGTCGGCCCAGTGCAGGTCCTCGAACACGAACAGGACCGGCTGCCGTCCGGCCACCTCCGACAGCATGTCGAGCACCGAGCCGAACAGGCGCTGCTGGGCGAGCCCCCCGGTGGTCCCCTCCGCCGGGCCCGCCTCGTCGCCGGGCAGCAGCCGCCGCAGCGCGGGACGGGCCGTGACGGCCGGACCGACCGGCCCGTCGGCGTCGGCGGCGGCGCCGCGCAGGGCGTCCGCGAGCGGCAGGTAGGGCAGGGCGTCGCCGAGCTCGGCGCACTGGCCGGTGAGCGTCACGAAGCCCCGCCGCTGCGCGAGGTCGCACAGCTCGGTGACGATCCGGGTCTTGCCGATCCCCGCGTCGCCGCCCACCAGAGCGACCCCCGCGAGCCCGGCCGTGGCGGCGTCGAGCACGCCCACGAGCCGATCGAGCTCTGCGGAACGCCCGATCAGCACCCTTTGGGGCGTACGCGCAACCACGCAGGTGAGTATGACACGCGACCCCGACAGAACCGGTTCCGCGCTTCCGCCCGCCTCGGCATCGCACGCCGCCGCATCCGGCCCCGAAGCGTCATCCGAAAGTCTGCTGAACTTTTCAGCGTCGGCCGAACCGTCCGTCGAGCGGTTCGATCGCATCGCCATACCTTCCACCAGGCTGAATGCTTCCTCTCGTGCGATGCCGGGTGGAATGTGCTTTTCCGGATCATTTCGGGTGACGTTGACGACTCGGCGAGGCGGTCCGATACTTTCGCCACTACGCCGATACTTTCGGCTGCGCGGCGCCGGCGCGGTGGCCGTCACTTCGGCCGTCCCAGCCCACGGTGCCTGTCCCCGTCAGCCCTCACGAGGAGGAAGCGCGCATGATCGACGCTCCCGTTCACTGGTCAGGCCGCAGACGCGGCGGCCTCAGGCTGCTCGTCGTCCGGGCCTGCGCCGTGGCGCTGGCCGCGGCCGTGGCGCTGCTGCCCGGCGTCGCCCACGCGGCCGTCACGACGAACCAGACCGGCACCAACAACGGATACTTCTTCTCGTTCTGGACCGACAGCCAGGGCACGGTCTCCATGGATCTGGGGTCCGGCGGCAACTACAGCACCTCCTGGCGCAACACCAACAACTTCGTCGCCGGCAAGGGCTGGAAGCCCGGCGGACGCAGGACCGTCACCTACTCCGGTAGCTTCAACCCCTCCGGCAACTCCTACCTGTCGGTGTACGGCTGGACCCGCAACCCGCTGGTCGAGTACTACATCGTCGACAGCTGGGGCTCCTGGCGGCCCACCGGCACCTACAAGGGCACCGTCACCAGCGACGGCGGCACCTACGACATCTACGAGACCACGCGCTACAACGCGCCGTCCATCGACGGCAACCAGACCTTCAACCAGTACTGGAGCGTCCGCCAGCAGAAGCGCGTCGGCGGCACCATCACCACCGGCAACCACTTCGACGCCTGGGCCCGCTACGGCATGAACCTCGGCACCCACGACTACCAGATCCTCGCCACCGAGGGCTACCAGAGCAGCGGCAACTCCAACATCACCATCGGCGGCTCCACCTCCACCGGCGACCCCACCACCTCTCCGAGCAACCCGCCGTCCGGTGGCGGTGGCCAGATCAAGAACGTCGCCGCCGGCCGCTGCCTCGACGTGCCGAACGCCAGCACCACCGACGGCACCCAGGTGCAGCTGTGGGACTGCAACGGTCAGAGCAACCAGCAGTGGAGCTACACCTCCGCCCAGGAGCTGCGGGTCTACGGCAACAAGTGCCTGGACGCCGCGGGCACCGGCAACGGCGCCAAGGTCCAGATCTACAGCTGCTGGGGTGGCGACAACCAGAAGTGGCGCCTCAACTCGGACGGGACCATCGTCGGGGTCCAGTCGAACCTGTGCCTCGACGCCGTCGGCGCGGGCACGAGCAACGGCACCCAGATCCAGCTCTACTCCTGCTGGGGCGGCAACAACCAGAAATGGACGCGGAGCTGACGCCCGGGGCCGCGATCCCCGCCTGATGATCCTTTCCTTCCGGTGAGGAGGCTCCGGTGCGGCGGCATCCGCCGCGCCGGAGCCTTCCCTGACGGGGCATCCCGTGGGCATCCGGTGCCGATGCCGGCGTAGGGCTCTGGGAACCGCCAGCGCGGGAGCGGGGCCTTCCCTCCCGGGCCGTCTCCTACCACGATGGGCCGCAGCAGTTGCCGATGGAGAAACAGTCGTCGACTCGTGAAGGCACATACTGATGCGACTTGTTCGTGGTTACCTCGCCGGTGATGCCGGCGCCTCGGGCCCCGCACGCTGGGCCGTCCGTGACGAGGAGGGCGACCGCCTGCTTCCCGAGGACTTCTCACTCGGGGAGGCGCTCTCGTCCGGTCTCGGCCACTTCCGCCGATCCCTCGCGGCGGAGACGGGTGAGGCCGCGACACTGGCCTCGCTCGCGGCCCCCGTGGACCACTGGACGGAGGTCTGGGCCGCGGGGGTCACCTACCGTAGATCGCGGGAGGCGCGCAGAGAGGAGAGCCGCGCCCCCGACGTCTACGAGATGGTCTACGACGCTCCCCGCCCCGAGCTGTTCTTCAAGTCGCTCGGCTGGCGGGTGCGCGGGCATGGGCAGGCGATCGCCGTAAGGCCCGACTCGTCCTGGGACGTCCCGGAGCCGGAGCTGGCCGTGGTCGTCTGCGCGAACGGGGAGATCGCCGGTTACACCATTTGCGACGACGTGAGCTCCCGTTCAATCGAGGGCGAGAACCCGCTGTACCTCCCGCAGGCGAAGGTCTACCTCGGCGGAACCGCGCTGGGGCCTGGCATCCGCCCCGCCTGGGAGGTGCCGGACCCCTACGCCCTCGGCATCCGTCTCGGCATCTCGCGCGACTCCCGGGAGATCTGGACGGGCTCGGCGAGCACCCGCCTGCTCCACCGGCGGATCGACGATCTCGTCGAACACCTCCTGCGCGCCGACCGCTATCCGCACGGGGTGATCCTGGCCACCGGCACCTGCCTCGTGCCCGAGTCGGACTTCACGCTGACCCCCGGCGACGAGGTGCGCATCGAGATCGACGGTCTGGGCCGCCTCGTCACCCCCGTGGGCGCGGTCACGGACATCGACCCCTGATCGGGAGAGCCGGCCGGCTCGGCGTTAACCGGTCGCGGGCGATCCCCGGGGACCGCCCGGCTCATGTCCTCATTGGCCGGTGGCGCCGTCGATCCGCTCGCGGAGCAGGTCGGCGTGCCCGTTGTGGCGCGCGTACTCGGCGATCATGCCGACCAGGACGCGGCGCAGCGAGACCGGCTGTCCGGTGGCGCGGTGGACACCGGTCTCGTCCAATGAGCGGGCGGCGGAGACGATCTCGCGGGAGCGCGCGCACTCCGCCCGCCACACGGCGAACGCCTCCTCGACGTCCCCGTCCAGATCCTCGAAGTCCTGGTCGGGGTCGTCGTCGGAGTAATAAAGGAGCGGGACGTCCTCGCCGGCGAACTGGATGCGGAACCACCACCGCTCCACGCCCCCGAGGTGCCGGAGGATCCCGTGGAGGCTGAGCACGGACGGCGGCACCCCCTTGTCCGACAGCCGATCCTTCGGGATGCCCGAGCACTTCAGCGCGAACGTCTCGCGGTGCCAGTCGAGGAAGGCCGTGAGGATCTCCCGCTCGTCGCCGACGAGGGGAGGGGTGGACCGGGAATCGTCGTCCCACTTCTTCGAGTAGTTGGCCTCGGGTATCTCGCTCATGGGCCCGACCCTGCCAGACGTCGCCGACATTTCCGCCCGGGCGCCGGACACGGAGGCACACTCAGCCGCCGGGAGCCTGCCCCCGGCCGTCCGCCCGAGGATCCGTGCGAGGTGCGTGATCCCCCCTGCGGGGGAGGAGGACCGGCGGCGACTTCGGCAAAGTGGCAGGGTGAATGAGGAGCCACGACGGATGTCATCGCATGACCAGCCGTCGCTCAAGGGCCGAGAGGTCCAGCGGACGTTCGACAAAGTCACCGACTACTACGACCGGATGAATCGCCTCATGACACTGGGACGGCATGCCGCCTGGTGTCGTGACGTCGCGGCGAGCGCGGGAGTCCCTCCAGGTGGAAGCCTGCTCGACATCGCCACCGGAACCGGCGTCATCGCTCTTGCGGCACTGGAGAGGTATCCGGGCTCGGCCGTCTTCGCCGTCGATTTCTCGGAGCGGATGCTGGCGGAAGCGGCGAACAAGCCGGGGGCGTCCGCCGTCACCTGGCAGCATGCGGATGCGAACGATCTGCCCTTCGATGACGAGTCATTTGATGCCGTCACGCATGGTTACCTCCTCCGCAACGTCGATGATGTCGAGCGCGTGCTCGAAGAGCAGCACCGGGTGCTCAAACCCGGAGGCCGGGTCGTCATTCTGGAGACCTGCCCACCACGAGGGCTGCTCCGCTACCCGGTGAGCCTGGGAGTTCGGGTGATGATCCCCCTTCTCGGCCAGATGGTCGCGCGCGATCGTGAGTCGTACGCATACCTGCAAAGATCCACGCTGGGATTCATGACCCCGCAGGAGGTCGTCGCGATCCTGCGTCGAGTCGGCTTCGTCTCCATGGCGTGGAAGAAGAGGTTCTTCGGCACTCACATGATCATCTCGGCGCGGAAGCGGTAGCCGTCGTAAGGCGCCGCTGATCCTCCGGCGCCGGGCGAACCGCCGGATCACCGTGCGCGGCGGGCCCGGGCTCGCCGCGGCGAGGGTGTCCTCCGGACACCGTCTCCCCGGACCGTGAACTGGCCCGACTTCACGAGCGAGCCTAAATGTCGGAGCGCGTGGCTACTGTGCGGCGCGTGGAGGAACGGTGGGGCGGGGCCGCGACCCGGAACACGGGCGACGCCGAGGCGGGCCGCGGCCGGGCCGGCGCCGAGGGCGGTGACCGGGCGGCGGCCAGGCGCACCCAGGCCGAGCAGCGGGAGAGCAGGGTCGGCGCGGGCCTGTCGGAGCTGGAGCGGTGGCTGGCCGACCAGATCGGGCAGGGGATCGCGCAGGCGCGACAGACGGGGCCGGCCGACTGGGACGACCTCGCCAGGCGACTGGTCGACGCGCAGGCGCCGGGTGTGGCGGGGGCGGTCACCCGGCTCTCGCGGGTGCTCGGCGCCGAGGACTGGCCGGGCCTTCTGCTCGGTGAGTACGCGCTGCTTCATCTGCTCGCGGTCGCCTATCGCCGCGCCGCGGCGCTGCCCGAGCCGTTGCGGCAGACCGTGCGGGCGCGGGTCGGCTTCTCCGTCACCAGGGAGTCCGTCCTGGCCACCCCGGCGGTGCCCGACCACTGGGATGTCGTCGGCTGCCGGGACGAGGAGCAGGACCGGCTGGTCGCCCGGCGCGTGTGGCTGGCGGGGCGGACGACGGGCCGCCTGGCGATGGTGCTGTCGTTCGCGCCTGCCGGGCAGCCGCTCGAGTCGTTTCCGCCGCCGGGCACGACGATCGACGCCGACCTGGCCTTCTACCCGGGGGCGTCGCCGCTGCGCGCCCTGGTCGCCGAGCGACGGGGCCTCGTCGACGCGGGGCCGCCCCCGGGGACGAAGGTCTCCCAGGTGCCCGCGCTGATCGCGGAGGTGCTCGCGGCCGATCCCTGGACCGACTCCTGGCCGCTGGTGCTCGACGGAGCCGTCCCCTGCCCGGACGGGCTCGCGGACGACGAGGGGAACGCGCTGCCGCTGCATCCGTCCGCGGGTGTCCCGTGGCGGCTGCTGGCCGTCTCCGGCGGGCGGCCGGTGACGGTCGCCGCCGAATGGACGCCGCGCGGGCTGCTCCCGCTGACGGCGTGGAACGAGGACGGCGGGGTGGTGCGGTTATGACGCGGGCCGCTTCCGGCGGATGGGAGGCCGGGCGGGTTTCGTGGGAGGAACTGGTGTCCACCGCGCTGGTCGGCGCCGACCGCCGCGCCGTCCCGCCGGAGAGCCTCCTGGAGCGGGCCGCCGAGCAGGTGGTCCGGATGCGCGCGGGGCGGCGGCCGGGCAGGGGCAGGCCGCCGGCCCCGGCGGCGGCGGAGACGCTGCCACTCGTGCCCGGGGCCGCCGCGGACCGGCTGGCCCGGATGCTCGCGGGTGAGCAGGGGAGGCTGCTGACCGAGTGGCTGGAGACGGCGGCCGCGCGGCGGGTGCGGGTCCCGGCCGAGATGATCCCCGGGCTGCTCGACCTCGGGGCGCGGGACCGGTCGATCCGCGCCTGCCTGGGGGCGGTCGCCGGAGCCCGGGGCCGCTGGCTCGCCGGTCTCAACTCCGCCTGGGCCTATCTGCTGGCGGAGCCGGCGCAGGTGCCGCCCGACGAGGTGTGGGAGCTCGGCACGAGCGGCGACAGGCGTGCCTTCCTGACCGTGTTGCGGCGCCGCGACCCCGCTGCCGCGCGGGAGCTGCTCGAACGCGGCTGGAGCGCGGAGACGCCGGAGGAGCGTGCCGTCTTCGTGACGATCCTCGCGGACGGCCTCGGCATGGCCGACGAGCCGTTCCTGGAGGCGGTGCTCGACGACCGGCGCCGCGAGGTGCGGCAGGCCGCCGCCGACCTCCTCACCCGCCTGCCGCGGTCGCGGCTGGCCCTCCGCATGACCGCACGGGCGCGCCGTTTCGTGACCAGGAACGGCTCCGGGCTCCGGGCGGAGCCGCCGCCGGCCTGCGACGGAGCGATGGAGCGCGACGGTGTCAGGGCGCGGCCACCCGCCGGGATGGAGACGCGGGGCTGGTGGCTGCAGCAGGTGGTGGCGCACACGCCGCTGTCGTTCTGGCCGGGTCACCTCGGCATGCCGCCGGACGAGATCGCCGGGGCCCGGATCGGCGACTGGGAGCGGGAGGTCCGCATGGGCTGGACCAGGGCCGCGATCCTGCAGCGGGACGCGACCTGGGCGCGTGCCCTGTTCGAGGCCGAGCCGCTGACCGACCTGCTGGCGGTGCTCCCGCCGGAGGAGCGGTCCCACCGGGCTGCCGAGCTGGTGGCGGGCCATCCGGTGGACGGCCAGATGGTCATGATGCTGGGCGGCGTGCCGCGGCCGTGGGGGCACCGGCTGGCGAGAGCCGTGCTCAAGAAGATCGTCGAGACCACGCGGACGCAGCCGTGGAACGCCGGCGAGCTGATCCGGCTGGCGGGGGAGCGGTTCCACCCCGCGATGCACGAGCACGCCGGGGAGGTCCCCGAACTGGCCGCGACCCTGCGGTTCCGCTTCGACATGCTCAAGGAGCTTGCATGACCAGCGTTCTGCGCCCGCACGCGGAGGACCAGTTCGCCGACGAGCTGGTGATCCTCGCGAAGACCGACGACCGGCCACGCCCGCCGGGCTGGCGGCTGTCGCCCTGGGCGGTGACGACCTACGTGCTGGGGGACGGCGGCCAGATCACGCCGAAGTACATCGGCCCGCGCAGGATCGTCGAGGTCGCGGTGGCGACGCTCGCCACCGACAGGGCGCTGCTGCTGCTCGGCGTGCCCGGCACGGCCAAGACCTGGCTGTCCGAGCACCTCGCCGCGGCGATCAGCGGTGACTCGACCCTGCTCGTGCAGGGCACGGCCGGCACGGCGGAGGAGGCCGTCCGCTACGGGTGGAACTACGCGCGGCTCCTGTCGGAGGGCCCTTCCCACGGGGCGCTGACGCCGAGCCCGATCATGCGCGCGATGGCGGAGGGACGGCTGGCCCGGGTCGAGGAGCTCACCCGCATGCCGTCCGACGTCCAGGACGCCCTGATCACCGTGCTGTCGGAGAAGACGCTGCCGATCCCTGAGCTGGGGGAGGAGGTGCAGGCGGCCAAGGGCTTCAACGTCATCGCCACCGCCAACGACCGCGACCGCGGGGTCAACGACCTGTCGAGCGCGCTGCGCAGGCGGTTCAACACCGTCGTGCTGCCGGTCCCCGCCACCACGGAGGAGGAGGTCGGCATCGTGGCCCGCCGCGTGGCGCAGCTCGGCCGCTCCCTGGAGCTGCCCGAGACCGTGACCGGGCTGGAGGAGATCCGCCGCGTGGTGACGGTCTTCCGGGAGCTGCGCGCGGGCGTGACCTCCGACGGGCGGACCAAGGTCAAGTCGCCCAGCGGCACGCTCAGCACGGCGGAGGCCATCTCGGTCGTCACCAACGGGATCGTGCTCGCCGCCCACTTCGGGGACGGCGTGCTGCGCCCGGCCGACGTCGCGGGCGGCATCCTGGGGGCGGTGGTCCAGGACCCGGTGTCCGATCGCGTGGTCTGGCAGGAGTACCTGGAGACGGTCGTCCGCGACCGCGACGACTGGCGCGACTTCTACCGGGCCTGCCGCGATGCCGGCTGAGATCGCCGCCGGCGCCTCGTCCGGGCCGGGGGCGCCGGTGCCGGAGGTGCCGGTGCCGGGTTCGTCTGTGCCGCCGGGTTCGTCTGTGCCGCGTTTGTCGGTGCTGGGGGTGCGGCACCACGGGCCGGGATCGGCCAGGGCCGTGCGTGACGAGCTGAACAGGATCAGGCCCGATCTGGTGCTCGTCGAGGGCCCGCCCGAAGCCGACGGCCTGGTGGCGCTCGCCGCCGATCCCGGCATGCGCCCGCCCGTCGCGCTGCTGGCGTACGTGCCGGGGGAGCCGTCGCGGGCCGCCTTCTGGCCGTTCGCGGAGTTCTCGCCGGAGTGGCAGGCGATCGCCTACGCCGCCCGGGCGGGCGTCGAGGCGCGCTTTTGCGACCTGCCCGCCGCGCACGGTCTCGCGCTCGACGCCGACCCCGTACGCCGCGATCCCATCGGCGAACTCGCCCGCGCGGCGGGCTACGACGACCCGGAGCGGTGGTGGGAGGACCTGGTCGAGCACCGGGGCGAGGCCGGGACTCTCGACGTGGTCGCCGAGGCGATGAGGGCCGTGCGCGAGGGGCACGTCGCGGAAGGTGTCGAGGCCCGGCGCGAGGCGTACATGCGCAGGACGCTGCGGAAGGCGGCGCGAGAGGGCTTCGCCCGGATCGCGGTGGTCTGCGGGGCCTGGCACCTGCCCGCGCTGTCCCCGCCCGCCCTGTCCCTGCCCACGCTGTCCCTGCCCGCGCTGTCCCCGCCCGGAGGCCGCGCCCGCGGGAGCGGCCTGCCCGCCGGGTCCGGCCCGGACGCGCCGGACGGGCCCCGCCGGCTGCCCTCCCCGGCCGAGGACGATCGGCTGCTGCGCGGTCTGCCCAAGGTCAGGATCGAGATGACGTGGGTGCCGTGGACCCACGGACGGCTCGCCGCGGGGGCGGGCTACGGCGCGGGCGTCGCCGCGCCCGGGTGGTACGAGCACCTGTTCACGGCGCCCGACCGCCCGGTGGAGCGCTGGCTCGCCCGAGCCGCCGCGATCCTGCGGGAGGAGGACCTGCCCGTCTCCTCCGCGCACGTCATCGAGGCCGTACGGCTGGCCGAGGGGCTGGCGGCGCTGCGCGGTAGGCCGCTCGCCGGGCTGTCGGAGGTCACCGAGGCGGTCAGGGCGGTGCTGTGCGGCGGCGACGAGCTGCCGGTCGAGCTGGTGCAGCGGCGGATGGTCGTGGGGGAGCGGCTCGGGCGGGTGCCGGACGCCACGCCGATGGTGCCGCTGCGGCGGGACCTGCGCGACGAGCAGCGGCGGTTGCGCATGAAGCCCGAGGCGATGTCCGGGGAGCACGACCTCGACCTGCGCAGGCCGCTCGACCTCGGCCGAAGCCGGCTGTTGCACCGGCTCGCCCTGCTGGACGTGCCCTGGGGGACGCCACGGCGGGCCCGGAGCAAGGGGACGTTCAAGGAGTCCTGGTCGCTGGAGTGGCGTCCGGAGCTCGACGTGGCCCTGGTCGAGGCCGCCGTGTGGGGGATCACGGTCGAGGCGGCGGCGACCGCCCGCGTCCGCAACCTCGCGGGCGGCGCGGGCCTGCCCGAGTTGTCCGCGCTGGTCGAGCGCTGCCTGCTCGCCCACCTGCCGGACGCGCTGCCGTACGTCCTGGGGCGGATCGAGGACCGGGCGGCGCTCGACGGCGAGGTGCGCCATCTCATGGGGGCGCTGCCCGCGCTCGTGCGGGCCCGCCGGTACGGGGACGTGCGCGGCACCGAGGGGCTCGCGGGCGTCACCGAGTCGATGCTCGCGCGGATCTGCGCAGGGCTGTCCCCCGCCCTCACAGGACTGGACGAGGACGCGGCCCGCCAGATGGCGGCGCTGATGGACGGCGTCCACACCGCGGCCGGGTTGATGGGGAGCGGCCGGTGGCTCGCGACGCTGACCGGGATCTCCGGGCGCGACGACCTGCCGGGGCTGCTCGACGGCCGGATCGTGCGGATCCTGTTCGACGCCGAGGCGCTGGGGGACGACGTGGCCGCCCGCATGGCGCGGTCGATGTCGCCCGGCAACCCCCCGGCCCGGTCGGCGGCCTGGATGGAGGGATTCCTGTCCGGGGGCGGCCTGCTGCTCGTCCACGACCCGCGCCTGCTCGCCACCGTGGACGCCTGGCTCACCGGCCTGTCACCCGAGGCGTTCGTCGACGTGCTGCCGTTGCTGCGGCGCACGTTCGGCGCGTTCCCGGCGCCGGAGCGGCGGATGATCGGCGGGCGGGTCCGCTCCGGCGCCGCACCGCGTCCCGGTTCGCCGGGCGGTGACGAGGGGGCGGACTACGACGACGGGCTGGCGGCGGGAGCCGTGCGGACCGTGCGCGACATCCTGGGACGCGGGACGGGCGGGAGGCCATGATGGGCGGCGAGGACGAGCGGCTGCGCCGATGGCGGCTGGTGCTGGGCGGCGCGGCGGAGGGAACGCTGGAGGGAGCGGACGCCCGGATGGACGCCGCCCTCACGGCCCTCTACGACGGGCAGGAACGGCGCGGCGCCGGTCTCGGCGCGTCCGCGCCGCGGGTGGCCCGATGGCTGGGGGACATCAGGGAGTACTTCCCCGCAGGCGTCGTGCAGGTCATGCAGAAGGACGCCATCGAGCGGCTCGACCTGACCCGGCTGCTGCTGGAGCCCGAGATGCTGGAGGCCGTCGAGCCCGACGTGCACCTGGTGGGCACGCTGCTGTCGCTGAGCCGGCTGATGCCGGAGCGGGCCCGCGAGTCGGCCAGGGCCGTCGTCCGCACGGTCGTGCGGGAGCTGGAGGCGCGGCTCACGCGGCGCACTCTTACGGCCGTCGGCGGCGCGCTCGACCGCTCGGCCAGGACCCACCGGCCCAGGAGGGCGGCCGAGGTCGACTGGAACCGTACGATCCGGGCGAACCTGCGCAACTACCTCCCCGAGCGGAAGACCGTCGTGCCGTCCCGGCTGGTCGGGTACGCCCGCGGGCAGCGGGCCGTCCAGCGGGAGGTCGTGCTGGCCGTCGACCAGAGCGGCTCGATGGCCGCCTCGGTGGTGTACGCGGGCGTCTTCGCCGCGGTGCTCGCCTCGATGCGTTCGCTCAAGACCTCGTTCGTGGCCTTCGACACGGCCGTGGCCGACCTGACCGACCGGCTGCGCGACCCCGTCGAGGTGCTGTTCGGCACCCAGCTCGGCGGCGGCACCGACATCAACCGGGCGGTGGCCTACTGCCAGAACCTCGTCACCCGGCCGGCCGACACGATCTTCCTGCTGGTCAGCGACCTGTACGAGGGCGGGCCGCGGGAGGAGATGCTGCGCAGGATCGCCGCCATGACCGCCGCCGGGGTCCAGGTGATCGTGCTGCTCGCACTGTCGGACGAGGGGGCGCCGCAGTACGACCACGACAACGCCGCGGCGCTGGCCGCGATGGGCGTGCCGGCCTTCGCCTGCACACCGGACGCCTTTCCCGGCCTCATGGCGGCCGCCATCGAGCGCCGGTCCTACGACCAAGGTCGCATTTTCGCGTCAGGACGGTGATTTGTAATGTCCGTATCATGTCTTCGGTAATGACCGCCCCAGCAGCCGTCTTCAGTCAGCGCTACCGTGCCCTGAGCGTCGGGATCGTGGCCCTGGTGATGCTCGTGGCGTTCGAGTATCTGGCGGTGGCCACCGCGATGCCCCTGATCGGCCGGGAGCTGAACGGCTACCACCTGTACGGCCTCGCGTTCAGCGGCGGCATGGCGGCCAACGTCATCGCCACGGTGGTGGGCGGGCGCTGGAGCGACGCACGGGGGCCGTTCCCCGCCTTGTGGACGGGAGTGGCGGGATTCGTCGCCGGCCTGGCCGTCTCCGGGTTCGCGCCCGCCATGGAGGTCTTCCTCGTCGGGCGCTTCCTCCAGGGACTCGGCGGCGGTCTGTTCAACGTGGCGCTGTACGTCCTCGTCGCCCAGGCGTACCCCTCCGCCATGCACCCGCGCGTGTTCTCCGCGCTGGCCGCGGCGTGGGTGCTGCCGTCCGTGGTCGGCCCGGCCGTCACCGGCTTCGTGGCGGAGACCTGGAGCTGGCGCTTGATCTTCCTGGGCGTGGCGGTGCTGTCGGTCCCCGCCGCGCTGATCATGTGGCGGGGACTGCCCGCCACGGGCGGGCAGCCGAGGGAGGCGATGGGCCGGGCCTTCCTGCCCCGGTTCGCCTGGGGCGTGTGCGCCGCGATCGGCGCGGCCCTGCTGCAGTACGGCAGCGGCGCGGCGGGTGCGGGGATCGTCCTGGCGGTCGCCGGAGTGGCGGTCCTCGCGCTGGCGCTGCCGAAACTGCTGCCCAAGGGGACGCTGCGGGCGGCCCGCGGGCTGCCCACCGTGATCGCGCTGCGCGGCCTGGCGGCCGGATCGTTCTTCGCCGCCGAGGTGTTCGTGCCGCTGATGCTGGTGCAGGAGCGGGGCCTGAACACGGCCGAGGCCGGGCTCGCGCTCACCGGAGGGGCCCTCGCCTGGTCGCTCGGCTCGTGGATCCAGGGCCGCAGGCCCCACGCGCGGGCGCTGACCATCCGCATCGGCGCGACGCTGATCGCCGTCGGCATCTGCGTCACCGCTCTGATCGTCATCCCCGCCACGCCGGCCGTCGTGGTCTTCGCGGGCTGGGTGGTGGCGGGCCTGGGCATCGGAATGGTCTTCCCGACGTTGTCGGTGCTGGTGCTGGAGTTGTCCGCGCCGGGGGAGGAGGGCCGCAACAGCGCGTCGCTGAGCATCGGCGAGTCGGTCTTCTCCGTCGTCGCCGTCGCGATCACGGGGGCCGTGTTCGCCGCGTACGGGGGCCGGCCGTGGGTCTACGTGACGTGCCTGGGCCTGCTCGTCGTCATGGCGGGCACGGCCACTCTCGTCGGCGGCCGTTTCGAGCACCGCCGCGAAGCGGGCACCATGGAGGTCTAGGGAATCCCGGGAATCCCGCCGTGGAGCAGGCCGGCCGGACGCAGCGCACCCGAGGCGCCGCCGGGACGGCCTTCGGCGGGATCCGGGGGAAGAAGCGAGGGGATCCGAGTGCCGCGTGTCCGGGAGCTGGAGGTCTTCAGGATGACCCTGCCGTACGGCAGGCGTCCCGAGACCGTCCTGATAAAGATCACGGACTACGGCGGCATGGTCGGCTGGGGCGAGGCCGTCGATCCCGCCGAGGCCGGGCCGCTCGAGCGGGGCCTGCCCGCGCTCGTCGGCCTCGACTGGGAGCACCCCTCGGAGCTGGGGGAGATCCCCGGCGGCGCGGCCGGTGACATGGCCTGCTGGGACCTGTGGGGCCGCATGAACGGCGTCCCGCTCTCCCACGCCCTCGGCGGCAGCCGCACGTCGCTGATCGCGACCGTCAGGCTGGCGGCGGACCGGTCCCTGGAGAGCATGGTCGCCCGGGTGAACCGGCACGTGTGCGCGGGCTACGGCCACGTGACGCTGGACGTCCACCCCGGCTGGGACGTCGAGCCGCTGCGCGCCGTGCGCGCCGCCTATCCCGGCCTGGCCATCGCGGTGGACGGGCGCGGCGCCTACACGGAGATCGCGCAGCTGGAGGCGCTGGACGCCTACGGGGTGGTGGCCATCGAACGCCCCTTCAAGGACCTGCTGACCAGCGCCGACCTGCAGGACCGGGTGTCCGCCGCGGTCGCGGTCGAGGTGACCTCCGTGTCCGACCTCGACGAGGCGGTGAGCCTCAAAGCGGGCCGGGCGCTGCTGCTGCGCCCCGCGAAGTTCGGCTCGCTCGGCGCCGTACGGCTCGCGCACGACCGCGCGGTGGAGGCGGGGTGGGACATCGTCTGCGCCGGTGGCCTCGGCGCGGGGCTGGCCCGGGCCGCGACGGTCGCCGTCGCCAGCCTGCCCGGCTGCTCTCTGCCCAGCGACGTGGCCGAGCCGCCGCGAAGCGCCCAGGTGGTGCTCCCGCCGGTCGGCGCGTCCGGAGGAGTCGTCGCCGTGCCGCTCACCCAGCCCGGTCTCGGGCACACGGTGGACGAGGACCGGGTGCGCCGCATGGCCCGCGAGTCGTTCCGCGTCTGACAGTGATGACGCACTCATCGAACGGGTGGCCTCACAGGAACCCGCCCTTCATCGGTCACTCGGCCGGCTGAGGCGAGGAGAACCCGGCGGCGGCCGTCGAGGCTTGCGTGCACGACAAGCCGCTGCACGCGGGCTTCCGTGAGGAGGACGCGCGACCGGCGCGGACGAGAAGAGACGGGCTCAGCGTGCCATCGCCGTATGCGGCGCCCCGCAGCCGTCGTCGATCGGGCTGGGCGTCCCCGGCGGCGAGAGCACGGGCGTGGGGGAGGGCGGCGGCAGGAAGTGCCGATGCCGGTGCGGCCCCAGCGCGGGCGGGGAGCCGGACGGCGTGGCGGAAGGGCCGGCCTGGGCGTGGACCGAGGCGCGGATCGCCCTGGCCGTGAGCAGCCGGATCCGGTCCCAGTCGGGATAGGCGGTGTTGATCAGGGGCGGCACGAACTGCAGGCTGGTGATCGCGGCGTGTTTGACCTTCCAGGCCAGCGGCACCAGGTGCTCCAGCATGGGCCGGGGCACGTCGGTGCTGATGATCCTGCGCGTGGCCGCCGCGATCTCGGTGAACCGCGTCAGCACCGTGGCCGGGTCGGCCTGGGAGAGCAGGGCCCCGAGAACGCAGCGCTGCCGGTGCATCCGGTCGAAGTCGTCGCTGAAGGTGCGGGAGCGGGCGTACCACAGCGCCTCGGTGCCGTTCAGCCGCCGGGTGCCCGCCCTGACGGTGCCCTCGTTGTGCAGGCCGTACACGATGTCGCGGTCCACCGCCACCACGAGCCCGCCGAGGGCGTCGATCATCTTCGCGAAGCCCCAGATGTTGACCAGGGCGTACCAGTCGATCCGCAGGCCCAGGATGTGGCCGACCGTCTCCTTGAGGACCTCGGCGCCCATGTGCCGCCGCCCGCCGAACAGCTCGGGGTGGTCGTCGGCGTACTGCCACACCGAGAACAGCAGGTCCTCGCGCCAGCCGGGGCGATACTCCGGAAGCTGGAAACCGAAGGGGAACCGGGCGGCCATGGCGCTGCCCGGGGGGAAACGGACGTGCTCCAGGTTGCGCGGCAGGCCGAGCAGCACGGTGTTGCCGGTCCGTACGTCCACGCTGGCGACGTTGATGCTGTCGGTGCGCATCCCGATCCGGTTGTCGCCCCAGTCGCCGCCGAGCAGGAGCACGTTGACCCGGTCGCGGCCGGCCCACGGGTCGTCCCGGCGTACGGCGCCGCCCGCCTGGGCGGTCCCGCCCGGCGCGGCGAACAGCGAGTCGAGGGTCTGCTCGGACACGCGGGCATACCGGGCGGCGATCGCGAACGGCACCGCGACGACGACCGCGAGCACGCCCGCGGCCAGCCCGGTGAGGATCTGCCCCTTGCGGGGCAGCCGCCCGGGACGCAGGACGACGTACGAACGGACGACCAGCCAGAACCAGGCGACGGCACAGGCCGCGAACACCAGGGAGATCTGGCCCAGCCAGCCCAGCGCGCGCCCGGCGAGGCCCGCGTCCGCGCCGACGGCCAGGCACGCGACGGCGACGACCACGGTCAGGTAGCCGCCGAGCAGGAGCAGCCCGGTGCGCCACCGGCCCGCTCGAAGGTGGGCCGCGCCGGGCAGCACCGCCGACAGCGCCACCCAGCCGATGAGCGCGGCGGCTCTGAACACCGGCCCGCTGCGACGCGTCGCCGGCGAGGCGCCGTTCCGGGGTGCCAGATCAGGGGTGACCACGCGTCAATTGAAGCGACACCGGCCGCAGAAAACCCGTGACCGGCCCGAGCCGGAGCAGTCCATACCGGCATTTGACCGAGGCTCGACCTGGGGCTCGACCTACCAGGGGAAGGCGAACAGGCCGTAGTAGGCGGCGGTCAGCAGCAGCAGCGCGGTCCCGCCGAGCACGCCGGCGAGCACGCTCTTCTGCCAGGGCGTCGGCTCCCAGCCGTCCCGCAGGCCGCCGATCACCGCCGCGAACGTCGTGACCGTCTGCACGAGCATCAGGATGGCGAGCAGGCGCACGACCAGCCATCCGGCTTGCACGGCGGGCCAGGCGCCGGCCTGGTTGACCGAGAACAGCACGATGAGCGTGATGAACGCCAGGACGGCGGCGAGCTCCCCGAGGCCGGTCCAGGCCATCCGGCGCAGCCGCCGCCGGATGGCCGGCCACAGCCGCACGTTGGCCTCCACCCTGGCCTGCAGTCGCAGGTCGCGCCCGCGCAGCCGGACGACCATCTCGGTCACCGGCGCCGCGACGTACCCCACCGCGGCCAGGCAGAGCGCGAGCCACAGGAACGTGCTGTCCCCCCACCACGGCGCGGCCGGCACATCGGCCGCCTCGAAGCGCTGCACCGGCGTCGCTCCCGCGATCGCCACCGGGGACCTGGCCGTACGCGGCAGGTCCTTCATCCAGTTGGCCAGCGTGGGCAGATAGTCCGCCGCGTACGGCCCGCCGCGGATCCGCATGGCGTGGTCGGCCCCGGCGAGGAAGCGGATCGTGTAGTCGGTGTTGCCGCCCTCGGCCAGGGCGCCGGTGAGCGTCTCGGTGCTCTCCACGAACGGGATGGACGGGTCGTCGGTGCCGTACAGCGCGAGGACGGGCTGGGTGATCCCGCGCAGGGCGGGCACCCCGTCGTAACGCAGGAAGTCGAAGCCGACCCCGCCCATCGCCCGGGTGAGCAGGTCGCGTACGCCGGTCGGGGCGTGCAGGCGCAGCAGTTGCTCGTTCAGCGCCCAGGCGACCTGGCGCAGCGGTGAGACGTTCGGAGAGGAGACCAGGACCACGAACGCGGCCTGCGGATCACGCTCGGCGGCGATCGGGACGACCCAGCCGCCCTCGCTGACGCCCCACAGGCCGGCTCGCGCCGGGTCGACGTCGGGCCGCCCGCGCAGCACCCGCAGCATGCGCAGGGCGTCGTCGGCGAGCAGACCGAAATCGCGGCTGCGGAAGGAGTAGCCCACCGTCCGCTTGTCGTAGGCCAGCGTCACGATGCCCGCCTGGGCCAGCCACTCGGCCTGCTGGGTGAACTCCCCGCCGTCGCCCGACCCCGAGCCCTGCACGAACACCATCGCGGGGTGGCGTCCCGGGGACAGGGGCGCTTTGATCGTCGCCTTCAGCGTCTCGTTCTTCGCCGGCACGAGCAGCGACTCGGTACGGAACCGGCCGGTGCGGGTGACCGGCCGCGCTTCGCCGGCGGGCTGGGGAGGTAAGTCGCGAAACTGAGGCGAAGTGGACAGAGGTGGGGGATCGAAGGCCGGTGGGGAGAGCATGTAACCGACTGCGGCGAGCACCACCATCAGCACACCGGCGATCACCCCGAGAGTGCCCCGGCCGACGTTCATGAGGCCGCTCCCCCATGCGTACTCGCGATACCGAACCCAGGCTAAGTCATTACTCCTCCTTTGCGTCATACACCAGAGGGGCGGTTGGGGCCGCGTTTGTCGGCGGGACCTGTTAGCTTCCTGCGACATGCGTGTCCTGCACAGCTCCGACTGGCATCTCGGCCGGTCGTTCCACCGCGAGAGCCTGCTCGGCGCCCAGGCCGCGTTCGTCGACCACCTGGTCGAGACCGTGCGGGCCGAGCGTGTGGACGTCGTGGTGGTCTCCGGCGACGTCTACGACCGTGCCCTGCCTCCCGTCGACGCGGTCGCGCTGTGCAACGAGGCGCTGGCCAGGCTCAAGGCCCTCGGCGTGCACACCGTGCTGATCAGCGGCAACCACGACTCCGCCGTACGGCTGGGCTTCGGCGCCGACCTCATGGAGCGGGTGCACCTGCGCACCGACCCCGGCAGGGCCTGGGAGCCGGTCGTGATCGGTGACGTGGCCTTCTTCGGCATCCCCTACCTCGAGCCCGAGCTGGTCAGGGGGCCGTGGGAGCTGGCCGAGCGCAGCCACACCGCCGCCGTCACGTACGCGATGGACCGTGTGCGGGCGCATCCGGCGGCGCGCAGGGTCGTGCTCGCCCACGCGTTCGTCACCGGGGGAGAGGCCAGCGACAGCGAGCGGGACATCAGCGTCGGCGGGGTCTCGCACGTGCCGCTGAGCGCGTTCTCCGGGGTCGACTACGTGGCGCTGGGGCACCTGCACGGCCGTCAGGTGATGAGCGAGACGGTCCGCTACAGCGGCTCGCCGATCGCCTACTCCTTCTCCGAGGCCGGCCACACCAAGGGCTCCTGGCTGGCCGACCTCGACGCGGGCCGGACGGAGTTCGTCCCCGCCCCCGTGCCCCGGCCGGTGAGCACGGTGCGGGGCCGCATCGACGACCTGTTGACCGACGGCCGTTTCGAGCGGTACGAGGACCACTGGCTGCAGGTGACGCTGATTGATCCGGTGCGGCCGCGCGAGGCGATGGAGCGCCTGCGCCGGCGCTTCCCGCACACGCTGGCGCTCGCCTTCCAGCCGGACGGCGTGCCGGAGGGACCGGCGGGCCGGGCGAGGATCGCCGGCCGGGCCGAGATCGAGGTGGCGCTCGACTTCGTCCGCGAGGTCCGCGGTGAGCCCGCGGACGACGACGAACGGCGCCTGCTGCGGGAGGCGGTCGAGGCGTGCCGTATCAAGGAGAGCGCGTGAGCGAGCGGAGCGAGCGAACCGGGAGGCACAGTGCGAGCGGAGCGAATCGGTAGGCACCAGCGGCCTGCCCGGACCGTGGACGAGTGAGGAGGTCCGGTGAGGCTGCATCGACTGCGCCTGGTCGCGTTCGGGTCGTTTCCCGGGGCGGAGGAGGTCGACTTCGACGCGCTCGGCGAGGCGGGCCTGTTCCTGATCCACGGGCCGACCGGCGCCGGCAAGACGACCGTGCTCGACGCCGTCTGCTACGCCCTGTACGGCAGGGTGCCCGGCCAGCGGGAGAGCGCCAGGAGCCTGCGCTGTGACCACGCGCCGCCCGACCGCGGGCCGTCGGTCACGCTGGAGCTGACGATCCGGGGCAGGCGCCTGCGCATCACCCGTTCGCCCGCCTGGATGCGGCCGAAGCTGCGGGGATCCGGCCTGGTTGAGGAGAAGGCCAAGGCCCGGATCGAGGAGCTGACCGAGCCGGGCGGGCAGTGGATCGTACGCAGCACCCGCAGCGACGAGGCCGGCGACTTCGTGAACGCGCTGACGGGCATGACCGCGGCCCAGTTCTGCCAGGTCGCGATGCTGCCGCAGGGCGAGTTCGCGAAGTTCCTGCGGGCCGGCGGCGAGGAGCGGCGCGAGCTGCTGGAGCGGCTGTTCTCCGTACGGGTGTTCGGCGACATGGAGCGGTGGCTGGCCGACCACCGCACGCGCGCGTGGCGGGAGGCGCAGGAGCTGGGCCAGCGGGTCGAGTCGGTGCTCGACCGCATGCGCGGCGCGGCGGGCGACGGCCTGCCGCTGCCCGAGGACGCCGACGACCCCGCGGTCTGGGCGGGGGAGGTGCTCGACCTCGCCCGCGGGGCGCTCGCCGACGCGGTCGCGGCCCGCGCGGCGAGCCAGGAGGCGCTGCTGTCGGCCCGCGCCCGCCTGGAGGAGGGCAGGGCCCTGGCCGACCGGCAGCGCAGGCACGCCGCCGCCCTCGCCCGGCGGCAGGAGCTCGACGCGGCGGCGGACGAGCGGTCGGACCTGGAGGCGATGCTCGACGAGGCCGCCCGGGCCGATCGGGTGGCGCCGCTGATCCGGCAGGCCGCCCAGCGGGCGGAGGCCGCCGCCAAGGCGCGGCGGGTGGCGGCCGACGCCGTGCTCCGCGCGCTACCGGGCGGCGGGCCGGGGCGCAACGGGGAACCGGGCGTGAAGCGGCCGGGCGAGCGTGCGGGCGCGGAGTGGCCGGAGGTCACGCGGCCGGGTGACATGTGGCCGGAGGCCGAGAGCGTCGTCGCCCGGCCCGGCCCGCAGGGACCGGACCCGGAGCGGATGGACCCGGAGCGGCCGGACCCCGAGCGGATAGACCCGGAGCGGCTGGCCGTGCTGGAGCGGGAGCGGCGCGACGAGGTCGCCCGGGTGCGTCAGATCCTTCCGGAGGAGGCGCGCCTGCGGCAGGTGCGAAGCGAGCGCGCGGACGCCGAACGCGGGCTGGCGGAGTTGACCGAGGAGGAGGCGGAGCTGACCCGGCGGCTGGCGGCCCTGCCCGCCGAGCGGCTCGACGCCGAGGAACGGCTCGCCCGGGCGCGCACGGCGGCGGCGAGCCTGCCGGGCCTGACGGCCGCCAGGGACGCCGCGCTCCGGCTGCGGGAGGTCACCGGGCAGGCCGCACGGCTGGACGCCGAACTGGCGCGGCTCGCCGAGGACGAGGTGCGGGCGCTGGCCGCGCAGGCCGAACTGCCGGAGTCGCTGGCCGGCGCCGAGGAGCGGCTCAGGGGCTTACGCGACATGGCCGCGCGCGTCCCCGCGCTGGAGGCCGCCGCTCATATGGCGGGGGAGCGGCTGGAGGCGGCGCGGTTGCGCGACGCCTTGACCGCCGATCTTGAGCGGGCCGAGCACGACCGGCGCGCGGCCGTCGACCTGGCCCAGGAGCGTCGCGACCGGCTCCAGGAGGTCCGCCAGGCCAGGATCGACGGAATGGCCGCCGAACTGGCGGCCGCGCTCGTGGCCGGGGCGCCCTGCGCCGTCTGCGGCGCCACCGAGCACCCCCGTCCCGCCGCGCCCGCCGGACGGGCCGCGACCGCGGACGACGAGCAGGCGGCGCAGGAGGCGTTCGAGGCCGCGCAGCGGGCCCGCGAGGAGGCGGAGACGAGCGTCGCCGCCCTCTCGTCTCGGCTCGGCGACGCGGCGGCGCGCGCCGGCGACCTGTCCCAGGAGGACGCGTCCGCCACCCTCGCGGACGCCCGCGAGGAGCTGGCACGGCTGCGCGCGGCCGAGACGGCGGTCGCGGCTGCGGAGGCGGAGGCCGGGCGGCTCGCGGCGGAGCTGGAGTCGGCCCGAGAGCGGGCCGCGGAGCTGACCGGGCTGCTGACCGAGATCAGGACCAGGCGGGACGCCCTGATCGCGGAGGGGGAGCGGCTCGCCGCCGGTCTGCAGGGCGACCTCGCGACGGCGGAGGCGGACCTGGAACGCGCCCGGTCCCTGGCCGCGGCCGAGGAGGAACTGACCGCCCGCGCCGCCCGGCTCGCGGCCGAGCTGGAGGAGCTGGGCGCGCGGGCCGCGCGCACCGGCGCGGCGTTCGCCGAGGCGCGCGCGCACCGGGACAGGCTGGAGGCCGACGAGCGCAGGCTGGCCGAGGTGATCGACGGCTCCCGGGGCGAGGACCTTTCGCTCGCCGCCCGCCTCGACCGGCTGAGCGAGGAGGCGGACCTGCTCAGGGAGGCCGCCGAGGCGGCGGCCGAGGCGGCCGCCGCCGACCGCGAGAGCGAGACGGCGCTGGTCGAGACGGCCAGGGCGGCCACCGGCGAGGGGTTCGCGAGCGTGGAGCACGCGGCGGCCGCCGTGCGCACGCCGGAGGAGCGGGAGGCGATGTCCGAGCGGCTGGGACACCTGGACGCCGAGCGGGCCACGGTCGAGGGGCTGCTCGCCGATCCCGAACTGGTCGCGGCGGCGGCCGAGCCCGCCGCGGACCTGCCGGAGCTGGAAGCCGGCCACGAGCGGACCGAGCGGGACCACACCGCCCGCACCTCGGCGCGCGACCGGGCGAAGGGCAGGCTCGACCAGCTCACGGGGCTCGCCGGCGAACTGGACGCGGCGCTGCGCGCCTACCGGCCCGCGGAGGAACGGCACCGCCTGGCGCGCCGGCTCGCCGAGCTGGCGACCGGCACGTCCGGCGACAACCGGTGGCACATGAGGCTGTCGGCGTACGTGCTGGGCGAGCGCCTCCGCCAGGTCGTCGACGCGGCGAACGAGCGCCTCGACCGCATGTCGAGCGGGCGCTACCTGCTGCGGCACGACCTGAACCGGTCCGCGGGCGACCGGGGCCGGTCGGGCGGCGGACTGGGCCTGCGCGTGCTCGACGCCTGGACCGGCGTGGAACGCGACCCGGCCACGCTCTCCGGCGGCGAGAGCTTCATCACCTCGCTCGCCCTGGCGCTGGGGCTGGCCGACGTGGTGACCGCCGAGGCGGGCGGCGCGGAGATCGGCAGCCTCTTCGTGGACGAGGGCTTCGGCACCCTCGACGACGAGACGCTCGACGACGTGCTCGACATCCTCGACGGCCTGCGCGAGGGCGGCCGGGCCGTCGGCGTGGTCAGCCACGTCGCCGAGCTTCGGGTGCGCATCCCCGCCCAGCTCCGCGTGGTCAAGGGCCGTTCCGGCTCCACCCTGTCGCACCGCTGAGCTTCCGCGCTTGTCCCACCGGCTCCGGCGGTTCCGCCTGCCGTGGGGTGTGAGGCGCCCAACCGCACGACGCCCACATCCTGAGGACCGCAACCCGCCGGCTGACCTCCCCGCCCGCGGCGCTCCCGCAGTCCGACGGCCCGGGTCAGGGGCAAGAGCGGTCACGGGCAAGAGAAGGTCAAGCACTCTGCAACCGTGCGGACCTATCAACGGTTTGCAAGGCCCGCGGAGCCCACCACGGGGCTCCGCCAGACCGGCTGAGCGGCACAGCGACCGATGAGAAATGAGCATGTCATGAAGAGCATCCGCAGGAGCACGGTCATGGTCGTCACCGTGGGCGCCCTCGCCCTCGGCCTGTCGCTCCCCACGGGAACGGCCAACGCGTCCGCCGGCTACAAGACGTTCACCTGGAAGCACGGCTCCACCGCGGGTGACTGCACGATGTACAGCGGCGGCGCCGGCTGGACGGCCCCGACATGGACGCTCTACCCGGACGGCACGGCCTGGTTCGACGCCACGCTCACCAGCATGTCAGGTGACGACGCCTGGCTGATGTGGGCACATCTCAAGGACGAGAACGGCGCACTGCTCGCCGACATACGCATACCCGGCAGCACCAGCACCAAGTTCGTCAAGAACCTGCCCCTCGCCTGGCCGCGGAAGTATCGATGGCTGGCCGAAGGCAGGTTCGACCCCAGCTTGTACCCCCTGATCAAGGGGATGTCGCTGAGCAAGCACTGCTGAGCGTCGGCCACCGCCGAGGACCCGCCGGAGCGCCGGGCGGGGAGAGGGCCGGACGGGCCGGGCTCGGCTCACCAAAGGGCGAGCGAACGGGTCAGGATGCCGGCGAGATCCTCCTCCCGCACGGGCCTGGGAGAGGTGGTGAGCAGCCGCTGCTGCTTCATCGCCCCTTCCACCAGCGCCGGCACGTCGGCCTCCGCGTATCCCACCCCGCCGATGCCGTTCGGGATGCCGACGTCGCGCATGAGCGCGGCCAGCACGCCGGGCAGGAACTCCGCCGGCTCGTCAGGCACGGCCGCCGTGGGATCGAGCAGCCCGGCCACGCGCAGGTGCCGCGCCGGGGCCGCCTCGAAGGTGAACCGGAACGCCTCCGGCGCGGTCAGCGCCACGGCCATTCCGTGCGGCACCATCGGCTCGCCGCCGGGATAGCCACGCGGGTGGAAGTCCTTCACCCGGCCCGCGATCGGATAGGCGTTGGCGTGCGGGATGTGCACGCCCGCGTTGCCGAATCCGAGCCCCGCGAACGTCGCCGCCAGCGCCATCGCGCCCCTCGCCTCCACGTCGTCGCCGTGCCGTACGGCGGTGCGGAACGAGCCCGCGAGCAGCCGGATCGCCTGCTCCGCCCACATGTCCGCCACCGGGTTCGACCCGCAGTACGGCACGCGCTCCTCCGGCCGCCTGCGCTCGTAGGAGGTGTACGGCCGGGCGGTGTAGCTCTCCAGGGCGTGACAGAGGATGTCCATCCCCGCCGCGGCGGTCACCTCGGGCGGTTGCGTCATCGTGAGGTCCGGGTCCACGACGGCCAGCACGGGACGGAGGCGGGCGTGGCTGATCCCCGTCTTGACCTTCAGGCCGAGCACGTCGAGCACGCAGATCGTGGTGCTCTCCGAGCCGGTGCCCGTGGTCGTGGGCACCGCGACCAGCGGCTTGAGCGGCCGGGAGGGGGCGCGCCCGGCGCCGATCGGCGCGTTGACGTAGTCCATCAGCTCGCCCGGATTCGTCGTCAGCAGGTTGACGGCCTTGGCCGTGTCGATGCTCGACCCGCCGCCGACGGCGACGAAGGCGTCCCACGGGCCGCTCGCGCGGGCGTGCCCGATCGCCGCGAGCAGGCTCTCGTCGGTGGGCTCGACGTGCACGCCGTCGTACACCTCCGCGTGCATGCCGAACCCGGCGATCTGTTCGGCGATCCGCGCCGGGGCGCCCGTCGCCGCCACGCCCGCGTCGGTCATCACCAGCACGCGGCGCACGCCGTACTGCCCGAGGTCGAAGCCGATCTCGGCGGACGCGCCGGGGCCGAACTTCAGGGCGGGCGCGCCGTACGTGAAGACGGACTCGGGGTTGCTCGGCACGATCACGATCGCGGGGCCTTTCACTCGCGGGGTCATGAGGGCACAGGCCGGCATGCCCACGCGGCGCGCGGCACACCCGATGGGCAACCTGGCATGTAGCATGCTGCATGTCAATGCGCCGCCGTACGCGGGCGAGCCCATTCCCGGAGGGTGGTCAGACGGTGCGAGCGGTCGCCGGCACGTCCAGTCTCACCGAGCAGGTCATCGAGGCGGTCAGGGAGGCCATCCACACGGGGGAGCTGCGGCCGGGAGAGCTCTATTCGGTGTATCGGCTGGCCGAGCAGCTCAACGTCTCCCGCACCCCCGTACGCGAGGCGATGCTCCGGCTGGCGGAGGCCGGCCTGGTGCGGTTCGAGCGGAGCCGGGGTTTCCGGGTGCTGCGCCGCGACCCCAGGGAGATCGCCGAGGTGTTCCACCTGCGGCTGCTGCTCGAGGTGCCGGCGACCAGGCGGGCGGCCCGCCATGCCGGTCCAGGCCTCTCCCGCGCGCTGCGCGAGGAGCTGGAGGCCATGCGCGCCGCGGCGGCCGACCACGACGAGCCGCGGTTCATGCGGCACGACCGGGCGTTCCACGACGCGATCCTCGCCGCGGGGGCCAACCGGCGCCTCGCCGAGGTCGTCGCCGGGCTCAGGGACGCCACGGTGACGCTGGGCGCCTCCACCGTGGACCGCTCCCGCTCGCTGGCGGACGTCGCAGCGGAGCACGAGCCGATCCTCGCCGCCGTCCTCGGGGGCGACCCGGACGCCGCCGCCGCGGCGATGCGCGGCCACGTGGCCCACACCGGCGAGCTCCTCGTGGCCCAGGCCGCCGCCGAGAACGGCCGGCCCGCCGACCCCGCCGACATCGCCCTCATCCGCGACGCAACGGACGAATCTACAACGTAAAGGACCCGGGCGGGCCGCAGCGACGAGCGACCGCGCACATGATCGGAACATGGACGAGAACCGATCGGTGCGAACCGTCGTCATCCCCCGGCACGACGATCTGGAGAACGCCAGGCGGGTGGTGCGGGCCCACCTGCGCCCCACACCCGTGGACCTGGGCGCGGGCACGGCCGGTGACCCCACGCTGAAGCTGGAGAGCCTGCAGCCCACGGGGTCGTTCAAGGTCCGCGGCGCGCTCAACGCCGTGGCCGCCGCACCCGCACCCCGTGTGGTGACGGCGTCGGCCGGCAACCACGGGCTGGGCGTCGCCTTCGCCGCGAACGCGCTCGGCGGCAAGGCCACGGTGGTGGTCCCGAGGACCGCGTCGGCGGCGAAGACGGACCGGCTGCGCCGCCAGGACGTTGACCTGGTGTGCGCCGGAGAGAGCTTCGACGAGGCGGAGGAACACGCGCTCGCGCTCGCCGAGGCGTCGGGGTGGTGCTACATATCGGCTTACAACGATCCGTACGTCATCGCGGGTCAGGGCACGATCGGACACGAGCTGGACGAGCAGCTCGACGGGCCGTTGACCGTGGTGTGCCCGGTCGGGGGCGGAGGGCTCGCCTCCGGGCTGGCGCTGTGGGCCGCGGGCCGCGCGGACGTACGCGTCGTCGGCGTGGAGGCCGCGGCCTCCACCGCCGTGTCCGCGGCGGTCGCCGCGGGCCGCCGTGTGCCCGTCGAGGCCGGCCCGACCCTCGCCGACGGCCTGGCCGGGAACATCGAGCCCGGATCGGTCACCGTCGGCCTCGTCGCGCAATATGTGCATCAACTGGTCACGGTGACCGAGGACGAGATCCGCGCCGCGCTGCGCTACCTGGCCGCCGAGCGTGGATACGTCGCCGAGGGCGCGGGAGCGGTGCCGGTCGCCGCCCTGCTCGCCGGGAAGGTCGCCGCGTACGGACGGGTCGTGGCGGTGGTCTCGGGCCGCAACATCACCGCCGCCGCGCTCGCGTCCGTCCTCGCGGCCGGTGAGGCGGAACCGGCCGCGTCGTCGTGAACCCTGGGCCGTGTTCGGCAACCGGGAGCGGGGCATCCGGTTCCCGCCGTTCGGCCCTGAGCATCTCATCAACTCGCTGCACCACCTGGCCGAGCTTGTCTCCGACAGGTGACGCCGTCGTCCACGATGACCATCAGTGCGACATCGAGAGCGCGCCGACGGCCCGCACCGCCGCCGGGTCGTCGGCGAAGAACCGCACCCGCCGTACGGCCGCCGCCGAGCGCACGGCCGTCATCCAAGGGCGGCGCGGGCGGGGCACCTCGATCGGTTCGCGCAGCTCGGCCACGATGTTCGTCTGGGACGAGACCGCGAGGGCGAGTTCGCCGTCCGCAAGGCACACGAGTCTCTTCTCGTCGTAGCGGCGGTCGATCCGCGCCGACGCGATGAGCTCCGCCGGGACGTCCAGGCTGAACAGCCGGCCGTACCGCAGGCGCAGCCCGTCCGGCGACACGGTGTGCGGCCGGCGGGCGCAGCTCACCATGACGCCGAGGACGCCGACGGCCGACGACGCGTCGAGTGCCAGGATCACCAGGCGCGGCACGTCCGGCAGCCCGAACCGGCGCAGCAGCAGGGCAGGTGGGCGGCGAAGTCGGCGGCGAGGGCGCCGACGCGGGGATCGGCGGGGTCGGCGCGGTCCAGCTCCGCCAGCCTCCGATACAACGCCTCAGCCCGGGCCAGCGCCTCCGGCGTGATCATGGGCCGCATCAGCTCCAGCAGGCGGTCCCGGTCCTCCGGCTCCGCCGCGGTGTCGAGGAGGGCGAGCAGCTCGGCGTCGGCCGCCGCGAACGGGGAGTCACGCACGGGCTCGAGGCACCGCAGGAACTCGGCCATCCGCGGCGAGACGGCTCCGTCCGGCGACGGCGACTCCTCGCTCAGCAGCACGGCGAGCCGCTCGCGCCTGGCCCGGATCGCCGCCTCCTGACGGGCGAGGTCGGCGTCCAGTTCCAGCAGGATCTCCCGCAGCTCCCTGGCGGAGTCGCCGGCCAGCACGTCGCGCACCTCGTCCAGCGACAGGCCCAGCTCGGTCAGCCTGCGGGCCCGGGCGAGGCGGAGCGCGTCGCGCAGGCCGTACTCGCGGTAGCCGTTGACCCGCCTCGGCGGCTCGGGCAGCACGCCCTGGTGGTGGTAGTGCCGCACGGTACGGGTGGACACCCCGGCCAGCGCGGCGAGTTCTCCGATCCGCATGCCCTCATTAGAGATGTTGCCGTCGCGTCAAGGTCAACGGCTCACAGAGGCAGCCAGCGGGCGGTGAGGAGATAGCCGCCGTAGACGAGCGCGGCGGCGGAGACGACCAGGAACAGCAGCACCCAGAGCGTGCCGGGCACGCGGGTCAGCCGGGCGAGCTGGTCGGCGTCGGAGTCCGGGGCGCGGCCGAGGCGGCGCTTGGTCTGCAGCTCCAGGATCGGCCGCACACCGCCGAGCAGCAGGAACCACGCGGCGGCGTACGCGCAGGCCGACTGGACGTGGGGCGGGGCGAACCACGACAGCGCGAAGACCGCGCCGCCCACGGCGAGCACCGACACGGCGCCGAAGAAGTTCCTGATCATCAGCAGCATGCAGGTCAGCAGCGTGAGCACGGCCCACAGCAGCATCGTGATCCGCCCGCCGGAGACCAGCCAGGCCGATCCGAGCCCGATCAGGGAGGGCGCGACGTACCCCGCCGCGGCCGTGGCGATCATGCCGGGCCCCGTCGGCCTGCCCCTGGTGAGCGTCACGCCCGAGGTGTCCGAGTGGAGGCGGATGCCCCGCAGCTTGCGCCGGGTCAGCACCGCGACCAGCGCGTGGCCCCCCTCGTGCGCGATCGTGATCAGGCCGCGGGAGATGTGCCACGACGCCGGGTAGGCGACGACGGCGAGAGCGGCGAACCCGGACAGGACGACCAGCCAGAGCGGGGGCGCGATCTGGGTGGCGGTCAGGTGGTTCCACAGGGGCTTCAGGGGGTTCACCCCCGAGATCGTACGGCCCGCCGCACCGGCCCGTGCTCCCCGTGCTTCGGTCCTCGGTCCGTACGGTCCGCCTGAGTAAGGGTGACGATGGTGGTTACCTTCTATGTGTGGCTGAGCGGCGTATGCGTGGACTACGTGGATTGAGCGGATTGAGTGGGCTGATGAGGGCGAAACCGGAGCATGCTCCCGAGCACTCCATGGACCCCCGTGCGGACGAGGGGGAGACGTTCAGGCAGAGCGTGATCGACAACGCGGTGTACGTGGACGGCGAGCGCGTGGACTCGCCGCTGTCGCTGGGCGACGCGATCGCCTCGCTGCGCTCGCGGCCGAATGCGATGGCGTGGATCGGCCTCTACCGGCCGGAGGAGGCCGAGCTGATCAAGGCGGCCGAGGAGTTCGGCCTGCACGAGCTCGCCATCGAGGACGCCATCGTCGCCCACCAGCGGCCCAAGGCCGATCGGTACGGCGACACGCTGTTCGTCGTGCTGCGGGCGGCACAGTATCTCGACAAACCCGAGAAGGTCGCCTTCGGCGAGCTGCACGTCTTCGTCGGCCCCGACTTCGTGCTGACCGTACGGCACAGCGAGGCGCCCGACCTGTCCAAGGTGCGCCGGCGCATGGAGTCGGACCCCGACCTGCTCCGCCAGGGGCCGCAGGCCGTGCTGTACGCGATCCTCGACGTGGTGGTGGACGGATACGCGCCGGTGGTCGCCGGGCTGCAGAACGACATCGACGAGATCGAGGTGCAGGTCTTCGGCGGCGACCCCGCCGCGCCCAGGCGCATCTACAGCCTGTCGCGGGAGGTCATCGAGTTCCAGCGGGCGACCAGCCCGTTGGTCCCGATGCTCGACGGCTTCATCGCGGGCTCTCCCAAATACGGCGTGAACGAGGAGCTGCAGCGCTACCTGCGCGACGTGTCCGACCACGCCATCACGGTCACCGAGCGTGTTGCGGGCTTCCGGCAGATGCTCCAGGACATCCTCGTCGTCAACTCCACACTCGTCAGCCAGCAGCAGAACGAGGAGATGACCAAGCTCACGGCCGCGAGCATCGCCCAGGGCGACGAGGTCAAGAAGATCTCGGCGTGGGCGGCCATCCTGTTCGCCCCGACGCTGGTCGGCACGATCTACGGGATGAACTTCGACCACATGCCCGAGCTGCACTGGCTGCTCGGATACCCCGTGGCGATCATGCTCATGGGCGTCGTCTGTCTCACGCTCTACCTGGTCTTCAAACGCCGCGACTGGCTCTGAGCCTCCTGGGGCCGGGCGCGGCCTTGTCGTGCCAACTATCTAGATATATCGTTTACGTATCTCGATAGTTGGAGGATACGTTGCACGATGAGATGTGGCCTCCGGCGGCCCCGTTCGCACCGCCTCCGCCACCCCACCTCGATCTCCCGCTCCCGCCGGTTCCACCCGAACCCCCGCTCGGTGTGCCGCCCGCGCTGGGCCCGCGCGTACGGCGGGGCGACGTCCGCGCGGCCCTGCTGCGCCTGCTGACGGAGGAGCCGCGCAACGGCTACCAGATGATCGAGGAGATCGCGCGGCGCAGCGGGGGAGTGTGGCGGCCCAGCCCCGGCTCCGTCTACCCCGCCCTCCAGCAGATGGAGGACGAGGGGCTGGTCAGCGGGGTGGAGGCCGGCGGCAGCCGTACGTACCGGCTGACGGAGGAGGGGCGGCGGCAGGCCGACGAACGGGCCGAGCCGTGGGCCGACGTGTGCCGCAGCCTGCCGGAGGACCGGCACGAGCTGCGGATGCTGTGGGGGCAGCTGAACGAGGCGTTCGTCCACCTCACCCACGTCGCGGACGACCGCCAGGTCGCCGCGACCAAGAAGCTGCTCAAGAGCACCAGGCAGGCGATGTTCCGGATCCTCGCGGAGGACGCATGAACACCGCGGTGGAGGTGCGCGGGCTGCGCAAGAACTACGGCGAGGTCGAGGCCGTCAAGGGCGTCGGCTTCGAGGTGGCGCCCGGCGAGGTGTTCGGCTTCCTCGGACCGAACGGCGCGGGGAAGACCACCACGATCAGCATGCTGTGCACGCTGGTCACCCCGACGGGCGGCACGGCGCACGTCGCGGGGTACGACGTGGTGAAGCAGCGTGACGAGGTGCGCCGCAACATCGGCCTGGTCTTCCAGGACCCGACCCTGGACGGCTACCTCACCGCCGAGCAGAACCTGCGCTTCCACGCCGAGCTGTACGGCGTGCCGAAGGAGGTGCTCGGCGACCGGATGCGCCAGGTGCTGGAGATGGTCGGGCTGTGGGACCGCAAGGACAGCAAGGTCATGACGTTCTCCGGTGGCATGAAGCGCCGCCTGGAGATCGCCCGTGGCCTGCTGCACTCGCCCCGCGTGCTGTTCCTGGACGAGCCCACGGTGGGCCTGGACCCGCAGACGCGCTCGGCCATCTGGGGGTACATCGACAAGCTGCGTCACAGCGAGGACATCACGATCTTCATGACGACGCACTACATGGACGAGGCCGAGTACTGCGACCGCATCGCGATCATCGACCACGGCGAGATCGTCGTGATCGACTCGCCGGAGGCGCTGAAGGCGAGCGTGGGCAAGGACCGGGTGCAGATCCAGACCGGCGACGACGAGCGGGCCATCGGATTGCTCAAGGAGAGGTTCGGTGTCGACGCCGCCGTGCGCGAGGGCCAGGTGACGTTCGCGGTGGCGTCCGGGGAGGAGTTCGTGCCCCGGCTGTTCGCCGGCCTCGGCGTGCCGATCCGGTCGGTGAGCGTGTCACGCCCGTCGCTCGACGACGTCTTCATGTCCTACACCGGCTCCACGATCCGCGACGCCGAGTCGTCGGGCGCGGGCAACCAGTGGATGCGGGCGAGAGCCATGCGGGGAAGGTGAGCCGATGACGACCGACGTGGTCCGGGTCAGCGTGCCGCGCGCGAGCGGCGGCCACGACCTGCGTGCGATCAAGGTGGTTCTGCACCGGGAGATGCTGCGGTTCGCGAACGACCGCACCAGGATCGTCTCCTCGCTGGTCCAGCCCGTGCTGTGGCTGTTCGTGATGGGCACCGGGCTCGGCACGCTCGTGCGCGGGTCGATCCCCGGCGTCGACTTCCGCACGTTCATGTACCCCGGCATGATCTCCATGACGGTGATCATGACGGCGATGTTCTCGGCCGGTTCGATCGTCTGGGACCGCGAGTTCGGCTTCCTGCGCGAGATGCTGGTCGCGCCGGTCAGCCGGGGCGCGATCGTGATCGGCAAGTGCCTCGGAGGCGCCGTCGTCGCCTGCCTGCAGGGTGTGATCATCCTCGCTCTCGCGGGGCTGGTCGGCGTGCCGTACTCGCCGATGCTGATCCTCACGCTGCTCGGCGAGATGTTCCTGGCCGCCTTCACGATCACGGCGTTCGGTGTGACGCTGGCCGCCAGGATGCGCAACATGCAGAGCTTCTTCGGCGTGATGCAGATGGCGATCATGCCGATGATGTTCCTGTCGGGCGCGATGTTCCCGCTGGCCAACCTGCCGTCGTGGCTGCACGTGCTGACCACGGTCAACCCGCTGACGTACGCGGTGGACCCGATGCGCCGGGCGGTCTTCGGCCACCTCGCCGTGCCGCCGCGGGTGGACGCGATGCTCAACCCCGGAGTGAGCTGGTTCGGCCACAGGCTGTCGGTGCCGCTCGAACTCGGCCTGGTCGCCGCGATCGGCGCCGCCCTGCTCGGCGTGGCCGTCCTCCAGTTCCGTCGTACGGACTGAACGGCCGCGCCGGGTCACTCCTCCCGGCGCTCCCGGAAGATCGCCACGAGCACGCGCAGCGCGAGGATGGCGCTCACCACCAGCAGGTTGTAGCCGATGAGCTGGTAGAGCGTGACGGCGGGGGTCACCCGCGGCCCGCGCTCCGAGTCGAGCAGCAGCACGGCCATGATCCCCGCGGTGGCCGCCAGCACCGTCAGGAGTGCCTGGTGGAGCAGGCCGGTCATGTGCCGCCGGTCCCGGGCGTCGGCGAACAGCCGCACGTTGACGCTGAACCTGCCGCTCTCCGCCGCTCCGACGATGCGGTCCACGCTCCGGGGCAGCCGCCGCAGCAGGGGCAGCAGGCGCACCGCCTCCTGGGCCACCGCGGCGCGGATCTCCTCCCGGCCGCCGGGCGGGGACAGGCGGCGGCCGGCGAAATCCCGCGCCTCCTTCACGATGTCGAACCCGGGCGCGAGGCCGGTGAGCGTGCCCTCGATCGTCCCGAGCGCCCGGAACACCGCCGCCACCTCCGGCGGCACCGAGAGCTTGTGGGCGAAGACCAGGCGGAACAGGTCGGCGAACATCCGGGAGTCCGGGACGATGCCGGGCACCAGGTGCCGGGCCATGAAGCGGCCGATCTCGCGCTCCAGCTCGCGCTCGTCGATCTCGTCCGGCCGGGGGACCAGCTCCAGCAGGGCGTCGCCGACGCCCGCGGGGTCGGCCAGGTCCAGCGCGGCGAGCAGGCGCTGGAGCGCGGCCCGGAGGGCGCCGTCGAGACGTCCGACGGACCCGTAGTCCAGCAGGGCGACGCCCCCGCCGGACAGCAGCATGATGTTCCCCGGATGGGGGTCGGCGTGGAACACGCCGTTCAGCAGGATCTGCTCCAGCAGCGCGTGCAGCACGGCCCTGGCGGCCTCCTCGCGTTCGGCGGGGCCGAGGCCGTCCTGACCGGTGGCGAGCGGAACGCCGTCCAGCCGCTCCATCACGAGGAGGCAGCGGCCGCTCAGCCGCGGATGGGGCACGGGCGACCGTACGGCCGAGTCCTTCGACGTCGCGGCGACGGCGGCCATGTTCGCCGCCTCGACCCGGAAGTCGAGCTCCTCGCGCAGCGCCTCGGCGAACCCCCGGGCGAGGTCGCCGACGCCCACCCCGCGGGCCCATCGCGTGCGCCGCTCCGCCGTACGGGCGAGGCGGGCCACGATGTCCAGATCCCTCTCCACCACGGGGGCGATCCCGGGCCGCTGGACCTTGACCACCACTTCCTCTCCCGACCGCAGCCGCGCGAGGTGGACCTGCGCGATCGACGCCGCCGCCAGCGGCTTCCGCTCGAACGAGGCGAAGACCTCCTCCACCGGCCCGCCGAGTTCTCCGGTGACGACGCGCTCGATCTCCTCCCAGGGTGCGGGCTCGACCCGGTCCTGGAGCAGGCGCAGTTCCTCGACGAACTCGGGCGGCAGCAGGTCGCCGCGGGTGGACAGGATCTGCCCCAGCTTCACGAACGTGACCCCGCCCTCGTCGAGTGCCTCGCGCAGCGAGCGGGCCAGCCGTAAGCGGCTGGAGGGGGCGCCCAGGTCGGGGTCGCGGCCGCGCAGATAGGGGCCGAGGCCGTGGCGGATGAGAATGCGGGTGATGCGCAGATAGCGTCGTGACCGTCCTGCTCGCCGCCGGATCGCGGCCACCGCCTCCAAGGGGCCCGGGATCGAGCCCGTCGGCACCAGGGCCTCGGCGATCGCCAGGAACACCATCGAGGCCAGCAGCGCGCAGGCGTACGCGAGGATGATGAACCACATCGGGGTGATTCCGGCATGGTCACCCACCACCGGGCCGACCAGGGCCTGTGAGACCGGGCCGAACAGCACGACGGCGAGGGCGGCGCCGAGCAGTGTGCGGACCGTCCCGAAGCGCAGGCCGAGAAGCCGCCGGGCGGCCAGGGCGAAGGCCGCGACCATCACGACGGCCGTCACCGCGAAGGCGATCAATATCAACGCGTCCAACCGTCGCCCCCGATGCCGTGCTCGCCGTGATCGCCGAAACTCTAGCCGTCCCGGCCGCTGGACGATCGCGGACGCGAACCGGCCCGGGGCGTGCGGCACGCCCCGGGCCGGCTCAGTGATTGCCTAGCGCTTCACGCGCACCCAGTCGCTCCGGCTGGTGGAGCGATCGGCCTCGCCGTTCCCGGCGAAGACGACCTTCCAGTAGCCGGACGCCGACGCCTTGGTCTTGCCCCAGAACTTGCCGGTGCTGTTCGTCCACAGCGTCTTGACGTAGTGCCAGGAGCCGCCGGCCTTCTTGAACCACACGGACACCCTCTGGTGGCCGTAGCCCTCCCAGCCGTCGTCCCAGGCCTGGAGCTTGCCCCGGAAGGTGAGGTACCGGTGATACCTGACCGGCTCCGGCGCGGCGTTGAACTGGACGACGCGGGTGTCGGCCTTGGGCGCGGGCGGAGGCGTCGGCCGGGGCACGCGGACCGTCACGTAGTCGGTCGCGCTCGCCGAGTGGCCCGCCCCGCCGGCGCCCTCGAACTCGGCCCGCCACCAGCCGGAGGTCCTGGCCGTGACGTCCGCGGAGAAGCGGCCGTAGGAGTCGGTCCAGTCGGAGGTGACGTACTGCCAGCGGTAACCGCCGGCCGGCTTGAACAGGATCTTCACCTGCCGGCCCGGGTAGCCGCTCCAGCCGGCGAAGCCGGAGATCTCCAGCCGCCCGCGCAGGCGCAGGTCGTCACCGGCGTCGACGGGCTCGGGGGAGGCGTCGAATCCGGTGATCCGGGTGTGACTGGACTGGGCCCTGACGTCGACCCGGTCGCTGTCGCTCGTCGCGGGCTCGGCGTCGGAGGCGCCCTCGAACTCGGCGCGCCACCAGCCGCTCCTGTCCGCCCTGCGATCGACCGAGAAGCGGCCGTGCCGGTCGGTCGTCACCGAGCCGACCCGGCTGTAGGAGCCGCCGACCGGCTTGAAGGCGAGGTACACCCGCTGCCCGTCGTACGCCTGCCGGCCGTCGCCGTCCCGGTAGGTCAGCGCGCCGGTCAGCCTGATCCCGTCGCCCCGGTCGACGACGTCCGGCGCCGCGTCGAAGTCGAGGTCGGTGGTCCAGTGGACCTGGAACTCCTTGCTCGCGGTGCCGCCGCCGGCCCGCACCTCCAGCTTCCAGACGCCCGGCTCGTCCCTGAACGTGAAGCCGTACGTGGCCGAGTAGGCGCCGGAGCCCGCGGGGGCGGGGTCCAGGGGGACGGCCCGGCCGTCGCGGTCGACGAGCCTGGCCGCGCCCTTGTCGGACGCCTTGTAGGTGAAGGTCGCCGTCGTGCCCGCGTCGCTGCCGACGACCACGGGACTGGGGGAGACGGCCAGGTCGCCGGGACCCGCCGCCGTCGCCGCGCCGGCGGTGGCCGGGAGCGCGACGAGGGCCGCCCCTCCCAGAACCACTGCCGCGATCGCGGCGTGAATGCGTTTCAACATTCCGGTGAACCATCCTTCCGGTGGTTGAACGCGGCCTGAGGGTGCCACGTCATTCATAACGAGTAGACGGGCGAATACCGGCAATGGTTGAGCCCTCTTACTTATCGTCATCGATTCGTGTCAAAAGGCGTGATCCATAACCGTCTGGTGTACGGAGTTGTCGCTGTGCGGGACGGAGCGTGCATCGTGCGACATAATCGGCCGTGTGGTGCGGGACGCTGTGGAGACGCATTTCGCCGAGGCCGTCGGGGCGCTGACCCCCGGACCCTCCCGGGATCCGGACCTGCCGGTGCGGCCGGGCACGGGCCTGACGGGGACGCGGTGCCGTGAACTGTTCGCCGTGCAGCTCGGCAGCCGGCTCCTCGACGTCGCCGCCCGCCTCATGCGTGAGCGAGACGAGGGCTTCTACACGATCGGGTCGTCGGGGCACGAGGGCAACGCCGCCGTGGCGGCCGCGCTCCGTGTAGACGACCCCGCGCTCCTGCACTACCGGTCCGGCGCCTTCTACCTGACCCGTTCGGCTCAGGCCGGGCGGCTGGCCGAGGAGGGGCTGCGCGACGTGCTGCTGGGGATCGCGGCGTCGGCCGAGGAGCCGATCGCGGGCGGCCGGCACAAGGTTTTCGGCCACCCCGGCCTCGCCGTCATCCCGCAGACCTCCACGATCGCCAGCCACCTGCCGCGCGCGGTCGGCGTCGGCTTCGCGATCGAGCGGGCGCGCATGCTCGGGCTGCCCTCGCCCTGGCCCGGGGACGCCGTCGCCGTCTGCAGCTTCGGCGACGCGTCGATGAACCACGCCTCCGCGCTGACCGGGCTGAACACCGCCGCGTACGGCCGCTTCCGCGGGCTGCAGATCCCGGTGCTCTTCGTGTGTGAGGACAACGGCCTCGGCATCAGCGTGAAGACCCCGCCGGAGTGGGTCGCGCAGGCCAGGCACCCCCTGCTGGAGTACTTCCAGGCCGACGGCGGCGACCTGGCCGAGACCTACGACGTGGCGCTGCGCGCCGTCGAGCACGTGCGCGTCAACCGCGCCCCGGCGTTCCTGCACCTGCGCACCGTCCGCCTGATGGGCCATGCGGGGTCCGACGTGGAGATCGGCTACCGCACCCGCCGGGAGATCGCCGCCGACCTGGACCGCGACCCCCTCGTCCGTACGGCACGGCTGCTCGTGGAGGCGGGCCTGGCCGCGCCCGACGAGTTGCTCGCACGCTACGAGGCCGAGCGCGACCACGTGCTCAAGCTGGCGTCGGAGTGCGCGCGGCGGCCCCGGCTCGCGACGGCGGCGGAGGTGATGGCTCCGCTCGCGCCGCGCCGTCCCGAGGCGGTGGCCGCCGAGGCCCTGCGGTCCGCGCCCGCCGAGGCGCGCGAGCGCGCCTTCGCCACCCTGCCGGAGCAGGAGGGCAGGCTGACGGTCGCCCAGGCGGTCAACCGGGCGCTGGCCGACGCGATGGCGCTGGACCCCGGGGTCCTGGTGTTCGGCGAGGACGTGGCCCGCAAGGGCGGGGTGTACGGCGTCACGCGCGGGCTGCTGCGCAGGTTCGGGGCCGAGCGGGTCTTCGACATGCTCCTGGACGAGCAGGCGATCCTCGGCCTCGCGCTCGGTGCCGGGGTGTCGGGGCTGCTGCCGGTGCCGGAGATCCAATACCTGGCCTACCTGCACAACGCCCTTGATCAGATTCGCGGCGAGGCGTCGACCATGCAGTTCTTCTCGCAGGGCGCGTATCGCAATCCCCTGGTCGTACGAGTCGCCTCATATGCCTACCAAAAGGGCTTTGGGGGACATTTCCATAATGACAACTCAATTGCCGCATTGCGGGATATTCCCGGCGTGATCGTCGCCTCTCCGGCGCGGCCCGACGACGCGGCCGCGATGCTGCGCACCTGCCTGGCCGCCGCCCGCGCGGACGGCAGCGTCTGCGTGTTCCTCGAACCCATCGCGCTGTACCACACACGTGATCTCTTCGAGGAGGGCGACGACGGCTGGCTCACGCCGTACGCGCCGCCGGCGCGCTGGGACGAGACGCACGTCCCGGTCGGCCGCGCCCGCTCCTACGGGGACGGCCGCGACCTGACCATCGTCACATACGGCAACGGCCTGCGGATGAGCCTGCGAGCGGCGGTCAAGCTCACGGCGGAGGACATGGGCTGCCGGGTGCTCGATCTGCGGTGGCTGTCGCCGCTGCCGGTCGACGACCTCATGCGCGCGGCCGAACTGACCGGGCGCGTGCTGATCGCCGACGAGACCCGCCACAGCGGCGGCGTCTCCGAGAGCGTGATCGCGGCGCTCGTCGACAACGGCTTCCGCGGCCCGATCGCCCGGGTGACCTCACAGGACAGCTTCGTGCCGCTCGGCCCGGCCGCCGACACCGTGCTGCTGTCGGAGTCCGACATCGAACGCGCCGCCCGCAAACTGCTCGGCTGACCGGGAGAACGGGGCCTGAACCCGCGATCTTCATTGGTCTTCTCCACGGGGTTCATCCTGTGGTCATCCAGCCCCCGGTCGCCGTCATTTGAATAGTGCCACCTTCATGGGTGGCCGATGTCCCCGTCCAGCCCCTAGCCGCCCATTCCTCCGTATGTGGGTGGAATATGTATAAAACTAGCGGACTGGCGTTTATATCACGTCATGTCCCGATCGTCGTGATGGCCATCATCATGGTGGTGTGCCTCGCTCCCGTCACACCGGCGCGAGCGGCCGCGCGGGATGTCACCATCACCCTCAGCGCCTCAGACCTCGGC
This sequence comes from Microbispora catharanthi, assembly GCF_006334915.2. GTDB lineage: Bacteria > Actinomycetota > Actinomycetes > Streptosporangiales > Streptosporangiaceae > Microbispora > Microbispora catharanthi. Next base: position 367,787 of record NZ_VDMA02000006.1, read on the forward strand.
GTGAACCCCGCCGTCCTGCGGGACATCGTCCCGGAGATGCAGGCGGAGATCACAGAGCACGGCGGACTGGGCGACACGCTCAAGCAGGCGATCGCGGACAGCCAAAGCCCGGTGAGCATCACCGTCGACACCTCGGTGTGGCCGAATTTCAGCGGCACGGTGAATGTGACCCCCGACGGCGCCGGCCTGGTCCTGACCATCCCGGCCGCGGAGATCACCACCTCCGGCTTCTGGCAGCAGGTCGCCGCCACGGCGATCGCCTGGATCGTGGGATACGGGCTCAGGATGCTCTGCATCGGCTCCTTGACAGCCAGCGGGGTCCTCGCCGCGACCATTCCGCTGGTCTGCACCCCCCTTCAGACCACCGTCACCGGCATCATGGCGGCGCTCGTGACGCACGCGTTCGCGGGAGACCTGGGCACCCCCGAGGCGACCAGGGACATCATCATCGCCGGGATACTCGGGCTGGCGGGGGGCTTCCTCTGGGAGAAGTACCTCGCCCCGTGGGCGAAGGCCAACCTCGCCGATGCCATCAAGAGGGCCGGGATCTGGATCAGGTCCCAGGTGCCCTGGCTCGACTCCTGGTTCGGAGGTGTGGTCGCCGGCAGGGTGGAGCAGCTCGGCTGGCGGTTCCAGGAGCTGGAGAACCTCATCGCCGAAGAGACGGCGGCATGGGCCGGGGTCACCTCGAACCTCCAGCGGAATGTGCGGATCATGGCGTTGGGCGACTCGATCACCTACGGCGCGGGCAGTTCGAACGGAGGCGGTTACCGGTCGACTCTCGGCGACATGCTGAGAGAGGACGGGGCCACCGCCACGTTCGTCGGCTCACAGCACTCGGGCCCGGCGCCCGACGCCCACGAGGGACACTCCGGCTGGACGATCTCTCAGATCGCCGGCATCACGGACGCGGCGATGGCCACGTATGCGCCCAATGTCGTGCTGCTGCATATCGGCACCAACGACCTGAACAACAATGACGACCCGGACGGCGCACCGGCCAGGCTCGGCAGCCTCATCGACCAGATCTTCCGGGCCGACCCCAATGTGACCCTCCTGGTCTCGACCATCGTCCCGTCCAACTGGGGGGCGACCCAGGCGCGGATCCTGCGGTTCAACGAGGCGATCCGGTCGGAGACAGGGTCGCGGTGGGCCGCCGGCAAGCACGTCTACATGGTCAACATGAGTCCGGTGACGCTCACCGATCTGGCCGACCTCCTGCACCCCAACGACTCCGGGTACCTGAAGATGGCGGCATTGTTCTACCGCGGCCTGGTGGACGTGGGGCGGGCCGGATGGATCGCAGGATCCGGCGGCGGGACGTCGGCTGCCGGTCCCGTCAAGGGCTGGTTTCCGCAAGGCACGATCGCGTCCGGGACCTTCGCCGAATTCAACGGGCGGGTCGTCTACGCCGACATCAACGGCGACCGCAAGGCCGACTATCTTGAGATCAACGACGACAGCTCGGTCCGGGCCTGGCTGAACGGCGGTGCGAAGCCCGGTGGCGGGGACTGGTACTGGTGGCCGCAGGGCACTATCGCCGGTGGCGTCGGCGCGATCGGCATCCATGTCCACTTCACGGACATCAACGCCGACGGCCGGGCCGACTACCTGGTAGTCGGTTACGACGGCTCCGTCCAGGCCTGGCTGAACGGCGGTCCCAAGCCCGGTGGCGGGGACTGGTACTGGTGGCCGCAGGGCACTATCGCCGGTGGCGTCGGCGCATCCGCCAGCCATGTCCAGTTCGCCGACCTCGACGGCGACGGCCGGGCCGACTACCTGAAGGTCAATGACGACAGCTCGGTCCAGGCCTGGCTCAACGGCGGTCCCAAGCCCAGCGGCGGCGACTGGTACTGGTGGCCGCAGGGCACCGTCGCCGGCGGCGTCGGCGCGCCCGGAAGCCGGATCCGCTTCGCCCCGCTCTACGGCACCCGGTCCGCGGACTACGTCCGGATGGGCGGCCTCAGCGACCCCGGCGCCGCGGGATACGACAGCTCCGTTCAGGTCTGGCAGAACGGCGGTCCCAAGCCGAGCGGGGGCGACTGGTACTGGATCCCCGGCGGACAGGTCGCCGGCGGCGTCGGCGTCGACGGCAGACAGATCCAGTTCGCCGACCTCGACGGCGACGGCCGGGCCGACTACCTCGACGTCGATCCCCGAACCGGAGCCACCCGAGCCTGGACCAACTTCGGCTGACGACATCGCGGACATCGGACGACCGCTCTCCTGTCCCGCGGCCGGAAGCGCCGATCCGCCAGGGCCGGACGACGGGGGAGATTCAGAGCCGGGACAGAGCGGCGCGGGCCATGGTGCGGAGCAGGTCGGCCATGGCCTCGGGCGCGAGCTCCCCGGCGCTGCGCGGGGTGGAGTTGAGCAGGCCGAAGACCGCGTGGGTGGCGGCGCGCAGCCGCGCGGGCGGGCACGCGGGGTGCAGTTCGGACAGCACCGTCACCCATTCCTCGACGTACAGCCGCTGCAGCCGCCGGATGGCCCGGCGGGCCTGCTCCGGCACGTTGTCCAGCTCGCGCTCGTGGACGCGGATGAGCGCGGGGTGAGTCAGCGCGAACTCGATGTGCCCGGACAGCAGCGCGTCGAGCGCCGCCTCCGCGGTGTCGGGGTCGGCGGTGGTGGCCAGCCGTGCCCCCTGCTCGCGCAGCCGCTCGCTGATGTCGAGCAGCATCTCGGCGAGCAGGGCCTCCTTGCCGCTGAAGTGCCGGTACAGCGCCGGCCCCGACACGCCCACGGCCGCGCCGATGTCCTCGATGGACACGCCGTGGAAGCCGCGTGCCGCGAAGAGGTCCGCGGCCGCTTCGAGGATCTCGGCCCGCCGATTGCGGGTAGGGGTCTTCACGGTCCTCCCGGTCGTCACGGCACCATGGTAGACGGAGTCTGTTAATGATGATTAACATCCGAGCATGAGTACGAGTGACTGGCCGGTGCTGGAGAGCCGGTGCGACCCGGGCGGCGAGCCGTACAAGCGCAACGCGGAGGCGAACGAACGCTTGGTGGCGGACCTGCGGGAACGGCTCGCGGCGGCGGCGCGCGGCGGCCCCGAGCGGGCCAGGGCCAGGCACGTCCAGCGCGGCAAGCTGCTGCCCAGGGACCGCGTCGACACGCTCCTCGACCCCGGCGGGCGCTTCCTGGAGCTGTCCCCGCTCGCGGCCACCGGCATGTACGACGACCAGGCCCCGGCCGCCGGGATCATCACCGGCGTGGGGCGGGTGAGCGGGCGCGAGGTCGTGATCGTGGCCAACGACGCCACCGTCAAGGGCGGCACGTACTACCCGATCACGGTCAAGAAGCACCTGCGCGCCCAGGAGGTCGCCCTCCACAACAACCTGCCGTGCGTGTACCTGGTCGACTCGGGCGGCGCCTTCCTGCCGAAACAGGACGAGGTCTTTCCCGACCGCGAGCACTTCGGCCGCATCTTCTACAACCAGGCCACCATGTCGGCGCGGGGCATCCCGCAGATCGCGGCCGTGCTCGGCTCCTGCACCGCGGGCGGCGCGTACGTCCCGGCGATGAGCGACGAGGCCGTGATCGTCCGCAACCAGGGCACGATCTTCCTGGGCGGGCCGCCGCTGGTGAAGGCCGCCACCGGCGAGACCGTCACGGCCGAGGAACTGGGCGGCGGCGAGGTCCACGCCCGCGTCAGCGGTGTCACCGACCACCTCGCCGAGGACGACGCGCACGCCCTGAAGATCGTGCGGGACATCGTGTCGACGCTCGCGCCGAAGAACCCCCGCCCCTGGGAGGTCGCGCCCGCCGAGCCGCCGCTGTGGGACCCGCGCGACCTGTACGGCATCGTCCCCCAGGACACCCGCCGGCCGTACGACGTGCGCGAGGTGATCGCCCGGGTGGTCGACGGCAGCAGGTTCCTCGAGTTCAAGGCCGAATACGGCCCGACCCTGGTCACCGGGTTCGCCGGCATCCACGGGCACCCCGTGGGGATCGTGGCCAACAACGGCATCCTGTTCAGCGAGTCGGCGCTCAAGGGCGCCCACTTCATCGAACTGTGCGACCGGCGGTCGATCCCGCTGGTGTTCCTGCAGAACATCAGCGGCTTCATGGTCGGCAAGGCGTACGAGGCCGGGGGCATCGCCAAGCACGGCGCGAAGATGGTGACGGCGGTCGCCTGCGCCCGGGTGCCGAAGTTCACGGTGATCATCGGCGGCTCGTTCGGCGCGGGCAACTACGCGATGGCAGGGCGCGCCTACTCGCCCCGCTTCCTGTGGATGTGGCCGAACGCCCGCATCTCGGTCATGGGCGGCGAACAGGCGGCCACCGTGCTCACCATGGTCGGCGACGCCGACGCCGACGAGATCCGGGCCCAGTACGAGCACCAGGGCAACCCCTACTACTCGACCGCGCGTCTGTGGGACGACGGGGTGATCGACCCGGCGGACACCAGGACCGTCCTCGGCCTGGCGCTCGGCGCCGCCGCGAACGCCCCCCTCGAACCCGTCGGCTACGGCGTCTTCCGGATGTGAGTGATGTTCTCCAGTGTCCTGATCGCCAACCGGGGCGAGATCGCCGTCCGGATCATCCGTACGCTGCGGGCCCTGGGCGTGCGCGCCGTCGCCGTCCACAGTGACGCCGACCGCGACGCGCGCCACGTGCGCGAGGCCGACCTCGCCGTACGGCTCCCGCGCGGTTACCTCGACATCGACGCGATCGTCGAGGCCGCCCGGACGAGCGGCGCCGAGGCCGTCCACCCCGGGTATGGCTTCCTCGCCGAGAACGCCGAGTTCGCCCAGCGCTGCGCGCAGGAGGGCCTGGTGTTCGTCGGCCCGCCGGCCGGGGCCATCGAGGCCATGGGCGACAAGATCCGGGCCAAGGAGACGGTCGCCCGCGCGGGCGTTCCGGTCGTGCCCGGCGGCGCGGAACCGCACGACGACCTGGCCGAGGTCGCCGAGCGCATCGGCTTCCCCGTGCTGATCAAGCCGTCCGCGGGCGGGGGCGGCAAGGGCATGCTGCGGGTCGAGTCCGCCGACGGCCTGGCCGCGGCCGTCGAGTCGGCCCGCCGTACGGCGACGGCGGCCTTCGGGGACGGCACCCTGCTGATCGAGCGGTTCGTGGACCGGCCCCGGCACATCGAGATCCAGGTCATGGCCGACGGCCACGGGAACGTCGTGCACCTCGGCGAGCGTGAGTGCAGCCTGCAGCGGCGGCACCAGAAGATCGTCGAGGAGGCGCCCTCGCCGCTGCTCGACGACGAGACGCGGGCCCGCATGGGGGCGGCGGCGGTGCAGGCCGCCCGGTCGGTCGGCTACGTCGGCGCGGGGACGGTCGAGTTCATCGTCCCCGGCTCCCATCCCGGCGACTTCTTCTTCATGGAGATGAACACGCGGCTGCAGGTCGAGCACCCGGTCACCGAGCTGGTCACGGGCCTCGACCTGGTCGAACTGCAACTGCGGATCGCCGCGGGAGAGTTGCTGCCGTTCGGGCAGGACGAGGTGCGCCTGCGCGGCCACGCCGTCGAGGCTCGCGTCTACGCCGAGGACCCGGCCCGCGACTTCCTGCCGACCGGCGGCCGGATCCTGGCCCTGCGCGAGCCCGCGGGCGAGGGCGTGCGGTTCGACTCCGGGCTGACCGGCGGGATGGCCGTGGGCAGTGACTACGACCCGATGCTGGCCAAGGCGGTGGCCTGGGCCCCCGATCGGGCGGGCGCGCTCGCGACCCTCGACCGTGCGCTGGCCTCGACCGTGATCCTCGGGGTCACCACGAACATCGGGTTCCTGCGCGCGCTGCTGGCCGACCCCGAGGTCGCGGCCGGGCGCCTCGACACCGGGCTGGTCGAGCGGCGGCTCGGCGACCTGGTGAGCGGCGAGGTGCCGGACGAGGTGCTGGCGGCGGCCGCGCTCGTCTTCCACTCCGGGTTCCACGTCTCCGGACGCACGACCGACGACCCGTGGGACGTGGCGGACGGGTGGCGCGTCGGAGAGCCCGCCTGGACCGTGCACCGGCTCGGCGTGCCCGTACGAGTGCGGGGCGCCGCCGGCGACGCGGAGATCGAAGTTAACGAGCGTTCACTCGGCCGGGTGCGGCTGGAGTGGACCGGCACCGATGAGGCGGCGGTCACCCTCGGCGGCGTCACCCGGAGGTACGCGGTGGCCCGGAACCGCGACACGGTGTGGCTCGCCGAGGGCGGCCGCGCATGGCCCGTCACCCGGCACGATCCCGGCGACCCGAAGGACCGGCAGGGTGGGGCGCTCGCCGGCGACGGGGTCGTACGCAGCCCGATGCCGGGAACGGTGCTGCTCGTGAAGGCGGCGGAGGGCGACCGGGTCACCGCGGGGCAGCCGCTGGTCGTCGTGGAGGCGATGAAGATGGAACACACCCTGACGGCGCCGGCCGACGGCGTGCTCGCCGAGCTGCGCGCCCGGCCGGGGCAGACGGTGGAGCTGGACGCGCTCGTGGCGAGGGTGACGCCGTGCGAGTGACGATCTACGAGGTCGGCCCGCGCGACGGCCTGCAGAACGAGTCCGCCGTCGTGCCCGTCGAGGTCAAGCGCGAGTTCATCGGCCGGCTGGCCGAGGCCGGGCTGACGACCATCGAGGCGACGAGCTTCGTGCACCCCAAGTGGGTGCCCCAGCTCGCGGACGCAGGGGAGCTGCTGGAGAGCCTGCCGCGGGTGCCGGGAGTCCGCTACCCGGTGCTCGTCCCCAACGAGCGGGGCCTCGACCGGGCCACCCTGCAGCAGGGCGTCACCGACATCGCGATCTTCGGCAGCGCCACCGAGTCGTTCGCCCAGCGCAACCTGAACCGGACCGTCGAGTCGCAGTTCGAGATGTTCGCCCCCGTCGTCGCACGGGCCCTCGCCCACGGCATGCGGGTCAGGGCGTACGTGTCGATGTGCTTCGCCGACCCCTGGGAGGGACCGGTCGCGCCCGAGCAGGTCGCCCGGGTCGGGCGCAGGCTGCTCGACCTCGGCTGCTGCGAGCTGTCGCTCGGCGACACGATCGGCGTCGGCACGCCCCGGCACGTCGAGGCGCTGCTCGACGCCTTCGCCGAGGCCGGCGTCGGGCCCGACCGGCTGGCCGTCCACTTCCACGACACCTACGGACAGGCCCTGGCCAACACGCTCACCGCCCTCAAGAGGGGGATCACTGTCGTGGACTCCTCCGCTGGCGGCATCGGCGGCTGCCCGTACGCCAAGAGCGCCACCGGCAACCTCGCGACCGAGGACCTGGTCTGGATGCTCGACGGTCTCGGCGTCGAGACCGGGGTGGACGTCAGGTCGCTGGCCGCCACCAGCCTCTGGCTCGCCGAGATCCTGGGCCGGCCGAGCCCCTCCCGCGTCGTCCAGGCTCTGGCCAAGGAGATTTGAGATGCTCAACGACGAGCACGTCGAACTACGCAAGTCAGTCGAGGAGTTCGCCCGTGAGGTGGTGGCCCCCGTCATCGGGGACTACTACGAGCGGTGCGAGTTCCCGTACGACATCGTCCGCAGGATGGGCGCGATGGGCCTGTTCGGCCTGCCCGTTCCGGAGGAGTACGGCGGCATGGGCGGGGACTACTTCGCGCTGTGCCTGGCCCTGGAGGAGCTGGCCAGGGTCGACTCCTCGGTGGCGATCACCCTGGAGGCGGCGGTCTCGCTGGGCGAGATGCCCATCCTGCGGTTCGGCACGGACGCCCAGAAGCGGCGGTGGCTGCCGAAGATGGCGGCGGGGGAGATCCTCGGGGCGTTCGGCCTGACCGAGCCCGGCGGCGGGTCCGACGTGCCGGGCGGCATGCGCACCACGGCCGTCCTCGACGGCGGCGAATGGGTGATCAACGGCGCGAAGGCGTTCATCACCAACTCGGGCACCGACATCACCGGCGTCGTCGCCGTGGCGGCGATCACCGGCCGCAGGGAGGACGGCAGGCCGGAGATCTCCACGATCCTCGTGCCGTCGGGCACGTCCGGCTTCACCGTGTCGAAGAAGTACTCCAAGGTCGGCTGGTCGGCCTCGGACACCCGGGAGCTGTCGTTCGCCGACTGCCGGGTGCCGGAGGAGAACCTGCTGGGCGAGCGCGGCCGGGGCTACGCGCAGTTCCTCCAGACGCTGGACGAGGGCCGGGTGGCCATCGCCGCGCTGTCGGTCGGCCTCGCCCAGGGCTGCGTGGACGAGTCGCTGCGGTACGTGCGCGAGCGCCGGGCCTTCGGCCAGGAGATCGGCCGCTACCAGGCCATGCAGTTCAAGATCGCCGACATGGAGGCCAGGGTGCACACGGCCCGCCTGGCCTACTACCACGCCGCCGAGCGCATGCTGGCCGGTCTGCCGTTCAAGAAGGAGGCGGCGATCGCCAAGCTCGTGTCGTCCAACGCCGCGATGGACAACGCCCGCGACGCCACCCAGATCTTCGGCGGCTACGGCTTCATGAACGAGTTTCCCGTCGGCCGCTTCTACCGCGACGCGAAGATCCTGGAGATCGGCGAGGGCACCAGCGAGGTGCAGCGCATGCTCATCGCCCGCGAACTCGGCCTGCCCGCTTAGATCGCTCTTACCTGGAGATACGCCGTGCTCGATCGTGCGAGCCGGGGTCGCGTACACGCCCCCGGAGGCCGTCGTCGCCGGGGCATGCCCCCGCGGCAACGAGCAGCTTGCCCCGAAAACGGCCTCAGGCGCTCGTGCCGCTCGGCCGGCCGGTGAGCGGCCGGACGTCGATGATCGCCATGCCCGCCGCCTGGGCAGCGGCGATGCCTTCGTCGCTGTCCTCGTACACGGTGCAGCGGTTTGGGGGGATGCCGATCAGCTTCGCCGCGCGCAGGAAGATGTCCGGCGCGGGCTTGCCCCGTTCGACGTCGTCGCGGGTGACCACGGTGCCGAACCGGTGACGGATCGGCAGGTGGCGGAGCGTCATCTCGATCACTCTCCGGGCGCCGCCGGAGGCCACGGCCATGGGCAGCCTTCCGTGGAAGGAGGAGACCACGGCCTCGATCTCCGGGTGCACGCGGATCTCGTGCGCCGTCCGCAGGAACCGTTCGTCGCGATCCGCCACTATCTCCTCCACGGGCCGCCGGAGGGTGAGCCCGCCCTCGCGTGCCAGCAGACGGACCATCTCGGCCGAGGAGAGGCCGGTGCGCGCGTCGAACCATTCCTGGTCCAGCTGTACGCCCTCCTCGGCCAGCGCTCCGGCCAACGCGACATAGTTCGCCCGCTGGCTGTCCACCAGCGTTCCGTCCCAGTCGAAGAGCAGGGCACCGGCGTCTCCGGGATGGAGTTCAGGCAACAAGGTCCTCCGCCTTCCGACGAGGGTGATCGATTCTCACCGTTGCACCGTACGCGCTCGCGCGGTCAGGCGATGGTGTAGCGGAGCTCCGGGCGGCCGGGGCCGCCGTACCGCGGGACCCGGCGCGCGACGCCGGTGTCGACGAGGTGTTCCAGATAGCGCCGGGCCGTCACCCGGGACGCGCCCACGGCCGTGCCCACGGTCTGGGCCGACATGCCGTCGGCGGCGTCCCGCAGCGCGCCCGCCACCGCCTCCAGGGTGTCGGCCGTCATCCCCTTCGGCAGATGAGGGCGGGCGGTTCCGCGCAGGGTGGACAGCGCTCGGTCCACCTCGCCCTGGCCGCTGACCTCGCCCGACCCGCTGATGGACGACCGGAACGCCGCGTACCGTTCGAGCTTCTCCTGCAGCAGGGCGAACGTGAAGGGCTTGAGCAGATACTGCACGACCCCGGCGGAGACGGCCGACCTGACCACCGACAGGTCTCGCGCGGAGGTGACGGCGATGACGTCGCAGGGGAGGCCCGCGGCCCGCATGGCCCGGCAGACGTCCAGCCCGTGCATGTCCGGCAGGTAGAGGTCGAGGAGCACGAGATCCACCGGATCGCGGCGCAGCACGCGGACGGCCTCGCCGCCGGACCTGGCCACGTCGGCGACCCGGAAGCCCGGCACCCGCTCGACGTACAGGCGGTTCGCCTCGGCCGTGAGCTCCTCGTCCTCCACGATCAGGACCGAGATCACGGCCGCACCTCCTCGCGCGCCGAGCCGCCGCCGGGAGCGCCTGCGGGGGCCGGGCCCGACCCTTCCGTCGGGGGCGGCAGCGGGAGCCGTACGGTGAAGACCGCACCCTGACCACCGGTGCCCTGACCGCCGGGGCCCTGACCACCGGTGCCCACCTCGATGCCGCCGCCCAGGCGCCGGGCGGCCTGCCCCGCCATCGCGAGGCCGAGCCCCCGGCCGTCGCCCTTCGTGGACCAGCCGCGCCGGAACACGTCCCGTACGACGGCGGGGTCGAGCCCGGGACCGCTGTCGGCGACCCGGATCAGGAACGTGCCGTCCTCGGCGCGCAGGTGGACGCGGACCCGGGCGGGCGGCGCGCCCTGGACGGCCGCGCCTACAAATGCCATGCCCAATTGTTCTAACGATCCGTACTCGCTAGTCAACGGATGGTAAGACGCTGGTGTGAGGCTCCGGTACAACTTCCGCCTCTACCCCACCCCGGACAGCGCGTCGCGCTGGCCAAGGCGTTCGGGTGTGCGCGGGTGGTGTTCAACGACGGGTTACGGGCACGAGTCGACGCCCACGCGGTCGGGTTGCCGTATGTCTCGGACGGCGAGTTGTCCAAGCGGGTCATCACCGAGGCGAGGAGGCCCCCGGAACGCTCCTGGCTGGGCGAGGTGTCGGCTGTGGTGTTGCAGCAGGCGCTGGCGGACTTGAACACCGCGTACCGGAACTTCTTCGCCTCGGTCACGGGTAGGCGGAAGGGGCCGAAGGTCGCCCCGCCCCGCTTGCGATCGCGGAAGGACACTCGGCAGGCGATCCGCTTCACCCGCAACGCCCGGTTCTCCATCACCCCGAGTGGGAAGCTTCGCCTTCCGAAGATCGGGGACCTGGCAGTGCGCTGGTCCCGCGCCCTGCCTGTCGAACCATCGTCGGTGACGGTGGTCAAGGACGCGGCCGGGCGATACTTCGCCTCGTTCGTGGTCGAGGTCGCCGAACAGCCCCTGCCACAGGTGGAGCCAGAGGCCGGGATCGACCTCGGACTGACCGCCTTCGCGGTCCTGTCGAACGGACGGAAGATTGGCTCCCCGCGGTTCCTGCGCCGGGCGGAGAAGAAACTCAAGCGGCTCCAGCGGGCGCTGTCGCGCAAACAGAAGGGGTCGAACAACCGGGCCAAAGCCCGCCTCGCCGTGGCCCGCCAGCATGCCAAGGTCGCCGACGCGCGCCTCGAGTTCCGCCACCGGCAATCCACGAAGCTGATCCGCGACAACCAAGCGATCTATGTGGAAGACCTGGCGGTCAAGGGGCTGGCACGCACCCGGTTGGCCAAGAGCGTGCACGACGCGGGCTGGTCGTCCTTCGTGACCATGCTGGAGTACAAGGCCCGCATGCACGGGCGGGTCTTCCACCGGATCGATCGGTGGTTTCCCTCCTCCAAGCTCTGCTCTGAGTGCGGGGCACTGGCCGAGTCCATGCCGCTGAAAGTCCGGGAGTGGACCTGCCCGTGTGGGGCGATTCACGACCGGGATGTCAACGCCGCCAAGAACATCCTCGCCGCCGGACGGGCGGAGAGGCTAAACGCCTGTGGAGCGCAGGTAAGACCGGGGCCAGCCCCGGCACAGCGCGAGGAAGCAGGAAGCCACAGGGGTGCCGCGTGACCGTGCGGCACGGGCTGAATCCCGGGCCTTCAGGCCGGGGAGCGCGTTAATCCTTCAATCTCGACGGCACCGCCATCTACCTGACCATGGCGACGCTGTTCGTGGCGCGGGCGACCGGCTTGCCGCTCTCCGCGGGGGAGCAGATCGGTCTGCTGGTCTTCATGATCATCGCATCCAAGGGGGCGGCGGGCGTCACCGGAGCCGGCCTCGCCACGCTGGCGGCGGGCCTGCAGTCGCACCGGCCGGCCCTCGTGGACGGCGTCGGCCTGATCGTGGGCATCGACCGGTTCATGTCGGAGGCCCGGGCGCTGACCAACTTCGCGGGAAACGCGGTCGCCACCGTCCTGATCGGCACGTGGGTGGGCGACTTCGACCGCTCACGGGCGGAGGAGGTGCTGGCCGGCCGGGCCCCCTTCGACGAGGCGACGTTCGTGGACGACGGGGGCGCCGCCCCGGCCTCCGAGGCGGACCGCGCCCCCGCCGCCGCCCCGCTGGCTCACCCGTAACCGGATCAGCGGGCGGGCGGCTGGAACTCCGGCTGGTCGAGCACCCGCAGCCAGCTTCCGTCGGGCTGGCGCCGCACGACCTGGGCCCGGGCGCCGGCGCCGTCCCCCGGCGGGGTCGAGGTCAGCGCGATGTCGCCGCTGACCAGGGTCGGCAGCGGTTCCTCGGGCTCGAAACGGGGACGGTTCGCCAGCACCTTCTCCCATAGGGCGCGGATCGCCTCCCGGCCGACCGTCACGCTGCCCGGAGGGTAGGCCAGCACCGCGTCCTCCTCGTACAGCGCCGCCACTCCCGCGGCGTCCCCGGCGTTGGACCGCTCGACGAACAGGCGGGTGATGTCCTCCGGCCGCATGGCCTTCTCGTACTCCGGCATGGGTTCCTCCCGAACTCTCGTACGGGCTCCAGCCTGCCGAGCCGCCTTCCAGAAGTCCAACAGATGGATCGGATGGAAACTAGAATCAGCGGTTATGGAACTGCGTCAGCTGGAGTATTTCGTCGCGGTCGCCGAGGAGCGCAACTTCACCCGCGCCGCCGAGCGGGTGCACATCAGCCAGTCGGGCGTCAGCGCCCAGATCCGGCAACTCGAACGCGAACTCGGCGCCGAGTTGTTCGACCGGTCCGCGCGGAGCGTCACGCTGACCGTCGCGGGGAAGGCCGCGCTCGACCACGCCCGCGCCGCGCTCGCCGCGGCCGGGGCGCTGGGACAGGCGGTGGGCGAGGTGACCGGCCTCATCCGGGGCCGGCTCACCGTCGGAATGGTCGTCGGCTGCACCGTCACGCCGCTGTTCGACGCCCTCGCCGCGTTCCACCGGGCCCATCCGGGGGTCGAGATCTCCCTGCTGGAGGACAACTCCGACCGGCTCGTCGAGGGGGTGCGCGCCGGCGCCCTCGACCTGGCCCTCGCCGGTCTCGCCGCCGCTCCGGACGGCCTGGAGACGTTGACGGTCATCAGCGAGCGGCTCGTCGCCGCCGTCCCCCCGAACCACCCCCTCGCGGGCCGGGACGGGGTCACTCTGGGCGACCTCGGCTCCTACCCGATCGTCTGCATGCCGTACGGCACCGGCCTGCGCACGGTGTTCGACCGGGCCTGCGCGTCCCGGGGCCTCCAGCCGGTGATCGCGCTGCAGGCCGGGGCGGCCGACGCCGTCGCCGGCCTCGCGGCCAGGGGACTCGGCGTCGCCGTCCTCAGCGAGTCGATGGCCGCGGCCCACCGCGACCGGCTCACCGCGCTCACCATCGAGGACGCCGACACGCCCGCCCTGCTCGCGCTGCTGTGGCGCGGCGGGCAGGGTCCCGCCGTACGCGAGTTCGTGCGGCACGCCCGGCGGTCCTTCGCCGTCACCGCCGGCTGAGGGGCCTTCCCCGCCTGCCGCCGGTCTCGCGGGGTGAGCTCGGATTGGACGTATGTGCCTGGGTACTCCTAGAGTCCATTTCATGACGTCTGGTGATCTCCAGTTCCGGAGGGCCGAGAAGACCGACGCGGACGAGATCTTCGCACTCGCCCGCGAGTTCGCGGTGACGTTCCGGCCCGAGCGGGCGCCGTTCGACGCGGCGCTGCCGCAACTCCTGGAGAACGAGGACGCCTTCCTCATCGTCGCCACGGTCGAGGGGACCGTACGCGGCTACCTGCTGGGCTTCACCCACCTCACGCTGTTCGCCAACGGCAGGGTCGCGTGGGTCGAGGAGGCGATGATCGAGAGCGGCTACCGCCGCCACGGCATCGGGCGGCGGCTGCTGGAGGAGTTCGAGACGTGGGCGCGCTCACGGCAGGCCGGATACGTCGCGCTGGCGACCCGGCGGGCCGCCGAGTTCTACGGCGCCCTCGGCTACGAGGTGTCCGCCACCTACTACCGCAAGATGCTCAGACCGAAGACCTGAGTCCGCTATCCGGGCTCGCGGGATCGGGAAACTCCTGATCGACCTGAGGCCGGCGATGATCGCGTCTATGATTCCCGGATGCCTCCAAGGTCCGTTCTGCCGCTTCTGGTGCTTCTCGGTCTCCTCGTCGGGTGTGGCGCGGTCGGCCGCAAGAGCAGCACGGACGACGTCGTGTCTTCGGAGCCGTCCGCCTCGCCGGTGGAGTCCATCCAAGGACGCTGGTGGACGTGGGCGTCCTCCGAGACCGAGAGCACCAACCCCGTCGCGGACGACACCGGAGAGTTCTGCGACCGGAACCAGCCGGAGGACGTCTGGTTCCTCGCCGGGACCTTCGGCGGCACCGTACGGCGGACATGCGCGCTTCCCGCGGGGAGGCCGGTGGTGTTCCCGCTGGTGAATCTGGTCGGCTCCCAGGCGGACTGTGAGGACTTCATGGTCACAGCGAAAGGCCGCGCCGTCCTCGACGGCCGACCGGCCACGCCGGAACGGATGGAAGAGGAGGACGTCGCCGTGACCGGTGTGGCGGGCAATCCTCTGACCGGCGTGGAGGGAACGGAAACGTTCTACGCGTGTGGACTCTGGGTGCGCCTCCAGCCGCTGCGGCCCGGCCGCCACACGCTGACCGTCCACGGGTCCTCCGGTGGCTTCCGCGTCGGCGCCGACTACACGCTCATCGTCGGCACCGGGCGGCAGGCATGACCCGACCGCCCGTCCGGCGAGATCCCGTGCGCGTCGCGCCGTAGGCCACTCGCGGGCGGGACGGTCAGACGGCCGAGGTGAGCTGGGCGTCCAGGCGGTAGCCGTCCACGGTCACGTAGACCGAGTCGCCGGGCCGCGCGTTCAGCCGCATCAGGACCGGCTGGAGCGAGTCGAACACCGGCTGCCGGTCGCGCCACACCAGCACGACGGCGTTGTCCCCCGGGCCGGTGACCGACAGCAGCGTCCCCGGACGCATGCCGAGCTGGGCGGCGTACCCCTCGGGGACCGCCACCGGCTCGCCGCGCAGATGACCGCTGGTGACGTCGATCCGCTGCCAGCGGCGCGGGTCGGAGGCCGGGCTGGAGGTCGGGCGGGGGTTCGGCACCAGATGCGGCCGGGGCACGCCCCCCGCGAGGTTGCCGCCCGCCAGGTTCCCGTTCGGATGGCCGCCCAGGTTCCCGTTCACGGTGCCGTTCAGGTTGCCGCTCGTGAGCGCGCTGAGCGCGGCGAGCGCGGTGGCGGCGTCGGGCCCGTTGTTGGCCTGCGAGGGGATCGGGACCCCGCCGCGGCCGTGGTGGTGCCCGTTCGCGCCCGGCGTACGGCGGGGCAGCGGCGCGGGCTTCGCCGTCTGGTCGGGGCCGTGCCGGGTGGGCAGTGCGCCGGGTTCGGACGCGGAGCCCGGCTGCGGCATGGAGTCCAGCCACGCCTTGGCCGAGTGGGCGCGGATGCCGAGCTGGCCGAGCAGCTCCACGACGTCGGCGTCGGCGGGCTTGTTCGCCAGTAGCTGGCGGGTCTTCTCCCGCAGCCCCGCCAGGTCGCCGACCACGAGCCAGCCGTCCTGCAGGCGGCGGTCGGGCATCAGCGTCACCAGCACCCGCCACAGCGGCGTGCCGAGGGCCGGGACCTCGATGGGGTGGGACGGGTCCGCCGCGATGAGCTGCTCCTGGGTGGCGGCGGCGCCCAGCCACTCGGTGAGCCCGAACAGATGGCCGGTGAGCGGCGCGGAGTCGGGGGAGCGCAGCCACAGCAGCACCCGCTCCTCGGCCGTGCGCTGGGCCTGGGAGAGCAGTTCGCGGTCCACGTTGAGGTTGTGCGCCAGCGTGCGCAGGCTCACCGGCTCGGCGGCGAACAGCCGCTCGGCGGCGACGGCCCTGGCGAGCGGGTCCCAGCCGCGGAACAGGCCCTCGATTACCGCGACCATCGGGTGCGCGCTGAGGTCGGCCGGCTGCCGCTCCCGTGCCGCCTCGGCCGGCGGCTGGGCGGGGGCGGCCGCGGGCTGCGGGAGCGAGGCCCCGGACTGCCGGGCGAAGGGCTGGGTGGCGGGCTTGGCCGGCTCCGCGGCAGGCGCGGCGGGTGACGGGGCCGGTGACGGCGCGCCCTGCCCCGGCCGGGCGGGCGCCTGCCCCTGCTGCGCGGGTGTCTGGGCGGGTGCCGGCGCGGCCTGCCCGGGCGCCGGCGCGGCCGGCCGGGCGAACGGCTGTGAGGTGGTTCCGGGGGCGGTCGCCTGGGGGAACGGCTGAGACGTCGTCCCCGGCGCGGCCTGCGGAAGGGGCCCGGAGGCGGGACCGGCGGGCGCCTGCGCCTGTGCCTGGGGTGCGGCCTCGCCCCCCGCGAGCGCCTGCGCGGACCGCCCGGACGCCAGCTCGCTCTCCAGGCGCGCGAACACCTCACGGAACACCGTGGTCAGGAGGACCTCGGGCGAGGCGGGGGCGGCCGGGGCCTGGAGATCGCACGGCGTCAGACGGCGCAGCCGGTACCACCCGCCGAGGTGGTTGACCACCGCGCGTACGGGATCGGGCCAGCCGGGCATGGCCGGGTCCACGGTGTGCACCTGGAGCGCCGGGAGCAGGTCGGTGAGGGGCAGGTGATCCCATCGGCCGACGGCCAGGCGGGCGAGCCGCTCGCAGAGCCAGTCAACGCCGGTCGCCCGCATCGCGCGGCCGATCCCGACGGATGCCCACCAGCCGCCGGGCAGGCGCGGGTCGGCCAGCATCTCGGCCACCTGCTGAGGACGGCTCCAGCGCAGGGCCGGGACCAGGTCGCTCAGGCAGATCGTTGACTCGGCGTCCATCGGTATGACCGCACCCTCCCGAGAGTGACGCATGTTGCTAATGGTGCAGCTTACGCCGCAAACCAGCAATTGGTGTCAATAGGGTAAAGTTCCCAGGATCCGGCCGGGCGCCGACCTGCGCGACCGCCGCCGCGCCCGTCTCACACCCCTTGCGCAGGGCTTCCTCGGGTGCGCTCCCGGCCATCGAGGCGACCAGGAACCCCGCGGCGAACGCGTCTCCCGCGCCCGTCGAGTCGACCACCTCCGCCGGGGGCGCGGCCGCTCTGGCGACTATACGGCCATCGCGGGCCAGCAGGGCACCACCGGCCCCCAGCTTGACCACCGCCGTGCCGTAGTGGGCGCTGAGCGTGCGGGCCGCCGCCTCCGGATCCGGGGCGTCCGCGAGCAGCAGCGCCTCCTCCAGGTTGGGGATCACGACGCTCGCCGGGGCGGTCTCGCGGAGGAACCGCTCGGTGCCGAACGCGCGCAGCGGCCCGCAGGAGGCCGGATCGACGCTGACGGGGATCCCGCGCCCGGCGGCCTCGCGCATGGCGAGCCGCACGAGCTCCAGGCCCGGCTCGGCGAACATCGTGTACGCCGACAGGTGCAGATGCCCGACCCCGTCGAGCAGGTCGGGCGTCCAGTCGCCGACCCCGATGTGGCCGCTCGCCCCGCGGTTGGTGAGCATGGACCGCTCCCCGGTGGAGTCGACCATCGCGATCACGACGGCCGAGGGCCGTTCCGGGTCGATCCGCAGGTGCGGCCGGACCCCGGCCCTGGTCAGCTGGGCCGCGTGCCACTCGCCGGTGTCGTACCCCGCCCGCGCGAGCAGGCGGGTGTCGGCGCCGAGCCGGGCGGCCCAGGAGGCGGTGTTCGCCCCCGAGCCGCCCGGGCGCAACGCGATGTCGGCGGGCGTGTCGGTGCCGGTGGCCGCGGGGCCGTCGTGTAGCGCGACGACGTCGGTGACCACGTCGCCGATCACCAGCAGACCGCTCACCCGGCCGCCCAGGCGGCCGCGATCTCCCCGGCCAGGCGGGTGTTGCCGCGTACGGCCGCGAGGTTGGCCTCCA
Organism: Microbispora catharanthi; assembly: GCF_006334915.2. GTDB lineage: Bacteria > Actinomycetota > Actinomycetes > Streptosporangiales > Streptosporangiaceae > Microbispora > Microbispora catharanthi. Next base: position 385,578 of record NZ_VDMA02000006.1, read on the forward strand.
GCGACGCGCCGCCCGTGCCCTCGACCAGGTATTCCAGCAGGAACGGGGTGATGGCCTGCCCGGTGATCCCGCGCTCCTCGGCGGCGCGCAGGCCCTCCGCGAGCACCCGGTCGTGCAGGTCCGGGTCGAGCTGGAGCTCGGCCGGAACCGGGTTCGCCACGATCAGCGCCGTGTCCAGCCCGCCGAGCGCGTCCTGGGCCCGCATGACGCCGGCGGCCTCCTGCGGCGTCTCGACGCGCCAGTCCACCGGCTCACCGGAGCTGTGCAGGTAGAAGCCGGGGAACTCGTCGGTCCGGTAGCCGACGACGGTGACCTGCTTGGTCTCCAGCCGCTGGAGCGTCGCGGGCACGTCGAGGATCGACTTCACCCCGGCGCACACGACCGTGATCCTGGTGCGGCTGAGCGTGTCGATGTCGGCCGACTCGTCCTGCACCGTGGTCCAGCCGCGGTGGACGCCGCCGAGACCCCCGGTGGCGAAGACCCGCACGCCCGCGCGGGCGGCCAGGAACGAGGTGCCCGAGACCGTCGTGGCACCGCTCAGCCCGAGCGCGGCGGCCGGGGCGAGGTCGCGGAAGCCGAGCTTGCGCAGGCCCGGCTCGGTCGCGATCCGCTCCAGCCCGTCCTTGTCCAGGCCCACCCGGGGGACGCCGTCCAGCACCGCCACCGTCGCCGGCACGGCCCCCGCCTGCCGGACGATGTCCTCCAGTTCGAGGGCGACCTGGAGGTTGCGGGGCTGGGGAAGCCCGTGGGAGATGATGGTGGACTCCAGGGCGACGACCGGACGGCCGCCGGCCAGCGCCTCTGCGACCTCATCGGAAACGCGCATGTCTCTCCTGTCTCCCGCTTGGGGTGCTTTCGTTGGCGGAAGATTGTCCGCTTCGGCATATTCTGCCCGGGTCATGCGGGGGATCTTGCGATAAGTTGCGGGCGTCCGCCCAGGCCCACCCGCCATCCTCCCGTCACCCCCTCCGAGACCCTCCCACGTCCGCCGCCGCGACCCGCGTCCGGCCCGCATGCAACCGCGACACCGAGCCACGTACGACCCGGGAGAACGCTCCATGCCACGCTCGCACTACGACGTCGTCATCGCCGGCGCCGGGCACAACGGCCTCGTTGCCGCGGCCTACCTCGCCCGGGCGGGGCGCAGCGTGCTGGTCCTGGAACGCCTCGGCCACGTGGGCGGCCTCGCGGTGTCGGCCCGCGCGTTCCCCGGCGTGGACGCGCGGCTGTCGCGCTACTCCTACCTGGTCAGCCTGCTGCCCACGAAGATCGTGCAGGATCTCGGGCTGCGCCTCGACCTGCGCCGCCGCCGCTTCGCCTCCTACACCCCGGCCGGCGACACCGGCCTGCTCGTGGACAACGAGGACGCCGCGCGCACCGCCGCCTCCTTCGAGGCGGTGACCGGGGGGCGGCACGACCTGGCGGCCTGGGAGCGGTTCTACGGGATGACCGCCCACGTGGCCCGGCGGGTCGCGCCGACGCTGCTCGAACCGCTGCGCGGCCGTACGGCTCTGCGGGAGGTCGTGGGGGACGACGAGGCGTGGCGCGACCTGTTCGAACGGCCCGTCGGCGAGGTGGTGGACGAGCGGTTCGCCGACGACACCGTGCGCGGGGTCGTCCTCACCGACGCCCTGATCGGCACCTTCGCCGATCCGGCCACCGACCTGCTGGCCAACCGGTGCTTCCTCTACCACGTCATCGGCGACGGCACGGGCGACTGGAACGTGCCTGTTGGCGGCATGGGCGCGGTGACCACCGAGCTCGCCGAGGTCGCCCGGCGGCACGGGGCCGAGATCCGCACCGGCGCCGAGGTGCTGGCCATCGACCCGGGCACGGGAGAGGTCACGTTCGACGACGGCGCGGAGCACGCGGTGACAGCGGGGAAGGTGCTGGCCAATCTGCCGCCCGCCGTGCTCGCCCGGCTGCTTGGGGAGACTCCCGAGCAGCCCGAGGGCGCCCAGCTCAAGATCAACATGGTGCTGTCGCGGCTGCCCCGGCTGCGGGACCCCGCCGTGGACCCCGCCGAGGCGTTCAGCGGCACCTTCCACATCAACGAGAGCCGCGATCAGCTCGCCGCGGCGTACGCGCAGGCCGCCGCGGGGAAGGTGCCGGACCTGCCGCCCGCCGAGGTCTACTGCCACTCGCTCACCGACCCCTCGATCCTCGGCCCGCGGCTGCGGGAGGCGGGGGCGCACACGATGACGCTGTTCGGCCTGCACATGCCGGCGCGCCTGTTCACGGACCCGGCGGCCAAGCGGGAGGCGCTGGCCCGCACGCTCGCCTCGATCGATTCCGTGCTCGCCGAGCCCATCGAGGACTGCCTGCTGCGCGCGCCCTCGGGCGAGCCCTGCCTGGAGGTCAAGACCCCGCTCGACCTGGAGCGGGACGCGGGCCTGCCCGGCGGCCACATCTTCCACCACGACCTGTCCTGGCCGTACGGCGAGGAGGGCGGCCACGGGGCTCGGCCTGCTCAGTGGGGCGTCGAGACGGCGCACGAGCGGGTGCTGCTGTGCGGCGCGGGCGCCCGGCGCGGCGGCGGCGTCAGCGGCATCCCCGGTCACAACGCCGCGATGGCGCTCTTAACGGAACCTTCATGACGCTCGGGTAGCTTGTGCCGGTGCGTGAGGAACCGGCAAAACTACTGGTAGTGGACGACGAGCCCGCTCTCAGGGAGGCGTTGCGCAGCAGCCTGGAGTTCGAGGGCTACGCGGTCGAGACCGCCGCGGACGGGCTGACCGCGCTCGACCTCCTCGACCGCGCCGCACAGAACGGGGGAGCGTACGACGGGGCCCTCCTCGACGTCATGATGCCCCGGCTCGACGGGCTGACGACCTGCCGACGGCTGCGCGCCTCGGGCAACCGGCTCCCGGTCCTCATGCTGACCGCGCGCGACGCCGTCGGCGACCGCGTCTCCGGCCTGGACGCCGGGGCGGACGACTACCTGGTCAAGCCGTTCGAGCTCGACGAGCTGCTCGCCCGGGTGCGGGCGCTGCTGCGGCGCGGCGGGCAGTACGCGCAGAACGAGAGCGGCGGCGACGTCCTCGCCTTCGGCGACCTGCGCATGGACACCGTGAGCTGGGAGGTCACCCGGGCCGGCCGCAGGCTCGACCTCACCCGCACCGAGCACCTGCTGCTCGAACTGTTTCTCACCCATCCCCGGCAGGTGCTCACCCGCGAGCAGATCCTTCGGGAGGTGTGGGGCTTCGACTTCGAGCCGTCGTCGAACTCGCTCGACGTGTACGTGATGTACCTGCGGCGCAAGACCGAGGCGGGCGGGCTGCCGCGCCTGATCCACACCGTGCGCGGCGTGGGCTACGTGCTGCGGCCGTCGCCGTGAGGCGGCGTTCGCTCCGGTCCCGGCTCACCCTGCTGATCGCGGCGGCGGTCGCCCTGGCCGTCGCGGTGGCGGCGGCCGTGTGCTGGCTGTTCGTCCGCGGCGAGATGCGCGGCCAGATCGTCGGCTCGATCACGCACCTGCGGCCGCCGGCGCAACAGGTCGGGTTCGCGCTGCGGGACTGCGCCGGTCAGGGACGCAAGGAGGGCCACCCGCGGCCCGACTGGGACCCCTCCGGGCGCAGCTGGCAGGTCGTCCTGGCGGACGGCTCGGTCTGCGTCGCGTCCGGATCGGCGCAGGTGACGCCGACCGCGCGGGAGCGGGTGATGGCCGTCTCCGGCGGCACGCCCGTGCTGCGCGACGCGGTCACCACCGACGGCACCTCCGTGCTCGTCTACACCTTCAGATATGAGCCTCGTCTCGGCGGCCCGCCGGGCGACGCCGCGCAGTTCCCGGAGCCGCCCCTGCCGCAGGGCCCGGTGACGGTCAGCGTGTTCCGCTCCACCGCCGAGATGGACCAGACGCTCCGCATCCTCGCCCTCGTCTTCGGCTCGGTCAGCGTGCTCGGCGTGCTCGGCGCCGCCGTGGCCGGTCTCTGGCTGGCCCGTACGGCGCTGCGCCCGGTGGAGGGGCTGACCCGCGCGGTCGAGCACGTGGCCAGGACCGAGGACCTGCGTGTGACGATCCCGGTGGAGGGGGAGGACGAGATCGCCCGCCTCAGCCGGTCGTTCAACACCATGACCGCCGCCCTGTCCAGCTCGCAGGAGCGCCAGCGGCGGCTCGTGGCCGACGCGGGACACGAGCTGCGCACTCCGCTGACGAGCCTGCGCACCAACATCGACCTGCTGCTGCGCAGCGAGAACACCGGCCGCGCCATCGAGCCCTCGGCCAAGCGGCGGCTGCTGGCGAACGTCAAGGAGCAGTTCGAGGAGATGTCGAGCCTCATCGGCGACCTGCTGGAGCTGTCGAGGAAGGCGGAGAGCGGCGAGCTGTCGTCCGACATCGACCTGCACGAGGTGGTGGCGTCGGCGGTCGAGCGGGCCAGGCGGCGCGGCCCCGGGCTGCGCTTCGACGTCGACCTGGAGCCGTGGCAGGTCCACGGGGACGCCCGGGGCCTGCAGCGGGCCGCGGTGAACGTGCTCGACAACGCCGTGAAGTTCAGCCCGCCCGGGGGGCTGGTGACCGTGCGGCTCAAGGGCGGCGTGCTGACCGTGCGCGACGAGGGCCCCGGCATCCCCGAGGACGAGCTGCCGCACGTCTTCGAGCGGTTCTGGCGCTCGCCGTCGGCGCGCAGCCTGCCCGGCTCGGGGCTCGGCCTGTCCATCGTGGCACAGGCCGTACGGGACGCCGGGGGACGGGTCGCGATCGAGAACGCGCCGGGAGGCGGCACGCTCGCCACGGTCGAACTCCCCGGCGGCCCGCCCACCGCCTGACCTGCCTGGGCAGGCTCGGGTGCGTGGACGCCGAGGTCCGGCGGGGTCACCGCCGTCCGGGCGTCCGCGATCGGCCCGGATCCGCAGGTGACGACCACTAGGGTGGTGGGTTAACGCGACGGGAACGACGGATGACGAGATCCCGCTCGCTCCACCAGGTGCCGAGCCCGTTCGGGAGACGCGACAGGATGACCAGCCCGAAGGCCACCGTCGACGTGGTGGTGCTCACCATGAACGACCGGCCCGAGCCGTTCGAACGGGCGATGGAATCCCTTCTGGCCCAGCGGGACGTCGATCTGCGCGTGGTCATCGTCGGCAACGGCGTACAGCCCGATCACGTGCCCGCCGGGGCCCGTACGGTGGTCCTGCCCGTCAACGAGGGCATCCCCGCCGGGCGGAACGCCGGCTCCGACGCCCTCGCCGGGCCGGACGCCGGCGAGTTCGTCTTCTTCCTCGACAACGACGCCGTCCTGCCTGCCACCGACACCCTCGCCCGGCTCGTCGCCGTCGCCCGCCGCCACACCCGGGCGGCCTACATCCAGCCGCGCATCGCCGACCCAGGCACCGGGGTCACGCTGCGCCGGTGGGTGCCCCGCCTGCGCGCCGGCACGGCCACCCGGCCGGGCACCATCACCGTCATGGCCGAAGGCGTCGTCCTCATCCGCCGCGCCGACTACGAGCAGGCCGGGGGCTGGCCGGGCCACTTCTTCCTCTTCCACGAGGGCATCGACCTGAGCTGGCGGCTGTGGGACCTCGGGCGCACCGGCTACTACGCGCCGGACGTCGTCATCCACCACCCCGCCACCGACCCCGCGAGGCACGCTCCCTTCTACCGCCTCGTCGCGCGCAACCGCGTGTGGCTCGCCTACCGCCGGCTGCCCGCCCCGCTCATTCCCGTCTATCTGGCCCTCTGGACCGTGGTCAGCGTCGCGCGGATTCGCTCCCGTGCGAACCTCGCCGTCTGGTTCCGGGGGCTGCGCGAGGGCCTGAAGGGCGGGCACGGGCAGCGCAGTCCCATGTCCTGGGCCACCGTGGCACGGCTCACCCGCGCGGGCCGTCCCCCGATCGTCTGACCGGAGCCTCTCGGGAGCGTTCTCGCGTTCTCATCCGGGGTTAATGAACGCCTCAGGGCCGTCCCATTCCGGCCCGCGAGCGTGGGCCCATGAGCGAGCGACTCAACAGGCACAGCGCGGTTTGCACCGGCGTCATCGGCGCGCCTCCGGCGCGACGCCACTCCGAGCCGTCGGGCGAGGAGGCGGCATGAGCGAGCGAAGCGAGCGAATCGGTAAGCACAGTGCAATTTGCGAATGCAACTCCGAGCCGTCGGGCGAGGAGGCGGCATGAGCGAGCGAAGCGAGCGAATCGGTAAGCACAGTGCAATTTGCGAATGCAACTCCGAGCCGTCAGGCGAGGAGGCGGCATGAGCATGACGATGGTTTCCGGGCCGGCGGCGGGGGCGTCCCGCAGGACCCGCCTGGTCGAGGTTGTCGTCCCGGTGTACAACGAGGAGCGCGTCCTGGCCGCGAGCGTGGAGCGGCTGCACGCCTACCTGAGCGGCGACTTCCCGTACGGCTTCCGCGTGACGATCGCCGACAACGCGAGCACGGACGGCACGTGGACGATCGCCCGGCGGCTGGCCCGGGAGCTGCCGGGGGTGCGGGCCGTCCACCTCGACCAGAAGGGCCGGGGCCGGGCGCTGCGGCGGGTGTGGGAGTCCAGCGACGCCGACGTGGTCGGCTACATGGACGTGGACCTGTCGACCGACCTGGACGCGTTCCTCCCCCTGATCGCGCCGCTGATGACCGGCCACAGCGACCTGGCGATCGGGACCCGCCTGTCCCCGTGGTCCAACGTGGTGCGCGGCCCGAAGCGGGAGGTCGTCTCCAGGTCGTACAACCTGCTGCTGCGCTCGCTCATGGGGGCGCGCTTCTCCGACGCGCAGTGCGGTTTCAAGGCGGCCCGCACCGAGGTCGTGCAGGCCCTGCTGCCCGCCGTCAAGGACGAGGCGTGGTTCTTCGACACCGAGCTGCTGCTGCTGGCCGAGCAGCACGGGCTGCGCATCCACGAGGTGCCGGTCGACTGGGTGGACGATCCCGACAGCCGGGTGGACATCGTCAGGACGGCCGTGGACGACCTCAGGGGCATGTGGCGGGTCGCCCGGGGGAGCCTCGCGGCCCCCGCGGCACCGCCGTCCCGGACGTCGGTGCGCACGCAGATCCCGGTCTTCGCGGTGATCGGGGCGATCAGCACGGTGGCGCACCTGGCGCTGTTCTGGATGCTGCGCTCGGTGCTGCCGCCCGTGGCGGCCAACGCGATCGCGCTGTTGGTCACCGCCGTCGCCAACACCGCGGCCAACCGCCGCTTCACCTTCGGCGTGCGGGGCCGGGCGGGCGCTCTGCGGCATCACCTCGGCGGGCTCGTCGCCTTCGTCGCCGGGCTCGCGCTGACCAGCGGGGGCCTGGCCGCGCTGCCCGGCGGCGCGTCACGGGCGGCCGAGCTCGCCGCCGTCGTCGTGGCGAACGGCCTGGCCACCCTGCTGCGCTTCCTGCTCCTGCGATCCTGGGTCTTCGCGCCCCGGAAGGACTCCCGATGACCCTCGTCGCCGCCGTGACTCAGACAAGCCACCGGGCCGCGGCGGACAGGGTGACCCCGCTCCTGCGCTGGGGGAAGTGGGCCGTCCTCGTCCTCGCCGCCGTGCTCTACACGTGGGCGCTCGGCCGCAACGGGTACGCCAACGACTACTACGCCGCCGCGATCTACTCCGGCACGAAGAGCTGGAAGGCGTTCTTCTTCGGCGCGCTCGACGCCGGGTCGTACATCACGGTCGACAAGCCGCCCTTCGCGCTGTGGGTGATGGGCCTGCCGGCCCGGATCTTCGGGTTCGGCACGTGGAGCATGCTGCTGCCGCAGGCGGCGGCCGGCGTGGCGTCGGTCGCCCTGGTCCACTCCGCCGTACGGCGGGCGCTGCGCGGGCTCGACGCCCGTGCGGCCGGGGCCGCGGCCCTGCTGGCGGCGCTCGTCATGACGCTGACCCCCATCACCGTGGCCATCAACAGGGACAACAACCCGGACACCGTCCTGGTGCTGCTGCTGGTCGCGGCCGGATGGTTCTGCCTGGAGGCGATCCGCACCGGGCGCCTGCGCACGCTGCTGGTCACCGCCGTGCTGGTGGGTCTCGCCTTCAACACCAAGATGCTCCAGGCGTACCTCGTGCTGCCGGCGTTCGCGCTGACCTTTCTCTACGCCGCGCCGGGGGCGTTCGTACGCCGGATCGGGCGCCTCCTGGCCGCCGGGGCGGTCCTCGTGGTCACCAGCGCGTGGTGGATGGTCGTGGTCGACCGGTGGCCCGCGTCCTCGCGGCCGTACATCGGCGGCAGCACGGACAACACCGTCTGGGACCTGGTGATCGGTTACAACGGCCTGGGCCGGATCTTCGGCGGCGCGGGCAACGGCGGCGGCCCGGGACGACTTCCCGCCGACGCCCCGGAAGGCGTGACACGCGCCTTCGGCGGCGGCATGGGCGGTGGCGCTGGCGGCGGCGCTGGTGGCGGATTCGGCGGCGCGTCCGGCGCGGGCAGGCTGTTCAACGACGTCATGGCCGGGCAGATCTCCTGGCTGCTCCCGTTCGCCGCCGTGGCCCTCGTCTGCGGCCTCGTCCTGGTCGCCAGACCGGGCCCCGGGCCGTCGAAGGGGACCGCGAGGAACGCGGTGCGCGCGTCGCTGCTGGTGTGGGGCGGCTGGCTCGTCGTGCACTACGCCGTCTTCAGCTTCTCCAGCGGCACCTTCCACCCGTACTACACGACCGCGATGGCCCCCGCGGTCGCCGCGCTGACCGGCATCGGCGGCGTGCTGATGTGGCGGGCGGCACGCGCCTCGGCCGCCTGGCGGCTGATCCTGGCCGCCGCGGTCGCCGTGACCGGGGCCTGGTCGTTCGTCGTGCTGCGCCGTACGCCGGAGTTCGTGCCGTGGCTCGCCTGGGCCGTCGCGGGCGGCACGGTGGTCGCGGCGCTCGCCCTGGCGGCCACGCCGCTCGCGGGCCGCGGCACGGGGCGTGGCGGCCCGGCCGGGCGTGGGGGCCGGGCGGCCGCGCGGATCACGGCGGTGGCGCTCGCCGCGGCGGTCGCGGCCGGGCTGGCCGGTCCGGCGGCGTACGCGGTGACGCCGCTGGGCACGGCGGTGAACGGCACCAACCCCACGGCGGGGCCGTCGCAGGGCATGGGAGGACCGTTCGGCCGCGGCGGCTTCGGCGGCTTCGGCGGCCCCGGCGGGCGGCAGGGCGGACGCGGCATGCGCGGGCCCGGCGGCCAGGTGGACGCCGCGATGGCGGCCTACCTGAAGCGGAACAAGGGCGGCGCCACCTGGCTGGTGGCGGTGGACAGCGCGCAGAGCGCGTCGTCGCTCATCCTGTCCACCGGCGAGCCGGTCATCGCGATGGGCGGGTTCACCGGGTCGGACCCGGCGATGACGGTCGACAAGCTGCAGCGGTACGTCGCCGAGGGGAGGCTCACGTACATCCTGATCGGCGACGGCGGTTTCGGACCCTCCCGGGGCGCGAGCTCGGAGGTCACCGAATGGGTGAAGGCGCACGGCACGCAGGTCGAGCCCGCGGAGTACGGGGGCACGGACAGCGGCGCGGACGGCGGTGGGTCCTCGCTGTACAAGCTGGGCTGACGGCGTTCGGCCGCCTCCTCAGCGGGTACGTGATGGGACTTGCGACCGACGAAAGGACGACCCCACATGGACACCGAGGGCTTCATCGCCCTGCTCAACGAGGACCTGGAGAGCGAGTACCGCTCGATCGTGCAGTACGTGCAGCACACGGCCACGATCAAGGGCGCGCAGTACCTGTCGATCATCGAGGAGCTCAAGCAGCACCTCGGCCAGGAACTCGACCACGCGAGCACGCTGGCCGAGCAGATCGACTTCCTCGGCGGCGTCCCGAGCGTCCGCGTTCCCGAGGTGCCGGTGGCGACCGACGGCGCCGACGCCCTCCGGCTCGACCTGGAGTTGGAGCAGGAGCAGCTGCGCCGCTACCGCGAGCGTGTGGAGCAGGCCCAGGAACTCGGCCTGAGCGACGTGGCCGAGGCGCTGCGCCCGCTGCTGCAGCAGACCCAGGACCACGTCATGGACCTGCAGACCGCCCTGGGGAAGTGACGGACGGCCACAGGTGGAGTGAGGCGGGACGTCGCGGCCGGTGCCGGGCCGCGACGTCCCGCATGCGGGTGCCGAGGAGGACGAGCGCAACCGGCCGCCACCGCCGCCAGGGACGACCACGACGCCCGATGCGGGCCCATGAACAAGTCCCGCTGAGCGAATACCCATCGGGCGTTGTGGGTGGCCCAGCTCGAGCCACAGGCCCCGTCGGCGGCACCTCGCCGTGATCGTACGGCGGGCGGATCAGCGCGGCCTGGCGTAGTCGTCGAGGGCGCGCACGATCAGCGCCCTCGCGTCGTCGCGGAAGGCCGCCACCTCGCAGAACTCCTCGAACGCCTGGGCGTAGAAGGCGACGTCCTCGGCGTCGCGAAGCAGCAGGTCCCTGGTTCTGGTCGCCACCCCGACCAAGCGGTCGTCGTAGATCCAGAACGAGTTCATCAGGGCGGACGGCAACTGCGCCTCGAACGGCAGCAGCCCGAACTCCACGTTCGGCAGCGTGGTCACCGCGATCAGCCGGTCGAGCTGGCCGCGCATCACGTCCGGCGGCGCGAGCCGATAACGCAGCACCGCCTCCGGCATGACGAACCGGAACCGCCGCGCCGGGTCGTACAGGATCTCCTGGCGCCGCATGCGGACGCGGATGGCGTCGTCCACGTCGTCGGTGGACTCATGCACCCGCCTGACCTTGCCGAAGATGTGCCTGGCGTACTCGGTGGTCTGCAGCAGGCCGATCACCACGCCCGGCTCGAAGGCCCGGAACAGCCGCGTGCGCGTCTCCAGGTCGCGGACGTCCTCCTGCAGCGCGGCCAGGCCGTTCCTGTGCCGCTGCCGCCAGGAATCCTGCCGCTCCAGCAGGCCGGCCGCCTGCCGGATCAGGCCGTCGATCGTCTGCGGGTCGGCGTCCAAGGCCTTCCCCCATAGGGCCACGTCGTCCTCGGTGGCGGTCTGGCGGGCGTTCTCGATCCGCGAGACCTTCGACGGCTGCCAGCGCAGCCGCTCCGCGAGGTCCTTCCCGGACAGGCGGGAGTTCTCCCGCAACCGGCGTAGCTGGGCTCCCAGGTCCATGCGGGCCTGATGGAAACCGCTCATGCCCACCTCCGGCCGTGGTGCGGACCAAGGTAGACCCGGCACGCCGGATCACGCCAGAGGGCGGCCATCAGTCGTGATCAGGCAAGACCCGCCGGGCGATCTCGACGAGGAGTTCCCTCGGCACCTCGACCGCGGTCTCCCCGTCGAGCACATGGCGCAGGTCGGCGCGGGCCTCGCGGTCCACGACCTCCAGGCCCTGGACGACTATCGTGCCGCGGTCGGTCTCGTAGAGGGAGGGGCAGGCCCCCGCCTCCGACGTGGAGCCGAGAAAGCGCAATCGCATGTCCTTCTCTCCCGATTGGCGGCGATCGGGCGCAATCCTAGTCATGGGGGAACGGGCACGCACACGGCGCGAAGACGCTCGCCGAGCGCCTTCGCCTGGGCGTCCAGGAGCGGGCTGGCCGCCACGCCTCTGCCCAGGAGCCCGTGGACGACGAAGTTCAGCGCGTGCAGGTTCGGCAGCGCGAACCGCTCGATCGGGAGGTCGCCGACCTCCGGCAGCAGTTCCCTGAGCCGGTCCACGGTCAGGAACGCCGCGAGCCACGGATACCGTGCGGGGTCGCGCACCCACACGCCGAGGTTGGCGTCGCCGCCCTTGTCGCCCGACCGGGCGCCGGCGACCGTGCCGAGCGGGGCGACCGGCCCGGCAGCGAGATCCCCGGCGTACGGCGGAACCGCGGTGCCGGCCGCGTCGCCGGGCGGCGGCCCGCCCGCCTGCTCGCCCAGCACAGGGCCGGACGGCGGCACGTGCGGCACCTCGACGCGGAATCCGTCCACGGTCACCACCGGGAGCACGGCCTGCGCGTCGACCGACGAGGGCCAGTAGACCCCGTAGGGGGAGGCGTCGCCGGGCGGCGTCAGACCGTAGAAGCCGGGATAGCTCGCCAGACCGGTCTCCACGACGGCGGAGGAGAACGCCCGCCCCGCCCTGCGCGGATCGGGATCCATGACCGTGATCCGCAGCAACGCGGTCCCGGCGTCGCCCCCGCCGAGGGGGGTGAGCTCCACGTGGACCTGCTCGAACGACTCGCGGGGGACACGGGCCCAGATCGCCTCCTGCGCGATCCGGGCCTTGGCCGCGATGTCGAGGCCGGTCAGCACGAGCGTCATCGTGTTGCGGTGGCCGCCGAGGTAGGTGACGGCGACCTTCAGCGTGTCCGGAGGCGGTTCGCCGCGCACGCCCGTGATCCTGACCCGGTCGGGGCCCTCCTGCTCCAGCCGGACGGTGTCGAAACGGGCGGTCACGTCCGGTCCGAGGTAGCGGGGGGAGGCGATCTCGTACAGCAGTTGCGCGGTCACGGTCCCGGTCGAGACCAGCCCGCCGGTGCCGGGGTGCTTGGTGATCACGCTCGACCCGTCGGCGTACAACTCGGCGATGGGGAAGCCGCAGTGAGCGAGGTCCGGCACCTCTCCGAAGAAGGCGTAGTTGCCGCCGGTCGCCTGGCAGCCGCACTCGATCACATGCCCGGCGACGACGGAGCCGGCCAGCGGGTCGAGATCGCTCGGATCCCAGCCGAACCACCACATGCCGGGCCCGGTGACCAGCGCCGCGTCGGTGACCCGCCCGGTCACGACGACGTCCGCGCCGTGCTCCAGCGCCACGGCGATCGGCCGGCCGCCGAGGTAGGCGTTGGCGGTGAGCGGGGCCGCCCGCAGGGTCTCGCCGGTGTCCGCGTTGACCGGCGGTTCGGCGAGTGGCATGAGGTCGTCGCCGGTGACGTGGGCGACGGCCGCGCGCAGCCCGAGCCGGTCGGCCAGGGCCGAGACCGCCTCGGCGCAGCCGGCCGGATCGAGGCCGCCCGCGTTGGCCACGACTCTGATGCCCCGGTCGAGGCAGGTGCCGAGGACCTGCTCCATCTGCGTGAGGAACGTACGCGCGTAGCCGGGGCGGCCCTTGAGCCGGTTGCCGGCGAGGATCGACATGGTGAGCTCGGCGAGCCAGTCGCCCGTCAGCACGTCGATCGGCCCACCCTCGACCATCTCCGCGGCGGCCGACAGCCGGTCGCCGTAGAAGCCGCCGCAGTTCGCGACCCGCATCGGTCCCGGCCGTCCGGCCTCCGCCGTCATCGTCCCGCGTCTCCGGCCGGGGCCTCGGCGGGCACCCAGGCGGCGGGCCGTTTCTCCGCGAAGGCCCGGATGCCCTCCTGCCCCTCCTCCGAGGTGAAGCGCTCGGCCGACAGCGCGGCCATCGCGCGGAACCCCTCCTCGACCGGCAGCAGCGGCACCTCCCGCACGAGCCGTTTGGTGATCGACAGCGCCTCGGGGCCGCCGCGCAGCAGCATGCCGGTGTAGTGCGCCACGGTCGCGTCGAGGTCCTCCTCCGGGACGGCCCGGGTCAGCAGGCCGATCTCCACCGCGCGTTCGGCGGTGAAGACCTCTCCGGTCAGGAAATACTCGGCCGCGGCCCGGGGCTCCAGGCGCCGCAGGCAGGTGACCGCGATCATGGCGGGGACCACCCCGAGCCGCACCTCGGTGAAGGCGAACGACGCGGTCGCCGGGGCGACGGCGAAGTCGCAGGCCGCCACCAGGCCGAGGCCGCCCGCTCGCGCCGTGCCGTTCAGACGGCACACGACCGGCTTCGGGCTCTCCCAGATCCGCAGCATGATGTCGGGGAACGACGCGGTGACCGGCGCCCCTCCGCCGCGCTGCTCCTTCAGGTCGGCGCCCGCGCAGAACACCGGCCCCGCGCCGGTGAGCACGACGACCCGTACGGCGGGCTCGTCCAGCGCCCACGACAGGGCGTCGTCGAGCTGCCGCAGCAGCCGGGACGACAGGGCGTTGCGGTTGTGCGGCGAGTCGAGCGTGATCGTGGCCACGCCGCCCGCCTGCTCCCGGCGTACCAGCACCTCCTGGGGTTCGCTCACGGCCGGCTCGCCTCCCCGCCCGGATCCGCGCCGATCTCCCTGCCGATCTCTGTCCCGATTTCTGGGCCGATCTCCGCGCCGATCTCTGGGCCGCCGTGCGTGCCCGGATCCGCGCCGCGATCCGGGTCCGAACCCGCACCGGTCGCAGGGCTGGCTGCGGTCCCTGACTCCGTCGCGGGCTCCGTTCCGGTGCCTTCCGGGTGCGGGCCGCCGTCCGGTTCCCGCGGCGGCGACGGCTCGATGACGGCGAGCGGCACGCCCGCCTCGACCTGCGCGCCCGGCGTCACGTGCAGCGCGGCCACCGTGCCCGAGGCGGGGGACACGATCAGGTGCTCCATCTTCATCGCCTCCAGCACGACCACCGGCTGCCCGGCCTCGACCACGTCACCGGGCTTGACCTCGACACGCAGGACCGTACCCGGCATCGGGGCGGGCAGTGCTCCCGGCGTCACGCGCGCGGCCGGTTCGGGCAGCCGCTCGACCGGGGTGAGCCGCACCGGACCGAGCGGAGAGTCGACATGCACCATGCCGGGGTGCATGTCGGGGTAGGCGGCCACCTCGAAGGCGTGCCGCAGGCCCGCCGTCTCCAGCACCACCCGGCCGGGTTCCGCCGCCACGAGCGTGACGTCCTCGAAGCCGTCGGCTCGCAGCCCGTCCCTGGTCAGCCGGTAGGCGATCTCCAGGCGTCCGCCGTCCTCGGCGGAGAACACCGCTTGTTGCGGCTGGGACGGGACGTTGCGCCAGCCGCTCGGCAGCCCGCCCAGCACGCCGTCGCGCCGGGCGGCCGCGCGGCCGGCCGCCGCCCCGGCCAGCGCCGCCGCGAGCGCGGACAGCCGTACGGCCTCGGGACCGGCGAGCGGGGCCGGTGCGGGATGCCGGTCGAGGAAGCCGGTGTCGAGCGCCCCGGACAGGAAGTCCGGGTGCCGCAGCACTCCCACGAGCAGGTCGCGGTTGGTCGTAAGCCCGTGGATGCGCGCCCGCGCGAGCGCGTCCGCCAGCCGCCGGGCCGCCTCCGCCCGGTCCCGGCCGTAGGAGACGACCTTGGCCAGCATCGGGTCGTAGTGGACGCCCACCTCCGAGCCGGAGAGCACTCCCGAGTCGAGCCGCAGCCGTGCCCCGAGTCCGAACTCGCCGTCCACGCCGGGGATCTCGAAACGGTGCAGCACGCCGCTCTGCGGGCGGCCCCCGGAGTCCTCCGCGTACAGGCGGGCCTCGATCGCGTGACCGACCGGGCTCGGCGGCAGCGCGGCGAGATGGGCGCCCTCGGCCACCTCGATCTGCAGCCGGACCAGGTCCACCCCGTAGACGCACTCGGTGACCGGGTGCTCCACCTGGAGGCGGGTGTTCATCTCCAGGAAGAAGAAGCCCTCGTCCGACAGCAGGAACTCGACGGTGCCCGCGCCCTGGTAGCCGATCGCGCGGGCGGCCCGGATCGCCGCCTCGCTCAGCTCGCGGCGCAGTTCGGGGGTGACCGCGGGGGAGGGGGCCTCCTCGATCACCTTCTGGTGGCGGCGCTGGATCGAGCACTCGCGCTCGCCGAGCGCCCAGACCGTGCCGTGGGCGTCGGCGAGGATCTGCACCTCGATGTGGCGGGCGCCCTCCAGCAGCGGCTCGGCGAACAGCGTCCCGTCGCCGAAGGCCGACAGCGCCTCCCGCCGGGCCGACTCGACGGCCCCGGCCAGATCGGCCGGATCGCGCACCACCCGCATGCCGCGCCCGCCGCCGCCCGCCGACGCCTTGACCAGCACGGGAGCCGTCATCTCCACCAGGCCGTCCGGGGACAGCGGGATGGTCGGCAGGACCGGCACGCCGGCCTCCGCCATCAGCGCCTTGGCCTCGATCTTCTTGCCCATGGCGGCGACGGCCTCGGGAGAGGGGCCGATCCAGGTCAGCCCGGCGTCCAGCACGGCGCGGGCGAAGCCGGCGTTCTCCGACAGGAAGCCGTATCCGGGGTGGACCGCGTCGGCTCCCGACCTGCGGGCCGCCTCGACGATCCGCTCCGGGTCGAGGTACGCCAGGGGGGCGCCCAGCCGTACGGCCTGGTCGGCCTCGGCGGTGTGCGGGGCGGACGCGTCGGCGTCGGTGAAGACGGCGACGGTCTCGATTCCCAGCTCCCGGCAGGTGCGGAAGACCCGGCGGGCGATCTCCCCGCGGTTCGCGACCAGCAGCCGCCCGATCATGACCCCTCACCCCCGTCGATCTGCGTGAACACGGTGCCGATGCACGCGGTGCCGATGAACACGGTGCTGATGAACACGGTGCTGATGAGCATGCCGGTCACATCCGGAAGACGCCGTAGCCGGCCCGGCCGGCGTCCGGCGCTCCCGCCACCGCCGACAGGCACAGCCCGAGCACCGTACGCGTGTCACGGGGGTCGATGACCCCGTCGTCGTACAGCCGGCCGGACAGGAAGAACGCCGCCGACTCCGACTCGATCTGCGCCTCGACCGCCGCGCGCATCGCCGCGTCGGCCTCCTCGTCGTAGACCTGCCCCCGCGCCTGGGCGGCGGCCCGGCCCACGATCGACATGACGCCCGCGAGCTGGGCCGGCCCCATGACGGCCGACTTGGCGCTCGGCCAGCTGAACAGGAAGCGGGGGTCGTAGGCCCGCCCGCACATGCCGTAGTTGCCCGCGCCGTAGGAGGCGCCCATGACGATCGTGATGTGCGGCACGGTCGAGTTGGCCACCGCGTTGATCATCAGCGCGCCGTGCTTGATGATGCCGCTCTGCTCGTACTCCCTGCCGACCATGTACCCCGTGGTGTTCTGCAGGAAGACCAGCGGCGTACGCGACTGGTTCGCGAGCTGGATGAACTGGGCGGCCTTCTGGGACTCCGCGCCGAACAGCACGCCGCTGGCGTTGGCGAGGACCCCGACCGGATGGCCGTGGACGCTCGCCCACCCGGTGACCAGGCTCGGCCCGTAGAGCGGCTTGAACTCGTCGAAGTCGCTGCCGTCCACCACCCGGGCCAGGACCTCGCGGGGATCGAAGGGGACCTTCAGGTCCTCCGGCACGATCCCCAGCAGTTCGTCCTCGTCGTACAGCGGAGCCGCGTAGCCGGGGACGGGAACGTTCCCGCTCTTGCGCCAGTTGAGGCGCCGCACGATGCGGCGGCCGATCCGCAGCGCGTCGTACTCGTCGGTGGCGAGGTGGTCGGCCAGCCCGGAGGCCCGCGCGTGCATCTCCGCGCCGCCCAGCGACTCGTCATCGGACTCCTCGCCGGTCGCCATCTTCACCAGGGGCGGGCCGCCGAGGAACACCTTGGCCCGCTCCCGCACCATGACGACGTGGTCGCTCAGGCCCGGCACGTACGCGCCGCCCGCGGTGGCGTTGCCGAAGACCAGTGCGATCGTCGGGACGCCTTCGGCCGACAGCCGGGTCAGGTCGCGGAAGACCTGGCCACCGGGGATGAAGATGTCCTTCTGCGACGGCAGGTCCGCGCCGCCCGACTCCACCAGGTTCACGTACGGCATCCGGTTGCGCAGCGCGATCTCGGCGGCGCGCAGCGTCTTGCGCAGCGTCCAGGGGTTGGACGCGCCGCCGCGCACGGTCGGGTCGCTGGCCGTGACGACGCACTCGACACCCTCGATCACCCCGATGCCGGTCACGACGCTCGCGCCGACGGGATACTCGGTGCCCCAGGCCGCCAGCGGGGACAGCTCCAGGAACGGCGAGTCGGGGTCGACGAGCAGTTCGATCCGCTCGCGGGGGAGCAGCTTGCCGCGCTCCCGGTGCCGTTGGACGTACTTGGGCCCGCCTCCGGCGACGGCCTTGGCGTGCTCGGCCTCGAGCTCGGCGAGCTTCGCCAGCATGGCCTCGCGCCGCGTTCCGTACTCGCCGCTGGAGGTCTCCAGCCGGCTGACGAGCACCGTCATGGCACCACCGAACCGAGTTCTGTCACCTGATGATCCTCCGTGGTGAGCCGCCGTCACGTCAACGAGCCGGGTCCGGCCTCCGGGTCGGCCCCGGCCGAATCAACCCCAACCTGAACCAGCACCGACCCGAACCGGCCCCGACGCCTTTCGCGTCAGCCACAGTGTGACCACGCGCTGCTCCAGGCGGCGGTGCCGTAGCCGCCGCCCCAGATGACGCACTTGCCCTTGGCCGGCAGCCGGATCGGCCCGGCGTAGGTCGTGTAGCTGCCGGAGTCGGTCTTCGACGAGCCGTTCTGGACCTTGAGGACCGCGCTCATCTTGATCTTTCCGGGCACCACGTACTTCGACATGGTGATCACACAGTTGTAGCCGTTGGACGCGTTGTAGAGCAGGTACGTCGTCGCCTGCCCGTAGGAGTGCGAGTCGACGACGGCGTAGCCGCTGCCGCACACGCCCTTGGCGGTGTACGGGTTGAGCTTGGGCGCCGCGGTCTGCGTCGGGGTGGCCTTCGCCGTCGCGCTGGGCTTGGGCGCCGTCGTGGTCTTCGCCGGAGCCGGGGTGGTCTTCGCGGGTGCCGGCGTGGTCTGCGCCGGCGCGGTGACCTTGGGAGTGGGCTTGACCTGGGTCGGGACCGGGTGGGAGGGCGACGGGTGCGCCTGACGGGTGCGCGTGGGGGAGGCGGCCGGCTTCGGTCCCACGCTCGGCCGGTGTGCCGAGGGACTCGGCGAGGGCTTCCTGTCTTTCGGCCGCACGGGGTTGGTGACCAGATCGGACGGCTGCGGGATGGGCACGTCGTCGTCCTGGGACTGCGTCACCATGGGCGTCACCGTGGGCGACGCGGTGGGACCGAGGGGGTCCTCCGAGGAGATCTGCTGGGCGGACACCCACGTCGGCACGAGGAAGGCCGCCGCCGCGAGGACCGACACCCCGACACCGGCCGCCGTCCACGTCAGCACCGGCCGCCGCGGTCGCGACCCGTCGGGGCCGGGCCCGCGCCGTACGGGCGGTGCGGGCGGCGTGGGCGCTCCGGCGCCGTGCGGCCCCGGTACGGGCGCGTGCGGGCCCGGCGCATGCGGCCCGGGCACCGGCGCGGCGCCGTGCGGCCCCGGTCCTGGTGCCTGCGGCCCGGCCGCGGCGGCGGGCCGTACGGGCATGGTGGGCTGCCCGGTGAGCCGCGCGACCACGTCCTCGGCCGAGGGACGCAGCGCGGGGTCCTTCGACAGGCACGCGGCGACGATGTCCCGCAGGGGCGCCGCGAGGTCGCCCAGGTCGGGCTGCGCGTGCAGGATCCGGGTGATCACCGAGGGGATCGAGTCCGCTCCGAAGGCGGGCCTGCCGGTGGCGGCGAACACCATCGTGACGCCCCAGGCGAACATGTCGGCGGACCCGCCCGCCGTGCCGCCGGAGAGCACCTCGGGGGCCAGGTAGGCGGGTGTGCCGATGGACGCGCCGGTCGCGGTGGACTGGGGCGAGTCGGGCGCCCTGGCCACCCCGAAGTCGATGACGACCGGGCCCTCGGGGCCCATCAGGACGTTGGCCGGCTTGAAGTCGCGATGGGTGATGCCCGCCCGGTGGATGGCGGCCAGCGCCGTCGCCGTGCTGATGGCGAGCCGTTCGAGCGCGGCGCCCCTGCGCGGGCCCTCCCGGTCGACGAGCTGCCGCAGCGACGGCCCGGACACGAACTCGCTGACGATGAACGGCTGGTTGCCCGCGAGGTCGGCGTACAGGACGGGGGCCGTGCAGAAGGGCGCGACCCGCTGCGCCAGCGCGACCTCGCGCAGGAACCGCTCCCGTGCCTCGGGATCGGCCGTCAGCCGGGTGTGCAGCAACTTGACCGCGACCTGCTCGCCCGCCGGGCCGCGCCCCAGGAAGACGACCCCCTGGCCGCCCTCCCCGAGCCGGTCGACGAGCGTGAACGGGCCCAGGCGGTCGGGATCCCCAGCCTCTAACGCCACCATCGCCCCCGATTAACACGCAACCTGACAATGGGACCAAACGCTACCAGTGGTCAGATCGCCTTACCGGGGTTGAGGATGTTCAGCGGGTCGAACACCTGCTTGATGCCCTGGTGCAGTTCGGCCGCCACCGGGCCGGTCTCCAGGCCGAGCCAGCGCTTCTTCAGCAGGCCCACGCCGTGCTCGCCGGTAAGCGTCCCGCCGAGGTCGAGGGCGGCGCGGAAGACCTCGTCGGCCGCGGTCCAGACCTCCTCCGGCGGCTCGGCGAGGCCGCGGTCGAACACGAACACCGGGTGCACGTTGCCGTCCCCCGCGTGGGCGACCGTCGCGATCATCACGCCGTGCCGGGCCGCGACCTCCTCGATCGTGGTGATCATCTCGGGAAGCACGGAGCGGGGCACGCACACGTCCTCCACCAGGCACTGGCCCAGCCGCTCCTTGGCCTGGTAGGCCAGGCGCCTGATGCCGATGAGCTCGGCGGCCTCCTCCGGCGTGGACGACACCGCGACGAACGACGCGGCCCCGCACAGCGCCGCCATCTCGTCGGCCGAGCCCTCCGCCTGGGCGATGAGCATCGCCCTGGTGGACGGCTCCAGCCCGATGTTCTTCCAGTCGTCGATGGCCTGCAGGGTCGTGCGGTCCATCAGTTCGAGCATCGACGGCTGGCAGCCCGCGGCGACGATCGCCGACACGGCCGCCGCGGCGTCGCGCAGCGAGGTGAACTCGGCGGCGACCGTGGCCATCTCGCGCGGCGCCCGCCGCAGCCGCACGGTCGCGGCGGTGATCACGCCGAGCGTGCCCTCCGAGCCGACGAACAGGCCGGTCAGGTCGTAGCCGGTCACGCCCTTCATCGTCCGGCGGCCGGTGTTCAGCACCCGCCCGTCCGCCAGCACGACCTCGAGCCCGAGCGTGGAGTCGCGGGTCACGCCGTACTTCACGCACCGCAGGCCGCCCGCGTTGGTCGCCAGGTTGCCGCCGATGGTCGAGATCTCGTACGACGAGGGGTCGGGGGCGTACATCAGGCCGTGCTCGCGGGCCGCCCGGTCGAGGTCGGCGGTGATGACGCCGGGCTCCACGACCGCGATCTCGTCCTGCGGCGACAGTTCGCGGATCGCCGTCATCCGCGCGAGGGACAGGACGACGCAGCCGTCGACGGCCGTCGCCCCGCCGGCGAGCCCGGTGCCCGCGCCGCGCGGGACCACCGGCACGCGGTGCTCGCTCGCCCAGCGCATCGTGGCCACGACGTCGTCGCGCGACTGCGCGAGCACCACGCCGAGCGGCCTGCCCGGCGGCACGAACGTGCGGTCCCTGGCGTACGAGTCCATGACGTCGGGATCGGTGAGGACTCGCCCGTCCGGCAGCGCCGCGGCGAGCGCGGAGGTCAGCTCGTTCACGTCTGGACTTTACGGCACGGTTCGGTATCGGGTCTCATCCGGAATTATTAACGGTTTTAGGCACAGATCACATTTTGACAACCATGCCGGTTGCCTCTTTACCCCCCCTTTACCCCCTCGTTTAAGGTCCCGCATGCGCGCTCATCCCGGCGCGCCGTGCATGGGTGTCCGGGGAACCCGGACGGGAAGGGATCTCGTTGTCCAGAAGAATCCGGCGTCTCGCCGCGATCGTGCCCGCGCTCGGGCTGGCGGCAGGAGGTCTGGCCGCGGCCGGTGCGGCTGCGGCGCCCACGGCGGGCTACCAGCCCTCCGCCAAGGACCACTACATCAACTACGCGCCGCCGCGTGTGCAGGGCGACTTCACCACCACCGAGGAGAAGGTCCCTGCCAAGGGCGCCAAGCGCACCGCGGCCCTGGCGCAGGCCGTCGACCACAAGTTCGCGAGCGGCAACCCGGTCGCGGCACGGGTGCTGGCCAAGCACGAGAAGCAGGCGATCAGTACCGGGAAGAACCCCTTCGACTTCATCTACAAGAAGGCGAAGACGACCCGCACCGCCAAGCTCCTCACGCTGCTGGTCGAGTTCAACGACCAGGCCAACGACGACTTCTCCGGCTGGTCCCACCCGAAGACGATCGACGACGTCGACGACTGCATCACCGAGCCGCCCGGCACCAAGCTGAACGGCCCGCTGCACAACAAGATCCCCGACCCCGCGACCGCCGGCGGTGGGGGCAAGGACAACAACTCCATGTGGGTGGCCGACTTCAACACCGCCCACTACAACAACATGCTCTACAGCTCGAAGGGGATCACGACCCGGGTCCGCCCGGACCTGACCGACCCCCGGGACGGCAAGAAGGGCATCGACATCTCCGGCTCCACCATGAAGAACATGTACGAGGAGATGTCGAAGGGCGCCTACACCGTCACCGGCGAGGCCGTCGGCTGGATCAAGGTCCCGCACTCCGAGGCGTGGTACGGCGCGGGCAAGTGCCACACCTACCCGCAGGACATGACCGGTCACCCGGACAACCCGCGCGGCGCCGCCCAGCTCGCGGTCGACGCGGTCGACGCGCTCGTGAAGTCGAACCCGAACTTCCCGTGGGCGGACTACGACGTGGAGGACACCTCCGACGCCGACGGCGACGGCAACTACGACGAGCCCGACGGCGTCGTCGACCACCTCGTGCTGATCCACGCCGGCGAGGACAAGTCGGGCGGCGGCGGCGCCGAGGGCACGCTCGCCCTGTGGGCCCACTCCAGCGACGTGGCCGGCGGCTACACGGTCCCGGGCACGAGCGTGAAGATCTCCAACTACATCCTGCAGCCGGAGGACTCCGGCGTGGGTGTGTTCGCCCACGAGTACGGCCACGACCTCGGCCTGCCGGACCTGTACGACACCACCGGCGAAGGCGACTCCGACGTCGACTTCTGGGACCTGATGTCGAGCGGCTCGCACTCCGGGCCGATCTTCCAGTCCCTGCCCACCCACATGGGCCTGTGGGACAAGTGGGTGCTCGGCTGGGCCAACCCCAAGGTCATCGAGCCGGGCGGCAAGAACCAGCTCGTGGCGGTCGGCCAGACCTCGCGTACGCCGAAGGGCACCGAGGACGGCGTCCGCATCAACCTGCCGGACAAGCTGAACATCATGTCCACCCCGCACAGCGGGTCGAACCTGTGGTGGTCCAACAGCGACCAGGACTGGGCCGACAACAAGCTGACCAGGACGGTCGACGTCCCGGCCGGATCGGACGTGAAGTTCCGGTGGTGGAGCGACTGGGACATCGAGGCCGACTGGGACTACGGCTTCGTCGAGGTCTCCGCCGACGGCGGCGCCACCTGGACCGAGCAGAAGGTCTTCAACGAGGACGGCAGCCTCGCCAGCACCGGTGACGACTACACCGACCCCAACGGCCGCCTCAAGGACTACGGCGGCAAGAAGTACGGCGTCACCGGGGTCAGCGCCGGCTGGCAGCACCTGTACGTCGACCTGGCGCCGTTCGCCGGGAAGTCCGTCCAGATCCGCCTGCGCATCGCCACCGACGCGGCGTCCGTGCACCGCGGCTGGTTCAACGACGACTTCTCGCTGACCAACGGCGCCACCGCGGTCTGGTCCGACGACGTCGAGGGCGGCGCCAACGGCTGGACGGCCACCAAGGGCACGTTCACCGACACGACCGGCGCGGGCTGGGTCATCCACTCCGGCCAGGAGCAGGCGGCGCAGTACTACCTGGCCGAGTGGCGCAACTTCGACGGGTTCGACAAGGGCCTGCAGTACGCCTACGACACGACCTGGCTGCGCGACGGCGCGTGGAAGGTCGAGAAGGTCAAGTACAACGCCCCCGGCCTGCTCGTGTGGTACCGCGACACCTCGGTGGCCAACAACGACGTCTCGGGCCGCACGTTCGACCTGCCGTCGGTGGGCCCGAAGGGCGAGCTGCTCATCGTGGACTCGCACTTCGACCCGCTGCGCCGTACGGGTGCGGCGGCGGAGAAGGACCCGTCGGTCCTGAAGAACCTCCCGTCCCGTCCGCAGTCGTCCAACGCGGCGTTCAACTTCGCCGGCACCTACCCGTTCAAGGAGTGCGTCGAGGGCGAGCCGTTCACGGAGTACTGCACCTCGTTCGGCAAGCAGGCCGCGGTGACGACGTTTACGGACGCCAAGGGCTGGTACCCCGGCCTGGAGGTCCGCGACGACAGCCTCTACTACCGCCAGCGTGACTCCTCTGCGGTCGTCCCGTCCAAGGACAACCAGCCGTACTCGACCAGGATCGTCCACGCCGACGGCTCCCCGGCGACGGAGCTGTACGGCACCGACCTCGGCGACGGCGTCATCCTCGGCACCGGCAACCCCGGCGACGAGGGCAAGCAGCTCGGCGTGCAGATCAAGCTGATCAGCCCGCTGCCGGCCAACATGGGCGCGATCGTCCAGGTCACCCCCGCCAAGAAGTAACAGCCAAGAAGTAACCGCCACCGGGTTGTGAAACCCCGTGGTCCCCGTGCCCGGCCGCCGTCCGCTCCGGACGGCAGCCGGGCACACTCGTGCCCGGGGCCGCGCGCCCGGCCGCGGCGGCCCCTAGCATGTGACCGTGCGGAGCAAGGCGGAGCATACGGCGGCCATTCACCGGGAGCGGAAGGCCGCCGTCGTCGTGAACACCAAGTCCCGGCGGGGCCGCCGCCACTACGCCGAGGTGCTGCGGCTGCTGAAGGAGCGGGACTTCCGGCTCACCGGCGTCCACCCCGTGACCGACCCCTCGCGGCTGCGCGACATCCTGACCCGCGCGCTCGACTCCGGCCCCGACCTGCTCGTCGTCGGCGGCGGCGACGGCACGCTGAGCAGCTCGGTCAGGCACGTGGCGGGCCGCGACGTCGCCCTCGGCGTGCTGCCGCTGGGCACCACCAACAACTTCGCCCGCAGCCTGGGGCTGCCGCTCGACCTGGCCGGGGCGATCGGCGTGTTCACCGAGGGCAAGGTGGCCGACATCGACCTCGGGATCTGCGGCGACCGGCCCTTCGCCAACCTCGCGAGCTTCGGCGTCTCGGTCGAGGTGGCGGGCACCGTGAAGCCGTGGCTCAAGCGGATGCTCGGCCGGGCGGCCTACCCGCTGACCGCGATCACGATCCTGCCGAGGCACCGGCCGTTCCGCGCCTACATCACTGTGGACGGCAAGCGCCACGAGCTGCTGACCCACCAGCTCAACATCGCCAACGGCCGCTTCCACGGCGGCTGGCAGATCGCCAGGGACGTCAGCATCGACAACCGCAAGCTGGTGGCCTACCAGCTCGGCTCCGGCAAGCGGCTGCGCCTGCTCGGGGAGACCCTCGTGCGGGCGACCACCGGCAGGTGGACCAGCCTCGCGGGCGGGCCGTTCGTGACCGGCCAGGAGATGCTGCTGGAGACCGACCCGCCCATGGCGGCCGACATCGACGGCGAGGTGCGGCTGCGCACCCCGCTCGTGCTCAGGACCATCCCGAACGGCGTTCGGGTGATGGTTCCGCAGAGCTTCGAGGACACCTGATCCCTACTCGTTCTCCTCGGCCGCGAGAGTCCGGTACGCGGGCCGCAGCAGGTCGAGGAGCGGGATGTGCCTGGCCTTGACCTGCGGCGGGTCCAGCGCGCGCAGCAGCAGGTCGGGAGGCGACCCGGGATCGGCCGGCGGGCCGAGGCGGGCCGGTGAGGCGCCGGACTCGTAGAAGTCGCCGATCCGCTCGGCGAACGGAACGTCGGCCACGTCGAGCAGCTCGGGAATGCCGCCGCCAGGCCCACCCTGAACGCCGCCACCCTGAACGCCGCCGCCGTGGCCGCCTCCGCCGGTGGCGCGGAGGGCGTCGAGCAGCGCCTCCCTGCCCATGCCCCGCCAGGCCAGCACCAGGAACGGGTCGCCGTCGAACGCCTCGGCCAGCAGGTAGAGCACGGCCGACAGGTGCTTGCACGGAAAGCCCCAGTCGGGACAGGAGCAGGCCATGTCCAGGCCGCGCTCGCCGGGGAACAGCGGAAGCCCGCACCCGGAGAAGACGTCCTCGATCTCCGGCGGCATCTCCCCGGCGAGCAGCTTGGCCCGGTGGAGGGCCTGCGCGGCAAGCGCCTCGACCAGCCCCGCCCACTCCCGCGCGCCGTACGCCGTGATCCGCACGCTCACGTCGTACGGCTCCGGGCGCGAGCCCTGCACCCGGGCCTTCACCAGGCCGGGACCGAGGTCGAGATCGAGCACCTGGCCCCGTCGCGCGTAGGCCCGCCCCCGGCTCAGCCTGCCCGCGTCGCAGACGCGCTCCAGGATGTCGATGAACCGCCGCGACCACCATTGCTCGCCGATGGAGCCCCGCTTCGAGCGCGCCTTGATGCCGCCCTCGACCCTGATGGGCCGCGCGGCCTCGAACCAGCCGTCCCGCCCGACCGGCATTCAGCTCACCGCCTCGGGGGACAGGCGGAACAGCTCGCGCAGCTCCGCCGTGGACAGCCCGGCGATCCAGTCCTCGCCCGTCCCGACGACGCTTTCGGCCAGGGCCTTCTTGCGCTCGATCATCTCGTCGATCCGCTCCTCCAGGGTCCCCGCGCAGATGAACTTCCTGACCTGTACGTTGCGGGTCTGGCCGATGCGGAACGCCCGGTCGGTGGCCTGGTTCTCCACGGCCGGGTTCCACCACCGGTCCACGTGCACGACGTGGTTGGCGGCGGTGAGGTTGAGCCCGGTGCCGGCGGCCTTGAGCGACAGCAGGAAGATCATCGGCTCGTCCTCGGTCTGGAACCGCTCCACCAGCGCGTCGCGCGTCTTCTTCGGCAGCCCGCCGTGCAGCCACAGCACCGGGCGGTCGAGGCGGGCCGCCAGATAGGGCTGCAGCATCGAGCCGAACTCGGCGTACTGCGTGAAGACCAGCGCCTTGTCGCCCTCGCTGAGGATCTCCTCGGCCAGCTCCTCCAGCCGGGCCAGCTTCCCCGACCGGCCGGTCAGCCGGGAGCCGTCCTTGAGCAGGTGGGCGGGGTGGTTGCAGACCTGCTTGAGCCTGGTCATCGCGGCCAGGACGTTTCCGCGCCGCTCGATGCCCTCGCTGCCGGCGATCCTGTCCATCATGTCCTCGACCACCGCCTCGTAGAGGCTCGCCTGCTCGGGGGTGAGCGTGCACCAGACCTTCATCTCCATCTTGTCCGGCAGGTCGGAGATGATCGTTTTATCGGTCTTCAGGCGCCTGAGCACGAACGGGCCGGTGGCCCGCTTGAGCGCGGTTGTGGCCACCTCGTCGCCCCGCCGTTCGATCGGCTCCTGATAGCGGTCGCGGAAGGCCCTCGCCGATCCGAGCAGGCCGGGATTGCAGAACTCCATGATCGACCACAGCTCGGCCAGATGGTTCTCGACCGGGGTGCCGGTCAGCGCCAGCCTCGTCCGCGCCGGGAGCGAGCGCACAGCCTGGGCCTGCCGCGCGGCGGCGTTCTTGATGGCCTGGGCCTCGTCGCAGACGACCCGGGCCCAGCCGAAGCGGGCCAGGGCGTCCCGGTCGCGCAACGCCGTGCCGTACGTCGTGAGGACGAGGTCGGCCACGCCGACCCGCTCGGCCAGCTCCTCGCCGCGCAGGCGGCCCGTGCCGTGATGGAGGTAGACGTCCAGCGAGGGCGCGAAGCGGGCGGCCTCCTTCTGCCAGTTGCTGAGCAGCGACATCGGGCACACCAGCAGCGTCACCCCGGCCCGCTCGCCCGACTCGCGCTCATTTACGAGCAACGAAAGGGTCTGGGCGGTTTTGCCCAAGCCCATATCGTCGGCGAGGATGCCGCCGAGTCCGATCCGGGACATGAAGCTGAGCCAGGCGAGGCCGCGTTCCTGGTAGGGCCGCAGCGTGCCGTGGAAGGCGGCCGGGGTCGTCACGGGTTCGAGACGGCGGTCGGCCTCGCCGGACAGCAGGTCGCCGAGCAGGCCGTCGGCGTCCACCTCGACGAGCGGCAGCTCGTCGTCCCCGCCGTGGACCACCTCCTGGATGACCTCGCCGATCGTCATCCGGCCCGAACCGCGGCGCTCCACCGCCTTGAGCGCGGCCCCGAGCTGCCGGGCGTCCAGCTCGACCCACTGCCCCCGCAGCCGGACCAGTGGCACCTTGAGGCGGGCCAGATCGGCCAGCTCCGCCTCGCTGATCGTCTCGTCGCCGACGGCCAGCTCGGCCCGGAAGTCCACGAGCTGAGCCAGCCCGAACCCCTGGTCGGCGGCGGCGCCGGGTCCGGAGCGGGACCGTGCGGTGAGCTTCAGGCCGAGCCGGGTGCGCCCCGCCCACGCGGGCAGCTGCACGCCGAACCCGGCCGACTGGAGGAGGGGCGCGGCGTGCCGGAGGAAATGGAAGGCCCCCTCCACGTCGAGGCCGACGTGTGTCGGCCGAACCTCCCGGAGCGCGTGGTCGATCGTCGGGTAGAGACGCGCCGCCCGGCCCAGGCCGGCGAGCAGCGTCTCGTCCGGCCGCCCGGGCAGGCCGGGCATGCTCTCGCCCGCCCAGACGAGGGGAGCGGGCACGTAGAGGCTCGGGTCCTCGGCCGACTGGAGGGCGAACTCCACCCGCCACGCCCCTGCGCCCGCCTCGTGGCCGGGCTGCTCCTCGGCCAGGATGGGCTCGACGAGGCGGAAGCACACCTTGACCGGGCCGTCGAGCTGGTGGGCCGCCCTGAACCAGTCCTCCAGCGGCCGGGCCAGCGCCTCCGCCTCCTCCCGGCGCGCGCCGGGAAGGGCCGCGGTGTCCCCGGTAAGCGCCACCGTCCACCGGTCGGCCAGGGGGCTGCGCGGCCCGGGCCGGTGCCCGCCGAGCAGTCGCTCCGGCAGCGCCTGCCGTACGGCGGCGTCGGCCAGACCCGCCAGCGCCTCGATCAGCACATGGGCGGAGGGCCGCTCTTCTCCCACGGCCCGGCAGGCCGGTGGCATGGCGGCGGCGAGCTCGCGGACGCGGTCGGCGTGCGCGCCGGTCAACACCGGCCGCCAGCGCGCCGCGTAGCCGCCGTCCTCGGCGACGAGCTGGGGCAGCACCCGGCCGCGCCGCACCAGGTCACGGGCGTGGGCGGCGACGACCGTGAGATAGCGCAGGGACGGCCCGGCGGCGGGCGGCGGCTCGAACGCCCCTGTCAGCAGCCGCAGCGCGGGCCCCGGCTCGACCAGCAGCGCGGGCACCCGCCACGGGCTGATCCTCGCCCGGCGCGCGGTGATCCGCAGACCGGTCTCCGGCGAGGGGAGGGGACTCGTCGCCGAACTCGGCAGCAGCAGCACCGCCTCGCCGGACACGGCCTTGCCCGCCGCCTCGGCCGCGGCGTCCCCCCAGCGCGGCAGCTCCGCGGCGAGGGTGCTCGCCGGAGTGGCGAAGGGGTGAGGGCGCACCTCGGCGCGGGAGGCCAGCGGCTCCGCGCCGGCCGTCTCCTCCGCCCAGAGCACGAGTCTCCCGCCGTTCCAGGCGGCGTGGATCACGATCAAATCGTTTCCTTCACCTGGAGTGCGAGCCGCCCGCCGTCGCAGGCCGCGTGGATCACCAGCACGCCGTCTCCTCCCGCCAATTCGGAACGCTAGCAGCGGAGACAAGGCTCCCGAGCATCACTCGGTGGGCGGGAGCCGTACGGCCGTGTAGCGGCGCAGGTCGTCCTCGCCGAGCGGAGCTCCGGGGAGGGGCGACTCCACGTCGGCGCGCAGGCCGTCCAGCATGATCTCCACCACGCGTCCCATGGCCTGCTCGTTGTGCATGCCCGGTGGCGTGTACACGTTCAGGGTCATCAGCAGGGCGATGTCGC
Organism: Microbispora catharanthi; assembly: GCF_006334915.2. Lineage (GTDB taxonomy): Bacteria > Actinomycetota > Actinomycetes > Streptosporangiales > Streptosporangiaceae > Microbispora > Microbispora catharanthi. The sequence goes on from NZ_VDMA02000006.1 coordinate 414,920, forward strand.
CGGGGCCGATGTCGGCGCGCAGCACGCCGTCCGCCTGCGCCCGTTCGATCATCCGCAGGACGGCGACGATCACCCGCTGCCGGAGCTCGTGCAGGTCGGCGCCGGCGCGCATCCGCTGGTGCAGGTGCGGTTGGAGCTTCGCCGGCAGCACGCCCAGCCGCAGGGCCACCGAGCCGCGCAGGAAACGGCACAACGCGTGCCAGGCGTCCGGCTCCTCCTGCCAGGCCGTCTCCGCCAGGTCCACAAGCCGGCGCAGGCTCTGCTCGCCGACCGCCCGGAGGAGCGCGTCCCTGTCGGGGAAGCGGCGGTAGAGCGTGCCGACGCCCACGCCCGCCCGGCGGGCGACCTCCTCCAGCGGCACGTCGACGCCCTGCTCCAGGAACAGCTCCTGGGCCGCGGCGACGATCAGGTCCCGGTTGCGGCGTGCGTCGGCGCGCAGCCCCTTCTCCACTGCCACCTCACGAAGGATCTGGACGTTTTTCCTCCGGTTAGGATACCGTCGCTTATGCGGAGGAAAATCTTCCGGTTAGGGGGTGCGTGATGAGCACAGCGCTGATCTCGGGGGCCGGGATCGCGGGCCCGACGCTGGCCTACTGGCTGGCGAGGCACGGATTCCGGGTCACGGTCGTGGAACGCGGGGGAAAGCCCCGGTCCAGCGGCAACCCGGTGGACGTCAGAGGGCCGGCCGTCACGGTCGCGGAACGGATGGGCGTCATGCCCCGGCTGCGCCGGGCCGCCACCGGCACGACGGGGGTCAGCTTCGTCGACGCGGCGGGCAGGCGGGTCGGCCGGATGGACATGCGCGCCGTGCAGCGGCCGGACGAGGTCGAGGTGCCGCGCGGCGACCTCGCGTCGATCCTGTACGAGGCGAGCCGCGACCACGCCGAGTTCCTCTTCGACGACTCCATCACGGCGCTCGGCCAGGACGAGCACGGGGTGGACGTCGCCTTCGAGCGCGCCGCCCCCCGCCGCTTCGACCTGGTGATCGGAGCCGACGGCCTGCACTCGGTGACGCGGCGCCTGACGTTCGGCCAGGAGACGGGGACGCCGCAGAGCGGGCTCGTGCGCCACATGGGCCTGTACGTCGCGACGATGCCGCTCCCCGACGGGGCGGCCGGAGCGGGCCGGGACATTCTCATGCACAACACGCCCGGCAAGGCGATCGCCGTCAACCCCCGGCCCGCGGGCGCGTTCTTCCTCTACCGCAGCCCGGCGGCGCCGGGGTTCGACCACCGCGACACCGAGCAGCACAGGCGGATGCTGATCGACGCCTTCGCGGACGTGTCCTGGCGGGCGCCGGAACTGCTCGACCACGTACGCACCGCCGGTGACCTCTACTTCGACTCCGTCAGCCAGGTGCGCCTGCCCCGGTGGTGGAAGGGCCGCGTCGCGCTCCTCGGCGACGCCGCGTCCTGTGTGTCGCTGTTCGGAGACGGTTCCACCCTGGCCATGGCGGGGGCGTTCACCCTCGCCGAGGCACTGGCCGCCCGCTCCGGCGACCCCGCGGCGGCCTTCCGGCGGTACGAGGCGGCGCACCGGCGCCTGGTGGACCCCAAGCAGCGCAACGTCGCGCAGGCGTCGGCACTTCTCGCTCCCGCGACGCGAGGCGGCATCCTCGCCAGGAACCTGGCCACCCGCCTGTGGCCCGCCGTGGCCGCCGCCACACGGCTCAAGCACGCTCTCGCGTGGTGAGTGCGGGCGTGGTGCCGGTGGCGGACTCGGCCGACCACCCAGGTCGCGGTCACCGGCTCCGGCCCGCGCGTCGTCCCCTCAGAGACCGGACGTCCGCCAGGTGGCGCCGGTCGCGGTGACGGCGAAGGCCTCGTAGCCGTCCAGCTCCTCCACCCACTCCCGGGCGGCGCCGCCCATGGCGAAGGCGCCGGTGGCGTACGCGTCGGCCAGGGCGAGGTCCGGCCCGATCACCGTCACCGAGGCCAGCTCGGTGGCGGGCCGGCCGGTGTGGGGGTCGATGACGTGCGCCCCGCGCTCCGCGGTGCCCGAGGTCGCCACGGCGAGGTCGTTGCCCGACACCACGGCGGCGAGGTCTCCCGGACGGAGCGGGTGGGCGACGCCGACCCGCCAGGAGCGGCCGGGGCCCGCCGCGCCGGACAGCCGCACGTCCCCGCCGCCGTTCACGCAGTGGTCCGGCGCGCCCGCTTCGCGCAGCATGGCGGAGGCCCGTTCGACCGCCCAGCCCTTGACGATGGCCGAGGGGTCGAGCCGGCCCCCGGGGTAGGCGGTGAAGTATCCGCGGGACCGGTCGCTCACCGATTCGCACATGCGGAGGATGCCGGCCACCTCCGGCGGGCAGTCGGCCAGGGTGATCTCGCCCCGGCCCAGCCGGCTGACCGGGCTGTCCGGCTTGTAGGTCGAGAAGACCTCGTCGACGTGGTGCAGCCAGGCCACCGCCTCCGACAAGGCCGCCGCGACACGCGGCCCGTCCTCGTCGTCGTGACGTCCGTCGGAGTGGCGTACGTCGAAGGAGAAAACGGTGCCCATCACATGCTCGACGTGGCGGGTCATAGGCCGGCCTTGTCGAGCGCGCTCTGCAGGGAGCGGGTGTAGCCGTCGCTGGTGTACGTGGCGCCGGAGACCGTGTCGATCTGGGCGGACTTCGCCGACAGCGCCTCGTCGTTGAGGATCGGCAGGGCCTCGTTGTTGATCCTGATGTCGCGGTGGTTGTTCGCCGGGGCGTCGAGCACCTTGATGCCGGCCATCTTCCCACCGGAGACCACGATCGCCACCTGCACCGGTCCCCAGCGGGTGTCGGCGGAGTCGCCGGTGACGGTCTTGTCGCCGCTGGTGGCACCCGCGGTGGCGCCCTGCCCGGTCCAGGATCCCGTGGGATTCGAGGAACCGGCGGCACCGGAGGACTTGGAGGAACCCGAGGCGCCGGAGGAACCGGCGGCACCGGAGGAGCTCCCGCCGAAGCGGTCCCCGTCTCCGTCGTCGAACTCGTCGTGGTCGTCGTCGTGGTCGTCGTCGTGGTCGCGGTCACGGCCGAAGAAGCCGTCGCCGGAGCCCTCCCCGCTCCCGCCCGCCGTCCCGTCGTCACCCTGCGTGACGGCGGCCGGACGCTCGGCGAGTGAGGTCACCTCGTGCGGTTTGAAGGACAGCAGCAGCACGAGACCGACGGCGGTCGCGAGCACGGCCAGTATTGCTCTGCGCATGGCACTTCCAATCCGGATGGTCAGAACTCGAACGACTCGTGGTGGATGCGGCGCTTCGGCACCCCGGCGGCCCGCAGGGCGGCGGTGACGGCGCGCGTCATCTCGGCCGGCCCGCAGACGTACGCCTCGTGGCGGGGCAGGTCCGGCACCAGCCCGGCGAGCGTCGCGGGGGTGAACGGGTCGCCGATCACGGCTCGGGGGCCGACGCAGTAGCGCAGCGTCGCGCCGCGCGCCCTGGCGATCTCCTCGAGCTCGGCGCGGAACACCAGGTCCCGTTCGTCGCGCGCACGGTAGAGGAGGGTCAGGTCGCCGGAGGCGGCCGGCACCGACTCGAACAGCGCGCGCAGCGGCGTGATGCCGACGCCGCCCGCGACGAGCAGCACCTTGCGCGCCCGGCGCCCGCTCGCGGTGAACGCGCCGTACGGCCCCTCGGCGAGCACCCGGGTGCCGGGCCGCAGACCGGCGAGAGAGCGGCTCTGGTCGCCGAGGTCCTTCACCGTGATCCGCATCTCGCTCGCACCGGGCGGGGCGGACAGCGAGTACGGGTTGGGGGACCACCACAGGTGCCCGGTCAGGAACCGCCAGCGGAAGAACTGGCCGGGCTCGGCCCGCAGCCGGTCCAGGCGCCGTCCGGTCACGTACACGGAGACGACCCCCGGAGCCTCGGGCACCACCCGGGAGACCCTCAGGCGGTGCCGCACGGCCAGTCGCACGGGCGTGAGAAAGCGATACCACACGATCAGCGCCGCGACGCCCAAGTAGAGGACGTACCAGGAGGTGCGGGCGACCGGGGCCACGGCGAACTCCGCGCCCGTGGCGAGCTGGTGCCCGAAGGCCAGCCACGCGGCCAGATAGGTGTAGAAGTGCAGGTGGAACCACGTCTCGTAGCGCAGCTTCGGGCGGATCTTACGGGCGGAGACGACACCGACGCCCACCAGGAGCAGCAGCGCGACGGTGGCCTTCAGCACGTCGGGATAGGTGAGGTTCAGCGTCACCGTCTCGCGCACCACGTCGGTGCGGTCGGTCAGCGCGTAACCCCAGATGATCAGCAGCATGTGCGCCACCGCCAGACCGACGACGTAGCGGCCGCCCATGGAGTGCCACCGGGCGAGCCGGTCGGAGCCGACGCCGCGCTCCAGCGCGGGGACCCGGGCCATCAGAGCCAGCAGCACGGCGATCGCGTATCCGGCGAGCAGCCCGGTGATGCGCCCCGCGTTCGTCAGCCAGTCGTCGAAGCCCGCGACGCTGGGCGTGTTCGCCCACCACATGCCGACGACCGCGACCACGCCCGCGGCGATGAGCGCCAGGACGGCCTCTGGGCGGGCCCGCACGCTCCGTCGCGGCGGATGCGCGTGCCCGGTCGTCACCGATGTCCCCGGGAAGGTGGTGGTCACGGCTGCCTCCTCGTCGTCAACACGCGACCCACCGTGCCAACCGAACCTCTTGTTTTCCTATGAACCGGGGCACCTGCGGACCATTCATAGGATTCTCTGAGGCGGCTCACAGGGTAGGCCCGGTGAGCGGGGAGGACCCTGTAGGCATCATGCGTAAGACTTCGAACGACCAGCCCGGACTGGTCCGCCCCGACGGAACCCCCGTACGCGTCCTCGTGGTCGACGACGAACCGGACCTCGTCGAGGTCCTCGCCGCGGTGCTGAAGTACGAGGGATGGGAGGTGCGCACGGCGGGTGACGGGACGTCGGCCGTGCAGGAGGCACGGGAGTTCCAGCCCGACGCGGTGCTGCTGGACGTGATGCTGCCCGACTTCGACGGGCTGGAGGTGCTGCGCCGCCTGCGTGCCGAGGCCCCGGACGTGTGCGTACTGTTCCTGACCGCGCGCGACGCGGTGGAGGACCGCATCGCGGGCATCACGGCGGGCGGGGACGACTACGTGACCAAACCGTTCAGCCTGGAGGAGGTGCTCGCCCGGCTGCGCGGGCTGCTGCGCCGCGCCGGCATGGCGCGCAGCGCCGAGGGCGACCGGCTGGTGGTGGGCGATCTGGTGATGGACGAGGACGCCCGCGAGGTGACCCGGGACGGGGAACTGGTCGATCTCACGCCGACCGAGTTCGAGCTGCTGCGCTTCCTCATGCGCAACCCCCGGCGCGTGCTGAGCAAGGCGCAGATCCTCGACCGCGTCTGGTCGTACGACTTCGGCGGGCAGGCGCACGTGGTCGAGCTGTACATCAGCTACCTGCGCAAGAAGATCGACGCCGGCCGCAGGCCGCTGATCCACACGGTGCGGGGCGTGGGATACGTCCTGCGGCCGTGATCGCGCCGCCGTGACCGGCTCGCCGCGCCACACGGTGCCGCGTACGCGCCGCCGCCTGCTTCGCCTGGTGCCGACGACGCTGCGGGCCCGCCTGGTGGTGGGCACGCTGGTGCTGCTCGTGCTCGCCTGCGCGGCGGCCGGGGCGGCCTCGTCCCTCCTGCTCGAACGCTTCATGGTCGAACGAGTGGACCAGCAGCTGTCCGTGACGGCCGGGCGGTTCGCGGCGAGCCTGGCCCACGAGGAGCGCGAGCACGGGTATCCGCGCAATCCGTACGGCGAGCGCGGCGACTCGCGCGGCCAGGCCCCCGGCACGCTGGGCGTCCTCGTCCGGGACGGCCAGGTGGGCGAGCCGGCGGTGGTGGGCCGGGCCGACCCGGTCCTGTCCGCGGCGGACCAGAGGTTGCTGGCCGCCGTCCCGGCCGACGGGCTCGGGCACACGGTGGACATGTCCTCGGGCGGACTCGACGACTACCGGGTGATGGCCGTGGAGAACGACGACGGGGAGCTCCTCGTCACCGGCCTGCCCCTGGACGACGTGCGTGACACCGTGCAGCGCCTGCAGATGGCCGAGATCGGGGTGTTCGCCGTCGTCGTGCTCGTCACCGGGATCGCCGGGGCCGTCTGGGTGCGGCTGTCGCTGCGCCCGCTGGACCGGGTCGCGGCCACGGCCCGGCGCGTGGCCCGCCTGCCGCTGGCCGACGGTGAGGTGGCGCTGCCCGAGGGGGTGCCCGACGAGGACCCCCGCACCGAGATCGGCCAGGTGGGGGAGGCCTTCAACCGCATGCTCGGCCACGTGGGGCGGGCCCTCGCCCACCGCCACGCCAGCGAGCAGCGGATGCGCACCTTCGCGGCCGACGCCAGCCACGAACTGCGCACCCCGCTCGCCACCGTCCGCGCCCACGTCCAGCTCGCCCGGCGCGACGAGCGGGCCGTCCCCGGCGCCGTGCGGCACGCCCTGGAACGCATCGACGCCGAGTCGGCCCGCATGGGCACGCTCGTGGACGACCTGCTGCTGCTCACCCGGCTCGACGCCGGCCGCCCGCTGGCGCGCGAGGTGGTCGATCTGACCCGCCTGGCCATCGACGCGACCGGCGACGCCCGCGCCTACGGGCCCGACCACCGCTGGAGGCTCGATCTGCCCGAGGAGCCGGTCACCGTGCCCGGGGACCCCGACCGGCTCCACCAGGTGGTGGCCAATCTGCTGGGTAACGCCCGCGCGCACACCCCGCCCGGCACGACGGTCACCGTGGCCTTGCGTGTGCCCGGCCCGGACACGGTGGAGCTGACCGTGACCGACGACGGCCCCGGCATCCCCGAGGACCTTCAGGGCGAAATCTTCGAGCGGTTCGTCCGCGCCGACAAGGCCCGCACCCGGGCCTCGGGCGGCAGCGGCCTGGGGCTCGCGATCGTCAAGGCGGTGGTGGCCGCGCACGGCGGCACCGTCGACGTCGAGAGCCGTCCCGGCCGTACGGCGTTCCGGGTCATACTGCCCGCCGGGCCTGTGCCGTCGGACAAGGCGCTTCTCGATTGATCCTGACCCCTGGTGATCGGTTCCGGTAATGTCGCCCCGTCCGATACCGGGAGGGGGACATGGCGGGGTTACGGGCGCTTCGTACCGACGATCCGCGGCAGGTGGGCCTCTACCGGCTGCTCGGCCTGCTCGGCGAGGGCGGCCAGGGAACCGTTTACCAGGGCCTGGCCCCGGGCGGTGAGCCGGTGGCGGTGAAACTGCTGCACGCGCGGTTCGCCGGGGACGACCGGGCGCGGGCGCGGTTCGCGGCCGAGCTGGACCACGCGCGCAGGGTGGCGGCGTTCTGCACGGCGCGGGTGCTGGACGCCGACGTGGCGGGGGATCGTCCCTACATCGTGTCGGAGTTCGTGGCGGGGCCGTCGCTGGGTGAGGTGATCGCCTCGGGCGGGCCGGTGACGGGCGGTGCGCTGGAGCGGCTGGCGATCGCGACGGTGACCGCGCTGGCGGCGATCCACGAGGCCGGGGTGGTGCACCGCGACTTCAAGCCGGGCAACGTCATCATGGGGGCGGACGGACCTCGGGTGATCGATTTCGGCATCGCGCGGGCGCTGGACGCCACCGGCACCATGTCCAGCGCGGTCGTGGGCACCCCCGCCTACATGGCGCCCGAGCAGATCGCGGGACAGGCGGTCGGTCCTGCCGCGGACGTCTTCGCCTGGGCCTGCACGATCGCGCACGCCGCCACCGGGGCCACCCCCTTCGGGCAGGACTCCATCCCCGCGGTCATGCACCGCATCCTGCACGCCGACCCCGACCTGGGCCCCCTCACCGGCGCACTGACCGGCCCGTTGCGCGAGATCCTCACCGCCTGCCTGGCCAAGGACCCCGCCCGCCGCCCCGCCGCCCGGCAGATCCTGCTGAGCCTCCTCGGCGCCGGCCACCCCGCCGACACCTTGCTCGCGGAAGGCGCCCGCGCGGCCGCCCACCCCGCCGCCCACCCCGGTCCCGGCGCCGGCCCACCGCCGTACGACGGGCCGCGGCCCTCCGACGCCCCGCCTCCGCGCACGCTGCCGCTGTCGTCCGCGCCTTCGGCCGCCGACGGCCCGCGGCCCGGCGCGCGGGTGCTCGGCGCGTCACCGATGATCGTGGCGGCGGTGCTGGCGCTGGGCGGGTTCATGGTGCTCCTGGACGGCACCGTGATGGGGACGGCCGTGCGTACGCTCTCCATGGACTTCGGGGCGTCGTACGCGGACGCGCAGTGGGTGATCACCGCCTACCTGCTGGCCGCGACGATGGTCATCCCCGTCACCGGATGGCTGGCTCAGCGGTTCGGGGCGGCGGCGGTGTGGATCACCGCACTCGTCCTGTCGTTGGCCGGCTCGGTCCTGTGCGGGCTGGCCTGGTCGTTCGGCGCCCTCATCGCCTTCCGGGTGATACAGGGACTCGGCGCCGGGATGGTCTTCCCGCTGAGCCGCATCCTCGTCGCCGAGGTCGCCGGCCGCGAGCGGCGCGGCCGGGCGATGGCCCTGATCGCGGTGGCCGTGCAGGCGGCGCCCATCGCCGGGCCCGTCGTCGCGGGAGTGGTCATCGACATGCTGTCGTGGCGGTGGATCTTCTTCCTCACCGTCCCCCTGCTGCTGCTGACGAGCATCCTGTCCGCCGTGCTCATTCCCTTCGCACCCGACCCGGCGGTCGTCGGCCGGCCCGACGTGGGCGGGCTGATCTGCCTGAGCGGCGGACTGACCGCGGTCGTCTTCGGGTTGAGCCGGATGGGCGGGAACGTCGCCTCGGTCGTCACGCCCGAGGTCGCACTCCCCTTGACGGCCGGGGTGGGGCTGCTCGCGGCGTACGTGGGGTGGGCGGCCCGATCCACCGGGCGGGTGGTGGACCCGCGCCTGTTCCGCGACCGCGCGTTCGCCGCCTCGGCATCCGCGTCGCTGCTCCACCACGTCGCGCTCTTCGCCGCGGTGTTCCTGGTGCCGCTGTACTTCCAGACCGTCGACGGCCTGTCGGCCCGGCAGGCCGGCTGGTTGTTCGCCGCGCAGGGGGCGGGCACGCTCGTCGCGGTGCTCCTGGCCGGGTGGCTGGTCGACGTCTCGCGCAACGCGCGCCTGCCGGTGCTCGTCGGCCTCGCCCTGGTCGCGGCCGGCACGCTTCCCTTCGCGCTCGCCTCGGCGCACACGAATCCGCCGGTGCTGGTCGCGGCGTTGTTCGTCCGCGGCGTCGGGCTGGCGTTCGTCGGCACGCCCCTGATGACCAGCCTCTATCACTCGCTGCCGGAGGCGCGGATCCCGGCGGCGACGACGGCCAACGCCATGGGCCTGCAGGCCGGCGGCGCGGCGGGGACGGCGCTGATCGCGGTGGTGCTGGGATGGTCCACCGTCCCAGGCGTCGCGAGCCTGAGCTCGGGATTCCCCTCGGCGTTCTGGGCGATTCTGGTGGTCGTCGCGCTCACCGTGGTCCCCGCCCTGTTGCTGCCCGCGGGCGAGGCCCGCCGGACGAGCACCTGACCCCGACCCCCCTGTTTGAGGGGGTGCTGTGAAACAAATGTTGCATATGAGGAATACTTAGACGTTGGGGGGGCAGGGGGGGTCTTTCTGAGCGGAGGTCCCTCCGCGACAAGAGAGGTGTGCAATGACCGCGACCGCTACCGAGCGCCGCACTGCTGACGGGCTTACTCACCCGTGGCCGGATGACCGCTACGAGGTCAGGTGTGACAGGGAGAGCCCGTTCACCGGTAGCCGTGACCGTTACCACTACGCCAAGAACGCCGTGGAGTCGGCGAAGGCGCTGGAGAGAGCGGGGCTCGCCCGCCGCGTTGTGGTCGTCAGGCTGGCGGACGAGACCGTCATCTACGACCGTGTCGGCGACGTGAACCTGCCTCCAGAGTCGTGGTGATTTGGCATGACACAGTGTGACATGTCCGGTCGCGTCTGGTTCGTCTAACGGAAGACGACGATCCCCCGGGAGTGTGTCCCGGGGGATCGTCTGTGTAGGCGTGGCCGGTTGCCGCCGCGCGGGGCGTCAGGCGGGCGTGCAGCTGATGCTGGGAGCTCCGCCGCCGCCCCCGCTGGTCATGAGGCCGAAAGCGGTCGAGCCGCCCATCGGGATGTCGCCGTTGTAGCTCTCGTTGCCGAACGCGTAGATGCCCGGCAGGCCGATCACCGGAAGCGAGACGGCTCCCCCTACCTGGGTGACGACGGTGCCGTCGGTGTAACGCAACGACACGCGCCAGCCCTTGATCGCCGACGACCCGCTGTTGCGCACGGTGACCTGTGCGATCGCGCCGTGGCTCTGCGAACCGCCCCAGACGGTGGTGATCGTGTAGGTCGCCGTGCAGCCGATCGAGTCCGCGGCCGCCGGGACGGCCGTGATCCCCGCGGTCGCCAGGACCAGGGCTGCCGTGGCGATCGTCTGTCTGATCATCGATCTCTCCCTTTCTCGGCGCTGACGTGGATACCCGCCTTCCCCAGAGAGGGGTCCGTCTGGGGAAGGCGGGCGGACTCGGGCGAGCCCGGGAACGCGGGCTACGCGGGGGTGCAGGTGACGGACGACGGGACGGTGCCCGAGCCGGTGCCGGTGAAGCCGAAGCTCGTGGTGGCGCCGGCGCTCAGGCTGCCGTTCCAGGACAGGTTCTTCACCGTGACGTTCGACCCGCTCTGGCTGACGGTGCCGCTCCACAGCTGGGAGACGGTCTGGCCGTTCGGGAACGACCAGGCCACCGTCCAGCCGGAGACGGCCGAGGTGCCGGAGTTGCCTACGGTGACGTCCGCCTGGAAGCCGCCCTGCCACGAGTTGGTGACCTTGTACGTCGCGGTGCACGCCTTGCCGGTCACCGGCGACGGGGACGGGGACGGCGACGGGGACGGGGACGGAGAGACGGACGGGCTGGGGGACGGAGACGGGGACGCGGACGGGGAGGCCGAGGGGCTGGGCGACGGGGACGCGGACGGGGAGACCGACGGGCTGGGCGACGGGGACGGCTCGGTGCCCGGCGCGTTGCCCCAGATCTTGGTGGACCCCGAGTAGAGCGTCATGTTCTGCACCGTCGCCGGCGTGGACGGCGTAGTGGACACCCCGGTGTACGACCAGTCGTTCGACGGGTCCCACGAACCCGAGCTGGCGATGCGGAACTGCACCTCACGCCGCGACTCCGACTGCCCCTGCGGTGCGATGACCTGGCCCGAGCAGTCGATCGTGACGTAGTAGACCTTGCCGGAGAACTGCGTCGGGCCGGTCGGCGGCTTGCACTGGTTGTAGTTGGCCGTCAGCGTGATCTGGCCCGGCGTGGTGTCGCCGTCGAGGGTGAAGTAGTAGCGGAACGAACCGTCGGTCAGCGCGCGGGCGGGCCAGGCCGAGTGGTTGTAGACCAACGTCTTGATCTCGGTGAAGTTCTGGCCGGTGGCGTTGAGCGCCGCCTGGAGGTAGATCTCCGGGCCGTCGGGGGTCTCCGCGACCGGGAAGTTCGCCAGCGGCGTGCCGCCGTACTCCTTGTACAGCCGCACCAGCGCGCTGGTGAAGCCGGCGTTGTAGTCGGTGGCGACCTCGTTCATCGTGTAGTCGGCACGGCTGTCGGTGTAGGCGTCGTCGGCCGACTTGGGGCCGCCGACCAGCGCGCCGTACAGGATGTGCCGGCTCTGCTCCGGCTCGCCGTTCAGGTTGTTGGTCCAGGTGCCGTGCGCGGTGCGGTGGTGCGGGTTGCGCGGCGGGTTGGTCCCGAAGCCGATTTCGTACGACGACTTGCGCGGGTTGTCGCCGAGCGCGTAGTTGATCTGCCGCACGGCGAAGTCGTGGTAGCGGGCCTTGCGGGTGGTGTCGGTCAGCCAGTCGCTGTAGTCGAGCGCGACGAACGCGGTGTTGGCGGCGTAGCGGAGCGAGCCCCACGAGTCGAGCACGGCCTGGCCGCCGGGGGAGTAGTTCACCTTCTGCCCGTTGACGCCGACCGTCCACCAGTCGAGCCATCGGTTCGCGTCGTCGGCATACTGCTGCTTGCCGGTCAGCTTGGCCAGCAGCGCGTAGCAGCCGTACGACTTGTCGTCCCAGGCGATCGTCCACTTGTACGACCTGGTGGTCGACTGCGGCTCGGTGCCGAGGTTCGCGTAGTACGACTCGGCCTTGGCGAGGTAGGAGGAGTCCTGGGTGGCGCGGTAGAGCCAGATGGCGCCCCACACCAGCTCGTCGTTGTAGCCGCTCCAGGACTTGTAGAAGTTGGCCGCGTCGGTGATGCAGTCGCTGTACTTGCCCCGCACGGTGTCGGCGAACGTGTACAGCTGCTTGGCGTGGGTGAGGAGCTTGTCGGCGTACGACGGGTCGGTGGGCCGGAAGACGATCGAGGAGGCCGCCATCGCGGCCGCCGTCTCACCGGCCAGGTCGGCTCCGCCGCACGAGGAGTCGATCTTGTATGAGGGCCTGCTCATCGGCAGCACCTCGGCCGCCCCCCACCAGGCGTGGTCGGCGTTGCCGCTGCCGACCTGGCCGTACAGGACGTTGGGGGAGGGGTGCGCCTTCACGAAGTAGTCGTTGACGAAGCGCAGGCTGTTGAGCAGGTAGGTGAGCTGCCCGGACGAGGCGTAGGCGTCGCGGTAGTCCACCGCGCCCCACGCGAGCATCGTCGTGCTGAACGCCATCGGCAGGCCGAACTTGACGTGGTCGCCGGCGTCGTACCAGCCGCCGGTCAGGTCCAGGCCGGCGTCCTTGCCGTCGTTGAGCGCCGAGTCGCCGCGCCAGGTGACGCGGTTGGTGGACGGCAGCTTGCCGGACTGCTGGGCCTCGTAGAAGAAGAGCGACTTCTGCAACGCCTCGCCGTAGTTGAACGCCGGGGCCGCGGAAGCCGACATGGGGACCGCGGCCGGGACGACCGCGGTGGAGATGATCAGCGCCGCCAGTGCCGGGAACGTACGCCGCATGAAGATGTGCCTCACATGGGTGGGGGGGTCGGGGGCGCGGCGGCGGGTCAGGCGCCGCCGCGCCCCGGCTTACTCGGTCGTGTCCCGCCGGGACACTTCCTGGGGGTGCGGTGAAGGGTCAGGCGACACCGCACCCCGGCTTACGGGGCGTGCTCAGCCGTTGGGGAAGAGCAGGCCGTACTGTCCGAGCGCGGTGGCCACGTCGGTCTGCGCCCAGAAGCGGTGGTAGTGGAAGACCGGCGCGGATCCGCCGTTCAGGTACGACTGGACCTTCGGCCAGTCCGGGTCGTTCTTGTACCAGGACCGGATGGAGATGAAGGTCGAGTTGCTGTTGATCGGGTCGCCGTTCGGCATCTTGCCGGTCCAGCCGGACGGGACGTAGATCGGGTCGTCGAGGCGGTTGTAGTCCGTCTTGGTCTCGGCCACCGACACGCCCTTGGCGTCCTGGTTGTTCTTCCAGATGCCGTCGAGCAGCGCCTTGGCCGTGCTCTTGGCCTGGGCGTTGCCCGACTTGGCCGCGTAGAACATCAGCGTCTTGGCGTACGAACCGGCCACGCCGATGTCGTCGGTGTAGTCGGCGATGGTCACGTGCAGGCCGGTGTTGGCCGGCGGCATCCCGGTGCCGCTGAAGCTGGCGTCCGGCTGGCCGGTCCAGTGCAGCGTCGACGGGATCTGGAAGGTGCCGTCGGAGTTCACCGTGGTGCCGGACAGCGCCCAGGTGACCCACTTGTCGAGCACCGACTTGGCGTCGGCGTTGCCCGTGGCGTAGTAGTACTCCGCCACGCGCTCCATCGACCACGCCTGGAAACCGAACCACTGGTTCGACGGCGGGTCGTGGTAGACCGGCTGCCAGTCATAGGCCATGCCGAAGAACTTCGGCAGACTCGACGGCGGGGCGGCGTAGTGACCCTCCCAGCTGTTGGTCGCGCCACCGGCGATGGCGCCCTCGGCCGACTGCAGCCACTTGTAGAACTGGATCTGCCGGGTGAGGCTGGTCGACCAGTCGGTGACGGCCGTGGCGCCCTTGGGCTTCAGCGCGCTGACGTTCGACAGCGCCCAGGCCGCCATCGGGTTCTGGTAGCCGCCGTGGTTGTGGCTGGAGCCGATGCGCCAGGCCCAGCCGGCCGACGTGTCGTACGCGCCGCCCCAGGCGTAGTACCAGGACAGCAGGTAGTTCGACGCGTTCTTGCCGGTGCCCGCCGGGCAGGAGGTGCTGGTGCAGTTCGGCTGCTTGAAGTACTTGTCGTACATCGCGTAGCGCAGGTAGTCGCCCATCTTCGCGGCGTTGGCCACGGAGGTGGAGATCTGCGACTGCTTGCCCTGCTCGGTCGCCCAGGTCAGCGCCCAGTAGGCGGCCTGGACGGCGCGGGCGTCGGCGTCCGGCGCGTTGGTGTACTTCCACTGCTTGGCGTAGCTGCTGTCGCCGGTGAACAGGTCGAGGTACCCGTTCGGGCCGCCGAACTTGAAGGTGTCGCACGACGGCTGCGGGATGGTCTCGAAGACCGACTCCTCGGGCCCGCGCTGGTAGGTGTTGATGTACGCCGGCTTGGTGGTGCCGTCGCCGCAGCGGCCGTAGCCGTAGGTGTTGTCGACGTCCAGCAGCCAGTGCATGCCGTAGATGTCGGAGGTGCCGTAGGCGGACTTCAGCTCGCCCGCGATCGGGTCGGTGCCGACGCTGACGCTGTTGTCCAGCTTCGACGGGTACTGGCTGATGTCGTTCCACTCACCCGCGTACGTCGCCGGCTTGCTGGCGTCGTACTTGTCGTTGGTGGGCTGGTCGGTGTGCGACGGGATGATGTACTTCTCCATCGTCGTCCACGCGGTGTTGAACTTCGACCAGTCACCGGTGATCTTGCCGTACATCGCCTCCAGCCACAGGTAGTAGCTGAACGCCTCGGACGTCGTCTCGTGGCCCTGGTCGGGAGCCTCCACGAGCAGCGTCTCGACCGAGTGGTACGGCACGCCCTGGGGCGAGAAGTACCCGTTGGCCGGGTCGTGGATCTTGTTGTACATCGTCATGAAGTTGTTGATGTACTGGTTGTCCCCCGGCGAGGGGCTCGTCGACGGCGACGCGGAGGGCGACGCCGAAGGCGAGGCGGAGGGGGACGCCGACGGCGACGCGGAGGGCGACGCGGACGGGCTGGCCGAGGGGCTCGGGGAGGGGCTCGGGGACGGGCTGACGGTCGCCCCACAGGTCACGCCGTTGATGGAGAACGAGGTGGGCTTGTTGTTGCTGCCGGACCACGTTCCCTGGAACCCGATGTTGGTCGTCGCGCCGGTGCCGAGGTTCCCGTTCCACGACATGTTCGTGGCCGTGACGGTGGCGCCGCTCTGGCTCCAGTTGGCCGACCAGCCGTTCGACAGCCTCTGCCCGTTGGGGAAGTCGAACTTGAGCGTCCAGCTGCTGATCGAGTCGCCCAGGTTCTTGATGTCCAGGCTGGCTGTGAAACCGCCCGATCCGGAACCCCAGGAGTTAAGCGCGTACTGGACGTCGCAGGACACGGCGGCGGACGCGGGGGTCTGCGCCAGCCCGACGAGGAGGCCGCCCGACACGGAGGCGGCCGCCAGCAGGGCGAGCCGTTTCCGCGATCGTGGGAGCGCTCCCGTACTCAGAGCTCTCGTTCGCATTTGAGGAGGGTCTCCAAAGTGGGTTGGGGGTGGGAGCATCGGGTGAAGAAATGCCAGGTAGCGGATTTCGTGACCGATGCGGGCAAGGGTGGATCTGAACCGATACGATGGGAGCGCTCCCACCTCAGGATTGTGGATTGGGCCCCCGGTATGTCAATGACGGGTTGCCGACGCCTCACGCGGTGACCCCCTCGGGCGGTGAGCCGGGCCCTCTTGCTGGCCTTTTGCCCGCCTCAGGCGGATGTGGCACTAATTCATAACTGAAACTTTCATGTGTAACAGCCTGGCCGTTCACCCCGCCGAGCCCCGTGGTTAGGGCTCTCGGCTGCGGGTAGGCGCTTCCCAACCCTGGAAGGGAGGCAGGCCATGACCATCCAGAAGGAGTCGCTGTCCACGGGCGAACTCGTCCGCCGGCTGTCCGAGGACGTCTCCCGGCTGATCCGCGACGAACTGCGGCTGGCGCGGCTGGAAATGACTCGAAAGGGCAAACGCGCGGGCATGGGCGCGGGCCTGCTCGGCGCCGCGGGTCTCATCGCGTTCTACGGCGGAGGAGCCCTCGTGGCCACGGCGATCCTGGCGCTCGCGCTTGTGCTGCCGGCCTGGGCCAGCGCCCTGATCATCGGCGTCGCGCTGCTGGCGCTCGCCGGGCTGCTCGCCCTGGTGGGCAAGGAGCAGGTGTCCCGTGCGGCGCCGCCCACTCCCGACGAGGCGATGCGCAGCCTCAAAGCAGACATCGACGTCATGAAGGAGAGTGCGCGCAGATGACCGAGACCGAACCCGGAGCGGCCCGGCCGAACGCCGGGACCGTGGGTGTGCACAGACAGGACGTGTCCGAGCCGGTCACCGAGCCGGAGTCGCTGAACGCCGTGCGGCAGTCGCGGCCCGGCCCCGAGCCCGTCGCCGCGGCCCGGGACACCGAGACCAGGGGCGAACACGAGGAGAAGGGGCACGACGAGATCGCCGAGGTCCGCCAGGAGATCGAGCGGACCCGCGACCACCTCGGCGACACGATCGAGGCCCTGGCCGCCAAGGCCGACGTGAAGGCACGGGCGCAGGAACGCGTGCACGCGACCACCGCGGCCGCGCGGGCCAGGGTGGCCGGTGTCACCGGCCGCGTGCGCGAGGCCACGCCGCAGCCGCTGCGCGGAGCCGCAGGCAGGGTCGGCGAGCAGGCGAAGCGTCGTCCCGGCCTGATCGCCGCCGTCGGAGCCGCGGGCACCGCGCTGCTGCTGCTGCGCCGGATCACCCGGAGCCAGGGCCGTATGACGAGGCCCGGTCTGTCCGGCATGTTCCAGAAGCCGGGCATCTCTGGCAAGGGGGGCGTGTCGAGGATGCGCGGCCTCGGCGGAGCCCGCGCGGGCAGGGGGATGCTCGGCACGTCCGGCAAGATCGGCATGCCGCGCGGCGGCTCCCGGATGTTCGGCTCCCGGATGTTCGGCGCCAAGAGCAGGTTCGGCGGCATGGGCCCGCTCGGCGGCAAGGGCGCGTTCGGCGGCAAGGGTGCGTTCGGTGGGAAGAGGACGTCCGGTGGCATGAGCGTGTTCGGCGGGAAGAGGACGCCCGGCGGCATGAGCGTGTTCGGCCGCAAGAGCAGGTTCGGCGGGACGGGCATGCGCGGCATGTTCGGCCGGTCCCGCGTGTTCGGCGGTCGCCGGATGTTCCCGCAGCCACGTCGCACGCTCATGCGGAGGTTCGCCCACCGATGACCGACCCCGAGGACGAGCAGGGGCCGCTGGAGAGGCTGTCGCGCCGCGACTGGATCGGAGTCGTCAAGCGCACGGCCAAGGAGTTCAAGGAGGACAACGTCCCCGACTGGGCGGCCTCGCTGACGTACTACGCCGTCCTCTCGATCTTCCCCGGGCTCATCGTGCTGGTGTCGATACTCGGCCTGCTGGGGCAGAGCGCCACCGGCCCGCTGCTCGGGAACATCAAGTCGCTGACGCCGGGGCCGGTCCAGCAGATGCTGCAGACCGGCCTCGCCAACGTCCAGCAGCACCAGGGCACCGCCGGGGTGTTCGCCATCACGGGTCTGCTGCTCGCGCTGTGGGCGGCCTCCGGCTACATGGGGGCGTTCATCCGGGCGACCAACGCGATCTTCGACATCCGCGAGGGCCGTCCGTTCTGGAAGGTGACCCCGCTCCGGGTGGGGCTGACGCTGCTGCTGGTGATCCTGATGGCGGTCTCCGTGCTCGCCGTCACCTTCACCGGCCGTCTCGCCGAGATCGCGGGGAACCTGCTCGGCCTCGGGCCCGCCGCGGTCACCGTCTGGGGCATCGTGAAGTGGCCGGTCCTCGTGCTGCTCGCGGCGGGCATGATCACGTTGCTCTACTACGCCGCGCCCAACGTCCGCCAGCCCGGCGTGCGGTGGCTCAGCCCCGGCAGCCTGTTCGCCGTCGTGGCCTGGGTCGTGGTGTCCGCCGGCTTCGGGCTGTACGTCGCGCGGTTCGGCTCCTACAACAAGACGTACGGCACGCTCGCGGCCGTGGTCGTCTTCCTCGTCTGGCTGTGGCTGTCGAACATCGTCATCCTGAGCGGCGCGGAACTCGACGCCGAGCTCCAGCGCGGTCGCAAGATCGCCGAAGGCGAGTCCCCCGCGGAGCCGTACGTCGACCCCCGTGATCCCCCGAAGAACCCCGAGCCCGAGGAAGGCCTGAGCGAGGTTCCAGGGACACGGCGTGAAGCGCGCCAGGAAGCCGACGCGCCGTAAGGCGGCGCGCCCGGCATCGACGTCTCGCTGCCGAAGAGAGTTTGTGAGACAGGCCCGGCCCGGTGCCGGGCCTGTCTCATGACTGCGGCGCTTCTCATGGCTGAGGCGACGGAGACCGGCCGTCGTCCGCGCCGGGCGGGGCGGACGGGGCGACGTTGCGGCGGCGGGCGCGGAGCGCGCGAACTCTGCCCCGGCTCGCGCACGCCGGGGACGGGCACCACCGCCGGCGCCCCGGCGGGTCGACGAAGACGCCCCTGCAGTCGGGCTCGGGGCAGCTCTTCAGGGCCAGCCGGTCGGAGCCGGTCATCTGGTCCACCGCCTGACGGGCGATCCGGGCCAGGGCGTGCGCCGTGGTCAACGGGGGCTCGCGCCGCAGCCGGTCGTCCGCGCTCAGCCGGACCGGATCGTCGTGCTCGCGGAGGAAGGCGGACAGGTGGGCCACGGCGTCCGCCGGTGGCGGCCGCTCCTCGACGGTGGCCAGCGCGAGCGAACGCAGCGCCTCCCGCAGCGTCCACGTGCGGTGCAGGTCGCCCTGTCCCGGCGGCCGGGCCGGGGACAGCTCGCACCGCTCCAGCCACTCCGCCAGGCGGGCGGGAGTGGCCAGCCGTTCCACGGGAGCCGCGCTGAACGTTCGGCCTCTGGTGGCGAGCAGGTTCAACCAGACGGCGCCGCAGTCGAAGCGGAAGGCGAGCCTGTCGTCCTTGGTCACGACATCAGGGTAACGCTTCAGCCGTTACATCCCCTACAGTCCTCCTCGTAACGCCCAAGGCGTTACCTCGGTGAGGAGGAGTGGGACATGACGACGAGGCAGGCGCCGCGGGAGCGGCTGACGCCGGCGGCCGTCCGGACCGTGCTCGGGGACATACCGCCCGAGGAGCTGGGGGTCTGCGACGCCCACGACCATCTGTTCTTCGCCTCGCCGGCCCTGCCGGGTCAGGAACTGGACGACGCCGGGGCCGCGCTCGCCGAGCTCGACGCCTTCGCCGCTCTCGGTGGACGTGCGGTGGTGCAGTGGACCCCCTGGGGGCTGGGACCGCGGGCGGGAGAACTGCCGGGCCTGTCCCGGCGGTCCGGTGTGCACGTCGTCTCCGCCACCGGGCTCCACCAGGCCAGGCACTACGACCCGGACGAGCTGCGGCGCGTCCACGGCGGGCTGGCCGGCCTGTTCGTCCGCGAGCTGACCGCCGCTCCCGTGAGAGCCGGCCTGATCAAGGTCGCCGGCGCCTATCACCGGCTCGACGACCACGCACGGCACGTCATGGCGGCCGCCGCCGAAGCGCACCACGCCACCGACGCGCCCATCGGCGTCCACCTGGAGGCCGGAACCGCGGCCATGGACGTGCTCGACCTGCTGTGCCGTACGCACGGTGTCCCTCCGCACCGCGTGATCCTCGGGCACCTGCACCGGTTCCCGGACGCGCGCATCCACAGGGAGGCAGCCGAGGCCGGTGCGTTCCTGGCGTTCGACGGTCCGTCGCGGGCGCACCATGCCGGCGACTGGCGCCTTCTGGACTGCCTGGAAGCGCTCGCCGGGGCGGGACACTCCCACCGGATCCTGCTCGGCGGCGACACGGTCACGGCGGCGGCCCGGTCCGGCGCCGACGGTCCGGGTATGCCGTTCCTGCTCGGCGGCCTGCGCCCGCGGATCGAGCGGGAGCTCGGCCCCGGCGTCGCATCCGCGATCTTCGTCGAGAATCCGGCACGGGCGTTCGCGGCCCACTGGCGGCGGCCATGAAGCCGGGAGAAGCCCGGCCGGCGCAGGCCCCGCCTTCTCGATCAGGAGAAAGGACGGGGCCGCGTCCGGTCAGCAGCAGTGCATCATGTCCGCGCTGGCGGGGGTGGTCGACGCTGCGGTGATGGCGGCGGTGACGCCGATGGACATGAGGGCGGTGAGTACGGCGGCGGCGATGCGGCGGCGCATAGGAGCTCCTTCGGTATCGGCGGTGGGCAGGGCGATCCCGGGTTCGGTCAGCAGCAGTGCACCTCGTCCGCGCTGGCGGGGGTGGTCGACGCTGCGGTGATGGCGGCGGTGACGCCGATGGACATGAGGGCCGTGAGTACGGCGGCGGCGATGCGGCGGCGCATGACGAGCTCCTTCTTGGGACTGCGGTGGATGCGGGTGCGGACCTCGCCGCGTTCGGCGAAGTCCTCGCGAAGCGATCCCCACTGTTGGAGGCGCGGGTCGTGTACGCCAGGTGTCCGGATGTCCGGAAAAATTCGGAACGCTGCCGCTTTGCCGAAACTCGACTGCGGAAAACGCCAACGGCGTACCGGGGCGTGACGGTGGCCGGGCTCACCCCGCCGGGAGCTGATCCAGAATAGTATTCTGGTGTGACGGTCCATGAAGCCCGCATCGGGCGCTATTACGAGGACTTCGTGGTCGGCGACGTCTACCAGCACCCTCTCGGCCGGACGGTCGGCGAGGCCGACAACACCTGGTTCACGCTGCTGACGATGAACACCAACCAGAACCACTTCAACGCGCACTTCGCCGCTCGGGCTCCGGTCGGAAAGATCATCGTGAACTCGGGCCTCTCGGTGGCGATCGTGCTCGGGTTGTCGGTCCTCGACGTCAGCCAGACGGCCATGATGAACCTCGGCTGGGACGAGATCCGGCTGACCCATCCGGTCTTCGTGGGCGACACGCTGTACGCCGAGTCGATCGTGGTGGACAAGCGCGAGTCGAGGTCCCGGCCGTACGCCGGGATCGTCACCTGCCGCACCCGGGGCCTGAACCAGGACGGGGACGAGGTGATGTCCTGGCGGCGCGCGGTGATGGTCTACAAGCGCGACGCGCCGCACGACAAGGGGTACTTCCCGCGTGCCAAGACCGGCCCGATGGAGGCGTAGTGGACTTCGAGCTGAACGAGGAGCAGCGGCTGTTCCGGCAGACGCTGCGGGAGTTCGTGGACAAGGAGATCGTCCCCGTCGCCTCCGAGTGGGAGCGCGCCGGCCGCTATCCGGAGGAGATCGTCCGGCGGTTCGCGCAACTGGGACTGTTCGGCATCACCGTCCCGGAAGAGTACGGCGGGCTCGACCTCGACCGGGTGTCGTTCGCCCTCGTCTTCGAGGAGATCGCCCGGGGCTGGATGGGCGTGGCGGGGATCCTCGGCTCCCATTCCCTGTCCACCTGGATGATCGCCGAATACGGCACGGACGAGCAGCGCCGCCACTACCTGCCGGACCTGGCCGCCGGCACCCGCCGCACCGGGATCGCGCTGACCGAGCCGGGCGCGGGCACCGACCTGCAGGGCATCGCCACCCGGGCGGTCCGCGACGGCGACCACTACGTCGTCACCGGGACCAAGACGTGGATCACCAACGCGCGGCACGCCGACCCGCTGCCCGTCCTGGTGAAGACCTCGATCGAGACGCCCGCCCACCGCGGGATGTCGGTGCTGCTGGTGGACGCCGCCAGCGAGGGCCTGACCGTGAGCCGCGACCTGCCCAAGCTGGGCTACAAGGGCACCGAGACGTGCGAGGTCGTCCTCGACGGCGTGCGCGTGCCGGCGTCGCGGCTGCTCGGCGGCACGGAGGGGCGCGGCATGCAGCAGGTGCTGTCGGCGCTCGAACTCGGCCGTCTCAACATCGCCGCCCGGGCCGTGGGCGTCGCCCAGTGCGCCTACGACGCGGCCCTGGGCTACGCCCGGGAACGGCACGCGTTCGGGCAGCCGATCGCCGGCTTCCAGGCGATCCAGCTCAAGCTGGCCGACATGGCGACCGACATCCAGGCGGCCAGGCTCATGACGTACTGGGCCGCCGTGCGGTCGGAGGCGGGGCCGGTGCGCAGCGAGGCCGCGATGGCGAAGTACTTCGCCTCGGAGACGGCGCTCAGGGCGACCATGGAGGCGATGCGGATCCACGGCGGGTACGGCTACTCGCAGGAGTTCGTGGTCGAGCGCCTCTACCGGGACGCGCCGCTCATGGCGATCGGGGAGGGCACCAACGACGTGCAACGGCTGATCATCGCCAAGGCCCTCGTCGAGGGCGACGCCACGCTCGGCTGGTGACCGTGGACGGCTGCCTGTTCTGCGAGATCGCGGCGGGGGAGCGGCCCGCCTGCGTGGTGCTGGACGACGAGGTGGCGGCGGCCTTCCTCGACACCCGGCCGGTGTTCAAGGGGCACGTGCTCGTCGTGCCGCGCGGCCACGTCGAGACCCTGCCCGACCTTCCGGCGGAGGAGGTCGGACCGTTCTTCGCCCGGGTCCAGGCCGTCGCGCGGGCGGTCGAGGCGGGCACCGGCGCGGCCGGCACGTTCGTCGCGATGAACAACCGCATCAGCCAGAGCGTGCCCCACCTGCACGTCCACGTCGTGCCGCGCAACCGCAAGGACGGCCTGCGCGGCTTCTTCTGGCCCCGGGTGAAGTACGACGGCGACGCCGAGATCGAGGACTACGCCGCCCGCATCCGCGCCGCGCTGAACGAACCTCCCCACCTGTGAATCTACAACGTAAAGGCAACCGGATGGACTTCCTTCGCACCCCCGTCGAACGCTTCGCCGACCTGCCTGACTTTCCCTACGAGCCCCGCTACGCCGAGGTGACCGGCGGCGCTCGGATGGCGTACGCCGAGGCGGGCCCGGCGGA
Organism: Microbispora catharanthi; assembly: GCF_006334915.2. Taxonomy (GTDB): domain Bacteria; phylum Actinomycetota; class Actinomycetes; order Streptosporangiales; family Streptosporangiaceae; genus Microbispora; species Microbispora catharanthi. Next base: position 437,660 of record NZ_VDMA02000006.1, read on the forward strand.
CGGCTCGCCGGTGCTGCTGCTGCACGGGGAGCCGAGCTGGTCGTTCCTCTACCGGCACGTGATGGCCGTGCTGGCCGATGCGGGCTGCCGTGCCGTCGCCCTCGATCTGGTCGGCTTCGGCCGGTCGGACAAGCCGTCCCGCCCCCAGGACCACACGTACGCCCGGCACGTGGAGTGGGTGCGATCGCTCGCCTTCGACGCGCTCGACCTGCGCGGCGTGACGCTGGTCGGCCAGGACTGGGGCGGGCTGATCGGGCTGCGGCTCGTGGCCGAGCACCCGGACCGCTTCGCCCGGGTCGTCGCCGCCAACACCGGCCTGCCGACCGGCGACATCCCGATGCCCGAGGTGTGGCACCGCTTCCGGGAGGCCGTCGAGAAGGCGCCCGTGCTCGACATCGCCCGGTTCGTCCAGTCGGGCTGCGTCACCGACCTGCCCGAGCCCGTACGGCGGGCCTACGACGCGCCGTACCCCTCGGAGGAGTTCAAGGCGGGGCCGCGGGCGATGCCGGGCCTGGTGCCGATCGCCCCCGACGACCCGGCCGCTCCCGCCAACCGCGCCGCCTGGCAGACCCTCGTCACCCTCGACCTGCCGTTCCTCGTCGCGTTCTCCGACCGCGACCCCATCACCGGCGGGATGGCGCCGATCCTGAAGAAGTCCATGCGCGGCGCGGCCGGGCTCGCTCACCCCGTCATCGCCGGCGCAGGCCACTTCCTGCAGGAGGACGCGGGCCACGAGCTGGGCGAGGCCGTCGCCGCCTTCGTCCACGAGACGGCTGCCCGGTAGGTCCGGTGAGCTGAGGACGGCCGCGCGGCCTCACGCGCCGGCCGTCCCGAGGCCGGGCTCCTGCCGCCCCGCCGTTCATCTCGCTCGCCGGTTGGTGCGCGAATGGCCGGTTTTGATTCGTGTCGATTGCGCAACGGGACATCAAAGCGCCGTGCTGGCTGGATGGTGACCGGATCGGCCGCCGCAGCCGCCGCTCGTCCGGCTGGCGGCCCGTGGCAGGCCCCATGTCCCATCCGCAGCAGGAGGAAGCACATGAAGAACGGCGCAGGCCCTTCGCCCAGAACGGCACGAGTGGCCGCACTCATCGGAGCGCTGCTCCTCGGCCCCGGCGCGGTCGTCGCCACGACCTCACCGGCGATGGCCGCTGCGACGGCGGCCACGGCCGTCACGAGTTGCAGCAATCCGAACCGGAAGGTCGACATCGTCGACTCGCGCGGATTCCACACATGCTTCACCGGCACCGGTTACCTCGGGTACCGGATCAACGGTGTGGCCGCGGTCAGCTCCCTCGACTGGGGCTGGATGAAGATGTACCTCCGCGGCTCGACCGACGGCTGGTTCGAGGATCTCCGCGGCGACGGCAAGTGGTACTACTACCCGGCCAACCACGACATCACCCAGATCTGCGTCCACTGCTGAATCCGCGCTCGCCACGGCGGAACATCGCGCTTCGGCCCGTCCGGGTTCGCCCGGTGGGCCGGGCGCGTCGTCCCCGCCCGGGTCGGGAGTAGGCTGCGGCGGCGTGGAACCGGTCGTCACCGCGCTCGTCGTCGCCGTCCTCGTCGCCGTGCCGGCGGTCGTCCTGTGGCGGGTGCTGCGGGGCCGGCGCGACCTCGGCAGCAGCCCCGCCGAGCGGGCGACGTTCGAGACGCTGCACACCGCGTCGCTGGCCGCGCCGCCGCTGCGCGCCGGGCTGACCCAGGCCGGGGCGCTGAAGGCGTCGCGGCACCTGCGCGAGCTGCTCGGCTCCCCGGCCATCGCCGTCACCAACGGTGAGGAGCTGCTCGTCTACGACGGCGCGGGCGACCATCACGCGGCCGAGGCGTTCGAGCACGCGGCGGAGACGCTGAAGGACGGCCGCACCCAGGTGCTCGCGCTCGACTGCGCGCGGCCCGAGTGCCCCGTCAGACACGCCGTCGTCGTCCCGCTCACCACCGACGACCGCGTCGTCGGCTCGCTCGCGGCGTACGGCGACCACGCCTCGGCGGGGCTCGTGCGGGCGGCGCAGGAGGTCGCGCGATGGGTCGACTCCCAGCTGGAGCTGGCCGAGCTCGACCGCTCCCGGACGATGCTGATGGAGGCGGAGGTCCGGGCGCTGCGGGCGCAGATCTCGCCCCACTTCATCTACAACTCGCTGACCACCATCGCGTCGTTCGTCCGCACCGACCCCGAGCGGGCCAGGGAGCTGCTGCTGGAGTTCGCCGACTTCACCCGCTACTCCTTCCGGCGGCACGGCGACTTCACCACGCTCGCCGAAGAACTGCGTTCGATCGACCGCTACCTCACGCTCGAGCGGGCCAGGTTCGGCGACCAGCTGCAGGTCACGCTGCGCATCGCGCCGGAGGTGCTGCCCGTGGCCGTGCCGTTCCTGTGCCTGCAGCCGCTGGTGGAGAACGCCGTACGGCACGGTCTGGAGGCCAAGCCCGGCGTGGGCCGCATCACGATCGTCGCCGAGGACGCGGGCGCGGAGTGCGGCATCACCGTCGAGGACGACGGTGTCGGCATGGACCCCGAACGGCTGCGGCGGGTGCTCGCCGGGGAGGACCGCTCGGGCGCGGGCGGCATCGGCGTGGCCAACGTGGACGAGCGGCTGCGTCAGGTCTACGGCGACGAGTACGGCCTCGTGGTGGAGACCGGCGAGGGCGCCGGCACCAAGGTCACCGTGCGGATTCCCAAATACCACCCCGGAGTCCAGGCGTGAGCGAGCGCACCGAGCGAATCGGTCGACGCGGGGTACCACCCCGCCGGCCGTGCCTGACCTTTCGAAAAACTGTGCGTATCCATGTGATTACGTTTAGTGTTCGTACCGGTCAGGCCGCCCCTTGCCCGGAGGATCTAAGCTGATGAGCGTGACGATCGAGTTCGACCAGCACGGGACGATGTATCCGTGGACCCGGGATGACACGCGCGACCTGCCGGAAGGATTCCGGTACGAGATCGAGGACGGGAACCTCCTGGTCATGAACTCCCCCGCACCCGAGCACCAGTACGTCGCCAACCGGCTCATGCGCATCCTCGATGATGCGGCCGAGGACGCCGGGCTGGACTTGATCACCATCGGGCCGCTCGACGTCGACGTCCCAGGCCCGCTGCCCGGCTATCGCAGCCCCGATCTCGTCACCGTGCCGGGGAAGCTGGCTGAGGGCGGCTACGACCTGCTCAAGGGGCAGGACATCCTGGTCGTCACCGAGATCACCGGCAAGGACACGATCACGCGTGACATGATCACCAAGCGTCAGGTCTACGCGAGCATCGGCATCCCCTTCTACTGGGTGGTCCGCCTCGATCAGCCGGAGCCGCGCCTCATCGTCTTCGAGCTCGCCGCGGGAGAATATCGCGAGCGTCACGACGTGCGGGTGGGTGCGCCGGTGACGATCGGCGAGCCGTTCCGGGTGACGATCGAGCCGGGGGCGCTGCTCCGCCGCCGTCCGGGTTGACCTCGGACCGCCGCGATCCCGAGCCGTGATGCGGTCGTGATGGGGAGGCGTTGACTTCCGCACGTTCCGGTCATCACTCTCTAGGGGACCGGTCGGTGAGAGGGGTGATCGTGAGCGGTCTGCGGGTTCTGGCGGTGGACGACGAGCAGCCCGCGCTGGAGGACGTCGCCTACCTGCTGCGCGCGGATCCCCGGATCGGCGACGTGCTCACCGCCCGCGACGGGGCCGCCGCGCTCCGGCTGCTCGACCGTGCCATCGCGGACGGCAGGCCGGTGGACGCGGTCTTCCTCGACATCCGCATGCGCGGGCTCGACGGAGTGGTGCTGGGCCGGCTGCTGACCCAGTTCACCCGTCCACCGAAGATCGTGTTCGTGACGGCGTACGAGGACCACGCCGTGGACGCCTTCGAGCTGAAGGCCGAGGACTACCTGCTCAAGCCCGTACGGCCGGAGCGGCTCGCCGAGGCGATCCGCCGGGTGTGCGGCAGCCGGGGCGAGCCGGGGGAGGGGCCGCAGGCGGACACGATCCCGGTCGAGCTGGGCGGCGTCACCCGGTTCGTGGCGAGCACGGAGGTGCGCTACGTCGAGGCGCAGGGCGACTACGCGCGGCTGCACACGGCGACCGGCAGCCACCTGGTCCGCATCCCGCTGGCCACGCTGGAGGAACGCTGGGCGTCGGCCGGGTTCCTGCGCGTCCACCGCAGCCACCTCGTCGCGGTCAAGCACATCGACGAGCTGCACATCGACTCGGGCAAGTGCGTGGTGCGAGTGGGGGAGACCGAGATCCCGGTGAGCCGCCGCCACACCCGAGAGCTGCGCGACCTGCTCGTCCGCCGGGCCCGAAGGGGCCAGACCCGGTGAGCGGACGGTGAGGGCGCGATGACCGGCAAGCCCCGCAGGGCGGCGTCGACCGGCGCGCGCGGACAGGGCGAGGGCGCGGCGACGACCGGGAAGCCCCGCAGGGTGGTGGTGACCAGCCCGCGCACGGCGGCGGCGCGCAGGCCGCGGCACCCGCTCACCCGGGAGATCGATGAGCAGACCCGCCTGGGCGAGGTCTACATGGGCTCCCTGGTGCGGACCCAGTTCCGCCTGGCGTTGTTCGTGTGCAGCCTGCTCGCCTGCGTCGTGGGCGGGCTGCCGCTGCTGTTCCTGCTGGCCCCGGAGTTGCGCGCGGCCGAGCTGTTCGGCCTGCCGCTGCCGTGGGTCGTGCTCGCGGGGCTGATCTACCCGGCGCTCGTCGGGGGCGCCTGGCTGTACGTGCGGCAGGCCGAGCGCAACGAGCGCGACTTCGCCGACCTCGTGGAGCGCCGGTGAGGACAGCACGGGGATGAGGACGGTGCGCCGGTGAGCCAGATCGCCGCGGTCGTCCTGGTGATGCTGGCGACCGTCCTCATCGGCGCGTTCGGCATCCGGGTGTCCCGCACCACGTCGGACTTCTACGTCGCCTCCCGCACGGTCTCGCCCGTGTGGAACGCCTCGGCCATCGGCGGGGAGTACCTGTCGGCGGCGTCCTTCCTCGGCATCGCGGGGCTGATCCTCACCTTCGGCGCGGACATGCTGTGGCTGCCGGTCGGCTGGACCGGCGGCTACCTCGTGCTGCTGGTGCTGGTGTCGGCGCCGCTGCGGCGGTCGGGGGCCTACACGCTGCCCGACTTCGCCGAGGCGCGGCTGGAGTCGATGGCGGTGCGGCGGCTGTCCAGCGTGCTCGTCGTGCTGATCGGCTGGCTGTACCTCATGCCGCAGTTCCAGAGCGCCGGGCTGGTCTTCCGTACGATCACCGGGGCGCCGCCGTGGACGGGCAGCCTGCTGGTGGCGGTGGTGGTCGCGACCAACGTGCTGTCGGGCGGCATGCGGTCGATCACGTTCGTCCAGGCGTTCCAGTACTGGCTCAAGCTGACCGCTCTGGCGGTGCCGTTGGCGTTCATGCTGGTGGCCTGGTGGTCCGACGGAAGGCCGGGGCTCACCCCGGGGGACGAGTGGGTGCTGCCGCTCCACGGCCGCGATCACCCCGTCTACGAGACGTACTCGCTGATCCTGGCGACGTTCCTCGGGACGATGGGGCTGCCGCACGTGCTCGTCCGCTTCTACACCAACCCGGACGGCCGGGCCGCCCGCCGCACCACGCTCGTCGTGCTGACGCTGCTCGGCGCCTTCTATCTGATGCCCGCGGTGTACGGCTACCTCGGCCACGTCTACGGCATGCCGGAGAGCGACACCGTGGTCATCGCGCTGCCGGGGCGGCTGGTCGGCGGGCCGGTGGGCGAGTTCCTGACCGCGCTGGTGACCGCGGGGGCGTTCGCGGCGTTCCTGTCCACCTCGTCCGGGCTGACGGTGTCGGTCGCCGGGGTGATCGCGCAGGACATCCTGCGCGGCGGGGTGCGCGCGTTCCGCGTCGCGACCGTGCTCGCGGTGCTCGTGCCGTTCGCGCTGGCGGGCGCGGCCCGGTCGCTGCCGGTGGCGACCGTGGTGGGGCTGGCGTTCGCCGTGGCCGCCTCGTCGTTCTGCCCGCTGCTCGTGCTCGGCATCTGGTGGCGCAGGCTGACGACGGCGGGGGCGATGGCCGGGCTGCTGGCCGGGGGAGGGCTGGCCTGCGCGGCGGTCGTGATCACGATCATCGGCGGCCCGCACACCGGCTGGGCGGGATCCCTGCTGGCCGAGCCTGCGGCCTGGACGGTGCCCGTGTCGTTCACGGTCATGGTGGTGGTGTCGCTGCTGACGCCGTCGCGGGTGCCGCGCGGCGTGGCGCGCACGATGGTCCGCCTGCACACGCCGGAGACGCTGAACGTCGACCGTGGCGACTGGCGCCCGCGTTTCATGTAGCCGGGCGTTCCGCTGCGGCCTGGCGTTTCATGTAACGCGGCGCGTGACCGCTCGGCGCGTGCAACCGACCATTCGTCGCACGGATGCGCCATGTGAACGAGCGGGCGGTACGGCTGGGCGACTCGGCGGCTCCCGGGACTCGTCGGCGGACACGGCGCGCTCCTACGTTGAAGTGATCCAGATCACTTGCCGAAGGAGATCTTGTGACCGTCCAGCACGATCCATCGGTCTACGAACGTATACAAGCGGGTGAGCAGTTCCAGGAGCTGCGCCGCCGCTACCGGTCCTGGGCCTTCCCCATGACCATCGCCTTCCTGGTGTGGTATCTGCTCTACGTGGTGCTTTCCGGCTTCGCCCGGGGCTTCATGGGCACCAAGTTGTTCGGCAACATCAACGTCGCCCTCGTCTTCGGTGTGCTGCAGTTCGTGTCGACGTTCCTGATCGCCTGGGCGTACTCGCGGCACGCGGCGGCCAAGCTCGACCCGATCGCCGACGAGCTGCGCGACGGGACCGAGAGCCGTGACGAGGTCGGGGAGGGCGCCAAGTGAGTCACGAGACGCTGTCCACCATCCTCTTCCTGGTCTTCGTCGCCCTCACGCTGGCGATCACGTTCTGGGCCAGCCGCAACACCAAGAGCGCGGCGGACTTCTACGCCGGCGGCCGATCGTTCAGCGGCCTGCAGAACGGCCTGGCGATCGGCGGCGACTACATGTCGGCCGCGTCGTTCCTCGGCATCGCCGGCATCATCGCGCTGTCGGGCTACGACGGCTTCCTCTACTCGATCGGCTTCCTCGTCGCCTGGCTGGTGGCGCTGCTGCTCGTCGCCGAGCTCATGCGCAACTCCGGCAAGTACACGATGGCCGACGTGCTGGCGTTCCGGATGTCGCCGCGCCCTGTCCGTACGGCGGCCGGAGTGTCCACGATCGTCGTCAGCATCTTCTACCTGCTCGCGCAGATGGTCGGCGCGGGCGCGCTCGTCGGCCTGCTGCTCGGCGTCCACTCCCAGGCGGGCAAGATCTGGACGATCATCGCGGTGGGCCTGTTGATGATCATCTATGTCGTGTTCGGCGGCATGAAGGGCACCACCTGGGTGCAGATCGTCAAGGCCGTCATGCTGATGGTCGGCGCCGCGCTGATCACCCTGCTGGTGCTCGGGAAGTTCGGCTTCAACCTGTCCGGGCTGCTCGGCGACGCCGCCACCCAGAGCGGCAAGGGCGACGCCTTCCTCAACGCGGGCCTCAAGTACGGCACCGCCGCCCAGGGGACCTGGGGCAAGATCGACCTGATCAGCCTCGGCCTGGCCCTGGTGCTCGGCACGGCGGGCCTGCCGCACGTCCTCATCCGCTTCTACACGGTGCCCACCGCCAGGGACGCCCGTAAGTCGGTCCTGTGGGGCATCGGCATCATCGGCGTGTTCTACCTGCTGACGCTGGTGCTCGGCTTCGGCGCCGCGGCCCTGGTGGGCTCCAAGACGATCGCCGCGGCCGACAAGGCCGGCAACACGGCGGCTCCGCTGCTCGCCCAGAAGGTGGGTCAGGACATCTTCGGCGACGTCGGCGGCACGGTCCTGCTCGCGGTCATCGCGGCGGTCGCGTTCGCCACGATCCTCGCGGTGGTCGCGGGCCTGACCCTCGCGTCCTCCTCCAGCTTCGCCCACGACCTGTACGCCCACGTGTTCAAGCGGGGCGCCGCCACCGAGCGCCAGGAGGTCGTGGTCGCCCGCGTCGCCGCGTTCGTGATCGGCGCGGTCGCGATCGCGCTGAGCATCTTCGCCCAGTCGCTCAACGTGGCGTTCCTCGTGTCGCTGGCCTTCGCGGTGGCCGCGTCGGGCAACCTCCCGGCGATCCTCTACAGCCTGTTCTGGAAGAGGTTCAACACGGCGGGCGCGGTCTCGGCCATCTACGGCGGCCTGATCTCCGCCGTGGTGCTGGTGATCTTCTCGCCGGTCGTCTCGGGCGCGCCGACGGCGATGTTCCCCGACGCCGACTTCCACCTGATCCCGCTGTCGAACCCGGGCATCTTCTCGATCCCGATCGGCTTCCTGTGCGGCTACCTCGGCACGATCCTGAGCAAGGAGTACAACGCGTCGAAGTACGCCGAGATCGAGGTCCGCTCGCTCACCGGCCTCGGCGCCGAGCAGGCCACGGGCCACTGACGCCGGCTTCCGGCCACATGTCGCCGGCCTCCCGGCGGTGCCTCCCACCGCCGCCGGGAAGCCGGCGCCTCCTTACGCCCGGTCGCCGGCTCACCGCCGGCGGGCGGGCGTATGCCTGCCCTGTCCCTCGCGTCATGGTGTTGGGACACCCACTCTGGTTATGGTTCGGTCCGTGGACAGCCCTCTCCAGACCGCCAAGGCGTGGTCACGCTCGCGGAGAAGGAAGCAGCCGCCCGACGGCGACACCCGCACCCGCATCCTCGACGCCGCCGAGGAACTGTTCGCCGGCGGCGGCTACGAGGCCACGCCGACCGCGCGCATCGCCGAACTCGCCGGCGTGCCCAAGGGCCTGGTCTTCCACTACTTCCCCCGCAAGATCGACGTACTGATCTCGCTGGTGGACGAGCGCACCGTGGTGGTCGAGGAGGAGGTCGAGGCGGACCCCGGCGACGCGGCCGGCGCGCTGTCGCGGCTCGCCCGCAGGCTGCCGCTGCGCGCGTCCCCCGCGATGCGGCGCATCCTGTTCCGGGAGGCCGACACCCACCTGTCCGTACGGGAGCGCCTGAGCCGCCTCAACGCCGAGATCATCCGCCGGGCCAGGTTCGCCCTGGAGCTCGCCCTGCCGGGCGGGCGCGGCGACGCCGCCCGGCTGGAGGCCGCCGCCGCGACCTTCGCCGCGGTCCTGCTGTACCAGGAGAGCATCTGCCTGCTCACCGGCCATCACATCGACCCCGACGCCGTCGCGGAACTGATCGCCAACGCCCTGCACTGACGAGGGCCGTGGTCGTGGGGAGCCGGGTCGTCCGGGGAGTCGTCGAGCAGGGCCAGGAGCTCGTCCATCGACTCGCGCAGGTGGCCGATCACGCTCCGGACATCGGGCAACCGGGTCGGGCAGGCGACGACGCCGAAGTCCAGCCGCCCGTCGTACGACGCGCAGGTGATGCTGATCCCCCCGGTCGCGTCGGTGACCACCGACAGCGGGTGGTAGGCGAGCATCCGGGCGCCGCACAGGTACAACGGCAGGCGGGGGCCCGGCACGTTCGACACGATGAGGTTGACGCCCGCCCCGGCGACCCCCGCGAGGCGGAACACCACCGGCGTGGCCAGCGCCGCGAAGGCGTTCGGCACCATCGCGCACACGTCGTCCAGCCAGGTGCGGTGGGAGACGGCGAAGCGCCGCTTGGCGGCGGCCAGCGCCGAGCGGACGGCGGCCAGGCGCTCCCCGGGGGAGGCGACGTCCGTGGCCAGTGGCGTGATCATGGCTGAGATCCGGTTGCCGACCCGCCCGTCCGCGGCGTTTCGGGACGACCCGCCCGTGCCCGGCGACCGCTGAGGGCGCAACGCCACCGGCACGGCCGCCAGCAGGGGCCGGTCGGGCAGCGCGTCGTGGGCGAGCAGCCAGCGCCGCAGCGCCGAGGCGCACAGCGTCATCACCACGTCGTTCGGGCCCATGCCGAAGGCCCTGGCCACCCTCCTGACCTCCGTCAGCGGCACGGAGCCGAGGGCGATCTCCCGCTCCCCGGAGATCGGGCCGTTGAACGGTGTGCGCGGCGCGACCAGCGGCGGCGTCTCGGGCAGGGGGCGCGCGTCTCCCGCGAGCGCGCGGGCGGCCTGGGCCACGAGCCGGGCGTCGGGCAGCGCCGCCAACACCGGGATCGCGTCCAGGTCGGCGGCGGCGCGGGCGAGCGAGCACAGCGTCTCCACCGGCTGGACGATCGACCGGGTGATCGCCCCGGCGAGCATCGCGAGCAGCCCGGGCGGCTGCGGCGACGCCGGGGCCGGGGGCGCCTCCACCCGGCGCGGCTGTGGCGACGGGTCGAGCAACGCGGTCAGGACCTCCGAGCCCGACACGCCGTCGATGGCACAGTGGTGCACCTTCATGTAGAGGGCGCAGCGGCCGCCCTCCAGGCCGTGGATGAGGTGCGCCTCCCACAGCGGCCGCCCGCGGTCGAGCCGCCGCGCGTGGGCGCCCGCGACGTACGCCGCCAGTTCCCGCTCCCCGCCGGGCGCCGGGAGAGTGGTCTCGTGCACGTGCGCGTCGAGGTCCACGTCCGGGTCGTCCAGCCAGTACGGCCGGTCGAGCCCGAAGGGCACGTCGGCCAGCCGCATCCGCAGCGGCGGGGCGAGGTGCAGCCGCTCGCGCAGCAGGGCGAGCAGCGCCTCCCTGGTCAGGGCGCCGGAGGGCGAGGTCGAGGGGTCGAGTATGGCGACGCCCGCCACATGGGCCGCGGTCGTCGCCGACTCCACGCTCAGGAACTGCGCGTCGAGTGCCGTCAACTGGCGCATCTCGTCATCCTCCCGCTCACGCCGCCCGGTCATGCCCGCGGTCCGCGGCCGGCCCCGGCGCCGGGCGCCGTACGCCGGGGGGCACCCGCCCGCGGCGATGCCCTGGCGCAGGATAATCGCCCGCCTGCGCACCGTGACCATCATCGCCGCGCCGCGTTACCGCCGCATTTCTCCCACGTGCCGCCGGGGGATGTTCAGGCGTGCCCGTGACTGTCCCGAGACGGTCGACGGCCCGAGCCGGAGAGCGCGAAGTCGCCAGAACAAGCGCGAGAAAGATCTTAGTTTTCTCGTTTCTTCCAGCTGAAAGGCGCTTTTCTCCTGTAGGCGATCAAGCTCGCTCGAATTCGCCGCGAAAGCCCGGTCGATTGCCGATGATCGTATGCTGTGGTGCATGCGATGGTGGAAGCTCCCGCTTTCAGGTGCGCCGTACCGTCAGACGCTCTTTCTGCTGCTGTCTCTCCCGCTCGCGGTCTGGTCGCTGTTCGACCACGGCACCCTGCAGCGCAGGTCGGCGACCCTCCTGCTCTCGCACACACCCGCGTTCTCGCGCATACGCGGGCTCACCGCGGTGCCGCTGGACGGGGTGTCGCTGGTGGTGGTCGGGTACTGCTGGCTCGGCGTGATACTCAATGTGGCGTACCCGGCACGGCCGCTGTTCGGTCTGAGCGGCGAGTACCGCGCTTCGTGGGGTGGTCCGACACTCGCCGGAGCCTGGTCCGTGCACGCGCTCGGCGGCATCGCTCTCTGGCTGCTCATCCCGTGGATGCTGCGCGGCTATGTGGCACTGTGGCGCCGAATTGCCGGCAGCTGATGCCTTTCGGGTGCCTCTTCACGGTCGCGCTCAGAATCGGGATTCCCTGATTGCCTGGCTTATGCACCTGGCTTTCTTCGCGGCCGAGCTCGACCGGCCACACATGCGCTCGTAGCGTTCACCGACGCGTTCGTCCGGGGCGCCGCGATGAAGGCGGTGCGGAGTGGCCGGCGAGATGGGACGCGTGAATCCGGGTCAGGGCTTGCGCGCGAGGCCGCCGAAGCAGGCCACCTCGCGGGGCTCGCCCCACGGGTTTTCCTCCGGCCGCCACCGCGACACCGAGACGATGCCGGGGTCGAGCAACTCGAGGCCGGTGAAGTAGCCCTCGATCTGCTCGGGGCTCCGCGGCGTATAGGGCGTGGCGCCGCTGCCCGCGTTGTAGCCGCCCAGCGCCTTGACGTACGCCGGATCGGTGTCGGAGCCGTCGTAGAGCGCGAGATAGCTGCCGGAGGGCAGGGCCGCCAGCAACCGGCGCACGATCTCCCGCGCCTCGTCGTAGTCCGCCACCAGGCCGAGGATGCCCATCAGCATGAGCGCGGTCGGTCGCGCGAAGTCCAGCGTTCCGGCCGCCTCCCGCAGGATGCGGCCGGGGTCGCGTACGTCGGCCTCGATGTAGTCGGTGGCCCCCTCGGGGGTGCTGGTCAGCAGCGCCTGGGCGTGCACCAGCACCAGGGGGTCGTTGTCGACGTAGACGATCCGGGACGCCGGGGCCAGCCGCTGGGCGACCTCATGGGTGTTGCCGACGGTGGGCAGGCCCGTGCCGATGTCGAGGAACTGGCGGATTCCCGCCTCGCGGGCGAGGTATCCGACGGTGCGCACGAGCATCTGCCGGGACTGGCGGGCGATGTCCACCATCCCGGGGAAGACGGCGCGGATCCGTTCCCCCGCCTCTCTGTCGACCGGGTAGTGGTCCTTGCCCCCCAGGAAGTAGTTCCAGACGCGAGCCGAGTGCGGCACGCTGCTGTCGATCCTGCGGACGCCAAGGTCCTCGGCGGGAGGAGTGTCGCGAGGAGTGTCGCTCATGGGGGCCTCGGAGTGGTCGGAACGGAGAGACGACCGCACCCGTGTCAGTGATCTCCGCTCGTTGCTGGCGGATCGCGCGTCGGGCCCATCCTTTCCGATCAAGCTCCGGCACGCAACCACATGGGTCGGGCTGAAAAGTGCGATTACGGCCGCGTTCGCCCCGATACCATCCCGTCACCGGAGGCGTCGGCGTACGGCCGGTACCGGTGAGACCCATATCGGGGAGGACAGGGATGATCTCGGCTCGACCGGAGGCTGCGACTTCCCCGGACGGACGGCCGGTTCAGCCGCGGGGCGGGCCGACGGTGGTGCGCATGATGCTCGGCGCCCAGCTGCGCCGGCTCCGCGAGGCCAGGAACATCAGCCGTGAGCAGGCCGGGCACGCCATCCGCGCCTCCATGTCGAAGATCTGCCGGCTGGAGCTGGGCCGCACCCCCTTCAAACGGCGCGACGTGGCCGACCTGCTCACGCTGTACGGCGTCGTCGACAGCGGGGAACGGGAGACGATGCTGGCGCTCGCCGAGCAGGCCGGCACCCCCGGCTGGTGGCACCAGTACAACGACCTGCTGCCCGGCTGGTTCGAGGTCTACGTCGGGCTGGAGGAGGCGGCGGCCACCATCCGCACCTACGAGGTCCAGTTCGTGCACAGCCTGTTGCAGGCCGAGGACTACGCACGCGCGGCGATCCGGCTGCGGCATCGCGGGGCGCCGGGGTCCGACGTCGACCGGCGCGTCGGCCTGCGCATGCGGCGTCAGCGGCTCCTGGACCAGGCCGACGGGCCCCGGCTGTGGTCGGTGGTGGACGAGTCGGCGCTGCGCCGCCCCCTGGGCGGCCGGGCCGTGCAGCGCCGCCAGATCGAGCACCTGATCGAGGCCGCCGCGCGCCCGAACGTCACCCTGCAGGTCCTGCCCTTCCGGGCCGGGGGTCACCCCGCGGTGGGCGGCCCCTTCACCATCCTGCGGTTCGCCGAGCCCGACCTGCCCGACGTCGTCTATCTCGAACAGCTCAGCAGCGCGTTGTACCTCGACAAGCAGGAGGACGTGGACGACTACACCGCCGTGATGAACGACCTCAGCGTGCAGGCCGAGTCGGCCCGCGACACCGTGACCATGCTGCGCGCGATTCTCCGGGATCTGTGAGACGGGGAGGTCAGCCCCTGCCCAGGTGGGCCAGCAGGCGGTCGAGGGGCCAGGTGTTCACCACGTCGTCCGGGGTGAGCCAGGCCCGCTGCGCGATGCCCACGCCGAACCTCTGGTGGGCCAGATGCGGGACGGCATGGGAGTCGCTGTCGATCGAGAACGTGACGCCGTGGTGGCGCGCGAGCCGTACGAGGTCGGAGGGCAGGTCGGCCCGATCGGGGTAGGAGTCGATCTCCATGATCGTGCCGGTCCTGGCGGCGGCGCGGAACACCGCGTCCCAGTCCGCGTCCACCGGCGGCCGCTTGCCGATCTTCCGCGTCGTGGGGTGGCCGATGACGTGGACATGGGGGTTCTCGCATGCGGCGATGAAACGGCGGGTCATCTCCTCCCGTGACTGGGTGAAGTGCGAGTGAACCGACGCGACGCAGACGTCGAACCCGGCCAGCACCTCGGCGGGCCAGTCCACCGACCCGTCCGGGGCGATGTTCAGCTCGCTGCCGTGCAGCAGCCGCATGTCCGGATATTTCGCCTGCAGCTCGGCGATGCGGGCGCGCTGGGCGAGGGCCTTGTCGAGGGTCATCCGCTGCATGACCAGGTCGGGCGCGTGGTCGGTCACCGCGTAGTAGGAGTAGCCGCGCATCGCGGCGGCGGCCACCATGTCCTCCAGTGAGGCGATGCCGTCGGTGAGGTCGGTGTGGGTGTGCAGGTCGCCCCGCAGGTCGTGCAGCTCGACCAGGCGTGGCAGCTCGCCCCGCAGCGCGGCCTCCACCTCGCCGCCGTCCTCGCGTAGTGCCGGGTGCACCCAGGCCATGCCGAGCGCCTGGTAGATCTCCTCCTCGGTCTCCGACGCGATGAGGCGGTCGCCGTCGAACAGTCCGTACTCCGACAGCTTCCAGCCCTTCTTGACCGCCATCTCCCGGATGTGGACGTTGTGCTCCTTGCTGCCGGTGAAGTAGACCATGGCCGCGCCCCACGACTCGGCGGGAATGAGCCGCAGGTCGACCTGCAGGCCGCGGTCGGTCCTGACCGAGGTCTTCCGCTCGCCCTTCGCGATGATCTCGGTGACGTACGGCTGCCGCGCGAACAGCTCCATCAGGCCGGGGTCGCCGACGGCGAGGATGTCGATGTCGCCGATCGTCTCGCTCATCCGGCGCAGCGATCCGGCCAAGGCGATCCGGTCGGCGGGCAGCGACGCGATGACCCGCTCGGCGAGATCCGTCGCGATGCCGAGGTGGACCCGGTCGCCCGACCGCTCCATGTGCTCGATGCCCTTGAGCAGGTTCTCCTCGGTCTTGGCGCCGAAGCCGCGCAGGCCCTTCAGACGACCGTCCCGGATCGCGTCGGCCAGCGCGGCGGGGGAGTCGATGCCGAGCTCCTGGAACAGGAACAGCGCCTTCTTCGGGCCGAGCGAGGGGATCCGGGTCAGTCTGCGCACCCCCTCGGGCACCTTGCCCCGCAGGTCGTCGAGCTGGCGGAAGCTGCCGCGCTCGAGGAACTCCTCGACCTTCTTGGCGATCGCCTCGCCCACGCCCGGGATCGACCGCACATCGGTCTCCCCGAGGTCCCCGGGGAATCCCGCGATCGATTTGGCCGCCTTCTGGTAGCTGCGCACCCGGAAGGCGTCCCCGCCGTTCAGCGCGAAAAGCTCGGCGTACTCCTGCAGCGCCGCGGCTGCCTCGTCATTGGCCCGTCCCATGCGTCTCAGGGTAGGAGAAGCGGCAGCGCGCGTTCGAACGAACGGATCCAGTATGGCCAGGTGTGGGTGCCGTTTCCGTAGAAATCCGTCGTTACCTTCACCCCGGCCTTCTCCGCGGCCCTGGCGAAGTTCAGGTTCTGCCGCATGATCGCGGCCTCGGTGCGATCGGCCGGTCCGTCCCCGTGGTCCAGCGGGCCGGGCTCGCCGTCGCCCGCGGACGCGTAGAGGCGCACGCCCTTGAGTCGCCCGGCCAGGTCGGCGGGGTTGTGCTCCGGCCAGGCGCTCGGGTCGCCCCACAGGTCCTCGGTGTCCACGCCGTTGTCCGCCATGAACGCCCGATATCCCGGGACGTCGTCGCGGGTGTCGAGCACCCCGGAGAACGACGCCGCGGCCTCGAACACACCCGGATGCCGGGCCGCGTAGACGAACGCGCCGTGGCCGCCCATGGAGAAACCGGCGATCGCGCGGCGCGTGCCGACGCCGTACCGCGGCTCGACCAGGCGCGGCACCTCGGTCAGGTGGAACGTCTCCCAGGCCGGGCCGTCACGCCAGTCGGCGTACCAGCCCATCGAACCGCCCTCGGGGACGATGACGACGGCGTCGAGGCGGGCGGTCAGCCGAGCCACCTCGCCCGTCCTGAGCCAGTCCCAGCCGCCGCCGGCGCAGCAGCCGTGCAGCAGGTACAGCGCGCGCCAGCCGGTGGAACCCGGCTTCCAGGCCGCGGGCTTCACCACCCACACCGATCGCCTCCCGCCCGTGGCGGGGGAGTCGATCACGAGTTTGTCCGTCCGCCCGTCCACGGCCTCGTGCGAGACGACCACGGCCGAAGCCGGGGGACGGACGGGCGGCGGCGCCGCGGACTCGGCGGTGCTCTGGCAGCCGGTCGCCATGACGACGAGGGCGAGCCACGTCACAATCTTCTTCACGAGGGGCTGGATGTCATATCGATCAGCCGCCGTCAACCGTGGAGAAGGGCTCCGCGTAGACGAAAGGCCCGCGCGGCGGCGGGACCGGTCGCTCGAACACCCGGACCTGGAAATACGTCCCCCACTTCGGCTCGGGGGCCGTCACGCCGTACGTCTCCGAGTGCTCGAAGCCGAAGCGGGAGTAGTACGCGGGATCGCCGAGCAGCGCGACCAGCGGCTCGCCGAGCGCCTCGGCGGCCCCGAGCACGGCGTGCACGAGCGCCGAGCCGACGCCTTGACGGTGGTGAGCGGGGTGCACGGCCAGCGGGCCGAGCCCCAGCACGGGCACGGACCCTACGTGGGCCCTCGTGCAGACGACGTGACCCGCGATCCCGCCGCCCGGCGCCGGTGCGACGAGTGACAGCTCCGGCAGCCAGCCGGGGTCGGTGCGCAACTCGTCGAGCAACGTCACCTCGACCGGCAGCCCGTCCGGCCGGTCGGGGTTGCGGGCCGCTTCGTAGGGGGCGAAGGCGGCGGCGACGACCGCGCGGACGGCCTCGACGTCGCCGGGGTTCTCCCGTCGGATCAGCATCCGCCCAGCCTCCCGCCCGCCCTCGCGACCCGGCAAGGGATCAACGGGCCGAGCCGACCGCGGAAGGCGGATCCGAACGCGCGGAGCGGTCATGCGCCCCGGCGGCAACGCCGGTGAGACGCGGGGGCTTTGTCGCGCGACGTGGTTGATTCGGCAGCAAACCTGGTCATCAGTACCAATATCACTGCTCTCGAGACCGAATTTGAGGCTTTATGGGGGAATTGGTGCGAAATTCGAGTCCGCCGGGCTTGACCTGCCGCAAGTCGGGCCGCAGCCGGCCGGTGATTGGCCGCATGACTTGACCGGATCCCGGTGGGGCGAATAGCGTCTCCCGAAAATTACCTAAAATGCCGCGAAAGTTTCTGTGGCGGTCAGACGCGGCGATCGGGTGCCGTTGTGTCCCCCTGTCGATCGAGAGACAACGATCGAGAGACAACAGTAAGGAGCACTGATGCCGGAGCTGACGGACCCCGAGCCGGTCGCCAGGCCCGTCCCGCGAATCAACACCACGGTTCCGCACCCTGCCCGGATATACGACTACCTGCTGGGCGGCAAGGACAACTTCGCGGCCGACCGGGAGGCGGCCGAACACCTCCTCAGGATTTCGCCCGGGACCCGCGAGGGCGTCCGCGCCCACCGCGCCTTTCTCCGCCGGGCGGTGCGGCATCTCGCCACCGAGGCGGGAATGACGCAGTTCCTCGACATCGGCACGGGCATTCCCACCCAGGGCAACACCCACGAGATCGCTCAGCAGGCCAACCCCGAGGCCCGGGTGGCGTACGTGGACAACGACCCCATCGTCCTGGTGCACGGCCGTGCCCTGCTGACGGGCAGCGCCGCGGGGATGACCTCGGTGATCGAGGCCGACCTGCGGAAGCCGGAGGCGATCCTGTCCCACCCGGAGGTCCGGGCCGTGATCGACTTCGACCGTCCGGTGGCCGTCATCATGGCGGGCGTCCTGCACTTCGTCACCGACGAGGAGGACCCGTACGGCCTGGTCGAGACCTTCAAGGCCGCCGTGCCCTCGGGCAGCCACCTGCTGCTGTCGCACATCACGCTCGACTTCGCCCCCCAGGTGAGCCAGGAGGACTTCACCAAGCCCTACGACAACAGCACCGCGCCCATGGTGCCCCGCACCCACGACCAGGTGCTGCGGTTCTTCGAGGGCTGGCAGGTGATCGACCCGGGCGTGGTCGAGGTGGTGCGCTGGCGGCCTGACGAGTACAGAGACCGGGAGCGAATTCCCGGAGGTCACGCCTGGGCCTACGGCGCCCTCGCGGCGAAGCCCTGATGGAGGGCCGAGAAGCAGACGTACGGTCCCACGAATGGCCTCCGGCGCGGCGTGCGCACCGGAGGCCATCGCTTGCGGCTAGAGGGAAAGGGTCAGGAGCCGGACTGGGTCAGCGGCCCCGCCGGGCTCACTGCGCGAAGGTCCACTTCTGGTTGTTTCCGCCCCAGCAGGAGTACAGCTGGATCTGGGTGCCGTTGCCGGTGCCCTGTCCGACGGCGTCCAGGCACAGCCCGGACTGAACACCGACGATGGAGCCGTCGGAGTTGAGGCGCCACTTCTGGTTGTCGCCGCCCCAGCAGGAGTAGATCTGCACCTTGGCGCCGTTGCCGGTGCCGGCGGCGTCCAGGCACTTGTTGCCGTACACCCGGAGCTCACCGGCGGAGGTGGAGGTCCAGGTCTGGTTGGTCTGGCCGTTGCAGTCCCAGATCTGCAGCTGGGTGCCGTCGTTGGTGCTGGCGTTGGGCACGTCGAGGCAGCGGCCGGAGCCGACACTCCTGATCGGCCCGCTACCGTTCCCGCCACCGGGGCTGGGCGAGGTGCCAGGGCTGGGCGAGGTGCCGGGGCTGGGGGAGGTGCCGGGGCTGGGGGAGGTGCTCGGCGTGGCGGCGTTGAGGGCGTTCAGGACCGAGGTGTAGGCGGCCTTCTTGTTGCCGTTGCTGTCGAACAGCAGCGGGCTGGTGTTCGCGCCGAGCCAGGAGTCGCTGTCGCGCACGCCCCACACGGTGATGCCGACGCAGCGCGGCACGGCCAGGCAGTCGTTGGTCACGCTGGCGTAGGTCGAGGCCGAGCCGCCCTGGATGTCCAGCTCGGTGATGGCCACGTCCACGCCGAGGGCGGCGAAGTTCTGCAGGGTCTGGCGGTAGTTGCCGGGGTAGGGGCTCTGGCCGTTGAAGTGGGACTGGAAGCCGACGCAGTCGATCGGCACGCCGCGGGACTTGAAGTCCTTGACCATGTTGTAGACGCCCTGCGTCTTGGCCCAGGTCCAGTTGTCGGTGTTGTAGTCGTTGTAGCAC
>NZ_VDMA02000007.1 GCF_006334915.2 Microbispora catharanthi
TCAAAGGAATCCGTCACCGACACCACAAGAGTGCCGCTATGACGGGGTCATGCATGATTCATGCACTGGCTTTTAGCACACTGTTGAGTTCTCAAGAAACGGACGCGACCACCATCACCCGAAACCCCGCGAGGAGTCCCGAGATCCAGAGCGATGACTTCCGTTCGGCCGACTCTACGACGATCGCCGCACCGCAGACCTGGATGGCCATACGATCTCGGCCGATGCTCTTGTTAGAGTGACCACCCCTCTCGGGGCAACCACTCCATACTAAACCCTCGGCCGCTTCGCGTCAAACCTTTCGGTCTGGCCGCGCCACGAACGACCCGGACTCGACGCGGACGCCTCGTCTGGATGGTTGTCAGAGTGGCTTGCCCGTCGGGACCGGCCGCCTGTCGGCGTCCCGCGCTCCCCGGGGGCGAAGAAAACATTAGGCAACGCCGACCCGGCCGTCAAATCACGCTGAGATGGCCGAAACCCTAGGTCAGACGGGCACTTCCGGCGTCGGCCACCCTCCACGCCATGTGATTGTTACCTACGTCACAACAACTCTTGGCCATAAAACAGCCGCCCCGGTCCGGGACCGAGGCGGCTGCCCAGTGCCATGGTCAGACAGCGCCGAAGCCAACGTGGCAGGTCAGGCGACCTCGACGCCGCCGACCGTCTTCTTGCCCCTGCGTAGCACGAGGAATCGGCCGTGCAGCAGGTCGTCCGTCGAGGGCACGTACTCCTCGTCGGTGATCTTCGTGTTGTTCAGGTACGCGCCGCCCTCCTTGACGGCCCGGCGCGCCGCGGACTTCGACTCCACCAGGCCGCTCTGCGCGAGCAGTTCGACGTACGGCGCCCCCAGGGCGGGCACGACCGCCTTGGGCACCTCGGCGAGCGCGGACTCCAGCGTGCGGGCGTCGAGTTCGGCCAGCGAACCCTGCCCGAACAGGGCGCGCGAAGCGGCGATCACTCGGGCCAACTCGTCGGAACCGTGGACCAGAGTGGTCAGGTCCTCGGCCAGGGCGCGCTGCGCCTCGCGAGCCGCCGGCCGCTCGGCCACGGCCTTCTCCAGCTCGTCGATCTCCTCCCGCGTCCGGAAGGTGAAGACCTTGAGGAACCGCACCACGTCCCGGTCGTCGGCGTTCAGCCAGTACTGGTAGAACGCGTACGGCGAGGTCAGCGCGGGATCGAGCCAGACCGCGCCGCCGGCCGTCTTTCCGAATTTCGTGCCGTCGGCCTTGGTGATCAGCTTGCCGGTCAGCGCGTGGACATGAGCTCCCTCGACCCGGCGGATCAGGTCGACGCCCGCGGTGATGTTGCCCCACTGGTCGCTGCCGCCGAGCTGCAACGTGCATCCGTGCCGCCGGTGCAGCTCGAGGTAGTCGTTGGCCTGCAGGATCTGGTAGCTGAACTCGGTGTAGCTGAGCCCCTCGCCGGCGAGCCGGGCGGAGACCGACTCCCTTGCCAGCATGCGGTTGACGGGGAAGTGCTTACCGACGTCCCGGAGGAAATCGATCGCCGAAAGGTTCGCGGTCCAGTCGAGGTTGCTGACCAGCGTGGCCGCTGTCGGTCCCTCCTCGAAGGACAGGAACTTCTCGACCTGCACCCGAATTCGTGCAACCCATTCGGCGACGATGTCGCTGGAGTTCAGCGCCCGCTCGGTGCTGCGGCCGCTCGGGTCGCCGATCAAACCGGTGGCCCCTCCGACCAGGCCGATGGGCCGGTGACCCGCCCGCTGGAAACGGGTCAAGATCAGCAGCGTGGCCAGGTTGCCCACGTGCAGCGAGGGTGCGGTCGGGTCGAAGCCCGCATATACGGTGATAGGACCGTCCGCCAGCGCCTTGCGCAGCGCGTCGATGTCGGTCGTCTGCGCGATCACGTCGCGCCACTCGAGCTCGTCGAGGATGTCAGCCATCTCCGACGTCGGCACGAGGTTGCCTGAAGTTGCGGTCACGGTCGTGGCTTTCGCTTATCGATGGTGGATGTACGGGCTTCCGTACAAGCCTGCCTGATCACGGAACCTTATCGCCACTTCTTACCTGCGCGTCAGCTCGTGGCACGGCCTCGGCGCCGGGGAACGTGGGCGCGGTATGGCGAGACAGTGGGATCGCCGTCGATCCAGAACCTCCAGGGCGTCTCGGCGCCCGCCGACACGCCGGTGCGAGGACCTGTCCTGACCTGGCCGGACGGCACGGGCCGGCCCTCGTGCACCTGGATCGGCCCGCCCACGCAGCAGTCCGTTCCGTTGTGCTCCCGGACCAGGCCGAGCGCCACCGTGAGCCGGGCTGGTCCACGCGCGAGGTCGCGGTCCGGGACACGCCGCACCAACCCCTCCAGGTCCGGCCCGTCGGCGTGCGGCAGGCGCCGGATGCGCGCCGTGTGCACACCCGCGATCACTTCCCCGGCGCGTAACAGGACGGCCGCGCCGGTGCCCGCGGGCATGCACACAAGATTGGCGCAAAAGTGCATGCCGTACGTGAAGTAGACGTAGAGGTGCCCCGGCGGCCCGAACATGACCGAGTTACGCGGCGTGCGCCCCCGGTAGGTGTGGGAGGCCGGGTCCTGCCCCGGTCCGCCGTACGCCTCGACCTCGCTCAGCCGAACCGCCACCGACCCGTGCACGACCACGCGCCCGAGCAGGTCGGGCGCGACCACGTCGGAAGGACGGTCGAAGAAGTCGCGGCCGAGCGGGGCGCCCGCGACGTCCTCGATCAGCTCTCGTTCGCCCATGCCGCCTGACCGTCGACGACGTCCCGGAGGTTCGCGATCTGGTCGCGGACCCGGTCGGGCGCGGTGCCGCCGAAGGCGCTGCGGGCGGCCAGCGCGCCGTGCACGTTCAGCACGTCACGGACGCTCGCACCGGTCGCGTCGACGGCGAAGTGCGGCGAGACCTTGGCCAGCTCGTCGTCGGTGAGTTCACCGAGGTCCTTGTCGTTCACCTGGCACCACACCACCAGGTGGCCGACGGCCTCGTGCGCCTCGCGGAACGGCACCCCGCGGCGGACCAGCAGTTCGGCGAGGTCGGTGGCCAGGGCGAAGCCGTCGGGCGCGCTCGCCTCCAACTTGGCCTTGTTCACACGCATCGTGGAGACCATGCCCGACACGGCGGGAAGCACCAGGAGCAGGGTGTCGACCGCGTCGAACACCGGCTCCTTGTCCTCCTGCAGGTCGCGGTTGTAGGTGAGCGGCAGGCCCTTGAGGGTCGTCAGAAGCGACATCAGCGAACCGATCAGCCGGCCGCTCTTGCCCCTGGCCAGCTCGGCCACGTCAGGGTTCTTCTTCTGCGGCATGATCGACGAACCGGTGGAATAGGCGTCGTCCACCTCGATCCACCGGAACTCCTGCGAAGCCCACAGCACGATCTCCTCGCCGAGCCGCGAGATGTGCACACCGATCAGCGCCGCGCAGAACAGGAACTCGGCCGCGAAATCGCGGTCGGCGACCGCGTCCATCGAGTTCGGCGCGGGAGCGTCGAACCCGAGTTCGGCGGCGACGGCGGCGGGATCGAGCGGCAGGGAGGACCCGGCCAGCGCGCCCGAGCCGAGCGGCGAGACCGCCGCGCGCCTGTCCCAGTCCCGGAGGCGGTCCACGTCCCTGGTGAGCGCGTGGACGTGGGCCAGAAGCTGGTGGCCGAACGACACGGGCTGGGCGTGCTGCAGGTGCGTCATGCCAGGGGCGGCGACGTCGGCGTTCTCCTCGGCCTGGCTGATCAGCGCCGTCTCCAGCTCGACAAGCCGGGAGACGATCATGCGGACGTGGTCACGCAGGTAGAGGCGCAGGTCGGTGGCGATCTGGTCGTTGCGGCTGCGGCCGGCGCGGAGTTTGCCGCCCAGCGAGCCGAGCCGTTCGAGCAGGCCGCGCTCCAGCGCCGTGTGCACGTCCTCGTCGGCCACGGTGGGGCGGAACTCCCCCTTGCGGCACGCCTGGTCGAGGTCGTCGAGCGCGCCCAGCATGCGGTCGAGCTCCTCCTGCGTCAGCAGCCCGGCGCGGTGCAGCACGCGCGCGTGCGCGCGCGAGGCCAGCAGATCGTACGGCGCGAGCCGCCAGTCGAACTGCACGCTCACCGACAGGCGCGTGAGGGCGTCCGCGGGTCCCCCCTCGAACCTGCCACCCCAGAGCCGCATCGGCTTGTTGTCCGCCACCGTCTTCTCCCTCCGATATTCAAGTCCCTGCAGAAAAGATGACCGTGCGCCGTTCCCGCCCGGGGCCGTCATATGGAGATCCTTGCGCCTTCTCCGGTTTTCTCGGATGAACCTTCGGCGCGAATCCTTCACGCGGATCCTTCTGCGGGACTAATCCGCGACCTTAGCCGACGGACGCCCCGGTCCCTGCACCGGAACCGGGGCGTATGCCGGGTGGATCAGGCCTGGCGGGCGTCCCGCGCGGCCGCGATTTCCTTGTGGTCCATCGAGTACGGCGATCTCCTGCTGACGTCGATCGGCAGGGCCTTCTCCGACGGCCTGCGCGCCGGCCCTCCCGATGAGGCAGGAGATGGCCACCGACGTGCCGAGTCCGCCCGCGAGTGGGCCCGGCACGTCATGGTTCCTGCTTCTCACTGCCGTGGTCGCGGACCTCCGCGGCGAGCTTGTGCCTGCTCACGTCGGGCGGGCGGCGGGTTGCCAGGTTGAGCAGGGTCTCCGCCAGCGCCTGCCCCCCGGTCGGGTCACGGCTGATGACGAGGATCGTGTCGTCGCCGGCCACCGTGCCGAGGATCGACTCCCAGCCCGCGTGGTCGATGGCCGAGGCGAGGAACTGTGCCGCTCCCGGCGGCGTGCGCAGGATCACGAGGTTGGCCGACGCCTCGGCCGACACCAGGAGCTCCTCCGCGATTCTCCGCAGCCGCGCGTCGGGGTTCTCCGGCAAGCCGTTGGCGGCACCGGTCCGGTAGAGCGGTATCCGTCCCCCGCCCTCGCCGGGCAGCGCGTAGACCAGCGTGCCGTCGTCGGCCCGCAGCTTCAGCGCGCCCAGCTCGTCGAGATCGCGGGAGAGTGTGGCCTGGGTGACCTCCACTCCCTGCTCCGCCAGGAGCTTGGCCAGCTCGGGCTGTGAGCGGACCTTGTGCCTGGTCAGCAGCTCCACGATGCGCGCGTGCCGGGCCGCCTTGGTCAGCGGGATGGTCACGACCCCTCCGCACCCCGCGTCGCCAGCCAGTGCAGCAGCGCCTTCTGGGCGTGCAGCCGGTTCTCCGCCTGGTCCCACACCACGCTCTGCGGCCCGTCGATGACGTCCGCGGCGATCTCCAACCCCCGGTACGCCGGGAGGCAGTGAAGCACGATCGCGTCCGGGTCCGCCAGGTCGAGCAGGGCCGTGGACACCTGGTAGGAGGCGAAGGCCGCGACCCGCTCGTCCTTGCCGTCCTGGCCCATGGACACCCAGGTGTCGGTCGCGACGGCATGCGCTCCGGCCACCGCGGCCTCCGGATCGCTCACCGCCGTGACGGATCCGCCCGTGGCCGCCGCGATCTCGGCAGCCCGCTCCATGACCAGGGCGTCGGGCAGGTAGCCCACCGGCGCCCCGATCCGGACGTGCATGCCGGCCGTGGCCCCGCCCAGCAGGTAGGAGTGGGCCATGTTGTTGGCGCCGTCGCCGAGGTAGGCGAGCGTGAGGCCCCGCGGCGAGCCCTTGTGCTCCCTGATCGTCTGCAGGTCGGCGAGGATCTGGCAGGGGTGGAACTCATCGGTCAGCGCGTTCACCACCGGCACCGAGGAGTGGGCCGCCATCGCCTCGATGCGCTCCTGGCCGGCCGTCCGCCACACGATCGCCGCGACCTGCCGGGACAGCACCCGCGCGGTGTCCTCGATCGGCTCTCCGCGTCCCATCTGCGACGTGCCGAGGTCCATGACCAGAGGCTGGCCGCCCAGCTCGGCGACGCCGACCGTGAAGGAGACCCGGGTGCGGGTGGACGGCTTGTCAAACAGCACGGCGACCGTGCGGGGGCCCTCGAAGGGCCGGTAGCCGAACCGGTCCTTCTTCATCGCCTCGGCGAGGTCGAGCACCTGCGCCTGCTCTTCCGGCGACAGGTCGTCGTCCCGCAGGAAGTGCCTGACTCGCGCCGGGTCCGCGCCCTGTCTGACTCGCGCCGGGTCCGGGCCGGTGACGGGGTTCACGGGGTCGTTCTCAGGCATCTGCGGCCTCCAGGATGCCGGGCAGCGCGTCGAGGAAGGTCTGCACGTCGGACTCGGTGATGACAAGCGGCGGCGCGAGCCGTACCGCGTCGGGCTGAAGGGCGTTGACCAGGAAACCGGCCTCCTGCGCCGCCGCCTGCACCTGCGCCGACTTCGGCGCGGTGAGCACGGCGGCCAGCCAGAGCCCGCGTCCCCTGATCCCCTTGAGCAACGGATGCCGCACGGCGGCGATGCCCTCGGACAGCAGCGCCCCCACATTCACGGCATTGCCGAGCAGTCCGTCGCGCTCGATCGTGTTCAGCACCGCGAGCGCCGCCGCGCACGAGACCGGGTTGCCGCCGAAGGTCGAGCCGTGGTCGCCCTTGGCGAAGACCTCACCGGCCTCGCCGAAGCCGATGCAGGCTCCGATCGGCAGGCCTCCGCCGAGGCCCTTGGCCAGCGTCAGAACGTCGGGGACGACCCCCTCCGCCTGGTGGGCGAACCAGTGCCCGGCGCGGCCGATGGCGGACTGGATCTCGTCGGCCACGAGCAGTGCCCCCGCAGAGGAGCAGATCTCCCTGGCGGTGCGGAAGTAGCCGTCGGGCGGCGGTATGACACCCGCCTCACCCTGCGTGGGCTCCAGGAAGACCGCGGCGCAGTCCTCGGTCACCGCGTTCTTGAGCGCGTCCGCGTCCCCGTACGGGACAAACCGGACGTCGAGCGGGAACGGCCCGAACTGGTCGCGGATCGAGGGCTTGCCCGTCAGTGACAGGGCGCCGAGCGTGCGGCCGTGGAAGCCGTTCTCCGTCGCCACCATGTAGCCGCGGCCGTGCGTCTTGCCGTATTTGATGGCGATCTTGACTGCCGCCTCGTTGGCCTCGGTGCCGGAGTTGGAGAGGAAGACCCGCGCCGGCTCTCCGAGCAGGGCGAGCAGCTTCTCGGCGAGCAGCACCTCGGGCTCGTGCAGGAACAGGTTCGAGGTGTGCGCGAGAGTGGCCACCTGCCGGGACACGGCCTCGACCAGGTCCGGGTGGTTGTGGCCGAGCGAGGTCACCGCGATGCCGCCGATGAGGTCGAGGTAGCGGCGCCCGTCCACGTCCCAGACGGCGCAGCCCTCGCCGCGGGCGATGGCGACCGGCGGCACCCCGTAGTTGCGCATGAACGCCGCTTCGAAACGTCCGCGCAGTTCGTCGTTGGTGGTCACCTGGCACCCTCCCCGTTCACGGCGCCGTCCGCCGTCGTTCCGATCCCGCCTCGCACCGGCGGGACGGCGTCGTCGGGCTCGACCATCGTCCCGATGCCCTCGTCGGTGAAGACCTCCAGCAGCAGCGCGTGCGGCACCCGCCCGTCGAGTACGTGGGCCTGTGGGACGCCTCCGCGCACGGCTGCCAGACATGCCTCCATCTTCGGCACCATGCCACTGGACAGCGAAGGCAGCAACGCGGCGAGCTCGGACGCGCCGATACGGCTGACGACCTCCTCACTGTTGGGCCAGTCGGCGTACAGCCCCTCGACGTCGGTGAGGACGATGAGCTTCGACGCCTGGAGCGCCACGGCGAGAGCGGCTGCGGCGGTGTCGGCGTTGACGTTGTAGATCCCGCCGTCCTCCCCACGGGCCACGGACGACACCACCGGGATGCGGCCGTCGTCCAGCAGGGCCCGCACGGCGCCGGCCTCGACCCGGACGATCTCTCCAACCTGGCCGATGTCGACCTTGACGCCGTCCACGACGACGTGCTTGCGCTCGGCGGTGAACAGGTGGGCGTCCTCGCCGGACATGCCGACAGCGAACGGCCCGTGCCCGTTGATCAGTCCGACCACGTCGCGGTTGACCTGGCCGACCAGGACCATCCGGACGACCTGCATCGCCTCGGGTGTGGTCACCCGCAGCCCGGACACGAAGTGGCTGTCGATCCCGAGCAGATCGAGATGCGACTGGATCTGCGGGCCGCCGCCGTGCACGATCACCGGCCGCAGGCCGGCGTAGCGCAGGAACACCACGTCGGCCGCGAACTTGGCCCGCAGGTGCTCCTCCGTCATCGCGTTGCCGCCGTACTTGATGACGACGGTCGCGCCGTGGAAGCGCGCGAGCCAGGGCAGCGCCTCGATCAGGGTGTGCGCCTTGTCCAGGGCGCCGTTCCGCCTGACGTTCATGACGAGTACGCCGAGTTCTCGTGCACGTAGGCCGCCGTGAGGTCCGTGGTGTGCACGGTCGCGGTGTGCGGGCCGGCGGACAGGTCGATGGTGATGGTCACGTCGCGGGGCCGCAGGTCGACCTTGGCGCGGTCGTCTCCCGCCGCGCCGCCGCGGCAGATCCAGATGCCGTTGACCGCCACGTTGACACGCTCGGCGTCGAACACGGCGTCGGTGGTGCCGACCGCGCTGACCACCCGGCCCCAGTTGGGGTCCTCGCCGTGGATCGCGCACTTGAGCAGGTTCGAGCGGGCGACCGAACGGCCCACCGCCACCGCGTCCTCCTCCGACGCCGCGCCGACGACCTCGATGGAGATCGCCTTCGAGGCGCCCTCGGCGTCGACCAGAAGCTGCCGGGCAAGGTCCGCGCAGACGGCGGTGACGACCTTCTCGAACTCGGCGAGGTCGGGGCGCACGCCCGACGCTCCGCTCGCGAGCAGCAGCACGGTGTCGTTGGTCGACATGCAGCCGTCGGTGTCGAGCCGGTCGAACGTCACGGAGGTCGCCCTGCGCAGCACCGTGTCGAGTTCCTCGGACGTGAGGTCGGCGTCGGTGGTCAGCACGCACAACATCGTGGCGAGCGCGGGCGCGAGCATCCCCGCGCCCTTGGCCATGCCGCCCACCATGTAGCCGTTCTCGCCGCGGCGGAAGGAGATCTTGCTGACGGTGTCGGTGGTCCGGATCGCGTCGGCCGCCGCCAGGCCGCCGTCACGGCTGAGCTGGGCGGCCGCGGTCCCCACGCCGCCGAGCAGCGCGTCCATCGGCAGCCGCTCGCCGATCAGTCCGGTGGAGCAGACCGCGATCTCCGCCGCGGAGTCGTCCAGGACCTCCGCCACCTTCTCGGCGGTGGCGTGGGTGTCCTGGAAGCCCAGCGGGCCGGTGCAGGCGTTGGCGCCGCCGGAGTTGAGGACGACGGCCCTCACCCGGCCGCCGCCGAGGACCTGAGCCGACCACAGGACGGGCGCGGCCTTGAAGCGGTTGCGGGTGAAGACGCCGGCCGCGGCACGTGAGGGGCCGTCGTTGACGACCAGGGCCAGGTCGCGGGCGCCGCCGCTCTTGATTCCGGCGGCGACTCCTGCGGCGCGGAAGCCCAGCGGTGCGGTCACGCTCATGCGCGCTCCTCACAGGGGACGATCTTGATCACGGGGCGACTCCATTGGTGGGAAGACCGACTTCTTCCGGAAGGCCGAGAGCGAGGTTGGCACTCTGGATCGCGCCGCCCGCGGTCCCCTTGGTGAGGTTGTCGATGGCGACGACGGCGACGATCCGCCCGGCCCGCTCATCGAGGGTGACCTGCAGGACCGCGGTGTTGGCCCCGACCGTCATCGCGGTCGCCGGCCAGACCCCCTCGGGCAGCAGGTGGAGGAACGGCTCGTCCTTCACCGCCGTCTCGTACGCCTCCCGGACCGCGGCGGGGGTGACACCTGAGGCGGCGGGAGCCGTGCAGGTGGCGAGGATGCCGCGGCTCATCGGCGCGAGGGTCGGCGTGAACGACACCCGGACCGGCCGTCCTGCGACCGCCGACAGGTTCTGCTCCATCTCCGGAGTGTGCCGGTGCACCCCGCCCACGCCGTACGCGCTGACCGAGCCCATGACCTCGCTGCCGAGCAGGTGGGTCTTGGGCGCCCGGCCGGCTCCGGAGGTGCCGCTCGCGGCGACGACCACGACGTCGGGCTCGGCCAGCCCGGCCGCGAAGGCGGGGAACAACGCCAGCGTCGCGGCGGTCGGGTAGCAGCCCGGGACGGCGATGCGCCGGGCGCCGCGCAGGACCTCGCGCTGACCGGGCAGCTCGGGCAGGCCGTAGGGCCACGTGCCGGCGTGGACGCCGCCGTAGAATGCTGTCCACTCCTGCGCGCTGGTCAGCCGGAAGTCGGCGCCGCAGTCGACGAGGAGCGTGCCGTCGCCGAGCTCGGCGGCGACCGCGGCCGACTGACCGTGCGGGAGGGCGAGGAAGACGACGTCGTGACCGGCCAGCACGTCGGGGGTGGTCTGCTCGATCACCCGGTCGGCCAGTGACGGCAGGTGGGGCTGGTGGGCGCCGAGCCTGGTGCCCGCGCTGGACGCGGCGGTCAGCGCGCCGATCTCGACGGCGGGGTGTCCGAGCAGCAGACGGAGCAGCTCTCCTCCCGCGTAGCCGCTGGCTCCGGCGATCGCCGCCCTCATCCGCGTCCCCCGATTCTTCGCGATCCCTGCATGATCATGCATCGGACCTCATGTTCTTGCTGGTGTAGAGAGTATGCATCGCAAAGCATGAGCATGCAAGCAGCGTTCCGAAGGATGGACATCTAGCCGACGTACCTACCGGTCGGTATCGTGAAACCTCCGGTTAACGAACGAATCCGGGAGTGCGCCAGCATGACGATCACGAACGAACAGGTCCAGGCCCAGCTCACGGCGCCCGGGCAGCTCTTCGAGATGGAAGAGGTCGAGGTCGGCGGTCACAAGATCCGGGCGTGGAAGCACGCTCCGGCGTCCTTCCGGGCCCTCCTGGAGATCACCCGGTTTCACGGGGACAAGGTGTTCGTCGTCTACGAGGACGAGCGCATCACATACGAGGAGCACTTCCGGCTGGCCGCGACGCTCGCCAACCGCCTGGTGGACGACTACGGCGTGCGCAAGGGCGACCGCGTCGCCGTGGCCATGCGCAACTACCCCGAGTGGATCGTCTCCTTCTCCGCCGTGCTCGCCGCCGGGGCGGTGGCCGTGCCGCTCAACGCCTGGTGGACCGAGCAGGAGCTGGACTACGGCCTGAGCGACTCCGGCGCCAAGGTCGTGATCGCCGACGGCGAGCGCGCCGCCCGGATGGCCGGCAGCGGCCTGCCCATGATCGTCACCCGCGGCGAGGGGGCCAACTGGGCCGAGGTCCTCGGCGAGGTCCGCGCCGACGTGACGCTGCCGCAGGTCGAGGTCGGCCCCGACGACCCTGCCACGATCTTCTACACCTCCGGCACCACGGGCAGGTCCAAGGGCGCCCTCGGCAGCCACCGCAACCTCGGCCAGGCGCCGATGACCGTCGCGTACGCGATGATGCGCACGGTGGCGATGGCCGGCAGGGACGTGGCCGCGGCGGCGGAAAAGCGCAGGATCACCCTGCTGACCGTGCCCCTCTTCCACGTCACCGGGTGCTTCGCCGTACTGATGACCACGATGTTCAGCGGCGGCGGGCTCGTGCTGATGTACAAGTGGGACCCCAAGCGGGCCCTGGAGCTCATCGAGCGCGAGAAGGTCACCGTGATGAGCGGTGTGCCGACCAACGCTTGGCAGCTGCTGTCGCACCCGGACCTGGACAAGCACGACATCTCCTCGCTCGGCTCCGTCTCGTACGGCGGCGCCCCGGCCCCGCCGAAGCTGCTGGAGCGGATCACCGAGTCGCTCCCCAACCGCACGCCCGCCAACGGCTACGGCATGACCGAGACGACGGCGCTCGCGATCTACAACAGCGGCGGGGACTACCTGGCCAAGCCCGACAGCATCGGGCTGCCGCTCGCCGTCGTGGACGTCAAGGTCTGCGACCCGCTCGGCGCCGAGCTGCCGCCCGGCGAGGTCGGTGAGCTGTGCATGCGCGGGCCCATTGTGATCATGGGCTACTGGAACCGCCCGCAGGCCACGGCGGAGACGTTCGTGGACGGCTGGCTGCACACGGGCGACCTGGCCCGCATCGACGAGGACGGCTACGTCTACATCGTCGACCGCGCCAAGGACATGGTCATCAGGGGCGGCGAGAACGTCTACTGCGCCGAAGTCGAGGCCGCCCTGTTCGAGCACCCCGCGGTGGACGACGCGGCCGTGATCGGCATCCCGGACGACGAGCTGGGCGAGCAGGTCGGCGCGGTCGTACGGCTCCAGCAGGGCGCCGGCGCCACCGGCGAGGAGCTCCAGGAGTTCCTGCGCGGCCGCATCGCGGCGTTCAAGGTGCCGGTGCGGTTCTGGTTCAGGGAGGCAGAACTGCCGCGCAACCCCGGCGGCAAGGTGCTCAAGACCCACCTGCGCAAGGAGACGCTGGGCCTCTGAAAGATCGCGGGAGGGGCACGGGTTACCTCCCGCGTAATCGCCTCTCCTCGGGGCTCCGTGACACCGTTCACCTGTCACACGGAAGACATCCCCGAAGGAGTGGACAATGACCGACTACACCGCCCTGGCCGAGCGTTACATCGCCGCCTGGAACGAGCGCGACGCCGACGCCAGGGCGAAGGCGGTGGCGGAGCTGTGGACCGAGGACGGCGGCTACACCGACCCGCTGGCCGCCGTCACCGGGCACGAGGGGATCGCCGCGGTGATCGCCGGAGCGCAGGAGATGTTCCCCGGGTTCGTGTTCGCCTTGGGCGGGCCCGTGGACGGCCACCGCGACATCGCGCGCTTCACCTGGCACCTCGGCCCGGAAGGCGCCGCCGAGCCCGTAGTGATCGGCTTCGACGTCATGGCGCTCGCCGAGGACGGCCGGATCCGTAACGTGTACGGCTTCCTCGACAAGGTCCCCGCCTGATCGGTCACCCCGGAGCGCGGTGCCCCTCGGAGCCCGGTACTTGCGGGAGCCCGGTGCCCCTCGGAGCCGACGGCTGCGAGGGGACCGGGGTCGCCGGGCAGAACTCCGCGATGTTCGCCGCCGTGGTGAGCTCCCCCTGGTTCACCTTGTCGCCGTTCAGGTCGAAGGACAGCGTGTGGCGGCCGTCACGGGTGCCGGCCATCCAGGTGAGCGAGCCGAAGATCGTGCCGCCGTGCCCGTACACGGTGACGCCGCAGGGCAACGTGACCATCATGACGCCGAGCCCGTAGCGGTAGGGGCCGGGCCCATGGAAGACGTCGGACTTCGGCACCGGGGTGAGCATCTCCCGCATCAGGGGCGCGGGCAGCAGGCGCCCGGACAGCAACGCCGAGTCGAAGCGGTTCAGGTCGCCGACCGTGGAGACCATCTCACCTGCGGCCCAGGCCCAGGACGGGTTGAAACGCGAGAGCCCGTCCTTGCTGTACGCGTGGATGAAGGGGACGCGGACGTCCGGCGAGGTGCCGGGGAAGTAGGTGGCGCGCAGGCCCAGCGGGCGCAGGACGCGTGTGGTGATCTCGGTGGAGTACGCGCGCCCGGTCACCCGCTTGATGATCATCGCGAGCAGGACGTAGTTGGTGTTCGAGTACTCCCAGGACGTCCCGGGCCGGAACACCGGAGGGTGGCTGAGCGCGTACCCCACCAGCCGGCGCGGCGTGAAGGTCGTGAGCGGATCGCGTTCGAGCCCCTCCGGCACGCGGTCGTCCTTCGTGTAGTTGAACAGCCCGCTGGTGTGGTTGAGCAGCATTCGGACGGTGATGGCCCGTCCGTCGTTGCCGTTGCCGGTGACCAGCCCCGGCAGCCACCGTTCGACCGTGTCGTCCAGGCGGAGGCGGCCCTCGGCGACCAGTTGCAGGACGACGGTGGCGACGAACGTCTTGGTCGTGCTGCCGATCCTGAACCGCATGTCCGCCCGGGGCCTGCGCCGGGTTCCGGTGTCCGCGAATCCGCGCGTGACCGTCGTCGTACGGCCCGCCCGGGACACCTGGGCCAGCGCGCCCGGAGACCCCTCGCTCACCGCCCGGTCGAGCACGGCGCCCAGCGCCGCCTCCGCGTCACGCGGTCGCCGCCCGGGGTCGGCCACTCCCGGCGCGGAAGCGACGGGAGCCGCGCCCAGGAGGAGAGCCGACACGGTCAGGAGGCGAAGTGTGATCGTCCGGCACCGGATGACGCCCATGCCGACTCCCTCCGCCGGGGCCGGGCGTCCCTTCGGGCGCGCCGGCCGAGCCGCAGGTCCAGCATTCCCTCCACGCCCGCACCGTCACGCGGCGTGGAGGGCGGAACGGCCCGGAAAACGGGTTGCCTCTTCCGGGACCGACCGGATGAGATGGCTCGTCGTGCCGGACGCTCCTGCCCGTTCCCTCGTGTCCCTCGCCCGCCGGCTGAGGCTGGATCTCAGCCCGCTGCGCGAGTTCCGCGACTTCCGCCTCCTGCTCGGTTCCGGGCTGATCACGATGCTCGGCACGGTCGTCACGACCGTGGCCGTGCCCTACCAGATGAAGCAGCTCACCGAGTCCTACGTCGCGGTGGGCCTGGTGGGCATGGCCGAGTTCGTACCGATGGTGGCGTGCGGCCTGTGGGGCGGCGCGATCGCCGACGCGCACGACCGGCGCATGATCGTGATACTCAGCGAGCTGGGGTTGTGCCTCTCCTCAGTGCTCCTGCTCGTCAACGCGCTGCTGCCCCGGCCGCAGGTGTGGGTGCTGTACGCCGCAGGGGCGCTGGCCGCCGGGCTCGGCAGCATACGCGGGCCAAGCGAGCAGGCCCTGATCAACCGGGTGCTGCCGCTGGACCGGATGCCTGCGGCGTTCGCCGTGCAGGGCCTGGTCCGCAACGCCGCCATGATCGCGGGGCCGGCCGCGGGCGGTCTCATCGTGGCCACGCTCGGTCCGGCCGCCTCCTACGGCGTCGACGTCGCCACGTTCCTGCTGTCCCTCGCGCTGCTGATCAGGCTCGGCACGGTCCCCCGCGCCGACGAGCCCACCCCCGCGTCACTGCGTTCCTTGCTGGAAGGCGTACGGTACGCGCTGCGACGGCCGGACCTGATGGGCACCTATCTCGTGGACATCGCCGCGATGGCCTTCGCCAGCTCCACGGCGCTGTTCCCCTTCCTGGCCGAGGACCTCGGCGCGTCCAAGGCCGTCGGAGTGCTGTACGCGGCGGGCGGCGTGGGCGCGGTGATCGCCTCACTCACCTCGGGCTGGACGGCCCACGTCCATCGGCACGGGCTCGCCGTCATCGTCTCGGCCACCCTGTGGGGCGTCGCGGTGGCGCTGGCGGCCCTGATGCCGGACATCTGGCTGGTCTTCCTGTTCCTCGCCGTCGCCGGCGGCGCCGACATGGTGAGCGGCCTGTTCCGCGGCACCATCTGGAACCAGACGATTCCGGACTCCTATCGCGGACGGCTGGCGGGGATCGAGCTGCTGTCCTACTCGACCGGGCCGAT
Source organism: Microbispora catharanthi (assembly GCF_006334915.2). Lineage (GTDB taxonomy): Bacteria > Actinomycetota > Actinomycetes > Streptosporangiales > Streptosporangiaceae > Microbispora > Microbispora catharanthi. The sequence goes on from NZ_VDMA02000007.1 coordinate 15,272, forward strand.
GCTGGGCGACGCGCGGGCCGGGTTCATGGCCCAGTTGGGCGGCACCCGATTCTCCCTGGGGGCGGGCGGACTGCTCTGCCTGGCCGCGGTCGGACTGATGGCCGCCGTGTTGCCCAAATTCCGGCGGTACGACGCCAGGACCGACGAGCACGCGCTCGCTCTCCGCCCGCCGGAGTCTGCGACGGCGTGAAAGGTTCATCGGCGTTCCGGCAGCGCGACCCACGCTTGGCCGATCCTCGCTGAAATATTTCTTACAGATCTTTGACATGTTTCAACGGCGCTTCCCAGAATGATCCCCCCGGCGAACCTCCGGGCCGGGCGGCGCCATGATGTGCCACCAGGCCTGTTCCCGGTGTCCGATCAGAGTCCCTGACAGGAGGAACAGACATGGCCGACAACGCCGTGCCCATCGGAAGACGTACAGGCTTACGCAAGGCGGTCGCCACGGCGCTCGCGGGCGTCGTCACCGCGGCGCTCGCGACCGTGGCCCTGTCCGCCACGGTCGCGCGGGCGGCCGACTGCAGCGGCGGCTACGTCGGCCTGACCTACGACGACGGCCCCAACCCCAGCAACACCACCACGCTGCTGAACACGTTGAAGGCCAACGGCCTGCGCGCCACCATGTTCAACATCGGACAGAACGCCCAGAACAACCCCTCCCTGGTCCGGGCCCAGGTGGACGCGGGCATGTGGGTCGGCAACCACAGCTACACCCATCCACACCTGACCCAGATGAGCAGCTCGCAGATCCAGTCCGAACTCCAGCGGACCCAGCAGGCCATCCAGCAGGCCACCGGCTCCGCACCGAAACTCTTCCGCCCGCCGTACGGCGAGACCAACTCGACCCTCAAGTCGGTCGAGCAGCAGCTCGGCCTCAGGGAGATCATCTGGGACGTCGACTCCCAGGACTGGAACGGCGCCAGCACCGCCCAGATCGTCCAAGCCGCCGGCCGGCTGCAGAACGGCCAGATCATCCTCATGCACGACCAGTACTCGACGACGGTCCAGGCCATCCCGCAGATCGCGGCCAACCTCCGCAGCCGCAACATGTGCGCCGGCATGATCTCCCCGAGCACCGGCCGCGCGGTCGCCCCCGACGGCGGCGGCCCGGTCTCCCCGTCCCCGTCCCCGTCCCCGTCGAGCCCGCAGTCCCCCAGTCCCAGCCCCACTCCCACGGTCACTCCCACGGCGGGAACCGGCGCATGCACGGCGACCATGCAAACCGTCAACTCCTGGGGCGGCGGATTCCAGTCCAATGTGACGGTACGCGCGGGCAGTTCGGCGATCAGCGGCTGGACGGTCACCTGGAGCTGGCCCGGCTCCCAGTCCATCAGCCAGCTGTGGGGAGGCCTGCAGTCCGGTTCCGGCTCCTCCGTGAGCGTGCGCAACGAATCGTGGAACGGCAGCCTGGGCGCGAGCGCCTCCACCACCTTCGGCTTCGTCGCCAACGGCACCGCCGCCACGCCGACATTGACCTGCAGCGCGTCCTGACACGCACAACCGCGGCGGCAACCGCCCGACACCCCGGTCGTACGGCGGGGAGAGCTCGCGTCACCGCTGTACGACCGTCGCGTCTCGAGGTGCGGCCCTGCCCGGAAGCATGCGGATCGCCCCTACCGAACACTCCCGCCATGAAATCTTCATCCGATATTTCGGCAGTTCAACGAGCACATCGGCGGATCAATCTCTGAAACATTTCTGCGATTCTTTGACATGTTTCAGCGTCGTTCCTCAGAATGATGCCCGGCGAACCCCTGGGCCGGGCGGCGCTCACCTACCGGTGAACGGCGCCGTCCGGCCCTCCCCCCCGATCGAAGGAGCGAGAGATGGCCGACAGCGCCGTGCCCCTCGGACGACGTCCCCGCTTACGCAAGACCCTCGCCGCCGCGATCGCGAGCGTCGTCACCGCGGCGCTCGCGGCCGTGGCCCTGTCGGCCGCGCCCGCGCAGGCGGCGGACTGCAGTGCCGGATACGTCGGCCTGACCTACGACGACGGCCCCAACCCCAGCAACACCACCACGCTGCTGAACACGTTGAAGGCCAACGGCCTGCGCGCCACCATGTTCAACATCGGACAGAACGCCCAGAACAACCCCTCCCTGGTCAGAGCCCAGATCGACGCGGGCATGTGGGTCGGCAACCACAGCTACACCCACCCCCACCTCACCCAGATGAGCAGCTCACAGATCCAGTCCGAACTCCAGCGGACCCAGCAGGCCATCCAGCAGGCCACCGGCTCCGCACCGAAACTCTTCCGCCCGCCGTACGGCGAGACCAACTCGACCCTCAAGTCGGTCGAGCAGCAACTCGGCCTCAGAGAGATCATCTGGGACGTCGACTCCCAGGACTGGAACGGCGCCAGCACCGCCCAGATCGTGCAGGCCGCGAGCCGGCTCCAGAACGGCCAGATCATCCTCATGCACGACCAGTACTCGACGACGGTCCAGGCCATTTCGCAGATCGCGGCGAACCTCCGCAGCCGCAACCTGTGCGCCGGCATGATCTCACCGTCCACCGGCCGGGCCGTGGCCCCCGACGGCGGCAGCGGCGGCCCGACCAGCCAGCCGACCGTCACGCCCACGAACCCCGGCGGCGGCAGCTGCACCGCGACGCTGTCCGCGGGTCAGCAGTGGAGCGACCGGTACAACCTCAACGTCTCGGTCAGCGGCTCCAGCAACTGGACCGTGACGATGACCGTCCCTTCTCCGGCCAAGATCATCGCAACCTGGAACATCAGCGCCAGCTATCCCAGCGCCCAAGTGCTGACCGCGAAGCCTAACGGCAGCGGCAACAACTGGGGCGTGACCATCCAGCACAACGGCAACTGGACCTGGCCGTCCGTCTCCTGCCAGGCCGGCTGACCTCCGCCTAGGGGTGCGGCGCTCTTCCGGGGGAGCGCCGCACCCCCTTGGGCCGCTCGCCGCTCTGCGAGCGCAGGAGTGTTCGGGCACCGGGCCGGCGGGGAAACACATCGCAAGACGCTTATGCGTTGCTACGGTGAGCGCATGACGGCAGAGGCATGGAGCGAAGCGCCATTGAGTGACACGCACGGTCTCCCCAGTTGGATCTTCCCTCCGGCGGAAGGCTTCAGGGCGGCCGACCTCGATCACATGCCGCAACTTCCTGCGCACACAGAGTTGATTGATGGAAGCTTGGTCTTCGTGAGCCCCCAAGCCTCCTTTCACAGCCTGATGCTGTTCCTGCTGGAGCGGGAACTGCGCCGGTTCTGCCCGGCCCACCTGCGCGTGCGCCGTGAGATGAGTGTCGTCCTCGGGCTTCGCCAAAGGCCCGAGCCCGATCTAGTGATCCTTCGCGCCGAGGCGGTGCAGGGGACGAGTGAGACCGCGTACGAGGCGAGTGACGTGCTCTTGGTCGTCGAGGTCGTCTCGCCGGACTCGGAGGAGCGGGACCGCAAGCGCAAGCCGCAACTCTACGCGGAGGCGGGGATCGCCCACTTCTGGCGGATCGAGAACCAGTCCGACCGGCCCACGGTCTACGTCTACGAACTCGACCCGGCAACCACGTCGTACGCGCTGACCGGGATCTACCACGACCGGCTCAAGCTGTCGGTGCCCTTCGAGATCGACATCGACCTCACCGAGATCGACGCTCTCTGACCTTCGCCTTCGCGAAACCGGCGGCAGAGCGGACGCGGGGCTGCCGCCGCTGCCGGACATTCACCCATTGATCCTCTGGTTACCCGCGCGTATCGTCCAGAGTTGAGCATCGCTCACATTCACGCGCGTGAACAGCACCACCTTCGGTCCCTTCACCCCCCGACACCGCGAAGGGAAGTTCCCCCATGCACGCGCGCCTTCGACGGGCGATCACCGCTGCCGCCGCGCTGGCCCTCGTCGCCGTCGGCCTGCCGGCGGCGCCGGCCGCCGCGGCCCCCTACTACCCGCCCGACGACTACTGCCTCGGCCAGTGCGCGGACGTCCTGCCGCCCGGCCAGAACGGCAACGCCACACTCGTGGACATCCTGGGCAACCAGACCCTCGGCACATACCCGGCCCACAGCAAGGACCAGCTCGGCAAGTACGCCGACCTCGTCTCGGGCTACACCGGCCTGACCGACGAGCAGATCTCCGCGTTCTTCAACGACAGCGCGTTCGGCGTGCCGGCGAACCAGGTCGACAGCACGGTCAGCCCGCGTTCGGACGTCACCATCGTCCGCGACAAGGCCACCGGCGTCCCGCACGTCACCGGCACCACCCGCGAGGGCACCATGTTCGGGGCGGGATACGCCGGCGCGCAGGACCGCCTGTGGCTGATGGACCTCATGCGCCACGTCGGCCGGGGCGAGCTGACGCCGTTCGCCGGTGGCGCCGCCGGCAACAGGGAGCTGGAGCAGAGCGTCTGGCGCAACTCCCCCTACACCGAGGCCGACCTCCAGGCCCAGATCGACCGGTTGAAGACGGCCGGAACCCGGGGCGCCCAGCTCTACGCGGACGTGCAGAACTACGTCGCCGGGATCAACGCGTACATCGACCACTGCATGGCCAACCGCGACTGCCCGGGTGAGTACGTGCTCACCGGCCACCTCGACGCGATCACGAACAAGGGCGGCCCGGAGGACTTCCGGATGACCGACCTGATCGCGATCTCCGGCGTGATCGGCGGTCTGTTCGGCGGTGGCGGCGGCGCCGAGATGCAGTCCGCCCTCGTACGCGTGGCCGCTCGGGCGAAGTACGGCGCCACCGAGGGTGACCGGGTGTGGGCGGCCCTCCGCTCGCAGAACGACCCGGAGACCGTGCTGACCCTGCACAGCGGACAGAGCTTCCCCTTCGGGACGGCCCCGGCCGGCGCGACCGGAGTGGTGCTGCCCGACGCGGGCACGACCATGCCGGTCGACATCACGGCCAACGAGACCGGCACCGCGACGTCCGCGACCACGCAGGTCAAGAGCGCACTGACCGGGCTCACCGTGGACAACTCCAAGCCGGAGATGTCCAACGCCATCGTGGTCTCGGCCGCCAAGGCGACCGGCGGCCACCCGATCGCCGTGTTCGGCCCGCAGACCGGCTATTTCGCGCCGCAGCTGCTCATGCTGGAGGAGCTGTCCGGGCCCGGCATCCGGGCGCGCGGCGCGGCCTTCGCCGGGCTCAACCTCTACGTGCTGCTCGGACGCGGCACCGACTACGCCTGGAGCGCCACCTCCGCCGCCGAGGACATCACCGACACGTACGCCGTGACGCTGTGCGACCCGAACGGCGGCACGCCCACGATCTCCAGCGACCACTACCTCTACCACGGCGTCTGCACGCCGATGGAGACGCTGAAGAAGACCAACTCCTGGAAACCCAACACGGCCGACTCCACCGCCGCCGGGTCGTACGACCTGGTCGTCAAGCGGACCAAGTATGGCCTGGTCACCTGGCGGGGCACGGTCGGCGGCGTGCCGACGGCGTTCACCGCGCTGCGCTCGACCTATCAGCACGAGGCGGACTCCGCCATCGGCTTCCAGATGTTCAACGACCCGGCAGAGATGGGCTCGGCGGCGGCCTTCCGCAACTCGGCCTCCACCATCGGCTTCGCGTTCAACTGGTTCTACGTGAACTCCGCCGACGCGGCGTACTTCATGTCCGGCAACGTCCCCGTGCGGTCGGCGCTGTCCGACCCGAACCTGCCCATGACGGGCAACGCCGCCCACGAGTGGAGCGGCTTCGACCCGGCGGCCAACACGGCGTCCTACGTCCCGCCCTCGGCGCACCCCCAGGCGGTCAACCAGGACTACTTCGTGAGCTGGAACAACAAGCAGGCCAAGGACTTCGGCGCGGCCGACGGCAACTTCAGCTTCGGCGCGGTCCACCGGGCCGACCTGCTCGACGCGCCGGTCAAGGCGGCCCTGTCCTCGGGCACCCTCGACCGCGCCGGGGTCGTGAAGATCATGGCGTCGGCCGCGACGACCGACCTGCGCGGGTGGAAGGTGCTGCCCAAGCTGCTGCGCGTGATCGACAGCGCGTCCGTCTCCGATCCCGCACTGGCCTCGGCCGTCTCCAAGCTGTCCGCCTGGGCCGCCGCGGGCGCCAAGCGGGAGGAGACCGCCAAGGGCAGCAAGACCTACGCGCACGCCGACGCCATCCGGATCTTCGACGCGTGGTGGCCGAAGCTGGTGCGGGCGCAGTTCCGGCCCGGGCTGGGCGACGGGCTCTACCAGGCGCTGGTCAACGCGCTGCAGATCAACGAGTCGCCGTCCGGGCACCAGCAGGGCGACGTCTCCTCACTGCCCGGATCGGCCAACGAGGCCCAGGCCCACAAGGGGTCGTCGTTCCAGTACGGGTGGTGGGGCTACGTGGACAAGGACATCCGGGCCGTGCTGGGCGACCCGGTGGCCGCTCCCCTGGCGGCGAAGTACTGCGGGGCGACCGTGGCGGCCTGCCGTACGGTCCTGCTGGACAGCCTGTCGGCGGCGCTGGCAGAACCGGCGGCGACGACCTACCCGGGTGACGACTCCTGCTCGGCGGGCGACCAGTGGTGCGCCGACGCCGTCCGGCAGTCGCCGCTCGGAGGCGTCAAGCACTCGCTGATCTCCTGGCAGAACCGGCCGACCTACCAGCAGGTCGTCTCGTTCCCCGCGCACCGCGGAGACGACGTGACCGATCTCGCCCTGGGCCGTACGGCGAGCGCGTCCAGCACCCAGGGCTCCAACAGCGCGGCGAAGGCCGTCGACGGGGACCCGGCCAGCCGGTGGGCCAGCGGGTGGAGCGACAACCAGTATGTCCAGGTCGATCTCGGCTCGGCGAAGACCGTGGGACGGGTGATCCTGCGCTGGGAGACGGCCTACGGCTCGTCGTACCGGATCCAGACCTCGCAGGACGGCGCCGCGTGGACCACCGTCGCCCAGACGACCACGGGCGACGGCGGCGTGGACAACGTCACGTTCGCGCCGGCCGGCGCACGGTACGTGCGGATGCAGGGCGTCAAGCGTGCCACCGGCTACGGCTACTCGCTGTACTCCTTCGAGGTGTACGGCACGTAGGACGACGGTCAGCCCGGCTCGCGCCAGCCCTCGCCCTCCTCGGCGAGGGCGTCGAGCCGGGCGAGGTCGGCCGGGCCGAGGGCGCCGTCCGGGTCGTCCACGACGACCACCCACTGGGCGTCCTCGGCGTCGTCCTCGCCCGCGAGCAACTCGCGGACGATGCCGGGAACGCCGAGTGCCGGGAACAGCTCGGCCACGCTTTCGGCGGACTCCTCCGCGCTGTCCCGCTCGGGGAACACCAGCAGGTGACGCACCGCTCCTCCGCAAACAGACAGGTCGCCCCGTCACCCACCGGTCGACACCGCCCAGCGGATCCCGAGCCGGCCGGGCGTGAACACCGCAGTCGGCCCGCGCCGTCTCTCCACGGCGCCGGGCGCACAAGTCCAGAATCCCCGAGAACACGGCGAGCCGCAAAGTAGCGAGGTGTCGGCGGCCCGGGACAGGACAGGCGTGCTGGTGGTGACCGGGGTTCGGTTTCCCGAACTCCGAGTTCGGGGGCGGGCACGATCGATCGCCGTTTGCCGCTCGCCGAGGATGAGGGCATGGCGGAGATCACGAGAGATATCGAGGTGGGAACAGCCGCCCGCGCGGAGAACCTGCATCGTGAATACGGGCGCGGGGCTGCCGGGGTGCGGGCGTTGCGCGGGGTGTCGGTGGCCTTCGCACCCGGCACGTTCACGGCGGTGATGGGGCCGTCGGGCTCCGGCAAGACCACCTTGCTGCACTGCCTCGCGGGGATGGACCGGCCCACTCGGGGCTCGGGTCTGGTGGGGCGCTACAGAGGTGTCCCGGCTGCCGGAGCGCCGGCTGGCGGAGCTGCGGCGCAGCCGGGTCGGGTTCGTGTTCCAGGCGTTCAACCTGATGCCGGCGATGACGGTCGCGCAGAACGTTGAGCTTCCCGGCCGGCTCGCCGGCGAGCCGCCTGACCGGGGCCGGGTGCTGGACGCGCTCGACCGGGTGGGGCTGGCCGGGCGAGAGCGGCATCGGCCCGGCCAGCTGTCCGGTGGGCAGCAGCAGCGGGTGGCGATCGCCCGGGCGCTACTCACCCGCCCTCAGGTGCTTTTCGCCGACGAGCCGACGGGTGCGCTCGACCGGGCCACCGGCCACGAGATCCTCGCCCTGCTGCGGGCCGGTGTGGACCGGGACGGCCGGACCTGCGTGATGGTGACTCACGATCCGGTGGCCGCCGGTTACGCGGACCGGGTGCTGCTGCTCGCCGACGGCGTGGTGGTAAACGAGCTTGACCGGCCCACCGCCGCCCAGGTCGGCGAACGCCTGAGCCGGTTGGGTGGGTGAGCGTGATGGCCGCGATCGCCCTCGGGCAGATGCGTCGGCGTCCGGCGGCCTTCATCGGCCTGGCGGTCGCGCTCTTCCTCGCCGTCGCCACCATGACGCTGTTCGGCTCGCTGTTCGCCACCGATGTCATGGCCTCGGCGGCCACCCCCGGGGCGACCGCCGGGCCCGGATTGGTGGTGATCGCCGGAGTCTTCGGTGAGATCGCCGTGCTCGTCGCGTTCTTCGTGGTGGTCAACGCGCTGGGCTTCGCGGTGCGTCAGCAGCATCGTGAGCTGGCCCTGCTGCGCACGATCGCGGCGACACCCCGTCAGACACGGCGGCTGGTCCGCGGCCAGGTCATCGCGACGACGTTGCTGGTGACCGCGCCGGGATGGGGCGCCGGCGCGGCGGCGGCCCGTCGCCTCCTCACCGAGTTGCAGCGGCGGGGAATGGCGGCGCCGGGCGTGCGGGTGCCGGGGACACCGGTGCCGATGCTGGTCGCGCTGGCCGCCGCGCTCGCCGTCGGCCTGGCGGCGTCGGCTGTCGCCGCCAGGCGGATCACCGCGATCGCGCCCGCGGCCGCCCTCACCGCGAGCTCGGCCGAACAGGGGCGGACGGGTGAGCCACGCCTGCTCGCCGGAATCGGCGCCCTGGTCGGCGGCGTCCTACTGCTGCGACTGGCCGCGACGCGGCCGCCGGAGCAGTCGGACAAAGCGGGGCAGGCGGCGTTACTCGGTGCTCTGGTGCTGCTGATCGCGGTCGCCCTGGCGGGGCCGCTCGCGGCGCGCGTCCTGGCGGCCGCGCTGGGCGCGCCGGTACGACCTCTGGCGCCGGGTGCGGGGTGGCTGGCCGACGCCAACCTGCGGGGATACGCGCGGCGGTTGTCGTCCGCCGTGGTGCCGGTCGCACTGCTCGTGGGACTCTCGGGCACCATGGTGATCATGACGCGTACCGCCGAGCACAGCGCGAGTGGGACGGCGACCAGTGTCGCCTCCGCCACGGACGTCTGGCTGCGCCAGGCCGAGTTGGCGCTGCTGGCCTGCTTCGCCGCCGTCTCCACCGTCAACACCTTGGTCGCCGTGACCGCCGACCGGCGCCGCGAGTTCGCGCTGCTGCGGCTGGTCGGCGCCACCCGGTCGCAGCTGCTGCGCATGCTGACCACGGAGGCGGTGCTGACCGCGGCGGTGGGTGTGCTGCTCGGCACGGCGGTCGCGGGCGCGGCGTCGGCGGCGTTCAGCACCGCGGTGACCGGCTCGGTGGTGCCGTCCGTCCCGATGGCCGCCTGCGGGTGGATCGCCGCGGGCGCGGCGGCGCTGACCGTTCCGTGCATCCTGGCCACGGGCCTGGCGGCGATTCACGGCCCGGCGGCGGAGCTGGTGAGAGGTGGCCGTGGCTGACCGGCGCCGGTACTTCTCCGTGCGGGGTGGCGAATGGGCCTTCGCCGTCGTCGGGCTGCCGCTCGCGGTGCTCGGCGCCGTCTACGCACTCGCCGTTGTGTACGCGGGAGCGCTGCTCTCGCTCACGGTGCTCGGCCTGCCGTTCGTGACCGCCGCGCTGCTGGGCGCGCGTGGGCTCGGCGCACTGCACCGGTGGCTGCTCCAGCAGTTGCTCGGCGAGCGCGTCGAAGCCCCGGACGGGCTGCCCCGCCCGGTGGGCCTGGTCGCCCGCGGCCGTGTCGTGCTCACCGATCCGGTCGCCTGGCGGACGCTGCTGTATCTGGTGCTACGGTTGCCGCTCGGCGTGCTCGGGTTCGCCGCCGCCGCGGCGCTTCCCCCGGGTTGCGGTTGGCTGATCGGCTTTCCCCTCTGGGGCCGCCTGCTGGAACCGGGCCCGCGATCGATCACCTGGATGGATGCCGCCTCCGTCGCGCTGGGCCTGCTTCTGCTGTCCGCGGTGCCCGGCGTGGTCCGGGCGCTGACCGGGGTCGACCGGCGGCTCGCCCGGTCGCTGCTCGGCCCGGCCCGTGCCCAGCGGCGCGTCCGGGAGTTGGAGACCGCCCGCGCCACCCTCCTGGCGGAGAACACCGACCGGCTTCGCCGTCTTGAGCGCGACCTGCACGACGGCACCCAGGCGCGGCTGGTCGCCCTGGCCATCACCCTCTCGCTGGCCGAGGACGCCCTCGTTCCCGCCGAGGGCCCGGACCTCGGGCGGCTGCGCACCCTGGTGGACCGTGCCCGAGGCCAGACCGACGACACCATCGCCGAGCTGCGACGGCTCGTGCGGGGCATTCATCCGGCGGCGCTGGACAATGGCCTCGGCGAGGCGTTGCCGGAGCTCACCGCCACTACGCCCTTGCCGGTTACCGTCAGCCTTGACCTGCGGGAACGCCCGGACGAGGCAGTCGAACGCGCGGTCTATTTCTGCGCCGCCGAGCTGCTTACCAACGTCGCCAAGCACAGCGACGCCCGCTCGGCCGAACTCGCGGTCAGTGCGGCCGACGGCCGGGTCAGCCTGACCGTGCGCGACGACGGCTGCGGCGGCGCGGCGCTCGGCGCCGGCACAGGCCTGACCGGTCTGGCCGGGCGGCTCGCGGCGGTGGACGGCGTCCTGCGGATCGACAGCCCGCCCGGCGGGCCCACAGTGGTCACCGCCGAGCTGCCGGCTCGTCTGTGCTGAGAGATCAGCTTCCGCTCTCCGCCAGGTAGGTGAGGACGGCCTTCACCCGCCGGTTGTCGGCGTCTGTCGCCGGCAGGCCGAACTTGGTGAAGACCGCGGCGACGTGCTTCTCCACCGCCCGCTCCGACACGACCAGCAGCGTGGCGATGGAACGGTTGGAGTGGCCCTGCGCCATCAGCTCCAGCACCTCGCGCTCGCGTGGCGTCAAAGTGTCCACCCGGCTGCGCCCTCCACCGCGCACCAACCGGGTGACCACCTCCGGATCGAGCGCCGTGCCCCCGTCGGCGACCCGGTGCAGCGCGTCCACGAACTCGGAGGTGCGGGCGACGCGTTCCTTCAGCAGATACCCGATGCCCGCCGCGCCGTCCGCCAGCAGCCGGGAGGCCGCGGCGATCTCGACGTGCTGGGAGAACACCAGGATGCCGACCTCGGGCATCCGCGCACGGATCTCCACGGCCGCACGGATGCCCTCGTCGGTTTGCGTCGGCGGCATCCGGATGTCCACCACGGCCACGCTGGGCCGGTGCTCGACCACCGCGGCGAGCAACTCGGGCGCCGTCCCGGCGGTGGCCACCACCTCGCATCCCCGGACGCCGAGCAACTCGGCCATCCCGTCACGGAGCACGACGGAATCCTCGGCCAGTACCACGCGCAGCCGCCTGTCCATCACGACGCCATTATCGGACCCGGCCGACGGCCGGCGCTGCTCGGTGCTGTGGCCGCGAAGCGCGGGAGAACTCCCCCGGGCGCAACCGGCCGTCTGTTCGCGACTCGTCATACCAGTAGACCTGGGCGCATACAGCGGCGGGTGCCGGCACCGTGTCGATTCACACCGTGCCGGCACCCGCTCAGGCGATCATGCTCAGGCGCCGCGGAGCTGGGCTCCGGTGCGCTCGGCGGCGAGGGCGACGGCGGCGTCGCGCGCCGCCGTGGTCTCCTCGACCGTGAGCGTGCGGTCGGGCGCCCGGAATCGCAGCGTGTACGCCAGGGACTTGTTGCCCTCGCCCACCTGCGGGCCGGTGTAGACGTCGAACAGCCGGATCGACTCCAGCAGCTCGCCCGCCCCGGCCCGGAGGGCGGCCTCGACCTCGGCGACCGGGGTGGAGGCGGCGACGGTCAGCGCGACGTCCTGCGTGGCCACCGGGTAGGCGGACACGGCGGGCGTCTGCGCCGGCCCGTCGGGGCTGAGCAGCGACAGCTCCAGCTCCATCGCGCAGGTGCGCGGCGGCAGCCCGTAGGCCTCGACGACCCGGGGGTGCAGCTCGCCGGCGTGACCGACCAGCACCGGCTCGCCGGTCTCCGCGTCGGTGACGGTCAGCGCGGCGCACCGCCCGGGATGCCACGGCTCGTGCTGATCGGCCCGGACGCCGAGCTCCACGCCCGCCGCCCGCGCGACCGTGCGGGCCGCCTCGATGGCGTCCGCCCAGGACGCCTGCCGGCCCTCGCCCCACCAGCCGGAGCGCTCGAACTCACCCGCCAGCACCACGGCCACCCGGAGCGGCTGCCTCGGCAGCGCCGTCTCGATCGCCGCCAGCTCCTCCTCCGTGGGCCTGCGGTCGACCGGGAGGACCGGAGCCGTCGCCGGGGCCTGCGGCTCGGGCCGGTAGACCAGCCCGGACTCGAACAGCGCCACGTCGGCGAAGCCGCGGCCCACGTTGCGCACCAGGATCTTCAGCAGGCCCGGCAGCAGCGTGGTCCGCATGTACGGCTCGTCCTCGCTGAGCGGGTTGACCAGCCGGGTCGCCCGCCTGCGTGGGTCTTGCTCGGGCAGCAGCAGATTGTCGAGGTCGCGCGGCCCCATGAACGGGTAGGCGAGCACCTCCACGTATCCCGCGTGGGCCAGGGCGCCGCCCACCCGGCGGCGCAGCCGCTGCGCCTCGGTCAGCCCGCCCCCGGCCGGAGCGGGCGGCAGCACCGACGGGATGAGGTCGTACCCCTCAAGCCGGATGACCTCCTCCGCGAGGTCGTTCGGGTCGGTCAGGTCGGGGCGCCACGTCGGCGGCGTGACCGTGATCAGGTCGTCGCCGTGGACGGCCAGCCGGTCGGCGAGGTCGCCGGAGGCGAGCACGCCGGTGGCCGCGACGCCGTGCCCGGCCGTCGCGGCGGGGGCGGCGCCCTCCGTCACCACGCAGCCGATCTGCTCCAGCCTGCGGATCACGCTCTCCCGCTCGTACGTCACGCCCGCCACCCTGCTGGGGTGGTCGGCCGGGATGGTGATCCGCACCGGCGAGACCTCCACCTGGGCGTGGGTCACTCCGGGACCGGCGACGGCCCCGCCCAACTCGACCAGGAGCTGGACGGCACGCCACGACGCGGCCAGGGGCAGCTCGCGGTCGACCCCGCGCTCGAACCGCTTGGACGCCTCGCTCACGAGGTTGTGCCGCCGCGACTCGCGGGCGATGCCGGTGGCGGAGAAGTGCGCCGCCTCGATGACGATGTCGGTCGAGGTCTCGGAGATCTCCGTGTGCAGGCCGCCCATCGTGCCGGCCATCGAGATCGGGCCCGAGTCGTCGGTGATGAGGATGTCCTCGTCGTGGAGCGTGCGCACCACGTGGTCGAGCGTCTCCAGCGTCTCCCCCGGCCGGGCCCGCCGTACGACGATCGGGCCGGACAGGCGCGACCGGTCGAATGCGTGCAGGGGCTGGCCGAGCTCCAGCATCACGTAGTTGGTGATGTCGACGGCCAGCGAGACCGAGCGCATGCCGGCGCGGGCCAGCCGCACCCGCATCCACAGCGGAGACTCGGCGGCCGGGTCGAAGCCGGTGACCGAGCGCAGCACGAACCGGTCGCAGGCGGTGGGGTCGGCGATCGCCGCGGGCCAGGACTCCCCGCCCCCGGACTCCGCCTCGCTCGCGGCCGGGTCGCGGAACGGCACGCCGAACGCGATGGCCGCCTCACGCGCGACGCCGCGGATCGACAGGGCGTATCCGCGGTCGGTCGCGACCTCCAGTTCGAGCACGTCGTCACGCAGGCCGAGCAGCTCGACCACGTCGGCGCCGATCGGGGTGTCCTGCGGCAGCAGCAGAATGCCCGGGGAGGACTCGGCGATGCCGAGCTCGGCCTCCGAGCAGATCATGCCGTCGGAGAGGCGCCCGTAGGTCTTGCGGGAGCCGATCTCGAAACCGCCGGGAAGCACCGCGCCGGGCAGCGCGACCGGGACCACGGCGCCCTCGGAGAAGTTCGTCGCGCCGCACACGATCTCGCGCGGCGTCGCCTCCCCCACCTCGACCTTGCAGTGCCGGATGGGCTTCTTGAACCCGGCCAGCTCCTCGAACTCGAGGACCCGGCCGACCACGACGTTCTTGATCTCGTGGCCGTGCGAGTGGATGGCCTCCAGCTTGAGGCCTGCGGCGGTGAGCCGGTCGGCCACCTCCTGGGCGGTGACCGGGGGGAGATCGACGTACTCCCGCAGCCATGAAAGCGGGACCTTCATCAGACCTCCATTCCGAACGGCAGGGTGAACCGGATGTCGCCCTCGACCATGTCACGCATGTCCTCGGCGTTGTGGCGGAACATCAGCGTCCGCTCCACGCCCATGCCGAAGGCGAATCCCGAGTAGACGGCGGGGTCGACGCCGCAGGCGAGCAGCACGCGCGGGTTGACCATGCCGCAGCCGCCCCACTCGATCCAGCCCTCCGACTTGCAGGTGCGGCAGGGCGGGTTGCCCGGCACCGCCGAGGAGCCGCGGCAGACGAAGCAGCGCAGGTCGAGCTCGGCCGACGGCTCGGTGAACGGGAAGTAGTGCGGCCGGAAGCGGGTGGTGATCCCCGCGCCGAACATCACCTCGGCGAACCGGTCGAGCGTGCCCTTCAGGTGGGCCATCGTCAGCCCCTTGTCGACCGCCAGGCCCTCGACCTGGTGGAAGACCGGCGTGTGCGTGGCGTCCAGCTCGTCGGTGCGGAAGGTCTTGCCCGGCGAGACCACGTACACCGGCAGCGGGCGCGACAGCAGGGCCCTGATCTGCACCGGCGAGGTCTGGGTGCGCAGCACCTTCCCGGAGTCGACGCTTTCCACGAAGAACGTGTCGTGGTCCGACCTGGCCGGGTGGTCGGGGGCGATGTTCAGCGCGTCGAAGTTGAACCACTCGCCTTCGAGCTCGGGCCCCTCCGCCACCTCGTAACCCATCGCCACGAACGCGTCGGCGATGCGCTCCTGCAAGGTGGTCAGCGGGTGTCGGGCGCCGCGCGGCGCGCGGTCCCAGGGCAGCGTGACATCGACCGTCTCCTCGATGAGGACCCGCGCGTCCCGCTCGGCCTCCAGCTCGGCCTGGCGCGTGGCGAGCGCCTCGCCGATCGCCTTGCGGGCGGCGCCGATCCGCTTGCCCGCCTCGGCGCGCGCGGCGGGCGGCAGCGCGCCGATCTCACGGTTCGCCAGCGCGATGGGCGAGCGGTCGCCCACGTGCGTCAGCCTGGCCTGCTTCAGATCGTCGAGGTCGCGCGCCGCGGCGATGGCGGCGAGAGCGTCGGCCTGCGCCCGCGCGACCTCGTCGGCGTGCAGCGGCGTCACCTCGACCGGGTCATAGGTGTTCGACAAGAGAGAGCTCCGTATCCAGGGGCTTGCGAGCGCCCTGCGCTCAGCGTGGTCAGTTTAGTGCCCATCCCGTCAATCTTTGCCTCGTCGCGTCGCCCAGAGCGGCACCTCGCGGCGTTGTCGTCGTCGCCGATAACGCTGTTATCGACTCCTCCTCCGCCTTGCGATACACCACTCTGGACACCGCTCCGTCCGGGCAAATCTTGCCGGTCAGGGCACCCGTCCGATCAGCCCACCGGGCCGTCCTTCGCGCGATCGGCCTGTGGAAAAGGCTCAGGCGAAGTCAGGGGTGCCGGTGGGCAAGGTAAATCGGAACTCCGCGCCGCCGCCGGGCGCGCGCTGCACGCTGATGGTGCCGCCGTGGGCCTCGACGAGGCCCTTGACGATGAACAGCCCGAGGCCGGTCCCCCCGCGGCGGCGGCCGTTTCCCCGCCAGAACTGGCGGAAGACGCGGCCGACCAGCTCGGGCGCCACGCCCTCACCCTGGTCCCGCACCGACACCGCCACACCCCATTCGACCGGCTCCACCACTATGGTCACCGTACCGCGTCCGTGGCGCACCGCGTTTTCCACCAGATTCGCGAGAATCTGGTCAATCTTGTCCTGGTCGAGCCACATCTCCGGCAGCTCGCCGAGGACCTCCAGCCGGAAGCGGTCCTCCGGCTCCCCCGCCGCCACCCGGCCCGCGATGATCTTACGGGCCCGGGCCGGCACGTCCACGATCTGGCGGTGGATCTCCACCCTGCCCGACTCGATGCGCGAGACGTCGAGCAGCTCGGTGATCAGCCGCGTCACCCGGTCGGCGTCGGCGTTGACCGTCTCCAGCATGACGCGCTTCTGGGCGTCGGTGAAGCGCTCCCACTTGGCCAGCAGCGTCGCGGTGAACCCCTTGACGCTGGTCAGCGGCGAGCGCAGCTCATGGGCCACGGTCGAGACCAGGTCGGCACGGCTGCGCTCGATCCGGGCGCGCGCCGAGGCGTCGCGCAGCGTGATCACGACGCGCTCCACGCGTCCGCCGCGCGGCGGCGTGCGGACGAAGCGCGCGGCGACGAGCATCTCCTGGCGGCCGGGCAGGTGCAGCGGCCGTTCCGGCTGGCGGCTGCGGATGGACAGCCCGCCCTGCGGGTCGAGCCACTTCCACCAGTCACGGCCGTCCTGGTCGCGCATCGGCAGCACGTCGCCGATGAGCCTGCCCACCGCCGCCTCGCGGGTCACCCCGGTCAGCCGCTCGGCGGCCCGGTTGACCATCAGGATCACGCCGTCGGCGTCGGTGGCGACGAGGCCGTCGGGAAGGTCGTCGACGTCGATGCGCACCCGCCCTCCGGCGTCCCCCTCAAGGGCGCCGCCGGGGGTGTCGTCACCTCGCACGAGACCGCCTCCTCGAGCTCCGGAACTGCGCGCGCCGCCGCGTCCTGCGCGACTCCTTCGCCGACAATAGCGGGTTTCCCGGGCTCGGCAGCAGCCTCAGAGCGCGGGGGTAGTGGGATCTTCCACGGAATGTAAGGTCTGCCGCTGAGCGCGCGCGGAGGCGTACAGGCAGACCGCGGCAGCGGTGGCGAGATTGAGGCTTTCCGCCCGCCCGTAGATCGGGACGCGCACCACCTCGTCGGCCAGCGCGAGGAGCTCGGGCGGCAGGCCCCACGCCTCGTTGCCGAACAGCCAGGCGGTGGGCACGTCCATGGCGACCTCGTCGAGCGTCCGGGTGCCCGCGCCGTCGGCCGCGAGCACGCGCAGCCCCGCCTCCCGCGCGTGCCGTACGGCGTCCGCCACGGGAGTGCCGGTCACGACCGGCAGGTGGAACAGGCTGCCCGCGCTGGCCCGCACGCACTTGCCGTTGTACGGGTCCACCGACGCGTCGGTGAACACCACAGAGTCGGCGCCCGCGGCGTCGGCCGTACGCAGGACCGTGCCCGCGTTGCCGGGATCGCGCACGTGGGCGAGGATCGCCACCAGCCGGGCCCCCCGCGGCACCGCCTCGGCCAGCGGGACGTGCACGAACCTGCACACGGCCAGCAGGCCCTGCGGGGTGACCGTCTGGGTCAGCTCCGACATGACCTCGCCGCTCGCGCGGTGCACCGGGACGCCCGCCGCGAGGGCGGCGGCCACGATGTCGGCGTGCCGCGTCTCCGCCTCGACCGTCGTGAACAGTTCGACCGTGACGTCCTTGAGCGCGAGGGCCTCGCGGACCGCCTGCGGCCCCTCCGCCAGGAACGCCCGGTCGCGGTCCCGGAAAGCCCGCTTGGTCAGCCTGCGGGCCGCCTTGACGCGCGGCGACTTGATGTTGGTGAGCTCCGCCATGCCCCGCTTGTTCCCCCTCGACGTGAATGAGGGCCCGCCGCAGGCGGCGAGCCCTCGTCTTTGCGCAGGTGTCAGGCGACCGGCGCGTTCACGTCGGACGGGAGCGCCTTCCTGGCGGACTCGACCAGCGTGGCGAAGGTCTGCGTGTCGTTCACCGCGAGGTCCGCGAGGATCTTGCGGTCCACCTCGATGCCGGCCAGGCGCAGGCCCTGGATGAACCGGTTGTAGGTGATGCCGTTCGCGCGGGCGGCGGCGTTGATCCGCTGGATCCACAGCCGGCGGAACGTGCCCTTCTTGTCCTTGCGGTCCCGGTACGCATAGGTCATCGAGTGGAGCATCTGCTCCTTGGCCTTGCGGTAGAGCCGCGACCGCTGCCCGCGGTAACCGCTCGCCCGCTCGAGGACGACCCGGCGCTTCTTCTTGGCGTTGAGCGCCCGCTTCACGCGTGCCATGTTGTTCTATCTCCCCGGGTCGTTACTTCGCGAGCAGCTTCTTGATCTTCTTGGTGTCGGCGTCGGACATGACGACGACACCCTCGAGACGGCGCGTGCGAGTGGACGGCTTGTGCTCGAACAGGTGCTGCCGGTTGGCGCGGCGGCGGACAACCTTGCCGGATCCGGTGAGCCGGAACCGCTTCTTCGCACCGCTGTGCGTCTTCATCTTCGGCATCTCAGCCGTCTCTCCTCTTTCGTCCGTGCCGACGGCCCAGGCCGGTAACCCGGGCCGGCGGCCTGCCTTACTCCGCGAGACCGCCCCGGTCTCGGTTTCCGTGTACGTCTTCGGCGCCCCGCCTGGTGGTTCAGGCGGGCGTCACTGCGGCTGCGCGGCCTGCTCCTCGGCGGGCTCCGCCTCCTGCTGGTCGGTGCCGCGGGCCTTTGCGGCGGCCTTCTCGGCCTTCGCCTCGGCCTTCTTCTTGTGCGGCCCGATCACCATGATCATGTTGCGACCGTCCTGCTTCGGCTGCGACTCGACGAACCCCAGGTCGGTCACGTCCTCGGCGAGGCGCTGCAGGAGCCGGAAGCCCAGTTCCGGCCGGGACTGCTCGCGACCCCGGAACATGATCGTGACCTTGACCTTGTCTCCCGCCTTCAGGAAGCGCACGACGTGACCCTTCTTGGTCTCGTAGTCGTGCGGGTCGATCTTCGGCCGGAGCTTGATCTCCTTGATGATCGTGTGCGCCTGGTTGCGGCGGGCCTCGCGCGCCTTCATGGCCGACTCGTACTTGAACTTGCCGTAGTCCATGAGCTTGCAGACGGGCGGGCGGGCCGTGGCCGCAACCTCCACCAGGTCGAGATCGCTCTCCTGCGCCAGCTTCAGTGCGTCGCCGATGGAGACGATGCCGACCTGTTCGCCGTTCGGGCCGACGAGGCGCACCTCGGGCACGCGAATACGGTCGTTGATGCGGGGCTCGGTGCTGATGGGACCTCCAAAAGACTTCCGCTTGTCTCGACCGCGCGGAGCAAAAAACAAAACCCCGCACGTCACGCATGCGGGGTCACTGAGCTCTCCTGCCGAAAACTCCGGTGTGATCCTGGACCCGTCCGCCTTTCGGCGAAGCAGGTGGGAGGAGGACCTCCGCTTGCGCGTCCAGCTCATGCCGGACCGATCGAGTTCCTACGTTACCACAAACCCGAAGGCCCACCGACGTATTCCAAGGCCACCACGGGGGCCACCACGGGGGCCACCACGGGGGCCACCACGGGGGCCACCACGGGGGCCACCACGGGGGCCACCACGGGGGCCACCACGGGGGCCACCACGGGGGCCACCACGGGGGCCACCACGGGGGCCGTCACGGTGCCGCTCAGGTGGCCGCGCGCCGGGCGATCTCGGCCTCGCCGGCGGCGCGCATCGCCTCCACCGGCACGTCCGCGCGGCCGGTCATCAGCTCGGCCTGCCGCACCGCCTGGTGCAGCAGCATCGGGAAGCCGCCGATCACGGTGCGCCCCCGCGCGCGTACGGCCGCGGCCAGCGCCGTCGGCCAGGGCGCGTAGACCACGTCGAACAGGGCCGCCTTCTCCGGCAGGCTGGTCGCGACCCGCTCGGCCAGCGCGTCGGCCGCGCCGGACGGCAGCGTGGAGACGACCAGGTCGGCCGCGGGGTCGAAGTCGCCGAAGGAACGCACGGTCACCGTGGCGCCGAGGCGCTCGGCGACCCTCAGGGTCTCTCCCGCGCGGGCCGGGTCGCGCACGACCAGCGTGACCTCCGCGAGGCCCGTCTCCCGCAGGGCGGCGACGGCCGAGGCCGCGGTGGCGCCGCCGCCGAGGATCACCGCCGAGGCGGGCGCGGGGACGCCCGCCTCCGCGAGCGCCTGGACGATGCCGTACACGTCGGTGTTCTCGCCGTGGCGCGCGCCGTCGCGGAACACCACCGTGTTGGCGCCGCCGACCGCCACGGCGAGCTCGGAGACGGTGTCGAGCAACGGCAGCACGGCGCGCTTGAGCGGCATCGTGAGCGACAGCCCCGCCCATTCCGGGCCGAGCCCGCCGACCAGGTCGGCCAGCCCGCCCTCGCCGCACTCGATCGCGTCGTAGCGCCAGTCCGCCAGGCCCATCGCCGCGTACGCCGCCCGGTGCAGCACCGGGGACAGCGAGTGCGCGATCGGGGAGCCCAGCACGGCGGCCCGGCGGCCGGTCACGGTCATTTGTTGTTCCTGTTGAACTCGTCGCGGAGCTTCCAGAACTCCGTCTCCTTGTCGGTGAACTTGGTGATGCCCCGCTTCGGGTCGACCGTCACGAAGTACAGCCAGTTGCCGTCCGCCGGGTGCAGCGCGGCCTCGATCGCGTGGTCGCCGGGGTTGGCGATCGGGCCGGGCGGCAGGCCGAAGTACTTGTAGGTGTTGTACCGCGAGGTGCTCTCCAGGTCGGCGTGCGAGGCCGCGATGCCGTACTTGTTCAGGCCGTACATGACCGTGCTGTCCATGCCCAGCTTCATCTGCGGGTTGGAGGTCAGCCGGTTGTAGACGACCCTGGCGACCTTCGGCATGTCCTCGGCGCTGCCGGACTCCGCCTGCACGATGCTGGCGATGATGATGATCTGCCTGGCGCTGAAGCCGAGTTGCTTCGCCTGTGCCTCCAGGTCGACCCGATCCGCGGTCTGGTTGAACCGGTCGACCATCTTGGTGAGGATCTGCTGCGGGGTGAGCTTGCTGCTGATCTCGTACGTGGCAGGGAACGCGAAGCCCTCCAGACGGCCCTTGGCGTACGAGGGAAGCCCGATGTCGGTGCGGGCGGCCTTCTTGAAGTCCTCGACCGGCTTGCCGGTGGCGGTCGACAGCTCCTCGTAGATCTTGCTGAGCCGCAGTCCCTCGCGGATCGTCAGCCGGTTGAGCACCCGGTTCTTGGGGTCGAGCAGGGCCAGGGCGGACTCGGCGGACATGCCCTTGCGCATCTCGTACTGACCCGGTTGGAGCGAGGAACTCTTGCCCGCTGCGCCGATGGCGTTGATGAACGCCCGGGCGCTGGCCACGACGCCCTGGTCCTCCAGCATCTGGGCGACGTCGGTGGCGCTCGCGCCCTCCTCGATCTCGACGACGACCTCCCCGCGCCCCTCCCCGGTGAAGTCCTTGGGGATCATCACGCCGCGCGCCCAGGTGAACCCGAAGTAGCCGAGGCCGCCGAGGACCCCGACGATGATCACGACGGCGAACAGCGTGGCGACCCTGCCCTTGCGCCGCTGTTTCTTGCGGCGTCTGCGGCTGCGCCGCTGCTGGGTCCGGCTGCCAGGGGGCCGGCGCCGGGGAGAACCGTCGTCGTCCTCGGCGCCGAGCAGGAAGTCCATGTCCAGATCATTCATAGTGCGCTGGCCAATCTCTCGGTACGAGAGGCCTCCCGTCAAGCGAGTGTGCCAAACCGAGGGGGTTCGGGACAGGGGGTTCCGCGGGGGGCGTTCCCGATATATGGAGCCCCGCCCGGGGGCGGCGGGGCCGTGCGGACGCACCGGGCGCGCTCCGGAACCCCGCGGGCGGCGCCGCGCGGATGCCCCGGGGAACGATCAGTTCGTCCCGAGATACCTGTTCAGCTCCTCCCGATATTTCCTGAACTCAGCCTCTTTGTCAGTGAATTTGGTGATTTTACGCCGAGGATCTGTGGTCACGAACCAGTACCACGCGCCCTCGGCGGGGTGGAGGGCGGCCGCGAGCGCGCTCTCTCCCGGGTTGCCGATGGGGCCGGGCGGCAGCCCGGGGCGCGCGTAGGTGTTGTACGGCGAGTCGACCCGCGTGTCCTGGGTGCTGACCTTGAGGGTGTGGCGGTTGAGCGCGTAGTTGACCGTGCTGTCCATCTCCAGCTTCGCGCCGCGCGCGAGACGGTTGTACACCACTCTGGCGATCTTGGGGTAGTCGGCCGGGACGCCGCCCTCGGCCTGCACGATGCTGGCGACCGTCACCGCCTGTTTGGGCGTGAGCCGCACGCGCGGAGCCAGCTCCTCCAGCTTCACCTTCGCGGCGGCGACGCGGAACCGGGCCGTCATCTTCCTGAGCAGATCGACGGCGGTCATCCCCGGCTCGATCTCGTACGTCGCGGGGAACAGGAAGCCCTCGGCCGCCCCCTCGGCGTACACGGGCAGGCGCAGGCGCCGGGGCTCGGCGACGGCTTCGGCGAAGTCCTTCAGGGGGATGCCGGTCCGGTCCGCGAGCGTGCGCAGCACCTCGCTCGTGCGCAGCCCCTCGGGCACGGTGACCGTGCGCACGACCCTGCTCGCGGGCGAGAGCAGCAGATCGAGGGCGCTGGCGGCGCCCATGCGACGCCGCAGGGTGTAACGGCCCGGGTGCAGGCCGCTCTCCTTGGAGCGCGTGATCACCTGCTCGACGAACGACTGGGCGCTGGCCACCACGCCGGCCTGCTCCAGCGTCTCGCCGATCTCGGCGGCGCTCGCCCCCGGCGTGATCTCGACCGTGACCGTGCCCGAGCCGCCGCCGGAGTAGTCGGGGGCCTTGTCGGACTGCCCGACCACCTGGTGCACGCCGTACGCCACCGCCACCGCGACCAGGGCGAGACCCCCGGCCACGGCGGCCGCGGTCCGCTTCACCGTGCGGTCCCGCCGCTCGCTTCCTCACCTGGCCCGGTGCCGGGCCGCGGTGGTTCGAGAGGTCTGCCGGGGGGATTGCCGGTGGCCCGCTCGCCGTCGAGCGCGGCCTGCAGCAGCACGACGGCCGCCGCCTGGTCGATCACGTCACGCTGGTTGCGGGCCTTCACGCCGCTGGAACGCAGGCCCTGCTGGGCGCTGACCGTGGTGAGCCGTTCGTCCACCAGCCGGATCGGGACCGGAGCCACCCGGGCGGCCAGTCGCGCGGCGAACTCGCGCGCGGCCCCGGCGGCGTGGCTCTCCCTGCCCGACAGCGACGTGGGCAGCCCGACCACGATCTCGATCGCCTCGTGCTCGGTCGCGATCTCCGTGATCCTCGCCAGGTCGCCGCGGCCGCGCCGTACGGTCTCCACCGGCGTGGCCAGCAGACCCGACGGGTCGCTGCGGGCCACGCCGATGCGGACGGAGCCGACGTCGACCCCGATCCTGACGCCGTGCCTCATCGGCCGCTCACGCCACCGCGGAGGAGATGGCCTCCTCAACCGCGCGAAGCGCGTCGCCGATCGCCTCGGGCCGCGTGCCGCCGCCCTGGGCCACGTCGTCCTTGCCGCCACCGCCACCCCCGAGTGCCTTGGCGGCGACGCCGACGAGCCGGCCCGCCTTCAGGCCGCGCTCGCGTCCCGCCTCGTTGACCGCGGCGACGACGACCGGCCGGTCGGAGGGGACGCCGGAGACGACGACGACCGCGGCGCGGTCGCCAGGGAACCTGCCGCGCACATCGAGGGCGAGTTTACGCAGGTCGTCGGCGGAGGTGCCATCAGGCGCGCGGTGCGTCACCACGGAGACGCCCTGCACGTCGCGGGCCTGCGCGGCGAGTTCGCCGGCCACCGCGAGCACCTGGGCCGAGCGGACCTTCTCCAGCTCCTTCTCCGCTGCGCGCAGCCGGGTGACGATGCCCTCGATGCGCTCGGGCAGCTCCTCGCGGCGGGTCTTGAGCTGCTCGCTGAGCTGGGCGACCAGCACGCTCTCGCGGGCCAGGAACCGGAACGCGTCGAGGCCGACGAGCGCCTCCACACGGCGCACGCCCGCGCCGATGGACGACTCGCCCAGCACCTTCACCAGGCCGAGCTGGCCGGAGCTGGCCACGTGCGTGCCGCCGCACAGCTCGCGGGAGTAGTCGCCGACCTCGACCACCCGGACCTCGTCGCCGTACTTCTCGCCGAACAGCGCGAGCGCGCCCATCGCACGGGCCTGCGCCTGGCTGGTGTAGAACGCGTTGACCTTGAGGTCGTTGATCAGGACGGCGTTCACCTCGTCCTCGACGTCGCGCAGCATCGACGGGGAGACGGCCCCGGCCGCGGTGAAGTCGAAGCGGAAGCGGCCCGGGGAGTTCTCCGAGCCCGCCTGGGCCGCCGACTCGCCGAGGGCGTTGCGGAACCCGCGGTGGACCAGGTGGGTCGCGGTGTGGCTGCGGGAGATCGCGCGGCGCCGCTCCAGGTCGATGTCGGCCTGCGCCTGGTCGCCGACCCGCACCTCGCCGGTGCGCACCTTGCCGCGGTGCACGACCAGGCCGGCCACCGGCGACTGGACGTCCACGATCTCGATCTCCGCGCCGCCGGTGCGGATCAGGCCCTGGTCGGAGAGCTGACCGCCGCCCTCCGCGTAGAACGGGGTGCGGTCGAGCACGACCTCCAGCGTGGTCCCCGCGCCCGCCGCGGGGACGGACGCGCCGTCGACGAGCAGGCCGATGACGTTCGCCTCGGCGGTGGTGTGGTCGTAGCCGAGGAAGTCGACCTTCCCGGACTTCTCCAGGATGCCGGTGAACACCGAGATGTCGGCGTTGCCGGTCTTCTTCGCCGCGGCGTCGGCCTTGGCCCGGTCCCGCTGCTCCTTCATGAGCCGGCGGAAGCCCTCCTCGTCAACCTGGAGGCCCTGCTCGGCCGCCATCTCCAGGGTGAGGTCGATCGGGAAGCCGTAGGTGTCGTGGAGCTGGAACGCCTGGTCGCCGCTGAGCGTCGCGGCGCCCTTGCGCTTGCTCTCCTCCACCGCGACGTCGAAGATCGCCGTACCGGTGCGGAGCGTGCCGAGGAACGACGCCTCCTCGGCGTCGATGACCGTGTGGATGTTGGCGGCGTCGGCCTTGAGCTCGGGGTACTGCTCGCCCATCACGTCGATGGTGACGGCGGTGAGCGCGTGCATGTGCCGCTCCTCGCCCGCGCCGAGCAGGCGGAGGTTGCGGATCGCGCGGCGCAGCATGCGGCGCAGCACGTAGCCGCGGCCCTCGTTGGACGGCAGCACGCCGTCGCCGACGAGCATGACGCCCGCCCGCATGTGGTCGGCGACCACCCGCAGCGACACGTCGGCGCGCTTGTCGCGCCCGTAGCGCGACCGGGTGAGCTCGGCCGCCGTGTCGAGGATCTTGTACGTCGTGTCGATCTCGTAGATGTTGTCGACGCCCTGCAGGATCGCCGCCATGCGCTCCAGGCCCATGCCGGTGTCGATGTTCTTGGCCGGCAGCTCGCCCGCCACGTCGAAGTCGATCTTGCTGCGGACCTTGCTGAGCTGGAACTGCATGAAGACGAGGTTCCACACCTCGAGGAAGCGGTTCTCGTCGGCGATCGGCCCGCCCTCGCGGCCGTACTCGGGGCCGCGGTCGTAGTAGATCTCCGAGCACGGCCCGCCGGGCCCGGGCACGCCCATGTGCCAGTAGTTGTCGGCGAGGTCGCGGCGCTGGATGCGGTCGAGCGGCAGGCCCACCTTGCGGTGCCAGATGTTCTGGGCCTCGTCGTCGTCCAGGTAGACGGTCGCCCACAGGCGGTCCTCGGGGAAGCCGAAGCCGCCCTCGGACTCGGACCGGGTCAGCAGCTCCCAGGCGAACGGGATCGCCTGCTCCTTGAAGTAGTCGCCGAAGGAGAAGTTGCCGAGCATCTGGAAGAAGCTGGCGTGCCGGGTGGTCTTGCCGACCTCGTCGATGTCGAGGGTGCGCATGACCTTCTGCGCGCTCGTCGCCCGCCGGTACGGCGGCGTCTGCTGCGCCAGGAAGAAGGGCTTGAACGGGACCATCCCCGCGTTCACGAGGAGCAGTGTCGGGTCCTCGGCGACCAGGCTGGCCGAGGGCACGACTGTGTGCCCGCGCTCCTCGAAGAAGCGCAGGAAGCGGCGCGCGATCTCTGCCGACTCCATTTCAGCGGCCGTCCTTTACGTCGTAGATTCTGTTCTTGCCGGTGGTGGTTCCATCAACCGTGTCGAGCCCGAGCTCGGCACGCAACTCGGTTTCCCTGCTCGCCGCCAGGTGACGCACCTCGCCGGCGAAGTCCCTGAGCTGGTCGGCGAGGGTCACCGCGCGGTCGGCGGTGCGCCTGGCCACGTGGTCGGGCCGCAACGACTGAAGCTTACGCATGGTCCAGACCGTGAGGAACGCGCCCAGGGACATGTAGAAGAGCCGCCGGATCATCCGCGTCCCCTCCCGATCGCCCGGCGCTCCACGGCGCGCTCGGCCGCGTGCCGCTCGCTGATCCTGTCTCCGGTTCGAGGGCCGGTGCGGGGGCCGCCGCGGGCGACCCGCCGGGCCGGGACCCTGCGGGCGGCGCGCCGGGCCAGCGCCAGGCGGAAGCCGTCCCTGAAGGCGGAGATCTTGAGCACCGGACCGGCGAACAGCGTGGACGCCACCCCGGTGATCTTGACCATGTTGCCGCTGACGTCACGCATGTTGTCCGTGATCTCCTCGGCCGCCACCAGCCGCCGGTTGGCCTCGGAGACGGTCTGGCTCATGTCGTCGAGGAGCGGGGCGATGCGGTCGCTCAGCTCGGCCACCGACTTGCGGGTCTCGGTCAGCAGTCTGGCCAGCCTGACCAGCACGACGACCATGAAGCAGACCAGGATCACCCAGAAAATGGCGACCACGAGGCCCGCCAGCTCTCCCGCGGTAAGCATGTGCCGATCTCCCTAGATCAACGGAGCTGGAATGGCAAGACCTTACCGCGAACGACCTGCCCGCCGTTCCGCACCACACACTTGGGCTGCTCCCCATCACACACACCGGAGCGCAGATCGGCGGTGCTCAGCCGCCGCGCAGGAAGCTCCGGATCTTCGCCCAGCGCTCGGCGAACCGCGCCTCCGCGCCGTGCGTGGTCGGCTCGTAGTAGCGGCGCTCCCGCAACTCCTCGGGCGCGTAGTCCTGGCGGACGAGGCCGTGCTCGAAGTCATGCGGGTACTGGTAGCCCCTGCCGTGGCCGAGCTTCTTCGCGCCCGGATAGTGGGCGTCGCGCAGGTGGTCGGGGATGCGGCCCACGAGACCGCGCCGCACGTCGTCGGAGGCCGCCCCGATCGCCTTCACGACGGCGTTCGACTTGGGCGCCAGCGCGCAGTGGATGACCGCTTGAGCGAGGTTGATCCTGCCCTCGGGCAGGCCGATGAACTCCACGGCCTGAGCGGCGGCCACCGCGACCTGCAGGCACGTGGGATCGGCCATCCCCACGTCCTCGCTCGCGAAGATCACGATCCGGCGGGCGACGAACCGCGGGTCCTCCCCCGCCTCCACCATCCGGGCGAGGTAGTGCAGCGCCGCGTCGGCGTCCGAGCCGCGCATGCTCTTGATGAACGCGCTGACCACGTCGTAGTGCTGGTCGCCCTGCCGGTCGTAGCGCACGGCCGCCTTGTCGACGGCCTTCTCCACGACCTCCACCGTGACCTCCGCCGTGACCTCGTCGGCCAGCATCGCGGCGGCTTCCAGGTAGGTCAGCGAGCGCCGCGCGTCGCCGCCGGCCAGCCGTACGAGCTGGTCGAGGGCGTCGGGGTGCAGCGTGACGCGCCCGCCGAGGCCGCGCGGGTCGGCCACCGCGCGCTCCAGGACGGCGCGGACGTCGTCTTCTGCCAGCGGCTCCAGCGTGAGCAGCAGCGAACGGGACAGCAGCGGGGAGATGACGGAGAAGAACGGGTTCTCCGTCGTCGCGCCGATGAACGTGACCCAGCGGTTCTCCACCGCGGGCAGCAGCGCGTCCTGCTGCGCCTTGTTGAACCGGTGGACCTCGTCCACGAACAGCACGGTCTGCCTGCCGGTCATGCCGAGCTCGCGGCGGGCCTGGTCGATGGCGGCGCGCACGTCCTTGACCCCGGCGGAGACGGCCGAGATCTCCACGAACCTCCGCTTGGTCGCGCCCGCCACGACGTACGCCAGCGTGGTCTTGCCGGTGCCCGGGGGCCCCCACAGGAACAGCGACATCGGGGCGTCGCTCTCCACCAGCCGGCGCAGCGGCGTGCCGGGCCCCAGCAGGTGCCGCTGGCCGATCACCTCCTCCAGCGAGCGCGGCCGCATCCGCACGGCCAGCGGCTCCTGGCCCCGGTGCGCCTCCTCGGCGGCCGAGTCGAACAGGCTCTCCACATCGCCGACACTACCGTCACTCGCTCCACACGGCCGTCGCGCCCGTGTGCCCGGTCCGTACGACGTAGTAGCCCACGGCCAGGGCGAGGATCACGGCGGCGGCCGACACGACCAGGACGAGGGCCCGCGAGCCGGCGCCCTCGGGGGCGCGGCGGGCCCGGGTGAGCCACACCATCACCAGGGACACGACGGTGAGCACCGCGGTCACCGGCACCAGGATCTCGGCGAGCCCGCTGTGGACCTCGATCGTGTCAGAGGGGTGGCCCTGGAACATCCGGTGCTCCAGCGCCTCCCCGCTCTCCTTGGCCACGAACACCGAGCCGAGCGCCACCACGGCGGTCGCCACCAGGGCCCAGTCGAGCTTGTGCCGCAGGCGGGGCAGCGCGGCGTAGGCGATCGACAGCACCGCGAGCAGCGGCGCGAAGATCACCGCCGCGTGGACGAGGAGGGCATGGGCCGGGAGTCCGAAGACCTGGTCGAACATCGTGCATCGCTCCTGAGACGGCGGCCGGGGCGCGGTTTGCGGGCCGTCCCCCGGTATACGGATTCGCTGAGCAGGAGGTTCCCAGGCGGATCTGAGAGCAAGATGAGCGCAAACTGTCGTGATACCCCTGGGACGCCTGCTTTACACGAAGCCGACGGGATCACGGATAGAGTGGCGCCTCAGTCGTAATAAAAGGGGAAAGGGAAGGCATAGCGGTGACCGACACTGATCGGCAGAAGCAACCGGCTTCGCACGTGAGCACGGCCGGGCGCGCGACCACCCCCCGTCGCCGCCTGCGTGGCACCCTCGGCGCCGGGCTGGGGCTCCTCGTGCTGGCGGGCAGCCTGGCGGCCTGCAGTGACGGCTCGGCCGACAACACAGCCAAGGCCACTCCCTCGGCCTCACCCTCGGCCTCCGATTCCGAGGGTCCTAAGGTGCAGCACACCGAGCTGGCCGGCCCCACGCCGACGGCCAGGCCCACCGACCTGCGTCAGGTCACCTGCCAGTACCGCAAGGACGACACGGGCGCCCCGTCGAAGAACGTGGGCTTCCCGCCCAGCAAGCTGACCAGGAGGGTCATCCTGGCCAAGCAGATGATCATCACGACCAACCAGGGTGAGATCGTCATCGACCTGGCCACCAAGGACGTGCCGTGCGCGGTGAACTCGCTCGCGTTCCTGGCGAGTAAGAACTTCTACGACAACACCGTCTGCCACCGCCTCGCGACGGTGGAGACCGTCGGCCTCGGCATGCTGCAGTGCGGCGACCCCCTGGCCACGGGCAACGGCAAGCGCAAGGAAGACGGCTCGGGCGGCCCCGGCTACCTGTTCGACGACGAGAACCTCGGCGGCATGCCGCTCGTCCGGGGGACCGTCGGGCTGGCGCAGGCCACGGAGGACGCCAACTCCAACGGCAGCCAGTTCTTCATCTCCTTCACCGACGAGAACTCCCAGCTGACCGCAGCGGGCGCCGCCTTCACGATGATCGGCGTGGTGAGCAAGGGGATGAACGTCATCGACAAGATCGCCAAGGGCGGGATCATCCCGTTCAACGGCGACCCCACGGCCGACGTGCGGGGCGAGGGCTCCAACGCCCCCAAGAAGAAGGTCGTGATCAAGGACGTGGCCATCGTCTGACCGGCCCCCGGACACAGGACGGCCCCCGCGACCGGTGTCGCGGGGGCCGTCTCGCGTTCTACTGCGCGGACTCGGGCTTGTCGGCCTTCGGCGTGGCGTCCACGCCGGCCTCCTTGCGCTGCTCCACGCTGATCGGGGTGGGCGCCCCGCTCAGCGGGTCGTAGCCGGACGCCGTCTTCGGGAACGCGATCACGTCCCGGATCGACTCACCGCCCGCCAGCAGCATGCAGACGCGGTCCCAGCCGTAGGCGATGCCTCCGTGCGGCGGCGGGCCGTACTTGAACGCCTCGAGCAGCCAGCCGAACTTGCTCTCGGCCTCCTCCTTGGAGATGCCGAGCACGTCGAACACGCGCTGCTGCATCTCGGCGCGGTGGATACGGATCGAGCCGCCGCCGATCTCCATGCCGTTGCAGACCATGTCGTAGGCGTAGGCCAGGGCCTCGCCGGGGTTGTCCTGGAAGGTGTCGGCCCACTCCGGCTTCGGGGAGGTGAACGGGTGGTGGACCGGGGTCCAGCCGCCCTCTCCGTCCTCCTCGAACATGGGGGCGTCGACGATCCACAGGAACGACCACTGCGACTCGTCGATCAGGTCGCAGCGGCGGCCGATCTCCAGGCGGGCCGCGCCGAGCAGGTCGCGGGAGGCCGCGGGCGCGCCGGCCGCGAAGAAGACCGCGTCGCCGGGCTTGGCGCCGGTCGCCCCGGCGAGGCCGCCCAGCTCGGTCTCCGAGAGGTTCTTGGCCACCGGGCCGCCCAGCGTGCCGTCCTCCTGCACCAGCACGTACGCGAGGCCACGCGCGCCGCGCGACTTGGCCCAGTCCTGCCAGGCGTCGAGCTCCCTGCGGGTCTGCGAGGCGCCGCCCGGCATCACGACCGCGCCCACGTACGGCGCCTGGAAGACGCGGAACGAGGTGCCGGAGAAGTAGTCCGTGAGGTCGGTCAGCTCGACGCCGAAGCGCAGGTCCGGCTTGTCCGAGCCATACCGCGCCATCGCCTCGGCGTACGTCATCCGGGGCAGCGGCGTGGGCAGCTCGTAGCCGAGCGTCTCCTTCCAGATCCGCCCGATGAGCGCCTCGCCCAGCTCGATCACGTCGTCCTGGTCCACGAACGACATCTCGATGTCGATCTGGGTGAACTCGGGCTGCCGGTCGGCCCGCAGGTCCTCGTCGCGGAAGCAGCGGGCGAGCTGGTAGTAGCGCTCCAGGCCGGAGACCATGAGGAGCTGCTTGAACAGCTGCGGCGACTGCGGCAGGGCATACCAGTTGCCCGGCTGGAGCCGTACGGGCACCAGGAAGTCGCGGGCCCCCTCGGGCGTCGAGCGGGTCAGGTTCGGGGTCTCGACGTAGACGAACCCGCGCTCGCGCATGACCTCGTTGGCGAGGTAGGTCGCCTGCGAGCGCATCCGCAGCGCGTCGGCGATCCGCTGGCGGCGGATGTCGAGGTAGCGGTACTTCAGCCGCGCCTCCTCCGACACGCCCGCGCTGCCCTCGATCGGGAACGGCAGCGGCGCCGACTCGCTCAGCACCTCCACCTCGGAGGCGACGACCTCGATCTCACCCGTGGGCAGATCGGGGTTCTCGTTGCCGGCCGGGCGCTGGCGTACCTCGCCTGTGACCTTCACGCAGTACTCCGCGCGCAGGTCGTGGGCGTGGTCTTCCTCCCGGAAGACCACCTGGGCCGAGCCGGAGGCGTCGCGCAGGTCGATGAAGACCACGCCGCCGTGGTCGCGCCGGCGCGCCACCCATCCGGCGAGCGTCACCTTCTGGCCCGCGTGCTCCTTGCGGAGCGTGCCTGCCTCGTGGGTGCGGATCACGAGAGTTTCCCCTTCAAGAACTCGACGACCTCCGCGAGCGGAACCGCGGTCTGGTCGGCTGTGGTCAGGTCCTTCACTTGCACGGCGCCCGCCTCGATATCTCGGTCGCCGAGGATGAGCGCGTACCGCGCGCCGCTGCGGTCGGCGGCCTTCATCGCGCCCTTGACGCCACGGCCGCCGAAGGCCATGTCGACCGCGAGACCGGCCCGGCGCAGCTCGCTCACGAGCGGGAACACGCGCCGCCTGGCCTCCTCGCCGAGCGGCACGGCGAACACCTCGACGCCGCGGGGGCGCTCGGCCAGCAGGCCCTCGGCCTCCATCGCCAGCACCGTGCGGTCCACCCCGAGGGCCCAGCCCACGCTCGGCAGCGCCGGGCCGCCGATCTGCTCGCTCAGCCCGTCGTAGCGTCCTCCCCCGCCGACCGCCGACTGGGCGCCCAGGCCGTCGTGCAGGAACTCGAAGGTCGTGCGCGTGTAGTAGTCCAGGCCGCGCACGAGCCGGGGGTCGTCCTCGTACGCCACGCCGGCGGCCGTCAGCAGGCCCCTGACCTCCTCGTGGTAGGCCTTGCAGGCCCCGCACAGGTGATCGGTGACCAGCGGCGCGTTCTCCAGCTGCGCGCGCACCTCGGGGCGCTTGTCGTCGAGCACCCGCAGCGGGTTGATCTCGATCCGGTTGCGGGTGGGCTCGTCGAGGTCCAGGCCGCGCAGGAAGTCCTGCAGCGCGGCGCGGTAGGCCGGCCGGCACTCCTTGCAGCCCAGCGAGTTCAGCAGCAGCCGGACGCCGCGCAGGCCCAGCGAGGCGTAGCCGTCCATCGCCAGCACGATCAGCTCGGCGTCGAGCGCCGGGTCCTCGGCCCCCAGGGCCTCCGCCCCCACCTGGGAGAAGTGGCGGTAGCGCCCCGCCTGGGCCCGCTCGTAGCGGAAGTAGCTGCCCGAGTACCAGAGCTTGATCGGCAGCGGCCCGCCGTACAGGCCGTGTTCGAGCACGGCCCGCATCACGCTCGCGGTGCCCTCGGGGCGCAGTGTCAGCGACTGGCCGCCCCGGCTCGTGAACGTGTACATCTCCTTGGTCACGATGTCGGTCGACTCGCCGACGCCGCGCGAGAACAGCGCCGTGTCCTCGAAGGCCGGCGTCTCGATGTAGCCGTAGCCGGCGCGGCGGGCCGGCGCGGCCAGGGCGTCCCGTACGGCGAGAGCCCACTCCGAACGCGGGGGCATCCAGTCGAAGGTGCCCTTGGGCGCCTGAAAGGTCATCACAATCCCCTGGTCGGGCCGGCGTGCGGCGCGACGTCCCTGAGGAAGGGGTTGGTCGCGCGCTCGCGGCCGATGGTCGTCTGAGGTCCGTGGCCGGGCAGGACCGTGGTCTCGTCCGGCAGCGTCAGCGTCTTGGCGAGGCTGCGCAGGATGGCGGCGTAGTCGCCGCCGGGCAGGTCGGTACGGCCGATGGAGCCGGCGAACAGCAGGTCGCCCGCGAACAGGACCTGGGAGTCCTCGACGGGCGCCCGGAACGTCACCGACCCCCAGGTATGGCCCGGCCTGTGCTCGACCGTGAACTCGAGCCCGGCCAGCGACAGCACGGCCCCGTCGGCCAGCTCCCGCACGTCGTCGGGCTCGGAAAGTTTCAGTCCGCCGAACGCCTGGCCCGCCTGCGGCGGGAATCCCTTCGCCGGGTCCGACAGCAGATCGCGGTCCTCCGGGTGGATCCACGCGGGCACGTCGCGGGCGCCGCACACCGGGGCCACCGACCACACATGATCGATGTGGCCGTGGGTGAGCAGCACCGCGACCGGCTTCAGCCGGTGCTCGCGCAGCAGCGCGTCGAGATCCTCCACGGCATCCTGACCTGGGTCGATGACCACGCACTCCTCGCCTGCTGCGGGAGCGACGACGTAACAGTTGGTCTGGAACGACCCTGCGGGAAACCCGGCGACGAGCACGGAAGCGGCCTCTGCGTCTCTACGGATCAATCAAGGATTGCGCGAGCGAATGTAACCGAAGGGTACCGGTGCGGGTCGGCAGGCTGCGAACCAATACCCGTCAGCCGATACGATTCGCCCACCTCAATAGTCATTCTTGGAGCAGTCGAGCCGGATGCTATAGAACAGGCCGCCGTTCCCGGAGCACCTCCCGGGTGCGGCGGGCACGCGCCGGCGAGATCGCGTCCGGGCGTACGACCATGGGAAACAGGACGAGTCGGGAGGTCGAAGTGGTCACCGGCAAGGACCGGCAGAAGCAGCTGGCCCGGGAGCACTACGAACGGCAGCTGCAGGCACGCGTGGAGCGCGAGCAGAAGTCGCGGCGCAACGCGATCATAGGCACCACCGCGGCCGTGGTGGTGGTGATCGGCGGCGTGGTGGCGGCGACGACCCTCCTCGGCCGCGACGACAGCGACGCCACCGCGGCCGCGTCGCCGTCGGCGAGCATCAAGCCCGCGGTGGCCGACCCCAAGCCGTACGACCCGGTCAAGGGCACCTGCGGCTACGTCGCCGACGAGGGCAGCGGCCAGGTCAAGAACGTCGGCGCGCCGCCGGAGAAGGTGAGCACCGCCCCGGCGACCATGACCATCAGGACCAACCTCGGCGACATCGTCGCGAGGCTGGACAGCGAGAAGGCGCCCTGCACGGTCAACTCGTTCAAGTTCCTGGCTTCCAAGGACTACTTCGACAACACGAAGTGCCACCGGATGGGCACGGACTTCCCGATCCTGCAGTGCGGCGACCCGCTGGCCAAGGCCGACGGCAAGAACCCGACCGACGGCCAGGGCGGCCCGGGCTACCGCTTCGCCAACGAGAACCTCGCGGGCGCGAAGTACACCCGGGGCGTGCTCGCGATGGCGAACAGCGGCCCGAACACCAACGGAAGCCAGTTCTTCATCGTGTTCGGGGACACCGGACTGACGCCCGACTACACGCCTTTCGGTACGGTGACCAAAGGACTCGAAATCGTGGACAAGGTCGCCAAGAAGGGCGTCATCCCCAGTGCCGGCGGGGACGGCACTGGTGCCCCGAAGCAGCCCGTGGTCATCAAAGACGTGACAATCACCAGCAAGAGCTGACGTAATACAACCAAGGGCACATCGAGCCCTGGAGGCTGATTCAAGTGCGGGAGGACACGGTGAGCACCGACCCGTGGGGCCGGGTAGACGAGGACGGCACCGTCTACGTGCGTACGGCTGAGGGAGAACGGGCCGTCGGGTCCTGGCAGGCCGGTGAGCCGGAGGAGGCACTGGCCTACTACCGCCGGAAGTTCGACGAGCTGGCGGGCCAGGTGCAGCTCCTCGAGCAGCGGGTGCGCGGCACCGACCTCGCGCCGGCCCAGGCCGAGTCGAGCATCGTCAAGCTGCGTGAGTCGGTGGCCGAGGCGCACGCGGTCGGCGACCTCGGCTCGCTGCAGGACCGGCTGACGGCGCTGACCGAGCTGGTCGGCAAGCGGCGCGAGGAGCTGCGGGCCGCGCGCGACCAGGCCCGGGCGCACGCGCGTGAAGTGAAGGAGCGCATCGTCGCCGAGGCCGAGCGCATCGCCGAGGAGACGACGCACTGGAAGTCCGGCGGCGAGCGGCTGCGGCAGCTCGTCGAGGAGTGGAAGGCCGCCGAGCGGGTCGACCGGGCCACCGAGGCGACGCTGTGGAAGAAGCTGTCCACGGCGCGTACGGCCTTCGCCAAGCGGCGCAAGGCGTACTTCTCCTCGCTCGACCAGCAGCGCGACGCGGTGCGCGGCACCAAGGAGCGCATCGTGAGCGAGGCGGAGGCGCTGGCGGACTCGACGGACTGGAACGCCACCGCGGCGGCCTACCGGGAGCTGATGCGCGAGTGGAAGGCCGCCGGGCGCGCCTCCCGTGAGGTCGAGGACGAGCTGTGGGCGCGTTTCAAGGGCGCCCAGGACCAGTTCTTCCAGGCCCGCTCGGCGGTGTTCGCGGAGCGGGACGCCTCCTTCGCGGCCAACGCGGAGGTGAAGGAGGCCCTGCTGGCCGAGGCCGAGAAGCTGCTGCCGGTCACCGACGCGCGTACCGCGCGCTCGGCGCTGCGGGGCATCCTGGAGCGCTGGGAGGCCGCGGGCCCGGTGCCGCGCGACCAGCGCGACCGCCTGGAGGGCGGGCTGCGCAAGGTCGACGACGCGGTCCGCAGGGCCGAGGACACCGAGTGGAAGCGCTCCAACCCCGAGGCCAGGGCCCGCGCCCAGGACACGGTCAACCAGCTCCGCAGGTCCATCGACCAGCTGGAGACGCGGCTGGCCAAGGCCCAGACGGCCGGCCGGGACAAGGATGTCAAGGAGGCGGAGGAGGCCCTGTCCGCCCGCCGCTCCTGGCTCCAGGAGGCGGAGCGGACGCTCGCCGAGTTCTCCTGACCCGCTTCCAGCGCGTCCCGGCGTGACCTCGTGGCACGCCGGGATTCGCATGTCCGCCGCCGCTTCGTGAGGACGCGCCCCGCCGCCGGGCAGGGGCCGTCCGGTCATCGGCCCGCCGGGCCGTGGTGCCGGCCTCCGCCATCGGTTCGCCGGGCCGTGGTTCCGGCCTGAGGCCGTCAGCTGGTGACGCGGTAGACGTCGTAGACGCCCCCGACGTTGCGCACCGCCTTGAGCACGTGGCCGAGGTGCTTGGGGTCGCCCATCTCGAAGGTGAACTTGCTGATCGCCACCCGGTCGCGGCTGGTCGTCACCGAGGCCGACAGGATGTTCACGTGCTGGTCGGACAGGGTCCGCGTGACGTCCGACAGCAGGCGGGGCCGGTCGAGCGCCTCCACCTGGATGGCGACGAGGAAGACCGAGTCGTCCCCGGGCGACCAGGAGACCTCCACCAGCCGGTCGGGGTGGGCGTTGAGCTGCTCCACGTTGGGGCAGTTGGTGCGGTGCACGGAGACGCCGTGCCCCCGCGTGACGAACCCGACGATCTCGTCCCCCGGAACCGGGGTGCAGCAGCGCGACAGGCGGACCCACACGTCCGGGTCGCCCGCGACCATCACGCCGGCGTTCGAGTTGGCCCTCAGACGGCCCTTGAGCCGCGTGGGGACCTGGGCCTCGGCGATGTCCTCCTCGGCCCCCTCGACGCCGCCCAGGGCCTGTACGAGCTTGTCCACGACCGACTGTGCGGTGAGGTGTCCCTCGCCGACGGCCGCGTACAGGGCCGAGACGTCGGCGTAGCGCAGGTCCCTGGCCAGGGCCAGCAGCGCCTCGCCGGACATCAGGCGCTGCAGCGGCAGGCCCTGCTTGCGCATGGCCCGCCCGATCGCCTCCTTGCCCGCCTCGATGGCGGTCTCGCGGCGCTCCTTGGTGAACCACTGGCGGATCTTGTTGCGGGCCCGGCCGCTCTTGACGAACTTGAGCCAGTCCCTCGACGGCCCGGCGTCCGGCGACTTCGACGTGAAGATCTCGACGGTGTCGCCGTTGCCGAGGCGGGACTCCAGCGGGACCAGCCTGCCGTTCACCCGCGCGCCGATACATCGGTGGCCGACCTCGGTGTGCACGGCGTACGCGAAGTCGACGGGGGTGGCGCCCTCGGGCAGGGCGATCACCTGGCCGCGCGGGGTGAAGACGAACACCTCCGAGACCGACAGGTCGAAGCGAAGCGACTCCAGGAACTCCCCGGGGTCGGAGGTCTCCTTCTGCCAGTCCAGCAACTGGCGGAGCCAGGCCATGTCGTTGACCTGCTTGACCTTGCCGGCGCCGGCGCCGGTCATCTCCTCCTTGTACTTCCAGTGCGCGGCCACGCCGTACTCGGCGCGGTTGTGCATGGCCCGCGTGCGGATCTGGAGCTCGATGGCCTTGCCCTCGGGTCCCATGACCGTCGTATGGAGCGACTGGTACATGTTGAACTTGGGCATGGCGATGTAGTCCTTGAACCGCCCCGGCACCGGCTTCCACTGGGCGTGGATCGTTCCGAGCGCGGCGTAGCAGTCGCGGACCGTGTCGACCAGCACGCGGATGCCCACCAGGTCGTAGATGTCGTCGAAGGCCACGCCCTTGGCGATCATCTTCTGGTAGATCGAGTAGTAGTGCTTGGGCCGGCCGCGCACGGTCGCCTTGATCTTCGCCTCGCGCAGGTCGGCGGAGACCTTCTCGATGACCTCGTGCAGGAACAGGTCGCGGCGCGGCGCGCGCTCCGACACCATCCGGGCGATCTCGTCGTACCGCTTCGGGTAGAGCATGGCGAACGCGAGGTCCTCCAGCTCCCACTTGATGGTGTTCATGCCGAGCCGGTGGGCCAGCGGCGCGAAGATTTCCAGCGTCTCGCGGGACTTCTGCTGACGCTTGTGCTCGGGCATGTAGCGCATGGTCCGCATGTTGTGCAGCCGGTCGGCCAGCTTGATCACCAGCACGCGGATGTCGCGCGACATCGCGACGACCATCTTGCGCACGGTCTCGGCCTGCGCCGCGTCGCCGAACTTCACCTTGTCGAGCTTGGTCACGCCGTCGACGAGCAACGCGATGTTGTCGCCGAAGTCGGCTCGTAACTCGTCGAGGCTGTAGGCGGTGTCCTCGACGGTGTCGTGCAACAGGGCGGCGCACAGCGTCTCGTCGTCCGTGCCCAGCTCCGCCAGGATCGTCGCCACCGCGAGCGGGTGGGTGATGTACGGGTCGCCGCTCTTGCGCTTCTGATCGCGGTGGTGATAGGCGGCGACGTCGTACGCGCGCTCGATCAGCCGCAGGTCTGCTTTGGGATGAGTGGCACGGACCGTCTTGAAGAGCGGTTCCAACACCGGATTCATGGCACCCCACTGCCCCCCGAAACGGGCGAGCCTCCGTCGCGTGGCCGGCGACGCCGGCTTGTCCTCCGGGACCGCCGCGGGGTCGCGCGCCGCGTCGGGGGGCACGTCTGCGACGGGCTCGGGGGCGTCGCGGGAGATCACTCCGCGATCGACCCGCGCGCTGTCGGGCACGACCACATCACGGGGCACACAGACTCCTCACGTCGAGTCCAGATTCCACAGTGTATCCGTGCTGCCACAGCACTCTCGGCCGCGTGCCCCTGACCGGCCCGCGCGGCTCAGACGGCGAGCAGGGTGCGGACGTCCAGGCCCGGCAGCCGGTCGCGGCCGGAGAGGAAGGACAGCTCCATCAGGAAGGACACGGCCACGACCTCCGCGCCCGTCCTTCTGACCAGCTCCACGGCCGCCCGGGCCGTGCCGCCCGTGGCGAGGACGTCGTCCACGATCAGGACCCGGTCGCCGGGGTCGAAGGCGTCGGCGTGCACCTCGATCGTCGCGGAGCCGTACTCGAGATCATAGGACGCCTCGTACGTGTCGGCGGGCAATTTGCCCTTTTTGCGCACTGGTACGAACCCGGCGCCGCTGCGGTAGGCCACCGGCGCGGCGAGGATGAAGCCCCGCGCCTCGATGCCGACCACCTTGTCGAACGCCAGGCCGTCCCCGAGCTCGCCCACGACCTGCGTGAAGGCCGCGTGGTCCGCCAGCAGCGGGGTGATGTCCTTGAAGAGGATGCCCGGCTTGGGGTAGTCCGGGACATCCCTGATAAGAGCCGTCCAGTCAGTCACGACGCCCAAGCCTAGTGCCGCGACCGGCGAGATCCGCCCGGACGGAGCGGTGTCCAGAGTGGTGCATCGCAAGGCGGAGGAGGAGCTCGTCGCCGGAGGCTACGGGCGGTCTTCCCGGGCCCCGCGCAGATTCCGAGCTCGCGAGGAATCTCCGCGGGTGGGGGCGACAACGCGGCGAGGTGCCGCTCTGGGCGACGTGACGGGGCAAAGATCGGCGGGAGGGGCACCGACAGGGAGACCGGAACACGAAAGCGCCCCCGGAACCGGGCGGGTTCCGGGGGCGCCTGCGACGAGCCGGGATCAGCGCTTCTTGCGCTTCTCCGTGGCCGTCGTGGCGACGTTCTGCGAGCCGGCGGAGACGGTCTCCTTGGCCGTACGGGCGGCCTTGGCTGCGGCGACCTCCTTGGCGTGCACCCGCTGGGCCAGGGCCTGCCACTTGGGCTCCCGCTCCTTGAGCGTGACCAGGATCGGCGTCGCCACGCACAGGGACGAGTAGGTGCCGACGATCATGCCGACGAACAGGGCCAGCGACAGGTCCTTCAGCGTGCCGGCGCCGAGCAGCGTGGTGCCGATGAACAGGATCGCCGCCACCGGCAGGATCGCCACCAGCGAGGTGTTGAGCGACCGGATCAGCGTGTGGCTGAGCGCGTTGTTGGCGGCCTGCGTGTAGGTCATCTTCGCGCTCGTGCCGAGCTTGCCCGTGACCTCCTTGATCATGTCGAAGACGACGACCGCGTCGTACAACGAGTAACCGAGGATCGTGAGGAAGCCCAGCATGGTCGCCGGGGTGACCTCGAAGCCCGACCAGGCGTAGACGCCCGCGGTGATCACGAGGTCGTGGACGAGGGCGACGATCGCCGCGAGGGCCATCCGCCACTCGAAGGCCACCGACAGGTACAGCATGATCGCGATCATGAAGACCACGAGACCGATCCAGGCCTTCTGCGAGACCTCGCCACCCCAGGTCGCGCCGATGACCTGCGAGCTGACCTGGTCCTCCGTGACGCCGTACTTCTTGGCGATCGTGCTCTGGACCTTGGTCACCTCGTCGCCCTTGAGGCTCTCGGTGGTGACCCGCCAGTTCGGGCCGGCCTCCTGCACGATGACCTGGTGGACCCCGGCGTCCGCGACGGTCTCGCGGACCTGCTCGATGCTGGAGCCGGGCGTGCGCGTGAAGTCGAAGACCGAGCCGCCGCGGAACTCCACGCCCAGGTTCAGCCCGTTCAGCGCCAGGCCCAGGATGGAGACGGCCAGCAGGAACACCGACAGGCCGTACCAGATCTTGCGCTTGCCGACGAAGTCGATGTTGATGTCGCCGCGGTAGAGGCGGCTGATCACGCCCGGCATCACGCCTCCTGCAGGGTCTGCTCGGCGGGGCTGGTGCGGCCCATGCGCTCCGCGTCGAGTCCGGACAGCTTGTGGCCCTTCGAGAAGAAGCGCAACCGCGCCATGAGGGACATCAGCGGCTTGGTGAACAGGAACACCACCACGATGTCGATGAGCGTCGTCAGGCCCATCGCGAACGCGAAGCCGGCCACGTCGCCGACCGCGAGGAAGAAGAGCACCACCGCGGCGATGAACATGACGGCGTCGGCGACCAGGATGGTGCGCCGGGCGCGCCGCCAGGCAACCTCCACCGCCGACCGCAGCGTGCGGTGGCCCTCCTTGATCTCGTCGCGGATCCGTTCGAAGTAGACGATGAACGAGTCCGCGGTGATGCCGATCGAGACCACCAGACCGATGATGTGCGGCAGCGAGAGCCGGAAGCCTGCGTTGTGGCTCAGCACGTCCACCGTCAGGTATGTGAACACGGTGGCCACGCAGAGGCTGGCTATGCCGATGAGCCCCAGGCCGCGGTAGTAGAGCAGCAGGTAGATCATGACGACGATCAGGCCGAGCGCGCCGGCGATGAGGCCGCCGTTGAGCTGGTCCTGGCCGAGGGTCGAGGAGACCGAGACGACCGAGCTCTGCTGGAACTTCAGCGGCAGCGCGCCGTACTTGAGCTGGTCGGCCAGCTCGGTGGCGGTCGTCTGCGTGAAGCTGCCGGAGATGCGGGCGCTGCCGCCGGGGATGGCCTCCTCGATCGTCGGAGCGACGATGACGACGCCGTCCAGCACGTTGGCGAGCTGGTTGCGCGGGGCCGGCAGGCTGGTGATGCGCCGGGTGATGTCGGCGAACTGGGTGGCACCCTTCGACTTGAAGTCGACCTGGACGATCCACTCACCGGTGGTGGGGTCGGTGCCCGACTGCGCGCCGCTGATCTCGGTGCCCTGCACCGCGGCCTTGTCCAGGATGTACCGCGCCGAGCCGTCGTCGCTGCAGGCGACGATCTGCTTGTTCGGGTCGTCGACGGCGCCCTGGCCGCGGTTCTTCGCGGTGCAGTCGATCGTGCGGAACTCGGCGAGCAGCGCCGGGTCGATGCCGCTGGTGTCCTGACCGGCCAGTGGGTCGCCCGTGTCCTGCGGAGCGGCCGTCGGCGTGGGGCTGGGAGCCGCCGAGGGCGAGGCCTTGGCCCTGTGGTTCGCCCGGGCGGTCCCTGCGCCCGCCCTGCGGTGGGTCGTGGCCCTCGTCGAGGTGCTCGGCTCCGGCGACGGCGCGGTCAGCGCCTTCGACAGGGCACGGCCCGCCGGAGACGCGTTGCCGTTCGGGGCCCCGCTCTCCCTGGCCGGCGTGGACGCCTTCGAAGTGGCCGCGGGCGTCGTCGCCGCCGCCGACCCGCTGGGCGTGGGAGCCGCGGTGGGCACCTGAGCCGGCTGGTTCGTGGCGGCGGCCACCGCGAGCACCTGCCGCATGCGCAGTTCGGCGGTGGTCGACACCAGCCGCAGCGCCTCGTCACGGCCCGCGCCCGGGATCTGGATCACGATGTTGTCGTTCGACTTCGCGACCTGGGCGTCGGAGATGCCGGTGCCGTTGACGCGCTGCCGGATGATCGTCACGGCTCGGTCGAGGCTCTCCTGCGACGGCGTCTTCCCGTTCGCCATGACCGGCGTGAGCGTCACGGTGGTGCCGCCCGCGAGGTCGAGGCCGAACTTGGGGACGAACGCCTTCTGGAGGGCGACCGTCGCGCCCATGACGAGGATGAGCGCAAGGAGCAACAGGAGTGTGCGTCCAGGCTTGCTCTGGCTACTGGTCGGTGGGGCCACTGGAGGTCAGTTCTTTCGTCGAAAGGTTGTGATCAGCCTACTCAGGACTGCTTGGTGCTCGTATCGTCACCGTTCCCCGTGTCGGAACCGTCCGTCACGGTCTCCTCGGCCTCCTCGTCCGTCACCTCGTCCACGGGAGTGAGCACCCTGCCGATCGCCGCCTTGGCCCAGCGGGTCTCGACGCCGGGGGCCACCTCCAGCACGACGTCGTCGTCCTGGAGTGCGACGACCGTCGCGAACAGTCCTGTCGTGGTCATGACCCGGACGCCCGGGGTGAGGGAGTTCTGCATCTGGACCTGCTCCTGCTGCCGCTTGCGCTGGGGGCGGATCAGGAGGAAGTAGAACACCACTACCAGCAAGATCAGTGGCAGGAACGTCCCAAGCGGGTTGTTACCCACGGGGGCCACCCTTCCGTAACGTGATGAACCGGCCTGACGCCGGAGGTCTTGTGCGCTTCACACGCGGGCCACCGCGACTTCTCGCGTGTGCGGCCAGTCAAGCCACGCAGTGTATTCGAGCCCGCAGAAGCCCGGCAACGAACCCACGGCTCGACGGGCAGGAAAGTTCCCGTTTCATGGGCTTCGCAATCGGTCTGTTACCTCTTTGCCCTGGTTTCCGCTTCCATCCGCCGCGCCGGCGCAAAGCGTGGCGGGAGGGGCGCTCAGGCGTCGTCGAAGAGCGTGGGCACCGCCACGGAACCGACGGCGTCAGGAGGCGGAGTCAGGCCGAGGTGCGCCCAGGCGGTGGCGGTGGCGACGCGGCCCCTCGGGGTGCGGGCCAGCAGCCCCTGCCGCACCAGGAAGGGCTCGGCCACGACCTCGACGGTCTCCGGCTCCTCCCCCACGGCCACCGCGAGCGTCGACAGGCCCACCGGGCCGCCGCCGAACTTGCGCAGCAGCGCGTCGAGCACGGCCCGGTCGAGCCGGTCCAGTCCCTCGGCGTCCACCTCGTAGAGGTTGAGCGCCGCCGCCGCGACCTCCCGGTTGATCACGCCCTCCGCGCGGACCTCGGCGAAGTCGCGCACCCGCCGGAGCAGGCGGTTCGCGATGCGGGGCGTGCCGCGCGAGCGGCGGGCGATCTCGTGGGCGCCCTCGTCCGGCAGCTCCACCGACAGCAGCCGCGCGGAGCGCCGCAGCACCTGCTCCAGCTCGGCCACCTCGTAGAAGTCCATGTGGGCGGTGAAGCCGAACCTGTCACGCAGCGGCGCGGGCAGCAGCCCCGCCCGGGTGGTGGCCCCCACCAGCGTGAACGGGGCGATGTCGAGGGGGATCGAGGTGGCGCCGGGGCCCTTGCCGACGACGATGTCCACCCGGAAGTCCTCCATCGCGAGGTAGAGCATCTCCTCCGCCGGGCGGGCCATGCGGTGGATCTCGTCGATGAACAGGACCTCGCCCTCGGTCAGCGTGGACAGGATCGCGGCGAGGTCGCCCGCGCGCTCCAGCGCCGGGCCCGAGGTCATCCGCAGCGGCGCGCCGAGCTCGGAGGCGATGATCATGGCGAGCGTCGTCTTGCCGAGCCCGGGGCCGCCGCTCATCAGGACGTGGTCGGGCGGGCGGTTGCGGCGCAGGGCACTCTCCAGCACCAGCGACAGCTGCTCGCGCACCCGGCCCTGTCCGATGAACTCGTCCAGGCGCCGGGGGCGCAGCGCGGCCTCGATCGCCCGCTCGTCGCCCTCCGGTTCCGGCGA
Organism: Microbispora catharanthi; assembly: GCF_006334915.2. Lineage (GTDB taxonomy): Bacteria > Actinomycetota > Actinomycetes > Streptosporangiales > Streptosporangiaceae > Microbispora > Microbispora catharanthi. The sequence continues at coordinate 59,123 of NZ_VDMA02000007.1, forward strand.
CACGAGATCCCGCTCGAAGCTCACTCGACACCATCCGCTCGACCTGCCGGGATCCGTCCGCTTCCCGGTGAAACTTTCATCGAACCATCAGCCCGCCACGCGCCCCGCACTGCGGGCGAGGCGCGGCCCTTCACGAGGTCACCGCACGCTCAGCGCGCGCAGAGCGGACTTGAGCAGCGCGGCCACCGGCGGGGTGCGACCGGCGGCGACCTCCGCCTCGGCCTCCGCGGTGACCGCCGCGACCGCCTCGTCGGCGTCCCTGGACGAGTAGCCGAGCCCGACCAGTCCCGCATGGACCTGATCGCGCCAGACGGGCGCCGCCGCCGCGCCGTTGATCGCGGCGTCGACGGCCGCCGCCGGGGTGCCGAGCTTGTCCTTGAGTTCGAGCACGATGCGCTGCGCGCCCTTCTGGCCGATGCCGGGCACCATCGTCAGGGCCTTGATGTCGGCGCTCGCCACAGCGACCCGCAGCGCGTTGGGCGCGTGGACCGCGAGCATGGCCAGGGCCAGTCGCGGCCCTACCCCGCTGGCCGTCTGCAGCAGTTCGAAGACCGTGCGCTCGTCGTCGGAGGCGAAGCCGTACAACGTGAGCGATTCCTCGCGGACGACGAGCGAGGTCGACAGCCGGGCGGGTTCGCCGACGCGCAGCCCGGCCAGGGTGCCGGGGGTGCAGTGGACGAGCATCCCGACGCCGCCCACCTCGACCACGGCGCTGTCGGCTCCGATCGCCGCCACCTGCCCCGCAACGGATGCGATCACCGCGTGCTCCCTCCCCGGTCCGGACGCCCGGCCGCGACTTCGCCGGGCCTCCCAGTCCTACCAGAGCCCGCGGGGACCGCACCCCCGGAACGGGCCCGGGCCAGGGCGTCGGCCAGGCGGTGCTGCACGCCGCCGCGCCAGACGTGGCAGATGGCCAGGGCGAGCGCGTCGGCCGCGTCCGCGGGCTTGGGCATGGCGTCGAGCCGCAGCAGCCGGGTGACCATCGTGCCGACCTGCTTCTTGTCGGCGTTGCCGTTGCCCGTGATGGCGGCCTTGACCTCACTGGGCGTGTGCAGCGCGACCGGCAGCCCCCGCCGGGCCGCGCAGACGATCGCGACGGCCGACGCCTGGGCCGTCCCCATGACCGTACGGACGTTGTGCTGGGCGAAGACCCGCTCGACGGCGACCGCGTCGGGCCTGATCTCGTCGAGCCAGCGCTCGATCTCCGCCTCGATGACGACCAGCCGGGACCCGATGTCGTCGTCGGCCGGGGTGCGGACCACCCCGACCGACAGCAGGCTCAGCGGCGCGCCGGGACGGCCCTCCACGGCGCCGAGACCGCATCGCGTCAGCCCCGGGTCCACGCCCATCACCCGCAGTTGGGGCAACCGCACCGGCACGCCTCCCTGATCCCGGCGGCGCGGCCGCCGCTGCGCCGAACATCTGTTCGGTCGGTCACTCTATCGCGATCAGCGGCCGCGCGGGCGCGTCAGAAGTAGTCGATCATGTACGCGGCGCAGCCGAACGCGGCGTCCAGTGCGTCGTCGGCGTCGGGAGAGCCGCCGCTCAGCAGGCCGGCGCGGCGGAGCGTGGCCGTGGGCACGCCGGCGAACAGCGCCGACATCCCGCCGATCGTGAGCCGCGTCGCGTCCTCGCGTGCCCCCTCACCACGCGCCGCGTCGCGCCTCGTCACGGAGCCGGCGCCGCCGTCCACTCGCAGGACCCACGTGCCCGCGTTGCCCGGGCGCCGGGAGTCGGTCACCTCGACGGGGGTCTCGACGCGGACCCCTGCGGGGAAGCCGCGCCCCTCGACCGCGGCGGGCAGGTCGATCAGCCGGAACATCCACCGGGTCTGGGTGACCTCGTCCTTCGACCGCTCCCGCAGCATCCAGAGCACCGGGTCGGCGGGGTCGACGCAGGCGGTCACCGACTTCGCGACGGTCGAGGCGCTGCCGACCATCGACCACAGGGCCCTGGCCGTCGCCTCCGACCCCGCCAGCAGGTTGTCGACCTCGATGTCCCCGTCGCTCCACCGGTAGACGACGAACCCGTCCTCGGCCAGGTAGCAGAAGTCGTCGTCGTCCTCCAGCCACAGCCGCCAGGTCCGCTCGTCGAAGCACAGCGGCCCGCTCGCGCGGGTGGCGGCGTGCACCCCGCCGATCAGGGCCACGAGCTCGGCCGCGTCGGCGGGGCCCATGCGCCGCAGCTTGACCGCGCCGGCCGCGCCGCCGGGGCCGCCCAGCGTACGCAGCGCCTCGGCGGGCACGGTGATCCGCTGGAGCACGCCGGCGTGCTCGTAGCCCGCGCTCCGGTACACCGGCGTGGTGGCCGGGTAGAGCGCGGAGACCGCGTGGCCGAGCTCCGCGCAGCGCTCGATGGCCGCATGCGTGAGCGCCCGGCCCACGCCCCTGCCGCGGTCCTCCGGCGACACCGTCACACCCGCCACGCCGCCCATGGACAGGGGACGGCCGTGCCACCACTGGACGTACGGGTTGATCCTGGCCGTGCCGACGAGGCGGGCGCCGTCGAAGGCGCCCAGATAACGGCCCTCGGGCAGCATCGGGGAGACGAGCTTGCGCCAGGTCTCGGCGCCGCCGCCGGACAGCGGGCCGAAGGCGCGCCTGCGGTTGTCGAGGACGGCGTCCAGGTCGTCGCTCGTGAGATGACGGATTTCCACAACCGGCCAAGCTATGCGGGCTCCGGCGGCCTCTGCCACCGGTTTTCCGCCCCCTCGCCGAGCCGGGGCCGAGGCTCTCCGCCGACCCGGGGCCGGGGCCCGCGCCCGCCTCCGGCGTCAGGCCTCGACCTTCTCCATGACCTCGTCGCTCACGTCGAAGTTCGCCCAGACGTTCTGCACGTCGTCGCTGTCCTCGAGCGCGTCGATGAGCTTGAAGATCTTGCGCGCGCCGTCCTCGTCCAGCGGGACGTTGAGCGTCGGGACGAAGCTCATCTCGGCCGACTCGTAGTCGATGCCCGCGTCCTGCAGCGCCTTGCGCACGGGGATGAGGTCGGAGGCCTCGGAGATCACCTCGAAGTTCTCGCCGAGGTCGTTGACCTCCTCGGCCCCCGCGTCGAGGACGGCCATGAGCACGTCGTCCTCGGTCAGCGACCCCTTGGGGACGATCACGACGCCCTTGCGGTTGAACATGTACGACACCGAGCCGGGGTCGGCGAGCGAGCCACCGTTGCGGGTCAGCGCCACGCGCACCTCGGACGCCGCGCGGTTGCGGTTGTCGGTGAGACACTCGATGAGGACCGCGACGCCGCCGGGGGCGTAGCCCTCGTACATGATCGTCTGCCAGTCGGCGCCGCCGGCCTCGAGGCCGCCGCCGCGCTTGCGGGCCCGCTCGATGTTGTCGATCGGGACCGAGTTCTTCCTGGCCTTGGTGATGGCGTCGAACAGCGTGGGGTTGCCGTCCGGGTCGGGCCCGCCGGTCCTGGCCGCGACCTCGATGTTCTTGATGAGCTTGGCGAAAAGCTTGCCGCGCTTGGAGTCCAGCGCCGCCTTCTTGTGCTTCGTCGTCGCCCATTTGGAGTGGCCGGACATCGCCTAGAGCTCCCTCACCATTTCGACAAAATACGAGTGCACTCGCGCGTCGCCGGTCAGCTCCGGGTGGAAGGACGTCGCGAGCAACGGTCCCTGTCGGACCGCGACGATCCTATCCCCAGCTTCGGTGCGGCCCAGCACCTCCACGTCGGGCCCCACGGACTCGACCCAGGGCGCGCGGATGAAGACGGCCCTGATCGTCCCGCGCCCGGCGAAGTCGAGATCGGCCTCGAACGAGTCGACCTGGCGGCCGAAGGCGTTGCGCCTGACCACCATGTCGATGCCGCCGAGCGTCTCCTGGCCCTCGATGCCGCCCTCGATCCGGTCGGCCAGCATGATCATCCCGGCGCACGAGCCGTAGGCGGGCATGCCCTCCTTGATCCGCAGCCGTAGCGGTTCGAGCAGCTCGAAGATGGTGGCGAGCTTCCACATCGTGGTCGACTCCCCGCCCGGGACGACCAGCGCGTCCACCGCGGCGAGCTCCTCCTGCCTGCGCACCGGCGTGGCGGTCGCGCCCGACTCCTCCAGAGCGCGGATGTGCTCGCGCACGTCGCCCTGCAGGGCGAGCACGCCGATCTTGGGTGCGGACGTCACGTTTTCCCTTCCTGTGGTGACCCTGTTCAGGGTATGGCCACGGTCTTACGCGCCCAAAACGATAAATCAGGAGCGGCCCAGCTTGGCCAGGGCGGGGAGGGCGCGGGCGATGGCCGTGCGCTCCTCGGGGGTCAGCGCGCCCAGCCGGCCGGACAGGTAGGCGATCCTGGCCTGCCGTACGGCCCGGAGGCGGTCGCGGCCCTCACCCGTCAGTTCGACGGTGCGCACCCGCGCGTCGGAGGCGTCGGTGCCCCGCGTGACGAGACCGGCCTCCTCCAGGCGGTTGACCTGCACGCTCATCGTCGGCAGCTGCACGCCGTGCTCCTCGGCCAGGTCGGTCATCCGGCACGCGCCGTCCTCAAGGGAGCCGAGCACGGAGTACTGCTGGGCGGTGACCGGCTGCCCCGCCGTCGTACGGCGCAGCAGCATCACGATGTGGCGCAGCTCGCGTGACAGGTTCTCGGCGAGCCGTCCGGTGTCGTCGGTCGTCATAGCAGGTCACCATAACGGTGGCCGGTCCGGCGCAGCCGAAGCGGGCGGCGCCCCCGTAAAGGGGACGCCGCCCGCTCGGCGCACCTGAGCGCGCCGTCAGGGGCGCTCGGTCTCCTGCCGCACGGTCTCCTCCACCATGTCCTCGGCCGTGATCTCCCGTCGCGCCGCGATCGAGGGGTCGAGCGGGCGCAGGTAGGTCTGCTGCACGCCGGGCACCCTGTCCTCGATCACGAACGTCGCCCTGGTGCGCACCTCGGAACCGGGGGCCGAGACGACGGGCACCACTTTGAAGTCGGCGGTCAGCGCGTCCCTGTCGATCTTCGTCAGGACGTAGCCGCGCTGGTTGTTGTAGAACTTCAGGTGGGGGTTGATCTTCAGGAACGGGTGCGCCGCCGGGTCGGAGTCGGCCCCGTCGCCGGTGGTGCTGATGGAGGTCGTCACCAGCTCGGACCCGACCGTGGGACCGGTCGGGTCGTCGTAGTCCAGCTTCAGGTCGCTCGCCCAGTGCGCGTGCACGTCTCCCGTGAGCACGACCGGGTTGCGCACGCCGGCGTCGATCCAGCCCTGGGTGACACGCCGCCGCGACGCGACATAGCCGTCCCAGGCGTCCTGGCTGGTGATCTTCGCCGGCCCGGCGTTGTTGTCGCGCTGGGCGAAGAAGACCTGCTGGCCGATGACGTCCCAGCGCGCCCGCGACCGGCGGAACCCGTCGAGCAGCCACGCCTCCTGCTCGAAGCCCATGATCGAGCGGGCCGGGTCGACCGCCTCGGGGCAGTCCTTGTAGCCGTCGCCGCAGCCCTGGTCGTCGCGGAACTGCCGGGTGTCGAGCATGTGGAAGTTCGCCATCGCCCCCCACCTGACCCGCCGGTAGAGCCGCATGTCGACGCCGCGCGGCACCGAGTTGCGGCGCAGCGGCATGTTCTCGTAGTAGGCGCGGAAGGCGGCGGCCCGGCGTTCGAGGAAGGTGGGCTGCTCCTCCGGGTGCTCCGGCATCTCGTCGGCCCAGTTGTTGTCCACCTCGTGGTCGTCGAAGACGACCAGCCACGGCGCGCCGGCGTGCGCGGCCTGCAGGTCGGGGTCGGTCTTGTACTGCGCGTGCCGCTGGCGGTAGTTCGCCAGCGTCGTCGTCTCCGGCCCCTCGTGGTCGCGCACGTTGCCGCCGGCGGCGACGTAGGTGTTCTTGGTGTACTCGTACTGGTAGTCCCCCAGGTGGAGGACCAGATCCGGGTGGTCCTCGGCCAGGCGGCGGTAGGACGTGAAGTAGCCGTGCTCGTACTGCGCGCAGGACACGAAGGCCATCGTCAGCGGGCCGCCGAACGACAGCGGGTGCGGCGCGGTCAGGGCCCTGCCGGCCGGTGAGACGTACGGCCCGACGCGGAAGCGGTACCAGTACTCCCTGCCGGGTTCCAGGTGGTCCACCTCGACGTGGACGCTGTGTCCCCATTCCGGGCTCGCCTCGGCCACGCCCGCCCGCACCACGCGGCGGCAGCGCTCGTCGGCGTAGACCTGCCACTGCACGGCGAACGCCCGCTGCGGCATGCCGCCGAGCCCGTCCTCGGCCAGCGGCTGCGGGGCGAGGCGGGTCCAGATCACGAAGCCGGTGTGGTCGGGGTCGCCCGAGGCCACGCCGAGCGTGAACGGGTCGGAACGCAGGCCGCGGGAGGCGAGCTCGCCCGCCGCCTCCGGCGTGGGCGCGGGTGTGGGGGCCGCCGAGGCGGCGGCGGGTATCGCCGCGACGGCGCCCGCGGCGAGTCCGGTGACGAGGAAGGAACGACGATCGAGGCCGGGCAACTGGGCTCCCTGTGACGATCAGAGGCGGGACGCCCGCAGCCTGACGATCGATCGTGACAGGAGAGTAAAGATCGACGGAACGATATCGGTCCCCCGAAAGGCGACATCACCGCACCGTCACCCCACGTCTGGCGCCCCAAATCCGGCATAAGTCCGCAAACAGCAAGAACGCCCGGCTGGGATGTCCCAGCCGGGCGTCCGTCCCCTGGTCTCAGGAAGTGTCTACCAGCCGCGCTCGGCGAGGCGGTGCGGCGCGGGGATGTCGTCGACGTTGATGCCGACCATCGCCTCGCCCAGACCGCGCGAGACCTTGGCGATCACGTCGGGGTCGTCGTAGAACGTGGTGGCCTTGACGATGGCGGCGGCGCGCTTGGCGGGGTCGCCGGACTTGAAGATGCCCGAGCCGACGAACACGCCCTCGGCGCCGAGCTGCATCATCATCGCGGCGTCGGCCGGGGTGGCGATGCCGCCCGCGGTGAACAGCACCACCGGCAGCTTGCCGGTCTTGGCGACCTCGGCCACCAGCTCGTACGGCGCCTGCAGTTCCTTGGCGGCGACGTACAGCTCGTCCTCGGGCAGCGAGGTGAGGCGCTTGAGCTCGCCCCGGATCTTGCGCATGTGGGTGGTGGCGTTGGAGACGTCGCCGGTGCCGGCCTCGCCCTTGGAGCGGATCATCGCAGCGCCCTCGGTGATGCGGCGCAGCGCCTCGCCGAGGTTGGTGGCCCCGCACACGAAGGGGACGGTGAACTGCCACTTGTCGATGTGGTTGGCGTAGTCGGCCGGGGTGAGGACCTCGGACTCGTCGATGTAGTCGACCCCGAGCGCCTGGAGCACCTGGGCCTCGACGAAGTGGCCGATCCTGGCCTTGGCCATCACCGGGATGGAGACGGCGCCGATGATGCCCTCGATCATGTCGGGGTCGCTCATCCGGGACACGCCGCCCTGGGCGCGGATGTCGGCGGGGACGCGCTCCAGCGCCATGACGGCGACGGCTCCGGCGTCCTCGGCGATCTTGGCCTGCTCCGGGGTGACGACGTCCATGATGACACCGCCCTTGAGCATCTCGGCCATGCCGCGCTTCACGCGGGCGGTGCCGACGGCGGTGGTCTCGTTGACTTCGGGGGTGCTGCTGGACACGGTGATACCTCACGACGGCGGGCCTACGGAATCCCCTCCATGGTAGGCGCTGGCCGATCCCGCACCCGACGCACCCATCTGTCAGAGTGGATCAGGCGTTTTGTCCATCATGGTGCGACGGGCTTGCGCGAGGCGAGCACGACCCAGACCTGGCCGCGGGCGAACGGCATGGGCGTGCCGTCGGCCATGGTGTAGGTGGTGCCCTCCTTCTCCGAGGCGCGCGACCACTTCACCCGGTAGGCCTGGCCGTCCCTGAGCACGACGCCGGTGCCCTTGCCCACCGTGTGCACGAGCGGGGTGTAGCTGCCGGTGAAGTCGTGGAACTCCGAGCGGTCGGTCTTCACCCACTGGATGACGATCGTCGGGGCGCCCTGCTGGCCGCCCTCCGCCGCCATGTCCTTCTCGCCGTCCTGCGTCACCAGCCAGCGCTTCTGGGCGGCCGACCAGGCGAACGTGAAGCGGGCCGCCGGATAGCGGACGCTGACGCTCTTCTGCGGCGTACCCCCGGTCGGCGGTTCGTCGGAGAAGACGAAGCCGATGTCGTCCGCCTTGCTCGCCTGCGGCGCCTTGGCCAGCAGCTTCCTGGGGCTGCCGATCAGGTTGTACGGCGCGACCCGCCCGGCCGCGCGGGTGTAGGCGCCGGGGACCCGGCTGTCGGACACGTCGAACAGCGAGGCCTTCTGGACGAAGGGGATCATCTTCGTCTGCACGCCGGAGTAGGCCAGAGCGGGCTTGCCGAACATCGGGAGGATGTGCAGGTCGGAGATGCGGGCGCTGCGGACCGGCCCCACCTGGGCGGGCAGCTTCGAGGAGAAGATCGCCATGAGCCGGGTGAGCCCGCCCTCGACCTGCTCGACGAAGACGACGTCGGCGCTGCGCAGGCCCATCTGCGGCTTGCCCGCGTGAGTGTTTTCGATCTTCACGGCGAGGACCGGCTTGCGGGCGGCGACGGGACGGCCGGTGAACGGATGCTCGGGAGGCGGCGTCGGCGACGGGGACGCCAGCGGGCTCGCGTCCTGAGACTGGGCGGCGGGCTTGTCGTCGCCCGAGCACGCGGCTCCGGTCAGGATGACCGCCATGGCCAGCGTGAAGCCGATCCCTGCCCGCACCGTACCCGCTCCTCCCGGTGGAGAGCCCCCGCCGCCAGGCACGACGGACCCGGCCCACGCAGACCCGTTGACCAGCATGGCAATGAAACGGCATGAGCTTACCGGGATCAGACCGAAATGCCCGACAAAAAGTGACTATCCAGTAGCGAGGGATTCGGGCGGTTCGTCGTCGATGTCGAAGAAACGGGGCGGATCGGTGTGCCCGGCCAGGCGCAGACTGCGGGCCAGCCAGCGCCGCTGCGCCGTACGGGTGACGCCGGCGGCGTTGTTGTAGAACCGGCGCGAGTAGACGACCTTCGCGACGGCCGTGTCCAGCTCCTCCAGCAGCGCCGCCCCCGCGGGATGCTCGGCCAGCTTCTCCCGGAACCGCTCCTGGTCGACCACCGCCCGCAACGTCCTCGACAGGTCGCTCTCGGCGTGCTCGCGCTCGTCCGGCCCCGCCGTACGGGCCTCGTGGGCGGCCGCGGCGAGCACCAGCGAGGTGGCGGGGTCGAGGATGCGCGAGCCGGCGAGCTCCAGGCAGACCGCGGCGCGGCGCAGCAGCGCGGCGTCGAGCGCGGCCTGCGCGGTCTCCAGGCGGATGTGGAGACGGTCGAGCCGCCCGGCCCGCCAGGAGACGTAGACGGCGAACAGCACGACGACCACGGCCGCCACGAGGATCAGGGTCGTGGTCACGCCGGCACCTCCCCGTACGCGGCCCGGTCACTGCGGATCGTCATGGCAGCACGTCCTCCACCACGCCCGCGCTGGCGTGGGCGACCGTCTCGTAGACGCGCACGACCTCCCGCGCGACCGTCGACCAGTCGTACTTCCACACCGCCTGGCGGGCCTCGTCGGAGAGCTTCGCGCGCCGCTCGGCGTCGTCGAGCAGCCGGGCAGCCTCCCCGGCCAGAGCGGCGGAGTCCCCGGTGGTGAACAGCGCACCCGCCTGTCCCTCGCCCAGCACCCGCCGGAAGGCGGGGATGTCGCTGGCGAGGATCGGCGCCCCGGCCGACATGGCCTCGGTGAGCACGATGCCGAAGCTCTCCCCGCCCAGGTTGGGCGCGCAGAAGACGTCCACTGAGTGGTAGGCGCGCACCTTGTCGGCCTCGCTGACCATGCCGAGCAGCCCGATCCTGTCCCGGTACTGCCTGGGCACCCGCCCGAGCACGTCGTCGGGGTCGCCGGGGCCGGCGATCAGCAGGCGCAGCGCGGGCCGCTCGGGGGCCAGCAGGGCGAACGCCTCCAGCAACACGGCCAGACCCTTGCGCGGCTCGTCCATCCGCCCGAGGAAGCCGATCACGTTGCCGTCCGGGCCCCAGCCCGGCAGCGGCTCGCCCTCGGCGTACCTGCGCACCGTGACGCCGTTCGGGATCAGCACCGCGTCGCCGCCGAGGTGCTCCACCAGCGTCTTGCGGGCGGCGTCGGAGACCGCGATCCTGCCTGTGATCTTCTCCAGCGCGCTCTGCAGCATCGGCGCGGCCACCGACATCGCCCGCGACCGCTCGTAGGAGGCGTGGAACGTCGCCACAATGGGCCCGCGGGCGACCCAGCAGGCGAGCACCCCGAGGGACGGCACGGCGGGCTCGTGCACGTGCAGCACGTCGAACCCGCCCTCCCTGATCCACTTGCGCACCCGGTTGGCCGACAGGAACCCGAACGCCAGGCGCGCGACCGACCCGTTGTACGGCACGGGCACGGCGCGGCCCGCCGGGGTCACGTACGCCGGCAGTTCGGCGTCGTCGGCCGCGGGGGCGATGACGGACACCTTGTGCCCGTCGTCGATGAGCGCCTCGGCGAGGTCCCTGATGTGCGCCTGCACGCCCCCGGGGACCTCCCAGGTGTACGGGCAGACGATGCCGACGTTCACGACTCGGCCCCGGCGCGGGGCTCCAGGTCGTCGAGCCACAGGCGCTGGAGCATGTGCCAGTCCTCCGGGTGCTCGGCGATGCCCTTCTCGAACACCGCCGCCAAGGCCTGGGTCATCACCCTGACCTTCTCCTCCCGCGTCCCCTCGGTCGGGACCGGGATCTCCTCGTGGATTCGGATGCCCCAGCCGTCCCCGTCGAACCACAGCACGGCGGGCAGCAGCGCGGCGCCCGTCTGGATCGCCAGCACGGCGGGTCCGGCGACCATGCGCGTCCTGGCGCCGAAGAACTCGACCTCGACGCCGGAGGCGGTCAGGTCGCGCTCGGCGGGCAGGCAGACCGGCTTGCCCTCGCGCAGCCGCTTGGCGAGCGTGCCGAACGCCATGGCGCTGCCGCCGTCCCTCGCGGTCAGCGGCAGCACCTCCATGCCGAGTTGCTCGCGGTAGGCCACGAAGCGCTCGAACAGCGACTCCGGCTTCAGCCGCTCGGCGACGGTGGTGAAGCGGTGGCCCATGTGGACCAGCCAGGCCCCGGCGAGGTCGTAGTTGCCCATGTGGGGCAGCGCGATCACCACTCCCCTGCCCCGGGCGAGGTTGTCGAAGATGTGCTCGCCCCCGGTGGCCCGGGTGCCGTCGAGGATGCGCCCGCGGGTGTAGGTCGTGAAGCGGAACGACTCCATCCAGTACCGGAAGTAGGAGCGCATTCCGGCCCGGCTGAGGTCGCGTACGCCGGGGTCGCCGGGGTCGCCGCCGACGACGCGGGCCAGGTTGGCCTCCAGGCGGAGCACGGACTTGCCCCGCCTGCGCCACAGCCGGTCGGCGAGGACCCGGAAGAACCAGGCGGCCAGCCGTTCCGGCACATATCGGACCACGGCCCAGCCGACGGTGTACGCCGCCGCGACCAGCCGGTCGGCGAGCGGCGCCGCGCCGGGTCGCGGGGGCCGCCCGGGGGGTGGGCCGACCGTGCCCTTCATCTGACCACCGCCTGTCTGTAGACGTGCACCATCCGCTGGACCACCGTGACGGCGCTGGCGGCGGCGAGCAGCCAGAGCCCGGCCGCCAGGACGTACGGCACGCCGAGGCCGGACAGGCCGGCCGCGACGAGCACGACCACGAGACGCTCCCCACGCTCGGCGATGCCCACGTTCGCGGTCATGCCGAGGCCCTCGGCCCTGGCCTTGGCGTAGGAGACCAATGCTCCCGCGACGAGGCAGAAGAGCGCGACTGTCGCGAGGACGATCTCGGGTTCGTCCTTGAGGACGAAGTAGAGGATCAGCCCCGAGAAGATCGAGGCGTCGCCGAGACGGTCGAGTGTGGAGTCCAGGAAGGCGCCCCACGTGCTCCCCTTGCCCGTCATCCGGGCCAGCACGCCGTCCAGGAGGTCGGCGAGCACGAAGAACGTGATGACGAGCGTTCCCGCGAACAGATGCCCGAGCGGGTAGAAGACGAGAGCCGAGACCACCACTCCGAGCGTGCCGATCGTGGTGATCACGTCGGGCGAGATCCCCCAGCGGGCGAGGGCTCGCCCCAGCGGGGTCATGACTCGGGTGACGGCGGGACGCAGGATGTTCAACATCGCCGTCCGATCGTAGGCCATCCAGCGCCGCCGCACCTCGCAAGCACATTCCGCCGAAAAGTCTTGTGATATGCGCCACATGGGTAAAGGGTGAAGAGCACGCGCCCGCAGGACCGCGCGGAGATGTCACGGAGGTGAACCGCCGTGTCAGCCGCCGCACGGTCCTGGAAGGGCGAGGCCCCCGGGCGCGGACAGCGACGGCACGAGCGGCCGGCGCGGGGTGCGTGCCACGTGCCCATCCCGACCGCTCAGAGATTCGGGAGGCGATGTGGCCGAAAGATCAACCGGCGCGACAACAGGGGCCGCGGGCAGGGCACCCGCGGCCGATCGGCCGGACATGGTGCGCAATGTCGTGCTGGTCGGCCATTCCGGGGCCGGGAAGACCACGCTGGTCGAGGCGCTCCTCACGGAGACGGGCACCATCCAGCGTCCCGGCCGGGTCGAGGACGGCACGACGGTCAGCGACTTCGACGAGGTGGAGGTGCGCCAGCAGCGTTCCGTGAACCTGTCGGTCGCCCCCGTCGTCCACAACGGCATCAAAATCAATTTTCTCGACACCCCGGGGTACGCGGACTTCGTGGGCGACCTGCGGGCCGGGCTGCGCGCGGCCGACGCGGCGCTGTTCGTCGTCTCGGCGGCCGAGGGCGTGGACGGGCTCACCCGCATGCTCTGGGAGGAGTGCGCGCTCGTCGGGATGCCCCGAGCCGTGGTCATCACCAAGATCGACCATCAGCGCGCCAACTTCGACGAGGTCCTCGCCACCTGCCAGGACGCGTTCGGCGACGGCGTGGCGCCGCTCTACCTGCCGGTGGACGGCACCGGGCTGCTCGGCCTGCTGTCGCAGCGGCTGTTCGACTACGGCGGCGGGCGCCGGACCGAGCGGGAGCCGGACGCCGACCAGCTCGCGCTCATCGAGCAGTACCGCGGCGACCTCATCGAGGGGATCATCCAGGAGAGCGAGGACGAGTCCCTGATGGACCGTTACCTCTCCGGTGAGACGATCGACACCAAGGTGCTCATCGACGACCTGGAGAAGGCGGTCGCCCGGGCCGGCTTCTACCCGGTCCTCGCCACGGCGCCCGGCGTCGGCATGCTGGAGCTGCTGGAGATCGTCACGCAGGGCTTCCCCTCGCCCCTGGAGCACCCGCTGCCGAAGATCACCTCGATCGACGGCAAGCCGTGCAGGGAGATCACCGCCGATCCGGACGGCCCGCTCGTGGCCGAGGTCGTGAAGACCACGAGCGACCCGTACGTGGGACGGATCAGCCTGGTCCGGGTCTTCTCCGGCACGCTGCGACCGGACATGACGGTGCACGTCTCCGGTCACGGCCTGGCGGAACGGGGGCACGAGGACCACGACGTCGACGAGCGGGTGGGCGCGCTGTCGTCGCCGCTCGGCAAGTCGCAACGGACCGTGGGCAAGTGCGTCGCCGGGGACATCTGCGCGGTCGCCAAGCTGTCGCGGACCGAGACGGGCGACACGCTCTCGGACAAGGACGACCCGCTGCTGGTCGAGGCGTGGACCATGCCGGAACCGCTGTTGCCGGTCGCCATCAGGGCCAGGTCGAAGGCCGACGAGGACAAGCTCAGCCAGGCCCTGAGCCGCCTGGTGGCGGAGGACCCGACCCTGCGGCTGGAGAACAACGCCGAGACCCGCCAGCTCGTGCTGTGGTGCATGGGCGAGGCGCACTCCGACGTCCTGCTCGACCGCCTGGCCAAGCGGCACGGGGTCGAGGTCGAGAAGATCGACCTGCGCGTGCCGCTGCGGGAGACGTTCGCCGGAAAGGCGCAGGGCCTGGGGCGCAACGTCAAGCAGACCGGCGGCCACGGGCAGTACGCGATCTGCCACATCGAGGTCGAGCCGCTGCCGTCGGGCGGCGGGTTCGAGTTCGTCGACAAGATCGTGGGCGGCGTGGTGCCGAGGCAGTTCATCCCGTCCGTGGAGAAGGGCGTGCGGGCGCAGATGGAGCGCGGGGTCGTCGCCGGCTATCCGATGGTCGACGTGCGCGTCACGCTCTACGACGGCAAGGCGCACTCGGTCGACTCCTCCGACATGGCCTTCCAGATCGCCGGTCAGCTCGCGCTCAAGGAGGCCGCGTCCAAGGTGGCGACGCACCTGCTCGAACCGGTGGACGAGGTGTCGGTGCTCGTGTCGGACGAGTACGTCGGAGCCGTGATGTCCGACCTGTCCTCCCGCCGCGGCAGGGTGCTCGGCACCGAGCCGGTCGGCACCGGCCGCACGCTGGTGCGCGCCGAGGTGCCGCAGCTGGAGATCACGCGGTACGCGATCGACCTGCGGTCGCTGTCCCACGGGGCGGGCACGTTCAGCCGCTCCTTCCTGCGGTACGAGCCCCTGCCCGCCCACCTCGCCGACAAGGTGGCCGCGGCGGGCGAGTAGCGGCCCGATCGCAGCGATTCCGAGCGATCTGGAGACCCCGGCGGCCCGCCTCCCGTCCGCCGGGGTCTTCGCAGCTCACGCACACCGTCGCCGACGCCGGGTTTCGCACGTCCGGAGTAAGGGGAGCCCCAGGAGGTGCCCCGCGTCACATCCGCATCACAAGTTCATTTCGTTTTTCTGGCTAAACCGCTCTTTTGCCGATGTAAGACTTATGGCCGGACTTACTGGCAAATCGGAGGGGTAGCCACGTGACCGAGCGGAGACAGGTCGTCCGCCCGTTGATCGCGACCACCGTCATCGCCGCCGTCGCCGTCGGAGCCGCCTACACGTTCGGCCCCGGCGCCCAGGCCGAGAAGGTCGGCGCAGAAAAGGCCGGCCGCACGGCGGTGCCGAAGGCGACGCGGCAGCACGTCGACGCGGAGACGCTCACGGCGGCGGACACCTGCGCCACCAGCGTGAAATACCCCAAGCGCCAGCTTCGCGGCGTCTGGATCGCCACGGTGCACAATCTCGACTGGCCGTCGAAATCGGGGCTGTCGCCCGACCGGCAGAAGGCCGAATATGTGAAGATCCTCGACAACGCCGTCATGCGGCGTCTGAACGCGGTGTTCTTCCAGGTGCGGCCCGCCTCGGACGCGATCTACCGCTCGTCGATGGAGCCGTGGTCCCAGTGGCTCACCGGCACGGCGGGCAAGGACCCGGGCTGGGACCCGCTGCCGTTCCTGGTGGAGGAGGCCCACAAGCGCGGCCTGCAGTTCCACGCGTGGTTCAACCCCTACCGGGCGGCCGACTCGGCCTCCTCGAAGCTGCCCGCCGGGCACCCGGCGCTGCTGCATCCCGACTGGACCGTCAAGCACGAGGGGAAGCTGTACTACAACCCCGGCCTGCCGCAGGTGCGCGACTGGGTGACCAAGGTCGTGACGGACGTCGTCAAGCGCTACGACGTCGACGGCGTCCACTTCGACGACTACTTCTACCCCTACCCCGGCCAGGGCACGCGGTTCGCCGACCAGGCGGCGTACAAGAAGTACGGCAAGGGCCTGACGCTGGCCGACTGGCGGCGGCGCAACGTCAACCAGCTGGTCGCCCAGGTCTCGCAGGCGGTGCACACGGCCAAGCCGTACGCCGTCTTCGGGATCAGCCCGTTCGGCATCTGGCGCAACAAGGCCGAGGACCCGGCGGGCTCGGCCACCAAGGGCATGTCGGCCTACGACTCGATCTACGCGGACGCCAGGGCGTGGATCAAGGCGGGCTCGGTCGACTACGTGATGCCCCAGCTCTACTGGCCCCGGGGATTCCCCGCTGCCGACTACTCCGTGCTCGCCAAGTGGTGGGCCGACGCGGTGAAGGGCACCGACGTCGACCTCTACATCGGTCAGGCGCTCTACCGGGTGGGCGCCGCCGACACCCCGGCCTGGACCAAGGCGAGCGAGCTGCCCGCCCACCTCACGCTGAACCGCAAGTATCCGGAGATCTCGGGCGACGTCTACTTCAGCGCCGCGCAACTGGTGAAGAACCCGCTGGGCGTGCTCGACCGGATCGTGAAGAGCCACTACGCCCACCCGGCGCTGCCGCCGATGCTCAGGCAGGGGTCCGCGCCCGCGGCCCCGCGCGGGGTGAAGGCGGCCGGCGGGACGCTGACGTGGCAGGCCCAGCCGGGCGCCCAGTCATACGGGATCTACCGGGTGACGGGCCAGGACGCCTCCTGCGCCACGGCGGACGCGCGCAACCTGGTGGCCGTCGTGCCGGCCTCCCAGGCTCCGTCGTACGCCGCCGGCGACCCGGGCGCCTACTACGTCACCGCCGTCGACCGCCTCGGCAACGAGAGCCCCGCGACCCGGGCGGCCTGACCCCGGGCCGGGGCCCTCCCCTCCGTCGGGACGGGTCGTCGCGGATTGCTGCGCGGACGTCGGCGTGTCCGATAGCGTGGTCGCGAGTTTTTTCAAGATCACGTACGGGGACCGCGCGTACTGGGACCGCGCGTACTGGGACGGGGGGGTCGCCGGTGAGAGGCACGTGGGTGAAGCGCGCGGTCGTCGCCGTCGTGTTCGGCGTCGCGGTCGTGGCCTCCGCTCCCGCGGCGGCCGCGTCCGCCGGGCTCGCGGCCGGACCGGCGACGGCGGCCGGTGAACGGGTCGTGCTCGTCGGAATCCCCGGGCTGATGTGGAGCGACGTCACCCCGGCCGACACCCCGAACCTCTGGCGGCTCGCCGGCGACTCCGCCCTCGGCTCCCTGTCGGTGCGGGCCGTGCGCAAGGACACCTGCCCGTACGACGCCTGGCTCACGGTCTCGGCCGGAGTGCGGTCGGCGGTGGGGGGAGCGTGCGGCATGGCCCCCACGCCCAAGGCCGACGGCGAGGGGGCGGTGGTCCCCGAGTTCTCCTGGCTGTGGGAGGTGCGGGAGCAGCGCGAGGCGGGCACGCTCGGGCAGGCCCTGCACGCGGCCGGGCGGACGACGATGGCCGTCGGCCCGGGAGCGGCGCTCGCGCTGGCCGACCGCGAGGGCCGGGTGGACGCCTACGCCCCCTCGCCCGCCGAGGTCACGCAGTGGTCGCGCGGCGACGTGGTCGCCGTGGAGATCCCCGACCTCGTCGCGCCCTACGTCTCCGGCGACCGGCTTAGCGACGTGCCCGAGCGCCTGTCCGCGGACGCGCGGCGGGCCGCGGCGCGGGCGGCCGACGCGAAGCTGGGCTCGTTCCTGCCGCGTCTCGGATCGGCGACGGTGCTGGTCGCCGGGCTCTCCGACCACGGCTCCGTCCCCCACCTCAGGACCGCCATGCTGCACGGCCCCGGCAGTGGGCTCGGCAGTGGGCTCGGCAGTGGACCGGCGCGGACGCTCGGCGCCCGGTCCACCCACAGGGACGACATGATCATCCTCCCGGATCTCACCGCCACGATCCTGGCCAGGACCGGGGTGGCCGCTCCCCCGGCCGTCGTCGGCGTGCCGGTCGAGACCCATGCGACGGGTGGAAACCTGGACGAGCGTGTGGCGGCCCTGCGCACCGCCGACGTCGCCGGGCAGACGATCCGCGACACGACAGGCGTCTTCTTCACCACGCTCGCCGTGCTCCAGGTGGTCTTCTACGTCACCGCGTTCCTGCTGCTGCGCCGCCGCGACGGGCTGCCCGCGGTGCGGGCCGCCGCCGTGGCGCTCGCCTCGATCCCCGTGTCGACCTACCTCGTCAACCTCACCCCGTGGGCCCGTGCGGCACAGCCCGCGGTCACGCTCTTCGCCTCGATCGCGGCGATCGCGGCGGCGCTGACCGTGGCGGCCCTCGCGGGACCGTGGCGGCGGAGCGTGCTCGGGCCGCTGACCGTGATCGCGGCGGTGACCGCGGCGGTGCTGCTCGGCGACCTGCTGACCGGCACGCCCCTGCAGCTCAACAGCCTGATGGGCTACACGGGCGTGGTCGGCGCCCGCTACTACGGCCTGGGGAACATCCCCTTCGCGTTGCTCGCCACGGCCGTGCTGCTCGTCACCACGGCCGCCGCCGATCGGCTGGTGAGGGCGGGCCGCAAGGCCGTCGCGGTGGCCCTGGTCGCCGCGCTCGGGGCCTTCGCCATGCTGCTCGACGGCTGGCCGGGCGTGGGCAGCGACTTCGGCGGCGTCATCGCCTTCGTTCCCGGCATCGCGGTCACCGCCCTGATCGTGGCGGGCAGGCGGGTGTCGATCGTCAAGCTGGGTGCGTTCTGCGCCGCGGGCGGCGTTCTGGTGATGGCGATCGCCTACCTCGACTACCTGCGCCCCCCGGCCAGCCAGACGCACCTGGGCCGCTTCGTGGGGCAGGTGGCCGACGGCACGTTCCTGCCGGTGATCTCCCGCAAGCTCGGGGCCATGCTCTCCACGCTGCTCAGCCCCAACCTGATGCCCGTGGTGATCGCCGCGTTCGCGTTCCTCGTCTTCGCGCTGCTGCGGCCGGGGGCGGCGAGCGCCGGCGTCCTGCCGATCGCGTTCGAACGGGCGCCCATGCTCAGGGCGGGCCTGCTCGGCGCGCTCGTGAGCGGCCTGGTCGGCATGCTCGTCAACGACTCGGGGGCCGCGGTGCTGTCCATGGCCCTGGCTCTGGCCGTGCCACTCGTCCTCAGCGCGGGCATCCGCGCCCTGCAGCACGGCGAGCCGGTCCCGGCCGCCGGATCGCCCGGCCTGCCTCCGAGCCCCGCGGCGGCCTGACACCGTTCGGGCGACCGGCTCTTGGGCGAGGAGCGGTCAGGAGGCGGCGGGCCAGGCGTCGGCGAGCAGGTCACGCGTGTCTCGCAGCAACTGCGGCAGCACCTTGGTGCGCCCGACCACCGGCATGAAGTTGGTGTCGCCGCCCCACCGGGGCACGACATGCTGGTGAAGGTGGGCGGCGATGCCCGCGCCCGCCACACTGCCCAGGTTCATGCCGACGTTGAAGCCCTGCGCCCCGCTCGCCTTGCGCAGCGCCTGCGTCGCGCGCTTGGTGAAGTCGGCCAGCTCCGCCGTCTCGGGCCCGTCGAGGTCGGCGTAGTCGGACACGTGCCGATAGGGGCAGACCATCAGGTGCCCGGAGTTGTACGGATAGAGGTTGAGCACGGCGAACACGGCCGATCCCCGGGCCACGATCAGCCCGTCCTCGTCGGACAGCTTGGGAATCTCGCAGAACGGACAGCCGTCATCCGCGCCGGACCCGCTGGGCTTGTTCTCGCCCTTGATATAGGCCATCCGGTGCGGGGTCCACAGGCGCTGGAAGCTGTCGGGAATCCCGGCGCCCGGCTGCTCGATCGGCTCTGAATCCACGTCCGCGATCTCCTCCGCTCCCGTCGTCCCTGCGCACTGTTGCATTTGGTACTGGGCACTGGCAGCAGCATATGACCTCGCGGATCTCCTCTCACCGGCCGGGTTGCACCAGGCCCACGATCACCGGGCCGACGACCACCAGGCCCACGATCACCGGGCCGACGACCACCGGGGCCGCGACCGACGGCCCACCGATATCCGCGGACACCGGGCGGCCCGCTCGATCATCGGGCAGAATGCACCTGCCGGACGCCCCACCTGCGAGGAGCCGTCACATGAGCGAGACCGCCGCCGTCGAGGAGCGAGTGGAAGAGCAGACCGACGCGTACGCCGAGGGGAGCCTCGACGACCCGGCGGGCCTGGAGGCGGCCGACCCGGCGGCGCCGGAGCTCCCCCTGCGGACGCCGAGGCCCGAGGCGCCGACCGCCGACGTCCTCAAGGGCCGGATCAAGGTCGCCGACGAGGTGGTGGAGAAGGTGGCCGCGCTGGCCGCCCTGGAGATCCCCGGCGTCGCCGACCTGGGTGGCGACCTCGAACGCGCCTTCGAATCCGTACGTGACCGCATCGGCGTGGGGACCAAGCGGGCGACGCAGGGCGTGCAGGCCAGGATCCAGGACCAGCGGGTCTCGGTCGACGTGACCATCGTCATCGTGTACGGCCACGTGGTGATGGACGTCGCCACCGAGGTCAAGGTCAACGTCGCCCGGTCGGTGAGCCGGATGCTCGGCATGCGTGTGGTGGAGGTCAACGTGACGGTCGACGACGTCCGCCTCCCCGGTCAGGACTCCCCCACCAGAGACGCCCCGGCCGCCTGAGCCGGCCCAGCGCAGCCAGAGAAGCCAGCGCAGCCGGAGAACCCAGTGCGGCCGGAGGACTTCCCCCGCGGCCCGGGAGATTCACCTCGTGCTGCCGGGGAGAAGCGAGAACGCGGGGGCCCCAGGTGGGGCCGCCCGCGTTCGAGACGATGACGGGTCAGACCTGGATGCGGCGGCGGACCGCGTCGACGATCTCGGCGACCGCCTGCTCGACCGGCACGCCGTTCTTCTGCTCGCCGCTCCGGTAACGGAAGGAGACCGCACCCGCGGCGATGTCGTCGTCGCCGGCCAGCAGCATGTACGGCACCTTGGCCTTCTGGGCGTTGCGGATCTTCTTCTGCATGCGGTCGTCGCTCTCGTCGACCTCGACCCGGATGCCCTCCTCGCGCAGCCGCTTGGCGACGTCCTGCAGGTATGGCACGTGGGCGTCGGCGATCGGGATGCCGACCACCTGCACGGGGGCCAGCCACGGAGGGAAGGCCCCCGCGTAGTGCTCGACCAGCACGCCGAAGAACCGCTCGATCGACCCGAACAGCGCCCGGTGGATCTTGACGGGCCGCTTCCTGGTGCCGTCGGCGGCCTGATATTCCAGCTCGAACAGCTCGGGCAGGTTGAAGTCGAGCTGGATGGTCGACATCTGCCAGGTGCGGCCGATGGCGTCCCGCGCCTGCACGGAGATCTTGGGGCCGTAGAAGGCCGCGCCGCCCGGGTCGAGCACCAGCTCCAGGTTCTCGGACTCGGCGACCTCGCGCAGCGTCTCGGTCGCCTCCTCCCACACCTCGTCGCTGCCGACGTACTTCTCCGGGTCCTTGGTGGACAGCTCCAGGTAGAAGTCGTCGAGGCCGTAGTCGCGCAGCAGATCGAGCACGAACCGCAGCAGCGACTTGAGCTCGTCACGCATCTGCTCGGGCGTGCAGTAGATGTGTGCGTCGTCCTGGGTCAGCCCGCGTACTCGGGTCAGGCCGTGCACCACGCCCGACTTCTCGTACCGGTAGACCGTGCCGAACTCGAACAGCCGCAGCGGCAGCTCGCGGTAGGACCGTCCGCGCGCCCTGAAGATCAGGTTGTGCATCGGGCAGTTCATCGGCTTGAGGTAGTAGCGCGCGCCCTCCAGCTCCATGGGAGGGAACATGCCGTCGGCGTACCAGTCGAGGTGGCCGGAGATCTTGTAAAGGTTCTCCTTCGTGATGTGCGGGGTGTTCACGAAGGAGTAGCCCGCCTCCTCGTGCCTGCGGCGCGAGTAGTCCTCCATGACCCGGCGGATGACGCCGCCCTTCGGGTGGAAGACCGGCAGGCCCGAGCCCAGCTCGTCCGGGAAGGAGAACAGGTCGAGCTCGGCGCCCAGCTTGCGGTGGTCGCGCTTTTCGGCCTCCTCCAGGAAGTGGAGGTACTCGTCCTGCTTCTCCCGCGACTCCCAGGCGGTGCCGTAGATGCGCTGGAGCTGCGGGTTCTTCTCGCTGCCCCGCCAGTAGGCGCCGCCCGACCGCATGAGCTTGAACGCCGGGATGACCCGGGTGCTCGGCAGGTGGGGCCCCCGGCACAGGTCCTTCCAGCACAGCTCGCCCGTCTTCGGGTCGAGGTTGTCGTAGATGGTGAGCTGGCCGCCGCCGACCTCGACGCTCGCGCCCTCGGTGGACTCGGCCGCGCCGCCCTTGAGCCCGATCAGCTCCAGCTTGTACGGCTCGGCGGCGAGCTCCTCGCGGGCTTCGTCGTCGCCGATCGGACGGCGCCGGAAGGTCTGCCCCTGCTTGACGATCTCGCGCATGCGCTTCTCGATGCGCTTGAGGTCGTCGGGGGTGAACGGCTCGCGGACGTCGAAGTCGTAGTAGAAGCCGTTCTCGACCGGCGGGCCGATGCCCAGCCTGGCCTCGGGGAAGATCTCCTGGACGGCCTGGGCCATGACGTGCGCGGTGGAGTGGCGCAGGATGGCCCGGCCGTCGGAGCTGTCGATCGCGACCGGCTCGACCACGTCGCCCTCGGCGACCTCGGCGGCCAGGTCGCGCAGCTCGCCGTTGATCCGGGCGGCGATCACCGACCTGCCGTCGGCGCCGAGCGCCTCCCCGGCCGTCGTACCCGCCGCCACCACGCGCTCGGCTCCGGCGAGGGTGATGCGTATCTCAAGGGCGGCGGACACGGTGGCTCCTTAGGACAGGGTCGATGCATGGATCTCGGTGGCCGCGCGCACGCGCGGCGGCGGCTCCGGTCGCATCCGATGCTACCGGTGCCGTCGCCCCCTAATGGCGGTGATGCGCCGCGCCCGCTCCCGGGAATCAGTACGGCCACGTCCAGTCGCGGATCTCGGCGGGGTCCTCGCCGAACTCGCGGGTGTGGGCGCGGGCGCGCAGCCGGGCGTCGGCCATCCGCTGGCGCAGGTGGGCCGCCCTGCTGCCCAGGCCGGGCACCCGGTCGATCACGTCTATCACCAGGTGGAAGCGGTCGATGTCGTTGAGCATCGCCATGTCGAACGGCGTGGTGGTGGTGCCCTCCTCCTTGTAGCCGCGCACGTGCAGGTTCTCGTGCCCGTTGCGCCGGTAGGTCAGGCGGTGGATCAGCCAGGGGTAGCCGTGGAAGTTGAAGATGATCGGCCGGTCCGTGGTGAACAGCGCGTCGAACTCGGCGTCGCGCAGGCCGTGCGGATGCTCGGAGGCCGGCTGCAGCCGCATGAGGTCGACCACGTTGATCACCCGGATCCGCAGCTCGGGCAGGTGCTCGCGGAGCAGCGCGACGGCGGCCAGGGTCTCCAGCGTGGGCACGTCACCGGCGCAGGCCAGCACGACGTCGGGATCCGTGCCCTCGTCGGTGGAGGCCCAGTCGAGGATGCCCAGCCCGCGGGTGCAGTGGACGATCGCCTCGTCCATGCTCATCAGGTCGAGCACGGGCTGCTTGCCCGCCACGACGACGTTGACGTAGTCGCGCGAGCGCAGGCAGTGGTCGGCGACCGACAGCAGGGTGTTGGCGTCCGGCGGCAGGTAGACGCGGACGACCTCGGCCTTCTTGTTGACGACGACGTCGAGGAAGCCGGGGTCCTGGTGGCTGAAGCCGTTGTGGTCCTGGCGCCAGACGTGGGACGACAGCAGGTAGTTCAGCGAGGCGACCGGCCGCCGCCAGGGGATCTTGCGGGAGGACTCCAGCCACTTGGCGTGCTGGTTGAACATCGCGTCCACGATGTGGATGAACGCCTCGTAGCAGTTGAACAGCCCGTGGCGGCCGCTCAGCAGGTAGCCCTCCAGCCAGCCCTGGCACTGGTGCTCGCTGAGCACCTCCATGACCCTGCCCCCGGGACCGATGTTCTCGTCGGTGGGCAGCAGGGCGGCCTCCCACTCCTTGTCGGTCGCCTCGAAGACGGCGGACAGGCGGTTGGAGGCGGTCTCGTCCGGGCCGAGCAGCCGGAAGTTCGTGGGGTTGGCCGCGATGACGTCGCGCAGGAACGCCCCGAGGACGCGGGTCGGCTCGCTGGAGGCGCTGGCCGGCGCCTTGACCTCGACCGCGTAATCCCGGAAGTCGGGCAGCGTGAGCGGGCGCAGCAGTTCCCCGCCGTTGGCGTGCGGGCTGGCGCTCATCCGCAGCGGCCCGTCCGGGACGGTCCGCGTGATCGTCTCGATCGGCCGTCCGTCGGCGTCGAACAGCTCTTCGGGCCGGTAGGAGCGCATCCACTCCTCCAGAGCCTCCAGCCGGTCGGGCCGGTTCCGCACGTCGGTCAGCGGCACCTGGTGGGCGCGCCACGTGCCCTCGACCGGGAGCCCGTCGACCTCGCGCGGCCCGGTCCAGCCCTTCGGCGTACGCATAATGATCATCGGCAGCGGGCCGCCGTCGGCCATCTGGTCGAAGACGGTGTCGAGGGTCGCGGCCATGAGCTCGTGCATCTCCGCCGGTTCCTGGCCGGAGACGATGTGCGGTCGATAGCCGTACCCCTCGAAAAGCTTGACCAGCTCACCCTCCGGGATCCTGGCCAGCACGGTCGGGTTGGCGATCTTGTAACCGTTCAGGTGCAGGATCGGCAGGACCACCCCGTCGGTGTCCCGGTTGAGGAACTTGTTGGAATGCCAGCCGGTGGCGAGCGGGCCGGTCTCGGCCTCGCCGTCGCCGACGACGCACGCCACCACCAGTCCGGGGTTGTCGAAGGCCGCGCCGTACGCGTGGGAGAGGGCGTAGCCGAGCTCGCCACCCTCGTGGATGGAGCCCGGAGTCTCGGGTGCGACGTGGCTGGGGATGCCACCGGGGAAGGAGAACTGGCGGAAGAGCCTGCGCATGCCCTCGGCGTCCTGGGTGACGTGGGGGTAGCGCTCGGTGTAGGTGCCTTCGAGCCACGCGTGGGCGACCGCCGCCGGGCCGCCGTGACCGGGGCCGGCGATGTAGATCATGTCCTGGCCGCGCTCCCGGATGATCCGGTTGAGGTGGGCGAAGCAGAAGTTGAGCCCGGGCGTCGTGCCCCAATGGCCGAGCAGCCGCGGCTTGACGTGCTCGGGGCTGAGCGGCTCGGTCAGCAGCGGATTGTCCATCAGGTAGATCTGGCCGACGGACAGGTAGTTCGCGGCCCGCCAGTAGGCGTCGATGTTCCCGTATGCGTCCATGCCCCTGACACTTTCCCAGCAGCGGCGGCCGAACCAGGGTCTTTCGCCCACAAAACAGCGTGCCCACCGACTGTAGTCTTGGCGCCATGTCCGGCACCCGATGGCTCGACGAGGAGGAGCAGCACACCTGGCGTTCCTACCTGCGGACGAGCCAGCTGCTGCAGGAGGCCCTCGAACGGCAGTTGCAGCGCGACTCGGGCATGCCGCACGCCTACTACATGATCCTTGTGGTCCTCTCCGAGTCGCCCGGGCGGACCATGACGATGACGGAGCTGTCCGCCATCCTCCAGTATTCGGTCAGCCGCCTGTCCCACGCCGTCTCCCGGCTGGAGGAGAAGGGCTGGGTGCGGCGGCTCAAGCGGCCGGAGGACCGGCGCACGACCGTCGCCGAGCTCACCGACGAGGGCTTCGCCGCTCTCGTGGAGGCGGCGCCGGGCCACGTCGAGGAGGTCCGCCGGGTGTTGTTCGACCCCCTCACCCCCGGCCAGGTGCGGCAGTTCGGCGAGATCCTCGACACGATCCTGTCGGCCATCGAGTACCAGAGGGCCGCGGAGGCCGGGCGTCCCCCCGCACTCGACGCCGCCGCCCAGTGAATCCGGCACCCTCGGCGGTCTCGGACGGACCGTCCGCGCCGTGACCGGCGGCGCCGTGGGCCGCCCGCCCGCGGGAGCGGGTCAGGTTCCGGGTGGGTCGGGGTGGAGCATGAGCAGCACGGCCCGGTTGCGCTCGTCGTGGCCCTGGTAGACGTGGGGCCGGGAGGCCTCGAACCGCAGCGAGTCGCCCTCCGCCAGGTCCACCGGCGCGTCGGCGGGCCCCGCCGTGATCCGGCCGTCCGTGAGGACCAGGCACTCCTCGACGCCGGGCAGGTGGGGCTGCGACTCCTGCCCATCGGTGGCCACCTCGATCGCGTAGACCTCCACGGTGCCGCGCAGCCGGATGCGGTGCAGCAGGCGGGCGCCCACGGCGTCGCCGGTCACGGCGGGCCGTTCGTCGCCCGCGCGCACGACCTCCACGACGGGAGCCGGCGGTTCGATCAGCTCCCCCAGTGAGACCTTGAGCGCGGCGGCGAGGGCCCACAGCGTGCCGAGGGTGGGGTTGCCCGCGCCCTGCTCGATGCCGTGCAGCGTCGTCTTGCTGACCCCGCCCGCCGCCGCGAGGTCCGCCAGGGAGATGCCGGCCGCGTTCCGCAGCCGGTGGACGTTGTCGCCGACCACTTGCGCCATGTTCACGTGTATCAGCATAGTGGTACGCCGATATCAACATAACGAACGGAGTTCCCATGACCGTGTCCCGGCTCCGCGACATCCCCGGCATCGGGGTCGACGTCGTCGGCGACGCCGCCGACGCGTCGGACGATCCGGAGTTGCTGCGGCTGGAGAACCTGGACACCGACCTCCGGCCGCCCGCCGTCGCGATCGAGGCGACCCGGGCCGCCCTCGACGACGACGCGGCCAACAGCTACCTGCCGTTCCAGGGCCGCCGCTCCCTGCGTGCGGCCGCCGCCGCGCATGTGGGCCGCATGGCCGGGCGTACGTACGACCCGGGCACCGAGTGCGTCAGCGTCGCGGGCGGGCTCAACGGCGTGCTGAACACGCTGCTCGCCACCGTCGAGCCGGGGCGTGAGGTCGTGCTGTGCGACCCCGTCTACGCGGGGCTGGTCAACCGGGTGCGGCTGGCGGGCGGCGTCCCCCGCTTCGTGCCCGCCAGGGCCACGGCCGGGGGCTGGACGCTCGACCCGGAGGAGCTGGCCGCGGCGGTCACCGGACGGACCGCCGCGGTGCTGATGATGAGCCCGCTCATGCCGACCGGGCTCGTGCTCGACGACCGCCACTGGGCGGCGCTCGCCGCCGCCTGCGAGCGGCACGACGCCTGGTTGATCTACGACGCCGCGATGGAGCGCATCCGCTTCGACGGCCGGCCGCCGAGCCACCCCGCCGCCCGCGACGACCTGGCCGGCCGCACGATCACCGTCGGCTCTGCGTCGAAGGAGCTGCGACTCATCGGCTGGCGGGTCGGCTGGGTGGTGGGGCCGGCCGCCGTCCTCGCCGACATCCGCCTGGTCGGCCTCACCAACGTCGTCTGTCAGGTGGGGATCGCCCAGGAGGCGGTGGCGGCCGCCCTGGACGCACCGGACGCCGAGGCGGACGTGGCGGCGGCCACCGCGGTGTGGGCGCGCCGCGGAGACGCCGTCCTCCGCGAACTGGCCGGCTATCCGGTCGTCCCGCCGCACGGCGGCTGGTCCGCCCTGGTCGACACCCGCCCGCTCGGGCTGACGCCCGCCGAGCTGTCCCTGCTGTTGTTCGAGCGCGGCAGGGTCGCCGCCACACCCATGGACGGCTGGGGCCCGTCGGGGGCGCACTACCTGCGGCTCGTGTTCGCCAACGAGCCGGTCGAACGGCTTGCCGGGCTCGGCGAGCGCTTCCGCCGCGCGATCGGCTGACCCTCAGACCTTGGGGTTCCGCTGAGCTTTCGGGTTGTGCCGTGCGATGGCGGCGTTGAGTGCGGTGGCGAAGACCGTCCACCCGGCGTACGGCAGCAGCAGAAGCCCGGCCGTGCGGTCCTGGCGGAGGAGGCGGCGGGTCAGCAGCGCGTTCGACACGTTGAGCGCGAGGATCTCCGCGAGCGCGAGACGGGGGTTGCGGGCCTTGAAGAACAGCGGCGGCCAGGCCGCGTTGAGCGCCAGGTTCGCGGCGAGCGCCCGCCGCAGGGCCGGCCGGGAGCCGTCGTCGCCGTACGACAGCGCCCGGGCGGAGGCGTAGGCGATCGTCGCGTACAACGGCGTCCAGACCAGGCCGAACGCCTGCGGCGGCGGCTGCCAGGAGGGCTTGCGCAGCCGGACGTACCAGCCGGAGCGGGCGTCGGTGGACAGGCCGCCGACCGCGGCGGTGGCCGTCACGGCGAGGGCCGTGCGCAGCAGCGTCTTCTTCGATGTGCGTCTCATGCGTCCTCTTTCTTCCCCGTGGTCCGCGCTCATGCGGGGATGTGGTTGCGCAGGCGCAGCGCGTCGGGATACGGGGACAGGTAGGTCTGGTCGCGGACGTACCGCGCGTGGACGTACTGGGCGCCCGCGCCCCTCGCGTGGTGCCTGAGCAGGGCGAGCGGCACCGCGAGGGCGACCTTGCGGGCCTGATACGACGCGATCACCTCGGCCAGGTCGGCCCGGCGGACCGGGTCGAGCTCCCGGCCGATCATGCCGAGGCAGTGGTGCAGGACGTTGACGTGGCGCCCCACCGTGGCCTTGGCGGCGAGGGCCGCGCGGAACGCCCGGCCGTACTCGCGGGCCAGCGACTCCCGTGGGCGCTCGCCCGCGGCGGCCACGAGCCGCCCGATCTCGCGGTACGCCGCGGGCGCGTGGGCGAGGATCTGCATCTTGTGCCGGGTGTGGAAGGCGACCAGGTCGCGTGGGCGCCAGTCGCCGGTCAGCAGGGCGCGCAGGCGGGCCGAGGCGAAGACCCGCTCGACGAACGCCTCCCGCAGCACGGCGTCGTGCAGCCGGCCCTCGTCCTCGACGGCCAGCTCCGGGCGGGCCGCGGTGAGCGCGGCGGCGAAGACGCCCTTCCCGCGCCGGTCGGCCGCGGCGCCGGACTCGGCGTACACGGGGATTCCGTGCAGCCCGCAACTCGGGCTCCTCGCCTTGAACACGTACCCGTCGACGTCGGCCAGACCGGCCGAGCGATCGGCGGCGAGAGCGGTCATCGGCGCGGTCAGGTCCTCGCGCGTCCGGCGGGTGACGAGCCGGGGCCCGCCGGGGGAGCGCTCCAGGCGGAGCGTCTCGCGCGGGGCGCCGAGGCCGAGCTCGATCTCGGGGCAGACCGGCACCCAGTCCACGTGCTCCGCCAGCTCCGCGGTCAGGAACCGGTCACGGCTGTGGCCGCCGTTGAACCGCACGGGAGCGCCGAGCAGGCAGCTCGACACGGCCACCCTGGGCCTGATCCCTTCCGCAGGCCCCATGATCAGGCCGCCGGCCGCAGCAGGGTGGACAGGCGGTGGAGGCCGCGGGCCGTACGCGCCTTGACCGTGCCGAGCGGGACCCGCAGGTGCTCGGCGATCTCCCGCTGCGTCAGGTCCCCGTAGTAGGCCAGCTCGATCGCCTGGCGCTGCACCTGCGGCAGCGAGGCCAGCGCGCGGCGGATCCGGTCGCGGTCGGCCAACTCGTCGCCGTCCAGCCGGCCGTCGCGCCCCGCCGGGTCGGGGACCGCCTCCAGCGGCACCGTCGCCGGCGCACGCGCCCGCAGGTGGTCCACCGCCCGGTTGCGGGCGATGCCGAACAGCCAGGCCGACAGGCTGCGGCCCGGGTCGAAGCGGTGCCGGAAGCGCCACACCTCGGTGAAGACGACCTGCATGACGTCCTCCACGTCCTGAGGCGGCACGAATTTGCGCAGGTAGGAGCGCACGGCCGGCGAATGCAGCCGGTAGCACTCCCCCAGCGCTCCCGTGTCCCCCGCGGCGAGGCGGAACTCCAGGGTCTCCTCCATCGGCCCCCCTTGGGCAGAAGACTGGGCGGAAAACTTATTCAAAAGCTATTCATAGCTGCCCGCGTCGGCAACGGACAACCATGGGGGCCGAATGCTGGATCAAAAATGCGTCAAAGAGGGCCGAATCACCGCAGAGTGGTCATTACCGCCGAGATGGCGTCACGAAACGTGTTCACCCGGACGACGTGCGTGGGCAGGCCCTCCCACCATCCGGGGCCGCCGACCACGACGCGGCAGGCGGGGCGGAGCCCCGGCAGACCGGCCAGCGGGGCCGGATCGCCCGTCTCCCGCATCTGCGACCACACGAACACCGCCGCGGGACCGAGGCGGCGCATCGCGTCCGCCAGGGCGGTGTACGGCGTGCGCGCGCCGAGCACGCGGGTCTCCACCCCGAGCACGCCGAGCGCGGCGGCCAGCGCGTGGATCGGCAGCGCGTGCTGCTCCTCCTCCGCACCGGCCAGCAGGACAGGACGGGGATGCACGGGCGAGGGCGCACGCGCGGAGAACCGCGCCAACGCGGCCTGGAGCCGGTCGGAGAACAGGTGCTCGACGTCGATCCCGGCTCCGGTGTCCTGCTGCCTGCGGGTGACGGCCGCGAACACCGGCAGCACGAGCCGCTCCCACGTCCACACCACGCCGTGCGCGGCCAGCGCCGTGTCCAGTCCCGCGTTCACGGTCGCGGCGTCCAGCGCCGTCACCGCGCGGGCCAGCATCACCGCCGACAGCAATCCGGGTTCCGCGGCCGGGCGTACGGCGGAGGCGGACGGCACCGAGGTCTCGAACGGCCCGG
This sequence comes from Microbispora catharanthi, assembly GCF_006334915.2. Classification (GTDB taxonomy): domain Bacteria; phylum Actinomycetota; class Actinomycetes; order Streptosporangiales; family Streptosporangiaceae; genus Microbispora; species Microbispora catharanthi. The sequence continues at coordinate 89,002 of NZ_VDMA02000007.1, forward strand.
GGGACTCGGGCCGTCCGGGCGACTCCGGTGGCGCGGCGGCTCCCTCCCCTGCCGGGGACGCCGCCCGCTCCCCGGGTGCGGGCCTCGGCCGCAGCGCCTGCCTGGCGGCGTCGGCCGGCGGCATCCCGGCGCGGATCAGCCGGTTCATCTCCTCCAGGCGGCGCAGGTCCGCGTCGTCGTAGCGGCGGTGCCCGCCGGGGCTGCGCCTGCTCGGGCCGATGCCGTACCTGAGGTTCCATGTGCGCAGCGTGGACGCGGGCACGCCGAGCCGCCGGGAGACGGCCCCGATGCCGTAGCCCGGCTCCTCCTCGGCGGCCGCGTTCTCACCGGCCCCCGACCCGTCCTCGCGCGTCACGTGCTCACCCCGTGTCCATCCGGTCGTCGCCGCGGCCCGCGCGCGGCGCCCGTGCCCGCCCCTGACCTTGTTTCGGCTCGGGCCACCGGCACGGATGCAACCGCCGGAGCGGGCGGGCGCGAAAACTCTACTGACGGCGCCGCCGATCACCGTAACGATCGAAGGAGCAGTGGGCATGCTGACGTTGACCCGCGAGACCGGCAGCGTTCGGGACGAGACGCGGGAGCCGTTCGATCGCCACCTTTCCGACCTGTTCGACCGCGCCCTGGACGAACTGCTCCGGCGCGAGATGAGCCGGTTGTCCTTCCTGGGGGCCGACGACCGGGAGGTGCTGCAGCGTCACCTCGCCGACTTCGTCGCGCGCGGCGGCAGGCGGCTGCGGCCGGCGTTCGTGTACTGGGGCCACCGGGCCTCCGGCGGCTCGCCCGACGACCTCGGGGCCGTGCTGGCGGCGGGCTGCTCGATCGAGCTCCTCCACGCGTGCGCGCTGATCCTCGACGACGTGATGGACGAGTCGCCCCTCCGGCGCGGCCGGACGACCGCCCACCTGGCGCTCGCCGAGCGCCACCGGGAGCTCGGCTGGGCCGGGTCGTCGCGGCGGTTCGGGGAGTCGGCCGCCGTCCTGCTCGGCGTGCTCGCCTTCACCTGGGCCGACTCCGCGCTGCTTGCCGATCGCCGCAGGCTGGCCGACGCCCTGGAGGTGTTCACCCAGCTGCGGGTGGAGCTGGTCGCCGGGCAGTACCTCGACCTGACCTGCGCCGCCCGGGGTGGCGGCGACCGCCGGGAGGCACTGCTGATCTCGACGTACAAGTCGGGCAAATACACGGTGGAACGGCCGCTGCACCTCGGTCACGCCATCGCGGGAGGCGAGCCCGGGCTGCGCCGGGTCCTCAGCGCGTACGCGCTCCCGCTGGGCGAGGCGTTCCAGCTCCGCGACGACGTCCTCGGCGTCTTCGGCGACCCGGCGCGGACCGGGAAGCCCGCCGGGGCCGACCTGCTGCAGGGCAAGCGGACCTACCTGCTGACGCTGGCGCGCGAACGCGCGGACGGCCCGGGAGCGGCGCTGCTGGACGCCCTGCCGGGGACGGGCGAGGCGCGGCCGGACCACCTGGCCGCGGCCCGGGAGGTGATCGTCGCGACCGGCGCACTGGAGGCGGTCGAGCGGCGCATCCGCGGCCTGACCGACTCCGCGGGCGAGGCGCTGTCCGGGGCGGACATGCCCGCGGACGCCCGGGCGGCCCTGCTCGGCCTCGCCCGCCGCCTGGCCCAGCCCGGCCCCGCGGCTTCGCCCGATCAAGCCGGCCGCGTGGCCTCGTCCGGCCCCGCTTCCCAGCCCGGCCCCGCTCCTCTGGCCGGCTCCGCTGAGCCGGCTGCCGGCGGGGCGGGCTGATGACCGCGGGCGGGCCGGTCGTGGTGATCGGCGCCGGGCTGGGCGGCCTGTCCGCCGCGATGCGCCTGGCCGGGGCGGGCCGTGAGGTGACGGTCGTGGAGGCCGCCGACGTGCCCGGCGGCTGCTGCGGCACGGCCACCCTGGGCTCCCACCGCTTCGACACCGGCCCCTCGGTGCTGACCATGCCGGGGGTGCTGGCCGACGCCTTCGCCGCCGCCGGGCAGGACCTGGAGCGCTGGCTGCCACTGCGGCGGCTCGATCCGTACTACCGGCTGACCTTCCACGACGGATCGCGGCTCGACGTGGTGGCGGGGGCCGACGCGATGACCGAGCAGGTGCGGGCGCTGTGCGGGCCCGCGGAGGCCGGGCGCTACCGGCGGTTCCGGCACCTGCTGGGAGAGATGTTCGAGGCCGAGTGGGGCGCGTTCATCGACCGGGACATGACCCGGCTGCGGGCGCTGGCCCGGCCGTACGCGCTGGCACGGCTGGCCGCGCTCGGCGGCTTCCGCCGGCTGGACGGGCTCGTGCGGCGTCACCTCACCGACGAGCGGCTGATCAGGGCGCACACCTTCCAGGCGCTGTACGTCGGCCTGTCGCCGCGCCGCGCCCTCGGCGTGTACGCAGTGATCGCCCACATGGACACGGTCGGCGGGGTCTACTTCCCCCGGGAGGGCGGCATGCACGCCGTCCCCCGGGCCATGGCCGCCGCCGCGGAGAAGGCTGGGGCGGTCTTCCGATACGGCGTGCGGGCCACGCGGATCGAGACCGACGGGGCGGGGGTGGTCGCCGTCCGCCTCGGCACCGGCGAACGGCTCGCCGCCCGGCACGCCGTGGTGGCCTGCGACCTCGTCCGGGCGCACGGCCGGCGGGACGGCGACGGCCTGCTGCCTGAGGAGGCGGCCGACTGGCGGCTGCGGCGGCCCCGCTTCTCCCCCTCCTGCCTGGTGGCGCACTTCGCGCTCGACCGGCGCCCGGAGGGGCAGGCTCACCACACCCTGCACTTCGGGCGGGAGTGGGAGACGACGTTCGCGGCCCTGGAGGCGGGCGGGCCGCAGCCGGACCCGAGCCTGCTGGTGACGTGCCCGGCCGACGGCGGCCCCGCCGTGCTCAGCGTGCTGGAACCCACCGCGAACACCCGGGGCGGCGCCGACTGGACCACCCTCACCCCCCGTCTCGTGGACCGCATGGTGGGCCGGCTCGCCGGCCTCGGGTACGGCGACCTGTCCGGCGCGCCCCGGCTGGTGTTCGATCCCCCCGCCTGGCGGCGGCGCGGCCACGCGGCCGGCACGCCCTTCGCGCTCGACGCCCGGTTCACCCAGACCGCGTGGTTCCGCCCGTCCGGCGCGGCCCGGCGGGTCCCCGGCCTCCACTTCGCCGGCATGTACACGGCTCCCGGGGTCGGGGTGCCGCCCGTACTGATCTCCGGCCGTCTGGCCGCCGAACGCATCCTGGAGAGCGCCCCATGAGCACGCTGAGCACGCCATCCCCGGCGCCGGCCGCGACGCTGACGGCCGGCTACGAGCGGTGCCGCAGGCTGCACGCGAGCTACGGCCGCTCGTACTACCTGGCCACCCGCCTGCTTCCCGCTTGGAAACGGCCGCACGTCCACGCGTTGTACGGCTTCGCCCGCTACGCCGACGAGATCGTCGACTCGCTCGCGCTGACCGGCGACCGGGCCGCGGCGCTGGAGCGCCTGTCCTCCCGGCTCGCCGCCGCGCTCGACGGCGAGCGCGTCCACGATCCGGTGCTCCCCGCGTTCACGCACACGGTGCGGGCGTTCGGGATCGACCAGGCCGACGTGCGGGCGTTCCTCGCGTCCATGCGCGCCGACCTCACCGTAGACCGCTACGCGACCTACGACGACCTGCTGGGATACATGGAGGGATCGGCGGCGGTCATCGGGACGATGATGCTGCCGGTGCTGGAGGCCCTGCCGGGCGAGGAGGCGCGGGCCCGCGAGCCCGCCCGCCAGCTCGGGCTGGCCTTCCAGCTCACGAACTTCATCCGCGACGTCCGCGAGGACCTGGCGCGGGGCCGCGTCTACCTGCCGCTGTCGGACCTCGACAAGTTCGGCGTGACCGAGGCCGACCTGGCCGCGCCCTACGCCACGCCGGCGGTGCGGGAGCTGGTGGCCTACGAGTGCGACCGTGCCCGCGACCACTACCGGCGGGCCCGCGACGGAATCGCGCTGCTCGCGCCGTCGTCCCGGCCGTGCATCAGGGCCGCGTACGAGCTGTACGGCGGCATCCTGGACGAGGTCGAGTCGGCCGGGCACGACGTGCTGGTGAGGCGGGCCAGGGTCTCCCGGCGGCGCAGGCTCGTGATCTTCGCCCGGCACCTGCTCGCCGCGCGTGCCGCCGCGCAGGCCGAGCGCCGTGTGGAGGTGGCCTGACGTGGATCCCGAGCAGGATCCCGGACAGGACGCCGCGCCGGGCGCCGGTCCGGTCCCCGGGCCGAGGATCCCCGCCCGCGAGCGGGACGTGATGTCCCGGCCGGTCGTGGTGGACGCCATGGGCGGGGACCACGGGCCCGCGGAGATCGTGCGGGGGGCGGTCGAGGCGTGGCGGGAGCACGGCGTGCCGGTGGTTCTCGTCGGCCAGGCGGGAGTCGTACGCGGGGAACTGGCCCGGGCCGGGGCGGCGGGCGAGATCGACGTCGCGCACGCCGCCGACGTCGTGCCGATGACCGAGCGGGGCGCGGGTGCGGTCCGCATGGGCTGCTCCAGCCTGGCCGTCGGTTTCGATCTCGTGCGGGACGGAGCGGGCCCGGCCTTCGTGTCGGCGGGGTCCACCGGGGCCGTGGTCGCCTGCGCGGTCGACCGGCTGGGCACCGCGCCCGCCGTGCTGCGCCCCGCGCTGGCCGTGGCGCTGCCGACGACGGCGGGCGGGGCCACCGTGCTGATCGACGCCGGCGCGACCGTGGACCCGACGCCCGAGATGATCGCCCAGTTCGCACTGCTCGGGGCGTCGTACGCGCAGCTCGTGCTGGGCGTTGCCGACCCCCGCGTCGGGCTGCTGTCGATCGGCGCGGAGCCCGGCAAGGGCAACCGGCTGACCCGCCGGGCCGAGATCCTGCTGCGCGGCATGCCGCTGCGTTTCCACGGCAACGTCGAGGGCGGCGACGTGCTCACCGGGGCCGTCGACGTGATCGTCACCGACGGCTTCACCGGCAACGTCCTGCTGAAGAACGTGGAGGGGACCGTGCGCGCCACGCTCGCCCTCGCGGCGGCGGAGGGCGTGGCCGGATCCGCCGACCTCGGCCGGGTGGCGCGACGCTACGACCCCGAGACGCACGGCGGCGCGGCCCTGCTCGGGCTCACCCGCACCGTCGTCGTGGCGCACGGCTCCTCCCGGGCCGCGACCATCGCCAGGGCCTGCGTGGTGGCGCGCGACCTGGCCGAGGGCGAGGTCGTGGCCCGCCTCGGCGACCGTCTCGCCATCCGCCCCGGGCGGTGACCTCCCGCGCGGCCGGACCCGGCTCCGGCTCACGTTCCAGCTCACGAGGACGCCCCAGTGGCCCGTGGGGCTGCTCACGGACCGGCGAAGGGGCCGGCGAAGGGGCCGGCGAGGGGGTCGGCGCCGTCCCAGGTGCCCGCGCTCGCGTACGGGATGAACCGGGCGAACAGCTCTTCCGAGTACCAGTCGTGAGCGCGGACCCGTTCGACGACCTCGCGGTGCGCCCGCCCGGCGTAGGCGAACGCGCGTACAGCGGCGGCGTCCCGCCACAGGGAGAAGGTCGCCTGCCTGGCCAGCGGCCACTCCCCCAGCCCGACGGAGGCGAGGCAGCCCTCCTGGGCCCGCAGCGACCGGTCGACGGCGGGTGCGGACCGGTAGAACGCCGGCAGCCGCGACGGCCGGATCGACGCGCGGGTCAGCACCGCCACCGGACCGCTGTGCGGCTCGCCGTCAGGGCCGCCGGTCACGGGGGCGAACGGCTCGACGCCGTTCCAGCGCCCGCGCGAGGCGGTCGGCACGAGCCGTACGTGCCAAGTCTCGATCGCCTCGCGCCGCCACCTCGCGGGGATCGGCGAGCGTGCCAGGAACTCCTCGAGCCCCCGCTCGTCCCGCCAGACGGCGAGCAGCGCCCAGCGGCGCAGGTCGGCGCCGAGGGTCGTCGACGCCCCCCGGCCCGTGCCGAGCAGCCGCCAGAACAGCAGGCCCCCGGTGCGGCGCAGCACCGGGCGGTCGAAGGCCATGTGTCGCATCGCCCCCCGGCCGGCGTATCTCTGGAGGTGGAACGTGACGACGCTCCCGCCGCTCGTCCCCATGCTGGTGTCGCTCATCGGCGGCTACCTTCTCGGCTCGATCCCGGTGGCGGTGCTGGCCGCGGGGCGGCGGGGCGTGGATCCCCGGGAGGTGGGCGACCGCAACCCCGGCTTCTGGAACGTGCGCGAACGGCTCGGCCACCGGGCCGCCGTGCCGGTCTTCGCCGGGGACACGGCCAAGGGCGTGCTCGCCGGGCTGCTCGGGCTGCTGGCCGCGGGCGCGCACACGACCGGGCTGGGAGTGGTCACCGGCCCGAGCGCCACGGCCGCATACCTGGCGGTGGGGGCCGCGATGATCGGGCACGCCTGGCCGGTCTTCGCCGGGTTCCGCGGCGGGCGGTCGGTGCTGACCTTCGCCGGCGGCATCGCGGTGATCTGCCCGCCCGCGTTCGTGCTCGCGCTCGCCCTGCTGGCGGTGACGTTCCTGCTCACGCGGTCGTTCGCGATCGGGGCCAGGGCCGGGGTCTTCGCGATCCCGCTGCTGCAGTTGCCGTTCGCGCCGATCGGCCACGTCGCCGCGACCGGTGCGCTGATGTGCCTCATCGGGGTGCGTTTCGGTCAGGCGGCGCTGGCCGCGCGCCGCGCGTGACGGCATCGGCGAAGGCCGGGCGGCCGAGGCTGTAGGCGCGGCTCCGCCAGGTCCTGACGGGCCGCAGCGTCGCCTGCGTCAGCCGTACGGCCGTGGCCGGGTCGAGCAGGAACGACAGCAGCACGCCCGCGCCCGGCCGGGCGTAGCTGCGCCGCAGCGCGGTGGTGAGCAGCACCCGTACGGCGAGCAGCGTCAGGTCGAGCCGGGTCGGCCGCCCGGCGGCCAGGCGGAGCGCCGGCAACGCGGCGGCGAGCCAGACGACGGCGAGATCGGCCGCCTGCCAGGCGGGGCGGGTGACGTCGCGCAGCGGCAGCGAACGCCCCCACTCCCGCCACACCTCGGCCGCCGACTCGTGCATGTCGACCTCCAGCAGGCCCCCCGCGTCGAGGAAGCCGACCCTCCAGCCGTCTGCGGCCAGGGTCCTGGCGAGGGCGACGTCGTCGGTCATGTGGCCGCGTACCCGGGCGAAGCCGTCGGCCCGCCGCATCGCCTCCCGGCGGAAGGCCAGGCACTGGCCGTTGGCCACCACCCGGTGGGGCGGCGGCGGGGCCGGGGGCCCGATGGGGCCGAACCGGTAGACCAGCGTGGCGAGGAACGACGCGTGCAGCGCCTGCTCGGCGAGGCCGTCGCAGACGAAACGCGGGCCCGCGCTGACCAGGTCGTGATCCCCGAGGGCGGCGTCGAGCGCGCCGAACAGGCCGGGCCGGGGCCGGGTGTCGGCGTCCAGGGTGACCACGATCTCGCCGCGTGCCTCCCGCAGCCCCTGGTGCAGCGCCCACTGCTTGCCCACCCAGCCGTCCGGCAGGGGACGTCCGCGCACCACCGTCGCCCCGCGGGCGGCGGCGATCCGCGCGGTGCCGTCCGAGGACTCGTCGTCCACCACGATCACCTCGGTGACGGCGGGATCGGCCAGCACCGCCCGCAGGCAGGGGCCGAGCCGCCGTTCCTCGTCCCTCGCCGGGATGACCACCGAGATCTCCGGACTTCCACCCCCCCGGGTTCCGCCGTGGCCGGTCCACGCCGCCGAGCCGCCGCGCGCGCGGGTGTCCGGAGACGTGTCCGGCTCAGGCGCGGCGAGCGGGGGGAGGCGCCGACGGCCGCGGGCGAGCCGCACCAGCACGACGACTGCGGCGACGGCCTGGGCGGCGGCGAGCAGCCGTGCCGCGACCCCGGGCCGCGGGCGCCCGGCCGACCTGGCCGACCTGGCCGTCCTGCCCGTGGTGGCCGTCCTGGCCGTCCCGGCCCTCACCGTCTCGCCTCCTCCGGCCGCCGCGTGGAACGCGGGAAGTCCCTGCGCGCCAACGCGGCCACGATGCGCCCGCCCATCGCCACCAGCGGCAGCCCGCCCCCCGGATGCGCGGACCCGCCGACGAGGTACAGCCCGCGCCGCGGCCCCCGGTTGCCGGGACGGCGGAAGGGCGCGAGCGGGCCGCCGTACGCGCCGCCGTAGATCGCCCCGCCCCACGCGCCGTACCGGTCGCGCAGGTCGGCCGGGGTCAGCAGGTCGAGGAAGCGCAGCCGTCCGGACAGGTCGTGCCCCCGGCTCGCCAGCCGGTCGAGGACGAGCTCCGCGTACGCCTCCGGCGGCGTGGGCCAGCGCCCGGGGTCGCCGGCGGGGACGTTCACCAGCATGCTCCAGCTCTCCGCGCCGGCGGGAGCCTGGGTGGCGTCGGCCACCGCCGGGCAGCCGATGTAGACCGTGGGGTCCTCCGGCGGCCGCCGCCGGTCGAAGATGTCGCCGAACTCGCGCCGGTAGTCGGCGGAGAACACGATCGAGTGGTGCGGCAGGCCCTCGGTCCGCCCCTCGACGGCGGCGAGCATCAGGAAGGCGGACGACGACAGGCCCAGCCGGGCGATCCGGCGCAGGCGGGCGCGGTCGGGCAGGAGCCGCCCGTAGAGGGAGGCCGCGTCGGCGTTGACGATCACGATGTCGGCCCTGACCGCCTCGCCGAGGGCCGTGCGGACGCCGCCGACCCGCTCCGCATCGGCGATGACCTCGGTGATCTCGGTCTCCAGACGGATCTCGACGCCCGCCTTGTCCAGCGACGCGGCCAGCGCGTCCGCGAGGCGGGGCAGCCCGCCCCGCACGTACCACCCGCCGTCGCCGTGCTCGATGGCGGGGACGCAGCCCAGGGCGGCGGGCGCCCGGTAGGGGTTCGACCCGGCGTAGGTGGCGTAGCGGTCGACGTACTGGCGCAGGCGGGCGTCCCGGAAGAACCGGGCCGCCAGAGCATGCAGGGTGCGGCCGGGCGCGACCGCGAGCAGGTCGCCCAGCCGGGGGCGCGGGAGAGGACCGCTCGGCCGCCCGCCCGCCGGTCCGCCCGGGCGATCACCGGACCGCTGACCCGCCGACCGGAACGGCGGCTCGACGACGGGCCCGGACGGCGGTCCCGCGAAGAAGGTGCGTGTGGAGGCGTCCAGGCAGCGCGCGGCCCAGCGATGGAAGGCCCGCCAGTTGGGGCCCTCGCCCGGCGCGAGCCGGTCCACCGCCTCCGCCGTACGCTCCGGGTCGCGGCAGGTGGACAGCGTCGAGCCGTCCGCGAAGCGATACCGGCACAGCTCGTCGAGTTCGAGCAGGTCGAGCGGCACGCCGAGGTCCAGGAAGAGGCCGGGCAGCGTGAGCAGTGAGGGGCCGATCGAGAACGTGAAGCCGTCCCGCCTGTGCTCGGCCAGCTTGCCGCCGAGCCGGGGCAGCCGCTCGTAGATCCGCACGTCGTGCCCGTCCCGCGCGAGCAGCAGGGCGGCCACCATGCCGCCGACGCCGCCCCCGACCACGATCACCTCCGGCACGCGCGCCCCCAGGCGAGCAGGGCGAAGGCGCCCATCGCGAGCCCTCCGGCGGCGGCCACGAACGGATCGGGCGGCCGGAAGACCGCGGCGAAGCCGACGGTCTCCATCATCGCCATGACCGTGTAGAGCGCGACGAGCCCGGTCGTCCCCGCCGCCTCGGCGCCGCTCACGGGCCGGTTCGTGGCGGCACGGCCCGTGACGCGGTCGAGAAGCACCATGACCAGGAGAGAGACCACCAGCCAGCCGGCGAAGTTGGCGAGCGGCACGCCCCGGTACGGTCCCGGCTCCGCCCAGACCCACAGTCCGAGCCTGAGCATCTGCGGGTCGAGGAACAGGTCCCACGCGGTGAGCGCCAGGGCTCCGGTGAGGATCGGCGTCAGCCGGCCGCGCGGCGCCACGCTGCGGGCGACGGCGTGGGCGGCCAGGCCCATGCCGCCCCAGGCGAGGGCGACGATCAGCGGGACGCCCCCAGGCCGCGGCCACAGGGCGTCGGTGTAGCGGTAGTCGCCGAAGGGCAGGCCCGTCCTCGTGCCGATCCACTCGGCGGCGTAACCGGCCGCCACCGCCGCCGCGAACGCGCCCGCCGCCCTGCGCGGGGTGTGCGCCGCCGCCGCGAAGGCGAGTGCGCTCACCGCGAGCAGGACCACGACCGCGGTGGTGAGGCGCAGGTCCTGGGGCCGCAGCCCCGTCGCGATCTGGGCGGCCACCATGGCGGCCAACGCGATCACGCCGGCCGCGTTCGGCCACGCACCCCTCAGGCGCGGCGCGTCCGCCGGCGTCCCCCTCCCCCGCCGCCGGGGCGACCGCGACGCGCCCGGTGCCTTCGGCGGTTCCGGCCCAGGTGACGGACCGGAGATCTCCGGCCCGCTCGCCCGCCGCAGGGGCGGCCGCGAGCCGCGCCGCTCCGGTGGCGTGCCGTCAGCCTCGGCCGCGCTCTTCGCCGCGCTCTTCCGGGTGGTCTCCCACGTCTCCACGTAGGGTGATTCGAGCGCATCCCCCTGATCGGATGCGCTCGGCCCCACACGGGTGCGGCCGGTGGAGATCGGCTACGGCCGGCCGCCGGGAACGCCCCCGCGATACCGGCCAGGTCGTCACCAGCGGTGGTGGACCTGCGGGCGGACCAGGTCGTCGTAGACCTGGCGGACCGCGTCGTGGGTCTCGGCCGGCAGCGGCGGGAACTGCGCCGCCGCCGCGTTGGCCTCGGCCTGCCGGGGGTTGCGGGCGCCGGGGATCACGACGCTGACCCCGGACTGGTCGATGATCCAGCGCAGCGCGAACTGCGCCATCGTCATGCCCTCGGGCACGAGGCCGCGCAGCCGCTCGACCGCCTGGAGGCCCACGCCGTACTCCACGCCGGAGAAGGTCTCGCCGACGTCGAACGCCTCACCCTGGCGGTTGAAGTTGCGGTGGTCGTCCTCGGCGAAGACGGTCTGCGGGCCGTACTTGCCCGACAGCAGGCCGCTCGCCAGCGGGACCCGGGCGATGATGCCGACTCCGGCCTTCTCCGCGGCGGGCAGGACCTCGTCCAGCGGCTTCAGTCGGAAGGCGTTGAGGATGATCTGCACGGTGGCCACGCCGGGGCGCGCGATCGCGGTCAGCGCCTCGGCCACCGTCTCCACGCTGACGCCGTACGCGGCGACGCGGCCCTCGGCGACCAGCGTGTCGAGCGCGTCGAAGACCTCGTCGGTGTCGAAGACGGCGCTCGGCGGGCAGTGGAGCTGCACCAGGTCGAGCGTGTCGACACCCAGGTTGGCGCGGGAGCGGTCGGTCCAGGCGCGGAAGTTGTCCAGCGTGTAGACGTCGGGCGTCTGTTGCACCCTGCGGCCCATCTTCGTGGCCACGGTCAGGCCGGACCGCTCCTTGATCAGCTTCCCGATGACCTTCTCGCTGCGGCCGTCGCCGTACACGTCGGCCGTGTCGATGAAGGTGGTCCCGGCGTCGACCGCGGCGTCGAGCGTGGCCAACGCGTCGGCCTCGCTCACCTCGCCCCAGTCGGCCCCGAGCTGCCAAGCTCCCAGTCCGACGACGCCGACCTGCCTGCCCGTCCTGCCCAACACGCGCTGTTCCATGAGGTCAGATCGTAGCGGGGCAGCTCAGGCGGAGGCCGCTCCACCCGCCAGGTGGTGCAGGAACCAGTCGCGGGCGAGCCGCGCGACCGTCTCCAGTGCGCCCGGCTCCTCGAACAGATGCGTGGCGTGGGGCACGATCTCCAGCCGGACCGGCGCGGTGATCGCCCGCATCGCCTCCCTGTTGAGGTCGAGGACGACGGAGTCGCGCTCCCCCACGATCAGCAGCGTCGGCTGGCGCACCGAGCGCAGCGCGCCCGCGGCGAGGTCGGGCCTGCCGCCCCTGGACACCACCGCGGCGACACCGCCGGGCCGCGTCGCCGCGGCGACGAGCGCGGCGGCGGCGCCCGTGCTCGCGCCGAACAGGCCGACGGGCAGACCGCCGACGACCTCGTCCTCGGGCAGCCGGTCGGCCAGGGCGCCCACCCGATCGGCGAGCAGGCCGATGTCGAAGCGCAGGTGGCCGGTGACCGCGTCGACGCGCTCCTCCTCCACCGTCAGCAGATCGGCCAGGACGGTGGCCAGCCCGGCCCGCTGCAGCTCCCTGGCGACATACCGGTTACGCGGGCTGTGCCGGCCGCTGCCGCTGCCGTGGGCGAACAACACCGCTCCCCGGGCCTCCCGGGGGACCGCCACGTCGGCGTCGAGCACGACATCGCCGACCGGGATCCGCACGCTGAGTTCGACCTCGCTCATGACGCCCGCCCCCCTCGGCCGCGCCCTGCTGAGCGGCACTGGACAACCAGGATGGTGCTGCACAACCGGGACGGCACTGGACAACCGTGTGGCGTACCCCCGGCCGGTCGAGGCAAACCGGGGACGACGTGGCCTCCGCGTGCGGAACGGGCGGCATCAGCAGTGATGTCAGGAGCGGCGTGAGCATCGCGACGTCAGGAGCGACGTGAGCGCATCGCCTTGAGCACCCGCACGCCGCCGTCCTCCCCGGCCTGCGCGCCGCGGAACGCGCCGACCACCAGGCGCCGGTACTCCTCCGACTCCACGGGACACAGCGCGATGCGGCCGTCCCGGTCGAACAGCAGCCCCCAGCCGTACCTCTTCGGCAGCGGTGACGCCCTCAGGCACGCCTGGGAACGGGAGAAGAACTCCTTCCTGAGCTCCGCGCGCCGCTCGGCGGACAGGTCCTCCGGCAGGTCCTGGCGGCGCAGCCAGGTCTCGAACAGCACGTCCTCCTGCGTCATGCCGTACGGCGCGCCGGAGATCAGCTCGTACTGGAGGACGGCGACAGTGGGCTTGCCGCCCCGGGCCCCGGGCACCTCCGCGGCGGTCACCGGGCAGTCGTCGGCGACCGCGATGAGCGTCGAGTAGTAGTTCAGGTCCTCGGCCATGTCTCCACTATGCAGCAGGAGATCGACGGCTCATCCCGCTCCGGGCGCGCCTCCGGAAGGCTTGCCGAAGGCGGCAGGCGGGCGGGCCTCGGCGATGAGGCGCACCTCCTCGGGCAGGCCGCTCACGTACACCTCGCCGCTGTCCTCCCGAGCCTCCAGGTCGACTCGCCCGCCCGCGAGCGGAAAGCCGGAGATGCGTAGGTGCCCGAACCCCCTGGGCAGCACCGGCGCGATCCACACCTTGCGGTGCGGCACCCACGGGTCCACGCGGAGCAGGAGCCGTATGAGCTGGATCGGGGTGGCCGAGGCCCATGCCTGCGGTGAGCACGAGGTCGGGTACGGCACCGGCACGTGGAACTCCCCGCGGTCGAACCCACAGAAGAGCTCGGGGAGCCGGTCGCCGAAGGCGCGGGCGGCGTCGAACAGGCCGGTGGCGACGCGCTGGGCCCCCTCCACGAATCCGTAGCGCATGAGCCCGGACGCCACGAGCGCGCTGTCGTGCGGCCAGACGGACCCGTTGTGATAGCTCATCGGGTTGTAGGCGCCCATGTCGGAGGCGAGGGTGCGGATGCCGAAGCCGGTGAACATCCGGGGCGACAGCAGGTGCTCGGCCACGGCCGCGGCCTTGTCGCGGTCGACGATCCCCGACCACAGGCAGTGGCCCATGTTGGAGGCGAGGGCGTCGATCGGGCGGCCCTCGTGGTCGAGACCGACGGCGAAGTAGCCGCGGTCGGGCAGCCAGAACCGTTCGTTGAACCGGGCGCGCAGCTCGGCGGCCCGTTCCCGGTAGCGCCGCTCGGTCTCGGTGTCGCCCGCCTCCTTGGCGAAGTAGTGGCGGGCGATGCAGGCGGCGTAGACGTACCCCTGCACCTCGGCCAGGGCGATGGGCGGCCGGGCGATCGTGCCGTCGGCGAAGTTGATGCCGTCGAAGGAGTCCTTCCAGCCCTGGTTGAGCAGGCCCTGGTCGGTCTTCCGCTGATACCACAGGAACCCGTCACGCATGCCGTACCGCTCGATCCACTCCAGCGCCGCGTCCGCGTGCGGGAGCAGCCGCTCCACCGCCGCCCGGTGCAGGCCCCAGCGGCGCAGCTCGCCGAGGAGGATGACGAACAGCGGGCTGGCGTCGACCGAGCCGTAGTAGGCGTGCCCGCCGGACGACGTGTCGTCCTGCCTGGCGCCGTAGCGCAGCTCGTGCATGATCTTCCCGGGCTCCTCCTCGGTCAACGGGTCGATCTTGGTGCCCTGCAGGGCGGCCAGCCGGGTCAGCGTGCCGTGCGCAAGTTCGGGGTCGAGCGCCAGGGCCATCCACGCGGTGAGCAGCGAGTCGCGGCCGAACAGCGTCATGAACCAGGGCGCCCCGGCGGCGACGGTGGGCGGCAGCTCGGGATGCTCGGGGTCGAACAGCCGCAGCGCGCCGAGGTCGTTGTGGGACTGGCGCAGGATTCCCGCCAGGGCGGTGTTGGTCGTCGTCACCTTGGGCAGGCGCCTGTCCCACTCGAACAACTGTCCCGCCCGCCGGACCAGCGCGGGCGACAGCCGCTTCTCCGAGTACCACGGCTCGGTCTCGGCCCCGTCGATGATCGGGTTGGCCTGCACGCAGGCCGTCCACTCGCCGCGCGGCGGCACCACCACACGGAAGATGATCAGGCGCGGGTTGAGCACCGGCAGCACCGGGGTGCCGTCGGCTTTGGCGACCACCCGCACCCCCCTGCCCTTGCTGACCGAGAACATCCGCAGCGACCGCTCCTCCGCCGCGGTCGTCACGTCGGCCACCCAGTGCACCCGGTGGGTCTTCACCTCGAACAGGTCGCACACGTCGGAGCCGACGTGCAGGGTCACCATGCAGCCGGCCGGCTCATGGGACATGTTGCGGATGGTGAGGTCCTCCGACAGCCCGCCGCCGACGTACCGGTCGCGCACGACCAGCAGCGTGCTCTCCGCCTGCCCCGGCCGCGGCTTGGCCCGGCCGACGAACGTCGCGTGGTACGGCTCGCCCGGCAGGACCTGCAGTTCCTCGATGGGCCCGTCATCGATGCGCAGCTCCCAGTGGGACAGCAGCCGGGTGTCGGCGTAGTAGATCCCGTGTGCCGATCCGGGGAAGATGTCGCCGCTGCGGGCCGACACGCAGAACGATCCCCCGGCCACGAGCGTCATGGCGCCACCGCCAATGGCGCTGGGCTGCCCCTCGAACGTCCACCCGCCCGTCATCCCGATCACCCCGGCCCGGTCCCTCGGTCCCGACGGTTGCCCTCATACCCCCAGGTCGAGCCGGTTTTCGCTGAGTTTGCAGTCTTATATCCGCATCGAGTGGTCAAGAGGGCCCTTTACCCGCCTATGACCTCCCGTTTCCTACTCTTCCGGCATGCGCAGGTGGGTGAGCTCGGAGGGGCACGAGGTGGACTCGATCGTCATCGAGGGCCGCCCGCTGCTGCGCGTACGGCACCTGGGCTACCACATCGGCTACTGCGCCTCCGTCGCGGAGGTGGCGGCCCACGTCGATCTCGCCGACCTGGTGGAGGTCGTCGACCTGCGTCACGCCGCCAGGGCTCGCGGACAAGGATGAGGGGTGAGCCTGACCGGCTCACCCCTCCGTCGCGCCACCGCGTCGCCTCACCGCGGAGCGGGCGCTCAGTCCCAGCCCGGCATGTTCCAGAAGTCGCCGGCGGCCGCCTTGGGCTGCGCCTTGACCTGGGCCTTGGGCTTGGCCTTGGCGACGGCGGGCTTCGCCTTGCCGGCCTTCGGCATGCCCCAGCCCTGGAGCGGCCGCGCCCAGGCGCCGGCGTCCTCGTCGTCGGTCTTCGCGCTCGACGGCTTACGGCCGAAGTCGTTGCCGGACATCTTGGTGTACGTCGGCTGGTTGGACGTGGGGTGAAGGAAGACGTCCTGCGGCGAGCGCTGGCTGTTGTTCTTTCCGGTGGCGGGCATCGTGAACATGGAGCCCGGCTGCGATCCGTTCGCCTGGTTCCCGTTCATCGGGCCTCCGGCGGGCCTGCCGCCCACCACCGGGACGCCGGCCAGCGAGTTGCCTCCGGCGGGACCTCCGGCCGGCTGCGTGCCGGCCTGCCGGCTGTCGGCCGTGCCACCGGCGGGCGCCTGCCTGCCGGTCATCGAGCCCTTGGGGCTCTGGCCGTTCGCCGCCGGTCCGTTCGCCCGGTTCTCGGCCTCGTCGTTCGCCGGGAAGAACGGGCCGACCTTCGCACCCTTGTCCAGAATGTCCAGGGCCTTGGACGCGACGAAGTCGGGCTCCTCCGGGTGGTTCATCGCCATGGCGGCGATCTGCTTGCCGGGCGACATCGGCTCCTTGGCGGACAGCGGAGCCGGGTCCGCGGGAGCGGGACCCGACAGGAGAGCCGCGGCGAGTACGGCTGTACATATAGGCATGAGAATTTCCCCCGAAATCCTGTGGACGGTACAAGAACGAAGGTAAGCGCACGATGCCGGGCCATCACGGACCCGATGCTCAGTGTCCGGTCAAATAAGAGGATCAGCCGCTTCAGGACATAGACCCCCAGGCCACCCCTGCTCCGCCGATTACAGGGCGCAGGTGACACGGGGCGGCGCCAAGTAGTGATCTGCCCTCAGCCGAGAATGAAGACGCCCCCGACGGCCGTGGCGAGGCCGGGGCCGAAGGCGGCAGCCGGCGTGTAGGCGTGGCATGCGGGCCATCCCCCGGACGGCGAGGCGTCGCAGTGCCGGGACGGACAGCAGCGTCCCGAGGAGGGGGAGCACCGCCCGGACGGCCGGGGCGGTCGGGGCCAGGGCGGAGGTGACGGTCACGCTCGGCGCTTCGCTCGCCCGCCGCGCGGCGAGGAGCTCGCCGGAGGGCAGGCCCGCGGTCTTCACCGTCTGCCCGTCGGGCAGGGCGACAGCGAGGAGCTCCAGGAGCGCGAGCGCAGCAAGCTCGCGGCCGTCACCGCCGCGATCCGTGAAGCGCTCGAGGAACGCGGCGTGCAACCGGGCACGGCGAAGCTGGTGGCGCGGATCGCTCCGGGAGGCGGTGGCCGCGGACACGCGGCCGTCCCGGCCGTGACCGTCTTCCCGGGTCAGGCGAACCCGTGACGTGTCCGACCGCAGGGATAGAGGGGGGAAGAGGGGGAAACGGCACGGGGGTGAGCCGCGAGCGGCTCACCCCCGTCACAGCTGTCGCGGGACGACGGCCGGTTACCTCGGCATGAGGACCTTGTCGACCTGGTAGATAGTGGCGTTGCTCGTCGCGATGTTCCCACAGGTCACAGCGGCGTCGTTGACCTTGAGGCTGGAGTCGGACCCCGAGACGGTGAGCTTGCGCCCCTCGAGGGAGCTCAGCTGGCCGTGCATGTCCGCCGGTGCCTTGCGTCCCTTGACCACGTGGTAGGCCAGCAGTCCCCTGAGCGACTTGCGATTCGACATCAGCTGGTCGAGCTGGCTCTTCGGAATCTTGCTGAACGCGTCGTTCGTGGGCGCGAACACCGTGATGTCCTGGGCGGAGTTGAGCGTCTCGGCCAGCCCGGCCTTCTTCACTACGCGCGCCAGCGTGGACAGCGACGGGATGTCGGAGAGCGCGGTGCCGACCGGCACCTTGGCCAGCTCGGCGGGGCTGCCCTTGCCCGAGGCGGGCAGCGACGAGCAGCCCGCCCCGACGGGCGACCCGGAGACCGACGGCGACGCCGACGCGGTGGCGCTCTCGCTCGCCTCGGCGCTGGGGGTCTCGCTGGTCATGTCCGTGGCGGTCTCGTTGGCCGCGACAGGAGCCGCGGGACTGCCGCCGCCCTGGCTGCCGCACGCCGCGGACATCGAAAGCGCCGCGGTCAGGGCGGCAAGGGCGAGCAGACGGGTATTCATGATCGTGTTTCCTTAGTCGTGGAAAGGTCGTTGCTGGGTGGCGACCCCTGCGGACGGCGACACCGGAAGAGCCCGCCACACCGGCTCAGGACCGGCGTGGCGGGCCGTTCAGACGGGCCGGTCACACGGGCCTCTTCCATCAGGCCGTCTGGGGCGGGCTCACCAGTCGCTCGGCCGCTGATGCCGGCGGGGCCGTGTGGTCGTCTTCTGGCGCGCCGTCTTCGGCTGCGCCGTCTTCTGCTCCGCCCTCGGCAGCGGATAGGTCCTGGTCGACTGGACCCCCTGCACCGGACCGAAGGTGAACGGCTGCGGCGCCTGTCCTGGCTTGCCGGAAGTGAAGACGGGCTGGATGAAGACGTCGCGCGTCTTGGGATCGATCACCGGAACATACCTGGTCGCGGTATCTCCTCCGGCTGTCCCGTCATCCGCCCTGTCGCCCGCCGTCGCGGAGGGCCGTCCGGTCTCCGCGCCGGGCCTGGCGGACGCGCCGGAGGCTCCGGACTCGCTCGCCCCGGCCGGCGATCGGGAAGCGGCGGCGTTGTCGTCGCGCCTGCCGTCCATTCCGCTGGGAGCCATCCAGGGCGGCGCCTGGGGGAGGGTGAACGGAAACTCCCCGGCCTGGGGCGCCATTCCGGGCAGCGGCGCGAGTTGCGGCCGGCCCGCGGACGCCGGCGCGGCGTTGTTGTCGTCCGTGGCTGCCCTCGTCCCGGGCGGGGCCGGGTCCGGCGGCACGGCGGCCGGCCCGGAGAGCAGGGCGGCGGCCAGTACGGCTGTGCAGAGAGGCATGAGACTCCCCCGAGGTCATCGATGGTACGAGCACGACGGTAAGCGCCGCACCGGGGAGTGATCACGCATCCGACGACCAATGTCCGGTCAAGCATGGCGATCGGGCGCTTCACCCCGCAAAGATCCCATCGCGCCCGCAAGGGACCTGGGTACGCCGCCCGAGGAGGCCGGCGTGGGACACCACCGAAGACGCCCTCGTCCGTGCACGACGCCGCGGGGCCCCACGGGTGAGGAGCGCGCCGGGCTCAGTCCGGCAGGCTCACCTCGATCGGCACCACGATCGGCGGATGCGGGGGCGGGTGCGGCACGGGCCGGCGCTGGAAGTAGTGCTCCAGGGCGTGCCGCAGGCGGTCGAGCGCCTCGTCGACCGTGTGCCCTTCGCAGGCAACCTCGACCTGGACGCACCGCGCGCAGTACAGCCCACCGTCCTCGGCGGTGACGGTCGCGGTCAGCCGCACGGTCCGTCCCATGCTCCCACCGTGCGCGGCGGCGGACCGGGGTAATCCCGGCGCGCGGGCAACAGTACGGAGATTCCCACCCCGGCGGCCCCGGCCCGCACGCGCTTCGCGCCCGAATTTTGCCTGATAGGGAGGCATGCCGACGTGCCGCAGAGAGGAAGGCGCGTTTCCTCGGGTAGGGCCGGGCGCATGGGCGAGAAAGACAAGAAGGAAGAGCCGTCGGTGGGCGACGAGGTCACCTGGAAGAGCCACGGCGGCGAGGCGGTCGGCAAGGTCGAGAAGAAGATCACCGAGCGCACGGAGGAGGCGGGCCGCACCGTGGCCGCCTCACCCGAGGACCCGCAGTTCCTCGTGCGCAGTGAGAAGAGCGGCGGGACGGCGGTGCACAAGCCGTCGGCCCTGCATCCGAAGGACTGACGTGACCGCCGACAGGAGACAGACCGCGGCCGAGTTCGGCGAGGCGGTCAACATGTCCGCGGCCGAACTGGAGCGATGGCTGCGCGAGGAGCGGTCGAAGGAGGTCGGCGACAAGCCGGACGGTGGCGAGTCGACGGGTCACGAGTCCGGCCGGCACATCGTGGCCATTCTCCGCAAGCACAAGAGCGAACTGGACGACGAGGACTACGCCCACATGCGCAAGGTCGTCGGGTACGTCCACCGGCACCTGGCCCAGCGTCCCTCCGGTGACGTGCGGGAGACTCGCTGGCGGTACTCGCTGATGAACTGGGGCCACGACCCGATGAAGTAGGGCCCTCGGAAGGGCGGGGCCGCGGGCGCGCCTGGGGGTCGCGCCCGCCGGGCCGTCTCCTGCCGCTCTAGTTGAGCGTCTTCTTCCAGTGGAAGCCGCCGGGCAGATTCACGGTGAGGGTGCGGCGCCCGTCCGCCGCCTTGGTGACGCGGAAGGCGCGTCCGCCGAAGCTGTGACCGACGCCGCCGCGCGAGAGGTTGAGCCTGAACGGTCCCATCTTGATCGATTTTCGGTAGCTCCAGCCCATGCTTCCTCCATGAATTTTCCGTGCCCTCGCGACTACCCCGGAAGACGATCAGCACACCGGCCGACCGGATCTTCCGTTTACGACCGTGCCGCCGGGTATGGCCAGCAATGAGCCTTTCGACCGTCAGGAACGCGATCGGATCGCCGGCCGGGCGCCGGGGCTCAACGGACCCGAACTCATCGGCGGGATCTCCGGCTCCTCACGGGGACGCCCGCCCAAGACCGGAAGGAGCGACGCCATGGGACACGCCGGAGTGATGCTGGAGACCTATCCCGCCGACCTCGGCGGCGTGGACAGGCAGGTGCTCGCGAACTGCATCGAGGCCTGCTTCGACTGCGCGCAGACCTGTACGGCCTGCGCCGACGCCTGCCTGAGCGAGCACGCGGTGGCGGAACTGGTCCGCTGCATCCGCACCAACCTCGACTGCGCCGACATCTGCGCGACGACGGGCCGGGTGCTGTCACGGCACACGGGCTACGACGCGAACCTGACGCGCGCCCAGCTTGAGGCGTGCGCGCAGGCGTGCCGCAGTTGCGGCGACGAATGCGGCCTGCACGCCCACATGCACGAGCACTGCCGGGTCTGCGCCGAGGCGTGCCGCCGCTGCGCCCAGGCCTGCAACGAGTTGCTGGCCTCGCTCGGCTGAGCACGTCCGCCCCGGCGGCGTCCTCACGGCGTCCTCACGGCGCGGCCTCGCCCGCGCCCGCCGCACGTTTGCCGATGCGATGACATGGCCGCGAGAGGGACCGTGTAAAAACGGTTCCTATGGCAAAGGAAGCGGACGAGGAGCCGACCGGCGACGACCTGGAGGCCGTCACCGCCGCCGTGCTCACCGCCTCGCGTGTGCTCGTCGCGATCTCAGCGCGATCCCTCGCCGCCGCGGAGGACAAGGTCACCCTGCCGCAGTTCCGCATGCTGCTGGTGGTCGGACAGGGCGAGACCAAGCTGGTGACGCTGGCGGACAGGCTCGGCGTCAATCCGTCGACCGCCATGCGCATGGCGGGCCGCCTCGCCGTCGCCGGCCTGGTGAAGCGTGAGGTGAATCCGCAGAACCGGCGGGAGACCCTGCTGCGGCTGACCGACAACGGACGGCGGATCGTGGAGGAGGTCACCGCCCGTCGCAAGGAGGAGATCGCCGCGATCCTCACGCGGATGCCGGCGTGCCGGCGGCAGGCCCTCATCACCGCGATGCGGGAGTTCAACGACGCGGCGGGCGAACCGCCCGCCCGCATCGCCTTCCCGCTCGGCTGGCCCGGCCCGTCCTCCTGACCACGCCGCACACGGTTGCTCAGCGCGCACACGTCGGCCGGGGCGGCCGCGCCGCCGGCCGCCGCGTTGACGGCCCTGCCGCGGCGGACAGGCCGGCCTCCGGTGTCGCGTCCGTGATGCGGGTCCCGGCGCCCTGCGGGCCCATCGCGGGGCCCCAGCGGGTCAGCCCGCGATCAGCAGCCGGAGGCGGCGCAGGCACCGGGAATGAGCCCGGGGGCTCCGTCGGCGCCCGACGGCACCTCGCCCTGGTCCTGGCCGCTACCGCCCTTCGAGGCCCCGCCCGTCTTGCCCGACGAGCCGGTCCCGGCCCGGCCCGCGCTCTTCCCACCGGAGGAGGAGCCGCCGCCGGAGGAGCCGGAGGCGGTGTCCGCGCCGCCCCCGCCGGGCGCCTGCGCTCCGCCGGAGCCGTCCCCGCCGGACCCGATCGCGCCCTGCTCCCCTGAACTCTGGTCCCCTGAGCCCTGGTCCTCCGGGCCCTCCGTGGCGGCACCGGCGTCGTCACCGGCGGAATCAGCGGAACCGCCGTCCTGGGCGGGGGCCGACTGCCGAACGCCGCCCGCGGCGGGCGGGTCCGCGGGGCCCGAGCCGCCGCGGAGCGCGAAGCCCGCTCCCCCGGCGGCCAGCACGGCCACCAGGGCCGCGGCGGCGATGACGACGGGCTTCCTGCTCTTGGTCGTGGGGGGCGGCTCCTCCTCGCTGGAGAGGATCTCCTGCCGGAACCGATCATCCTGGCTCGTCTGTGACGGGACGCGCCCTTGCATGTGAGACAACTCCCAGCGGTCGTTTCGGGGGAAACCTCCACGGCTTCCGCAGGTGGCTGCCCACATTAACCCCGCTGGTGTCCTAATCTCACAAATACCTGCAAACAATCATGAATCTCCCAGGGTTTCCCTCGATCGCGCCCTGCGTACCACGTCAACGGCTGTGCGTCGCGGCGCTGTGGTAGTCGGTGTACGTGTAGGGGTTGTCGAGGATCTTCGTCTCGGGGATGTCGGGGTTCATCCCCTTCTGCCATGCCTCCTCGCCCAGCGTCGAGCGCAGGTACTCGACGGTCCGCTCCACCTCGCGGCGCGCCGCGGCGAGGGCCCCGACGAGATCCACGCCGACCAGACGGTGCTCGTGCTTCACCACGCGGCCGTTCACGAGGACCGTGTGCACGTCGCCGCGCTGCGCCTGGAACGCGACGTGCCCGTACGGGTTGAGCAGCGGGAACGACACGGGCGAGGCGTCGTTCTTGATGAGCACGATGTCGGCCTTCTTGCCCGCTTCGACGCTGCCGAGGTCGTCGCTCCGGCCGATGGCGCGGGCGCCGCCGCGCGTCGCCCAGTCCACCACCTGGTCGGCACGGAGGCTGCAGTGGGTGATCGTCTCCCCCCTGGCGTGCGCCTCCATGTGCTCGCGGGAACGGTCGGCGCCGAGCGTGGTGCGCATCGCGGAGAACAGGTCGCCGCTCCACCAGACGCTGGTGTCCATCGACAGGGAGACCGGGATGTCGTGCGCGCGGATGGCCCAGGTGGGCGGGTAGCCCTGGCCCGCGCTCTGCTCGCTCTCGGTGGAGACCGAGATCGAACCGCCGGTGGCGGCGATGCGGTGGTAGGAGTCCGCCGACAGCGAGGCGGCGTGGACGTAGACCGTCTCGGGCGTCATGAAGCCGTGCTCGTACATGAGGCGGATGCCGTCGTCGCTGGTCGCGCCCCACACACCCGCGTGGGTCGTGACCGGGACGCCGAGCTCGCGGGCCACCTCGAAGGCCGGCTTCTCGGGAAAGGCGGGGTCGCCGGTGACGTCGAAGGCGATCTGGAAGCCCAGCATGTCGTCGCCCGTGATGCGGCGCCGGACGAAGTCGCGGAACTCCGGCGCGCCGGTCCACTCGGCCGGAGGTGCCTGGATGTTGCCGTAGGCCAGCACGAACCGGCCGGGCACCGCGTGCAGCGCGTCCACGGCCGCGTCGGCGTGGTCCACGGTCCGCAGCCCGTGCGACCAGTCCACGACCGTGGTGACGCCGGCGTCGATCGCCTCGATCGCGGCCAGCAGGTTGCCCGCGTGCACGTCCTCGGGCCGCCACAGCTTGCCGTACTCGAGGTAGTACCAGACGAAGTACTGCGTCAGCGTCCAGTCGGCGCCGTAGCCGCGCATCGCGGTCTGCCACATGTGCCGGTGAGTGTCGATCATGCCGGGCATGACGATGCCGCCGGTGGCGTCGACGACGACGGCGCCCTCCGGCGCGGGAAGGTCGGGCCCCACCTCGGCGATCCGGTCGCCGACGACGAGGACGTCGGTGCGAGGGAGCACGCTGTGCCCGTCGTCCATCGGCAGCACCGTGCCGCCGCGCAGCAGCACGGGCCGGTCCGGTCCGAAATCGGTCGGCTCGTTCATCGTCGAACTCCTCACCTTCCCACTGGCCGAGCGCGCTCAGCGACGGCGAACAATTGTCCGCTATACGGTCAGCACTGCTTCCGCTGCTACTTTCCCGAGCACCGCCCCTGCTGTCAACCATGGGTTTCCCGCCTCGTCCTACCACGAAGAGCCGGGCGAGCATTTGACGAGTGGACCGCCTGTGCCAGAATCGGCCTCACGGACTTATGTCCGTTCAGCGGACACTTCGATAACACCAAGGAGGGGGAGCCGGATGACAGACGACACCGCGCCCGAGCGGGGAGGCGGGCCGCTGTCCGGCGTGCTGGTGGCCGACTTCTCGCGGGTCCTGGCCGGGCCGTACGCCACGATGCTGCTGGCCGACATGGGCGCCGAGGTCGTCAAGGTCGAAGGACCCAAGGGAGACGACACGCGCACCTGGATGCCGCCGGTGCGCGGCGACGTGTCGACGTACTACCTGGGGGTCAACCGGGGCAAGCGGTCGATCGCGCTCGACCTGCGGGACTCCGGCGACGCGAAGGTGGCCCGGGAGTTGGCCCGCCGCGCCGACGTGCTGGTGGAGAACTTCAAGCCGGGCGGGCTCGCCAAGTACGGCCTCGACTACTCGTCGGTGAGCGCGGCCAACCCCGGCGTGGTGTACGCCTCGATCAGCGGATTCGGCTCCGGCGCGGGCCGCGACGTGCCCGGCTACGACCTCATGGTGCAGGCCATGTCGGGGCTGATGAGCCTCACCGGCGACCCCGGCGGCCCGCCCTACCGTGCCGGGATCTCGGTCTTCGACGTCATGGCGGGCAACCACGCCGCCATCGGCATCCTCGCCGCCCTGCGCCACCGCGACGCGACCGGGCAGGGCCAGCACGTCGAGGTCAATCTGCTGTCCTCGGCGCTCACCGGCCTGGTCAACCACAGCTCCGCGTACGTCGCCGGCGGTGTCGTCCCCTACCGCATGGGCAACGCGCACCCGAGCGTCTTCCCCTACGAGCCGCTGCCCACCGCCGACAACGACATCATCGTCGCGGCCGGCAACGACGGCCAGTTCCGCAAGCTGTGCGAGGTGCTCGGCATCCCGGAGATCGCCGACGACCCGCGCTTCGCGCGCAACGCCGACCGGACCGCCCGCCGCGAGGAACTGCGGCCCATCCTGGTCGGACGGCTCGCCACGCGCGGCGCGCTCGAGTGGTTCGAGCTGCTGGTCGCGGCGGGGGTGCCGTGCGGGCCGATCAACACCATCGACGGCGGGTTCGCCATGGCCGAGCGCTTCGGGCTCGACCCGATCGTGGCGGTGGGCGAGGGCGACCGCGCGGTCCCGACCACCCGCCACCCCATCCGGTTCTCCGCGACCCCCGCCGCCTACCGGCTGCCGCCGCCGGAGCTGGACGAGCACGGGGACGAGCTGCGCGAATGGCTGACTCAGGAGGAGGACGACGATGTCTGACGGGCCGGAGATGATCGAGCGGCCGTCGTATCCCACGGCGTTGGGGGCGTCCTCGCTCAGGTCGATCACCCTGCTGGGCTGCGACCTCGCCGAGGACGTGATGGGGAAGGTCGGCTTCGGCGAGCTCGCGTTCTGGCTCGCCGCTCAGCGGCGGCCCACGCCGGGCGAGACCCGGGTGTTCGAGGCCGTGCTCGCCGCGCTGGCCGACCACGGGTTCACCCCGACCGCGATCGTCACCCGGCTGACGTACCTGTCGGCGCCCGACTCGATCCAGGGCGCGCTCGCGGCCGGGCTGCTCGGCGGCGGATCGCGCTTCCTCGGCGTGACCGAGGACTGCGGCCGGTTCCTGCACGATGTCCTGGCGGCGCACGATGGGCCGCCGCCGTCGGACGACGCCGGCTGGGACGCGCTGGCCCTGGAGACCGTGCGGGCCCGGCGGCAGGCGCGGCGGTTCATCCCCGGCCTCGGCCACCACGTGCACAAGGAGGGCGACCCCCGCACCCCCCGGCTGCTGGAGATCGCCGCCGAGGAGAACCTGTTCGGGCCGCACCTGTCGCTGT
Source organism: Microbispora catharanthi (assembly GCF_006334915.2). Taxonomy (GTDB): domain Bacteria; phylum Actinomycetota; class Actinomycetes; order Streptosporangiales; family Streptosporangiaceae; genus Microbispora; species Microbispora catharanthi. Next base: position 114,502 of record NZ_VDMA02000007.1, read on the forward strand.
TCGCCGCGATCGGCCGCGTGCATCCCGAGGTGCTGGGCAAGAAGCTGCCGCTCAACGGCGCGGGCGTCTGCGGCGCGGCGCTCGCCGACCTCGGCCTGCCGCTGGAGTTGCTGCGCGGCTTCGCCCTGCTCGCCCGTACGGCGGGCCTGATCGGCCAGCTCGCCGAGGAGCTGCGCCGCCCGGTGGCGAACGAGATCTTCCTGTCGGTGGACCTCAACAACCGGTCCGTCGATCCCGAGCCCTACGCCCCTGACGCCACTGGAGGTTCGCATGGCTGAACTGGTCGCGGTGATCGCGTCCACCCATCATCCGTTCTACTACCGCGCCAGCACGGCCACCGGCGAGGACCGCCCGCCGTTCGCCGACGAGTGGGTGCGCAAGGTCGAGGCGTTCCGGGAGACATTGACGAAGGCGCGGCCCGACGTGCTGGTCATGGTCGGCTCCGACCATTTCCACCAGCTCTGGCTCGACAACATGCCGCAGTTCCTCGTCGGCAAGGCGCCCTTCTACGACGCGAACTGGTACAACGAGGAGCGCGAGTTCGGCCTGCCCCGGATGTTCTTCACCGGTCAGGAGGACCTGTCGTCGTACATCCTGCGGGAGGGCCTGGACGCGGGCTTCGACCTGGCCTTCTCCAACGAGCTGCGGATCGACCACTCGATCACGTGCCCGATCATCACGCTGCGGCCGCAGAACGACCTGCCGATCGTGCCGATCTACACCAACATCTTCGCCCCGCCGCTGCCGCGGCCGAAGCGGTTCGTGCAGTTCGGCCGTACGATCCGCGAGCTGGTGGAGTCGTGGCCGGCGGACAGGCGGGTGGCGGTGATCGGCACCGGGCACCTGTCGCTGGAGCTCGGCGGGCCGCGCCAGTTCGGCCCGCACGGGCCCGATCCCGAGTTCGACCGCAAGGCGGTCGAGTGGATCTCCTCCGGCGACATCGAGGGCTGCCTGTCGGAGGTCACCCTCGACAGCCTCCACCTGCCCGGCAACGCCACCCACGGCTTCATGGACTTCATGCTGATGATGGGCGTGGCCGGCGAGGGCGCCAAGGCCGACTACGTCGACACCTACGACCTGTTCCACACCATGGAGGCCTACTTCACCTGGTACCCCAACGGAGGCGTGGCGTGAGCAAGTACCTGCTGAACAAGTTCCTGTTCACCGTCGACCGCGATCCGGAACTGGTCGAGCGCTACCGCGAGGACCCCCGGGGCACGGTGGAGTGGTGGGAGGCCGAGCACGCCAACCGGCTGCTGAGCTGTCACGGCGGGGAGGCCTCGACCTGGCTGCGCTTCGAGGACGCCGAGCGCGAGGCCCTGGCCGGCCACGACTACCCCCGGCTGTTCGAGCTGGGCGCGCACCCGTTCCTCACGCTCACGCTGTTCATCGCGATGTTCGAGCGCGACCACGAGCCGATGGGCTTCCAGACCGAGTACGCCCGGCGGCTGGCCCACATGACGATGCCGTACCCCGACATCGCGACGTGATCGGACCTGCCCGCCTCCCGAAGGCGGGCCGGGCGGCGAGGCGCCGGGCACGCCGTGCGGGGCGTGCCCGGCGGCTGCCGCCGATGACGATGCGCCTTAGCGAGATGTGCTTCAGCAAGGTGTGCTTCAGCGAGATGTGCTTCGGCGAAAGGTGGAACATGCGGGCAGCGCAGATCGTGGAACCCGGCAGGCCGCCGCTGGTGGCCGACCTGCCCGTGCCCGTCGCCGGGCCCGGCGAGACGCTGGTCGAGGTCGGCGCCGCGCCCGTCACGCCGCTCGACCTGCTGTGCGCGACCGGCACGTCCTACTTCGGCAGGCCGCGCACGCCGTACGTGCCGGGCGTGCAGGGGGCCGGCGTCGCGGACGGGCGGCCGGTGTGGTTCGCGACCTCGGCCGGAATGGCCCCCGGAGACGGCAGCATGGCGCAGGTGGCGGCCGTGCCCGCGCGCGACCTCGTCGAACTGCCGGCGGAGGCCGACCCGGTCGCGGTGGCCGCGCTCGGGCTGTCGGCCGTCGCCGCGCACATGGCGCTGACCTGGCGCGGCGAGCTCGCCACCGGCGAGCAGGTGGTGGTGCTCGGGGCGGGCGGCGTCGTCGGGCAGGCCGCCGTGCGGATCGCGCGCATCGCCGGTGCCCGCAGGGTCGTCGCGGGCGCCCGCTCCCCCGCCGCCCGCGAACGGGCCCGGCAGGCGGGCGCGGACGCCGTGGTGGCGCTCGACACCGGCGACGTCGCCACGCTGGCCGCCCGCTTCGCCGAGGCCTGCGACGGGCCCGCCGACCTGGTGCTCGACCCGCTCTTCGGTCCGGCGGCGGCCGCCGCGGCCCGTGCCCTGCGCCAGGGAGGCCGGTGGGTCAACCTCGGTTCCTCTGCGGACGAGACCTGCCCCATCGAGTCCTCCACGCTGCGCGGCAGGTCGCTGCGGCTGCTGGGATACACCAACAACGAGCTGACCCCCGAGCAGCGGGCCGCCTCGATCGTCTTCGTCGCCGAGCAGGCCGCGCTCGGGCGGCTGGCCGTCGCCCACGAGACGGTTCCGCTGGAGGAGGCCGGCGCCGCGTGGCGGCGTCAGGCGGCCGGAACCGCCTCCGGCAGGATCGTCCTGATCCCCGGGGCGGCCTCCTAGGAAGTCGTGACCCGCGGATTCCTAGGAGGCCGTGACCTGCGGGACCGACTCGTAGAGCGCCCAGTCGGCGCTGATCGCCCCGGCGGTCTTCAGCAACAGCGGCAGGTGCTCCTCGGTCAGTTTCTCCAGCGAGGTCTCGGCGGCGTGGCTGTTGACGTTCACGGCCGCGATGACGGCGCCGGAGCCGTCGCGCAGCGGCGCGGCCACCGACCGGATCCCGAGGGCGAGCTGCTCGTCGGTCAGCGCCCAGCCCTTCGCCCGCACCTCGCGCAGCATGGCGTCGCGCTCCTGCGGATCGGGCCGCCAGCGCGGCTCGATGCCCGACCGGCTCGGCTCGGCCAGCACCCGCTCCAGCTCGTCCGGCGGGAGCGCGGCCAGCAGCACCTTGCCCAGGGACGTCTGCATCGCGGGGAACCGCGTTCCGATCTGCACCGACAGGGCGACGATCTTCGGCACGGCCACGCGGGCGACGTACACGATGTCGGACCCGTCGAGCTGGGCGACCGACGACGACTCGTGCGTCTGGGCGACCAGCCGTTCCAGGTGTGGCCGGGCCACCTCCCACAGGCCCATCGAGCGGACGTAGGAGACGCCGAGTTCGAGCACCCGCGGGGTCAGGGCGAAGCCGCCCTGCGCCGAGCGGGCGTATCCCAGCTCCTGCAAGGTGAGCAGGATGCGCCGCGCCGTGGGCCGGGCCAGGCCGGTCGCCGCCGCCACCTCGGTCAGGGACATGACCGGGCGCCCCGGCTGGAACGCCCTGATGACATCGAGGCCGCGCGCGAGCGCCTCGATGAAGTCAGGTCCGGTGTCGCCTCGTGCCATGAACGCCTCTTCCGCTCGAACTCGCCGAGTCAACTTTAGACCCTGCTCGCGGTTCGCTGTCCGCCTGACGGCGGTTCGCGTAGTCCGAGATGCCCAGCTTCACATCGCCGTAACGGGGCGGCAGGCGAGGACACGTCCTCGACATGACCGCCCAGCGGACTCCTGTCCGTTCGAGTGGCGCCCTGACGGCGCCATGACAGAACGGCGAGAAGTGTCTGAACGAGCCGACCTGGGCCGGCGAGGCGGCGCTCGCGGGCGGGCGACCAGGGCCGTGCCGAGCAGGCCGGCCAGGACGAGCGGGAGGGTCGAGAGGGCGAGGGCCGCTCGCGGCGGCCGGGCAGGGCGGGGCGGGGTGCGGCCCGCGCGTCAGGCGCTCCCTGCCGGCAGGGGCTCGCCCGTCTCCAGCAGGGTCTTGAGCGCGGACAGCACCTGGGGCCAGCCCTCGCCGACCATCTCCCGCACGGTGCTGCCGGGATCGAAGCCGTCGTGGACGACTGTCAGCTTGACCGTCTCCCCCACCGGCTCGATCTCGAACGTCACCCGCGACCTGCGCTCCGTCTTCAGCCTGGCGAGCACGTCCTCCCCCAAACCGACCGCCTCGGCCCACTCGGGCGTGAAGGAGTGCCAGGTGTAGGAGAGACGGCGGCCGGGTTCGGATTCGATGACGACCTGCTCGGGATCGGCGATCGCCACACCGCCCTGATGCCACGTCATCGGCGCCCCCGCTCGCCAGTCGCTGTCGAAGGACAGGCCCCAGTAGCGCCGGGTGAAGCCGGGGTCGGTCAGGGCCTGCCACAGCCGCTCAGGCGTGGTCCTGATGTAGGTGGTGTAGACGAACTCGGGGTTGCCCATCGGTTCCTGCTCCAATGCGTTCTTGAGATCGGCGAGAGCACGGGCCCGCTCGCGGTCGAACCTGCTCATCCAGCGGTCCGCGATGGCGTTGATGGGCACGGCGTTGAGGTAGTGCAGTTTCTCCCGGCCACGCCACACCGTGGTCACGAGGTCCGCCGCCTCCAACACCGCCAGGTGCTTGCTGACCGACTGCCGCGCCATGTCCAGCCCCGCGCACAGTTCACGCAGCGTCTGGCCGTTGCGGGCGTTCAGGCTGTCAAGCAACCGGCGGCGGCTGACGTCGGCCAGCGCCTTGAACACCTCGTCCATCTTCCCCATCCCGAACATGCAGCCTTGTGGCTGCATGAACCATATGCAGCCACAAGGCTGCATGTCAACGCCTCCCCCCGCCACCCGCGGGGCGCTCAGCGGACAGGGCACCGCCTCGAATTTCACTACAAAGGGGGTGAATACGGCATCAAGTGATGTTCTATCTTTATGCCGCGCTTTGGAATTAGTCGGTCATTCGCCGTCCCGGCCACCATTATTGGCGCCACCATATCCGAATCGACACAGGGCGTGACCAACCGTGTATGCACACGTCATTGGCCGGACGGCAATGGTCTTTTACGGTGAGGTTCCCGCCGTCCCGTGGAGGAATTCCGTGGAACTCGTCGGAGCGTGGTCCCGGCGCCTCGCAGAGCGTCTGACACCTCATGAGATCGATTTCGCGGCAGAGGTCGGCGCCGCCTATGCCGAAGGCGGGGAACGCCGCCGCCGTCTTTTCACCACCGGAGACGGCGGTGAAACCGGGGGATTCGCGTCCGGCGCGGGAATAGGCGAGCTCCCGGCCATTCTCGACGCGCTGCGCGCCGCCGCCGATCACCTGCACACGTTTCTCGCGGACGGAATGATCGGGAACACCCTCGCCGTGTACGCCCTCATCGAGTCGCGGCGTAGCGGCAGAACCCCTTCGCTTGAGCGAACCGCCGCCACCGGCGGCCCCTCGTCGCCTGCCCAGATGAACCCCGACCAGGGGCGCCTGCTCGACCAGGTGATCGCCGTCCTGACGGAGCGCCTGATCGCTCACGGTCTCAGCAGGGAGAGGGCCGAGCAACAGACCTACCGGCTCCTGGAGACGGTCTTCGAACCGGGCAACACACCGGAGGAGATCCAGGCGCTGCTCGCCGCTCTTCTGGCCACGTCCCCGGCGCTGCCTCTGCCGGAACACCGGCTCGGCGGGCCATCGCGTTCCTGGATGCTGCCGCCGTGGCTCTGGTTCTACCTGATCGCCTACCTTCTGGTCGGAGTGCCCGGGCTGATCGGCGACTGGATCCGCCAGGCCACCGACTACAGGACCCTGATCACGAACAGCCCTATGGGCGTCGCCCGCACGGCGGGCATCGTGCTCGGCGTCGCGAGCATCGCCCAGCTCTTCCCTGCACTGATCCTGCTCGGGGCGATGGCGAGCCTGCTGCTGCCGGGGTTCCGCGGAAGAAGAGTGGAGCGGCGGCACGATCTGAGAGTCAGCGACAACCCGGTCATCGAGGAGATGGCCGCGTTCGTACGGCGGCAGGACCCTTCCGTCGAGATCAGGTTCAGCGAGAGTAACCGCATGACGGCGCGCGTCTATCCGGTGGGCTGGAAGCAGGCGCGGATCGCCGTATTCCTCCCGCTCACCGTCCTGTGGCGGGCCGACCCCGAAGCGGCCGAGGCCGTGCTGCTGCACGAGATCGCCCACCGTCGTCAACGCGATCACCACGTCGTCGGTCTCGCGAGCCCTTTCACCTGGCTGGTGCGCGTCTGGGGCCCGATCTTTGTAGTGGTCGGGCTGCTGCCGATCACCCTGTACGTCACGCTCGGAGGCGCGGCCGGGCGCCTGCTGACCGGGCAGCTCCTCGTCCACGCCGCCGTCGTCCCGAGGATGCTGCTCCTGCCGGTCGTGGCGCTGTGGCTGGCGGAACTCGGCGCAGATCGGCTGGCGGTCCGGCAGTGTGGCGCCGACGCGCTCATCCGGGCACTGGCCCTCGAACGGACCCTTCCCGGCGGCCGGCTGAGACGTGTCAGCAGAGTGCTCACCCACCCGCCGGCCGCGTTGCGCCGAAAGGTCGCCGGGGGGCGCTTCTGCGGCCTCACGGGGCTGGCCGTGGCGTGGCCGGCGACCTTCGTCGTCCGGCTCGTGCTGGTGTCGGCCCTCGCTCTGCCCGCGTTCATGCTCACCGGTGAGGACATCGGCGCCGCGATCGCCCACGTGTTCCAGAGCATCGTCAAAGGGCTCGCCTTCGACCGGCTCCTCCTGGGCGGGAGCACGGTGCTGCTGGTCGTCTGGCCGTGGATCGTACGGACACGACACGCCGGCGATCGCAATTCTCAGTTCGCTCCCTATGCACTGGCCGCCGTCCTTCCTCTGGCGCTCTATATGACGAGTTTCATCTGAAACACGGCCCTTGATCGACGGTACGACAAGGAGGGAATTCTCCATGAGCAGAAAAGCACGGAAACGCGGATCAGCGGCTGCCGTGTCGGTGACCGCGGTGCTCGGGGCGGTGATCCCGGCCGGCCCGGCGACCGGCGCGCAGTCCGCGCTACAGATCTATCGCGGCACCGCCACCGTGGTGGTCGACTCATACGACTACTGCGGAGGTCCCCTCTCGGGCGAGCACCGGTTCATCGGCACCAGCCGATACAGGATGGCCGCGAAATTCATCACCGGCCCACCCAAGTCCGCCGCGGGCCGGGTCGAGCGCAATCCCTTCTACTGGGAGTTCTACGTGGGGAACATCGGAGCCGTCGGATCCTTCCAATTCGGCTCCGCCCACGTCGTCACCGCGTCGGCCCGCGATCTCGGCGGCAACGTACGCGACCCGAACCTCTTGCTCGGCTACTGGGTCACCGGCCGATCGGGCACCTCCTGGTCCGGCAAGCTGGTCGACAGCCATCGCGCCGAGGGGGCCACGTTCAACCACTTCTACGGAGAGAAGACCATCGTCCCTTGCCGTAATCTCGGCACGTCCCCCTTCCTCTACGCCGTCAACGCCGGGGCGACGGTATCGGGCCGAGTGAGCTCGGGGAGCGCGGCGTTCACCATCCGCGGCTCGACCTACGGCGACAACTACCGGTTCCGGATCACGTTCGGCTAACGGGAACGTTCCGGCGGGACGGGGTACGACAATCCAGGACCCCACCACGCCCGGGCGTACGGAGGTGTCGGCCTATGAAGGGACGTGTCCTGCCGGCGGCCCTGCTGACGGCCCTGCTTACGGCCGATCTGCTGGTCGGCCTGGGCGGCGCGTACGGCTCCGCCGCCTGGCCCGGGGCATCGTCTTCACCCGCCGCGCTCACCGCGCTCACCGGGCTCACCGGGCCTGCCGGCACGACACCGGCGGCCGATCACAACGACCAGGACGTCATGTTCGCCCGGATGATGATCCCGCATCATCGTCAGGCGGTGGAGATGGGTCGGCTGGCCGAGGGCCGCGCGGCGGACGCCCGGGTCGCGCGGCTCGCCCGGCGGATCGAGGCCGCGCAGGCTCCCGAGATCCGGACGATGAGCCGCTGGCTCACGGCCTGGGGCGAGCGGGTGCCCGGTGAGAGCCCCGCGCCGGGGCACCACGCCATGCCCGGAATGATGTCCCCCGAGGACATGCGGAGTCTCGCGGGGTTGTCCGGACGGGCCTTCGACCGGGCCTTCCTCACGATGATGATCCGGCACCATGAGGGCGCCGTCGCCATGGCGCGCGACGAGCTGCTCACCGGGGCCTACGAGCCGGCCCGGCGGATGGCGGCGTCCATCGTCTCCAGCCAGTCGGCCGAGATCAGGGAGATGAAGGGCCTGCTGGGTTAAGGCGGCCCGAGCCGACGACGTGCCACGGCGGTCCGCCGCTCCGGGAAGGCGGCGGGACGTCACCGTGGGGGGTCGTCGTGGGAGGTCATCGCTTGCGGTGCCGTCCGCCGGACGTCGCCGCCGCGGCCTTGAACCGGAGCCCGGTCACGGCGGTGGAGACCACCGCGAATAGCAGACCGGCCGGCAGGACGGCGTCGCCGGGCGACCACACGACGTCGAGGGACTTGCCCTGCGTGGCCGCCATGTTCCTGGTGGTGGGCGCCGCGGCGCGCTGGACGCTCGCGTTGACGGCCGCCACGGGCTGGATCGTCACCGGCGCCGTCGGCGCCACCTTGACCTTGCGCGGCAGGCCGTACCCCACGATCTTGCTCTTGTCGCGCACCTTGCGCTTCAGCCACACGCCGTCGACGTTGCCCTCGATCGTGTGGACCTTCCCGCCGGCGACCTTCTCGACGATGCCGACGTGGTCGATGTCGCCGATCTTCTTGGACCCCGACCAGTCGAAGAAGACCACGGCGCCCGGCTCGGGCTTGTCGCTCCAGGCGTGGTGCTCCTTGAACCACTTGGCGTGCCGTGTGGTCAGCGCGAACTCGCCGACGTGGCCCTGCACCCCGGCCCGGTCCGCCGCCCAGGAGACGAACATGTCGCACCAGGGGGCGGTCTTGAAGTCGGAGTCCTTGGCGATGTTGTCGGCGTACCACTCGCCGAACTTCGTGTGTTTCCCGGCTCGTTCGCGGTAGCCCAGTTCGGGGCGGACGGCGTCGAGCAGCTGTCGAGCTATCGGATCGGTGGAAATCGGAGGCTCCTCATGGCGCGCTTCGAGACATGACGGACCGGCCCGCGGGGCGTGGCGGCATGACGGCATGACCGTCCGAGGACACGGCCGCGGCGGGGCGGAATCAGAAACGGGAAATGTGGCAGCCCGTCACGGGCGCGCCATCACCCCGGAAGCCTGGAGACGTTCCAGGGCGGGCATGTGGTCCGGCGACACGACGCGGACCGGGTGGGCAGGTGGAGCCGACACTCCACGCGCTCTCCTCTCCTTGGCCGCCTACCGGGTTAGCTGACGGGTTCGGGCCAGGAGTAGCCCTACCGGATGGTCCGGATTCACCCCAAGAGACGTGGGTCCCCGGTTCCCGGGATCGATGACTTCCGGGATTCGGCGGTCGCCGGTCGTCCTCGGGTTGAGGACCGCTCACCGGCGAGACACACGGGAAGCTTAATAGATAACAAGTAAGACACGACCAAAAACCCGGCAAAGGGCATCATTCTGGCCGCCGCCGTTCCGTGCTTCCGCAGGTCCTCACCGTCGCGGGCCGCCCGCGGTGAGATGCGCCACACCGCGCCGTTCGGGCATGAGCGCCCGTCCGGCGGGGCGGGTCGAAGACGACCCGACCAGGCGCGGCCGTCCCCCGGACACGCCGTCGCGCCCGGCGGGCGGCGGTCCCCCGCCGGGCGCGAATCAGACGGCGCGAATCAGACGGCGCGCGTCAGACTTCGAGCGACATGTACAGGCGGGTGCCGGCCGGCCGGAAGCCGACGCGTTCGTAGACCCGGCGGGATCCCTCGCCGCCGTACTCCAGCCACACCGACCGTGCTCCCCTGGCGAGCATCGCCTCGGCGAGCGTGGCGGTGACCGCGGCGGCGATGCCCCGGCCACGGAAGCCGGGGCGGGTGCCGACGCCGGCGAGTTCCGACGTCTCCACGGCCGGAGCGGAGCACATGGCCGCTCCCGCGCAGCCGCCGCCGGGCGCCCGGACGAACCGGACCGCGCCGCCGCTCTCCTCCGTACGGCGCAGCCGGGCCGCGCCCTCCGGCGACGAGGCGAACTCCCCGCCGAACGCCTCCGCCAGGGCGGCGTCGATCGCCGTGTAGTCCTCGTCCGTCAACGGCGTCTCCACCGGGAGAGCGGTTCGCGGCCTCGTCAGCGTGGCCGGGATGCAGACGAGGTAGTCGTGCACCGCCTCGACGGCGAACCCCGCCTCGCGAAGCGCGGGCTCCACGGCGGGCGCGGCGTCCGGGGCGAACTCGAGCCGGGGCTTGAGCCCGCGCTCGCGGAACGCCCCGATCAGCGCCGCGACGTCCCGCCCGCCCGGCCGGGCGCCGGGCAGGGGTGTCGCGTAGTTGACGTACGGGCTGGTGGTGCCGGGCTCCACGCCGAGGACGAAGCCCCCGATCTCGACGACCTCGGGACGGCGGCGAAGGTTGGCCACGGCGAAACTCTGGACATCGATGCCCACGGTGATATCGACCTCACGAATGAAAGATGGAGCGGTTCGCCCGCCGCGCGGAGCGGAGGGTGAACTCGCATCTGAAGCCATCCCGGACGGGATGGAGAAGGTGCACAGGGCACCGTCACGTGGGGCCGCCGTGAGACGGTGAAGGCAGTGAGCCGATGACGCGGGAGGCGTATCGGTCAGTGCCGACGGCGGCCGCTGTGGGACGCCGAGAACATAGGCTTCATTCCTTCGCTGTTACTTGTGTGAAGCACGCTCACTTTCCCACGCGGTCAGTGAGCGCGCAAACCTTTATTTCCGGCCGGTCAGCGCATCGCGGGGGCGAGCATGCCGACGAGGTCGGAGGCGTCGAGAGGGCGGATCACGGCGGGGTCGAGACGGGCAGGGTGCAGGGCGTAGACCTGTGCCCCCTCGCTCACCCGCACGTCGTCCTCCAGCACCACGGCGAGACCCGCTTCCGCCGCACCGGCCTCCGCCGCGGGATCGGCCGCCTGCCGTACGCCGAGGCGGGACGCGAAGGCGGCGGCGTCCTCGCCGGGACGACGCGCGTGCCGGCTCACGGCGCCGTCGCGGTGCCGTACGACGACCTCGCGGGCGCGGGCGGCGGCGTGCCAGCAGGCGACCTCCCACAGGGTCACGCGCTCGCCGAGACCGTAGGCGTCCTCGGCGGCCGCGCCCAGACGGGCGAGTTGCTCCTCGTGTTCGTACACGTTGTGGAACCCGCCGAACGCGGACACGTTGAGGTCCACCCAGCGCATCGTGCGCGACCAGAGGTCGGCGACGAGCGGGACGAGGATCTTGGCCGGGCCGGTCAGGTCGAAGCGCTGCCGTACGGCGAGCGGGTCGAACAGGCCGTCCGGATCGTCCATGAACCCGGCGAAACCGCGGGCCAGTTCGTCGAACGGCACGTCGTTGTAACTGAACACGACGGGCACCGCGTACCGGCCGCCGGTCGCGCGCAGCGCGGCCACGTCGAGGTCCACGAACTCCGACGCGCCCAGCGGCTCGGGCGCGGAGGTCAGATCCCCGGAGTGGACGGCGGCGCTCGCGCCGAGCCGCAGGTTCGTGTAGTCGCACAGCCCGACGAACTCCCACCGCGCGTCGAACACCGCCACCGACAGGTCCAGGTCGACCACGCGATCCGCGGGCTCCGCCCAGTGCAGGAACAGCCGGATCCGCGCACCGTCCGGGAGCGGCCGGACGCTGCCGCGCGGCAGCCGTACCAGCGCGGCCGAGGCGGACCGCTCGGCCTCCGGCGCGAGCAGGTCGGCCAGCTCCTCGTCCAGGAGCGCGGTCTCGACGGGCGGCAGCGCGGCGGCCCGGCGCAGCATCTCGCCGGTCAGCACGGCGGACAGGGCGGCCACGGTCTCGGGGGCGAGCTCCTCGCGGGCGTCGGGCTCGGCCCAGATCCGCGCCGCTCCCCCGCGCGGCAGGAACATGCGGGTCCCGCCCGGTGGGGTGCGCAACTGGCCCAGGGTGGCGATCAGCACGGCCGGGGAGACGTGCGGTGCGGCGGCGCGCAGGACCTCGGCGAGGTCGGCGGCGGGCAGGCGGCGGGCGAGATCGGCGGTGCGCCGCAGCAGCTCTCCCGGCCGGCGCGCCAGCAGGGCGAGGGCCTCGCGGGGATCGGTCCGCAGCGCGGCCTCGAACCGCCCCGCGAACGTGCGGGCGCGCAGCCGTACACCGTCGAACGACAGCAGGTCCCCGTGGGCCGCCGCGCGCTCCAGCAGGACGTCCGCCATCGGTGTGCCCTTCCGCAGCGGGGTGCCGCGCAGCACGGCGAACGCCAGGGCCGCGTCCGGGTGACGCCGGTGGAACTCGTGCGGGTGCAGCACCTCCGCCATGTGCCGCCACTGCGCGGGGTAGCGGTGCAGGTCCTCGATCAGGTACGGCAGCGCCTGCCGATCCAGCGCGGCGAGGAGCGCGCGGCGCACCGGCCGGGACAGGCTCGTGCGGCGCGGGAGGCGGGCGCGCAACGCGGGGTCGCCGCCCATGAGGGCGTGGAGCAGCCGCAGCACGTCGGTCGCCGTGTCGGCGTGCCGCGTGAGCAGGGCCAGGTCGCCGTGGCGTACGGCCGCCGCCAGGACGACGGCACGGGTCTCGCGGGCCGGGATCCGCTCGGGCAGCCAGCCGGCCGACGCGGGCCAGAAGCGATCGACGATCTCGGCGACGACCGCCCTGTCCTCCGCGCGCGGCGCCGCCTGCCGGGACAGCAGCGGACCCAGCAGGTCGCGGGCCCGGGCGGCGGGGTCGTCGCACAGCCCGAGCAGGGTCAGCGTCTCCGGCACCCGGCCGCTCCACCTGACGGCCGGGGCGTAGACGTCGTCGGCCGGGCGCAGGAAGGGATCGCCGGGGTCGATCCGGCGATGGCAGATCGGGCAGGCGCTGTAGTCCGCGCCGTCCCAGCACGCACGGCAGACGAGGTGCGCGCACGGCGACACCGGATGGACGGCGGCGACCTGCCCGCACAGCACGCACGGCTGCTCCGGCCGCTGGAGCAGCACGGAGAACACCCTGCGGACGAACAGCTCCACCGTGTCGGCGGGGACCGACTCCGGGAAGCGGCGGAACAGCGGCGTGTGCACGACGCGCCCGCCCAGCTGGGCCGACAGGGCGGAGACGAGCGCGCGGCCCGCCTGCCCGAGATCCCCGGCGTCCAGCTCGGCCAGCCGGGCACGCAGCGGCACGCTCAGCACATGCCCGAGCTGGAGCAGGTCGGCCTCCAGCGCGACCAGCCCGTCGGCGACGGCGGCGAGGGGCCGTTCCCGGCGGGACGAGCGCGACGAACGGCCGGAGCCCTCGGGGCCCGGGGCGGCGGCTTCCCGCTCGACGACGGGGACGAGAAGGTCGGGGGCGACCAGCCGCTGCCGCAGCAGCAGCTCCGCCAGCCGGTCCACGGGCATCCTCCCTGTGTACGAGCGATTGGACGGGCACCGGGAAAGTGAGACGGGGCGGAGAACGGACGCACTAAAGCGATTAAAAGATCGAGAAGGAAGCACGTCCAGGAGCCGCCCCTTGACCCGACACCCTAGCCCGCCGCCCGATCTTGTGTCGTCCCATTTTCCCCGTACGCCAGGGCCGGCGACCGCGACGCCCGTGACCGCCTATGGGACGGCAACAAAAAATGCGGCCCCTTGCGGGGCCGCCCAGTTGGCCGTAACCAACTTCGTGTGGCTCCATGCTAGCTACGATCGGCCAGGTTGGCCAATGCCGGGAGGAGCTTGCGGGTGGACGTGGTCGCGTACGTCGACGGCTTCAACCTGTACCACGGGTTGAAGAGCAAGTACGGTCGCGCGTACTTGTGGCTCGATGTCGTCGAGTTGGTACGACAGCTCCGCAGGCACGATGTAGTGATCAAGGTCAGGTACTTCACCGCGATCGTCAAGGGCGAACCTGACGCGGCGCTGAGGCAGGAGACCTACCTTGCCGCCCTTGCCGCCTACCGACCGGAAGTGGAGATCATTTCGCGGCCACTTCAAGAAGAAAACCGCGCGGTGCAGAGACTGCGGTTCCCGATGGACGTGCGCCTGTGATCCTGCCCAGACATTCCACACGTACGAGGAGAAGTTGACGGATGTGGCGCTGGCGGTGGCTATGACCGTCGACGCGGCGTCCGGTTATGGCGACATGTCACTCCTCATGTCGACTGACACTGATTTCTGTCCTGCGATCGAAGCGTCGCTACAACTGGCCCCCACACGGCAGGTGATGATCGCCTGTCCGCCCGGTCGCGTTGGCCCGAAGCATGATTTCTCGGAGCAGGTGATTTCGTTTGCGATTCCCGAGAGGCATCTACGAGCATCGCTACTCCCTGAGTCCGTTCCTGGTGTAGATCGAAGAATTTACCGGCGCCCCGAAAAGTGGAGCGGCTGACATCAGCTTTGCCGCGTTCAGGATCTGGGGAGGTACTCGACGGTCCGGCGCCCGCTGCCGGGATAAATCATGATCAGAAGGTGCTGGGGCGTGCCCGCCTCCCATTCCGGCTTCCTGTAGTGCACCCGGACGCGGTAGCGGCCCTTGCCCCGGAAGGCGAGGTTGGGCAGGTCGCTCTCGCCGACCATGGGGTCCATGAGCCCGATGTGACCGGGTCGGGCTCTCGTAGCCGATCTCCACCACGCGCTCCCAGCCCTTCACCTCGACCGGAGGCCGCCGTCGGTACAGCTCCGCCGTCGGGGCAGTTGTCGAAGTCGGAGTGGGTCAGAATGATCAAATGCCCCAGGACGGCGGCGACGAGATCGCCGGCCGCCATCGACCTCAGCAGATCGTCGTCGAACGCGTCCTCCGTCTCGGAAGACTCGATCACCCCGTAGTCGGTGCCCATCCGTGTCCTCGTGACGCGTACCGGCCTGGTCAGCGGCCGGTGCCGGGCCGCGTCGCACACCCGCTGGTCCGCCGCCTCCCGCGCTTGGAATTCGGCGCCCTCGGCCGCTTTTTGTTTCCGCAGGTCCGCCTCGACCGGCGGGCAGATGGCGGCGACGAAGTACTCGTCCGAGCCGCCCTGCCGGTAGGCGTCGCACACGGCGCGCCCGTAGGCGATCAGGTCGCGGTCGGAGACGTTCCGGAAACGACCGCCCGCGCGTGCGTCGCAGAAGAACGCGACGCGCGCCAGTATGCGCCCGGCGCGGGCACGCCCCCTCCTGATGGCGGCCCAATGCAGGAGGAACGCGAGGACGATGCCGGGAAGCCCCGCGTACCACGCCAGCGGGAGGTATGCGCGGGCCGGCGCCACAGGGCCGCCGCGGAGTCGTAGAGATCGCGCGCCGGGCAGTACCCGAACGAGAACCAGGCGAAGCGGGTGTTCGTCAGGGGCAGGTCGTAGGCCAGCCCGGCCGACGACACGACCAGAGCGACGGTCCACCACCAACGCGATCTTCTCGACACGACGCGCCACGCTACCGCCCGCCGCCGGCATACGGCGGTGGTCCGTGACGCGCCGGCTCAGTCCTGGCCGGCGGGCTCCGCGCCGACCGGCTTGGGGGGCCGTTCGGGGGCGAGCGTGCGCAGGCCGACGAGGAAGATCTCCAGCGCGGTCTCGAACTGGGGGACCGTGACGGGCGGCAGGTGGGGGGCACACTCGGCGAGCCGCGGATAGCGGTCCCGGCTCTGCGCCGCGTAGACCAGCGGCGCCCCGGCGTCGCCCTCGCGCACCTCGGACGGGAGCATCACGAACGACGCCTCGAAGGCCGCCCAGGCCAGGACGTGGTCGCCGAGAGCACGCTCGTACCGCGCGGCCTCCGGCGGTTCGAAGCCTCCCTGGCGCAGCGCGTCGAGCAGCACCTCGATGGCGTTTATCTCGGACTCGCGCCGGGTCGACCTGCTGGCCGCCAGCACCGCGGCCTGGGGGTGGCCGGCGAAGGCCCGGTAGACGCGCATGGCCGCGTCCCGCACCGTGTCCAGCCAGTCCTCGCCGGGGGCGAACCCGTCCAGCGCCTCCTCGTACAGCCGGTCGGCCAGTGCCCGCACGAGGTCGTCCTTGTCCCTGAAGTGCCGGTAGACCGCCGTCGCGTCCACGCCGAGATGCCGGCCGATGTTCCGGAACGTCAGGGCGCCCGGGCCGCCGCTTTCGACGAGTTCGAGACAGGCGGCGACGATCCGCTCCTGGGAGAGCGCGACGGTACGGCGTGGGGGCATGAGCACATTCTCCTCAGTGAGACGTGACCGTCGCGACACATTCTTCACAACACGGGAAGCGTTGTCATCACCGTTGACAACGCCGTTTACGTCGTGCTTCTCTTTCCCCACCCATTCGCGGCCCGCCCTCTGCCGAGGCCGCTCAGCTGCTCTTTCGGAGGTCGCCCATGGCTTCAGCGGCGTCTCATGACGGGCTTCGGATCAAGGGAGTCACGCGCCGCTTCCCGGCGCCGGAGGGCGGGATCGTCACGGCACTCGACGACGTCTCCCTGGTGATCGAGCCCGCGGAGTTCTTCGTCCTGCTGGGCCCCTCGGGATGCGGCAAGACGACGCTCCTGCGCACGATCGCCGGTCTCGAGTACCCGGACGAGGGCGAGGTGTGGCTCGGCTCAGAGCGGCTGGACGTGCTCCCGCCGTACAAGCGCCGGGTCAACACCGTCTTCCAGAGCTACGCGCTGTTCCCCCACCTCACCGTGGCCGAGAACGTCTCCTTCGGCCTGGAGATGGAGGGGATGAGCCGCAGGCAGGCGGCCCCGCTCGTGGCCGAGGCGCTGGAACTGGTACGCCTGCCGGAGCACGGCAGGCGCAGGCCCGGCCAGCTGTCCGGCGGCCAGCAGCAGCGCGTCGCCCTCGCCCGGGCGCTCGCCAAGCGGCCCGAGGTGCTGCTGCTCGACGAGCCGCTCGCCGCGCTCGACCTCAAGCTGCGGCGCGGCATGCAGACGGAGCTGAAACGGATCCAGCAGACGACGGGGGTGACCTTCGTCTTCGTCACCCACGACCAGGAGGAGGCCATCTCGCTCGGCGACCGGCTCGCGGTGTTCCAGGAGGGCACCGTCGCGCAGATCGGCACGCCGCAGGAGGTCTACGAGCGGCCGGCCAACAGGTTCGTCGCCGACTTCATCGGCGAGACCAGCTTCCTGACCGCCGAGCGCACCGACGCAGGTTACCGGCTCAAGGGCGGGGAGGTGCTCCCCGCCGACCGTGTGAGCGGCGCGGGCGGCACGGGCGGCACGGGCGGGACGGGCGGAGGCGGAGGCGGAGGCGGAGGCGGAGGCGGAGGCGAGGTGACGATCGCCCTGCGCCCCGAACACCTGGTGGTCGGGGGTGAGGACGCCCCGCTGCACGGCGTCGTACGCGAGTCCGTCTACGTCGGCAGCGACGTTCGCGTCGGCGCCGAACTCGCCGGCGGCGAGCGCGTGGTGGTGCGGCTGCCGGTGGGCGCCGCGTTCCCCGGACCCGGACAACGGGTCGGCCTGGACGTGCTGCCTGGACGCGGCTGGGCGGTGGCCTCGTGACGCCGCTCACGCCGGGGACCGCACCGACCCCCGCAGACGATCCGGCGACGGATCCGGCAGACGACCGGGCGGCCTCGGCCGCCCCCGGGACCGCACGGGCCCGGCCAGGGCGGGCGGCCGCCTCCGGAGCCCGCCGCGTCCACCGGCCTGCCGGTCAGGGCGCCCGGTCCTCGGTGCTGCCGGGCACGCTCTTCCTGCTGGCCCTGGTCGGCGCCCCGCTGGTGGTCGTGGTCGCCTACTCGTTCATGTCGCGCGGCAGGTTCGGCGTCGGCGTCGCCGGGCCGTTCTCCGTCGACTCCTATGTCCGGCTGCTGTTCGACACGCAGCTCGACGGCACGAAGACCTTCGATCCCCGCTACATCGGCGTGTTCTGGCAGTCGATCTGGCTCGCCGCGCTCACGACCGTCTGCTGCGCCGTGCTCGCCTTCCCGATGGCGGTGTGGATGGCCACCAGGTCGCCGCGCACGCGGGCGCTGCTCGTCTTCGCCGTCACGATCCCCTTCTGGACGAACACGCTCGTGCGGACGTACGCCTGGGTGCTGATCCTCAACGACAACGGGCCGGTCAGCGACCTGCTCGGCACGCCGATCGGGCTGCTCTACACGCCGTTCGCCACCGCCGTCGGGCTGGTCTACGTGTCGCTGCCGTTCATGATCCTGCCGGTCTACTCCAGCGCGGAGAAGTTCGACTTCCGCCTGGCCGAGGCGGCCTACGATCTGGGCGCCCGGCGGCTCACCGTCCTGCGGCGCGTCGTCTACCCGGCCGTTCGGCCCGGGCTCGTCGCGGGGGTGGTGCTGGTCTTCATCCCGTCGCTCGGCGCGTTCCTCCAGCCGCAACTGCTCGGCGGCGGCAAGTCGCTGATGATCGGCAACCTCATCGAGCAGCAGTTCGGCGCCTCCCGCAACTGGCCGCTCGGCTCGGCCGTGGCGGTCGCCCTGCTGGCCCTCACCCTGCTGACCCTCATGGGGTTCGCGCTGGCGGGTCGCCGCGGCGACCAGAAGGCGAGCCTGCTGTGAACCGCGAAGCGAACCGCGAAGCGAACCGCACCCGCCGCGTCGACCTGCGGCGCTTCCCCGCCTTCGCGACGGTCTCGGTCCTGCTGCTCGTCTTCCTCTACCTCCCCCTGCTCGTCGTCGTGGCGTACGCGTTCAACACCGGCAGGATCGCCACGATCTGGGAGGGCTTCAGCCTCCACTGGTTCGGCGACGTGGTGGCCAACGCCGACATCAGGAACGCGACGACGACCTCGCTCCAGGTCGCCGCCGTCGCCACGGTCTGCTCGGTCGTGCTCGCCATCGGCATCGCCCTCGGCCTGGCCGCGCTGCGCCGTACGGCGCGGGGGGCGGTCATGCTGGTCGCCGGCGCGCCGCTGGTGCTGCCGGAGATCGTGCTCGCGGTCGCGACGCTGGCGATGTTCGCCTTCCTCGACGTGCCGCTGGGCATGACGAGCGTGACCCTCGCCCACATCGCGTTCTGCGTGCCGTTCGCGCTGCTGCCGATCCGGGCCCGGCTGGCCGACATGGACCAGCGGGTGTTCGAGGCCGCCGCCGACCTCGGCGCCTCGCCCTGGCGGGTGTTCCGCCGGGTCACCCTCCCGCTGCTGGCCCCCGGCGTCGTCGCGGGCGCGTTGATGGCCTTCATCGTCTCCCTCGACGACTTCCTGATCACCTTCTTCGTCGCCGGACCGGGCACCACCACGCTCCCGATCTACATCTACGGCATGCTCCGCGTCGGCATCACCCCGGCCGTCAACGCGCTGTCCACCCTGATCCTCCTCGTCTCCCTGCTCGTTCTCGCGGCGGCGTACTTCGCCGGCCGCAAGAGAGGCTGACCGCACATGGTTTCGAAGCACCGGCTCCTCCCCCTCACGGCCCTGCTCGGGGCGGGCGTGCTCGCGCTCGCCGCCTGCGGCGGCGGCTCGACCGGCACCGCCACGTCATCGGGCTCCGGCTCCTCCTCCGGGGGCTCGGCGGCGTTCCCCGCCAAGGGGAGCGGCGAGCTGAACCTCTACAACTGGACCGACTACATCTCCCCCGAGCTGCTCAAGCGCTTCGAGTCCGAGACCGGGATCAAGGTGCACCTGGACACCTTCGAGTCCAACGAGGGGCTGCTGGCCAAGCTGCAGGCCGGCGGCACCGGCTACGACGTGATCGTGCCGAGCGACTACATGGTGCAGCAGATGGTCCAGCTCGGCCTGCTGCAGGAGATCGACACCGCGACCTTCCCGAACGGCAAGAACATCGAGCCCGAGTTCGACGACGTGTACTTCGACCAGGGGCGCACGTTCACCGCTCCGTACATGCACGGCACCACGGGCATCGCGGTCGACGAGGCGAAGGTCGGCGGCAAGGTCACCAGCTGGGCGGAGTTCTTCAACCCGCCGGCCGGCGCGAGCGGCAACATGGGCATGCTGAACGACTCCAACGAGGTCGTCGCCGCGGCGCTGCGCGCCGTCGGCGCCAAACCGTGCAGCGAGACGCCGGCCGACTACCAGAAGGTGCAGGCGCTGCTGTCCGGGGTCAAGGGCAAGCTCAAGGTGATCAGCTCCGACGGCCAGATCGACCGGATGACGTCGGGCGAGACCACGCTGGCCATGATGTGGAACGGCGCCTTCCACCGGGCCTCGGTGAAGAACAAGGGCATCACCTGGGTCTACCCCTCGGAGGGCCTGCCGCTGTGGCAGGACAACTTCGCCGTGCCGAAGGGCGCGCACAACGTCGACAACGCCAAGATCTTCATCAACTGGATGCTCGACCCGAAGAACGCCGCCGAGGCCACCAACTTCGTGGGCTACGCCAACGCCGTCACCGGCTCGGACGCGTACATGGACAAGGATCTCGCGAAGGATCCGGCGATCAATCCGCCCGCGGACAAGGCCGCGCTCGCGCAGCCCGTGCCGCCCTGCTCCCAGACCGCCCTGGATCTTTACGACAAGGTCTGGACGGACTTCAAGAGCTGAAAGGACGACGACAGATGCACGCGGACCTGCTGTTCGTGAACGGCCACGTCTTCACCGCCGACCCCGCCGCGCCGCGAGCGCGGGCGGTGGCCGTGCGGGACGGCCGGGTCGTCGCCGTCGGCGACGACCATGACGTACGCGACCTGCGCGGGCCCGGGACCGAGGTCGTGGACCTGGCGGGCCGGCTGCTCGCGCCCGGCTTCCAGGACGCGCACGCGCACCCGGTGATGGGCGGCCTTGAACGGCTGCGCTGCGACCTGTCCGCGATCACCGACCGCCGGGGCTACCTGGACGCCGTCGCCGCCTACGCCGCCGCCCGTCCGGACGACGAGTGGATCACGGGCGGCGGCTGGTCGATGGACGCCTTCCCCGGCGGGACCCCGGTGAAGGAGGACCTCGACGCCATCGTGCCCGACCGCCCGGTGTTCCTGCCGAACCGGGACCACCACAGCGCGTGGGTGAACTCGGCGGCGCTGCGCGCGGCCGGAATCACCCGCGACACCCCCGACCCGGCCAGCGGGCGCATCGAGCGCGACGCGGCCGGCGAACCGACCGGCACCCTGCACGAGGGCGCGATGACGCTGGTCGAGCCGCACCTGTCGGAGACCTCGCACGAGGACTACGTGGAGGCCCTCCTCGTCGCCCAGGCACACCTGCACTCGCTGGGCATCACGGCGTGGCAGGACGCGATCCTCGGCGACTACGCCGGGCACCGCGACGTCACCTCCGTCTACCTCGACGTGGCCGGGTCCGGGCGGCTCACCGCCCGGGTGCGGGGCGCGCTGTGGTGGGACCGCGAGCGCGGCGCCGAGCAGATCCCCGGCCTGATCGGCCGCCGGACCGCGGAGGGCGGGTTCGCCGCCGCGAGCGTGAAGATCATGCTGGACGGCGTGGCGGAGAACTTCACGGCCGCCCTGCACGAGCCATACCTCGACGGGTGCGGCTGCCTCACGGGCAACCGCGGGATCGGCTTCGTGGACTACGCCGAACTGCCCCGCTACGTGACGGTGCTGGACGCCGAGGGCTTCCAGGTCCACTTCCACGCGATCGGCGACCGGGCGGTGACCGCCGCGCTGGACGCGGTCGCCGCCGCGCGCGCCGCCAACGGCCCGTCGGGCAACCGCCACCACGTCGCCCACATCCAGGTCGTGCGGCCGCAGGACGTCCCCCGGTTCGCCGAGGAGGGCGTCACCGCCAACATGCAGCCGTTCTGGGCCTGCCACGAGCCGCAGATGGACGAGCTGACCATTCCCTACCTGGGCGAGGAGCGGGCGGCGTGGCAGTACCCGTTCGGGGCCCTGCACCGGGCCGGCGCGCCGCTCGCCATGGGCAGCGACTGGCCGGTGAGCAGCCCCGACCCAATCTGGGGCATCCACGTCGCGGTGAACCGGGCCAGGGAGAGCGGCACCGCGCCCTTCCTCCCGGGACAGGCGCTCGACCTGGCGACCGCGCTGACCGCCTACACCGCGGGCTCGGCCAGGGTGAACCACCTCGACGAGACCGGGACCATCGCCCCGGGCATGCTCGCCGACCTGGTCGTCCTGGACCGCGACCCGTTCGCGGCGCCCGTCGAGGAGATCGCGGCGGCCCGCGCGGTGCTCACCTACGTCGCGGGACGGCAGGTGTACGCGGCCTGACCCGGTTCTGCCCCGCACTCGGGGATGGCGGCCGGAAGGCGGGGAAGGGCCGGCGAGAGGACGGCGCGACGGGATGCGCCGTCGCGCCTCCACATTGGAGGGAAGCCATGTCCCCGCTGTCCGTACTCTCGCCGCCGCCCGGGGTGTTCCTGCTGTTCGGGCAGGTCGCCGATCTGGGCTGGGTCGCCGTCAAGACACTGCTCCTGTACGCGACCGCCGTCGCCGGGCTGCGCCTCACCAAGCGCCGCATGATCGCCGAACTGTCGCCGTTCGACTTCGTCGCGGCGGTCGCGGTGGGCGCGATCGTGGGCCGCACCGCGACGGCGTCCGACACCTCGTATCTCACCGGGGCCGCCGCCCTGCTCACGGTGATCGTCGTCCACGCCGTCGTGACCCAGGTGCGGTTGCGGTCCCCGTCACCGCACTGGTTCGACCACGAGCCCCGGATCCTGGTGGACGAGGGCGAGATCCAGCGGCGGCAGCTGCGGCGGTGCGGGCTCACCGAGCCCGACCTGTACGTGATCCTGCGCCAGCACGGCGTCGCCTCGCTCTCCTCGGTCCGATACGTGATCTTCGAGCCGAAGGGGGCGGTGAGCGTCGTCACGAAGGATCACCCCGTGGGCGACGTCACCCACCAGGGGCTGCGGCGCCCGCCGCACGCGTGACGGGGTGGACACGGCGGGGCGAAGGAGCCCTCCCCCGCCGGTCACCCGCCGTACGCCGCCTGCCGAGGCACGGCGGCTACCATTCGCCGCCCGGTGCGCCGACCCCCCGCCGCGGGCGGCCGTGCTCGTGCTGCCGGTAGTTCGCGGCGAACGCCAGCGCGCCGAGGCCGAACAGGAAGATGATCGCCCCGGTGACCACGTTGTCCCAGATGGTCGCCGTGGTCGCCGGCTGGCCGCGGATCACCCACGGCGCGATGATCGTCCAGACGCCGAGCACCGGCACCACCCAGCTCATGCCGTACGTGCGGCCGAAGGCGGACGCGCAGCTCATCGCGAGCGCCGCGACCGTCAGCCCGACGATCAGGTTGTTGATCGCCAGAGCGCCGAGACCACTGAAGCCCACGATCCACGGCGAGATGGCGAGATAGACCCCGGCGAGGAACGTCACTCCGTCCATGACCTGCGCGGGAGCGGTCGATCCCGCGCGGTCGTACGTCTGGCGCAGCTCCGTCACGTCCGGGCGGCGTGCCAGACCTGGTCGCACCATGTCGCGTCACCTCTTCTCCCAGACGGGCCGGGCGAAGACCCGGACCCCTCGGTTGCATCATCCAACGCCGCAGGTGGCGGAGGGGAGGTCGCGAGATGCGCAGGAAACAGATGGACGATATCTGTCAGTCAGATGGCACCGGCGGGGCCAGCGCCTGGGCCGCGTTCACGATGGAGACGTGGCTGTACGCCTGGGGGAAGTTGCCGGCCTGACGCCCCTTGCGGACGTCGTACTCCTCCGACAGCAGGCCGACGTCGTTGCGCAGGGACAGCAGGCGCTCGAACAGGCGCCGCGACCGTTCGCGCCGGCCGAGCAGGGCGAGCGCGTGGGCGAGCCAGAAGGAGCAGGCGATGAAGACGCCCTCCCCGCCCGGCAGTTCGTCCACGTCGTCGGCCTCGGGCCGGTAGCGCAGGACGAGGCCGTCCTCCGTCAGTTCGCGGCACACGGCGTCGACGGTGCCCGCAACGCGAGGGTCGTCCAGGGGCAGGAAGCCGAGCCGGGGAATGAGCAGCAGCGCGGCGTCGAGACCCTTCGACCCGTAGAACTGGGTGAAGGTGTTGCGGCCGGGATCGTAGCCGTGCGCGCACACGTCCCGGTGGATCTCCTCGCGCAGGGCGCGCCAGCGGCGGGCGGGGCCGTCCTGGCCCCGCGTCTCGACCGAGCGGACCATGCGGTCCGCCGCCACCCAGGCGAAGATCTTGGAGTGGACGAAGTCGCGGCGCGGGCCGCGCACCTCCCACAGCCCGTTGTCGGGCTCCCGCCACGCCCCCTCCAGATACTCCATGAGCGCGCACTGCAGGTCCCACGCCTCCTCGTCCGGCCGCAGGCCCGCCTCCTTGGCCTGGTAGAGGCAGTCGATCACCTCGCCGTACACGTCGAGCTGGAACTGCCGCGAGGCGGCGTTGCCGATCCGCACCGGCCGCGAGCCCTCGTATCCCGGCAGCCAGTCGACGGTCCACTCGGGAATCTGCCTGCTGCCGTCGACCGTGTACATGATCTGCAGGTCGGCGGGGTCTCCGGCGACGGCCCGCAGCAGCCAGTCGCGCCAGGCCGTCGCCTCGTCCGCGTATCCCGCGCCCATCAGCGCCTGGAGGGTGAACGACGCGTCCCGCAGCCAGCTGTAGCGGTAGTCCCAGTTGCGCGGGCCGCCGATCTGCTCGGGCAGCGAGGTCGTGGGCGCCGCGACGATGCCGCCGGTGGGGGCGTACGTGAGGGCCTTGAGCGCGAGGAGGCTGCTGCCCACGGCCTCGCCGTACCTCCCCTGGTAGCCGCACCGGCCGAGCCACTGTTTCCACAGCCGGTCGGTGGCGGCCAGCTCCTGGCCCGCCTCCAGCCGCCGCGGCCGGCCCTGCCACGACTGCTGCCAGGTGAGCACGAACGGCACCCGGTCTCCCGCCGCGACGGTGAAGGAGGCGGTCGTCCCGCGGAGGCGGGAGTCGTGGGTGAGCTCGACGGGCGACTGGAGCCAGGCGGCGTTGGGACCGGCGACGACGGCCAGCTCTCCCTCACGATGCCGCACCCAGGGGATCACGGCGCCGTATTCGAAGCGCAGCAGCAGTTCCGTACGCATCTCCACCCGGCCCCGCACGCCTTCCACGATCCGCACGAGGTCGGGCGCCTCCCCGCGCGGCGGCATGAAGTCGAGGACCCGAACGCACCCGCCGGGCATGTCCCAGGTCGTCTCGAGGACCAGCGTGCCGTCGCGGTAGCGGCGCCCGGTGCACGTCCCCTCGCCCGCCGGGGCCAGCAGCCAGCGTCCCGCCGGGCGGCCGCCCAGGAGCGCCGCGAAGCAGGCTCCGGAGTCGAACCGCGGCAGGCACAGCCAGTCGACCGAGCCGTCGCGGCCGACCAGGGCGGCCGTGTGCATGTCGCCGATGAGCGCGTAGTCCTCGATGCGCATCGTCCTCCCCCGTTGATCCCCGGGGACTTACCCGGTCATCAGGGGACGAACCCGGCGATCAGGTGAGGCCGAGGACGTACCGCTCGACGAACTCGTTGGCGAAGACGCCGCGCGGGTCGTAGTGCCGGGCCAGCGCCGCGAAGTCGTCCAGGCGTTCGTAGCGGGAGCGCAGGACGTCCGCGGGAAGGGTGAACAGCTTCCCCCAGTGGGGCCTTGCGCCGAACGGCGCCAGGCACTCCTCGATCGCGGTGAGCACGGGCGTCACGGCGGCGGTGTCCTTGATCCAGGTGAAGTGGAAGGCCACGGTGTCGCGGCCCTGGCTCGGGCTCAGCCACAGGTCGTCCGCGGCGATCGTGCGGATCTCGGAGATCTGCAGGACCGGGGCGATGCGGTCGCGGATCCCGTCGAGGGCGCGGAACGCCGCGGCCGCGTGCCGCCGGGGCACCATGTACTCCGCCTGGAGCTCCTCGCCGCTGCTGGGGGTGAAGTCGGGCCGGAAGTGCGGCAGGCGCTCGAACCAGGGGCCGGGGACGCCCATCTGGGCCGTGCAGTGCACCGCGGACATGCCGGGCACGGGGTGCCTCGGGCCGTCGGCCGGCGTCGCCCCGAAGAAGCCGCCGCCCGTCTCGGCGCCGTAGAGCCCTCCGGCGGCCGTGGCCCCCTCCAGGCCGCCCGCGGCCGCGTCCCCCGCGAGCCCGCTCACCGCCGCCGCCTCGGCGGGGTCCGCGTCGGCCGTGCCGGCCCGCTCCTTCACCCAGACCTGGTTGATCCGGGAGGTCCGCCAGTCGGTGAACAGGCTGACGCTGTACGCGGCGGACATGACGGCGTCGAACTGGTCGTCCAGCACCTCGGCCGGCAGGCCCTCGTACACGCGCTGGCGGACGTCGAACGACGGGACGACGTCGAGCGTCATGGCGACGACGACGCCGAGGGCGCCCAGCGCGACGACGGCCCCGGCGAACCGGTCGCCGTCCGCGTCGCGGCTCAGCGTGACGAGGTCGCCGTCCGCGGTCACCATCTCGATCGCGCGTACGGCGGTGGCGAGACCGCCGTTGGCGTCGCCCGAGCCGTGGGTGCCGGTCGCGCAGGAGCCCGCGACCGAGATGTGCGGCAGGGACGCGAGGTTGGGCAGGGCGTAGCCCTTGTCGTGCAGACGGCGGCCCAGCTCGCCGTACCGGACGCTCGCGGCGACCCGCACCGTGGACGACCCGCCGTCGATCTCGATCTCCGGCGCCAGCGCGTCGAGCGAGATCAGCGCGCCCGGGGAGTCGGCGATGTGATTGAAGGAGTGGCCGCTGCCCAGCACGCGGGCCTTCTCGCTCCGCGCCACCAGGGCGCGCACCTCCTCGACCGAGGAGGGCCGCTCGACCGCCGCGGCCCCGAAGGTGATGTTGCCTGCCCAGTTTGTCACCAAATGAGTCACAGAGGAGTTCTACCGGAACATCGCGCCCGCGTGCCCGTCAGATGCCCACCTGCGTGCGGTTCACCTTCCCGGTGGCGTCGCGGGGCAGGGGCTCTGTCCTGGGCACGCGCGGACCTCCGCTCCCGCTGACCGGAACTCTGCGGGGCGTACGGGTCAGGCGCCGCGGCCGGGGAGGCTGGCGAGATACCAGTCGACGAGCTTGAGCCGCTCGTCGGCCAGCCTCGCCTCCACCTCTGCCTGGGTCTTCGGCGCGCCCAGCAGCACGTCGTCGCCCGGCCGCCAGTTGGCCGGGCAGGAGACACCGTCACGGTCGGCCGTCTGCAGCGCGTCCACGAGCCTGAGGATCTCGGGGACCATCCGCCCCGCGTTCATCGGGTAGTAGAGGATCGCGCGGACGACCGACTCCGGGTCGATCACGAACACCGCGCGGACCGCCGCCGTCGCCGACGCCTTCGGGTGGAGCATGCCGTACGCGCGGGACACCCGCGTGTCGAGGTCGGCGATGATCGGGAAGGGGATCCTCACGCCGAGCCTGTCCTCGATCGCCCGCGTCCAGGCGAGGTGGCTGTGCACGGAGTCGACCGAGTTGCCGAGCAGGGCGACGTCGCGGGCGGCGAACTCCTCCGCCAGCTCGGCGAACGCGACGAACTCGGTGGTGCACACCGGGGTGAAGTCGGCCGGGTGGCTGAACAGCACCAGCCACCGCCCGGCGTAGTCGGCGAGCCGGACCGGCCCGTGGGTGCTCTCGGCCTCGAAGTCCGGCGCCCTGTCGCCGATGAGCGGAAGCCGGGTGGGTTCCGCCTCCGGCGTCGCCGTGGGGTTCACCGCAGAGGTCGCGGCAGAGGTCATGGTCGCTTCCTTTCCGCGTCACGCCGCCCGGAGTGGGGCCGGCCCGCGAGTGCCGGCGCGGATGCGCGCCGCTCTCGTCGCGGCGTCCACGCGTTCGTTCACCGCGTCGTCCACCGGGCCCGTACCCGCGAAGACCGGTGGCGACCACGACTGTTTCGCCCCGATTCGGTAATGCCGCAGGTCATGAGGGTCCGCGCCGGGCGGGAATGAACGAGGGACGGGAAGGGGGACGCCATGCCGACGACCGGGGTCAGCCATCCGCTGTTCGCCCGCTTCTACACGTGGTTCAGCCAGGTGCTCGACCGGCAGGGCATGTCCGGGCGGCGCGAGGCGCTGGTGGCGGGGCTGTCGGGCCGGGTGATCGAGGTCGGCGCGGGCAACGGGCTGAACTTCACCCACTATCCGCCGTCCGTCACCGGCGTGCTGGCCGTCGAGCCCGAACCGCGGCTGCGGGTGGTCGCCCGCCAGGCGGCCCGTGAAGCGCGGGCGCGGATCGAGGTCGTCGCCGGCCTGGCCGACCGGCTCCCGGCCGCCGGCGGCGGGTTCGACGCGGCGGTGGTGTCGTTCGTGCTGTGCTCGCTGCCCGATCCCGTCGCCGGGCTGCGGGAGATCCGCCGCGTGCTGGTCCCCGGCGGGCGGCTGCGCTTCCTCGAACACGTCCGCGCCGGGCCCACGGGCTGGGCCAGGGCGCAGGACCTGCTGGACGCGACCGTGTGGCCGTGCCTGACCGGCGGCTGCCACACGGGCCGCGACAGCGTGGCGGCCGTCGAGGCGGCCGGCTTCACCGTCGAGTCGCTGGAGCGCTTCGTCTTCCCCGCCCGCGTCCGCAGCCCCATCTCCTTCTGCGTACGCGGCGAGGCCCGGTCCTGAGGCTGGGGTTCAGCGGGTGTCCGGGCGGCTCGCCAGGGCGTCGTACCGCCGGAAGGCGGACACGCCGAAACCGGTCACCAGGACCAGCAGGGCGCACACCAGGCCGCCGCCCGCCCAGGAGGGCACGAGCCCGAAGGCGTCCGCGGTGGCGCCCGCCCGCAGGTCGCCCAGGCGGGGCCCGCCCGCGACGACGACCATGAACACCCCCTGCAGGCGTCCGCGCATCTCGTCCGGGGCGTAGGTCTGCAGGATCGTCTGCCGCCAGACGGCGGAGGCGAGGTCGGTCGCGCCGCCGATCGCCAGCAGCGCCACCACCAGCCACAACGGCTGCGCCAGCGCCGCGGCGGCCACCGTCACACCCCACAGGGCGATCACGAGCGTGAGCGCCACCCCCTGGCGGCGTACGCGGCCGACCCAGCCGGAGAAGACGCCCGCGACGACCGCCCCGATGGCGATGCTCGCCGACAGCCAGCCGAACGCCACCGCCGATCCGCCGAAGCGCTCGGCCGCCATCTCCGGGAACAGCGCCCTCGGCATCGCGAACGCCATCGCGATGATGTCGACCACGAACGACATGAGCACGACGGGCCTGCTCACCACGTATCTGAGCCCGTCGACCACCGAGCGCAGGCCCGGCCGGGAGATCTCGCCGACGGGCGCCAGCGTCGGCAGCCGTACGGCCGCGTAGAAGCCGGCGCCGAACAGGACGGCGTCGATGAGGTACGCGGTGGCGTACCCGCCCTTGGCGAGCACCACCCCGGCCAGCAGCGGCCCGACCACCGTGCCGATGCTGCTGACGAGGAAGTTGAGGGTGTTGGCCGCGGGGACCCGCTCGGTGGGCACGATGCGGGGAATGATCGCCCCGCGCGTGGCCGAGGTGACGGCGAAGCCGATCGACTGCAGGGCGATGACGCCGAGGATGAGATAGACGCTGCCGAGCCCCGACCAGGCGTGCAGCAGCAGGGCGACGGTGGACAGCCAGGCCACCACCGAGCCGGCCAGCAGGAGCCGGCGGCGGTCCATCGCGTCGGCGACCGCGCCGCCCCACAGGCCGAAGACGACCAGCGGGACGAGGCTCACCGGCCCGAGCAGGCCCACCCACAGGGACGACCCCGTGAGGTTGTACACCTGCCCGCTCACGGCCACCGAGGTGAGCTGGAAGCCGATGAAGGAGACGCCCTGCCCCACCAGCAGCCGCCGGTACGCGGGAATGCTCAGTGGCCGGGTGTCGAGGGCGACACGCTTCAGAACTGCCTGTACCCCCGCCACCCTCTACCTCGCCGATCTGGGCATATAGAACATTCGGGGTACTTTACTCTGGCTGCCTGCGAGGCCCGCAGCGGGCCGCGGTTCCGGTCAACATCGTGGCCCCCGGCGTCATCGACACCGACATGCACCAAGGACGCCTGGTCGGCGAGGCCCTGGCCTGGCTGTCGTCGCAGACGCCCCTCGGGCGACTGGGCACCCCGCAGGACGTGGCCGACACCGTCGCCTTCCTGGCCTCCGACGACAGCCGCTATATCACCGGGCGCCGTCTCGACGTCTCGGGCGGGACGACCGTGTAAACCCACGCCAGCGGGCGCCCGGCCCTCGCCTGCTCGCACGACTCGGCGAGCGGACGAGCGCCCGCCTTCGCTACGCACAGGGGACGAGTCACCCCTCGGGACCCCTCGACGAGCACCGACGGCAGCAGAAATATTTAGGCTTTGCGCCGAATGTTTCTGTCAAGAAATGCGCGCCGGGAGGGGGACCGGTCAACAGGCCCGTACCGGCTGAGCGCTCACGCGCGTCCGCCCGGTGACGCGACCGCCCACACGTCCCGCATGTCGGGACCAGGATGCCCGGTCGTCTCGCCCGCCATGACAGCAGGGGGGTTTCGCGGGGCATGGAACCTGGAACTTCCAGCGCGAACAGCCCGCACCCGCGGCGCACCTCACCGCGCCTCAGCCGAACAGGGACGCGGCCGGCTCCGCCGGCCACGGGCGCCAGGAGCCGGAGGAAGGGCCCCGGCGCCAGAATTTCTGTCTGTGTTCCGAAACTTCAGGTCACGAGAAGGTCACGCCACGAGCGGGGCGGTGCTGCCGCGCACGACGAGGCCGGTGGTGAGTTCCAGGCGGTTCTGCGGCGGGGATTCCCCGCGGGCGATGGCGATCACCATGGTCGTGGCCGCGGCGGCCATCTCGGTCAGCGGCTGGCGGACCGTGGTCAGCGCGGGGATGAGCCACTGCGCCATCGGCAGGTCGTCGAAGCCGACCACGCTCAGCTCGTCGGGGATGCGCAGCCCCATCTCGTGGGCCGCCTGGTACACGCCCATGGCCTGCGCGTCGTTGAAGGCGAACACGGCGGTCGGGGGCCGGGGCAGCGCGAGCAGGGAGCGGGCGTTCGCCAGGCCGTCCTCCGCGCTGAAGTCGCCCTGCCGGACGAGCTCCGGATCCGTCGGCACGCCCGCGGCGTCCATGGCCGCGCGGAACCCGTCGAGCCGCGCGCGGCTGGAGAGGGCGTGGGGGGGACCGGTGATGAGGGCGATGCGCCGATGTCCCAGCTCCAGCAGGTGGCGCGCGGCCGACAGACCGCCGCTCCAGTTGCCCGCGCCCACCGAGGGCAGCTCGTGCCCGGGATCGCCGGTGGGATCGACCAGCACCACGGGGATGTCCCGGGTCCTGAGCTGCTCGTGCTGGGCCCGGGTGAGGCCGGAGAAGACCACGATCACGCCGTAGGGACGGCGGCCTATCACCCCCTCGATCCAGCCACTGGCGGGAGGGTGGTGGTCCTGCAACTCGGAGACGACCACCGCGAGGCCGTGCTCGCGCGCCACCTGCTCGACCCCCTTGATGACCTCCATCGCGTACGCGCCCTCCAGCTCGTTGAAGACCAGTTCGATGAGAGGAGCCGCGGTGGGGCGCTTCTTCTGCCGGCGGTACCCGTGCTCGCGGATCAGGTCCTCGACCAGGGCGCGGGTCTCGGGGGCGACCTCGGACCTGCCGTTGACGACCTTGGAGACGGTCGCGGGGGACACCCCCGCCAGCTCGGCGATCTGGGCGATGGTCAGCGGCCGGGAGGGCGTGCGGTCCGGCGGTGTCGGCTCCCTGGTCGTCGTCATGGCCGCAGTTTAGCCCGAACTTTCGGACACGAACCCGAATGTTTCGGATGTCTCACCGCCCGATCCTTGACGGCCTCCAACGCCCCGGCCTAGAGTCCACATAAACTATCGGTCCTGATTCGGAAACTTTCGGACCACAGTTTCAGACGACAGTTCGGATGAGCAGGGGGCGCTCGATGCGGTTGCTCGCGTACCGCCGTCTGCCGCCGCCGCGGCGCGGGTACGGCCGGGCCGATCGTCACCTGGGTCCCGTACGGCGTCTTCCGGGGCCGAGGCCCACGCGACGGATCGACAAGCAAGGGATGTCATGACATTCGTAGACGCGCCGGGGCTCGCGCCCTGGCGGGACGGCGACCGGCCTCTCGACGAGCGCGTGGACGCGCTGCTGGCCGAGATGACGCTGGAGGAGAAGGTCGCCCAGCTCGGATCGGTGTGGGTCGACATCTCGCCCGCCGGCTCGGAGGGGACAGGCGGCAACGTCGCGCCGCTGCAGGACCTGTTCATGAAGGACGGCGCGGACCTCGCCGACCGGATGCGCGACGGGGTCGGCCATCTGACCCGGGTGTACGGCACGGCGCCGGTGAGCCCGGCGGAGGGGGCGGCCGGGCTGCGGAAGCTGCAGGAGCAGGTGATCGCGGCCAACCGGTTCGGCATCCCCGCCATCGCGCACGAGGAGTGCCTGACCGGGTTCGCCACCTACGGCGCGACCGCCTACCCCACCCCGCTGGCCTGGGCCGCGACCTTCGACCCCGCGCTGGTGGAGCGGATGGCCGTGGCCATCGGCGACGACCTGCGCGCCGTCGGCGTCCACCAGGGCCTGTCGCCGGTCCTCGACGTCGTGCGCGACTACCGGTGGGGCCGGGTCGAGGAGACCCTCGGCGAAGACCCCTACCTGGTGGGTCAGATCGGCGCGGCCTACGTGCGCGGCCTGGAGAACGCCGGGATCATCGCGACGCTCAAGCACTTCGCCGGATACGCCGCCTCCCGGGCGGGCCGCAACCACGCCCCGGTCAGCATCGGCCCCCGCGAGATGGCCGACGTCATCCTCCCGCCGTTCGAGACGGCGATTCGCGACGGCGGCGCCCGCTCCGTCATGAACTCCTACACCGACATCGACGGCGTGCCCGTCGGCGCCAACGCCGGCCTGCTGCGCGGGGTGCTGCGTGACCAGTGGGGATTCGACGGCACGGTCGTGGCCGACTACTGGGCGGTGCCGTTCCTGGCCATGAACCACCACGTCGCCGCCGACGAGGCGCACGCCGGCGCGATCGCGCTGCGCGCGGGCATCGACGTCGAACTGCCCGAGACGGTCGGCTACGGCACCCGCCTGGTCGAGCAGGTGCGGGCCGGCCACGTGGAGGAGGCCCTGGTCGACGAGGCCGTGCGCCGGGTGCTGCGGCAGAAGATCGAGCTCGGCCTGCTCGGCGACGGCCCCCTCGTCCCCGAGGACGCCGGCGACGTCGACCTGGACAGCCCCCGCAACCGCGACCTGGCCCGCACCGTCGCCGAACGCTCCGTCGTGCTGCTGAGCAACCCCACCGGCGCGCTGCCGCTGGCCTCCGGGACGACCGCCCGCATCGCCGTCATCGGCCCGTGCGCCGACGACCCGCAGACCCTGCTCGGCTGCTACGCCTTCCCCAACCACGTCCTGGACCGCTTCCCCGACCACGGCATGGGCCTGCCCATCGCGCCCGTCCTGGACCTCCTGCGGACCGAGTTCCCCGACGCCGACCTGCACTACGCGCGGGGCACCGACGTGTCGGGCGACGACACCTCGGGCATCGCCGAGGCCGCCGCCCTGGCCGGACAGTCCGACCTCGTGCTGCTGTTCGTCGGCGACCGGGCCGGGCTGTTCGGCAACGGCACCTCCGGCGAGGGCTGCGACGCCGCCCACCTCGCCCTGCCCGGAGTCCAGCCGGAGCTGGTCGAGGCGGTCCTGGCCACCGGCACGCCGGCCGTCCTGGTCGTGGTGTCCGGCCGCCCGTACGCGATCGGCGCCTACGCCGACCGTGCCGCCGCCGCGCTGCAGGCGTTCCTGCCGGGCGTGGAGGGAGGCACGGCGATCGCGGGGGTGCTCAGCGGCCGGGTCGAGCCCTCGGGCCGCCTGCCCGTCCAGATCCCCGGATCCCCCTTCGTCAACCCCTCCACCTATCTGCAGCCGCCCCTGGGGCTGCGCACCGACGGCATCTCCGTGTCCGACCCGACCCCGGCCTTCCCCTTCGGCCACGGGCTGTCGTACACGACGGTTACCTACGACGCGATGGCGACCTCGGCGGATCGGTGCCCCACGGACGGCACGGTCGAGGCGCGGGTGACCGTCACCAACACCGGCGCCAGGGCGGCGGAGGAGGTCGTGCAGCTGTACGCCTCCGACCCCGTGGCGCAGGTGGCCCGTCCCGTCGCGCAGCTCGTCGGCTTCGCCCGGGTGCCGCTCGCGCCCGGACAGACCCGCGAAGTGGTCTTCGAGATCCCCGCCGACGCCTTCTCCTACACCGACCCCGGCCTGCGCAGGATCGTCGAACCGGGCGTCATCGCGCTCACCGCCGGCCCGTCCGCCGCCGATCGCCCCCTGCGATCGGAGATCCTGCTGACCGGCGACACCGTCGTGCTCGGCCGGGCCCGGCGGCTCACCACCCACGCGCGGGTGCCGGAACCGGCCTCCTGACCGTGACGCGCGTGCGGCGGGCGGCCGGGCCGCCCGCCGCACCGCCTCCCGCCGCCGCGCTCGGCGACCCCCGAGCCCCCGGCCGGGGGAAGACATGCCCCACCGCTCCTGTCCGCCGCTGCTCCCCTCTGGGGCAGGAAACAATGTGAACCACCCCCGTGAAAGGAGCCTCCCCGATGGCCCGGACCGACCTCGACGCGCTCGCGCTCAACGCGCTCACCCTGGAGCAGAAGGCTTCGCTGCTGTCGGGCCGGGATTTCTGGACGACCAAGCCGCTTGAGGAGGCCGGGATTCCGTCCATCACGCTGTGCGACGGGCCGCACGGCGTACGCCGCGAGGCCGGCGGCTCCGACCACCTCGGCATCAACGAGAGCATCCCCGCCACCTGTTTCCCGCCCGCGGCGGCGGTCGGGTCGAGCTGGGACCCCGAAGTGGCCGCCCGGATCGGCGCCGCCGTCGGCAGGGAGGGCCGGGCCCTCGGCGTGGCGGTCGTGCTCGGCCCCGGCGTGAACATCAAGCGCTCGCCGCTGTGCGGGCGCAACTTCGAGTACTACTCGGAAGACCCCCTGCTCTCGGGCGTCCTGGCGGCGGCGCACGTCGCCGCGCTGCAGGCCGAGGGACCCGGCGCGTCGGTCAAGCACTTCGCCGCCAACAACCAGGAGACCGAGCGCATGCGGGTCAGCGCCGACGTGGACGAGCGCACGCTGCGCGAGATCTACTTCCCCGCGTTCGAGCGGGTGGTCACCCAGGCCAGGCCCGCCACCGTGATGTGCTCCTACAACCGGGTCAACGGCGTCCACGCCTCGCAGAACCGGTGGCTGCTCACCGACGTCCTGCGCCGCGAGTGGGGCTTCACCGGCGTGGTCGTCTCCGACTGGGGCGCGGTCCAGGACCGCGTCGCCGCGCTGGCCGCGGGACTGGACCTCGAGATGCCGGGGACCGGCGGCGCGAGCGACCGGCGCATCGTGGACGCGGTCCGCGCGGGCGACCTCGACGAGGCCGTCGTGAACGCGAGCGTGCGCCGCGTCGTCGCCCTCACCGAACGCCGCGGCGGCGTCTCCGGCGCGTTCGAGACCGACGCCCACCACGCGCTCGCCCGCGAACTCGCCGCCGAATGCGCCGTGCTGCTCAAGAACGAGGACGGCACGCTCCCCCTCTCGGCGGAAGCCCGCATCGCCGTGATCGGCGAGTTCGCCGTCAGGCCCCGGTTCCAGGGCGGCGGCAGTTCCCACATCAACGCCACCCGGGTCGACGCGGCGCTCGACGCGATCCGCGCCCTCGCCCCTGACGTCGCCTACGCCCAGGGGTTCTCGCTGGACGGATCGGGCGACGCGCGGGAGCTTCGCGAGGCGGCGGCCGAGACCGCCGCCTCCGCCGACGTCGCGGTCGTCTTCGCCGGCCTGGGCGAGCGGGAGGAGTCGGAGGGCTTCGACCGGGAGACGATCGACCTGCCCGCCGTCCAGGTCGAGCTGATCCGCGCCGTCGCCGCCGCGGCCCGCCGTACGGTGGTCGTCCTGTCCAACGGCGGCGTCGTCTCTCTGGAGGGCTGGCACGACGACGTGGACGCCGTGCTGGAGGGCTGGCTGCTCGGCCAGGCGGGCGGCTCCGCCGTCGCCGACCTCCTCTTCGGCGTCGTGAACCCCTCCGGGCGCCTCGCCGAGAGCATCCCGATGCGGCTGAAGGACACGCCGAGCTACCTCAACTTCCCCGGCGAGGCCGGGCACGTGCGCTACGGCGAGGGCGTCATGGTCGGCTACCGCTACTACGAGACGGTCGAGCTGCCCGTGCGTTACCCGTTCGGCCACGGCCTGAGCTACACGACGTTCGCGATCGGCGGCCTCACGGTCGTTCGCACGGGCGACGACAGGGCCACCGTCACCGTGAGGGTGACCAACACCGGCGATCGGCCGGGCAAGCACGTGGTGCAGGTCTACGTGTCCACCGCCGCGGGTCCCGTACGGCGGCCCGTTCGGGAGCTGCGGGCCTTCAGGAAGGTCTCCCTCGCCCCCGGCGAGTCGCGCACGATCACCCTTCCTCTCGACCGGCGGGCGTTCGCGTACTACGACGTCCCGCTCGGCCGGTGGGTCGTCGCGCAGGGCGACTACACGATCCAGATCGGCGAGAACGCCTCGTCCGTCGTCGCCGAGACGACGATCAGTCTCGACGGCGACTCCCTCGTCCCCGTGGTGTCGCTCGACTCGACGCTCGGCGAGTGGCTCTCGCACCCGCTCGCCGGGCCGGCTCTCCTGCGGGTCCTCAGCGGCGGGAAGGGCGCGCGGCCCGAGGAGGACGACGAGAACGGGTTGCGGATGGCCTCGTCGATGCCGATGGGACGGTTCCTGACCTTCGCCGGCATCGACATCCCCCACGCGACCCTTCGGGAACTGGTGGAACTGGGCGGGTCGGACGGCGCCGCGGCGTGAGCCGGCGGGCGTCGGTGTGGGCTGAAGCGGATTGAACGGTGATTACGAGGGTCATCGGGCCACTTCGTAGCGGAGGTGGGTCACGCCGGGGGCCGGGACGGCCTCCAGCAGACGGAGCCGCACGTGCTTCGGGAGCTCCTGGAAGAAGCGGTGACCGGCGCCCAGCAGAACGGGCACCTGGTGGAGGATCAGCTCGTCGACCAGATCCGCTTCCAGCGCGGACGTCAGCACGCCGCCGCCCATGAGGGCGACGTCCTTGCCCCCGGCGGCCTCGCGTGCCGCCGCGACCGCGTCCTCGATGCCGGTGGTGATCAGGGTCTGCGTCTCGCCGATCTCGGGTGCCGCCCGATGGCTGAGGACGAACAGCCGGGCCATCGGGTGCGGGCTGCCGCCTCCGAAACGGTCGGAGTCCTCGTAGGTGTTGCGCCCTGCCACGACCGCACCCACACGTCCGGCGAGGGTGTCGAAGATCCGGGCACTGGGCCCGCTCAACGTGAACCCGTCGAACACCCCGCTGGGCGTGTCGCCGTCGAAGTACCAGTCGAACAGCGTCGTTCCGTCGCCCAGCCCGCGCCCGGCGCCCGGGTCGCGCCCGGTGATGTAACCGTCGACCGACACCGCGTGGGCGCTGAAGACCTTGCTCATCTCGCCGACTCCCTTTTGAGTTCCCTGAAGAGACTCCATGAGAGTAACAGCCCAAGTTCCTTGAGGGAACTCCGATTGCTAGACTGTTCTCATGCAACGCACGAAGTTCGGGGAGATGGCCTGTTCCATCGCGCGCACCCTCGACGTGATCGGAGAGCCGTGGTCGCCGCTGATCCTGCGCGATGTGTGGGTGGGCATGACTCGGTTCGACCAGCTCCAGGCCGACCTCGGGATCTCGCGCAAGGTGTTGACCGAGCGGCTCACCTACCTCGTCGACCAGGGCGTGCTCGAGCGCCGCCCCTACGACCGGCGGCCGCGCTACGAGTACCACCTGACGACCAAGGGCGCCGAGCTGGTCGACCTGCTCATGGTCATGACCAGCTGGGGGGACCGATGGCTCGCGGGCGAGGCCGGGCCTCCGGTGCTCTACCGCCATCACGCGTGCGGTGAGATCAGCCATGCCGAGCTGCGCTGTGCCCACTGCGGCGAGCCGATGCACGGCGGCGACGTGGATCCGCTGCCGGGCCCGGGCGCGGCCGTCTGACCGAGGCGGGCCCGCGGACGGGGTCGCCTCCTTCGTGCAGCACGCGTTCGTGTTCGGCCGGCACGTGCACGATGAGCAGGCGGCTCATGTCCGCGCGCTCGCGGCGTACGGGCTCGGGCAGTTGCGGTACGAGCCGGGGCAGGCAGGCCGGTCAGCCGAGCCGCTGGGCTCTGCCGAGCAGCCGCTGGGCCACCACGACCAGGGCGAGGAACAGGCCGCTGACCACCTGCTGGAAGGCCGACGTCAGGTTGCCCACCTGGTTGATCAGGCTCTGGATCACCCCGAGCAGCAGCACGCCGGCGATCGTGCCGGTGATGCCGCCCGCTCCCCCGGTCAGCAGCGTGCCGCCGATCACCACCGCGGCGATCACGTCGAGTTCCAGGCCGATGCCGAGGATCGTGACGCCGGAGGAGAGCCGGGCCGCGTTCAGCACCCCCGCGAGGCCCGCGAGCAGGCCCGACATGAGGTAGACGTAGACCTTCGTCCGGGCCACCGGCACGCCCATCAGCGCGGCCCCCGGCTCGTTGCCGCCGACCGCGTAGACGTTCTGGCCGAAGGCCGTCCGCTGGAGCAGGAC
The DNA here is from genome assembly GCF_006334915.2 of Microbispora catharanthi. Classification (GTDB taxonomy): domain Bacteria; phylum Actinomycetota; class Actinomycetes; order Streptosporangiales; family Streptosporangiaceae; genus Microbispora; species Microbispora catharanthi. The sequence goes on from NZ_VDMA02000007.1 coordinate 152,580, forward strand.
CATGGCGGCCACCGCGAGGAGCGCCGTGATGTAGACCGGCCAGGTCAGGCCGAACACACCGCCCTGCCCGAGCCGCGCGAACGCCGAGTCCTTCACGAGGTAGGTCGTGGCGCCCTCGTTGGAGATCGCCAGCATCAGCCCGCGCACGCCCAGCAGCCCGGCCAGGGTGACGATGAACGGCGCCATCCCCGTCCTGGCGATGAGCAGCCCCTGGAGGAGCCCCACCAGCCCGCACGCGGCGAGCGGCAGCACCAGCGCGACGAACAACCCATACTGCGAGCCGTACGCCGCGAGGACCCCGCCGAACACGAACAGCGACCCCACCGACAGGTCGATGCCGCCGCTGATGATCACGAAGGTCATGCCGATGGCGATGATCGCGGTGAAGGAGGAGGAGACGAGGACGCTTGCGGCGTTGCCCGCGGTGGCGAAGGAGTCGAAGGCGACGCTGCCGACGACCACCAGCGCCGCCAGCACCATCAGCGCGCCGTGCTGCTGGAGGACGCGGCTCACCTGCTCGCGTCCGGGCGATCCGGTCATCGGGTTCCTCGCTCCCTGGTGGCGTAAACGGCGGCCAGGATGATGACCGCCTGCACGATCTGCGTCCACGACTGCGGCAGGTTGTGCTTGATGAGAGTGGCCGACAGCAGCTGCATGAGCAGCGCGCCCATGACCGTGCTGAGCACCCGGATCCGTCCGCCGCTCAGCGGCGTGCCGCCCACCACCACCGCCGTGATGGCCGACAGCTCGATGAACAGGCCGAGCGAGGTCGGATCGCTCGCCTGCAGCCGCGCGGTCGCGAGCACCCCGGCCAGCGCGGCCAGCACCCCGGAGATCACGTAGACCAGCAGCAGCACCCGGCGGACGGGCAGCCCGGACAGCTCGCTGGCCGCGCGGTTGCCGCCGATCGCGACCACCTGCCTGCCGAACGTCGTCCTGCGGACCAGGAACGCCATCAGCAGGGTCAGCACGGCCGCGATGACCACGATGACCGGCACGCCGGACAGCGAGCTGCTGCCGAGCGCGATCAGGTCGGGGTTGCGGAACTCGACGAGCTGCGGCACGAGCACGTTGGCCAGGCCCCGGACGCCGACCAGCAGCGCGAGCGTGGCCACGATCGGCTGCACGCCGACGTAGGCGACCAGCGCGCCGCCCGCCGTCCCGGCCACCGCGCCGCCGACGAGGGCGACCAGCAGCGCGGGCCACGCGCCGTACCCGAGGTAGAGGGCGACGAGGGCGGCGGCCAGCGACATGACCGAGCCGACCGACAGGTCGATGCCCTGGGTGCCGATGACCAGCGCCATGCCGAGCGACACGATCACGATCGGGGCGACCTGCACGAGCTGGGTGCGGAAGTTCGCCACGTCGAGGAAGTGGGGGGTGAACAGCACGTTGAACAGCAGGAGGACGCCGACCGCGGCGTAGACGCCGTACTCCTGGGCCCAGGCGAGCACCCGCCGCCCGGGCGGTGCGACCGCTTCAGCCATCGGACTCCGCTCCTCGTTCGGCGATGGACGCCATGATCTTGTCCTCCGTGACGTCGTCGCCGGACAGCTCGCCGACGACGGCGCCCTCGCGCAGCACCAGGATCCGGTCGGCGCCCTCCACCAGCTCCTCCAGGTCAGACGAGATCAGTAACACGCCCAGGCCCTCCTCGGCCAGCTCGTCCACGAGTGCCTGCACCTCGGCCTTGGCGCCCACGTCGATGCCGCGGGTGGGCTCGTCCAGCAGGAGGATCTTCGGCCGGATGGCGAGCCACCGCGCGAGCAGGACCTTCTGCTGGTTGCCGCCGGACAGCTCCTGCACCGGCTGGTGCGGCGAGGCCGCCTTGATCCTGAGCCGGCGCATGAAGACCTCGACGACCTTGTCGATCTTCGCGTCGGAGACGACGCCGGCGCGCGACAGCGACGGCAGAGCGGCGAGCGCGATGTTCTCCCTGACCGACAGCGCCGGGATGATGCCCTCGGCCTTGCGGTCCTCGGGCAGCAGGCTGACCCCGGCCCTGATCGCCGCCGTGGTCGAGCCGGTGCGCAGAGGCAGGCCGCCCACGAGCACCCGGCCCGCGTCCAGCGGAAGCGCGCCGACGATGCCCTTGGCCGTCTCGCTTCGGCCCGCTCCCAGCAGCCCGCCGAGGCCGACGACCTCCCCCGGCCACACCGCGACGTCCACCCCGCGCAGCACCTGCCGCCGGGTCAGCCCCTCGGCCCGTACGGCGGGCGCGGCGCCGTCCCGCTCCCGGGCGTGGCGGCGGTCACGGGAGAACCTGGTCAGGCCGCCGGTCCTGACCTCGTCGAGGTCGCGGCCCAGCATCAGGGCGATGAGCTTCAGCCGTTCGAGCTCGGCGAGCGGGCCCGTGTGCGCGACCCGGCCGTCACGCAGCACGGTCACCCGGTCGCACACCTCGTACAGCTCGTCGAGGCGATGGCTGACGTAGACGACGGCGATGCCGTCGTCCCTGAGCTTCCTGATCACCGAGAACAGCGTCTCGACCTCGCGCGGCTCCAGCGACGAGGTGGGCTCGTCCATGATGACCACGCGGGCGTCGATCGCCACGGCCCTGGCCAGGGCGACCATCTGCTGGACGCCCATTCCGAGGGTGCGCAGCGGGCGGCGTACGTCGGTGACGACGCCGTATCCGGCGAGGATCCGCTCCGCCTCGCCGTACATCCTGGCGGTGTCGATGACGCCCAGGCGGCCGCGCGGCTCGCGCCCCAGCATCAGGTTGCGGGCCACGCTCATCATCGGGACGAGGTTGACCTCCTGGTAGATGGTCGAGATCCCGGCGCGCTGGGCGTCGAGCGGCGTCCCGAAGGCCACCGGCGAACCGTTGTAGATCAGCTCGCCGCCGTCCGGGCGGTGGACACCGGTGAAGACCTTGATCAGCGTGGACTTGCCCGCGCCGTTCTCGCCCACGAGGGCGTGCACCTCGCCGGGGAGGAGGGCGATGGACACCCCGTCGAGGGCCACCACGCCGGGAAAGCGCTTGCTGATCTGCCTGGCCTCGAGCACCGGTGCAACGGACTGGCTCAATGAGTTCCCTTCCTCGCGCGGGCCTCCGCGCGCGAGTGCGTGCGGAGGCCCGGGACGCACGCGGGCGTCCGTGACGGGCTGTGGCAGGTCAGTAGGCCTCGCCGAGGGACGACTCGGCGTTGGAGCCGTCGTATTCGCGGTCGGAGATGATGACCTTGTCCGGAATCGGCTGGCCGTCAAGGAACTTCTGCGCGGTCTCGAAGGCGAGCGGCCCGAACCTGGGGTTGGACTCGACGACCGCGTGCAGCCAGCCGTCGGCGATGGCCTGGACGGCGCTGCGGGTGCCGTCGACCGAGACGATCTTTATGGCGCCCGGCTCCTTGCCCGCGCCCTTCAGCGCGGTCACCGCGCCCAGCGCCATCTCGTCGTTCTCGGCGTAGATGCCGTTGATGTCGGGGTTGGACTGGATGAGCTGCTCGGTGACCTGCTGGCCCTTCTCCCTGGCGAACTCACCGGTCTGCTCGAAGGAGATCTGGATCTCGGGCGCCTTCTCCTTGATCCGGTCCTTGAAGCCGTTGGTGCGCTCGGTGGTGACGTTGTTGCCCGGCGCGCCGAGCAGGATCGCCACCTTGCCCTTGCCGCTCAGCGCGTTGATCATCTGGTCGGCGGCCCGCTTGCCCTGCTCGTAGAAGTCCGAGCCGATGAACGTCAGGTAGTCGCTGCACGGATTGGCGTTGATCTTGCGGTCGACCGTGATGATGGGGATCTTCTTGGCGGCGGCCTGCTGGAGCACCGGCTCCCAGCCGTCGGAGTTCAGCGGCGCGATGACGAGCAGCTTCACGCCCTGGGCGATGAGCTGCTGCACGTCGGTGATCTGCTTGGAGAACTGCGACTGGGCGTTGGTGACCTTGAGGTCGGCGATGCCGAGCTTGGCCGCCTCGTCCTTGATGGACTTGGTCTCCGCGATGCGGAACGGGTTGGCCTCCTTCTCCGACTGGGAGAAGCCGACCGTGGCGGTCTTCAGGTCGAACTTCGTGCCGCCGAACTGGTCGAGCGTGCAGGTCGGGCCGGCCGAGTCCGCCGGGGTCTGCACCACCTGCTGCTGCGCGGACGCCGCGGCGCTCGGGCCCGCGGCGGCCGGGGTCTCCTCCGACTTGGCGCAGCCGGCCGCGCCGAGCAGCACGGCGAGGGCGACGACGGCCGTGCGGGGATATGACTTCATGGTGATCCTTCTTCTGATCGGGGGGTGCCACGGCGCGTCCGGCGGTCAGGAGGACGACACGCCGTGGGGGTGGGGGGTGGGGGGTGGCGGCCCGGATGTGCCGTCCGGGCCGCCGCTGTGCCGAGCGGGTCAGGCGCAGGCTGGGAGGATCTCTCCGGTGAGCGCGGTGTTGGCGTCGTGCAAGCGCTTGACGTCCGGCTTGGTCACGGCCCTGTCGTAGGTCATCAGGCCGTTGATCTCGGTCTCCACGTCGGTCGTCTGGGTGTAGACGGCCGCGCTCAGGCCGTTGCAGGCGTGCAGCGTGCGCAGGGCGTCGTCCATCTCCAGGAAGCGCTTGGTCAGCGACTCGCCGTCGGCCTCGACCGCGTAGCCCCAGCCGCCGCCGGTCCAGGTGTGCCCGATCACCGGCAGGGCGAGCCCGCCGTACTCGCCGAGCACCGACGCCCGGAAGAAGCCGGGCTTACCGGGGCTGCCGGGTCCGGGGTAGATGTGGTAGTCCATCACGTCGCCGTTGCCGCCGTCCTGGGCGCCGCAGCAGTTGATGCCGCTCATGTTGTCCACGAGCCGAGAGGGGTCCAGGCTCTTCACGTAGTCGGCGATCCTGGAGATGTCGTACTGGCCCCAGCTCTCGTTGAACGGCACCCACATCACGATCGACGGGCTGCTGCGGTGCTCGTCGACGATCTCCTTCAGCTCGCTCTCGAACTGCGTCTTGTCGGCCGCGCTCGCCGCGCCGAACATCGACGGCATGTCCTGCCAGACGAGCAGGCCGAGCTTGTCGGCGTAGGCGTACCAGCGGTCCGGCTCCACCTTCATGTGCTTGCGCACCATGTTGAAGCCGAGCGCCTTGGTCTGCTCCAGGTCATACCGCAGCGCCTCGTCGGTCGGCGCGGTGTAGATGCCGTCCGGCCAGTAGCCCTGGTCGAGCGGGCCGAACTGGAAGACCGGCGTGCCGTTGAGCAGGACCCGGGTCGTGCCGTTCACCCTGCCGACCGAGATGGAGCGCATGCCGAAGTAGCTCTCCACCTTGTCGCCGCCCTTGAGCTCGACCGTGAGGTCGTACAGGTACGGGTCGTCGGGCGACCAGAGGTGGGGGTCCGGGATCGGCACGGCCAGTTCCTTGCCGGTCGGGCCGGAGACCTTGCCGATGACGCGCTTGCCGGCGCGGGCGGTGACGACGGCGGTGGCGTCGCCGCTCGCCCTGACCTTCACCCGCAGGGACTGCCCGAGCACCTCGGGGATCGTGTCCACGGCCTCGATGTGGGTGTTGTCGACGGGCTCCATCCAGACCGTCTGCCAGATGCCGGAAGCGGGGGTGTACCAGATGCTGCCCGGGTTGAGCCGCTGCTTGCCGATGGGCTGGCGGCCGTTGTCGGTCGGGTCGGTCACGCCGACGACCAGCTCCTGCGGGCCCTTGCGGGTGAGCGCGCCGGTCACGTCCACGGTGATCCTGTCGTAGCCGCCCTTGTGGGTGCCGACCTGCTTGCCGTTGACGTAGACGACCGACTCGTAGTCCACGGCGTCGAGGTGGAGCAGGACGCGGTCCTTCTTCCAGGAGGCCGGCACCTCGAAGGTGCGGCGATACCACATGCGGTCCTCGTGGCGGCCGATGCGGGACAGGCTCGACTCCACCGGGTAGGGCACGACGATCCGCTCGCCGAGGTCGCGGCCGAAGGGCGGCGCCTCACCCTCCTTGGCGGCGGCGAACTGCCAGGTGCCGTTGAGGTTCTGCCAGCGGTCGCGGACGAGCTGGGGGCGCGGGTAGTCGGGCAGCGGGTTGTTCGCGTCCACCTTGTCGGACCAGCGGGTCTTCAGCACATAGGTGGACCCGTTGGACACCGGCACCCAGGTGAACGCCTCGATCGCGGTGCCGTCCGCCTTGGCGAGGCCGCCCTTGCCGTCATAGGAGGCCCGGATGTCGGCGGCCAGGCGCGGGATGGGGAAGGCGAGCTTCAGCGTGACCTTCGTGGTCCCGTCGAGGGCGGCCGACGCGACCTGCCACTTCGTGCCGGCCACCGTCAGGCCGAAGTGCTCGGCGGCGCCCGCGGGCAGCGCCGCGAGCGCGGTGTCGCCGAAGTCGAGAGTGGCGGTGTCGCCCGCCGCGTCGACGGCGGCGCCGGCCGGCCCCGGCGGGTCGAAGCCCTCGGGCAGGTAGAACGCGTCCGCCGGCACGGCCTGCTTGGGCTGGCTGGCGCTCTGCCAGCGCAGGTGGAGGTTGGCGCCGCCGAAGTGCTCGAAATACTCGACCTTGATGTCGTACTTCTGGCCGGCCTGCAGCGTGATCGGGGTGCCGGTCTGCTCCTTGTCCCAGTCGTCCACCCAGTGGTCGACGACGAGCGTGTCGTCCACCCAGAGCCGGAAGCCGTTGTCACCGATGACCGAGAAGGTGTACGCCTCGGAGTACGCGGGCTGGATGCGGCCCGTCCACCGCACGGTGACGTCGTCCTCCCGCCCGGTCAGCGAGGTGAAGACCGGGTTGAGGTCGGGCAGCTCGAGATCCGGGTCGATCACCGTGGCCTTGAGCTGGGCGAAGTCGAACTTCCCTGCTGCCGAGGACAGGTAGTAGTCGCCGCGCAGGCCGTGCCGCTCGGCGCCGGCGGCGGTCGCGGGGCCCTGCCCCGCGACCTGCCAGACGGCGCCGAGAACGACGGCCAGCAGTAAGAGGATGGGCTTTCTCACAGGGATCCTTTCCTGCGGGCAGGGGGCGGGCGGACGCGCCGTACGGCGTGGCCGCGTGCGGCCGGCGCGGCGGTGCGCTCCGCACGGCGTGCCGGCGACCACCTGCCATGACGTGGGGGGAGGGTCGAGATCGGACCCGCGGACGTGGGGCACGCGGGGAACGCACCTTCCGAACGGGACCGATCAGTTTCGGACAGGATCGAGTCGGTTATCGCCCTCAAATAAGCACCGCGGACGCTATCCGGTCAAGAGATCGGATCAAATTCGTTCATTTCCGGTCAGCGGTGCGGCGCTTTGGCTGGTCGACTATGATCGGATCCGGTCACAGCGGAGGGTGGGGGCGTGGTCGACACGGACAGCGACGGGCGCCGGCCCGTGTTCGCGGCCGAGCGCCGCCAGCGCATTCTGGAGTTGGTGCGGGCCAACGGCGCCGTCTCGCTGCGCGAGCTCGCCCAGGCGGTGCAGTCGTCGGAGGTCACCGTACGCCGCGACCTGCGCGCGCTCGAGTCGGAGGGCCTGCTCAACCGGCACCACGGCGGCGCCACCCTCCCGGGCGACCTGAACAGGGAGGCCAGCTACGTCCAGAAGGTGACGCTCTCCTCGGCGGAGAAGTCCGCCATCGCGGACCTGGCCGCGTCGCTGGTCGAGGACGGGGACGCAATCGTCATCGGCCCAGGGACCACCACCCAGGAGTTCGCCCGCAGGCTGAGCAGGCACGCCGAGCTCGCCGTGGTCACCAACTCGCTGCTGGTCGCCCAGGCCCTCGCCAACTCCCCGCGCATCGAGGTGATGCTGACGGGCGGCACGCTGCGCGGGCCGATCCTCGCCCTCGTCGGCAGCGCGGCCGAGCGGTCCCTCGCCGGGCTGCGCGTGCGCCGGGCCTTCATCTCCGGCAACGGGCTCACCGCCGACCGCGGGCTGTCGACCCCGAACATGCAGGTCGCCTGCGTCGACCAGGCCCTGGCCGCCGCCGCGGAGGAGGTCGTCGTGCTGGCCGACCACACCAAGATCGGCATCGACGCGATGGTGCAGACCGTGTCCGCCGAGCAGATCGACCACCTGGTCACCGACGACGCCGCCCCGCGCGACGTGCTCGACGAGCTGGGCGGCAAGGGCGTACGCCTGCACGTTGCCCACATTTGATCGAATGTGACGGCCTCGTTACGGGTTTGTTTCCTGCCGGGCTCACCATTCGAGGCGGAGGCAACCGTGCTGCAGGCCGCAGGTATTTGCAAGAGCTTTCAAGGCGCGCCCGCGCTCGACCACGTCACCCTGGCCCTGCGGGCCGGGGAGGTCCACGCGCTCGTCGGCGGAAACGGCGCGGGCAAATCGACACTGGTCAAGGTGCTCTCGGGGGTGTGCAGGCCGGACGCCGGCCGGTTGCGCTACCTCGGGGAGGAGATCGCCCTCTCCTCCCCCACCGAGGCGGCCCGGCTCGGGATCGCCACGATCCACCAGGACGCCGGGCTCGTCCCCACGATGAGCATCGCCGCCAACCTGTTCCTCGGCCGGGAGCCGCGCGGACGCCTCGGCCTGATCGACTTCGCGGCCATGCACGCACGGGCCGCCGAGCTGCTGTCCTTCTACGGCCTGCGCGCCGACCCGCGCCGGCCGCTCGGCTCGCTCGGCGACGGCGCGCGTCAGCTCGTCGCCCTGGCCCGGGCCGCGTCCGCGGACGCGCGGCTGGTCGTCATGGACGAGCCCGCCTCCGCGCTGGAGCGCGACGAGCTGGACGTCCTGTTCGGCACGATCTCCCGGCTCCGCGACGAGGGCCGGGCGGTGTTGTACGTCACCCACCGGCTCGACGAGCTCTACGAGATCTGCGACCGGGTGACCGTGCTGCGTGATGGGCGGGTGGTGCACACAGGGCCGCTCGCCGGCCTCGACCGCCGCAGGCTGGTCTCGCTCCTGCTCGGCAGGCCCTTCCACGCCGAGGGGGCGGACGCCGCCGTCACCGGCGAGTCCGCAGGCGCGCCCGCCGACGAGCCCCTGCTCGAAGCCCGGGGGTTGACCCGCCGCCACGTGCTCCGCGACGTCTCCCTCGCCCTGCGTACGGGGGAGGTGGTCGGCCTCGGCGGCCTGCGGGGCGCGGGGCGCAGCGAGACCGCGAAGGCGATCGCGGGCGCGCTGCGCGTGGACGCCGGTGAGGTGACGATCGCGGGCGCGCCCGCGGGCAAGTGGTCGATCAGGAACGCGATCCGCGCCGGTGTCGGGCTCGTGCCGGAGAACCGCCGGGTGGAGGGCATCGTGCCGACCCTGTCGGTCCGCGACAACATCGCGCTGGCCGCGCTCCCCCGCCTGTCCCGCGCGGGGATCGTCTCCGACGCGCACCTGGACCGGATCGTCGCCACGTTCATGCGGCGGCTGGGCATCCAGGCCGTCTCGCCCCGGCAGGCGGCCGGGGAGCTGTCCGGCGGCAATCAGCAGAAGGTGCTGCTGGCCCGCTGGCTGGCGATGCACCCGAAGGTGCTGCTGCTCGACGAGCCCAGCCGGGGTGTCGACATCGCGACCAAGCTGGCCATGCGGTCGCTCCTCGACGACCTGGCGGTGGACGGGCTGGCGATCCTGCTGATCTCCTCCGACGTGTCGGAACTGGTGGAGAACTGCGACAGCGTCGTGGTCCTGCGTGACGGCGCGGTCGTCGGCGAGCTGGCCGGGCCCGAGATCAGCGAGGACCGCATCATGGGAGCGCTCGCCGCGGGCTGACCCCTCGCCTCAGAACCGGTGGCCGCCGCGTGCTCCAGCAAGGGCATGGTGTAACGGCGCGTGTTGTAACGGCAGCAGGGGCGGGCGACGATAGCAGGGCGACACACGGGCTCCGCCCGCGCGGCGCGGGCGAGGGAGCGGGGATGAACGGAAGTCCGGAGGCCGGCGGCCTGATCGGCATGCGCGTGGAGCTGTTGCCGGACGCGGACGTGCACGCCGACATGGACGCCGACCTGCACGACCGGCTCACCCGGAGGCTTCGCCGGGAGCTGAGCGAGGTCGGCGTCGAGTCGATCCGGACGGCGCCCGGCGGCCCGGCGCCCGAGGGGGCGAAAAGCCCCGACCCGGTCACTGTGGGCGCGCTCCTGGTGGCCTTCAGCGCCTCCGGCGGCGTGTTCACCTCGCTGGTCGGCATGCTGCAGGACTGGCTCGACCGGCAGTCGGCACGGCACCGGATCGTGGTCACCGTCGACGGCGACTCCCTCGAACTCGAGCGGGCCACGGCCGCCGAGCGGCGCGAGCTGATCGGCGCCTTCATCCGGCGGCATTCGGGCGGATAGCGCATGGGCCGCCGGTTGGCGCTGTTGATCGCCACCTACCTGTACGACGACGCGGATCTGCGTCGCCTGACGGCTCCGGCCCACGACGCCGAGACACTCGCCGCCGTGCTCCGGGATCCGGAGATCGGCGGCTTCGAGGTCACCACGCTGGTGAACGAGCCGAATCACCGGGTCGGGGAGGCCATCGCCGACCTGTACCGCGACCGGCGCGGCGACGACCTGACGCTGCTGTACTTCACCGGTCATGGCCTCAAGGACGACGACGGCCGGCTCTACCTGGCCATGCGCGACACCCGGCGGGACAGTCTGATCTTCACCGCCATATCCGGCGAGCAGATCGACTACGCGATGGAGGGATGCGCGTCACGCCGGAAGGTCCTCATCCTCGACTGCTGTTACAGCGGGGCCTACCCGGCCGGACGGCTCGCCAAGGCCGGTGACGACGTGCACGCGCTGGACCAGTTCCGGGGGCGCGGCCGCACCGTCCTCACCGCCACCGACGCCACCCAGTACGCCTTCGAGGGCGACCGGGTGCATGGAGAGGCTCCGCGATCGGTGTTCACCCGGCACCTGGTGGAGGGGCTGCGCACCGGCCGGGCCGACCTGGACGGCGACGGCGACATCACGCTCGACGAACTGTACGGCTACGTCTATGACCGCGTCGTGGCCGAGATGCCGCAGCAGCGGCCCAAGCGCCAGGACAACGTCGAAGGCCGCACCGTCATCGCCCGGAACGTGAACTGGTCGCTGCCTCCGCACGTCGGCCACGCCCTCACGAGCCCCATGGCCGGGGACCGGCTGAACGCCGTGGACACGCTGGACCACCTCTACCGGGTCGGCAATAGCCTGGTCAGGGCCCGGGTGCACGAGGCGCTCCTGCGGCTGGCCGACGACGACAGCCGCATGGTCTCGGCGGCCGCCGCCGCCAGGCTGCGCGCCCTCGGCGCCGACCCGCCCGCATCACCGGAACCACCCGAGCCCACCGAACCCCCGGAGCGACCCGAACCGGCCGCGCCCGCCGCACCGGCGGCACCGTCCGAGTCGCCCGAAACGGAGACCGGCGGCTCCGCTGCGACGACGGCGGCGACCGCGACGGCACCGGCCTCGTCGCGGGCGGACGCGCTCACCCCGCCGGAGGCCTCCGGGCCGCCGCCTGTGCCCCCTCGTGTCCCTGTCGCCGAAGAGCACGCCGCCGCGCCTGGTCGTCAGGCGGTTTTCCCGGTGGCCGAGAGGTCCTCCCCGGAGGCGTCCCCACCCTCCGGAGAGCCGGTGTCCGGACGGGTGACGGCAGGCCGGCCGACGCTCGCCTTGGCCGGATCCGCGGCGGCGGCCGTCCTGAACACGCTGTTCGGCGTGGCCGCGCTGGTCGGCGCGATCACCTACGGGAACAGAGACTTCTCCCCCACGTACGACACGTCCGTCAGCATCGCGGCGGGAAGCTGGCTGCTCTCGCCGGCGGCTCTGGTGGCCGCCTTCTGGGGATTCGTCCCGGCACGCACCGGTCTGGTCCGCGCCGGCCTGAGCCCGGGTCGGCGGTTGCCGTTCCAGCTCGGCATCTCCGGGCTGCTCGTCGCGACGGTCGCCGGGCCGCCCGTCGCGGCGCGCACCGGACTGTTCGGAGACATCTGGATAATCCTGTTCCTGTTCGTCGTCCTGCTCGGCGTGACGCTCTTCGCCGTGGCGGCCTGGCGGATCTCCCTGTGGCCCGCGTGGGCGGCGGCGACGGTGGGGATCCTGCCCGTGATATGGCTGGCCGAGCTCCTCACCCGGGGCGCCCTGCTGGGCCTGCCGGAGCTGGTCGTCTACGTCGAACTGATGAGGATCGCCTCGTACTTCCGTCAGCGGGACTCCTACCCGCTCCGCGCCGGACGGGGCATGCTGACGCGGCGCATGCTGCTTCTCGCCGGGTTCGCGGTGGCCTCGGCGGCCGTCACGAAGTGGGCGGCCTCGCTCGCTTCGCAGGGCGGCGCCTCCTCCTCCACCCATGGCAACGATGCGGTCACCTCTGTGCTCTTCCTGGACGATCTCCTGATCACCGCCAGTTACCTCGAACCGCAGGCCCGGGTGTGGGATCCCGCATCCGGCCGCCTGATGCGGATGATCCCCGGCTCCATCGTGGAGGAGCACGACAGCGGGATCTTCTCCATGGCGCTGAGCCCTGACCGGAAGACGCTGGCCACGGGACACGGCGACAACAAGATCCGGCTCTGGGACGTCGCCACCGGCCGTCTCGAGAACACCTTGGTCGGCCACTCACAGGGGCGGGAAACTCTCGGCACCGGCCCCAGCCCCAGCGTGGCCGGGGTCGGCGCCATCCCCGCGCTGGCGTTCAGCCCGGACGGCACGATCCTGGCCAGCGGTGGCGTGGACACGACGGTCAGGCTCTGGAACCCCGAGACCGGCGACAGCCGTCAGGTCCTGAACTCCCACAACGGCTTCGTCGAAGCGGTGGCGTTCGACACGGACGGCACGACTCTGGCCAGCGCCGGCCTCGACCGGACCGTCGAACTCTGGGACGTGAAGACCTCCCGCACCACCGGGGCCCTGACCGGGCGGTTCGGCGACGGCGGCCCGCTCTCGGGCGTCACCGTGGCCGCCTTCCGCCCCCGGCACGGCCGGACGATCGCGACGAACAGCCTGGCCACCACCACGGTCCTGATCTGGGACACCTCCACCCGTCATGTCGTGACGACCGTGAGCGGTCACACGTTGGGACACGTGACCGCCCTGTGTTACAGCCCGGACGGCACAATCCTGGCCAGCGGCGGGTACGACCACACCATCGTGCTCTCGGACGCCGCGAACGGCCGGAAGATCCGCACCCTGAGGGGCCACTCCGGGGAGGTCGCCGCGCTCGCCTTCAGCGGGGACGGCAAGGTCGTGGCGAGCGGCGGCTACGACGGCACGGCCCGGCTCTGGGACGCGGCCACCGGCCGCGCCCTCGCCGTTCTCTCCACCCCTGTCTCGCCCCGCCCGAGCTGACGTCAGCGGGCGGGGCAGCCGGCGAAGCGCGCCTCGACCTCCTCGGCGGTCAGCCCGAAGCCGGACAACTCGTACCGGTGGGACGGCCGGGCCTCCCCCGAGCGGCTCTCCTCGTGCAGGCGCGCCATGGCCGTACGGGCGACGTCGCCGAGCGGCAGCCCGAAGTGGGCGTAGACGGCCTCGACCGTGCCGAGCGGGTCGCGGACGAACTCCTCGTAGCGCACGTCGAAGAAGCGGGCCGGGTCGTGCCGGGCGCGGGCGGCGCGGAAGCGGTCGAGGCCCCGGCTCCACAGGTCGAGCTGGTCCCGCCCGATCACCGCGCCGGTGAACGCCTCCGACCATCCGGCGGTCGCCTGCGCGGCGAGGCTGCACATCGACGCCATGGCGGTGACCGGGTCGCGGTGGGTCTGGACGACCAGCGCTCCGGGGTAGACCTCCATGATCGCGTCCAGGGCGAACAGGTGGCTGGGGTTCTTCAGCACCCACCGCAGGCCGGGGTCGCCCAGCCCGACGAGTTGGAGGATCCGCCGGTGCCGCCGGTAGGCGGGCGTCCAGTCCCGCGCCGCCAGCCAGGCCGAGTACGCGGGCAGGTGGGCCAGGCACTCGAAGGAGACCGACCGCATCGACTGCTGGAGCAGCCGCCAGCACTCCTCGACCATGTCCGCCGACATGTAGTGCACGCCCATGAACTCCGGATGGCGCACGTGGTGCCGCTCGTACGCGGCCTGGGCGGCCCGATACTCCGGGTCGCCCGCCCAGGTCTCGCGCGGCGGCCTCGGCCGGGGGGAGCCGGTCAGCCACAGCTCCAGCCCCTGGTTGGCGGGGTCGGCGGTCAGCAGCCGGTGCAGGGCGGTGGTGCCGGTGCGCGGCAGGCCGGTGACGAAGATCGGCCGCTCGACGGGCAGGGCCGCGTGCTCCGGGTGCCGCCGCCACGCCTCCTCGCACCGCAGCCGGGCGGTCAGCGCGCCGCGCAGCATCGCGCGGGCCGCCCGGGCGCCCTGCGGGGTGAGCGCCGCGTCCCGGGCGTACGACTCGAGCAGCACGCCGAGGCCGTCGCGGTAGGGGTCGTCCCCGAAGTCGGTCAGGCCGGTGGCGCCGCTCGCCCAGGCGTGCAGGTCCTCGATCGTGCCGACGCCGTCGCGTCCCGTGCTCATCGGTCTCCTCCGCGGGCTGATCGAACTGCTCGGTGCTGATCGAACTGCTCCGTGCTGATCGAAACTGCTCAGTGGTGCCATTCGCCGCAGTTGACGTCGAGGCACTGGCCGGTGATCGCCCGCGCGAGCGGGGACAGCAGGAACACCGCGGCGTCGGCGATCTCGTCGGGCTCGGGCAGCCTGCGCAGGTCGAGCGTGGCGGCCGTTTCGTCGTACACCTGCCGCACGGGGACGCCGCGCCGCCGGGCCAGTGCCTCGAAGTAGCGCTTCAGGTTGTCCGCCCAGATGTAGCCGGGTGCGACGCTGTTGACCCGCACGCCGCGCGGCCCGAGCTCGGTCGCCAGGCTCTGGGCGAGGGCGAGCAGGCTGGCCTTGGCCATCTTGTACACCCCGAAGGTGCGCCGCGAGTGCCGCAGCACCGCCGAGTTGATCATCACGACCGAGCCCGCGTGCTCGGCGAGCGCCGGTGCGAAGAGCTGGGTGAGCCGCAACGCGGCGAGCACGTTGGTCTCGAAGGCGGCGCGCACCGCGTCGAGGTCCACGTCGACGAGGTCCGTCATCGGCGGCATCGCGAAGGCGTTGTTGACCAGTCCGTCGACGCGGCCGCAGGTCTCCAGCGCGGTCGCGACCAGCCGCCGCCGCGACGCCTCGTCCGTGACGTCGGCCGGCACCCGCACCGCTCGGCGGCCGAGCCGCGCGACCTCCTCCGCCACCGCGGCCAGCCGCTCCTCGCCCCGGGCTGCCAGCACCACGTCGGCCCCGGCCGCCGCGCACCGCAGCGCCAGGCCGCGCCCCAGCCCCGGCCCGACCCCCGAGATCACGACGACCCGGTCCTTCAGCGGCATCAGCCCGGCATCCTTCTGGCGACGGCGGTCTGCCGGGCGGCGATCCGGGCCGCCCACTCCCCCGGGCTCACCCGCTGCCGATCGTGGTAGGGCAGCCGGGACGGCAGGTCCTCGAACCGCATCACCTCCACTTCGGGGCCGTCCCCGGGTCCGAGTGGGCGGGTGAGCCGCTGCCAGCGGATCTGCAGGTAGCCGCGGCGGTGCCCGGTGCGTTCGAGCCAGTTGGCCAGCCCGGGGTCGCGCTCGCCGACCACGTAGCGGATCTTCCCGTCGGGGTCGTGACGGGCCTGGTCGGCCGTGAGGCTGGTCTGGTGGTTGATGTAGTCGAGCGAGACGTACCACATGCTGCCGAGCTGGAACCCCTGGTAGGGCGCGACGTCGCGGCCCGCGGCGGGCACGGTGACGACCACGACCTGGTCGTCGTCGAGGTCGTAGTGGCCGACGGAGGAATACTGCGTCGCGAGGCCGCCCGGCGTCGGCCGCGGCTCGGTCATCGTGTTGACCGGCAGCGTGAGGTAGTGCCGCTCCGGGAACGCGAGGAACGTCCGCAGCCGCCCCAGCAGCATCCTCGCGGCCACCTCGTAGCGCCTGGCCATCGTGTCCGCGTCCGGGGGCGGGGGCGCCGACCCGAGCGTGTCGGCGCGGTGGACGCGGATCTCGCCGGGCCGCTCGGCGTCCCAGTCGGAGAAGACCTCGCGCACGATCAGCATCGCCGCGCCGGGCCCCAGCGTGAAGCGGGCCCCTGTGCCGGGCGGGCCGAAGCGCAGCTCGTACGACCCGTCGGGGGCGATCTCGATGTCGCGGTCGTCGAAGGCGGTGAGGCTGTCGGGCGACCGCGCGGGCGAGTAGTCGCCGTTGAGCACCTGGAAGCTCAGGTCGGCCGTGGTGCCGCGACGGCCGGTGACCACGTATTCGGCGTCGTCCCGGATGTAGGCGTGGAAGTAGAGCGTGTCGGGGTTGTCCAGGCCGAGCTTGGCGTAGGGGCCGGTGGATGCGGCGAAGAAGGGGAAGTCGCGGTCGTAGGCCCACGTCATGTGCAACGCCGCCTTGATGCCGCCCGCCAGGTAGTCGAGGCCCTCGGCCAGGTCCTGCTCGGTGCGCACGTGCGGCGCGGAGCGGATGATCTCCTCGGCCTCGGCGATCGCCCGGGCGAACGGTTCCGTGGCCATCGGACTCCCTCGGATACGCGGTACAAATATGGACCGAAGCGGTAGTCTTTTCCCACCGCGAGAGTAGAACGCGTTCTAGGAGTGGTCAATGGCCGTGGCCCGGCGCTCTCCCCCCGCCCGGCGGGTGGTCGCCGTGCTCGACCATCTGGTCGCGGCGGGCGGCCGCGGGCTCGGCCTGTCCGCGCTCGCCCGCGAGCTGGGCATCAGCAAGCCCACGTGCCTGGGCATCCTCACCGAACTGGTCGCCGCCGGCTATCTCGTGCGCGACCCCGCCACCCTGACGTACGGCCTCGGTCCCGCGCTGATCGCGGCGGGGCGGGCGGCGCGGCGCGGTTTCCTGGCCGGCGACGTGGCCCGGCGGCACCTGGAGCCGCTGGCCGAGCGATATCACGCCACCTGCACCGCCTCGGCCGTCGTCGGCGACGAGATCATGGTGCTCGACGCGGTCGTCCCTCCCGGCGATCCGCCGGTCAGGGTGGGCGAGCGTTACCCGTTCGCGCCGCCCGTCGGGCTGATGTACGTGCTGTGGGGACCCGACCGGGAACTGGAGCGCTGGCTGGCCAGGGAGCCGACGCTGCCGGTGCGCATGGACCGCGAGCACCTGCGCGCGGTCGTCGAGCAGTGCCGGGCGGCGGGCTATCTCGTGGAGAGCCTCACCCCCGCCGGCATGCGCCTGCACTCCCTGATGGCGGGGGTGGCGGCGTACGAGCTGCCGCGGGAGGTGCGCGCCCTGGTCGGCGAGATGGTGTCGAGCCTGGGCGAGCGCGTCTACCTCGGCGCGGGCCTCAACCCGCGCAAGAAGCATCCCGTCAACCTCGTCGCCGCGCCCGCCTATGGCCCCGGCGGCGAGCAGGAACTCGTTCTCACCCTGCATGTCGGCACCGCCGTCACCGGTGCCGAGATCGCCCGGCGCGGCGCCGCGCTGGTGGCCGCGGCCGACGCCGTCACCGCGGAACTCGGCGGCGCGGTCCCCGGCGGAACGGCGGCGCGCCCCGCCTCCGGGAAGGTCAGGACGCGGCCCAGCGGTTCGCGGTGAACCGCAGACTGGGCAGGTCGTCGAGGGACACCGTGTACTCGTACGTCCGGCGGTAGCCGGTGCCGCTGATCCGCCAGCGCCCGTCGGAGCAGCGCCGGTAGGTGTCCTCGTAGTAGGCGGATCCGCGGATCATCAGGCGGTGGCGTGGAATGAGCACGGTGTCGTCGAGGCACCAGGTGCCCCTCGCGTCGTCGCCGTCGATCTCGATCTCGGGGTGACCCACGAGATGCGTCGTGATCACCTCCGGTCCCAGGCTGGCGCGCATGTAGCCGACGATGGCCTCGCGCCCGTCGAACCGCAGCGGGTCGCCGGCGACCGGATTGTCGTAGGCCGCCACGGCGTCGCCGGTGAGCGTGTCGGCGAAGTCGTCCCAGCGCTTGAGGTCCAGGCAGCGCAGATAGCGGTACTTGGTCTGGCGGATCTCCTCCAGCGCGATCAGATCCATACACCCCAGCATGCGCGAGCGCGGAACGGCGTGCAAGAACGCGTTCTAATGAGATCGCTACATGACGATCCGCAGAATACGCATGTCAAATTCACTTGACCGCTCCCGAACAGACGTGGCTACATCTCAGTCATGATCAACAGACTAATTCGAAAACATCCGCATGGTCGACGCGCGGCCATTCTGCACGCACATCGTGAAGGGCCGTCGACCGCCCGACTGAAACGCCGGGTTCTCGCCTTGGGCGGCGCCGCGGCAGTCGCCGCCGCCCTCGTCGTGGTTCCCGCACCTGCGGCCTCGGCCGACGACTCTCTCACGGACATCGGCATCACGCAGACAGGCGACCTGGTCGCGGGCGGCGGCAAGATCTTCGTCTCCGGTGGCGACCGGATCGCCGTCACCGATGCCGAGGGAACTCTCATCGGCACCGTCACCGGCCTGTCCGGCGCGGCGGGCCTCGCCATCACGCCGGACGCCACGCGGCTGTACGCGGCATTGCGCGGGTCGAACGAGGTGGCCGAGATCGACACCGGCAGCCTCACTGTCACCCGGCGCTTCGACCTGGCCGAGGACAGGTGCCCGACGCATCTGTCCCTGACCGGCGACCGCCTGTGGGTCGGCTACGGCTGCGCGTACACGACCTACCATGTCGGCGTCGCCAGCCTCGACCTGTCGGCGGCGGCACCGGAGCCGGTCCGGTTCCCGGTCTCACCGATGAGCGATGCCCCGCTGGTCGCCGCCGCCGGGAACACGCTGGTGGTCGGCGAGACGAGCACCTCATCGGGCAACCTCGAGGTCTACGACCTGAGCGGAGCCGCCGCCGTCAAGCGCGGCGAGATTCCCGACCGCTTCTCCTCGTACATGACCGGCGCCCTTTACGACCTGGCGCTCACGCCCGACGGCTCGACGGTCATCCCGGCCTTCGACTTCCCGACCCAGTACGACGCCTGGGACACCACCACCCTGACGAAGGTCCGCAGCTACGGCGCCGACGAGCCGAGCGGTGACAGGGACAGCCCCACGGTTGTCGCCATCAGTCCGGACGGCACGCAGGTCGCCACCAGCGGCCGCTTCTCCAAGAAGGTCAAGCTGTACGACACCGCGACGACGGCGAAGCTCTACACCGACCAAAGCCCGGCACAAAGCGTGATGCCGGGCACTCTCGCCTTCCTGGGTGACACCGTCTACGGCGTGGTGGGGGATTCGTCCGGCTGCCCGGCGCCGCAGTACACCTGCGGGTTCAAACTGTGGCGACTCGACCGCGCCACTCTTCCGGGATCCACGCTGACCATGATGGCCCCGGCCGACGCGGTCGCGCTCGAACCGCTCACCGTGACCGGCCGACTCACGCTGACGGACGGGTCGGCGCTGGCCGCCAAGCCGCTCACCGTGACCCGCCGGCTGCCCGACGGCACCATCGCGACACTCCCGGCGGCGACGACCTCCGCGGACGGCGCCTTCACCTTCACCGACATCCCCCCGGTCGCCGGAACGATCAGCTATCGCGTGCTCTGGGACGGCACCGAGGACACCCGGTGGAGCGCGGCCTCGGCGACCGTCACACTGGCCAAGCACCCCACGTCCATCACCTTGACCGGACCGACGGACGGAACCGTCGGCGTTCCCCTTCAAATGCACGGCACGCTGGACTTCGGCCGGCCTCCCGCCGACGACGATGCCGTGGTCCGGATCTATCGCAGGATCGCCAGCGGCATGGGCTCCAGGACCATCGTGCTCACCACGGTGTCCCCCGGCGCCGACGGGTCGTTCGCCTTCACGGACACACCCGCGGAGGCCGGCACGTACACCTATGGGGCCGAGTGGAAGGGGGACCAGGCGACTGTCTATGCGGCGGCCAAGCACCAGCTCAAGGTGACGGCAGCCGGGTGACCGGACCTCGCTGTCGGAGAGGTCACGAACCATCGACCTTGGCGATCACCGTCTCGGCGAAGCGCTCCAGGTGCTCGATCTTCCGGCTCAGCGGCTCGGTGTCGGGCCCCTTCACGTACGGCCTGCGGAAGCCGACGATCACGTCGGTGACGCCCTTGTCGGCCAGCCGCCTCACGCCGTCCACGCTGTAGGCGTCGGGGGAGATCACGTGGATCTCGAAGGGCCGGTCGGCGGTGCCCTCCTCGGCGCGCAGCGCGGCGAGCCTGGCGAGCAGCGCGTCCAGTTCTGCCGGGTCTCCCCCGCCGTGCGTCCAGCCGTCCCCGAGCCTGGCGGCGCGGCGTAGCGCCCCCTCGCTGTGCCCGCCGACCAGGATCGGGATCGGCTCGGCCGGCACCGGGGACATCTTCACCGGCGGCAGGTCGTAGAACTCGCCGTGGTACTCGAAGTAGCCGCCGCGCGTCAGGCCGCGGACGATCTCGACGGCCTCGTCCATGCGCCTGCCCCGCCGCGCCCACGGCACGCCCGTCACGGCGTAGTCCTCCGGCCAGGGGCTCAGCCCGACGCCGAGGCCGAGCCGGCCGCCGGTGAGCCAGGCGACCGAAGCGGCCTGCTTGGCCACCAGCACCGGGGGACGCACCGTGAGCTTGAGGACGAACGGCGTGAACCGGATCGTCGACGTCATCGCCCCCATCGCCGCGATGAGGACGAACGTCTCGATGAAGCTCTTGTCCTCCAGGAACTCCCGGTCTCCGTCCGCCGTGTACGGATACCTCGCGTCCGACTCCCGGGGGTAGACCAGGGAATCGGCCACGCTCATGCTCGCGTACCCCGCCGCCTCCGCGGCCCGGGCGAGCGGCAGGTAGTACGACGGGTCGGTCATGGCCTCGGCATAGGTGAAACGCATACCCGGAGCGTACGAGAACGCGTTCTATTTTTGAATGCCCCGGATATCCTTCCTCACCGCCCGGCCCGCCGGCGGACCACCACGACGAAGTCGGCCGCGGCCACGATCGCGAGCACGGTCGCGACGAGCGCCGGCACGACCCGCCCCGCCGCGTACGCCGTGATCGCGATGAAGCCGCAGACGGCCAGCCCGAAGGTGGCCAGCACCATACGCAGCCCGAGGGCGCCGCGCGGCTCCATGCCGTCACCTCCCCCCGCATCGATCCCCTACCCGGCCGGGAGCCGCGTGCCACGCGCGCCGGTGACGGGCGCGCGTACGAGGACATCTGACATTGCCGATTGTCGGATCAGGCAGTCAAAAACGGCACTCGTGTCCCTAGGATGGACGTCGTCCCATGGAGCGGACCGACACGAGCTGTGGAGGGCGGAGCGTGCACGAGGAGCAGGCTCCCGCGTGGGTGGTGGACCCCGGCACGCCGAGCGTGGCCCGGATGTACGACTACTACCTGGGCGGCAAGGACAACTTCGCGGCCGACCGCGAGGCCGCCGAGAAGATCATCTCGATCCTGCCCAACGCCCGCGAGGTCGCCCGGACCAACCGCGCCTTCCTCGTGCGGGCCGTACGGCACCTGGCGCGCTCGGGCATCCGGCAGTTCCTCGACATCGGCACCGGGCTGCCGACGCAGGAGAACGTCCACCAGGTGGCGCAGGCCGAGGCACCGGAGTCCCGGGTCGTCTACGTCGACAACGACCCGATCGTGCTCGCCCACGCACGCGCCCTGCTCGCCGACAACCCCCGGTCGATCGTGATCGACGGCGACCTGCGGAAACCGGAGTCGATCCTCGATCACCCCGGCGTCCTCACCCACCTCGACTTCACCCGGCCGGTCGCCTTGATCATGCTGGCCGTCCTCCACTTCGTGACCGACGACGCGGAGGCGGCGCGCGTCGTCGGCGCGTTCCGCGAGAAGCTCGCCCCGGGCAGCCACCTGGTGGTCTCCCACATCACTCAGGGCGACCTTGACGAGGACGCGGTCAGGCGGGGCAGGGACGTCTACACCGCGACCACCGCGGGCGGCATCGTGCCTCGCACCGCGGCCCACGTCCGCGGCTTCCTCGACGGCCTCCACGTGCTGGAGCCCGGAGTCGTGCCGCTGGACCGGTGGCGGCCCGAGACCGTGGAGTTCGAATGGAACGGCATGCCGGGTGGCGACATCCTGGGCGGAGTCGGCCTCGTTCCCGGCCCCTGACGTGCGTCAATTCCCGGTCATGACCAGGATCAGGCCCTCGACGGACGCGTCGTCCTCGTGGAGCGGCGCCAGTGTGACCGCGAGCCGGACGGGCCGGCCCCGGCGGTTGACGGCCTCGACGCTGGCCGGGTCTGCCTGACCGCCCGCGACCGGGTCGCCGTCCAGTACGCGCCGCATCGCGGGCAGCAGCGGGTCGAGGGGCAGGCCGATGTCGAGTGCGGGCAGCTCGCGGCCGTGGGCCTCGTCGGCGCGCAGCCCCCACAGCTCCTCCGCCCCCGGGCTCCACAGCAGCACCCGCAGGTCCCGGTCGACGACGACGACCACGTCGCCGAGCGAGCGCACCACTGAGGCGACGAACTGGTTGGCCCGGTCGAGCTCCAATGTCCGGGCGTTGAGGGTCTCGTTGATCTGCTGGAGCTCGTCGTTGCTGGACTGGAGCTCCTCGTTCATCGTCTCCAGTTCCTCGTTGGTCGACTGGAGCTCCTCGTTGGTGGTCTCCAGTTCCTCGTTGGTCGACTGGAGCTCCTCGTTCGTGGTCTCCAGCTCCTCGTTCAGCGACTGCAGCTCCTCGTACGCGTGCTCGAGCTCCTTGTTGGCCTGTTCGAGCTCGTCACGGAGCCGCCGATAACGGGTGACGTCGTGGAAGTTGATCGTGACGCCGACGAGTTCGCCCGTCCTGTCCATGAGCGGGACGACGGCGACGTCGAAGACGCTCGGCTCCTGCATGCCGGGGCGCTGCCAGGCGACGTCGTGGAGCTCGACCGTACGCAGGTCCAGCTCGGCCTGCTCGATCAGCGACCTCAGCTCGACGGGCCGGTAGGACACCTCGAGATCCTGGAACGGGCTGCCCACGTCACGAGGCTGCAGGCCGAACAGGACCTCGGCGCGGGTGTTGAGCAGGGCGAGCCTGCCCGACGCGTCGAGCGTGATCTGGGCGACCGGGCCGGAGGCGAGTGCCGCGCCCTGCAGCCGCGGAAGCCGCGTGTTCTCCTCCGCGTGGGGCGGCGGCGAGTTCCAGCCGATCCGCGCCCCGCCCGCGGGCTGGGGGATCTTCCTGAACAGGCGCACGCGCAGGTCCACCGGCTCGAACTTGTCGCCGTGGTTGAGCAGCATCTCCGCCTTGCCCAGGAACAGGTAGCCGGGGTCGGCGAGGGCGAAGTGGAACTTGCGGACGATGTTGAGCTGCGTCTCGGCGTTGAAGTACATCATCGTGTTGCGTGCGAGCAGCAGGTCCACCCGGGAGATCGGGGCGTCCCGGGTGAGGTCGTTGCGGCCGAAGATGAGCTGGCGGCGCAGGTCACGGCGGAACGCGAACCCGGCATCCACCGGCTCGAAGTACTTGTCCCGCAGCTCGGGCGGCATGTCGGCGAGCTTGCGCACGTCGTAGACCGCCGTACGGGCCCCGTGCAGGGCCTTCTCGTCCAGGTCGGTGCCGTAGATCTTGACCCGCTCCCGGAACTCGTCCAGCCCCAGCTCCTCCGCCAGGGCGATGGCGAGGCTGTAGGCCTCCTCGCCGGTGGCGCACCCCGCGCTCCAGGCCCGGATCGCGCGGCCACCGCCCTTGGCCGCGCAGATCGTGGGGATCGCCCTCGCGCGCAGGACCTGCCAGGCCTGCGGATCCCTGAAGAACCCGGTGACGTTGATGAGCAGGCTGTCGAAGAGGATCGCGAACTCACCGGGCTCCAGCTCGAGGTAGTCGCGGTACTCTCCCATCGTCTCGAGCTTGAGCGTCTGCAGCCGCCGCGCGACCCTGCGCTGCAGCGTGCTGCGCTTGTAGCCGGAGAAGTCGAACCCCCGGGTCTCCTTGAGCATCAACAGGAGGTCGTCGAACTCGCGGTCCTCGCTGGTGACCATGGGTCCACGCTATCGCCGCTCGTCGCCGTGGGTGACCGGGGCCGGTGCCTCGCGGCCGATCCGGCTCTGCAGGTGACGCAGGGTCTCGAGGGCGTCCCGGTCCCGCTCCGTCTGCTGCCGCAGGCGGCGTGCCACCAGGGCCTGCCCGCGCTCCTCGGCGTTGCCCAGCATCCGCGTCAGGAGCCGCAGCCGCTCCTCGATCCGCAGGATCGCCACCCAGAAGGCCCGCTCGACAGCCTCCGACTGCCCGTCGACCATGCTCTCCATCGACCAGGCGTGACCCACCATGCACTGGTAGTGCCCGTTGGGGGGCGATGCCACCTCGTACAGCGGTCCGTTGCAGTCGGGGCAGCTCAGGGCGCTGAACCGGCCGGGGGGCGGGCCGGGCACACCTGCCGAGAAGAACGCGTCCAACTCGTGCCGGAGCTTACGATCGACCTCGGTCTCCCGTGGAGGAGACGCGGTTCCTTCGCATTCCCGCGCGATCCACTGCGCGATCTCCCGTACGGAGGACACCATCGGCCGCCTCGTCGCGGCGACGGCCGCGCGCGGCATGCCGTCGAAAGGGGCCTCCTCGGGGTCCTGCACGGCCACCAGCCCGCCGCGGCGCTCCACCTCCGCGCATCCCCGTGCCCCGTCGTCGAGGGTCCCGCTCAGGACGACGGCGAGGGTCCGCGACCCCGCGAAGGCCGCCGCGCTCATGAACAGCGGATCGGCGGCCGGGCGGTGCCCGTTGTGCCGGGGGCCCCGGGACAGCCGGACGTTCTCTCCGTCCAGCAGCAGATGGAGATCGGGAGGGGCCACGTAGACGCGCCCGTGCAGCAGCGGCTCGCCGTCCTGCGCCGCCGCCGACTTCAGCGGCCCCGCGCGGTCGAGGATGCCCGGCAGGGCGCTGCCCGCCCGCGGCGAGATGTGGAGGACGACGAGCACGGAGGCCCGCAGGCCGGCCGGGAGGTTGCCGAGCAGCGTCCGCAGGGCCTCGATGCCTCCCGCGGAGGCGGCGACGACCACGACATCCCGCTGCATGAGCACACCCACAAACGCCCCATATCCTTGAAGTGCGGGAGTCATGCGGAGCGCTCGGAAAAGAAATTCGATCGCCCGCCGCCCGTCTCCCCGTCTCAGGCGGGGTAAGGAGGTCACCCATGGAACTGTGGGTGAGAGTGACACAGCGTGAATCGGACTCCGCCGTGGTGAGCGTCAGCGGAGAGATGGACATTTTCAGTTGCGTGCAGCTCGAAGGGACCGTCGCGCCGCTGCTCGCGGACGGCCGCGTGCACCTGGTGCTCGACGCGGTCCGCCTGAAGTTCTGCGACCTCGCCGGGGTGCGCGCGCTCGAGCGCGTGCACACCGCCGCCGCCTCGGCCTCGGGAGGTCTCATCGTCTGGGCGAGCCGGCCCCTGGGCCGCCTGCTCGCGCTTCTGTGGCCGGAGGGACGGCCGGGACGCCCGACCGTCGTACGCGCCGCGCCCGTGGCGCCCCTGGAACGGCGCCTCGTGCTCCTGCCCGGCCGGCGTGAAGAGCCGGGCCGGCGCCCGGTGGGGTCGGTACGCTCCGGCGATACGGCACGCCGCATGTCGGACCCGGGCGGCCGGGAGGCGCTGCTGGAGCACTCGCGGCTGCTGCGCGAGCAGGCCCGTACGCACGTGGCGACCATGCGCGAGAGGGCGCAGTCGCTGTGCACGGGCCTGGCGGACGCCCAGGAGCGCCTCGCGGTCCTTCACAACGCGCTCGCGGAGCGGCCGTGTCCCGGCCTGTCCTGCGACGGTGACTCCCACCGGGTCAGGGCGGACGGCTTCCGCCGCCAGGCCGAGACGTTCGCCGCCCGCTGAGCCGTGTACGGGAAAGCGCGCACCTGAAAGCGTGCCGCTGAGCAGTGCCGCTCAACCCTCTGCCGCTCAACCCTCTGCCGCTCAACCCTCTGCCGCTCAACCCTCTGCCGCTCAACCCTCTGCCGCTCAACCTCGTGCGGCGCGGCGCCGTCAGAGCGCCAGCGCGCGCTTCCGGGGCGCGGCCCGGTGTGCCGTGCGGCGCCGCATCTCCGCGAGCACCTCCAGGGGACTGGCCAGGAGCCTGGAGAAGGCCAGCTCCGCGGCACCGACCAGCGTGACGTCGTCGCCGAGCGCCGACACCCGCAGCCGCACCTGCTCCCGGGAGATGACCATGGCGTTCGCCTCCACCCTGTGGCCGACCTGCGCCGCCGAGCCCGGGTACACGTCCCGCAGCATCCCTCCGAAGATCACCATGCCGGGGTTGAAGAGGTTGATCAGGTTCGCCACCCCGATGCCCAGCCAGTCGCCGATCCGGTGCAGCGCCTCCTCGGCCGCCGCGTCCCCGCGTCCGGCGGCCTCCACCACCGCGCGTACGCCCTCGCGGCCGCTCAGCTCGCCCGAGCGGCCCGCGGCGTCGATCAGGGCGTGCTCGCCGACCTCGGCCTCCAGACAGCCGCGCGAGCCGCACATGCAGGGCCGCCCGTCGTACGGGTTCACCATCATGTGCCCCAGCTCGCACCCGTAGCCGCCGTCACCGCCGAGCAGCTTGCCGCCGACGATGATCCCGCCGCCCACACCGACGTCGCCGTGCAGGTAGATCAGGTTGTCGAAGCCGCGGCCCACGCCGCGGTCGCGCTCGGCCAGCGCGCCCAGGTGGGCCTCGTTGCCCACGAGCACCGGCAGCCCCAGGCGGGAGCCGAGCTCGACGCCGAACGCCTGGTCCACCCACCCGACATAGGGCCCGTACCGCACCGTGCCGTCGTCGGGCCGGATCATGCCGCAGTAGGCCGCGCCGACTCCGACGCACACCGAGCCCGGCCGGGCGCCGCGCCGCAGCTCGCGGCCGAAGCCCGCGAGCACGCCGACGACGTCCTCCAGGTCCGCGCCCGCGCGGGACCTGACCGCCTCCCGGCGGTCGAGGATCTCACCGCCCAGTCCCACCCGGGCCGCGACCAGGCGGTCGACGCGGACGTCGAAGGCCAGCACGTGCGCACGGTCGCGCTCGGGGCGGACCACCAGCGACGGCCGGCCCGCCCTGCCGGTGTCTCCGGGCAACTCCTCGCTGACCAGGCCCGCCGCGGACAGCTCGGCGGTCAGCGCCATGATGGTGCTCCGGTTCAGGCCCATCCGGTCGGCCAGCTCGGAACGGGAGAGCGCGCCGGCCAGGTGCACGTGCCGCAGCAGATCGCCGAGGTTGCGCCGGCGCATCTCCTCTTGGGACCGACCGGCTTTCGACATGATGCGCAAATCCTGACGACTCGGAGGAGTTCCTCGTTGGCGGGCCGTGGACAGGAGGGCAGGGCCGCCGCCCCTTCCTCACCTTGAGATTACCAACGGAGGCGTACGCGGCGGAGCCCCGCGTTCACCGGCGCGCCCGCTCGCCTTGATCCCCCGATAGCGCGCGCCCGAGGATCCGTGCCGCCTGAAGGCCGGTCCCCCGCCGGCCCGCGGAGACCGCCGCATGCCGGGCCGCCGCCCCCGCACGGGGTGCCGCTCCCGCACGGGGTGCCGCTCCCGCACGACTCACCGCTCCCGCACGGGTCCCCATCCCTCCACGACTCACCGCTCCCGCACCGGTCGCCGCTCTCGCTCGGGTGGCCGCTCTCGCTTTGGGTGATGCCTGCGGAGCCGGGGCCGGGACGGGCGAGGCGCCCGCGTAGGGCGTGCCGAGCGCCTGTGCGATGTCGCACGCCCGGTTACCCCTGCACATCGCGTTCTGGATGCCGGTCCCGCCGTTCGCGACGTTGATGGTGATCTGCTGCGTACCGCGGTTGGTCGTGGGACTCGTGGCGGTGAGCCCGGGCTGGGCGGCGTCCCTCTCGGGCCGCGCGGGCCGGAGCCCGGACTCCTGGTGGCGTGGTGTCTCCCGCCCATGGGTGCGCGTGGCCCCGGCGGCGGGGCCCGCGGCGGCCAGCGCCGCCACGACCGACGCGCAGGCGAGCAGACCGAGACCGATCTTCCTCACGGCCGTCCCGCCGTACCGCTGACACTTCATCGCGCGCTCCCGCCAGTCGCCGCCGCAATGCTCCGGACGGCACCTTTTCGCCCGGGCCTTTTCAGGCTAGTGACCCGCCGGTTTCCCGCGCCCGGCGCGCGCGGCGTCTTACGGCATCATTGCCATATCAGTCAGCGCGGTCCGCATTCGCGGAATCCACGGCCCGTACGTATTCGAACGCGATCACCAGCCGCCGGCGTTGATGGGCATGTTCTGCCAGATCTTGCACTTCCTCGGGCCGGGACCGCAGAAGGCGCCCTGCGTGCTGATGCGCCCGCCGTTCGTGATGCCGGTCTGCTGCTGGCCGATCATGAAGGTCGGGGCGAACACGCCGTTGAGATTCTGGTTGAACTTGCCGTTGCCCGACTTGAGCTGCCGGGCCGTGGCCGTCCCACCCGC
The DNA here is from genome assembly GCF_006334915.2 of Microbispora catharanthi. Classification (GTDB taxonomy): domain Bacteria; phylum Actinomycetota; class Actinomycetes; order Streptosporangiales; family Streptosporangiaceae; genus Microbispora; species Microbispora catharanthi. The sequence goes on from NZ_VDMA02000007.1 coordinate 180,631, forward strand.
CGCCACCTGGCCCCCGCCTCCGCCGTGGCCGGTGACCCTCATGGGAGCACGACCGAGGGACTGCGCGCCGGCACTCGCCTCCTGGGCCGCGGCGCTCCACGCGATCGCGGCCACGAGAGTGGCCAGCGTCAGGCGACGGGCCGTCAGAGCCCGAAACGGTCGGGAGCGGGACGTACAGCGGCGAGACATCGTGAAACGCACCTACCTACCAAGGCCATGCGGCAATGGGCTTTCGTCGCGGACATAAGCAACGATGGCCTCATACCCCGCACCATGGCCTCAGCCCCGCGCATGCCAAGCGCGGCATGGATGATGACGCATTTTTTGTCGCTATGCCTTCTGAACGGACATCACACGTTCATGCCCTCAAATGCCACTATCGGCATAAATCCGGAATGACAAACATATGTGCCGAGTCCGGGTCTCGGTCCGGTCGTCGCGGGGCTCATTCGCCGACGGCGTCGAGGTAGACCCAGGCGCCTTCGTGGCGGACGAAGCGGCTCTGCTCACGCATCTCGCCGGGCTGTCCCCGATAGTCGTAGCGGGCACGGAAGGTAACGGTGCCGTCGGCGTGGATCGGGCTCCCGCCGGTGGCCGCCTCGATCTCCAGCCCGGTCCACCGCATGCCCCGGTCGAAATCGACCCGCGCCGGACGGGTGGAGGGATGCCAGGTCCGCAGCAGGTACGCCTCGTCCTCGGCCGCGAACGCGGAGAAGCGCGAGCGCATCAGCGCCTCCGCCGTGGGCGCGGACTGCCCCGCGTGGAACCGGCCGCAGCAGTCGCCGTAGGCGGCCGGCAGGCCACAGGGACAGGGCTCGCCGGCGCGCGGCGCACGGCGGGAACGAGAGGTACGGCTCACCCCGCGAGGCTATCGCCCCCGCCCGAGCGCACGCTCCGCGACCGCGGCGACCGGCACCGCGGTGGGGCTGCCCGCGCGGAACTCTGTCGTTCGACCTGAACGGCAAGGGCGACATGCGCGCCTACGTGCTGGACCTGCCCGGCAACCCGGTCCCGGGCACGATCGGGGCCGACGGGCCGTACCTCAGGTAGGCAGTCCTCGGAAGCGCCGGGGCGGGAACGCCGAAGCTCTCCGCCCCGGCGCGCATGACGATCCGCGAACCGGCGGGGCCCGGCTCAGCGGCTCACAGGTGACGCAGGAAGTCCGAACTCCGCCGCCAGGTGAGCTCGGCCGCTTCCGCGTCGTGATCACGCAGACTCGCGTCCGTGTAGAAGTGCCCGACACCCGGATAGGTGAAGACCCGCACGGCAGCGCCCGCCCAGGACGAACCCATCGTCGATCGTCGTGGCGACCTCACCCGCGTACAGGTCGGGCGTGACGACCTCATGCCCGCCGGCACGGAAGAGGTCGGCGGCAGCACGTTCGACAGCGCGCAGCCCGTATTGGTCACCGCACCGGCGGAGCACTTGCGGCTGAGACCGGCGGAAGCTCGCGGCCTGCCGCGTCGCCGAACGGCGACGAGGTCTCCGGCATCGGCGGTCCTTCGTGAACCGCCTGCCGGAGACCTCGCCGTTCAACCGTCCCCGCCGTCGCGGGCGCGGGCCTCAGCCCGCCTCACCTGGCCCCGGGTCGTCCCCCAGGTCAGCGCGTGCCGCGCCGAGGCGGCTCAGTTGTAGGGGTTGTCGTAGGTGCCGGTGCTCTTGGTGCGCGTCTGGTACTGGCCGTTGCTGCCGAACCAGCCTCCGGTCACGTCGAAGCGGACGTTGCTGACGGTGCTGCCGAAGTTCACTTCGCCGCTGTACAGGAACGCCTGCTGGCACCCGGCATAGGACGTGGTGCCGGTCTGGGTCGGCCAGGACGAGCTCGTGCCGTTGACGTTGATCAGGAAGTAGGGCGCGGGGTAGGCGTGCTGCCAGCACAGCCGCAGCGAGTAGCGGTACTTCGTGTTGCCGTCGTCGAACGCCACCGTGCCGTCCAGGAGGGCCAGCTGCGTCGCGTTGCCGTCGTTGCTCACCAGCTGGAGGTAAACCGGCTGGTCCGCGCCGTACGCCGCGTGCGCGGGGCTGAGCGGCAGGAGCGCGACGGCCATCGCCGCGATGGCCATGGCGATCGACGTCGTCAGGCGACGTCCTCGCGTGCGTGCGGTCAATTCACACCTCATCCGTTGCAGGAAGTGCCGAGTGCCCGGAGGGTATTGCGACATTCACGGACCGATCCAGGGCGGCGATCGCGGGGCTGGATCCGGTCAGGCGTTAAACGACGCACCCCAGGGGACCTTGGGAACGCCGTTCCGCCACAACCAGGACAGAGAGGGCGGCGAACCCGGTCGAAATCCCGCTGTGGCCGCTGAATGTTTCACGCCGCACCGGAGAGGACGAACCGGCCCCCGGCGGTACTCCGCCGGGGGCCGGTCACCGGTCCGGCCGCGTCAGCAGATCTTGTAGTCCTGCCTCGAGGAGTTGTACGCGCAGGAGCCGACCAGCGCGCCGGAGACGTTCCGCAGGCACGCCTTGTCCTTGGCCTGGTTCCAGATGTAGGCGAGCGTTCCCCCGCTCCTGCCCTCGCCGTTCAGGCTGCTGTTCGCGCCGAAGTCCGGCGAGCCGGGCGAGTCGGAGCGTCCCGCGACGCAGATCAGCGGGTCAGCGGAAGATGCCCGTGTGACCGAGGGAGTAGCGGCCCGGCTGCGGATACACGCACAGCCCGTGCGGCCCGGCGCCGACGGGGATGGTGCGCACGACCCTGCCGTCCCGGGTGTCGAAGACGTAGACGACGCCGTGGTAGCGGCCACTGAGCCACAGCTTCGTGCCGTCGGCCGACACGCCGCCCATGTCGGGCGAGCCGCCGCCGGGGATCCGCCAGACGTCCACCACCTTCCGCTTCCGGAACGACACGACCGACACCGATCCCTCGCCCCGGTTGGACACGTACAGATGGCGCGAGTCGCGACTCACGTAAAGGCCGTGCGCGCCCCGGCCGGTCGGCAGGAACCGCATGACCTTGTACGTCGCCGCGTCCACCAGCCACACCCCGTGCCGTTCCATGTCGGCGACGTAGAAGACGGTGCCGTCGGGCGACAGCTTCACGTCCTGGGGCATGCTCATGTGGCCCAGGTGGATGTGCCGGATCACGCTCGGCGTACGCCAGTCGAGCACGACCAGGTCCCCGCTGAACTCGCAGCTCGCGAGGAACACCGAGCCGTCGGCGGTGAAGTCGCCGTGGTTGATGCCCCGGCAGGGCAGCGACAGCGAGCGCAGCAGCTTCATGCTGTGCGGGTCGCGCAGGTCGAGCTGGTTGTTGCGCTCCGCCATGACCAGCGCGTACTTGCCGTCCGGCGAGAAGTACAGGTTGTAGGGATCCTCCACGGGCACCGGGCGGCCGGGCCTGCCCGTGCGGGGGTCGATGGGGGTCAGGGAGTTGCCCCGGTTGTTGTTCACCCACAGCGTCTTGAGGTCCCAGGACGGCACCACGTGCTGCGGCAGCGCCCCGACCGTGAAGTGCCGCACGATCCGGTAGGTCTCCGGGTCGATGACGTCGACCGTGCCGCTCTCGCTGTTGGGCACGTACACGAGGGAGCGGAAGCCCTTGACGACGGGGCTGAGCATCCCCGGCCGGTCGGCCGCGTAGACGTCGACCTGAGCCCGGCTCCGCGCCTCGAGCGACGCGGCAGCGTCCGGCGACGGCGAAGCGGACGCCGGCGGGGTGCTCGCGCCCCGCGACGGCACGGCCCCCGACGGCTCGGCACGCGGTGCGGGCGGCCGCGCCCCACAACCGGCCAGGGCGAACCCTCCGAGCATCATCAGCACCACGGTCACGGCACCGGTTCCACGCGCTCGTCCCACGCCTGCCCCCTCGTCGCGGCGGGCTGCGCCCGGCCGGCCCCCGTACGGTCACGACCGGCCGCGGACGCACGCGGGAGCGGCGCGACGGGTCGGCGAGACGCTAACGCCCGCCGGGTGCGGTCCGAGGGCGGCTTTGCCTGCTCTTGCACGCGGGCTTTGCGCGCTCTTGCACGACTGCTTCTGCGCGCTCCACGCACGGCCGGGATAGACCATCACGAGGATGTGCTGAGGTGGCCAGGCTTCGAGGTCGGGCCTGCGGTAGTGCACCCGGATCCGACAGCGGACGCCTGCCGCCGCCGGCTCTCGAGACCGGGGCGCCTCAGCGGGCGGCTCCCTCAGCCACGGCGTCGAGCAGTTCGTCCACCGCCTTGCGGTCGGGCAGCGAGGGGCTGGCGCCGGGCAGGGTGGTCGCCAGGGCTCCGGCGGCCATCCCCCGGCGGATGGCCGTGGCGGTGTCGAGGCCGGCCGCGAGGGCCGCGCCCAGGGAGCCGGTGAAGGCGTCGCCCGCGGCGGTGGTGTCCACGGGGGTGACGGGGTAGGCCGGGAAGTGCCGGGTGCGCTCGGGGGTGACCGACAGGGCGCCCGCCGATCCGAGCGTGATGAGCGCGTGCCGCACGCCGCGATCGAGGAACCAGGCCGCGGCCCGCTCGGCGGACGCGACGTCGACGACCTCCACCCCGGTCAGCGCGGCGGCCTCGCTCTCGTTGGGGGTGACGACGGCGACGTGCGGCCAGACCCGGTCGGACAGCGGCTGCGCGGGCGCGGGGTCGAGCACCACGGTCAGCCCGGCCCGCGCACCCGCCTCCGCCGCGTGACAGGCGACCTCCGCGGGGATCTCGAGCTGGAGGAGCAGCACGCTCGCCTTGCCGCGCACGGCCCTGATGCTCTCGTCCACCATCTCGGCGCTGAGGTCCGCGTTGGCGAGAGGAGTCATCACGATGTCGTTCTCGCCCGACGCGTCCACCCTGATGTGCGCGACGCCCGTGCGGTCGCCGACGGATCGGACCTCCGTCAGCGCCACGCCGTGGGAGCGCAGCGCCGACGAGACGATCTCGCCGAACGGATCGGTGCCGATGCACCCGACCAGCCAGGTGGGCGCTCCCGCACGGGCGGCGGCGACCGCCTGGTTCGCACCCTTCCCGCCGAGGACCAAGGTGACGTCGTCGCCGAGAACGGTCTCTCCCCGGCGCGGGAGGCGGCGGGTGAAGGCGGTGACATCCGCGGAGATGCTCCCGACGACGACGACACCTTTCGGTTCCATGGCGTTCCTCCTGTTTCAGGCTGTCAGTGCTACGGCGATGCTCAGGAGGCCCGGCCGAGCGTCTCGATCGCGCCGATCATCAGATCCCAGAACCGGTCGCGGTCCAGTCCGATCCCGACGTTCGCGTTGGGCTCCCAGTCCGTGCGGCGGTGGAGGTCGGCCACGGTCGCTCCCCTGGTGTGCCGGCCGTCCAGCTCGACGCGCAGGCCCACCCGCTCGTAGGTCAGGACCGTGGGATCGATGAGGTACGCCACCGTGATCGGGTCGTGCAGCGGCGGAGCGGGGAACCCCCAGGTCTCGTGATAGGTCGAACCGAAGAACGTGAGCAGTTCCACGCAGACGCGGGCGAGCGGGGTGCCGAGCGCCTCGATCCTGGCGAGCACGTCGGCGGTCACCAGCGCCTGGTGACTGACGTTGAGCCCGACCCACGTCGTCGGCACGCCGCTGCCCAGCACCTCCGCCGCCGCCTCCGGATCGGCGTACACGTTGAACTCCGCGTACGGCGTGTGGTTGCCGCGATCGGTGGAGCCGCCCATGATCACGACTTCTCTGATCCGCTCGCGGTCCTCCGGATGACGGCGGAGCAGCGTGGCGATGTTCGTCAGCGGGCCGATGGCCACCACGGTCACCGGCTCGGCTGCGGCCGCCAGCGTGTCGTGGATGAGGTCCACGCCGTGGCGGGGGTCGAGCGGGACGCTCGGCTCCCCGAACGCCGGGCCGTCCAGGCCGCTCTCCCCGTGCACGTAGTCGCCGATCTCCAGCGGCGCCGCGAGCGGGCGGTCGCAGCCGGCGGCGACCGGCACGCCGGTGACGCCGGCCAGGCTCAGCATCCGTCGCGCGTTGAGCGCGGTCTTCTCCACCGTCTGGTTCCCCGCGACCGTCGCGACCGCGCGCAGGTCGATCGCCGGGTGGGCCACCGCGAGCAGGATGGCCATGGCGTCGTCGTGCCCGGGGTCGCAGTCGAGGATCACCGGGATCGCCATGTCAGAGCTCCTTCGCGAGCCAGCGGACCGCCCGGGTGAACAGGGTGCGGTAGCCGTCCCAGGAGACGAACTCGTCCGGGCACCAGTGCGGCGCGATGTCGGAGGCCCAGGCGAGCGTGCGTCCGGCCCCGGCCTGCCGTACGGCGAGCAGGGGGTCGCCGGCGACGGTCGCGAGCAGCGTGGCGTCCTCGGGCAGCGCGAACCGGTTGTAGCCGAGCAGGTCGGGCCACTGGGCGGGAAGTCCGGCCACGATGGGGTGCGCGTCGTCGGCGAGCAGGCCGGGCACGCCCTGCGGGGTCTCGACGCGGTCGTCGTAGCGGGAGATCCGGGCGGGGAGCACCCGCTCCACCGCCGTGCCGGCGAAGGCGGCCTTCGCCTCGAAGCCCTGGAAGCTCAGGTAGCCGCCGGCCATGGCGAGGCCGCCGCCCTGCTCCACCCAGTCGGCCAGCAGGTCGATCCGGTTGACGGTCTTCTCGCTGGCCAGCCAGGTGGCCGGGTGCAGCAGGATGCTGTTGGCCCCGATGTCGGAGAGCACGATCACGTCGTAGGCCGCCAGCGCCTCGGGCGTGCCGGGGAACAACGCGGGCACGTCGTGCGCGGGCAGGTGGTCGACCTCGATGCCGTCGGCGACCAGGACGTCCCGCAGCGGATCGATTCCGGTGTGGTAAGTGGTCGTGGTGAACGAGTCGAAGCCCTTGAAGTGGGTCGACTGGCTCACCCACGATTCGCCGGCGACCAGCACGCGGGTCATGGAAATCGTCTCCTTCTGTTCGTGTGTGTGATCAGCGGCCGCGCGCGGCGGCGAGGAAGAGCTCGCGCGGGTTGTCCGCGAGCAGCCGGGTGGTGTCGTCGGCGGTCAGCCCGTGCCGGTGCAGGCGCGGGACGAAGTGCGTGAGGATGTGGGCGTAGCCGGTGCCGCCGTAGCGGACGAGCATCGTCTTCAGGAACACGTCCTGGGAGAGCAGGACATGGTCCCCGAGCCCGGCGCGGACCAGCCAGGCCACCGCGGCGGCGTTCTCCTCGTCGCACGGGGACTGGCCCTCACCCGGATAGAGGTAGTCCATGCCGCACATGTCGTAGCCGAGGTAGGCGCCGCGCAGGGCGAGGGACACCTGGTAGTCGCGGTCCGCCCCGCTGGGGTTCAGGTGCGAGAGCACGGTGCCGGCGAGCAGAGCGCCCTCCTCGGCGACGACGTCGAGCACGCGGTGGCCGTGCCGCACCCAGCCGGGGAGATGGACCGAGAGCGGCACGCCGGTGCGGGCCTGCGCCCGGGCCGCGCCGCGCAGCACCTTCTCCTCCTCGGCGGTGAAGTCCGGCGAGACGCCGATCTCGCCGATCACTCCGGAGCGGACGCCGCCCACGCCCCCGTCGACGCCTTCGGTCAGGTCGCGCTCGATCTCGTCGGCGACGTCCGCCGCGGTCATCGAGCGGACCCTGGCGGGGTGGGTCTTCTGCAGGTAGAAACCGCAGCCCATGACGATGTTGAGCCCGGTGGCGCGGGCGATCGCGACCAGCTCGGCGGGCGCCCGCCCGATCCCCTCGGGGGTCACTTCGAGCAGCGTGCGCCCGCCGCGCTCGGCGAACCTGCGCACCTCCTCGATGGCGGTCCCCGTGTCGTCCAGTGACACGTTGTCGCGGGAGAGGTAGGGGTCGTTGCGGAGCCTGCCGAGGAACTCCATCCGCACGGGGTCGCGGGCGATCAGCTCGCCCTCGGCGTCGCCCTCGGGCGCGGGGTGCCAGGCGCGGGCGCCGTCGTTGCGCAGGTGCTCGTGACAGAGCGTGATCCCGAGGTCGTCGGCGGACACCGGGCCGAGCACGGTCGTCACGTCCGGAGGCCGGGCTGCGGACGTCATTTCCTTATCGCTCCGAACCTCGCCCACACCTTGCTGTTGGCGAAGATGGCCAGCAGCAGGATGCCGCCCTGGACGATCTGCACGTAGAACGGCGAGACGTGCAGCAGCACCAGGCCGTTGGCGATCACGCCGAGCGTGAGCGCGCCGAGGATCGTGCCGAGCATGCTCGCCCGGCCGCCGAAGAGGCTGGTGCCGCCGAGCACGACGGCCGTGATGACCTCCAGCTCGAAGCCGGTGCCGGCGTTGGACGAGCCGGAGCTGAGGCGGGTGGCGATCAGCACGCCCGCGATCGCGGCCGCCAGGCCGGTGAGCACGTAGACGGTCAGCCCGACCTTCCGCGTGTTCACACCGGTGCGGCGCAGCGACTCGCCGTTGGAGCCGAGGCCGATGACGTAGCGGCCGAACGGCGTCCGGGTGAGGACGAGCCATCCGACGAGCGCGATGATCACGGCGAGGATGGCCGGGACGGGCACCCCGGCGATGCGGCCCTGGCCGATCTGGACGATCCAGAGGTCTCCGTCGATGGGGGTCGAGTAGCCCTCGGTGGCGCGCAGCGCCGTACCCCGCATGATCGACAACATCGCGAGCGTGACGATGAACGGCGGGATGTTCTGGTAGGAGGAGAACCACCCGTTCACGAACCCGATCAGCGCGCCGAGCGCGAGGATCGCGACCAGGGCGAGGGTGGGGTTCCACCCGTGCTGCAGCACGATCGCGAGCAGCGACCCGGACAGCGCGACCGTCGAGCCGACCGACAGGTCGATGCCGGAGGTGCTGATCACGAAGGTCATCGCGGTCGCGACGACCAGTGTGGGGGCGATCTGCCGCAACAGGTTGAGCAGGTTGCCCGTCGTGGCGAACCGGTCGGCGGAGAACGCGAAGAAGATCAGTAGGACCACCAGCACGACCGCGATCGCGATCGTCTGCGCGTGCCGGCCGATGTGGGCGTTGGCCCGGGCCGACCTGGTGGTGACGACCCGCTGGCTGGTCCCGGTCCTGGTGGCGGTCACCGTCGCCTCCCCTCCTTCTCTCCCTCGTCGTGGGCGACGATCTCGGACACGAGCCGTTCGAGGCTCGTGTTCTGGGCGTCCAGGTCGGCCCTGAGCGTGCCCTCGTACATGACGCACAGCCGGTCGCAGACCCGGAAAAGGTCCTGCAGGCGGTGCGTGATGAGGATCACCGAGACGTCCTGCGCCGAGACCGTCTTGATCAGTTCGAGGACGGTCTCGACCTCGGCGACGGCGAGCGCCGCCGTCGGCTCGTCGAGGATGAGCAGCTTGGGCCCGAAGGTGACCGCCCGGGCGATGGCGACCGCCTGCCGCTGGCCGCCGGACAGCCCTCCGACGGGGATGTCCGTCAGCGGGATCCGGATGTTCAGCGCGTCGAGGTGGCGACGGGCGTCCGCGTGCATCTTGCGCACGTCGAGCATCATCCCGCCGGCCTTGCGCGGCTCCCTGCCGAGGAACAGATTCCCGGCGACGTCGATGTCGTCGCAGAGCGCGAGGTCCTGGTAGACCATCTCGATGCCCAGCTCGCGGGCGTCCTTGGGGCTGGCGAAGGAGACCGGCCGGCCGTCGAAGACGATCTCGCCGGAGTCCGGCACGACGGCGCCGGCCAGCACCTTCATGAGGGTGGACTTGCCGGCCGCGTTGTCGCCGACGAGCCCCACCACCTCTCCCGGGCCGACGCGCAGCGTCACGCCGCGCAGCGCGTCGACCATTCCGTAGCGCTTGCGGATGTCGCGCATGACCACTCGATCAACGCGACCCGCCTCCTGGTCCGTCATGCGAGTCCCTTCGCCGCTCACTTGAACGTGGCGCGGTACGGGTCGACGTTGTCCTTGGTCACGATCGTCACGGGCACGTCGATCTTCTTCTTCGCCTGGGCGCCGCCGATCAGGGCCTTGGCCTCCTTGACGGCCTCGTAGCCCTCGGTCTTCGGGTCCTGCTGGACCACTCCGGCGACGAACCCCTCGTCGATGCCGCTGATGGCCTCCTTGGTCAGGTCCCAGCCGAAGACCTTGACCCGGTCGCCCGCGTTCTGCGACTTCACCGCGGCGACCGTGCCGAGCAGGGCCGGCTCGCCGGTGGCGTACACGATGTTCATGTCGGACCGGGAGGTGAGCAGGTTCTCCGCGGCCGTCATCGCGGCCTCCTGCTTGTTCTGCCCGTCGACCGTCTGCACGATCTTCGCGCCGGCGCCCTCGACGGTCTTGTTGAAGTCGTCCTTGCGGATGTTCTGGATGAAGGAGTTCAGCGCGCCCACCACGCCGATCTTCGGCGCGCTCAGGCCCTGCGCCTGGGCCCACTTGTTGACGAAGTCGCCCGCCTGCTGGGCCGCCGCCGCGTTGTCCACGCCCACCTGGGTGTCCACGGCGGGCGAGTCGACGATGGCGTCCACGGCGACGACCTTCAGCCCGGCGTCCTTGGCGATCTTCACGGCGGGCTTGATGCCCTCGACGTCGATGGCGACCACGATGACCGCGTCGAACTGCTGCTGGACGAAGTTGTCGATGGCCTCGTTCTGCTTGGCCGGGTCGTCGTTGGCGTTGAAGATCGTGAGGTCGACGTTCGCCTCCTTCGCCGCCTGCTGGGCGCCGGCGTTCATCTCGTTGAAGAAGATCGCCTGCTGGTTGATCTGAACGATTCCGACCCGCGGCCGGTCTCCGCCGGAGCCTCCGGAGGCGCCGGAGTCGTCCGAGCCGCCACAGGCCGCCGCCAGCAGGCCGGTGGCCAGGATCGTCGTCGCCGCTGTCAGGCGGATGAGTCTCGTGGATCGAGCCATGAGATGAGCCTTTCGGGGGGCCGGGAGGGATGAGATCGGTTGGGTAATCGATTACCCGAGTTTCGGGCATGCTAGTGGGACCGAAAAAGCACCGTCAAGGTGCGGTTTCCTCACAGAACCTCTATCGTTCCTTGTGATCCTGGCATCACAACGGTCGTCAAGGTCGATCGTTGGCAAAGATCAAGGGAAATCGATTACACAATGGGCGTGACGATTCACGACGTGGCACGAGCGGCCGGCGTCTCCGTGGCCTCGGCCTCCCGTGCCCTCTCTGGGCGGCGCAAGGTCACGCCCGAGATCGCCGAGCGGGTGGCGCGCGCCGCCGCCGAGCTCGGTTACCAGCCGAACGCGGTCGCCAAGGCGCTGCGCGACCAGACCACCGGCACCATCGGCATGGTCGTCCCGGGCATCGGCAACCCGTTCTTCACCACGATCGTCGAGGCCGTGGAGCGCGAGCTGCAGAACTCCGGCACCGACCTGCTGCTGTGCGCGTCCCAGTACAGTCCGCAGGTCGAGGCGCGCAGGCTGGGGACCCTGCTGGCCCGGCGCGTGGACGGGCTGATCATCAGCCCGTGCGACATCGAGGCCAGCGTCCCGGCGGTGCTCGACGCGGCCCGCCGGGTGCCGCTGGTGCAACTCGACCGCTACATCGAGGGCGGCGGGGCCGACTGGGTGGGCGTGGACGACGAGGCCGGGCTGGCCCTGGCGGTCGATCACGTGATCGCGGGCGGGGCCCGCTCGGTCGTCTTCGCGGGCAGCCGGCTGGTGAGCTCCTCCGCCCGGTTGCGGCTCAGCGGGTTCGAACGCACCGCGGCGCGGGCGGGCGTGGAGGTCCTGCCGCCGCTGCTGGGCGAGTTCACCCTCGAATGGGGCGTCGAGGCCGGGCGCAGGCTGCTCGACGCCGGCCGGCTGCCGGACGCTGTCGTCTGCGCGAACGACGAGATCGCCGTGGGCCTGGTGCGGTCGCTGCGGTTCGGCGGAGTGCGCGTCCCCGAGGACGTGGCGGTGGTCGGGTTCGACGACGTGGGACACGCGACGATGTGCGACCCGCCGCTCAGCACCGTGCGCCAGCCGGTGGAGGAGATGGCGGCGGAGGCCGTGCGCCTGCTCGGCCAGGTCAAGGCCGGCGACCCCCGGCCCGCGCAGCGCATCGCCATCGCTCCCAGGCTCGTCGTACGGCAGACCAGCCGGCCGGTGGCGGCCGGCGTCGCAGAGTAAGTGAGGGAAGGAGGCCGCGTGAACGAGGCGGTCGAGCTGGCACGCGAGCTGATCAGGATCGACTCCGTGGGCGGGGGCGAGGCCGCGGTGGCCGAACCCCTCGCGAGACGGCTGTCGGACGCCGGTTTCGCCGTGCGCACGCACGAGCACGCCCCCGGCCGCACCGGGCTGGTCGCCCGCTGGGGAACGGGCGAACCGGTGACGCTGACCGGGCACCTCGACACGGTGCCGCTGGGCGGGCAGGCGTGGCGGCACGCGCCGCACGGCGCGGAGATCGACGGCGACCGCCTGTACGGGCGCGGTTCGAGCGACATGAAGGCCGGCGTCGCCGCGCTGGTGGTCGCCGCCGAGCGGCACGTGCGCGGCACCGGGCCGAAGGCCGCCCTGGAGATGGTCTTCACCGTGGGCGAGGAGACCGGCTGCGAGGGCGCGGCCGGCATGGTGGCCGCGGGCCTGGTGGGCAGGTCGCGCGCCCTGCTGGTGGCCGAGCCGACCGCCAACCGGGTGCTGCTCGGTCACAAGGGCGCGCTCTGGCTGGAGGCCACGACGCGAGGCACGACCGCCCACGGCTCGATGCCGCATCTGGGCGACAACGCGATCTACAAGCTCGCCCGCGTGATCGGCGCCGTCGAGACGTTCGATCCGGGGGTGCCGGACCACCCCTGGCTCGGCCCGTCCACCGTGAACGTGGGAACGGTACGCGGCGGGATCAACGTGAACTCCGTGCCCGACCTGGCCGTCGCGACCGTCGACCTGCGCACCGTCGCCGGCCAGGACCACGGGCGGCTCCGCGAGCGGTTGCAGACCGCGCTCGGCGACGAGGCGACCCTCGGCGTGCTCGTGGACCTGCCCGCGATCTGGACGGAGCCGGACGACCCCTTCGTCCGGGCCCTGGTCGAGGCGGGGGCGGGCGCGCCGGGCGACCACCCGGCGGCCAGCTACTTCACCGACGCCTCGGTCCTCGCCGCCGCCTGTGGCGGGGCGCCCACGGTCGTCTGCGGACCGGGCGAGCCCGAGCAGGCGCACGTCACCGACGAGTACTGCCTGGTCCACCGGATCGAGGAGGCCGTCGAGATCTACACCGCCGCCCTTGGCCGGTTCGCCTGATCACGTGACCGGCCCGGCGACGTGGCCGCCACAGTCGTGTCACGATTGTCCACGGCGGACACCGGACGGTTATGGTCGGACTGTGGCAAGTCGATCATCACACTGCCGGTGACCCGAGGAGGTCGCGTGCGCGACATGTCCCCGCCCCTGCACATGCGACGGGACGGATTCCATCCCGTCCCGGAGCTCTCCGCGTTGCGGGACGACGAGGGGGTAGCCCGGATCCGCACCATGTTCGGCACCGACGCCTGGCTGGTGACCAGATTCGAGGATGTCCGTACGGTGCTGAGCCATCCCGAGCTGTTCAGCAACGCGCTCGTGCCTCCGCTCCGGCCACCCGGCGCACCGCCGCCCAGTGCGGAGGAGGCCGCCGCGATGCGCGCCGGCAACCTGCTCGGCTCCGACCCTCCCGAGCACACGCGGCTGCGCCGGATGCTCACGGCCGAGTTCACCGTCCGCCGTATGCGCCGGCTGGAGCCCAGAGTCCAGCAGATCGTCGACGACCATTTGGATGCCATGGAGCGCGGCGGACCACCCGCCGATCTGGTGACGGACTTCGCCCTCCCCGTTCCCTCCCTGGTGATCTGCGAACTGCTGGGCGTGCCGTACGCCGACCGGGCCGGCTTCCAGGGAACGTCCAAGCGGATCCTGGACGTGTCCCTGCCTCCGGACGAACGCGCGGCCGCGGCGGCGGAGGCTCGGGCGTACATCGCAGGCCTGATCAAGACCATTCGGCACGATCCCGGTGAGGACCTGCTCGGGATGCTCGTACGCGAGCACGGCGACGAGTTGAGCGACGCCGAACTCACCGGCATCGGCACCCTGCTGCTGCTCGCCGGACACGAGACCACGGCCAACATGCTGTCTTTGGGCACACTCGCCCTGCTGCGGCACCCCGGCCAGCTCACGCTGCTGCGCGACGAGCCGGACCGCGTGGACGCCGCCGTCGAGGAACTGCTGCGGTGGTTGAGCATCGTGCATTCCGGAACCGTCAAGATCACCACGACCGAGGTCCGGCTGGGCGATCAAACCCTCGGCCCCGGCGAGACCGTCATCTGCTCCCTTCCCGCCGCCAACCGCGACCCGGGGCTCGTCCCGAACCCGGACGACCTGGACATCCGCCGGGATGTCATCGGCCACGTCGCGTTCGGACACGGCGTCCATCATTGTCTCGGCGCCCCCCTGGCCCGCATGGAGATGCGCATCGCGTTCCCCGCCCTGCTGCGCAGGTTCCCCGGCCTGCGGCTGGCGGGCGAGCCCCTGTTCCGCTCCTTCACCGTCGTACACGGCCTGACCACGATGCCGATCGCCTGGTAGGCGTCTCGCTCACCGCCAGGCACCCGGCCCTCCGGCGCGCGATGTGCGCGCCCAGGCGACGGAACGCTGACCGGTGATCATCGCTGGTGTGTCGTGGGCGCGGGCCGGTCATGGCATCACGACGAGTCGCCTGCCTTTGAGGTCGGTTCGCTGCCAGGCGGTCTCGATGTCGCTCAGCGGGACCTTCTCCACGTCGAAGGTGAGCTCGCCGGACCGCGTCCACGTCACGATCTGCTGGTACGCCTCGTTCATGGTCTGCGGGTCGAGTCCCTTGGCCGCGCCGTAGATCTCCACGCCGGAGGTGCGCAGGCTCGACCCGGCGAGGGCGAGCTCAGTGCCGGCCGACTCGCCGATCTGGACCACCCGGGTCGGCTTGCCGAACGCGAACGACCGCGGCACCAGCGCCCGCAGCAGGATCTCGCTGGGCCTGCCCCACAGGTAGTCCACGACGACGTCGTAGCCGTCCCCCTTGGCGTCGAGGTACGCCTGCGCCAGCGCCTCGTCGGAGACCGCGGTGTTGATCACCGCGTCGGCCCCGATGGCCTGCACCTCTCGCAACCGGTTGTCGTCGCGGCCGGTGGCGACGATCCGGCCCGCGCCCAGCAGCCGGGCCACCTTGACCGCGAGCCGCCCGGCGACCCCGGTGGCGCCCTGCACCAGCACCGTCTCCCCGGGAACGAACCCCGCGGCCGCTTTCATCGACATCGCGGTGACGGCCGAGGCCATCACGGTCGCCACGGCCGGGTCGATGCCGTCGGGGATCGGCACGTAGGAGCCCTGGGGCACCACGGCCTTCTCGGCGAGCGCGCCGTAGGGCGGGCGGATGTCGCCGAACCCGACGAGCGTGCCGTCCGGGAGGGCGCCGATGCCGTCGAAGGCAGGGATCGCCGGAAACCGGCCGATGTACTTCTCGCTGGCGTAGTGCGTGCCGGCCGCGATCGCCTTGTCGACGTTCTCGACGGCGACCGCCTTGACGTCGATGATCACCTCGCCGTCGCCGGCCACCGGATCGGGGAAGTCCTCATAGCGCGGGATGCCGCCGGCCTCGTGGAGCACCGCTGCCTTCATCCCAGCTCCTGACCGAACAAGCGGGCGATCCGCGTCTGCCACGCCGCCAGGACGCGAGGCGGACGGGCCGGAGAGTGGTTGAACCCGTGGTGGTGCGAACGGTGGTGCGTGGGCGAGTGCCGCCACCCGTGGCCGTGGCGGCCCTGGCCCTGGTGCCCGGCCGGCCGCTCGGCATGCGCGGGAACCCCCGGAATGCGGTGGGTCGCCCAGTGCAGCAGGTCGCGGAGCGAGTGTCGGTGTCTCATCGGTGCCTCCTCTGACGGTGATTCTCTATCACCGATAGAGAACTCTATCACTGATAGGGTATGGAAGGGAGGTGCCGGAATTGGCTCTGGACAAGCAGCGGATCGTCACCGAGGCCGTCGCACTACTCGACGCCGAGGGTCTCGACGGCGTGACCACGCGCAAACTGGCCGCCCGGCTCGGCGTACAGTCGCCGACTCTTTACTGGCACATCCCGAACAAGGCGGCGCTGGTCACCGCGATCGCAGAGGCGATTCTTGAGCAGCAGTTCCCCGAGCCGGCGTCGCCCGCGCCGGAGGAGCGCTGGCAGGACTGGCTGATCGGCCTGGCCGAGCGGCTGCGGCGCGCGTTGCTGGCCCACCCGGACGGAGCCCGGATCATCTCGGCCTCCCAGCTGTCCCTCAAGATGGCCGCCATCTCCGAACTGGCGATGAGCACGCTGGTCGAGCGGGGCATTCCCTTGCGGCACGCTCGCCTGATCGTGCTGACGGTGTTGCGCTTCACCGTCGGCTACGTCCTGGAGGAACAGGCCGGCCCCCCCGACGCGGACGCCCTGGACGGCTTCGACATGGCCGCGTACGCCGCGGCGTACCCCACCGTGATGGCCGGCGTGACCGAGTACTTCCAGCCTGGCCGCACCGTCGACGATCTGTTCCGCGACTGCCTGGAACAGATCGTCCATGGTCCTGCGGCGCAGTCCGGCCCCACGTCCTGATCGGTCAGCCGCGCCGCAGGCGAGTGAGCGTACGACTGGACGCGACCGGCGTGTGCTGCTTCATCATGAACGCCGGCTCCGCGACGCAGATCACCGGGTTCGACACGTGGATGCCGCGCGACTGGTGGCGCCATCTCAAGACCCGATACCGCTACTGATGCCGTCCGTGCCGAGGGGCGGGAGCGGCGGACATGCCGCTCCCGCCCCGCGGCCCGGGGCCCGGTCAGGCCCGCGGAGCGGCGAGGAGCTCCCGGGCCAGCCGCACCGCGCCGTCCACCGGGTCGGCGTCGAGCAACGTGACGGGGAGGTCCGGGTGGCTCTTGCCCAGCGCGTCGGCCAGGGCGGTGAACAGCCGGGGTTGCGTCGTGAGCACCCCACCCGCCGCGACCACCGCCGTGGCCGAGGCCCCACGGGAGATCAGCGTCTCGACCAGCTTCGCCAGCGCCCGTCCCCCCTCCTCGATAACCTGCAGCGCGACGCCCGACCCCTGCTGCGCCGCCCGGAAGACGACGGGAGCGTGACGGCCCCACTCCTCCGCGCTGGGCGAGCGGGTCAGCGCGTGCGACAGCCCCGGCACCTCGTCCGCGTGGAAGGACGCGAGCAGGCCCAGCGCCAGCTCGTCGGGCGGGAGGCCGGCGTCGTGCCGCAGGCAGGTGGCGCGCACGGCCTCGCGTACGAGCCCGGCGGCCGATCCCTCGTCGCCGAGCGCCCATCCCCAGCCGCCGGCGAGGAGGGGCTCGCCGCCGGGACCCGTGCCCGCGGCGACCGACCCCGTGCCGGCGATCACGCCGATCGCCCCGGGGACGCCGGCCGCGTGCGGCAGGAGGTGGGCGTCGTTGACCACCCGCACCGGGACCGCGAGCCGCGCGCTCAGCAGGTCGCGCAACCTACGGCACAGGGACGCGCTGTCGCATCCGTGCGCGCCCACGCCCAGGGCGGCGTACGGCACCCCCCACTCGCGCAGGTCCGACACCAGCCATTCGGCCAGGTCGTCCATGTCCGAGCCCAGGTCGCTGGGCACGACGCGGTCCGCGACGTGGCCCTCCTCCCCGGCCGCACGCCAGTGGGTCTTCGTCCCGCCCACGTCGACGCCGACGGCCATGCGGCTCATGCGGTCCCCGCGGCGAGGGTGTCCACCTTCGTGTCGCTCACCGAGAACAGGAACTCGCCCACCGGAACGTTCCGCGCGGCGGCCACCTTGGCGACGAGCCGCTGGAGCACGCTGTTCTCGACGATCGCGCGGGCCACCGGGGTGAGTCGCGGGATCTCCACGTGCGGGACCGGCGCCGCGCAGGGGCCCACGTAGAGCACCCGGTGGCCGGCCTCGGCCAGTTGCGCGGCCAGCGCGGCCTCGCGCTCGTCCCCGATGACGATGTGCGCGGTGCGGCCGGCCGACTCCATCGGCCCGTGGAGATACTGCCGGGTCTCGTACGCCGTGGCGGGAAGCCGGCAGGCCTCCCGCAGCATCAGCGCGCCCTCCTCGGCGGCGCTCAGCGACGCCCCGGCGCCGACGACGTCGGCCGCGACGCTCTCCGCGACGTCCTCCAGGAGGCCGTCCACGGCGTCATCCGCCCGCTTTCCGGTCTCGTCCAGGTGGTCCGCCAGGGACTCCCAGGAGTCTGCCGGCGCGCCGAGCGCCCACGTGTCGGCCAGCATCCCGAGGGCGGCGAGCGTGACGGTGAAACCGGAGGTGGACACCTTGGAATCGGGCACTCCCCCACAGCTCAGCACCGTGCCCGCCAGTTCGGCCAGCGGCGATTCCGCGATGTTCACCACAGCCAGCCGCCGCTCCGCCTCCACCTCCCGCAGGGCGTCGATCGTCTCCGCGCTGCGTCCCGACTGGGACACCCCCGCCACCAGGTCGACGTCGGCGGCCGGGACGGACGCCGGGATCTCCCCGTATCCGGCCCTGCTCGCCCAGATGCCGTACGCGCGCAGTTGGTGCACGCAGGCCGCGAGCGCGGCGTGGCTGGCGCCCATGGCCACGAACAGCGGGCGGCGTGGCGCGGACCAGGAGCCCGTGAGCTGCTCGCGCAGGGTGCGCACCGCGGAGGCCAGCGCCTCGGGCTGCCGGTCGAGCGCGTCGGACATGGAGATGTCGTGGGACATCGAACCTTCTCTCACAACCGAGGGTTACTTGACAGCACCCGCGGCCAGCCCGCGGGTGATGTGCTTCTGGAAGATCAGCGCGATGAGCACCGGCGGCACGGCGGCGAGCAGGCCGCCCGCGGCCATCAGGCCGAAGTCGAGGCTGTAGCGGCCGGTGAACTCGGCCAGCGCCACGGGAACCGTCTTCGACGCCGGGGACGAGGTGAAGATGAGCGCGTAGAAGAACTCGTCCCACGCCATGAGGAACGCCAGGAGCCCCGCGGAGATGAGGCCCGGACGCGCCACCGGCAGCACCACCCGGATCAGCGCGCCGACCCGGCCGCACCCGTCGATGCGGGCGGCCTCCTCGAGTTCGGCCGGCAGGGCGCGGAAGTAGCCGGACAGCAGCCACAGGACGAAGGGCGTGGTGAAGGAGCAGTAGACCACGACGAGCGAGGTCCGCGTGTCGAGCAGGCCGAGCGCGGCGCCGGTCATGTACATGGGCACCACGAGGGCCAGCGGCGGCATCATGTACGTCAGCATGAAGACGAACAGCACCAGCCTGCGCCCGGGGAACCGCAGCCGCGCGAACGCGTAGGCGCCGAGCACGCCGGTCACCAGGCTCACCGCGACGCTGCACCCGGCGACGACCAGCGAGTTGACCAGGACCACGCGGAAGTCGCCCGCCACGCCGCCCGCCGCCTGCGTGAAGATCGCCGCGTAGCGGTCCAGCGTGGGCGAGTCCGGCCACAGGTCGGGCGGCTTGCCGAGCAGGCCGGCCTGCGGGGACACGCTGGCGAGCAGCAGCAGGGCGAACGGCCCGAGGACGACGGCGGCCAGCAGCGCCCCGCACAGGTACATCGAGGGGCGGTAGAAGCGAGAGGGTCTCACGCCGTTCCCCCCGAGTCGGTGCGGAGCATGCGCAGGTACACCAGCGAGAGCACGAAGATGAACAGCACGGTGAGGTAGGCGGCCGCGGAGCCGAGGCTGAACTCCTGGTTGGAGAAGGCCTTCAGGTAGGTGTAGAAGGCGATCGTGGTGGTCCCGGAGTCGGGGCCGCCCCTGGTCATGATGTAGATGATGTCGAAGACCTTGAACGCCTCGATGGTGCGCAGCACCAGGACGACCGCGATCGCCGGCTTGAGCATCGGGATCGTGATGGACAGGAACCGGCGCACCGCCCCCGCGCCGTCCATGGCCGCCGCCTCGTAGACGTCGTCACCGATGGTCTGCATCGAGGCGAGCAGCAGGATCGCCACGAGGGGCGTGGTCTTCCACGCGTCGACCAGCGCCACCACGAACAGCGCCTGCGTCGGGCCGCCGACCCAGTCCTTGTACGAGTCGAGCAGGCCCAGGTTCATCAGAAGGCCGTTGAGCGCGCCGTACTCGGGGTGGAGGATCCACCGCCACATGTTGGCGCTGACGATGGTGGGCAGCGCCCACGCCAGGACCACGAGACTGCGGAAGAACCACTGACCGCGGATGCGCTGGTTGAGGAACTGCGCGAGCAGCAGGCCGACCGCGAGTTCCACCGCCGTGGAGAAGACGGTGAACACGGCGGTGCGCCACACCGTGGCCCAGAACTCGGAGTCCGACAGCAGCGCCGTGTAGTTCGACAGCCCGGAGAACGAGAACGCGGTCTGCAGCGCCGAGGTGGCGTCGACGAGGCTGAGCACCAGCGTGCGGCCCATGGGATACAGGACGACGCCGAACACGACGATCATCGCCGGGGCCAGCAGCGCCAGGGCGAGCGGCCACTGACGTTCGACCTTCCCCCGTCTCGCCCCGGCCGCCGGCGGCGCCGTGCTCGCGGGGCGTCGCAGTGTCAGGGACACCGGTCAGCCCCCGATGACGCGGTCGACCTTGGCCGCGGCGTCGGAGAGCGCCTGGGCCGCGGGTGTGCCGCCGACCAGGCAGGACTGCAGCCCGGCCTGGATCTCCTGGCTCACCGCGTTGTACTGCACGACCTGGGGGCGCTCGATCAGCGAGCCGTACTGGGCCTTGTCGGCCGCCACCAGCGGTGCCTGCGCCCCGCTGGTGAGCTTCGGGTCCTCGTAGGCGCTGTTCCACACCGGCAGCGACCTCTCGACGTACTGGAGCTGGTTGTCCTTCCCGCACAGGAAGGCGACGAGCTGCCACGCGGCGTCGGGGTGCTTGGAGGTCGCGGTGACCGACAGGCCCATCGACCCGTCGACCGCCGGCCCCTGACCGCCCGGCCCCTTGGGACTGACCGCGGGCTTCAGCTCTCCGACGATCTTCGACTGCTTCGGGTCGTTGGACTCGCTGTACATGTAGTCCCAGTTGAGCGCGATCGCCGCGTCGCCCTGGACGACGACCTTCTTGACGTCGTCCTCCAGGAGCTTCGTCGACGAGGGCGCGCTGAGCCCTTCGTCGAGCGTGCGCCTCATCCACTCCAGCGCCTGCAGCCCGCCCCCCTGGTGGAAGGCCGCCTTGCCCGCGTCGTCCAGGAAACGGCCGCCGAACGCGCCGAGGAGCTGCGCGTAGTCGCAGATCATCGCCTCGGCGTGCGCCCAGCTCCACACCAGCGGATGCTCGACGACCTTCTTGGCCTTCAGCGTCCTGGCGGCCTCGAGCACGCCGTCCCAGGTCGACATCGCCGTCTCGTCGACCCCGGCGTCCTTCAGCATCCGGGTGTTGTAGAAGAAGATCTTCCCGCCGGGGATCCACGGCATCCCGTACCTGCGGTCCTTGTACGTGATGGAGCCGAGCGTGCCGGGCAGGATGTCGTCCAGCCAGGCCTGCTGGTAGCGGTCGGTGACGTCGAGCAGCATGTTCTTGCCGGCCAGCTCCGCCGGCCAGATGCAGTCGATCAGCACGACGTCGTACGTGCCGGCCGGCGCCGAGATGACGATCTTGTCGTGCAGGGCCTCGTACGCGACGAAGGTCGGCTGGACCGTGATGTCCGGGTGGGCCTTCTGGAACGCCGCGAGCATGCCGCGGATGTCGTCTTCGCTGTAGCTGGCCTGCTTCATGAACAGGGCGTTCAGCGTGACGGGGCCCGAGGAGCCGCCGCTGCCGCGGGAAGGCCCGGACACGGCGCAACCGGGCAGGGCCGCGGCCGCGCCGAGGACCAGCGGCAGGCTCAGGAGCCTCCGGCGTGAGATCGAGTGCATAACCAGCCTCCAGTTAGTTAGGTCATTTACCTAACGAAGTAGGCTAGGATATGTCAAGAGCAGATCCGAAAGGATCAAGTGGAAGCGGGAGCTGCGGGGATCCGGATGACATCACTGAGCACGAGTGCACGGGCGGTGCTGGCGGAGCTCACCCGGCGCGGCCGGGCCACCCGGCCCCAGATCAGCCAGGCGCTGAGCCTGTCCAAGCCCACGGTCTCCACGGCGATGTCCGAGCTCGAGGAGCTCGGCCTCGTGCGCGAGGACGGCTCCGTCCAGGGGCACACCGGCCGGTCGGCGCTGCTGTGGCGCATCGGCGAGGGGGCCGGTCACGTGCTGGGCGTCGACGTCGGCGTCACCCGCACGCGCATCCACGCGCACGCGCTGAGCGGCGAGCGGCTGCTGGGGGTCAGCCGCGACGTCACGTCCCCGGCGTCCCGCTCCGGCGCGGCGGACCTGACGGCCAGCGCCGACGCCGCGGGCGCGCTTCTGCGCGAGACGCTGCCGCGGCTCGGCGACAGCGGGCCGCTGCGGCAGATCGTGATCGCGCTCCCGACCGTCGTGACCGACAGGGACCCCGCCGCCGCCTCGCAGTCGCCCGAGGTGCACGACATGCTCAAGGCGCTGTCCCTCCCCCCGGCTCCGCTGCTCCTGGAGAACAACGTCAACTGCGCGGCCGTCGCCGAGGGGAACCTCGGCGTGGCGCAGGACGCCGCGCAGTTCGCGTACGTGCAGGCGGGCGTGCGGATAGGAGCGGCGCTGGTCATCGGCGGACGTTTGCTGCGCGGGGCGTCCGGCTGGGCCGGCGAGGTCGCCCACCTGCCCTTCCCGTGGGACGCCGGCCGGGAGCCCGTCCCCGAGGGCCTGGAGCGCTTCCTCGGAGCAGAGCACCTGCTGCTGCGTACGGCGGCCGCGTGGCCGGCGTCGGAGGGCGCCCCGCCCACGAGCGCCGAGGAGCTGTTCCAGCGGGCCGGCGAGGGCTGCCCGCCGGCGCAGCGCGCCGTGACCGAGCACGCCACGCAGGTCGGGCGGCTGGTCGTCGCGGTCGTCGCGCTAATCGATCCCGGCCTGGTGGTCCTCGGCGGCGGGGTGGGCTCCAACCCGCTCCTCGTGCAGGGCGTCCAGGAGACCCTGAGCACCCTGTCCGTCCCCGTCGAGATCCGCCGGAGCGGTCTGGGGGCGACGGCCACCGTCGAGGGCGCCGCCGTGCTCGCCCGCGAGCAGGCTCTGCACCGCTTGATCCACGCCTGAACGGCCGGTGAAGTCCGATCAGGTGGTGGGACGCGGATCAGGTTGCGCCGGCGCGGGGCGGTGGGTGCGCAGCCGGACGGCGTGATCGAGCACGCCGTGGTCGTAGGCGGTCTCGGCGTGCAGCGCCAGATCGACGCCGGACACCTCGTCCTCCTCGCTCACCCGGAAACCCATCAGCCGGTGGATCAGCTTGCCGATCCCGTAGGTGACCGCGAAGGCGTACAGCGCGACCACCGGGACCGCCATCGCCTGCTTGCCCAGCTGGGCCAGCCCGCCGCCGTACAGCAGGCCCCGGGGACCGTCGGCGCCGGTGAGCGTGCGGGTGGCCAGCAATCCGATGAGCAGGGTGCCGACGATGCCCCCGACCAGATGCACGCCGACCACGTCGAGGGAGTCGTCGTAGCCGTGCCGGAACTTCCAGCCGACCGCCTGCGAGCAGACCATGCCCGCGACCAGTCCGATCGCCAGGGCGCCCAGCACGTCGACCGAGCCGCACGACGGTGTGATCGCGACCAGCCCGGCCACGACGCCCGAGGCGACGCCGAACGTGGTGGGATGCCCGTCGCGGCGCTGCTCCACCAGCAGCCAGCCCAGCAGGCCGGTGCACCCCGCGGCCAGGGTGTTGAGGAAGACGGCGGCGGCGGTGCCGTCCGCGGCCAGCGCGGAACCGGCGTTGAATCCGAACCAGCCGAACCACAGCAGCCCGGCGCCGAGCAGCACCAGGGGCAGATTGTGCGGTCGCATGGCCTCGGCCTTGAACCCGATCCGCGGCCCGAGCACCAGCGCCATGGCGAGCCCGGAGGCCCCCGAGGTGATCTCCACGACCAGGCCGCCCGCGTAGTCGAGCGTGCCCATGGCGTGGATCCAGCCGCCGGGGCCCCACACCCAGTGCGCGATGGGGGCGTAGACCGCGAGCGCCCACACCGGGACGAAGACCAGCCAGGCCGAGAACCGGGCCCGGTCGGCGATGGCGCCGCTGATCAACGCCGCGGTGATGATGGCGAAGGTGAGCTGGAACGTCGCGAACAGCAGCGTCGGCACCTGCCCGGTGACCGACCCTGTGGTGATGTCGTGCAGCCCCACGTGGGCCAGGCCGCCGATCAGTCCCCCGATGTCGGGGCCGAACGCCAGGCTGTATCCGGCGGCCAGCCAGACGAGGGTGACCAGGGCGATCGAGACGAAGCTCATCATGATCATGTTGAGCACGCTCTTTGCCCTGACCATCCCGCCATAGAAGAAGGCCAGGCCCGGCGTCATCAGCAGGACGAGCGCGGTACAGGCCAGGAGCCAGGCGGTGGCACCGCCATCTACCTTCACCGGCATGATCGCCTCACACTCCTCACGGTGGTCGTCCGCAGGTTCCGCCACGGGCGCACCATGAGACTCACCGTTGGCCGTTTCATGGCGTATTCGGGAGTGTTACTGCGATGTTTCTTATTGCGAGGGCGTTACCGGCTCCTCACCGAACGCCATGCTCGACAAGTTCTTCGGCCAGGAGCTCCCGTACGCGCCGCCAGGCGTCATCGGCCGCCCTGGCGTCGAACGTGTCGCGGCGGTCGCAGAGGAACCCGTGACCGACGCCGGGATATTCAACGATCTCGTGGCGTACGGCGGCGGCCCGCAGCGCGTCCGCGATCATCCGGCGATGGTCCGGCGGGACGACGCGGTCCTCGGCGCCCACGAGGACCAGCACGCGCCCGGTGATGCCGGGGGTCAGCGCGAGCGTCGGTTCCGGACGGCTGAGGGGGATGTCGGCGGCCGGGATCCAACCGCCGTAGGCGACGGCCACCGCCGCGAGGTCCAGGCGGGTGGCCGCGAGGTAGGCCACGTGGCCGCCGAGGCTCAGGCCGACCATGCCGACGCGCACGCAGCCACGCGCACGCAGGTGCTCCATGGCGGCGCGCACGTCGTGCACCACCTGATCCCGCGTCAGCCGGTGCAGCAGATCGAAGCCGCGCTCGCGGCCCGCCGCGTCGTGCGGGAGCTCGATCCCGGGGGCGTCGCGGTGGTAGAGGTCGGGCGCCAGCGCGACGTATCCCTCCGCGGCGAGCCGCTCGCAGACGTCGCGGACGTGGGCGCTGACGCCGAAGAGCTCCATCGCCACCAGCACGCCGGGAAAGGGCCCGGGGCCGGCCGGGCGGGCGAGGAAGGCGCCCATCCGTGACCCGTCGGCGACGGTCACCTCAGCCGACTCTGTGAGGATCCGGTGCGGAGCGCGCGAAGATCGTGTAGTCACGGGACGACGCTAACGTCACCCCATAGGCGTAACCACAGGACGTTCATGCTAGTAACCGCAGTATCAGGATCACCATGACCGATGCCGTCGATCCCGCGCGGCTGAGGGAGCTCGGCGATTTCCTCCGCTCCCGGAGGAACCGCCTGCGCCCCGCCGACGTCGGGCTTCCCTCGGGCGCCCGGCGCCGCACCCCCGGCCTGCGGCGGGAGGAGGTCGCGACGCTCGCGGCGATCTCCCCGACCTACCTCGCCTTCCTGGAGCAGGGCCGGGACGTGCGCCCCTCGCGTCAGGTCCTCGACGCGCTGGCCGGCGCTCTGCGCCTCGGCACCGCCGAGCGCGCGCACCTGCACGAACTCGTCCACCGCGCCGCACCACCGGTCGTCGCGTCCGGTGGGGAGACCCTTCCCCCCGCCGTCGCGGCGCTCGTCGACCGGCTCGATCCGTGTCCGGCCTACGTCACGGGACGGCGCTGGGACGTGCTCGCGGCCAACCGCGCCGCCCGCGCCCTGTGGACCGACTGGCTCCTGCTGGCGCCCGACGCCCGCAACATGCTCTGGTGGATGTTCACCGACCCGGCCGCGCGAACCGTCTTCGTCGAGTGGGAGCAGGAGGCGTCCGCGCAGCTCGCGCGCTACCGTTCCGCCGCCGCCCGCCACCCCGGCGACCGCGGCTTCGCGGAGTTGACCGCGCGGCTCAAGGCCGCCAGCCCGGAGGTGCGCGCATGGTGGCCGCGGCACGACATCGCGCCGCTGAGTTCGGGCACCAAGAGACTGCGCCATCCGCTCCTCGGCGAGCTCGAAATGCGGCACGTCGTCCTTCTCACCGCCGACGACGTCGAGCAGAAGCTCGTCGCCTTCCTCGCCGCGGATGCCGACCAGGCGCGGATCGCCGAGCTGATCGCCGCCGAGTAGCGGCCCTGCGTCCTCCTCCCCCGGTCCTGAATCGAGGGAGGAGGCACTGCGGACGCCCGATGTGAAGCGTCAGGCCACCGAGGCGGGGAACCGCTCCCAGACGCGGTGGGCGGCCATCAGCCGCTGCACAGCGGTGAAGACCTCCGTGGCGGAGTCACCGGAGACCACGCCCGGTGTGCCGGAGACTCCGGCCTGCGCGAGCAGCTTCGCGCCCTCGCCCCAGGCGCCGATCGCCTTGGCGTGCCGCCAGCACTCCTCGATCATCAGCGTCACCCGCGGGTCGACCGCGACGGAGCCGCCGGCGCCCGCCTTGGCGTCGCGCGCGGGCAGGGCGTCGGGGGCCGGCGCCGGCGCGGCCGCCACCAGCAGGGCGTCGAACTCGATCGACCGGGCGGTGGCGAAGGTCCGCTGCACGGGCGAGTCGCCCAGCATCCCGCCGTGCGGGGCGATCAGCAGCGGCACCATGCCGGCGGCGAACACGGCTCTGCGCAGGTCGCGTACGCCGTCGAGGTCGGCGCCGTCGTCCACGACGATGCCGACCATGCGGCCGTCGGCCGGCCACTCCTTGCCCACCTGCGAGAGCGCGGGGCTCGGCGCCGGGTCGGCGAGCGGCAGGGCCGGCTCCGGCGCGGGCAGGCCCAGCCCGGTGGCGACCTCCCGGCAGAGAACCGGGTCGATGTTCGCCAGGCACTGGAGCTGACGCTCCTTGATCGCCTGCTCGTAGCACTTGCCCAGCTCGAAGGTGTAGGCGCGGATGATGTGCTCCTTCTCCACGGGCGACATGCTCAGCCAGAACAGGCGGGCCTGGCTGAAGTGGTCGTCGAAGGAGACGGGGTTGGCGCGGACCTTCCTCGCCCGGGCGACCTCGACCGGTGTGTCGACGAACGCGTTCTCCGCGTCACCGGCGACGAACGGGTTGCCGCCGTCCAGGGAGTTCGGCCGGTACGGCGCGACCCCGGCGTGCACGGCGTGCTGGTGGAAACCGTCCCGGAGCATGTCGTTGACCGGGCAGTGCGGCCGGTTGATCGGGATCTGCGCGAAGTTCGGGCCGCCCAGCCGGGTGATCTGCGTGTCGAGGTAGGAGAACAGCCGCGTCTGCAGCAGCGGGTCGTTGGTGACGTCGATGCCCGGCGGCAGGTGGCCGACGTGGAAGGCGACCTGCTCGACCTCGGCGAAGAAGTTCGTGGGCGTCCGGTTGAGCGTCATCCGCCCGATGGGCTGCACCGGCGCGAGCTCCTCTGGCACGATCTTGGTCGGGTCGAGCAGGTCGATGCCCTCGAACGTCTGGTCGGGGGTGTCGGGCAACACCTGGATGCCGAGCTCCCACTCGGGGTAGGCGCCGGCCTCGATCGCGTCGTACAGGTCGCGGCGGTGGAAGTCGGGGTCCATGCCGCCGAGCATCTGCGCCTCCTCCCAGGTCAGGGAGTGCACGCCGAGCTTGGGCTTCCAGTGGAACTTGACCAGCACCGTCTCCCCGGCCTCGTCGACCAGCCGGAAGGTGTGGACGCCGAAGCCCTCCATCATGCGGAAGGAGCGCGGGATTCCCCGGTCGGACATGTTCCACATGGTGTGGTGCTGCGCCTCGGTGTGCAGGGAGGCGAAGTCCCAGAACGTGTCGTGGGCGCTCTGCGCCTGGGGGATCTCCCTGTCCGGGTGCGGCTTGCCCGCGTGGATCACGTCGGGGAACTTGATGCCGTCCTGGATGAAGAACACCGGGATGTTGTTGGCGACGAGGTCGAAGGTGCCCTCGTCGGTGTAGAACTTCGTCGCGAAGCCGCGGGTGTCGCGGACCGTGTCGGCCGAGCCGCGCGAGCCGAGGACGGTGGAGAACCGCACGAAGACGTCGGTCTTCCTCCCCTTCTTGAGGAAGCCGGCCCTGGTCACCGCCGAGGCGGTGCCGTACGCCTCGAACACGCCGTGGGCGCCCGCGCCCCGGGCGTGGACGACGCGCTCGGGGATGCGCTCGTGGTCGAAGTGCGTGATCTTCTCGCGCAGGTGGTGGTCCTGCAGCAGGGTCGGGCCGCGCTCGCCCGCCTTCAGCGAGTGGTCGGTGTCGCGCAGCCGCGCCCCCTGCGCGGTGGTGAGGTGGGCGCCCTGCTGGCCCTTCGACGTGGCGGGCGCGCCGGTCTCCGCTCCGGTCGGCGTGACGGTCGCGGGAGCGCCCTGCTCCTTCTTCGGCGGCAGCGGGTCGCGCGGCGTCGCCGGCTCCTCGACGGTCGCCGGGGCACTGCCCGGCGAGCCGGGAACGTCCGGCGTCAGGAGGTCGGCCACCTTCTCGGCGGCGTTCTCCACGACGTCCTTGACGGCCTTGGCAGGCTTGCTGGCATCCATTCGGCGAGTTCCTCCATGGAGCGGCACGGACAGGTCCGCGCCGCAATACCCGCAGGTAGGAGGCCGAAACATCGGCCCGCGCCGCCGGACGCCCGGGCTGTCACGCCTCCCGGATGCTGATGGCGGCGCGGTGGTGGCGTGGCGCCTCGACCTCGTCGAGCAGCGCGATCGCGAAGTCCGCGTACGTGATCCGGCTGGTCATGTCGCCGTGATCGGCGAGCAGGTACCGGCCGGTGCGCGTGCCGCCATGGTCGAAGTCGCCCGCGGGTGCCACATACGCCCAGTCCAGGTCGCAGGTCCGAAGCTCATCGAGGCCTGCGGCGTGCCCCAGGTAGAAGGCGCGGTACTCGTTGGGGTAGCCCGGCTCGTCCATCAGGGGAGCACCGGACGCCCCGGGCAGGACCGACGCGAGACCGACCACCACCAGGCGGGGTACGCCCGCCTTCGCCAGGCCGGTGGACAGGGCGCGGGCCGACGCGGTGAAGAAGTCGTGCGGTGCCACGGACAGGTCCGCGGCGGCGCTGATGGCGGCGTCGTGCCCGGCGGCCGCACGCTCGATGCTCGCCGGGTCCGTGACGTCGCCCGCCACCACCCGCACGTCGCCCAAGTCGCTGTGGCGTGCGGGGTCGCGCACCACGGCGGTGACCTCATGACCGCGCCGGCACGCCTCCGCGACCACCTGCCGCCCGGCCCGGCCACCCGCGCCGAAGACCACGATGTTCATGGCGAACCACCTCTCACCAGGGCCGGAGCCCGTGTGCCCGGCCGATGCCCCGGACGCTATCCGGAGCCGCGGTTACCACCGGGATACCGGCTATCGTGAGGCCATGAGGGAACCCCTGCCCGCCGACATGTTCGACGAGCTGTGTCCGTCCTCGCTCAATCCGATCCGATTCGGTGACAAGTGGGCGCCGCTGATCATCCGCTGCCTCGAGCACGGGCCGCGCCGGTTCTCCGAGCTGCGCATACCGCTGAACCGCGTCACTCCCAAGGTCCTCACCCAATCGCTGCGGTCCCTCGAACGGGACGGTCTCGTCAAGCGCACCGTCTACGCCGAGGCCACCCCGCATGTCGAGTACGAACTGACCCCCCTCGGCCGCAGCCTGCTCGAACCGTTGGCGGCCGCCTGCGCCTGGGCGGCGGAGCACTGGGACGAACTGCTCGACGCCCGCGAGTCGTACGACGACACCGCCCGCCTCGACCGCACCGGCTGACGCGGGCGGCGGAAGCCGACCCGGGCTACGCGGGCAGCCATCGCACCGGGGACACGCGGCGCAGGTGCACGAGAACATCGAACGCGTCGGGCAGCGAGGCGACGGCGAGGTGTTCGGCGGCGTCACGAGAGGAGTCGTAAACGCCGCTGATGACGCGTGTCTTCGCGGGGCCCTCCCATCGGCGGCGCAGGTCGCCGGAGCGCAGGTCCAGCCACTGGGCGGGGCGGCCGGCCGCGTCCAGCCGGGCGTCGAGCCAGTTCGGGTCCGGCTCCGGCACGGTGGCGACGCCGAGATCGCCGTGGTGGAAGCCGATGGCGACGGAGACGTACCCCACACCGTGGCGCTGGCGCAGCACGCTGCCGACTGTGGGCCGGGGACCGCGGTGGGGAGCCAGGCCCAGGGTCGTCGGGGCCGCCGAGGTGTGCGCGATGCCGTCCCAGTAGGCCACACGGTGGCCGGTCCTGCGCCGATGATCGCTGATCGTCTCCGCCCACGTCCGGGCGTCGCCCGCGTAGTCGTCCCGTCCGGCGACGCTGCGTTCGTGGAAGCCCACGATGAGGCGCATTCTGGCCAGGACGGCGTCGCCGGGCAGTCGCTCGACGATCGCGAGCGCGTCGCGGGCGTGCTCCGCGAAGGGCCGGCCGGGGTGCAGGCCTCGCGCGCGTTGCACATGTTCTTCGATCTTGTGGGCGCTACGGATCGGCTCCAGGTGGAAGGCCAGCTCGGCCAGCAGGTGTGGGGCCGTGCGGCGGACGTGTTCGAGCACGGCGTCGTAGTCGTCGGGCCATGCCTGCGCGGGCTTGACCCCCAGGATCCGGACAGGGTCGTCCGGATGGTCCTGGTTGAATGTGCGGATCCAGTCGAGCGCCGCGGCCATCTCGGCGGTGCGCCAGGGACGCCAGGCGCTCTCGAGAGCGGATGCGGCCGTGCCCGCGCCGCCGGTGACGTACGCGTCGAGCGTCGCACCGACTGCGGCGTCGTCCTGCAGAGCCAGTGCCCGGAAACCATGCCTGCGGACCAGCCGGTGGAAGAGCTCGTCGCGTACGCCGAAGGTCTCGTGGGCGAACCTCGTGGACTCCCCGAGCCCGGCGATCGTCGCGCCGGCGGCGATCGCCTCCGCCAACTCGTCGAGGGCGGTTTCGGACAGAGGGCCGGGTGCGGCGGTCATGCCAGGGCTCCTTCGCGGACCGGCTGAAGCGCCCGCGACCAGACCACGACGTCGTCCAGCAGGGCGGCGAGGGTCTTGCGCTGGTGCGGGCCGGGAGCGAGGACGCCCGGCTCGGTGGGGACGGAGAAGGTGAAGTCGTCGTGCAGGGACAGCGCCACCTGGGTGCGTACGGTGGCGACCTTCAGCTCGGCCAGGATCAGCCGGAGGTGTTCGGCGGCCCTCGTCGCGCCGTGCAGGCCGTAGCCGACGA
Organism: Microbispora catharanthi; assembly: GCF_006334915.2. Taxonomy (GTDB): domain Bacteria; phylum Actinomycetota; class Actinomycetes; order Streptosporangiales; family Streptosporangiaceae; genus Microbispora; species Microbispora catharanthi. The sequence goes on from NZ_VDMA02000007.1 coordinate 211,558, forward strand.
TGCCGGCCGCCTTGTTGTTCCACTCCGCATAGATGAAGTCCAGGGCGTTCTTCAGCGCCCCCGGGATCGAGCGGTTGTACTCGGGTGTGACGAACACGAACCCGTCGTAGCGGGCGATCACCTCGGCCCAGCGGGTGGTGTGCGCGTTGCCGTACAGACCGGATGCCGCCGGGTGTGTCTCATCCAGCAGAGGCAGCGCGAAGTCGGCCAGGTCGACGATCTCGAAGTCGGCCGTCGGACGCTCCTGAGCGGCCACCGAGGCGACCCACTCGGCCACGGCGCGGCCGCGACGGCCGGGGCGTGTGCTGCCGACGATGATCCCGATCTTGGGCATGATGCCTCCTCGACGCCATTTACACCGATCGATGCAGAGATTACGTCGATCGGTGCAATCGATGCAAGCGTCGGTGTAACCGAGTAGTCTCAGCGAACGTGACGGAGAGAAGGAAATCGGCCGGCCTGCCCGACAAGCGCCGGGCGATCGTGGCCGGGGCGCTGACACTCTTCGCCCGTGACGGCTACACCCGCGCCGGCCTGGACGCGATCGCCGCCGAGGCAGGCGTATCCAACCGCACCATCTACAACCACTTCTCCGACAAGGCCGAGTTGTTCCAGACGGTTATCCAGGAGAGCACGCAGCGCGTCGCCGACACCATGGTCGACATCATCGACCGCCATCTGAGCAAGGTCGTCGACCTGGAGACGGACCTGGTCGACTTCGGGCTGGCCTGGCTCTCCTTGCTGACCTCCGACCTGGCCCCGCACTTCGCGCTCATCCGCCAGATACACGCCGAGGTGGAGCACATCCCGCCGGCCGCGCTCACGTTCTGGCAGGACAGCGGCCCCGGCCGCACCCGGCGGGAACTGGCCGAACGGCTACGCCGCGTCGCCGAGCGCGGTGAACTCGCGATCGATGATCCTGCGCGCGCCGCCGGGCACCTGATGCTGCTCATCTCCGCCGACAATCTGACCGATCGAGCCGCCCTGCAGGACGAGGACGCGGTCAGAGCGATGGTCACCGCGGGGGTGCGCACCTTCCTCTACGGCTACAAGCGCTGAGCACGGCCGGCCGGTCCGGACCGACACCCCGAGCCGCCCGCACCGGCGGAAGAGGCCCTGCATGCTGTTCAACACCGACGCCGCCCTCGTGAGCCCGGAGATCGACGCCGATTGGGCATGTCGAGCCACCACCCGCATCCAGGCCGGACTGTTCACGCACCTGACCACCGAGGCGGACCGATGACCACCGGCACTTCGACGGCCACGGCCGCGGGCGCATGCTGGTGCCGGCGCCGATCTTCATCGCGCTCGTCCTGGCGGTCGTCGCCGGCCTCGGGGCACCGCTGGGCGCCACCGTCGTCGCCGCGCTTACGCTCAGGCAAGCGTCTCACCCGACAACGGCCGAACCCCAGAGCGACGGCACCCCCGGTGTCGGCCGCCGAGGGAGCTGAGCCGCCCCTCAAGGCTGTGGTGCTCGCTAAGGAAGCTCGTGCCACCGCTCCGGCAGCACACCCAAGATCCCCGCCGGGTCGTCCTCGGCGTGATGCACCGGATCGGCCGTCATGCCTCAGCGACGGAGGCGGGTCAGGGAGATCCGGCTCATCGAGAGCCACCTTTGCTCAGAACATGCCGGGTGAAGCGGGCCGCGTCGATCAGGGCGCGCTCGTGGCTTCCGGTGCTGATCAGGTCCTGGCCGTCGTGGGCGGTCACCTCGAAGCTCAGGCGCCGGCCGTCGACGCCGCTCAGCCGGGCGTGGCAGGTGACGCTCAGGCCGGGCGGGGTGGCCGCCTGATGGCTGACGGCGATGTGGGTGCCGACCGTCTGCTCGCGCGGCCAGTCCAGGTAGGGCATCAGCGCCCGTACGCATGTCCACTCCAGCAGCCCGACGAGAAATCCGGTGGCCAGCACCGGCGGCATGGTCGCGAACTCCGGCGACTCGGGGTACAACGCCGCGACGATCTTGGTGTGCGGAATCTCGAAGGTGAACTCGTGCTCCAGCCCGATCGGCACCTCACGCATCATCCACTCCTATCAGCCGGGCCGCGGCCTCCTTGGCCCGGAGCATCGCCTGGCGGTCGTCGTCGACCACCACCCGGGCGTTGGCGCCGTCGATGAGCAGCAACAACGCGTAACCCACCTCCTCCGGCCGGTGCAGGCCGGCCCGCTCGGCCAGTTCGGTCAGGGTCCGGCGCAGCCAGTCCTTGTAGGCGGAGATCACCGCGCGGGCCGGATGGCCGGGATCGGGCAGTTCGACGGCGGCGTTGGTGAACGGGCAGCCTCGAAACCCCTCGCGCCCGTGTCCCCGCGCCAGCCAGTCGAAGACCGCCAGCACCGTCTTGGGGTCATCGGCACGGCATTCGGCGAGGAAGGCGGTCAGGGCGGCCTGCCACGATCGCCTGCGCCGGTCGAGCACAGCGGCCACCAGGTTCTCTTTCGACCCGAACTGGGCGTACAACGTCGGCTTGGACACCTGGGCTCGTTCCACCAGGGTGTCGACACCGGTCGCTCGGATGCCCTCGGCGTAGTAGACCTCGGCAGCCACTTCCAGCAGTCGCTCCCCGCTGGGACTCAACGGGCGATCTTCCATGGTCGGATACTGACAGGTCTGTAAACCGAACACAAGAGGTCGGAGCCGGCCCACCGTGTCCATCCCCGCGCCGATCGAACGCGGGATACGTACTACCCGGCAGGCTTTCGCCGGCCGGGCCGTACGTCGGGGCTCGTTACTCGACGAGCAGTTCGACAGGCATATTGCCGCGGGTGGCGTTGGAGTACGGGCACACCTGATGGGTGGCGTCCACCAGATTCCGCGCCTGCTCCTCGGTGAGATCGCCGGGCAGCTCCACGCGCAGGACGGCGTCCAGCTGGTAGCCGCCCTTGCCGTTGGGCGACAGGCCGACCTCCGCGGTGACCGAGGCGTCGGACACGTCGAGGCCCTGCGTACCCGCCACGAGTTTCATGGAGGTGGCGAAGCAGGCGGCGTAGCCTGCGGCGAAGAGCTGCTCGGGGTTGGTGCCGTCGCCGTTGCCGCCCAGCTCCTTCTGCAGGGCGAGCTGGACGTCCAGCCGGCCGTCCGAGGAGACCGCCCGGCCGTCGCGGCCTTGTGCGGTGGCGGTGGCAGTGTAAATCCGCATGGGTTTTCCCTTCGTGATTGCGGGGTTCTCGCGCCCAGGGCCGGCAGCAGCGCGACGGCCAGGGTCACGACGGTGACCGTTCAGAGGCCGGCCCGATAGCCGCCCCCGCCACAGCGGCGATGGCGCGCGCCGGCTAAGCGGCAGCGGGCACTCTTTACGGACCGATCGGTCCGGACCGATCGGTCCCAATACTGAGGGCAGGGCGGTAGGCTGTCAACCAAGATTGCTCAACACGGGAAGGACAGACGGTGACGCGCAGACCGGCCCCCGGCACCCGGCGACGCATCCTCCAGACGGCAGCGCGCCTGTTCGGCGAGCAGGGCGCGCGGGCCGTGGGCATGCAGCAGATCGTCGAGGAGACGGGGCTCGGCAAGAGCGTGCTCTACCGCGAGTTCACCGGCAAGGACGATCTGGTGAAGGCATGGGTGGGCGAGTTGCACGACCATGCCTGGTCACAACTCGACAGTGCGATCGCTCGCCATGAGGGCGATCCCGCCCGCCAACTCCTGGCCATCGTGGAACACGCTCAGGAGACCGCCCGGACCTCGGACGCCCATGGCTGCACCTTCTACAACACCTCGGCGGAGTATCGCGATCCCGACCATCCCGGCCGCCGGGAGGCCGTCGCCCACCTCGACCAGCTACGCGAACGGCTGCGCGCCCTCGCCGCCACCGCACGCGCCACCGACCCCGGCGCCCTGGCCGACATGCTGATGCTCGTCATCTCCGGCCTGTACGCCAACGCGGCCACGCTCGGCCCCTCCGGCCCTGTCTCACGTTCCGTCGCCGCCGCCCGCATCCTCATCGATCAGCACATTCCGGCACACGCCAGCGCATCGTGAGGTCAGGACGGTCGCGTGGTCAAGAACCGCCGGTCGACACCACGACTGGCCGCCCGGAGCGACGGCGACCGCCATCAGGTGAACGAATCCGGATCGCTACCATGCCGATCATGGAGAAACCGGATCCTCGCCGCACCGCATTGCTCCTTATCGATCTCATGACGCGCATCGTCGAGCAACCCACGGCACCACATGCCGGATCCGCCGTGGTCGCCCGCTCCCTCGCGCTGGCCGACGCGGTGCGAAAGGCAGGAGGTCTCGTCGTCGCCGTGCGGGTCGAGCGGCCAGGCGTTGCGGAGCAGCCACCGGGCAGCGAACTGGTGGAAGGGGTGCTCGGCGACCTGGAGATCGTGAAGCACACCTGGGGCGCATTTCACAACACCGGGTTGGAGGAGGCATTGCGTAAGCACGCCGTCGACACCTTGATCATCACCGGGATCGCCACGAACTTCGGCGTCGAGCAGACCGCGCGCTTCGCCGACGAGTTCGGCTTCACGGTGATTTTGCCCGAGGACGCGGTCACCGCACTCGACGCACACGCCCATGAGTTCGCCTTCGACTACATCTTCCCGCGCATCGCCACTGTCAGCACCACCGCCGAGGTCGTGGCAGCACTGGAGTGAGAGCAAGCAGTAAGCGGCCGGGCGCGCTCCAGGCCCGGCCGAGACGGATGTCTAGTGGGACAGCAGGCCCTGCAGCGTCTGCCGTGCCGCGGAGGCGTACCCGCCCTGCAGGTGCAGCGCGTACGCCTGCAGGCTGAAGCCCTTCCCGAGCCGTTGCGCCGCCTTGGCGAAGAGGGCCTGCATCTGCCCCGCGAAGTAGGCCTTGGCGAGGTCTTCCGCGGTGAAGACGCCCAGGTCGATCAGCGCCTCTACCCCCTCACGCTCGGACTGGTACTGCTCTTTAGGGCGGACCAGCTTGTGGCTGTCACCGGCCCCGGCGACCAGCATGCGCGTGAAGTATTCGGTAGCGCCCTCGTTGAAGCCCCAGCCGAGGATCTTCAGGGTCGCCGGATGCGCCAGGCTATGCACGGCCTCGTGATATTCGACTCCGATGCCGAGCTGGTCGAGTTGGATGAAGATGTGGTCGCCGAAGCACACGCCCGGGGTGTTCGCACCGTATTCGAAGAAATCGTCGTCCTTCCTCCGCGCCTCCTCCACCGCCTCGGCCGAGGCGGGCATCTTCTCCAGCACGAAGACAGCTCCCATCTCGTCGGAGGTCACGTAGTGCACGTGCTCGTCCTGGAGCCACTCGTCCTGTGGGACGTAGGCGCTGATGAGCGACTTGGTCTCCGCGAAGAGTGCCCTGATGGTCTCCGCCTTGAGCGTGTTCGCGAGCCCCAGGCTCTTGGCCTCGACGACGTGCTCGTCCACGTACCCCGACAGCGTGTCGGGGTTGATCAGGACGGATTTGCCGCCGACTGTGATCGAGACGCTGAAGGGTGACAACTGTGTCTCGCCGGGGATCTGTCTCGACTCGGTGCCCCGGCAAAGATAGGTCCCGGGCGGCACAGTGACCTGCTGCCCGGTGTCGTCGATGCCCTTCAGGATGCGTCCCAGAGTGACGGTCTGATCACCCCGCTCGCCCGGCTCGTACTCGGCCCGCCTGCTCTCCCAGAACGGAAGTAGTGCCTCGGCCTCGGCTGCGTAGCTCTCGCCGATACTTGCCGCGGTTGCCTTGTAGGCGGGGTCGCCCAAGGCGCCACGCTCGATCCAGTACTCCATGAGCCCCTGGTAGCTGCCGCACACGTAGAGAGTGCGGTCCGGCCCCTCCAGCCACGCCTCCGGATCGACCTCGATGAAGCCGTAGTCGAAGGAGGCCCCGAGGTCGTTGTCCGAGGCGGCGCCCAGGCCACCCGTATCGTCCTTCTCGTACGCGGGGAGTGCCTTCTTGACCTTGGGCCTTCCGGGGTACGGAGGATTGGTGATCCAGCCTGCTTCGAAGCCCATGACGCACCCTTCGGTCGGGGGATAGACAACCGTGAGTATGTTCGCGATCGCGCATCGCATCCACCCCTTTCCGGAATCGCGTCAATCGGCCAGAAGACCGGCGCGTCGGCCTCTGCGTCAGAGAGAACGTGAGGTGGTATTCGACCTGGTCGACCGGACGGCCGTCGCCGAAGTCGTGCCTTCGTGCCGCACTCGACTCCATGAAGCCGCACACGGCGTAGAAACGGCGTTACCGCGGTGTTTCACGCAGTCGTACGTGGCCGATGCCACTCGGCGGGCGCGCGTCCAGCGCGGCGAGCATGACGCTGCCCTGCTCCCCGGTCAGCACGTTGCGCCACTTGGTGCGCCGTTGTCTCACGCCTTCGACGGAGAATTCCGGGCGGAGAAACCGGCGTAGGCCGCCGTCCAGGTCGCCACATGAATCTCGCCTAGAGCGCGTCTGACACGTGATCACCAAATGCCGGGACCAGGACGGTACCTGGAAAGGTGGGGAGCGTTGTCGAACGCCCCGAAGGAGTCGCAGCGTGAGCGGCTGGAGCGACACCGGCAAGCAGCCGGACGAGGACGAACATCAGCGCTTCAACCGCTACCTTCAGCAGCTGGCGGATGTCTGCCAAGAAGACGAAGCCGAGATGGTGCGGGTGATCCTGCGCGATCCCGATGAGGTGATGGCGCAGTCGGCGGTGGCCCGGCATCTGGACCGACGGGCACACCAGTTGCTCACCGACCCCGGATTCGGCGACTGGTTCCACACCATGGCAACCGAGGTGGGAGAGCAGGGGTTCCTCGGGCGCCGCCTGTACGAATGGACGTTGCTCAGGTCGATCGCCGTCAACGCCCCTTGGAAGCCGGAGGATGTCCTTGCCGCCTCCGACTGGTTCCAGCGCACGGCTGTGCAGATCCTGACGTCACCGACTGCTCTGCGGCTGCTCGCCGGCGATGGAAGGACACGACGTATTCGCACCGCCGCCGACCGCCGGCTCGCCGAGGAACGCCGGTAGCCAACTCGTTTTAGTCCACCACAGGTCTTGGCGATTCCTCAATCGAATCAGTGACCTCTTCGGTGTGAACGCGGGTTGCGCCTCCGTCTGCGATTCTGCGAGCGCCATTGCGTGTCGTTAGTGCGGGCGCCGTCCCGACCAGTGCCTGATCGGACGGTCCCGGATCACGGGGTTCGCTGACTTTTCGCTGACTCCTGCGCCAGCCGGCCGGTCCCTCTCCGCCGACGAAGGGTGCAAATGTGCTCGCGACCGTACCGGCCTTTGCCCACTCTCACTTACTATCCGAGTACGAAAGCCCAACTCGCTCAAGCAATTCAAAGAACAGATCCTCTGCGAGAGGGTCTGCTTCACGACGTAGGATCTCCGCAATCGGATCAGTTGAAGTGTGATATCCCGCATCAGCCGCCCACCTTACTGCCGCCTCAGCCGCCTCCTCAGGTGAGAGGAACAGTTGACCCATTTCGATGCCGTCCTCCCGGAGGTATCCAGCCATGGAATGCGGGGCCAGGCAAGCTGACCATGAACCAGTCGAACGACTGGAAGCCTCTAACGCTACACAGTCGCTGTCCATCACGAAACCAACAAGAGCGGGTGCACCAGTTTCCTGAACCAGGTTCTGCGCAAGAACTCTTGGACTTGGCAAGGAGTCCACAGCGTCCAATTGCCAGACCTGCCACCCGCCCGCTGGATGATTACATTCGTGGGTATAGCCGTCGTAACCCTTCAACGCCTCCAACTCGGGCACCCGGACGTCACACCGTGCGACAACAAGCGCTCCCCAGAAACCCATGGCACTACATGTTGCCCTGTTGCCCGGCCTTCGCATACCCCTGCCCCTGATCACCTCGTACGCCGTCGACCCATCGCGGAGCGGCAGCGGGCCGGGGTCACGTCCACGGAGGTGGTGTATGAGTCTGCCACCGCGTGATCCGTTTCTGCAGGTTAAGCGGTGAGGGTGCCAGGGAGTTGCTCCTGGTTCGGTGTGTCGCCGCAGATCACGCGGAGGCGTGCTTTGGCGAGAATGTCCAGGCCGATATAGCGGCGGGCTTCGGTCCATTCGTCGGTCTGCTCGGCGAGTACGGCGCCGACGAGCCGGATGATGGCGGCGCGGTCGGGGAAGATGCCCACAACGTCGGTGCGCCGGCGGATCTCCTTGTTCAGCCGCTCTTGGGGGTTGTTGGACCAGATCTGCTTCCAGATCTCCCTGGGGAACTGGGCGAATGCCAGCAGGTCGTCGCGGGCGCCGTCGAGGTGGTCAGCGGCGGCCGGGTACTTGGCCGCCAGGGCGTCGATGACCCAGGCGTGCTGGGTACGCACCTGCTCTGCGGTCGGCTGGTCGAAGATGGTCCGCACCAGGGTGGCCACCCACGGCTGGGCCGATTTGGGCACGGTCGTCAGCAGGTTGCGCAGGTAGTGGGTGCGGCAGCGCTGCCAGGACGCGCCGGGCAGGGTGGCGCCGATCGCCTCCACCAGGCCGAGGTGGGCATCGGAGATGACCAGCTGAACGCCGGATAGGCCGCGGGCCACCAGGCCGCGCAGGAATGCCAGCCAGCCCGCGCCGTCCTCACGTGAGGTGACCTCCAGCCCGAGGATCTCCCGCTGGCCGTTGGCGTTGACCGCGGTGGCGACCAGGGCGTGCACGTTGACCGTCCGGCCGCCTTCGCGGACTTTCTGGGTGAGGGCATCCAGCCACACGAAGGTGTACGGGCCTGCGTCCAGCGCCCGGGTGCGGAAGGCCTCCACCTGCTCATCCAGCACCTTGGCCATGGCCGAGACCTGGCTTTGGGAGATTCCGCCGATCCCGAGCTGCTCGACCAGCTTGTCCACCCGCCGCGTTGACACGCCCAGCAGGTAGGAGGTGGCGACGACGCTGATCAGGGCTTGTTCAGCCCGGCGGCGGCGTTCCAGCAGCCAGTTGGGGAAGTACGAGCCCTGCCGCAGCTTGGGTATCTCGAGCTCGACGGTGCCGGCGCGGGTGTCCCACTCCCGCTTGCGGTAACCGTTGCGGGAGTTGGTCCGCTCGCTGCTGCGCTCGCCGTAGGAGGCCCCACACAGGTTGTCGGCTTCGGCCGACATCAACGCCTGAGCCATGGTCTTCACCATGGATCGCAACAGATCCGGATCCTGCGCCTGAATCTGCTCCGCCAGCCAGGCGGCAGGGTCCACACTGTCGTTCACGGCCATCGCTTTCTTCTCCTTCGATCTTGACTTCGCAATCACGAAGGATCACGCGATGGCCGTCCTCATTTCACGACGCCACGCCTCTACCAGCGGAAACTCTTACACCACTTCCGTGGACGCAACCCGGGCCCCGGGGGACGGAGGGGCAAGGCCGGCCTCGCGTGTACGTCAACCTGGTCGCGGTTCCTCGGTCATCGGATGCCATCGGTCACGGCCGGCCATGAGCCGGAGGAGCCGGTCTGCTGGGCTTGCGCCGGGCGCGGCTGGATCTCATGGGACTAGACACTGGACCTGCGGGTTGTCCTACCTCGATGCTTGGCACAGCAGCTTCGGTTGATGCTTTGCACCCCGATCTCAGTGCGCCCACCTGTCGTATCCGGATGGGAACTCTCCGCGGAGCAGGCTGATGAAGGCACGACCGCATGCCAGCAGCGGGCCGGTGGGTAGGTCCGCGTTGAATGACTCCTGTTCGCCGCCCGTGCCGAAGGAGTTCGCCAGATCCTTCGGGATCGCCGGAGACCACGCGAGCAGCCGCCGCTGGACTCGCTCCGACAGGTCAAGGGCAAGTGCGACGCGATCGGGCTCTGTTCCGAGATGCTTGTCCATGCAGGAGGACACGCATCCCATGAAGCCGGCCGTGGCCTGTATCTCCCAGTCAGTTCGGGCGCCAGCGAGCCATGCGGGAGGCTCGGGGATCGTCTTGACCTCCTGCGCCAGGAGGTACAGCCACACTTCTGCCTGATAGTCGTGCACCCAGAAACCAGACCCGCGGTAGTCCATGTTCGAGCTCCCCACATAGGAAGTAGATCACGTACCCCCGCGGAGGGTCTTCACGGGATTCTGGCCGTAGCTGTAATCCGCATTGTCCGCTGTGAAGATGCTGCGTCACAGGATGGTGATCTGCTGAGGAGATTGCACGACGAGGCGACCATTGACGGGTCCCGCCCTTCCGGAGGGGGTAGGGCCGGGATATCACTACGAGTAGACAAGATGCACACCGTCGTGCTGTCTGACCGCTGGTGCGCGGTCGTGCAGGGCGTCGAGCACTCGCACCGCGAAGGCTTCGGTGACCATTTCAGCCACTTCGGCGGGCGTAGCCCAATGAAACCGCTGGACCTCATTATTGAGGGAGAGTTGTCCGCCGGTGGCCTTGCAGCGAAAGACCAAGGCGACGATGCCGCGGGCCATGTTCTTGTAGACGCCGGTCAAAGCGACCGCCCGCTGCCCCGCCTGCGCCGAGGTCTACCGCCGCGACACCTTCCGCCTCATCCGCCCCGGCCTGCTCGGCGGAGACAAGGGCGTACCCGAAACCGTCCGCACCCACCCACGTGTGTTCGCCACCCTGACCGCCCCGAGCTTGGGCCCGCTTCGAACGGCACGACGCGGGTGACCCGTGCATCGGCCAACCCCTCGACCCGGACACCTACGACTACACCGGCCGCGTGTCGTGGAACGCCCACCCCGGGAACCTGTGGCGCCGCTTCACGATCTACCTGCGCCGCCACCTGGCGGCCTCGGCCGGGCTCACTCGCAAGGACTTCGACCGCATGGTTCGGGTGTCCTCCGCCAAGGACGAAGGCGTCATCCCGCCTCCGGCCTGGGCCACCGTCGACCTGCTCAGCGACGCCATCCGCACCGCCGTCAAGGCCGTACGGCTGGATGCTCCCGACCTCGGCCAGCCGACCCGGCACCTGGTGTGGAGCGATCAGGTCGACGTACGGCGGATCGACCCCGGCGAGCTTCACGACGGACATCACCTGTCCGGGCGCGCCGTGGCGACCTACGTCGCCAAGTACGCCACCAAGGCGGCGGAGACCTCCGGCACGCTTGACCGGCGGGTCAAGCCGCACGACCTGCCCACGGTCCACGAGCAGGGCGTCTCCGAGCACGCGGCCCGGCTCATCCGCACACTTCTCCACCAAGAGCCGCACCTACTCGACCACCCGTACGGCTGCCCAAGCGGCGGCGCAAGGCGGGCGACGACCGGATCATCAGCCGTGAGGACCTGGCCGTGCTACTCCCCCACGTCCCTGGCCGCTACCGGGCGCTCGTCGGCCTCGCCGCCGACACCGGCCTTCGCTGGGGTGAATGCATGGGCCTGCGCTGGGACGCCGTCGACCTCGACGCCGGAACCGTACGGGTGGAGCGGGTGGCCGTCGAGGTGGCGGGCACGGTGACGCACAAGCCCTACCCAAGTCCAAGGCCGGCCGGCGGGAAGTCCCCCTTCCGCCCTTCGTCGTCGAACTGCTCGCTGTGCACGGAGGCCGTGGCTCACGTCGCCAAGCACGCGGCCGAGGGGCTGAGGTTCCACGATCTGCGCCACTGCTACGCCACGTGGCTCGTCTCCGACGGCGTCCCCGTGAACGACGTGGCGCGCCTCCTCGGGCACGAGCAGATGTCCACGACGCTCAACCGTTACACGCACTCCTCGCGCGACCGCTACGGCAGGGCTCGGGCGGTCTTCGCTGACTTCTCGCTGACTTCTGCTCCAGATCTGCTTCAGAAACCGGACAATCCTCCTCGCCGCTGATCTCCACGGCGAGGACGGCCCGAGCTAGCGCCAAAGCTTTGAACAGCGAAAAGGCCCGTTGGAGACGTGTCTCCGACGGGCCTTGATCGTGTGGGCGATACTGGGATCGAACCAGTGACCTCTTCGGTGTGAACGAAGCGCTCTCCCGCTGAGCTAATCGCCCGGGATCGCCTGCGCCTTGCGGCGCCGACGGGGAAAACCATACCGCACTCGAGGGGGTGATGGCGAAAGCACGGGCCGGTCGGCTCGATCGTCCCGCCTTCGTCAACACCTTCGAAAGGTTCGCCAGACCCTCCCCGGCGTGGGGGTGTGGTGTCATAGCATCGTGATGCTCCATGCTCGACCTATACGCACGACCTGAGATCATTCGCCCGCAATGGCATCGCCGGCGCGGCCCCGCCGACACGCAAAGCAGAGGTAAGGACAAGCCTGTTGGTGATGTTTGAGCTGGTAGATGACCGAATGTCAAGCTGTGATGTGCGTTACAGAAGGGCCTGGAGGCGGAATCTTTCCTACGGGTCTCTTCGTTCGTCTCGTAGCACGAGCGCCCGGCGAGGCCCGACCGCACAGTGAAGACGCAGTGAAAGCCCCTGACAGGGGACCCGACGACGAAAAGGTTTGGCTGACGATGAACAGCACCACCGTCTCTGCCGAGCTAGGCCTTCGGCTTGTGGTCCCCGACCGTACGACCGTCCCCCTGCTCGCCGGCCTGAGTTACACGGCCGAGGATCCGTACGCCATCCGGATGGCCTTCCACGTGGGGAATGACGAGCCGGTCGAGTGGATCTTCGCCCGCGAGCTGCTGACCGTGGGCATCGTGCGGCGCGTGGGAGACGGAGACGTCCAGGTGTGGCCGGCCCGTTCGGACGGCGAGCGGACGCTCAACATCAGTCTCACCTCGCCCTTCGGCCAGGCCCTGTTCGAGGTGCCCCTGGCCCCCCTCACCGAGTTCCTGCATCGGACCTACGAGCTCGTCTCCGCCGGCCGTGAGACCGACTTCATGGACCTGGACGAGGAGCTCACCAACATGCTTTGGAGCTCTTAGGGACTAGCCAGCCTCCGCTGGATTCCCCGCATCCGCGCGATCTCGATCTGCTGACCGGAGACGACGTCCTGGGCCATCGCCCGCATGGCCCGGTCCCGTCCCCGGCGCAGTTCCTGTGCCGCCATGCCCACCGCGCCCTCGTGGTGCCGGATCATCAGCGTGAGGAACAGCGTGTCGAAGGCGCGCCCCCGCGCCGTACGCAGCCGGGTGAGGTCCTCCTCGCTCGCCATGCCGTAGCCGCTCATCCCGTGATCACCCGTGCCGTGGTCGTGCGCGGGCGGCGGGGTGCGGCCCAGGCTCCGCAGCCACGACTCCATCACGGCGATCTCCGGGCGCTGCCCGTCCGCCACACGGTCCGCCACCGCCGTCACTAGCGGATCGCCGGTCCGCGCCGCGGCCAGCCCCGCCATCTCCAGCGCCTGCCGGTGATGCGGGATCATCGCCTCGGCGAACCGTACGTCCGCGGCCACGGGCCCCGCCTCCGCCGGTGAGCGGGCCGGCCCGGAACCGGACTGTCCGGGGGCGCCGGGGACGATCACCGGGGCGTCGGCGCGCGCCGGTGGAGCGGCTTCGGGCGAGCAGGCGGCCAGCGCCGGCGCAACTGCCAGCACAACCGTTACCAATCCGGTCCACACCGGCCGCGGGCTCGACATAACTTCCATAGTGGGCGATGATCCGCGGACATGGGGGCGACGTGAGCAGACCGAGGCTGAAGGCCGCGCTGGTGGCGTCCGTCCTCCTCCTGGCCCCGGCCTGCGCCTCCGGCGAGCCCGCGCCGTCCCCGGCGGCCGCCCCGACCGGCATCCCCGCCCAGGACGAGATCAGGCACAGCCCCAACATGACACTGGTCGCCAACGTCCCCCTGGCCGCGCCGTTCGACGGCCCGGACGACTGGGGCACCGACATGGCCTTCCAGGGCCGCTACGCGTTCGTGGGCAACTACGGGGGCTTCACGGTGCACGACATCGGCGACCCCCAACACCCCAAGGCCGTCGCCCGGGTCGAGTGCCCCGGCGGGCAGAACGACGTCTCGGTCTCCGGCGACCTGCTGTTCCTGTCGGTGGACGAGCCCCGCACCGACGACACCTGCGCGAGCGACGCCGGAGACCCGGCGGCCGCGGGGGCGTGGGAGGGCATCCGCGTCTTCGACATCTCCGACAAGGCCCACCCGCGCTACCTGAAGTCGGTACGCACGGAGTGCGGCTCCCACACGCACGCCGTCGTGCCGGGCAGGGACGCCGGGACGGTCTACCTGTACGTCTCCTCCCCCGGCCCGGAGCCGGACACGACGAACTGCCGGCCGCCCCACCAGAACATCTCGATCGTGGAGGTTCCCGTCGCCGATCCCGGGAAGGCGCGGGTTGTGGCCAAGCCCGAGCTGTTCGCGGGCAGGCCGGCGGGCGAGGAGGAGACGGGCGGCTGCCACGACATCACCGTCTACCCGGACAAACACCTGGCCGCGGGCGCCTGCTTCGGCGACGGCGTCCTGCTGGACATCTCCGACCCGGTGCATCCCACGCTGCTGCAGACCGTGCGCGACGAGAAGAACTTCTCCATCTGGCACTCGGCCACGTTCAACAACGAGGGCACCAAGGTCGTCTTCAGCGACGAGATGGGCGGCGGGATGGCCGCCACCTGCCTGCCCTCGGTCAGCGCGACCAAGGGCGCGGACGCGATCTACACGCTGACGCCGGAGCGCAGGCTCGTCCGCCAGGGCTACTTCAAGATCCCCCGGGTCCAGAGCGCCGAGGAGAACTGCGTGGCCCACAACGGCGCGCTGGTGCCCGTCCCGGGCCGCGACGTGATGGTGCAGGGGTGGTACATGGGCGGAGTCTCGGTCTGGGACTTCACCGACTCCGCCCATCCCCGGGAGATCGCCTACTTCGAGCGCGGGCCGCTGCCGCCGGATCTTCATCTCGGCGGCTCCTGGTCGGCCTACTACTACAACGGCTACATCTACTCCAGCGACATCACCAAGGGCCTCGACGTGCTGCGCCTGGACGACCGCCGCACCGATCCCGCCAAGGCCGTGCGTCTGAAGGAGCTCAACGCCCAGAGCCAGCACGCCTACTGACGGATCACGGGTCGAGGTCGGCCGCCGAACGCTCGGCGAAGACCTTCATGGCCTCCAGCGTGACCGGCCCGGGCGCCTGCGGCAGCACCTTCCCGTCCACGGCCCTGATCGGCTGGATGTCGCGGGTCGTGGAGGTGAGGAACGCCTCCTCGGCCTCGTACAGCGCCGAGATCGGCACGTCGGCCTCCTCGCCGCCGCACCATTCGAGGGTGAGCGCGCGGGTGACGCCGGCCAGGCAGCCGGAGGAGAGCGTCGGGGTGATCAGGCGCCCGCCGGTGACGATGAAGATGTTGCTCCCGGTGCCCTCGCACAGGTTTCCGGCGAGGTTCTCGAAGATCGCCTCGGCGCCGCCGCGCTCCTTGGCGTACGCCAGGGCCTTGGCGTTGTCGCCGTAGGAGGTGCTCTTGACGCCGGACAGCGCGCCGCGCTCGTTGCGGGGCCAGGGCACCACGACGACGTCGGCGGTGGCGGGGAACGGCGCCTGCTCGCCCACGATGGCGATCGCGTTCGTGCCGGCTGACCCCCGGTCGGAGCCGAGCGGTCCGGGGCCGCTGGTGTAGGTGATCCTGATGCGCGCCAGCGGCCACTTCGGCGCGGCCGCCAGGCAGCGGCGCACGCCGTCGGCGATCGCGGCGAGGTCGGGCTCGGGCAGGTCCATCCGCTTGGCCGACAGCGCCAGCCGGTCGAGGTGGCGGGTCAGCGCGAAGGACTCCCCGTTCACCGCCTTGACCGTCTCGAACACGCCGTCGCCGACCATCAGCCCGTGGTCGTACACCGAGACCACGGCCTTGTCGGGCTCGTACAGCTCTCCGTTCACCCAGATGGGTACAGACATCTCCTGCTCCGTTCGTTACCGATGTCGCGGCCCGCCCGCGGACGCGAGGCCGATGAGCCGAGCGGCCTTGAGCTCGGTCTCGTGCCATTCCCTCAGGGGGTCGGACCCCCAAGTGATGCCCGCGCCCGTACCGAACCGGATCGTGTCGTGCTCGATCCAGAAGGTGCGGATGCCGACCGCCAGCGCCCCCTCGCGCCGGTCGGCGTCGACCCAACCCACGGCCCCACAGTACGGCCCGCGGGGCTCCGGTTCGAGCTCGTTGATGATCCGCAGCGCCGAGGACTTCGGCGCTCCGGTCACCGAACCCGGGGGGAAGGTGGCGGCGAAGATCTCCGGCCAGCCGGCGCCGCCGGCCAGCCGCGCCCGCACCGTGGACACCAGGTGCACGAGCCCGGGGTGCTCCTCGACCGCGAACAGCGAGGGCACAGTCACAGAGCCTACCTCCGCCACACGGCCGAGGTCGTTGCGAACGAGGTCGACGATCATGAGGTTCTCGGCGTAGTCCTTGTCGAGGAGATCGTCCGCCGTCACGCCCGTGCCCTTGATCGGCCGCGACTCGACCACCGCGCCGCTCCTGGACAGGTACAGCTCCGGCGAGGCGGACACGACCGTCAGTCCCGGCACGCCCACGACGGCCGCGTACGGCGCGGGGTTCCCCTCGGCCAGCCGTACGGCGAGGGCGAGGGGGTCCACGTCCGGCGAGGGCAGCGGCGCAGACAGGACGCGGCAGAGGTTGGCCTGGTAGACCTCTCCCCGCTCGATGTAGTCCCTGATCCGCTGGACGCCCCGCTCGTATCCCTCCCGGTCGAGGGACGTGGCCCAGGCGTCGCGGGCGGGTCCCCGCCACGGGCCGCGCGGCGGAGGCAGCGGAGCGGGCCGCACCGTGTCGAACCGCGCGCAGACGACCTTCCCCTCGTACGACACGACCACCGCCCACCAGCCGGAGCCGTCGAGGGCGGCCAGGTCGGTGGTCACCTCCCGCAGGCCGGTGGCCAGATGCCCCCCGATGTGGGCGAAGGCGTCGTACACGTGTCCATTCTCGCGCCCCTGGGCCATCCCGTGGTTCCCCGGCCGAAGCCGTGAATCAGACGGCCCGGCGCGCCAGCAGGCCGAGCAGCGCGCGGGCGGCGGGGAGCGGAGCCGTACGCGGCATGGCGGCGTACACGTTGCGGCGCGGCGCGAACTCGCCGAGCGACCGCAGCGCCACGTCCCCGCGTACGGCGGGCGCGGCCATGGCGGGCACCAGCGTCACCCCGAGCCCCGCGGCCACGTAGCCGAGCTTGCCGGTCCACTCCCCGATCCGCAGGTCGACCCTGGGGGCGAAGCCGGCCCGGGCGCAGGCGGCGCCGAGCATGGTCACGGTGCCGGGAGGGGCGCCCTCGATCCAGCTCTCGTCGCGCAGGTCCCGCAGGTCCACCTTCTCGCATCCGGCCAGCGGGTGGTCGGCGGGCAGGGCGACGAGCAGCTCGTCCTCCATCAGGCGGGTGACCTCGACCTCGGGACCCGCCCCCAGCCCGGAGGGGTAGTCGCTCACCACCGCGATGTCGATCTCCGCGCGGCCGAGCCCGTCCATGAGCACGGTGCTCAGGCCCTCCACCATGCTGACCGCCACCTCAGGGCGGGAGGCCCGCAGCTCGCGCAGGGCGGCGGGGACCAGCACGGCGTTGGCCGTGGCGAACGCGCCGACCCGCAGCCGCCCGCCGCTGCCCTGGTGGATGGCGGCCAGCTCCTCCCCCGCCCGGCCGAGCCGCTCCAGCACCTCACGGGCGTAGCGGTGCAGCGTACGGCCCGCCGGCGTCAGCCGCACCCCCCGGGGCAGCCGCGCGAACAGCGGGCCGCCCGCCTGGGCCTCCAGGGACGCGATGCGCCGGGACACGGCTGACTGGGTGTAGTTGAGCTGCATCGCGGCGGCCGTGAACGACCCCGTACGGGCCACGACGTCGAGCAGCACAAGCGCGTCGGTGTCGAACATGCTCCGATCCATGAGCGAGGGGAATGGACGCCATGCAATCTAGTCGCTGGTGGAATGGTTTCTTCCTCCAATAACGTCCAGGACATGATTGCTTTTCTTGGTTTGGGGCGTATGGGCGTCCCCATGGCCGGCCGCCTCGTCGCCGCCGGTCACAAGGTGACCGTGTGGAACCGTACGCCACGGGACGTGCCGGGCGCGGAGGCGGCCCCCTCCCCCGCCGCGGCCGTCGCCGGAGCGGACGTCGTGATCACCATGTTGAGCGATCCGGACGCCGTGTCCGAGGTGGTGCGGGCGGCGCTGCCGGGGCTGCGGCCGGGGTCGGTGCTGGTGGAGATGTCCACGATCGGCCCCGACGCGGTGCGGCGGCTGCGCGGCCTGCTGCCCGAGAGCACGGGCCTGGTCGACGCCCCCGTGCTGGGCAGCGTGGGCCCGGCCGCCGAGGGCAGTCTGGCCGTGCTCGCGGGGGGCCGCCGAGAGGACCTCGACCGCGTGTCGGACGTGCTGCGGGTCTTCGGGACGGTCCACGAGGCGGGCGGGCCGGGAGCGGGCGCCGCGACCAAGCTCGCCGTGATGAGCGCGCTGGTGACCGCCCAGGTGGGGCTGGCGGAGACGCTGGCCTACGCGGACGACCTCGGGGTCGGCCGCACCGCCCTCCTGGACGTCCTCCGGGCGACGCCGCTGGCCGGGCTCGCGGAGCGGCTGCGGCCGGTGGTCGAGTCGGGCCCGTTCGAGACGAGGTACGCCCTCGGCCTGGCCGCCAAGGACCTGCGGCTGGCCACGGAGGGGCCGGGGAGTCGCCAGACGGTGACCGCCGCCGCCCGTGACCTGCTCGCGGAGGCGGTCACGGCCGGGCTGGCGGGGCACGACCTCACCGCCGTCGTCCCGTTCGCGGCGTCCCGGACGGTACGAACCCCCACGCCGAAGGAGGTGCGGGCGGTCAACCCGCCCTCCGTTCCGGCGACCAACGGGTTCTACTCCCACGCCGTACGCTTCGGGGACCTGCTGTTCGTGTCCGGGCAGGTGGCGCTGGACGAGGACGGGAAGGTCCTCGGCGAGGGCGACATGACCCGGCAGTCCGAGGTCGTGATGGAGAACCTGGGGCGGATCCTGGCCGACCAGGGCTCGTCGCTCGACCGGATCCTGCACATCAGGACGTTCCTGACCGACATGGACCGGCTGCGCGAGTACGGCGCGGTCCGCAGCCGGTTCATCACCGGCGAGCCGCCCGCCAGCACCACCGTGGAGGTCGAACGGCTGTTCAGGCCCGGACTGATGATCGAGGTCGAGGTGGTCGCCGCCCTCTGAGGCCTCAGCCCAGGGGGCCGACGGCGGACTCGGCGGCGGCGACCACGGCGCCGGTCTCGACGAGCCGGACGACCGCCTCGATCTCCGGTGCGAGGAAGCGGTCCGGCCCCGGCCCCGCCACCGGCTCGCGCAGCGCCTCGACCACCGCGCCCGTCCCCGGCGCGGGCGCGTACGGCCTGCGCAGGTCGAGCGCCCTGGCGGCGGTCAGCAGCTCGATCGCGAGCACGCGGGTGAGCCCGTCGACGGCGCGGCGCAGCTTGCGGCCCGCCGACCAGCCCATCGAGACGTGGTCCTCCTGCATGGCGGAGCTCGGGATCGAGTCCACGCTCGCCGGCACCGCCAGCCGCTTGAGCTCGGACACGATCGCCGCCTGCGTGTACTGCGCGATCATGTGGCCGGAGTCGACGCCCGGGTCGTCGGCGAGGAACGCCGGGAGGCCGTGGCTGCGCGCCACGTCCAGCATGCGGTCGGTGCGCCGTTCCGCGATCGACGCGAGGTCGGCCGCCGCGATGGCCAGGAAGTCCAGGACGTACGCCACCGGGGCGCCGTGGAAGTTGCCGTTGGACTCCACCCGCCCGTCGGCGAGCACCACGGGGTTGTCGATGGCGCTGACGATCTCGCGGGCGGCGACGGCGGACGCGTGGGCGAGGGTGTCCCTGGCGGCGCCGGCGACCTGGGGGGCGCAGCGCAGGGAGTAGGCGTCCTGGACGCGGGTGCAGGAGCCGTCGCGGTGGAAGGCCATCACGCCCGATCCGGCGAGCAGCGTCCGCATGTTGGCCGCCGCCAGGGCCTGGCCGGGATGGGGCCGCAGCGCCTGCAGGTCGGCCGCGAACACGTAGTCGGTGCCGAGCAGCGCCTCCACGCTCATCGCGGCGCTGATGTCGGCGGTGGTGAGGAGCCGGGACAGGTCGTGCAGCGCGAGCACCAGCATGCCCAGCATGCCGTCGGTGCCGTTGATCAGCGCGAGCCCCTCCTTGGCGGCCAGTTCGACGGGCTCGACGCCGTGTTCCTTGAGCGCCTCCGCGGTGGGCCGCAGGCGCCCCTCGGCGTCCCTCACGACGCCCTCACCCATGATCGTCAGGGCGACGTGGGAGAGCGGGGCGAGGTCTCCCGAGCAGCCGAGGCTGCCGTACTCGTGGACGACCGGGGTGAGCCGGGCGTTCAGCAGGGACTCCAGCACCCGGGCCGTGGCCGGGCGCACACCGGTGTGCCCGGTGGCGAGCGTGCGCAGGCGCAGCAGCATCATGGCCCGCACGACCTCGGTCTCCACCTCGGGCCCGGAGCCGGCCGCGTGCGAGCGGATGAGGCTGCGCTGGAGCTGGGCGCGCAGCGAGGGGTCGATGTGCCGGGTGGCGAGGGCGCCGAAACCGGTGGAGACGCCGTAGGCCGGGGTGTCGGCCTCCGCGAGCTCCTCGACCCGCCCCCGCGAGGCGGCCATCTCGGCGATCGCGTCGTCCGTCAGACGGACCTGTGCGCCGTACCTCGCGACCCGGACCACGTCGTCGAAGGCGAGCGGTCCCGGGCCGACGGCCACGACCTCGTTGTCGTGCATCGTCCCACTCTTTCACGTCGTACCGCTCGCGCCGTGCGCGCGTGGCGAGTAACCAGCGTATCTCAGCTTAGGTCCTTACATCCAAAGATCCTTTCCAGTCCCTCCCGCCCCGCGCCGGTCAGCCGCAGGGCGCGCGGCACGGTGCCGCGCACCAGCCACTCCCGTGCCAGGAGCCGGTCCAGGACCGCGGCGCCGAGCGCCCCGCCCAGGTGCGGGCGGCGCTCCAGCCAGTCGAGGCAGTCGGGGGCGAACCTGCGCCGGGCGCGGCGCACCCGCTCCACGTCCACGCCGAGCTCCGTCAGCGCCTCCGCGCCGCTCGCGGTCAGCAGGCAGCCGCCGTCGGCCTCGATCAACCCCCCCTCGCGCACCAGCGCGTCGTACAGTTCGACCCCCGCCCGGCCGGCCAGGTGGTCATAGCAACTGCGGGCCTCCCGCAGCAGCCGCGCCTGCCGCGACTGCCGCAGGGACCGTACGGCGACGCGCCCGCTGATCCGGGCCAGCACCTCCAGGGTGCGGGCGACGTCGGGGCCGGCGAGGCGGTAGTAGCGATGCCGTCCCTGTTTGACCACGGTCACCAGGCCCCCGTCGAGGAGCCGGGCCAGGTGGGAGCTCGCGGTGGGGGCGCTCACGCCCGCGATCCTGGCCAGCTCCCCCGCCGCCAGCGCCCTGCCGTCGAGCAGCGCGGTGAGCATGGCGGCGCGGGCGCCGTCGGCGATCAGGGCCGCGACGGGGGCGATGTCGGCGTCCCCCGCGATCTCGGCGTCCCCTCCGATCCCGGCCGTCCCGGGCTCAGGAGCGTCCCCGGCGGTGCCGGGGACAGCGGCGTGCGTGCGGTCATGTGTCACGGACATGCTTCGACGCTAACGCGGGGACGGTTCGACGGAGCTGGAAGCATCGGCCGGAACTCGCGACGTGAGCAGGGAGAACGCCGCTGATTTGGGGAGTCGGCGGGAGATTGGATAAAGTCTTCCCGTGAGCCCGGCCGGACAGAGCCGGGGATGCGGAAGTGGCTCAGTGGTAGAGCATCACCTTGCCAAGGTGAGGGTCGCGGGTTCGAATCCCGTCTTCCGCTCGGAGCTTGACACGGTGGAGTGGCCGAGAGGCGAGGCAGCGGCCTGCAAAGCCGCGTACACGGGTTCAAATCCCGTCTCCACCTCTTGGTTCGTCCAAGGGCGATTAGCTCAGCGGGAGAGCGCTTCCCTGACACGGAAGAGGTCACTGGTTCAATCCCAGTATCGCCCACCAGAAAGTACGACGAAGGCCGGATTCCCCAGGAATCCGGCCTTTCGGTCATACGCCCGGCATCCGCGTGCCCGCCCCGCCGGACTCCCACCTCCGCGCCCGCGGAAGCGCGACGCCCCTGCGGCCCGCACCGGTTCTGGAACCAAGATCCACCGCTACATACCCGATCCAGCCCATGTAAATCGATTGCACCATTTGCGGGACGCTGTCGCAAAAACATCCCTATTCGGCCCAAGTAGGACATCGAGGTTGATTAAATAGCAACCTCGCGAGGCACGAACACGTCTTTGGGGATGACCACTATCGCTACACTTCCCTAACTGGGTGGCGATCCGTGAGGCAGGCAGCCCACCTACTATGAGCGAAGCGGTGGGATCCAGCGATGCACGGTGTGGCCCGGCGGCCTGGCCGCCCCAAGTTGGGGCGCAACTTCGGGCTACTGTGGTCGGGGTCCGTCATATCCCTGGTCGGAACGGTCAACACCACCGTCGCGGTCCCCCTTGTGGCGCTCATGCTCACCGGGTCCGCGTTCGACGCGGGTCTCACCGGGTTCGCCGGAACGCTGCCACGCCTCGTCATGCACATTCCCGCCGGCTTCATCGCCGACCGGGTGGACCGACGCAAGGTGCTGGCCTTTGCCCAACTCGGGCGATTTGTGGTGGCCGTATCGGTCGGATTCGCGCTGTTGTCCGGGAATTGCACGATCGAGTGGCTGATCGTGGGGGTCGTCCTCGAAGGTTCCTTCGCCGCTTTCTTCGAAATCGCGGAGATGTCGATAGTGTCGCAGGTCGTCCGGAGGGACGATCTCGACGAGGCCTCGGCACGCAACGAGGGCCGCAATTTCGTGGCGACCCTCTCCGGGCGTCCCCTCGGCGGCGCGCTCAGCGCGCTGGGCGCGGGTTTCCCCTTCTTCGCCGCGGCGGGGGCGCTGCTGGTTTCGACGGGTCTCTTCTACCGGCTCGGCCGGCGGGATCCCCTCGTTCCGCTCCCGCCGCGCGACCGCACCACGGGGTTCCGGCGTCGGGCACTGGTCGGCTTCGGGATCCTCCGGGACGACCCGTTGCTCCGCCGTACGGTGGCGATCTGCGCGCTCACCAACTTCCTGTTCCAGGTCGTCACCCTCGACATGATCGTGATGGCCAGGCAGGATCAGGTCTCGCCGGCCCTGGTGGGCGTTCTGCTCGCGGCCTCGGGGGTCGGCGGTCTGCTGGGCGCCTCGTTCGCGCCCAGGCTTCTCGGCTGGCTGAAACAGCCCGGCAGGGCCGTGAGCGCATGTGTCATCAGCTGGTGGTTCGCCTTGTGCCTCTTCGCGGCTGTGCATCATCCGCTGGGATGGCTTCTCGCCTGGGCGGCGGTGGGATTCACCGGATCGCAGATGAGCGTGTTGCGCGGGACTTATCAGGCGACGGTCGTACGGCCGGAATGGCAGGGCCTGGTGAGCGGCTTCAACCAGTTCCTGACCCATGGCGCCGTCTTTCCGCTGGCGCACATCTTCGGCGGCGGTGCGATCGAGGCCCTCGGCCCGACGACGATCGCCGTGGCCACCGCCGGGACGGCGACCGCTCTCCTGGTGCTGAACATCGCCAGGGGCTGGCACAACTTGCAGTGGAGCGACCAGAGCCTGCACAAACCCGGGCAGGCACCGTTGTGCCGGGAGGGCTCGGATAGGAGCATTGGCCCGTGGTTGTCTGGATCGGCCTTATCACGTCGCTCATCACCGGCACGAGTGCCGTCTTAGCGGTGATCGCGACTCAGTCGGCCACGACGCGACGCGAAGCGGCGGCCAGGGAGCGAGAACGGCAGGACGCCGCGGATCGCGAGCGCAGGGGGCGGCACGAGCGGCTGATCGAGGCGGCCATGAAGCTGCGTGCCCACCTGGAGTTCATCGGAAGATCACGCTGGCCGGACATGGACGCGCGGCTCGCGCGGCTGGAGGAACTCGCCACCGAGGTCTCCGTCGCGTCGGGGATCACCGCCCGGCACGAGGACCCGGACACCATCAGAGCGGCACGCGCTCTGTCGAAGATCGCCGTCGAGCTGGCCGCCGAGGTGGCCGCCGCCGTCGGTCCCGAAGGGGAACTGCGCAGCCTCATCCCCTTCGGGCCGTTCGATGAACGGCTGGACGAGTTCCTCGCGCTGGCAGGCCGCGGCTCAGCGGTCGTGCCCCTGGTCGAGTAGGCGCCTGGCCGACTCCTTCTGCCGGGGAGACAGGGGCGGCTCCGTGGCGGCGATCGCCTGCCGGGCCAGCTCGGCCGCTTTGTCGCAGTCGCCGCTGAGGGTCTCGACCCGGGCGGCGTAGAGGAGGGCGGGCCCGTTCGTCGGCCCCTCCGCCACGATGGCGTCGACCTCACGCTCCGCCTCCGCGGGGCCGAGCTGTTCGAGGGTGGCCAGGGCCAGCGCACGGGCGGCCCGGGTCGCGGGCCAGGTGCGGCTGCTCACCCGCCGCAGGTCGCGCATGGCGGCCTCGGCACGGCCCTGCTCGGCGTTGAACTCCCCGCGCGCCCGCAGGGCCGTCAACTGATCGCCCTCGTCCCGCAGGACGCTGTCGAGTTCCGTCATCGCCCGGCTCCGGTGATCCGTCAGCCAGAGCGCACGCGCCAGCTCCGTGCGCAGGGCGAGGTCCCGCGGCAGGAGGCTCTTGGCCTCCTCGAATTTGCGCACCGCCGACGAAAGCTCGCCCATCTGGGCCATCACCTGCCCGATCGCGCTCAGCATCCGGCCCGCCGCCGCGGAGTCGCCGAGGTCGGCATGGCACTGCAGCGCCAGCCGATACCAGGAGAGCGCCTTGTCGAGATGCTGCCGGACCGTCTCTTCCTGGTGCGCACGATCCGAAGGACTGTCCGCCTCGGAAAGGATCGCCTGCACGGCACGAGCGCGTTCGATCTGGATGTCGCCGAGCAGGGTGTGGATCTCCGCCACCGATGTCGCCTCGGCGACTTCCAGGGCGTTGAAGGCCTGTTCTTCCGCGCCGTCCAGATCTCCCGCGGTGAGAGCGGTCACGGCGGATCCCACGCCTGCCCTTGTGCCGGGAGGAGCGATCGATTGAAGGCGGGTGAGGGCGGACCGGAAGTCGTCGTGCAGGAGGCGTATCCCGTCACCCAGAACCGACCGCAGGAGATGCCGGTCCTCGAGGGCGTGCACGATCGGGTTGCTCATCCCGGCGGTCTCCGCCGTCCCCTGTTTGACGGAGTGCCCGTCCGCGAAGGCCGCGACGGCCCACGCGTGCAGCGAGGCGGGATCCTGCCCGAAGGCGCCCCCCACCTCGGCGAGCACGCCGCTCAGGAAATACGCGAGGGCGTTCCCGGAGTCGGCGAGCCTGAAGACGTGCTCGGGGCGGATGAGCTGGAGCGTCGGGGGTAGCCTCGCCCAGAGCCACTGGCAGACGATCTGCAGGACGACCGGCTCGACCGCGTCACCGCCCAGTACGTCGAGGAGCTGGGCGGCGGCCTCCGAGGTGAACCTCCGCGCGGTCCCCTCGGCTGGACGGCGGATCGCGTCGAGCGCGGCCTCCGCGCCCAGGGGTCCGATCGTCAGCCATTCGGCGCGGCCGACCAGAGCGCCGTAGTGACCCAGGTCGTCGCGCCGGCTCTCCCGGACGACCAGGAGCAGCCGTAGCTCCGGATGGCTGTCGAGCGCGTCGACGAGCTCGTCGACAAACGGCTCCCGGAACTGCGCCCGATAGGGGCCGCCCAGGAAGAACTCCTCGAACTGGTCGACGGCGACGAGCAGCGGGCCGGGCTGCCGGCGGAGCAGGCGGGTCACATAGTCCGTCAGGCTCATGCCCGCCAGAACGCCGACGGGTTCCAGCGGCGCCAGTGTGGTGAGCAACGAGAGCGTCCAGGGGTTGTGGCCGGGCGGAAGGGCCGCGACCGGACCGCCGATGAATCGGCCCACCCGCCCGACGCGCGCGTGCGGGAGTCCCGGGAGCACGCCTGCCTGGAGCAGCGATGTCTTGCCCGATCCGGTGTCGCCGCTGAGGACCGTCAACGGAAACCGTGACCACGACCGGGTCAGTTCCCGTGACTCCTCGGCCCGGCCGAAGAAGACCGCGGCGTCGGCCGTCTGGAAAGGGCTGGCTCCGGGATAGGGATGCCGTCGGCTCCCAGGAGCGTCATGAGCGCTCATCGGCCGGGTCGGCCCCATCACGCCGCGCCGGACCCGCGACGGACTGGAAGCCGGCGACGGGCGCCGCCGACTTGGTGTCGGCGAGGATCCTTTGCAACGCGAGGAACAGGGCGGAGTCGTCGCAGCTGTCCAGCGTTTTCGGATCGAGTTTCGGCAGACCGATCGTCCCGGAGCGCTGAATAACGGCCTGTTCGAACACCACGCCACTCCCGCCCGATTAATCCGATTCACAGGTCCTGAGATCTCATAGACCGTATCTAAACTATAGGCATCCTTCCCGCGGGTGTCGAGACGGGCGTCCACCAGGAACGCTCCGATTTGGCCGACCCTATTGCATTGTCTACAGAGGCCGAAAAAAGCGATCCAAGAATGTGGGCGGCAAAGGTTGCATACTGAAGAACAATAGACTTCTTCACGGGTAGGAGGACGCTGGTGCCGGCGCTTGAGACCCCTGGTCCGGAACCTCGCATCTGGGGAAGTCGCATTCCGCTTCGCAACGCGAACTTCACGGGCCGCGAGGCGGCTCTCCGTGAGTTGCGCGAGCAGATGTTCGAGGGGCCGACCGCGATCCTCCCGCATACTCTGCGCGGCATGGGGGGCGTCGGCAAGACGCAGCTCGTCATCGAATACGCGCATCGGTTCAAGGGCGACTACGACGTCGTCTGGTGGATCGCCTCCGACATCCCCCTGCTCATTCCCGGCGCGCTGGGCGCGCTGGCGGAGAAGCTGGGCCTCCCGCCCGCCAAGGTCGTCGGCATCGACGAGGCGAGTCGTTCCGTGCTGGACGCTCTGCGCAGGGGCGACCCCTACAAGCGCTGGCTCCTGATCTTCGACAACGTCAACAAGGCCGAGGACATCATGGAGCTGATCCCGGCCGGGCGACCGGAACAGGGACATGTACTGATCACCTCGCGCAACCCTCGCTGGGAGGGCGTCGCCAACACCATGGTGATCGACGTCTTCGATCGCGAGGAGAGCATCGAATTCCTCGGCAAGCGCGCCGGGAGGATGACGCCGGAGGAGGCCAGGCAGCTCGCCCACGAGCTCGGCGATCTCCCGCTGGCCCTGGAGCAGGCCGGGGCGTTGCAGGTGGAAACGGGCATGTCCACCGAGGAGTACCTGGATCTGCTGCGCAGGCAGCCGCTCGAGGTGATGGACGAGAACCAGCCGATGGAGTACCCGCGGTCGATGACCGCGGCGTGGCGTCTGTCGATCAACGCCCTCGAGGACCAGCTGCCGGAGGCCCTGCAGGTTCTCAGGTGCGCCGCCTTCTTCGGCCCCGAGCCGATTCCCATCGACCTGTTCCGCTGGGGAAGCTCCGGGGGTGTGGGCCCGCTGCTCGCCCCCATCCTCGGCAACCCGATCCTCCGCACGCGGGCGCTTCGCGCGATCAACAACTTCGCCCTCGGGCGGATCGACGACCGCGCCATCCAGATCCACCGGCTGGTCCAGAGGCTGCTCAGGGCCGACCTCGAGCCTGAGCAGAAGCAGGTGTACGTACGCGAGGCGCAGATGCTGCTCGCCGCCGCGAGCGGGCTCCAGCCGGAGGACGAGGCCAACTGGGGCGTCTTCAGCAGGTTCGTGCCCCATCTCGACCCCGTCGGCGCCGCGACCACGACGAACGGCCGACTGCGCGATCTCGCCCTCAACGTCGTCCGCTACCTCTACCTCATCGGTGACACGGAGTCGGCCCGGAGCTTCGCGGCCAGGTTCAGGGACGACTGGAGCCACTTGTCCGGCGTGGACGACCGCCACGTCCTGACCGCGGAACACCACCTGGCCAACAGCCTCCGGCAGGACGGGCGTTTCGACGAGGCGTTCACCCTCCTCGAGGGGACGCTGAAACGGGGGCGGCGCGTTCTCGGCGAGGACGACGACGTGGTGCTGCTCCTGACCAACTCGTTCGGGGCCAGCCTGCGGGCCAAGGGCATGTTCAGGGAGGCCGTCGCCCACGACGAGGACTCACGGCGCCGGCATGCGAAGAAGTACGGGGAGGACGACCCCCGCACCTTGCGCACGATCAACAACCTGGCCCTCGGCTACGCGCTCGTGAGCGACTACGACAAGGCGGTCGAGCTCCAGACGCAGGTCCACGAGGTTCGCAACAGGCCGGGAGTCGGCAGCAAGCTGGACCTGCTCGTCTCCTTGGGAGGCCTGTGCCAGGCCGTCCGCCTGAACGGGGATTACCAGGCGGCGTACTACCTCGGCGTCGACGCCCTGGAGTACGGCAGGGGCGAAGTAGGCGTGGACCACGTCCACACCTTGGCGGTCGCGGTCGACCTCGCCATCGCCATGCGACGGCTGGGCCGGATCGAGGACGCGCTGGAACTGGCCCGCGACACCTACAACCGGTATGAGTCGATCCTGACGGCCGCTCACCCGCACACGGTGTCGGCGGCGATTTGCCTGGCCAACGCGCTGCGGACCGACGGCCGGCTCAAGGACGCCCTGGCGTTGACCCGGGTCATCGCGGACGGATTGCCGCGCATCTACGGGCCCGGCCACCCGTTCACGGTGGCGGCGCGCGGCAACCTCGCCCTTCTGCAGCGCGTCAACGGCGACCCGGCGGCGGCCAGGACGCTCAACGAGCACGTCCTCGAGAGCCTCGACGAGACCCTGGGCCGAAAGCACCACTACTCGTTGACCGTCGCCATGAACCTGGCCAATGATCGGCACGAGCTCGGTGAGCACGAAGCGGCACTCGATCTGGACACGCAGACCCACGCACTCCTGCAGGAGCTGCTCGGCGCCGAGCATCCGATGACCCTCGGGTCGGCCGCGAACCTGACCGACAGCCTGAGGACGGCGGGCAAGACCGAGGACGCGCACGCCCTTCACAGGGCGACACTCGCCGTCTACGACAGGAGACTGGGCGTCCGGCATCCCGACACCGTCCTGGCGAGGTCGGGCGGCCGCCTGGACTTCGACTTCGATCCCCCTCGCTTCTGACTCCGCCCGCGCGACCCCGGCCTCGCCCTCAGTCGAAGCCGGGATTGCGCTCCAGCCACCGGCGCCGATGCTCCTGGGACACCCGGCGCACGGCGGAGGCCACGGTCGCGGGCACGTGATCCGCGGACCAGGACTCCAGCGTCTTGAGCATCACCGAGACGAAGATCCTGCCTTCGTGGTTCAGGTCGCCGGTGTCGAGGAGCGTGGTCGCGACCAGTTCGGCCGCCTCCCGCCAGCGGGCGAACTCGAAATGCGCCGCCTCGGCCGCCTCCCCGGCCTGCAGGTGGCGTTGCCGGCGCCAGAACCGGGTGACGCCGAGGAACGCGTAGCTGCCCTGGAGCAGCCCCTCGACCGGCCGCGGGTCCTCCCGCCAGGGCGCGTAGTAGCGGGTGCCCCGATCGGGACCGATGAGCCGGACGATGTCGAGGACGGCGCACAGCTTGACGTGCTGCACCTCGTGCGTGAGCGTCAGCGCGGTCATGAGACGGTCCCGCGTGAACGACAGCGCGACACAGCCGAACGTCTCCCGGGAGCTCGCGCTGCGCAGCCCGACGGGCACGGGCGTCAACGGGGTGATCGTGGTCACGAGGGACCGGACCTCCTCGGCCGGCACGGGGTGATGCTCGGTGAGGAGCCCCCACGCGTCGTCCAGAGCTTCACGCCAGCCGGCCACGACGTCGCCGGGCAGCCGGTCCTCCAGGTCCTCCCCGGGCATCCGCGCCGGGTGCAGGTCGTCCAGGAGGAGGGAGATCCGCGTGTCGGTGTCTCCGAGCCCGAGCGTCCGCATGCCGAGCCAGCCGGGCGCGTCACAGGACGCGTCGGCGGGTATGCGGATCCGCTCCTCGCCCACCTCCACGAGAGCCCTGCCGTGCTCGACCGTGACCATGCCCATCCGGTCGGTCGCCACCGAGGTCGTGGAGCCCACCGTCGGAAGGAGGACCCGGCCCGCCATGGTCGGGACCCGTATCCGGCAGGGCCGTCCGGTCCGTACGGCGATCGCGGCCACCACGGCGGCGAGCTGCCCGGGGCGGGCGCACGACGCGCCCGCCCGCAGATCGCGGATGGTGCTCAGCGCCCACGCGGAGACGGCGGGGTTGGAGACGACGTCGATGGCGATCGCGGGGTGGCGGCGCAGGAAGTGCGTCAGCAGATCGTAGGCCTGCGCCGTGATCGGGGCGTCGGGGTGATCGATGCCGCGGGTGAGACGCTCGATGCCCCACAGGAGGAGCGCCTGCTTGCTGCGCTGGGCCGCGACGAGCTCGCGGAGTATCTCCGGCGTGGAATCCCCGGTGGCGAGGAGCATGAGGGCGTCCTCGGACAGCTCGTGGCAGGGAAGGCTCATCTCCACGCCTCCAGGTCGCGTTCCATCGTCCGCCGGATGTGGTCGATCAGAGCGCGGAGATCGGTGCAGTAGACGGACGGATTCTTGAAGCCGTTTCCCGCCCGGTAGCGGTGCGCGTAGAGGCCCGCGCCACACACCTCCACCACAGGGCAGGCCAGGCACTCCGCTGACATGGCCGTCAATCCGATCTGGCGGGCGGCGAAGCCCGGGAGGGCGAGCGCTCGATCGAGGGGGTCGGTGCGCACGTGCAGACCGGTGACGGTGGCGCCGTCGTACGCGGCCTTGAGGTAGTCGGACTGCTCGATCGAGCCGTCCGTCTCGATGACGAGGACTCCGACGGGCGACAGACCGATGCTTTCGAGGCCGGACGCGCCCCCCAGGAGCAGGTGCATGATTTCGGCGAACAGCCGGATCGACGTTCGCGGGCGCCGGTACCAGTGGTCGAAGATCTCGATCAGCCAGTCGGCGTAGGGCGTGGACGCGTCGGGGGGCCGTCCCGGCGGGGGATCGGACCAGGTGCCGTGGGGCAGCAGGAAGTCGATGCTCGGCGGCTCGAACTCCAGCAACGCCTCGTATGTGGAGAGCGGGTCGTTCCTGAGATCGATCGTGCAGAGCAGGCCGGCGAACAGACGGCTGTGATCGGCCGTGAGCCGCCGTAACGACTCGACGACCCGGCCATGGCTCGACTCCCCGTTGCGGAAAAGCCGGTGGCGGCCGGTGGCCGTGGCGTCTCCGTCCAGGCTCACGCCTATTCGGACATTCAATTCGTCGAATAAGGCGAGGTACTCATCGGAGAGGCGCAGCCCGTTCGTCTGAATGGTAATGCGTACGGGGCAGTCGACGCCGGTTCGCAGGATTTCGACCAGCGCCCTTATTCGTTCGGACCCGGCCAGCAGCGGTTCCCCGCCGTGGAACACGACCTCGACGGAGGACAGCCGGTGTGCGCGGACGTGCTCGCCGATCCGGCCGGCCGTCCACCTCGCCACCGCCGTGGACATGGAGCGGGGCTGGTCCACCCAGCGCGAGTCCTTGAGTTCGTACATGTAGCAGTAGCGGCACGCGAGGTCGCACCTGCTGTGGATCTTCAGCACGAAGGTCTGGAACGGCGTGGGACGCCAGCCCTCATCATGAAGTCCGGCAACGTCGAGAGTTGCTGGCCATTCCGCGCCCGGGGGGGATGCCGCGAGGTCCACTGCCACCTGTTCGCACGCGTCGGGTCGTCACGCCATGAAGTGCTCGATTTCGCTTCTAATAGTTTACGCCCGACCGCCGAATAAAACATCTTTTTGTTGTTATGGCCGCATTACCGGGACGAGGCGGCAGTCGCAGGGCGCGGCCGTAAGGCCGCCCGCCATGGCCTGGTCGGGCGGCCTCTGGTGGGCCTGCGGTCAGTCGGCGCTGGCGGAGAGCTCGTCGAAGAGCTCCAGCGCCGCCTGACGAACGTCTGCGGGTGAGATGCCGTCTAGGGTGCTGCGGGCCTGAGCGGCGTCACGGGTCGTGGCGAAGGTGATCGCGACAGACTTGGCGGCGGCGTGACGCAGCGATCCGGTTGGCGCGCTGTCGGCCAGTGCCTCCGCGCTCGCGGCCAGGTCGAGGTTGTCTTTGCCGAACTTAGTGGTCAAAGCGTTCTCCTGGGATGATGGCGGCTTGGCCCATTATCCGCGATGGCCCCCGCGCGCGGTGCGGCACCCCGCGTTGTTCGCGTGTCCCCGTCCTTTTTCGCCGTTCACTCCCCCGATGGGCGTCCGGCGAGGCGGCTCCGAACGACGAGGTCGTGCAGGGCGTCGTGGGCCGACGGGGCGTCCGGCAGCGCGGAGGCGTCCCGGGCGTCCTCCAGGCGGGCGGTGAGCGCGTCGAGGTCGGCCGCGAGCCGTTCCCCGCCGGGCGCGCCGTCCGGCAGCCCGCCGTGCTCGGCCGCCCGCTTGGCCTCCACCAGGCCGGGCAGGTACGGCGGCCCGCCGTCGAGGAGCAGGGTGAGATCGGCGACGAGCTCGCCCGTACGCATGAGGTGGATGCCCGTCAGCAGCACCCGGAACGCGTAGAGCAGCGGCTTCAGCTCCCCCGTGCGGTCGGACAGCCGCCGCTGGGTGCGGGCGAAGCCGAGGTAGTGGTGGGCGTGGTGCCGGGTCAGGCAGCCCCGCGCGAGGGCGCGCATCTCCTCGTGCAGCGGGGAGGTGGTCACGACCAGCGGCGACAAGAGCTGCTCCAGCACGTAGCCGTTGCGGCCGAGCAGGAGCCGGCAGAACTTGGCGAGGTCGTGGGTCACGAGGTCGACCTCCACGCCCTCGCGAATCCACGAGCGGGTCACGGTCTCCTCACCCGTGCGCAGCCCGACGACCTCCTCGGCCGGCAGTATGTGCACGCCCCGCAGGTCCACGTCCGAGTCCACCGAGGGGAACCCGTACAGATGCGCGCCGCTCACGGTGGCGAACGCGAGCGGGTGCCGCTCACCCGCGGCCACCTCGGGCAGCCAGGACGGCAGGACGGCGGTCACGGCGCCCCTCCTTCGATCATGCTCATAGAGCCGACCTCCGCACGTCGATCAGGAACTCCTCCACGGCCGCCCGGTCCGGTCGTCCGGGCAGCGCGCTCCCGGGCCGCTCGTCCAGCTCGGCGAGCAGCCGCCCACGCCACTCCAGCACCTCGGGCCAGGGCGTCTCCCCCCGCCGTACGGCGAGCAGCCGGTCGCGGTGGGCGCCCACCTCGATCAGTGGCTCCCCGTGCCCGGCCAGGTGGGCGGCGCACAGCAGCAGCCGGATCATGTGCATGGCCATCTTCCAGCGCCTGACGTCGCCGCCCGGCCGGGGCGGGTCCTCCGGCCCGAGACGGCGGAACTGCCGGGCGGCCGATCCCGCGAACGCCCGCTCCGCCTTCCCAGAGAGGAACGCGCGGCGCAGCGCCAGCAGCCGCTCACCCACCGGGGTGACCAGCTCCACCAGCGGCGACCACAGGCACTCCAGCGCGGCCGGATTGCCCTCGAGCGCGAGCACGCAGAACCGCTCGACCTCCCACGAGAACTGCTCGGGCAGCGGCCCCTCCACGTGGTCCGGCGGCTTGTCGAGCCGCCAGAACAACGGAGTGGGCGTCACGAACACGCCCCGCCTGTCGACGTCCGACTGCTCGGTCTCCAGCCCGTACGCGCGCGAGCCGATGACGACCGACAGGACGGTGCCGCCGGGGGCCATCGGGGTCATGTCGCCGGATCTTGTCACGAAGGTAGGCTCCCGGTCCGGGACGCGGAAAGGTAGCGATTTAATGGCCGACTTCGGACATGAGCTGTGGTTCGGGGCGTTTCTCACGCCCGACGCGGCGGGGCACCACCGGATCGTCCGGCAGGCCGTGCTGGCCGACGAGATCGGGCTCGACATCATCGGCATCCAGGACCACCCCTACCTGCCGGCGTTCCTCGACACCTGGACGCTGCTGTCCACGCTCGCGGGGCGCACCGAGCGGGTGCGGCTGTTCCCCGACGTGGTGAACCTGCCGCTGCGGCCGCCGGCGGTGCTCGCCAGGGCCGCCGCGTCCCTCGACATCCTGAGCGGGGGCCGGGTCGAGCTGGGGCTCGGCTCCGGGGCGTTCTGGGACGGCATCGCGGCCATGGGCGGCCCGCGCCACAGCCCCGGCGAGGCCGTGGACGCGCTGGAGGAGGCCATCGCGGTCCTCCGCGCGCTGTGGACCCCGGGTGACGAGGGCGTACGGCTCGACGGCAGGCACTACCGGCTGGAGGGCGCGCGGCCGGGGCCGTTCCCCCCGCATCCGATCGGGCTGTGGCTCGGCGCGTACAAGCGGCGCATGCTGGAGCTGACCGGGCGGCTCGGCGACGGATGGGTGCCCTCCTCCGGGTATGCCGCGCCCGGCGAGCTGGGCGCGATGAGCGCGATCCTGGACGCCGCGGCCGAGCGGGCCGGGCGCGACCCCGCCGGGATCCGCCGCGTCTACAACATCGAGGGCCGGTTCTCCGGCGTCGCCGGGAAGGGGTTCCTGGACGGGCCGCCGGCCCTGTGGGCCGAGCAGCTCACCGGACTCGCGCTCCGCCACGGCATGAGCGTGTTCGTGCTGGCCGTGGACGACGACAGGGACCTCAAGGTCTTCGCCGAGGAGGTCGCCCCCGCCGTACGCGAGGCGGTGTCGCGGGAGCGCGCCCGGGGGCCACGGGAGGACGCCGACGGCCCGATCGAGCTCGCGAAGGCGACACCGGCGAGGGCGGTGCTCGACGAGGCCACCCGGCCACGGCTGCCCAAGCGGGACATCGCCGCGCTCCCGGCTCGGCAGCAGGCGAACGGCCGGCGGCTCGTGCTCATCCACGACCACCTGCGCCGGGAGCTGACCCAGATCAGGGACGCCCTGGAGCAGGTCGCCGCGGGACGCTCCGACGCCGCCGCGCTCCGCTCCATGATCAACGAGCTCACCCTGCGGCAGAACTACTGGACGCTCGGCACGTTCTGCGCGTCGTACTGCCGCCTGCTGACCACCCACCACACCATCGAGGACGAGCACATGTTCCCGATGCTGGCGGCGGCGCAGGAGTCGCTGGCGCCGGTCGTGGCCCGCCTGGAGCAGGAGCACGAGGTAATCGCCGGCGTGCTGACGGAGCTGGACGCCGCCCTCGTCGCGATGATCGAGGACCCGGATCGGCTCGACGCCGTGCGCGACCGGGTGGACCTGCTGTCGGACGTGCTGCTGTCGCACCTGCGCTACGAGGAGGAGGAGCTCGTGGAGCCCATCGCCCGCCTCAACCTCGACATCTGAGAACCCTGGACATCTGAGAACGGCTCCGAACCCCCGGCGACGGAGTGTTCACGGAGAGACGTGTTTCGCACCAAAGGACGACGCGGTTCTGGAATGATCTCGAGGAAAACCATCGGACGTCGAGAGACCGTGACTGATGCCCCCCATTGACCAAATAACCGCCTTCGCGTCGGCCCATACGGTCGAAACGATCATCATCAGCGTCATCGCCCTGGTCTTGCTGGTCCTGGCCTTCTTCGCCCTGCGCGCCCTGATCCGCCTGTTCCGCCGCTGGGCGGCCGGCCGGCCCACCGAGGACATTCTGACCATCGTCGCCGCCAGCATCGCCACCGGCGTCTCCGCCCAGGGCATGTGGCGCTTCTCCGGCGACGTCCTCGGGTTCGACGGCCCGCTGCGGCTCCTGTTGTTCGCCTTCATCGAAGTCGCCGTCATCACCAGCGCAGTACGCGCGCGCCGCAACATGCGGGAGAACTACTCGGCCGGCATCGACGGCCTGGCCGTGTGGGTGCTGACGTCCCTGTCGGCCGTCCTGTCGAGCATGGACGCCCGCAGCGTCGCCGAGGCCGTCTTCCGTCTCGCCGCGCCGCTCGTGGCCGCCTGGCTGTGGGAGCGCGGCATGGCCATCGAGCGGGTCCGCATCACCGGCCGGGGCCGCATCAACTGGCGGCTCACCCCCGAGCGCGTGCTGGTCCGGATCGGCCTGGCCGAGGCGAGCGACCGTACGGCGAGCGAGGTGGACGCCCACCGCAGGCTGACCAGGGTGGCGCTGGCCGCCAAGCGGTTCCGCGCGCTGCGCGAGGCCGGGGCGTCCGACCGCAAGCTGCGCGCCGCGATGGCGAGGCTCGACAAGGCGATGGACCAGGCGGTGGAGTACACCGGCCTGGCCGTGGACGAGAAGCGGCAGGAGGCCCTGCTGTCCCAGATCGGCGCGCTCTACAACACCTCCGCGCTGATCGACCTCGCTCCGCCGGTCCCCTGGGCGCCCGAGCCCGAACAGCCCGCTCCCCCGGCGCTGCCCGCCGCGACCATCGCCGAGCTGATCGACGACGAGGACGAGGACGTCCCGGCCGAGTCGGCGCCGCCCGTCGTCGACACCGCCCAGCGCGCGGCCCAGTTCCGGGCCGCCCGGCAGTACTGGGACCAGCAGATCGCGCGCAAGTACGTCCCCCGCGCCGCCGACATCGCCCAGGAGGTGGGCATCCCGCTCCTCGCGGCGAAGGAGTGGCGGGCGCTGTGGAAGCTCGAACCCCAGGCGTACGCGCTGATCGAGGCGGCGTACCGGGAGCACGGGATCGTCGACACCGGCACGTTCCCGGCCATCGAGGTGCCCGAGCGCGAGCGCGTGCTCGTCGTGAACGGCTCCGCATCGGGAGCGGCCGCGCACGACTCCTGACGGGGAGTCTGCCCGGCTTCACCGACGGGAAGGGGGCGGCGGGACCGGACGGACCGGTCCCGCCGGCCTGTATGAGCCGGGATTTCACGCCGGCGACGCCATGGCCTGTTCGCGACGGGCGACGGCCGGCATCAGGGTGAAGGCGACCAGCGCCAGGGGCAGCGCGTAGGCGGCCTGGCGTAAAGGATCAGGCCGATCAGCAGGAAGACGAGCGCTGCCATCAGCACCCGATCGCGTGCCGGGATCGCGTAGCCGTCGCGGGCGGGCTTGGCGCTCGCGGTGTCGTAGCCGCGGGGGACGCCGACGGCCACGATCACGGCGAAGGCGAGGCTGGTGGTCACGTCCAGAATGACCAGGAGCCAGAAGCCGTGGGCGAGCAGGAGTCCGGCGATGGCGCCCGCGGCGGCGGTGCCCACGTTGACCGCCAGTGCATGAGCCCGAATGCCTTCGGCCGCAGGTGCGGCGGAGTGGTCTCGGCGACCAGCGCCGAGGCGGCGGGCCGGTAGACGTCGCCGACCAGTCCCATGGTCAGGGCGGCGGTCATCAGCCAGGGCAGGTTGCCGGCCGAAACGCCGTCATTGCCGTGCGCACGCTGTGGGGGCGACACCGTTCCCGACCGGGTCGTCTGCCCCCCTGTGCCGGGCCTTCCCGTGGTTCCAGCGCGGCCGGCTTCTGGTCGCCGCCCGGAGGACGAGGGTGGCGGGGTCGCTTTCCCGGCATAGCGGGGCAAGGACACTCCTACTTTCCCGTGACATCGCGGGCGCGGGGGCGGACGTCCTCTCCTGCGGCGGCCACACCGTCACGCGTTGGGAGGAGCTCATGGAGATCTCGGGGGACGGCGCGGGAAACCGCGTGGCCCGGCTCGCGGGTGGGCGGGACCAGGTGGGGCGGGCGCGCAGGCTCGTGTCGGCCGCGCTCGGGCGCGGCCATCCCCGGCATGACGACTGCGTGCTGCTGACCAGCGAGATCGCGACGAACGCGGTCGTCCACTCCCGTTCCGGGGACGGCGGCACCTTTACCGTCACCGTCTCGTGCCTGCCCGACCGCGTGCGGGTCTGCGTGGAGGACGACGGCTCGGCCGGGCCGCCGTGCGCCGGTCATCCGCTCCCCAGCGGGTCGAGCCAGGGCGGTCGCGGCCTGCCGCTGCTGGACCTGCTGGCCGACCGGTGGGGGCTGGTCCGCGAGGCCGGCCGCAACGAGGTGTGGTTCGAGTTCTGGTCCGACGGCGACCGGCGGGCCGCCGCGCTCGCCCGTCGCCGGCCGGCCGCATGGGTGGGGCCGGTGGTCGCGGCGCGCGGCTCGGCCGGCGCGACCTCCGGCTGACCCGATCCTCCCGGGCTTCCCCGCCGGGGGGCGGCCCTCCGGACGCCGGGCGGGGAGCCGTGGCGCCCAGATACGTGCCGCGATACGGCAT
Organism: Microbispora catharanthi; assembly: GCF_006334915.2. GTDB lineage: Bacteria > Actinomycetota > Actinomycetes > Streptosporangiales > Streptosporangiaceae > Microbispora > Microbispora catharanthi. The sequence goes on from NZ_VDMA02000007.1 coordinate 249,192, forward strand.
CGGTGGCTGTTTCGGTGGTACTACACCGACGTCGGGTGATTCCGAAGGCAAGGAAGGGGCAAAACCAACTAAATAAATCGGGAAAGTAGGAGGACTCCCATGGCCCTGCCCGACTTCCTGGTCATCGGGGCGCCGAAGGCCGGCACCACTGCCCTGCACGCGGCGCTGGCCCGCCATCCGCGGCTGTTCATGTCTCCCGTCAAGGAGCCGAAGTTCTTCCTCACCGACGGCCCGCCTCCGGCGAAGGGCGGGCCGGGGGACGCGGAGACCTACCGCGAGCACGTGTGGCGGCGCGCCGACTACGAGGCGCTGTTCGCGGACGCGGCGCCCGGGGCGCTGCGCGGCGAGTCCACCCCTTTCTACCTGTACGACCGCGCGGCCCAGCGGCGGATCCGGGAGGCGATCCCGGCCGCGAAGCTCATCGTCTCGCTGCGCGACCCCGTGGAGCGTGCGCACTCCAACTGGACCCACCTGTGGTCGGCCGGCCTGGAGCCGATCGGCGACGTCATCGAGGCGTGCGCGGCCGAGAAGCGGCGGATCGCCGAGGGCTGGTCGCCGTTCTGGCACTACGTCGGCCTCGGCCGGTACGGCGAGCAGCTCGCGCACCTGTTCGCCTTGTTCCCCCGCGAGCAGGTGCTGGTCTTCCGCTACCGGGACCTCGTGGACCGCCCCGCCGCCACGCTCGATCGCATCTGCGCGTTCCTCGGGGTGGAGCAGGGGCTGGTCAGCGAGGTGCCCAGGGAGAACGTCACGGCCCATCCACGGCACAGCCGCGGGCACCGGATCCTGGCCCGGCTCGCCCGGCTCGGCGATCCGGTGCTCGGCCAGCGGCTCACCGCACCGCTGGAACGGGTGCTGCAGCGCGACGGGCAGCCCCGGCGGCCGCTCACCTGGGCACAGCGCCAGGAGCTGCTCGCCTACTTCGCGGCCGACATCGCGCTGCTGCGCGACCTGCTCGGCGGCGACTCCTTCGGCGAGGACTTCGGCGACTGGCTGCGCCCCCGGGAGCGGTCGGGCGGCCTGGTCGGAGCCCGGCCGTCCGGCCAGCGGCAGGCCCGCAACGGCCGCGTCAGAAGCGCCTCCGACCCGGCCGCCCGGCCGCCGGGCATGGACGGCCCGCCGGGAGGCGATCCCCTCGGGGCGTGACCCCCCACTCGGGCCCCGCCCGCCGCCCGCGCCACTCGGCTCCCGCTCTACCACCGCGGATGTTCACGGCGATGGCCACCCCTGGCGCCGGAATCGCTCTCGGGACGGTCAGCGCAGCTCCGTGCGCAACTCGTGGCCCCCGTCGGCGCGGGTCAGCTCGTAGTACAGGCGGTGGCCCCCCGCCACGGGCACGATCGACAGATAGCGCAGTCCTCCCCCGGCGTGCTCCGACTGGGCGACGGGGGCGGTTCCGGTGGCGGTGAGCGTGGACGGGTCGGGGCCGATGGCCACGCCCGTGCGCTCCTCGTAGTTCTCCTCCGCCGACGCGCGGCCGTCGTAGTACGCGATGACGGTCTCGCCGCTGAACGTGACCGCGCTCACCCGCACACCGCGCGAGTCCCACTCGCCCGGCCGCCGGTCGAGCGCGGTCCCCTGCCAGGTCCACTCGACGCCGTCGGTGCTGGTGGCGTAGTCGGTCACCATCTGGTCGGCCTCGTCGGGGTCCTCCAGGGGATGGCAGGACGCCCACAGGTGCCACACTCCGCCGTGACGGAGGATCACGGGGTCCTTGACGCCGGTCTTGAGGTCGCCGGGCAGCACCACCCGCGCGTCGGCGGGGTCGAACTCCGCCGGCCCGGCGGCCTCGATCATCTCGACCCGCCAGTGCTTGGTGCCGTACGTGGCGCAGCTGAGGTACAGGCGCCACCTGCCCTCCGGCGTCACCACGAGCGTCGGGCGCTCCAGCGACTCGGTCTTCATCTCCTCCTTGGTGATCGTGAGGATCTTCTCGAACCGCTCGCCGTCGGCGGAGCGGGCGATCTCCACGGCGTACCCGCGCCCATCACCGAGCGGCCGGCGCAGCCGGTAGGCCAGGTAGATCCATCCGTCCCTGCTCACGGCGCTGGGCGCGCCCGCCCAGAATCCGGGCCCGTCTCCGGGCGGAGGAACCGCGACGACTGACCGTTCCGGCTTCGGTGCGAACACGTCTCTTCTCCGTAGTGAGCGACGACGGTGGGCGGGGCCGGCTCAGCACCGGCCCCTCTTGGCTGTAGTGAATTACCAGCGGCCCGGCGGGAGGCCAAGTGTCCTCGCCATCGGACGACCATGTCTATACAAAACCCGCTTGCTTTGCGGGTTTTGTCAGGATAGGGCAGACCTGCTCCTGCCCGCGCCCCCTACCTGCGGAAAAGTCGGGTGAACCCGGAACGGGGCGGCGGCGTATCTCCGGGCGTAAGGGCATGCCGACACAGTTCTGACCACTCTCAGGAGGCCCCCTGCGGGCACGTGTCGTCACGCTCTGCGCCGCTCCGCTCGCGCTGGCGCTGGTCGGAGCGGCACCGGCCCATCCCGCTTCGTCCCCCTACGCCTCCCGCTCCGGGCAGGGCTCCGGCCACCCAGTGCACCCGGCCGCGAACACGGCGCACACGCCCGCCCGGTTCGCCGAGGTCGACCTGGTCTCCGACGTGGCGGGCAGGGCGGCCCTCACCACGGTGACGATCCCCGGCGGCACCCCGACCGGCCAGGTGGCGTACACGGGCGACGCCTTCACGGTCAAGGGAAAGGCCGGCGCCGCGCCCGCCTCGTTCATCTTCTCCAGCCCGAGCGGCGCCATCACCGCCTGGAGCGCCAAGGCCGATCCACACAACGCGGTCATCGCCGCGTTCACCCGCGGCGCCGACTACAAGGGCCTGGCGCTGATGAACACCGACCGGGGCACGTTCCTGCTCGCGCCGTCCTTCTCCCACGGCGCCGTCCACGTCTTCGACGACGACTTCCGGAGGGTGCGGCCGGCGCGCAGCGCGTTCCGCGACCCGTTCCTGCCCGCGCGCTACTCCCCCTTCAACGTCGAGATCGCCGGAACCTCGGTTCTCGTCGCGTACGCCAAGCGGGACCCCGAGACCGGCAGGCCGGTGGCGGGCCGGGGCAACGGGTTCGTCAGCCGGTTCACCCCGAGCGGCCGCTTCGTGCGGCGCCTCGCCTCCCGCGGCCCGCTGAACGCGCCGTGGGCGATGACGCTCGCCCCCGCCGGGTTCGGCGCGTACGCCGGTGCGCTGCTGGTGGGCAACTTCGGCGCCGGATGGATCAACGCGTACAACCCGAGGACGGGTCGCTATCTCGGCCCGCTGCGCGGGGCGGACGGCAGGGCGATCGCCGTCGAGGGGCTGTGGGACCTCGAACCCGGCACGGCGGGCAACGGCGGCACCGACGCGGTGTGGTTCTCGGCCGGCATCTCAGGCGCTCGGCACGGCCTGCTCGGCCTGATCCGCCCGGCCACGTCCGCGGGCGCCGTCTCGCCCACGCCGTCGTCCACGGCCACGACTTCGGCCAGACCGGCGCCGTCACACTCCCACCCGTCCGGCGGCTACGGCTACTGATCGGCTACTGATAGGTGCAGCTCACCGCGATCGGCCGCGGGACACGCCCACCCGAGGCCGGTCGCCCCTACCTGGGAACGGTATGACTGTAGTCATGGACAAGGCAGACATCGGAGTGACGGGCCTGGCGACCATGGGTCGCAACCTCGCCCGGAACTTCGCCCACCACGGTCACGTGGTCGCGGTGCACAACCGCACGGAGAGCCGTACGACCCGGTTCATGGAGGAGCACCGCGACGAGGGCGCGTTCCTTCCGGCCGGCACGATCGAGGAGTTCGTGGCCTCCCTCGAACGGCCCCGCAAGGCGATCATCATGGTCAAGGCCGGGGCGCCCACCGACGCCGTGATCGAGGAGCTCGCCGCCGTCATGGAGCCGGGCGACATGATCATCGACGGCGGCAACGCCCACTACATCGACACCCGCCGCCGGGAGGCCGCGCTGCGCGAGCGGGGCATCCACTTCGTCGGCACCGGCATCTCGGGCGGCGAGGAGGGCGCGCTCAACGGCCCGAGCATCATGCCCGGCGGCGACGCCGAGGCCTACAAGACCCTCGGCCCCCTGCTCGAGGACATCGCGGCGAAGGTCGACGGGGTGCCGTGCTGCGTGCACGTGGGCCCCGACGGCGCCGGCCACTTCGTCAAGATGGTGCACAACGGCATCGAGTACGCCGACATGCAGCTCATCGCGGAGTCCTACGACCTGCTCCGGCAGGCCCTCGGGCTGACCCCTCAGGAGCTGTCCGACGTCTTCCGCGAGTGGAACCAGGGCGACCTGGAGTCGTACCTCATCGAGATCACCGCCGAGGTGCTCGGCCACACCGACCCCACCACGGGCAAGCCGTTCGTGGACGTCGTGCAGGACCAGGCCGAGCAGAAGGGCACCGGCCGCTGGACCGTGCAGAGCGCCCTCGACCTCGGCGTCCCGGTCACGGGCATCGCCGAGGCGGTGTTCGCCCGGGCGCTGTCGGGTCACCCCGAGCAGCGGGCCGCCGCCCGCTCGCTCACCGGCCCCTCGGGCAAGGCCGGCGACTCCGGCCTCGTCGAGGACGTGCGGCGGGCACTGTACGCCTCCAAGATCGTGGCTTACGCCCAGGGGTTCGACCAGATGGCCGCCGCGAGCGCGGAGTACGGCTGGAACCTGAACCTGGGCGCGATGGCCACGATCTGGCGCGGGGGCTGCATCATCAGGGCGCGCTTCCTCGACCGGATCCGGGCGGCGTACGACGCGGACCCGAACCTGCCGACGCTGCTGGTGGACCCGACGTTCGCCCAGGCGCTGGAAGACGCCCAGGAGTCGTGGCGGCGGGTTGTGGCGACGGCGGCGACGATCGGGGTGCCGACGCCCGGCTTCTCCTCGGCGCTCGCCTACTACGACGGGCTGCGCCGCGACCGGCTGCCTGCGGCGCTGCTGCAGGGGTTGCGCGACTTCTTCGGCGCGCACACCTACCGGCGGGTCGACCGGGAGGGCTCCTTCCACACCGACTGGTCGGCTGACCGGGCCGAGCGGCCCGCCTGACCGACCCGGAAAACGCGGTACGGCGCACGCCCGCGCGGGGGCGTGCGCCGTGCCGGCTCCGAATCAGGTCACTCGAAGGCGGCGGCCGCCATCGGCTCCGCCTTCTCGCCGTCGGCGGCGCCGGGAGCGCCGCTGCGCAGCGGGACGTGCTTGATGAAGGCGGCGATCACCGGGACCAACGCGGCGAACAGGACCGACCACAGGAAGACCGTGCCGATCGTGCTGGCGAGCGCCTCCAGGAAGCCCGTCTTGACGGGCGGTGGAAGCTGCTCGAGGACCTTCCGGTCGATCTGACCGCCACCGGAGCCGAGCAGGGTGGCCGCCTTGGCGCCGAACCTGGTGGTGATCTCGTCGGCCAGCCGGTTGTTGAAGATGGCGCCGAACAGCGAGATGCCGAACGAACCGCCGATGGAGCGGAAGAACGTGGAGGCGCTGCTGGCCACGCCGATGTCCTTCTGCTCGACGCTGTTCTGTGCGATCAGCATGGTCGTCTGCATCAGGAAGCCCATGCCCAGGCCGAGGACGGCGATGTAGACGCCGGTCCGCCAGGCGGGGGTGTGGACGTCCTGCGTCGAAAGCAGCCACACGCCGATGGCCATGACCACGCCGCCGATCACCGGGAAGCTCTTGTACTTCCCGGTCTTCGTGATCGCCCTGCCGACGAACAGCGACACGACCATGGACGAGGCCATCATCGGGAGCAGGAGCAGCCCGGAGTTGGTGGCCGTGGAGCCCTGCACGATCTGCTGGAACATCGGCAGGAAGGTGATCGCGCCGAACATCGCGAAGCCGAGCAGGAAGCCGAGCACGTTGATCAGCGTGAAGTTGCGGTTGGCGAACACGTGCAGCGGCAGGATCGGCTCGGCCGCCCGCCGTTCGACGGGGATGAACACGGCCAGCGCGACGACCGCCAGGGCGGCCAGCCCCAGGATCTGCCACGAGCCCCACGGGTATCCGTGCTTCTGGCCGCCCCACGAGGTGATCAGCACGATCGCGGTGATCGCCACGGTGAGGATGGCCGCGCCGAGCCAGTCGATGCGGTGCTCGGTGCGGTGCCTGGGCAGGTGCAGCTTGAGGATCAGCCAGATCAGCGCCACGCCGCCGAGCGGGAGGTTCACGTAGAAGGCCCAGCGCCAGTTCAGGTTGTCGGTGATGAAACCGCCGACGAGAGGCCCCGCGATCATGGCGAGCGACATGATGGCCGCCATGATGCCCTGGTACTGACCACGCTCACGGGGCGGGACCAGGTCCCCGATGATCGACATCACCCCGACGATGAGCCCGCCGGCGCCGAGGCCCTGCAGCGCGCGGAAGGCGATCAGCTCGATCATGCCGTCGCCGGTGCCGCCGAACAGCGACGAGCCGGCCATGCCGCACAGCGCGGAACCGATCAGGAAGATGGCGATCGAGCTCAGGAAGATGTTCTTGCGGCCGTACAGGTCGCCGAGCTTGCCCCAGATCGGCGTCGAGACCGTGGTGCCCAGCACGTACGCGGTGGTGACCCAGGTGAAGTAGTCCAGGCCCTGAAGCTCCCCGACGATCCTCGGCATCGCCGTGCCGACGATCATGTTGTCCAGCATCGCCAGCATCATCGCCAGCATGAGACCGGGTAAGACGATCATCACTTCCCGGGACCGGCCGGGCGCGGCCGCGGTCTCCGTGGTCATGGGTGCCCCCTTGAAAGGAATTTACTTACTTGCCGACAGGCTAGTGCCCGAGGCACGGTATTGTCCTTACTTGCCGGCCGTCAAGTTATTTGGGGACAGCAGGGAATGGGTGCTCATACCGACACACGCAGCCGCATCCAGGAGGTCGCGATCAGGCTCTTCACCGAGCAGGGATACGAGGCGACGTCGCTCCGGGAGATAGCCGAGGCCCTCGGCGTGACCAAGGCGGCACTCTACTACCACTTCCGCACCAAGGAGGACATCGTCGCCAGCCTGATCGAAGACCGCGTCAAGGCACTGGACGAGCTGATCGCGTGGGCGAACGGGCACCCCCGCACCGCGGAGACCCGCGGGGAGGTCATCCGCCGCTACTCCGCCCAGATGACCAGCGGACGCCACCACGAGGTCATGCAGTTCATGGACCGCAACAAGACGGCGCTGCAGGGCCATGCCAAGGTCGACCTGATGCGCGAGCGCATGGGCGAGCTGATGCAGACGCTGTGCGAGCCGGACGACCCGCTGCCGGTCAGGCTGAGGCGCTCGATGGCGCTGTTCGCGATGCACGCGGCCTGGTTCTTCATCCGCGACGAATCGGCGACAGAGGAGGAGCGGGCCGCGGCGGGACTGCAGGTCGCCCTGGAATTGGCCGAGGGCTCGGACGGTTGATCCCCCTCTGATGGGAAGGTGAACGACCATGCTTTTCGGACAGGAACACGTCAAGCGCTACATCGAGACCGACGGCGAGGAAGGCCACGACTGGCAGGGCACCACGGTGGCCATCCTCACCACCAAGGGCCGTAAGTCGGGCCGGCTCCGCAGCACCCCGCTGATCTACCAGCCGTACGGCGACGCCTACCTGGTGATCGCCTCCAAGGGCGGGGCAGACGAGCACCCGCTGTGGTACCTCAACCTCCAGGCCGAGCCCGAGGTGGAGTTCCAGATCAAGGGGGACAGGTTCAAGGCGCGCGCCCGTACGGCGACCTCCGAGGAACGACCGGACATGTGGCGGACGATGGCCGCGACCTGGCCCGCATACGACGAGTACGCCACCAAGACCGACCGGGAGATCCCGGTCGTCGTCATCGAACGCGTGTAGGCACACGGGGGCGCGCCGGGCACGGGCGGTCAGGAACCAGCCGGCCCCCGGCTCGCCCCGTCGTCCGCACGCGGCGCTTCGTCGGCGGCCTCCGCCGCCCGCATCCGTCTGGGCGGCCCGCCGCCCCCGGCGAACCCAGTGACTCGTGCGGCCGTCGGCGGTATCTTTCCCGCATGATCCTCAGTGACGGGGGAGGCTCTGTGAGCGACGGCCGCACCGCCGAAATCATGATCGCCGAGGCCCGGAAGGCCTTGTGGGTCATGGTCGGCTTCCTGGCGCTGATCTGGGTCGTGCAGGTGGCCAACTGGGCCTCGGGCTACTCGCTCAGCTACAGCTACGGCATCAGGCCCTGGGACGTCGAGCGGCTGCCCGGGATCGTCTCCGCGCCGCTCCTTCACTGGAGCTGGGAGCACATCGAGGGCAACTCCGGGCCGCTGTTCATCTTCGGGTTCCTCGCGGCCTACCGGGGCGTACGGCGCTTCCTCGGGGTGACCGGGCTGATCGCCGTCGCCAGCGGGCTCGGCTCGTGGTTCACCGCCGACTCCTCCACGGTCGGCGCGGGCGCGAGCGGACTGGTGTTCGGCTACTTCGGGTACGTGCTCGTGCGCGGAGCCTTCGACCGGCACCTGATCGACATCGTCATCGGCCTGGTCATGGGCCTGTGCTTCGCCTACCAGTTCGCCGGGCTGCTGCCGGCCGAGGGCATCGGCTGGCAGGCCCACGTCTTCGGCTTCGCGGGCGGCATCCTCGGCGGCTACCTGTTCCGCGACCGGCGGGCCAAGGGCACGACCGGGAGTGCGCCTCCCGCCAGTGCCGCTCCGCCCGACTCCCGATCCGCCCTGCTTAAGGAGATCGAGGACCTCGGCCTGTAGGCCCATGCCCGTGCGCGACCGCCCCGTGTCCGCGGCGATCGGCACCTGCACGACAAGCCCGTGAAGGAGGCTGACCGGCAGATGGCGGCTACCGATGTGTCCCCGATCCAAAGCCCGGCCCGAGCCCCACTCCGCCGACTCCTTCCGCGGGTTGCCGGGACCGTCTGCTGATCGGGCCGCTGTGCGCGTCTTTCCGCGGCCATACGGTCAGGGCTCGGGGTGGTCGGGTGGATGGCAGGGGATGCTGGCGGTGAGCGCGAACCCGCCCTCGGCGGTCGGGCCGAACGTGAGCCGCCCGCCCACCAGGGTGACGCGCTCGCGCAGGCCGGGCAGCCCGTAGCCGCCCCCCGCGTCAGCGGGCACCCGGACCGGAACGGCCCGGCTCTTGCCGCTGTTGACCACCGACACGTTCAGCACGCCGCCGTGGGCCTCGCAGACCACCTGCACGTCGGCCCCCGGCGCGTGTTTGCGCACGTTGTTGAGGCCCTCCTGGACGACGCGGTAGCAGGCGTGGCCGGCCTGCCGCGACAGCGTCTCCTCCGGCACGTCGTAGTGCAGGGCGACGCGCAGGCCGGTTGCCCTGCCCTCCTCGACCAGGCGCGGTATCCCCTCGACGCTCTCCGCCGAGGGCGGCAGGTCCCTTCGCCGCAGCGCCGTGAGCAGCTCGCGCAGCTCGGTCAGCGCCCGCACGCCCTTGTCCTCGATGTTCCTGGCCAGTTTGCGGATCTCGTCGAGCTCGTCGGCGTCCTGGATGAGGCCGGCGTTCAGGACCATCACGGTCACCGCGTGCGTCACCGTGTCGTGCAGCTCACCGGCGATGCGGCGGCGTTCCTGGGCTGCGGCGCGCTCCTCGCGCGCCCGCACGCCCGCCCGCAGCTCCCGGATCATCGCGCGGTAGCGCCACACCCAGGTGCCCACCAGCGCGGGCAGGAAGATCAGCGTGGCCGCCCGCACCGTCACGGCGACGGGCAGCCGGTCGGTGTAGGGGCTCGCGTAGTCGGCCAGCGCGTAGACCCCCGCGAGCGCGGCGGTCACCCACGGCCATCGGCGCACCGTGTTCTGCGCCGTCATCGAGTACGCCGCCAGCATCAGCGGCATCGTCTGGCCCGCGAGCAGGGCGCAGGCGACGGTGGCCACGATCACCGGCCAGGCCGCACTGCGCCGGGTCAGCATGGACGCGGCCGCCGCGCCGGCCGCGGCGATCTGGGCCCACCACGGCACGGCGAGGAACGGCAGGGCCGGGAAGGAGCGGCCGAACATCACCGCCGGCACCGCGAAGGCGAGGACGGCGACGGCGAGCAGCACGTCGGCCGCCGCCTCCCGGCGCGCCGCGAGCCCGGCCCACTTCTCCCCCATACCGCTAGTTTGTGGGTTTGACCTGCGGCTTCGTGCAGCGCCACGCCCCTTTGACGTAGCTGTGCCACACCTTGCCGTACGTCGGGCCGGTCGAAACAGTCGTGCGTCTTGGGCAGGATAAGAGGCGTGAGCGAAAGCATGAGCCTCCTCCGCCGTCTTCCGTCCGGCTCAGCATCCGGCGCCGACCCGGACGCGCTGTTCGACGCGTTCGTGTCGTGGAACGCCGATCGCGGGCTCACGCTCTACCCTGCGCAGGAGGAGGCGCTGATCGAGGTCGTCTCCGGCAACAACGTGATCGTGTCCACGCCCACGGGGTCGGGCAAGAGCCTGATCGCCGCCGGCGCGCACTTCGCGGCGCTGGCCCGGGACGAGATCAGCTTCTACACCGCGCCGATCAAGGCGCTGGTGTCGGAGAAGTTCTTCGACCTGTGCGCGCTGTTCGGGACCGAGAACGTCGGCATGATGACCGGCGACGCCACCGTGAACGCCGACGCGCCCGTCATCTGCTGCACCGCCGAGATCCTCGCCCAGATCGCGCTGCGCGACGGCGCGGACGCCGACGTCGGCACCGTGATCATGGACGAGTTCCACTTCTACGCCGAGCCCGACCGCGGCTGGGCCTGGCAGGTGCCGCTGCTTGAACTGCCGCAGGCGCAGTTCGTGCTGATGTCGGCCACGCTCGGCGACGTCGAGCGCTTCCAGACCGACCTCACCCGCCGCACCGGCCGCCCCACCAGCGTGGTCAAGCACGCCGAGCGCCCGGTGCCGCTGATCTACTCCTACCGGACCACTCCCCTGCACGAGACGCTGGAGGAGCTGCTGTCCACCCAGCAGGCCCCGGTTTACGTCGTGCACTTCACGCAGGCCGCGGCGATGGAGCGCGCCCAGGCGCTCATGAGCATCAACATGTGCACCAAGGCCGAGAAGGAACAGATCGCCGCCCTGATCGGCAACTTCCGGTTCACCACCCGGTTCGGCCGGGCCCTGTCCCGGCTCGTACGGCACGGCATCGGCGTGCACCACGCGGGCATGCTGCCGAAGTATCGCCGCCTGGTGGAGCGCCTCGCGCAGGCGGGGCTGCTGAAGGTCATCTGCGGCACCGACACGCTCGGCGTGGGGGTCAACGTCCCGATCCGCACCGTGTTGTTCACCGCGTTGTCGAAGTTCGACGGCACGAAGGTGCGGCGGCTGCGGGCGCGGGAGTTCCACCAGATCGCCGGGCGGGCCGGCCGGGCGGGCTTCGACACGGTCGGCTACGTCGTCTGCCAGGCCCCCGACCACGTCATCGAGAACGAGCGGGCGCTGGCGAAGATCGGCGACGATCCCAAGCGGCGCCGCGGCTACGCGCGCAAGAAGCCGCCGGAGGGGTTCGTCGGCTGGAGCGAGGACACGTTCGAGAAGCTCCAGACGGCCGAGCCCGAACCGCTGACCTCCCGCTTCAAGGTCAGCAACGCCATGCTGCTGTCGATCATCAACCGCCCCGGCGACTGCTTCCAGGCGATGAAGCGGCTGCTGACCGACAACCACGAGGACCGCAAGGCGCAGCGCCGCCACATCAGCCACGCCATCGCGATCTACCGCTCGCTGCTGGCCGGCGGCATCGTGGAGAAGCTCACCGAGCCCGACGAGCACGGCCGCATGGCCCGGCTCACCGTGGACCTGCAGGAGGACTTCGCGCTCAACCAGGCGCTGGCCACGTTCGCGCTGGCGAGCTTCGAGCTGCTCGACCGGGCCTCCCCCACGTACGCGCTGGACCTGGTCTCCATCGTCGAGTCGACGCTGGACGACCCCCGGCAGATCCTGCACGCCCAGCTCAACAAGGCCAGGGCCGAGGCGGTCGCGCAAATGAAGGCCGACGGCATCGAGTACGAGGAGCGGATGGAGCGCCTCGCGGAGATCACCCACCCGATGCCGCTGGCCGACCTGCTCTTCGGCGCGTACGAGACCTACCGGCGCGGGCACCCCTGGGTCGGCGACCACGTCGTGAGCCCCAAGACGATCGTGCGCGACATGTACGAGAGGGCGATGACCTTCACCGAGTACATCCAGTTCTACGAGCTGGCCCGCTCGGAGGGCACGGTGCTGCGCTACCTGGCCGACGCGTACCGCACGCTGTCGAAGACCGTGCCCGAGCACCTGAAGACCGACGACCTCGTGGACCTCATCGAATGGCTGGGCGAACTGGTGCGCCAGGTCGACTCCAGCCTCATCGACGAGTGGGAGAAGCTGGCCAACCCGGCCGAGGCGCTGGCCGCCGGGCAGGAGCAGTTGGAGACCCGGACCCGCCCGGTCACCGCCAACGCGCGCGCCTTCCGGGTGCTGGTCCGCAACGCGATGTTCCGGATGGTGGAGCTCGCCGCACTGGACCGCGAGGAGGAGCTGGTCGAGCTCTACCCGGACGTCGACTGGGGCGCGGGCCTGGACGCCTACTACGAGGAGCACGACGAGGTCCTCACCGGCCCGGCCGCCCGCGGCCCGGCCCTCCTGCTCATCGAGGAGGAGAAGGAGCTGTGGCGGGTGCGTCAGATCATCGACGACCCGGCCGGCAACCACGACTGGGGCATCGGCGCCGAGGTGGACCTGGCCGCCTCCGACGAGGAGGGACACGCCGTCCTCCACGTCACCGGCCTCACCCGCCTCTAGCCGTGGAGGCCGGGGACGGCTCCGGCGTCAGACGGTGTACCCGCCGTCCACGGCGAGGGCGGTGCCGGTGATGTAGCGGCCGCCGGGGCCCGCCAGGTAGGCCACAGCGGCGGCGATGTCCTCGGCCTCGCCGTAACGCCCCAGGGCCGTGAGGGAGCGCTGGAAGCCGGCGGTCTCGCCGTCGGCCGGGTTCATGTCGGTGTCGATCGGGCCCGGGTCCACGATGGTGGCGGTGATCCCGCGCGGTCCCAGCTCCCGGGCGAGCCCCTTCGTCAGCCCGACGAGCGCGGATTTGGCCGTCGCCTGCAGGACGAAGTTCGAGCCGGGAACGCGCCCGTTGAAGCACGACCCGACGCTGATGATCCGTCCGCCGTCGCCCATGTGCCGGGCGGCGGCCTGGGCGGCCAGGAACACCGACCGGACGTCCACGGCGAGCGCCCGATCCAGGTCCGCGGGGGACACCTCCGCCAGCGGGCCGTAGGCGAGGAAGCCCGCGTTGTTCACCAGGATGTCGATGCGGCCCAGCTCCCGAACCGTCTGCTCCACCGCCTCCGCCGCCGCCTGCCGCTGGGTCAGGTCTGCCTGGATCGCCGTGGCCCTCCCCCCATGGGCCTCGATCTGCTCGGCGACCTCACGCGCTCGGTCCGCCGCCTCGACGTAGGTCAGCGCGACCGCCGCCCCCGCCTGAGCCAGCCGTTTCGCTATCGCCGCGCCGATCCCGCGGCTGCCGCCGGTCACCAGCGCCACCTTGCCCGTCAGGTCGCTCATCGACGCCTCCTTCGTTGACGGCTTGTTCGTCATGCCGAGAGGGTAGAAGTTGACATCGATGTCAGGTTCAAGACGTCGTCATGCGGGATGGCAGGCGCGGAGCGGCGAGCGCAGTGCCCGCCCGGTCAGCCGTAGTACTTCCTGGCGCCCTCGTGGAGCGGCACGGGGTCGGTCTTCGGCGCGTCGGCGAGGGTGATCTCCTTGGCCGACGCGTGCACCTTCTCCAGGTCGGCCTTGTGGTCGAAGATCAGCCGGGTCAGGTCCTCCGCGAGCTTCGCGTCCATCGCCGCGTTCACCACGAGAAGGTTCGGCACGACGATGGTCGGCACGTCGGACGGCGTGCCGTACGCCGCCTTGGGGATCACGCCCTCCGCGTAGACGGGGCCGTGGGCGGCGCGCATGGCGGGCAGCACGTCGTTCAGCGGCACGAAGGTCACCTCGTCGCCCATGCTCGTCACCAGGTCGGTGATGCCCGAGGTGGGCAGCCCGCCCGACCACACCAGCGCGTCGAGGGTGCCGTCCTTGAGCCCCTGCACGGTCTCGGGCAGCGACAGCGCCTGCCGTTTGACGTCCTTGCCGGGATCGAGCCCGGCGGCGGCGAGCAGCCGCAGCGCGATCACCTCCGTTCCCGAGTTCGGCGAGCCCGTGGACACGCGCTTGCCGCGCAGGGCGGCGACGGAGGTGATCCCGGCGTCGGTCCGCGCGATCACGTGCGTGTAGTTGCCGTACAGCCGGGCGAGCGCGCGGATCGGCTGCGGGGCGGTGAAGGCGCCGGTGCCCTTGACCGCGTCGGCGGCCGTGTCCGCGAGCGTGAAGGCGATGTCCGACTGTCCCCTGACCACCCGCTGGATGTTCTCCACCGAGGCGCCGGTGGCCTCCGCGGTCGCCCGGTGGCCCGGCAGGTGCTTGTCGATCAGCTCGGCGAGCCCGCCGCCCAGCATGTAGTAGACGCCGGTGGTGTTGCCGGTGGCGATCGACAGGCGGGTCCCGCCGCCCGTGCCGCCCCCCGCGCCCGACCGGTCGCCCCCGCAACCGGCGGCCAGCAGTGCCGCGGTGACGGCCAGCGCCGTCACGAGCCTGAACCTCACGGATGCGCCTCCCTGTGTCTGCGGATGAAGTGGACGGCGAGTGCCAGGGCCGCGACGCCCAGCCCGGCCAGCACGGGCCAGGGCGACAGGACGAGCAGCAGGACCGCCGCCAGCGCGCACAGGCCCCGCTCGGCCGGACCGGCGGGGCCGGCGAGCCAGCCGCCGGTGGCCACCGCGAGGACGGCCACGGCCAGCGCGGACACGACCGCGGCGAGCAGGATCTCGCCGATCGGCCCCTGGGCCAGCAGGGCCGCGCCGGACGGCGTGAGCACGAACGCGAAGGGCACGAGGAACGCCGGGAGCGTGTACTTCCAGGTGGCCCACATCGTGCGGTGCGCGTTGCCGCCCGTGATCGCCGAGGCGGCGAAGGCCGACAGCGCCGTCGGCGGGCTCACCTCGGACAGCACGGCGTAATAGAAGATGAACATGTACGCCTCGGCCGGGGTGACGCCGAGGTTCAGCAACGCGGGACCGATGATCACGGCGGCGATGACGAAGGACGCCGTGACCGGCACGGCCAGCCCGAGCAGCAGCACGGCCAGCGCGCAGGCCACGGCGGTGGCCGCGAGGTTCCCCCCGGACAGGCCGACGATCAGCGAGCCGGCCTTGAGCCCGAGCCCGGTGAGCGTGACCACGCCGACGATCGTGCCCGCCGCCGCGCAGGTGACCGCGACCGGCAGCACGCCGGTGGCGCCCGCCGCCAGGGCCCGTACGGCACGACGCGGGGTCAGCCGGTTCTCGCCGCCGGTAGTGCGGTCCAGGAACGACAGGGCGAAGGCCAGCAGCGTGGCGTACACGACCGCACGGAACGGCGACTGGCCGAGGGCCATCAGGATGATGATCACGAACAGCGAGCTGAAGTGGTAGCCGAAGCGCCTGATCAGCGGCCAGGGACCGCCCACGTCCACCGGAACGGCCCGCGTGCCGTACCTGCGGGCGTCCATCTCGATCGCGAGGAAGACGCCCAGGTAGTACAGGACGGTCGGGATCGTGGCGTAGACGAGCACGGTCAGGTAGCTCACCCGCAGGTATTCGGCGATGATGAACGCCGCCGCGCCCAGCGTGGGGGGCGACAGGATCGCACCGATGCCGGCCGCGGCCAGCACTCCTCCGGCCTGCTCGCGCGGATAGCCGGCCCGGCGCAGGATCGGCCAGGCCACGCTGCCCACGCTCACCGTGGTCGCCACGCCGGAACCGCTCACCGTGCCGAGCAGGAACCCCGCGAGTGTGACGGTCCGCCCCGGCGCGGAGCGCGAGCGGCGGAACGCGGCGAAGGAGACGTCGACGAAGAACCGCCCCGCCCCCGAGTGGTCGAGCACCGCGCCGTAGATCGTGAACAGGATGATGTACGTCGCCGCGACGTCGAGGGGCACGCCGTAGACACCCTCGGTGCCCATCGTGAAGGCCGCCACGATCCGGTCCAGGTCGTAGCCCCGGTGGCCGAGCGCCCAGTCGGCGGGCAGGTAGCCGCCGTAGTAGGCGTACGCGAAGAAGACCGCGCACACGACGGGCAAGATCCAGCCCACGGTCCGCCGGCACGCCTCGAGGAGCAGCAGCGTGAGCAGCGCTCCCGCCGCCACGTCGAGCGGCGTCGGCGCGTACGCCCGGCGGATGAGGTCGTCGAAGACGACGAGCGGATACACGCAGACGGCCAGGGACAGCGCCGCGAGCCCCCAGTCGAGCGGGCTGATCCGATCACCACCGCCCCGGCGCCGCGCCTTGTAGCAGACGAAGGCCAGCGGCAGCACCACGGCCAGGAACGCCATCCGGTAGGGCAGGACCGCCCCCGGCCGGAAGGTCTGGTAGAGCGCGTAGAGCGACAGGGCCAGCGCGACGATCGTGACGAGCGCCGCCGGGCGTCCGGACAGGCGCCGGGCGGGACGCTCCGCGTCGAACTCGGCGACGAGGTTCTCCGCCGACGTCTCGTGCCGGGTCTCGGTCACGCGTCTCCCCTGCGGTGCGGCAAGCCCTTGACCGCAAGGTACGCCGAAGTTGACTTCGCGGAGTCATCATCCGGATCACAGTCCGGTCACAGGCCGTAGTCCCGCTCCTACCGGCCGGTCGCGTCTACGGGCGGTTCCCGCGGCTCGGCCGCAGGATGTAGGCGGCGAGCACCGCGGCCCCGGCGACGGCCTGCGCCGCGACGTACGGCGCCACCGAGGCGGGCCGCGACGCCAGCGCGGAGAGCGCGGGCAGGGACCCGAACAGCGCGAGGTCCACGCCGGTCAACGCCCAGATCAGCGGTCCCGTCGGCACCGCGCCACCCGGGGTGTCGATGACCGGCATGGAGTGGTCGACGGGCCGCCGCCGGGCCATCCGCAGCGCGCCCGCCGCGAGCGCGGGGGCGGCGGCCGGCCCGAGCGCCCACCAGGCCCCCGCCGGCAGCGTGCCCGCGGCCTGGAGGCCCACCAGGGCGAGCGCCGACCAGGAGGCGGCCAGCAGCGCGGGCAGCACGGCCCGGGCGGCCGTCGCCGCCCTGCCGTCCACGGCCAGCATCCGGGCCAGGGCCGGGTCGCCGCCGTCGCGCCGGACCCCTCCGGTGCACATCGCGGCAGCGGTCAGCGCCCCGCACAACAGCATCCCTGCGGCTCCGGACCCGCCTCCGATGGCGTTCGCGCAGACGGCGGGCAGGGCCGCCGCACCGAGCAGCGCCGCAAGGCGGCCCGGCCGCCTGCCCACCCGCAGCCACTCCTGCCAGGCCAGCGCGGGCGCCGGGCCGAGCCGCGACAGGAGGCGGGGCCAGGGGCGGGAACGCAGCGCACGGCCGCGCCAGTGGGCGTCCTCCGCGACCCAGGTGAGCATCCCGGGATCCAGCGTGGTCGCCGCCGAGGTCACCCGCGCCGTCCTGGTAGAGGAGGCCAGGATCCGGTGGGCGGGGATGCGGGCGAGCGCCGTCCAGGCCTGCCGTACGAGGAAGGCGGCCACGACGGAGGCGACGCCCGCGGCCGCCACGCCCAGGGACGCGGGCGCCTCCGCGACGGCGGCGAGGATCCGGCGGCCGGGGCCCGCGCCGAGGACGGCCGCGAGCACGGCCACGGAAAGAGCCCCGGCGATCAGAAATTGCAGCCGGGCGTCCGACGCCGGGGACTGCTGGCCGAGCACCGCCGTGGCCATGCCGCCCACGCCCGCCGCGACACCGAGCACCAGCGCCGCCGCGAGACGCACACCGAGCTGATCGGGGGCTCCGAACACCGACAGCGCGGTCAGCCCGAGCGCCGCCCCGGCGAGCACCGCCGCCGACAGCAGGAGCAGCGCCGTACGGCCGAGCACGGCCCGGCGGGGCAGCGGCGACGTCACCAGCCACGAGGCGTCGGCGGCGGGCAGCACGACGGGTCCGAGCGCCCGCGCCAGGGCGAGGAAGCCCGCGTAGGCCGCCGCGACCAGGGCGAGCCCGGGGCCGAGCCGCGCGGGGTCGGCGTGGTGGGCCAGCCCGGCGAGCGCCTCCGCGACCGGGCGGCCGAGCACCGCGGCGGCGACGAGCAGGCCGAAAACGCCGGTGTAGCGGTCCGAGAAGGTCGCCGGCCGCCCACGGCGGGCGCGGAGGTAGGCGAGGGCGGGGTGCGTCCGCGCGGCCGCCGGGATCACGACGCCGCCCGCAGCGTGATCACACGGGCTCCCGCGTCCTGCGCCAGCCGCGCGTCGTGGGTGGCCATCACGACCGTGCCGCCCTCGGCGGCGTAACCGCGCAGGATCCCCGCGAGGCGCTGCCTGAACCCGGCGTCCAGGCCGCGCTCCGGCTCGTCGAGCAGGAGCAGGCGGCTCGGCCGGAGCAGCGCCATCGCCAGCGACAGCCGCTGCCGCTGGCCGGTGGACAGCGACAACGGGGCGAGATCGGCCCGGGCGCTCAGCTCGAAGGTCTCCAGCGCCTCGTCGGCCGTCAGGCGGGCGTCCTGCTGGACGGCCCTCATCAGCTCCAGGTGTTCGCGGACGCTCAGACCCGGATACCAGGCGGGCTCGTCGCCGGCCTGCACGACCCGCCGCCAGAAGTCCGGCAGGTCCGCAGGCGGCCCGCCGAGAACGTCGATCTCGCCGCGCGGCGAGGGGTGCAGGCCGGCCAGGCATCGCAGCAGCGTCGACTTCCCTACGCCGTTCTCCCCCATGACGGCGACGACCTCGCCCGGAGCAGCGGTGAGATCGACGTCGCGCAGCACGGGCACGCCGCCCAGATCCAGCCCGACCCCGCGGGCCGTGATGATCGCGTTCGTCATGCCCCGAGCCTACGCGCGGGCGCCGCACCCCTGTCCGCCCGTCTCCGGGCCGGAGCGCCTAGCGTGGATCTTCCAGAGGATCGGTGGAGGTCGGGCAGTGCGCGTGCTACTGAGCTGAACGGGTCGTGGGGCGGGACCACCCTGGCGGGAGCCTGGGCCGCCCACGCGGGGATCGCACTCGCGATCGTGCCGCCGGTCCTCCTGCTCACGCGGTGGTTGTGGCGGGAGGGGGCCCGCCGCGGGCCCGCCTCACGGGGGACGCCCGACGGAGCGTAGAGCCGCGCGCTCAGCCGCCGGAGGTGGGGTCCTCGGCTCCGGCGCCGGGGATCGTCATGTCGTCGGGGTCGTCGAGCCAGCCGTGCGGCAGCGACACCTTCGACCTCTCGCCGCTCTTGCCGCGCGGGCCGTCGGCCTCCTCCGGCCACGGCTGGTCCGCGTCGAGCTCGGCCACCCGCTCGGCCATCTCCGGCAGGCGGGTGACCGAAGTGAGGGCGCGTCGGGTCTCGGCTCCGACGACGAAGCCCTTGAGATACCAGCCGACGTGCTTGCGGAAGTCGGCGAGCCCGTGCGACTCACTGCCGATGACCTCGCACAACAGCTCGGCGTGGCGCAGCATCATCGCGCCGACCTCCCCCAGACGGGGACGGACGCGCTCGGCCGAGCCCCGGAAGGCCAGGTCGAGGTCGCGGAACAGCCACGGCCGCCCCAGGCAGCCCCGCCCGATCACGACTCCGTCGCAGCCGGTCTCCGCGACCATGCGCAGCGCGTCGTCGGCGCTCCAGATGTCGCCGTTGCCGAGCACCGGGATCTCCGGCACCGCGTCCTTCAGCCGCTTGATCGCGTCCCAGTGCGCGGTGCCGCCGTAGTGCTGGCGGGCCGTACGGGCGTGCAGGGCGACGGCGGTGAGGCCCTCCTCCACGGCGATCCGTCCCGCCTCGACGTAGGTCAGGTGGTCCTCGTCGATGCCCATGCGCATCTTCATCGTGACCGGCAGCGGCCCGGCACCGGCCACCGCCTCGCGCAGGATCGCGCGCAGCAGGTTCCGCTTGTACGGCAGGGCCGACCCGCCGCCCCTGCGGGTGACCTTGGGCACGGGACAGCCGAAGTTCAGGTCGATGTGGTCGGCCAGGTCCTCCTCGGCGATCATCCGCGCGGCCTTGCCGATGACGGCCGGATCGACCCCGTACAACTGGATGCTGCGAGGGGACTCGTCCGCGCCGAACCGGATCATCTGGAACGTCAGCGGCACCCGCTCGACCAGCGCCCGCGATGTGATCATCTCGGACACGAACAGGCCGCCGCCCTGCTCCCGGCACAGCGTGCGGAAACCGATGTTCGTGATGCCCGCCATGGGAGCGAGCACCACCGGGGGCCAGACCTCGAGCGCGCCGACTTTCACTCATTCATTGTCCCCGCTGCCGGCGGTGAGCCGTACAAGATCATGGACGTGAGGCTTTTGCCCCGGTTAATCTGACCTGGACCAACGGTGGGGGAGGTCGTCATGCTGCTGCGGCTGAGAATCGCCTTGCCGGATCGTCCGGGCTCGCTGAGCCAGGTGACCGGGGTCCTCGGGTCCGCGGGTGCCGACATCACGCAGGTGACGGTGCTCGACCGGGGCGGCGGCCGCGCCCTCGACGACTTCACCGTCTACTGGCCCGACGCCGCCCCCCGCGAGGACCTCGTACGGGCCCTGCACGGCGTGGACGAGGTCCGGATCGAGGGCATCTGGGGCACCAGGGAGGCTCCCGGCACCTATCCGGAGCTCGAGATCCTGAAGTTCCTCACCACGGCGGGCGACCGCGCGCTCGGCACGCTGATCGACTCCATGCCGGTGCTGTTCAGCGCCGACTGGGCGGCGGCGGCGACCGAGAAGGACCCGCGCGTCACCGTGTACGCGAGCTGGCGGGCACCCGAGGACATTCCGTTCCCCGAGGAGACCCCGCCCCGGCCGACGGCCGCCACGCTGCCGTCCGGCCTGCACGTGATCGTCGCGCCGCTGCCGCCGCTGGCGCTGTCGCTGATGCTGGCCAGGGCGGAGGGGCCGGACTTCCACCGCAACGAGGTGCACCGGCTCACGCGGATCCTGGAGATCTTCCTGACCCTGCCCGCGATCGAGCGGGGAGCCGACCGCGCGTTTCGCAGACCGAGCGCCCGGCCGTTCTGAGTACACACCGCAGCCGAAAACCCGGTACAGTAGCCACGTCGCCGCAAGGCGGACGCGGAAGTGGCTCAGTGGTAGAGCATCACCTTGCCAAGGTGAGGGTCGCGGGTTCGAATCCCGTCTTCCGCTCCGAGAGGTCACGATTATGGGCCTCGCTCTGGTGGAGTGGCCGAGAGGCGAGGCAGCGGCCTGCAAAGCCGCGTACACGGGTTCAAATCCCGTCTCCACCTCTGTTTTCCGATCCGGTTCCGGATGTCGGCACGCATGTCATGCGTGCCGACACCTCCGCTTCCACCAGCGTCGGCCCTCCGAGCGGGCTGGTGACGGGCCATCGTGAGCACCTTGGCGAGCAGGCCGTCCGGCAGGGGCGGGTACAGCGTCGGCCTGCGCCACACGTACTTCCCCAACGTGGGCGACCAGGGCATCCGCGCGCCGCACCCGAAGGGCGCGGCGCGTTCCGGCATGCGAGGGACAAGTCGAGGTAAGGCTTCTTCTCAACGTCCGATAACGGGCGCACACTGAAAGGGACACAACAGGCGATTCAGCGTGGAGTAGCTCGTGCACGGTCAGATGCCTCCAGCGATGCCCATGCTCTCTCGTGGCAAGCATCGCAATCCCAGCAAGGGCGCCTGCTTCATGGAGTTCGCGTCCTACCTCGCAGGTGAGCGGTGGAGCGACCATCCGTCGTGCACACACCCGCTGCTCGCCGGGCTCGCCCGCCTCGTCAACGACCACACCTCCGACGCCGCCCGGCCCCGCTTGGCCGAGCTGATCCCGTCGGTGATCGGCCTGACGGGCGACGATCCGTGCCTCGACGCGCGGATCGCCCTGTGCTCGGCCAGGGCCGCGCTGCCGGTCGTCGCGCACGAGCGCCAGCTCGCGATGGCGGTCTCGATCCTGTCGGCCGAGCACGTGCTCGCCGAGCTGGAGGGCCGTTCCGCCGGGGATCTGGACGAGCGCAGCAGGCAGGCGCTGGCCCAGGTGCCGGACGCCGCCCGCTGGGCCTACACCTTCGGGCGTGGCGTGCGGGTCTCACCCAAGGGCTTCCGCAGGTACGCCGCGCCCAACACCGTGCAGCTCGCGGTGCGGGGCATCGCTCAGGCGTGCGTGCCCGACCCCGATCGGCTGCTGCGCGACCTGCTGGCCGACGCGATCGACGACTGCTGGGCCCTGCTGCGTCCCGCTGCCGGATTCGACGCCGGGACCGCCGTCGACTCCGCCGTCGAATCCGCCACAAGGGCCGGCGCCGAACCCGCCCCCGCTGCGATCGATCCCGCACGCTGGGCGGACGCCTGCCGCCTCACCGGCATGTCGGCCTGACCACCCCGGCCACCGGCTCGCCGCTGAGCCGGTGGCCGAGAGCAGTGGCCGTACGCAGGTGGCCGTGAGCCGGTGACCGTGTGGGCCGGTCAGGTCAGCGCGGCCCCGCGTACGGCCCGCTTCGGCGCGGCGCGCCGCGACGCCGTGATCGGCCGCAGCAGCAGGGCCTGGGCGAGCACGACCACGCAGAAGATCCCGAGCACGTAGCCCCAGCTCACGTCCGTCAGATGGTGCATGCCCCGATAAAGCCTGGACAGGCCGACCGCCAGGGCCGCTCCCGCGCCGAGCAGCCACCACAGCGCGTTCAGGATCGCGTGGCGGTGTGTGTGCAGGGTCAGCACGAGCGCGGTGCCGCAGTAGAACGCCACGGCGGCACTGGTGTGCCCCGACGGATAGCTGGACGTGGGCGGCGCGGGATCGAGATGCGGCACGTGCGGGCGGGCCCGCTGCGCGAACACGGTCGCCAGCAGGAAGATCGCCGACTGGGCGCAGACGACGGCCACCAGGAAGACCGACTCCCGCCAGCGCCGGTAGACGACCCGGAAGAGGATCGCCATGATCGTCGTCACCACGATGATCACGGGCGTGTCGGACAACATCGAGCCGTAGTGGGTCACCTCGTTCCAGAACGGCGTGCGCTCCTGGGCGATCTCGCGGCTGACCGCCTCGTCCTGCGCGACGAGCGTCGAGTGCTCCAGGACCTTCGTGAGCAGCAGGCCGAGCCCGAGGGTCACCAGGGCCATGAGCGCGAGCGGGAGCAGGACCCGCCGCGCCGCCTCCGCGGCCACTCCTCGAGCGGGCGCCGAGGAGGACCGGGCGCTCCGGGCCGTGCCACGATTACGAACGGCGTCCAATTCGTCCTCCTTCGGGGGCGATTTCCCTCTTCGTCTCGGGCCCGACGCCCTCGCGTAACGGCTGGGCGGGCCGGCGGCCCACGTCGCGGCGGCGCCAGGTCTCGAAGGCTGCGGCCGTGGCGGTCACCACCGCCACGCCGAACACCAGCCCGCCCACCACGTCGCTGAACCAGTGCACGCCGAGCGCGATCCGGCTGAAGCCGACCGCCAGCGGGATCAGCACGGCGAGCGTCCAGGCGAGCACCCGCCCGCGCTCCCGCACGAGGGGCAGGACGAGCAGCAGCAGGATCCCGGCGCCGAGCACGGCGTTGACCGTGTGTCCCGAGGGGAACGACGCGCCGGGGGCGATGGCGACGGGGTCCGGCAGGCTGGGCCGGGCCCGCGCGACGATGACCTTCAGGGCGAGGCCGAGCAGGCCGCCGACCGTGATCGTGGTGGCCGCCCACAGGGCCAGGTTGTAGGCGCGGCGCCAGACCAGCCAGGCGACCGCGGCGCCGACCGCGATCCGCCAGGTCAGCGGCGCGAAGACGTCGCTGACCAGTTCCATCAACCGGGCGAACCCGGGGTTGCCGATCGCGTAGGCGTGCAGGTCCCGCGCCGCGCCCTCGTCGATCTCGGTGAGCGGGCCGAAGGAGGTCTTGACGAAGACCAGCAGCACCGTGAACGGCACCCCGATCAGCGCCAGCGCCGCCGTCGCCACCGTCAGCCGCAGGCCGAGTCCGTGCTCGGGGTCGAGCCGCCTGCGCCACCAGCTCATCGGCCGCTCCCGACCGGCTGCCGCTCCCGCGGCGATGCCGGGGCGGGGCCGGGGTCGGGTTCGGCCGGCTCGCCGCGGCCCGCGCGGCAGGCCTCCAGCTGTGCCGAGAAGGAAAGGCCGAGGAAGAGCGCCATCGAGCTGAGGAACGACCACAGCAGCAGCGCCATGACCGCCGTGAGCGGGCCGTACGTCGCGCCGAAGGTGTGGCTGCTGGCGGTGTAGAGCGCGAGCAGCCAGGTGAACAGCGTCCACAGCAGCACGGCGACCGTGGCCCCGACCGCGAGCCAGGTGTGCCCCGGCTGCTTGCGCCGGGGCGAGGAGCGGAACAGCACCGAGATCGACAGGACGGCGAGCAGGAAGCCGATCGGCCAGCGCAGCCAGCCCCACAGCCGCTGCACCGTGTCGCTCCAGCCGTAGACGTGCGCCGCGGCCTCCCCGACCGCGGCGCCGCCGACCAGGATGACGAAGCCGACGCTCATGAAGAGGCCCGCAGTGACGGCCATCAGCAGCGCCCTGCCGTACTTGGCCAGGAAGGGGCGGTCGCGCTCGATTCCGTAGATGCGGTTGGCCCCGCGTTCGAACTGGCCCATGGCGGTCGTCAGCGACACCAGCGCGGTCAGCAGGCCGAGCCACAGGGCCAGCTTCTCCCCCGCGCCCGAGGCGTGGTGGCTCTGGTCGAGCGTCTCCTGGATGACCTGCGAGCCCGCGCCGGGGGTCAGCTGCCGCAGGGTGAGCTCGAGGAGCCGGCCGAAGCTTTCCTGGTGCAGCACCGAGCTCAGACCCACGACGGCGATCGCTCCCGGAATGATCGCGAGGCAGGTCTGGAAGGCGAAGGAGCGGGCGTTGCTCGTGCCGTCGCCATACCTGAACCGGACGTACGCGTCACGGATGAGGTGCCAGCCGCCGTACCGTCGTATGGCGGCGTAGGCGTCGTCGGCCGACAGTTCGTCGCCGCTCATGCTCCTGGTCTCCGGCACCGGGGTCGCGGTTCCCATGTCAGTCCTCACATCGTCAGGGGGTGGGGACCCGCCGGGGCCGGGTCGCGGGCCGGCCTCGGCGGGTCCCCGCAGAACCACCGACTACCCCGATCACGATGCTTGGAACGCCAGGCCTTTCAGAAGATCCCTTGACCTGGGCGACGGCTCTCCCGCGACGCGCCGGAGGACCGGCCCGACCGGGCCGGTCCTCCGGGTCGCCGTTTTCGCGCCGCCGGTTACAGGACGGCGCAGCCGACGCGTACGGGAATGCGGGGCGACCAGCGGCCGGACACGACGTCCTGGGCCTGCGCGTAGGCGTTGGCCGCCTTGCCGCCTCCGGAGCAGTCGAACACGCCGGTCTTCTTGCCGAAGCTGCCGCCGACGTAGCCGCTGTGCGCGCTCGCGCTCACCGTGCCGCTCCAGTAGAGCCTGCCGGTGTTGTACCGGATGTAGAGCCTGACCTGGCCGAAGTTGTAGTGGTCGCCGTTGATCTTGAGGCGCGGGATGTCGTCGACCGAGGTGCTGGTGGCGGTGCCGTCGCCGTTGTCCACGGGCGGGACGGTGTAGCGAGTGATCCACAGCTTGGCCGAGACCCTGCGGTCGGCCGCCTTGCCGTTGTCGGCCTTGGCCTGCGCGCGGGCCGCGGGGGTGACGCACACGTCGTCGCCGGTGAACGCCTCGCGCCAGACGTAGCCGGTGACGCAGGTGTGCGGGCCGAACGGACCGGAGGTCCAGCGGGACGCCTTGGCGGCGTTGTCGGCGAGGGTCTGCGTGCGGGTCGCGGGCGTCACGCAGACGACGTCGCCTGTGCGGGCCTCGCGCCAGACGTAGCCCTCCAGGCAGGTGTTCGGGCCGAAGTCGCCGCCGGCGGAGGCCGGGCCGGCCATGAGCGTGACGGGGGCGGTGACGGCCAGACCGGCGATCGTGGCGGTGGCCAGACCGAGCAGGGTGCGCTTCATGTCAGTCTCCTGTGCTGCTGCGGGACGAGGGTGCTGATCGGCGGTCCCGGTCCGGCCGTCGCCGCCGGGGCCGTGCACCTCAGTGATAGGCCCGCTCGCCTGCACGCCTCTTGCCGCAGGCTTTCCGCAACCGCTGCAAGCCCCTCGCAAGGCGCCCGCAAAAATCACCCTCCAAGTCTCTTGTCGACTTGTTGAACGATTTTTACTTTGGAGGGAAACCCCCCACTCCAGAGGAGCGATCTCCATGGGACTGATACGGGCACTCGGGGTCACCGGTCTCGCCGCCGCCGTCGCGTCGGCGC
Source organism: Microbispora catharanthi (assembly GCF_006334915.2). GTDB lineage: Bacteria > Actinomycetota > Actinomycetes > Streptosporangiales > Streptosporangiaceae > Microbispora > Microbispora catharanthi. Next base: position 275,257 of record NZ_VDMA02000007.1, read on the forward strand.
TCGTCACGCTCTTCGGCGCGGTCACGGGCTTCGAGCGCACCGACGGCGGCGAGGTCGCGGTGATCCGCGACGGCGGGCCGCTCGACGACAGCGGCATCCGGCAGATCGTCGATCCCGCGTCGGGCCTGACGTGGACCGGCCTGTGGTCGTCGGCGCACCGCTACCCCGCCCAGCAGCGCTTCTACACCATCACGGCCGACGCCAAGCGGGCCACGACCCTCGGCGTGGACGTCGTGACGGTGCCGAGCAGCGACGGGGTGGACCTCGGCATCGAGGGCACGCTGTACTTCACGCTGAACCTCGACCACGACACGCTCAAGCGGTTCGACGACAAGTTCGGCACCCGCACCTTCCGGGGGCAGGACGGGGGGCAGCGCCACGCCTGGGACGGCGACGAGGGCTGGGCCGCCTTCTTCGGCCAGGCCGTGCGCCCGGTGGTCGACAACGCGCTGCGCGCCCAGATCGGCGCGATGCGGTGCGCTGAGCTCGTCCCCACCTGCGCCCTGGTCGACAAGGCGCGGCAGGGGGTCAGGCTGGAGCCGCACGACGCGAACGGCGGCATCGCCCGGGTGCAGAACGCGGTCAACACCACGCTGGAGCACGACCTCGCCCAGACGCTCGGCGGCCGGTTCCTCACCGGCATGCGCTTCAACCTCGTCCGGGTCGCGCTGCCCCAGGACGTGCAGCAGGCGGTCACCAGGGCGCTGGCCGCGAGCGCCCGGGTCGCCGAGGCGCTCGCGGAGGTCGACTCGGCCGAGGCGAGGGCCAAGGCCGACCGCGCCCGCCAGTCAGGGTACAAGCGGTGCCCGGCCTGCGCCGACATCGACAAGCTCAAGTCACTTCCCCAGGGCATCACCGTCTACGCCCCGGGCAACTCCGAGATCATCGTGCCCAGCAAGTGAAACGAGGTCTAGTAAGACTGGAGCTCCAGCAGGTTGCCGTCGGGGTCGCGCAGGTGCGCGGTGCGGCAGGTCGGCCCCCATTCGGGCCGGGCGCTCGGCGGCGCCACGACCCGGCCGCCGTTGGCGGCCCCCACGGCGGCGGCCCGGTCGACGTCGTCCACGGTCAGGACCAGCATCGTCCCGTCGCGTCCGCCGTCGAGGTCCACACCGGTGACCTTCGCGAGCATCTCGCGGTCGAGCAGGGCCAGCACCGCCTCCTTGTCGCGGTCCCAGTTGGCGTACGGCCCCGCCTCCGCGCCCTTGACGAGGTGCGCGCCCGCCACCGCGGTGAGCAGGCCGTCGTAGAAGCGGAAGCACTCGGCGAACCGGGAGGCGAGCACGCGAGGATAGAGAGCGTCCATGGAAATCCCTTGGCAAGTACCAACTATTGGTGGTGCCCTATCCTGCTCTCGTGAGCGACGTGCCGCAACTTCCCCCGTCCCTGCTCGGGATCACCGCGTTCCTGCTGTCGAAGGTGGGCATCGCCGGGCGACGCCGTATGGGCGACCGGCTGCGCGGGCACGGCATCGGCCTGTGGGACATGGCCGTGCTGGCCGCGCTGCGCGACTTCGGCCCGGCGTCCCAGCGCGAGCTCGGCGCGCGACTGGGCATCGACCCCAGCGACCTCGTGGCGGTGATGGACACGCTCGTGCCGCTCGGCCTCGTGGAGCGCGAGCGCGACCCCGAGGACCGGCGGCGATACCGGGTCGCCGTCAGCCCCGCGGGGCGGTCCACGCTGGAGGCGGCCCTGCGCGAGGCCGGCGAGGTGCGCGACGACCTGCTGGCCGCGCTGGACGAGGACGAGCGGGCGGCCCTGCACGCGCTGCTCAGGAAGGCGTACGCCGGGCTGGAGCCGCGGGCACGGGCCTGAGAGGCCTCCGGCGGCCGTCGCGGAGCGGTCCCAGGCGGCGGAGCGGTCTCAGGCGCCGGTGAGCCAGACGTAACCGGCGAATCGCCCGGTGCGCTGCTCACGGCGGTAGGAGTAGAGGTCCGCCGTCTCGATCGTGCAGCGGTCGTCGTGACGGACGTCGGCCACGCCGGCCAGGGCGAGCTGGGCCGCGATCCCGGCCCGGATGTCGAGCGCGGGCGTGCCGTGCCGGGTCCGCGACCAGGTCTCGGGCACGCGGGCGGCGACGCGCTCGCGCAGGTCTTCCGGGACCTCGTAGCACAGCCCGCAGGCCGACGGCCCGATCACGGCCACCATCCGCTCCGGCCGTGCGCCCCGCGCGGCCATCGCCTCGACCAGGGCGGGGACCACGCCCGCCTCCGTGCCCGGCCGTCCCGAGTGCGCGCCGCCGACCAGGCCGGCCACCGGATCGGCCACCAGCACGGGCGCGCAGTCGGCGACCAGGACCGCCAGGCCCAGCCCGGGACGGTCGGTGAACACCCCGTCCAGCGCGGGCGGTTCGTCCCCGAACGGTTGCTCCGCGTAGGCGACGTCGGTCCCGTGGACCTGACGCATGAAGACCACCCGGTCGAGCCCGAACTCCGCGGCCGTCTTCGCCCGGTTCTCGGCGACCGCCCCCGGGTCGTCCCCCACCGCCCCGCCGAGGTTGCGCGTGCCGTACGGCCCGGCGCTCACGCCGCCGTGCCGGTCGGTGAAGGCCATCCGTACCCGGTCGATCGCAATCACCCGATTAGCGTACGGCCTGGGAAAGGAGCGTGACATGCGCGCGGTTGTGTACGAGGAGTTCGGCGGGCGGGCCGAGGTGCGCGAGGTGGCGGACCCGGTGGCGCCGCCGGACGGCGTGGTGATCAGGGTCGAGGCGACCGGGGTGTGCCGCAGCGACTGGCACGGGTGGATGGGCCACGACGCGGACATCACGGTCCTGCCCCACGTCCCCGGGCACGAGCTGGCGGGTGTGGTGGACTCGGCCGGCCCGGGGGTGAGCCGCTGGCGGCCGGGCGACCGGGTGATGGTGCCGTTCATCTGCGCCTGCGGAAGCTGCCGCGAGTGCACGACCGGCAACCAGCAGGTGTGCGAGCGGCAGACCCAGCCCGGCTTCACCCACTGGGGATCGTTCGCCGAACTGGTGGCGATCGACCACGCCGACGTCAACCTCGTGCGGCTGCCGGACGGCATGGCGTTCGCCACCGCGGCGAGCCTGGGCTGCCGCTTCGCCACCGCGTTCCGCGCCGTCGTCGAGCAGGGGCGGGTCCGGGCGGGCCAGTGGCTCGCCGTCCACGGCTGCGGCGGGGTCGGACTGTCGGCCGTGATGATCGGCGCCGCCGTGGGGGCGCGGGTCGTCGCGGTGGACGTGTCCCCCGCCGCGCTCGACCTGGCCCGGCGGTTCGGCGCGGCCGAGTGCGTCCGGATCGGCGAGGAAGACTCTCCCGGGGAGTCGGCCGCGCGGGTCAGGGCGGCGGCCGGGGGCGGCGGCGCCGACGTCTCCCTCGACGCGCTGGGCGATCCCGCCACCTGCGCCGCGTCGATCGGCAGCCTGCGCAGGCGGGGCCGCCACGTGCAGGTGGGCCTGCTCCCCGGGCACACCACCCTGCCGCTGGGCCGGGTGATCGCGCACGAGCTGGAGATCGCGGGCAGCCACGGCATGGCCGCCCACGCCTATCCCCCGATGCTGGAGCTGATCGCGGCGGGCGTGCTCCGCCCCGACCTGCTGGTCACCCACACCATCGGCCTGGACGACGCGCCGGACGCGCTGACCCGGCCGGGCGCGCATCCGGGCGTCACCATGATCATCCCTGGCCCGTGAGCGACGCGTAGAGCTCGTGGGTCCGCTCGGCGATCCGCCGCCAGGAGAAGTGGTCGATCGCCCGCACCCGCCCGGCCTCGCCCATCGCGGCGGCCAGGCGCGGATCGCCGAGCAGCGCGTTCACCCGCTCGGCCAGCGCCGCGGCGAACGCCTCCGGGTCGCGCGGCTCGCCGTCCCCGCCCTGGTCGATCGGGACGAGCAGGCCCGTCTCGCCGTCGGCGACGACCTCGGGGATGCCTCCGGTCGCGGTCGCCACGACGGCGGTCTCGCACGCCATCGCCTCAAGGTTCACGATGCCCATCGGCTCGTACACCGAAGGGCACACGAACACGGTGGCGTGCGTGAGGATCTGGATCACCTCGGGCCTGGGCAGCATCTCGGAGATCCACACCACGCCCTTGCGGGAGGCCGACAGCTCGCGCACGAGCGCCGTGACCTCCTCGGCGATCTCCGGCGTGTCGGGCGCGCCCGCGCACAGCACGAGCTGCGCCGCCGGGTCGAACGACCGGGCCGCGTGGAGCAGGTGCACCAGGCCCTTCTGCCGGGTGATGCGCCCCACGAAGACGACGTACGGCACGGCCGGGTCGATGCCGTGCCTGACCAGGGCCTCGGTGCCCCGGGACGGCGCGTACTCCTCGGTGTCGATGCCGTTGTGGATCACGCGTACGCGCTCGGCGGGGACCTCCGGGTAGGCCGTGAGGACGTCGCGCCGCATGCCCTCGGACACCGCGATGATCGCGTCGGCCGCGTGGAGCGCGGTCCGCTCCGCCCACGACGAGAGCGTGTAGCCGCCGCCGAGCTGCTCGGCCTTCCACGGGCGCAGCGGCTCCAGGCTGTGCGTGGTCATCACGTGCGGCACGCCGTACAGCATCTTGGCGACGTGGCCGGCGAAGTTCGCGTACCAGGTGTGGCTGTGCACGACGTCGGCGCCCTCGCAGCCGGCCGCCATCTCGACGTCGACGCCGAGCACCTGCAGGGCGGCGTTCGCGCCGGACAGTCCCCCGGGGACCGGGTAGGCCCGCACACCGGGCTCCTCGCGAGGGGCACCGAAGCAGCGGACCCGCACGTCGGCCAGCCCGCGAAGCTCCCGCGCGAGGTACTCGACATGGACTCCGGCGCCGCCGTACACCTCGGGCGGATACTCACGGCTCAGCAGATCGACACGCATACGAGTGAGCTTAGAGTCCCTGATCCGCACTGTTTGCCGGTGTCCCTGGTGTTTGTTAGCCATTTCGCGGGTTAAGGTCCTGCCTATGAAGGTCCTGGCGATCGTGCTTGCGGGTGGAGAGGGCAAGCGGCTGATGCCGCTGACCGCGGACCGGGCCAAGCCCGCCGTGCCCTTCGGCGGCATCTACCGGCTCATCGACTTCGTTCTGTCGAACCTGGCGAACGCGCACTACTGGCAGATCGTGGTGCTGACGCAGTACAAGAACCACAGCCTGGACCGGCACATCTCCCGGACGTGGCGGCTGTCGTCGATGCTCGGCAACTACGTGACCCCGGTGCCCGCGCAGCAGCGGCTCGGGCCGCGCTGGTTCGCCGGATCGGCGGACGCGCTGTTCCAGAACCTCAACCTGATCTACGACGAGTTGCCCGATCATGTGATCGTCTTCGGCGCGGACCACATCTACCGGATGGATCCCCGCCAGATGGTCGACCAGCACATCGACTCGGGCGCGGACGTGACCGTCGCCGCGATCCGCCAGCCCCTCGAACTGGCCGACCAGTTCGGGGTCATCGAGGCGGACCCCTCGGGCCGCCGGATCGTCGCGTTCCGCGAGAAGCCGAAGGACGCGGTGGGCCTGCCCGACGCGCCCGACCAGATCTTCGCCTCGATGGGCAACTACGTCTTCAAGACCCAGTCCCTCATCGAGGCCCTGCGCGAGGACGCCCTCGACCCCAGCAGCAAGCACGACCTCGGCGGCAACATCATCCCGATGTTCGTCAAGAGCGGCGGCGCCGAGGTGTACGACTTCGCGGACAACGTGGTGCCCGGCTCCACCGAGCGCGACCGCGGCTACTGGCGCGACGTGGGGACGCTCGACGCCTACTACGAGGCCAACATGGACCTCATCTCGGTGCAGCCGGTCTTCAACCTCTACAACGACCGGTGGCCGATCTACACCGGCAACGATCCGCTGCCGCCGGCCAAGTTCGTGCACAACGAGGGCGACCGGGTGGGGCATGCGCTGGAGTCGCTCGTGTCGCCCGGGGTGATCGTGTCGGGCGGCACCGCGCTGCGCTCGATCCTGTCCCCCGGCGTGGTGCTGCACTCCCACTCGCACGTCGAGGACTCGGTGCTGATGGGCTCGGTCAAGATCGGCAGGGGCGCGATCGTCCGCAAGGCCATCATCGACAAGAACGTGGTCATCCCCGACGGCGCCAGGATCGGCTTCGACCTGGAGTACGACCGCCAGCGTTTCGCGGTGACCCGCAGCGGTGTGGTCGTGATCGGGAAGAACGAGATCGTCGACCGCTGAGCCGGCCCGCGTGTGAGCGGCTCAGCGGCCGTTGATCCGCCACATGGGCTCGACCACGGTCCACTGGGCCTCCCACACCCGGCGGGCCCTGCGCTGGTTGACCAGGCGGGTGCAGGTCACCAGCAGCGCGAGGATCGCGGCGGCGGCCAGCGGGACGCCCGTGCCGACGGTCAGCGCGGCGACCGCCGTGGTCTCCCGGTCCTGCGGCCTGGGCGTGATCACGCCTCTGCCGTCGGTCCAGATGCGCACGGTCTCACCCGCGTGCCTGCTGGGCGAGACCTCGATGACACCGGCCCTCACCGTGCCGTCGGGGGCCACCCAGGTGGCCTGGGCATGCCCGACCGCCGCTCCGGCCACCGACAACCGGGGCGTCGTCACGTCGCCCGTCAGGGTGGCGGCGACCTGATGTCGGCTGCGCATCTGCTGGGCCTCGGTCCGCAGGCCGTTGCCGTACTCGCGCATGCCGAGCATCACGCCGAACACGATCGCGGCCACGACTCCCAGCACGGCGGCAAGCCGGACCACCGCTTCGGCCCGGTCGCACCGGCGTCGAAGCGGATTCCTATCAAGCCCCAGCCATCGGGCGAACCTGGCGAATGGATTCTGCGACATCTCACACCTCACAGGGTCATTACCACTGCGAGTCCCGTTTATGCCTATTTTGCATCCCAAGAGAATCCAGGGGAACGCCCCTCCCGATATGCCCGGACACCTTCGGCCATTTCGCCGCTCTCCCTGGCCTCCCGCTGCCAGGCGCGCACCTCGGCCTCCCCGGCCCGGCCGTCGATGATCTGCTTGGCCGCCGCCAGCGTCAGCCGGGATCTGCCGGCCATCGTGGCCGCCAGGCCGTGGACGCGCCGGCGCAGGTCCTCCGGCGGGCACACCTCGTCGACGAGACCGGTGCGCAAGGCGTGATCTGCACTGATGAGCTCGGCCGAGAAGAGCAGGAGCTTCGCGGTGGCGGGCCCGGCGATCTCCGCGAGCCGCCGCGTGGAGCTGAGCGGGTAGACGATCCCGAGCTTGGCCGGGGTGACGCCGAAGCGGGCCCCGGCCGCCGCGACGCGCAGATCGCAGGCGAGCGCGAGCTGGCATCCGCCGCCGACGCAGTATCCCTCGATCATCGCGATCACAGGTTTGGGAAAGGTCATCAGTGCGCGCTCCGCGACAACAGTAAGACCGGTGTCATCGTCGTTATCGCCAAGCTCATGAATTTCCGAAATATCAGCACCGGAGCAGAAAGTTCCGCCGGCTCCGGTAAGGAGGAGGACGCGTACCTTCGGCTCGGCGGCGAGGTCCGCCAGGATGCCCGGCAGCGCCCGCCACATGGCGGCGGTCACGGCGTTGCGCTTGGCGGGCCGGTTGAGGGTGAGGGTGGCGACGTGCTCGTCGAGGGTCAGCTCGAACCCGTCGGTAACTTCCATCCATCGATTGTCCAGCTCGCCCGCCCGACTACTCCGGCAGGGTCCCGCCCCGAAGTGGCATAATCGCCGCGCAACGGGATGATCCCGTACGCATGACCCCCAAGGAGTCTCTGGGTGTTCGGGATCCTCCGGCCGTGTGCCCGCCACTCCTGCCCGTCCGTCCACGAGGCCTGGCGCGCGCACCTGTGCGGGCTCTGCCTGACGTTGCGGGACCGGCACGGACATCTGGCCCGCATGGCGACCAACTACGACGGCCTCATCCTGTCCGTCCTGACCGAGGCCCAGTCACAGGCCCAGTCACAGGCCCGGTCACGGGCCGGGGCCGGGCCGAACCGGCGGACCGCCGGGCCCTGCGCGCTGCGCGGCTTCCGGCCGGCGGAGGTGGTGCGGTCGGACGACCGGGGCGCCCGCCTGGCCGCCGTGGTCTCGCTGGCCCTCGCCTCGGGCAAGATCCGCGACCACGCGTCCGACGGCGACGGGATCGCGGCCCGGCGCGTGACCGGCGCCCCGATGCGCGCCACGGCCGCCGCCTGGGCCTCGGCCGCCCGGCGCGGCGCGGAGTCGATCGGCTTCGACACGGCCGTCCTGACCGAGGTCTCCGCCCGCCAGGCGCTGCTGGAGGCGTCCCCCGGGTGCGGGCTGCTCGACGTCACCGAGCCCACCGAGACCGCCGTGGCCGCGGCCTTCGCGCACACCGCCACGCTCGCGGGCCGGCCGGGCAACGCCGAGAGCCTGCGCGAGGCCGGCCGCTTCTTCGGCCGGATCGCGCACCTGATCGACGCGGTCGAGGACCTCGCCGAGGACCGGGCCCGCGGGGCGTACAACCCGCTGGACGCGACCGGCACCTCGCCCGCCGAGGCCCGGCGGGTGTGCGAGGAGGCGCTGCACGGGCTGCGCCTGGCCGTACGCGACCTCGACCTGGAGGAGCGGCACCTGGTCGAGGCGCTGCTGTGCGGCGAGACCCGCCGCGCCGTCGACCGGGCGTTCGGGCCGCGCGCCCACGGCGCCGCCTGCGCGGCGCACCGCATGCCGGCCGGGGACACCTCCCCCGCGCCCTTCGACGCCCCGCCCGGCGGGCCGCCGGAGGAGCCGTCGGGCGGGCGCCCGGGGATCGCGCTGACGGTGGTGGCCGGGATGACGACCTTCCTGACCTGCGGGCTCTACCGCCCGCCGTGGAGCGAGTATCGGCAGGAGCAGTGCATGGATCGCTGCTTCTGCAGCGGCTGCGACGGCTGCCCCGACTGCTCGGGATGCTGCGACTGCTGCTCGTCGTGCTCCGACTGCTCCGACTGCTGCTCGGGAGACGGCTGCTGCTGCGGGGACGGCTGCTGCTGCGACTGCGGCGCCTGACCGCCGGGCTCCCGACGCCGGGCTCCTGACGCCGGGGGCCCGGCGGCGCTCACGCGAGCGCGGTCCGGCCGTCCGTGCCCGGGAGCCGGTCGTAGGGGACCGCATGGCTCGTGCGGCCGCGGAATCCGGTGGTGGTCGTCGCGGTGAACAGGGAGTTGAGCAGCGCCTCCTCGACCGCGTCCATGACCGCGGCGAAGACGGGGTTCAGCGCCTCGTCGGGCAGGGGCGGGAGCCGCGGCGGCGCCGTCGTGAAGGCGATCGCGTAGTCGCCGCTGCCGTTGGAGTACGACGCGCCCACACGGCCCATCGCGAAGACCGCCCGGCGGGCGAGGCGGCCTAGCCGGCGTGCGTCGAGCGGCGCGTCGGTGGCCACCACGATCATGCAGGAGCCACCGGCCTGTTCGTGATGACGAGCCCCCGGGATGAGTTCGCCGACCGGCATCGGGACACCGCGGACGGTCAGCACGCCGCCGAAATTGGCCTGGACGAGCGCTCCGACCGTGACCGGAGCCCCGTCCACCACCTGCCGCCGGGAGGAGGTGCCGATGCCGGCCTTGAACCCCAGGGCCGTCGTCCCGGTGCCCGCCCCCACGCATCCCTCCCCGGGCAGCCCGCCGGACGCTCCCTCCAGCGCGTCGAGAACGTGCCGTTCGGCGACGGGGCGGCGCCGGATGTCGGACAGGAAGCCGTCGTTGGTCTCGCCCACCAGGGGATTGAAGGAGATGCCGTCCGGGCGGCGGCCCATCAGATAGGTGAGCAGCGCGTCGGCGGCCCGGAACACCGACAACGTGGCGGTCAGGACGACGGGTGACTCCAGCACGCCGAGTTCGTCGACCTGGGTCGAGCCGACCAGCTTGCCGTACCCGTTGCCGGCGTAGACGGCCGCGGGCAGGTTCCGCCGCCCGGCGGTCAGCTGCCGGGGGACGACGGCGGTGACCCCGGTGTGGAGATCGGCGCCGTCGTCGATCGTGGTGTGACCCACCAGGACCCCTTCGACATCGGTGATCGCGTTCAGCGGCCCGGTCGGCAACCCGCCGACGACGACGCCCAGCGAGCGCGCCCGTGCGCGCCCGTTCAGGTGGTTGTCCATGACGTTCCTCTTGTCGGTGTCACACCCCGCGGTACGCGGAGCGTTCGCGGGCCGGTCCGCCGGAGCGCCGGCCCCTTCGAAGATCGGCGATATCGTCGGCCTATGGGAAGATCGCGGCCCCCTTTCCGCCGGCTCACCCCCGCCGAGCGACGGCTCTGGGACGCCTACCCCACCGGCGGCTGGGTCGACCTGCGCCATGGCCGGGAGACGGACGCCTCCTCCGGCGGCGCGTGGGGCTCGAAAGGCTTGTGGGGCCGCTCCCGGGTGGTCCGGGCGGAGGTGATCTCCGCCCTGGTGCTCGACCGGGGCATCGGCGGATCGGGCCGGGTGCCGGGCGTCCGGCTCGCCGGAGCGCGGATCGTCGGCGATCTCAACCTGTCCGACGCCACGATCGAGGCGAAGGTCCACCTGCTCGACTGCCACATCGCCGGAACGGTCTCGCTCAACGACGCCAGGACCAGGGGCGTGCGGCTGCGGCGCTGCGACATCTTCCGCTTCCGGGCCAGCCGGGCCACGGTCGACGGGCTCCTCGACCTCGACGGATCGGTCGTCCGCGCGGGGGTGCGCCTGGACAACGCCCACGTGACCGGGCAGCTCCGGCTCTCCGGCACGCGGGTGGGCACCCCCGGTGAGGCGCCATACCGGGAACCGGGGGCGGACCCGCCGGAGGCGGGCTCCTGGAACGGGCCCGAGGGATCGGAGGAGCCGCGGACCTGGGAGTCGGTCGCGCTGTGGGCCGGCGGGCTCGTCGTGGACGGCAGCGCCTTCTTACGCGACATGCGGGCCACGGGCGGCCTGCGGCTGATCGGCGCCCGCTTCTCCAGCGGGCTCTACCTCCAGGGCGCCGTCGTCACCGCGGACGGCAGCCCCGCCGTGCACGCCGACCACCTGCAGGCCGCCGCGGCCGAGCTCGGCGCGGGTTTCACCGCCCACGGAACCGTACGGCTGCGCGGCGCGCGCATCGGCGGGGTCCTGTCGTTCCACGGGGCGGTGTTGCGGGCGCGGGGCCGGGTGCTGCACCTGAGCCACATGCAGGCGGACGAGCTCATCCTGCTGCCCGAGTCGATCGAGGGCGAGGTCAACCTCGGCTACTCCCGCTTCGGTGTGCTGTTCGACCGTCCGGAGAGCTACCCGGGCGACGTACGGCTCAACGGGCTGACGTACGAGTCGCTGCGCGGGCCCGCGACCTTGGCGGACCGGCTCTCCTGGCTGCGGCGCGACCCCGGAGGCTACCGCCCCCAGCCGTACGAGCAGCTGGCCGCCTACTGCCGGCGGATCGGGCACGAGCCTGACGCGCGCCGGGTGCTGCTGGCCAGGCAGCGGGCGCGGCGGCGGACGCTGCGGGTGCCCGGGCGGCTGTGGGGCCGGCTGCTCGACGGGCTCGTCGGCTACGGCTACCGGCCCTGGCTCGCCGGCCTGTGGGCCGCGCTGCTCCTCGCGACGGGTACGGCGATCTTCACGCAGTGGCCGCCGCACCAGATCGGGCTGGACGAGTCGCGCCACTTCAACGCCTTCGTCTACACGCTCGACCTGCTCGTGCCGGTGAGCGTGTTCGAGCAGCGGGGCGCCTGGGAGCCGGCCGGATTGACCCAGTGGCTGGCGAACGGCCTGATCGCCGCGGGCTGGATCCTCGCCACCGCGCTCATCGCCGGCGCGAGCAGGCTCCTGCGGCCGTCCAACGCCCCCTGACACCCGTCACCGGTCTGGCGGCCGGCGGGCAAGGGCGGATGCGACGCTCAGCGTGCGGGGGTCTCGACGCGCAGGCGCGGGAGGCTCTCGGGGTACTTCTCGCGGATGAACTTCACCAGGTGCTCGCGGATGTCGCAGCGCAGGTCGAAGGCGCTCGCCGAGTCGGCCGCGCTCATCAGGGCGCGCAGTTCGACCAGCCCCTCCGGGGTGATGTCGGTGACCTGGAGCGTCCAGTCCTTCTGGTCCCACAGCGGGTTCTCCCGCAGCGCCCGGTAGAGCTCGGTGCGCACCTCCTCGACCGGGATCGACCAGTCCACCCGGAGGTACACGCTGCCGAGGATGCGGCTCTCGTGGCGCGTCCAGTTCTCGAACGGATTGGTGGTGAAGTAGGACACGGGCAGGATGAGCCGCCGCTCGTCCCACAGGCGCAGCGCCACGTAGGTGAGGGTCAGCTCCTCGATGCGGCCCCACTCGTCCTCCACCACGACCACGTCGTCGAGCCGCAGCGCGTCGCTGAAGGCGAGCTGCAGCCCGGCCAGCATGTTGCCGAGCGTGGACTGGGCCGCGATGCCGCCCACCACGCCGGCGATCCCCGCGGAGGCGAGCAGTCCCGCGCCGAGCGCCCGCACCTGCGGGAAGGTGAACAGCATCGCCCCCAGCGCGAGCACCACGACGACCGCCGCCGACACCCGGCGCACCAGTGTGATCTGGGTGCGGATGCGCCGGGCGCGGCGGTTGCGCTCGCCCTCGACCCGCGTCAGCCGGTCGAGGACGACGTCGGTCACCGCGTACGCCGCCTGGATCATCAACCAGGTCACGCAGGCGATCAGCAGCAGCGCGAGCACGCGCTGGAAGCCGTTGGAGTCCGACCCGGGCATGTCGGGGTCGTAGGCCGCCTTGACGGTGCCCACCACGGCCGAGGCGAAGCCCGGCCAGGTGCACCTGCGCACGAACGGCCCGGCGAGCGCCCACCGCTCCCCTATCAGGCGCGATTTCAGCACCCGCCGGACCAGTTCCACCGCGACGATCGCGGCGGCCACGGCGATCGCCAAGGTCGCCCAGTTCCACGCTGCCGCTGTGACGGCGCCCCCTGTCGTCGTCATGGCGTTCCCTTTGCCCTTTACGGGAGCGCCGAAAACCGGATGAGTCAGAAGGCCTCGTCGAAACTGACGTCACCCTCGACGGCCACCTGGTAGGCCGAGACCCGGCGCTCGAAGAAGTTCGCCAGCTCCTGCACGTCCTGGAACTCCATGAACGGGAAGGGGTTGTCCGTGCCGTATCGCGCGGGCAGGCCGAGCCGGGTGAGCCTGCGGTCGGCGACGTACTCCAGGTAGCGCCGCATGTTGCCGGCGCTCATGACGCCGTGCCCGTCGCCGCACAGATCGCGGGCGAAGGCGAGCTCGGCGGCGACCGCCTCCTCCATCATCCGCGTCACCTGGGCCCCCAGGTCGTCGTCGAAGAGGTCCGGCTCCTCGCGGCGTACGGTGTCCACCACCTCGAAGGCGAACTCCATGTGCATCGACTCGTCGCGGAACACCCAGTTGGTGCCGGTCGCGAGGCCGCCGAGCAGCCCGCGCGAGCGGAACCAGTAGACGTACGCGAAGGCGCCGTAGAAGAACAGCCCCTCGATGCAGGCGGCGAAGCAGACGAGGTTGAGCAGGAAGGCCCGCTGGTCCTCCCGGGTCTCCAGCCGGTTCAGCTCGCTGATGGAGTCGATCCAGCGGAAGCAGAACTCGGCCTTGGCGCGGATCGACGGGATGTGCTCGACGGCGGCGAACGCCTTCACCCGCTCGTCGTGGTCGGGCAGGTAGGTGTCCAGCAGGGTCAGGTAGAACTGGACGTGCACCGCCTCCTCGAACAGCTGCCTGCTGAGGTAAAGGCGCGCCTCGGGGGCGTTCACGTGCTGGTAGAGGTTCAGCACCAGGTTGTTGGCCACGATCGAGTCGCCGGTGGCGAAGAACGCCACGAGCCGGTTGATCAGGTGCCGTTCCCCCTCGTCGAGGGTCGCGAGGTCGGCGAGATCGGAGGCGAGATCGACCTCCTCGACCGTCCAGGTGTTCCTGATCGCCGCGCGGTACCTCTCGTAGAACCCCGGGTAGCGCATCGGGCGCAGAGTCAGGTCCATACCGGGGTCGAGCAGCATCGTTCTCATTGGCATGCCTCGCAGATCTCCGGGTTCTCAAGGGAGCAGGCGACCGCCTCGGCGGGGGTGACGGCCGGCACGGTGGTCTGGGCGATCCGCGTCGCCGGACGGGAGCGCAGATAGTAGGTGGTCTTCAGGCCCGACCGCCAGGCGTAGGCGTACATCGAGGAGAGCTTGCCGATGGTGGGGGCGGCCATGAAGAGGTTGAGCGACTGCGACTGGTCGACGTACGGCTGCCGCGCGGCGGCCAGGTCGACGAGCGCCTTCTGCGGCAGCTCCCAGGCGGTGCGGTAGAGCGTCTTGAGCTCGTCCGGGACGGCGGCGATCTCCTGGATCGAGCCGTCGTTGAGTTTGATCGCGTCGCGCATCGGCTTGGTCCACAGGCCGAGAGCCTGAAGGTCCCGCACGAGATACCGGTTGACCTGGAGGAACTCCCCCGACAGCGTCTCACGCTTGAAGACGTTGGACACCTGCGGCTCGACGCACTCGTAGCAGCCCGCGATCGAGGCGATCGTGGCCGTCGGCGCGATCGCCACGAGCAGGGAGTTGCGCAGCCCGGTCCGCGCGATCCTGGCCCGCAGCGCGGCCCACTCCTCGGGATGCGCCGGGGCGCACGGGTAGTGGTCGAGGTGCAGGACGCCGTCCGCCGCCCGCGTCTCCTCGTAGGCGGGGTGGCGCCCGCGTTCGGCGGCCAGGTCGGCCGAGGTGCCGTACGCCGCGAGCGCGATCTCCTCGGCGATGCGGGTCGACAGCGCCAGCGCCTCCGGCGAGTCGAACGGCAGGCGCAGCGCGAAGAACACGTCGGCGAGGCCCATGACGCCGAGCCCCACGGGCCGCCACTTCCGGTTCGCCGCCTCCGCCTCGGGCGTCGGGTAGAAGCCGAGGTCGATCGTCCGGTCCAGGAACCGTACGGCGGTGCGGACGGTGGCGCGCAGCCCGCCGAAGTCGACGGCGTCGCCCTCGGGGGTCAGGTGCGCGGCGAGGTTGACCGAGCCGAGGTTGCAGACGGCGGTCTCGCCGTCGCTGGTGACCTCCAGGATCTCGGTGCACAGGTTGGACAGGTGGATGACGTTGCCGGGCCGCGCGGTCTGGTTGGAGGCCCGGTTGGCGGCGTCCTTGAACGTCATCCAGCCGTTGCCCGTCTGGGCGAGGGTGCGCATCATCCGGGCGTACAGGGCGCGGGCCGGCACCTGCCGGACGTATCGCCCGGCGGCCTCCAGCTCGCGATAGCGGGCGTCGAACGCCTCGCCCCACAGGTCGGTCAGCTCGGGGGCCTCCTTGGGGTCGAACAGCGACCACGTGCCGTCCGCCTCGACGCGGCGCATGAACTCGTCGGGCACCCAGTTGGCCAGGTTGAGGTTGTGCGTGCGGCGCGACTCCTCGCCCGTGTTGTCGCGAAGCTCCAGGAACTCCTCGATGTCGGCGTGCCAGGTCTCCAGGTAGACGCAGGCCGCGCCCTTGCGCCTGCCGCCCTGGTTGACGGCCGCCACCGACGCGTCGAGCGTGCGCAGCCAGGGGACGATGCCGTTGGACAGGCCGTTGGTGCCCCGGATCAGCGATCCGCGCGAGCGCACCCGCGTCCAGGCGATGCCGATGCCGCCGGAGTACTTCGACAGCCGCGCCACCTGGCCGTACCGCTCGTAGATGCTCTCCAGCTCGTCGCGGGGCGAGTCGAGCAGGAAGCACGACGACAGCTGCGGCCGGCGCGCGCCCGAGTTGAACAGCGTCGGAGAGCTGGGCAGGTAGGCCAGTGTGGACATCAGGCCGTACAGCTCGGCCGCCTCGGCCACCGTGGCAGACAGGCCGCAGGCGACGCGCAGCAGGAAGTGCTGCGGGCGTTCGAGCACGCGCCGGGTGACCGGGTGGCGCAGCAGGTAGCGGTCGTAGACCGTGCGCAGCCCGAAGTACTCGAACCGGTCGTCGGCCGCCGGGTCGATCAGCGCGTCGAGCGCCTCGGCCTCGCCGGCCACGAACGCGGCGACGGCGTCGCCCAGCAGCCCGGCGGCGTGGGCGGCGGCGACCGACTCCGAGAAGGTGCGCACCCCCTCGGCCGCCGTCTCCTCCGCGATCAGCCCGCTCAGCAGCCGGGCCGCCCGGCGTGAGTTCTCCGGGTCGGCGATGACCCCGGCCGCCGCCTCCTCGATCGCCTGCCGGACGGCCGCCGCGTCCCACGCGTCGTCCGCGCGGGCCTCGGCCTGCCGCAGGGCGCCGCCGGCGGGGACGGAGCCGTGCGGGGCGTCGGGTCCGCGGTCTCCCGCCGGAGCCCGCGGCCCGCCGCGCTCACGTGAAGCGGGGTCCGCGGACGCGGAGGCCGGGTCGGTGATGGTCATCAGATGCCCTCTCCTCGTCGTTCCGTGTCCCGGCCGGACCTGAGGGGAGGCATGCCGCGGCGCACGCGCACGAGAGGGAACCGTGCCGTGACGTTGCGGCGAGCCCGCCCTCGGGGCCCGGCGCGGGGCGCGCGCCCATGCGCGCGCGTCACTGGCAGGTCTTCGGACTCGCGGGCGTCCGGACGGGCTCGCGCCCACCGGTCCTACTGGCCGTCGCTTCCCGGGCGCGCTCGCGCCCAGTGCTGACAAACACAGTGCTCAAGGCACGGTGCTCACGGCGGTCGTTCCCGCTCACCGCTGCGGGGCAGTCCCGGATTCGCACCGGGTTCCCTCTTGCCTCACCTGGGGTGAACCAGCAACGCGATGGATCCTACATCTTGTGGCCCTTCCCGCAAGCGCCCCTACAAGTTGTGTTTTTCAGCGGAGTCCGAGATCATTGAGGAGCAGGGCCGTGCGGCGCGCCTCGCCGACGAGCCATTGGCTGAAGTCGTCGCCGTCGAGCCACATCGGCGTCCAGTCGTTGCGGTCGCACAGGCTCCGCCAGCCGGGAGTGCCGGTGACGGCCCGGCACAGGTCGAGCAGGGCGTCCCGCCCCGGCGTGCCGCGGGGGGCGATCAGCCCCGTCCAGTCGGCGTACACGACCCGTACGCCCGACTCCGCCAGCGTCGGCGCGTCCACCCCGGGCAGCCGCTCGGCGGAGGAGACCGCGAGCGGCCGCAGCCGTCCTGCGCGCACGTGAGGGGCGACCTCGCGCCTGCTGCCGAACCCGAGCGCGAGCCGCCCGTCGAGGACCGCGGCGACGGCCTGCGCCCTGCTGCCGAACGCGACGTAGTCGAGCAGGCGCGGGTCGGCTCCCAGGCCCTGCGCGGTCATGCCGAGCAGCAGGTGCTCCGGGCCGCGGTCGGCGCCGCCCGCGACCCTGGGCCCTCCGGGATCGCGTAGCAGCGCGGCGGCGAACTGCTCGAACGTGCGGTAACCCGAGTCGGGCGAGGCGACCAGCACCTCCCACTCCCCCGTCAGTCGCGCGAGCGGGACGGCCCTGGCGACCAGGAGGGGGTCGCGGGCCAGCGCGCAGGCGGCCAGCAGTGCGGGATCGGCGATCACCAGGTCGGTCCGCGGCCCGCCCGTCCGGGCGAGAGCCGTCCCGCCGTCGCCGGCCTCCCGCCTGATCCGTACGGCCCGGGCCCAGCCACGCCCCTCGACGAGCGACTTGAACCCGGCGGCGACGCCGTCCCCGCAGCCTCCGGGCGGGCCCGGGACGGCCAGGGAGAGCTCCCGGCGATGTGGCGGCGCCTGGACGCCGCACGCGCCCGCGAGGGCCAGGGCCCCCAGCGCGAGGACCGTACGGCGTCGCATGTCGGCACCCTCCTACCCGAAGAGCCCCTTACACGCACAGACTATGAGTAACTACACCATGTCACCACATAACGGACGTTACGGCTGCGGTGATCGGTAGGCGGGCCGCGGCGGTGGCCTGCGGGAGCACGAGGGTCGTGCCGCTTGCTGCCAGAGGACGTGGACATGCGGGAGGGCGGTGGCAGGAAGCTGCAATCCCCGGGCAACATGCTGCCGCCGAATTGCCTGGTTCCGGGGCTATGAAAAGCGCACAGTTGATTGCGCGAGGACGAAACAGCCCACAGAAAAGCCCGCGCCTCGCGCCCACACCCCTAGCCTGTCCGGATGGGCACCGACATCTACGGATTCATAGAGATGCGTCACCCGCACGCCGACGAGGACTGGTACGAGGGAGACGCGTGGAGCGTTTCCCTGCCTCTTTACCCGCTCTATGGCGTCAATGACTACGCATCGCTCGGTTGCCTCTTCGGCATTCGCAACCGGCTTGACTGGGCCCCTGTCGCGGCCGGCCGTGGCCTGCCGGCCGACGTTTCAGGACCCGTCCGTACCCACTATGAGAACTGCGCGCGGTTGGATGCCGCCATTCATGGCAGCACATGGGTCTCATGGGCGGAGCTTCGTGATCTGGACATGACCGTCCGCCCCGCCGCCCGAGGAGTGCTCGATGTGCACTCGGAAGGCGGCTACTCGATCACGCGGTATCGGATCGACGACCGGTGGCCCGATGAGGTCGTCGAGCGGTACGGCATGCCGCCCTTGGGCACCTCGCCCGTCGGGGCCCCCGCGGGCCGCTGGGAGATCTCGGGACAGACCCTCGAGTACGGCCCGGTGACGCGACTGGACGTGCTGGGACCGGGCACCGGGTGGGAGCACGTCTTCGCGGTGATGCGGGCGCTGGCGCAGCGGTTCGGGCCCGAAGGCGTGCGTCTGGTCGTCTGGTTCGACTGAGGGCGCCGTCCCGCTTTCGGGCGGGTTCCGCTTGCTGTCAGGGGCGCGGGCACGCAGGACGCGATCGTCTCCGCCGCCGTCGCCGCCAACAAAAGTCGCCAGGCGTGAGACCGACGTCAGAATACGCGTCCCGAGAGATGTCAGATTCGTCAGACCCGGCACCCGTACAAGACTGCGGCGACCCCTTCACCGGCTCGTCACGCCGCGCCGGACTCCGCCGGCCCTCCCCTTCCCTTCACTTGCCGAGCAGGGCGTCGCCCACGAGTTGGACGGCGTATCCGATCACCGCGCCAAGGAGCAACTGGGCCCACTGCGTCCGATTGAGACGCGCCTGGAGAAGGTTCACCAGCTCCTCCAGCTCGGTCCGCTGCGGCGCCGACTCGGGCAACTGCTGCCGGGCGATCTGCCGTACGCGCCCGAACTGCTCACGGCTCCGGCGTGCGGCCCGCACCAGGGTGAACACGAGTACGGCGACGACGGGCAGCGCCATCGCGAAGTAGGTCACATGCATACCCGTACATCGGCGCCGGGCCGCGCGGCATTGCGCCGAACCCCGGACCGTCCGGCTCGCGTCCCCGGCGCGAGCCGGACGGGGAGCGGAGGGGCTACTCGACCGTCACGCTCTTGGCGAGGTTGCGCGGGCGGTCGACGTCGCGGTCCAGGGCGACGGCGGCGTGGTAGGCGAACAGCTGCAGCGGGATCGTGAGCAGGATGGGGTCGAGCTCGACCTCGTTCTTGGGCACCACGATGCAGTCGTCGGCCGCCTCGGAGGTGCGGTGGCCGACCATGAGGATCCGCCCGTGCCGGGCCCGGATCTCGCCCAGCGTGGTGAGGTTCTTGTCCAGCAGCTCGTCGTCGGGGACGATCGCGACCGTCGGCAGCTCGGGGCTGATCAGCGCGAGCGGGCCGTGCTTGAGCTCGCTCGCCGGATACGCCTCGGCGTGGACGTAGGAGATCTCCTTGAGCTTCTGCGCGCCCTCGCGGGCCACCGGGTAGCCGCGCACCCGGCCGACGAACATCATGCCCGGCGAGTCGGCGTACTTCTTCGCCAGCTCCCTGATCCGGTCCTCCAGCGTGAGGATCTCCTTGATCTGCTCGGGGAGCCGGCGCAGGCCCTCGCAGATCCTGCGGCCGTCGGCCGGCGACAGGTCGCGTACGCGGCCGAGGTGCAGGGCGAGCAGCGCGAACGCCACGGCCGTGGAGATGAACGCCTTGGTGGAGGCCACCGAGACCTCGGGACCGGCGTGCAGGTAGATGCCGCCGTCGGTCTCCCGGGCGATGGCGCTGCCGACGGTGTTGACGATGCCGAGCACCCGGCCGCCCTTGCGCTTGAGCTCCTGCACGGCGGCGAGCGTGTCGTAGGTCTCCCCCGACTGGCTGATCGCGACGTACAGGGTGTCGGGCTCGACGACGGGGCTGCGGTAGCGGAACTCCGACGCGGGCTCGGCGTCGGCGGGGATGCGGGCCAGCTCCTCGATGAGCTGCGCGCCCATCTGGCCGGAGTAGTACGCGGACCCGCAGCCGATGATCTTCACCCGGCGGAACGAGCGGGTCTCGCGGGCGTCCATGTTCAGGCCGCCGAGGTGGGCGATGTGGAACCGGTCGTCGAGCCGGCCGCGCAGCGTGCGGGCGACCGTGTCGGGCTGCTCGGAGATCTCCTTGAGCAGGTAGTGCTCGTAGCCGCCGTTGTCGTAGTGGCCGGCGTCCCAGTCGACCGTGAACGGCTCCTTGGCCGTCTCCCTGGCGTCGCCGGTGAACGTGTTGAACCCGTCGGCCTTGATGACCGCGAGCTCACCGTCCTCCAGGTGGACGACCTGGCGCGTGTAGCGGATGAGCGCGGCGACGTCGGAGGCGGCGAACATCTCCTTCTCGCCGAGGCCGAGCACGATCGGGCTGCCGTTGCGGGCCACCACGATCTCGCCGGGCCGCTGCGCGTCGATGACGGCGATGCCGTACGTGCCGACCACGCTCTTCAGCGCCCGCAGGACGGCCTCCCGCAGCGAGTCGGTGTCCTTGACCACGCGCCCGATGAGATGCGAGAGCACCTCGCTGTCGGTCTCGCTCTCGAACTTCACACCCTCGCCCTCCAGGCGGCGGCGCAGCTCGTCGGCGTTCTCGATGATGCCGTTGTGCACGACGGCGATCCGCTGCTCCTGGTCGAGGTGCGGGTGCGCGTTCACATCGCTGGGCGCGCCGTGCGTGGCCCACCGGGTGTGGCCGATGCCGCTCGTGCCCTTGAACTTCGCGGGCACCGCCGCCGCCAGGTCGGCGACCCGGCCCTTGACCTTGCGCGTCTTGAGGCTCTTGGCGTTCACGACGGCGAGGCCGGCCGAGTCGTAGCCCCGGTACTCCAGCCGCTGGAGACCTTCGAGCAGGATGGGCGCCGCATCCTTAGGCCCGACGTAAGCGACGATTCCGCACATAACCGCTCCTATCCGTAAACGATCCGCCGGAGCTGGCGCAGGGTCAGCTCCGGTGCCGCGACACGTCTTCCCGCGAGCTCGGCGGAGATTCTGGGAAAGATCTGGTCGTTCGTCAGCCCCCTCGACTTGAGTTCGCCGTGGCGGCGCCGCACGTACTCTTCCGCGGGCTCGCCGAAGTACGTCAGGACGTCGGCCACCACGCGAGCCGCCTCCCCCGGCCCCAATGAAGTGGTCCGGGTGAGGTGGCCGATCAGATCCTCGAAGGGATGCCGTGCCGTGGACACAGAGCAGGACCCTAACGCAGCAAGGACGCCGACTAACAAGTTTCCTGCCCGTTTTCGGGCAGGATCAGTCCGGAGATCGCCCCGGGTCGCGTCCTCTTGGGCGCCTCACTCCTCCAGGACGATGTCGGCCACGCGAAGCGACATGACCCTGGGATCGTCGGCGAGGGGCAGCAGGTCCGCGGGCCACCCGCTGAGGACGAAGCCGTGAACGCCACGATCGGGGACGGATTTGAGCTCGTCCAGATGCAGCCCGAAGGCGGCCAGCGCCTTCTCGTCGCCCGGCCCGAGCAGAGAGACCCAGGTCTCGAACTCCTGGGTGAGTGACGGTTTGACGCCCGACGAGCACCAGGCGTCGAAGCCCCGGGAGTCGCAGTACTTGGAGCCGTCCCAGGACAGGGGCTTTCCGTTCGGCCCGGTGGAGAACAGCAGCACGTCCGGCGTCCTGACGGTGAGCTTCGTCACCTCGGGCTCGGGCAGCGACTCGCGCAACCCGACGACCACCTCGACCTTCACGGACGAACCGAGCGACCGCAGCACACGCTTCACCTGCCGTCTCTCGTCCTCGTCCTGCAGCGGCTCCGCATCGAGCTTCACGAGCGCGGCCGTCAGGCTCCACCCGCTCAGGTTCCTCGAGACGTCCGCCGCGCCCTCGGCATCGTCGACCCGAGTGCTCCACCCCCCGTATTCCGAGCCAGTAGAGGGCGACGGCCGCCGGGCTTCGACTGTGGTCCAACCCTCACGGTAGTCGTCGCCGGCTCCACCGAATTGGACGACCCGGTAATCGGGATTCGTCACCGCCAGGAGGTTCCTCCAGACAGCCATCGCGTGCCCGTCATCCGTGCGCGCGGAGCACCCGCCGACCCCGGCCACGAGCATCCCGATCAGGACGACGGGAAGAACCAGTGGCCGCTTCCTGCGTGTTCGCCCTGTCATCGGCGCCTCCTACTCAGTGCGGCACGCGATCGGAGTGGGGCACCGCCTCAACGACGTAGACGTTGCGCACATCCGGCTTCCCGAGCAGGCCCAAGAGGTCTTCCCTCGTCATCCAGTTGACGACGAAACCGTACACATGGCCGTCGGCGGCGGCGTCGCGTAAGACCTTCAGATCAAGACCGAGCCTGCGCAGGTTGTGCCGGTCGTCATCGGCCAGCGAGCCGACCCACTGCTGGAACTGCTTCGTCGCGGAGCGCTCGTCGCAATCGCCCAATCCGCGTTCGGCGCAACCGCCGAGAGCCGACCAGAAGACCGGCTTCGCCACCGCCGGGACCGCCGACGACATGAAGAAGTACTTGTCCATGTCCTGTGGACCGAAGCCGTACGGCTTCATCTCCTCGACGAGCTCCGGCTCGGCGAGGGGCCTCGTCAATTCCACGAGAGCCGTCGCGCGCACCGCTTTCCCGAGTCCTCTGACCTCTCGCTCCGCCGCTTCCCGCACGACAGGATCCACCCCCTTGCCGCCGGCAAATTCCCGCAGATAACCGGTCATATCCGTGCTGGGGAACGAGGGGACGACGGTGAGGTCGCCCAGCGCGTTCTCCACCACCTCCTGCCGGCCGTTTGAGTCACCGGACGACTGCCGCTCGAAGGACAGCGGGAGGGTGAGTGAGAACACTCCATCCGGAGGTTGTAAGCGCATCCGGTACTCCGGGTGGGCGACCTGCGTCGCATTCCCGAGAACCGTCAGCATTCGGTGCGCCCGCCGCGCGGACGTCGAAAGGAACCACACGGCGACCCCGGCCAGCGTCATGCATATCGCCAGGCCGATCAGGCCGGTCATCCGCATGCCCCGCGTACGCCCATCGGTTGGACCAGCCATACATCCAGCCTTTCCGATTGCCGTGACGATGCCCTAGCCACAATAAGCAATGACCTTCACCCGCTGCGCGCCCGTCAGCGTGTATACCAAGGCCCGAGCGGCACGATCTGCACTCGTTCAAGCGCCACCGGCACCGATGCCGACTGGATGCTGAAGGCGTTGCCAGGAAACGTTTCGCGAGACGCCGCCGGGGCGCGGTTCGCGACATGCTGAATCACTCGCCCGCGGTCGAAGGGCAGGGTGCGTACCGGCCGCGACACTCATCAGGAGCCGGGATCAACCCGCACGACTGTCCCTATCGTCAGATGTGACGCGGGTCGTGGTGATACCGGAGACTCACTCCGCCGCCACCACGACTATCCAACAGTCCGGACTGTCGCCACTGGTAGGCCCCCCGTCTCGAGCACCACCACGACCAGGGCGGCTACCAGCGCTTTGCCCCTCCCTGGTCACCGTGCAGAAACCGTCGGTGATGCCAGGAGAACGCTTTGCGACTTTCTCACAAATACCCCGTTCGCGAGTATGCGGGATGTCACGTGAACTTGTATCAGCAATACACTGGTCCGCACAACACCTGGGCGAATAATCTAGATAGGCTCCGGCCCGGCGGCAAACGTCGCCAAATTCGGGAAATTGAATAGTCCCGCAAACTTCCCTCGCCGTAACGAGGCGAGCACGGAGAAGGGCGCCTCGTACAGGAAACGGCAGGTCCAGCAAGAACAGAGGCGGCGGGAGGGGTATGTCCTTCCCGCCGCTCAGAACCGGCCCGTGTTCCGGGACGTGATCACATGACTTGGACACTGGCATGACGGCCTGATCGTCAGATTGTCCCGCGCCAGGCAGTGTCGTGAGCGTCGGCGGCAGGCAGTGCCACAACAGGACCGGGGCCGGGTCAGTTCAGCGTCTTCAGCAGTGCGGCGGCCAGCGGGGCGGACGAAGCCGGGTTCTGCCCGGTGTGCAGGGTGCGGTCGACGACGACGTGCGGTGCCCACGGCGCGCCGGCGGAGAAGCGCAGGCCCAGCGCCACCAGCCGGTCCTCCAGCACCCACTCCATCCGGTCGGCGAGGCCGGCCTGCTCCTCCTCCGCCCTGGTGAAGCCGGTGACGCGGTAGCCGACGAAGGGCGAGGTCCCGTCACCGTCCGCGGTGCCGGCCAAGGCGGCCACACCATGGCAGACGAGGCCGAGCGGCGTGCCGGACTCGATCGCCACGGTGAGCAACCGGGCCGAGTCGGCGTCGGACGCGAGGTCCTCCATCGGCCCGTGCCCGCCCGGGTAGAACACGGCCGCGTACTCGCCCGGGTCGGCCTTCTCCAATGCGATCGGACGGCGTAGTTCCACGGCGGTCTCCAGCGCCGCGGCGACGGCGTCCGCGCCCTCCTGCCTCCCGTTGAACTCCGGCGCCAAGCTGGCCCGGTCGACCGGCGGCACGACACCGCCCGGAGTCGCGACGACGACCTCGTACCCCGTCTCCGTGAACGCGCGGTACGGCGCGAGGAACTCCTCCGCCCAGTAGCCGGTGGGGTGCGAGGTGCCGTCGGCCAGCCTCAACTGGCCGGTGCCGGTCATGACGAAAAGGATCTGTGCCATTGCTGTGACTCTCTCGACGGGCCTCGGCATGTACACGAGGCGCGGTGAGTCGGCGGCCTCGCCGACGACGACAGTCGGACAGTAAGTCGCCGCACCATCGGAAGACCAATAGCCTTCTCACTATGACCCATAGGGATTCCGATGGGACCATCCACGATCGGGGCCCGCTGGATCTCACGCTGCTGCGCACGTTCCTCGCCGTGCACCGGGCCGGTTCCCTCACCGGAGGAGCGCAGTTGCTGGGGCTGTCCCAGCCGACCGTGACCGCCCAGATACGCAGTCTCGAACAGCAACTGGAGCGCCAGTTGTTCGAACGGCTGCCCCGAGGGGTGGCGCCCACCCCGGTGGCCGACGAACTGGCCGCACAGGTCGCCGGGCCTCTCGACGCGCTGGCCGCGGTCGCGGAACGGGGCCAGTCGGGAAGCGATTCCTCCGAACCGGTGCATCTGGGCGGTCCCGCCGAACTGTTGTGCGTACGGGCGCTGCCCGCCCTGGCGCCGCTGGTGGATCGGGGCGTGCGGCTGCGGGTGACCACCGGCCTCGCCGACGACCTGCTCGACGGACTGCGCGCCGGGCGCTTCGACCTGGTCCTGTCCGCCGTACGTCCGCGAGGGCGATCGGTCGTCGCAGAACCGCTTATGGACGAGGAGTTCGTACTGGTGGCAGCGCCGTCCTGGGCCGCGCGGATCGGTCCCGTCGGCTGCGACGATCCCGGCCCCCTGCGCGATGCCCCGCTGGTCGCCTACGCCGAGGACCTGCCCATCATCCGCAGGTACTGGAGGCACGTGTTCCGCACGCGCCCGCCGATGTCACCGGCCGTGGTCGTGCCGGACCTTCGCGGCGTGCTGGCCGCGGTCGCCGCCGGTGCCGGGATCAGCGTCCTCCCCCGCTACCTGTGCCTTCGTGAGCTGCGCGCGGGGGAGGTCGTGCCACTCCTCGACCCCGGCGACCCGCCCATCAACACCCCGTTTCTCGCCCGCCGCGCGGGCGCGCCGGAGCGGCCCCATGTCTCCCTCGTCCGGGAGGTGCTGCTCGCCTCGGCGCGCGAGTGGTAGCCACACCGCGGCGGACCCCAGCTGGATCTATCGCCTGCGCATCAGCAGACGGCCCTGGCGGAAGCGCTCACCTTCGAGAGGCTCGCGCAGCATCCGTCCCACCTCGGCGAAGCCCGCCTCGCGTGCCAGCTCGGCGAGGTCGTCGATCGGCCATCGGTACGCGGGCGCCACCTTGTGGTCGAACTCCGTCACCGGGTCGCCCTCGGATTCGAAGAAACCGAGCAGGAGGTGGCCGCCCGGAGCCAGGACGCGGCGGAACTCGGCGAAATACGGCGGCAGTTCCCGCGGTGGCGTGTGGATGACGGAATACCACGACACGACGCCGCTCAGCTCGCCGTCCGCGAGATCCAGAGCGTGCATGGAACCGATCTCGAAACGCAGATCCGGATACGCCTCACGGGCGAGCTCGATCATCGTGGGCGACAGGTCGATGCCGAAGGCGTCCAGCCCCAGGCCCCGCAGGTGCGCCGTCACATAGCCGGGACCGCAGCCGAGTTCGGCGACAGGCCCGGCGCCGTCGGCTCGCACGGACTCGGCGAACGCGGCAAGCGCGGCGCGGTCCAGCGGCAAACGGTCGAGCGAGTCCCGGAAGAGCTCGGCGTAGAGGACGGCGACGGCGTCGTACGCCTCCGCCGTCATGGTGAGATAGGGGGCGGATCCGGTCATGGCGGGTGACTCTAGCGCCTCGCCCCACGCCACGCGGACCGCCGCACGGCTCGCGCGCGGGGTCGCAGGCTATGGGGGGCGGATCCGGGGAGAGCCGCCCCCGCGGGTCAGCGCGACGATCAGGCCGCCGGGGCGGCGGCGCGCAGCACCTTCATGAACTCGCGCATCCACGCCGGGTGGTCCGGCCAGGCCCGCCCGGTCACGAGGTTCTGGTCGACGTGCGCCTCGCTGTCGACCCATGTGCCGCCGCCGCTCTCGACGTCGACCGCGCAGGCGGGGTACGCGCTGCTCTCGCGGCCCTTCAGCACCCCGGCCGCCGCGAGTATCAGCGGTCCGTGGCAGAGCGCGGCGATCGGCTTGCCGGCGTCCGCGAAGTGGCGGACGATCTCCTGGACGTCCCGGTCGCCGCGGATGTACTCGGGGGCGCGACCGCCGGGGATCACCAGCGCGGCGTACTCGTCCGGGTTCACCTCGGAGAAGGCGACGTCGGCCGCCCAGGAGTGGCCCGGCTTCTCGGTGTAGGTGTCGAAGCCCTCGACGAAGTCGTGCACCACGAACTGCAGCTTCTTGGCGGACGGCGCCGCGATGTGCGCCTCGTAGCCCTCCTCGAGAAGCCGCTGGTACGGGTACATCACCTCCAGGTCCTCGGCGGCGTCACCGGTGATGATGAGCACCTTCGCCATCGCGTAACCCCCTCCTCCGTACGGTTGCCGCCTCATCCTGCGCGCGGCCTCCCCCGCAGGTCAACGTCTCGCCCCGCTTCGGTCACGTGCCGCGTGCGCGCCAGGGGATTGAAGGCAGTTGGCACCGGCACCCTCCGGGATCCGCTAGAGTTGTTCACGCGTCGCCGGGAAAAACCCCGAGCGATGGCTGCGGAAGTGGCTCAGTGGTAGAGCATCACCTTGCCAAGGTGAGGGTCGCGGGTTCGAATCCCGTCTTCCGCTCGGAGTCCGGACGAGATCCGGGCACGGACGATTAGCTCAGCGGGAGAGCGCTTCCCTGACACGGAAGAGGTCACTGGTTCAATCCCAGTATCGTCCACCACCTACAGAAACCCCGGCCTTGGCCGGGGTTTCGTCGTTTCCCCACCTGGTCACATCGGGCGGCGTACGCGGGTCCGGCATGGAGCGGCCGTCCCCGGATCGTCATGGAGCCGGTCGCGTCGCGATCGCACGACCAGCGTCGTCAACGGGTCGCCGGGCTCCATCGCGCCCGAGCGGCGGTCGCTTGACGAGTTGCGGAGCCGGGCTCCCAAGGGACGGGCCGTCCCGAGTGCGCAGGCGGAAAAGGCGGACCCGTACGACTCGGGCAGCGCGGCCGGCAGCGCCCGACTCCTCTATTCGGAAGCCGATATGAAGGAGAACGCGGGCGGCCGACACCGCCGATCCGGTTCACGGACCTGCCGGTCGTCTCCGGCAGCGCGCCGGAATGGGAGTTCCTCGGCTACAAGGCCATCGCCGAGAAGGGGGGATGCGGCCGGCGAATAGCGCGAGCCGGGGCGCGCCGTCGAAGCCGGTTCGACTTCACCTGGAAGGCTCACATGGCGTATTGGTCCGCCTTCCCTCAATCAGCTTGAATCCCTCACCCACCCGCCTGACGTCCACGGACGGACGCGCCTGGGGGCTGTGCCGGCCTCTGTCCTCAGGGCGTCGCATGATCCACAAGGGCGCCGGCCGCCGAATGCGGCCGGCGCCGCCGTGAAATCGTGGCACGGCGCTCGCCTTTTCCGGCGAAGCATTCCCGCCACCACCGGTACGCCCCCGCCACGAGCACCGGTATCACGATGGGCACGGCCGATCCCTGCTGGTCGCCGGCGCCGAGATAATCTTCTATCAATTACCCCCACTCGGACACAATCCATTTAACCGGAAATCATACGACGCTTGTCTGGATTTCCTCTTAATGACGGGCTTTGTCGCCCTTTCCTCGAACTATCAGGGTGGGACGACGAGAACCTGCGGCGCGGCCTGGCGCATCCGGGTGCGCAGCCAGAGCAACTGAATGGCCGTCTCGGGGGCGCAGTGGCGCGCGAGGCCGAGCAGGTCGTCGTCCCTGAGTCCGCGGGCGGCCTGCGCGACCACGCTCCACGACAGGTCGCACTCGGTGCCGAGGAGGTACAGCCCGTGCAGGTCCCGCAGCAGCGCGAGGCCACCGCCGTCCCCGCCGCCCCGTCCCGGCGTCACGCGGGGGCGGCGCGCCGCCCCGGCGTCCGCGCCCTCAGCGCCGGCCCACTCCCGTTCCACGGCCCCGCGAACCACCCGCTGGAGCTCCGCCGGCTCCAGGCCCGCCGCGTCGAAACCCCCGCCGTCGATACTCGCTGCGTCGAAACCCCCGCCGTCGATACTCGCTGCATCGAAACCCCCGGCGTCGAAAGCTCCGGCATCGAATCCCCCGGCGTCGAAACCGGAGGTCTCCAGGTGCGGCACCTCCAGCCCCGGCGGCTTCCCGGGCGCCCGCGACTGCGCTGAACGCGGATCGCGAAGGCCCCCCGAGCGGTACCTCCGCAGGAAGGGCTCCAGCCGCTCGGCGTGGTCACGGCACTGCGCCGCCAGGCGCTCGCAGACGCCGCACAGGTCGGACTCCCTGGGATGGCCGCGCCGCAGCGCGCGGAACCCGGACGACAGCACGTGCTGCGTGCGGGACAGCGTCTCCAGGTAGCGCGCCAGATGCTCGCTCACGGATCGTCCCACCCGCGGGCGGCGTCCCCCCAAGCGGTGCGTGTGCCTGCAAGGATCATGTCTCGTCGCTTCCTTCCGGTAGGCCGACCCACCTCGTCTCCGGCGATCGCGGACGTCAGACCTCCTCGTATCGTTCCGGCGCCTCCCCTCCTCCGGCTGCGGCCGTCACCTCGGGCCGCGCGGTCACACCACAGCCGAGGCGCGTGGCGGCGGCCGAGTAGAGTCCCTCCCCCACGGCGGCCTCCCCGCACCGCCCGGCCTTCACCAGCCGGACCGCCGCGGGCGTGCGCAGCGGCCGGCGGGACACCGGGTCCCACGCGGTGAGCGTCAGCTCCGCCACCGCCCGCGTCGCGGCCTCGCCCTGCCCGTCGAGCGGCAGGACCACGACCCCCGGGCGTACGCCCGACAGGCGCGCGACGGCCTCCAGCATGCCGAGAGGCGACTCGACCCGGACGAGGTCGCCGTCCTCGACGCCGAGCGCCGCGGCGTCGCCGGGGTGGACCTCCAGGCGCGGCTCGGCCGGGAACGGCTCCGGCACGGCGTCGCCGAGACGGGCCGGCCGGGCCGGAAAGCGGCGCGGCCCCGGGCGGGTGATGAGGACCAGGGGGTGCTCGTCGTCGGCGACCTCGGGAGACGGCTCGAAGTCGGCGGCGTGGAGGAAGGCCCGTCCCCCGGGGTTCTCCGCGCGATACCGCTCCTCGCCGTACTCGGCCCCCGTGGCGAGGTCGGCCCCGAACGTCTGGCAGTCCTTCGGCCCGGTGGCGAAGCGGCCCCCGGCGTACAGACGCTCGATGCCGTGGGAGCTGGACGGCGTGCAGGGCCACTGGACGCCGCCGGCCCGCAGCCGGTCGTAGGTGATCCCGGTGTGGTCGCAGGGACGGCCCCTGGAGCACGCCTTCCACGCCTCGAACGCCGACTCCGCGTCTGTCCAGCGCACGAGCGGCCGGCCGTCCCGGTCGCGCAGGTCCATCCGCCGCGCGTAGTCGAGCAGGATGTCGAGGTCCGCCCTGGCCTCTCCCGGCGGCTCGACCGCCTTCTCGCACAGGTGCACCGTGCGGTCGGCGCCGGTGACGGTGCCGGTCTTCTCGCCCCAGACCGCCGCCGGGAGCACCACGTCGGCCAGCCGCGCGGTCTCGGTCAGGTACGGATCCTGGACGACGACGAACAGATCCTCCCTCGCGAGGATCCGGTCGAGGCCGGGCATCGTGGCCGCCGGATCGGACGCCGTGATCCACAGCAGCCCGACCGACCCCTCCTCGGCGTACCTGAGGATCTGGGTCGCGTGCGTGGCCGGCCCCCACTGCGGGATGACCGCGGGGTCGACGTTCCACAGGTCCGCCAGCTCGCGCACGTGCCCCGCGTCGGCCCAGTTGCGCAGCCCGGGCAGGTCCGCGGCCGAACCCGCCTCCAGCGCGTCGCACCCGGGCCCGCCGAGCTGGAACAGCCCGGCCCCCGGACGGCCGAGCATGCCGCGCAGCAGGTGGACGTTGTTGACCTGGCAGGCGGCGGCGGTCGCCTGGTTGGAGCCCAGGAAGGCCGGGCCCACGGCCGACACCAGCCGTTCGGCCGCGCCCAGGATCTCGGCGGCCTGCTCGATCTGCCCGACCGGCACCGCGCAGATCTCCGCCGCCCGCTTGGCGGGGTAGGCCTCGACGATGCGCCACAGCCGTTCGAACCCCACGGTGTGCGCGGCGACGTAGGCCGCGTCGTGCCAGCCGCCGGCGATCAGCTCGTGCAGCAGGCCGTTGAGGAGGGCCACGTTGGTGCCGGGACGCACGGCGAGGTGGACGTCGGCCTCCCTTGCCGCCGCCGTCCCCTCCGGGCCCACCGCGATCATGGCGGGCGGACTGGATCCGAGCCGCCGGTCGAGCATGCGCTCCCACAGCACGGGATGGGTGGCGGCGCAGTCGTGTCCCCACAGCGCGAGCGCGTCACAGTGGTCCACGTCGGTGCACGAGCCCGGCTGACCGTCGGTGCCGAAGCTCGCCGCGAGCGCGGCCGCGGCCGCCGCCGCGCCCCAGCGGGTGTCGCCGTCCATGTGCGGGGTGCCGATCCCCGCCTTGCCGATGACGGCGAGGGTGTAGTGCTCCTCGAGGAACAGCCGCGTGCCGGTGTGGAAGGCGAGGCGGCCCCAGCCGCCGGGGCGGGCGAGCAGTTCCCGCGACCTCGCGGCGACGCGGTCCATCGCGACGTCCCACGTCGTCTCCACCAGCCGCCCGTCCTCACGAGCCCCGCCTTCACGAACCAGGGGGCGGGTCAGCCGGGCCGCGCGCGGCTGCCAGGCGTGCCACTCCCGGGGGTCGAGCCTGCCGTGGTTGACGCGGTCGCCGGCCCGGCCGCGCACGCCCACGACCCGTCCGCCGCGAACGGCCAGGTCGAGGGCGTCGCCGTTGGAACCCGCCGCGGAGACAGCGGGAACCCAGCGCTCGACGCCCGGCTCGGCGACGCCGTCCTCCGGGAACACGTCCACACGCACCGGCCAGGGGCTGCCGAGGCGGATGACCGGGGGAAGCGCGTCGCGCATGTGGCTCGGCAGGGCCGCGGCCAGCCGTTCCACCGCGTCGGGAGGTCCGTACGGCGTGCGCCGCCCCCTGGGATCGGCGATCCGGTCCAGCACCTGGCACCTCCGCGGTGACGATGTGTGAACGACGCGTCCCGTACCCGGTGCCATGCGCCCCTGATCCCGGAATCGCCCGAACTGACCGGTTCCTTTTCGAATACTTTCCATAGGGTGTCAATGCCGGACCGGCCCCCTGTCCGGGTCTCGTGATCTGTAAAGTGCATTTACTGGGTGTTGTCGGCGCGGCCGGCGGGGGCGGCCCGCGCGTTCGCGTGTGGGGTGCGAATGGACGGACGCACGGCCGGTTCGGTCGTCACGGGCACGTCCGTGCCACTCGTCGGACGGCGGGACGCGCTGACCGCGCTGCGGGGCGCGATGGCCGCGAGCCGCCGCGACGGGTTCCAGTTCCTCGCGCTGGCCGGCGAGCCGGGCGCGGGCAAGACGCGGCTGCTCGGCGAGCTCGCGGCGATGGCCGGCGGGGACGGCTTCACCCCGCTGTGGGGACGCGCCGCCGAGTATGAGCAGATGCTCCCCTACAGCGCACTGGTGGACGCGCTCGACGACCATCTCGACGCGCGCCGGGAGGAGGTCGCCCGGACCGTCGGGTCCGGGCAGGCCGCCCTGCTGTCCGGCGTCTTCCCCGGCCTCGCCGCTGACGGAGCCCCGGCCGGCGACGAGCCCGCGCTGGCCGACGACCGCAGCGGCCTGGCCCGATATCGGCTCTACCGGGCCGTACGGCACCTGGTGGGCGCGCTGGCCGGGCCCACCGGCCTCCTGCTGGTCCTCGACGACGTCCACTGGGCCGACGACGGCACGCTCGAGTTCCTCGACCACGTCGTGCGGCACCCGCCCGCCGGCCCGGTGCTGATGGCCGTGGCCTACCGTCCGGCCCAGGCCGCCCCGCGCGTGGCCAGGCTGGCCGCGGCGGCAGGCCCGCGCGGGCACGAGGTCGTGGTCGGTCCCCTCAGCGCGGCCGAGGTCCGGCAGTTCCTCGGCCCCGACGTCAGCAGGGGACGCGGCATGGCGCTGTACGAGGCCAGCGGCGGAAACCCGTTCTACCTGGAGGCGCTGGCCCGGATGGACGGCACCGACGTGACCGAGCTGCCGCCGACCGTGCTCGCCGCCCTTCAGGTCGAGCTGGGCGACCTGTCCCCCGGCGCGCTGCTGGTGGCCCAGGCCGCCGCGGTCGCCGCCGACGAGTTCGAGCCGGCCGTGGCCGCCGTGGCCGCCGAGGTGCCGCCTGCCGCCACGCTGGCCGCGCTGGACGAACTGGTCGAACGCGACATCGTCCGCAGCGTGGGCGCGCGGTTCCGCTTCCGCCACCCCCTCGTGCGGCGCGCCGTCTACGAGTCGGCGGCGGCGGGCTGGCGCCTGGGCGCCCATGCCAGGATCGCGGCCCACCTGGCGGAGCTGGGCGCCCCGGCGACCGTACAGGCCCACCACGTGGAGCATTCCGGGTCGTTCGGCGACCAGCCGGCGGTTGAGGTGCTGGTGGCCGCGGCCCGCGCGGTGACCGCGCACGCGCCTGCCACCTCGGCGCACTGGCTGCAGGCGGCGCTGCGGCTCATGCCGGACGACGCCGCGGCCCGGGAGGACCGGCTCGCCCTGATGCTGGAGCTGAGCTGGGCCCAGGGGATCAGCGGCAGGCTGGCCGAGGGCCGCGACACCGCCCGCGCGCTGCTGCGCATGCTGCCCGACGACGACTACCCCCGCAGGGGTCGCGCGGCCCGTGTCTGCGCGCTGATGGAGCGCCAGCTCGACCGCCCGCAGGAGGCCAGGGCGCTGCTGCTCGACGAGCTGAGCCGCATGCCCAACCCGCGGGCGGCCGCCGCGGTGCCGATGCGGATGCGCCTGATCGCCGAGAGCATGATGCGGGTGGACTTCCGGGCCGCCCAGGCCGTGCTCGACCTGATGCCCGACAACGCCGACGACTGGGAGCCCGGGCTCGCGGTCGCGGTGGCGGCGCTGCGCCCGATGCCCGCCCTGGCCGCCCGCCGTACCGACGACGCGCTGCGCTACGCCGAGATCGCCGGCAAGCTGCTCGCCGACGCCCCTGACGAGCACCTGTCCGAGTGGCTGGACGCCATCGCCTGGCTGTGCTGGGCCGAGTCCTACCTGGGCCGGTACGGCGAGGCGCTGCGCCACTTCGACCGGGCGGCGGCCGTCGCGCGGTCGACCGGGCAGACCTACATCCTGACCAACCTGCTGGCGGGCCGGGCCAAGACGCTGGTGGCGACGGGCCGCCTGGCGGAGGCCAGGGCCACCGCCGAGGAGTCCGTCGAGGGCGCCCGGTTGCTCGACTCCGGCCAGCAGCTCGTCTTCGCGCTCACCCAGCTCTGCCTGGCCGAGTCGTGGAGCGGCGACGACGAGGCGGCCCTGCGCGCCGGCGAGGAGGCCGTGCGGTGCGGCGTCGGGGCGGGCGAGACCTGGGAGGCCACGGCCCGCTACGCGCGGGGACAGGCCCTGGTCAACGCGGGCCGGTTCGCGGACGGCGTCGAGGCGGTGCTGGACGCGTGCAACCGGTTCGAGTCGCCGCGGGTGGACCCGGGGACGCTGCTCCAGGCGTGCGAGACGCTCGCCTACGCGGACGCCTCCCAAGAGACGAGCACGGAGGCGGGCAGGGAGGCCGGCGCGGAGGCGTCCGCGCGGGCGGCGCAGTGGGCGGCGCTCGCCGTGCGGCTGGAGGAACCACGCCTGCCGGCCTACTGCGGCTTCGCCGCGCTCGCCCGCGCGCACGCGCTGTCCCGTCAGGACCCGGCCGCGGCGGCCGCGGCCGCGGAGGAGGCGGCCCGGCTGCTGGCCGCGGGCGAGCGGCGGCTCGACGCCGGCCGGGCCCTGCTCACCGCCGGGCTCGCGCACCTCGGGACGCCTGGCGGCCGGAGCCGCGCCAGGGAGAACCTGCGTGCCGCGGCCGAGGTCTTCGACTCCTGCGGCGCCCGCGCGCTCAAGGCGCGCACCGAGCGCGAGCTGCGCCGCCTCGGCGTACGGGTGGGCGGCGGCGCGACCACGGCCGCGGGCGGGGAGGCGGCCAGATTCGGGCTGTCCCCCCGGGAGCTGGAGGTGGCGCTGCTGGTCGCCGAGGGACTGACCAACCAGCAGGTCGCCGAGCGGCTCTTCCTCAGCGTCCGTACGGTGGAGACGCACCTGTCGCGGATCTTCACCAAGCTGGAGGTCACCTCCCGGGTCGGCGTGGCGACCGCCCTCACGCGGTGAGTGCCGACAAGTACGGGTTTTCCACGATGTCGCCGCTATGGCTGGTCCTGGGATCGTAGCCCCGGCAGAAAGGCGATCGAATGGAACACCGCATACCCCGGTTCACGCTCGACGGCGTGCGGGACGCCGAGGTCACGGTTCATCCGTTCGCCACCGAGGACGAGCTGGGGTTACAGCTCACCCGGTTCCGCAGCCACGACACGCCGGCGCAGGGGGCGCAGGACGACGTCGTGCTGCTCGTGCACGGACTGACCTCGTCGAGCGACATGTTCATCATGCCGGAACACACGAACCTGGTCAGGTTCCTGCACGACAGCGGGTTCGGCGACGTGTGGGCGCTGGACTTCCGGATGAGCAACAGGTTTCCGTACACCATGGAGACCCGCAGGCACACGCTGGACGACATCGCCCAGTACGACCACCCGGCAGCACTGCGCGAGATCCGCCGCCACGTGGGGGCGCGGCGGATCCACGTGGTGGCCCACTGCCTGGGGTCGGTGACCTTCCACATGAGCCTGTTCTCCGGGGCCGTGAGCGGGATCGCCAGCGTGGTGGCCAACAGCGTCGCGCTGACGCCCCGGGTGCACCCCTGGGCCCGCCTCAAGCTCGCCCTCGGTCCCGCGCTGCTGGAGTACGGCACGGGCCTGTCCTACCTGGACCCGCGGTTCAGGGACGCGCCCTCGCTGACGCGGCGGTGGCTGCTGGCCCGCGCCGTCTCCTACTTCCATCCCGAGTGCCGGGAGGCGGCCTGCCACATGCAGAGCTTCATGTGGGGCAGCGGCAGGCCCGCGATGTACCGCCACGGGAACCTGACGCCGAGCACGCACCTCCATGAGCGGCTCGCCGACCTCAACGGCGCCAGCGACCTGCACTACTACCGGCACGTGCGGAAGATGGTGGCGGCCGGTCGCGCGGTGAAGTACGACACCGGCGACCCGAGGTTCGCCGCGCTGCCGGACGACTACCTGGTCAACGCAGCCGACGTCGACACGCCGATCCTGTTCGTGACGGGCGACCACAACGACGTCTTCACCGACTCCAACATCGTCTGCCACCACGTCCTGTCGAAGGCGGCGCCGGGGCGGCACGAGCTGCGGATCCTGCCCGGCTATGGGCACATCGACCCCCTGATCGGAAAGAACGCGCACCGGGACGTCTTCCCGCACATCCTCGACTTCCTGAAGCGACACAGCGGTCGCTGACCGCGTCACTGAGAGACATCTATGGAACACGTCGACGCGGTCGTGGTCGGTTCGGGTTTCGGCGGCGCGGTCGCCGCCTGCCGCCTCGCCGAGGCCGGGCTGTCTGTGGTGGTGCTGGAGCGGGGCAGGGCGTACGCGCCGGGCGACTTCCCGCGCGGCCCGGCCCAGCTCGGCCGCGCCTTCTGGGACCCGGCCGAGGGCCTGTACGGGATGTTCGACATCTGGAGCTTCTCCGACTGCGACTCGGTGGTCGCCAGCGGCCTCGGCGGCGGCTCGCTCATCTACGCCAACGTGATGCTGCGCAAGGACGAGGACTGGTTCGTCCACGAGCAGGCGCTGCCCGGCGGCGGCTACGAGTCGTGGCCGGTGACCAGAGCCGACCTCGAACCGCACTACGACGCGGTCGAGCGCATGATCGGCGTCTCGCCCTACCCGCTGAGCCATCCCGGCTTCGACGACACGCTGAAGACGCTCGCCATGCGGGACGCGGCGGCCGAGCTGGGGCTCGACTGGCGGCTTCCGCCGCTGGCCGTCAGCTTCGCGCCGTCGCCGGGGGCGCAGCCCTGCCAGGGCGCGCCGCTGACCGGCCCGGCGTACGGCAACCTGCACGGTGTGCCGCGCCGTACGTGCCGGTTGTGCGGCGAGTGCGACCTCGGCTGCAACGACGGCGCGAAGAACAGCCTCGACCACACCTACCTGTCGGCCGCCCGGCACCACGGCGCCGACCTGCGGACGCTGCACGAGGTGCGGCGCATCAGGCCGCGCATGGGCGGCGGCTACGACGTGCAGTATGTCGAGCACATGCCGCGCGGGGACGAGGCGCGCGAGGACGGCGACGGGCCGCCCCGGTGGACCGGGCCGCACACGATCAGCTGCGACCGGCTCGTCCTGGCCGCCGGCACGTACGGCACGTCATACCTGCTGCTGAAGAACCGGGCGGCCTTCCCCGGTCTGAGCGGGACGATCGGCAGCCGTTTCTGCGGCAACGGGGACATGCTGGCGTTCCTGCTGCGGGCCACCGACCGGAGCAGGACCCGGCCCATCCGGGCGAGCCGCGGACCGGTCATCACCAGCGCGATCCGGCTCGACGACGGCGCGGACGGGCGCGGCGCCTACATCGAGGACGGCGGCTACCCCGAGTTCGTCGACTACCTGGTCGAGGGCGCGGACATGGGGCCGGGCAGGGTCGCCCGGTTCCTGCTGCGGCGGCTGCGCAACATCCTCACCCACGACACCAACCTGTCGGCGGAGTTCGCCGACCTGATCGGCCGGGGCGAGCTGTCGGGCACCTCGCTGCCGCTGCTCGGCATGGGCCGCGACGTCCCCGACGGGAGGCTGCGCCTGCGCGACGGCCGCCTCGACGTGGACTGGACGACCGAGACCAGCGAGGACTACTACGAGCGGCTGCGTGCGATCATGCGCAGGATCGGCGACGTGCTCGGCGCGGAGTACGCCGACAGCCCGCCGTGGTGGCGCAGGCGGGTCATGACCGTGCATCCGCTGGGCGGCGCGCCGATGGGCCGTCATCCGGGCGAGGGGGTCTGCGACGCGTACGGAGAGGTCTTCGGCTTCCCCGGGCTGTACGTCGCGGACGGCGCGGCGCTGCCGGGGCCGGTCGGCGCCAACCCGTCGCTGACGATCGCCGCGCTCGCCGACCGCATGAGCACCCGGATCCTGGAGTCCCGCGCGTCCCTCGCCGCGCCTTCGGCGGCAGTCGAGACCGTGGGGGTCGAGACCGTGGGGGCCGAGGCCGTGGGGGTCGAGACCGTGGCGTTGTCCGCCGTGCCGCCGATCGAGGTGGGGGCGGAGGCCGTGCCGGTGGGAACGGCGGCGGCGCGGCCGGCGGCACAGGCCGGTGCGGTGCCTGACTGTGCGGTGCCTGACTGTGCGGTGCCGGTCGGCTCGGTGGAGGTTCAGGAGACGATGGGAACACCGGAAACACAGGCCGCCCCGGAGCCGACGGCCGTCTCCGGCGGCCGTCCCTTCGCCGCCGGGCGCGCGGACGAGCCGAGCGTGTTCGAGGGCCGGACCTCGCTGTGGTTCGTGGAGGAGATGCGGGGGATCCTGACGCCCGGCCCGCCCGGCCGCACGGCCCGCGGGAGTGGAGCCGGAGGATGCCCGTTCGCCTTCCGTCTCACGATCACGATCGACGACATCGACCGCTTCCTCACCGAGCCCGAGCACGAGGCCAGGGCCGAGGGCTGGATCGAGGCCGACCTGTGCGGGGGCAGGCGGCCGATCGCCCGGGGCTCGTTCAACCTGTTCGTCCCCGGGGAGACGGCCGGGCAGCGGCGCATGTGCTACCGCCTGCGCTTCTGGGACGCCGACGGCCGTCCCCGCACGCTGGCCGGGCACAAGGAGATCCTGCCGGGCGCGCCGACCCGCCTGTGGCTGGACACCTCCACCCTGCACGCCCGCCTGCTTGAGGGGCACGTCGAGGAGGACGGGGACGAGGACGCCGCCGTGGTCGCCGCGGGGACGCTGCGCATCATGCCGTCCGACCTCGTGCGGATGCTCACGACCTTCCGTACGGCCGGGCCGGACGGCACGGCGGCCGTGACCCGCTTCTGCCGGTTCTTCCTCGGCGAGCTGTGGGAGGTCTACGGGCCCGCCCAGGGGTCGTAGTCGACCTCCAGCGGTTCCTGGCCGGGGCGGTCGGGTTCGGGGACGTGCCGGAGGTTGACCCTGATCCTCGTCCAGGTCGAGCTGCGCCCGCGCATCGAGTCGACCAGGACGTCGGCCGGCTGCAGGAGGCGGGCCACCCCGGGATGACGGGCCTTCCATCGTTCGAGCCCGGCCATCGCCTCGCCCCGCGTGGCGGCCCTGGCGATCTCGACGAGCGGCATGACGGACTGGCGCCGCCCCCCTCCGGGCGGGGCAGCGGGCCTGTCCGGCCGCGGCCCCTGGGCCTCGGCCAGCTCCAGCAGGGCGTCCAGGGACCCCGCCCGCTCGTCCATCCCGGCCCACGGGTCGCCCGCCTCGGCGTACCGGTCGGGCATCGACGCGAGCGTGAAGTCCTCCGGGCGGCACCCGGGCACCTCGTCCCAGGCCAGCGGGGCCGAGACGAGGCCGGTCGGCCGTACGGAGTAGGCGGAGGCGACGGTGTGGTCGCGGGCGTTCTGGTTGTAGTCCACGAAGACGCCCTGCCGTTCCTCCTTCCACCACCGGCTGGTGGCGACGTCCGGCTCCCGGCGCTCGATCTCCCTGGCCACGGCCTCGGCGGCCCGCCGTACCTCGCGGAAGGTCCAGCGCGGCTCGATGCGGGCGTAGACGTGAAATCCGCGCGAGCCCGACGTCTTGGGCCAGGCGGTCAGGCCGTGCTCCTCCAGCACGTCCCTGGCGACCAGGGCGACCCGGACGATCTGCTCCCAGCCCACGCCGGGCACGGGGTCGAGGTCGATCCGCAGCTCGTCGGGATGGTCGAGGTCATGGGCCCGTACGGGATGGGGGTTGAGGTCGACGCAACCCAGGTTCACCGTCCACAGCAGGTGGGCGAGGTCGCGGATCACCACCTCGTCCGCCGTGCGGCCGGAGGGGTAGCTCAGCTCGACGACCTCCACCCACTCGGGTCGCTTGGCGGGCGCGCGCTTCTGGAAGAACGCCTCGCGGTCGACGCCGTGCACGAAGCGCTTGAGTATCACCGGCCGGTCGGCCACTCCGCGCACCGCCCCTTCCGCGACCACCCGGTAGTAGGAGATCAGGTCGAGCTTCGTGTGCCCGGTCCGCGGGAAGACCACGCGGTCCGGATTCGTGATCTTCACGATCCTGCCGTCGAGCTCCAGCGTCATGCCGCCACACTACGTCGCCGCTCCGCCCCCATCCGGCAGCACGCGTGGGGCCGGGGGCGCTGACATTCGCGGGCGGACGCTCTAAGATCGCCGCCCGTACCCCACATATGGCAGGAAAGGCAGGCGCAGGCCTTGGTCTCCGAAAGATGGTCGGCGTCGGCCGTGGAAGGTCTCATCTCGTTGCCGCTGGAGTCCCTGCTCACCGGGGACTACGAAGCCGATCCCGCCCTCGTCCGCGAGCGCCTGCGCGCCAGGTATGGCCCGGTGGCCCCGGTCGACGTCCTCGGCGTGCCGGTCTGGTTCGTGCTCGGCTACGACGAGGTGCTGCACATCATGCAGAACGCGCGCGACGTGTGGAGCAAGCGCGTGGGCCACTGGCGGGCGTACGCGGAAGGACGCGTTCCCGCCGACTGGCCGCTGCTCGCCCTCCTGCAGGCCGACAACTCGGGTTTCCACGACGGGGAGAGGCACCGGGGTCTGCGCGGCGCCTGGATCGCGGGCCTGCGGCCGTTCCAGGATCCCGGGAGCGAGCAGGCGCAGCGGCTGGAACGCGCCATGGTGAGGTACTGCGACGACCTCGTGGGCGTGATGGCGGAGGCCGGGCCCACCGGGCGGGCCGATCTCGCCGCCCAGTATGGGCGGCCGTTCCCGTTGCTCGTCGCCAACCACCTGCTCGGCGTCACCATCGAGCGGGGCGAGGACATGGTGGAGGACCAGTGGCGCCTGCTGGACGGCCCCGACTCCGCCGGGGCGTACCAGCGGTTGTGTGCCGCCCTCCTCGAACTGGCGACGGTCAAACGGCAGCGGCGCGGCGACGACCTGCCGTCGTACATGATCGAGGCGAAGCCGGATCTCACCGACGAGGAGCTCGCCCGCGAGTTGATGATGCTGTCCGGCTTCCTGGACTTCACCGGCAGCCTGATCTGCAACGTCATCCTCGAGGTGATCACCAATCCCCGGCTCAGGGAGAGCGTGTCGGTCGGCGCGATCGAGGAGGTGGTCAACCGGGTCGCCCTGGCCAACCCGGCGCTGGCCAACCTGACCTTCCGCTACGCCAGGACGAGCGTGAAGCTCGGCCGCTTCACGATCGCGGCCGGCGACCCGGTGATGCTGTCCATCGCGGGCGCGCACACCGACCCGCGGTTCGCCGGAGCGCTCACCCGCGACAGCGTCCGCAGCACCCGCGCCCACCTCGCGTGGGGCGCGGGCCCGCACAGGTGCCCGAGCCAGCGGCTGGCCACGCAGATGTCCTCGATCGCGGTGCGCCGCCTGCTCGACCGGTTCTCGGCGCTGAAGCCGGCGATTCCGGCCGACCAGCTTCCCTGGCGTCCCTCCCCCTTCGTCCGCGCGTTGCGCTCCCTGCCCGTGAACTACGAGCTCAGCGCGAGCTTCGCCGGCACGCCCCGGCCCGCACCGGAGACCGGCGGCGAGCCGTCACCGCCGGTCGCGCAGGACGACGGCGACGGGCGCCCGAGGTCCGGTCTCCTGGCGGTCCTGCGCAGGCTGCGCCGCGTGCAGTGAGTCACGGACGGATCTGCCGGACGATCGTGGGGTCGGCGATCTCGGTGTCGGCGGCGAGCAGGAAGGCCTTGGACACGATGACCGACAGCATGCCGCCGTCCTCCTCGAAGGGCAGGAAGACCCGGTCACCCGACCCCCGCGGAACGACGCACAGATAGGCGTCGTTGGGCTCCATCAGAATGTTGCCCGACCCCAGGTGGATCTTGTACGTACGTAGCTCACCCCGCACCACCAGAAAACGATCGGTCAGCGCGCACCGATCGGCGATCGCCAGCCGCGGCAGCAACCGGGCGAGCGCGTCACGCCGCACTCGGGCGTTCTCGGACAGGTCCCCGAAGCCGTAGGACTGCCAGTAGTCCCGCAGCCGGTCGACTCCCCGGTCGAGCCACTCCGGATCGGCGCCGATCGACGCGACCGCGACGAACAGGTCCACGTCCCGCATCGCCTCGCTGAACACCAGCGGCGGCACCTCGGCGAGCCGCGCCTCACGCCAGCCGTCCCCGGCCATCCGGTGGAAGCGGACCTCGCCGGTGGTGGCGTATCCGTCCTCGTGCCAGAGGTAGTCGTGGAGGAACGTCGCCCGCCAGCCCCCTCCGCCCAGCACCCGCATGGCCCCCCCGTCGCCGCCGCCGTCCCACGGCCCCAGATAGGGGGCCTGCCACCCACGCTGCTTGAGCAGGGCGTACAGCTTGTGGTAGCCGACCACGTGCCCGGCGAACCGGTTGGAGTAGGTCGCCGTCGCCTCTTCGGCGGGCGTCAGCAGGTACACCTCGCGGAAGGCCTGCTTGAACGGCTGGCGCAGCTCCTTGTCCTGCACGACCTCGCGCCAGGCCCGCACCTCGTCCGGCGTGGCGCGGGCCGGATGCCACAGCCGCACGGGGACGTCCGGCACGGTCAGCCCGAGCTCGCTGCGCCACACGCCGGGCGACACCTCGAACTCCCAGATCAGCCGGTCCGCGACCGGATGTCCCTCGAGCCGCCGGTAGGGCGGCGCGACCTGGTGGGCGAACCCGGCCTCCAGCGCCCTGACCAGGGTCTTCTGCTGCCGGCGGACCTGCTTGGCCAGCTCGCGCAGCCGCTTGACCTCGTCGGGGTGCTCCCGTTTGACCGCGGCCGGGACCGACTTGAGCTTCCTGTCGCCGTGCCACCACGACAGCTCGACCTCGCCCTCGATCGCGATGACCGCGGTGTGCTCGCCCAGCGTCTCGCGTACGCGCCCATCGGGCAGCCGGAAGGCGACCTCCACCCGGTCGGCCAGCGCGGGCTCGATGCGCTTGAGCACGCGGTCGAGCTGCTTGGGCACCCCCGCGTGCCTGGTCAGGCCCCTGGCGGCACGCAGGGCCGTGACGGCCTCCGGGGTCGGGTGGTCCTCGGCCGCGCGGGCGATCTCGAACAGCACCCCCTGCGAGGGCAGGGTCCTGGCCTTGGTTGGCGCCACCGCGACACCGCGCACCAGCCGCTCCAGCGGCTCGGGCAGCCAGGGCTCGTCCCGGAGGAGCGCGATCCGTACGGCGCGGCCGATCGTCTGCTTCTCCCCCACGCCGAACGCCTTCTCCGCGCGGTAGGGCAGCTCCCCGGCGTGGATGGCGTCGACGCGGGCCGCGGCCGCCTCCACGGTGGTGCGGGCGAAAGCGGCATACCCCGGAAGGACGCTCAACCGCTCCCGGGCGTCGGGCAGCGGCGGTGGGGCGTTGCGGGAGCTTTCCCGCGCGAACTCGGCGAACAGCGCCCGCTGCGTGGGGTCCCAGCCGAGCAGCAGCTCAACCTCGGCCACGCCCAGTGGCCCGCGCCCGGCGGTGAGCCGCTCGGCCGCCTGGGCGTCCAGCCCGGCGAGCCCGGCGGCCGCCAGCAGCGAGAAGGGCTCATTGAGCCGATCCTCCCGGAGCAGGCGCTCCACCACGACGCGGGCCGGATCGGCGAGCCGGTCGAGCGGCGCGCCCGCGGGGCACCGGACCAGCGCGCCCACTGAGACCCGGATGTCCGCCCGTCGGCAGACCAGGGCGTCGAACAGGTCGGCGCACGCCTCCGGCGTGAACAGCGGCTGACGCTCACTCGCCTCCCTTTCGACCTCCCACCGCACCAGAACGGCATCGCGGGACTCCAGGTCGACGCGGTATGCCACGGGGAGCAGCGCTCCCAGCTCGTAGGCGCTGAGCTGCGAGGCGTCGAGCCCCTGGGCGGCACGCGTGGTGACGCCCGCCATCAGGTCCTGCAGGAGCCGCTCCCGCTGGACAAGCCTCGCGGCCCCCGTCATCAGGTCGTGCAGGAACCGCGCCCGCGGGGACAGGGGCGTGCCGTGGAGGTTCATGACAGGACCTGCCTGGTGATCGTGGGGCCGGTGATCTCGGGTATCCAGCCTCTCGAACTCGTCCTTGTCGGCCTGGCTCAGGTAGCCCCACGCGTCCAACGTCAGCCTCCGACCAGGGGGACGAGCTTGACGAACGACACCACAGGATCGGCGGTCAGGTCGATCTCCGTGTCGAGGTCCTCGATCTGACAGTCGCCGACCAGCAGCAGGAAGCCGTTGCGGGCGAAGGCGGCCTCGGCGGCGTCGGCCTGCTTCTCCCAGTCGAGCGTGCGAGTGGCGCGCATGCGGTAGCCGTTCAGCTCCGCCTCGGCGTCCGTCGGCGTGACCAGACCGCGAAAGCACGGCGCGGGAGAGGCGTTGTGACGGGCCACCTCCTCGCGGACGCGCAGACGCACCAGCTCACGGGCCGTGGTCCGGTCGGGCAGGTCCGGAAGGGAGAACTCGGCCAGAGCGCGGCCTGTCGCGGTCTCGTCGCGAAACATCACTGACGCCATCGAACGACTCGTTTCCGTGAAGATCAGGAGATGGCGCAATTCATAGCAGTGACGGGCGACAAACAAGCCGCCCCGCGGCGGGCGGCGGGCGGCGGGCGGTGGGCGAGGTCACGCGAACCAGACCATCGCCTGCCCGTGCGACAGGGTCCAGGCGAGCGGCGTCCCGTCCAGCGCGAGCACGTTGTACAGCGCCGCGCCGGGCGGCTCCGGCAGACCAGGGTGCGGTAGACCAGGGTGCGGTAGACCAGGGTGCGGCAGCACATCGGGGGCCTCGTTCGCGATCCAGTGCCCCGGCAGCCCGCGGACCACCTCGGCGAACGCCACCCGCCGCGGCGCCGGCACCTGATACAGCACCGAGGTGTGGAAAACGACCAGCGTGGCGCCTGCCGGGGCCTTCGCGGCCAGTTCCGGCAGGTCGTCCGCCAGGTCGCCGCGCACGAGCAGCGGCGGCTCGGCCGCGGCGACGGCCGCCGCCGCCCTCAGCCGGGCCCGCCGCCGCTCGTGCTCCGGCCAGATGAGGGCGTCGAGCCACGCGACGTCGGCGGGATCGGTCACGTCGAGCGGGTTCAGATCCAGACCGGCCCGCCACACCACGTCGGGTACGCGGGCCGGTAGCGCCACCCCGGTCGCGGCACAGTCCAGGACCGGTTCGCCGGAGCCGACCAGGTGGTCGCCGTAGCGGTAGGCGTACCGGT
The DNA here is from genome assembly GCF_006334915.2 of Microbispora catharanthi. GTDB lineage: Bacteria > Actinomycetota > Actinomycetes > Streptosporangiales > Streptosporangiaceae > Microbispora > Microbispora catharanthi. The sequence continues at coordinate 320,007 of NZ_VDMA02000007.1, forward strand.
CGGGATAGAGGCACAGCCCGGCCGAGGCCCCGACCTCCAGCAGCGCGAGCGGCTGCGGCAGCGCGGCGAGCACCGGCAGCAGCACCGCGCACCGCCCGGCCTCGTTCGTCTGCGTGGCCCGGGTGCGCATCTCCGCTTCGACCGCCGGCCAGTTGCCCACGGTGTAGTCAAGGAACGCGGCGGGGTCCTCGACCGGGCCGCCGAGGAACCGTACGACGGCGAACAGCAGGTTCGGCTGCCGCTTCGCCGGCGGGAGCGCGCCGAGCAGCGCGAGCGTCTCGCGGTGGCGGGAGACCGCGAGCGCCAGGCGTTCGTACGCCGGGGACACGCCGTTGGCCTCTCGTGCGGCGAACTCGGCGTAATTCGCGGCGGTCGTCATACCGCCATCGTCGTCGAGTCCTGCCTCTGGCGCGCGCCCGGGCGGGGCGGGTTCAGACGGGGCGCGATCAGGCGAGGCCGGCGGCGCGGAGGGCCTCGCCGAAGGCGGTGCGGTTGGCCCTCTGGTCGGCGACGGCCCGCGCCAGGGCCTCGGTGTCCGAGGCGCGGAAGGCCGGGACGTCCTGCTCGATCACGATCCAGCCCTCGTAACCCGACCGCCGCAGCTCGGCCAGCACGGCGGGCAGGTCCAGGTCGCCGCGACCGAGCGGCGGGAAGCCGCCCGCCGCGACCAGGTCCCACAGGTCGCCGCCGCCCGCGCGGATCCGGGCGAGGACGTCTCGGGAGGCGTCCTTGACGTGCACCTGGCGGATGCGCGAGGACCAGTCGCGGATGGCCGCCACCGGGTTGCCCCCGGCCAGCCACAGGTGCCCGGTGTCCAGGCACAGCGAGACGTCCGTCGAGCCGAGCAGCCGCTCGATCTCCTCGGGTGTCTCCACGTCGGTGCCCAGATGGTGGTGGAAGACGGGTTCCAGGCCGCGGTCGCGGCAGCGCGCCGCCGCCTCACCGATCCGCCCGGCGTACGCGGGCCAGTCGTCGTCGGGCAGGGAGAGCCTTGGGTCGGCCGGCATACCGGGACGGGCGAACCGCTCGGGCCGGTCCGGGCAGGCGAGCGTCGGCCGCGGCGCGAACCGCGGATCGGCCGCCCCGGCCCCGGCGTCGCCGACGGCGGTGAACACGTCGAGGGCGGCGTCGAGGGCGGCCAGGTCCTCGCGGAAGCCGTCCGGGTCGTCGTAGCGCAGGTCCACCCAGCCGCCGGCCAGCCCGAGACCGTGCGCCGCGAGCCGTTCGGGAAGGATCGGCGCCGTGCCCAGGTATCCGATCGGCCCGGAGTCGGTGCCGTCGTACCCGGCCTCGCGCATCGTCGCGAGCAACTCCCGCGACCCCAGCGGCGCGCCGTCGGCGCGGTAGACGCCGAAGCTGACGGGCGCGCTCGCCACCCGCACCGCCCAGGGATCCGTGCGTGCCGTCATCCCGTCACCTCCGGGAAGCGCACGAGCCTGCCCTGCTCGCGGGCGGAGTGCGTGGCGCCGGTGGCGCCGCTCACGTGGACGAGGACGCGGGTGCGGTCGCCCCTGAAGACGTCCTGGGAGAACTCGAAGGCCCGGCCCTGCTCGTCGGAGGTCGTGCGGGTGATGGCCAGGACCGGCACGCCGGGCTCCACACCGAGCACCGCCGCCTCCTCCTCTCCCGCCGCCACCGCCTCGATGCGTTCGAGCGCGTCGGCGGGGCGCACGCCGTACCGCTCGGCGAGCAGCTCGTAGACCGACCCGCCGAGGGGCTGCTCCAGCAGTCCCGGGAAGCGCAGCGCGGGGAACCGGGCCTGCTCCAGCGAGAGCGGCACCCCGTCGGCGAACCTGATGCGGACGATCTCGGTCACCAGGTCGCCCGGCTGCATGCCCAGGGCCGCGGCGGTCGCCTCGTCGGCGCCCGCGATCGTGGCCCTGACCACGCGGGACCCTGCGGTGAAGCCCTGTTCGCGCAGCAGCGCCGGCACGCCGACCACGCTCGACAGGTCGCGCTCCACCTTGCCGCCGCTGACGAACGTCCCGCCGCCCCTGCCGGGCACCCGGCGCACCGCGCCCGCCTGCTCCAGCAGCCCGAGCGCCTGGCGCAGCGTCGTACGGCTGACTCCCATGCGCGTGGACAGCTCGCGCTCCGAGCCGAGCCGCTGGCCGGGCCGGAGCTCGCCACTCGTGATGAGCCGAAGGACCTCCCGCCGCACCGCCTCGACCGCGCTCTCGCCATCCAGGTCGCGGGACACCTGCTCACCCTTTCCGCCTCACAGGGACGAACCATGACAGAGCATGGATCGGCCCGATTAGTTGACTTCCTTCCCGCGCCCGAAGGCGGGGATTCCCGTGGCTGAGGCGCGTTCACGCTGCCCTCGTCTCGGGTGGTTGGCGCTTCGCAGACCGCCCAATGGCGAGGTCTCCACGCCCTGTCACCGCCAGCCCAGCGGCGAGGATGTTCTTCGCGGCGTTGACGTCAGCGTTGCCCGCGTAGGTGCAGGATGTGCAGGCGAAGACCGCTTGGCTCTCGCGGGACTTCGCATCCACCTGCCCGCACGCCGAGCAGCGCTGCGAGGTGTACGCGGCGGGCACCCGCACGACGCGGGAGCCGTTGTACCGCGCCTTGTGCTCCAAGGCGGTCAGCAGCCCGCCCCAGCCCTTGGCGAGGATGGCCCGGTTCAGCCCCGCTTTCTGACGAACGCGGGACCCGGGCCGCTCCATGGTGCCCTTGGCACTGGCCGTCATGTTCTTGACCTTCAGGTCCTCGACCACGATCAGCCCGTGGTCACGGGTCAGCCGATTCGCCGTCCAGGCGAGGAAGTCGGCGCGCCGGTTGCGGATGCGGGCGTTCAGTCTCGCCAGCTTCGCCCGTGTGGCCGCGCGCCGCGTGGACTCTTTCCGCTGCCGGGCGAGCTGCTGCTGAAGCCGCTTCAGCCGAATCGTCTCCCCGGGCGTGAAGAACTCGCGGTCACACATCCATCCGCCCGAGGTGACCACAGCGACCTTGACGCCTCGGTCCACGCCGACAGGCGCCTTGCCGTTCGGCGCGAGCTCCACCAGCCCGTCTTCCACGCAGAACGCGATGTACCAGCGTCTGCCGTCCTTCCGCACTGTGGCGTTGCGGACCCGACCGCCGAGCGGACGCGTCCACCGGAAACGGACCCAGCCAAGTTTGGGTAATCTCACCCGGCCCCACCGGTGTGACACGCGCTCGACAGCCAGGTGTCTAGGGTCGGGGAACCGGAACGACGGCGGGCTCTTGCGTTTGGAACGCCAGCGGACCTTGAACGTGCCGTGCGTCTTGCATGCCTTCTCCAGGTCGCGCAGCGTCTGCTGAAGCGTGTGCGATGGGGCTTCGGCCAGCCATGGGAAGTCTTTCTTTGCTTCGGCCAGTTGCCTGGCCTGCTCCACATAGCCGGTGAACGCCCCACGCTGCCGGTAGGCCCGGCGCTGCTCCAACGCGGTGTTCCACACCGCACGGCAGGCGTCGCCGATGAGTTCGGCGAGGGTCTCCTGCTCTGGGGTGAACGCCAGCAGGTAGCGGCGGCCGGTCAGCATTCAACGGCCCTTCTGCTGCTCGACGTACCGCTTCACCATGGCCGGGGGTGCGCCGCCAACCGTGGCCACGAAGTAGGAGTTCGTCCACAACGTCGGGAGCTGGGACTTCAGGTGGGGAAATTCCTCACGCAGCACGCGGGACGAGCGACCCTTGATGGCCTTGACCAGCCGGTGAACGCCGTATTGCGGATCGACCTCGACCAGCAGATGAACGTGGTCGGGCATGACCTCCATTCGCACCAGCCATGCCCCTTTCTCGTCCACCACCTCGCGGATGAGTTCCTTCAAGCGTTCTTCGATCCGGCCGCCCAGTATGCGCCGCCGGTACTTCGGGCACCACACGACACGGAATGCGCACCGGAAAATGACGTTGCTGTTCGACCGCAGGGTTGCAGCCACGACAGACAGTATGCAGCTTAGAGCTATCTAATATCTGAGGATCGTGGGGAATGCGCTTATCCAGGGCTGATGCCGGGTCCCTGCGGTTAAGAACGAATTACAATCCGCTCATCGCATCCTGCGATTCGGGCAGGACCTGGCCGCCGTCGACGACCAGCGAGTGCCCGGTGATGAACGCCGCCTCGTCGGTGGCGAGGAACAGGCAGGCGTTGCCGATGTCCTCGACCGAGCCGAGACGCCGCATCGGGATCGCGGCCTCCATCCCGCGCAGGTAGTCGTCCCCCAGGTCGGCCAGTCCCTCCGTCAGGATGTTGCCCGGCAGGACGGCGTTGACCGTGATGCCCTTCGGCGCCAGCTCGATCGCGGCCGTGCGCATGAACCCGAGCTGCCCCGCCTTGCTGGCGCCGTAGTGCGACCAGCCCGGCAGGCCGGTGAAAGGACCGGTGATGGAGGAGGTGAGGATGACCCGCCCGTGGCCGGACGCCTCAAGCGCGGGCAGGGACGCGCGGACGCAGAGCATGGTGCCCTTGAGGTTGACGCCGACGACCTCGTCGATGTCGGCCTCGGTCATCTCGGCGAGCTTCTTGTCGGGGAAGATCCCGGCGTTGGCGCACAGCACGTCGACGCCGCCGTGCCGCTCGGCCGCCGTCTCGGCGATGCGCTCGCAGTCCGCGGCCCTGGACACGTCCGCGACCACGTACGACGCGCCGATCTCGGCGGCGGCGGCCTTCAGCGCCTCCTCGTCGCGGCCCGCGACGAGGACGTTCGCGCCGGCGCGGGCGAAGACCCGCGCGATGCCCTTGCCGATGCCCTTGCTGCCGCCGGTCACGACGACCGACCGCCCGGCCACTGGGGTGAACACATGGACTCCTTAGAGTGATCCGCTGAGATAGCGCTCGGCCAGCTCGCAGCTGCCCTGGGTGTAGCCGGCGCCGAGTTCCCCGGCGATGTCGGCGGCCGAATGGGAGCCGATCCACGCGACGAGGAGGAGGCGGCGGAACATGATGAACGTCCAGATCTCGGCCTCGTCCTCCTTCGGGAGGTCGAGCACGGACCGGTAGCCGCGCACCCACGACTCCGCCATGTGCGGCACCTCGGGCCGGTGCTCGATGAAGCTGACGGCGGCGCCGAGGTCGTAGAGGTACCAGCCGAGGCCGCAGTCGTCGAAGTCGATGACGCTCGTCCCCGCCTGGCCGTCCACGAGGAGGTTGGCCAGGCGCAGGTCGGCGTGGATGAGCCCGTACCGGTCGGGGCCCTTGCCGAACCGCTCCAGCCTGCGGCGCAGCTCGGCCTCAAGCCGGGCGAGCACGGCGTGCGCCTCCCTGTCCACGCCGACGCCGTCCTGCCACCTGCCCCACCGCGCCCGCGGGCCGAAGGCGGCGTCCAGGTCCCAGTGGAAGCGGGTGAAGGACGCCGGCCTCGCCCAGGCGCGGGCGTGGCGGTGCATGCGAGCGGTCAGCGCGCCCAGCCGTTCGAACTCCTCCACCAGCCGGTCCTCGGCCGGCTCCGCACCGGGAAGGAACTCGAACATCACACAGTGACGGGGCTCGGAGCCCGGTTCCCGCATGGTGACGACGCGCGACCCGTCACGGGCGGGCAGCACGCGCGGCGTGACGATCCCGGCCTCGTCGCGCAGCGCGTCGAGCCAGGCGAGCTCGCTGGCGATGGCCTCCAGCGAGTGGTAGCCGAGCCGGTGGACCCGCAGGATCACCCGGCGCCCGCCGTCGCCGACCGTGAAGGTCGCGTTCTCCGAGACGTTGAGCAGCGTCACGGAGGCGTCGGGGGAAACGTCGTAGTGCCGAAGGGCGCGGCGGGCGACCCCCTCGATGCGGGCGAGGACGTCGTCGCCGCCGGACAGGTCGTGGACCTGCATGCGTTCTCCTAAAGGGTCCTGTGGAAGTGTCCGTCAGATCTTCCCCCGCGCCCCCGGATTCCTAGTGGTCGCGGCCCTCGACGGACTCGAGCACGCGGACGATGGCGTCCCTGGCCGTACGAACCGAGGAGGAGCGGCCGCTGATGTAGAGCCGCCCGGCGGACCCGATCATCTGCACGTCCACGAGCGTGATGTCCGGCGCCGCCGCCTCGGCCTCGTTGGCCGCCACGGTCGCGAACAGCGCCGGGGTCATCTCGCAGACCAGCAGCGTCTCCCCCGGCAGGACCATCGAGGCCTGCCGGTTGCGGTTGATGAGCACCGCGTGCTGGTCCGTGATGTCCTCGATGACGTCGGTGTAGAGGATCCGGGGCCGCAACTGGTCGCCCGCCGAGGCGCCGATGCCGTCGAGGATCGCCTGCCCGGCCCGCCGTACGTGCTCCAGTGAGGAGCCGTGCACCTCCAGCACGCCGAACTGGCGCTCGACGAACAGGATGCCCGGCTCGACGGACGGCACGGCGCGCAGGGCGAGATCGATGACCCGCTCGATCGCGAGGCCGGGGGCGACCTCCACGATCAGCGCGTGCTGCCCCTCGTACGGCGGGTAGCCCCGGGCCCGGGTGGGCGCGGCCATGGCCGCGGTGAACTGCCGCCGCAGGTTCTCCACCAGCAGGTAGACCCGCAGCTCGGCCGTACGCCGCTCCGCGGGAGCCGCCTTGGCGGCGGCACGCGCGCGGGAACGGGGGGCAGGGGCGGCGCTACTCACCGGTCGAGAGGTCGAACGCGCGGGCGAGGTCGGCGTGCGGGCGCGGGATCACGTGCACGGAGACCAGCTCGCCGACGTTCGAGGCGGTCTCCGCCCCGGCCTCGGTGGCGGCCTTGACCGCGCCGACGTCGCCGATGACCGTGACGGCCACCAGTCCCGACCCGACCTGCTCGCGTCCGACGATCGTGACGTTGGCCGCCTTGACCATGGCGTCGGCGGCGGCGAGCGCAGCCACGTAGCCCTTGGTCTCGATCAGGCCGATCGCGTTGTTGGCCATGTGCCTCTCCTTCGGTTAGACGGTTTCGTCGATGGAGCCGATGATCAGTGCGTCGATCGGCGGGGACTTCTCAGCGGGGAACCAGGAGGCGGCCACCGAGCCCTGCACGATCAGGACCCGCTCGCCGATGCCGCTCCCGAGCACGTCGAAGGCGATCAGCCGGGCTCCCCCGTCGAGTTCGACTTCGAGGAACGCGCCGGCCGGGATGCCCTCGACCCGCTTGGTGGACCACACGCTCGACGTGACGGTGCCGCGCAGCATCAGTCCTCCCTCTCCACGGCGAGCCCGCAGGCGCGGGCCCGCTCCCTGGCGAGCGGCGTGAGCACCGCGCGGCGCCCGAGGACCAGCCGGGCGCCCGCAGCGGCGGCCGCCGCCACGTGCCGCTCGGTGACGGCCCCCTTCTCGTGCCGCACGACCTCCTGCCGTACGGCCTCCTGGGCGGGCTGTGCGGCAGGCACGGGGGCGGGTTCGGGTGCGGGGGCGGCCAGGCGGAACCGCAGCCGTCCCGACCGCAGGGCGGCGGCGCGGGCCGGGTCCGCCGCGAGGTCGAGGACCCGCAGCGCGAACGCGTTGAGGTCGTCGTCGCCGCCGATCACGACAGGTTCGGCCGCGGGCGTCCGGCCGAGGGTCTCGGCGGATGCACCGGGCACATGTCCGGCCGGCGCGCTCCCGGCCGGCGCGGTCGGCGCGGTCGCGGCGGAGATCGCGGGAAGGAGGTCGCGCAGGACCTCGCGGACCAGCAGCCGCAGCTCGTCGGCCGGGAGCGCGGTCATCGCACGACTCCCGCCCTGTCGCCCAGCACCCGGCGGGCGGCGTCGGCGGCCTGGCGGACGTCGGACTCGCGGCCGGACAGGTACACCCGGCCGGTCGCGCCCATCATGCGGTAGTCGACGACCTTGATCTCCGCGGCCTTCTCCGCCTCGTTCACCGCGAGGATCGCGTACGACGCGGGCTGGCATTCCAGGACGAACAGCGACTCGCCCGGCAGGGCCAGCGACCCGACGCGGTTGCGGTTGATGAGGAAGGCGTGCTGCCCGTCCAGGCTGGAGACGATCTCGGAGGCCAGGATGCGGGGCGCCACGGCGTCGGCGGCGCTCGCGCCGAGCGCGCCGAGCACGGCGTCGGCCGCCGCCCGCACCTCCCCGATCTGCCCGTGGAACTCCAGGTAGCCGAACTGCCGCTCGACCACCAGCACGCCGGCCTTCACGTCGGCGTGCTTGAGCGCCACGTCGGTCAGCGGCTCGATGTCGAGCCCGGGGGCGATCTCGATGATCTGCGCGGCCTGGTTCAGCCGCGGCAGCGCGCCGCGCATCCAGGTGCCGAGGTAGCACATGGTCTGCGGCTGCAGCTGGTCGATGAAGATGAAGGAGCGCAGCTCGGCCATGTCACGACCTCACCAGCGACGCGAGCTCTTCGAGGATGAGCCGCCTGATCTCCTCGCGCAGCACGTCGCCCTGTGGCGCCGGGGCCGCCGGGGAGGCGGGAGCCGTACGCGCGTTGGACGGCTCGGGGTAGCGCGGCACCGGGCCGTCTGGCGGCGACCACGGATCGAGCCCGGCGAAGTCGCCGAACGGCGCGTCCACGTGGTAGGCGAGCTTCGTCCAGTTCACCAGGTTGCCCGGCTGGAGGTTCTCCCCCGCCGACGAGCCGCCGACGTAGCCGGTGCCGATCGTCATGGAGATCGGCAGGTTCGTGTGGACGCCGGAGCCGCCCAGGCTGTTGCCGGAGTTGACCGAGACACGCAGCACCGGCACGGCCGCGCCGTACTCCATGATCGTGCGGGAGTCGGTGCTGTGGATCGCGGCCGAGTGGCCGGCGCCGCTGATGCGCAGCACGGCCCTGGCCGCGTCGATCCCGGCTCGCGTCGACGGCACGCGCAGCAGGGCGAGCACCGGGCAGAGCTTCTCGTGCGCCAGCGGCTCCTCCGGCATGGGCCGGTCGATCGGCGCGAGCAGCACGCGGGTGCCGGACGGCACCCGCGCGCCGGCCTGCTGGGCGATCCAGGTCGCGTCCTTGCCGACGAACCGGGTGTCGAACCGGCCGCCGGGGAAGACCGCCTCGCGCACCCGGTCACGGTCGGCGGGCGACAGCAGGTGGGCGCCGCGCATCAGCGGGACGAGGCGGTCGGCGACCGCGTCCTCCACGATGAGCACCGACTCGTTGGTGCACAGGATCGAGTTGTCGAACGCCTTGCTGTCCACGATCAGCCGCGCGGCCGGCTCCAGGTCGGCGGTGCGGTCCACGAACACGGGGACGTTGCCGGGGCCGACGCCGAGCGCCGGGTTGCCCGAGCGGTAGGCGGCCCGGACGACCGGAGTGCCGCCGGTGGCGACGATCACGTCGACCCTGGGGTCGGCCATCATCGACTCGATCAGCGGCAGCGCCGGCTCCTCGACGACCTGGATCACGCCGTCCGGCGCGCCCGCCTCGGCCGCCGCGGCGGCGAGCGTCCGCGCGGCGTCGGCGCAGCACTCCTTCGCCATCGGGTGAGGGCTGATGACGATCGCGTTCCTGGTCATCAGCGCCAGCAGGATCTTGAAGTAGACGGTGGCGACCGGGTTCGTCGAGGGGGTCAGCGCGAACACCACCCCGGCCGGCCGCGGGATCGAGACGATCTTCTGAGCCGCGTCCGTGCGCGGGGACACGTAGTCGTGGCCGGCGTACTCCTCGACCAGGCCGGTGGAGCAGGCCACGTTCTTGAGCGCCTTGTGCTCGGCCACGCCGAAGCCCGTCTCGCGCACGGCCCACTCGGCGTACCGGGTCGCGTTGGCGGCGCCGGCCCCGGCCACCGCGGCGACGATGCGGTCCACGCTCGCCTTGTCGTACCGGGCGAAGGCCCGGGCGGCCCAGCGTGCCCGCTCCAGCATCCCGGACGTCACTTTCCAGCCTCCTTCGCGGCCCGTGCGATCGCGACGGCCGTACGGTCGAGCAACTCCTCGGTGAGCACGGGATCGATGAGGATGCCCGGCTTGTACTGCAGGACCCGGGGGTCGAGGGTGGAGAAGATGGCCCACACGCCGTTGTCGTAGAGCTGCCGCATGACGAACTTGGCGCCCTCGGGGTGGTCGAACTCCAGGCCGAAGATCAGGCCGTTCTGCCTGATGCCGGTGAACCAGCCCGGGTTGTCGTCCCTGATCCGCTCCAGTCCGCGGCCGATGACGTCGGACGCGTGGTGGACGATCGAGCGGGTCTCGGGCCGGTTGCAGATCTCCAGCGTCTTCATGGCGGCGAAGCAGCCGAGCTCGCCGCCGCCGAACGTCGCCATGTGGGCGAAGCCGTCCTCGGTCAGCCAGCCGGCGCAGCGCTCGCTGACCAGGACCGCCGCGATCGGGTAGAGGCCGCCGGAGATGCCCTTGCCGGTGACGAGGATGTCGGGCCTGATGCCGTGCTTGGTGATGCCCCACAGCTCGCCGGTCCGCATCAGGCCGGTCTGCACCTCGTCGGCGATGTAGAGCGCGTCATACGTCTCGCAGAGCCGCTTGACGCTCTCCAGGTAGCCGGGATCGGGCAGCGGGAAGCCGTACGTCGCGGGGATCGTCTCCATGATCACGGCGGCCACGTCCCTGCCCCTCAGGGCCTCCTCCATGCCGGCCAGGTCGTTGAACGGCACGTGGACGAACTCCTCCGGCCGCTCCGACAGGAACAGCCGGGAGAAGCGCTCGTCGCCGGTGCCGACCGCGAGGCCGGTGTGGCCGTGGTACGCCTTCACGATGGAGACGATCTTGCGTTTGCCGGTGGCGTGCCTGGCCGTCTTGAGCGCGATGTCGATGGCCTCGCCGCCGCCACTGGCGTAGATGACCTTGCTCAGCCCCTCGGGCCCGGTCGTGATCAGCGCCTCGGCCAGCGCGGTGCGGGCGAGCGAGGGGAAGTGGTGGTTACCGATGTCGAAGTGGTCCATCGCCTGCTTCAGCGCGGCCACGACCTCCGGGTTGCGGTGCCCCAGGTTGTAGGTGCCCCCGTTGAGGTGGACGTCGATCAGGCGCTTACCGGAGACGTCGTAGAGGAAGTAGCCCTCTCTGCGGTCGATGACCAGCGGAACACCGGAGTCGATCCAGAACTGGGTCTTCCCCGGGTTCCAGTACGCCGAGGACTTCTCGAGAACCTCGTCCTTGTCCGCATAGGTGAACAGCCCGTAGTCCAGCATCCCGGTCCCATCGGTCTGTGAATCGGTAGGACCAAATAAGACACCGGTCACACCTTAAACGTCAACGGTTCTCGTTGTGAGGACTACGAAACACCAAGGGTCTTGCCTGGGCAAACCATGGAGTGGCACGATTTGCGCACCTTGTGTGACATGTCGCACATCTCCCCCACCCCCACCATGGTCTCCCGGAGGCACTGCTTTGAGCACCTTTGAGACACAGGCGGTGACGACATCCGCCGAGACCCAGGGCGTCAGCCGGTTGCGCAAGGACGCCGTCGGACTGGTCGGCGTCATCTTCATGGCGGTCGCCACCGCCGCCCCCATCACCGCCATGACGGGCAACGTGCCCATCGCGCTCGGCTTCGGCAACGGCCTGGGAGCGCCGGCGGGCTACCTGTTCGCGACGATCGTGCTGACCGTCTTCTCGGTCGGCTACACCGCGATGGCCAAGCACATCACCGCGGCCGGGGCCTTCTACGGCTACATCTCCCACGGCCTCGGCCAGGTCGCCGGAATGGTCGCGGGGATGCTCGCGACGATGGCGTACGTCGTGTTCGAGGCCTCGATCATCGGGTTCTTCGCCTACCAGGCGAGCGACACCTTCAAGACGATGGGCGGGGTCGAGATCCACTGGCTGTGGTTCGCCTTCCTCGGCCTGGCGCTCAACGCGATCCTCACCTACTTCGACATCAACCTGACCGCCAAGGTCCTCGGCCTCTTCCTGGTCACCGAGATCTTCATGCTCGGCCTGACCGCGGTCGTGACCTTGTTCCACGGCGGCGGCCCCGACGGGCTGATGGCCTCCTCGATCAACCCGATCAACGCGTTCACGACCAACGGCCTGGCCGCCGGCGCGGTCGGCCTCGGCCTGTTCATGTGCTTCTGGTCGTGGGTGGGCTTCGAGTCCACCGCCATGTACGGCGAGGAGTCGCGCGACCCCAAGCGCATCGTCCCCCGGGCCACGCTCGTCTCCGTCGTCGGCATCGGCCTGTTCTACACGTTCGTGTCGTGGATGGTGGTCGCGGCCAACGGCGTAAAGGCGCCGGAGATCGCCGCCAAGGAGTTCGCCGGCATCTTCTTCAACCCCACGCAGGAGATGATCGGCACCTGGGCCGTCGACCTGTTCAAGATCCTGATCCTGACCGGGTCGTTCGCCTGCTCGATGGCGTTCCACAACTGCGCCTCGCGCTACCTCTACGCCCTCGGCCGCGAGAACCTGTTCCCCGGCACCGCGAAGACCATCGGCGCCACCCACCCCAGGCACGGCTCGCCGCACATCGCCGGCTTCGTGCAGACCGGCATCTCGGTCGTGATCGTGCTGGCGTTCTTCTTCGCCGGGATGGACCCCTACATCCACATCTACACGCTGCTCGCCGTGCTCGGCACGCTGGCGATCCTCATCGTGCAGTCGATGTGCTCGTTCTCCGTCATCGGCTACTTCCACTTCAGGAAGAAGCACCCGGAGACGAAGAGCTTCTGGCGCACGCTGCTCGCCCCGCTGGTCGGCGGCCTCGCCATGCTGTACGTCGTCTTCCTGCTCTTCCAGAACCAGGAGGCGGCGGCGGGCGACGCGTCCAAGACCCTGTTCTTCAAACTGATCCCCTACATCGTGCTCGCCGTCGCGATGATCGGCGGCGGTTTCGCCCTCTATCTCAAGGTCCGCAACCCGGTGAAGTACGAGATCATCGGCCGGATCGTCCTCGAGGACACGGTCGAGCGCGACTGAAGGAGCACATCATGGTGGTGTCGTACGACCTCGATCCCGACGCGGACCCGGCGGGCCTGACCTACACCTTCGGCGGCGCCGCGCCCGTGATGTCGATCAAACCGGGCACGGCCTTGTCCACCTGGACCCGCGACTGCTTCGCCGGCCGGGTCAGGTCGGCGAGCGACCGGGTCTCGGAGGTCTGCGACCCGCGGTTCATCAACCCCCAGACCGGCCCCTTCTACGTCGAAGGGGCCGAGCCCGGGGACACCCTCGCCGTCCACTTCGTGTCCATCGAGCCGAGGGAGGCGCGCGGCGTCAGCACGACCGTGCCCTTCTTCGGCGCGCTCACCGGCACCGGCACCACCGCGCTGCTGCACGAGGCACTGCCGGAGCGCACCTGGATCTACGAGATCGACCGGGAGGCCCGCCTCGTCCGCTACAGCGCGCTGGAGTCGCCGTACGAGGTGGACCTGCCGCTCGACCCCATGCACGGCACGGTCGGCGTGGCGCCGGCCCTGGGCGAGGTGCGCAACTCGCTCGCGCCGGGCGACTGGGGCGGGAACATGGACACCCCGGAGATGCGCGCCGGGACCACCTGCTACCTCGGCGTCAACGTCGAGGGCGCGCTGTTCTCCTTCGGCGACGGCCACGCGCGCCAGGGCGAGGGCGAGACCTGCGGGGTCGCGGTCGAGACGGCCATGGACACGGTCGTGATCGTCGACCTGATCAAGGGGATGCCCTGTCCCTGGCCCCGGCTGGAGAGCGACGACTTCATCATCGCCACCGGCTCCGCGAAACCACTGGAGGACGCGTTCCGCATCGCCCACGCCGAGCTCACGAAGTGGCTGGCCGCCGAGACCGGGCTGTCCACGCTCGACGCCTACCAGCTCGTCTCGCAGGCGGCGCTCACCCCGGTCGCCAATGTCGTGGACACGGTCTACACGATGACCGCCAAGCTGCCCAAGGCCGTGCTGAAGGGCGCCGCCCCCATGGGCGGGACGCACGCCCGGCTGCGCGCCATGGCGGCCGCACTATGACGGCCTCGCGGCCGCCCGTCGGATCGTTCGGTCCGACCAAAAGCCGCGACACCACCGTCATCTGACGTACCACGCGCCCGCCCTGCTCGCCTGACCGCGTCAGGCGAGGGCAAGGGCGCCGGCGCGGAAAACCGTTTTCCGGCTCGGGGCGGTTTCCGTACACTCGCCACTGATCACGCGCGCCGCCACGGCGCGGCGCGCGCCATGACCACGAGAGGGGAGTTGACCGTGCGCCAGCGCATCGCGGTCGTCGTCCTCCGGTCACGGTACGAGGTGATCCTGGTGTCTACGTCGCTTCCCGGTGCCCGCCGCGCGGCCGGCACCGGACGTTCCTGACGAACTTCGCACCCCTGGCCGTGCGGCCGCTCTGTGCTGCCCTGTGCCGCTCTGTGCCGCTCTGTGCTGCCCTGTGCTGCCCTGTGCCGCTCTGGGTCACTCTGTGCCGCACGTAGGTTCGCGCGCCGATTCCACGTGGCCCGCTCCGCAGATCGTCCGCCGGTCTCCCCGGCGGTCCTGCCATCGCGTCGCCCGGGGGGTCGCCGCCCGGCCTGAATCCGGCCGGTGCTTCTCGTCAGGCCAATCGCGCCCGCCACCGCAGGAACACTTCCCGAAGGGCATGGCCATGCGCGCCGACCTGAACCGCACTCACCTCGTCCCGCCGACCGGCATCCGCAACCTGGGCATCCTCGCCCACGTCGACGCGGGCAAGACCACCGTCACCGAACGGATCCTCTACCTCGCGGGCGCCGTCCACCGGCGCGGCGAGGTGCACGAGGGGACCACCGTCACCGATTTCGACCCTCTGGAGCGCGACCGCGGGATCACCATTTTCGCCGCGGCCGTGAGCTGCCTGTGGGACGGCCACCGGATCAACCTGATCGACACCCCGGGGCACGTGGACTTCTCCGACGAGGTGGAGCGGTCGCTGCGGGTGCTCGACGGCGCGGTCGCGGTGTTCGACGCCGTCGCCGGCGTGGAGCCGCAGAGCGAGTCGGTGTGGCGGCAGGCCGACCGTTACGGCGTGCCGCGCATCGCGTTCGTCAACAAGATGGACCGCGCCGGGGCCGACCTCGACACGGCGGTCGAGTCGATCCGCGAGCGGCTGCGGGTCACCCCGCTGGTCGTCCAGTTGCCCATCGGGCGGGAGGACGGGTTCACCGGCGTGGTGGACCTGCTGCGGATGCGGTCGCTGGTGTGGGACGCCGGCCGTGACACGGTCACGGAGGGCCCGGTGCCGGAAGCCCTCGGGGACGAGGCCCGCCGACGCCGCCGCCTGCTGGAGGAGACGGTGGCCGAGCTCCATCCGGCGGCGCTGGAGGAGTTCTGCGCCCGGCCGGAGATCTCGACGCCGACCCTGACCGCCGCCCTGCGCGACCTGACCCTGCGTGGCGAGGCGGTGGTGGTGCTGTGCGGGTCGGCGTACCGCAACCGGGGTGTCGAGCCGCTGCTGGACGCCGTCGTCGCCTACCTGCCCGCACCGTCCGACGTGCCGCCTGTACGCGCCGCGTGGGACGGGCCCGAGCAGGAGCGGCCCGCCGACCCGGCGGCGCCGTTCGCCGCGCTGGTCTTCAAGGTGCAGGCCGCTCCCACCGGGCGGCTGACCTACCTGCGTGTGTACTCGGGGACGATCAGGAGAGGAGACGTCGTGCTGGACGCCGGCGCCCGGCGCACCGAGCGGATCGGGCGCATCCTCCGGGTGCAGGCCGACCGGCACACCGAGACGGACCGGGCCACGGCCGGGGACATCGTCGCGGTGGCCGGGGTCAAGGCGGCCCGCGCCGGAGCGACCCTCTGCGCTCCCGGAGCGCCGTTGGTCCTCGAGCCGCCGGTCACGGCCTCACCGGTGGTCTCCGTGGCCGTCGAGCCGCGCGGGAGCGGCGACGCCGACCGGATCGCGACCGCGCTGGCCCGGATGGCCGACGAGGACCCCTCGCTGTCGGTCCGCACCGACCCCGAGACGGGCCAGACGGTGCTGTCGGGGATGGGCGAATTGCACCTGGAGGTCGCGGTGGAGAAGCTGCGCCGCACCCACGGGCTCGACGTCGCCGTCGGACGGCCCCGGGTCGCCTACCGGGAGACGGTCGTCCGCGGGGTGTCCGGCCTGCTGTACCGGCACGTCAAGCAGGACGGCGGCGCCGGGCAGTTCGCCCACGTCGTGCTCGACGTGGAGCCGCTTGAGCACGACGCCGGCTTCGTGTTCCGGTCCACGGTCACCGGCGGCCGGGTGCCGCGCGAATACGTCGGGGCGGTGGAGGCCGGCTGCCGGGACGCCCTCGCCGAGGGCCCGCTCGGAGGTCATCCGGTGACCGGCCTGCGGGTCACGCTGACCGACGGTGCGACCCACCCGAAGGACTCCTCGGAGATGGCGTTCCGCACGGCCGGGCGGCTCGCGCTGCGGGAGGCGCTGCGTGCCGGTGTGATGGCCCTGCTGGAACCGCTGGCCGAGGTCACGGTCACCGTGCCCGACGACGCCGTCGGCGGCGTGCTGGGCGACCTCGCGGCCAGACGCGGCCGGGTCACCGGTTCGGCGGCGCGGGCGGGCACGCGGGCGGGCACGGTCGTGGTCACCGCGACCGTGCCGCTGGCCGAGCTGTTCGGGTACGCGACCCGGCTGCGCGGCCGGACCCAGGGCAGGGGCGCCTTCACCAGCCGCCCCGCGGGCTACGCCCAGGTGACCGGTCCGGAGACGGGCCTGACGCGGTAGGCGCCTCATCCCGGTCCCGCCCGCGCCTCGGCGCGGGCGGGGCCGTTCCCGTCCCCCGCCGACGAGGTCCGGGAACGGGTTGACGCTGTTTTGGCTAACCGCTATCTATTGAGGGGTCGCAGAGGAGGGTGGCCCATGCAGGACGTGGTGCTGGCGCTGCTGTCCAAGGAGCCGTCGCACGGGTACGACCTGCGCCAGCGGTTGGTGACCGCGCTCGGACCGCTGGGCGAGACGCTGAACGCGGGGCAGATCTATGTGACGCTCACCCGGCTCGAGAAGGCCGGCCTGGTCGTCCAGGAGCGTGAGGACGCGCCGATGCGCGGCCCGCGGCGCAAGGTGTACGCGCTGACCGCGGCCGGGCAGGAGCGGGTGGCCGCATGGATGGCCGAGAGCGCCGGGCCCAGAGCGGACGTGGCGGAGTTCCATCTGAAGCTGGTGGCCGCCGCGGAGTCGGGTCTGGCCGATCCGCTCGCGCTCGTGGACGCGCGGCGGCGGGAGCTGATGCGCAGCCTCGCCGAGGCCCAGCACGCCGCCCTTGCTCACGACACGGACTCGGAGGCCGGACTGCTTCTGGAGGGCATCGCGCTCCGGCTGCAGGCCGATCTGCGCTGGTTGGAGGCGTGCGAGCGGGCCTGGTCCGCCCGCGCCCCACGCGGGGAAGGCAAAGGGAACGGATGAAGAGAGTCGTGCCGCGGGTCACGGGCCGGTCGTTGCACAGTGACACGGACGAAAGCCCGGGTTGGGGACCGGCCGGCCACCGGCCCGCCGGGGTGGCCGGGCCGGCGCTGCGGGCGGTCGGCCTGACGCGCGTGTACGGGGAGGACGAGAGCCTGGTGTGGGCCGTCGACGGGGTCGACCTCGACGTTCCCGCCGGGCAGACGCTCGCCGTGACCGGGCCCAGCGGCTGCGGCAAGTCCACGCTGCTCCAGCTCCTCGGCGGGCTCGACCGGCCCACCGAGGGCGAGGTATGGCTCGGCGGCCGGCGCATCGACCACCTCGGCGAACGGGCGCTGGCCAGACTGCGGCGCCGCTCCGTGGGGTTCGTCTTCCAGGCTTACCACCTGATGCACGAACTCAGCGCGGCGCAGAACGTCGAGCTGCCCGCGCTGCTCGCCGGCGCCTCACCTCGGGCCGCCCGCCGCCGTGCCGCGGAGCTGCTCCAGCAGGTCGGGCTCGCCGGCCGCGCCCGGCATCTGCCCTCCGAGCTCTCCGGCGGGCAGCGGCAGCGGGTCGCCGTCGCCCGCGCCCTGGCCAACGATCCGCTGGTCGTCCTCGCCGACGAGCCCACCGGCAACCTCGACAGCGCCGCGACCCGCGACATCCTCCGGCTCTTCGACGAGCTGCGCGCCGCCGGCCAGACCCTGGTCATGGTCACCCACGACGAGCGCGTCGCCGCCACCGCGGACCGCGTCGTCTCCATGCGCGACGGGACCCTGGCGGACGACACCCGCCTGGACGGCGACGGCCGCGGCACGAGGCACGGCCACGGCGGAGGCACAGGGCTCGGCGCGCTGCTGCGCTGGGAGGACTGAGCATGGGACATCTGCTGCTGACCTGGCGTCTGATCCGGCACGACGTGCGCCGCCGCCCCGCCGAGGCCCTCGTGTTCCTGATCGCCGTCGCCCTCGCCATCGCCTCCCTGACGCTCGGACTGACGGCCCGCAACGCCCTGGCCACGGCGTACCTGAAGACCCGCGCGGCCACCGCCGGCCCCGACATCACCGCCATCACGACGGACACGGACCCGTCCGGCCTGGCCGGACGTCTCGCGGACACGCCCGGCGTGGCCGCGCAGGCCGACCCGATCTTCGCGTTCGACACCACCATCCGGGCACACGGCCGGGCCGCGCACTCCTCGGTCGAGGGACGTGAGAACGCACCGTCCGCCGTGGACCGGCCGCTGGTGACCTCCGGGACCTGGGTGCGTCCCGGCGGCGCCGTGGTCGAGCGCGGCTTCGCGCAGGCGCTCGGCGTGCGCGTCGGCGACCGCGTCACCATTGGCAAGCGCGGCTATCCGGTCGTCGGGATCGCGATCAGCGCGGCCACCCCGGTGTATCCGTGGAGCGACTGGGCCCAGGGGCCCGGGCCGTCCGACTACGGCGGCAGGATCTGGCTCACCACGGCCGACGCTCACGCGGCGGCGGGGCACACCCCCGGTGTCCACCTGATCCACCTGAAGCTGACCGACCCTGCGGATCCCCACCGGTGGAGCGCCACCGTGTTCACCGACGACCGCAGGGGCGACTCCTGGGTGAACACCCACAACTGGCAGACCGTCCTCGAAACGGACGCAGTCATGATCAGGAACATGCAGCCCGCCCTGGTCGTCGGCGGCTGGCTGCTCGCCGCGGCCGCGCTCGTCACCCTCGCCGCGCTCGCCACCGCGCGCAATGCCCGCGACAACCGGCGTGCCGCACTGCTCAAGGCCGTCGGCGCCGGCCCGGGCACCGTCACCGCCGTACTGCTGGCGCCGCACCTGCTGCTGACCTTCCTGTCCACCGCGCTCGGACTGACCGCGGGGACGCTGGCCGCGCCCCACCTGATCGATCCCAGCGCCGGGCTGCTCGACACCGCCGGCCCTCCGGACTCCGTCACCGTCTTCGCCGCGGTCTTCCTCGCCGTCGTGGTCGCCGTGACCGGTGCGCTCGGTCCCGCCGTACGCGCCGCCCGGGGCAGCACCGTCCAGACCCTGGCCGACCCGGCGCACACGCTCACGCGCCACCCGCGCCTGAACGCCGTGACGGCCTACCTGCCCACCGCGCTGCTGCTCGGCGTCCGGCTGCTCGCCCGCCGGCCCGGCCGCGCCGTCCTGGCCGCCGCCGGCACGGCCGCCACCACCGTCATGGTCACCGCGCTGCTCACCTTCCACGCCGAACTCGACGCGACCCCCGCCGTCAGGCGATTCGGCCCCCTCGAAGTGCGAACCGACCAGACCGGCCAGGTGCTGCTCGCCGTCACCTTCGCGCTGGTGGCGCTGTCCACGCTCAACACCGTGCTGCTCAGCTGGGGCACCGCCGTGCAGGCCCGGCGCGCCCTGACCATCACCCGTACCCTCGGCGCCACCCCCGGCCAGATCGTCGCCGCGCACTGCGTCACGCAGCTCCTGCCCGCGCTGCCCGGAGTGGCGGCGGGCATTCCGGTCGGGCTCGGCCTGTACTGGTTCTTCGCCACACCGATCACACCCCCGGGATCGTGGTTGCTCACCGCCGCGCTCGCCATCCTGCTGACCATCGCGGTGTTGACCGCGCTCCCGGCGTGGGTCCACACCCGCGAGCCCGCGGGGCGCGTCCTCAACGCGGAAGCCGCGTGACGCCCCTCCGGTGACGGGAGCACTGCGGACGAATCCGGTAGTCTCTGATCGTACCGATCGGTTCGATCTCTGTGAGGACGGATGACCCCCGAGATTCCCGCGGCCAACGCCGCCGTGACGTTCGACAGCGACGGCGAGACCCTGCTGGGCGTCCTTCACCTGCCGGCCGGGCCGGGACCGCATCCGGTCGTCGTGCTGCTGCACGGCTTCCCGGGGCACGAGCGCAACTTCGACCTGGCCCAGCACCTGCGCCGCGCGGGGTACGCCGCCCTCGTCTTCCACTACCGCGGCTCCTGGGGCGTCGGCGGTTCCTGGTCGTGGGCCGGCGCGCTGGAGGATGCCGCCCGCGTCGCGGCCACCGTACGTGAGCCGGGTTTCGCCGCCGCGCACCGCCTCGATCCGGACCGGCTGGCGCTGATGGGGCACAGCTTCGGCGGCTTCGCCGCGCTGACGACCGCGGCGGCCGACTCGGGCGTCAGCGCCGTCGCGTCGGTGTCGGCGTTCGACTTCGGCTCTGTCGCGGTCGCCTGCCGGGAGGACGCGGCGCTGCGGGCGGCGTACGTCGAGGGATTCGGCGACGACCTGCTTCCCCTGAAGGGGACCAGCGGCGCGGCGCTCGTGGACGAGATGATCGCGGCGGGCGAGGCGTGGAGCCTGTCCGCGCTCGCCCCGAAGCTCGCCGACCGGCCGGTCCTGCTCGTCGGCACGGCCGGGCGCGACACCGTCACCCCCGCCGCCGAGCACCACGATCCCGTGGTGGCCGCCTACACCGCTCATCCGGTGCCGCTCCTGGAGCACCGCGTGCTCGTCACCGACCACGCCCTTTCCGATCAGCGCCTCGAACTCGCCGAGACCGTCCGCGACTTCCTCGACCGGCACCTCGGCCGCTGAACGTCAGCACAAGACGATCGCCGCGCCCGTCGCGACGGAGTGCCGGGCGGCGGCCATCACCTGCAGGCAGGTGAACGACTCCACGCCGTACCGGCGCCAGCCCTCCGCACCCTCGGTGTCGGCCTCTACCGCCGCGCTCACCTCGTCACCCCAGGGGTCGAGGTCCTCCGGCAGTCCGAGCCGTGCGGCGATGCCCCGGCACTCCTCCAGCAACCGTTGCGACGAGCCGACCCATCCCCCGCTTATCTCCTTGTCGTAGAACACGGCCGCGAAGTCGACGGGCACGTAGAAGCCCTCGCAGTCGCTGTGGTGGATCAGGTGGTCGTACGCGGAGCCCGCCTCGTGCTCGGAGCCGATCACGCGGGTTCCCTCGTCGATTTCGACGCCGTAGCGGGGTCCCCGCGAATAGGTGTCCTTCAGCAGCGGATCCGCGACGGCCACCTCCATCGGGGCCGGAGGAGGCAGCTCTCCGCTCGAGGCGAGATGGGCGGCCAGACGGCGGAGCGTGTGCAGGCCGGCGTAGCCGTACATGTCGAAATAGGCCGCCTCTACGGCTGCGGCGTCCGGCTCCGTCCACGCCGGTAACCCGGCCGCTGCCAGGGCTCGCCCGATCGCCCTGAAGTCGTCGCAGAGCTCGCCCGCCAGGTCGTCCGGCTCTGATGTGTCCAACTCTGATTCGTCCAACTCGGCGAGCATGCCGACGACGATGTTGAGGCCCATGCGGCCTCATCCTGCCGAACGCCTGCGACATTCCACGTGGGTCCGTTTCACCGGCAGCCTCGTACGCGGGAGCCCTCGGGCCCGCTCTCGTGGAGGTTCTGGGCCGGAGTGGCCTGTTTCGTAACTGGGCTCGGCCTGACCGTCGGTCGCCTACTGCTCCCGCAGGCCCCAGGGGGTGCCGTACGCGGTGAGAAGGTCGAGGAACGGCCGGGGCGGCAGGGCTTCCGGGCCCAGGACACCGGCGCCGGACCAGGCGCCGGTCGCCATCAGTTCGAGGGCCACGACCGGGTTCACGGCGGTCTGCCACACCACCGCCTGGGAGCCGTACTCCCGCATGGACCACTGGTTGTCGACCACGTGATAGAGGTAGACCTCACGTGGGCCGCCGTCCTTGGTGCCCTTGACCCAGGTGCCGGCGCACGTCTTGCCGTGCATGCGCTCCCCGAGGGTCGCCGGATCGGGCAGGCACGCCGCGACCATGTCGCGCGGGGAGACCTTGACGGCGGCGCCGCCCTCGGCGGCGACCTGGACGGGCTCGGCGCGGTCCAGCCCCAGCAGATGCAGGGTCCGCAGCGTGTCGATGAACCGCTCGCCCAGCCCGTACTTGAAGGTCACCCGCTCGGCGTCGATCCAGCGGGGCACGAGCAGGACCTCCTCGTGCTCGACGTTGACGCACTCGACCGGACCGATGCCCTCGGGGAAGTCGAACACCTCCGGCTCACTGAAGGGCGGGGTGGTGAACCAGCCCCGGCCGGCCTCGTAGACGACCGGCGGGTTGAGGCACTCCTCGATGGTGGTCCAGATGCTGAACGAGGGCGCGAAGTCGTACCCCTCGACGGTGAGGTCGGCCCCGTCGCGGATGCCGATCTCCTCGATGTGGTCGAACAGTTCGTCGGCGGCGTATCGGGCGAAGACGTCCGACAGCCCCGGCTCCACCCCGATGCCGACCAGGGCGAGCCTGCCCGCCTTCTCCCACTCTGCGGCCATCTCGAACTGGGCGTCCCCCAGCTTGACCCCGCACGCCTCGTGCGGACGCTCCGGATGCGGCCGCGACAGCGACATCGCCATGTCCAGGTAGTGGACGCCGGCCGACAGCGCCGCCCGGAACAGCGGCATCACGAACCGCGGGTCGGTGGCGTTGAGCAGGACGTCGCAGCGGTGCTCGGCCAGCAGTGCCATCACCTCGGCCTCGTCGCTCGCGTCCACCCGCCGGGCGCTGAAGCGGGCGCCCTCCTCCCCCAGCGCGCCGACGGCCGCCTCGGCCCGGGACAGGTCGTAATCGGCGACGACCATGTGCTCGAAGAAGGATCGGCGGGCCGCGATCCGGGTGATCGCGCTGCCCACCCCACCTGCGCCGACCAGCAGAATACGCATGACAAAACTCCCTTTTCGGGACAAAGACACCTTTGGTGCACACGATCCAACGTCACCACCACGCGAAACGTCAATGGCGTTGGCATAAGGTGGCCGCCGGAGAGGAGAGCACAATGCCCAAGCCGGTGGTTTCCGAGTCGGCGCGCCGGCGGCGCCGCCCGACGAAGAACGGAGTCGTTCTCTCTGAGGACCTGATCGTGCGGACCGCGCTGCGCATGCTGCGCGAGCACGGTTCCGCCGGACTGTCCGTACGGCGACTCGGCATCGCACTGGGGGCCGACCCCAGCACGCTCTACCGCTACTTCGCCGGCATCGACGATCTGACCCTGGCGATCGGCGACATGCTCATCGGCCGGGCCATGGACGGCTGGCACGGCACCGGCGACTGGCGCGCCGACCTTCGCGAGCTGGGCCTGCGCATCCATGCCGCCTACCTCGAACACCCCCAGGCCGCCGTGCTGACCGCCAGCCGCATCAGCGGCAAGTCCCATGAGATCGCGGCCGACGAGGCGATCCTCGGGCTGCTGCGCGGCGCCGGTTTCCCCGGCCGTGACGCGGTCCGCGTCTACCACGCCTTCATCGACATGACGCTGGCGTTCGCCGCCCTGGACGCGGCGTCCCTCGCGCTTCCGGAGCAGGCGCGCAGGGCGGACGAGGAGATGTGGCAGGCGACCTACGCCCGCCTGTCCCCCGCCACCCACCCCAACATCGCGGCGGTCGCGCCCCTGCTGGTGGCCGACATGAACGACAGCGCCTACCCCGCCGCCCTGGACATGCTGCTCGCCAGCGCCGCGCCGTGGGACTGCGAGAGAAACGGCTCTGCCGGCGACGAATGAAGACGTGCGGCTGAGGGGCACGGGCGGCAAGTCGGGATGTGCGCCGCGAGGCCCAGCCGCGTCAGGTGGTGGGGCTCCCGGGTGCGCGAAGAGCCCGGCGGACGGCGTCGCGCTGCCAGTGGTGGGCTCCGACCTGACACACCGCCGCCCGAGTGGAACAGCGCCCGGCCGCGCTACGCTCCGGTACCGTGCAGGAGACGCGTCTCGACACTGCCCGGATCCGGGCGGCTCGCCGGGTGATCGACCCGATTTTTCTCGACACTCCCCTGTATCGCTGCGAGGCGCTGGAGCCCGACCTCGGGTGCACGGTGAGCATCAAGCTCGAAACGGCGAACCCGGTCCGCAGCTTCAAGGCCCGCGGCACCGAGGTGGTCGCGAGCATGCTCGCCGACAACGGCTCGCGAGCCGTGGTGTGCGCCAGCGCGGGCAACCTTGGCCAAGCCCTCGCCTGGTCCGGTCGCGGCCGGGGACTCGACGTCACCGTCGTGGCGTCCCGCCTCGCGCCTGCGGCCAAGCTTGATCGCATCCGGGCGCTGGACGCCAGGTTGGAGCTGGTGGACGGTGACTTCGACATGGCCCGCGAGCGGGCGGCGGCCGTCGCGCGGTACGACGGCATCCGGCTGGTCGAAGACAGCCTGGACATCGAGACCTGCGAGGGCGCGGCGACGATCGGCCTGGAGCTGGTGGACGGCGTGCCGTCGTTCGACGCCGTCCTGATCGCCCTCGGCGGCGGGGCGCTGGCCACCGGCGTGGGTCATGTGATGAAGGCCCTGGCACCCGGCGTCGAGGTGATCTGCGTCCAGCCGCTGGGCGCGCCGGCGATGACCCACTCCTGGCGCCGGCGGCGCGTCGTCACCACGGACTCGACGGACACCATCGCCGACGGCGTCGCGGGCCGGCGCCCCATCCCGGCCGTCCTGGACGACCTCCTCCTGGTCGCCGACGACGCCGTCCTGGTCCGGGAGGCATCGATCACGGCCGGTATGCGGATGCTCCTCCACCACGCCGGCCTCGTCGTCGAACCGTCGGCCGCGCTCGGCATCGCGGCGATCCTCGAAGACCGCGACCGCTTCGCCGGCCGGCACGTGGTCACCATCGTGTGCGGCAGCAACGTCGACGTGGACGCCTACCACCGCTGGGTCGGCGCGGCATCCGGCCCCTGACGGCTCCTGACGGCCCCTGGGGAGGCCGATCCCGACCCGCCGCCCGGTCACCCGTTCGTACGGCCGGGACCGAAGGGGCGGTCGCCGCGGAGGGTGATGCGGTGCATCACGCGGTGCGCGTCGCCGTAGTCGCGGTTGGCGTAGTGGGCGGTGCTCCGGTTGTCCCACATGGCGACGTCGCCGGTCCTCCAGCGGTGGCGCACGATGTGCTCGGGCTTGGTGAGGTGGGCGTAGAGCAGGTCCAGGACGGCCCGGCTCTCGGCCTCGGACACGCCCACGATGTGGGAGGTGAACCCGGGGTTGACGAAGATCCCCTTGCGGCCGGTCTCGGGATGGACGCGGACCACGGGGTGCTCCACCGGCTCCAGCCGGGTGACGATCTCGCCGTCCCAGACGTTGCCCCTGCCGCCGCGGCGCTGGGCCAGGTAGTAACCGAACTCGCGGTTGCCGTCGTGGACCGCGGTGAGCCGGTCGGCCAGCTCCTTCACGGGGGCGGACAGGGAGTCGTAGGCCAGCTGGCTGTCGGCCCAGCTCGTGTCGCCGCCGGTGGGAGGGAGGGTCACCGCCCGCAGGATGGAACCGAGCGGCGGGCGGGGCATGAACGTGACGTCGGTGTGCCAGACGTCGGCGAAGCCGTTGTCGGCGCTGTCGAGGGCGTAGATCTCGGGATGCGCCTCGTCGACGCCCCCGACGACCGGGTGGGAGGCGGTCAGCTCGCCGAGACGGCGGCCGAGCGTCACCTGCCCGTCGTCGTCCAGGCGCTGCTTGCGGAAGAACAGCACCTTCCGGTCGACCAGGGCGGCACGCACAGCGGCCAGTTCCTCGTCGGTGGCGGTCGCCAGGTCCAGTCCCTCGACCTCGGCGCCGAAGTGGGGCCCGAGGGGCCGCAGATCCAGCTTCACGGTGGTCGGTGTGGTCATCTCACTCTCCTCACGGTTGGGTGCTGCGGTGCTTCACGCGGCGGCGGCGCGTACGGCGTGGCCGACCTCGGCGCGGAGCGCGGCGTACTCGGGAAGGGCGCGCAGTTCGTCCGGTTCCACTCCGGTGCGCGGGAGGTCGACGTCCAGGTCGAGCGCGATCCGGCCCGGCCGGTGGGTGAGGACGACGACGCGGCTGCCGAGGAACACGGCCTCCTCGACGCTGTGGGTGACGAACACCGACGTGCGGCCGGTCTGCG
The DNA here is from genome assembly GCF_006334915.2 of Microbispora catharanthi. Lineage (GTDB taxonomy): Bacteria > Actinomycetota > Actinomycetes > Streptosporangiales > Streptosporangiaceae > Microbispora > Microbispora catharanthi. The sequence continues at coordinate 345,889 of NZ_VDMA02000007.1, forward strand.
CGCTCACCCGGCGCAGGTCCTCCTGCAGGCGCTCGCGGGTGAGCGCGTCCAGGGCGGCGAACGGCTCGTCGAGCAGCAGCAGCGGGTGGTCGCCGGCGAGCGCCCTGGCGATCGAAACGCGCTGCTGCTGCCCTCCCGAGATCTGCCAGATCCTGCGGTCCGCCACGTCGTGGAGGCCCACCCGTTCCAGCAGCTCGGGCACCCGGCGGGCACGTTCCGCACGGGGCACGCCGGCGTAGCGCAGGGCCAGCTCGACGTTGCCGCTCACGGTCTTCCACGGGAACAGGCGCGGCTGCTGGAAGACGATCCCGGCGCCCCTGCCCGGGACGGGCTCGGCGCCGCCGGTCCGCACGGTGCCGGAGGTGGGCCTCTCGAAGCCCGCGACGAGGCGCAGCAGCGTGCTCTTGCCGCATCCGGACGCCCCGACGAGCACGAGGAAGGCACCGGGAGGGACGGTCAAGGAGATCGGCCCCAGGGCGGCGACCGGTCCTCCCGCGCCGCCGTAGACGTGTTCGACCTCGTGCAGGTGGACGGCGGCGACGTCCACGTCCGCCGTGGCCGGGGCGGCGGCCGGGTCAGGACGTGAGGACACCGGGGAGCCCCTTGGTGTAGATCGCCCGCTCCACCGTGGCGAGGTCGGGCACCGCGTCGATCTTCTGCTGGTCCTTGAGGAACTGCGCCGCGCTCACCAGGTTCTGCGCCAGGCCGCCGGCCTTGTCCGGCGTGCCGAGCCACTCGGGCGAGGCCAGATCGGCCGGTTTGAGGAAGACGCCCTGGCTGAGCTGCGCCTTGGCCTCGTCCTTGCCGATATTGAGCTCCGCTCCCACGGCCTGGGCCGCGGCGTCGGGATCGTCCGCGATCAGGTCGAGCGCCCTGGCCTCGGTCTTGCGCCAGGCGTCGACCGCGTCGGGGTGCGCCTGGACGAACGCGGTGGACACCACGCCCAGGTCGAGGGTGGGCTTGCCCGCGGTCGCCAGCTCACGGCTGCTGATGAGCGTCTTGCCGGTCTTCTTGATCTCGTCGAGCGTGGGCAGCCAGACGTACGCGGCGTCGATGTCGCCGCGGGTCCAGGACGCCAGGATGTCCTGCGGCTCCAGGTCGACGAGGTTCACCGCGGACTCCGGCACTCCCGCCTCGTCCAGGGCGGCGAGCAGGCTGTAGTGGGACGTCGAGGCGAACGGCGTCGCCACCTTCTTGCCGCGCAGATCCGCCACGGAGGAGATGCCGGTGCCGTCGCGGGCGACCAGGGCCTCGTTGTCGCCGGCCACGTCGAGCACAAACGCCACCTGGTAGGGGATGTTGAGCGGCGCGGACAGCCCGCGCGCGACCGGGCTCGAGCCGATGGCCGCGATGTCCACGCTCTTGGCCACGAAGGCGGTGTTGATGCTGGCGCCGGAGTCGAACTTGGTCCACTTGATCGTGTAGCCGGGCAGCGCCTGCTCCAGCCACCCCTTGTTCTTCACGATGAGGTCCCCGCTGGGGAACGCCTGGTAGGCGACGCGGATGGTGCGGTCCGCCGTACCGCCGTCTCCGCCTCCGCCGGAGGCGGTGCCGTTGCCGCACGCGGCCAGGACGGCGGCCGTCGCGGCGGCCAGGGCGACGGAAAGCAGGCGCGTGAGGCGTGGTCGTGACATGGCGGAGAGTTCCTTTTGCAGTGGGAGGGGGATTGACGAGGCTTGGCAGGGGCTCAGACGCGGCCGCGCCAGGGGATGAGCCGGGTCTCCGCGGCGCGCAGCAGGCCGTCGATCAGCAGTCCGGACAGGCCGATGGCGAGCAGCCCGAGCACCACGACGTCGGTCTGCAGGTAGCGCTGGGCGTCCCGGACCATCCCCCCGATGCCGGGCACGCCGTTGACGGTCTCCGCCGCGACGACCGAGGAGTACGCGACCCCGACGGCCAGCCGGACACCGGTGAAGATCTCCGGTAGCGCGGCGGGCAGCACGACATCCTTGATCGCGTCCCACCGTGAGGCGCCCAGTGCCCGGGCCGCCTCCACCAGCCCGGTCGGCGCGCCGTGGACGGCGGCGGCGGTGGCCACGGCGACCGGCGGGAGCGCGGCGATGGCGAGCAGCCACAGCTTGGGCGTCTCGTCGATGCCGAACCAGATGATGAGCAGGCTGAAGTACGCCAGCGGAGGCAGCGCCCGTACGAACGTCACGACCGGCTCGGCCACGAGGCGGATCCACGGCACGGCGCCCAGGACGACGCCGAGGACGAGCCCCGCCGCCACGCCGAGCGCCGAGCCGATGAGGATGCGGCGCAGGCTGATTCCCAGGTGCTCGACGAGCAGGTGGCCGCCGTAGCCGCGGATGCCGTCGTGGGTGGTGGACAGCAGGACGAGCTGGTCCCACACGGCCCGGGGCGCGGGCACGAACGACGGATTGCCCGCCGCTGCCGCCGCCAGTTGCCACAGCGCGAGCAGGGCGAGCAGCGACAGCACCCGCACGCCGATCCGGCGGGCCCTGCGCCCCCGCCGGGCCGGCGTCGAGGCGGCAGGCGTTCCTCCGACAGGCGGCGGACCGGCGGACTCGGGCACCTCGTCCGGCGCCAGGAGGCGGGGGGCGGAGACGGATCTGGAGGGGGATGACGTCACAGTGGTCGCTCCGGGAGGAGGGCGCGGGGCCGCGCCGCTCGATCGCGGGCACGGCACGGCAACGGAAGGACGGCCGGCGAAGGTGACCGCGCCGGCCGGGAGGTCGAGGTTCAGGAGCGACAGGCCGAGCCGTTCAGACGGCACAGGTCGACGTGCCGACGCCGGACCAACCACGATGCCGCAAACACAGGTATTTCCTACCATGTTTGTAGGTTAATGGCAATCGGACGCCGAGAGCGTCGCCCCCCAGCCAAGCCGATGTCATACTGACATTTATCGTCTAAGTTGTCATAATCGCTTATCCGCTGAACTGGGAGCAGACATGTGGCTGACGGTCCTTCTGAGCTTCTTCGCCGGCGTCTTCGCGGCGAACGCGACGCCGCACTTCGTGAAGGGGATCACCAAAGAGGGCTTCCCTACGCCGTTTGGCTACGGGCCGCTGGTCAACGTGGTCGCGGGCTGGGGGATGTACCTGTTCGCGGCCGCGCTGACCGCGACCGCCGGCGTGGGCGCGCACCCTCTGCCCGCCGCCGTCGCGGGAGCGGTCGGCGTCCTGGTCATGGCCGTCTTCCACGCGCGCGTCGGCGCCTTCGGCAAGAAGCCCCCGACTGCCGAGTGACCGTCCGACCAGGGACGGCGCCTGGGCCTTCTCGTCAGGAATCGGTCGTGGTGGGCGGGCTCAGCGGGACGGTCTTGGCCCACTCGGCCCACTCGGCGAGGGTTCGATGGAGGCGTACGCCGGCCTCGATGGCGATGCGCATGGACCGAGCCTGGGGACTGTCGCCGAACTCGCCGCGGTCCTTGGCCTTCGCGTACTCCTCGTAACGCGCCGCCGCCTCGGCGAAGAAGCGGGCTTCCTCGTCGAGGTGGCGGCGCAGGTCGTCGGGCTCCATGAGCCAGAAGAAGAACGAGCGCAGCAACGACTGCATGCGCAGCGTGTGGTCCACTTCGGTGTCACGCAGCCAGGCGCGGACGGCCGCGAGCCCTGCCTCTGTCATGCGGTACGCCTTGCGCCCGCGTGGGCCCTCGCTCTCGACCTCGATCAGGCCCTCCTGGGCCAGCCGGTTCAGCTCGGCGTAGATCTTCGGGTGTTGCGCGGGCCAGACGGAGCCGAGCACCTCCTGGAACCGCCGCGCCAGGTCGTATCCGCTGGCAGGACCTTCCGCGAGCAGGCCGAGCAGCCCGTAGCGCAACGACATTGGCCCTCCTCCGGATCGACGACCCCCATCTTGACATGTCCTCTAGACCATGTGCATCATCACACATGTCCCTAAGTACATGTACTTAAGTACACGTGAGGAGCAGGAGCATGGCCATGGAGAACAGGGCGGTTCTGGTCACTGGCGCCGCGGGCGGAATCGGCAGGGCGGCCGTGGATGCACTCGTCGCGCGCGGCTACACGGTCTACGCCGCCGTGCGCGGCGAGGACGCGAGCCTGGGGCGGACGGCCGGGGTGCGCGTGGTGACCATGGACGTCACCGACCCCGGCGCCGTCGCGTCCGCGGCCGAGCGGGTGCACGACGAGGTGCGGGGCCACGGGCTCCACGCCGTGGTCAACAACGCCGGGATCATCGTCCAGGGCCCGCTGGAGCTGGTTCCGCCCGATGACCTGCGCAGGCAGTTCGCGGTGAACACCCTCGGCCCGGCGTTCGTCACCCAGGCGTTCCTGCCCCTGCTGCGGGCAGGCCGGGGCCGTGTCGTCAACGTGAGCGCCCCCACCGCGCACGTGGCCCTGCCGTTCATGGCGCCGATCTCGGCCAGCAAGGCCGCGCTCAGAGCACTGTCGGACGCCCTCCGCGTCGAACTGGCCGCCTGGCGCATCCCGGTGATCGCCGTGGAGCCGGGGGCCACCGCCACCGCCATCTTCGACAAGGCCGACGCCGCTGCGCGCAAAGCGCTGGCGGCGGCCGACCCGCACAGGGTCGCGCTGTACGACGACCATCTCGAACGTTTCGGCAAGGCGATCGCCAACCAGAAGACCGGCCCGGCCGAGGCCGTCGCCGCCACGATCGTGACGGCCGTCGAGGCGCGTGATCCCAAGCGCCGCTACCCGGTCAGCGCGGACGTCCGCGTCTACGGCATGCTGGCGCACGCCCCGGCGGGGCTGCGCGAGCAGCTGGTGACCCGGGCGTTCGGGCTGCGGGGCGTCCGCGCGGGCGGCGGCGCGCCGTGATCGGCGCGGAGCGGAACGCGGCAGCACGATGGCGAGCTGACGGAACGCGTATATCGTGTCAGCATGACGGATGCCGCCGAGGCCAAGCGCGACCACATCGTGGCCGCCGCGCTCGACGTGTTCGGCAGGTACGGCTACCGCCGCACCTCCATGGACCTGATCGCGCGGGCGGCACGTATGTCACGTCCGGCCGTCTATTTGCACTTCAAAGGTAAGGAAGACGTCTTCAGGGCGGTCGCGCGCCGGTTCGCCGACGACATCGTCGCCGCGGCCGAGGCCGCACGGCGCTCCGGCCGGCCCGTCGCCGACCGCCTCTACGACGTCCTGGTCATCAAGGTCGAGTTTTTCGCCGGCGCGGTCGAGGCGGAGTATCGGGCGGAGCTGTTCGCCGAGGCCGAAGTGGTCGTCGAGGACGTGATGGCCTCGTTCGAGTCGGCCTACCTGTCGGTCGTCGAGGCCACACTCGGCGACGCGGCCGAGGAACTCGACCTGCTCGACGCGGCCCTGTCCGCTGCGGACGCCGCCGCCGTCCTGGTGGACGCGCTGTCGGGGATAGTGCGGGAGAAGGCGGAGCCGGCCGTCCTGCGCAAGCGCCTGCGCCAGCTCGTGGAGCTCGCGGTCAGGGGCCTGACCAGCAGGCCGGCCGCCGTTCTCCACGCCTGACGGCCGGCGCAGCCCAAACTAGGCGGGCGGGCAGTCCAGGGTCGTGCCCGTTCTGGGGGTGACCGAGCCGTAGTAGCGCACCCTCGAACACGGGACGACGTTGCCGGTCACCGCGACGTCGGTGATCGGGCCGGTGGCGTCGGCCCGTACGGCCAGCCAGTCCCGGACACCGCAGCTCGTCACCTGGTTGCCGGTGATCTCCACGGCGCGCAGAGGCCCGCCGGCGACCGATTTGACGTAGATGCCGCCCTCGCAGCCGTCGACCCTGTTGCCCGCGATGCGCACGCCGGTGGCGTTCACCGTGGCGATGCCGTCCCAGCGGGTGTTGCGGACGGTGTTGTTCTCGATGCGTATGCCGGAGTGCGGGCGGTCCGGGTCGGTGGTGTGCGACCCGGTGAACTGGCCCCATCCAGCCTGGGAGCCGGAGGCGTCGCAGACGTTGCCGGACAGCAGGATGTCGCGGCACGGGGTCAGGTCGTCGGAGCCGCCCCAGGTGTTGCCCTCAGCGGGAAGGTCCAGCTGGACGGCCTCGCCGTGCCACAGCCCCTGGCCTGGATCGGCGATCCAGCCCTTCAGCGCGCAGTCGCGAACGGTGCCGCGGCGCACCGCGTTCAGTTCGATGCCGTGCCACCACTTGACGTTCCACATGGTCACGCCCTGGATGAGCACGTCGCTGGAGTGAATGATCGTGATGCCGTTCATGGCCGGCGCCTGATCCAGGCTGTCGCGCTGGACGAAGTCCCACACCGGATCCCAGCTGCCGCCGGTGACGGCGATGTTGCCCGCCCCGGCGTAACCGCCGGTCGCGGCGCCGACGGCGTTGAGGAGCATGGTGTGTTTGACGCCCTCGGCGGGGAATCGGGCCACGATCCTGGCGTCGGTCGCGTCCAGGTGCGTGTTCCCGTACACGATCAGCGGCTTGGTCAGCAGGTATGTGGCCTTGGGGACCTTGGCGACGTACCGTCCGGCGGCGTCCCTGGCGCCCCTGCCGTCCCTGGCCTGGTCGAGCAGCGCCTGGATGGCCGAGCCGCTCACGTAGTCGGGCAGGGCGGCGGACGACGTGCGGGCACGCGAGGCCAGCAGGCCCGCCGCTCCGGCGAGGAAGGCCCGTCGTCCGATCATCGCCGAGTCCTTCCCAGCAGCACCGCCGCGGCGGCCAGGACGAGGGCGAAGCACGCGGGGCCGATCGCCTGGGCCGGCTCGTGCCGGACGACCCCGATCACGGCGTCGACCGCCTGGACGGCCGCGTTCAGCGCGAGAACCAGGGCCAGCGCGCGCCAGGCGCGCAGGGCCGTGCACAGCAGCAGGGCGCCGAGGAGCACGACGCCGCGTGCGGACATGTAGGCCGCGAACACGCGGGCCGCCGCGGCGTCCCCGCCCGCCACCAGGGCGCCGGGGGTCAGGATGCCGCCCACGGCGAAGTAGCCGGAGGCGGCGGCCGTCGCGACCGCCGCCACGGACGCGAACCCGCGGACAGATGCGCTGGGTGCCGGATGAATCGGTTGCCTAATCATTTGGTCTTACCTTCCTGCTCACGAAGCTCGGCCGGGCCGCGGCGAGCGGTTCGCCGCGGCCCGGCCCCTTGGGACTACGCCCGGGGAACTGCGCCGTCCTGGAACCGCTGACCGATCCGCGCACCGCCCTGACCGAGGTCGCCCTCACGCACGGCCTGCGGTACGACCACTAGAGATCCCACATCTGGCCGTAGCTGTCGTTGCAGGTCCACTGGATGAGCTGTGCCCCGTTGGCCGAGGTGCTGTTCGGGAGCGCGGCGCACTTACCGCTGCCGCTGTTGAAGAAGGTCTCGTCGCGCCGTTCCCACTGCTGGCTCTCGTGTCCGTTGCAGGTCCACTGGATCAGCTTGGCCCCGTTGTCCGTGCTGCCGTTGGCAACGGCCAGGCACAGGCCGCTGTGGTCGTTCACGACCTCCACGGTGTAGGAGTGGATCCTGCCCACCCGCAGATGCCAGAACTGGCCGGGGCTGCTGGTGAGGCAGTCCCACTGGATCACGGCCGCCCCGTTCGCCGTGCTGGAGTTCCCGATCGCCATGCACTTGCCGGTGGCCCAGCTCGCGACCTGGCCCGGGGCCAGGGCGGCCTGCGCGGGAGCCGCCGTCACAGTCAAGGTCATTCCGGCCGCTACGGCCGCGAGCCACTTGGCGGTTCTCATGCGAATGCACCCTCTCCACGATCTGACGTTTTGACAATCTAAGCAGAGATTGTCATAGAGCCCAATCGGGTCATGGGGGCACGCGGTCAGACGGCCCGGGCTCCGCACGCCCGTCCTTACGGCCGCGACGTCGGCGTAAGGCCGGGTTATGGTCGTCCAATGCCTGACCCGATCTTCGCCCACCCTCGCCTGGCCGCCGTCTACGACGCCTTCGACGGTGACCGCGACGACCTGGACGCCTATCTCGGCATCGCCGACGAGCTGGGCGCGGACCGCGTGCTCGACGTCGGCTGCGGAACGGGGTGCCTGTCGGTTCTGCTGGCGGACAGCGGACGCACGGTCATGGGCGTCGATCCCGCCGAGGCGTCGCTGCGGATCGCCGGATCGAAGGATCGGACCGGAAGGATCACCTGGGTCCACGGCGATGCCACCGGGGTCCCGGCGTTCGGCGCCGACCTCGCCGTGATGACGGGGAACGTGGCGCAGGTCTTCCTCACCGACGGCGACTGGACGCGGACTCTCCGGGGCATCCATGGCGCGCTTCGCCCGCGGGGCCATCTCGTGTTCGAGACCAGGCGCCCCGAACGCCGGGCGTGGGAGGAGTGGGCCTCCGACACCGATCCGGTCGTCCTCGACCTTCCGGAGGCCGGGCTCGTGGCGCGGCGTCTCGAGGTCACCGATGTGAGCCCGCCGTTGGTGTCCTTCCGCTACACCTACACGTTCCTGGCGGACGGCGCGGTCGTCACGTCGGACTCGACCCTCCGGTTCCGGGACCGGGACGAGGTGGAGACGAGCCTGGTCGCGAACGGCTATCGCGTGCTGGAGGTGCGGGACGCGCCCGATCGCCCGGGTCTCGAGTTCGTGTTCGTCGCGCAGCGCACGACGTGAAGCACCTCAGTGGTCGCCGGCGTCGGTGAGGAGGCGGCGGGCCTGGCGGACGACGGCCTCGTCGACGAAGCGGCCGTCGGCGAGGGCGACCGCGCCCTGGTCGGCGGCGGAGACGACCTCCAGGGCGGCCACGATCTCCTCCCTGGTCGGGCGGTAGGCCGCCGCGATCACCGGAAGCTGGATGGGGTGGATGGCCGCCCGGCCGCGAAAGCCCATGGCGCGGCCCGCGGCGCAGGAGGCGGCCAGGCCGTCGAGGTCGCGGACGTTCGTGTACACGGACTGGGCCGGGGCCGGCAGCCCCGCCGCCCGGGCCGCGACCACGATGCGGGAACGCGCCCAGGTCAGGCCCGACTCGTCGGTCACGCCGAGGTCGGCGCGCAGGTCGGCCTCGCCCAGGCCGATCCCGGCGACGGCCGGTGAGGCGGCGGCGATCTCGAAGGCGCGCTCCAGCCCGAGGGCCGACTCGATGATCGGGCGCAACGGCACGCCCGGCACCGCGTCGGCGATCCAGCGAACCTCGTCGGCCGACTCCACCTTGGGGATGCGCAGGCCGCCGCTGCCGTGCAGCAGCGTTCCGAGCGCGTGCAGGTCGGCCTGGCCGTACGGCGTGCGCACGTCGTTGACGCGAACCTCCACGCGCGGCTGCGGCGTGGCCAGCAGGGCGACGACCCCGGCCCGGGCGACGCCCTTGTTCTCCGGGGCGACCGCGTCCTCCAGGTCCACGATCACCATGTCCGCCTCGCCGCCGAGGGCCTTGGCGATCCGGTCCGGGCGGTCGGCGGGCACGTACAACCACGTCAGGGGGGCGGCAGCAGGCCCAGAAGAAGGCACGGAAGAAGGCACAGCGTCAACTCCTCGCGAATCCTCCGTGCCCCTTTCCGGAAGATCGCCGCTCATGCCGGATCACCTTGTGACATGTCACACGACTCCCTTGGTGCGCAGCGCCTCGATCTCCGCGCCGGTCAGACCGAGACCGTGCAGGATCTCGTCGGTGTCGGCGCCGTGCGGACGGCCGGTCCACCGGATCCGTCCCGGGGTCTCCGACAGCCGGAACATCACGTTCTGCATCCGCAGCGGGCCCAGCTCGGGGTCCTCCACGGTGGTCACGGCGTCGAGCGCGCCCAGCTGCGGGTCGGCCAGCACGTCGCGCACGTCGTAGATCGGCGCCACCGCGGCCTCCGCCTCCTCGAACGCCCGCAGCACCTCCTCCCGGGTCCGCTCGCCGACCCACTCCGCCACGGCCGCGTCGAGCTCGTCCGCGTGCGCCACCCGGCCCGCGCCGGTGGCGAACCACGGCTCGTCCACCAGGTCGGGCCGCCCGACCAGGCGCATCACCCGTTCCGCGATGCTCTGCGCCGAGGTGGAGACCGCGACCCAGGAGCCGTCGCGGCACCTGTAGGTGTTGCGCGGCGCGTTGTTGACCGAGCGGTTGCCCGTACGCGGGGGCACGACGCCGAGCCGGTCGTAGATGGTCGGCTGGGCGCCGAGCACGGTCAGGATCGGCTCGATGATCGACAGGTCGACGATTTGCCCGCGTCCCGACCGCAGGGCCGTCATCACGGCGAACGCGGTGGCCAGCGCGCAGATGCCGTCCGCGAGCCCGAACGGCGGCAGCGTGGGCGGCCCACCGGGCTCCCCCGTCATCGCGGCGAACCCGCTCATCGCCTCGGCGAGGGTGCCGAAGCCGGGCCGCCTCGCGTACGGGCCGAACTGGCCGAACCCGGTCACCCGGGCCAGCACCAGGTCGGGGTTGACCTCGCTGAGCCGGTCCCAGGACAGATTCCAGCGCTCCAGCGTGCCGGGGCGGAAGTTCTCGATGAGCACGTCGGCGTCCTCGACGAGCCGGACCATCAGGTCCTGGCCCTCCTCGGTGGACAGGTCGAGCGTCATCGTCCGCTTGTTGCGACCGAGCATCTTCCACCAGAGCCCTTCGGGCCCGTGCCCGCGTGAGGGGTCCGGCCTGCGCGGGTGCTCCACCTTGACGACGTCCGCGCCGTAGTCGCCGAGCAGCATCGCCGCGGTCGGCCCGGCGAACAGCGTCGCGGCGTCGATCACCCGTACGCCGTCGAGCGGCCCTTTCCGCCCGCCCTCCGTGGTCCCCTCGCCCTCCGCGGTCACAGTCCCTCCAGAAGGCGGTCGATCTCGTGGCGGTGCGGCATGGAGGTGCTGGCGCCCTCCCGCTGCACCGACAGCGCCGCCGCGGCCGAGGCGAAGCGCAGCGCCCGCGCCGGGTCGGCCCCCTCGGTCCTGGCCACGGCCAGCGCCCCCGCGAAGGTGTCCCCCGCCGCCGTGGTGTCCACTGCCCGCACCGGCACGGCGGCCTCGCGCAGGCGGGTGCCGTCGCGCGAGCCGTAGAGGGCGCCCCGGGCGCCCAGGGTGACGACGGCCTCGGGGACGAGGTCGAGCAGCGCCTCCAGCGCGTCCCGGGGATCGTCGCGGCCGGTGAGGGCCGCCGCCTCGTGCTCGTTGGGCACGAGGAGGTCGACGGTCTCCAGCAGTTCGGCGGGCAGCGGCACCGCCGGGGCCGGGGTCAGGATCACCTCGGTGCCGGGAACCTGTGCCGCGGCGACCACGGCGTCCATCGGCAGCTCCAGTTGCAGCAGCAGCGCGTCGGACCGGCCGATGATCTCCGCGTCCCGCCCGACGGGCCCGGTGACCGCGCCGTTCGCACCGGGCACCACGATGATCGAGTTGTCGCCGCCGTCCTGCACGACGATGTGGGCGACGCCCGAAGGGCCGGGCACGACCCGCAGCGCGGCCACCTCCACGCCCGCCTCGGCGAGCGCGGCGCGCAGCACCGGCCCGAACGCGTCGTCCCCCACCGCCCCGAGGAAGGCCACGTCGGCCCCCGCGCGGGCCGCGGCGATCGCCTGGTTGGCCCCCTTGCCACCGGGAATCGTGCGGAACTCCCGGCCCGTGAGGGTCTCCCCCGGCTTGGGAGCCTGGGCGACGTACGCCACCAGGTCCATGTTGGCGCTGCCGAACACCGAGATCACCGTCGGTCCCCCTCACCGAGCGCGAGCGTGCGGGCGGCGAGCGACTCGATGGAGACGCCGTCGAAGCCGGGCAGGCTGCTGGCCAGCCGGTCCCGGGTCGTCCACCGCTCGGGGACGCCGCCCGCCAGCGCCCCGGCGATCGACCCGGCCGTGGCGGCGGCCGAGTCGGTGTCCCAGCCTCCGGCCACGGCAGCGCCGACGGTCGCGGCGAAGTCCCCGGCGCCGTGGACGAGGGCCGCCGCCAGCAGCGCCGCGTTGTTGATCGTGTGCACCCAGTGGAGGTGCCCGTGCCGCGCGTACAGCCGGTCGGCGACCCGCTCGAAGTCCGGCTCCGCCGCGGCGTCCGCGACGGCCTGCCGTACGGCTTCGGCCAGGCGCGAGCCGGGCGGCACGACCGACAGCCCGGCCTCGATCACCTCGCCCACGTCCCCGGCCACGAGCGCCTGCGCGCACATGGCGGCGGCGAACATCGCGCCGTAGATTCCGTTGGCCGTGTGGCTGAGCCGGGCGTCCCGCCACGCCCAGGACGCGGCCGTCGCCGGGTCGCCCGGATTGGCCCAGCCGTACACGTCGGCCCTGATCAGCGCGCCGATCCACTCGCGGAACGGGTTGCGATGGACGGCGGTCGCGGGGGGTTCGAGACCCATGAGCAGGTTGCGGTACGCCGCCCGCTCGGCGGTGAAGACCCGCCCGGCGGGCAGCGCGTCGAGCCAGGTCCGCGCGACGTCCTCGGTCGTGAAGTCCCGGCCGTGCCGTTCGAGCACGGCGAGCGCGAGCAGCGCGTAGTTGAGGTCGTCGTCCTCGGGCACGCCGTCGATGTTCTCGGCGAGGCTGGTGGCCGCGCTGCGGCGGTTCCACGGCCACCGCTCCGCGATCTCCGGCGGCAGCCCCTTCGCGGTGAACCAGCCGCGGATCGGCCAGTTGCCGGTCGCCTCGGCGATGGCCCTGATCCCCTCGCGGGGGATCTTCTCCACCGGCTTGCCCAGGAGGCAGCCGGCCGCCCGGCCCCACCACGCTCCGCGTACGCGGCCGGGCTCCGGACGGACCCGCGGGCGGAAGGCGGGCCAGTCCGGGCAGCCGGCGACGATCTCCGCGAGCTCCGAGGGCTCGGGCAGCGGCGAGGGGATCGCCGCGAGTTCGTCGAGCAGTTCCCCGGCCAGGGCGCGCAGCTGTTCGGGGGCGGGCCCCGGGGAGGCGCCCGCCCGGGGCGGCGCGTCGTGTCCCCCGGCGGCGTGCCAGCGGTCGCCGATGGCCGCCACCTCCGGGAGCGCCCCGCGTCCGTCCTCGGCCGCCTGCCGCAGCTCGTGGCCGACGAGGTCCTCCGGCTGCACCCACGTCAGCCGGATCATCGCGCGTCCCCCTCCCCGCGCGGCGCGAGCAGGGCGTCGAAGGCGGCCTCGTGCGCGCGGCGGCGCTCCCGGTCGGCCCGGTGGACCCGCCGTGCCACGGCCGCGAGCGTCAGCCCCGGCCCGGCCAGGTCCGTACGGCTGGCCGTCGCCACCTGCTCCAGCCAGTCGGCGGGGACGGCGGCCCGCCCGCCGAGCGCCCCGGCGACGGCGCCGCCCATCGAGGCGATCGAGTCGGCGTCGCGCCCGTAGTTGACGCCGCCGAGCACGGTCTCGCGGTAGTCGCCCTTGGCCATGACCAGGAACGCGAGCGCGAGCGGCAGTTCCTCGATGCTGTGCACCCGGCTCGGCCGCCGCGCCCCGAGACCCTGGTCGCGGTAGGTGTCGGCCACCGTGTCGTACGGCCGGATCGCCGCCCGCAGGGCCTCGAACGAGCCGTCCCAGTGGCCGAGGCCCCGGGCGGCCGAACAGACCGCGTCGATGGCGGCCCGGGTGCCGTCGCGGGCGAGCCGCAGGCAGGTGGCGACGACCGAGTCGGGCGTCGCCCCCGGCCGCATCGCCTCGGCGACCGCCGCCGCGAGCACCCCCGCCGCCTCGCGGCCGTAGCTCGACTGGTGCGCCCCGGCCAGGTCGATCGCCTCTGCGTACGCGCCGTCGGGGTCGCCGGCGTTGACGACGCCGACCGGGGCCATGTACATCGCGGCGCCACAGTTGACGATGTTCCCCACGCCCGCCTCGCGGGGGTCGGCGTGGCCGTAGTGCAGCCGCAGCACGAGCCACTTCTCGGCGAGGAACACCCGGTGGAGCGGCAGCGCCTCGGCCTCCAGCTCGGGGATCCACCGCTTCTCCCCCATCATCTCGGCTACCAGGTGCTCGGCGGCGGCGTAGGCGTCGAGGTGGCCGCCGACCCGCTCGTACACCCGGATGAGGGCGTGCGTCATCAACGTGTCGTCGGTGACGTGGCCGTCCCCCTTGTGGTAGGGCGCGATCGGGCGCGCGTTGCGCCAGTCCTCGTTGAAGGGAGGGACGACGCCGCGGACGCGACCCCCGTAGCGCTCCTGGATCTGCTCGGGCGTCCATCCCTCGGTGGCTCCGCCGAGCGCGTCGCCCACCGCGGCGCCCGCCACACATCCGACCGCCTTGTCGGCCAGCACATCGACCGGCGGGTCCTCCTGCGGCGTCATCCAGTCCTCTCCCTTGTCCGTACGCGTGATGTGACGGGCGTCATGCGAGTCGCCCGGCGATGTCCAGCAGGTCGGTTCCCGCGAGCTCCGGCAGGCAGCAACCGGCCAGGGTGCGGACCCGCTCGCGCCAGGCGGCGGGCAGCGCGTCGTACCCCGCGGCGCAGCCGAGCAGCGCGCCCGTGAGCGCCGGCGCGGAGTCGGCCACCGGCGCGAGGCAGGCCGCGGCCGAGACGCCCGCGCCGAACGCCTCCGCGCCGAACTCCTCCACACCGGGCGTCCGACCGTTAGAGGAGACGGCGGCGTCCGCGAGGGCCAGCGCGATCGGCACCGTCTGCGCGGCGGCCACGCCGTAGCTGTAGACGTGGTCGAGCACGGCGGCGTCCAGCGCCGGGACGGCGGCGAAGGGCGAGCCCGCCGCCCGCGCCGCCGTGAGCGCCTCGCGCGCCGCGTGGCCGATGGCCGTGTCCTGCGGCAGCGCGCCGAGCGCCGCCTCCACCGCGTCGGCCATCGCGGCGCCCTCCGTCAGCGCCGCCACCGCACGGGCCATCGCGACCGCGCCGAGCACGCCGTCCTCCGCGTTGGTGACGCACGCGTCCTCCAGCGGGTCCAGCCCGGCCGCGCCGAAGGCGACGGCCCGCACGGCCGCGGCGTCGTCGAAGTGGTGGGGGTTGTCATGCCCGCTGGCGGGCGGACGCTTGCCCGCCGCCAGGTTGTCGAGCGCCGCCCACACCGAGATGCGCGCCCGGACGTCGTCGCGGCCCGCGAGGCGGCCGAACGCCTCCGCCCGGTCCTGCCGGATGGTCAGGGCCGTCCAGGCCAGCCATTCGGCGTCGTCAGACGGGCCGGCCGCCAGCGGCGCCACCGGCTGGTTCAGCGCGAACGGCACCGGCAGCGTGGTGACCTGGTGCTCCTCGGCGAACGCGTCGAGTTCCCGGTGCAGCCGCCTGCTCCAGCCGGCCAGCAGCGAGGACCGGTGCCGGGCGGCCGGCCACCCGGCCGCGTCGCCGGCCGCGAGACCGGCGAAGGCCCCCCGCACACGATCGAGCCTGTCCCGCCCGTCCCGCCTGTCCCCCGATGGCATGTGGTCCTACAGTCCTTTCACGATCTCGTCGGCGACGTCGCGGACGTCCCGTCCGGCGACCACGGGCAGGCACCGGCCCGCCACGGGGCCGATGCGCTCGGCCCAGCGCGCGGGCACCGCCGCCTCGCCCCGGCCCGCCCCCGCGAGAGCCCCGGCGATGGCGGCGGTGGTGTCGGCGTCCCTGCCGAGGTTGGCCGCCGTGACGACCGACGCCTCGACCTCCCCGCCGCCCGCCACGTAGGCGGCGAACGCGAGGGCGACCGCCTCGGGCGCCAGGTCCGTCCACGGGTAGTGCTTGACCACGACCGTGTCGTGCAGCGCACGCGCAAAGGAACCGTGCAGCGCACGCCCCAGCGGGTCGTGCAGGGCACGTCCGAGGAGGGGGCGGGGCGTGCGGGCGGCGATCTCGAGCGCGGCGCGGAGGTTGCGGGCCGTCCAGGAGTCCTCCGGGACCGCCCGCAGCGCCGCCCCGGCCACCTCGCCGGGCGGGGCGCCGGTCATCGCGACCGCGACCGCCGCGGCCACCGCCCGGCCGCCGAGTATCCCCTCGCCGGTGTGGCTCACCCGCCCGTCGGTCTCCGCCAGCCGTGCCGCCTCGTCCGGGTCGCCCGCCGCGAAGATCCCGTACGGCGCGGCCCGCATGGCCAGGCCGTCGGACCAGCCGTGGGCGTGCCACCGGCCGGTCAGCGGCGGCTCCAGCCCGCGGCGCAGGGCCTCGACGGTGCCGAGCTCGGAGAACCCGGCGCCGCGCATCGGCCCGTCGAGCCGCGCCACGATCTCCTCGCGCCAGGCCCGGGCCACGTCCTCGGAGGTGAGCGCGTGGCCGTGGCGCAGCAGCACGGTGGCGGCGAAGATCGTGTACTCGGTGTCGTCGGTGCCGCCGCGCTCGATCTCGGTGAGCACGCCCCACCGGGCGGCGATCTCCTCCGGAGCGAGGTTCTCCGCGGGGGCGCCCAGGGCGTCGCCGGCGGCCAGGCCGAGCAGGCAGCCCCGGGCGCGGTCGCGTACGGAGATCAACGGCTGTACCGCTCCAGCACCTTGTTCCCCTCCTCGACGAGCCGGTTGGCCAGCTCGTCCAGGCTGATCTTGTCGGCGAAGTACTCCTGCATCGCCGGCGTGGCCACCTTGCTCTTCCACTCGTCGAACCCGTTCACCTTGAGGAACGGCGCGACGACGAGGTCCTTCGCCGAGGCGGTGGCGACGTCCCACCCGTTCTCCTTCGTGGTGAGCGCGGGGTCCTTCGCGGCGGTCGTGCTGGTGGGCAGCAGCCAGTCACCCTTGGCCAGTTTCGCCTGGTTCGGCCCGTTCAGGAAGTAGGCGATGAACTTCAGCGCCTCGTCGGGATGCTTGCTGTCGGCCGCGACCGACAGCGTCTGGGAGACCGCGCCCTGCTGGGAGGTCTGTCCCTTCAGCGGGGGCAGCGTGACCCACTCGAACCCGCTGGGCGCCTGCTCGGCGACCTGCTGGCGCAGATAGACCCCGGCCGGGACGATCGCGTACTTGCCGGCGAAGAAGCCCGGCAGCGGGTCGGCGGTGCCCATGCCGAGCGCGGACGGGTCGGCCGACTTGTCGGTGTAGAGCTGGTCGTGGATGCGCTGGAGCACCTCGCGCTCCTGCGGCCCGACCTTCACCGTGGTCTTGCCGTTCTGCGTGTCGAAGAAGGTGCCGCCGAAGTTGAGCGCCAGGTTCAGCACCTTGTTGACCGGCGACTTCATCGGCCAGGCCACGCCGTACGCGCCCTTCTTGGTGAGCTTCTTGGCCACGTCGGCGAACTCGTCCCACGTCCAGGGGGACTCCGGGGTGGGCACGCGCACGCCGGCGCCGTCGAGCAGCTTCTTGTTGGCGATGAGCACCTGCGACTCCTGCAGGAACGGCACGCCGTACACGCCCTGGCCGCTCTTGCCGTCCGAGAAGGTGACCGTGTCCCACGCGGCCTGCGGGATGTCGCTCTTCAGCTCGGCGGGGACCTTGCCGGTGAGGTCGAGCAGGAAGCCCCGCGAGGCGAAGCTCGACAGCGCCGGGGAGTCGTCGTGGATGACGTCCGGCGGGTCGCCCGCCTCGAACGACGTCACGAGCTGGTCGTTGACGTTGTCCCAGCTCCCCTGGACGTACTCGACCTGGATCTTCGGGTTGGCCGTGTTCCAATCGGCGACGATCTGCTTGTTGGCCTCGATCGACTCCTTCTGCCAGGCCAGGCTGAGGAAGCGCAGCTTCACCGGCTCCCCGTTCTGCCCTGGCGCGGCGTCGCCGCCGCCGTCACCTCCGCCGCTCCCGCATCCGGCGGCGAGCGCGACCGCCGCCACAGCCAGCGCGGCACTCAATCTCTTCATCGAGACCCTCCTATCAGGTGTCGCCATGCGGGTCAGCCCTTGACGGCCCCGGCCATCAGGCCGGACCGCAGGCGCCGCTGGATGATGGCGAAGAAGACGAGGCTCGGCACGGTCGCGAGCAGCGACGCCGCCGCCAGTGGGCCGAGCCGGGCGACCCCCTCCGGGCCGACGAAGCGCACCAGCGTCAGCGGAAGGGTCTCCACCTCGGGATCCTTGAGGATCACGAGGGCGAACATGAACTCGTTCCAGGACGAGATGAAGCTGAACAGCAGTGTCGCGACCACGCCGGGCGCGAGCAGCGGCGCGACGACGGCGGCCAGCGCGCGCAGCCGCCCCGCGCCGTCCACGGCCGCCGCCTCCTCCAGCTCGCGCGGCACCGCCCGCACGTATCCGCGCAGCATCCACAGCGCGAACGGCATCACGAACGTGACGTGCACGATCGTGAGCCCGGCGAGGGTGTTCACCAGTTCCAGCCGCCGCAGCACCATGAACAGCGGAATGATGATCAAGACGACCGGGAAGACCTGGCTGACCAGCACCCAGCCGATCGCGATCTTCCCGGCCACGCCGCGGAACCGGGCCAGCGCGTACGCCGCCGGCAGCGCGAGCGCCACCGTGATCAGGGCGGTGGCGACCGCGACGACGAGGCTGCGCAGCCCGGCGCCGATCAGGTCCTGCTCCGCGAAGGCGTCGGCGAAGTTGGCCAGCGTGGGCCGGCGCGGGATCCACGTGGGATCGAGGGCGGCCATCTCCTGCGGCGTCTTCAGCGCCGTGGACAGCAGCCACAGCAGCGGGAACGCCAGGAACACGACGTATCCCAGCAGGGCGAGATACTTCAGCGCGCGGGTCATGTCAGTCTCCCTCCCGCGCCTGCCGCCACAGGTACAGGCCCAGCACGACCAGCACGACGATCGTGATCGCCACGCCGAGCGTCGCGGCGTACCCGAAGAAGCCGTACCGGAACGCCTCCTCGTACGCGAACAGCATGGGCAGCCTCGTCCGCCCGCCCGGCCCGCCCTGGGTGAGCACGTAGACCAGGCTGAACTGGTTGATGTTCCACACGAAGTCGAGCGAGGTGATGGCCACGATGACGGGCCGCAGCTGCGGCAGCGTGACGTTCCAGAACCGCCGCCAGGGGCCCGCGCCGTCCACGCTGACCGCCTCGTACAGCTCCCTCGGCACGTTCTGCAGGCCGGCGAGCAGCACGACCGTGGTCTGCGGCATGCCGGTCCAGACTCCGACGACGATGACCGCGGGCAGCGCGAGGGAGAAGTCGTGCAGCCAGTCGACGTCCGAGCCGAACAGGCCGTTGAGCAGCCCCGCGTCCGGGTGATAGACCAGCCGCCACATCAGGCCGACCACCACGGGCGGCATGGCCCACGGCACGACCGCCAGCACCCGGGCGACGCCGCGCAGGCGCAGGTCCTGGTTCAGCAGCAGCGCGAGCCCCAGCGAGGCGAGGAACTGCAGCACGGTCACCGACAGGCCCCAGATCATGCCGATCCGGAACGACTCCCAGAAGTCGCCGTCCGACAGCAGCTCGGCGAAGTTCTCCAGGCCCACGAACGAGGTCTCGGTGTTGCGGCCGGACCGCGCGTCGGTGAAGGCCAGCAGGATGCCGTAGACCAGCGGGCCCACGCTGAAGACCAGCACCGGCACGAGCGCGGGGAGCAGCAGCGCGAAGCCGCTCCCGGACCGCGGCCCGCGCCGCGACCCGCCTCCGGCGCGGCCGTACGGCCGCTCGGCGAGCGCGGTCACCGGGCACCTCCCGGCGATGTCCCGGGAAGAGTGGTCGAGCCGCGGATCGTGAGGCTCGGCCGCACGACCGCCACCCGCGGCTCGCGCGGGCCGTTCTGCAGCCGGTCGAGCAGCAGCCCGGCCGCCGCCCGGCCACGCTCGGCCGACCCGAGCGAGACGCTGGTGAGCGTCGGCCAGGTCACCGAGGCGAGGTCGGTGTCGTCCATGCCGACCACCGCCACGTCGCCGGGGACGTCCCTGCCCTGCTCGCGCAGCACGTCGAGCGCGCCGAGCGCGATGAGGTCGTTGGCGCACATCAGCGCGTCCACGCCGGGCACGCGCGACAGCAGCGCCCGCGCGGCGCGCGCGCCGCTGTCGCGGTAGAAGTCGCCCACCTCGACGAGGTCCTCGTCGTACGGCAGGCCCAGCGCCTCCAGTGCCTCCCGGTACGCGGCGGCGCGGGCGGCGCCGGGAACGGTGTCGAGCGGGCCGTTGAGGAAGCCGATGCGCCGCCTGCCGATGGCGTGCAGGTGTTCCAGCGCGAGCCGTACGCCGGTCCTGGAGTCGGTCCGGACGTTGTCCACCAGCGCGCCCTCGGGCATGTCCTCGGGCAGCGAGCCGATGACGACGACGGGGGCGCGCGCGGCGACGATGGCCTCGACGTGCTCCTCGGTGACGCCGCGCAACGGGCTGATGATGAGGCCGTCCACGTAGCGCTCGCGCAGACCGCGCAGCACGCCGAGCTCGTCCTCGGCCTGGCCGTCGGTGGAGTGGATCAGGAGCCGGTAGCCGGCCTCCTTCAGCAGCGGCTGGATCTCGCGCACCATCGCCACGTAGACCGGGTTGCCGATGTCGGCCATCGCGAAGGCGATCTGGTCGGTGCGGCGGTTGCGGAGCGAGCGGGCCACCGAGTTGGGGACGTAGCCGAGTTCGTCGGCCGCGCGCATGACGCGCCGCACGGTGTCCTCGCGCGTCGGAAGCCCGTTGAGCACCCGTGACACCGAGGCGATCGACACACCGGCGCGTTGCGCGATCGTGGTGATCGTGGGACCCTCGGTCAACGGCACCTCACTTGGAAGAGAGTGTCCTGTAATCGTTTACCGGCCGGTAACGCACGGCGATCTGTAAACGTTTACGGCCGGATGAGTCCATATCAAACCGGGTCTCTTGAGGAGCGTCAAGTAACGAACACGTAAACCGCCTAGATCACCAAGCCGCAACAAGCCGCGCGTTGGTTCTGCTCTTCGACCAGATTCGCCCTAGAATCCGCCGGTGTGAACGAAGGTCACGAGGACCCGCCGAAGCTCCCCACCAGAGAGCGCTCTCCTCGGCCCGGAACCGGCCGCCACCGACGGCCGCTCCCCGCCGACCTGCCGCCCGACGCGCCCGCCCTGGTCCTGGCGGTGCCGGGCAAGGCCGGGGATCCGGTGGGCCCGAGCGGTGACGTGGCCATGGAGGTCGCCTCCATCGTCAGGCTCGACAACCCGCAGATCGACCTTCGCATCGTCTCGCTGGCCGACGGCGGCGCCGACCTCACCAAGGAGTTCGCGTCCATCGCCGCCCAGCGGCCCGCGGACGGACCGGCCGCGGTGGTCGTCCCGCTCGTCACCGGGCCCCATCCGCGCGTGCTGCGCGCCGTGCGGGACGCCGTGACGCAGAGCGAGGCCGCGGTGCGGATCACCGAGCCGCTCGGCCCGCATCCGCTGCTCGCCGAGGCCCTGCACGTCCGCCTGGCCGAGGCGGGCCTGGCCCGCGCCGACCGGATGCGCCTGTTCAACGTCTCGTCGCCGGTCGACGGGATCATCGTCGCGACCGCCGGAGGCGACGAGGCCGCCCGCGGCGCCGACGCGACGGCCGTCCTGCTGGCCGCCCGCCTGACGCTCCCCGTCGTCCCCGCCGCGCTGGACGGCCAGCCGAGCGTGCGCGACGCCGCCGAGCGCCTGCGCAACATCGGCGCCAACCGGCTGGCCATGGTGCCGTACGTCATCGGCCCCGAGGCCGACCTCGCGCGGATCACGACGGCCGCCGAGTCGATCGGCGCCGGGTGCGCCGATCCCCTCGGCGCGCACGAGTCCGTGGCCCGCATGGTGTGCGTGCGGTACGGCGCCGCCTTCGGCGGCTTCGACGGCTTCGACGACCTGTCCGACTGACGCCGGTCACCCCGCGCCGGCGGACGGCTCGGCGCGGGTCGCGCGGTCGAACAGTTCGACGAGTTCGTCCGCGCAGACGTCGGGATCGAGACCGTCGACGACCCGCTCGGCCATCGTGTCGACGGACGCGCGCAGCGCCGCTCCCATCACCGTGCAGTCGAAGGTCCGGAAGGCCCCCGTACGCTGCCCGTCCGCGAACAGGGCCACAAGCCTGGCGATCGCGGCGTCCCGTTCCGGGCCTCCGACGGGGGCCTGGTTGAAGGCGATCTGCTGCACCGCGCGCACATGTCCGGGATGGCGGGCGACGAAGGCGATGTTCGACCTGATGAACGCCTCCAGTTGAGCGCGGGCTCCGTGCGCGGCCTGCAGCGCCGGGCGCATGAAGGCCGCGGCGTCGGCGACGACCTGCTGGACGACGGCCTCGAACAGCCGGTCCTTGCTGGAGAAGTGATAGGTGATCAGTCTCTTGCTGCTGAGCCCGGCATGCTCGCAGATGGCCTCGAACGTGGTCTCCGCGTAGCCGCGCTCGGCGAGCACGGCGATCGCGGCCGAGGCGATCTGAGCTCTGCGCGCCTCGGTGGCCACCTGACGGGTCCCAGGGCTTCTCATGTCACCTCAGCTTGCCACCCTTCGGGTACGCCTCACGCACCGCACGCCGGTTGACGATCAGCGCGACGGCGGCGACCAGGACGCCGACCACTCCCTGCTCCGCCTTCATCCACACCGGATAACCGCTGTCGGGCGCGAGCAGGATGAGCACGATGCCGATGGGCGCGGCGATGCTGACGAAGCGGATGCGCACGTACGCGGCTCTCTTGCCACGCGCGGCCTGCCCGGTCAGGGCGACGAGCCAGACGGACGCCGCGGCCACGGCCGCCCCGCGCAGCCACACCACCCAGGTGCCGCCGACGACGGCGGCCACACCCAGCGCCGCGATCGAGATGACGAGGACCGCGACGAAGAGCACCCGCACGGGAGCCCACACCGAGTTGTTATCCATGCGGATAAATTTATCCGCATGGATAACCTCGTGCAACCCCGAGCATGCTCCAGTCCCCGCGAACACGAAGTCACCGGCGTCGAGGTACGCGAGCGTCGCCGGGCCCAGCACGTCGTGGACGGAAAGCCGGCCGGCTGCGGCGAAACCGCGATCGGCGCGGCCGAGATCGGAGCAGAGCGTGGCAGAGGCCGCGAAGTCAGGGCAGGGCGCGGCGACCGGGGAAGCCGAGGTCGCTGCGGTGATACCAGCCGAGGGCGGTCTCCCCCTCCAGCCAGCACAGCCGTACGGACACCTCGCCGAGCACGGCGGGGAAGTCGACGAGCAGCGGGGCGACGCCCTTGATCTCGATGTCCTCGGCGTCGAACCAGCTGAGGATCTCGTCCATCCGCGCCTCCAGGCCCTTGGCCTCCGGCAGCCCGCCGAGGGGTGAGGCGCCCGCGTGCCGCAGGTCGTGGGTGAGCTCGGCCAGGTCGGCGCGTACGGCGACGAACGCGCGGGCGTGCTCCAGCACCGCCGGCATCAGCGATCTGGCCTCGTCGACCGTGAAGATCCTCGCCACTCTCCGGACGCTACCGCATCGGCCCGCGCGAGGCTCACAGGCGGCGGCGCAGCAGGCAGAACTCGTTGCCCTCCGGGTCGGCGAGCACGTGCCAGTCCTCCTCACCGGTCTGGCCCACGTCGGCCGGAACGGCGCCGAGCTTGAGCAGGCGCTCCAGCTCGGCCTCCTGGTCGCGGTCGGTGGGGTTGACGTCGATGTGCAGGCGCAGCTTGCCTCGCTTGGGCTCGGGCACCGGCTCGAAGATGAGCGTCGGCTGAAGGCCACCGAAGCCGGTGCCCGGCGGGCCGATCTCCACCCAGCCGTCCTTGCTCTCGATCACCTCGAAACCCAGCACCTCGCACCAGAAGGCGGCGAGCCGCTCGGGGTCGTGGCAGTCGACGACGAGTTCGCTGATACGACAGGCCATGACCGCGGCTTTACCCGCGGACGGCCTCCTCATGCAGCGGGCAGTGGACGACCTCCGGATGAACCGCCAGCCATTCGATCCGCTGCCTGCTCTCGTCGTCCATCGGCGTGTAGACCACGATGCGGGTCTCCGGCGGCGCCGCCAGCGCCATGCTGGTGGACGTCAGGCGGATCAGGCCCACCGACGAGTGCTTGAACAGCTTCATCCGGATGCCCGGCCTGGCCACCTCGTGCATCGCCCACATCCGGGCGAACTCCGGGCTGGCCGCCGACAGCCGGGTGACGAAGCCCGTCCACGCCGGCTCTCCCACGTGCCTGCCGAAGGCCGCCCGCAGCGTCGCGACCATCTGCGGGAGTTCCTCGTCCTTGTTCACGAGCGGGCAGCAGCAGTCCGGCATGGTGAACACCCGCCACAGGACGTTGCGCTCGAGCCGTGGCCGGTCGACCACGGACGCGAAGATCGTGCCGTACGCGGCGTTCCAGGCGAGCAGGTCGTAACGCCCGCTGTAGACACACGCGGGCAGCGGGTCGAGCTGGCTCAGGATCGTGTGCACCTCGGCGTCGAGGCCCTCCCCGTGGCCCGCCGGATCGGCGATCTCCGGCAGGTCCGCCAGCCGGTAGAGGTGCTCCCGCTCGGCCGCGTCCAGCCGCAGCGTACGGGCGATGGCGTCGAGCACCTGCACCGACGCGTTGATGGGGCGGCCCTGCTCCAGCCACGTGTACCAGGTCACGCCCACGCCC
This sequence comes from Microbispora catharanthi, assembly GCF_006334915.2. Classification (GTDB taxonomy): domain Bacteria; phylum Actinomycetota; class Actinomycetes; order Streptosporangiales; family Streptosporangiaceae; genus Microbispora; species Microbispora catharanthi. The sequence goes on from NZ_VDMA02000007.1 coordinate 369,904, forward strand.
GCGAGCTGGGCGACCTCCTCCCGCCGCAGGCCCGGCGTACGGCGGCGCAGGCCGGGCGGCAGGCCGACGTCCTCGGGCCGGATCCGCTCGCGCCTGCTGCGCAGGAAGGCCGCGAGCTCCTCACGCCTGGTGTTCCTGGTGCGAATCCCCGTCACCTCCCCATCTTGACGAGTGCGCGGCCACGTTGCCAGGTGGTGTCAGTACCAGTATCGGCAGGCTCTCGTTACCGGTATCACGGCGGCCGCATCGTTGCCGCCATGACCACTGTCACCACCCGCGCGCCGGCCGCGCGGCGGACCTCGTCGGCTGTGCTGCTCACCGTCATCCTGGCGGGGCAGTTCATGGCCATCCTCGACGCCACCATCGTCAACGTCGCCGCGCCCACGATGCGCACCGACCTCGGGGCCACCGGCTCGGGGCTGCAACTCGTCATCTCCGGCTACACCGTGGCGTACGCGATGCTGCTGATCACCGGGGCACGCCTCGGGGGGCTGCTCGGCTACCGGCGGCTGTTCCTCACCGGGCTCGCCGTGTTCACGGCCGCGTCGCTGATGTGCGGGCTCGCCCCGTCGACCGGCGTGCTGATCGCCTTCCGGCTGGTGCAGGGCGCGGGAGCCGCCCTGATGGTGCCCCAGGTGCTCAGCCTGATCCAGATCACCTTCGACGGCGCCACGCGGGGGCGGGCGCTCGGCGTCTACGCCACGGTCATCTCGGTCGGCGCGGTCGTCGGGCAGGTGCTCGGCGGGCTGCTGGTGACCGCCGACCTGTTCGGCACGGCCTGGCGGCCGGTCTTCCTGGTCAACGTGCCGATCGGGCTCGCGCTGCTGGCCGTCGGCGCCCGGACGCTGCCCGCCGAACACGTGCGGCGTGAGCAGGGGCTCGACGTGCCCGGCCTGGTCACCCTGTCGCTCGCGGTCTGCCTGCTGGTCGTGCCGCTCGTGCTCGGTCACGAGGAGGACTGGCCGCTGTGGGGGTGGGTCGCGATGGGCCTGTCGGTTCTCGCGTTCTGCGCGTTCCTGCTCGTGGAGCGGCGTGCGGCGCATCCGCTCGTCCCCGGCCGCCTGCTGCGCGCCCCCGGGGTGGCCGTCGCCGCGTCCGGCATCTTCCTCGTCATGGCGGCGTACGGCGGCTGGCTGTTCGCCATGGCCCTCCACCTGCAGGGCGACCTCGGCGACAGCGCCCTGCGGGCGGGCTGCCTGTTCATCCCCGCGGCCGCCGCCTTCGGACTGACCAGCCTCAACTGGAAGCGGCTGCCGGCCCGCCTGCACCGGCCGATGATCGTCGTGTCCGCCGTCGTCACCGCCGCGGGCGAGCTGGCCCTGGCGGCGGCGCTGGCCGGCGGCGGCCACGGCGAGCCGCTGCTGGAGATCAGCTTCGTGGCCATCGGGGCCGGCATGGCGGGCACGTTCAGCCCGCTCATGGCCGTGGCGCTGGCCCGGGTCGCGCCCGCCGACGCGGCCGACGCCAGCGGCCTGCTGGCGATGATGCTCCAGCTCGGCCAGGTCGTCGGCGTGGCCGTCTTCGGCACGCTGTTCCTCAGCCTCGCCCCGTCGGCGCACGCCGCCACGGTGACGTCGCTGTGGCTGGCCGCGGTCTCGCTGGCCGCGGGCGGGTGCGCGCTGCCTCTCCTGCGCACCCGCCGGAACTCCGGATGAGCGCTCGGATGAGCGCTCAGATGAGGCCGAGGGCGAGCATCGCGTCCGCCACCCTCCTGAAACCGTCGATGTTCGCGCCGGCCACGTAGTCGCCCGGCATGCCGTACGCGTCGGCGGTCTCCAGGCAGCGGGCGTGGATGTCGCTCATGATCTCCTGGAGCCGCCGTTCTGAGAACTCGAACGTCCACGAGTCGCGGCTGGCGTTCTGCTGCATCTCAAGGGCGCTGGTGGCCACGCCGCCCGCGTTGGCGGCCTTGCCGGGGCCGAAGGCCACCCCCGCCTCGCGAAGCACCCGGATGCCCTCGGGCGTGGTGGGCATGTTGGCGCCCTCGCCGACCGCGACGCACCCGCCCCGCACGAGGGCCTCGGCGTCCTTGCCGGTGATCTCGTTCTGCGTGGCCGACGGCAGCGCCACCTCGCAGGGCACCTCCCACACGCTGCGCCCGGCGACGTACGTCGCCTCGGCGCCACGGCGCTCGGCGTAGTCGCTGAGGCGGCGCCGCTCGACCTCCTTGACCTGCTTGAGGAGGTCGAGGTCGATGCCCTTCTCGTCCACCACGTAGCCGGAGGAGTCGGAGCAGGCCACGACGACGCCGCCCAGCTCGCGCACCTTCTCTATGGCGTAGACGGCGACGTTGCCCGAGCCCGAGACGACCACGCGCTTGCCGTCGAACGACGTGCCCCGCGCCTTGAGCATCTCCTCGACGAAGAACGCGCAGCCGTAGCCGGTGGCCTCGGTGCGGACCTGGGCGCCGCCGTAGGTCAGTCCCTTGCCGGTGATGACGCCGGACTCGTACCGGTTGGTGATGCGCTTGTACTGGCCGAACAGGTAGCCGATCTCCCGTCCCCCGACGCCGATGTCCCCCGCCGGCACGTCGGTGTGCTCACCCAGGTGCCGGTAGAGCTCGGTCATGAAGCTCTGGCAGAAGCGCATGATCTCCCGGTCGGAGCGGCCCTTCGGATCGAAGTCCGCGCCGCCCTTGCCCGCGCCGATCGGCAGGCCGGTCAGGCTGTTCTTGAAGATCTGCTCGACCGCCAGGAACTTGATGATGCCGAGGTAGACGGAGGGGTGGAAGCGCAGCCCGCCCTTGTACGGCCCGAGCGCGCTGTTGAACTCGACCCGGAAACCGCGGTTGATGTGCACCTCGCCCCGGTCGTCGTCCCAGGGCACCCGGAAGATGATCTGCCGTTCCGGCTCGAAGATCCGCTCGATGATCTTCTGCTCCGCGTACTCGGGGTGCTTGCCGAGCACCGGGCCGATGCTTTCCAGCACCTCCCGTACGGCCTGGTGGAACTCGATCTCACCTGGATTGCGGCGCAGGACGTTGTCGTAGACGGCCTCGAGCCTCTCGTGCAGCATCAACCACTCCCTTGATGTCTGATTCCTCCCAATTTCACAGTAGAGGCATCCGGGTTGTGAGCAACCACTTCTCAGCGCGTGGGACGTACGAGGGCCCGCCAGACGTCGATGACGAGCACCGGGCGCATGCCGACCGACCGGTAGAGGCCGAGAGCGGGAGTGGTGTTGTTGCTGTCCACGTGCAGGATCGTGCCCGCCCGCCCGCGCCGCTCGTCGGCCTCGAAGGCCCGGGTGAGCAGCAGCCGGCCAAGACCGCGCCCGCGGAAGGCGGGCCGCACCGCCAGCGTGCGGACGTAGCCGCAGTTCTCGTCGGGCACGAAGTGGTTGGTGCCGAGCAGCATGGCCGCGGGCTCGCCGTGGACGCGGGCCAGCAGCAGCTGCGTCCAGTCGTTCGCGCTGGACGCCTCCATTTCGTCGGCCCACTCCTCGAACCTCTTCGGCACGAACCCGAAGTGCTCGGCGAACGCCTCCTGCTGGACGGCGTGCGCCACGCGCAGCAGCTCCTCGCCGTCGGGTGCGCCGGTCTCGACCGTGACCCCGGGCAGGGAGAGGGGCCGTACGCCGGCGTGGTCGGTCCGCATGCGGTGGAAGCTGGTCGCGGGCGCGAAGCCGCGCTCCTTGGCTGCCTCGCGCATGACCGTGTCCTGCTCGTAGACGCTGACGTCGACGACCGCGTGGTCGTGCCCGGCCTCGCGGGCGAGGTCGCCGGCCCGGCCGAGCACCAGGTCCCACACCAAGGCGGCCGCGCCGGGCTCCCGCGCCTGCACGTCGACGTCCACGTTGTCGCTCGTTCCCTTGCGCCTGGCGTAGCCCCAGCCGAGGAGCCGTCCGCCCGAGCGGACCACCCAGCTGTCGTGCTCCAGGTCCAGCTCGCCGAGGGTGTCGGCGATGTCGTCAAGCGTCCAGTCGGGCTTGCCGGTCACTTCGACGTCGTGCTCGGCGACCAGTTCGTGGATGGCCGCCGCGTCGGCGGGCGTCGGCCGCCGGATGTCGTAGTCGTTCACGCCACTGTTTGTACGCATCGCGACTTGTGGGCCGCTTGCCGCCGAATTGGCGGCGCGGAACCGCCGCTTCAAGACGCTGCCCAGTAGGCGCGTCTTCGGCGAGCCGTACGAGGAGGACGGGGCGACCTTCATCCTCGTGCGGCGGTGCGCGCGGGCCGGGGGAACGGGCGAACGTGCAGGTCACCGAGGATCGGCCAAGGGCGTCTCCCATGACGGCCACACCGGCGCGGCGGGCGGATTCCCTCGTTGGGCAGGTGTACGGTTCGCGAGTTGTACGGTCACGAGCCGTAATCCCATGTCCCGCACCGGGAGCCTCTCATGCCCAAGCGTCTCGTCGTGGCGCTCGCGACCGCACTCAGCGCGGCGACCGCCGCCGCCACTCTCGTCGCGATCCGGCCGGCCACCGCGGACGCCGCCACCGGCGGGTACGACTTCGCCCACCCGCAGGTCGTCACGACGGGACTGCGGGCGCCCTGGGGGATGGCCTTCCTTCCCGACGGCAGCGCCCTCGTCTCCCAGCGCGACACGGCGGACATCATGCGGGTGCGCCCCGGATCCGCGCCCGTGAAAGTGGCCACGGTCCCGAACGTGTCGCCCGGGGGTGAAGGGGGCCTGCTCGGTATCGCGGTCTCCCCGATCTACGCCCTGGACCAGTGGATCTACGCGTACTACACGAGCGCCTCCGACAACCGGGTGGTCCGGTTCCGGCTGAGCTCGCCCCAGACGCAGCAGCCGATCCTCACGGGCATCCCCCGCGCCCAGACCCACAACGGCGGGCGGATCGCGTTCGGCCCGGACGGCAGGCTCTATGTGGGCACGGGCGACGCCGGGAACTCGGCCAACGCGCAGAACCTGAACAGCCTGGGCGGCAAGATCCTGCGCATCAGGCCCGACGGCACTGTGCCCGTGGACAACCCGTTCGCCGGCTCGCCGGTCTACAGCTACGGCCACCGCAACGTGCAGGGGCTCGCCTGGGACGAGGGCGGCCGGTTGTACGCCACGGAGTTCGGCCAGAACACCTGGGACGAGCTCAACCGCATCCTCCCCGGCCGCGACTACGGCTGGCCGATCTGCGAGGGCGTGTGCTCCGACCCGCGCTTCACCGATCCCCTGGTGACCTGGAGCCCCGCCGAGGCGTCTCCCAGCGGCCTCGCGTACGCCAAGGGCACGCTCTTCGCCGCGGCCCTGCGCGGGACGCGGCTGTGGACGGTGCCGATCAGCGGCGGCACGGCGGGCACCCCGGTGGCCGAGTTCCAGGGGACGTACGGGCGGCTGCGCACCGTGGCCGTCGGACCCGACTGCTCGCTCTGGGTGGCGACGAGCAACCGCGACGGCAGAGGGACCCCGGCCGCCGACGACGACCGGATCATCCGCGTCCCGCCCGCGGCCCGCTGACCCTCGCCATCGCCGCCGAGGGGTCTGAAAGTTTCCTCACCCGGGCCCCGGCGGCGGACGAACGCGCAGGCCGCTGGACAGGCCTCCACCGGTCCGTTGCCTCGGGCGCGGCGGACGCTTTCGATTGAGCCGGTAGCCCCGTCCGCTCCCGGGAGCGTGTGATGCCCAAGCGCCTGTCCGCGGCACTCGCGGCCGTCCTCTGCGCCGTAACCGCCGCCGCGGCAGTCGTCATGACCCGCCCGGTCGCCGCCGGAGCGGCCACCACCGGATTCGACTTCACCAAACCACAGGTCGCCGTCACAGGGCTGCTGACGCCTTGGGGGATGGACTTCCTGCCGGACCGCAGCGCCCTCGTGACCGAACGCGCCACCGCGAACATCTGGCGGGTGTATCCGGGGTACACGCCCACACTGGTGACCACCGTCAAGAACGTATATGCGGTAGGCGACGGCGGCCTGCTCGGCATCGCCGTGTCCCCCACCTTCGCACAGGACCAGATCGTCTACGTCTACTTCACCACCGCTTATGACAACCGCGTGGTCCGGTTCCGGCTGAGCTCGCCCCAGACACAGCAGGTCGTCCTCAGCGGCATTCCCCGGGGCCCGTCGGACAACGGCGGGCGGATCGCGTTCGGTCCCGACGGCATGCTGTACGTCTCCACCGGCGACGCCGGCAACCCCGCCAACGCGCAGAACGGCACCCTGAGCGGCAAGATCCTGCGTATCAGGCCCGACGGCTCGGTCCCTCCGGACAACCCGTTCTCCGGCTCGCCGGTCTACAGCTACGGCCACCGCAACGTCCAGGGCCTCGCCTGGGACACGGGCGGCCGGCTGTACGCCACGGAGTTCGGCGGCGACGCCTGGGACGAGCTCAACGCCATCGTCCCGGGAGGCAACTACGGCTGGCCGGCCTGCGAAGGCGTGTGCGGCGACACACGCTGGCGCGATCCGATCGTGACCTGGCATCCGGCCGAGGCGTCTCCCAGCGGCCTCGCGTACGCCAACGGGACGCTCTTCGCCGCGGCCCTGCGCGGGACGCGGCTGTGGACCGTGCCGATCAGCGGCGGCACGGCGGGCACCCCGGCGGCCGAGCTCCAGGGAAGGTTCGGACGGCTGCGCACCGTGGCCGTCGGTCCGGACGGCTGGCTCTGGCTGGCGACGAGCAACCGCGACGGCAACGGGACTCCCGTCTCGGGCGACGACCGGATCATCCGGATCCCGCCCGTCATCGGCTCGCCACCGTCCGGCCCGTCGCCCTCAGCGTCGGGCGGCCCGTCGGCCTCACCGTCGCCCTCGCCGTCCGGTGGCGTCTCGCCATGCCTCTCCCCTTCGCCCGGCCCTTCACCGTCGCCGTCACCTGACCCCTCACCATCGCCCAGCCCTTCGCCGTCGGTCAGCCCCGCAGCTTCGCCCAGCCTTTCACCGTCGCCGTCGCCGTCGCCGACGCCCAGCCCCTCGCCGACGCCCAGCCCCTCGCCGACGCCCAGCCCCTCGCCGACGCCCAGTGCCTCGCCGTGCCCCTCCCCCACGCCCAGCCCCTCACCGTCGCCCAGCCCCTCACCGTCGCCCAGCCCGTCGCCGGCCACGGGTACACGCTCGTGCGAGGCGACGATCCGTTTCATCCTCACGTGGACGGCGGCCTCCCGGGGCGAGCTGACGGTGCGGAACACGGGGACCCTGCCCATCTCCTCGTGGATGGTCACCTTCAAGGTCCCCAACGGTCTGAGCTACGTGATGTGGAACGGCGGCTACAGCACGCCGGGAACCACGGTGACCGTCACCAACCAGCCCTGGAACGGCGTGCTGCCGCCGGGCGCGGCGGTGACGACGGACTTCGCGGTCGGCTGGTCTGGCGGCACTGTCGAGGTGCCGTCGCCCATCACCTGTACGGCCGCCTGACGCCCCGGCTGGGAGATCAGGCGGTCCGGGGCTCGACGAAGAGGGTCTGCGTGGCCGTGCCGACCTCGCCGGACTGGTCGAACAGTGTGGTGCGGGTGAGCCCGCGTCCCCGGGGACCGATCGTCGTGGCCGCGTCCAGGCAGACCCACTCCCCCTCCGGGGCGCGGAACAGAGAGATGGTGAGGTCCACGTTGGCGAACAGGTAGGCGTCGAAGTCCAGGACGCCGCTGATGCCGTTGCCGCTGTCGGCGAACATCGCGAGCCGTTCCAGCGGCGTGATCTGCTCACCTTCGACGAGCGACACCCGAGCCCTGCCCCACGCGACTGCGGGCCCGGCCTCGTCCGGGGAGCCCTTGACGAACCGCCAGTCCGTGGCCCTGCCATACCCGAAGCCCTGCGCGATCCACGACTCAGCGTCGCCCGGGGCCGGCGGCGGGACCGGCGCGGGCGGCGGCGCGGCCTCGCTCGCCGGGCTGCCGGCCTCCCTGACGCGCCACGCGGTCGCCCTGACCAGCTCACGCCCGCCGGAGGTGACGGACGCGCCAAGGCACTGCACGCGCCTGCCGTCCCTGATCATCTCGGTGCGCACCTCCACCTCCGCCACCGGGACGGGGGCGAACACGTCCACCGCCAGCCGGGCCAGAGGAAGGCCTGGGGAACGACCGGCAACGCGGGCGAGCTCGTGCACCAGCAGCGCGGTGACGGGTCCCATGTGCTGATGCCGTGGATCCCACGGCCCCTGGGTGTGCTCCGTCGCCTGGTATCGGCCCTGCCCGAGGGGGACGTACATCGCCATGGAGCAAGATTCTAGGAGGCGGCTCGCGGCTCCCTCCGGCGCCGGTGCGCCCGGGGATCCGCCCGCCGACCCGACCCGGTCGGGGCCGCTACGGAGAAGCCGTGCCGGAGACCGCGTACCCCGGAATCGACGGCCACCGGACGGTGAGCACCACCGACTCCTCTTCGGCATGCCAGGAGTGATCGACCCCGTGGCCCCACACCACGTAGTCGCCCTGATTCGCCAACAGCACGCTCCGCCCGGGACGGTCAGGTGCTGCACCACGATCGCCTCCAGTGCCCACCGCAACCCGCGACGGGACAGCTTCGCCCTCGGCTCGGCCGCGCGACTGGTGTCCTGCCGCCACACGTGCCCGCAGCCGGTGCAGCGGTAGCGGCGGATCGTGAGCAGCAGCGTCGTCGGTCGCCAACCGAATGGCTCGTGCGCAAGCCGTCGGGTCACCGAGTCGCGCGGTGCGCCTTGGCAGCCGCAGCGGCGGCACCAGTCGTCCGGCTCGACGACCTTGCAAGCCAGTACCGCGGTCAGGGTCAAGGCGCTGGCCGGTCACGACCAGCCCGAGTTCGTCCAGGCGGCAGAACGTGGTCAGGTCAGGGCAGGCGAAAGTAGGTTCGGACAGTCGAGGTCTTCTGGATGAGGCGTGTAGAACCTTCATCATCGGGAGGCCTCGACCTTTACCCGGCCACCGACGCGCCCCCCTCTGCCGGGCCCCGCAGAACTCATGCTGGACGTCCAACGCGTCAAGCGAGCAGGGCGGATGACCCGGCAGCACCTCGGGTGCATCAGCGATCCATCGAAGATCACTGACACGAGGATGGTGCACCAGTGAGCCTGCCCGCCTGGAGTCAGACGGGCTGGCCGATCGGACGGATCGTCACCGTGTTGAGGTCGACGCCTGCCGGCTGGTCGAGCGCGAAGCCGATCGCCTCGGCCACCGCATCCGGGCTCATCGCGATGGGGGGAGCCTGGCCGTGCCAGAACGCGGTGTCGATCATGCCTGGGTTCACGACCGTGACTCCGATGCCACGGGTCGTGGCGTGCAGGCGGAGATTCTCGGCGAAGCCGACCACTGCCCACTTCGTGGCGGAGTAGAGGTTGCCGGGGCTGTTCTTGATTCCGGCCACGCTGCCGATGAGCACCAGCCGGCCGCGGGACTGCTCGAGGTGGGGCAGGGTCGCCTTGGCCAGCAGAGCCGGTCCGAGCACGTTGGCGAGTACCATCGGTGCCCACAGCTCCGGATCGCCGCCGTCGATGACGCCGGCACCGCCCGTCCGGAAGTGATCCGCGGACGCGCCGCCAGCGTTCGCGATTGCCGCGTCGAGCGACCCGAAGCGCTCCACCGTGCTGGTGACCGCCGTGTTCGTGGAGTCCCAGTCGGAGGCATCTGCTACCAGGCCCAAGACGCGGTCCGCGTGGCCGACTTCGTCGAGGAATGCCTTGAGCCGACCAGGGTCGCGCCCGGTGACGGCGACCCTGTGGCCACGCACGAGCAGGAGCCGAGCGGTCGCGGCGCCGATCCCGCTCGTGCCACCGGTGATCAGGACCGTCTTTCCAGCGACCGGCGATGCGCCCGAGTCAGTGAGTGTGTCAGTCAGTGAGGTGTTCATGGCGTCCACTCTGTGGCGCTGCGCGGGCCCGCAACAGTTGCTTCCAAAGGTGGGGACGCCGTCCCCTGGCGCCAACGGCGCCGCCCAGGGAGGCTGTGCCTATGTCGAACACGAGGTACTCCGAACTCGGTGGCTTCCTGCGTTCGCGACGCGAGCGGATCCGCCCCGAGGAGGTCGGGCTCACGCCCGGCCCGCGGCGCCGCGTCCCCGGTCTGCGTCGCGACGAGGTCGCCGTTCTGGCCGGCGCCTCGGTGGAGTACTACACCGAGCTCGAGCGCGGTGCCGGCTCGCAGCCCTCCGACCAGATGCTCGCCGCGCTCGCCCGCGCCCTGCGCCTCAGTCGCGACGAACGCGACCATCTGTACCGGTTGGCGAACCGCCCGATCCCGCACCAGGGCGGGACGGCGTCACACGTCCACCCCGCGATGCTCGACCTGCTGACACGAATCGACGGGACCCCGGCGATGGTGAGCACCGACCTGCACACCGTTCTGGTCCAGAACCCGCTCGCCATCGCGCTGCTCGGCGACCTGTCCGCGCACCACGGCCGCGCGGCGAGCTTCATCTACCGATGGTTCACCGACCCGGCCTCGCGGCAGATCTACCCGCAGGAGGACCTCGCCCCGCAGTCACGCTCGTTCGTTGCCGACCTGCGCGCGGCAGTCGGGCGACGCAGCCCAGGCGACGCCGAGGCGACCAAGCTGGTGGACGAGTTGCTGCAGCAGTCGCCGGAGTTCCAGGCGCTTTGGGCCGACCAGGACGTGGAGGTGCGCAGAGACGAGCGCAAGCGGATCGTCCACCCCACCGTTGGCATGCTCGACCTCAACTGCCTCAGCCTCTTCAGCGAGGACGGCCGCCAGCGGTTGCTCTGGTTCACCCCACGCGCCGGGACCGACACCGCCGAGAAGCTCGCGCTGCTGACCGTCGTGGGCACACAGGCGATGCGAACCGAACCAGTCCGATGAACCGACTGTCGTCTGCACGGCACTCATCGGCCAGCCCAGATCTACACCCTCAACTGTGAAGAGCCCCATAGCCCCGCACGTCAGCGAAGCCGTCAAGACCTGCGGGCTCCCGTCGCCGCCCAGGCGCGGCAGCCGGCGGAGGATTCAGCGGCGCCGAAGTGGCCCACGTCGTCCAGTCGATCCAGCTCACCGACCGCCCAGCGCTCCGCGCGATGCCCCAGGACCGTTACGCGAGCCTGAGCGGAAAGACCAAGATCGACTAGTGGCGCGCGCCGGCTCCTTGAGCACATCATGACAATTGCCTTACCTGCGAACGACAAACAGAGCACTATTTTCGAAATTGTCAACCGCACACAGAAAAGGCATCCGAGAGCGGCCATCCCCGGAAAAGTCAATAGCATTCTTTGATTTGTTCTCTTACGAGGCGCGTGATATCCAATTGGTCGCCGATTTTCACCAGCCCGCGCGGAGGGACTACGTCATGAACGAGCACTCGGCCGACGCCGTCTGGCATGTCGATCGCCGCTGCACCAACTGCGACGTCGCCCGGCAGCTCGCACCGGAACTGGTCGCCGAGGTCGACGGCCGCTCCTCGATCGTCCGCCAGCCGCGCACCGACGCGGAGGAACAAGCGTTGTACGCCGCGGCTTTCGCCTGTCACACCCGGTCGATCCGGCGCGGCACGCGCGGACCGGACCCGGCCTTCGACCCTTTCCCCCTCCGCCTTTCCGAGCACGTGCACCTGTGCGGGCACAACTCGCGGCACACGGCCGGCGCGAATTCCTACCTGCTGCGCCGGCCTGTCGGAAACCTGATGATGATCGACACGCCGCGCTGGAGTTCCGCCCTGGCCACGAAATACGCCGCCCTCGGTCCGATCACCGATGTGCTTCTCACCCATCGCGACCACGCCGCGCACGGCCGCGAATACGCCGACCGGTTCGGCGCCCGCCTGTGGATCCACGAGGGAGACCTGGCCGCCGCGCCGGACGCCGACAGCGTCCTCCGGGGCACCGAGCCGATCGGGATCGCCGACGGCGTGACCGCGCATCCGCTGCCCGGACACACCGAGGGCAGCGTGCTGTATGTCGCCGACGAGACCTACTGCTTCAGCGGTGACAGTTTCTACTGGTCCCGCACCGACGATGACATCGCCGTCGCCGAGTCGGTCACCTGGTACTCCATTACGGAACTGGCCGCGTCGCTGGCCCGTACGGCACCGCGGGTGCGTTTCGAATGGCTGCTGCCCGGCCACGGCGACCGCAAGCGACTGCCTGCCGACGAGTTCGCCCGCCGGATGCACGCCCTGGCCGGCCGCACCGGGCGGCTCTCACCCCGGCCGATCGACTTCACCGCGCTGCGCTGGTGACTCGCCCTCTCCCCACGAGCGGTGCGCCGCCGGCAGCCGCGCCGACAAGCACCGGCGTGCCATACCTAATACTCCAGCCGTAGATGGCGATCTTGCGCGTGGGCTGGTGGCGGAGATGGGGACGGCCACCGCGATCATCGAGTGTTGTGCTGACAATCAAAGATCGGGCGGTGGCCGCAAGCGGTAGCGTAGCGGCCTCGCGGTGGCAGGCGATGTTCGATGAGCTCACCGGCCGGATCGGCAGCAGGTTCTCCCGGGTGGAGCCGCGGCGGCGGGTCCGGGCTCTGCTGGGCGGGCTGCTGTCGGAGTTACCGCGTAAGAACTGCTGGACGCTGGCCGAATATGCCGGAGACCGTACGCCGGACGGGATGCAGCACCTGCTGTCGCGGGCGGTATGGGACGCCGACGCCGTGCGCGACGACCTGCGCGGCTACGTGGTGGAGCACCTCGGGCAGGACAGGGCGGTGCTGGTGGTGGACGAGACCGGCGACCTGAAGAAGGGCATGAGCACGGTCGGGGTGCAGCGCCAGTACACCGGCACCGCCGGACGGATCGAGAACAGCCGGGTCGCGGTCTTCCTGGCCTACTCCACCCCGGCCGGTCACGCGTTCATCGACCGGGAGCTGTATCTGCCCCGGGCGTGGACCGACGATGCCGGGCGGTGCCGGAGGGCGGGAGTACCCGCCGATCGCCAGTTCGCTACCAAGGGTGAGCTGGCGACGCGGATGGTCGCACGCGCTCTGGACGCAGGCGTCCAGGCGAGGTGGTGACCAGTGATGAGGTGTACGGCCAAAGCCCGCACCTGCGAGCGGAGCTGGAAGCCCGCCAGGTCGGGTACGTGCTCGCGGTCGCCTCCAGCCACAGGGTGACCATCGGCGCCGGGGTCTGCCGAGCCGATCAGGTGATCTTCTCGGTGGCGCAGGCGTCCTGGCAGCGGCTGTCGGCCGGCACGGGCGCGAAGGGGCACCGCTACTACGACTGGGCCGTCGTCGAGATCGACCGCGAAGGGCCAGGACGGCACTGGTTACTGATCCGCCGCAACCGGCGCACCAGTGAGCTGGCCTTCTACCGCTGCTACGCCCCGGCCCGGTTCCGCTGGCGGTCCTGGTCATGGTGGCCGGCCGTCGATGGACCATCGAGGAGTCCTTCCAGACCGGCAAGGGCCTGACTGGTCTGGACGAGCATCAAGTCCGCCGGTGGACATCCTGGTACCGGTGGACCACCCTGGCCATGCTCGCCCACGCCCTCCTCGCCGCGGTTACCCGCCCAAGAACGCGCTGCCCAGCCGGCCGAACCCGAACTGGCGCCGCTGACGCTCGCCGAGATCCGGCGTCTGCTCGTCCCGGTGCTCATCCAGACCGCCCACAGCATGACCCACCTGCTTCGCTGGTCCCGCTGGCGGCGACGCCACCAAGTCCGCGCCCAGGCCAGCCACTACCGGCGGCAAGCTCTTTACGAGCCATGATCAGGAACTACGGCTGGGGTACTAGGCCCCGCAAGCAGCGCGGCCTTGCCCAAGGTGACAGTGCCGACATTCAGGCGGACCAGCGACGCCCGATCGAGTACCTCGAGCACCCGCTGGGCCTCCTCCTCGTCAGGCCGCCCCTCGACGAGCTCGCCGAGGGTTGCGCTGCGCGCCACCTCCTCACCGTCCCGCACGTCTATCAGGCGCAACAGCAGGTCGCGTGCCACCTCGCGCTCGGCAGCGCCGCGTACACCTGCTCGGCGACCACGCCGAGCGCGGGTCTCGCTGCCAGGGAGTCCGGAGGCCGTACGCCCGCGGCGGCCTGCGCGCCGTCGGTCAGCAGGGCGCTTCCGGCGCCGGTTCCGCCGAGAAGGCCCAGCAGGAGCCGCTGGGCAAAGGGGCGTGGCGGCCGGGTCCTTAAACAGGGCGGTGACGACCAGTTCGCGCAGCCTGGTAGGTAGCGCGCCGAGATCGGGGTGATGGGTCAGCAGGCGGTTGATCACTGTGACCGGAGTGGGCGCAGCGAAGGCGCCGCGGCCGGTGGCGGCAAATAGGCCCACCGTTGCCCAGGCGGACACGTCGGATGCCAGGCTCGGCCCGGCCACCGGAGAACAGCTCGGGTGCCATGTAAGTGGGGGTGCCCATGAGTCCTTCGGTGATGCCGGCCGTGACCTCGGCCGTGCGGGCGATGCCGAAATCGATGACCCGGGTTGTGCCCGAGCATCCGGGCGGTGCAGAACGGCGGCACCCGCCCGGCCGCCAGGACGTCCTTGGCGAAGCGCCGCCGCAGGGAATGATCCCCGGCGAGGTAGGCGTGCGGTGCTGACCGACAAACGCTGCCGCTTCTCGCAGGCAAAATCAGGCCGCTCAGCTGCACAGATTGCCGCGGTTCAATCTCTGTAGCCGGCCCGCCATGCGCAGCACCTCAACGGCCCAACTACTGAGGTTGAACTCGTGGTGTCGTAGGGGCTGATGGCTCGTCGTCCGTGCGGTATCACCGGAGCATGCGATATCCACAAGGAGGCGGGCTGACTGCCGAACGGCAGCAGTTCCGCGAGGAGTTACGGCTCAAGGCGGCCGAGCGGTTCGCCCAGGGCGAGGCGAGCTCGGTCATCGCCAAGGCCCTGCGCGTCAACGTCCGCTCGGTACAACGGTGGCGGCAGAGGTGGGAGCAGGGCGGTCCGCGGGCCCTGCGGTCGCAGGGGCCGGCATCGCTGCCGAGGCTGAGCCAGGAGCAGTTCGCGCAGCTGGAGGCGGAGCTGGCCAAGGGGCCGACCGCGCACGGCTGGGAGGACCAGCGCTGGACACTGGCGCGGATCAAGACGGTGATCGGTCGGCGCTTTCACATGGCCTACAC
>NZ_VDMA02000008.1 GCF_006334915.2 Microbispora catharanthi
TACGGCTTGATGAACTCCCACTCTTCGTCCGTCAACTGGGCCCGCGTCACACACGAGGACCTACCGGATCAGACCCGGCCACAACGGCAAATCCCAAGGATTGATCACAACCCGATACGCGCCCTAGTCCGGTGGGAGGAAGGTGGGGCGGGGAAGCGGCCGGAATTCGGATTGTTGGTGGATGGCGGCGGTGGCGCGTTCATGAACACTGGGGCAGGCCAGTTCCTGAAAGAAGGTCTGTTCCGTGTTCGAACGGCTCTCCGATCGCGCTTCGTCGATCGTTTTCATTGTCCTGACGCTTACAATCTCGCTGGGTACCGCCAACATCGCCGGAGGGCTCATTCTCGCCTTCTCGCCGTTGCTCGTCGTGATCGCGATGTTGCTCGTCATCACGCGAGAGGGGTACTCCAGAGACGGGTGGCGCCGGCTCGGTATGGGGCGGCTCGGCCTGCGAGCCTGGCCGCTTACGGTCGCCACCACTGCAGGCGTCTGCCTGCTCGCCACCGTGGGTGCCGTCGCGCTTGGCTTCGGGCGGTTTACCGCGCCGCAGGGTGACTGGGTGCCGTCGGTAATCGCTGTGTGTATCACTGGGCCGGTCCTGGCGTTCGCCGAAGAGATCGGCTGGCGGGGCTATCTGCAGCCACGGCTCGCGTTCCTGGGCGAGCGCTCGGCGATGCTCGTCGTCGGGCTGGTGTGGATTGCCTGGCATATGCCGTACATCTTGTTCACGCCGTACTACCACAGCGAAGGGAACCATAGCCTGGTGCTGCTGCTGTTCAGTGGCTCGGTGATCGCGTTCTCGTTCCTCTTCGGGTACCTGCGTGTCATGTCCGGGAGCGTGTGGCCGGTCGTGCTCGCCCACTTCGCGCACAACGCCACCTTCGCCCTGTTGCTGGAGTACGCGATCTCGACGGACGAGCCCGTGGTGGTGCGCGAGTACCTGGCCGGTGACACCGGGCTGTTCGTGCTCCTCGGCACGGCTGTCTGCGCCCTCGCGATCGGGATCAGCCGGTCCGTTGCGAGTCGTCGGTCAGCCCCTGTGTCTGCGCGAGGATGACTGCCTGCACACGGTCGCGTAGCTCGAGTTTGCGCAGCACCGAGCCGAGATGCGTCTTGACGGTCGACTCTGCCAACTGCAGTCGCGCGGCGACCTCTGCGTTGGTGAGTCCCAGCCCGACCGAGGCGAGGATCTCGCGTTCGCGGGTGGTGAGACGCCCGAGCCTAGACGCGGCAGCGGGTGGGTGCTCGGCGGATTTGGTCGCCGGCGGTGCGAGGACGAATGAGTCGATCAGGCGACGTACGAGCCTCGGCGCGATAGGCGCCTCCCCGGCAGCGGCTGCCCGTACGGCCGTCAAAAGCTCTGCCGCGCCCGCGTCCTTGAGCAGGAACCCGGCCGCTCCAGCTCGAAGGGCGGCGACGAGAAGCTCGTCGTCGTCGAACGTCGTCAGCATGACGACGTGTGGCGGATCGGGTGTGGTCAGCAGCCGCCGGGTGGTTTCGACGCCGTCGATACCCGGCATACGAATGTCCATCAGGACGACGTCGGCACGGTGCTCGGGCCGACGCAGGGCATCAAGGGCCGTCTGCCCGTCGGCGGCCATTCCGACGACCCGTAGGTCCGGGGTGGCGTTGAGGATCATCGCGAACCCGGTCCGCACCAGCTCCTGGTCGTCCACTAAGAAGACGCGGATGAGGTGGTCGGCCCTCATCACTCGCCGCTTCGCCTCAGGCCGTCCGACGGATTGGCAAGGCCCGGAGGTCGCGCGGAAGGCGGCAGAACGGCGACGGGGATCGCGGCATCGACCACGAACCCGCCGCCAAGGCGTGAGCCTGCGTCCAGCACTCCGCCCAGGGTGCGCAAGCGCTCTCGCATTCCGTCGAGGCCGTAGCCGGGTTCGGATGCGTGGTCCGCGGTCGCGTCGGCGCGACTGACACCGACACCGTCGTCCTCGACTCGAACCATGATCCCTTCCTGCGTCCTCGCCACGAGCATGTGCGCTGTAGCGTCCGGGCCGGCGTGCTTCAACACGTTCGTCAGTGACTCCTGGACAACGCGGAGCACAGCAAACCGTATCGCGGCGGGGACTTCGTCGAACACGCTCGGCTCGGCATCGACGTCCACAGCAAGCCCCGCCGCCCGTACCGAGTCCACGAGCTGCCGCAGCTCGGCGATTCCCAGCCCGGCCCGGCGCAGCTCGTCCGATCCGTCGGCGTCGGCGTCGCGGAGAACCTCGATGACGCCACGCACCTCGGCGAGGGCCGACCGCGCGGCACGCCCGATCGTGGCGAAGACCCTCCCCGCGTCTCCACGGTCCCAGGGCTGCGCGTGCTCGGCGGCGTACTCGGCGCCGTCAGCTTGCACGATCACAACGGTGAGCGAGTGGGCCACAATGTCGTGAATTTCCCGTGCCGCGACGACACGTCGCTGCTGCGCGACGAACCGTTCGCGCTGCAACCGGCTCTCCTCGAGTCGGGCACTTGCCTTACGCAGTGCACTCATGTTGGCCTGTCGGCCGCGGACGAGATTGCCGATGACCCAGACCAGCACACACAGGATCCCCAGGACAACAGTGGTCTTGAGCACGTTCACCGGGTATTCAGGCGGGGTGCTCCATCGAAAGCCGGCCAGCACGCTGCCGACGAGCGCGGCACCGAGGGCGAGCAGGCGGATCGGCAGAGATTCGACGTGTGCGGCAACCGTATAGACGACGATCGCCTGCGCGATGTTGGCCGGCAACGGAATCGGCACCAGCATGAGCTGAACGGCGAAGGCTGCGGCCGACGAGGCGAGAATCGCGGTCGGGAAACGTCGCCGTACGGCGAGCGGGAGGATGGCCGCGGTGGCGACGAGGAAGGCGGGCAGCCCTGCCAGAGCACTCAACAGGCCGAAAACCAGCCACATCAAGCCGGTCAGGGTCAGATCCAGCAGTCTGGGGTGCTCTCGTGACCACTGGTCGATGCGGGCGGCGAGGAAAGTCCGCTGCTTCAAGGTTCCCGGCCCTCCGTGACTGTTCGGCCGATGCGGCAGCCCAGGATAGAGGCACAGGCACTGACGGACAGGTAGGGCGGTCTCCCTGGACAGGGTGCTGGTGGCCACCTCGGTCAGCGCGATGTCGTGGTTCAGCGGCGCGCTGACCGTCCCGCACTCCAGGCGTTTCGTCAGGGTACGGAAGTTCGCGACGTGATCCTGCCCGCTGTGGAACAGCAACTTCAACCGCCGCTTTTGGGCCAAGGCGCTCACAAAGGCCGGCGTCCCGAAGGTTCACTTCCACGATCTTCGGCACACGGGGAAAACCCTCGCGGCCAGCACTGGCGCATCGCTGCGAGAGCTAATGGACCGTATGGGCCACTCCAGCACACGCGCCGCGATCATCTACCAGCACGCGACGGACGAGCGACGGCACCAGGTGGCCAAGCAGCTCGACAGCCTCGCGCGAGGACAACTCAAGAGTGGATCGGGCACGCAACGGGCGCGGAAGAGCTCGAAGGCCGATTAACGATCAAAGCCCAGGCGGGGGAAAGGGTCCCTGGCCTGGGCTTTCGAGTGGGTGGAGCCTAGGGGATTCGAACCCCTGACTTCCTGCTTGCAAAGCAGGCGCTCTGCCAGCTGAGCTAAGGCCCCTTAGCGGGTGCGAACTGCGCAAACACGCAGATCCACGGGCCGCCGGTGCGTACACCGTAGCAACAGCCCGCACCCGAGCGCCACTCGATACCGCACGGTGCCGCCCACGTGGCCCTCCTCACCGGGGAAGACCGCAGAAAACGAGCCGGCGATCAGGAGGCCGAGGTGGCCACCGGTGACGCGCCGACCTCGTTGCCGAGGACGAGTCCGGGGAAGTCGGCGATGGACTCGATGATGTGCGTGGCGCCGCCGCCGAGCAGACGGTCCTTGCTGTGGACGCCGGTGAGCACTCCGGCGACGATCGAGGCGCCCGCGCGCCGGCCGCACAGCATGTCGCTCTCGGAGTCGCCCGCCACCGCGACCTGCCTCACGTCGTCGACGCCGGAACGCAGGACGGCGGTGAGCACCATGTCGGGGTAAGGACGGCCACGTCCGGCATCCTCGGGACACAGCGCGAGGTCCAGCATGTCGACCCAGGCGAGGGTGCTCAGCACCCGTCCCAGGGTCGCACGGCTGAATCCGGTGATCAGGGCGATCTTCAGGCCCGCGTCGCGCAGCTTCGCGACGGCCTCGACGGTCCCCGGCAGCGGCACGAGCCCGGTCCGTTCGATGGCTCCCTCGTAGGAGCGCTCGAAGGTCAGGTTCGCGGCCTGCGCCTGTGCCTCGTTGCCGGGGAAGATGCCCCGGAAGACCTCGATTTTGGGACATCCCCGGGACCTGTGCACATGCACCATGGCACGGGCATAGGCGCTGGTCCCGGGGACGATGCCCTGCGTGGCGATCGCCTCGGCGAACGCCCGTTCCACCATGTCGATGTCACCGATCGTGGTCCCGGCCAAGTCAAGACAGGCCAGCTTCACGGGGCTCATTCCCGTACCCTTGCCACGATCAAGCACCATCCCTGGTGGTCAGTTCTCGCTGCCGGTGGCCTCGGTCCACAGATCGAGCTCGGCGCGGTCGGCCTGCACCTTACGCCAGACCAGAAGTCCGCCGACGGCGACCAGAGCGAGAACAAGCAGCTTCTTCACGGTGTGACCCCACTTCTCGACGGTCTCACCTGCCGGGTGAGACAACGCCCGGTTCTACGGTTCCCTGCAGCCTAGCAAGGCTTCGGCGCCCAACCTGGATTGCCCGAAATTTCGGTGAATCAAAATCATGATTACGGCTCGCCCGCCTGGCCTGCCGTCCGACCCTGGCGGCAGGGCGGCGAGATCAGAAGTGCCCAGCTCACAGTGGCGCTAACCATGCCTGCAGGCGGTGTTCGGGGAGATGGGGAAGCCTGATTTCGGTCAGGCGGTCCGCGCTCCGCTCTCAGCGGAAGTCAGATGTCGATCAGGGAAGCGTCACGCAGAGGCGGATCGTCGTTCCTTCGGCCCCCGTACGCACGACGAGGTCGGCCAGGCGGTTCATGAGCCACAGTCCGCGTCCCCCGAAGTCGAACCGCGTCGCCGTCTCCTCGCGGTCCAGCGCCTCGTCGGGAATGCCGGGACCTTTGTCGGTGATCTCGGCCACCAGCACTCCCGCCTCACGCCACATGGCGATTCCCCGCGGCGGGGAGCCATACCGGACGGCGTTGGTGACCGCCTCGTGCACCGCGAGCACGAAGTCCTCCAGGACCACGCCCTCGAGCCCGGCCTCCTGCGCCGACACCATGACGAGATGCCGCACCCTGGTGACCGAACTTCGGTCGAACTCCAGGCTGAGCAGGCTGCCCGCCAAGGTTCTCACCGCCCTCCTGCTTGCCCCACGGTGTGGTAGTACTCCATTTACCGCCCACGCGCACCTGACACGTATTTTCGGGTACGGCTTGCGCCACAGTCTCCTGCGGCGTACGGCAGCGGAGGTCGCGCACGTGACGCTAGCGCATCGTCACAGCTCCGTCATGAGCTGCCGCAGCATCCGCTTGGTCTCCGACGCGGGTTTGGCCTGGATGCACAGGCGTTCCATGACTGCGAGATAGCGGTCGATGTCCTCCCGCTTTTCCAGGTAGATGGCGCTGGTGAGCTGTTCGAGGTAGACGACGTCAGGCAACCCGACCCCCGCGAAGCGCAGGATGCTGAACGGCCCTCCGGCGGCCGCGTGCCCGCCGGCGCTGAACGGGATGACTTGGAGCGTTACACGAGGCAGGGCGATCATCTCGAGCAGGTGCTCGATCTGGGCCCGCATGACCTCGGCCCCACCCACCGGACGCCGCAGGACGGCCTCGTCGATCACCGCCCACAGAACGGGCGAATCCGGGCGGAGCAGCACCTCCTGGCGGTCCATCCGCAGCCGGACGCGGCGCTCGATCTCCTCGTCCGACGCGTCGGGATGGCCGAGTCGCACGACCGCTTCGGCGTACTTGGGGGCCTGCAGCAGCCCGGGCACGAACTGCACCTCGTAGCAGCGGATGGCGCTCGCGGCCTGCTCCAGGCCGACGTACGCCTCGAACCAGGAGGGCAGGACGTCGTCGTACTTGTGCCACCAGCCGGGGGCGTTGGCCTGGGCGACGAGCGAGAGCAGCGCCTCCCGCTCACTCTCGTCGGTGACGCCATACAGGGTGAGGAGGTCGGCGACGTCACGGCGGCGGAACCCGACGCGCCCGAGTTCCATCCGGCTGATCTTCGAGTGGGAGGCGCGGATGGCGTGACCGGCCTCCTCCAGGCGGATGTGCCTGCTCTCACGGAGCCGTCGCAGTTGGGTGCCGAGCAGAATGCGCAGGACAGTCGGGCTGCGGCGCGACCGTGCCGTCAGGTCGAGCGGGTGAGGCACACCCTCGGTAGGGGCCGCAGTCATATGGGGTCCTTTGAGGTGCACCGATGTTTACGCCACGTTCACGATACTCGTCACGTCGGCCCGCGCAAGTGGCGAGATCATTTCTCCACTTCACCAAGAAGGTCGTCGAATTCGCCCTCCTTGGCGGAGCGGAGGAATGCGGCCATGTCCTGAAGAGGAACGATCAGCGCCGGCCCCGTCGGGTGCCGGGAGTTGCGCAGGGCCACCCGGCCGTCGGGCAGCGCGGCGATCTCGACGCAGTTGCCGCTCGGATTGCTGTGCCGGCTCTTGCGCCAGGCCTGCTGCCCCAGGTGAGATGAGGGCATTCCGTTGTAGATCACGGACACGGGGCACCTCGTTTCGGAATCCGAGCCCAACCGACGACATTCGTGCGTTTGCACGTGCATCTGTACTTGCACAGGAGCATCAATGGGAGCAGTATGACTTACTGAGTCATCCCGCCACATGGTCGACATCAACCTCATAGGGCTCTCAATGACTGGTTATCGGACAGACCGAGCTTCCCTCGCAGAAGCCGATAGCGTTGCCCGGGATCCCTGGCTGGGCACGCTTGAGCAGGTCTTTCCGGAAGGCAAGCGCTGGCCTTGGACCTACGGCGAAGAGCCCTGTGGTGTCCCCCAGGTGGCCGTGCACGAGTTCCACCGTGAGAGTCTCGCCGCCCGCACCGCGCGGCACTTCACCGCCGGAGTGCTGCGGACCTGGTCCATGGAGGACGTCGCCGACGACGCCGCGCTCGCGGTCTGCGAACTGGTCACCAACGCGCTGCGCCACGGCCTGCGGCACCAGGCCATCCATCCCCTGCCGGTGCGCCTGTTGATGTTCCGTTCGTCCCGCGCGCTGCTGTGCGTGGTCACCGACCCCAGCACCGACGCGCCGGTGCTGCGCGAGCCCGACTACGTCGCGGAGACCGGGCGCGGCCTCCAGGTCGTCGCCGGGGTCAGCCGCATGTGGGGCTGGGCGCGGCTACGCCCCGTGGGCAAGGCCGTCTGGGCCGGATTCACGGCCGACGCCGCCGGCTACCGCTGATCCCTCCGACCGAGAGGGCCGCCGGAGAAGGCCGGCCGGGAAGGCCCGAAGGCCGGCCCCGCCGCCGACACCACCCACGCCGTAGGCCCAACACGCGCACGAATCCTCACTTAGACCCGTCTTGCACCGGTAATATCGGTCATGAGGGCTGAACGGAGGATCATGCCGGGTTTCCCCCCGGTCGAGCCTGTGGGTTTCGACCCGTCCGTCCCGAACGAGGCCCGGGTCTACGACTACTGGCTCGGCGGGAAGGACAATTTCGCCGCGGACCGCGAGGCCGCAGAGGCGGCGCTGCTGATCGCGCCAGAGCTTCCCCTGATGTGCCGCGAGGGGCGCAAGTTCCTGCGCAGGACCGTACGGTTCCTGGCCGCTGCCGGGATCCGCCAGTTCATCGACATCGGCTGCGGCCTGCCGACCCAGGGCAACGTGCACGAGATCGCACGGGAGTGCGCCTCCGACGCGCGCGTGGTCTACGTGGACAAAGACCCCGTCGTGGTCAACCACGGCCAGGCGCTGGTGGAGGACAACGAGCGCGTCGTGGTGATCCGCGGCGACGTACGCGACCCGGACTCGATCCTCACGCATCCACGGCTGCGGGAGCTCGTCGACCTCGACGAGCCCGTGGGCGTCCTGCTCGTCGCGGTCCTGGCGGCGATCAACGACGACGACCTCACATTGGCCATCACCGCGCGCCTGCGCGAGGCGATCGCACCCGGCAGCTATATGGCCATCAGCCACGCGATCTCCGACCTCCGGCCGGAGGTGACGGACAAGCTCGCCCTGCTTTTCGCCAACGAATGGGCGGTCAAGGACGACGGCCGCCTGCGGCTGCCCACCCGGGCCGAAATCCTGCCGTTGTTCGGCGACCTGGAAATGGTGGAGCCCGGCCTGGTCCAGGTGCCCGAATGGCGGCCGGAGCCCGACGAGCTCCGACCGCCGAAGGACGCGGTCTGGGCGGTCGGCGGCGTCGGCCGCAAACGCTGAAAGCCGCCAGTTCTTTGATCTTCGTTGAATATTAACTGGACTGACCATTGACAGATGCGCTGTCAGGCGGCCACGCTCAGTGAGTATTTCCACTTCCAGCGAGGAGGTGGGACCGTGACGACGTTCACCGTGTCCTGCTCCGAAGACATGCGCCCAAGACGGGCGGACATCGCGTCTTACACCGGTTCGCCGTGCCGGGGCGTCTCGTGAATCCAACCGCTGGTCACTGCGGCGTTCTCTACACGGACACCCACCTCAGCGTCAGGTGGTCCGCCGCGGACTCCTCGGTGATCCTCGATGGCGAGGTCGACGTCTCGAACAGCGCCGCCCTGGCGACCGCGCTCGCCGAGGCGAGGAGCGAGCGCGGCGAGATCACCGTCGACACGGGCGCTCTGCGGTTCATCGACCTGGCGGGACTGCGGGCTCTGCTGGCCCCAGCGTCCCCCGCGGCGGGCGACGCCGTACGGCTGCGCAACGTGCCCCCCTACCTGTGCCGCCTCATGGAGATGCTCGACGGGTGACGGCCCCGCCCGCCGGGCTCAGGCGAGCAGCCGCCGCGCCAGCGTCTCTATCCTGTCCCGCCACGCCTGCAGAGGCCCCGCGGGGTCGGGCAGGCCGGTCTCGGTGACGACCAGCCGGGCGCCGTGCCCGGTGCCCCGCGACAGTTCCCAGCGCACGCGCCTGCCCTGCTCACCGGACTCCACGTACGCGGGAAGCTCGGCAGCGGGTTTCCCGATGGCCGTGACGATCCCCTCGCCGAGGCCGTCGGGCACCGGTGCCCCAAGCGTCGCGGCAGGCGCGCCGGCGGCCGTCCAGACCTCCTCGACCGGGCGGGTGAGCTGGCGCTCGAAGCGCACCCGCCATTCGCCGCCCACCTGCTCGCCCGGCTGCTCGGCCAATCGCTCGGCCACGCCCTCGGCCAGCCCGAACGCCTCCACGTACGCCTCATGGAGGTGGGCGAAGTTCCCCTCGGGCCACTCGACGGGCCGTCCGCCGGCGATCGCCTCCATGGCGTCGAGGCAGACCTGCCAGCCGGACGCGTAGCTCGCCGCGGCCGGCCGGTCGTGGAAGATCTGGGTGAAGACGAGCAGGCAGCCGCCCTCCTCCGGCAGCAGCTCGAAGCTCAGGAGGTTGTCGCCCTCGCGCGGCATCTCCCGCGGCGAGTGCTGGAGGAAGGCGAACAGGCGGGGCGGGTCGAGCTCGGTGATCTCGGCGTCCATCGTCATGCCGCCGCCGTCGAACATGATCTTTCCGCCCACCCGCAGGTCCATCTCGACGACCGCGAACGGGAACCACTGGCCGAGCCGGTCGGGCTCGGTGACCGCCCGCCAGACGTGCTCCGGAGGATGGGCCAGCCTGCGCTCCATGCGCAGCGACGGCTGCCCGTCGAACATGCCGAGTGTCGCGTTCACGGTGTCTCCTCTGAATGGTCGGGCATCGCGTCCAGGTGCCGTTCCAGCGCGTCGAAGCTCTCCGACCACAACCGCCGGTAGGGCGCGAGCCAGGCGTCGATCTCGGCGAGCGGCTCGGGGCACAGTTCGTACCACCGGCGCTGGGCGTCCCTGCGCACACGGACCAGCCCGGCCTCCCGCAGCACCTTGAGGTGCTTGGAAGTGCCGGGCTGGGTCAGGCCGAGCCGCTCGGTGAGCTCCCCGACCAGGCGGGGACGTTCGAGCAGCAGGTCGAGGATGCGCCGCCTTGCGGGCTCGGCGAGTACGTCGAAGGTCACTGACACGCCTTCGAACATACTCCATCAGGTATATAGCCGCAAGTGCATATACTCAGCTCGCGATCTCGTTCAGCTCTTTCAGCGCCGCCTCGTCCGGTCGCCACGCCGCCGCCGCGACGTTGGCCTTGATCTGCTCGGGCCGGGTCGCCCCCGCGATCACGGAGGAGACGGCCGGCTGCGCGAGCAGACCGCCGATCGCGACGTCCAGCAGGGTCACCCCCTGACGCTCGGCGAACTCCCGCAGCCGCTCCACCACCTCGAACCGCGCGTCGGTCAGATACTGTGTCCGGCCCGCGAGACGGGTGCCCGCCGGCGGCTCCTCCCCGCGCCGGTACTTGCCCGTGAGCAGGCCGTTGGCCAGCGGGAAGTACGGCAGCAGGCCGACGCCGTGGTGCAGCAGCGCCGGGACGAGTTCCTTCTCCACCCGCCGGTCGAGCAGGCTGTACTCGTTCTGCGCGCTCACGAAACGCTCGAAGCCGCCGGTGCGGGCGATCCAGTCCGCGTCGGTGACCTGCCAGGACGCGAAGTTGGACGAGCCCACATAGCGGACCTTGCCCTCCCGCACCAGGTCCGTCAGCACCGACAGGGTCTCCTCGATCGGCGTGGACGGGTCGGGGAAGTGCAGCTGGTAGAGGTCGATCCAGTCGGTCTTGAGGCGGCGCAGCGACCGCTCGACCGCCAGGCGGACGTACCGCCGCGAGGCCCTCGCACCCCAGTCGGGCCCGTTGGCGCCGTTCACGTCCCCGCCGAACTTGGTGGCGATGACGACCTGGTCACGCCGCCCCTTCAGCACCTCGCCGAGCAGCGTCTCCGACTCGCCGTAGATGTCGGCGGTGTCGATCAGCGTGACGCCGGCGTCGAGCGCCGCGTCGACCACGGCCCGCGTGGCGTCGAGGTCGATCCTGCGGCCGAAGTTGTTGCCGCCGAGGCCGAGAGCCGAGACGACGAGTCCCGAGTCGCCGAGCCGCCGGTAGGTCATTTCGGTCATGCCCCTACATCCCCTTCTCACGGAGCCCCTCCCTGCGGGGAGAGGTCTCCTCACCGTATTTCGGCCCCCTTCGGCAGCGGACGCCGGACCGTCCGCGAGAGGATGCCGGACATGACCTCCGTACGGCACAGCGTCCGGGCCATCCTGTTCGACGGCGACGACGTCGTCCTGTTCCGGCGCGTACGGCCGGGGCGGGAGCCGTACTGGGTCACGCCGGGCGGCGGGGTGGAGCCGGCCGACGCCTCTCCCGAGGCGGCGCTGCGCCGCGAGCTCGACGAGGAGCTCGGAGCGACGGCGGGACCGGCGCTGCACGTGTTCACCCTCGTCGAGCCCGGCCGATTGAGCACGGTCTTCGCCTGCCGGCTGGTGTCGCTCGACCTGTCGCGCCGCAGCGGCCCGGAGTTCCTCGAACCGGACATCGGCCTGCACGAGGTGCGGCGCGTGCGCCCGGAGGAGGTGCGCGCGCTCACCATGGTGCCGCCCGAGCTGGGGGAGTTCATCTCCGCGAACGCCGCGACCCTGCCCGCGCTGCTCGACGCCGCGACGTACGCCCCGGGCCGCTACCGGCCGGTCGTCGACGTGCACCTGATGCTCACTGACGGCGAGAAGGTGCTGCTCGGCCGCCGCCAGGGCACCGGCTACGCCGACGGGGAGTGGCAGATCATGCCGTCCGGGCACCTGGAGGAGGGGGAGTCGGTGGTGGACACCGCCGTGCGGGAGGCCCGCGAGGAGCTCGGCGTCGAGGTGGACGACTGCGAGGTGGTCCATGTGATGCACCACCGCAACGCGGGCGGGACGGCACGCATCGGGATGTTCCTCATGCCGCGCTCCATCACCGGCACACCGGTCAACGCCGAGCCGCACAAGTGCGCCGAGCTGGCGTGGTTTCCGCTCGACCGGCTGCCCGAGCAGACCGTGCCGTACGCGCGGGCGGGCGTCGAGGCCGTGCGGCGGGCACTCGCCGCGACCCCGCCGGGCCTCCCCGCGGCCGCCGATGCCGCCCTGGTCGCTTCCAAGGCGCCGTTCTTCTCCCTGCACGGATGGGACGTCCCGGGCTCCGCCGATCTGGCGGCCGAGGCCGTACGCGCCGGGTTCGAGGAGGTCACGGTCTGCCTGACCGGCTGGCTCGACGGCGCGGTGCTCGTCCACTCCGACGACGAGACCGACCGCCTGCCCGCCACGGTCGTAAGGCCGGGCGAGGGAGTGGTGGCGGCGCTCGCGCGGCTCGCCCCGGTGGAGGAGGTGACCTTCGTCGGCGCGGACGACTACGTCTCGCCCCGGGGACTCACCGGACGCCGTCTCGCCTTCTCCGCCCGGCTGACGGAGGTGCCCGAAGGCATGGTCCCGCTCCCGGCCGGATCGCTCGGACGCCTGCCGTACGGAGAGGGGGTATTCGTCCGCCGCGCCTCTTCGGGGCTTTTGTACGGCCTGTCCGGTCGATAGCCTGATGCGGGGCGTGCCGGGAAGTCTGGTCGGCGAAGGGGTCTCCCATACCCGGGGGACCGTACCGGCGACCGGAAGGCAGACGTGAGCACAGCCGCACGTGGCAGGCAGGTGAGAACATGCGTGCCCGGGATCTCGTAGTGCCGATCCCCACCGTGGAGCTCGACTCCCCCGTGACCGACGCCGCTCGCCTCATGGCCGAGCGCGAACTGCCCGGGCTGATCGTGCTGGACGAGCGCGGAGCACCGGTGTCGATCCTGCCGGGCACGCAGGTGCTGCGTCTGGCCGTGCCCCGCTACTGCCAGGACGACCCCGCGCTGGCCCGGGTGATCGACGAGGCGCACGCCGACGCGTTCGTCCGCGCGCTGGGCGAGCGGACAGTCCGTCAGGCGATGCCGGAACGGCCGCGCGAGCTCCCGGTGACCGATCCCGACGCCACGCTCCTGGAGGTCGCCGCGCTGATGGCGCGCACCCGCAGCCCCCTGGTCGCGGTGCTCGACGGCGACCGTCTGCTGGGCGCGGTCACGCTCTCCGCGCTGCTCAAGCGGCTCACATGACGGTGACCGCGTGGGTGGCGGCGATCGTCTTCGTCGCCACGTACGTCCTCATCGCCAGCGAGAAGGTCCACCGGGTCAAGGCCGCCCTGGGCGGCGCCGCGATCCTGCTGCTCGTCCACGCGACCACGGCCGGCTCGGCGTTCTTCTCGCAGGAGTCCGGCGTGGACTGGAACGTCGTCTTCCTGCTGCTGGGCATGATGATCATCGTCGGTGTGCTGCGGCAGACCGGCGTGTTCGAATACCTCGCCATCTGGGCGGCCAAACGGGCCAGGGGACGGCCGTTCCGGCTCATGGCACTGCTCCTGGTGATCACGGCCATGGCGTCGGCGCTACTGGACAACGTCACGACCGTGCTGCTGATCGCGCCGGTCACGTTCCTCGTCTGCGAACGCCTCACGCTGCCGGTCGCGCCGTTCCTGATCGCCGAGGCGATGGCGTCCAACATCGGCGGCACCGCGACCCTCGTCGGCGATCCGCCGAACATCATCATCGCCTCCCGCGCCGGGCTGACCTTCAACGACTTCCTCGTCCACCTCGCGCCGCTGGTGATCGTGCTGACGGCGGTCTTCATCGGACTGTGCCGGCTGCTGTTCCGCAAGGCGTTCCGGTACGACCCCGAGCGGGCGGCCGAGATCATGCAACTGGACGAGCGGGCGGCCATCCAGGACAAGGTCATGCTCGTGCAGAGCCTGTCCGTGCTCGGCGTGGTCATCGCGGCGTTCGTGCTGCATCCGGTGCTGCACTACGAGCCGTCGGTCGTGGCGCTGCTCGGGGCGGGGCTGCTCGTCCTGGTCACCAAGATCACCACCGACGACGCGCTGCGCGAGGTGGAGTGGCCGACGCTGGTGTTCTTCGCCGGGCTGTTCGTGATGGTCGGCGCGCTCGTCGAGACCGGCGTGATCGCCCAGGTGTCGCGGGCGGCGGCGGAGGCGACGGCCGGGCGGCCCGGGGTGACCGTCATGGTCCTGCTCTGGGCGTCGGCCGGGCTGTCCGCGATCGTGGACAACATCCCTTATGTCGCCACGA
Source organism: Microbispora catharanthi (assembly GCF_006334915.2). Lineage (GTDB taxonomy): Bacteria > Actinomycetota > Actinomycetes > Streptosporangiales > Streptosporangiaceae > Microbispora > Microbispora catharanthi. The sequence continues at coordinate 14,151 of NZ_VDMA02000008.1, forward strand.
TGAGCCCGATCGTGGCCGATCTCGCGCAGCACGTGCCCGGCGGCGACCACAACGTGCTGTGGTGGGCGCTCGCGCTCGGCGCCGACCTCGGCGGCAACGCCACCGCCGTGGGCGCCTCCGCCAACGTCGTCATCCTCGGCATCGCCGAGCGCAACGGCGCGCGGATCAGTTTCTGGCAGTTCACCAAATATGGCCTGGTGGTCACCGTCGTCACGGTGGCCCTGTGCGTGCCGTACCTCTGGCTGCGCTACCTCCTGTAGGCCCGGCGGGCCCCCGAAATGGGGCCCCCTTTTGACGCGGAAATACGGTAGGGGGGTATGGTGTTCTCGTCAGTGAGGCACGAGTTATCGGAGTGATCGTTATGACCAGCACCTACACCGTCACCGGCATGACCTGCGGCCACTGCGTCAGCTCGGTCAGCGAGGAGGTCGGTGCGGTCGCCGGCGTGACCGACGTCCGGGTGGACCTCTCCTCCGGCCTGTTGACGGTCGAGACCGACGGCGCCGTCGACGACGCGGCCATCGTGGCGGCCGTCCGGGAGGCGGGATATGACGTGGCGGGTGTCTCGTGAACACCCCCGCCCGGCTCGCACGCGGATGGACGGATCCACGGTGATGACGGACGACCTCGCACCGGGCCGGGTCAGTAAGCTCGGGTTCACGGTGAGCAAGGACGGCAGGCCCGCCGGCGACCTCGAACCACCATCTGGGCGCGATCCGCGCGGGCGACCCGGCCTACCTGCACGTGCCCCCCGAGGACGCGACGTCGGGCGGAGCGACCTTCGCCGCGCCGGTGCCGGGCGGCGGGGACTACCGCCTGCTCCCGGACTTCACGCACGAGGGGACCGTCCGCACCGCGGCCTTCACGGTTCACGCGGAAGCGGCGGGGCACAGCCGTTGACGGCACGACGCGAGAGGAAGGAGTGGTGATGTCGGCGACAACCGGTGACCGGCCGTCTGGCGCGGTCGAGCTTTCGATAGGCGGCATGACCTGCGCGTCGTGCGCGAACCGGATCGAGCGCAAGCTCAACAAGCTGGAGGGCGTGTCCGCGACGGTGAACTACGCCACGGAGAAGGCCAAGGTGACCTTCCCTGTGGAGTTGGACCCGCAGACGCTGGTGGCGGAGGTGGAGAAGGCCGGATACACCGCCAGGCTGCCCGAGCCGCCCAGACCCGAGCAGGCGCCTGAGGCGCCGGAAGACGAGCTGGCTCCGCTGCGCACCCGCCTGCTGGTGTCCGTCGTGCTGGCGGTGCCGGTGATCGCGATGGCGATGATCCCGGCGGTGCAGTTCACCTACTGGCAGTGGCTGTCGCTGACGCTCGCCGCCCCCGTCGTGGTCTACGGCGGCCTGCCCTTCCACCGCGCGGCCTGGACCAACCTGCGGCACGGCACCGCCACGATGGACACCCTGGTATCGCTGGGCACGATCGCCGCGCTGGGCTGGTCGCTGTGGGCGCTGTTCCTCGGCGACGCCGGGGTGCCGGGAATGCGGCATGGGTTCGACCTGACCATCACCCGCAGCGACGGCTCGGGCAACATCTACCTGGAGGCCGCCGCCGGGGTGACCGCGTTCATCCTGGCCGGGCGGTATTTCGAGGCGCGGTCCAAACGGCGCGCGGGCGCGGCGTTGCGTGCGTTGCTGGAACTGGGCGCCAAGGATGTGGCCGTGCTCCGCGACGGGGCCGAGGTGCGCATCCCCACCGGTGACCTCGCGGTGGGTGACCACTTCGTCGTGCGGCCCGGGGAGAAGATCGCCACCGACGGCGTCATCGAGGAAGGCAGCTCGGCGGTCGACGCCTCGATGCTCACCGGCGAGTCGGTCCCGGTCGAGGTGCGGGCCGGGGATGCGGTGACCGGGGCCACGGTCAATGCCGGAGGCCGGCTGGTCGTGCGGGCCACCCGGGTCGGCTCCGACACCCAGCTCGCCCAGATGGCGCGGCTGGTGGAAGACGCCCAGACGGGCAAGGCGCAGGTGCAGCGCCTGGCCGACCGCATCTCCGGGATCTTCGTCCCGATCGTCATCGCGTTGTCGGTCGCGACGCTGGGGTATTGGCTCGGCACGGGTGAGGGGGCCGGGGCGGCCTTCACCGCCGCGGTCGCGGTGCTGATCATCGCCTGCCCCTGCGCGCTGGGGCTGGCCACGCCGACCGCGCTGCTGGTCGGCACCGGCCGCGGCGCCCAGCTCGGCATCTTGATCAAGGGCCCGGAGGTGCTGGAGTCCACCCGCGCGATCGACACGGTCGTGCTGGACAAGACCGGCACCGTCACCGAAGGAAGGATGGCCCTGGTCGAGGTCCATCTGGCCGACGGGCAGGACCGTGAGGAGGTGCTGCGCCTGGCCGGGGCCCTGGAGCACGCCTCCGAGCACCCCATCGCCCAGGCCATCGCCCGGGGCGCCGCCGAGCGGGTGGGCGGCCTGCCCGCCCCGCAGGACTTCGCCAACGTCGAGGGCCTGGGGGTGCAGGGGATCGTGGACGGCCACGCGGTGCTGGTCGGCCGGCCCCGCCTGCTGGCCGAGTGGTCCCAGCACCTGCCCGCCGATCTGGCCCGGGCGCTACAGGATGCGCAGGACGCGGGCCGCACGGCGGTGGCGGTCGGCTGGGACGGCCAGGCGCGGGCGGTGCTGGTGGTGGCCGACACCGTCAAGCCCACCAGCGCGCAGGCCATCGGGCAGTTGCGGGCGCTGGGGCTGACGCCGGTGCTGCTGACCGGCGACAACCAGGCGGTCGCCCGTGCGGTCGCCGCCCAGGTCGGCATCGATGAGGTGATCGCCGAGGTGCTGCCCGCCGACAAGGTCGATGTGGTCAAACGGCTGCAGGCCGAGGGCAAGACCGTCGCGATGGTCGGCGACGGGGTCAACGACGCCGCGGCGCTGGCCCAGGCCGACCTCGGCTTGGCGATGGGCACCGGCACCGACGTGGCCATCGAGGCGGCCGATCTGACCCTGGTGCGGGGTGATCTGCGGGTGGCGGCCGACGCGATCCGGCTGTCGCGACGCACGCTGCGCACGATCAAGGGCAACCTGTTCTGGGCGTTCGCCTACAACGTCGCGGCCCTGCCGCTGGCCGCCGCGGGGCTGCTCAACCCCATGATCGCCGGCGCGGCGATGGCGTTCTCCAGCGTCTTCGTCGTCAGCAACAGCCTCAGACTCCGCCGCTTCCGCTGAGCGTCAAGGTGAGCTTCAAGGCCGGGTTGTCCACAGCCTGTGGACGACTCGGCCTCAGCCATACGTGGAGTGCCGGACCGGCGGGGCGTCAGCGGCCCAGGCGGCGTCCGGTCTCCTCGATCACCTGCCACAGAACCGCCGCGAGGTCCGGACGCTCCGTCAGGACGTCCTCGATGCGGGCGCGCCAGGCGCCGACCTCTGCGGACAACGGGTCCTCGCGAACGCCCCGCACAGGCCGGGCCTCGTCTCGTAGGAGGCGCGTGCGGGTGCGGGCCAGGTCCCGTTCGTACGTCTGCCCGAGATGGCGTCCGAGCGTCTCACCGAGCCACCAGTAAGCGTTGTCCGTCGCGGCCGCGACGAACACCCTGGCGCTCTCCCACGCCACACGGTCCCTGTGGATGACGGCCACGCCATCGACGGTACGTCCGGATTCCACGGCGGGCAACGGCCGCTTCGCCGTCGGATCTCGCCGGGCTCTTGGTGCTTCGCCGGGCGCGCCCCGAGTTTGTCGAAACTCGCGCACGGATACGAAGAGTAACGATCGAGCACGATTAGTTACACCTGAGATGAGGAATCTTCATGCACCACCCTTTCCGTCTTCTGTCCCTGGCCGCCCTGACCTGCGCGGGCCTGCTCGCCACCGCGCCCGCCTACGCGGGCTGCGGTTGTGACACGCCGAAGGCCGCCAAGCCCGCGGCCGCCGCCGCGGACCTCGGCGCGAGGGTCGACGCGGGCCTGAACGTGGGCCTCGGCCTCGACGTCGCCCTCGACCTGGGTCTCGACCTCGGCCTCGGCCTGAACGCGCGGGCCGGCGCCAACCCGGGGACCATGAGCTGCGGCAAGCCCATGGTGCTGCGCCGGTGCGGCTGACGGGGCCGGCGTGACCCGGCCGGCGCCGGGTCACGCCACCCGAAAAAACCTCGTGCACGATTGGACCGTTCACGTGCAGATGGCGGGCCAGGCTCCTACAGTGGAGGAATGACCGGCACCACGAGCGAGCGGCTTCCCCGCATCCTCGACGACAAGATGTGCTTCGCGCTCTACGCCGCCTCCCGCGCCGTCACCGCCCTCTATCGGCCGCTTCTCGACGAGATGGGTCTCACGTACCCGCAGTTCCTGGTCCTGCTGGTGCTCTGGGACGGCCCCGAGGAGGGCGTCACGGTCAAGGAACTCGGCGCCGCACTGCACCTCGACTACGGCACGATGACGCCACTGCTCAAGCGCCTGGAGGCGAACGGCCTGCTGCGCCGGGAGCGCCGCATCGACGACGAGCGCACGGTGCAGATCACGCTGACCGAGAAGGGCGCGGGGCTGCGGGAGCGGAGCGACGGCATCTTCGCCTCCGTCGGCGACGCGATGGCGCTCGAGCCCGAGGAGTTCACCCGCACACTCGCCACGCTGCGCCGCCTGACCGCCAACGTCACCGCCTACGCCAACCGGCGGGGCTGAGAGGCGAGCGTTCGCTCAAGGGCGATGCGGGTGAGCCAGGCGAGGGCGGCGGTGAACAGCGGCGGCCACGCGATCGGACCGAAGGTGTAGGCGACCAGCACCACGAGCGGGATCCACACACGGTGGACGGCCTGGTAGAGCGCGCCAGGCGGACGAACCCCGGCGAGCCGCGACAGGTCGATCAGCGCGAAGAAGGCGAGCGCGGCGACGGTGGTCGGCACGCCGTACTTGACGCTCTCGAAGACCGCGAACGCGGCCAGGAAGAGCGCGACCACTCCCCAGCCGATCTTTCGCAACCAGCCGCCGCCTTTGTGGTCGGCAGCCCCTGCAGACGGCTGCGCCCGATCGCCTGCACCCTTCGTGATCCGCACACCCGCGACCTTATCGGTGGTACGCCCATGAGACATCATGCGCGCGATTACCTTGCACACAACTTAATTGTGCCCTAGTCTCTGGGACGCACGAGGAACCCGGTCGCAGAGGCCGGGGTCACGCACTGGAGATCAGAAGGAGCAGGTCATGGCGTACATCACCGTCGGCCAGGAGAACAGCACCGACATCAACCTGTACTACGAGGACCACGGTAGCGGGCAGCCCATCGTGCTCATCCACGGCTACCCGCTGGACGGCCACTCGTGGGAGAAGCAGATCCCCGCCCTGCTCGGCGCCGGCTACCGCGTCATCACCTACGACCGCCGCGGCTTCGGCCAGTCGAGCCAGCCCACCGTCGGCTACGACTACGACACCTTCGCCGCCGACCTGAACACGCTGCTGGAGACCCTCGACCTGCGCGACGTGATCCTCGTCGGCTTCTCCATGGGCACCGGCGAGGTCGGCCGCTACCTCGGCACGTACGGCTCGGCGCGGGTGGCCAAGGCCGCGTTCCTGGCCTCCCTCGAACCGTTCCTGCTCAAGACGGAGGACAACCCGGAGGGCGTGGACGGCAGCGTGTTCGAGGGCATCCTCGAGGCCGTCACCAAGGACCGCTACGCCTACTTCACCGACTTCTACAACGCCTTCTACAACACCGACGAGAACCTCGGCACGCGCCTGAGCGAGGAGGTCGTCCGGGCCAACTGGAACACCGCCGCGGGAGCCTCGTGGTACGCCTCGTCCGCGGCCGTCCCCACCTGGACGACGGACTTCCGGGCCGACATCCCCAAGATCGACGTTCCGACGCTCATCGTGCACGGCACCGCCGACCGCATCCTGCCCATCGAGTCCACTGGCCGCCCATTCCACCGGGCGCTCCCCCAGGCCGAGTACGTCGAGATCGAGGGCGCCCCGCACGGCCTGCTGTGGACCCACGCCCAGGAGGTCACCGACGCGCTCCTCGCCTTCCTGGCGAAGTGACGCGCGGGCGGCATGTGCCGTCCTGAGATCGTTGCGGCGTGTTCACCCTCGCGTCCGTTTCACGGAAGGAGAGGTTCAAGGCAGGGTAATGGGATCACAGGGCCTGCCCTCAGCACCGAAAGGTACGTCCTGTGAGTTCCTCCCTCTCCCGCCGCGACCTCATGCGCTCGGCCGCCGCCGGCGGCCTCGGCATCGCCATCGCGGGCAGCATCGAGGCCATCGCCGGCCCCGCCGCCGCCCAGGCCGCCCAGGCGGGGGCCGGCAAGACGACCGGGTACGGCCCGGTCGTCGCCGACCCCGCCGGTCTGCTCGCCCTGCCCGCGGGTTTCTCCTACAAGATCGTCGCTCAGGCCGGCAAGACGGTGCTGGAGTCGGGCGAGCCGACCCCCAGCGACGCCGACGGCACCGGCTGCTTCCGCGGCCGTGACGGCTGGGTGCTGGTGAACAACCACGAGATCGGCGGCAGCGAGCCGTACGGCGTGCCCGCCCTGCCCGGACTGACCTACGACCCGGGCGCGAAGGGCGGCACCACGACCATCGAGGTCGACAGGGACGGCAACCGCATCCGCGAGTACGTCAGCGTGGCCGGCACGCACAACAACTGCGCGGGCGGCATCACGCCGTGGAACACCTGGCTGACCTGCGAGGAGACCGAGCAGCGGGCCGGCGGCGCCTTCCAGAAGGACCACGGGTACGTCTTCGAGGTGGACCCGTTCGACCGCGAGGCCAACAAGAACCCGGTGCCGCTGAAGTTCCTCGGCCGCTACTCCCACGAGGCCGTCGCGGTCAACCCGCGCAACTCGGAGATCTACCTGACCGAGGACGCGAGCGGCCCGAACGGCCTGTACTTCCGCTGGACCCCGCCCCACGGCTTCCACGGCCGCAAGGGCGCGCTGCGCGCGCTGGCCCTGGGCCCCGGCGGCGACACCGCAGGGAAGCTGCAGGCCATGCGGTGCCGCAAGGGCAGCAAGCACATCGCCGACCTGTCCGAGGCGACCCAGCCGGGCACCCGTTACAAGGTCGAGTGGGTCGACGTGCCGGACCGGGACGCCAAGACGACCTCGGTGCGCAAGCAGTTCGCCGACGACCAGATCACCCGCAGCCGCAAGCTGGAAGGCGCCTGGTGGGGCGACGGCGGCGCGTACTTCGTCGCCAGCTACGCCCGGCACGACGACGGCAGCGTCAACGAGCACGACGGCCAGGTCTGGTTCTACGACCCCGAGTCGGAGACCGTCACGCTCAAGACCATCTTCGGCGTCAACCCCGACCCGGAGCAGGACACAAACTACGACGGGCCGGACAACATCACCGTCTCACCGTACGGCGGCGTCATTCTGGCCGAGGACGGCGAGGGCCTGTCGCACCTGGTCGGCGTGACCGACAAGGGCGCGCCCTACCCGATGGCCCGCAACGAGCTCAACGACAGCGAGTTCACCGGCCCGACGTTCAGCGACGACGGCCGCATCCTGTTCGCCAACATCCAGACCCCCGGCTACGTCTTCGCGATCACCGGTCCCTGGACCCAGAAGCACAACGGCCACGGGCACCACTGACCCGCCGCACACCGAGCGAGCCTCTCCGGCTCGCTCGGTGGTTCAGGCGAGGAGGGCGGCCAGTGCGAACCCGGCGGCGGCGGCGAGGACGCCGAGGACCAGACTGCCGAGCGCGTTGAGCCCGGCCTCCAGGACCGAGCCCTCCTCCAGCAGCCGTACGGTCTCGAAACCGAACGTGCTGAACGTCGTGAACGCGCCGCAGAAGCCGGTGCCCAGCAGGGTGACCATCACGGCGGGCAGCCCGAGGTCGTCCCGGGCGCCGAGCAGCAGCCCGAGCACGAGCGACCCGGACAGGTTGACCGCCAGCGTGCCCCAGGGGAACACGCTGTCGTGCAGGCGCTGCACCAGGCGGTCGGCCAGATAACGGGCGGGAGCGCCGACGATGCCGCCGAGGAAGACGAGCAGCAGGGTCACGGCTCCGCCCGCCCCGGCTCACGCCCCACGTAGCGGTAGACCTCCACGGAATCGACGATCACCAGGCCCTCGGTCACCAGTTCGTCCAGTTCCGCCACGAACGCGCTGATCCTCTCCGGAACGTCCACGATGACGACGGCGATGGGCAGGTCCTCGCTGAGCGACAGCAGGCGGCTGGTGTGGATGCGCGAGGAGGCGCCGAAGCCCTCGATGCCCCGGAACACGCTGGCCCCCGCCAGGCCCATCTTGCGCGCCCGATGAACGATCTCGGTGTACAGCGGCCGGTGCCGGTACTGGTCGCTCTCGCCTATCAGGATCGTCAATCGCTGGGCGGGGCCGTGCAGTCTCATTCGCCCCTCCTCCCGCGCCGCCGTACGGGGAGACCCGCCAGGGTGCGGGCGAGGACGATGCCGCACCAGACCGCGATCAGCCCGGCGACCATGCCGGCGGCGGCGTACGCACCGGCCATCGGCCACGCGCCGTGCGACGACCTGTCCACGATCTCCACGGCGAAGGTGGAGAACGTCGTGAAGCCGCCGAGGAAGCCGACCCCGAGGAACGGACGGACGTAGCGGCGCGGCGGCCAGACGTCCAGGACGAAGACCATCAGGGCCCCGAGCGCGAAGCAGCCGGTGACGTTGGCGAGGAACGTCCCCCAGGGGAATCCGGTGGGCGGCGCGGGGAAGGCCCGGCCGAGCAGATACCTGGCCACGGCGCCGGCTCCGCCGCCGAGTGCAATCACCGCGAGGATGTCCCAGGTCCGGCGGGGGGCCGGGGCCGGGGCCGCCGGCCCGCGGAACATGTCCCGCTCGTGGCGGAGGTCCACGTCGGGGTCGACCGGCAGATCCGCCTCTTCCCGATCGCCGCGTACGCGCCGGCTCACACCGTCCTCCTCACCTCGCCACCCGGTCCGCCGTTCGACTCGTCGCCCGGCCTGTCCGCAGGACCGCAGGTCCGCGCGACGGTTGCCACGACGGTCGCGAAGGGGAGCGGACTTCCGCACGAGTGCATCCCAGTTTAGGTGCCGCACCGGAACGGCCATCCGGGCCGCCGTGGTCGTCGCGGACCGGGCGATTCGCGATCAGCAGCGGTATGCCCCTATTAAGGAATTGCTGACGACCACAAATTAAGGGTCGGGACAGAACAGCAGACAGAGCTTCCGACAGTCACCGCTTTCCGGACATAGACCTATAGTGACCTGCTGGAATACAACTCCTACATATCACAATAAACATATCGATTAACCACATTAGGTTCTATTGACAGCAAACCGGGGCCACCGTTGACTGGTGGGATATGGGCGTGATCACGAAAATGATGCCGATAGAAGCGTCACCGGTGCGAGGTGACGGATTCGGAGCGCGCACGGCTGCGGTCACGCCTTGTTGAGCGCCACCGGCGTCCCGGGCCAGGCCGGGCCGGGCCGGTCGTGCGACCCTCACCTCACCGTCGATCTGCGCGGATCGCCGGGCTCGGTGTCGTGGCGGCTCCCGGAGACCGGGCTGGTCACGGACGCCGCGCCCTGCGTCGTGCTGGCCGACCGTGCGGGCTGCGCCGAGTTCGCCGTCCTCCAGGACACGCTGCACCACCTCGGGGTGCCGAGCGTACGCGTCGACGCCGAGAGCGTGGCCGCGCTGCGGCTGTCCGCCGCGGTGACCGGCGGGGCCGGACACGACCGCACCTGGTGCGTGCTCGACCTTGACGGCCGCCGGATCGCTCCGACCGTCGTCTGGGCGCGCCACTTCTCCCCCCGGGCCATGCCCGCGACGGCGGATGCCGCACAGACCCTCTTGCGGGCCGAGTCCTGGCACGCGTTCGTCCGCCAGCTCTGCTCGCTCGCGCCGGCGAGCCTGCCCGGCAACCGTCCCGGTCGTCTGGAGCAACTCGCCGGGGCCGCGGCCGCCGGCATCCGCGTTCCCCGGACGGTCGTCACCACCGCCCCGGCGGAGGCCGCCGCCGCGATGCCGGGCCGCAGGGTCGTGGTCAAGGTCGTCGGGGAGCACTTCGTCGAGGCCTCGCCCGGCCTCCTGACCGGGGCGCTCCCCGAGATCGCGGCACGTGCGGAGGTCCTGCGCCGGCCCGCGCTCGACCATCCGGTCATCGTGCAGGAACACGTCGAGCACGACGCCGAGCTGCGGGTCTACCACGTCGCCGGGGCCGTGCACGCCTACGCCGTCGGCAAGCGCGCCCCCGACTCGCCCTGGCGGGAGGAGGCCGGGGTGACGGTCACGCAGGTCGCCGCCCCGCCCGCGGTCGCCGACGCCGTACGCGGGCTCGCGAGCCTGTGGGGGTTGACCTACGGCGCCTTCGACCTGCTGCTCAGCGCGGGCGAGGTGGTGTTCCTCGAGGTCAACACCGACGGCGACTGGCGCTGGTTCGAGGCGAAGGCCGGAGGGCGTGAGGTCTCCACCGCCGTCGCGCTCGCGATCAGGACGCTCCACCTGGCGGCCCTGGGGAAGGCGGGACCCCCATCGCCGCTCGAACTCGTCGACTTCCTCCTGTTAGGCACTCGGACACGCGGCTCCCGCCGGTGACCGGGGTCGCCGCGCAGACCCGGACCAAGGAAAGCGCCATGGGTGACGTGAGCTCGCCGCGACTGCACTGTTCTGTACTCGGTTCGCTGGAGGTCCGCGTCGCGGGCCGCAGGGCCGTCATCGGCGCTCCGAAACAGCGGCTTCTCCTGGCGATACTGCTGTGCCACGCGAACGCGGTCATCCCGTCGGACCAGCTGATCGACTCGTTGTGGGGCGAGACCCCGCCGCGTACGGCCCGCAAGAACCTGCAGGTCTACATGTCCGCGCTCCGCAAGATCGTGGGCGACCGGATCAGCTTCCAGGGATGGGGCTATCGCATCAGCGCCGATCGCGAGGAGCTCGACCTGCTGCGCTTCCTGGAGCTGGGCAGGTCGGGGCGCGCCGCCGTCCGGAGCGGAGACCTCGCCACCGCCGCCGCGCTGCTGGGCGACGCCGTCCGCATGTGGCGGGAACGGCCGCTCGAGGAGTTCTGCCACGTCCCGCTCGTGGCCGCCGAGGTGGGCCGCTTCACCGAGCTCTTCCTGTCGATCTACGAGGACTGGGTCGAGCTGGAGATCGAGCTGGGCCGCCACGTCGACGCCCTGGGCTCCCTCGACGTCGTCGCCGCACGGTTCCCCGCCCGCGAGCGCGTCGCCGCGGCCAGGATGACCGCGCTGTCGCGGTGCGGGCGGGCCGCCGAGGCCCTGGCCCACTTCGAGGGCCTGCGCCGGCACCTCGCCGCCGAGATGGGCATCGATCCCAGCCCGTTGATCAGGCAGCTCTACCAGGCCATCCTCCGCGGTGACGGGCCCCCGCCCGCGCGTCTCCCCGGCCTGTCCGGCGTCGTCCGCCCCCGGCCCGTACGCGCCCTGGCGAACCGGCTGCCCCGCGCCATCGACGACTTCGTGGGCCGTGAGGCGGAGGTGCGGCGCGTCCTGGACGAGCCCGCGCCCGTCACGGTGATCACGGGCGGGCTCGGCGCCGGCAAGACCGCCCTCGCCGTGCACGTCGCGCACCTGCTGGCCCCCCGCTATCCGGACGGCGCCGTGGTGATCCCGCTGCGGTGCCACGGAGTCGCCAGGCCGGCCGCCGACGTCCAGCGGGAGATCCTGGAGGGCGTCGGACTGGAGGTCGCCGGCGTGCGCGGGGACGACGTGCTGGCCTCTGTCTGGCGGTCGTGGCTCGCCGACCGGAAGGTCCTGCTGGTCCTCGACGACTCGCCGGACGAGTCGAGCGTCCGCATGCTGCTCCCCGGCACCACGTCGAGCAGAGTCCTGGTGACGAGCCGGAACAGGCTCAGCGGGCTGGAGTCGGTGGCCAGGATCGATCTCGAGGACCTGTCCACGAGTGAGGGCGTCGAGTTCCTGAGCCGGTTGATCGGCCGCCACCGGGTGGCCGGGGATCTGCCCGCCGTCCTGCGGATCTTCCGTAGGTGCGGGCTGTCGCCGCTGGTCCTGCGCCTGCTCGGGGGACGGCTCGCCGGGCTGCGGCACCTGCCGCTCGGCCTGCTGGCGGAGCGGCTGGAACGGACCGAGGACGTGCTGGACGAGTTCGTCGCGGGGGACGTGTCACTGCGCCGGCGGTTCGAGGAGTCCTACGCCCACCCGTCGTGGCCGCACCGCGCCGCGTTCCTCGCCTTGGGCGCGCTCGACGGCCCGGTCTTCGGGCACGAGGAGCTCGTCGTGGCGCTGGACGGCACCGAAGGGCCGGGCGAGCGGGTCATCGAGTCCCTGTTGGAGGCCGGTGTCCTGTCGATCCCGCAGGTAGAGACCGACGTCGAAGTGGTCGCCCACTCCTTGTCGTACGCGATGTCACCGCTCGCCCACCGGTTCGCGGCCGAGCTCGGCGAGGACCGGAACCGCTGAGGGCGCGGAACCGGTGGCGGCGGCAGCCGGCACGTGGAGGCCGCGCAGCGCGGGGCTGATCGAGGCCACCACGCTGCACGCCGCGAGCAGGCCGCCCACCGCCACCAGCGCGCCGGCGCCGCCGACGTACTGCGCCAGCAGGCCGCCGAGCAGCGGCCCGACCGGGGTCAGGCCCATGGTGGCCATGGTGAACACGGAGACCACCCGGCCCGTCATCGCGTCCGGGACGAGCCTGGCGAGCAGGACACGCAGGACCACGTTGAGCGCCGGCGCCGCGACCGTCGCGAGGAAGAGCGGGACCACCGGCCAGTACGGCCCGAACGGCAGGGCGGTCGCGCAGACGGCCAGCGCGAAGAATCCGACCACGGCCGGCATGAGCCTGCCCGGCGGCAGCAGGCGTCCGATCCTGGCCGACAGGGTCGCGCCGAGCAGACCGCCCAGGCCCAGCCCGGCCAGCACGACGCCGGTCGCGGCCGCATCACCGCCGCGCGCCTCCACCATGACGATGACGGGCAGCAGCAGCGCGTTCGCGACGAGGTTGGCGACCAGGGCGAACGCCAGCCCCGCGCGCAGGCCGCGATGGCGCCACAGCCAGCCCGCCGCCTCCATGACGTCGGCCCGCATCCCGGTCTCGCGCCGCTCCGCCGCCCCCGCCGGCCGGCGCGGCACCCGCGCGCGCACCACGCACACCAGCGAGACCAGATAGCTGAGCGCGTCCACGGCGAACGGGAGGGCCCGGCCCAGGCCGAACAGGAGGCCGCCGAGTGGCGGCCCGGCGAGGGCGGCCGCGTGCCCGCGCGCCTCCTCCTGGGCGTACGCCTCGGGAAGCTGCCCGGGAGCCACGACCCCGCGGATCGCGGCGGCTCTGGCGGGGCCGAAGAAGGAGTCGGCCGCGCCGGTCACCACCGCGACCGCCAAGATCTGCCACAGCGCCACCCGGCCGGTCAGGACGGCGGCGGCGAGCGCGGCCAGGGCGAGACACCGGACGACCTCGGCGGCGATCAGGATCCGGCGCCGGTCCCACCGGTCCACCCACGCCCCGGCTGGCAGGGAGAACAGGAGATTGGCCGTGATCCGGCAGGCGCCGACCAGCCCGGCCAGCGCGGCGGAGCCGGTGACGGCCAGGATCAGCAGCGGGAAGGCCACCCAGGTGAGCGTGGTCCCCAGCTCCGATGCCGCCGCCCCCATCCAGAGCATCTGGAACCGGGAGTTACGGCGCAGCGGCGGCAGCTCACCGCGCTTACTGATTCGCTCGCTCCGCTCGCTCATGCCCGGAGCGTCCCAACGGGCGGTTCGCGCCCAGTAGGGACGCGGTATGGGGCCGGTATGGGCGGCCGGACCAGGCGTGATCGGGGCCAGTATGGCGACGGCATGGCGTCGCCATACTGGCCCTGAACCCTCCGTACTTACCGTTGGCGGCGTACCCCTGTGGCCGACAGGTCCCGCACGACCAGTCCCCGCACGACCAGGAGGTGGCCGATGAACAGCCGCGAGGTTCATAGCGGGCCGGCGCCGTTCGACCCGTTGACGGCCCTGCGCGAGGCGGGTCACCCGGTGGACCTGCTCAACGAGCGGCAGCGGCAGGTGTTCGCCGAGCTGAGCAGGCCGGAGGTCGAGCTGCTCAACTCGATCAAGACCCGCCTGGACGCGGCAGCGGGCGAGGTCGAGGGGCAGGAGCTCAAGCTCGTATGAGCGCCGGGGCGGCCCGCCCTACGCGCCGGAACGTCGTCGTCGTCTTCATCGACCTGGTCGGCTCGACGGAGCTCGCAGAACGGCTCGATCCCGAGCTGCTCCGGGACGTCCTCGACCGCTACTACCGGGCGTGCACCTCCGGCATCGAGGAGCACGGCGGCGTGGTGGAGAAATACATCGGGGACGCGATCATGGCCGCCTTCGGCATCCCCGCCGGCCGCGAGGACGACGCGCTCCGCGCGGTCCGCGCCGCGCACGCCGCGCTGCAGCGGGTGCGCGAGCTGAGCGAGGACCTGGCCCCCACGCACGGCATCCGGCTCGACGTGCACTGCGGCGTGAGCGCCGGGGAGGCTGTGGTCATCGCCACTCCGGGAGCGGACCTGCGCGTCATCGGCGACACCGTCAACACGGCCGCCCGCCTGCAGTCGGCCGCGGGCGTCGGCGAGATCCTCGTCGGGGACGAGGTCGCGCGCATGGTCCGCGCCCAGGCGCGTCTCGAGCCCGTGCCGCCGCTCACGCTGAAGGGCAAGAGCAACCCCGTACGGGCCTGGCGGGTGACCTCCCTGGAGCCCGAAACCGGCCACGACGACGACCAGATCCCGCTCATCGGCCGCGACTCCGAGATCGGGCGCCTGCGCGCCGCGTACCGCGAGGCGGTGCGGGATCGCCGGTGCCGGGTGGTGACCGTGCTCGGCGTGCCGGGCATCGGCAAGTCCCGGCTCGTGCGCGACTTCGTCCACGAGCTGCCCGCCGGGGTCACCGTGATCACCGGCCGGTGCCGCTCGTACGGCGTGGGGATCACCTACCGCCCCATTGTGGAGATGGTCGAATCCCTCGGCGACGACTGGCGGGACATCCAGCCGGCGCTGGAGGCGTCGAGTGGCTCCACCCTGCGCGGCCTGGCGACCGCCGACGCCTCGCGCGCGCCGCGCACCGGGGAGGACGCGGGCGTCGAGGAGATCTCGCGGGCGGTGCGCGCACTGTTCGAGGCGCTGGCCCGGCGCGGCCCGCTGGTGGCGGTCTGGGAGGACCTGCACTGGGCCGAGCCGACCCTGCTCGACCTGATCGACGACCTCGCGGCGTGGCTCGCCGACGTGCCCGTCCTGGTCGTACGGGTGGCCAGGCCCGAGCTGCTGGAGGCGCGGCCCGCCTGGGGGGACGACGCGGAGCGTGCCGCCGCGTTCGAGCTGGGGGCGCTCGACGCCGCTCAGATGGAACGGCTGGTCGCCGAGCTGGCCGCACACCGGCTGCCGGACGCCGAGGTGGTCGCCCACGACATGGCCGCCGGCCCGGCCCTGTGCCTGCGGGTCGCGCGGAGCTCCGACGGCAACCCGCTGTTCGCCGAGCTGCTGCTGGAGACGCTGGCCGAGGAGGGGGAGGACGCCCCGCTGCCGCCCACCATCCAGGCGCTGCTCGGCGCGCGCCTCGACCGGCTCGACGAGGGGGAGCGCGACGTGCTCGAACGCGCCGCGACGATCGGCCACCTCTTCACCCGCGACCAGCTCGGCGTCCTCTGCGCGGCCGAGCCGCAGGCCCGGCTCGACGTCGACGAGCTGCTCGGGCGCCTGATCCGCACGCGCATGGTCCGGCGCGGGGAGGCGCCGGGGTCGTTCCGCTTCGCTCAGACGCTGACCCGGGACACGGTCTACGCCATGACCCGCAAGGACCTGCGGGCCACCTGGCATCTGGCCCTCGCCGACCGGATCGCCGGCCGGGCCGGCGCCGCCGCGGCATCCCGCGCCGCCCTTTCGTCCCGTGCCGCGGAGGAGAGCTCGCACGGCGACCTGACCCACCACCTGGAGACCGCCTGCCTGCTCAAACGCGAGGTGCGGCCGGACGACCCGATGCTGCCGGCGCTCACCGAGCGGGCCGCCCGCGCCCTGGTGGGCGAGGGCACCCAGGCGCTGCACCGCAAGGACCTGCCCGCCGCCATCGCCCTGCTGGAGCGGGGGCGCGACCTGCTGCCGGCCGGCCACGCCGAGCACCGGGTGCTGGCGGTGCGCATCTGCGACGCCGGGCTGGCCCACGGCGAGGCCGACCGGCCGTACGACGCGCTGGATGTGGCCGAGCGGATGCTGCCGGACGACCGGCGCAACCGGCTGATCTGCGCCATTCAGCGCGAGACGCTGGCAGTGCGCTTCGGCACCCGGCCCGCGTCGGGCGAGCCGTTCCGCGACCTGCTGGCCGCCGACCCCGGCGACGACCTCGGCTGGTGCCGTTTCCACCATCTCCAGGCGCTGGTGCGCATCGGCGAGGGCCGGTTCGGGGCGGCCGAGGCGGCGCTGCGCGACGCCCTGGCCCGGGCCCGCTCCCTCGGCGACAGATATGAGGAGAACCGCCTGCTCAGCGGGCTCTGCGAGCTGGCGCAGTGGTCCCCCACGCCGCTGGCCGAGGGGCTGAGCCTGTGCGTCGGGGTGTCGGGCAGGTTCCGCGCCGACCGGGCGATGCTCCTGCCCGTCCTGGTCACCGAGGCGCGGCTGCTCGCGCTCGCCGGCTACGTCACCGCTGCCAGGGCCGTCCTCGACAAGGCCGACCAGTACGCCCGCGACCTCCACCTCGACCTCGCGGCGACCGCGGTCCTCCAGGTGCGCGGGCTGGTGGAGTCACTCGTCGACCGGCACGCCGAGGCGGAGGCGCTGTTCCGCAGGGCGGCGGCGGACCTCCATCGGGCGGGCCAGTCCGAGCCGGCCAGGACGCTGGAGCTCTACGCCGTGCGCGAGCTGCTCCGGCAGGGGCGGCACCCCGAGGCCGCGCGGGAGCTGGACCGGTTGCGGGCCGCGGGCGGACGGCTGCAGGCCCGCGGCGAGCTGACCCTTCTCGCGCTGAGCGCCAGGGTCGCGGCCCTCGACGGCGACCACGGCGCGGCGGGCGCCCTCGCCGCCCGGGCGGAGGAACTGCTCGCCCGCACCGACGACCCCTGCCTGCGCGGCGACGTGCTGGCCGACCTGGCGGTGGCGCACCGCGCGGCCGGGCGCACCGGCCCGGCGGCCCTGGCCGCGGCCCGCGCGCTGCGCGACTACGCGGCCAAGGGAGCGGAGCTGCCCGCCCGGCGCGTACGCCGGTGGATCGAGGAGGAGAGGCGACCTTGACGCAGCCCCCATGGCGCCGGGAGCGGCGTGAGCAGTTCCCCGGCGTGCCGGCCTGGAGCCTGGCGACCTCCCGGCTGGCCCCGGAGGAGTTCGGCGTGAGCCGCCTGGAGGACGTCACCAGGGAGTGGGCCTGGGGTGGTGACGGCACAGGTGGTGACGGCGCGGGTGACGGCGGCGCGGACCGCGCCGACGGAGCCGGCGTGCGCGTCTGCGTGCTCGACACCGGAGTGGACGCCGGTCACCCGCGAGTCGGCGGGCTGGAGCGTTCGCTGGTGGTCGCCGACGGCGAGGACCTGACGGTCGTCGACTGCGAGCCGGTGGACCCCGTGGGGCACGGGACCGCGTGCGCCGGGGTGATCCGCTCGATCGCCCCGGCCGTCTCGCTGACCTCGGTGCGGGTGCTGACCGACGGGCGCTCCGGCAGCGGAGCCGCCCTCCTGGCCGGGCTGCGCTGGGCCGTCGAGGAGGGGTTCGACCTCGTCAACCTCAGCCTGTCCACCACCAGGAGCCGGTATCTGCCCGCGCTGCACGAGCTGGCCGACCGCGCGTACTTCCGGCGCTGCCTGCTGGTGGCCTCGGCCCACAACATGCCGGTCGTCAGCTTCCCCTGGACCTTCTCCTCGGTCATCTCGGTGGCCAGCCACGACGAACCCGACCCCATGACCTACTACTACAACCCCGCGCCGCCGGCCGAGTTCCTCGCCCGGGGCGTCCGGGTCCCGGTGGCCTGGCGCCGCGGCAGGGAGATCCGCAGCACCGGCAACAGCTTCGCCGCGCCGCACATCACCGGGATCTGCGCGCTCATCCTGAGCAGGCACCGGTGGATGACCCCCTTCCAGCTCAAGTCCGTGCTCTATCTGGCCGCCAGCAACGTCGTCGCATCCAAGGGAGGCGCGCATGTCCGTGCATGAACGGCGCTCCGACAGCGAAATCATCGAGCGCGGGCTGCTGCAGTCCACCGTCGAGGTCGCCCGGCACGTCTTCGCCTCGGCCGCGGCGTCGGTCTTCCTGGTGGACCAGGAGACCGGCGAGCTGGTCTTCGAGGCCGTGTCGGGCGAGGGGGAGCAGCACCTGGTCGGGACGCGTTTCCCGGCCGGCACGGGCATCGCGGGCTGGGTCGCGGCGAGCGGCCAGCCGATGATCGCCGACGAGGTGACCGCGGTGCCGCAGTTCGCCCATGACGCCGCCGAGTCCACCGGGTATGTCCCCCGCAGCATCATGGCGGCGCCGGTGATCCGGCAGGAGAGCTGCATCGGTGTGCTGGAGGTGCTCGACAGGTCGGCCACCTGGCGGGGGGACCTCGCCGACGTGGACCTCCTCGCGATGCTCGCCGCCCAGGCCGCGTACGGGCTGGAGCTTCTGCTGCGGCTGCGACGGGCCGAGACGGCGCTCCCTGCCGCGCCCGGCGGCGACGACGTCCACGTGCTGCTGCAGCGGATCTCCGACCGGGTGCCGCGCGACGGCGGGCCCGCCGACCCGACCGCCCTGAAGCTCCTCGCCGTGGCCGAGGAGTTGTTGCACTGAATCCTCTGGCGTGGCTTGGCCGAGTCTGGGACCGCGGCGGAGATTGCCGACCTGGTCGAAGGCGGTATGAGCCAGGACGAAAGCCACGATCGTCAGAGGGGAACAGCCGCTCATGGAGATGCCCGTAGTCAACCGGTGCGAGGCCACCTCGTGCGCGTACAACCGCGACGGCATGTGCCACGCCACCGCCATCACGGTCGGGGACGCGTCCCACGCGCATTGCGACACGTTCTTCACCGCGTCCACGCGGGGAGGCGACCAGGAGACCGTGGGCCGGGTGGGCGCCTGCAAGATGTCCGACTGCCGACACAACGTGGCGCTGGAGTGCCAGGCGCCCGGCATCGACATCGGCTACTCCCAGGACGAGGCCGACTGCCTCACGTACGCCCCGGCGTAGGCGGCGCTCAGCTCTCCGCCTGCACCGGAGCGACCGGGGCGAAGCGGGCGATGGGGTTGTCCAGCTCGCCTGCCGTCTGCAACGCGGCCGACGGATCGGTCAGGTCCACCATCTGCCGGTTGTCGCGCAGTTGCAGGCGGTTGAGGCACGACAGGAGATGCGTCTCGGCGAACAGGTCGTAGCGCCGGAACCGGTCCGCGAGGTGCGGGACCGACCGCTGGTAGGCCGCCGCGCACTCGGCGACGGTCCGCCAGAAGGCGTCCTCGTCCAGCACGCCGTCCGTGGCGAGCACCGCGTTGAGGAAGCGCAGGAAGCAGTCGAAGACGTCGGTGAAGATCGACAGCAGCCGGTGTTCCTCGGGCACCTCCGCGCGGATCCGCCGGACCTCGGGCGGCAGGTCCGCGTCCGGGTCCATCACCACGATCTCCTCGGCGATGTCCTTGAAGATCACCCGTTCCACCGTGCCGCCGTCGAGGACCAGGATGACGTTCTCGCCGTGCGGCATGAACGCCAGGTCGTACGCGTAGAAGGCGTGCAGCAACGGGACGAGGTACGCGTCGAGGTAGCGCCGCAGCCACACCTCGGGGGCGAGGCCCGACTGCTCGATCAGCGCCGCCGCGAACGACCGCCCCTCATCGTCGGTGTGCAGCAGGGAGGCCATCGTGGCCAGGCGCCGGCCCGGCTCCAGGCCCGCGACCGGGCTCTCCCGCCACAGCGCCGCCAGCATCTTCCGGTAGGGCGAGTGGCGGTCGGTGGCCGCCTCGTACAGACGATTGCGGTAGCCGACGGCCGCCCGCTCGCGGATGATCGTCAGGCGGGTCGCGCGGAGGACCTCGTCGTCCCCGATCAGGTCGGCGAGCCAGTCGTTGATCGCCGGGGTGCCCTCCATGTAAGCCGCCGACAGGCCCCGCATGAAGCCCATGTTCAGCACCGACAGGGCCGTCTTGACGTAGTGCCTGGACGGCTCGCTCGCGTTGAAGAACGTGCGGACCGACTGCTGGGCGAGGTGCTCGTCGTCGCCGGGGCCCAGGCAGACCAGCCGCCGCTCGGCGACCTCCGCCGCGAACGTCACGGAGATCCGGTTCCACCACTGCCAGGGGTGCACCGGCACGAGCAGGTAGTCGGCCGGGTCGAGTCCCAGGCCGCCCAGCGTGCCCGCGAAGCGGGCCAGGACCTCCTCGCCCAGTTCGCCGCGCATCAGCCGTTCGTAGTCGATGTCGCGCGAACAGGTGAACGTGGTGTGATCGCGGTGGGCGGCCAGCCAGATCAGCCGTACGGGCGCGGCGGCCTCGGGAGCGTACATGTGGTGGTCGTCGATCCCGTAGCCGATCCGGCCGCTGTTGGCCACGAAGCACGGGTGGCCCTCGGTCATGGCGGCCTCGATCTCCTGGAAGCCGGCCTTCGCCAGCTCGGCCGCGCCGACCGGCCGCCGGCTCAGCTTGTACGCGAGGCTCGCCAGCGTGGAGGTGATCTCCTCCAGGTAGACCGGGAGGACCTCGTCGCTCAGCCCGAGCGGGCCGCGCATCTCGGTGACGAACTCCAGCGCGTCGAGCGGCAGGGTCTCGCCGGAGAGCCGGTGGCGGGTGACCTCGCCGATGCGCCAGTGGTCCAGGGACATCACGGTGGCGGTGAAGCGATACTCCACGCCCTCACCGCGCACGGCGTACCGGCCGCCGCCGAGCGGGCGCGGGGTGAGCAGCCGCTCGTGGGCGAACTCGGCGAGCGCCTTGCGCACCAGCCGCCGGTTGGCCTTCTCCCAGGTGGCGGGGGTGAGATGGGAGACCGCCTCGATGGGGTTCACGCCGTCGCCTCCCGGGTCGCCGCGAGGAACCGCTCCCGGGTGCAGAGGCTCAGCAGGGCGTCCTTCTCCGGCTTGACGACGGTGCCCACGACCTCGAAGCCGACGGCCGCGTTGAGCGCGTGCACCGCCGTGTTGCGCACGTCGGGCTCGACCACCACCCGCCGGGTCGCGGGATCGGCGAACAGCAGCGCCATGACCGTGGTGATCACGGCCAGGGTGAAGCCGTGGACCGGGGTCTCGGCCGGCGCGCACAGGAAGTGCATGCCGGCGTCGCCCTCCTCGGCGTCGTAGAGGCCCGCCAGCTCGACCCGGGCGGGGTCGTAGCGCTCGGCCAGGAAGGCCGGGCGGCCGTTCACCAGCCCGAGGAACGCGTCGCGGTGCGGGTGTTCGACGATCTCGCGGTACTCCTTCTCCACACGGGCGACGTCGGCGTCCCGCATCATCCAGAACACGGCCTTGGGGTGGGTGACCCAGGCGTGCACGGCCGGGGCGTCGGTCCGCGGGTCGAGCCGGCGTACGGCGAGCTCGCCGACCCGGGCGTCGGTGCGGCGGAAGAGGAGGTCTCTACGCCTACCGGTTCGCTCGCTTCGCTCGCTCACGCGACCACGCCCTCGGGCGCCCCGAACTCCTGGAAGGCGATGGCCTTCTCGACGGGGTAGTGCTCCCGGCCCAGGATCTGGCCGATGATCCACGAGTTGCGGTAGGGGCCCATGCCGAGGTCGGGGGAGGTGACGCTGTGGGCGTGGGTGGCGCCGTTCTGCACGAAGATCCCCCGGCCGGTGACGTCGACGCTGTAGTTCCTGGCAACGTCGAACCGGCCGTGCCGGTCCCACCGGATCCGGTCGCGTACGGGGTCGAGGAAGGCGGGAGTCTCGTAGCGGTAGCCGGTGGCCAGCACGAGCCCCTGGGTGACGAGCGTGAAGTCGCGCTCCTGCTCCACGTGGCGCAGCCCGAGCGTGTACTCGCCCCGGCCGGGGTCGTACGCGGCCTCGCGCAGCTCGGTGCGGGTCAGCAGGCGGGTGGGGATCGGGCCGCCGACGGTCTTGGCGTACAGCAGGTCGAAGATGTCGTTGATCAGTGCCGCGTCGATGCCCTTGTAGAGGCCCTTCTGCTCGGCTTCGAGGCGGTAGCGGGTGTCCTCGGGAAGCGCGTGGAAGTAGTCCACATACTCGGGGGAGGTCATCTCCAGGGTCAGCTTGGTGTATTCCAGCGGGAAGAACCGCGGGGACCTGGTCACCCAGTTCAGCCGGTAGCGGTGTGTGTCGATGCCGGCCAGCAGGTCGCGGTAGATCTCGGCCGCGCTCTGCCCGCTGCCGACGATCGTGATGCTGTCCTTCGCCTGCAGCGCGGCCTTGGCGTCGAGATAGCCGGCGTTGTGGACGAGGTCGCCGCCGAGGCCCCGGCAGGCCTCCGGCACGTACGGCGGGGTCCCGGTGCCGAGCACGAGGTGGGGGGCCCGGTGCTCGGTCTCCTCTCCGCCGCCGGTGACCGCGCGTACGACGTAGTGGCCGTCGGCCTCGTCGTACGTCACCGAGGTCACCCGGTGGCCGAAGCGGACGCTCCGCAGCCGCGCGGCGGCCCATCGGCAGTACGCGTCGTATTCGGCGCGGAGCTGGTAGAAGCTCTCGCGGATGTAGAAGGGATACAGCCTGCCGGTCTCCTTCAGGTAGTTGAGGAAGGAGTAGGGCGAGGTCGGATCGGCCAGCGTGACGAGGTCGGCGATGAACGGCGTCTGCAGCGTCACGGAGTCGAGCATCATCCCCGGGTGCCAGGCGAAGCCGGGCCTCGCCTCCAGGAACACGCCGTCGAGCTCGGCGATGGGCTCGGCGAGGCAGGCCAGGCCCAGGTTGAACGGCCCCAGCCCGATCGCGACGAAGTCATGAGTGGACATGCGTTACCTCCGAGTGGTCGGCGACCGGGGCGAGGTCATCCACATACCGCTGGGCGTGTCCGGCGAGGAGGTCGAGGACATGCGCGACGTCGTCCAGCGTGGTCTCCGGGTTGAGCAGGGTGAGCTTCAGGTGGTGGCGGCCGTCGACCGTGGTCCCCGCGACGACGGCCTCGCCGGAGGCGGCCAGCGCCTCGCGGGCGTACAGGTTCGCGTCGTCGGCGAGCTTGCGGCCCGGACCTTCCTGCGGCAGGTAGCGGAAGACCAGGGTGCTCAGCGGCGACCGCGTGACGACCTCGAAGCGCGGGTCCGCCGCGACGAGGGCGTACGACGCGGCCGCGCGGTCCACGACCTCGTCGAACAGCTCCCCGACCGCGTCCGGGCCCATCACCCGCAGCGTCAGCCAGAGCTTGAGCGCGTCGAAGCGGCGGGTGGTCTGCAGGCTCTTGTCCACCTGGTTGGGGATCCCCCGCTCGGCCATCCGCCGGGGGTTGAGGTAGTCGGCGTGGTGGGCCGCGTGCCGCAGCACCGCGCCGTCGCGCACCAGCAGGGCGCTCGAGCTGACCGGCTGGAAGAAGGACTTGTGGAAGTCGACGGTGACCGAGTCGGCCCGCTCGATCCCGGCGAGCAGGTGCCGCCGTCTGCGGGAGACCAGCAGCCCGCAGCCGTACGCCGCGTCCACGTGCAGCCACACCCCGGCCGATCTACACAGGGAGGCGATCTCCGGCAGGGGGTCGATCGAGCCGAAGTCGGTGGTGCCCGCGGTGGCCACCACGGCCATGACCACCAGTCCGGCGCGGCGGCAGCGGCCGAGTTCGCGGGCGAGCGCGGCCGGCCGCATCCGCCGTTCGTCGTCGGTCTCCACGGTGACGACGGCGTCCGGTCCGAGGCCGAGCAGGTTCGCCGCCTTGCGCACGCTGAAGTGCCCGGCCTCGGACGTGATCACGCGTAGCCGCGAAGGAACGGCACCGGCGTTCGTACGAACCTCCTCGCGGGCGAGCAGCAGGGCGTGGAGGTTCGACTGCGTGCCGCCGCTGGTGAAGACGCCGTCGGCGGCGGGGCCGAAGCCGATCCGGCCGGCCGTCCATTCGATCAGGCGGCGCTCGATGAGCGTGCCGCCCGCGCTCTGGTCCCACGTGTCGAGGGAGGAGTTCACCGCCGACAACACCGCCTCCCCCAGCAGCGCGGGGATCACCACCGGGCAGTTGAGGTGCGCCAGGTAGCGGGGGTGGTGGAAGTAGACGGCGTCGCGCAGGTAGACCCGTTCGAGCTCGTCGAGGGCGGCGGCGTGGTCGTGCAGCGGCCGTTCGAGGTCGATCGCGGCGATCTCCGGCGTGAGCCGTTCCGGGGACACGCCGCTGAACGGCCGGTCGGCGCGCCGGATCCGGTCCGCCACCCGCTCGGTCGCCGCGGCCATCGCCCGCCGGTATCCCTCCACTGTGCGGTCGTTGAACAGGTATGGCCGCGCGGCCCCGGCATGGGGAGAGGTCATTGCCATCCTTACCGTGAGAAGTTAGGTTAGGCGAACCTAATTTTTGGGAGTCGACACGTGTCCCCGGGTGATTTATCCGAAGCGTGGTCAGCCGAGCTTCTTGGCGTTCCGGATCGCCGAGGCAAGGCCCTCCAGGATCGGCGCGGCTCCGGCGTACGAGAAGCGCGGCACGGGGTCCCAGCCCACGACCTGGTCGGCCTTGACGGCGGGCAGCGTGGCCCAGGACGGCTTGGACGTCAGGTCCTTGGGCTGCAGCGCGGTGCCGCGGTTGTCGAGCAGGATCAGATCGGCGTCGTACTTGTCGGCGTTCTCCCAGCTCAGGTTCTCGTAGTAGCCGCCGTCGCCGGGCTTTTCCGGCTTGACGACGTCGACCCCGAGCTGGGTGAAGTACATGAGGTCGGTGTTGACCTCCGGGTTGGACACGTACAGCACGTCGGGGCTGCCCGAGGCGGCCAGCACCTTGATGCCGGGGTTCTCGGCGACCGCCTTGCGCACGCTCTCGGCGGCGGCCTCGAACCTGGCCCTGGCCTCGGCGACCTTCGGGGCCTTGAGATCCGCGCCCAGCGACTCGGCGAGGGCGGCATAACGCTCGATCGGCTCGGTCATCGGGACGCGGGCCGTGCTGACGGCAACCGTGGGAGCGAGCTTGACGATCTTGTCCTTGCTCTCGTCCGGGACGTACCACAGGGCCCCGGGGTCGTACATGTGCGTCACGAGAAGCTCGGGACGCAGCGCGGCGTACTTCTCGATGTTGAACTCGCCCCAGACGTTGCCGAGGATCGTGACCTTGTTCACGTCCAGGTCGCCGGCCTGCGGCTCGGGCGAGCCGTCGGCGCGCTTCGTCTCGCCGAAGACGCCGACGACCTTCTGCTGGAGGCCGTAGTCGGCGAGCACCGCCGCCGTCCCGGTGAACGCCACGACCCGCGAGGGGACGGCCCCGGCCGTGACCGTCTCCTTCCTGTCGTCGGCGAAGGACCACGATTTCGCGCTCTGACCTGCGGTGGAGGGCGCCGGATCGCTCGACCCGCAGGCGGCCAGGGCCAGGGTGAGTACGGCGGCTCCGCCCGCCGCGAAAAGGCCGCGACGGGACAAGGGGGAGTTCAGGTTTCGCACGGTTCGTCTTTCTGTCACGGGGCAGGTTCTGCCGGCACCGGCCTTGGGGTTGATCGCTAGTTAGGTTACCCTTACCTAAGTTCTTGTCCAGAGGGGCGGTGGAAATCGCCCCCCGCCCCCCACCGGAGCCGGTCGTGGTCGTCATGGAGTCCTCGCAGATCAGCGGGCCTGCGGGGGCGCCGCGAAAACGCGCGGAAAACGGCCGGCGCGCCGCGGCGCTGCTGGGCTCGGCGATCGCCCTGGCCGCCCTCCTCGTGCTCAGCCTCGGGCTCGGCGCCCGGCAGCTCTCCCCGGCCGAGGTCTGGCACGGGCTCGTCGACGCCGACTCGGCCGCCTACACGGTCGTCCACCAGATGCGGCTGCCGCGCACCCTCCTCGGGCTGCTCGCCGGGGTCGCGCTGGGGGTCGCCGGCGGCGTCATGCAGGCGCTGACCCGCAACCCGCTGGCCGACCCCGGCCTGCTGGGGATCAACGCGGGCGCCTCGGCGGCGGTGGCCACGGCCGCCGGGCTTTTCGGGGTGGCGACGTTCCAGGGCTACGTCTGGTTCGCCCTGGCCGGCGCGGCGGCCGTGTCCGTGCTGGTGTACGCGGTGGGCGGCGGGCGTGCGGCCACCCCGGCGCGGCTGGCGCTCGCGGGAGCCGCCGTCAACGCCGCGCTCTACTCGTACGTGAACGGGACGATGCTGCTCGACGCGGCCTCGCTGGAGACCATGCGCTTCTGGACGGTCGGCTCGCTGGCGAGCGCGCAGGGCGAGACCGCGGCCATGATGGCGCCGTTCGTCGCGGCGGGCCTGCTGCTGGCTCTGGCCCTGGCCAGGCCGCTCAACGCGCTCGCGCTCGGCGACGACTCGGCGCGCTCACTCGGCGCGCATCCCGCCCGGGTCCGCGCGGGCGCCATCGTGGCGGTGACGCTGCTGTGCGGGGCGGCGACGGCGGCCTGCGGGCCCATCGTCTTCGTCGGGCTCATGGTGCCGCACCTCGTCCGGGCGCTGACCGGCCCCGACCAGCGCTGGATGCTCCCCTGCTGCGCGCTGCTCGCGCCCGTGCTGCTGCTCGGCGCCGACGTGCTCGGACGGCTCGTGGCCCGGCCCGGCGAGCTGCAGGCGGGCATCGTCACGGCGGTGCTGGGCGGCCCGCTGTTCCTGTACTTCGTGCGAAGGAAGGTCCGCGCATGAGCGAGCGTGGCGAGCGAATCAACAGGCACAGCGTGATCCGCTACAGAGTCACCTGCGCGCCTCCGGCACGACGGAACTCCGAGCCGTCAGGCGAGGAGAAGGCATGAGTGCGGCAAGGCCCGTGCCCGTCCGAAGGATCGCCGGCGGTTTGCCCCTTCGGTTCAGGGCCGTCGCCGTCGGAGCCGGCTGCCTGCTGCTCGCGCTCGTCTTCGGCGTGCTCGCGGTCGGCGGCGGCGACTACCCGATGAGCCCCTCCGATGTCGTCCGCACCGTCGTGGGCGGCGGCAGCCCGGCCGAGGACTTCATCGTGCACGAGCTCCGGCTGCCCCGCGTGGTCACCGCGCTGCTCGTGGGCGCCGCCCTCGCGCTGGCCGGCGCGGTCTTCCAGTCACTCGTACGCAACCCGCTGGGCAGCCCCGACCTGCTCGGGTTCACCCAGGGCTCGGCGGCCGGGGCGCTCCTCGTGGTCGTCACGGGAGGCGGCAGTGCGGCGCTCGCGGGCGGCGCGGTGCTCGGCGGGGTCGTCACCGGAGCGGTCATCTACGCGCTGGCCTGGCGCGGCGGCCTGCACGGCCACCGCCTCGTGCTGGTGGGCATCGGCGCCACCGCGATCCTCACCGGCGTCAACGGCTACCTGCTGACCCGGGGACGGCTGATGGAGGCGGCGCGGGCCATGCTGTGGCTCACCGGCAGCCTGGACGGGCGCGGCTGGGAGGACGTCCTCCCGCTGCTCGTCGCGATGTCGATGCTGGCGCCGGTGGTGCTGCTCGGCTGCGCGCGCCCGCTGGCGATCACTGAGATGGGCGACGACCTGGCGCGCGGCCTCGGCGTACGGGTCCAGGGCCTGCGGCTGGTCCTGCTGACGGCGGCCGTGCTGCTCACCTCCCTCGCGGCGGCGGCCGCCGGGCCCGTGTCGTTCGTCGCGCTCACCGCCCCGCACCTGACCAGGCGGATGACCGGGGCGCCCGGGCCGAACCTGCTCGCCGCGACGTGCACCGGCGCGGCGCTGCTGACGGGCGCCGACCTGGCCGCGCAGCGGCTGTTCGCGGGCCACCAACTGCCCGTCGGGGTGGTGACGGGGGTGCTCGGCGGCGGCTACCTCGTCTGGCTGCTCGCCGCCCAGCGGAAGGCGGGACGGATTTGACCCAGACGATCGAGCACGGAACCAGCGGACAGGGGAACGGAGTGGCGGGCATGCACGACGACGGGCCGCGCCTCAGCGGCAGCGCGCTGACCCTCTCCTACGACAAGAGGGTCGTCGCCGAGAACCTTGACGTCGCCATCCCCGACCGGTCCTTCACGGTGATCATCGGGCCCAACGCCTGTGGCAAGTCCACGTTGCTGCGGGCGCTGGCGCGCACGCTCCGGCCGGCCGCCGGGACCGTGCTGCTCGACGGGCGGGACATCACCTCCCTGCCCGCCAGGAAGGTCGCCAGGACCCTCGGCCTGCTGCCCCAGACGTCCGTCGCGCCCGACGGCATCACGGTCGCCGAACTGGTCGGCCGCGGGCGCTATCCCCACCAGCGGCTGCTGCGCCAGTGGTCGGCCGACGACGAGCGGGTGGTGCGCGAGTCGATGGAGGCCACCGGGGTCGCCGACCTGGCCGGGCGCCTGGTCGACGAGCTGTCCGGGGGGCAGCGCCAGCGCGTGTGGATCGCGATGGCGCTGGCGCAGGAGACGCCGCTGCTGCTCCTGGACGAGCCGACGACCTACCTGGACATCGCCCACCAGATCGAGGTCCTCGACCTGTGCGCCCGGCTGCACGAGGAGCGCGGACGCACGCTCGTGGCCGTGCTCCACGACCTCAACCACGCCGCCCGCTATGCCACCCATCTGATCGCGATGCGCGACGGCCGGGTCGTGGCCGCCGGGACGCCCGGGGAGGTCATGACCGCCGACCTGGTGGAGGAGGTCTTCCGGCTGCCCTGCCGGGTGATCGACGACCCCGAGACCGGCACTCCGCTGGTCGTTCCCGCCGCCCGCCGCCGCACCGAATCGGCTACGCGGTGACGAGAATTACGCGAGGGACGGCGTCGTGAACATCTCGGTGTCGGAGACGGTGTCGTGAACAGGGTGTATCGAGACGCCTGGGGCATCCCCCACCTGCGCGCGGGCGATCCGTACGAACTGGCCTTCGCCCAGGGGCGTGTCACGGCCCTTGACCGGGCCTGGCAGATCGAGGTCGAGCGGCGCCGGGCGACCGGCACGTCGGCGGCGATCCTCGGGCCGGACGCCGTCCCGTGGGACCGCTTCGCCCGGCAGGCCCGGCTCGCGGACACCGCCGAGCGCTGCCTGCACGCCCTGGACGACGACACGGCACGCTGGGTGAACGCCTACGTGGACGGGGTCAACGCCGGGCTCCCCGAAGGGGCGCGCCGGGCTCCGGAGTTCACCACGACGGAAGCGGCACGCTCCGAGGCGGCACGGCCCGAGGCGGCACGGCCCGAGGCGGGGATCGCGCCGGGCCGGTGGGAGCCGTGGACGCCGATGGCGATCTGGCTGTCCCACCACATCCTCTTCGCGCACTTCCCGGCCAAGCTGTGGCGCGAGGCGGTGGCCGAGCGGCTGGGTCCCGAGGCGGTCGCGCTGTTCGCGGCCGACGGGCCGGGCACCGCCGGGAGCAACGGCTGGCTGGTCCCCGCGGATCGCACCGCCACCGGCGCGGCCCTGATCGCGGGCGATCCCCACCGGTTCATCGAGGACCCCGGCTTCTATCAGCAGATCCGCCTGGCCTGTCCCGAGTTCGACGTGGTGGGACTGGCCGTGCCGGGCGTTCCTGGCATCGCCCACTTCGGGCACGCGGGCTCGGTCGCCTGGGCGATCACCAACGCCATGGCCGACTACCAGGACCTCTACCGCGAGCGGCTCCGGTGCGCGGACGGCCGCGTCGAGGCGCTGGGACCGGACGGCTGGCGTCCCTGCACCGCACACGTCGAGGTCGTCGAGGTGGCGGGGGAGGCCACGGTCGAGGTCGAGGTCGTCGAGACCGAGCGCGGCCCGGTCGTCATGGCGGACGCCCGCGTCCCGGGGGAGATCGGCCACGGACGCGTGTGGGAGGCGGTGAGCCTGCGATATCCGCCTCGGGTGCGCCGTGACCTGGGGTTCGCGGCGCTGCCGGCGCTGCTGCTGGCGAAGACCGTGGCCGACGTGGACCGGGCGCTCGACCGCTGGGCCGAGCCCGTCAACGTCGTGCTCGCCGCGGACACCGACGGCGGGCTGCTGCACCGGGTCGCCGGGACGGTGCCCGTACGCCACCCGGACAACGCGTTGCGGGTCGTGCCCGCCTGGGAGCCCGGCCACGAGTGGGGCGACCGGCACGCTCCGATGCCACGCCGCGAGATCCGCGGCATCACGGTCATGGCCAACGAGCGGGGGATCGCCGCACCGCTCGGCGCCGAGTTCGCTCCGCCATACCGCGCCGACCGGATCAGGCGCCTGCTCGACGGGTCGCCGCGCTGGTCGGCCGGGGACATGGCGGCCGTCCACACCGACACCCTGCTGCCCAGCGCCGGCCCTCTCCTCGACCTGCTGGCCGGGACGGACGGGCTCGGCCCCGAGGCCGTACGCCTGCGTGACCGGCTGTCGGCCTGGGACCGGCGTATGGACGCCGGCAGCACCGACGCGGCGGCGTACGCGGCGGTCCGGGCCGAGGTGGTGCGTCGCCTGGCGGCCCATCCCGCCCTGGCATCCCTCGCCGGACTGGACGCGGGGGTTCCCGAGGTCTTCCGGCCGTGGCTCGCGCCGGCTCCCCGTGTCGCGTACGCCCTGGAGAGCGTGCTGACGACCGGCCTGCTGCCCGGGCTCGACCGGGCAGCCCTCACGGAACTGGCCGGGGCGGCGCTGGAGGATGTGGCGGCGCGCGGCGAAACGAGCGGCGTCTCGTGGGGCGACCTGCACCGGCTCGCCCCCTGGCGGGCACTGCCGTCCCCTGCGATCTCATCCCCTGTGGACAACGCAGGTTCTGGGGACGGCGCAGGCTCTGGGGACGGCGCTGCGCCGGCGGAGGCGGGCCTGCCGGGCGACCACGACTGTGTGCTGTCCACGTCGAGTGTGCCGGGCGTCACCCATCACTGCGCCCGGGGCCCGGCGGCGCGCTACGTGTGGGACCTCGCCCGGCGCGACGGGAGCCTGTGGATCGTCCCGTTCGGCGCGAGCGGCGTGCCCGGTGACCCCCATCGGCGTGACCAGCACCCGCTGTGGCTGCGCGGCGAGCTCGTACCGGTGATCACGGACTGGAACCGGCTGACCATGGACCCGGCAGACCGAGGAGCGACATGACCCCTGACGCACGGACCACGGCCCCCGCACGGCGCGAGGCCCTATGGGAGCAGGTGGTCGAGGGATTCGGCGCCTTCCGCGTCGTGCCCGTGGACCCGCCCGCCGACGCGGGCCTGATCCACTCCTGGGTCACCGAGGAGCGGGCCCGGTTCTGGGGCATGCTCGGCGCGAGCCGGACGCGGGTTCTGGAGATCTACGACTACCTGGACGGTCTCGCCACCCACCACGCCTATCTGGTCCACCGCGACGACCGGCCGGTGGCGCTCTTCCAGACGTACGAGCCCGAGGCCGACCCGGTCGGGGAGTGCTACGACGTCCAGCCGGGCGACTTCGGCGTCCACCTGCTCCTCGGACCGGCGACGGGGGAGGGCGAGCGCGGCTTCACCCCCGCCCTGCTGTCCGTGCTCCTCGCGTACGTGTTCTCCGACCCGCGCCACACCCGGATCGTGGCCGAGCCGGACGCCCGCAACGCCAAGGTGATCGACCGGATGCTGCGGACCGGCTTCACCCTCGGGCCCGAGATCGACCTGCCGGACAAGCGGGCCCGGCTGCTCTTCCTCACCAGAGACCACCGCTGACACAAGGAGTGCGGAGTGCTGCTCGACGCCCTTTCCGACCATCTGGAAGGCCTCGCGGCGGAGCGGGGCGGCGTGCTGGGGGTCCTGCCCGGGCTGGTCGCCGACGACTCCCCCGGCTGGATCCCCGCCGCCGCCCTCGTGCGGGAGCCGTACGAGGGTCTGCTCGCGCTGGTGGACGAGACGGCCGGACGCTGGAGCGCGCCGCGTCACGTGGCGGCGGCGCTGCTGTGGAAGACCTACGGCTACTGGCACACGATGCCGATGGCCCTGGGCTGGGGTCTCGGCCGCCGGGTGCCGCTGATGCGCCTGGAGGACACGCTGGTCAGGCCGTCCGCGGCCGGGGTGACGGTGGCGGCGTCGCGGGTGACGGTGGCCGTGCTCCCCGGTGACCCGCTGGCCGAGGCCGAGGGCACCGTCGTCGTCCCCGACCTCGCGGCGGCCATCGGGGAGGCGCTCCTGGAGAGCCAGTATCCGTTCGTCAGGGCGCTCAGCACCCTGACCAAGGTGGGCGAGCGCACCCTGTGGGGGTCCACCGCGGAGGCCTTCGCCCACCCGCTGCTCACGCTCGGGTCGTACGCAGAGGCGGCCCGGCTGCTGGACGAGATCGGGCCGCCGGTGGCCGGGCTGCTCGTGCCCGACGGTGACGGATACCGCCGCCGCACGTGCTGCCTGTGGGTCACGCTGCCGGACGCCGACCCCTGCTCCACCTGCTGCGTACGCTGAGCCGCACATGAGATCTTGACAGTCTCACCGCCGCTGTGTCAGCGTTCCGAGTGCGTGGCCCAGCCGTGGGTTTCACGCTTTTCCATGCGCGCTGGAAGGTCAATCGGTCAGGTTCCTGACGTGCGTGACTCCTCCGCTCCCTGAAGGGAGCGGCTTCTCGCTAGGCCGCTTCCGCAGCGTCGCGAAGGGCAAGCCCTGCCGCCGCGTTCACGTCGGCGTGCGCGGTATGCCCGCACGCCGTACACGCGAACTCGGCCTGGGTGACGCGGTTCTCCTTCGCGCAGTGCCCGCAGCGGGCGCAGGTGCGGGAGGTGTTGGCGGGGTTCACCGCGATCAGCTCGCGACCGGTGCTCACCGCGTCCCGAGACTGCGGGTGGTGCCATCGGCGACCGCCTGGAGTTTGTCCGGGTTGGCGACGTTGTGGATGGTGGTGATCCGGCCGTCGGTGTCGAAATCGAAGGTGACGGTGGCGATCACACGCCCCGTCCCGCTGAAGACGATGCCGGGACCGCCGTTGATCTCGACGAGCTCGACGTTCATGTCGGCGGGCTCGATGCCCTGGTAGCTGACGGTGCCGATGGCCGCGAACCAGGCGGCCACGGTCGCCGCGCCCACGACCGGGCGCAGGGCCTGGCGGACCTTTCCGCCGCCGTCGGTCCACAGGGTGACGTCCGGGGACAGCAGCTCCATCAGGGCGTTCACGTCACCGCCGGTCGCGGCACTGAAGAACCGCTCGGTGACCTCACGCTGCCGCGACCGGTCCGTGCGGAAGCGCGGACGCCGGGCGCGCACATGCTCGCGAGCGCGGTGCGCGGCCTGCCGCACCGCTGCTTCGGAACGCTCGACCGCCTCCGCGATCTCGGCGTGGCTGAAGCCGAAGACCTCCTTGAGCACGAACACCGCGCGCTCGAGCGGACTCAGCGTCTCCAGCACCACGAGCATCGCCATCGACACCGACTCGGCGTCCGCGACGGCCTCGGCGGTGTCTGCGCTGGTCAGAATGGGCTCAGGAAGCCACGGCCCCACATAGGCCTCACGCTTGCGCTGGGTGGAGCGCAGCCGTTCCAGCGCCACGTTCGACACGATCCGCGTCAGGTACGCCTTCGGATCGGCCACCTGCGAGCGGTCGGCCGCCGACCAGTTGATCCAGGCGTCCTGGACCGCGTCCTCGGCATCGGCCGCAGTGCCGAGGATGCGGTAGGCCACCGAGAACAGCAGGTTCCGATGCCGCACGAACACCTGCTGGTCGAGGTCGGGAGGCTGAATCATCACGCCTCCCGCACCCGGGTGAAGCGGCCCCCGCGGGGCCAGAACGCGCCCGAGGCGGGCATCTTCTTCATGCGGCCCCATGTGGGCCAGGGCGAAGCGGTCACCGTCTCCTTGTATCGGACCGCGACGCGGCCCGTCAGGTGCAGCCGCCGGGGGCTGTCGTCGGGGTGGGTGAACTGCACGACCGCATCGTTCCTGCCCAGGCTGACCGGCGTGTGATAGTAGCCGAAGCGGAACGGCTTGGGCCGCTTGCCCCGCAGCTCCCGGACGATCGAGACCGCGGCGTGCACACCGGTCGGCATGCCGCCCTGGCAGGTGCCGTGCATGACGCCGTAGCCCTGGCGGATCGCGGCCGCGTCGCCCACTGCGTACACCTCGGGGTGGGACACCGACCGCAGCGTGGCGTCGGTCACGACGCGGCCGCGTTCGTCGACGGTGAGCCCGGCGGCGGCCGCCAGTGGCGACACCCGCGTACCACTCGTCCACAGGACCGCGTCGGCCGCCACACTCTCCCCGCCGGCCAGCTCGACCGCGCCGGGCAGCACCTTCACCACCTCGGCCCCGCTGCGGACCCGCACGCCCAGGCGATCGAGCGCGGACCGCAGATAGGCCCTGGCCTTAGGGTTCATGGCCGCGCCGGGTTCACCCCGGCCCAGCAGCACGACGGTCAGCTCCGGGTGCCGCTCGGCGATCTCCGCGGCCGCCTCGACGCCGGTCAGCCCACTGCCGACGACCGCCACCGTGCCGCTGCCGAGCCGCGACAGCCGGTCGGCCAGCACTTCGGCGTCCTGGGCGCTGTTCAGGGTGTACGCGTGGTCCTCGACGCCCGGGACCGCCGCCGTGTCGGCCATGCCCCCCAACGCGTACACCAGCGTGTCGTAGGGGAGGACGCGTTCGTCGTCGATCCGCACGGTCTTCGCGTCCGCGTCCACCGCCGTCACCCACCCGCGCTCGAAGTGCGCGCCCGTGCCCTCGAGCAGTTCGGGGATGCTCAGCTCGGCGAGCCGCTGCCCGGTCGCCGTCATGTGCAGCCGCAGCCGCTCGGTGAACCGCTCCTGCGCGTTCACCAGGGTCACCCGCACCTTCTCACTCCGCTTGTCGACCCTCGACGCGAGCTGGATCGCCGCGGACAGGCCCGCGTACCCCGCTCCCAGGATCACCACTCGGTGCGTGGTGGTCGCCACACCGGCTTCGTGCTGTGCGCTCATCGTTCCGCCTCCTCGCTTGACCGTTGACGACCAGCAGATGGAAGCGGGCCACCCGGACGTGACATGCACCCGATGTGATCCCCGTCACAGGTCCCCTCATCAACTAACCCAATGAAGCGTTTCCGACCTGCGGACTTAACACTTGCGTTAACCTGCGCGTCGTGGCTCAATGGGAAGTGATTCTGGTCGCGGAGGTCGCGGCCTGGTTCGAAGCACTCGCCGAGGAGGATTGGGATAGTGCGGAGCAGGTCGAGGACGCCATAGACATGCTGGCCGAGGCCGGTCCCGCGCTTGGGCGTCCACTAGTAGATCGCATCAAGGGCGCCGAGCTTCACCACCTGAAGGAGCTGCGGCCGGGATCTACGGAGGGGCAGCGAGATCCGCATCCTGTTCGCCTTCGATCCGGTGCGCCGGGCGGTGCTCTTGGTTGCCGGCGACAAAGCGGGAAACTGGCAGAGATGGTACGACGCTAATATCCCGCTGGCCGAAAAGCGCTACGAGGCTCATCTCATCGAGCTGGAGATCAGGGAGTACGAATGACCTCTGTGAGCTGGGAGGAAACCAAGCGCAGGGCCCGTGAGCGCCG
Source organism: Microbispora catharanthi (assembly GCF_006334915.2). Lineage (GTDB taxonomy): Bacteria > Actinomycetota > Actinomycetes > Streptosporangiales > Streptosporangiaceae > Microbispora > Microbispora catharanthi. The sequence continues at coordinate 49,277 of NZ_VDMA02000008.1, forward strand.
GGAGGCCGCGGGACTGCCGGTGCGGTCCGAGAAGCAGAAAAGGGCCGACATGGATCGGTTGGCCGCGGAAGTACGCGCGCATCGGCTTGCGGAGATTCGGCAGGAGCAGGATTTGACCCAGCGGGATGTCGCCGCGCTGATGGGTGTATCCGCTCCCCGGGTGTCGGCGATCGAGCATGGAGAGATCGACCGGGCCGAGGTGTCGACCCTCCGGTCCTACGTGGAGGCGTTGGGCGGCAGGTTGCGTGTGGTGGCCGACTTCGGAGACACGGAATACACGCTCGCCTGAGGGCGGGTTCGAGCCGTGATCGAGGGTGGGAGGCGGGTCAGGCCGGATCGGGTGTGACGGTGGCGGCGATGTGTGCCGCGACCTCTGCCGGGGGGAGGCGCGTCGTGTCGACGACCTGTGCCTCGCGGCTGAGCCACGGGAGAGCGTCCTGGTATGCCGTCAGGTGGTTCAGCCGCCATGGCGAATTCAGCGGCGTGTCGCCCTCGATCCTGCGGATGAGCGTGGCCCGGTCGGCGTGGAGCACGAAGTGGTGCAGCGGGATGCCCGCCGTCTCCAGGCCCGCGCGGATCTCCTGCCAGTAGTCCTCGACCAGGACGGTCTGGGCCAGGACGAGGGCGCCGCCGACCTGACCGGCCAGTCGTGTGACGGTCTCCACGACGAGCGCCCGCCAGAGCGCCCAGTCCTGGAAGTCCCCGACCTTCGGCAGGCCCGTGGCATGCGTGAGCATGACGCCCACCTGCTCGGGGTCGAAGAAGTGCGCCCCCGGGATCAGTCGCACGAGTTCCGCCGCCGTGGTGGTCTTCCCCACGCCGAACGTCCCGTTCAGCCAGATGATCACAGGGATTCGTTCCGCCGCCGTACGGCGGCGGCCCGGGCGGCGAGCAGCGCGGACAGAGCCTCGCAGTCGTCCGGGGTGAGCGGCGCGAGAGGGAGCAGATAGAGCCTGCCTCCCGGGCCGTCGACGAGCTCGACCGGCAGGGGACGTGTGGGCACGTCTGTCGGCGCGGTGATGGCCGGCGCGGTGATGGTGGTCATGATGAGGGTGATTCTTCCGCACCCGACCGACAATTCCGCGCCCGCGATGCCCGGCTTCGAGCACCGCCGCAGGCGTGCGTGCCGGGGCGCTCGAAGCGGCTGTGCTGTCAGAGGGCGGCCGTCAGGGGGTGAAACGGTAACCCATGCCCGGCTCGGTGATCAGGTGCACGGGGTGGGCGGGCTCCTTCTCCAGCTTGCGCCGGAGCTGGGCCATGTACTGCCGCAGGTAGTGCGTCTCCTTGACGTACTGCGCGCCCCACACCTCGCTCAGCAGCTGCCGCTGGCTGATCAGCTTGCCGGGATTGCGGACGAGGAGTTCGAGGATGTGCCACTCGGTCGGGGTCAGCCGTACGTCGCCGGAGACGGTCTTGTCGGCGAGGTCGATCACGTGCTCCCCGATCCGTACGCGGGCGGGCTCGCTCTCCCGGGGGCCGGTGCGCCGGGTCACCGCACGGACGCGGGCCAGCAGCTCGTCCACCCCGAAGGGCTTGGTGACGTAGTCGTCCGCCCCGGCGTCCAGCGCGTCGATCTTGTCCTGGTTGCCGGTGCGCCCCGACAGCACGATGATCGGAACGCTGCTCCAGCCGCGTACGCCGTGGATGACCTCGACTCCGTCCATGTCGGGCAGCCCGAGGTCCAGCACGATCAGGTCGGGACGCCGGTCCGCGGCCTCGCGCAACGCGGAGCCGCCGTCCGCCGCGACGGCGACCTCGTATCCGCGCGCGGCCAGGTTGATCCGCAGCGCGCGCAGGATCTGCGGCTCGTCGTCGACGACGAGGATCCGGCTCACGGCGCCGCACCGCCCATATCGAGAGAACCGCCGAGATCCGGAGAACCGCCGAGCTCCGCCGGGCTTTCGATCACGTCGTGGGTGTGCACGGCGACGGGCAGGGCCAGGATCATGGTGAGCCCTCCCCCGGGCGTCTCGTCGGGCGTCAACGCTCCTCCCATCGCCTCGGTCAGTCCGCGCGCCAGGGCCAGGCCCAGCCCGACCCCGCTGTGGTTGTCCCGGTCCCCCAGCCGCTGGAAGGGCAGGAAGATCCGGTCGTAGGCGTCGCGCGGCACACCGGGCCCACGGTCGATTATCCGGATCTCGGCCCGGTCGCCGTACCTGCTGGCGGTGACGAGCACGCTCTCCCCGGCGGGGGTGTATCGGACGGCGTTGGCGACGACGTTGGCGAGCACCCGCTCCAGCAGCGCCGGATCGGCGACGACCTCGGGCAGGTCGGGCGGGGTGTCGATCTTCACCTCGGCGGCGAGCGGCCCGAGGTCGTCGACCGCCCGGGGCACGATCTCCTCGACGGCGACCGGCTGGGCGGCCACGCCGAGCACCCCCGCCTGCAGGCGGCTCATGTCGAGCAGGTTCGCCACCAGACGGTCGAGCCTGGCCAGCGACTCGTCCGCGGTCTCCAGCAACTCGGCGCGGTCCTCCGCGGACCACTCGACGTCGGTGGCGCGCAGGCTCTCCACGGCGGCCTTCGCGGCGGCCAGCGGGGTGCGCAGGTCGTGGCTGACCGCCGCGAGCAGCGCGGTGCGCATCCTGTCGGCCTCCGCGAGCGGCCTGGCCTGCTCGGCCTCCTCCTCCAGCCGTTCCTGCCGCAGGGCGACGGCCATCTGCGCGGCGAACGCCTCGATCACGCGCCGCTCGGAGGCGTCGAGCAGCCGCCCGCGCGCGGCGAGCACGAGGTCGCCGTCGATGTCCACGTCGGTGCCGGCGGCGTCCGGGCAGGTGCACGGCTCTCCCCCAGAGGTGGCGACGATCCGCCAGGAGGCGGGGTCGGACCGGTCGTCCGGCCCCTGCCCCGCCTCGGACCGCCGTTCCAGCAGGGTGACCGAGACCAGGCCGAACGTCTCCCGCGTACGCGCGAGCAGGGAGGGCACGGCGGCCTCGCCGCGCAGCACGTGCCCGGCCAGCGCGGACAGGATCTCCGCGTCCGCCCCGGCGCGGGCCGCCTCCCGCGTACGGCGGGCCGCCACGTCCACGATCATGCTGACCGCCGCCGCGACGAGCACGAAGACGACCAGGGCGAAGAGGTTCTCCGGGTTGGCGATCGTCAGGGTGTGCAGGGGAGGGGTGAAGAAGAAGTTGAGCAGCAGCGACCCGGCGACCGCCGCCGTGATCGCCGGCCACATGCCGCCGATCAGCGCCACGCCCACGACGGTGGTCAGGAACAGCAGGATGAAGCTCGGCAGCGCCAGCGTGCCCCGGAAGGGGAGCAGGACGGCGGTGAGCAGCGGCAGGCCGGTGAGTGCGACGGCCCACCCCGCAAGCCTGCGCCGCCGGGTGAGCGCCGCCCGCGACCGCTGCGGGCGCTCCCGTCCCTTCTTGACCTGCTCGTGCGTGATCATGTGGACGTCGATCGAGCCGGACCTGGCGGTCGTCTCGACGCCCACCCCTCTGCTGAAGATCTGGGCGACCCGGCCGCGCCGGGAGGCGCCGAGCACGAGCTGGGTGGCGTTGACGCCCCGGGCGAACTCCAGCAGCGCCCGCGGCACGTCGTCGCCCACCACCTGGTGGTAGGTGCCGCCCATGCTCTCCACGAGGGCGCGCTGGCGTGCCAGCAGCGCCGGGTCGCCTCCGGCGAGCCCGTCCGCCCGGGTGACGTGGACGGCGAGCAGGTCGGCGCCCTTGGTGCGGGCGGCGATGCGGGCCGCCCGCCGGACGAGGGTGTCGCCCTCCGGGCCCCCGGTGAGCGCGACGACGACCCGCTCGCGCGCCTCCCACGTGTCGGCGATGCCGTGCTCGGCGCGGTATCGGTCGAGCTGCTCGTCCACCTCGTCGGCGAGCCACAACAGGGCCAGCTCGCGCAGCGCGGTGAGGTTGCCGACGCGGAAGTAATTGGCCAGGGCGGCGTCCACCTTCTCCGGCATGTACACGTTGCCGTGCGCGAGCCGCCGCCGCAGCGCCTCAGGGGTCATGTCGACCAGCTCGACCTGGTCGGCCCGCCGTACGACCTCGTCGGGCACGGTCTCGCGCTGCGGGATGCCGGTGATGTGCTGGACGACGTCGTTGACCGACTCCAGGTGCTGGATGTTCACCGTGGAGATCACGTCGATCCCGGCGTCGAGGAGCTCGTCGATGTCCTGCCAGCGCTTGGCGTTGCGCGAGCCCGGCACGTTGGTGTGCGCCAGCTCGTCGACCAGGGCGACCCGCGGGCGCCGGGCGACGACCGCGTCGACGTCCAGCTCGGTGAAGGCCGCCCCCCGGTACGTCAGGGTCCTGCGGGGAACGATCTCCAACCCCTCCAGCAGTCGCGCGGTGCGTACGCGACCGTGGGTCTCCACCAGGCCGACCACGACGTCCGTGCCGCGCTCCCTGCGGCGGTGCCCCTCGCAGAGCATGGCGTAGGTCTTGCCGACCCCGGGTGCCGCGCCGAGGTAGATCCGCAGCCGCCCGCGTGGCATGGCCGCTCACCTCTCCCTGTCGAGGGCCAGATTGAGCTCCAGCACGTTCACACGGGGCTCCCCGAGGAAGCCGAGGGCGCGGCCGGCCGTGTGCTCCCCGATCAGGGCCCGGACCCTGCGCACGTCCAATCCCCGCTCCCTGGCCACCCGGGGGGCCTGCAGTTCGGCGTACGCGACGGAGACGTGCGGGTCGAGTCCGCTGCCGCTCGCCGTCACGGCGTCCGGCGGGACGACGGCGTGGGCGTTTCCCCGCACCGGCACCGTATGCCCTGACGAATAGTCCTCGCCGGGCCTGCCGCACTCGACCTTCACGCCCTGGTAGGTGGTGACGAACGGCGCGGCCGGGCACGCCTGGTTGACGCTGACGACCCTCGTGGGCCTGCCGACGACGGGGAAGACCTTGAGCACCGCGCCCACCCCGTCCGCCGTGCAGTAGGGCCTGGCCCCGCTGACGCCCTCCAGCTCGCCGACCGCCTTGGAGCGCGCGCACACCTGGGTGAGCAGGGAGACCCTGCCCTTCCTCGCGGCCTGGCCTGCTCCCCGGGGGTCGGGCAGCCGGTCGACGACGTCCTGCGGGCCGAGGTTGCTCGCGCCCGAGGCCAGCGGGTCGTAGCCGCCCGCGGAGGGGCGGCTCTGGAAGTATCCGCGCATCGGGCGGCCGTTCCTGTCGGTGAAGCTCTGCCCGATGAGGGCGCTGCCCACGTCCCTGCCGTCCTCGCGCAGGATCGAGCCGCCGGCCCGGTGGGGGAGGAGGACCTGGGCGATGCCGGTCACCAGCAGGGGATACAGCCCGCCCAGGATCACCGTGAGCACGGCGAGGGCTCGGACCGCCGCGAGGTGCCGGCGGAGCGTGTTCGGCAGGCGTTCCATCACGTTCCCAGCCATCAGGACATCCCCGGAAGGAATCGAACGAACAGGTCGATGAGCGTGATGCCGATGAAGGGCGTGACGACACCGCCCAGGCCGTACAGGCAGAGGTTGCGGCCGAGCAGCTTCGACGCGCTGGAGGGCCGGTAACGCACCCCGCGCAGGGCCAGGGGGATCAACGCCACGATCACCAGGGCGTTGAAGATCACCGCGGACAGGATGGCCGACTGCGGGCTGTGCAACCGCATCACGTTCAGCGCGTCCAGACCCGGATAGACGGCCGCGAACATGGCCGGGATGATCGCGAAATACTTCGCGATGTCGTTGGCGATCGAGAACGTGGTCAGCGCCCCCCGCGTGATCAGCAACTGCTTGCCGATCTCGACGATCTCGATGAGCTTGGTCGGGTTGGAGTCGAGATCGACCATGTTCCCGGCCTCCTTGGCCGCCGAGGTGCCGGTGTTCATCGCCACCCCCACGTCGGCCTGGGCCAGCGCCGGGGCGTCGTTGGTGCCGTCCCCGGTCATCGCGACCAGCCGCCCGCCCTCCTGCTCCTTGCGGATCAGCGCGAGCTTGTCCTCGGGAGTCGCCTCGGCCAGGAAGTCGTCCACCCCGGCCTCCCTGGCGATGGCCCTGGCGGTCATCGGGTTGTCCCCGGTGATCATCACGGTGCGGATGCCCATGCGGCGCATCTCGTCGAACCGCTCCCGCATGCCCTGCTTGACCACGTCCTTGAGGTGGATCACCCCGAGCACCCGGGCCTTGCCGGCGCTCACCTCGCCGACGACGAGGGGCGTGCCGCCGGAGGCGGAGATCCCGTCCACCAGGTGCCCGACGTGCCCGGTCGGATGGCCGCCGTTGTCGCGCACCCACTTCATGACCGAGGTCGCGGCGCCCTTGCGGACCTGCCGCCCGTCCACGTTCACCCCGGACATGCGGGTCTGGGCGGTGAAGGCGATCCACTCCGCGTGGGCCAGCTCACCCGGCCGGCGTTCGCGCAGGTCGTAGGCGTGTTTGGCGTGAATGACGACCGAACGTCCCTCGGGGGTCTCGTCGGCGAGGCTCGCCAGCTGCGCCGCCTCGGCCAGGTCGAGCTCGGAGACGCCCTCGGCCGGCACGAACTGCGACGCCTGCCGGTTGCCCAGGGTGATCGTTCCGGTCTTGTCGAGGAGCAGGGTCGTGACGTCGCCCGCGGCCTCGACCGCCCGCCCGCTCATCGCCAGCACGTTGCGCTGCACCAGGCGGTCCATGCCCGCGATCCCGATGGCCGACAGCAGCGCCCCGATCGTGGTCGGGATCAGGCAGACCAGCAACGACACCAGCACCACCCCGCTCACCCCGTCGGCGCCGAGCGCGGGCGTGTCCGGTACGCCGGGATTTTGGGCCTTGGAGTAGACGGCCAGCGGCTGCATGGTGACGGTGGCGATCAGGAAGATCACCGTGAGCGCGGCCAGCAGGATGTTGAGGGCGATCTCGTTGGGCGTCTTCTGCCGGTCGGCGCCCTCGACCAAGGCGATCATGCGGTCGATGAAGCTCTCCCCCGGCTTCTGCGTGATCCGCACCACGATCCGGTCCGACAGGACCTTCGTGCCGCCCGTGACCGCCGACCGATCCCCGCCCGACTCGCGGATCACCGGCGCGGACTCCCCCGTGATCGCCGACTCGTCCACGCTGGCGATGCCCTCGACCACGTCGCCGTCGCCCGGGATGACCTCTCCGGCCTCGACGACGACGTGGTCGCCCTGTCGCAGCTCCTGGGCGCCGACGACCTCCCACAGGGCGGGGTCGCGCGGGTCCGCCAGCCGCCGGGCCATGGTGTCGCGCTTGGCCGCCCGCAGCGTGGCGGCCTGGGCCTTGCCGCGGCCCTCGGCCACGGCCTCGGCCAGGGTGGCGAACAGCGCGGTCAGCCACAGCCAGACCGCGATCGCCCAGGCGAACGCCGAAGGGGTCGCGACCGCCAGGCCCGTGGTGAGGAACGCGCCGATCTCGACGACGAACATGACCGGGTTGCGCCACAGCGTCGCCGGGTTCAGCTTGCGCACGGCGTCGGGCAGCGACCTCACGAGTTGCCGGGGATCGAGCAGGCCGCCGCCGATCCTGCCGCCTGTGCGGGGTGATGCCGTCGACGACATGGCTAGGAGAGTCCTTCCGCGAGCGGCGCGAGCGCGAGGGCCGGCAGGAACGTGAGGGCGACGAGGACGACCGTGACGCCGGCCACCATCCCGACGAACTGGGGGCGGTGGGTGGGCAGCGTCCCGGCGGAGGCCGGCACGGGCGCCTGCCGGGCCAGCGATCCGGCCAGGGCGAGGATGAAGACGATCGGCAGGAACCGCCCGAAGGCCATGCACAGGCCGAGCGCCACGCACCACCAGGGCGTGCCCGCCGAGATCCCGCCGAAGGCCGAGCCGTTGTTGTTGGCCGCGCTGGTGAACGCGTAGAGGATCTCCGAGAGCCCGTGCGGGCCGCCGTTCAGCATGGCCGCGAGACCCGCCCGGTTGCCCATCGCCGCGGCCGTGCCGGCGAGCACGAGGGCCGGGGTGACCAGGAAGTAGAGCGAGGCCAGCTTGATCTCGCGTGAGCCGATCTTCTTGCCCAGATACTCGGGCGTGCGGCCCACCATGAGACCGGCGACGAAGACGGTGATCACGGCCAGCACGAGGATGCCGTACAGGCCGGAACCGGCACCGCCGGGCGCGACCTCGCCGAGCATCATGTTCAGCATCGTCATCATGCCGCCCAGGGGCGTGAAGGAGTCGTGGGCGGAGTCGACGGCGCCGGTCGAGGTCAGCGTGGTGGCGGTGGCGAACGTCGCGGAGCCGGGCACGCCGAAGCGGATCTCCTTGCCCTCCAGGGCCGCCCCGGCGGCCCGGGGGACCGTCGCGCCGCCGGAGACCTCGAAGACGTTCGTCAGCAGCACGCTCGCCAGGGCGATCACCGCCATGACGGCGATGATCGCGTGTCCCTGCCGCACCTGGCCGACCATGCGGCCGAAGGTGCGCGGCAACGCGACCGGGATCGCCAGGAGCAGGACGATCTGCAGCCAGTTCGTCCATCCCGACGGATTCTCGAAGGGGTGGGCGGAGTTGGCGTTGTAGAAGCCGCCGCCGTTGGTGCCGAGCTCCTTGACGGCCTCCTGGCTCGCCACCGGACCCCCGGTGATCGCCTGGGTGCCGCCGGTCAACGTCGCCACCTCGTGCGGCGACGCGAGGTTCTGCACCACGCCCCCGGCGACCAGGACCAGCGCGGCGACGAACGCGATCGGCAGCAGGACCCGGAACGTGCCGCGCACGAGGTCCACCCAGAAGTTGCCGATGGTGTCGGCCTGCCTGCGGGCGAAGCCCCGCACGAGCGCGACCGCCACGGCCATGCCGACCGCCGCCGACACGAAGTTCTGCACCGCCAGGGCGGCCATCTGCACCAGGTGACCCATGACGGTCTCGCCCGGGTATGACTGCCAGTTGGTGTTCGTCACGAAGCTGACGGCCGTGTTCCAGGCGACGTGGGCGGGGACCGGGGGCCGCCCGAGGCCGAGGACCAGCTTGTCCTGCAGGCGCTGCATGCCGTACACGACCAGCACGGAGACCGCGGAGAAGGCCAGCAGGGCGCGTGCGTAGACCGCCCAGGGCTGCTCGGCGTCCGGCCGCACGCCGACGAGACGGTAGACGAGGCGCTCGGCCGCGCTGTGGCGGGTGCCGGTGTAGACCCGGTACAGGTAGTCGCCCAGCAGCAGGTGGACGACGGCGAGCACCGCGACGACGGACAGCACGAGCACGGCCCCTGCCGCTGCCGCGCCCATCAGAAGCGCTCCGGGAACAACAGGGCCGCGACCATGAAGACCAGCAGCGCCGCGGCCACGCCGAGACCGACGGCGTTGATCACGCTCACAGGCGCTCCACCGCCCTCACGACGAGCCCGAAAATCGTGAACACCGCGATCGTCAGAGCGACGAAGATGACGTCCGCCATCCCCACTCCTCGGTTGTGATTGCGTCCGCCGGACTACGGCGGTCTCAGCACAAGCAAAGTCCGAGATCGGTGGCATTTGGCCGCTCTTGACGGCTTCCATACGGGTTCGAACCGAGTATTGACGGGCTCTGTACGCGGCCCACGCCGGGGGTTTCGGGCGTACCCGTGCCGGAAATCAACGCGGTTCAACCGGCGAGCGGCGCCCCCCGAACATCTGTGTCGGCTTCGGGGAGGGGACGCGGCGTGGGCGAGGTGACCGACCAGATCGTGGAGGTCGTCCTGAAGGCGCTGGCCGGGGGCGTCTTCGTGCTGGCCTTCGCCGCGCTGGCCGAGATGCTGACGCCGAAACGACTCGCCGGGGTGTTCTGCGCCGGCCCCTCTGTGGCCCTGGCCAGCCTCATCGTCACCGCGGGCATCGCCGGCGTTCCCGACGTCCTCGCCTCGGCCCGGGGCATGCAGATCGGCGCGCTCGGTTTCACCCTCTACTGCCTGATCGCCGCTCCCCTGTTGCGCAGGTGGGGCGCCTGGCGGGGGGCGCTGGCCGCGCTCGCCGTCTGGGGCGTCGTCGCGGCCGCCGGCTACACACTGGCGCCGCAGGGCCTGCTCGGCGTCCGGCCCCCTGCGGTCCCCGCTCCGCTTCCCCAGCCGGCGGCCCTGGAGCTCCCCCCGCCACCGGCGCGCCTGTCGTGAGCGCCCGTCGTGACGACGGCCCGGCTCCCGACGGCGGCCGGGTTCCCGACGACGGCCGGAAGGTGCGGCTGCGGCTCAGTGAGCTGAGGCGACCGCCCATGCGCGACTGGGCGGTCCGGTTCGCGTTCGGCGCCGGAGTGTCGGCGCTCGCCGGGATGGTGTCCGTGCTGGCCGGCCCGCGCGCGGGCGGGCTCTTCCTCGCGTTCCCGGCGATCCTGCTGGCGAGCGTCACCCTCGTCGCCAAGGAGGAGGGCGTACGCCAGGCCGGGCAGGACGTGGCGGGGGCGACCTTCGGCACCGTCGGCCTGATCGGCTTCGCCGTCGTCGTGGCGCTCACGGTGACCGACTGGCCGCTGTGGCTGTCCCTCGCGATCGCCACCCTGACCTGGGCGGCCCTCTCCCTGGCCCTGTACGCCGCCGTGGCCCGGCTCCGCCTCTGAGCCCCATCGGCGGCGCCCGGTCACGACGGCGCTCGATCACCCTCCGGCGTTCGCCTCGGCCGCCCGGCGTGCGGCGGCCGGGTCGGCGAGGCCCTCACCGGTCGGCTCGTAGGTGAGCAGGACCACGCCGGAGGAGAACGCCTGCGTGCCGGCGAGCCGCAGCGTGGCGGGGTCCGCGGAACCGTCGTCGAACAGGCGGGCGCCGCGACCGGCGAGTACCGGGTAGACGGCCAGGCGCATCTCGTCGAGGAGGTTCTCCCTCAGCAGCCACCGCACCAGCGCCGCGCTGCCGAAGACGAGGATGTCGCCGTCCACCTCCTTCTTCAGGGCCTCGATCCGGGCCGCGGCGTCCGCGCCGATGATCGTGCTGTTGTTCCAGGTGGCCTCGGTCAGCGTGGTCGACACGACGTACTTCGGCAGGTTGTTCATCGCGTCGGCGTAGCCCACCTCGTCGGTCATCGACGGCCATGAGGCCGCGAAGCCCTCGTAGGTGACCCGTCCGAGGAGCAGTGCGCGCGCCGCGCGGATCTGGTCGAGGCCGGCCTGCATCGAGTCCTCGCCGACGAATCCGAAAGCCCACTCGTGCGGGTTCTCGATGACGCCGTCAAGAGTGGTGAAAACAGACAGAACTATGCGTCCCATGGTTCGTATCCCTCATGTCGAGTGAGATGCGGCGGCGGACGTGCGCCAGTCGCCCGCGGAGAATGCGTGCGCCGCCACCCGCTGCGGAGAAGGGCGGTCACGTCCGCCGCCACGGCCCGCCCCCGCGACGCCGCCCCCGAGCACCTGGGTGCTCCGGCGCCGCCGGGCCGTTGTGCAAGGCCACCGTGGCCCCGCACGCGGGCTCACGTCCACACGTGGGCGGTATCCCGGACGCTTCCGGACGATCTCGGACACCCCGGAGCGTGCATAGGCTGCCGTGGAAGCGCAGGGATCTACGGGACGGAGAGATCGGTGACCGACAGCCGGCCGCAGCCGCGGACCGCCACCACGCCCGCGGAGTTCGTCGCCCTGATGAGGCGCCTCCGGGCGTGGAGCGGATGCAGTTACCGGCAGCTCGAACGCCGCGCCGAAGCCGTGGGCGACGTCCTGCCGCGTGCCACTCTGGCCGACGCGCTCAGTCGCCGGGATCTGCCGCGCGAAGACCTCCTCGCCGCGTTCGTACGGGCCTGCGGGGCGGACGACGACACCGTCGCCGAGTGGGTGGACGCCCGCCGCCGCCTGGCCGTCGCCCGCGAGAAGACCACCCCGCCGCCCGGCGACACGCCTGCCGCGCCCGGGGGCGAAACGCGTGTCGTGGCCTCCGACGAGATGCCGGCGGCGCCGCCTCCCGTGAGCGAGGTCGCCGGACGGAAGGCTCCGGCCCGGAGACTGGTGGCGGGCGCCGCGGCCGCGACCCTGCTCTGCCTGGTCGGAGCCTGGCAGTTCGACCGCTTGTCGACCGGCGAGGCGGCCTCCCCGCCCTCCTCGCCGATCTCGGCCACCCCGGCACCGTCGGGCCTGGCCGCCGGGGCAAGCGGACCGGCGCCGGCCCGCAGGTGGGTCCGCGTGCGGCCGGCCGCCGACCCCTCCCTGTGCCTGACGGCGGGGCGGGCCAGGGACGTCTCGTACGGTCCCGAGGTCGCCGTCCTGGGTCCCTGCGCCACGGCGGTTCCGCCGCGGACCTTCCTCACCGCCGTGGGTGACGGACTGTTCCGCCTTCAATGGGATCACCCCGACCCCGCGAAGGGCGTCGGCTGCCTGACGGTGATCCCGGCGGGCCCCGCGGCGGGCATGCTGGAACCCTGGAGCGACTGCACCGGCGCCCGGCCCAACCAGCGCTTCCGGCTCGAACCGACAGGCGGGGACGGCTACCGCATCCGACCGGCGTCGAGCGGCCGGTGCCTCGCCGTCAACGGGGACGACGGCCGGCTGGGAGCGGAGGCCGTCGAACGGCCCTGCGCCTCCACGGCCGGGCAGACCTTCCTCATCGAGCCCGAATAGCCCGCCGCGCCCCAGCCCTCACGTTTCAGGCTCCCGCGTCAGGCCGTCGTGGGCGCGAGCCGCCCCTGGTGCACACCGGCGAAGAACGTGCGGCCCGCCATCGTCATTGCGGGCTGGAACTCGCTCATCAACCGGGTGCGGTGGGGCGCGTCGGCGAAGCGCGGATCCAGCTGGAACTCGGCGGCCAGCGACCACCAGGTGACCGGCACGACGCCCGACATCGCCATCCGCTGCACCGCCGCGTCGTGCGCCTCCCTGCTGAGGCCGGCCGTGGCGTCCACCACGACGTACGCCTCGTAGCCCTCGCGCAACGCGCCCAGTGCGGTCTGCAGCACGCAGCCGTCGGTGGCGATGCCGCCGATGACCAGCCTGCGGCGGCCGGTGGCGCGCACCGCCTCGGCGAAGGCCGGGTCGAGGAAGGAGTTGAACGCCGTCGTGCGCTCGATCACCGGCCGATCCCCGATGACCTCCAGCAGTTCCGGATAGAGCGGGCCCGAGGGCTTGGACGCCTCGCCGTTGGTCACCACGAGGCCGCTGCCGTACGACGTGGCGGTCTTGGCGAGGCCGACGACGTTGGCGAGGTGCTCGCGCAGGTCGTGCGAGCGCAGCAGGGTGGCGAAACCGACGGCGTAGTCGACCAGGACCACGGTGGTGTCGTCGGGGGAAAGCGGAGCGAGGTTCATCGCGATCACTCCTGGTGTGCGAGGTCTTTAATGACCATGTGGTCAGTAATGTACGCGCGCGTCGCCACTAATGTCCACGTGTACAGTAAGCGGCATGGTGTCTGACGCGTCACAGGCCAATGCCACGGAGCCCACGCCCGCGAGGAAGCGGGTGCGCGACCCCGAGGCACGACGAGCCGCCATCCTCGCCGCGGCACGCTCGGTCTTCGCCGAGCGGGGGTACGCCAAGGCGACCATCAGGGAGATCGCGCAGCGGGCCGGGGTGACCCACGGGCTTGTGGTCATGCACTTCTCGTCCAAGGAGCAGCTCTTCCTCGCCGCCGTGCCGGGGACGCGGGACCTCGCCGACAGCGTCCAGGGAGACGCCGAGGGATTGGCCGGGCGAGTCGCGCACGCCTACGTCGCCCGCATGGAGTCGGCCGACAGCGCCGATCCCTTCATCGCCCTCGTACGCAGCGCCGCCGGTGACCAGGAAGCCGCCAAGGCACTGCTGCGAGCCATGCGCGAGGAGAGCGTCTCCGCCTATCGCACCGTGCTCACCGGCCCGGACGTCGCGCTGCGGGTCGACCTGCTCGGCGCGCACCTCATCGGGGTCACGTTCAGCCGGTACGTCCTGGCCGACGGTCCGATCGCGGCCATGCCGGCCGACGAGCTGACCCGCTACCTCACCATGACGCTCGACGGCATCCTGTTCGGCTCCACCGGAACGGTGCGCTCATCCTCCTGATCGGGCCGGCGCCCCCGATCACCTGCCGCGAGACGCGTGAGGATATGATCCGTCCACTCTTGCGGGCTTTGCGAGGAAAGGGCTGATTTGTCGCTCCACCACACGCCCCCGACCTCTCCTCGCAGGGTGACGGGCGTACGTCGATGACGGACGAGACGCTGGCGCGCCTGCAGTTCGCGACGACGGCCGGCTTCCACTGGCTGTTCGTGATGCTCACCCTCGGCCTCGCCCCGCTGATCGCGGTGATGCACACCCGGCACGCCCTCGGCGGCGCACCGCTCATGGAGCGCATGACCCGGTTCTGGGGCCAGATCTACGTCGTGAACTACGTGCTGGGCATCGTCACCGGCCTGGTCATGGAGTTCCAGTTCGGGCTCGCCTGGAGCGGGCTGGCCGAGTACGCCGGCAACGTCTTCGGCGCCCCGCTCGCACTCGAGACGATCGTCGCCTTCTTCGCCGAGTCCACCTTCCTGGGCATGTGGATCTTCGGCTGGGGGAAGCTGCCCAAGGCGGTGCACGTCACGCTGATCTGGCTGGTCACCCTTACCGCGTACGCCTCGGCGTACTGGATCATGGTGGCCAACGGCTTCCTGCAGCACCCGGTGGGGCACGAGGTGCGCGGCGGCGTCGCCTACCTCACCGACTTCGGCGCCATGCTCACCAACCCCAACGCGATCAACGCGCTGGTGCACGCCGCCACCGCCGCGCTGATGACCGGTGGGGTGTTCGTGGCGGGGGTCAGCTCCTACCACTTCCTCAAGCGCACGGCGGAGCGGGAGTTCTTCCGCACGTCACTGCGGCTCGGCCTGTTCGTGGCCACGCCCGCGGCGTTCGTGGCGCTCTACTACGGGTTCGTGCAGATCCCGACGCTCGTGGACACCCAGCCGATGAAGGCGGCGACCCTGCGGGGCCACGTCGACGACGTCGGCTCCCTGCGGGTCGAGGACGTGCAGGCGCAACTGGCGCAGCGGTTCGGCGCGGGGGACTACCGGCCGCCCGCCTGGATCGCCACCGCCTTCGACGTCATGCAGGGCGTCGGCTATCTGATCTTCCTGCTGGTCGTCGTGGCCCTCGTCCTGCTCTACCGGGACTGGTATCTCCGGTTCCGCCCGGCGGCGTACCTGATGCTGGTCGCGGTTCCCCTGCCCTTCGCCGCCGCGCTCGGCGGATGGCTGCTGCGCGAGGTGGGACGCCAGCCGTGGGCGGTGTACGGCGAGCTCACGACGGCCGCCGCACGGTCGCCCGTCGGCTCGATGACGGCGTCCCTGGTCCTGTTCTGCGGGGTGTTCCTCGCGCTGACGGTCGCCGACCTGGCGCTGATCACCCGGTACGCCCGCCGCGGCCCGGCCGACACCGACCTCGGCGGCTCACCCGGCGACGGGCAGGCGGAGCGGGCCACCGCGTCGCTCGCCCTGTGAAAGAGGAGCCCTCGTGACTCTCGAACTCCTGTGGCCGGCCCTGCTCGGGCTGCTGCTCGCCGGCTACTTCGTCCTGGCCGGTTTCGACTACGGCGTGCAGATGCTCACCCCCCGGCTAGGCCGTGACGACCGCGAGCGGCGGGCGCTGCTCAACGCCTTCGGCCCGTTCTTCCTCGGCAACGAGGTCTGGCTGGTGGCCGCGGCCGGGGTGCTGTTCGGCGCCTTCCCCTTCCTGGAAGGGCGGCTGCTGTCCGGGATGTACTTCCTGTTCGCGGCGATCCTGGCCGGGATCGTCGTCGGCAACACCGCCGTTCAGTTGCGCAGCCGTCACCTGGGCGCCTCGGCACGCCGCCTCTGGGATGGGTTGATCTTCCTGGGCGGGCTGGTGCCCGCCGCGGGGTGGGGGCTCGTGGCCGGCCGCCTCCTCGCCGGGGTGCCGCTGAACGCCCGGAACGCCTTCTCGCTCGGACCGGCCGACCTCCTCCATCCCTTCGTGCTGCTGTGCGGCGCCACGACCACCGCGGTGTTCCTCGCGCACGGGGCATCCTTCCTGGCGTGGCGGACCGACGGCGAGCCGAGCGCGCGGGCGGCGGGGGCCGGTCGTCGGGCCCTGCTCGTGGCGGCCGTGGCGGCGACTGCCGTCCTCGTCACCGGCTTCCTCTCCTCGGCACGGCACGCCCTCGTCAACCCGTGGCCCGCCCTCGTGGCCGGCGCGGCCTTGGTGATCGTGCTCCTCGCGGGGGCGGCTCTGCTGCGCTCGGGCCGCACGGGCCGTGCTTTCGCCGCGACCTCGTGCGCGGCCGCCCTGCCCGTCGTCGCCCTCGGCGCGGGCCTGCACCCCTTCGTACTGGTCTCCTCCACCACCCCCGGCACCGGCCTGCGGCTGACCGAGGCGATGGCGGAGGCGGGCACCCTGCGACTGCTGGCGGGCTTCGCCGCGGTCATGGTGCCGCTGATGCTCCTTTCCCAGGTCTGGAACTGGTGGATGTTCCGCGACCGGGCCGGCCGTACGCCGACGTACCTGTAGCCGCTCCCACCAGCCGAGACCGATTCTTGACGAATGCCGGTCACTAGGATGGGTAGCCCGATGAGACGGTGGGCGGCCGGGACTGCCCGGGGATGGTGGCGCGGTGACCGTCAGTGCTGAGGTGCAGATCACGGATTTGGCGATCAACGATCACGCCTGCCTGACCTTCGGTGAGCCGGAAGAACTGCTCGACCTCACCGCGGCGTTCGTACGGGACGGACTGGCGGGAGGGCTGCGCGTCGTCTGGTTGTGCGAGGAGCCGCAGGGAGCGCTGGCCGAGCTGAACCGCCGCGGGATCGCCGTGCAGTCCGCCACCGCGAGCGGCCGGATGGACGTCGTCGCCTCTCAGGAGGGCCTGCTGTCCGGGCAGGTCTTCACGGTGGATCACGCGATGGGGTGGCTGAGCTCCCAGATGGAGCTGACCTCACACGAGGGCTACTCGGGGCTGCGGGTGGCCCTCGACATGGGCTGGGCGCTGCGGCCGGTCCACGGTGTGGAGCAGCTGCCCGCCTTCGAGGAGAAGATCGCGACGATCCTGTCGGACAGCAGCGTGTCGGTGTTGTGCCAGTACGACCGGGAACGCTTCGACCCGGTCACCCTCGCCTCGGTCTCCCCGTTTCACACCCGGGCGGTCGCCGCGGCCACCTATCACGACGACCCGTTGCTGCGGATCTGCCGCCAGTACGCGCCACCCGGCATCCGGATGGCGGGACAGATCGACCGGGCGGCCGAGGACGCCCTGGCCATGGCGCTGAGCGAGGCGATCAGGACGGACGGCCCCGTCACGATCAACATGGCCGAACTGTCCTTCATCGACCTCTCCTGCACCCGGACGATCATCGACGTGGCACGGAGCCTGGCCCCGGCCCGTACGGTCGTCCTGCGATGCAACCCCGCCATCGTGCCGCGGTTCGTGCTGCTCGGCGCTCAGGGCATTCCCGGGATCAGCCTGGTGACCGCGCATGAGCGATGACGCAACCGACCACGCCGCTCACGTCGCCTCGGGCTCCGGCAGTGGGAAGCGGAACGCCGGAACGCCGGTGCTGATCCTCGACCACTCGTTCGACCGCGGGTCGCTCTACCCCCTGAGGGAGACGCTGCAGGCACACGCCGTCCACGCCGGGCTTCCTCACGGACGGTCCGTGGACCTGGTCCTCACCGTCCACGAGCTCGCCACCAACGCGGTCTTCCACGGATCGGGAACCGGACAGGCGAGGATCTGGCAGCTCGACGGCGTGCTGCGGTGCGAGGTCGGCGACGCCGGCTCGTCCGGGCACGACGCCGCCGGATGGCCGGTCAGGCACGGGCACGGGCTGTGGCTCGCCCGCTACCTGTCGGACCGGTTCACGATCGACTCCGGCCCGGACGGCACCCTCGCCACGGCCGACTTCGCCCTCCCCGGGCCCGCGTCGCGCCGGTCCGCCACTCCACGGCTGCGCCGTCTCGAGTCGCACACCGTCCTGGAGCTGGACGGCGCTCTCGACGAGCAGGCGGCCCCCGAGATCACCGCGGCGGTCGGGGAGCTCGTCTCCGGCACACCGGCGCCGGGGCTGGTGATCGACCTTTCCGCGGTGACCTACTGGGACAGCACCGGCATCACCGCACTGATCGTGGCGCAGCAGCGCGTGTCGGAGACGGCGGCGGGGATGCTGGTCCTGACCGGTCTCGCGGCCGAGTTCGCCGAGCGCCTCGACGCGCTCAGCCCGGTTCCGTTCACGACCCGCGAGACACCCGCCAAGGCGGTCCCCCTGTTTCCGCCCTCCTGAAGCACCCGCATGTGCTGAGATGCCCGATGGGTCGGACGAGACAGTTGATGGGCGTCACAGCTCGATGACGACCTTGACGTCCTCCGGCCCGGCGGTGAAGGCGTCGCGGAACGACTCCAGCGGCACCCTGCGGGTGATCAGCCGGTTCAGCCAGGCGAGATCGGCCTTGGCCAGGGCGTCGGCCGCGGCGGCGTAGTGGGCGAGGTTGGCGTTGACCGAGCCGATGAGCACGTCGTTCTCCAGCACGATCTCGCGGTTGAGGCTGCCCGCGTCGAGCGTGATCCGGCGCCCGGCCGAGGAGACGCCGGTGAGGCAGACGATGCCGTACGGCGCGGTGTTCGCGGCCACGGCGAAGATGACCGGTCCCGCGCCGGTCGCCTCGATGACCACGTCGGGGCGCACCTTCGCGGCGACCTCCCCGGCGTCTTCGCAGTGGTAGACCGCGCCGAGGTCCCGCACGAGGGCCGGTTTGGGGCCCTCCGTGACCCGGTCGAGGACGTGGACCTCCAGCCCGCGCTGCACGCCGAGCAACGCCGCGAGCAGGCCGATCGGCCCGGCGCCGGTGACCAGCGCGGTCTTCGGCGCGAACCAGGCCCGGGCGCCGACCTTCTCCACCTCGTCCCAGGCCTTGGCGACGACGCTGGTGGGTTCGAGGAGCATTCCGACGTCGGCCAGTCCGGGGTCGAGTCTGACGGCGTAGCCGGGCTCGACCACCCAGCTCCGGCTCGCGTATCCGTCCAACTCCTTGATGCCGCGCTCGGTGTAGCGGCCGTTGCGGCACATGTCGAACTGCCCGTGCGCGCAGGCGCCGCACGGCACCGGGTCGGGCCGCCGGACCACTCCGACCACCAGGTCCCCCGGGGCGAAGCCGCTGCCGGAAGGCGCCTGCCGCACCCTGCCCAGCGATTCGTGACCGATGACCAGGCGGTCGCGGCCGGGCGGGGCCCAGCCGTACTCCCCGGCGGCGATCTCCTTGTCGGTGCCGCACACGCCGACGGCGAGACCCTCGACGAGCAGGTCCCCCTCGCCCGGCTCGGGATCGGGGACCTCGGTGACGGCCAGGGAGTCCTTCTGCAGCGGAATGACGGTGAGAGCGCGCATCAGCGCTCACCTCCAATGTGTTCGCGGCCGTGCGCGACGTGCTCAGCCGGCCGGGTGCCGGACAGGTGACGGGCGGCGTTCACGAGCCCGACGTGGCTGAACGCCTGCGGGGTGTTGCCGAGCTGCCGCCCGGTGACGGGGTCGTACTCCTCGCTCAGCAGGCCGAGGTCGTTACGGAGGCTCAGCAGGCGTTCGAACAGCTCGTACGCCTCCCGGTGGCGGCCGATGCCGTACAAGGCGTCGGTGAGCCAGAACGTGCAGGTGACGAACGCCCCCTCGGTGCCGGGAAGGCCGTCCACGTTGCCGTCGGCCTGCGGCTGGTAACGCAGCAGGAACCCGTCGGAGCACAGCTCGCGTCGCACTGCCTCGACGGTGCCGGCCACCCGCGGGTCGTCCCAGGGCAAGAACCCCACCCGGGGGATCAGCAGCAGGGCGGCGTCCAGCCCCTTGGAGCCGTAGAACTGGGTGAACGTGCCCCGCTCGGGATCGTAGCCGCGGTCGCAGACCTCGGCGTGGATCTTGTCGCGGGTGGCGCGCCACCGGTCCACCGGCCCGTCCAGGCCGAAGCGTTCGACGGCCTGCACGGCGCGGTCCAGGCCTGCCCACGCCATGACCTTGGAATGCACGAAGTGGCGGCGGTCACCGCGCACCTCCCACAGCCCGTTGTCAGGGTCGTCCCAGTGGCCTTCCAGGAAGTCCAGCAACGCCCGTTGCAGGTCCCACGCCTGCTCGTCGGCGTGGATGCCGGCCGTCCTGGCCAGGTGCAGCCCGTCGAGGACCTCGCCCCACACGTCGAGCTGGAACTGCCCGGACGCCGCGTTGCCCACCCGCACCGGAGCCGAGCCCTCGTAGCCGCCCAGCCAGTCGAGCCTGTATTCCGGCAGGCGGCGGGTGCCGTCGATGCCGTACATGATCTGCAGGTCGGCCGGGTCTCCCGCCGCGGCCCGCAGCAGCCACTCCCGCCAGGCCCTGGCCTCGGCGACGAAGCCGGTGCCCAGCAGCGCCTGCAGCGTGAACGTCGCGTCGCGCAGCCAGCAGAACCGGTAGTCCCAGTTGCGCGGCCCGCCCGGCTGTTCCGGCAGCGAAGTGGTGACCGCGGCCACGATGCCGCCGGTCGGCGCGTAGGTCAGCGCCTTCAGCACGACCAGCGATCGGCGCACGGCATCCTCCCACCGGCCCTCGTATCGGAAGCCGCGCATCCACGACGTCCAGATCGCCTCCGTGTCGGCGAGGGCCTTCTCCGCGTCAACCGGACGCGGCATGCGCTCGTGCGAGGGCCTATAGGTCAGCACGAACGGCACCCGCTGCCCGGCAACCACCTCGAATTCAGCGTAGGTGGTCATGTCCTCGCCGCGGAGCGGCACCGGTGTCTTCAGCCAGGCGGCGTCCGGCCCGGCGACCGCCGCGAGCCGTCCGTCCTGGTGCCGCACCCAGGGCACGATGTGCCCGTAGTCGAACCGCAGCCGCAGCGCCGACCGCATCGGCACCCGTCCGCTGACGCCTTCCACGACGCGCACCACGTCGGCTGCCTCACCACGTGGCGGCATCGCGTCGATCACGCGTACGGATCCCTCGGGGGTGTCCCACTCCGTCTCCAGGACGAGAGAGTCGCCGCGGTAGCGGCGGCGCGTGCAGAGCCCACCGGCCGCGGGGGCGAGGCGCCAGAACCCCGCCCGCTCGTCGCCCAGCAGGGCGGCGAAACAGGCGGGGGCGTCGAACCGGGGCAGGCACAACCAGTCGATCGACCCGTCGCGCCCCACCAACGCGGCCGTGTGCAGGTCGCCGAGCAGCCCGTAGTCCTCGATCCGCAATGCCACCGCGCCTCCCCCTCCGGGGGTCGATCTCGCGAACAAGGGCCGCGCTACCCGAGCAAACGGAACGTATGCACAGTGCAAAGAACCGTCGTGCAGGCTCCGCGGCCTACCCACCTTTTTGTGGGTACTTGTCGGCCGAGCCTGAGCGGCGTGAAGCTTGGTTCCGGGCGGCCGGAAGGCCGCCGGATTCCAGGGGGAACGGGGGTGACGGCGGTGTGTCAGGAGACAGAAAGGGGCCCTGCCTGCGCATCCCCGGCCGACGTCTCCTGGGCCGGTGTCTCCTGGGCCGGTGTCTCCTGGGCCAGCTTCTCCAGGCGGCGATGTCCCCAGTCGGACAGGGGCGCCAGCGCCTCGGACAGCTCACGGCCGAAATCGGTCAGTGAGTACACGGTCTTCAACGGACGGCCGTCGTGCACCTCACGGTGCACCAGCCCGTCGGCCTCCATCTCCCGGAGCGTCTGAGTCAGCACCTTCTCGGTGAGGCCCGGCAGCCGCCGGACCAGTTCGCCGGGACGACGCGGAGCGGTTTCCAGGAGCCAGAGCAGGATCGTCTTCCACTTGCCGTCGATCACGGCGATCGCGGCGGTGACCCCGCAGACGTTCAGGTCCCTGGCACGGCCACGCGTCATTTTTCCATCCCGTTCAGCGCCATCGCTGTCATGCACGAAGGAGTTGAGACATGAGCCGGCACACCCAACAGTCTGCCGTCACGGTGCTCGGCCTGGGCCCGATGGGCCGGGCCCTGGCCGGTGCCTTCCTGGACGCCGGGGTCCGGACCACGGTCTGGAACCGGACACCGGGCAGAGATCGAGAGTTGGCCGAGCGGGGCGCGTACGGCGCCCCCACGCCGGAAGCGGCGGTCGCCGCGAGCGAGCTGACCGTGATCTGCGTGGTGAACTACGACGCGGCGGACGCCGTCGTGCGGCGCGACGCGGTCGCCGACGCGCTCCGGGGACGCACGCTCGTGAACCTGACCGCCGACACGCCCGACCGTGCCCGGAGCACCGCGACCTGGGCGGCCGAGCACGGCATCGGATATCTCGACGGCGCGATCATGACACCGGCCACCACCATCGGCACGCCGGCCGCGGTGTTCCTGCACAGCGGCCCGGAGGAGCTCTACCGGCGGCACCGGCCGCTGCTGGACGCCCTCGGCGGCACGCACACCCACCTCGGCGAGGAGATCGGCCGGGCGGCTGCCTACGACATCGCGTTGCTCGACGTCTTCTGGACCGCGATGGCGGGCTACGCGCACGCGCTGGCGGTGGCGCGGGCCGAGGGGGTGACCGCGCGGGAGCTGGCGCCGTTCGCCAAGGGCATCGGCGCGATCCTGCCGCCCATCTTCGAGGAGGCGGCGGCGGAAGTGGACAGCGGCGGATTCTCGGGCGAGGGCAACCCGATCACCTCGGCGGCCTCGTCCATGGCCCACATCGTCCACACCTCCGAGGCCCACGGCATCGACGCCAGTGTGATGCGCGCGGCCGAGGGCTGGGCCCGCCGCGTCATCGCACAGGGCCACGGCGCCGACGGGTTCATCCGGATCACCGAGCTCCTCACTCCCCGCGCCCACGGTTGACCTGCCGAGATCGCCGCCGGTCAGGCGTTCTTCGTGACACCGCAGTCCGCGAGATCGGCCTCGACCACAGCGGTGAGCACGGCCGCGGTCGCAGCCGCCAGTTCGCCGAGCTCGGCATCGTGCGGTTCCGCGTCGCGCTCGAAGGCGCGTCTCACGGTGCGGGCGAGCAGGTCGGCTCGCTGCTCCCAGGCGTCGTCGGTGGCCCGGAGGAACCCCTCGAACGTGGCCTGGTAGGCGAAGGCGACCTCGTCGAGGTCGATGTCGTCACGGAGCAGGCCGTGCTCGGCCAGCAGCTCGAAGTACCTCCGGGCCATCGTGGCGTGCCGGTCGTCGAGCCCGGTGGTCAGCTTGCCCACCAGCTCCGCGTCCGCCAGCAGGAACCCGCGCAGCAGCGGGCGCCGGACGATCGCCAAGAAGTAGGCACGGGCGAAACGGTGGAGCAGGCACGTCCGCGGCTCCTCCGCAATAGCCTGCCGTAGCTCGTCGATGGCGAAGCAGACCTCGCGGGTGAAGACCGCGCCGAACAACTGCTCACGGGTCTTCCAGTGCAGGTAGACGGTGCCCTTGCCGATACCGGCCCCGGCGGCCACGTCGTCGATGGTCACCCGGCGGTAGCCGTGGCGCAGCAGCAGGCCGGCGGCCACGTCGAGGATGCGGGTGGCGCGTTCGGCCCGCTCACGAGGGTCACGGAGTCGTTCCATCCGGCCAACCGTATGACCGGATGCGAGGCTTGGTCAATCGATTCCTAGCTGTTGACCAAATTTCAAAATCAGTCATATCGTTGGCGGCGTCACGAAGGAGGACGCCATGAAGAAGACAGTTCTGATCTCCGGAGCCGGCATCGCCGGGACCACGCTGGCCTATTGGCTGGCCCGGAACGGCTTCCAGATCACGGTGGTGGAGCGGGCGGGCGGCCTGCGCACCAGCGGCAGCCCTGTGGACGTCCGCGGCCCGGCGGTGGAGGTGGCCGAACGCATGGGCGTGATGAAGGCCCTGCGCGCCGCGGCGACCACCGCGACCGGGATGAGCTTCGTCAACGACGTGGGCCGCCGGGTGGGCGGGGTGAACACCCGTGCCCTGCAAAGGGCCGCAGGCAGCCGCGAGGTGGAGGTCACCCGCACCGACCTGGCCGGAATCCTGTACGAGGCGAGCCGCGATTCGGCGGAGTACCTGTTCGGGGACAGCATGACCGCGGTCAACCAGAACCGGGACGGCGTGGAGGTCACCTTCGAAAAGGCCGAACCGCGCCGGTTCGACCTCGTGATCGGCGCGGACGGGCTGCACTCGGTGACGCGCCGACTGGCCTTCGGCCCGGAGTCGCGATACGTGCGGCACATGGGGCTGTACGTCGCGACGATGCCGCTGAACGGGCCGGCCGAGGACGAGCGCAATGTGGTCATCCACAACTCACCGGGCCGGATGGTCGCCGTCCACCCGGTGCGCGGGCGTGCCCTGGCCGCGTTCATCTTCCGCGGCCCGGAGATGGAAGGCTTCAACCACCGCGACCTGGACCAGCACAAGCAGATCTTGGCCGGGGCCTACACCGGAGCGGGCTGGCGCGTGCCCGAGCTGCTCGACGCGGCCATGGCCGCGGACGACCTGTGGCTGGACTCGGTCAGCCAGGTGCGCATCGACCGGTGGCACGACGGGCGGGTGGCGCTGCTGGGGGATGCGGCCTCGTCCGTCTCCCTGTTCGGCGACGGCTCCACGCTGGCCATGGCCGGCGCTCACACCCTCGCCCGGGAGCTGGCCGCCGGCCTCGACGGAGCCCTTTCCCGCTACCAGGCCGCCCACCGGGCACTGGTCGACCCCAAGCAGGCCAACGAGGCCGCGGCCGCCACGCTGATGGTTCCCGCCACACGCACCGGCATCACCGCGCGGAATATGGCCTCCCGGCTGTGGCCGGCCGCCGCGGCGGTCGGCTGGGCGCGGAACCTGCTCAGCCCGCGTCAGGCCGACGCGCGAGCAGTCGCCTGACCCGGCTTCCGGCCGTCACGCCCTGGGCATGACGCGGAAGGCGGAGTCCCCGGCCCACGCGCGCCCTCCCGACCGCGGCCGGCACTCGGAAAGCGCCGTCCTGCCGCCCTGGTCGGGAGGTGCGTCTGCTGCGCATGCCGGGGCGCCCGCCACAGCGGGCGCTCCGGTCGTGGTTGTCAGTCGGTGCCGAGCTCCATGGCGGCCTGGTCGAGGAGCTCCTCCTCGGTGGAGGCCTCGCCGCGAGAGGCGATCACCTCGGCCCCACCCTCGGGCATCGCGCCGATCAGCCCGGTCGAGGCCGCCTGGGCGGCTCCGATAAGCGCCGGCTGCTGGCTGCCGACCATGCCGAGCCTGGCGTACTGCTCCAGCTTGGCGCGAGAGTCGGCGATGTCGAGGTTGCGCATCGTCAGCTGCCCGATGCGGTCCACCGGGCCGAAGGCGGAGTCCTCGGTGCGCTCCATGGAGAGCTTGTCCGGGTGGTAGCTGAAAGCCGGTCCGGACGTGTCCAGCACGGAGTAGTCCTCACCGCGCCGCAACCGCAGGGTCACCTGCCCTGTCACCGCCATGCCGACCCAGCGCTGCAGCGACTCGCGCAGCATCAGCGCCTGCGGGTCCAGCCAGCGGCCCTCGTAGAGCAGCCGGCCCAGCCGCCGCCCCTCGATGTGGTAGCTGGCGAGGGTGTCCTCGTTGTGGATCGCGTTGACCAGCCGCTCGTAGGCCGCGTGCAGCAGCGCCATGCCCGGCGCCTCGTAGATGCCCCGGCTCTTGGCCTCGATGATCCGGTTCTCGATCTGGTCGGACATGCCCAGGCCGTGCCGGCCGCCGATGGCGTTGGCCTCCAGCACCAGATCGACGGCGGAGGGGAACTCCTTGCCGTTGATCGTCACTGGACGTCCCTGCTCGAAGCCGATCGTGACGTCCTCGGTGGCAATCTCGACGGCGGGGTCCCAGAAACGCACGCCCATGATGGGATCGACGATCTCGATGCCCGTGTCGAGGTGCTCAAGAGACTTGGCCTCGTGCGTCGCGCCCCAGATGTTCGCGTCGGTGGAGTAGGCCTTCTCCACGCTGTCCCGGTAGGGCAGCCCGTGGGCGAGCAGCCACTCGGACATCTCCTTGCGCCCGCCGAGCTCGTTGACGAAGTCGGCGTCCAGCCACGGCTTGTAGATCCGCAGGGAGGGGTTGGCGAGCAGACCGTAGCGGTAGAACCGCTCGATGTCGTTGCCCTTGAAGGTGGAGCCGTCTCCCCAGATCTGCACGCCGTCCTCGAGCATCGCGCGCACCAGCAGGGTGCCGGTGACGGCTCGCCCGAGCGGGGTGGTGTTGAAGTATGTGCGGCCGCCGGACCTGATGTGGAACGCCCCGCAGGCAAGGGCCGCGAGCCCCTCCTCGACCAGGGCCGCCCGGCAGTCGACCAGCCGGGAGATCTCCGCGCCGTACGCGGTGGCACGCCCCGGCACCGAGGCGATGTCAGGTTCGTCGTACTGGCCGATTTCGGCGGTGTAGGTGCACGGCACTGCACCCTTCTCCCGCATCCACGCGACCGCTACCGAAGTGTCGAGGCCGCCGGAGAAGGCGATCCCGACACGCTCGCCGACAGGCAGAGAAGTGAGCACCTTGGACACGAGTAGAATATATACACCGGAATGCATGATCATGCAATCCCGTGCGGCACGAATGTCGTCATCGGCGAACCGTCCGGGCGCGAGCGCCGATCACCGGGGAAAGGCGTAGACCTCCTCGCTCACGAGCCTGGCCGCGCCGATGACGCCGGCCTGCGGGCCGAGGTCGCTCATCATGATCGGTAGATTCCTGGTGGCGAGGGGCAGTGAGCGGCGGTAGATCGCGCCGCGGATCTCGGCGAGCAGGACGTGACCCAGCAGCGTGAGCCCACCGCCCAGCACGATGAGGCTCGGGTTGAAGAACGACACCAGGCCCGCGAGCACCTCGCCCATGCGCCGTCCGCCGTCGCGCACCAACTGGACGGACGTCGCGTCACCCGCGGCGACCGCCTCGCCCACCTGCGCGGCGGTCAGCGTGCCGTCGCGTGCGAGGAGTTCCCCGAGCAGGGGCGAGCGCCCGGACCGGGCCGCGGCGAGCGCGTCGCGAGCCAGCGCGTCGCCGCCGAAGGACGCCTCCAGGCATCCCGTGTTGCCGCAGGCGCAGATCTCGCCGGAATCGGCGACCGGTATGTGCCCGATATCCCCCGCGCACCCGTCCATGCCGCGATAGAGCTCACCCCTGGCCACGATTCCGCAGCCGATGCCCGTGCCGACCTTGACGAACAGGAAGTTCTCGGCGGTGCCGGCCGCACCGGCGTGTTGTTCGCCCAGGGCCATTACATTGACATCGTTGTCCAGTACGACCGGACAATCGAACTGCCTGCCGAAGACATCGCGGACCGGATAACCGTCCCACCCCGGCATGATCGGTGGCGAGACCGGGATACCGCGTGAGAAGTCCACCGGGCCGGGCATGCCGATGCCGGCTCCCATCGGCCGGTCCACTCCCAATTTCAGGAGCAGCCGGCGGCTCTGTTCCATGGCGAGTTCGAGCACGGGCTCGGGACCCTGGCGTACGTCGCATTCGGTCCGTTCGAATGCGAGGACGCGCAGCCTGCCGTCGGTGACCGCGGCGGACACCGAGGTCGCGCCGATCGCGACGCCGACGAACCGGACCCGGCCGGCCAGGTCGATGACGGTCGACCGGCGCCCTCCACGAGACGCGGCCGGCCCGATTTCCTCGACGAGTTGAAGCGCCGTAAGCCGGCCGAGTTCCGATCCGATCGTCGTACGTGACACTTCGAAGTGTTCCGACAGCTGAATGCGAGATTGCGGACCGGCGTCACGCAATCGCGTAAGTATTTTGGCCTGGAGCCGTGTTTCGGCTCGTCCTGGCACCGAAGTCTCCACCGCCCAAGTTTCTCACCGGGTGGTGCCTGAGCGGTCATCCGCGCACAGTCCGGCGTCGGCCGGAATTTCGTCGCGCCCACTCATCGGAGAAGGTTTTGTGAGGAAGTCCGGCCGGATCCGGAGACCCGCCCGGCAATGAAACTTTCATCGACAACTCGGCCGAACTCCGCGGCCCGCGGAAGACAGGGAAGGGCTGTGCCGGGTGCGTCTACCAACCGGCCTCGCCGCGTCCGGAGAGGACGGGGAAACGGTCGACGACGCCGTCCGGCCCCGGCTTCGGCCCTGGCCGGCCGTCCCGTCCACGCGGCCCGCCGTGCAGAGCCGGCGCCTCCACCGCACCCGCATGGCGCCTGCCGGCGACCACGTGCACGACCGGCGGAGTAGTCTCCGCCTCTTCGAACAAGGACTCCGTGTCGGCGCGGGACTCGTTGGTCGCGACGAGGCAGGCGGCCACGGCCACGATCAGCACTGCCGCCGTCAAGGGACGGCGGCGCGGCGGCGCGGTCAGCAGGTGGTTGACCCGGGGGAGCACGTCGCCGTGGCCGAAGGCGAGGGCGGCGAGGCCCGCCCGCCGCTGACGCTCCCCGCCGGCCAGCGCCGCCTTGACGATGGCGCGGGCCGCGACCTTCCGATCGCCCACTTCCTCGGCCGCCCGCTCGTCGGCCCAGCGCTCGGTGGTGTACTCCACCGCCCTCGGCAGGGACGCCAGCAGCGGGTTCAGCGCGGCGGCCACCGCGGCCACCGTCCGGTAGAGGTGATGGCGGTGGCGGAGATGAGCGCGCTCGTGGGCGAGCAGGACCCTTCGCTCCTCCGCACCGAGGGCACGCAGAATCCCGGTCGTCACCACGACACGGCCGGGATCGCCGAAGCCTCCTGGCACCGCGTACGCGTGCGGAACCGGATCGTCGACGACCACCAGGCCGCCGGATGCGGCGGACGCGCGGCGGCAGGTCCGCGACACGCGCCGCAACGCGAGAGCCTGCCGCGCCGCGGTCCTGACCGCCAGAGCCCCGACAACCGCGAGCGCCAGCAGCGCGAGCTGCGCGGCCGGCCGCGGCACCGGGTCGAGCGCCTCGAACAGCCCCACGGACCAGTCGCCGAAGGACGCGACCAGCGGCACCTGACCCAGATAGGTGCTGGCCAGGAAGACGAGTGCGAGGACCGAGCTGGCCGCGCACGCCGCGCCGGCCCCGACCAGGAGCCGAGTGGCGGTGGCCGGCGCGAGCCGGCGCCCGAATCGCGGAATCGCGAGACCCAGCAGCGCCGACACGACGAACGGCAGGTAGACGATGATCCGCATATCAGTCGTCCATCTCCCGGAGCAACCGCTGCAGGATCTGCTCGTCGTCCGCGCTGAGCCGTGACACGAACTGGGCGAGCACCGCCGCTCTGTCGCTTCTGCGGGCGAGCAGCTCGTTCATCGCCTCTGCGGTGTGCGACGCCTCGTCCACCGCGGGGGCGTAGACGAACCCTCGGCCCGAGCGCTGCCGGGTGGCCAGGCCCTTGCGCTCCAGGCGCGCGAGCGTGGTCATGATCGTGGTGTACGCCAGGGAGCCGCCGAGCTCGGCCTGCACCTCAGCCGGGCTCACGGGCGCCGTCCTCGACCACAACACCGCGAGCACCTCGTCCTCCAGCATGCCCGCCGGACGTCTGTCGCCATGTCCCGTGTCGGTCAACCCGACCTCCCTGAGCACGAATTACTATCACAGTAGTAGCTACTATCAAGCTAGTAGGTCGAGGCTACCCCGCGAAAGCGGAACGCACAGGAAGCAGGGCCGATGACATCAAGGCACGCCGAGGTGGAGCAGGTCTGGCCGCGAGACGGAAGAGTCCTGGTGATCGGCCGCATCGTCGGCACGGCTCCCACTCCGCCGGCGCGGACGACCGCGATCCTCACCCTCACCAACCGGGACCGCCCCGATCTCGTGCTGAACTGCCCGGCGACGGTGGACGGCGGTCGGTTCCAGGCGGCCTTCGCTGTCGAACTGGTCGTCTCGGCCGTGGCAACCCGCCGGATCGACGGCCGTCAGGTCTGGGACCTCCATCTCCGGCTACCCGGCGAGCCGGAGCCGCTTCGGCTGGGGCGCCACCTGGACGACATCCCGGACAAGAAGACGGTCATGACCTTCCCGGCGCAGACGGGCGAGGCCCGGGCGGGCGCCGTCAGCGTCAAGCCGTACTACACGGTGATGCAGAACCTGTCGCTGATCTCCAGGCCGGTCCAGGCATGAAGCTCCGCTACCTCATCATGAACGCCTACGGGGTCGGCGGCACCATCCGCACCGTGATCAACCAGGCCAACGTCATGGCCGCCGCCGACCACGACGTGGAACTGGTCAGCGTCTTCCAGACCAGGGACCGGCCCAGGTTCTCCCTCGATCCCCGGGTCCGCCTGCGCTCCCTGGCGGACCTGCGGGGCCCGCGCCGGCGGCATCCCGTCCGCGAGTGGCTCCGGCGCCGGCCGAGCCTGCTGGTGCCTCCTTCCGAGGTGCGCTACGCCGCCTTCAACCGGCTGAGCGACCAGAAGATCGTGAGATATCTGCGGTCGCTCGACGGCGGCGTCCTGGTCACCACCCGCCCCGCACTCAACCTGCTCTCCGCCCGCTACGCCCCGCGGAATGTCGTACGGGTTGCCCAGGAACACATGTATCTGCGCTCCCACAAGCCCGAACTCGTCGCCGAGATCGCCCGCTGGTACCCGCGGCTGGACGCCGTGGTCAGCCTCACCGACGCCGACCTGGCCGAGTACGCGGCGCTGCTCGACGGCTCGCGGACCCGTCTGGCGACCATCCCCAACGGCCTGACGCCCGCCGAACGGGCTCCCGCCGCGCTCGACGGCAGGATCATCGTGGCCGCGGGGCGACTCACCCGCCAGAAGGGGTTCGACCTGCTGATCAAGGCGTTCGCCGAGGTCGTCGCCGAACACCCCGACTGGCGACTGCGCATCTACGGCGACGGCAGGGAGCACGGCAGCCTACGGCGTCTGATCCACCGCCTGCATCTCTACAACCACGCCTTCCTGATGGGCGGCACGACCACGCTCGAGCAGGAACTGGCCAAGGGGGCGATGTTCGTCCTCAGCTCACGATACGAGGGCTTCGGCATGGTGCTCATCGAGGCGATGGCCCACGGGCTGCCCGTCGTGAGCTTCGACTGCCCCCACGGGCCCGCGGACATCGTCGCCCACGGCCGGGACGGGCTGCTGGTTCCTCCCGAAGACGCCGGCGCGCTCGCCGCCGCCATGAAGGCGCTGATCGGCGACCCGTCGCTACGGCACGCGCTGGGCGACGCGGCCAGGACGTCGGTCATGCGGTACGACATGGACGGGATACGTCAGGCGTGGGAACGGTTGTTCGCCGAGCTGCTCACCGGAGCGGCCAGAGTCGGGTAGGCGCCGGCTCAGGGGTCCTCCCGGCGATCCTCTCGGCGGCGTACCGTGATCGCGAGCAGCACCGGGCCGTCACGCCGCGTGCCGCAGCCCGGCTTCCCGTCGTCGCCCAGCGCGCAGGTGCCGCAGCCGCCGCTCGGGCAGGCGGCCGCGATGTCGTCGGACGACAGGCGCCCTTTGCGGACCCAGTACTCGACCATCGCGTCGACCTCGTCACGGCCGAGGCCCAGCCGCCGGGCGATGTCGTCCAGGCTGACCCCGCCGCGGGCGGCGGTGATCTCTTCGAGGACCCTGCGCAGCGCACTCATAGGAACAGGCTCCCTACGCGGAAGACCGCCACCGCGAGCAGCCAGGCCAGCGTGAGCTGCATCCCGATGCCGAACAGGGTCAGCCGCCCGCCGATCTCCACGCGTTGGGCGGCCACGGTCGTCATGCACGGTGTGTAGGCGAGCAGGAACACCAGGAACGCCAGCACCGCCGGCACCGGGTGGCCGTGCGAGGTCTGCTCGATCGTGGCCCGCAGGGCGCCGCCGAGCCCGCCCGGCTGGTGCCCGTCGGCCGGCTCGCCCATGCTGTACGTCTGGGCCATCGTGGAGACGACGGCCTCCTTCGCCACGAATCCGGTGATCAGGGCGGCCGAGGCATGCCAGTCGCCGAACCCGGACGGGGCGAAGGCGGGGGCGACGGCGTGCGAGGCGGCGCCGAAGACGCTGTGCTCGATCGGAGTGCGGCCGAACGACCCCTGGCCGCCGAACGGGATCGACGACAGCAGCCACACGAGCGTGACCGTGGCCACGATGATCCCGCTCGCCGTCTTCAGGAACGCCTGCAGCTTCACCCACGACTGCGCCCCGATCACCCGTACGGCGGGCAGCCGGTAGGGCGGGAGGTCGAGGACGAGCGGCTCCTCCGCCATGCCGCGGAACAGGGTGCCGCGCAGCAGCAGGCCCATCCCGATGACCAGGGCGATCGACAGCACGTACATCGCGAAGACGACCGTGCCCGCGGCGCTGCCGAAGAACGCGGTCGCCACGAGCACGTACACCGTGAGCCGGGCACTGCAGGTCACGAACGGGATCAGCAGTCCGGTCAGCAGGCGGTGCCGCCGGTCGGACAGGATGCGGGTGCCGGCCAGGGCGGGCACGTTGCAGCCGAAACCGACGATCAACGGCAGGAACGCGCGGCCGGGCAGGCCGATGACCCGCATGAGCCGGTCGACGACGAACGCCGCCCGCGCCAGATAGCCGGAGTCCTCGAGCACGGACAGCAGCACGAACATGATGGCCATCAGCGGGACGAACGAGAGCACCTGCCCGACGCCCGCGATGAGGCCGTTGAGCACCAGGCCGCGGATCGCGCCGCCCGCCCCCAGCGCGTCGAGCAGGCGGCCCGCGCCGGTGGAGACCGGGCCGTCCACGAGTCCCTGGAAACCGGCCATGAGCGGCGCGGCGGCCTTCGTGGTGAGCGCGAACACCGCCCACATGACCGCGAGGAAGATCGGCGGCCCGGACCACCGGGAGGTCAGCACCCGGTCGACGCGGTCCGACCAGGTGGCCCGCCCGGCCCCGCGGCGGGTCACGACCTCCGCGATCACCTCGTGCACCCACGCGTACCGCTGCTCGGCGACCAGCAGCTCCGGGTCGTCCGGCTCGTCGTCGCCGGCCGGCTCGCCGCCGGACAGCGCGGCGCCGGCGGCCCGTGCCGCGGCCGCGGTCTCCTCCGGTACGCCGGGCACGTCCTCCCCGGTGAGCAGCGCGATCGACAGCCAGCGCGCCGGGTAGCGTACGGCGGTCTCGGCGGGCACCTCGGCGGTGATCGACGCCAGCGCGGCCTCCATGTCCTCGCCCAGGACGGGCAGGGCCGGTCTGCGGGGAGCGGCCAGTGCCCTCGCGACGACACGGTCGAACTCGGCCACGCCCTCACCCCGGCGCGGCACGAGGGGTACGACGGGGGCGCCGATCAGCTCGGACAGCCGCCCGGCGTCGACGCGGATGCCCCGGCTCTCGGCGATGTCGACCATGGTGAGTGCGACGACCAGCGGCACGCCCGTCTCCATGACCTGGGCGAGCAGGTAGAGGTTGCGTGCGAGGTTCGCGGCGTCGACGGTGATGACCACGAGGTCGGGGCGGCCCCCCATGCCCCGGTCGACGAGCAGGTCCCTGGTCAGCGCCTCGTCGGGCGAGCCCGGCACCAGGCTGTAGGTGCCCGGCAGGTCGATGAGGGTGATCTCGCCGTTGGGTGAGCGCCAGGTGCCCTGCGCCACGCTCACCGTCTTGCCGGGCCAGTTGCCGATCCGCTGCCGCGCCCCGGTCAGCATGTTGAACAACGTGGACTTGCCCACGTTGGGATTGCCGACGAGGGCGACCCGCGGATCACCGGCGTTGACGCCGCCCGGGACGTCGTCGTCGCAGCAGGGCTTGGTGAGGAGGGCCTTGGCGACCGGTCCCTTGGCGACCGGTCCCTTGGCGACCGGTCCCTTGGTGATCGGCCGCTCACTCATCGGCCGGCTCCACCACCAGCGTCGCCGCCGTCAGGGCGTCGACGGCCACCCGGCCGTCGCCCAGGGCCAGGACGAGGCCGCCGTGCATGCCCCGTCCCAGCACCGAGAGCGACGCGCCCGGCACGAACCCCAGCTCGGCCAGCCGTCTGCGATGCCGCCGGTCGCCGGTCACGCGGCGCAGCCGCATAACGGCGCCTCTCGCGAAGTCACCCGGTCTCATAGGCACCTCCCGACTCAGCGTACCTAAGGTTAGGTTTACCTAAGATCGGTGGGGCGCGCCAGTCCCGCCGGGTCAGCCGTCGGCGGATTCGGAGAGGGAGCGCCACTCCCGCCAGGTGTCCAGGCGTTCGGTGTAGACCCGCTCCGCGATCGGCAGGCAGTAACTCCCCAGGAACAGGCGCAGCGGGGGCCGTTCCGCGTCCACGACCGCGAGGACCGCCTCGGCCGTGACCTCGGGGTCGATCGGGACCCTGCCCGCCGCGGCGGCGCGGCGGGCCTCCCGGACGGGCTCGTACGCGCGGAGCGGCTCGGCGTGGACGGCCGACGATCCGCTCCAGTCGGTGCCGTACGGGCCGGGCTCGATGATCGTCACCTTGATCCCGTGCGGGGCGACCTCCTGTGCGAGCGACTCGCTGAACGCCTCCAGGCCCCACTTCGACGCGTTGTAGAGCCCGAGCATGGGGAACGCGGCGACGCCGCCGATGCTCGACACCTGCAGGATGTGGCCCCGGCCGCGCTCCCGCATCCCGGGCAGCACGGCCTGGGTGACCCAGAGCGCGCCGAGCAGGTTCGTCTCCAGCTGTTCTCTCGCCTGGGCCTCGGTGATCTCCTCCACCGCTCCGAAAAGGCCGTACCCGGCGTTGTTGACGGCGACGTCGATCCCGCCGAAGCGTTCGGTCGCCCGGGCCGCCGCGGCGAAGGCGGCCTCCCGGTCGGTGACGTCGAGCGTCAGCGGGAGGACCGAGTCACCGAACTCGTCGGTGAGCGGCTTCAGCGCGGAAACGTCGCGGGCCGTCGCGACGACCAGGTCGCCCCGCCGCAGCGCCGCCCGCGTCCACACGTGCCCGAAGCCGCGGGATGCTCCCGTGATGAACCAGGTAAGTGTGTGTTCGGTACTCATACCGGTCACTCTGCCCGGCGCGGGACGGCACAGCCATCACCGTGACAGGGTCACCATCGCCCACGGGCCCTGCGTACAGTGGCGGGTGACATGCCCGGCAACAACGCTCTCGGCAGCTTCCTCAAGGCCCGCCGCGCGCTCGTACGCCCGGAGGACGTCGGGCTGCGTTCGTCCGGGCGGCGCCGGGTCGCGGGGCTGCGCCGCGACGAACTTGCCGCGCTCGCGGGCGTCAGCCTCGCCTACCTGACGCGGCTCGAGCAGGGCCGCGACCGCAACCCCTCCGAGCAGGTGCTCGACGCGCTCGGTGCCGCCCTGCGCCTCGACGCCGACCTCACGGCCCACCTGCACGCCCTGGCCCGCGACGCGCCGAGACGGAACGGCGGCCGGCCCCGCCGGCCGCGGGAGCGACCGGCCCCGGGGACGCGGCTCCTCCTCGACGCGTGGGTGGACACGCCTGCCTACCTGCGAGGACGGCGGTTCGACGTGCTGGCGGCCAACGCGACGGCGATCGCCCTGGCGCCCATGTATCGGCCCGGCCGCAACCTCGTCCGAGACGTCTTCCTCGACCCCGGCGCGCGGGCCCTGTTCCCCAGGTGGGACACCGTCGCGGCCGACTCGGTCGCCGCGCTGCGGGCCGTGGCCGGCACCGACCTCGACGACCCGGCCCTGCGCGAGCTGGTCGAGGAGCTGTCGGCGGCCTCCGAGGACTTCCGCCGCCTGTGGGAACGCCACGACGTCCGCCCGACGCGCGACGAGACGAAGGAGTTCGCCCATCCCGTCGTCGGGCCGCTCGTCCTGCGGCGTCACAGCCTGACGGTCGGCGGGACGGACGGTCAGGTCGTCATCGCCTACCAGGCCGAGCCCGGAACGCCCTCGGCCGCCGCCCTCGCCAGGCTCACGGCCCCCGCGCGTCACACGGGCCAGCCGCCCCGCTTGCGCGGCGACCTGAGCGGCACGGCGGCCGACAGCGGGGAGGCCGCGTCGGGAGACAGGGCGTCGAGGACGAGCGCGAGGTAGCGCCGCCAGCCGTCGCTGCCGGGATCCATCGTCCACAGCACGCCCATCAGCATGACCATGATCCTGGGCAGGTCGTCGGGGACGAGGTCGGCACGGATGAGACCGGCCTGCTGCCCGCGCCGGGCCAGCAGGGTCAGCGACTCGATGAACGTGCTGCTGGCCTCCGCGGTGATGGCGCCGGAGTTCCGGGCGGCGGCCAGGGTGTTGAGTTCACGGGCCGCCGTGGACATCGCCGCCTCGAGCACGGCTGTCAGACCGCGCCGGGGGTCGTCGTCGCCGAGCGCCCGTTCGATGGCGGGGGCGATGTCCTCGGCGAAGCTCTGGTCGAGGGCCGCCCGGACCAGGCCCGCCTTGTCCGGGAAGTGGCGATAGAGCGTCGCGATGCCGACCCCGGCGCGGCGGGCGATGTCTTCGAGCAGCGCGTCGGGGCCCTGCTCGGCCCATACCTCCCGGGCCGCGCGCACAATCCTGCCGGAGTTGCGTGCGGCGTCGGCGCGCAGCCGCCGTGAGGTCTCGGTGGTCACCTCGACAGGATAACCAACCGATAGGCGACTATCGATTAGCTCCGCACGCTCGTCAGAGCTCGTCCCAGGTGACAAGCATGTGCTCGGGCCCTCGGGTGGACAACCCCGTCTTCCACGCGACGTCGTCCTCGGGGCCGGCGAAGCGGAGTCCCGGCAGCCGTGTGAGCAGCGTACGCAGGGCGACCTGTAGCTCCATCCGGGCGAGCGGGGCGCCGAGGCAGTGGTGCGCCCCGTGCCCGAACCCCACGTGCGAGGCCTGCTGACGGTCGAACGCGAGTTCGTCGGGGTTCGTGTAGACCGACTCGTCGCGGTTGGCCGACACCAGGCTCACGACCACCGGCTCTCCGGCGCGCACCGTGACGCCGCCCAGCTCGACGTCCTCCAGCGCGTAGCGGGCGATGGAAGCGCCGTTCCCGAGCGGGACGAAGCGCATCAGCTCCTCGACCGCCCTGGGTATCAGGTCGAGGTCCGCGCGCAGCGCCGCGAGCTGCTCGGGGTGGGTGAGCAGCACGTAGACGAAGTTCGGGATCTGCGTGGCCGTGGTCTCGTGACCGGCGACCAGCAGCGCCTCGGCCAGCGACAGCATCTCCTCCTCCGACAGCCGCTCCTCGTTGTCGCGGGCCGCGACGAGCGCGCTGAGCAGGTCGTCCTTCGGGGTCTGCCGGCGCTCGGCGATCAGACCGGCCATGTACTCCCGTAGCAGGCCCATGCAGCGCACCACCTGATCGGGGGTGAACCGCGTGGTGGACAGGAGCGCGTCCGACCAGGTCCGGAAGTCGACCCGGTCCTCGACGGGAACGCCCAGCAACTCGCAGATGACCGTGATCGGCAGCGGCAGCCCGAAGTCCTCGACGAGGTCGGCCGGGGCGCCCTTGGCCAGCATCGCGCCGACGAGTTCGTCGGCGATCTCCTGGGTCCGTGGCCGCAGCAGCTCGATCCGCCGTACGGTGAACGCCTTCGACACCAGCCTGCGCAGTCTGCTGTGCTCGGGCGGGTCGAAACTGAGGATGCTGCCGGGGCGGGACTGGTGGGGCCGCATCCGCGGCTCGTCGCGGCCGATCGCCGCGGCCCGGCTGAACCGCGCGTCGCCGAGCACGACCTTGACGTCCTCATAGCGGGTCGCGAGCCACGCGGGTTCACCGTAGGGCAGCCGGACCCGGCACAGCGGTTCCTCCTGCCGCAGCCGGGAGAAAAGGGGGTCCACCTCCAGCCGGTCCACCTGGCCGAAGGGGAAGGTCCGGGGTTCGACAGTGGTCATGATGCCTCCAGAGCGGATCGTCGTTCACCACGAGCCGTCGAGTCGCCACTTGATAGTCAACTATCACATGACTCGTGTAAAGAGATCAACGCAACCGAGAGCAAAATCTCACTTGAGGCGATGTGACCGCAGGAGGACCGGAAATCCCGCCCTATCGGGCGTCGAGGTCGCCGTCGTGGACGGTGGCGATGTCCGCCAGCCCGGAGATGGTCAGGACGGGAGTGAGCAGCGGGTTGGCGATGAGGGTGATGTGGTCGGCGTGGGCGAACAGGACGCTCAGGCCCGCACTGTCGAGGTATTCGACGGAGGTCAGGTCGAGGACGACGGGCCCCGGGGTGCTCTCGAGAGCGGCCTCGAGGGCGGCGGTGTTGCTCATGTCGATCTCACCGGCCGCGGTCAGGAGAGCGGCGCCGTCCGGGCGAACCCCAGGAGTGAGGGTCAGGGGCGTGGTCATCAGGCGATCCTCATCTGCATGTCGACGGTGGTCCCGTACGGGCCGGGGGTGATGGTGACCTGCTGCATCATGGCGCGCATGAGCGCGACACCGCGGCCGCGGTGGGCGTTGGCCTCGGGCTCGGGGGACTTCCAGCGGCCGGTGTCGGCGACGGTGAGGCGCAGGTTGTCGACCGACGCCTCGGCCCGCAGGCGGACGATGTCGCCGGGGGTGTGCCGGTGGCCGTGTTCGATGGCGTTCGCGCACGCCTCACCGGCGGCGACCAGGATGTTCTGGACGATCTGGGCCGGTAGGTCACACTGGCCGAGCCAGCTCCGCAGCGCCTTGCGGACGGGCGCCAGCTGGGACGACTCGGCGGGGAAGGTCATCTCCAGCGGGGCCGGGTGCCGGTAGAGGAGCAGAGCGACGTCATCGTCGTAGCCGCCTGCGGGCGCCAGGCGGATCATCACCTGAGTGGCGAGGTCGTCGACGGCGACGTTCCTGCCGTCCTGTACGGCCTGGCTGGCCTGGTCGATGCCCGAATACAGCGGACGGCGGCGGCGTTCGACCAGGCCGTCCGTGTACAGCATGAGCGTGGCACGCGCGGGGATGATCGTCTCGCTCTCCGGACGGGTCGCGCCCGGGCGTACGGCCAGGGGGACGGAACGCCCGCCGTCGAGCAGGCCCGTGCTGCCGTCGGGGAGGGCGAGGATTCCCGGCGGATGTCCGGCACTGGAGTAGGACAGGCGCCCGGTTTCCGGGTCGAGGACGGCGCAGAAGACGGTGGTGCACCTGGCGCCGGGAACGCCGGCCGCGAACTGATCCAGGGCCATGAGCACGCGGGCCGGGCTGTCGTCCTGCAGCAGCAGCGCGCGGCAGGCGCTGCGCAGCTGTCCCATGACGGCGGCGGCCTCCACCCCGCGCCCGACGCAGTCGCCGACCACGATGCCGATGCGTCCGCCGGGCAGTGCGATGGTGTCGTACCAGTCGCCGCCGACCTCCAGGGGCCTGGTGGCGGGCTCGTAGCGTACGGCGAACCCTTCGGGAAGCTGGGCGGGGCCGAGGATGGCACGCTGCAGCGCGATGGCGGTCTCGCGTTGCTGGTCGATCTGGTGGGCGCGCACCAGCCCCTGGGCGAGACGCCCGGCCAGCAGCGACAGCAGCACCTGGTCCTCGCCGGTGAAAGGCCGGTGGTCGCCCAGGTCGACCCACAGGGCCAGCTGGCCCTCGGGGTGCTCAAGCAGGATGCCGACCCCGTCGCGGTCGGCGACCGGGGTGAGCAGCGGCCGCCGCAGCAGATCGGTGAGCGCCCGGCGGCGATCGCCCGGCAGCCCGTGCCAGTCCACCGATTCGCCGGCGGCGGTCAGGGTCGGTTCCTCGCCGTGGTCGAAGACGGCGGCCAGAACCGACCGGGCGCGCCACAGACTCCGCAGCTCCCGCAGGGCGCCGGTCAGCGCGTCGGAGAGGCTCCCGGCCTGGGACAGGCTGGTGCTCAGCGAGGCGAGGGCGCTCTCGCGCTGGATGGCGTAGTGCTCGGCGGTGACGTCGCGGAAGGTGCCGACGACGACATGCCGCCCGGTGTCGGGATCCTGCGCCTGGTTGAAGGTGACGCTCACCCACAGCCGGTGCCCGTCACGGTGGGTGACCGGGATGGTGTAGCTGCCCTGGCCCGGGCCGAGAAGGCCGCTGAAGGCGTCGGCGACCTGCTGGTGGGCAGCGGGATCGGTGGCGGCGTCCGGCCACCACGGATGGATCGGCGTGTAGGGGAGGTCCTCGGGGCCGTAGCCGAGGATGTCGGTGAAGGCGCTGTTGATCTCGACGACGGCGCCCTGCTCGTCGCAGACGAAGAACGCCTCCTGCAGCGAGTCCACCAGCGCGCTGCGCCAGCGCGCCTGGTGCTGGCGCAGCCGCGCCATGTCCATGTTCGCCCTCACCCGCGCGAGCAGCTCCGCGGCGGCGAAGGGCTTGACGAGGTAGTCGTCGGCTCCGGCCTGCAGGCCCTCGATGGACGCCTCCTGACCCGCCCTGGCCGACAGCAGCACCACGGGCACGGCGGCGGTGCGTGGGTCGGACCGCAGCGCCGCGACCAGGGACAGGCCGTCCAGGCGCGGCATCATCACGTCGCTGACCACGAGGTCGGGGGCGTCCGCGCGGACGGCGTCCAGCGCCTCCATCCCGTCGCCTGCGGTGCTGACGACGTAGCCGGCGCCCTGGAGGAGACGGACGAGATACTCGCGCATGTCGGCGTTGTCGTCGGCGACCAGCACACGCGCCGGGGCGGTCGAGCCGTCATGGGACGGCATCCGCATCGTGTCCCCGGTGGGCTCGCCGGTGTCGTCCACGGGCAGCCAGCGCAGCGCCTCTTCGACGTATGGATCCGCGGTGGTGGCGCCTGCGCCGGTGCCGGCCGTCGTGATCGCCTCGGCGGGCAGGTGCGCGGAGCCGTACGGCAGGCGGATGGTGAAGCGGGTGCCCGCGCCCTCGGCGCTGTCGGCGCTGATGGTGCCGCCGTGCAGGCCGACCAGCTCCTGCACGAGGGCCAGCCCGATGCCGCTGCCCTCGTTGGACCTCGATCGCGCGTTCTCGATGCGGTGGAACCGCTCGAACAGCCGCGGCACCTCCTCGGCCGGGACGCCGATGCCCGTGTCGATGACGGTCACCACCGC
Organism: Microbispora catharanthi; assembly: GCF_006334915.2. Lineage (GTDB taxonomy): Bacteria > Actinomycetota > Actinomycetes > Streptosporangiales > Streptosporangiaceae > Microbispora > Microbispora catharanthi. The sequence goes on from NZ_VDMA02000008.1 coordinate 89,579, forward strand.
GTGGTCGTCCTCCCTGCGCGCGGTGACGCCGATCGCGCCCTCGAAGGTGAACTTCAGCGCGTTGCTGAGCAGGTTGAGCATCACCTTCTCCCACATGCCGCGGTCGATGTAGACCGGCTCGTCCATGGGAGGGCAGTCGACCCGGAAGTCCAGGCCCGCCTTGTCGACGGCGGAGCGGAAGAGGCTGGCCAGCTCGGCGGTGACCGCGGCCAGGTCGACCGGCTCGTAGCTGGCCTGCATCCGGCCGGCCTCGATGCGGGAGAAGTCCAGCAGGGTGTTGACCAGCTTGCCCAGCCGCAACCCGTTGCGGCGGATGACCTCGAGCTCCTCGCGCACCTGCGCGTCGGCTCCCTGCAGGCGGCCGCGCAGTTCCTCCACCGGCCCCATGATCAGCGTCAGCGGTGTGCGGAACTCGTGACTGATGTTGGAGAAGAAGACGGTCTTCGCGCGGTCGAGCTCGGCCAGCTCCTCCGCCCGCCGCTGCTGGGCCTGGTAGCTGCGGGCGCTCGCGACGCCCGCCGCGACATGCCCCGCGGCCAGCTCGATGAACCCGCGGTACGCCTCGTCCAGGGGGCGGTATCGGTTCAGCGCGGCCACCACGAACCCGTACGGCGCACTGCCCTGCTGGAGCAGCGGCACCACCAGCGCCTGCGTGGGCGGCTCCGGCCAGCCTCCGGCCGGGAGACCGGCGAACGGGGCCCGATCGAGTGAGGCAGGGTCGAGTGGGGCAGGGTCGAGTGAGGCAGGGTCGAGTGGGGCAGGGTCGAGTGGGGCAGGGTCGAGTGAGGCAGGGTCGAGCGGCACGATCACCGACTCTCCCCGGGCCAGCGCCGTCGCGGGCCACACCGCGTCCGGGGCGTCGGCCGGCAGCGTGAGAGGGGCGGCCGGGTGCCCGGCGGAAATTCCGGTCACCCCTGCCAGTCGTGCCCCGCCGCCGTCCTGGAACAGGTAGGTCAAGGTGAACGGAAGGTCGTGCGGGTTGCGGCCGAGCTGCCGGCAGGCGAAAGCCAGCATCTCCTGCTCGGTGCGGACCACACTGGGATCGGAGCCGAGATCCCGCAGGGTCGCCATGCGCCGCTCGCCGATGACCCGCTCGGTCTCCTCGCTGACGACGCACAACATGCCGACCACGGTGCCGGAGTCGTCCCGGAGGGGGCTGTAGGAGAACGTGTGGTAGCTCTCCTCCGGATAGCCGGCCCGCTCCAGGAACAGCAGCAGCGCCTCGTCCCAGGTCGCCTTCCCCGTGGCCAGGACGGTGTCGATCCGCGGGCCGATGTCGTCCCAGATCTCCGCCCAGACCTCGCTGGCGGGCCGGCCCAGCGCCCACGGATATTTCCGGCCCAGGGTGTCACGGCGGTAGGCGGCGTTGCAGAAGAAGGTCAGCTCCGGCCCCCACGCCATCCACATGGAGAACCGGGACGACAGCAGGATGCTCACCGCCGTCTGCAGGCTCTGCGGCCACTCCTCCGGCGGCCCGAGCGGGGTCGCCCGCCAGTCCACCAACGCCAGATCCCGGCCGACCTCGTCTTCGGCGGCGAACACCCCGGCTCCGGCCGCTGTCGGCGGCCCCTGCTCAGCGTCCTCACAGCGCGCCACTTGACACCCTTTCGTTCACGCCGAGCCCAGCCCACCCACGCCGGACTCCGTACCGTGCCGTTGCCACACGGCGGGCCCCGTTGAGCTGTGGGGGAAGGTCGGTGACACGTGCGCAGCAGGATACTCCCGCCAGTCGAACCCGGATGAACCGTACGAAGTGCGCGTCAGGGCCTATTCGTGTGACCTTGCGTCGGATGGCGCGATCACCCTGGTGAAGGGCGGCACCGCCTGGAGGTGACCGGTGAGATGGGGTGCGGCCTGCGGGTTCTACCCTGAGGCAGGGGCCGTCCTGGCGGTGTTCCCCCGTGCCGCTGTGACGGATTTCGTCCGTCCGGGCTCACGCGGTGCTGTCGGCCGTGGTTCGTCACCATGCGCCGACGAGACCCCGGCATGTGGAGAGCGGAACAGTGAAAGGATTGCGAGGGTGACGGCAAGAACCAGTGACATCGAGAAGGCGGCCGGTGTGCTGCGCGCCGGAGGTTTGGTGGCCTTCCCGACCGAAACCGTCTACGGTCTGGGCGCCAACGCCGAGGACCCCGCCGCCGTCGCGCGCGTCTTCCAGGTGAAGGGGCGCCCGCCCTCCCACCCGCTGATCGTCCACATCTGCGGCGCGGAGCACCTGGGCGACTGGGTCGAGGACGTGCCCGCGGCGGCGCGCCTGCTGGCCGAACGCTTCTGGCCGGGGCCACTCACCCTGGTCCTGCGGCGTGGTCGCCGGGTGTCCCTCGAAGCGACCGGTGGCCTTGAGACGGTGGCCGTGCGCGTGCCCGATCACCCTGTCGCGCTCGCGCTGCTGTCGGCCTTCGGCGGAGGTGTCGCGGCCCCGTCCGCCAACCGCTTCGGCTCGGTCAGCCCCACGACGGCGGACCACGTCCGGGCGGAGCTTGGTGACGCCGTCGACTTCGTGCTGGACGGCGGCTCCTGCGAGGTCGGCGTCGAGTCCACCATCGTCGACGCCACGGGCGACACTCCGAGCGTCCTTCGGCCCGGCGGGGTGACGCGCGAGGACCTCGAGGCGGTGCTGGGACGCCCGCTCGCGGTTCACTCCACGAGCCGCGTCCGGGTGCCGGGCCAGCATCCGTCACACTACGCGCCGCGTGCGCGGGTCGTCCTCGTCGAGCCCGAGAAGGTCGTCGCCGAAGCGGAGCTCGCGCAGGAGCTAGGGCACCAGGTGGGCGTCTTTCTTCCCCCCTCCTTCGCGGGCGCCCAGGTGAAGGCGCACGCCGTGGTGGCGGTCCCCGATTCGATGGCCGCCTACGCGCGCGGGCTGTACGGGTTCCTGCGCGAGCTCGACCAGCGGGGGTGCGACCTCATCGTCGCCTCCTTGCCGGTGGAGGAGGGGCTGGGACTCGCGATCGCCAACCGGCTGCGCCGCGCCGCGGGGCCCCGGCCCTCCGAGTGACCAGCGACTCTCCTCACTGATCGCAGTTCCCCACGGCCGGGACCAAGCCTCCCGACAGCGTTCACGACGGCGTATGGCACAGCCGGAGGGGAGAAGAACCATGACGATCGACCAGATGTGTGCCTGAGGACAGCGTCCGCCGGGTGTGGACGGCGATCGCCCTGCACACCACCCCAGGCATCCCCGAGTTCATGGAACCGGAGGTGGCGCTGGTCACCGCGGGTGTGGAGTACGACGTGCTCGGCATCGGCTATCACGATCTCGACGACGCCCAGCGGGCCGAGATCACCGCCCTGCATCCCCGGCCGGGTTTCAAGGAGGCGATCCTGCGGGCGTTCACCGAGGGCGTCGCGCCCAAGCCGGGGACCACGTTCGGCAACGTCAAGGCCGACGTTCTCGAGCGCTACGTGCCCGGCTACCGACGGGGGAACTTCGTCGACACGATCCTCGGCTCCCCCTGGCCGGAGTAGGTCACCGTGAGTCGTGGTCGAGGACGATGCGGAGCTTGCAAGGCGTGCCACACGTGTGTGCTGACGATGTGTGGTGAGAGGAAGAGCTGATCGGCGACCTCGCGGCGCACAGGGCGCCGCGAGCGCGGCCCTCCCCGGCGGACCGCACTTGTCCCCCGCACGAGCTACCGGCGAATGTCCACCGTGAGGTGACGATCCCGGACCGCCGGATCCGTAGCGTTACGACGCAGCCACGGCGCTCCGTCGCTTTCCCGCTACACCGCCGTGCGCATCACCCCGGCGTCGACTCCCTCATCGGAGGACCTCATGCTCCCCAAGATCAAGACATCCGTTGTGGCCGCGCTGTGCTGCACCGTGCTCGGCGCGGGGGTCGCCGGCTGCGACGGCGAATCGCTGGAGCACTGGGACCCCCTCGCCCCCGCCACCCGCACAGCCGATGCCGCCCCGATCTCCGGGACCAAGAAGATCGACGTCGCGGGCCGGTCGGTGAACGTGTCCTGTTCGGGAGACCCGGAGAAAGGCAGGCCGGTCATCATCCTGATGCACGGGGGAGGCGATGGGCTGGACAAGCTGGCCGCCATCCAGAAGACGCTGAGCAAGAAGAACCGGGTCTGTTCCTACGACCGGCTCGGCGCGGGCGCGAGCGACAAGCCGGACGGTCCGCAGAGCTTCTCCAGCACCGGGAAGATCCTGACCGGGGTGCTCGACCGCGTCGCAGGTGACAGCCCGGTCGTCCTGGCCGGGCACTCGCTGGGCGGACTGATCGCCGCCAGGTACGCCCCCGACCACCAGGACAGGGTCAAGGGGCTGGTCCTGATGGACGCCACCCCACCCACCATGGCGGACGACATCACGAAGGCGATCCCCAAGTCCGCCACCGGCCCGGCGGCCGAGTTGCGCGCACAGAACCTCGCGATGTTCCAGGGCGAGAACCCGGAGAAACTCGTCATCACCGACGGCAAGGTCCGTTCCGCCGGGGACATCCCGGTGGAGGTGATCCAGCACGGGAAGCAGTACCTCGCGGCCGTCCCCACGTATGGGCCGCGCCTGGAGCAGGCGTGGGCCGAGGGCCAGCGCAAGTGGCTCGCGCTGTCCAGCGGCAGCAAGCTGAGCACGGCCAAGAACAGCGGCCACTACATCTACGTCGACCAGCCCGATGTCGCCGTCCAGGCCATCGAACGCGTCACCGCACAGGCCGCACGTCAAGCTCATGGTGAGTGACCACAGGTCCAGGATCAGTGGCCAGTGCGTCACGTTCTGCCTGGCAGCCCTCGTCGTCTCCATCGTGCCCGGCAGCCGGCTGACGTCGGCGAGGAGCATTCCCGGGACGAGCGGAAACGCCGACTGCCGAGGTCCGCTGCGAAGCGAACGAAGTCAGCCGGCGTTCACCTGCGCCCGATGTCCTGACCGGTCGCGATTCCGGCAGAAGCGCCGCTCACAGCCGGAAGCTCACCCCGTCGAGCCCGGACGATCGCCGGCTCACCCTGCCGAACCCGTGTAGCTGTACGTCGCGTTGCCGTGAACGGTGATACGCGACCACGGCTTCATGCTGGCATAGCATCCGTACTTCGCCACGCAGTACTCCAGATGGCGTTGCAGATGCGACCATGCCGATGTTGTCCCGACCCCGCCTGCTTGGTTGACCTGCAGCTCTCGCATGTAAACAATGCTCTGAGCATCGCTCAGGTAGTCGTAGCGATTCTGCCAGGAGGTCACCCGGGAGCCGTCGCGGCAGTAGACGACCCGGTGATGCCATACGTATATGGTCGACCCGAGCAGGCTCCGCTTGCGGAACCAGACGTCCGCGTACGCACCGCAAATGGCGTGCGTGCTCGCGTCGTCGTTCGTGGACGTACTGGACTCGTCGGGTTTCGTGGGGTCCGGGACCTGCGCGGCGATCTCCGGATCGGATTTGAGCAACTCCAGATCCTCGTTCGTGTAGGTCCCGTCCGCGACTCGGGCGAGCGCATCCGCGATCGGGTCGCCCTGCGCCGCGGCAGCGGGAGGGCCGCTGAGGAGCACGGCCAGTCCCAGCGCGGCGGCCGCACTCGAACGAAGAGCGCGGCGTGCGGATCCAGCCCTTTTGTGGAATCGTGGCTCGGCTGACATTTCGGTCCTTTCTCGGAGGGTTTTGGAATATCTCATTCCGTAGACCCGGCAGCAGGGCGCGTATTGAGCTCCGTCCGAGGCCTGGCTCAACTGTCCCGGCGGCTTGAGAAAGCGCCAATGAGGGGACCCGAAACAGGTCCGGGAATCTTGGCTGTGTGTCTTTCCGACGTAGAGTCGTGCCATGACTCAACGACGTGTGGTCGTGCTCGGGTACCACGCGGCGGAGTTGCTGGACATCTCATGCGTGACGTCCAGCCTGATAATGGCGAACCTGCACGGCGCCGTGCCGCTCTACGACGTGTGCCTGGCCACCCCGTCAGGCCTGCCCATCACGTGCGCGAGCGGGTTGACGCTGCAGGGGCAGCAGGCCCTCGAGCACGTCACCGGACCGCTGGACACACTCGTGGTGTCGGGGGGAATCGGGCACGAAGACGCCGCGGCCAGCCAAGTGATCGTCGGCCACGTCCGCCGCCTGGCCCGGGAGAGTCGCCGCGTCGCCTCGGTGTGCACGGGCGCGGCGGTGCTGGCCGCGGCCGGCCTGCTCGCCGGGCGTCGGGCCACCACCCACTGGAAGTACGGGTACGTACTCGCCACCCGTCACCCGGAAATCACCGTCGACGCCGAGCCGATCTTCATCCGCGACGGCAACGTCGCCACGGCCGCCGGGGTCACGAGCGCCCTCGACCTCACCCTCGCCTTCATCGAAGAGGATCACGGGGCCCCGCTCGCCCGGGAGGTGGCCCGCTACCTGGTGGCCTACCTGCAGCGACCCGGCAACCAGGCGCAGATGAGCATGTTCACAGAAAGCCCGCCGCCCAGCGACAGCCTGGTCAAGCGCGTCGTCGACCACATCACGGGCCACCTGGACGGCGACCTGACCACGGCCTCCCTGGCGGCCGACGCGGGCGTGAGCGAGCGGCATCTCACCCGCCTGTTCCTCAGGCACCTGGGTCAGAGCCCGGGCCGCTTCGTACGCCGGGCCCGCACCGAGGCCGCCGCCCATCTCCTCGTGTCCACATCCCTGCCCATGGCCGCCATCGCGTCCCGTTGCGGCTTCGGCACGACTGAAAGCCTCCGTCAGAACTTCCTCAATCGATACGGCATCCCGCCCTCGCGCTACCGCCTGACCAAGACCATGCGGTAGCCGCGAAGGGCAGGCTGCTGACCAGCCCTGCATCTGCCGAAAGGTGGCCGGCCAGGAGGATCTCCTCGGTCCGGCGATGTCGCGACCCGGACTCGGGGACGAAATCCCCACCCTTGCGCTAGTTGTACGCCATCCTTCGCCCCGTATCGTCCCCATCAGTGATCCCATCTGTGTGAGAAGGGACCGGCATGTCCGACGATGCGGTGCGACGCGTTTTCCGATCAGTCGATTCGTTCGATCCTGAGGAGTTTGGGCGACTGCTGGCCGAGGATGCCACGCTGGTGTTCGGCAATGCCGAGCCGCTTGCGGGACGTGGGGCCATCGTCGCCGGTCTCCGGGACTTCTACTCCACCATCGGCGGCCTGCGGCACCGGGTCGTCCGGAACTGGCGGTTGGATGCCGACATCATCGCCGAGACCGAGGTGACCTACCGGAGGCTTGATGGCAAGGACGCAAGCGCCGTAGCCGTATCGATCTGGCGCACCCGCGACGACGGCCTGATCTCGGACTACCGCATATTCGTCGATCTCGCCCCCGTCTACGCGACTTAGTGCTCCAGTGACACCTGGGCGGCCATACATCCACCGCCCACACATTTGCTCGTGGCGCGGACCGAGAAGGTTCGATGCCGAGTGCGGCTCCGGCGAGCCGTGGCTCGCCGGAGCCCTCCTTCACCTTCAGGGCAGCCTCTCGCCCCCATGCGCAAGGGCTATCTGAAGGTCACCCAGCGGCGCCGAGTCAGTCGTCGCACTCGCAACCGTCGCAGCAGCAATCGGCACATCGGCAGCTACCGGACTGACTGCCGCTGCACTGACAGCTTCCGGCGCTGTGTACGGTCATGGCACTGGCGGGACTGGCGTAGGTGAGAGCGCCCAGACAGACAGCACTGCCGGCCAGAGCGGTGCTGGCCGCGATGCCGGCGATAGTGTTACGGAGTACAAGCATCTCATTGTCTCCTTGATGGATTACCGAGAATTAGATGCGCACCGAAATGCCACTCGTAGACGTGAAGTGACCACTCCAGACGACTTATTGATTACCTCTCCGAAAATCCACAAACGGACATTCCGGCTATTTAGTAATCAATTGAACCTACTATTATTCTTAGTGGGCCTGTCCTGGCTCGGGTCGCTTTACGAGGGAGAGGAACCGTCGCCAGACACAAGGGGCGCTACTATCGGCGATAGAAGGTATCGACCCTGGAGGACACGATGGCGGCCCGGGGACCAGTAGCGGCGCTTCTCCGCGCGATGCTGCTGATGATCCTCGTGACAGGCGTGGCCGCCATGCACACGCTCGGGCATGAGCACGATGGCCCCGGCGCGATGTCGATGTCAGCGGCCATGACGACGCATACGGCCGACGTCGGGCTTGCTACCCCGCATCACAGTTCCTCCGGCAGCGACTCGTCCACGCACAACGCCGGCTCCCACTCGCCGTTCGATCCGAGCACGGTGTGTCTTGCGATCCTGTCGGCTCTGGGCCTGGCCTTGGGACTGCCGCTGTTCCTGACCCGTATGGGAGCGGAGGAAGCGGCCAGGCCCGGCCGGCTGTCGATCGGCCGATTCTCCGTTCCCGACCTGCCGCCGTTATCCGTCGTCCTCACGCGTGTGGTGGTGCTTCGGAACTGATGGATGCCACGCGGGTGCCCGGCACCCCGCGTTTCCGGCGTCATCCATCGGCACGACCCACGTGAGGTTTCGCATGTCTTCGTTCGATCGGCGTTCCTTCCTGCGCGGCGGCCTGCTGGTCGCCGCCGGCGCCGCTGTTTCCGCCTGCAGTGGCACGGCGGTGAGCACGGCCGGCGTCCCGGCCTTCGTCGGGCCCTCGGCCGAGCAGGTGCGGGCCGCGGAAGCGGCACGCCACCCCGGCGCGGTCCGTGACGTCGTCCTGACCGCTCAGCGAGCACTGGTGGACCTGGGCGGGAAGGTGGTCGACACCTGGTCCTACGACGGCCGCGTTCCCGGTGCTCAGATCCGCGTCAAAGCGGGGGAGGTCGTCAGGGCCCGGATGGTCAACCGGCTTCCGGCCGACACCAGCGTGCACTGGCATGGCCTGGCTCTGCGCAACGACGCCGACGGCGTCCCCGGCGTCACGCAGCCGCCCATCGGGGCCGGTGCGGAGTTCACCTATGAATTCACCGCGCCCACCCCCGGGACCTACTGGTTCCACCCGCACTCCGGCCCGCAGCTCGACCGCGGTCTGTACGCGCCGCTGATCGTCGAGGATCCCCACGAGCCGCTGTCGACACCGCCTTCCGCGTCGCGCTCGGCGGCCATCGGATGAGCGTCACCCACACCGACGGCTTCCCCATCCAACCTGCGCCGACCGACGCGCTGCTGATCGGCATGGGGGAGCGCTACGACGTGCTGGTGACCCTCAAGGACGGCGTGTTCCCGCTGGTCGCCGCCGCCGAGGGTAAGAACGGCGCCGCCCGCGCGCTGGTCCGAACCTCCACAACGGGCCGGGCTCCTGACATCGACGTGCGGCCGCGAGAGCTGAAGGGCGGGATCCTCCGCTATGACGAGCTCCGTCCCGCGCAGAGTGTGAGGTTGCCGTCGAAGGCCGTCGACCGGACCATCCGATTGGAGCTGACCGGCAGCATGATGGCCTACGACTGGGCCATCAACGGCAAGCCGTACGACCCGAAGACCGTCCTCCCCGTCCGCGCCGGGGAACGGGTCCGGCTGCAGTTCGTCAACCGGTCCCTGATGTGGCATCCCATGCACCTGCACGGCCACACCTTCGCCCTGACCGCCAGCGGGATCCGCAAGGACACCGCCATTGTGCTGCCGAACAGCACTGTCGAGGCGGACTTCGACGCCGACAATCCCGGCTTGTGGATGATCCACTGCCACAACGTCTACCACGCCGAGGTCGGCATGATGACCACCCTCGGCTACCTCCAGGCCTGATCATCTGGGGTGGCGCGTATCCGCCCTTGCCCAGCATCGTGACCATCGACGGCCGGCGATCTCTCAGGTGCCCGCTGCGGCGGTGGTCTCACGCAGAGCACGGGTGAGGGCGGGCAGCGCCACGGCCAGAGCGGAGCGTTCGGCGCCCGAAAGCCTCGTGAGCACCTGGCCGTGACGCTCGTGCAGGTGCGTTGACATTCGTGCCACGACTGCACGACCGGCGTCACTCAGCATGAGGCGGTAGTAGCGACGGTTGGCCTGATCGCGTTCCCGGACGAGCCAGCCCTTGCGCTCCAGCCCCGCGATAAGGCGGCTGACGCTGCTCTTCTCCAGGCGTAGACGGTCGGCGATGTGCTGCTGCGGCACCGGGCCGGTGTGCCAGATCTCCAGGAGGGCCAGTCCTTCGGAGAGAGTCATCGTCAGATCCGGCACCAGTGCGTCGCCCCGCTGAAGGCCCATCTCGATGACGAGCTCCATCAGGAGCGCTTCGAGGCCGTCGGGCGTCGGTTCCTGCTGCACAGATCCTCCACAGTTGCAAGATACAACTCTGCTCGCTACCCTCTCTTAAGAGTTGCATCATACAACTTTCACGAGGGGGTGGGACCGTGGCAGTTACGCAGATACCGCAGGACATGCGGGATCGCTGCACGTCGTGCCCACGTCGGCCGACCTCGAGCCGGGAGTCGCCATGGTTGCCCTGCCCGCCCCCGTGATTGAGCCGCGCCAACCCGTACCTGGCTGTTGGACTTATCCGCTGCGCTTGGGTTCGTCGTGCAGCCTTCAAATCCCCTTCCGGAGGTCCCTCGTGAGCCATCCCGTCTCTGCTCACCATCCGCATGCCGTGCAGGCACATCCCGAGACCCCACCTGACCGGCGCCGCTGGGCGGCCCTCGCGTTGGTGTGCCTGGCCCAGTTCATGCTGATCCTCGACGTCACCGTCGTGAACGTCGCGCTGCCCAGCATGAGCGCCGACCTTCACTTGGACCGCGAAACGCTCACGTGGGTGGTCACCGCCTACACCCTCTGCTTCGGAGGGCTGATGCTGCTGGGCGGCCGGCTCGCGGACGGGCTCGGCGCGCGACGGACCCTGCTGGCCGGTCTCGCCGTCTTCACCCTCGCGTCGCTTGGAACGGGCCTGGCCCCAAGCGGATCCGTGCTGATCGCCGGTCGTGTCGCGCAGGGAGTCGGAGCGGCCCTGCTCTCGCCGGCGGCGCTGTCCATCGTCACGACCGCCTTCCACGGCGCTGAGCGCAACAAAGCGCTGGGCGTCTGGGCCGCTCTGGGCGGCATCGGATCGGCGGCGGGAGTCATCCTGGGCGGCGCGATCACGGCCGGCCCCGGCTGGGAATGGGTGTTCTTCATCAACGTCCCTGTCGGCGTCGTGGTGCTGGTCGCCCTGCCGTTCACCGTCCCGGCCCCAGCACGCCAGGCTCAGCGGGGTCGGATCGATCTACTCGGGGCGCCGCTGGTCACCGGGGCGACCGCCTCCCTCATCTACGGCCTGGTCAAAGCGGGCGACGCCGGCTGGGGCGGGACGGCGACGCTCGTGGCACTGATCGCCGCCCTGGCGCTGTACGCCGGGTTCGCCATCGTGGAAGGGCGGGTTCGTGCGCCGCTCATGGACGTTCGCATGCTCTCCCGGCGTCCCGTCCTCGCGGGTGCCTTCCTCATGCTGGTCGCCAGCGCGTTGCTGATCGGATTCTTCTTCCTCGGTTCCGTCTACCTTCAGCACGCCCGCGGTTACACCGCCCTCGGCACCGGCCTCATGTTCCTGCCCGTCGCGGTGGCCACCGGAATCGGTGCGCACGTCGGCAGTCGTCTCGTCGGGCGCACAGGCAGCCGTCCGATCGCCGCCGCGGGGTTGGCGCTCGCCGCCGCCGGTTCCTGGCTGCTCACCGGCCTGTCTGCGGAGGCCGACGTCTGGGCGGTCCTGGTCCCCGGTTTCGCCGTGGCAGCCGCCGGCCTCGGCGCCGTGTTCGTCGCAGCCACCACCTCCGCACTCGGCTACATCTCTCATCAGGAGGCCGGCCTTGCATCCGGCGTGGTCAACACGTTCCACGAGGTCGGCGGGTCGGTCGGCGTCGCCGTCGTCTCCACCGTCGCGGCCGGCGGTATCGAGACCGGCACGATCACCGGCTTCGGAACGGCCTTCACGGTGTGCGCCGTCAGCGCCGCCCTCGGCGCCCTCGTCGCCCTGACTCTGGTCCCAGGCGGCAGACCACAGCACGTCGCGGGGCCGCACGCACACTGAGGGACCCGGACTTCAGGCTCCCCGCCTGTTGACTCCGACGTTGCCGGCCATGCTTCGGCCGCTATCCCCCGCACAGTGAAATCGGCCGGCAGGGCGCACTAAGCCGTCCCTCACAACCCTGCATCTACTATCGACGATAGGACTTTGGCTGACTCGCAGGTGCTGGAGATGACGCGGTGGTGAATGAGCTGGGTGCGTGGGATAGCGGTAAGGACCGGAGCACGGCGGTTCTCGACGTCAGCGGACTGCACTGGGCCACGGAGCAGAACATCGTCGCCTCGCGGCTGGGCCGACGGCCGGGTGTTCTGGAGGTCGAGGTCAATCCGGTGGCCCAAACGGCCACAGTGGTGTTCGACCCCTCTCGAACGTCCCTGGCTGAGTTGCGAGACTGGATCCGCGAATGCGGATACCACTGTGCCGGCCAGTCTGTTCCCTCCCATATTTGTGACCCCATGGCTGAGCCTGATCCACCCGCATCAGGTGGGACGAGCACTTCTGCCATCGACGACGTCGCCAAGCGGGTCGCGAGTCCGGGGCGCGATCACGCGACCATGGCCGGGCACGGCGCACACATGCACGCAGGCATGGGCGAATCCACGGCGTCGGGACACGAGGCGATTGCGCATGGCGGATACGTGAAGCACGGCTCCGCAGGTCACGCCGAGGCGGCGATGTCCCCGCACGAGATGATGGGCCACGGCGGGCACGCCGGCATGTCGATGGCGGCGATGGTGGCCGACATGCGCAACCGCTTCCTTGTCGCACTGCTGTTCTCGATCCCGATCCTGATGTGGTCGCCGATCGGCACCGAGGTGTTCGGCCTGCACGTCCCGGTTCCGTTCGGGCTGCGGCAAGACGTGTGGGCGCTGCTGCTCAGCCTCCCCGTGATCTTCTACTCCTGCTGGATCTTCTTCGACGGGGCCGTGCGGGCCCTGCGGGCGCGCACGCTCGACATGATGGTGCTGGTCGCCGTCGCGGTCGGAGCGGGCTGGCTCTATTCGGTGGTCGTGACGCTGACCGGCGGCGGTGAGGTCTTCTACGAGGCGGCCACCGTGCTGGCGGCCTTCGTGCTGCTGGGGCACTGGTTCGAGATGCGGGCCCGAGGCGGGGCCAACGACGCCATCCGTACTCTGCTCGATCTGGCGCCCCCGATGGCGATGGTCGTGCGCGACGGGACGCCGGTCGAAGTACCCACGGCCGAGGTGGTCGCCGGTGACCTGCTGCTGGTCCGTCCTGGAGCCAAGATTCCGGTCGACGGAGCCGTCGAGGAGGGCGAGAGCGAGGTCGACGAGTCCATGGTCACCGGCGAGAGCCTGCCGGTGCACAAGGAACCGGGCTCGGCCGTGGTCGGGGCGACGATCAACCGCAACGGCACCCTGCGCGTGCGGGCGACCAAGGTGGGCGCCGAAACCGCCCTCGCACAGATCGTGAAGCTCGTGCAGCAGGCGCAGAACTCCAAGGCGCCGGGCCAGCGGCTGGCCGACCGGGCCGCGTTCTGGCTGGTCCTCGTCGCGCTGATCGGCGGCGCGCTCACCTTCGCCGTATGGTTCCTGCTGGCCGGACGGCCGTTCGGAGTGGCGATCCTGTTCGCCATCACCGTCGTGGTCATCACCTGCCCGGACGCGCTCGGTCTCGCCACGCCCACGGCGATCATGGTGGGTACGGGTCTCGGTGCGAAGCGCGGCGTGCTGTTCAAGAACGCGATGGCTCTGGAGACCTCTGCACGCGTCCAGGTCGTGGTGCTGGACAAGACCGGCACGCTGACCAAGGGCGAGCCGGAGGTCACCGAAGTGATCGCGGATGGCGTGCCGGGGGATGAGCTGCTGCGGTTGGTGGCCGCGGTGGAGCGGGAGTCGGAGCATCCCTTGGCCCAGGCCGTCGTCCGGTACGCCGACGAGCAAGGTCTGGACGCCGTACGAGCGGAGCGGTTCGAAAACATACCCGGCCACGGTGCCGTCGCCCAGGTGGCAGGACGCCGGGTGATGGTGGGCAACCGGAGACTGCTCGACCGTGAGGGCATCGCGCTGGGCGAACTGACACCGCAGCGCGACCAAGTTGCCTCAGGAGGTCGCACGGCCGTACTCGTGGCGATCGACGGCAGAGCGGCCGGAGTGATCGGGATCGCCGACGCTCCCCGGGAGACCTCCGCGGCGGCGGTGTCCGCGCTGCACGACCTCGGCGTCGAGGTGGTCATGCTCACCGGGGACAACGCCGCCACCGCTGAGCGGATCGCACGCGCTCTGGGCATCGATACCGTGATCGCCGAAGTGCGGCCCGGGGACAAGGCGGCAAAGATCGCCGAACTGCAGGCCGACGGACGTACGGTGGCGATGGTCGGCGACGGCGTCAACGACGCCCCCGCACTCGCCCAGGCCGACCTCGGCATCGCGATCGGCGCGGGCACCGATGTGGCGATCGAGACCGCCGACCTCGTGCTGATGCGGTCCGATCCGCTGGACGTGCCGACCGCCCTGCGGATCGGCCGCGGAACGGTGCGCAAGATGCGGCAGAACCTGGGCTGGGCGATCGGCTACAACACCTTGGCCCTGCCCATCGCTGCGGGTGTGTTCGAACCCGCCCTCGGCCTGGTGCTGCGCCCCGAGATCGCGGCGCTGTCGATGTCAGGCTCCAGCTTCATCGTGGCCATGAACGCCCTCGCGCTCAAGGGACTCAGGCTGCCCGCCGTGCAAGAGCGCAGTCACTGACGCGATTGGGAAGGTCATGGCATGTCCGCCGAAGACGCTCAGCAAGGAAGCGGCAGCATCATCACGCCCAGGGTCACCAGTACGGCGGGGACGCCGACCGCGGCGGCGACGGCGAACCACGACAGGGATCTGACGTGAGGCAGCCGTGGGGGCGTGTCTGGAGAGGTCAACCGGGCGATTCTCAGCCTGGCGATGTGCGTGGTGGCGGGGTTGACGGCCAGGGCACCCACTGAGCACGACGCGACTGAGAGCTTCTGTAGCGCACCGATGAGCGGAGCCCTTCCATGGTGATGCGCCGCGTGGTCGTCGGCGGCCAGTTCCAGCAGGCCGGGCAGGGTGGTGTGCGCGAGCCGTAGCGTGCCGAGCCAGGGAACCGCGGCGCGCAGTGCGTCGGCCAGCATCAGGACCAGGTGGTGCCGCTGCCGCAGGTGCGCGCGCTCGTGGGCCAGCACCGCCTCCATCTCGGCCGGGCCGAGCCGGTCGAGTGCGCCTGTGGTCACGACGATGGGCCGTTCTCGCGCCGGCAGGCAGTAGATCATCGGCATGGGGTGCTCGAGCACGCGGACGTCCGGTGTCCCGGCGAGATCCCCCGCGACCACGTCGAGCATCTGCCGGTGCTCGCGGCGTTCCCGAACGGTCCGGACCACTCTGGGCACGGCCAGGCTAAGGGACGTGATCCCCGCCGCGAGAAGCAGAACTGTCCCGAGTGCCGCCGCCGGGGATATGGCATGGCCGTCCTTCGGCAGGCAGTCGGCAAGCCAGTCGACGAGCCGGTGACCGGGAGTGGAGGGCCAGACGAGTGCGATAGCGGTCAGCCCGGTCAGGGCCAACATGGTGCCGGTGAGGGCGGCGGTCCACAGTGCTACGGCGGTGCCGGGCAACCCTGCCGACCATCGCGCGCGCAGCAGCATGGGGCCCGCGAGGTGCCCGAGCAGGAACACGCATCCGGCCAAGGCGATGATTGCGGCGATCATTCCCAGTTCTCACCTTCTCGCGCCTGGGATTCGAGGAACGGGTGGGCGACGACCACCGTCGCCCACCCGCCGGGAGTCCTACCGCAGGAGCTTCTTCATGGTGGCGATCTCCGCGGACTGGCTGGTGATGATGGAGTCGGCCATCTGCTTGGCCGGTTCGTAGACGCCGGCTCCCTGCTCCTCCTTGGCCATGGTGACGGCGCCCTCATGGTGCTGGATCATCATCGTCAGGAACGCCTTGTCGAATGCGGCGCCCTTGAGGCCTTCGAGCTTCTTCATGTCCTCGCCGGACATCATGCCGGGCATGCCGTGGTCCATATGGTCCATCGGCATGCCGTCCTCGCCGGGGGCCTGAACGCCCCAGCTTCGGAGCCAGCCGGTCATCGTCTGGATCTCGGGATCCTGGGCGGCCTCGATCTGCTTGGCCAGCTCCTTGACCTTGCTGCTGCCGGCGCGATCCTCGGCCAGCTTCGCCATCTCAAGGGCCTGGCGGTGGTGCGGGATCATCATCTGCGCGAACCAGATGTCCCGGTCGTTGTGGTCCGCGGCCGGGCTGGTGGCAGGAGCCGGTGATTCGGCAGGCATCGCGGACATCGACGACGTGGCGGACATGTCGTGGGCCGCGGTGTCCGTGGAGCCGCAGGCACTGACGAGCAGACCGGCTCCGAGCAGGACGGCGGGAATGGCAAGTCGCTTCATGGATGAACACTCTCCGTGTGTAGGTGCAGGCAGGTCGCTGAAGCTCGACGGCGAGGCAGGCCGTCGAGCGCGCCTTCTACACCCGGATCACACAGAGTTGCGCGAGGGTCGGCCCTCTGGGACGGGCGGTGGGCCCGCGGGGGAGGAACGACTGCAGGAACAGCCGGATCGGCGGGGCACCGAAGCGGCCTGCACCCACTATGACGAGGAGAAGTAGTAGGACCGACCCGGCCAGGAGGAGGGCGAGACAGACCTGGCCGCCGCCGTGACCCTGGTGGGGAGAGCTGGGTTCGTCACCGTGCCGGTCGTGGGGCCCCGCCATCGGCATCGCCGAGTGATCGCTTTCAGCGGAGTGCAGGGCCAGGACGCTAGGAGTGGGAAGAGGTCCAGGTGAGGGCTGCAGCCCGTGCATGGCGAGCAGGCCGCACAGGACGGCGGCGAGCAGGAGCAGTCCGCTCAAGGAAGCGAGCCTGCGCGCCACACCGTCCGTAGTCACAGTGGACACATTACCCATGGATCCAGGCCCTTCCCGCATCACCTGGCAATGCCTTCCTAAGCACTCACTACTACCCGCACTAGTGACCGTGATGGCCTCCGGCGATGACCGAGACCGGAGGCAAAAGAAGCGAGCGATGGTGCCGTCTGGAGGACAGGAGATCGGGAGACATCCGATAGCGCGATTGCCACGTACGCCTTGAACCACCACCTCGCTCTGCAGCGGGCTCGGCCATGTGGCGGCAGGTCGACGGTTGTGGGGCAAAACAGGGATACTGTGATCGTCAGCGCCGGAGGAGACACCGCGGATCCCGTCGCGGCATCCCGAGGGCAGTGGTTGATCGACTGTCACTGCCTACGACAGGAGTCCGGAGTTGGTGACCGCTTTGTCGCGTCAGGCCTGATCTACTACCTTACCTAGGAAGGACGAAGGCGGAGGAGACGTGCGCGAGTTCGGCAAGCTCGAGGCAGCGGTGATGGACCGCGTCTGGGCTCTCGGCCGGCCCGTGTCCGTACGCGAGGTGCTCACCGAGCTCCAGAAGAGCCGCGACATCGCCTACACCACGGTGATGACGGTGATGGACACCCTGCACGGCAAGGGCTGGCTACGCCGCCGGTTGGAGGGCCGCGCCTACAGTTACGAGGCTGTGGCCTCGCGCGAGGCGTACACGGCTCGTCTGATGCGCGGAGCGCTGGCGACGAGCAACAACCAGGCGGCGGCGTTCGTCCACTTCCTCGCCGAGCTCACCCCTACGGAGGCGGAGGCGCTTCGGCAGGCGTTGAAGATCGTGCCCCCGAGCTGACCTCCGCCCACCCAACAGGTTCCGGTTCGATTCAGCGCACTCAGACAGGGACATGCGGCCGCGCTTCCCGCCCGATCCTCTCCGTCACCATTTCTTGGAAGTGCGCGCATGAGGTGAAGTCCTCATGGTCGCAGTCCAGCGCACATCGGATGAGCTCCAGCGAGGCCTCCGCCTGGGCGATGCGCCGCCTCAAATCGTTCTCGAGACGCCGCAGAATGACACGCCGTTCCGCCGGTTCCCTGGCTGCGATCATCTCCCGGATGTCGTCGAGCCCGAACCCGGCTTCCTTCGCCCGCAGGATGACCGCGATTCGGTAGAGATCATCGGGACCGTACCGGCGGCGGTCGCCTCCGATCCGCGCCGGCTCCAGCAGGCCGACGGACTCCCAGTGGCGTAGGACGTGCGTGGCCAGGCCGAAGTGTTCCGCCACCTGTCCGATGCTCATCGCCGGAGGGTTCGAGTTTGCCTTCATGTCGACATTAAGTCGCATGGTGGGGCACATGTACAACGACGAGATACCCCCTGTGCCAGCCGAAGATGTCAACCCGCTCATCCGGCTGCTCGACGCGGCCGACGCATCCCCCGGCGCGCTCGACCGGGAGCAGGCCGACATGTGGATCGCCGAGCAGGCTACGCGGGCCAAGGCGGGGCGGCTCTTCCTTGAGATACCGCTGTTCCTCGCCTCGGCAGGCCGACCCTGACGAGAACGGCTACCGGTGACGTTCAAGAGACCAGCCGTGCGCCGCCCATGAAGGGGCGCGTCCTGATGCTGACGATCTTCACCACGTCTCCCGTCTGCGGGGCGTGGACCATCATGCCGTCGCCGACGTACATGCCGTTGTGGTGAAGGTCGGAATAGAAGAAGACGATGTCCCCTACCTGAAGCTGGTCCATGCTGGGAACTCGTGTCCCCAGCTGCCATTGGGCTCCCGTGTAGTGGGGCAGGTTGATCCCGACCTTCGAGTACGCCCACAACATCAGGCCTGAACAGTCGAAGCTGTTCGGGTCGGCGGCTCCCCACACCGGTGCCATCTAGCAGAGCCAGCGGACAGCTGAGCGGCGCGACAAGAAGACTCGAACGACTCCACCCCAAGCCTTCCCCATCCACCTGTCGGGACCGCAGCTAATGCCCCTTCCGTCAACTCCAAAGGGAGGGGGCAGTGCCGATGCGTGTCGCATGCGTAGGCCAAACCACCGGTCAGGTAGTCCTCCAGGACGGCAGCGATCGGCGGGACGAGCGGGGTAAGCGCGGCGTAGTCACACGGGTATCGAGCGAGGAACCGGACGCCGGAGTGCACAGCAATCATGGGGACTGCCCACTGGGACAGCGGGGCAGTCCGAACCAGGGCGGACCCGCGATGTCCGGCCGGGTACCTTCTTGGGGCTGGTGATCGAAGGCTTTACCCTTGGGCGGTTCGAAGACCTGTCGAGGGTCGTGGCCGGAATGCGGTGGGAGTGGGCGGATGAGCGGCGCGGGTGAGTTCGTCGTTCCGGCGGTGGTCGAAACTCCGGTGCGTGCGCCCGAGCCGACCGGGCGGGTGGGGCGGTGGCTGCTGGAGCACCGGGTCCAGCCGGTCGGGCCGGAGACGGCCGAAGGGCACGCCAAGCCTCAGACCTGGTGGAAGGTGATGTGCTTAACGGGGGTGGACTACTTCTCCACGCTGGCCTACCTGCCCGGTATCGCTGCGCTGGCGGCCGGTGCGCTGTCCCCGCTGGCCACGCTGCTCATCGTGGCGCTGACGCTGCTGGGCATGCTACCGATGTATCGGCGCGTGGCCAGGGAAAGCCCGCACGGTCAGGGCTCGGTGGCGATGCTGGAGCGGCTACTGCCGTTCTGGCGAGGCAAGCTGTTCGTGCTGGTCCTGCTGGGGTTCGTGGCCACGTCGTGGATCATCACGATCACGCTGTCGGCGGCCGACGCGTCCGTGCACGTGATGGAGAACCCGTTCTTCCCGAGCTTTCTGCACGGCCACGAGGTCGTGCTGACCGTGGTGCTGCTGGCGGTGCTCGGCGGGGTGTTCCTGCTCGGCTTCAGTGAGGCGGTCGGCGTGGCCATCCCACTGGTGGCGCTGTTCCTGCTGCTGAACGCCGTCGTCGTCGCCGTCGGGATCGCCAGGGTGGTGGCCGAGCCCGAGGCGCTGTCGCGATGGACGGACGAGCTGCTGAGTGGGGGCGGCGGCTTCACCGGGCTCCTCGGCCCGGCCGTGCTGGCCTTTCCGCTGCTGGTGCTCGGCCTGTCCGGGTTCGAGACGGGGGTCAGCATGATGCCGCTGGTGGCCGCGGAGGGCAAGGATGCCGAGCAGCGGCTTACCGCGCGCGTCCACAACACCCGCAAGCTGCTCACCGCGGCAGCGCTCATCATGAGCGTCTACTTGATCGCCACCAGCTTTGTGACCACAGTCCTCATCCCGGCCGAGCAGTTCCGCTCGGGCGGGCAGGCCAACGGCCGCGCGATGGCCTACCTAGCCCACGAATACCTGGGTGAGACCTTCGGCACCGCCTACGACATCAGCACCATCCTCATCTTGTGGTTCGCCGGCGCCTCCGCGATGGCCGGGCTGATCAACATCGTGCCGCGTTACCTGCCCGGCTACGGCATGGCACCCGAATGGGGGCGGGCCGTACGCCCAGTCGTCGTTGTCTACACGCTCATCTGCATCGTGCTCACCATCGCCTTCGACGCCGACGTCGACGCCCAAGCCGGCGCGTACGCGACCGGCATCTTGGCGATGATGGTCTCCGGTGCGGTCGCGGTCACCATCTCCGCCATCGGCAAGCGGCAGCGCCCGGCCGCCTTCGGCTTCACCGTGCTGACCTTGATGCTGCTGTACGCGTTGGTGGAGAACATCCGGGAGAAGCCGGACGGCATCGCCATCTCCGCTCTGTTCATCCTGGCCATCATCGCCATCTCTCTGGTGTCGCGGATCTCACGCACCACCGAGTTGCGCGCCGACCGAATCGAGTTCGATGAGGCCGCCCGCCGCTTCGTCACCGATTCGATCGCCCACGACGGCGCGCTGAACCTCATCGCCAACCGCCGCCAGAGCGGAGATACGGCCGAGTACGCCGCCAAGGAGAGCGAGCAGCGCGGCATGAACCCCGTCCCGGGAGCAGCCGACGTGCTGTTCCTGGAGATCGACGTCATCGACCCGTCGGAGTTCAGCAACGTGCTGCAGGTCCATGGTGTCCAGGTCGACGGCCACCGGGTGCTGCGCGCGGCCAGCCCCGCTGCCCCCAACGCCATCGCCGCGATCCTGCTCGCCCTACGTGACGTCACCGGCGTGCGACCGCACTGCTACTTCGAATGGTCGGAGGGCAACCCACTCACGCATCTGTTCCGTTATCTCCTGCTCGGCCGGGGAGACACACCGCCGGTCGTCCGGGAGATCATCCGCAAAAGCGAACCCCAGCCCGCCCGCCGCCCAGGCATCCATGTCGGCGGGTGAGTGAACGGCTGTAGGGCCGGGTTTCGTCGCGGCGACCGCCGTCCAGCCAGCGGGGGTGAGCCCTATCTTTTGCTCGGGACGAACCAAGCGTCGTCGTTGTCAGCCCTCCACGAACCACCCGTTGAAGAGTCCGCCCACGCATTGGGCCCGATCGAGGCCGGTGACGCGACCGCCCCCGGTAAGGCACACGGCCCCTGGGATGGAGGCGCGTGCAGCGCTGGCCGCCGGGTGAGTTCGATGATGGTGCCGCCGAGGACTATGTGCGGGCTGTGGAATGGATCAGGTCTGACTCCTGGGCGTGCCCGCGTTGCAGGGCTGGGTGCCGGGATTGCGGTAGAGGGCCAGCAGGCAGCGGCCGAGCGCCTGCTGGCCGAACGCGTTGGGGTGCATGGCCTCCTGCTGGTGTCCCTGGCTGATCTTCGCGCCGGCGGTGCCGTACCGTACCCATTCCATCGTGTCGCCCAGTTTGGCGGCGTCGTCCAGCGGGCCGGCTTGGCTTGTGCCCTGCTCGCACAACGCGTGGCCCTCCACGGCGCCCAGCATGCTCAGGAACTCCGCACCGGTCGCAGTGGCGACCCGTCGCAGCATGGCGTCGATCGCGGGTGCCAGGGTGTCGTGCATCAGGTCGAAGTCGGCGTCCCACAGCGGGCAGCCGCCCACGAGCGTACGCTTGGTGGCCTTGCCGCCGCCGCCCTCGCCGTAGCGCACCCGGGCCGAGGAGGGCACCGGAGAGGGATAGGACTGCAGGATCAGCCGGTATCCGGCGGAACGGGCCGACGCCTGGCTCATCACCTGGCGGATCTTCTGAACCGCCAGGGTCACCTGCTGCTCCACCGCCGGTAGCGCAGCGAGAAACCGATCGCCCTCGCCCGTTGAGGCGCAGGAGCGCTTGTCGCCCGCCATGTACATCGCGGCGCAGCGGCGCAGCATTCCGGACAAGTTCAGGTCGTTGCCGCCGATCGACAGCACGACCACCTTGACCTGCCGGGTGGCGGCAACCTGCGCAAGCAGTTCGGCTTGAGAGGCGGTGTTCTCCTTGAACGCCTCGTCGATGACGTGCCGGGTCTCCGCCCCTGAACAGGCCAGGTTGACCGGGGTGAGCCCGGCCTGGCCCAGCCCGGTGATCTCGGCCACGTCGGAGCGGTAACGTCCGGTGCCCTCTCCGTGCACGGCCGTGCCGTCATACACCCGCTGGGGGTCGTAGTAACAGATCAAACGCTTGCGATAAGCGGCCCGGTCGGTTCCGCCGCGGGTGCAGCCCGCAGCGGCGGACACCGTACTGTTGCCCCACCACCGGCCTGCCTCGCCGGAGATGAAGCTGTCCCCCAAGGACACCGCCACCTGCTCGTCTGCCTGGGCCTGGGCGGGTGCGGGAACGGCCAGGGCCGTGGCGCTCAGCGCCAGGATTGCCAGAACCCGACCGGCATGCCCGGCACGGCGCACGTGGCGGGGGCGGCGGGGGACGGCGGGAACGCTGCGGGGATGCTGCGGGACGGTAGCGCTCACTGCTGTTCCTTTCACGGTGCGTAGGAGACGCCTTTTGAGCCGCCCTTCGGGGTGTGGAAGAACGGAAACGTATGCCTGACCTCGGTGTTCGGGGGAATGCGGGCACATTCGTGACCGCACCCTGGAAGGCCACGAGTCCGCGCGCAGCCGCGGCAAGACCATCGGCGGCGCCGCCGTCACTGACGACGCCACGCTCCCCATGGCCTTGCACTTGCGCGCGCAGAACCTCAGCCTGGGCGACTGCTCGGGAGGGCGAGATGAACGACAAGACGGCGGCCTGCTCGACGACGTTGTCTCTCGGCTGGAGAAGAGCATCGTCGGCCGCGACTGCCCCGCCATCGTCGTCCTGGACGGGGATCGCAGGCTCGTGCTCAGCGACTATGACGATCTGCGCGACGATGCGACGGCCGCCGCATTTGAAACACGAGCCGCCGCCAAGGCCCACGAGATCGACGCGACGCGGTGGGTGCTCGCCGTACCGCAGGTGTGGGTGTTGATCCCGCCGAGCACCGTGGCCATGCGCGCTGTGTCGAACCATCCCCTGCACGAAGGCGAGCAGGAAGCCATCACCTGGATGAGCTGTGACAAGGACGACGGCGTCGACTGCGGCCGCGTCCCCTGCGCCCGGCGCCCCAATGGAGAGCCGATCTTCGGTGATCCAGAGGTGTTTACAGTGGGCGTCCGCCCCCACGACACCACGCCAGGCTTCGCCCTGCTTCAGGCCTATGTTGAGGGATAAGTCGAGCGGCTCTGTCTCGGCGGGCCAGGAAGGTGTGGGCGAGAGCTCGCACGTGATCGACCACGACGCCCAGCGTCGGGACGCGAGGGATGAAAGTTTCATGACATCTCACCACAACGGTGCGAACGCATCGCGTTAAGAGCCCAGGCGGGGTGCCGACGGCACCCCGGGCGTCCGAGAGATGTGATCCACATGCTTGACGCCGGAACCTTCGTTGAATTGACTCCGACTACCGTTGACCGTCGAATCGATTCGGCAGCCCTTAAATGTTAGCGCTAACATCAAAACTAGCAAGGCCTGCCGCATTGGTGCCGTCCGGTCATGATTCCTGTTGAGAGAAGAAGGCATGATGCTTTCCGGGTACCTGAGAAGGTCGCTCGCGGCCGGGGCGAGCGCGTTGCTCGCCACCGCCTGCCTGATCGGCGGTGGTACGGCCCAGGCCGCGACGTCGCAGCCGTGTGACATCTACGCCGCGGGCGGTACGCCGTGTGTCGCGGCGCACAGCACCACGCGTGCCCTGTACGCGGCCTACAATGGCCCGCTCTACCAAGTCAGGCGCTCGTCCGACAACACCACCCGCGACATCGGCGTTCTGAGCGCGGGCGGTGTCGTCAACGCCGCCACGCAGGACTCTTTCTGTGCTGGCACGACCTGTGTGATCACGATCATCTACGACCAGTCCGGCCGCAACAACCGCCTCACCCAGGCGCCGCCCGGCTACTGGAAGGGCCCTGCCCCTGGCGGATACGACAACCTCGCCGACGCGACCGCGGCCCCGATCACCATCGGCGGCCAGAAGGCGTACGGTGTCCGCGTGGAGCCCGGCACCGGCTACCGCAACAACAACACCAACGGTGTGGCGACCGGCGACCAGTCCGAGGGCATCTACGCCGTCGTCGACGGCACGCACTACAACCAGTGGTGTTGCTTCGACTACGGCAACGCGCAGACGGACGGCCAGGCCGACTCTCCCGCCATCATGGAGACCGTCTACTTCGGCGCCAACAAGCAGTGGGGCTACGGGGACGGAGCCGGGCCCTGGATCATGGCCGACCTGGAGTGGGGACTCTTCTCCGGGGTGAACGCGGGCTACAACAACCTCGCGCCGATCAACCACCGTTTCGTCACGGCCATGGTCAAGGGCGAGCCGAACCACTGGGCGATCCGGGGCGGGAACGCTCAGTCGGGCGGCCTGACGAACTACTTCGACGGACGGCGCCCCAACGGCTACAACCCGATGAAGAAGGAAGGCGCCATCCTGCTCGGCATCGGCGGCGACAACAGCGTCTCCGGCCGCGGCACCTTCTTCGAGGGCGTGTTGACCTCCGGCTATCCGAGCGCCGCCACCGAGGACGCCGTACAGGCCAACATCGCCGCCGCAGGCTACGCGCCGGCGGGCGGCGGCAACCCGCAGCAGGGCGTCCAAATCGTGGGCGGCCAGTCCGGCCGGTGCGTCGACGTGCCGAACTCCAGCACCACCAACGGCACCCAGGTGCAGATCTGGGACTGCGGGAGCGGCACCAACCAGCGGTTCACCTACACCTCGGGCAAGCAGTTGCAGGTGTACGGCAACAAGTGCCTGGACGCCTACGGGCAGGGCACCGCTAACGGCACTCAGGTGATCATCTGGGACTGCAACGGCCAGGCCAACCAGCAGTGGAACGTCAACTCCAACGGCACTATCACCGGCGTGCAGTCAGGGCTGTGCCTGGACGCCAACGCGGCCGGTACCGCCAACGGCACGAAACTTATCCTGTGGTCCTGCAACGGACAGGCCAACCAGCGGTGGTCCCTGCGCAGCTGATTCTGACCATCTGGTTCGACGCATGAGGGCGATCGGGTGAAACGCCTTGGGCGGAGGTCCGGACACTGGATGGCCACGGCTCCCCGGACCGGGCTTCTGCCCTCAGGCGCGACGCTGTCGTATGCGGCGTCGATGCCAGACCGCCCATAAATCGTCACTGACCTCCCACGGCTTCAGCCGCGCCATGTCTGCCCTCCCGCGATCGCTACAGGGAGAGATCAATGCAGAAAGAGCTCGGCGTCGACCTCGCTGATGACGCCCTTGGCGACGGCGTCCAGGAGGACGAGGTCCGGGTGCCCCCAAGGGACGGCAGGGGGTGAGGATTCCTGGAACGGAAAGCGCCGGGCCGCTCCGGCCTCCGCGTTCTCCCGGGCGCGCTCGCCGGCCCGCTTGGCCGCGGCGCACATCTTGGGGAAGACGCTCGGGGTGGCGAGGTCCACCGTACGGATCGCCTCGATGAACGCGGTCAGGACCTCGGTGTCGATGTCTTCCGGGTCTCCGGCAACGTAGCCGCGGCAGATCCTGCCGCTGATGCCGCGCAGTGCCGGTACGGCAACGCCGACGGTGCTCACCATCCACTGCGGCCCGTCCTGCCGGGCCCGCGTCACCAGCAACCGCCAGACCGCGTCGCGGGCGGCGTTCGAGCAGGAGGGGTGGATCAGCACATCCCGCAGCTCGATCAGTGACATTGGCCGGCGGGGGAGGCCGTGCCCGACGTCCCTGCCGTCGATGGCGAGGCTGCTGGGCACGCAGGCGAGCATTTGGAAGGCGCGCTCGGCGATGTCCAGGGGTGACCGGTCCTGGATTGGCGCCGGAGCCGTGCCAGCTCGTCAAGCAGCGCTTCTACTGGTTCGACCTCGACGCCATCCGCGAGCAGTACACCGGCGACCGCTCCCTGTCCCGCCGGGCACGACGCGGCGGAATCAAGGCCAACGCCATCCAGACGACCTGGCCGCCGACCGGCATGCCGGAGTCAGCCGGTGCATCGCACGGCACCGCCAGCCGCCCGAACGGCCGTGCCACTGACGCGGCCAACCCGGACGGCCGCAACCCCGGCGACGTCTGGACCATCTCGACCAGGCCCTACCGTGGCGCCCACTTCGCCCCGTTCCCGATCGACATCCCGCTCCGCGCCATTGCCGCCGGCTGCCGCCCCGGCGGCACCGTCCTGGACCCCTTGTCCGGAGCGGCAACAACCGCCCTTGCCGCCCGGCAACTCGACCGGCAGTTCATCGGCATCGAACTCAACGCGGACTACTGCAAGCTCGCGGTAGCGCGGATCCGTGAGGCATCGGCAGGAGGCATCGGATGAAGGACATCACCCTCCGGGACCTTCAGGACCTGCCACCCACGCTGGACCTCATGACCGCCGCCCGCATCCTCGGCATCGGCCGCACCAAGGCCTACGAGCTGGCTAAGAAGAACGAGTTCCCCGTTCAGACCATCCGCATAGGTGACCTCTACCGGATCTCTACGCCAGACCTGCTGAAACTTCTTGGCGGTGACATCCGGTGAAAATGCCGAGGCCGGATTCCACTCTGGCCTGGAGTCGCGCTCACCGGGCTCTCCAGCTCGTTCACGGTCGCGTTCATCGAGGCGTCCGCCGCTTGCAACGCCACGTCCGCCGACCTTCCCGCGCCCAGGCCTCGTCAGTGCGCCACGCCCGTCTTGAGTCCCCCTCGGGCGCGGGGCAGAGGCGTTGGCGGCTCCCGTCAGCATCACTCGCCGATCGCGGCGGCGCCTACGAGTTGAGCAGCTCGGCCCGTTGTCTCGGCTCGAGTCCGAGTGAATCAGCTGCACCGCCGTCGCCCCGCGTCGCCGACAGACCCAGGAACGGTGAGATCACTCGCGGGACCGCGCTGCTGGAGGGCACAGACGACGAGATCAAGACCAAAGCGCACAAGCGGCTCATGCTGTGACTCGCTGGTGAGGTGCTGTCAGAGGCGGCCCGGCGCTTGAAGGCCATGATCTCCTGGAGCTTCGCCGAGGCGGCGATCAGGGGAGAGTGCGTGGTCATCACCACCTGCACGCGCCCGGCGAAAGTGCCGGGCGCAGCCGACTCGGCGGACAGTGCTGACGTTACCGCAGCCTCCCGCAGGTACTCCAACAGCAGCGTCTGCAACTGCGGATGCAGGTGCGCCTCCGGCTCCTCCACCAGAAAAACGGTCAGGTCCTGGTCGCGGGCGGCACGCAACTCGGCGAGCACGGTGGCGATGAAGAGCAGGTTGGCGTAACCGAGGCCGAAGTCGGCGATATTCACCGGCCGGGTCGGGTCGTCTTTCGGGTGCTCCGGGTCGGCGACAGCGCCTCTGACTCGGCGTAGGGCCACCTAGCCCCTTCATCACTTACTCCGCCTGGCCGGACCGCGCGGAGGTCCGTTCACAGCGCAAGGATAACCCGTCCGCCCGCGACGGCATTTGTACCTCCTCATCAAGGATCCATCAGCGGCCGGACCGGCCTGGGGATGTGCTGGGACGCGTGGCCGTCGCCGTACGCCGAATCCGCTCTGAAAGATTCAGGAAAGTTTGCCTGGAAAGTTTCTCTGCTTGCGGGCGTTTCAGATCGGCGTCGACGACAAAGGCGGTGGTCATAGGGGCAGCAGACCAGTCGGTGAGAGGGCGAGGCCGCCCGCATAGGCTGACGGTGCCGAGGGCGGGTGGACCGAGACGCGCCTCATCTCTAGTTTATATTTCTAGCTGATTAGGTAGAAAGTTTCTGTTCTGAGATGGTTCGACGGGTCGGGCGAACCGCTCCTCATCAAGGGAGAGTCCATGGTGCGCACGAGGCCCAGTACGCGCCGATCGTCTCCATATACCTGTCCACATACCTGGTCGTCCGATGCCGGTTCAGCAAGGAAGTACTGATCTGCGCCGTCAAGGTCGACATCGAGGGAGAGCGATCGTGAAACCGCCTAGCTTACGAAAAGTCCGCCTGCGGATCGGCGCGGTCCTCGCCACGCTGACCGCGCTTGTGCCGACGGGGATGAGCTCGTCTTCAGCGAGTTAGAGGACATGTGGGGCATGGATTTCATCCTCGGTGTCGAACGGGTGGCCCGTGAGCAACGCGTCGGAGTCATGCTGACGGAGTTCGAGCCGCGGCACGATCCGGTCGGACATCCGATCGGCGACACACTGGCCCGTCGCCCGGCCTGCGTCGTCACGGTCGCCCAACTCTCGCAGGAACAGCGTGACGAGTTGCAGGCCAGGGACATCCCGTTCGTGGTCTTCGACCCCACCACCGAACTGCCGGACGACGTCCCGTATGTCGGCGCCACCAACTGGGCGGGCGGCCGGTCGGCCCCCCGACATCTGATCGAACTGGGACACCATCGCATTGCCGTGATCGCCCGGCCACGACCGGATTCTGTGCTGCCGGGCCAGACTGGACGGCTACCGCACGGCCCTGGAAGTCGCGGGCCTTCAGTGGACACCGACCTCGTCGTACATGCCGAGCTGACCAGACATGACGGACGAGTGGCCGCGCTCCGCCTGCTGCGCGCCCGGAACGACCCACGGCGATCTTTGAAGCCGGTGCCGTGTCGCCCACGTTCGTGGGTGGCGTCGCCGTCGCCGATGTCCTCCTCGCTGCCTTCGTCACCGCGCTGATCGCTACAACGACATGATCGCCCTCGGCCTGATCAGCTACATGACCGGGCGCGGCGTCCGCGCGCCAGGGAAACGCACGTCTTCACACCGCTGATCCGCTGGGATCAGCCCCTTTCGAGAGGAGGTGATCGGCTACCGGTCGTGATGCGAGTCGCTCAGCACTCCATGCCCTCCCACAACAAGGAATCCCCGTGAAGATCAAACCTCTGGCGAAGCTACTTATCAGCACACTGCTTGCCGTTGGCGTTGGCGTCGGGACGACCGCCCTGGTGACGCCGGAGTACGGCGCGATTGCGGCGACCGGCCCGGCCGGCAACGACTCGGCCGGCCTGGCAGCCGGCGGCTGCGTCGCCGATCCCACGCTGCCGGGCGCCACGAAGAGTTCTCTCTACACCGTCACGGCGGACGGCTCCCCGCTGTTCGTCGAGAAGATGACTAAGTTCGCTCCCGAGATGCAGGTGCACTACGCGCACTGCTCGATGGCGGCAGCGGGCACCGCCAGGTTCTCCGTCACCGTCGCCCAAAGCTTCAACTCGTACACCGTCAGCCCCAAGAGCCGGAAGCTGGCGGTCACCAGAAGCGGCAACACCATCACCTTTGACAGCGGCCCGAACTATTTGGTCGTCCAGTTCGACTCCGCAGAGCTGCTGTTCATCCTCATTGACGCACCCGAGTCCGATACGCCGCACCTGGGGGACGCCAACGTCAAGAGCCTGGCTGACTACGGGGTCGACAACACCGGGGGGACACTCGTCACGGCCAAGATCCAAAGTGCCATCAACGCCGCGTCAGGAGCGACCCGCAATATCCTGTACGTGCCGGCGGGCAAGTACCTGGTCGGCGAGCTCTGGCTGAAAAGCAACATGACGTTGTATCTGGCCGCCGGTGCGGTCCTCTACGGCTCGAACAACAAGGCGGACTTCAACACCGGCAGCGGCGGGGTGAACATCGAGGGCATGCAGCACGCCTCCCTGCGGGTGTACCAGGTCAGCAACGCGAAGCTGCTGGGCCGCGGTGTCATCGACGGTAACGGGAAGTCGCTGCGGGCGCAGGGCCTGAATCTGGCGTTGCTGAAGATCGAGCAGAGCTCGAACATCCAGGTCGACGGCCCGATTGTCCGTGACTCCAGCTACTGGAACACGCTCATCTACCGCAGCGACAAGGTCACCATCAAGAACTACAAGCTGATCAACTGTCGGCCCACGACGGGTTACAACAACACCGACGGTGTGGATTTCGACGAGTCGACCAACGGCCTGTTGTCCAACGCCTTCCTCTACACCGGTGACGACAACATGGCGACCAAGAACGAGGACACCACCGCCGGTGCGATCGACACCAAGAACGTCGTCCACGAGCATGTCGTCTGCTACAGCAATTCTGGCTGCGCGAAGATCGGGACCAAGACGGAAGGGCGGTCGATGGACGGGGTCGCGTTCCGTGACATCGACGTGGTGAAGGCGGGACGCTCCATGGTGATCGACGCGGTCGACACGGCCGTTGTTTCGAACACCCGGTGGGAGAACATCAGGGTGGAGAACACCGACAGCCTGATCGACCTGCAGGAGGACCGGCCGCCTTCCTGGCGGACCGTGAAGAACACCGCGACGATCCGCGACGCCTACTTCACCAACGTCTCCTCCGACGTGAAGAAGGTCGTCAACCTGCACGGTCGTTCGTCGACCGTGAACATCAACGGCGTACATTTCACCAACTTCACCGTCCAGGGCAAACCCGTCACCAGTTCGACCGACGCGGACGCGAGCTGGAACATCAACCCCTACGTCTCCAACATCACCTTCTCCACGGCCCCGACCGCCTCGCCCTCGCCCTCGCCCTCGCCGACCCCCTCGCCCTCGCCCTCGCCCACCGCCACGCCCTCGCCCACCGCCACGCCCTCGCCGACCGCCACGCCCTCGCCGAGCCCCACGCCGTCGCCGAGCCAGTCCGGCGCCTGCGAGGTGGGCTACACGATGAACTCCTGGAACGACGGGTTCACCGCCAGCATCCACATCACCAACCGTGGCACATCAACGATCAACGGTTGGACCTTGGCGTTCACACTTCCTGGCGGGCAGACCATCACCAACGGCTGGAACGCCACCTACACCGGCTCCAGCGGTCAGATCTCCGCGCGCAACGTCTCGTACAACGAGACGCTGGCAGCAGGCGGATCCACCGACATCGGCTTCCAGGCCACCCATACCGGCAATACCGGCAAGCCTGACCAGTTCGCCCTGAACGGCGTCAGCTGCGCCATCTCCTAACGGGAACGTCGGGTCACTGGTGGGACCTCGGCCTGCCCTGCGGCAGGCCGAGGTCTCACCGGCTCACCACGCAAGCTCCGGCCTACAGCCCTTGGTTGACGGCAGAATGCCGATAAACGTCCGGGGGAACTCCCCCGGGGGAGTCCGAGCGGCGCCGTCCGGCAGTAGTTCACCCGCGTACTGCTGGTGAGCGCGGCAGATGGTCGAGTCGATGCTGAAGGTCCACTCCACCTGGCCGACCGAGTCGTCCTTGACTTGCATCTCCTCCAGCAGGCGGGCCCAAGTTCCGTCAGAGGCCCAGCGCTTGAACCGCTCGTAACAGGTCTGCCACGGCCCATACCGTTCGGGGATGTCCCACTTCCTCTTCTGCCGAGATCCGTGCGCCAATCCGCCCATGGCATGGGGCGAGCCTTTGACCGTCGCCCAGCCGCGGGGCTGATGAGCCGCTGCCTCGACGCCTGCGAACCGTTCGACCCGTCGCAACACGGGGGCCACGCGCCGTTCGGGCCGGGATCTTGGCGGGAGATCCCTCATCACCACACCTACGGGGCCCCCCGACGTGACAACTTGTCCAGGTCGCGCACGCAGAAACCGTGGTGTTGCCATTCCTCGTTGAGCACAGTGCCGAGGCATTGCCGCACGCGCCGGCCCTTGGCATACGGGGGCCATCTGTCGTCGTCCGGCACCGGGGCGGGCTTTGCGAGCTGCTCGGGTGTGACCTCGGCCAGCCACGCCTCAATCTCCGACGCCTGCCGATCGCGTACGGCTAGCACTTCGTCGAGACGCGGCCGGGCGGACCTGTCCAGCCCCAGCCCCTCCTGATCCGGCACGAACGGAGATGCCAGTCCCATCGCCGTGAACGGCTCGGTCAGCCCGAGTATGCAGCGCCGAAACCACGAGTCGTGCACAAAGACGAGATGACGCAGAGTCTCGACCATCGACCACTCGCCGTCGACGCCGAGATCCTCACTGCCCTCGGCCATCGACCCGGCCCGCTCGGTAGTCGTCGCCCACGCCTTCCGCAGCTGTCGCCAGGCCTCTCGCAGGTCGGCCGGTTCATCGGAACGGATCAGCAGCCGCACCGGGTGCCGGCGGTCGAGCTCCGCCTCGACGTACGACATCACCTCCACGCCGTTGACCACCAGGTTGGTGACCAAACCGTCGATCTCGACGTCCTGCATGACCACACCGACCAGCCGCGCCCTACTCAGGTCGCACTCGCGGAACTCCGCGCCCGTGAGGTCTTCGTCGTTGAAGCGTCGCATGCGGACAGACTAAGCCGCACCGCACGCACACAGACGAATAGGCCATCGCCCGGCGGGCTCGTGGACGGACCGGTTCTGACGGTGGAAGAGGCCGCCCGCCGGCAACCGGTCGTACTCCTCGGCGTCGTGCGGGAGGCGTTGGAGATCCAGCGGGACGGCCAGAAGATCCTCCGCGACGAGGCGGGGAAGGGCTGGACGGACACCGGGCTCGTCTTCACCACCAGATCGGGCAAGCCGATCGAGCCGCGCAACCTCGCCCGGATCGCGGAGACGCACAAGCTCCGGCCGATCCGCGTGCACGACCTCCGGCACACCGCCGCGTCCTTGCTCAAGAAGCTCGGCGTCGCTCCGCGTGACGCGATGGAAATCCTCGGGCACAGCCGGATCTCGGTGACGATGAAGATCTACACGTACGGGGACGGCGAGAGCCGCGAGAATGCCCTCAAGAGGGTGACGGGACTATTCGAGTGAGTCTGTTGCAGTACCCGTTGCAGCAAAATGCCCCGGAGCTTGATCGCTTCGGGGCGTTTATCGAGGTGGGGCTACCAGGACTTGAACCTGGGACCTCTTCCTTATCAGGGAAGCGCTCTAACCGACTGAGCTATAGCCCCGCACCGCGCAACGAACGTTACCGCATCCCGTTTCCGGTGGCGAATCCGTCGTTCCGAACGAGGAAAAGCTTACCGTGTCCGGGCCGTGGTCGTGCCATCGAGGCGCATCCGTACGGCGGGCCGCTCGTGTGGGCGGCCTGCCGTACCGGTAGGGTCACTCGGCTTCGCTGAAGGTGACTTCGACACCGCCCACGAGGTCCGCGGAGATGTTGTAGATCACTGCGCCGAGGGTGGACAGCGCGGTGATGAGCACGACGTTCAGCGCGCCCAGCAGGGCCGCGTACCCGAGGATGCGGACCGGCTCGAACCAGCTCGCGATGTCGATGGTGCCGGCCCCGGCGCCACCGGCACCGCTGGTGAGCTGGTTGACGGTGTCGGTGATCGAGGAGAAGACGCCGAGCGCCGACAGCACGCCGTACAGCACGGCGACGGCCACGAACAGCACGACGAAGCACACCAGCGACACGACGAAGCTGAACTTCATCGCCGACCACGGCTCGATCCTGCGCAGGACCAGGTGGGCCTTGCGCGGCGGGCGCACGCCGAGCTTCTTGTCCTTGTCCTTCTTGGAGGACTCGGCTCGGTCTCCGGCAGGGCCGAAGTTCAGGCCGCGTACGGAGCCGCCGTCCGCCGAGGGACGACCGTTGTCCACAGACGGACGGCCGTTGTCCACAGGGGGTGTGGACGTACCGAGGCCGGCGGGCCGGGGGTACTGCGCGGTCGCTCCGCCGCCGTCGGACCTGCCGTTGTCGGACGCGCCGTCCGTGGCCGTCTGCCGCTTCCATGGCTGGTCGCCGGCCGAGGTCCGGATGCGCATGGTGTCGTCGGCCTTCGCCTTGTCGGCGGCGGTCACGTCATCTCCTTCGGAAGCCACCTTGGCGACGCTACCGCCATCGTGCGCCCGCGCGGTAACGCCGTTCGAAGACGACGCCGGGCGGGCGCCCGTGGGTCTCTGCTTGCCGCCGGGTGTCCGCGGCCCACCGGTGTCGCTCATGCCACGCCCTCACCTGGTGCGCATTCGCGGATGACGATTCGCTCGCTCATGCCTCGCCTCCTGCCCCGTTCTCCTCGGTCTCCAACGACTCGGCGTTGCGAGCGAGGGCCACAACGCTGTCACCCTCGGCCAGGTTCATCAAGCGGACGCCCATGGTCTGGCGGCCCGACTGCTTGATCTCGCCGGCGCTGGTACGGATCACCCCGCCGGCAGAGGTGATCGCGAAGACCTCGTCCTCGGGACGCACCATGACGGCTCCGACCAGCTTGCCACGAGCGCTGACGATCTTGGCCGTCAGTACGCCCTTGCCGCCCCGGCCCTGGACCGGGTACTGGTCGGCGGGTGTCCGCTTCGCATACCCACCCTCGGTCGCGATCAACACGTCATCGCCGTCGCTCATGACGTTCATCGCGAGAAGTTCGTCACCGTCGATGAACCGCATGCCGATCACACCGCTGGTGGCACGGCCCATCGGGCGCAGCGCCTCGTCCGAGGCGGTGAACCTGATCGACTGCGCGTTCTTGGACACGAGCAGCAGGTCATCACCCTCGGAGACGAGACGGGCGGCGATCACCTCGTCATCCTCGCGCAGATTGATCGCGATCAGGCCACCGGATCGCGGCGAATCGTATTCGGAAAGCCGCGTCTTCTTCACCAGACCGCTGCGGGTCGCCAGCACCAGGTAGGGCGCCACGTTGTAGTCCCGCAGGTCGAGGATCTCCATCACGTGCTCGTCGGGCTGCATGGCGAGCAGGTTGGCCAGGTGCTGGCCGCGGGCATCCCGGCCCGAGTCGGGCAGCTCGTACGCCTTGAAGCGGTAGACCCGGCCCTTGTTGGTGAAGGCCAGCAGCCAGTGGTGCGTCGTGGTGACGAAGAAGTGCTCCACGATGTCGTCCTGGCGGAGCTGCGCGCCCCTGACCCCCTTGCCGCCGCGTCGCTGCGCCCGGTAGAGGTCGGTGCTCGTCCGCTTGGCGTAGCCGCCGCGCGTGATCGTGACGACCACGTCCTCCTCGGCGATCAGGTCCTCGATGGACATGTCGCCCTCGTAGGCGATGATCTCGGTCTTGCGTTCGTCGCCATACCTGGCGACGATCTCGCCGAGCTCCTCCGACACGAGCCGGCGCTGCCGAGGCTCGGAGGCCAGGATGTCCTGGTAGTCGGCGATCTGCGCCATCAGGCCGTCGTACTCATCCTGGATCTGCTGCCGCTCCAGCGCGGCCAGCTTGCGCAGCTGCATGTCCAGGATGGCCTGCGCCTGGACCTGGTCGATGTCCAGCAGCGTCATCAGGCCGCCCTGCGCCTCGGCCGCCGACGGCGACCGCCTGATCAGGGCGATGACGTCGTCGAGCCGGTCGAGCGCCTTGAGCAGGCCGCGCAGGATGTGGGCCCGTTCCTCCGCCTTGCGCAGCAGGAACCGGGTCCGCCGGACCACGACCTCGATCTGGTGGGTGATGTAATGCCGGACGAACTGGTCGAGCCGGAGCGTCCGCGGCACCCCGTCCACCAGCGCGATCATGTTCGCGCCGAACGTGGTCTGGAGCTGGGTGTGCTTGTAGAGGTTGTTCAGCACGACCTTCGCGACGGCGTCGCGCTTGAGCACGATCACCAGCCGCTGGCCGGTACGCGAGGAGGTCTCGTCGCGGACGTCGGCGATGCCGGTGACCTTGCCGTCCCTGACCAGCTCGGCGATCGTGAGCGCCAGGTTGTCCGGGTTCACCTGGTAGGGCAGGGCCGTGACCACCAGGCACTGCCGTCCCTTGGGGTCCTCCTCGACCTCGACCACGGCCCGCATGATGATCGAGCCGCGGCCGGTGCGGTAGGCGTCCTCGATGCCGCGGCGGCCGACGATCAGCGCGCCGGTCGGGAAGTCGGGACCCTTGACCCGCGCGAGCACCCCGTCGAGCAGCTCCTCGTCGGACGCCTCGGGGTTGTCGAGCGCCCACATGACGGCGCTGCCGACCTCGCGGAGGTTGTGCGGCGGGATGTTGGTCGCCATGCCGACCGCGATGCCGGCCGACCCGTTGACCAGCAGGTTCGGGAACCGCGACGGGAGGACGACCGGCTCCTGCGACCGCCCGTCGTAGTTGGGCTGGAAGTCGACGGTCTCCTTGTCGATGTCCCGGAGCATCTCCATGGCGATCGGCGCGAGACGGCACTCGGTGTACCGCATCGCCGCGGCCGGGTCGTTGCCCGGCGAGCCGAAGTTGCCCTGCCCGTCGACGAGCGGGTAGCGCAGCGACCACGGCTGCGCGAGCCGTACGACGGTGTCGTAGATCGACGTGTCGCCGTGGGGGTGATAGGAGCCCATGACGTCGCCGACGACCCTGGAGCACTTGAAGTAGCCGCGGTCGGGCCGGTAGCCGCCGTCGAACATCGCGTACAGCACGCGGCGGTGCACGGGCTTGAGGCCGTCGCGGACGTCCGGCAGCGCGCGGGACACGATGACGGACATCGCGTAGTCCATGTAGCTGCGCTGCATCTCGGCCTGGATGTCGACCGGCTCGATCCGATCGGCGGGGGGCCCAGGCGGCGTGTTCACTTCCGTCACGAAAAGTCCTTCTGGTTATCCGCGCCGCTCAGACGTCAAGGAAGCGGACGTCACGGGCATTGGTGATGATGAAGTTCCTGCGGGCCTCGACGTCCTCGCCCATCAGCACGCTGAACAGGTCGTCGGCCTGGGCGGCGTCGTCGAGGGTGACCTGCCGGAGCACGCGGGTGTCGGGGTTCATCGTGGTCTCCCACAGCTGGGAGGCGTTCATCTCGCCCAGACCCTTGAACCGCTGCACGCCGTCGTGGAGCCGGGGGTCGCGCCGGCCGCGGCCGACGCCCTCCTCGAGGATCGCGTCCCGTTCCCGGTCCGAGTACGCGTACGACGCGTCCTCGCCCTTGCGGTCCCACTTGATCTTGTAGAGCGGCGGCTGGGACAGGTAGACGTGACCCGCCTCGATCAGCGGCCGCATGAAGCGGAACAGCAGCGTCAGCAGCAGCGTGGTGATGTGCTGGCCGTCCACGTCGGCGTCCGCCATGAGGATCAGCTTGTGGTAGCGCAGCTTGGCGATGTCGAACTCGTCGTGCACACCGGTGCCGAGGGCCGTGATGAGCGCCTGGACCTCGTTGTTCTTGAGGACCTTGTCGATCCGGGCCTTCTCGACGTTCAGGATCTTGCCGCGGAGCGGGAGGATCGCCTGGAACTTGGGGTCGCGCCCGCCCTTGGCCGAGCCGCCGGCCGAGTCGCCCTCGACGATGAACAGCTCGCACTTCTCCGGCTCCGACCACTGGCAGTCGGCCAGCTTGCCCGGCAGGCCGCTGCCGCTTTCCAGCAGCGACTTGCGGCGGGTGAGGTCGCGCGCCTGGCGGGCCGCGATGCGGGCCCTGGAGGCCTGCAGCGACTTGTTGATGATCTCCTTGGCCTCGCCCGGGTTGCGCTCGAACCAGTCGCGCAGGTGGTCGTTGCAGGCCTTCTGGACGAACGACTTCGCCTCGGTGTTGCCCAGCTTGGTCTTGGTCTGGCCCTCGAACTGCGGGTCGGCCAGCTTCACCGAGATGATCGCGGCGAGCCCCTCGCGGACGTCGTCGCCGCTGAGGTTGTCG
Organism: Microbispora catharanthi; assembly: GCF_006334915.2. Taxonomy (GTDB): domain Bacteria; phylum Actinomycetota; class Actinomycetes; order Streptosporangiales; family Streptosporangiaceae; genus Microbispora; species Microbispora catharanthi. The sequence goes on from NZ_VDMA02000008.1 coordinate 126,970, forward strand.
TCCTTGCCCTCCTTGAGGAACTTCTGCTCGCGCGCGTACCGGTTGACGATGGTCGTCAGCGCGGCGCGGAAGCCCTCCTCGTGGGTGCCGCCCTCGGCGGTGTTGATCGTGTTGGCGAAGGTGTAGACCGACTCGCTGTAGGAGGCGTTCCACTGCATGGCGATCTCGACCGAGATGCCGTCGCCGTGCTCCTCGAAGTCGATGACCGAGTTGTGGATCGGGTCCTTCTTCGAGTTCAGATGGGTGACGAAGTCGGACAGGCCGCCCTCGTAGTGGTAGGTGACCACCTTGGACGCGCCGTCGATGATGTGGTCGGGCCGCTCGTCGGTCAGCTTGATCATGAGGCCCTTGTTGAGGAAGGCCATCTCCTGGAATCGGCGCGCCAGCGTCTCGAAGTTCCAGGCGGTCGTCTCGAAGATGTCCGAGTCGGGCCAGAAGCTGATCGTCGTGCCGTGCTCGTCGGTCGGCTCGCCCTTCTCCAGCGGGGCCGTCGGCTTGGCCGTCACGTACTTCTGCCGCCACACGTGGCCGTCGGTGCGGACCTCGACCTCCAGGCGCGTCGACAGCGCGTTGACGACCGAGGCGCCCACGCCGTGCAGGCCGCCCGAGACGGCGTACGACTTGCTGTCGAACTTGCCGCCGGCGTGCAGCACGGTGAAGACGACCTCGACGGCGGGCCTGCCCTCGGCGGCGACGATGCCCACGGGAATGCCGCGTCCGTGGTCCATCACGCGCACGCCGCCGTCGGCGAGCAGGGTGACCTCGATCAGGTCGTTGTAGCCGGCCAACGCCTCGTCGACCGCGTTGTCGACGATCTCGTAGACGAGGTGGTGCAGCCCGCGCTCACCGGTGGAACCGATGTACATGCCGGGGCGCTTGCGGACCGCTTCCAGCCCTTCGAGAACGGTGATAGAGCTAGCGTCGTAGGACAAGTGCGAAATCCTCCTGCCGCGGACACGCGGCGGGCGACACCGTGGATTGGCTGCCCCTGCCGTGCCCGTCACCGTCGTGAGTGCCCCGATGCGCACACCCAGGGGAAATCGGCCCATGGGACCGGGGTGACGCAAACCGGACGTGTCCTTGAGTCCGTTTACATTCTACCGGTCCGGCGGACATCAGGTGGCATTCACGGGGGCTGTGATGCCCTGTCGCTTGACGATCATGTTTCCGAGCACCCCCTACACGGAACGGGGGTCGGAGCCGCAGACGCGATTTTGGGCCGGTTCGGGCTCTCCTCGGGCCGGTTTTCAGATCGTCGCGCGCCGGCGCGGGCCACGGACGGCGCTCGCCGCCTCGCTCTCAGCCGTATGTATCGCCCGGCCCACGGCTCCCGCGTACGCGCAGGCCGCCCTCGGGGCGGTGACCCACGCCGGGGCCGTGCACCTTGACGCGGGTAACGACGCCGTCGCCGAGCTCCTCGTTCAACCGCCTGACCAGGGTGGACGCGAGCAGCCGGACCTGGGTCGCCCAGGCGGTCGAGTCGGCGGCGACCACCACCTCGCCGTCCTCGAAGGTCTCCGGCCTGGTGTGGGCGGCCAGCTCGGGGCCGACGATCTCCGCCCAGCGGCCGAACACCCCGCCCACCGCGACCGGCTGCTCCCATCCCCGGGCGGCGAGCAGGTCGCGGATCGCCCGGCCGAACGGCAGCGGGTCGCCGGCGTCCCGTCGTTGGGCGCCCGAGCCGGAGCGGCGGCGCGGCTCGGTGCGCGGGAGCTGCCCCCGTTTCAGCGCGTCGGACTTCGCCTGGGCCAGCTTCTCCCGCGCCGCCGCGGCACCCCGCGCGGCCGCGCCCCGCGGGGACTGTCCACCGCCTGTGGATATCTCATCGGACACGGGTCACGCTCCCTTCCACCACGTCGAACCGGGCGCCGGCCAGCTCGGGCGGCACGTCGTCCGGCACCGCCGCCGTGATGAGCACCTGCTCGGCCGGGGCGACGATCTCGGTGAGCCGCCTGCGCCGCTGACCGTCCAGCTCCGCGAAGACGTCGTCCAGGATCAGCACGGGGTCGCCGCCGTCGGCTCTCAGCAGGTCATAGGCGGCCAGCCGCAACGCGAGGGCGAACGACCACGACTCGCCGTGGCTCGCGTAGCCCCGGGCCGGCAGCTCGCCCAGCCGCAGCAGCAGGTCGTCGCGGTGCGGGCCGACGAGGGTCACGCCGCGTTCGAGCTCCGCCTGACGAGCCTCCGCGAGACCCGTCCGCAGGTGTTCGGCCAGTAGTTCCCGGTTTGTCCCCAGGGTGGGGATATCTGTGGATAACCCCGACGGCCGGTATTCGAGATCGGCGAGTCCCGACGACGGGGCGAGAGTGGCGTACGCCTTCGCCACGAGCGGACGCAGCGCGTCCACAAGGCGCAGCCGCGCCGCCAGCAGTTCCGCGCCGTGGCGCACCAGGTGGGAGTCCCAGACCTCGAGCGTGCTCAGGACGTCTCCCGCGCCGGCGGCGGCGAAGGCCGCGTCGTCCTCCTGCCTGCGGCCGCCGCGCCGCCGTCCCACCCGCGTCGCCGCGGCGGTACGCAGGAGCGCGTTGCGCTGCTTGAGCACGCGCTCGTAGTCGGCGCGCACGCCCGCGAACCTGGGGACGCGGGCGACGAGCAGGTCGTCCATGAAACGGCGGCGCTCGGACGGGTCGCCCTTGACCAGTGCGAGGTCCTCCGGGGCGAACAGCACGGTCCGCAGCAGGCCGAGGGCGTCGCGCGGCCGGGGGACGGGCGAGCGGTTCACCCTGGCGCGGTTGGCCCGGCCCGGGTTGATCTCGATCTCGATCAGCGCGCGGCGGTCGTCCCTGACCACCGCGGCGCGCACGATCGCCCGCTGCGCGCCGTGCCGTACGAGCGGCGCGTCGGTGGCCACGCGGTGGCTCGAATGGGTCGCGATGTAGCCGAGCGCCTCGACCAGGTTGGTCTTGCCCTGCCCGTTCGGCCCGACGAACGCCGTCGCCCCCGGTTCCAGCACGAGTTCGACCTCCGGGTAGGACCGGAAGTCGGTGAGGGACAGGCTCGCCACGTGCACCCCGCCAGGCTAGTGCCGGTGCCCGGCCTTCGTGTCCCGGCCACGATGCGCTGTGGAGAAACGGCGCACTGTGGAGAAGCGAGTGGGTGCGGGATGGTTCGTCCACAGCCTGTGGAAGATCGGCGCCGCCGGGCCGCGAACCCGGCCAACCCCGGAATTCACACCCTTGTGGACGAACCGAAGGCCTGCGGCGCGGAGTTCGCCCGGCCGCAGCACATGGACGACGAGGTCCGACCGCGCGTCAGCCCTCGGCCTCCACCGGCGGGGTGACGTCGGCGCCGGGGGCGTCGGCGCCCTTGCCGGTCTGGCCCTCGGCCGAGGCGACCGCGTGCCCGCCGAACTGGTTGCGCAGCGCCGCGACCATTTTCATCGCCGGGGAGTCGGCCTGGCGCGAGGCGAAGCGGGCGTACAGCGCGGCCGTGATGGCCGGCAGGGGCACGGCGTGGTCCACGGCGGCCTGGACCGTCCACCGGCCCTCGCCGGAGTCCTCCGCGTAGCCCTTGAGCTCGGCGAGGTCGGGGTCCTCCTCCAGCGCCCGCACCAGCAGGTCGAGCAGCCAGGACCGGATGACCGTGCCGTGCCGCCAGCTTTTGAACGTCTCGGGGACGTTGGTGACGGCGTCGCTGGCCTCCAGCAGCTCCCAGCCCTCGGCGAAGGCCTGCATCATGCCGTACTCGATGCCGTTGTGGACCATCTTCGCGAAGTGGCCGGCGCCCACGCTGCCCGCGTGGACGAAGCCGTCCTCGCCCTCCGGCTTGAGCGTCTCGAAGATCGGCATGAGCCGGCGGACGTGCTCCTCGTCGCCGCCGGTCATCAGGGCGTAGCCGTACTCCAGACCCCAGACGCCGCCGCTGACGCCCACGTCGACGAAGCCGATGCCGTGGGTGCGGAGGTCGGCCGCGTGACGCTGGTCGTCCAGATAGTGCGAGTTGCCGCCGTCGATGACGATGTCACCGTCCGACAGCAGGTCGCGCAGGTGCTCGACGGTGCTCCGCGTCGGCGCCCCGGCGGGGACCATGACCCAGACCGCGCGCGGCGCCTGAAGCCTCTCGACGAGATCCTTCAGGCTGCCGACGTCGCTGATGGAGGGATCGCGGTCGTAGCCGACGACCTCGTGGCCGCCGCGCCGCAGCCGCTCGGCCATGTTCCCGCCCATCTTGCCGAGCCCGATCATGCCGATCTGCATCTGAGCCACCCCTCCACATCTGCGTCGTCCACCGAGGCACGCGTACCCATGCATCAGGGGTCCATGCCCGCAGGAGATCGTACGCCCGGGGTGCTCGGGCCGCGTCAGCTGGACAGGCGGATGGGCATGATGAGGTAGCGGTAGTCCTCGCTCCCCCCGTCGTCCACAGGCTTGCCCCCGGTGAGGATGGCGGGCTTGGTCGGCGTGGTGAACTGGAGCCGCGCGACGTCGGAGTCGATCGCCCCGAGGCCCTCCAGCAGGAACTGGTGGTTGAAGGCGATGTTGATCTCGTCGCCGTCGAACTCGACCGGCAGCGCCTCCACGGCCTGCGCCTCGTCGCCGCTGCCGGCCTCCAGGACGACCTCTCCGCCGCGGAAGGCCAGCCGCACGGGGGTGTTGCGCTCGGCGACGAGCGCGACGCGCTTGACGGCCTCGACGAACGAGGCTGTGGACAGGTCGGCGCGCGCGGAGAACTCGGTGGGCAGCAGCGAGCGGTACTTGGGGAACTCGGGGTCGAGCAGCCGGGTCGTCGTCCGCCGTCCGGAGCTGGAGAACCCGATCATGCCCTCGCCGGTGCCGCCGGCCGAGCTCAGCGCGATCTCGACCTCCGCGCCGGTGCCGCCCAGCGCCTTGGCCGTGTCCGCCAGCGTACGGCCGGGGATCATCGCCACGGCCTGGAAGTCGGGCTGCTCGGGCTGCCACTTCAGCTCGCGTACGGCGAGGCGGTAGCGGTCGGTGGCGGCGAGGGTCACGGTGTCGCCCTCGATCTCCATCCGTACGCCGGTGAGCATCGGGAGGGTGTCGTCCTTGCCCGCGGCGACGGCCACCTGGCCGACGGCGGAGGCGAACACGTCACTGCCGACCCGTCCGGCGGCGGGCGGCATGGCCGGGAGGGAGGGGTAGTCCTCCACAGGCATGGTGAGAAGTGTGAACCGGGCGCTGCCGCAGGTGACGACGGCCTTGGCTCCGTCCACAACCAGTTCGACCGGCTGTGCGGGGAGCGCGCGGGTGATCTCGGCGAGGAGCTTGCCCGAGACGAGCACCACGCCCGGCTCTCCGGTCTGCAGGTCGAGGGTCACCTCGGCGGAGACCTCGTAGTCGAAGCCGGAGAGCTTCAACCGCTGCTCGTCGGTCACCTCCAGCCGCATGCCGGCGAGCACCGGCACCGAGGGACGGGCCGGAAGGCTCCGTGCCGTCCACGCCACGGCCTCGGCGAGCACGTCGCGATCGATCCGGAACATCACGTGGATCAGCCTCCTGGGTGTCGCTGCTTCGTCAAGTCTTCACTCTCCCGCACCTGTGTGCCTCCAGAACCCCTTCTATGGTTCTTGAGTTCCTTAGAGAGAGAGATACAAGTCGTCTCATTAGGCAGTGTGGATATGTGGATGTCGAGCATTTTCGCAGCTCAGCGGAGCTGATTCATCCACTGCCGGTGTGGGGGACACGTGGACGGACCCCCTGTGGACTGTGGGTGGCCCCGCTGTCCCCACACCCGTTCCCCAGGCGGAGGGCCCTCTGTCCACGAGTAATCCACGAGGTTTCCACCGGTTGTCCACGGGGTAAAAGGGACAGCTGAGCTGTGTGTGACGAGTACGCACAGGGCGTCCCCAACTCGTCCACGGGTATTCCCCAAGCCATCCCCAGGTTCTCCCCAAAGTTGTCCCCAAGTGGGGACGGCGCCTTGGCGGGCCGGAGAGGGTGGAGGTAACGCACGGAGCCGCCGCCGAGGGCGGCATTTTTGATCCACAGAGTTATCCACAGCTGTGTACTAAGCGTTGCGTGCGCGCTGCTTGATCCGTGTCGTCAGCTCGTTGACCTGGTTGTACATCGAGCGCCGCTCGGCCATGAGCGACCGGATTTTACGCTCCGCGTGCATCACGGTCGTGTGGTCGCGCCCGCCGAACTGCTGGCCGATCTTGGGCAGGGACAGGTCGGTCAGCTCGCGGGCCAGGTACATGGCGATCTGGCGGGCGGTGACCAGGGCACGCGAGCGTGAGCTTCCACACAGGTCGTCGAGGGAGACACCGAAGTACTCGGCGGTTGTGGACATGATGAGGGAGATGGTGATCTCCGGGCTCGCGTCCTCGCTGATGAGGTCCTTGAGGACGATCTCGGCGAGCTGGATGTCCACAGACTGCCGGTTGAGGCTGGCGAACGCGGTGACCCGGATCAGTGCGCCCTCGAGCTCCCGGATGTTGGTCGCGATGCGGCTGGCGATGTACTCCAGCACGTCGGGCGGCGCGGCCAGGCCCTCCTGGATCGCCTTCTTGCGCAGGATCGCGATGCGGGTCTCCAGCTCGGGCGGCTGGACATCGGTGATCAGCCCCCACTCGAACCGGTTGCGCAGCCGGTCCTCCAGCGTCACGAGCTGCTTCGGCGCCCGGTCGCTGGAGATGACGATCTGCTTGCTGGCGTTGTGGAGGGTGTTGAAGGTGTGGAAGAACTCCTCCTGTGTCTGCTCCTTGCCCTCGAGGAACTGGATGTCGTCCACGAGGAGGATGTCCACAGCCCGGAAGCGGGAGCGGAACCCGTCGGCCTTGTGGTCGCGGATGGAGTTGATGAAGTCGTTGGTGAACTCCTCGGAGCTCACGTACCGCACCCGGGCGCCGTCGTACAGGCTCTGCGCGTAGTGGCCGATCGCGTGCAGCAGGTGGGTCTTCCCTAGTCCCGAGTCGCCGTAGATGAACAGCGGGTTGTACGCCTTGGCGGGGGCCTCGGCGACCGCGACGGCGGCGGCGTGCGCGAAGCGGTTGCTGGCGCCGATGACGAACGTCTCGAACGTGTACTTGGCGTTCAGCCTGGCCGGCTCGCCGGAGGTGCGGCCGCCGCGGGCGTCCCAGCGGTTCTGCCCGGGGCCGCCGGGCACAGGACCGGACACGGGGCCCGGCACCGGCTCGGGCTTGGGCGCGGCGGGCGGCTCGGGGGAGTAGCCGCCGGGCCGCTGCTGGTGGTCCGGAGGGGACATGTGCTGCGGCGGCTGTGGATACTGCTGGCCCTGTGGATAGTGCGGCCCGTGCGGCTCGGCGTCGCGCCGGATCGGGCCGTCCTCGGCTAAGGGGAAGCGCGGAGCCTGGGGACGGGGCTGTGGATAATCTGTGGACGGCGCCTGTGGACGATGGTCGGCCGGCGGCGCCACGGCGGGGTCCGAGGCGGTCGTCAGGCCGGCGCCGGGATCCACCATCACGGCGATCCGCACGGGCCGGCCGAGCTCCTGCGACAACGCGTGCACGATCAGCGGGCGCAGCCTTACCTCGATGACCTCCTTGGCGAAGTCGTTGGGGGCCGCCAGGAGAATCGTGTCGTTGATGAGTCCGGAGGGCTGCGTCATCTGGAGGAACGCCCGCTGCTGCCCCGAGACGCCCTCGTCGAGCAGGGTCCTGAGCGCCCGAGCCCATACAGCGTTGAGATCGACGCCTTCCATGGCTCGGCCCCTCCTCTCGTTACGCGGCCCCGCTCGCCCGCCGCGATCCGTGTCGTTTCTCAGTCCTGTACGCCTCGCCGCACCGGCCCTCGTCCGGCTGCCATCCACATATGATCCACATGATGTGCACAGCCCGTGCATCCTCCCCGGGCACATTCACGCTGGTGGGGGGAAGGGCCGGACGGCCGACGGTAGCGGTGTGCGCAACCTGCGTTCAAGGCGTTGTCCACAGCCTAACGGGCCATGGTCGCTCGCCGTACTCGCTTGGCGTCACGGGTGCCGGTTTGACCTGACGTACGGTGGGCCCGTAACGTATCCCGGTCGGCTAATCACGCGACGGCTATTTCGCATGCCCGCGCATATGACGAGCCGTGACCATGGAATGTACCGCGCCCGCGGAACGCCGCGGACGTACCTGAAGCCTGGAGCCCACCCGTGAGCAAGCGTACTTACCAGCCGAACAACCGTCGCCGCGCGAAGACCCACGGCTTCCGGCTGCGCATGCGCACCCGGGCCGGCCGCGCCATCCTGGCCGCGCGCCGCCGCAAGGGCCGCGCCGAGCTGACGGTCTGACGATCAGACGCCGCCCGCCCGTGCCGAGCGGAGCGGGCGGCCATACGTCGAGGAAGGCCCGGTGCTGCCGTCCGCGTCCCGCATGCGGCGGGGTGACGAGTTCGCCGACGCGATTCGCCGTGGGCGGCGCGCCGGGCGTCCCACCCTGGTCGCACACCTGAACCTGCGTGATGCCGACGAGCCACCGCTGGTCGGCTTCGTCGTGAGCAAGGCGGTCGGTGGCGCCGTGGTGCGGAACCAGGTCAGGCGCAGGTTGAGACACCTCGTGCGGAGCCGCCTGCCACTGCTGCCGAGAGGTAGCCTTCTGGTGGTACGCGCCAATCCACCGGCCGCGTCCGCGCGCAGCGAGCACCTGGCCGCCGAACTCGACGTCGCGCTGAGTCGTTTACTCCGGCGGCGCGGGTCCGATTCCCGGACCCCGACGGATGGACGGTCATGACAGCGCAGCAACCGACCCCGGCCGTGGTGCCCGGGGAGGCCGATCGGCCCGCGACCGGGCCGGTCGCCCGCGTGCTGCTCGCGATCATCCGGTTCTACCGCGCCTTCATCAGCCCGATGCTGGGGCCGAGGTGCCGGTTCGAGCCGTCCTGCAGTGCCTATGGTCTGGAAGCCGTCGCCGTTCATGGAGCGGCGCGCGGGGTATGGCTGACCGTCAGGCGTATCGGACGGTGTCACCCGTTCCACCCCGGAGGTTTCGACCCGGTGCCCCCACGCCGAGTCCGGTCTCACGACGAAACGCAAGGGAGCTAGCTCGGTGGAGCTGCCATTCCTGAACTGGCTGTACACGGCCGTGGCACAGGTGATCACCTGGATCCACGCCGGGTACAGCACTTTCATCCCCTCCAGCAGCGGTCTCAACTGGGCGCTGACCATCATCACGCTGACCGTGCTGATGCGTCTGCTGATCTTCCCGCTCTTCATGAAGCAGATGCGCTCGTCGCGCAAGATGCAGGAGCTGGCGCCCAAGGTCCAGGAGCTGCGCAAGAAGTACAAGAACGACAAGCAGCGCATGAACCAGGAGGTCATGCGGCTGTACCAGGAGGGCGGCGCCAACCCACTCGGGGGCTGCCTCCCGATCGTCGCGCAGTTCCCGATCTTCATCTCGATGTTCACCGTGCTGCGGGCCATCGCCGAGGACCGGGTCGCGTTCGGAATGGACAAGGCGCTCGTGGACAGCGCGCGCGCCGCGCACGTCATCGGCGCGCCGCTGGCGGCGAAGTTCTTCGACAGCTCCGAGGTCATCCAGAGTCTCGGCGCCCAGCCGCTGATGACGAAGATCGTGCTCGCCTGCTTCGTGGCCGTCAGCTCGTGCACCACGTTCCTCACCGTCCGGCAGAGCGTGAAGCGCTCGATGGCGCAGATGCCGGACAACCCCATGGCGCAGCAGCAGAAGCTCCTCATGTACATCTCGCCGCTGTTCGCCGTCTTCAGCCTGAACTTCCAGCTCGGTCTGATCCTCTACTGGGTGACCACCAACCTGTGGACGCTCGGCCAGCAGCACTGGTTCTACAGCCGTCACCCGATGCCGGTCGTGGACGAGAAGGGCAACGTCACCACTCCCGAGCCGACGAACGGCATCTTCACCAAGCTGGTGGGAAAGCCCAAGGCGGCGGCGCAGCCTGAGCCCGAACCCGCCCCCAAGATCGTCCGTCAGCAGCCGGCGCGCCAGCCTCGCAGCAAGCGCACCGGCAGCAAGAAGTCGTAGGAGAAGGAGAGTCCGGACGTGACCGAAGCTGAGGAGACCCTCAAGCCTGCTCCCGACGTCGAAGCCCTGGAACAGGAGGGCGAGATCGCGGCGGACTACCTGGAGGGCCTGCTCGACATCGCCGACCTCGACGGCGACATCGACATGGACGTCGAGGGGGACCGTGCGGTGGTCTCGATCGTGGGCGTCAAGGGCGACGAGCTCGTGGGCCCCGGCGGGGAGGTGCTGGAGGCGCTGCAGGAGCTGACGCGCCTGGCCGTGCATCGCCAGACGGGGGAGCGTTCGCGACTCATGCTCGACGTGGGCGGCTATCGGGAGCGCCGCCGGGCCGAGCTCACCAAGGTGGGCGCCGCGGCGGCCGACGACGTCAAGCGCACCGGCGAGCCGAAGCCGCTCAAGCCGATGACGCCGTTCGAGCGCAAGATCGTTCACGACGCGGTCGCCGCTGCGGGCCTGCGCAGCGAGTCCGAGGGTGAGGAACCCCGCCGCTTCGTGGTGGTCCTGCCCGCCTGACCGCTTTTCACAGTTCCGACGCGGGGAAGCCGCCGGTCCCACATCCGGGACCGGCGGCTTTTCCGTCCTGTACGTCCCTTCCTCGCCCTGCCCCTTCGGCCGGCATCGCACGGTCGGCGGCCGCCGGATGTACGGCTCGCCGTCGCCGAGGGGAAAGGACGGTTACCCTTGGCCGAGAGCGTTCCTGGATGAGTGAGTGATGACGGAGAGCAACGAGCTGCCCGAGGCGCCCCCGGTGGCCCGGGAGATTTTCACCGGTGAGGCGTTGGAGCGGGCCCGGGTGTTCGCCGAGTTGCTCGCCGGGCCGGGCGTGGTGCGGGGACTGCTGGGGCCGCGCGAGGTGCCCCGCATCTGGGACCGGCACCTGCTGAACTGCGCGGTCGTGGAGGAGGCGGTCCCGCCGGATTCGACTCTGATCGACATCGGCTCGGGCGCCGGCCTGCCCGGCCTCGTGCTCGCGATCGTCCGCCCCGATGTGACGGTGACCCTGCTGGAGCCGCTGCTGCGCCGCACCGTGTTCCTGTCCGAGTGCGTCGAGACGCTCAAGCTCGACAACGTGGAGGTGCTGCGCGGGCGGGCCGAGGAACTCGCCCACAAGCGTGTCTTCGACGTGGCGACGGCGCGGGCGGTCGCGCCGCTCGACCGGCTGCTGTCGTGGTCGATGCCGCTGCTGCACGAGGGCGGGGAGTTGCTCGCGATGAAGGGGGAGCGGGCACAGGAGGAACTGGACGCGGCTCGCCCCCAGTTGGAGTCGTATGGCGTGAGGCACGTCGAGCTGGTCACGGTGGGTCGCGGTAAGGTCGAGCCGCCCGCGACCCTCGTTCGCGTCGTCGCCGGACGGTCTCCGCGAACGGACACGCGGAGGCGACGAAAGAGGTGAGCCGGTGGCGGATGCCGGATCAGGCGGTGTGACAGCGGGTCTGGGTTGGCCGGAGACTCGGCTCCCCCTACGCTGGGAGATCGCGACAGCAGGCCGGTCCTCCGGGGTGGGCTGGCCTCGTCCCCCTGTCTCGCCGGTCGAAAGGACGACGACCGTGTCCCAGACCCCCCTTAACCCTGGCGATTCGCCGCTGGTACGAGAGGCACTGAGTTCTGTGGTTTCACGTGAAACAGCCGCCACGCCCCCGCAGGCGGCTGCGCCTTCCGTCGGTTACTCGACGCGCGACGAGGGGGCCTGGCCCCGGCCTACCCGGTGTCGCGTGATGACGGTGGCCAACCAGAAGGGCGGCGTGGGGAAGACCACCACGGCCGTCAACCTCGCGGCCGCGCTGTCCATGCACGATCAGCGCGTTCTCGTGGTCGATCTCGACCCGCAGGGCAACGCGTCCACGGCGTTGGCGACGGAACACCGGTCGGGGATGCCGTCGGTGTACCAGGTCCTCGTGGACGACATGCCGCTGTCGCAGATCGTGAATCCGGTCCCCGACATGCCCAATCTGTACTGCGCTCCGGCCACGCTCGACCTCGCGGGAGCGGAGATCGAGCTGGTTCCGATGGTCGGCCGGGAGACCCGTCTGCGGCGGGCGCTCGCCTCGTTCGACGCGATGGAGTTCGACTACATCCTCATCGACTGCCCGCCGTCGCTGGGCCTGCTGACCGTGAACGCCATGGCGGCGGCCCAGGAGGTGCTGATTCCCATCCAGTGCGAGTACTACGCCCTGGAGGGGCTCACCCAGCTCATGCAGAATGTGGAACTGGTCCGCGCGCACCTCAACCAGACGCTGGCGGTCTCGACCATCCTGCTCACGATGTACGACGGTCGGACCCGCCTCGCCTCCCAGGTGGCCGAAGAGGTGCGCTCCCACTTCGGCGACACCGTGCTCGACGCCGTCATCCCCCGGAGCGTCCGCGTCTCCGAGGCGCCCAGCTACGGCCAGTCGGTCATGACGTACGACCCGGGCTCGAGCGGGGCACTGGCCTACATGGGCGCTGCTCGCGAGATCGCCTATCGGGCGGCGGCCCTCGCCGGCGCCTGACACAGCGGGGCGGCGCTCCCGACTGCGCCGTGCCGCCGTGCCGCCGTGCCGCCGTGCGCCGTGCCGCCGTGCGCCGTGCCGCCGTGCGCCGTGCCGCCGTGCGCCGTGCGGACGGCGCGAGAGACGGCGTCCGGACGAGGACGTGCCGGAAGGCGTCACTGGCACCCGGCGCAGGTGATGGCGCCGGGGCGTCACACCTTCAGGGACGCCATGGCCTGGGACGTTCGGCTGGGGCCCGTTGGTCTTCACGGCTATTGGGGACGTCACTGCGCTGGGCAGAAGCTCCGGTCCTCGCGAAGCCCGCTCCGCTGGGCCTTCGCTGCGGTCCTCGCTCCCGCCCGCTCCGCTCCTTACGCACGGCCACGCGCCGGGGGTCTGGCGGTGGGATTGTGCACGGCTGGATGCGCAGAGACTCATGGCAGGGCTTCGCAGCGGTACTCTCTCCTGGTGTGTGCGTGCCGGTGCCCAGTGACCCCGAGTCGCTGGGCACCCGCCTTCTGTGCGGGTATGAAGGAGCAGCGGTGAGCCAGCAGCGTCGGGGACTGGGCAAGGGTCTTGGGGCTCTGATCCCCACGGGACCGATCGTCGATCCGGCGTCCGTGGCGAGCGCTCCGGCCGGTCCGCCGTCGGCCGCGTCGGGGACGAACGGGGTGGGCCTGCGTCCGGTGGAGGGCGCCTACTTCCAGGAGATCGAGGTCGACTCCATCTCCCGGAACCCACGGCAGCCGCGGGAGGTGTTCGACGAGGACCGGCTCGACGAGCTCGCGGCGTCCATCAAGGAGGTCGGCCTGCTGCAGCCGGTCGTCGTCCGCGCCGTGGAGGACGACCGCTTCGAGCTCATCATGGGGGAGCGGAGGTGGCGCGCCTCGCAGATCGCCGGTCTGGACCGCATCCCCGCGATCGTCCGGAGCACCCAGGACGACGAGATGCTCCGTGAGGCGCTCATCGAGAACCTCCAGCGCGAGCAGCTGAACGCGCTGGAAGAGGCGGCGGCCTACCAGCAGCTTCTGGACGACTTCGGGGCCACCCACGAGGTGCTCGCCAGGAAGGTCGGACGGTCGCGCTCGCACATCAGCAACACCCTGCGATTGCTGAACCTTCCTCCCGAGGTGCAGCGCCGGGTGGCGGCCGGGGTCATCAGCGCCGGGCACGCGCGGGCGCTGCTGGCGCTGAACGACCCCGCCGCCCAGGAGCGGCTGGCGACGCGGATCGTGGCCGAAGGGCTGTCGGTCCGGACCGTAGAGGAGATCGTGGCTCTGGGCGAGGCGACCGCGGGGCCGGCTCCGCGCAAGCCCCGGGCGAAGAAGCCGACAGCCCCGGCGCTGCGCGACCTGGCGGATCGGCTCTCGGACCACTTCGAGACGAAGGTGAAGGTCGATCTCGGCAGCCGGAAGGGGCGCATCGTGGTCGAGTTCTCCACGATCGACGACCTGGAGCGCATCATCGACACGATGGCGCCGGATGCCGCCCACGCGATGCGAAGCAGGGGCATCACGGCGGAGTAACCGCAGAGACCGTGGTGGCACCCGCGATCGGCCGCAGGTTTCACGTGAAACATCGCACCCACGGCCTCCTCTCCTCGTTGGGGTGCTGGGGCCGATTTGGCATCCCGCTGCGGTCTAGTTCGCATTCGATTCGCTCGACGGCAGCTGCATGAACGCCACCGGCCGCTTGGAGGGGTCGGATGCGACCAGGTCGATACCCCGGCCTACGCGTTCGTCGGTTCCGCCAGCCGGAGGTCGCAGGCGCCCGGCACTCACGCAGTTGCCGGGGAGGGGGCCGGCGGCCCGGCCGGGTGGGGGTCTGCTGGTTCTGTGTCTGCTGGTTCTAGGGGTGAGCCGCCACGGGCGGAGCCACGGTGATCGGACCCCGCCTCCGTCATCTCCCGCCTCTCTGGAAAAGCCACGCGGACGCGCCGGCGCACTGAGGGAGCCCCGCCACAGCGGCTACAGAAGCGGGGGCGTGCCAGTCGTCAGGTGCCCCTGGTGCGCTGCGTACCAACGATCGCCGGGATCGAGGGAGCGGAGCGGAAGGGAGCGAGGACCGCAGCGAAGGCCCAGCGGAGCGGGCTTCGCGAGGACCGGAGGTTCCTTCCGGCGCAGTGACCGTACCGGCTAAGGTTCGTGACACCCCGCTCGGCCCCCGGAACCCCTGGAAGCATCGGTCTCGGGGCGTGAAACAGCCCCTCCAGGCGAGCTTGGAGCGGCTGTTTCACGTGAAACCGGGGTGGGATCAGCCTCGGATTGCGGCGAGCTCCAGGAGTCCCTTGCACAGCGTGCCGAGATCGCGGCCTGCCGCCTCCGCCGCCATGGGCAGCAGAGAGGTCTCCGTCATGCCGGGTGCCACGTTCACTTCGAGGAAGTACGGCTTGCCGTCGGCGTCGACGATGAGGTCGGTACGGGAGATGTCTCGCAGGCCGAGCGCGGTGTGGGCGGCGACCGCCATGCCCGCACACGCCTCGGTGGCCTCCGGGGAGAGCCGGGCCGGTGCGAAGAACTCCGTCTGCCCGGCCGTGTAGCGGGCCGCGTAGTCGTACACGCCTCGGTCGGGCACGATCTCCACCGGTGGCAGGGCGACCGGCCCGTCGCCGAGATCCACCACGGAGACCGCGACCTCGACGCCCTGGACGTACCGCTCGATGAGCGCGGTGTCGCCGTAGGCGAAGCAACCGACCATCGCGGCGGGCAACTCCTCCGCTGTGCGCACCATGGAGGCGCCCAGCGCGGAGCCGCCGCGTGAGGGCTTGACGAAGAGCGGCAGGCCGAGCCGATCGATGATGCGGGCGAGCACGGCCGTGGCACCGAGATCGTGGAACGTCTCCTTGGGCAGCGCCACCGAGTCGGGCGTGTTCAGTCCCCAGGAGCGGACGACCGCCTTCGCCGTGGGCTTGTCGAAGGCGACCCGGCAGGCGTCCGGCGTCGCCCCGACGTAGGGCACGTCGAGAAGTTCAAGCACCGAGCGGATGGCGCCGTCCTCTCCGGCGCCGCCGTGCAGGGTGACGAAGACCGCGTCCGGCGGGTCCGCCAGCACGGCGGGCACGAGGGTGGCGTCGGCGTCGCGCGTCTCCACGTCCACACCGGCCGCCCGCAGCACCTCCGCGACGCGGCGTCCCGAGCGGATGGAGACCTCACGCTCGTAGGAGAGCCCTCCCGCGAGGATGAGCACGTGGCCCAGATCGCTCATGGCGCCTCACCGCCGATGTGCTCCACCACGGCGCCGGCTGCGGTCCAGTGGTGATCTGTCTCGCCTGGCCCGGGTCGCGTCCCCCTCCACGGACGCGCAGGGGGCGATCCTTGGGTCATCGTTCGCTCGCTCACGAAGAGGGCCTTTCTCGCCTCGAGAAGTCAGTACGGCCAGCCTGAACAGGCTAGTGCCCCGCCCGCGCCGCCGCGCCGCCGCGTCGTGTCTCAGACAAGGTCGTACTTGTGCCGGAGCCGCCCATGAGCGGTGCCATGGGCGGCTCCTCCGTCGCTGGGGCAGCGGCCGTACCGTGTCTAGGCGAGATCCGGGCCGGGAGTGTCGACGCCGGCGCGCCCCGGCGTGGATCCCGTGCCGAACGTGTCCCGCAGCCTGAGCTCCTGCTCGATCACACCGGCCAGGCGGCGCACGCCCTCCTTGATGCGGTCCGGCTCCGGGTAGCAGAACGAC
Organism: Microbispora catharanthi; assembly: GCF_006334915.2. Lineage (GTDB taxonomy): Bacteria > Actinomycetota > Actinomycetes > Streptosporangiales > Streptosporangiaceae > Microbispora > Microbispora catharanthi. The sequence goes on from NZ_VDMA02000008.1 coordinate 143,002, forward strand.
AGACGCATGTTCCGCGCGCCGCCGCCGTCGGAGTAGAAGCCGGTGCCCGGCACGAACGCGACCCGCTCGGCGACCGCACGGGGGAGGATCGCCTTGGAGTTGAGCCCCTCGGGAAGGGTCATCCAGACGAAGAACCCGCCTGCGGGGCGGGTCCACGTGCAGCCGGGCGGCATGAGCACATCGAGCGCGCCCAGGAGCGCGTCACGCCGCTCGCGGTACAGCTCACGGAACGACTTGATCTGCTCGCGCCACGGCTGGGTGGCGAGGTACTGGCCGACGGCGAGCTGGGTGAAGGACGAGTGCGACAGCACCGCCGACTCCATCGCCAGGACCAGCTTGTCGCGTACGGCATGTGGAGCGAGGGCCCAGCCGACGCGGAAGCCGGGGGCGAGGGTCTTGGAGAACGAGCCGAGGTAGACGACGCCCTCGGAGTCGTCGGCCCGCAGGGCCCGCATCGGTTCCCCGTCGAACCCGAGCAGGCCGTACGGGTTGTCCTCCACCACGAGGACGCCGGCGCGGCGGCAGATCTCCAGCACCTGGCGGCGGCGCACCTCGTTCATCGTCACGCCGGCGGGGTTCTGGAAGTTGGGGATCGTGTAGAGGAACTTGATCCGGTTGCCGGCCGCCTGGAGCGCGTAGATGGTCTGCGCGAGCGCCTCGGGGATGAGGCCCTGGTCGTCCATTGCGACGTGCACGACCTTGGCCTGGTAGGCGCTGAACGTTCCGAGCGCCCCGACGTACGAGGGTCCCTCGGCGAGCACGACGTCGCCGGGGTCGATGAAGATCCGGGTGATCAGGTCGAGCGCCTGCTGCGAGCCCACCGTGACGACCACGTCGTCGGCGTTCGCCTCGATGCCCTCCATGCGCATGACCTCGCAGATCTGCTCGCGCAGGGCGGGGTCGCCCTGCCCGGAGCCGTACTGCAGGGCGACGGAGCCGCGCGAGGTGACCAGGTCGGCGACGAGCTCGCTGACGAGGTCGAGGGGGAGCGCGTTGACGTACGGCATGCCGCCGGCGAGCGAGACCACCTCGGGCCTCGACGCGACGGCGAAGAGAGCTCGGATCTCGGAGGCGACCATCCCGGCAGCGCGGGCGGCGTACCTGTCGACGTAGGCGTCAATTCGCGACCCATGGGTCGCGTGCGTCCGACCGTGATCTAGCTCTTGTGCCACGGTCCACCTCCGATCACGTAGCCGAGAAATCCAGAGTACGGTAACGCGCCACTCCGATCACAACAGGGTATTGACCATCAAGGGCCCCTTTTCTTGCATTCCCGCACCACTGGTTTCGGTCCGGCCAACCCCTTTAATGGTCGCCGGCGGTCGTTGTGGCGCTCCCGCTCCCGCCCTTCCGCTGAGTTACGATGCGAGCTGGAGACGCCGTATTCGCGCGCTTTTCTGGCAGGACTCCTGACGGGGATTGGGGCATCACGTGTCGCGTCGGCTGGTCAATGTCACCCTCGACAATCTCGATGACCTGCCGCGGCGGTGCCGGCGGTGCGTGTTCTGGGAGCTTGACCCCGTCAGCGGCGAGCGCGCCGTGGAGGCGGGCGACCCGGCCCTGGAGAAGGAGGCGTGGATCTCCGCGACCCTCCTCGAATGGGGGAGCTGCGGGAAGATCGCCTACGTCGACGGCGTGGCGGCCGGGTTCGTGCTCTACGCCCCGCCGTTGTACGTCCCGCGCTCGGTGGCGTTCCCGACCTCCCCGGTCAGCTCGGACGCCGTGCTGCTGATGACCGCGCACATCGTGCCGGAGTTCACCGGCGGAGGGCTGGGCCGGATGCTCGTGCAGGGCGTCGCCAAGGACCTGACCCGCCGCGGCGTACGGGCGATCGAGGCGTTCGGCGACCTGAAGTGGGAGCAGCCGGGCGGCTGCGTGCTGCCCGCCGACTATCTGCTGTCGGTCGGGTTCAAGACCGTGCGCCCGCATCTGCGCTTCCCCCGGCTCCGGCTGGAGCTCAAGACGGCCGTGTCGTGGCGTGAGGACGTCGAGGTGGCGCTGGAGCGCCTGCTGGGGTCGATGTCCCCCGAGCGGGCCCTGCGGCCCGTCTGAGGGGGCTTCCAGCCGTCCCACACGGCACCGGAGAACGCGGGAGCCCCCCGCGCCGCACGCACGGGGGGCTCTTCGGATGGTGCCGGCGGAAAACCGCGTCAGATGACGCCGTCGAGCTCGCGCAGCAGCATGGCCTTCGGCTTGGCGCCGATGATCTGCTTGACGACCTCGCCACCCTTGTAGACGTTCATCGTCGGAATCTGGAGCACACCGTAGTCCCGCGGAGTGACCGGGTTCTCGTCGATGTTCAGCTTGACGATGGTCAGCTTGTCGGCGTTCTCGGCGGCGATCTCCTCGAGGATCGGCCCGACCTGACGGCACGGACCGCACCACTCGGCCCAGAAGTCGACCAGAACCGGCTTGTCGCTCTTGAGGACCTCGGCCTCGAAGCTCGCGTCCGTCACGCTCTTGATCGCGCCCACGGTATCTCTCCCCTTGCATGAGTGGTGTGGCGGTGCAGACAACCGCGGGGACAGTCCCCGCATTCCCGATGTCGGGACTCAGGCGTTCAGCGTCAGCCAGCGCTCGGCGTCCAGCGCCGCCGCACATCCGGTCCCGGCGGCCGTGATCGCCTGACGATAGGTGTGGTCGACGACGTCCCCGGCCGCGAACACCCCGTCGATGTTCGTCCGCGTCGACGGCGCATCGACCTCGATGTACCCCTGGTCGTCCAGGTCGACCTGGCCCTTGAGCAGGTCGGTGCGCGGCTCGTGCCCGATCGCGATGAACAGGCCGCCCACCGGCAGGTCGGACTCCTCGCCGGTCTTGACGTTGCGCACCCGCACGCCGGAGATCCGCTCCTCGCCGAGCACGTCGGCGATCTCGCTGTCCCAGACGAAGCGGATCTTCTCGTTCGCGAACGCCCGGTCCTGCATGATCTTGCTGGCGCGCAGCGAGTCGCGGCGGTGGATCACCGTCACCGTCTTCGCGAACCGGGTCAGGAAGATCGCCTCCTCCATCGCCGTGTCGCCGCCGCCGACCACCACGATGTCCTGGTCGCGGAAGAAGAACCCGTCACAGGTGGCGCACCACGACACGCCCCGCCCCGACAGCCGCTTCTCGTTCTCCAGCCCGAGCTCGCGGTAGCGCGACCCGGTGGCCAGGATCACGGCCTTGGCGTAGTAGGTGTCGGTGTAGGTCTTGACGACCTTCGGGTTCGCCTCGAGGTCGACCTCGACCACGTCGTCGGCCACCAGTTCGGCGCCGAACCGCTCGGCCTGCTTGCGGAAGTTGTCCATGAGGTCCGGGCCCATGATGCCGTCGGGGAACCCGGGGAAGTTCTCCACATCGGTCGTGTTCATCAACGCCCCGCCGGCGGTGACCGACCCCTCGAAGACGAGCGGCTTGAGGTCCGCGCGCGCGGTGTAGACGGCGGCCGTGTAGCCGGCCGGCCCCGACCCGATGATGATCACGTTACGAACGTCGCTCAACGGACCCGCCTTCTTCGCTCCCGGTTGATGTGCAGTGCCGTCAACAGATCCTAGGCCCCGGTCATTCCCGTACCGGTCCCGCGATACGGCGAAGCCCCCCGGAGGTCGCGGGGGGCTTCGTCACTGCTGATGGTACGGCTCGCGCCGCGTGGTCACTTCCAGGAGGCCAGAACCTCGGGCCGCAGCTTGTGGCACTCCGAGTCCACCACGACCACCCGGACGGCGTTGCTGCTCTTGTCCTCCCAGAACGCCATGATCGTGGCCTCGTTGCCGTTGTAGAGGGCCTTGTCGACGCCGATCGGCGTGCGGTCGAGCTGGTTCGAGAACCGCTTGACGCAGGTGTCGAGATCCTCGTCGTCGTTGGTGCCCGAGCCGGGCGCCACGCCGAAGTACCCCAGCAGCGGCCCGCGCAGCTCCCGGCTGGTGTAGTTGTAGCCGCTGGCGTACGTCGAGTAGGTCCGCGTCTGGACCTTGGCCGGGCTCTGGCCGGGATCGCCTTGGCTCACCACCTGCTGGGACGGCGAGTCGCCGAACGAGAGCAGGCCGGTGGCGACACCGCCGCTCCCGATCACGACGGCCGCCGCCGCGGCGACCGCGGCCGGCAGCGCCCACGTGCGCCGCCTGGACGCCTTACGGCCCGCCGTACGCGTTCCGGATCGGCGCCTGGCCGGCACGATCGTCCCGTCGTCGGCGACGACGCCCAGCGGAGCCGCAGTCGCGGCCACCGGCGCCGGCTCGCGCTCCGGCTCCGCGTGCGTCTCCACAGCGGTTTCCGCGGTGGTTCCCACCGGGGTCGCGACCGAAGGCTCAACCGTCTCCCACGGAACGCTGTCCCATGGAGCGTCGTCCCACGGGGCGATCTCCTGTGGAGCGCTGTCCCATGGGGCGTCCCGTAGGACGCGGTCCCAGTCCGGAGCCTCGGCGGCCAGCGCCTGGTCGATGCGCCTGGCGACGCCCAGAGGCATCGCCGGCACCGGCATCGCCGCCAGGACCTCGCGAACCGCGGCCAGGTCGGCGAGGCTCTCCCCGCAGGGGTCGCAGACCGCGAGATGCTCGCGGACCCGCCGGGCCGTCGTGTCGTCTAGGAGACCCTCCGCCAGCTCGGCGAGAACCTCCAGGTCGTAGTGCGTGTCACCCGTCACGAAGTTCTGCTCCCTTCCCGGATGAGACGCGAGTGAGGTCAGATCGGTTCCGCAGATGCGAAAGAATCGGGGCAAGTTTGGCGCGGCCTCGTGCGCAGCGGCTCTTCACGGTGCCCGGCGGGACGCCCAGCACCGCCGCCGCGTCGTCCACCGCGTACCCCATCATGTCGACCAGCACGAGGGCCGCCCTCTGGTCGGGCGGCAGCAGCTTGAGCGCCGCCGTGACCTCCAGGGAGACCTCGCGCTCGCCCGCCTGGTCGGTGGCCGGGACCTCACGCTCCACGGCCTCGATGAGCTCGTCGTCGGCCACCGGGCGCACCGATTTGCGGCGCATGCGGTCGAGGCAGGCGTTCACCACGATGCGGTGGAGCCACGTCGTGACCGCCGCCTCGCCGCGGAAGCTGCCCGCCTTCCGGTACGCCGAGACGAACGCGTCCTGGACCGCGTCGGCGGCCTCGTCGGGATCGCCGAGCGTACGCAGGGCGACCGCCCACATCCGGTCGCGGTGCCTCCTGACGATCTCGCTGAACGCGTGAGGGTCGCCGCCGAGGTGGCGGGCCAGCAGATCGGCATCGGACATCGCGCGTCGCGCGTGCTCAGCCGTCGGGGGATTGTCTGGTGGGGAATTCACAAGTCCCTGCTATGCCGATCCGGGGGAATGCACCGTTACGTCGTAGATAGTGCCACGATACTGCCCGTTGTAGGGGGGAAGCCTGGTGAACCAGATCAAAACGTACTGACCTGTAGTGGCCTTTTCCGGGGTGAGCGTCACCGAACCCGACGCGCCCTTCTTTTCCGCCACCGTCTTGAGCGAGGACAGCTCCGCCGCGTCGCCCACCTTGAGCTGCACGGTCGTGCCGCCAGCGTTGCCCAGGGAAACGACCACGTCGGCGACGGGGACCGGCTTGCCCATGTCGAGGAGGAGCCCGACGCCGTCCTTGAGCCGTCCCAGGTCGGCGGTGCTGTAGCTGTCGGTGTGCCAGTCGGTGGACGGCTTGCCGTCGATGGCGAGCGGGGCGATCTCCGGCTTCTCCGCGCGGTCGGTACCGAGGGGATCGAACCCGGTCGCGCTCACCGGCTTGACGGTGACCGGCTTGCGGGAGGGAGAGGGAGACGCAGCGGAATCCGACTGGGCCACGCCCCTCGGGGTGTTGCCGAGGTTCTTGCCCACGGTCCAGGCGCCCACGCCGACGGCCGCCATCACGAGCAGGACGATGACGGTCAGCAGGACCTTGCTCGCGGCGCCGGTCTGCGGGCGCGGCGGCGGAGGAGGAGGGACCATCGTCATCTGGTGCGCCAGATGAGACGGCATGCGGGGCGGCATGGTGGACATGCCGAATCCGTCCGGCGCCTCGCTGCGCAGGTTCAGCGCGGGCGGCGCGGTGGTGACCGGCGCCGGCGCGGGGCGGGGCACCTCGGCGAGCGCCTCGGCCACGTCGGCCGGGGTGGCCAGCGGCGGCTGCCCCCGCCGCGACTCCTGCAGCAGCGCGCGGCAGGTGATGGCGTCCAGGTAGCCGGGGACTCCGGCGGTGACCTGCCGGGGCGTGCAGATCTTGCCGTCGTCCAGGGGCGCGGCGGGCAGCCCGCAGTCGGAGTCGCCGGGCCAGTGGCCGGTCAGCGCCGCGTAGAGCAGGCGGCCCAGCCCCTCGGCGTCCTCCCGGGCGGGCTCCTCGCTGCTCAGGTCGAGGATCGCGGCGTCGACGGCGAGGCCGAGGAGCTTGACCGTGCCGCCGCTCGTCCAGACCAGGCGGCCGGGGGTCAGGTGCAGGTGGGTGAGCCCGGCCGCGTGCGCGTGCGCCAGGGCCTCGGCGGCCTCGGCGACCAGGGCCGCGCCCCGCTCGGGCTCGACGGGCCCGCTCTCCAGCAGGTCGAGGAGCGAGTCTCCGCTGACCCACTCGCTTACGACGTACGCCGTGCCGTCCTCGTCGGCCGCGTCGAAGACCTGGGTGAGGCGGGGGTCGGTCAGGCGGCTCGCCAGGCGGGCGGCGGTGACCACCTCCTCGACCCGGGGAAAGTCGGGCGCGAACGTGTGGACCGCGACCGGGCGGGCGAGGATCTCGTCCAGAGCCTTCCACAGGGTCGCGCCGCCGGATTCGTGGACCCTGTCCTCCAGGCGGAACCGATCCGCCAGCCGGGTCCCCGGTTCGACCGTGGACATGCTCATGCGGCCGCCCCGCTCCGCGGCCCGTCGGCATGCATCAGCCGATGCCGGGTGGTTCCGCCCACGCCTTCCCGCTTCCGCTCGCCGGTCCGAAACTCCAGATCCCGCCCCTAAGACCTCCTGCCTGCCGTGGTCGCCGAGCGGAGCACCGCCGGGTCGGCGAGACCCCGGAGACGAGCATCCGCGGGGCCGGAACAGGCCCGCGCGGCGCCGCCGCCGCAGGTCCTCCTCCGCCTCGCGGTCGCCCGCCCGGCCGAAATCCATCGGTAGGGCAAGTTCTGCGGGACGTTCCCTGGGTGTGTCTCAACACTCCCTGGCGCACCATGCTAGTGCCGTGCCGCTTGTGCCCGCCTTCCCGATCGAAGACGTCCGAATCGGACTTTCGGGTTACCTTCCAGTTGCCGGTTGTTCTTGAGGACTCTTACCGTCCTACCCGGCTTGCGACAAGTCCAATGATGGAACGGACCTCGGGCACCCGCAGCCGGTGCGCGGCCAGCATGTACAACAGCAGCCCGGCGCCGCCGCCCACCACGAGCACCACGGCCGAGGTGACCGGGGTGATCGAGGTGACCTCCCTGGCCAGCCACAGGACCGCCAGCGCCAGCGCGGCGGCGGGGATCGCCGCCGCGTACATCCGGCCCAGGCCGGCGGTGATCTCCCGGCCGCCGAGCCCGCCGATCTTACGGCTCGCCAGCACCCACGCGACCCCGGTCAGCGCGACGTACGTGATCAGGTAGGCGAACGCCAGTCCGATGACGATGTACCGGTCGGGGAGCGTGAAGTAGGCGACCAGGCTGAGCGACGCGTTGATGACCACGTTCACCGCGGCCATGATCGCGGGGGTGCGGGTGTCGCCGAAGCTGTAGAAGATCCGCAGCAGGAGCTGGAAGATCGAGAACGGTACGAGTGCGACGCCGAACACCTGCAGGACATGGCCGATGTAGATCGCGTTGGCCGTCGTCATGTGGCCCCACGAGAAGATCAGCGTGGTGACCGCCGGGCCGAGCACCATCAGCAGCAGCCCCGCCGGGACGATGACGGAGGAGACCAGCCGCACCCCGGAGGAGAACTCCCCGCGGGCCGTGGCGAAGTCCCCGTCCGCGACGAGTCTGCTCATCCTGGGCAGCATCGCCGTGATCACCGACACCGCGATGATCCCGTACGGGAGCTGGAAGAGCTGGAACGCGTACGCCCACGCGCTGTTGCCGGCACCCGGCGCCCGGTCGCCCGCGCCGGTGGCGAGCTTGGTGGTGACCCAGAACCCGATCTGGTTGATGCCGACGAAGGCGAACGTCCACACGGCGGTCCTGGCCGCCTCCCCGAGTCCGGTGTTGCGCACTCCGAACCGCGGGCGGAACCGGAACCCGACCCGGTGCAGCGCGACGATCAGGACCAGCGCCTGGGCCACGATGCCGGCGGTGGTGCCGAGCCCGAGCAGCATGAGGTCGCGCTCGCTCACCTTGGCGATGTCGGACGTCCCGACGGCGTAGTAGGCGGCCAGGACTCCCATGACCACGATGTTGTTGAGCACCGGCGCCCACATGGGTGCGGCGAACCTGTCCCGCGTGTTGAGGATCGCCCCGGCCAGCGATCCGATCCCGAAGAACGCGATCTGCGGGAGCAGGAACCTGGCCAGTGTGGTGGCCACCGCCACCTTGTCGTCGGACCAGTTCGAGGCGGTGTAGAGCTCCATGATCGGCCGGGCCAGCAGCACGCCGATCACCGCGACGGCCGTCAGGACCACCACGGCCAGCGTCATCAGCCGCTGCTCGAACGCCTGGCCTCCGTCGGGGTCCCGCTTCTGCGCCCGCACGATCACCGGCACGACCACGGCGCTGAGGACGCCCTGGAGCAGCAGGTCGAGCAGGATGTAGGGGATCTGGTAGGCCGCGTTGTAGGCGTCGCCGAGGGCGACGGTGCCGATGGCCGCGGCGAGCATCGCCGTGCGGACGAAGCCGGTGAGCCGCGAGACCATCGTCCCGGCCGCCATGATCGCGCTGGCCCGCAGCATCCTGCTCATGGTTGTCCTTCGGTTCACGGCGGCCGGAATCGGGTGGCCGCCTTCCTCCAGTGGTCCCAGACTTCAGGGTGGTCCAGATTACGGCGACCCAGACTACGGCGACTGGGTGCGCTCGGCCGGGACGGCTCCCTGCCGGTCGCCGGGCGGGCCCTCCCCGTCGTTCGGCCCCTCGAACGGGAACGCCTTGCGCGACCTGCGGCGCAGGATGCGCATCACCACGGCGGCCAGCATGATGACAACGGCCGCCCCCACGATGACGAGGGCGATCCCGGTGTAGCCCGTCGCGCGCACCACGACGCGGACCGCACTGCCGTACTTCTCATCACCGTCGGTCAGCAGCTGCACCACGATGCTCGCGTCGCCGCCCTCGTTGCGTACGATCACCGGCACGTTCACGAGCTGGCTGCGGCCCGCGAGGATCTTGGTGGTGGGGGTCGTGTAGACGCCCGTGTCCCAGTCGATGGCCAGCCGGGCCTTGTTGCCCGAGGTGACCCGGATCTTGATCTCGATGTCCTTGTCCAGGTTGTTGGCCACGCTGACCGGGACCTGGCCGTTGCTTCCCGCGACCGCGCGCGGGGTGTCGAGCACGGACACGTCGTCGATGCGCTCGTCGATCGCCTTCCGCACCTGCCCGGCGAAGGACAGCGCCCGCTTGCCGTCGCTCCGCCAGGAGGCGGAGGCAAGCCGGAGTATGGCCGTGTGGAAGACGTCCGTGTGCTCCTCGGTGACGGTGGCCACGGCGTCGGCCTTGCGCTCCAGCTTGCGTACGGTCGCGAGGTAGGAGCGGCTCAGTTCGGCCTGGCGGTCGTGCTCGGAGTACGTGATGTCGGCGCGCGGCACCCCGGCCCTGCCGTGCTTGATCGAGTCGAGCGAGGTCATGCGCAGCCAGGGGGCGCTGGAGGCGGCCTGCAGGAGGCTGGAGACGAACGCCGGGTCGGGGGTCCACAGGTGCGACTCGGGGGCCGCGATCACCGTGCGCGAGGCCCTCTTCGCCGTCGTGCCCTGCCCGGTCTGGCCCGTCTGTCCGAACTGGCCGTTCTGCTGGGTCTGCTGCTCGAAGGCGATCATCGCGGTCTCGGCGAGGAACCGCTGCCGCGCGAGCATCGCGGCGCCGGGGCCGGACACGTTCCCGCCGAGGACCTCGCTGAGCGTGGGGTCGGCCAGCAGCGCGGTGAGCGGGTTGTCCGCGACGGTGTCGAGCCTGGCCGCCGCGTCGGGAGTGGTCTGCGCGGACGGGGGAACGACCTGTCCGTTCTGCGTCGCGTCCTGTCCTGTGTTCTGCGCCGCGGCCCGCGGCGGCAGCGCGTCTCCCGACAGCAGCACGGACGTCACGCCCGACATCGCCAGTTCGTCCACCGCGTCGCGGTCGAGCTTTCCGCCGGCCGGCCAGGCGGTGGTGCCGTGGATCTCCCGGCCGAGCAGTTCGGTCGCGAGCGTCGCCCCGCGCTGGATGGACGCCGCGGCCTGCTTGTCGAGGCCGTGGTGGACCAGCGCGGCCACGTCCGGGTCGGCGTACGCCGTGGCGACGACGGTCTTGTCCGTCAGCGCGCTGCGCAGGCCGTTCAGCCACTGGCCCGCGGCCGGGTCGGCGTTCTTGCGCGTGCCGCGCACGCTCCTGGTGCCGGAGGACAGGACGCGGACGTCGTCCAGCAGGGCGGGGTCCACGAACCAGGTCACCCCGTCGCCGGTGTCCTGCGCCGTCTGGAGCAGCGACGCCAGGCGACCGGAGGTGAGCGAGGCGGACAGGTCGTCGTCCATGAACGTCGCGTCGTCGGCGCGGTGGGGCCGGTCCACGATCGGCAGGGCCACGGCCAGCTTGACCTTGGGGATCTGCTCGCCCTTGGGGGCGTACGTCAGGAAGGTCCGCTCGATCCCGAGCCGCTGCCCGGTCGCGGCGTCGGTCACCTCGATCTCGAAGGGATAGACCCCGGGCCGGGGCATGCCCAGCTCCCCGGGGGTCACGGTGAACCGGAAGGGGAGCTTTCCCGACTGGTCGAGCGCCGTGGCCTGGACCCTGGTGTTCCAGTTGGTGGTGGCGTACCCCTGCTCCGACAGGTAGGCCGCCATCTCGGCGCGGGAGGCGAACGGCCTGTCCCGGGAGTAACGGACGGCGACCCGGACGGATGACCCCGCCGTGCCGGAGACGGTCCCCGAGACCGTGATGGGGGCGGTGGCGACGCGCACGACCTCCGGCGTGATCTCGCTGACGAGGAGCGGATCTGCCGGAGCCGCGGCCGCGACACGACCCGGAGGAGGCGCTGCGGCAGCCGTACCGGCCATGCCCGCGGGGGAGGCGAGCAGGGCGGTCAGCAATGTCAGCAGCGCGGCCTTACGGATCATGTGCCGGCCGGCGGTGAGGTACGGCGCACGTCCAGAATGCTATTGGCTACGCGGTCCGCATAGGACTCACGAGGCTCGCGAGACCCCTTCTGTGGGTGGTGGTCAGATCGACGGGCTTGGCCGCCACCAGGTCGAACAGGTGGATGGCACGCACTCGCAACGCGGTGCGGCGCTCGCCGGTCGCGGTGTGGACGACCTCGTCGGGATCGATGCGCTCCATCAGGCGCTGGTCCACCAGGACGGTCAGATCGTCGGGCAGCAGCAGCGGGCAGACCAGGCCGTGCGCGTAATCGGTCGCGGAGTTCACGGTGAAGGCGGACGCGGGGGTTACCCTGTGGGCGCGCAGGACGGCGCCCACCGCCGCCGGCCCGGGACAGGAGTTCACCGCGCTCACCACGGCCACCTCGTGTGTCCGCCCGCGCGCCGACACCTCGAACAGCGACACGCACAGGCACGTCTCGGGAGTGACCCCCAGCACCTCGGGAAGCTCGTCCGAGCATGTCAACGGGCGCGGAAGACGTACGATCTCATGGTGGATCTGGTGGGCGAGGAGCCAGCGGTGAATCGCGAGAGCGTCTTTCATCTCGTGTGCTCCTTGCGTCGTCCAGCGCCCCCGAACCGTCCGTGGCCTGGTGATCGCTAGGTGTGTCTCCCCTGGGTGACACCCGACCACCTGGGCCATCGGGGGAGAGTTTCTGTTCCGTGACCGAAGGACCTACCCAGCCTTGTCCGTTTCAAATCTGAGCGACAGCCAGCAGCGCGCCGTGAACGAACTGTTCCGCCGGATCGCCCCTGTCGCCGACGAGCTCGGTGAGCTGTTCTCGGCCCGGGGGCACGAGCTGGCCCTGGTCGGCGGTTCCGTCCGCGACGTCCTCCTCGGCCGCGCGAGCAAGGACATCGACCTGACCACGGACGCCCGCCCCGAGCGGGTACTGGAGATCGTCAAGGACTGGGCGGACGCCGTCTGGACGATCGGGATCGACTTCGGCACGGTCGGCGTGCGCAAGGGCGGCTGGCTGCTGGAGATCACCACCTACCGCAGCGAGTCGTACGACCCCGCCTCGCGCAAGCCCGAGGTGATGTACGGCGACTCGCTCGACGGCGACCTCGCCCGGCGCGACTTCGCGGTCAACGCCATGGCCGTCCGCCTGCCCGGCCACGAGTTCGTCGACCCGTACGGCGGGCTGCCGGACCTCGCCGCCAAGACGCTGCGGACGCCGGGCAGGCCCGAGCAGTCGTTCGACGACGACCCGCTGCGGATGTTGCGGGCGGCCAGGTTCGCGGGCCAGCTCGGGTTCACCGTGGCCCCCGAGGTCGTCGAGGCCATGACCGCGATGTCCGGCCGCATCGAGATCGTCTCGGCCGAGCGCATCCGCGAAGAGCTCGACAAGCTGATCCTCGGCGCGCACCCGAGGGCCGGGCTGGCGCTGCTGGTGGAGACCGGGCTCGCCGCCCACGTCCTGCCCGAGCTGCCCAAGCTGCGGCTGGAGATCGACGAGCACCACCGGCACAAGGACGTCTACGAGCACACGCTGATCGTGCTCGAGCAGGCCATCGGGCTGGAGACGGCCGGCCCCGACCGGGTGCTGCGGTGGGCGGCCCTGCTGCACGACATCGGCAAGCCGAAGACGCGGCGCAACGAGCCCGGCGGCCGGGTGTCGTTCCACCACCACGAGGTCGTCGGGGCGCAGATGGCCAAGAAGCGGCTCACCGAGCTCAAGTTTCCCAAGGACGTGGTGTCGGACGTGTCCAAGCTCGTGGAGCTGCATCTGCGCTTCCACGGCTACGGGACGGGGGAGTGGACCGACAGCGCCGTGCGCCGCTACGTCCGCGACGGGGGACACCTCCTCGAACGCCTGCACAAGCTGACCAGGGCCGACTGCACCACCCGCAACAAGCGCAAGGCGCAGGCCCTGTCGCGCACCTACGACCAGCTGGAGGAGCGCATCGCCCGGCTGGCCGACGAGGAGGAGCTGGCCAAGATCCGGCCCGAGCTGGACGGCAACGAGATCCAGGAGATCCTCGGCGTGCCGCCGGGACCGGTCGTCGGCAGGGCCTACAAGCACATGCTGGAGATCCGCATGGACCAGGGCATGATCGGCAAGGACGCCGCGCGGCAGGCCCTGCTCGCCTGGGCTCACGACAACGGGATCCTGGCGTAGGTGGACGCCGGGGAGGTTCTCCGGCTCGATCGGGAGCACGTCTGGCACCCGTACACGGCCGTGCCGTCGGGGGTGCCCGTGCACGTCGTCCGCCGGGCGGGCGGTGTGCGGATCACGCTCGGCGACGGCCGTGAGCTGATCGACGGCATGGCCTCCTGGTGGGCGGCCATCCACGGCCACAACCACCCGCGGCTCAACCAGGCCGCGCGCGACCAGATCGACGACATGGCGCACGTCATGTTCGGCGGCCTGACCCACGAGCCCGCCGTACGGCTCGCGCACCGGCTGGCCGGGATGACCGGGCTCGACCGCGTCTTCCTCGCCGACTCGGGCTCGGTGGCGGTCGAGGTCGCGATCAAGATGGCGGTCCAGTACAGCGGGCGCTCGACCCTGCTGACCGTGCGGGGCGGCTACCACGGCGACACGTTCGCCGCGATGTCGGTCTGCGACCCGGTCAACGGCATGCACCACCTGTTCACCGGGATGCTCCCGCGGCACGTCTTCGCGCCGATGCCGCCGCACGACTACGGCCGCCGCCCGGTCCCGGCTCCGGTCTCGATGACGCAGGCCGGTCCCGACGAGGCGTATCTGGCGGAGCTGACCGCGGCCGTCGAGGCCCACGCGGACCGGCTCGCCGCGATCATCGTGGAGCCCGTCGTGCAGGGCGCCGGCGGCATGCGGTTCTCCCACCCGGCCTACCTGCGGCGGCTGCGCGACCTGGCCGACGAGCACGGCGTCCTGCTGATCGCCGACGAGATCGCCACCGGCTTCGGCCGTACGGGGGAGATGTTCGGCTGCGACCACGCCGGGATCAGGCCGGACATCATGTGCGTGGGCAAGGCGCTCACCGGCGGTTACATGACGCTGGCCGCCACGCTGTGCACCGCGCGGGTGGCAGACCGCATCGGCGTGCTGATGCACGGCCCGACCTACATGGGCAACCCGCTCGCCTGCGCCGTGGCCGGCGCCTCGCTCGACCTGCTCGCCGAGCGGCCCTGGCGGGAGGAGGTCGCGCGCATCGAGGCCGCCCTGTTCGACGGCCTCGCCCCGGCCGCGGGCGCCCCCGGCGTACGGGACGTACGGGTGCTGGGTGCGATCGGAGTGATCGAGACCGACCAGCCCGTCGATGTCGCGAAAATTCAGGACATCGTGATGGAGCATGGCGTGTGGCTGCGGCCCTTCGGCCGCCTGATCTACACGATGCCGCCGTACGCCTGCACGCCCGAGGACGTCGCCCGCATCACCGGTGCCATGGTCGCCGCCACGGCGGCGCTCTGAGTCAGCCGGCGGACGTCAGTCGGCGGCGGGGACCGGCGGCCTGCGTACGGCGGAGGGCAGGATCAGCCGGTAGACCACCGCGCCGAGCAGGTAGCCGACGCCGATCACGGCGAGCGCGAGATAGGACTTGCCGTCGGCCGGCAGCAGCGCCGCCGCCAGCACCGCGCCGAGGACCGTCATGCCGTTGAAGAGCATGTCGTACACGGAGAAGGCGCGGCCGAGATAGGCGTCCTCGACGTCGCGCTGCACGACGGTGTCCGCGCAGATCTTCACGCTCTGTCCCGCGACGCCGATCACCAGCCCGGCGGCGAAGAACGCCCACTCCTGGAACGTCGCGCACAGCGCGAACTCCAGGACTCCGCAGGTCACGAGCATCATCGGGACCCAGACCTCGATGCGGATCCGCTCGGTGGCCCACGGGGTGACCACCACCGCGGCGAAGCTCCCCACGCCGACGGCGCCCAGCACGAGCGCGATGCCCTTCAGCGCGTCGTCGGCGTCGGTGGTGAAGTGGTAGCGGTAGAGCATCACCACGGCCGCCGTCGAGATGCCGAACATCAGGCGGTGCGTCGCGATGCCGCCGAGGGCCGCCGAGGCCGAACGCCGGTGCGCGATGTGCCGCGCGCCGTCCGCCAGCCCGGCGAGCACGTGCCGTACGGCCTCGCGGGCCTGCGGGCGGTCCGGGTCGTACGCGGGGCCGAGCAGGGAGCGCTCCATCGTCCGCGCGATCAGCGCGCTCAGGCCGAAGACGAGGCCGGAGCAGACCAGCAGCACGGCCACGCCCTTGTCGTCCGATCCGGCGACCATGCGGAGCACGACGCCGGCGCCCGCCCCGACGAACGTCATCACCGTGCCCGAAGTGGGCGTGACCGCGTTGGCCATCATGAGGTGCTCGGACGGCACGACGTGCGGCAGCGCCGCGCTGAGGGCCGACAGGAAGAAGCGGTTGACCGCGAGGACGCCGAGCGCCGCCGCGTAGAAGACGGCGTCGGAGGCCCCCGCCGCGACGAGGCAGGCGGCCAGCACCAGCAGCACCCCTCGCACGACCGGCGCGATGACGAGGATCTGCCGCCTCGACCAGCGGTCGATGAACACCCCGACGAAGGGGCCGAGGACGCTGTAGGGCAGGAGCAGCACCGCGAGGCCCGCCGCGATGGCGGTCGCGCTGGCCTGCCGTTCCGGGCTGAAGAACGCGTAGCCGCCGACGGCGAGCTGGAAGATCCCGTCCGAGAACTGCGAGACGAGCCGCGTGGCGAAAAGCCGCCGGAAGTTTCGGCCCCGCAGGACCACTCGCAGATCGGAGACGTAGGACACGGCGACAGCCTACGCGGGCGATCACGTGCGAGCATCAGGATCAACCCTGATAAAGCCCCCTACGTCTCCCTCGCGTCAAGGTGATCACGTACTCTCGCAGAGTGACTTCACAGGAACATGTCGTGCTGCTCGACGGCGAGGGCAACTCGATCGGCACCGCTCCCAAGTCCACCGTCCACGGCGCCGACACGCCACTGCATCTGGCGTTCTCCAGCTACGTCTTCGACCACCGGGGGCGTGTGCTGCTGTCGCGGCGCGCGGGCTCGAAGCTGACCTGGCCCGACGCGTGGACCAACAGCTGCTGCGGGCACCCGCTGCCGGGCGAGTCGCTGTCGTCGGCGGTGATCCGCCGCCTCGGGTTCGAGCTGGGCCTGGCCGTCGAGTCCGTCGACCTGATCCTGCCGGGCTTCTCCTACCGGGCCGTGATGGACAACGGCACGGTGGAGAACGAGCTGTGCCCGGTCTACCGGGCCGTGGTGACCGAAGAGGCCGCGCCCAACGCCGAGGAGGTGGGCGAGGTCCGGTGGGAGCCCTGGACGTCCTTCGCCGCCGAGGTGATGAGCGGGGAGCTGGACATCTCGCCCTGGGCCCGGAAGCAGGTGCCCCAGCTCGTCGCGCTCGGGCCGGACCCGCTGGCCTGGCCGGTGGCCGACGCCGCCGCCCTGCCGCCGGCCGCGCGCCCGCTCGCCTCGAACCACTGAGGTATACCGGGCCGGGACATGGGACCGCCCCGGTCCGATCGAGCGGAACCGGGGCGGGACACGCGGTGGACGGCGGACGTCAGCGCTCGACCTCGCCGCGGATGAACTTCGCGACGGCCTCGCGGGCGTCGTCGTCGGAGTACTGCTCCGGCGGCGACTTCATGAAGTAGGACGAGGGCGACAGCAGCGGGCCGCCGATGCCCCGGTCGAGAGCGATCTTGGCCGCGCGGACCGCGTCGATGATGATGCCGGCCGAGTTGGGCGAGTCCCAGACCTCGAGCTTGTACTCCAGGTTGAGCGGGGTGTCGCCGAACGACCTGCCCTCGAGGCGGACGTAGGCCCACTTGCGGTCGTCCAGCCACGGCACGTGGTCGGACGGGCCGATGTGGACGTCGGCCTTGGCCATCTCGTGCGGGATCTGCGACGTGACCGACTGGGTCTTGGAGATCTTCTTGGACTGGAGGCGGGTGCGCTCCAGCATGTTCATGAAGTCCATGTTGCCGCCGAAGTTGAGCTGGTAGGTGCGCAGCAGCTCGACCCCGCGGTCCTCGAACAGCTTGGCCAGCACCCGGTGCGTGATCGTGGCGCCGACCTGCGACTTGATGTCGTCGCCCACGATCGGGACGCCGGCCTCGGTGAACTTCGCGGCCCACTCGGGGTCGGAGGCGATGAAGACCGGCAGCGCGTTGACGAAGGCCACCTTGGCGTCGATCGCGCACTGCGCGTAGAAGCGGTCGGCCTCCTCCGAGCCCACCGGGAGGTAGGACACCAGGACGTCGACCCGGGCGTCCTTCAGCGCCTGGACGACGTCGACCGGCTGCTCGTCCGACTCCTCGATGATCTCGCGGTAGTACGTGCCCAGCCCGTCGAAGGTCGGGCCGCGCTGCACGGTGACGCCGAGCGGCGGCACGTCGCAGATCTTGATCGTGTTGTTCTCCGAGGCGACGATGGCCTCCGACAGGTCGCGGCCGACCTTCTTGGCGTCCACGTCGAATGCCGCGACGAACTCCACGTCACCGACGTGGTAGTCGCCGAACCGCACGTGCATGAGGCCCGGCACACGGGTGCCCGGATCCGCGTCCTTGTAGTAGTGGACGCCCTGCACCAGCGATGAGGCGCAGTTGCCCACACCGACGATGGCTACGCGCACCGAACCCATAGCACTCGCTCCTTTACCTATCTGCCTCGGGCGTGTCCGCCCTCTGGGTCTCTTCCTGTACGGCTTGCGCGGGATCCGGGGGGTGATCCCCCTCGCCGGGAGCCGAACGGCTCCGCCGTTCCGAGTCGATCAGCTCGTTCAGCCAGCGGACCTCGCGCTCGACCGACTCCAGCCCGTGGCGCTGGAGCTCAAGCGTGTAGCTGTCCAGCCGCTCTCTCGTCCGGGCGAGAGCCTCACGGACGCGGTCGAGGCGTTCTTCCAGGCGGCTGCGGCGGCCCTCCAGGATCCGGAGCCGCACCTCCGCCTCCGTGTGGCGGAAGAAGGCGAAGTGGATGCCGAAGCTTTCGTCCTCCCAGGAGGACGGGCCCGACTGACTGAGCAGCTCCTGCAACCGCTCCTTACCCTCCGCCGTGATCTTGTAGACGATCTTCGACCTGCGGCCGAGGACCGTGTCCTCAGGGGGCTCCTCCTCGGCGATGAGGCCCTCGTTGAGCAGACCCCTGAGGCAGGGATACAGCGAGCCGTAGGAGAACGCACGGAACATGCCGAGCAGCGTGTTGAGCCGTTTGCGCAGCTCGTATCCGTGCAAGGGCGTTTCGTGTAGCGATCCCAGGACGGCGAGCTCCAGCACACCTCCACGAGAGCCCGTCACTGGAACCACCTCCTGTGTCCGACCGATGTATCGACTCGATACATCCGCAGGATACGTCGGGGTGTCATATATGGCAACGGGTCAACGGTTGGGCAAGATTTGGCAAAGGGTCGTAATCTGGCCCGTATGTGGTCACAGCGGTCGGTCGTGGACTACGGCCTCGCTAAGCGGGCGGCCGTACAGTCCGTCCGCTCCGGCCGCATGCGGGCGCGGGACGTGTGTGACGCCCACCCATACCTGCTGCGCGCGGCTCGGTTCCACGGAGAGCCGACGAGTCGCACATGCCCCATATGTGAACGAAGGAACGTGACCAACGTCACATACGTATATGGGGATGAACTAGGACGAGTGGCCGGCCAGGCAAAAGGGGTGGCCGAGCTCACCGAGATGGCCCGGGAATACCGCGAATTCCGGGTCTACGTGGTGGAGGTCTGCCAAGGTTGTTCCTGGAACCACCTGGCGGTGTCGTTCGTCCTCGGAACAGCCGATCCCCCGGGCCCTTCTCTGTAGGGCGACCTCCACCTCCAGGAGGCCAGCCCGCCGGCCTGCCGGCCGACGTCGATCAATTCCCCGAACCACCTGACGAGGACGCGTGACTTACAGCAGCTACGGACCGGAGCCGACCGGCCGTCCCGAGGACGCCTCGGGCTCCGGTGGATCAGCCCGCCCTGGGCGCCGCCGTCGCTCGCACCGGGAATCCGACGAGTACGGCGAGTATGGCGAGCCCGCTCCGCCGCGACAGCCCGGCAGGGAGCGTGCCCCACAGCCGCCCCGGGCCGCCCGGCAGGGAGGACCCGAGCAGCGCCGCAGGGAGGCGGCCGCCTTCGAGGACACGGCGGCGATGAACGCGGTGCCCCCGAATACGCCCCCGAGTGCGCCGCAGAGCCCGTCGCAGCGACCGGCACAGGGACCGCAGCAGGGACTACAGCAGGGGTCCCGGGGACCGGCGGGCGGCGGACGTCCGCCGGCGGGCCGTGACCCGCGCTACGCCGCCGGTTCCGGCGGCCCGGCCGGTCAAGGCGGTCCCGGCGGTCCCGGCCGGCCCGGCGTTCCCGGCGGGGACGAGCGCACCCAGGCGATGAGCATGCCGACGGGCGGCTCGCGCCGCGACGCCCGCGGGGAGGCGGACGGGCAGAGCACCGAGGCGATCCAGGCCGGCGGCCGCCGCCGCAGGTCCCCGGGCCGGGGTGGCCGCGGTCCCGGAGGCCCCGGCGGCCCGGGTGGCCCGGAAGGTCCCGGCGGGCGCGGCCCCCGGGATCCACGCGACTTCGACGAGGACGACGAGAAGCCGCGCCGTACGGGCTGGAAGCGCTTCCTTCCGAGCTGGAAGATCCTCGTGGCGGCCTTCACCGTGCTGGCCGCCGGCACCTTCGGCATGATCGCGGTGGCCTACGCCAACACCCCGCTGCCGGCGGCGACGCAGGCGGAGGCCGTGGCCCAGGGCAGCGCCATCTACTACAACGACGGCAAGACGCTGATCGCCAAGGTGGGCACTCCGCGCGTCATCCTGACCGACATCAACAAGGTGCCGAAGCACGTCCAGGACGCCGTCATCGCGATCGAGAACGACACCTTCTGGTCGGACAGCGGCATCTCGATTTCCGGCATGGTGCGGTCGGTCTACATGACCGCGACCGGTCAGCAGCTCCAGGGCGCGTCGACCATCACCCAGCAGATGGCCCGCAACTACTACGACGGCCTCAGCCAGGAAGTGTCGATCAAGCGCAAGATCAAGGAGATCTTCGTCGCGGTCAAGCTCGACAAGTCGATGAAGAAGGATCAGATCCTGCTGCAGTACCTCAACACCGTGCCCTTCGGCCGTGCCTGGGGCATCGAGGCCGCCGCGCAGGCGTACTTCAAGAAGCACGTTGAACAGCTCACGCCGGAGCAGGGCGCCTATCTCGCCGCGCGCATCCAGACGCCGGCCCTGGACGCCGACTCTCCGCGGTTGCAGGGCCGGTTCAAGGACGTCGTCAACGCCATGGCGCGGCTCGATCCCGCCAAGTACGGCAATCTGCCGAACACGGCCAAGTTCCCCAAGACCGTCCCCGCGCGCAACAGCAACGACCTCGGCGGCCTCAAGGGCTACATGGTCACCCAGGTCATGAACGAGCTCGAGTCGCGCATGCACCTGTCCGCCGACCAGGTCAGGAGCGGCGGCTACAAGATCGTCTCGACCTTCGACAAGAAGCTGATGCAGGCCGCCAAGAAGGCGGTCCTCGCCACCACCTCCAGCATGTCGAAGGAGTTCCACGCGGGCCTCGCCGCAGTCGACCCCAAGACGGGGCGGGTGGTCGCCTTCTACGGCGGCAACGACTACCTCAAGGACCCCTGGAACGAGCCGTTCCAGTCCAGGAAGCAGGCCGCCTCCGCGTTCAAGCCGTACGTGCTGGCCGCCTGGCTGGACGCCGGATACAGCTTGAACAGCTACCTGCCCGGCAACCAGACCGTGCCCAAGGAGCTTCCGGGCTTCGAGAAGGGCATCACCAACGGCCACTCGGTCCCGAACTCCATCAACGCGATCTACGCGACCGCACACTCGATCAACACGGCGTTCGCCTCGATGGCGTACAAGCTGGACGAGGCGAACGGCACGGTCGGGCAGCTCAGCGCGGTGAAGCAGATCGCCGAGGAGGCGGGGCTCAGCAAGGAGAGCCTCGACAAGGACGTCGAGGACCACAAGTACCAGTTCTCCATCGGCAGCGCGGGGGTCACCCCGGTCGAGCAGGCCGCGGGGTACTCGATCTTCGCCAACGAGGGCAAGCACATCGATTACCACGTGATCAAGGAGGTCCGGAAGGACAAGGAGGTCGTCTTCGCCGAGCGACGCGACGTCAAGCAGGTGATCACGCCGGAGGCGGCGGCCGACTCCGTGGCGGCCATGGAGGAAGTCCTCAAGTCGGGTACGGCGGCGGGCAAGGGCATCGGCCGCCCGGCCGCGGGCAAGACCGGCACCAACAACAACGAGAAGGAAGCCTGGTTCGTCGGCTTCACCCCGCAGTTGTCGGTCGCGGTCGGTATGTACCGCGAGCAGTGCGTGACCAAGGGCGGCAAGATCGTCCAGCCGCTGTACTCCAACTGCCCGGTCACTCCCGGTGGCAAGGAGAGCAAGAAGTACGGCCCCAACAACCCGTACACCCACGTGAGCGAGGTGTCGCTGGGCTTCGAGGGCGCCGGCCCGCCCACCACGATCTGGCGGACGTTCATGACGGAGGCTCTCGCCGGCAAGCCCGTCGAGCAGTTCCCGCCGAAGGCCGGACTGGGCACCCCGGAGAACCTCGTGCCGAGCCCGACGCCGTCGCCCAGTCCGGAACCGGACAACGGCGGGTTCCCGACCGACTTCCCGACCGACTTCCCCGACGACGGCGGCTGCTACGACGGCGGCCCGGGATGCGACAACGGCGGCGGAAACGGCAGGGGCTTCGGCGACGACCCGGGCCAGGGCGGCCAGGACGGCGGCCCCGGGGGCGGCGACGTCCCGTTGAACATCAACCAGGACCCCGCCGGGGCTCCGGCCGCCATGCCGTCGGGGGGCGGCAACGGCAAGAGCGGCAGCGGCGCCTG
Source organism: Microbispora catharanthi (assembly GCF_006334915.2). Taxonomy (GTDB): domain Bacteria; phylum Actinomycetota; class Actinomycetes; order Streptosporangiales; family Streptosporangiaceae; genus Microbispora; species Microbispora catharanthi. The sequence goes on from NZ_VDMA02000008.1 coordinate 164,977, forward strand.
ATCCGCGATCCGGTGTCCTGAAGGGCCCGCGGCGACTCCCGCCGCGGGCCCTTTCGGTGCGCGGAGTCGCCAAGCCGAGGCGTTGAATGGTGCAATACCGAGCATGACGACCCGGACCACGAACGACTCCGCCCCGCTGCCCGGGGTCGCCGCGCGGGCGGTGCCGTACCTGCCTCTCGGGCTTCTCGCGGGGCTCGGCGCCGTTCTCGCGTATCTGTGGAAGTATCCCTGCCGGTTCGGCGGAGCCTGGAACGGCGGTGTCGGGCAGTTCACGAACTTCTGCTACACCGACATCTATCCGCTGTTCTGGGCCGAGAAGCTCAACGAGGGCAAGGTCCCGTACGTCGACTACCCGGTCGAATACCCGGTGGGCATCGGCGGGATCATGGAGTTCGCCCGCAGGCTCGCGCACGGCGACGGGGTCGTGTTCTACGACGTCACCGTGGTCCTGATGGGGATCGCGCTGGTCGCGGGCGTGCTGCTGACGGCGGCGCTGGCCGGCCCGGCCCGCCGCTGGGACGCCCTCTGGTACGCGATCGGCCCGGCCGTCATCCTCTGCGCGTACATCAACTGGGACCTGGCCGCGGGGGCCCTCGCGCTCGGCGGCCTGCTGGCCTGGGCCCGCCACCGGCCGTGGCTCGCGGGCGTGCTGCTGGCGCTGGCCGTGGCCACCAAGTTCTACCCGCTGATGTTCTTCGGCGCGTTGTTCCTGCTCACGGTGCGTACGGCGAAGTGGATGCCGTTCCTCAAGACCGTCGCCGCGGCCGCGGCCGCGTGGCTGCTGGTGAACGTGCCGATCATGATGGTCAACTTCGAGGGCTGGAAGAAGTTCTACGCGTTCAGCAGCGAGCGCGGCGCCGACTGGGGCGGGCTGTGGTTCTTCTTCCAGAAGACCCAGTGGTTCGGCATGGAAAGGCCCGGTTTCCTGGCCTTTCTCGGCGACTCCGAGAAGCTGAACACCATGGCCATGGCCGCGCTGGCGGTGCTGCTGCTGGGCGTCGCCGTGCTGGCGCTCGCCGCGCCGCGCCGGCCACGCCTGATGCAGCTCTGCTTCCTCGCCCTGGCCGCCTTCATGATCACCAACAAGGTGTGGTCGCCGCAGTATGTCCTGTGGCTGGTGCCGTTCGCGGTGCTGGCCAGGCCGAGGTGGGGCGCGCTGGCCGCCTGGCAGGTCGCCGAGTGCTGGTACTTCTTCTCGATCTGGCTCTACCTGGTCAGCCAGTATCCCGACCACGCAGGGGAGGGCATCGGCGACGACCCCTACTTCCTGTCGGTCTGGGCCCGGGCGCTGACCATCGTCGTCCTCATGGCACTCGTCGTCCGCGACATCCTGCGTCCCGAGCACGACGTCGTACGCCAGGGGGAGGCCGACGACCCGTCGGGCGGGGTGTTCGACCACGCCGAGGACCGTCTCGTGCTGCGCCGTTCGCTCCTCGCGCGGGGCGCGCGGCAGCAGCCGGAGACGGCGTGAGCGCGTGAAAGTTACATCGGATTTCGCGCCCGTCGCGGCGCGGCCATGAGCCGTCCGAGCGGAGGCATCGCGTAGCGTCGCGTGAGAGTGTGCGCGACGAACGGGGGATACGCGATGCGCCGGAGGCCACCATGGCTCCTGCTGCTGGTGTGGGCCGCGACCAGGGGAATCCTCCTCCTCGTCGCGACCCAGGCCGTCCCGACCGGGCACGGCGAGTCGTTCAGGAACGACGTCACCCTCTACCGCGACTGGTCCGACGTCCTGGCGGAGGGGGAGTTCCCTGCGGGTGACGAGAAGTGGCAGTATCCGCCGTTCGCGGCGCTGCCGCTGCTCGCCCCACGCCTGCTGCCGCTGGGCTACCACGTCGCCTTCTACCTGCTGGCGGTGCTGTGCGACCTCGCGATCCTGCTCCTGCTGTTGCGGTTCTCGGCCCCCCGCCGCGGCGGCGGCCGTACGGGCCCGTGGGCGTGGACCGTGGGCGCGGCCCTGCTCGGCCCGGTGCTCGTCTCCCGGTATGACGTCATGGTCACGCTCGTGGCGGTGCTCGCGCTGACGGCGTCGGCCAACCCGGCGGTGCGCGGGTCGCTCATCGGCGTCGGGCTCCTCGTGAAGGTGTGGCCGGTCGCGCTGCTCGCCGGCCTGCGGCGGTGGCGCGAACTGCTGACAGCGTCGGGGCTCACGCTCGTCGTCGCGGTGGCGGGGTGCGGCGCGGCCGCCCTGATCCTGCCGCACGCGCTGGACTTCCTGACCGCGCAGGAGGAGCGGGGGCTGCAGATCGAGTCGCTGGCCGCCACGCCGTTTGCGCTCGCCCGGGCCCTCGGCTGGTGGGGCGGCTACACCACTTACCAGCACGGCGCGATGGAGGCCGTCGGCGGCGGTGTGGGCGTCGCGACGATGCTGAGCCTGGCCGCCACGCCCGTGGCGCTGGCGCTGGTCGGCCTGTGGTGGCTGCGCGCGGCCCCCAGCCCGCGGTCGTACTACGACGCCGCCCTCACCACCGTGCTCTTCCTGGTCGCCACCAGCCGGGTGCTGTCACCGCAGTACCTCGTGTGGGTGATCGGCATCGCCGCCGTCATCCTGTCGGTGCGGCGCGACCGGCCGGGCCCGACGCAGCGGCCGGCCGCCCTGCTCGTCATGGTGGCCGCCCTGCTGACGGGGATCATGTATCCCTGGGTGGAGCAGGACTACAGCTGGACGGGCGCCCTGCCGGGGACGATCGTGCTGGTCCTGCGCAACCTCGTCTTCCTGGCCGCCGCCGTCACGTCGTACGTGCAGTTGTGGCGTGCCACGCGCAGGCCCAGGCGGGTGAGGGAGGAGCACGACGTGCAGGCGGCCGTACCCGCTTCCTGAGGGTTTCAATCCGCAGAGTTATCCACAGGGTGTGGACGAGCGTCTACAGGTGCTTGCGCAGGAACGCGATGTCGTCGGCCTGGCCCTCGAACGGCGTCTCGACCACGATCGGCGCCCCCGCCGCGCGGCAGACCTCCAGGATCGACTCGGGGTCGATCTGCCCGCTGCCGAGGTTGGCGTGGCGGTCGGCCCCGGAGTCGAACGCGTCCCTCGAGTCGTTGCAGTGCACGAGGTCGATGCGGCCCGTGATCGCCTTCACCCGCTCCACGAGCCCGGCGAGCTCCTCGCCGCCCGCGTGGAAGTGACAGGTGTCCAGGCAGAAGCCGACGACCGAGGGGTCCGGCGCCCCCGCCGTCACCGCGTCCCACAGCCGGGCGATGCGCTCCAGCTTGCGCGCCATCGCGTTGCCGCCGCCGGCCGTGTTCTCGATCAGCACGGGGATCGGGCAGTCGGTGCGCTCGAAGACCTTGCGCCAGTTGTCGAAGCCGGTCTGCGGGTCGTCGCCGGCGTTGACGTGCCCGCCGTGGACGATCAGGCCCTTGGCGCCGATGGCCGCCGCCGCCTTGAGGTGCGAGTCGAGCAGCTTGCGGCTCGGGATGCGGATGCGGTTGTTCGCGGTGGCCACGTTGATGACGTACGGCGCGTGCACGTAGACGTCCACGTCCGAGGCGCGCAGGGCGTCGGCGGTGGCGGGTGTCGCCGGGCCCTTCCAGCCCTGGGGGTCGCCGAGGAAGAACTGCACCACGTCGGCGTCGCGGGCCGCCGCGTGCGCCAGCGGGTCGTCCTGGTCGACGTGCGCTCCGATCCGCAGGCGGGAGCCGCTGTGGCTGTCCATGCCGTTCCTCCACCGTTGCGTGCGTGTCAAGGGGCTGCCGGACGCGGAGGGCGAACCCTATGCGCTCTCCAAGAGCGTTTCAAGAGGACACGCTGTTTCAAAAGTGCGAACCAGGGCAGTCGCGTGTCGCGCGCCCCCGTAACCCGCGCGCGATACTACTTCGTCGTCAAGGAGACGAGCATGAGATATCGCTTAGGCAGCTTTATCCTTCTCATCTACATCCTCGTCGGTCTCTACGTGGCCTGGCTCCACCACTACATCACCCCCACCCTCCTCAAGCAGGTCGCCCAGGCTCTGATCGCGGTCTTCCTGTGGTTCCTCGTGCTGCTCGGCGTGGATCTGCACATCGGCGGCTGATCGGCGACGCCTCGACCGCCCGGGCCTCGGTTGCGTGGGCTTCGGTTGCGTGGGCTTCAGTTGCGCAGGGTGAATCCGCGGGGGAAGAAGCCCCCGTGCGCGATGCCCAGCGCGGCGCCGACGAACGACCCCACGATCCCCACGATGATCAGTGCCCGCTGTCTGGTGGTCGACGAGACGAACTGGGCGTACAGGCCGCCCCAGAACCCGATCGCGCCCACCCATGACGCGATCATGTGGGCCATCACGATGAAGCCCGTGACGAACGCCACCAGGCCGCACACCAGCGTCGCGATCGTCATCGCGTTCTCCCGCGGGTGCGGCCTGCCGTCCGTGTTCAGCGTGAGGTGAACGGGGTGCCTTCTCTTGCGGCCGATGGCGAGTCGCATCGCGCCTACCCCCTCTCCGACCTCCAGTTTCACTCTCCGGGCCGGGTATGGCCAAGTGGCTGGTAGCCTTATTCGACTGCGTCTGATAAAGGCCGGGGGGCATGGCCGCCCGGCGCGAAGCGCAGGGTCCTCCTGTCACGGCAAGGCGTCGTGACCGCAAGAGTCCAGAGGAGGTTGGATCACACATGCGTCGCTACGAGATGATGGTCATTCTCGACCCGTCCCTCGACGAGCGCACCGTGCAGCCGTCGCTCGACCAGTTCCTCACCGTCGTCCGCAACGACGGCGGCACCGTGGAGAAGGTCGACGTTTGGGGCCGTCGCCGCCTGTCCTACGACATCGCGAAGAAGTCCGAGGGCATCTACGCCGTGGTCGACCTGACCGCCGAGCCCGCCACCGTGAAGGAGCTGGACCGTCAGCTCAACCTGAACGAGGGCATCCTCCGCACCAAGGTCATCCGCCCCGAGCTCCACTGAGCTCCACAGGTAGAACCCGAAGCCCCGGCGATTTGTCGGGGCCGGGCCGTACTCTGAGCCCTTGACGGCTCAGCTGACGGGATAGGAAGGCGAAAGCGACCGATGGCAGCAGGCGACACACAGATCACGATCGTCGGCAATCTTGTTGACGACCCGGAGCTGCGCTTCACCCCGACGGGGCAGGCCGTGGCCCGGTTCCGCATCGCGTCCACTCCGCGGTTCCTCGACAAGCAGACCAACGAGTGGAAGGACGGCGAGGGCCTGTTCCTCACCTGCAACGTCTGGCGGCAGGCGGCGGAGAACGTCGCCGAGAGCCTCCAGCGCGGCATGCGGGTCATCGTGCAGGGACGGCTGCGCCAACGGTCGTACGAGACCAAGGAAGGCGAGAAGCGCACGGTCTACGAGGTCGAGGTCGACGAGGTCGGCCCCTCGCTGCGCAACGCCACGGCGAAGGTCAACAAGACCTCCCGCCAGGGCGGTGGCGGTGGCGGCGGCTTCGGAGGCGGCCCGGCCAACGACCCGTGGGCGACCGCGGCGCCCGCCCCGCAGGGGGGCTACGGCTCCGGCGGCGGTGGCGGCGGCTTCGGCGGCCCGCAGGGCGGCGGCGGCGGCTTCGGCGGCGACTTCAGCGACGAACCGCCCTTCTAGGTCACCGGGCCCTTCCGGTCCCACCACCGTAAACACAACCGAGCGACCATTCCCGCGACATGCGGGGCTCTGAGAGGAGCACCACGATGGCGAAGCCGGCAATCCGCAAGCCTAAAAAGAAGGTTTGCCTTTTCTGCCACGACAAGATCTCCTACGTCGACTACAAGGACACGGGGCTGCTGCGGAAGTTCATCTCCGACCGCGGCAAGATCCGTGCCCGCCGGGTGACGGGCAACTGCACCCAGCACCAGCGCGACGTGGCGACCGCTATCAAGAACGCCCGTGAGATGGCCCTGCTGCCGTACACGAGCACCGCGCGCTGAGAAAGGAGACTCAGGACAAATGAAGCTCATCCTCACCACTGAGGTCTCCGGCCTCGGCGCTCCCGGCGACATCGTCGAGGTCAAGGACGGCTACGGCCGCAACTACCTCATTCCGCGTGGCTTCGCCATCCGCTGGACCCGTGGCGCCGAGTCGCAGATCGCCTCGCTGAAGAAGGCGCGTGCCGCCCGCGAGATCCGCGACCTGGGCTCCGCCAAGGAGGTCGCCGGCCAGCTCGGCGCCCTCAAGGTGCGGCTCAAGACCCGCGCGGGCGACTCGGGCCGGCTGTTCGGCTCGGTCACGACCGGCGACATCGCCGACGCTGTCAAGGCCGCCGGCGGTCCGCAGCTCGACCGCCGCCGCATCGAGATCGGCAACGCGATCAAGAGCGTCGGCACTCACAAGGTGAGCGTCCGGCTGCACCCGGAGGTCGCCGCCACCCTCGATGTCGAGGTGGTAGCGGGCTGACACCCGCCGCAGTTCCGTCGAGGGCCCTTCTCCGTCCGCCGGAGAGGGGCCCTTCGCGGTTCTCCGGGTCGCCCGGCGACGAGGCGATTCCCCTCAGGTAAACGCGGGTTATACGAAACGCTAGTATCTTGCCGTCCGATTTAGCGGATTTCGTGGAAAGACCCTCTGATGGAGGCTGCGATGCGCCGTCCCTCACTCCTGCTGGCGTCCGGCGCCCTCGTGCTGGCGGCCGCCGCCTGCGCTCCGGCGGACGACACCTCCACCACCGCGAGCGCCGCGAGCCCGGCCGGCTCCGCCGCCGCGAACGCCTGCGCGAAGGAGAGCCTGAAGCTCACCACCTCCGGCAAGCTCACGATCGGCACCGACAAGCCGGCGTACGAGCCGTGGTTCAAGGACGACGATCCCTCCAACGGCGAGGGCTTCGAGAGCGCGGTCGCCTACGCGGTGGCGCAGAAGATGGGCTTCACCAAGGAGGAGGTCGCCTGGACGGTGGTGCCGTTCGACTCGTCGTACGCGCCCGGGCCGAAGCAGTTCGACTTCGACGTCAACCAGATCTCCATCACGCCGGGACGGGCCAAGGCCGTCGACTTCAGCCAGGGCTACTACACCGTCAAGCAGGGTGTGGTGGCGCTGGACGGCACGAAGTTCGCCTCCGCCACGACCCTCGCCGAGCTGAAGGACGCCAAGATCGGCGTGCAGGCCGGCACCACCGCGTTGCAGGCGGTGCAGTCGGTCATCCAGCCCACACACGACCCGAGCGTGTTCAACCAGCAGGTCGACGCGATCAACGCGATGAAGAACAAGCAGATCGACGCCATCGTCGTCGACCTGCCGACGGCCTTCTACGTGACCGCCGCCCAGGTGAAGGGCTCGAAGATCGTCGGCCAGTTCGCCGCGAACAGCGGCGAGCCCGAGGAGTTCGGCCTGCTGTTCCAGAAGGGCAGCCCGCTGGTGAGCTGCGTCGACAAGGCGCTCGGCGAGGTCAAGTCGTCCGGTGAGCTGGCCCAGATCGAGAGCCAGTGGCTGACGGCCGCCGCGGGCGCCCCGGAGCTGAAGTGACCGAAGGAGAGGCCGCCGCGCCGCCGGGGATGCCGGAGGGCGCGGGATCGCCCGTCTGGGTGAAGAGCGAGCGGCAGCTCCGCCGGGAGGCGGAGCTGCGTGGCCGGGCGCGGCGGTCGACGTCCGTCGCCACCGCGTCCACGATCGTCGTGGTGGTCGCGCTGGTCGTCGTGATCACCACGTCGCCCGGCTGGCCGCGGGTGCAGGAGACCTTCTTCAGCCCCGAGGCGTTCGTCAAGGCGATGCCCGACGTGCTGCGCGGGTTCCTGCTCAACATCCAGATCTTCCTCATCGCCGAGGTGTTCATCCTGGTGCTGGGGCTCCTCGTCGCGCTGGTGCGCGGCCTGCGCTCGCCGGTGTTCTTCCCGCTGCGTGCGCTGGCCGTGCTCTACACCGACGTCTTCCGCGGCATCCCGACCATCCTGCTCATCTACCTGGTCGGGTTCGGCATTCCCGCGCTCCAGTTGCAGGGCGCGCCGAGCGACCCGGTGACGCTCGGCATCATCGCGCTCGTGCTGTCCTACGGGGCGTACGTCGCCGAGGTGTTCCGGGCGGGGATCGAGTCGGTGCACCCGAGCCAGCGGGCGGCGGCGCGGTCGCTGGCCCTGAGCCACGGTCAGACCATGCGTTATGTGGTGCTGCCGCAGGCCGTCCGGCGAGTGGTCCCGCCGCTGCTCAACGATTTCACCTCGCTGCAGAAGGACACCGCGCTGGTCACCGTGCTCGGTCCGCTGGAGGCGCTGCGGCAAGCCTCGATCCATGCTCAATACGACTTCAACTACACGCCTTATGTGGCCGCCGCGCTGCTGTTCATCGCGCTGACCGTGCCGATGGCGCGGTTCACCGACCATCTCGCCGCGCGGGCCGCCCGGCGCCGTACGGGAGGCGGCACGGCATGAGCCTGCTCAAGGTCGAGGGCGTCTGGAAGCACTATCACGGGCTGAGCGTGCTGCGCGGGATCGACCTGGAGGTCGCCCCGCACGAGGTCGTCTGCCTGATCGGCGCGTCCGGCTCGGGCAAGTCGACACTGCTGCGCTGCGTCAACCTGCTGGAGACGATCGACGACGGCGCGATCCACCTGGACGGCGCCGAGATCACCGACGTGCGGGCCGACGCCGACGACGTGCGCCGCCGCATCGGCATGGTGTTCCAGGCCTACAACCTGTTCCCGCACATGACCGTGCTCGAGAACATCACGCTCGCGCCGTGCAAGGTGCACGGCGTGCGGCCGGAGGAGGCGGAGAAACAGGCCAGGGAGCTGCTCGACCGGTTCGGGCTGGCCGACAAGGCGGGGGAGTACCCCGACCGGCTGTCCGGCGGCCAGCAGCAGCGCGTCGCCGTCATCCGCGCGGTCGCGACCAACCCCCGCCTGCTCCTGCTCGACGAGGTCACCTCCGCGCTCGACCCCACGCTGGTCACCGAGGTGCTCGGCGTGATCCGGGAGCTCAAGGAGACCGGGATGACGATGATCCTGGCCACTCACGAGATGGGCTTCGCCCGCGACATCGCCGACACCGTGTGTTTCCTGGAGGGCGGCGTGCTGCTGGAGAGCGGCCCGCCCGAGCAGATCTTCAGCGCGCCCGAGCATCCCCGCACCCGGGCGTTCCTCCAGCGCGTGCTGGAGGCCCGCCGCATGTGAGTCAGGCGGCTCTCCCCGAGGCGCCCGTGACCATCCAGGCGGTGCCGTACGCGCGGAGGGCGAGCGTGACGAGCCGGGCGGCCATCCAGACGCCGAGCGCGAGCCACAGGGCGACCAGGGTGCCCGCGACGGCGGCGAACGGCAGGTAGGCCAGCGTCGTCCACAGGCCCGCCCAGGCGAGATAACGCTGGTCGCCGGCCCCGATGAGCACCCCGTCGAGCACGAACACGACGCCCGCGACCGGCTGCAGGAGCGCGACCGGCCACAGCACGGCGAGCAGTTCGGCGGCCACCGCGCCCCGCGCGTCGAACAGGGCAGGCACGAGCGGGCGCGCCAGCAGGACGGCCGCACAGAACACGACGCCGCACCCGACGCCCCACATCACCATGCGCCCGGTGGCCGCCCGGGTGCCCGCGGTGTCGCCCGCGCCCAGCGCGCGACCCGTGATGGCCTGCCCCGCGATCGCGATGGCGTCGAGGGCGAAGGCGAGGAACGTCCAGATCCGGGCGGCGATCGTGTGCGCGCCGATCTGGTCGTCGCCCATCCGCGTGGCGATCGAGGTGGCGACGAGGAGCACGGCCTGCAGGCATGCCGTACGGACGACCAGCGCGAACCCTGCGGTGCCGGCGGCCCGCACCCCGGCGAGGTCGGGCAGCAGCGAGGCGCCGTGCGCGCGGGCGGTCCGCACGACCAGCGCGAGGTAGGCCGCGGCGGCCAGGGACTGCGCGGCGACCGTGCCCCAGGCCGATCCGGCGATGCCCCAGCCGAGGCCGAGCACGAACCAGATGTTGAGCAGCGCGTTCAGCGCGAACGACGCGACCGACACGGCCAGCGGCGTGCGGGTGTCCTGCAGCCCGCGCAGGACGCCGGTGCCGGCGAGGACCAGCAGCATGCCGGGGGTGCCCAGGAGGCTGATGCGCAGATAGGTGACGGCCTGCGCGGCGAGCTGGCCCGTCGCTCCGAACAGGTGTACGATAAAAGGCGCAAGAGGCCAGCACGCCACACTGACGGCCAGGCCGATGATCGCGGCCAGCCACAGGCCGTCCATCCCCTGGCGCATCGCCTGCCTGACGTCCCCCGCCCCCAGCCTCCGCGCGACCGCGGCCGTGGTGGCGTACGCGAGGAACACGCACAGCCCGACGAGGGCCGACAGGGCCGCGCTGGCCACGCCGAGAGCGCCGAGCGCAGGATCGGGGAGGTGGCCGACGATGACGGAGTCGGTGAGCAGGAAGAGCGGCTCGGCCACCAGTGCTCCGAACGCCGGGATCGCGAGTCTGAGGATCTCCCTGTCGTGGGCACGGCCGTGTCCCGTTCCGGAGGTAAGTGGCATAAGCCTATTTTGCGGCTTACGGAGCCATGCTCGATCGGTATCGAGAATCTCCGGTGACTTTCTTTCCTCCACAGGCCGTGGATATCGAAATCCCAGGTGGGAGCGGCCTTCGCCGATGTGGTCACATCGCTGTCCACAGGGTCGTCCCCAGGGTTTTCACATGTCAGGGGAGCGGACTGCACACGTTGTCCACAGGGTTGTCCACTGGTCAAGTTGCCGCCCGGCCCTGGGGTTCGGGAGACTTGCGCACCGGGTTGGGGATGCTGTGACCGCTGGGCAGGGGGTGTGAGGGTGAGCGTGCTCGACTTCCCGGGGGGACCGGGAGGCTCCGATTCGATGTTCGAGCGGACGCCGCCGCACAACATCGAGGCCGAGCAGTCGGTGCTGGGCGGCATGCTGCTGTCCAAGGACGCCATCGCCGACGTCATCGAGGTGCTGCGGGCCGACGACTTCTACCGGCCGGCCCACCAGATCGTCTTCGAGGTGATCACCGACCTGTACGGCCGGGGCGAGCCCGCCGACTCGGTGACCGTCTTCGACGAGTTGCAAAAGCGTGGCGAGGTCGCCCGGGTCGGTGGCGGCGCCTACCTGCACACGCTGACCGCGATCGTGCCCACCGCCGCGAACGCCGGCTACTACGCGAAGATCGTCCGCGAGCAGGCAGTCCTGCGCCGCCTCATCGAGGCCGGCACCCGCATCGTCTCCTACGGGTACGGCGGCCAGGGCGAGGAGGTCGACGACCTGGTCGACCGCGCGCAGGCCGAGATCTACAAGGTCACCGAGCGCCGCACGTCCGAGGACTACCTCCCGCTGTCGGAGATCATGCCGTCGGCGCTGGACGAGATCGAGGCCATCGGCAGCCGCGGCGGCCAGATGGTCGGCGTCCCGACCGGCTTCCAGGACCTCGACGCCCTGACCAACGGCCTCCACCCCGGCCAGATGATCGTCGTCGCCGCCCGCCCCGCAATCGGAAAAAGCACCCTAGGTCTGGATTTCGCCCGATCTGCGGCGATCAAGCATGGGATGACCACAGTCGTCTTCTCGCTGGAAATGTCGCGCAACGAGATCACCATGCGTCTGCTCTCGGCGGAGGCGCGGGTGGCGCTGCACACGATGCGCTCGGGCATGATGAGCGACGACGACTGGACGCGGATGGCCCGCCGGATGGGCGAGGTCGCCGAGGCGCCGCTGTTCATCGACGACTCTCCGAACATGTCGATGATGGAGATCCGGGCCAAGTGCCGCCGCCTCAAGCAGCGTCACGACCTGCGCTTCGTGATCGTCGACTATCTCCAGCTCATGAGCTCGCCCAAGAAGACCGAGAGCCGCCAGCAGGAGGTCTCGGAGCTGTCCCGGGCCCTGAAGCTGCTGGCCAAGGAGCTCGAGGTGCCGGTCATCGCGATCTCCCAGCTCAACCGTGGTCCCGAGCAGCGTACGGACAAGCGTCCACAAGTGTCAGACCTACGTGAGTCAGGCTCCATCGAGCAGGACGCCGACATGGTCATCCTGCTCCACCGGGAGGACGCGTACGAGCGGGAGTCGCCGCGCGCGGGCGAGGCGGACCTGATCGTGGCCAAGCACCGAAACGGCCCCACGGCCACGGTCACGGTGGCCTTCCAGGGCCACTACAGCCGCTTCGTGGACATGGCCACTCACTGACGCTCCGATAGGTCAGTCGACCTCGGGCCAGTCCCAGCCGAGCTGGAGGAACAGGCCCAGGCGGTCGCTCACCGCGCGCATCTCGGAGATCTTCCCCTCGCGCAGGGTGAGAATGAAGATCGCCTCGACGGTGAACGAACGGTGGGTGGGCTCCGGCATCCGGGGGTGAGAGCCGGAGTTCACCCCCGACATCGTCAGCCGCACGGCCACCCGGTCGCCCTCGCCGATCACCTCCTCGACCTCCAGGTGAAACGGGTCGAACGCGTCGAGCTGCTGGGCGATCGCGTCGAACGCCGCGCCCGGCTCGTCGGGCTCCCCGTGGATCACCTTGTTGTGGTCGATCACGTCGTCGGTCATATAGCGGCGCAGGTCGCCCAGCCTCCGGTCGTTGACGGCGTCGAACAGCTCCTGGACGACGGTCTTCTCAGTGGTGCTCATGATTGCGTCCCCTTCGTTTCTTACGATGTAAGAGGACGGTATTCTTACGGCGTAAGAGACGTCAAGCGGAGGACCGATGCCGAGAGTGGGACTGTCGCGGGAGAAGGTGCTCGCCGCCGCGCTGGCCCTGGTCGACAGGGAGGGCATCGCGGCGCTGTCGATGCGCAGGCTCGGCGCCGAGCTGGGCGTGGAGGCGATGACGCTCTACTACTACGTGCCGAACAAGGACGCCGTCCTGGACGGGCTGATCGACATGGCGGTCTCGCGGGTCACGGTGGAGCCGGTGGGCCCATGGCGGGAGTGGCTGCGCGCCTTCGCGGTCGCGATCCGGCGGGAGCTGCTCGCGCACCCCGCCCTGCTGCCTCTGGTCGCCACCCGGCCGGTGCTCGCACCCGGCGGCCTGGCGACCGTGGAGCGGATGGCGGCCGCCCTGCGGGCCGAGGGGTTCGGTGCGCTGGAAGGGCTCCAGCTCGTCAACGCGGTGGCCACGTTCGTCGTCGGGCACACGCTCGCCGAGGCCGGACGTACGCCTGGGCACGACGAGCCGGACGTAACCGGCGTGATGGAGAGCCTGGACCCGGGGGAGCACCCCGTCCTGGTCGAGGCGCTGCGCGCCGGGCTCGGCACCCCCGAGGACCATCAGGAGCGCTTCGACCGCGCGCTCGACGCCCTGCTCCACGGCCTGGCGCCCCGCGGAAAGAGCTAGGCGGGGCGCCCGCTTCGTCCCGGCGGTGGTCAGGCGTCGGGGAACCCGGGGTTGATGCTCAGTTGCAGCGCACCGTTGAGGCCGACGGCGGTGAGCGCGAACTCCTTCTTCGCGTTGGGCCAGCGGAACGGGCGGGTGGCGCTCTCCACGAGCGGGTCGATGGGGGGCAGCGCGTCCGGCACGTCACCGGCGATCCACTCCGGGATCTTCTCCAGGACTCCGGCGATGGTCCCGATGAGCCCCGCCGCGACGATCGCGATGACCACCCGGATCACGATCCGTCGGCCGGCGGTCGCCACGTTGGAGACGACGGCGCTCACGACGGCGAGGATCAGGTCGGCGGCGATCTCCGTTCCCTCCACCCAGGGCGCCACGGTGGACCAGCCGTTCTTCTTCGGCTCCCGCGTCTCCACGAACGTGAGGGACTGGGTGCCGTCCGCCTTCGTGCCCAGCTTCAGCGTCGCGTAGTGGGTGATCTCGGCGTAGGCGTCGATGCCTGGGGAGATGTTCGTGTGCACGTACGCGTAGATCTCGATCTCGGTTCCGGACACCGTGACCTGGAAGGTCGTCATCTCCGGGTGATAGTCGACGAGCCCGACCCGCACCGGATCCAGCTTGACGGTATCGGTGGCCTCGATCTGGGTGTTGTGGTTGGTCACCTGGAACGTCTTCGGCGAGGCATTGGGGAAGTGGGATTGGACCCCGGGAAGGACCATCTTCTCCAGGAAGCGCTCCGCCGAGATGCTGAGGCCGGCCCGCGCGCCCTCGGGAAGCGCACCGGACTCGAGACCTTCGACCTTCCCGGCGACGTCGCGGCCGTCCGTCATGCAGAGCACGCCCAGCAGCGCGTCGTCAGGGGTGGGGCCGGCGGCGTACGCGTACCCGGTGTAGGTGGGGGTCAGCCACGAGAAGTCGCCCTCGCCCTCGACCTTGCCGATGTCGACGGTGGCGAACACGTGCTTGAACTCCGCGATGTTGTCCTTGCACCAGACCGCGAGGACGTCCTTGAGCGCGCGGTCCAGGTTCTCGTCGGGTGCCGGGGAGGAGTAGGTCACCGAGGACACCTCGACGACGGGGCTGTCCGGGCCCTGGTCGGTCGTGCGGACGACGAGGTCCTTGGAGCCGGGACCCTGCGTACCGGGATCGGGCAGGTAGATCAGATGGACGAGCACGTAGGCGACACCGCCCTTGACCACGTGGTCCTTTCCGTTCACGGTCACCGTGGCGGTGAACGGCAGGTGCATGCGCAGGTCCGTTCCTGATCCGCCGCCGACGGCTACGGACCAGGTGCCGAAGGTGCCGGTCGCGTCGATCTGGGGGCCGAAGTCCGAGGCCTCGACCCGCGCCCGCCAGGTGGTGGGCGAGACCGCGTTCGCCGCGATGGCGCGGTTGACGTCGCTGATCCGGACGGCGAAGACCGTGTCCCAGCCGCCCGTGCTGAACGTCACCCCCGAAGTGGCAGGGGCGGCCGACGCGAGCCGGGCCTGTCCCTGCTCCTCGCGTGCCTTGCTGAGCTCGGCGTCGGTCAGCTGGAGGTGGAGCAGGCTGCTCTTGTCGAAGTCGAGGGAGCTGAGGGAGCCGAGGGGTAGCTGCATTGTCATGGCATCTCCTGGGATGCTCGATGATCGCGCGCCGGCCGTCAGGCCAGGCGGCCGCTGAGGAGAAAACAGCCGTCGAGCGCCGCGCGCTCGACGGCGACGGTGCGGGCTCCGCGCCACTGCACCGACCTGCTGGTCCACCGGTCGAGCCCGGTCGGTCCCTCCTGGGAGCCGAGCCGTCCGGCCAGGTCCTTGCTGATGATCGTGACGATCAGCTGGGTGACGCCCTCGACCACCGGCCCGCCGAGGATGTACCAGAAGGGAACGTCTGCCTGATAGCCGCTGCGCGGCTCGTGGTCGGAGACGAACGAGATACGGGCGGAGGCGGGGTCGAAGACCATGCGGGACTGGCTCGTCACCCAGTAGGTCATCGAGATACCGGCCTTGAGATCGCAGTCGCCCTCGACCCGGATGGCCAGCTCACCCCCGACGACCCCGACCGTCAGCGACGTGACGCGCGGTGTGTACCAGATCGCCCCTTCATGCAGGGACCTGGTGGAAAAGGCGGACGTGTTGCGTACGGCCCGGAGGGCGGGATCGTAGGCGAGGTCCGCGACAGAGGCGTCGCCGCCGAACACCCCGGGCAGGCCGGGCCGGACCATCTCGGTCAGGAACAGCTCCGGGGACACGGCGAACGTCACCTCCCCGCCGCCGGTGGTCAGCTCCGGGTCGACGATCCTGGGCAGCCCGGAGACGTCACGGCCGTCGGTGACGCTGAGCACCGCGATGTGCCCGGGGTCGTCCGGCGCGAGGCTACGCGAGTAGCAGAACGCCGAACGGACCGGGTTCAGCCGGCCGCCCTGGCCCGGTGCGACCAGGTTGACCTGGGCGAGCGCGTACGACAGCGCGGTGGCGTGCTCGACCAGGTGCTCGGCGACGGCGCCCACGACGATGTCCCGCCCGGTCTCCCCGAGCCGGTCGAGGACCTTCTCCGGGCCGGTGAGCGCCACAGGGGTGACCACGCCGGGCACGGGCACGTCGCCCGGGCGGCCCGCCCTGGTCAGGTCGAACACGAGGTCCCTGGGCCGTCCCACGTCACCCGGCAGGAGGTGGAGGGAGACCGCCACCACCGCGGTGGCGCCGGTGAGGTCGAGCACGGCGCCGGACCCTCCCGCGACGTCTCCCGAGACGATCGGCAGGGCCAGCCGCAGCAGGTCTCCCGGGTCGCCGGGCAGGACGCGCCATGCCCCCAGACGCGCGGAGC
This sequence comes from Microbispora catharanthi, assembly GCF_006334915.2. Classification (GTDB taxonomy): domain Bacteria; phylum Actinomycetota; class Actinomycetes; order Streptosporangiales; family Streptosporangiaceae; genus Microbispora; species Microbispora catharanthi. The sequence goes on from NZ_VDMA02000008.1 coordinate 180,925, forward strand.
CCTTGAACGGCGTGCCGAAGTTCTCTCCCCCGAAGGAGAATTCGTCGGCCGGCGTCCGCGGCCGGACGGCGAGCATCCGATTCACGGACTCCACCGACAGCGTGGTCACCGTGTCCCAGCCGTGCAGATCCATGGGTCGTCCCCGTCCGCCACTGTCATCCCCGTGCCACCTTGCGGCGTCCCGCGTGCTGCGGGACGCCGCGGCCGGGTCACGGGCTCCGCACCGGCCCCCGCCGGCGCCCCCCGGAGCCGTGTCCCCACTTCCCCCGCACCGCGCCCCGATCGCGGCATGGCAGGAGCATGACCCGGCCGGATCGCCATCCGATGTATGCCGAGTTGTCGTGCTCGTCAGGAGCGTGGGCAAGGGTCCCGGTATAGACACGTCGGGCAGGCGGGTCCGCCACTCGGTCGCGGACGGCTCGGGTCGTCAGATGCCGCCGGGCCCCGGGGAGGTGTCACTCCGCCACGGCCTGCCCGGCCTTCTCGTGCTCCAGCGCCTTCTCCTGTTCCAGTGCCGCCACCCGCCCGGCGGCCCACTCGGCCCAGTCGCGCTGCGCGGCGGTCAGGCGCAGGCCCCACTCCAGCGCGATGTCGCCGTACAGCCGCAGCGCGTCGTCGCCCTGGCCGATGACGAACTCGCGGATGCCGAGGAGCTGGTCGTGCTCGTGGACGGCGCGCTCGGCGAGCCGCTCCAGGTAGCCGCGGGCGGCGCCGGTGCCGACCTGGTCGAGGAAGAAGACCCGCAGCAGCATGTCGCTGCGCCGGGTCATGGTGGGCGGCACCTCGACCAGCCAGTGGCGCAGCTCGGCCCGGCCCTCCTCGGTGATCTCGTATTCCTTCCGCCCGCGCGGGCCCTCCGCCGCGACCCGCACCAGCCCTTCCTTGGCCAGCCGGCCGAGCTCGGCGTAGAGCTGGCTCTGGGTCGCGGGCCAGACGTTCTCCAGCGAAAGCTCGAAGGTTTTCAGCAGGTCGTAGCCGCTGGCGGGCCCGGCCGACAGAAGGCCGAGCATGGCATGACGAAGGCTCATGGGTCCGATCGTACATTCCTGTGTTGACATGTCGCTAGCGGAGGTTCTACTTTCGACCTGTCACTAATGGAACGTCGAACCTAAGGAACCCCCCGTGCTCCGTTACGTCCTCACCTTCCTCCCCTGGATCGCCTTCGCCGTCCTCAGCACGAACGGTGAGGCCAGATTCGGAGCCGCGGCCGCGCTCCTCGTCTCGATCGTGCTGCTCGCCGTCGACCGCAGGGCGGGGCGTGGCTGGGACGAGATGGTCATCGAGCTCAGCTCGGGGGTGTTCTTCGCCGGTCTGACGCTCGCCGCGTTCACGGTCACGCCGGCGCCCTTCGGCGAGTACGGCCCGGCCGTCTCGGTGGCCTGGCTGGCGCTCACCGCCTGGGGGTCGCTGGCCATCCGCAAGCCGTTCACGCTGGGCATCGCCCGCCGGACGACCGCTCCCGAGGTGCACGCGACCCCGCTGTTCTACCGCGTCAACGCCGTCATCACCGCCGTGTGGGCGGTGGGCTTCACCCTCAACGCCGTCGGCCTCGCCCTGCTGCTCGCCTTCGCCCCGCACGCCACCGCCGCGATCATCGCGGTGAAGGTCTGCGGCTTCGCGCTCCCGGCCCTGTTCACCATCCGCTACCCCCAGATCGTCCGCGCGCGCTACGCCGCCTGAAGGGAATCACCGACATGACCGCCTCCTATCTGACCGGCCGCCTCGCCCCCGTGCCCGACGAGATCGACGCGATCGACCTGCCGATCGAGGGCACGCTCCCGCCCGAGCTGACCGGCCGCTACTTCCGCAACGGACCCAACCCCCGCCCCGGGGAGGACCCCGGGCACTGGTTCGTCGGTCACGGGATGCTCCACGGCGTCCGGCTGCGCGACGGACGGGCCGAGTGGTACCGCAACCGCTGGGTCCGCACCACCCGCCTCGCCGGCGCGCCGTACGTGCACGAGCGCGGCGTCGACCTCGCGGCCGTCCCCGCCAACACCCACGTGATCCGGCACGCCGACAAGATCCTCGCGCTCGTGGAGAACGGCCTGCCGTACGAGATGACGCCGGAGCTCGACACGGTCGGCCCCTGTGACTTCGGCGGGCGGCTGGCCACGGCGATGACCGCGCACCCGAAGGAGGACCCGATCACCGGGGAGCTGCACTTCTTCGGGTACGGCTGGGCCAAGCCCTACCTCACCTACCACCGCCTGTCCGCCGCCGGCGAGCTGGTGGAGAGCAGGCCGGTGGACGTGCCCGGGCCCACCATGGCCCACGACTTCGCGATCACGAAGCACCACGTGGTGTGGCTCGACCTGCCGGTCGTCTTCGACTTCGGCCTGGTGGGCCGCGGCATGCCCTACCGGTGGGACGACGCGTACGGCGCGCGGCTGGGCGTGATGAGCCGCGGGACCGGCGACGTGCGGTGGTTCGAGATCGACCCCTGCTACGTCTTCCATGTGGGCAACGCGAGCGAGGACGAGCACGGGCGCCTCGTCGTCGACGCGGTGCGCTACTCTCCGGGGGCGTTCTGCGGCTTCTGGCCGACCATCGGCGGCGCGGTCAACCCGGCCGCCCACACCGGGGGCGCGGCCCTGCACCGCTGGACGCTCGACCCCGCCACCGGCGTCGCCAAGGACGAGCCGCTCGACGACCTGGATGTCGAGTTCCCGACGATCAACGAGACGCGCACCGGCCTGACCAGCCGTTACATCTACGCGGTCAGCAAGGGCGCGATCGTGAAGTACGACACCGCGAACGGCACGAGCCGGGCGCACCAGACGGGCGAACGCTCGCCGGGCGAGGCCGTGTTCGTCCCCGCCTCGGGCGCCAAGGCCGAGGACGAGGGCTGGCTGCTGTCGATCGCGGGCACCGAGCACGGCGCCGAGCTGCTCGTGCTCGACGCGTCGGACCTGGCCCAGGTGGCGTCCGTACGGCTGCCGCGCCGGGTGCCGGCCGGATTCCACGGCTCGTGGATTCCCGACGAGGTCCCCGGCGACATCCTCCGCGCGTGAGCCGTACGGACGCGCGCTGGGGTCAGACCCGGTGACCCGGACGGCGTCGTGACACCTCGGGCCTTGATCCCGAGGCCGAGCCGCTCGTGGACGGAGGGAGTGCTAGGCGGTGCGACCGAGCTGGTGGATGCGTCGCACCCGGCCGTCGTCGGCGACGTCGCCGATCAGGATCCAGTCGATCACCACGTGCCCGCGCTTGCGGTGCTCCGTTATGAGGCAGCAGCGTGCGGCGAACTCATGGCCGTTGACGAAGAGGTCGTCGATTCGCATCTCGATGGAGGTGACGTTCTTGCGTGCCGGGGCCGCGTGGCCGACCAGTTGGTCGCGGGTGAGCGTTGTGCCGTCGGTTACCCAGACCGCGTCGGCGGTCATGGTGCGGTCCACGATCCGCTCCGGGTCTTCGTCGGAAAGGGCCATGTCGCGGGTGTAGTCGATCAGAAGACGGCGTGCTGCCTGCTCAGTTATCTCTGACATGGTTGTCAGCATTAGCGTTACCGTTATGATTGTCAACCGTGTCAGATATAAGGCGGCGGCGTCAGCGGGTGGAGGTCGCCCGCAACCGTGACGCGCTGGTGTCGGCGGCAATCCGGGTTCTCGCCCAGCACCCGGAGGCGAGCATGGCGGAGATCGCGTCCATGGCCGGTGTGACGCGGCAGACCGCGTATGTGCACTTCGGGACCCGCGAGGCGCTCCTTGCGGCCGTGCGTGACGAGCTGAGCCGCCGTGCGTTCGCCGTGCTGGACGCCGCTGATCTCGAGGCAGGTACCGCCACCGAAGCTCTCGGCCGTTTTCTCACCGCAGCCGGAACACTGCTGACCGAGCAGGCGGCAGTCGGTCATGGGGATGCCACCCAGGAGGAAGACGAGTCGCATCACCTGCTGGTCGAGGAGAGCTTGGAGAGCCTGATCCGTCGCGGCCGCGACAGCGGCGAGTTCGCGACCGATCTGGAGACCGGCTGGTTGGTCACGGCGACGATCGCGCTCGGCCACGCCGCCGACCGTCACATCCGCGCCGGCCGCTTGGACGCACGCGCGGCGGCCCGGCATTTCCGGGCCTCGGTGATGCGCTTGTGCGGCGCCGACGATCCTGACCCCACGTAACCGCCTGGGCCACGCGCAGCAGGGCCATGATTTGTCAGACACGACCTAACGCCGGGGGCACCTAGCTAGGGCACGGGGCGATAGTGGGTGGTGACCCGGCCGTCGTCGAGCACGTGCAGGGCGATGGCCGGCGGCAGGTCGTAGTCGACCGGGGGGTGCGCCGAGGTCTCGGACGGCAGCAGCGCGGTGCTGACCACTCCCGGCGCGACCAGCAGCGGCAGCCCGGCGAACGTCGTCGCCGCCCCCGTGTGGGCGTGCCCGGCCAGCACCGCGATGGCGTGGGGGTGACGGCCCAGGACCTCCGCCAGCCCCTCCGGCCGCCCGAGCCGGATGCCGTCCACGTACGGGATGCCGAGCGCGACGGGCGGGTGGTGCATGCCGACGAAGGCGGGGACGCCGGGCGTGGCGGCGAGCACGGAGTCGAGCCAGGCCAGGGTGTCGTCGTCCAGCGCGCCCTCGGGCCGGCCGGGGATGCTGGAGTCGCACAGCGCGATCGTCGCGTGGTCGAGGTTGAGCGCCTGGTTGACCGGGTGGTCGCCGTCCTGCTCCAGTAGGACCTTGCGGAGGTTGCCGCGCGCGTCGTGGTTGCCCGGGCACAGCACGAGCGGCACGTCGTCGCCGGCGATCAGCTCGCGGACGGTCTCGTACTCCTCCATCGCGCCGTGGTCCGCCAGGTCGCCGGTGAGCACGATCGCGTCGGGCCGCCGCGCCCGTGCGTAGGTGAGCGCGCGGGCGGCGCGCGAGGTGTTCCGCTCGCTTCCGTCGATGTGGATGTCGCTGACGTGTGCCAGCACGAGCATGTGATACCTCCGGGCGGATGGTGGGAGCTCCAGCTTCTCACGCGCGCGAGCGGCGGTCAGGACGGCGAACACCGCGGTGTGACGCGTATCTCATCGAGACCGGTCACCGCCGAGGCCGCGCCGGCCCGTGAGCTCGCCACCCTCGACCCGGCGCTCGCGACCGCGACGCACGCCGAGTCGCTGGAGTCGTTCACGAACCGCGCGTAGACCGCCCGGACAGCCGTTCGGCGAGGATGCGGGCCCTGGCGAGCTGCACCTTCCGCGCCTGGCCCGCCGCGAATCCCATCACGAGCCACGGTGCGCTCAGGTCCAGCCGGTCGTCTACCCGCGTGCCGCCGGCCTCGGGGGACAGGTCGAAGCGGTAGCCCATCCGAACGCCGCCGGGGCTGCGCACCTGTCCCCGTACGGACAGTCCCTCGGTCAGCAGCGTGACGGCGATGGGGTTGTCGTACTTCAGGCCGACGAAGCGGAACCGCTCGATGGAGGTGTAACGCACCACCCCCGGCTCGGAGCGGTCGACGTCCCGCACGGCGACCACGAGCGGTGACAGGCCGATGTAACTCTCCGGCGTCGTGAGGTGCTCGAACACCTTCTCCGGCGCGGCGTCCACGTGGAACGTGTTGGTCAGCACCCGTGCGGGCACCCGGCCTCCCCTGATCGTGCTTAAAGGGGATTGTGGCAGGACCGGATCGCCGCACGGACGCCGGATGATCACGATGAGGTGTCGCGCAGGAAGGCTGCCGTCGCGGGATCGGCCGGATAGAACGACTCGATGGCCAGCTCGGAGACCGTGATGTCGAGCGGGGTGCCGAAGGTCGCCACGATGCTGAAGAACGACAGCTCCCGCCCGGCCCGCCGCACCCGGAGCGGCACGAGGATGTCCCCGGGGCCGGGCAGCTCCACCTCGGGTTCCGGCTGGTCACAGGGGTAGTCGCGCAGCTCGGCGTACAGCTCGGTGAGCTGTGGGTCGGCGGTGAGCGTGATCTGCCGGCGCAGCCGGCCGAGCAGGTGCGCACGCCACTCGCCCAGGTTCAGGATGTGCGGAGCGAGCCCTTCAGGGTGCAGGCTCGCCCGCAACACGTTGCTCAGCAGGTCGGGGTCCACGCCTTCGGCCAGCAGCGCGATGCCCTCGTTGGCGTCGACGAGGTTCCAGACGCGGTCCACCACCACGGCCGGGTAGGGGTCGTGGGCCGACAGCAGCCGCCGGATCGCCTCGCACACCGCCGCCATCCCCGGCGAGTCGAGCGGCGACTCGGTGTAGACGGGGGCGTACCCCGCGGCCAGCAGCAGGTGGTTGCGCTCGCGGAGGGGCAGGTCGAGGTGCTCGGAGAGGTGGAGCACCATGTCCCGGCTCGGCGTGGCCCGGCCGGTCTCCAGGAAGCTGATGTGCCGGGTGGAGATCTCGGCGCGGTTGGACAGTTCGAGCTGGCTCATCCGCCGGTGCTCGCGCCACTGGCGCAGGAGCTCCCCGAACGGCCGCTGATAGAGCGTTGCGACGGTCACGTTCTGGACGCTATCCGGTCGCCGATCGGCCCGGCGATTACCCCTGAGGTAGGCGCCGGACCGCCCGGGCGGCATCGGCTACTCCCAGCGGAACAGCCGGGCCGCGGCGAGACCGGCGGCCAGCGCCCAGCCCGCCAGTACGGCGAGGTGGAGCGGCTGGGGCGCGTGCCCTCCCAGGGCGTCCATCAGCCCCTGCCCGAAGGCGCCTGTGGGCGTGAAGTCGCTGATCCGGCGCAGGATTTCGGGCATGAGCGGCCGGGGCAGCCACATCCCGGCGAGGAACAGCAGGGGGAACATGAGAGCCGAGCCCACTCCCTGGACGACGCGGGCGTTCGGCGCCACGGCGGCCAGCAACAGGCCGATGGCGAGCATGGTGAGCGAACCGAGGACGAAGACCACGGCGAACGTCCAGGGCGAGCCGGGCAACGGCACCCCGAGGACCAGGCGACCCAGCACCAGCGTCAGCGTGGTGGCGACCACGGACACGACCACGTTGATCACCAGTTGGGCCGCCAGCAGCGCGCCCGGCCGCACCGGCGTGGTGGACAGCCGCCGCAGCACGCCGCGTTCCCGGTAGATCACCAGGCTGCCCGGCAGCACGCTGAGCCCGAGCGTCACGACCGACAGCAGCACCATCATCGCCGTGAAGGGCGCGTCCACGAACCGCTGCCCGCCCAGCGACGGATCCGCGTCGCGGAAGCCGGGGATCGTCGTGCCGAGCCCCAGCAGCAATCCCACCGGCAGCACGATCGCGAAGAACACCGCCATCGGCTCGCGGAGGAAGAGCCGGGCCTCCACGGCCGCGAGTTTTCCGAAGGCTTTCGTCATGACTCCTCCTTGCCGGTGAGAACGAGGAACGCGTCGTCGAGGGTGGTGCGCTCCATGCGCAGGCCACGCGTACGCGACGGGGGCAGCACGGCGGCGACGGCGCTCAGCAGGTCGCCGGTGCCGGTGACGGTGACTTCCCCGCCGTCCCTGGTGACGGACGCCACCTCGGGCAGCGCCCGCAGACCGTCGACGGGATCGTCGGTGTGGAAGATCAGGCGCTGCTCGCCGCCGGCGCGGGCGACCAGCCCGGCGGGGGTGTCCACCGCCCGCACACGCCCCCGGGAGATGACCGCGACCCGGTCGCACAGGCGCTCCACCTCCTCCATGAAGTGGGTCACCAGCAGCACGGTCACGCCGCGTTCCCTGATCCGTGAGACCAGGTCCCACGTGTCGCGGCGGGCCTGCGGATCGAGGCCGGTGGTGAGCTCATCGAGTATCGCGACGCGCGGGCTTCCGACCAGCGCGAGCGCGACTGACAGCCGCTGGCGCTGACCGCCCGACAGCTTGCCGAAGGGCGCGCGGAGGTCGAGCCCGGCCTCCACGGCCAGGGCCCGCCAGTCGGCCGGACGGGAGTAGAACGAGGCGTAGAGCGCCAGCGCCTCTCCAACTCGGATCTTGTCGGGCAGCGAGCACTCCTGGAGCTGCACGCCGACCTGTTCCTTCAGGTCCGCGTCCACGGTGACCGTGCCCGCGGTGGGGGTGCGCAGCCCGGCGACGCACTCGACCGTCGTCGTCTTGCCCGCCCCGTTGCGGCCCACGATGCCGAAGACCTCGCCCTCCTCCACGGAGAACGACACGTCCTCGACCGCCACCTTCTCTCCGTACGCCTTGCGTAGGTGATCCACGGTGATGATTGCCATGGCCAAGACGCTAGGAATCGGGCGGTCCGCGGAGAATGCGGCTGCGGACCCGATGGGGGTGCACTTTCCTCCACCCCCATCGGGCGGATCGGGCCACTGTGCCGGCCCCGTGTCGCCCTCCAGACTGGACCCATGACCTCAGCTCGCCCGACGTTCACCGCCCTGGCCCGGAGCGCCGCCCTCGCCGGCCTCGCCCTGCTGGGCCTGGCCGCCGGCCTGGTGATGCTCGCGGCGGTGCTGCTCACCTTCCTGGTCGGCCTGGTGCCCGTCTTCCCCTCGGCCGTACGGCTCGCGCGGGCCGTGACCCGGCTGCAACGCGGGCTGACCGCCCGATGGTCGGGCATACCGGTGGACGAGCCGTACCGGCCCGCGCCGCCTCCGCCGGTGCCCCAGTCCGACGGGTGGTACCGCGACGGCCGCACGCTGTACAAGCGGCCGACGATCCCGGCCTTCAACCAGCGGTGGAACTGGATGACGAAGGACCCGGCCACCTGGCGCGACCTCGCCTACCTGCTCGCCGCGCCGCTGACGAACGGGCTCGTGGTCGCCGCGCCGCTGCTCGCGACCGCGTACGGCGTCGCGTGGGCGGCCGGAGGCACCCCGGTGATGGGAGCGGTCTGGATCCTGCTCGCGGTGATCGGCGTGCGCTGGTACGCGCCGTGGGCCGTGCGCCTCCACGGTCAGGTCGCCGCCGTGCTGCTGGGCCCCACCGAGAAGGCCAGGCTGGCCCGGCGGGTCAGCCGCCTGGACGCCGCCCGCACCGAGGCGGTCGACTCGCAGGCGGCGGAGCTGCGCCGGATCGAGCGCGATCTGCACGACGGCGCCCAGGCCCGCCTGGTGGCGATCGGCATGACGATCGGCGCGGCCGAGCAACTGCTGGAAAACGACCCGCAGGCCGCCCGGGCGCTGCTCGGCAAGGCGAGAGAGGCCTCGGCGACCGCGTTGCAGGAGATCCGGCGGCTGGTGCGCGGCATCCATCCCCCGGTGCTGGCCGAGCGCGGCCTCGGCGACGCCGTACGCGCCCTCGCCCTGGACAGCCCGCTGCGCACCCACGTCACGGTCGACCTGCCCGAGCGCGCCACCGCCCCCCTGGAGTCCGCGGCCTACTTCGCGGTCAGCGAGCTGCTGGCCAACGCGGCCCGGCACGGTGACGCGACCGAGGCGTGGGTGGACGTGAGCACGCAGGGTCCGGCGCTGCGCGTGACGGTGACCGACGACGGTCACGGCGGCGCGGACCCCGAGCAGGGCACCGGTCTGCGCGGCATCGAGCGCAGGCTCGGGGCGTTCGACGGCGTCCTCGCGGTGAACAGCCCGGTGGGCGGCCCGACCACGGCCGTCATCGAACTGCCCCGGGCGTTTGGGGTGCGGCCGGCGCCGATGACCCCGTGGCGTTACTTCGGCCGCCTCTGCTGGGGACTGTGGCCGATCGCGCTGTTCCCACAGGGGCTGGTCGCGATGGTGCTCAAGTTGGTGGGGTCGCCGGTGAAGTCCTGGTTCCTCGGCCTGTACGTGCCCGGGCCCTTCCAGTGGCCGGTCATCGTGGGCATGATGCTGCTCGGCGGCGGCCTGCTGGCCGTCGCGCTGGCGACGACGGTGCGGACCAGGGAAGCGGAGGGCGGCGCGTGCGGGTAGTGCTGGCGGAGGACCTGCACCTGCTGCGGGAGGGCCTGGTCGCCCTCCTGCGCGCGCACGGCTTCGAGGTGGTCGCGGCGGTCGAGTCCGGCCCGGAACTGCTCGCCGCCCTGGTCGGCGAACGTCCCGACGTGGCCGTCGTGGACGTGCGGCTCCCGCCGACCTTCACCGACGAGGGGCTGCAGGCCGCCCTGGCCGCGCGGCGGCAGGCGCCCGGCCTGCCGGTCCTCGTGCTCTCCCAGCACGTCGAGCAGCTGTACGCCAGGGAGTTGCTGGCCGACGGGTCCGGCGGCGTGGGCTATCTGCTGAAGGACCGGGTGTTCAACGGCGAGCAGTTCGTGGACGCCGTACGCCGGGTCGCGGCCGGCGGGACGGCCATGGACCCCGAGGTGATCGCCCGGCTCCTGGCGAGCAACGCGCGCAACGAACCGCTCGGCCGCCTCACCCCACGGGAGCGCGAGGTGCTGGAACTGATGGCCGAGGGCAGGTCGAACGCCGCGATCGGGCAGCGGCTGTTCCTCAGCGACAGCGCGGTGGGCAAGCACACGGCGAGCATCTTCACCAAGCTCGGCCTGGCGCCCTCCGACGACGACAACCGGCGCGTCCTCGCCGTGCTCGCCTTCCTCAACAGCAAGTAGGGCAGGGAAGGCCACGTAGGGCCGGCCGGGAATGTCGGTGCCGGGCGCTACTTTTGGAGCGAGTCGTGGCACAGGCAGGAGGTCGGGATGAAATTCCAGGTTAACCGCGACGTTCTGGCCGACGCGGTGGCGTGGGCGGCCCGGGTGCTGCCCGCCCGGCCCGCCGTGCCCGTTCTCGCGGGCCTGCTGTTGGAGGCGGGAGACGACCTGCGGGTGTCCGCCTTCGACTACGACGTCTCGGCCCGCGCCGACGTCGAGGCCGACGTCGCCGAGCCGGGGCGGGTGCTGATCCCCGGGAAGGTCCTGGCCGAGATCACCCGGAGCCTGCCCGCCCGGCCCGTCGAGATCGTCAAAAGCGGCTCGGAGGCGGTGCTCACCTGCGGCAGCACGGAGTTCGGGCTGATCACGATGCCGGACGAGGACTTCCCCGCGATGCCGCAGATGCCGCCGAAGGTCGGCGCCGTGGGCGGGGGCGCCTTCGCCACCGCGGTCGGGCAGGTGGCCGCGGCCGCGAGCCGCGACGACACGCTCCCCATGCTGACGGGCATCCGCGTGGACATCGAGGGCGTGCGGATGTCGATGGCCGCCACCGACCGCTACCGCATCGCCGCCGCCGAGTTCCTGTGGCATCCCGAGCGGCAGGACGTGGGGCACGGCGTGGTCGTGCCGGCGCGGGTGCTGGTCGAGGTGGCCCGATCGCTGCGCGGCGGCGAGGTGGCGATCGGCCTGGGCGACAACGTGGCGGGTTTCGAGAGTCAGGGACGCACGACGACCGTGCGGCTGCTGGACGACCAGTTCATCGACTACCGGTCCCGGCTGACCGCGCAGTGGACGATCCACGCGGACGTGGAGGTGGGACCGTTCGTGGAGGCCGTCAAGCGCGTCGTGCTGGTCGCCGAGCGCAACGCCGCGGTCCGGCTGTCGTTCTCCCAGGGACAGGTGCTGATCCAGGCCGGGGGCGCTGACATCGGCAGGGGCGCGGAGGTCGTCGACGCCGAGCTGGAGGGGCCGGACATCCAGATCGCCTTCCAGCCCCACTACCTGCTCGACGGGCTGGCAGGGGTCGAGACCGGGCGGGCGCGCATCCACATGGACTCGCCGACCCGTCCCGCGCTGATCACCGACGAGGGCGAGGACCCCGGCTTCCGCTACCTCGTCATGTCCCTGCGGCTCGGCTGAGCCGTCCTCCCTGACTGTGCTCGCCTGACTGTGCTCGCCTGATGGGCCCCGCGGGTGCCGTTCGCACGGACCCGCCGGGCGGTGGGGTTGAGAAGCAGGGCTCAGGAGGTGAGGGTGGCGGAGTCGGTGAGGGCGATGAGGATGTGCTCCATGCACGCGTGACCGGCCCGCTCGGCCGCGGTGGCGTCGCCGGCGGCGATCGCGCGCACGATCGCGTCGTGGGGGATGTAGTTCTGCTCCAGGGAGCCGCCGGCCGCCGCGATGCTCGCCCGCAGCGCCGCGGAGAAGTCGACATAGAGGTCGATCAGCACCCTGTTGTGCGTGGCCTCGACGACCGCCACGTGGAAGGCGAGGTCGGCCTCGACGAACGCCTCGGGGTCGCCGTCCGACCATGCCTTCTCGCGCGCGGCCAGCGCGGCCTCGATCGACGCGACGTCCTCGTCGGTCCGCCGTGTCGCCGCGAGACGGGCCGCCTCGACCTCCAGGGCGCGCCGGACCTCCAGGATCTCCAGCTGCTCGGCCGCGCGCAGCCGCCTGGCCATCGCACCCGACAGCTCGCTGGTGGCCCGCACGTACGTGCCGTCGCCCTGGCGACACTCCAGCAGCCCGGCGTGGGTCAGCGCGCGGACCGCCTCACGGACCGTGTTCCTGCCGACTCCGAGGTGCTCGGCGAGCACCGTCTCGGTAGGAATCTTGGCATTCATCTGCCAGGAGCCGGAGGTGATCTGCTCCTTGAGCTGGTCGATCACCTGGTCCACGAGAGACGCCCGCTGCGCCGTCCGCAGGCTCACGTCAGCCTCCTTTGGGTTGCCAATCATCCGATGATGGAATGAGTGGTAGACCCTCATTATTCCAGAGGCCTCCAGAACAAGTCCGGAGCCCCAGGAGGCTATCGAGCGAGCACCGTCGTGGTCATGGAGCCCGGTATGTTCACGCGGATTCCGACCGCTTCCAGGGCTCTACGATATGCCCCTGACTGCCGGTCGAGGGCACCGGCCTGGCCCCACAGGTCGCCGAGCATGCGCCAGGCCCGGGCGGTCTCCCGGTCGGGCGCCTCGCCGTCCAGCAGGTCGTGCGCCCGGTCGAGCGTGACAGCCGGATCTTCGGACCGTGCCAACGCGATCTCGGCCAGGACCATGTTCGCGGTCGCCGCGGTGGTCCCCTTGGCGCTGTCCAATAGATCCAGTGCCTGACCGGCGAGTTCGGCTGCGGATTCCGCGTCTCCGGTCCGGAACCGTACGAAACTCAGCACCACGAGGCTCCGCGCGTGCTCCTGCCGCTCGGCCGGGAACCGCGCGAAGACGTCCGCCGCGGACTTCGCGAGATCGTTGGCTCGGTCCAAATCGGCGCCTTCGGGATTCGCCGCGGTGATGCGAGCCCAGTGCATCGCGATACGGGCGCGGCGCACGGCGATCCGGGCCGGACGGCCCGCCGCGAGGGCGTCCTCGGCGAGCTGCACGGCCAGCGCCGAGTCCTCGCCTTCGGCCGCCGTGACGCTGGCCTGCCACAGCGCGAGGATCTCCGCGCTGCGGTCGCTCGCGCGCGCCGGGCCCGCGGTCGACAGCACCCGCTCGACGTACGGCAGGCCGGTCTCGGCCTCCACCAGCGCGAGCGCCAGCTCGACGGCCAGCTGGCCCTCGATCATGCCGAGCCGGTCGATCTGGCCGAGCGCGTGGGCGCCGAGGTCGCGTGCCCGCAGCCGGTCGCCGGCCCGCTGGTAGCAGCGGCACAGCGCGACCGTCAGCGGCAGGTCGGCGAGGCGCTCGGGATGCGCGGAGGCCTCGCGGCGCAGCCGCTCGTACGCCTCGACGGCCCGGCCGACGCGACCCTGGGCCTCCAGCGCCCGCGCCACACCGAGGCGCGCGTGTGCGGCCAGCATCGCGTTGTCCTCACCCGCCGCCTTGACGATCTCGCCGAAGCGGTCGGCCGCCACGGCGGGATCGCCGTGATACAGCTCGAGCTCGGCATGTCGCAAGCCGAGCTCGGTGTCGATGCGCTGCCGGGGTTCTATCCCGTGGAGCAGGAACTCGGTGGTGCAACCGAGCCGCTCTGCGAGCAGCCGGGCGACGACCGGTGTAGGCGTCCGCTTTCCGGACTCAATGAGTGAGACGTAACTGTCGGACAGGTCGGGTCCGGCCAACTGGGCCTGTGACATGCGCCTGCTCAACCGCAATCCGCGGACGCGGTCGCCGATGGTTCCCTGACTCGGCATCTGGTCTCTCAGGGCGGGGGAAGGGTCAATAGTGTCGCCATAATGGCACGAAGCGACCGAATCGTGTAACCCTCCGTCAAGAATCACGACGATGAAGGTTCGATCACGGTGTCGAGATATCGGACGGGGGACCGGCGGTCAGTCGTCGTCCCCGTCCTTGCTGGGGAAGATCATCTGGCAGACCTCGAGGTACAAGGTCTCCGGATAGGGGATGTGGGGGACGGTACGCAGGGCCTGATCCTGGCCGGCCGACTCCATCACGAACTCGCCATAGCCGAGCATGCGGCCGAGGAGCGAGCGTTGGAAGCTCATGTCGGTGACCTTGCTCAGGGGCATCATCGCGACCTTGCGCGTGATGAGGCCGGTGGTGAGAAGCATGCGCTGGGAGGTGACGACGAAGTAGTCGACCGACCACTCCGCGACCTTCCAGACGAATCGAACCAGTAGGAGGAGCCAGGCCCACCAGACGAGGGCGAGGGCCTGGCTCGCACCGTTGTCGCTCAGGAACTTGCTGAGGATTCCGGCGAGGATGAGCCCACCGAAGATCTCGGCGACCGGGCGCAGGAGGACGGCGGGGTGGCGCCGGACCATGATGACTTGGTGTTCGTGGGGGAGGAGGTAACGGTTGACCGACGACGGGGCCGAGTCCCCGTGGGTCACAAGTCTCATGTCAGGGTGGCGAAGAACTGCGCCATCGAGTCGGCCGCGCTGACGATTCCGGTAAAGGCCCCGTGGACCGTGTGGGCCGCGTCAGTCGGTCTCGTGAGCAGGTAGAAGCCCGCCGACACGATGAGCGTCCACTTGATGACTTTCTTCGCCTGCAACGCCGTCACCACTCCCATGACCAATACATTACCCAGACGCCCCGTTTGGTAAAGCGGCTAACCGCCAACGGGTTTCGTGATCGTGACGACGGTCAGCCCCGCTCCGCCGCGGCGGTCGCCAGGACCCGCAGATGCTTGCGGGCGATGCGCTCGACCAGTGCGGGGTGCGCGTGTCCGGTGACCTCGATGGCGCCGTGGTGGGCGGCCTGAACGCACCGGGTCACCGTCGCGGGAGGATGCACCCCCGCGAACTCGTCCCTGAGCAGGGCCTCGAGCTGTTCGTAGTGCTCGCCGGCCGGATGCTGGATCATCGCTCTCCCTGGTGGCGCGCCGCTCGCGAGAGCGCGAGGTGACGTCGTCATCACAGTGAGTACCCTACTGGCCGCACAGTGTAACCAGGGGCGGGATGCGGGACGGACCGCAGGAGAGGAAGGGAAATCAGACCCCTCGGGAAATCAGACCCCGGGGAATCGGGCGAGGGCGATCAGACGACGCCGTAAAGGCGGTCGCCGGCGTCGCCGAGGCCGGGCACGATGTAGCCGTTCTCGTTCAGCCGTTCGTCGAGGGCGGCCGTCACCACCCGGATCGGCCGGTCGCCGCTGCGGAACGCCTCGTCCAGGTATGCGATGCCCTCGGGCGCGGCCAGCAGGCAGATCGCGGTGACGTCCCGGGCGCCGCGGTCGAACAGGAAGTGGATCGCCGCGGCGAGGGTTCCGCCAGTGGCGAGCATCGGGTCGAGCACGTAGCACTGGCGGCCGGACAGGTCCTCCGGCAGCCGCGTGGCGTAGGTCTGGGCCTTGAGCGTCGACTCGTCGCGGATCATTCCGAGGAAGCCCACCTCGGCGGTCGGCAGGAGCCGGGTCATCCCGTCGAGCATCCCCAGCCCCGCGCGCAGGATCGGCACCACGAGCGGCACGGGGCGCGCCAGCCGTACGCCGTGGGCGGGGGCGAGCGGCGTGTCGACCGTCACGTCGGTGACCCGGACGTCCCTGGTGGCCTCGTAGGCGAGCAGCGTGACCAGCTCGTCGGCCAGGCGGCGGAACGTCGGCGAGTCGGTCCGCACGTCGCGGAGAGTGGTGAGCTTGTGGGCGACGAGCGGGTGGTCGACGACGAGGGTCTCCATGGGAAGAGAAGTTACCGTCTCCTGGGCAAACCCTCGACGTCGGCTGAGTCTTTGATCACGATTTGGAGTGAGCACCGTACGGTACGACTCCGATTCTGCGACCATTGCCTGCGTGAAGACCGTGCGGTGGGGAAGACGATGACAGACGTGGACACTCTTGACTTCGCCATCGTCGTCTATCGCGAGGAGGACCGCTGGGAGGCGGAGATGCTCCCGGTGGCGCTGACCTCCGATCTGGACGGACTCATTCACGCCCTCCGCCAGACCCCCAGCATGGGAACCACGATTGGCATGGTCGCCGTAGGGGATGACTTCTTCGTGGCGTTACGGGTCTTCGGCGAGCAGGTGGACGTCTTCCTCTCGGACATCACGGCCGCCTGGGAGTGGCCGCTGGCGCAGCAGGTCCTCGAATACCTCGACGTGCCCGTGCCCGAGGAGGAGGAGCTCGACAGCGTGCTTCCCGCCGGGGACCTGTCCATCTTCGCCGACCTGGGGCTCGACGAGATGGAGCTGGGCGCGCTGTCCGGCGACCTCGATCTGCTGCCCGACGAGGTCCTGTCCAGCATCGCCGCACGGCTGGGTTTCTCCCAGCCATTCGAACGCGCCGTCGACGCCGCCATCGGCTGACCTGGGGAGACGGCAATGCCCTCCAGATCCAACCTTTTCTCCGCCGGTTTCGCCCGCATCGACGGCCACTGGGCCGGCGCCGAGGTCGATCTCGGCGAGGCCGAGATCGCCGACGACCTGAGCGACGCCCTGCAGGAGGCCCTCGGGCTCAGCGGCGACGAGCTCGCGCTGCTGTGCGTGGAGGTCGAGGACGAGTGGTTCGCGATCATCCGCTATGAGGACGATCTCGACCCCCGCGTGTTCATCTCCGACGCGCACGCCGTGCAGAACGACCCCCTGGGCGAGATCTTCGCCGAGCTGGCCGGCGTCGTGGTGGACAAGGACGCGCCCGACCTCGGCATCCGTCCGGTCGGCGACCTGGAGCTGCTCGGCGACTTCTCGCTGAGCGCGGAGGAGCTCGTGGAGCTCAGCATGGAGGAGGGTGTGCTGCCCGCCGACATCCTCTCTCTCATCGCCGAACGGCTCGGCTTCGCCGACGAGCTCGACCGCCTGCGGTGACCGGCTCGCCGCCGGACACGTACGAGGCCGCCATGCGGCTGGCGCTGGCGGAGGCCGTACGGGCGGGCGGGCGCGGCGAGGTGCCGGTCGGCGCCGTCGTGCTCGGCCCGCCCCGATCCGGAGTGTCGCCGCCCGGCTCGCCAGGGCCGGGAAGGGTGCTGGCGGCGGCGGGCAACGACCGCGAGGCGAGCGCCGACCCCACCGCCCACGCCGAGGTGCTCGCCCTGCGCGCCGCGGCGGCGCGGATCGGCGACTGGCGGCTGACGGGCTGCACGCTCGTCGTCACGCTGGAACCCTGCACGATGTGCGCCGGCGCCGCGGTCCTCTCCCGGGTGGACCGCGTCGTGTACGGCGCGGTGGACGAGAAGGCCGGGGCCGCCGGATCGCTGTGGGACGTCCTGCGGGACCGTCGGCTCAACCACCGGCCCGAGGTGGTCATGGGCGTGCTGGCCGGTGAGTGCGCGGCCGTGCTGACCGAGTTCTTCTCGGGCCGCCGCGCCTGACTCGGCGGGCGGAAGGAAACGGATGCACGCGCAGTGGTGTTCGTCCGGTAAGCTGCTGCGCGGTGGAGTCGCCTAGTGGCCGAGGGCGCACGCCTCGAAAGCGTGTGTAGGGCAACCTACCGTGGGTTCAAATCCCACCTCCACCGCTCGACGAAAGAGCCGCCGATCCTGATCACAGGGTCGGCGGCTCTTTCGCGTCCACAGGCACCGGCCCGGCACGGCCGGTCGGAGCGCGTTCGTCACCCGGGTCCCGGCCCGCCGCCGCACGCCCGCCGCCACCCGGATGCCGGCCGGCCCGGCATAGGCGGCGAGCAGCGCCGGAGAGCGTCTAGTCCTGCAGCTCCAGCACGCGGGCGTGCAGCACCGAACGCTGGTGGAGGGCGGCGCGCAGGGCACGATGCAGGCCGTCCTCCAGGTACAGCTCGCCCTTCCACTGCACCACGTGCGGGAACAGGTCGCCGTAGAAGGTCGAGTCCTTGGCGAGCAACGAGTGCAGGTCCAGCACCGCCTTCGTGGTGATCAGCGTGTCGAGCCGGACCTGCCGGGGCGGGATCTGCGCCCACTCGCGGGACGACAGTCCGTGCTCGGGATAGGGCCGTCCGTCACCGACCAACTTAAAGATCACGGTATGTAGTTTAGGAGACGACGCAAAGCTTCGCGCCCGAGGCTCTGCCGGGGGTCTCAGACGCTCCCTGAGAAGGTGTCGCAGCGTGCCGGGTCGCCCGACGAGTAGCCGTTCGTGAACCACTTCTGCCGCTGGGCGGAGGTGCCGTGGGTGAACGCGTCCGGGTTGACCCTGCCCTGGGCCTGCTCCTGGATGTGGTCGTCGCCGACCGCGGCGGCGGCGTCGAGCGCCTCCTGGATGTCGGCGTCGGTGAACGGCTTGGCGTAGAAGCCGGTGTCCACCGCGTTCTTGGCCCACACGCCCGCATAGCAGTCGGCCTGGAGTTCGAGCCGCACCGAGCCGCTCTCCGCGCCCTGGTCCTGGCCGACGCGGTTCATGGTGCCGAGCAGGTCCTGCGCGTGGTGGCCGTACTCGTGGGCGATCACGTACGCCTGGGCGAACGGGCCGCCCTTGGCCCCGAACCGCGACTGCAGCTCGTCGAAGAACGACAGGTCCAGGTAGACGTGCTTGTCATTGGGGCAGTAGAAGGGGCCGACGGAGGAGTCCGCGGCGCCGCAGCCGGTCTGCACCCCGCCGGAGAACAGCGTGGTCTTCGCGCCGGTGTACCCCTGGATCTGCTCGCCCCAGTACTTCTGGATGCTGTTGACGACGCCCACGACCCGGCACTTCTCCGACTGGTCGGCGTCGGCGCCGGTCTTGCACTGCGCGCTCAGGTCGCTGGTCGGCTGCAGGCCGGCGGGCTCGTCGCCGCCGCCCGTGATGTTGCCGGGATTGACACCGAAGATCAGGGCCACGATGAGGGCGATGATGCCGGCGGCTCCGCCGCCGATGGCCAGACCTCCGCCGCGGAACCCGCCCCCACCGCCGACGTCCTCGACCTGCGAGGTGTCGAGTTGCGCTCGGTCATCGAAATCCATCTGCGACGCTCCCGATGGCGTTGCCGGTTGCTTGCCGGGGCTACTGCCCCGGGTGGCGGTGATCATGCCTGACGGTCTGCCATGCCGGATCCGTCTTGCTCTGATCTTCGTGTTTTGCCGGGTTAGGATCACCGCGTGCCCCTGACCGCCTTACCCCGGCTGGTGCCGCCGATGCCGGGCGGGCGGGGGTGGCTCGGCCCGCTGGCCGTGGCCGCTCTCGGGGGGTTCCTCCGGTTCTACCGTCTCGATGTCCCGCACGCGCTCGTCTTCGACGAGCTCTACTACGCCAAGGACGCCTACTCGCTGATCACGTTCGGCGTCGAGCGGCAGTTCGCCGACGGCGCCGACCAGGTGTTCGTACGCGGCGGCACGGACGTGTTCAAGGCGTGCGGGACGTTCGAGGAGTGCGCCGCCTACGTCGCCCACCCCCCGCTCGGCAAATGGCTGATCGGCGCGGGGGAGTGGCTCTTCGGCATCACGCCCTTCGGGTGGCGGTGTGTCGCCGCGCTCGCGGGCACGCTCAGCGTGCTGGTCCTGGCGCGGACCGCCCGCCGGATGACCCGCTCGACCCTCCTCGGCTGCCTCGCCGGTCTGCTGCTGGCCCTGGACGGCCTGCACCTCGTGCTGTCGCGCTCCGCGCTGCTCGACGTCTTCCTCATGTTCTGGGTGCTCGCGGGCTTCGCCTGCCTGGTCGCCGACCGCGACGCGGCCCGCACGCGCCTGACGGAGTGGTATCGCACCTCCGCCCTGCACGGGCCCGCTCCCCGGCTCGGCCCCCGGCCCTGGCGGCTGGCGGCCGGGCTGTGCCTGGGCGCGGCGACGGCGACCAAGTGGACCGGCGTGCTGTTCGTCGTGGCGTTCGGGATCATGACGCTCGTCTGGGACTGCGGGGCCAGGCGCGCCGTCGGCCTGCGCCGGCCATACCGGCAGGCGGCCCGTCTCGACTGGCCGCTGGGCCTCGCCTGGCTCGGCGCCGTACCGGCCGTCGTGTACGTCGCGTCGTTCGCCGGATGGTTCGCCTCGGCCGGCGGGTGGGGCCGCAACTGGGACCGCGCGACCTCGAACGGCTGGGCCTACTTCGTCTTCGACTCGCTTCGCTCGCTGGTGGACTACCAGAGCCAGGTGTTCGGCTTTCACCAGGGGCTGAGCGCGCACCACGACTACCAGTCGGATCCGTGGACCTGGCCGCTGCTGCTGCGGCCGGTTGCGTTCTTCTACCAGTCGCCCCACGGCACCTGCGGCGCCGCATCCTGCTCGCAGGCGATCCTCGGGACCGGCACCCCGGTGATCTGGTACGGCGGGCTGCTCGCGCTGCTCGCGATGGTGGGCTGGTACGCGAGGACCCGCGACTGGCGGGCGGGCGCCGTCCTGCTCGCCTACGCGGCGGGATGGCTGCCGTGGTTCTACTTCGCGCTGGCCGACGACCGCACGATGTACCTGTTCTACGCGATCCCGGCGGTGCCGTTCATGGTTCTCGCGATCGTGCTGGCATGCGGGCTCGTCCTCGGGCCGCCGGGCGCGCCGGCCGCGCGGCGCTCCACGGGGGCGACGGTGGTGGGCGCGTTCACGCTGCTCGCACTGGTGAACTTCTGGTGGCTGTCGCCCGTGCTCACCGCCGTGCCGGTGCCGTACGACGTCTGGCTGAGCCGCATGCTGCTGCGCGGCTGGATCTGATCCGATCGCTAGCTGTAGACGATGAACTCGGGATACACGTGGACGCCGGGCCGGCCCCCGATCTCCGCCACCGCGTCGCGGATCCGCCGCAGGTGCTCGACCGTCATCTGGAGCGGCGGCTCGTCCGGCTGGTAAGTGGTGCGGATCGGGTAGTCCTCGCCCGGCACGTTGGTCATCTCGATGTGGCAGCCGAGAACGTGGGTGACGGGCCGGGCCTCGGCGAGCTTCACCAGGCGGTCGACGGTCTGCTCGAACGCCGGCTGGTCCGCGACGTACAGCCGCCCGGGGTAGACGGTGTCACCGGTCAGGAGCAGGCCGGTGGGTGGGTCGTAGAACGTCACCGCCGACCTGTGGTGCCCGGGGCTCGCCAGCACGTCCAGAACGCGGCCGCCCAGGTCGACGCTCCCGGGAACGTCGAGATCGTCGCCGAGCCCGAAGAACTCGCGCACGTGCTCCACGCCGGGATCGACGACGACCGTGTCCGGGCGGTGGCGGAACTGGCCGTCGCCCGCGATGTGGTCGCCGTGGCCGTGCGTGTGGGCGACGAGGAGCCCGTAGTCCTCGCGGGGGTGATCGGCCAGCCAGCGGTCCACGATCTCGTCCACCGTCCGGCGCAGCGGGAAGTACGCGGGTGACGCCGTCGCGCCTGTGTCGAGCAGCAGGGCCCGGGTGTTCCCGAACATCAGGAACATGAAGGGCGCCTCGTAGTTGATCGCCTTGTTCTGGCGCAGGACGAAGGTGTGCTCGTCGTATCGGTGCACCTGGATGTCGGGGTCGGTGTTGTGCTTGGCCGACTCAGAGCCGTGAATCCACCGGACGTCGAGGTCCCCCGCTCGCGGAGTCGCAGGGAAGTCGATCTGTTCCATTCGGCCCACCCTCCTCTCTCCGTCCGGCGGATGTCCAGCCGACATTGGCCTGGCCCGCCGCGGGAGCCGGGAGGCAAGGACGGCTAGAGGCGGGTCGCGGCCCGGACCAGCCCGGCGACGGCGTGCGACCGGCTGTGCGGCGGCCATGCGATCACCGTCGTCACCGTCGGCGCGTCCAGCACCGGCACCGCGGCGAGATCGGGGCGCAGATAGGCCCGGCACGACTCCGGCAGCACCGCCGAGGCCCGGCCGAGCGCGATGAGCTGGCAGAGCTGCGCATGGTCCCGGGCCTCCGGGCCGGGGCCGTCCGGGTAGGTGCCGTCGGTGCGGGGCCAGCGCGGCGTGGGCAGGTCGGACAGCGCGGTGACGTCGGCCATCCGCAGGTGGGCCCGGCCGGTGAGGGGATGTCCGGCGGGCAGGACCGCGACCTGCCCCTCCGCGCGCAGCTCCTCGGTGTCGAACCCGGCCGTCGAGTCGAACGGCCGGTGCAGCAGCGCCACGTCGGCCCGGCCGTCGCGCAGCAGCCGCTCCTGCTCGCCGATCCCGCACAGGAGCACGTCGACGGCGACCGCGCCGGGCTCGGCGGCGTACGCCTCGAGCAGCTTCGGCAGCAGCTCGCCGGAGGCCCCGGCCTTCGTGACGAGGACCAGGCCGGGCCGGCCGGTCGCGGCGAGGGCGGCACGGCGGGTGCGGCGCTCGGCGGCCTCGACCGCGTCGAGGGCCGCCTGGCCCTCGCGCAGCAGCACCGACCCGGCCTCGGTCAGCGTGACGGTGCGGCTCGTGCGGTCCAGCAGCGTCACCCCGAGCCGCCGTTCGAGCTGCCCGATCGCCCGCGACAGCGGCGGCTGCGCGATCCCGAGCCGCTGCGCGGCCCGCCCGAAGTGCAGCTCCTCGGCGACGGCGACGAAGTACCGCAGCTCACGCGTCTCCATGTCGCCACGGTATCGCCGGAAGAGAGTGATCGATACCCGGCAGGTATCGATGCCTACTCAAACGGTGTTGGAGGTTCCGCAGTGGGCGCGGACAGGATGAGACACATGAGCGAAGCGACGATCGCGCTGGTCACCGGCGCGAACAAGGGGATCGGATATGAGATCGCGGCCGGCCTGGGCGCCCTCGGCTGGAGCGTCGGAGTCGGTGTCCGCGACGAGGGGCGCCGGGAGGGCGCGGTGGAGAAGCTGCGCGCGGCGGGCGTCGACGCGTTCGGCGTGCCGCTCGACGTGACGGACGACGCGAGCGTGGCCGCCGCCGCCGGGCTGATCGAGGAGCGCGCGGGCCGCCTCGACGTGCTCGTGAACAACGCCGGGATAACGGGCGGCATGCCGCAGACGCCCACCACGGTGGAGCCCGCCACGATGCGGGCGGCCGTGGAGACCAACGTGATCGGCGTCATCCGCGTCACCAACGCGATGCTGCCGTTGCTGCGCCGCTCGGCGTCGCCGCGGATCGTGAACATGTCCAGCACCGTGGGCTCGCTCACCCGGCAGACCACTCCCGGCGCGGAAACGGGCCCGATCTCCGCCGCGTACGCGCCGTCGAAGACGTTCCTCAACGCCGTCACCGTGCAGTACGCCAAGGAGTTGCGCGACACGAACATCCTGATCAACGCCGGCTGCCCCGGTTTCTGCGCGACCGACCTCAACGGCTTCCGCGGTGTCCGTACGCCCGAACAGGGCGCGGCGATCGCGATCCGGCTCGCGACCCTGCCCGACGACGGCCCGACCGGTCAGTTCTTCGACGACGCCGGGCCGGTGCCCTGGTGACCCACGGCATCGCACGCGTCCGGCCTGGGTTCCACGAGGACGACGCGTGAGGTCCGGACACACGAAAGGCCCGGTTGGATGGACCGGGCCTTTCGCGTTCTTGCTGCTCAACCAAGCGCGGAGGATAGGAGATTCGAACTCCTGAGGGGTTGCCCCCAACACGCTTTCCAAGCGTGCGCCCTAGGCCAACTAGGCGAATCCTCCGTCGGACAGCTTAGCCCACTTTCCGGCGTGGTTTCGACTGTTGTCTCGACGGCCCGCGCACACCCGTCGAGTGGCTAGACTGTCCAACGGACCCCTCGCGCGGCGTCATCCTGTGAACCTCCCCAGGGCCGGAAGGCAGCAAGGATAAGCGGGCTCTGGCGGGTGTGCGAGGGGTCTCTCAGTTAGCGGGTACGCCGGCCGGGTCGACCCTCCAAGGAGGCGGCATGAGTCTTGCGCTGTACCGCAAGTACAGGCCCGGGACATTCGCCGAGGTCAAGGGGCAGGAGCACGTCACCGACCCGCTGCGCCAGGCGTTGCGCAGCGGCCGCATCCACCACGCCTATCTCTTCAGCGGCCCGCGCGGCTGCGGCAAGACCTCCAGCGCCCGCATCCTCGCCCGGTCTCTCAACTGCGAGAAGGGCCCGACGCCCGACCCCTGCGGGGAGTGCGAGTCCTGCGTCGCGCTGGCCCCCACCGGGCCGGGGCACCTCGACGTCATCGAGATCGACGCGGCGTCGCACGGCGGCGTGGACGACGCCCGCGACCTGCGTGAGCGGGCCTTCTTCGCCCCCGTCTCGGCGCGCTACAAGATCTACATCATCGACGAGGCCCACATGGTCACCCGTGAGGGCTTCAACGCGCTGCTGAAGCTGGTGGAGGAGCCGCCGCCGCACCTCAAGTTCGTCTTCGCCACCACCGAGCCGGAGAAGGTCATCGGGACGATCAAGTCCCGCACCCACCACTACCCCTTCCGGCTGATGCCGCCCGCGACCCTGCGCCGGCTCATGGAGGAGATCCTCGACTCCGAGTCCGTGCCGTACGAGCCGACGGCGTTACCGCTGGTCGTACGGGCGGGCGCGGGATCGGCCCGGGACACGCTGTCGATCCTCGACCAGCTCCTGGCGGGCGCCGACGAGTCCGGCATCACCTACCAGCGGGCGGTTTCCCTGCTCGGCTACACCGACGGCGATCTGCTGGACGAGGTGGTCGACGCGTTCGCCAAGCGGGACGGCGCGGCCGTGTTCCAGGCCGTGCACCGGGTCATCGAGGGCGGTCACGACCCGCGCCGCTTCGCCACGGACCTGCTCGAACGCTTCCGCGACCTGGTGATCCTGTCCAACGTTCCCGAGGCCGCGGGCAGCGGCCTGCTCGACCGGCCGGCCGACGAACTGGAGCGTCTGCAGGCGCAGGCGGCGTCGATGGGCCCCGCCGAGCTGACCCGGGCGGCCGAGGTGTTCAACGCCGGGCTGACCGAGATGCGCGGTGCGACCTCCCCCCGCCTGCTGCTGGAGCTGATGTGCGCCCGCGTGCTGCTGCCCGGGGCCGACCAGGGTGAGGCCGCACTGCTGACCCGGCTCGAACGGCTGGAGCGCGGCGTCGCGGCCGGGACGTACGCCGCCGCGCCGCAGGCTCCCACTGTTCCTCAGGCTCCCACTGTTCCTCAGGCTCCCACTGTTCCCCAGGCTCAAGCAGCTCCGCAGCCCGCGCCGCACCCCGTACCCGCACCCGCCGCTGCGGCCCCGGCTCCGGCTCCGCAGGTTCAGGCCGCCCCGGCGGCCGAGCGGAGCGCCGACGACTGGCCCACTCCCGTGCGGCCCGGCTCCGGGGCGGCGCCGCCGCCTCCCCAGGCGCAGCAGGCCCAGGCGCCCGCCGCGGGCGGGGGGCCGGTGCAGCACGCCTGGCCGCAGGTGCTCGAAGCGATCAAGAACCGCCAGCGGGTGGCCTGGATGATCCTCAACGCCCAGGGCAGGCTGCTCGGCGTCGAGGGCAACGTCGTGACCGTCGGCTTCGAGAAGCCGGGCGACGTCCAGGGCTTCCTCAAGGGCAAGCGCGACGAGGTGGTGGCCGCCGCGCTCGGCGACGTGCTCGGCGGCACCTGGCGCGTCGATGTCGTCGTCGGCGGCTCGGGTCCCGGCCCGGCCGGCCCCGCCACCCGCGGGCCGTCCGGTCCGCAGACGCCCACGCCGCCTCCCGCGTCCCCGGCTCCGCCGGCCGCGCCCGCCACGCCGGCTCCTGCGGCCATGCCGCCCACAGGGGCCTCGCCCGCGCCGGCGCCGGCCGCTCCCAAGGCCGCCCCGGCTCCGGAGCGGAAGGCCGCCGCACCCGCGGCGTCGCCCACGGCGTCGCCCGCGGTGTCGTCTACGGTGTCGTCCGCGGTGTCGTCCGGCGGGACGACCGACGAGTCGTGGCCCGACGCGCCGTCCGACGACTACGACGCGCCGTCCCCGGCCCCGCGATCCACGCCGAGCCCCGGCCTGGCCGCCGCGCGCTCGGCGGCCAGGGCCGCCGCCCAGACCGGCCCCCGGCAGGCCTGGCCGGAGACGGTGCCCGGCCGTACGGGCGGGGCCTCCCGTCCGGACGACGACGTGGACCCGCTCAACGACGACGACGCGGACGTCAGCGAGCTGTCCGGCATGGCCCTGATCCAGCGTGAGCTGGGCGGCCGCGTCATCGAGGAAATTGATCACTCCTGAGCGACTTCCCCGCCCGATGGACGGCCGCCGCATGGACGGAGACTGGTGGGGTAACCGGTGTCCGTCCGGCCGTGACCCGGCGCGGAACACGCACGCCGCGCCGGTGCGGAAACCGGGGCGGACGCCGTAGGCTCGTCGCGACGAACATGTCGCTGGACGCTGAGGAGCGCAACCATCGTGAATCCAGGGGATGTCAACCTCCAGCAGTTGCTGGAGCAGGCTCAGCTGATGCAGCAGCAGCTCGTCACCGCGCAGCAGGAGCTCAGCGACGCCGAGGTCGAGGGCAGTTCCGGAGGCGGCCTGGTCGTCGCCACCGTGAACGGCAGCGGCGAGCTTCTCGAGCTCGAGATCAGCCCGCTGGCCATCGACGCGAGCGACCCGGAGGAGACCGCGCAGACGATCGCGGACCTCGTGCTCGCCGCCGTGCGGGACGCCGTACGCGCCGCAGGGGAGCTGCAGCAGGAGAAGCTGGGCCCGCTCGCGCAGGGACTCGGGGGCGGCCTCGGCGGCCAGCTGCCGGGGTTCTAGAGCATGTACGAAGGGGTCGTCCAGAATCTGATCGACGAGCTCGGGCTGCTGCCCGGCGTCGGTCCCAAAAGCGCGCAGCGGATCGCGTTCCACCTCCTCGCGGCCGACCCGGCCGACGTCAAGCGGCTCGCGCACGCGCTGCTCGAAGTGAAGGAGAAGGTGCGCTTCTGCCGCGTCTGCGGAAACGTGGCCGAAGAGGACCAGTGCCGGATCTGCCGGGACCAGCGGCGTGATCCGCACGTCATCTGCGTGGTCGAGGAGTCGAAGGACGTGGTGGCGATCGAGCGGACCCGTGAGTTCCGCGGTCGCTACCACGTGCTCGGCGGGGCGATCAGCCCGATCGACGGCGTCGGCCCGGACGACCTGAAGATCCGCGAGCTGATGACCCGGCTGGCCGACGGCCAGGTGACCGAGCTGATCCTCGCGACCGACCCGAACCTCGAGGGCGAGGCGACGGCCACCTACCTGGCCAGGCTCGTCAAGCCCCTGGGATTGAAAGTGACCCGACTGGCCAGCGGTCTGCCTGTGGGCGGTGATCTCGAGTACGCCGACGAGGTCACTTTGGGCCGCGCTTTCGAAGGACGGAGGCTGCTGGATGTCTGACGAGTGGAACGACCTGGCCGCACGCGTCGCCGGACACGCGCAGAACTTCATCGACGGCCTCACCCGCCTGGCCGGCGGTGAGGGCGGCGACGCGACGCTGCCGCTTCTCCTGGTGGAGGTGGCCCAGGTCAGCCTCGCGGGCACCCAGCTCGGGGCCGCCCAGGACGTGATCCTGCAGGGCAACGTCGAGCCCGCGCTGAGCGAGGACCCCGACATCGACCCCCTCCGTACGGCTCTCGCCGCCCGCCTCGGCCCGGTGGACGACTACGCCGAGGTGTTCGACCCCTACAAGGACACCGTGGTCACCCCCTACCGGCTGTCGGACGACCTCACGGCGGTGGCGGCCGACCTCATCCACGGCCTGCGGCACTACCAGGCGGGCCGTCCGCTCGAGGCGCTGTGGTGGTGGCAGTACTCCTACTTCAACACCTGGGGCAACCACGCGGGCGCGGCGTTGCGGGCCCTGCAGGCGCTGGTCGCGCACACCCGGCTGGACGTCGTGGAAGAGGGCACCACGGTCTGATCCGGGGGTCTGAGCGTCCACATGCTGGTCGGTGCCGGTCTCGGTTTGGGACGTCCAAGTACACTGTGAGCTCCACGTCCTGATTCGTTGGAGATTCCAGTGGCGCTCGTTGTGCAGAAGTACGGTGGTTCCTCCGTAGCCGACGCGTCCTGCATCAAGCGGGTCGCCCAGCGGATCGTCGCGACGAAAAAAGCGGGCAACGACGTCGTGGTGGTGGTCTCCGCGATGGGCGACACCACCGACGAACTGCTCGACCTGGCCCAGCAGGTGTCGCCGCTGCCGCCCGGCCGCGAGCTCGACATGCTGCTGACCTCGGGTGAGCGGATCTCGATGGCGCTGCTCGCGATGGCGATCGCCAACCTCGGTCACGAGGCGCGCAGCTTCACCGGCTCGCAGGCCGGTGTCATCACCGACTCGACGCACGGCAAGGCGCGCATCATCGACGTGACGCCGAGCCGCATCCAGGAGGCGGTCGACGCCGGTCAGATCGCGATCGTGGCCGGGTTCCAGGGCGTCTCCCAGGACAGCAAGGACATCACGACGCTGGGCCGGGGTGGTTCGGACACCACGGCCGTCGCTCTCGCGGCGGCGCTCGGCGCGGACGTCTGCGAGATCTACACCGACGTGGACGGCATCTACACCGCCGATCCCCGCATCGTCCGTACGGCGCGGCAGATCCCGCGGATCTCCTACGACGAGGCCATGGAGATGGCGGCGTGCGGGGCGAAGATCCTGCACCTGCGCTGCGTGGAGTACGCCCGCAGGTTCGACCTGCCCATCCACGTCAGAAGCTCGTTCAGCACGAGGGAAGGCACCTGGGTCGTCTCCGACCCCTACAGCGAAGGAACCGAAGTGGAGCAGCCCATCATCTCCGGGGTCGCGCACGACCGGAGCGAGGCCAAGATCACTGTGGTCGGGGTGCCCGACAAGGTCGGCGAGGCCGCCGCCATCTTCCGCACGCTGGCGGACGCGGAGATCAACATCGACATGATCGTGCAGAACGTGTCGGCCGCGGCGACCGGTCGCACCGACATCTCCTTCACGCTCCCGGCCAACGACAGCCAGACGGCCCTCACGGCGCTGAAGAAGATCCAGAACCAGGTCGCCTTCGAGTCGCTGCTCTACGACGACCAGATCGGCAAGGTCTCCCTGATCGGCGCGGGCATGCGCTCGCACCCGGGCGTCACCGCCAAGTTCTTCGGCGCGCTGGCCGACGCCGGGGTGAACATCGAGATGATCTCGACCTCGGAGATCCGCATCTCCGTGGTCGTGGGACAGAACGAGGTGGACACCGCGGTCGCCGCCGCCCACCGCGCGTTCGACCTCGACGCCGACCAGGTCGAGGCCGTTGTGTACGGAGGTACCGGACGATGAGCCGCAAGCCCACCCTCGCCGTCGTCGGCGCGACCGGTGCCGTCGGCACCGTCATGCTCGAGATCCTGACCAACCGCACCGACCTGTCCGACGCGTACGGCGAGATCCGGCTGATCGCCTCGCCGCGCTCGGCGGGCAAGGTGCTGAGCGTGTGCGGCGAGGACGTCGTCGTCCAGGCGCTGTCGCCGGAGGCGTTCGACGGCGTCGACATCGCGATGTTCGACGTGCCGGACGAGGTCTCCGCCGAGTGGGCGCCGATCGCCGCCTCGCGCGGCGCGGTGGCCGTGGACAACTCCGGCGCCTTCCGGATGGACCCGGACGTGCCGCTCGTGGTGCCCGAGTGCAACCCCGAGCAGGCCCGCAACCGGCCCAAGGGGATCATCTCGAACCCCAACTGCACCACGCTGTCGATGATGGCCGCGATGGGCGCCCTGCACCGCGAGTGGGGCCTGCGCGAGCTGGTCGTCTCCTCCTACCAGGCGGTGTCCGGCGCCGGGGTGGCCGGCCCCGAGCGGCTGTACGCCGAGATCGAGGCCGTCGCCGGCGACCGGACGATGGGCACCGTGGCGGGTGACGTGCGCAAGGCCGTGCCCGACCTGGCCGACTCGCCGTTCCCGGCTCCGCTGGCGCTCAACGTGGTGCCGCTGGCGGGCTCGCTCAAGGACGGCGGCTGGACGTCGGAGGAGCTGAAGGTCCGCAACGAGTCGCGCAAGATCCTCGGCATCCCCGACCTGAAGGTCTCGGCGACCTGCGTCCGCGTCCCGGTGGTGACCACCCACTCGCTGGCCGTCCACGCGACGTTCGAGCGGGAGGTCACGGTCGAGGGCGCCCGGGCGATCCTGGACGCCGCGCCGACCGTCG
Organism: Microbispora catharanthi; assembly: GCF_006334915.2. Taxonomy (GTDB): domain Bacteria; phylum Actinomycetota; class Actinomycetes; order Streptosporangiales; family Streptosporangiaceae; genus Microbispora; species Microbispora catharanthi. Next base: position 210,678 of record NZ_VDMA02000008.1, read on the forward strand.
TGGTGCTCGACGACCCCGCGAACGGCGTGTTCCCCACGCCGGCGGACGTCGTGGGCACCGACCCGACCTACGTCGGCCGGATCCGCCAGGCGCTCGACTTCCCGAACACGCTCGACCTGTTCGTGTGCGGCGACAACCTGCGCAAGGGCGCCGCGCTCAACACCGCCGAGATCGCCGCCCTGGTCGCGACCGAGTTCGCGTAAGGGTCACCTGAACAGCACGTCCCAATGGGTGGGCTCGTCCGCCCACACGTCGGACGGCGCGGCACGGTACAGTGCCGCGCCGTCCGCGCGCGTGCGCCAGTAGCGGTAGGTCCGAGTGACGTACGCGTCGAGGCACCGGTTGTGCGCGAGGTCCACCTTGTAGCCGGTGCCGTGGCTGTAGCGGCCGTCGGCGTGCCCGGTCTCGGTGCCGCCGGTGACCGTCACCGGGCAGCCGCTGTCCCGCCGCAGGTCGACGGTGCGCATCAGGGTGCCATACCGGATGGCCTCCAGCGACGTGCAGTACGGACGGCGGCGGTCGGCGCAGTCTTCGGTGGACTTCCAGCGCACCCCGGCGTCGAGCAGCAGGCCGGCCGCCCGCGCGTGGCCGATCCGCTCGTCCGCCGCCGTGGTGTCCCAGGTTCTCACCGTGGCGGTGAACGTGCCGGCCAGCAGCGGAGGAAGGGAGACCTCCCCCCTCACCTCGACGCCGACGCCGGGATCGGCCGCGGGCGGCGGGGACGGCGGTGGGACGGGGTTCCTGCCGTGCTGGATGGGCAGGGAGATCAGTACGGCGGTGCCGATGCCGGCCAGCCCCCGCCATGACGGGCGGACGTCCACGTGCCTCGTTTCCTTGGTGTTCCTCGGTCGACGACGGGGGCTGAGGTCTTCAATGCCACACGCGGGGGCCGGTCGGCCCGCTGCCACGAGGCGATTTGCCGCGACCCGTGGATCATCTTGTCGGTTCATGACCGGACGCGGGCCCGAGCCGTACAGTGACGAGCGTGGCCGAGAGTACACGGGAGCAAATCGTCGAGACGGCCCTCCGGTTGTTCAGGGATCGGGGGTACGAGGCGACCACGATGCGTGCCATCGCCGCGGAGGCGGGCGTGTCGGTGGGCAACGCCTACTACTACTTCAGGTCCAAAGAGCAGCTGATCCAGGCGTACTACGACCGGGCGCAGGAGACGCACGAGGCGGCCTGCCGTGAGGTGTTCGCCGCCGAGCGGTCGTTCGCCGGACGGCTCGGGGGCGTGCTGCGGGAATGGGTGCGGATCTCCGAGCCCTACCACGAGTTCGCGGTGAAGTTCTTCAAGCACGCGGCGGAGCCCAGCAACCCCCTGAGCCCGTTCAGCGCCGAGTCGGCGCCCGCCCGCGAGTCGGCCATCGCGCTCTACCGGGAGGTGGTCGAGGGATCGGCCGGGCGGATGGACGACGAGCTGCGCGAGGAGCTTCCCGAGCTGCTGTGGCTGCTGTGGATGGGGGTCGTGTTGTTCTGGGTGCACGACAGCTCGCCCGGCTGCGCGCGCACCTACCGGCTGATCGATCGGGTCGTCCCGCTCGTCGACCGGCTGGTCGGCCTGTCGCACCTGCCCGGCATCAAGGGCGTGGCCAGGGAGGTCATAGAGGTGGTCCACGAACTTCGGGCGTGACCGCGACTCCATACCGTCCGGTTGGTATGGTCAGGGTCCGAGACCTTGGAAGGGGTGGCCGTGGACCGCTGGGGCATGACGATTCCGTTCTTCGGGCAGACGCCGGTCGAGTCGAAGGAGCTCGTCGCCGAGCTGCCCGCGCTCGGCTACACCGACGCGTGGTCGGCCGAGGTGGGCGGCACGGACGGGTTCGTCCCGCTGGCCCTGGCGGCCGAGTGGGCGCCGTCCCTGCGCCTGGGCACCGCGATCGTCCCCGTCTACACCCGCGGCCCGGCCCTGCTGGCCATGTCGGCGGCCACGCTGGCCGACCTCGCGCCCGGCAGGTTCGTGCTGGGCATCGGCGCGTCGTCCCCGGTGATCGTGGGCAACTGGAACGCCGGCGAGTTCGACAAGCCGTACGCGCGGGTCCGCGACACCCTGCGTTTCCTGCGGGCGGCGCTGGCCGGGGAGAAGGTCACCGAGAGCTACGAGACCTTCGCCGTGAAGGGCTTCCGGCTGGAGAAGGCCCCTGCGACGCCGCCGAAGATCGTGCTCGCCGCGCTGCGGCCCGGGATGCTCCGCCTGGCCGCCCGCGAGGCCGACGGCGCCATCACCAACTGGCTGTCGCCCGGGGACGTACGGAAGGTGCGGGGCGAGCTGGGGCCGGAGACCGAGCTGATCGCGCGCCTTTTCGTCGTCGTGACCGAGGACGCGGCGAAGGCGCGCGAGATCGGCCGCCGGCTGCTGGCCGCCTACCTCACCGTGCCGGTGTACGCGGCGTTCCACGAGTGGCTGGGCCGGGGAGAGCTGCTGCGGCCCATGCGGGAGGCGTGGGCGGCCGGGGACCGCAAGGCCGCGCTGAAGGCGATCCCCGACGAGGTGGTGGACGACCTCGTCGTGCACGGCGACGCGGCGACCTGCCGGGCCCGGGTGCGGGAGTACGTGGCCGCCGGGCTGGACACGCCCGTGCTTGCCCCGCTGCCGGGTGGGGACCTGCCGCTCGCCGACACCGTACGGGCGCTCGCGCCCGGCGCCTGACGCCGTTCCGCTGCGCGCCTGACGGAACCGGCGGGGCGCCGCCGTACGTTAACCAGAGGGCAAAGCGGGCAGAGGTGTTCCCCTGGAGGTGTCCTCATGGTGAAGGCAGGACGTGCGGCGGCCACCTGGCGCGCCTACCGCGAGGTCTCCAAGCCCGGCTCGCCGGGATTCGGGGCCCGGCTGCGGGCCGTGCCCCGGATGCTCCGCGCCGCGGTGAAGGGCGACTACCCCGGCCTGACCAAGGGCAAGATCGCCATGCTCGGCATGGCCGTGGCGTACATCGTGTCGCCCATCGACGTGGTCCCCGACTTCCTCCTCGGTATCGGCGTCGTCGACGACTTCGGCGTGTTCCTGTGGCTGGCGAGCGCGCTGCTCGGCGAGAGCGGCCAGTTCGTCGAGTGGGAGCACGGCGGCCGGCCCGCCCAGACCGGCAAGGTCCGGCGTTAGAGCTGCTCCTGCCGCAGCCAGGCCCGCGAGGGCAGCGGGTGGCCGAACAGGCGGGCGGCGTTGCCGTACGAGACCCTGGCGATGTCGGCGGGGGGCAGGCTGCCGAGGTTGCGGGCGACGGCGCGCTGGGTGTCGGGCCAGGTGGACTCCGCGCGCGGGTAACCGGCCTCAAGCAGCACGCGCTCCATGCCCACGGCGAGCCGCACCGAGCTCAGCGCGCTGTCGTCGAGCGTGCCGAAGAAGAAGTTGCGCCGCAGCACCTCGCTGGGCTTGAGGCCGCCCTCCCAGCTCGGCTCGCCGGCCACGGGGTGATCGAGCGCGTAGTCGGCCCGCTCGGCGAGCATCGGCAGCCACCCGACGCCGCCCTCCACGATGAGGACGCGCAGCTTGGGGAAGCGCAGCGCCACCCCCGACCACAGCCAGTCGGCGCAGGCGAACATCGCGCTCGCCGGGATCAGCGTGGTGATCGCCTCGACCGGGGTGTCGGGTGAGGGCACCGGCGCCCAGGAGGACGCGCCGGTGTGCAGGCACACGACCGTCCCGGTCTCCTCGCAGGCGGCGAAGAACGGGTCCCAGTGGCGGCTGTGGATGGACGGCAGCCGCAGCCGGGTGGGGAACTCGGGGAAAACGACGGCCTTGAAACCGCGTGACGCGTTGGCCCTGATCTCCTTCGCCGCGATCTCGGGGTCGGGGAGCCAGGGAAGCTGGAGTGCGATCATGCGCTCGGGGTAGGTGCCGGCCCACACGTCGACGTGCCAGTCGTTCCAGGCGCGCACGAGCGCGAGCCCGAGGTCCTGGTCGCGGGTGCGGCCGAACGCCACCCCCGCCTGGTTCGCCAGCATGCCGGGGAAGCACAGCGCCGCCCAGATCCCGGCCCGGTCCATGTCGCCGATCCGGGCCTCGATGTCGTAGCAGCCCGGCCGCATGTCCTCGAAGCGGACGGGATCGAGCGTCCACTGTTCCTTGGGCAGGCCCGCGCCCACGTCCAGCCCGGCGCAGGGATAGGTGGCGCCGCTGTACCGCCACACCTGGTGGCCCGAGTCGGTCTCCACGACCTTGGGCGCGAGGTCCTTGTACTTCTCCGGGAGGCGGTCCTCGAAGAGGTCGGCCGGCTCGATCAAGTGATCATCGACCGAGATGATCACGTAGTCCCGCCGCCTCGGCTCTGGGTCGGGATGCAGCGGCGTAGTCACGGTAGTAAACGGTAGGGCCAAGGGATAACACCGTACAAGCTGCGAGGTCTCCGGTTGGTATCCGTTCGCTCACCTTGCGGCGCGTACGGTCACGGTTTGTGACACCTGCTCCGTACGGAGATCGCGGGCCTCCCGGCGCACCAGAAGCACCCAGCCGCCCACCGCGATCCCGATGAACAGCCACCACTGCACGGCGTACGCCAGGTTGAGCCCGCCTCCGGCGCCGACGTCGGGCGGGGGCAGGAGTTCGGGCGCGGGAGCGCCCTGCGGCTGCTGCGCGGTGAGCTCCACGAACCCGCCGAAGACCGCGTACGGCAGGCCCTCGGCGATCCGGGGCGTGTCGATCAGCAGGATCTGGCCGGAAGGCAGGCCGGACCGGTTCCTGATGCCGGTGTTGTCCTGCGTCTCCGCAGGGCGGAGCCGTCCGGTGACCGTCACCTCTCCCGTGGGCGGGGCGGGCACCTGCGGCGGAGTCTCGGCGGTCGCTCCGGCCGGGACCCAGCCCCGGTTCACCAGCACGGCGCCCTGCGGCGTGACGAGCGGAGTGACCACGTAGAACCCGACGCGGCTGTTGAGGGTGCGCCTGCGCACCACGAGCTCGTGGGCGGGGTCGTACCGTCCGGTGGCGGTGACGAGGCGATACCTGTCCCGCTCCGGCACCGGCACTCCGGTCCGGTCCAGCCGATCGAGCGGCACGGGCGCGGCGGCGAGGTTGGCGGTGATCCGCGCGCTGTCGGCCGACCGCTCCTCGAACCGTCCCCACTGCCACCTTCCCAGGAAGAAGAAGGCAGGGATCAGCACGAGCACGAGCAGGTGCAGCCCGACCCAGCGGCGCGAGAGGAGGAACCGGTACACGTCACCAGCCTAGGCAGCCACCGGGGTGGTATGGATTTCAGGCCGTGTCTCAGGCTGGGGTGCTGAGGCGGGCGCCGGGGCCGGGGCGGGGGGTCACCTCGCGCGGGCCGCCGACCTCGTGGCCGTCCTCGCACACCAGGTGCAGCGCGACGGGCGCGCCGCACTCACGGTGGGTCACCACGACCGGCGGTCCCTCGGGATCGGCCACATAGCGGTCGCCCCAGTGCATGAGCGCGATCATGATCGGGTAGAGGTCGAGGCCCTTCTGGGTGAGCCGGTACTCGTCGCGCTGGCGCTGGCCTGGCTCCTGGTAGGGCACCTTGCGCAGCAGGCCCTCGTCCACGAGCCGGGACAGCCGCGCGCTCAGCACCTGCCGGGGCGCGCCGGTGCGCGTCTGAAGGTCGGCGAACCGCCGGACGCCGTTGAACGCCTCCCGCAGGACCAGGAACGTCCACTTCTCGCCGAGCACGGCGAGGGTTCGCTCGATGGAGCAGTTGTCCACCCGATAACGCCGCATGTCGCGCATCGTAACCACAACATCCTCCCACATCTAAGTCTACTTGACAGACTCAGCTTGCCCAGGAGAGTCTGAGTCCATGTTGGGAACTCAGGTGAGGCTCCTTGTGGACATCCGCGCGGCGCGTCCTTGCGACGACGAGGAGCGGGTGCGGCACTTCGTGGAGGGCCTGTCGCAGGCCACGCTGACGAACCGCTTCTTCGTCGGCCTGGGCCGGCCGAGCGCGAGCCTGATCCGAGCGATGGTCGCGCGCGACGACAGGCGGGACGCGCTGCTCGCGCTGCACGGCGACGCCGTGATCGGGCACGCCATGAGCCACCTGGCCGAGGGCGAGGCGGAGATCGCGGTCGTGGTGGACGACCGGTGGCAGAGCCTCGGTGTGGGCTCGCGGCTCGTGCGCACCCTCCTGCGGCGGGCGTCCGTACGCGGTGCGGTCGTCGTCGGCATGGACGTCATGACCGAGAACCGGCGGGTTCTGTCCATGGTGCGCAGGGCCTGGCCCTCTGCCACAATCGACACACAGGGCACATCCGTCGAGATCAAAGCCGACCTCGCATTTGCAGAACAAGGTTCTGTTGGTTCACCATTGACTATGTGAAGAACGCGAAGAGCGGGCGAGACGGCAGGGCCAGGATCATCGAGGGCGCCCTGCGCAGGTTCAGCCAGAGCGGGGTGTCGGCCACCACCCTGGCCAGCCTCCGGCAGGAGAGCGGCGTCAGCGTCGGCAGCTTCTATCACCACTTCACGAGCAAGGAACACGTCTTCGGCGTGCTCTACGCCGAGATCCTGGACATGTACCAGGACGCCTTCGTCGGCGAGCTCGTCCGCCACGAGGACGCCCGCGCCGGCATCGAGGCCATCGTCGCGATGCACATGGCCTGGTGCGGCGAGCACCCCGAGCGTGCCCGCCTCCTGATCAGCGAGCGCCCGCCCCGGCGCAACGAGCCCGGCGGGCCGGAGGTCGCCGAATCGAGGCGCGAGTTCTTCCGGCAGGTCGCCGACTGGTGGCGGCCGCACATGAAGGACGGCGTGCTCCGCCCCGTCCCCGCCACCATGTGCTACGTGCTGTGGCTCGGCCCGGCGCAGGAGATGTGCCGGCTGTGGTTCAGCGGCGCCCACCAGCCCACCGAGGAGGAGATCCGCGAGCTGGGCGAGGCCGCCTGGAACAGCCTCAAGATGCCGTAGCCCCGCGATAGATTCGAGGCGTGGACGCCCCTTCTGACCTGGTCCGGCGGCTTCGCGACAGATTCGTGGAGGCCGGTTACACGATCGACGGCGTGCGTGAGCGGCTGGGCGACATGGCCGCCTCCGCCCTGGCCCGTGAGGAGATCGTGCCCGCGCTGCGCGCCACCAGGGACGCCGACCCCCTCGCCACGCTGATCCGACTGTGGTGGCTGGGCGCCCCGGCCAGCATGGCCGCCGCCGACCTCCCGCTGCAGGACCTCATCGAGGCCGGGCTGCTGGTGCGCCTGGGCGACTCCGTGCAGGCCACCGTGCACCTCCAGCCCTGGGACACCGGAACGGGCGACCCGGCGTACGTGGTGTCCGACCGCAAGGTGCGGCCCGGCGACCCCTCCCTGCGGCCCGACCACGTGGTCGGAGCGGGCGGCGCCTCGGCCAACCTCGCCCAGCTCGGCTGGACCGCCCCGGTCGGCCGGGCGCTCGACCTCGGCACCGGCTGCGGCGTGCAGGTGTTGCACCTGGCGCCCAGGGCGGAGCACGTCGTCGCGACCGACGTGAACCGCAGGGCCCTGCGGCTGGCCCGCCTCAGCTGGGGCCTGTCCGGCATGACCGGAGTCGAGGCGCGCGAGGGCTCGATGTACGACCCGGTGGACGGCGAGCGCTTCGACCTCGTGGTGTCCAATCCGCCGTTCGTCATCGCGCCCGAGGCCAGATACACCTACCGGGAGGCCGGGCGGCGCGGCGACGAGTTCTGCCGCGACCTCGTACGGCGCACGCCCCGGCACCTCGCCCAGGGCGGCCAGGCGCGCTTCCTCGCCAACTGGCTGCACGTCAAGGGCGAGGACTGGCAGGACAGGGTGGGCGGCTGGCTTGCCGAGACCGGCTGCGACGGCTGGGCCGTGCAGCGCGACGTGCAGGACCCGGCCGAGTACGTCGAGCTGTGGCTGCGGGACTCCGCGGAGCACGGCACCTCGGCCTACCGGGAGCGTTACGACGAGTGGCTCGGCTGGTTCGAGTCGATGGACGTGACCGGCGTCGGCTTCGGCTGGATCGCCCTGCACGACTCCGGCTCGCTGAGCCCGCTCGTGCGGGTGGAGGAGATGACGCAGCCGGTCGAGCCCCCGTCCGGCGCGCTGGTCGAGGAGGTTCTGCGCGCGGCGCGCGCCGCCCACGAGCTGTCCGACGAGGACCTGCTCGACGCGCGGCTGAAGGTGGCCGAGGGCGTCGTGGAGGAGCGCGTCGGCCCGCCCGGCGCCGACGACCCCTCCCGCATCGCCCTGCGGCAGACCCGGGGCGCGCGCCGTACGGCCGCCGTGGGGACGGTGGAGGCGGCCCTGGCGGGGGTGTGCGATGGCGATCTGCCCACGCGCCCGCTGCTCGCCGCGATCGCCGAGCTGACCGATGAGGACCCCGCCGCGGTGCTCCGCGACGCCCCCGCGGCGCTGCGCCCCCTGATCGCGGACGGTTTCCTGACGGTTGCAAGCCTCCGTTGATCGGAGTTTGAACGGCCCGGGCGACAGTGGTCCTGCGCGGGCTTCGGGGGGGTTCGGAGCCCGCGCGGAAGCCCGGCCGGTCGTCAACGTGAGGCGGCGAGTCGCCTTTGGGCGCACCGGAAGGATCCGGGCCCCTGCGCGCCCAATGGCGACGGGCGGCCGGCCGGGCGGTTCCAGCCCCCGCAAGCGAAGAACGGTGATCGATGTGATCAACCACGTCCGGATGAGCCGGCTCGACGACGACCTGCGACTCGAGTCAGGTCTCGACCTGTTCGCGCAGGAGCGTGCGGATGTCGTCGGCCTCGGGCGAGCCGAGCCGGGTGAAGATGTCGAGGGCCTTGACCAGGGCCTGCCTGCCCCGGCCGGTCTCTCCGAGGCCCGCGAGAGCCTTGCCGAGGGCGGCCAGTGACTGCGCCTCGCCGTACGGGTGGGTGATCTCGCGGCTCACGGTCAGCGCCTGCTCGGCGTGCCGGGCGGCCTCCGCGAACCGTCCGGCGGCGATGAAGGTGGCGGCGAGCCGGTAGCAGACCCGCTGCTCCCAGACCCGCTGGTTGCTCGCGCGGAAGAAGGCCAGGCACTCGGCGTGGTGGACGACGGCCTCGTTGAGCCGCCCGACATAGGACAACACGTTGCCGAGGTGGTAGCGGGCGCGGGCCACCCCCGCGCCGCTGCCGATCTCGGAGAAGACCGCCAGCCCGCGCTCGGCCGCGGCGATGGCGTCGTCCGGCCGCCCGAGGCCCAGGTGGTCGCGGGCGGAGTAACACGACGCCAGCGCCTCGCCCGCGGGGTTGCCCGTCTCCCGGTGGACCGCCGTCGCCCGGTCGAACCATTCGAGCGCCTCGGTGTGGCGGCGCCGCCGGCCGGCGACGACCGCCAGCGCGTTGCACGTCTCGCCCAGCACGATGCGGTCGCCGGTCTCCTCGCCGAGCGTCCGCGCGGCGAGGAAATGGGCCTCGGCCTCGGCCAGCCGGTTCGCGCCGAACAGCACCCGGCCCAGCACGTAGCGGCAGCGCAACTCGCCGCGCCGCTCGCCGGCCCCGCCGGTCGCCGTCAGCAGGGCCGAGGTGCGCTGCTCGAAGTCTCGCTGGTTGGTGCCCGACTCCAGCAGCGGCTCCATCGCCAGCAGCAGGTCGGCCGCCGCGAGCAGGTCCTCGCCCGACGCGTCCTGAATCACGGCCGCCTGGGCCACGGCTCCGAACATGTCCTCGGACTCTGCCGACAACCAGGCCACGGCCTCGTCGGCCGAGGAGAAGGAATGGCCGCGCACGCCCAGGCCGGTGAGATTGTCCGCGATCGCGCTGCCCTCGTACGCCAGCCGGTGGGCCGCGCCCGCCGACGCCAGGTAGAAGCCCAGCAGCCGCCGCAGGGCGAGGGCGCGTGCCGCGGGCTCCTCGGCGTCCTCCGCCTGCCGCCGGGCGAACAGCTTGAGCAGGTCGTGGAAGCGATAGCGGCCCGGGGCGGGCGCCTCCAGCAGGCTGGCGTCGACCAGCGACTCGATTACGTCCTCGGCCTCGGCCGGGGTGAGATCGAGCACGGCCGCCGCCGCGAAGACCGAGATGCCCGAGCCCGCCGGCAGCGACAGCAGCCGGAACGCCCGCGCCTGCCGGGCGTCGAGCTGGCCGTACCCGAGGGCGAACGTGGCCGAGACCGCCAGGTTGCCGATCTTCATCTCGTCGAGGCGGCGGCGCTCGTCGGCGAGCCGGGGGACGAGCGAGGCCACCGTCCACGACGGGCGGGAGGCGAGCCTGGCCGCGACGATCCGCACGGCCAGCGGCAGGAAGCCGCAGGCGGCGACCACGTCCATGGCGGCGGCCCGTTCCGCCGCCACCCTCTCGGGTCCCGCGACCGCCGAGAGCAGAGACAGCGCCTCCTCGGGCTCCATCACGTCGAGGTCGACGAGCCGGGCCGCGGGCAGGTCGGCCAGTTTGCCCCGGCTGGTGATGATCGCGGCGCAGCCGGCCGAACCGGGCAGCAGGTGCTCGACCTGCTCGGCGTCGCGGGCGTTGTCGAGCAGCACCAGCATCCTGCGGTCGGCGAGCAGCGAACGGAACAGCGCGGAGCGCTCGGCCAGGCCGTCGGGGATGACGTCCATCGGGATGCCGAGGGCGCGCAGGAACGCGACCAGCGCCGTCTCGGGCGCGGTGGGCTCGGCGCCGTATCCGCGCAGGTCGGCGTAGAGCTGGCCGTCGGGGAACAGGTCATCGGCGAGGTGGGCCACATGGACGGCCAGGGTCGTCTTGCCCACGCCGCCGATGCCCGACATCGCCGCGATCGGCACGCCCTCTCCCGCCCCTTCCCCGCGGAGCAGCGCGAGCAGCCTCTGAACCAGGCCCGTACGTCCGGTGAAGTCGGGCACGGCCGCCGGGAGCTGCGCCGGTCTCGGCATCTCGATCGACGGGCCGGTCTCGGCCGTCGCGGGGTCATCGTGGACATCCTGCGGCGAGAGCCGTACGGGAGGGGGTGTGGGGGCGAGGGAGGGGTCGGCGGCGAGGATCCGCCGGTGCAGGTCGGCCAGCTCGGCGCCGGGTTCGATGCCGAGCTCCTCGACGAGCGCCTGCCGGGTCTCGGTGAAGACCGACAACGCCTCGGCCTGCCTGCCGCAGCGGTAGTAGGCCAGCATGAGCTGGGCGCGTAACCGCTCGCGCAGCGGGTGTTCCCCGGCGAGCGCGACCAGCTCGGAGACGATCTCCGCGTGCCGGCCCAGCTCCAGGTCGAGCTCCATGAGCGTCTCGACCGCGCTCATCCGGCGCTCGGACAGCCGGTCGCGCTGGTGCTCGGCGTACGGGCCGACCGCGCCGGCCAGCGGCTCGCCCGCCCACAGGCGCAGGGCCCCGCGCAGCCGCCGGGCGGCCTCCCCGGCCCGGCCCGTACGGCGGTCGGACTCGGCGGCGGCGCACTCGCGCTCGAAGACGGCCAGGTCGAAGCGGGCGGGGCCGGAGTGAGCGGAGCCGAGCCGCAGCGCGTATCCCCGGCCCACGGAGGTCAGCAGCCGCGGCGGGGTCCTCGGGGAACGGTCCGGTTCCAGGACGGTGCGCAGGCGGGAGACGTAGGTGCGCAACGCGCCGAGCGCGCGCGGCGGCGCGTCCCCGCCCCACACGCCGTCGATCATCTCGTCCGGCGTGACCGCGTGCCCCTCCCGCAGCAGGAGCATCGCGAGAATGGAGCGTTGCAAGGGCGTGCCGAGGTCGAGTTCGACGCCGTCACGCCAGGCCAGGACGGGTCCGAGCACGGCGAAGCGCAGGCCGTCCGCGGCGGCGTGATCAGGCATGGCACCTGTCTCCCAATGGCAAGATTTCCGACCAAATGATAGATCGTGTGGCGCGGCGGCAGTAGGACCGAGCGCGCCGGTTCAGTGTGCGTTCAGGTGCTTGAAAGCGGCCTGCAAACCACGGTGAGAGCACTGAAAGCAGCTTGCAGGCGGGCGGGCCTATCACTGAGGTGCAACCCCGACAGCACCCCGCATCGGGGGATCGTCCTCGAACAGGAGAACCGAAATGCGACGCTCCATCACCCTCGGTCTCGCCGCAGCCACCGCCGTCGCCGCCCTCGGGCTGCCGGCCCTCGCGACCGCCGCCTCCGCCGCCCCCGCCTCCGCCGCCTCCGCGTCCCACCACGACGACTGGGACTACGACGGCTGGTGGGGCACCTACTGGTCGAACAACCACCTCGCCAAGGCCAAGGGCTACGTCGACGTGAACTACGACGACGAGGAGTCGAACCGGGTCCACGTCACCGGCAAGCTGTACGACAACGACCACCGCACCTACAACCAGGGCGGCAAGTGCGCGTACATCAAGTTCCGCGTGTCGTCCTGGGACGACGAGGAGGACGACTGGTCCTCCAGCATCAAGTCGTACAAGTACTGCGGCGCCGGCGGCTACAAGCAGATCAACTTCTGGCGCTACGACGTCTCTCAGGTCCAGGCGAAGGTCTGCCAGATCGGTCTGCACAGCAGCTACCCCGTCAACTGCGGCTCCTGGCACGACATCTACAACGCCTACGAGGACGACTTCGGCTACGACGCCTGACGACCGTCCGCCTCCCGGCACCCCCCGCATGACGCGGCCCGTCCCTTCCGGGACGGGCCGCTCTTTCTATTGGGTGATCACGCTGCTTCCGATGCCGTTTCCAGGAGGCCCAGCCGCACGCGGAGGCGATCGCGTACGGCGGGCCACTCGGGACTCAGGATCGAGTAGTAGGCGGTATCTCGGACCGTGTCGTCGGCGCCTCGGCTGTCCGCTCGTCGCACACCGTCGAGGTGTGCGCCGAGGGCCTCGATGGCGACCCGGGATCGGGTGTTGCGTACGTCTGCCTTGAGGGTGATCCGGTGAACCTGCCAGGTCTCGAAGGCCAGGGAGAGCATCAGATACTTGCTCTCCCGGTTGACACCGGTGCCCTGGGCCGACGCGGCGAGCCAGGTGTACCCGATGTCCGCGACGGACGGGACCTCGCCCACCGCGCCCTTCGTCCCCGGCGGCCAGGGCATCGGGCCCTGCCAGTACTCCAGGTTCATCAGACGGGTGGCACCGACCACGCGGTCGGTGTGCAGCCACCGGATGGCGAAGGGCATCGTGCGGCCCTCCGCCTGCTCAGCCAAGGCGGCCTCCACGTAGGAGGCCATCTCATCCCGGCCAGCGGGAACGCGAGTGAAGGCGTATGTAGAACGGTCTTCACTCGCCGCGGCGACGAGGTCGTCGAGCGCCGCGAGGCTGAGCGGTTCCAGGCGCACGGAGCGCCCGGACAGGGTGACAAAAGCGGGCATGAGCACATGATGGGGGCTGCTGACCACGGCTGATACCAAATGACACGAGACATCTTGGCGGGGTATTGGTTAAGGGGTGCGCTCGGAGGAGAAACCGCAGGTCAGAGCGTTGATTCGGGTCCCGCTTGGTGGGCGGCCAGGGTAAAGATTTGGCCAAAGATCCACGATGTCCGGGGAACGGTTCAGCGGAGGGCGGCGGAGACGTCCGCGGGCGTGCCGAACCAGGTCTCCAGCGCGTTCGCGAGCCCCTCGGCATCGGTGGTGTCAGGGTCCTCCGCCCACGCGACGACGCCGTCCGGGCGGACGAGCAGCGCGCCGGGAGCGTGCGGGTCGCCTATCGCCGTAGTGACGGTGGCGATCCTGTCTCCGTAACCGTCCACCGCCGTGCCGCCGAGTCCGGATCCGCCCTGGCGGACGAGCAGGCCACGACCGTCGTGGAGGTGGTCGGCGAGCCGTGAGCCGTCCTCGAACTCGTAGTCGGGCACGCTCCGTCCCGCCAACGGGTGCCCGCTGTCGCCGGGCATGTCGTACCGCTGCCAGACGCCGGAGATCTTCTTCACGAAGTAGGTGGTGCCGGTGACCGTCCCGATCAGGTCGGCGACCACCGCCCGCGCCGCCCGCGCGTGGGGGTCGGGACGCATCAGGGCGATCTGGGCACGCGTCCAGTCGAGCACCCAGGCGCCGATCGGATGCCGCTCCCGCGTGTAGGTGTCGAGGAGCCCTTCCGGCGCCTGTCCGCGTACGACCGCCGCGAGCTTCCAGCCGAGGTTCACGGCGTCGCCCAGCCCCAGGTTCAGCCCCTGGCCGCCGAAGGGCGAGTGGACGTGCGCGGCGTCGCCGGCCAGCAGCACCCGGCCGAGCCGGTAGGTCGCCGCCTGCCGCGCGTTGTCCGTGAACCGGGTGACCGATGTGATCTTCTTGACGACCACCTCGGAGCCCGTGACGTACCTGACCGCCTCCTGTAGTTCCTCCGTCGTCACCGGTGTGGTCTTGTCGGCCCTGCCGGGCGCGCCGCCGTCGAAGCGTGCGACGAGGATGCGCCCCGGCACCGGCCCGTGGGAGTAGACCCCGGTGGGAGTGGCCTGCCAGCCCACGCCGAGGTGTTCGGTGCCCTCCATCTCCGCGACGGCCTGGTAGGCGGTGATCTCCGGGTCCGTCCCGGGGAACTCGAAGCCGGCCAGCTTGCGCACCGTGCTCCTGCCGCCGTCGCAGCCCACCAGCCAGCGGCCGTGCACCGGGCCGCCGGTCGTGGTGATCGTGACCTGCTCGCCGTCGTCGGTGAAGCCGGTCACCTCCACACCGCGCCGCACCTCGACTCCCAGCTCGGCAGCGCGTACGGCGAGGATCTGTTCGAGCTGCTGCTGGGGCACCAGGCCGATCTCGGCGGCCGGCCCACGGCCGGACAGCTCAGGGTCGTCGGCGTCCAGCCGTTCGGCGCTCAGCATCATCCCGGCGAAGTGGCCGGCGAACCTGGGCGGCGTCCGGCGCGGCCCTTCCGTGGAGGCCTGTTTGCGCATGAAGGCCTCCACGAGTTCCATCGCCCGCTCCTGCACCTCCTTCAGCGCGGGCAGCAGGCCCCGCCTGTAGAGCGCCTCCACGCTGGGCGTGTTGAGTGAGCCCGCTTTGAGTGTCGGGTCGATCTCGGTCAGCCGCTCGAGTACCACGACCGACGCCCCGCCCAGCCGCAGCTCGCAGGCCAGCATCAGGCCGACCGGCCCTCCGCCGGCCACAACGACGTCGTACGACATTCGTCCTCCCCGTAGTTACCGTTGCTATAAACTTACTGTCACTAAAAGTTTTTAGCAACTAGAGTGAGGTAGGTGACGGAGACCTTGGGGCTGCGGGAGCGGAAGAAGCGGCAGACTCGCCAGCTCATCTCGGACGTGGCCTCGGGCCTGTTCATGCAGCGCGGGTTCGACAACGTCACCGTCGCCGAGGTCGCCGAGGCGGCCGGAGTCTCGACCAAGACCGTCTTCAACTACTTCCCCCGCAAGGAGGACCTGTTCCTCGACCGCTATCCCGAGGCGGTGGAGCTGGTCACACGGGCCGTACGGGAGCGCGCCGAGGGGGAGAGGCCTCTCGCCGCCCTGCGCCGGCTGTTCCTCGGCATGCTCAGGGAAGGCCACCCGCTCGGCGGGATCGCCCCCGGATATGAGGTGTTCTGGCGGGTGGTCCAAGACTCGCCCGCGCTCAGGGCCCGGGCGAGGGAACTGGTCGAGGAGTTCGAGGGCGTGCTCGCCCACCTGTTCGCCGAGGCGGCCGGACGCGACCCGGCCGACCCGGCCGACCCGGCCCCGAGGCTCGCGGCCGCCCTGGTGGTCGCCGCCTATCGCGCCGTGTACGTCACCAGCATCGACAGGATCCGCGCCGGCGATCCCATGCAGGACGTGCTCGCCGACCGCATCACCCTGCTCGACCGCGCCCTGCAAGCCGTCGAGCGCGCCGTCGCCGCTTTCTGAGCAGCGCCTTCGGCGTTTTTCTGCGTAGCGCCTTCGGCGTTATCGCCCCTTTTTTCGGGTTGACCTGCTGCTCCAACTATTCGCTTCTGGCGGTTGCTGAGAGTGATGAGCAGGTGAAAGAATTCATACAGGTTTTCGAATTCGCTGAGGGGGTGTGATGGATCTGCCTGACCAGGATTCTGACCACCCTCGTCGTTCGAATGATGCCGTCGGGGACTGGTGGGATCGGCTGACCGCCGATTCCCCCCTGTGGTCGTCCGAAGGTTCACTCGCCCGCGAGCACTTTCCGATCATCGACCCCGAGCTGCGGCAGGACGCGGGTCGGGACATGGGCGGCGGTGCGTCCGGTGCCGGGAGCACAAGCACGGACAGCCCGGGTGCCGATGCCGCCGGCGCTGGTGATCGCCGAGCTCGGTCGTCGTGGGTGTTGGTGGGTTCTCTGCGTGAGTCGGCGCAGGCGTTGGCGTTGGCGGCGGTGCCGGACGATGTGGATGTCTGTCTTGCCGAGGCTGAGGAGTTGCTGTTCGCGCGGGATCGGATCACGTGTGCTCTTGCTGAACGGGTGGGGCGGGTGCATGGTGCGGGGCAGGCCAAGCAGCATGGGCATGCCTCCACCCGCAGCTGGCTACGCACCGCCGGAGGCATGAGCGTCGCGGGTGCCGGGCGCCTGCTCACGCTGGCGGTGGAGTTGGCGCGTCTGCCCCGAGTGCGGGAGAAGTTCGCCGCCGGGGACTTGGCGGCGGGGGCGGTGGAGGCGATCTGCACAGCCACCGCACAGTTGAGCGATGAGCATGCGGGGTTTGCTGAGCCGATTTTGCTGGAGCTAGCGGGTAAGGCAGGGGCGGCGGAGGTGGCCAAAGCCGGGCGCTATCTGCGTGCGGTGCTGGACCCCGATGGGGAGGAGCGGGATGAGCGGGCGGATTATGGGCGGCGGTTTTTGAGGGTCCGCCCGACCAGGGGTGGGGGCGTGGAGGGGGAGTTCTACCTGCCGCGTGAGGCGGCCGCCCGGCTGCGGGCCCTGCTGGACGCCTACGCCAAGCCGCGCGCGGAGGGGGACGACCGGCCGTTGCGGGTCCGGCAGGCGGATGCGTTCATCGCGTTGCTGGAGCAGAAGATCGCCGCCGAGCTCCTGGTCCTGGTCACCGCCGAATCCCTCCCCACCGACCCTCAACACGCTGACGCCCAACCCGCCGACCCCGGCACCGACCACCCCGGCACCGACCACCCCGAAGACATTGACGACGCCCAGGACGCCCAGGACGCCGAAGGCGCGGAGGGTGTCGAGGCCGACGAGGACGGCCGGGACAGTGAGGGTGCCAGCGCCACCGGCGACATCGGAAGCGCTGACGACCCCGGCGACGTCGACAACACCGTTGCCCCCGGCGATACCGGAAGCGCTGACGATCCCGGCGACGTCGAAGATGCCGGTGGCAGTGCCCTCGGCGAGATGGGCGGCCCCGGCGACGTGGGCAGCACCGGCGCTGCCGCACCTGCCCAGGATGAGGGCCTGTGCCGTCTTGCCGACCCTGCCGACCCTGCCGACCCCGCCGACCCCGCCGACCCCGCCGACCCCGGCGACTGCGGCGACGCCGGGGCAGATGCAGGTTCATCTTCGCAGGCAGCGCGGCCTGATCCTCCTCCCGAGGATGCCGCTGCGCATCACGCCCACGCGGGGCATCAGCCTGCGGGGGACTGCCGGCATGGGCAGGGCACGTGTGAGGGCCACGGCCACGAGCATCGGAGGCAGTGCGAGGGCGGGTGCGGGTGCGGCGGCGACGCGCGGTGCTCGTGTGCGCCGGGGACACCGGGATCGGAGTGGGGCGTGCCAGGGAGGCCACCGGGAACAGCGCCGGGGACACCGGGAACAGCGCCAGGGGCGGTGCTGGGGGCGGCGCCGGGGGTGTTGCTGGCGACCGGGCAGATGCTGCCGGTCTCCAGTGTGCACCGCCTTGCCCGCACCAGCAGCCTGGTCCGCCTGGTGATGGACGCCGAAGGGCAGGTGCTGGACATGGGCCGCAAGGTCCGCCTGGCCACCCCCGCCCAACGCAGGGCGGTGTTCGCCCGTTACGCCACCTGCTGGATCGACGGCTGCCCACTGCCCGCCACCATGTGCCAGATCGACCACGCCGACAACTGGAGCAGCGGCGGGCTCACCGACCTGAAGCTGCTCGGACCGGCCTGCCAGTTCCACAACCGCGACCGCTACCGCCACCCCGACCGCTACACCCGCCGCAGAGCCGGCACCGACCGCTGGGCCTTCACCTACCAGCCGACCCACATCAAGCGGCTACGGATCTAGGCGAGCATGCGCCGACACCTGGCTGTCCTGTGACACGGCTGGCTGTCCTGTGTGACACGGCCGGGAGGATGACTCGGAGTAAGTTGCTGTGATCGAATCGGGGTGAGGAGGCTGGCGATGTCACGGTTCATCGGGAAATTCGCGGTGGTCACCGGCGCGGCGCGGGGGATCGGTGCGGCGATCGCACGCCGGTTGGCTGCGGAGGGTGCGGCGGTGGCCTGCGTGGACCTCACAGCTGACCGGTGCGCCTCGATCGTGGACGAGATCACCGTCACCGGAGGCAGGGCGGTCGCGTTCGGCTGTGACGTCTCCGACGGCGCTCAGGTCGAGGCGCTCGTGCCGGGGGTGTTGAACGAGTTCGGGCGGATCGACGTGCTGGTGAACAATGCGGGGCTGACTCGCGACAACCTGCTGTTCCGTATGTCGGAGGAAGACTGGGACAAGGTCGTCGACGTGAACCTCAAGAGCGTCTTCCTCATGAGCCGGGCCGTCCAGAAGCACATGGTGGAGCAGCGGTCGGGAGCGATCGTCAACCTGTCGAGCCGGTCGGCGCTGGGAAACCGGGGACAGGCCAACTACGCGGCGGCCAAGGCGGGCATCCAGGGGCTCACCGCGACCATGGCGATCGAGCTGGGCCCGTTCGGCGTCCGGGTGAACGCGGTCGCGCCGGGCTACGTCGCGACGCCGATGACCGAGGCGACGGCCGTGCGACTGGGGGTGACGCCGGAGGAGCACCAGGCCACCATGGCGCAGGCCGTGCCGTTGCGGCGGGTCGGCCAGCCGACCGAGGTCGCGTCAGTGGTGGCGTTCTTCGCCTCCGACGACGCGTCGTATGTCACCGGCCAGACGCTTTACGTCAACGGCGGCCCCCGGTAGGGACGCGGCCGCGAGCATGAGGATCGGCGTCTTCCTCGTCGCGGCGGGCTTCCCGGGCATGGCGCCCGGGGACGTGCTGCGCAGCACGGTGGAGGCGATCGAGGCCGCCGAACGGGCCGGGTTCGACGACGCCTGGATCGCCGAGCACCACTTCATGTCGTACGGCGTCTGCCCGTCGGCGGTGACGCTGGCGGCCGTGGCGCTGGGCCGGACCTCGCGGATCACGGTGGGAACGGCGGTCAGCGTGCTGTCCGCCCAGCATCCGGTCGCGTTGGCGGAGCAGGCGGCGATCCTCCACCACGTGTCGGACGGCAGGTTCCGGCTCGGCGTGGGGCGTGGGGGTCCGTGGCTGGAGCTGGAGGTCTTCGGCACCGGGACGGCGAGGTTCGAGCGGGGTTTCCCCGAATCACTCGACCTGCTGTGCACGGCACTGGACGGCGGTCCGGTGGCGGGGGGCGGCGAGTTCTTCCGCTTCCGGGAGGTCACGATGGTCCCGCAGGCCCGGATGTCGCCGGTCGTCGCCTGCACGTCAGACGGCACGGTCCGGCTCGCCGCCGAACGGGGACTGCCCATGCTTCTCGGCATGCACATCGGCGACGAGGAGAAGGCGGAGATGATCGCCGCCTACGAGGCGTACGCGACAGGCCCGGCGGCGCACATCGGCGCCGCGCTCGGTCACGTGGCGGACACCACCGAGCAGGCCATACGGGAGATGCGGGAGTCGCTGCCGCGCTGGCTCGGGCCGGGATTGGCCGGGTACGTCCCCGTGGACGGCCGGCCGCCGCCACGACGGAACATTCCGGAGTACGTGGACCTGCTGTGCCGGATCCATCCGGTGGGCTCGGCGGAGCACTGCGTGGAGAAGATCACCACCACGGCGGCGCGGACCGGGCTGCGGCATCTCATCCTGATGGTCGAGGGCACCGGAGACCGTGCGCGGACGCTGGAGAACATCGCACGCCTCGGCGCGGAGGTGCTTCCGGCCGTGAGACGGCGAGGGCCGGGGGCGGCGTGAACCGGAGCGCCGCCCCCGGCCGAAGCCGGCCCGATCAAGCCGGCATGGTCAGCAGTCGACCAGTTCGGGGCTCTGGTTCAGGATTTGCGCGCGGGGGGTGACGAACTCCCGGTAGGCCTCGGTGGCCTCCGGGCGGAACACCGCGACACGGTGGCAGTTCTGGAAGGCCAGCCGTACGCCGAAATGCCTTTCGAGGGCGCCGCGCATCGCGTCGCTGGCCAGGCAGCGCAGCAACTGACCGCGAGCGGCCTCGTCGGGCGGCGGCACCTGGTTGTCGGCGAAGTCGGCGCCGGACCGGTCCCGCCGCTCGACCAGCGCGGTGATCGTCGCCCAGGCGTACGGCAGTGAGTCGCGGACGCAGGCGACGAACGCCGCGTCGTCCACCTCACCGGCGCGGGCCTGGTCGAGCAGGTCGTTGGACACGGACAGCGACATGAGCTGTTCTCCTCTCGGCGTCTGCTCACAGAGCGGGGACGCAGTTGACGGTAGATCGAACGCCGCGGGCCTCCATCTGGCGCGGAGGCGACACGTTCATGAGGTGGCGACGGCGGGGCCGTACACGAAGCCGGGGTCGATCTGCGCGACCAGGTCCTCTCCCGTCGCCCGGTTGGCCCACGCATGGGCGTTCCTGATGTGGAACTCGGCCGCCTGCCTGCCGAACTTCGGCCAGTCCTTGGGCTGCGCGTCGAGCCGGTCGAGCATGGTGGTGAGTGCCAGGTGGCCGGCGGGCTCCAGATCGTCGAGCGTGAACGGCCGGCCCTGCTCCATGCCGCGGATGGCGGGGGAGTGGCCGAACCAGGTCAGCAGGTCGTCGCCGACGTGCTCGCGGAGGAAGTCGACGTCCTCCGGCGCGTGGACCTTGTTGCCCACGACGGCGATCTCGACGTCGAACCCGGCGGCGTGGTCGCGGTACTGCCGGTAGACGCTCACGCCCTGACGGGTCGGCTCGGCGACCAGGAAGGTGAGGTCGAAGCGGGTGAACAACCCGGAGGCGAAGGAGTCCGCCCCCGCGGTCATGTCCACCACGACGTACTCGCCGGGGCCGTCGACCAGGTGGTTGAGGTAGAGCTCCACCGCGCCCAGCTTGGAGTGGTAGCAGGCGACGCCGAGGTCGTCCTCCTCGAAGGGGCCGGTGACCATGAGCGAGACGCCCTCGACGGAGCACGACGGGAAGAACGGGTCGTCCAGCCGGACCAGCCGCGAGCCGCGCCCGGGTGGGGTGGTCTTGACCATGGACGCCGCGTCGCGGATCAGCGGATTGTCGCCGCGCAGGTAGTCCTTGATCTCGGCCAGCATCCCGCCCAGCGGCGGCGGGTGCTCGGCCGCGTCCACGGCCAGGCCCACAGGCAGGCCCAGGGCCAGGCCGAGGTGCTGGTTGATGTCGGCGTCGATCGCGACGACCGGCCCCCTCCTCGTCGCGTACCTCGCGAACAGCGACGACAGCGTGGTCTTGCCGCTTCCGCCCTTGCCGACGAACGCCACGCGCATCCTTACCCCCGATCAGAAATGAAAACCGTTGTCACTTTCACTGTGCGTCATCATGACACACGCGAGGCGAGCGCGGGTGGATTTCAGGCCGCGGAAGGCGTCGGAACGAGCGGCGGCGGCTGGAAGAGCGAGAGCACCCTGACGAGCGTGGGCCGCAGGGCGTCCCAGTCGGCGGCGGGGGCGGTCCAGGTGAGCACGCTCGTCGTCGTGTCCGTGGAGATCACCCGGCGGTACTGGTGATACTCCACGCCCTTGGCCAGGTGGTCCCGCGCCGACGCCTTGCGTGGGGTCCAGGTGAACTCCCAGTCGGCGGAAGGGCCATGCTCACCGGTCACTGCCCTGAGTCGCAGCTTGCGATAGGTCGTGGCGTCCGGACGGAGAATGTCCTCCGCCTCGCCGAGCGCCGCCAGGGGATCGGTTCCGCGCTGCGCGGTCACCTCGACCGTGAACGCCGCCCCGCCGTCCCGCGAGCGCCAGGAGGTCGAGTACGGCCGGTCCTCGCGGGTCCAGCCGCGGGGCACACCGGCCCGCCAGCCGGCGTCGGACGTGTGCCACTTCAGCTTCAGCCGCGGCGCGGGCTGCCCGGACGCCGACGCCGCGGGGGCCGACGCGGGGGCCGACGCAGGGGAGGAAGCGGGGGAGGACGCGGGGGAAGACACGGACGCCGGTGGGGTGACCTCTCCGGCCCGGCTTTCCCCGCCGCGCCGCAGCACCGCCCACCCCCCGACAGCCCACCCCCCGACAGCCCAGCCCCCCACAACACACGCGACGAGCACGGCCGCCGCGATCCCCGAGATACGACGAGCACGGCCGGGGCGGCGGCGTACGGGCCGAGGCGGGGCGGGCGGCTCGATCTCGGCGAGCAGGCGGTCGGCGGTCTCCGCGTCGATCCGCCGCCTGGGCTCCCGGGCCAGCAGCCCGGTGAGCACCGCGCGCAGTTCCCCGGGCACCTCTTCCAGCGGCCCCTGGCCCGTGGGCGGGCTGCCGGTGACGGCCAGATGGAGGGTGGCGCCCAGCGACCACAGGTCGGCGGCGACCGTGCGCGGCCCGCCGGCGGTCCGTTCGGGGGCGAGGTACGTCTCGGTGCCACGGCCGACGGGAGGGCTGCCTGGCACAGGATCGCGGGCGAACGCCGGATCGGTGGCCGGCACCGTCACGCCGAAGTCGGCGAGCAGCACCCGGCCGTCGTGCGCGAGGAGCACGTTGGCGGGCCGGACGTCGCCGTGCCGTACGCCGGCGGCGTGGGCGTGCGTGAGCGCGGACAGCACGGTGCGGGCGATCCGCGCGGCCTCGGCCGGGGGCATCGGTCCGTCGCCGGAGACCACCCCGTCGAGCGAGCGGGAGGGGACCAGTTCCGTCACGACGAACGGGGTGTCGCCCTCCTCGGCGACGTCGTAGACGGCGGCGATGTGAGGGTGGCTCAGCCGCTCGGCCTGGCGGGCCTCGCGGGAGATCCGCTGGACGAGCCGCAGCCGCGCGGTCTCGCTCAGGTTCGGGGGCAGCAGGACCTCGCGGATCGCGACGGGCCGGTCGAGCAGCGTGTCGCGGCCCTCCCACACCAGCCCGGTGCGGCCGTGGCCGAGGGCGCGGACCAGCCGGTATCGCCTGACGATGAGCTGCCCAGCAGTACCCATCCCGCCTGCCTCTACGCCACGGCACGTTCCAGTTGAATGTGGAGTCTTCCACAACTACCGGGATCAGAGGGGTGGAAGGGAACCGGTCGCGATGTGGGCGAGCGTGACCTCGGTGAGCGTCGCCTGCTCGTGGTCGCGCAGCGCCGTCCAGACGTCGCCGAGGGGCTCCGCGACGCCGTGGAACCCCTCGCTGTCCTGCGGCGCCCCCTCCATGATGAGGACGACGTCGGCGAGCGTGATCTGCTCGGCGGGCCGCGCGAGCCAGTATCCGCCGTCAGGCCCGCGTTGGCTGTGGATGAGGCCGGCCCGCCGCATCTGCAGCAGGATGTTGTCGAGGAATCGCCGGGGAATGCGCTGGGCGGCCGCGATCCGCTCGGCCGGGACCGGCCCCGGCGCGGCCGCGGCCAGTTCGGCGGCGGCGCGCAGGGCGTACTGGGTCCGTACGGAGAGCCGCATGGTCTCACACTGCGTCTGTCGCTGTGTTTGTCACAGCGCGAGGACCAGGGAGCGAGCGCCGGGCGCGGGCCTGAGGTGCACGGTGTCGCCCGGCCCGAGACCGAGCCGGTCGGCCTGCTCCCGCGTCACCTGGACCCACGCCTCGTGCCCGCCGATCTCCACCTCCACGCGCACCTCGAAGCCGAGCCGTACGACGCGGGAGACCACGGCGGGTGAGCCGCCCTCTACGGGATCTGGGCTGATCTCGATGTCGTGCGGGCGGACCAGGCTGCCGCCGATCTCGGTGACCGGGCCCAGGAAGCGCATCACGAACGGGTTGGCCGGGTTGTCGTACACCTCGCCGGGGCTGCCGGCCTGCACGACCTCGCCCCCGGCCAGCACCACGATCGTGTCGGCGACCTCGATGGCCTCCTCCTGGTCGTGGGTGACGAACACGGTGGTGACGTGGACCTCGTCGTGCAGCCGGCGCAGCCACGTGCGCAGCTCCTTGCGCACCTGCGCGTCGAGGGCGCCGAACGGTTCGTCCAGCAGCAGCACCTGGGGCTCCACCGCGAGGGCCCGGGCAAGGGCCATGCGCTGGCGCTGGCCGCCCGACAGCTGGGAAGGGTAGCGGTCGGCCAGTTTCTCCAGGTGGACCAGTTCCAGCAGTTCCATGACGCGTTTGCGGATCTCGTCCTTGGGCCGCTTGCGGATCTCCAACCCGAAGGCCACGTTGCGGAAGACCGTGAGGTGCTTGAAGGCGGCGTAATGCTGGAACACGAAGCCGACGTTGCGCCGCTGCGGGGACAGCCGGGTGGCGTCGACGCCGGAGATCCGCACCGTGCCGGTGTCGGGCCGCTCCAGCCCGGCGATCACCCGCAGCAGCGTCGACTTCCCCCCGCCGCTCGGGCCGAGCAGTGCGGTGAGCGACCCCGCGGCGACGTCCAGCGACACGTCGTGCAGGACGGGGGTCGTCCCGAACGACTTGTTCACGTCGCGTACCTCAATTGCCATCAGACCGATCCTTCGGGCGCAGGAGCTTGGTGAACAGCAGGGTGACCACGGCGATCAGGGCGAGGGCCGTGGCGGCGGCGAACGCGGCCGGCTGGTCGAAGTTCTGGAACCGCTCCTCCACGAACAGCGTCAGCGTCTGGGTCTGGTCCACGAGGCGGCCCGAGACCACCGCGACCGCGCCGTACTCGCCGAGCGAACGGGCCAGGCAGAGCACGACGCCGTAGCCGAGGGCCCAGCGGATGCCGGGGAGCGTGATGCGGACGAACGACTGGAGGCGGCTCGCGCCCAGTGTGTGCGCGGCCTGCTCCTGCTCGTCGCCGAGCTCCTCCAGGACCGGCACGACGGCCCGCACGACGAGCGGCAGCGACACGAACACCGTGGCCAGCACCATGCCGGGGGTGGAGAAGATCACCTGGATTCCCCAGCTCTCCAGCAGGCCGCCGAGGGGGGAGAACCGGCCGTACACGAGGATGAGCGCGAGCCCGACGACGACCGGCGAGACGGCCATCGGCAGGTCGATGAACGCCCCCAGCAGCCGTTTGCCGGGAAACTCGTGGCGGACGAGCAGGAGCGCGGCGCCGACCCCGAAGACCGTGTTGGCCAGGACCGCCCAGCCGGCGACCGTCAGCGTGACCGTGAAGGCGTGCAGGGCCGACGGGGAGGTCAGGGCCTCGGCGAACGGAGCGAGCCCGTCTCCGAAGGTCCGCCAGACGATCAGCGCCACGGGCAGCACCAGCAGGAACAGGACGTAGACGACGGCGACCACGCGCAGGACGTGCTTAGCCACGGCGGCTCCCCCAGCGCTGCAGGACGTCGAGCGTGATCAGCGCGACCAGGGCGACCACGAGCAGGACCGTCGAGATCGCGGCCGCGCCGGTGGTGTTGTCGCCCTCGATCTGGCTGAAGATGTTCACCGCCGCGACCTGCGTCTTGAACGGCAGGTTGCCCGAGATGAGCACGGTCGAGCCGAACTCGGCGATCGCCCGGGTGAAGGCGAGGGCGGTGCCGGACAGCATCGCGGGAATCAGGTTCGGCAGGATGACCCGGCGGAAGGTCTGGAACGGGCTCGCGCCGAGGGAGGCCGCCGCCTGCTCCATCTCCGTGTCGAGCTCCAGCAGGACCGGCTGCACCGTACGGACGACGAACGGCAGCGTGACGAACAGCAGCGCCAGCACGACTCCGGCCCTGCTGTAGGCCAGGTTGACCCCGAGCGGGGACTGCGGGCCGTACAACGCGAGCAGGACGAGACCGGCGACGATGGTCGGCAGCGCGAACGGCAGGTCGATGATCGTGTCGAGCACGGCCCTGCCGGGGAAGCGGTCGCGGACCAGCACCCAGGCGATGACCGTTCCCATGACCAGGTTGACCAGGGCGACGAGCGCCGAGGCGCCGACGGTCAGGGTGAGCGCCGCCCAGGCGTCGGGGGTGGTGACCGAGCGCCAGAAGTATCCGGGCCCCTCGTCGGCCGAGCGCCAGACGACGGCGGCCAGCGGGATCAGCACGATCAGGCTCAGGTACAGCACCGCGGTGCCGAGGCCGGCGGCGGTGCCGCCGGCCAGACGTCGGACAGGGCGTACGGTGATCGCGGTCACTTCACGCGTCATTTCTCCGTCGCCACGCCGAGCTTGCGTTCGATCTCCGCGACCTTGCCGGTCTTCGAGTCGAAGAAGTCAGTCGTGATCTTGTCCCAGCCGCCGAGGTCCTGGATGGTGAACAGCTGCGGCGGGGCGGGCCAGTCGAAGCCGGTCACGCCGTCGGCGACCGGGCGGTAGCCGTTCTTGGCGAAGATCGTCTGGGCCTCGACCGAGTAGAGGTACTTGAGGAAGGCCGCGGCCTCCTTGGGGTGGGCGCTGTTCTTCGTCACGGCCACCGGGTTCTCGATGAGGAGCGTCGAGTCCGGAACCGTGTAGTCGATCTCCTGGTTGTTCTGCTGAGCGAAGATCGCCTCGTTCTCGTACGTGAGGATGGCGTCGCCCTTGCCGCCGGTGAAGGTCTGCAGCGACTTGCGGCCGCTGTCGTCCTGGACCGGCACGTTCTTGAGCAGCGCGTCCAGGTAGGCGAGCCCGGCGGCCTGGTCGGCGCCCTTGTTCGACTTGGCGCCGTAGCCCGCGAGCAGGTTCCAGCGGGCGCCGCCGGAGGTGAAGGGGTTCGGCGTGATGACCTCGACTCCGGGCTTGACGAGGTCGTCCCAGGTCTTGATGCCCTTCGGGTTGCCCTTGCGGGTGCCGATGACGACGACGGACTTGGTGAGGATCCCCTTGCTGGGCCCGGCGGTGGGAGCGGAGTTCCAGTCCGGCGCGACGATGCCGGCCTTCACGAGCCGGGTGATGTCGGTCTCCAGGGAGAACTCGACGATGTCCGCCTTGAGCCCGTTCGCCACGGCGCGGCTCTGGTCGCCGGACGCGCCGAACGACTGGGTGAAGGTGATGTTCTTGCCCTCGGGCGTCTTCTGGAACGCCTTGATGATGTCCTCGAACGCCGCCTGGGGGGTGGAGTAGGCGACCAGCGCCAACTGGACCTTGCCTCCGCCGCCGTTGCCCCCACCGGCGTTGTCGTCTCCCCCGCAGGCGGTGACCAGGGTGGTCGTCGCCATGACGGCGGCTGCGATGGCCCCGAGCCTGCGCACTGTCATGCCTGTCCTCTATTCCGAGAGATTCCTACCAAGTCAGTCGGTTTAGTCGATATTAAAGACCGTTCCAGGAATCCCGTCAAGTCCGATGGGTTTGCAGGGTTTGTTGTGGCGGTGACAAACCTGGTTCCAGTGATTGTTGTGAAATTTCCAGACAGGACGTGTCGACCAGTGCTAGGAACGTTCGCTATTGGGACACGACCTAAAAGCTCACCGAGGAAGGACCTTCATGCGCGACCCGGTCACCGAGGACGCCTACGAGCAGGACGGCACGTTGATCCGTCCGTACATCACGGGCGAAGGCCAGCACGGCGGGGAGGGAGACCGGTTCTGGTCCGAGGAGCAGGACGAACACGTCCTCGGCGGCGGGCCGGACGACAGCGGCGACGTGTTGTCGGAGGACTGGCGGCCGGACCAGCCCGCGCAGACGCCCGCCGACCACGCCGACCAGGATGACTACGCCGCTGGACGCACCGCTCGGCTCCGCTCGGAGAATCCGGTGAGCGACGAGCACCTGGTGGACGACGAGCACCTGGTGAGCGACGGCGACACCGATCCGCGCGGCTTCCTCGGCTCGGGCTGGCGCAACGCCCCCGACCCGGACGAGGACGACGACGAGCGGTCCCGGCGCGGCGGGATGCTGCTGCGGACCGGTCTGATCGCCGTCGGCGTCCTGGGCGCGATCTGGGCGCTGGCGCTGTGGGTCGGGCAACCCTCCGGAGCGGAGTGCGAGGGCGGGGCGGGCTGCGCCGCCAGGGCGGGCACGGCCGCGACGGCGCCGGTCTCGCCGGCCCCCGACGGCGACGCCACGGCCGGGGAGTCCGACGCGGGGCCTACCGACGCGCCCACCGACGCGGTGCCCAGTGACGCCCCCACCGACGCCCCCACGGCCGAACCCACACGGACCCGGCCCGGCACGTCCGGGACCTCGGCGCCGACCGCGTCGTCCGCGCCCACACGCCCGTCCCGGTCCCGCGCGCAGGACCCCGGCTCCCGGCCGGACGCCACCCCACGCCCGTCACGGTCCCGCGTGTCGGTCGACACGCAGCGGTCGTCCGCCGACAAGTCAGACGGGCAGACCTCGGGGACGGACACCGCGGCGTCCGAGGAGCAGGCGGCCACGGCCCCCACCTCCGGGCCGGCCACCGAGCAGCCGACCAGCGCGCCCGCCCCCACCCAGGAATCGTCGGGTCACGGCGGCGGCCTGTTCGGCTGGCTCTTCGGCTAGGACTCTTCTCCTAGGAGGCTGTGCAGCTGTCCTGGGTGGCGTCGAAGCCCTCCACGTCGTCGAGCGTCCTGGGGGGCTTCATCCCCTGCCAGTCGGCCCCGATCCCCAGCACGAGGGTCTGCGTGGCGGCCGTGCGCACCAGGCGGGACCGTGACTTCTTGAGCTCGCGGAACAGCCGGGACGCCCGGCTCTCGCCGTTCTCCGAGTACGCCACGACGGTCTTGGCGTACGGCTTGGGCGCCTGCTCGACCTTGACGATGTGGTAGCCGCGCTGCT
This sequence comes from Microbispora catharanthi, assembly GCF_006334915.2. Taxonomy (GTDB): domain Bacteria; phylum Actinomycetota; class Actinomycetes; order Streptosporangiales; family Streptosporangiaceae; genus Microbispora; species Microbispora catharanthi. The sequence continues at coordinate 239,130 of NZ_VDMA02000008.1, forward strand.
CCAGTTCGGCGGCCACCTGGGTGCCGAGCCCCTGCTGCCCGCTGCCGTTGCGCACCAGGATGTGGATCTGCGACTTGGGGATCTTCTGCTCGCCGCTCTTGACGTTCTTGGCGATCTGGTCGGCGGCGACCATCCTGAACAACCGCTGGGCCTGCGGCTGCACCCACTCGACCCGGCCGGGGCTGGTGATCGAGTAGCGCCAGGGGGTGGTGACGAAGCGGATCTGCCCCGCGGTCAGGCCCTGCGCGCTCGTCGCGAGGTCCTTCATCACACCGATCGTGAGGTCGGGGTCGGTGGTGATCGACTTGGTCACCGCGTCGAGGAACCCGAACAGCGTCGTGGGGTTGGTCAGCGTCTCGCCGCTCATGGCCTTCTTGGCCATCGAGGCGAGGAACATCTGCTGGCGCTGGATCCGGCCGATGTCGGAGCCGTCGCCGAGCGAGTAGCGGGCGCGGACGTATCCGAGTGCCTGCTCGCCCTTGAGGATCTGCTTGCCCGCGGGCAGGTCGAGCAGCGCCTTCTTGTCGTGGACGGCCTGCGGCAGGCAGACCTGCACGCCGCCCAGCGCGTTCACCATCGCCTTGAAGCCGGTGAAGTCGACCTTCACGAAGTGGTCGATGTGGATGTCGGTGAGGCCCTCGATCGTCTTCCAGGTGCAGGCGATGCCGCCGGAGTTGAACGACTCGTTGATCATTCCGACGTGGGGCCGCTGGCCCGGCAGGTTGCCCCTGGCCGGGCAGGCGGGGAGGCGGACGAGTGAGTCGCGCGGGAAGCTGATGAGCACCGCGCCGTCCCGGTTCGGGGAGATGTGCGCCACGATGATCGTGTCGGTGCGCTCGCCGGGGAACTTGCCGTATCTGGCGTTGGCGCCGTTGCGCTGGTCCGAGCCCACGATCAGCACGTTGAGCGCCTTGCTGATCTTCTGCGGGCGTGCCTCGCCGCCGAGATCCTTCTGGGTCACCGCCTCGTGCTTGACGTTGCCGCTCAGCTTGACGTAGCCGCCGACGGCGAACGTGGCGGCACCGACGAGCACGCCCAGCGCGCCCGATAACGTCACCCACAGCCATGGCCGCCATTTGGGCGGCGTCCGGGGCGGCGGCGCCGGGAGGTCCTCCGCCGGGGGCGCGGGACGGACGTCGACGTGACCCACTGTCGTGCTCCTGAGGGTCGGACCAGGCGTTTCTCACCAGGTCGAAAGCCAGTAGCGGCAAACGGGGCCAAGTGTAGCGATCTCCCCTGAACGTCACCTTTCAAACGCGGTAACCACCGCGCCAGAGGCGCGCGTAAGCGTCGTTCCCGACGCCCGGTAAGCCCAGTGCAAGCGTCGATCAAGCCCGTCCGCCTATCCCTGTGACGTACGAGGAATCCGAAGGGTTGAGAGCAATGTCGCGTAACGTCTTCGTCGCCGGCGCCGGCGCCGGCATCGTCCTGTTGTTCGCCGGGATCTACGGGATGGGCTCGATCTCCACGATGTCGTGGGGGTTGCCCGCCTTCATCGTCGGGATGTTCCTGCTCGTCGGCGACGTCGTCATCCTGGCCGGCAGGCTGGTCGGCGGCGGCGGCCCGTCCGGCGGCGTCTTCGGCCAGATGAAGAGCTTCCTGGGCACCGGCAACCAGGACCTCGTCGGCACCGGCATGCCGGCCACCGCCCTGGTCGCGAGCATGCGGGACACGGGCACGATGGTGAACGACCAGCTCGTCGTCGCCTTCGACCTGCGGGTGCAGCCCGCCTCCGGTGCGCCGTACGTGGTCGCGCACCGGCAGATCCTCCCCCGGCTGCTGATGGGCGCCGTCCTGCCGGGCCGGACGGTCCAGGTGTGGACCGACCCCGCCGACCCGCAGCGCCTGGTGATCGACTGGTCCGCGCTCCCCACGCAGGTCTGAGCGGCTACGCGGGCGGCGCCGTGCTGCCGCGGGTGGTCAGGCGCGGGGCCTCGTCCTCCAGCGGCCTGGTCTCCACGCCGTCGATCAGCGCGAGCAGCCGCTGGGCCGCGTGCGCGCCGTACGCCGGGATGTCGCGGGTGAGCACGGTCAGCGGCGGTCGGACGACCTGGCAGAGCGGGGAGTCGTCCCAGGCGACGATGGACAGGTCGGCCGGCACGTCGAGCCGCATCTCCTGGGCGACCGACAGGCCGGCCACGGCCATGATGTCGTTGTCGAAGACGATCGCCGTGGGCCGCTCGGGTGAGCTGAGCAGCCGCCGCGTGGCCCGCGCGCCCTCCTCGCCCGTGTAGTCGGTGTGCACGATCGGGCAGGCGTCCAGCCCGAGGCCCGCGCAGACGTCGCCGAACGCCCGGTCGCGGATCGACGTGTGCGACAGCCGGGGCAGCCCGGCGACGCGGGCGATCCGCCGGTGCCCCAGCGCGACGAGATACTCCACCGTCTCGCGTACCGCCGCGCTGTCGTCGGCCCAGACCGGCACGAGCGATCCGGCGGCCGAGGGATGCCCGAGGACGACGACGGGCATGCCCATCTCCTCCACCTGCGGCACGCGGGGGTCGTCGAGGTGGAGGTCGACGAGGATCGCGCCGTCCACCCGGCCCTCCCCCCACCAGCGGCGGTAGACGCCCATTTCGGCCTCGTGGTCGCCGACCACCTGGAGCAGCAGCGCGTAGGAGCGGGCGGAAAGCTCCGCCTCGATGCCGCTGATCAGCTCCATGAAGAACGGCTCGACGCCGAGGAACCGGGCGGGCCGGCACAGGGCGAGGCCCACGGCGTGCGCGCGGGCGCCGTTGAGCGCCCTGGCCGCGATGTTCGGGCGCCAGCCGATCTCGTTCGCGATGGCCAGGATGCGGGCCCTGGTGGCTTCGGACACCCCCGGCTGGCCGTTCAGGGCGTACGAGACCGCGCCCTTGGAGACCCCCGCCTGGCGTGCGATGTCCGCGATGGTCGGTCTTCTCACGTGTCCCCTCGACTGAACCGGTCCAGTGACCCTCACCTTACTACCGTTACTTTGCCTACATCTTCCCCTATTGACACCGGCGACATCCGGATTTTACGGTCTCGGTACTTATCCGGTTCAGCACCTACGGCGCGGCGAGGCGAGCGGTGCGGACCGCTGATCATCGGGGCCTGGCAGGGAGTGCGGACCCCGCGCGGTGTCGCGTGGGGGAAGGAGAGTCACCATGCGAAACCGAACGCGGTTTCTTATACCGGTGCTGGCAGCCGGCCTGTTAAGCGCGGCCTGCTCGGGAGGCGGGGGTTCGTCCACGCCGACCGGCCCGGCGGGAGGCGGTGCGGGAGGCGGCGCGGCCGCCCCTGCGGGTGGCAGCGGGGCGTTCCCCCGCAACGAGACCCTCTACACCAGCGGCACCCAGTGGGGACCGCCCGCGAACTGGAACCCGCTGCGCGAGTGGGACTTCGCCACCGGGACCAAGGGCCTGGTCTACGAGACGCTGTTCATGTACGACCCGAACACCGACAAGTTCACGCCGTGGCTGGCCGAGAGCGGCGACTGGACCGGTGAACTGGAGTACACGCTCAAGCTGCGCAAGGGCATCACCTGGGCGGACGGCAAGCCGTTCACGGCCGACGATGTGATCTTCACCTTCGAGCTCGGCAAGATGGAGACCGTCCCCTACCACCCGCTGTGGGACTGGATGAAGAGCGCCGAGAAGGTCGACGACTACACGGTCAAGTTCACCTTCACCACGGCCAACTACCAGGAGTGGGCCAACCACCTCTACAGCCGGGCCATCGTCCCCAAGCACCTGTGGGAGGGGCGGTCCGAGGACGAGGTGATGAACGGGGTCAACGAGAAGCCCGTCGGCACCGGCCCGTACGCCTACCAGTCGCACGACCAGGACCGCATGGTCTGGGTCAAGCGCGACGGCTGGTGGGCGACGAAGGCGCTGAACAAGGACGTCAAGCCCAAGTACATCGTCGACATCGTCAACTCCAGCAACGAGGTCGCGATGGGCCTGCTGCTGCAGAAGGGCCTCGACCTCAGCAACAACTTCCTGCCGGGCATCGCCAACCTGGTCAAGGGCAACTTCGGCATCGAGACCTACTACGACCAGCCGCCGTACATGCTGTCGGCGAACACCACCTGGATGTGGTTCAACACGGCGAAGAAGCCGATGGACGACAAGGAGTTCCGCAAGGCGGTCGCCTACGCCATCGACACCAAGAAGATCGTCGAGGGCGTCTACGGCAACCTGGTCAAGGCGTCCGACCCGAGCGGCCTGCTGCCGCAGTGGGACAAGTACGTCGACAAGAACGTCACCTCCACGCTCGGCTTCTCCTACAACCCGGACAAGGCCAAGCAGCTGCTCGCCGACGCCGGCTACAAGGACCGCAACGGCGACGGGCTGGTGGAGTCGCCGAGCGGCGGCAAGATCTCGCTGAAGCTGATCGTGCCCGCCGGGTGGACCGACTGGATGGAGGCCGCCCGGGTCATCAGCTCCAGCGCCAAGGCCGCCGGCATCGACATCGAGGCCGACTTCCCCGACTACAACGCGCTCGTCGACGTGCGCAACCAGGGCAAGTTCGACCTCGTCCTCAACAACGACAAGCAGCTCGCGAACACCCCGTGGCTGTACTACGACTACCTGTTCCGCCTGCCGGTGCAGAAGCTGCAGAGCACGACGAACTACGGCCGGTACGAGAACAAGCGGGCGTGGGAGCTCACGCAGCAGCTCGACCAGGTCAAGCCCGAGGACGTCGAGGGCATGAAGAAGGTCACCTCGGAGCTGCAGAAGATCCAGCTCGAGGACATGCCGGTCGTCCCGCTCTGGTACAACGGCCTGTGGTCCCAGACCACCAACTCGGTCTGGAAGAACTGGCCCAGCAGCGCGCCGAACACGCCGAAGTATCCGCCGACGGTGTGGCGCAACTGGCTGGAGATGGGCGGCACGCTCATGCTCACCGAACTCCAGCCGGCCTCCGGAGGCTGATCTTCTCGCGCCCCCCTTCCATCCTGCGTACGGGAGGGGGGCGCCGTTCCGCGACCGGGAGGTCGATCTTGCGCCGCTATTTCGGCAGAAAGCTTCTCATCTACGGCCTGACGTTCTTCGTGGCCGTGACCATCAACTGGATGATCCCGCGGTTCATGCCGGGCGACCCCGTGCAGAGCATGCTGTCGCGGGCCAACGTCGCACAGCCGGCGGCCGTCGAGGCCATGCGGGCGCACTACACCGCGATGTTCGGCTTCGACCTGCCGCTGTGGCAGCAGTACCTCAACTTCTGGGGCTCGCTGCTGAAGGGCGACCTCGGCATCAGCATCTGGCTGTTCCCGACGCCGGTGTCCGACGTGATCATCCGGGCGGTCCCGTACACGCTGGGCCTGCTGATCCCGTCCATCTTGCTGAGCTGGTTCGCGGGCAACCGGTTCGGCGCCTTCGCCGCGCGGCGCAAGTGGCTCGACAACAGCGTGCTCCCCGTCGGCTACGTGCTGACCGCCACGCCGTACATGTGGCTGGCGATCCTGCTGGCCTGGGCGCTCGGCATCCTCGCGGGCGTGTTCCCGGTCGCCGGGGCCTACGGCTTCGACATGCAGCCGTCCCTGTCGTGGGATTTCCTCGGCAGCCTCGCCCAGCACTGGTTCCTCCCGTTCGCCTCGCTGTTCCTGGTCGCGTTCGGCGGCTGGGCCATCGGCATGCGCAACATGATCATCTATGAGCTGGAGGCGGACTACGTCAACTACCTGCGGGCGCTCGGCGCGCCCATGCGGCTGGTGCGGCGCTACGCCTTCAGGAACGCGATCCTGCCCCAGGTGACCGGCCTGGCCCTGCAACTCGGCGTGCTCGTGGCCGGCGCGCTGGTCACCGAAATCGTCTTCAGCTATCCCGGGCTGGGGCACCTGATCCTCCAGGCCATCCAGAACCAGGACTTCTTCCTGCTGCAGGGCACCTTCCTGTTCATCGTCATCGGCGTGCTGATCGCCAATTTCATCATCGACATCGCGTACGTCCTGGTGGACCCGCGCACCAGGACCGGGATGGGAGGAGCGGCATGACGGCCGTGCCCACCGTGCGGCGTGAGGCGCTGCACTTCGCGCTGCGCAACCGCAAGCTGGTCGTCGGCACGGTCATCGTCGCCGTCTTCCTCGTGGCCGGTCTGGCCGGGCCGCTGCTGTTCGACCACGGGCCGAACGACTACGTCGGGCCGCCCATGGCGTCGCCGTCGGGGGAGTTCTGGTTCGGCACCACGACGTTCGGCCAGGACGTCTTCGCCCAGTTCGTGTACGGCCTGCGCTCGACGTTCCTCGTGGGCGTGCTCGGCGGCGTGCTGGCGGCGGTCGTCGGCATGGTCGTGGGGTTCGTCGCGGGCTACCGCGGCGGGTGGGTCGACGAACTGCTCACCATGCTCACCAACATCGTGCTCGTGCTGCCCGCGCTGGTGGTGCTGCTGATCATCAACGCCTACCTGGGCGTGCGCAGCATCGGCGTGCAGGCGCTGTTCATCGGGCTGACCTCGTGGCCGTGGGCTGCGCGGGCGATCAGGGCGCAGACGTTCTCGCTGCGCTCGCGCGAGTTCGTCGACCTCGCCCGGCTGAGCGGCGTGCGCACCCCCAAGATCATCCTTCGGGAGATCGCGCCGAACATGAGCTCGTACCTGTTCCTGACGTTCATCCTGCTGTTCGGCAGCGCGATCCTGATCGCCGCCTCGCTCGACTTCATCGGCCTCGGACCCACCGAGGGGGTCTCCCTCGGCCTGATGCTCAACAACGCCGCGCGGTGGAGCGCGCTCCAGCTCGGCCTGTGGTGGTGGTTCATCCCTCCGGGCGCCGGCATCACGGCGATCGTCGGCGCACTCTACGTCATGAACGTCGGGCTGGACGAGGTGTTCAACCCGAAGCTGAGGGAGATGTGACGTGGCGCTGAATGTCACCGACCTCCGGGTCTACTACCGGACGCTGCGCGGCGAGGTGAAGGCGCTCGACGGCGTCACGTTCTCCGTCGCGGACGGCGAGATCATGGGCCTGGCCGGGGAGTCCGGCTCGGGCAAGTCCACGCTCGCCAAGAGCCTGATCCGCCTGGACGGCCGCATGCGGCACGTCGGCGGCACGGTGGAGCTGGACGGCAGGACGATGCCCCTGTCGGACGACATCGGGATGGACCGGTTCCGCTTCCGCGAGGTGTCGCTCATCCCGCAGTACTCGATGAGCGCGCTCAACCCGACCAGGAAGATCGGCAAGATGGTCGGCGAGCTGCTGGACTCGCGCGGCGAACGGCCGGACAGGGCCGAGCTGGAGCGGCGGCTCGAGCTGGTCGGCCTGTCGAAGGACGTGCTCGACCGCTACCCGATCGAGCTGTCCGGCGGCATGAAGCAGCGGGTGGTCATGGTCGTCTCCACGCTGCTGAACCCCTCGCTGCTGATCGCCGACGAGGTCACCTCCGCGCTCGACGTGTCCAGCCAGAAGGCCGTGGCCACGACGCTGCTCGGGTTCCGCGACCGCGGCCTGGTCACGAGCATGATGGTGGTCACCCACGACATCTCGCTCGTTTACCAGATCGCCGACACGATCATGGTGATGTACGCCGGGCGACTGGCCGAGAAGGCCCCGGCCGACGTGCTCGTCACCGCCCCGAGGCATCCGTACACCAAGCAGCTCATCTCCGCGCTGCCCGAGGTGGGGGTGCGCTACGAGGACCGCCGGCTGACGGGGATCCCCGGCAATCCGCCGTCCCTGCTCAAGCCGCCCGGGGGATGCCGGTTCAGGGAGCGCTGCCCGCTCGCGTTCGACCAGTGCGCCGAGCAGCCGCCGTTCGCCGAGGTGGCCCCCGGACACTTCGTCGCCTGCTGGAAGGCCGAATAGATGCTCAAGCTGGACGGTGTGTCCAAGATCTACCGCGTCGGCGCGTTCGGCGGGCGGGAGCTGAAGGCCGTCTCCGATGTCAGCTTCGAGGTCGGCGAGGGGGAGGTGGTCTCGCTCATCGGCGAGAGCGGCAGCGGCAAGAGCACGCTCGGCCGGATGATCCTGCGCCTCGCCTCTGTCAGCGGCGGCACGATCACGCTGGACGGCAGGGACATCACCTCGCTCAAGGACCGCAAGGGGTATTACCGGCAGGTGCAGGGCGTCTTCCAGGACCCCTTCAGCTGCTACAACCCCGTCTTCCGGGCCGACCGCGTCTTCGCCATGATCAAGGAGCAGTACTTCCCCCAGGCCGGCGCGGACGAGTGGCGCAAGCGCGTGGAGGGCGCGCTGGAGAGCGTGCGGCTCGACCCCGGCAACGTGCTCGGCAAGTATCCCCACCAGCTCAGCGGCGGCCAGCTCCAGCGCATGCTGATCGCCAGGGCCGTGCTCCTCGACATCCGGCTGCTGGTCGCCGACGAGATCATCAGCATGCTCGACGCGTCCACCCGCATCGACGTGCTCAACCTGCTCGCCGACCTGCGGGCGCGCGGCCTCGGCATCCTGTTCGTCACGCACGACCTGTCGCTCGGCAACTACGTCAGCGACCGGACCGTGGTGCTGCGGCACGGGAAGATCGTGGAGATGGGCCGGACGGACCTCGTCTTCGGCGACCCGGCGCATCCCTACACGCGCTCGCTGCTGGCCTCGGTCCCCCGGCTGCACGCCAAGTGGACCGACGCCCTGCCCGAGGACATGGCCGAGGACGTGCCGTGTGCGTACCACGAGGCGCCGCGGGAGAGCCGGACCCGTCCCGGGCTGGCCGAGGTGGAAGGCAACCACTTCGTGGCCTGCTCCGGCTGCGGGGCATCGAAGATTAAGGAGAAAGCGTGAGCTCTCACCGTCCCCTGCACGACGGGTGGACCGTCACCGCCGTGTCGTCGACCGGGCAGCTCCGGCCGGTGGTCGCGGGCCTGCCCGCGGCCGTTCCCGGTTGCGTCCACACCGACCTCCTCGCCGCCGGGCTGATCGAGGACCCCTACCTGGACGACAACGAGGACCGGCTGACCTGGATCGGGCGTACGGCGTGGTCGTACGAGACCACCTTCACGTGGGAGTTCGCGCAGGACGGCACCGACGACGACCGGGCGGACCTGGTCTGCGAGGGACTCGACACGGCCGCCACGCTCGTGCTCAACGGCATCGAGATCGGCACGACGGCCGACATGCATCGGTCGTACCGGTTTTCGGTGCGGCACCTGCTGCGCGCCGGTGAGAACACGCTGAGGATCCTTTTCGACCCGCCGTACGGGTACGCGGAGGCGCAGAAGGCTGCCCTCGGCGACCGCCCCGGCGCGTACACCGAGCCGTACCAGTTCATCAGGAAGATGGCCTGCAACTTCGGCTGGGACTGGGGACCGACGGTGGTCACCGCCGGGATCTGGCGGCCCATCGGCATCGAGACCTGGAGCACCGCCCGGATCGCCGAGGTGCGGCCCTTCGCCTCGGCGGACGGCACCGTCGAGGTGCACGTGGCGGTCGAGCGCGCCACCGAGCGGCCGCTCACGCTCACGGCCTCGGTGGGGGGAGTGACCGAGACCGTCACCGTCGGCGCCGGGCAGCGCCGGGCCGTCGTCACGCTGACCGTGCCGGACCCGGAGCTGTGGTGGCCGCGCGGATACGGCGAGCAGCCGCTGTACGACCTGACCGTGCACCTTGAAGATCAGGAGTGGACCGGCCGGATCGGATTCCGGTCCGTCGAGCTCGACCGGACCGGCGACGCGTTCACCTTCGTGATCAACGGGAAGCCGGTCTTCGTCAAGGGATTCAACTGGATCCCCGACGACTGCTTTCCCAGCCGGATCACCCGGGAGCGGCTGGCCGAGCGGTTCGCCCAGGCGGCCGCCGCGGGCGCCAACTGCCTGCGGGTGTGGGGCGGCGGGATGTACGAGAGCGAGGACTTCTACGACCTCGCCGACGAGATGGGCCTGCTCGTCTGGCAGGACTTCCCGTTCGCCTGCGCGGCCTACCCCGAGGAGGGCCGCTTCACGGCGGAGGTCGAGGCCGAGGCCCGCGAGCACGTCGCCCGCCTGGCCCGCCACGCCAGCCTCGTGCTGTGGTGCGGCAACAACGAGAACATCGAGGGCCACGCCGACTGGGGCTGGCAGGACTCGCTGGAGGGCCGCAGCTGGGGCGGCGGCTTCTACTACGACCTGCTGCCCCGGGTCGTCGCCGAACTCGACCCGACCCGGCCGTACTGGCCGGGCAGCCCCTACTCGGGGGCCCCCGACCTGCCGCCGAACGACCCGTCCAAGGGCACGGTCCACATCTGGACGGTCTGGAACCACCAGGACTACACCCACTACGCGACCTACACGCCGAGGTTCGTGGCCGAGTTCGGCTTCCAGGGCCCGCCGACGTACGCGACGCTGCGCGCCGCGGTCTCCGACGACCCGCTGACGCCGGTCTCCCCCGGGGTGACCCACCACCAGAAGGCCATCGACGGCAACCTCAAGCTGCTGCGCGGCCTCGGGGAGCACCTGCCCCAGCCGGACGGGTTCGACGACTGGCACTACTACACCCAGCTCAACCAGGCCAGGGCGATGGCGTTCGGCATCGAGCGGTTCCGGGCGCTCGCGCCTTACTGCATGGGCACGATCGTGTGGCAGCTCAACGACTGCTGGCCGGTCACCTCGTGGGCCGCGGTGGACGGCGGCGGGCGGCGCAAGCCGCTGTGGTACGCGCTGCGCCGGGCGTACGCCGAACGGTTGCTGACCTTCCAGGGCGACGCGCTGGCGGTCGTCAACGACACCGACGAGCCGTGGTCGGGCGAGCTCGCCGTCGACCGGCTCAGTCTGGCGGGGGAGATCCTGGCCAAGGAGCGTTTCGACGTGTCGGCGCCGGCGCGCGGCACGGCGTCCGTGGAGCTGCCCGAGGGGGTGGCGCGAGCCGGGAACCCGGCGGGCGAGGTGCTGGTGGCCACACTCGGCGACGTACGCGCGCTGCGGTTCCCCGGCGAGGATCCGGCCATGGACTACCCGCCGGCGGAGATGGACACGGTGGTCGAGGAGATCGAGGGCGGGCTGCGGGTGCGGGTGACCGCGCGGACGATCGTGCGCGAGCTGGCGATCTTCCCCGACCGGCTCGACCCCCGCGCGACCGTGGACGACCAGCTCGTCACGCTGCTGCCGGGGGAGACCGCGGTCTTCCACGTAACGGGCGGTGATGTGGACCCCGGCGCGCTCGTCCGTCACCCCGTGCTCCGGTGCGTCAACGAATCCCGTTAGTCTCGGATCGCCCCCGCGCCGACGCGCCGTGCCCGCCAAGCAGAGGACTCACGTGGATCTGCTCACCAACGTCATCAAGGACTACCCCTGGGGCTCCCGGACGGCCATCGCCGAGCTGACCGGGCGGCCCGCCTCGGGGCCGGAGGCCGAGTTGTGGCTGGGTGCCCACCCGGCCGCGTCCTCCCGGCTGACCAGGGACGGGGCCGAGACCACGCTCGCCGACGCGGTCGCGGCCGACCCGGTGGGGACCCTCGGGGAGGCGGTCGCCGGACGGTTCGGGGAGCGGCTGCCGTACCTGATGAAGCTGATCGCGGTGGACGCGCCGCTGTCGCTGCAGGTCCACCCCGACGCCGAGCAGGCCGCCGACGGCCACGCCCGGGGGGACGCGAACTACACCGACCCCTGGCACAAGCCGGAGCTGGTCTGCGCGCTCACGCCGTTCACCGGGCTGGCCGGGTTCCGGCCGCCCGAGCAGTCGGCGATGCTGGTTGAGCGGCTGCACGTCGACGCGCTGCGGCCGGTGGTCGCGGCGCTGCGCGACGGCGACGTGCTCGGCGCGCTGCGGGTGCTGCTGGAGTGGCCGGGCTCCCGGCGTCAGCTGGTCGAGTCGGTGGTGTGGGCGGCCTCCGCCGTCCACATGCCCGACTACGCGCTGGTGGTGCGGCTGGCCCGGCGTTATCCGGAGGACCCGGCCGTGCTTGCGCCGCTGCTGATGCGCCGTCACACGCTGGCCCCCGGTGAGGCGCTGTTCCTCGGGGCCGGGGTGTTGCACTGCTACCTCGACGGCTTCGCCGTGGAGATCATGGCCTGCTCCGACAACGTGCTGCGGGCGGGCCTGACCGGCAAGCACATCGACGTGGAGGAGCTGCTGCGGATCGCCGACGCCGCGGCGCAGCCCGTGGCGGTGGAGCCGGTCGGCGGTGCGTACGTGCCGCCGGTCCCGGAGTTCCTGCTCCGCAGGATCGCATCCGGCGCGAACGAGACGCTCTCGGGGGGCCTGCCGAGGATCGTGCTGTGCACCGAAGGCGTCGTGAACGTGGGCACGGCCGGCTCGGAGGTCAAGCTGCGGCCCGGCGAGTCGGTGTTCGCCGCCGCGTCGGAGGGCTCCGTCGAGATCGGCGGGGACGGCGTCGCCTTCTGTGCCGAGCCCCACCTGTGACTCACTTAGCGTGATGTTTGTCCTACGCCGCGTGATGTGAACACGTCCCGCGGGTAGGAGCCCCTCATCGTCAAGCGCGGCCCGATGAGGGGGATCCATGGGGCGCTTCAGGGTTGCCGGCATCGCCGCGGCGTCGTTGGGGGCGGTTGCGCTCTCCGCCTGCGCCGCCGGTGGGGGCAAACACATCACGCACGCGAGCCCGGCCGGTCACCAGCAGAACAACGCGGCGGCCGGGGCGGCGCTGCGCAAGTCCGAGACGGCCGCCGCCGCCCAGGTGAAGGCCAACGAGCTGGGACAGGTTCCGGTGATCATGTATCACCGGATCGTCAAGAACCCGCCGCCGGGCGACGACCGCAGCCCGAAGGACTTCCGCGACGAGCTGGAACGGCTCGCGGCGGAGGACTACGTGCCGGTCACCGCGGCCGAGTACGTCACCGGAAAGATCGACATTCCGGCGGGCAAGCACCCGGTGGTGCTGACCTTCGACGACTCCTCGCCCTCCCAGCTCACGCTCGACGGCATGGGCAACCCGGCGCCGGACTGCGCGATCGGCATCCTGATGGACGTCGCGAAGAAGCACCCGGGCTTCCGGCCGGTGGCGACCATGTACGTGATCAAGGATCTGTTCGGCAAGGCCCGGCAGGAGGAGCAGATCCAGGTCCTGCAGTGGCTCAAGGACCACAACTTCGACGTCGGCAACCACACCCGCGACCACCTCAACCTGCTCGGCAAGCCGAAGGACCAGGTGGAGAACCAGATCGCGGCCGGGCAGACGCTGATCACCTCGCTGATCAAGACGCCGCCGGTCACGCTCGCCCTGCCGTACGGCAACCAGCCGCACGAGAAGAAGTGGGCGTTGCAGGGGGCGTCCGGCGGCACCCGCTACGACTACAGGGGCGTGTTCCTCGCGGGCTACACCCCGGCGCCGTCGCCGTACACCAAGGACTTCGACCCCGTCGGCATCCCGCGGATCAGGTCGAAGGAGAAGGTCGGCGACTGCAAGAAGTTCTGCTCGATGGCGTGGCTCGACTGGCTCAAGGCGAACCCCACCGACCGCTACACCTCGGACGGCAACCCCAACACGGTCGCCTTTCCGAAGTTCAAGGCGGCGTTCGTCGCACCGTCGTTCACGTCCCGTGCGCTGCCGTACTGACGGGACGGATGACCGTGCGGGGGCGGCTACCCTGCCAGCATGGACGACGCCACCGCCGACGCGACCGCCCTGCGCGGACTTACGCCGCGGCTGATCGGCCCGGAGATCATCGCGGTCTTCGCGGTCTCGCTCGGCGCCAGCGCCCTGCTGTCGCTCATCCGCCTCATCGGCGCACTGACCGCGCCGAAGGACCTGGGCGACCAGCACGCGGTGCTCGTCGGCTCGCTGGCCCCCGGCCGCCCGTGGCTGGATCTCTCGCTGCACCTCGCGGGGATCGCGGTGAACGTGGCGCCGGTGGGGCTCGCCGCCTACCTGCTGGCGCGATCGGGCGAGTCCATGCGCACGATCGGGGCCGACTGGCGCGAGCCGGGCCGCGACACGCTGCGTGGCGCCGTGCTGGCGGCGGTGATCGGCGGCACCGGGCTGCTGTTCTACCTGTTCGCCTTCCGGTCCGGGTTCAACCTGAACGTCGTGCCCGACAGCCTGCCGGACTTCTGGTGGCGGATCCCGGTCCTGGTCGCCGAGGCCGCCCAGAACGGCGTGCTGGAGGAGGTGCTGGTCGCCGGTTATCTGTTGCATCGATTGGGGCAGCGCGGCTGGTCGCCGTGGCGCGCGCTGGGGGCGTCGGCCGTCCTGCGCGGCTCCTACCACCTCTATCAGGGCTTCGGCGGTTTCGTCGGCAACATCGCGATGGGCGTGGTCTTCGGCCGGCTCTACCAGCGCTGGGGGCGGACCATGCCGCTGATCATCGCGCACACGCTGATCGACGTGGTCGCCTTCGTCGGGTACGGCGTGCTGCGCGGTCGCGTCTCCTGGCTGCCCTGATCTCCTGTCTAATCGGGCGGAATGCGTTCTCTCCGGCGCGCCTGATTGATTTGGGCCCGATCCCGGTGCATCGTTGACGGGCCGCCGCACGTCTGGATCCCCCCGGGCAAAACCGGCCTGTCCTGGCCGTATTTATATTCGGGGAATTCGCATGAGGCGTTTATCGATACGCATTCCATATCCGGCGCGCCGTCGCGCCGCCGTCGACCGCAGGCCCGGAGGTCCCACCCGGCCGCCCGGCCGCGAACGTCCGGCCGGCCTGCCGTACCGGTGCCCAGTGGGGGGCCCAGTGAGAGGCCCAGTGGGGGGCATGGTGGGAGGCAGAGTCGCACGCCGGGGCTCCGCCGCGCCCGTCGCCGCGAGTGCCCTCACTTCGAGGGTCGTGACCGTGCGTGCGGCCCTGCCCGTACGGCCCGCTCCCGGGAACACCGGGTCGTGGGCGGCGGTCCCGCCGAGGCGGGAGACGAGCGTCTTATTACCACCGGTGCCGAGGGCGCGGTCCGATCCGTTATGTCCCACACGCCGGGTGCCCGCAGGGGCGCCCGGCGTGTCTCGTCTTGTCGCCGGAGCCGCGTTTCCGGCGCGCGGCTCAGGCGAGGCAGCGCAGCGCGCCCCGGACGCGGGCGTCGAGAGGATGCCCGGCGGGCAGCCGGCCGACCGTCGCCTCGACGAACTCCTCGGGGGAGAGGTCGGCGGTCAGGCCGTCGTCCACCTGCACCTGCACCCGGCCGCAGGCGTGTTCGATCCGCGCCTTGGACCCCTGCTCCTCCAGCACGAACATGCCCACCCGGACCCGCCAGCCGAGGCGGTCGCCGGCCTCGTCGGGCGTCACCGGAGCCCCGACGTCGTCGGCGTGCGTGGCGTACTCCGAGTCGTAGTGGAAGGTCTGGAGACCGGCCGGGTAGGGGCCGGCCGACGTGTGGAGCGTGCCGTCGCGGCCGAGGGCGCGCATCCGCCTTCGCGTCTCCCCGTTCCTGGTCCGCCACTCGTCGAGCACCTGCTCCACCGGCTGGCCGTGCCGCTTGCGCACGCACCACTCGTTGAAACCGTCGAAGCCGCCGCGCACGCCCTCGTGTTCGAGCAGCTCGTAGAACCCGTCGATGTCGTCGTCCAGGCACGCGTGGTTGTACAACTCCTCACCGACCAGGTGTGCGAGCACGTCGCGCACCGTCCAGCCGTCGCACCGGGAGGGGCGGTTCCAGCCGTCCTCGTCGAGGGAGGAGAAGAAGCGGTCCAGCCGCGCCGCCTCGGTGTCGAAGATGTCGAAGGGGTCGAGCCCCGCCAGTTCGTCCCGTGCAGAGGTCATGCCTGAGCCGTACCCTGACCCGCCCCACCCTCACTTCGCGACGGTACGGCGGGCGGCATCGGGCGGTGTCAGGACATTTCTCTCATAAGACGGACATTTAAACCTGCGGCGCTCTCAACAATGCGCAGGGGAAGGGAAAGACCGGGTCTTAGCTCGTTTGTCCGGTGATCTGCGCGGAAACCCCGAGATCGGTAAGCACGGTGGTTCTTCTGCGGTTGTTCTAGGGGGAAAACGAAATGGCAAACAGCACGAGCGTCGCCGGGATCCTCGCGATCGGCGCCGTCCTCGCCGGTGGCGCCGTGATCGCGAGTGTTCCTCTCGTCGCGGCTCAGGCGGGGGCCGCCACGATGTCCGCGCAGCACGGCCTCGTCCGGTTCGGCCATCCGCACTCCCGGGGCCAGCGCAACAGCCAGAAGAACGGGCACCGGCACAATCAGCGACTGCGGGAGCAGCAGCGTCAGCATCAGTTCCTGATGCGTGACCTCACGCTGGTCCTCACGCCGTTCCAGAAGGAGACGACGGGTGCGGCCGCGCTGCCGTACAACTGGCAGAACGGCAGCACGGTCGCCCAGCAGTACGCCGACCAGGACCGGCTGGCCGCGTTGCAGGACACGCCGGAGACGGTCGAGATCAACCGCGACGGCCAGGAGGAGAACGGCAAGACGACGGTCTCCCCGCAGGTGGAAAAGCGCGACGTGGACCTTTCCGCCAACGTGAAGAAGGACGAGAAGAAGGACGGCAAGCAGGACGCATCGGCGCCCCGGCCGCCCGTCGACCCCGGCAAGCGGCCCGCCGACGTCACGCCCACGCCCGCCGTGTCGAAGCCCGACCCGGCACCGCTCGTGAAGCCGGTGGTGAAGCCGGTCGTCAAGCCCGCCCCGGCTCCGGCTCCGGCGCCCCTCGTGAAGCCGGTCGTCAAGCCCGTGGAGAAGCCGGTGCCCGCTCCCGTCGTCAAGCCGGTCGTCAAGCCGGTCGCCAGGCCCGTCGAGAAGCCCGTGCCCGCGCCCGCGACGTGCGCTCCCGCCTGTTCGCCCGGTCTCACCCTGCCCCTGACCCTCTCGCTCACGGCCAAGGTGTCCCTCGCGGCGGACGCGGGTGCGAGCACGGCCGCGAAGCCGGCCACCGCGACCACCGCGGCCCCTGGGGCCTGCGCGCCGCTGAGCGCGAGCTGAGTCGTCAGGCGTCCCTGCGGGCCAGCAGGACGGCGGCCACCGTGTACGGCACCGCCACCCAGGCGACCGTCACCGCGAGCGCGGCGAGCGGCGAAAGGAGCGCGCCGCCGAGCGACTGGGGGTTGCCGGTGCCGGCCAGCTGGCCCGCCAGGGCGCCCGGCAGGATCGAGCCGATGCGCTCGTTCCAGGGCGCCGGGACGTTGTTGACGACGATCGGGAGCACGTACCAGACCGCCACGAGCGCGGCGACGGCGGCGACCGCCGACCGAGTGATCGCGGCCAGGCACAGGCCGAGCAGCGCGAACATCGCGATGGACAGGCTCAACGCGAGGAAGAGCGGCATCTGCCGGCTCAGCTCCTCGGCCGACTGCCCCCGGATGGGCCGATCGCCGATGATGAGCCGCCCGGCGGCGTACGTCGCGAGCACGGCCGCGAGCCCCGTGCAGAAGGCGACGACCGCGACGACGCTTGCCTTGGCGGCCAGCACCCGCCCGCGTGACGGCAGCACGGTGAACGTGGTTCGGATCATGCCGGTGCCGTACTCGCCCGAGAAGGCGAGGACGCCCAGCACGGCCAGGCACAGCGAGGCGAGCCAGTTGGCGAGCTCGGGCAGCGACGACACCTCCAGGCGATCGCGCCGGCCGGGCGGCAGGCCCTCCCACAGGTGGACGGCATACCACGCCAGCAGGGCCATGAGAGCGACGACGACACCGACCACGCCGAGGACGACGAAGGTGGACCGGAGGGTGCGGAGCTTGAGCCATTCGGCGGCGAGGGCGTCGATCACCGGCCGGCACCCCCACCCGTGAGCTCAGCCGTGAGCCGCATGTAGGTCTCCTCCAGCGAGGCGCCGCGCGGGGTGACCTCGTGGAGGGGGATCGCGTGCCGGGCGGCGAGGTCGCCGATCTCCTTCGGATCGAGGCCGCGCACCGACAGGCCCCCGCCGTCCTCGGCGGTGACCGTCCCGCCCGCGGCCGCAAGTGCGGTGGCGAGGTCACCGGCGCGGCTGCTGCGGACGAGGACGTCCCTTACGGCGGTCAGCTCCCGCATCGGGGTGTCCGCGATGAGCCGCCCGCGGCCGATGATGACGAGGTGGTCCGCGGTGAGCTCCATCTCGCTCATCAGGTGGCTCGACAGGAGCACCGTGCGTCCCTCGGCGGCGAGGCCGCGCAGCAGTTCGCGGATCCAGCGCACGCCGTCCGGATCGAGGCCGTTGACCGGCTCGTCGAGCAGCAGCACCGCGGGGTCGCCGAGGAGCGCGGCGGCGATCCCGAGGCGCTGGCGCATGCCGAGCGAGAAGCCGCCGATCCGCTTGCGGGCGGCGCCGGCCAGGCCCACCTGCTCGATGACGGACACGACCCGGTCGCGGCCGATGCGGTTGGCTCGGGCGATCCAGCTCAGGTGGCCGAGGGGCGTACGGCCGCCCTGGACGGCGCCGGCGTCAAGGAGCGCGCCCACCTCCCGCATGGGGTGGCGGATGCGGTCGTAGCGGCGGCCGTTCACCAACGCCTCGCCGCTCGCCGGGTGGTCCAGGCCGAGGATCACCCGCATGGTCGTGGTCTTGCCCGCGCCGTTCGGCCCGAGAAACCCGGTCACGCGGCCTGGTTTCACGTGGAACGTCAGCCCGTCCACGGCGACCGTGCGCCCGAAGCGCTTGGTCAGCTCTCTGACTTCGATCATGTCCCGACGGTCTCGCGGGGCGCCCGTTCTCCGCGTCGGAGCGGAGTGCGATCCGCCGGCCGCGCCTCAGACCGTGGCATGACAGACCAGGGCAGGAGGCGGGCGTGCGCGCGGACGGCTAGCGTGAGCGCGTGGACGATCCGGACGTGCGGCCGTTGTTCCCCCGGCCGCTGCGCCCCCGTGAGCTGGTCGCGCTCGACCTGCCGGCCGCGCTGGGGTACGCGTTGGTGCTGGTCGTCAACTCCCCGGACCTGCATCACCCGGCGGCCTGGGCCCTGATCGCCGCGATGACGCTGCCGCTCGCGGTCAGGCGGCGGTGGCCGCTGCCGGTCTTCTGCGTCGTCGCGGTCGCGTCCGCGGCGGCCATGGCGCTCGGCGTCGCGCGGGAACCGCTTGCCGCCATGGCGTACGCGCTCTACCCGGTCGCGCTCACGACGCGGCGGCGCCGGTGGGAGCCGACGGCGGCGATCGGCGTCCTGACCGTCGGGGCGCTGCTGCTGGCGGCGTTCGGCGGCGTGGCGGCCGAGCCGGAGGTCAGGCGGATCGTGGAGACCGTCGTGCTCGGCTCGCTCGCGCTGGGCGGCGCCTGGACGATCGGCCGGGCGGTGCGGGAGCGCCGGGCGTACGCCGCGCGCCGGGCCGAGCAGGCCGCCGAGCGCGCCGTCACCGAGGAGCGGCTGCGCATCGCCAGGGAGATGCACGACGTGGTCTCCCACACCCTCAGCCTCATCGGGGTCAAGGCCGGGGTCGCCGCGCACGTGGCGGACCGGCGGCCGGAGGAGGCACTGGAGGCGCTGCGGGTCATCGAGACCACGAGCAGGCAGGCGCTGAGCGAGATGCGGCACATGCTCGGCGTGCTGCGTACGGCCCCCGGAGATGGCACTGGCGATGGCACTGGCGATGGCACCGGCGCGCTGTCTCCGGCGCCGGGCATCGAGGCGCTGCCGGACATCGCCGAGCGTGCGGCGGCCGCGGGCGTACGCGTGGACCTGGACGTGCGGGTGACGGACGGCCTGCCCCCGGCGCTGGAGCTGGCGGTCCACCGGATCGTCCAGGAGGCCGTCACCAACGTGGTCAGGCACGCGGCCCCGGCGGCCTGCCGGGTTTCGGTGCACGACGAGGGAGAACAGGTGCGCGTCGAGGTGACCGACGACGGGCCGGGCCGCCGGGTCCTGCCCCCCGGTTCGCCCGGCCACGGCCTGATCGGCATGCGCGAGCGCGTCACGGCGCACGGCGGGGTCTTCACGGCGGGTCCGCTGCCCGGCGGCGGGTTCCGCGTGCTCGCCCGCCTGCCGCTGGGAGGGGAGGGGACGTGAACGAGTCCGAGCCGATCCGGGTGCTGCTCGCCGACGACCAGGAACTGCTGCGCGGCAGCCTGCGCCTGCTGGTCGACAGCACGCCGGGGCTGGTCGCGGTCGGCGAGGCGGGCACCGGGACGCGGGCCGTCGAACTGGCCCGCGCCGAGCGTCCCGACGTCGTGCTGATGGACGTGCGGATGCCCGGCATGGACGGCATCGAGGCGACCCGGCAGATCTGCGCCGAGTCGTGCGGCGCGAAGGTGCTGATCCTCACCACGTTCGACCTCGACGAGTACGTCTACGCGGGGCTGCGGGCCGGGGCGAGCGGGTTCCTGCTGAAGAACACCCCGCCCGCCGACCTGCTCACGGCGATCCGCGTCATCGCCGCGGGAGAGGGGCTGCTGGCGCCGAGCGTGACGCGGCGGCTGATCGCCCAGTTTGCCCAATTCACGCAGTTCGCCAGGACCGCCGCGGACCGGCCTCGATCCGACCCCTTGCTCGACGGCCTCACCGCCCGCGAGCGTGAGGTGCTCACGCTCGTCGCGCGCGGTCTGTCCAACCTGGAGATCGCGGCGAACCTGCATGTGAGCACGGCCACCGTGAAGACCCACATCGGTCACCTGCTCGCCAAGCTCGGCGCGCGCGACCGGGCCCAGCTGGTCATCGCCGCCTATGAAGGGGGGCTCGTCTCCACGTCACGGGGGCACCCGTGACAGGGTGGAGCCCGTGGAAGTCTTCGATGTGATCGTCATTGGCGCGGGTCCGGCGGGCGAGGTCGCGGCGGGACGGATGGCGGCGGCCGGCCTGAGCACCGTCATCGTGGAGAGCGAGCTGGCGGGAGGGGAGTGCTCCTACTGGGCCTGCATGCCGAGCAAGGCGCTCCTGCGGCCGGTGGACCTCGCGGGTGAGGTGGGCCGGGTCACGGGGCTGCGGCTGGACACGTCAGCCGGGGGCGGGCCGATCGACGCCGCCGCGGTGCTGGCCCGGCGCGACGCCGTGGTCTCGAACTACGACGACGCCGGGCAGGCGAGGTGGCTCGACTCGGCGGGCGTGACGCTCGTGCGCGGCACGGGACGGCTCGCCGGCCCCCGGCGGGTCGAGGTCACGACGGCCGACGGCGGCACCCGCACGCTCGTCGCGAACCACGCCGTCATGCTGGCCACCGGGAGCCGCCCGGTGATCCCGCCCGTGGCCGGTCTCGCCGCGGCCGAGCCGTGGACGAACCGTGAGGCGACCGGCGTGCGTGCCGTACCGGACCGGCTCGTGGTGATCGGCGGTGGCGTGGTGGCGTGTGAGATGGCCCAGGCCATGCGCGGGCTCGGGGCCAGGGAGGTCACGATGCTCGTCCGGGGCGGCGAGCTGCTGACGAGGATCGAGCCCTTCGCCGGGGAGATGGTCGCGCGGTCGCTGTCGGACCAGGGCATCGCCATCCGCACGCACGAGAGCGCGGAGAAGGTCGAGCGGCCGGAGCCGGGCGGCGAGGTCACGGTGCGGCTCGCGAGCGGGGGGACGGTCACGGCCGACGAGATCCTGGTCGCCGCCGGCCGCCGGTCCGCCGTCGGCGACCTCGGCCTGGCCTCGGTCGGGCTGCCGGAGTCCGGTCCGGTCGAGGTGGACGAGAGCATGCGGGCCACCGGCGTGGCGGACGGCTGGCTCTACGCGGTGGGGGACGTCAACGGCCTCGCGCTCCTCACGCACATGGGTAAATACCAGGCGCGAGTGGCCTCCGACGTGATCGTCGCCCGGGCCCGGGGCGAGGCTGACGACCGGCCCGGCATGCGCGACCGCGCCGACCGCGCCGGGGCGCCGCAGGTGGTCTTCACCGATCCCCAGGTGTGCGCGGTGGGCCGCACGGAGGCGCAGGCCCGCGCCGAGGGCTTCGACGTGCGAGTCCTGGAGTACGACATGGAGCAGGTGGCCGGTGGCTACCTCCTCGGCGACGGCTATCGGGGCAAGGTCAAGGCGGTGGTCGACGAGCGCCGCCGGGTGCTGCTCGGCGTGACCTTCGTGGCCCCGGGGGCGGCCGAGCTGCTGCACGCCGCGACGATCGCGGTCACCTCCGGGGTGACCCTGGACGACCTGTGGCACGCCGTCCCGGCGTACCCGACCGTCAGCGAGGTGTGGCTGCGCCTGCTGGAGGAGTACGGGCTCTAGAAACCGGCTCTAGAGACTGACTACCGCGGGGTGGCGCGGGTCCTCGACGCGGACGACCACGTCGGCGGCCCGCACCGGGCCGGTCTCGCGCTCGTACCGCTCGTAGGCGGGCAGCGTCCACCGCTCCTCTGGCGGTGTACGGCGGGCCAGCGCGGCGGCCGACATGGACAGGTGGACGGTCAGGTCGAACGGCAGGCCGCGCCCGAGCAGCAGCGCGCCGTCGAGCAGCACCACCCCGCCCGGCTTCAGCGTCACGTAGCCGGCGCGGGTGGCCCGGTCGCGCTCGCTGTCCCACAACGAGGGCAGCACCCGGCCCGTACGGCCAGGTTCGAGTGGCCCGAGCACCTCGCGGACGAGGCCGCCCACGTCCAGCCACTCGTCGTGGAACACGTCGGGGTCGTTCCGGCCGAACTCCAGCCGGAGCGAGGCCGGGCGCAGGAATCCGGCCGCGGGCACCCGCAGGACCTCCCGGCCGCGCAGGCGCAGCGGCTCCACCAGATCGTCGGCCAGCCGTCCCGGTTCGGCGGCGGGGGCGCCGTCCACGGCGACGCGCACCCACGCGTCGCGCGGCCGGTCGGCGATCAGGCCGGCGAGTTCCTCCACGAGCAGGGACGGGGAGACGGGACGCGCACGCACAGGTCCATCATCGCCAACGGTCCCGAGGGATCGTGACCAAGGTCCTCTCCCAGTCGGGTCCGCCAGCCCTGGGGCGGTGATCCGGGCTGGGCCAGGCTTCAGACGTCCCTCATCAGCGTGTGGAGCCCCTATGGACGTCCTGGATCTGTCCCGGTGGCAGTTCGGCATCACGACCGTCTACCACTTCCTGTTCGTGCCGCTCACGATCGGCCTGTCGGTTCTCGTGGCCGGGTTCCAAACGGCCTGGCACCGTACGGGCGACGCGGCGTACCTGCGGATGACGAAGTTCTGGGGCCGCCTCTTCCTGATCAACTTCGCGATGGGCGTGGTCACCGGCATCGTGCAGGAGTTCCAGTTCGGGATGAACTGGAGCGCCTACTCGCGGTTCGTCGGCGACGTGTTCGGCGCGCCGCTCGCGATGGAAGGGCTGATGGCCTTCTTCCTGGAGTCCACCTTCCTGGGCCTGTGGATATTCGGCTGGGACAGGCTGCCGAAGAGGGTCCACCTCGCGACCATCTGGCTGGCCGCGATCGGCACGAACATCTCCGCGTACTTCATCCTCGCGGCCAACTCCTGGATGCAGCACCCGGTCGGCTACCGGCTCAACCCGGCCACCGGGCGCGCCGAGCTCACCGACATCTGGGCGGTGCTGACGAACGTCACCACTCTGGCGACGTTCCCCCACGTCATCTTCGGCGCGTTCGTGACGGCCGGGGCGTTCGTCATCGGGGTGAGCGCCTGGCAGCTCGCGCGCAGGCGCGAGGTGGACCTGTTCCGCGCCTCGGCCCGCGCCGCCCTCGTCGTCACGCTCGTCGCGTCGGCCGGGGTGATGCTGAGCGGCCACTGGCAGGCGCAGATCATGACGGAGCAGCAGCCCATGAAGATGGCCGCCGCCGAGGCCCTGTGGGAGGACGAGACCTCCGCGGGCTTTTCGATCTTCGCGGTCGGCGACGTGGAGAACGGCCGCAACCACATCAACGTCCAGATCCCGTACGGCCTGAGCCTGCTGTCCACCAACACCCTGGACGGGAAGGTCGAGGGCATCAACGACATCCAGGCGCGCTATGAGAAGACATACGGCCCCGGTGACTACCGGCCGGTCGTCGGCCTCGCGTACTGGTCGTTCCGGCTGATGATCGGCTTCGGCGCGCTGGCCGGGCTGCTGGCGCTGGCCGGTCTGTGGTTCACCCGCCGCCGCAGGCTGCCCGGCAACCCCTGGTTCTACCGGATCGGCGTGCTCGGCATCGGGCTGCCGTTCCTGGCCAACACGCTCGGGTGGATCTTCACCGAGATGGGCCGCCAGCCGTGGACCGTGTTCGGCGTCATGCGGACCGCCGCGGCCGTCTCCCCGGGCTCCGACGTCGGTGAGGTCGCCACCACCCTGATCGGCTTCACGCTGGTCTACGCCGTGCTGGCGGTCATCGAGGTCCGCCTGCTGCTGAAGTTCATCCGTCAGGGGCCCGAGCCCGAGGACGCGGTCCATCAGGACGAGCCCGCTCTCCCCGCCCTGTCGTACTGAAGGACGATCCCATGGAGCTCACCACCGTCTGGTTCCTGCTCATCGCCGTCCTGTGGACGGGCTACTTCGTGCTGGAGGGGTTCGACTTCGGCGTCGGCGTCCTGCTGCCGTTCCTCGGCCGCGACGAGGCCGAGCGCGGCACGCTCGTGCGTGCCATCGGCCCGGTCTGGGACGGCAACGAGGTCTGGCTGCTGGTCGCGGGCGGCGCGACGTTCGCCGCCTTCCCCGAGTGGTACGCCACCCTGTTCAGCGGCTTCTACCTGCCGCTCTTCCTGGTCCTGCTGGCCCTGATCGTGCGCGGGGTGGCCCTGGAGTATCGCTCGAAGAGCGACAGCACCCGGGGCTGGGACCGCGCGTTCTTCTGGGGCTCGCTCGGCCCGGCCTTCCTGTGGGGCGTGGCCTTCGCCAACATCGTGCGCGGGGTCCCGCTGGACGCCCGGCACGAGTACACCGGCGGCCTGCTCGACCTGCTCAACCCCTACGCCCTGCTGGGCGGCGCGGCCACGCTGGCGCTGTTCACCCTGCACGGCGCCGTGTTCACCGCGCTCAAGACCACCGGCGAGCTGAGGGAGCGGGCCAGGACGGCCGCCCGGTGGACCGGTCTGGCCGCCCTCGTGCTGGGCGGGGCGTTCCTGCTGGTCACGCAACTCATGACCGGCACCGCGGCCACCTGGGTGAGCGTGGCGGTCGCCGCCGCCGGGATCGCCGGCGCGCTCGTCGCGACGCTGCGCGGCCGGGACGGCTGGGCCTTCGCGGCCAACGCGGCCGCCGTGGTCGCGGTCACCGTCACGCTCTTCGGCGGTCTGTGGCCGGACGTCATGCCCGCGCTCGACCCCGCCAACAGCCTGACCGTCCACAACGCGGCGTCCACGCCGTACACGCTGGGCGTCATGACCTGGGTGGCGGCGATCTTCACTCCGGTCGTCCTCGCCTACCAGGCCTGGACCTACTGGGTGTTCCGCCGCCGTCTGACCGTCACCCGCTGACGCACGGCAAGAACGCCCACCTCGGGAGACGAGGCGGGCGTTCCTGTCGGAGAGCTATCTGTTGAGCCGGCGGCCGGAGATCTGCTCGGGGGCCATCACGATGAAGTGGTCGCGGCTTCCGGGCACCCACGGCGTGAGCGGCAGCGCCGACAGGCGGGCGATCTCCTCCGGTTCCGAGACCGCGCGGGCGTGCCCGACCGCGGTCACCGACCAGCCCGTGCGGAACGCCGCGTCGAAGTCGTCGGCCTCGAAGGCCACGACGGCGTTCCGCGCCGCGGCGGCGAGCTTGGAACCGGGGGCGGTGCGGATGACGATGTTCCCGTCGAGCAGGCAGAAGTTGACCGGCTGGACGGCGGGGAGGGCACGATCGGTGAAGACGATCCTGCCGATGGGGGTGGAGGCCAGCAGGTCCAGGCATTCCCCTCCGCTGAGGATCTCCAGGCCGGCCGAGTCGAGCTTCATGTCTGCAAGCCTGGGGGATCGACCGCCACGCGGGTTAGGGACGAAGGTCCCGTTGTCGACGTCGATCGGCCCCGGCTCAGCTCTCCTGCCCGGCCTTGAGGCGGGCGGCGAGCGCGGCGGCCTGGGTGCGGCGCTGCATGTCGAGCTTGCTCAGCAGGTTGGACACGTAGTTCTTGACCGTCTTCTCGGCCAGGAACATCCGCTCGCCGATCTGGCGGTTGGTCAGGCCCTCGCCGATCAGCTCCAGGATCTGCCGCTCCTGGTCCGACAGCGCGGCCAGCGGGTCCTTCTTCGTGGCCTGGTCGCGCAGCCGGTGCAGCATCGCGGCCGTGGTCTGCGGGTCGAGCAGCGACTGCCCGCCGGCCACCGTGCGCACCGCGCCGACCAGGTCCGAGCCGTGGATCTGCTTGAGCACATAGCCGGCCGCCCCGGCCATGACCGCGTTGAACAGCGCCTCGTCGTCGGCGTAGGAGGTCAACATCAAGCAGGCCAGGCCGGGCAGCTTCGAGCGCACCTCACGGCACACGTCCACCCCGCTGCCGTCGGGCAGGCGCACGTCGAGCACCGCCACATCCGGCTTCAGCGCGGGGATGCGGGCCACGGCCGACTCGGCCGTCCCCGCCTCGCCGACGACCTCGATGTCGTCCTCGGCGTCCAGCAACGCCGCCACACCACGCCGCACGACCTCGTGGTCGTCCACCAGGAACACCCGAATCATGACCTGGACGTTAGCCTTCCTTGGGCCGCCGGAGAAGTGACGAAGGTCCCGCGTGACCGCCTCGGTCTCAGTGGCGGGACAGGCGGCGCAGGGCGCTCCTGATCCTGCCGCCGAACGGCGCGCGCCGCCGGGGCTGGGCGTCGCGGGCCACCCGCAGCTCCACGAGGGCCGTGGCCGCGTCCGGGCGCTTGGCCGGTGTGGGGTCGCGCATCCGCCGTACGAGGTCCATGACCTCGGGGGCGACGCCGCCGGCGTCCGGCTCGGCGTCCACGCCGGGCGCGGGCAGCTCGCCGGTGAGGAGCTGGAAGGCGATCACCCCGGCCGAGTACACGTCGGCGGCGGGGGTCATCCGATCGGGGCGCGCCCGGCATTCGGGGGCGACGTAGTGGACGTCGAGGATGTTGGGCAGCTCGTTGGCCACGGTGTGCTTGCGCGGGCCGGGCTTGGCGTAGTCGAAGCCGGTCAGCATCGCGTTCCCGTCGTCGGTGACGAGCACGCAGGCGGGGGTCAGCGACCGGTGGATGACGTTGTTGGCGTGGACGTGGGCGAGGCCGTCCAGCATGTCCTCCATCACGCCGAGCTTGGCGTCGATGCCCAGCCTCCGCCCGGTCAGGTGCAGGTGCAGGGCCTGCCCGTGGACGTCGTCGAGCACGAGCACGAACCGGCTCTCGTCGTCGATCGCGAAGAAGTCCCGCGAGCGTACGACGCAGGGATGCGGCGGGATCTTGGCGAGCGACTGGTAGGCGTTGGCGATCCGCCGCTGCTCGGCCACCCGCCGCCGCTGCTCGGCCATCGGATCGGCGCGGTAGACCCGCAGCAGCACGGTCCCGCTGGTCGGGGCGGTCGCGTTGACGGCGCGATACTCGGTGACCCGGCTGTCGCCGCCGAGCTGCTCCTCCACCTCCCAGTTGCCGAAACGAGGGGGCGCGGTCGACCGGCGCACGGTGCCGTTCAGCGCCTCGAGGATCGCGGTGCGGTAGGGCTCGGCGTCGCGGCTGCACCCGTGCCGCACCCGGGAAACGTCGCTGAGCATGGGGATGAGCCCGGCGATCGTGGTGACGTGCCGGGCGTCGCGGCCGCTGGGGTCGACGAGGACGGCGCCGGGGGCGGTCAGCACCACCACGTTGTCGACGTACAACCGCTCCAGCTCGCGGTGCTCCTCGATCAGCAGGCCCTTCAGCGCCCGCGCGGTGCCGCGCAGCTTGGCCACCGGCGAGCCGAACGCCTCCCGGTGCTGGGGGAACCACCGGGTGCCCGACACCTCGAACCGGCCCCGGGCTCCCTTCACGTCGATCACCACGAGCGAGTGGCCGGTGAGCACGACCACGTCCACCTCGAACTGGTCGGCCCCGCGCGGGATCTCGATGTTGTGCAGCAGCAGCCAGTCGTCAGGGGCGTTGTCCCGCAGGTGCGCGATGACCCTTCGCTCGGCGTCATTGACGGGGCGTCCGCCACCGACGATCTGAGCCATCTCTGCTGCTCCGCCTCTCTGACCAGATTGAGAACTTAATCCTCCTAGGTAGCGGTATTCCCGCGCCACCACTGATTCCCCCGCATTGTCCCAGGGGAAATCTGGAACCCCATCTTCGGACCCGCTCCAGCCGGGCGACCACGAAGCGCATGATCACCCAATTGTCGGGGATGGGCGCTATCGCGGTTTGTAGCGGCTGATGCCAGGAAACGGAGTATTTCATGCGAGTTGTCGTGGTTGGTGCGAGCGGAAACGTCGGCACGAGCGTGCTCGCCGCCCTCGAGTCCGAGCCGAGCGTGACCTCGATCGTCGGGGTCGCCAGGCGGATGCCGGCCTGGCAACCGGCGAAGACCGAATGGCGTACGGCCGACGTCTTCAGGGACGACCTCGATCCGATCTTCGCCGGCGCCGACGCGGTCGTGCACCTGGCCTGGCTGTTCCAGCCCACGCACGACCCGGTCACTACCTGGAACTCCAACGTGCTCGGCAGCATGCGCGTCTTCGACGCCGCCGTCCGGGCCGGGGTCTCCGTCCTCGTCCACTCGTCGTCCGTCGGGGCGTACTCGCCGGGGCCCAAGGACCCGCCCGTCGACGAGTCCTGGCCGACCCACGGCTGGCCGAACGCCGCGTACGGGCGGGAGAAGGCCTACATCGAGCGCGTGCTCGACATCTTCGAGCGCGACCACCCGGACATCCGCGTGGTGCGGATGCGCCCGGGGTTCATCTTCAAGGAGGAGGCCGCGACCGAGCAGCGGCGGCTGTTCGCCGGGCCGTTCCTGCCGCAGCGGCTGGTGCGGCCGGAGCTGATCCCGTTCGTGCCGGACATGCCGCGCCTGCGGTTCCAGGCGCTCCACTCGCGGGACGCCGGCGAGGCGTTCCGGCTGGCGCTCACCCGTGACGTGCGGGGGGCGTTCAACATCGCCGCCGACCCCGTGATCGACCCCGCCGTGCTGGCGGACCTGCTCGGCGCGCGGCGGGTGCCGGTCCCGGCCGCGGTGGTCCGCACGGCGGTGTCGGCCGGCTGGCACCTGCGGCTGATCCCGGCCTCGCCCGGTCTGGTGGAGATGGTCCTGCAGGTCCCGATCATGGACACCACCCGCGCCCGCGAGGAGCTGGGCTGGCAGCCCCGGCACAGCGCGGTGGACGCGCTGCGCGCCGTGATCGAGGGAATGCGGCGAGGTGCCGGCATGGAGACCCCGCCGCTCGCGCCCGACTCGGGCCGGGAGCGGATCAAGGAGGTCACGACGGGCGTGGGCCTGCGGCCGTAGAAGGCATCGGCGATCGGCGAGGGAGGCACGATGGCGCTGCTGGACCCCGACTGCGTACGGCGGCTGCTGGAGTCGGCCGACCCGGATGTCGCGCTGGTCTTCGTCCGGGGCGAGTGCCGCGTGATGCCGCTCGACGAGATCGACGAGAGGCACCGCAAGCTCGTGGTGGTGCGCCGCGCGGACCTGCCCGAGGCCCACGGCGACGAGCCGGTGACGGAGGAGCGGGTGGAGGCGCTCACGCGGTGCCTCGAGAACACCGTTCGCGACCTCGGGGCCTGAAGCCGCCACCGGACTGTTGATGCGTGACGGAGGCGTCACGTTCGGTAACATCGTCTCGGGCATCCCCCATCCGAGCGCGGTCCCAGCCTCCTGGGGACGTGGCGCGGGCGGCCCGGATATGCCGCCCGATGCCGTCCTCTGAGACAAATGACGGCGTGTCGCGCGCTGACCCAAAATTCCGGAAAGCGCTGCGGACAAATCGGACAGATAACTTCGCATCGGCGGACAAATCAGGATCAAAAGCTATCGCAAGCTGTGATCTGATCGTCACTCTTCGTACGGAACCTCGAATCCCACTCGTCTTCGTTGCGTGCACGGCGGGTCACCTGTGAACATCAGGGAAAGGTCCGGAATCCCTCCTACCGGGTCGGCGGCGCGACGGCGGCGGGGATTCCGCCCATGGCGCGCCCCGGACCGGCCGGGAACGGATTCCTGATCGGGCCGATCGACAGGTCCGAGACGTCGATCTCGGACAGCGCATATGGGGAGGGGGCCCCGATGACTGCTATCAGGCCCCGCGGGAGCGGGGGACGCCGTCACGAAGGGCGGATTCACGACCCGGAGTTCGGCTCGTGGATCGGAGAGGTGGCCAGAGCGGTCCGGGACGTGGTCGACAGCACACCCCGGACCATCCGCCTCTGCGCCCTGATCGCGGTTGCCGCCGCGTCATGGGCATTCCTCAGGTAGCCGTCCAGCAGCCATGAGGAGGTGGTCGCGGACCCAGGTTAAGGCGGCCGGAGAGCCGTGACGGCCCGGTTTACGGGATCGGGACAATAACCAGGGCCAACCAGGGGTCGACCCGGGCGCTGCCTGGGTCCGCGACGGGCCGCCGCTTGCCGACAGAGCCAGGCGACAGAGCCAGGCAGCAGGCGGCAGGGGCCAGGCGATGGGGGCAGGCGCCCGCTCAGACGGGGTGGGCGCTGCGCCCGAGGGAGGCGGCGTCCCCGTCGGCGGCGCCGTCGTCGACCTGCATGGACAGCCGGATCGTCGACTGCCCGGGGACCCGGTCGATGGTCACCGAGTCGCACAGCTCGCCCATGAGCCACAGGCCGAAGCCGCGGTCGCCGCGACCGCTGGGCCGCTCGCTCGGCACCGCGCCGGGCCGCAGGACGCCGACGTGGTCGGCGACGTCGACGGCGAGCACGCCGCCGTCGCAGGAGATCGCCAGAGTGCCGGCTCCCCCTCCGTGTTCGAGCACGTTGATGGCGGCCTCGTTGGCGGCGATGACGAGGTCGTCCAGCCGGGGGCCGGTGAGGCCCGCCTGCACGGCGTACCGCTGGATGTTCTCGCGCAGCGCCGCGAGATCATCCGTTATCGGCCACTGCCGGCGGTGATCCACCACCTGTCCTCCTCGCCGCTTGGGTCTGCCGCCCGATGTCTTCGAGGCTACCGTCTCGTTACTCGTTCCCTGCCTTCACCTGGGGGTCGACCGCGCGCTGACCGCGTCGACGGCCTCCGCCAGGCCCGGCACGACGATAAAGGCGCTGATCAGTCCGGTGACTCTGAAGATCCTCGCCAGCCGGGCGTTCAGGCTCGCCAGCGTCACCGCCCCGTTGCGCTCCTGTATCAGCTTCCGTACGGACAGCAGGATCCGGATGCCCGTGGAGTCGCAGAAGTTCACGCCGCTCAGGTCGAGGACGAGCTCGCGGTGCTCCTCGCCGAGGGCCGCCTCGACGTCCTGGCGCAACCGCTCGGCGTTCGTGTAGTCCAGGGCGCCGTCGAGCGCCACGACCAGCACATGGTCGGCGACTGGGGCGGACACGGGGGTCAGTACGACGGCGGCGGTCACGGAGCACACCTCGGCGGACGCTGCGGGGACGGTCGGGCGGTGGGGGGAAGGGGGACAGGGGGGACAGGGCCTGGCCGGAGTACCGGCCAGGTTCGTCAGTCTAGAGCAGCGACGCCCCTGAACCGGGGCGTACGGCCTGCGGAAGGCCACGAATGGAGGATCAAGCCGGACGGTCGAGCTGGACGGTCAAGAAACGCCATATGTGGTTTTTCGCCCGATGGTCGGGGGGAATGGGGGACTGACCGACTGGACCCCTCCTGAAAAAGACCGCTTATGCCAGACGTGACAAGGGAGGTCCAGTTCGACACCGTGCACGGACCCTCCCTCGTCGCGCAGGCAACCGTGAGTTCGGCGACGCTCACGCTCGGAGTCGAGGAGGAGTTCCTGCTCGCCGACCCGCGAACCGGGCGGGTCGCCCCGGCGGCGCGGGAGATCCGCGAGCGGGCGGCCGGGCCGGGGGCGGACCGGCTGGTGTTCGAACTGACACAGTTCCAACTGGAGAGCAACACCGCCGTGCACACCAGCCTGCGGGACCTGCACGGCGACCTGCTCGAGATGCGCCGCGCGGCCGCCTGCGCCGCCGCGAACGCGGGGCTCGCGCTCGTCGCGTGTGGCACCGCTCTGGACGGCAACAGAGGAGTGCCGCCCCTCTCCTCGTGCCCTCGCTATCAGACCATGCTCCGCGAGTTCGGCGCGATCATGGACGGTCAGGGCGTCTGCGGCTGCCACGTCCACGTCGGGATCGCCGACCGCGAGGAGGCGGTGCGGGTCAGCAACCACCTGCGGCCCTGGCTCCCGGTCCTGCAGGCGCTCGCGACGAATTCGCCGATCTCGGACGGCAGGGACACCGGCTACGCGAGCTGGCGTGCGCTGATGATGGGCAGGTGGCCGAGCGCGGAGCCGCCGCCGTTCTTCCGCTCGGTCGAGCACTACGAGAGCCTGGTCGCCGGCATGCTGGCCGGGGGTACGATCCTCGACCGGAAGATGATCTACTGGCTGGTCCGCCCGTCCGATCATGTGCCGACGCTGGAGATCCGCGCGGCCGACGTGTGCCCGACGGCCGGGGAAGCCGTGCTGCTGGCCGGACTGGTGCGGGGGCTGGCCGAGACGGCGCTGCGCGACGTACGCGCAGGCGTGCCCGCCCCCGATGTCGAGGACACCCTGCTGCGGGCGGCCTACTGGAGGGCCGCCCGCGACGGCGTGGACGGCGAGGCCCTCGATCTGCTCGGCGCCGGGGTTTCGAGGGGCGCCGGGGTTTCCATAGGCGCCGGGGTTTCCATAAGCAGGGTGCCGGCCTGGCGGCTGGTCGACCGCCTGCTCGAGTATGTGCGGCCGGTGCTGGAGGAGAACGGCGACTGGACGCCGCTGACCGACCAGCTCGAGCGCCTACGCCGCAGCGGGTCGGGGGCGGCGCGTCAGCGGGCGGCGTACGCCCGGCGCGGTCGGCTGTGTGACGTGGTCGAGTTGCTCATGGCGCAGACGGCCGCCTCCTGCTGGGCCTGACGTACTGGTCCTGACCGTGCTGGTCCTGATCGTGATCGTGCTGGTCCTGATCGGGCGTTCCCGTCATTCCCCCGTCACTCGGCGACGACGCGCAGCGTCTTCAGACTGGGGTCGCTGACGTCGGGGATGTTCATGCCGCCTTCGAGCCCGCTGGTCAGGTAGCTCAGCACCGGCTGCGTGATGCGCTCGCCCGGGCACAGGGCGGGTGCGCCCGGCGGATACGGCGTCACCATCTCGGCCACGATCCGGCCCACCGCCTGACCGGTTGGCACGATCTCGACCCGGCCGAAGAACGCGTCCCTCGGCAGCATCGCGATGTCCAGCTCCAGCTCCCCCGGCTCGGGCACGTCGATCACGGCCGCGGGCGGCAGGTCGCGGGCCGACGACAGGGTGCGCAGCGCGTCGAGCAGCACGCCGACCGTCTCCTCACTGTCGGCGACGGTGATCTCGGCGCTGACGCGGCGGTGGTCGCTCAGCGAGAGGTTGACGTGGCAGCGCTCGCGCAGCCAGTCTGCGGCGTGATAGCCGTCGACGCCGAGCCCCGACACGTCGACCACGATCTTCAGCGGGTCCATGTCGAAGGCGCGGGTGTTCTCCTTGCTCAGCACCCACAGGCCGTGCATCTTGTCGATCTCCCTGCGGACCGACTCCGCGAGCTCCAGCGTACGGTCGAGCAGGTCCTTGCCGTGCTCCACCATCTGCCTGCGCCAGCCGTCGAGCGCCGCGTAGATCAGAGTCGAGGGGCTGGTCGTGCCGAGCAGGTCCTCGCGGGCCTTGAGCACGGCCGGGTCCACCCGGTTGCCCTGCAGGTGGAACACCGAGCTCTGCTCCAGCCCGTTGCCCATCTTGTGGACGCTCGTCACGCACAGGTCCGCCCCGGCGTTCATGCCCCACGTGGGCAGGTCCTCGTGGAACGGCAGGTGGGCGCCCCAGGCCTCGTCCACGATGAACGTCCGGTCATACCTGCGGCACACCTCGTCGATGCCCTCCAGGTCGCCGCAGGTTCCGTAGTCCACCGGGCTGGCGACGATGACGCCCTTGGCGTCGGGGGCCGCCTTGAACGCCTCCTCCACCGCCTCCGGCGTGGGCGGATACGACATGTGCAGATCGCCGTCCCAGTCCCCGTGCACCCAGACCGGCTCGACGCCGCTGAGGATCAGTGCCGAGATGACCGACTTGTGGGCGTTGCGAGCGACCAGCAGTTTCTCCCCGGGACCGGCCACGGAGAGCATGGCGCTCTTGATGGACAGGGAACTGCCGCAGGTGGAGAAGAACGCCTGCTCGGCGTTGACCGCCTCCGCCATGAGCTGCTGCGCCTCTTCGAGTACACCGTTGCTCTGCAACCGGTCGTCCAGGCCGTTCATGATCATCACGTCGTCCCTGAAAAGGTCCTCGCCCAGGACTTCCAGGACCCGCGGATCCACCCCCCGCCCCTGCTTGTGGCCCGGAGGCGTGAAGCTGAGGTCTCCCCGCCGGCGATAGGCGGTGAGCGCCTCCAGCACGGGTGCGCGGGACTGATCCATGTCCGTGTTCCTCCCCTGAACGACGTGGGCCGTTCCCCCTCGTCCGCGCGTACCCGGACCTGACCGGCACAAACGACCGCGGCGGGCGGTCAGAAGCCCCCGCCCTCGGCGAGAGGGCGGGGGCGGCGGTCAAACGGCCGGACCGTGAACGTTCAGGCAGTGAACCTTCAGACCATGGACACGTCATGCGAGGCCGACAGCACCATGGCGGCGACGGCCTCGACGGGCGTGCCGTCGATGGTGAACGTGTCGCGCAGCCGGGTCGCCTCAAGGACGATCTTCAAGATGCCGTGAACTCCGGTGAGCCGCATCGAACCGGCGGCCTTCTCGATGTCGTCCCGGGCGTCCAGCAGCGCTTCCAAGCCGCAGGAGTCGCAGAACCGCAGACCGGACGCATCCACCACGATCTTGATGCGACCCTGGCGGACAAGATGTCTGATCGCCCTCCGGAGCGTGTCCCCGCTGGCGATGTCGAGTTCACCTCGCAGCGCGACCACGACGGCCGGCTGGTGATCGCTCACAGTAATCTCGAGCTGCTGCGTTGTCATATACGCGCCTTCATCCATATTTTTCGGGCGTACTGTCTTGAACGACGCTACCCGGCGGAGTGTCAGGTCCCGGTAATGCGCGACGGTCGATGGTATGCGGGTCAGTCCGGCAATCCCACCTGTACGCCAGAATGTGGCAAATAGGTAAAGAAGTCGGGCTCTGGGGGGATCTTTGGTGGTGTGTCCCGAACCTCCCGGGATCACGGGAAACCCCTGTCCCATAGGGGCTCGCGGCCTTCGGATGATCGCCGGAGGCGGGTGCCCGGACGCGGTGACCGCTGCGCGTCGCCCGGTCTCGCGGGGGTGGAGACTGGAGCACTTCAAACATACCAGCTAGCCAGACAAATGAGGCGTATCCCGCCTTTCTCGAAAAATGCTTACTCTCCCCATTCCTTCTTGATGAGCGCATTACCGACCATGCCGAGCCCATGGCCCGAACCTGACCGGTGCATCCGGAAGGTCACGGGAACGCCAGGATCCGGCGCTTGACCCGTCCGCGCGCGGGTAGAGGGCCGGTTCCCGGAAGTACGGCGAACGGGAGGATCGGCATGGCGGACGAGATCACCGCGGGCAGGAACGCGGCGCGGGCACTGGCGGCCAGGACGCCAGGCTGGATGGTCTGGTACGGCGAGCGCACCGGAAACTTCTGGGCCGTCCCCCGGGCCGGGACCGCGATCGTGCCCCGCATGCTGGAGGCGCCGACGGCGGACGACCTGGAGAACGAGATCCGGCAGGCCGAGGGCCGCCCCGCGCGGGAACAGGCGCAGGAGAAGCCGCAGCCCGGACAGCCGGAGAGGGCGCGGCAGGGGACGGCGGAGGCCGCCCGGCACCGCCGGTCGGCCGAGGCGCCGGATCCCCGGATCCCCGTAGGACGCTGACCGCGCGTCGCACCTATAGGGGCACGACGACGTACCCGCCGGGGTCGAGCCTGCCGTCGACGGGCTTGCCGGTGATCAGGTCGGTGCCGTCGACCGGCACGGGCTGCTCGTCCTCCGTGTGGTTGATGGCGAAGATACGGTCCCGCTGCCGCACGACCTCGACGCCGGGGGTGCCGCTCCCGGCCAGCCCGGCGTGCGCGAGGACGCGGGCGTAGCCGGGGTCGTCGAGCCGCGTCGAGACGTACCATGCCGTGCCGCCGCCGAGGCGGTGGCACGTGACGGCGGGCCCGCCGCCGGGGTAGCGGGCGACCGTTTCGGCCCCGTCCAGGTGGACGACCTCGCTCCACACCGTCGCGCGGCCGAATTCCGGCAGTTCGATCGCGTCGGCGAGCGGGCGGAACTCCTCCACGCGGATGCCGAGGATCTCGCGCAACGCCCCCGGGTAGCCGCCCAGCCTGATCCGGGGGTGCTCGTCGGCGATCCCGCTGAAGAACGACACGACGAGCGTGCCGCCGCCCTCCACGTACGCCGCGAGGTTCCGGGCGGCCTCGTCGGAGATCAGGTAGAGGCTCGGCACGAGGACGGCCCGGTACGCCGACAGGTCGTGCGACGGATGGGCGAAGCAGGCGGCGAGGCCCTGCCGCCACAGCACCCGGTGGGCCTGCTCGGCGGCCGCGAGGTAGTCGATCTCGGCGGACGGCAGGCCGGGCCCCTGGACGGCCCACCACGCCTCCTCGTCCCACAGGATCGCGACCTCCGCCTCGACGACCGGCGGCCCGTCGAGTGGCCCGTCGAGCGGCGCGGGGACGCGCTTCAGCGCCTCGCCCAGGGCGCAGATCTCACGGAAGACGCGGGAGTCGGGGCCGGTGTGCGGGACCATGCCGGGATGCCACTGCTCGGCACCGCCGCGGGAGGCTCGCCACTGGAAGAACATCGCGCCCTTCGAGCCCCGGGCGACGTGTTGCAGGCTGTGCCGGGCGATCTCGCCGGGCTCCTTGGGCGACGTGCGCGGGCCCAGAACATACCCCGTGGCCTGCTCCATCAGCAGCCAGGGCCGCCCGCCCGCCCACGATCGGGCCAGGTCGGCGGCGAAGGCGGTCTGCTCGGCCGCCGCCATGCCCTGCCCCGAGGGATAGTCGTCGATGGCGACCAGGTCCACCTCGCGCGACCACTTCCAATGGTCGACGCAGGCCCAGCCGGCCAGCACGTAGTTGGTGGTGACGGGCACCCCGGGGGTCGCTTCGCGAAGCAGGTCGCGCTGTTCGGCGAAGTGGGCGAGCATCTCGTCGGAGACGAACCGGCGGAAGTCGAGCGCCTGCGCCGGGTTGGGGAGGTACTGAGTCGCCCGGGGCGGGGTGATCTGCGCCCAGTCGGAGTAGTGCTGGCCCCAGAACGCGGTCGTCCAGGCGTCGTTCAGCGCGTCGAGGCCGCCATACCGCTTCCGCAGCCAGGCCCGGAACGCCGCGGCGGCGTGGTCGCAGTGGCAGGGCGTGCCGTACTCGTTGTGCACGTGCCACATGGCCAGCGCGGGGTGGTCGCGGTAGCGCTCGCTCAGGGCGCGGGTGATCCGCGACGACGCCTCGCGGTACGCCGGGGCGCTCACGCAGTAGGTGTCGCGGCTGCCGTGCGTGAGCCGTACGCCGTCCCGGGTGACGGTGAGCGCGTCGGGGTGCGCCAGGGAGAACCACGGCGGGGGAGAGGCGGTCGGGACGGCCAGGTCCACGCCGATCCCGCCGTCGGCGAGCAGGTCGAGCACCCGGTCGAGCCAGCCGAAGGTGTAGCGGCCCTCGGACGGCTCCAGCCGCGACCAGGAGAAGACGCCGACGGTGACGAGGGTGACCCCGGCCCGGCGCATGAGCGCGACGTCCTCGGCCCAGACCTCCTCGGACCACTGCTCCGGGTTGTAGTCCCCTCCGTACCACAGCCGCATGCACGTGCCCTTCTTTCGGATGGAGGCCGGCGACGCCCCGCCGGTGGGAGGTGCGGCGGGGCGTCGGTCCGTGGGGTGGAGCGTCCGGGGGAAGGGGGTCAGCCCTTGATGGCGCCGATGATGACGCCCTTGGTGAAGTGACGCTGCACGAACGGATAGATGATCAGGGCGGGCAGCACGGCGATGGCGACGATGGCCATCTTGATCGCAAGGGTCGGCGGCGCGACGTGGCCGAAGCCGTTGACGCCGACGGTGGCCGTGGGCAGGGGGTTGGAGTCCACGACGTACGACCGCAGGATCAGCGCGAGCGGCCACTTGCGGGTGTCGTCGATGAACAGCATGGCGTTGAACCACGCGTTCCAGTAGCCGACCGCGTAGAACAGGCCGATGACCGCCGTGACCGCCTTCGACAGCGGCAGCACGATCCGCCACAGGATGCGGAACTCCCCGGCGCCGTCGATGCGGGCGCTGTCGAGCAGCTCGCGCGGGATGTTCATGAAGAACGCGCGCAGCACGACGACGTTGAACGCCGACACGGCCGACGGCAGGATCAGCGACCAGTACGAGTCCTTCAGCCCGAGCGAGGCCACCATCAGGTAGGTCGGGATCAGGCCGGGGAAGAACACGAACATCAGCAGCACGCAGAACAGGATCGGCCGGTGGAACAGCGTCCCCGGCCGCGACAGCGCGTACGCCCCGAGGACGCTCACGCCGAGGCTGACCGCGGTGCCCGCGACGGTGACGCCGGTGCTGACCAGCACCGCGCGGCTGACCACGCTGTCGGAGAAGATCTGGCGGTACGCGTCGAACGTGATGCCGTCCGGCACCAGCACCAGGCCGCCGGCCCGGTTCACCGTGTCGGCGGACGACAGGCTGGTCAGCACGATCGTGTAGAGCGGCAGCAGCACGGCGAGCGCGATGAGCGCCAGCACGCCGCCCTTGCCGATCCGGCCCGCGGCCGATCCCGGCTCCTCCCAGGGCGCGAGCCCGGACACCTTCGTCTTGCTCATGATCGCGAATACACCCCCCGCTCGCCCAGGGCGTGCGCCACCCGGTTGGCCACCAGGATGAGCGCGAGCCCGACCAGGCCCTTGAACAGCCCGGCCGCCGCGCCATACCCGAAGTCGCCCGTGCGCAGGCCGGACCAGTAGACGAAGGTGTCGAAGACCTCCGACACCTTGCTGCCGACCGCGCCGCGCTGCAGCATGAACTGCTCGAAGCCGACGTTGAGCGCGTCGCCGAGCCGCAGGATCAGCAGCAGCACGATGACCGGCCGCAGGCCCGGCAGCGTGATGTGCCACATCCGGCGCCACCGGCGGGCCCCGTCGACCGCGGCGGCCTCGTACAGGTTGGGGTCGATCGTGCTGAGCGCGGCGAGGAACACGATCGTGCCCCAGCCGGCGTCCTTCCAGACCGTCTCCGCGGTCACGAGCAGGATGAACGTGTCGGAGTTGGTCATCCAGTCGATGCCCGCGTGCCCGTGGTCGCGCAGGATCTGCGCGATGAGGCCGGCGCCGCCGAACATCTGCTGGAAGATCGCGACCACCAGCACCCACGAGAAGAAGTGGGGCAGGTAGACGACGCCCTGGATGAAGGCCCGCAGCCGCCCGGAGACCACGCTGTTGAGCAGCAGCGCGAGCGCGATCGGCACCGGGAAGTAGAAGACGAGCTGGAACGCGGTGATACCGACCGTGTTCACCACCGCCCGGATGAACTGCGGGTCGCCGAACAGCTGGGCGAAGTTGGTGAAACCGATGATCGGGCTGCCCAGGATGCCGCCGCTGAACGGGTTGTAGTCCTGGAAGGCGATGACGTTCCCCAGCGCGGGGACCCACCAGAAGGCGGTGACGATCACCAGCATCGGCATGGCCATGACCAGCAGCGGCCAGTCCCGGCGCAGCCGCGCCGCGAAGGAGTCCCGCCGCGTGTCCTTCTGCGCGCCGACGGCCGGTCCGGCCTGGGTCGCCCCGGGCCGGACCTCCGTCGCGCTCCTCGTGTCCGCGTCGGCACTCACAGCCGCCCGTTCTCCCTGGCGACCTTCATGTAGAACTCGCGGGCCTCGTTGCCGCCCTGCTCCTGCCAGTCCTTGACGATCTGTGCCCACTCCGAGACCGGCCGCTTGCCGCGGAAGATCTCGTTCATCTTGTCCTCGGTCGGCTGGGTCAGCCCGGCCATCTTGGACGGTCTTTCGACCCGGACGCCGACGAACGGGTCGTTCTCCAGGTATCGCGAGGCCGTCTGCTCCCAGCCGTGGTAGGCCTCGACGTAGCCGGGATACTGGTTCTCGGTGATCGCGCCGGGCCGTCCGGACAGGAACAGGTACGTCGGGGCGACCTCCTTGCGGCCGAGCGCGGTCTGCTGGACCTGCCCGTCCTTCAGCGTGAAGTGCTTGCCCTCGACGCCGTTGTTGATCAGGTCGTACTCCTGCGTGCCGTACGGCGCGGAGCACCAGTTGGCGATGCCGAGCAACTCGCGGGTGCGGGCGTCGCCGAGGCCCTTCCTGATGAAGCAGAACATGCCGGCGGGCTCGTTGCGCCACACGATGACCTTGCCGCCCGGATGGGCCGGGTAGGGGTCCACGGCCCG
This sequence comes from Microbispora catharanthi, assembly GCF_006334915.2. Taxonomy (GTDB): domain Bacteria; phylum Actinomycetota; class Actinomycetes; order Streptosporangiales; family Streptosporangiaceae; genus Microbispora; species Microbispora catharanthi. The sequence continues at coordinate 279,055 of NZ_VDMA02000008.1, forward strand.
CACGTCGATCTTCGGGGTGCTGGGCAGGTAGCGGCCGAGGATTTCGTGGATCGCGCCGAGCCCGTCCTTGTACATGACGAGCTGCCCGGTGCCGAAGGGCTCCTTGTGGTCGGCGAACTGGTTCGCCACGACGTCGGGGTGGACGTATCCGGCGTCGAACAGCTTGGTCATGAGCTCGATGGACTGCAGGAACTCCGGCGTCTCGTACTTGTAGATGAGCGTGCCGTCGGGCTGCTTGCGCCACTCGCGCGGGGCGCCGAACGCCCGCTGGACCTCCTGGTCCATGCCGCCGAACGCCCAGCGCTTCTTCTTCGGGTTGGTCAGCTCCTTGCCCAGCGCGAGCAGGTCGTCGGCGCTCTTGGGCGCGGACAGGCCGAGCTCGTCGATGATGTCCTGGCGGGCGATCGTGGCGAACGGGTAGGGCGCGTTCTGCCACGGGATGCCCTGGAGCACGCCGCCGAACACGCCGTACGTCCACGCGGCGGTGTCGTAGTTGGCCAGCAGCGGGAACTCCTTGGCCTTGTCGCCGGCCAGATAGGGCGACAGGTCGGCGAAGAGCTTGTTGGCCGCCTCGGTGAAGTGGGCGATGGAGTCGATGTTCCAGCCCGGGATCTGGATCATCTCGGGGACGTCGCCGCTGGCGAGCAGGGTGTTCAGCTTGTCGACGTAGGTGTTGCCGTCGGAGATGTTGAACCGGACGACCCCGCCGAGCCGCTCGTTGACGGCGTCGTAGTAGGAGTTCTCGCCGAGGCCGGGAGGGACGGTGCCCCACAGCGGGGTCATCGCCTTCACCTCCGTGCCGCTGGTGATCGGCTTGGCGGTGACGGCCTGGACCATCGTGCCCGGCCTGGTCAGGAAGCCGGGTTCGACGAATTCGCTGCCCGGCAGGTCGGGCGTCAGGCCGGTCACCTGGAACGGCACGCGGGTGGGCACGAGGCCCTTGAGCTTGTCGGCGGCGACGGCGGTGCCCTTGGACACTTCCTTCTTGGCCGCGCAGCCGGTGAGGCCGGCGGCGGCGAGCGCGCCCGCGCCGACCATCCCGAGGAATCCGCGGCGGCTGGTCAGGGGGCCGCCGGGGGGTTGGCTCATTGGTGCGATCCTCCCGGAAACGAGTTTCCATTTAGTTCGTCAATTGACCAAACAAATTAACCGGTTAACGGGTCGGCGACAAGATTCGATGAAACGTTCATCGCCGTCGCGGGATCGCTCGTACGGGCGATCCGCCGATCCCCCGGGCTGGCGATACTGAGGCGTTGTGTCACTCTCGTCCCTGAAGACCCGATTGCAGAGCCGATTGCGGCGCCGGTTACGGAGCCTGCCCCCGCCCGTCGTGGACGCGGCCCTCGTGCTGGCGGTGCTCGCCGGGCAGTCCGCGCCCTTCCTCTTCACCCAGCCCGGTCCGGGCCGCCCGCCCTGGACCGTCGCCGAGTATCTGCCGGTGCTCGGGGCCTCGATCCCCCTGTTGTGGCGGCGCCTCGCGCCCGTCACCTGCCACGTCGTCGTCGCCGCCTCCATGGGCTGGTACGCGTTGTACGACCCGGTCCAGCCCGCGCAGCCCATCTGGTACGGCTCGCTCGTCGCGATGTACACGGTCGCGGAGAAGAGCCCGCCCGTGCGCCGTTACCTGTCGGGGGCGTTCGTCGGCCTGGGCTTCCTCATCCAGACCGGGCCCGTCACCACGGCGCGCGGCGTGGTCCTGTGGGCCGGCGCGTACGCCGTCGGCCGGGCCGCCGCGATCCGGCAGGCGTACGCCGCCGAGCTGGAGGCCCGGGCGGCGGAGCGGGAGCGGGCCAGGATCGCCCGCGACATGCACGACATCCTCGCGCACGCGGTCAGCCTGATGGTCGTGCAGGCCGAAGCGGGCCCGGTGGTCGTGCGCAGCGACCCCGACCGGGCCGAGAAGACCTTCGACGCGATCGCGGCGGCGGGCCGGGACGCGATGGCGCAGCTCAGGCGGATGCTCGGAGTCCTCAAGGAGACCGAGGCGTCCCGGGACCCGCAGCCGACCCTCGGCAGGCTGCCCAACCTGGTCGCCGCGGTCTCCGCGACCGGGCCGCGCACGACGCTCACCGTGCGGGGGCGGCCGCGGCCGGTCCCTCCAGACCTCGACGTCGCGGCCTACCGGGTCGTCCAGGAATCGCTCACCAACATCGTCAAGCACGCCCGGGCCGCGTCGGCGACCGTGGCGGTCGACTGGGAGGACGACGCTCTCGTGATCACTGTCACCGACGACGGACGCGGACCGGGAACGCCGAACCCGGCGGGCGGAGGCAATGGACTGATCGGCATCAGGGAACGGGCCGCCGCCTGCGGCGGTCAGGCCGCCTTCGGCCCGGGGCCGGACGGCACCGGCTTCCGGGTCCGCGTACGGCTCCCGCTGGTGGCGACGGCGGTGGCCCGGTGATCAAACCGAGGATCAGGGTAGTGGTGGCCGACGACCAGGAACTCGTCCGCGGCGGGTTCGCGATGATCCTCGACGCGCAGCCGGACATCGAGGTCGTCGGCGAGGCGGGCGACGGCCGGGCCGCCGTCGAGGCCGTGCTGGCGCTGCGGCCCGACGTCGTGCTCCTCGACATCCGGATGCCGCACATGGACGGCATCGAGGCCGCGGGCGTCATCGCGGCCGAGACCGGCTGCAAGGTGGTCATGCTGACCACGTTCGACCAGGACGACTACGTCTACGACGCCCTGCACGCGGGGGCCAGTGGCTTCCTACTGAAGGACGTGCGACGCGACGACCTCGTGCACGCCGTACGCGTCGTCGCGGCGGGGGAGTCGCTGCTCGCGCCCTCGGTCACCCGCCGCCTGATCAGCGACATGGTGAGCAGGGGGACGCGTCGCCTGGAGCCGACCGGCCTCGACGCGCTGACCGCCCGCGAGCGGGAGACGCTGGAACTACTCGGCCGGGGGCTGTCAAACGCGGAGATCGCCGAACGCCTCGTCGTCAGCGAGCACACGGTGAAGACGCACGTCAGCAACGTGCTGTCCAAGCTGGGCCTGCGCGACCGGGTGCAGGCGGTGATCCGCGCCTACGAGTCGGGGCTCATCCTTCCCGGGAGCTGAATCCCCCGCGCGGGGGAGAAGGAAGATCGCCGATGTCGGCGATCTCCGCGAGGGGTCCGTCCAGAAACGATGGGGTCGTCCCCAAACGAGATCCCCGTCAAGGAGCATGAGATATGTTCACCCGGATCGCCGCCCTCGCCCTCGCCGCCGCGCTGCCCACCTGGGCTCTGGCCGCCCCCGCTCTGGCCGCCGCGGCTCCCGCCGCGAAGTGCTCGGCCGCCACCCGGCCGTCGGAGCGGACGTCGCTGCCCGCGCTCAACGCCGCGGCGCTGTGTGAATCCATCTCCGGCCTGCCGAACGGCCAGGCGACCTACTCCCTGGTCCGGGTGCGGGGCGAGGCGGGCTCCTGGACCGGCTCGTCCGGCGTGCGCGACGTCGACAAGGGCGGCCGGGTGCCGGACGACGCCCGGTTCCGGATCGGCAGCGTGACCAAGATGTTCACCGCCACCGTGGCGCTCCAGCTCGTGGGCGAGGGGAAGCTCGACCTCGACGGCACGGTGCAGCACTACCTGCCCGGTCTGCTGCCCGCGAGCTACCCGCCGGTGACGGTCGCCCAGTTGCTGAACCACACGAGCGGCCTGCCCAGCCCGACCCTGCCCCACGACGACCAGTGGATCCTCGACCACCGGTTCGACAAGTGGACGCCCCAGCGATGGATGGACGGGGTGGGGAAGAACCCGATGGAGTTCACGCCGGGGACGAAGCAGCACTACCTCAACACCAACACCATCGTCCTCGGCATGCTGATCGAGAAGGTCACCGGGCGGCCGTACGGCGACGCGGTGCGCGCGCGGATCATCCGCCCGCTCGGCCTGCGGCACACCACGATCCCGGGCGAGGACGTGCGGATCCCCGGCCCGCACGCCCAGGGCTACATGGCGGTCGACGGCAAGCTGGTGAACGTCACGGAGATGAGCCAGACGATGCCCTGGGCGGCCGGAGAGATGATCTCGACCACCGAAAACCTCGACCGGTTCATGGTCGCGCTGTACGGCGGCAGGCTGCTGAAGCCCGCGCTGCTGGACAAGATGTTCACGCTGCCCGAGGGCGTGCCGATGTACGACGGGAACGACGACCCGTCCGACGACAAGCCGGCGACGTACACGATGGGCCTGTCGGCGACGACCCTGCCTGGCGGCGTGACGATCTACGGCAAGACCGGCGGCCGGTATGGCTACAGCACCGGCGTGTTCGCCACCCGTGACCTCAAGCGCAGGCTCGTCGTCTCGGTGGGCTCGACCACCAAGGGCGACTCGGCCATGCTGCAGACCATAGGACTGGCCGCCTTCGCCTCCTGAGGGCGCCGTCTCCCCCGGCGTGAGGAGTGGCCGTGACCGGCGCGATGGCGGCGGACGAGGCGGGCAACGAGCTGACCGCGTTCCACCGGGTGGCGGAGCAGGCGGTGTTCTCCGACGCCCCGACGCCGCTCGCGCTGGTCGCGGCCTGGCACCGGCTCGCGCACCTGGACCGGTTGCTCCTGGTCTTCAACCGCTACCGGCAGTGCTGGGAGCTGCCGGGCGGCCTGATCGATCCCGGGGAGACGCCCCGCCAGGCGGCCGTACGGGAGCTGCGCGAGGAGTCCGGGCTGCGGGCGGAAGACCTGACCTTCGCCGGATACGCCCGGTTCGTGCTGGGAGCCGAGCGGCGGATGGAGTACGCAGCCGTGTACGCCCTCCGCGTCCCCGGACCGCACGGCGGGTTCGTGCCCAACGCCGAGATCGCCGCGATCGGCTGGTGGGACGGCACGACCCCGTTGCCGGGCCGGGTGCAGCACCTCGACGTCCTTCTGGGCCGGCTGGCCCGGGAAACGATTTCCGATTGCGGCTGGGCGAAATAGGACCGGTCCAAAATTGACATGGGCCCGCAAACGCGATTGACATTGTCCGTAATGCAATGAAATGGCGGCGATAGCGCGAGATTCAACTACCCGCCAGTACAATTTTCCTGCCTGGGACCACTGCTGACCTGCGCATATGCCCCTAATGTCGATGCCTGATGCCCAATATCTGATATTGCGGACGGATTTCCGGATCAGAATGACATAATGCGTGGGAGCGCTCCCGCGCTCCCGGCTGCATTCTCCGCAGCGCCATCCGGCACGCCTGCCCGCAGGGCACGTTGGAAGGAAGGTGCCGCGTCTTCATGACGGCATTCGGCAAAAGTCCTCCGTCCCGGCCGCATCTCGACGGAGATGTTCCGGCGGACGTCGTCCGCGCCGGCTCCCGCCCCTGGGCGCCCCACCTGTGGTGGATGGCCCTGGCCGTCGGGGCGCTCGGTTTCGCCTTCGTGTGGCTGGCCACGCCGCACGCCAGGGAGATCGGCTCACCCTGGGAGCTGGTGGCCAAGCTGGTCGCGTTCGCCTGCCTGTGCGTGGCGATCGCGGTCTTCCCCTGGGTGTCGCCGCGGTTGAACTGGCTGCTCTACGTCCCGTTCGTCTTCTTCACCGGCTATCTCATCCCGCGGATCAGCTGGTTCTACTACGGCGACGGCGCGCGGGCCCAGGGCGACAGCTTCTATACGCACCTCTATCTCCTGCTCTATCCGGGCATCGTGCTCACGGTCGCCGCCGCGTACCGCATCGGCGGGGGCACCCCGGGACGCTGCCTGAAGATCATGTTGAGCGGGATCCTCATCGTGTTCTCCGGTTTCCTCGACCTCATGTGGTTCGTGGTCAACCCGGTCGAGATCCCCGAGGTCATCGACGCGCCGCACATCAACCTGTTCACCGGGGGACCGATCTCGTACGGCGCGACGATCGTGTTCGCGCTCGTACACATCCCGATCATCGTCGGGGTCAACCTGCTTCCCCTCGACCGCTGGATCGGCCGCCTGCTGGGGGCGGGTGACCCGTGAGCGTCGCCGTGAACATCTCCGTGGCCGCGCCCGCGTACAACGAGGCGGACACCATCGCGGCGGTGGTGGGCGAATGGCAGGACTACCTGGAGAACGCCCCGGCCGTGGGCGACTGGGAGATCGTCGTCTGCGACGACGGGAGCGGTGACGCGACCGGCGAGATCCTGGCCGGCCTGCGGGCCCGGTGCCCGCGGCTCGTCGTCGTCACGTTCGAGCGCAACCGGGGCGCGGGCGCTGCCATCGCCGCCGCGATCGCCCACACCCGGCTCGACTGGGTGGTGCTGCTCGATTCGGACGGCCAGTTCCCGATCGCCAACCTCGACCGCGTCCTGCCGCGCGTTCAGGCCGGGGAGGCCCTGGCGTTCTCCGGCGCCCGGATCAGGAAGGCCGACGGCGTGGCCTACCGGTGGGGGTCGGCGGCCAGCGGCGCGGTCAGCAACCTGCTCCATCGCACGCGCTACCGCGACTTCAACTCGATCTTCAAGGTGGTGCACGGCCCGCTCTTCCGGTCGCTGCCGCTGGAGTCGGGCGGGATGAACTGCTCGACCGAGATCACCGCGCGGGTCGCCGAGATGGGCCACGCGTGGGTGGAGGTCCCGATCGAGCACCGGGAGCGCGGCGGCGGCGGTCGCGGCTGGCGATACTGGCGCGGCGCCCGCGACCGGGCCCTGTTCGTCGCCTATCTCGGCTACCGCCACTGGCTGCTGCGCCGGGGCGTCCTGCGCCGGCCGGCCGCTCGTGAGGAGATCTCGCGTGAGGGGATCCGATGAACGTCGCGGTGACGATGTTCAGCGGCGGGCGCGGGGCGGCCGGCATCGCGAGGGGCATGCTGGGCACTCCGGGCGTCGGCCTGTCGCTGGTCGTCAACGGCTACGACAACGGCCTGTCCACCGGCGCGCTGCGACGCTATCTGCCCGGGATGCTCGGACCGTCGGACTTCCGCAAGAACCTCCTGCTCCACCTCGACCCCGCCGATCCGGCGCAGGCCGCGGCGGCGGCCGTACTCGAACAGCGCCTGCCGGGCGGGACGACGCCCGCGGGGCTCACCGCCGTCATCGAGGCGATCGCCGCGCGGCGCGGCCCGTTCGCCGCGCTGCCCGAGGCGGCCCGCGAGGCCGTCACGGCGGACCTGCGCGTGTTCGCCCGGCGGCTCGCCGCGTACCCGCACGGGCTCGACCTCGCCGACTGCGCGCTCGGCAACCTCGTGTTCGCCGGGGCCTACCTGCGGCTCGGCCGGGACTTCAACGCCGCCGTCGACGCCTGCGCGCGCACGTTCGGCTCGCCCGTACGGCTGCTCAACGTGACCAACGGGGAGAACGCCTTCCTGGCCGCGCTCAGGCGGGACGGCAGTCTGCTGGCCGACGAGGCCGACATCGTCGCGCCGCAGGGCCCCGGAGTGATCACTGATCTGTTTCTGCTGCGCGAACCGCTCGGCGCGCGGCGGCGGGCCGAACTGGAGGCGCTGCCGCCCGCATGGACCAGGGAGGTCCTGGGTCGCGAGCGCGCCGAGGTGACGCCGAGCCCGCGGGCGCTTGAGGCGATCCGCGACGCCGACCTCATCGTCTACGGTCCCGGCACCCCGCACTCCTCGCTCCTGCCCAGTTATCTCACGCCGGGCGTTGCCGACGCCGTCGCGCGGAGCCGGGCGGCGGCCAAGGTGTTCGTCGTCAACACCCGGAGCGACCACGACATCCGGGGGCTGAGCGCGCCCGACCTGGTGGACCGCACGCTGGCCTACCTCGGCGACCCCCGCAACGGGCGGCGGCTGGTGACCCACGTGCTGAGCCATCGCACGTCCGCGCCGGACGCCCCCGCGGTGCCTCACGGCGTGCTCGACCGGGGAGAGTGGGCGGGGGCCCGCTGGGTCACCGCCGACCTGGAACACCCTGCCGACCCGAAACACCCTGGCCGCCCGGGCCTGCACCACCCGGAGCGTACGGCCGAGGCCCTGCTCGCGATCAGGGACGAGGCGGCCTTGGCGCGGGCCCAATGACGGCGTTCCTGGCGGAGGCGTGTGCCCGCCGCGTCTGGCTCTTCGACCTCGACGGCACGCTCGTGGACTCCTGCCCGGCCCACGAGGCGGCCTTCCTGCAGGCCATCGACGAGGTCGCGCCCGACCTGCGCGCGTCCTTCCGGTACGCCGACCACGCCGGCGCGAGCACCCGCGAGGTGGCGGTGCGCCTGCTGGGCGACACCGGGGACGCGGACCGGCTGGCCCGGTTGAAGCAGCGGCTGTACCGCGAGCGGGCCGGTGCGGTGGCCGTGTTCCCCGGCGCGCGGCGGCTGCTCGGCCGCCTGGTCGCGGGGGGCCGCGACGCCTACCTCGTCACCAGCGGCAGCCGGGCGTCGGTCGCGCGGGTGCTGGCGGCCTGCTCGCTGGGCGCGTACTTCCGTGGCGTGCTCACCAGCGACGACGTCCCGGCGAGCAAGCCCGATCCGGCCTTCTACGCGTACGCGTGCGAGCACTGGGGGCTCGATCCCGGCGCGGCCGTGGTGCTGGAGGACTCCGCGCACGGGGTGGCGTCGGCGGTGGGCGCGGGCCTGGCGACCCTGCACGTCCACGTGGCCGAGCCCGCTCCCGGGGCGGTGGCCGTGGGCGACCTGGAACAGATCGTGTCTCTCCTGTTGGCGGAGGTGGGCGGTGCCGGCTGAACGGTTGTGCGCGGTGATCCCGGCGGCCGGGCGGGGCACCCGCCTCGGCCTGGGCATCCCCAAGATCATGGTGGAGATCGCCGACGGCGTCACCGTGTGGCACGTGCTCCACCAGCGGCTGCGGCCGTACGTCGAGCACGTCCACGTGGTGATGTCTCCCGAGGGGGAGGGGCCGTTCCGCGCGCTGGCGGCGGACCGGATCGCGACCGGCGCGGTCTCGGTGAGCGTGCAGGACACGCCTACCGGGATGGGTGGCGCGATCTTCGGTGCCGCACCGCACTGGGAGGCCTACGGCGCGATCCTCGTGGTCTGGGGCGACCAGGCGGGCCTGTCCCCCGACACGGTCGGCCGTGTCGCCGGAGCGCACGAGAAGGGGTTCACGCTCCCGCTGGTGCCGATGGCCGACCCGTACGTGGAGTACGAACTGGACGACGACGGGACGCTGCTGCGGGTGCGCCAGTCGCGGGAGGGCGACGAGTGCCGCCCCGGCGGGCTCAGCGACGTCGGCGTCTTCTGCCTGGACACCGAAGGGCTCCGTGAGGAGTGGACGCGTTACCTGGGCGAGGCGGCCGCGGGCGCCCGCACCGGAGAGGTCAACTTCCTGCCGTTCCTGCCCTATCTGTCGGCAGAGCGGAACTGGCCGCTGACGGTGGTGCCGGTGACCGACCCCGATGAGGCGCGCGGCGTCAACACGGCCGACGACCTCGAGTTCGCCCGGCGGGCACACCTGCGGTGGGCGCGCTGACGGACCGGGCGGCCGGGCTCCTGGCCGCCCACCGCTGGGCCGCCGGACCCACGCTGGTGAGCACCGTGGCCAGCGGCACGGCCGCCGCGACCACGCTCGTCATCGCACGAGGGGTGGGCGCCGCCGCGTTCGGCCACTTCACTGTCGTCCTGTCGATCGCGCTGATCGTCACCGTCGGCATGCTGACGAGCCTCAACTACGTCATGTTCCAGGAGCTGCCGCGGGCCGAGCCGGGTGCGCGGCCCGCCCTCGTGACGACGGCGCTGCTGGCCACGCTCGTGCTGGGCGCGGTGGTGTTCATCGCGGGTCTCGCGGCCGCTCCGCTGCTGACCGCCGCGCTCGGTGTGGACACCCGCACGCTCGCCTTCGCGCTGGCGCTGGCGCTGTCGATGACGCTCAACCAGCTCACCGAGAGCTTCCTGCGCGGGCTGAAGAGGTTCCGCCTGGTCGCCGGGCTCAAGCTCGCCGTGGCCGTCGTCTACCTGGGCGCCGCCGCGTGCTGCCTGCTGGTCTTCGGCGTGCGGGACGCCGAGCCCTACCTGGTCGCGCTGATCGGCACCAACCTGGTCTTCGCCCTGGTCTCCGTCGCCGGGTTCGAGGTCGTGCCCCGGTCCTGGTCGTGGGCGCTGGCCCGCTCGCTCTACCGGCACGGCGCGTACGTCACCGCGATCGCCGCGCTCACGGCGGTGGTGTTCGGGGTGGACGTGATCTTCCTCAACCACTGGGCGCCCCGGGCCGACGTCGGCGTCTACTCCGTCTACAACGGCTTTCCCAAGCGGCTGCTCGGCGTGGTGTTCACCGACGGCGTCGGCCTGGTGCTGCTGCCCACCCTGGCGACGTCGGACAAGCCCGCCGTGATGCGGCGGATCGCCCGGCTCGCCCCGGTGGTGTTCGCGGCGACCGTCGTGTTCTCGTTCGCGGCGAGCACGGTGTTCTTCCTGCTCATGGGGGGCGAGTATCCGTACTCGCTGGGCCTGATGGCGCTGTCGGCGCTCGGGATCGGCGCGCACACGGTCTTCAACCTCCAGCAGGTCGCCCTGACCATGGACGGGGTGCGGGGGGCGAAGGTGCTCATCGGCTGCCTGCTGGCCGGGACGCCGCTCGCGCTCGCCTGCCAGGCGGCGCTCATCGCCTGGCAGGGGCTGGCCGGCGGGCTGGTGGCCTTCGCCCTGAGCAATGTCGTCCTCGTGGCCGTCGTGACGGCCGTCTCCGCCCGGCTCTACCGGCCTGCAATGGAGGTGCGCGGGTGAGGATCGCCCACGTCATCAACCAGTTCCCGCCCAATATCACGGCGGGGCTCGGCCGGTATGCCGAGCTGATCGCGCCGCATCTGGCCCGCGATCACGAGATGGCGGTCTTCACGCTGAACGACGGCCGCCTGCCCGTGTGGGAGCGGATCGGTGATGTCACCGTGTATCGGCCGCGCGGGCGCGTGCTCGGCGCGATCGCGCGCCGCCGGCGGCTCAACCGCACGCGGGGCCTGGAGTTCCTCCTGCTCGCACTGACCGTCGTGGTGAGCAACTGGCGTTACTTCCTGCTCCTGCGGCGGCTGCGCCCCGACCGGCGGCCCGGCCTCGTCGCCGTGCACGACTCGACGAACTTCCTGTGCGGCCTGCTGTGCCACTACGTGCTGCGGCTCCCGGTCGTGTTCCACGTCCACACCACCGAGTACGGCGTCGCCCCGCAGCGCAGCATCACCGACCCGCTCAACCTCTTCGCCGCGCTGGAGCGGTGGCTGGCGCGGATCTCCCGGCGGGTGGTGGTCGCCACGCCGGAGGTGCGCGAGCAACTGCTGGAGGCGGGCTGGGACCGCTCGCCGATCGACGTCGTCCGCCTCGGCGGCACGTACGAGCGGGTGGTCGCCGATCCCGCGTTCGACCGCGACAAGCTGCGCCTCGGCGCGGCGGACCTGCGCGCCAGGCTCGGCATCGCCGAGGAGGACCCGGTGCTGCTGTTCGTCGGCCGCCTCGAACGGCAGAAGGGGATCTACCCGCTCCTCGAGGCCATGCGCGACATCGCGCCCGCCGTGCCGGGGCTGCGTCTGGTGCTCGTGGGGGAGGGCGACGAGGCGGGCGTCGCGCGGATCGTCACCGAGACGGGGCTCGACGGCCGGGTGCTGACCTCCGGCGGTTTCGTGGACGGGCGGGCGCTGCTGGAGTACTACGCGATGGCCGACGCCTGCGTGTTCCCCTCGCTCTTCGAGCCGTTCGGGCTGGTGGCGACCGAGGCGATGGCCCTGGCCCGGCCGGTGATCCTGGGCGACGGCTTCTCCCGGATCTTCCTCGGCGACCCCGCGCGCCCCGCCGTACGGTTCGTGCGGGCGGCCGATCCCCGCGACATCGCCGACGGGGTGATCGAGGTCATGACCGATCCCGGGCTGCGCCGCGCCCTGGCCGAGCGGGGCGAGCGGCTGGTGCGGGAGACGCTGAGCTGGAGCCGCGCCGCCGGGGAGACGCTCGCCGTCTACGCGCGGGTGCTCTCGGCGGAGGGGACGGGGCGATGATCTCGCTGGTCGTGCCGTGCTACAACGCGGCCAGGACGCTGCGGCTGTGCCTGGAGTCGGTGCTGGCGCAGACCCGCGTGCCCGGCGAGATCGTCGTGGTCGACGACGCGAGCACCGACGGCTCGGCGGAGATCGCCGAGGAGCTGGGCTGCCGGGTCGTGCGCCTGCCGGAGAACCGGGGCGTGTCCGCCGCCAGGAACGCCGGGATCGACGCCACCACGGGCGAGGTCGTCTTCTTCCTCGACTCCGACGTGGCGCTGCGGCCCGACGCCGTCGCGAACGCGATGGAGATCCTTGAGCACGATCCCGAGGTGGGCTGCGTCCACGGGGTCTACGACACCGTGCCGCTGATCGACGACGGGCCGGTCGAGTGGTATCGCATCCTCCACGCGGTGCACTGGCGCCGCCGCCACCTGGGGGAGGTCAACAGCGTCGTGTTCGCCCTCGCCGCCGTCCGCCGCGACGTGCTGCTCGCTGTGGGCAGGCTCGACGAGCGGCTGCGCGACTGTGAGGACGTCGAATACAGCAGCAGGCTCGCCGTACGCAGCCGGATCGTGCTGACGGACACGGTCGTGGGCCGTCACGACGACGGCAGCCGCCTGCTGCCGATCCTGACCGAGCAGTGGCGGCGGGCCCTGCCGCTGATCCCGCTCGCGCTGACCACCACCCGGCGCGGTGCGGCCAAGCCGGAGCACGCCAACAGCCCGGCCGGCATCCTGTCCTGCGCGCTCGCCCTGGCCGGCCTGGGGCTGGTGGTGCTGAGCCTGCCGTTCGGGCTGTTCCACCCCCTTCTGCTCGCCCTTCCCGCCGTGTTCGTCGCCGGGTTCGTCCTCGCCGATCCGGAGCTGGTCGGGTTCGTCCGCCGGCAGCGGGGGCCGGTCTTCGCCGCCTACTTCATGGCCGTCCACCTGGTCGTCCACGTGGTGCTCGTCACCGGTCTGGCCGTCGGCTCGCTGCGCCTGCTGACCGGTCCGCGGGACAGCCGCGCCGAGGCCGCTTGAGAGGCCGCTCTGGAGGCCGCGTGAGACGTCAGGCGCAGCCGACGCGCTGGGTGCTCAGGGCGATGTCGTCCACCCAGAGGTCGTACGCCGCGGGGGAGGGGTTCGGCTGGTAGAGCTGCCAGCCGATCTTGACGGTGTCGAAGCGGGGGAACACGAAGTCGACGTCGTTGCCGCCGTGGCCGCGGGTGGACACGGTGAGGTCGGGCTTGGGCACGCCGTCGAACCAGAGCGAGATCGTGTTGTCGGCGGGGTCCATCCGCCACTCGACGCACTGCCACACGTCCGCCAGCGACGGGGCCGACTCGCGCCAGTTGGTCCAGTCGCCGGTCGGGCCGCCGTCCGCGCCGACGCCCCAGAGGTCTTTGCCCAGCGTGGGGACGTACTGACCGCCGAGCGGCCGGACGATCTCCGGACCCGCGCCGGTGGCCTCGACCAGTGTGTAGTGGGCCCAGTCGGGGGCGGTGGGGAACGCCTTGACGCGCAGCCGCAGGCGCCCGTAGAAGCCGTTGCCGGGCGGGGCGAAGTCGTCCACCTTGAGGAACGCCCGGCCGTTGCCCTCGGTGTGGACGTGCAGCATCTTCTGTCCGCGGGCGCCGCGCTCCACCGTCAGCGTGCCGTGCTTGGTGTCGACGCCCCATTTGAGGCTCGCCGCGCCGCCGACCGGCAGTGACTGGAAGTCCTCGCAGAACAGCGTGCCGCCCTTCGCGCAGGTCCCCGGCCCGTGCGACGCGGACTCCGACTTCGACGCCGCATTGGACGCGGAGGCGGCCGGCGCGGCCGTCAGCGGCAGCAGCAGGGTCAGGCAGGACGACACCACGGGTAACAGTCGTCGCACGACGCGCTCCTTTTCCCGATGACAACGGCAGAAGTAAGGTACGTCATTTGGGAGCGCTCCCATAGAGGCGCGTGGAAGATCGATGAAAGGGAGGGATCGCGCGGATAATCTACGCGTGAAAGGACCTTCCCGGCGATTATTTCTCCAGCTCGGCGGGCTCGCCGCGCTGGCCGCGGCCTGTGCACCCCGCCGTCCGGCCGACACCGGGACCTTCACCCCGCTCCGCCGCCGATGGCGGGAGGTCACCCTCGGCTACCCGGGGACGTTCGACCCGGAGCGGGAGCCGTACCGGACCCGGCTGGCGCGGCTGGGCGCGAAGGCCGCGCGGCACCGCGACGCCATGACGCCCGCGCGCCGGTCGCTCTGGCCCGACCTGCCCTTCCCCTCTCTCGACGCGACGCCGGCCCGGCTGCGGGCGATGGCCAGGGCGTACGCGCTGCCGGGCACCGGGCTGACGGCCGAGCCGGGCCTCGGCACCGCCGTCGGCGAGGGCGTCGAGCACTTCGTGCGGCACGTGTACGCCGCGGACGCCGAGCAGACCGGCAACTGGTGGGACTGGCAGATCGGGACGCCGAGGGCGCTGCTCGACGCGGCCGTGCTGGCCGCTCCGCACCTGACGGACACGCAGGTCGCGGCGCTGTGCGAGGCGGTGGACACCTTCGTCCCGGAAAGCCGCCTCGACGACTACGAGGGCAACAGCACCGGGGCGAACCGGGTCGATCTGTGCACGGTGACGCTGCTGCGGGCGATCGCCGGCAGCGACCCCGGTCGTGCCGCGCTCGCGGCCTCCGCGCTCTCCCCGGTGTTCCTCCACGTCACCGAGGGCGACGGCTTCTACCGCGACGGCTCGTTCATCCAGCACGGTTCCGTCCCCTACCAGGGCGGGTACGGCGCGGTGCTGCTGAGCGGCCTCGCGACGCTGTTCGCCGTGCTGCGCGGCACGCCGTGGGAGATCACCGACCCGGCGGCGCGCACCGTCCTCGACGCGGTGGACCGGGCGTTCGCGCCCTTCGTCCATGACGGCGCCTGCATGGACCTCGTCCGCGGACGGGGCATCGACAGGCGGCCGTACGGCGACCACAGGAGGGGCAGGGAGATCGCCGCGGCGGTCCTGCTGCTGGCCGAGACCGCTCCGGACCCGGACCGGGCCCGCTGGCGGGCCATGGTCAAGGGCTGGGCCGTGCGCGACACCGCGAAGCCGATGCTCCGAGCGGCTGAGGGGGCGGCCGAGGGAGGCGACCTGGCGTTCCACGCGCGCCTGTCGGCCGTGCTGGGCGACGCGACCGTCCCGGCCGCCGCCGAGCCCATCGGGCACCGCCTGTTCCCCATGAGCGCCCGCGCCGTGCACCGCAGACCCGGCTGGTGCGCGGCGGTCAGCATGGCCTCCTCCCGCGTCGCGCACTACGAGTACGGCAACGGCGAGAACCTGCGCGGCTGGCACACCGGCTCAGGAATGCTCTACTGGTGGACCACCGGCCCATCAGCGCAGGAACAGGGCGAGCAGTACTCCGACGCCTTCTGGCCCACCGTGGATCCCTACCGGCTGCCGGGCACGACGGTCTCCACCCGGCGGCTTCCGGACGGCGCGGGCGGCGAGTGGGGCGACACCCGCCCGCCGGCCGAATGGGTGGGCGGCGCGACCGACGGCGTGTACGCCACCGTGGGCCAGCACCTCTACGGCCTGGAGAGCACGCTGGAGGCGTTCAAGTCGTGGTTCTTCCTCGACGACGCCGTGGTCTGCCTCGGCGCCGGCATCACCTGCCGCGACGGCGTGCCGGTCGAGACCGTCGTGGACAACCGCAGGACCGGCGCCCGGCTCACCGTGGACACCGGATGGGCTCACCTGGACGGCCACGGCGGTTACGTCGTGCCGGCCGGGCAGCCGCTGCGCACGCTGTGCGAGGACCGCACGGCCGCGGGGGTCACCCGGGCCTACGCGACACTGTGGCTGGACCACGGCGTGGACCCGGACGCGGCCGGTTACGTCTACCACCTGATGCCGGGGTCGGGCCCGGTGGAGACCGCCGCCCGCGCCGCCGATCCGGGCTGGGCCCGGGTGCTCGCCAACACCTCCGCGCAGCAGGGGATCGAGGTCCCGTCGCTGGGCGTGACCGCGGTCAACTTCTGGACGGGCGGACGGGCCGGGGGACGGGCGGGCGGCCTGACGGCCTCCGATCCGTGCGCGGTCCTCGTGCGCGACCTCGGCGACGGCACGGCCACGGTGACGGTGGCCGACCCCCGGCGCGCCCTCGACGGGCTGACGGTGACGTGGGACCGCCCGGTGGCCGGGGTCACGCGCGGCCACCCGCTCCTGCACCGCGCGGAGACCGGCGCCCGGCTCACGCTCACGTTCGGCGGGCCGGCCGGTCACGAGGGCGCCTCCTGCACGGTGACCGTGCGGTTCGGCGCTTCGACAGCCTGAGCGGAGCCGGGCATCATGAACGCCGTGTCCACCCTGCCTGATGACCTGGACGACGCGCTGGAAGCGTCGCTCGGCGGCTTCCCGACGGCCGAGCTGACGCGGAGCGTGCAGACGCTCATCCGGCAGTATCGGGAGGGCTTCGACCGGAGCGTGCCCGCGCTGAGCTCGGAGGTCGCGGTCGCCGCGTACGCCGGATATCGCATGCCGGCGACCTACAGCGCCGTGCGCGCGGCGCTGCGCCAGGTCGCCCTGCTGGCCCCCGGTTTCGCGCCGGAGACGCAGGTGGACGTGGGCGGCGGCACGGGCAGCGCGCTGTGGGCCTCGAGCGCGGTCTGGCCGTCGCTGCGCACGGTCACCGTCCTGGAGCAGTCCCCCTCCGCCATCGCCTTCGGGCGGCGGCTGGCCGGTCACGCGCCCGCGGCGGCCGTACGGGAGGCGCGCTGGCAGCAGGCGTTCGTCGACCGGAGCGCGCCCGCGCCGGTGGCCGACCTGGTCACGATGTCCTACGTGCTCGGCGAGCTGTCGCCCGCCGTCCAGGAGGACGTGGTCGGGTCTCTGGCCCGCAGCGCGGCCATGCTGGTGATCGTCGAGCCCGGCACGCCCGCCGGCTACGCCCGGATCGCGGCGGCCCGGCGGCTGCTGGCGGAGTCGGGCCTGCACCTGGTCGCCCCCTGTCCGCACGACGGCGAGTGCCCGATCCGCCCGGACCAGGACTGGTGTCACTTCGCGGTCCGCCTCAACCGGACCGCCCTGCACCGGCGGATCAAGGACGGCACGCTGAGCTTCGAGGACGAGAAGTTCTCCTATGTCGCGGCGTCGGCCCGGCCATGGCCGCGAGCGGAGAGCCGGATCCTGCGCCACCCCCTCAAGCGCAAGGGGCTGGTGACGCTGCGCCTGTGCACGGCCGAGGACGGGCTGGCCGACCGTGCGGTCTCCAAGCGCCAGGGTGAGACCTACCGCGAGGCGCGCGACGTCGTCTGGGGCGACGCCTGGCCGCAGTTCAACGATACGTAGGATAGGGCAAATCGTTCACCAGGCAGGCGGGCTTCAGGGCCCCGGTCCGGTGAGAGCGGAAGGAGCCCGAGGTCAGCACCGTCGACGAAGCGCCCGGCAGGCCGACGCCGCTCGCCTCCGCCACGGAGGCCGGCCGTCTCGCGGCCGTGCGCCGCTACGCGGCCCTGGAGACCGCCTCCGGCGCCGCGTTCGACCGGGTGGCGGCCCTGGCCGCGCGGATCTTTCGCGCTCCCTTCGCCACGGTGACGATCGTCGGCGACGACACGGTCCGCGTCGTCGCCGCGCACGGGCTGCCACCGCGCCATGGGCTCGTCGAGAGCCTGTGCGCCGCGGCCGTACGGCACGGCGGCCCCTACGTCGTCCGCGACGCGCTGCTGGACCCTCGAGCGGCCGGCGACCCGGCGGTGCGCGGTGAGCCGGGCATCCGTTTCTACGCCTCCGCGCTGATCACGACGCCCGACGGCGAGGCACTGGGCAGCGTCAACGTCATGGACGTCCGCCCCCGTGAGGCCGGCGACGAGGAGCTGGCCTGCCTGCGGGACCTGGCCGGCCTCGTCATGGACGAACTCGAGGTGCGACTGGCCACGCACCGTACGGTCGAGGTCGAAAGGGAGCTGCGCGCGGGCGCGGAGCGGCTGGCCCGCACCCTGCAGCGCACCCTGCTCCCGCCGGCGCTGCCCCGGGTGCCCGGACTGTGCGCGGCCGCCGCCTATCACCCCGTCTCGGCCGACGAGGTGGGTGGCGACTTCTACGACCTGTTCCCCCTCGACGACGACCGGTGGGGCTTCTTCCTCGGCGATGTCTGCGGCAAGGGCGCCGACGCCGCCGCGCTGACGTCACTGGTCCGCTACACCCTGCGCGCCGCGGCCGTCTACGACGCCGACCCGCACGCGGTGCTGGCCAATCTCGACGCGGTCCTGCAACAGGAGCACGCGGGCGGCGAGGCCCCGGTGCCGTACTGCACGGCGGTCTTCGGCGTCCTGGAGCCCGACGGTGACGGGTTCGGCGTCACGCTCGCCACCGGGGGCCATCCCCCTGCGCTGGCGGTGCGGGCGAACGGCGCCGTCGAGCCCATCCACCCGGCGGGCGGTCAGCTGATCGGCATCCTGCGCGATCCCCACTTCGCCCAGGTGAGCGCGCGCCTGAACGCCGGTGACGCGCTGCTGCTCTACACCGACGGCCTCACCGAGGCGCGGACGCCGTCCGGCTCGATGCTCGACGAAGACGGACTGACCGCGCATCTCGCCGCCACCGGGCCCACGAGCGCCGACGCCCTCCTCACCACCGTGCACGACCTGATCACGGCCCTGGGCAAGGGGGTGTCAGACGACACCGCGGTCCTCGCCCTGTCCGTCCCGCCCGCCACTCGAACGCCGTCCTCCGGGAGCCTCGGTGCAGCATGACAACGGTCTGACCGTCAGCCTCCAGCCGCACACCTCCGGGCCGCACCTGCTGGTCGTGGCCGGTGACCTGGATCATCACACGACTCCACGCCTACGGGCGGCCCTGGAGGAGGTGAAGTTCGCCCCGGACGCCGATCTGGTGATCGACCTGTCCGGCCTGACCTTCTGCGACTCCACCGGCATCGCCATACTGGTCGCGGCCCACCAGCGCGCCGCCGACGCGGGCGCCGCCCTGCTCCTGGCGGGCCTGGACCCCGACATCGCCCGCGTCTTCCAGATCATGGGCCTGGACCGGCTGCTCTCCTTCTACGACAGCCCGGAAGAGGCCGTACGCGCGCTGAGTAAGTGAGCAGAGGCAGGTGAGGAGGGCTACAGGGGCGCGGCGACGGCGACCGCGATGTTCTGCCTGATGTCGCAGTTCCTGGCCCGGCGGCAGAAACCGTCCGCCACGCTGGTCGCCCCGCCCGCGGTGCTGGCCGCGGTGTGCTGGTGACCGCGATTGCGCGTGGGGCTGTCCAGATAGACGATGTTGCGGTTGCGGGTGCCGTTGCCGACGGAGGCCGGGCCGTCCCCGTCCCCCCGCCCGGCCCGCGCGTTCGCGGGAGCGGTGAGAAGGACCTGCGCGGCGGTGGCCGCGACGAGGACGACGGCGAACAGCGGGACACGCCGAGATGCGCCGCAGGAATGAAGCATCCGCCACCGCCCGTCCGCCGATTCGAAGCCTGGTCACACCGTAGCTTCCGCAGCGGTCCTGCCGGTGATCCCCGGCGCGCGTGTCCCGCCATGTTCCCGGCAGTTTCGCGGCGCGTCAGCGTCCGTTGATCACGGTGCCGTTCGTCCTGGGCGAGCTCTGGTTGCGGCCCCGGAGGTTCTGGGAGCCCCTGCAGCCGGGCCGGTGCAGGCAGTTGGAGGCCTGCGTGTTCACCGACGCGTCCACGCCCGTGATGACCTGCTGAGCGCCCGTCGTGTTCCGCTGGCTGCCGACGAGCAGGGAGTTCAGGTTGTTCTGACCGTTGTTGATCACATACCTGGAGTTGGCGCCGTTCCCGTCGCCGCCGCCCCATCCCCGGCTCGTCGCCGCGTCCGCGCTCACGGGGGAGAACGCGAGGCCGGCGCTCGTGAAGGTCAGCGCGGTCAGCGCCAGCAGTCGCGCCGCCGGGCCGGTGAGCGAGTGCCGCCCCCTGTTGTGAGCCCAGTGACGAGCCCTGTGACGAGCCATGTTCTCCCGCGCCTTCCCCGTCGTCCGTCAAGGAGATCCGTTCGCACGGACCTGCCGGGCATCTACCCCGGGGTGGCGCGCTCGTCACGGTCGCTGAACGAGGATTAGGACCTCCCAGCGGAACGATCTCCGTTGTGCTCTGATCCCTCGCGGCGCCGGTGAGAAGCACGCGGAAACTGTCGTAGCGGCCGCGTACTGTCCGATCGAACGCGGCGATGGGAGTCTTCGATGACGGAATTGCGCACGTGGCTCACCGGTCTCGGGCTGGTCGAGTCGCCGCGCTGGCACGACGGCCGCCTGTACTTCTCGGACTGGACGGCGCACGAGGTGATCGCGCTCGGCCTGGACGGCACGCACGAAGTGGTGGCCCGGGTGGACTCGCTTCCGCTCTGCACGGCGTGGCAGGCCGACGGACGGCTGGTGATCGTCGATTCCGCGCGGGGGCTGCTGCAGCGGCTGGAACCCGACGGCTCGTCGACGACCCTGGCCGACCTCACCGGTCTCGGGCGCGGCTGGAACGACATCGTCATCGACGGCCGCGGCAACATCTACGTCAACCGGATCGGCTTCGACATGCTCAGCGGTGCGGCGTTCGACCCCGGATACGTCGTGCACGTCGGCCCCGACGGCTCGGCGCGCCAGGTGGCCGACGACATCGCCTTTCCCAACGGCATGGCCGTGACGCGGGACAACTCGACGCTGATCGTGGCCGACTCGTACGGCAACAGGCTCCTCGCCTTCGACATCGAGGCGGACGGCGGCCTGTCCCATCGCCGGGTCTGGGCCGGGACCGGCGAGGACCACCCCGACGGCATCTGCGTCGACGCCGAGGGCGCCGTCTGGTACGCCGACGTCGGCAACAGGCGCTGCGTCCGGATCCGGGAGGGCGGCGAGGTCCTCCAGACCGTCGAAGTCGACCGGGGATGCTTCGCCTGCACGCTCGGGGGCCAGGACGGGAAGACGCTGTTCATCGTGGCGGCCGAGTGGCGCATGCCCGAGATGGTGCCACCCGGAACCGGGCAGGTGCTCTCGACCCGGGTCACGGTGCCCGGCGCGGGCTGGCCGTAGAAGCCCGGCGCAAGGGCGACGACCCGATGCCCCGCCGGGTTCGCGTCTCCGGAAGGCGGACCACGTCGTTCTGCCGGTCCGACGCCCGCACCCGCTGCGTCAGGTCGCAGAGGCGGGACCACCGGCGGCACATGATGCTCTGCGCGTTCGCCAGGCCGCCGACGCCGACCGTCCTCTGCTGGATGCCGGTCGCGCTTCGCGCGCTGCCCACCGTCAGCTGACTGACGTTGCGGATCCCGTTGCCGAGGCGGACGGTGGCGCTGTTGCCGTTGCGGTCGCCGTTCCCGGCCGCATGGGTGACCGCCGCCTGTGCGGCGGCGGCAGGGGGCAACGCGGCGGCAGGGGGCGACGCGGCGGCAGGGGGCGACGCGGCGAGCGCCGCCGTCGCGATCGTGACCGCCGCCAGGGCGAGACCGCAGCGCATCAGCGGGTCACCGCCGGGTGGCCCTGGCTCTGGTGGCGCGGATGTCCTGCGACAGCGCGCAGAGCCGGCCGCGCGGCCTGCACAGGCCGCCCTGCACGCTGCTGAGCCCGCCCACTCCCGCCGAGAACTGGTGCAGGGCGCCGCGCAGGTGCGTGCTGCCCATCGCCACCAGGTTGCGGTTGGCCGAGCCGTTGCCCACGCGTACGGCGGAGCCGTTCCCGTTGCCGTCACCGGCCGCCGCCGCGCCCGCGGCCACCGGCGCCACCAGGGCCAGAGCCAGGGCCAGGGCCGGCGCGAGGGCGAGCGTCGCCGCCGTCGTCGCGGGCCGTCGCGGAAGGGAGTCAGGAAATCCCGTGAGGGTGTGGATGATCGGCATCGGAATGCCTCTACCCCGCCCGCGGGCCCGCGCCCCGGCCCCGGCGCAAACCGCAGCGGATCATTCCCCGCGCATTGAGCGGCCGCCCCTTGGGTGAAGGGGCGGCCGGTCGCCGGTTATCGGCTGGTCACCTCGTACGTCCGCAAGTAGTCGAACGTCGCGGTGGCGCCCGCCGTGTTCATCGAGACCAGGCCGATCTTCACCGGCCCGGTGCGCGGGAGCGACCAGGTGCCGCCCCAGATCCAGTGGGTGCCGTCGGTGCTCGACGCCATCCGGACGTCGTGCTCGCCGTTCTCCTGGTCGTAGTGATACAGCAGCCGCAGCCAGGTGGTCTCCGCGGCCGGGCCGCCGAACATGGGCGCGTTGGCGACCGCGGTGGGAGGGGTGGTGCCCGGACGCGGGCCCTCCTTGCCGAACTCGGTCTGGTGGAGCACCGCGCCGTTGCCCTGGTTGAGCGGCAGGATCGAGTGGGTCAGCTTCAGCCACCGGTCGTCGTTCTCGTACAGCAGCAGACCGGCCTGCTGGTTGCCCTTCGTGCCGTTGAAGGTGAGCTTCGTCTCCACGGCGAAGTCACCCTGCGGTGCGTCGCGGAGCAGGATCGACGCGCTGTTGTTGCCCAGGTACAGCTCGGCGTTCTGGGTCGGCCAGACCAGGGAGCCGTTCGACAGGGTGGCCGACGGGTTGCGGACCTTGGTCCAGCCGGTGGGCGAGCCGGTGCCGTCGAACTCGTCGGAGTACGCCGGGAGCCGCGTGCCCAGGACGGGGTCGGGCACTCGCTCGGTCACCGGCTGGTACAGCGGAGCGGCGCCCACGTTGTCGGCGTCGGCAGCGCCGCGCGTGGTCACGCCGATGGCACCCGAGGTGGGCGCGCCGTCGGGCAGCGTCATGGAGACCGTCGCCAGCGGGTCCCCGAGCCGGTCGGCCGACACCGACACGACCAGCGCGTTCCCGCGCCGCTCGGCGGCGACGTTGTGCCAGGAGCCGTAGTCGAACGAGGCCGGCAGCGGGCTGGAGGCCGTCGTCGTCTTCCCGTTCACCTTGGCCGTCACCACGAGCGCGCCCTGCTCCCGGTCGAGCCACGCGGTGATGTTCCGCGCGCCGTTCTCGCGGGTCACGAAGAGCCCGGCGGCGTCGCCGTCCGCGCCGAGGCGCAGGTCGGCCTCCACACGCACGTCGCCCTGGACCCGGTCGTCGCTGAGTTCGCTGGTCACGCCCTTGCCGCTGAGGTAGCCGAGCGAGTCGGGGTCGGAGGCGAGCTTCCACGGCCCGGTCCACCCGTCCTTGCCCTCGTTGAACGTGCCGCCCACGGTCCACGTGGTGACCGGCGCCGGCTGCTCGCCGGTGGACGGCCCGGCCCCGGCCCGTACGACCGGCCAGCCGTCGATCCAGTCGAGCCGGTCGATCATGAGGGGACGTCGGCTCAGGTTGCCGATGGTCGTGCCCCAGGTCGTCGTGACCGGCCCGAACTCGGGGGCCGACGAGGGGATCGCGTGGTAGACCAGCCAGTCCTGCCCGCTGAGGTCGGTCTGGACGGCGTTGTGGCCCGGGCCGGCCCAGCCGTTGCCGTTGGCCGCGAGGACGATGCCGTCCTTGCTGGTCAGGTCCATCAGGTCGACGCCGGTCGGCGTGGTGAACGGCCCGAGCGGGCCGTCGGAACGGCCGACCTTGACCGTGTAGCCGCTGAACGCGCCGTCGCAGCACCCCGCGTCGGAGAAGAACAGGTAGTACTTGTCGTCGCGCCGGACGACGAAGCCGCCCTCCATGCGGCGCCCGCGGGCGATCTGCGTGACCGGGCCGGTGACCTCGGTCGCCTCGGCGTTCATCTTCGCGCCGCAGATCGTGTCGTAGCTGCCCCAGTAGAGGTAGTTGTCACCGTTCACGTCGGTGTACATGGCCTGGTCGATGTTGCCCGTGGGGCAGCCGCTGCCGCCCGCCCGGACGATCATGCCGTGGTCGGTCCAGGGGCCGGTCGGGTGCGGGCTGGTCGCGAGCCCGACGCCGCCGGTGGAGAGCGCGTACGTCAGGTGGTAGGTCCCGTCCACATACCGGATGTCCGGTGCCCAGGGGCGCGTGCCGTTCGGCCACCACGAGGGGTGGTCGTCTCCGGTGTAGACGTCTCCCGCGTACGTCCAGTGCACCATGTCGGGGGACGTGAGCATCGGCAGGATGTGCTCGTTCTTCCCGTCGATCGGGTTCGTGGTGCCGTAGGCGTACCAGAGGCCGTCTTTGCCGCGGATCATCGTCGGGTCGGGGAAGGTCTGCACCGCCCCGCCGCTCACCGGGTTGGCGTAGGTGGGGCCGGACGCCGCCTGCACTGTCGATGACTGCGCTGTCGATGCCTGCGCTGTCGATGCTTGGGCGGGCAGCGTCGCCGGGACCACGGAGGACGCGAGGAGTAAGGCTCCGATCACCAGTTGTCTCACGGCGAGCACCGTAGACAGGTGAAATTTTTCCGTCGAGACGCCGTCAGAATCCCGTGTCCCAGGGGCCTCAGCGGCCTCCGGCGGGTGCGGCAGGATGCCTGGGAGCTTGTCGGGGAGGTGTCCGTGCTGGTCAGAGGCTTTCGTCAAGATTCCGGACATATTTATCGAATCTTTTTGTCGGATGGTTGACGTAAAAAACAGACGAACCTTAGGTTTCCAGCGTGTCAACGACCCCCAACGGCGTGCATGCCCTCGTGCGCCGCTCCCATGAGGAGCGGGTGTTGCGCGTGCTCCGCCAGAACGGCGCGCAGAGCCGCAACGAGATCGCGGCCCGGGTCGGCCTGTCACGCACCACGGTCTCCGAGATCACCAGCGATCTCCTCGGCCGCGGTGCCATCCGCGTCGTCGACACAGACGCCGTGGAGCGCGTGGGCAGCGGCCGGCCGGCTGAGCGGCTCGCGCTGGACCCGGCCTCCGGGCAGTACATGGGCGTCGACTTCGGCCACCGCCGCGTGAACGTCCTGGTGGCCGACGCCGCGCACGACATCATCGCGTCCGGGACCGCCCGCTACGAGGAGTCGGCACAGTGGCCCGAGCGTCTCGACGCCGGGCTCGCGCTGATCGACAGGCTGAGCGCCGAGACCGGCGTCCACTACGGGGCGCTTCAGGCGATCGCCATCGGCGTGCCGGGCTGGGGCGACCGTTCGAGCGCCGACGGCGTGGCCGAGGTGTTCGCCACCCGCTTCCACGCCGGCGTGATCGTCGACAACAACGTGCGCTTCGCCGGGCTGGCCGAGGCCCTGCACGCTCAGTCCGACTCCGTACGCGACCTCATCTACCTGCGCCTGTCCGACGGCGTCGGCGGAGGTCTGGTGGTGGGAGGGCAGCTCGTCAAGGGCTCCAACGGGTACGCGGGGGAGCTCGGCCACGTGACCGCCGTCCCGGGCGGCGCGCGGTGCCGCTGCGGCAAGAGCGGGTGCGTGGAGACCGTCGCGTCGGTCCCGGCGATCCTCGGGCGGTGCCGCGAGCTCGGCGTGCCCGTGGACACGCTGGACGACCTCAAGGCCGCGGTGGAGATCGCCCACCCGACCGTGGACCAGGTGCTCCGCGAGGCGGGCACGGCGGTCGGCCGGGTGCTCGGCACAGCGGCCATGACACTCAATCCGGACGAGATCGTGCTCGGCGGCGAGATCATCCAGGTCGCCCCGGCCCTGCTGCGCCAGGTCGCGGACACGGTCACCTACGAGCTGTCGTGGCGCATCGACGCGGCGCCCGTGATCCGCCCCGCCCTGCTCTCGGACGACGGCGGAGCGCGCGGGGCCATCGCGGCCCTGTTCCACGAGTCCCCCCTGCTCGCCGGATACGAAGCGAACGTCACGACGGACGGAGGCCGATAGTGGCCGTGACCAGTGCGGGCGCCACGAGGGCCGACAACGCCCCCGCCCGGCCGCGCAAGAACCGGACCTTCCTGGTCCTCAACATCATCTCGATCGTGGCCGGAATCGCGATCTGGTGGGGGCTGTCCCTGGCCGGACTCCAGTTCCCCACTCCGGCCGAGGTCGTCTCGGCCGCCTGGAAGATGATCCAGGACGGCACGCTGGCCACCGACGTCGGCGCCTCACTCGGGCGCGTGCTGGCCGGGTTCGCCCTCGGCTCGGTCGCGGCGGTGATCGTCGGCTTCGTGATGGGGTGGTACACGGTGGCCCGCGGCCTGTTCGAGCCGTGGATCCAGTTCTTCCGCACCATCCCGCCGCTGGCGATGCTGCCCCTGGTGCTCGTCCTGATGGGCATCGGGGAGAGCCCGAAGATCTTCGTCATCTTCCTGGCGGCGTTCCTGTCCTGCGTCATCTCCACCTATCAGGGCGTGGTGAACGTGGACAAGACGCTCATCAACGCCGCGCGGGTGCTCGGCGCGAGCGACGGGACCATCTTCGGCCGCGTGGTGGTGCCGGCCTCGACGCCGTTCATCCTCGTGGGCATGCGGGTCGGGCTCGGCTCGGCCTGGGGGACGCTGGTGGCCGCCGAACTCCTGGCCGCGCAGGCCGGGCTCGGTCACCGGATGCAGAGCGCGCAGCTCTACTACGACCTTCCGACGATCTTCGTCGGCATCATCGCGATCGGGGTCCTCGGCCTGATCATGGACCGGCTGCTCATGATCGCCGGCAACAAGCTGACGGCCTGGCAGGAGAACCGATGAGCACTCCCAAGATCTCCGTACGCGACGTCCAGAAAATCTTCCCGGTGGGGAAGGAGCCGTTCGTCGCGCTCGGCGGCGTCTCGCTGGACATCGGCGACAACGAGTTCGTGACCGTGGTCGGCCCCTCCGGCTGCGGCAAGAGCACGCTGCTCAACATCCTCGCCGGGCTGGAGCAGCCCACCGGCGGCACCGCGCTGGTGGACGGCAAGCCGGTCACCGGCCCCGGCCCCGAGCGCGGCGTCATCTTCCAGCAGTACGCGTTGTTCCCGTGGCTGACCGTCCGCGAGAACGTCGAGTTCGGCATGCGCACCGCGAAGGTCCCCAAGGGGGAGCGGCGGGAGCGGGCCGAGCACTTCATCCGCCTGGTCGGCCTTGAGCAGTTCGCCGACGCGCTGCCCAAGACGCTGTCGGGCGGCATGAAGCAGCGGTGCGCGATCGCCCGCGCGTACGCGGTGAACCCGTCGATCCTGCTCATGGACGAGCCCTTCGGCGCCCTGGACGCGCTGACCCGGGTGCGGCTCCAGGAGCAGCTCCTGGAGACCTGGAGCAAGGAACGGCGGACGGTCATGTTCATCACCCACGACGTCGACGAGGCGGTGTTCCTCGCCAACCGGGTGGTCGTCATGGCCGCCCGGCCGGGCCGCATCGCCGAGATCATCGACGTCGACCTCCCCTACCCGCGCGACGAGGACATGAGGCTGAGCCCCGAGTTCGGGGCCCTGCGCAACCGCGTCTGGCACGCGGTGTACCACCAGCGGCAGATCAAGGAGCCCGCGAAATGAAGAAGACACTCCTGGCCGCCGCGGCGGTCGTCGTGGCACTGTCGGCGGCGGCCTGCGGATCGGACGACTCCGGCGCCGCGGGCGGCTCGGACGGCGGCACCACCCACGTGGACTTCGGCTACATCGCCGACTTCAACGGCGCGAGCCTGCTCGCCGTGGCCGACAAGCAGGGCCTGTGGAAGAAGCACGGCCTCGACGCCAAGGTCAGCGTGTTCACCAACGGCCCGCTGCAGATCCAGGCGCTGGGCACCGGCGACCTCGACTTCGGCTACATCGGCCCCGGCGCCATGTGGCTGCCCGCCTCCGGCAAGGCCAAGGTCGTCGCGTTGAACACGCTCGGCAACGCCGACCGCGTCATCGCCCAGGCCGGCATCACGTCCCTGGCGGGCCTGAAGGGCAAGACGATCGGTGTGCCCGAGGGCACCTCCGGCGACATGATCCTCACCCTCGCGCTGAAGAAGGCCGGGCTGACCAAGGACGACGTGAAGATCGTCCCAATGGACGCCTCCACCATCGTGTCGGCGTTCACCTCCAAGCAGATCGACGCGGCCGGCTTCTGGTATCCGGCCATCTCCACGATCAAGAAGAGCGTCCCCGACCTGGTCGAGCTGGCCAAGAACGAGGACTTCGCCGACACCGTGTCGTTCCCGACCGCGTTCGTCGCCGGCAACGACGTCGTCGCCAAGGAGAAGGACAAGACCGAGAAGGTCATCGGCGTGCTGCGCGACGCCATCCAGTACCGCAGCGAGCACCTCGACGAGACCGTGGCCGCGACCGCCGAGATGCTGAAGCTGTCGGCCGACCAGGTCAAGGCCGACGCCGCCAACTCCAAGGTGCTGTCGCTCTCCGACCTGGACGGCTACAGCAAGGACGGGACGATCGAGAAGTGGCTGAGCGGGATGGGTGACTACTTCGTCGGCGCGGGCAAGCTGCCCTCGGCCGTGGACCCGAAGACGTACTACACCGGCGATCTGTTCACGGGCGCGGCCAAGTGAATGTTCTGTTCCTGATGACCGACCAGCACCGGGCCGACACCCTGGGGACGTACGGCAACCGTCTCGCCGCGACCCCGGTGCTGGACGAGCTGGCCCGGACCGGGACACGGTTCGACCGCTGGTACACGCCCACCGCGATCTGCACCCCGGCGCGGGCGAGCCTGCTCACCGGGCAGGCGCCGTTCCGGCACAAGCTGCTCGCCAACCACGAGAGGAACGTCGGCTACATCGAGGACCTGCCCGACGACCAGTGGGCCTTCTCCACGGCCCTGCGGGACGCCGGGTACAACTGCGGGCTCATCGGCAAGTGGCACGTCGGGCACCACCGCAGGGCCGCCGACTTCGGGTTCGACGGGCCGGACCTGCCGGGGTGGCACAACCCCGTGGACCACCCCGACTACCTCGACTATCTCAAGGCGAACGACCTGCCGCCTTACGAGATCCACGACCGCATCCGCGGGACGCTGCCGAACGGCGGGCCGGGCAACCTGCTCGCCGCGCGGCTGCGCCAGCCGGTCGAGGCGACGTTCGAGCACTACCTCGCCACCCGGGCGATCGAGATGCTGGAGCGGTACGCCGCCGAGCCGAAGCCGTTCTTCCTGCAGCTCAACTTCTTCGGCCCGCACCTGCCGTACATCGTGCCGGACGAGTACTTCGACATGTTCGACCCCGAGCTGGTCGAGCTGCCCAAGTCGATCGCCGAGACCTTCGCCGGCAAGCCGCGGGTGCAGGCCAACTACAGCGCGCACTGGACGTTCGACACCATGCCGCTGGAGGTGACGCGCAAGCTCATCGCGGTCTACTGGGGCTACGTCGCGCTCATCGACATGGAGATCGGCCGGGTCATGGACGCCATGCGGCGCCTCGGCCTGAACGACGACACGGCCGTGTTCTTCACCTGCGACCACGGTGAGTTCACCGGCGCCCACCGCCTGCACGACAAGGGCCCGGCGATGTACGAGGACATCTACCGCACACCCGGCCTGCTGCGGATCCCCGGCCAGCAGCCCGGGGTCGTCCGGACGGAGTTCGTCAGCCTGCTGGACTGCACGGCGACCATCCTGGAGCTGGCCGGGATCGACCCCGCCCCCGCGGTCGACTCGCGCAGCCTCGTGCCGCTCGCCTCCACCCGCGAGGTGCCGTGGGAGCAGGACATCGTCTGCGAGTTCCACGGGCACCACTTCCCGTACCCGCAGCGGATGATCAGGACGGACCGCTACAAGCTGGTCGTCAACCCCGACTCGACCAACGAGCTGTACGACCTGTTCACCGACCCGGACGAACTGCTCAACGTCTACGACCACCCCGAGATGGCGGAGGTGCGCGGACGGCTGATGCGGCGCCTCTACCAGGTGCTGCGCGACCGGGGTGACAACTTCTACCACTGGATGACCTCGATGTACGACGTCGGCGACGTCTCCTACGACCCGACGCTGAGCGGACTGGACGAGGCGACCTACCGGTGAGCAGGCGTCCGAACATCGTCATGATCCTGACCGACGACCACGCGTCGCACGCGGTCAGCGCGTACGGATCGGTCGTCAACCGGACGCCGCGGATCGACGAGATCGCGGACCTCGGCGTCCGGTTCGACAACTGCTTCGCCACCAACGCGCTGTGCTCGCCGAGCCGGGCCAGCATCCTGACCGGGACCTACTCGCACGTGAACGGCGTCTCGACGCTGGTCACGCCGATCGACGCGGCGCAGCCGACGTTCGTGAGCCAGTTGAAGGCGGCCGGATATCGCACCGCGATCGTCGGCAAGTGGCACATGGGGGACGGCCCGGGGCACAACCCTCAGGGGTTCGACTACTGGGACGTGCTGATCGAGCAGGGGGAGTACTTCGACCCGTCGTTCCTGTCGGAGGAGGGCCTTCGGACCGTCCCCGGCTATGCCACCGACCTCATCACGGACATGGCGCTGAACTGGGCCGACTCGCTCGACGGCGACGATCCCTACTGCCTGCTGATCTACCACAAGGCGCCGCACCGCCCGTGGGAGCCGGACGACAAGCACGCGGGGATGTACACCGACCCCATCCCGGTGCCCTCGACGTTCGACGACGACTACGCGACGCGCTCGTCGTCGGCCCGGCGGGCCGCCATGCGGATCGCCGAGCACCTCAACGCCGAGGACCTCAAGCAGGACCCGCCGGAGGGGCTGTCCTACGAGGAACTGGCGCTGTGGAAGTACCAGCGCTACATGGAGGACTACCTGGCCGTCGTCGCGTCGGTGGACGACAACGTCGGCCGGGTGGTCGACTGGCTGCGCGAGCGCGGTGACCTCGACGACACGCTGCTGATGTACTGCTCCGACCAGGGCTTCTTCCTGGGCGACCACGGCTGGTTCGACAAGCGGTTCATGTACGAGGAGTCGCTGCGGATGCCGCTCGTGCTGAGCTATCCGCGGCGCATCCCGGGCGGCCAGGTGCACACCGGGATCGTCACGAACGTCGACTTCGCGCAGACCGTGCTGGACGCGGCCGGGGTGGCGCACCACCCCCGGATGCAGGGCCGCAGCTTCCTCGCCGACCTGACCGGCGAGCCGGGCCCGCCGCCCGCGGAGGGCATGTACTACCGCTACTGGGAGCACGACGACGTCTTCCACAAGGCGCCGGCCCATTACGGCTACCGGACGTCCCGCTACAAGATCATTTACTTCTACAACGACGGCATGGGCATCCCCGGCACGGGCGCGTTCAGCTACCCGGGTGAGTGGGAGCTGTACGACCTGGAGGCCGACCCGGAGGAACTGCGCAACGTCTACGACGACCCGGCCTACCGGGAGGTCCGCGAGGAGATGAAGGTCCGCATGTGGCACGCGCAGGCGGCCCTCGGCGACGAGCCGCACCCGAGCCAGCCGGTGCCCCGATCGCTGCAATACACGGGGGCCTGACCATGTCGGGGAGCTGCTGCACGCCCGCGACGCCGGGACAGCCCCGTGAGCCGGTTCGCTTCACCGCGGGGGGCCGGCACGGGATCGAGCAGGCGCGCCTGCCCGGCGGCGGGTTCCGGATGGGCGACGCCACCGGCGACGGCAACCCCGGCGACGGCGAGGGGCCCGTGCACGCGGTCACCGTGGCGCCGTTCTCGATCGACGCCACGACGGTGACGGTCGCGGACTTCGCCGCCTTCGCCGAGGCGACCGGCTACCGCACCGAGGCGGAGGAGTACGGCTTCTCCGCCGTCTTCCACCTGGCGATGCGCGCCCACCCCGACGACGTGATGGGCCCCGTGCCCGGCACCCCCTGGTGGGTGGGCGTGCGCGGCGCCGACTGGCGTCACCCCGCCGGGCGGCTGTCGCAGGCCGAGCCCGACCACCCGGTGGTCCACGTGAGCTGGAACGACGCGATGGCGTACTGCTCGTGGGCGGGCCGTCGGCTGCCCACAGAGGCCGAGTGGGAGTACGCCTCCCGGGGCGGCCTCGACGGCGCCCGCTACCCCTGGGGAGACGACCTACCTCAGGACGAGTGGCGGGTGAACATCTGGCAGGGCGTCTTCCCTACCGAAAACACCCTGGACGACGGTTATCTCACGACCGCTCCGGTTCGTACGTTCACGCCCAACGCGTACGGGCTGTGGCAGACGGTGGGGAACGTCTGGGAGTGGTGCGCGGACTGGTACGCGCCCGACTACTACGTCTACTCGCCCTCGGACAACCCACGCGGTCCGCTACGCGGCAGGGCCCGGGTGCTGCGCGGCGGTTCGTTCCTGTGCCACGACTCCTACTGCAACCGCTACCGCAACTCGGCGCGGTCGTCGAACACCCCCGACTCCTCCATGGCCAACGCCGGATTCCGCACCGTCGCTCTCTGAAGAAACGGCCTGCGTCAGAGGGGGAGGCTGCCGGCGGTGCGGAGCGCGTCCCCGGTGTCCAGGCCGAGCCGGGCCGCCCAGGTCAGCGCCTCGACGAGGGAGGCGTCGTCGTCCGTCAGGCGGGCGGCCGCGAGAGTGTGCGGTGCCTTGCCCTCGTCGAGCAGGGCGGTCCACTGCCGTGCGGTGAGGGCCAGGTAGCGCAGGTCGGGCAGGTCGGCCAGGACGGTCAGGTCGCGGACGACGGCCCGGGAGAGGTCCAGGCCGCGCAGGTTGGGGACGGTGCGCAACGCGACGATGTCGATCGGGGTGGTGCTTCCCAGTTCCAGGGAGGTCAGGTGGCGGTGGCCTTCGAGCGGGGTCAGGTCGCCGCCGTCCAGGGTGACGCGCAGAGATTCGACAGGCAGCGTGCGAACCGGTGCCAAATCGGTGGTTGCGCAGCGATTGAGGTGCAGCAGCCGCAGGTTCGCGGCGCCGGTGAGCGGGGCCAGATCGACCGGGCTCGCGGCGTCGTTGACGTGGACGGCCTGAAGGCCGGGCGGGACCTCGCCGGGGATCTCGCCGACGATCCTCTCGGGACCCCGCCTCGGCTCGGGCTCCACCAGCTCGATGTGGTCGTCGTGCTTCTCGTAGGCGCCCAGTTCCAGCAGTTCCAGGTGGCGGCCGAGCAGCGAGGTCACGGAGTCGGCGACGTATACCGGACACTCGTCGTAGTCGCGGCCGACGCGGATGACCTGGCCCGGGCGGCCGTTCCCGGCCGGGGCCAGGTCCACCGCCAGGTAGTTGCCGTCCTCGCCGGTGGCGAAGGGCACCCAGGCCGGGTGTCCGCCGGCCCGCCGGACGGTGCCGGGCGGATCGGCGTCGAAGACGACCGAGTTCCACCCCAGTTCCCAGCCGTACCAGACCGGCTCGCACAGGTCGGCGTGGACGGCGACCAGGTCCTCCAGCGCCAGCCAGCCGTTGTCGTGGAGCAGGTAGCGGTGCTCGTAGTCGATGCCATCGCCGTCCGCGATCAGATACAGCGCACGCAGGTCGGCGGGCAGCGGCCGGCCGATGCGGCGCTCTGCCCGGTCGAGTGCGGCGGCTGACGCGGGCGGCGGCAGTTGTTCGGGCCGCCCCAAGATCGCGGCCCGCCGCTCCATGTACGCGTGGAACCGTGCCACCGCCAGTTCCGGATCGCCCGCCGGAGGGGCCGTGCTCTCCTCCTGACCCGAATCGGACGGAGGCAGCCGGTAGCTCGGGTCCAGGACGGCTTGAAAGCCGCCGCCCACTCCACGCAGGCTGGTGATCACGTCCGCGAACGCGACCAGCTCGTACTCCCCGGACGGCCGGCACACGATCTCAACAGTCATGGGATCCCAGCCCCGGACCTTCCGCACCGCCTCCGCGAGGCTGCCCAGCTCCGCGAAGACGCTGGGCACCGGGTGCCGGCGGGACGTGCCGGGGACGGTGTAGCCGCCGGACAGCGAGATGCCGCCCCTGCCCGCCTTGGCTGCCATCACCACCCGCGTCCAGCCGGCCGGCGCGCTTGCCACGATCTTCTCGGCGACCCGCTGCGCGGCCTGCTCCACCATGTATCGCTCCCGTCCCTCGTACTGCCGCCGATCATGGCACCAGACGACGACATAACGGGCCCTTCGACCTGGAGTACTGCGTGGAGGCCGGTGGGGTGGTCATACGAGGACCCTCCGCCGGACGCGCCGGAAGTCGGGGGTTCGTGAATCTTTCAGCGCCGCCGCGGCGGCCGGGCAGGTGGGGCCCATGCCCTCCGGCGCTCTCTGGCCGCCCATGATCAGCGATGCGATAGTGCGGGTGCCGCTCGCCTTGCGGGCGTCTATCCCGGGAGGATCGCATGCGTACGGTACGGGCTCTACTCGTCTCCGCCGTCCTGACCGCCGGCCTGGTGTCCGTCGCCACGGCGCCGGCACACGCGGACAGCATCCGGTACGCCTACTACTACCAGTCGGACTGCTACAACGGCGGCAACCTCGGCATCCAGTGGGGTTGGTGGACCTCCTTCCGCTGCGAATGGGGAACCGGCGGGGGCAACTTCTGGTTCCTCTACGCCTGACGCTTCGACTGGACGCCCCGCACCCGCGAGTGCGGGGCGTCCGGTGGCTCAGGGCAAGGTGGCGAGGAAGGGCTTGACGGTCCTGGAGAAGTTCCAGTTGTTCGCGGCGTCCCAGTTGATCGACCAGGTCATCGCGCCCCGGATGTCGGGGTAGGTCCGCGAGGGGACGAACGACCCGCAGTTGGTGCGCCGCGCCAGGCAGTTGAGCGCGCTGGTGACCGTGCCGGGGGAGACGACGCCGCCGCCGGCCGCGCCGGGACCGGCCGGCAAGCCGAGCGCGACCTGGTCGGGACGCAGGCCGTTCTCCAGCTGGATGCAGGCCAGCGCGGTCATGAAGTCCACCGACCCCTGGCCGTAGACCTTCTGGTCGCAGCCGAGCATCGCCCCGGAGTTGTAGTACTGCATGTCGACGACGGTGAGGATGTCCTTGACGCTCAGCGCGAGCTTGAAGTACTCCATGCCGGTCGACTGCATGTCGATGGTCTGCGGGGCCATCATGATGATCAGCCCGGAGCCCGCCTTCGTCCGCAGCTCGCGCAGCGCCTGGGCCATGTAGGTGGCGTTGAGGCCGTTCTCCAGGTCGATGTCGACGCCGTCGAACCCGTAGGTCTGCATGATCGAGTAGACCGAGTTCGCGAACGCCGTCGCCGCTCCGGAACTCGCCACCTGCACGTGGCCCGCCTCGCCGCCGACGCTGAGGATGACCTTCTGACCGCGCTGCCTGAGCGCCTGCACGTCGGCCTTGAACTGGGCCTCGGTGTATCCGCCGAGGGCGGTGGACAGACCGGGGTCGAGGGCGAACGTCACCTGCCCCGGCGTGGTGGTCGCCTCTCCGAACGCGATCGCGACCACGTCGTAGTCCTGCGGCACCTGCGACAGCTTGAGCTCGACGGCGGGGTTGACGAAGTTGTGCCAGTAGCCGGTGAGGATGTGCTTGGGCAGCCCTCCGCCGGAGGAGCATCCGGTGGTCGTGCCGGTGACGGCGGCGCTCGCCGCGGACTCGCCGGCGGAGTTGTACGCCCTGACGGTGTAGGCGTGGGTGGTGCAGGCGCCGAGCGACCCGATCGTCGCGGTGGTGCCGGTGACCTGGGCCCGCTGGGTCGTGCCCTCGTAGACGCGGTAGCCGGTCACGGTGCCGCTTGAGGCGGCCCACGACAGCGAGATCGACGTGTCGGTGCTGCCGGCTACCATGGGGGCGCCCGGCTGCCCCGGCGTGCCGGTGCCCGCGCCGGTCGTGGCCGAGACGGCGGTGCTCGCCGCCGACACGTTGCCCGCCGCGTCCCGCGCCCTGACCGTGTAGCTGTACGTGGTGCCCGAGGCCAGGCCGCCGTCGGTGTACGTCGTCCCCGTCACGGTGGTGACGAGCTGCGAGCCGCGGTAGACCTGGTAGCCGGTCACGCCGACGTCGTCGGTGGAGGCGTTCCACGCGAGCGACACGCCGCTCGACGTGGTGCCCGTCACCCGCAGGCCGGCCGGGACGCTGGGGGCCGTCGTGTCGCCGCCCCCGCTCCCGAGCGCCTTCCACAGCGCGGGGACGTTGGGCGGCTCCCAGCCCGTCAGCGACGTGTGCGCCTGGATGCACTCGTAGTCGGCGCCGTTGTAGGTCACCCGCGTGCCCGTGGCGTAATAGGTGTTGGGCGCCCAGGCCGCGTACGCGAGCACGGCGCTGGACGCCGCCGACGCGGGGGCGGGGCCTGCCCCGACCCCTGCAAGACAGAGGCCCGACGCGAGCAACAACGCGCTGAGCAGCCGTTTCTTCATCAATGCCGTCCTTCCGGGGGTGCCGATCGGCGTCCGCGAGGAGGCGTCGGGTGACACGACGACCGGTCGCGTGGCCTTCCTTTCCTTAGGAAAGTTTCCTAATAGTTTTGGCGTGAGCGTAGCCCCGGAAAGACGGCCGTACAAGACCTGAAAGCGGCAGGGTGAGCGAGCAAATGATAGCTGCAACTATGATAGGTGGAGCTATTACCTCGTGTAAGGAGCAGCCGTTGCTGGAGAAGCCGGAACGCTTGTTCGGCCGGGACACCGAGTGGGAGAACCTCGCCGACTTCGTCGGGTCCCCCATGTCCGGGGCGACGCTCGGGCTGGTCTACGGCCGCCGCCGTCAGGGCAAGACCCTCATGCTCGAACTGTTGGCCCAGCAGACCGGCGGGTTCCTGTTCGGCGCGACACAGCAGACCGAGACGCAGAACCTCACCGACCTCGGGGCGGCCTATGCCGCTCATCGTGGACTGCGTCAGCCCGTCGCCTTCCGTACGTGGCGTGAAGCCATCGACGAGTTGCTCCGGCTCGGGGAGGACCAGGCCACCCCCCTGATCATCGATGAGTTCCCCTATCTCGTCTCGGCGACGCCCGCGCTGCCCTCCTACCTCCAGCAGGCCCTCAGCCCGTTGAGCTACGCGAAGCAACACACCCGGGCCCGGATGATCCTGTGTGGCAGCGCGTTGACGACTATGGCACAGTTGCTCTCCGGTGGTGCGCCCCTGCGTGGCCGTGCCGGTATGGAGCTGGTGGTCCGCCCGTTCAGGTTCCGTGAGGCCGCGGCGTTCTGGGGGGTCGATCACAATCCGGAGCTGGCGTTCCGGCTGCACGCCCTGCTCGGTGGAACCCCTGCCTATCTGGAGATGAGCGGGGGATCGGGGCCCGCCGGAGTCCCCGAGTTCGACCGCTGGGTTCAGCGGCGCCTGCTGAACCCGGCCTCCGCGATGTTCCGCGAAGGCGGCCTGCTGCTCCGGGAGGAGCCCTCAATCGCCGATCCGACCTCGTACTCGGCCACGTTGAGCGCGATCAGCGCCGGCAACCGTCGGCGCTCGGAGATAGCGGCGGCGCTGGGGCGCCCCAGCAGTGCCCTCGCCCATCTGCTGGGCGGCCTCGAGGACATCGGACTGATCGAGCACATCGACGACGCCCTGCGGGGTAAGCGCAGCGTTTACCGCATCGCCGAGCCCGTCGTGCGGTTGCACCAGCTCGTCATCCAACGCCACGAGGCCGAGCTGGTCGCCGGGCGTGCCGAGCGTGTCTGGAAGACCAACGCGGACACCGTCGCCTCGCAGATCTACGGCGCGCACTTCGAGGACCTCGCGCGGCAGTGGTGCTTCGAGCACGCCTCACCGGACACGCTCGGCGGGGTCGCGAGCGCGGTGCGTCCGACGGAACTGCCGTGCCGGGAGCACCGCCGGGGGCACGAGCTCGACGTCGTCGTCATGGAGTCCGCCTCGTTCGCCGCCGACCGGATCACCGCGATCGGCGAGGCCAAGAGCACCGAGGCCCCTGTCGACGTCCCTCAGCTGGAACGCCTGGAGCACCTGCGCGGGCTGCTGCCCGCCGGCAAGGTCGGCGCCCTGCCCAAGTTGCTCCTGTTCGCGCGCTCGGGGTTCTCCCGCGCGCTGGTCCGCCTCGCCGACAGACGGCCCGACGTGGAACTCGTCGACCTGGGCCGTCTGTACGGCGGAGCGTGAGATCCTCCGTCTACTTGCCGAAACCGGCGGTCAGGCCGCTGAGCAGCTGACGACGGCCGACCGTGTAGAGGATCAGCATCGGCAGGATGGTCAGCACGACGGAGGCCAGTACGGCGGGCACGTTCACGCCGTACGGTCCGCCCTGGAACGCCGCCAGCGCCAGCGGCAGCGTGCGCTTGTCGGGGCTCTGGGTGAGGATCAGCGGCAGCAGGAACCCGTTCCAGACCTGCAGCGCGTTGTAGATCGACACCGTCACCACGGCCGGCCGCGTGAGCGGGAAGGCCAGGCCCCACAGCGTCTTCCACTCGGTCGCGCCGTCCATCCGCATCGACTCGAACAGTTCCTTGGGCACGTCCCTGATGAAGTTGGCCAGCACCAGCACCGACAGCGGGATCGCGAAGGCGACCGACGGCAGGATCAGCGCCGTCAGCGAGTCGTAGAGCTGCAACTTGATGATCAGCAGGTAGACCGGGATGACGGTCGCCTGCAGCGGGATGGCCAGGCCCATGAGGAACAGCGAGTTCACCCCGCGGAGGAAGCGGCTGGCGCCGGCGCTCCGGACGATCGCGTACGCCGCCATGAACGCGAACAGGACCGACGGGACGACCGTGCCGATGGCGACGAGGAGGCTGTTGAGGAAGTACAGCGGGAAGTCCAGGTCGAGCACGAGCCGGTAGTTGTCCAGCGTCGGATCGCCGGGCGGCACCAGCGGGTTGGTGATGTAGTAGTTGGACTGCGTCTTGAAGCTGGTGATCACGATCCAGTAGATCGGAATGATCACCACCGCCAGCCACAGCCAGCCCATCAGCCCGGCCAGCCAGTTGGGGCGCTGGGAGGCCGGTTTGTGCCGGCGGCGTCCGTGCGCCCCTGGGGCCGCGGTGCGCTGGGCTGCCCTCGAGGTGTGGGTCGCGGTCACGGTCAGGCCCCTTCCAGCTGGCTGGCGTTGGGGTTGCGGCCGCCCAGCCGGCGCAGCAGCAGCGCCAGGGCGAGACCCACGAGAACGAGGATGACACCGATCACACAGGCCTGACCCATGAGGTTGGCCTGGATGCCGCGCTTGTACATGTCCAGGGCGAGCGCGCGGGTGGCGTCACCAGGGCCGCCCTCGGTCAGCACGAAGATCAGGTCGAAGAAGGTCAGGGAGCCGACGATCATCAGAGTGGAGGACGTGATCGCGGTGTACTTGAGCTGGGGCAGGGTGATGTTGAAGAACATGCGGACCCGCCCCGCGCCGTCCAGCTCCGCGGCCTCGTAGAGCGAACGCGGGATCTGCCGTACGCCGCCCTGGTAGAGCAGCGCGTGGAACGGGATGAACTGCCAGGACACGATGAAGATCACGACGCCCATGGCGAGGCTGGGCGTGCCGAGCCAGTCCTGGTTGAGCAGGTCGATGTGCAGCCCCGCGCCGAGCCCGAAGTTCGGGTCGAGCAGCGCCTTGAAGGTGATCGCGATGGCCGCCGAGCTGAGCAGCAGCGGGATGAAGTACAGCACCGCGAGCAGTTCGCGGTAGCGCTGACGGCCCGCCAGGAACACGCCGATCAGGATGCTGGCCGGTGTCTGGACCGCCCAGGAGAGCGCTGTGATCAGGAACGTCACCCACAGCGCGTGCGGCAGACCGGGATCGCTGAGCACGGCCCGCCAGCTTTCGAGCCCCGTCAGCTTGATCTCGCCCAGCGTGTCCCAGGAGGTGAAGCTGAGCAGCAGGACCCCGACCAGCGGAATCAGCGCGAAGGCGGCGAAGACCACCAGCGCCGGCGTGGCCAGCCACGGCAGGATGACGCCGCCGCGCGCCTTGGGCGCGACGGCGGACGACGTCCTTCTTGCGTTGATAGCGGACATGCTCACTTACCGATGACCGCGTTCATGTTCGTGGCGAACTGCTGCGGCGTGATCGACAGCTGGAACAGCTTGGCGATGTTGTCCAGCAGCACCTCGGCCGCGGTCGGGCTGAGCGCCTGGTCCCACGACTGGGCGAACACCTTGGCGTTGCTGGCGACGCCGTAGATGAAGTTCAGGAACTCGGCGTCCTTGGAGCCGGCGAACAGCTTGTCGGAGCCCTTGACGATCGGCACGCCGCCGGTGCCGACCCAGTCCTTCTGCTCCTGGTCGTCGAGGACGCCGGTGGCGAAGAACTTCTTGGCGATCTCCTTCTGCTCGGGCGTCGCCTTGGAGGAGATCGACAGGTACTGGCCGGGGTTGCCGACGGTGTTGGTCGGGTCGCCCTTGCCGCCGTCGACCCCCGGGAAGTTCATCCAGCCGAGGCCGCCGCTGGGGACGATGTCGCCGCCCTGCGCCTGCTGGATGCCGTACGACCAGCTGCCGTGCAGCATCATCGCGGCCTTGCCGGTGTACAGCAGCGCCTGGTCGGCGTTGGAGTCGGCGGTGACCGAGGAGAAGCCCTTGATGAACGCGTTGGCCTTGATGAGCTCCTGCATCTTGGTCAGGGCCTCGATCGAGGCGGGGTTGTTCCAGGCGTCCTTCTCACCGTCGAAGACGGCCTGGAACACCTCGGGGCCGCCGATGCGGTCGAAGAGGAACTCCAGCCACATCATGTTCGTCCAGCGCGACTGGCCGGCCAGGGAGAACGGCGCGATTCCCGCCGCGTTGAACTTCTTCACCAGGTCGAGGATGTCGCCGTACGACTGCGGCGGCTGGGCGCCGACCTTCTCGAAGACCTTCTTGTTGTAGAACAGGACGATCGGCTGCACGGTCTCACACGGCATCGCGTAGATCTTGCCGTCGATCGTCGCGGCGCCGAAGGCGCCGGGGAACAGCCGGTCCTT
This sequence comes from Microbispora catharanthi, assembly GCF_006334915.2. Classification (GTDB taxonomy): domain Bacteria; phylum Actinomycetota; class Actinomycetes; order Streptosporangiales; family Streptosporangiaceae; genus Microbispora; species Microbispora catharanthi. The sequence goes on from NZ_VDMA02000008.1 coordinate 319,155, forward strand.
CACGGCGGCGTTCTCGCCGAACCACGAGGTGAGGTCCTCGACCTGGCCGGCCTGCACGTAGCTGCGCAGACCGCCGCCGCCCCAGCCCCAGATGATGGTGGGCGCCTGGTTCGCGCCGATCGCCGTCTTGATCTTCGTCTTGTACGCGTCGTTCTGGATCGTGGTGATCGCGATCTGGCCGCTGGCGTTGGCCTTGTTGAACCGCTGGACGGACGCGGTGCGGGGGGCCTCACCGGGCGGGCCCTGGAGGAACCAGTAGGTGGCCTTGCCCCCGCCGCCACCGTTGCCCCCGGCGGCGCCGCCACCCGTGCCTCCGCCGGACGGGGCGGGGCCGGACGTGCCGCAGGCCGCCAACGCGGCACCGAGGGGGAGGCCCATGGAGAGGGTGAGGAAGGTGCGGCGGGATGATGTCCTGGACTCCACGCTGATCTCCGTACGTCGAACGCCGAGGCTGGCCGCGGCTCGTTGAAAAGTAACTCGGACGCGGCGGGGGCGACGTGGATCGGCACCCCGGTGCCACTGTCCACTCCTTCTTGAAGTCAGCTCGTTTCGAAATATTTCGACACAAGCCGCGTGGCACGCCAATCTAGATTTGCGATACCTGACTGTCAAGAGCGCTCTCACGAGCTCTCCAGCTCAACGTGATGCGTGTGTAAAGTACCGACGAACAGGCGTCACACCTTGTGATCATGGTCGGCCGAAAATTGACGACAGAACTGACCGCGACGCCGAAATGTTTCGAAACTTTTTTGAGGAGAGCAGATGACGGCCCCAGATCGGACGCACGCGGCGGACGGGACGCTCCGGGCGTGGCAGGACCCGGCACTTCCCGTGGCCGACCGGGTCGAGGCCCTCCTCGCCGAGATGACCCTTGAGGAGAAGGTCGGCCAGCTCGGCAGCCGGTGGATCGGCAACGACATGCAGGCGCCCGAGGAGGTCGAGCCCGACAACGCGCACAACGTGGCCCCTATGCAGGACGTCTTCGCCGCCTCGGGGACGGTGCCCATCGAGGAGGCCGTACGCCATGGGCTCGGCCACCTGACGCGGGTGTTCGGCAGTGTTCCGGTGACGGCGGTGGCGGGCGCGGCGGAGGTGGTGCGGCTGCAGCGCGAGGTGGTGAAGCACTCCCGGCTCGGCATTCCGGCGCTGGTCCATGAGGAGTGCCTGACCGGTTTCACCACCTACGGCGCGACCGTCTACCCGGCGGCCATCGCCTGTGGCGCGACCTTCGACCCCGAGCTGGTGGAGCGGATGGCCGCCGCCATCGGCGGGGACATGCGGGCCGTGGGCGCCCACCAGGGCCTGTCGCCGGTGCTGGACGTGGTGCGCGACTACCGCTGGGGCCGGGTCGAGGAGACCCTGGGCGAGGATCCGTACCTCGTCGCGATGCTCGGCGCGGCCTACGTGCGCGGCCTCGAGAAGGCCGGGGTCATCGCCACGCTCAAGCACTTCGCCGGCTACTCCGCCTCGCGGGCTGCCCGCAACCACGGTCCGGTCCCCATGGGCCGCCGTGAGCTGATGGACATGATCCTGCCGACGTTCGAGACCGCCATCGCCGAGGGCGGTGCGCGCTCGGTCATGAACTCCTACTCGGACGTGGACGGCGTGCCCGCCGCCGCCGACCCCTGGCTGCTGACCGAGGTGCTGCGCGACGAGTGGGGGTTCACCGGCACGGTCGTGTCGGACTACTGGGCGATCGCGTTCCTCGCGAAGATGCACCAGGTCGCCGCGGACCACGAAGAGGCCGGGGTCCTCGCGCTGACCGCGGGCATCGACGTCGAGCTGCCCGACACGCTCGGCTTCGGCCGGCACCTGGTCGAGCGGGTGCGGCGGGGCGAGCTGCCCGAGGAACTGGTGGACCGGGCCGCGCGCCGTCTGCTCACCCAGAAGGTGCAGCTCGGGCTGCTCGACCCGGACTGGACGCCGGAGGGGTCGGTGGCCGGCGCGGACGCCGTGGACCTCGACTCGCCGGACAACCGGGCGCTGGCCCGGGAGCTGGCCGAGCGGTCGATCGTGCTGCTCGACGCGGGCGACGCGCTGCCGCTGCTCGGGGAGGGGCGCCCGGGGCCGCGCCGGGTGGCCGTGGTCGGGCCCTGCGCCGACGACCCGCGCACGTTCATGGGCTGCTACGCCTTCCCCAACCACGTGCTGCCCCGGCACCCGAAGCTCGGGCTCGGCGTGGAGGCGCCCAGCCTGCTCGACGCGCTGCGGGCCGAGCTGCCGGACACCGAGATCGTCCACGAGCGGGGCTGCGACTGGCGGGGCGAGGACCGGTCCGGCTTCGCCGCCGCGCTCGCGGCCGCCCGCGAGTCCGACCTGTGCGTGGCCGTCGTCGGCGACCTCGCCGGGCTGTTCGGGCAGGGCACGTCGGGCGAGGGCTGCGACGCCGAGGACCTGCGGCTGCCGGGGACGCAGGAGGACCTGCTGGTCGAGCTGGCCGCCACCGGCACGCCGGTCGTGGTGGTCGTGGTGTCGGGCCGGCCGTACGCGCTGGGGCGGGTGCGCGAGGGGGCCGCCGCGCTCGTCCAGGCGTTCATGCCGGGCGAGGAGGGCGGGGCGGCCATCGCGGGCGTCCTGTCCGGCCGGGTGCAGCCCAGCGGGAAGCTGCCGGTGCAGATCCCGCGGTCCCCGGGCGGGCAGCCGGGCACCTACCTGCAGCCGCCGCTGGGCTCCGACAGCCACGGGATCAGCAACCTCGACCCGACACCGCTGTTCCCGTTCGGCTACGGCGCGTCCTACACCGCCTTCGAGGTCGGCGACCTGGAGATCAGCGACTCCGAGGTCTCCACCGACGGGGAGTTCACCGTGTCGGTGCGCGTGCGCAACACCGGCGGCCGGGCGGGCGAGGAGGTCGTCCAGCTCTACCTGCACGACGTGCTGGCGCAGGTGACCAGGCCGGTGCGGCAGCTCGCCGGGTTCGCCCAGGTGCGGCTGGAGCCCGGCGAGAGCGCGCGGGCGACCTTCACCGTGCACGCGGACAGGACCGCTTTCACCGGCCGCGACCTGCGGCGCATCGTCGAGCCCGGGGACATCGACGTCTTCGTCGGCACCTCCGCGTCGGACCTGCCGTGCCGGGGCCGCGTACGGCTGACCGGCCCGCTGCGCCACGTCGGCCACGACCGGCGGCTGGTCACTCCCGTGGAGGTGCGACCGGCGGCGGGCCCCGATCAGGGAGGAACAGATGCCGCCCAGTCGTAGGCGGGCCACTCTCGCCACGGTCGCGGCCTCGGCGGGGGTATCGGTCGCGACCGTGTCGAAGGTGCTCAACGGCCGCAGCGACGTCGCGCCGGAGACCCGTTCCCTGGTGCTGTCGCTGCTGGAGCAGCACGACTACGTCGCGCCGCCGCAGCGCCGGGGTGAGGCGGCGCCCGACACGATCGAGGTGGAGTTCGACGCCGACCTCAACGCGTACTCCACGGAGATCGTCCAGGGTGCGGTGCAGGCAGGCGCCGATCTCGACGTGGCCGTGGTGGTGAGCATCCGGCGTGACGCCGACCGCACGGGAGGGTGGGCGCGCGACCTGGTCGCGGCCGGGCGGCGGGCGCTGGTCGCCGTCACCGGCGAACTGACCGCCGGGCAGCTCACCGCCCTGGCCCGGGCACGGCTGCCCCTGGTCGTGATCGACCCGCTGAACCTGCCGAGGGCCCGGGTGACCAGCGTCGGCTCGACGAACTTCGCCGGTGGCATGGCCGCGACGGAGCACCTGCTCGCGCTCGGCCACCGGCGCGTCGCCTACCTCGGCGGCCCGGCCACCGCGGCCTGCAACCAGGCCCGGCTGCACGGCTACCGGGCCGCCATGGAGTCCGGAGAGGCTCCCGTCCTGCCCGGTTACGTGCGGACCGGGCACTTCCACTACCACGACGGCATGGCGGGCGGAGCGGCCCTGCTCGGCCTGCCCGAGGCGCCCACAGCGATCTTCGCGGGCTGCGACGACATCGCGCTCGGCGTGCTGGAGGCGGCCAGGGCGCGGGGGCTGCGCGTGCCCGAGGACCTCAGCATCGTGGGCTTCGACGACACGCAGATCGCCCGGATGGCCTCGCCGCCCCTGACCACCGTGCGGCAGCCGCTGCGAGAGATGGGCGCCGTCGCGGTGCGTACGGCGCTGCGCCTGGCGGCCGGGGAACAGGTCGAGTCCCACCACGTCGAACTCGCGACGGAACTCGTGGTGCGCGGCTCGACCGCCCCCGCGGCGCACACTGGATAGTGGGGATTGGGGAAGCAATCGGCCGGGGCGAACGTTGCACTGTGCAATAGTCATTGGGCAATAGTCACCGGGCAATAGTCGCGTGAAAGTTGGTGGTCTCGATGACCGTCCAGGCAAAGGCACTCATCACGCTCCTGCCCTCCGACCAGGGCGGTCTGCCGCACGAACTGCCCTCCCGCACGCAGTCGCTGGTGATCTGCGCCTGCGCCGGGGAGGAGGGCATGCGGTTCAGCCGTCCGTTCCAGGTCGCGATCACCGCGGACGACGAGGAGCCGCTGAGCCCGGGAGACTGGCTGCACGTGGTGACCATCGCGACGACCGACGACGACGCGGTCGAGTATCTGCGCCCCGGGGAGCGTTTCCGCCTGTGGTGCGGCCACGACGTCGGCAGCGGGATCGTCTCCCGCCGCCTGATCTGACCGTCCGGCCGGTCCTCACCGCGGCCGTGTCCCGCCGGAGCGGGCCGCGCGTAGGCTTGTGTCGCGCCCGCCACCTGCGGGAACGGGGGGCCTGCCCGCTTGGGGAGGCGAAATGGCCGAACAATCGCTACCACTCGCCGCGCATTCGCGGCTGTACACACACGACGTCGACGAGGCCCGTACGCGGGTCGGAAACGACCTCGGCGACCACGGGCTGCGCCCGGTGAATTCGGAGATCCGGTTCGACGCCCGCTTGAACGGGATGACGTTCGACGGAGTCGGGCTGTACTCGCTCGGCTACGGCACGGAGGTGCTGATCACGCCGCAGCCGCTGGACAGCTACCTGCTCGTCGAGATCCCGCTGACCGGCGTGGCGGAGGTGTCCCACGGCCGTGAACGGATCGTGTCGACGCCCGAGCTCGCCTCCGTACTGTCGCTGACGCGGCCCATGTCCATGCGATGGGCCCCCGGGCACGAGTCGCTGATCGTCCGCTTCGACCGCGCCGCGCTCGAAGCCCACCTCGGCAAGCTCATGGGGCGCACGCCCCGCAGGCCGCTCACCTTCTCCCTCGGCATGGACCTGACCCGGCCCCCCGCCCGATCGTGGCTCTCGGTCGTCGAGCTGCTCAGGCGAGAGGCGGAGACAGGCGGCGCCATGCTGGAGCAGCCCGTCGCGCTCAGGCAGCTGGAGGGGCTGTTGATGACGCAGTTGCTGCTGGCCCAGCCCAGCAACTACAGCGAGGAGCTGTCGGGCGGGCAGCCCCGCGTCGCGCCGACGGCGGTGGAACGGGCCGTGGACGTGATCGAGGCGCGGGCGGCGGAACCTCTCACCGTGGAGGAGATCGCCGAGGCGGTGGGCGTCGGCGCGCGGGCGCTTCAGGAGGGGTTCCGGCGTCAGCTGGAGACGACGCCCATGAGCTACTTGAGGGAGGTGCGCCTCGAGCGGGTGCGTGCCGAACTCTCGGTCCACGATCCGGGCGCCACCACGGTCACCGACGTCGCCTACCGCTGGGGGTTCGTCCATCTGGGGCGGTTCGCCCTCGCCTACCGCCGGCGTTTCGGGGAGTCTCCGTCGGAGACCCTGCGCCGCTGAGCGCGGGCGTACGGCCGCTCAGCGGGCCGGCAGGTCCGCCCACCACGTGGTGGTGCCGGAGGGACGGCTGACAGAGCCGTGCCGGATGGCGAGGGCGTCGACGACGACGCCGCCGCGCCCGCTCTCGTCCGGGGACGGGGCGGTTCCCGGCCACACCGGCGCCGCCCCGCCGTCGGTGATCTCGACCCGGATGACCGGGCGATCGCCGTCGGCGTAGACGAAGAGCCGGAGCTCGGCCGGCGGCAGGGCGTGGAGTACGGCGTTGGTCACCATCTCGGAGATCACCAGCACGACCTCCTGCGCGGTGGTCCCGGGCGTTCCCCAGGCCGCCAGGACACCGAGCGCATGACGTCGCACGCCGCTGACCTCCTGAGGAGAGTGCGGCACCGGACACGTGTATACGGAACTGACAACCTCGGCGGCGGAGACGTCGGCCCGGTCCATGGTCTGCGAGTTCATCGTGTCGTGCTCCTTGGTCACCAGCGGGCACCTCCCGTGGCGAAGCACCCCGGCGCTCCGTGCGCGGCGCCTCATATGGTCGGGAAGAGCATCACTTATCGCAGATTAGGCAGGCCATACGAAGGCGCGCTATCCCCAAGGCGAGGGCGGGTATCCGCATAACGAACCATTACCCGCAGGCCCGGGCGGACGGCGGGCCGCCGTCCGGATCAGGTTCGCCAGAGCGCTGAGATCGGGCAGGTCGGCAATGCGCCGCGCCTCACGCCGGTCGAGCCCGTCGAACGCACCCAGGAATTCGAGCACGGAATCAAGCGGGAATCGAGCGCTCACCCCAACGAGCTGTCACCGTAAAAGGAAACAGACCTATGCTTTTCCCGCTATGGTGCGCGTTCTGGTATTGGGTCACATCGGCGCGGAGGTGGCGGGCCGTCCTGTCGAGTTCGGCACGTCACTCCACCGGGCCGTGATGGCCCGGCTGGTCTGCGCACAGGGGCACATCGTGTCCACCGACCGGTTCATCGACGACCTGTGGAAGGGCCAGCCGCCGCCGAAGGCGCTCGGCGCCCTGCAGGTGTACGTCTCGAACCTGCGCCGTGTCCTGGAGCCCGAGCGGGCGCCACGGGCCGCCGCCCGCGTGCTGGTGAGCGCGCCGCCCGGATATCGCCTCGCCCTCGACACCGAGGACGTGGACGCCTGGCTCTTCCCCAAGCTGGTCGACGCCGCGGCCGGCCTCCTCGCCCGGCGCGAACCCGCCGGCGCCTTCGACACGATCAGTGAGGCGCTGTCGCTATGGACCGGCCAGGCGTACGCGGAGTTCGCCGACCAGGAGTGGGCCGTGCCCGAGGTGGGCCACCTGCTGGAGCTGCGGGCGGTCGCGGTCGAATACCGCGCCGAGGCGGGCCTGGCGCTCGGCCGCCACGCCGAACTGGTCCCCGAGCTGGAACGGCATGTCGCCGCCCACGCGCTGCGGGAGAACGCGGTCCGGTTGCTGGCGCTCTCCTACTACCGGGCAGGCCGTCAGGGGGAGGCCCTCGCGGTCCTGCGCCGCACCCGGGCCCTGCTGGCGGATGAGCTCGGCGTGGACCCCGGGCCCGCCCTGCGGAGCCTGGAGGCGGACATCCTCGCCCAGGCCCCCTCCCTCGACCTGATCATCCGGGAGCCCGCGCCGGCGCCGCTGGTCGTTCCGCCCGACCGGCCGCGCCCGCCGTCCCCCGGCAGGATGGTCGGCCGTACGAGGGAGTTGTCCCGCCTGACCGCCGCCGCGGAGCAGGCCGGGGACGGCTTCCGGGTCGCGTGGCTCGGCGGGGAGGCCGGGCTGGGCAAGAGCACCCTGGCCGACGCCCTGGTGGGGCACCTGTCGTCGCGGCGCTGGCGGACCGTCGTCGGCCGCTGCCCGGAGACGACGGGCGGGGTGCCGCCCGCGTGGGCGTGGAGCGAGGTGCTGCGCGATCTCGCCGCGACCACGCCGCCCCCGCCGGAGACCGCCGCGCGGCTGGCGCCGCTGCTGACCGACGACGCCGCACCGGTCGGCCAGTTCTGGCTGGCCAGGGCCGTGGGTGACTACGTGGACGGGGTGCCGGGGCCGCTGCTGATCGTGCTGGAGGACGTCCACAGGGCCGACGAGGAGACCCTTCAGCTGCTGCGCCATTTGGCCGTACGGCTGGCCGCGACACCCGTCCTCGTCCTGCTCACGCACCGGCCCGGGGAGTCGAGCGCCGACCTGATGGCGACCGCCGCCGCCCTCGCCGTCCAGACCGTGGAGAACCTGGAGCTGAGCGGTCTCGCACCGGACGAGGTCGCCCGGCTGCTCACCGAGCGCTCCGGCATGGAGGTGGATCGGGCGACCGCGCGGAAGGTCAGCGAGCGCACCGGCGGAAACCCGTTGTTCGTGAGCGAGACGGCGCGGCTGCTCGCGATCGACGGCCCCTCCGCGGTGAACGTGCTGCCGCCCGGGGTGCGGGACCTGATCCGGCGGCGGGTGGCCCACCTCCCCGGCGCGGTCCAGGTGACGTTGCGCAACGCGGCGGTGCTCGGCAGGGAGGTCGACGCCGACGTGCTCATCGCGATGCCGGGAGCCGACGAGGAGACCGTGCTCGACGGGCTGGAGGCGGGGGTGCTGGCCGGGCTGCTGGAGGAACCCCGGCCGGGCCGGGTCCGCTTCGCCCACGTGCTGGTCCGCGAGACCCTCTATGAGGACATTCCCCGGCTGCGGCGCGCCCGGATGCACCGCAAGGTCGTGACGGCCCTGGAGACCGTGCGGCCCGGGGACGTCGGGGCGCTTGGGCATCACGCCCTCGCCGCCGCGACCACCGCGACCGCGCCGGCCGCGGCGGAATACGCGTCGCGCGCGGCGGCTCAGGCGTCCGCACTGTACGCCCACCGGGACGCGGCGGCCTTCCTGGACGGCGCGCTGAGTGCGCTCGATCTCGCGCCTGACCCGTCCGAGGCGCTGCGACTCGACCTGATGTGCCGTCTGGTGTCCGCGCTGGCGCACGCCGGCGAGGTGGAAAGGGCGCTCGACGCCCGGGCGAAGGCGCTGGCCGTCGCCAGGAGAACCGCCGATCCGAAGGCCGTCGCCCGGGCGGCGGTGGCCTTCGACGCGCCCGTCATCTGGACCATCCAGCCGGAGCGAAGGCTCGATCGCGATCTGGTGCGCGCCATCGAGGACGCGATTCCCCGGGAGACGGGCGAGCCGCGCTGCCTTCTGCTGGTCACGCTGTGCCACGCCGTCGAGGGACACGACGCCGCCCGGGTGGAGACGGCGAGCACGGAGGCGGTGGCCATCGCCCGCGACATCGGCGACCCCCACCTGCTGTGCATGGCGCTGAACGCCCGATACTGGGCCTGTCAGGCCCCGGACAGGCGCGAGGAGCTCGAAGGACTGGGGCACGAGTTGCTGCGGATCTCCTCGTCGGCCGGGCTGCTCGGCTACCAGACGCTCGGCCACGCGGCGCTCTGCATGGTCGCGCTGAGCCGAAACGACTGGGCCGGCGCCCGGCACCACGCCGACCAGGCGGCGGAGCACTCGACGAGCGGCCAGCTCGGCCACGCCCTCGGCATCCTCGCGTTCCTCGACGCCCTTCATCTGCTCTTGCGGGGAGAGTTCGAGCAGGCCGAGGAGGCGTACACGACGCTGGGCAAGCGGATGGCGGAGTCGGGGGCGTCGATATCGTCCCTCATGGGCGCTGTGGGCTGTTTCGCGGTCCGTCTCGCGGCCGGACGCTTCGACGAGTGCGTGGAGGCGATCACCCCGGTGTGGGAGCGGATCCCGCAGGAGGTCGAAGAGCTGTACGCCCGCGCTCTCGTGGCGGCCGGCCGCCTGGAGGAGGCCAGGGCCGTGTGGCCGGCGGCCCTCCCGCGCCGCGACTTCTCCTGGGTGGGCATGATGGCGGCGCGATCGGTGACCGCGATCGCGTTGGCGGACCGCGAGGCGGCCGGAGAGTGCTACCACCAGCTCCTCCCCGTGGAGGGGGAGATGGCCGGGATGAGCACCGCGTCGGTCACCTTCGGTCCGGTGGCCCACACGCTCGGCGACCTCGCCGTCTTCCTCGGCGGGTCCGAGGCCGCGGCGGGACACTACGCCCGTGCGGTGGAGGTGGCCCGGCAGGTGGGCTCCCCCCACTGGGAGAAGGCGGCCCGTGACGCGCTCGCGCGCCTGTGATCAGCGAAGACGCCGGAGCGCGGGAACGGGCTGCCCGCGTCGCGCGGCCTCCCGTTCGAGTCGCGGTGCCAGGGCGCGGGCGGTCCGCATCATCTTCCGCACCTGCCCGAGACGGCTCCCGCTGAGGCTGAAGTCGGCCAGGGCACGTTCGACCCGCACGTGGACCCCGTCGGGCAGGGGCGTGGCCTCGCCGACCAGCACGACGTTCTCCTGTCCGCTCATGTCGGTGCCATGGGTGTGGAAGGTCAGGCAGGCCCGTCCGCGCGCCAGGACGCCGGGCGGGCCGGTCCGCACGAGGAAGCCGTCGTCCACACGGGTCGCGCCGAGCGAACGCAGCGGCAGGGGCCAGCCGTCCTCGCCGATCACGGTCAGCACGGGATCACCGAGGCGGACGGCGTGGTCGGCGCGAAGGCGCCAGTCGGCGGGCGGCTCCAGCCATCCCGGAGCGCCGGCTCCGGTGGGGGCGGGGTCCGACGGCGGCGCGGTCGCTTCCGGGGCCGCCTCCCACCGCTGAGGCGGCGCGTCGAGCCGCCCGTGCGGCCACCACAACATGCGCAGCGGAGTGACCTCGATCCATATGCGCGCCCAATACCAGGCCTGGCGTCGCACGAGGAACCACGGCTGCCGGGCGACCGCCTGCGGATACTTCGCCAGCGTCCGCCGCAGGTAGAGATCGGTGTTGGCCTGCAGATCCGCGTCGCGTACGGTGGCCAGGCCCTGGACGAGCACGACGGGAGGGCCGGAGACGGGCGACCCCGTGGGGTCGGAGAACAGCAGCGCGACCCGGGGGTCGCGTCTGGCCCGCTCGGCCTTGGACGGATAGGTCAGTCCGGTCGAGACGTCGACCGTACGACCGTCCTCGGCGACGTAGGGCCCCACTGGCCAGGTAATCGGCGCGCCGGTGCGGGTGAGCGAGGCGTACTCGCACGTCAGCGCGTTTTCGAGCACCGGCAGAATCTCGGCGGGCCAGTTCGTGCGCCCGGCCGTGCCGGACGCGGGCGACAGGGACATCCCATGCTCCCTCGCAGCGGAATTCCTCACGCCGGTGAACTTAGGCGGCAGGGCTTAGGCCGCACTTGGGACGGACTTAGGCAGGCACGAGGGAGACGGATCAGCGGGCGGAGGCGGTTTTCGGGACGTTCAACCGCTGACGCCGGAGCTGCTCGGCGAACTCCCTGGCCATCGCGAGCTGCTCGCGCAGTTTGTCGGCGCGTTCCGCGACCGCCTTCTCGAACAGCTGCAGCCGGGAGAGCAGGCCGGGGTCGTCGTCGCCGCGGGTGAGCCGGTCGCTGATCTCCAGCAGGTCGCGCATCTCCTCCAGCGTGAACCCCAGCGGCTTCATCCGCCTGATCAGCGCCAGGCGCTGCACGTGCTCCTCGCTGTAGAGCCGGAAACCCCCCTGCGTGCGGGCGGGCACGACCAGGCCGACCTCCTCGTAATGGCGGATGGTGCGCAGGGACAGCCCGAGCCGCTCGGCGACCTCGCCGATCTGCGCCAGACCTTCAGGCATCGCTCCGCTCACCTTTCCTACCCCCGTGGTCGCCGCTCCCGTGCGGGTACCGTCGCCACTCACGGCCTACCCTCACGTATGGGTAGGGTTTCGCAGAACAGCTCTCTGGAACTCGTCGGTGACGATACCTCTCGTCCGGGAGTCCGGCTGGAGGGGAGGACAAGCATAAGGCCCCGGGCCCGCCCTGGTGGAGCCCGCGGCAGCGCCGACCCCCACCGCGACGGCGCGCCCGGCGAGGGGGAAGGGCCAGGCGGGCCGTGCGGTGGCGTTGACGCCTGCGATGGGCGAGCACGCGGCGAAGCGGAGTCCCACCGCAAGCGGGGCAGACTCTACTCTCACGGAAGGTTATAGAGCAATAACCCCCCGACGCCCGGCGGGAGCGAGCGTGCGCGATCAGTAGGTGCTGGGCTCAGGCTCCTCGACGTTCCACGTCACCCTGCCGTCCGGCTGGACGCACCGCCGGCGGACCCGGGTGACCAGTTGCGTCGGCAGTTGGAGCGCCGCCACCCAGGATCCGTTCCTGCTCCGCTCGAAACAGACGTTGTCGCCGTTGACGACGACGCGGTCGGCGGTGAGGGTGCGCTGAAAGCCGCTGTACATCCTGACGCGGTAGACGGACATCGTCCTCCTCTCCACGTGCGGTCTTTTGTGTGGCCGGACCCACCGCGGAGGAGGCTCCCGCGCGGGCCGGCCCCCGCGGGCGGCGGGGCCGCCCGGATCCCTGGCCTCCCGGCGGTCACGACACGGCGCGGGGACGTCGCGGGACGGCTGCGCGTCGGCCGGGAGAACCACGTGACCCGCATCACCCTACTCTGACGTCAGAGTAGGCAAATCCCGAGGGTGGACGGGGGCATGTCTTCCCGGCCCGGCGGGGTGGCGGCTCCGCTACCGCTGTCGGCGAACCGGGGACGGGCGGTCCTCCAGGGCGTCCGTCATCCGCTCCAGGTGACCCAGCAGCAGGTCGGCCTGCTCCGCGTCCAGGTGGGCGGTCATCCGCTGTTCGATCGTGAGCACGTCACCGCGCGCGGCGGCGAGCCGGGCCCTGCCCTCCGCCGTCAGGGTGGTGGGCAGGGCTCTGCCCTGCGGCGCGGACGCCGGCCGCTCGACCAGTCCGGCGTCCTCCAGGTTGCGGAGCAACACGTTCATCGACTGCCGGGTGACGAAGGCGCCCCTGGCCAGCTCGGCGTTGGACAGCCCCGGCCGCTGGTCGAGCAGTTCCAGGCAGGCGTACTGCGGAGTGGTCAGGTCGTGGCGGCGCAGCGCGGCGTCCATGGCCGAGCGCAGGGCCGCCTGGACCCTCTTCAACTGGTAGCCCACCAGGCGGCCGGGGTCGACGCCGCTGCTCACTTGCCTCATGTCAACATCCTGACATATGGTCCCTATGTCAAAGCTCTGACATAGGAGGAAGCCGTGACCGTCACCGGAGTGGACTTCGTGGCGTTGCAAGTGCGCGACCTGGAGGCAGCGGCCACGTTCTACGAGAAGCGCCTCGGGCTGCGACGAGACCCGGCGGGGCCGCCGCACGCCGTGGTGTTCGCCACCGCGCCCATCCCGTTCGCGGTGCGCGAGCCGCTGCCCGGCGTCGACCTGGAGGCGGCCCCGCGTCCGGGCCTCGGGGTGGCGCTGTGGTTCAAGGCCGACGACGCCCAGCGGCTCCACGACGAGCTCGCCGCGGCGGGGGTGCCGATCCTGTCCGAGCCGGTCGACGGGCCGTTCGGCCGGACGTTCTCCTTCAGCGACCCCGACGGGTACGCGGTCACCGTCCACGACAGGTGAGCGAGGCCCGCACGGGACGTGACGGATGACCTGTCCGCCGCCGTCCCGCGCGGGCCCCGTATGCGCACTCTCCCGCTCTCGCTTACCCCCGGAATCCGGTCTCATGCACATCCCGTGGATCTGGCGCCCCGGTCACGTCAGCAGGCCGATGCCGAGGGTCAGCACGCCTGCCGCCAGGCAGAGCGCGCCGAGCCAGAGCAGGATGATCAGCCGATTCGGCCGGGTCGCATCCCGTCCGAGGGACGACAGGAAGAATCCGGCGGACATCAGCGCGGCGGCGGCCGGCACGCCGAGCCGGGCGGTCCACAGGGCGACGCCGTCGAGGCCGGTGGCGTCGACGAAGAGGAGGCACACCAGTCCGAGGGTGACCAGCACCCCCGCGTGCGCGTGCCCGGCGCGGGCGAACGTCTGCTGGAAGGGCGTCATCGGCACCGCGCCGCGGACGATCCGGGTGAGGAACCATCCGCCGAACTCGATGGTCACGACGGTCAGCAGGACGGCGCCGGCGATCACCTGGGTCGGCTGGCTGAGCTGCAGGGGGGTCATTGGGCACTCCTGTGAGGACGATGGTGGGGGGACGTCAGCGAGCGGCGCCCAGGGCGGCCTCGGGAAGGCCGAGGGTCCGCGCGAGGTCGGCCAGCTCCGCCTCGAACAGATCGCCCGCCTCGTCGCCGATGGCCCGCGGAAGGCCGAGCGACTCCAGGCAGACCATCCCGTAGAGCCGCGTCCAGCAGCGGGTGAAGGCGGCCGCGGCGGCGGTGGAGGGCATCGTGATCTCCAGGATCTGGACGAGCCGCTCGGCCAGCGGCTCGATCCGGGGCTCGCGGGGCCAGGGAGCGGGGGAGGCGCCGCCGTAGTCCCGCCATGCTCCGGCGAAGATCTCCCCGAACAGCTTGCCCACCTGGGCTCGCGCACGGCCGACCGCCTGGTTCTCCTCCTCCGGCGGGGACACGACCAGGGAGAGGTGGAACTCCCGGGGGTGCTCGACCCCCCAGCGCCGCAACGCCCTGCTGGCGACGACGAGCCTGCCCGCCGTGTCCGCCTCGTCCACCTCGCCGACCCGGGTGGCGACGAACTCGGTGAGCTCGTCCAGGATCGCCACGATGACCGCGTCGAGGAGGGCGCGGTGGCCGTCGAAGTAGCGGTAGACCCCGGGCGGGGTCATCCCCATCTCCCGGGCGACCGCCCGGATCGTCAGCGCTTCGACGCCTTGGGTCGTCAGGATCTCGCGGCTCACCGAGATCAGCTCACGCAGCGTCGCGTCACGCACCCTCTGGCGTCGTGAAGGACTGGTCGTCGTGGACCCCTCCATCGGCCTGTCTCCCCTCTTCTGTTGACACATGTTAACTATAGCGTATTGCGTTAGCTGACGCGTTCGTGCGATGCTCGGGTTATCCACATTCGCGGTCATCGCCCGCCCGCCCCCTGGAGGCTCCCTTGGACATCGACTCCGGCACAGCGTTGCGCTCCAGGCCCGCCGCCGCCCCGGCCACCGCGCCCCGGGTCGGCGCCGCCGAACGCAACCGTGCCGTCGAACTGCTCGGCGACGCGTTCGGCGCCGGCTACCTGACCAAGGAGGAGTTCGACGAGCGCCTCGACGTCGCCACGCGAGCGCGGCACCGCACCGAGCTCGACGCCCTCCTCGCCGACCTGCCGGCCAAGCTGCGTACGTCGAGGGACCGGGCGCTGCGCCGGGCCCGCAAGGCCAGGGCGGCCAGGCTCGGCGTGCGCATCCACGCCGGCGTCTACGCCGGCACATCGCTTCTCATGGTGGTCGTCTGGCTCGCCGTCGGGCGGGCGACGGACTTCTGGTATCCGTGGCCGATCTGGCCCATCCTGGGCTGGGGCGTCGGAGTGCTGGGCCACGCCGTGCCCGTGACCCTGGCGGTCCGCGCCCGCGAGCGCCGGAAGACGTTTGATTCAATTGCTTGACTTACCGCATCGATTCCGGTGCGCTGGTGAGGATGACCGGTAAGTTACGAGCCGAACGGGCCGGCGTGACCCGCGAGCGGATTCTGTCGGCGGCGGAGCGGCTGTTCGCCGAGCACGGCGTGTTCGCCGTGTCCAACCGCCAGGTCAGCGAGGCCGCGGGGCAGGGCAACAACGCCGCGGTCGGCTACCACTTCGGCACCAAGGCGGATCTCGTACGCGCGATCGCCCGCAGACACGCCGAGCCGGTCGATCGGATACGCGAGCGGATGCTGGCCGACATCGGCGACTCCGCCGACGTACGCGACTGGGTGGCCTGCCTGGTCCGCCCGGTCACCGAGCATCTGGCCGCGCAGGGCAACCCGACCTGGTACGCCCGCTTCCTCGCCCAGGTGGCGACCGATCCCGCGCTGCGTGCGATCCTCGCCGAGGAGACGCACGCCTCGCTGCGACAGGCGTTGGACGGGTTCATCCGCTGCCTGCCCGAACTGCCCGCCGAAGTGCGGGCGGAGCGCGGCGACATGGCGCGGCAGCTGATCACACACGTGTGCGCCGAACGCGAGCGCGCCCTCGCCGAAGGCGCCCCCACGCCCAGATCCAGCTGGCACGGCACGGCGACCGGGCTGATCGACGCGCTCGTCGGGCTGTGGCTGGCACCCGTTTCCCGGGATTCGTGAGCTTCACCCCACCGGACGCACGCCCGCCTCGTCCTCATGGCGGCCGGCGACGCCGAGCAGCCACCGTCCGGCCGCGGCCAACCGGGCCCGGACCCCGTCGCGGAGCAGCAGCCAGGCGACCCAGCCGACGGCGAGCACGGCCCAGTACGAGATCAGCCGGTAGAGCGCGACGACGGCCGCCGCCATGCTGCCGGTGACTCCCGCTCCGATGAACGTCGCGGCCATGCCGAGCTCGGTGACGCCGAGCCCGCCGGGGATGACCGCGACCGTCGCCGCGATCTTGCCCGCCACGTAGCCGAGCAGCACGGTATGCGGCCCCAGCCCGACCCCCGCGGCCGCGCACACGGCGGCCCCGCCGCTCCTGAGCAGGCGGCGCAGCAGTCCCGCGAAGAGCCTCATCGAGAGGCCCTCGGCGACCACGGCGACGGCCAGCCAGCCCGGGTTCACCCTTCGAACCGACGCCCAGACCACGTCCGGGTCGGGAATCCTGTCCCTGAGGGCGAACAGCGCCACTCCGGCCACGCCGACGGCGGCGGCGCCTCTGAGCCGGCGCGCCGCGTGGACGACGGAGGCAGGGGACATGCGCGGGTTCTCCGGTGCGCGGTCGGGGTGTGACGCGCCTTTAAATCAAGTGACTGACTTAGGTTAGCATCGCGGTTTTCCCCGGCCGGGAGAGGATCCTCCGGCAGCCGGCGCTCACCTCTCGAACGGGCCCTCCTGGGCGCCGAGGACGCTGGACAGGAACGCGCGGGTGCGCTCGTGCTCCGGGGCGGCGAGAAGCTCGCGGGGGCGGCCCTCTTCGACGACCACGCCGTCGGCGAAGAAGGCCAGCCGGTCGCCGACCTCACGGGCGAAGGCGATCTCGTGGGTCACCACGACCATCGTCATCCCCTCGGCGGCCAGGCTCTTCATGACCTCCAGCACCTCGTCCACCAGCTCGGGGTCGAGGGCGGAGGTCGGCTCGTCGAAAAGCATCAGCGCCGGGTTCATCGCCAGCGCCCGGGCGATGGCCACCCGCTGCTGCTGGCCGCCCGAGAGCTGGTGGGGCCGCTTGTGCGCGTGGTCGGCCAGGCCCACGCGGTCCAGGTGCTCCATCGCCAGTGTCCGCGCCCGATCCGGCGGCGTGCCCAGCACATGGACGGGACCGCAGGCCACGTTCTCCAGCGCGCTCTGGTGGGCGAACAGGTTGAATCGCTGGAACACCATGCCGATGTTCCTGCGGAAGGCGGCGAACCTCTTGGGCGTCCAGGGGTGATACCTGCCGTCCCGCAGCGTGTGGCCGACCTCCTCCCCGAGCACGCGCAGGCTGCCGCCCAGCACCGGCTCCAGCCCGTTGAGGCACCGCAGGAACGTGGACTTGCCCGAGCCCGACGGCCCGATGACGCAGCTCACCTCGCCGGAGGCCACGGTGAAGTCCACCCCGTTGAGCACCTGCACGCCGCCGTAGCCCATCCGGACGCCCGTCGCCACCACCACGGGGGCCACCGCCGCGGGGGCCGCCCCGGCGTTCACGCGGCCACCTTCGGCAGGACCCGGGCCGCGACCCCGCCGCCGCGGACCAGCCGTACGGCGTCGGAGCCGAAGCGGCGCTCCAGCCGCCCCTGCAGGAAGGTCGCGACGGCGGTCATGACCATGTACCAGACGCTCGCCACGATCAGCAGCTCCATGATCCGGTTGTTCGCCTTGTAGATCTGGCTGGCGTTGGTCATCAGGTCGTGCCCGGCGACGACGTACACCAGGGAGGTGGTCTTCAGCATGGAGATGAACTCGTTGCCGGTCGGCGGGATGATGATGCGCAGCGCCTGCGGCAGCACGATGACCCGCATCCGCCTGGCCGGCGTCATGCCCAGCGCGTACGCCGCCTCGGTCTGGCCCCGGTCCACCGCCTGGATCCCGGCGCGCACGGTCTCGGCGAAGTACGCCGCCAGGTTCAGCCCCAGCCCCAGCATGGCCGAGGTGAAGCCGGTCATCACCTGGTTGGTGTCCCACTTGAGGCCGATCATCGTGAACGGGACCTTGAGCACCAGCTCGGGGAACAGGAACGCCAGGTTGTACCAGAAGATGAGCTGCACCAGCACCGGCGTGCCGCGGAAGAACCAGATGTAGAACGCGGCCAGCCCGCTCAGCACCGGGTTGTGCGCGAGGCGCATGACCGCGACCAGGACGCCGAGCACCAGCCCGAGGGCCGTCGCCAGCACGGAGATCTCGATGGTGACCCAGACCCCGGACAGGATCCGCTCGTTGAACAGATACTCGGCGACCTTGCCCCAGTCGAGGTGCGGGTTGACCACCACCAGGTAGGCCAGCCAGCCGGCGACCGCGAGCGCGACGGCCGCGGCGAGCCAGCGGCCCCAGTGCCAGGTGCGCGCGACGGGGACCGGCGTGCCGGACCCGTCGGCGATCGGTTCGGTGCGCACGTCACTTACCGCCGTTGACCACGGCCGACTCGACGGCCAGCGCGTCGAGGTTCCACGCCTTGAGCAGCCCGCCGTACTCCCCGCTCTTGATGAGGGAGTCGAGCGCGCCCTTGACGGAGTCGACGAGCTGCTTGTTGTCCGGCTTCATCCCGATCCCCCAGGGGCTCGCGGTGCCGTCGAGGCTGATCGCCTCCATGTCGAGCTTGGGGTCGGCCGCCTTGTACGCGGCGACCACGTAGTCGGTGACGCTCGCCTGCGCGCGGCCGTTGCTCACCTGGAGCATGGCTTCCGTGTCGCCGGGGAACTTCAGGATGTCCGCGGCGGGCTTGCCGCCCTTCTTGCAGTCGGCGTCATAGCTCTCGGCCAGCTCCATCGAGGAGCCGTTGTCGACGACGGAGACCGTCTTGCCGCAGAGGTCCCCGGGCCCGGTGATGCCCGCCGAGTTGCCCTTCTTGACCAGCAGCGCGGCGCCCGCCTGCACGTAGTCGACGAACGTGACCTGGCCCTGCCGTTCCGGCGTGTCGCTCATCGAGGAGATGACGAAGTCGTAGCGGCCGGTGAGCACACCGGGGATCTGCGAGTTGAACTCCTCGTCGGTGATGGTCACCTTGACGCCGAGCTTCCTCGCGATGGCGCGCGCCAGAGCGGGGTCGAAACCGATCGGCGTCTTGCCGTCGCTCGCGTACAGCTCCATGGGCGGATAGCCGATGGAGGAGACGACCTTGAGGCCGCCGGACTTCAGGCTCGCCGGCGCCTTGGCCGCGAGCTCCTGGTCGGGGGTGATGGCGTTGATGACGTCGGCCGCCTTCTCCTCGGCGGGGGCCTGGTCGAGGACGACGGCCGGCGCCGAGGCCGCCGCGCCGGAGTCGCCGGAGTCGCCGGCGTCCAGGGACTGGGCGCCGCAGGCGGCGGTCGCGGTGAGCAGCCCGCCGACGGCGAGCGTGGTGAGGATCCGGGTGTTCAAAGGGGGGTGCTCCTTCAGATGCGCCGCCAGCGGACCTCGCCGCCGACGACGGTGGTCAGAACCTTGGTGCGCAGCACCGCCTCGGGCGACTCCAGGTAGGGGTCGGTGTCCACCGCGATGAAGTCGGCGAGTCTGCCGGGCGTCAGGACGCCCTTGCGCTCCTCCTCGCCTGCGGCGTAGGCCGCGCCCAGGGTGTGGGCGGTGACGGCCTCTGCCATGCTCAGCCGCTGCTCCGGCTGCCACCCGCCGGCGGGGGTGCCGTCGGTCCGGGTGCGGGTCACCGCGGCGTACAGCGCGGCGAAGGGGTTGGGGTGCTCGACGGGGGCGTCGGAGCCGAAGGCCAGCGCCACGCCGACGTTCAGCATCCCCCGCCAGGCGTAGGAGGCCAGCTCGTGGCCGGCCAGCAGGTGGTCCACCAGGTCGATGTCGCTGGTGCAGTGCACTGGCTGCATCGAGGCGACGATGCCCAGCCGCGCCATCCGCGCCAGGTCGCCGGGCCGCAGGTGCTGGGCGTGCTCGATGCGGTGCCGCAGCCCCGGCGTGGGACCGACCGCCTCGTAGGCGTCGATGACCAGGTGGTTGGCCCGGTCGCCGATCGCGTGCGTCGCCACGGCGATGCCGGCTCCGGCCGCCCGGGAGAACAGCGCGACCAGCTCCGCGTACGGAGTGACCGCGATGCCGGTGTTGCCGTGATCGTCGGCGAAGGACTCGCTCATGTGGCAGGTGTGCGAGCCCAGCGCCCCGTCGCTGAAGATCTTCACCGGGCCGGTGCGGAACCAGTCGTCGCCCTGCCCGGTGCGGCGGCCCTCGGCGATCGCCGTCTCCAGGTGGACCATCGGGATCGCCTTGTGGACGCGCAGCCTCAGCTCGCCCGCGTCGCGCAGCTCCAGGTAGGCGGCCCGGCAGTCCTCGCCGTCGATGTCGTGCACGCTGGTCAGGCCGAGCGCGAGCAGCTCCTCCTGCGCCGCGCGGAGCAGGTCGCGCAGGTCGGGGGAGACCATGAGGTCGCGCAGCGGGTAGGAGGCCGCCTCGCGCAGGATGCCGGTGGGCTCCCCGCTCGCGTCCCTGACGATCTCGCCGCCCACGGGGTCCGGCGTGCCCGCGTCGATGCCGGCCAGCCGCAGCGCGGCCGAGTTGGCCCACACGGTGTGGCCGTCCACGCTGGGCAGCGCGACGGGCAGGTCGGGGCAGACGGAGTCGAGCGCGTACCGGTCCGGCTGGGCGGGCGGATCCCAGGTGTTGCTGTTCCACCGGCCGCCGAACAGCCAGGCGCCCGGCCGCAGCCGCGCCGCGTGCGCCGCCACCATGGCGAGGGCCTCGTCCAGGGAGCGCACGTCGCGCAGGTCCACCGCGCCGAGGCTCTGGGCGTACTGCGCGGTGTGGATGTGCGCGTCGTAGAAGCCGGGGAGCACCGCGGCGCCGTCCAGGTCGATCAGCTCCGCTCCCGGGCCTGCGGCCTCGCGCACCTCCGCCTCCGTGCCGACGGCGAGCAGCGTCTCGCCGTCCACGGCCATGGCCTGTGCGGGCGGGGTGCCGCCGGCTCTCGTGTGGATGGCGGCGTTGCGGTACACGCGGATGCTCATGTGACTCTCAAACGGGTTCGGGAGACGGTGGTCCATCACTGTAGGAGTGGCGAAAAAAAGGCGGAAGCGCTATAAACACGACATTTAGCAACCCTGAGGGCAAGGAACGCTGATGCTGAAGCCGGAACACCTCCGCACTCTGCGCGAGGTGGTCCAGCTCGGCTCCTTCGCCGCCGCGGCGAACCGGCTGGGGTACACCTCGTCGGCCGTCTCCCAGCAGATGGCCGCGCTGGAACGGCAGATCGGCGTGCGGCTGTTCGAGCGGTCCGCGCACAGCGTGCTGCCCACCGGCGCCGCCGAGGTGCTGGCCAGGCACGCGGCGACCGTGCTCAGCGACATGGAACGCATGATCGCCACCGTCCAGGCCGTGCACCGGAACAGCGAGCGGCGCATCCACCTGGGCATCTTCCCCAGCTTCGCCGACGTGCTGACCGGCGTGCTCGGGCGGATGGAGGACAGGGACCGGGCCGGCGTGAGGGTCACCGTCGGTGAGTCCTCCCAGCTCATCCCGCGTCTCGGCGCCGGAGGCGAGATGGACGCGGCGATCGTCTACCAGGTGGGGAACTCGGGCCTCTCGTGGCCGTCCGCGCTGGGCCGCCGCTGGATCGCCGAGGACCGCTACAAGGTCGTCCTTCCCGCGCAGTGGGGCGACCTGGCGCCGCACCGGGCCGAGCAGCTCGTCGACCTGCCGTGGATCATGCACCACCCGGGCAGCAGTGACGCCTCCTTCTTCGAGGGCGTGTTCGCCCGCTGGAGCCTGCACCCCCGGGTGGCCGGCTACTCCGACGACTTCAAGATCACACTGGCGATGATCGAGGCGGGGATGGGCGCCGCGCTCGTTCCCGGCCTCGCGCTGCGCGGGCACGGCCCGGGCGTCGTGGTCGCCGACGTGCCGTGGCTGAACACCAGCCGCAGCATCTTCGCCCTCGCCCGCCCCGAGCGGGAGACCGCCCGCCTGCTGTCCCTGCTGGACGCGCTGGCGGTCTGACCGTACGGTCCGCGCGGGGCTCGACGAGGAACGGGGGATATGTCAGCATTTGCCGGGTCGCGGGCGCGGCCGGCGGCGACCCGCCGCGCCGTCCCCACCGGACGGCCCCCGCCGCCGGAGCAGGCGTGAGGAGGCCCTCGACCATGGAACGCGAGGCGGCGATCATCGGATCGACCGAGGCGGTCGCGGCACGCGAGGCGGCGATCGCGCGGTCCGCCGAGGCGATCGGCCTGCACAGCGGGCACGCCATCCTCATCGAGACCGGCGCCGAGCCGGTCATCGAGCGGCTCGCCCGCCACGAGCGCCCCGCCCCCGACATCCCGCCGGAGCTGTGGGCGTGGACGTTCGTCGTCAAGGACATGATCGACGTCGCCGGACTTCCCACGACCCGCGGCTCCGCCCTGTACGGAAGCGAGGAGGCGCTGACCACCGCCCCCTGCGTGAAGGCGCTGGAACGCGCGGGGGCGCTGCTGGTCGGCAAGGCGAACCAGCACGAGTTCGCCTGGGGCGTCACCAGCGAGAACCCACACTGGGGCGACGTGCGCAACCCGCGCCACCCGCACCTGTCTCCCGGCGGATCGAGCGGCGGCACGGCGGCCGCGCTCGCCGCGGGCATCGCCCGATTCGGCCTCGGCACCGATACCGGCGGCTCCGTACGGATCCCGGCCGCCTGCTGCGGCGTGGTCGGCCTGCGCCCCGGAGCCGGCGCCGTCCCGTCCGAGGGCGTCGCGCCGCTCGCCCCCATGTTCGACGTCGTCGGGCCCATGACCACCTCGGTCGCCGACTGCGCCCGCGTGTGGCGGGTGCTCTCCGGCGAGGCGGTCGAGCCGCCGGACTCGCTGTCGGGGCTGGTCGTCGGCGTCGCCGAGGGGTGCGCGCAGGCCGGGGAGTTCGCCGGCCTCGGCGCCGAGGTCCGCGAGATCGCCCTGCCGTACGACATCCTCCCGCCCTACTGGACGATCGTGGGCGCGCAGGCCCGCCGCACCCACGAGGCCACCTATCCGAGGGCGGCCGAGAGCTACAGCGAGGGGGTGCGGCGCAAGCTGGAGGGCGCCGCGGGGATCGGCCACCGGGAGTATCGCCGGGCGATCGAGGAGCTCGCCGCGGTCCGGGCCCGGTTCTCCGCGGAGATGTCCGGGGTCGATCTCCTGATCATGCCGACGCTCGGCGGCCCCGCGCCCCGGTTCGGGTGCGACGAGGCCGCCGTACGCGGCGAGGTCGGCCGCCTCACCGCCGTCGTGTCTGCGCTCGGCCTGCCCGCGCTGGCGGTCGGCGACCTGCAGATGGTGGGACGCCGCGAGGCGGACGTCCTGCGCGCCGGGCTCTGCCGGGAGGCGCGGGGCGGCGGCGTCCCCGAGCCCCGCTGACCCTTCAGGCGTGCCGCGGCAGGGTCCACGGGTCCACCGGGACGACGGCCGTGCAGCGGCCGAGCCGGTCGAGGACCCGGCCGTACAGCTTGGCCTGCCGCAGCACGATCTGCCGGTCGGCGACGCTGACGTGGGGGAACCGCTCCTCCAGGCGGACCACCAGCGGGTGCAGGTCCGAGACCCCGTGCAGACCCACGGTGAGGAGCATGTTGCGGGTGCCCGCGAGCGCCGCGCAGGTGCGCGTCTCGGGCCAGCCGAGCAGCGCCCGGCCCGTCTCCTCAAGCAGGCCGTCCGGCATCCGCAGCCACAGGATGGCCGAGGAGTGCCAGCCCGCCTGCGAGCGCGCGAGATCGCAGCGGAAGTCGATGTCGCCCGTCGCGACCAGCCGGGACAGCCTGCGCTGCACCGTGCGCTCGGATGCGCCGACGGTCCGGGCCAGCTCGGAGTAACCGGCCCGGCCGTCGGCGAGCAGGGCCTTGAACAGCAGGCGGTCGAGTGCGTCCATCCGCCTCGTCGACTCCGGCGGGCCGGGCGGCCGCGCCAGCGCGGCCGCCGCACGAGTGGGCAGCACGCGCAGCCGCCAGCGGCACGAGGCCTCGAAGACGCGCGTCGCGACGTGGGTGCGCACCTTCGCCACGCCCGGCACCCGCGGCAGGTCCGTGAGCAGGTAGTCCGCCAGCGCCGGCATCGACGCGGCCACGGCGATCACGAACAGGTCGTGGCCCGCGGCGACGTGCTGCACGGTGATGAGGTGCCCGGCCGTGGCGAGCCGGTCCGCCACGTCGACCGCGGCTCCGGCCTCGCAGTCGATCTCCAGGAACGCCATGCTCATCGCGTGCATCTGGCGCTGCCCGAGGGCGACGGTGGTCCACGCCTCGCCCGACGCGTTCAGCCGCTGCCAGCGCCGCGCGGCCGTCACCGGATCGGCGCCGATCGCCGCCCCGATGTCCACCCAGCTCGCGCGCGGGTTGATCTGGAGCGCGTCGATCAGTTCGAGGTCGGCCTCCGACAGCAACCGAGGCGACTCTGTGCCGGAATCCTGCACGATCACCCCTCCAATAGCTGTTTGCTGCGTTTCTAGGCCGAAATCACCTTATAGATCGATCCTTGTGCGGGTAGCCGTCGCGGCTCCCGGACGTACGGCGCTGACGCTTCCGCGACCGTGCGGGGAACCGTGCGGCTCGGGGAGAGGACGAATCTCGGTGACTCGGTTCTGCGGCCCCCGGCGGGTCCGCGGCCCGGCCGGAGGCGGCCGGTGAGCGGACCCCGTCTGGTCGGCGTCCTGGGCGGCATGGGACCGGCGGCCACGGTCGACTTCTACGGCAAGCTCGTGGAGGAGACGCCGGCGACCTGCGACCAGGGGCACGTGCCCGTCGTCATCTGGGGCGACCCCCGCGTCCCCGACCGCTCCCTGAGCCTGGTCGGCGACGGCGAGGACCCGACCCCATACCTGCGACGCGGCATCGAGGGCCTGAAACGGGCCGGGTGCCAGGTGCTCGCCGTGCCGTGCAACACCGCTCACGCGTTCGTCCCCCGCCTCGCGGACGAGGCCGGGCTGGAGCTGGCGAGCATCATCGAGGTCACCGCCGACGCCCTCGCCGCCGACGGCGTGCGCGCGGCGGGCGTGCTCGCCACGTCGGGCACCCTGCGCGCGGGCCTGTACGCGGAGGCGCTGCGGCGGCGCGGCGTCGCGGTGATCGAGCCGGGCGAGGCCGACCAGCGGCGGGTCATGGCGGCCATCGGCGCGGTCAAGAGCGGCGCCGTCGGCCCGGCCCACCGGCACGTGCTCGAGGAGGTCTCCCGCGCCCTCGCGGGCCGCGGCGCAGAGCGCGTCGTCGCCGCGTGCACCGAGATCGTCCTGGCCTTGGACGGTTCCCGCGTCCCCGTCCCCGTCGTCGATCCCGCTCGCCTGCTGGCCCGCCGGGTCGCCGAGCTGGCGCTCGGCTGAGGCGGCGCATCAGGAAGAACGTGCGGCTCGTCGCCGCGCGGGCGCGACTGCGTCAGACGGTCGACAAGGCCGACATCTACGCGCAGGCAGGGCTCGGCCTGCCGGTTCGGGACGGCCGGCGGGCCGAGACGGTGGCCCTGCCGCGCACCTGAGGGGTACGGCGGCGAGGCCACGTCGGGACGGTGCGGCGCCACACGCACCGCGCGGCGTCCTCGACCCGTTCCCGACATTCCCCCCGTTCCGTGCGGTCCCGGGCGGTGTTCAACGAGGCTTTACAACGTTCCAATCTCGGCCGCCAACCCTCCCCGTCGAGACCACGTCCCTCTACCGCACAGAGCAACCCGAGCCTCTGGAGTAACGGCATGCATCAGCAGCCCAGCCCCCCGAACGGTCCCTACGGACCACCCGCTGGCCAGCACCCATACGGCGGACATCCCCAACGGCCTCCGTACGGCGGTCCTGCTCAGCAGCCGCCCGCCTGGCAACCACCGCCCCCTCACCGGAAGAAGGGCAAGGGGCCCGTCTTCTGGCTGCTGGTGATCGGGCTGCCGTTCGTCCTCCTCTTCGGTTGCATGGCCACCATCGGCTCCCTCGCCTCCAACACGTCGAGCACGACGAGCCCCGTCGCGAAGGCCCGCAAGCCGAGCGCGCCGGCCGACCCCAACGCCACGGCGGCCGAGGAGACCAGCGCGAGCGAGGAGCCATCCTCGACGCCAAGCCCGCAGCCCAAGCCGCGCACCTACAGCGGCGCCGGGGCGAAGGTCCTCAAGCTGCGCAAGAGCGACTGGTCGGCCGTGTGGCTGGTCACCCTCACTCATCGCGGAGGCTCGAACTTCATCGTCTCCCCGCTCGACCCCGGCGGCGCAGAGCAAGGCGCGATCGTCAACGAGATCGGCAACTACAAGGGGAGCGTCCTGCTCAACGAGGACGACGGCAAGGAGACGGCCGCGCTGAAGATCCAAGCCGATGGGGCGTGGACGATCACGTTGAAGCCGTTGTCGAGCGCCCGCGTCTGGTCTGGCGACTCGCTCACGGGTCGTGGCGACGAGGTGGCCCTCGTCTCGCCGCAGAGCTCCGGCCTCACGACGGTGAACGCGCGGCACTCGGGGAGCGAGAACTTCATCGTGGAGGCCTGGACCGAGTCGAGCAGGGAACTGCTCATCAACGAGATCGGCAGTTGGCACGGTGAAGTCCCGCTCCCCGATGGAACGATCCTCGTCACGATCAAGGCTGATGGCGTCTGGTCCCTCAAGAAGAGCTGACGAGCGTACGGCTCGCGCCTGGCGGGGTGGCGCGAGCCGTACGGACCTCAGCTCTTCATCGTCTCCTCGGAGACGAAGGGCACGACATCGCCGGTCGGGTGGGCGGGCCATTTCTCCCCGTCGTGGAGACTGCTCGTAGGGCCGTAGACGTAGAACCGGACCTGGACCGGCTGTGCGGAGGAAGGGCCATGCGGCTACACCCGCAACCGCCGTGAGCTGCTGCGGAGCACTCTCCGATCTCTGGTGTGCACACCGGAAAGCATCCGGATCATAGGCGGCGGTATCACGCGAAGTATCAGGTGCGGCCCCGGATTCCGCTCCTCGTTGCCCCGAGCGGACGCGATCAACCGTCTCAAAGAAATGGGACTATTGGTACGGCGAGCCGTCCGCGCGGACGCCTCCGCCGCGCTTCCGAGAACTGAGAGTCGATCCCCAGTATGCCCCTGTCTGTAAGGGTCGTCCGGAACCTCATCTGGTTCCAGGCGACACTCGCCCTGATCAGCGTCGTTCTGCTCATCCTGGGGATGGTTCTCGACCCGAACGACTTCCTTGAGGACCTGCTCTACGCCCTCGTCTACCTCCCGCCACTCGCTGCCGGCTGGTTGGCGAATCAGTGGCACACCCGACGCCCGCGGGTCCGTCTCGCCACCATCGCCGTCCAGCTCGCCATCCCCTTGCTCGACTTCATCCACTTTCTGATTGAGGACACCCTTGACTGGGTCCTCACCGCACCCTGGTCAGCGCTCATCGTGACTCTGCTCCTGCTTTCTCCAGCGAGAACCTGGTTCGCCCCTACGCTCCAGACCCCATGGAGCCCGTCGCAGCCGGCACCGCCCGCCGCCACCTGACAGTCCTCGACCGCCAGCAGCTTCACCCCCGAAACCGCCGCCCTACGCCCCTGGGCCATGCGGAACCTCGAAGATCACCGGCGCCCCTGCTGATGGTGGGGCGCGTTTGCTGCGTCGCTTGAGCCCCTCCCTTGATCGACAGGCCACATGGTGGACCGGTCGGCGTCGAGGGGGACAATGCCGAGCGATATCGAGGGCAGGGCGCTCACAGTGAGCAGGTGGCCGAGTTGCCCCGCCATGACGTCGGCTCCTCCGATCGGCGCGCGTAGAACGCTCTCCTCCAGAACCACGGCGAACCGATGGTCGCCCTGGTGGATGACGTGCTGCTTGTCCACGCGCACCTGAACCGCCTCTTCGACATCATCTCGGAGACCGCGACGTCGCATGAGTGCGGAGAGGACGGCGGCGATGTAGGCGCGGGTTTGCACAGAAAAGCAAAAGCCCCGAGCCGATGACCTACATCTTCTCGGGGCCTCTCTGGTGTCCGAGGGGGGACTTGAACCCCCATGCCCATCACTGGGCACTAGCACCTCAAGCTAGCGCGTCTGCCTATTCCGCCACCCGGACGTGGTGCCTCACGCAGGATCGTCATCCCGCGTCGGCTGATACAGGTTAGCACTCTCTCGCCCCTGCTTCATACCGGGAAACGGCCCTCGCGCAGATCGCCGGAGCCCGGGGGTGAACGTCACGCCTGTACGGCGGCAGGATGGAGGCGCGAGCCGTACGACGGGAAAGGCGGGGGGCCGCTGATCGGCCCACCCGGCAGGAGGAGGCGTAATGACCCCACGCTACGGGGAGGACGAGGTCGCCGAGCTGTGCCGCGACTTGATCCGCATCGACTCGGTCAACGCTGGGGACAACGCGGGGCCCGGGGAACGCGAGGCCGCGGAGTACGTGGCCGGCAAGCTGTCGGAGGTCGGCCTGGAGCCGACGATCCTCGAGTCCGATCCCGGACGGGCGAACGTGGTCGCCCGGGTCGAGGGCGCCGACCCGAGCAGGGACGCCCTGGTCCTCCACGGCCATCTGGACGTCGTGCCGTTCGACGCCGCCGACTGGACCCACCACCCGCTGAGCGGCGAGATCGCCGACGGCTGCGTCTGGGGCCGCGGGGCGGTCGACATGAAGGACATGGACGCGATGATCCTCGCCGTCGTGCGGCGGCGGCTGAGCGAGGGACGCAGGCCGCCCAGGGACGTCGTCCTCGTCTTCACCGCGGACGAGGAGGCCGGGGGCCACTACGGCGCCCAGTGGCTGGCCGAGCGGCATCCGGAGGTCTTCGAGGGCTGCACCGAGGCCATCGGCGAGGTCGGCGGCTTCAGCGTGACCACCGAGAAGGGCCGGCTGTATCTGATCGAGGCGGCGGAGAAGGGCATCGCCTGGATGCGCCTGACCGCCAAGGGCAGGGCCGGGCACGGCTCGATGCTCAACGACGACAACGCCGTGACCGAGCTCGCCGAGGCGGTCGGCAGGCTCGGCCGTCACAAGTGGCCGGTGCGGCTCACGCCCACCGTGCAGGCGTTCTTCGAGGAGGTCTTCGCCACGGAGGTCAAGGCGGAGGACGCGGAGGCGGCGGTGGCCACCCTCGGGCCGCTCGCCCGGATGATCGGCGCCACTCTCCGCAACACGACCAACCCGACCATGCTCCAGGCGGGTTACAAGGCGAACGTCATCCCCCAGATCGCGACCGCGCACGTGGACGGCAGGTTCCTGCCGGGCTACGAGGACGAGTTCTTCCAGACCGTGGACGAGCTGCTCGGGCCGAACGTGACCAGGGAGTTCGTCTATCACGACGTGGCGGTCGAGACCCCCTTCAAGGGCCCGCTGGTCAAGGCGATGGCGGACGCGCTGCACGAGGAGGACCCGGGCTCGCGGGCCGTGCCGTACACGCTGAGCGGCGGCACCGACCTCAAGGCGTTCAGCCGCCTCGGCATCAGCGGCTACGGCTTCGCGCCGCTGCGGCTTCCCGAAGACTTGGACTTCTCCGGGATGTTCCATGGCGTCGACGAGCGGGTTCCGGTTGATTCGCTCCGGTTCGGCGTCCGGGTCCTTGACCGTTTCCTCGAATACTGCTGAGAAAGCCCTTGCGATCACGTGCCGTGCCGCTACAGTAACTCTCCGTTGGGGGTTGGATCCGCACCGGGCTGACCCAGCGGACTGTTGACTCAGCGGTTTGGGGAGGTCGCGTGACGCGCACGTCGCAGGAACAGTGGAGGGCGAGTTCGCCCTCCGCCGTTCCCGGCGTGCGCGTCACGTCTCCCGGCTCTGCGGAGCGGAGCCGGATGGCGCGGTTCGCGGCCGGCTCCCGTCTGGGCCGCCTGCTGGTCATCGGCGGGCTGATCGCCGCCGGATGGCTGTTCGGCGTGATCTTCGGTGTCTTCGGCACGGCGACGTCCGTGGCCGGGACCGCACCCTCACATGACGTCGCCGGGTCGGTTCTTCCCGATCATCTCTCAGGTCCGGACCTCGGTCTGCCGCCCTCGCCGGGCGCGGTCGAGTCCCACGGGAAGAGCACCGACGGTTTCCCCACGGCGGCGGACGACGTCTCGGTGAACGCCGAGGCGATGGCGGGGCGCACGGTCGACGGGCTCACCAGCCAGTCGAAGCCTCTGCTCCCTCCGCCCTCCACCGCGGACCACGCGCCCGCAGACCAGGGCCTGGTCCCGCAGTCGAGCGGTGGAAACATCCTGTTCGGGGATGTCGCGCGGGATGTGTTCGAACCGCGCTTCACCAAGCTGCCCGCCCCACTGGCGGCGGTTGTTCCCCCGGTGGTCCGCACAGCGGCGGACGACCCGTCTTTCTCTCCTGACTGATCCCGCCTTCGTGCCGGTCCCCGTCGTACGGCGACCGGTGCCACCGCCTGCCCTCGCTCGTGGTGCCCGAGCGGCAGGCTCCCGCGGGTGACGCGGAATTTCCCATCCTCGTGACGTCCACGGCTCCGCTGTGCTCATGCGGCCTGGACATGCGTCGCGAGCTGTCAGGTAACCCCCCTAGAAGAACCACTAGGAGCATTCATCATGCGAACGTGGGCGAAGGGCTCGGCCTCCGCGGCGTTTCTGGCCGCCGGCGTCATGGCCCTTGGCAGCGGTACGGCTTTCGCCGACACCGACGGCAGTCACTCGGTGCTCGGCGGCAACCAGGTCGACATCCCGGTAACCCTGCCGATCGACATCAGCGGCAACGCGGTGGCGGTCGCCGGCGACTCCCGGGCCTCCTCCCTGGGCGGCGCGACCGCACAGGGCGCGGGCGTGGGCGCCGGACACAACAGGACCTCCGGTGAGGGCAGCATCCTCGGCGGCAACCAGGTGGTCGCGCCGATCAACGCGCCGATCAACGCCTGCGGCAACGCGGTGTCCGTCTTCGGCCGGTCCGACGCGGGCTGCCGGGGCGGCGCGGCGGTCAAGGGCTCGGGGCGGCGCGCGAACGCGGGCGGCAACCGCACCAGCGGGGTGCACAGCATCGGGGGCGGCAACCAGGTGGTCGCGCCGATCACCGCGCCGATCAACCTGTGCGGCAACTCGATCGCCGTCTTCGGCGACGCCACCGCCGGGTGCCGTGGCGGCGCCTTCGTCGGTGGCGGCCGTGACGGTGTCCGCGCAGGTGGCAACCGCACCAGCGGCCGTGGCTCGATCCTGGGCGGCAACCAGGTGGTCGCGCCGATCACCGCGCCCGTCAACGTCTGCGGCAACTCCGTCGCGGTCCTCGGCGACGCGTTCTCGGGCTGCCGCGGCGGTTCGTCCGTGGGCGGCTCCGGCGGCCACGGCGGCCACGGCCACGGGGGTCACGGTGGTCACGGTGGTCACGGCGGGTACGGCGGCCACCACGGAGGCGGTCACTGGCACCGTCCCGGCTCGACCGGCCACGACACCGACGGCCGCTACTCGGCCGGCAGCGGCACCCAGGTGGTCGCGCCGATCATCACACCGGCCGACGTGTGCGGCAACGGCTCGGGCAGCTGCCACGGCGGCTCCACGCCCGGTCACGGCGGTCACGGCGGTCACGGCGGGCATGGTGGTCACGGCGGCTGGTCCGGCGGTTGGTCCGGCGGCGCGGGCGGCAACCGCACCAGCGGGGTGCACAGCGTCGGCGGCGGCAACCAGGTGGTCGCGCCGATCACCGCGCCGATCAACGTCTGCGGCAACGCCGTCGCGGTCGTCGGTCACGCCTTCGCGGGCTGCCGCGGCGGCGCGACCGTGATCGGCGGCTGGAGCAGGCGCGGCGGCCACTGGGGCGCGGGCGGGAACGTCACGTCCGGCCGCGGCTCGATCCTCGGCGGCAACCAGGTGGTCGCCCCGATCACGGCCCCGATCAACGTCTGCGGCAACGCGGTGAGCGTCATCGGCCGGTCCCACGCGGGCTGCCGGGGCGGCGCCTCGGTCCTCGGCGGCGGTGCCGGTGCGGGCGGCAACATCACCTCGGGCAGGCACGGGATCCTCGCGGGCAACCAGATCGTCGCCCCGATCACCGCGCCGATCAACGTCTGCGGCAACTCCGTCGCCGTGCTCGGCGACGCCGCCGCGGGGTGCCTGGGCGGCGCCCAGGTGGGCGGCGGCTGGAAGGGCCACGGCTACTGGGCCCACCCGCAGCACAAGGCCGCCCGCGGCGGGGTCATGCCCGCCATGCCGGGCGCGTCGGTGCTGTCGGGCAAGCACACGGTGCAGCCGATGAGCGCCGCCGCCACTCCTTCCGCTCCGGTCGTCGGGGACCTGCCGAACATGCTCGGCCTGCCGGAGACGCCGAGCCTGCCCGCCGTCCCCGCCGGGAAGGGCACGAAGGGCGGCAGCACCCCCGCGGCCGTCTCCAAGGCCGGCGGCACGCTCGACGACGCGACTCGTTCGCTGCCCACGAACCAGACGCTGGAGGACGCGACCGCCTCGCTGCCCGTCTCCGACACGGCGCGCAACCTCCCGACGGGCGACCTCGGGAAGAGCGCCGACGTGCTGCCGCTGGGCAAGCTGAGCCCCCTCAAGCTGATGAGCGCCGAGCAGCCCGTCGGCCTGACCGGGATGAACCCGGCGTCGTTCCTCGCCCTGGCCATCGGCGCCATGTTCGCCGCCTCGGCGAGCCTGTTCGCCGTCACCCGCCGCTTCCGGTTCGGCCGCAAGTAGTCGTACGGCCGCGCGTGACGGCACGGGAACGCCTCCGGCGGCGACGGCCGTACGGAAGTGATCCGGCGGCGCGCGGCTGACGGAGGCGAGGGATATCACTCGCCCGCGCCAGGGAGTGTCCGACAGATGCTCCCGGCGCGGGCGACCAGGACGCCCCCCCACCGCCAGTGGAGGGAGGCACGAACGCTTTGCCCGTTCCGGGGGCGCGGCCCGGGGCGGGCAAAGCCCTTTTGTCGGGTACTGTTTCGGGACGGATGGAGCACTTACGGTCATGGCGCCGACGACATTGCGGATGGGCAAAGCCCTTTTGACCGTGGCGTCCGCGCCCCCGAGGCTCACATGGTCCGGGCGGCCCGTATGATCTTCCGACGCAGCCGGACGCGCCTGCTGCCGTCGGGATAAAGGCGTAGCCGCTCCAGTTCCCAGTCTCCGTGCTCGGCATGCTCTGTGAGCATCTGCCTCGCCACCTCACGAGGGGTGCCCCGAGGGAGATACAGGTCCAGATAGGAGTAGTCGAGCACAGCCATTGGTCTCCGGGGCGTGCTAGGGAACTCGATGGGCTCTATTCTGCGTCTCCGTGGATAACAGCGCCAGGCGGGTTACATTCCCGGACATAACCGGGTAGCCCGAGGGGGAGGAACGTGCGGCGGCAGGTACCGTCAAAGCGGCGCCTCGTCGGCGCCCCACGGGGGTAAGCGCCCCCGGCCCGGACGACGAGGGTGTCATGAGCCGGGAGTACGAAGCCCGGCAGCACGGGGAATGACAGCGGACAGCGAGGTAGGAAGCAGCGTGCCAGCCAACAACGGCAACGCCGGCGGAACCCGCCTGGTGATCGTGGAATCGCCCGCGAAGGCGAAGACGATCGCCGGGTACCTCGGGCGCGGCTACATCGTCGAGTCGAGCATCGGCCACATCCGCGATCTTCCGGAGAAGGCCGATGACATCCCGGAGAAGTACAAGAGCGAGGCATGGGCCCGCCTCGGGGTGAACGTCGACCACGAGTTCGAGCCGCTTTACGTCGTGAACCCGGACAAGAAATCGCAGGTGTCCAAGCTCAAGCAGCTTCTCAAGGAAGCCGACGAGCTCTACCTGGCCACCGACGAGGACCGGGAGGGCGAGGCCATCGCCTGGCACCTGCGCGAGGTGCTCAAGCCCAAGATCCCGGTGCACCGCATGGTGTTCCACGAGATCACCCCCCACGCGATCAGGGACGCGGTCTCCAACCCCCGCGACCTCAACCTCCGCCTGGTGGACGCCCAGGAGACCCGGCGCATCCTCGACCGCCTCTACGGCTACGAGGTCAGCCCGGTCCTGTGGAAGAAGGTCAAGCCGCGGCTTTCCGCCGGTCGTGTCCAGTCGGTCGCCACCAGGCTGGTGGTGGAGCGCGAGCGGGAGCGCATGGCGTTCACCGCCGCCAACTACTGGGACCTGCAGGCGCTGTTCGACACCGGCCGGGCGGGTGACGACACCCGGACGTTCTCCGCCACGCTGACCGGTGTGGACGGCAGGCGCGTGGCCCAGGGCCGCGACTTCGCCTCCACCGGCAGGCTGAAGGGCTCCGACGTCCTCCACCTCGACGAGGCCGCCGCGACGGCCCTCGCCGGCCGTCTGGAGGGCGTGTCCTACGCGGTGCGGTCGGTCGAGCGCAAGCCGTACACACGCAAGCCGTACGCGCCGTTCCGGACCACGACGCTGCAGCAGGAGGCGAGCCGCAAGCTGGGCTTCTCCGCCAAGTACACGATGCAGGTGGCCCAGCGGCTGTACGAGAACGGCTACATCACCTACATGCGTACCGACAGCATCACGCTGTCGGAGACCGCCGTCGCCGCCGCCCGCAGCCAGGCGATCAAGCTGTACGGCTCGGCGTACGTGCCGGACAAGCCGCGCGTCTACACCAGCAAGGTGAAGAACGCCCAGGAGGCGCACGAGGCCATCCGGCCGTCCGGCGAGGAGTTCCGGACGCCGGGCGAGACCGGCCTGTCCGGGGACATGTTCCGGCTGTACGAGCTGATCTGGCAGCGTACGGTCGCCTCCCAGATG
This sequence comes from Microbispora catharanthi, assembly GCF_006334915.2. GTDB lineage: Bacteria > Actinomycetota > Actinomycetes > Streptosporangiales > Streptosporangiaceae > Microbispora > Microbispora catharanthi. The sequence goes on from NZ_VDMA02000008.1 coordinate 353,405, forward strand.
AAGGACGCGGTCGGCGAGTCGGTGTCGGTCAAGGTCGGCGGCACGTCCAGCGCCGGAGAGAACGTGGAGTTCAGCGCCACCGGCCGGACGATCACCTTCTACGGCTTCCTCAAGGCGTACGTGGAGGGCGCGGACGACCCCTCGACCGACCGGGACGACTCGGAGAAGCGCCTGCCCACGCTGACCGAGGGCGACCGGCTCACGGCGGCCGAGCTGACCGCGCTCGGGCACTCGACCAAGCCGCCCGCGCGCTACACCGAGGCGTCGCTGGTCAAGGAGCTGGAGGACCGGGAGATCGGGCGGCCGTCGACGTACGCGTCGATCATCGGAACGATCCTCGACCGGGGCTACGTGTTCAAGAAGGGCACCGCCCTGGTGCCGTCGTTCCTCGCGTTCGCCGTGGTCAACCTGCTCGAACAGCACTTCGGCAACCTGGTCGACTACGACTTCACGGCCGAGATGGAGAAGGTCCTCGACGACATCGCCAACGACCGCGCCGAGCGGGTGCCCGAGCTGCACCGGTTCTACTTCGGCGGCGGCGACGGCGACGAGGGCCTGAAGGAGATGGTCACCGACCTCGGCGAGATCGACGCCAAGGAGATCAGCTCGTTCCCGATCAGGGGGACGGACATCGTGATCAGGGTCGGCCGCTACGGGCCCTACCTCGACCGCGACGGCGCCCGGGTGAACATTCCCGAGGACATGGCGCCGGACGAGCTGACCGCCGAGAAGGCCGAGGAACTGTTCTCGCGCCCGAGCGGCGACCGGGAGCTGGGCGTCGACCCGGCGACCGGCCGGAGGATCGTGGCCAAGGACGGTCGTTTCGGTCCGTACGTCACGGAGATCCTGCCCGAGGAGCCCGCGCCGGCCGACGGAAAGAAGCGGACGAAGAAGGCCGACGCGCCCAAGCCGCGGACCAGCTCGCTGTTCAAGACGATGTCCCTCGACACGATCACCTTGGAGCAGGCGCTGAAGCTGCTCCAGCTGCCCAGGGTCGTCGGCGAGATCGACGGCGAGGAGGTGACCGCGCAGAACGGCAAGTTCGGGCCCTACATCAAGAAGGGCACCGACTCGCGCTCGCTGACCTCGGAGGAGGACCTGCTCACGGTCACGATCGAGCAGGCCAAGGAGCTGTTCGCGCAGCCGAAGGCCCGTGGACGCGGCCGTGCCGCCGCGGCGCCGCCCCTTCGTGAGCTGGGCGAGGACCCGAACTCCAAGAAGCCGATAGTGGTGAAGGAGGGCCGCTTCGGTCCCTACGTCACCGACGGCGAGACGAACGCGTCCCTGCGCAAGGGCGACACGGTCGAGGACATCACGCTGGAGCGGGCGGCGGAACTGCTGGCCGAGCGGCGGGAGCGGGCTCCCGCCCCCAAGCGCACGACTCGGGCCAGGACCGCCGCGAAGAAGCCCGCCGGGAAGTCCTGACCCCCGATCCCCGCGTCTCGCGGTCCCGCCGGGGCGCGGTGGCCGGTGTGATGGCCGGTGCGGTGACAGGTGCGGTGACAGGTGCGGTGGCGTGCCCGGGCGCGGCTGCGCATCGCGTCGCCGCGCCTGTGGACACCCGGCCTGGCTGTGGACACCCGGCCTGGCTTGGACACCCGGCCTGGCTGTGGACAACGGACGCGGCTGTCGGCGTGAGCTCGTAGCATCGTCGTCAGCCGGCCCTTGATCGCCAGCCGGTCGAGGGGAGTTCTCGTGGGGTTCGTCGGCATGATTTTGACGGCCGTCGTCGTTGTGCACGTCTATCTGTGGCGGCGGCTCGTCAGGGCGTCGACGACGCCGGGATCGCGTCCGCGCCGGGCGCTGACGTGGGCGCTCGTGATCCTCGCCGCCCTGATGGTGGTGACCTTCGCCGGGAGCCGGCTCGGCCTCGGCATGGACGTCGAGCGGGTCGTGGCCTGGCCCGGTTACCTGTGGCTGGCCGTGATGTTCTACCTGTTCGTGTTCGGCCTGGTCATGGAGGTGCCCCGGGCGGTCGCGACGTTCGTCGTGTCCAGACGCCGCCGTACGGCCGAAACCGCGGCCCCGGCCGAGCGGGCCGAGGAGGAGACGGCGCCGGTGGACGAGGTGGTCCTCGCCGGAGCGGCGGCCGGGGGAGGCGCCACCGCTCACGGCACGGCCACGACAGGCAGGCCGGCGGTGGAGGGGGCCGCGGCGGACGCCCCGGCGATCGACCGCCGGTTGTTCATCTCCCGTACGGCCTCCGCGGTCGTGGCCGCGGGAGCGCTCGCGACCGTGGGGTATGGCGTGAGCCGGGCCCTCGGCGATCCGGTGATCGAGCGGGTGCCGATTCGCCTGCCCCGGCTCGACCCCCGGATGAGCGGGCTGCGCATCGCGGTCGTCAGCGACATCCACCTCGGCCCGCTGAGCGGCCGGGGGCACACCGAGCGGATCGTCCGGATGATCAATGGCCTGGAGGCCGACGCGGTGACGATCGTGGGCGACCTGGTGGACGGCACGGTCGCCGAGCTCGGCCGTCTCGCCACGCCCCTCAGGTCCCTCGAATCCCGCTACGGCGCGTATTTCGTGACCGGCAACCACGAGTACTACACCGCCGCGGGCCCCCAGGAATGGATCGAGGAGTTGCGCTCGCTGGGCGTCCGGTCGCTGCGCAACGAGCGGGTCGAGATCCGGCACGCGGGAGCCGCACTGGACCTCGCGGGCGTCAACGACCTCAACGGCGTGCCGTCGGGCGACGGCCCGGACCTCGACAAGGCGCTCGGGGGCCGCGACGCGAACCGCCCCGTCGTGCTCATGGCCCACCAGCCCGTCCAGGTGACGCAGGCCGCCGCGCACGGCGTCGATCTCCAGCTGTCCGGGCACACCCACGGTGGGCAGATGGCGCCGTTCAACCTGCTCGTGCCGCTGCAGCAGCCCGTGGTGGCGGGGCTGGCGAGCGTGCCGCGCACGGGCGGCGGCGACACCCAGGTCTACGTGACACGAGGTGCGGGCTTCTGGGGGCCGCCGGTCCGGGTGGGCGCGCCGCCCGAGATCACCCTCATCGAGCTGCGCACCTGACCGCGCCGGGTCCCCGGAAGCGGAATCGGGCAGAGCATTGGCGCCATCTCGACAGCGAGGACGAGGCGGACGTAATACCCTCAGGCGACGGGCAGGCCCCAGCGGCCCGCTCGTCCGTCTCCCAAGCCCAGCGAGCACCTGGATACGCTGACATCATGAGCACCACTGGCCGGGCCGCCGCGCGCCGCAAGCAGCCGCACGTGCTGGCGAACGCGCCGTTCCGCAGGCTGTGGACGGCGATGGCGACGTGCAGCCTCGGCGACTGGCTCAACATCATCGCGCTGACCGCCCTGGCCGGTAACCTGACCGCGGGGTCCGGCTTCCAGGCGCAGAGCCTCGCCATCGGCGGCGTCTTCGTCGCCAAGATGCTGCCCGCGATCCTGCTCGGCCCGCTCGCTGGAGCGGTGGCCGACCGGTTCGACCGCAGGCTGACGATGGTCGTCGCCGACCTCGCCAGGTTCGCGGTGGTGTTGTCGATCCCGCTGGTCGGCAACTACCAGTGGGTGATCATCGCGACGTTCCTGGTCGAGTGCGTCAACCTCTTCTGGGTGCCGGCCAAGGACGCCACCGTGCCCAACCTCGTGCCCAAGGAGCGGCTCGAGGAGGCCAACCAGCTCAACCTCCTCGTCACGTACGGCACCGCCCCCGTGGCCGCGGCGCTGTTCGCGATCGTGTCGGGCGTGGTCACGACGATCTCGGCGGCCGCCCCGTCGTTCGACGTCGCGGCCACCAGCGTCGCGCTGTACGCCAACGCGCTGGCCTACCTCGCCTCCGCCGTGATGGTCTTCACACTGCGGGCCATTCCGAAGAACCACATCAGCCACGTGTCCACGCCCTCGGTGCTCCGGCAGATCACCGAGGGATGGCGGTTCGTCGGCGGCAATCGCATCGTGCGCGGCCTGATCATCGGCATGCTCGGGGCGTTCGCCGCCGGGGGCGCCGTCGTCGGCGTCGCCAAGGCGTACGTGCAGGCCCTGGGCGGCGGTGACGCGGGGTACGGCACCGTGTTCTGCGCCGTCTTCCTCGGCATGGCGTTCGGCATGTTCTTCGGCCTGCGGCTGCTGAAGGGCCTGTCCAGGCGGCGGCTGTTCGGGCTGTCGATCGTGCTCGCGGGGCTGACGCTGGCCGCCGTCGCGCTCATCCAGAACCTGGTCGTCGTGGTCGTGCTGACCGTGCTGCTGGGCGCCTGCGCCGGCATCGCCTGGATCATCGGCTACACGGTGATCGGCCTGGAGGTGGAGGACGGGCTGCGCGGCCGCACGTTCTCCTTCCTGCAGTCGCTGGCCCGGGTGGTGCTGCTGCTGGTCGTGGCGGTGGCCTCGACGCTGGCCGCGCTGTTCGGCACGCACGCCCTCGGGGTCGCCGGCATCAGCTACCGCTTCGACGGCACGAACCTCGTGCTGCTCCTGGGCGCGTTGCTGGCGATCGCCGTCGGGGTGGTCGCGCTGCGGCACATGGACGACCGGCCGGGGGTTCCCATCGCGGTCGACCTGCTGACCGCTCTGCGCGGGCGGCGGTTCGTGCCGGAGGAGGCGGACCCCGAGCGCGGTCTGTTCATCGCCTTCGAGGGCGGCGAGGGCTCGGGCAAGACCACCCAGTCGCGGCTGCTCGCGATCTGGCTGCGCGACCAGGGCTTCGACGTCGTGCAGACCCGCGAGCCGGGCTCGACGAAGGTCGGCATGCGGCTGCGGGCGATCCTGCTCGACGCCGCCCACCAGGGCCTGTCCCCGCGGGCCGAGGCCATGCTGTACGCCGCCGACCGGGCCGAGCACGTGGAGAAGGTCATCAGGCCCGCCCTGCAGCGCGGCTCGACGGTGATCTCCGACAGGTACGTGGACTCGTCCCTGGCCTACCAGGGCGCCGGGCGGTCGCTCGACCAGGAGGACGTCGCGCGGATCAACAGGTGGGCGACGGGCGGGCTCGTCCCCGACCTGACCGTGCTCATCGACGTGCCGCCCGCGGTCGGGCTGCGGCGGATGGCCTCGCCCGCCGACCGCATCGAAGCCGAGCCGCTGGAGTTCCACGAGCGGGTGCGGCGGGAGTTCCGGGCGCTGGCCGCGGCCGATCCCGACCGCTACCTCATGGTGGACGGCACGCTTGACCAGCGGGAGGTGACGCGCCTGATCCAGGACCGGGTGCGTGAGATCCTGCCCGACCCGGTGCCGCAGGAGGCCGAGGAGGCCACCGGCACGATGCCCGCCATCCGCGACTTCGGGTAGCCGCACATGACCGTTTTCGGGGATCTGATCGGGCAGGACCGGGCGATCGACGTGATGCGGCGGGCCGCGTCGGCCGCCGCGGAGGCCATCGCCGGAGGCCGCGGCACGGGCATGACCCACGCCTGGCTGTTCACCGGGCCGGCCCTGCGGTCCGCGGCCGCCACGGCGTTCGCGGCCTCGCTGCTCTGCCCCGACCAGGGGTGCGGCCACTGCGACGACTGCCATCAGGTCGAGGTCGGCTCGCACCCGGACGTCACGTTCGTCCGGCCCGAGGGCCTGTCGTACAGCGTGCGCCAGACGCGCGAACTCGTGCTCAAGGCGGCGGGGGCGCCCACACTCGGCCGGTGGCGGATCGTGCTGTTCGATGACGCCGACCGGGTGACGGAGGCGGCGGCCAACGCGCTGCTCAAGGCCATCGAGGAGCCGCCGCCGCGGACCGTGTGGCTGCTGTGCGCGCCCTCCCCGGACGACATGATCATCACGATCCGCTCGCGCTGCCGGGTCGTGACGCTGGGCACGCCCTCCACCGAGGCGGTCGCGAACGTGCTGGTGACCCGCGACGGGGTGCCCCACGACGTGGCGCTCGACGCCGCGCGGGCGGCCCAGGGGGACATCGGCCGGGCGCGGCGGCTCGCGCTGGACGAGGAGGCGCGGCGCCGGCGCGACGACGTGCTGTCGATCCCCCGGTCGCTGACCGGTGTGGCGGAGTGCATCACCGCCGCCGAGCGGCTGGTGAAGACCTCCACCGAGGACGCGGACGCGGCCACGACCGCGTTGAACGAGGTCGAGACCGCCGAGCTGCGCAAGGTCTACGGCGAGGGCTCCTCCGGCAAGGGGCTCAACAAGGGCCTCGTGCGGGGCGGCGCGGGAGCGCTCAAGGAACTCGAGACGATGCAGAAGTCGCGGGCGACCCGCATCAAGCGGGACTCCCTCGACCTCGCGCTGCTCGAACTCGTGGCGTTCTACCGCGACGTGCTGGCCGTGCAGTTCGGGGCCCCGGTCGAGCTGGCCAACGAGGACCGCAGGCACGAGGTGGAGGCGGTCGCGCGCGCGTCCACCGCCGAGCAGACGCTCCGCCGTACGGATGCGATCATGAAGTGCCGGGAGCGGCTGGCGGCCAATGTGAACCCGCAGATCGCGGTCGAGGCCATGACCCTCGCTCTCCGCTCGCCCGCATAGGACGCGAGCAACCCCGGCGGGCGTACGGCGTCTCTGGTACATGAAGGCCGAAACGCTCGATCTCGATCAGCAATCCGGGGGGCCCGTGAGTGTCCCGCCCCTGTCGGCGGGCGCCGACGACACGATCAGCGGGCTCTACGCCGAGCACGCCCTCGGCCTCACCCGGCTGGCCCTGATCATGGTCGGCGACCGGGAGAGCGCCGAGGATGTGGTGCAGGAGGCGTTCCTCGGCCTGCACCGGCGCTTCGACGGCCTGCGTGACCGGGACAAGGCGCTCGTCTACGTGCGTGCCGCGGTGCTGAACAACGCCCGCTCCGTGCTGCGCAGGCGGCGGCTGCCGTCCTGGTTCGCCGGCACGTACGACCCGCCCGTCTGGTCGGCCGAGTCGGCCGCGATCCTCGGCGCGGAGCGGCGGGAGGTCATGGAGGCCCTCCACCGCCTGCCCCCGCGCCAGCGGGAGGCCCTGGTCCTGCGCTACTACGCCGAGCTGTCCGAAGAGGAGACGGCCCGGGTCATGAAGATCAGCCGGGGCACCGTGAAGTCCACCACCTCCCGGGCGCTCGACGCGCTCGGCCGCCTCCTGGGAGAGACCCGATGAACGACGACGTCATCCGCCGGTTGCAGGACGCCGCCCACGCGGTGGGGGAGACGGTCGAGGCCGTCCCGCCGTTCGACCCGGCCGCCGCGCCCGCCCGCCGTACGCCTGCGGGCTCCAGGCGGACGAGGTCCTGGTTGATTCCGGTCGCGGCGGCGGCCGCCGTGACGGTCGCGGTCGCGGGCGGGGCGGTCGTCGCGCGCCACGGCGGCGGGACCATGGACACGGCCGCCGGCACGACGGCGGGCCCCGCCGCCCAGCCGTCCTTTCTCGTGCAGATCCGCTCCGGGGACATGGCGGTCAGGAGCGTCGCCGACGGCCACGTGACGGCCACGGTGCCGGGACCGGGGGGCGAGCGGTTCACCCAGGTGCAGGCCACCCGGGACAACCGGCTCTTCTACGCCGTGACCGAGCAGGACACGTGCCGGTCCCGCTTCTACCGGTTCAGTCTCAGCGACAGCGGGGAGGTCGCCTCCATCGGCGCGCTCCCGTTCACGCCGCCGGAGGGCACCGCCGTCACCTCGCTCGCGGTGAACGGGGACGGCTCCACGCTGGCCTACGGGCTGTCTTCCTGTGCTCCGGGCGGTAAGGGCGCCTCTCTGGTCGTCACGGATACGGCGACCGGTGACAGCCGCACCTGGACGTCCGCGCACACGTCGGCCGTCCGGGACGTCTCGATGAGCGAGGACGGGCGCACCCTCGTGTTTCGCCGGGCTGCTGCGGTCTGGGGCACGTCGACGGAGGCGATCACGGAGTCGGCCGTCCCGACGGAAGCGCCCCCGAAGCCGGAAGCCGCCGCGGAGCCGGAAGCCACGCCGGAGACGACCTCCGGATCCCCCGCCGCCGTGGAATCGGCTCTCCCACAGGACGACGGCGACGTCCTGCCGGAGTCGCGCGTGACCCCGGAAGAACCGGGGACGGCGCCGTTCCCGGCTGCTTCGGCGGAACCGGAGGCGGGGGCCGCGCCGCGAGAGCAGCCTGTGACGGAGTCGGCTGAGCCCTCCGCTCCGCCGCTGCCCAAGGGGTGGACCTGCCTGATACCGGCCAGCACGGTGGAGAATCCGACGGAGAATCCGGCCTCGGGCACGACGCCTTCCTCCGCTAGCCCGGCGACGGGGGTCGCCTGGGAGTGCTCGATGTCCCGCACCGTGTGGGTGCTCGACACGGGCACCTCCGAGGGCCTCGACGACGTGCGTGCGATCACGCTGGGGGGATCGTCCGCCCCGACGACGGGCGGGGTCCATGACGTCGCCCTCACGCCGGACGGAGGACGCGTCCTGGCTACGGTGGGCTGGAGCAGGCTGGCGCAGGTGCAGGGTGTGACCAAGCTCGCGGGGGCCGTCGCCGAGGTCGTGGCGTACGACGTCGGCACCGGGCAGGCCGTACAGACCCTCTATCGCGATGAGGAAAGACGGCCTCTCTTCGAGCGTGTCGACGTGGACGGCACCGGGCGGTTCGTGCTGGTGGTCGGGCCGGACGAGACGGGACAGGTGACGGAATCCGGATATCGCACGCTGTTCACGGACGACGGCGGCGTCGCGCGGACGGCGGCCTGGTAGGCGGCCTGTAGGCGGAGTCCTCCGGCGGGCCGGGTCTCCCGGTCCGCCGGAGGTTGTCCACAGGCGATGATTGCCGGTGCCGTACGGCACGTATGGTGGGTTCGGACGCGTTAGCCGTACGGATCGAGGAGGGCCGGCGCTTGGGCATGATGATGGCGGTGAGCTTCACCCGCTATGGACGGCTCTACTACCTCGATCCGGGCGGCCACTCTCCCAAGGTGGGCGACAAGGTCCTCGTGCCGACCGACTCCGGGCCCGAGGTCGCCGAGTGCGTGTGGGCGCCGCAGTACGTGAGCGAGGACGTCGAGGGCCTGCCCGTCTGCCAGGGCGTCGCGGCCGAGGAGCACCTGGCCCGTGACGAGACCAACCGCCGCCGCAGGGCGGAGGCCCGCAGCGTGTCCAAGCGCCTGATCAAACGGCACGAGCTGCCGATGAAGGTGGTCGGCGTCGACTACCTGGACGCCGACAACGTCTACACCGTGTACTTCTCCGCGCCTCACCGGGTCGACTTCCGGGCGCTCGTGCGCGATCTGGCCCGCAACCTGCGTGCCCGGGTCGAGCTGCGGCAGATCGGCCCGCGTGACGAGGCCAGGCTCCAGGGTGGCATCGGCCCCTGCGGACGCGACCTGTGCTGCGCGACGTTTCTCAAGGACTTCGAGCCGGTCTCGGTGCGGATGGCCAAGGACCAGGACCTGCCGGTCAACCCGCTCAGGATCGCGGGCGCCTGCGGCCGGCTGATGTGCTGCCTGAAGTACGAGCACCCGCTCTACCAGGAGTTCCGGGCGTCGGCGCCGCGCACGGGCCTCGCGGTGGACACCCCGCAGGGTCCGGGCACGGTGGTGGGGCACAACGTGCCGTCCGACTCCGTCATCGTCCGCCTCAACGAGGGCGGCCGCCGCTGCGCCTGCTCCAAGGCCAGCGTCTGCGCCCCACGCAAGCAGCATGACGCGATGTACGGCGACGCGCAGGCGGTGGCCGTGAGCGATCCCGAGGAGTAGCGGGCGGAGGCGACGCCGCGGGCGGCGCGAACAGCAGGTAGCCGCGGTCGTTCGGGTCGAGAAGGCGGGCCTTGACGGCCTGCCGATCGTTGACGAGCTTCACGAGGCGTCCCTTCCGGTGGGGTGGGCGTTCACACGGCGTGCCGTCTGTTCAGGCCGGACAACTGCCAGGCCAGCCGGGTGCGGACGGCGGGGATGTGGCCGGCCAGGGCGAGGATGAGGTTGCGCAGCACGCGGCGGCCGGCGGCGGCGGTGGCCAGCTTGGTGAGCCGCCCGGCGAGGGCGACCACCTGCTCGGCCTGCGCGCGGCGGGTGGCAGCGTAGGAGTCGAGCAGGCTGTCCGGTTCGCCGTCGAGCACCCGGGCCAGCGCCTCGCCCAGGTGTACGGCGTCGTCGATGCCCAGGTTCATGCCCTGGCCGCCGGCGGGCGAGTGCACGTGGGCGGCGTCGCCGGCCAGCAGGAGGCGGCCCTGGCGGTAGGTGTCGGCGATGCGGTGGTGGATCCGGAAGCGCGAGCTCCAGATCAGCTCCTGCACCCGCGCGGGCTCGGCCTCGGGGCCGCGGGTGTCGAGCAGGTGCTGCACGAAGGTAATGCCGGGTTCTTTGGGGGCCTCGTCCACGGTGGCGACGATGCGGTGCAGGCCGCCGGGCAGCGGGGCGACGACGACCAGTCCGGCGGGTGAGAAGTACAGGATGACCTCGTTCCGCGGCACCCCGCCGGACAGGCGGACGTCGGTCAGGACGAACGACTCGGCGTAGGTGCCGCCGGTGAAGCCGATCCCGGCGCTCTGGCGGACGGTGCTGTTCAGGCCGTCGGCGCCGATCAGGTAGGCGGCCCGGATCTGCTGCCCGTCGTCCAGAGCGGCGGTGACGCCGTCGGCGTCGTGCTCGACGCGGCTCACCCGGGCGGGCCTGATCACCTTGCCGCCGAGCTCCTCCAAACGGGCCAGCAGGTGGGCCTCCGTGTCGGCCTGGGAGAGCATCAGGGTGTAGGGGTAGGCGGTGGGCAGGCCGCCGAAGGGCACCGGCATCAGCACCTTGTCGCGGTCGCGGATGGTGAAGACCGGAGTGTGGATGCCCTGCGCGGCCAGCCGGTCCGCCACGCCGTACGGCTCCAGGACCTCCAGGGTGCGTGCGTGCACGACGGCGGCGCGAGAGGTGTTGGCGCCCTCCGCCTGCTCGTCCACGATCATGACCTGCCGGCCGTGCTGCGCCAGGACGATCGCGGCGGTGAGCCCGGCGGGCCCGGCTCCGATGATGAGCACTTCGGCGTTCATGGCGCCTCCTTGGTCAACGGCTGTTGGCATGAACGTAAGCCCGTCGCGAGTGGATAGTCAACACCTGTTGGCCTACAATCGTTGACATGAGGAGATCCTCGGTCGAGACCAAGGCCGTGATCCTGGCCGCGGCCCGCGAACGCTTCGCCGCCGACGGCTACGACAAGGCCACCATCAGGGCCATCGCCGCCGACGCACGGATCGACCCGGCCATGGTCATGCGCTACTTCGGCACCAAGGAGAAGCTGTTCGCCGCCGCGGCCGAATTCGACCTGGAACTGCCCGACTTGGCGCCGGAGCAGGCCGGCGCAGGCCTGGTCCGCCACTTCCTGCGCACGTGGGAGGCCGACGAAGGGCTGCAGGTCCTGCTCCGCACCGGCGTGACGAACGAGGCCGCCGCCGAACGCATGCGGACGATTTTCGGCGGCCAGGTCATGCCGCTCGTGATCGACCTGACCGGCGATCCGGAGCGCGCTCCCCTGCGGGCTTCCCTGGTCGCCTCGCAACTCCTGGGCCTGGCCCTGTCCCGCTACATCCTGAAATTCCCGCCGATGGTGGCGGCAACGGAGGAAGAGCTCGTCGCCTGGCTGAGTCCCACGGTCCAGCGCTATCTCACCGGGCCATGACGCGGCGGGGGTGCGCCGCCACGCCCGCACGGGAAACCCTGCGCGCCGAGGGCCTCGGCGCGCAGGGATCGTATCGCCTGCCGGAGCTTGCGGGTCCGGCAGTCCATGTCGCGGAGAAGCGACTCCACCCGGCGGCTCGCATCGGGGCCGTGAACCGGCGACAGCTCTGGCCACCGGACGCGGCGTAATACGCTGCGGTGGTGAGCACCCGGCGCCGCCTGGCGACATGGCTGAAGACGAAGTCGCCAGAGGCCCGGCGGCTGATCCTCGCCCGGGTCGGGTTCACCTCCGATGACGACATCACCCCGCAGGACCTCGCCCGGCTGCTGCTCCAGCCGCGTGCGGCGCTCTCGCTCGCGCGGTTCTGCACCCTTCCTCAGCACCAGGCGCTGTCGGCCGTCGCGTGGCTGGCGGCGCAGCGGCACGGGCCGCTGCTCAACCTCTGGCATGACGCGGACCCGGCCACAAGGGCAGTGCCCCGCGCCGACGTGCTCGACCTGCTGGCCGGGAGCGATCCGGCCCTGCGTGCGCGCGCCGCCGCCACTCTGGACGCGCTCGCCGACACGGCGTTGGTGCTTCCGCCGCATGACGACCAGGTGATCGTGTCCACAGGCCTCCACGCGCACCTAGCCGAGGCAGCGGGATTGGGCCGCCCGGCGGCCGAGCTCATCAGGCTCCACTTCAACGCTCCGGAGGTCCACGCGATCGCCGAGTCCCTGGGATTCTCGAAGGCCAGGGCGCGGGAGGGCGCGGAGCGGAACGTGCTCGGCCTGCTCACCGACCAGGAGCGGGTGCGGGCCCTGCTCGGACAGGCCCCCGCGGACGCCCGGGAGTGGCTGCTCGACATCATCGGGCACGGATCGCAGGTGCTCACCCACGCCTATCAGGCGCGCGGCGGCTTCGGTTACCAGCAGGCGCCGAAGTACGCCTTCCGGCCCGGAGGTTCCGGCGACCCGAACACCGACTGGCTGGCCGCGCGCGGTCTCCTCCTGCCCGCCGGGCCGTACGACACGGCGGAGGTGCCGATCGAGGTCGCCGTGGCCGCCCTCGGCGAGCTGCGCGTTCCGTTCGCCCCGGAGCCGCCACGGCCCCCGGCCGGCCTGCCCGACGCCGCCGGGGCCGACGGTTGCGCCCAGGCGGCCGCCACCGCCGCGCTGTCCCAGATCGAGCGCGTGCTCGCCGCGTGCGCCGACCAGCCTCCCCTCCTGCGCAAGGCCGGCGGTCTGGCGGTCCGCGACACCAAGCGGATCGCCAAGGCGGCCGGTGTGGCCGATGACGTCACCCGGCTCTGGCTCGACCTGGCCACGCAGGCCGGACTGCTCGGCCTGCATGCCGAGCCGGTGCAGCGGCCGAAGGGCCATCGCGGCAGGCTGCCTGAGCCGGTCGTGAGCCTGCTGCCCAAGACGGAGTACGACGACTGGCTGAAGCGGTCTCCCGTCGAGCGGCTGGTGACGATCATCGCCACCTGGGCGACCATACCGGCCGTCTACACGTTCTGGCCGGAGGAGGCCGGGACGCCGGTCGCCCTCACCGAGCCCGACGATCCGAACGCGGTCGGCATCAGGATCGCCGTCCTCGAGGCGCTCGCCGCGCTTCCTCCGGGCAAGGGCGTCTCCGCCGACGGCCTGCCGTACGTGACGGAACGGGCGGCCTGGCACCGCCCGCACCACTTCGCCGAGTCGGGGGCGGGCGACGATCTGGTCGGCGCCGTCGTGCGTGAGGCCGAGTCGCTCGGCCTGGTCGCCGGGGGCGCCCTCACCGGCGTCGGCCGTGTCGTACGCGATCTGTTGCTGAGCGGTGAGGCGTGGACGTCGCCGGAGCCCGCGCTGACCGCTGCCCTGGCGGTCATGCTCCCGCCCGCGCAGGCCAGCGCCTTCTTCCAGGCCGACCTGACGGCCGTGGTCCGCGGGATGCCCGGCCCGGAGCTCGCCGAACTGCTCGACGACGTCGCCGACCGCGAGTCGGAGGGGCACGCCGTGGTCTGGCGCTTCTCCGGTTCGACCGTGCGCCGGGCCTTCGATCGGGGGCACGAGGCCGGCGCCCTTCTCGCTCGGCTCACCGAGGTGGCCGAGGCACCCCTGCCGCAACCGCTGGAATATCTGATCAAGGACACCGCCCGTACGCACGGGCGCGTCCGGGTGGTGCGCTCCGGGTGCTGCCTCCGTTCCGACGACGAAGCGCTCGTCGAGGAACTCGCCCGCTCTCAGGCGCTGCGCACGCTGGGCCTGCGCAAGATCGCCCCGACCGTGCTGATCAGTGCGGTGGGCGAGGAGGAGACGCTGACCCGGCTGCGCGCCGCCGGCTACACCCCGGCGCTGGAGTCCGAGACCGGGGTGGCGATCATCGAGAGAGCCGCTCGCCGACGCGCGTGACGTGTGGCTGGGCCGGTCCGAGACGGCGAAGGCGGCGAACCCGCTCGTCGCGCGGCGCCCGGCGCTCGCTCGGGTTCCGTGGGTTCGCCGCTCATCCTTCAGGGTTGTGCTGTCGCCCGCACGTCAGGGACGGCGCTCAGCGCGCCGCCCCTGATCTGGTCGATCCTCTGGCAGCCAGGGTGACTGGGGACAGCGTCAGATGCGGGTCCATTGCTGGTTGGTGCCGCCGTGGCAGGTCCAGATGTGCACCTTGCTGCCGTTGGCGGTGCCGTAGTTCGACACGTCCAGGCACTTGTTCGCCCCGACCGCGGTGATGGTGCCGTCGGAGTTGAAGCGCCACTTCTGGTTGTTCTGCCCGTTGCAGTCCCAGATGATCACCGCCGTGCCGTCCGCCGTGCCCGCGCCGTTCACGTCCAGGCACTTGTTGCCGTAGACGCGCAGCTCACTCGCACTCGTGGAGGCCCACTGCTGATTGGACTGCCCGTTGCAATCCCAGATCTGCACCTGCGCCCCGTTGGCCTGTGAGGCCTCGGTGACATCCAGGCACCGGCCCGAGCCCGTGCCCCGGATCGCGTTCGTCGCCTGCGGAGTGCCCGTCGGCGAGGGAGACGGCGAGGGAGACGGCGAGGGAGACGGTGAGGGGGAGGTCGGAGGCGTGGGTGAGGGGCTGGTGGTCGGCCCGTCGCCGGTGAACTGCCACCAGTTCAGGTTGAACAGGTAGCCGCTGCCGCCGGTGAACCTGAGGTACAGGTCGTGGGTGCCGGTCGCGCCGGTGACGGGGCAGGAGACGGTTGTCCAGGTCTGCCAGCCGCCGGTGCCGGGGACGTCGCAGGTGCCCATGAGGGTGCCGGTGGCGCTGTCGCGGCGCAGTTCGATCTTTCCGCCGCCGGCGCCGGAGGCGACCCGTGCGGAGAACGAGGTCGCGCCGGTGCCGAAGCCGACGCCCTTGACCTTGATGTAGTCGCCGTTGTCGATGAAGCCGACGTTCATCCCGCCTTCGTTGGAGGCCTCGGTTTCGACGCCGGACTCCCAGGCGATGGTCTCGGCCTCCTGGCGGGTGTAGGGGTTCAGCGTGCCGATCTGGGGTGCCCCGGTGGTGGTCATGTTGATCGTCGGGATGGTGCCGTCGGCGTTGTAGGTGAACTTCTCCACCGCGACCGAGCGGGTGTAGCCGCCGC
>NZ_VDMA02000009.1 GCF_006334915.2 Microbispora catharanthi
AGCACACCGTCTCGCGGCTGTTCGGCTCCCCGCCCGGTTACGTCGGGTACGAAGAGGGCGGCCAGCTGACCGAGAAGGTGCGGCGCAAGCCGTTCTCGGTGGTCCTGTTCGACGAGATCGAGAAGGCGCACGCGGACATCTTCAACTCGCTGCTGCAGATCCTGGAGGACGGTCGGCTGACCGACGCCCAGGGCCGGGTGGTGGACTTCAAGAACACCGTCATCATCATGACGACCAACCTCGGCACCCGGGACATCTCCAAGGCGGTGGGGCTGGGCTTCGCGAAGTCCAACGACGAGGAGAGCACCTACGAGCGGATGAAGGTCAAGGTGCAGGAGGAGCTCAAGCAGCACTTCCGGCCGGAGTTCCTCAACCGCGTCGACGACATCGTGGTCTTCCACCAGCTGACGCCCAAGGAGATCATCCAGATCGTGGACCTGATGCTCGCCCAGGTGGCCGAGCGGCTCAAGGACCGCGACATGGGCCTGGAGGTGTCTCCGGCGGCCAAGCAGGTGCTGGCCGACCGCGGGTACGACCCGGTGATGGGCGCCCGTCCGCTGCGGCGCACGATCCAGCGGGAGCTGGAGGACACGCTGTCGGAGAAGATCCTCTACGGCGAGCTGCGGCCGGGCCAGGTCGTAAAGATCGACATCGAGGGCGAAGGCGACGCCGCGAAGTTCGTCTTCACCGGCGAGACCGCGCCTGCCGCCGTCGCCGCGCCGACCACCACCGCGTCGAACGGCTGATCCCGGCGTATGGCCGGCCAGCAGGCGTTCTGGATCGACGGCCGATCCGACCGGGAGCGCGTCCGCTACAGCGGCGTCAGCCACTACTCCGAGCGGGTGTGGGAGAACATCGGCGAGTTCGAGGGGGTGTGGGGTGACATCGCCCCGGTCGCGTTCGCGTGCGCGGCCTGGCGGATCGCCACCCCACCCCTGACCTCGCCGGGGTTCGTGCGCTGGCACCGGCGGATCCTGTCCGCCTCCTGCGAGCGCAACACCTGGGACGGGTCGCTGACGGCGCACGTCACGATCGTCTCTCCGCCGCCGGCCGCGCTGACGGTGTCGCGTGACTGGTGGCGCGACCGCGGCTGGCGGGACTGGCCGGAGATCTTCGGCCAGTTCGTCGAGCCAGCCGAGCAGGACCTCGCGAAAGTTCCCTATCTGCGTCCGACCCTGGTCGTGGACGCCCCGGTGCCGCTGGACGACCTGCCCGCCGCGCCGGACGGGCCCGCGCACGACCTGGCGGAGACGGCGCACCGCGCGCTCGTGGTCCTCGTACGCGAGCTGAACGACCTGATCGCCCCGGTCGTCACCCAACTGGAGCAGGGCCTGCGTTGACCGGCCGCGCGCCGTCTGACCGCAGGGCGACAACTTACTTCGCCCCTTGACACTGGCCCTGTACGGCCTCAATCTGTTGCGCATAGTGCTATGTGTTTCGTCTTGCACAACTAACGCACGCTGACTGATCGAGGGAAAGAGAGACCATGGCGCACGAAGTCCGCGGGGTCGTCGCGAGGGGCAAGGGACAGCCGGTCAGCCTGGAGACCGTCGTCGTCCCCGACCCGGGCCCGGGTGAGGCGCTCGTGGCCGTGCAGGCCTGCGGGGTGTGCCACACCGACCTGCACTACCGCGAGGGCGGCATCAACGACGACTTCCCGTTCCTCCTCGGGCACGAGGCGGCCGGAGTGGTCGAGGCCGTCGGCGAGGGGGTGACCGACGTCGCCCCCGGCGACTTCGTGATCCTCAACTGGCGCGCGGTCTGCGGCGCCTGCCGCGCCTGCCTGCGCGGACGCCCGCAGTACTGCTTCGCCACCCACAACGCCACCCAGAAGATGACGCTGGCCGACGGCACCCCGCTGTCCCCGGCGCTCGGGATCGGCGCGTTCGCCGACAAGACGCTCGTCGCGGCCGGCCAGTGCACCAAGGTCGACCCGAGCGCGTCGCCGGTCGCGGTCGGCCTGCTCGGTTGCGGGATCATGGCGGGGCTCGGCGCGGCCATCAACACCGGCGGGGTGACCCGCGGCGACTCGGTCGCCGTCATCGGCTGCGGCGGCGTCGGCGACGCGGCCGTCGCGGGCGCGCATCTGGCCGGCGCGACCACGATCATCGCGGTGGACGTGGACGACACCAAGCTCGAATGGGCCCGCCGCTTCGGCGCCACGCACACCGTGAACTCCCGCGAGACCGACGCGGTGGAGGCCGTCCGCGAGCTGACCGGCGGGTTCGGCGCCGACGTCGTGATCGAGGCGGTCGGGCGTCCCGAGACGTACAAGCAGGCCTTCTACGCCCGCGACCTGGCCGGGACCGTCGTGCTCGTCGGCGTGCCGACGCCGGAGATGACGCTGGAACTGCCGCTGCTCGACGTCTTCGGCCGCGGCGGCGCGCTCAAGTCCTCCTGGTACGGCGACTGCCTGCCCAGCCGCGACTTCCCCATGCTCGTGTCTCTCTACCAGCAGGGCAGGCTCGACCTGGACGCGTTCGTCACCGAGACGATCGCGCTCGAGGACGTCGAGGCGGCCTTCGACAAGATGCACCGCGGCGAGGTGCTGCGCTCCGTCGTGGTGCTCTGATTGCTCTCGACACCGGCCGGCTCTCCGGCGTGACCGGCTTCCCCTGACCATCTCAGATCCGCGACGCGCTACGCACGATCACTGTGCACGACCACCAGGAGCCCAAGTGAGCACCACGAGCCTGCCCCCCAGCCTGATGGCCACGCTGCCGGGCGAGCACTACACCGATCCCCAGGTCTTCGCGTTGGAGCAGAAGCGCGTCTTCGAGTCGATGTGGTTCTGCACGGTCCGGGCCGCCGACCTGCCCAAGCCCGGGGCGTTCAGGACCGTCCAGGTCGGCACGGAGAGCATCCTGATCACGCGGGCGCGGGACAACTCGATCCGCGCGTTCTACAACGTCTGCCGCCACCGCGGCGCCCGGATCTGCACGGAGGACTCCGGCGAGGTCAAGCGGGCCTTCCAGTGCCCGTACCACGCCTGGACGTACGACCTGGAGGGCAAGCTCATCGCCGCCCCCAACCTCACCAAGATGCCCGACCTCGACCGGGTCGAATACGGCCTCGTCAACGTGGCGGTGCGGGAGTGGCTCGGCTACGTGTGGGTGTGCCTGGCCGACGAGCCGCCCTCGTTCGAGGACACCGTGCTCGGCGAGGTGCGCACGCGTCTCGGCGACGTGGCCTCCCTCGACAACTACGACGTCGCCAACCTGGCGCTCGGCCGCCGGATCGTGTACGACGTGAAGGCGAACTGGAAGCTCATCGTCGAGAACTTCATGGAGTGCTACCACTGCGCGACCATCCACCCCGAGCTGACCGAGGTGCTGCCGGAGTTCGCCGACGGCTACGCGGCGCAGTACTACGTCGGCCACGGCGCGCTGTTCGGCGAGGACATCCAGGGGTTCACGGTCGACGGCTCCGAGGGGCTCGACCGCATCCCGACCATCAGCGAGGATCAGGACCGGCGCTACTACGCGATCACGATCAAGCCGCAGGTGTTCGTCAACATGGTGCCCGACCATGTGATCATCCACCGGATGTTCCCGCTGGCGGTCGACCGCACGGTGGTGGAGTGCGACTGGCTCTACCTGCCGGAGGTCGTGGCCTCGGGCAAGGACATCAGCCGATCGGTGGAGCTGTTCCACCGGGTCAACGAGCAGGACTTCGACGCCTGCGAGCGGACCCAGCCCTCGATGAGCTCGCGCACGTACGCCAAGGGCGGCGTGCTGGTGCCGAGCGAGCACCACATCGGCATGTTCCATGATTGGGTCCGTGGCAAGCTCGGCGAGTGAGTTCGGAGGAGATGCGGCGTGACACATGAGGCGCCTCGGGAGGACGTCGGAGACGAACGTCTGGAGATCGGCTCACCCAAGACCTGGGCGGGCGGGGTCCCGGCGGTCGGCCACGCGCTCGGCACGGCATACCGGCAGATGGGCGCGGGGCGGACGGTGCTGACCCTGCTGCGGGTCAACCAGAAGTCCGGCTTCGACTGCCCGGGATGCGCCTGGCCCGAGGGCGACGGCCACCGCAGTCCCGCCGAGTTCTGCGAGAACGGCGCGAAGGCGGTGGCCGAGGAGGCGACGGTCCGCAGGGTCACCCGCGACTTCTTCGCCGAGCATCCGGTGGACGAGCTGGCCCGGCGCAGCGACTACTGGCTGGGCCAGCAGGGCCGGCTCACCGAGCCGATGTACAAGCCGGCGGGCTCGGACCACTACGAGCCGATCTCGTGGGAGGACGCCTTCGGCGTCGTCGCGCGCGAACTGCGCGCGCTCGACCACTCCGGTCAGGCCGTCTTCTACACCTCCGGCCGCACCTCCAACGAGGCCGCCTTCGCCTACCAGCTTCTCGTCCGCCGTTTCGGCACCAACAACCTGCCCGACTGCTCCAACATGTGCCACGAGTCGAGCGGCTCGGCGCTGACCGAGACGCTCGGCATCGGCAAGGGGACGGTGCTGCTGGAGGACCTGCACCGGGCCGACCTCGTCTTCGTGGTCGGCCAGAACCCCGGCACCAACCACCCGCGCATGCTCACCGCGCTGGAGCGGGCCAAACGGAACGGCGCCCGGATCGTGGCGGTCAACCCGCTGCCGGAGGCGGGGCTGATGCGCTTCCGCAACCCGCAGCGGCTGTCCGGAGTCGTGGGCGGCGGCACGGCGCTGTCCGACCGGTTCCTGCAGATCCGCCTCGGCGGCGACCTGGCGCTGTTCCAGGCGCTGTCGCTGCTCCTGCTGGAGGCCGAGGACGCCGCGCCCGGCACGGTGGTGGACCGCGAGTTCGTCGAGGCGCACACGCACGGGTTCGACGCCTGGGACAGGCACGTACGCGGGCTCGATTGGGCCGAGGTGCTGGAGGCGACCGGGCTGACCCGCGCCGAGATCGAGGAGACGGCCCGCGACGTGCTGGCCGCCCGCTCGGTCGTGGTCTGCTGGGCGATGGGCCTCACCCAGCACCGCAAGTCGGTCCCGACGATCAGGGAGATCGTCAACTTCCTGCTGCTGCGCGGCAACGTGGGACGGCCCGGCGCGGGCGTGTGTCCCGTACGCGGGCACTCCAACGTGCAGGGCGACCGGACGATGGGCATCTACGAGAAGCCCAAACCGGAGTTCCTCGATGCGTTGGAGAAGGAGTTCGGCTTCCCGCCGCCGCGCGAGCACGGCCACGACACCGTGGAGGCCATCCGCGCCATGCGCGACGGGGACGCCAGGGTGTTCTTCGCCATGGGCGGCAACTTCGTCTCCGCGACGCCGGACACCGCCGCGACGGAGGCGGCCCTGCGGCGCTGCCGGCTCACCGTGCAGGTGTCGACCAAGCTGAACCGGTCGCACGCCGTGTGCGGCGAGCAGGCGCTCATCCTGCCCACGCTCGGCCGCACCGAGCGGGACGTCCAGGCCGGCGGCGAGCAGTTCGTCACGGTCGAGGACTCGATGGGCGCGGTGCACGCCTCGCGCGGGCGGCTGCGCCCGGCGTCGGACGCGCTGCTGTCCGAGGTGGCCATCGTGTGCCGGCTGGCCCGTGAGCTGCTCGGCGACGACCCGCACGTGCCGTGGGCCGAGTTCGAGGGCGGGTACGACGCGATCAGGGAGCGCATCGAGCGGGTGGTGCCCGGGTTCGACGACTTCAACGCGAGGGTGCGCAGGCCGGGCGGTTTCCTGCTGCCGAACGCGCCGCGCGACGAGCGCCGCTTCCCCACGGCCACGGGGAAGGCGAACTTCACGGTCAACCCGCTGGAGGTGCTGCGCGTGCCCCCGGGCCGCCTCCTGCTGCAGACCGTGCGCAGCCACGACCAGTACAACACCACGATCTACGGGCTGAACGACCGCTACCGCGGCATCGCCAACGGGCGGCGGGTGGTGTTCGTCCACCCCGACGACCTGGCCGAGCGCGGTCTCGCCGACGGCGACATGCTCGACCTCATCAGCGAGTGGCCGGACGGCGAGCGCGTGGCCGAGGGGTTCCGGGCCGTCGCCTATCCGACGGCGCGAGGCTGCTGCGCGGCCTACTTCCCGGAGACCAACGTGCTTGTGCCCCTGGACTCGGTGGCGGAGACGTCGAACACGCCCACGTCCAAGAGCGTCGTCGTACGGCTGCGCCGCGCCGCCGAGGCGACGGCTATCCGCCGAGGCGGTGACTGATCTCCTCGGCTCCCTTGACGAGGACGGGGGCCAGCTCGCGCATGCGACTCTCGCTGAACCTGTAGGCGGGCCCTGACGCGCTGACCGCCGCCACGACCTCTCCGCCGAAGGAGCGGACGGGGGCGGCGAGCGCGTTCAGGCCCACCTCCAGCTCCTCGCGAGTCAGTGCGTAGCCGCGCTCGCGCACCTCCGCAAGCTCGCGCTCCAGGTCCTCCACCGAGGTCACCGTGTTCGGGGTGTAGCGCTGGAGGCCGGAGACGCGCAGCAGGTCGTCGCGGCGCTGCCGGTCCACGTACGCCAGCAGGACCTTGCCGCTCGACGTCGCGTGCAGGGGCGTGAGCTGACCCACCCAGTTGTAGGCGGTGACGGCGGAGGGGCCGCGCACCTGGTCGAGGTTGACCGCGTAGTGCGAACGCAGGACGGCGATGTTCACCGTCTCGCCGATCTCCTCCGCCAGGCGCTGGCAGACGGGCCTGCTCTGCTGGGTGACGTCCATCCGCATGGAGACGCTGCCGGCGAGGCGGACGAGCCCGAAGCCGAGGCGATACTTGCCGCGGTCCTCGGTCTGCTCCACGAGCCCGCGGGCCTCCAGGGCGCCCAGCAGGCGGAACGCGGTCGACTTGTGGACCTCGATCTCGGCGGCGATCTCGGTGACCCCTGCCTCTCCACGGCTGGCGAGGATCTCCATGATGCTGATCGCCCGGTCCACGGACTGCACGCCGCCGCCGTTGGCCTCGGGCCTGGCGGCGGAAGCGTCGTTGCTCATAGCGGGACTGTAGCGCGTGACGCAACGCTGAGCTGGGGCGTCATCGGGATTCCGCAGGGAGATCTTTCGTCGCGAGTGACGCAACTCGATGCGGCTACCGATACGTCAGGCGTCGAATCTTCCCTCTTCGATGGCGCACTTGAGGCGGCGCGTCACAGCACGGCCTGAGGGGTCGTCTCGGTTTGTGCGGGACGCTCGGCCGGGAAGACCCCGGCCGAGCGTGCCGAACGGACGCCGGTCCTGCTATACCGGGTTCGTCCCGAGTGCTCCGGCCTTCAATTCAGGCAGGGAGGCGTATTCAGTTCTTGGGCGCCAGGCAGAGCACATAGCCCGCCTTGCCCTCCTCGCCTTCCCAGAAAGTCTGGTCCGCCTTCGAGTAGGCCGCGCAGATCTTCCCGTCCTTGTCCGCGTCCCACTCCTGCTCCGTCTTGCCCTCGATGCGGCCTTCGACAGTGAGTGTGGCGGCCGGGTCGGTGCACGAGACGACCTTGAGCTCGTCGGCCGTGGCGCCGGACATGCAGTCGCCGGCCTTGGCGATCTCGGGAGCTCCGGTCAGCTGCTTGTACGCGAAGCCGCCACCGGCGAGAACGGCGGCGCCGACGGCATAGGCGACGAGGCGCTTACCGAAGACCTTGCCCGCGCCTGCGGCCTTCTGGCCGTATGTCGAGGGCTGCTGGGGGGTTTCCGTCATTATCTGTTCCTGTATAGGGACGACATGTGGGGTATGAACTTACAGTGATCATGCGCCCCCTTCCATCTGAATTGTCATTTTGGGCCGCATTGAGGTTTGGCGACTCACCGGTCAGGCGGAAAGCCAAGACGCCCCGGCAAGACCATGCCGGGGCCGGTGAAAAGAGGTCTAGCGGAAGACGACGGTGCGGTCGCCGTTGAGGAGCACGCGGTTCTCGCTGTGCCAGCGCACGGCCCTGGCCAGCACCTGCGCCTCCACGTCGCGGCCCACGGTGACGAGTTCGCCCGGGTCGAGCGAGTGGTCCACGCGCGCCACGTCCTGCTCGATGATCGGCCCCTCGTCGAGGTCGGCGGTGACGTAGTGCGCGGTCGCGCCGATCAGCTTGACGCCGCGCTCGTGCGCCTGGTGGTACGGCTTGGCGCCCTTGAACCCCGGCAGGAACGAGTGGTGGATGTTGATCGCCCGGCCCTCCAGGCGCTTGCACATGTCGTCGCTCAGTATCTGCATGTAGCGGGCGAGCACGACCAGATCGGTGTCGAGCTCCTCGGCCAGCTCAAGGATGCGCTGCTCGGCCTCGGGCTTGGTGCCCGACGTGACGGGCACGTGGTGGAACGGCACGCCGTAGAACTCGGCCAGCGGTTCGAGGTCCCGGTGGTTGGAGACGATCGCGGGGATCTCGACGTTCAGCGCGCCGACCCGCTGGCGGTAGAGCAGGTCGTTCACGCAGTGGCCGAACTTCGACACGAGCACGAGGGTCCTCGTCGGCGTCACGGCGTCCTTGAGCTGCCAGGTCATGTGGAAGGAGTCGCCGACGTAGGAGAAGCCGCGGCGCAGCTCCTCGATGTCGCCGCGGCCCTCGGGCACCGCGAAGTGGACCCGCATGAAGAAGTGGCCGTTCGTCCGGTCGTTGAACTCCTGGCTCTGCAGGATGTCGCCCGCGTGCTGGACGAGGAAGCCGCTCACCGCGTAGACGATCCCCGGCCGGTCGACGCAGGAGAACGTGAGGACGAACTCGCGACCCGGGCGAGCGGACATGGAGCCTCCTGAGTGCGTCATGCGCAACATGGTGACCTATACGCAACAGAGTGACCCGTCGGGTGGGGCAGGTCAAGAGCATGATGCGTAATCCGCGTAGAGTTGTGCCATGAGCAACGGCTCGGGTGACGGGGCGGCCGTACAGTCCGTCGACCGCGCGCTCACCATCCTGAAGTTGCTCGCCCGGGACGGCGAGCTCGGCGTCAGCGAGCTGGCGGCCAGCCTCGGCGTGCACAGGTCCACCGCGTTCCGCCTGGTGGCGACGCTGGAGAGCCACGATCTGGTCGAGCAGGACAGCGACCGCGGCAGATATCGGCTCGGTGTGGGCGTGGTCAGGCTCGCCGGGGCGACCAGCGCGCGGCTCGACCTGGTGCGTGAGAGCCGCGCCGTCACGCCGGCGCTCGCCCGCGCGGTGGGGGAGACCGTCAACGTGGCCGTCCTCGCCGATCGGGAGGCCCTGTACGTCGACCAGGTCGCCGGGCCGTCGGCACTCCAGCTCCATCACTGGGTGGGCCGGCGGATCCCCCTGCACGCCACGTCGAACGGCAAGGTGCTGCTCGCGCACGCGCCCGCCGCGCTGTGCGAGGAGGTGATCGCGGCCGGGCTGCCCGTCCTCGCCGTCCGGACCGTCACCGATCCCGGCCGGCTGCGCGCGGAACTCGCCGAGGTGCGCCTTCGCGGGTACGCGACGGCGGTGGATGAACTGGAGGACGGCCTGAGCGCGGTCGCGGCGCCCGTCCTCGGCGCGGACGGCTCCGTCATCGCCTCGCTCAGCGCGTCCGGCCCGACCTTCCGGATGCCCGAAACGGCGATCGCCGCGGTAGCCGAGCAGATCATGGCGACAGCCCGAGAGGTATCTGCCCGAATGGGATGGTTTGGGTCGGAAGCGTAAAAAAGGCGGGAAAGCCATCAGACGCCACCAGGTCAGGTAAGTCAGCGGTGGCCGCCCGACCAGCTGGGTGAAGCGGCGGGCGAAGGCGGCGCGGGACAGGCGTGCCTGCCGGCCCAGCTCCTCGCCCCCGCCCAGGCGTTCGACTCCCTGGACTTCCTTGAATATCTCGCCCGGCGCGGGATTCGCTGGAGCATCGAGGAGCAGCAGGTCGGCTGACGCTCGGATACCGCGCCGGGTCCGCGCCACTACGCTCCCGGCAAGGGCGTGGTTTTGTCCTGTTTTTGATGCTTGACACCCGCAATATGACGCGTCACGCTTGTTGCGTTAAACGCATAACGTTGCGAATTGCGCAACAATATATGCAGCAACGGAGGTGGGTATGACGGGCCCGCGCGTCGTCATCATCGGAGCAGGCGTCGTCGGTGCTGCGCTCGCCGACGAACTGTCGGCCCGGGGCTGGACGGACGTCACCGTGGTCGACCAGGGCCCGGTGCCCGCGACCGGGGGCTCCTCCTCACACGCCCCGGGACTGGTCTTCCAGATCAACGGATCGAAGACGATGACCGAGATGGCGCGCTACACCGTCGAGAAGCTCTGCTCCCTCGACCTCGACGGCGAGCCCTGTTTCCTCCAGGTCGGCGGGCTCGAGGTCGCGACCAGCCCGGAACGGCTCGCCGAGCTGCACCGGCGGCACGGCTGGGCGACGTCCTGGGGCGTCGAGTCGCGCCTGCTCACCCCCGCCGAGTGCGCCGAGCACCATCCCCTGGTCGACCCCGATGCCGTGCTGGGTGGCCTGCTCATCCCCACCGACGGCCTCGCCAAGGCCGTACGCGCGGTCGACGCCCAGCTGAGGCGGGCGCGGTCGCGTGGCGTGCGGGTGCTGGAGCGGCACGAGGTGCTCGACGTCCGCACCGAGGACGGCCGGGTGGCGGGCGTGGTGACCGACCAGCGTGAGATTCCCGCCGACGTCGTGGTCTGCTGCGCCGGCATCTGGGGTCCGAAGGTCGCCGGGATGGTCGGCATGCCGCTGCCGCTGACCCCGCTCGCGCACCAGCTCGCCTGGACCGGCCAGGTGCCCGACCTCGCCGGACGCGAGGAGGAGGCGACGCTGCCGATCCTGCGGCACCAGGACGCCGACCTCTACTACCGCCAGCGGTTCGACGGCATCGGCATCGGCTACTACGGCCACCGGCCGATGCCGATCCGCCCCGAGGAGCTGCTGTCGGTCGACGAGGCCGAGGTCATGCCGTCGGTCCTCACGTTCACCCCCGAGGACTTCGAGGACGCCTGGACCGAGACGCAGCGGCTGCTGCCCGGCACCCGCGCGGCCAAGCTCGACGAGGGCATCAACGGACTGTTCTCCTTCACCCAGGACCACATGCCGCTGATGGGCGAGTCCCCCGAGGTGAAGGGCTTCTGGGTGGCCGAGGCGGTCTGGGTGACCCACTCCGCGGGCGTCGGCAAGGCGATGGCCGAGTGGCTGGTCGACGGTCACTGCTCGTCGTTCGACCTGCACGAGTGCGACGTCAACCGGTTCGAGCCGCACCAGCTCGCGCCCGAGTATGTGCTGGCCCGCGACTGCCGGAACTTCGTCGAGGTCTACGACATCATCCACCCGCTCCAGCCGATGGAGGAGCCGCGGCCGGTGCGCCTCAGCCCCTTCCACACCCGGCAGCGCGAGCTGGACGCCTTCTTCCTGGAGGCCGTCGGCTACGAGCGGCCGCAGTGGTACGGCGCCAACGCCCGCCTGCTGGAGGGCCGCGACATCCCCACGCCCAACGACTGGGCGGCGCGCTACTGGTCGCCGATCGTCGGCGCGGAGGCCCAGGCGTCCCGCGAGTCCGTCGCGCTGTACGACATGACGGCGCTGAAGCGGCTGGAGGTCGCCGGTCCCGGCGCCCTCGCCTTCCTCCAGCGGCTGACGACCGGCCAGATGGACAAGTCGGTCGGCTCGGTGACCTACTGCCTGCTGCTCGACACCGACGGCGGCATCCGCAGCGACGTGACCGTCGCCCGGCTGGGCCGCGACGTGTTCCAGGTCGGCGCCAACGGCAACCTCGACCTCGACTGGTTCCACCGCCACCTGCCCGCGGACGGCTCGGTCATGGTCCGCGACATCACGGCAGGCACCTGCTGCCTCGGCGTCTGGGGCCCTCGCGCCCGCGACCTCGTCCAGCCGCTGACCGACGCCGACTTCTCCAACCAGGGCTTCCGCTACTTCCGGGCGAAGAAGGCGTACATCGGCACCGTGCCGGTCACCGCGCTGCGGCTGTCGTACATCGGCGAGCTGGGCTGGGAGCTCTACACCACCGCCGACCTGGGCGCCAAGCTGTGGGACACGCTCTGGGAGGCCGGGCAGCGGCACGGCATCCTCGCCGGTGGGCGCGGCGCCTTCGCGAGCCTGCGGCTGGAGAAGGGCTACCGGTCCTTCGGCACCGACATGACCTTCGAGCACGACCCGTACGAGGCCGGGCTCGGGTTCGCGGTGAAGATGGACAAGGGCGACTTCATCGGCCGCGAGGCGCTGGAGCGGCGCAAGGAGAACGTGCGCCGCCGCCTCACCTGCCTGACCGTCGACGACCCCACGCAGGTGGTCATGGGCAGGGAGCCGGTCTACGACGGCGGCACGAGCGTCGGCTACGTCACCAGCGCGGCCTTCGGCTACACGATCGGCAAGGGCATCGCCTACGCCTGGCTGCCCGCCGAGCTCGCGACCCCGGGACGGAGGCTGGAGATCGGCTACTTCGACCGGCGGGTGACCGCCGTGGTCGCCGAGGAGCCCCTGTTCGACCCCGCCATGGAACGGCTGCGCAGCTAGTGGCACCCGAAAGGACTGAAGAAGTGCACGAATCGGTGCTGAACGCGCCGCTCGCCGAGGCCGACCCGGAGGTCGCGGCGGCGATCGGTGCGGAGACGGAACGCCAGCGGTCCACGCTGGAGATGATCGCGTCGGAGAACTTCGCGCCCGTCTCCGTCATGCAGGCCCAGGGGTCGGTGCTGACGAACAAGTACGCCGAGGGCTACCCGGGCAGGCGCTACTACGGCGGCTGCGAACACGTCGACGTGATCGAGCGGCTGGCGATCGACCGGGTCAAGGCGCTGTTCGGCGCGGAGGCCGCCAACGTGCAGCCCCACTCGGGAGCGCAGGCCAACGCGGCGGCCATGTCCGCGCTGCTGGAGCCGGGCGACACGATCCTCGGCCTCGACCTCGCGCACGGCGGCCACCTCACCCACGGCATGCGGATCAACTTCTCCGGCCGGCTCTACAACGTCGTGGCCTACCACGTCCGTGAGAGCGACAGCCTCGTGGACATGGAGGAGGTCGAGCGGCTCGCCCGCGAGCACCGGCCCAAGCTGATCATCGCGGGCTGGTCGGCCTACCCCCGCCACCTCGACTTCGCCGCCTTCCGGCGCATCGCCGACGAGGTCGGGGCCTACCTGATGGTCGACATGGCGCACTTCGCCGGGCTGGTCGCGGCGGGGCTGCACCCGTCGCCCGTCCCGCACGCGCACGTCGTCACCACGACCACCCACAAGACGCTCGGCGGGCCCAGGGGCGGCGTGATCATGTCCACCGAGGACCTGGCCAAGAAGATCAACTCATCGGTGTTCCCGGGTCAGCAGGGCGGCCCGCTGGAGCACGTCATCGCGGCCAAGGCCGTCGCGTTCAAGATCGCGGCGGGCGAGTGGTTCCGCGACCGGCAGCGCCGCACGCTGGAGGGCGCGCGGACCCTCGCCGACCGGCTGCTCGCCCCCGACGCCGCCGAGGCGGGCGTACGGGTGCTGTCCGGCGGCACGGACGTCCACCTGGTGCTGGTGGACCTGCGCGAATCCGAGCTGGACGGCCGTCAGGCCGAGGACCGGCTCCACGAGGCCGGGATCACGGTCAACCGCAACGCGGTGCCGTTCGACCCCCGGCCCCCGATGGTCACCTCGGGGCTGCGGATCGGCACCCCGGCCCTGGCCACCCGCGGCTTCGCCCGCCCCGAGTTCGAGGAGGTCTCCGACGTGATCGCCCAGGCGCTGCGTCCCGGCGCGGACCTGACGGCGCTGCGCGCCCGAGTCGAGGCCCTCGCCGCCAAGCACCCCCTCTACCCGGGTATCGGGGAGGCCCGATGAGCCCCGGCACTCGGGGGCACAGGACGCCGGGCGCCGACCTGCCCGACCACCCCGACCGGCTGTGGCGCTCGGCCGAGCCGAAGCGCGCGTACGACGTGGTGATCGTCGGCGGCGGCGGCCACGGCCTGGCCACGGCCTACTACCTGGCCAAGAACCACGGGATCACCGACGTCGCGGTGCTGGAGCGCGGCTGGCTCGCGGGCGGGAACATGGCCCGCAACACCACGATCATCCGGTCGAACTACCTGTGGGACGAGAGCGCGGGCATCTACGAGCACGCGCTGAAGCTGTGGGAGGAGCTGGAGGAGGACCTCGGCTACCCGCTGCTGTTCAGCCAGCGCGGCGTCCTCAACCTGGCGCACAGCCTGCAGGACGTGCGTGACAGCGTGCGCCGGGTCAACGCCAACCGGCTCAACGGCGTGGACGCCGAGTGGCTGACGCCGGAGCAGGTCAAGGAGGTCTGCCCGATCGTCGACATCTCCCCGGACGTGCGCTACCCGGTGCTCGGCGGCACCTACCAGCCCCGGGCCGGCATCGCCAAGCACGACTACGTGGCGTGGGGCTTCGCGAAGGCGGCGGCCGACCTCGGGGTCGACATGATCGAGCACTGCGAGGTGACCGGCCTCGACGTGCGCGACGGCCGGGTGACCGGCGTCCGGACCACCCGCGGCCCGATCGCGGCCAGGAAGGTCGCGCTCGCCGCCGCCGGGCACTCCTCGGTCGTCGCCGGGTACGCGGGGGTGTCGCTGCCGCTGCAGAGCCACCCGCTGCAGGCCCTGGTGTCGGAGCTGCTGGAGCCGGTGCACCCGACCGTGGTCATGTCCAACGCGGTCCACGTGTACGTGAGCCAGGCGCACAAGGGCGAGCTGGTCATGGGCGCGGGAATCGACGCGGCCAACTCCTACCGCCAGCGCGGCGCGTTCCACATCATCGAGCGCCAGATGGCGGCCGCGCTGGAGCTGTTCCCGGTCTTCGCCCGGGCGCACGTGCTGCGGACCTGGGGCGGCGTGGTGGACGTGACCCCCGACGCCTCGCCCGTCGTCGGCCTCACCCCCGTCGAAGACCTGTATGTCAACTGCGGCTGGGGCACCGGAGGGTTCAAGGCCACCCCGGGCGTCGGCTGGTGCTACGCCCACACCGTGGCCACCGGCGAGCCCCATCCGCTCAACGCCCCCTTCTCGCTCGACCGGTTCACCACCGGCAAGCTCGTCGACGAGCACGGCGCCGCCGCCGTCGCCCACTGATTGTCTCGGAGTGCCAATGCTGCTGATTCCCTGCCCGTGGTGCGGGCCGCGGGACGAGGCCGAGTTCCACTACGGGGGGCAGGCCCACGTCGCCTATCCGGAGGACCCGGCCGCCCTCTCCGACGAGGAGTGGGCCCGCTACCTGTTCTTCCGCGACAACCCCAAGGGCCTGTTCGCGGAGCGGTGGAGCCACACCGCCGGATGCCGCCGCTGGTTCAACGCCGTACGCGACACCGCAACCAACGAGATCCACGCCGTCTACCGGGTGGGCGAGCCGCGGCCGGTGACGGCATGAGTGTTCAGCCCTACCGCCGCGAGGGGGCGAGCGGGCGAGTGCTGCGCTTCCGATTCGACGGCCGGGAGTACGAGGGCCTGGAGGGCGACACGCTTGCCTCGGCCCTGCTCGCCAACGGCGTGCGCGCGGTGGCGAGCAGCGTCAAGCTCGGCCGCCCGCGCGGCGTGTACGCCGCGGGCTGCGAGGAGCCGAACGCGCTCGTCCAGATCGAGGAGCCCTTCCCCGAGCCCATGCTCCAGGCGACGACCGTCGAGCTGTACGACGGCCTGGTCGCCACGGGCCTGCCGGGACAGGGCAGGCTGGCCGACCGGCCCGACCCG
This sequence comes from Microbispora catharanthi, assembly GCF_006334915.2. GTDB lineage: Bacteria > Actinomycetota > Actinomycetes > Streptosporangiales > Streptosporangiaceae > Microbispora > Microbispora catharanthi. The sequence goes on from NZ_VDMA02000009.1 coordinate 15,503, forward strand.
GCGCGGTACGACGCCGTGCACGCGCACTGCGACGTGCTCGTGGTCGGCGCGGGACCGGCCGGCATCGCGGCCGCGAGCGTGGCCGCGCGGGCCGGCGCGCGGGTGATCCTCGCCGACGAGCGGCCCGAGCCGGGCGGCAGTCTGCTCGGCACGGCCGAGACGCTCGACGGCAGGCCGGGCCGTGAGTGGGCGGCCGAGGAGGTGGTCGCGCTGGCCGCTCTGCCGGAGGTGCGCGTGCTGCGCCGCACCACGGTCCTCGGCCACTACGACGACAACTACGTCATCGCGGTGGAACGCCGGACCAACCACCTGGGCGCCCAGGCGCCCGCCGGGATGGCGCGCGAGCGCGTCTGGCGGATCCGGGCCAGGCGCGTGGTGCTGGCGACGGGCGGCCACGAGCGGTTCGTCGCCTTCGCCGGCAACGACCTGCCCGGCGTGATGCTGGCCGGCGCGGCCCGCACGTACGCGAACCGCTACCGCGTCCTGCCCGGGCGCCGGGCGGTCGTGTTCACCACCAACGACAGCGCGTACGCCGCGGCGCTCGACCTCGCGGGCGCCGGCGTCGAGATCGCCGCGATCGCGGACGTGCGGCAGGCTCCCGGCGAGGCGTGGGCCGCCCGCTGCGCCGAGCGCGGCATCGAGGTCCTGACCGGCCACGTCGTCACCGCGGCGAAGGGCGAGGGCGAGGTCTCCTCGGTCGAGATCACCCCGCGTGTGGGTGGCGGCGCGCGGGAGGTCCCCGCCGACCTGCTGCTCGTGTCGGGCGGCTGGACGCCGGTGGTGCACCTGTTCAGCCAGGCCGGGGGCACGCTGCGGTACGACGAGGAGCTGGGCGCGTTCACGCCCGGCGAGACCCGTCAGGCGGTGGAGGCCGCCGGGTTCGCGAGGGGTGTCGGGGGCACGGGCGTCCGTACGCTGCGGGCCTGCCTGGAGGACGGCGCCGAGGCGGGCCGCCGCGCGCTGGCCGCCGCGGGCTTCGCCATGCCGGCCGAGATCGCTGTGCCGTCCGCCGAGGAGGAGCCCGCCGCCGCGCCCGCCGAGCACCTGTGGCTCGTCGAGGCCCCCGAGAACGACGGCGACTACGGCACGCACTTCGTGGACCTGCAGCGGGACGTCACCGTGGCGGAGGTCCTGCGCGCGACCGGTGCGGGGCTCACCTCGGTCGAGCACGTCAAGCGCTACACCACCGCCGGCACGGCCCACGACCAGGGCAAGACGTCCGGACTGCTGACCGGCGGCGTCGTGGCGCACGCGCTCGGCGTCGACGTCGCCGAGCTGGGGACCACGACGTTCCGCGCGCCGTACACGCCGGTCTCGTTCGCCGCGCTGGCGGGCCGCGACCGGGGGCCGCTGCACGACCCGGTGCGCGTCACCGCCATGCACGAGTGGCACGCGGCGCGCGGGGCGCTGTTCGAGAACGTCGGACAGTGGAAGCGGCCCTGGTACTACCCCCGGCAGGGCGAGGGCCCGGGTGAGGACATGGAGGCCGCCGTGCTGCGCGAGTGCCGGGCGGCACGCGAGGACGTGGCCGCGATGGACGCCTCCACGCTCGGGAAGATCGACGTGATCGGGCCCGACGCGGCCGTGTTCCTCGACCGGCTCTACACGAACATGATGAGCACGCTCAAGGTCGGCTCCATCCGCTACGGCGTGATGTGCCGGCCCGACGGCATGGTCTTCGACGACGGCACCGTCATCCGCCTGGCGGACGACCGCTTCCTCGTCACCACGACCACCGGCAACGCGGCGGCGGTGCTCGACTGGATGGAGGAGTGGCTGCAGACCGAGTGGCCGGACCTGCGGGTCTGCTGCACCTCGGTCACCGAGCAGTGGGCGACCGTGGCGCTCGTCGGGCCGCGTTCCCGCGAGGTGCTGGCGCGGCTCGCGCCCGGCCTCGCGGTGGACAACGACAGCTTCCCGTTCATGACGTGGCGGGACGCCGAGGTCGCGGGGATCGAGGCGCGGGTCTGCCGGATCAGCTTCTCCGGCGAGCTGGCCTACGAGATCAACGTGTCCTCCTGGTTCGGGCTCGCCCTGTGGGAGGCGGTCATGGCGTCCGGCGAGGTCACGCCGTACGGCACCGAGACCATGCACGTGCTGCGCGCCGAGAAGGGGTTCCCGATCGTCGGCCAGGACACCGACGGCACGGTCACCCCGCAGGACCTCGGCATGGAGTGGATCGTCTCGAAGAAGAAGCCCGACTTCGTCGGCAAGCGGTCCTTCGCCAGGGCGGACACCTCCCGGCCCGACCGCAAACACCTGGTCGGCCTGCTGCCCGAGGATCCCGGCGTGCTGCTGCCCGAGGGCGCCCACCTCGTGGAGACCTCGGCGCTGCCCGAGCCGCCGGTGCCCACGCTCGGCTTCGTCACCTCCAGCTACCGCAGCGCCGCGCTGGGCCGTACGTTCGCGCTCGCGCTGGTGAGCGGCGGGCGCGAGCGGGTCGGCGAGCGGCTGTACGCGCCGGTCGGGGCGGACCTGGTGCCCGTCACCGTGACCTCCCACGTCCTGTACGACCCGGAAGGAGCGCGCCGCGATGGCTGATTCGGCGGCTGAGTCGACGGCTGAGCGCAGGAGTCCGGCCGCGGCGTTCGCGGCCAGGTTCGAGGCGGCGAGCGCGGGCGGCGGCCTGCGCCTGGCCGAGATCCCGTTCCTGACCCAGATCAACCTCCGGGTGGACCCCAAGAGCCCGGCGGCGGAGCGCATCGGGACGGCGATCGGCGTGCCGCTGCCGGTGGAGCCCGGCACCGCGGCGGGCGGCGGCGACCTGGAGGTGCTGTGGCTCGGGCCCGATGAGTGGCTGGTGGTCGGCCCCGACGGCGCCGGCCCCGGCCTGGTGGAGCGGCTCATCGAGGCGGCGGACGGCGAGCACGTCTCGGTCGTCGACGTGTCGGCCCAGCGCACCACCCTGGTGGTCGCCGGGGACCGGGCGCGGGACGTGCTGGCCCACGGCTGCGCGCTGGACCTGCACCCCCGCGTGTTCGGCCCGGGCCGGTGCGCCCAGACCATGCTGGCCAGGGCGGGAGTCGTCCTGGTCGCCGGTGAGGACGGCTTCCGCCTGCTGGTCCGCTCGTCCTTCGCGGGGTACGTCGCGGAGTGGCTGCTCGACGTGTCCGCCGAGTACGTGGCCGGCGGATGAGCGGCTGCTCACGATCCGCATCGGCCCGTCGGGTTCGCACCTCGCTGGGCCGATGCGCGCGCCGTGGAAGGCTGCCGACCGGACATTTCTGGGCGTGACATACCATCGAGGACGCTCGTGAGGAGGGCCGTCCATACCCCGGTGGGAGATCATGTTCCGCACGCTGATGAAGTCGAAGATCCACCGCGCCACCGTCACGCAGGCCGATCTGCACTACGTCGGCTCGGTGACGATCGACGCGGACCTGATGGCCGAGGCCGACCTCGTCGAGGGTGAGAAGGTCGACGTCGTCGACATCGACAACGGCAACCGGCTGTCCACGTACGTCATCGAGGGCCCGGCGGGCTCCGGAGTGATCGGCATCAACGGCGCCGCCGCCCGCCTCATCTCGGTCGGCGATCTCGTGATCATCATCGCGTACGCGCTGGTCGCCGAGGAGGAGGTCAAGGCGCTCAAGCCCCGCGTCGTCTTCGTCGACAAGGACAACAAGCCGCTGCACGTGGGGTCCGACCCCGCCGCCGTACCCGACGGCATGGGCCTGACCCCCGGCGACCACGTAGCGTAGGAGATCGGTTATTCGGTGTGTGACCCCCGCACGCGCCACGACCTGGCTACTGCATGCTCACTCCGTGCGGGTGGTCGAACGAGACCGGGCAGGTGAAGATCCACAGTGCATATCCACGGCCGATCGTGATCCCCGTGGGCTGCCATCGGTTCGGGTGCTCGTGGAACTCGCTCTCGGGCCCGGCGTCCTCCAGGGGCCGCCAGCTCTCCGTCCCGTCCCACTCTCCGCCGTCGACCTTCACCAGCAGGTCCATGTCGGTGCCGCAGTCCTCGCAGAGCATCGGGTAGGGGCCGGTGAGGTTCCAGGCCGCGTAACCGCCCACTTTCCAGCCATCGGCGATCGAGAGCCCGGGGAAGTAGTCGTAGCCACTCGACTCCTCCCAGATCCGGATCCGCTCCTCCAGATCGCCGGGAAGGAAGTCCTCGTAGGGATATTCGACGACCTGCTCGGGATGCAGAACGCAGGGCACGGGCAGATAGGTGTCGTACTCCATCACCTCGGGCTCGGGCTGCTCGCTGAGCAGGTCGGTCACGTCGGCCGAACGCCGCCAGCGCAGCATGAGCGAGGGACAGTAGTGGGGCCCGTGGTCGCGCGGACACCACAGGAGCTGGAGAACATCGGCACCGGGCGGTCCCGCCAGGCCGGGCACGTCCCGCAGGTAGAGCTGGGCGACGGCCAGCATGGTGGTGGCGGTGTCAGGGTCGGCGTACTCCTCGTCGAGACGGTCGAGTTCGGCCCGTTCCTCAGGCGTGACGGCGAACCGCTCGCCCTTGCGGGTCCGGCCCCAGGCCGCGGAGAGAATGCGCCTGCGGTGCCGCTCGGCGTCCAGGCGGGTGAAGTCGCCCCCGTTCTCGTGCGACTCTTCGCACACCGGCCAGGGCTCGTCGGAGGGCCAGAGCAGGGGGCCGCCGATCGAACTGTCGTGCACGCCGGGCGTTCCGGGCCGCGGATGAAGGCGTGTGGCCGTCCGGGCGAGCGGTGCGATCTCGGGAAAGACGGCGGCGATGTCGACAGGGCGCGGCGGGGTGGTCCGGGTCATGCCAGAGGAATCTATTGGGCCGCACCGACACAAACCCGCGCCCCTACGGAGCGGCGGAGCGGGTCGAGTCGGTCGCCGTGGCCCTGAGCGGAGACGAACGGGCGAGGAAGGCGGTCGCCGACCTCGCCGCCAGCCGCGACCGGCCTGCCGCCGGGGCGTCAGAGGAGGGTCATCTGACCGGAGCCGGCGAGGGGGTCGCGGTGCTTGCGTAGGTGCCGCCACTGGGGGAGGTCGTCGAGGTACGACCACGAGAGCCGGTGGTGCGGGGTCGGCCCCATCTCCGCCAGCGCCTGCTGGTGGACGGGGGAGGGGTAGCCCGCGTTGGCGGCGAAGCCGTACGCCGGATACTCTTCGCCGATCTCCGCCATCAGGCGGTCGCGGTGGACCTTGGCCAGCACCGACGCGGCGGCCACCGACACCGATCGCTGGTCGGCCTTGACCTCGCACCGCACCCGCCACGGCCGGCCGAGGAAATCGTGCGCGCCGTCGAGGAGCACCATGTCGGGCCGCAGCGGCAGGGCCTCCAGCGCCCGGCACGCGGCCCGGCGCAGCGCCTCGGTCATGCCGACCTCGTCGATCTCCTCCGGTCCGGCCTCGCCGTACGCGTGACAGGTGAGCCAATCCGGCAGGACCGCCGCGAACGCCTCGCGCTGGGCCGGGCCGAGCAGTTTGGAATCGGTCAGGCGGACCGTGCGCTCCCCGCGTCCCGGCAGCTCGGGAGGCGGGCCGAAGGCGGTGACGGCCGCGCACACCACCGCCGGGCCCGCCCACGCGCCGCGGCCGACCTCGTCCACGCCCGCGATGTGGACCGCCCCCGCGGCACGCAGCTCGTCCTCGATCTCGTATCCGGCCGCCCGCCGCGGCGGTAGGGCGAGCGCGGAGTCAGTGCCCGGTTCAAGTCCGGGCAGCGCGTCGGTCATCCCGCCATCATCTCAGGCACCTCCAGGCTGATCGGGAAAGTCGGACGGTGCGCTCGCCCAGCGGTGACGGAGACGGCGTCGTGTCGCGGCGTGTCACGTCGTCGTGCAGGCGCTTCCGTTGAGGGTGAAGGCGGCCGGTTTGGGATTCCCACCGGTGTAGGCGCCGTTGAAGCCGAGGTACAGCGACTGGCCCGGCTTGATGGTCTTGTTCCATTCGTAGTTCTCGGCCGTGACGGCGGTGCCGGACTGGGTCCAGACGGCCGACCATCCGTTGGTGACCCGCTGGGAGGCGAGCGGGAAGCCGAAGCCGAGCTTCCACCCCTCGATGGCGGCGGTGCCGGTGTTGGTGATCGTGACGGCGGCGGTGAAGCCGCCGTCCCAGGTGGTGGTCGCGTACGTCACCCTGCATCCGGACCCGGCCGACGGGGACGGCGACGGGCTGGGGGACGGCGACAGGCCGAGGGACGGCGACGGGGTGGGTGAGGACGTTGCCCCGGGCTGCGCGATGGCCGTGTACGGCGCCGACGGGTTGCTCAGGTTGCCGGCACCGTCGCGGGCGACGACCTGGAAGGTGTACGGCTTGCCTCCTTCGAGGCCGGTGACGATGTCACGGGGCAGGCCGTTCTCGCCCTCGTACGCGTAGCCGTCGAGGGTCCGCCGGAACAGGTCGTAACGGGGCGGGACTCCGCTGTCGTCGCTGACGGAGTACCAGGCGAGGAAGATTCCACCGGGTATGTCCATCCCGGTCACGGAGGTCAGCCCGGTCGGGGTGCCGGGCGGCGTCGTGTCCGTCCCGGGGCTCGGGCTGGCGGCGGGCGGCTCCACCATGGCCCGGGCGCGGACCAGGTCGGAGGGCTCGCTGAGGTTGCCCGCGCGGTCCCGGGCCACCACGTAGAACAGGTAGTCGCGTCCCGCCGTGAGGCCGGTGACGACCGCGGTGACCTGGTCGGCCCGCATGTCGATCGTGGCCTGCGCGCGCGGGAAGGCGCCGTCGGCCCACACGTGGACCTCGTAGGTGGAGATCCCGATGTCGTCCGTGGACGGCGTCCAGACCAGCCCGACCGCGCCGTTGACGTAGACGCTCTGCGTGGCCAAGCCCTCGGGGCGGGACGGCGGGGTCCGGTCGATCGGCGACGGGCTGGGCGGGGGACTTGAGGGCGGCATGCCGCTGAGGTAGTTCGCGGTCTCCGTCAGTTCGTTGGACGGCGGGCCCGCGTTCCCCGCCGCGTCCCTGGCGATCACCCGGAACGTGTACGACTGCCCCAGGGTGAGTCCGCTGACGATGGAACCGGGGCCGCTCGTGGTGCGGACGGTGGTGAAGGCGCCGCTCTGCTTCACCTGGATGTCGTAGCCGGTCACGCCGACGTCGTCGGTCGCGGCGCTCCAGCACAGCGACACGCCGATGCCGAGGCTCGATCCGGGGGCCGCGGGCAGGGGACAGTTCCGCAGTGTCCCCGGTGCGCTGGGCGGCGTGGTGTCCTCGGCCGCCGCGGAGGCCGGTGGAAGGGCCGCGGCGGCGAGGGCGAGCGCTGCGCCGGTGAAGCCGGCCCCCAGGAGACCGGTGCGCACACCCATGGAGGCTCTGCGGAAACCCTGGACGGACATGTGGAGTCACCTCTCTGCGCGGGCGGTCCGGCGCGCCGGAGTGCGCCGGACCGCGAGTGGGGGATCAGGAGCAGGTGGTGCCGTTGAGGGTGAATGCGGTGGGTTTGGGGTTGCTGCCGGTGTAGGTGCCGTTGAAGCCGATCTGGATGGACTGTCCGGGGGTGATGGTCGTGTTCCAGTCGAGGTTGGCGGCGGTGACGCTGGTGCCGGTCTGGGTCCAGGTGGCCGACCAGCCGGGCGGGGTGATCTTCTGGGTGCCGGGGAAGGCGAACTTCAGTGTCCAGCCGCTGATCGCGGTCGTGCCGGTGTTGGCGATGGTCACGGTCGCGGTGAACCCGCCGCCCCAGTCGCTCGTGCCATAGGTCACCTTGCACCCGCCACCGACCGACGGTGACGGAGACGGGCTGGGCGAGGGGGACGGGCTCGGCGAAACCGGCGGGCTGGGCGACGGGCTGGGCAGGCCGGACTGGGCGGTCGCGGTGAGCGTGGCCGAGGGCTGGCTGGTGTTGCCGGCCGCGTCCCTGGCCACGACGTAGAACGTGTAGCTGGTCCCGGCCACCAGCTTGTCCGCGACGTACAGCGTGGACGTGGACGAGCCGATCTTGGTGAAGCCGGAGCCCTGCTTCATGTAGACGTCGTAGCCGGTGACCCCGGTGTCGTCGGTCGAGGCCGTCCAGCACATCGGGACGGCGTTGACGAAGTCCGCCCCGCAGACCCACAGCCCGGTGGGCGCGCTCGGCGGCGTGGTGTCCACAGAGGGCGAAGGCGAGGACGACGGCGAGGGCGAGGGAGAGGGGGACGGCGAGGGAGACGGGCTGGACGTGCCGCCGGGCGGCGTGCCCCACACCAGCGTGTTCCCGTCGTACACCGGCACGTGCGACGCCGCCGACGCCGACCAGTCGTTGGCCGGGTCCCAGGCCGCGCCGTTCGGCACCGAGATCCGCAGTTGCGTGCCGCGCCGGTAGAGCTGGGCGTCGCCGGGATAGATGGGCCTGCCCGTGCAGTCCACCTCGGCGTAGTAGGTGCGGTCCTGCGCGAGTGTCGGCCCCGTCACGGCACAGCCGTTGCTGTCTCCGCCGGTCACCTTCACCTGGGAGACGGAGGTCGAGCCGTCGAGCGTGAAGTAGTAGCGCGCCTTGCCCGACTGGAGGACGCGCGGCGGCCAGTTCGACGTGTTGGTGATGGTGACGGTCAGCGAGGTGCCGTCCACACCGCTGTAGACGTTGCCGGTCTCGGCGTAGATCTCCTCGTACTTCTGCTCAGGGGCGGGGAAGCCCGCCACCGGTGTCCCGCCGTACTCCTCGGCGAACCGCGCGAGCACGTTGGTGATGCCGGAGTTGTAGTCGATCGCCACCTCGTTGCGGACGTAGTCCGTGCGGCTGTCGGTGTAGGCGTCGGTCTGGTCCGGGCCGCCGGCGAGCGCGCCGTACAGGACGTGCAGGTTCGGGCCGGTGGTGTCGCTCATGTAGCCGAGGTACTGGCCGCTGGCCGCGCGATGGTGGACGTGCGTCGGCGGGTTGGTCCCGAAGCCGACCATGTAGCTGGAGTGGCGGGGATTGTCCCCGAGGGCGTAGTCGACCTGCCGCTTGGCGAAGTCGTGGTAGCGGGCGTAGAGCGGGTCACCGGGCCCGAGGTGGTCGGCGTAGACGAGGGCCACCCAGGCGGTGTTCAGCGCCATGCGCAGCGACGCCCAGTTGAAGACGTACGCCAGGCCGCCGGGGGTGACAGGTCCCTTCTTGCCCTTGTATCCCGTGGTCCAGTAGTCGAGGTAGCGCTGGACGTCGTCCTTGTATCGCTGCTCGCCCGTGAGCGCGGCCATCAGCGCGTAGACGCCGTACTCCTTGTCGTTCCAGCCGAGGCCGAAGCTGTAGGCGGGGACGGTGGTTCCGCCCGCGCCCTGGCCCACGTCGGGCTCGCTGCCCATCTTCGGGTAGAACTCGCGGGCCTTGTCCAGGTAGCTCCCGGTTCCGGTGGCCCGATAAAGCCACACGGCCGCCCAGGCCAGCTCGTCCCAGTACATCTTGGTCGCGCCCGGGTGGTCGGAGCCGCCCTCCCAGGTCGAGTTGTAGTAGCCGGAGATGCCCGGCACACAACTCGTGTACGCCGTGTCCTGACCGTTGGAGCCCTTGGTCGTGTCGGCGAACGTGAACAGCTGCCTGGCGTGGGTGAGCAGGGTGTCGGCGTACGCCGGGTCGGCCGGCCGGAAGGCCATCGAGGAGGCCGCCATGGCCGCCGCCGTCTCGGCGACGACGTCGGTGCCCTTGCACGTCGGCGTGATCTTGTAGACCGGCCGCGACATGCCCTTGATGTCGATCATCTCGGGCGGACCCCAGTACGCGTGGTCCACGCTGCCGTCGCCCACTTGGACGTACAACGTCTCCGGATCGGGATGGGCGGCGATCAGGTAGTCGGTGGCCCACTTGAGGTTGTTCAGCATGGGCGTGAGCTGGGTCCCGTAGCCGGTGCGGTTCTCGACCAGCCCCCAGGCCAGCATGGTCGTGGTGAACGCCATCGGGAAGCCGAACTTGACGTGGTCGCCCGCGTCGTACCAGCCGCCGGACAGGTCCGCCCCTGCGGCCTTTCCGTCGTTCAGCGTGCGGTCGCCGCGCCACTCCACCCGGCTCCAGGCGGGCTTGCTGCCCGACTGCTGCGCCTCGTAGAAGTAGATCGACTTCTGCAGGGCCTCGGTGTAGTTGTACGAGCTCGCCGCTTGGGCGGGCGCCGGGCCCGGGACGAGCAGGGCGGCCAGTACGGCGGCCACCCCGCCCAGGGACAGGAGTCTCATGGATGGCCTCGTCTCAGGAGCAGGTGGTGCCGTTGAGGGTGAAGGCGGTGGGTTTGGGGTTGCTGCCGGTGTAGGTGCCGTTGAAGCCGATCTGGATGGACTGTCCGGGGGTGATGGTCGTGTTCCAGTCGAGGTTGGCGGCGGTGACGGTGGTGCCGGTCTGGGTCCAGGTGGCCGACCAGCCGGGCGGGGTGATCTTCTGGGTGCCGGGGAAGGTGAACTTCAGTGTCCAGCCGCTGATCGCGGTCGTGCCGGTGTTGGCGATGGTCACGGTCGCGGTGAACCCGCCGCCCCAGTCGCTCGTGCCATAGGTCACCTTGCACCCGCCACCGGCCGACGGAGACGGAGACGGTGACGGTGACGGGCTGGGCGAGGGGGACGGGCTCGGCGAAGCCGACGGGCTGGGCGACGGCGACGCCGAAGGGGACGCCGAGGGCGACGCGGACGGGGAGACGCTGGGGCTGGGCGACGGCTCGGCGCCGGGCGGCGTGCCCCAGATGAGGCGGCCGTCGTTGCCGTACAGGGTCATGTGGTCCGCGCCCTTGGCCGACCAGTCGTTGGACGGGTCCCACGTCGCGCCGTCGGCGACGCCGATGTGGAGCTGCACCTCGCGGCGGTACTCCGACTGGCCGCCGGGGAAGATGAGCGTGCCGGTGCAGTCGACCTCGGCGTAGTAGGTGCGCCCCTCCAGCAGATGTGGCCCGGTGGGCTGCTTGCACTGCGTGTAGGACGTGCTCACCGTGACCTGGCTCGCCGTCGTCGAGCCGTCCAGGGTGAAGTAGTAGCGGAACTTCGCCTTGTCCAGCACGGTCGCCGGCCAGGCCGACTTGTTGACGACGAAGGTCTTGGCCGCCGTCTCCCGCGTCGTGTGGGTGATCGTGGGCTCCAGGTAGAACTCCGGGCCGTCGGGCGTCTCACGGGGCAGCGTGGCCAGCGGCGAGCCGCCGTACTCGCCGTAGAGGACGGCGAGCGAGCTGGTGATGCCGGAGTTGTAGTCGAGGGAGACCTCGTTCTTGACGTAGTCGCCGCGGCTGTCGGTGTAGGCGTCGGCGCCGTCCGGGCCGCCGACCAGCGCGCCGTACAGGATGTGCCTGCTGACGACGGGCTCGCCGTCGGGACCGGCGTTGGTCCAGGAGCCGTGCGCGCCGCGGTGGTGCGGGTTGCGCGGCGGATTGGTCCCGAAGCCGATCATGTAGCTGGAGTGCCGGGGGTTGTCGCCGAGCGCGTAGTCGATCTGCCGTTTGCCGAAGTCGTGGTAGCGCGCGTAGAGCGGGTCGCCCGAGCCGAGGAAGTCGGCGTACTTCATCGCGACGAAGGCCGTGTTGGCGGCCATGCGCAGCGAGGCCCAGTAGAAGATGTACGCCAGGCCGCCGGGCGTGATCGTGCCCTTCTTGCCCTTGTATCCGACGGTCCAGTAGTCCAGGTAGCGCTGGACGTCGTCCTTGTACTTCTGCTCGCCGGTCAGCTCGGCCATCTGCTCGTAGACGGCGTACTGCTTGTCGTTCCAGCCGAAGCCGAAGTTGAAGACCGGCACCTGCTGTCCGTTGCTGCCCGGGTCCTCCTGGGCGCCCATCTTCGGGTAGAACTCGCGCGCCCGGTCGAGGTAGCCCGCGGTGCCGGTGGCCCGGTAGAGCCAGACGGAGGCCCAGGCCAGCTCGTCCCAGTACATCTTCGTGGCGCCCTCGACCTGCCCGCCCTCGCCGGTGGAGTTGTAGAACCCCTGCGCGGCGCTGACGCAGTTCACGTACGCCGTGTCGCGGCCGTTCGTCCCCTTGGTCGTGTCGGCGAACGTGAACAGTTGCTTGGCGTGGGTGAGCAGCGTGTCGGCGTACGACGGGTCGGTCGGCCGGAAGACGATCGACGAGGCGGCCATCGCGGCGGCGGTCTCGGCGGCGACGTCGGTGCCCGGGCACGACGCGGTGATCTTGTAGACCGGCCGCTTGTGGCCCTTGGCCTCGACGGTCTCCGGCGCCCCCCAGTAGGAGTGGTCCTCACCGCCGTCGCCGACCTGGACATACAGGACGTTCGGCTCCGGGTGGGCGTGGATGAAGTAGTCGCCCGCCTGCCGGAGCGTGTTCAGCAGGTATGGCAACTGGCCCGAGCGCTCGTAGGACGCCCGGTAGTCCGCGCCGCCCCAGGCCAGCGTCGTGGTCATGGCCGCCATCGGGAAGCCGAACTTCACGTGGTCGCCCGCGTCGTAGAAGCCGCCCGACAGGTCCACCCCGGCGGACTTGCCGTCGTTGACCGTCGAGTCGGCCCGCCAGGTCACCCGGTTGGTGGACGGGAGGTGCCCCGACTCCTGCGCCTCGTAGAACAGGAACGACTTCTGCAGCGCCTCCCCGTAGTTGAAGGAGGCAGCCGCAACGGGGGCGGAAGTCGAGGTGACGGCCAGCAGGGCGCCGGCCAGTGCGGTCGCCGTGCTCGCGCTCAGCAGCCGTCGCGGTAGTCGCATCACGTGCCCCTCGGAAAGGACGACGGGCCGGCCCCGCCGTGCGGGGCCGCCCCGGAAACGGGCGGGACGATCTCGGGAGAGCTCCCGCCCGGATCGTGCGTACGCGAGGCGGCGCGATCCAAGCACGCTCCGGTCACGGAGCAGTACGTCCAGGTCAGGACGGCCGAGGGCACGTCGCGGAGCTGAAACTTTCAGCTCGGCGCGGCGCTCGGAGCAGCGGCATGAGCACACCCGCGAGGAGAAGTCCGGCGACGACCAGGGTCGCCACGGGCAGCGCCGTCCTGCCGAACCGGCGGTGAATGAGTTTCGGATTGTGTGCCATCGGAAGCGGCCCGCCTGCCTCGCGGCCGGACGCCGAGGACGTCCGGCCGCGAGGCGCCACCCGCACGGGTCGTGCCGGACCCGGCGCTGGAGTTCGCCCTACGGGCGGCGGCGCGGTGTGGCTACGCCCGCGCCGGGGCGGGCGCGTACGTGTCGATCTCGTGGTGCCGCATCCGGTGGATCAGCGTGTCCAGCGCCCAGGCGCCGGGCCCGAAGACCACGATGAGGAAGAACGACCAGCAGAACATCGCCGCCGCCTCGCCGCCGTTCCGGATCGGGAACAGGCCCTGCGGCGCGTGGACCGTGAAGTACGCGTACGCCATCGAGCCGGAGCACAGCAGCGCGCTGACGCGGGTGAACAGCCCGGCGAGGACGAGCGTCCCGAAGACCAGCTGGATGGCCGCCGCCCACCAGCCCGGCCACGTGCCGAAGGCCAGGGCGTGACCGGTGCCGCGGTTGCCGCCCAGCACGCCGAAGATCGTCGCCACGCCGTGGCAGACGAACAGCAGCCCCGTCACGATGCGGAAAAGCGAGAGGACTGGGCCCCTGATCTGGTCCGTTTTCATGTGATCACCTTCTTGTCGTGCCTGCCGGACGGGCCGCGCCGCGTGCGCGCGGCGCGATCCGGGCCGGCCGATGGGAACGCGCCGGAAAAGCCGAGATCCGGCGGAAGTGAAACTGGAAACTCCGGCCGTCGCCTATTCGCAGTCATGGCGAAGTAAATCGGCCGTGATTTCCTGTGCTCCGTGGCTCACATTGTCGGCGAATTGGACGTCCGGCGGCGTGAAGCCGCGCGGAGGTGCGAGCAAAAGCCCCAGAACCACTGGTCAAAGCCCGAAATAAGCAGCATCGTCGCTGGCGGCTTCGGCGGTTCGGCTGTGGACCACGGCGGCCGCGCCTCGCTTATTCGACGGCGAATACGCGCGGGGCGGCGTTACCCCAAGAATGCTCACAGAAGTACTCATAGTCAAGAGTTCAAGTAATTCTCCGAGAGGAAATGGCGACACCATGTCGGCAAATCCGTGACGTCACCCCGGTCACCTGCCGATTCTCCGGGGACGCGGACGGTCCCGCCCCGGCAGGGGGCGTGAAACTTTCTCGCATCACCGCCGGGAACCCTGCGGGCTACCTCGTCCAGAGGCACTCCTGCGCCGTCCGCACGAGTGCCATCAACCCGGCCGACAGCCGTTCGCCCCGCCACGCGAGCGCGTACGTCAGGCGAAGGTCACCCGCGTCCAGGGGGACGAAGGCGACGTCGTCCCTGCGGACGGACGTGACGACCAGGGAGGGTGTGGGCAGCAGGCCGACGCCGGCCGCGACCAGGTCGAGCGCGGCGGCGAAGTCGTCGATCTCGTCGGCCACCACGTGCTGCCGGTGCGGCCCGACGCGGGCGGCGAGCCGTGCCCACATCCCGCCGGGCGGGCGTTCGCGCGGCAGCAGGACGCGGTGCCGCGCGAGCCGTTCGGGCTGCAGGCGGGGCAGGCCGGCGAGCGGGTCCCCGGCCGGTACGGCCAGATGCCCGACGGGCACGTGGAAACGGGCGGCGGTGGTCAGCTCCCGCGGGAAGGGGGCGGCGAGGATGGCCGCGGTCACCTCGCCGACGGCGAGGGCCGCGACGGCGGCGGCCCGGCCGGCCGGGCACAGCTCCACCTCGGCCGGGGGATCACGGCGTGCCATCCGGCGGGCGATCCGCGCCGCGAGGCCGCCCGCCGGCGGGGGATAGGCCAGGCGGACACCGGCGCCCTCCGGCGCCGTGAGCCGCCTCGCCTCGGCCGAGAAGGCGGCCGCCGACTCCAGCAACGCCTCGGCGTACGGCAGCAGCGTCTTGCCGGCCGGCGACAGGTGGACCTCCCGGCTGGTCCGCTCGAACAGGCGGACCCCGAGCGCGCGCTCGAGACGGCCGACGGCCTGGCTCGCGGCGGGCTGGGAGACGCCCAGTTCGGCGGCGGCGCGGGAGAAGCTGAGGTGCCGGGCGACGAGGGCGAAGCAGCCGATGTCGCGCAGCGGCGGGCCGGAGTCCACGCTCCAGTATGGGGAGATCAGGCGGTCCTGCGCAGACGCAGGTCGCAGCCCGTCTGCCGGTAGAACGCCCACTGGTCGTAGTAGACCCGCCCGCTGGCGAACACGCCGTCGTCGCCCATCGTGTAGGCACCCGCCGCCGGGAAGACCACGCGGCGGCCGGTGCCCATGACCTCCGTGCCGCCCGGCAGCAGCAGCACCCCGGTGTGGGTGCCGCTGAACGTCCACTCCGTGATGATGGTGTCGTCGAGGACGGCGCGTGCGGTGATCTCGTTGCGCATGTCGGGAAACGCCGTGAAGAGCTGCCGGAAGTACCAGCCGATCTGCTCGTGGCCCTCCATCACTCCCGCGGGCGTGACGAAGACGGCCCTCGTGGTGAAGCAGCGGACCACCCGCTCCTCGTCCTGCGAGCTGATCGCGTCCGTGAGCGCGTCGAGCAGCGCGCCGATCTCAGCCATGCGCCTCCCGTCCCCCGTCCTGGAACTCCTACCCCCGGCAACGGGCGGTGACGCAGGCGCACGGCGCGCAGGGGTGTGCGTCGGAGGTCAGTCCTTGCGGCCGACCCCGCACAGCGCGTCGACCTCGGACGCCTCCCCGAACTGGCTGGGGGCGGGCCGCCACCGCGACACCGACACCACCCCCGGCTCCAGCAGCGTGAGGCCGTCGAAGAAGCGCGCGATCTGCTCGGGCGTCCGCAACCGGTAGGGGTCGCCGCCCTCGGCGCGGATGCGCTCCGCCTCGTCGGCCGCCTCGGGCAGGACGACCTTCGTGCCGTCCTCGAACACCAGGTGGCTCCCGGACGGCAGGGCGTCCATGAGCTGACGCACGATCGCGTACGCCTCCTCGTCGTCGAGCACCTGGCCCATGATCCCCAGCAGCATGAGCGCCACCGGCTCGCCGAAGTCGAGCGTCTTCGACGCGGCGTTCAAGATCTTGTCAGGTTCGCGTACGTCGGCCTCGATGTAGTCGGTCACGCCGGGCGGGCTGCTGATCAGCAGGGCGTTCGCGTGCACCAGCACGAGGGGGTCGTTGTCGACGTACACGACCCGGGACTCCGGCGCCACCCGCTGCGCCACCTGGTGGGTGTTGTCGGCGGTCGGCAGGCCGGTGCCGATGTCGAGGAACTGCCGGATGCCCACCTCGCCCGCCAGGTGCCGTACGGCCCGGCCGAGGAAGCCGCGCGACTGCCGGGCGATGTCGACGATGCCCGGGTACGCCTGCCGGATCTGCTCGCCGAGTTCGCGGTCGACGGTGAAGTGGTCCTTGCCGCCCAGAAAGTAGTTCCAGATGCGTGCCGAGTGCGGCACGCTCGTGTCGAGCTTGGGACGGTGCTCCTCGCCTGGGCCGTCCGCCGTGCCTTCGCTCACCCGGTCCTCCTGCGGTCACGTGATCAATGCCCCACCTTAGAGACTCGCGGGCCCGCGGCATAGCCGTGAGAACCGGCCCTTGAGTCTCCAGCCGGTGGAGAGACCAGACTCGGTGTCATGGACGACGAGGGGCTGTTCACCATCGGATGGCTCTCCCGCCGCACCGGGATGCCGGTGCGCACGATCCGGTACTGGTCGGACGTCGGCGCGCTGCCGCCCGCGGAGCGGAGCGAGGGAGGCTACCGGCTCTACGACGCCGGCGCCGTGGCCAGGCTGGAGCTCATCAGGACGCTGCGGGATCTCGGTCTCGGCCTGGACGACGTACGGCGGGTGCTGGAGCGGAAGGTCACCCTGGCCGACGTCGCCGCCGTCCATGTGGACGCACTGGACGCGCAGATCCGCACCCTGCGGATCAGGCGCGCGGTGCTCAGCACCGTCGCGAGGCGGCGGTCCGGCACGGAGGAGACGAAACTGTTGAACGATCTGGCACGGCTGTCCGCCGAGGAACGGCGGCGCATCATCGAGAACTTCGTGGACGAGGTCTTCGGCGGCCTGGACGCCGATCCGGAGCTCAGGAACCGGCTGCGGCACACCGAGATCGGTCTGCCCGACGACCCCACGCCCGAGCAGGTGGACGCCTGGGTGGAGCTCGCCGAGCTCGTCCGCGACCCGGGCTTCCGGCGGCGGATGCGCGACATGGTGGAGCACAACACGCGCAACCGCGCCGGGCAGGAGCCGGGGGCCTTCATGTGGTTCGCGAAGAAGGTCGCCTGGCAGGTCGGTCAGGCCCGGGAGAACGGGATGCGCCCCGACTCGCCCGAGGCCGCCGAGGTCGTCGGCCGCCTGCTCGGCGACATGGACGCCGACGGCCGGGCGGCAGTCAGGGAGCGCCTGGAGGCCGGCCTGTTCGCCGAGGCCGAGCGCTACCGGCATCTCATGGCCGTGATCAACGGCCGGGAGCCGAAGCCGTCCCACGCGGACGACTTCGCCTGGCTCCTCGCCGCCCTTCGCGCCCACCCCTGAAGTCCGGAATCCCGATGACGACCGTCCCGCTCGCGCGTCCGGCCGGCGGGACGGCACGCCAGAGCGCGGCGAGCATGTCTTCGAAGCGCGACCCCTCGCGCGACGGGTGCGGAAGAGCGGCATGTACATTGCGGTCGTCGATCAGGAAGGGGCGGCCCTCCTGGGTGAGTCGCGTCAGGCGGTGCGTGTGCTGCTCGTCTCGGGGAGCACCAGGGGTTCCTCGACCAACACCGCGGCATTGCGGACCGCCGTCCTGGCGGCGCCGGACGAGGTGGAGGCCGTGCTGTACGAAGGGCTGGCCGACCTGCCCGCTTTCACCCCCGACGAGGATCCCGGGCATCCGCATCCAGCGGTGCGGGTGCTGCGGGAGCGGATCACCGCGGCCGACGCCGTGGTGTTCAGCACGCCCGAGTACGCCGGAGCCCTGCCGGGCAGCTTCAAGAACCTGCTCGACTGGACGGTGGGCGGCGGCGAGCTCAACCGCAAGCCGGTGGCCTGGATCAACGTCGCCGCTCCGGGGCGTGGGGATGCCGCCTACGCGGAGCTGGCGAAGGTCCTGGGCTACGTGGACGCCGTGATCGTCGACGAGTGTTGCGTGCGCCTGCCGGTCGCCAGGGACGCGGTCGGGGCGGACGGATCGGTCGCCGACGCGGAGTTCCGCGCCCGGCTCACCGATGTGCTCGGAACGCTCGCGCTCCACGCCCGACAGTCCCCGGCCGAGGTGCCCGCCACGCTTCGGCGTTGACCGAACTCATCGCGGGCAGCGATGACGTATGTCGTCGACGAGAACTTCCCCTACCATCCCCGGCCCCGACCCGGCCGCGGCGCGCCGGAGACGCCGGACGATCCTCGTCGTGATGTGCGCAGGCATGTTCCTCGTGCAACTCGACGTGACCGTCGTCAACGTCGCCCTGCCGCACATCGGCTCGGACCTCCGCACCGGCCTGCCCGGCATGCAGTGGGTCGTCGACTCCTACACCGTCGTCCTCGCCGCGTGCTTGCTCGCCGCAGGCGTCGTGGGAGACCGGCTGGGACACCGTGCCGTCGCCGTCGCCGGGCTCGCCCTCTTCGGCGCCGCCTCCCTGCTGTGCGGCCTCGCCCCCGGCGTCGGCACGCTGGTCGCGGCCCGCGCCCTGCAGGGCTTCGCCGCCGCGCTGCTGCTGCCCAGCACCCTGGCCGTGGTCAACACGACCTTCCCCGAACGCGCGGAACAGGCCCGCGCCCTCGGTGTCTGGGCGGGGGTGTCCGCCCTGGCGCTGCCCTGCGGCCCGGTGCTCGGCGGCCTGCTCGTCACCCTCGCCGGCTGGCGCTCGGTCTTCCTCGTCAACCTGCCCGTCGTCGCGGTCGCCGTCGTGCTCACCCTCCGCCGGGTCGGCAGGGACGAGCCCGCACCCGACCGGCGGCTGGACGTCCCGGGTGTGCTCGCCGCGGCCGTCGCCCTGCTCGCCCTCACCTACTGCGCCATCGCCTACGGCCACTCGGGGGTCTCCGCCCAGACCGCGGGGGCCGCCGTGGTCGCCGTGCTCGGCACGGCGGCCCTGGCCTGGTGGGAGCGCCGGGCTGCCGAGCCCCTCTTCCCGCCGTCCGTCATCGGCAGTTCCCGCTTCGTCGGTGCCAACGCCGTCGCCGCCCTGATGAACTTCGCCGGGATCGGCTTCGTCTTCGTCGTCACCCTGTATCTGCAGGGCGTCCGCCACCACGACGCCCTGTCCGCCGGCGCCATGCTGCTGCCGCTGTTCGCCCCCCTCGCGCTGTGCGCGCCGATCACCGGGCGGCTCGCAGCCCGCCACGGGCCCCGGCTCCCGATGCTGGGCGGGCTGTCGCTCGGCACGGCCGGCGCCGCCTGCCTGTCGCTGGTCACCCCCACCGGCCCCTACGCGGCGCTCCTCCCCGCGCTCCTCGGCCTCGGCCTCGGCATGGGCCTGCTCACCGCGTCCGTGGTCGCGGCGGCGCTGCGCGCCGGGCCCCCCTCCCGCCCCGGCCTGTCCTCGGGAGTAAACAACACCGCCCGGCAGGCGGGCGGTGCGCTCGGCGTCGCCGTCCTCGGCGCCATCGTGCAGGACCCCGCCGACGCCGTGAGGTTCACCGCCGGCCTGCGATGGGCGGGTGGCCTGTCGGCCCTGCTGTGGATCGCCGCGATCGTCATCACCCTCCGTACGGTGCCGGGCCCTGAGGACCGGGACGCAGCCGGATGACCGTTCCCGTCATCGGGCGTCGGTGAGCGGCGCGGGAGCCGGCGACGGGCGCCGCGAGGCCGAACCGGGCGGCCGCCTCGCCGATGCCGATGGTCGCACTTGACTTCATGTCGACATTAAGTCGGAGGCTGTCCTCCATGTCGAACCACACCCTCATCGCCCTTCTCGACCGCGTGGACAGGCATCCGGGCCAGGTGGCGCTGCGTGCCCGCTCGTACGAACTTCTCGGCCTGGCCGCCGGGAGCCGTGTGGCGGACGTCGGCTGCGGCGCCGGACCGGCCGTCGCGGAGATGGCCGCCCTGGGCGCGGAACCGATCGGCCTGGACGCGGACGAGCAGGTCATCGAGGTCGCCCGGTCCCGGCACCCGGGCCTGGAGTTCCGCCGGGCGGACGCCTGCGACCTGCCGTTCGGGGACGGCGAGCTGGCCGGTTATCGGGCCGACAAGGTCTACCATGCCCTGGCCGATCCGGCGCGGGCGGCGGCCGAGGCATGGCGGGTGCTCGCCCCGGGCGGACGGATCGTGCTGGTGGGGCAGGACTGGGACACGTTCGTGATCGATTCGGACGACCCCGCCCTCACCCGGGTCATGGTGCGGGCGAGGGCGGACGCCGTTCCCAGCCCGCACGCGGCCCGCCGTCACCGCAACCTCCTGCTCGACGCGGGCTTCGCGGACGTCACCGCCGAGGTCCGTACGGGCGTCTTCACGGACGGTTCGCTCCTGCCGATGGTCACCGGCATCGCCGAGGGCGCGTACGCGGCGGGGGCGGTCACCCGGCGGCAGGCCGACGACTGGATCGCGGAGCAGACCGGCCGCGCGCGGCGGGGCAGGCTGTTCCTCGCCGTGCCCATGTTCCTGGCCGCCGCCCGCCGCCCGTGAGCGTACGGCTTGCCGAGGGCGGCCCCGCCGGGTGACGGATCGGCCGGAATGTCGGTGGCCGCGGCTACCGTTCGTCCGGTGACGATGTTCGATCTTTCATTGCCGGCCACGGCGGGAGCCGTCCACGTCGAGGAAGGCGCCTGATGGTCACGGTGGACGACGTGCGGCGGGTCGCGCTGGCACTGCCCCGCACCGAGGAAGCGCTGGTGCGCGACCATGTGAAGTTCCGGATCAGGGGCATCGTGTACGCCTCTATCTCTCCGGACGAGACCCTGATGGGCTTCGCGTTCCCCAAGGAGGAACGGGCGGCCCTCGTGGCCTCCGAGCCGGAGAAGTTCCTCATGCCCCTCCCTTCGGACGAGCGCTACCAGTGGGTTCGGGTCAGGATGGCGGCCATCGACGAGACCGAGATGCGGGAGCTCATCGTCGACGCCTGGCGCATGGTCGTGCCCAAACGAGTGGCCGCCGCATACGACGCGACCTGACCGCCCAGCCCCCCGTCACCCCGGGGCGTCCGGCGCGAGCATCACGTACGGATCCCAGTGCCGGCCGCCCTGGTCCATAAGCACGGCCGATGAATCCGCTCCGAACCAGACGAGGGGCCGGAGGGCTGCGGACGAATCTGCTAGCCGGGACAGTAGACCCGAACCCCGCGAGGGAGGATCTCTGCCCCGGCTCAGACCCCGGCGCCGCCGTCGACCCGCAGGACGGCACCGGTCACGAAGGAGGAGCGGTCGCTCAGCAGCCAGGCGGCGGCCTCGGCGATCTCGGCCGGGTCGGCCCCGCGGCGCAGCGGTGTCCGCGCCGTGAGCCGCTCCTGGAGACCGGGGGACTCCGCTTCCCAGGCGCGGATCATCTCGGTGAGCGTGTTGCCGGGAGCGATGGCGTTGACGCGGATGCCTTCGGGGCCGTAGGTGACGGCGGCCGACTCGGTGAGGCTGTTGACCGCCCGTTTCATCGCACCGTAGGCCGGTAGCTCCGGGTTGCCTCCCCAACTGCCGACGGACGAGTTGTTGACGATGGCGCCCGTGCCCGCGGTGGCCCGGATCGCCTCCACCTCGGCGACCATGGCCAGCCAGACGCCCTTGAGGTTCACGGCGTAGATGCGGTCGAAGCCGGCCTCCGGCATCCGGTCCATCGGGCCGGGCCGCTGGCCGGTCGCCCCGTTGTTGAAGGCGACGTCGAGCCGACCGTACAGGTCCACCGCGCGGCTCACGGCGGCCCGCACGCTCGCCGCGTCGGCGAGGTCGCACACCACGTGGTCCGCGGTGCCGCCCGCCATGCGGATCTCCTCGGTCACCGCCTTCAATTCGGCCTCCGTCCGGGCCGCGAGCAGCACCCGGGCGCCCTCCCGGGCGAACAGCCGCGCCGCCGCGGCTCCGATACCGCGTCCGGCGCCGCTGATGAAGGCGACCTTGCCGGCCAGCAGACCATCAGCGCCGGGCGTGGCGGGGGTGGATGTGCCGGTGGTGATTGTGTTGTCCATGGCAGTGAGCCTGCGCCGGTGGGCGCGGCCTATCCAGGCATCGGCAGTACCTGGATCGCCTCCGCGCTTCGCGCACACTGGAGGTGTGGACCGACGAGAACTGGCCGACTTCCTGCGCAGCAGGCGCGAACGGATCAGCCCTGCCGACGTGGGGCTGCCCGCCGGGCCCCGGCGCCGTACCCCCGGGCTGCGGCGTGAGGAGGCGGCGCAGCTGGCGTTCATCTCGACCGAGTACTACACGCGGCTGGAGCAGGCCCGCGGTCCGCGCCCGTCGCGCGAGGTGCTGGCCGGGCTGGCCCGGGCCCTGCGCCTGTCGGACGCCGAGCGCGCCCATCTCCATCATCTAGCCGGAGCCCCGCCCGCCCCGCCGCCAGGGCCCTCGCGCGAGGTGCGGCAGAGCATCCTGGACCTGCTGGCGCGGCTGCCGCAGGCCGCCGCGTTCGTGACGTCCGCGACGCTCGAGGTGCTCGCCTGGAACGAGCTGGCGGCCGCCCTCATGGAGGACTTCTCGGCCTTGTCCCGGCGCGATCGCAACCTGGTGCGCCGCGTGTTCCTCGGCCCGCACCGCGAGGGACGGCGGTTGTACGGGGTCTCCGACGCCGGCGAGTTCGCCCAGCACGCGGCCCGGCGCCTGCGCGCCGCCGCCGCCCGCTATCCCGACGCGCCCGAGGTGACCGGGCTGGTGGCCGAACTTCTCGCGAAGAGCCCGGAGTTCGCGCGGCTGTGGGCTTCCCACGACGTGTCGGACGGGCCCACGCTGTGCAAGACCTTCCAGCACCCGATGGTCGGCCCGATCACCGTCAACTGCGACGTCCTCGACATCACCGACCGCGACCAGCAGGTGGTCATCTACACCGCCGTCCCCGGTTCGCCGTCCGACGAGGCGCTACGGCTGCTGTCGGTCATCGGTACACAGCGCATGGACGCCCCCCGCTGAACGACCCTGGTCAACCGTCGAGTTGATCCATAAGCGTTGTCAATAGATCCCCGCATGTGGGACGGGGTGCGGGGAGGATGCGGGACGTCCTGTTCGACGCATGAGGAGTGGTGATGACGTCGTCTTTTCCCGCATCGACCGTGCTGGGGTATCCGCGGATCGGGCCGGATCGGGAGTTGAAGCGGGCGCTGGAGTCGTACTGGGAGGGGCGTTCCAGCCGGGCGGACCTGGAGGAGACCGCGCGGCGGTTGCGGGAGGACACCTGGCGGCGGCTCGCCGCGCTCGGCCTGGAGGGCCTCCCGTCGAACACCTTCTCCTACTACGACCAGGTGCTCGACACGGCGGTGCTGCTGGGCGCGGTGCCCGGGCGTTACCGGCACGACGACGACCTGGCGACCTACTTCGCGATGGCCCGGGGCGCCGAGGGAATCGCCCCACTGCGCATGACCAAGTGGTTCGACACCAACTACCACTACATCGTTCCCGAGATCGGCCCGGACACGGTCTTCTCCCTCGACGCCGCCAAGCCGCTGGCAGAGGTACGCGAGGCCCGCGCGCTGGGACTGGAGACCCGGCCGGTGCTGGTCGGGCCGGTGACGTTCCTGCTGCTGTCGCAGGCCACGCCGGACAGTCCTGACGGCTTCGCCCCGCTCGACCGGCTGGACGACGTGGTCGAGGTGTACGCGCGCCTGCTGGCCGAACTGGCCGCGGAGGGCGTCGGCTGGGTGCAGCTGGACGAGCCCGCCCTGGTCGCCGACCGCACCGCCGCCGATCCGGCTGCGGTCGAGGCGGCGTACGGACGGCTGGGACGGCTGGAGAACCGGCCCTCGCTGCTGGTCGCCTCCTATTTCGGGGATCTCGGCGACGCGCTGCCCGTGCTGGCCGGAACGCCGGTCGAGGCCGTCGGCCTGGACCTCGTCCGGGGCACGGCCCACGGTGTGGACGCCCTGGCCGGCAAGACGGTCGTCGCCGGCGTGGTGTCGGGCCGGGACGTGTGGCGCGCCGACCGGGACCGCGCGCTGGCCACGCTGCGCGCCGTGCGGGAGCGCGCCGGGCGGGTCGTGGTGAGCACGTCGTGCTCGCTCCTCCACGTGCCCTACGACGTGGAACGGGAGACCGGCCTCGATCCCGCGCTGCGGCGGCGGCTGGCGTTCGCCGAGCAGAAGGTCGCCGAGGTGGTCGAACTGGCGGCTCTGCTCGCGGCCACACCCGGCCGTCACCTGCCCGAACACTTCGCGGCACAAGAACGTCCGCACACCTCCCGGGTCCGGACGGCGGAGGGCCGCGCCCCCTACGCCGTACGGGCCGCGGCGCAGGCCGAGCACCTGAAGCTGCCGCTTCTCCCGGTCACCACGATCGGCTCCTTCCCCCAGACGGGCGAGCTGCGCCGGGCCCGGGCGGCCCTGGCGGCCGGGGAGATCGGCGAGGCGGCGTACGAGAGCATGGTCCGCGCGGAGATCGAGCAGGTCATCGCGCTGCAGGAGCGGCTGGGGCTGGACGTCCTCGTGCACGGCGAGCCCGAGCGCAACGACATGGTGCAGTATTTCGCCGAGCACCTCGACGGCTTCGCCGTCACCCGGCACGGCTGGGTCCAGTCGTACGGCTCGCGCTGCACCCGCCCGCCCATCCTGCACGGCGACGTGCGGCGGCCGGAGCCGATCACCGTCCGCTGGGCGCGGTACGCCCAGTCGCTGACGAGCAAGCCGGTCAAGGGCATGCTCACCGGCCCGGTGACGATCGTGGCGTGGTCGTTCGTCCGCGACGACCTGCCGCTGCGCGAGGTGGTGTTCCAGGTCGCCGACGCCGTGCGGGAGGAGGTGGGCGACCTGGAGGAGGCGGGCATCCGCGTCATCCAGGTCGACGAGCCCGCGCTGCGCGAGCTGGTGCCGCTGCGGCGCGCCGAGCAGGCCGCCTACCTGGAGTGGGCCGTCGCGGCCTACCGATGGGCCACCTCGGGCGCGAGCGAGAACACGCAGATCCACACGCACCTGTGCTACTCGGACGCCGACGAGATCCTCGCCGCGATCGACGCCCTCGACGCCGACGTCACGAGCATCGAGTCGGCGCGCTCGCGGGGGCGCCTGCTCGGCGCGGTCGGCGCGTTCCCCAGGGGATTGGGGCCGGGCGTGTACGACATCCACTCGCCGCGGGTGCCGGGCGCCGACGAGGTGGAGCGCCTGCTCACGGAGGCGCTGCGGACGGTGCCCACCGAGCGGTTGTGGGTCAACCCCGACTGCGGGCTGAAGACCCGCTCGTACGAGCAGGTCGAGGCGGCGCTCGCCAACGTGGTCGAGGCGGCGGCCCGCCTGCGCGAGCGATACGCCTGACCCGGACCGGTACGCGTCCGGAGCGGGCCCCGGGCCGGCCGGCGGTACGCGGACCGTCCCGCAAGCGCGAGTGGGGTCCCCGAGGGGAGCGATCCGGTCGCTGTTCCGCGACTTCGGCTAAAGGCCGGCGCTGGCCAGGACGACGCCCCGATAGAGGACGAGCGGGGCGCCGCCGTCGAGGCGGGCCAGGACGATCTCATCGTCGGGGCCGGGACCGGAGCGCAGGCTGTCTCGGGGGCGCAGGGAGACGATGAGGTGTCGCCCGTCGGCGGTGGGCAGCACGCGGGCGACCGCCTGGCCCTTCCGCGCTCCGGTCGCGATCCGGACCGCGGCGCCCGGCTCGCTCACCACCGTGAGCGAGCCGTCATCGCCGTCATCCCCACTGTCGCCGCCACTGTCGCCGCCACTGTCGCCGGCATCGCGAGTGTCACCGGAGAACAGGATCCGGCGCCCGGGAAGGGCCGTGACCGGGAACGCTCCGGCCGGTCCGGCCGCGGTGACCCCCTCGGACGTGAGGGCGACCACGACGCCGTCCGGCGCGAGGCGGATGCCCGTCACGCCCGGGGTGGCCGTCCCTGGGCCGGCCGGCTGCCCTCCCGCTGGGGTGGCGGGGAGCGGCACGGCCTGCCGGGCCCGCGGAATGGTGACGGCCCGGCGCGCCCGGGCCTGCCGGAGGTCGACCTCCCACACCTCGGCGGGCTTCGGGTCACCGATGTCCGCGTTCCGGGCGAGCACCGCGACGAGCGCGTGCTCGCCCGCGACGGCGATCTTCACGCTGCCGTCGCCCGCAGGGAAGCCCTTGACCGGAGTGAGAGTGCCCGTCCGCAGGTCGGCCACGACCAGGCGCGGCCGGGCACGGCCCGCCATCACGAGGGCACGGCGGCCGTCCGGCGTGAAGGCGGCCGGCCCGACATCGTCCACCAGCCGGCGGACCTTGCCGTGGAAACCGGCGACGGCCAGCACCGACGCGCCGTCGTCCTGCCGCAGGGTCGTCGCGTACCCGTCGCCGGTGAAGGCGCCGGGGGCGCCGCGGCTCGACCGGTCCACGGTCACCGCGGTGCCGTCCCGGGTGTCGGTGATGACGAGCGCGTCGTCCCGCAGCGACGCCAGGTAGCGCCCGTCGGAGGAGACGGCCACCGGAAACGCCGGCACGGAGGTCCTCGGAGTCGCGGTGCCGTCGCGCAGGTCGACGCCGCCGGCGTCGGTCGATCCCGGGCCGTACCAGTACACGCCCCCGTTGGGGGCGCGCTCGCACTGCGCCTCGGGCCCCGGCTGCTCGATCCGGCCGTCCGTACGGACGAGTAGGCACCGCCCGGTGGTCGCGGACACGGTGGGGCCGACGGGGAACGTCCCCTCGACGAAGACGTGAGCGGGAAGCGTGGCGTCGACCACGTCGCCGGAGACCAGGACGGCGTCGCGGGGATCCCCGGCCAGGTCGCGTACCGCGATGGGAGCGGCCGGGTCGCCCAGTGCGACCTCCACGTGCCGGCGGACCCACGTGCCCTTCGCCAGCGCGTCGCCGAACCGGCCCACCCGGATCAGGCCGAGCATGTCGTCCCGCGTCTCGTCGGGGACGCGGGCGAGGAAGACGGCCGCGCCGCGCCCTTCACCACCGCGCCCTTCACCACCGCGCCCTTCACCACCGCGCCCTTCACCACCGTGTCCCTCGACGCCGGCGGGCAGCGGGTTGACGCGTGCGGCCGGGTTTTCCTGCCCCGGCGGCCCGCCGGGGGAGCAGGCCGCGAGCGAGAGCAGGGCGAGCACCACGGCCGCGGGCGTACGCAGACCCATGAGCGCGATCTTAGATCGCCCCGTCAGCCGCGCTTGGCGGAACTCCGGGGGACCACCAGGCCGGACTCGTAGGCGAAGACGACGAGCTGGGCACGGTCCCGCGCGCCGAGCTTGGTCATCGCCCTGCTCACGTGGGTCTTGGCGGTGAACGGGCTGATCACCATGTGCGCGGCGATCTCCTCGTTGGTGAGGCCGCGCGCGACCAGGGCGACGACCTCCCGTTCGCGGTTGGTGAGCTCCTCGAGAGCGGCCGTCGGCACGGCGTCCGGCGGGCGGGAGACGTACTCGCTGATGAGCGTCCGGGTGACCGCCGGGGACAGCAGGGCGTCGCCGCGCGCCGCGACCCTGATCGCCTGGAGAAGCTCCACCGGCTCGGTGTCCTTGAGCAGGAAGCCGCTCGCGCCCGCGCGCAGCGCGTCGAACACGTAGCGGTCGAGCCCGTAGTTGGTCAGGATCACCACCCGGGTGGCGGCCAGGCGGGGATCGGCCGCGATGCGGCGGGTCGTCTCGATGCCGTCCATCACCGGCATCTGGATGTCCACGAGCGCGATGTCGGGGACGTGCCGCTCGGCCAGCGCCAGGCCCTGGCTGCCGTCGCCCGCCTCGCCGACCACTTCCACGCCGTCCTCGGCGTCGAGCAGCGCCTTGAATCCGGCCCGGATGAGCGCCTGGTCGTCCACCAGCAGCACCCTGATCACGCCGCTCCCTCCGCAGTCGGCAAGGGCAGCTCGGCGTGGATGGTGAAACCGCCGTCCGCCCCCGGACCGGTCTGGAGCCGCCCGCCGAGCGCGGACACCCGCTCCCGCATGCCGGTGAGCCCGACGCCCACACGAACCGCTTCGGGCCGGATCATGGTGCCCGCCTCGGAGGTCCCGTTCGATCCGTGTCGCGGCGTCGCCGCGGCGGGCAGACCCCTGCCGTCGTCCTCGACTCGTACGACGAGGGTGTCGGGCAGGTAGCGGACGTGCACGCACGCCGAGGCGGGGCCCGCGTGCCGCGCCACGTTGGTGAGCGACTCCTGCACGATCCGGTAGGCGGCCAGGTCGACCTCGGGCGGCAGGGCGCGCGGCGTACCGCTGATCGCCAGCGTGGCCGGCACGCCCGCCGACCGCGCCCGCTCGACCAGCTCGCCGATCCTGTCGGCCCGGGCCGTGTCGGGCGCGTCGTCAGGGCCGGGTTCGCGCAGCACCTCCAGCGTCGCGCGCAGCTCCCGCATGGCGTCCGCACTCGCGTCCTGGATCGCCAGCAGCGCGGCCGGCACGTCGTCGCCCCGCTTGCGCGCCAGATGGACGGCCACGCCGGCCTGCACCTTGATGATCGAGATGCTGTGGGTGAGCGAGTCGTGCAGCTCCCTGGCGATGCGCAGCCGCTCCTCGCCGGCGCGGCGCAGCGCGACCTCCTCGCGGGTGCGCTCCGCCTCGACGGCGCGCTGCTCGGCCTGGCGCAGGTACGCCCGCCGCTGCCGGGAGACGACCCCCGCCACGTTGGCGGCGACGAACCAGCCGACCAGCAGGCCGACACGGTCCGCCACCTCGCGCGGGGTCCGCGTGCCGAGGTCCGACAGCTCCACCAGCAGGACACCGGCGAGGTAGGCGGCGCTGACCGACGCCGCCCACAAGCGCCGGCCCGCGGTGGCCGCGGAGAACACGGTGATCAGGAGGGGGAAGACGGTCGCGGTCTCGGGATGCACCCGCAGGGCGTAGACCAGCATGCAGGCCGCGGCGACGACGAGCGCCGTCACGGGCGCCGTCCGCCGCACGGCCAGGGCGGCGGACCCGCCCACCAGGAGCAGGTAGCCCACCACCCCCAGCTGCGCGGGGCCGCTCGGAGAGCCCGGAAGCAGGGTGGCGACCGCCAGCAGCACCGCCACGACAGCCGCGATCGCGGCATCCGAGGCGTAGAACCGGGGAAGGCGGCGGGACCCGGCCTCCGTCCGGTCGTCGGAGAGGGCCGCTCCGTCGGGGAAGGCCAACAAGTCCGCGAACGCCCGCGGGCCGGGCGACGCCGGTGCGTCCACGATCACCGGTGAGTCAGGGGACGCCAATGGGCTGGGGGACGCCTGCCGTCCGCGATCGCCGTCCATGTCAGAAGGGTAGACCGAGCCGTTTCGCGCCGCCTCCTCCCGGCGGACCGATCCTGCGCTACTCCCGCCGTAGTACGGCCGCCGCCTCGCAGCCGCGCCGGGAGCGGCTCGAAACGCCTTCCGCCGTACGACGACGGGAGCGGCCGCGCTCGGCAGGATCGGTCCCCATGACAGCACGACCGATGAGGAGGCCGAGATGCCGACGCCCTATCGCTATGTGACCCCGGTGCCCACGGAGGCGGCGGCCGGGCTGATCGCCCAGGTCTACGCCCAGATCGCCAGTGATTTCGGCATGGCCCGCATGCCGCTGTTCCTGACGTTGTCCCCGGCTCCCGAGGTGCTCGCTCCCACATGGGCGATGCTGCGTGAGTCGCTGCTCGCCGGGCAGGCCCCGAGGGCGGCCAAGGAGGTCGTCGCCACCGGGGTCTCCCTCGCCAACAAGTGCCCGTTCTGTGTCGACGCGCACACCGTGCTCCTGCATGCGACCGGCGAGCACGAGCTGGCCGAGACCGTCGCGCGCGGGGAGAAGCCGTCCGATCCGGAGCACGCCCGGCTGTTCGCCTGGGCCACTGGCACGGCCACGTCCGGGCAGGCGCCGCCGTGCCCGCCGGGTCACGCGGCCGAGCTCATCGGCACGGCCCTCGCCTTCCACTTCATCAACCGGATGGTGTCGTCGCTGCTGACCGACGACCTCCTGCCCGCCGGCCTGCAGCGGTCCCGGCTCGTACGTGGCCTGGGCGGCAGGGCCCTCGCCAGGACGGTACGCCGCAGGCTGCCGCAGGGCGAGGCGCTGCCGCTGCTGCGTGGGCTGCCGTCGGGCCCGGTCCCGGCCTGGGCGGCGGGCACCCCGGCCGGGACCGCGTTCGCCGCGCTGCTGGCCGCGGCGGGGGAGGGAGTCCATCTGCTGGGCGACACGGCCAGGGAGGCGGTCGTGGAGGCCGTCGCCGACTGGGACGGCGAACACCCTGCGCTGTCCGGCTGGCCGTCCGGTCCGCTGGCGGACGTCGCACCCGCACAGCGCCCGGCGGCCAGGCTCGCACTGCTGGCCGCCCTCGCGCCCTATCGGGTGACCGACGCCGACGTCGCCGCCTGGCGGGAGGCCGGGGGCGGACGGTCCGACGCCGACCTCGTGCGGCTGCTGGCGTTCGGGGCGATCACCGCCGTCCGGCGGATCGAGGCGGCCCTCGCCGTGCCGGCCTCCTGACATCGGGCGGCCACGGTCAGGGTGCGACGAGCGGACGACCGCAGGCGGAGGAGGTCAGACCTCCAGTTCGCCGGACCATATGGTCACGGCGTGCCCGGCGAGTTCGACGCGGTCGCCGCGCAGGGTCGTGCGCACGGTCCCGCCGCGCCGCGACACCTGCTCCCCGACGAGCGCGTCCCGGCCGAATCTGCCCGACCAGTGCGGCGCGAGCACGCAGTGGGCCGAACCGGTGACGGGGTCCTCCGGCACGCCCACCCGGGGGGCGAAGAACCGGGAGACGTAGTCGGCGGCGGTGCCCTCGCCGGGCGCCGTCACGATGACGCCCCGGGCCTCGACCTCGGCCAGCCGCGCCATGTCGGGGTCGGCGGTCCGGACCTCCTCGGCCGAACCGACCTCGACCAGCAGGTCGAACTCGCTGCGGCCGGTCCACACCGGCGTGACGCCGAGAGCCTCGGCGAGGCCGTCCGGCGGCGGGCACTGCGTGGCCTGCTTCGCCGGGAAGTCCATTGCGATCAGCCCGCCGTCCGCCTGCTCGGTCGCGAGCACGCCGCTCTTCGTGTCGAACTCCAGCCGGCCCGACTCCCCCAGGGAGTAGAGGACGTGCGCGGTGGCCAGGGTGGCGTGCCCGCACAGCGCGACCTCGACCGCGGGGGTGAACCAGCGCAGCGAGCGCGGCCCCTCGTCCCGCCCCAGCACGAAGGCCGTCTCCGAATGGCGCATCTCGGCGGCCACCGCCTGCATCCACTCGTCCGGCACGGTGTCGTCGAGGAGGCAGACCGCGGCGGGATTGCCCCGGAACGGCCGGTCGGTGAAGGAGTCCACGGTGAAGATGCGCATGTCTGCGGATTCTACGGCCGCATACCTTCACCAGCGGGACGGCCGAGCGCGGCGAGGGTCTCCCGGGCGACCTGGAGCTCCTCGCGGGGCCGTACGACGAGGACCGGCAGCCGGGCGTCCGGCGGGCTGACGACGCGATCCCGGTCCACGTCGTCGACGGCGGGCGGCTCGACGCCGAGGAGCGACAGCCTGCCGCACACGGCCTCGCGCACCTCGGGCTGGTCCCAGCCGATCTCGCCGGTGAACACGAGCGCGTCGAGCCGGTCGAGGGCGGCGGTCGAGGCGGCGATCTCCCGGCTCACCCGGTAGGCGAACACGTCGAGCGCCAAGGCGGCGGCCTCCTCGGACGAGGCGACCAGGTCGCGGGTGTCGCCGGACAGGCCGCCGGAGAGCCCGAGCAGGCCCGAGTCGTGCTCCAGCCCGTCGCGCAGCTCCTCCAGCGTGAGGCGTGAGCCGGACAGCAGCCACAGGAGCATGCCGGGATCGACGCTGCCGGAACGCTTGCTCATGGGCACGCCCTCCAACGGCGTGAACCCCATCGAGGTGTCCACGCTGCGGCCGTTCCGCACGGCGCAGACCGAGCATCCGCCGCCGAGATGCGTGAGGACCAGGTTGACCTGCCCGGCCGGGCGTCCGAGCAGTTCGGCCGCCCGGTGGGTCGCCCACGCGTACGACAGCCCGTGGAAGCCGTAGCGGCGCAGGCCCCACCGGCGCCGCCACCCGGCGGGCAGGGCGTAGGTCGCGGCGGCGGCGGGCAGGCCGGCGTGGAAGGCGGTGTCGGGACACAGCACGTGCGGCACGGACGGCAGCACCCGCCGGGCCGCCTCGACCAGCGCGAGCGCGGGCGGCACGTGCAGCGGCGCGAGGTCGGCGTATCCGCGCACGGCCTTCACCACGTCGTCGTCGGCGACCGCCGGCGCCCGGACGGCCTCGCCGCCGTGGACGAGCCGGTGACCGACCGCGGTCACCTCGGCGTCCGCCCCGGACAGGAAGTCCGACAGCGTATGCTCCGCCGCCGCGGGGTCCGGGCTGTGCTCGCTGTGCTCGGTGCGCAGCACGCGGCCGTCCCGCACCAGATGCAGTTGGAGGCTGCTGGAACCCGCGTTGACGGTGAGCACGGTCGGTGTCATGGCGTCCGTCTTTCCGGCGACCCGGCGGGCAAACCCCGGCAGGCCGCCGGACAGAGCGGTCGTGGAGGTCGGCGGGCGGGGGAGACTACGGACGCACGGCGCAGAGCAGCCGGTTGTCGCCGCGCTGCCACAGCGTCCCGATCTCGGCGAAGCCCGCCGCGCGGAGGGCCTCGACGTGGGTGGACAGGTGGAGCGACTCCGAGCCGTGGTGTGCCGCGGTGGCCGGCCGGGGCGCCGCGACACCGGCGAGCTCGGGGTCGGCGGCGATCGCGTCCCACCACTGGCGCCAGTCCTCGGGACGGCCGTCGGCGAAGCGCCGCCGCTCCTCGCTCTCGTGGACGGCCCGCTCCAGCCGCGCCAGTTCAGGAGTGGTGTCCTCGGAGCTGAAGTGGTCGCCGTTCAGGAACAGCCCACCCGGCCGCAGCACGGTCGCGAGCTCGGCGTACATGGCGCGCAGGTCCTGCTCGGCCAGCCAGTGCAACGCGGTCGTGCTCACCGCCGCGTCCGCCGGGCGGTCGAGGCCGAGCGCCTGGCTCCATCCGGGTTCGCGCAGGTCCAGGTCGGCGAGGCGCAGGCCGTCGCGGTCGCCGTACGCCGCCCGGGCGAGCGACAGCAACAGAGGATCGGCGTCGACCGCGACGATCCTGGCCCGGGGAAGGCGGTCCAGCAGGCGGGCCGACAGCGAGCCGGGGCCGCAGCCGAGGTCGATCACCAGGGGATCCGGGCGGCCCACACCGCCCTCGACGGCGTCGATCAGCGCGGTGAAGCGCTCCTCCCGGTCGGGGAGGTAGCCCTCCTGCTGGCGGTCCCAACGATCGATCCACCGGGTGGCCACGTCGAACGTGAGCATGCCGTCTCCTTGTAACTGGCGTGTATGCTTTCGGCAGTTACAACGTAGAGCGCAAGGGCGTAACTGGTCAAGTGAATTTCAACAGTCACACTGATGGCGTGGTGGCGGTCGCCGTCGGCCTGGTCAACGCGCTGACCGAAGGTGAGGCGCGGGGCCGGTCGTACGAGCCGCCGACGGGAGAGGCGCGGGCCGCCGCGGTCGCCGGCGTTCTCGCGACCGGCGACAGGCGGGCGCCCACGGTCACCGAGGCGGAGGCGGGCGCGCTCGCCGAGGTCGCGGGGCGGCTGCGCGGCGTGTTCGAGGCGGTGACGCGAGGCGACGTGGACGCGGCGGCGCTCACCGTGAACGGACTGCTGGCGGAGACGGACGCGCGCCCGCACCTCGACCGGCACGACGGAGAGCCCTGGCACCTGCACTTCCACGGCGCGGGCGGCACCCTGGCCGGAAACTACGCGGCCAGTTGCGCGACCGGCCTCGCCGTGGTGCTCGGCGGCGAGTTGCACGACCGGCTCGGTGTGTGCACCGCGCCGCACTGCGACCGCGTGTACGTGGACACCTCCCGCAACGGCACCCGTCGCTTCTGCTCCACGGCCTGCCAGAACCGGGTCAAGACGGCCGCGTTCCGGGCGCGCGGCGCCTGACGGCGAGGCCCGAACGCCAGGTCCGATCGCCGCCGGACCTCCCGGCGCCGTTGTCGCCATGCTCGACACATGAACGAAATCAACGACATGAACGGCAAGGCGGCCCTGGTCACCGGGGGTGGCCGGGGAATCGGCGCGGCGGTCGTCCTCAAACTGGCCGAGCGCGGCGCGGACGTGGCGCTGACCTATGAGCGCGACGAGGACAGCGCGGCCGCCGTGGCCGAGAAGGTGAAGGGGATGGGCCGGCGGGCGCTGGTCATCCGGGCCGACAACGGCGACGCCGCGGCGGTCGCCGCGGCCGTGGACGAGGCCGCCGCGGAGTTCGGCCGGCTCGACGTCCTCGTGAACAACGCGGCGGTCTTCCACGTCGCGCCGATCGAGGAACTGGGGCCGGACGAGGTCGACCGTACGCTCGCGGCCAACGTGCGGGGGCCGTTCCTGGCCGCGCGGGCGGCGGCGGGCCACATGACCGAGGGTGGCCGGATCATCACGATCGGGAGCAACGTCGCCGAGCGGACCGTCTTCCCGGGCTTCGCCCTGTATGCCATGAGCAAGACGGCCATGACCGGAATGACCAAGGGACTCGCCCGCGACCTCGGGCCGCGCGGCATCACCGTCAACCTCGTCAACCCCGGCCCGACCGACACCGCCTCGAACCCGGCGGACAGCCCCATGGCCGACACGGTCCGGGGGCTGACGGTCCTCGGCCGCTACGCGCAGCCGGACGACATCGCCGAGACCGTGGCCCACCTGGCGGGCGACGGCGGGCGCTACGTCACCGGCGCGACGATCAACGTCGACGGCGGCTGGGCCGTCTGACGTCCGTCCGGGCGCACCGCTCGGGCGGGGGCCCGGCCCGCTGACGGCCGCGGGACGGGGAGGTGAGGTGTCAGGCGTCGGCGGCTTCGACGTCGGCGATCACGCACGAGATGTTGTCGGGTCCGCCGCCCTCGTTGGCCAGCTCGATGAGCCGGTGGACCGTCTCCTGCGGATCGGCCACGGTGGTGAGCACGTGGTGCAGCACCTCGGGTTCGAGCACGGAGGTGAGCCCGTCGGAGCACAACAGGTAGCGGTCGCCCGGGAACGCCTCGCGCAGCGACAGGTCGGGCTCGGCCAGGCCGCTCGTCTCCAGCGCCCGCAGCAGCAGGGAGCGGCGCGGATGGCGGGCGGCCTGGTCGGGGCTCATGCGCCCGTCGTCCACCAGCGACTGCACCAGCGTGTGGTCGCGCGTGATCTGGTAGAGCGCGCCGTCACGCAGCATGTACGCCCGCGAGTCGCCCACATGGGCCAGGGCGAACTTCCCGTGGCCGTCCCACAGCATCGCGGTGACCGTGGTGCCCATCCGCTCGAGCGCCGGGTCCTGCGCGGCGAGGTCGCCCAGGCGCTGCCCCGCCTCCCGTACGGCGTCCGCGAGGGCGGCGACGACGTCGGCGGGACCCGGACCGTCCTCCAGCCCGGCCAGTGTGGAGATGACGGCCGCACTGGCGACCTCGCCGTGTCCGTGCCCGCCCATCCCGTCGGCGATGGCGAGCAGGCGCTCGCCGGCGTGCACCGAATCCTCGTTGTTGGCACGCGAACGCCCGACGTCCGACCCAGCGGCGTACCGAATACGGTTGTGCGTCATGGTTTTGAGTAAACCATTGGTTGAGTGACTTCACAAGCACGGTGCTAGTCTCATGTTCATGAGCCACGACGCCCAGGCCGACAACCCGGCGGACACGACGGCGCGCCCGGCCGTCAGCCCGCTCGAGGCCGCCGTCGAAGCGGCGGTCGAAGCGACCGTGAACGCGGGCGACATCGCCCGGCTCGCCGACGTCGGCAGGGCCGCGGTCAGCAACTGGCGCCGCCGGTACGAGGACTTCCCCCAACCGGTCGGAGGTACCGCCTCCAGCCCGCTTTTCTCGCTTCCCGAAGTGGAGGCGTGGCTACGCAGGAACGGCAAGTCGTTCGAGGTGTCCCAGGGCGACCGCGTCTGGCAGCGGCTGCGGGCGTCGGCCGACGACCTGCGCCTGGGCGAGGTGCTGGGGGAGGTCGGGGCGTTCCTGCTCTACACGCTCCGCGACCCCGACGGCTGGAAGCGGCTGTCCGCCGCCCCCGACTTCGCCGTAGGGCTCCCGGGTGCGGTGGCCGAGACGACAACCGACCTGCCTCCGCGTGCGGGGGACGCGACGCCGGTCGAGCCCGGCCTGCTCCGGCTGGTCGCCGGGATGGCCGAGCGGAACGGCGTGGCCGGCACGTTCGAGTTCCTCTGCGAGCGGTACGCCGAGGCGCACAGCCGCAGGCTGGCACTGACCCGGCCCGACGTGGCCGCCCTGATGACCCGGCTGGCCTGCGCGGGGGCGCGCACGGTGCTCGACCCGGCGTGCGGCATGGGCACCCTCCTGCTGGACGCCGCCGGGGCCGGTGGGGCGGGAGACGAGGTGCGGCTGCTCGGCCAGGACGCCAACGAGACGGTCGCGCTGCTCGCGGCGCTGCGGCTGCTGCTGCGCGGGCGGGACGCCCGGGTCCTCCCCGGGGACGCGCTGCGGCACGACGCGTTCCCTCTGGACCGGCCGATGGACGGGCTCGGGGACGCGCTCGCGGACGCGGTGGTGTGCGACCCGCCGTTCAACGAGCGGGCCTGGGGCCACGAGGATCTCGTCGGCGATCCGCGCTGGCAGTACGGCATGCCTCCCCGGGGTGAGCCGGAGCTGGCCTGGGTGCAGCACTGCCTCGCCCACGTGCGGCCCGGCGGGCTGGCGGCCGTCCTGATGCCGGGCGCCGCCGCGAGCCGCCGCCCGGGACGCCGCATCCGGGCGAACCTGCTGCGGACGGGCGCGCTGCGCGCGGTCTTCACGCTGGCGCCCGGTGGTCCCGACCTGTGGCTGCTGCGCCGTCCCGAGCCCGGGGAGCGGCAGCCCGGCGCGATCCTGGTGGCCGACGCGGGAGACGACCCGGCCTCCGTCGAGGCGGTCTGGCGGGCCCACCTCGCGAAGAGCGAACTCCCGCGCGGTGGCCGCACGGTCAGGATCATCGACATCCTCGACGACGAGGTGGACGTGAGCCCGGCGCGGCACCTGTCACCCCGGGTCGACACGCGGGGCTTTCCCGCGGCCAGGGAGCGCTTCCTGGAGGCGGTCGCGGAGCTGGCCGACGACGTGCCCGACCTGGAGGTGCTCACCGGCGGCGCGGCGGGCTGGGACGCGTCGTGGGCGACCGTGGCCGAGATGGCCAGATCCGGGCTGGTCACCATCAGGCACTCGACGCTGCGGGCGCTGCCCGCCGATGCTTCCGAAGGCGAGGCGTCTGACGGCGGGGTGCCCGACGGCGGGGTGCCCGAGGGTGGGGTGCCCGTGCTGACGGCCGACGACGTCGCGGCCGGGACGGCGCCGTCGCGGCGGATCCCGCGTGCCCCCGGCCTGGTCGCCGTACGACCGGGAGACGTCGTGGCGTCGGCCGTCACCGCGCGGGTGGTCGCGGGGGAGGGGGCGGTCCTGGGCCCCCATCTCAGCCTTTTCCGCGTCGATCCAGACAAGGTGGATCCCGAGTTCCTGGCCGGGTTCCTGCGCTACGCGGCGGGCGGCGGCCGGCCGCATCTGGGCAGCAGCCGCGTGGAGGCCCGCCGGGCCCGCGTCCCCCAGCTTCCCCTGGCCGTCCAGCGGACGTACGGCACGGCCTTCCGGCGGCTGCTCGCCCTGGAGGACGGCCTGCGCGAGGCGGCCGCCGCGGGGGAGGCGCTCGCCCGCCTCGGCGTCGATGGGCTGATCGACGGACGCCTCCGCCCTCATGGGTGACGCGGCGTGGAGCTTCCCAGCTGAGAGAGTCCTGTCCACCCGGCCGCTGAGCCCGAGCATCGCGGACGAATCCGGTAGCTTTTTCCCCGATAGGCCGACGGGAGGGGCGCATGGTCATCGGCGACCGGTATGAGCTGGACGACCTCCCCCTGGGGCAGGGCGGTATGGGCGCCGTGTACGGCGGGCACGACCGGCGGCTCGACCGCAAGGTGGCGGTGAAGTTCCTGCGGCTGCCCGACGGCCCGGACGAGGAGTTGCAGCGCCGGTTCATCCGCGAGGCGCGGATCCTCGCGAAGCTCGACCATCCGGGCGCGCCCGTGCTGTACGACTTCGGCACCTACGAGCAGCGGCTCTTCCAGGTCATGCAGTTCATCGAGGGCGTGACGGTCGCCGACCTGCTGAGCGAGCACGGCCCGCTGCCGGTGCCGTGGGCCGCGGCGATCGCCGCCCAGGCGTGCGCCGTGCTGACCGCCGCCCACGAGCTGTCGATCTGCCACCGCGACCTCAAGCCGACCAACCTCATGCTCTGCCCGGACGGCAGTGTCAAGCTGCTCGACTTCGGGCTCGCCATGCTGCGCGAGGCGGACGTCGCGGGGTTGACGGCGCAGTTCACCCGGATCGGGCAGATCCTCGGCACTCCGGCGTACATGTCCCCCGAGCAGATCCAGCGGGGTGTCGCCGGGCCGAAGAGCGACCTGTACTCCCTCGGCTGCGTGCTGCACGAGATGCTGACCGGCAACCAGCTGTTCACCGGGCCGACGGAGTACGCCGTGTTCGACAAGCAGGTGAAGGAACGGCCGCCCCGGGTTACCGGGGTCCCCGCCGAGCTGGACCGTCTCATCGCCGAACTGCTGGAGAAGGAGCCGGACAACCGGCCGCCCGACGCGCACACGCTGTTCGAGCGGCTGCAGCCGTTCGCGGTCGACCTGCCCCCGCTGCCGGGCTTCCTC
The DNA here is from genome assembly GCF_006334915.2 of Microbispora catharanthi. Classification (GTDB taxonomy): domain Bacteria; phylum Actinomycetota; class Actinomycetes; order Streptosporangiales; family Streptosporangiaceae; genus Microbispora; species Microbispora catharanthi. The sequence continues at coordinate 53,817 of NZ_VDMA02000009.1, forward strand.
AACCCGTCGTCGGTCCCCAGCCCCGGGCGCATGTACGCCCAGATGGTCGGCCGCGTCCGCTGAAGGGGTTCGCCGGAAGCGCTCACGCGCGCCAGGCCGTCAGGACCTCCTCGACCCGGGGGCGGATCCGCTCGCGGGCCGTCATCCGCGGCGTCCCGGCCATCAGCAGCTCGTCGTAGTCGGTGTCGAGGTGGCGCACGCTCGCGATCACGGCGAGCGTGATGGCGTTCTCGTCCAGCACGCGGGCGGCGGCGGTGCGGCCCACCCGCCCGCTGCCGCGTACGGCGGCGTGCGCGGCGATGGCCTCGGCCCGCTCGGCCGGGCAGCGGGGGAACAGGCGGCGGATCTGCGCCGCCATCCTCGTCTGGAACTCGGCGTCCTCATCGGCGCGGCGCTCGCGGTCGCGTTCGCGGCGGCGCAGCCGCGCCTCCTCGTCGGCCAGGCACTGCTCCTCGGCCCGCGTCAGCGCCTCCTCCTCGACCAGGACGCCGAGCCGCTCGTATCTCTTGCGCCGCCGGTTGAAGCGGACCACCACGGCAGACAGGCCGCTCTCCTTCTTGGCGCGGCGGCTCAGCGCCGCGTTCCCCGCCGGGAGGAAGCACAGGTGATCCATGTCGGCGCAGGTCAGGCAGTGTGGCCGGTCGTCCTCCACGATCAGATAAGGCCCGGTGTCCCCGCATCCGGCGCAGGTCCACGCGTCCGGCGACGCCACGGCCACGAGGTCGGGGGCCTTGCTGTGCCGTTCGGTGATCTGCCGCCGCCGCGCCTCGCTCAGCTCCGGTGAGAGCCAGTGGACGCGGAAGGCGCGCTCCAGGTCCTCGTCGCCCGCCGCCGTGAAGCGCAGCGGCCGCCGGTCGCGGGTGCCCGCCGTGTACGCCGCCTCGCTCTCCACCAGGTCGCGGGACAGAGCCCAGGCGCGCAGATGCGACAGGGCCTCGGCCATCCGGCCGGTGTCCACGGCGGCCAGCCGTTCCAGGCTGTCGGCCCGGCCCTGCCGCCAGGTCTCCACATGGCGGTCGTGCAGCCACCGCAGGCCGGTGAGGACGTCGATCGGGGTCACGTACTTGCGGGTGGCCAGGGCGATCTCCGCCGCCTGGGCCACCCGTCCGCCGAGCTTGCTGCGCATTCCTCCAAGCCTGCCCTATGCCGGCGTGCGCGTACGCCGGTTCACGGCGGCCAGCAGCCCCACGGCCGCCAGGCTGGAGATCGTGGCCGACCCGCCGTATGACACGAACGGCAGCGGCAGCCCCGCGACCGGCAGCAGGCCCATGGTCATCCCCACGTTCACGAACGTCTGGAACGCAAGCCAGCACACCACCCCGCCGGCCACCGCCCTGCCGAACGGCGAGGGGCTCCTGGCCGCGATCCACAGGCCGCGCCACAGCAGGGCGAGCATCAGCAGGATCACGCAGGCGGCGCCGAGGAAGCCGAGCTCCTCGCCCGCGACCGTGAAGATGAAGTCGGTGTGCTGCTCGGGCACGAAATGGCCCGCCGTCTGCTCGCCGTGGAACAGGCCCTTGCCGAGCAGGCCCCCGGAGCCGATCGCGATCCTGGCCTGGGTGGCGTTGTAGCCCATGCCCATCGGGTCGGCGTCCGGGTCGGCCAGCACCATCAGGCGCTGGAGCTGGTAGGGCCGGATGAGGTCGAGCCGCCACACCAGGAGCAGTCCGGCGGCCCCGGCTGCGGCGAACGCCGCGAACCACCTCTTGGGCGCGCCGGACACCACGATCATCCCGGTGGTCAGCACTAGGAAGACGAGCGCGGTGCCGTGGTCGGGCTGCAGCGCGATCAGCCCGACCGGCAGCGCGGCGAGGCCCAGGGCGAGCAGCACGGCCCCGGCGCCCGGCCTGCGCTCGCCGTCGCGCGGCTCGCCCAGCGCCGTCGCGAGCGCGAGCACCGTGGCCGCCTTGGCGAACTCGGACGGCTGGAACTGCAGCCCGTCACCGAGCACGATCCAGGCGTGCGAGCCGTTGATCGTGCGGCCCAGCGGGGTCAGCACGGCGACCAGCCCGGCCAGCCCGAGGAGGTACAGCACCGGGACGTAGGCCCGCAGCACCCGCAGGTCGATCCGCGAGACGGCCCACATGAGCACGAAGCCGATGCCCACGCTGAGCGCCTGCCGCTGCGGCAGCGTCGAGCCCGGCTCGTTGCGGGTGGCCGACCACACGAGCAGCAGCCCGATCGCCGACAACGCGGCCGCCGGCAGCACCAGCCCCCAGGCGGGGAGGAAGGCGAGACGCGCCCACCCCCTGCGCCTGGTCGCCCGGCTCGCCGGCAGCCGTACGGACAGGGGACCGAGTGCCGTCACCGCGTGCCTCCAACCGGCTGAGCCCTGCCCGTCCGACCGCTGCCCGTCCGACCGCTGCCTGTCTGAGCCCTGCCCGTCACCGCGCGCCACCCGTCCCGGCGAACGCGACGGGAGGCAGGGAGGCGGACCGCGTCCCCCTGGCGTCCTTCTTGTCCTTCTTGCCGTGCTTTTTTCCGTCGTGCTTCTTCGCCTTATGGGTCAGGGCGGCGATGCCCTCCCAGATCTCGCGGGCGGCGGGGGCCGCCGTGGTCCCGCCCGTGCCACCCTGCGAGACGACGACCACCACGACATACTTGGGCTTCTTCACCGGGCCGAAGGAGGCGAACCACGAGGTGTCCTTCCTGCCGTACGCCTCGGCGGTGCCGGTCTTCCCGGCGACCGGCAGACGCGTGAACGCGTACCCCTCGAACGCGCCCGCGGCTGTGCCCGTGCGCGGCACGCCGGCGAGTGCGTCGCGGATGAACCGCAGCGTCTTGCGCGAGGCGTCGATCTTCCCCACCACGGGCGGGGTGATCGTGCGGACCACCGTGCCGTCGGGGCGCACGACCTGCTTGCCGATCCTGGGGCTGAAGACCGTGCCGCCGTTGGCGAGCGCGGCGTACCCGCGGGCGAGCTGGAGCGGCGTCACCAGCACGTCGCCCTGGCCGATCGAGAAGTTGGCCGCGTCGCCGGCCCACCAGACCCCGCCGGAGCGGCAGTTGTCGGCGGCGAGCGCCTTGAGGTAGGCCGCCCGCTTGCGGTCGGACATCTCCGGATAGCCGGTTTTGGCGCGACGGCAGGAGTCCGCCTTGGTCCGCTCCCAGTTGGCCTTCTTCCAGGCGCGGTCGGGCACCCTTCCCTGAGCCTCGTGCGGCAGGTCGACGCCGGTGGGCGTGCCGAACCCGAACTCCCTGGCCATCGCCTGCATCGGGTCCTTGGGGTGTTTGACCGGCTTGAGCCCCCCGTCGTGCCGCCACATCTTCTCCGCGAAACGGTAGAAGATCGTGTCGCAGGACACCACCAGGGCCCGGTGCATGTCCATCCGGCCCAGTTCGGCGCTCTCGAAGTTGTGGAACACCCGGCCGCCGATCTTGTAACCGCCCGGGCAGTCGTAGGAGGCCCGCAGCGAGTAGCCCGCCTTCGCCGCCGCGGCCGTCGAGGTCACCTTCCAGGTGGAGCCCGGCGGCCACTGCCCCTGCACGGCGGCGCTGACCAGCGGCAGGTCCTCGTAGTCGTGCTGCGAGATGCCCCCGGTCCACACGCCCGGGTCGTAGGTGGGATAGTCGGCGATCGCCGTCACCCGCCCGGTCTTCGCCTCCAGCACCACCGCCGCGCCGCTGTCGGCGGGCTCGCCCCGCTTGCGCGCGGCGGTCACGGCCCGGGCCAGCGCCCGCTCAGCCACCTCCTGGATGCGCGCGTCGACGCTGGTCACCAGCGTGTCCCCGGCCACGGCGGCCTCCTCGCGGATCAGGCCGGTGATCTTGCCCGTGCTGTCCACCGCCACCTCTCTGATCCCGGTGCGCCCGGCCAGCTCGCGGTCGTACTGCGCTTCGAGGCCGTCGCGGCCGATCAGCTCCGGGCCGCCCTCGGGGTCGTCGGGGGAGGGCGGCTGCAGGTAGCCGAGCACGTGCGCCGCGGCCGAGCCGAGGGGGTAGGTCCTGACCGGCCGCAGCGCGGTGCTGACACCGGGGAACTCGTCCTGCCGCTCCGCGATCCACAGCGCCGTGCGCACGCTCACGTCGTCCGCGATGACGATCGGCTGATACGGCGAGCCGGGCCAGCACGGCCGGGGCACGTCCCCGGCGCACAGCCGGGCCCGGTCGGCGATCTCCTGGTAGGGCCGGCCAAGGGCCCGGGCGAGCCGGGCCAGCACGTCCTTCCCGCCGTCGGGCTGGTGGATGAGGGCCATGTAGTCCACCGACACCTGCGGTCTGGTCTCGTTGGCCACCAGCGGCCGGCCGCGTACGTCGAGGATCCGCCCCCGCACCGGCGGCAGGACGACCGAGCGCGCCCGCGACTCCGTGGCCGCCCTGACGTACGACGGGCCGGTGACGATCTGCAGGTACCACAGCCGCCCGAGCAGGGTCAGCATGAGCGCGGTCACCACCGCGAACACGAGCGTGAGGCGGCCCTGGGGCCGGTTGCGACCCCGGTTGAGAGGGCGCTGCTTGACGCTCCTACGCAAGCCGCCTCCCTCGCGCGTACGGATCACGTGAACTGTCCCGTGATCTGGGCACCCGCCCGAACGACCGGCGGCGGGGCAGCAGGGCGAGCGCCGCCGCCACGAGCGCGGCCAGGCCGACGGTCCAGGCGACGGCGCCGGGCGCGAGGGCCGTGCCCCACGGCGTGCCGTCGAGCAGGGCCGCGAGCACGCCCCCGGCGAGCGTCGCGCCCAGGGCCACGGCGGCGGCGACGGCGGCGCGCCGCCCGGCCGTGCCGTCCGCGGCGACCCGTGCGCACACCCACCCGGCGAGGCACATGACGAGGGCGAGCCGCCCTATGGTGTGGTCGGCGGGCGGCGCGATGTCGGCGGCCAGGCCCGCGGCGAACCCCAGGAACGCGCCCGCTCCTCCCCCCGCGGCGCCCCGCTCAGGCAACCCCCTGGTCTCCGGCCTGGGCCGCAGACGCGGCGCGAGCGCGACGACCGCGACCAGCACGACGTCGGGGTGGCCGCCGGGCAGCGACAGCCCGTTGACCACGGCGACCTGGAGCACCGGTGCGACGAGGACGACGAGCACGGACAGGACGACCGCCTTCATCACGCCCCCTTCGCCTTCTTCGAGCCGCTCTTCGCGGCGTCCGTATCCCCGCCCCCGGCCTCGCCTTCGCCGGCGGACGCGTCCGCCGCCGCGCCGTCCGGCTGTGGTCCCAGCACCACGGTGACGAGGTCGAGCGCGGTGAATCGGGCGAAGGGACGCACGAGCGCCGTCCTGGTCAGCGCGTCCGGCGCGGGCTCCACCGTGACCACCGTGCCGATCGGCACGTCCGGCACGTACGGCCGCATGTCGCGCGAGCCCAGCGTCACCACCCGGTCGCCGGGCTTCACCTCCGCGGAGGGGTTGAGCAGGCTCAGCCGCAGCAGGCCGCGCTCGGGGACGCCGGTCACCAGGCCGACCTCCCGGGAGCCCTCGAGCCGGGCCCCGATCGAGGCGCCGGAGGCCGTGGCCAGCTGGACCGTCGCCGTGCCGGGACCGGATCGCAGGATCCGGCCGACCAGCCCGTCACCGTCGAACACGGTCATGTCGCGGTCCACGCCGCCGTCGGAGCCGGTGTCGACGGTGACCGTGCCGTCCCGGCCGAAGCCGATGACGTGGGCCGACGCGACCCGGTAGCCGTCCGCCTGAGCGGGGGACGGGGTCGTGCGGCGGGCGGCCAGCAGGTCGGCGCGCAGCCGGGCGTTCTCGCGTTCGAGCTCCTCCAGGCGCCGCTCGCCCGACGCCCAGCGGACGCCGGCGGACGCCGCGTCCTCCAGCCCGCCGTACACGGCCGACCCGAACGCCCGCAGCGGCTCGAGTGGTGTGACGGTGTCGGCTGCGATCAGGGCGGCGGAGACGAGCGCCAGCAGCGCGGGCGCCCGGCGACCGGCGGCCCTCATCGTCGCGTTTCGGGGAGGAACACGTCCTGCATGTCGTCGAAGCGCTCGACGCACCGGCCCGCGCCCAGCACCACCGACTGGAGCGGCTGGTCGACGAGGTGGATCGGCATGCCGACGGCCTTTTCGAGCCGTCCGGCGAGCCCGTCGAGCAGCGCGCCGCCGCCGGTCAGCACGATGCCGTTGTCGATCAGGTCGCCCGCCAGCTCGGCCGGGCACTGGTCCAGCGTGGTCTGCACGGCGTCGACGATCGTCTGGACCTGGTCCTCGATCGCCTCCCTGACCTGCGCCCGGTTGATCGTCGCGGTCTTGGGCAGGCCGGTCACCAGGTCGCGGCCCCGGATCGGCAGCGGTGTGGTGTCGTCGCCGCCGGGCCGCGCGCTGCCCAGCTTGATCTTGACGTGCTCGGCCGTGCGCTCGCCGAGCATCAGGGAGTGCTCCTTCTTGACGTAGTTGACGATCGCCTCGTCGAGCTCGTCGCCGCCGACCCGCACGGACTTCGACACGACCACCCCGCCGAGCGAGACGATCGCGACCTCCGTCGTGCCGCCGCCGATGTCCACGACCATGTTGCCGGTCGTGTCGCCCACGTTGAGTCCCGCGCCGATCGCCGCGGCCATCGGCTCCTCGATGATGTGGACGCGGCGGGCGCCCGCCTCGTACGCCGCCTCCCTGACCGCGCGCTGCTCCACGCTCGTGGTGCCGCTCGGCACGGCGACGACGACCCGGGGCCTGGCCAGGTAGCGGCTCTTGTGCGCCACCTGGATGAAATGCCGCAGCATGCGCTCGGCCGCGTCGAGGTCGGCGATCACGCCGTCCTTGAGCGGGCGCAGCGTGGCGATGTGGGGCGGGGTCCGCCCGATCATCTCCTTCGCCGCGGTCCCGACCGCCACGATCCTGTCCGTGTGCAGGTTGATCGCCACCACCGACGGCTCGTCGAGGACGACGCCCTTCTTGCGCACGTACACGAGCGTGTTGGCCGTGCCGAGATCGACCGCCATGTCCCGGCCGAGCAATCCCCACGGGAAACCCATCGCCGACCAGCTTTCAGAGAGGAGGGAGAGCACGCGTGATCGCTGCCCGGCGGCCCCGCCTCTAAACAGAACGGTCCCTCCCCGTACGAACCGGACCGCTAGGCGACGCTGAGATAGAGGTCTCTCGCCAGCTTCGTCACCCGCTCGGCCGACTGCGTGAAGGACGCCCCCGAGGGCTGCAGGGTGAGCACCACCATGATCAGCCGGTCGCCGATCACGCCAGTAGTGTGGAGCACCGGACGGCCGAAATCAACCGGGTTGCCGCCCATTGTGACTGCCCCGATACGGTACGACGTCGCCCTCGCGCGGGTGCACTTGACGGGAGGAACCGCGCCATACCCGGACCAGCCCTGCTTGATCGCCCAGGGTCGGGGAACAGCGCGGGGGATGCCGAAGAACTGGTCGAAACCGTCGCGAGCGCACTGGGACGCCTTGCGCAGATTGCCGAGGACGAAGTCGCGGACGCGGGGCTCGGCCCGCCGCAGCAGATACCGGTAGACGAGCGCGATGTCGGCCGCGCTGATGGCGGTGTAGCCCCAGAAGCCGGGTTTGGCGGCGGGTGGCGGTGCGGTTTCGGTCAGGCCGATCCTGCGCGCCATGCGTCGCACGATCTCGCCCTGGCCGCCGCGCCGCCACAGGGCCGTCGCCGCGTCGTCGTCGCTGCCGCGGAGCATGGGCGTCAGCAGCGCCATGTCCCCGGCGGGGATCGTCCCCCTGCGCCGTTCCAGGTAGTCGGTGGCGATGAGGATCTTCACCACCGACGCCGACCGGAACCGGTGGTGCGCCTGCCTTTGGGCGACCGTCCTGCCCGTGGTCACGTCGACCACGGCGTACCCCGCCGTCACCCCGGCCGGCACCCGGACGGGCTTCGCGGGGGACCGGACCGGACGGGCGGCCGACGCGTCCCTGATCGCCGGCCCGCTCGCCGCTGCCGTCGCGCCGCGGCCGCCGGAGCCGGTCGGATCGGAGCCGGTCGGATCGGAGGAGGGGGCTGGCGCCTGCGCCGCCGTCGTCCCTGCCGGGCCCGCGCCGCGGCCGTCTGAGGAGCAGCCGGTCAGGAGCGCCGGGAGCGCGGCGGCGACGGCCAGGACGGCGGCGGTTCTCGATCGCGTCACCCGACCATGCCTACCAGATCGCCTGTCGCCCGATGTGCGGAAATGTCAGGTGCGGCTGTCCCTTTGCCTCTCGGGGTCGATGCGGGACGGCTCAGGCAGGCGTACTCCCCGGCGGCCGGTCGGCGAGCGAGCCCGGGGTGATCAAACCGGTCTCGTAGGCGAGCACGACGGCCTGAACCCGGTCCCTGAGGCCGAGCTTGGACAGGATGCGCGCGACATGAGTCTTCACCGTCGTCGGGCTGAGGCTCAGCCGGTCAGCGAGCTCGGCGTTGCTCAGCCCGGTGGCGAGCAGGCGCAACACCTCCAGCTCCCGGGGCGTCAGCTCCGACAGATCCCGGTGTACGGCTGCTCTGGTCTCGTCACGGCGGGCGAACCGCTCGACCAGACGGCGGGTGATCGTCGGTGCGAGCAGGGCGTCCCCTGCGCGCACCAGACGCACCGCGGCCACCAGGTGCTCCGGTGTGACGTCCTTGAGCAGGAAGCCACTGGCCCCTGCGGTGAGTGCGGCGTAGACGTAGTGGTCGAGGTCGTAGGTGGTCAGGATGAGAACGCGCGTCTCGCCCGGGTCGGCAGCCATGATCTGCCGGGTGGCTTCGAGGCCGTCCATCCGCGGCATCCGGATGTCCATCAGCACGACGTCCGGCCGAGTACGCCGGACGGCGGCGACGGCTTCCGCTCCGTCGGCCGCCTCGGCCGTCACCTCGATGCCGTCGGCGGCGAGGATCATCCCGAACCCGCTGCGTACCAGTGCTTGATCGTCGGCGATGACCACGCGCGTCGGCCCGTTCACGTAGTGGCCCACGGAACCCGCGCCTTGATTCGATAGCCGCCGTCGCTCCGCGGTCCGGCCTGCAGGGTGCCGCCGTAGAGGGCGAGCCGCTCCCGCAGCCCGATCAGGCCCCGGCCCTGGCCGTCTCCCGCGCGGGCCGTCAGCCTGCCGCCGGTGTCGGTGATCTCGATCTCCAGCCAGCCGCCGCGGTGGCCGATGGCGACGGACGCCGCCGCACCGGCCGCGTGCTTGATCGTGTTGGTCAGGGCCTCCTGGACGACGCGATAGACGGCCAGTTCCACCCCGGGCGGCAGCGGACCGGGCGGCGGGGAGATCTCGACGCCGACCCGCACTCCGGCTGCGCGAACCCGTTCGATCAACGAATCGAGCTGGTCGAGTCCCGGTTGCGGTTCGAGCCCGTCGGCACTGCCGCCCGCCCGCTCGCTCTCCGGCCCGGCCAGCAGTCCCATGACGTTGCGTAGTTCCGCCATGGCGGCGCGGCCGCCGGCTTCGACCGCGAGCAGGGCCTGCTTCGACCGAGCCGGAGCCGTGTCCATCACCGCGCGTGCCGCACCGGCCTGGATCACCATCACGTTCACATTGTGGGTGACGACATCGTGCAGTTCGCCGGCGATCCGGGAGCGCTCTCCCCGGACGGCCTCGCGCATGGCCTCCTCCTGGGCGCGCTGTAGTTCGGCGACCCGGCGCCGGCCGGCGTCGAGCTGCCGCCGCCAGGATCGGACGAAAGCGGCGGCGACTCCGGCGCTCATCAGTACCACGAACGGCCCCAGCCAGCTCGGCAACGCCGGGACGGAGTCCCGGAAGGCGACGCCCGCCAGCACGGTGGCGAGGACGAGTCCCCCGACGGCCGGCGCCCGGTGCGTGCTGTGGGCCACCGCCCCGTAGGCGGCGATGGCGAACGTCAGCACGGTGATCCACGTCGCGTCGTCACGGGTGCCCAACGCCGCGGCCAGCACCACCCAGAAGGTGATCAGCGGGTACAACCGTCGCATCGCCAGCGGCAGGGCCGTCAGAACCACCAGGAGCGGAAGCGGGCCCGAATCCTGCTGGTCGTCGGCGGTGACCAGGGGCCGTTCCAGGCGGTCGGGAGCGGCGTCGCTGCTTCGCGGCGGTGGTGAGGGCCGCAGTCGCAAGGGCTCCAGCAGGGAGGGCGGCTGCTCGTCGACGCGATGGGCATCGTCTGTCGCGCCCGCCGTCGCGGCCACTGCGGCAACGGTCAAGGCGATCGCGAGCAGCAGGTCGGCGAGGAGCGACCGGCGCGAGGCCCGGGCGGGTTTCCACACTGGGCGGAGCACATCCAGCCCGAACCGCCGCCATCCACGTCGTTCGCTCGCTGTCACCGATGCATTGTCCCGACCGCACGGCACGTCCCGCATCAGCCCCGATGACCGGATCCGACCTCCGCCAGAAGTACATCGGAAGGACGACCCCGCGGCGGGCTCCTCCCTGCGAAGGGATCGATATCGGCATGGCAGCCGACGCGGACGGGCCTGCCCGGTCCCTAGCGTCGTTGCCGCCACCGGCCGCCCGCACGGGCCCCGTCGAGGCGGCCCCCACCCGGAAGGACAGTTCATGGATCATGCGATGGAGAGGGAGAGCATGCCCGGCCCCGTCTCGGGACCCGGCGCAGGCGTCGGCGGTGGTGCGTCGACGCCGCCCCGCCGGATCAGCCGAGGCGCCATCACCGTCGCGGCCCTGCTCGCCTTCGTGGCCGCCACCTCCTGCGCCTCCGCGTCCGGTTCGGTCGTGTCCGGCGCCCCGCCGCGCAACGCGTCGCCCGGCTCCACCGCATCCGCCGCCGGTCCGGCATCCGCCCGGATCGGCATGCCCCGGCTGCCCGAACCGACCGGATCCCGGCCGGTCGGCACCACGTCCCTCCACCTCGAGGACAGCTCCCGCGTCGATCCGTGGGTCCCCGGTGTGAAGGCGAGGGAACTCATGGTCTCCCTGTGGTACCCGGCGAAATCCCGCAAGGGGAAGCGAGCCCCGTACATGACGGCCAAGGAGTCGGAGCTCATCCTGAAAGGCGGAGAGATCACCGGCGTGCCGTACGACGCGTTGAGCAGAACGCGGACCAACGCCCTCAGCGACGCCGAACCGGCCGGACGCGAACACAGCCTGCCCCTGGTGGTGCTCTCCCCGGGCTTCACCGAACCCCGCAGCTCGCTCACCGCTTTGGCGGAGGAACTGGCGAGCAGGGGCTATGTGGTGGCCGGCATCGACCACACCTATGAGAGCCTGGCCACGACCTTCCCCGACGGCCGGGTCACCACCTGCGTCGCATGTGAGGCACCCAAGGACCAGGAGTTCTGGAACACGGTGGGCCGGAGCCGGGCGGCCGACGTCTCCTTCGTCCTCGATGAACTGACCGGCGCGCACCCCAAATGGAAGGGCGCCTCACTGATCGCCCGCTCCCGCATCGCGATGGCCGGGCACTCGGCAGGAGGCGCGAGCACCATCGCCGCCATGCTGCAGGACACCCGCATACGTGCCGGGATCGACATGGACGGCACCACATTCGCCCCGATCCCGGGCAGCGGACTGTCCCGGCCGTTCCTCTTCCTGGGCACGCAGGCCATGCACAGCCCGGGAGGCGAAGACACCACGTGGGACCGCGACTGGGCCCGTCTGACGGGATGGAAGCGCTGGCTCGTGGTGTCAGGGGCAGAGCATGTCTCCTTCACCGACACCGCGCTGCTGGTGGAGCAACTCGGCATCTACCGCAATCCCGGCCTGCCCGGGGCGCGCGCCGTGGAGATCACCCGCAGCCATGTCGCGGCCTTCTTCGACCTGCATCTGCGCCACAGGTCCCAGCCCCTGCTGGACAAGCCGTCAACGCGCTACCCCGAAGTCCGGCTGTGCGACGTCGAGCAGAAGGCCTGCGTCTAGGCCGGGACCGTACGGTCGGGCGGTGTGGATCAGCGCCCGTCGAGGAGGGGCCGCGCGGGGTCCCAGCGAGTGCCGTCGGCGGCGTCCCTGCGGCGACGGGCGATCGCCGACAGCGCCTCCAGGACGACCCGGTTGCCCAGGTACGCCGTGATGTCCGCGTGGTCGTACGGCGGGGCCACTTCGACGATCTCCAACCCGACGACGGGCAGCTCGTAACAGGTCCTGCGCACGGCGTCGAGGAGCTGACGGGCCGACAGGCCGCCCGGCTCGGGCGTGCCGGTGCCCGGCGCGTGGCCCGGGTCGCAGACGTCCACGTCGACCGACAGGTAGACCCCGTCGCAGTCGTCGAGCGCGATCGCGTACGCCTCGGTGAGGCACTCGTCGAGGCCCCTGGTGACGATCTCGGTCATCTCGTAGGACCGCATGCGCTGCCCGGCCATCCAGTCGAGGATCTCCGGCCCCGGCCAGTAGCCGCGCAGGCCGATCTGCAGGAAGCGGTCGCCCCGGATGGCCCCCGACTCGATGAGCCGCCGCATCGGCTGCCCGTGGCCGTGCAGGTGGCCGAACTCGATGTCGCCGGTGTCGGCGTGCGCGTCGAAGTGGAGCATCGAGACCCGGCCGAAGCCGTGGTGGCGGGCCACGCCCGTCGCGTCGGGCAGGGCGATCGTGTGGTCGCCGCCGAGGACGACGGGGATCGCCCCGGAGGCCGCGATCCTGGCGACAGCGTCCTCGATCGCGCGCAGGCTGCCCTCGATGTCCCCGGCGTAGGTCTCCACGTCTCCGGCGTCCAGCACCCGCAGGTCCTTGAGGGCGTCCACGCGCAGCGCCAGGCTCGGGCGGGAGCCGTCGTGGGGGAGGTAGCAGGTCTGGCGGATGGCGTTCGGGCCGAAGCGCGCGCCCGGGCGGTGGGAGGTGCCGCCGTCGAACGGCGCGCCCAGGATGACGACGTCGGCGTCCGCGTAGCCGGCCGGGTCGTCGAGGTCGCACCGCTCGACGCCGAGGAACGTGATGTCGGGGCCGAACATCTGGCCGTAGCGGGACAATCCAACTCCTGAGGTCAAACCGGTCTTATCGGGCATCACATGCTATTAGCTGACATGCTGCGCCTCGACGAGGAACGGGTCGAGCAGGCCCGGGGTGCCCGCCGCGGCCAGGCGCAGCGCCTCGGTGAGGTCCACGTCGCGCACCTGGTAGCCCTGCTTGCCCGCCGCCGTGGTCGCCGTCAGCGTCGCCAGGCGGGCCCGGCGCTGGAAGAACGATCGCTCGATGTTCCAGCCGATGACGCCGTCACACTCCAGTGCCACCCGGCGGCGTGCGAGCGAGCCCCAGCGGGTGACCAGATAGCCGGACGTCAGAGCGTGGCCGAGCGAGCGGTAGCGGTCGGCGGCCAGCAGGGCGGTCAGCGGCAGCAGGGCGGCGGCGGTGAGCCAGGTCCACGAGGGCAGCCCGGCCCACCACCACAGCGCGAGCAGCGCGGCCAGCACCAGCGCGTGCACGCCGTACGCCCGGGTGAACCTGCGGCGCAGCGCGGCCGGGCCGTGCGCGGTCAGGTCCGCGGTGACCGGCGAGGCTTCCCAGGCGGAGGAGGCGCCGGCGACAGAGGGGAGCACGAGCCGGGCCACCGACACGGCGGCCGCGCGCGGCGCGGGCGGCAGCAGCAACGACCCGCCGCGCTGGGAGCCCTGGGCCGCCCGCAGCCCGGTCGTCACCGCGGACAGCCGGGCCCCGCGTACGGCACGCAGCAGCAGCGGCTCGCTCACCTCGACCCCGCGCAGCCGCCGTTCCTCGATGGTGATGGCCCGGGTGGTCAGCAGCCCCCGGGTCACGTGAAGGGTGCCCTCGGCGTGCCGGGTCAGCCGGAAATTGCCGAAGGCCAGGACGTAGCCGAGCGTGGAGGCGACGCTCACGAACACCACCAGCACGAGCACCACCGTCGCGATCTCCAGCGGAAGCGACATCGCGCTGAACCACCGCCAGGTCTCCTGGACGGGCCCGACCCTGCCGAGGTCGACGTTGCCCTCCGAGACCAGGCGGGACACGAAGCCGGCGACGACGCCCACGGTGACGAGCCCGGACATCGTGAACGGCCCGAATCTCACCCACTCGGGACGCATGCGCGCGAGTTCGGTCTCCGCGGCCGGCGTGCTCCCGGCGGGGGGCGCCAGAGGGGACACGGTGGGGGACGCAGTAGGGGACACGGTGGACGCGGTGGCGGGAGCGGCGGGGGAGCGGTGCAGCAGCTCCACGCGCAGGCGGGCGGCCTCGGCGGCGGTCAGCGCGTCGAGCTTGAGCCGGCCCTCGTGCCTGCGCTCCGACGTGCCCGTCCCCACCTCCACCCGGGCCAGGCCGAGCACGCGGTGCAGCACGTGGGAGGTGACGTCCACCGTGCGGACCCGGTCGCGGGGCACGGTCACCACCTTGCGGGTCAGCAGGCCGCGGCGGACCTGCACGTGCTCGGGGGTGATGCGGTAGGTCGTGGTGAACCAGCGGAGCATGCCGAGCACGACCATGAGGGCGACGCCCGCGACGCTCCACAGGTGCCCCTGCCCGCCGCTGCTCGACCCCGCGACCAGCAGGCCGAGCAGCGCCGGGGCGGCCCGTACGACCTCCTGGAACGGGTGGATCACCAGCATGCGCGGGCTCAGCCGCCGCCAGGTCAAGGTCGTCTCGACGACGTCGATCACGTGGCGTCACCCGCCGTCGCCTGCGCGGTCGCGGTGAGCTCGGCGACCAGGCGCTGGGCCGTGTCCCGGTCGAGGCCGCTGACCTTGATCGGGCCGGCGGCGGAGGCGGTGGTGACGGTGACGTTGGCCAGGCGGAAGATCTGCTCCAGCGGGCCGCGCTCGCTGTCCACGGTCTGGATGCGGGAGACGGGTGCGATGCGCCACTCCTGCTTGAACCAGCCCGACTGGGTGAAGACGGCCGCGGACGTGGCCTCCCAGCGGTGCACCCGATAACGCCACTGCGGCATGACCGTGACGTGTGCCACCGCGACGACGGCGGTGACGACGAGACCGGCCACGTGCGCGGTGACGGGCAGGGCGCTCCCGTCGCTGTCGGCCACGAGCCAGGCCACCTGGGCGGCGAGGAGGACCAGCCAGCCGAGGGCGGCCCGCGCGGCCCAGTACCAGACGGCGGTACGGCTCACGCGGTGCTGAGGAGATCGGAGGGTCGGGGTGTCCACGCCTCAACTCTGCCCGATCCTGCGTGTCCCGGCGTAGTGGGCCCGATCCTGTTATCCCCAGGACAAATGTCATGTCCCGGCGCCGTACGACGGGTCAGAGGGCCGACAGCAGCTCGTGGACGTGGGAGAGCGGGTCGGCGCCCACCGGGCGGACGGCGACCGTGGACACGCCCGCCTCCCACAACGCCCTGACCTGCGCGGACGCCTCCTCCGGCGAACCCGCCGCCATGACGACCTCCTCCGGCGCCACCTGCAGGAATCCTGCCTGCTCCTCCGCCGCCCGCCGCATGGCCGCGCGCGCGTCGTCGCCGACGTAGAGGTGGATGAACGCCACCACCTCGTGATCGTCGGTCGCGCCGATCCCCTCGATCATCGACCGCAACCGCTCCGGGGCGAGACCCTCGGGAAGGATGGTCCCCTGGGCCACCCGTCCCGACAGTGCCAGCGAGCGCGGGTTCACCACTCCGGCGAGGACGGGCGGCGGCTCGGCCGGCGGGTGGACGAGGCGGACGCCGTCCAGGCTCACCTCGCGTCCGTGCAGGGTGACGGTCTCGCCGCGCAGCAGCGCCCGTACGGACGTGATCGTCTCCTCAAGCAGCGACAGCGGCGACGCGGCGGCGGCGCCCACCTGACGCATCCACGCCTGCACGCCGTGGCCGATCCCCGCGGCCAGCCGCCCGGGGTGGAGGCGGGCCAGGTTGGCCAGCTCCATAGCCAGCAGCATCGGATTGCGCAGGGGCGCGGGGGTGATGCCGATGCCGACGCGCAGGCGCGAGGTCGCGGCCAGTGCCGTGGCCGCCGAGGAGATCGCGCCCGTCCAGCCGAGGTCCTCCACCACCCACAGGTCGGAGACCGCCGTGCCGTCGAGTTCCCCGGCGAACGACGGAAGCGACTCCGGCGGCAGGTCGCGGTCGAAGACGACTCCAAGCCTCACGGGCGGCCCTCCAGAACAAGCGAGATCGGCTCTACGGCTTCCGAGTATCCAGGACAGTGGGAGGCGTCGCACACGGGGGCGGGGGCGAAGGTGCGGGTGAAGGAGGAGGGCCGGGCCACGGTGGGCCCGGCCCGGATCATGGTGGCACCGGCCGTGCGGCCGTCACTCGCTCGCGCCCTCGGCGGGGCGGTTGGCCTTCTTCGCCTGCTTCGCCGAGCGGGCTTCCTTGATGGCCGTCCTCTTCGCCTTGCCGGTGGACTTCGCGGGCTTCTTCTTCTGACCGTCGTCAGCCATGATTCCCCCGAATGTATGAGGATGCGCCTTATGTGCACATCTGAGGGGGTTGATACCCAAGAGAGCCGTGTGCCATCCGGCATGACTCGTCACACCGGCGAGGCGGGCCGCCAACGTCCGGTGCGACTTCTTGATCGGGTTCACGCCGATGTGTACGGTCCGGGACGTGGGATCCGGCGGTACGCCTCCGGGTCGACCTCGCGGGTCGCGTTCCAGTAGTCGAGCAGTGGGAACGGCCAGCACTGCGACACGCGCCCCCTGCTGTTCTTGTACCAGCTGCTCACCTTGGCCGCGCCCCAGACCATCCGCTCGTTCTCGGCGTCGACGGCGTCGTTGTAGCTCAGGTAGGCGTCCTCGCGGCAGTCGAGCGCCGCGTCGCCGTCGCGCACCAGGCTCTCGACAACCTCGACGATGTATTCCACGGCGAGCTCTGTGAACAGCACGGTGCTGCCGTTGACTACGTGGTTGGTGTTGGGGCCGTAGACGAGGAACAGGTTGGGGAAGTGCGGAACGGTGATGCCGAGATACGCCCGCGCGTCGCCGTCCCAGAAGTCCTGGAGGTCCCGCTTCCCGGTGCCGGTGACCCGCATCGCCGACAGGAACTCCGAGGCCCTGAAGCCGGTGCTGTAGATGACGGCGTCGAGCTCGTGCAGGGTCCCGTCCTCGGTGCGGATCCCGTTCGCCGTGAACTCGCGGATCCGGTCCGTCACGAGGGCGACGTCGTCCCGCTTGAGGGCCCGCGCCCAGCTCCCGTTGTCCCGCAGCAACCGCTTCGCGCCCGGCGGGTACGCCGGGATCACGTGGTCGAGCAGGTCCGGGCGGTCGGCGAACTGCGCGGTGAGGTGGTCGGTCAGGGCCACTCGCAGGACCTCGTTCTGCTCGGAGACCGAGCCCTCCTTGGTCCAGCCGGGATCGACCTCGGCGAAGCGGCGACGGCCCTCGACCGAGGTCCAGAACTGGAAGAACCGATACCACCGCGCGTAGTACGGCACCTGGCGGAAGAGCCAGATGAGCTCCTCCTCGATCTCGTCCGTGTATCGCGGGGTCGGCAGCGTCCACGGGGGGTTGCGCTGGAAGACGGTCAGGTGCTCCACCTGCTCGGCGATCGCCGGGACGACCTGGAAGCCCGACGCGCCGGTGCCGACGACGCCCACGCGCAGACCCGTCAGGTCGACGTCGTGACGCCAGCGCGCGGTGTGCCAGGTCTCGCCCCGGAACAGCTCCTGGCCCTCGAACCTCGGGATCAGCGGCTGGTTGAGCTGCCCCACGGCACTGACGACGGCGTCGAAGACCTCGACGGCCTCGGCCCCGTCGCCTGCGCGGTATCGCACCCGCCAGTTCGCGTCCGGCTCCTGGAAGTCGAGCGCGACGACATGCGTCGAGAGCCGTAGGTGCGGGGCCAGGCCGGCGTCCTCGGCGAACTTCACGAGGTAGGCCTGGATGGACTCGCGGCTCGAGAAGTAGCACGGCCAGTCCGGCTTCTGCGCGAACGAGTAGCTGTAGGCGTAGTTGTGCGTGTCGAGCCGGCATCCCGGATAGGTGTTCTCGTACCAGGTTCCGCCGATGTCCGGGTTCTTGTCGAAGACCACGACATCCACCCCGGCCTGCCTGAGCCGGTGGGCGGCGACGAGCCCGGACAGACCAGCGCCGATGACGGCGACGCGGAAATCGCGCTCGGGGTCGAGAGCCTTCAGCTCCCAGCCGGGGGCGCCGCTGTCGTGCGGGATGTCGAGTTCGTGCGCGAGCAGCGGAAGGTAGGACTCGTCCGCTTCGTGGGCGATGAAGTCGAGCAGCCGGGTCAGGCGGGCCGGCGCCGGCTCGGGCCCCGTCGTGAACCCCGAGTCGCGGAAGCGCCGCAGCCCGTCGAGGCAGAGCTCGCGCGCCCGCCGCTGCCGCTCCTCGTCGAGGCCGCCCTGGTGCAGGGCGCCCGCAGGCGGGATCACCGAGTCGGGGCGCAGGGCGGGGTCGATGAACGCGTCGTCGTCCAGGATCTGAGCAAGGGTGGTGAGGAGGGCGGGAAGGTCGGCGGTCGCGACGGCGCTTTCGAGTCTCTCGTCGCTCCACTCGGCGTGGTCGGGCGCCGGTGCGGTGACTCGGTCGGCGGCAACCTGGTCCATGGTGCGTCCTTCGGTGGGTGGGAGGAAGTCAGGGGGCCG
The DNA here is from genome assembly GCF_006334915.2 of Microbispora catharanthi. Taxonomy (GTDB): domain Bacteria; phylum Actinomycetota; class Actinomycetes; order Streptosporangiales; family Streptosporangiaceae; genus Microbispora; species Microbispora catharanthi. Next base: position 72,092 of record NZ_VDMA02000009.1, read on the forward strand.
GGCCGACGCCCTTTTCGGAGAGCGGGACGGTCAGCTCGGGATCGGGGGCTGGAGGCGCTCCTGGTGCCGCCGCCAGGCGTCGGCGAGCCACGGGACGAATTCCACGAGGGCCGCGAACGCCTCGGACTCCCGGCCGGCGGGCGCCGCGGCCGCCACGTATCGATCGGGGCGGACGAGGAGGGTCACCGGCTCGGCGCGCAGCCCGGCGAAGGAGCCGGACAGGTCCGCGACGACGACCCGGCCGTCCGCGGCGCCGGGTGTCGCGTCGAGCGGGATGACCTCGATGCCGGCGCCCCCAGCGAACCGCAGTGCGTTCCACCCCGAGCCGAGCATCGTGTCCAGCGGTGCGGTATCGCCCCCGGGGAGACGCACCGCCGGCTGGGAGAGGGAACGGCCGACAAGGCCGGCGACCGTCTTGGGCAGGCCGTCGGGGACCGGGGCGATGCAGCCACGGGTGTGGTGCGGCTGCTTGAGGAACTTCATCGCCGTGATCCAGCTCTTCAGCGACGGCACCAGGCCGGTGCCGCGCAGCAGCAGGTCGCGTGCCAGGGTGACCCTGGAATCGGTGCTCATGACGATCTGCCCGATCCGCCGCGACAGCTTGACCATCTGCTCGGCGTGGGGGCGCCGCTCGGTCTCATACGTCGCCACCAGCGCGTCCGTCCCGGTGCCGTGGACGGCGGCGGCGATCTTCCAGGCGAGGTTGGCGGCGTCGCGGATGCCGGCGTTCATCCCCTGTCCCGCGAACGGAGGCATCATGTGCGCGGCGTCGCCGGCGAGCAGGACCCGGCCCTGGCGATAACGCAGCGCGACGCGCTGATGCGCCACGTAGACCCTCGCTCGCCGGATGTCCTCGGGGGCGACGCGGCGGCGCAGGTAAGGCTCGATGAGCGTCGCCACCATGTCCGGGGTGGTCACCTGCTCGGCGGTCTCACCGGGCAGGAGCATGAACTCGAACCGGCAGCGTCCCTTGACGCCCGGGACGACCACGGCGGGCCGGGTGCCGTTGCAGTGGAACTCGGCGAACCTCTCGTGCTCGCCGGTGCCCAGCAGGTCGACGACGATCCACTCCTCGACCTGCGTGGAGCCCTCCATCGGAATGCCCAGCCGGCACCTGACGGGACTGCGTCCGCCGTCGCAGGCGATGACCCACTTGGCGTGCACGACCGTCCTGCCCCGCGGGCCCAGGACCGTCGTCTCCACGTGGTCGCCGGTGTCCCGGACGGAGAAGGCCTCCGTCTCGAAGCGGAGCTCGACGCGGTCGCGGCCGCGGACGGCGTCGAGCAGCAGCTCCTCCAGCACCGGCTGGTCGAACTGGGACTTCCCCGGCTGCCCGAGCCGGGAGCTCGCCGGGCGGACCTCGGCCAGCAGTTGCCCGTGCCGGCCGAAATAACGCGCCCCGGTGTCCGTCAGCATCTCCGGCACGAGACGGTCCAGGATGCCGATCTGCTGCATCACCCGCAGCGTCTCGTCCGCCACGCTGATCGCCCGCGGCTCGTCGCTGGTGCCCGGATTCTTCTCCACGACCACGACGCGCACGCCGTGGTCGGCGAGGAGGCCGGCGGCGGTCAGCCCGGTGGGCCCGGCCCCGATGATCAGGACATCCGTGTCCATGACAGAGTGCATCGACTGTCTAACTCCCGACGCTGGATACCGGGTGGACTCGCCTCAGCGCTCGCGCCGGACGGTGTTGCGCAGGATGCCGAGACCGGTGATCTCCACCTCGACGACGTCGCCCTCGGAGAGCAGACCCTGCGGGTCCATGAACATGCCCACCCCGCCCGGTGTGCCGGTGACGATCACGTCGCCGGGAGCCAGCCGGGTGAACCCCGTGACGTGCGCGATCAGCTCGGGGATGCCGAAGTACAGGTCCCCGACGGAGGCCTTCTGCCGTACGTCGCCGTTGACCCTCGTCTCGAGCACGAGCTCGCCGACGTTCCCGAGGTCCGCGGCGGACACGAGATAGGGCCCGAACGCGCCCGTCCCGGGAAAGTTCTTGCCCGGGATCCACTGGCTCGTGGCGCGTTGCCAGTCACGGGCGGTGAAGTCGTTGTAGGCGGCGTATCCGGCGACGTGGTCCCAGGCGTCGGCCTCATCGACGTGGAAGGCCTCCTTGCCGATCACCAGCGCCAGCTCGCCCTCGTAGTCGAACTGGGTCGTCGACGCGGGCATGCGCGCGGGCCGCAGGTGGCCGATCTGGGTGTCCGCGAAGCGGGTGAAGACCGTCGGGGCCTTCTGCTCGGTGCGGCCCGTCTCCTGCTGGTGGCTGCGGTAGTTGACACCGATACAGATGATCTTGGACGGGTTGGTGATCGCCGGCAGGAACTCGATCTCGGCCTCCGGCCGGGCCGGGGCGTTCAGGTAGCGGTCCCCGACCTGGCCGAAGACGCCCGACCCCACCGCGTCGCGCAGGTCGGTCGCGAGGCCGAGCCCGGAGGGGCCGAGATCGTAGGCGGCCCCTTCCACGATCACTCCCCAGGTGGGCGATCCGTCAGGGGCGGCGAAGCTGGCGTGGTACACAGGTGTTCCTTCGATGGGGCGATGGTGATGTGAGCGGAGATCCGCAGGGTGCGCGTCAGGCCAGGTAAGAGATGGCGTCGAGCAGCTTCTCTGTGGTCCGGTCCGCCTCGACGGCCAGGCACTCGGCCGCGATCACACGGTCGGGGCGGAGGAAGAGGACCGAGTACGGCTTGTCGTCGAACCACTTCTTGACCCGGCCCAGGGCGTCGCCGATGACCGTGACGCCGTCGGAGGCGTTGGCGGCGGTCCACTCGCGTTGCACTTCGGGGACCGCCTGGACGAAGGCCGCACCGAGACGTTCGAGCGCCTCGACGGACTTCTCGGACAGGAGCCGGCGTGGGTCGTTGTTCCAGGCCAGAACGGCCCACCGCAGGCCGATGACGTCGTCGAGCAGTTTCACGGCTCCGTCGGGTGCGGACACCTTCGGCTGGATGAACAGCCTGCCCGCCGAACGGTTCACGCCGTGCGCCGGGAGGATCGACTTCGATCTGTGGATCTCGGTCGTCACCACGGCGCCGCGGGTGTAGCTCGGCATCGGCTTGAAGCGCATCGAGGCGACGTAGCGCTTGACGGGCGGGAGATACTCGACCGCGGTCCCGACGACGGTGCGGGCCACCTCGCGCAGCCGGCCGCGGGAGGCGAAGGCCTTGCCCATGCCGACCGAGAGCTCGACCATGCCGCGCACGTGGTCACGACGCTCGACCTCGTAGGTGTCGAGCAGCGCGGCCGACGAGGTGCCGTTCAGCACCGCGGCGAGCTTCCACCCGAGGTTCACGGCGTCCCGGATGCAGGAGTTCCAGCCCTGGCCGGCGTTCACCGGCATGACGTGCGCCGCGTCGCCCGCGATGAAGACGCGGCCACGACGGAAGGCCGAGGCGATCCGCGCGTTGTGGGTGTAGACCCGCCGGCGGATGATGTTGAGCCGTTCGGGACTGCGCACGTGGTCGGTGAGCAGGCCGCGCACGAAGGCGTCCGACTCGGCCAGCTCGTTGTCCTCGTCGTCGCCGAGCATGAACTCCCAGCGGCGGATGCCGTGCGGCAGCCCGAAGGTCGCCCAGCTCCGTACGGGGTCGGCTCCGAAGATCGCGTTCGGCGTGCCGAGCGGGTCGTCGGCGACGTCGACGACGAGGCAGCGGTCGGGCAGCGTGACGCCCTCGAAGTTGGCGCCCAGCCACTCCCGGGTGAACGAGCGGCCGCCCTCGGCCCCGACCATGTATTCGGCGGTGACCCGGGTCACCTGGCCGGAGCCGACGTCCTGGATCGTGCAGGCGACCTGCTCGGAGGTCTGCTCGATCTTGAGGAGCTCGTGCCCGAGCCGCACCTCGACGTGCGGGAAGCGGTCGAGACCGGCGAGCAGCACCCGGTCGACGAGAGGCTGGATGAAGCCGTTGCGGCGCGACCAGCCGAACTCGTCGGTCTGGGGAGCCATCTCGGCGATGACCCGGCCCTGGGAGTTGACCGCCCGCACCATGTGGTGCGGGACCGTGTGCGGCAGGACCTTGTCGACGAGGTCGACGGCCTGCATCGAGCGCAGGGCCTCGTCGTCGATGCCGATCGCCCGCGGATAGTCGATGAGCTCGTGGAGCCGCTCGATGATCAGCGTTCGCACGCCGTAACGCCCGAGCAGGTTGGACAGCATCAGGCCCGTCGGGCCGGCCCCGACGATGACGACCTGGTAATCAGCGGCACTCATGCTCGATAACTCCCGATCAGAAGCTGGGTTGCCCGGGCCACGAGGCCCACGTCGCTGCCGAGCCCGACGAAGTCGGCCTGCCCGGAGCCGGTCATACGGCGGGCGTACTCGCCCGACACGGAGAAGACGCCCACCTCGACGCCGGCCTCGCGGGCGGCGGCGACGACCAGGTCGATGGCGTCCTTGACCGGGCCGTCCTCCCAGTCCAGGCGCGGCGGGTGGCCCATGGTCAGGGCCAGGTCGGCGGGGCCGATGTAGACGCCGTCGAGGCCGGCGACGGTGAGGATCTCGCGTCGCCGCTCGACCCCGAGGGCCGACTCGATCTGGACGTACGCGCGCACGCTCGCGTTGGCCGAGGCGCACATGTCCGGCCCCTGGTAGAGCCCGGGGCGCTGCGGACCGAGGCTCCGGGCTCCGACCGGTGCGAACTTCGTCGCGGCCACCACGGCGCGGGCCTGCTCGGCGCTCTCGACGCAGGGGGCGATGATCCCTCCCGCGCCCGCGTCGAGGACGGCGCCGATGACGCCCGCGTCGATGCCGGGCACCCGCACCAGCGTGCGGCTCAGGGAGCCGGGCACCGAGCGGATGATCCGGGTCGCCGAGCCGAGGTCGTGCTCACCGTGCTGCATGTCCACGACGACGCCGGTGAACCCGTTGGCCACCGCGTGCTCGGCGATCAGCTGCGATGCGACGCTCAGGTGCAGGAACGCGGGCGCGCTCACCTGCCCTCGTCCTCCGTGCCGGCGACCTCCGGGCTCGCGACCACGGGCCTCGGCGCGTCGGCGTTGGTGAACACCGGCACGACACGTCGCTCGGCGAGCAGCCACTCGTCGCCGGCCTTCTCGAAGGTGTCGTGATACTCGCCCACGCTCGCGGGGGTCGCCGGACTGGCGTGGGTGTCGCGGAACGCCACATAGTAGGAGGTGGAGCACAGCCGCCCCTCGCTCCGGAACACGCGGACGTTGCTCAGCACGTGGCGGACCTTGCTGGGGTCGCTCAGGCGCCGGACGCCCCACTGCCTGATGGCGTCGCGTCCGACCATGGTGCCCATCGGCCCCTCGGAGCGGCACTTCTCGCTGTACAGCTCCCAGAGGGTGTCGGTCAGGCCGTGGTCGTTGCGGTAGGCGTGCTCGGCGAGCAGCGCCATCACGGCCAGGCGGTCCTCGGTGCTCACTCTGGTCATCGGTTCACTCCTTGGCGAAGCGTGCGGTCACCGACCCCACGCCGGTGATGTCGGCCCGGTAGAGCGGCCCGAAATCGAAGTCCATGATCAGACCGATCGAGCCGGGCAGGAGAAGCTCGCCGGCCTGCAACGGGACGTCCTGCTCGCACGCGGTGCGGGCCAGCCAGGCGATGGCGTTGATCGGGTTACCCATGACGTTGCTGCCGATGCCAGAGGTGATCTCCACCCCGTCCCGGGTGAGGGACAGGCGGACGTCCCGGAGGTCCACCCTCCCGTAGGGCTGCCTGTCGCCCAGGATGATCCCGGCGCAGGCGGCGTTGTCGGCGATCGTGTCGACGATCTTCATGCCGTAGTTCTCGTAGTGGCAGTCGACCAGCTCGAACGCCGGCGCGATGAAGTCGATCGCGTCCTCGATCGTGGGGATGTCCCAGGCGTGCAGGTCCTTCTTGAGGGCGAAGGCGACCTCGGCCTCGATCTTCGGCTTGACGTAGTCCTTCGGGTCGAACACGGCTCCGTCGTGGAAGACCATGTCGTCCATGATCGTTCCGTAGTCGGGCTCGTTCACGCCCGCCTTGGCCTGGACCAGGGGGTTGGTGAGGCCGACCTTGCGCCCGGCGCGGGTCCGTCCCGAAGCGATCTTGCGCTGGACGATCCTGCGCTGGATCTCGTACGCCGAGTCGACGTCGTCGTCGGCGATGAACTCGCGGACGAACGGCATGCGGGTCCGGTGGACGTTCGCCTCCCAGAGGAGGTCGGTCACCGTGTCGAGGACCCCGCTCATGACGCCTGCTCCCGCAGGAACCGAAGGACCGCCGCGTTGAACTGCTCGGGTTCCTCCCACTGCGGCCAGTGGGCGGCGCCCTCGACGAGCACGAACCGGCCGTGCGGCATCTTCTCGGCCAGAGCGCGCCCTACGCCGGGGTCGCCCGACGGCTCGTGGTCGGTCCAGACCAGCAACGCCGGCAGCGGCTGGTTCTCGTAGTCGGCGTCCGTGACGCTGTTGCGCCGCCTGATCTCGGGATCCTGCAGGGCGAGGATCGCGTTCATCGAGTCGACGAACCCGGGCTGGGCGTAGATGGCCTGGCGCACCGCGACGAGTTCGTCGCTGATCGCCTCGGCGTCGTGGATGACGACGTTGAGGCGTGCCTTGACGTTCTCCCAGGAGGGGTCCTCGACCGAACGGCGCGACATGCTCTGGGCGCGGGCCATCCGGTCGGCCGGGATCATGCGCCCGCCGGGCGCGCTCAGGATCAGCGAGGCGAAGCGCTCGGGGTGCCGCCGCGCCACCTTGAGGGCGATCCAGCCGCCGAGGGACTCCCCGCACAGGTGGGGCCTGTCCAGGTCGTAGTGGTCCATGAGCGCGAGCAGGTGCTCGATGTAGTCGGCGATCTCGAGCGTGCCCTTCACCAGGGTCGAGTAGCCGTGGCCCGGGTAGTCGTACGCGATGATCTGGTAGTGCTCGCCGAGCGCGCGCAGGTTGTGCGTGTACGCCTCGATGTGCCCGCTCGTGCCGGCGAGCATGAGGATGGTCTGGTCGCCCCGCCCCATGCGAAGCACGCGGGTGCGGATCCCCCCGATCTCCGGGAACTCCAGGACGTGGGGCAGATCGGCGATCTGCGACCACAGGGTGCGATGGTGAACGCCGCGGATCGTCATGCGAGCGACCTCGCCGTGACCACGCCGAAGCCGGCGCCCCAGGGGACGGAGGACCAGTAGCCCTCGTCCACCGTCTTGTACTCGCCCAAGGCCGACAGCGCCGAGAACGCGGCCAGCCACGTGCGCACCTCCTGCGCCCCTGATCCGCCCTCGCGGGTGATCCAGTCGTTGCGCCACTCGTCGGCCTGGGCCAGGTCGTTCGACCCCAGGACGCGCAGGATCTCGCGGTCGAAGGCCTCGTTGACCGGCTTGCAGTCGCCCTCGCCGCGGGCGTGCGCGTGCGCGGCCCGCATGATCATGGCCTCGCGCTCGGCGCGCTGCTCGGAGGTGACGACGGCGCTCGTCAGCCGCTGACGCACCGGCTCGGGGGCGGTGTCGAACACCGCGATCGGCGGGTCGTGGGACAGGCCCCCGGAGGCGAGGAAGAGCACCCGCTCGCCGAGCTGTTCCGCCGTCCTGCCCACCGCCTCGCCGAAGAGGCGGATCCGCCCCATGGGGCCGAGCGGAAGGCCCACGCAGTTCACGAAGATCGGCACAAAGGGTTTGGTGAATTCCTCGCCGAAGATGAACTCCATCGTCTGGAGCATTCCGTGGTCGACTTTCAGCCGCTCCGAGCGTGGCACGTCGATGCCCTGGGCCAGTACGCCGGCGTGAAGACGGCGCGCGGTTTCCGAGTCGACGGGAAGAGGCCCTTCCCGCGTTCCCCAGTCGCCGATGCCCTCGGCCTGGGCGCCGATGCAGAACGACGGCATCATTTCGTACAGCACGCCATTGAAATGGTCGGGGCCGAACGAGACCACGATTTCCGGGTCGAACTCGGCCACGAACTCCTTGACGCCTTCGATCGCCTCGAGGATCTCTTCGTGGATCGTCCCGCCGGGATCGACCCTGCCCAGGGTCGGAGCATGGCTCATAGCCGCCAACGCGAAGCTCACGGGTCCTCGCCCTCTCACTAGAATCGCGGTTCCAGAATCAACGTACTAGCGGGGAGATGCTCCCGCAACCCCCCGAGCCCCCCCGCCGGATTCCTGCTCGGACGGTGCGGGGGGCGGCGTGGCACCCCGTGCGGAGGCGGGAAGCGGGGGCCGGGGAGGACCTCGTGGCGGCCCTTGCCTCGCGTACACTCCCCCTATGGCGCAAGGCACTTCACGGCGGGCGAGATCAGAGAACTCCAAGGAGCAGATCCTTCAGGCGGCGCTGCGCCTCGCCGTCGAGCGGGGTTACGAGGGCACGACGATGGCGGACGTCAGCGCGGAGTCGGGCCTGCCCATCGGCTCCGTGTACTGGCACTTCAAGAACAAGGAGCAGCTCTTCGTCGAATTGCTCGAGCACTGCCACGCCGAATGGCTCAAGATTCACTCGGGCCCGATCGCGGTTCGCGACAAGGTGACGCGCGGCATCGCCGGCCAGGTCCGCGAGGACCCCGGCGGTTACTCACGCGAAGAGGCGCTGTTGAAGGTCGCGATGATCCTGGCTCTCGACAAACGTCTCGGCGGCCTCGGTGAAGACAGCGAGGTCCGCCGGACGTATATAAGGATCCGGTCCAAGATGTTCGAGGTCAATGTCAGGCATCTCGCGGATTCGCTGCCCGGCGACGTGGTCGAGGCGTTTCCCGAATTGCCGGAGAAGTTGGCGGTGCTCAGTCTCGCCCTTACCGACGGCTTCTATGTGCACGCCAACTCGGCCATTCGCATTGATTTCGCCGAATATGCCGACCTCGCCGCCCTGGCACTCGAAGGACTGGTCGACCGGTACGTGAAACTCGCGCGCGAGCGCAAATCCATCTCCACCGCCGCCGGCTGATCGGCCGCCGGCGGAAGTCAGACGCTCCGGGTCACGCCTCCGTCGACGCGCACGTTCTGGCCCGTGATGTACGCGGCGTCGTCCGACGTTAGGAACGCCACGGTACGCGCGATCTCGGCATAGCTGGCCGGACGTCGCATCGGGATGTTCGAGACCCAGTCGCTCGGGACCGTCGCCGGGTCGGCCACGGTGTATCCCGGGAGAACGTTGTTGACCCTGATCCCGTCCGCGGCCACCTCGGCGGACCACAGCTTGACCCAGGTCGTCATCGCGGCCCGCGCCACCATGGACGTCGGGAAGCGAGGCGAGGGCTCGGTGGGGGCGGCACTGGAGATGTTGACGATCGCACCGCCACCCCGGGACCGCATGACGGGGAGCGCCGCCTTGCAGGCACGCACCACGTTGTAGAAATACAGGTCGAAGCCGAGGGCCAGTTGCTCGTCCGTGAGCTCTTCGAGAGTGCCCTTCGGCCCGTGACCGGCGCTGTTCACGACGACGTCGAGACGTCCCCACTCGCCGGTCACCCGCTCCACGGCGGACTCGATCGTTCCCCGCGCGGTGTAGTCCCCGCGGACGGCCAGGCCGCCGATCTCACGGGCGAGACTCTCCACCGCCTCCCCGCGGGCCATCACCGCGACGCGGTGGCCGCGCGTCGAGAGCTCGCGGGCCGTCGCCGCGCCGATCCCGCTGCTCGCGGCGATGACCAGCGCGGCCCTCTTTCCCCCGATCATTGTGATCCTCCTGATGTGAGATGTCGTGTCTCGTGTTCCTCAGGCCGCGTTCAGTGCCGTCGCCGCCTCGACACCGGTGCGGACGCGCCGCACGTGGCCGTGCAGGAACAGCAGCACGATGGCCGAGAGGACGAGCGGCAGCGCGAACAACGCGAAGGTCAGGCGCGGTGCCACCTCGGCGTCGAAGAAGGCGCCGCCGAGGGTCGGGGCGATGATGCCGCCGATGCGCCCCACTCCCATGACCAGTCCGTAGCCGGTCGAGCGGACCTTCTCCGGGTAGAGCAGAGGCACGGCGGCGTAGAAACCTGTCGTCGAGGCGCTCAGGAAGAACGAGGTGGCGGCGATGGCGAGGAAGGGAAGCGTCTGAACGGTCGCCGCCTGGCCGAAGACGACAAGGAAGACACCGCTCAGGACGATGACGATCGCGGTCATCCGGTAGATGTCGCGCCGGGCGATGACGGCACCGAAGAGGAGGACGCCGATCACTCCTCCGATGCCGTACCAGGACATGGTGTCCGCTGCCACGCTGCGGTCGTGCGTGACGTCGGCCATGTACTTGGCGGCCCAGTTCGTCGTGAAGTAGAAGCCGACCATGAAGAGGAAGTAGGCGAGGCTCGACAGCATCGTGTTGCGCAGGAGCTTGCCCCTGAAGACCTCGGCGAACGGGGCCTTCGTCCTGGTGAGGCTCTCCTCCTGGGGGAGGGCGCTCACGGACTCGAGACCCATGCGGCCGAGGAGCCTGTTGAAGCGCTCGATCGCACCGCGCTTGCGGGAGGAGGCGATGTAGGCGAGGGACTCGGGCATCAGCAGGTGCACGAGGACGATGCTGAGGAGCGCGCCTCCCGAACCGATGCCGAAGGCGAAACGCCACCCATGCTCGTGCAGCGTCGGGCCGATGAAGGTCGAGCCGAGGAACGTTCCGATGGGGATGCCGGCGGCATACCCGGTCATGACGATCGGGTAGACGCGGGCGTTGACATATTCGGAGAAGAGAACCGCCACGACGGCGATGAGGGTGCCGATCCCCGCGCCCGTCACGATGCGGCCGAGGGCGAGGAACGCGACGCCGTCGGCGAAGGTGGAGATCGCCATGCCGATCGCCACGATGTAGGCCCCGAGAAGGCCGGTGGCCCGGCGGCCGATCCTGTCGCCGAGCGGCGCGAGCGCGACCGCTCCGATGAACAGACCGACCAGGGCGCCCGACATCGCCATGCCGAGCTCCTTGGAGGTGATCCCGAAGTCGTCGGCGATGTAGGGCGACGCGAACGACGTCAACGAGATGTCATAGCCGTCCATCAGGACGAGGAAGAGACCGGTGGCCACCACCCACCACTGCATCGCCGACATCTTCCTGGTCTTCAGGGTGTCGAAGACTCCTACCGCTGCCATTTCCCTTCTCCTCCCTGAGATGGGATCGGGTGCCGCTTGAGGGCACCCCGGGGAGAGCACTCTAGAATTCGAGATCTAGAATGGTGATTCTGGGCGGAACAGTAACGAACGCCACAAGTGGCGTCAATGGGTTGTGAGGCCGGGCGGGTGAGCCTACCCCGCACCCTGAGGCCGGGTTCGAACCCGGCATCGACGGCTGTTACCGGGCAGGCCGCGGAGAGGGGTACAACCACTTTGAAACGCGCACAGGCACCTGCCGGGGGCAGGTGCCTGTGCCGAAGACTTGGCGCGATCAGACCATCTGGTGCTGCTCGGCGCTGAGTGGTGCGGCGATGTCCTCCAGCGAACGCCGGGCCGCCTCCACGCCCATGAACCACTGCACCAGCCCGGCCGCCATCATCAGGACGGCGCCGATGACGTAGCCGACCACGACGTTGCCGACGACCCCGCTCTCCACCAGGCGGCCGAACAGCACGGGCCCGATGATGCCGCCGAGCCCGGTGCCGACGGCGTAGAACAGCGCGATCGCCAGGGCCCTGGTCTCCATCGGGAAGATCTCCGAGACCGTCAGGTAGGCGCTGCTCGCTCCCGCGGAGGCGAAGAAGAACACCACCATCCAGCAGGCCGTGAGGGTCACCGGGGTCAGCACGTGTGCGTTGAACAGCACGGCGGTGCCCAGTAGGAGCAGGCCCGACAGCACGTAGCTGCCCGCGATCATCGTCCGGCGCCCGACCGTGTCGAAGAATCGGCCGAGCAGGACCGGGCCGAGGAAGTTCCCGATCGCGATCGGGACGAGATACCACGGCGTGCTGCCGTCCGGCACCTTGAAGAACTTCGACAGCACCAGCGCGTACGTGAAGAAGATCGAGTTGTAGAGGAACGCCTGACCGATGAACAGCGACAGGCCGACGGTCGTGCGCTTGGGATAGCGGCGCAGCAGCGTGGCCGCCACCTCCGACAGCGGGGTGTGCGTCCGCTGGTTGATCCTGATCTCCCCGTGCGCCGGTTCGAGCGTCTTGCCGCTCTCCTCGCGGACCTTCGTCTCGATCTCCCGCACGATCTCCTCGGCCTCTTCTCCGCGGCCGTGGATGAACAGCCAGCGCGGGCTCTCCGGCACGGTCCTGCGGACCAGCAGGATCGCCACGCCGAGGACGGCGCCCAGGCCGAACAGCAGGCGCCAGCCGAGACCGGCCGGCAGCAGGCTCGTGTCGAGCGCCGGGATCGCGATGAGCGCGCCGAGCGCGGTGCCGAGCCAGAAGGAGCCGTTCACCACCAGGTCGACCGTGCCGCGTACGCGGGCCGGGATGAGCTCGTCGATCGCCGAGTTGATCGCGGCGTACTCGCCTCCGATGCCGGCGCCGGTGAAGAACCGGCACAGGTAGAAGTACCAGGCGTCGTGCGAGAACGCCGTGGCCACGGTGGCGGCCAGGTAGAGGGCGAGCGTCACCAGGAAGAGCTTCTTGCGCCCGAACCGGTCCGTCAGGTGGCCGAAGAAGAGAGCGCCAAGGCAGGCTCCCGCGACGTACACGCCGGCGGCGATCCCGACCTCGCTGTCGGTGAGTCCCAGCCCGCTGCTCGGGTCCGTGATCCGGGGGCCGATGACCCCGACGATGGTCACTTCGAGCCCGTCGAGGATCCAGACGGTGCCGAGTCCGATGAGCACGAGCCAGTGCCAACGGGCCCAGGGGAGCCGATCCAGCCGCGCGGGAATGTCGGTGCTTATTTGCGCCATATCGTCCCCTTCTCCGGAAGATATGGCGCCCGTCTACCCCGGATCCGGCCAGAAATTCGTTCCGCTTCTCACCGGTCTCGGCCCGTGGCGGTGCGGACCGGCGTTCAGGCCGTCCTCGTGCTCTCGCTTTCGACGCCCCTGGGCGGCGGTACGGCGGCGTCGTGCCCGAGCTCGAACCACACGCAGACCCCGGTGCGGCTCGCCGACACGCCCCACCGGCGGGTGAACAGGTGCACGAGGTGGACGCCGCGGCCCGGTGTCAGCTCGGGAGACGTCCAGCACCCGCAGCCCTGAGTCGACAACGTGACGCGTGCCGCGGCGGGCGTGGCCAGGACCGACACGCCGTATCCCGGCGGGCGTCCGCAGGAGGCGGCGTGCCGGAGCGACTCGGCGACCAGCTCGCCGATCAGTTGCACGGCGTCGTCGCGGCAGGGGTGGCCGTCGCCGAGTCGGCTCGCCACGAACCGCCGGGCGGCCCGCACCTGGGACGGGTCTCCCGAGAAGGGGCGTGAGATCGCGATTCTCCCCGAGAGGTTGAGAATTGTCATCCCGTGATAACTCCCTGTGCACCCGCCTGCGGATGGCGATTCGAGGTCCGTGCAAGACTTCGTTCATCCTGCACTTTGCAAAACGGCTACGCAATATGGCGAATGCACGATTGCATAGTTTCCTTTTGCGGCGAAAGGGAGAGTTCGGTTCATGAGGGGAGTGGGCGGCCCTACAGTCCGGCTCCGCCGGCTTTCCGGTGAGCTGACGCGTCTGCGGCGAGAGGCCGGGTTCGTCCGCGAGGAGGTCGCGCGACGGCTCGGCGTGGCGGTCTCCACCGTCTACCGGATCGAGGCGGGCCACACCCGCCCGCACACCCGGACCATCCGCGACCTGCTCGACCTCTACGGCGTCGAGGGCTCGGAACGGGACGCGTTGATCGCGCTGGCCAGGGACGCCGCCCGGCGGGGATGGTGGCGCGCCTACGACGACGTCCTGCCCGGGCCGTACGTCGGGCTGGAGGCCGAGGCGTCGTCGGTGCGCAACTACGAGCCGCTGCTGGTCCCCGGGCTGCTGCAGACGGAGGACTACGCCCGCGCGGTCATCGGCGCCGCCCTGGTGAAGGACCCGGCGGAGATCGAGCGCCGGGCGGCCGCCCGGATGGAGCGCCAGCGGCGCCTGACCGGGCCCGCCCCACTGGAGCTGTGGGCCGTCCTCGACGAGGCGGCGCTGCGCCGGCCCGTGGGCGGCCCGCCCGTGATGGCCGAGCAGCTGCGCAGGCTGCGGGAGATGGCCGTCCAGCCGAACGTCACCGTGCAGGTGCTGCCGTTCGACGCGGGCGCCTACCTCGGCATGGGCAACTCGACGGCGATCCTGGCCTTCCCCGATCCCGGCGACGCCGACGTGGTGCTGCTGGAGAACATGAGCGGCGAGCTCTACCTGGAGGATCCGGCGGAGATCCGCGGATACGTCCAGGTCTTCGATCATCTTCGTGCCGCCGCGCTCGGCCCGGAGAAGTCCATGGAAATGATCATTTCGGTCGAGAAGGAGATGGCGGGACGATGAGGGGACTTGTACCGGCGGACGACCTGGCCTGCGCGATCTGGCGCAAGGCGGCGCGCTCGAACACCGTCGGCAACCAGTGTGTGGAGGTCGCGCGCCTGCGCGACGGCGTCGCCGTACGCGACTCGAAGGATCCCCAGGGGCCGCGGCTGATGTTCACCCCCGGCGAGTGGGAGGCGTTCGTCGAAGGGGTCAAGGGCGGGGAGTTCGACCTGTCCTGAGACCTTCCGGTCCCCGCACGGCCCGTCCCCGTCGCGCACCGTCGCGAAGGGGGCGGGCCGTATGGCATTCCGGGAGCGGTCCGGTGCGGCCGGTCCGGAATGGCGGGCGCTCCACCGGGCAGGAGACCTGGCATGCGAAGGGAAGACGACCGATACATCGATACCGAGGACGAGCCGGATATCGCCGGTGAGTGGACCCCGTCCGCCACCGATCCGCCGAACGCGGAGCCGGACGACAAGAACCCCGACGAACGCTGGGACAAGCCGACAGAGGTGTGAGGGAGGACCGCCATGACCATGGGAGTCGACCCGCGGGACCTGGGCGACGAGGACCTGATCCGCGAGTTGCGCCACCTGCACGAGACCCGCTCGGAGACGTTCTTCCACGGATCGGACGACGCGCTGGAGCGCCACACCTCGCGGACGCAGGAGCTGGAAGGCGAGTACCTCGAACGCTACCCGGACCGGCAGGTCGATCCGGAGCGGCTGCGTGAGGGGGCGAGACAGCGCAGTGCCTGACGAGGAGAGCCTGGAAGACGTCCAGGAGATGACGGCGGCGGACATGACGGTCTACGAGGCCGTCGCCGCCCTGAACACGAAGGAACGGCCCGCGACCGCCGCCGAGGTCGCCGCGATGACCGATCTTCCGGAGGACGACGTACGGCGGTGCCTCCACAGCCTGGCCGAGGGCGGCAGGCTGGTGCCCAAGGGGGACGCCTACACCCTCGGCACCCACGACTGGGGCCTCGAGTACTGACGGCGGGGCCGGGCGCGGAAGAGCGGCGCTCCGGCCCGGCCGGGCGGGTGGCTTGAGACGAGCCGTTAGAGGGGGACGGCGGGTGGCCCAGGTCCCTCGGCGGGCTTGAGCAGCGATGGAACGGCCAGTGGCGATAGCGGGTCGAAAGCCGGCTATCGCCGTGTCGTCGTGCTGATTCTCGCCACCGTGGGCGCCAAGGCCGCCGGCGGCTATGCACGCCCTCGGTGGGGTGAGACAGTCCGGAAGTGGCAATCGATCTCGAAGCGTGGACTCAGCGATTGTTCGTCCTACGGGACGGCGGCGACTTCCTGGACGATCCCCTCGACAGCGTGCTCTCGCTGACGGAATTCCTCACCGCTGCCGGCCGGGTGGCGGAGACGTACTCGACCCAGCGGATCGCGGATGGCCTGTGGTTCCTTGCCGACGACTCCGGGCTGTTCCGCGAGCTGTACAACCCGTCCGTGCCCGAGAACCTGCGAGTCCGGTGCGCCGCGGCGATCAGGCAGTTGTACGCCCAGTTGTTCGAACGTCTGTGTCGGAACTCGTTGAGTCACGGCGATAACGGCTACTCAGTGGAAAATCCCCTGAACAGCATCTGCTACATGTGGTGGGACGTCTTTCCCACCTGGGGCAGGCCGGGTGACCCCGTCGCGCGCAGGGTCGACGAGGTGCTGCTCGGGGTCATGCGTGACACGCTGCCCAGTGAGAACGTCGCCTGCGTCGAGAGCGCTCTGCACGGGCTGGGGCACTGGCACGTCACCTACTCGGACGTGGTCGAGAGCATCGTCGAGGAGTTCCTGCGTCAGCGGCCGGCAATCGGCGGATCCCTGCGCGACTACGCCCGAGCCGCCAGGCGTGGCAGGGTGCTGTGAACCGGCGGCCGTCGCGGGCGCGGTGATATCCGGCACGGTCTTACGCCGGACTCCGCACCCGCCCGCCCCCGACGCTCGGCGCCGGCGGCGAGGCGGGCCGTGAGGCCGGGGGAGGTCAGGAGCAGGCGGAGGCGAGCTGCTGCGTCGCCTGGGTGGCCTTCTGCCCGAACTCGGCGAGCTTGGTCGCGGAGGCCGGGTCCGACAGGTCGATCTTGAAGGACGCCCACGAGTCGGCCATGCCGGCGAGCGCCACCTTCAGGTCGCCGTCCGCCTTGCCGGACAGGTCCTTGAGCTGCGCGGCCAGGTCGCCGGTCGCGGTGTTGATGCCCTTGATGTCGCCGGCCGCGGCGGCGGCCTTGGAGCTGTAGTCGGTGAACGCCTTGGTCGCCTCTTCGCAGACGGCCGTCTGGCTCCCGCTGCAGGCGGCGGTCAGACCGAGAAGGGCGGACGCCGCGACGACGGCGAGGCTGTTCCTGAGGATGTTCATGATGCCTTCCTGGGAGATCTGCAACGTGGCAGACACTAGGAATCGCCTCTTTCACGGTGCTTTCAGCCCGCTTGCAACCGTGTCGTCGAAGATCCTTGGCCCGGCCGCTCCGCGTCGTATGCTTGCCGCCATGACGCGACGGCTTGCGGAGGTTGCGAAGAAGGTCGGGGTCAGCGAGGCCACGGTGAGTCGCGTCCTCAACGGCAAGGCCGGGGTCTCCGAGGCCACCCGGGAGGCCGTGCTCACGGCTCTCGACGTGCTCGGCTACGAGCGGCCCACACAGCTGCGCGGCGAGCGCGCCCGCCTGGTCGGGCTCGTCCTGCCCGAGCTGCAAAACCCCATCTTCCCGGCGTTCGCCGAGGTCGTCGGCGGGGCGCTGGCCCAGCAGGGGTTCACCCCCGTGCTGTGCACGCGTACGGTCGGCGGGATCTCCGAGGCCGACTACGTGGACCTGTTGTTGCAGCAGCAGGTGTCCGGTGTGGTCTTCGCCGGGGGGCTCTACACGCAGACCGGCGTCGTCCACGAGCACTACGTGCGGCTGGTCGAGCGGCGGCTGCCGACCGTGCTGGTCAACGCGGCCGCCGAGCACTGGGACTTCCCCCGTGTCTCCTGCGACGACACGATCGCGGTGGAGCAGGCGCTGGGCCACCTGCGGGCGCTGGGCCACCAGCGGATCGGCCTCGTCGTCGGCCCCGCCGACCACATGCCGTCCATACGGAAACTGGAGGCGTTCCGGGCCGCGGGCGGCGAGCTGGTCGAGCACACGATGCACTCGCTGGAGGGCGGCCACGCGGCGGCGCTGAAGCTCGTGCGGCAGGACGTCACCGGGATCATCTGCGGCAGCGACCCGCTGGCCCTCGGGGCCATCCGCGCGGCGCGGCGGGCCGGCAGACGCGTGCCCCAGGACGTGTCCGTCGTCGGATACGACGATTCCGCGCTCATGACGTGCGTGGACCCGCCGCTGACAACGGTGCGTCAGCCGATCGAGGCGATGGGCCGGGCCGCGGTGGAGCTGCTGGTCAGCCAGATCGAGGGCGCCGCGGTCGCGACGGGCGAGCTGTTGTTCGAGCCGGAGCTGGTCGTCCGCTCCTCCACCGGCCGCGTCGGCGTCCCCGTCACCTGACGGCCTGCTGAGGGGGTCATGCTGTGTGGGGGAGCCCGGAGGAGGAGGCGTCCACTCCTCCTCCGGGCGTCCCGTTCCGGGTTACGAGGCGTACGCCTCGAACTCGGAGATCTGGGCGGCCGGCCAGCCGGTGTTACCGGTGACGTTCAGCCGCAGGTGGCGCCGGGCGGCGGCGGGCACGGCGACGGTGACGGTGTTGCCGGTCGCCGGGTCGAACGTGTAGCCCGCGGGTCCGGCGATCGTGGTGTAGTTCGTGCCGTCCGTGCTGCCGAGGATCGACAGCGTCTGGGTGCGGGCGCCCCAGGCGGTGCTCGGCGGCAGCTTGAGCACCACCCTGCCGACTGTGACGGACGCGCCGAGGTCCACGGTCAGCGTCTGCGGGAAGGCGTTGTTGGCCGACTCCCAGTAGGTGTTCGCGTCGCCGTCCACGGTGTTGGCCGGGGCGTACGTCTGGGTGCTGCTCGTCGCCGTGACGGCCTTGCCCCGGGCGAGGTTCCCCGTGGGCGGCGGGCTGGGGGAGACGCTGGGTGACGGGCTGGGTGTGCCGCCGGTGCCGTACACCTCGAAGGCCGACAGCTGCCCGGCGGGCCAGCCGGTGTTGCCGGTGACGGTCACCCGGACGTGGCGGACGCTCGCGCTGGTGAAGGAGATGCTCGCCGTGTTCCCCGTGGCCGGGTCGAACGTATGGCCCGCCGAGGGGGACAAGGTGGTGTAATTCGTCCCGTCCGTGCTGCCGAGGACCGTCAGCGTCTGGGTGCGGGTGGCCCAGGCCGCGCTGGGCGGCAGCTTGAGCACCACCCGCTGGACCGGGGTCACCGCGCACAGATCCACGGTGATCGATTGCGGGAAGGCGTTGCCGGCCGACTCCCAGTAGGTGTTCGCGTCGCCGTCCACGGTGTTGGCCGCGACGTACGACTGGGTGCTGCTCGTCGCCGTGACCGTCTTGCCCCGGGCGAGGTCGCCGCTGCCGGGAGCGCACGCCGTCGGGCTGGGCGAGGGGGAGGTGGACGGCGAGGTGGACGGCGACGGGCTCGGGCTGGGGCCGCTGCCGTCGTAGATGTAGTTCGGCGCGGGCCACTGGCCGGTGCAGACGGTGGAGTCCGGGCTCCAGCCGGAGTTGCCCGTGCCGTACGCGGGGGCGAATCCGGTGCCGACACAGTTGTGGATCGCGACGCCCGCGCCGATGTGGGCCGCCCGGACGCCGGTGAAGCTCGCCTTCGCCGCCGCCTGCGCCTGGATCATGTACGTCCCGGTGCCGTCGATGTTCACGTTCGAGAAGTTGACGGTCTGGGTGCTGCCCTCGATGAACTGGATGGCCTCGTAGGAGCTGTCGACGACGTCGGTGTCGGTCACGTCGATCGTCGCGTTGATCGGCTCGTTGAGGCCGTCGAACCAGATCGCGCCGACGCCGAAGTTCCAGTTGTAGTCGCTGTTGCCGGCCCGGATGAGGGTGTTGCGGGCGACGGTGATCGTGCCGGCGACCGCAGTGCCCTGGCCGGAGTTCACCCCCGGATAGCGGTTGGCGACGTGGATGCCGCCGCCGTTGGTGACCGTGTCGCTCACTACGTTGTCGGTGATCTTTATGTCTCGGCCGCCGTACGTCACGATGTTGTTGGCCAGGACCGGCGCGACCACGGTGTTGAACGTGAACGCGTTGTTCACGTTGGCCATCCGGTCGGGCCACATCGCCAGGCCGTCGTCACCGCTGTTGCGGACGAAGGTGTTGGTCACCGTGGAGTTGGTGACACCGGTGTGGAAGTTCACGCCGTCGGCCGTCTGGTCGAGGATGCGGCTGTTCTTCATTGTGAAGTCGTCCATCGGGCCGTCCATCCAGGCCCCGACCTTGGTGTGCTGGAGCCACACGTTGTCGACCACCGAATCGGTCATCGCGCCCCCGAGGGCGTTGACCTGGTCGTCGTCCACCCGCTCGGTGATGTCGCCGATGATCGCGAAGTCCCGCAGGGTGACGTTGCGGCTCGGCCCGCCCGCTTCGTGCGGCCGGATCCCGCCGGTGTAGCCGCCGCCGCTGACGTACTTGCCGTAGACGCCGACGGCCCGGTCGCGCTGGGTGGGATGGCGGCCGGTCAGCACGCTGTACCAGGGCCCGGCGCCGCGCAGCGTGACCCCGTCCACGACCACGTGGTCCCACAGGGTGTACGTCCCGGCCGGGATGTAGACCTCCTTGCCCTGGGCCTTCCCGGCGTCGACGGCGGCCTGGAAGGCGGCCGTCGAGTCGCTCGCGCCGTCGCGGTCGGCGCCGAAGTCGTCGACCGACAGCGACCCGGCGGGCCGGGGGATCGCGTCCGGCACGAGCTCGAAGTCGGCGAGGTCCACGACGACCCACGGCGCGACCGAGGTGGAGGCCACCTGGATTCTGACCTTCGTCCCCGCCGCCAGGGTGGACCCGAACATCGTCCGGGTCTCGTCGTAGAAGTGGTGCGGCTTGTCGCCGGGCGTGTTGCCGAACGGGTAGCCGCCGTAGAACCAGCCGTACCGGGAGGTGAACTGCAGGTCCTTGAGCTTGATCCCGTTGATCCTCAGATCGACCGGTGCCGTGATGCCCGTTCCGGCCGCGTTGTCCGGCACGCTGTAGCGCACGGTCATGGCGTTGGCGGGCTTGGACAGGGTGAACTCGACGTATTCTCCCGGCGCGTCGAGGCGTACGGCCCGGCGGCCCGACGCCTCGGACGGCAGGTGGGTGTAGACGCGGTCCGGGCCGATCTGCTCGCCGTTGGTCGCGGCGGCCTCGGCCTCGATCTCCGTGAACGGCACGGTCGCGCCTCTTCCCGGGACGGAGAAGGGCGACGGCGAGGTCGCGGCCGACGACGTGCCGGGCAACGCCACCACACTCCCCACAGCGATCAGCGCCCCCGCCACCGCGACGGCGGCTCCGGATCTTCTCATGAGGTTCCTTTCTGCATGCGAGACCCGGGAGATGCGGCGTGGACGCTGAACCGCCACACCTCCGAAGAAGGTGAGTGGCCCACACGATAAGTTGGTGAACATCCTTCTGCAATATTGCGACGAGAAATCGCAAGATGACATGCGCGTTACGACGTCACATAACCCCAGCCCCGGGCTCTCTCGACCGCTCCGCACATCGGCCCGAGGAGGAGCGGGGGCGCACCGTGCCGATCGCGATCGGCACGAAGGGCCCGCCGGTCCCGCTCCGGAGCGCGGTAGGGGCCTGACGTGCTGTTCGTGAGCGCATGCGCAAGCGGATGAAAATGTTTGCGCTCGCTGTCGTATAGTTGCGTGCATGACACGACGGCTTGCGGAAGTGGCCAAGAAGGTGGGCGTGAGCGAGGCGACAGTGAGTCGCGTGCTCAACGGCAAGCCGGGGGTCTCCGACGCCACCAGAGAGGCGGTGCTCACCGCGCTCGACGTGCTGGGATACGAACGGCCCACCCAGTTGCGCGGCGACCGCGGCCGGCTCGTCGGCCTGGTCCTCCCGGAACTGCAGAACCCGATCTTCCCGGCGTTCGCCGAGGTAGTGGGGGGCGCGCTGGCCCAGCAGGGGTTCACGTCCGTGCTGTGCACCCGGACCGTGGGCGGCGTCTCCGAGTCCGACTACGTGGACCTGCTCCTCCAGCAGCACGTCTCCGGCATGGTTTTCGCCGGCGGCCTGTACGCCCAGGGAGACGCCTCCCACAGCCACTACCGCAGGGTCCTCGAACGCAAGCTGCCGACCGTGCTCGTCAACGCCGCGGTCGAGCATCTCGGGTTCCCGCAGGTGTCGTGCGACGACGTCGCCGCGGCCGAGATCGCGCTCGCCCACCTCATGGCGCTCGGGCACCGCCAGGTCGCGATGCTGCTCGGCCCGCCCGACCACGTGCCGTCCCAGCGCAAGCTCGCCGCGTTCCGCGCGTACGCCGCCGCCAACGGACTGGAGCTCGGCCCCGACCACGTCGAGCACACGATGTTCTCGCTGGAAGGCGGGCACGCCGCCGCCACACGCATGGTCACCGCGGGCGTGACCGGCATCATCTGCGCCAGCGACGTGCTCGCCCTCGGTGCGATCAGGGCGGCCCGCCGGGCGGGGCTGTCGGTGCCCGAGGACGTCTCCGTCATCGGCTATGACGACTCGGCGCTGATGAACTGCGTGGACCCGCCGCTGACCACGGTCCGCCAGCCCATCGACGCGATGGGCAGGGCGGCCGTCGAGCTGCTGGTGGCCCAGATCGACGCGGCCGTGGTGCCGGGGGACGAGCTGCTGTTCGAGCCCGAGCTGGTCGTGCGCGCCTCGACCGCCCCCGCGCCCCGCTCCTGAATCCCCATTCTTCGAGATCGCTGCTGCTTTCGGGCCTCGCTTGCTCAGGGAAGAGCTCTGCCTCCGGCCCGCCTCGCCTCCGGCCCGCCTCGCCGTCGGCCCGCCTCGCCGTCGGCGCGGAGCGCCGGGGGCGGGCGGGTGCGGAGGCCGGCGTAAGACCGTGCCCTGTACCACCGCGCCCGCGATGGCCGCTCCCGAGGCTCACCAGACCGCGACTATCACGGCCGGCCGGAGCACCCGCCCGCGCTTGAGCGCGGCCCTGCTCCTCCAGGCCGTCCCACGTCCCTGCTCCCCATGCAGTCGCGCATACCTGCTCCTCCATGCCGTCCCACATCCCTGCTCCCCACGCCGTCGTGCCGTTCGAGTCCTGTGCACAGCGATGGCGCGCCTGCGACAGACCGATCACTGTCACTTTTTTGCAGAGTTAATGACGAACTATTGCTCAGTCCTGCATGCCTCTGTATGTTTCTCGCAACCGAGCGGATCGGGGCGCTCCAGTCGGCCCCGAGCCGTGTGCTTCGACGGGTCGTGGTGCGCGGTTCCAGAAGGGAACGAGGATGAAATCCCACAAGCTCTCGATACTGCTGGTCTCGGGACTTGCCATTGCAGCGGCCGCGGCGTGCGGCACCGACGACAGCGGTAACGGCGGTGACAAGGCCGGCGCGGCGCCCGGCAGTGCCGGGCCGGTGTCGATCTCGGTCAACTGCGAGCCGCCGAAGACGAACAAGGCGGAGCGTGCGACCTTCGAGGAGGACCTGGCGGCCTTCCAGAAGCTGAACCCCACCATCAAGGTCTCGAAGGTCACCGACGCGTTCCCCTGCTACGACCCGCGCACCTTCGAGCCCAAGCTGGCCAGCGGCGAGCTGGAGACGGTGTTCTACGTCAACTTCCCCAACGTGGGCCGCCTGATCGAGAGCGGCCAGGCCGCCGACCTCACGCCGTACGTCGACGAGATCAAGACATTCGCTGACTACAACAGCTCGATCGACCTGTTCAAGAAGGACGGCAAGATCTACGGGCTGCCGACCGACGGCTACGGCATGGGCCTCGTCTACAACAAGGAGGTCTTCACCAAGGCCGGTCTCGACCCGAACAACCCGCCCAAGACGTGGGCCGACGTGCAGGCCGCCGCCAAGAAGATCGCGGGGCTCGGTCCCGGCTACGTCGGATACGGCGAGTACAGCGGCAACAACGTCGGCGGCTGGCACTTCACCGCCTCCATCTACGGCCGCGGCGGATCGGTCATCACCGACGACGGCAAGAAGGCCGCCTTCAACACCCCCGAGGGCAAGGCCGTGCTGGAGAACCTCCACCAGATGCGGTGGGTCGACAACAGCATGGGCTCCCAGCTCTACATCGACTGGCCGGCCCTGATGAAGGCCATGGCCGGCGGCAAGATGGGCATGATGCTGGGCGCGCCCGACGTGCTCATCTCGCTCCGCAACGACTTCGGCGGCAAGTTCGAGAACTACTCCATCACCGCCCAGCCCGAGGCCAAGGCCCTGTTCAACGGCGGCGCCGGCTACATGATCAACCCGAAGGCCACGCCCGAGCAGATCAAGGCCGGCCTCAAGTGGATCGAGTACAAGTTCCTCACCCCCGGCAAGGGACAGTTCGACTACGTGCGGGCCAAGGGCGCGAACCTCACCGTCGGCCAGCCGTACCCCGACCTGTACGGCGCGGACACGCCGTCCGGCCAGGCCGTGAACGACCTGCGCAAGGCGAACGCCAACATCGACGCCGCGCAGTTCGCCGGATGGGTGGAAGGCTCCAAGGGCATCCCGCCGAAGGCGGAGCCGGGGCCGTACGCCCAGGAGATCTACAAGATCCTCGACACTCCGATGTCGGCCGTGCTGACCCGCAAGGACGCGAACATCGACCAGCTCCTTTCCGACGCCGAGTCGAAGGTCAACTCCCTGCTGGCCTCGAAGGGCTGACCGCCCTGATAATCCGGGCCTAATCCGGGGCGCCGCCCGCGGTCGTGACCTTCACGCGGCCGGCGCCCCGGCAATCACGTCGAGATCGGATTCACAACGATGACCACAGCGAGCATCCCGGCAGCGGGCGGCAGGCGGCGGCAGCCGACGAGACTCCGGCGCGCCGTGCGGCGCAACGTGACCGCCTACGGCTTCCTGTGCGGCGCTCTGATCTGTTTCGGGTTCTTCTCCTGGTATCCGATGGTCCGGGAGGTCATCCTCAGCTTCCAGAAGACCAACTTCGTGGACCCGCCCAAATGGGTGGGGCTGGAGAACTTCCGCACCATCGTCGACGACCCGGCCTTCGGACCGGCCTGGGTCAACACCGCGCTGTTCACGGTGCTCGCCCTGCTGTGCGGCTACGGGATCCCCTTCGTCACCGCGATCGTCCTGAACGAGCTACGGCACGCCCGCGCCTACCTGCGCTTCGTGGTCTACCTGCCGGTCATGCTGCCGCCCGCGGTGAGCGTCCTGCTGTTCCAGTGGTTCTACAACCCCGACTACGGGCTGTTCAACCAGGTCCTGGACCTGTTCCACCTGCCCGGCCTGCAGTGGCTCAACTCGACGAGCACCGCGCTGATCTCGCTGGTCATCGTCTCGACCTGGATGAACATGGGCAGCGGCACGCTGATCTACCTCGCCGCCCTGCAGACGATCCCGAGCGAGCTGTACGAGGCCGCGGAGCTCGACGGCGCCGGCCTGTTCAAGCGGATCCGGCACGTCACGATCCCGCAGACCAAGCTGATCCTGCTGGTGATGCTGCTGCTCCAGATCGTGGCGACCATGCAGGTCTTCATCGAGCCCTACCTGCTCACCGGCGGCGGCCCCGAGAACGCCACGGTCAGCGTCGTCTACCTCATGTACCAGTACGCCTTCAACTTCGGCAACCTCAACGCGGGCAACGCGCTCGGCCTGATGCTCATGATCGTGCTCATGGTGTTCTCCGCGATCTACCTGCGCGTCTCGCGCGACAACACGGTGTGAGGGGAGCGACCATGTCCAACACCACGGTCATGCCCGACCGCTCGGCCGGGACGCCGGCCACCTCCACCCGGCACGAGCGCCGCGGGCAGCGGCGGCCCCGCAAGCCGATCAACACGCAGTTCCGCACCGCCGTCTCGCCGCACCAGCTCAACACCACCCGCGGCCGGATCGTCTACTGGATCGTGCTGGTGATCGTGGTGGTGAGCTTCACCGCCGCGTTCGTCTTCCCGCTCTACTGGATGGTCACCGGTGCGATGAAGTCCACCGAGGAACTCAACGCGATCCCGCCGACCTTCCTGCCGTCGCACTTCTCCCTGGACGGCTACCTGGAGGCGTGGGACCTGCTGGGCCTCGGCACGCTGCTCGGCAACACCGCCCTGTACGCGGGGGGCGCCTGGC
This sequence comes from Microbispora catharanthi, assembly GCF_006334915.2. GTDB lineage: Bacteria > Actinomycetota > Actinomycetes > Streptosporangiales > Streptosporangiaceae > Microbispora > Microbispora catharanthi. Next base: position 97,436 of record NZ_VDMA02000009.1, read on the forward strand.
TGCTGACACTCGCGGTGGACGTCTCGGCGGCCTACGCCCTGTCGAAGCTCCGCCCGGCGCTCGGCAAGGTCGTGCTGGCCCTGATGCTGTCGACGCTGATGATTCCGCCCATGGTCATCATGCTCCCGGCGTACCTGACGGTGAAGGACGTGCCGATCTTCGGCTGGAACCTGCTCAACACGCCGTGGGCGATCTGGCTGCCGGCGGCGGCCAACGGCTTCAACGTCTTCCTGCTCAAGCGGTTCTTCGACTCGATCCCCAGGGAGCTGCTCGAAGCCGCCGAGATCGACGGCGCGTCACCGGGCCGCATCCTGTGGTCGGTGGTGATACCGATCTCCCGGCCCATCCTCGGCGTGGTCTCCATCCTCACCGTCGTCAACGTCTGGCGCGACTTCGTCTGGCCCCTGCTGGTCCTGCCGGACAGCGACAAGATGTCGGTGAGCATCGGCATCGCCTCGCTCTCCTCCCAGATGCCGCAGAACGTGCTGGTCGCCTCCCTGGTGATCGCGAGCATCCCGACCATCGTCGTCTTCTTCCTGTTCCAGCGGCACATCATGGCCGGTCTCACCGCCGGCAGCCTCAAGGGCTGACCGACCCTCCCCGTCGCTCTTCACTCGTCACCCGTAAGGAGTTGTATTCAGCATGCCCGGCAACACCTCGACCCCCGATTGGTGGCGCGGGGCCGCGATCTACCAGGTCTACCTGCGCAGCTTCGCCGACGGGAACGGCGACGGGACGGGTGACCTGGCGGGGCTGCGGTCACGCCTGCCTTACCTGGCTGATCTCGGCGTCAACGCCATCTGGCTGAACCCGTGGTATCCCTCTCCCATGGCCGACGGCGGCTACGACGTCGCCGACTACCGCAGCATCGAGCCGGTCTTCGGCACCCTGGCCGAGGCGGAGAAGCTGATCGAGGAAGCCCACGACCTGGGCATCCGCACGATCGTCGACGTCGTCCCCAACCACGCCTCCGACCAGCACGCCTGGTTCCAGGAGGCGCTGGCGGCCGGTCCCGGTTCGGAGGCCCGGGAGCGGTTCTGGTTCCGCCCCGGCGTCGGCGACGGCCCGCCCAACGGCTGGCAGTCGATCTTCGGTGGCCCGGCGTGGACGCAGGTGCCGGACGGCGAGTGGTACCTCCACCTGTTCGCCCCCGAGCAGCCCGACTTCAACTGGAACAACCCGGTCGTACGCGAGGAGTTCCTCGAGGTGCTGCGGTTCTGGTTCGACCGGGGCGTGGACGGCGTACGCATCGACTCGGCGGCCGTGCTCGTCAAGGACCTCGACAGCGTGGAGGAGTCGTACACCGACCACGACGGGGTCCACGAGATCTACCGCGAGTGGCGGCGGGTGTCCGACTCCTACGGCGGGCGGATCCTCATCGGCGAGGTGTGGCTGCCCGACCAGGAGCGGTTCGCCAACTACCTGCGCCCCGACGAGCTTCACACCGCGTTCAACTTCGACTTCCTGTCGAGTGCGTGGGAGCCGGCCGCGCTGCGCGCCAGCATCGACCTGACCCTCGCCACGCACGTGCCGATCGGCGCGCCCGCGACCTGGGTGCTGTCCAACCACGACGTCGCCCGTCCGGTCACCCGCTATGGCCGGGCCGTCACGTCCTGGGACAACGCGGAACGCCGGGACGGCATGCCGTCCGACCTGGAGCTCGGCCGCCGCCGGGCGCGGGCGGCGGCGCTGCTCGCGATGGCGCTGCCCGGGAGCGTCTACGTGTACCAGGGGGAGGAGCTCGGCCTGAACGAGGTCGAGGACATCCCCGAGGAGCTCATCGACGACCCGATGTGGGAGCGTTCCGGCCACACGGTCCGCGGCCGTGACGGCTGCCGGGTGCCATTGCCGTGGTCGGGCACCGAGCCGCCCTTCGGATACAGCACCGGCGAGCCCTGGCTGCCGCAGCCGGCCGGTTGGCGCGACCTCACCGTGGAGGCTCAGGAGGCCGACCTGGGCTCGATGCTCTGCCTCTACCGCTCGGCCCTGCGCCTGCGCCGCGAGCTGCTCGGCGACGGCACGCTGACCTGGCTGCCGTACGGGGACGAGGTGATCGCGTTCCGCCGCGATTCCGGCCTGGTCTGCCTGGTCAACCTCGGCGCCGAGCCGGCCGCGCTCCCGGAGTCGGGTTCGGTGCTGCTGGCCAGCGGTCCCCTCGACGGCGACCTGCTCCCATCCGACACCGCGGTCTGGATCATGGAGGCCCGATGAGAGTCCTGCTGGCGGCGGCCCTGGCCGCCACCGGGCTCGCGGTCTTGCAGACGCCCGCGTCCGCCTCGGCGAAGCCCCCCGTCGTGACGCGGGCCGCCCTCGACCCGGCGCTCGTCGCCGGGCGCGGGGCCGACGTCGACTTCGCCGAGCAGGAGGCGGAGAACGCGACGACGAACGGCACGGTCATCGGCCCCGGCCGCGACGCGTACACGCTGCCCGCGGAGGCGTCCGGCCGCAAGGCGGTCAAGCTGACCCCTGGGCAGTATGTCGAGTTCACGCTGCCCAAGGCGGCCAACGCGATCACCGTGCGGTACAGCATCCCGGACGCTCCCGGGGGCGGCGGCATCACCGCGCCGCTCGACGTCGCGGTGAACGGCCACAAGCGGGCCACCATGACCCTCACATCGCAGTACGCCTGGCTCTACAACCAATATCCGTTCTCCAACGATCCGAACGCCGGGCTGCTGCACCCCGACTGGTGGATCACCGAGTGCTCCTGCGTGCCGAACGCCACCACGCCGGCCCCGGAGGTCGCCAAGCCGTTCCGCCCGAACCACTTCTACGACGAGCAGCGCCTCCTGCTCGGTCGTACGTACCGGGCGGGCGACACGGTGCGGCTGACGGTCCCGGCGGGCGGCGGCGCCGCGTGGACGGTCGTCGACCTGCTCGACTCGCACCTCGTCGGCCCGCCGCGCGTCGAGGTCGTCGCGGCGAACGTGCTGGGCTTCGGCGCCGACCCCACCGGCAGGCGCGACTCCGCCGGGGCGATCGACAAGGCCGTCGCCTTCGCCAGACGGGCGCACCTGAAGGTCTACATCCCGCCGGGCACCTACCAGGTGAACCGTCACATCGTCGTGGACGACGTGACGATCACGGGTGCCGGAAGCTGGTACACGACCGTCAAGGGCCGCCAGGTCGACCTCGACACCCCGGCCCCGGACGGCTCGGTGCACACCGGTGCCGGCTTCTACGGCAAGGACGCCTCGGCCGGCGGCAGCCGCAACGTCCACCTGTCCGGCTTCGCCATCGAGGGCGACGTCCGCGAGCGGATCGACACCGACCAGGTCAACGGCGTCGGCGGCGCGATGAGCGACTCGACCATCGACGGGCTCTACATCCGCCACACCAAGGTCGGCATGTGGTTCGACGGCCCGATGCGCAACATAAAGATCACCAACAACGTGATCGTCGACCAGATCGCGGACGGGCTCAACTTCCACACCGGAGTGACGGGCTCCGTCGTGTCGAACAACTTCTTCCGCAACACCGGTGACGACGCCCTCGCCATGTGGTCCGAGAAGACCGCCGACGCGGGCAACACGTTCGACCACAACACGATCCAGACGCCCGTGCTGGCGAACGGCATCGCGATCTACGGCGGCACGGACAACACGGTCTCGAACAACCTGATCGCCGACCCCATCAGGGAGGGCAGCGCCATCCAGGTCGGCTCCCGGTTCGGCGCCCAGTCGTTCGCCGGCAAGCTCCGCATCGACGGCAACACGACCGTACGGGCCGGCACGTTCGAGCTGAACTGGAAGATCGGTCTGGGGGCGATCTGGTTCTACGCCCTGGAGAAGGACATCGACGCCGACATCGAGGTCAGCGGCGACCACTACCTGGACAGCACGTACAACGCGATCATGCTGGTCAGCGAGTGGTCGGTGAAGGACCTGTACGCGATCCCGAAGGTCCGCTTCACGGACATCCGGGTCGACGGCACGGGCACCTCCGTGGTCAGCGCCCGTGTGAAGGGCTCGGCGTCCTTCGAGAACGTGGACGCCCGCAACGTCGGCGCTGTGGGCGTCAACAACTGCGGGTCCTTCAACTTCCCGCCCACGGGGTCGGAGTTCTCCCTGGCCGACCTCGGCGGCAACGACGGCGGCTGGCTCGCTCCTTGGATGCTGCCCAACACCATCACCTGCGACGACCGCCCACCGGTCGTCCCCCCACCCGCCCCGTCCCCCTGGTGACGGAACACTCGTAGAGGTAGAGGGCTTCCCCGGCCATTCGTCCGGGGAAGCCCTTCGTCCGTTCGCGCGCGGAACGTCAGGGCAGGTCGAAGCGGCCGTCCTTGACGTGCTCGACGAAGGTCTGCCATTCCTCGGCCGTGAAGGTGAGGATCGGGCCCTCGCCGCCTCCCTTTCCGTCACGTACGCCCACGTGTCCATCCTGGAAGGCCACTTCGACGCAGTTCCCGCCGCCGCATGCCCGCCGCCATGTCACCTCGCTGAACGTGGGTCGGCCGGCCATTCACCCTCCCGAATGCTCACCCGCAGGCTGCGTGATTAACCGTGAAAGTACCTAGTTACGCTAAATGTACCTTCGGAGGCCTTGCGCGGATAGTGGCGAGTGAGCCACGTCACCTCGTCACGTCGTAGGCACCCGCCTTCGCGGCCGTCAGGAAAGCGCGCCATTCCTGCGGCGAATAGAAGAGCGTGCCCGCGCCGGGATTCTTCGAATCCCGCACTGCGATTCCTCCGTTGACCTCGGCAAACTGTACGCAGTTCCCGCCGCTGCAACGCGAGGAGATACGCCATTCCGGCTCGGTGGCCGGCAACTCGTCGGATGGTTTCATCTGTTCATGTCTCTCGGCTAGAGTGTCCGCAGAGACGTAGGCGCTCCTGAGTGGTCAATATTTCAGGTGGTGCTGAAGTCCGTTTTCGCACCGGCAATGTGCTTGAGGGACTCGTTGGGGGAGAGCGCCACCGCGCGCAGGCGGTCGACCGCTTCCCGATAAATGGCTAACTCGTTCGGCCTCTCCAGGTACTCGACCCGGTCCAGCGACTCCCGGTAGACGACGTCCGACAGGCTCTGGTCCTTGAACTTGAACATCACGAACGGGTCGTCCGCGCACATGTACGGCCCGGCGGTGAACGGGATCACCTGCACCGTCACATGCGGCGCCTGTCCCAGGAGGAGCAGGCGCTCCAGTTGCGCCTCCATGATCGCGGGATCTCCCGTCACCCGGCGCAGTGCCGCCTCGTCGATGAAGGTCCAGTAGCGAGGTGGATCGGTGCCCAGCAGGAGTTTTTGACGATTCATGCGGGCTTCGACCCGTCGTTCCAGCACTTCCTGCTCGATGCCCGGGAGCAGGCCGCGGATCAGGGCGCGGGCATACTCCTCGGTCTGGAACAGGGCGGGCAGGTAGGTGATCTGCAACTCGGTGATCGAGGACGCGGCCGCCTCCAGATCCATGAAGGTGTAGATCGCGTCGTAGCCGAGGTCGCCGTACTCCTGGCGCAGGCCGGGAAGGCGGGATTCCCTCGCCCAATTCATCAATTGCCGGACCAGGTTCTCGTCCGTCACCCCGTAAATGCGGCACAGGTCGCGCACATCTCGCTGGCTGACGCCCCGTTGCGCCGTCTCCATCCGGCTGATCTTGGCTGGGCTGCACAGCAGCTCCTCGGCCGCCTGCTCCACCGTGAGATCGGCGGCGTGCCGCAGTTCTCTCAACCGGTTGGCCAGCTGGCGCCGGCGAAGTGTCACGTTCGTCCCGGCCATGTGCGGTCACCTTCTGGGCCCGTGAAGCTTCTGGATCCGCACGTTATCACGCGGCTGGCATGTGCCGCCGGGGAATGCCATTGGCAATTGCCAAAACACGATTGCCAGCGGCAAAGAAGGGGTACGAACACGGCATAAGCCTCAACGTGGTGGCTGCACCAGGCAGTTCCCGAAGGATGCGGCATCGCGTCCCGACGGCACCCGGAGGGCTTCAGATCGCGGCCCTCTCGTTCAAAACGTCGCTGGGCCGATGGTGGCACATCGACCCAGCGGAGGAACCACCCGACCCGCTGCTCGGCGAAGGAATGATCCCATGGGATACAACCACCAGAACACCCGTAATCGTCCACCAATCGCATTACGGATGCGCATCGTCGCTCTCCTGTGGAAGCTCAGCGGCGAGGCGTTCGCCGAGATCGACGCGTTCGCGTGGGTGCAGCGCTGGGAGGTCCGGCGCACCTGGCACACGCACGCCTACCGTGACACGCGGTTCGACGCTCTCGCCGCCTGCACGATCTGCTCCGCGAAGGGGCGGTGCCCGACGGGGCTGCCGTGCCGCCGATGCCGGGGCACCGGGCGGGTCAACCTGCTCGAACCGCCGGCCTCCCGCAGGCCCGAGCGACCCTCGGGTGGCCGGGCATGAGGCACCCGGTCAGGCGGAACCCGCACCTGGTCCTGCGCTTCATCGAGCGGGAGACCTCTCCCGTCGCGCGGCCGGGACCGCTGCTGGTGCTGTGGAGGTGGCGTTACGAGGCGGTGCTGGTGGTGGGCGGCCCGGCGGTCGTGGTCATCGCCGTGCGGACGGCGGGCCCGGCCGTCACGATCGTCACCGGTTCTCTGGTCTGCCTGCTCGTTCTGCTGTGGCCGCAGGCCCGCCGGGAGGTGGCGGCCCGCTTCTGGTGCGTGGTGACGCCCCACCGCGTACGGAAGGCCTGCGCCGAGGCGTTGATCGTCAACCGGCGGGGCAAGCTGCCCGTGATCCTCCGTACGAGGCCCGAGCCGTTCGGCGAGCGCCTGTGGGTGTGGTGCAGGGCGGGGACCAGCCCGAGCGACCTCGAACGGGCCCGGGACATGATCGCCGCCGCGTGCTGGCTGGCCCACGGGGTGCGGATCACCAGGGACCCGCACCGGACGTCGCTCGTCATCGTGGACGTGCTGCGGCGCGCCGGCCGCCCCGTTTCCCAGGAGCCGCCGGAAGCCGGGGAGCGGACGCTGACCCGGTTCCGGCCCTGACGAGGAGGACGGGCCCGCGGAGAGGTCAGGCAGGGGGCTTCTCGGCGGCGGGGACGGTGGACAGTTCGACCGTGCAGAAGGCGCAGCGGCGGGCGTCGAGGGGGATGTCCGACAGGCACTCGGGGCACTTCTTCTCTGTGGCCTCCTTCTTGGTGTCGAAGAGGCTCAGGAAGCGGGTCATCGGCAGGACGACCAGCCAGTAGACCACTGCGGCGACGATCAGAAACGTCAGCAGGTGGTTGACGAAGTCGCCGTACTTGAACACGGCGCCGTTGACGGTGAACTTGTAGCTGGAGAAGTCGGGTTGCTTCCCGCCGGTGACGGCCGCGATCAGGGGGGTGATCAGGTCCTGCACGAGGGCCTGGATGAGCCCGCTGAACGTCGCGCCCACGACCACGGCGACGGCGAGCTCCACCAGGTTGCCCCGTATGAGGAACTTCTTGAATCCGCTCATGGGGCAATGACCTATCCGGTTTTGTCTTTGCTATGCAAGAGCGTGACCCGGACGGCGGACTCGAGAAGATCAGAACAAGGAAGGGGAAGAAGTTGCCGGAGCGATCGAAAAGCCTCGCCGACGATCCGTACGGCGGGCGGCGTCCCACCAGTCATGAACGGATGACGGGACTGCCGTGGGACGCGTCGTACCACGACGGTCCCGCGCCTTGGGACATCGGACGGCCGCAGCCGGCGATAGAGCGTCTGGCATCCGAAGGCGGATTCGCCGGAGCGGTTCTCGACGCGGGCTGCGGGACCGGCGAGAACGCTCTTCACCTCGCCTCGCTGGGGCTGCCGGTTCTGGGCGTCGACGTGGCCGAGACGGCGTTGACGATCGCCCGGGAGAAGGCCGGCGACCGTCGGGTCCAGGTGGAGTTCGCCGTGGCTGACGCCCTCCGTCTGGATCGGCTGGGGCGCAGGTTCGAGACGGTGCTGGACTGCGGGCTGTTCCACACCTTCGACGGCGACGAGCGATCCGGATACGTGACGAGTCTCGCGTCGGTGACAGAACACGGCGGAACGCTGTACGTGTTGTGCTTCAGCGACGACGGTCCCGACACCGGGCCGCACCCCGTCAGCCGGGAGGAGCTGAGAGCGGCGTTCGATCCCGCCGACGGGTGGAATGTCGCCACCATCGAACCGGACCGGGTTCGGACGAGATACCACGACGACGGTGCACCGGCCTGGCTCGCGACGATCAGACGGATCTGACCGTCGAGCGGAGGCGGGACGTCGTCGGCCGACCACACGCCAGTAGAAGATAATTTCGGTCGCGAGCTGAACGCTTAACGGACGCGCTCGGACTTTCGGTCCTGACCGAACTCAACAGAGGGTTGTTCTGGGAGCGCTCCCATATCAGGTGTCGCTGGCCTCGGTGAGGGCGGCTTCGACCCGGTCGAGCGCGGCCAGCAGTTCCTCCTTCAGCGTGGACGGCAGCCGTCCCTCCTGATACCGGACCTCGATTTTGGTGCGTATGGCCGACAGCCCCTCGCCGTTGGCGACGGCGTTGCGCAGCACCTGTTTGAGGTCGAGCGCGACGTCGTCGTCGATGTCGTGAGTGGCCTCGGCGCCGTCCACGAGCAGGTTGAACTGCCGGACCGCGGTGTCGACCCGCAGCGGCGCGGCCGTGGTGGCCAGCGGCAACGGCGCCACGCCGGACTTACGGGTGGCCGAGGTCTTCGGCCGCCTGACGGTGTCCCCGGCGTGCCGGTCCTTCTTGACGGCCTTGACACTGATCGAGGGGGAGGGGTGACGCGGGGCCGGCGCGGCCGTGCGTAAGGGGTCCGCAACCGGCGCGACCGTATGCCGGGGTACGGCGACGGCTTCGACCTGCGGCGGCGGCGAGGCGGTGGCCTGCGCGTGCACGGGTGAAGGGCTGGGCAGCAGGGCGACGGCTCCGACCTCCGGGCCGTGCGTCTGGGTGAACCAGAGGATGCCGCCCAGGGCCGCGGCCCCGACGGCGGCGGCGCCCCAGCCGGCCCCGCGTGGTCCTGGCGGCTTCCTCACCGTGGTCAGGGCGGCGGCGACCGCCCGCGCGCTCGGCCGGTCCACGGGGTCGGGGCACAGGCAGCGCCGGCACAGGTCGGCGACCTCCTGCGGCAGGCCCGGCACCCCTTCGGGCGCCGGCGGCGGTCCCTCCCGCCGCGCCGTCTCGATCGCCTCCCAGGTCTTCTCCGGGTAGGGCAGGGCGCCCGTGAGCATCTCGAACAGCAGCACGCCGAGCGCGTAGACGTCCACGGCCGGGTCGGCCGTCGTCCCCTTCAGCCGCTCCGGCGCGACGTACGGCGGAGTGCCGAAGTCGGCGACGAGCTGGTCGTCGGCCTCGCCGATGAACGCGGCGATGCCGAAGTCGAGCAGCTTGGGCCCGTCGTCGGCGAGCAGCACGTTCTCCGGGGTGACGTCCCGGTGGACGATGCCCCGGTCATGGGCCGCCGCCAGCACCTTCGCCAGCCCGGCGGCGATCTCCACCGCCTCGGCCCAGGGCAGCGGGCCCTCGATGATCCGGTCGGCCAGCGACCGGCCCTCCAACAGGCGCATGACCACGAAGGACGCCAGCCTGCCGCCGTTCGTGACCGTCTCGCCGTAGTCGTAGACCTCGATCGCGTCCGGGTGGATCAGCCGGGCGGTGGCCCTGGCCTCCCGGCGCATGAGTTCCCGTCCGGGGTTGTCGTCGTCGAGCGAGCCGTCCAGCACCTTGATCGCGACCATGCGCTGAAGTGACTGGTCGAAGGCGCGCCAGATGACCGACATCCCGCCCGTCGCTATCCGCTCCTGGAGCAGATAACGACGGGTCAGGACGTCGCCTTCTCGAAGCTCAGGCCGATTCACGAACCACCAGTTCCGTGGGCAGCACCGGATTGCCCTTGGGATTGTCCCCGTCCCCGAGTGTCATGAGAAGCAGTCGTGCGGCGAGCGTGGCCATTTCCTCGACGGGCTGCCTGACCGTGGTCAGCGTCGGCGAGGTGTGCCTGGCCACGGGCGCGTCGTCGTATCCGATGACGGCCACGTCGTCCGGCACCTTCCGCCCGGCGCGGCGCAGCGTCTGCATCGCCCCGGCCGCCATCACGTCCGACGCCGCGAACACGGCGTCGAGGTGCGGCGCCCGTTGCAGCAGCCACTGCATGGCGTGCGCGCCCGACGCGTGGGTGAAGTCGCCGTACGCCACGGGCATGTCGAGCACACCGGCGTCGCGGAGCGTCTGCCGGAAGCCCTCCAGCCGATCGCGGGCGGCCGGCAGGGTCGGCGGCCCGGCGATGGTGGCGATGTGCTTGCGGTTGTTGAGCAGCAGGTGCTCGGCCGCCTGCCGTCCGCCGTCACGGTTGTCCATGTCGACGAACGGGAGGTCGATGCCGTCTGGCGGCCGCCCGGCACAGCGCACCGGGACGCCCGAGGCCGCCAGCGTGACCGCGAGGGGGTGCCGCGCGCGTGCCCCGATCAGAAGGACGCCGTCGACGGCGCCCGCGACCAGCGGCGGCGCGGCGATGGAGGCGGTCGCAGGGGTCGCGGTCATCACGACCATGGGGACCCCGTGCGTCGTCAGCACCTCCTCGCAGGCGGACAGGAGCCTGGCGTAGAACGGCTCGGTGAAAAGGCGTGGACTGTGCTCGCAGACGACCGCGGCGATGATCTGCTCGGCCCGCCTGCCCGCGGATCCCCTGGGGGCGCGGCGCCGTACATAGCCCAGACGCGACATCGCGTCGTGGACTTGTCGGCGGGTCGACGTGGTCACGCGTACCGAGCCGGTCAAGACCCGGGAAGCTGTTGCCGGGGAGACGCCGGCTGCGGCGGCTACCTCTGCGAGGGTGGGAAGATCGGCCATCCGGTCTCCTCGGCCCGAAGGTTCACACGGCTTGGGAGCGCTCCCAAGCGAAAGTATCACTGTTTCGCTCGTGTCAACAGAGGTTTCCTCGGTGTGAAACCTTTCGTAGAGTTTCGCTCCGCTTTGGCACAGTTGGAGGCTAGAGCACAGGGGTGATCCAGGGAAGCGAATGGGAATTTTGACACGTGATGCCCAGCTTGTCCGATAATCACCGTAAATATGCCGAAACGCCATGCGGGGGCGGCCGGAGTCGCCGCCCGGCGGTAGGGTCCTGCGGCAAGGGATCACGGATGGATCCGAACGCGCCCGGCCCCGGCGGCCGTCGCGTCCGTCCGTCAGTCAGAACCGGAAAGGCCCTCCAGTGACGACCACTATCCGCCGGCTTCCCGCTGTGACGGCTCGTGTGACGGCCGCGTTACCGGGAGCGTTAACGGGCGTGCTCGCGACCGCCCTGCTCGCCGGATGCGGCACGCCGGACCCGGCGGGCGGGGCCGCCTCGCCCGCTCCGGTAGCCGCCTCACCCGCCACCACCGTCGAGACGCCCCTCACTTCGGAGGCCACGCCGAGCCCCGAGGCCACGCAGACCCCCGGGTCCGCGCTCAGCGCCACGCCGGACGAGACGGGCGCGGCGAAGCCGTCCGCCGGGACCAACGCCGCCGACGTGGTGTTCGCCCGGCAGATGGTCCCGCACCACCTCCAGGCCCTGGAGCTGGCCAGGCTCGCGCAGACCCGGGCGGGCGACCCGTGGGTCGGCGAGTTCGCGGCGAAGGTCGCCACGGCCCGCGACACCGACATCCGCACGTTCAAGGACTGGCTCGACATGTGGGGTGCGGAGCCGCTGCCGCGCGACCATGCGATGCCGGGCATGCAGAAACGGGCCGAGATCGAGGCGCTCGCCAAGCTGAACGGCTCGTCCTTCGACCGGAAGTACGTGACGCTGATGATCGAGCATGACAACGGCGCGATCAAGCTCGCCCGGGCCGAGCAGGCCGGCGGCGCCTTCGAGGGAGCCAAGGCGCTGGCCGTCGCCACCGTCACCTCGCTGGGCGCCGAGGTCAAGGAGCTCAAGAAGTACCGCGCCCTCCTGGACTGAGTTCTCCTGACGGACGGCCGGGCCGGGGCCCCTCAGTTCTCGTAGGTGTCGAGCCTGGGGGGCAGGGCGTTCCACGTGCAGAACGCCGACGACTCATGGGTGTCCCGGAGGAACGCGACCCGCAGCCACTGGTCGGCCTCCCAGACCTTGACCTCGTAGCCGTCGTTCGGGGTCGCCGTCACCACGCGGCAGTCCGCGGAGGTCACCGCGATCGTCGCCCGGCCGCCCTTCAGCGTGAACGTGTGCAGGCTCTCCCCGTCGCCGGCCTTGCGCTGCCGGGCGGTGGGCGAGGGCTCCGCCGATCTCGCCGGCCGCGTGGCGCGGGCCGGGCGCGGTGCCGGGGAGGTCCGCGCGGTCCGCACCGGAGTGGCGGTGGGCCGGGAGGGGGACCGATGGCCGGGCGGCTCCGCGGAAGGGTCCTCGGACGTGCCGCCGGAGGCTCCGCCGTCCGGGGTGCCCTGCGGGGTGGGGGCGGGGACGCCCGGCGAGGCGGACAGGGGCGCGGCGACGGCCACGACGGGAGCGAGGGGCGCCTCGTCCAGGATCGCGCTGCGCAGCACGTCGCGCACCCCGAGCCAGGACACGCCGACGGCGAGCGCGGTGGCCCCGCACCAGGCGATCAAGTAACCGGCGGCCCTTCTCATGTGGCCGCTCACTCTATCCCGCGACCCGAATTGCCGCTCGGTCCTTTTCGGTCAACCTCTACGGATTTGTGCATGCCTTAAATAGCCGCAAATCCCCGTGTTTCGGATCGCTCTTCTCGGGACGCCGTACCAACCGGGAGTGTACGTTTCTGCCCCATGGCGACCGTTCTGGTGGTTGAGGACGACGAGTTCGTCCGGTCCGCGATCATTCGCGACCTGACCGGGCGCAGCCACGCGGTCCGCAGCGCGGGCCGGGCGCTCGACGCCCTGCGGGAGATCGCCCACGTCGCCCCCGACGTGGTCGTCCTCGATCTGGGGCTGCCCGACCTCGACGGCGCGGAGGCGCTGAAGATGCTCCGGGCGATCTCCGACGTACCGGTCATCGTGGCCACCGCGCGGGACGACGAGGCCGAGATCGTCCGCCTGCTGCGCGACGGCGCGGACGACTACCTGGTCAAGCCGTTCTCCGGCGACCACCTCAACGCCCGCCTGGAGGCCGTGCTGCGCCGGGCCAGGCCCGGCGCGCCGTCGCCGGTCGCCAGGGTCGGCGGCCTGGTCGTCGACGCCGATCGCAGGGAGGCCCGCCTGGACGGCGCGCCGCTCGACCTCACCCGCCGAGAGTTCGACCTGCTGGCCTACCTCGCCGCCCGTCCCGACCGCGTGATCTCGCGCAGGGAACTGCTGGCCGAGGTGTGGCGGCAGTCGTACGGGGACGACCAGACGATCGACGTCCACCTGTCCTGGCTGCGGCGCAAGCTCGGCGAGAGCGCGTCCCGCCCCCGATATCTGCACACCGTGCGGGGTGTCGGCGTACGCCTCAGCCCCCCTGCCGAGGGCTGAGCCCCGAAGCGGGAACCGCGACAACGGCACGAGGTCCGGAGCGGGAGCGGCGGTGAGACGGAGCCTGGCCCTGGTGGCGGTGGCCGTGACGGCGATGGTCGCGCTGGCCTTCCTCATCCCGCTGGCCGTCGCGGTAAAGGAGATCGCCGAGAGCCGCGCGCTCGCGGACGCCGAACGCCAGGCCGCCACGATCGTGCCCGCCCTCGTGGTGACCGACGACGCCGCCGCGCTGGAGCGCGCGCTGGCCAGCACCCCGGCGGGGACCTCCCGCCTGGCCGTCCACCTCCCCGGCGGACGCACGGTGGGCCGCTCCCGGGTCACGGCCGCCGACGTCGCGAGCGCGGCGGAAAGCGCCAGGACCGTGCCCGTCAGCAAGGGATACGTGCTGCTCAGACCGGTCGCTTTGGGCGGCGGACGGCGGGCCGTCATCGAGGCGTACGCGCCCGAGGCGGACGCGAGGAAGGGCGTGTCCACCTCCTGGGCCGTGCTGACCGGCGTCGCGGTCACCCTGGTGGTGGGGTCGGTGGTGGTGGCCGACCGGCTCGGGGCCCGGGTGGTCCGGGCGGCCCGCAGGCTCGGGCAGGCGGCGGCGGCCCTCGGGGCGGGCGACCTGACGGTGCGCATCGTCCCGGACGGCCCGCCCGAGCTGGTGGCCGCCGGGCGCGCGTTCAACGCGATGGCCGACCAGGTGGCGGGACTGCTCGCGGCCGAGCGCGAGCTCGCCGCCGACCTGTCGCACCGGCTGCGCACCCCGCTGACCGCGCTGCGGCTCAACCTCGGCGGCACCGGCCCCGAGGCCGAGCAGCGCAGGCTCGCCATCGACCGGCTCGAGCAGGCCGTGGACGAGATCATCGAAGCGGCCCGGCGGCCGTCCCGGGCCGTGCCGGCGGGCTGCGACGCCGCGCTCGTGCTGCGGGAACGGCTCGCCTTCTGGTCGGCGCTGGCCGAGGACCAGGCGCGGCCCTGGCAGCTCGTCGGCGCCGACGAGCCCAGCCCGGTGCCGGTCGCCGCGGCCGACCTCGGCGCGGTGGTCGACGCGCTGCTCGGCAACGTCTTCCGCCACACGCCGCAGGGCACGGCCTTCCGCGTCACCCTGCATCGGGGGAGCGGCATGGTGGGCATCCTCGTCGCGGACGCGGGCCCGGGCATCCCCGATCCGGAGAAGGCGCTGCGGCGGGGCAACAGCGGGGCCGGCTCCACCGGGCTCGGCCTCGACATCGCCCGGCGCCTGGCCGAGTCGACGGGCGGCGGGGTGCGCGTCGAGCCCTCGGCGCTCGGAGGGACCGGCGTCAACCTGTGGCTGCACACCGACGGCCGGGCGGTCGGCCCGCGTCGCCGTCTGCTGCGGCGCACCCGCGTCCGCGGCTCGCGCCACTGACCCTCGCTGACACTTTGCTGCTGATCGTCCGAAAACTCCTACTGCGGCGGGATACATTCGGGGGACCGCAACCGGAGGGGATCGTGTTGGAGTTCCGCGTGCTCGGCCCGGTCGTCGTGCTCGACGACGGGGGGACGCCGCTCGACATCGGGCCGTCTCAGCAGCGGGCGGTGCTGGCCCTGTGCGTGCTGGCGGCGCCGCGTCCGGTGAGCACGGCCAGGATCGTGGACGCGCTGTGGGAGCGGGAGCCGCCGCCGGGGGCGGTCAACACCGTGCAGGCGTACGTGTCGAAGCTGCGGCGCGTGCTCGAACCCGGCCGGGTGCGCAGGGCGAAGCCGTCGGTGCTGCTGAGCAGGCCGGGCGGGTACGCGATCGAGCTGCCACCCGAGAGCTTCGACCTCGGTCGTGCCGCGGCGGCCGTCGCGGCGGGCAGGCGGCTGCTGGAGGCGGGCGACCACGCGGGAGCCGCCGGGCAGCTCCGCCTGGCTCTGAAGGAGTGGCGGGGCGAGCCGCTGGCGGGGTTCGAGGACGAGCCCTGGGCGCGCGACGAGATCGCCCATCTGGCGGAGCTCAGGCTCTCGGTCGTCGAGGACGTGGCCCAGGCCGAGCTCGCGCTCGGGCTCGGGCCGGCGCGGGTGCCCGAGCTGACGAGGCTCGTGGCGGCGCATCCCCTGCGCGAGCGGCTGCGCAGGCTCGGCGCGCACGCCCTCTACCAGGCCGGCCGTCAGGCGGACGCGCTCGCCCTGCTCACCGAGGGCCGCCGGCTGCTCGTCGGCGAACTCGGCCTGGACCCCGATCCGCGCTCCCGCGAGCTGGAGCGGCGGATCCTGGAGCAGGACCCCGCGCTGACGCCACCGCCCCCGCCACCGCCCCCGCCCGCGACTGCCCACGACCCCGCCCCCACCGCGACCCCCGCCCCCACCGC
Organism: Microbispora catharanthi; assembly: GCF_006334915.2. Classification (GTDB taxonomy): domain Bacteria; phylum Actinomycetota; class Actinomycetes; order Streptosporangiales; family Streptosporangiaceae; genus Microbispora; species Microbispora catharanthi. Next base: position 113,078 of record NZ_VDMA02000009.1, read on the forward strand.
GACCCCTGTGCCCGAGGCGGACACCGACGGTCCCGGACGGCGGGAGGGCGCGCTCATCGGGCGGGCCGCCGAATCGCGCGTCCTGCGCCGCGCCGTCACCGCGGACGGCCCGCTGATCGTGCTCGTGGCGGGCGAGCCGGGCATCGGCAAGACCAGCCTGGCGGAGGACGCCGCGGCGCACGCGCCTGTGGCGGTCTTCGGCCGCTGCTGGGACGGCACGGGCGCGCCGCCGTTCTGGCCCTGGGCCCAGGCCGTACGCCGGCTCACCGGACGGCACGGCGAACTGGCCGAGATGCTCGGCGCGACCGGGGAGTTCGCGCTGTACGAGGCGTTCGCCCGGCTCGTCGCGGAGCACGCCGCGGCGCACGGCAGGGTGCTCGTCGTCCTCGACGACCTCCAGTGGGCCGACGCCTCGTCCCTGCGCCTGCTGGAGTTCCTCGCCACCACGCGGGCGTGCCAGGAGCTGACCGTGATCGCGACCTACCGCGACACGGAGGTGAGCGGGCCGCTGGCCCGCACGCTCGCCACGCTCGTACGGCTCCCGCACGTCGAGCGGGTCACGCTGGGCGGCCTCGGCGAGGACGCCATCGCCGAGTATCTGCGGCGGGCGGGCGCGGACGCGACGCGGGCGGCCGAGGTGGCGAGGCGGACCGGCGGCAACCCCTTCTTCCTGGGCGAACTCGTCCACCTGGACGGCGGCGAGGTGCCGGGCGCGGTCGCGGACGTGCTGCGCGGCAGGATGGCGGCGATGCCGCCGGGCGCCCCCGGCGTCCTGTCGGCGGCGGCCCTGCTGGGCCGCGACGCCCCGCTGGACGTGCTGCTCGACGTCGTGCACGACGTGATGGACGTGCCGCGCGACGAGGTGCTCGACGTGCTCGACGCGGCCGTCCGGGCGCGCCTGCTCACCGAGCACGACCTCGTCTACCGGTTCGCCCACGACATCGTCCGCGACGTGCTGCGCGACGGCCTCGCCCCGCTGCGCAGGCGCCGCCTGCACGCCGGCATCGCGGCCGTGCTCGAACGGCGCGGCACGCACCTGGCCGAGCTGGCGCACCACTACCGCGAGGGCCTGGTCATCTCCGGCATGGCGGCCAAGGCGATCGAGTACGCCCGGCAGGCGGCCGCTCACGCCATGGCCCAGTTCGCCTACGAGGACGCCGTCGAGCACCTGCGGCACGCCGTCGCCCTCACCGGCCAGCTGCCGGTGGCCGCCTCGAGTGAGAGCCTTGTGCTGCGGTGCGACCTGCTGCTCGGCCTCGCGGAGGCGCAGTCGGCGGCCGGGATGAGCACGCAGGTCCACGCCTCGCTGGAGGAGGCGGCCGAGATCGCCGACGCTCTCGGGGACGACGACCGGCTGGCCCGCGCCGCGCTCGGGTTCTCCGACCCGCTGTCGTGGGCGATGTACGAGGAATGGGCGGCGGGCGGCGCGCTGACCGGGCGGATCGAGCGGGCGCTGCGAAGCCAGGGGGAGGGCTCGCCCTGGCGGTCCCAGCTCCTGGCGGCCTTCGCCGTCACGGGCTGTTTCACCCGGCCGGTCGAGGAGAGCTGCGCGCTCGCGGCCGAAGCCGTACGGGAGGCCCGCCTGCGCGGGGACGACGGCTCGCTGCTGCGGGCGCTGAGCGCGTACGAGATCCTCTCGCGCGGGGTCGCCGGGCACGCCGAGAGGCAGGCGGCCATCGACGAGATGACCGAGGTGGCCCGCCGGACCGGCGACCTGGTGGCCGAATGGCTGGCTCTGGAGGCCGAGCACGTCGAGCTGGTCAAACAGGGCGAGCTGGAGCGGGCGGACCGGCTGCTGACCTGGCTGTCGGACACCGCGCGCAGGATCAGGCAGCCCGCCCTGCTCAGCCTCGCCGCCTGGCTGTCGGCGATCCACGCCTATCTCCGCGGCGACCCCGGCCGCGCCCTGGCGGAGGCGGAGGAGTCGGTCCGGCTCCATCCGGAGGGCGCGCTCGGCCGCGACCACGCCGAGAGCCGGGCCCGTGTGTTCCGCTGCCTGGCGGCGCGGATGCGGGGTGACGCGACGGCGGCGCTGGCGCTGGCGGAGGAGGCGCTGGCGCGGCGGCCCGGCCAGCCCGGATGGCGGGTGCTGCGCTGCGCGGCCCTGCTCGACCTCGGCAGGAGGGACGAGGCCGCGGAGGTCCTCGCGGAGCTGGCCCACGGCGGTTTCGCCGGCATGCGGGGCGACATCGCCTACCGGTTCATCCCCGACCTGCTGAGTGAGGTGTGCCTGGCCCTGGGCGACAGGGCCGCGGCGGCGGCGCTGCACGACCTGCTCCTGCCGCATCAGGGCCGCCTGCTCGGCTGGTCGGTGACCGACCTGTGCCTGGCCCGCCTGGCGCTCGCGCGGGACGACCGCGATGCGGCGGGCCCCCGCCTGCGCGCCGCGCTCGCTCTCGTCCGCCGCTCCGGGGTCGCCCTCTACGAGAAGCCGATCCTGGCCCTGCTCAACAGCGTGTGATCACCCGTTCTTCAGGGCTTCGGCGAGGGTGTCGCGCAGCGGCGTGGTCGGCCGGCCGATGAGGCGGGACAGGTCGCCGGGGGTGCCGCCGAGCCAGCCGTCGGCGATGTCGGCGTCGACCTGGGCGAACAGGGCCGCGACCGGTTCGGGCAGGCCGTTCGCCTCCAGCGCCCTGGCGTACTCCGCGACGGGCAGGTCCCGATACTCGACCGGCGCGCCGGACACTTCGGAGACCACGGCGGCCAGCTCGGGCATGCTCCAGGCGACGTCGCCCGTCAGCTCGTACACCGCGTCGCGGTGTCCTTCACCAGCCAGGACGGCGGCCGCGGCGGCGGCGAAGTCGGCGCGCGCCGCCGAGGCGACGCGGCCGTCGCGGGCGCTGCCCGGGATGACGCCGCTCTGCGCGCCCTGCCGGGCCGCCGCGATGTAGTTCTCGTGATACCAGCCGTTGCGCAGGAAGGCGAAGGGCAGCCCGCTCGCGCGGATGTACTCCTCGGTCGCCTTGTGGTCGGGCGCGAGGCCCAGCGGGGTGGTGTCGGCGCGCGGGATGCTCGTGTAGGCGAGCAGCTCGACGCCGGCCGCCCGGGCGGCGTCCACCACGGCCTTGTGCTGGTCGACCCGCCGGCCGGGCTCGCTGCCGGAGACGAGCAGGACCCTGGTGGCGCCCTCGAGCGCCGGTCCCAGCGTGGCGGGACGGTCGTAGTCCGCCTCGCGCACCTGGATGCCCCGCTCGGCCAGGTCGGCCGCCTTCTCCGGGCTGCGCACCGCCGCGACGATCCGCGAGGCGGGCACGCGCCCGGCGAGTTCCTCGACGACCAGCCTGCCGAGGTGTCCGGTGGCTCCGGTCACGACAATCATGGTTTCTCCTCCACAGTGCTTTCCTTTGGTTAGTGCTTTCTATCAGAAAGTACTTCGAGAGCGTAAGCTGACGGCCATGGAGGAGTTCGAGGAGCTCGTCGCCGACGTCTTCTCACGGAAGTGCACCTCGCGCACCGTGCTGGAGACCATCACCGGCCGATGGGCGATCCTGGCGATTGCGGCCCTGCACGAAGGGCCCTACCGCTTCAACGCGCTGCGCCGCCGCGTGGACGGGGTGAGCGAGAAGATGCTGTCCCAGACCCTCCAGGCACTGGAACGCGACGGCATGGTGCTGCGGGAGGCCGAGCACACGATCCCGCCCCGGGTCGAATACAGCCTCACCCCGCTCGGCCGCGAGGCCGCCGAGCGCCTGCTTCCGCTCCTCGCCTGGACGGAGGAGCGCATGCCCGAGGTCGTCGCCGCCCGGGAGCGCCACGAGGAACGCTGAACCCCCGGCAAGCCCGCGCCAAGTTCGGAACAAGACCGTCCGCCGAGCCTGTGGAGCATGGACACACAGCCGACAGGTCCCTGGCGGATCGCGCCCGACGTGGTGCTCGTCCCGATGATCGAACCCGCGGCGGCGGGGTACGCGCACATCGACTCGATGGTCATCACCGGACGCGAGCCGGTGATCGTGGACACCGGCGCGGCCGAGCACCGCGAGCGCTGGACCGAGGACGTCTTCGCGGTCGTGGAGCCGCGCGACGTGCGATGGATCTTCCTGAGCCACGACGACCCCGACCACGCGGGCAACCTGGAGGTCGCCCTGGAGATGTGCCCGGCCGCGACGCTGGTCACCGGCTCGCCCCCGCGCCCGGGGCGCGGCTTCGCGCCGCCGCCGGGCCGTACGCGCCGGATCGCCGACGACGAGTCGTTCGACGCGGGCGACCGGCGGCTGACCGCGGTGCGGCCCCCGCTCTACGACGCCCCGGCGACCCGGGGGCTGTACGACGACCGCAGCGGGGTCTACTGGGCGGCCGACTGCTTCGGGGCCGAGGTGCCGGTCGCGACCGCCGACGCGGGGGAGCTCCCGCTGGAGGACTATCTGAAGGCCGTGCGCGCCTTCGGCGCGGGGCTCAGCCCCTGGCACCGCTGGCTCGACCCGCGGATCTTCGGCCGTCACGTCGACCGGCTCGCGGCCATGGAGATCATCGCGATCGCCTCGGCCCACGGGCCGACCGCGACCGGGGACCGCGTCGCCGGGGTGATCGGCGCCGTACGCGGTCTCGCCGGGGCGCCTGATCCGGGGTGAGTCACAGCCGGGCGGCTGCGCTCCGTGACGGACGGGACGGGCGCCCCGCGTCCGTTCTCGGCGAGTCGGTCCAGGTCACCGGTGCTTTGCTCGCTGATGGCCGGTTCACCCCGTTGCCATACACGCAGTTAACGTGGCGAGACTGTCGAAGCCTTTTCTGGGCAGGCACGATGTCTTGTGAACGACAGTCAGCACCACGATCTCGCACGCGGGGTTCCGGGAAGGGTACGGACCGTGGGCGAGTGCGACCATAGAGCCGGTGGGCTCCGGGACCTTCCCGGCGTGACCGCCGAGCCGGAGGGCGAGGAGGTCCAGTGAGGGAGATCTGGCCGGGGGATTCCTATCCGCTCGGGGCGACGTACGACGGAGCGGGCACCAACTTCGCGCTCTTCTCCGAGGTGGCCGAGCGCGTAGAGCTGTGCCTGTTCGACGACGACGGCAACGAGGAGCGCGTCTCGCTGAGCGAGGTGGACGGCTTCGTCTGGCACTGCTACCTGCCCGGTGTGGGGCCGGGCCAGCGGTACGGCTACCGCGTCCACGGGCCCTACTCGCCCGCCGACGGCCTGCGCTGCAACCCCAACAAGCTGCTGCTCGACCCGTACGCCAAGGCGGTGGAGGGCTCGGTCAACTGGGACCAGGCGGTGTACGGCTACCGCTTCGGCGAGCCGGACAGCCGGGACGACAGCGACTCGGCGCCGTACGTGCCGAGGTCGATCGTCGTCAACCCGTTCTTCGGCTGGGGACACGACCGGCCGCCGGCCACGCCCTACCACGACACGGTGATCTACGAGGCGCACGTGCGCGGCCTCACGACAAGCCATCCGAAGATCCCCGAGCGGATCCGGGGCACGTACGCCGCCCTGGGCCACCCCGAGATCATCGACCACCTCACCTCGCTCGGCGTCACCGCGATCGAGCTCATGCCGGTCCACCAGTTCGTGACCGACCACATGCTGGAGAAGCGGGGGCTGTCCAACTACTGGGGCTACAACACGATCGGCTTCTTCGCGCCGCACAACGCGTACTCCAGCTCGGGGCAGCGCGGCGGGCAGGTGCTGGAGTTCAAGGCGATGGTGAAGGCCCTGCACGAGGCGGGCATCGAGGTGATCCTCGACGTCGTCTACAACCACACGGCGGAGGGCAACCACCTGGGCCCGACCCTGTCCATGCGCGGCATCGACAACGCCAACTACTACCGGCTGGTCGAGGACGACCGGCGCTACTACATGGACACCACCGGCACCGGCAACAGCCTGCTGATGCGCAGCCCGCACGCACTCCAGCTGATCATGGACTCGCTGCGCTACTGGGTGCGCGACATGCACGTGGACGGCTTCCGCTTCGACCTCGCGGCCTCCCTCGCCCGCGAGCTGCACGAGGTCGACCGGCTGAGCGCGTTCTTCGACCTCGTCCAGCAGGACCCGGTGCTGTCGCAGGTCAAGCTCATCGCCGAGCCGTGGGACGTCGGCCCAGGCGGCTACCAGGTCGGCAACTTCCCGGCCCGCTGGACCGAGTGGAACGGCCGCTACCGCGACACCATCCGCGACATGTGGCGGGGCGAGCCCGCCGCGCTGCCGGAGTTCGCCAGCCGTCTCACCGGGTCGAGCGACCTCTACCAGGACGACAGCCGCCGCCCGGCCGCGTCGATCAACTTCGTCACCTGCCACGACGGCTTCACGCTGCAGGACCTGGTGTCGTACAACGACAAGCACAACGAGGCCAACGGCGAGGACAACCGCGACGGCGCGGACGACAACCGTTCCTGGAACTGCGGGGTGGAGGGCCCGGCGACCGGTCCGGTCGCCCAGCTCCGCGAACGGCAGAAGCGCAACTTCCTGGCCACGCTGTTCCTGTCGCAGGGCGTGCCGATGCTGTCGCACGGCGACGAGATCGGCCGCACCCAGCAGGGCAACAACAACTCCTACTGCCAGGACAACGAGATCAGCTGGGTCGACTGGGGCACGATCCTGGAGGCCGGTGCGAGGGATGACGCGGGAACCAGGGAGAAGCGCCAGCTTCTCGACTTCACCCGGCGCCTGGCCCGGCTGCGCCGCGACCACCCGGTCTTCCGCCGCCGCCGCTTCTTCTACGGCCGGCCCGTACGCGGGTCGCACGACGAGCTGAGCGACATCGCCTGGCTCACGCCGTCCGGCACGGAGATGACCGACGCCGACTGGACGAACGGCTACGCCAAGGCACTGGCGGTGTTCCTGAACGGCGACGCCATCACCGAGCCCGACAGGCGCGGCAGGCGGATCAGCGACGACTCGTTCCTGCTGCTGTTCAACGCCCACCACGAGGTCATCAAGTTCACGATCCCCGACGACTACGGCGAGCTGTGGGCGACCGAGCTGGACACGGCGATGCCGGTGCTGAGCGAGTCGCGCGTGTGCCGGGCCGGCGAGGCCGTGCCCGTGAGCGGCCGGTCGGTGCGGGTGCTGCGTAGAGTCCGGCCTGTGCTGGGGTCCTGACCAGCACCGATGCGCGAATAGAGTGCGCTTCGGCGTTAGTCCGTGTCACATCGGGCAGGAGGGGAGCCGGTCCTGCGCTCCTCCTGCCCGTCGCGGTGCTGGCAGGGGCGCGCTCGTGACGTGCACTATGGACACGACCTCCGGAAACGCGCTGCGAAAGGCGGTTCGGTGACTTCTACCTATCGGGTGCAGCTGACGCCTGACTTCGGATTCGCCCAGGCCGCGAGCCTCGTCGGATACCTCCGTGACCTGGGGGTGGGCCACCTCTACCTGTCGCCGATCCTCCAGGCGTGCAGGGAGTCCCAGCACGGGTACGACGTGACCGACCACGGCCGCGTACGCGAGGAGTTCGGCGGTGAGGAGGGCCTCCGGGCGCTGGCGGCCAAGGGCATGCCGCTGGTCTCCGACATCGTGCCCAACCACATGACCGTGCCGGTGCCGGAGTCGGACAACGCCCAGCTGTGGGCGGCGCTGCGGGACGGCCCGGGGTCGCCGGCCTCCCGATGGTTCGACTTCCAGTGGCCGGTCACCCTGCCGCTGCTCGGCGACGACGCCGACGAGGCGCTCCGCGTGGACGGTCGGGTGCTGCGCTACCACGACCACGCGTTCCCGATCAGGCCCGGCACCGAGCACCTGCCGCTGCCGGAACTGCTGGAGGCCCAGCACTACCGGCTGGCCCACTGGCGGGAGAGCCCCGGCTACCGGCGGTTCTTCGACGTGTCGTCGCTGATGGGCCTGCGCGTGGAGGACCCCGAGATCTTCGAGGCCACCCACGCCGTGACCTTCCGCCTCATCGAGGAAGCCGTGCTCCACGGGCTGCGCGTCGACCACCCGGACGGCCTGGCCGACCCTCGCGGCTACCTCCGGCGGCTGCGCCCGCACGTGCCCGGTCCCCTGTGGGTGGAGAAGATCCTCATCGACGGTGAGCGACTGCCCGCCGACTGGCCGTGCGACGGCACCACCGGATACGACGCGCTCAACATGATCACCCGGCTGTTCGTCGACCCGGCCGGCCGCGACGCGCTGATCGAGACGTTCGGCCGCCACACCGGCGTACGCGACGACTACGAGACCGTGCGGCACGACTCCAAGAAGTACGTCATCGACCTGTTCTTCGGGGGAGAGGTCGACCGGCTGACCGACGATCTCGGCGACCCGGAGCTGCGCGAGGCCGTCGTGGAGCTGCTGGCCGCGATGCCCGTCTACCGGGCGTACGTGAACCCGGGCGAGCAGCCGCCCGCCGACTCCGAGGCGATCGTCCAGGAGGCGGCCGGGCGGGCGGCCACCAGGACCGACCCCGACATGGTGGCCAAGGCCGCCAACCTCGTCCTGTACGGCCCGCCCGAGGCGGTCACCCGCTTCCAGCAGACCTGCGGGCCGGTCATGGCCAAGGGCGTCGAGGACACCGCGCTCTACCGGTGGTATCCGCTGGCCTGCCTCAACGAGGTGGGCGGGGAGCCCGACAGGTTCGGAGTGTCGCCCGCCGAGTTCCACGAGTTCTGCGCCGGGCTGCCGCCGCGGACGATGACCACCCTGTCCACCCACGACACGAAGCGGTCGGAGGACGTGCGCGCCCGTCTCGCGGTGCTGTCGGAGCTGCCCGAGGAGTGGGCGATGGCCGTCGGCTCCTGGGCGGCGGCCGTGTCGTTCGACCCCAAGCTCGACTACCTCGCCTGGCAGTCGCTGACGGCGGCCTGGCCGATCCCCCTCGACCGCTTCACCGACTACCTGCTCAAGGCGGCGCGCGAGGCCAAGACGTCGATCTCCTGGCTGAACCCCGACCCGGCGTACGAGGAGGGGATCAGGGACTTCGCCCGGCGGGCCATCGACGCCTGCGGCTACTCGGTCGCCTCGTTCACCGAGGTCGTGGACCGGTATGCCCGCGTCAACTCGCTGGGGCAGAAGGCCGTCCAGCTCCTCATGCCGGGCATCCCGGACGTCTACCAGGGCAACGAGATCACCGACTTCTCGCTGGTCGACCCGGACAACCGCCGGCCGGTGGACTTCGAGCGGCGCCGCCGGCTGCTGGCCGAGCCCGACGACAGCTGGGACGGCCAGAAGATCCGTGTCACCGCCGCCGCGCTCGGCCTGCGGCAGCGGCTCGACCCCGAGGCGCCGTACGCGCCGATCGAGGCGGGGGAGCACGCGGTCGCGTTCACGCGGGGCGTCCCCGGGCACGGGACCGCCGCCGTCGTGGTCGCGACCCGGTTGCCCGTCGGGCTGGAGCGCAGGGGCGGATGGGGGAGCGACACGATCACCCTGCCGCAGGGGCGCTGGCGCGACCTGCTCACCGGCGCCGAGCACGAGGGTGAGGTGCGGATGGCCGACCTGCTGTCCGCGTATCCGGTCGCGATTCTCGAAGGCTGACGGCTTCGTCCGATAGGGGGATATGCGCATGTTCGAGGTGTGGGCGCCCGAGGCGGCGCGGGTCGAGGTCGAGCACGGGGGCGCCCGGCATGAGATGTCGCGGGGCGCGGGCGGCCGGTGGACCGCCCCCGGCGACGAGCACGACCTCGACTACGCCTTCTTCGTGGACGGCGACGGGCCGTTCCCCGACCCCCGGACGCGGCGGCAGCCGTACGGGGTGAACGGCCCGAGCCGCGTCTACCACCACGACAGGTTCGCCTGGACGGACCAGGACTGGCACGGCCGCGACCTGCGCGGCGGGGTGATCTACGAGCTGCACGTCGGCACGTTCTCGCCCGAAGGCACCTTCCGGGGAGTGGCCGACCGGCTCGACCACCTGGTCGGCCTCGGGGTCGACTTCGTCGAGATCATGCCGGTGCCGCCCGTGCCGGGAAAGCGCAACTGGGGCTACGACGGCGTGGACCTCTACGCGGTCTTCGAGGAGTACGGCGGGCCGGACGGGCTCAAGAGCCTGGTGGACGCCTGCCACCGGGCCGGTGTCGGCGTCATCCTCGACGTCGTCTACAACCACCTCGGTCCTTCGGGCAACTACCTGGCCAAGTTCGGGCCCTACTTCCACGACGCCAAGGGGTCCTACTGGGGCGACGCGGTCAACCTCGACGGGCCCGGCTCGGACGGGGTGCGGCGCTACTTCATCGAGAACGCCCTGCAGTGGCTGCGCGACTACCACATCGACGGGCTGCGCCTCGACGCCGTGCACGCCCTGCACGACAAGCGCGCCGTCCACCTTCTGGAGGAGCTGTCGGCCGAGGTCGACGCGCTGTCCGCCGCCGTGGGCCGGCCGCTGACGCTCATCGCCGAGTCGGACCTCAACGACCCCCGCATGGTCACCCCGCGCGAGGCCGGCGGGCTCGGCATGCACGCGAGCTGGAACGACGACGTCCACCACGCCATCCACGCGAACGTCACGGGGGAGACCAACGCCTACTACGGCGACTTCGCCACCCTGTCGTCCCTGGCCAAGGTGCTGACATCCGGCTATTTCCACGACGGCACCTACTCGTCGTTCCGGGGGCGCTCGCATGGCCGACCGGCGACCGGGATTCCCGGCCACCGCTTCGTCTGCTGCGCGCAGAACCACGACCAGATCGGCAACCGGCCCGAGGGCGACCGCATGCGGCCCGAGCAGCTCCGCCTCGCCTCCGGGCTGCTGCTGACCTCGCCGTTCACCCCGATGCTGTTCATGGGCGAGGAGTGGGGGGCGACCACCCCGTTCTACTTCTTCACCGACCACTTCGAGCCGCACCTCGCGGAGGGCGAGGGCGAACGGCGCAGGAAGGAGTTCGAGGGCTTCGGCTACGACTGGAAGGCCCCAGAACCGGGCGAGGAGACGACCTTCCTGCGCTCCAAGCTCGACTGGGAGGAGACGGCCAAGGACGAGCACGCCTCGCTGCTGGGCTGGTATCGCGACCTCATCGCGCTCCGCAAGTCTCATCCCGATCTCACCGATCCCCGCCTGGACCGGGTGCGGGTCGAAGTGGACGAGGACCGGCGCGTCGTGGTGATCGAACGCGGTGCGCTGCGGATCGCCGCCAACTTCGCCGAAGGCCCGGTGCCCGTACGGCTGGCCGCGTCGCGGCTCCTGCTCGCCTCCGACGAGTCCGCCCGCCTGGCCGGCGACGTGCTCGAGTTGCCGGGCCGCTCCCTGGCCGTCGCGGAGGTCTGAGCGGTCAGGCCGCGCCGCGGACGAGGTCCGCGGCGTGCCACGTCCGGCCGGTCCAGCCGGACCTCCACACCGGCCGCCCGCAGCACCTCCGCGGGGCCGACGCCGGGCGACCGCAGCAGCTTCGGCGTGCCCACGCCGCTCCGGCGAGGGTAGGCCTCAAGCGGCCTGGGGGACGGGCAGTTCGAAGGTGACGGTGTCGGGGACCGCGGTGTAGAGCCGCCAGCTCAGGCAGGTGCGCTGGGAGACGACGGTGACGTGCAGGCCGCAGCCCGCCAGCCAGAGGGCCAGGTCGGCGAAGTAGCCGTCGCCCGACCCGATCACCGCCCGCTCGAACCGCAGGTCCACCCGGGTCGTGCGGGCCGCCTCGTCGAGGGCGCGGTCGGCGCCGTCCGGTCCCGAACGGGCCAGCAACTGCACCCCGCGCAGCGCGATCCCCACGGAGACGAGCGCGTTGTGGTTGACCGCCACGATGAACTGGTCCAGCGGCCCGACCGGCACCGTGCGCTGGTAGGCGCTCATCACCTGCCGTACGTCGGGGGTGGTCGGAAGGGGGGATCCGGTCAGGTTCTCGATGTCCAGGAGATGGATCGCGCGGCCGCGGCGAAGTGACCTGAGGCGAGTTATGGGGGTGCTCACGATCCTTGCTCCCTTCCATGCCGACTTCTGGCGTCCATTAGAGCATGTGTTGACACAATCAACCAGCCCTTGGTGCGACGTTGCCCATGTCCGAGCCATCGGATATGGTCCGGTCTGATCGAAGAACTGGCGGAAGGCGGAGCGTCGTGCGGCGAGACGTACACGTCACCGCGGCGGACATCGCCCGCTTGGCCGGCGTGGGACGTGCGGCGGTCAGCAACTGGCGGCGCAGGCACGACGACTTCCCCGAGCCCGTGGGAGGCACGTCCACCAGTCCGGCGTTCTCACTCGCGGAGATCCGGGAGTGGCTGCGCGGCCACGCCGAGGGCAGGGACCTCCCTCCGGACGAGTGGCTCTGGCAGGACCTGCGGACCACCGTCGACGACGACGACCTCGCCGACCTGATCGCCGACCTCGGGGCCTTCCTGGTGTACGTGCAGCACGAGGCGGACGACTGGCGCGGGCTCTCGGCCGGGACCGACGAGGAGGTGGCGCGGGGACTTCCGGCCCGGGTGCGCGCGACGTGCGCGAAGACCGTGAGCGCGGAGGCGTTCCCCGAGTCCGTCCCGGTGACCAGGGTGCCGCTGGTCCGCTCCATCGCCCGGCTGGCCGTGGAACGCGGCGTCCGCGACACCTTCGAGTTCCTGCGTGAGCGGTACTTCGAGGTGCACACCCGGCGCGTCTACTCCACTCCCGCCGAGATCGTCACGCTCACGCTCGACCTCGTGGGCGACGGGTTCGGCTCCATGCTCGACCCGGCCTGCGGCTCGGGCCGCATCCTCGGCCGGGCGCTCGAGCGCTCGCCCGGGGCCCGGCTGCTCGGCCAGGACGTCGATCCGGTGGCCGCCCGGCTCACCGCCGTACGGCTCGCGCTGCGCTGCGACAACGCGCGGATCAGACCGGGAGACTCCCTGCGCGCGGACGCCTTCCCCGGCGAGCTGGCGGACGCGGTGGTGTGCAACCCGCCGTTCAACGACCGCAACTGGGGCTACGAGGAGCTGACGGCCGACCCCCGGTGGGAGTACGGCCTGCCACCGCGCGTGGAGCCCGAGCTGGCCTGGGTGCAGCACGCGCTCGCCCACCTGGCGCCGGGAGGAGTGGCCGTGCTCCTCATGCCCCCGGCCGTCGCCAGCCGCAGGTCGGGCCGCCGGATCAGGTCCCAGCTGCTGCGGCGCGGCGCGTTGCGCGCGGTCATCACGCTCCCGCAGGGCGCGGTGCCCAACGTGGCGGTCGGCCTGACGCTGTGGATCCTGTGCCAGCCGTCCGAGGGCGGCACGCCGAGCCATGTGCTGATGGTCGACACCTCCGGCAGGCCGGACGACTACGCCGGGGTGGCCGTCGCGGCATGGCGGGAGTTCGGCGCGGGGTGCGAGCTGGACGAGCCGGGCGTCAGCAGGTCGGTCCCGCTCGTCGATCTGCTCGACGAGGACGTGGACCTCACCCCCGCCCGTTACCTGTCCACGGCCGCCGACGGCCTGTCACCGGAGCGGATCGCCGGAGCACGTTCGCGGCTCGCCGAGCTGTTCGGGACCGTCGCCGGGCTGCTGCCGTCCGTCGCGGCGGCACCACCGGACGAGCTCGCCCTCGTCCCGCTGCCCGAGCTGGTGCGGCGCGGCATGCTCGTCGTGGAGCAGCAGACGCCGGCCCGGCCGGGGGAGGAGCCTCCTCTGGGGACGCCCGTGCTCACCGTCGAGGACGTGCTCGAAGACCGGCCCGCGACGGGATCCTCCGAGCACGCCGGGGCGAGGCCGATCGTGACGCGGCCCGGCGACGTCGTGGTGCCGCAGGTCGTGACCGCCCCGGTCGCGCGGGTGCTGACGAAGGGCGACGCCCTGCTCGGCCCCTACCTGTCCCTGCTGCGGCCGGATCCCGAGGTGCTCGACCCCGACTTCCTCGCCGGTTTCCTCTGCGCGTCCGTCAACGTCCGCCACTACACCTCGATGTCCTCGCGTTATCGGGTGGATGTACGGCGTGCGGAGCTGCCGCTGCTGCCGATGGAGGAGCAACGCAGATACGGCGCGGCGTTCCGGCGTCTGGCAGGTTTCCGGTCGGCCCTGCGCGAGGCGGCGGTGCTCGGCGACGACCTGGCCAGGCTGGTGGCCGACGGCCTCACCCACGGCGCGGTACGGCCGCACGAGTAGGGTCGGGTGCCGTGAGCGGTGAACTGGAGCACCTGGCCGCCCGGCTGCGCGAGTTCGTACGCGCCCGGGACTGGGAGAAGTTCCACACGCCCAAGAACCTGGCGATGGCCCTCGCCGGAGAGGCGGGGGAACTGGTCGCCGAGTTCCAGTGGCTGACGGCCGAGGAGTCGCGCGACCTCGACGAGGACGCCCTGCGCAGGGTCCGGGCCGAGCTCGGGGACGTGACGTTGTACCTGGTCAGGCTGGCCGACGCACTGGGGATCGACCTCGCCGAGGCCGCGAACGCCAAGCTGGACGACAGCGAACGCCGGTACGACCCCGAGACCTATCGCGGTTCCGCCAGGAAGGCTCCTCCGCTGACCGCGGACTAGTTCTCCACTCGCTCCATGGGGCGGGCCGGCCCTGCGGCTGCGCCGACTCCGAGGCGGAGGTGCACTACGTGCCCGGTGACCGGCAGGCGGTCGTCCATCAGCGGGGGCCCCGATGACGTCGCTCAGTCTGCTTCCGCTGTCAGGTCGCCGGGCATGACCGTGGCGATGAGGCCCGCGACGAATTGGGGCACTTCCTCGGGGGCAAGCACCAGCCGCGGTTCGTTGCCGTCCGGGCCCTGGAAGATCTCGACCGACCGCACATTCGCGTCATCCGGCGAATCGGCGACTCCGATGATCGTCCAGTTTCTGTGCCGCGTGTTGGCGAAGTGGCTGAATTTCCGTTCCGAACCGGCCACCCTTACTCCTGAAAGCTCGTTGTGCTGCTCAGATACTGCCGGACCTCGTCGAAGGCTTACGCACTTGCCCCGCCCGTCGAGCGGGATCGGGTTATTGACCGACCCGGAAGCCGGAGCCGTCGTAGTCGCCCGCTTCGCGATCAATGCTTCGTAACTCTAGCCAGATCGATCACCGTGTCGTCCGGGATCACCCTGAGATTTCCCCTGACACACCGCCAATGGGTCCGGCGGCCCAGGACGTGCGGTGGTCAGGCCGTGGCCCTGGCACGCGGGAGCCACTGGACGAGAGCGGCGATGGCCAGGGTGATGACGATGAGGTAGACGAGCCCGTGCTGGAACGCCACGGTGACGCCGCCGGACAGGGCGCCGTAGAAGACGATGCCGATGATGCCGACGCCCAGCGCGCCGCCGACCTGCTGGGCGGTGGTGAGGGCGCCCGCGGCGCCGCCGGCGTGGTGCGGGGCGACCCTCGACAGGACGGTGCCCATGATGGGAGACAGCACCAGCCCCATGCCGGCCCCGTCGACGGCCAGCACGGGCACCAGCCAGCCGATCGGCGCGTTCCCCGCGACCGCGACCAGCAGGACGGCCAGGCTGACCGCCCTGGTCAGGCCGCCGAACGCGATGATCTGGCGGCCGAAGCGCGCGGCCAGGCGCGGTGCCAGCAATGACGCCGCGAGGTAGCCCGCACCGATCGGCGTGAAGACCAGACCGGCGTGCAGGGCGTCCAGGCCCCGGCCCTCCTGGGAGTACACGGCGAAGATCAAGAAGTACGCCGCCATGCCCATCGAGAACGCGAGGTTGGTGAGCAGCCCCGCCGTGACGGCGCGCTCGCGGAACAGGGCGAGGTCGATGAGCGGTGAGTCGTGCCGCCGCCGGGCGTAGGCCAGCAGCAGTGCGACGGCCAGGGCGAACGAGATCCAGGTCCACACCGGCCACCCCTGCTCACGGCCCTCGATCAGCGGCAGCAGCGTGGCCGCCAGCGCGAGCGTGACCAGGGCGGCCCCGCCGAGGTCGAGCCGTACGGCACCGGCCGCGCGGCTCTCCGGGATCACCCGCCAGGTCGCCGCGAGAGCGGCGGCGCCGATCGGCAGGTTGATCAGGAAGCAGGCCCGCCAGCCGAGCCCGAACAGGTCGGCCTGGATGAGCAGGCCCCCGGCCAGCTGGCCGAACACCGCCGCCAGCCCCATGGTCAGCGCGTACGCGTTGACGGCTCTGGCCTGGGCGGCGCCGCTGTACTCGGTGCGGATGATGGCGAGCACCTGTGGGGCGAGGACGGCGGCCGCGGCCCCCTGGACGACGCGGGCGGCCACCAGCGAACCCGCGTCGGGGGCCAGCCCGCAGGCGACCGACGCGAGCGTGAACAGGGCGAGGCCGAGGGCGAACATCCGGCGCCGGCCGAACACGTCGCCGAGGCGTCCGCCCAGGACCAGCCCCGAGCCGTACGCCAGGGCGTATCCGGCGACCATCCATTCGATCGCGGCCGGCCCGGCGCGCAGGTCCCGCTGCATGGTGGGGATCGCCACGTTGACGATGAAGAAATCGAGGATGGCGACGAAGACGCCGGTCAGCACGGTAGGGAGAGTCCCCGCGCGGCCCATTGGCACTCCCGAGATAGATAGAACGATCGGTATATGCCGCCCAATTAGATAGACCGATTGATCTACTGTCAAGCACGTGCCAGAATCGTCACGTGACGACGAGACCCGGCCCCCGCGAGCGGCTGCTCGACGCCGCCAGGGAGCTCACCTACAGCCAGGGCGTTCAGGTGGGCGTCGACGCGATCCTCAAGCAGGCCGATGTCGCGAGACGCTCGCTCTACCAGCACTTCGGCGGCAAGGACGGCCTCGTGGCCGAGGTGCTGCGCAGCGACGGCGGACTGGACCGCTACCGCCAGGTCATGGACGAGGCCGGGGACGACCCGCGCGAGCGGGTGCTGGCCGTGTTCGACGAGCTCGACGCCATCACCTCGCAGCCCTCGTTCCGGGGGTGCCGTTACACCGCGGCCGAGCTCACGCTCACCGACCCCGGACATCCGGCGCACGCGGAGGTGCGGGCCTTCAAGGAGGGACTGCATCGGCTGATGGCGGCGGAGCTGACCCGCCACGGGCACCCCGCTCCCGACGCGGGCGCCGACCAGCTCCTCGTGCTCATCGACGGCGTGCTCGCCCACGCCGTCACCCGGCCCGGCGCCCGTCCCGCCCTGGCCGCGCGGGCGCTCGCGGAGGCCGTCTTCGCGTCACGGGCCTGACGGCGCGGCCTGACGGCGCGGCCTGACCGTCGCTGCCCGGCTCCCTGGCCAGGCGCCGCCGCGGCCCGGGCCGGTCGCGGTCAGCGGACGGCGCAGGGCATGCCGTTGAGGGCGAAGGCGGTCGGCTCGCCGTTCGCGCCGGACTGGCTGGCGATGAAGCCGAACGCCGCCGTGCCGCCGGCCGGGATGGTGGCGTTCCAGCCGGCGTCGGTTACGGTCACGGTGCTGCCGCTTTGACTGTAGGCGCCGTTCCACGCCTGGCTGATCTGCTGCCCATCGGGGAAGGACCAGGTCAGCCTCCAGCCGCCGACCGCCGCGCTGCCGGTGTTCCCGATCGTCACATCGCCCTGGAAACCGCCCTGCCACTGGTTGGTGACGCTGTAGGTCACCGTGCAACTTCCCGCCGTGGTCGGTGTCGGCGTGGGGGTGGGAGTCGGACTGGGCGACGGAGTGGGGGACGGAGTAGGGGACGGACTGGGTGACGGACTGGGCGACGGACTGGGCGACGGACTGGGCGACGGCGAGGGGGCCCCGCCGAGCTTGGCGGAGATGATCGGGGTCAGGCGGTCGGCGATCGCTTGATGACCGGCGTCGTTGGGATGCACGGAGTCGCTGAGGTCCGCGCTGGTCAGCCATCCCTCGGTGTTGACGTAGTACACGTTGGCGTCGCCGCCGTCGTTGAGAGTCTTGACCGCGGCCTGGGTCTGGGCGGCGAACCGTTTGCTGAAGGTCTCGAGCGCGAAGATGGCTGCCTTGGGGTATTTCGCCCGCACCTGCCGGAGAAGGTTGGTGTAGGAGGTCTGGAACTCCGGTGTGTGAACCCCATGGCCGGAGTCGTTGGTGCCCAGATTGATCACCACGGCGTCGGCGGTGTATCGGGAGAAGTCCCAGTCGGGGGTGGGCGTGTTGGGGTCGAGCTTGACGAACTGCTTCTCCAGACCGACACAGCCGTCGGCGGTGGCGACCAGACAGGCGCCTCCCTGGGCGATCTGGGTGTGCCGCGCGCTCAACCGCTCGCCGATGAGCCAGCCGTACGCGGTGAGCGCGTTCTTCGAAGTCGTCGTACCCACGGTGATCGAGTCGCCGACGAACTCGATGAGCTTGCGCGGAACCGGCGGGGCGACCGTACCGGCGCCGGGATCGAGGACGAGCCCCCGGAAGACGGCGTCGCCGTGATAGGACCCTGCCACGACTCGATAGGACACGCGCAGGGTGTGGGTGCCGGCCCTCAGTGGGGTCGGGGTCAGGTTCACCGTGCCGCTGACGTTCGTGTAGTAGGTGTACGGCCCTCCGTCGATGCTGGCGTACAGGTCGATGGTGTTGCGCTGCTTGAGCTTGACGGTGGTGCCGGTGAAGCCGGTGGTGACGTAGGCGCCGGCCCAGTGCGGCGTGTATGCGGTGGGGTCGGTGGTGTCCCACCGCCCGGTGAAGGAGATGTTGGGATCGGTCGGCGAGCCGTCGCCGGTGGCGGCGTGTGCACGGTGAGGCAGTGTGATCGAGATCGCGGCGAGGGCCGCGGCCAGTGTGGCGGCGAGCGAGGAGCGAAGCGCCCCTCTCGTGGGGTAGGGCACGGACGGCCTCCGCTAGGGGACGGAAACACCGATCTTGGGTGCGATGACGGGGGCGAGACGGTTGGCGATCTTGATATGTCCGGCGTCGCTGGGGTGCCCGTCGCCGTCGGCGTAATCGACACCCGGGGTCAGCCAGCCCTCGGTGTCGATGTAGTAGACGTTGGCGTCGCCGGAGGCGTTGCGAGCCGCCACCGCCGCCTTGGTCTCGGCGAC
The DNA here is from genome assembly GCF_006334915.2 of Microbispora catharanthi. Classification (GTDB taxonomy): domain Bacteria; phylum Actinomycetota; class Actinomycetes; order Streptosporangiales; family Streptosporangiaceae; genus Microbispora; species Microbispora catharanthi. The sequence continues at coordinate 131,752 of NZ_VDMA02000009.1, forward strand.
GTAGCGCTGCTTGAACGTCTCCATCGCGAACAGGGCCGCTTTCGGGTACTTCGCTCGGATGGCACTCAGGAAGGAGGTGTAGGCCGCTTGGAAGGTGGAGCCGGTGACGTGATGGCCGATGTCGTTGGTGCCGAGGTTGATCACCACGGCGTCGGCGGTGTAGCGGGAGAAGTCCCAGTCCGTGGTGCCCGTGCTCCCGAGCTTGAAATACTGTGTGCTCTGCCCGACACACCCCTCCTGCGCGACCAGGCAGTAGCCGGCGCGGGCGATCTGGGTGTGCCGGACGTGGAGCCTCTCGCCCAGGACCCAGCCGTACGCGGACAGCGCGAGCTTCGAATCGAGGTATCCGGCGGTGATGGAGTCGCCGACGAACTCGATGAGCTTGGTGGACGGGTGCGGGTCCGCGGTGGTCGCCCCCGGATCGAGCACCAGCCCCTGAAAGATGGTGTCCCCTGAGCGGTAGGACACGCGCAGCGTGTGCGTGCCGGCGGGCAGCGGGGTCGGGGTCAGGTTCACGGTGCCCCTGACGCCGGCGTAGAACACGTCCGCGCCCCCGTCGATGCTGACGTACATGTTGACGGCGTCCCGCTGTTTGATCTTCACCGTGGTCCCGGTGAACGCGGTCACGAAGTAGGCGCCCGTCCAGTTCGGCACGTAGCCGGTGCTCGATCCGGTGTCCCACCGCCCGACGTAGGTGATGCGGGGGTCGGCCGGGCTGCCGTCGCCGCCGGGCGGGGTCGGAGTGGGGGTGGGGCTCGGTGTCCGGCTCGCGGAAGGGCTGGCGGAAGGGCTCGCGGAGGGGCTGGCGGAGGGGCTCGGCGTGGAGGTCGCGGAGCCCGTGCAGGGGGTGCCGTTGAGCGTGAACGATGGGGGCGGGGGGTTGGCGGAGTTGTTCCAGGAGCCGTTGAAGCCGAACGCGGCGGAGCCGCCGGTGGCGAGGGCCGCGTTGTATCCGGCGTCGACCGCGGTGACCTGGGCCCCGCTCTGGGTGACGGTGGCGTTCCACGCCTGAGTGACCGTCTGACCCGAGGTGAAGGACCACGCCAGCTTCCAGCCGGAGACGGGGTCGCCGAGGTTCGTCACGGTGACGGCGGTGGTGAACCCGCCGGACCACTGCGACGTGACGGTGTAGTCGACCCGGCAACCGGCGGCGGCCGCCCCGGCCACGGCCTGGTGGGACACCGTGCCGATCACTCCGGTGAGGGCGGCCACGGAGCACGCGACGACCGTGCGCATGCGGGCGCGCACACGCGAGCCGTGCGTCCGGATTCCGCTTCGGACCCGCGTGCGCTGTGTCGCCTGGCGATGGCTGCTTCCTCTGCCGAGCATTCGACCTCCGTCATGTGCGCGTTAACAGGAGCAGCCGCGAAGACCGCCGTCAGTGTGGCCCCACATGCGAGAGCGGCTTGTTCTCTTTGGTCGTGCGCCGCCGGAGGAAGCGTCAACGGTCGACGCGGGCAGGGTCAAGCCTTCGGTGGAAGAGCCCCGCCGTTCGCCTCTTCAGGGGCCGATGAGGGCGTTCCGGGCTGAATGTTTCAGCCGCCGGACCGGTGAGCGACGGGTGATGCTCCGTCAGACCCTCCTGCGGCCTGGCGGCGAGCCGAATGGCGTCCGCATGTGATCCGTCTTGCCCAAATTGACTGTTTCGGTCATCTTTTGGTTGATGATCCGCAAGGATGATCGACAGGACGCCGCCCGGACGGAGGGCGGCGGTTGGGAAAGGACAACGTATGCGCAGGTCCGCGAGTACGGTCGTCGTCGCAGCGGCGCTGGCCGTCGGAGGGCTCGTCGCCAACCCGGCATACGCGATCTCCGCCGGCTACACCCCCGAGGGGGTGTGCGGCTCCGGCTTCGGCCGGGTGGCTCACGACGGCAGCCGGGCGGTGAAGACCCCTTCGGGGCAGGTCTTCGGGCGCGTCTACCTGCTCTACAACCGCTCGACGGGACAGAACTGCGTCGTCACCATCAAGTCGGCGTACGTCGGCACGCCCACCAGGACCTCCGCCCAGCTCATGGTGCGGCTGCCCAACGGGAGGACGGTCGAGAAGATCGACCACCTGAAGAAGTACAAGTACTACGCCGGTCCGGTGAAGCTGAACGCCAAGGGCAAGTGTGTGAAGTACTACGGCACGGTCGCCGACACGCGCGTCGACGGAGAGATCGCGAGCGGTGGCCGCCTGACCTGGGGCAACTGCAAGTGACCTCGGACGTCCCCACCACGGCCCGGTAGGGCCGGACACAGGGGCCGCCCGGCCGGCGCCGGGCGGCGCCTCCGGCGGACAGCCGCCGGACGGCGACAGGCTCCCGGTGCGGGCAGGTCCCACCGGGAGCAGGCCCCGGCCGCCTCCCTCGGGACACCGCGCCCCAGCCGGGCGAGCCTGCCCGCTGCCCTAGCATCGGTGCGGCACGACCCTGATGCGAGGAGACGTACGTCCAGATGGGCGCCAATCACAGTCACGGCACGACCGCCCTGCCCGTTTCCCGCCGGACCGTGCTGGCGACGCTGGCCGTCGTCGTTCCCGTCGCTCTGGTGACGGTGGCCGCCCTGATATGGCTGTGGCCGGGCGACGGCCGGCCATCCGGTCCGTCCTCGTCCTCGCTCCGGCAGGTCAGCGGGACGATCGTCGACATCGTCCCCGAGCCGTGCCCCGCCGCACCGGACGAGCGGGCGGCCGGACCGGCCGCGGCCCCGGGCTCCGATGCCTGCGGGGACGCCCGCGTCACGATCACCGGTGGGCCCGAGGAGGGCCGGACCGTCACCACCGATCTGCCCACCGGTCCCGGCGCGCAGCGGTTCGCGGTGGGTGAGGACGTCGTGCTGGTCCATATGCCGGACGGCGCGCTCGACGCACCCGAGTATCTGCTGTCGGACCACGACCGGTCCGCTCCGCTGTGGCTGTTCGTCGCCGCGTTCGCCCTCGCGGTGGTCGCCTTCGGGCGCTGGCGCGGACTGACCGCGCTGATCGGGCTGGCCGTGACCTTCGTCCTGCTGCTGACCTTCGTCGTCCCCGCGATCCTCGCCGGTGAGCCACCGGCCCTGGTGGCGATCGTGGGCTCCGCCGCGATCATGCTGGCGGTCCTCTACCTCACCCACGGTTTCACGATCGCGACCTCGATGGCGGTGCTGGGCACGCTGGTCAGCCTCACCCTCACCGGTCTGCTGTCCGCGTTCGCCATCGACGTCGCGCACCTCGCGGGGGTCACCGACGACAGTTCGTTCCTGCTCGACAGCAACTACCGGATCAACGGGCAGGGCCTGCTGCTCGCGGGAATCATCATCGGCGCGCTCGGCGTCCTCGACGACGTCACCGTGACCCAGGCCGCCACCGTGGGGGAGCTGGCCGTGGCCAACCCCGGCTACACCTTCGGGCGCCTCTACCGCGCCGCCGCCCGCGTCGGCCGGGCCCACATCGCCTCCGTGATCAACACGATCGTCCTCGCGTACGCCGGAGCCGCGCTGCCCCTGCTGTTGCTGTTCAGCGTCGGCGATCAGCCGCTCGGAGACGTGCTGCGCAATCCCGTCCTCGCGCAGGAGATCATCCGCAGCATCGTCGGCACGCTGGGACTCATCGCGGCCGTCCCCGTGACCACCGCGCTGGCCGCTCTGGCGGCGCCCCGGCGGCGCTCGGGGGAGGAGCCGGAGGGCCACCGTCCGGCCGGTCCCGCGGCGGAAAAGGGTTGGCCGGCCGAGCGGCGCGTCCGATAGAACAGGTGCAGACAGACCCACGACGACGAGAGGAGGGACGAGCCGATGTGTGCCAAGAACGTCGTGCCGGTTCCTTCCCGGGGTACGGCCGCACGCTGACCCCTGGGCGTGAGCGGGCACGCCTCACCTGAGGAAGTGCAGTGAACCCCGAAAACATGATCATGCGCCCCATCGCAGGGCGTGAGGAACTCGACCTTTTCCGCCGCCTGCCCTACGTGCTGAACGGCGAGCTGGACGACGACCTCGCCGCCGGCCGCCGGCGGCCTGAGTGGATGTGGATGGCGCTGCGCGGCGACCGTCTCGTCGCCAGGCTGGCCTGGTGGGCTCCGCGTGCGGGCGAGGCGCCGGCGCTGCTGGACATCCTCGACCTCGACGACACCACGCCCGGACCGGCGAGCGTCGACGCCGGGGTCCGGTTGTTCGAAACCGCGAGCGCCGCGGTGCTGCCGGTCGGAGTACGTCCGCCGGAATACAACGCGTTCGTCCCCCCGCGGTGGCGTGACGACGCGAAGGCGAGGCCTGCCGTCGAGGACCGCATGGCCGTGCTGGAGCGGGCCGGCGCCCGGCTGCTCGTCGAACGGCTGCGGCTGGAGTGGCGTCCAGGCACTCCCATCGCGCCGCCGGGCAGGCGGCTTTCCTTCCGGCCCGTGGCCGGCAGGGAGGAACTGGTCGCCCTGATGACTCTCGTCCTCGACGGCACGCTCGACGCCCACAGCCGCGCCGACCTCGCCCGCATGCCCGCCGCGCGGGCCGCGGCCCAGCACTACGACGACGAGCTCGCCCACTATCGGAGCCCACGGGAGTGGTGGCGGATCGGCACATCACCCGAGGGCGAACCGGTGGGATTCGTCATCCCCGCGCGCAACGAATACAACGCGATGATCGCGTACATCGGGGTCGTGCCCGCCCACCGCGGCAAGGGCTACATCGACGACCTGCTGGCCGAGGGGACGCGCATCCTCGCCGGGCAGGGCGTCCCGCGAGTCCGCGCCGCCACCGACGTCGGGAACGTCCCGATGGCCCGGGCGTTCCTCCGCGCCGGATACGAGCTCATCGGGCAGCGCATCGACATGACCTGGAGTGAGGGCGGGCCGCAGTAGGGCGGTGGCTCCCGCGAGAGTGGCGCAGAGGACACGCGCGAAAAACGGTTTGCGGCTCCTCCCGTCGTGCTCGCTAGGGTGACGCCCATGTGCTGCTTCGCATGCTTCACGAGGATCCGCCGCTCGTAGCGGCGGATCCTTCCTCTTGTACGGCTCCGCCGCCATCGGTGTCCTCGCCGGTGCGGCGCTTCGCGCTGCCCGGCTCCGATCGCGCACTCGCGGAGCACTTCCATGGTTCATCAGAGCGGACGGCACGAGCTCGGCCAGAACTTCCTCGTCGACCGCACGGTCATCGCCCACATCGGGAGACTTGTCGCCGGGACGGCCGGCCCGATCGTCGAGGTCGGCGCGGGGGACGGGGCGCTGACGCTTCCCCTGAGCCGGTACGGCAGGCCGGTGACGGCGGTCGAGGTCGATTCCGGGCGGGCACGCCGGCTGGCCCGGCGCGTTCCCGCGAACGTCACCGTCGTCAACGCCGACATCCTGCGGTTCCGGTTTCCCCGGCATCCTCACGTGGTCGCCGGAAACCTGCCGTTCCATCTCACGACCTCGATCATGCGGCGGCTCCTCGCGGCGTCCGACTGGAGGACGGCGGTGCTGCTGGTCCAGTGGGAGGTCGCCCGGCGGCGGGCCGGCGTGGGCGGCGCCAGCATGCTGACCGCCGCCTGGTGGCCGTGGTACGCGTTCGAGGTGCATGCGCGGGTGCCGGCCCGCTCGTTCCGGCCCGCCCCCTCGGTCGACGGCGGCCTGCTCACCATGACGCGCAGAGCCGTACCCCTCGTCGCCGAGCGAGGCCCGTACCAGGATCTCGTGCGCCGGGTCTTCACCGGGCGCGGTCGCGGCCTCACGGAGATCCTCGAACGCACGGGGAGCCTGGACCGCCAGGCCGTACGCTCCTGGGCGCGTGACGCGCGGGTGACGCCGCACGCGCTGCCCAAGGACCTGACCGCCGGACAGTGGGCGTCCCTCTGGCAGGAAGTGACCCGGCGTCGGCGGCCCGGCCTGTGATGATGTCCTTCTCACTGCTGGGGTCACCGTGGACGAAGGGATTCAACGTGAACGATCTGGTCGCCCGGCTGTGGCGGAGCATCGGCGGTTCGGTGCAGTGGCGACTGCTGTGGCTTTCGCAGGCGAAGTTCATGGTCGGCGTCACGGGGATCGTTCGCGACGGAGACGGGCGGGTGCTGTTGCTCCGGCATCGGTTGTGGCCGGAAGGCAGGCAGTGGGGGCTGCCCACCGGCTGTGCCGTCAAGGGGGAGACGTTCCAGGAGACGGTCGTCCGGGAGGTGCGCGAAGAGACCGGCTTGAAGGTGCGTGTCGGTGAGCTCGTCCAGCTCAAGAGCGGCTACCGGCTGCGGGTCGAGGTGGCGTACGAGGCCGAGTTCGCGGGCGGCACGATGAAGATCGACCCCAAGGAGATCCTGGAAGCGCGGTGGTTCGCGCCGGCCGACCTGCCGGAAGGAACCCTGGAGTCCCATCGGCTCCTGATCTTCGGCAAGGTCGATTAGGTGGTCGCCGGGCAGGCCCGTTGACCGGCGACCTGTGGACCAGGGCGATGTGGCGCGGAGATTCGCCCGTTCTGTTCGCCGGCTGTCCACAGAGCGGCGTTCGGGTGGGACGGGCGACGGCGGATTCGCGCAGGCTGTGGCCCTGCGGAAGTGCGAGGAGCGGTAGGTGCGAGGCCGCCTGCTCCTGCCGCACTTCCCGCGGCCGCTTCGGCGGTTGCAGGTGCAGCACGTCGCGGAGGAGGAGCCATGCGAATCACCTATCCCGTGCCCGCGCAGACCTCGTCGGTCTTCGTCGTCGTCACGGACCGCACGCCGACCGATCTCTCGTCGATCGTCCCCTGGCGGATGGGGCCGTCCCACCGGCGCGCCGCCAGGGACGCGCTCGGCACGCCCCGGCTGACGCTGGAGGTGTTCCGGTCGGCGCGGTCCCCATGGCGGCGGATGGACCTGGACGCCGAGGACCTCAGACGGGTGAGACGGGCCCGTCATCACGTGGTGGTGACGAGCATCGCCCCCGTGGAGGAACAACCCGAGGCCGCCCAGGTCGCACGGGCGGCCGCGCGCGGGGTCGCGGAGGCCTACCACGGCGGGTTGTACGACCCGCTCACGGGAGCGGCCGTCTACCACTGCGCCGAGTGCCCGGGGGAGCGGCGTGACTTCCGCCTCGGCGACGACTGGCTGGGCTGGCGGGTCTCGTGCGCCGGCGAGGAACACGCCTGCGGCCTCGGCGCTGCCGCACCTGTGGGAGCCGATATCGACGGGAGCTGCTCGTGCCTCGTCACGACCTCGCGCGGCCTGCGGCGTTTCGGTCTGCCGGAGATCACGCTGACCGGCCTCGCCTGCGCCCACAGCCTGTGCGCGGTCACGGTCCTGCGCACCGTGGCCGAGTCGCTGCTCGCGGGCCACCTCGCCTGGCTGTCCACCGGCCTTCTGACGCCCTGCCGCGGCGTGGCCCGCCGCCTTCGGGTGGCGGGAATGGACTACGCCGTGCTGTCGGGCGGAGCGGACCTGGAAAGCGGGCCCTCCCACATTCCCGGTGCCGAGGACGGGTCCCCGCCCGGCACGCCGGACGAGGAGAGCGGGCTCCTGCGCGTACGTCTCACGCCGGCCGCCGCCACCCGCTCCTGTCTCAGGCTCCGCCTGCCGGGCGGTCACGACGGAAACCCCCACCCCCGTCATTCCCCGGGCCTGTTGGTCGCCTGAGTCGGCTTCCGGGGCAGAGCGGCAGAATCACCGGCAAGATCGTGCTGGTCCCCTGAGCAGGTGATCAGGCGGCGCGGCGGGAACGTTCGGGCGGCTGTCGGACGTCTGTGAAGTGTGACCCCTTTCGCTGCTGTCGATGACGAGATCCGGGACGCGCGGGACCGCGCCAGACGCCGGGACCAGCTCACCCGGCAGCGTGCCACTCTCCTGACTCAGATCGAGGAGGTCCGTGGCATGCTCGCCGATCTGGAGCGGCAGCTCGCCAAGGAGGATCGCGACGTCGCCAAGCTGGAACAGGGCGGCTTCGCCGCCTTCCTGGCGGGTCTGACCGGGAGCAAGGAGGAGCGCCTGGCGCGGGAACGGGCCGAAGCGGTGGCGGCCCGCCAGCGGGTCACCGGTCAGCGCACCCGCCTGGAGTGGCTCACCGGGGATCTGCGAACCACCGACCAGGGCCTCGCGGACCTCGGCGACCCGCATCACGAGCTGGAGGCGCTGCTCGCCCGCAAGGAACGGATGCTGGTCGAGTCGGGCGATCCGCGCGGGCGGGAGCTGGCCGACATCGCCGCCCGGCTGTCGAGCGTGAGCGCCGACCTGCGCGAGCACCAGGAGGCGCAGCAGGCCGGGGTCGCCGCGGGCGAGGCGGTCGGCTATGTCCTGCGGCATCTGGGCAGCGCCCGCGGCGCCTCTACCTGGGACATGTTCAGCAACGGCGGCGGCTTCGCCGACATGGTCGAGCACGGGCACCTGCGCCAGGCCGACGAGGCGGCCTGGCACGCGCAGGGTGCCCTCGACCGGTTCTCCCGCGAGCTGGCCGACATCGGCGCCGGCGCCGCGCCCCAGTTGCCGAAGGTGGACACGCGCTGGTTCGCCGACGTCTTCTTCGACAACATCATCACCGACGCCATCAAGCACCAGCGGATCGCCCGTACGGCGGAGGCGGTGCGTGAGGTCGCCGAGTGGGTCGCGGCGATGGTCAACCAGGTGTCCGCCCGCTGTGGAGAGCTGACCCGTCAGCAGGAGTCCCTCGCCCGGCGGCGCCAGGAGGTCCTGAGCTCCTGACCGGTCCCGCCCGGCTCTCACATCGAGTGACCGGCTGATCGGGCGAGGCCGGCGAGCACCGCCAGGGTGCGTTCCTGTTCGCGCGCGTCACCGTAGGGCGACGCGGCGAACTCGGTGACACCCGCCTCGGCGAGCCGCCGGATCCGGCGGACGACCGCCTGCTCGTCGCCGACGATCACGACGTCTTCCGGGCCGTCCACGCCCTCCCGGTCGAGCACGGCCCGATACTCGGGCACCTGGCCCGCCAGCCCGAACTCCCCGGCGATCCGCCGCCGGACGCCCTCTTCGTCGTCCGTCACGCAGACGATCAGCCCGGCGACGACGCGGGGAGATGGGCGCCCGGCGGAGTGGGCCGCCCGCGTGACCGTCGGGACGATGTGGCCGGCCAGGGTGCGGGGGCCGGTCATCCAGGTCACCACCCCGTCCGCGTGCTCGCCCGCCAGGCGCAGCATGGCGGGGCCGAGCGCGGCCAGCAGCACGGGCGGCGGCGCGGCGCCGGGAACGTTCACCGCGCCCTCCGCTGTGAACGTCTCGCCCCGATGACTCACCTGCTCGCCCCTGAGCAGGGGACGGAGCACCGACAGGTATTCGCGCATCCGGGCGACGGGCCCCTCGGCGGAAAGGCCGAACATCGTCCGCGTCATCATCGCGATCCCCACGCCGATGCCGAGGGTGAGCCGGTTCCCCGTCGCCGCCTGGACGCTCAGGGCCTGGCTCGCCAGCACCAGTGGATGACGCGCGGGCACCGGCACGACGGAAGAGCCCAGCGCGATGCCCGGCACCTGGGCGCCCGCCATGGCCAGCGCGGTCAGCGCGTCCCATCCGAGCGCCTGGGCCGACCAGGCGGTGGCGAAACCGGCGTCCGCCGCCGCACGCACCTGGCCGGCGAATTCCTCCGCCGTCACGGCTCCCCGCACCTCCCCGACGAGAACACCGATCCTCATCGAACACCTCACTTCCACGATCGCAACCGGAGAACCTCTCCGGCTGAGGCGCGGCTAGAATACGGAGAACCTCTCCGGATGGCAATGTGAGGGTGAAATGACGACCGAGAGTGCCAGGGCCCGTCGGCGGCAGGCGAACCAGACGGCGAGCGACGCGGGGTCACCGGCCGCTGGGCCGGCGGGCGACCCGAGCTCACCGGCCGATGCTCCCGGGAGCCGGCGGATGCGGGCCGACGCGAGGGGCAACCGCGAACGCGTGCTTCGCGCCGCCAGAGCCGCCTTCGCCCAGCACGGAGCCCAGGCGTCGCTCAACAAGATCGCGCAGAGCGCGGGGGTGGGCCCGGGCACGTTGTATCGCCATTTCCCCACCCTCGGAGCCCTGCTCGTGGCGATCATCGGGGACGACGTGGCGGTGCTCTGCGAAAAGGGGCGTGACCTGCTCGACCACGCGTCGCCGGCGGAGGCGCTGCGCACCTGGCTGCGGGCCGTGGCCGAGCACGCGACCGCGATGCGGGGCCTGGTGGCCGCCCGGATGGCCGTACCGCCCGCGCCGGACGCCGACGCGGCGCTCGCGGCGTGCCACGAGCGGATCCGGGCCACCGGGGCCGCCCTGCTCGAACGCGCGCAACGAAACGGCGCGGTGCCCGGCGACATCGAGATCGGCGACCTCCTCACGCTGGTCAACGCGATCGCGTGGGTCAGCGAGCAGGCCCCGTGTGACGAATATCTGCTTGACCGCCTCCTCGCCCTCGTGCGCGGAATGGAGCCATCGCCCCAAGAGGAGGAGACATGACGAGCAGAGTGACGGCGGTGAGCCGCAGCGCCACCCATACCTTCAGCAAGACTCCGCTGGAGTCGATCCGGCTGCTGGCGGGCCTGGGCGTCGAGGGGGACGCCCATGCCGGGGTGACCGTGAAGCACCGGTCGCGGGTCGCCCGCGATCCCAGCCGGCCGAACCTGCGCCAGGTGCACCTGGTCCAGGCGGAGCTGCACGACGAACTGCGCGAGGCGGGCTTCGCCGTACGGGAGGGGGACATGGGGGAGAACGTCACCACCAGGGGTGTCGATCTGCTCGCGTTGCCCACCGGGACCCGGCTGCACCTCGGAGAGGCGGCCGTCGTCGAGGTGACCGGCCTGCGCAACCCCTGCGTGCAACTCGACGGTTTCCAGGACGGGCTGATGAAGGCCGTGCTGGACCGGGACGAGGAGGGCAATCTGGTGCGCAAGGCCGGGGTCATGGGCGTCGTCGTCGCGGGCGGCGAGGTCCGGCCCGGCGACCCCATTCGGGTAGAGCCGCCGGCCGGACCCCACCAGCCTCTTCGGCCGGTATGAGCGAGGCAGGCGCCTGCCTGCGGTCCTGCGACGCCTGCGCGGTCCTGTGACGCCTGGGCGTCGTGACGCCTACCCGCGGGCCTGTGAGGCCGCGTTGATCACCTCGTCGAGGACGTCGCGCGAGTTGACCAGATCCGTGATCATGCGGTCGATGCGGGCCCGCTCGGCGACAAGGTCGGTGACCAGCCGGGGCGTGGCGACCGCGGAGGGGCCGCCGTCGGCGTCACGCATGCAGGGCAGCAGCTGTGCGATCTTCTTGCTGTGCAGGCCCGCCGCGAACAGTTCCTGGATCCGGATGACGCGATCGACCGCCTGCTCGGGATACTCCCGCTGGCCGCCGGGCGTACGCTCGGCCACCAGCAGCCCCTGCTGCTCGTAGTAGCGCAGCGACCGCTCGCTCACTCCGGTGCGCCGCGCCAGCTCGCCGATCCGCATCGCATCACCCCCGCGGGCTTGAACCTGACATCGATGTTAGATCCTACCGTCGGGGTATGGAGAACACGCTTTTCGACTACAGCCCGATCACCGAACGCCCCACGATCAGCTGGCCGGGCGGCGCCAGGGTCGCCGTCTATATCGGCCTCAACGTCGAGCACTTCCTGGTCGACCGCCCGTCCACCAGCATCTGGCCGGGTACGGCCGACCTCGTCCCCGACGCGCTCAACTACGGCTGGCGCGATTATGGGGCCAGGGTCGGCATCTGGCGGGTCGCCGACATCCTGGACCGGCACGGCATCAGGGCCAGCGTCCTGCTCAACTCCGCCGTCGCCGAGCACTACCCCCAGATCGTCAAGGCCGGCCTCGACCGCGACTGGGCCTGGCTCCTGCACGGCCGGACCAACTCGATCCTGCACGCCGGCATGTCCCTGGAGGAGGAACGCCGTCTCCTCACGGAGATGGCCGACACCGTCGCGGAGGCCACCGGCCGGCGGCCACGCGGCTGGATGGGCCCCGGCCTGACCGAGACCTTCGACACGCCGACGCTGCTCGCCGAGCTGGGGTTCGGCTACCTGCTGGACTGGACCAATGACGACCAGCCATACCCGTTGAACGTGCCCGGGATGATCAGCGTCCCCTACTCGGTCGAGCTCAACGACCTGCTCCTGTTCGACAGGGGTGTCACGGGGCCGGAGTTCGTCCAGATCGTCAGGGACCAGTACGAGCAGTTGCGTGCCGACGCCGAACACAGCGGCAGGGTCATGGCGCTGGCCCTGCACCCCTTCGTCATCGGGCAGGCGTTCCGGGCCAAGTATCTCGATCAGGCGCTGGCCTATCTCGCCGCGCAGCCCGACGTCTGGCTCACCACCAGCGACGAGATCGCGGCGCACTACCAGCGCACGATCGGCCGGCCCGTGTGAGGGCCCGGCCGACGGGGCCGGCCCGACGCCCTCTCGTGGACCGGCCTCGGCGCGGCCTCAGTGGATGTGGCCCGGCTCGTCGTGGTCGTGGTCGTGGTCGTCCTCGTCCTCCAGGACGCCCTCCGACGGCTCGACGCCGAGCATCGCCTCCCGCGGCTCGACCTCGGCGACGTGCTCGACCAGGCCCAGCACGTGGTCGGGCTCGATCAGCCACTGCAGGGCCGCCGCGCCCGTTTCGTCGGAGTTGACCAGCTCGATCTGCTCCTGCCGCTCGGCGTCGTCCAGCTCGGCCTGGGGGTCGCGGATCTCGGCGAGCGCCGCCGCCTGCAGCGCGTCGACATCGAGGACCTCGACCACCAGGTCGACGGTGAGCCGCAGGTAGCGACCGGTGTCCGTTCCATCGCTCATGGTGGTGATCCTATCGGCAAGCCGTCACGGCAGTTTCCACTCGACCGGCGCCGCGCCCTGCTGCTCCAGCAGGGCGTTGGCCCGGCTGAACGGACGGGAGCCGAAGAACCCGCTGCGCGCCGACAGCGGGCTGGGGTGGGCCGACTCGACGCACGGCACGTCCCCCAGCATGGGCCGCAGGTTGCGGGCGTCACGACCCCACAGGATCGCCACGAGCGGCCCGCCCCGCTCGACCAGCGCCTTGATGGCCTGCTCGGTCACCTCTTCCCAGCCCTTGCCCCGGTGGGAGGCGGGCTTGCCGGGCATCACCGTCAGCACCCTGTTGAGCAGGAGCACGCCCTGCTCGGTCCACGGGGTGAGGTCGCCGTTCGAGGGCGGCGTGGGGTGGCCGAGGTCGGCCATGTACTCCTTGAAGATGTTGACCAGGCTGCCCGGAAGCGGCCGTACGTCGGGGGCCACGGAGAAGCTCAGCCCGACCGGGTGTCCGGGGGTGGGGTAGGGATCCTGGCCGACGATCAGCACCCGGACCTCGCTCAGCGGCTGCTGGAACGCGCGGAGGACGTTGTCCCCCGCCGGGAGATACTGGCGGCCTTCCGCGATCTCCTGCCTGAGGAAGTCGCCCATGGCGGCGATCCGCCCGGCCACGGGTGCGAGGGCCTCGGCCCACCCGGCTTCCACGAGTTCGTGCAACGGACGTCCTGACATGTCCGCGCACTCTATCGGCTTTTCGGCCCCCGTACGGCCCTGCGGCGGAAAGATCGGATGCCCGCTTACCCCCGTGAAGCGGGCATCCGACGCCCTTCCGGCACGGCTTGCCACACACGGGACATTTCCCGTGTCGACCGCGGTGATGCCGGAGGCCCCGGACGATTCGGGGCCTCCGGCCGGTCACTTGACCGAGCCCGCGAGCATGCCCTGCACGAAATACCGCTGGAAGGCGAAGAACAGCACCAGCGGGATGATGAGCGACAGGAACGCGCCCGGCGCGAGGATGTCCACGTTCGTGCCGAACTGTCGCATCTGGGATTGCAGTGCCTTCGTCATCGGCTGGTTCTCGGTGTCGGCGAACACCAGCGCGACGAGCAGGTCGTTCCACACCCACAGGAACTGGAAGATGCCGAGCGACGCGATCGCGGGCTTGGCCAGCGGGAACACCACGGTGGCGAAGATCCGCCACTCCGGCGCGCCGTCCATCCGCGCCGCCTCGAGCAGCTCGCGCGGAATGCCCACGAAGAAGTTGCGCAGCAGGAAGATGGCGAACGGCAGGCCGAACGCCACATGGAACAGCACGACCCCGAGAATCGAGCCGAAGATCCCGAGGAATCCGTACAGCTTGGCGATGGGGATCAGGGCGATCTGCACCGGGACGACCAGCAGGGCGATGACCACGAGGAACACCAGGTCCCTGCCGGGGAACTCGATCCAGGCGAACGCGTACCCCGCCATGGCCGCGATGCCGATCACCAGCAGCGTCGCCGGCACCGTGATGAGGACGGTGTTCCAGAACGACGAGCCGAAGCCCGACGCGAGCAGGTTCGAGTAGTTGTCGAACGTGAGCTGCGCGGGTTTGGTGAACAGCGTCCACCAGCCGGAGGAGTTGTTGTCGGTCTCGCCGCGCAGCGAGACGACGAGCAGCCCGAGAGTCGGGAGCAGCCAGAAGAGCGCGACCAGGATCATGAAGACCTGGACCAGGCCGCCGCCGAGGCGGTCGACCGCCCGCGTGAACAGGCCGCGCCGCATCGGCTGCGCGTGCCGTGGTTCGGCCAGGGTCGTCATCCCTCGTCCCTCCTGAACCGGCGGATGTTGAAGATCATGAACGGCACCACCAGCACGAGCAGGAAGATCGACAGCGCGCTGCCCAGGCCCTGGTTGCCGCCGCCGCCGAACGACACGCGCCACATCTCCAGCGCGACCACGTTGGCCTGCGGCTGCACCGAGCCGGGGGCGATGATGAACACCAGGTCGAACACCTTCAGCACATTGATGATCATGGTGACGAAGACGACGAGCAGCACCGGCGACAGCAGCGGCACGGTGATCCGGCGGAACACCTGCCACTCGGTCGCGCCGTCGATCCTGGCCGCCTCCAGGGCGTCACGGGGGATCGCCGACAACCCGGCCGCGATCAGCACCATCGCGAACCCGGCCCACACCCAGATGTACGCGCCGATGATCGCGGGAGTGATCAGCGACGGCCCCAGCCAGGTGAGCCCGTTGAAGGGCGCCGTGAAGTTCGACTGCGGCAGCCGTACGACATAGGAGCCGGCGGGGAGGCCGGAGAAGCGGAACGTGCCGTCGGCGGCCGTCTCGGTCGTCGCCTTGACCGCGCCGCCGGAGACCGCCTCGACCGTGACGCCGGCCAGGCCCTTCTCCTGCGGGTCGATCTGGTTCAGCGTGCCTCCGCCGCCGCGGACGACGTCGAGCCAGACCGTGCCGCTCAGGCCGTCGCCGCCGGGGGCGGCCTTGGCGGGCGCGGCGTCCTTCACCGCGTCCTGGGTCAGGCCGACGAGCGGGATCAGCACCGGAGTGCCGGCCTGCGCCTGCTGCCTCGTCACCACCGCGCCGCCCTGCACGACCGCGGGCGCCTGATCGTTCTCCCGTGGCCGGGCCCCGGGATAACCCGCGCTGGAGGAGAACGCGTCGTGGACGGTCGTGATGATGGCGTTGGCCACGCCCTTGTCCGGGTCCTGCTCGTACACCAGGCGGAAGATGACCCCGGCGGCGAGCAGGGAGACGGCCATCGGCATGAACAGCACCAGCTTGAACGCCGTGGACCAGCGGATGCGCTCGGTGAGCACCGCGAAGACCAGGCCGAGCGCGGTGACGACGATCGGGGCCACCACGACCCAGATGACGTTGTTCCTGATCGTGGTGAGCGTCGAGGAGTCGGTGAAGATCGAGACGTAGTTGCCCAGTCCGACGAAGCGGTCGCCGGTGGCGTCGAAGAGGCTGCGCCAGATCGAGTAGACGACCGGATAGATCATCCAAGCGACGAGCAGCAGCACCGCCGGCAGCAGGAACGTCACCGCCAGTCTCGGCGACGGGCCGAGGCGCGCGGGCGCCTGCGCCGCGCCCGCCGTGGCGACCGCGCCGGGCGGGGCCGCCGTCGCGTACCCCGCCGCCGCCGGACCCGCCGGCGACTCCTCGGAAGCGGTCAGGGAGTCCGAGGCGGCCGGGGTGTCGGAGGCGGCCGGGGTGTCGGAGCCGGAGAGGGGCGCTCCCGGCTGGGGGGAGTCGGAGGAAGGATCTGCGGGGGGTTCGCTCGGGCCGGAGGAGGCCCCGGCGGCGGATTCTCCGCCGCCGGCGGCCTGCGGGCCGTCCAACCGTTCGGTCACGGCCGTCCTTCCTTTACTTCTTGAAGGCCTTGGCGGCGTCCGCCTCGAGCTTCTCCTGCGCGCCCTTCACGTCGGAGGGGTTGCGGAGGAAGTCCTGCAGGTCCTTCCACTCGCCCTTGCCGTCGGTGCCGCCGAAGGCGCTGGGGGCGAGGTCGGACATGTCGTATCGCACCGACTCACCGGCCGAGATGATCGTCTGGGCGAGCTGCTTGGTCAGGTCGTCGGGGTAGTTGTCGGGGGAGACGTTGCGGTTGGGGGACAGGTAGCCGGGCTGCTTGGCCCAGACCTCGCCGCCCTCCTTGGACGCCAGGTACTCCACGAGCGCCTGCGCGCCCTTGTTGTCCTTCATCACCACCGCGACGTCGCCGCCGAGGATGACCGGAGCGGTGTCGCCGGCCTTCGGGAACGGCATGATCTTGGCTTCCTCGCCGACCTTGGCGCCCGACTGGCCCAGGGAGGCGGCGACGAAGTCGGCCTCGATGACCATCGCGGCCTTCTTCTGGGCGTACACCTGGGTGACGCAGGTCGGGAAGTCGGTCTGCAGCGCGCCGGACGAGCCGCCGAGCATGAACTCCTTCTTGCCGAAGACCTGCGCCAGCTTCTCCAGGGCGGTCTTGACCGAGGCGTCGGTCCACGGGATCTCGTGCTTGGAGAGCTTGTCGTAGTTCTCCGGGCCCGCGGTGGACAGGTAGACGTTCTCGAACAGGTCGGTCAGCGTCCAGCCGGAGGCGGCGCACAGCGCGAACGGCGAGACGCCGGAGTCGGACAGCGTCTGGGCGTTCTTGATCAGGTCGTCCCAGCTGGACGCGGGCTGGGCGCCGGCGTCGTCGTAGGCCGACTGGCGATACCAGACGAGCGACTTGTGCGCCGCCTTGACGAGCACGCCGTACACCTGGCCCTTGGCGGAGCCGAGCTCCTTCCAGTACGGCGTGTAGTTCTGGTCGATCTGCGCCTGCACCTCGGCGGACAGCGGCTTGAGCGCGTTCTCGTCGGCGTACTGCTGCACCAGGCCCGGCTGCGGCAGGATCGCGACGTCCGGAGGGTTGCCGCCCTGGATGCGGGGGCCGAGGTAGGCGCCGGTGTCCTCACCGGTGGAGGCGTAGGTGACCTTGGCGCCGGTCTTCTCCTCGAACGCCTTGAGCACCTTCTCGAAGTTGGCCTGCTCGTCGCCGGTCCACTTCGCGGCGACCTCGACCTTCATACCCTCCAAGGGCTTGGCGGCGCCGCCGCCGGCGGCCGGGGCGCTGCCCGAGGCCGCAGGCTGGCCGCCGGTGTCGCTGCCGCACGCGGCGGCGGCGGCGAGAGCGAGGCACGCGACCATGATGGGGGGGAGTTTCCGCATATCTATCCTCCGAACTGGATGACCTCGCCGAGCCCCTGTTTCAGGTCGGCGACGGTCTCGTCTACGGGTTTGGCGAGAGTGAGCGCGCCGGAGACGGCGCTGGAGATCAGCAGGCTGACCTGGTTGTAGTCGGCGGTGACCGGCCTGGGCCGGGCCGAGACGATCGCCTCCTTGAGCGCGGGCAGGTAGGGGAACCGCTCGATGAGCTCCGGGTCGTCGTACAGCTCCGCCCACACCGGCGGGAACGAGCCCTCGGTGAGCACGAGCCGCTCGTTGTCGAGGCCGGTGAAGTAGCGGATGAAGTCGAGTGCCGACTTCTGCCGCTTCGAGAAGGCGCTGACGGCGAGGTTGTAGCCGCCCAGCGAGCTGGATCCGGGCCCGTTCAGGCCGGGCAGCCGGGCGACCGAGAACTTCCCGGCCAGTTTCGAGTGGGCGGCCGGTCCGTACGCGTGGGGCCAGTTGCGGGCGAACAGCAGTCGCCCCTCCTGGAAGGCGAGCCGGGACTCCTCCTCCTTGTACGTCAGCGCCTCGCGGGGGATCCACCCCTCCTTGACGCCGCCGACGAGGAAGTCGAGCGCGGCCCGCGCGCTGCCGAGGTCCATCGTGACCGTGCGGGCGTCCGGGCCGAGGATCGACCCGCCCGCCGACTGGACGGCTTCGGCGAAGTTGACGGTCAGTCCCTCGTACGGCAGGAACTGCCCGGCATATCCTCCGATGTGATACTTCGCGCTCAGGCGGGAGGCCTGTTCGCGCAGCTCCGCCCAGGTCTTGGGCGGCTTCAGGTGCTCTTTCTTCAGGATGTCCGACCGGTAGTAGAGCAGGCCGGCGTTGCTGGTGTACGGCGCGGCCCACAGCCTGTCGCGGTAGATGGCGGTGTCCGCGACGCCCTTGAGCAGCTTGTCCAGGGGGAACAGGCTACGGTCGAGCGGCACGATCCAGCCGGCGTCGGCGAACTCCGCCGTCCAGATCACGTCGAGCGCGAGCACGTCGTAGACGGCGTTGTGCGCCTGCAGGTTGGCCACCATCTGGGCGCGCTGCTCGTCGGCCGCCTCGGGCAGTTCGAGCAGCGACACCGGCTCGTCCGGGTGCGCCTGGTTCCACCGGTCCAGCAGTGGGCGGAGATACGCGGTGGTGTCCCTGCCGATCGCCAGAGTGATCGGCCCGGTGCCGTCGCTGCCCACAGCGGACTCGGTGCCGGTGTCGGCGAGCCCGGCGCACCCGGCCACCAGGAAGGTGGCCAGAACGGCGAGGGCTCGGCGAACCATGTGGCCTCCGTATGAAAAGCCGGTTACATACGTGTTAGGTAGGTGCATGCATGTTATGCATAGCGATAATGTGAGCGTCAACGGATGAGCTCGTAACGCTCCGATAACTGCTCGATACGGCTTGGGGGTGGGCGCGTGCGGCAGTCGCTGCTGGCGCTCCTTGCGAAGGAACCTGCCCACGGATACGAGCTGAAACAGGCACTCGAAACGATCTTCGGTGGGGCCTACCCGTCGCCCAACATCGGCCAGATCTACGTGACCCTGGGCCGGCTGGAGAAGGACGGGTACGTCCGGTCGGTCGACGTCGAGCAGGCCAACCGGCCGAACAAGAAGGTCTACTACATCACCGCCGCCGGCCGGGAGGCGCTGGAGACCTGGGTCGAGGAGCCCACCGAGGGTCCCCGGGTGCGTGACGAGTTCTTCATGAAGCTCGTGCTGGCTCCGATGACCGGGCTGTCCGATCGCATGGCCTTGGTGAACCGGCAGCGACGGCACTACCTTGCGCTCATGAGAGACCTCCGCGAGCTGGCCGAGCGCACCGACCCGGCCAATCGCGTCGCGCTGCTGCTCATCGAGGGAGCCATGCTCCACCTGCAGGCCGACCTCGACTGGCTCGAACGCTGCCAGGAGGACCTGCCATGACCGCCGACGCTCCCGTCGTACGGGCCGTCAACGTGGTGAAGATCTACCAGACCGGCGGGCTGCCCGTGCCCGCCGTACGCGGGGTCGACCTGACCGTCGAGGCGGGGGAGTTCGTCGCCATCATGGGCCCGTCCGGGTCGGGCAAATCCACGCTCGTCCACATGCTCGGCGGCCTGGACACGCGCACCAGCGGCGAGATCTGGCTGGACGGCAGGCGGGCGGACACGCTCTCCGAGAGCGGGTGGGCGGTGCTCCGCCGGGAGAAGATCGGCTTCGTCTTCCAGTTCTTCAACCTGGTCGCCAACATGACCGTGGCCGACAATGTCGAGCTTCCCGCGCTGCTGGGCGGCGTCTCGCCCCGGCAGGCCAAGGAACGGCGCGACTATCTCCTCGGCGAGCTCGGCCTGGCCGACCGCGCCGAGGCGTCCCCCGCGCAGCTCAGCGGGGGCGAGCAGCAGCGGGTCGCGCTGGCCCGCGCGCTCGCGAACCAGCCTCGGCTGCTGCTGGCCGACGAGCCGACCGGCAACCTCGACAGCCGCAACACCCGCGACGTGCTGCGCCTGCTCGGCAAGGTGCACGGGCAGGGCCAGACGATCGTGCTGGTCACCCACGACGCACGAGTGGCGAGCATGGCCGACCGCGTCGTCAGCCTGCTGGACGGCCAGATCGTCGACGACGGCGCGATCCCGAAGTCGCGCCGGCGCCCCTTGGGAGCGGCCGGAGACGTCGTGGAGCTGCGCAGTTGAGATCGTCCGGCCACCATGCTCCCCCGGCCACACGCCCGAAGAGTTCGCAGAGCCCGGACCGGCACGAGGGGGCCGCTTGATCACGACGAGGACCGCGGAGCTGCGGTGGATCCGCGCGGACCTGCGGGCGCGCCGGGGCCAGGCCGCGCTCACGGTCCTCGCGGTGGCGGGGATCGTCACCGCCCTGATCATCGCGGCCACGTTGCTGGAGGACGGCACCAACCCCTGGCGCGGCCTGTTCGAGCGCAGCAACGGCGCGCACATCTGGATCCACAGCAAGGACGTCCCCGACGTGTCCGCGCTGCGCCGCCTGAACGGCGTGACCGACGTCGCCGGGCCCTACCACAGCGCGCCCGCCACGCTGGTCACCCGCGGCCGGCGGGTGCCGATCACCCTGCAGGAGACGCCGGCGGCCTTCCCCGCCGTGGCCCGCCCACTCCTGCGTGAGGGCCGCTGGCTCGACGTGCGCACCCCGAACGGCGTGGTCGTCGAACGGTCGTTCGCCCGCGCTCTCGGCCTGCGGCCGGGCAGCCCGTTCACCGTCACCGGACTGAACGGCGCGACCCACGCGCTGACCGTCGCCGGGCTGGCGGAAAGCGGCGACCAGGGGTTCTATCCGGAGTGGACCCCGGGCCTGGCCTGGACGCTCGGGCAGACGCTGAACGTGGTCGAGCCCGCGCCCGGCCGCACCGAGACCGTGACCGGGCTGCGCCTCGCCGATCCCGCCACCACCGATCTCGTCGTCCAGCGGGCCGTCTTCACGATGCGCAACCAGGTGCAGCGGGTGACGACCTGGCGCGAGGTGCGGGCCTCCATGGAGCTGGACAACCGGCTGCTCGGCCTGCTGCTCGCGCTGTTCGGCGGCGCGGGCCTGGCCGCCGCCGCGCTGGCGCTCGCCAACGCCGCCGGAGGCCGGGTGCTGATGCAGTTGCGCGACATCGCCACGCTCAAGTCGCTCGGCTTCACCCGGGGCCAGGTGGTCCGGATGCTCGTCACCGAGCACGGCACGCTCGGGTTGCTCGGCATCGCCGCCGGCGCGGTCGTCGCCCGGCTGATCACGGCGTACGCCATGGGGGAGACGGTCGTCGTGCCGCTGTCGGCCGGCCCGCTCGCCGCGATCATCGTGGGGACGTCGCTGACGGTGCTGATCGCGGTGCTGATCCCGGCCTGGCGCGGCGGGCGCACCCCGCCGATCCCGGCCGCCCCGGCGGCGCCGCCGCGCGGGCACCTGTCGCGGCTGGCCCGGGTCGCCCTGCTCGTACGGCTGCCGCCCGCTCTCGTCCTCGGCGCCAGGGACGCCTTCACCCGCAGGACGCCCGCCGCGCTCACGGTGTGCGGCGTCGCCATCCCGATGATGATGATCACGATAGGGCTCGGCTGCTGGACGACCCTGGACGACTTCATCCGCCACCCGGAGAGCGTGGGCCAGGCGGCGGCCCTGACCGTCCGGCCGGGCGAGCTGACCGCCGAGGAGGCGCGCCAGCGCGCGATGGCCGATCAGGACGTGGTCGCGGCCTACCCGGGCGCCGAACTCGACGCGCTCGTCCCCTGGCAGACCAGGACCGTGCGGACCAGGGCGCTCGGCCTGTCCTCCGACCCGTACCCCTTCCCGGTCGTCGAGGGCCGGATGTTCGCCGACCGGGGCGAGGCGGTCGCCGGGCAGGGCCTGCTCGACCTCCTCGGCGTACGGATCGGCGACCGGGTCCGCATGACGATCGGGGGCACCCCGCTGATCGTGCGGATCGTGGGCCGGGTGGTCGAGCCCGAGCAGGACGGCGAGGTGCTGTCGTTCGGGGTGGACAGCCTGGCGGCCAAGGACGCGCTGCCGCCCCAGTTCTACGCCCTGGTGCTGCGGCCCGGCGCCGACGCGGCCCAGGTGCGGGCCCGCCTGCAGGGGCAGGGGCTGGAGGTGGCCCAGGCGGTGAACCCGGCCGACCGGCTCGCGGTCATCCGCGTGATCATCGTCGCGCTGGTCGCCGTGCTGGCCCTGATCGGGCTGGCCAGCCTGCTGACGGCCAGCGCGCTCGGACTGCGCGACCACGTCTTCGACCTGGCCGTGCTCAAGGCGATGGGCCTGACTCCCCGTCAGGTGACGGCCACGCTGGTCACCGCCACCGGCCTGCCCGCGGCGGTGGGGGTCGTGCTGGGGGCCGCGGCGGGGGCGTCCTGGTCGCGGTGGCTGATCGACCTGGAGGGCCGCGGCAGCGGCGTCGGCGCCGGCATCGGCCGGGCCCCGACGCCCGGCATGCTCGCCGCGACCCTCCTGATCGCGATCGGCGCGGCGTTGCTGGTGGCGCTGATCCCCGCCAGGCGGGCGGCACGGGCGCGGGTGCCCGTCACCGCCCGCTGAGGCGTGCGGCCCCTCAGGTGTCCGGGGACCTGCGCAGGGACAGCCAGTAGAAGCCGTAGCCCGGCAGCGTGAGCAGGTAGGGCAGGTCGCCGACCGTCGGGAAGGAGACGCCGCCCCGGCACTCGACCGGGGTGACCCCGGCGAAGCGCCGCAGATCGAGCTCGACCGGCTGGGCGAAGCGCGACAGGTTGTTGACGCACAGGACCACGTCGTCGCCCTCCTCCCGCAGGAAGGTCAGCACACTGGGGTTCGGCGACCACAGCTCGGTGTAGTCGCCGGTGCCGAAGATCGCGTGCTCGCGCCTGATCTGCAGCATCCGCCGGGTGAAGTGCAGCAGCGACGACTCGCTCTTGGTCTGGGCCTCGACGTTGACCGACTGGTAGCCGTACACCGGGTCCATGACCACCGGCAGGTAGAGCCGGCCGGGGTCGGCCTCGGAGAACCCGGCGTTGCGGTCCGGGGTCCACTGCATCGGCGTGCGGACCGCGTCGCGGTCCTCCAGCCAGATGTTGTCGCCCATGCCGATCTCGTCGCCGTAGTACATGACCGGCGAGCCCGGCATGCTGAGCAGCAGCGCGGTGAACAGCTCGATCTGGTCCCTGTCGTTCTCCAGCAGGGGGGCCAGGCGCCGCCGGATGCCGAGGTAGGCGCGCATGCGCGGGTCCTTGGCGTACTCGGCGTGCATGTAGTCGCGCTCTTCCTCGGTCACCGTCTCGAGCGTCAGCTCGTCGTGGTTGCGGAGGAAGATGCCCCACTGGGCGCTTTCCGGCAGCTTCGGGGTGCGCGACATGATCTCGGAGATCGGCTCGCGGCTCTGTCGGCGCACGGCCATGAAGATGCGCGGCATCAGCGGGAAGTGGAAGGCCATGTGGCACTCGTCGCCGCCCACGGTGGGGTCGCCGAAGTACTCGACCACGTCCTCGGGCCAGCCGTTGGCCTCGGCGAGCAGCACCCGGTCGGGGTAGATCCGGTCCACCTCGGCGCGGATCCTCTTGAGGTAGTCGTGCGTCTCCGGCAGCCCGGCGCAGGAGGTGCCCTCGCGCTCGAACAGGTAGGGCACCGCGTCCAGCCGGAAGCCGTCGACGCCCAGGTCGAGCCAGAAGCGGATGACCTCCATCATCGCGTCCTGGACGGCCGGGTTGTCGTAGTTCAGGTCGGGCTGGTGGTGGAAGAACCGGTGCCAGTAGTACTGCTTGCGCACCGGGTCGTACGTCCAGTTCGACTCCTCGGAGCCCACGAAGACGATGGGAACGCCCGAGTATTTGTCCGGGTCGTCCGACCAGACGTAGAAGTCTCCGTACGGACCGTCCGGGTCGGTGCGGGACGCCTGGAACCACGGGTGCTGGTCGCTGGTGTGGTTCATGACCAGGTCGGTGATGACCCGCAGGCCGCGCTCGTGCGCGGCCTCGATCAGCTTCACGAAGTCGCCGAGGTCGCCGAACTCCGGAAGGATCTTGAGGTAGTCGGAGATGTCGTAGCCGCCGTCCTTGAGCGGGGACTCGTAGAGCGGCAGCAGCCAGAGGCAGTCGACCCCGAGCCAGTTGAGGTAGTCGAGCTTCTCGATCAGCCCGCGCAGGTCGCCGGTGCCGTCGCCGTTGGAATCCTTGAAGCCGCGGACCAGTACCTCGTAGAAGACCGCGCGCTTGTACCAGCGTGGGTCCTGGGAGGTGAAATCGGTGATCTCCGGGAGATCGCCGGTGGTGGCGCCGAACGACCCGGGAACCGGGTCAGGGCAGGGCGCAGCAGCGTTCATCTGGTTCTCGCTTGAGGAAAGAAGGAGCGTGTTGTCAGGTCACACCCGAGCTTTGAAGCTCTCGCCACGATGTTTGGCTCTATTTGACCAAAACTACCACTAGAAGTGGCCTGACCGAAAAGGCTGACGCCGGTCTGACATGCAGTTTTTACCTGTTTTCAGGTGATCACGGACTGCTACCGCACACACGCGCCCCAGGACTGTGCGGGGGCTACCCTCCCGACTGCGCAGGCCAGGGCGGGGTGAGGTCGCCGAGCACGTCCTCGTAGTCGGCCAGCCAGGCCCCGAACGCCGCCAGGGCGCGCAGCCAGAACCGCGAGTTCCACGACCCGAAGGCGGTCAGCGCGTCCGGCCCGCCGGCGATCGCGTCGAGCATCTGGGGCGACATCAGCCCGGGGATCCCCGCGGCCTTGACCAGCATCCGATGGTTCCACTCGCGGGCGACCGGCCCGTTCGAGCGCAACGGCACCCGGCGGTTCGGCAGCAGCGGGGTGTTGGTCGAGGGCAGCGCCGCCACGCGGGGGTTGGCGGCCCGGAGGACCTCCCGGTAGAACTTGCCGCCCTCCTTGCGGGCGACCGGCACAGACAGCGCCGCGTCGAAGAACTCCGGGTGCAGGAACGGGAAGACCGGGGTCGCCTCGGGGCCGACGAGGTTGACCGGCGACCGGGCGATGCCCCGCACGGTCCGGGTGTGGAGCACGCTCAACGGCAGCTCGGCCCGGTGCCCGTGCAGCATCGAGGTCGCCCGGGTGAACGCCGTACGGACCCGGTCGTCCATCCATGCGGCGGCGGCCTCGCCGAGCACGGGGATGTGGGCGTCGCCGGTCGCCAGCGCCTTCAGCAGCGCCTCGCGGCGGGACGCGCCCGTCCCCGCGCCCACGGCGTCCGCCGTGATCAGGAAGTTCTTCATCAGCGGGCCGCCCGCCAGGCCGTCCACCAGCGCCCGGCCGGCGCCGTGCACCTCGCGGGCGAAGGGGGAGTACCACGCGTGGTGGCTGGTGAGGAACTCCAGGCGCCGGGCCGCCCACAGCGCCTCCTGTGGGTAGGCGGCCGGGTCCTGCGGCATGATCCGGTGGGGGATGCCCAGCTCGCGGGTGATGTAGCGGGCGAAGTCGATGTCGTTGTCCAGCCCGTCGTCGGGGCTGGTGGTCCACGACTCGACGTCCATCTTCCTGTCCACCGCCACGCTGGCCAGCAGCCGCGAGTCATACCCGCCGCTCACCGGCACCAGCACCCGCTCGTACGGCTTGAGCGCGTCGTGCAGCAGCGCGACCAGGTCGCCGCCCGTCACGCCCCGGTCCACCGGCTCCTCCCGCACCCAGCGCGGGGCCCGCCGGTCGGCCCGCAGCCTGCGCTCGCGCCGCGACCAGGTCAGCGCGGTCGCGCCGGGCAGGCGCCGGATCTGGCGGTAGGGCGTGTCCTCAAGCAGCGGGTAGGTCAGCGTGAGGATCGCCGCCCACGCCTCCCAGTTCACCTCGTAGGGCCGCCGGGCCAGCGCGAGGAGCGGCTCGATCAGCGAGGAGAAGTAGACGGCGTCGCCGTCCTGGAGGTAGTAGACGTCGACCAGGCCGAGACCGCCCGTGTGCAGGCTCACCGCGTCGGGCTCGTCCACCAGGCCCGGGGTTTCGTACGTCTCCGCGACGCGCAGCCACGCGTTCGCCCGGGGCTCGCCCCCGGTCTCCGGCCGCCGGCCGCCCCACGCGTGCGCGGTCGTCCGGGCTCCCGTGGCGTACGGTGCCAGGGCGGCCGACGCGAGCAGCGCGGCCTCCGGAGCGGCGTGCACGGCCTGGACGGCCGGCCCCGACCGTGCCAGCAGGTCGAGCGTTGCCTGCTCGAAGGGCCCGACGGCCCCGCAGACGTACGGTCTGGCCTGGAATCGCGGCCACTCACCCTTGCGCACGGTTTGCCCTCCCTTGAACCGCAGCCGAGTCTACGGACCCCCGCGCCTCCGCGTCGTCCGCCACCGGGGTGCGGTCCTGCTCCGGGCCCCGCCTCCACATGACCCGTACGCGTCTCTCGCATTCGAAGGTCCGAGCGTTGGCGCCCAGTAGGTGGGGGGCGGGCTAACTTGCCTCCTGGAGGGGCTGGAATTGAACACTGAGCCGGACCTCGAGGGCTTCGGCGAGGCGTTCCAGCATGGGAAGGGTGGGCATGGTGCCGCCGGCTTCGAAGCGGGCGACCGCAGGTTGCTTGAGACCCGCGCGTTCGGCCAGCTCCGTCTGTGTCAGGCCGAGTTCCTCGCGACGTCGCCGCACCGCGTCGCCGAGTTCGAAGCGGAGGCGAGCGGCCTCGTAAGCGGCTCCGGCACCAGGACGATTCATGATCTCGGCGCGTTTGTCCGACCATGCCCTACGCTCGTCCACGTCGATCACTCCTCGTCCGCCGTGTGCGCCTCCGCGATACATCGCCGCATTGCCCGCACAGCTCGCTCGATCTCGGCCGTTTCCCGCATCCGCTGCTTGCGGAAGACCGTGAGCAGAATGATGCGTCTTCCCGGCGCGATCCAGTAGGTGATGCGGACCGCGTCTCGAGAGAGGTGGAATCGCAGTTCCCGAAGCTTGCCGCATAGCTGCCGGGTGTACGGCTCGTCGAGAAGCACGCCGCGCTCGGCCAGCAGATCGACATAGAAGACGGCAGTCTCCTGGTCGTCCTGACTGAGCGAGTCGAACCACTCGTCGATCTCGGGTTCCAACTCCGCCTTTCCCCCGACTCATAACACGGACGTTATAAGGAAGGCAAGTGTCGTGTCTCCCGGATCGTGAATCGGATCGAAATTCCAGGTAAAGCTGCCTCTGCAGGGCAACGGTCGCATGATCGGCGGCGACTCGGTCGCCGATCTCGTGGCGAGCTGGTCACGGAGCGGCCGGGGTGTCGGTCGCCGGGGGATGTGGCGGACGAGGTGGAGGAGGTCTCGGCTCTGCCTGAGAGCGATCAGGACGTTCTGCGAATATTGTGACTCTGGTCCTGAAGGTCTACCGCGGAGTCACCCCCTATGAGCGAGGTAAGCGAGCCGGCAGCCGGACAGCCCGAGCGGAGCGACCCGGCGGCGCTGCGGCAGGCGCTGGCGGAGGCGGTGGAGCGGGCCTCCGGCGCGGCGGAGCTCGCCCGGCTGATCAGCGACTACCAGCGGCGGCTGGAGGAGGTGGCGCGCTCGGAGGCCGAGGCGCTGACGAAGATGCGTGAGGCCGAGGCGCGGCTGAAGACGGTCGAGCGGCAGAACGCGCAGCTCGCCAAGCAGCTCGCGGAGCAGAAGTACCAGACCGAGGTCGCCAACTGGAAGCTCGCCTCGCTCCAGGAGAGCCGGTGGAGCAAACTCGGCGACGCGATCCACAGCAAGAACCCCGGCTCGGTGGCCAGGACCCTCAAGGCGCCGATCAGGAAGCGCCCCGCGCCCAAGCGCTCGGACTTCAAGCCCGAGATCCCCGCCGTCCCCGAGGTGAAGGCGGCCCCCGCCGCGCCCGAGCCCAAGGCCCCGCAGGTCTCCGCGCCGCTCGCCGAGTCGTTCGTGGTCCCCAAGGGCCCGACGGCCCGGCCGTACATGACGGTCGCCGCGATCGTGGACCGGCAGACCGAGGCGCTGCTGCGGTACGAGTGGCGGCTGGTGACCAACTTCGGCCCGGACAACTGGGAGGCCATGCTCGACCAGCAGCGGCCGCACGTGCTGTTCGTCGAGTCCGTACGGCCCGGCCCCCGGCAGGGCAACGGCGGACGCTGGCTGGAGGCGCTGGCCGGGGAGACGCGGGCGCTGCGCGACCTGGTGGCGGCCTGCCACAAGCGGGGGGTCAAGACGGTCTTCTGGCACTCCGGCGGCGCGGTGTCGCGGGCGTTTCCGGCGGCCGAGCACTTCGAGTACGTGCTGGCCACCACCGAGGCCCGGGCCCGCGAGTGGCGCTCGGCGCTGCGGCACGACCGGGTCGGCGTGCTCCCGCACGCGATCCAGCCCCGCGTGCACAACCCCATCCCCGCCGAGGGCGGAAGGACCGGGGAGATCGTCACCCTCGGCACGGTCACCCCTCCGTCCGGCGGCGCGGCCTGGCAGCCGCTGGCGGGGCAGGACGACGACACGACGGCGTACGACGACGTGCTGACGGCCTACCGGCAGCCGGCCCTGGTGATCGCGGGCGCCGACGCCGAGCCGAGGGTGATAGGGGAGGTCGCGGCCTGCGGCACCCCGGTGCTCCAGGTGCGGGCCGGGGCCAAGGGCGAGGAGATCCTCGCGGCGGCCGAGATCCTCATGGCCGACGCCGGACGGCTGGCCAGGGAGGCCCATCTCGCCTGGCGGGCCCGCACCAGCGTCACCCCGCTGCTCGACCCGGTCCTCGACACCCTCGGCGTGCCGAGCGTGCGGAACAGCGGCGTGATCACGGCGATCACCGCCGTCTCGGACCCGGCGGAGCTGGACCGCCTGCTCGCCCAGGTCACCCGCCAGGTCGAACGGCCCGGCCAGATCGTGATCGTGTCGGACGGCCTGGACGCGGGCCTGGTGGACAAGACGGTCCGCCAGGCGTGCCCGGACCTCGACGTCGTGGTCCGCGCCACGCAGGAGCCGGTCACCCGGGGCGCCGCCCTCGACCGCGCGATCAGGCTCGCCGACGGCGACTACGTGGCCGTGCTCGACGCCAGGGACCTGTACGGCGAGCACTACCTGGCCGACCTCGTGCGGCACTTCGCCTCCACCGACGCCGAGGTGCTGGGGAAGGCGTCGTTCTACGCCCACCTGCCGGAGACCGGCGCGACCCTGCTGCGCCAGCCGGGGGCCGAGCACCGGTTCCTGCCCGAGGTGGCCGGCGGCACCGTGCTGGCCCGCCGCCAGATCCTCACCGACCTCGGCTTCGCCGACGTCTCCGAGGAGTGGGGCGAGGTCCTGATGCGGCAGTGCCGTACGGACGGGGTGCGGGTCTACTCGGCCGACCGGTACTCCTACGTCTGTGTCCGCGACTCGGCGGAGGGCTCGCTGCTCGGCTCGGCGCGCATGGAGGGATACGTCCCGGCCGAGCCCCTCGCCCTGCTTTAGGCCACGGGGCCGAGGCTTCAGACCGCGGGGCCGAGGTCGAGCACGGCCTTGCCGTGGAGGCGGCGGCCGATGAGGAGCGCTACCACGGGGGTCCCGCGGCGGGGCTCACCATGTCACCCAGTGGCATATGCGATCAAGGCGCGTCTCGGGCCGGAGCTAGACTGGCCGCGATGACCACCACAGCCGTCCCGGCCGACGAGCTCCCCGAGCGGCTGGTCGCGCGCACTCCCTCGATGGGGGCCTACGGCCTGCACCTCTGCGACCGCACCACCCGTGAGGCGCTCGCGATCCTGCGCCGCCGTCTCGACCTGGGTGGCGTGGACGGCCTGCGGACGAGGCTCGTGCTCGACCTGCTCGTCGCGGCCTGGCACGGCGCTCTCGACTCCAGGACGTCCAGGCCGGGCGAGCCCACGTCCGCGGATCCGGCCGCGTGCCCGCGCGAGGCGTTCGCCGCGATCCCCGGGTGCCTCACGCTGACCGCCGCGCCCGAGGACGGCCCGGCCGCGCCATGATCATGGAGGCGCTCCGCGGCGTCCTCGGCGCGCCGCCGGTGCCGCAGGGGTCGTGGGAGCGGGAGGCGCGGTTCGTCTCCACCGCGGCGCTGCGGGGGAAGGCCGAACCCGCGGCCGAGGCGGCGGAGCGGCTGGCCGCACGGCTGCGCGCGGTGCCGGGGGTGCGGCACGTGGACGTGCGGCCCAACGGTTTCCTGGTCATCGGGATCGCCACGCCGGGAGAGATCGTCCACGACATCCTCACCGCCCCGCCCGCCGTGTCCCCGCCGGACACTGGCCCGGAGACTGGCCCCGAGGCGGGCTCCGCGGCGCCGTGGCCCGACTTTCCCCGCACGTGGGACAACCCGGGCTTCGCCGTGCGGTACGCGTACGTGCGGGCGGGGGCGGTACAGCGGTGGGCGCGCGACCTCGGCGTGCCGGCCGGTGCGGCGGCACGGCCCGAACTCCTCGACGGCCCGTTCGACCGGGCCGTGCTGCGGGTCCTGGCCGAACTGCCGAGCAGGAGGGACAGCCGCGATCCGGGATGGGCGGCGTACCTCGAACGGCTGGCCGAGGTCTACCACACCGCCGTCGAGCGCGCGTCCCCGATCCCCAGGGGCGACGAGGCGCCGACGGAGGTCCACGCGGCCCGGGTGCGGATGGGGGAGGCGGTGCGCCGGGTTCTCGGAGAGGGACTGGCGGAGCTCGGCGTCGCCCCGCCCGGCAAAATCTGAACAAAACCAGCGGTTGGCTGAAAGTGCTGTCGCCTATGACCTGCGGATGTGGATATCTTCCGCCGAGGCCGTCTCGCAGGATGAACAGCGGGCGCGAGTGAATCGCCGGGTCGGCTAGCCTCGTTCGGGTGAGTCGATTCGCCCACCCCGCCGGCGACCTGCACGCCGCCTCAACGATCGTCGCCGTGACCGCCGGACTGCCCGAGGAGCGTCCGCATCACGTGCCCGCCGACCTCAACGCGCTCGAACCGGCCATCTGGCCGCGAACGTCCGGCCGGGCCGACGGCGCCGTCACGATCGGCGGAATCGACGTGCGCGACCTGGCGAAGGAGTTCGGCACGCCTCTGTACGTCATCGACGAGGAGGACTTCCGCTCACGCTGCCGCGAGTACCGGTCCGCCTTCCACGACGGCGAGGTCCACTACGCCGCCAAGGCGTTCCTGTGCCGCGAGGTCGCCCGCTGGATCGACCAGGAGGGCCTCGGCCTCGACGTGTGCAGCGCCGGCGAGCTCGCCGTGGCGCTCAGCGTGGGCTTCCCGCCCGAGCGGATCACGATGCACGGCAACAACAAGTCGCTCGCCGAGCTGGAGAAGGCCGTCCAGGCCGGCGTGGGCCACATCGTGGTCGACTCGTACGAGGAGATCGCCCGCCTCGGCTTCCTCGCCGACGAGCACGGCGTGCGGCCGAAGGTGATGATCCGGGTGACCGTGGGCGTCGAGGCGCACACCCACGAGTTCATCGCGACCGCTCACGACGACCAGAAGTTCGGCCTGTCGCTGAGCAGCGGCGCCGCCGCCGAGGCGGTGCGGCGCATCCTCGCGCTGCCGCAGCTCGAACTGGTTGGCCTGCACTCCCACATCGGGTCGCAGATCACCGACACCGGCGGTTTCGAGGTCGCGGCCCGCCGCCTGGCCCGCCTGCTGGTCGAGATCAAGGAGGAGCACGACGTGGTGCTCCCCGAGCTGGACCTCGGCGGCGGATACGGCATCCCGTACGTCGTGGGCGACGACTCCCTGGACGTCAAGGTCATCGCGGACGGCCTGCGGGAGATCGTCACGAAGGTGTGCGAGTCGGCCGGGCTGCCGGTGCCGCGCCTCACGGTCGAGCCGGGCAGGTCGATCGCCGGAGTGTCCGGCGTGACCCTGTACGAGGCCGGTACGGTCAAGGACGTGGAGGGCCTGCGCACCTACGTGAGCGTCGACGGCGGCATGAGCGACAACATCCGCACGGCCCTGTACGGCGCCGAGTACACGGCCGTGCTCGCCTCCCGCGTGAGCCAGGCGGCGCCGATGCTGTCGCGCCTGGTCGGCAAGCACTGCGAGAGCGGCGACATGGTCGTGCGCGACCTGTACCTGCCGGGCGACCTTGCCCCCGGCGACCTGATCGCCGTCGCCGGCACCGGGGCCTACTGCCGGTCGCTGGCCAACAACTACAACTATCTGCCCAAGCCCGCCGTCGTCGCGGTGTCCAACGGCCAGGCGCGGGTCATCATCCGCAGAGAGACCGAGGACGACCTGCTCAGGGGGCAGCTGTGACAGGCCGTCCCGGACAGTCCGGCGGCGAAGCGAGGAGGGGTCGTGAGTAAAGCCAAACCGGCGCTCAGGGTCGCGCTGCTGGGCTGCGGCGTCGTCGGGTCGCAGGTCGTGCGTTTGCTCCACGAACAGGCCGGCGACCTGGCCGCCCGCGTCGGCGCCCCGCTTGAGCTGGCCGGCGTCGCCGTACGCAGAATGGGCCGCAAGCGGGACACCGACGTGGACCCCGCCCTGCTCACGACCGACGCGGAGGCCCTGGTCACCCGCGACGACGTGGACATCGTCGTCGAGGTGATCGGCGGCATCGAGCCGGCCAGGTCGCTGATCCTCGCCGCGATGGCGCACGGCAAGTCCGTGGTGAGCGCCAACAAGGCGCTGCTGGCCGAGGACGGCGCCACGATCCACCGGGCCGCCCGCGAGAACGGCGCCGATCTGTACTTCGAGGCGAGCGTCGCCGGGGCGATCCCGCTGCTGCGCCCGCTGCGCGAGTCGCTGGCCGGCGACCGGGTGCGCCGTGTGCTGGGCATCGTCAACGGCACCACCAACTACATCCTCGACAAGATGGACTCCACCGGCGCCTCGTTCAACGACGCCCTGGAGGAGGCCCAGGCGCTCGGATACGCCGAGGCCGACCCCACGGCCGACGTCGAGGGCTTCGACGCCGCCGCCAAGGCGGCGATCCTGGCCGGCATCGCCTTCCACAGCCGGGTGACGGCCGCCGACGTGCACCGCGAGGGCATCACGGAGATCACCGCGGCCGACGTGGCCTCGGCCAAGGGCATGGGGTACGTCATCAAGCTGCTGGCCATCTGCGCCCGCTCCGACGACGGCCGGTCGGTCGGCGTCCGGGTGCACCCCGCCATGATCCCGAGGTCGCACCCCCTGGCCGGTGTGCGCGAGGCGTACAACGCCGTCTTCGTGGAGGCGGAGTCGGCCGGGCGGCTGATGTTTTACGGCGCGGGCGCTGGCGGCGCGCCCACCGCCAGCGCCGTGCTGGGCGACATCGTCGCCGTGGCGCGCAACCGCATCGCCGGCACCCGCGGGCCGGAGGAGTCGACGTACGCCGACCTCAAGGTCCACCCGATGGGCGACAGCGTCACCCGCTACCACGTGTCGCTGGACGTCGCGGACAAGCCCGGTGTGCTCGCCCGGGTGGCCGAGATCTTCGCCGGCCACGATGTGTCGATCCAGACGGTGCGGCAGGAGGGCCGCGGCGACGACGCCCAGCTCGTGCTGGTGACCCACCGGGCCAGCGACGCCGCCCTGTCGGGCACGATCAAGGACCTGCGCGACCTGAACATCGTCCGCGCGGTCGCGAGCGTGATGCGGGTCGAGGGCGACGACACGCCCTGAGACCGAGGGCGGCGGCTTCGCCTGACGTCGAAGGCACTCCCGGATGCTCTGCCCGGGAGTGCCCGCTGCCGCATCGGTCGAGCTAGAGGGCGACCTTCGCGATCTGGTCGACGTAGTTCTCGGTGAGCCAGACGTTGTCGTCGGGCCCGCTGGTGATGTCGAAGGGTCCGGCGAGACTGGTCGGCATGTTGTACTCGATGATGATTCCCGAGGTGGTGACGCTGGCCGCCGCGTTGCCGAGTTGCTCGGTCACCCACAGCCTGCCGTCGGAGCCGCTGGTGATGCCCCAGGGGAAGGCGTTGGAATCGTCCACTGAGTACTCGGTGAAGTCGCCGTCCGTGGTGACGGAGCCGACCTTCCCGTTGGCGTCGGCGTACCACAGGTCGCCGTCCGGCCCGGTGGTGATCCCTATGGGCGTCGCCCCCGAGGAGGGGATGGCGAACTCGGTGATGTCCCCGTCCGGGGTGATCTGGCCGATCTTGCCGGCGAACGATTCGGTGAACCACAGGTTGCCGTCGGGACCGGCCGTGATCCGCATCGGATAGGCGTCGGCGGTCGGCAGGGCGTATTCCGTGATGGTCCCCGAGGTGGTGATCCGGCCGATCTTGTTGCCGATCGTCTCGACGAACCACAGGGCGCCGTCGGGGCCCGCGGTGATGCCCCAGGGGTAGGACCCCGCGCTGGGCAGGGCGTATTCCGTGATGGTCCCCGAGGTGGTGATCCGGCCGATCTTGTCGCCGGTCGCCTCGGTGAACCACAGGGCGCCGTCCGGCCCGGTGGTGATGTGCCCCGGCTCGGCGTCGTCCGTCGGCACGGCGAACTCGGTGAAGTCGCCGCCGGTGGTGACGCGCCCGATGTTGCCGGCGTAGTTCTCGGTGAACCACAGCGCGCCGTCGGGACCCGAGGTGATGCCGACGGGCCCGGACGTATGGGTCGGGGTGTCCATCTCCGAGACCGTGGGAACCCGCGCCGCGTCGCCGGAGCCGGACGACCTGGCGAGCGGGCGCGGCCGGTGGGCGGGACACCGCATGTGCCGGTGCTCCGGCATCCGCTTCAGCTTCTGGCAGATCCGCACCCACGGCGGTGGCGGCTTCGGACGCTCGCCCGGCCCGGCGGCGGCACCGGCGGGCAGGCCGGTGAACAGGGGCGCGGCCGTCGCCAGGGCCAGCGCCATCGCCGCGAGCGGGCGGCGGAGGTGTCGTGAGAAGCGGGGCATGGCATCCCTTCGGCTGAGGAGCGACACGAGACGCCGGATCGGAAGCCGCGCCGCCGGCCCGGCGGGCCTCACTATGGCCGACCTGCCTGACCGGGCGCCGACCCGCCGCGTCCGTGGCGGGTCACGAGACCGCCAACTCCTGTATCGACCGAGGACGATCAGGCGACCGAGTGGGTGATGGTCCCGGTGTAGACACCGGCCGCCGCGTTGGACGGGATGGCGATGACCAAGGTGGGCTGCCAGCTCGTCGACATCGGCGTCGCCTGCTTGCGCCCGCTGAACGCGGTGACCGGCGAGGTGAGGGCCACCCGGCTGGCCGCGGTGGGCTGACCGGGGTTGCGGGTGCCCACCCCGGACGACGCGGTGACCGGTCCCGACCAGTAGAAGACGTTCGCCGTCGTGATCGTCTGCGTGGGCGTGCCGCTGCCGGTGGTGAAGTTCGTGGCGGACACGGTCGCCGTCCAGGGAGGGATTCCCGACCTGGAGTCGGCCACGGTCACCGTGCCCATGGACGCGCTGATCGTGCCGCCCTGCGCGACGCTGCCGAGGTTCACCGAGCCGGGCACGGTGATCGTCAGCGGGTCGGCCCGCAGGGGGACCAGCGCCGTTCCCGTGTCGGCCCGCGCCGCCGCCGCAAGGCCGGGCACGGCGGGCAGCGAGGCGGGCAGCGCGACCGGCGCAGCGATCGACGCGGCCAGCGTCGCCGTCACGACCATGCCCGCACCGACCTGCCGCATGTGTGGCCTTCCTCGTCGCCCTGCCGTCGTTCCGCCGCCACGCGGCCGATCTCGCCCGTGAACGACCCACGGCAGGTTAGGGCGCCGAAGCGGCGTCCGGCCGTCGCCACGCCGAGACCAGCCGCAACCGTGGACATCGGGCGGCACGTCTCCGCCGGTCGTCATCTGATCACAAAGGGTCTCCAGACGCCGGCGGAAGAACCGTGTCGTACGCCTCTGACCGGCCAGGATGTCACCGACCGAGGCCCGGACGGGGCATCGCAGCGAGGGAGGAGATCGGCAGATGGGCAAGAGGAGTGTCGCCGCGCCGTCGGCGGGTGCCGCAGGACTGGCGCTGGTCGCGGCGTTGACGATGACGCCGGCGGCGCAGCCCGCTCTGGCGGGCACGTGCCCCGCCTCCACCACCTGCCCCACGACCGTCACCTTCACCGTCAACGCCCCCGACGGCCTGACGATCAGCGTGCCCGACGGTCCCGTCAACATCGGCAGCGGTGCGCCGGGAGGCCAGATCAGCGGCCTCCTGGGCCCGGTGACGGTGTCCGACCAGCGCGCGGCGCTCACCGCGACGTGGGTGGCCACGGTGTCGGCCGCCGCGGGAGGCTTCACCACCGGCGGCGGCACCCCAGCGGAGACCGTTCCCAACACCGCGGTCCTCTACTGGTCCGGGCCGGCGACGGCCACCACCGGCGGTGTCCCCGCCGACTTCAGTCCGGGACAGGCGACCGCCGCGGACGCCCAGTCGCTCGACGTGTCGCGCACCGCGTTCAGCAAGACGAGCGGCTCCGGCGACAACTCCGCCACGTGGAACCCGACCATCGTCGTCAACGTCCCCGCCCAGGCCGTGGCGGGCACCTACACCGGCACGGTGAACCACTCCGTTGCCTGACCGCCCGGCCCGCAGGGCCATCGCCTCCGGCCTGTTCGCGATCGTGCTGCACGCGGCGGCCGTCGCACCGGCGGCCGCTGCCGGCGACCCGCGCCGGCACCGCCCGGAGAGGTTCGGCATCCGGCTGCTGGAGATTCCCGAGAACCG
This sequence comes from Microbispora catharanthi, assembly GCF_006334915.2. Lineage (GTDB taxonomy): Bacteria > Actinomycetota > Actinomycetes > Streptosporangiales > Streptosporangiaceae > Microbispora > Microbispora catharanthi. The sequence goes on from NZ_VDMA02000009.1 coordinate 167,913, forward strand.
CCTGGACGATCCGCGCTCGCACGCGTTCATCGTCGACCACGTGAATCCCGGCACCACGTTCACCCGGCGTCTCGAGGTCTTCAGCACCTCGTCGGAGCGGCAGCACGTGAACGTGTATCCCGCTGCGGCCCGGGTCGGCGACGCGGGCTTCACGTTCGCCCCCGCGCGCACCGGCAACGAGCTGACCTCATGGATCACGCTCGACCGCTCGGCGGTGGACCTGCCGCCGCACGGTCACGTCCCGGTGACGGCCACCGTCGCGGTGCCGCCCACGGCTTCCAAGGGCGAGCGTTACGCCGTCATCTGGGCGGAGATCTCCTCGGCCTCGCCCGGCCCGTCGGGCAACGTCGCGCTCGTCAACCGGATCGGCGTCCGCACCTACCTGGACGTGGGCCCGGGCGGCGAACCGCCGACGAGCTTCCGGATCGGCGAGGTGACCGCCGGGCGCACCGACGGCGGGCAGCCGCGGCTGGTGGCCGAGGTCGGCAACACGGGGGAGCGCGCCGTCGACCTGGAGGGCGAGGTGCGGCTGTCGGAGGGGCCGAGCGCGCTCAGCGCCGGGCCGTTCCGCAGCACCCGCGCCACCACCCTGCCTCCCGGCGGCCACGGTCAGGTGACCGTGCTGCTGGGCCACGACCTGCCCGCCGGGCCCTGGAGGTTCCGGCTCACCCTGCGCAGCGGCCGCGTCAGCCGTACGACCGGCGGGACGATCACCTTCCCCCCGGCCGGAGAACGGGCGGCGGCGGAGGGCGACCCCAGTGTGCCGGTCCTCGCGGCCTGCGCCGCCGCGGCCCTCGCCGCCGCGGTCCTCCTGGTCGTGAACCTGCGCCGGTTCCGCCGCCGCCCTCTGGACGGCGAGGCGGCCTGACCCGCTCGCCGGCCCGGCCCGTACGGGCACCACACCCGGCGAGGGGCGGATCAGTGCTCCGCCAGAGCCCTGCGGACCGCGTCGAGGGCCTCATCCTCGGAGGCCCCGAGGTGTCGCACGGCGCCGGCGAACTCCTCGGCGGCCTTGCGCAGGCGCAGGCGACCGCCCTGCGCGGCGAGATCGGTGATCGTCGCCGCGCGACCCCGGCGCAACTCGACCAAGCCCTCGTCGCGAAGCTGCTGGTAGCCGCGTAGCACGGTGTGCAGGTTGATGCCGAGCGCCGCCGCGACGGCGCGCGCCGACGGCAGTTTGTCGCCGGGGGCGGCCGCGCCCCTGGCGACCGCCGCGCGCACCGAGGCCGCCACCTGGTCGGCCAGGGGCTGAGCGGAGGACGGATCGACGACGATCAGCACCCGGCGGCTCCCCTGACACAGGCGAGTGACGCGTTCACCAGCGCGGCGGCCGTATCGGCGGTCCGGGTCGAGTACAGGAACTCCCGGCCGTCGGTGAGCCGGAGGGCCAGCACCGGACCACGGCCGCTCACGTATCCCCACCCCTTACCGCCGCCGATCAGGCCGCCGGGGCCCATCCCGGGTCCTCTCGGCCGCGCCGAAGCGAACTGCACCGCATCGTACGGCAGGGTCCGGCGCAGACCGCCGAGCCAGGGCAGGCTCACCTCCACGCCCCGGCCGTCGACCCGGAGCCGGGTGCGGGCCTGGAGGATCAGGAAGACCCCGAGAATCGCCGCCATCGTGGGCGGCTGCCAGGATGACGAGAAGTCGGGAGCCCAGAACCAGGCCAGGGCGAGGAACGCCGTGCCCTGGAGCAGCGGGGCGCGGTGCCAGGTGGTCACGGCGTAGACGGCCCGCTGACTGGGCGCGATCTCCGCCGGAGTCGCCCACACCTGTCGCGGCACCGGGTGCTCGGCGTCGATCAGCGCCGTCACCGCGAAACCGTTCGACGCCCCCATGGAGACGCCCATGGCCAGGGAACTCGCGGTCACCCAGCGCTGCAACTCCGGCCAGCGCCCGTAGTGCATGAACATGGCGACGGACGCCACTGCAGTTCCGCGAGGAGTCCCCATTGAGATCTCGTACGGTGGAGCCCGGCATGTCCGGAAGCGCGGGGTGGTCGCGGGCAACGACTCGATCGGATAACGGCCCGCCGATCCGCGCGTCCGTGCGTGTTCGATGTCCTTGATGCGGCCTGAAATGATCAGTTCTTTGGGGGAAGCGTGGTTACGGGCGAGGCGGTCCGGACGTCCGGCCGGAGGACGGGTGCGGACGCGAAGGACTGGCCCCGCTGGACCCCGCTGCTCGCGGGCCTGCTGACCACCTGTGTCGCCATCTCCGGCACCACGGCGTCGCTGTCGGGCGACGAGGTGGCGACCTACAGCGCCGCGGTGGCCCGGCCGCTGAGCGGGCTGTGGGGACTCGTCCAGCAGATCGACGGCCACTTTCTGCCCTACTACCTGCTCATCCATGTCTGGTCATGGCTCGGGGAGGCCGAGTGGTGGCTGCGCCTGCCCTCGGCCCTCGCGGCCGGTGTGGCGGCGGGCTTCCTGGCCGACCTCGGCCGCCGGCTGGCCGGTCCTCGGGCGGGCGTGCCGGCCGCGGCGCTGTTCGCCGTCCTGCCGTCGGTGTCCTACCACGGCGCCAACGCCCGGCCGTACGCGTTCGCGGCGGCGGCTGCCGTCGTCTCCGCCTGGGCGCTGCACCGGGTGGCCGAGGCGCCCACAGGCTCCCGGATCCGCTGGTACGCGGCGTCGGTGGCGCTGCTCGGCTGCACGCACCTGTTCTCGGTCCTGGTGCTTCCGGCCCAGTTCCTGGCCGCCCTGCTCGTCCTGCCCCGCCGTACGTTCCTGACCAGGATCGTCCCCGCGACGGCGGTGGGGTGCGTCCCCCTCGCGATCCTCGCCCTGGTGGGCTGGGGCGAGCGCCACGCGATCAGCTGGATCCAGCCGCACGGGCCCGACGTGCTGCTGAAGTTCCCCAAGCACGCGGCGGGCTCCGACCTCGCCGGGCCGCCGCTGTTCGCCCTCGCCGTCGTGGGGGTGGTGATCCTGCTGCGCAGGTCGGTCCCCTGGGGCGTCCTCGCCGGCGGCTGGCTCGTCCTCCCGCCCGTGCTGCTGCTCGTGATCGACGCGCTGGTGACCCCGGCGTACGTGGACCGTTATGTGTTCGTCGCGGCGCCCGCCCTGGCCCTGGCGGGAGGCGTGGCCCTGGCCTCGGTCCGCCTGGCCCCCGTCCCCTTCGCGCTGGTCTGCGCGCCCGTCGTCCTCGCCGTCGCGCTGCTGGGGCTGCCCGCACAGGCCGACTACCGGCAGCGCAACGGCCACTACGACGACTTCCCCGGCGCGGTCGGCGTGATCCGGGCGCGGGAGCGCCCCGGCGACGCCATCGTGTACGGCCAGAGCCGGCTGCGTACCGGCTTCGTCTACTACGGCCGCGAGGGCCTCCCCGAGGACGTGCTTCTCAGGGGGCCGGGCCCGGCCTTCGAGTACGCGGAGCGGGACGACCTCGCCGAGGCCCTGGCGGGGCGCCGCCGGGTCTGGGTGGTCTGGCGAGGGACGAAGCAGGCCGGGCTGACGGGGAAGAAGATTCCCAAGGTGGCCGCCGTGCGCGCGGCCGGATATCGGCTCTCGACGGCCTGGCACTCGGCGGAGCTGCCCGGCCTGACCGTCGCACTGTTCGAGCGCGTGCGCGGCAAGGGCTGAGATTTGTGGACCGTTTCATCACGGTTGGACATCGCGCGAAAGAGTAATTGCCAAATGTGAGTAAAGTTTCTCTTCATGCGACTTACGGTGAAGAGACTTCTGCCTGCCTGTCTCCTAACCGCGGCGTCGATCGCGGGACTCCAGCATCCGGCCGCGGCGACGGCCGGATCGGCCGTCCTCGGGCAGGCGGCGGCCCCCGCGCACGTGGCTCGACAGCAAGCGCGGGCGGCCAAGGTGCCGACCGTGGTCCTCACCTTCGACGACGGCACGGCCGACCACCTCGCCGTCGCCGGAATGCTGAGCAGGCGCGGCCTCAAGGGCACCTTCTACGTCAACAGCGGCCGCCTCGGCAAGCGCGGCTTCCTGAGCGTCGCCGCGCTGCGGGCCATCGCGAAGGAGGGCCACGAGATCGGCGGCCACACCCTTCAGCATCCGCACCTGCCGGAGATGTTCGACGCGGCGCAGCAGACGGAGATCTGCGACGACAGGCGGGCGCTGCTGAAGATGGGCTTCGCCGTGCGGTCGTTCGCCTATCCGTTCGGTGCCTCGGACGAGTCGAGCAAGCGGATCGCGATGAGCTGCGGCTACAACAGCGCGCGCGACATCAACGGCCTGTACCGGCCGGACAGCTGCAGCGCCTGCCCGGTCACAGAGACGATTCCGCCCGCGGACCTCGCCGCCGTACGCGTCACGAGCCAGACCCGCCTGCCGCGCACGGCCCGCACGCTGCGTGAGTTCGTCACGCGCGCCCAGCGGGAGGGCGGCCCAGGCATGGTGACCTTCGTGTTCCACGAGATCAAGGACGAGCCGGGGGACAAGTACGCGACGGCGCCCAAGGAGTTCGCCGCCTTCATCGACTGGGTGGCCCGGCAGCGGAAAGCCAAGAAGATCGACGTGAGGACGCTGGGCGACCTCGTCGGCGGGGGCGTGTCGCCCGTTCCGTGATCTCGGCTGCCGCGCCAGGCCACAGCGAGTCGTCAGGTTGACCGCAAGGGTCACAGGGATTCACAAGGTTCGGCTGATAAAAGTTCACCAGCCTGTAAAAACGGACGCGCGGGAGGGACACCGTGACGGTGACGACCGGCATGTGCTCGCCGTACGGCTTCACGCGCAGTCCCACCGAGGAGACCGCGACGCTGTCCTGGAGCGACGGCCGGTGGACGATGGGAGGCCGGCCGTTGGCCGTCCCCCCGCAGGCCGTCGACGTCGCCGCCCTCCGGCCGCTGCGCGGGCTTCGGGTGGAGTGGCCGGAGGAGCCCGCCGCCGAGGCGCTGGACGCGGTCGGCGGCCTGGCCGCCGCGGGGGTGCCGCTCACCTTTCGTGATCCGCCGAGGTGGGTGCGCGAGGCCGATCCCGTGCTCGCCGGCCTGGCCGCGGCCTGGACCCCCGAGGCCGACGACGGCAGGCCCGACTCGGTCGCCGACCTGCGCAGGGAAGAGCACAGCGTGCGTCTGCGCAGGCACGCGCTGCGGGCCAGGGGTGTCGGCACCGGCCTCGCCCCGGTGACCGTCGTCATGGCCACGCGGCGGCCCCACTACGTAGGCCACGCGCTGCGGCAGCTCGCCCGCCAGCGCGGCGTCGGTCTGGAGGCGATCGTCGCCCTGCACGGGTTCCCGGCCGCGCGGGTGCGCGAGGCGGTCGAGGAGTTCCCCCACCCGATAACGGTGATCGAGGCCGAGCCGGACGCGCCGCTCGGGACGGTGCTCAACATGGCGGCGGCACGGGCGTCCACCGGCATCGTCGCCAAATGGGACGACGACGACTGGTACGGCCCCGAGCACCTGGCCGACCTGCTGCTGGCCATGGCCTATTCCGGGGCGGAGCTGGTCGGGACCGCGCCGGAGTTCTTCTACCTCCAACCTCTCCACACGACGATCCGCCGCGTCGACTACAGCAGCGAGGTGTGGGCCGACCACGTCGCGGGCGGCACGATCCTGCTCGGCCGCGAGATCTTCGAGCAGGCCGGCGGCTTCGGGCCGCGGGACCGCGGGGAGGACGCGCACCTCCTGCGCGCGGTCGAGGCGGCCGGCGGCCGCGTCTACCGCACCCACGGCCTGGGCTACGTCCTGCGGCGATCGGTCGGCGCCGACCACACCTGGAACCTTCCTCTTGCCCACTTCCTGCGAGTCGCCGCGAACCAGTGGCGCGGCTTTCGCCCGAGTGTGATTTTGGAAGCACGATGACGCCACGCATCAGGGGAAACGACTACACCGTCCTCCAGCCGCCCGCCCTCGGGTCGTCCTGGACGCCCCGCCTGCGGGTCAGCGTGGTGATCCCCGCCTACGCTGACCAGGTCAAGCTCGATCTCACGCTCGCCGGGCTGGCCAGGCAGACGTACCCGGCCGACCTGCTCGAAGTGATCGTGGTCGACAACGGCAGCGAGCCGCCGCTGCGCCTGCCGGAGATCCGGCCTCGCGACACGCGGCTGCTGGTCTGCGCGGCGCCGGGCCGGGCCAGGGCGCGCAACGCCGGGCTGGCCGCCGCGACGGGCGACGTCATCCACTGGATGGACTCCGACGTCGTTCCCGAACCGGAGGAGGTGGAGGCGCACATGCGCTGGCACCACCTCGCGCCCTATCTGTCGGTCACCTCCTACCTGCGCTTCACCACCGCCCCGCTGCCCTGCCCCGCGGACGTCGCGGGAACGGACGACCTGGCGAAGCTCTTCGAGCCGGCGGAGCCGCACGCCTGGATCGAGGACCTGGTGCAGCGGTCGGACGGGCTGCTCCGCTCGCCGCGGCCGTTCAGCATCCACATCGGCGGCGCGTCGTCCGTCTCCGCCCGGCTGTTCGAGCGGGCCGGGCCGATGGACCCCGCGATGATCCTCGGCCAGGACACCGAGATGGGTTACCGGCTCGCGCAGGCGGGCGCGGTCTTCATCCCCGACCCGCAGGCCAGGGCCTACCATCTCGGCCCGTCCATGCGCATGCGCGACAGCGCGCCGATCAGCCGGGTCAGCCACGCCCTGGTCACCGACCGGGTCCCCGGCTACCGGTGGCTGCGCACCCATCCCTCGCGGCAGTGGAAGGTCCCGCAGGTGGAGGTCCTCGTGGACGCCACCGCGGGGTCGTACGACGACGTCAGGGCCACCGTGGACGGCGTGCTGGCGGGCACGCTGACCGACCTCGCCGTGGTGCTGACCGGTCCATGGGACGAGCTCGCGCCCGAGCAGCGCGCGCCGCTCAAGGACCCGCGCCTCGACCTCGTGCTACTGCGGGCCCACTACACCCATGAGGGCCGGGTGCGGCTGGCCACGACGGCGTCCGACACCCAGTCGCCGTACCGCCTGCGCGTCCCGCCCGGCTGGGTGCCGGAGGAGGACAGCCTCGGACGGCTGCTCGACGTGCTGCGCGGGCGGGAACGCGGACTGGTGAGCGTGCTCCTGGCCGAGGACCCCGAAGGTGTCACCGCCGCCCGCCTGGAACGCACCGAGGCGTTCTCCCGCGCCGCCCTCGTCGCCGAGGAGGGCGAGGACCTCGACGACGCCGTCGACGAGATGTTCGGCACATACTGGGTCGACGGCGAGACCTTCGGCTTCCGGGCCGCCGCGGAGGCCCCGGCCTATGTGAATCCGCGCACCGCCTATCGCAAGCGGGTGCAGGCGCAGGCCGAGGTCGAGCGCCTGACCAAGGAGGTCGAGCGGCTTCGCGGACAGGTGACCAGATGGCGCGACGAGGCGGCGCGGTGGCGCAAGTCCGCCGTCGAGTTCCGCCGGGAGATCGGCACCCTGCGGCGGCAGGTCTCGGCGCTGCGCGGGCAGCTCTCGGCGCTGCACCGCGCCCGCGGCCTGCGTGGCATCGCCCGGGGTTTCAGCCGGCCCTTCACGTTCAAGAAGACCTGACCGCCCCGTCCTGTCAGGAGCGGCGGAACAGGCCGCGGCGGCGTGCCGGTGTGGCCTCCGGTTGCGGGGCATGAGCCGACGCCGGTTGCGGGGCTTGGGCCGCGGCCGGTTCCGGGGCGGTCCGCGGCGCGGCGGACACGGCCGGTTTCGCGGGCGTCCTGGGAAGCTCCTCGAACTCGCTCGCCGCGCCGTGCCGCACGCCGTGGGTCTGGGCGATCACGTCGGCCCGGTCCTCGCCCGGCGTGGCGAGCCGGCGGGCGCGCGCGACGGCCTCGGTCCGCTCCAGGGTGGCCGTGCCCCCACCGGGCAGATCCAGGACCAGCAGGCCGATCCGCTCCTCCGACATCGCCTTGACCGCCCGCTCCAGCAGCGCCGGAGCCGGCGGGGCGTCGACGGGCGCCGTGTAGCGGAAGGGGACGGGCGCGGCGGTCGGCGCAGCCCGTTCCGCGAACCGCACCCGCGCGTCGTGCCCGAACGCCGCCCTGACCAGGGCGAGGTCGAACGCGCCGGTCCCCGGCGCCCACCTGCGTCCGCCTTCGAGCGACGACCAGGGGCCGGCCAGCGTCACCACGACGTCGGTGAGTGTGCCGCGCAGCACCGCGTCGACCGCGGCGACGATCCGCCGCTCGTCCGCCCCCGTCACGTCGAAGACGACCTCGACGTACGGCACGAGCCAGCGCCGGCCGGGCTCCTTGCGCAGGTCGCGGCGGAGCGGGACCCGGTGCGCCAGGTGGGCCTCGACGAGCCGGACGATCGACTTGCCGTGTTCACCGCGCTGGGCCGGCAGGCCGAGATGCACGGCGCGGGCCTCCATGTCGGGGACGAACACCGCCCCCGCCTGGGCGAGCCGGTAGGCGAACTCGGTGTCCTGGCCGCGCACCACCTCGGGGTCGAAGCCCCGGACCTCGTCGAGCAGGGCCCGCCGCAGGGAGACCGTCGGGCCGGTGCAGACCTGGTAGGGGTTCTTGCTGGCCCGCAGGCCGTCGAGGCGGCGGATGGTCTCCTCGGTGGAACTGGACACCAGCGCCGACGGATCGAACAGGTCCTCGGGTGAGCCGTGCCGTACGGCCTCGTGGACCTGCCCGGGGGTGAGGGCCGGCTCCTCGGCGAACTTCTTGCCGCCGATGGTGACGAGGTAGTCGGTGAGGTGATGCCAGCGGAACAGCGCCTCCAGGTGCTCCCGCGAGATCACCATGTCGGCGTCGAGACGCTGCACGATCTCGCCCTCGGCCGCCGCGATGCCGGCGTTCATCGCGTGCCCGGCGCCCCATCCGCCGGGTGGGACGACCACGACACGGGTGTTCTCCGGCCGCAGATCGGGCAGGCGCAGCGGAGGGTCGCTGCGGTCGTCCACCACGATCACCTCGGTGAGGTGCGCGGGATAGGTCTGCGCGGCCAGCGCGGCCAGCGTCAGGTCGAGGCGGTGCTGCCCGCCGTGCGCGGGGATGACGACACTCGCGCCGAGTGTGGGCGTCCAGCCGCCGATGGGTGGCGGCGTGAGCGGAGAGTAGTCGTTGTGGCGAATCCTCGGCCGGGGCTCCACGCCCGTCAGGTGGGCCAATCCTCGTCCTCTACAGCGATGGTCAAAGGGCTGGTCCACACTAGCGAAACCCGCTGACGGTTCCCTATGGTGACGCCCAATATGTCCATTTGGTGGACAACGGAGTCCGCACGTCAAACGGTTGGCCGTAGACTCGGTGACCGATACCCCTGGTGACACGCGTGTGCGCGCGTGGGAGGAGCGACCAATGTTCAGGGCTTGGCGTGGCCTGATCGAGGAGTACCGCGACCGTCTGCCGGTCTCCACGACGACGCCCGTGGTGACCCTGCTCGAGGGAGGTACGCCGCTCGTCCCGGCCAGGCGGGTGTCCCAGATCACGGGCTGTGACGTCCATCTCAAGGTCGAGGGCCTCAACCCGACCGGCAGCTTCAAGGACCGCGGCATGACCGTGGCGATCAGCAAGGCCGTGGAGGAGGGCGCCCAGGCGGTCATCTGCGCGTCCACCGGCAACACCAGCGCCTCGGCCGCCGCCTACGCCGTACGGGCCGGGCTGACCTGCGCCGTCCTCGTGCCGCGCGGGAAGATCGCGATGGGCAAGCTCGCCCAGGCCCTGGTGCACGGCGCCAGGCTGCTCCAGGTCGAGGGCTCGTTCGACGACTGCCTGGAGATGACCAGGAAGCTCGCGGAGACCTACCCGATCGCGCTGGTCAACTCCGTCAACCCGCACCGCCTGCAGGGCCAGAAGACGGCGGCCTTCGAGATCGTCGACGCGCTCGGCGACGCGCCCGACGTCCACTGCATCCCGGTCGGCAACGCCGGCAACATCTCGGCCTACTGGATGGGCTACAAGGAGTACGCCGACGACGGCGTGGCCACCAAGCGGCCGCGCATGCTGGGATTCCAGGCGAGCGGCGCGGCGCCGCTGGTCGGCGGCAGCCCCGTGACCCACCCGCAGACGATCGCCACGGCGATCAGGATCGGCAACCCCGCCTCGTGGCGGCTCGCCGAGGCCGCGCGCGACGAGTCCGGCGGCGACATCCAGGCCGTGACCGACCGCCAGATCGCCGCGGCGTACAAGCTGCTCGCGCAGGAGGAGGGCGTGTTCGTCGAGCTCGCCTCCGCCGCGAGCGTCGCCGGCCTGCTCCAGGCACACGAGCAGGGCCTGCTCACGCCGGGGCAGCGGGTCGTGTGCACCGTGACCGGCAACGGCCTGAAGGACCCCGACTGGGCCATCTCCGGCGCTCCGGCGCCCGTGACGATCCCGATCGACGCCTACGCCGCCGCGGCCGCGCTGGGACTCGCCTGACCGGCCCTCTCATTCCCGCCCATCAAAGGGTTCAGGTGACGAATTGACGGACAGTCACGGCGTCGTCGTCCGCGTGCCGGCGACGAGCGCCAACCTCGGCCCCGGTTTCGACAGCCTCGGCCTCGCGCTCGACCTGTACGACGAGGTGGAGGCCGAGATCTCCGGCTCGCCCGGCGTGCGGATCTCCGTGGAGGGCCAGGGCGCCGGTGAGCTGGACGAGGGCGAGGGTCACCTCGTCGTCAGGACGATGCGCGCGACGTTCGACCGCATGGGGTTCGCCCAGCCGGACGGCATCGCGCTGCGCTGCCACAACCGCATTCCGCACGCGCGGGGGCTCGGCTCGTCGTCGGCGGCGATCTGCGCCGGCATCCTCGCGGCCCGCGCCCTCGCGCGCGGGCGGGGCGCGGGGGATCTGCCGGACGCCGAGGTGTTCGCGCTGGCCACGGAGCTGGAGGGGCATCCCGACAACGTGGCGCCGTGCCTGGCGGGCGGTCTCACCATCGCCTGGACGGACCAGTCGCGGGCGGCGAGTATGGTGAAACTGACTCCGCACGAGGACGTCCGGCCGGTGGTGTTGATCCCGGATTTCCGGTTGTCCACGGAGGAGGCTCGGGGGCTGCTGCCGAAGGACGTACCGCATTCGGACGCGGCGGCCAACGCGGGGCGGGCGGCTCTGCTCGTCGCGGCGCTCACGCAGAGACCGGAACCGGATCTCCTGCTCGCCGCCACCGAAGACCGCCTGCACCAGAGGTACCGCGCGCCCGCGATGCCCCGCACCGCCGAACTGGTGCGACGGCTCCGCGAGGCCGGGGTGCCCGCCGTCGTCTCGGGGGCCGGTCCGACGGTTCTCGCGTTGACGACACGGGATACCAAGGATTTGATCGCGCCAGAAGTGGGTAATGACTGGCACATCCAGCCAATGAACGTCGACCCGCTTGGTGCGTACGTTCGGTTTCCCGAGACACGCTGATGCTTCTTCGACCTTCAGGGAATAGCTGTGCGCGCTGGTGATGTTAGGCTGATAGCCGCACCAGGTGCCCCCGTGTTGGGTGCGTGCTTGTCATTCGCACATCGCTGCACTTCGCCTCGCGTCCTTCGACGCGGGCAGGGCGATTTCCCCGAAACCGTTTCCTCCAGTCGGCACACCTTCGGGTGGCATGGCCGGAGGCGGCGTTCTCGGAGACATGCGCGTTCGAACCACCAAGACATCTGGTCGGTGGCGGCAATCCGGGGGATCGCCCCCGGGCACCTACCGCTCGCGAATCCCGAGGGTCACCGACACATGAGATTCGCGAAGCCCGACCCGGTCTGTCCCGCCGGGTCGCATCACCGGGACGCCTGGACGCACGATTCTGGCGCCCGACCCCTGGGAAGGACCCTTAGTTGAGCGACACCACCGAACTCCTCTCCGACGGCCAGGCCGCCGGCGACACCCCCACTTCCGCCCCGGCCCGTCCGCGACGTCGCTCCGGCACCGGCCTGGCTGGCATGGTGCTCCCCGAGCTTCAGGCCCTGGCGACCAGCCTCGGCATCACGGGGACCGGACGGATGCGCAAGAGCCAGCTCATCGCGGCCATCCAGGAGAAGCAGGGCGGATCGGGAGAGGCCGCGGCCGAGCCGAAGGCCGCCGCCGAAGCGCCCGCCGTCGTCGAGCGACCCGCCCGTGGCCGCCGGGAACGTTCCCGCGCCGCCGCGGCGCCCGCACCCGAGGCCGCGCCCGCCGCCACGCCTGCCGCCGAGCCCGTCGTCGCGGCTCGTGAGGAGCGTCCCGTGGTCGAGGCCGCGCCGGCCGTGGCCGCCGAGGCCGCGCAGAACGGCGTCGCCGCCGTCGCTGAGCCGCAGGCCGAGGCCGCCCAGTCCGAGACCCGCGCCGAGCGGCCCGAGCGCGGCGACCGCCGCGAGCGCCGCACGCGCGGCGAGCGGGGCGAGCGAGGACGCGACCGCGACGGCCGCGGTGACCAGCGCGGTGACCAGCGCGCCGCCGACGCTGGAGACGGCGGCCAGGGCCGTCGTGACCAGCAGGGCCGCGGCGACAACCGCGGTGACCGCGCCGACGGCCGTGACGGTCGCGACGGCCGCGACGGTCGTGACGGTCGTGACGGCCGCTCCGACGGGCGCGGCGACAGCCGTACGGACAGCCGCGCCGACGGCAAGGGCGACCAGCAGGGCGAGGACGCCCGCGGGCGCCGTGGCCGCTTCCGCGAGCGTGGCCGCCGCGGGCGCGACCGCTTCGAGGGCAACGAGCCGGTCATCGGCGAGGACGACGTCCTGATCCCGATCGCCGGCATCCTGGACATCCTCGACAACTACGCCTTCGTGCGGACCAGCGGCTACCTGCCGGGCTCGAACGACGTCTACGTCTCGCTCGCCCAGATCCGCCGCAACGGCCTGCGCAAGGGCGACGTCGTCACCGGCGCCGTCCGGCAGCCGAGGGACGGAGAGCGGCGCGAGAAGTTCAACGCGCTCGTCCGCCTCGACACCGTCAACGGCATGGACCCGGAGCAGGCCCGCCAGCGCCCCGACTTCAACAAGCTCACGCCGCTCTACCCGCAGGAGCGGCTGCGCCTGGAGACCGAGCCGAACGTCCTGACCACGCGGATCATCGACCTCGTCTCGCCGATCGGCAAGGGTCAGCGCGGCCTGATCGTGTCGCCGCCCAAGGCCGGCAAGACCATGGTGCTCCAGGCGATCGCCAACGCGATCACGCGCAACAACCCGGAGTGCCACCTGATGGTCGTCCTCGTGGACGAGCGTCCGGAAGAGGTCACCGACATGCAGCGGTCGGTCAAGGGCGAGGTCATCCATTCGACCTTCGACCGCCCGGCCGAGGACCACACCACCGTCGCGGAACTCGCCATCGAGCGGGCGAAGCGGCTGGTGGAGCTGGGCCACGACGTGGTCGTCCTGCTCGACTCGATCACCCGTCTCGGGCGCGCCTACAACCTCGCGGCGCCCGCGAGCGGCCGCATCCTGTCCGGTGGTGTCGACTCGACCGCGCTCTACCCGCCGAAGCGGTTCTTCGGCGCCGCCCGCAACATCGAGAACGGCGGCTCGCTGACGATCCTCGCCACGGCCCTCGTCGAGACCGGGTCCAAGATGGACGAGGTCATCTTCGAGGAGTTCAAGGGCACCGGCAACGCGGAGCTCAAGCTCAACCGCTCCCTGGCCGACAAGCGGATCTTCCCCGCGGTCGACGTGGACGCCTCCGGCACCCGCAAGGAGGAGATCCTGATGGGCAAGGAGGAGCTGGCCATCGTCTGGAAGCTCCGCCGCGTCCTCCACGCCCTCGACATGCAGCAGGCGCTGGAGCTCCTTCTCGAGAAGATGAAGGAGACCAAGTCCAACGCCGAGTTCCTGCTCCAGGTGCAGAAGACCACGGTCAGCAACGACCGCGACTGACGCCCTTTCGACCGACGCCCCGGACGGCCGCGCCGTCCGGGGCGTCGGCGTGATCCGCCGATCCGCCGCCCGCCACCACGGTGGCCGGCCCCGGGAATAGCCCATGGCCTGGGATGGTTGCAGGATCTGGCACACTGGTAGCCGAACCGCAGCGGTACCGGTTCCCGCACCGCGCATCACAGGTGTGCCGATGCGCGCAGGCCGTGACAGACGGAGCGACCCGGCGACCGCGCCTAGCGTTAGGACTGAGACATGAAGCCCGACATCCACCCGGAGTACGTGGTCACCCAGGTGACCTGCACCTGCGGGAACACCTTCACCACGCGTAGCACCGCCAAGAACGGCGTGCTCCACGCCGACGTCTGCTCCGCCTGCCACCCCTTCTACACGGGCAAGCAGAAGATCCTCGACACCGGTGGCCGGGTGGCGCGCTTCGAGGCGCGCTTCGGCAAGAAGGCCCAGAGCAAGTAGCTCCTCCAGGACGCCGGCTCGGGGGCGCCCCTCTCTTGGGGCGTCTCCGGGTCGGCGTTCTTGGTGATTACGGCCTTTACCGAGGAGCTTGAGCAAAGGAGCGTGCGGTGAACCTCGACGAGATCATGAGTGAGTACGCGGATCTGGAACTGCGGCTCGCCGACCCCGCCGTGCACGCCGACCAGAGCAAGGCGCGGACCTACGGCAAGCGTTACGCGGAGCTCACGCCGATCGTCGCGACCTACCGGGAGCTCGAAGGCGTACGGCAGGACCTCACGGCCGCGCGCGAGCTGGCGGCGGAGGACCCGGCGTTCGCGGAGGAGGCGGCCGAGCTCGAAGGCCGCATCCCGGTGCTGGAGGAGAAGCTCACCCGTCTCCTGGTCCCGCGCGACCCCAACGACGACAAGGACGTCATCATGGAGATCAAGGCGGGCGAGGGCGGCCAGGAGTCGGCCCTGTTCGCCGGAGACCTCCTGCGGATGTACCTCAGGTACGCCGAGCGGATCGGCTACAAGACCGAGATCATCGACGCGCAGCACTCCGACCTCGGCGGCTACAAGGACGTCACCGTCGCCATCAAGGGCAGGGAGGGCGTCTGGTCGCGGCTCAAGTTCGAGGGCGGCGTGCACCGCGTCCAGCGGGTGCCGGTGACCGAGTCGCAGGGCCGCATCCACACCTCGGCCGCCGGAGTGCTCGTCTATCCGGAGGCCGAGGAGGTCGACGTCCAGATCGACCCCAACGACCTGCGCATCGACGTGTTCCGCTCCAGCGGCCCCGGCGGCCAGAGCGTCAACACGACCGACTCGGCCGTGCGGATCACCCATCTGCCGACCGGCGTCGTCGTCTCCTGCCAGAACGAGAAGAGCCAGCTCCAGAACAAGGAGTCGGCGCTGCGCATCCTGCGCGCCCGGCTGCTGGTGATGGCACAGGAGGAGGCCGAGGCGGCCGCGATGGCCGAGCGCAAGTCGCAGGTGCGCACGGTCGACCGCTCCGAGCGCATCCGCACCTACAACTTCCCGGAGAACCGCATTTCGGATCACCGCGTGGGCTTCAAGGCCTACAACCTGGACCAAGTCCTGGACGGCGATCTCGACGCGGTGATACAGGCTTTGCTCGACGCCGAACTCGCGGAGAAGCTGGCCGCTCATTCGTGAGCCCGCCGCGAGCCTGATGAGGGGACGATGGGAGAAACGGTGATGGACGTGGGTCGTCGAACGACGGTGGGCCGTCCCGGCGGCCCGTCTGCCCATGACCGACGATTCCCAGGCCACGCCGCGAGGACCGTGCTGTAAGAGACCATGACCTTCCTGCTCGACGAAATCGCCCTCGCCACCGCCCGGCTCGCCGAGGCGGGAGTGCCGTCACCGCGAACGGACGCCGAGGAGATCGCGGCATTCGTACACGGCGTCCCGCGCGGCATGCTGCACACGATCAAGGACGCCGACTTCGACGCGCGGTTCTGGGAGGGCGTCGCCCGGCGCGAGGCACGCGAGCCGCTGCAGCACATCACCGGACGGGCCTACTTCCGCTACCTCTCCCTCGAGGTGGGCCCGGGCGTGTTCGTGCCCAGGCCGGAGACCGAGGTCGTGGCCGGCTGGGCGATCGACCGGCTGCGCGAGATGGACGTCGCCTCTCCCATCGTGGTCGACCTCGGCACCGGTTCCGGGGCCATCGCGCTGTCGATCACGCAGGAGGTCGCGCTGGCGCAGGTGCACGCCGTCGAGATCGACCCCGTGGCGTACGGCTGGGCCAAGCGCAACATCCTCGAACACGGCCAGGGCCGCACCACCCTGCATCCGGAGGATCTGGCCGACTGCCTGCCGGAACTGAACGGCCAGGTGGACCTGGTCATCTCCAATCCGCCGTACATTCCGCCCGGAGCGATCCCGCGCGACCCCGAGGTGCGCGACTACGATCCCTCGCGGGCCCTGTACGGGTCGGGTGAGGACGGGCTGGACGAGGTGAGAGCCGTCGAGCGAACGGCGCGGCGGCTGCTGCGGCCGGGCGGGTTCGCCGTGGTCGAGCACGCCGACCAGCAGGGCAACGCCGTCTACTGGCTGTTCGCCGAGGAGAACGGCTGGCGCGACGTGCGGTTGCGCCAGGACCTGACCGGCCGGGACAGGTTCGTCACGGCCCGGCTGACCCAGGACTGACTCCAGCGGCCCGGCGGGGCCACGCGGCGGCGGAGCCGGGCGGGACACGTGGAAGGATGGCTTCGTGAGCCGACGGTTTGACTGTGCCGACCAGACTGAGCGGATGACCGGACTGGCCGAGGCGACCTCCTCGGTACGGCGGGGCGAGCTCGTGGTGTTTCCCACCGACACCGTCTACGGGATCGGCGCCGACGCCTTCACCCCTTCCGCCGTCAACGCGCTGCTGGAGGCGAAGGGCCGGGGCAGGGACATTCCCGTGCCCGTCCTCGTGGGCACCGTACGGGCCGCCAACGCCCTCGTGGAGAGCCTCGGGACGTACGGGCAGGACCTGGTGGACGCCTTCTGGCCCGGGCCGCTGACGCTCATCCTCAGGGCCAACCGGTCGCTGTCGTGGGACCTCGGCGACGCCAAGGGGACGGTCGCCGTCCGCATGCCGCTGCACCCGGTCGCGCTGGACCTCCTCAAGGAGACCGGCCCGATGGCGGTCTCCAGCGCCAACCGGTCCGGCAACCCGGCGGCCACCACGGTCGACGAGGCCGAAGAACAGCTCGGCGAGTCGGTGGACGTCTACCTCGACGGCGGCCCCCGCGACGACAACGTGCCGTCCACGATCGTCGACCTGACCACCGCCGTGCCCCGGGTGCTGCGCAAGGGCGCGATTCCCGTCGACAAGATCCGTGGCCTCGTGGGATACCTCGCGACCGAGGAGTGACCGCGATCCGAGCGTGCGTCTCATATGGTGAGACGCCGTCGGGGCTCTGATCAGGGCGATCGATGCCGTCTGGCTATCGGGCTTCTTTACTGATGCCACCCCGGCTACCGTGAAGTGCGCCGATATCTCTGTGGAGGCGCGCGCCCATGGCCAAGCTCGACGGGATGGATCCGAAGCTCGTCCGTGAGTTGCTGTCGGAGGTTCAGCACGCCGCGAAGCAGATGGACGGCATCGAGGCCCGGGTCACCCAGTTGACGCGTACGGCAGGCGTCTCCGTGCACGTGACCCACCGGCCGTCGCAGGTCGCCGACGCGTGCTCGACGATGGTCAAGGACGTCACGAACCGCGTGACCCTGCTGGAGAAGAAGGAGAAACAGCAGAGCACGGGCAAGGCCCCCACGGCCCGCGGGGCCTCCTTCACGGAGGAGAGGGACACCACCGCGCCGGCGGACGATCCGGCGCCGAAGTCCGGCACGCAGGGCGACAAGGGCGACGCCAAGCCCGACCACAAGGCCGACGGCAAGTCCGACGGCAAGTCCGACCACAAAGCCGACCACAAGGCCGACCACAAGGCCGACGGCACATCTGGACACAAGGCCGACGCGAAGACCGGCGAGCACAAGACCGACGGCAAGTCCGACGCGAAGCCGGATGCCAAGCTCGAGGGCAAGGCGGCCCACGACAAGCACGACGCCGTCCGTACGTCGTCGCATGGTTCCGGCGATTCCGGCACGGCAGCGAAGGGTGAGGCCTCCCACCGGGCGCACAGCGCCGCCGACGGCGCGACCCGCGCGAACGGCAACGGCGGAGGTCGCGGCGTGGCCGAAGGGGAGCTCGCGGGCAAGCCCTCCTACGGCACCGTCGAGGGTTCCCTCGCCCAGATGCCCTCCTCGACACACGGTCCGGCCCACCCCGCCGACACCGGTACGGGCGCGGGGACGCCTCCGGCCACCGGCGCGAGCGGCGACACCGGTGCGGGGACCGGCTCCGGTGCGGGCCAGGCGGGCGCCGACGGCGCCGCAGGCGGCACCGGCGACACGGGCGCGACCCGCGGCGACCCCGGCCAGGTTCACCAGCCCACCGGCCAGGGGCAGCCGGTCGGCGATGGTCAGGGTGTGGGGCAGGGCGTGGGCCAGGACCAGCCTGCAGGCCCGGGTCAGCCTGCCGGCGGAGATCAGATCGTGGGTCAGGATCAGGGCGCGAACCACGCGCAGCCCGTCGCCCAGGGGCAGGACCAGAACCCGGGGCAGGGGACTTCGGTCGATCCGAAAGCGGCCGGGGAGCGACCCTCCACGGGCGGAAACGACTCGGCGTTTTACGACACCCCCGGCAAGGATCACCCGGACGACATCGACCCCGCCGGTCGGCAGGTGACAGTCGTCGACGGGGTCAAGGTCGTCAGCACCCCGATGAACCAGCCCAGCGCCGAGCACCCGCAGGGTGTCCAGCCGATCGACACGCCCGGCGTGGACGCGCAGACGGCGAGCGCCACCGGTGCGCACCCGGACGGGCCGCCCGGGTTGGTGCCACCCGCCGAGCCGACCAACCCGGCGGCGAACCAGCCTCCGCAACCCGGCCTCGCGCCCGGCGATCCCATGGGCGCCTACGTCGGCACGCCCGCGGACAACCTTTCCGGTGATCCGCTCGCGGCCGACACCCCGAACGCCGTGCAGGGGACTCCCGCCGGCCACGGCGCGGTGACGGCGAGCGCCGGCGGTCATGCGTACACGGGCGACACGGCCGCAAGCGGTACGGCGACCGGGACAACGCATCCGGCGACCGCGGCGGGTGCCACCGGTACGGCCGATGCGACCCATGCGGCGCCCGGGGCGACCGGGACCGCTCACCCGGCGGGCACGACCGACGCGGCACCCGCGGCACCTGCGGGGACGAATGCGGCGAACGGCGCGGCTCACGTGGCCGGGACGGCAGGTGCCACGGGCACGACCGACGCGGCGCCCGCGACATCAGGCGCGACGGGTACGGTGACGGGCAGCCTGCAGGCGGTGGACGCTCCCGGCACCGGGCACGCGGCGGGTACGACCGGCACGGTGACCGGCAGCCTGCCCGCGGTGGGGACGGCGGCCGGAGACGGCCACGTGGCCGGGACGGTGGGGGCCGCGGGCGCGACGGGGACCGGCGGCGATGGCGCGACGGGGGCCGGCGGCGATGGCGCGACGGGCCACACCGGGACGACCGGTGTGAGCGACAGGGCCGACGGCGCGGCCGGTACGAACGGGCGAGCGTGCGACAACGATGCCGCCACGGGCGCGATCGGGGCAGCCGGGGACGGCGCGGCGACGCATGACTCCGGCGCGTACGGTGCGGGGACGCATGGTCATGGCATGCACGGTGCGGGAACGCATGGTCATGGCGCACACGGTGCGGCGGCACATCACGCGGGAACGAACAACGCGGGGACCAACGGTGCGGCGGGGACGCCGGACACCGGCCAGGCTCCGGCTCCCGATCCCCGATCACTCGCCGCCGCGCAGCCCGGTGACGTGCTCACCTACCCCGCTCGCCACTCGGATGACGAGGCCGTGCCGCGCATGCTGGTGAACCACCATCGGGACATCGAGCCCATGGACATGCCGGACGTCGGCGTCCCGGAAGGGGAGTGGGGCAAGGGCGACTGGGTGGCCAGGAAGATCCAGCCCGACGGGCCCGCCGACCGCGTCGAAGCCGTCGAGGTCGTCATCGAGAAGCCGGAGAAGTGACGCGTGCGAGTGACGTTCCCGCTCGGGCGGGATCGCCGCCAGGGCCCGCCTCCCAGGGACCGCCTCCGTGCGACTCGGGCGGCCGGGCCGGACGACGGTGCGGGGCGGGGCGACCGGATGCGCAGAGCCGGGCGGCGGCCCCCCGGGGTGCTCGGAGCAGGGCAGGCGACGACCAACGCCGGCGTGCTGGCCGGCTTCGCACAGGAGGCGTGATCGTGAGTTATGTCGACCCGCCGGCGCCGACTCCGCTGCAGCCGGGGGAGACCCCGCCGGCGCCGTCGAGCACCGACCTGCTCTCGCCCGGCGGGCAGCCGACGGGATGGGTGTTCAACCCGGAGTACCAGAAGCTCGTCGACCTGTGGCTACAGGTGGTTCCGCTGATGGACCAGCTCACCAAGTCTCTGGACAAACCGTATGAGATGGCGCGGAGCAGGGACGTGTGGGACGCTCCGGTCGCCGAACGGTACGTCCAGGACGTGGCCGAATGGCGCAACCGCCTCGGGATGTACCGTCAGGCGGTGCTGACGGCGATCAGCGACCAGGCGGCGGACACGCCGCGCTGGATTCCGGGCAAGGCCGGCGCACCGCACGCCTTCACCTCCTGAGCGACGACCGGCGACCTCTGACAACCTTCTGAACAGCGACGACGCCCGCGCGACGGGCTCCGGGCGGTCTACTCTTGGAGCGAAGACCGCCACGGGATTGTGAGCCGGTTCCATGGACAGTTCGGAGCCGTTCTACGGGCCTGATTTCGCCCGGCTCGCCGCGCAGGACCCGGACGTCGCCCAGGTGCTGCTCGACGAGGTCGCCCGGCTGCGCGGCGGGCTCCAGCTCATCGCCAGCGAGAATCTGTCCTCGCCCGCCGTCCTCGCCGCGCTCGGCTCGGCGCTCAACGGCAAGTACGCCGAGGGCTACCCGGGCCACAGGTACTACCGCGGTTGCGAGGTGGCCGACCGCGCCGAGCAGATCGCCGTAGAGCGGGCCAAGCGGTTGTTCGAAGCCGACCACGTCAACGTGCAGCCCTACAGCGGCACCACGGCCATCCTGGCGGCGTACGCGGCCCTTCTGCAGCCGGGGGACACCGTCCTGGCGCTCGCACTGGAGCACGGCGGCCACATCACCCACGGGTCCAAGGCCAACTTCTCCGGCAGGTGGTTCCACGTCGTCTCCTACGGCGTGCGGCGGGACACCGAGACGATCGACTACGACGAGGTGAGGGACCTGGCGCTGCGCCACCGGCCCCGCGTGATCGTCTGCGGTGCCACGGCGTATCCCCGGCTGATCGACTTCGCCGCCTTCCGCGACATCGCCGACGAGGCCGGGGCCTGGCTGCTGGCGGACGTCGCCCACGAGATCGGCCTCATGGCCGGCCGGGCCATTCCGTCGGCCGTGCCGTACGCGGACGTCGTGACCTTCACGACCCACAAGTCGCTGCGCGGCCCCCGCGGGGGAGGCGTGCTGTGCACGGACGAACTGGCGTCGGGGATCGACCGGGCGGTGTTCCCCTTCAGCCAGGGCGGGCCGCTGATGCACGTGGTCGCGGCCAAGGCGGTGGCGTTCGGCGAGGCGCTGCGCCCCGAGTTCCGGGCCTACGCGGCGTCGGCGGTGGACAACGCGAGGACGCTGGTGGAGGGGCTGGCGGATGAGGGGCTGCGCCCGGTGTCGGGCGGCACCGACACCCATCTCGCGCTGGTCGACCTGCGCGGCGCCGGGGTGAGCGGGGCGGAGGCGGAGCGGCGCTGCGCCGAGGCCGGGATCCTGCTCAACCACAACGCGATCCCGTACGACCCGGCGCCCGCGACCGTGACCTCCGGGATCAGGGTCGGCACGCTCTGCGCGACCACCCAGGGCATGGGCGCGGCGGAAATGAGGGAGATCGCGTCTCTCGTCGTCCGGGCCATCCGGCAGCCGGGTGCGATAACGTCGGTCCTCGAACGGGTAAAGGGGCTGACCGCGACGCATCCGGCATATCCCCGTTAGGGATAGGGCGATCTATGTCTTTTGCCCGTCACAACCGATCCGCCTATCCAGGAAACTAGGTCCGTGCGCGAATATCTCCTCTTGGCGCTCGTGGCGGCCGCGGTGACGTACCTGCTGGTGCCGCCGGTCAGGGCGTTCGCGTTGCGCATCGGCGCGGCGCCCGAGGTGCGGGAGCGGGACGTGCACAAGGTGCCCACCCCGCGTCTGGGCGGGCTCGCGATGTTCGGCGGAATGGCGGCGGCGCTGCTGGTGGCGAGCAATCTGCCGTACGTCGGCGGCGCGTTCGACAGCGGCCAGACGGGCCAGACGGTCATCGGCCTTCTCGCGGCCGGCGGCCTGATCGTCGTCACCGGCTTCCTGGACGACTGGCTCGGCATGGACGCGCTCGTCAAGCTGGGCGGCCAGATCGCGGCGGGCGGGCTGCTCGTCAACTTCGGCGTGTACCTGCAGTTCCTCCCGCTGCCGCAGTCGATGGGCGGCTCCCAGGCCCTCGACAAGACCCTGTACACGATCCTCACCATCATGATCGTGGTCGTCGTGATCAACGCGGTGAACTTCGTCGACGGGCTGGACGGCCTGGCCGCCGGGATCGTCGGGATCGCGGCGATGGCGACCTTCGCCTACTCGATCGTGCTGCAGCAGACCGCGAGCGGTTCGCGGATCAACGGGACGGCCGCCATCGCGGCGATCCTCATCGGGATGTGCGCGGGCTTCCTGCCGCACAACTTCAACCCCGCCAAGATCTTCATGGGCGACACCGGCGCGATGCTGCTCGGCCTGCTGCTCGCCACCTCGCTGATCACGAGCCTGTCGTCGGTCGAGCCGGACGCGGTCGTCGGCAAGATCAACCGATTCCCGGTGATCCTGCCGCTGGTGCTGCCGATCGCGGTCGTGGTGCTCCCTCTGGCCGACCTGATCATGGCGGTCGTCCGGCGGACGTCGGCCGGGATGTCCCCGTTCGCCCCCGACCGCGGCCACCTGCACCACCGGATGCTCGACATCGGCCACTCCCACCGGCGCAGCGTGCTGATCATGTACGCGTGGACGTTCCTGTTCGCCTTCGCGATCGTGGGCCTGTCGATCGGCCGCGTGCCGCTCATCGTGTTCCCCCTGACGATCGTGCTCGCGGTGGCGGTGCTGGTGATCATGGGTTTGCCGCGGTGGCGGTCGCGCCGCACCGCGACGCAGGACTCCAAGGACGACCAGAAGATCGGAGCGCGTCCGGCCGGGAGCCGCTCGTCCGGCCCCGGCCCCGCCAGACGCGGGACGACGGAGCGCGACACGCTCGTCTACCCCGTCGTCCCCCCGCCCGCCCCGCCCGTCACCCCGGGTCAGGCCGCTCCCGCCGCCTCCGGCCAGGCGGTCCCCGCCAGGCTCCCGGCGCCGGGCCGGCATCCCTACCCCGGGCAGGGCGCCCCCGGTTCCCCCGGCGCCCCTCCCACCACTTCCCGCGCCGACACCGGGACCTTCCTCTGAGCCGTCCCCGCAGGTCGGCGACGACCCGAAACACCAGGTAAAGGTGGCACTCCGGGGCTTGTGATAGCTTTCACTAGCAAGGGGCAAGGCCAACGACGCCCCAGCAGGTAGCAATCGCTCGTTTGACAACCGATCTGGAGTCCCATGCAGGCCAACGACGTGCGCGTTCTCAAGGGCGCCGCCGTGCCGACCTTGATCGTCGGTCTCCTCGCCGCGCTCGTCGCGGTGTTCACGACCGGGGCCAAGGGTGCGTTGGGCGCCGGCATCGGTCTCGTCCTCGTCGCCGCCTTCTTCACCGTCGGCCTGGTCGTCGTCTCCTGGGCCGGCCGAGTCTCGCCCATGGCGATGATGGCGGCCGCCGTGCTGGGTTATGTCGTCAAGATCCTCGCGATCATGGCGATGATGAACGCCTTCTCCGGCACGACCGCGTTCGACTCCCGGGTGTTCGCGCTGAGCGTCATCGCGTGCACGCTCGCCTGGACTATCGGTGAGATGCGCGGATTCATGAAACTGAAGATGCTTTATGTGGAGCCTGAGGCGAAGGTTCCCGGGCAGGGCCGCGGATGACCACGCGTACGGGGCAGCCCGATATGACTAGTCCGCATGGCTCCTGCTATCGTCATGGCGCGATGAGCGAACAGGAGCGCAGGCCCGAGACCGACGGCCGCGACTTCGCCGACGCCGCCTGGTCGGTCCCGAGCTATCTGCTGTCCGGGATCCTGGTATGGGGCGGCCTCGGCTGGTTGCTGAGCTGGTGGACCGGCGTGCATGCGTTCATCCCCATAGGCGTCATTCTCGGGGTCGGGCTGGCTGCCTACCTCGTCTATCTGAAGTACGGCCGCTGACAGCCGGCCCGCTTCCCACGCTCTTCTGTTGATCCAATCGTTGAAGGGAACGCCCGTGCGCGAGCGTAGCGAACGGACGAACAAGCACATGCTTCGGGCATTCGGCCCCAAGCAGGCAGGCGAGGTGGCCAAGTGACCCCCCTCATGCTCGTCGCCGAGGACTTCACGGCGCCGGGACCGTCCATCTTCGACTTCCCTCCGCTGTACGAGGGTGCCCCGTCCTGGCTGACCAAGCCAGCGCTCATGGCGATCTTCGGCGCCCTCGTGGTGACCGCCCTCGCGTGGAGCGCCTTCGCCAATCCGAAGCTCGTGCCCCGGGGCATGCAGAACATTGGCGAGATGGGCTACCAGTTCGTCCGCGACCAGGTCGCCCGCCCGTTCCTGGGCAAGGACGCGGAGCGGTGGATGCCGCTGCTGCTCAGCCTGTTCTTCCTGATCCTGTTGTGGAACCTCTTCGGTGTCGTCCCGCTGATCCAGATCCCGGTCGCGTCGCACATCGCGTTCCCCATCGTCTTCGCGGTCACCATCTACGTGATCAAGATTTACCTGGGCATCAAGCACCAGGGTCTCGGCGGCTACTTCAAGAACATGATGTTCCCGCCCGGACTGCCGAAGCCGATCTACGTGCTGCTCGCGCCGATCGAGTTCCTGTCGAACCTGATCATCGCGCCCTTCACGCACGCCGTCCGACTCTTCGCGAACATGTTCGCCGGACACCTGATCCTGGCCTTCTTCAGCGCCGTCGGATTCTGGTTCCTCTTCGAGAAGCCGACCCCGCTCGGGGCGGGCCTCGGTGTCGTGGGCGTGATCATGACGATCGCGATGACCGGCTTCGAGATGTTCATCGAGTTCCTGCAGGCCTTCCTGTTCACCCTGCTGGCCGCCATGTACATCGGCGGCTCGCTGCACGCGGACCACTGACGGATCCCTGAGACCCGCCCCTTACGTAGACCAGACCGGTGACACGACACTCACCGGCCGACCAGTAAAGGAAAAGACCAATGAGCATTCTCGCTGAGGCCGCCGGCGTCATCGGCAACCTGGGTGCCATCGGCTACGGCCTGGCCGCCATCGGCCCCGGTATCGGCGTGGGCATCATCTTCGGCCAGGGCGTGCAGGCCATCGCCCGCCAGCCCGAGGCGTACGGCCTGATCCGGCAGAACATGCTGCTCGGCTTCGTCCTCACCGAGGCGCTGGCCCTCATCGGCCTCGTCGCCCCCTTCATCTACCCCAAGAGCTGACGTACCCACTCTGAAGGAAGGCTGCACATATGACTCTGGCAGCTACGCTCCTGGCGGCCGAGGAGGCGGAGAACCCCCTCATCCCGCACGCTTACGAGCTGGTCGTCGGCAGCTTCGCCTTCCTCGTCGTCTTCCTCGTCGTCGGAAAGATCCTCACCCCGCGCATCCAGAAGACGCTGGCCGAGCGGACCGAGGCTATCGAGGGCGGCATCAAGAAGGCCGAGGACGCCCAGGCCGAAGCCCAGCGCACTCTGGAGCAGTACCGGGCGCAGCTCGCGGAGGCCCGCCAGGAGGCGGCTCGACTCCGCGAGGAGGCCCGCGAGCAGGGCGCCGCGATCAAGGCCGAGCTCCGCGAGGAGGCCCAGGCCGAGGCACGGCGCATCGTCGAGGCGGCTCACGCCCAGATCGAGGCCGACCGCCAGCAGGCGTTCACCCAGCTGCGCGGTGAGATCGGGCGCCTGTCCACCGAGCTGGCGAGCCGGATCGTCGGCGAGTCGCTCGAGGACGAGGCCCGCCAGCGTCGCACCGTGGACCGGTTCCTCGAAGAGCTCGAGGGCCGTCCGGAGGCGGTCCGCTGATGCGCGGCCTCAGCAGGACCGCCCTCACGGAGGTCGAGGAGCGGTTCAACACCGCCGCCGCGACCGCCGACCTCGGCGCCCTCGCCGAGGAGCTGTTCGCCGTCGCCGACCTCTTCGACCGCGAGCACGGGCTGCGCCGGGGTCTTTCCGACCCCTCGCGCCCTGCGGAGCAGAAGGAGAGCGTCCTGCGCTCCCTGCTGCAGGGGAAGGTCGGCGAGGCCGCGCTGGAGATCGCGGTCGCCGGGGTCAGGGCCAAGTGGTCCAGGGCCGGCGACCTGCCGGACGCCCTGGAGCGCGTCGGCGTGATGTCCGCGGCCGCCGAGGCCGAGTCGGAGCGCCGCCTCGACGACGTCGAGGACGAGCTGTTCCGCTTCAGCCGCATCCTCGCCGCCAACCCGGAGCTGCGCCGCGCGCTCAGCGACCCGGCCATCCCGGCCGAGCGCAAGCGCGAACTGCTGGTCACGCTGCTCGGCGGGAAGGCCGCGCCCTCCACTGTCCGGCTCGTCACGCAGGCTGTTGTGCACCCGCGGGGACGTAGCCTGGAGACGGCACTGGAGGAGTTCGGCTGGATCGTCGCGCGGGCGCGCGAGCGCCTGGTGGGCGTGGTCCGCAGCGCGGTGCCGCTCTCACAGCAGCAGAAGCAGCGGCTCGCGGCCTGGCTGCGAACCACCTACGGGCGAGACGTCCACCTGAACGTCGAGGTGGACCCGGAGGTGCTCGGTGGGTTCTCCGTGAGGGTCGGAGACGACTACATCGACACCACGATCGCCGGACGTATCGAAGAAGTCCGCCGCCGGTTGGCCGGCTGAGGCGAATAGGGAGACAAGAAACAGATGGCGGAGCTTACGATCCGGCCGGACGAGATCCGGGACGCCCTTGAGCGCTTCGTCCAGGCGTACGAGCCGGAAGGTGCCGCGCGCGAGGAAATCGGGACCGTCGTCGACGCCGGCGACGGCATCGCCCATGTCTCCGGCCTTCCCTCGGCGATGGCGAACGAGCTGCTCGAGTTCGAGAACGGAACCCGCGGCCTGGCGCTGAACCTCGACGTGCGCGAGATCGGTGCGGTCGTCCTGGGCGACTTCAGCGGCATCGAGGAGGGCCAGCAGGTGCGCCGCACCGGCGAGGTCCTGTCGGTGCCGGTCGGCGACGACTTCCTCGGCCGCGTGGTCGACCCCCTGGGCAACCCGCTCGACGGCAAGGGCCCGATCGCCGCGGAGGGCCGCCGCGCCCTCGAGCTGCAGGCCCCCTCGGTGGTCCAGCGCCAGCCGGTGAAGGAGCCGCTGCAGACCGGCCTCAAGGCGATCGACGCCATGACGCCGATCGGCCGCGGCCAGCGTCAGCTGATCATCGGCGACCGCGGCACCGGCAAGACCGCGATCGCGGTCGACACCATCCTCAACCAGAAGGAGAACTGGCTCTCCGGCGACCCGAGCCGCCAGGTTCGCTGCATCTACGTCGCCGTCGGCCAGAAGGGCTCCACGATCGCCCAGGTGCGGGGCCGCCTCGAGGAGGCGGGCGCGCTGGAGTACACCACCATCGTCGCCGCTCCGGCCTCCGACCCCGCGGGCTACAAGTACATCGCCCCGTACACCGGTTCGGCCATCGGCCAGCACTGGATGTACCAGGGCAAGCACGTGCTGATCGTCTTCGACGACCTGACCAAGCAGGCCGACGCCTATCGCGCCGTGTCGCTGCTGCTGCGCCGTCCGCCGGGCCGTGAGGCGTTCCCCGGCGACGTCTTCTACCTCCACTCGCGTCTGCTGGAGCGCTGCGCCAAGCTCTCGGCCGACATGGGCGGCGGCTCGATGACCGGTCTTCCGATCATCGAGACCAAGGGCAACGACGTGTCGGCCTTCATCCCGACCAACGTCATCTCCATCACCGACGGCCAGTGCTTCCTGGAGACCGACCTGTTCAACGCCGGTGTCCGCCCGGCGATCAACGTCGGTGTCTCGGTCTCCCGAGTCGGCGGTTCCGCCCAGGTCAAGGCCATGCGCAAGGTGGCCGGCACGCTCCGTCTGTCGCTGTCCCAGTACCGCGACCTGGAGGCCTTCGCGGCCTTCGCCTCCGACCTGGACGCGGCCTCCCGCGCCCAGCTGGAGCGCGGCGCCCGCCTGGTCGAGCTGCTCAAGCAGCCGCAGTACAGCCCGTTCCCGGTCGAGAAGCAGGTCGTCTCGGTGTGGGCCGGCACCACCGGCGAGCTGGACGACGTGCCGGTCGAGGACATCCGCCGCTTCGAGGCCGAGTTCCTCGACTACCTCGGCACCGCCCAGAAGGGTGTCTTCGACAGCATCCGCGAGACCAAGGAGCTGACGGACGACACGGTGACCACCCTCAAGGACGCCATCACGGAGTTCAAGAAGGGCTTCACCACCTCCAGCGGTGAGCTGCTCGTCAACGACGAGCCGGTCGAGGCGCTGGACGCCAGCGAGGTCGGCCAGGAGAAGGTCGTCAAGCACGTTCGCAAGGCCGAGGCGAAGTAACCCATGGGTGCCCAGCTTCGACAGCTGCGGCGGCGGATCAAGTCGGTCAAGTCCACCGCGAAGATCACCCGTGCGCAGGAGCTGATCGCCTCGTCGCGCATCGTCAAGGCGCAGCAGCGGATGCAGGCGGCCGTGCCGTACGAGCGGGAGATCACCCACGCGGTGTCGGCGGTCCTGTCGAACACGACGAACGTCGACCATCCGCTCACGGTGGCCAAGGAGCAGCCGGCCACGGCCGGCGTCCTGATCGTCACCAGCGACCGCGGCTTCGCCGGCGGCTACAACGCCAACATCCTCCGTGAGGCCGAGGCGCTGAAGGGCCACCTGACCGAGCGCGGCCTGACCGTGAAGCCGTACGTCGTGGGCCGCAAGGGCCTCACCTGGCACCGCTTCCGCAGCCGGGAGATGTTCGGCGAGTGGGACGGCTTCTCAGACAACCCGACGTACGCCAACGCCAAGGAGATCGCCGACGCGCTCATCACGGCGTTCAAGGCGGAGGACGGGATCGACGAGATCCACGTCGTCTACACCGGGTTCGTCTCGATGCTGACGCAGAACGTGATCGTCAAGCGGATCCTGCCGCTCGAAGTCGAGGAGGCGGAGACGCCCCCGGAGGGCATCCCGCCCTACTACGAGTTCGAGCCGACGGCCGGTGACGTGCTCGACTCGCTGCTGCCGCGCTACATCGAGTCGCGCATCTACAACGCGCTGCTCCAGTCGGCCGCCTCCGAGCACGCCGCCCGGCGCCGCGCGATGAAGTCGGCCACCGACAACGCCAACGAGCTCATCCGCGTGTTCACCCAGCAGATGAACCAGGCGCGTCAGGCCGAGATCACCCAGGAAATCAGCGAGATCGTCGGTGGCGCGAACGCGCTGGCTGACGCCGCAGCGGGGAAAGAGTGAAATGACCGCACAGACTGTTGAGACCACCGTGGGCCGTGTCGCCCGCGTCACCGGTCCGGTCGTCGACGTGGAGTTCCCCGTCGAGGCCATGCCGGACATCTACAACGCGCTCACCGTCGACGTCGAGCTCGGCGGCGAGACCAAGACCCTGACGCTGGAGGTCGCGCAGCACCTCGGCGACAACATCGTCCGGGC
Organism: Microbispora catharanthi; assembly: GCF_006334915.2. Lineage (GTDB taxonomy): Bacteria > Actinomycetota > Actinomycetes > Streptosporangiales > Streptosporangiaceae > Microbispora > Microbispora catharanthi. The sequence continues at coordinate 197,301 of NZ_VDMA02000009.1, forward strand.
CATCTCCATGCAGCCCACCGACGGTCTGGTCCGCGGCGCGGCCGTCACCGACACGGGCGCCGCGATCTCGGTGCCGGTCGGCGACGCGGTCAAGGGCCACGTGTGGAACGCGCTGGGCGAGCCGCTGGACGCGCCCAAGGCCTCCATCGAGGTCAACGAGCGGTGGCCGATCCACCGTCCGGCCCCGGCGTTCGACCAGCTCGAGGCCCGTACGGAGATGCTGCCCACCGGCATCAAGGTCATCGACCTGCTCACGCCGTACGTGAAGGGCGGCAAGATCGGTCTGTTCGGCGGCGCGGGCGTCGGCAAGACCGTTCTGATCCAGGAAATGATCCGCCGCGTCGCGCTGAAGTTCTCGGGCACCTCGGTGTTCGCGGGCGTCGGCGAGCGCACCCGTGAGGGCAACGACCTGTGGCTGGAGATGGAGGAGGCGGACGTCCTCAAGGACACCGCGCTCGTCTTCGGCCAGATGGACGAGCCCCCGGGCACCCGTCTGCGGGTGGCGCTGTCCGCTCTGACCATGGCGGAGTACTTCCGCGACGTGCAGAAGCAGGACGTGCTGCTGTTCATCGACAACATCTTCCGCTTCACCCAGGCGGGTTCCGAGGTGTCCACGCTGCTCGGCCGCATGCCGTCCGCCGTGGGTTACCAGCCGACCCTCGCCGACGAGATGGGTGTGCTCCAGGAGCGCATCACCTCCACCCGCGGTCACTCGATCACCTCCATGCAGGCGATCTACGTGCCCGCGGACGACATCACCGACCCGGCGCCGCACAACGCGTTCGCGCACCTCGACGCGCAGACCGTTCTGTCCCGGCCGATCTCGGAGAAGGGCATCTACCCCGCGGTGGACCCGCTCGACTCCTCCTCGCGGATCCTCGACCCGCAGATCATCGGTGAGGAGCACTACGCGGTCGCCCAGGAGACCAAGCGAATCCTGCAGAAGTACAAGGAACTGCAGGACATCATCGCCATCCTGGGCATCGACGAGCTCTCCGAAGAGGACAAGGTCACCGTTCAGCGGGCGCGCCGCATCGAGCGGTTCCTGTCCCACCCGATGTACGCCGCCGAGGCGTTCACCGGCCAGCCGGGCGAGTTCGTGCCGCTGGACGAGACCATCGCCTCGTTCAAGGGCCTGTGCGCCGGCGAGTACGACCACCTGCCCGAGCAGGCATTCTTCATGGTGGGCGGCATCGAGCAGGCCATCGCCAAGGCGAAGGAACTCGAGCGCTAGGACGCCTTCGACGCCTGTACGGCACGGCAGCGGCCGCGTCGTACAGGCGTCCGTCGAAAGGGAGCTGAGAAGTGGCAAAGCTTCGCGTGGGCGTCGTGTCGCCGGAACGTGAGATCTGGACGGGCGAGGCCGACATGGTCATTGCCAAGACCGTAGACGGCGAGATCGGTATTATGCCGAACCACGCTCCCGTTCTCGGTGTCCTCGTCGAGGGCGGGGTGCTGCGCGTCAAGCGCGGCGACGAAGGCGACCTCGTGGCCGCGGTGCACGGCGGATTCATCTCCGTCGCCGACAACGACGTGTCGATCCTGGCGGAGGCGGCCGAGCTCGGCTCCGAGGTCGACGTCGCGCGGGCCAAGGACGCGCTGCAGCGTGCTCAGGCCTCGATAGAGGCCGACCAGGAGGACGCGGACGCACGACTGCAGGCCAAGCGTGCGGCCGCCCGGCTGCGGGCGGCCGGCGAAGAGGTCTGACACGACAGGAGGAGGGCGGCCAGTGGCGGCGCTTGGGATACTCACGGGCGTCTTCGCCGTGGCCGCGCTCCTCGTCATCCGGGGCTTCGTCCTGGCACGGGCCCGGGGCACGATCGTCTGCCGAGTACGGGACGGCCAGGGGGGCTGGAAGAGCGGGGTCGCCCGCTACGCAGGGGGAGAGCTCCACTGGATCCCGTTCCTGGGACTCGGCCTGAGGCCGCGCCACGCGATCGCGAGGCGCGGCCTCACCGTTTCCAGCCGGAGGATGCTCGGCACGGGTGAGGGCCCCGCCGGCTACTGGACCGTCGTCTGCTCCGCGGAGCGCGGCCCGCTGTCCCTCGCGATGAGCGAGGACGCCCTCACCGGCTTCCTCGCCTGGCTGGAGTCCGCCCCGCCCAGCGCCCACCTCGACGCCGCGTGACGCTCAGCGGGTGGCGCCGGGCCTCCAGAGGATCTCGTCGCCGGCGGAGGCCACGCGGCAGAGGATGAACATTAGGTCGGACAGGCGGTTCAGGTATGTGGCCGTCAGGGGGTTCACGTCGTCGTGCGCCTCCAGCGCCGCCCAGGCCGAGCGCTCGGCCCGGCGTACGACCGTGCGGGCGAGGTGGAGGAAGGCCGTTGCGGGTGCGCCGCCGGGCAGGATGAAGCTGCGCAGCGGCTTCAGCTCCGCGTTGAACCGGTCGCACTGCTCCTCCAGCCAGGCGACGTACGGTTCCTCGACCCGCAGCGGCGGAAATTCCAGTTTCTCGACGACCGGGGTGCACAGGTCTGCGCCGACGTCGAACAACTCGTTCTGCACCCGGCTCAGGACGGCCGTGACGTCCTCGGACAGGCCGCCTGTGGCGAGAGCGACGCCGATGGCGGCGTTGGCCTCCTCCACGTCCGCGTAGGCGGCCAGGCGGGGGTCGGTCTTGCGGGTGCGGCTCATGTCGCCCAGTGCGGTCGTGCCGTCGTCGCCCGTCTTCGTGTAGATCTTGGAAAGGACGACCGGCTTGTCGTTGTCGGCTCGGGTCATGCCGCTCAGCGTAGCCGTGCGCCCTGCTTCGTCGGGCGGAGGCCGCCACGGGTCACTGGGTGGAGGCGGCCAGGGGACCGTCGGAGGAGAAGGTGCGGCGGAAGATGTACACGGCGGTCTCGATCAGCTGCTCGGTGGGTGGGGACGGTTCGGTCATCACCCACTCGATGAGTAACTCGGTGATGGCGCCGATGAGGCCGAGCGCAAGCAGGTGGAGGTCGAGGGGAGGCATGCGGGCCGCGCCCCGCGCCGAGGACTCTATGACCTTGGTGAACGACGCCACCGCCTGCTGACGGGCGCCGCTGAGCACGTTGCCCGCCCGCCGTACCTCCAGGTGCATCAGACGGGCGCGCCGCACGTCCTTGGTGACGAAGCGGATGTATTCGGCGATGCCGGCGACGATCCGGTCGTCGAGCGTGGGCGGGGCCGTGTCGATGGCCTCGGTGACCGACGCGAGCGTCTCCTCGATGCACCGCTCGTAAACCGCGCGCATCAGGTCCTCACGGCTGGAGAAGCATTCGTAGAAGGCGCGATTGGAGATGCGCGCGGTCGCGCACAGCCTCTCGATGGTGGTGGCGTGGAAGCCGGGTTGGGCGAACAGGGTGTATGCGGCCGATATGAGCCTTTCCCTCCTGTCTGCAAGCCTTTCGGCAGCCGACATCCCCCGATAGTCCCGTCCCGCCACTTTTCACCTCACCCTGTCATGGTCCCCCCAGAAGTCCCCATTATGAACGCAAGATCCTTTTTGCGGAAGTGCTGAGAAATAAGCACTTTCGGGCTATGCCAAAGACGGTCATTAGCTTGACAAGGCCGTCAAGAGGTCAGCACGCTTACCAATTGAGATACACAGACCTTGCTGCAATTGCATCGGCAATTACAGCAGCCCGCGCGCCAGGGCGGTCGTCACCGCGGCGGTGCGGTCGGAGACGCCGAGTTTCGTGAAGACCCGCAGCAGATGCGTCTTCACCGTGGTCTCACTGATGAACAACGCCTTGCCGATCTCGGCGTTGGTCAGCCCCCGCGCGACCAGGGCCAGCACCTCCGTCTCACGCCGGGACAGCGTCTCGGTCACCGGCGCCCGCATCCGGGTCACCAGCCGGGTCGCCACGGACGGCGACAGCACCGTCTCGCCCCGCGCCGCCGAGACGATCGCGGCCAGCAGATCCGCCCGGGAGGTGTCTTTCAGCAGGTAGCCGGCGGCCCCGGCCTCGACCGCGCGCACGATGTCCTGGTCGGCCTCGTAGGTGGTCAGCACGATCACCCGGCTCTCCGGCCGGTCCGCCAGGATGCGGGTGGTCGCGCTCACCCCGTCGCCGCCCGGCATCCGCAGGTCCATCAGGATCACGTCGGGTGTGAGCTCCCCGGCCCGGACCACCGCCTCGTCTCCGGAGGCCGCCTCGCCCACCACCGTGATCCCGGGGTCGGACTCCAGCATGCCGCGCAGTCCTTCGCGCACAACGGGGTGGTCGTCGACGATCATCAGGCGCAGCATCGGGTCACACTCCGGACTCGGTGGGGTGGGCGTCGGCTGTTACCACGGCAGGCGCCGTACGGGCGGGAGGGACGGAGGCCGGTCCCGCGGCGGCCGCCGCCGCCGTCGCCGTCGCCCCGGGGAGAGCGGCGCCGGGGAGAGCGGCGCAGGGACGGGCCGGGCCGGTCGGCAGGGCGACCTCCAGGAGGGTGCCCGCGCCGGGCGAGCTCGTCACCGTCACGGAGCCGCCGGCCTGCTCGACGCGAGCGCGCATCCCGCGCAGGCCGTATCCGCCGGTGGCCGCGGGGTCGAAGCCGCGCCCGTCGTCGCGGACCTCCAGGGCGACCGACTCCGGCCGGTAGGCCACCGTGACCTCGGCCCGGCCCGCCTCCGCGTGCCTGCGTACGTTGGCCAGGGCCTCCTGGGTCGCCCGGAGCAGCACGACCTCCGCCGGGCGGGGCAGCGGCCGCGGCTCGCCGGTGACGGAGAATCCCGTCTCGATCCCGGTCTCCTCACCGAGCCGGTCGGTCAGCCGGCGCAACGCCTCGTCCAGGCTCGGGCCGTCGAGCGGGGCCGGGCTGAGTGCGCTGATCAGGGCTCGGGCCTCGGCCAGGTTCTCCCGCGCGGTCCGTACGGCCAGCGCCAGGTGGCGGGACGGGTCCGGCTGCGCCTCGGCCGCCTGGAGCAGCATGATGATGCTGGTGAACCCTTGGGCCAGGGTGTCGTGGATCTCCCCGGCCAGGCGCTCCCGCTCGGCCATGGCTCCGTGCTCGGTCGAGAGCCGGGCCACCTCGGCCCGCTGGGCCTCCAGTTCCTGGATGAGCGCGGCCCGCTCCTCGCTCTGCTCCATGATCCGCTCCATCCAGATGCCGAAGAGCGAGGAAAAGAAGATCACAGTGGTGATGATGGCCAGGAAGTTGAACGAGCTCCGCTGGTCTTCCTGGACCAGGTAGCGCACCACCAGAGGCAGGTTCAGCGTGATCAGGCCGACGATCGCCCAGCGTGCTCGCAGCACCATGAAGCACTGCGAGCAGAGCCCGAAGAGCGCTATCGACGCCGATGGCTCGATGAGCACGGCCGGGGTGAACAACGCGACGAGCAGGACGATGTAGACGACGCCCCGGCGCCGGTCGCCGTTCCTGATCGCGGGCCGGCCGAACAACACGTAGAGCAGGGGGATCGCGGCCAGTGACCCGGCGGCGAGGATCCGCTGCCACGGGGGGAGGTCGTCCACCGCGATGAACACGGCCGGGAGCAGGGTCGAGGCGGCGAGCAGCAGCTCCCAGCCGAGCCGCCGGTGCCATACATGCGGCCCGGCCGGGTCCGGGCGCTGACGGGTGAACAGGCGGATGGGCCGCGCGCGGCGGCGCTGCCCTTCCGCCGGTCCGCTCAACCGTCGCGCCGCCCCTTCCAGCGGAAGGTCGTCAGGCACAGCACCAGCCCTCCAACGAGCCAGGCGCCCAGGACGAGGGCGACCCGGCCGGGTTCGTACGATTTGGCGAGCTCCAGTGTGGCACCGGCGTCACCGAGGAAGACCGACCGGAAACCCTGGCACATCCACTTGAGCGGGAAGAACGAGGCGATCCGCGCCAGCGTGTCGGGAAGCTGGCTGAGCGGGATGAACACCCCCGAGATGAACTGCAGCACCACGAACGGCATCGTGATCACCGCGGCCGCGCTCTTGCCGGATCTGGGCAGGCTGCTGACCGCGACGCCGAGCAGCGACGACCCCAGCACTCCGAGCACGAACACCCAGGCGAAGGTCAGCCAGCTCGATGCGGCGGAGGGCAACTCCAGGTCGAACATCGCCACCCCGATGGCCAGCAGGATGGCCACCTGGAGGAAGGACACGAGCAGCGTGTTCAGCGCCTTGCCGATGAAGTACGCCGCGGGCGGCATCGGCGTCCCGGCCAGCCGCTTGAGCGTGCCGTCCTCCCGGTCCATGGCGATGCCGATGCCGAGGTTCTGGAAACCGGTCATGGTGGCCGAGCCGATGAGTCCGGCCACGTAGAGCTGGGAGACGCTCAGCCCGGTTCCCTCCATCTGGTCGGAGAAAATCGACCCGAAGATCACCAGCAGGATGATCGGGAACGAGAAGGTGAACAGGACCGCGTCCTTCTCCCGGAAGAACATCCTCGTCTCCAGGGCCGCCCGGGACAGTCCCACGCGGAGGGTGGAAGGCATTCGGGCGGGGGCGGCCGTCGCGGCCCTCGGTGCGGCGATTTCGGTCATGGCAGTCAGCAGTCCTCGGCTGTATGGGGGGAGCCGGCGGGGTCCACCACCGGCGGGAGGGAAGAAGGGGCCCGTCCTACGCGGGAGTGCGCATACCTCGGGTGTGCCGGGGGAGTCGCCGCCGGGCGGGCGGCTGTGCCCGGCGGAGGCTCAGTCCTCGATGAGGCGGAGGTAGATGTCCTCCAGGGAGGGCCGGATCACGGCCAGCTCGGGGATCTCGCCGTCGAAGCGGCGGCTCAGCTCCAGCACGGTCTTCGTCGGAGTGTCGGTCTCCTCCGAACCGCCGGCCCAGTGGACCGTGGCCTTGGCGGTGGCCCGCCCGCCCAGGGTCGCGGGCGTGCCTTCTGCGACGATCCGGCCGCGGGCCACCACCGCCACCCGGTTGGCCAGCGCCTCGGCCTCGTCCAGGTAGTGGGTGGTCAGCACGATCGTGGTCCCCTGGTGGGCCAGGTCCTGGATCAGCTCCCAGAACCGGCGGCGCGCCTCCGGGTCGAAGCCTGTGGTCGGCTCGTCCAGGAACAGCAGCTCCGGGTTGCCGATCACGCCCAGCGCCACGTCCATCCGGCGCCGCTGGCCGCCGGACAACTGCCTGATCCGCTTGCCGGCCTTGTCGGTCAGGCCGACCCGCTCGATCACCTCGTCCGGGTCCGCCGGGTTGGGGTAGTAGCCCGCGAAGTGCCGGATCGTCTCCCGCACGGTCGCCTCGGCCACGTCGTTGGCCGTCTGGAGCACCACGCCGATCCGGGACCGCCACTCGCGCGTCGGCCGGCCCGGGTCGGTGCCCAGGACGCTCACCTCACCGGCGTCCCGGCGCCGGTAGCCCTCCAGGATCTCCACCGTGGTGGACTTTCCGGCCCCGTTGGGGCCGAGGATCGCGAACACCTCGCCCGCCTGGATGTCGAGGTCGATGCCGCCGACCGCCTGCACGTCGCCGTAGCGCTTGGCCAGCCCGCGCACTCTCACCGCTGTCGTCATGACTCAAGATTCGCGTCCGTACGGCTCGTGGAACACCAACGGCCGGTGGACCCGGTTGTCCTCCTTTCGGAGGACAACCGGCGGATGCCACATGCCCGGATCAGAAGAGCGTCGGATTCTCCGGCTCGATGCCGCGCAGGGCGTCGTAGTCGAGCGTCACGCACTCGATGCCGCGGTCGGCGGCGAGCACGCGGGCCTGCGGCTTGATCTCCTGGGCCGCGAAGATCCCCTTGACCGGGGCCAGGCGCGGGTCGCGATTGAGCAGTTCGAGGTAGCGGGTGAGCTGCTCCACGCCGTCGATGTCGCCGCGCCGCTTGATCTCGACGGCGACCGCGCCGCCGAGGTGGTCGCGGCACAGGATGTCCACGGGGCCGATGGCGGTCATGTACTCCCTGCGCACCAGCGTCCAGCCGTCCCCGAGCGTGGTGATGTGCTCGGCGAGCAGTTCCTGCAGGTGCGCCTCGACGCCGTCCTTGCGCAGGCCGGGATCGACGCCCAGCTCGTGGCTGGAGTCGTGCAGGATCTCCTCGATCGTCAGCACGAGCTTCTCACCGGTCTTGCCGTGCACGACCGACCAGGTGACAACCCCGTCGATCGTCTCCTCGCGGACCTTGCAGGGAGGGTTCATCCAGTTCAGGGGTTTGAACGCGCGGTCGTCGGCGTGTATCGACACGCTTCCGTCCGCCTTCATCAGGATGAGCCGAGGTGCCATGGGGAGATGGGCGGTGAGCCGTCCCACGTAATCCACGCTGCACCGCGCGATGACCAGCCGCATGTGCGCCAACCCTACCGGGGTTGCGGAGGTCCGGAGGCGTTCTGGGACACTGTCCGGCATGGCATAGACGTCGCGGGCGCTCGAAATCGCCGGGTCCGGCGGCCCGTCACGGCCCGCGTCCGGGGCATCCGCGCGTACGCCGGCCGAGCCGGTGCTGGAAGAATGGGCCGTCATCTCCCGTTCTGCCTGACATGAACCCCCCGGAAGGATGCCCGCCGTGAGTCCCCGCCGTGCCCGCCGCCGCGGCCCGTTCGAACGCCAGGACGGCCATGCCGTACGGCCGGTGGGCCCGCAGGTGGCCGGGGTGGACCGCGTGGAGAGCGCGCACGACGGCGAGTGGGTCGTCCGCAACGTCTCCGGCGCCGCCCAGGGCAAGGCCTACCGGTGCCCGGGGTGCGAGCAGGAGATCAGGCCCGGGCTGCCGCACGTGGTGAGTTGGCCGGCCTGGTCCGGGGGAGAGGACGAGCGGCGGCACTGGCACACCACGTGCTGGCGCAACCGGGCCAACCGAGGTCCGGGCCGCAGCCGTTACTGACACGAGCTTTCGGAGTGGGAATGGACATCAGGGCGTCCACGGTGCTGCCTGCCCGGCGCGAGGACATCGAGCTGCAGACGGCCGACGGGCTCACTCTCGTCGGCGAGGTGGCGTCGCCGGAGAGCCGGCCGCCGGTGGCGACGCTGGTCTGCCTGCATCCTCTGCCCACCCACGGCGGGATGATGGACAGCCACGTGCTGCGCAAGGCGTCCTACCGGCTGCCCGCACTCGCCGACATCGCCGTGCTGCGCTTCAACACCCGGGGCACGACCTCCGACCGGGGCACCTCGCAGGGGTCCTTCGACGGCGGCGAGGGGGAGCGGTGGGACGTCGCCGCCGCCCTGGAGTACGCCGACTTCCACGACCTGCCGAACCCCTGGCTGATCGGCTGGTCGTTCGGCACCGAGCTGGCGCTGAAGTGGGGCCGCGACCCGATCGTGCGGGGCGCGATCCTGCTGTCGCCGCCGCTGAAGCGGGCCGGCGAGAAGGACCTCGTCGCCTGGGGAGAGTTCGGCCGCCCTCTGGTGGCCCTGGTGCCGGAGCACGACGACTACCTGCGGCCGGAGGAGGCCGCACGCCGGTTCGCGGCGGCGCCGCAGGCGGAGGTCGTCGGGGTGGAGGGGGCCAAGCACCTGTGGGTCGGCGAGCCGTACGTGCGGATCGTGCTGAACGAGATCGTCAAGCGCGTGAACCCGGCCGCCGCGCCGCTGCCGACCACGGTCTGAGCGTGGCGGGCGGGCCGGCTGGGGTCGCGAATCGGTGACGAACGGCGGCGGCGGGCGCGCGGCGCGTTACCGTGACCTGATGCAGCTCTACTCGCGATCCGCCGGGAGCGGCCTGCCAGTCGTCCTGCTCCACGCGTTCCCCCTGTCCTCCGCGATGTGGCTCGCCCAGCGCGAGGGTCTCGCGCCCGTCTGCCGGGTGATCACCCCGGACCTGCGCGGCTTCGGCGGAACGATGCTCGGTGACGACGAGCCCTCGATCGACCTCATGGCCGACGACGTGGTGCACCTGCTCGACCAGGAGGGCGTCGACCGTGCCGTGGTCGGCGGCCTGTCCATGGGCGGCTACGTGGCGATGGCGCTGTGCCGCCGCCACCCGGACCGCGTACGCGGCCTCGTCCTCGCCGACACCAAGGCCCAGGCCGACCCCGAGCCGGCCCGGGCGAACAGAGAGCGGATCGCCGCCGCGGTCCTGGAGAGCGGCACGGGCATCCTCGTGACCGAGTCGCTGCCCCCGATGCTCGGCGCGACCACCAGGGAGCGCAGGGGGATGGTTCTCGGGCGCGTACGCGGGCTCGTCCAGGCGGCGCCACCCGCGGCCGTCGCGTGGGCCCAGCGGGCGATGGCCGCGCGGCCCGACGCGTTCGGCACGTTGGAGTCCCTGACCGTTCCGGCGCTGGTCGTTGTCGGCGACGAGGACGAGCTGTCGCCGCTCCCGGACGCCCAGGCGATGGTGGAGGCCATCCCGCAGGCACGGCTCGCCGTCATCGAGAAGGCGGGCCACCTGTCCGCCATCGAGCAGCCAGAGGCGTTCAACCGCGTCGTCGCGGAGTTCGTCAAGTCCGTCGACGGACTCGACTGAGCCGGGAAGCGGGAGCGCGGACACGACAACGGGGCCCGGCGGTGCCGGGCCCCGTTCGTTCAGCCGTCAGACTCCCCGAATGCGCCAGTGACTACTCCTGCCACCACTCCGCGTCGTCGTCGCTCTTGGTGGAGCTGATCGGCTCGACGGACGGCGTGGCGGGCACGGCTGGCTTCTCCACGACCGGCGGAGCCGACAGGGCCGGCTTCGGCGGGGCCGCGGTGACGGGCGCCGGCTCCGGGTCCATGCCCGGCAGCGGGGCGCCGCCGAGCAGCTGACGGAGCTGGGCGAGGTGGCTGGTGATGCTGTCGCGCTGGCGGGTGAGCTCGTCCACCTGGCGCTGCATCGCCGTACGGGTGCGCTCGGCCTCGGTCTTCGCCTCGGTCACGATCGTGTCGGCGCTGGTCTTGGCGTCGGCCACGAGCTGGTCGGCGTTCTTGCGGGCGTTGGCCAGCAGCTGCTTGGCGTGGGTGTCGGCCTCGCGGCGGGTCTGCTCGGCCTGCTGCGTGGCCTTGGCGGCCCGCTGCTCGGCGGTGGCGGCGCGCTGCTCGGCCTCGGCGACCAGCTTCTGGGTGTTGGCCTGGGCGGTGGCGTGCCGCTCGGCCTCCTGACGCTCGGCCTCCTCGCGGCGGGCGGCGAGCTGGATCTCGAACTCCGCCTCGTCCTGGGCGCGCTTGGCCTCCGACTCCTCCAGGATCCGCTGCGCCTGGGCCCGCATCTCGTCCGCCTGACGCTTGGCCGTGGTGAGCACCTCGTCGCGCTCGCGCTTGGTCGAGGCCCGCAGCTGGGCCACCTCGCGCTCGGTCGTGGTGCGCAGCTTGGCGATCTCGCGCTCGGCGTCCGCCCGCTTCTCCGCGACCTCGTGGTCGGCGGTGGCGCGGATCTTGGCGACCTCGCGCTCGGTGGTGGCGGTCAGCTCGTCGGACTCACGCCTGGCCGTCGACCGGATCTCCTCCGCGTCGCGCTCGGCGGTGCTGCGCATCTCCTCGGCCTCGCGCGCCGCCAGCGCCCGCTTCTCCGCCGCCTCGTTCTCCGCTGCCGCCCGCAGGTCGGCGGCGTCCACCTTGGCGGCGGCGCGGATCTCGTTCGCCTCCGACCTGGCCGCCTGGACGAGCTCGGTGGCCTGCTCCTCCGCCAGCCTGAGCAACTGCTCGATGCGGGCGCCGAGACCCGAGTAGGTCGGCCGCTCCTGCTCCTGCAACTGGCGCTGCGAGTCGGTCAGCTCCCGCTGGAGGGCGCTGACCTGTTCCTTGGCCTGACGCAGTTCGGTGTCGAGGGTCTTCAGGTGGTCGTGGACCTGGTGCCGGTCATAACCCCGGAGCACCACGTCGAATTCGCGAGATGGGGCGTCCTCGAAGAAGTTGTTGAGCTGGGCGTCGATGTCGGACTGCATGAGGCTCGATCCTGGTTGTCGAGACGGCTACAGGGGCCGGACGGGGGGTCGGTTCCGAGGCGAGGAAGCCGGTCTGGCGTCCACGTCCGGTGGTACGCCAGCGTACTCCGGTACTGCCGCCTTGGAGGTCCCCTCCGACTTTCTGCGCGACTTGTTACGAATGAACGTTTCTTGCGTTTGCCTAGCGCCTGGACGTCTCGACGAGCTCGGTGAGAACCCCTCCCACGTCCTTCGGATGCAGGAACGCGATCGAGGCTCCCATCGACCCATGCCTGGGCCGCTCGTCGATCAGGCGCACGCCCTTCGCCCCGATCTCCTCCAGGGCCTTGGTGACGTCCGCCACGCCGTACCCGATATGATGCACGCCCTCGCCCCGCTTGGCGAGGAACCTGCCCACGGCGGTGTCGGGGTGCAGCGGTTCGAGGAGCTGGACATACGACGCGCCCTGGTCGCCGTCGGCCACGTGCAGCATGGCCTCGCGGACGCCCTGCTCCTCGTTCACCTCCCGGCTGACGACGGTCAGGCCGAAGACAGACTCGTAGAACTCGATTTTCTCTTCCAGGTTGTGGCAGGCCACGCCCACGTGGTCGATTCGCAGCAGCATCGCCGTCTCCCCTCGCCGTTCCCGTCCCGCCGCCCGCTTCCGGGCGGCCTTACTACTCCTGGGTATGGTGACACCGTCGCCCCGATCTCGTAGTGGAGGGTCTCAATGTCTGGTTCCGTCATCGTCGCCGGAGCACGTACACCGATCGGACGGCTCCTCGGCTCGCTCTCCGACCTGTCCGCCGTCGAGCTGGGCGGGATCGCGATCAAAGCGGCGCTGGAGCGGGCGGGCGTCTCCCCGGACCAGGTCCAGTACGTGATCATGGGGCAGGTGCTCCAGGCCGGGGCGGGTCAGATTCCCTCGCGCCAGGCGGCGGTGAAGGCCGGCATCCCCATGACCGTGCCCTCCCTCACCATCAACAAGGTCTGCCTGTCGGGCCTCGACGCGATCGCGCTGGCCGACCAGCTCATCCGCGCGGGCGAGTTCGACATCGTCGTCGCGGGCGGCATGGAGTCGATGACCAACGCGCCGCACCTGCTGCCGGGTCTGCGCAAGGGCGTGAAGTACGGCAGCGCCGGGATCCTGGACGCGATGGCCTACGACGGCCTCACCGACGCGTTCGACCAGATCGCGATGGGGGAGTCCACCGAGCGCCACAACGCCAGGCTCGGCCTGACCCGGGAGGAGCAGGACGAGTTCTCGGCGCGGTCGCACCAGCGCGCCGCCGAGGCCACCGAGAAGGGCCTGTTCGACGACGAGATCGTCCCGGTGCCGCTGCCGCAGCGCAAGGGTGACCCGGTGCTGTTCTCCGCCGACGAGGGCATCCGCAAGGACACCACGGCCGAGGCCCTGGCGAAGCTGCGCCCGGCGTTCACCAAGGACGGCACCATCACGGCCGGATCGGCCTCGCAGATCTCCGACGGCGCCGTCGCCGTGGTCGTCATGTCGAAGGCCAAGGCCGAGGAGCTGGGCCTCGAATGGCTGGCCGAGATCGGCGCGCACGGCAACGTGGCCGGACCGGACAACTCGCTGCAGTCCCAGCCCGCCAACGCCATCACGCAGGCGCTGGCCAAGCAGGGGCTGACCGTCGACGACCTCGACCTGCTGGAGATCAACGAGGCGTTCGCCCAGGTCGTGCTGCAGTCGGCGAAGGAGCTCGGCGTCCCGCTCGACAAGGTCAACGTCAACGGCGGCGGCATCGCGCTCGGCCACCCCATCGGCGCGTCCGGCGCCCGGATCGTGCTGACGCTGGCCCACGAGCTGAAGAGGCGCGGCGGCGGCCTCGGCGCGGCCGGCCTGTGCGGCGGTGGCGGCCAGGGCGACGCGCTGATCATCCGGGTTCCCGCGCCCGGCGCCTGATCGGAGCCGCAGGTGGACGTCCGTGAGCTTGTCGGTCAGGCGCGACAGGGACGGCCGCGCGCCGTGGCGCGACTGATCTCGCTGGTGGAGAACGCCGTCGAACACGCCGAGAACGCCGCGAACGCCGCGCAGGCCGCCGGTTCCGCCGGGGGAGACCCGGCGGCGCCCGCGGCGGCGAGCCGTACGCTGCGCGAGGCGATGGCCGAGCTCGCCACCGGGGCCGCCCGGCCGCACCCCGCCAGGGTCATCGGCCTGACCGGCTCTCCCGGCGTCGGCAAGTCGACCTCGACCGGCATGCTCATCCGGGCGTTCCGCAGGCGCGGCAGCACGGTGGGGGTGCTGGCGGTCGACCCGTCCAGCCCCTTCACCGGCGGCGCCCTGCTCGGCGACCGCGTCCGCATGCAGGACCACGCGACCGACCCCGGCGTCTTCATCCGCAGCATGTCGAGCCGGGGGCACCTGGGCGGGCTCGCGTGGGCCACGCCGCAGGCGCTGCGCGTGCTGGAGGCCGCCGGGTGCGACGTGATCCTCGTCGAGACGGTCGGCGTCGGGCAGGCCGAGGTGGAGATCGCCCGCCTGGCCGACACGACCGTCGTCATCCTCGCGCCGGGCATGGGCGACGGCGTGCAGGCCGCCAAGGCGGGCATCCTCGAGGTCGCCGACGTGCTGGTGGTGAACAAGGCCGACCGCGATGGCGTTCAGACGACCGTGCGGGAGCTGCGGAACATGACGGGCCTCGTCGAGACGCCGTGGCGCCCTCCGATCGTCACGACCGTCGCCTCCAAGGGCGAGGGCGCGGACGACCTGCTGGCCGCGCTGGACAAGCACCAGGCATACCTGGAGGAGTCCGGCGAGGCCCGCAGGCGGCGGCTGGCCAGGGCCCGGGACGAGATCGAGGCCATCGCGCTGGCCCAGCTACGGTCGCGCTTCGCCGTGCTCCACGGTGACCGCCTCGACGCGCTCGCCGAGCGGCTGCTCGCCGCGGAGACCGACCCCTACGCCGCCGCCGACGACCTCATCGCCGCACTGCGCTGAAGTATTCGGGCTGAAGTATTCGGGCTGAGGTGCCGGGCCGAGGTGCCGGGCCGAGCCCCGGCCCGTACGGCTCTCGCATCGCGGCGGCCGACGGGTCAGGGCTCGCCGTTGTACTTGACCTTGATCGTCGTGAAGCCGAGGGACTTCAGCATGCCCTCCATCATGGCCTTGGCGTTCTGGTCGGCCCGGGAGCGCAGGTCACTGGCGGTGGCCGCGTCGGCGATCTTGCTTTCGGCCAGCACGTAGAGCTCCTGCTGGTTCTGCGGCGAGGACGACAGGAAGTCGGAGATCCGGTCGAAGATGCCCCGCTCCTGCGCGAACACGTACGACCGCTTGTTGTCGAGGTTGGGCTTTTCCAGCTCTGCGTGCGGCAGCCGCACCGTCACCGCCGTGCGGTCGGGGGAGACGGTGAAGGCGTCCTTGGGCAGCGTGGAGAAGTCCACGTAGGCGTCCACGGTGCCGGCGCCCACGAAGAGCGTGCGGGAGCCCTTGATCGCGTCTGGGAGGAACTTCGCGTCCTTCTCCAGGTCGACGATGACCTGGAAGTCGCCGGTCGCGGCCTCGAAGCGGCTCAGGTTCTGCACCGACCGGAGCAGCGCGGGGCCGCTGCGGTCGATGGTCTGCTCGCCGAGCGGGTTGAGCCAGGACCAGGTCAACCGGGCGCCGACCACGAGCAGCAGGATCACGAACAGCAGGCCGGCGAGCACCCGCCAGCCGCGCCGGGAGCGGGGTGCGGGGGCCCCGGCGCTCGCCGTGGCGTCGGTGGCGGCGCCGGCGTCGGCCGGCGCGAACGAGGGACGAGTCTGACGGTCCACGGGGAGAATCTTCCCGGTATTCCCGCGATCTCACGTTCGACAAGATCAGTTCTGTCTACAGGCCATGCTTCGGTCCTCCCAAACCAGTCTTTCGTCCGGACCGATGGCCGGACGGCCTCCGCCGCCACGCTCACGCCCCGGCGCGGGGCGCGGACTATGCGGCGGGGGCCAGAAGCGTGCCGGGTACGCCCGCCACGCCGGGGTCGTCCTGGGGGCTCGCGTCGCGGGCGTCGGCGTCGTCCGTGGCAGGCCGGGCGGGGTCCGTGCGACCACCGGCCCGGTCGCCGTCACGGTCGCCGTCACGATCGACGACTCGACCGCCGTCACGTCCCCCGGGGCGGGCGGTGTGTCCGGGGCGCCCGTCGTGCCCGTTCCGGCCGGGAACCGTGCCGCCGGACCGCGGACGGCCGGGCCGGTGGTCCTGGACAGGTGAGGGGCTCGCGCCGACGCCGCCGGGCCGTTCCTGCGCGCCGCGCGCACCGGGCCTTTCCTGTGTTCCGGGCCTTTCCTGTGTTCCGGGCGCACCGGGCCTTTCCCGTGTTCCGGGCCGGTCCGGGGATGCGGCGTCACCGGGCCTGCCGGTCCTTCCGGGCCGCCAGGGGTGCGGCGACCGTCCCGGGCCGGGGGCCCAGGGGTCGCCTCTCCGGGCGCCTTCGCCGTTCGGCGTGTCCCACGGACCCGGGTAACCCGGGCGGCCCGTCGGCCCCTGACCCATCGGCCCCTGACCCATCGGGCCCTGACCCGCCGGATCCTGGCCGGCGGCGCTCGCGGCGGGAGACGGCCATGCCGGGGCGGCCGGACTCGGGCCGGTCCATCCCGGACCGGTCTCGCCGCGCGGGTCCGTGCCTTGCTCCCAGCCGGGGTCGGGGCCGGTCGGCATGCCGGTGGCGACGACCGCACCCGGAGGAGACGGCTCGACCGGATAGCCCGGCGCGTACGCGGGAGTGGGGTTCACCGGATAACCCGACGCGACGGGGTCGGCGGGCCGGGTGCCGCCGCCGAAGTGCTTGGCCTGCAGGCCGCAGGAGACGAAGTCGGAGTAGAACATGCGCAGCCAGTCGCGGCGCTGGCCGTCGCTCAGTTCGGAGAACCAGATGGCCGCCTCGCGGTGCTCGCGCAACGGTCCGCCGGGCAGCGAGACATCCCGCAGCCAGGCGACGACGATGGCCCGGTAGCCCGCGGCCACGGTTCCCGGGCAGGGGCGGGCCAGGCGGTCGAGGAACTCGGTGGCCGCCCGCTGGGCGTACCCGGACCCGAGGTCGTCGATGTGGACGACGACCACTCCTCGCCCCGCCGGGTCCTCCTCGCCGTGTGCCCGTTGCTCGACCCTCTTGAAGGCGGCCGGCGTGCCGTCCAGCTTTATCGCGAGCCTGGTGAACACGCTGGCGAGCTCGGCCAGGCCCCCGCGCAGCGCCGGATGCACGCAGACGCTGATCGGCCATTCCTGGCAGACGAGGCGTTCGCTCACCGTCATCGTCCGCGGCACGGTGACGAGCCGGGCCGCGCCGGTCCCGGCGGCCAGCACGGCGATCACCGCGGCGGCCAGCGCCAGCGTCCGCCGGGTCACCAGGGCCACCCATCCGAGGAGCAGCGCGGTGCTGAGACCCAGCAGCCACAGCGTCTGGTCCGCGTAGGCGGTCTCGCTGACGCCGGAGAGCAGGTCGTACGGCTCCCCGGTGGCGGGCGCGAGCCGGTCGCCCCAGTTGGGCCCGGTGGCCAGCCAGGTGAACAGCCCGAACGTGCCGGCTCCCGCGATCAGCGGGACGACGACGACCGGCACGAGCCAGCCGAGGATCCAGCCGACCACGACGTACAGCCCCAGCCCGGCGACGGACATCGCGAGACCGCCGGGCAGCAGCGGCCCGCCCTGCCCGGTCAGCGCGGCGCGCAGCCCGAGCAGCAGCACGGTGGCCCCGAAGGAGCCGGTGACGACCGCGATGATCGACAGCGGCGCCCTGGCGGCCCGCCACGGCGTCAGGACACGGCCCTTTTCCGCGCGGCGCCTGCGGAGCGCGACCCAGGCCGCGAACGCGGCTCCGAGCGGCCCCGTCAGGCGCAGCGAGCCGATGACGGCCGCCACTATGTCGTCCCAGTCCATGAAACCGGGAATGAGGACGCTCCACGCGGCGACGAGCGCGAGCACGAACAGCACGGTCGCCGCGACCAGCGCGCCGTGTCTCAGCTCACCGCGTGAACCGCCCCTATGCTCACCCACAGCGGGGCGCGGCCCCCGGCCACGCCGCCGAAGTCCGGCGCGCATGCGGCGCCGGGACAGCGATGCTGTCCATTGAGAATCTCCCCCGTGTCTGTGTGAGCGGTGCGCGAACCCACGCCGTTCCCCGTGGCGCTGGTTCGCCGGTCGGCCTCGCCTCGCCCGCTGTCGGACGCGTCCCCCGCGGACCCCCGTCCGCGAGACGTCCTCTAGCAGACGGGGTTCCCCGTGCCGCCGGGTTTGCCGCCGCCTCACCTTTCGACGTGGCAACCATAACGGAGCGTGACCCGTACGGGGGGAGTTCTGGGGTCAAGGAATGAATCCGGTTACGCTCGGTGCGCCGGTCGATCTTGGCGGGCGTCGCGCTACCGTATATCGCTGTGTCCGTTCCGCCCAGCTCAGAGCCACCGCCCACGGGTGGCCCCCGGCCGCTCAAGCTCCCGTTCGACCCGATCGAGCGGGCTGCCGAGACCTGGCGTTCGACGTTCGGGCCGTCGTCCGCCATGGCCGCCGTCACTTCGATCATGAGAGCCCATCAGATCCTGCTGGCGCAACTGGACACGCTGCTCAAGCCGTACGACCTGACCTTCGCCAGGTATGAGGCGCTCGTGCTGCTCACGTTCAGCCGGGCCGGTTCGCTGCCGCTGTCGAAGATCGGCGAGCGGCTGATGGTGCACCCGACGAGTGTGACCAACACCGTGGACCGCCTCGAACGGGCCGGCCTGGTCCGCCGCATGCGCAACCCGCGGGACGGCCGCGGTGTGCTCGCCGAGATCACCGACGAGGGCCGCGACATCGTGCGGCGGGCCACGGCCGACCTGATGAACGCGGGTTTCTGCCTGGGCATGTACGACGACGCCGAGCTGGACGAGATGTTCGGCCTGCTCAGGACCCTGCGCGTCGCCGCGGGCGACTTCAGCTCCTGACGCGGCCCTGCGCCGGCATCCCGAACGAGCCCCGGACGAGGGCCGGCAGTTCGGGCGCGGCCGAATTCTCCTCCAGCGCGGCGCGGTCCTCGCCTGTCTCGGCGGTTCGTGATCCGCGCCGCCCGGGTGGGCCGGTGGCGCACTATCACACGGGGTGCGCCACCGGCGAGCGTGTATCAGTGGCCGACGGCGCGCAGGGCGTCGACGATGCCCCTGCCGTAGAAGCCGTTGTTGTCGGCGGCGCCCTCACAGGTGTGCGTGGCGGTCGCCGTGGTGCCGTCCGGCAGGTGGCGGGTGTAGGTGTAGGCGGGCGGGTTCGGGCAGGCCGTCCTGGTGGCCGTGCCCTTGAGGATCGCCTCCACCTTGTCGGGGTCCAGCGTCAGGCCGCCGTGGGCGCGGTCGTGCTTGCCGTACCGGCTGACGATCAGCGCCGCGACGCCGGCCGCGCGCGGTGAGGCCATCGAGGTGCCCTGCAGGTACTGGTAGTAGGCGCAGGCCGAGCCCTTGCAGTCCTTCACCACATACGGCACCGTCGGGTCGCCGTTCTCGTCGATCTCGCCGTTGGCGACGGCGAGCGCCTTGGGATAGGCCGAGAGCGTCGCCTTGGTGATGTCCCTCGTGTCGCCGGGGGTGTCGTAGACGTCGCCGCCGGGCGAGGCCACGTCGATGTAGCCGTTGCCGTAGCTGGAGTAGTAGGCCTTCCGCTTGCTGATGCCGGTGGAGGACACCGAGATCACGTGCTCGGCCTCGGCCGGCAGCGAGACGCAGGACGCGGGGACGGTCCGGGTCCTGACCGCCTGGCCCGGGAAGCCGGCATAGTCGGGGCTGACCGCGTCGACGTTGGTCTTGGTGTAGTCGATCGCCTCGTTGCCGGCCGCGCTGACGAGCGTCACACCGTGCGCGTGCGCGTAGTCGATCGCCCGCTGGGTGGCGGCGATGTAGAGCCGCTGCTGCGCCTGCTCCTCGGGGCTGTCGGCCGGGTTGTCGGCGCAGTTGAACAGCCACGGGTCGATGTAGTAGCTCATGTTGACCACGTCGACGCCGATGTCGCCCGCGTACGTGAGGGCGTCGACGGTCGGCTGGAGGAAGAAGTAGCCCGAGTCCTGGCCGGCCCGCAGGTTCACGATCGTCACCTTGGGTGCGACGCCCGAGATGCCCAGCTTGTTGATGGGTGAGGCGATCGACGAGGCGACGTGGGTGCCGTGGCCGTCCTCGTCCACGTCGTTCGGGTCGGTGCAGGACCCGTCGGGGTCGTCCTCGCACTTCCCGTCGATGTTGTCGCCGTTGGCGTCCGCGGGCACGTCGACCGTGAAGTTGCGGCTCAGCCCGCGGTCGAAGTTGGGCGCGATGTCGGGGTGCGAGCCGTCGACGCCGGTGTCGAGGATGCCGACGAGGACGCCCTTGTCCCCCTGCTCGAACCTGTGGGCCTGGTCCGCGTGGATCTGACGCATGTCCCACTGCAGGCCGGCGAGCGGCTCGTCCTTGACGTCGCGGCCCCACTTGGGGCCCGTGGCGCCGCCCCGGCCCTCCTTCTCCACGGCCTTGCTCTTGGCCGCCTTCGCAACGGCCTTCCGTGCTGCGGCGGACGCCTTCGCGTCGTCCGGCACGCTGCCGATCACTCGGTTGCGGGTGACACCTTCGATGGCCGCGGCACCCTGCAGGGCGGCCGCGAAGTCGGCATTGGTGGTGCTGACCGTGGCCAGTCCGACCTCGGTGTTCACCTTGATCACGCTGCCGCCCGCCGCTTCGATCGCCTTCTGGGCGTCCGCGGCGGCCGCGCCTTCCTTGTACAGGACCACGTATTCGGTCTGGGCCGCCGACCCGGCGGCCGCTGGTTCGGCCTGCGCGGGTGTGACGAGGGTTGCCGCCACCATCGCCGCGGTCGCGGCGACGACTGTCAAGCGCTTCACATCCACCTCCGTGTGGACTTCGAGGGCGCTGACCATGGTTGAAGATTTCCTCGCTCTGTCAAAGGTCCGTGACAATTCGCGACCAACGTGTGACATGAGTGCGGGGAGGCGGCCGGTCGGCCGGGGGAGCGGTGGTGGCCGAATTTATTAGGACGTCCTAGTATTTTCTCGGAGAGTGAGACCCGGGGAGGGGTACATGAAGCCGGATGCGACGAGCGCCGAGGCGACGGAGGCGGGCAGGGCCCGCTGGCAGGCGCGGTACGACGCCGCCTTCAAACGGGACCGCGAGTTCCGGACCCTGTCGGGGCTGGAGGTGGACCCCGTCTACGGGCCGCCCGGGGAGGACCCCAGGTTCGAGCGCATCGGCTGGCCGGGCGAGTTCCCCTTCACCCGCGGCCTGTACGCCACCGGCTACCGCGGCCGTCCCTGGACCATCAGGCAGTTCGCCGGGTTCGGCAACGCCAGGCAGACCAACGAGCGCTACAAGATGATCCTCGGCGCCGGGGGCGGCGGCCTGTCGGTGGCGTTCGACATGCCGACGCTGATGGGCCGCGACTCCGACGACCCCCGCTCGCTCGGCGAGGTGGGCCACTGCGGCGTGGCGATCGACTCGGCCCTCGACATGGACCTGCTGTTCGACGGCATCCCGCTCGGCGAGGTCACCACGTCGATGACGATCAGCGGGCCCGCCGTGCCGATCTTCTGCATGTACGTGGTCGCGGCCGAGCGGCAGGGCGTGCCGGTGGGGAAGCTCAACGGCACGCTCCAGACGGACATCTTCAAGGAGTACATCGCGCAGAAGGAGTGGCTGTTCGCACCCGAGCCGCACCTGCGGCTGATCGGCGACCTGATGGAGTTCTGCGCCGCCGAGATCCCCGCGTACAAGCCGCTGTCTGTGTCGGGCTACCACATCCGCGAGGCGGGGGCCACGGCCGCGCAGGAGCTGGCCTTCACGCTCGCCGACGGCTTCGGCTACGTCGAGCTGGGCCTGTCGCGCGGGCTCGACGTGGACGTGTTCGCGCCGGGCCTGTCGTTCTTCTTCGACGCGCACATCGACTTCTTCGAGGAGATCGCGAAGTTCCGCGCCGCGCGGCGCATCTGGGCCCGCTGGATGCGCGACGTGTACGGCGCGCGCACGGAGAAGGCGCAGTGGCTGCGCTTCCACACCCAGACGGCGGGGGTGTCGCTGACCGCGCAGCAGCCGGACAACAACGTCGTCCGCACCGCGATCGAGGCGCTGGCGGCCGTGCTGGGCGGCACCAACTCGCTGCACACCAACGCGCTGGACGAGGTGCTCGCGCTGCCGTCGGAGAAGGCCGCCGAGATCGCGCTGCGCACCCAGCAGGTGATCATGGAGGAGACGGAGGTCGTCAACGTCGTCGACCCGCTGGGCGGCTCCTGGTACGTCGAGGCGCTGACCGACCGGCTGGAGGCCGAGGCGGAGAGGACCTTCGCGAGGATCCGGGAGATGGGCGGCGACGGCACGATGACCGCCGGCATCCTGCGGGGCATCGAGGACGGCTGGTTCATGTCGGAGATCGCCGAGTCGGCCTTCGACTACCAGCGCAAGCTGGAGAAGGGCGACAAGCGGATCGTCGGCGTGAACTGCCACACCTCGACCGTGGAGCAGCCGCTGGAGATCCTGCGGATCAGCCACGAGGTCGAGGTCGAGCAGCGCAGGGTGCTGGCCGAGCGGCGCGCCGCGCGGGACCAGGGGGCCGTCGACGCGGCGCTGGCCGCCCTGCGGGCCGCGTCCAAGGGCGACGACAACATGATCCCGCCCATGCTGGAGGCCGTACGGGCCGAGGCCACGCTGGGCGAGATCTGCGACGTCCTGCGCGAGGAGTGGGGCACCTACTCCGAGCCCGCCGCTTTCTAAAGTCCGGCCAGGGCGGTTTCCAGAGTCAGGACAGGGCGGAGACGCGGTCGAGGAGGGCTTCGAGGGTCTTGTCGTCGGTGGCCGGGGCCATGACCGTCACCCGCAGGTGGCGGACGCCCCCGAGCTCGGCCGAGGTCAGATGGAAGGAGCCCTCCTCCAGCAGGGTCTCGCGAATGGCGGCCTGGTCCCCGTCGCCGTACCGGAAGCAGACGATGTTGCTCTCCGGCTCGTACGGGCAGTGGAAGCCGGGCCGTTCGCGGGCCAGTTCCCAGAAACGGCGCGCGGTGGCGTACCGCCGCGCCACGTGCTCGCCGAGGCCGCGCTCACCCCGCCAGGCCAGGTTGAGGAAGACCTTCAGCCCGAGCGCGGCCTTGGTGCACTCCACGGTCCTGCCGATCAGGTCGAACCCCTGGTCGCCGTAGAACAGGTAGCTGGCCCGCTGCCGGAACGCGGCGTCCAGGTCGCCCTCGCGCCGGACGAGCACGGCCGCCACGAGGCCCGAGGTGCGCAGCATCTTGTGCGCGTCCCAGATGACGGAATCGGCCAGCTCGACGCCGTCGAGCAGGTGGCGGTGCTCGTCGCTGAGCAGCGCCGACGCGCCGTGCGCGCCGTCCACGTGGAACCACAGGCCGTGCTCGGCGCAGAACTCGCCGATGGGCCGCAGGTCGTCGTACAGGCCGGTGCCGGTGGCGCAGGCGGCCGCGACCAGGGCCATCGGCCGGCGGCCGGCCCGCCGCGCCCGGTCGAGCCCCTCGGCCAGCCGGGCCGCGTCGATCCTGCCCAGGTCGTCCACGTCGAGCGGCACGACCGCGCGCTCGCCGAGACCGAGGATCGCCGCCGCCCGGGTGATCGAGTAGTGCGCCGACGGCGGCGCGAGGACGGCGAGATCGCCGGGCACGCCCTCGGTCCACGCGTCCGGCGCGGCGGCGGCCCGCGCGGCGAGCAGCGCGGTCAGGTTGGCCAGCGACCCGCCGTGGGTGAGCACGCCGCCGCCCTCGGGGAAGCCGACCTTGCCGAGCATCCAGCGCAGCACCTCGAACTCGACGGTCGCCGCCGCGGCGCCCATCTCGTAGATCGCCATGGGGTTGTTGATCGCGCCATGGACGAAGTCGGCCAGCGCGGCGGGGAAGTCGGGCGCGGCCGTCTGGTGGGCGAGGTAGGCCGGATGATGCAGCCGCGTGCTCTCCGCGAGATAGGTGTCGAGCCACTCCCGGTAGCTCTCCGGGGTCATGCCGCCCTCCCGGATCCAGCCGGCGAGCCCGAGCCGCCCGGCCAGTTCCCCGGGCGGCCTGCGGCGGATCACCGGCGCCGCCCCGTCCTGGCTCTCCCGGACGTACGCGGCGAGGCCCTGCACGGTCGCCTCCGCGGCGTGGACGAAGTCGTCGATGTCCCAGGCGTGATTCGGCGTCATACCGCGATGATGGTCGTTGCGGATGACCATCCGCCATAGACGCCGAATCGACGAGGGGAAGAAGGCGTGAGCGCCGAACTGGATTCGACCGACAGGAAGATCCTGGAGCTGCTGCAGAAGGACGCGCGGCTGCCCAACAAGGATCTCGCCGAGCAGGTCGGCGTCGCCCCCTCCACCGCTCTCGAACGCGTGCGGTCGCTGCGCCGGCGCGGCCTGATCACGGCCTTCCGCGCGGAGGTCGACACCCAGGCGCTCGGACGGCCGCTGGAGGCCCTGCTGGCGCTGCGCGTGCGGCCCCACACGAGCCAGCTGGTGGACCCGCTGCGGGCGTTCGTGCTCGGGCTCCCCGAGACGATCGCGCTGTTCCACGTGGCCGGCCCGCAGGACTTCCTTGTGCACGTCGCGGTGCCCGACGCCGATCACCTGCACCGACTGGTCCTCGAGCGCATCCTGGTCCGCCCGGAGATCGTCCATCTGGAGACGACGCTGATCTTCCGGACCGAGCGCAGGACCGTCCAGGGCCCGGTCGGCTGAAGGGCGGGGACGGTCGGTCTCAGACGCCCACGGTCCCGTCGACGCCCTCGCGCAGGAAGTCGGCGTGGCCGTTGTGCCGGGCGTACTCGTGGATCATGTGCAGCATCACCAGCCGCAGCGAGACCTCCTCATCCCACCGGGACTGGTAGGCGGTGACGTCGAGCGACTCCGCCGCGCGCTCGATCCTGCGGGAGTGCTCGACCTCCGCCTGCCAGGCGGCGAACGCCTCCGCGCCGGTGGACCCGCTCGGGTCGTACGCCGCCTGGTAGTCGCCCTCCTCCGACCAGACGAGCGGCACGTCCTCCTTGCCGATCACGCGGCGGAACCACGCGCGCTCGACCTCGGCCATGTGCCTGACCAGGCCGAGCAGCGTGAGCGTCGACGGGGGCATGGACCTGCGGCGCAGCTCCTCGTCCGTCAGGCCGTCGCACTTCAGCGCGAGCGTGGCCCGGTGGTAGTCGAGGAACGCCCGCAGCATCTCGCGCTCACCGGCGACAGTCGGCGGGCCGATGCGTTCCACTGCCATGTCCTGCTCCCTCCATATGGCGTTTTGTGCGTCGTTCACCCTACGGCGGGCGCCGGTCCGCCTCGATCGCCGGAGGAAGGCGGCGGGGATCGCACGGATCACGCGGGCGGGTACGGCAGGATTGGGGGTATGGCAGCGGAGTTCTCTCGACCTGGATCGCTCTACGGCGCCGTGGACCTCGGCGCGCGCAAGCAGGCACTCGAGGCCCAGGCGCGGCGTGAGGCCGCCGGGCCGTCCGGAGCCGCCCCGGCGGACGTCATCGAGGTGACCTCGGCCACCTTCAACGCCGACGTGGTGGAGCGCTCCCTGAGCGTTCCCGTGATCGTCGAGGCGACGGTGACCAGGGCCGAGCAGGTCCGGCAGTTCAGCGGCGTTATGGAGAAGCTGGCCGCGGAGGCGGCGGGCGCGTGGGTGCTGGCGAGGGTGGACGTGGAGGCCGACCCGCAGCTCGCCCAGGCGCTGCGGATGCGCACCGTGCCCACCGTCTATCTGGCCTTCCAGGGGCAGCTCATGCCCCTGTTCGAGGGCCCGTTGCCGGAGTCGCAGCTCCGGCAGGCGTTGGCGCAGGTGTTCGAGCAGCTCGGCATGGAGCCGGCCGCGCCGGGCGAGGACCAGCCCGCCGAGCCGCCGCTCGACCCCGAGCTCCTGGCGGCCGAGCAGGCCGTGGAGAAGGGCGACCTGGACGCCGCGGCCGCGGCGTACGAGCGCCTGCTGGCGAGGTCGCCGTCGGACGAGGGCGCGAAGATCGGCCTCGCGGGGGTCGGGCTGCTGCGGCGCACGCAGGACCTCGATCCGGCCGACGTGCTGCGCCGGGCCGCCGCGAACACCGACGACGTGGACGTGCAGACGCAGGCCGCCGACCTGGAGATGGTGAACGGCCAGGTGGACGAGGCGTTCGACCGGCTCGTCGCGCTCGTGCGGCGCACCCGGGGCGCCGACAGGGACAAGGCGCGCGTCCACCTGCTGGGGCTGTTCGACGCGCTGCCCGCAGACGACCCGTCCGTGACGCGGGCGCGCAGGGCGCTGGCCAGCGCGCTTTTCTGACCGGTTCCCGCCCGCGCCCGCCCGTGCCCGCCCGGCCCCTGGGGCACGGCGGCGCGCGGGCCGGGCACGGCGCGTGGCGGAACAGCACGGGCACGGGCTGAAACACCCCGCCGGGGATGGCACGATGGATAGCACCCATGAGCCGTCCAGCCGGATGCGCGAGCGTGGCCGCCACGCGGAGGCCGCGCCCCACTGGAGCAGCCGGGAGAGCACGGCCAGGCATCACCGCAAAGGAGCGGATAGACGTGGCCACCGTGCCCAGCGTGTCCTACTCGATCACCGTGCGCCTCGAGGTGCCCGCAGGGGGCAAGGCGGTCAGCCTGCTCACCCACGCGGTGGAGAACGCGGGCGGCGTGGTGACCGCCCTCGACGTGACCAACGCCGGTCACGAGAAGCTCCGCATCGACGTGACGTGCGCGGCCAAGGACGCCGACCACGTGCAGGCGATCGTGGACAGCCTCGGCGCGGTCGAGGGTGTCGCGATCCACAAGGTCTCCGACCGGACCTTCCTCATGCACCTCGGCGGCAAGATCGAGATGCAGTCGAAGGTCCCCCTACGTAACCGCGACGAGCTGTCGATGGCGTACACCCCGGGGGTGGCGCGGGTCAGCCTGGCGATCGCGCGCAACCCCGAGGACGCCCGGCGCCTCACGATCAAGCGGAACTCGGTCGCCGTCGTCACCGACGGCTCGGCCGTCCTCGGCCTCGGCAACATCGGCCCCGCCGCGGCACTGCCGGTGATGGAGGGCAAGGCCGCCCTGTTCAAGCGGTTCGCCGGCATCGACGCCTGGCCCATCTGCCTCGACACGCAGGACGTGGACGAGATCGTCGCGACCGTGCGGGCCATCGCGCCGGGCTTCGGCGGCATCAACCTGGAGGACATCTCGGCGCCGCGCTGCTTCGAGGTGGAGCGCCGGCTGCGTGAGCTGCTCGACATCCCGGTCTTCCACGACGACCAGCACGGCACCGCCATCTGCGTGCTCGCCGCGCTGACCAACGCGCTGAAGGTCGTCGGCAAGGAGCTTTCCGAGGTGCGGATCGCGATGGCCGGCGCCGGCGCGGCCGGCACCGCCGTCCTGCGCCTGCTGATGGCGGCCGGGGCGAGGAACGTCGTCGTCTGCGACTACCGCGGGGCGGTGCACCTCGGCCGCGACGACCTCGACGACTCGCTGCGGTGGATCGCCGAGCACACCAACAGCGAGGGGTACGGCGGCGACCTGCGCGGCGCGGTCAAGGGCGCCGACGTCTTCATCGGCGTCTCCGCGCCGGGGATCCTGACCGGGGACGACGTCGCCGCCATGGCGAAGGACGCGGTGGTGTTCGCGCTGGCCAACCCCGAGCCGGAGGTCTCCCCTGACGACGCCCGCGAGCACGCGGCGGTCGTGGCCACGGGCCGGTCGGACTACCCCAACCAGATCAACAACGTGCTGGCGTTCCCGGGCGTGTTCCGCGGCCTGCTCGACGCCCAGGCGGACGGCGTCACGCCGGAGATGCTCCTCGCGGCGGCCCGCGCGCTGGCCGCGGTCGTGACGAGCGAGGAGCTCGGTCCCAACTACATCATTCCCAGCGTCTTCCACCCCGACGTGGCCAACGCGGTGGCGGCGGCCGTACGAGAGTCGGCCGGGGGCAAGGCGCGCGGCTTCACCGAGGCATGATCGGCACCCGATCGGTGACGTCGTCGTCACGATAAGTAATATGACGCGGCAAACCGGGGTCGGCGTACACGAATCCGCAATCCTCCCTCATGATGGGATGTATGGCGGAGGCGATCTACGTCGGCGGGTTGCTTGTAGCGACGCCACTGCTCGACGACCCCAACTTCCGGCGTAGCGTGGTGCTCGTCCTGGAGCACGACGAGGACGGCGGCACTTTGGGTGTGGTGCTCAACCGGCCCAGCGAGATCGCCGTGACCCAGGTCTTACCATCCTGGGACGCCCTGGTCACGGGTCCTCCGGTGCTGTTCGAGGGGGGCCCGGTGCAGACGGACAGCGCGCTCGCGCTCGCCGTCGTGCTCAGCGGCGAGGAGCCGCTGGGCTGGCGCCGGCTGCAGGGCAGGGCGGCGGTCTCGCGCCTCGGCACGGTGGACCTCGACGCGCCCCCGGAGATCCTGGCGGGGGAGATCTCCCAGATGCGGATCTTCGCGGGCTACGCGGGCTGGACCGGGGGACAGCTCGAGAACGAGCTCCAGGAGGGCGCCTGGTACGTCGTGGACTCCGAGCCGGGGGACACCTTCCACCCGAACCCGGCCACGCTGTGGCGCACCGTGCTGCGCAGGCAGAAGGGGGACCTCGCACTGGTCGCCACCTTCCCCGACGACCCCCTGCTCAACTGATCCCCCCGGCACGCCCCGCCCGGGCCGCGCGGTGACAGGCGGTGACAGGCGGTGACAGGCGGAGGCCGGGCGCGGGGAGCGCGCCCGGCCATATGGGTGAGGCGTCTCAGCTCGCGGTGCAGCTCACCGCCGGCACCGCGTTGGTGCCGTTCCAGGAGCCGAGGAACCCGAACGAGGTGGACGCTCCGGCGCCGAGGCCGCCGTTGTAGCTCACGTTCTTGGCGGTGATCGACGATCCGCTCGACGTCACCGTGGCGTTCCACGCCTGGGTGATCGTCTGGCCGTTGTCGTACGTCCAGGTCACGGTCCAGCCGGAGACGGCGCTGGAGCCGGCCTTGACGGTCACCTCGCCCTGGAAGCCGCCGCCCCACTGGTTGGCGACCTTGTACGTCGCCGAGCAGCCCTTGGCGCCGCCGCTCGGGGACGGGCTGGGGCTCGGGCTCGGGGACGCGCTCGGCGAGGCGCTGGGGGACGCGGACGGGCTGGGGGAGGCGGACGGGCTGGCCGACGGGCTCACCGGCGGCTGGCCGCTGTAGATCGTCGCCTCCTTGGCGGTCGGCTTGACGCCGTTGGCGCCGTTGAAGAGCCGCTGGCCCCAGGAGGTGAGCTGGTTGACGTTGAAGTTCGTGACCTGGTCCAGGTATTCGACGCCGCCGCCGTTGCCGCTCCACGACCAGCCGAGGTAGCCGACGCCCCGCGACTGAGCCTGCGACATGATCGTGTCCTCGTCGGGGTCGCCGTCCGAGTGCATGTTGCCGAACTCGCCGATCACCAGCGGCAGGCCGGCGGTCTGGAACGCCTGGAGGTAGCCGGTGACCTCGGCCGCCGTGTCGAAGACGCCGTACATGTGGATCGAGAAGACGGTGTTCTTCTGGGGGTCGCTGTCGAAGACCGATGCGGCGTTGTCGCGCATGACGAACTGCCAGTCCTGGCCCCAGTTCGGCGCGTCGACCATCAGCAGGTGCTGGAAGCCGGCCGCCCGCATCCTGCTGATCGCGCTCTTGGTCGCGCTGGTCCAGGCGGACGGGTTGTTGTTGCCGTACGGCTCGTTGCCGATGTTGATGACGACGTAGTTCTCCTGGCCGGTCAGCACGCTCTTGAGGCCGACCCAGTAGTCGACCGCCTGGTCGAGCGTGTACGCGCCGCTCTGCTCGCCGTAGCCGGTGGTGTCGTGGTTCTCGAGCACGCAGATTAACCGGTTCTGCTTGCACAGGGAGATGACGTTGGCGACGTCGCTCGCCGAGTTGGCCGTCCAGCGGCCGCCGCTCAGCACGACGCGGACGGTGTTCGCGCTCAGGGACTTGATGTTCGCGAACGAGCTCGTCTGGCTCGGATACCAGGTGTGGGCGTGGCTGGTGCCCCGCATGATGAACTGGTTTCCGTTGGCTTCGAGCACCTTCGTGCCGCTGACATGGAGTCCGGTGGCGGCCTGCGCGGTCTGGGTCGTCGCGACCACTGACATCAGGAGGACGAGGAGGGCCGCGCCCGCGGCGATGAAACGTGTTCTCATTCTGTACCTCGGGTGGGGGGATTCGGCGCCGATGGAAGCGCCGCACGCACCATAGGCAGGGGGAGCCGGGACCGTACAGGAGACGGCTCTCGCACGCGCACCGACGGGCACGCCCCTACTGAACCGGTTCGGCAGCGCGTGCCATCGGACCAGCGCGATCTCCGGTCGCGGGCCCTCACCTGGGCCGCGTCATCCCGATGAAACGTTCACCGATCGGCCGCTGTGCGGGGCGTGCGGAGGCCGTCTGTAGAGTCGGCTGCCATGCCCGATCTCAGCGTGCCCGAACCGCATTGGGCGCCCCCGGGCGCCGTACGGTTCGCCGGCGGCGTGCCCGTCGCCCTGGTGGCGCCCGGTGCGGGGCTGCCGTCGCTGCCCGCGGCCGTGGGCGACATGACGACGCTGCGCCACATCGACCTCGACGGGAACGCGCTCACGACGCTGCCCGGCTGGATCGGGGGCCTGGAGCGGCTGCGGGTCCTGCTGCTCTACGGCAACCGGATCACGGCCCTCCCGCCCGGACTGGGCCGCCTCGCCTCACTCGAACACCTCAGTGCCGGGCGCAACGCCCTGACCGCGGTGCCGGACGCACTGTGGGGGCTGAGCCGACTGCGGTCGCTCAACCTGGCGGAGAACGAGATCGCCGACCTTCCTCCCGGCCTCGGCCGCCTTCGCGAGCTGCGCATGCTCGACCTGGGGCACAACCGGCTGCGCGAGGTGCCCGCGGAGATCGGCGACCTGCCCCGTCTCACGGACTACCTCTACCTGAGCGACAACGGGTTCACGTCGGTGCCCGCCTCGCTGGGGCGGCTCGACCGGCTCGGCTATCTCAACCTGGCGGAGAACCGGCTGGCCGCGCTGCCCGCGTCGATCGGCGGCATGACCGGCCTGCACGAGCTGCGGGCCCACGACAACCGGCTGACCACGCTGCCGGAGACGATCGGGCGCCTGACCGGGCTGCGCGAGCTGCACCTCAGGAACAACCGCCTCGTCGCGCTGCCCGAGGCGATCGGAGGGCTGCGCGCGCTGCGCCACCTGGACCTGCGCGGCAACCCCCTGGAACGGCTGCCCGGCTCCGTCGTGCGCCTGACGGAGCTGACCCACCTCGACCTGCGGGCGACCCGCCTCTCCACGCTGCCCGGCGGGCTCGCGGAGCTGCCGCGGCTGGAGAAGCTCGACCTGCGCTGGATCAAGTTCGACGAGGTCCCCGCCTGCGTCCGCCCGCTGCGTGAGCGCGGCTGCGTCGTCCTGCTGTGAGGACGCGCCGAGGTGTCAGCGCGGGGCTGAGGCGGGCTCGGCCGCCCCGGAGCGTACGGGCTGGTCCCAGCCGGGACACAGGGATCGCTCGGCCAGCGCGAGCAGGTCCTCCAGCCGCCGGGCCAGTACGGCGGGGTCCTGCGTGCGCTCGTCGAAGCAGGCGAGGGCCACGCTGACGAAGACGGCCACGATGAACTGCGGCTGCAGGTCGCACGGGTCCGCTCCCAGCCTGCGGGCCACCTCGGCGACCAGCTTGCGCTCGTTCTCCTTGACCAGCCGCATGGTCCCCGCGAGCAGGGCGGGCGTGGAGTGCACGACCTTCTGGCAACGCAGGTACCTGCCTGCCTCCGTCTCATCCGCCTCTCGTAGGATCTGGAGCAACGAGCGCATCGCCTGGCACAGGGCCGTGAACGGCGACTCCGACTCGGGGCGGGAAGCCAGCTCCGCGAGGAGCATCCGCTGCTCGTCGGCGGTCAGCGAGAGCGCCACGTCCTCCTTGGAGGCGAAGTACCGGAAGAACGTCCTGGGCGAGACCTCCACCTCGGCGGCGATCTGGTCGATGGTCGTCGCCTCGTAGCCCCTGGTGAGGAAGAGGTCGAGGGCCGCGTCGATCAGAGCGTCCCGCGTCCGCTGCTTCTTGCGTTCGCGTAGACCCACGGCGGTCACCTCCTCGAAACTGTCGGTTCACAAACTCTCAGATGTCACCGTATGTCGGATAAAAGGATTTGTCATCTGTCATCGACTGACATAAATTACTGCCGGTCGACACAGTGGTGCTAAGGGGGAATCTCCATGACTCAAGCCGTATCGGTGGACGCCGACGCGCCTCCAGGACGAGGCCAGGGGCATCCATGGCTCACGCTGCTCGCCGTCTCGCTCGGCGTCATCATGGTCATGCTCGACGGCACGGTCGTGGCGATCGCGAACCCGGTGATCCAGGTCGAACTGAAGGCGTCGCTGTCCGACCTGCAGTGGGTGACCAGCGGTTACCTGCTCGCGCTGGCGGTCTTCCTGATCACCGCGGGCAAGCTCGGCGACATCTTCGGGCACAAGCGGGTGTTCCTGATCGGTGTCGCCGGCTTCGCGCTGACCTCGCTCGCCATCGGCCTGTCGTCCTCGGTGGGCGTGTTGATCGCGCTGCGCGTGCTGCAGGGCCTGTTCGGCGCGCTGCTCCAGCCCGCCGCGCTCGCGTTGCTCCGCTCGGCCTTCCCCGGTGAGAAGCTGAACATGGCGATGGGCGCCTGGGGAGCGATCATCGGCCTGTCGAGCGCGGCCGGCCCGATCGTCGGCGGCCTCCTGGTGGAGAACGTGAGCTGGCAGTCCGTGTTCTTCATCAACGTGCCGGTGGGCGCGGCGGCCCTGGCCTTCGGGCTGTGGACGCTGCGGGAGAGCAAGGCGCAGACGCTGTCCAAGGTCGACTGGCTCGGCGTTGTGCTGCTGACCTGGGTGATGTTCGATCTGGTGTGGGCCATCATCAAGGCTCCCGAGTTGGGCTGGGGCGACGCCCAGACGATCCTCTTCCTCGCGGGCGCCGTGGTGTTCGGGGCCGTGTTCCTGTTCTGGCAGTCGAAGGCGCGCGAGCCGCTGCTGCCGCTGAGCCTGTTCCGCAACGCCTCGGTCTCGATCGGGACCGTCCTCATGGTCCTCATGTCGTTCGCGATGTTCGGCGCGATGTTCTTCCTCACGTTCTTCTTCCAGGGCGTGCACGGGCTCACGCCGCTCGACTCCGGTCTGCGGATGCTGCCCATGAGCGCCGGCATGATCGTCGCCTCGCCCGTCGCGGGCATGCTCATCGGCAAGCTCGGTCCGAAGATCACCATCGCGGGCGGCATGGTGATCAGCGCCTTCGCGATGTTCCTCATGTCGCGGCTCAGCGTCGAGGCCGCCTTCGCCGACAGCGCGATCCCGTTCGTGCTGCTCGCGTTCGGCCTGTCGCCGGTGTTCGTCGGCGCCACCGAGATCATCGTGGGCAACGCGCCGGAGGAGCTGAGCGGCGTCGCAGGCGGCGTGCAGAACTCCGCGATGCAGGTCGGCGGCGCCCTCGGCACCGCCATCCTGGGCGCGGTCGTGTCCGCGAAGGTGGCCGACGTGCTGCCCGGATACCTCGGCCCGGTGGCGCAGGGCGTCAAGCCCGCGGAGATGGCGGGGCTGAAGGCCCTGGCCTCGGTGGGCCAGGCCCCGCCCGGGCTCCCGGCCCAGGTGGCCAAGACGTTCTCCGACGCGGCGCACCTGTCCTTCATGGACGGCCTGCACCTCGGCTTCATCGTGAGCACGGCGGTCGCCCTCGTCGCGGCGGCCCTGGCCCTGTTCGTCAAGGCCGGCCGCAAGACCGAGGGCGCCCCGGTCCACATGGGCTGACGCCAGGCCTGTTCCGTACGGCCCCCGCCACCCCGGCGGGGGCCGTACGCGCGTCCGGGCCGCAGGTGCCTGCTCGCTCAGTAGACTTGGTATCCGTGAGCGGCACGAAGATTCTTCCCGAGAGCGACGTAACACCCCGGCTCTCGCACGGCGACGGTGACCACGAGCGCTTCTCGCACTTCGCCGACAAGAACAAGATCACTGAGAGCTACGTGACCGGCGCGCCGGTGCGGGCCCTGTGCGGCAAGGTCTGGGTGCCCAGCCGCGACCCGAAGAAGTACCCGGTCTGCCCGGAGTGCAAGGAGATCTACGAGGGGTTGCCCAAGGGCGAGCCCTCCGGCGAGTGAGTGTCGATACGGGATCATCGCCCCCCCGACGGCTAGGGTCTGCCTTCTGACCAGCCGTATCGGGGGAACGAATGGTTCGGCGACCCATCGCCGTCTTCCTTGCATGCCTTTACGCGCTGGGCGGCGCCTGCGCCGCCCCGGCGTCCGCCGGCTCCCGGGCGACCGGTGGTCTCGCCGGCGCCGGACCGCGCGAATCGCCGGCCTCCAGGCCGGACGCCTGCCTCGCCCACCACGCCGTTCCGCGGCGCCGGCACGGCCTGGGCGCGCTCACGCACGCCCTGGAGCCGCGTGAGCCGGGGCCGGACGAGGTCGCCCGGATGGCGGCCGACCTGGCCCGCAGGATCGGCACAGCGCAGCCGAGAGCAACAGCCCAGCCGGGAGAAACCGCCCAGCCGGGGGTCACAGCGCAGCCGGGGGTCACGGCGCAGCCCGGAGTCGCCCCGCGGCCCGGGGGCACGGCGCGGCCGGGGAGCGGTGCGAACGACCGGCGGAGCGTTCCCCGGGCCGTCGAGCGGATCACCGTTCCGGTGTGGGTGCACATCATCAGGGACCACGCGCTCGGCCTGCCCGACGCCGCCGTCTCCCGGCAGATCGCGGTGCTGAACACCGCCTACTCCGGCGGGTACGGCGGGGCCGACACCGGCGTGCGCTTCGAGCTCAAGGGCATCACCCACACCGACAACCGGAGCTGGTTCCGCGACCCCCTCGGCTACGAGGAGCCGATGAAGAAGAAGCTGCGGGTCGGGGGTCCCGAGACGCTCAACCTGTACATCGCGCAGCTGAGCCGGCTCGTGCTCGGCTACTCCACCTATCCGTACTGGTACGACGACGAGCCCGTGCTGGACGGCGTCGTGATCGACTGGCGGAGCGTCCCCGGCGGCCCGCTGCGCGACTTCGCCAGAGGCTTCACGGCCGTGCACGAGATCGGCCACTGGCTGGGCCTGCTGCACACCTTCGAGAACGGCTGCAAGGCCCCGGGCGACTCGGTGGACGACACTCCCGCCGAGGCGTACCCGACGAACGGCTGCCCCTCCAAGAAGGACACCTGCCCCGCCCCGGGTGGCGACCCGACGCACAACTTCATGGACTACGCCCAGGACCGCTGCATGCGCGAGTTCACCGCGGGCCAGGGCGTGCGCGTCCACCAGATGTGGGACGCCTATCGCCGCCCCGCGCCGCAGGGAGCCGACGCGGGGCTGCAGAAAGCCGCCGCCGCCGGGCTTCATGGGGTCGCCGCGGACGCCGCGGACAGCACGGGCGGCCCCACCGGCACCACCGGCACCACGAACGGCATCATGAACGACCCCGTGCCGAGCCTCGCCGCACAGGGCCCTGAGGGCCCGGCCGACGACATACAGGGCGACGAGGAATCGTCAGGAGGAACAGGGCGATGACGAATCGGCCGGAGCCGTTGACGTCGCGGCGCGGGTGTGAGTAACTCCACAGCAGCGTTCATGGTCACGAAGCTTCGCGCCCGGTCCTGAGCGCCGAAGTCGCTCGCCGGTTCCGTCCCACGCGCCCGGCCAGGCCGCCCGGGGAGGCTTTGTGGATGACCAGTGGATGCGCCGGGTCTGGCCCCCCGCCGAGGAGGGGTCCCCGCCGTCCAAGGAGGGCCTCACCCGCCCGTACGGCGCCCCGGGCGGGTCGCCGCGGTCGTCCACGCCGCCGGCGTCCCCCCAGT
The DNA here is from genome assembly GCF_006334915.2 of Microbispora catharanthi. Taxonomy (GTDB): domain Bacteria; phylum Actinomycetota; class Actinomycetes; order Streptosporangiales; family Streptosporangiaceae; genus Microbispora; species Microbispora catharanthi. The sequence goes on from NZ_VDMA02000009.1 coordinate 232,665, forward strand.
GGCCCACACGGCCGTACGGCGGCCGTGAGCCGGACCGGAACCCCGCAGAGGAGAGCCTCACCGGCCTGTACGGCGCGCCGGTCTCCGAACGGCGGCAGGCCGACCGCCCGGTCTGGCCCTCGCTGGGCCTGGAGTCCCCGGAGCCCGAGGACGACCTGCCCCCGTCGGCTCGCCGCTACCGTGCGCCCGAGACGCCTCCCCGCCCGATGCCGCGGTGGCTGCGGCGCCTTCTCGTCGGCGGCCTCGCGCTGGTCTGCTCGGCCGCCGTCATCGGCGCGGTGGTCGTCACGGTCCTGCACCGGGCCGAGGGCACGCCCCCCACGGTGATCGACGACCAGATCGCCGGGGTCTCCTACACGCTGCCGCCGGAGTGGCGGGAGGGCGTGGTCGCGCCCGTGACCGGCTTCACCTCCGTCGCCGCGCGCGGGGACAGCGCCACGGTCATGGCCCGCTCCGGCGACCGGGTGGACCCGCCCAACCTGCGTTCTGCGGTCATCGACCTGAGCGATCTCTACGCGCAGTTGCTGCTGCACGGGGACAAGGTCGAGGTGCTGGACGACCGCGCGGTGACCGTCGGCGGGCGGCCGGGTCACACGCGGGCCGTACGCGCCGAGTACACCGACGTGGTGAACGAGCCCGCCTTCATGCGGGTGACCCTGCTGACCCGGCCGGACGGCGGCAGCACGGTCCTGCTCGGGCTGGCCCATCCCGACCGCCCCCAGTCGCGCGCGGAGATCGAGGGCCTGATGTGGGGAGCCCGCTGAGCCGCGCGTGCTCCGCTCCTCCCGCATGCCGCAAGCCCTGGTGAGGGCGTTCACGACGTATAGCCCTCGAAAAGGGAAAGGTGTGCGCATTTCGGCCCGGCGCTTCGCCGTCCCCGTGCCGCCGAATGCCGATACGGCCGCGTTGGCCGCGCCTCGAGCCTTCGATCCCGATATGGCGGAATATTCCGATATCGCCGGAACGGCTTTGAGATAGGCGTGACATCTGTTTGCCGCCATCCGATAAGTGGCGCGCTGCCCGCGTTTCCCGGGACAGGTATCTTCGAGGTCGCATCGCACGAAAACGCGGTGACCCGAAAGACCAATTCTCACCTTGGGGGGAAATCAAATTGATTTCTCATATGAGCAGCCCGGCCTCTGGTTCGCGTGGCACCGGTCGCCTGCTGATGTGGTCCGCCGCGGTGGCGGTGACCTGTGCGACCGTGGGGCTGTCGGGCTCGGTCGCGGCGAGCGCCACCCCGGCTAAGGCCGCCCCCGCCACGCAGGCGGCGACGAGCCCGCAGGGCGGGGGGGAGAAGGACAACAAGTCCATCCCGTACCCGCGTCTCGACAGCGCGAACATCGTCACCGCGTTCACGATCGGCGCGACCTCCGTGACTCCGACCGAGTCGAGGACCTTCACGGGGTCGGCGCGCAGGGGCCGCGTCTTCGTTCACGACGGCACGGACTGGGCCGACCTCACCTCGGTGTTCTCCCCGGGCTACCTGTACGACGTGACGCTGGCCCCCGCACCGTCCACCGCCTTCGCGCTCACCGGCGGTGTGCTGACCCGCCTCGGCACCAGCGGGATTCCCGTTGGGCTGGTCAGGGTCACGGTGCGCAAGGCGGACGGCAGCCTCTTCTACTCCGACTGCAGCGTCTCGAACACGAGCGGCGCCTCCACGCTTCCGCTGGTCGCCAGCCGCTGCACGGCCCCGACGCGTCTGTGACGTGAGCGGGCACGGTCGCCCGGTGCCGGTTCTGGGGGCGGGCGGCCGCGTGCGGCCCGGCGGGCCACCGGTCGGCCGGGCCCGTCGGAAAAGGTCCGAAGAAAGACGCTCAGGGCGGCCGCGGCGATTGTCCGACACCGCCTGACAGTGCCCGCCTGATATCTGCCGCGAGCCCTTCTTCTATGAAGAGGCAGCTTCGGGATTCTTTGCCCGGGGTGCGGCGAACTGAAAGAGAATTCTCACCATGGGGGAAATTCAGTTGATTACTCGTACGAGCAGCTCGGCCTCTGGTTCGCGTGGCGCCGGTCGCCTGCTGGCGCGGGGCGCCGCGGTGGCCGTGACGTGCGCATCTGTGGCGCTGTCGGGTGCGGTCGCGGCGAGCGCCGCCTCGACGAAGACCACCCCGGCCACGCAGGCGGCGAGCCCGCAGGGCGGGGAGAAGAAGTTCATTCCCTTCCCGCGCCTGGACGCGACGAACATCGTCACGGACTTCACATTCACCGCCGGCGCGACAACCGTCGCCCCGACCGCATCTCGGACTTTCACCGGCTCCGCGCGCAGGGGTCACGTGTTCGTCAACGACGGTGCCACCTGGACGGACCTGTCGCAGGTCTTCGGAATCGGCTACTTCTACGACATCGCCCTGGCTCCGTCACCCAGCACGGCGGTCCCGGCCGGGGCGACCGGGATCACGTTCCCGGCCACGGGTGCTCCCGCGGGGCAGGTCAGGGTCACGGTGCGGAGGGCGGACGGCGCGATCCTCCGCACCGACTGCAGGGTCAGCTCCCTCAGCGGCGCTGGGACAATCGGTACATTCCAGGCGCTGACCACCGGCAACTGCACCGCCGCGCAGACGGTGTGACGGCCGGTCCGGCCAGATAGCAGCCAGGGCGGACAGCCCCGGGAGCCCGACGGCTCCCGGGGCTGTCCGCCCTCGCGTGTCAGGGCACCGGCGCGCGAGGACGCGGCTACCGCGGGAGCACCTTCCCGCCGGTGAACGAACGCAGCGGCACGGCAGCGGCACGCAGGCAGGCAAAGGGGCGGAAGGCGCCGATGTGCGGTCTCGGGCGGCGGCTCGGCCGGTATGGGGCGACCGTGGACGGCGGCGCCGATCCCGATGCTGTGGGGATTGCCACACCGGGCTATTTCGGACCACCCTGCGCGTGGGCGGCACGTCTTGTCGGTCCGGCGGGCTAGTCTGAATCCACTGTGAGGGAGCGAACCGATAGAGACACCAGTGTTCCGATGAGTTCGGGGAGGCGTCGTTGAGCGTTTCGGCCGCGTCCCACCTCTCCCCGTCCTACCCCGACAGAGCCGCCTGGGGCACCGCCCCGAAGCTGCGCGCATGGCAGCAGCAGGCCTACGACCTCTACTTCAGCCGTGAGCCGCGCGACTTCCTGACCGTCGCCACCCCCGGCGCCGGCAAGACGACGTACGCGCTGCGGATCGCCAGCGAACTGCTCAGCCGCGGGGTCGTGCGCGCGCTGACGATCGTCACCCCCACCGAGCACCTCAAGCGGCAGTGGGCCGACGCCGCGGCCCGGGTCGGGATCGGCATCGACCCCGAGTTCAAGAACAGCCAGGGCGCCACCTCGCGCGACTACGTCGGGGTCGCGGTCACCTACGCGCAGATCGCGATGCACCCGGCGCTGCATCGGGCCCGCACCGAGGCGCGCAAGACTCTGGTGATCTTCGACGAGATCCACCACGCCGGCGACGCGAAGTCGTGGGGCGACGGCGTCCGCGAGGCGTTCGAGCCCGCGACCAGACGACTCGCGCTGACCGGCACGCCCTTCCGGTCCGACGACAGCCCGATCCCGTTCGTCACCTACGTCGAGGACGGCGAGGGGGCGATGCGGAGCGTCTCCGACTACTCCTACGGGTACGGCCCGGCTCTGGCCGACAACGTCGTCCGGCCGGTCATCTTCCTGGCGTACTCGGGAGAGATGAAGTGGCGCACCCGCGCGGGCGACGAGATCGCCGCCACTCTCGGCACGCCGCTGACCAAGGACCAGCTCTCGCAGGCGTGGCGGGCCGCCCTCGACCCCAAGGGCGACTGGATCCGCCAGGTCATCCACGCGGCCGACCGCCGTCTCACCGAGGTGCGGCGGGGCGTTCCCGACGCGGGCGGGCTGGTCATCGCCTCCGACCACGAGTCGGCCCGCGCCTACGCCCGGCACATCCGCACGGTGACCGGGGAGGGGGCGGAGGTCGTGCTCTCCGACGACCCGGGCGCCTCCAAGAAGATCAAGGACTTCGCCGGCTCCGACCGGCGCTGGCTGGTCGCGGTCAGGATGGTCTCCGAGGGCGTCGACATTCCCCGGCTGTGCGTCGGGGTCTACGCCACGAGCACCTCGACCCCGCTGTTCTTCGCCCAGGCCGTCGGGCGTTTCGTCCGCGCCCGCAAGCGGGGGGAGACCGCGTCGGTCTTCCTGCCCTCGGTGCCCGTCCTGATGGGCCTCGCGGGCGAGATGGAGGCCGAGCGCGACCACGTGCTGGGCCGCCGCCGCGACGAGGACGGCCTCGACGACATGCTGCTCGAACAGGCCCAGCAGGAGAAGAAGCAGCCCGACGCGCTCGGCGACGAGCTGCCCTTCCAGACGCTGGAGGCGTCCGCCACCTTCGACCGGGTGCTGTTCGACGGCGGCGAGTTCGGCACCGCCGCCGCGCCCGGCTCGCCCGAGGAGGAGGACTTCATCGGCCTGCCCGGCCTGCTGGAGCCCGACCAGGTGGCCTCACTGCTGCGCAAGCGCCAGGCCGACCAGCAGGCGGCCAAGCGCAAGACCAAGAAGGGGAGCGAGGACAGCGCCCCCGCCCTCGCGCCGCACGAGCAGCTCGCCGAGCTCCGCAAGGAGCTGAACGGCCTCGTCGGCGCGTGGAACCACCGCACCGGCCAGCCGCACGGCGTCATCCACGCCGAGCTGCGCCGCGCCTGCGGCGGCCCCGCCATCGCCCAGGCCACCGCCGAGCAGGTCCGCGAACGCATCGCGATGATCCGCAAGTGGGCCACCCAGCGCAGGTGACCCCCGCCGGGCCCGCCTGCCCCGCAGTCTGAGGCGGCGCGCCCGGCCTGCCCAGCACGCGGTCCGAGCCCGGATGCCGGGCGGGCCGGTCTCTTCCGTGATTTCGTCTGTCATCCGATCCCGCCTCCCGGGGCGTAGTCATCGCCGGAGACGACGAGACGGAGATGATCGATGGACGACGGGTTCGCCGAATACGTGGCACAGCGGCATCTACGGCTGTGCCGGATGGCGTATCTCCTCGCCCGGGACTGGGGTACGGCCGAGGACCTGGTGCAGACCGCGCTGGCGAAAGCATGGGTCGCCTGGCGGCGGATCGAGGGCAACCCCGACCCCTACGTCTATCGCATCATCGTGAACACCCACGCCTCCTGGTGGCGCAGGCGCTGGCGCGGGGAGATCCCGGCCGAGACGATTCCCGAGGCGGCCGACCCCCGCGACGCGGCGGCGGAGGTGGCCGATCAGGTCGCGCTGTGGAGCGCGATCGGCGCGCTCTCCCCGCGGCAGCGCGCGGTGATCGTCCTCCACTACTACGAGGGACGGACGCTCACCCAGGTCGCCGACATCGTCGGCTGCTCACTGGGAGCGGTGAAGACCCAGCTCAGCCGGGCCCTCGGCCGCCTTCGCGTCGATCCGGACATCCAGACCATGACCATGGAGAGGGCCCAGCGATGAGGTACACCGAGAGCGACCTGCGCACGCTGCTGCATGAGCACGGCCGGGAACGCGACGGCGGGGAACCGGCCGCCCCTCTCGACGCGATCGTGCGGCGGGGCCGACGCATGCGCCGGACTCGGCGGGCCGCGACGGCCGGAGCCGCGGTGGCCTTCACGGTCGCCGCCTTCGCGCTGGGAAACGGCCTGCTGATCGGCCGCTCCGGGGCCGACCGGACGACGGTCGCCGCGCGGCCCACCGGCTCCGCCCAGCCCGCGCGCTGGCCGAAGCTCCCCGACAGGTTTCCCGTGGTGCTGGGAGCCGAGAAGTTCGACCTCCGTCCCATCTATACAGGGCGGTTCGAGACGGTGGGCGCCGGGCAGAGGTTGACCTTCACCCCGACCAGTTACTCCACCGCGATCAAGGTGGCCTGCGACGACCCGCGAGCGTGGGTCGTCGTGGCGATGCCGCTCAAGGGCGGCGAGACGGGCGGCTCGGCCGGACGGTGCGGGGAGTCGGTGGGCGGGCACCACGACCGGAAGTCGGCGCCGTCCGGCTGGCTGAAACGCCCGCAGTCCATCCAGGTCTGGGTCTTCCCCGCGGACGCTCCGATACGGGAGGTGGCGTGCCGGAAGATGCCGGAGGAGTGCGACGAGTCCGTGCAGGGCCGGGCGTTGCTGCGCCCCGAGGTGCGCGACCAGCTGTCCGCCATGGCCGGCGGACAACCGGGCCGGTGGACCGCCGCGATCTATGACCGGGCCGGCAAGCGTCCGCCTCTGCCGGACGGCGGACCTCTGCCGGACGCCGGCAGCCCGTTCGCAAGCACATCGACGCCGGCCGGCTGAGACCGAACGGGCGGTGGCCGCGTCAGGAGGTGCGGGAGCGCAACGGGATCCTGTCGCCGGTGTGGCCGTTGATCGCCACGTAACGCCGGTGGTGCCGGGTGGCCGGGCTGAGCCGGAGGCTGAGGGAGGCCATGCCCTGCTCCACGCGTACGGGAACGTTGTGCGCTCCCTCGTGCTGCCTCGCCTCGACGCCCTCGCGCACCCAGATGCGCAGCCGGTGCCCGGCCTGGTGGACGGCCACCGTCGCCGTGTCGCACTGCGCGGGCGACGCGGGCCAGTACACCGTGAGGCCGTGCAGGGCCCTGCCGTGGAACGACAGTCGTACGGCCTCGGGGTTGGGGACGCGGGAGTCGCAGGAGGGAGGGCCGCCCTGTGTCGGTGCCGGTGCCGGAGACGGTGTCGCGGCCGTCGCCACCCGAGGGGGCTGCGCGGCCTGGTCGCCCGCCGGTTGATCGGCGTCGGCGCGTGGGTCGCGTACGGCGACCGTCTGGGCGGGGACCCGGGCGGACTCCTGGCCGAATCCCACGACCATCGTGACCGCCTGCAGGGCCGCCAGCGTCAGCGCGCCCGTGACGCGGAGCACGCCCCGGTGGCCGCGGCCGAAGAGCAGCCAGATGCAGACCGGGGTCAGGACGAGCCAGGTGAGGCCGAGCAGGAACGCGAACATCGGGGCCGCCAATCCACGAAGGGTCGTCGCTCTAGGTAATACACCCGTGACGCTTCGTGGTGAAGACATTGACGTCTGATCCGGCGCGTGTCCCGGCTCAGCCGCCCGGGTCGCCGGATTCGCGGATCAGGAGCGGAGGACGGGCTCCCCGGTGAGCTCCACCCCGGCCTCGGCGAGGCGGGCGAGCGCCGACTCGGTCGTCTCCCTGGCCACGCCGGCCGTCAGGTCCAGCAGGACCCGTACGGCGAAGCCTCCTGCCGCCGCGTCGACGGCGGTGGCCCGGACGCAGTGGTCGGTGGCGATGCCGACGACGTCGACGGCCTCCACGCCGCGCTCGCGCAGCCACGCGGCCAGGCCCGCGCCGTCGGCGGTGGCGCCCTCGAACCCGCTGTAGGCCGCCTGCCGCGCGCCCTTGCTGAAGACCTCTTCGACCTTCGCGGTGTCGAAGGCCGGGTGGAAGTCGGCGCCGGAAGTGCCCACCACGCAGTGCGGCGGCCAGGAGTCCACGAAGTCGGGCTCGGCCGCGAAATGGGCCCCGGGATCGACGTGGTAGTCGCGGGTGGCGACCACGTGGTCGTACGCGTGCTCGTGGACGTGCCGGCTGATCGCGGCGGCCACCTCGGCGCCGCCGCCGACCGGCAGGCTGCCGCCCTCGCAGAAGTCGTTCTGCACGTCCACGACGACGAGCGCGGTCTTCATGGGGTCACCTCACAGTGGCGATCACGGAGGACCGGCGTCGTCCTCATGCGCCGGTCCCCCGCGATCACTTGAAGATAGTAGGGACTGCGGGGTCTCCGGGGGAGAGGCTGCACGCCTCCAGTGGCAACTCGGCCAAAGTCGCCCGGTGGCGGTCGCGCGCGGCCTCCAGGCTCTCGCGCTCGACGACCTTGCCGTCCCGCACGAGTTCGGCCAGCAGCGGGCGGTCCTCCGTCTCCACCGGCTCGCGGGTGACGACCTCGGCGGTCGCCGTGCCGCCGCTGGTCCTGCGGTAGGCCCACTTGCGCCCGCCGACGCTCGGCTTGCCGACCGACGCCTTGGCGACCGGCTGGAGCCGTCCCGTGTGGTCCTCCCGTGCGACGAGCTTGTAGACGAGGCTGGCCGTCGGATGGCCGGAACCCGTGGACAGGGCGGTGCCGACGCCGTAGGCGTCAACCGGCGCCGCGGCCAGCGCCGCGATCGCGAACTCGTCCAGGTCGCCGGTGACGACGATCCGTGTGCGGCTCGCGCCCAGCTCGTCGAGCAGGCGGCGCACCTCAACCGCCACGACCGCGAGGTCGCCGGAGTCGATGCGCACCGCGCCGAGGTCGGGCCCGGCCAGCTCCACCGCGGTGCGTACCGCCTCCGCCACGTCGTAGGTGTCCACGAGCAGAGTGGTGCCGAGCCCGAGGGAGTCGATCTGGGCCCGGAAGGCGTCCTTCTCCGAGTCGTGCAGGAGGGTGAACGCGTGGGCGGCGGTGCCGGCGGTCGGCACGCCGTGCAGGTGGCCGGCCATGAGGTTGGAGGTGGAGGTGAAGCCGCACAGGTAGGCCGCCCTGGCGGCGGCGACCGCGGCGTACTCGTGGGTGCGGCGCGAGCCCATCTCGATCAGCGGCCGGTCGCCGGCCGCCTGGGCCATCCGGGAGGCGGCCGCCGCGATCGCGCAGTCGTGGTTGAGTATCGACAGGGCCACGGTCTCCAGCAGCACGGCCTCGGCGAACGTCCCCTCCACCACCATGATCGGTGAGCCGGGGAAGAACGCCTCGCCCTCGCGGTAGCCGTACACGTTGCCCGAGAAGCGGTAGCCGGCGAGGAACTCGCCGGTGGGCTCGTCCACGATCCCGGAGGAGCACAGGAACTCGATGTCCTGCTCCTCGAAGCGGAAGTCCTCGAGCGCGTCGAGGAACCGTCCGGTGCCGGCCACCACCCCGTAGCGCCGTCCCCCCGGCAGTCGCCGGGCGAACACCTCGAAGACCGCCCGCCGGTGGGCCGCGCCACTGGCGAGCGCGGCCTGCAGCATCGTCAGTTCGTACTGGTCGGTCAGCAGGGCCGTGCCCGTGGTCATGCGCACGTGTCGAAGACTACGACGGTCGTGGTGCAGGATGGGTACGTGGGTAGCACAGCTCCAACCGAGGTCGAGCGTCCGTCGTCGGACGTGCGGCCCGATCTGCCGTGGCTCACGATCGTGTGGAACGACCCGGTCAACCTGATGTCGTACGTCACGTACGTCTTCCAGACCGTGTTCGGCTATCCCCGGCAGAAGGCCGAGAAGCTGATGATGGACGTCCACCACAAGGGCAAGGCCGTCGTCGCCAGCGGCACCCGGGAGGAGATGGAGCGGGACGTGCAGATCCTTCACTCCTACGGCCTGTGGGCGACCGTTCAGCAGGACAAATGATGAGCACGGGATTTCGGGCGACGCGCGACGGGGTGACCGTCCAACTCGACGCGGGCGAGGTGTCGATCCTGCGCTCGCTGGTGTCGCAGGTGCTCGGCCTGGTCGAGCCGGGGACCACCGGCGACGACCCGTTGGAGCGCGCCCTGGGCATCGGCTCGGCGGCCCCGCCGGCCGACCCCGTGCTCGCGCGGCTGTTCCCCTCGGCGTACGCCGACGACGAGGACGCGGCGCAGGAGTTCCGGCGCTACACGGAGGCGACGCTGCGCGACGGCAAGCGCGCCGACGCGACCACGCTGCTGGAGACGGCGGCGCCGGGCAGGCTGACGCTGACGGCCGAGCAGGGGCAGGCGTGGCTGCGGGCGATCAACGACGTCCGCCTCGCGCTCGGCGTGCGGCTGGAGGTCACCGAGGAGGTCCACGAGGAGATCGCCTCGATGTCCGAGGACGACCCTCGCTATCCGGCGTACGTGACCTACGACTGGCTGACCTACCTGCAGGACACCCTTGTCAGGGCGCTTTGGTAGGTTTCCCAGCATGCTGACGATCTCACGCGAGCTGGTCGACAAGATCGTGGCCCATGCCCGGGCCGACCACCCCGACGAGGCGTGCGGCGTCGTGGCCGGGCCCGCCGGGTCCGACCGTCCCGAGCGGTTCGTCCCCATGGAGAACGCCGAGCGTTCCCCGACGTTCTACCGGTTCGACTCGATGGAGCAGTTCCGCGTGTGGCGGGAGATGGACGACCGCGACGAGGTGCCTGTCGTGATCTACCACTCCCACACCGCCACCGAGGCCTACCCCTCCCGTACGGACATCAGCTACGCCTCCGAGCCCGACGCCCACTATGTGCTGGTGTCGACCGCCTCCGAGGAGGAGGCGCCCTTCCGGTCCTACCGGATCGTGGACGGTGTCGTGACCGAGGAGGAAGTCAAGATCATAGAGTCGTACGGTTAAACTTGAACCATGGCTAACGATGACGCTCGTCCCGTGTCGTCACCGGCTGTCCTGTCGCGCCGGGTACGCCCGGAATCTCCTGTTCAGGCGTTCCTCTTCGCGCACACGCCGTCTGTCGTCGTCTACGACTGTCGCTGAATCCGGCCGCCTGTTCGGCGCCGGGGAAGAAGACCGCTGGAATCGTCGCCCGCCTGCCCCTGTTCAGAGCAGGTGGACGCCCACCATAACGACGACCACTGATCAAGGAGATTGAGCCGACATGGCCATCGAGGTCCGCATTCCTACCATCCTCCGCAGCTACACCGAGGGCGCCAAGGCGGTCAACGCCAAGGGATCGACCCTCGAAGAGCTGATCGGCGACCTGGAGGCGCGCCACCCCGGCCTGAAGGACCGGCTGGTGGACGAGTCCGGGCTGCGCCGCTTCGTCAACGTCTACCTCAACGACGAGGACGTACGCTTCCTCGGCGGGCTCGGCACCCCCGTCGCCGACGGCGACACCGTGACCGTGCTCCCGGCCGTCGCGGGCGGAGCGCGCTGAATGCGCTTCGACTCGTTGATCGACTCGGTCGGGCGCACCCCGCTGGTGGGTCTGCCCCGGCTCTCGCCGTCCCCCGACGTACGGGTCTGGGCGAAGCTGGAGGACCGCAACCCGACCGGGTCGGTCAAGGACCGGCCGGCGCTGTGGATGATCGAGCAGGCCGAGAAAGACGGGCTGCTCACGCCGGGCTGCACGATCCTGGAGCCGACCTCCGGCAACACCGGCATCTCGCTGGCGATGTCGGCCCGGCTCAAGGGCTACAAGCTGATCTGCGTCATGCCGGAGAACACCTCCGAGGAGCGCCGCCAGCTGCTGCGCATGTGGGGCGCCGAGATCATCTCCTCGCCGGCCGCGGGCGGCTCCAACGAGGCGGTGCGGGTGGCCAAGGGCCTCGCGGCCGAGCATCCCGACTGGGTGATGCTCTACCAGTACGGCAACCCCGCCAACTGGCGCTCCCACTACGAGTCGACGGGGCCGGAGATCCTCGCGGACCTGCCGACCGTGACCCACTTCGTCGCGGGGCTCGGCACGACCGGCACCCTCATGGGCGTCGGCCGCTACCTGCGCGAGCACGTGCCGGACGTGAGGATCGTGGCCGCCGAGCCGCGATACGGCGAGCTGGTCTACGGCCTGCGCAACGTGGACGAGGGGTTCGTGCCCGAACTGTACGACGCGTCCGTGCTGACCACCCGCTACTCGGTGACCTCGGCCGACGCGCTGCGCCGGACGCGTGAGCTGCTGGCCGCGGAGGGCATCTTCGCGGGCATCTCGACGGGCTGTGCCCTGCACGCGGCTCTCGGCATGGCCCGCAAGGCCGTCCAGGCGGGCGAGCGGGCCGACATCGTGTTCATCGTGGCCGACGGCGGCTGGAAATACCTGTCCACCGGCGCGTACGAGGGCACCCTCGACGAGGCGGAGGACCGGCTCGAAGGCCAGCTCTGGGCCTGATCGCCGCTGAAGGCCGACCGGCTCACCCCGCCCGCTCCGGCATGGGTGGGCCGGAGATCCGGTTCGGGCGGGATGAGCCGGAGTATGGGGATCAGTTGAACACGACCCGGAGTGTGAAGCTCGAGCCGTCCTCGCCGTGGGTGCCGCTCAGGCCGACCGCCCGCAGTTTCTCGGCGTCGGCGCGCTCCTGGCCGTTCAGGCCGTCCAGGTACAGCTTCTCCAGCCGGTCGAGGTCGGCGTACACGGCGTAGGTGGCGTTCGCGGCGTCCGGGACGGCCAGGCGGAACGTCTCGCTCTCGCCGAGCGTGCCGCCGCCGCCCAGCGCGTCGGCATACTCCTGGGTGCTCGCGATCACGAACCGCCCGTCGCCCTCGGCGGTGGCGATGTCGGCGGACCTCTCCATGCCGTTCAGGTGGCCCTTGACCCGGTCCACCAGCTCGCGCGCCTTGGCGGTGTCCGTCGTGAGCACGGCGCCCACCCGAGGCTGTGCGCCGTCGAGGTCCCGCTCGTCCAGGGCGAGCGTGAGGGAGCGGCCCAGCAGCGTCGCGAGGTCGTCCGGCAGGGACAGGCCATACTGCGTCCGCGCCTCGTCGAGGGCCTGCCTGACCGTCTCGCCGCCCGAGCCGCTCGCGGTCTGTTCGATGGACGGCCACTGCTCGCGCAGCAGGTCGCCCAGGCCGGAGATCGAGGCCGCCGCGACCGTGGAGGCGGGCAGCTCGCCGATCTTCACCGGCTCGGGCCGGCCCGACGCGGCCGTCCCGCCGCGGGTGATCCCGGCCAGTTCGGCGTAGTCGCCGGAGAACCGGAGGGCGCCGGCGAACCGCATGCCCCTGATCTGCTGCAGCACGGGCGTCGCGGCGACCTCGCTCCAGCCGGCGTCGGCGACCTTCTCCACGTCCATCCAGAACGACAGCACGCCCTGCTCGCCCAGCGCGCCGAGGTCGGCGGCGAAGCGCGGCTCGCCGGACAGCGGCGCCGCCTTGACGTACTCGTCGGCCAGCTTCTGGCTCATGGCGATGATCGCGTACCCCTCGCGGAAGGCCAGGCCGCCCTTGCCGCCGCCGAGGCCCATCTTGGCGATGCCGGTCCGGGCCGCCGCCTCGTCCTTCACCTGTACGGCGAGCGCCCCGACGGGGTCGCCGCCGCCGTCCGCGGGGAGCACGGCGAGGCCGACGCGGTCGCCGAGCCAGGGTTCGACGTCCCTGGCGTAGTCGACCTTCGAGAGGTCCTGGTCGTCCTTCTGCAGCGCGGTGACGAGGGCCTTGCGCGGGTCGTCGCCGCCGAAGGAGTCGCGGGTGGCCGAGAACTTGCGGGCGATGCCGAACAACGCGAGCTTCTGCCCGGCCGACGGGTCGAGGTCGAGCCGGACGTAGGCCATCGCGTTCGCGGGCAGCACGTCCTGCGGTTGGGTGCCGCCGCCGCTCAGCTTCGAGGCGGCCCACACGCCGCCGCCGCCGACCACCCCGACGAGCACGGCGGCCACCAGCGCGAGGATCCAGCCGCGCCCCCGGCGGGCCCGGTCCTGAGGAGGCGCCGGCGGGCCGGGTACGGTGGCGGAGCCGATCTCCTCCGGCTCGGTCCAGGACGGCAGCCGCACGGTGTGCGCCTCGTGGGCCTCGTTCGCGGCGGTGCGGGGAACGCGATAGGCGACGGTGCGGTCGAGGTCGGGTTCGTCACCCGGCTGCCAGGGGCTCGGGGTGTGCGGGGAGGTGTCGGGGGACATGGGGCTCACTCACATGCGTCGTCGTCAGGTACGCCGCGACGCTAGGCCCGGCCGGTAGCGACGCGCTTGCAGCCCGCTTGACCGCGAGCCCGGTGCCCCCCGGAGAAAGCCCGGTGCCGGCCCAGTGAAAGCCCAGTGAAAGCCCGGCGCAGGGCCGGTGCCGACCCCACGAGCCCACGGCGCGGTCCGCCGGGGCGCCACGCTAGAGTAATGAGCAGAACAATATTCGGTAGAGCGGCGAGGGGCGCATGACCAAGTTCGACGAGGCGACGCAGGCCATCCGGGTCGACGACACCACTTATGACGTGTGTCTCGACGACGGGTACTCCATCGGAGGGCCGCTGAACGGCGGATACCTCATGGCCGCGATGCTGCGCGCCGTGGTGGACGCCTCGCCGCACGCGCACCCCGTCTCCACGAGCGCCCAGTTCCTGCGGGTGGCCCGGCCCGGCCCGGCCCGGGTGCTGCTCGAGCCGCTCAAGACGGGCCGTACGGCGGCGATGAGCCGGGCGCGGCTCGTCCAGGACGGCGAGTCGTTCATCGAGATGCTCGTCACGACCGCGACGCTGGACGGGGAGGCGGCCCCCGACTGGGCGGACGGCCCCTCCGCCGCCATGCCGGACCTCGCGGACTGCGTGCGCCTGCCCCAACCCAAGCCCCAGTCGAACATGAACTTCAGCGCCCAGATGGAGCTCGCGTTCGACCCGCCCACGATCGGCTGGCTCACCGGCGCGCCGACCGGACGGCCCGAGTCGCGGGCGTACTTCCGGCTGGCCGAGCCGCAGGACCCCGACCCGTACGTGCTGGCGCTCGCGGTGGACGCGCTGCCGCCGGTCGTGTTCTCGGCGGGGGCGCGGGGATGGGCCCCGACGGTGGAGCTGACCTGGCACCTGCGGGCCCTGCCCGCGCCGGGGTGGCTGACCCTGATCGGCGGCGGACGGCTGATCAGCGACGGCTGGTTCGACGAGGAGGTCGAGGTGTGGGACTCGGCGGGCCGGCTGGTCGCCCAGTCCCGCCAGATCGCGCGTCTGGGCCGCGGCTGAGCTGGGTTCACTCCAGCGGGCTGTTCGATCGCCGCGCCTTCGGCACGCGTTGTTCGATCGCCGCGCCTGCCCGCCGCCCGGCGCGCGGTGTGAGCATTCTTACCGTCAGCGGCGGGGATCAGTCCCCTAACCTTGGGAAGCGTGCCGGAGGACAACACCAGGGCGATCGGGATCTTTGACAGCGGGGTGGGCGGCCTGACCGTCGCCCGGGCGATCATCGACCAGCTGCCCCACGAATCGATCTTCTACGTGGCCGACACGGCCAACCAGCCCTACGGGCCCAAGAGGATCGCCGAGCTCCGCGCGTACGCGCTGGAGGTCATGGACCACCTGGTCGAGCACGACGTGAAGATGCTGGTCATCGCGTGCAACAGCGCGAGCTCGGCCGTGCTCAGGGACGCCAGGGAGCGCTACGACGTCCCGGTCGTCGAGGTGATCCAGCCCGCCACCCGGCGGGCCGTGCGCGCCACGAGGAACGGCAGGGTCGGCGTGATCGCCACGCGGGCCACCATCGAGTCGATGGCCTATCACGACGCCTTCGCCGCCGCCCCCGACGTGGAACTGGTCGCGGTGGCCGCCCCCCTGCTCGTGGAGTTCGTCGAACGGGGCGAGACGATGAGCGAGGAGCTCATCGAGGTGGTCAGGGGCTACCTCAAGCCGGTCCAGGACGCGGGCTGCGACACGCTCATCCTCGGCTGCACGCACTACCCGCTGCTCACCGGCGCCCTGTCGTACGTCGCCGGGGACGGGGTCACGCTGGTGTCCAGCGCCGAGGAGACGGCCAAGGACGTCTACCGCATCCTGCACGACCGCGGGCTGTCCAACGGCGCGGGCGAGCCGAGGCACCGCTTCCGGGCGACCGGCGACACCGAGCTGTTCGAACGGCTCGGGCAGCGCTTCCTCGGTCCCGAGCTCCAGTCGGTGGAGCGGACCGCCTCCGGCATCGGCGACGTCAGCGGCGTAGGGAGTTCGCGATGAAGTTGACGATCATCGGGTGCTCGGGCAGCTTCCCCGGCCCCGACAGCCCGTCCTCCTGCTACCTGCTGGAGGCCGAGGGCTTCCGGCTGCTGCTCGACTTCGGCAACGGTTCGCTGGGTGCGCTGCAGCGGCACGCCGGGCTCTACGACGTCGACGCCATCCTCCTGTCCCACCTGCACGCCGACCACTGCCTCGACCTGTGCGCCTACCACGTCGTGCGCACCTACACCCCCGACGGCCCGCTGCCGAAGCTGCCCGTCCACGCCCCCGCCGGCGCCTCCAAGCGGCTCAACGCGGCGTACGCGATGCCGGACGAGCCCGTCCTGGAGAACTCCTTCGACTTCGTACGGCTGTCGCCCGGCACCCGGCACGTCGGCCCGTTCGAGGTGACGGCCGCCCCGATGAACCACCCGGTGGAGACCTACGGCTTCCGCGTCACCCACCAGGGCCGTTCCGTCGCGTACTCGGCGGACACCGGCGAGTCGGCCGAGCTGGTCAAGCTCGCCCACGAGGCCGACGTGCTGCTGTGCGAGGCGTCCTTCCTCGACGAGCCCGGCCTGACCCCCGGCCTGCACCTGAGCGGCAGGCAGGCGGCCGAGCACGCCGCCCGCGCCGAGGCCGGCGCGCTCGTCCTCACCCATCTCGTCCCCTGGTACGACAAGTCCCGCATCCTGGAGGACGCCTCGCGCGGCGGCTTCGCCGGCCCGATGGAGTTGGCGCGGAGCGGGGCCGTGTATGACCTAGGGTGACCCGTATGGCTCGTTCACACGGTCGTCGTTCCGACCAGCTTCGCCCCGTGACCATCACCCGGAACTGGCTCGCCCACGCGGAGGGTTCCGTACTGGTGGAGTTCGGGGGCACCAGGGTGTTGTGCGCCGCGACGGTGGAAAGCGGCGTGCCCCGCTGGCGCAAGGGCAGCGGTCTTGGCTGGGTGACGGCCGAGTACGCCATGCTGCCCCGGTCGACCAACACGCGCAACGACCGCGAGTCGGTCCGCGGCAAGATCGGCGGGCGCACCCACGAGATCTCCCGGCTGATCGGCAGGTCCCTGCGGGCCTGTGTCGACTACAAGGCCCTGGGGGAGAACTCCGTCCTGCTCGACTGCGACGTGCTGCAGGCCGACGGCGGCACCCGCACCGCCGCCATCACCGGCGCGTACGTCGCCCTCGCGGACGCGATCGCGTGGATGCGGCAGCGCCGGATGTGTCCCGGCGACCCCCTGGTGAACTCGGTCGCCGCCGTCTCGGTCGGCGTCGTCGGCACCGAGCCGATGCTCGACCTCGACTACAGCGAGGACGTCAAGGCCGAGACCGACATGAACGTGGTGATGACCGGCAGGGGCGACTACGTCGAGGTGCAGGGCACCGCCGAGGGCACGCCGTTCGACCGGACGGCGCTCAACGGCCTGCTCGACCTCGCCGCGGCCGGCTGCGCGGAGCTCACCCGCCTGCAGGCCGAGGCCCTCGCCTGATCCACGGGAGAACGACAGCATGAACAAGGTGGTTCTGGCCACCCGGAACGCCGGGAAGATCGTCGAACTGCGCCGGATCCTCGCCGACGCCGGTGTGCCGGTCGAACTCGTCGGCCTGGAAGCGTTCCCGCACATCGGCGACGTGGCGGAGACCGGCCTCACGTTCGCGGAGAACGCGCTGCTCAAGGCGCACGCGGTCGCCTCGCAGAGCGGCCTGCCCGCGATCGCCGACGACTCCGGCCTGTGCGTCGAGGCGCTGAACGGCATGCCGGGCATCTTCTCCGCCCGCTGGTCGGGCCGCCACGGCGACGACGACGCCAACCTCGACCTGCTGCTCGCGCAGATCGCCGACGTGCCGGACGGCCGCCGTCAGGCCCACTTCGCCTGCACGGCCGCGCTCGCGCTGCCGACGGGGGAGGAGCACGTGGTGGAGGGGGCCGTGCACGGCCACCTCATCCGCGAACGGCGCGGCACCGGCGGCTTCGGCTACGACCCGATCTTCGTGCCGGACGGCGAGACCCGCACGACGTCCGAGATGTCGGCCGAGGAGAAGAACGCGATCAGCCACCGGGGCAAGGCGTTCCGGGCGATCGCCCCGGTGATCGCCGAGGTCGTCTCGTAATACCGCCGTAAGACCGCCGGCGGCCGGGCGGGCGTAGCGTTCGGAAGGTGAACGCAGCAGGCACCCGCATGCCCGCCTGGGCGGCCGCGCTGACCGGCCTCGTCGCCGGCGCGGTGGCGCTCGGGGCGGCCCAGATCGTCGCCGGTCTGATCGATCCCGGCGCCGCGCCGGTCGTCGCCGTGGGCGGCGCGGTGGTCGACGCCACGCCCGCCGGCCTCAAGGAATGGGCGATCCGCACCTTCGGCTCCAACGACAAGCCGGTCCTGCTCGGCGGCATCGTCGTCGTGCTCGCACTCGTCGCCGCCGGTCTCGGCCTGCTCGCCCGCCGCCGGGCGGCGTACGGCACGCTGGGACTGGCCCTGTTCGGCCTCGTCGGCGCCGCCGCTGCGCTGTCCCGTCCGGACGCCGGGGTGGCGCACGTCCTGCCCTCGATCGCGGGCGCCGCGGCCGGCGCCTGGACCCTGTCGCGCCTGACGCGCCGCGCCATGGGCAGTGGCGAGGAAGAGTACGTGGCCGCCAGCCGGGCCGCCGACCAGGGCATGGGCGACACGGTCCTGACGGCGCCCGCGCCGGCAGGATCGTCGTCGGCTGAGCGCACGAGAGCCGCGAGCCTGCGGGAGGAGAGCCGTGCGGCGGAGCCCGGCCCCGCCCTGCCGGCCGTCATGCGGGCGGGCACGGGGCCAGGCGCGGGGCCGGGCGCGGGATCGGACTCCGCGCCGCACGCCTTCGACCGGCGCAGGCTTCTGACCGGGGCGGCCGCGGGGGTCGCGGTGGCGGGCGCCGCCGGTCTCGGCGGATGGCTGCTGTCGGGCACCAAGGACGCCGAACTGGCCCGGCGCGGCGTGGCCAGGTTGCTGCCGCGCGCGGCGCGCCCGGCCGCGCCGATCCCCGCCGGGGCGGACCTGCGGATTCCCGGCCTCGCGCCGTTCGTCACGCCCAACGCGGAGTTCTACCGTGTGGACACCGCCCTCGTCGTGCCGTCGGTGGACCCGGCCCGCTGGACGTTGAAGATCCACGGGCTGGTGGACAGGCCGGTCGAGGTGACCTTCGCCGATCTGCTCAAACGCCCCCTGACGGAGGCGGACGTCACGCTGACCTGCGTGTCCAACGACGTCGGCGGGCCGTACGCCGGCAACGCCCGCTGGCTCGGCGCCCGGCTCGCCGACGTGCTGCGCGAGGCCGGGATCCGCAGCGAGGCCGACATGCTGCTCAGCGTCTCCGAGGACGGCTGGACCTGCGGCACACCGGTCGACGTGGTCATGGACGGCCGCGACGCGCTGCTCGCCGTCGCCATGAACGGCGAGGTGCTCCCGGAGGCCCACGGCTTCCCGGTCCGACAGGTCGTGCCCGGACTGTACGGGTACGTATCGGCGACGAAGTGGGTCACCGAGATCAGGGTCACCCGGTTCGACCGGGAAGAGGCCTACTGGACGCCGCGCGGCTGGGCCCCCCGGGGCCCGATCAAGACCCAGTCCAGGATCGACCTGCCCCGAGACGGGGACGAGGTCACGGCGGGCCGTACGACCGTGGCGGGCGTCGCCTGGGCACAGCACCGCGGCGTCGACGCGGTCGAGGTGCAGGCGGACGGCGGCGCGTGGCGGCAGGCGAGGCTCGCCGACGTGCCCGGCCCCGACACCTGGCGGCAGTGGTCGCTCGACCTGGACCTGACGCCGGGCCGGCACACGATCTCCGTGCGAGCCACCGACGCGACCGGTTACACCCAGACCGCGGACGAGGTCCCGCCCGCCCCCGACGGCGCCACCGGCCACCACACCGTCACCGTCACGGCCCGCTGACCGTCCCCCGCGCGGTCTCCCGATCGAGAGCCGGGTCTGGAGTTGGGAAAACCCGCCGTGCCCCGGACGGCCCGCCTCTACCATCGGCACCCTGATGGGCGCGAGGAGGGGGGCCAAGCGCGTGAACCAGGACAGGGCGCGCCGGCATGCGAGGTGGCGGTTGCCGTCCGGTGTGTACAACCCGGTCGTATCGGCCGACGGCCGGCGATGGCGGGACTACGAGCAGGCCGCCGAGGCGCCTGCTCCTTCGCTGGAGGACCGCCGCCTGGAAGTGCGGCTCGCGGCGCTGCCGCTGGGCGTGGACACCGTGACCATGCCGGTGGTGCCGGCCGCCAGGAACGGCGAGATCGGGGGACGCGGGGGCCATGGCCTGGGGGCGCCGGCCGGACGGCGCGCAGGGTCGCAAGACCCTCGGGAAGCAGGGTCGCCAGACCCCCGGGAAGCCGTCCCCGCCGCGACGCCCGCCGGCGCCGGGAACACTCGGAACACCGGGGACCCGGACGACGCCGAGGACTCTGAGGAGTTCGGGGACTTCGAGGACGCCGGGGAGGCCCGGGAGGTGGCGGGAGAGGTGACGGAAGAGGCGGCGGCCGAGGACACCGCCGGGGAAGCTGCCGCGGGAACCGCCGCCGACGCCGCACCCGACGGCTCGCCGCCGCTGGAAGAGTCCGGCTCGGGGGAGTCCGGCTCGGGGGAGCCCGGCTCGCCTGACTCGGGCCCGTGCGACGCAGGCCCGGGGGAGTCCGGCTCGCCCGGCTCCGGTGATCTCGCGCACATGGAAACGCGCCCGGCCGCCGGGATCGAGGCGGCCGATGTCGAGGCCGACGCGGGGGCCGACGCGGGGGCCGACGACGCCGAGCACGGGGACGACGTCGAGGATCCGGCCGAGCCCGGGGATCACCTGGAGATCGCCGTCGTCGGAACGCGGGACGGTGCGGCGGCAGACGAGACCTCGACGGCCGTGGCGTCCGTCGAAGGCGATCGGCCGGGCGAGCCGCTGCCCGAGCCGCTGCCCGAGTTGCTGCCCGAGTTGCTGTCTGGGGCGGGACACGACGCCGGTGCCCAGACCGGACAGGGCGAGTGGCTCGCGGAGACCGCGCCCGCACCGAGAATCACCGTGCAGGCGGACAGGGCCGCGGCCGAGGCGGGGCGTTCCGGACACCCGAACGGAACCGCCGCCGGCGCCGGACAGGGGCGACCGCCCGGTGAGACGGCGCCTGCGGCGGCGTTCGAGGCGGCGGGGACGGGCCGGGACGAGCGGCACGAGCGGCACGAGCGGCACGAGGAGACGCCCGGCGGGGCCGTGGACGACGGTCCGGAGACGGGCGACTTCGCGGACGCCGACGACTTCTGGTCGGCCGTGCTGCACGACGAGACCGAGCGCGACTGGCTGGACTGTCCGGGCCGCCCGAGACGGCTGGAGGAGACCCGCCCGTACGGCAGGCCCGGCGGCCTGGCCGAGGCGGATCCGGACGGCCAGGTGAGCCTCGTGCAGGCGGTGAGCGGGCGCTTCCCGGACCCGCGCGGCACCTGGATCCGCCTGATCAACGCCGAAGGCCCGACGGAGGACGCGTTCAGGTCCAACAACGCCGTCGACTGCGCGCTGTCGGTGATGTCCACCTGGCACGGCGAGCCCGTCGTGGCGGCACGCAGGCAGCCGGAGTACGACGGGTCGGGACGCCCGCTGCTGACCGGGGAGACCGGAGGCGTCGCCCGCGCCGAGGAGTGGCTCGGGCACCGCTTCGAATACGTGGGCCACGGCCGCCGGGCGTACGTGGCGATCGCGCAGCGGCTGATCTTCGGTGGTCACGGTGCCGCCGCCGTCCTCATCACCCGCTGGGCCGGGGGAGGCAGCCACGCGTGGAACGCCGTCAACTGCCGGGGCGAGGTCCTGTGGATCGACGCCCAGCGGGGTCACATGGCCGTGGAACCGCCGTACGAGGACGTCACCGGGGTCTTCGCGGTGGTGATCGACCGCCAGGGCCGCCGCCTGTGACGGCCCGTGTGTGAGCGCCGCCCGGGGCACCCGCTCGCGCGGGCGGCCCGGGCGGCCCCGTGCCGACCCGGCCGGGACGGGGCGAGCGGCGGTCAGGAGGCGGCCAGCGCCCCGACGACCGAGGCCCGGGCCGCACGGCGGGCGGGCAGCACCGCGGCGAGCACTCCGGCCAGGCCCGAGGCGGCGATGAAGATCAGGATCTGCCCGATCGGGAGCTGGAAGGAGACGTTCTCCGTGAGCGTCGCCGTCGCCGCCCAGCCGTACGCGATGCCGAGCAGGACGCCGACGATCGCGCCCACCAGGCCGAGGATCAGCGCCTCGACCGAGAGCATGCCCCGCAGTTGCGGCCGGGTCAGGCCCAGGGCGCGCAGCAGCGCGGACTCGCGGGTGCGCTCGTGCACCGACAGCGACAGCGTGTTCGCGATGCCGAGCAGTGAGATGACGATCGCGAGGGCCAGCAGCCCGGTGATGATCATAAGGATCGAGTCGATGGCCTCGTCGAACTGGCCGCGGATCTCGGTGGTGCTGCCGACCTTGACCGCCGGGTAGGCCGCCGTGGCGTCGTCCACGACCTTGCGCGCCCGCTCGGGGGCCACGCCGTCGGCGGCGTCCACCAGGATCTGCGCGTCGCCCACCGTGCCGAACTGCCGCTCGAACGCCTGCTCGGTCATGGTGAACGACGGAAGCAGGGACACGTCGGCCTTCAGCACCGCCACGACCTTGAGAGGGGTCTTCCGGCCGCCTGACGCGACGGTCACGGTGTCGCCCACCTTGACGCCGAGGTCCCGGGCCACGTAGTCGGCCACCGCGACCTCGCCCGCGCCGAAGCCGTCCATGGTGCCGGACGACGCCTCCGGCTTGATGGCGGTGCCGATGGCCGACTGGGTGACCGTGCCCACCTCGAACTCGCGGCCGTTCACCTTGGCCTTCTTCCCGCGGAACTCGGTCACCGCGGCCAGGTCGCGGTTCGCGCGCAGCGTGTCGGCGACCGAGCGGGGGATCGTGCCCGTCTGCGAGGACAGGATGTAGTCGGCGGGGAACTGCTGGTCGAGCTGGCCGCTCACGGTGGTCCGCACCGTGGAGGTCAGGACCGCCATGAACGTCATCAGCGTCACGCCGACGGTCAGGGCCACCGTCGTGGTCGCCGCCCGCTTGGGGTTGCGCCGCGCGTTGTCCACGGCGAGCCGTCCCGGCACGCCGAACAGCCGCGCGGGCACCCAGCCGGCCAGCCCGCTCAGCGGCCGTACGATCACCGGGCCGAGGATGAGCACCGCGAAGAACACGAGCACGCCACCCGCCATGACCGCCAGCAGCGCCGCCTGGCCCGGCTTCTGCAGCATGCCCGCCGCGGTGAGGCCGGCCCCGGCCAGCACGAACAGGGCGGCGACGACCACCCGTACGACCCCGGCGCGGAACGCGTGCTCCTCGACCTGCGTGCGCAGCGCCGCGACGGGCGGCACGCGGGTGGCCTGCCGCGCCGGGAGCAGGGCGGCGGCCATCGTCATGACGACGCCGGTGCACATGCCGACGGCGATCGTCTGCGGGGACAGGCTCACGGTGCCCGTGGGGATGTCCGTTCCGACGGCCCGCAGCACGGCGACCGCGGCGGCCCCGAGGCCGAGGCCCGTCAGCAGGCCGAGCACCGACGACAGCAGGCCGACCACGGCCGACTCCAGCACGATCGAGCCGAAGACCTGCCGCTTGGTGGCGCCGATGCACCGCAGCAGCGCCATCTCGCGCATCCGCTGCGCGACCAGGATGTTGAAGGTGTTGTAGATGACGAGCGCGGCGACGAGCAGCGCGACCGCGCCGAACAGCAGCAGGCCCAGCCGGATGAAGGACGTGTCCATGTGGTTGCGCTTGGCGACCTCGTCGGCGCGTTCCCGCCCGGTCACGGCCTTCGCGTCGCCCACGGCCGCCGCGACGGCCGTACGCAGGCTCTCCGGCGAGGGTCCCGAGGAGACGACGTCGATCTCGGTGAAGCCCTTGGCGCCGGTGACGCGCCGCGCCGTGTCGGGAGTGAAGGCGACCGCGCCCCGATAGGCGAGGTTCTGGTCGAGGCCCACGTCGAAGATCCCGACGAGGTGGAACTCCTGTCGCTTGCCGGCCAGGTCGAGCACCGTGACGGTGGCTCCGGGCGCGAGCCCCTGCGTCTTGGCGGTGTTCTTGTCGAGCACCGCCTCGCCGGCGGCGGAGGGGGCCCTCCCAGAGGTGATCTTGATGCGGTTCGCCGGGATGGACACCCCGGCGGTGGGGGAGTCCCCCACGACCTTGCCGTCCTTGCCGATCAGCGGCGCGTCCCCGGACACCATCGGCTGGGCGTCCTTGACACCCTGCACCGCCTTGACCGCGGCGAGCGCGCTCTCCGGCAGGTTCCCGTCGGGCCCGGCGTCGTCCTTGGGCGTCACCACCACGTCCACCTTGTCGGCGTCCGCGGCGAACGACTGGGTGAACCCGGCGTCGATGGTGTCGGTGAGCACGAACGTGCCCGCGATGAAGCCGACCCCGAGCACGATCGCCAGAGAGGTGAGCACCAGGCGCAGGCGGTGCGCCAGGAGCCCGGTGAGGGTGGTCCTGAACACGGCTCAGGCCTCCAGCGCCATCAGCGTGTCGAGCACGGTCTGCGGCGTCGGCCGTTCGACCTCGCTCACCAGCAGCCCGTCGCGCAGGAAGACCACCCGGTCGGCGTACGACGCCGCCACGGGGTCGTGCGTCACCATCACGATCGTCTGCCCGAGCTCGCGTACGGACCTGCGCAGGAACGCCAGCACCTCGGCGCCGCTGCGCGAGTCGAGGTTGCCGGTCGGCTCGTCGGCGAAGATCACCTGGGGCTTGCTGATGAGCGCCCGCGCCACGGCGACGCGCTGCTGCTGGCCGCCCGACAGCTCGCTCGGCTTGTGCCTGAGCCGGTCCCGCAGGCCGACCGTCTCGATCACGCGGTCGAACAACGCCTGGTCGGCCTGGCGGCCCGCGATCTCCAACGGGAGTCGGATGTTCTGCTCGGCCGTCAGCGTCGGCAGCAGGTTGAACGCCTGGAAGATGAAACCGACGCGCTCGCGCCGCAGGAGCGTGAGCTGCTTGTCGTTCAGACCGGTGATCTCGACATCACCGATGATCACCTGCCCGTCCGTCACGGTGTCCAATCCGGCCAGACAATGCATCAGTGTGGACTTGCCGGAGCCGGACGGCCCCATGATCGCGGTGAACTCCTCCGCGGCGAAGCCGACATCGATGCCGCGCAGCGCGTGCACGGCCGCGTCGCCCTCGCCGTACACCTTCGTCACTTCCCGCGCGACGACGGCGGTGCGAACCTGGGTTGTTGTGGTCATGACGCCACGCTATGGCCGTGATCAGGGCGTTTCCTCGGCCTCGCGGACGTTCTCGGCGTGCGGCCCCGGGACCGGCCCGCCGGGACGTGTGCGACTTGTGAGGTAGTCCGGTCTCAGCCCCGCGGATGATCGGGGGAGACCGCACCGGTCTCGTACGCGTAGACGACCACCTGGGCCCGGTCGCGAAGCCCCAGCTTGGCCAGGATCCGGCCGAGGTGGGTCTTCACGGTCGCCTCCGCGAGATGCAGCCGCGCCGCGATCTCGGAGTTCGACAGGCCGCGGGCCACGTTGACCATCACCTCCCGCTCCCGCGCCGTCAGCACGCCCGCGTCCTGCCGCCGCGCGTCCCCGTCCGGCAGGAGCACGGCGAAACGGTCGAGCAGGCGGCGGGTCGTGCTCGGCGCGACCACCGCGTCGCCGGAGTGGACCGACCGGATCGCACTGATCAGCTCGGCCGGCGGCACGTCCTTCAGCAGGAACCCCGCCGCGCCCGCCTTGATCGCGGCGAACGCGTACTCGTCGAGGTCGAACGTCGTCAGGATCAGCACCTTGGGACCGTCCGGCGCCGCGCAGATCACGCGGGCCGCCTCCACCCCGTCCATCCGCGGCATGCGGACGTCCATGAGGACCACGTCCGCCTCGACCGTGCGCAGCGCCTCGACGGCCGCCAGCCCGTCCGCCGCCTCGCTCACGACCTCGATGTCCGGCTGCGCGCCGAGGACCATCCGGAACCCGGTCCGCACCAGTTCCTGGTCGTCCACCAGCATGACGCGTATCACTGCCGCTCCGCTCCGCTCGTCATCGCCGCGATCCCCGTAACCGTACGCGGTCGGGAGACAGCCGGGTCACCGTGGTCCGGGGACGGCCGGACACCGCGGCCGGGGGCGGGCCGGTCACCGCGGTGAACGGACGGTCGCGTCGGGTCACGCGGCCACCCCGACGGGAATCCGGACGACCACCCGGAACCCGCCGCCGGACCGGGGGGCCGCCTCGACGCTTCCGCCGTACATCGCCGCCCTCTCCCGCATGCCGATCAGCCCGTGCCCGCCGACCAGACGCGGCGCCGCGGCGCCCCTGCCGTCGTCGCTGATCCTCAGCTCGATCTCGCCCCTGCCGTACGTCATCTCCACCCAGGCCCGTGTGCCCGGACCGCCGTGCTTGAGCGTGTTCGTCAACGCCTCCTGCACGATCCGGTAGACGGCGAGCTGCTCGCCCTCCGGCAGGGTTCGCGCGGTGCCGGACACGGTGAACTCGGTCGGCAGCCCCGAGTCCCTGACCTGCCTGATCAGGTCGCCGAGCTGGGCGACGCCGGGCTGCGGAGCGTACTCCTCCGCCGGGCTGCCCGCGTCCTGCCGCAGCACGCCCACCAGCCTGCGCATCTCGGCCAGCGCCTGCCGCCCGGTCGCCGAGATCGCCTGCATCGCGCGCCGGGCCTGCTCGGGGTCGCCGTCGATGGCGTATCCCGCGCCGTCGGCCTGGACGACCATCACGCTGACGTTGTGCGCAACCACGTCGTGCAGTTCGCGGGCGATGCGGGCGCGCTCGGCCGCGGCGGCGATGCGCGCCTGCTGGTCGCGTTCCCGCTCGGCCCGCTCGGCGCGTTCGACCAGGCCCTCCACATAGCGGCGGCGGGTGTTGGCGTAGATCCCGGCGATCCAGACGGCGACGATGAAGGCCGAAGACGACGGCCATGCCTGGCCGGCGTCGGGAGACCAGCGCAGCATCGCCAGCAGCAGCCCGAGTTCGGCGACCGCCCCGGCGGCCAGCGCCCACCGGAGCGTGCAGCGCGAGGCGACGCCGTACACGGCGACGAGCACCGCGATGTTGGCGGGCAGGACGACGACGTCGAGCAGCCACTGGACGAAGCTGACGGCGGCGACCGCCGCGAACACCTCACGGGGGTGGTCGCGGCGCCATGTCAGCGGAATGATGAGCGCGGCCGACAGCAGCAGCAGCCCGGGCACGCCGACCTGCCGCGCCCCGAGCGAGCCGGTCCGGCTGAAGGCCTCGACGGTGACCAGACTCAACAGCGCCAGCGGGGAGACCGTGAGCGCGTCCACGAGCTTGCTGTGGCGCCGGGTCCAGGCGCGCAGTCTGCCGAACACGTACCCAACCATATGTATCGGCTGCTCAGAAAGGTCTCACCCTTGCGGCGGATACGGCGGTACGACTCAGGTCGCAGCCGCCCGCCGCGCTTACGCCGTTCTTACGGATCGCGACGCATCCTTGTCCTCGGGAACGCTTCTGTGAAGCGGGTAAAGGGAGATTGGGATGGCGGATCAGGACGCGGCGTCGCGCGGCGCAGGGGACGAGCCGCGCGGCCCGCGCCCGGAGCCGGAAACCGGGCCGGCCGGGCCGAGTGAGCCGACCGCGACCAGCGGATCAGCGGAGCCCGCTGCACCGGCCGAGCCCGCTGCGCCGGCCGAGCCCGCTGCGCCGGGCGCGCCAACCGGGCCGGCCGGAGCCGGGCTGGTCGCACCTGCGCCGACCGGGTCCACTTCGTCGACCGGGCCGGCTGGGCCGACCGGGCCGACCGCGCCACTGCCACCTCGGAGCAATCCCGCATCACCTTGGACCAGCCCGGCGAACACGTCCGGGGGCGTTGGGCCGGGTTCGCCATGGTCCGGCCCCGGGAACAGGCATGGCGCGGCAGGGCCGTATTCGACCTGGGCAGGCCCCGCGGGCCCGGGCCGGCCCGGATCGGGACCCGCGAGCGCGCCTCCGAGCGGCAGCGGGTATGCCTTCGGCCCCGGCGGCGCGGGATGGAGCGCCCCGGGCTGGCAGGACCCGCGGCAACGGTTCGCGTCGGCCCCGCGGCCCGGCGCCCCCGCGCGCCTGGCGGCCCGGCTTCCCCGTGGACACGCCGGGCAGCTCGTCGCCGTCGGCGTGGCGTCCGCGATCGTCGGAGCACTCCTCGGCGGTGGCATCGTGGCCGTCACCGGCATGGCCTGGGACCGGGCGGACGCGGGGACGAGCTGGGACGGTGGAGGAGACCGGCAGCGTTTCTTCCCTCGCGGCTACGGTCAGGACGCGCCGCAGTCCCAGGACGGTCTGCCTCCCTGGTGCAGGCAGACCGACGCCGGAGTGCGCTGCCAGGCGCCCGGCTGAGGCTTCCTTCCGGAGTTCCGGTAGGTGCGCGCCGGCGGAGGGGCCGGCGCGCGCCTACGGGTTTTCCGTGCGTTTCACGGCACCTACGGGATCGCCGCGTTCACGGGATCCGTACGGTCACCGGATGAGCGAACCGGATGAGCGACGTCCCCGGGTTGGTCGCCCGGCCGATCACTGGAGCGCACGCCGGTCGGCGTGCAGGTGACGCGAGAGCCGTACGGTGATGTACTCGTCGTCGTCGGCCTTGCCCGCCGCACGGCCGGATGAGAACGGGAAATTGTTGTCGTTCAGCACCGCGAGAGTGCGGTCGTCGAGCAGGGCCACGTCCTCGATCGTCTGGAACGGGAAGCGGAACGTCCGGCCGAAACCGCCGATGCCCTTCGGGTTGGCGAGGTTCAGCAGGTCGGCGACGAGGGTCTTGTCCATGCGGCCGTCGTGGTCCCGGTCGGCCGCGTCGGCCAGGTAGATGCGCTTGAAGGCGGCGGCGTCACCCTGCTCGTTGTCCCGCTCGATGACCAGGAACCGGTGGTCGTCGACCGCGATCGCGTCTCCGATGGCGTTCGAGGGCGACTCCAGCCGGTAGGTCCACCAGGTCGTGCCGTACCTGCCCGTGCGCAGGTCGAAGTCGTACATGCGCAGGTCGCCGGGCGTGTCGCCGTCCACCGTCCCCTCCAGCAGGGGGTGGAGGCGGTGGCCGTCGACCGAGCGGGCCATGCCCTCGAACCCCTTGCTGCTGCGGGTGTTGGGCTGGCCGCCGTTCAGGTTCGATTCTCCGGCGCCATCACGCCGGGCAGCGGGATCGGGGCCTGGAGGAGTCGCCCGGAGGACGAGAAGTGCAGCAGGAACGGGCCGAACTCGTCGCCGATCCAGTAGGTGCCGTCGGACGCCCGCACGATCGATTCCACGTCGAAGTCGGCGCCGGTGAGCACCCGGTCCGCCCGGGTCAAGGCGAACGGCACGCGCCTGTCCGGATCGCTCAGGTTGAACCCGCCGAGCACCTCCAGCCTCCCGTGCCGGTCAGCCCCGCTCGCTCTGAGCGCGGAGCAGGGCGATCGCCGTCCGGATGGCGGAGGACCGCGACGGGGCGCCCTGCGTCGACACGAGACGCTCGAGAAAGGCGAGGTCGTCCGCGGTGACCATCACGGCCATCTTCGCGGGCGCCTTCTCTCGGCTGAAAGAATCGACTTCTTCGACGGTATTCGATGCGCCGTTATCTTCAATTGATTTGTTGTGGGGCCGGCGGGATTCGAACCCGCACTGTACGGCACCTAAAGCCGCGGTCTCCTGCCGTTGGACTACGACCCCTTTTCCTCTTCCTTTTCCTGCGAAATTCTCGGTTTGAGAATGGCAGTTCGGGCAGAGGAATCTCAGATTCTCTTTTCTGTTGTCCAGCCAGTTTCCGTTGATGTGGTCGATGTGCAATGTCAGCGGCCGGCCGTGCCAAGTGCCGCCTATCTTACAGTCTGCGCAGCGGTAGGGGACTCCCACTTCGCGCAACACCCGCCGGAGCTTGGTGGGCTTCTCGCGGGGAGCGCCCGGGGGGTTCAGGACCAGTACCTCTGCCGGAAGGCTCCGTCGCGGCGAGGCCTGCCCCCGCCTGTGGGCCTGGCCGAGGAAGTGGGATGTGTCGATACCGAAGTGCTTGAGGCGGCGGCTGATGTGGGCGTGGGCGCCACCCGACCATGGGATGCCGAGATAGCGCAGCACGTCGGCGATGCTGCTCGCGGCGGCCGCCGCGTCGGCGAGCAACTCGGGGGTGTACTTGTACTTCGCCATGCCCCGGAAGTTATCGGCCGCCGCCGACAATTCCGGGAGCGTGGCGAAAGGGGTATTTCAGGAAATCCCCAGCTCTTTTGTGAGTCGGGCGACGTGGCCGGTGGCCTTCACGTTGTAGAGGGCCTTCTCGACCTTTCCGTCGGCGTCGATGACGAACGTGGAGCGGATGACGCCCATCATGGTCTTGCCGTAGTTCGTCTTCTCGCCGTACGCGCCGTACGCCTTGTGCACGTCCAGGCCGGTGTCGGACAGCAGTGGGAAGGTGAGCGCGTCGCGCTCGCGGAACTGCCGCAGCTTGGCGGGCTTGTCCTTGGACACGCCCAGCACCACGAAGCCCTGCTCGGTCAGCGCGCCGAGGTTGTCGCGGAAGTCGCAGGCCTGCTTGGTGCATCCCGGGGTCATCGCCGCCGGGTAGAAGTACAGGATGACCCGCCTGCCGCGGAACGACTCCAGCGCGACCTCGTTGTCGTCGGCGTCGGTCAGGGTGAAGTCCGGCGCGGCGTCGCCGGGCTGGAGCTTGCTCATCACGTCCTCCGGAAAAAGGTGACCCGCGGCGATCGGCGGGCAAGCGTCAACCAAACTACCGGCTCAGCCCCTGTGCGGGGCGACCGCCGGACCTGGCAGACTGATCACACACGAATACCACAGGAGGGGGATCGCATGGCGGACACCGATCCCGATGCGCTGGAACGGAAGATCGAGCGCACGCGGGCGGAGCTCGCTCGCACGGTCGACGCCATCGCGGACCGGGTGAGCCCGAAGCGGGTCGCGGAGCGCGGCGTCGAGAAGGCGAAGGCCAACGCGCGCGACTTCGTCGCGTCCGTGGAGGACATGGTCCTGGGGCCGCGCACGTACGCCCCGGCCGACGGCGAGGGCGAGCAGCCCGCTGAGTATGCGGCGCCCAACATCGCTCCGGTGCTGATCGGGATCGGCGTGGTCGTCGTCGTGGGCGCGGCCATCGTGCTGCTGCGCCGCCGCTCCCGCTGACCCGCCGCCGGACGACGCCGCCGTGACGCGGTTCACGGCGGCGTTCGCGTTCTCGCGGGGACGAGCACAGGGACGAGCACAGAGACGATCAGAGGGCCGGGCCGGCGGTCACAGGAAGGTCTTGCCCTCGCCGCGGTAGGTCGGGACCTCCTCGGCCACCCGATCGCCCTCGACGAGGTGCAAGGCGGCGAAGCGCTCGCACAGCTCCCCGGCCTTCGCGTGGCGGAACCAGACGCGGTCGCCGAGGCGGAGGTCGGCCGCGGCCTCGCCCAGAAGCGGCGTCTGCACCTCACCCGCCCCCTCGTCCGAGTGATACCTGAGCCCCGCCGGCAGGTACGGCTGGGGCAGCCGGGTGGGCCCGGGGGCCCCGGAGGCGGGATAGCCCCCTCCGAGCACGGTCACGACGTCCGGAGCCGGCTTGCGCACGACCGGCAGGGCGAACAGCGCCGCCGGACGGCCGGTGAAGCCCCGGTAGAAGTCGAACAGCCGGGGGTGGAAGAACCCCGAGCCCGCCGCGACCTCGGTGATCGCCCGCTCGGCGACGGTCTTCTCGATGCTTCCCGTTCCGCCGCCGTTGACGAACTCCAGGTCGGCGACCTGACGTACGGCCTGTACGATCCGGCCGCGCCGCACGATCAGCTCGCGGCGCGACCGCTCCTGCATCCAGCGCACCGCGCGGCCGTACGGTCCCGGAACGTCGTCGCCCACCCCGGCGATCTGCGCCTCGTACGCCATGAGCCCGGTCAGCCGAAGCCCGGGACGCTTGGCGATGTGCGCGGCGATCTCGGCGGCCTGCTCGGGCTCGCGAATCGGCGACCGCAGCGCGCCCGCCCGGAACGCGCCGCCGAAGGCCACGAACCCCGCGTCGACGTCCAGGCACACCCGGATCCGGTGGGGGAGCCGCAGGCTCTCGATGAGGTCGAGGTGCTCGGGCGAGTCCACCATGACGGTGATCTCCCGTGCCGCGACCTCGTCCGATCCCAGGGCGCGCAGCGCGGTCCTGTCGGCCGTGGGGTAGGCCACGAGCACGTCCCGCAGGCCGGTGGAGACCAGCCACAGCGCCTCGGGCAGCGTGAAGGCCATGACGCCCGAGACGCCGTCCATGGCCAGGATCCGTTCGAGCACCGCCCGGCAGCGGATCGACTTGCTGGCCACCCGGATCGGCTTGCCCCTGGCCCGGCGCACCATGGCGGCCGCGTTCGACCGGAGCGCGTCCATGTCGAGGACGGCGAAGGGCGGCTCAAGGTGGGCCGTCGCCTGGTCGAGGCGCTGTCGGTCGTCCATGGGCGCAGCCTAGTACGGCGTCGCCCGGAAATACATGAGCGAGGTTCACGTTAACCGGGCCCGGGCAAAAACTCCGCCGTGGCGCCGCCATGATCGCGCAAGGCGGCGGGTGACCCGCCCGTCCCGCCACCGCTCCGTGTACCCATGGTGAGGTGACTACCGAGCGGACGCGGCCCGGTGAGCGGGAAGGGTGAACGGCTGATGAGCGTCGTGCAGGGAATCCTGGCGGGTTCGTCGGCGAGGAGCGCCAAGGGCGCCGGAAACAACTCGGGCGCCAGAGGCGCGGGCAGCGGCTCGGGCGCCGAGGGCGCCGAGGGCGCCGAGGGCGCCGAGGGTGCCGGAAGCGACACAGGCGGCAGGGGCGCTGCCGCGGGCCGGCGGAGCGCCGTGCGCGTCCTGCGGCCGGGCCGGACCCCGGCCGCCGTCGTGGTCGCCGCCGTGATCGCGCTGCTCGGCTGGGTGCTCACCGCCGTGGTCGTCGCCGTCATGCTCGGCGTGTCCCCGCCTTGGCGGCTGCCGCCCCGGCTGCTGAACCTCACGACGGCCGACCCCGCCGTCCCCGTCGCCGCGATCGGCATGATCGTGTGCGGGGCGGGACTGGTGGCCCTCGCGCTCGTTCCCGGCCGTCCTCGGCTCATGCCCCTGGAATGCCGGGACCCGCTGCTCGCGATGGGACTGACCCGCGCCGGTCTGCGCCGGACGCTCGCCGCCTCGGCCCGCGAGGTCGAGCATGTCCGGCGGGCCGACGTCCACATCCTCCGCAGGCGGATCGAGGTCGCCGTGGTGGCCGACGCGGACACGACCGGCGCCCTCCTGCGCGAGGTCGGCGCCGCGGTCGGGGACCGGCTGTCGGGCCTCGGCGTCCGGTCCCGCCAGGAGGTGGTCGTACGGCTGCGCAGGAGAGGGGGCTGACGTGCGTCCGCGTTGGGGAAACCGCGTCGGGCTCCTGCTGGTGGGCCTCGCGCTGGTCGCGGGAGGTTTCGGCCTGCTGACCGCCGTGCGGGGGCGGCCCGGCGCGGCCCTGATCGACGCGAGCGTGGCCGGCGCGAGCGTGGCCGAAGGGAAGCCGTGGGCGCTGCCCCTGCTGGCCGGGGCGGCCATGGTGCTCGCCCTGGTCGCGACCCGCTGGCTCTTCATGGCGCTCGGCTGGGGCCGGGTCGGCAGCCGCACCGGCGCCGGCATCGCCATGCTCGGCGTGGCGCTGAAGGGGATCGACGGGATCGGCCACATCTCGGTCAGGCTCGTGCGCGACGGCAGGCTGCGGGTGTCGGTGTCGCTCCGGCGGTCGGCCGACCTGCGACAGGTGATCAGGCGGCTGGACGAATCGGCGGTCTCACGCGTTCGCCGCGCGGTCGGCCGCGACGACGCGCTTGCGGTCGTTCGCCTGCACGTCCGCCGCCGCTGACCGGCCCCCTGATCTCCCCTCTGCGCGCCATGGCGCGGGGGTCGCGCCCGTGCCGAGGGCGAGCCCGGCGGCCAGGCAGGCGAGCGGCACGACGGGCACCACATAGCGGTGGTCGAAGGCGGCGAT
This sequence comes from Microbispora catharanthi, assembly GCF_006334915.2. GTDB lineage: Bacteria > Actinomycetota > Actinomycetes > Streptosporangiales > Streptosporangiaceae > Microbispora > Microbispora catharanthi. The sequence continues at coordinate 266,017 of NZ_VDMA02000009.1, forward strand.
CAGGGGCGGCAGCAGGAGCAGGACCGCCGCCGCGGCCCAGGGCAGCAGCGCCGTCCACCGCCGGGCCGCCAGCCCGGCGAGCCCGGCCAGCAGGACCGCCGCCAGCAGCGGCCCGCGCAGGAAGCCCTGCTCCTGGTAGGCGCGCAGCCACCCCGCGAACGGCTCGGCCACCTTCGTGTCCCCGGAGCTCCCCTGGTAGGCGGTGGTCAGCGCGCTCGCCGTACGGCCGCCGGAGGCGACCTTGGAGGTGAACGGCTTCACCGAGGCGGGGAACACGTACGCGCTCTGGGTGCCCGGGGCGGGGTAGACCTTCCGGTCCCATTCGAACGCCCACATGGCGTCGTGCAGCCCGGTCGTCAGGAAGTCGAGGGGCTGGCTGCGGATCGCCAGCGAGGCGAACTCGCTCGCCAGCCGGTCCTTGTCCTTCTTCACCCGCTGGATGGGCGAGTCGGCGGCCCAGATGTAGGCGGGCGCGGCGAGCCTGGGCTCCGACGGGCACAGCACCGCCAGCTCCTTCGGCGGCTTCATCACCGAGCAGTCGGCGAAGGTCATCGTGCGCGACCACAGCCATGTGCTGCTGCCGCCCATCCCGTACGACCCGTGGGCGTCGTGGAACCAGACGGCGTACCCGCCGAGCACGGCGGACGCGGCGGCGAGCCCGGCGAGCGCGGTCCTCCAGCGTCCGGCGAACAGCACCGGCAGCAGCGCCAGCGCGAGCAGGGGCAGCCCGAGGGTGCGGGTGGCCGTGGCGAACCCGAGCAGCAGCAGGGCCGCGACGACGGACCACGCGCCCGGGCGAGGGCGCCACAGCAGGATCGTCACGGCGGCCACGACCAGTGCGGTGAACAGCAGGTCCGCCATGACGAGGTGTTCGAGCTGGATCTGGTGGACGTCGAGCAGCACCGGCGCCGCCGCCAGGGCCGCTCCCCAGCCCGGCAGCCGTGTCCGCCGGCGCAGCACCGCGTAGACGCAGACGGCCATGCCGAGACCGAGCAGGTGCTGCACGATCACGACGGCGGTGATGCTCCCCAGTGGGCTCAGCACCGCCAGGAACAGCGAGTAGCCGGACGGCCGCGAGGGCAGCGGCCGCAGGTCGAGGGCCGAGCTGAGGTAGGCGAAGGAGTCGGCCCAGAACCACAGCGCGGGCCGGTAGCCGAGCACGGCGAGCGCGCGCAGCGCGACGCCCGCCGCCAGCACGATCAGGAACGCCCGATGTGGGCGCAGCGCCTCGCGCCACCTCACGTGACGGCCCTCCTCCTCGACGGGAAGTCACCACGATATTGGCGAGCCGCACATGCGTCACATCCGCGACATCATGGCGCTCGCCGGCGACGCGAGGTTCAGCACTCGATGACGTTGACGGCGAGGCCGCCGCGCGAGGTCTCCTTGTATTTGTCGAGCATGTCCCTGCCGGTGTCGCGCATCGTCTTGATCGCCTTGTCCAGCGACACGAAGTGGCGGCCGTCGCCGCGCAGCGCGATGCGGGCGGCGGCGATCGCCTTGATCGAGGCGACGGCGTTGCGCTCGATGCACGGGATCTGGACGAGCCCGCCGATCGGGTCGCAGGTCAGGCCCAGGTTGTGCTCGATGCCGATCTCGGCGGCGTTCTCGACCTGCTCCGGCGTCCCGCCGAGGGCCTCGGTGAGGCCCGCCGCCGCCATCGAGCAGGCCGAGCCGACCTCGCCCTGGCAGCCCACCTCGGCGCCGGAGATGGAGGCGTTCTCCTTGAACAGCACGCCGATCGCGCCCGCGGTGAGCAGGAAGCGGACGACGCCGTCCTCGTCGGCACCCGGGAGGAAGCGCATGTAGTAGGACAGGACGGCCGGGACGATGCCGGCGGCGCCGTTGGTCGGCGCGGTGACGATCCGGCCGCCCGCGGCGTTCTCCTCGTTGACGGCCAGCGCGAACAGCGTGACCCAGTCCATCGCCCGCAGCGGGTCGGTCCCGTCGGCCTCGCTCTGCAGCCGCCGGTACAGCTGGTGGGCCCGGCGGCGCACCTTGAGCCCGCCCGGCAGGACGCCCTCGCGGCCGGTGCCGCGCCGTACGCACTCGGCCATGACCGCCCACAGGTGCAGCAGACGGGCCCGGATCTCCTCCTCCGTACGGCCGAAGGCCTTCTCGTTCTCCATCGTCAGGCCGGAGATCGACAGGCCGGTCTCGGCGCAGTGCGCGAGCAGTTCGTGCGCGGTCGTGAAGGCGTACGGCAGCACCGTGTCGTCCGGCTTGATCCGGTCGGCGCCGGTGGCGTTCTCGTCCACCACGAAGCCGCCGCCGACCGAGTAGTACACCTTCTCGCGCAGCACCGTGTCGTCGGCGTACGCCGTGAACCGCATGCCGTTCGGGTGGTGGGGGAGCGACAGCTTGCGCTCGAAGACGAGGTGCTCGCCGACCACGAACGGGATCTCGTGCACGCCGTACAAGGTGACCGTGCCGCTCGCCCGCATCGCCGCCAGTCGTTCGTCGACGGTGTCGACGTCGACCAGTTCCGGCTTGTCGCCGGACAGGCCCAGCAGGACCGCCTTGTCGCTGCCGTGGCCCTTGCCGGTCAGCCCGAGCGAGCCGTACAGGATGGCGTCGACCCGGGTCACCTTCTCCAGCAGCCCGTCCTGGTGCAGCCCGCGGACGAACTTGTGCGCCGCCGCCATCGGGCCGCCCGTGTGCGAGCTGGACGGCCCGATCCCCACCTTGAACAGGTCGAAGACGCTGATCGCCATTGACCCTCGCCTCTCAGCCGGCTGTCAGGACTCGCCGGAGGTCAGCGCGGTGTACTCCGCGGCCGACAGCAGGTCCTCCGGCTCCTCCTCCACGCGCACGCGGAACAGCCAGCCCTCGCCGTACGGGTCGGAGTTGACCAGCGAGGGGTTGTCCACGACGGCGGAGTTGATCTCGACGACCTCGCCGCCGACCGGCGCGAAGATGTCGCTCACGGACTTGGTGGACTCCACCTCGCCGACCGCGTCGCCGGCCGCGACCGTCGAGCCGACCTCCGAGTGCACCTCCACGTAAACCACGTCGCCGAGCTGCTCGGCCGCGTACGCCGTGATGCCCACCGTCACGGTGAGGCCGTCCTCGATCCCGGCCACCCACTCGTGTTCCTTGGTGTAGCTCAGGTCGTCCGGAATGGTGCTCACTTGCTCCTCCTGTAGAAAGGCAGATCGACGACGTCGACCGGTTCTTGGCTGCCCCGGATGTCCACGGCCAGGCTGCCCTTCTCCAGGGCGCCCTCATCGACGTACGCCATGGCGATCGGGCGGCCGAGGGACTGCGACGGGGCGCCGCTGGTCACCTCGCCGACGACGGCGCCCTCGCGGGTGACCGGGTAGCCGTGGCGGGGCACGCGGCGGCCGCGCGCCACCAGCCCGACCAGGCGCCGCCTGGTGCCGTTCTCCGCTGCCCGCTCGAGGGCGGCCTTGCCCACGAAGTCGCCGGGCTTGTCGAAGCGGACGACCCGGCCGAGTCCCGCGTCGAACGGCGTGATCGCCGCGCTCAGCTCGTTGCCGTACAGCGGCATGCCGGCTTCCAGGCGCAGCGTGTCGCGGGCCGACAGCCCGGCGGGGACGAGCCCGGCGTCCTTGCCCGCCTCGGCGAGGGCGTTCCACAGGGGCACGGCGTGCTCGTTCAGCACGAAAAGCTCGAAGCCGTCCTCGCCGGTGTATCCGGTGCGCGCGATCAGGGCGGGCGTGCCCGCGACGACGCCGGGGACGATGGCGTAGTACTTCAGATCGTCGAGGTCGGCGTCGGTCAGCGCGGTCAGGATCTCGGCGCTGCGCGGGCCCTGCACCGCGACCAGCGCGTACTCGTCCGACCGGTCGGTCACCCGCGCGTCGTAGCCCCGGACCCGGTCGGCGAGCTCACGGGCGACGAGGGCGTAGTTGGAGGCGTTGGCGACGACCATGTACTGGTCTTCGTCGAGGCGGTAGACGATGAGATCGTCGAGGATGCCGCCGGTCTCGTTCACGATCATCGTGTAGCGGGCGCGGCCGGGCGCGAGGACGCTGAGGTGTCCCACGAGAGCGCGGTCGAGCGCCTCGCCCGCCTGCGCGCCGACGACGAAGATCTCCCCCATGTGGGACAGGTCGAACAGCCCCGCGGCCGTGCGCACCGCGTTGTGCTCGGCCGACTCACTGCCGTAGCGCAGGGGCATCTGCCAGCCCGCGAAGTCGGTCAGGGTCGCGCCCAGACTTTCGTGGACCCCGCGGAGCGGGGTGGATCGGGACATGCGCACCTCGGAAGGACGGATGCTGCGTTTGACTATCGGGCATCCTCCCCCTCTGTCATCGGCGCCTGAGAGCTTCGTCCGATCTTTGCCGGACTTTCACCTTCGGCGAGGCCTTCCGGCCTTCTTTCCAGAGGTCACCTGGCCCGCACGGTCCTTTGCCTTGAGAGGTTCGCGGGGAGGGCTTGCTCCTTCAGGGGCCCTGACCGGATGCCAGGACGCTCTCCCGCACGGGATCACCGGTGTGCTGCAAGCCTAGTGGTTCGCCGGCATCCCCGTAACCGGCAGGATCGCCCCGATTTCCTCGATCAAGAAATCCGTCCTCGCGGGCTTTCGTTACGGCCTGTGATCGCACTCGCGCGGCGGCCGATGCCCCGCGCGGAGGCGCATCAGGGCGGACGGGAGGTCGTCGCCGGTCAGGATCCGCTGGTGGAGGGCCTGCGTGTCGGGGGACGGCTCGGTGCCGAGGCGGTCGACCAGGGTGCGGCGCAGTCGCTGGTAGGACGCCGAGGCGTCGTGGGTGCGGCCCGACCGGTGGAGCGCCAGCATGAGCTGCCGGTGCGGCCGTTCACGCAGCGGGTGGCGCCGGGCCCACTGGGCCAGGCCGCCGACGATCTCATGATGGTGCCCGAGCGCCAGTCGTACGTCGAAGAGGTCTTCGGTCACCGCGCGCCGGTCCTCGTCGAGCCGTTCGGCCCACGCGGAGAGCTCGTCCACATGCCTCATGGCGAGCAGGGCGTCGCCCCGCCACAGGCTCAGTGCGTTCTCGAACATCCTCGCCGCATTGTGGTAATCGCCATTTTCGCGAGCGATTCTGCCCTGTGCCGCGAAATGGTTGAATACTGCAGCATCCACGGATCCCGGCGGGACGGAAAGAAGGTAGCCGCCGTCCACGGTGTGCAGCGGAGAAAGGCCGGGGTCGCGTGGCGAGAGCCGCCGCCGCACCTGTGCGATGTAGGTGGTAAGATTCCGCGGCGCCGATTTAGTGGGGCGGCCATTCCACAACAGATCGATGAGCCGGTCCCGGTGAACCGCGATATTCGGATTGAGCAGGAACAGTGCGAGGAGTTGCCGGTGCCTCGGGGCGAGCCCGGCGATGACATCCCCTGAGGGTTTCATGGCCAGGAACGGTCCGAGTACGGCGTATAACACGGTTCCCCTCGCACGAAAGCAGCGTGAACGCGCCGACGATGCGGCTTTGATCGCCATTTGACCATATCTCTCTCCGGCGGCTTGAGTCAAAAATATGTCGTTTGTATGCCGGCCGCTCCGGAGCCCATAAACGCCGCTCTGTGGGCCGCAATGCCCGCCCCCGTGCGCGCCGATACGCCGATAACCTAAATGAAATCGGTTACAGATCAAGCTCTCGCCGACTGTCCATGCCCGCGGAGTGAGAGTGTGACGCCGATTACGCGATGATCGGCGCGGTGCGGCGCCGGCCCGGGGAGGTACGGCTTATGACGGACGAGGTTTTCCGGGAGCCGGTCGGCGCGCTCGACGGGATGGCCGGCGAAGACGGCGTCGATCCCGCGGGACCTTCAGTGGCGGGCGGCGGCGACGAGGGCGTGGAACAGCGGGCCGTCCTCGTCGGCCTCCGGGTGCCACTGGACGGCCAGGGCGAACGCCGCGCCCGTGACCTCGACGGCCTCGATCGTGCCGTCGTCCGAGCGGGCGGTGACCTCCAGCCCGTCCGCCAGGCGGTCGATCGCCTGGTGGTGGTAGTGGGCGGGCGTCAGGTCCTCGCCGTCGTAGATCTTGGCCAACCCCGGCGAGAGCCGTACGGGGAGGCGGCCGAACGTCCCGGGGGCGGGGGAGTGGGCGGTGTGGCCGACCAGGTCGGGCAGGTGCTGGTGGAGGGTGCCGCCCAGCGCCACGTTGAGCACCTGCAGGCCCCGGCAGATGCCGAGGAACGGCAGGCCGGTGCGCAGGGCGGCCTCCATCAGCCCGAACTCCGCCTCGTCGCGGAACTCCCGGACATATCCGGTCTGTTCGGCGGGCGGCGCGCCGTACCGGGCGGGGTCGATGTCGCCCCCGCCCGCGATGATCAGCCCGTCCAGCCGCCCGGCCAGAGCGGCGGGCTCCCCTGCGGGCGGCAGGATGACCGGCTGGCCTCCCGCCCGCGCGATGTGGTCGACGTACATGTACGGCAGCAGCGCCGCCGGCATGTCCCAGACGGTGAACCTCGCCGGCTCGACGTAGCACGTCACGCCGATCACGGGACGGGCCATGGGCATACCCCTTACAGCGGAGTGACGTACGCGCCGGAGATGCCGCCGTCGACCAGGAACTCCGAGGCGGTGATGAACGACGCGTCGTCCGAGGCGAGGAACGCGACCGCCGCGGCGATCTCCTCGGCCCGGGCGAAACGGCCGATCGGCACGTGGACGAGACGGCGCTGGGCGCGCTCGGGGTCCTTGGCGAACAGTTCCCGCAGCAGCGGGGTGTCCACAGGCCCGGGGCACAGCGCGTTGACCCGGATGCCCTCGCGGGCGAACTGGACGCCCAGCTCGCGGCTCATCGCGAGCACGCCGCCCTTGGAGGCGGTGTAGGAGATCTGCGAGGTGGCCGAACCCATGACCGCGACGAACGACGCGGTGTTGACGATCGAGCCCTTGCCCTGCCGCTGCATGTACGGGATCACGTGCTTGCAGCACAGGTAGACGCTGGTGAGGTTGACCTCCTGCACCCGGCGCCAGGCGTCGATGCCGGTCTCCAGGATGGAGTCGTCGTCCGGCGGCGAGATGCCCGCGTTGTTGAACGCGATGTCGACGCTGCCGAACTCCTCGAACGCGGTCCGGTACATCCGGGCCACGTCGTCCTCGTTCGCCACGTCCACCTTGACGAACAGGCCGCCGACCTCCCCGGCCGCCTTCGCGCCGGCCTCCTCGTCGAGGTCGGCCACCACGACCTTGGCGCCCTCCTGGGCGAACCGGTGGGCCGTGGCCAGCCCGATGCCGCTGCCCGCCCCGGTGATGACGGCGACGCGGTCCTGCAAACGCTGCATTGATCTACTCCGTGGAGATGAAGACGTTCTTGGTCTCGGTGAAGGCCGACAGGGCGTCCGGGCCGAGCTCCCGGCCGAGGCCCGACTGCTTGAAGCCGCCGAACGGGGTCCAGTAGCGGACGCTGGAGTGCGAGTTGACCGACAGGTTGCCCGCCTCGACGGCCCGCGCCACGCGCAGCGCCCGGCCCACGTCGCGGGTCCAGATCGACCCCGACAGGCCGTACGCCGTGTCGTTGGCGATCCGTACGGCGTCGGCCTCGTCCTCGAACGGCACGACCGACACCACGGGCCCGAAGATCTCCTCGGTGAACGCCCTGCGGAAGGACTCCGAGGACGAGCCGGCCAGCACCGTGGGCGGGAACCAGTAGCCGGGGCCGGTCGGGCACGACCCGGCGGCGTACACGTCGGCCTGGGTGACGAACGACGCGACGCGCTCCCGGTGCTCGGCGCTGACCAGCGGGCCCATCTGGCTCGCCGGGTCGTTCGGGTCGCCGACCTTGACCTCCCGCACGGCCTGCGACAGCCGCGCGAGGAAGTCGTCGTAGACGGAACGCTCCACCAGGATGCGCGAACGGGCGCAGCAGTCCTGGCCGGAGTTGTCGAAGACCGCCATCGGGGCGGACTCCGCCGCCCGGGAGAGGTCGGCGTCGGCGAAGACGATGTTGGCGCTCTTGCCGCCCAGCTCCAGCGTCACCCGCTTGACCTGCTCGGCCGCCTTGGCGCCGATCAGTTTCCCGACCTCGGTCGAGCCGGTGAACACGATCTTCCGTACGTCCGGGTGCTCGACGAGCCGGGCGCCGGCGACCTCACCCTCGCCGGGGACGACCTGGAGCACGCCCTCGGGCAGCCCGGCCTCCAGGGCGAGCTCGGCCAGCCGCAGCGCGGTCAGCGGGGTCCATTCGGCGGGCTTCACGATCACCGTGTTGCCGGCGGCGAGGGCCGGGGCGACTCCCCAGGTCATGATGACCATCGGGAAGTTCCACGGCACGATGATCCCGACCACGCCCAGGGGCTCGGCGAACGTGACGTCCACCCCGCCGGGCACCGGAATCTGCTTGCCGTGGTTGCGCTCGGGCGCGCCCGCGTAGAAGTTCAGCACGTCGCGGACGTTGCCCGCCTCCCAGCGGGCGTTGCCCACGGTGTGGCCGGCGCCGCTGATCTCCAGCCGCGCCAGCTCCTCCGTGTGGTCCTCCACGACCTGCGCGAAGCGGCGCAGCAGCCGGGCCCGCTCGCCCGGGGCGACCGCACGCCAGGCGGGGAAGGCCCGGGCGGCCCGCTCGACCGCGCGGTCCACCTCGGCGGCGTCCGCCATCTCGACCTCGGCGATCACTTCCTCGGTCGCCGGATTGACTATCTTCACAGCCGTTCGAACCCCCGATAGAGCTCCCAGTCGGTGACCGCCGCGTCGAAGGCGGCCAGCTCGACCCTCGCGTTGTTGGCGTAGTGCTCGACCACGTCCTTGCCGAACGCCTCCTCGGCGATCGGCGAGCCTTCCCACAGCGCCAGGGCGTCGCGGAGCGTGGCGGGCACCCGCTCCGCCCCGGAGTCGTACGCGTTCCCGCCGAACGGCTCCTCCAGCTCCAGCCCGGCGTCGATGCCGCGCAGCCCGGCCGCGATCATGGCCGCGACCGCGAGGTACGGATTGACGTCGCCGCCCGGCACCCGGTTCTCGATCCGCAGGGAGGGGCCGTGGCCGACCAGCCGCAGCGAGCAGGTGCGGTTGTCCACGCCCCACTTGACGGCGGTCGGGGCGAAGCTGCCGGGCACGAACCGCTTGTAGGAGTTGACGTTGGGCGCGTAGAGCAGGGTCAGCTCCCGCATCGCCGCGAGCTGCCCGGCCACGAAGCGCCGGCCGGTCTCCGACAGCCCGTACGGCTCGCCGCCCGCCATCACGGGGGTGCCGTCGGCGTCGCGCAGCGAGATGTGGATGTGGCAGGAGTTGCCCTCGCGCTGGTTCGGCTTGGCCATGAACGTGATCGACCTGCCCTCCTGGGCGGCGATCTCCTTGGCGCCGTTCTTGTAGAACACGTGGTTGTCGCAAGTGGTCAGCGCGTCGGCGAACCGGAAGGCGATCTCGTGCTGGCCGAGGTTGCACTCGCCCTTGGCGGACTCGACGTACAGCCCGGCGCCCTCCATGCCGAGTCTGATCTTGCGCAGCAGCGGCTCGATGCGGGAGGTGCCGAGCAGCGAGTAGTCGACGTTGTAGAGGTTGGCCGGGGTCAGGTCGCGGTAGCCCCGCTGCCAGGCCTGCTCGTAGCTGTCGTCGTAGACGACGAACTCCAGTTCGGTGCCGACGTACGCGGTCCAGCCGCGTTCGGCGAGCCGGGCGAGCTGGCGGCGCAGGATCTGCCGGGGGGAGGCCACGACGTCCGCGCCGTCCTCCCACACCAGGTCGGCCAGCAGCAGCACGGTGCCCTCGTGCCAGGGCACGCGGCGCAGCGTGGACAGGTCCGGCCGCATGACGAAGTCGCCGTAGCCGCGCTCCCAGGACGACATGGCGTAGCCGTCCACGGTGTTCATGTCGACATCCACGGCGAGCAGGTAGTTGCAGCCCTCGGCGGCGTGGTCCAGCACCTCCTCGAGGAAGTACCGCGCCGACAGCCGCTTGCCCTGCAGCCGCCCCTGCATGTCGGTGACCGCGAGCAGGACCGTGTCCACGCGGCCCGCTTCGACGTCATCGCGGAGTCGCTCCACGCTGAGCACGGTGCCTCCCGTCCAAAAGTCTGGAATCAGACCATTGAGGGCATGCAAGCACCATGTTCCCCTCGTCGTCAACAATGCCCGGGGGGTTTAACCTCGATCGCAGGGACGGGGGACCCGCGGTGACGGGTGGAGGGACGATGCGCATGGAGATCACCCCGGCGGAGGCGTCCGTCTCCGGCCCCCGGACTCCGGCCGCGTCCGCGTCGCGGGACGCGGCCGTGGGGATCACCGGCGCGGTGTCGCTGCTGCGGCCGGTGCGGGCGGGCAACGCGTTCGAGGAGACCGTCGAGCGCCTGCTGCAGGCCATCAAGCTCGGCGTCGTCCCGCACGGCGAGAAGCTGCCGCCGGAGCGCGAGCTGGCCACCCGGCTCGGCATCAGCAGGGTCACGCTGCGCGAGGCGATCCGCGCCCTGCAGGAGGCCGGCTACCTCGACGTACGGCGCGGCCGGTACGGCGGGGCCTTCGTCGTCTACCGGCCGCCGAGCCCCCGCAAGGGCGACCTGCGCAGGGCCGTCACCCGCATGGGCGAAGACGATCTCGAGGACGCGCTGACGTTCCGGATGGCCGTCGAGTGCGGGGCGGCCCGGGTGCTCGCGACCACCGAGCTGACCCCGCGGCAGCGGGAGACGCTGGCCGCCCGGCTGTCCGGGGTGAACGACGCGGCGCCGGCCGACTACCGCCGGATGGACATCGCGTTCCACCTGGCGATCGCGGAGCTGAGCGGTTCGCCGCTGCTGGCCGCCGCGTGCGCCGACGCCCGGCTGCGGGTGACCGACCTGCTCAACGCGATCCCCGTGCTGCGGCCCAACATCGAGCACGCGGCCGTCCAGCACGCCGCCATCGCCGCCGCGATCCTGGACGGCGACCCCGAGGCGGCCGAACGGGCGGTGGCCGAGCACCTGGAGGGCACGGCGGCCCTGCTGCGCGGCTTTCTCGCCTGACCACTCCCGCCGCGTCGTAGCATCGGAGGCCGGGGGATCGCTTCATGACCTATTGGTTTCGCGAACGCATCATCGAGGCGCACCGCCTGCCGCTCTTCTGCTTCTTCGTCGCGCTGATCACGGCGTTCGTCTTCACGCGGGTGAACGTACGGCTGATCAGGGCGCGGGTGCGGTGGCTCGGCAACGTGAGCGTCGGCGAGATGCACATCCACCACGTGGTGTTCGGCGTGGTGCTGACGCTGCTCGGCGGGGTGGCCGGGCTGGTCCTGTCGGACGTGTCCACGGGGTGGTACTCCTTCTCCTCGGCCGTGTTCGGCGTGGGCGCCGCCCTCGTGCTCGACGAGTTCGCGCTGATCCTGCACCTGCGCGACGTCTACTGGCAGGAAGAGGGCCGCACCTCCGTGGACGCGGTCTTCGTGGCGATCGCGGCCACCGGCCTGCTGCTGCTCGGGTTGCGCCCGCTCGCCTGGAACGGCGCGGACGGCCGAGGCGGCTGGACGGCCCCCGCGTTCCTCTTCGTCAACCTCGTCTTCGCCATGATCACACTGCTCAAGGGGAAGATCTGGAGCGGCCTGCTGGGACTGTTCGTGCCGCCGCTGCTGTACGTGGGGGCGGTGCGGGTGGCCCGTCCCGGCTCGCCCTGGGCCCGCTGGTGCTACTCGGAGCGGGCGAGGCGGCCCCGGCCGCGCCTGATGGCCAAGGCGATCCACCGGGAGGAGCGCTGGCGCCGCCCGGTCATCCGCGCGAAGATCGCGGTGCAGGAGTTCGTCTCCGGCCGCCACGACCTGCCCGCGCCCGCGCTGCCCGCCCGGCACCAACGGCGGCGGGTCGTCTCCCCGCGTCCCCGGCCGGGGGCGGACCACCCCGGGCGCCCCTGGCGGTCGGGCCGGCCCCGCGCCCGCTGAGTCCACGCCGCCGTCCGAAAGCCGGGTGGCGTGTGCGGTGATCCTTGACCAGGCTGGTGGAGCCGACCTACGTAGCGGACCGGGATCTTCCGGTCGGCACCGTCGAGGCCGATGACGTCTCCTCGGTCGCCTGCCGCCGGGAGGCGGTGACGTAGCAGGGGGGCAGGGGCGCCGGAACCACCGCAGCCGGGTCCAGGACGGCGCGACGCTTGCCCTTCTCGTCCGGAGGGCAGCGGTAGTCGCGGCTGATGCGGATCTCGGCCACCCCCGGGGCGAGCCGGTAGGTCGCGAACGGCATGGTGCACTCGCTGTGACCGTCCTCCCAGCGCAGCCACACCACGTCGTCCTTGCGCGGGTTGACCATGGCCACCGTGTCACGGCTGTCGTTGAGGGATTGGTAGTCGTCGGTGACGTCGTGGAACCGGCCGGTCTGCCCGCGGTCGTAGAAGCAGACGCTGGGCGCGTCGCACCGGTTGGGATCCTCACCACGGACCAAGGGGATCTCGTTGCCGGCGGGCCTCAGGAACAGGGTCACAACCGTGGCGATCAGTGCGCCCGCCACGAGCCCGGCGAGGCCGGCCGACAGGACGCGGGTACGGCTCGGCCCAATGGACGTCGGCCCGGTGAGAGTCGGCTCAGTGAGCGCCGACTCGGAGGACGGGCCCCGGGCGTCATCCGAGGGTGTCGTCTCCTCGGCCTGTCCCTTGGTCTGCTCCATGGCGGGCTCGTGATCACCAGGGCTGGCTATTCGCCGCCAGGCGTCCTGCCACCGGGCGATCTGAGCCTCGATCTCCGCGGACGACAGCTCGCAGGCGGACAGGCAGGCCGCCACGTAGGCCTCGACGAAGGCCAGCCGCGGCAGGCCGGGCAGCCCCCGGCCGTTGAGGGTGTAGGACACGGTGCTCGACGGCAGGGCGTCCACCTCGTGGCCGTCGGAGGTGGTCGAGCGGCCGGCCAGGTGACGCAAGCGGCGCAGTGAGGGCTGCCCTGCCCAGGTCCTGAGCCGCTTGAGTAAGTCGATGAATTCCTGAGCGCTGTCTGCCGACGCCGGATCCGGCGGAGGCGAGGTCACCGCGTCGCCCATGTGTGGACCCACCTTTCCAGGGACGGGAACGGGACGGTCACATGGTCCCCTCTGGCGGTTCACTTCTACGCCTGCCGTACAAGATCGGCCAATCGCGTCCAATTCTGTTGCGTCGCTTGTCGGACACCTGTCTTCCCAGGTGAGCTGGCCATGCCTGGCCCGAGTCCAGGCGAACTGCTTCACCGGAGACAGGAGAAAGAAGCCATGCGACTCAGTAAGAAGATCGCACTCCCCATCGCGGCGTCCGCGGGAGTCGCCGCGCTGCTCTTGCCCACGGGCGGAGTGGCCTCCGCGGCCACCGCCCAGGCGCGCAGCCCTCTTCCGGGGTGCGTGCACTGGCACCTGTCGAGCAGCGGCGTCACGGACCACCTCAGCGTGACCAACGGCTGTGGCGCGGGGCACTGGTTCAAGGTGATCCTGGCCCATCGCAGGGACTTCAAGTGCACGTACTACGCCCCCGGTCACACCTGGAACTGGTCCTGGAAGTGGCCGGGCAAGTTCTCCGCCCTGCACAACTGCTGACGCGGAGCGGCTCCGCGGCGGGACCGTGCGCGGGAACATCTCACCTGCCCGGGTGTTTCCGCGCGCCTGCGCGACAGGTGCCGATGCCGTGCCGAGCTTTCCGGCGATCACGCCGGGTGCGCCTCGGGGCTGCGCCCCGGGGCGCGCAGTCCCACCGGCCACCCCCGAAGCCGGGACCTCTCCCCTCGCGGCGACCGTGAACCGTCACCGAACCTACGGGGCCGGGGAGGAGTCGTAGGAGACAGGGCGGCAGCCGCGCCTTTCCCGATCGCCTTCGCCAAGGGGGCCTGTGACTGATGGCTCGATGGTTATCCCGGCGTTCTTTATCGGGTGTCGGGTCGTTCGCGTTCTTCGCGGCCTGGTTCGGCATCCTGATCGTGATGCTCGTCGCTCAGGTCTTCGACATCGTGTCGGCCCTGGACCTCGGGCGGCACGGCGTCCGCACCACCGGCGTCGCCCTCTCCACCCGGTCGGAGACATGGAACGACACCGACGGCCATCCCATCACCGTGAACTACACGAAGATCGGTTTCACGGTGGGCACGCAACGGCACGTCGAGGAGATCTCCGGCTGGTACGCGACAGGGGAGAAGGTCCGCATCGTCTACGACCCCGAGAGCGTGAACGTCGTCAGGAGCGAGGAGGACACCGGCCTGGGTGGGCTGGCCGGGAATTTCGTGGGGATCGCCCTCCTGCTCGCCATGCTCGTCTTCGGCGTCAGCTTCGTCTTCTCCTGGCACCGATGGTGACGATGCCCGCCGCGATGTGATCGAAATCCGCGTACGCGCCGAGGATCCGGCAGAACCCTTTCGCGCCCGTCGGCGTCCAATCCCACGTGCCGGCGCGGGGGGGTGGACGCATGACGGGGACGCTGCTGCCCGAGGATCCGGAGCGGCTGGGGGACTACTGGCTGTCGGGGCGGCTCGGCTCCGGCGGCCAGGGCGTCGTTTACGAGGCGTACGACGGCCAGGGCCGCCGGGTGGCGGTCAAGGTGCTGCACGGCGACGCCGCGACTGACCCGGAGCTCAGGGAGCGGTTCGGCCGGGAGGCCGCGGCCGCCCGGCGGGTGGCGTCGTTCTGCACCGCGCCGGTCATCGCCGCCGAGCTGGACGGGCCCAGGCCGTACATCGTCAGCGAGTACGTCGAGGGGCGGAGCCTGCGCCGGGCCGTGCAGGAGGGGCAGGTCTTCGCCGGGGACGGCCTGCACCGGCTGGCGACCGCGATCGCCACGGCGCTGACCGCCATCCACGACGCCGGCGTCGTCCACCGGGACCTCAAACCCGACAACGTGCTGCTCGGCCCGGACGGCCCCCGTGTGATCGACTTCGGCGTCGCCAGGACTCTGGAGATGTCGCTGACCAGCACCGGCCTGGTGGCCGGAACGCCGACGTACATGGCGCCGGAGGTGTTCACCGGGCAGCGCGCGGGGCCGGCCGCCGACGTGTTCGCCTGGGGCGGGATCGTGCTGTTCGCGGCCACGGGCGAGGATCCGTTCCGCGCGGAGAGCCTGGGCGGGGTGATGCACCGCGTGCTGTCGGTCGATCCCGACCTGTCCGTGCTGCCGGAGCCGATCCGCCCGCTGGTCGGCGCGGCTCTCGTCAAGGAACCGTCCGCCCGCCCGTCCGCCCGCGACCTGCTGATGGCGCTGATCAGCGGGGGTTCGCGGGTGGACACGGCGCGGCTGCTCGCGGAGGGCAGCCGGGCGGCGCGGGCGGTGCACGCGGAGGGCGATCCCGACCCCGCGCTGGGCGCGCTCGCCGAGGACGCGTACGACGCGCTCGGCCCCGTGGAGCGCGACCTGGTGCCGCAGATCTTCCTCCGGATGGTCGCGGTGGGCCCGGAGGGCGAGCTCGCCACCCGCAGGGCGGCCGAGGACGAGTTGCCGCCCGGATCGGGCGAGGTGCTCAGGATGTTCGCCTATGTGCTGTCGCGCAAGGACGGCGAGGTGGGCCTCGGCCGCCCGGCGCTGCTGCGCGCCTGGCCCAGGCTGCGGGCCTGGCTCACGGACGAGTGGGACGGCCTGCCGGTGCACGCGGAGATCCGCCTGCGGGCCCGGCAGTGGGCCGCGGCCGGTCGCCGTCCCGCCGACCTCATGCAGGGCGGCCGCCTGGACGCGGCCGTGGGCTGGGCGGCCACCGGCCGACGGCGTCTCGCCCTGAACGCCCTGGAACGCGAGTTCCTCGACGCGTCGGCCGCGCTGACCCGCCGGCGTGCCCGTGGCCGCCGTCTGCTCACGACCGCCCTGGCCGTGCTGCTCGCGCTGTCGCTCGCGGGCGGCGGCCTGGCGGCCTACCAGGGCAGCCGGATAGCCGTCCAGCGCGACCAGATTTCCGCCCAGCGCGACCGGGCCAACGGCCGGGAGGCGGCGCTGCGTGCCGGGACCCTGCGGACCACCGACCCCGCCGCCGCCATGCTGCTGAGCGTGGCGGCCTGGCGCCTCGACGGCGGCTCCGAGGCCCGGTCGAGCCTGACGGCCGCCTACGAGCAGCCGGAGGTCGCCGTCTTCCGCCCGCCTGGGGACGGGCTCGAGGCGCTGAGCCCGGACGGGCGGCGACTCGTCACGGTGTCGGACCGTGAGATCCGCCTCTACGACCTGGTCAGCGGGCGGGAGTTGCGGCGTGTGCCGGCTCCGGAGCTCCGCGAGGAGATCCAGACCGACGCGGCGCTGAGCCCCGGCGGGAAGGCGGCCGCCGTGTTCACCGAGCGCTGGATCCTGGTGTGGGATCTGCGGACCGGCAGGCTCCGGGCGCGGCTCCGCACGCCTGCCGGCGTCGACGGCGACGTGGAATTCGGGGACGGCGACCGGATGCTCGCCGTACGGGAGGGCTCCAACGGTTTCGTCTGGGACCTCGTGAGCGGCGCGACGTTCGGCCGGGCGGTGGGTGGCGAGGGCGGCTGGCCCATGTCCGTGCCCGTCGTGTCGCCCTCGGGAAGGCTCGCCGCCGTCCTCGACAGGGAGACCGGCAGGCTCGCCGTGCGGCGCCTTCCCTCGGGGACGGCGGACCCGCGCTTCCGGAAGGCGTGCCCGGGAGTCCTGGGCGCGGTGGCGGTCAGCGGGGACGGCCGGTCGCTGGCCTGCGCGGGACGGACGGTCACCCTCGTGTCCACGGCCACGGGCAGACCCGTGCCCCTCGACGTGGACGAGTGGCGCTGGGCGGACAAGGGAGCGGCCGGACCCGGCAGCGCGGCGACGTCCGGGCTGAGGTTCGGCCCGGACGGCGCGTTCCTGCTGGGGTTCGCGGGCAGGACGATGCGCGTGTGGCGGACCGCCGACCAGCGGCAGGTGTTCGCCTACCAGGCCGAGGACGACGTCCAGGACGCCCGTCTCGACCCGGACGGGCACACCCTGCGCTACCTCCTCGAGGACAACACCGTCGTCACCCTCGACATCCGCCTCCGGGCGGAGGCCGTTCACCTGCCCGGGAAGGCCATGGACAGCGTGGTGGGGCCCGGTGGCCGCTGGGTGGTCGCACGGGCGGGCGAAACGGGCCCCCTCCGGCTGTGGGACGCGCGGCGGCGCCGATACGCCGGCGTGCTGCCCGACTCGTCGGACTGGGAATATCTGGCCGCCGACCCGGCGGGCCGTACGCTGATCACGCAGAACACGGTCCACGAGCGGTTGCGGGCATGGGACGTCGCCACCCTGAAGCCGCTGTGGGAGCACGGGATGCCGCCCGGCTTCGTCCTGTACGGCGGCGCCTTCACCCCTGACGGGCGGCTGTTCGCCGCGTCGCTCAGCCGCGTGAACCAGGAGGCCGACAGGGACGCGCAGCTCCGGGAGGAGTCGAACGACCACATCACCGCGCAGAACGAGAGCCGTCTGGGCGAGTGGGACGCCAGGACCGGCCGGCCGGTCGCGAGCACGCGGGTCGACGGGGAAATCGCCGAGATCGCCTTCGAGCCCGACGGCCGGACCGTCGTCACCGACGGCCGACTCGTCGACGCGGTCACCGGCAAGCAGGCCGGGAGCTCCTTCACCTCCGATACCACTCTCGCGGTCAGCCCCGCCGACGGGCTGATCGCCGTGGGCGGGTACACCGGGCGCGTCTTCCTGTGGAGCGCGAAGGGACCCACCCCGCTGCCGCCGGCGCTGCACGGGACGATGGAGACGATCGGCGCGATGGCCTTCTCCCCGCGTGGGGACGTTCTCGCGACGGTGAGCGAGAGCGCGACGCTCCAACTCTGGGACGTCCGGGGCAGGCGCCGTATCGGCGCCGCGCTCAAGCTGCCGGAGGACGTCGTCGTCGTGACGCTCGCCTTCGGCCCGGACGGATCCCGCCTTCACATCGCGGACACCGGCGGCACGCTCTACACGCTGCCCGTGGGCGGCGACCCGATGGTGCGGGCGGTGTGCGCGCGGGCGGGGCGGACCCTGACCAGGGAGGAATGGGCGCGCTATCTGCCAGGAACGCCCTACCGGGACGTGTGTTGATCGCTCAAAGAGCATTTCGGCCGGTTCTGTGGGTATTTCACGCTAGGTAAGAGCTGTTGGGGGGGCGGGAGGGGCGGCAATGGAGTCTCGCGAGCGGTTCGTGTTCCAACGGATGGCGGCACAACTCAAACGGGAGGCGGCCCTGCTGACAGGGGACCGGCTGATGGCGGCGGAGGCACACGGCGAGGAGGCCGAGGCCGACCTGTGCCTCACGTGGTACGAGATCATGGACACCATCCGGGAGATCCGCCTGTTCTACGGGGTGCCGGGATGAGGGATCGTCACGGTGGGTGCGCGGGCGATACTGAGGTGGTGACCGCGTCCTCCGCCTTCCCGGCGCCGCCGTTCCACCTGCGCCTCATCGAGGACGCGCGGCCCGTCCTCGACCGCTACGGCCTGCTGCTCGCCGGCGGCTACGCGCTGCTGGCGCACGGGTGTACCTCGCGCCCCGTCGACGACCTCACCTTCGCCACCGGCGGCGAGGCCCCGCTGGCGGAGGTCGGCCGGGCGCTGGCCGAAGCGTTCGGGAGCACCGGCCTGTCGGCCGAGGTGTGCGAGGCCGGCGCCCGCATCGGCCGCGTCGTCGTCACCGACGAGATCACCGGCCAGTCGTGCGAGGTCGCGCTGCTCCGCGAGCCGCTGCGCGACCGCCCCGCCGACGTCGGCCCCTGCCGGGTGCTCGGCCTGGACGACGCGGTGGGCCTCAAGGTCCGCGCCCTGCAGGACCGCGGGCTGCCGCGCGACTTCGCCGACGTGGCCGCGGTGTCCGGCCTGTACTCCTTCCGCCTGCTCGAACAGCTCGGCGCGCGCTACGACGACGAGTGGCGGGTGGAGGACCTGGTCGAGCGGCTGGAGACCGTCGACCTGCTGGCCGACGAGGCGTTCGGCGGCCTGGACGAGGAGGGCGTCGCCGCCGTGCGCCGCTTCGCGTACGCCTGGGCGGAGGACATCAAGCTGCGCCGCGTCGACGACGGCGACGCCGAGTTCGACCTCGACGTCCCCGACGTGGACTGATCCAGGACGTCGAAATCCCCGCGCGCACCGGCGTTTCCGGTGAACTAGGGTCTCCGGAAGATCGCACGCCGGGTTCGCGCGAAGGGGGCTCCATGGGGATGGAGGGCGACGGCCCTGACGGTGGTCGGCCCGCGCCACGGCCGAAGGCGTCCCTGGGGGAGCGCGCCTCCTGGCGGCTGCTGCTCGACCAGGTGCGCCCCCACCGGCGGGTGCTCCTGCTGGGCGGCCTGCTCAGCCTCGTCGGCAGCCTCGCCGGGCTCGCCATGCCGGTCATGGCCAAGCGGGTGATCGACGCGTTCGGCGCGGGCGGCGCGCTGGCGGGCCCGGTGCTCGGGCTGTCGGCCGCGGTTCTGGTCGGCGCGCTGATCTCGGCGGCCGGGCGGTTCCTGCTGGAGCGGATGGGCGAGACGATCGTGCTCGACTCGCGACGGGGCCTGGTGGACCGCATCCTGCGGCTCACGGTCTCCGACGTGGACCGGCTCAAGCCCGGCGATCTGCTGTCGCGGGTCAGCTCCGACACCACCCTGCTGCGGGCCGTGTGCACGGACGCGCTCGCGTCCCTGGTCGGGGCCGTCTTCATGTTCCTCGGCGCCGCCGTGATGATGGCGATCATGGACGGCCTGCTGCTCGGGGTCACGCTCGCCGTCGTCGGCCTGGTCGCCGTCATGGGCGCCGCCATCGCGCCGCGCATCCGGCGGGCCTCGCTCCAGGCGCAGGTGGCGCTCGGCGAGATGAGCTCGGGGCTCGACCGCGCCCTCCAGGCGTTCCGTACGGTCAAGGCCAGCGGCGCGGAGGCGCGGGAGACCGCGGTGGTGGGCGCGGCGGCCGTCGAGGCGCGCGACCGTGGCGTGACCGCCGCCGCGTGGACCTCGCTGGCCGGCATCGGCGCCTGGATGTCGGTCCAGCTCGCGTTCCTCGCGGTGCTGGGGGTGGGCGGCGCGCGGGTCGCGTCGGGGGAGATGGAGATCTCCACCCTGATCGCCTTCCTGCTGTACCTGTTCTACCTGGTCTCCCCGATCGGCCAGATCATCCAGAGCCTCACCCAGATCCAGAACGGCCTGGCCGCGGTGACCCGCATCCAGGAGATCGCCATGCTGCGCACCGAGCCCGCCGCCGCACCCGTGGCGCGGGCCGGCGGCGAGCCTGTCGGGGTGACCTTCTCCGGGGTCGTCTTCCGCTACGGCGAGGACCGGCCCGTGGTCCACCACGACGTGACGTTCGAGGTGCCGGCCGGCGGCATGACCGCGCTCGTCGGCCCCTCGGGCGCGGGCAAGTCGACGGTGTTCGGCCTCATCGAGCGGTTCTACGAGCCGCAGGAGGGGGCGATCACGGTCGGCGGGCGCGACATCCGCGACTGGCCGCTCGGCGAACTGCGGGCCATGCTCGGGTACGTCGAGCAGGACGCCCCCGTGCTCGCGGGGACGTTCCGGGAGAACCTCGTCTTCGGCGCGCCCGGTGCGACCGACGAGGAGGTCGCCCGCGCCCTGGCCCGTACGCGCCTGGACGACCTGGTCGAGCGGCTGCCCGAGGGACTGGAGACGCCGGTCGGCCATCGCGGCATCCTGCTGTCGGGCGGCGAGCGGCAGCGGGTCGCCATCGCCAGGGCGTTGCTGCGCAGGCCCAGGCTGCTGCTGCTCGACGAGGCGACCTCCCAGCTCGACGCGGTCAACGAGATGCGGCTGCGGGAGGTCGTGGCGGAGGTGGCGCGCGAGACGACGGTCCTGGTGATCGCCCACCGCCTGTCCACCGTGACCGGAGCCGACCGGATCGTGGTCATGGAGGCCGGTCGCGTGCGGGCCTGGGGCACCCACGACGAGCTGGTCGCGGCCGACGCGCTCTACCGCGAGCTCGCCGCCACGCAGTTCCTCGTCTCGTCCTGACCGGCGGTCATCTCCGCACACGCCGATGGCGAAGCCGTGAGCAGCCCTTACACCGGGCCACAGCTTCTTTCGACCGGGAACCGGGAACGTCGCAGGTGCGTAACCTCTCCTTCACCACCGCCCGGTTGCCGGAGCCATCGCGCGTGCGGGCGCGTCCGGTGACCCGGGTCGGAGGCGGGGCGCCCGGCCGGTCCGGCCGGGCGCCCCGCCGCTTACCTCTCTACTTGATCGATCTATGTGATGCGGTCCGCCATGTGCTCGGAGCGTCCCACTCCGGAGACACCGCGCCCGCAGCGGTGAGGTGAGGTGCGCGCAAGATCCGCGCGGCGCTCTAAGGTGAGGTCCATGCGACCCACGGCTCTGATCACCGGCGCCTCGAGGGGTGTGGGGGCGGCGATCGCCCGTGCCCTCGCCCCCACCTGCGATCTCTTCCTGGGCGGGCGGGACGGCACCGCGCTCGACGCGCTGTGCGCGGAACTGCCGGCGGCCCGCCCCTGGGCGGTGGAGCTCACCGAACTCACCCCCGCGGACGTGGAGGGGATCGACCGGCTCGACCTGCTGGTCCACAGCGCGGGCGTCGCCAGTGTCGGGTCCCTGGCCGACACCCGGGCCGACGAGTGGCGGCGGCTGATGGAGGTCAACGTCATCGCGGTCGCCGAGCTGACCCGGCTGCTGCTGCCCGCGCTGCGGGCGGCCCGCGGGCACGTCGTGCTGATCAACTCGGGGTCCGGGCAGCGGGCCAACGCCAACTGGGGCGCCTACGCCGCGAGCAAGTTCGCCCTGCGCGCGTTCGGCGACGCGCTGCGCGAGGAGGAGCACGCCAACGGCGTCCGGGTCACCGCGATCTTCCCCGGGCGGGTGGGCACGGATATGCAAAGAGGCATCCGCGCCCAGGAGGGAGGGCCGTACGAGCCGGGAAGATACCTGGAGCCGGAATCGGTGGCGCGGGCCGTGCTGGCCGCGCTGACGGCCACGCCCGACGCCCACGTCACCGAGATCACCGTAAGGCCGGCTGGGGGACCGACCCGCTGACGGCCGCACGGGACGTGGGGGACGGACGTTCATTACAGTGGCAATACCGCCACGCCGCCCATCTGGAGGACCGGTGCACGTGACTTACTGGTGCGAGATGGCGTGGCTGCCGCCCGGCGAGGTCGTCGAGAGCGTCGTCGTCGGCGTCGAGGGCCGCCGCATCGTGGAGATCAGGCCCGAGGCGGCGCCTCCCCCGGGAGCCGTACGGCTGGGCGGGCTCACCCTGCCCGGCCTGGCCAACTGTCATTCGCACGCCTTCCACCGCGCCCTGCGCGGCCACACCCAGACCGGACGCGGCAGCTTCTGGACCTGGCGCGAGCGGATGTACGCGGTCGCCGAGGCGCTCGACCCGGATCGCTACCTCGCCCTGGCCACCGCGACGTACGCCGAGATGGCGCTCGCCGGGATCACCACCGTGGCCGAGTTCCACTACCTGCACCACGGGCCCGGGGGCAGGCCGTACGCGGACCCGAACGCGATGGGTCACGCGCTGGTCGAGGCGGCCAGGAGGGCCGGGCTGCGCATCACCCTGCTCGACACCTGCTATCTGACCGGCGGCATCGGCGACGCACTCACCGGCACCCAGCTGCGTTTCGGCGACGGGGACGCCGAGCGCTGGGCGGCCAGGGCCGACGATCTCGCCCGGGCGCACGAGGGCGAGGAGGACGTGGAGATCGGCGCGGCCATCCACTCCGTGCGCGCGGTGCCCCCCGAGCAGATGCACGTCGTCGTCGACTTCGCCCATCGGCACACCGGGCCGCTGCACGCGCACGTGTCGGAGCAGCAGGCCGAGAACGAGGCGTGCGTCGAGGTCTACTCGGCGACGCCCGTCCAGGTGCTGCACGACCACGGCGCGCTGGGGCCGCGCTCGACGGCGGTCCACGCCACCCACCTGTCCGACGTGGACGTGGCGCTGCTCGGCGGCTCCACCACCCACGTGTGCATGTGTCCCACCACCGAACGCGACCTCGCCGACGGCGTCGGCCCCGCCCGCAGGCTTCTGGAGGCCGGGTCGCCCGTCACTCTCGGCACCGACAGCCAGGCGGTCATCGACCTGTTCGAGGAGGCCAGGGCGGTGGAGATGGACGAACGGCTGGTCACGGGCGAGCGTGGGCACTGGCCCGCCGCGCAGCTCCTGCACGCCGCGACCGCCGCCGGGCAGGCGTCGCTGGGCTTCCCCGACGCCGGGTGCCTGGTGGCGGGGGCCTGGGCCGACCTCGTCTCCGTCCGGCTCGACTCGGTCCGTACGGCCGGCGCCACCAAGGCGTCGGCGGTGGAGTCCGTGGTGTTCGCCGCCACCACCGCCGACGTGCACACGGTCGTCGCCGGCGGGCGGCGCATCGTGGAGGACGGGCGGCACGTGCTCGGCGACATCGGCGCGTTGCTGCGCGACGCGCTCGCCCCGCTGCACCGGTGAGGTTTGCGCCGTTCGCGGGGTGGCGAGGATCAGGAGACGTGGGGCCGAGCGGCATGACATCAGTCGTTTTCACGGGGATCGGGTCGCTGTACACGGCGGACCCCGGGCGAGAGGAGATCGAGGACGCCGCGCTGGTCGCGGAGAACGGCGTGGTCCGGTGGATCGGCCGTTCCGCCGACGCCCCGCCCGCCGACGAGCGGGTCGACGTGGAGGGGCGCGCCGTCATCCCGGGATTCGTGGACAGCCACGCGCACCTGGTGTTCGCCGGCGACCGCACCGAGGAGTTCGCCGCGCGGATGGCCGGACGGCCCTACACCGCGGGCGGCATCCGCTCGACCGTCGCCGCCACCCGCCGCGCCACCATCCCCGAACTGGTGTCCACCACCGCGCTGCTGGTCTCGGAGATGACCATGCAGGGCACGACGACGTTCGAGATCAAGAGCGGCTACGGCCTCACCGTGGAGGACGAGCGCCGCAGCCTGGAGATCGCCTGCCAGTTCACCGAGGAGACCACGTTCCTCGGGGCGCACGTCGTCCCGCCCGAGACGACCGCCGACGACTACGTCCGGCTCGTGACCGGCCCGATGCTGGAGGCGTGCGCGCCGTACGCCAAATGGGTGGACGTGTTCTGCGAGCGCGGCGCGTTCGGCGAGGAGCACAGCAGGGAGGTGCTCGCGGCGGGCCGCAAGTCCGGGCTGCAGCTCAGGGTCCACGCCAACCAGCTCGGACCGGGGCCGGGCGTGCGGCTGGCCTGCGAGATGGGGGCGGCCTCGGCCGACCACTGCACCCATCTCACCGATGCCGACGTGGACGCGCTCGCCGCCGGCGGGGTGGTCGCCACCCTGCTGCCGGGCGCGGAGTTCTCCACCAGGTCGCCCTACCCGGACGCGCGGCGGCTGCTCGACGCGGGCGTCACGGTGGCCCTGGCGACCGACTGCAACCCGGGCTCCTCGTTCACCACCTCGATGCCGTTCTGCGTCGCCCTGGCCGTGCGCGAGATGGGCATGACGCCGCTGGAGGCCGTGCGGGCGGCCACCCGCGGCGGCGCGCGGGCGCTGCGGCGCACCGACGTCGGCACCCTGTCCATCGGCTCCCGCGCGGACCTCGTCATCCTGGAGGCGCCGTCGTACGTCCACCTCGCGTACCGGCCGGGAGTGCCGCTGGTGGCGCAGGTGTGGCGGATGGGGCGCCGCCTCGTTTAGGCCCTCGCAACCTGGGTAATCGCCTTTTTTCCCGGCCTCGCATCCTCCTTGGGGAGGAGAAAGAAACCATTCCCCGGTCGTATCCGTTTGGGGAATCTTTGCCATGGACCGGCCGTTGTCCGGGTCAGGAGCAGGAAGCCGGGGGCCGTGCCGAGCGGGGCGGACACGTCCGGCTCACCGGCTCACATATTGCATATCGCGGCGGCGGAACGAGGTGCCATCGGATGGCGACGGGGAATCGGACGCAGGAACAGCACGTCTCTGACCGGGATCTGCTGGGGACTTATCTGGCCGAAATCGGCCGTGTCCCGCTGCTGACCGCGGAGCAGGAGGTCGAGCTGGCCAAGCGCATCGAGGCGGGGTTGTTCGCCGAGCAGTTGCTCGACAGCGGACGGCGCGAGCCGAAGATCGCGGACGCGACCGACGAGGAGCTGGAGCGCATCGCGATCTCGGGGCGGCGGGCGAAGGACGAGTTCATCCAGGCCAACCTGCGGCTCGTGGTCGCGGTCGCGAGGAAGTACTCCGGACGGGGGATGCCGCTGATCGACCTGGTGCAGGAGGGCAACCTCGGGCTGGTCCGCGCCGTGGAGAAGTTCGACTACCGCCGGGGGTACAAGTTCTCGACCTACGCCACCTGGTGGATCCGGCAGTCGGTGGGCCGCTCGATCCACGAGCAGGCGCGGCCGGTGCGGCTGCCCACCCACGCGGGCGAGCAGATGACGCGGCTCATGCGGGTGCGCAGGGACATGCTGGCGGAGTTCGACGCCGAGCCGACCGACGCCGACCTCGCCGAGGTGCTCGACCTGCCGATCGAGCGGGTGCAGGAGCTGCGGCGCTGGGCCTCCGACCCGGTCTCCCTCCAGCTCGGCGTGGGCGACGAGGACGAGACCGAGCTCGGCGACATGATCGCCGACGAGACCTGGGCGGATCCCGAGCAGCAGGCCATGGACACGCTGGAGAAGGAGCGCCTGGAGCAGTGGCTGACCGGCCTCGAGGGCCAGATGCGCGACATGCTGCGCTGGCGGTACGGCCTGGTGGACGGCCGCGAGCACACCCTCACCGAGGTGGGGGAGCGCTACGGCATCGGCCGTGACCGCGCCCGGCGCATCGAGCGCGACGCGCTGGTGCGGCTGCGCAAGATGGCCAGCGCCGCGTAACCGGCGGCCTGCGCTCGGCCAAGCAACGAAGGTCGGTGTCCGCGGTCGTCCGTGGGCGTTGTCAGTTCGTCACGCAGTCACGCAGTCACGCAGAGAGGGGGCGTCCCCGGCTGCCGGCCGCCTCTACTCGGGTTCGCCGTCGAGCCGCAGCGCGTGCGCATTCCGGGCGCACCAGTCGGAGAAGGTGCGGGGGCGGCGGCCGAGCAGGTGTCGCACGGTGTCGGTGCAGACCCCGGTCGTGTCCGCGCGCATGAGCGCCGCGGCTTCGAGGATCGCGTCGGCAAGGGGTTTCGGCGCGCCGTCGGGGTAGCGGGACCGGACGATCTCCTCAGGGGTGGCGGCCGCGCGGACCTCTATGGGGCGGCCGACGGTGGCGGCGATGATCTGGACCTGCTCGGCGATGGTGAGCGTCTCGTCACCGGTGAGGGTATAGATCTGGCCTTCATGGCCGTTCTCGGTCAGCACGAGGGTGGCGACGGCTGCTATATCGGCCGGATCGATCGGGGCGGACCGGCCCGGCCCGATCGGGTCGAGGACGAACCCCTCCTCCCTGATCGACGGCACCCATTCCAGGACATTGGTCATGAAGCCGCCAGGACGCAGGATCGTGACCGGTATGCCGGATGCCCGCAGAAGTCGCTCGCGTTCGTGGTGCCAGCGGCCCATGGCGGGCACCGGATCTCCGAAGACCCAGATGGACGACAACAGCACGATGTGGCGCACTCCGGCGATGCGTGCGGCGGTGACGGCGTTCGCGGCCTGGTCCACGCCGATGCCCGGGGTGAGCAGGAAGAGCCGGTCGACGCCGTCGAAGGCGGGGGCGAGCGTCGAGGGCTCGTTCAGGTCGCCGAGCACGCGCTCGGCGCTTGCGGGCAGGTCGGCCGCGCGGGCGAGGTCGCGGACGAGGATGCGAAACTCCGCGTTCCTCGCGTCGAGCTCGCGGACCAGCTCACGGCCGATTCTGCCGGTGGCTCCGGTCACCAGTAACATGATGCTCCTAATCGTTTGCCGTCTAGCGAATAGCGCGCGGGGGAACGTTAGCCGGTAAATGATTAGCCGTCAATCGATCTGTCGCCCGGAGGTGGCGGTGGCCGAGTTCCTCGACCTGCACAGCAAAACGACGAAGGCGCTGCGTGCGCTGGCCGAGACGGCCATGCGCCGCCATGGCCTGCATCAGGGGCAGGATCACCTGCTGGCGGCCCTGTGGGAGCGCGACGGCGGCACACCCGGTGAGATCGCGGCCGCGTTGCACGTCACCACGCCTACCGTCGTCAAGATGGCCACCCGGATGAGCGCCGCCGGCCTGCTCGTCCGCCGCCGCGACGAACGCGACAGCAGGCTCGTGAGGCTCTGGCTGACCGACGCGGGCCGAGCGCTTCGGGGACCGGTCGAGGCCGAGCGCCGCAGCCTGGAGGAGAAGATCACCGCCGGTCTCACCGAGACCGAGCGCCGCCATCTGATGATCGCGCTGGCGAAGGTCTACGATTCGGCCAGAGATCTGCTGTGACCAGGGCGTTCGGAGCGGAGGACGGCAGTCCGGTCGGGGTCGGTGGTGGCGCGTACGAATAGAACACAGCCCTCGGCCACTTGGCGGCCGGTCGCATCGACCCTAGTGGAGGGCCGACGACGCGCACCCCTTCCGGGTGCGCGTTTTGTCGTTCTCAGCACGTCCGAAACCGGCCCGAAACACGATGGTGGCGAGTTTCACACATGTGAAACACGCAGGGTCGTGGGCTGAAACGGCGGAAGAACACGCTGTCGCCAACGTCAGTGCGCCAGCCGGCCAAGGTCGCCCGGGAGGAAGTCACTGCGGGAGCGATAACCGGCCACACGCCAAATTGTAAGGAGGGCCGCGTCGGTGAAGATCGATACCGGCACCACCGCCTGGATGATCACAGCCACCGCTCTGGTGCTGCTGATGACGCCCGGGCTCGCGTTCTTCTACGGGGGCATGACCAGGGCGAAGAGCGTCCTGAACATGATGATGATGTCGTTCGTCAGCATCATCACCGTCACCATCGCCTGGGTCCTGTACGGCCACTCGCTGGCCTTCGACGCCTTCGGCGACGGGGACAACGTCGTCAACAAGCTCATCGGCGGCGGGGACGCCCTGGGTCTGCAGAGCCTCGTCGACACGGCCACCAAGGACGACGGAACCGGTATGCCGAGCCTGGTGTTCTCGGCCTTCCAGCTCACCTTCGCCATCATCACCGTGGCCCTCATCAGCGGCGCGATCGCCGACCGGGCGAAGTTCGGCGCGTGGGTCGTCTTCGGCCTCGCCTGGGCGACGCTCGTCTACTTCCCCGTGGCCCACTGGGTCTGGGGCGGCGGCTGGCTGGCCGGCCTCGGCATCGAGGACTTCGCCGGAGGCACCGTCGTCCACGTGAACGCGGGCGCCGCCGGCCTCGCGCTCGCGCTGGTGCTCGGCAAGCGGACCGGGTGGCGCAAGGACCCGATGCGGCCGCACAACCTGACCCTGGTGCTGCTCGGCGTCGGCCTGCTGTGGTTCGGCTGGTTCGGCTTCAACGCGGGCTCCGAGCTCGCCGTCGACGGCACCGCCGGTCTCGCGTTCATGAACACCCAGGTCGCCACGGCGGCCGCCGCCGGCGCCTGGATCCTCGTGGAGAAGCTGCGCGACGGCCACTCCACCACCCTCGGCGTCGCCTCCGGCGCGGTCGCCGGCCTCGTCGCCATCACCCCCGCCTGTGGTTTCGTCGACCCGTGGGCGGCGATCGTGCTCGGTCTCATCGCCGGCGCGGTCTGCGCGTACGCGGTGGGCCTGAAGTACCGCCTCGGCTTCGACGACTCGCTCGACGTGGTCGGCGTGCACCTGGTCGGCGGCGCGATCGGCGCGGTCTCGCTCGGCATCATCGCCCGCTACCCCTTCGCGGACGGTCAGAACCAGGGCCTCATCTACGGCGGCCCGATCTCCCAGCTCGGCGTGCAGGCCCTCGGTCCTGTCGCGGTAGGCCTCTACTCCTTCATCATGGCGTATGTCATCGGAAAGATCATCGACAAGACGATGGGCTTCCGGATCAACCAGGAGGAGGAGGTCACCGGCATCGACATCACCACCCACGCCGAGACCGGGTACGACCTCGGCACCGTCCACTCCTCGGGAGTGGCCTCCGTCAACGGGCCCGTGCCCGCGCCTGCGAAGAAGGTCGACGCATGAAACTCATCACCGCAGTCATCAAGCCGTTCAAACTGGACGACGTGAAGGCCGCCCTGGAGCAGTTCGGCATCAAGGGCATGACGGTCTCGGAGGCCAGCGGCTACGGCCGGCAGCGCGGCCACACCGAGGTCTACCGCGGCGCCGAGTACCAGGTCGACCTGGTGCCCAAGGTCCGGGTCGAGGTCCTCGCCGAGGAGGACGACGCCGAGGACGTCATCGACGTCATCGTCAAGGCGGCGCAGACCGGCAAGATCGGCGACGGCAAGGTCTGGTCGGTCCCCGTGGACACGGTCGTCCGGGTCCGCACCGGGGAGCGCGGGCCGGAGGCGCTGTAACCGGATGATGAGAGGGGAGGCGCGCTCGTTCGCCGCGATCCGCAAGGACCGGGCCGCGGACATCGACAGATGGCTCACCGATCTGTTCCGCACGGCGGCCACGCGGCCGTACGCGCGGGAGGGTGGATCGGGAGGGAAGGGCGGCTTCCCCGACGAGCGCGGCCCCGCCGCCTCCCACGGGACCGGCCTCACTGGAATCGAGCACAGTGGAATCGGGCACGGCGGGGCCGGCCCCAACGGGATCAGCGGGGTCGCCCTGGTCGCGGTCGGCAGCCTGGGGCGGGGCGAGCTCGCCCCGGGCAGCGACCTCGACCTGGTCCTGCTGCACAACGGCCGCGACGACGTGGCGAGGATCGCCGACCGCATCTGGTACCCCATCTGGGACTCCGGGATCGGCCTCGACCACTCGGTCCGTACGGTGGACGAGGCGGTCAAGGTCGCCAGGGAGGACCTCAAGGCCGTGCTGGGCCTGATCCAGGCGCGGCACGTGGTGGGGGACCCCGAGCTGACCAGGGCCGTGCGGGAGGCCGTGCTCGCCGAGTGGCGGGCGGACTCCCGGCGCAGGCTGGCCGAGCTGCGCGCGTCGGCCGACAAGCGTGCCGAGTCCGGCGGCGAGCTGGCCTTCCTGCTCGAACCCGACCTCAAGGACGCCAGGGGCGGCCTGCGCGACGTGCAGGCGATGCAGGCCGTGGCCGCCGCCTGGGTCGCCTCGGCGCCCGGCCCGCGGGTCCGCGAGGCGTACGAACTGCTGCTGGACATCAGGCACGGGCTGCACCTCGTCACCGCGCGCGGCACCGACCGCCTGGTGCTCCAGGAGCAGGACGCGGTCGCCGGCACGCTGGGCCTGCTGGACGCCGAGGCGCTGATGCGCCGCCTGGCCGAGGCGGGCCGGACCGTCTCCCACGCCTTCGACGCCACCTGGCGGACGGTCGACCGGCTGCTCACCGGTCCCGCGCCCCGGGGCCGCAGGCCGCTCGCCGACGGTGTCGTGGAGCACGGCGGCGAGGTCGTGCTGGCCCGCGGCGCCAATCCGCGCACCGACCCCACGCTCGTGCTGCGCGCGGCCGCGGCCGCCGCCGAGGCCGGGCTGCCGCTCGCGCCCGCGACGGTCTCCGCGCTCGCCGCCCAGTCGCCGCCGCTGCCCGTGCCGTGGCCCCCGGAGGCACGCGGCGCGCTGGTCGCGCTGCTCGGCGCGGGGCGCGCGGCCGTACCGGTCTGGGAGGAGCTCGACCAGGCCGGTGTGCTCGTGAAGCTCATCCCCGACTGGGAGCGCGTACGGCACCGCCCCCAGCGCAACCCCGTCCACCGCTACACGGTTGACCGGCACCTCATCGAGACCGCGGCCGGGGCCGCGGCCTTCACCCGGGAGGTGTCCCGCCCCGACCTGCTGCTGATCTCGGCGCTCCTGCACGACGTCGGCAAGGGCTGGCCGGGCGACCACTCCACCACGGGGGAGATCGTCGCCAGGGACATCGGCACCCGGATGGGCCTCCCCCCGGCCGACGTGGAGATCCTCGCGACCGTGGTGCGGCATCACCTGCTGCTGCCGGAGACCGCCACCCGGCGGGACCTGGACGATCCGGTCACCATCTCCAGGGTCGCGGAGGCCGTCGGGTCCAGGGAGGTGCTCGAACTGCTGTCCGCGCTGGCGGTGGCCGACGGCAACGCCACCGGCCCGGCCGCGTGGAACTCCTGGAAGGCGTCCCTGGTCTCCGACCTGGTCCGGCGGGTGCGGTCGGTGCTGTCCGGCACGCCGCCGGCGCCCGCGCCCGCCCTTTCCCCCGAGCAGGCGGCGCTCGCCCGGCACGGCGGCGGCGCGGTGCGCGTGAACGGAAGCGCGGTCACCGTGGTAGCGCCCGACCGGCCGGGTCTGCTGTGGCGGGCGGCAGGGGTGCTCGCGGCGCACCGCATGGCGGTCCGCTCCGCCTCCGCCGCGTCCGCCGGGTCGACGGCCGTCATCGAGTTCGTCGTCGTCCCCGAGTACGGCACGCCGCCCGACCCCGCGACGCTGGAGGCCGACCTGCGTCTCGTCCTGGCCGGACGGCTCGACATCGAGCAGCGCCTGGCCCGGCGGGCGAGGTCGATGCGCCCGTCCCGGGTGCCGGTCGCGCCGCCCCGGGTCACCCTGGTGGACGACGCGTCCCTCACCGCGAGCGTGGTGGAGGTGCGGGCGCATGACAGACCCGGCCTGCTGTGGCGGATCGGCCGCGCGTTCGGCGAGTGCGGTCTTGACGTACGCGCCGCCCGTGTGGAGACTCTGGGCGCAGAAGCGGTGGATGTCTTCTATGTGGCGGATCGCACAGGCCGTCCCCTCCTCGATGAGCAGCAGCGCATCCAGGTGCGAGAACACGTGCTCGCGGCCCTCAGATGAGGGGGTAACGATCCTCACCTCTTGGTAACAATTGGGGTGCTGCGGCAGGGGTAGGGCCGCTCGCCGTCGTGACCTTGTGGTCGAATTGTCCCCGCTTATACAGCTGTGTCACTTCATGCTGTCCAGACGCGTGAAGGCAGGCCGAACGATGGCGGGGCCGGTGAGCATGGAGCAGTCGAATACCGATAACCGCAGGCGGCGGAGTCGTCTCTCGCCGCGCAACTGGCGAGTGCCCACACGCCTGACCGCGCTGATCGTCGCCCCGACGATCGTGGCCGTGCTCCTCGCCGGCGTCCGTGTCGTGGGTTCGATCGACAGCCTGACCGCCTACCAGCGGACCAGGTCGTCGGCGGAATACTCGGTGCACCTGCGGGACCTTGCCGAGCAACTGGCTCTCGAACGCGACCTGTTCGTCTGGGGTGGCAACAGCAAGCGCAAGTTCGACATCGACGGGGAGACCGAGGTCACCCGTGCCCAGCAGAGCGCGGCGGTCGACCCGCTGATCCAGCAGGTGAAGGCCGACCTCAAGAACATCAACACGGACTACGGCACGCGTGCGGTGGAGCAGGCACAGCAGCTCACGAGCCGCATCTCGAGCCTCGCGGGCATCCGTAAGAACGGCGCGCCGGAGGACTACAGCGCCGTGATCGCCAACATCCTGCGCCTGCACGACGAACTGGGCAACAACGACGACAACGCTGCGATCGTGGGCAACGTCCGCGCTCTCAGCGCTCTCGCC
This sequence comes from Microbispora catharanthi, assembly GCF_006334915.2. Lineage (GTDB taxonomy): Bacteria > Actinomycetota > Actinomycetes > Streptosporangiales > Streptosporangiaceae > Microbispora > Microbispora catharanthi. The sequence goes on from NZ_VDMA02000009.1 coordinate 298,146, forward strand.
CACGCCAAGGAGGAGGCGGCCCTGCAGCGGGCCACCCTCACCCGTGAGCTGCTGGAGCGCAACCAGACCTTCACCACGTTCGAGCTGCAGGACTTCCTGGCCTCCCAGTCGCGCCAGCAGAGCTACCTGGCGACGTTCTACACCGAGGCCCCGGCGACCGAGGCGAGCCGCCTGGTCACCCTCTTCGGCGACAAGGACGTGGTCAACAGCGAGCTGACCAAGTCGTGGGCGCTCACGCTCGGCCTGCAGAACCAGTCCCTCAGCCGCTACCGGGGCAGGGACAGGACGGCCCAGCAGTGGTTCCAGAACAGCACGAAGGCGATCGAGCAGATGGCGGCCGTCGAGGGCCGCGTGTCGGAGCTGGTGCAAAGCCGCGCCCGCGACCTGCAGTCGGCCGAGCAGCGCAACGCCCTCATCGCCGGCGGCCTGATCCTCGCACTCCTCGTGCTCGTGCTCGCCACGACCGTGCTCATCGCGCGGTCGATGGTCCGGCCGCTGCGCCGCCTGCGGGCGGAGGCGCTCGACATCGCCGGGCGGAGGCTGCCGGAGATCGTCCGGCAGATGCGCGAGTCCGAGGACCCCGAGCGCGAGTCCCACGTGCAGCCGATCGCGGTCGACAGCAGCGACGAGATCGGCGAGGTGGCGCAGGCCTTCGACGAGGTCCACACGCAGGCCGTGCGCCTGGCCGCGGAGGAGTCCCGCCTGCGCGCCAACGTCAACTCGATGTTCGTGAACCTCTCCCGCCGTACGCAGACACTGGTGGAGCGGCAGATCTCGCTGATCGACGGCCTGGAGCGGGGCGAGGAGGACGGCCGGCGTCTGGCCGACCTGTTCAAGCTGGACCACCTGGCCACGCGCATGCGCCGCAACAGTGAGAACCTCCTGGTCCTCGCCGGTCACGAGCCGCCGCGCAAGCGGAGCCAGCCCGCCCGGCTGGTCGACGTGGTCCGCGCCTCGCTGTCGGAGGTCGAGGACTACGAGCGGGTCGTCGTCCGGATTCCTCGTACGATCGCGATCGCCGGGCACGCCGCGAACGACGTCGTCCACCTGCTGGCGGAGCTGGTCGAGAACGCCATCGCCTTCTCGCCGCGCAACACCAAGGTCGTCGTCTCCAGCAGCCCCGTCGAGGGCGGCGCCGTGATGCTCGGCGTCACCGACGCGGGGATCGGCATGTCGCCGGAGGAGCTCGCGGAGATCAACCGTCGTCTCGCCGAGCCGCCCACGATCGACGTCTCGGTGTCCCGCCGGATGGGCCTGTTCGTGGTCGGCCGCCTCGCGTTGCGTCACGGCATCCGGGTGCAGCTGCGCCGGGGTGACGGCGCGGGCGTCATCGCGATGGTGCTGTTCCCCGCCCAGCTCATCTCCAACGCCGATCAGCCCGTGATGCCGCGTCCCTCCGTCCCGGCCGGGCAGACGGCGGCCGGACTGCCGGCCCGGCAGGCGTTCGCCGAGCCGGACCCGCTCGCTCCCGCGCCGGGAGGCGGTTCGTTCGAACCCTGGAGCCCCGGCAACGACGCGGCGGGCGGCGTCGGGTCCCGCAGGCCCCCGGCGACCGGCGGACACGGTCCGGGCGGGAACGGTCCCGGCGGGAACGGGTTCAGCGGAATCGGTGCCGGTGGCAACGGCGCGGGCGGGTTCTCCGCATTCGGCGCGCCGACGGCGGATGCGCCGCCCGCGCCCGCGGAGAACCCGTACGGGGAAAGCGCGTTCACCCAGCACTCGGGGCCCCATTCGGTGCCGGGCCTGCCCGGGAGGGCGCCGGACGGCGACCCCCGCCGTCCGGCGTTCGGCGAGCAGTCCGAGCCGTCGTGGCCATCGGCGCCCGCCGGGCCCTCGGCGTTGCCGCAGAGGGGATCACAGAGGGGATCACCGGGGGGATCACAGAGCGGAGCCGCGAGCGGGAGCGGCGAGGACCGCTCGGAGCACTCGTGGCCGTCGCTGCCCACCGGGCCGACGGGACTCCCGCAGCGGGGCGGCTCCACCGGGCCCACGGCCTTCTCGCCGTCGAGCACCGGGCCGACGGCGTTCCCTCAGCCGAGTTCCCCGTCGAGCACCGGGCCGACGGCCTTCTCGCCGTCTCCGTCCAGCACGGGGCCGACGGCCTTCTCGCCGTCGGACACCGGACCGACCGCGTTCTCCCCGTCCGCCACTGGACCGACGGCGTTCTCGCCGTCTCCGTCCAGCACGGGGCCGACCGCATTCCCCGGCGCCGCGCCGCCCGCGGGAACGGCCGGGGAGCCCGGGTCGTCGACCGGGCCGCTGCCGTCGGTCGAGGAGTCGCCGCTGGAGCAGGGCGAGGAGTTTCTCCCGATCTTCGCCTCGGTCGAGTCGGCGTGGTTCCGGCGTCCCTCGGACACCGGCCCGCAGGCCGCGCCCGCGGCGCGGACCGGCGCGGAGGCGGACGGGGGAAAGGCCGGAGAGGAGCCCGGAGAGAGCACCGGGGAGATCGCGAGGGTGCCCCGCTCCGCCACCGCCTCCGGGCCCGTCTCCGCCCCGCAGGCGCAGGGCGGAGACCCCGGCGGATGGCGGTCTCAGGCCGACAGCGGCTTCCAGGCCGCGGCGAGCGCCCGGGACCCCCTGCTGGGCGGTGTGACCGCGGCGGGCTTGCCGAAGCGCACGCCGAAGGCCAACCTGGTGCCCGGCTCGGTGGGCGCGGACGGCCCCCCAGCCGCCGCCCCGCGCCCTCCGGTCTCGGCCGAGGCGGTGCGCAACCGCCTGTCCAGCTTCCAGCAGGGTGTAAGGCGAGGCCGGGCCCAGACGGCCGGAGGTCTCGCCGAAGGGTCGGGTAAAGAGGAGGAGGGCTCGTGACTGAGCTGAGCGTGGAAGCACGCAGGTTCGACTGGCTGATCACCGATTTCGTCGGCAGCACGCCCGGCGTGGCGCACGCGGTGGTGGTGTCGTCGGACGGCCTGCGGCTGGCCCAATCGGACGGGTTTCCGCCTGACCGCGCCGACCAGCTCGCGGCGGTCGCCGCCGGCCTGCTCAGCCTCACCCTCGGCGCCGCACGGGTGTTCGAGGGGGGCGCGGTGTCGCAGACCGTCGTCGAGATGCAGCGGGGACTGCTGCTCGTGATGGCGATCAGCGACGGCTCCTGCCTGGCCGTACTCGCCGCACCTGACTGCGACATGGGCCTGGTGGCCTACCAGATGACCCTGCTCGTCGAGCGGGCAGGCCAGGTGCTCACGCCGGCGCTGCGCGCCGAGCTGCAGACGTCGCGGCGATGACCAGAGGAGAGGGCCGTGCGTGATCGTGACGGGACAGAGGACGAGCCTCTGTTCCGTCCGTACGCCGTCACCGGTGGCCGATCCGAGCCGCGTTACCACATGGCGATGGAAACCCTCGTATCATCGGTGACCTTGAAGAGCAATGACTATTCCCTGCTCAGTCCAGAGCAGGAATCGATCATGATGCTATGTCGTTCCGTACGATCGGTCGCGGAGATCTCGGCACTGCTTCGGGTCCCGCTGGGCGTGGCCCGTGTGCTCATCGCCGACATGGCCGACGAGGGTCTGGTCCGCCTGCACATGCCGCAGCTGAACCAGGGACAGCCAGACCTCAACCTGCTCGAAAGGGTGCTCAGTGGACTACGCAGGCTCTAGCCGTGGTCTTACCTCGACGAAGATCGTCGTGGCGGGTGGGTTCGGCGTCGGGAAGACGACCTTCGTCGGTGCCGTCTCCGAGATCCTGCCGCTGACGACCGAGGCCGTGATGACCGACGCCAGTGCGGGCATCGACGACCTGGGGCTCACGCCGAACAAGACGACCACGACGGTCGCCATGGACTTCGGCCGGCTCTCGCTCGACCAGGACCTCATCCTCTACCTGTTCGGCACGCCGGGTCAGCACCGCTTCTGGTTCATGTGGGACGACCTCGTCCGCGGCGCCATCGGCGCGGTCGTGCTCGTCGACAGCCGCAGGCTCGCCGACTGCTTCCCTGCCATCGACTACTTCGAGGAGGCCCAGCTTCCCTTCCTGGTCGCGATGAACGGCTGGGAGGGGCAGTTCCTCCACTCGGAGGAGGAGGTCCGTGAGGCGCTGTCGCTGGCTCCGCACGTCCCGATCGTCCGTACGGACGCGCGCTCGCGGGATGCCGTCAAGTCCACGCTCATCAGCCTGGTCGAGTATGTGCTGACCGTGCGGGCCGCGTACGGCAGACAATACTGAACCTGGAAAAAGCTGTGTTCCCGACAGGCCGCGCCCCGCGGACGGGAGCGGCGAGGGCGGTACCCCGGAGGGTGCCGCCCTCGCGGCGTCCGGCCCGAGCATGTCGCCGGCGTGGCATTCTTTGCCCTCGGGGGTCCGATCCCCGGGACTCGCGGCTACCCGGCAGGGCAGAATTCGGTATTGATGCTGACCCGATATTTAACCAAATAACATCATCTACATGCCTGTCTAGGCTATTTGTGCACGGGTGTTCGGTTGGCCTCCCTGGTGTCGGTGTGCTGCAATTACCCTCGCCTGCAGGACGTCTCGCACGTCACGCCAGCCACATCCGTGCTGAGACACTTCCCCCTGTGCGCACATACGGCGAGAGGTTGCAAAGCCTGTGAGGACACAAGACCCCCGGACCGACGAGAGCCCCGGGACCGGGGTTCCGGCTGAGCAGGAGCCCGACGAGGGAAGTCGTTTTCTCCTGCGCAACTGGCGCGTGCGCTCCAGGCTTGTGGCGCTGATCCTCATCCCGACCCTGGCGGCGCTGCTGCTGGGCGGCCTGCGGGTCGTCACCTCGGTCACCACGGCGTCCGAATACCAGCAGATCAGCGACCTGGCGCGGCTCGTGGACAAGGTCGCGGGCCTCACCCACGAGCTGCAGTCGGAACGCGACCGCGCCGCCTGGAACGCGACGCTCGGCCACCCGGCGAAGGCGACCGCCGCGGTCAAGGCGCAGACCCTTCTCACCAACAAGGCGGCCACCGCCGTCCGGGACCTGGCGAACGAGGTCAGGACGAAGGTGAGCAGCCGCGCCTCCGACGAGATCGACCACGTCCTCGGCAAGCTCGACGGCGTGGAGGTGCTGCGGAGCCAGGCCATGCAGGGGAACCTGCAGCCGAGCGCCGTGCTCGACCAGTACACCCTCGTCATCGAGACTCTGATGGCCCTGCAGGACGAGCTGGCCAAGAGCACCCAGGACGACCGGCTCGCCGCCTCGTCCGTCACGCTGGCCGCGCTCGCCCGTGCGAAGGAGAACGCCTCCCTGCAGCGCGGCCTGCTGACCACGGTGCTGCCCAACACCCGCTTCGAGCAGGTCCAGCTGCAGAACTTCCTCGGCGCCGTGTCCGCCGAGGAGAGCGATCTGCGCGCCTTCCGCAAGAGCGCCACCGCCGAGGAGCGCGCCGACTACGACAACACGGTGACCGGCGGCAAGGTCGACCAGGCGGAGTTCATCCGCACGCTGGTGCTCGACCGCGCCAACGCGGGCTTCCCGCTCAAGGGCTTCGACCAGTCGGTACGCGACGACACCCGCCTCTGGTACGACGCGATGTCGCAGCCCATCAACCGGATGCGCACCGTCGAGGCCAAGCTGACCTCCTCCATCGTGGCGCGGAGCCAGTCGCTCAAGGACGACGAGCAGCAGCGGGCCATCATCGTGGCCGTCGCCGTCGCTCTCCTGCTGATCGCGGTTCTGCTCGTCACCACCGGCGTCGCCCGCTCGCTCGTACGCCCGCTGCGGCGGCTGCGCAGCGAGGCGCTGGAGATCGCCGGCAGCCGCCTCCCCGACACGGTCCAGAAGCTGCGGGAGGCCGGCGACGCCGCCGAGGTCCCGCCCATCGCCCCGATGCAGGTGGTCGGCCGCGACGAGATCGGCGAAGTCGCGCGGGCCTTCGACGAGGTCCACCGCGAGGCCATCCGGCTGGCGGGTGACGAGGCCCGGCTGCGCAGCAACGTCAACGCGATGTTCGTGAACCTGTCGCGGCGCACGCAGACGCTGGTGGAACGTCAGCTGTCCCTGATCGACGGGCTGGAGCAGGGCGAGCAGGACGAGCAGCGGCTCGGGAACCTGTTCAAGCTCGACCACCTGGCGACCCGCATGCGCCGCAACAGTGAGAACCTCCTGGTCCTCGCCGGGCAGGAGCCCGCACGCCGCTGGGGCCAGCCGGTGCCCATCGTCGACGTCGTGCGCGCCTCGCTGTCGGAGGTCGAGAACTACGAGCGCGTCGACATCCAGGTGCAGGGTGGAGCGTCGGTCGTCGGCCAGTCGGTCAACGACGTCGTCCACCTCGTGGCCGAGCTGGTGGAGAACGCCATCTCCTTCTCGCCCCGCGACACCAAGGTCACGGTGTCCAGCAACCGCATCGACGGCGGCGGCCTGATCATCTCCGTCAGCGACCAGGGCATCGGCATGACGCCCGAGGAGCTGGCCCAGACCAACTACCGGCTCGCCAATCCTCCGGTCGTGGACGTGTCGGTGTCCCGCCGCATGGGCCTGTTCGTGGTCGGCCGCCTGGCGCTGCGTCACGGCATCCGCGTGCAGCTGCGCCAGCAGGACACCGGTGGCCTGACGGCCATGGTGCTGCTGCCCGAGGCGCTGCTGGCCAACGCCGGCCCGGCGTTCCCCGGCGTGCCGGGCATGCCGCAGCCCGAGCTGACCAGCCCGATGCCGGCGGTCGGAACCGGGCCGCAGTTCGGCGCCGCCATGTTCGGCAACGCGCCGGCCCTCGCCAGCCCGACGCCGTTCGAGAACCCGCCGCGCACTCCGGTGTTCGGCGCGGACGCGCCCGGCGTCGGCACCCCTGGCGCCGACCCCTTCGAGCGCGGGCCCTTCGAGTCCTTCCCGCGGGAGACCGTCGGCTTCGACCCCGACCCGTTCGCCCGCAACCCCTTCGAGCCGCCGCCGGGCCGTGGCGCCGAAGGCGACCCGTTCGCGCGCAACCCGTTCGAGACGGGCGGTGCGGGGCGGCCGGGCGAGTCCGATCCCTTCGCCCGCAACCCCTTCGACACCGGCGGCTTCGGTCAGGGCGGGCAGCCCGACCCGTTCGCCCGCAGCCCGTTCGAGTCCGGACCGTTCGACCGGGCGGCCTTCGACAAGACGCCGTTCGACAAGGCGCCGTCCGAGCAGAGGTCGTCCGAGCGAGACCCGTTCGAGACCACGAACTTCGACTCGGGGCCGTTCGACTCCAGCCCCTTCGACACCAATCCCTTCAGCCGGGGTCACGTCGGCGAGGCCCCCGTGGACACGCCCTGGCCCGGCCATCTACCCCCTCCGGGGGGCGCCTCCTGGCCCGGCACCCCGCAGGACGGCGGCGCCGGCTGGCCCGGACAGACCGGCCGCGGCGGCTTCGAAGGCGACGACAACACCGGCCCGCTGCCGGTGGTGCGGACCTCGCCGCTGGAGTCGGAGGAGGAGTTCCTCCCGATCTTCGCGGCGGTCGAGTCGGACTGGTTCAAGAAGGTCGACATCCCGGCGGAGAAGAGCGACTCGGACGGCGAGACCGCCGCGGACACCAAGACCTGGTCGTCTCCGGCCGACGTCGGCTGGCAGGCGGCCAAGGCGGCCAGCGAGCCGGCACTGGGCGGGGTCACCTCGTCCGGCCTGCCCAAGCGGGTGCCCAAGGCCAACCTGGTGCCCGGCTCGGCCACGGGTTCCACCCCTTCCGCGGAGCCCGCCGCGGCAGCGGCGGCCGCCCCGCCGCCGCCCCCGCCCGTGCTCTCGCCCGAGCGGGTTCGCAGCAGGCTCTCCAGCTTCCAGCAGGGCGTCCGGCAGGGCCGGGCGGTCGCCCGCGGGGAGGCGGGGGAGGACCAGGGATATCCCGGGGCGGCGGCCCTGGGCACGCCCGATGCCCAGGACAGTGAGAAGGAGGACTGATGAGGGAAATGAGCCAGGCCGCGCGCGGCATCAACTGGTTGATCACGGACTTCGTGAACAACGTGCCGGGTGTGGCGCACACCGTGGTGGTGTCGGCGGACGGGTTGCCTCTGGCGTTCTCGGACGGGTTTCCCAAGGATCGGGCGGATCAGCTGGCGGCGGTGGCGGCCGGGTTGATCAGTCTGACGCAGGGTGCCTCGCGGGTGTTCGAGGGTGGCCCGGTGACGCAGACGGTGGTGGAGATGCAGCGGGGGTTGTTGCTGATCATGTCGATCAGTGACGGGTCCTGTCTGGCGGTGCTGGCGGCGGCGGATTCCGATCTGGGTCTGGTGGCCTATCAGATGACGTTGCTGGTGGAGCGGGCGGGCCAGGTGCTGACCCCCGCGGTTCGCGCCGAGCTCCAGGCGTCTCACCCGCGGTGACGGAAGACCCCGCGAAGTAAGGCACGCGGTGGAGGACAGATCGGGGAAGACGCCCTGAGCGGGGCGGCCGGGACGGCCGCCGGGTTCCGGAGCGAGAGCGAAAAGGTCAGGAGGACGCTGTGGCAGGCGGCGGCTGGAACAACGAGGCCTATCCGCCGGTGGACGACGCCCACCGGCAGTACGGCGGCACGAACCCGGTCCCGACGCCGGCGCCGATGGAGCAGAGCTCACTGGTGCGGCCGTACGCCGTCACCGGCGGGCGTACGGCGCCGCGGCTCCAGCTCGCCATGGAGGCACTCGTGTCCTCCGCCACGGTGATGCACCAGGACCTTTCCACGCTCACCCCGGAACGCCAGGCGATCAGCACGCTGTGCCGTCAGGTGCGGTCGGTGGCGGAGGTGTCGGCGTTGCTGCGGATTCCGCTGGGTGTGGTTCGCGTGGTGATCGCGGACATGGCGGCGGAGGGGCTGGTGCATGTGCATCAGCCGCAGTTGGAGGCCGGTAAGCCGGATCTGAACTTGC